>NZ_CP053549.1:0-4334173 GCF_015040335.1 Paenarthrobacter sp. YJN-D | reverse complement strand
TGCTTGCCGGCGTTGCTGGCAGCCGAGGTGTCTCAGGCGGGCGCTGGTCCGGGCGTTAATCCACAGAGTTATGCACAGCGGGTGGACAATGGGCTACTGAGCCACTCTAGGGGATGAAATCGCCAGAAGATAGCTGGGAAGTTGCCTGTGGATAATTACACTGTTGTGGTTCTGCAAAACGCTCTGTGAGCCACTTCATCCACAGGCTTGAAGCCGCTGTTGAACACAACTGTGGATAGATGCGCGGCAGGCTCCCGGTTTGACTGTGGGTGCCTTTTTGCCCTAACGTTGTGAAGTCCTTTGTGTCCGCTTTTGAGATCAGTTGTAACCCCGTACGTTCATCGTTCGGAAGGCAACGGCGGCAGGCACATACAAAACTTAGCGTCGGCCAGTTCTTCCCCTTTTTTGATCGGGTGGGCGCACCTTTGATCCACTGGAGTAACTAACGTGAGCAAGCGGACTTTTCAGCCGAATAACCGCCGTCGGGCCAAGAAGCACGGCTTCCGCCTTCGTATGCGCACCCGTGCCGGCCGCGCCATCCTGGCTGCCCGTCGCGGCAAGGGCCGCGTCGAACTGTCGGCGTAAATAACTGACTTGTCGGTCAGGGTCTATTTGCGGGTTCGACGGTGCTAGCCACCCCTAACCGTCTGCGGACGTCTACCGACTTTTCAACAACTGTACGTTCCGGCGTCCGCAATGGACGCCGGAACTTAGTGTTATATACGGCTCCTATCGGAGCCGGGGAGCCGAGTCGAATCGGCTTCATTGTCTCCAAAGCCGTCGGGAACGCCGTGACCAGGAACCTCGTTAAGAGGAGACTGAGAGAAGCAGGCGCACTTTCCTTGCATACGCATGGAACGGGCCTGGCGGTCGTGGTCCGGGCACTGCCCGCAGCTGCAAATGCGAGCTGGGAGCAGTTGCTTTCGGACTACAACGCCGCACTGGCAGTGACGACGAAGCGATTGAGTGGCTCAGTTCCACGCAATGCTTCGACCGAACACAACGGCACCACAACGGAAGGGACACCGCGTGCATGACATAAGCACCGCCGTCGTTCCTTCCTCAAGCGACCCCTCCGGGAAGGTTCCCCGGCGGAGCCTCTCGGCGGCGGTGGGCACATTCCTCTGGGAGCTGCCCCGCAACATCCTGATCATCCTGCTGAAGACATACCGCAAGGTGATCTCACCCCTGTACGGCCAGGTTTGCCGTTTCTTTCCCTCCTGCTCGGCATATGCCTTGGAAGCAGTGACGGTGCATGGCGCCGTGAAGGGTAGCTGGCTGGCAGCCAGGAGGCTCGCCAAATGCCACCCCTGGAACGCCGGTGGAGTGGACCATGTCCCCGCCGGCCATCGTCATTGGCCCGAAGGCCGGACGCCCACAATTGTTGTACTGAACAATCCGGACCAGTTCCTGGCTGCTCAGGCTGATGAAGAAGGCCGCACTGCGGCCTAACGAATAGGGATATCGTATGGACTTCTTTGGAACGATCATGTTTCCGTTCAAGTGGCTGGTGTCAATCATCATGGTTGCCTTCCACGACGGACTGAGCTTCATCGGCTTGCCCGCCGCCAACGGCTGGACGTGGACCTTGTCGATTATCGGCCTTGTGCTGGTGATCCGTGCTGCCCTGATTCCTGTGTTCGTGAAGCAGATCAAGGCGCAGCGCGGCATGCAGCTGCTGCAGCCGGACTTGAAGAAGCTGCAGACCAAGTACAAGGGCAAGACTGATCAGCTCTCCCGCCAGGCCATGGCCCAGGAGCAGATGGCGCTGTACAAGAAGCACGGCACCAACCCGTTCTCGGCATGTTTGCCGATGCTGATCCAGATGCCGTTCTTCTTCGCGTTGTTCCAGGTGTTGTCGGGTATCTCCACCAACGCCAAGGAGGGCCAAGGCGTCGGTGCCATGAGCCACGAACAAGTGGTGCAGTTCGATCAGTCCAGCATCTTCGGCGCGCCTCTGTCAGCATCCTTGCTGCACGGCGGGGCTGGCGGCAATGACGTTACGGTCTGGGTACTTTCGATTGTGATGATCGTGGCCATGACCGCCTCGCAGTTCATCACCCAGAAGCAGATCATGGCCAAGAACATGTCCGAAGAGGCCATGGCCAGCCCGTTCATGCGCCAGCAGAAGATGATGCTCTACATCCTGCCGCTCGTCTTCGGTATCGGTGGCATCAACTTCCCGATCGGTGTCCTCATCTACTGGACCACCACGAACCTCTGGACCATGGGACAGCAGTTCTTCGTCATTCGCCGTATGCCTACCCCGGGCTCACCTGCCGCGAAGGCACTTGAAGAGCGCCGCGCTGCCAAGGGCCTGCCCCCGCTGTTGGGTGGCAAGAAAGCCGCGGACGCCGCTGCCGAAGCCGAAGCTGCTGCAGCCGCAGCAGCCGAAGCCCGTGCCCAGCGCGTCCAGCCACAACGTAAGAACAGGAAGAAGAAGTAATGTCTGCCGAGAGCACTGAAGAAGTTATCGCCGCCGTGACTGAAGAGCAGGATGACTCCCAGGAAGAGACGCAATCCAAGACGGCAAGCCGCTTGGAAGAGGAAGGCGACATCGCCGCCGACTACCTCGAAGAACTTCTTGATATAGCCGACATCGACGGCGACATCGACATTGAGGTCCGGAACGGACGTACTTACATCTCCATCGGTACGGACGAAGAGTCTGCGGCCCTGGACAGCCTGGTGGGGCGCGACGGTGAGGTCCTCGAGGCCCTGCAGGAACTCGCCCGCCTCTCCGTTCTCTCCGCTACCGAGACCCGCTCACGCCTGGTGCTGGACATCAACGGCTACCGCAAGGAGCGCGCAGGCGTTCTCCAGCAGATCGCCGAAGACGCAGTGGCCAAGGTTAAGGCAGACGGCGGGACTGTGGCCCTCGAACCGATGAGCGCTTACGAGCGCAAGATTGTCCATGATGCCGTGGCTGATCTCGGATTCGTCTCCGAGTCCGAAGGCGAAGGCGCTGGCCGTCACATCGTCGTTTCGGCTGACTAGAGCCCATGGTCGAAATCACCGCAGCAGAACTGGCAGCTGCAGAGAAGATCTTTGGGGAGCGCCTGGATCTTGCCAAGCGCTACGTTGAGCACCTGGCCACGTCAGGAACAGAACGTGGGCTGATTGGCCCGCGCGAGGTTCCCCGTTTGTGGAGCAGGCATGTTCTCAACTGTGCAGTGATCGAGTCCGCCATCGCAAGGAACAGCCACGTTGCCGACGTCGGTTCCGGCGCCGGGCTACCTGGTCTCTGCCTTGCCATAGCCCGCCCGGATCTCGAGTTGACCTTGATTGAACCCTTGGAACGTCGAGTCATCTGGCTTCAGGAAGTGGTGGATGACCTGGGACTGGACAACGTCACCATCATGCGGACACGTGCCGAGTTGGCCGTAGGCATGGTGGACGCTGACGTCGTCACAGCCAGGGCTGTATCAGCGCTGACCAATCTTGCCGGGCTGACCATCCCGTTGCTTAACGGCAGCGGAGAGGTAGTGGCCATCAAGGGTCGCAGTGCTTCTGAAGAGATAGAGAAGGCCGGCAAAGTCATCCGCAAGCTTGGGGGCGTGGAAACGTCTGTCGTGGTTTGCGGGCAGGAGCTGCTGGAAGAACCCACCACTGTGGTGAGGATTATCGTCAAGAAGCACGGAAAGACGGCGTAGATACCGCTTGGTTTCCCGCGTGTCGGCGGCTGAGCGGTTAGGCTAGAGAACGGCAGCAAGCGCCGAATGAGAGTGAGAGTGTGACCAGTGGGCAGTAGTGAAACTTCCACGCAACGGATACCCCCCTTTATGTCCTTGGGGTCCGCGCGGGCCATGGCTACACCCTCTTCGTCTCTCCAGTCCGCGATTGTGCGCACTGATTCAGTTGCAAACGCTGCAGTTTCACGTGAAACCGTCTCAGATGGAGTGCAGAACGTCATGGATTCCATCGATGATTCCAGCCCAATAGCGCGGCAGCTCGCGAATGAAACGCGGCGCCGAGAGCGCTTGATCGGCCGTGAACTTCCCAAGCCGGAAGGGACCCGTATCTTTACGGTTTCCAACCAAAAAGGCGGGGTGGGTAAGACCACTACCACTGTGAACATTGCAGCAGCCCTGGCCTCGGCAGGCCTCAACGTGCTCGTGATCGATATCGATCCGCAGGGAAACGCATCTACGGCCCTGGGTATTGAGCACCATGCCGATGTAGACAGCATCTACGACGTCCTCATCAACGATCTTCCGTTGAAGGAGGTCGTGGCCCCATGCCCCGACATTCCCAACCTCATCTGCGCGCCGGCGACCATTCACTTGGCTGGCGCTGAGATTGAACTCGTTTCGCTGGTGGCCCGTGAGCAGAGGCTCCGGCGTGCCATTGATGTCTATGCCAAGGAACGGGAGAAGAACGGTGAGGGCCGTCTGGACTTCATCTTCATCGATTGCCCTCCCAGCCTGGGCCTGCTCACTGTTAACGCATTCTGCGCGGCCAGTGAGGTTCTCATTCCCATTCAGTGTGAGTACTACGCCCTTGAGGGACTGAGTCAGCTACTCAAGAACATTGAGATGATCCAGAAACACCTCAATGCTGACTTGGTGGTCTCGACCATCCTGCTCACGATGTATGACGGCAGGACGAACCTTGCCGCACAGGTCGCATCAGAGGTACGCCAGCACTTCCCCCAACAGGTCCTGAGTGCGGTGGTTCCGCGCTCGGTGCGTATCTCTGAGGCGCCGAGCTACCAGCAGACCGTCATGACATACGACCCTTCATCGAGCGGCGCGCTGTCCTATATGGAAGCCGCAGCCGAAATCGCTGAACGTTAGAATTCTTGAAACACAGCAACAGCCAGGGCAGGTCCGTGCTCGGCTATTCCATCGGAGGGATGAATCAATGAGCGAAAAGCGAAGGGGCCTCGGCAGGGGTCTTGGGGCTCTCATTCCTAGCTCGGCCGCGGCCCAGGGAAATGGCTCAGCGCCGTCCCGCCCCGTTGACCTGTTCTTCCCGGAAGCACGTAAGGCGTCGGAACCGACAGTTGAATCTCCGCGTGAGGAGTCGGTGCCTGCCGATTCAGCGCCGGCAGCTGCGAAGTCATCACCCGCGACGTCAAAAGCCAAGGCCCCTGCGGCGAAGTCACCGGCCAAGAGCGCGTTAGCCAAGACGCCTGCTGCCAAGTCCAGCGCGAAACGTTCTGCCGACGCTGCGTCCACTGCCGTCGAACAGCCCGTCCCTTCTTCGGATGCAGATGTCCAGGTTCCCTCAGCTGGTGCAAAGGCGCCCTCGGCACCCCAAAGCAACGACGTCGAGTTGGTGGAGGTTCCCGGGGCTCGGTTCGCTGAGATCCCGGTCGGTGATATCCATCCGAACCGTAAACAGCCCCGTTCCGTCTTCGATGAGGACGACATGGCTGAACTGGTTCACTCCGTTCGGGAAATAGGGGTTCTCCAGCCAATTGTTGTACGAACCTCAACCGAAAAGGGTGGAGAACCGTACGAGCTTGTTATGGGCGAACGTCGGTGGCGGGCAGTACAGGCCGCAGGGCTGGAAACCATTCCTGCGATTGTCCGGGATACCACAGACGACGACCTTCTCCGTGATGCTCTTCTGGAGAACCTGCACCGTAGCCAACTGAACCCCTTGGAAGAAGCTGCAGCGTATCAGCAGCTCTTGGAGGACTTTGGTACTACGCACGAGCAGCTGGCAGATCGCATCGGCCGCTCACGCCCGCAGGTCTCCAATACACTGCGCCTCCTCAAGCTTCCGCCGTTGGTGCAGCGTCGTGTGGCCGCTGGTGTCCTATCCGCAGGCCATGCACGGGCTTTGCTTGCCCTTCCGGATGCGGCCGCAATGGAACGCCTGGCGCAGCGTATTGTCGCCGAGGGTATGTCTGTGCGTGCCACCGAAGAGGCAGTGACGCTTTACCAGGATCCCACCACGCCCGCGAAGAGCAGCATTCCCAAGCCAAATGCTCGGCATGAGCGGCTCGATTACCTCGCTTCCTCACTTTCGGACCGTTTGGACACGAATGTGAAGATCACTTTGGGCGCCCGTAAGGGACGAGTAAGCATCGAGTTCGCCAGCGTTGAGGACCTCAACCGCATTATGGATGTTCTGGGTCCGGGTTCTGAAGACTAAGCTAACGCGCAATTACTGAAGGGCTCCACTCATTGAGTGGGGCCCTTCCTCTCTTTCCAGATCGATGTGCCCCTTTTGGGGGTTTCTGGCCTTGCACCGTGAGGCACCGTTTCATTCCCGGCGGGCGCGCGGAACGGTTCTCTCGATCCGCGCCGGCGCTGGGTGTTGGTGCATCGCAGAGTGGGGCTGACTAACTGATTTGACTAGGACTGGCGTGTTTCACGTGAAACACGCAGTGCCGGGGTCTAGAAATCTCCGGCAATCTACTCATACAGATGCCGTCTCAGTAGCGTCTCGCGCTGTGGTTAGGCCCTCTCTTTGGGTGTTTGAGCTATCAGCTCTCTTAGCAGTTGGTCGAAATCATGATTTAGTGCCGGGACGTCTACCTAAGATCTTGATATTGGAATAACTCGGGATTCCATGTGCTGGGAGCACAGGTTTGTTCCGCCGGTATCTGAAACCACGCCAGATGTTCACGGTGTTTCACGTGAAACCTGCGGCCGCCCTATTCTCCGTGTCGAAATCAGCGCAATGCGCCGTGCAGCGCCAAAAGCACTCTTCCGGCCATAGGCGATCCCCTTCAAGTCGCCCTGGACACAACTGAGGAACGAACCTTACAGCAGCCAGCGGCGACAGAGAATGCCCGAGAGGTCCATGCGTACCTGTTTACGGAGATGCGGCGCCTGCAGTGATACATCTTGTACTCTGACATTGCTGGTTTCACGTGAAACACCCAGACTGACCATAGGGCTATGGTCCGCTGGTTTGCCGCCTTGGCTGAGTCGTATCACTGCCTTTGGACTGGGCGTGGGATCCTTCTGATTCGAGTCAGGATCAGTCTCCTCCCACGCTTCTACATTCGATATCCCAAGCCGTGGGGGCTCAGTATCCCGTCTGTTTCACGTGAAACATTGCCGTACAAATCTACTAAAACGGAATAGGGTTCACATTGACCTCTAAGGAGGTTGCTCCGCATACTCTGGGCCAGAGGAATGTTGCTGGCGTCTGGGCCTAGCGGTCTGTATAGACCGTCTTACCTGCAACCGGACTGTGCCTGAGGGTGTCTGCAGAGCTGGCGACTGCGGACCCGGACTTCGCTGGCGTCGCTGTCTTGGAGTCATGAGACACTGCTGTAGGGCGGAGGATGATGGAGCCACGGATTAGCCGACCGTCGCACATAGCCCGGCAGGTCCAGAGAACCAGATTGATCGGGTCGCATCAGGTGCGAAGGAGCGCCGTGGCTGGTTGGCGCGGCTGGCTGCTCGCATAGTTCCCTGGCTTGCAGCCGAACCAGTGTGTCCTCGGAAGACCCATTGGTTAGGCCGGTGCCATCGTCAGATCAGGAGCAACGCGGCCAAGGTGTGGCAGTGAAGCGCTCGATTGCCCAAATAGTTAGGTGTAGTCCCCAATTGAATGGTTGTCACCGTGCTGTTCAAGCTGTGGAGTCGAGCACCAGGGCAGTAAGGGAGTACAGCACCGTGGGTGTGTAGGGTCCTATAGTGATCCAGGGTCTCGGTGATAGCTTAGCCGCGGCCAGTTATCTAGCGATGTTGAATGCTCCCCCAATGCCTGGGCTAGCGAGGTCTCGGGGCGTCCATGGGTGTCGGGAGTGTCGAAGGCCTGTGAGGCATGAACCAGCCCAGGTTGGCACCTTCAGGGGTGAAAAACAGGCCAAGGGGCCTCTTGGACCACCTATAGTTCGTTCCGTCCGTAGGGCGCTCTGCCCTGTGCAATCTCATCGTCTTCGCCGTGAGGATTCAGGCTAGGCCGGCAGTATCCGGCATCTGTCCATACACTCCCCCGTATCACGCACCCTGGATCTCTGACGGTGAGTGCGGGGTCGAGGCTTGTATTGGTCGGATGTTGAGGACGAGTATTTCGTCCGCGTTCACACACTATTGTTCTAGCGATTCGACGACTGGCTTTTAGGCCGCTGAGTAGCCGGCTCCCCTATTACGACCTCATCAGCCGGCGCACCTGCAGGCGCTGCATAGGGCCATCATCTCCGCTTGTTTCACGTGAAACGCAGAGGGGACCATTACCTCGTCGTGGTCTAAACTGCCCGTTACAACTGTGCATATCGCAGTGGATAAGCCTGTGGATATCTTTGGGGATAACGTTCGGCCGATGCGGGTCGAACGAGCGAGCGAATATGACTCGACGGCTTCCTCAGAGCCCGTCCGCCGGATGGCCTGAAGTGATGCGGCAAGGCCTGTTCTGGGTTTGATCCCGAGTGGTAGAAATTGAGCTTCAACAGGGGTTTATGACACGTAAAAGCGCTGTATTCTTGCGCAATTTCGGAACTTTCGAGCCTCAGCAGTTTGGGCTTTGTGCATTGGAATCAACTTCCCCAAAAGATGCCATAGATGTCCCACTGTCTTGGCTCTCTTAGTGGGATGGTGAGATTGAACACCCGCAGTGGATAAGCCTGTGGATAACTATGTGCATAAGAAGTGGGCTCCCCTGCGGATAACTTGGGGATGACGGCTAGGATCAATCCTGATCCATCCGAGAGCACGACAGAGTTGAGGCCTTCGCCTAGGCCGGCGATTGGCGCGGACGGTAGGGTGATCCCCTCCCGCTCTCAGCCTGGGATGACAGAACGGGAATGAAGGCCGACACCTGTGGCTGCTGACGGAGCATTGCGCCGAACGTGCCTAAGATGCCGAGCACCTAGGTGCGTGAATCATCGGATGTTCTGTCACGAATGGCCATAGCGACTGAGATACGAGCTGCCTCATGTTGACGTCCATGCATTCCTCTGGCTCCGCATAAACAGTGCGCCACCTGGAGGCACTGAACGGTGGCCGCAGTTGGCCTGGCGTGGGGACCGAGTAGCTGTCAGAGTTCCCCTGCCTCAGCAATCAGAACCCGGGATCAGCATGGCAAGTATCTCGTGATCCTATTCGGCCGTCGTAGTAGGCATCGTCGCAGTCCGCCCCACACACAAGGGTTCAGCGAGGAGACGCGCTGAGTCTACTGAGAGAATAGGTGCCCTCCGTAGCCGCTGGCTAGAGAGTGTTCTGTGGTTCGGTTTCACGTGAAACGACCCATAGCCAGGCATGCCGTTGGTGTTCCGTCGCGAAGAGTTGTCGCCATTAGCCCACAGGGCAATGTGCGGAGTCCTGAGGCGCTGCCGGCGTAGCGGACAATCGACAGCTGAATACCTGAAATCACATGGCGTAATGTGGACGTGCTGCGATCGTCGACATGGGCTTAGGCCGTCAGGCTGAACACTCTTGCGGTCGGGTGACACGATAATCCTCAAGAGAAGAGGCAATCCCGCCCTTGAGCTACTTCTCGGTGGCTTCGATTCAAAAGGCAAAGCAGCAAGCCCCATGGGCGTTCCGGTCACGCGCCATGCTCCTCATGAGATGCTCGCTCCGCAGCAGCAAGCAGCAAGAGTCCTAACGGCGGCAGTCTTTGGCTGTCTTGCTTGTGATCAGATTCGAGTGTGCTTCCCGGGACACTGGTCGTCGTGAAATTACGGATACGTTTCACGTGAAACAGACATTCCGTGTCTCTGTGGGGTTACCGCGGAGAGGTCTCCTCGGAACGAGTCTGCTTGGAGGTGGAACGTTCTGATGCTTTCGTGAATGGGCCTGGTTTAGAGTCTTGAACCTTCAGTTCGCGGAAGTCGTCTAAAGGGCTACTCCGGGTCATACAAGCGCTTCTACACTAGCCTAGAGGCTGTTGGTCGCAACTCTGCCACTTCATGCCACTTCAGGGCCCTGGCAGCCATGGAAGCACGCCTAGAGCGGACAGCATGCCGCTGCTTCGGAATCTGCTTCGGGAAAAGCCGCGATCGCCTTACAGAGCCGGCTGAGCAACCGGAGCGGCCTCCCTGAGGGCATACGTCCCGGTAGGGGCCGATGAAAGAACTTCCGAAGGCCCATAGCACTGAAGGCGCATACGCGTCTGCTGTGCAGCCGCTGGTACGACTCCTCGCCGACCGCAGCGCATACTTCATCGCTGGGTCCTGAGACATCTACTCCGTCGCGTTTCCGGACGAGACGGTGAATGAATCCAATTGTCGGGATCGGATTCATTCACCGTTGGCCTACCCTGTAGTGCTGTCGTAGTGCCATCACCGTGGTGTCGAACGGATCCGATTGGTCTCGTTTCACGTGAAACACCGAGCAGCGGGTGCTGGTCATTTCAGTGCCTGGAGGTCGTTTCACGTGAAACAGGAGGACCCCGTCCTACCGAATTCCGAATAGGGACTTCGATTGCCCTCTTGCCCTGTTAAAAGTGGTAGATGTCATTGTGATGCAGGAAGTGGGCTGATCAACTCGCCATAAAATCTGAACTTGGGCTTTGAAGACCGCGCTCTTGCCGCGAAAGCTCTGATTCTCGACTCCATCAGCGTCGTCTCCGTAATGGTGCGGCGAGGTACACATCCCAAATGGGAACACCGGCCTCTACCAAAGACGAAGCTGTCACTCTTCTTAGCTGAGCCCAGGTGCTGGGTCATCCCATAGCCCTCCCAGGCCGCAACTTGCCCCTCTTCGGCCAGAACGTGAGAATACTTGCGGCCCCTTGATCTATGGAGGAGCCATGACCACACCATTCGGGTTGTCTCAGGACTTAGCTCGCGGTCGAATCGGCATTAACTCTGAGCTTCGCGTGCATCACGTTACGCGCACTGTCGGGCTGCGGGTCTATTCGCGCTAACAGACAGAAGACGTGATGTGGAGGAGGGTCGGGTGGGAAGGTGGCGGGGTGTGGAGGAGGGTCGGGTGGGAAGGTGGCGGGGTGTGGAGGAGGGCCGGATATGAGGGAGGTTTGTGCGATTTGCCCCTACCCCAGGTAGGGAAAGGCGCTAATTCGCCGTCGCATGCAACAGAACGCTTCCAGTCGACGCACTGGCAGGTATGAGACTGGTAGAGGCTGATCTTTACAAACAACAAAAAAACCGGCGGCTCCGCTCCCTTGGGAGCGGAACCGCCGGCTGCAGACTATCCGGTTAAGGCGTAAGCCTTAGGACAGGACGTCCGCGAATTCCTTTTCGAAGAACTGCTTCGGCTTGGCGCCGATCACGGTGCTCTTCACTTCTCCCCCGCTGAACAGGTACACAGCAGGGATGGAGGTGATGCCGTACTCGGCAGCGATTGCCGGGTTGTCATCGACGTTCAGCTTTACGACGTCAACCTTCTCGCTGTACTCAACGGAGATCTCGTCGAGGATGGGACCGAGTTTGCGGCAGGGGCCGCACCACTCTGCCCAGAAGTCCACGATGACCGGCTTTTCGGAAGCCAGGACATCCGTGCTGAAGCTTGCGTCAGTTACGTCTTTTGCGTTGCTCATAACTTTTCCCTTCGTATGGTTGCTTGGATGCAGCTTAGGAGTGCAGGTCTGCGAGGTAGTGTTCGACGTCGAGGGCAGCGACACAACCGGAACCCGAAGCCGTGATGGCCTGGCGGTAAGTCGGATCGATGACGTCGCCCGCAGCAAACACACCCTTGATGTTGGTCCGCGAACTACGACCCTCAACGGCGATGGTTCCCTCGGGAGTCAGTTCGACTTTGCCTTTGACCAGATCCGTACGTGGATCGTTGCCGATAGCCACGAAGACACCCGTGACTGCGAGCTCGGACTCGGTTCCGTCCACCAGGTTCTTCAGCTTCAGGCCAGTGACCTTATCCTCCCCGAGGACGTCTTCAACAGCCGTGTTCCAGACGAACTTGATCTTCTCGTGAGCCTGGGCGCGGTCACCCATGATCTTGGAAGCCTTCAGGGTGTCGCGGCGGTGGACAACGGTGACCGACTTGGCGAACTTGGTGAGGAAGAGTGCTTCTTCCATCGCGGAGTCGCCACCACCGATCACTGCGATGTCCTGATCCTTGAAGAAGAAACCGTCGCAGGTTGCACACCAGCTAACGCCGTGGCCTGAGAGTCGCTTCTCGTTAGGCAGACCGAGTTCGCGGTACGCCGAACCGGTGGACAGGATGATGGCCTTCGCCTGGAAGGTCTCCCCCGTGCCGATGGTGACGGTCTTGATGTCGCCGTCGAGATCCAGCTCGGTGACGTCCTCGAACTGAATTTCAGTGCCGAATCGGGCAGCCTGCTTCTCGAAGTTCTCCATAAGGTCCGGGCCCATGATGCCATCAGGGAATCCCGGGTAGTTCTCAACGTCCGTGGTGTTCATCAGTTCGCCACCGGCAGTGACGGAACCGGCAATGAGCAGAGGCTTCATGTTGGCACGGGCGGTGTAAACAGCGGCTGTGTAGCCGGCGGGGCCTGAACCTACGATGATGACGTCACGCACCTGCGATGCGCTGTTTTCTGCAATGCTCACGTGGCGTGAACCTCTTCCTTAGTCGATGCTGCGGCTTTCGGGGCAGCCACCTGACTCAACCCCTTATGTGTTCCAAATATTCCGTTGGAGTTGGGGACCCTAAAAGCCACCAACATTCAGGGTACCGTCTGGACACCTGCCTTATCGAAGCGGTGACGCTGGCACAGACAGCAGTAAGGGCCGCCCCGACGAATCGAAACGGCCCCTCTGGTAACTCCCGGGATGTGACTACTGAACGGAAACTTCAGCGAGCCGGAGCCCGAAGTTGTACTGCGTCTTGGGTGCGGCCAGCTTGGGCAGCGCCTTGATGACAACAATGACGTATTGGGCCTTTGTGGGGCTTGCCAGCGGAATGGTCAGTTCCGGGGAGGTGAAGCTGTTGGTGCCTACGAGCTTGGCGCCATCCATGGCCGGCCGATCGTTGGTGAACACGCTGATGTTTCCACCGGAACCGCCCAGCTGGTTGAGGACCACGGACTTGATATCCGCCGGTTCCTTCAGCTTGATCATGAGCGGCACCTCTTCTGACAGGCCGCCCCAGTTGGCCGAGGCAAACTCCATGTCAGACCAGTAGCTGGCTGCGTTGCCATCGAAAGCCTTGCCGAGGTCCTTATCGAACGTCGCTGCGAACGGGAAGTTGCCGAGGCGGGTGATCTCCTCGATAGCCGGCGGAGCCGCAGGCGGAGCTGTCTCCGTGGGCGGGGGCTCCTCGCTGGTGGACTCCGAGGGCTGCGGCGTGGAGCTGCTCTGCGTGGCAGCAGGCTGGCCGCTGGGCAGGAGACTTCCCAAATTGGTGACCGCGAGGACAAGACCCACGATCAAGACGGCGGCAAGGAGGCCGCCCACGAGCCAGCGCAGCGACCGAGGCTCCTTTTCGGGAGCCTCTTCCTCATAAACGTCGTCTTCGTCTGAGTAATCCTCTGTGACAGCCGACGACGCCGGGAAGCTGCTTGCCGCCCGGTCGTAGCCTGATTCGCCGCTTCGGTTGGAAGCCGCGGTGCCCGCAGCAGACGCGCCACCGGCTGCGGCGCCACTCTCCGCGTAGCCGTAGTCTTCCTCTGACCACAGGGACACCTTGGGTTCGCGGGCCTGTTCGCGGCCGGGAGCTGCCTGCGACGAAACAGCCTCCGACGAAACAGCCTGCGTGGGCGTCTCAGCGGCCGGACCGGGTGTGGCAGCTGCCGACGAGCCGGCGGCAGCACCGGCGTCGTTGTTGTTCTTTGAACCGGCGTTCTTCTTCAGCGCGGAAGCGGCGGCAACACCTGCTGCACCGGCCCCGGCGGCGGCAGCTGCGAGCTTGCCCGCGATGCCGCTCTTGGCGGACGACGGATTGGACGCCGGCATGGGCGGCACGTGGGGTGCGCTGCGTGCGGGTGCGGCAGGCTCAGGTTCATCATCCGACTCGGGGGTGATGGCATAGCCGTTTTCGTCGTACTGGATGTACTCGGCCTCGTGCTCGTCGTCCTCGTAAAGGCCGTCGTAGGTTTCCGGCTCATAGGTGCGCGCCTGGCCGAAGATCTCACTGCCCAGAGTCTCTGTGAAGAACGGTTCGATGTAGGGCGGGTTGGTAGCCACCACCAGGTCCAACAGATCAGGTGCGGTGCTGTGGTTGGTGATCAGGTAGGTGGTGTTTTCGCTGATGCCGAGGTCCAGGATCTGGACGTGCCCGGGGCGCTCCCCTGTGGCCACTTCGCGGGCGCTCTGGGCAACCTGTTCGGCGTTTCCGGGACCGGCAACAAGGATGCTCACGGGACGGTTGAGGACCTGGTCCACGCCGTCGAGCACCTGATCTTGGTCATGCGAGGTCAACACATTGGCCGTGACCTTGTAGCGGCCGCCAAGTACTGATCCGACGTCGATCGGGTGGGACACGTGTTCCTCCTAGGCTGTCCGGGAGCTGCGGGTCCTGCATACGGCCGGCCCGGCTAGCCGGTTCCACCGCTTTTGCAACTACCTATATTCGTTTCTAGCCTAGCGGATTCAGTGCCGCCGCCCATGTTGGCGGCACCGGCTCACTTCCTGCGGTTTCGCGGAACAGGGAAGTACGGATTGCGTCCGGCCTCGCCTTGGTACGTCCGGCGGCCCGGAAGCGGTACCGATGGGCGGAACTTGCCGCCCTGCGCTGTGCTCGGTTCGTCTTCCTCCGGAAGATACACCTTGGGTGCATCCGGCTGGTCCGGTGCGGGTTCGGGGGCGCGCTGGGGAGCCACTGCGGGTCCGGCGCGGAAGGACGCGGCGTCGAACTCGCCGGAGATACGCGGGATCAAGCCGGTATCGTCCGAGACCGTGGCGCGCGCCGCCGTCGTGGGTTCTGCGGGGGCGCCAGCAGGCGCGGGCGTGCCGCGGCCCAAGCGGCTCATCAGCGGACGCAGGAGGTCACGAAGTTCGGTGACGTGGAAAACGCGAAGCAGGACAAGGTAGGCCAGCAGCATGACGGGTCCGACGACGGCCACCGTCACCAAGGCGGCCGGGCGGCTGCTCCACGCGAAACCGTCAGAACGGTAACTGCCAAGCAGCCACAGTGCGAGGGCGCCGGCCAGGGCGGAGCCCAGCCCCGCGTAGCCCATGCGGATGTATGAATTGGCGATCCGGGGACCGTCCAGGTGCCCCAGCAGGCGGCGCAGGAACACCACGCTGATCACGACGGACAGGATGTTGCCCAGCATGTACAGGATGGCGATCGCGTAGATGATCTGGCCGACGGGGAGGAACTGGATGAAGAAGGCGCCCACAACGTAGATGACGGCCAGCCACAACTGGACATACAGGGGCGTACGGGCGTCCTCGTTGGCGTAGAACACGCGGGACATCATGAAGTTTGCGCTCAGGAACGGGGTGCTCAGGGCAAGGATGGTGAGTGTCTGCGCCAGCATCACGCCGTCTTGCCTTTCACCACCGGAGAAGAACATGCCCAGCGGCCCCGCCAATGCGAACAGCGCCAGGGCGCCGAAGACCGTGGCAACAGCCATGGTGCGGAGGCCATGCGAGAGGGCGTCGCGAAGCTCGGCTTTGTTGCCGTCCTGCGAAGCGCGTGTCATGCGGTTGAAGAGGACCGTGGCCAGGGACAAAGCGATGATCGAGTGCGGCAGCAGGTACAGCTGGCTGGCCACCTCCAGGACGGCGTTGCCTGGCAGGACAGCGGCAGCCGCCCGGTCTCCGGCGTTGTCCAGGCGGAGGCGCTCGGCGCCGGGGATCGTGGCGATCCTCATGACGTACAGGAACGCCAGCTGCCCGACGGCGGCAGTCGCCAGTGTCCAAACGCTCAGCTTGGCTGCCTGGCCGAGTCCAACGCCGCGCCAACCAAAGCGGGGACGCAGGCCAAGGCGCAGCTTGAAGACCGGGATCAGCAGGATGGCGGTTTGGGCCACCACGCCGAAGGTGGAGAAGCCGGCGAGGAGGAACGTTTGGGTTGGCCCCCAGTTGTCCAGAGTGTGGGGGTTTACGATGTTGGCGCCGAGGATCCAAATGAACAGTCCCAGGCCGGCAATGGCCACGAGGTTGTTGAGGATGGGGGCCCACATGGCGGGCCCAAAAGCCCCGTGGGCGTTGAGGACCTGCGTGAGCAGGGCATACAGCCCGTAGAAGAAGATCTGGGGCAGGCACCAGAGGGCGAAGGTGACCGCCAGGGCCTTCTGCTGCTCGGAGTATCCCTGGGTGGTGAGGTCGATGACGAGCGGCGCCGCGAGGGTCACCAGGGCCGTGAGTGCCAGTAGCACCAGCACAGCCAGCGTCAGGAGCCTGCTGATGTAATCCGCGCCCCTGTCCGGAGCCTTGCTGGCCTTGATGATCTGCGGAACCAGGACGGCGTTGAACACGCCGCCTGCCACCAGCAGGAAGATCAGGTTTGGCAGGTTGTTCGCGTTAATGAACGTGTCATTGACCGTGGAACCCAGGCCGAGGGCGGCACCGAGCATCCAGGTTTTGGCGAAACCAAGGAACCGGGAAACGAGCGTCCCTGCGGCCATGATGGCGCTGGAACGTGCTTCTCCGGATTGAACGGACTGGGTTGTTTTGGCTTCAGACATCGCCTTTATCGTCCCATGTACCCGGGTCAGAGGTGTTCGGGCAGCACTTCCCGTGCCAGGTCGGCGATGCGGCGTTCGTTCGGGAAGGACAACTTTCGGGCCAATTCCTGGATGGGAACCCACGCAGCATCCACGGCTTCCTGGTCCGGATCATTCTCGATGGTCAGCTCGCCACCGGTTGCCCTGAGCAGGAAGTGGTGCACCGTTTTGTGGACGCGGTGGCCGCTCACAGTGAACCAGTAGTCGATGCTGCCAAGCGGTGCCAGGATGCTGCCTTCGATCCCGGTTTCCTCGGCGATCTCGCGTACAGCAGCTTCCTCGTTGTTCTCCCGGCCTTCCGGATGGCCCTTCGGCAGGCACCACTCGAGACGGCCACCCCTGTTAAGGCGGGCGATGATCGCAACCCGGAGTTCGCCGTCGGACGTGTCAACTACGACACCACCGGCGGACACTTCCTCAACCGTCGGAAGCGAGGCCTGCACCGGGTGCTGCGGGGCAGGCGCGACGTGGGCACCGATTGCCGACGGCAACGGTGCGTTTGTCCTCCTGCCAGGAGCGCTCGGAATCGGGTTGGCCATGTGGTCCACTCTAACGACTCTTGCCCCGGAGTGATGACCGGGACATGGCCACAAGATGGACTGCAGGAGATGCCCGGCGGACGCATGCCTGATTTCGCATGGAACAGTGGCCCAATGCAGCGCAAAAATCTGCCAAGCTTAAGGAACTATGGCGCACGTATTGGACAGCTCTTCTGTTAACTTCACCATCGATCCGGTGGTGCTCGACCTCGGGCAGCGCTTTGTCGATGCCGGATTCGAGCTGTCCTTGGTGGGTGGCCCCGTGCGTGACCTCTTTCTGGGCCGGACCTCTCCGGACCTCGATTTCACCACCGACGCCACGCCGGACCAGACCATCACCGTCATCAAGAAGTGGGCGGACAACTTCTGGGAAATCGGGCGCGCCTTCGGCACCATCGGGATGCGGAAGAGCGGCTTCCAGATTGAAATCACCACCTACCGGGCCGAGGCGTACGACCCCGATTCCCGCAAGCCGGTGGTCGCGTTCGGCAACTCCCTGACCGACGACCTGCTGCGCCGGGACTTCACCATCAACGCCATGGCACTGCGCCTGCCGAGCCTGGAGCTGGTAGACCCCTTCGGCGGCGTCCGCGATCTGCACGCTTCCGAGCTCGCCACACCCGGCGCACCTGAGTCGTCCTTCTCGGACGACCCCCTGCGCATGATGCGCGCTGCCCGTTTCGCATCCCAGCTGGGCGTGTCGGTCCATGACGACGTGCGCCTGGCCATGTCCAACATGGCCGATCGCATCAAGATCATCTCGGCAGAGCGCGTCCGCGAAGAGCTGGTCAAGCTGATTAACGGTGCGCACCCGCGCGTAGGCATCGACCTGCTGGTGGACACTGGGCTCGCCGAATTCGTACTGCCCGAGGTCTCCGCCTTGCGCCTGGAATCCGACGAGCACCACCGGCACAAGGATGTGTACCAGCACTCGCTGCAGGTCCTGGAACAGGCTGCTGCGCTGGAAACCGGTCCTGACGGTCCGGTTCCCGGCCCCGACTTCGTGTTGAGGTTCGCTGCGTTGATGCACGACGTCGGCAAGCCGGCGACGCGCCGATTCGAACCGGGCGGTGCGGTGAGCTTCCGCCACCACGACGTCGTGGGCGCCAAACTGACGGCCAAGCGGATGAAGGCACTGCGGTTCGACAACGAGTCCATCAAAGCTGTTTCCCGCCTGGTTGAACTGCACATGCGGTTCTACGGCTACGGTGACGCCGGCTGGAGCGACTCCGCGGTCCGCCGTTACGTGACCGACGCCGGCCCCCTGCTGGAACGCCTGCACCGGCTCACCCGTTCAGATGTCACCACGCGTAACCAGCGCAAGGCCGACCGTTTGTCCTTCGCTTACGATGACCTTGAGCACCGCATCACGGCGCTCTTGGAGCAGGAGTCGCTGGCAGCTGTCCGGCCCGACCTGGACGGAGCGCAGATCATGGCACTGCTGGGACTGAAGCCCGGACCCGTGGTGGGACGCGCCTACAAGTTCCTCCTCGAAGAGCGGATGGAACACGGGCCGCTCTCACCGGAGGAAGCTGAGCAGAAGCTCCTGGCATGGTGGGAAGAACAACCCGAGTCCGCCGCCGTCGTCGAGCCTTCGACCGAAACTGAGGAGCCCTCATGAACGCTGTGACTTCCCCGCGTCCGCAACTTTGGATCCTTCGCCACGGTGAAACGGAGTGGTCCAAGAGCGGTCAATACACGGGACTGACGGATCTCCCCCTCACTGTCGAGGGCGAGCAGCAGGCCGTGGAGGCGCGGAAGGTGCTGGAAGGCATCGACTTCGACCTCGTCCTGACCTCGCCGCTGCGACGCGCCCGGAGGACAGCGGAACTCGCCGGCTATCCGGACGCCGTCCACGAGCCACTCGCCGTGGAATGGAACTACGGCGACTACGAGGGCATCAGCTCCGATCTCATCCGCAAGGACAACCCGGAGTACCTCATCTGGACCGACGGAGTGCCCAACGGAGAGACGCTGGATGAAGTAGCTGCCCGGGCCGACAAGATCATTGGGCGTGTCCTGGAATCGGGCATGGACAATGTCCTGGTTGTGGCACACGGACATTTCTCCCGGATCCTCACAGCGCGTTGGCTCGAAATGAACGCCCGCGAAGGCCGGCACTTCATTCTCGGAACCGCGAAAGTGTGCACGCTTGGTTGGGATAAGCGGACGCCCGCAATTGTCCGCTGGGGCCTCTAAACCATAAAATTTGAAAACTTTTGGCAAATTAGCCAATTGTGCTGGTCAAACTCCGTGTTCATGGGGTAGCTTATATCTTGTTCCCAGAGCGACCCGCCGGGAACCAGGCGCGCATTCACCGGTTAGTCAGCCGGGACAATGCCACAGCAGGCTGTTACGGCCAGAAAAGGAGGTTGGGAAAAATGATTACTTTGACTAGCGGACGGAAGTTGACCGTCACTGCTACCCCGGCCTCTGCTGATGACGCGCGCCGTTTTTGCTCTCTGACCCACTCCTGATTCACCGGACCGGCCTGACGCCGGCGGTGTTCATGGCCACCACTCTCCGTGGTTGGCGTTCTGAGTAGTCAGTTGTAGGCGCGGACCCACGCAGCATGCCGCGGGTGCGCAGTTTCCCCAAAGTTCGGAACCAGCTTCTTGTTGGGTCGACTGCAGGAAGCACGCGCTTTTATGCACGACGATTCGGGTTCTCCTGATTCGGTCCGCAAAATCCCCTTATTGGCTTCGGCTATTTATGTCCTTTTGGCTGTTATTTCCTTCGAAATAAATAGCTCTAATTGTTGTGCCTAAATGCCGGGTAGTTCTTTGTGAAAGGAGGTGAACCATGCAAAAACGCCCCGAAGAGATGCGTTTCTACAAGAGCAGCGATGCTCCCAAGGACCGCACACTGTTCAACGGCCAGCTGCTCGACCAGCGCCGTGAAGACGTTTTCGTTGTCCTGCACCAGATGGGACTCATCCGTTGATTCCCCTGAGCCGGCCACGAAGGAGTTCAGATGCCGGATATCCATGCTGAACCTCAAGGAGCCCACGCGGCTACGCGTGGGCTCCCCCCTTTTAACTGGGTCTGGTCCGGCTTAACTGGGTCGGGTTAGGCCATGACTGTAAGCTCGATTCATGCAGGAGACGAAGCCGCACCGGCAACGAAAACGTGCCCGCTTTGTTGTTCCCAGCCGCAGTGACTCCCTGCTTCGAAACTTCACGGAGCTGGTGGGCGGTCCATTGGGCAAACGCTCGTCTCCCGGAGAGGTTTCAGCGCGCCCGTTCACTGTTGAACGGGTACTCATCGTCCTCACTGTGATCGCGGCTCTTTTGGCCGTGCTCGCAAAGGACTACTGCCGGGTCAATGGCTGGGAAACGCCCGGCCAGTTCTACGCCACCTGCTACTCGGACTTCCCCGAGCTCTTCAAAAACCGCGGCCTGGGCGATGGCGTTTTTCCTTTCTTCACCCAGGGCAGCCTGTTTGAGTACCCGGTGCTTATGGGGATCATTGCCGGGGTCACCGCGCTCATGGTTCCCGGTCAGGGGGTGGGAAGCGAGCGGATCCTGGGGTATTTCGACGTCAATGCGACGCTGATTGTGGCGGTCTGGATGGTCACAGTCATCCTCACTGCCCGGATCAACAAGCGTCGCCCGTGGGATGCCGCCATGGTAGCCGTTGCACCCGGGATCATTCTTGCCGGCTTTATCAACTGGGACATGTGGGCCGTAGGTTTGCTGGCCTTGGGCATGTACTTCTTCGCCCGGGACAAGTTGATCCTTGCCGGCGTGTTCATAGGCCTTGGCACAGCCACCAAGCTCTATCCATTGTTGATCCTCGGTGCCGTTCTGGTCCTTTCCCTGCGCAGTGGAAAGTTCCGGGCCTTCTTCGTCACTGCCGGAGCCGCCTTGGCGTCCTGGCTCGCTGTGAACCTGCCCCTCGCGGCACTGAACCCAGCCGGATGGCGCTACTTCTTCGAGTTCACGCAATCCCGGCCTGCCGGCTACAGCTCGCCCTGGTTCGCTTACAACCTGGTGGCGGACCGCCTGCAATGGATGCAGATGAACGCTGCAACCATCAACACGCTGGCCCTCTACCTGTTTATTGCGGCGTGTGCCCTGATTGGAATCCTGGCTTTGTGCGCGCCACAGCGTCCGCGCATCGCCCAGCTGGCCTTCCTGATCGTGGCCGCCTTCATCCTCACCAACAAGGTCTACTCCCCGCAATTCGTCATCTGGCTTATCCCCCTGCTGGCCCTGGCACGGCCGCGTTGGCGCGACTTCCTCATCTGGCAGGCAGCAGAGGGGCTCCACTGGGCGGCGATCTGGATGTACCTTGGACAGGCCACCAGCGGAGGGTCCGTCCAGCACAACCTGGACATGTCCTACTACGTCCTGGCGGTGGGCCTGCACATGGTGGTCACCGCATACCTGATGGCACGGATCATCATGGACATCTGGGATCCTGCCCAGGATCCCCTGCGGATCGACGGCGAAGACGATCCCCATGGCGGGCCCTTCGACGGAGCCCGGGATTGGTTGCGCGTCGACCTCTTGCGGCCGTCGCGATCTGTGTTCCCGTGGAGCCCCCGGCGCGACAGCAGTTCCACAGCAGCCCAGCAATCGGAGGTAAGCAGCGATGGTTGATGTCGCCGTCGTCGGGGCCGGTCCGAATGGTCTGGCCGCTGCCGTGGTCATGGCCCGCGCGGGACTGGACGTGACGTTGTACGAGGCCGCCGATGACATTGGAGGTGGCTCGCGCACCACCGAACTGATCGAACCCGGCTTCCTGCATGACGTCTGTTCGGCGGTGCATCCGATGGCCCTGGCCTCGCCGTTCTTCCGGGAGTTCGAATTATCCCGTCGCGTGGATCTGCGCATTCCCGAGGTCCAGCACGGTACACCGCTGGACACAGGCGGTGCGGCGGTGGCGTACCAGTCCCTGGAACGGACCGTCGCAGAGTTGGGCGTTGATGGTCCGGCCTACGGGCGGCTTCTCGGTCCCCTGCTGGCGCGGGTTGATGGCGTCGTGGAATTCACGTCGAACCAGTTGCTCCGCCTGCCGAAAGACCCCCTTGCGGCGCTGCTGTTCGGACTGGCCACCCTCGACCAAGGCACCCCGCTGTGGGGCCGGCGTTTCCGGGAGGAAGCGGCTCCGGCGCTCCTGACGGGGGTCATGTCGCATGCCCTCGGATCCCAGCCGGCACTCAGTTCCACAGGCGCTGGTTTGTTGCTAAGTGTCCTGGCCCATGCCGGCGGCTGGGCGGTGCCGGTTGGTGGTTCCATGTCCATCGCCAGGGCCATGGCAGATGACCTGACCTCCCATGGCGGAACCATCCGCGTGGGTGAGCGCGTGGATTCCCTGGACCAAGTGCGGCCCGCGAAGGCCATCCTGCTGGACGTTGCGCCACCGACGCTGGCGCGCTTGGGTGGATCTGAAGTGCCCGACCGCTACCGACGCGCCCTGGAAGCATTCCGCTTTGGGAATGCTGCCTGCAAGGTGGACTTCATCCTTTCGGGTCCCGTTCCTTGGCGCTCTCCGGAATTGGCCAAGGCCGGAACAGTCCATGTGGGCGGTTCGCGGCGGGCCATGGCCGAATCCGAAAACCTCGTGGACATGGGCAAACACCCCGCTGAGCCCTATGTGCTGGTCTCCCAACCGTCACTGGTGGATGCTTCGCGTGCCCCTGAAGGGCGTCAGATTCTGTGGACTTACTGCCATGTCCCCAAGAACTCCACGGTGGACATGGCAGAAGCCGTTATCGCCCGCATAGAGCGGTACGCGCCCGGGTTCCGTGACGTGGTGGTGGCATCGAAAACCACGACGGCGGCGGAACTGTCCGCGTACAACGAGAACTATGTGGGTGGGGACTTCAGCGCAGGAATGTTGGACTTGCGTGGCCTGGTGCAGAGGCCCGTGGTCTCTCCTGTGCCCTGGAGAACCCCCATATCCGGTGTGTACCTGTGTTCGTCCTCCACGCCTCCCGGCCCCGGAGTCACAGGTATGCCCGGGTACCACGCCGCGAAACATGCCCTCAAGGACATATTCAATGCACGGGTACCCGGGCTGGGCCTGGGGCTCTAGGCGGGTTAGTTGGCGGCCGTGAAACGGGCGCGGCGGTGTGCCGGGCTTTCGATCTCGTCCAGCATGGCCACGGCGTAGTCCTGGGTGGAGATGGTGTTGCCGGCCGGGGAGTCCTTGGCCACGGTGTATTCGCCCGTACGCTCGCCCGGCTGGATAACCGGTGCCGGTGCCAGAACGGTCCAGTCGAGGGATTCAGGGGACTGCTTCACGGCCTCAAGGGCCTTGGCTGCGGTGGTGGCTTCAGCCTTGTAGGCTTCCGGGAAATCCGGGGAGTCGAGGAGGCGGACGCCATCGACTTCCAGGGTGCCGGCGCCGCCCACGATCATCAAACGGGTGCCTTCGGCATTGCTGTAAGCAGTAGCCATGGCGTCCAACCATTCTGCATGGTCGCCGCCGGTGCGGCTGGGACCCGTCGCCAGCACAACGACGTCGTGGTCCTTCGCGATGGACGCGAACGTCTGGCCGTCGGCCTGGTCCGCGGCCCGGGCGGAAGCGCCGGGAACCTCTGAGCCCTTGCGGGAGATAGCGGTGACCTCGTGGCCACGGGTGATGGATTCGTTGACGATCTGGCTGCCGACCATGCCCGTTGCGCCGTAGACTGCGATTTTCATAGCTCTCCTTGAGGTTGGTATCCTTGCAATAAGACAAAGGTATCTATTGGATACCGATAGCTTCAAAGGAACTCAGTTACCTCATGGATACTAAAGACCTCCCGGCGAACATCCTGGATCCCAATTGCCCGTCGCGCGTGATCTTTCAGCGCATCGGAGACAAATGGGCCTCGCTGGTGATCCAGGTGCTCGGCGACGGTCCCGTGCGTTTCTCGGAACTGCGCAAGATGGTGAATGTGGTGACGCCCAAGGTACTGACCCAAACGCTCCGTGCTTTAGAGCGGGATGGCCTCATTACCAGGACGGTCTACGCTCAGGTGCCGCCGCGCGTGGACTACCAGCTCACGCCCATGGGTGAGTCCCTCCTGCAGCCGTTGTCGCTCCTGCGTGAGTGGGCCGAGAGCCATGTCCCCACCATCATGGAAGCCCGGGAGGCATACGACGACGCACAGGACCAGGCCCTCCTCGGCTCCCCTAACTAGGGGACGCCACTTGATCCAATGAGGCCCTGTTGGGACGTTTGTTGTCCCTAGTTGGGTTGGGTCGACGGAACCGATGCGCGGCTGATCCGGCCGTCCCGCATGGTGGCAACTGCGTCGGTCAGGGGCAGGAACTCGGTGTCGTGAGTGACCATGACCGTCGCGGTCCGGAAATCGTCGGTGACACGGCGCAGGAGCCGGACGATTGACTCGCTCCGTTCGTGGTCAAGCGCAGCCGTGGGCTCATCTACCAGCAGCACCGTGGGACTTCCCATCAGCGCCCGCGCGATATTCACCCGTTGACGCTGCCCGCCGGACAACTGATGCGGCCTCTTATGCATCGCTGCAGACAGGCCCACCACATCCAGCAGTTCCTCCGCCGCGCGGCGGGCCTCCTTCACGGCGTTGCCGCGCAGATGCTCGCGGATGAGCAACTGCTCGACGGCGGTCAGCGCCGGCAGCAGGTTGGGTTGCTGGAAGATGATGCCCACTTTGTCCCGGCGGAGTTCTGTGCGCTCCGAATCCTTCAAGCCGGAGACATCCTGACCGTCGATGACCACCAGGCCGGCGGTGGGCTTGACCAATGTTGCGGCAACAGCCAGGAGTGAGGACTTGCCCGAGCCTGACGGCCCCACGAGGGACAGGAATTCACCCCTGCCGACGCCCAAATCCACGCTATCCAGCGCTTTGAGGGTGGAGCCGCCGTCCGGGTATTCGAGCGAAACGTTCACGAGGGTCAGTGCGGAATTCATGATGTATGCCTTTCGAAGAATGTGTTAGTTGCCGCCGAGGGCCAGCAAAGGATCAACGGTGGTGACCTTGCGGACAGCCAGGACGGCACCGGCGAGCCCGAGGACGACGATCCCTGCCACCGGCAGCAACGTGGTGAGCGGGGTGACAAGGAACGGTGCTGCCTGGGCGGCCAGGATTCCACCGGCCAGGCCAACTGAGCCTCCGACAGCTGCCCCTGCCAGCAACACGAGCGCTGCCTGCGCCAGGGCATCCCGCAGGACGTAGCCGGAGGATGCACCCAAGGCCTTGAGCACGGCAATGTCCCTGGTGCGCTGCACTGTCCACACCGTCAGAAAGGCCACGATCACGAGGGCTGAGATGCCGTAGAGGAACGCCTGCATGAGGAGCAGCGAGCCGTTTTCGCTCTTGTACGAGGCCAAGGCCTGGAAGGAAGCGGTGGGGTCGGCGCTGACCGTACCGGCGGCCGCATTGGCGGCATCGACGCTGACGGAAGCGTCGTCGTCGTACGTCACGGTGAGGACAGTTGCCGTCCCAGGTGCGGCGTGGGCGACAGCGCGCCAGGTATCGAGCGTGGTCCAGACGACGCCGGTGTGCGAGTACCACTGGTCCTCCACAATGTCGGAGACCGTCAGGTCGGTGCCGCCCACACGGAGCCGGCTGCCCTTCGTCAGGTTGAGCTCCTTCGCCAAGGTCTTGCCCACGACTACGGTCCCGTCCTCCACAGTGGATGGAGCTTCCGAACCACCGAAGACGGCCACGTTCGCGGTGCCACTGGGGCTGCCGTCGTTGGCCAGGGATTGGACCCTCGACTGGCTGATGCCCAGCGCCTGTGCGGATTTCACGCCCTGCTGGTCACGCCAGGTCTGAAGCTGGGCGGTGGAAACTTCCGATTCCGTGTAAGACGCTTTCGGTTCGCCGCCTGCCGGTGCGCCGAAAACGATCTGCTGCGCGGGCAAGGCCGCTATGGCTGACGTGGACTGGTTGCCCAATCCCGCGGTCAGGCCGGACAGCATGACGAGCAGCAGCGTGATGAGCGCAACCACGCTGCCCATGAGGGCGAACCGGCCTTTGGCGAAACGAATGTCGCGGATGGCGAGAAACATCGGATTCCTTCTGTTGTTGCGGGCTTGTTCCGTTGCCTTCAACTCTTCCGGCGATGGGCCCCGCGGACATCGTGAGCCGGATGGATTGGCTGGCGCCGGGAGGTTGAAACGGGAGTCAACCGAAAGGTTGATTTGTATGTCCTGGACGGAATATCGGGCTGGCCGGGCGAGGGGCGGGGATACGCTGGAAGGCATGCAGTCCCCCACCGGCGCCACCACGATCCTCCGGGTCCTGCGCGTGTGCCTTCACGTTGGTTTCGCCGTGCTCTTGCTCGTGGCAATCGTCCGGCTGCTGGGCGGCCTGGGCTCTGCCGGTGCGCCATCACCCCTCGCAGTGACCGCCGGTTTGGGGCTCTCGGCTTTGCTGGCCTTGGTGTACCTCGCGGGGACAGTGCTGGAGAAACGGCACGCCAGTGACCCCTCCAGGTTCAACCCAACGCCCTACGCTCTCTGGTGGCTGGCCGCCGTCATGATGCTGTGGCTGCTCTTGCTGCTGGTCAGTGCGGACTTCGCCTGGGTGGCCTTCCCGCTGTTCTTCCTGCAGCTCCACCTGCTTCCGCGGCGCCTGGCACTGCCCGCGATCGGGCTGAGCACCGCGCTGTTGGTGGGTGCTTTGTGGTTCCACGGCAGGGGCTCTGCGGACGGCGGCCTGCAGCTGGCCATGGTGCTGGGTCCCGTGTTCGGTGCGGCTTTTGCCGTCGTGACCGGCCTGGCGTACCGGGCATTGTTCCTGGAGGCGGAAAACCAGCGTCTAGTCGCCGAGGAACTGCGCCGGACCCGCGACGCACTGGCACAAACACAGCACGACGCCGGCATGCTGGCCGAGCGCGAACGACTGGCCCGCGAAATCCACGACACCCTGGCGCAGGGCTTCTCCAGCATCGTCCTCATGGGGCGGTCCGCCGAGAAGGCCCTGGACGGCGGAAATACCGAGACGGCGAAGGAACAGTTGAGGATTGTCCAGGAGACAGCTTCGGCCAACCTGGCGGAGGCGCGCAGTTTCGTGCGGGGGCTGCGGTCGCCGGACCTGGAGCACTCGGGCTTGGTGGACACCCTGCGCCGCCTCTGCGAAAAGACCGAAACCGAGGCGGCGGCAAGGGGAACAGCCTTGCGCTGCCGCTTCGAACTGGTGGGCACGCCCGTCGAGCTTCCCAACACCTACCAGACCACCCTGCTTCGGGCCGCCCAGGCCTCCCTCGCGAACGTCTGGGCTCATGCGAAGGCGCGTGCCGCCGTCGTCACTCTCTCCTTCCCGGGTTCCGAAGTGACGCTGGACATCTTCGACGACGGCGTCGGTTTCGAACCCACGACGGCGACCGGCACCGCGCGCGGCGACGGTACCGGCGTCGGGCTTCTGAGCCTGCGCGAACGGCTGGCGGCGCTCGATGGCAGGCTGGACCTGGAGTCGGCCCCGGGTGAAGGCACGGTGGTGGCCATCCGCGTACCTTTGCCAACCGGGGAGGGGGCGGCGTGACCGGAATCCGGGTGTTGTTGGTAGATGACCACCCAGTGGTCAGGGCCGGGCTTCGGGCCATGCTGAGCGACTTTCCAGGGGTGAGCGTGGTGGCGGAGGCCGCTGACGGTGACGCCGCACTGGCGGAGTTGAGCAAGCTCCACACCCTCGGCGAGCCGGTGGACCTGGTGCTCATGGACCTGCAAATGGGCAGTGGCATGGACGGGGTGACGGCCACGGAAAAGATCAAAGCCGGTGAAGCCGGGACTCCCCCGCCACCCGTGCTGATTTTGACCACTTACGACACCGACGCCGACATCCTCGCCGCTGTGGAGGCAGGCGCCAGTGGTTACATGCTGAAGGATGCGCCGCCGGAGCAGATCCGGCAGGCCGTGCTTTCGGCCGCTGCCGGCCAGACCGCACTGGCACCGGAAGTGGCGGCGCGATTGATGGGGCGGATCAGGAATCCCTCACCCGTGCTGAGCGGCAGGGAAGTCCAACTGTTGGAATTGCTCGCCACCGGCATGAGCAACAGGGCCATCGCCAAGCAGCTCTTCATTTCCGAGGCCACTGTGAAGACACACTTGGTCCACATCTATTCCAAGTTGGGTGTGGACAACCGGACGGCAGCCATCGCGACGGCAACGCAGCGCCGGATCATCCGCGGGCACTGACTTCCGGCGCCAGGCACGCGCCCGGCAGTCCCCTGGTGAGGAAAGCAGTTTTGGTGAAACGGTTGACCTTTTGCCTTTCAGCAGTGACGATTAGTGCACGTTTCGCTATGAGTTAGATCACAAACTGTCACTCGTCGAAAGTTGGCTCACATGTCCGCACCCTCCTTGGGTCTGTCCGGAGCTGCCCCCAACAGCTCCGGACGCATCAGAAAAGGCTCATTCGCCAGGAAGGCCGCGTCCCTCGGTCTCGCCTCACTCCTCCTCGCAGGAACCATCCCGGCCCTCACCTTCGCCGCCGCTGCCAATGCCGCTCCCGGCGACCCCGCGGTCATCAAGGCCGTCACCCCGGAAGTACCCGTCGACGCAGCTGGAGTACCCCTCGGGGCGGTGACCGGCTTTACCCAGTCCGGTAACGTCGTCGACCTCTCCACCGAAAAGGGCGCCATCCGCGTCACCTTCCTGGACGACGGCAACTTCCGCCTGGAAGCCGATCCCAGCGGAAAGTTCACCGACCCTGCGAACACCGACCAGGGCGACCCGGCCAGGACAGCCAACATCGTGGTGGGCAAGGACAAGTTCCCAGGCACCACGCCCACGGTCACCGACGGCGACTGGCTCGTCCTGAAAACTGCCAAAATCAGCGTCGAGATCAACAAAGCGACCACCCTGCTCCGTGTTGCCAGGGCCGACGGCTCGCTGGTCCTGGAAGAGTCCGCACCCATCACGTTCGGTGCGAATTCGGCCACCCAGCACCTCGCCCAGCACGACGGTGAGCAATTCATCGGCGGCGGCATGCAGAACGGCCGCTCAGTCCACACCGGCGCACTGATCAACATCGCCAAGAACTTCGACTGGGACGACGACGGCTACCCCAACGCCGTCCCGTACTACATGTCCTCCATGGGCTACGGCGTCCTGCGTGACACGTTCGCCCGCGGCTCGTACAATTTCGCGGGCGAACCGACCACTACGCATGAGGAAAAGCGTTTTGACGCCTACTACTTCGTGGGCGATTACAAGCAGTCGCTGGGCGCGTACACCACGCTGACCGGCAAGCCGATGATGCCCCCGGTGTACGCCCTGGAATACGGCGACGCTGACTGCTACAACCGCTCAAACCCGGGCTATTCGTCCTCCGGATACGGCGATCCCGACGGCGCCAAGCAGAAAACTCCCGACGCCATCAAGACCGCACGGAAGTTCGTTGAGAACGACATGCCCGCCGGCTGGATGCTGGTCAACGACGGCTACGGCTGCGAGTACCAGCAACTCCCGGAAACCGTGAGCAACATCGAGGACGAAACCGACCTCAAGGTCGGCCTCTGGACGCAACGCTCCCTCACCAACCAGGAATACGAAGTAGGCGAGGCCGGCGTCCGGCTCCGCAAGCTGGACGTCGCATGGGTTGGCCAAGGCTACCGCCAGGCACTCACGGGCTGCGAAGCTGCCCACGGGGGCATCGAGCAGTACTCGAACGCCCGCGGCACCTCGCTGATGGTGGAAGGCTGGGCCGGCTCCCAGCGCTGCGGGATGCAGTGGACCGGTGACCATTCAGGAAACCTCGACGCCGTCCGCTGGCAGGTCTCGGCCCTCACCGGCGCCGGCAACTCGGGCCTGGCATTCACCACCGGCGACGTTGACGGCATCTTTGGCGGGTCCGCCGAGTCCTACGTCCGCGACCTTCAGTGGAAAGCCTTCGCTCCGGCGCTGTACTCCATGTCCGGCTGGGCCGCGACGGACAAGCGTCCGTGGCTCTACGGCGACGAGGCAACAGCCATCAACCGCCAATACCTGCAGCTCCGCCAGCAGCTCATGCCCTTCATCTACTCGCTCGCGCAGGAATCCTCCACCACCGGCGTCTCCATGATGCGCTCCATGGCCCTCGAATTCCCTGACCAGCAGTGGTCCTACGGTGCCGAAGCGAACAACCAGTTCATGCTGGGCTCCGACTTCCTGGTAGCACCCGTCTTTACCCAGACCGACGTCCGCAACGGCATCTTCCTCCCGGCCGGCCAGCAGTGGGTGGACTACTGGACCGGCAAGCTCTACCAAGGTGGCCAGATCCTCAACGGCCACAACGCACCCCTGGATAAGCTGCCGGTGTTCGTTCGTGCCGGAGCGGTGATCCCGCAAGGCATCGTGGCCCGCAACGCGTCCTTGGTCCCGGAAGACTCCATGATCACCCTGGATGTCTATGCCAAGGGCCAGGACACCTTCACGCTCTACGAGGATGACAAGGTCACCCGCGAATTCAAGAACGGCAAGTCCTCCAGCCAGCTCTTCTCCGTGGACGCTCCCGGTACCGGCAACAGCAGCGTCAAGGTGACCATCGGTGAACGCAAGGGCGAATACACCGGCAAGGCCGCAGCCCGCCCCTACGAGCTCAAAGTCCATGCAGGCGCGGCACCCAAGGACGTCAAAATCGGTGGAACCAAACTCACCCAACACACCACCCAGGCTGCTTACGCAGCTGCGGCAACCGGCTGGTACTTCGATGAAGCCAACAACGGCACCATTTGGGTGAAGACGGGCTCCATCGCCTCCAACCAGTCCGCGACGGTCCAGCTCCAGCAGGCAGGTCCGCTCGGCGGCAAGAGCCAGGAAGACACCGCAGCGGAAGTCCGCGTGACCACCGGCCAGCAGGTCTTCCAGGACCATGAAACAACCGTCACCGCGGCATTCGTGAACACCGGAACCAAGGCCAAGAGCAATCTGGTCCTCACCCCGGTTCTTCCCGAGGGTTGGACTGTTGTCTCGTCCTCCGGCGCGACGGCGGCCAAGGTTGAAGGCGGCGCTACAACCACGGCCACTTTCGTCATCAAACCCGGCCCCAGCGCGAAGGCGGGGCAACAGACTCTGCGGGTATCGGCGTCGTACGCTGCTTCCGGCTCAACCCAATCGGTGACCGGCGGCAACCAGATCTACGTCGCCTACGGGTCCTTGGCCGCGGCCTACAACACCGTCTCCGTCACCACGGTGGCCGGCAAGGCGCTCGGGAACTTCGACGGCGGAGGGGCCACCTTCGCTGCCGAGCAGCTGGCTGCCGCTACGGTTCCGGCAGGCGGAGTCCGGCCGGGCAGCACCGTGACGGTGGATGCCGGGAAGCCGACGCAGGTCGATTACACCTGGCCGGCCGTGGGACCCGATGTTCCCAACTCGGTGGCGCTGTCCGCGCAGACCATCGCCGTGAAGGGCAAGGGAACGCACTTGGCTGTCCTCGGTTCGGCTGCGGTGGGCAATGGCACCAGCCCCACGTTGACCTTGACGTACGCTGACGGATCCACGGAGAAACAGTCCATCTTCTTCCCGAACTGGCTGCAGCCCTCCGTACTGAACGGCGCCCTGCTCGCAGTTTCCGAACAAGGCCGCAACAACGCCAACGGTCCGTCGCCGGAGTACACGCAATACAAGTACCAGGCATTCTCCAACACGGTCCGGCTCAACCCCACCAAGGAACTGGCCTCCGTCACCTTGCCCACCGACACCCGGGTGAAGTTCTTCGACTGGAAAGTAACCTCGCAGCCGTTGCCGGACATACCGCATGGAGCGGTGTACGCCTCGGAAACGCCGTGGGTCCAGGCACTCAACGGCTACGGGGTGATCGGCAAGAACGTGGCCAACAAGGACTCCGCGTCGTCCCCGGACAAGCCGTTGGCCATCAACTACACCGATCCCGCCACCGGTCAGCAACCCGTTTTCTCCAAGGGCCTGGGCGTCCACGCTGCCTCCAAGATCACCTATTACCTGGGTGGCAAGTGCACTTCATTTACGTCCCAAGTGGGCCTTGAAAGCGGCTTCGGCGGCAACATCATCTTCAAGGTCAACGCCGACGGGGTGAACAAGTACCAGTCGCGCACGTATACGCCGGGATTCGCTCCGGAATCGGTGTCCGTTGACCTGACGGGGGCGGCTTACGTGGAGCTGGTCGTTGACCCGTCCGGTTCCATCAATGGAGCACATGGTGTCTGGGGTGATGCAAAGTTCACCTGCGCTCCCTAGCCTGACGTTGCAAACAGACCGCCGTCGCTTGCCGCACCTCCCCGGGGTGGCAGGCGGCGGCCGTCCGGCTGCCGGCCATGACAAGAAAGTGTCGGGGGAACCGGGCATAATGTGGCAAATGGGGAAAACACGTACTTTGATTCTTGGTCTGGCCACGATTGTGCTGGCAGGCTCGCTGACCGCTTGCGACGACGGCCGTTCGGGCGCTGAGGGAGCCGCCAAGCAGCTCGCCTCCTCGCTATCAGCGCTCGACGTCGGCCAGCTCGCCGTTGAGGGCAAGGATGCCGCCGCGGCCAACGACCAGCTCAAGGCAGTTTTCGAAGGACTCGACGCCAAGCCGTCGGTGCAGTCCGGTGACGTCAAGCTCGACGGCGACACCGCCACTTTCCCTCTTAACTACAGCTGGAACATCGGCTCGGCCAAGTGGGAGTACAGTTCCGAGGCCACCTTGAAGAAGTCCGGTGACAAGTGGGCGGTTCAATGGAGCCCCGCCCTGCTGGCACCGGAGCTTTCCGATGGCGAAACTCTTTCCGTCAAGACCGTTCCTGCCCAGCGCGGCCAGATCCTGGGCGCCGGGGATGCCCCTATTGTGGAGGACCGGCCCGTCTTCCGGGTCGGCATCGACAAGACCAAGATTCCAGCGGAACAAGCGGATGCTTCAGCGCGTGCGATGGCTGCCCTGCTGGGCTTGGACGTTGAGGAATACGCCAAGCAGGTTGCTGCGTCCGGCCCGCAGGCATTTGTGGAAGGACTGGTTCTCAGGGCTTACACGACGGATATCACGGAGGCCAAGATCAAGGCCATTCCCGGTGGTGCCAGCATCCTGGATTCGATGGCCCTCGCACCAACGCGGACCTTTGCACGTGCACTGCTCGGAAGCGTTGGCCAGGCCAGCGCGGAGCAGATTGAAAAGTCCAACGGCGCCTTGCGTGCCGGTGACACCACGGGAACCGGCGGCCTGCAGCAGAAGTACGACACCCTGCTCCGCGGCAAGGACGGTGTTGAGGTCATTGCGAGCACCGAGGCCAAAGCTGAAGGGGAAACGCCCGGCACCAAGGTGTTCTTTTCGTCCCTCCCCGCTCCCGGTACAACCCTCAAGACAACCCTTGACCTGAAACTGCAGCAACTGGCCGAGGAAACCCTTGCTGGCGTTGGCCCGGCGTCGGCCATAGTTGCCCTTCGACCCTCCACGGGCGCCGTGCTCGCCGCCGCCTCCGGGCCGGGGAGCAACGGCTACAACACTGCAATGCTGGGCCAGTACGCGCCAGGATCCACCTTCAAGATTGTTGACTCCCTGGCGATGTTCCGGAACGGCGCAACCCCCGATTCCAAGGTCGAGTGCCCGCCGACGCTGACTGTTGACGGTCGGACCTTCAAGAACGCGGAGGGGTATCCGGAAAGCTCGCTGGGTTCAGTTGCCCTGAGGGATGCGTTTGCCCACTCCTGCAACACTGCCTTCATCAACGCCCGTGACACCGTCAGCCAGGACCAGTTGGAATCCGCGGCCCAGGCTCTTGGTGTGGCTGTTGAAGCCCCCAAACTCGGTGCTGACGCGTTCCTGGGTTCCGTTCCCGGTGCTGCTGAGGGTACGGAGCACGCCGCTTCCATGATTGGCCAGGGCAAGGTGCTCTTCTCGCCCCTCTCGGCCGCTGTCATGGCAGCTTCGGTGGCCAACGGTGCCCCCGTCTCACCGCAACTGGTGCTCAATGCCGACGCCGTGCCGGCCACCACCTCCACGGCCGCTCCCACGGAAAGCAGCTCCGCCACGCCGTCGCCGGACTCCGCGACGGCCAGCGCGCTGCCTGCCTCGCCGGCATCCACCAAGCCGATCACCAAGGAGGAATCGGCTGCCCTGTCCGACATGATGCGGGCGGTAGTAACCTCGGGCCACGCCGGTTTCCTTGCCGCAGTGCCGGGTGCACCGGTCGGGGCAAAGACGGGCACCGCCGAATTCGGTAATGACAACCCGCCCAAGACCCACGCGTGGATTGTTGCCACCCACGGGGACCTGGCGGTTGCCGTGTTTGTTGAAGACGGCGGACTGGGTGCCACCACCAGTGGGCCGTTGCTGAAAACGTTCCTGACCGCGGCGGGCTGATCCGGAGGAGAACCCATGACAGGCAGTACCCAGTGTGTGGTGGTCGGCGGAGGTCCGGCCGGGATAATGCTGGGGCTGCTGCTTGCCCGGGCCGGTGTGCAAGTCACTGTCTTGGAAAAACACGCCGACTTCCTCCGGGATTTCAGGGGCGACACGGTCCATGCGTCCACCGTCCGGCTCCTGGACGAGTTGGGTTTGGGAGAAGGCTTCAGGGCCCTGCCGCAGAGCCGGCTGGAGAACTTCCGGTTGCCTGTTGCCGGGGGTCGCTCGGTGGTGCTGGCCGATTTCGGACTCCTTAAAGAGCCCTACAACTATGTGGCGATGGTTCCCCAGTGGGACCTGCTTAATTTCCTGGTGGCAGCTGCCGGGCAGGAACCCACCTTTACGCTGCGGATGAATACCGAGGTCACGGACCTGCTGCGGGACTCTTCGGGGGCAGTGACGGGTGTGGCGTACCGGACCAGGAACCCGCTGACCGGCTCCCCGCTGGACAGCGGCGAACTGATGGCCACCCTGACTGTGGCGTGCGATGGCCGGGGTTCGGTGCTGCGGCAGCGAGCCGGACTGGCTCCCCACGAATACCCGGTGCCGTTCGACACCTGGTGGTTCCGGCTCCCCCGCACGGCCGACGAGGATGAGCCAGTGGCATCCATAGCGCCGCGTTTCGGCAGCTCCGACGTCCTGCTGAGCCTCACCCGCAAGGACTACCACCAGATCGCCTATCTGGCCGCGAAGGGCTTGGATCCCCAGCTCCGGGCTGAGGGCGTGGAAGCCTTCCGGGCCAGGGTTGCGCGGCTGCGGCCGGACCTCGCCGACCGCGTAGACACCATCAGGTCTGTCGACGAGCTTCACCTGCTGGATGTGAAGCTCAACCGCTTGGCCCGCTGGCATCAGCCGGGCCTGCTCTTGATTGGCGACGCCGCGCATGCCATGTCCCCGGCCGGAGGCGTGGGAATCAACCTCGCGGTGCAGGACGCCGTGGCGGCAGCGCGCTCTATTGCGTCACCGCTGCTCAGTGGAACACTCGACGACGGCCACCTCGCCGCCGTCCAGAAGCGGCGTTGGCTGCCCACCGTGATTGTCCAGACGTTCCAGCGGGTGCTGCATCGCGCCATCTTTGCCCGGGTGATGGCCGGCAAACAGCCCAAGCCACCCAGGATCCTGGTCCTGATGGCCCGGCACCTGCGCGGTTTTCCCAAGCTTCCCGCCCGCATGATCGCCTTTGGACCGCGCCCCGAGCATGCTCCGGACTTTGCCAGGCGAAAGCCGTAGCGCTGCGTCGACGCCCAAGCCAATTGCCGCCGTCGGGCGTTAATACCCCGGCGTGGGAGGATTGAAACGTGGCCCATATTGACGTTTCCGGCATCGACTACTTCCTCTCCGACGGCACCCAGCTGCTTAACGGTGTGACCTTCAAGGTCCCCGACGGCACCAAAACGGCGCTGATCGGACCCAACGGAACAGGCAAGACCACACTGTTCAAGATCATCGCCGGAGACCTCACTCCTGATGAAGGTGCCGTGGGCCGCTCGGGCAACATGGGCATCATGCGGCAGTTCGTGGGCCAGGTCCGCGACGAATCCACCGTCCGCGACCTCCTGGTTTCCACTGCGCAGGCCGGGCTCGCAGCAGCAGCCAAGGCGGTGGAAGAAGCCGAATTGGCCATGATGGAGCACGACGACGAACCCACGCAGATGAAGTACGCGCAGGCGATCGTGGACTGGGGCGATGCCGGCGGATACGACGTCGAGACCGTCTGGGACGAAGTGTGCATGGCCGCTTTGGGGATTTCCTTCGATAAAGCCCAGTTCCGCCGTGCTTCCACGCTGTCGGGCGGCGAGCAGAAGCGCCTGGTGTTGGAAGCGCTGTTCGCCGGGCCGGACGAGCTCCTGCTCCTGGACGAACCGGACAACTACCTTGACGTGCCCGGCAAGCGATGGCTGGAAGGCAAGCTCAACGAGTCCAAGAAGACCGTGCTCTTCATCAGCCACGACCGCGAGCTTCTCAACAACGCCGCCGGCCGTATCGTGACACTGGAGCCGGGCATCAACGGTGCCGGCGCTTGGATCCACGGTGGAGGTTTCGGCTCCTACGTCGAAGCGCGCGCAGACCGTAACGCCCGGTTCGAGGAACTCCGCAAACGCTGGGACGAGGAGCACATCAAGCTCAAGGAACTCGTCAACATGTACAAGAACAAGGCGGCTTTCCGCTCCGACATGGCCAACAGGTACCAGGCAGCGCAGACCCGCCTTGCGAAGTTCCTGGAGGCCGGGCCGCCGGAGGCCCTGCCCATCGAGCAGAACGTGAAGATGCGGCTCAAGGGTGGCCGCACCGCCAAGCGGGCCGTCGTTGCAGAGAAGCTGGAACTGACCGGGCTCATGAAGCCGTTCTCCACGGAGATCTGGTTCGGGGACCGGGTGGGCGTCCTGGGCTCCAACGGTTCGGGCAAGAGCCACTTCCTGCGTCTTCTCGCGACCGGGGGTACCGACCCGGAGCGCGAGCACCTGCCGGTGTCCGACGTCGTCATCGCGGAAGTCCCGCACGAAGGGTCGGTGAAACTGGGGGCACGCATCCGGCCCGGGTTCTTCGCCCAGACGCATGTCCGTCCGGATCTGCTGGGCCGGACGTTGCTGGAAATTCTGCACCGCGGCGATGAACACCGTTCGGGCCTTCCGCGTGAAGCTGCGGCGGGAGCCTTGGATTCCTATGGCCTGGCGGGTCAGTCGGAGCAGAAATACGAGTCCTTGTCCGGTGGCCAGCAGGCACGTTTCCAGATCCTGCTGCTCCAGCTGTCCGGTGCCACGCTCCTTCTGCTGGATGAGCCCACGGACAACCTGGACCTCCACTCAGGCGAAGCCCTGGAGCGTGCCATCGACGCGTTCGAGGGAACCGTCCTGGCCGTCACGCACGACCGCTGGTTTGCCAAGTCGTTTGACCGCTTCCTGATCTTCGGGTCCGACGGCAAGGTGTACGAATCCGAAGAGCCCGTGTGGGACGAAAAGCGGGTAGAGCGCGCCCGCTGACACCGGACGCTTGCTCACGTCCCGCGCCTTTCGGGTGGACGCTTGTTCACGTTCCGCGCCTTTCGGGGGGGGGGGGACGCTTATTCACGTAACAGGCCTTTCGGGTGGACGCTTGCTCACGTCCCGCGCCTTTCGTGCGGATGCTTGCTCACGTCCCGGCGCGAGAGCTTGAGCTGGCTTCCTAGTTGGCCGCTACCCGATCACCAACGGGTGGTCACTGAGCGAGGGTTGGGTTGAAGGCAGTGGGTTGTGAGCGAGCGTTGGTATGAAGGACGTGGGGTGTGGGTGAGGGTTGGGTTGAAGGGCGTGGGATGTGAGGGAGGATTGGGTTGAAGGGTGTGGGATGTGAGCGAGCGATTGTGCGCAAATGATCACATCACATGATTAAGTGAGCACACCCCTGCTACCGTGGAGGCATGGGAACCACTGACCGCCACAGGCTCATCGCCGAACTGCTGCGCGGACAAGAAGAAGTAACCGTCGACGAACTGGTCTCAACCACCGGAGCTTCCGGGGCGACCATCCGCCGCGACCTCGAGATCCTGGCAGCCAACGGTGTGCTCAAGCGAGTGCACGGGGGTGCCCGCAGCCTCCTGGCCCGTGGAGAGAACCCCGGCTACGGGCAGCGCGAACTCGAGGACCACGAGGCCAAAGCCCGCATAGCCAAAGCCGTGGATGGACTCATCAGGGATCGCGAACACGTGTGGCTGGACAGCGGATCCACTGCCACGGAAATTGCACGTCGGCTCAGCACACGAGAGCTCACGGTCATGCCCATGTCCTTGCACGGCGTCCAAGCCCTCACGCAATCCTCGGAGGGCCGGGCTCCTGAACTCATCCTCCCAGGTGGCCGGTTCACCCCGGGTGAGCAGTCTTTCAGGGGACCCATGGCGGAAGCCAACGTCCGCTCGCTTAGGTTCGACACCGCCGTCGTAACCCCTTGCGCCCTCAATCTCAAAGACGGCCTGCTGGCCCACGACCTCGATGACGCGGCCGTGAAGCGTGCCGGTCTGGAGTCGGCGTCGCGCGTGATCGTCGCTGCCGCGGGAAGCAAATGGAATGCCGGCGCCAGGGCCCTGGTTGCCGCGATGGACAGCGTTGACGTCATCGTGACGGACCTGGAACCATACCCCGAAGACCTTGCCCAGCTCAACAAACTCTCCGTGGAAGTTGTGATTGCATGACCACCAACACCAGAAGCACCACCAACGTCAGGGCCGCGGCAGTGGCGACGTTCCTGATCTTCGGCATGAACGGTCTGGTCTTCGCCAGTTGGGCAGCCCGCATTCCGGCAGTGACCGAAGCGCTCAGCCTCACGTCCGGCCAGATGGGCACGCTCTTGCTCTGCACCGCGGTTGGCTCGTTGCTGGCGCTGCCGTCTGCGGGTTGGGTGGTGGGCCGGATCGGCACGGCGAACACGGTTCGGTTGGCCGGCATCGTGGCAGGAGTCGCGGGTGCGGCAATTGCTTTCTCCCTGATGGCCGCGTCCGTGCCGGCCACAGCCATAGCGCTCTTCTTCTTCGGCATCGGCATTGGCCTGTGGGACGTAGCCCAGAACATTGAAGGCGCCGACGTCGAACACCGGCTCGAGCGGACCATCATGCCGCAGTTCCATGCAGCATTCAGCGGCGGGGCCTTCCTCGGCGCGCTGATCGGTGCGGGGTTGTCCCAACTGGGAGTCGGCCTGCCCGAGCACTTGCTGGTCATCGCCGCCGTCGCTGTCGCGTTGGCCCTGACCGTCCCCAAGTACTTTTTGCCGCATGAAGCGGTGGAAATTCACGACGGCGGCGGGTCGGCCGCCAAGGGTCCCACGGCTTGGCGGGATGGCAGGACGCTGCTGATCGGCGTCGTGGTCCTGGGTGCCACGCTCACCGAGGGTGCCGGCAATGACTGGATCGCCAAGGCAGCGGTGGACGGGCTGGGTGCTTCAGAGTCCACCGGCGCTTTGCTGTTCGCCCTGTTTGTACTGGCCATGACCATCATGCGGTTCCTGGGCGGCAAGGCGATCGACAAGTTTGGCCGGGTAGCCGTTCTCCGCGCCAGCATGGCCGCAGCCGCCTTGGGCCTGGCCCTGTTCGTATTTGCGGGCAACGTGGTTTTGGCCGGAGTCGGCGCGGCTCTCTGGGGCATTGGGGCGGCGCTGGCCTTCCCCATGGGTATGTCTGCGGCTGCCGATGATCCCAAACACGCCGCTGCCAGGGTTTCCGTAGTTTCCACCATCGGCTACATTGCCTTCCTGGCAGGGCCGCCGCTGCTGGGCTACTTGGGAGACCAAACAGGAATCCACCTGGCCTTGCTGGCCATTGGGGCGCCTATTCTGCTGGCTCTCCTGCTTGCCGGTGTCGCGAAGCCCTTGCCGCCCAAATAGTCCTGCCATCCGTCAAAGCATTCTCCCGAATGCATACGTCCCGGAGTCGCCACCACGCCAGGAGCACCAAGCCGGCGGCCAGGCAGGCGCCGCCCAGCACATCGCTCAGCCAGTGCGCGGAGAGATATGTCCGGCTGATCATCATGGCGATGATGCCCAACGCGGCCAATGTCGTCATCCACCAACGGCCGGCGAGGACAGCCAGAACCACCAGGAAGGCGGTGGTGGCGGATACATGCCCGGAAGGGTATGAACCGGTATCGGTGAGAACCTTGGCCCCTACCGGCCTTTCCCGGCCTACTACGACTTTGGCCAGTTGGGTGAGCGCCAGTGTGGCTATTCCGGAGCCCGCAACGAATAACGCCGTCACCGGTCGTTTCCAAGCCACCAAGGCGAGGGCCAGCACTCCCTGGGCCGACAGCATCCCCACGTAGCCCACCCAGTTGAGGATCCCGTTGACGCCATCCCAGAAGGGAGAGTGCAACGTAAAGGAGAAGGCCTGCCACCAGGTGTCTACGCTGTTGAAGGCAGGTTGGCCATGTCCTGCCAGGATCATGACTCCCGGAACCACAAACGCACACAGCAGCAATATTCCAGGGGCAAGCAGCTTCCAGCCCGGTTGCCTTCGGGGAGTCAGGACGCGAATCATCAACTCATCGTAGCCATGGCGGCCCTGCAGTACCGGCAGGCGATACTGTGAAGGGATGCGAGGCTTCGTGGGCAAAGGTCCCAAACGTGTTGTCAAACTCGACCACTTCCTGGTGCGGGCTGTTTCCCGGCAACCGCAGGGCGACCATGACGTCTTCTTCCGGCGGCTTTCGTCCGCGGCGACGAAAGGCAAGCTGTGGTTCGGCATTGCCGGGATCATGGCGACGGTTCCAGGGAAACCCCGCAGGGCGGCGCTCCATGGCTTGCTCGCACTGGGTGTTGCTTCCGGCGTTACCAACGTCATTTTCAAGCGGGCTTTGCCCCGCAGGCGGCCGCTTCCTGAACATCTGCCGTTGTTCCGGTTCGTGAATCCGCAGCCCACAAGCTCTTCGATGCCATCCGGCCACTCTGCGTCCGCTGTGGCCTTCGCGGTGGGCGCAGGAATCGTCTCGCCTGCGATAGGGGTTGCATTGGCGCCCATCGCCGTGGGGGTGGCCTACTCGCGGGTGCACACGGGTGCCCACTGGCCATCCGACGTCGTCTTTGGCTCGGCTTTGGGTGCCGGCGCCGCATTTCTCACGCGTAAGTGGTGGCCTGCCCGCCCGGCGGAGCCGACTCCCCGCCGCACCCCCGCTGAGGTTCCGGCAATTCACGACGGCGAGGGGCTGAGTATCGCGGTCAACGTCCTGGGCGGGTCCTACTCCCCCGAAACCGGAGAACTGCTGCGACGAGTATTCCCCAAGGCTTATATACGAGAGATTTCCGAAGGGGAGGATGTCGCCGAAGAGGTCAAGGCCGCAGCAACCCGGCCCGGAACCGTAGCGCTGGGCGTATGGGGCGGCGACGGAACGGTGGGAGCGGCGGCTGCTGCCGCCGTCGAACATTCACTGCCTCTGGCGGTTCTGCCGGGAGGGACGCTGAACCACTTTGCGCGCGATCTCGGCGCCCGCTCGATCGAGGATGTCCTGGACGCCTTGACCAATGGTTTCGCAGCGTCCGTGGACCTGGGGCATGTTGTTGTCCAGCGCGGCCTTGCTGAGAAGCCGGAGACCTCGGAGCTGGCCATGCTGAATACGGCGAGTGTGGGCGTGTACCCCAATCTGGTCAGGCGGCGTGAGCGCCTGCAGCCGGCCATGGGCAAGCCGCTCGCCAGTGTGGTGGCATCGCTCCGGACCTTCGGCGTGAATTCCCCCACCACGCTCACGGTGAACGGACAAAAGCACAAGCTCTGGATTCTCTACATGGGCAGGGGAAGGTTCTATCCCAGCGACCATGCGCCCATCCGCCGTCCTGTGCTTGATGATGGTGTGTTCGACCTCCGCATGATCACGGCGGACGAACCATTCGCACGTGCGCGTTTGCTGTGGGCCGTCGTTACCGGCACCGTGTCGGCCTCGAAGGTCACCCACCTTGCCGAGGCTACAGAGATTACCGTCGAAGCCATTGGGCAGCCGTTGGTGCTGGCCGTCGACGGTGAACCTACGCCTGGAGTCCGCTCGGCTACCTTCACGGTGAAGCCTCGCGTCCTGCGCGTGTACTCGTCGCTTCCGGTGGCTGACTGAAGCGGACTGACCGGGGTCATCCGGTAGGACTACCCTGACTGAACCCTGAATCATCCCTGAGACAGGCGATTTGGGCGGCCTCCCTGAGTAGCGTGGTGAGTACATTCAAAACTCACCTGCACATTTATGTGCTCCGAGGAGGGGAACGCTTCCATGATCGAAGCAAAGGGCCTGACTAAGGTCTACGGCCAAAAAACTGCCGTCGGCGGTGTCAGTTTCACTGTCCAGGCTGGACGGGTGACGGGCTTCCTGGGCCCGAACGGTGCCGGCAAGTCCACCACGATGCGCATGATCATGGGGCTTGACTCTCCCACATCGGGCGACGTCACGGTCAACGGCCTGCACTATGCGCAGCACAAGGCTCCCCTGCACCAGGTAGGTGCCTTGCTGGATGCCAAGGCTGTCCACACCAGCCGCAGTGCCTACAACCACCTGCTGGCCATGGCTGCAACGCACAGCATTCCTACCGCCCGCGTTCACGAGGTCATTGAGATGACCGGGCTCGGCGCCGTGGCGAAGAAGAAGGCCGGGGGGTTCTCGCTGGGTATGGGCCAGCGCCTCGGCATTGCGGCCGCACTCCTCGGTGACCCTCAGACCCTCATCCTCGACGAGCCCGTCAACGGACTCGATCCTGAAGGCGTGCTGTGGGTGCGCAATCTGGTCAAGTACCTGGCCAGCCAGGGCAAGACCGTTTTCCTTTCGTCGCACTTGATGAGCGAAATGGCGCAGACCGCCGACCACCTGATTGTGATCGGCCGGGGCAGGATCATCGCGGATGCTCCTGTGCAGGACATCATAGCCGGAGCCCAGCAGGCCAAAACGTTGGTTCGTACCTCGGCTGCCAGCCAGCTGTCGGCCTTGCTTGTGGGAGACGGTGTCCGGGTGGACCAGAGCCAGACGGAGACCCTGGAAGTGGTGGGTCTGCAACCGCGTGAGATCGCCCAGGTTGCCCTGGACAACAACGTGCTGGTCTACGAACTGACGCCGCAGGTTTCCTCGCTGGAAGATGCCTACTTCAATCTCACCAAGGACGAAGTGGAGTACCAATCCCATATGTCCGGTGAGCCTGTCTCTGCCGCCCCGGAAGGAAAGTAAGGACAATGAGCACCATGACTGAAAACCGCACCAAAGCACCGGCCCACGCATCGGCCGGGGTCCGCGGCGTTACTTTTGGGGGAGTAGTCAAGTCGGAGTGGATCAAGCTCCGCTCACTGACGTCCACCGTGATCCTGCTCGCTGTGACTCTTATTGCCACAGTGGGCGTGGGTGCCCTTGCCGTTTTGATCCGCTTCACCTTCCTTGATCAGATGATCAAGCAGGCCAAGGATGCCGGCCAGCCCGTCACCGGCGAGATGCTGACGAAATCCTTCCCGCCGGGGTCCGGATTCGACCTCTACAACCTGCCCAATGCCGGCATCCAGATCGGCACCTTGGTCCTTGGCTCGCTGGCTGTGCTCTTCATTTCGTCCGAGTACGCCACCGGCATGATCCGTTCAACCATGAACGCAGTTCCCAAGCGCATTCCGGCCTTCGCGGCCAAGGCGCTGCTTCTGGTGGTCCTCTCCTACGTCATCACCACCATTGCCGCCGTATTGACATTCCTCATCGCCATGCCCGTCTTCCAGGGCCTGGATATTGATCTGACGTGGTCCACTGACGGTGTCTTGTACAGCATCTTCACCGGTGGCCTGTATGTTGCCGGCGTAGCTTTGATCGGTCTTTCGTTGGGAACCCTCCTGCGCAACTCGGCCGGTGGCGTGACCGTACTTGTCGCATTGTTCTTCGTACTGTCGATCGCGTCCGGCTTCCTTTCACTGGTGCCGGGCGACTTCTGGAAGTACGTGCCGCAGTACATTCCCAGCGAGGCTGGTGGCAGGTTCCTTTCCATCGGTCACACCGACGGCGTCATCGACCCGTGGCAGGGTGGGTTGATCTTCCTGGGCTACGTGCTGGTCTTCCTGATTCCGGCCATCATCGTGATCAAGAAGCGCGACGTCTAGGCCGACGTGCCCTCTAGGCTCAATTCATGACTGAAGCTCCACAGATGAAGGACGCGCCGGCCGCCGTGGCCGACGCGTCCTTCGCTGAAATTGCCCAACGCCGACGGGGCAGGATCCGGCGGTACTTCTTCACGCGTCCCCGTGCCATGGACGCCGTGGTGGTGCTTTGCTACGTGTTGTTGGCGTTGCCCACCATCGTCGCCTCGATCGGTGAGGGCAAATGGCTCGTGGTGGCCATACTGCTCCTTATTGCCTTGGCACTGGTCTTCAGGAGGCAGTTCCCGCTCCAGGTGGTCCTGGCCGTGGCCCTGCTGGAAATCTCGGCGACCATCCTGAACCCTTGGGGCTCCAACGTTTCGGCGGGCCTGTGGTTCGCCCTTTATGCGGTGGCTTCCCTCCGGAAGCGCGGGATCACGTTTGCGGTCTTTATCGCCGCAAGCCTGCCCCTGAGCCTGCTTTACCTGTTCATGTGGACTAGCCCGGCCCAGATGGACACGCTTCAGGACGTCCCGGAGAATTTCCACCTCATCAACAACATCGCCACGGCGGTCACCATCATGTTGTCGAACCTGCTGGCCACGGGCATTGGCATTTCGGTTCGCCAGCGACGGGAACACGAAGCGGAGATCGCTGCCTGGGCCGCCCGGACCACGCGGCTGGGCAAGGTCACCGAACGCAACCGCATCGCCCGCGAAATGCACGACGTCGTCGCCCACTCTTTGACGGTCATGATCAGTCTTTCGGATGGTGCGGCAGTTGTGGTCAAGAAGGATCCGGAACGTGCCGGCGAGGTGCTTGGCGAACTCTCGCGGACCGGACGCACCGCCCTGGCGGATATGCGGCGTGTTCTGGGGGTTCTACGTGATGATTCAGGCCGGCCGGCCCCGCTCACGCCGCTTGAGTCCGGGTACAACCTGGCCAAGCTCCTGGAGGGCTTCCGCACGGCCGGCCTGCCACTGCACTATGCGCACACCGGGCCGGCATTGCCGGCTGACCCGGCGTTCGAGCTCACCGTCTACAGGATCGTGCAGGAATCCCTGACCAACGTGTTGCGTTACGGTCGCTCGTTGAGCCGGGTGGACGTCCAGGTGGCCCGCGACGGCGATGTGGTCACCATTGATGTCCTCGACGACGGACGCGGAACCAGGGACGGTGGCAGCGAATCGATTGGCAGCCTGGGCACAGGGCTGGGCATTGCCGGGATGAATGAACGCGCTGGAATCTATGCTGGAATCGTTACTGCCGGTCCAGGCAAAAGAGGCGGTTGGGCGGTCCACGCCGACCTCCACTGGAACGGCGACAAGGGGGAATCATGACCAATGACATCAAAGTGCTGCTCGTGGACGACCAGCCGCTGCTCAGGATGGGCTTCCGGCTCATTCTGGAAGGCGAAGAAGACTTCCATGTAGTGGGCGAGGCGTCCGATGGCGCTGAAGCCGTCCGCCAGGTCGAAGCCTTGCAACCTGACGTGGTGCTGATGGACGTCCGAATGCCCACCATGGACGGGATCGAGGCAACGCGGCGTATCTCCGATTCAGGTTCGGAAGCGCGGGTCATCATCCTGACCACGTTCGACCTCGATGAGTACGCCTTCACCGGTTTGCAGGCCGGAGCCTCTGCCTTCCTCCTCAAGGATGTTGCGCCCGTGGAGCTCGTCCATGCGGTGCGGCTCGTGGCGAGCGGCGACGCCGTCGTCGCCCCGCGTGTAACGCAGCGGCTCCTGGAGACGTATGTCCGGGGCGGTGCAGTGCCGGGCCATTCGCCCGCACCCCACCGGGATCCCTTGCTTGGTGAACTCACGCCGCGCGAAACCGAAATCCTCACGACCATCGCCGAGGGTCTGTCCAATGCGGAGATCGCCCATAAGTTCTTCCTCTCGGAGGCCACTGTCAAGACGCACGTCCGCCGGATCCTGAGCAAGCTGCAGCTGCGGGATCGCGTGCAGGTGGTTGTCTACGCCTACGAGACCGGACTGGTGGTGCCGAGCAACCCGGACTATTGATGCGGTGGGCCCGGCCCGGGCCCACTTTCTTCACAAGATGTGCGTTATAGACATTCATAAATGTTTTTAATGACTATTTGAGCCGATTCTGTGTTACCTTCGTCACTACAAGCGCGCCTCCGGCTCCCCCGCGCAGGAAGTCCCAGGCGTCCCGATCGCATCTTTCACTTATCGGAGACGAGTCATGGAATCATCAACCCCCCTGAAACTGGACCACCCGGCTGACGCCCCTCCGGCGCCTTTGGAAACAGGCCTTCGCCGTTCCATGGGTCCGCGTCACCTCATCATGATTGCCATGGGAGGTGTCATCGGCTCAGGCTTGTTCCTCAGCTCGGGCTACACCATCTCCCAGGCAGGCCCCCTGGGCGCAGTCATCGCCTACCTGGTGGGAGCCTTCGTGGTCTACCTGGTGATGGCCTGCCTTGGCGAGCTCGCCATTGCCTACCCGGTCTCGGGTGCCTTCCACATCTACGCTTCCCGTTCAATTGGTCCGGCTACCGGCTTCACCACCGCCTGGCTCTACTGGCTGTGCTGGGCGGTGGCGATCGGTTCGGAGTTCACGGCCTCGGGCCTGCTCATGCAGCGGTGGTTCCCGGGTGTCGAGGTATGGGTGTGGTGCCTGGTGTTCGCTGCCATGCTCTTCGGCTTCAATGCGCTCTCGTCCAAGTTCTTTGGCGAATCTGAATTCTGGTTCTCCATCATCAAAGTCGGAGCGATCATCGCACTGATCGTGTTCGGCGGGGCGGCCCTCTTCGGATTCCATCCACTCTCGGACAACGACCACCACCCGTTCCTGTTCGAGAACTTCAATACCTCAGGCGGCCTGTTTCCCAACGGCTTTTCCGGCGTCCTGGTGACAGCCCTGGCCGTCTTCTACGCCTTCTCCGGCTCGGAATTGATTGGCGTGGCGGCAGGCGAAACCAAGGATCCGGCACGGAACATCCCCAAGGCCATGCGCAGCACGGTCATCCGCCTCCTGATCTTCTTCGTGGGGGCAATCGCCGTCATCGCCGCAACCGTTCCTTATGACCAGGTGGGACTGGATGAGAGCCCGTTCGTCACTGTTTTCTCGTCCGTAGGCATTCCCTTCGCGGCGGACATCATGAACTTCGTCATCATCACCGCCCTCCTGTCCGCCGGAAACAGCGGCCTGTTCTCCTGTGCCCGCATGCTCTACTCCCTTGCAGACGAAGGGCACGCTCCCAAGGCGCTCAAGCGCCTCACCCGCCGGGGCATCCCACTCCTTGCCCTGTCCGTCAGCATGGTGGGAGGGCTGGCGTCCCTGATCAGCAGCGTGGCTGCTCCGGAGACCGTGTACCTGGCCCTCGTCTCCGTAGCCGGCTTCGCCGTCGTCGGGGTATGGATGTCCATCACCGCCTCGCATTTCTTCCATCGCCGGGCCTTTGTCCGCAACGGGGGACGGGTGGCTGACCTTGCCTATAAGGCACCGTTCTTCCCTGTAGTTCCGATCCTGGCCTTCGGACTGTGCCTGCTCTCACTGGTGGGCATTGCGTCCGATCCCGCGCAGGTGGCTGCCCTCTACTTCGGTATCCCCTTTGTGGCTGCCTGCTACCTGTATTTCCACTTCCGATACGGCCGGACTGTGAAAGTAAAGCAGTCGGTCTGATCCAGGTTGCCACGTCAGGCGGCAGGGCAATATTGCCCCGCCGCCTGACTGTCTTGAAAGGGGGAGGGCAGGATGGCCCAAACAACCCAGTCCACGGAACCGGCCGGGAAGTTTTCCAGTTGGTTGGAAGTTGACGGTGACGCCTTTGATGGCAACGTCCGATCCATGAGGCAACTCCTGGAAGGCCGGGCCTTGCTGTGTGCCGTGATCAAATCCGACGCCTACGGCCACGGGGCTGACATGTTGCTGCCGTTCCTGGTTCGTCAGGACGTTCCCTACATAGGGGTGGGGTCGAATCATGAAGCAGAGCTGGCGCGGAGACATGGTTTTCATGGAAAACTGCTCCGCGTTCGAGCAGCGGCCCCGCAGGAAGTCAGGGCGGGCATGGACTTCTCCATCGAAGAACTCGTCTCTGATCCGCAGAGTGCCTTGGCCATGAGCGGGATCGCCGAGGAAACGGGCCGGAAATTACGGGTGCACCTGGACATTAACTCGTCGGGTATCAGCCGCCACAGCCTTGACGTGTCTTCTTCCCGCGGCAGGGCCTGCGCAGTCGGGATCCTGAGCCAGCCTTGGCTTCAACCCGCCGGCATCATGACGCATTTTCCCTGCGATGACGTGAAGAACATAGAAGAATCGCTGCGGCGTTTCAGGGCCGAGTCCGAAGCTATCCTCCAAGCCGCGCAAGTGCCCCGCAGCGAAGTGCTCCTCCACGCGGCGAACTCATTTTCAACCCTGAACGTCCGGGCGTCGTGGATGGACATGGTACGGACCGGGGCCGTCCTCTACGGTGACACGGAACCCGCGCAGCCCGGATTCAGCCGCTGCCTGACCTTCAAGGCACGCATCGGCTCGGTGAACACCTATTCCGCGGGAAGCAAGGTGGGCTATGGGCTGACCCATACCCTGGCGACAGAATCCCGTTTGGCAACAGTCACTGTGGGCTATGGCGATGGGTATCGACGCGCACTCGGCCGTCGAAGCGCCGACCATCGCGGCGATGTCCTGGTCCGCGGCCGACGCGTGCCCATCGTCGACGTGATTTCCATGAACTCAATGGTGGTTGATGTGACATCCGTTCCGGAGGTCCTGCCCGGGGACGAAGTGGTCCTGTTCGGGCGCCAGGACCGGTCCGAAATCACTTCGGGAGAGCTTGAAGCAGCCAACGCCGGAATTCTCGCAGATTTGTACACGGTGTGGGCCAAGGATGCCAGGATCCTCAGGGTCTGCGCCAACGTGTGAGAATGGCGTGAGCGCTTGGTGGAAGGAGCCTGATTCGTGGATGTGTCAACAGAGGCTTCGTCGTTGGCGCAGGGCCTTCGCCTGATCCGGCTGGTCACGGACCGCGAAAAGCAGGGACGCCAACTTCTGGGAGTCTCGCAGTTGGCTGCGGAGCTGGATATGGAACAAAGCCGGGTCTCACGATTGGCGCAGGAACTGTGTGATCTTGGGCTGCTGGAACGCGTGGATCGGGGTCCTTTCCGCACAGGGCCGCGGTTCTTCACCCTGGCAGCCTCCCTGAACGGAGGCTGGGTCCAGCAATCCGGACCCGAGCTTGAGGAGCTGGTGTCCTCTTATGGATTGCGCTCCAGGCTCTCAGTGCGCGACGGCGTCCGGGTGCTCCTGCTGCGTTCTTCCGCCAACAACTCCGTCCTTGGCGGCTTCGCCAAGCCCGGCATGGTGACCCCTGTGTGGTGCACGGGCGCCGGCCGGGCCTTGCTGTGGGACCATTCGGGAAAGGAGCTTGAGGGTCTGCTCCGCGAGGCCAACTTCATTGGCGTTGGCGGCCCCGCCGCGGCGCATTCCGCAGCGGAGGTGGCCACCCTCATGGACAAGGACAAGCCACAGGGGTATGTCCTGGCTGCGGAGGAATTCGAGCACGGCGTCTGGGAGCTGGCAGTACCGGTCCGGGCAGGCGGAGCCCGCATTATTGCCGCACTCAGCGTCCTGGGAAGCCGCGCTGATCTGGAGAAAGCGGCTCCACACATTGCAGCGGCGCTTCACTCCGCTTCCAACCGGCTCGGCAGCGCGGCCCAACCTCAGGATTGACCTGACTGTCCTCCAACTGAAGACTCAAGCCAGTCCCGCCACGAACCAAGAGCCGTGGCGAAGGCTTCGCGCTGGGGTTCCAAACGTGATTTCGGGCCGACAATCTGCAATGCAGCAGCGACTTCGCCTTTGAAGTCCCGGACGGGCGCGGACAGGGAGTAGAGGCCCGGTTCGGCTTCCTCGTCCACGATCGAGTAGCCGCGTTCCCTTGCCTTGGCCAACCGCTCCAGGAAATCGTCAACGGACACAGGCGTATTGGGCCCGTGCTTCACGAACTCGACTCCGTCAAAGATCTTCCGGACGTCTGAGTTCGGCGCATCCCACAAGAGCGCCTGGCCGGCGTCGCTGCAGTAGGCGGGGTAGGGCCGGCCGAGCCACGAACCCACCAGATTGGCGCTTTCAGGCACCTGCTCGCCGATGGTGACAGTACTGTTTCCGCTCAGCACACCCAGGAAGCAGGCTTCGTTGGTTTCGGATGCCAGACCCTCCAATGCGGTCAAGCCGTCAGTCTTGAGCCGCTGTTCGGTGACCAGCTGCGCGTCCGTCAGGAAGGACCAGTCCAGGCAATACTCGCGCTGCTCGGTCCTTGTGAGGAAACCTTCCAGCTGTGCACCTTTGAGGCTGCGAGAGACCTGGCTGCGGTCCTTGTCCAGGTGGGCTGCAATGTCAGCCACCGTACCGCCGTCGAATCCTTCCGCGTGACGCGCCCCAACGGTGAGTAAGGCCATCATGCCGCGGCCCATGCTGGAGGTCTTTGACATGGATTGATTCTAGTCAGCCCCGGGCGCCGGACCGGTACGGCGTCAGTGAATGGCGAACACCCGTGCCGGAAAACCGCTGCCCTCCAAGGGCTTTGCCCACGTGGCCATCAGCATGGCGCCGGATTCCGGTAGTTCATCCAGGTTGGCCAGCAGCTCGATCTGCCAGCGGTCCTGGGCCAGGACGTACGTTTCCAGGCTGAAGTCCTGCCGTGAGGTAGCCATGCCGGGATCCGTGTCGGTCTGCTCGTGGCCTACGGCAGCAACGGAGCGCTCCTCGACCAGATACCGAAGCACCTCCTGTGACCACCCGGGTGTGTGGCTGATGCCGTCGTCATCCCTGTTGGCCATTGCCGATGCGTCCGGCCAGTGTTTGCTCCAGCCGGTCCGAAGGGCAACGAACGCCCCGTTTGGGACGGCCCCGTTGCGTGCTTCCCATTGCCTTACATCGTCAAGGGTGGGGGTTGCGTCCGCATCGGTTCGGACACGGTGGCTGATGTCCAGGACAACCAGGGGAAGCATCATGTCCTCCACAGGTATCTGGTCCAGCGTCCGGCCTCCCCGGACAAAATGCGACGGCGGATCCACGTGCGTGCCCCACTGGCCCACAATCGAATACCTGTGGGCAGTGAATCCGTCGCCCTTTTCCATGTCGAAAAGGGCTTCCCGTGTCTCGTCGGGAAAGGCCGAAAAGTGCGGTTGGCCGGGGTGGAAGGCGTGGGTGAGATCCGTGAAGGTCCTGTTGCGGAGGAGTGGTGCAACCTCTTCCCAGACTGAGGCGCTCATGATGCCACCCGCATTTCGGTGCGGGAGTCCATAACACTGCTTGAGACGCTGAGGGGTCCCGAAACCTCGATCACGGGAACCTCCCATGGGTGAATGTCGACGATCGTCTGGACGAGCTGTTGGACGGCGGCGTCGTCAAGGGAGTCGTCAAAGTAAGTCGTGAAGACAAAAGTGGGTGAGATGGTCCGCTGGCCTACCCTGCCCAGGGTGGGATTGGCTCCTTCTGCCACTGTGAATCCCTCAAAGCCGGCCGAGGATTCGAAGACATGGTGGTAGTTCCCGAACCCGCCCAGCTCCGGGGTTGATGTCAGCGCGTCCAGCAACGAGGCGATACCGGCGTCGGACTCAAGGGCCTGAAGCTGGCCGTCGGCGAGCTGGGTCATCGTCTCTACCGAAATGGGCCAGTGGATGCGAAGCTTCCGCACCGGTTTCAGTTGGATGTTCATGGCAGGGGACCTTCCGTCAGTTGCTGTTGCAAGCCATCGTGCCACGACGTGACGAGCATTACAAGCATATCGAAATGCTTATTATGCACGCATGTCACTATTTCGGAGTCTTCACCGGTCACAGTCCTGACACAGATTCCCCATGTACAACTCACAGTGACTGCAGCTTTGATGGAGGCATGACATCTCCTCAACAGCCGCACCCGAACCACGACAAGGGACTGGAGTTCGACCTCTCCACGCTCCTGAGCCGGCGGCGGACCTTGGGCGTTCTTCTCGGGACGGGAACCGTTGCCGCCCTCGCCGCCTGCACGCCGGGGACGCAAGGCGGCGGCGCGACGCCGTCGGGAACCTCCACCGGTACCGTCACCCCATCGCAAGGCACGACGGCGGCCACCTCATCGTCGGCGGAGGCCACCAGTACGGTGACCCGCGCCTTGGCCGAATGCGGAGCGGAAATCCCGGAGGAAACGCTGGGGCCCTACCCGGGCGACGGCTCAAACGGACCCAACGTCCTGGAGGCTTCGGGAGTTGTGCGACGGGACATCAGATCCAGTTTCGGAGCGTCCAGTACGAAGGCCGCGGGCGTGCCGCTCACTGTCACCTTGACGCTTCTGGATAACGCCAACGGGTGCTCTCCCCTGGCGGGCGCGGCTGTGTATGTTTGGCATTGCGACCAAAACGGCAAGTATTCGCTCTACGATTCCGGCCTGGAAGACGAGAACTACCTGCGGGGTGTCCAGGAATCGGATGAAAATGGCCAGCTCACTTTCAGTACGGTCTTTCCCGGCGCCTACATGGGCCGCTGGCCTCATATTCACTTTGAGGTATTTGAGTCGATGAGCAACGCAACCAAGGCGGGCCAGGTGCTGGCGGTGTCGCAGATAGCCTTGACTGAGAGCGCCTGCAAGACCGTGTACGCGACCGCCGGTTACGAAAACAGTGCCCGAAGCTTCCCGAAAACCACCCTGTCCTCTGACAACGTCTTTGGTGACGATGGGGGCATATACCAGTTGGCGACTATTTCCGGCTCGGTTGCCGGCGGCTATACGGCCGCCCTGAACGTTACCATCTGACCCCGCAGCTGTCCGGGGCAGGGTGCCAGGTGGTCCGGACAGGCGGTTGAATCCATGCGGCTAGACTCGGGAGCATGCCTTCAAACGCTTCCGCAGCAGTTGACCATATCCAGGATCTCGGCGTGTACGTCTCGGCGTCGCCGTCGAGTTTCCACGCAGTGCACGAGGCCGCGCGCCGCCTTGACGAGGCCGGTTTCACTGGATTGGACGAGCGGCAGCCGTGGGACGGTGGAGCGGGAAAGTTCTATGTCATTCGTGACGGCGCGTTGATCGCCTGGGTTACCCCCACCAATGCCGGACCCACTACCGGATTCAACATCCTGGGTGCACACACAGATTCACCGTCCTTCAAATTGAAGCCGAAACCCACCACCGGCAAGTTCGGCTGGCTCCAGGCGGGAGTCGAGGTCTACGGTGGCCCGCTCCTCAACTCGTGGCTGGATCGCGAACTGCAGCTCGCCGGCCGGCTGGTCATGCGCGACGGCACCGAGCACCTCACCTCAACAGGACCGCTGCTGCGTTTTCCCCAGTTGGCCATCCACCTTGACCGGGGCGTCAATGACAACGGTCTGCACCTGTCAAAGCAGCAGCACATGAACCCGATCTTTGGCCAGGGCGATCCCGTGGGCGAGGACCTTCTGGGACTGCTGGCCGCCGGCGTCGAGGGCACCTCGGTGGATGCCTCCGAAATCGGCGGATACGACGTCGTCGTGGCGGACACGCAGGCTCCTGCGGTTTTCGGGGCCAAGGGCGAGTTCTTCGCCTCCGGCCGCATGGACAACCTTTCCTCCACTCACGCGGGGTTGGTGGCCTTGATTGCCCACGCTTCCTCGTCCCCGGAGGACGGCCCGATCGCTGTTCTTGCAGCGTTCGATCACGAGGAGATCGGCTCCAATTCGCGCTCGGGCGCTTGCGGTCCCATCCTTGAGGACATGCTGGTGCGCATCTCTGATGGATTGGGAGCCTCGGTGACCCAGCGGCGGCAGGCCGTGGCGGCGTCGTTCTGTGTTTCCGCGGACGCCGGCCACGCTGTCCATCCGAACTACGCCGAGAAGCATGACCCGGCGAACAAGCCGGTTCTTAACGGTGGTCCCCTCCTGAAGATCAATGCCAACCAGCGCTACGCCACCGATGCCGCGGGAGCTGCGCTGTGGGCCAGGATGTGCGCCGAGGCGAACGTGCCCTACCAGGAGTACGTCTCCAACAACGATCTTCCCTGCGGATCGACCATCGGCCCGTTGACTGCCACGCGCCTGGGGATCCGCACCGTGGACGTCGGTATCCCGCTGCTGTCGATGCACTCGGCGCGTGAGCTGTGCGGCGTGCAGGATCCGCATCATCTTGCGGCGGTGACGGAACTGTTCTTCCGGACGTCGGTCTAGCCGAAAGCCTCAAACACTCGTTTCGCGCATATTTCGAATGTTTTCATAAGGAAACTTATGTTGCCTGTGAAAATACATTTTGTGCAGTCTCCCTTTTTTGGAGGTGTCAAAATGTCCAATTGCACAGCAATCCGCCCTCTGGTGCTGGCTAGTGTGGGAAAGTCGTGTGGCCCGTGGCACACCACTCATGGCCCAACTCAAACCCAAAGGACGGCGCCGATCCATGCACGCTGACCAACAGCTTTCAAAGTCACTGAAACCCCGCCACCTCTCCATGATCGCCATTGCGGGCGTCATCGGAGCAGGTCTGTTTGTTGGCTCCGGTGCTGCTATCCAGCAGGCCGGACCCGGCATCCTCGTGGCCTATCTGGCCGCCGGCCTGGTTGTCATCCTCGTCATGCGCATGCTTGGTGAGATGGCGGCCGCCAACCCGGAGACGGGTTCGTTTTCCACATACGCAGACAAGGCCCTTGGCCGCTGGGCAGGGTTCAGTATTGGCTGGCTTTATGCCTGGTTTTGGATCATCGTCCTCGGCATCGAGGCAACGGCGGGTGCCGCCATCATGCACCGCTGGGTTCCCGGCGTCGATCAGTGGATCTGGGCGTTGGTTCTCATGGTTCTCCTGACGCTGACCAACCTCGGATCAGTCAAGTCCTACGGCGAGTTCGAATTCTGGTTCGCTTCGATCAAGGTTGCGGCGATCGTGATCTTCCTCCTTGCAGGCATCGCAGCAATTCTCGGTCTCATGCCCGGTGTATCCGCCCCGGGTGTCGCCAATCTGCTGGACCAGGGCGGCTTCATGCCCAACGGTCCCGGCGCAGTGTTGGCGGGCATCCTCGTCGTGGTCTTCTCCTTCTTCGGTGCCGAAATCGCGACCATCGCTGCGGGTGAATCCGAGAACCCCGTAGACGCCGTCAAGAAGGCCGTGAAGTCCACAGTGTGGCGCATCCTGATCTTCTACATCGGCTCCATCGCCATTGTTGTCACACTCCTGCCGTGGAACGACGCGTCCGTCGCCAAGAGCCCCTACGTCGCCGTCATCGAGCTTTATGGCATCCCGGGCGCCGGCACCATCATGGACATCGTGGTCCTCACCTCGGTGCTGTCCTGCCTGAATTCAGGGCTCTACACCGCCAGCCGCATGCTCTTCTCGCTCTCCCGGCGCGGCGATGCTCCCAAGTCGTGGATGAAGATTTCCAAGCGCGGTGTCCCCGCAGCAGCCGTCCTTGCTTCCACGGTGGTTGGTTTCATCACGGTTGGCTTGAACTACATCGCGCCGGACACGGTGTTCCTTTTCCTGGTGAACACCTCGGGCGCGATCGCCCTGTTCGTGTGGCTGGTCATTGCGACTTCCCAGCTCATCCTGCGCAGGCGCATGGGTGCTGCAGCCAAGGAGCTCGAGCTCAAAATGTGGTTCTTCCCGTACCTCACCTGGATCGCCATCGGCAGCATCGTTGCGCTCATCATCGGCATGGTCATCCTCGAGTCCACCCGCGAGTCGCTGTTCCTGTCGCTGGGCCTCGCCGCTGTGGTGGTGGGCATCGGAGTGTTCCGCTACCGCAGGAACGGTGGCAGCCCGCACCAGGATGCCGCTTCAGCCGAACCTTCCGCGGTCGGTTCCGGACCGGCGGCGTAAGTTTCTTTCTGATGCGGGGCAGTTGCCGTCGGTGTTCGACGGCGGCTGCCCCGTTTCGTTTTGGCCCGCCATGATGAGCGGCTGCTTGGGCTACGCGGCTGCGTGGGCTACTGGGCCAGGCCGATCACCAGGTTGATGGTGACGGCAAGGATCACCGTGCCAAACAGGTAGGAGAGCAGGCTGTGTTTCAAGGCTTCCGCCCGGATCCGGTGGTTGCCGAGGTTGGTGTCGGACACCTGGTAGGTCATGCCCAGGCTCGTGGCCAGGTAAGCAAAGTCCGTGTACTGGGGTGGCCGTTCCTGGTTGAAGCTGATTCCGCCCACCTCACCTCCGGCATCTTCTGCAGGGCTGTAATAGAGCTCCGCGTAGCGAAGCGTGAAGAGGGTTTGAACCAGCATCCAGGACAGCGCGACGCAGGCAAGTGCCAGAGCCCCCGAAGACAGGCGTGATCCGGTGCCTTCCGTGTGGGAGTTGACGATCACCGCCACGGCCGCGGCAATACTGGCAAGGTTCGCGATGAGGATCAGGAGATCGGTGACTCCGCGGGAAGGGTCCTCGGACGTTGCGTGCTGCTGTGTTTGACCAGGGTCCATCCGGGCGATCACCAGCCAGACCCACGCTACATAGACCAGTGCTGCCGTCGCCCAGCCCACGGCGGGCGCGTCCACCCAGCTCCCTGCCAGCCCCGTTGCGAGGAACGTCGACGCGCCGGCAACCATCATGGCGACGAAGCGCAATCTGCTGCGTCGGACCCTGACGCTTTTCACTTGCCCGCCGCTGGTCACGGTTGTTCCCGTGAGGTGGAGTCCTGGGAGATCTTCTTCGCCTGGAGGATGCCGTCCCTCACTCCAGCGCGGACCACGAAGTACAGGGCGTAGAGGGCTATCGCGGCAAAAACAACGGTCAGGACCAGGTTGTTCAACGGTGTGGCATCCATGGCGCCACTCTAACGGGACGTCCTCAAGGTGCCAGGAATCCACGAATCGGACATGTTCGTGTTACTGTCTTTGTCGCTGTCAAGGAGAAAAACGAAAGTTGCTTTCTCCTGATCACCTTGCGCGGGTGGCGGAATGGCAGACGCGCTAGCTTGAGGTGCTAGTCCTCGAAAGGGGGTGGGGGTTCAAGTCCCCCTCCGCGCACAAAGAAACCCCTGGAAGATCCACGATCTTCCAGGGGTTTTGTCGTTGGGCCATGCGGCATGACGCCGACCCAGGCGGATTTATCCACATACGCCAAGTGCCCCGTTCCGGGCCGGGATCCGCCCGAATAGCTTTGAGTGCAGGAGATGCACTAAGATATTGAAGTCTGTGTTACGCCCTCCTTCCGAATCTTCGGCGGGGGAGCGGTGCACAGCATCGCAAATGAACCTCCTGTTACGGAAATACCGTAACCGCTTAGCCCAAAGGAGGTGGGTTCACATATGCGTCCTTACGAATTGATGGTAATCATCGACCCCGAGGTCGAAGAGCGTACCGTAGAGTCGTCGCTTCAGAAGTTCCTTAATGTCATCACCACCGATGGTGGAACCATCGAAAAGGTTGACATCTGGGGCCGTCGCCGTCTGGCATACGACATCAAAAAGAAGTCCGAAGGTATCTACGCCGTGGTGAACTTCACCGCTGCGCCGGCTACCGCCAAGGAACTTGATCGCCAGCTGTCTCTCAACGAGACGATCATGCGCACCAAGATCATCCGCCCCGAAGACCAGAAGGTCGTTGCTGAGTAATCAGCCCCTTCAAAATCTTTACACCGCAGGAACGAACAAGGAGGCAGTAGATGGCAGGCGAAACCACTATTACGGTCATTGGTAATCTCACCAATGACCCGGAGCTGCGGTTCACCCCGTCTGGCTCAGCAGTAGCGAACTTCACCATCGCTTCTACTCCCCGGACCTTTGACCGCCAGTCCAATGAATGGAAGGACGGGGAAACCCTGTTCCTCCGTGCATCGGTATGGCGCGAAGCAGCCGAGAACGTAGCCGAGTCCCTCACCAAGGGCATGCGCGTGATCGTTTCCGGCCGCTTGAAGAGCCGTTCCTACGAAACAAAAGAAGGCGAAAAGCGCACCGTTATCGAGCTTGAGGTCGACGAAATCGGCCCCAGCCTGCGTTACGCAAATGCCAAGGTCAACCGTACCCAGCGCTCCGGCGGTGGACAGGGTGGCTTCGGCGGCGGTAACTCCGGTGGCTTTGGAGGTGGCGCTCCTGGTGGAAACCAGGGCGGCGGCAACTCCGGTGGAAGCTGGGGCGGCAACCAGCCCGCACAACAGCAGGATGACCCTTGGGCTACGCCCGGTGTCAGCAACGCTGGCGGCTGGGGCAACGGCCCGGATTCCGAACCTCCCTTCTAAACACCAAATAAAAGTCCGACGCCGGACACCCGCCGGGACTGCCGCTAGGCACCTTGGCGATCACCGCCGTCGAACACCACCATCCCGTGGATCAATATCCACGGGCTCCATAGAAAAGGAGCTCCACGATGGCTAAGGCTGAACTCCGTAAGCCCAAACCAAAGTCCAACCCCTTGAAGGCCGCTGACATCACTGTCATCGACTACAAGGACGTAGCACTGCTGCGCAAGTTCATCTCCGACCGCGGAAAGATCCGCGCTCGTCGCGTTACTGGCGTTACCGTTCAGGAACAGCGCAAGATCGCCCAGGCAATCAAGAACGCCCGCGAAGTTGCTCTGCTGCCTTACTCCGGCGCTGGCCGCGGCTAAGGGAAGGGATTAACTAACATGGCAAAGCTCATTCTGACCCACGAAGTAACCGGTCTCGGTGCTGCTGGCGACGTTGTCGAGGTCAAGGACGGTTACGCACGTAACTTCCTGCTGCCCCGCGGTTTCGCCCTGACCTGGTCGAAGGGTGGCGAGAAGCAGGTTGAGTCCATCAAGGCTGCCCGCGCTGCTCGTGCCCACGCTTCCGTTGAAGCTGCACAGGCACAGGCCCAGGCTCTGTCCTCCAAGAAGGTCAAGCTCGAGGTGAAGGCCGGCGAGTCCGGTCGTCTCTTCGGTACCGTCAAGCCGGCCGACGTCGCTGCTGCTGTTGAGGCCGCTGGCCTCGGCGCCATCGACAAGCGCAACGTTGAACTGCCGAACCACATCAAGTCTGTCGGTTCGTACCAGGCCAACGTTCGCCTGCACGAGGACGTTTCCGCTGTCATCGACCTCGAGGTCGTTGCAAGCAAGTAGTCTCTGACTGCAAGGAAGGCCCCCGCTACCGGATTCCGGTGGCGGGGGTTTTTCTGTGCACCGAAGTGACACTTAATGCCAATACTGATGCCTGGAACTGTCATCAACTGCCACCTCGCCGGAACGGCTAAGGCGTGTGGTGCTCCGTCATCACGTGTTTGTAGCCGGCGCGGATCATCTCTGCCAGCACGTCCCGATCCACGTCGTCCAGCTTGTTGAGGTACAGGCAGGCCGTGCTCGTCTTGTGCTTGCCAAGCTCAGGGAGGAGCCTGTCGGCGGCGGGTCCTTCCGTGACGCCGTACAACACCAGGTTCGCTTTTCGCGGCGAGAACCCGACGGCGGGGGCGTCGCCTTCGCGGCCGGTCTGGTACTTGTAGTGGTAGCTGCCGAACCCGACAATCGTGGGACCCCACATGACAGCTTCATGGCCGGTGGCTTCGCGCATCATCTCCAGCAGCTCAACGCCGTCCGCACGCCGGGTAGGGTGCTCGACGGCCGCCAGGAATTCCTCGACCGACACGTCCGTGGGCTGGGTCTTGTTCTCTGCCATGATCGTAGTTTTGCAGACGCAGGTCATGGCCGCCAGCACCCCGGTGATAGCCTTCCTGGGTGACTTCAGAAGCTTTGCGCACCCGTCCGTTCCATCAAGTGGACGTCTTCTCCGACCAGCCGTACCGGGGAAACCCCCTCGCCGTCGTGGTGGACGCCGAGGGCCTCAGCACGGAGGCAATGCAGCATTTCGCCAACTGGACCAACCTCTCCGAGACCACGTTCCTCCTTCCGCCGACGGATCCCGCAGCGGACTACAGGGTGCGGATTTTTACCAGCAGCGAGGAGTTCCCGTTCGCGGGGCATCCCACCTTGGGGTCCGCGCACACCTGGCTGCAGTCCGGGGGAGTGCCAAAGGCGGATGGCGTTGTGGTTCAGGAATGCGGCGCCGGCCTGGTCCGGGTGAAGCACGACGCCGGACGGCTGGCTTTCGCCGCTCCGCCGCTGACGCGTTTCGGTCCGGTAAGCGAGACTGAACGCGCCCAACTGGCTGCAGGGCTGAGCCTTCCCGAGGCTTCGCTTCTGGATGTGTCGTGGCTGGTCAACGGCCCGGAATGGATCGGCGTGCTCCTTGAATCAGCCGAACAGGTGCTGGCCCTTGAACCTGATTTTGCTGCGATGGGCGACCTCAAGGTTGGCGTGATCGGCCCGCATGAGCCAGGTGCAGCTGCCGATTTCGAAGTCCGCACGTTCGTTCCGGGTGACGCCATGGTGGAAGACCCCGTAACGGGCAGCTTCAACGCGGGAGCGGCCCAGTGGCTGATCGGTACCGGGCGTGCACCAGCGGAGTATGTCGCGGCCCAAGGAACGGTCCTTGGCAGGGCCGGACGCATCCATGTCTCTGCCGAGGATGACGTGATCTGGATCGGTGGGGAATCGACCACCTGCATCGAGGGCAGCGTGCTCCTGTAGCTACTTCATATCGGTCCTCGGAGCACGGATGTCGCTATGCAGTCCCCGCCACCAGCAGTACGGAATTGATAATTGAGGAGATGACGAAGAGTACGGCGAGGCGGCCGTTGGGAGCCCCGAATACTCTGCGGGCAAGCACTGCGTAGAGTGCGGCGGCGATGGCCCCGAACAGAATTCTCAGCCAAGTTTGTCCCAGCATCAGCGTCGCTGCCGGTTCAAGAAACAGACCCACGAAAAGCGTCGTCAGCATGAACGGTATCTGGCCCAGCAGCACCCAGAGCCAGCTTGTGCGCAGTGTTGGCACCTCGACCCCGACAATGAACTTGTAGATCAGCCGCAGTGCAAGGGCCTGGAGGAAAGATGCCACCATGCTCCAAAGAAGTACGCCTACGCGCATGAAAGTGAGCAGTACTTCCTGGCTGGAGAACTGGTTGTATTGGGCATTCTCGCTGACCAGTTGTTCAAGCCTGGGGCCTGCCGCGTATTGCGCCGCCGCGGTGTAGGCGAGAAGCAGGCAGATTATCCAGACGGCGTTGATCTTGGGTGCTCCAGGAGCCTGAAGGGATTCGTGGGACGGGGAGGGGTAGCTCGGGGTCATCGATTACCTTTTCAGTAGTGCGTACTCAGCCCATTCGGCCACGGCGGCCAGAACGTAAAACACGGTGAAGGCGGCGATGGTGCGCATTAACGCTGGGAGGAACTTCGTCCGAATGCCTTCCTTCCTGAGGACTGCGACCAGCGTCGGCCAGAACAGGCGAGCACCCTGGATTGTCATCACCCACGCAACGATCTCGAGCGGGACGTGGACCAGTGTGAGTGCAACGGTCTGCCCCAGGCCTGCCGAGGCGACACTTCCCACCAAGCCCATCCCCAGATAGAAGCCGTTGGCAAGCATCATGATCCTCGCACCGTATTGCGTCAGGAGGAGGGCGACCAATGCCAAGGAGAAATTGTGGGCAAAAATTTCGTAGGCCGTGAGGGCGGTTCCATCAGTAACGGGCTTCCAGGTAAACAGCGATGCAAATAATCCGCCCGCCACCACCGTAATGACTGGCGGGACCAGATCCTTGGCAAAAGACGGGAAGAGCCCGCTTATCGAACTGTAGAAAAATCGGAAGCCCGAGGGCCGCGCAGGCAGCTGGGATGCGTTCAAGCTGCGACTCCAGCCTCGGACAACCTCACCTTGCGGTCCTGCCCGATGGTGAGATCGTAGTCCGTCCATCGGTCCTCTTCATGGGTGGCCAGGATGAGAAGACGATCTTGGCCCGCGGCCAGGAGGGCACTGCGGGCCGCTTTGGAACCATCCCGGTCCAGCCCATTAAGGGGTTCGTCAAGCAAGACAACATCCGTGTGCTGGAAGGCCAATGCCGCTGTAAGGACGAGTCGTTGGCGCTGGCCAAGTGAAAGATCACTGACCTTGGTAGCCAGCATCCCATCGGTGAGGAGCCCGTTGTCTGGGATGGGTCCGGTGAGGGGCCTGATCATGTCAAGCAATTCGCTCGCTGTGAGGTAGTCGAGCGTCAGGTATTCCGTGTCGAGATAGACCGCGTTGAACCTGTTCCGCCAGTCGCGGACAGTTCCGCAGGATGAATGGATCACGCCGCCGAGCAGTTTCAGCAGAGTCGTCTTTCCGCTCCCGTTGCTCCCACGGAGGGCCACCACGCCTCTTTCCGGCAAGTCGATCTTCGTGCTGGCGAAGATGACTTTGCTTCCGAAGGCGTGTTCAACGCTCGTCAGGGACTTCATGGTTCCTCTGTTTCTGTTGCCGTCAGGTCGCGTAACCACGATGGTGTATCTGCCATAAGAACGCCGAAGAGCAGCGCGGCTACTATCACCAAGGCGCCAGCGACGGCGGCCAGCCATGCTGGCTCTGCCGCTCCGGGAATGATGCCTCCCAGGACCCCGGAAAGCACGACAGCCATCCCGCCGCACAGAGCTGCGCCCAGGCCTGCCCTTGAGCGTTGGGACAGTTCGGCGATACGCGACGCCGGCAGGACCGCTGTCTTCCGCTGGATGATTAGGGCATCAGCGGCGATTTCAAAGACGGCCAGAGCGGCCAGGAGCAAAGCCGACTGCGGATTTCCGTGGAAGAGCAGAGTTGCGATGAGACACGCCAAGGCAGGCAGTACAAGCACGGCATTGGTAAACAGGCTTCTGGGTAACAGTGCCCTTGCTTTCCCCGGGACAGTGCGGAAAACGAACAACCCAAATCCGAGAGTCTCAAGTGACGACGTCCGCACGAAGCCTGACCTGAAAAGTATCATTCCCAGGAAGAACACAGCAATGGATACAAAAGGCGCAACTCCGGGCCAGGGCGTATTTTCACCAATTATGAGTGCTAGTGAAGCCAGAAGTACTATACCGCCAGCCTTTATGCCCATATCCAGGAATAATCCCCGTGACTTGAACGCACAATTATGGGCAATTCCGGTGAACAAAAGAGGGGTTCCTGATGCCGTAAGGACCATCGAGGCCAGGGTAACTGCCAAGTCAATCGCGTACTGGTCTTTGCCGCCGGAGAAAATGATGAGCGCAGGAGATTGGGCTATGAGCATGATGACGCTCCCTGACGCCGCTGCTGCTGCAATGATTCCGGGCGTCCAGACCCACGATCTGCCGTTTGGAAGCAGGGCAACCGTGGCTCCAGCCAAGCCAAGGGTTGCCAGTACATTGATCAGGCTGCCCCAGTGGAGGTTCTGGACTGCCAGCATCAAAGCCAAGCCGATGTCCGGGATGGCCAGCCCGGCGCGCATGCCGCATCCCAGCGCTCCCGATACGGTAGTCCACTGCCGGTGAGCCCGCCGGAAGCGACGCCTCGCCTGTAAAAGCCCCAATGCCAGCATGGCGCCGGCTATTGTGGTCAGGTCCGGAGCGTTGAGCGGAATACCCAAAGGGGACAGGCCGGCGTGGGGTGCTGTCCATACAAGGCCAATCACTATGACAAGCAATGTTGCAGCCTGTCCTGCCGTCACTACGGCTTTGCTGGCGCCCAGGCTGAAGCGGAACCCAAGGTCGTCAAGGACACCTTGAAGGCGGCTGGATCTGCGACGGAATTCGTTGATATACGTGGCATGGCATCCGGTAAGGGCCACAGCGAAAGCACTGCGCCAGCGTGGCTGGGTGCTAAGTGGATCCATTGTGGCCCCCTCCGGGTTCACTTGCTGCGGTTTACCAGGCCACGAACTGCTTCACCACGGACAAGGTTGCGAACAGGGCAGCCGTCACGCCGCCGACCTTGGCCGCCTTGGCCGCGGCTGGGCTGATATCACGCTTAACTCGCGTAATTGATGCCGACATGGAAATGCTCCTTTCAATATCATGCGAATAGATTCTTCTGGATCACTTGAGAGGGCTGTTTGTCTTCGGCCGAATGACATTTTGCAGCCAAGAAGGAGCATTGCCTACGAAGTTGTGCCGGTCAACCCCGTTATTGGTCCAGAGAAGGATTAGGGTGCAGGTGTTTGAATCTACAAGTTTCATCAAATCGCGTAACAATTATGTATTTAGTGCCCTAGGGGATGATCTTTGCAATTTCGGCGTCATGAATCTGGCACTGGCCTCACTCAGGAAAATCACCTGCGCTCCCGTAGACCAGCAGGGCCAAAAAAATTTCAAAAAAAGTTTCAAAACCTGCGACACGGACGGCGTGCTACTCAAACATATTGCGGGCATGGTGAGTAACACCTACCTCTGTTGACAGGGCCCGACCTTGCTCCTGTAGCGCCCCGGCCCTCACGCCCGCTTGGGTCTGGACAGCACTGCAACCATGACGATGCCCGCACTGAACAGGGCCTGGACCATACCCACGGCCCACGGAGTGTAGCCAAGATAGAGCCCTACCAGCAGCGGAACCATGGCCAGGATGGTCACGTCGAGTCCGCGCATCAGGGAACCCAGCTGGGCGCGTGGAACGGGGCCGAAGGGCGTGTCCACCGGGGGAGCCGACCAGTCCGGCGCGGCCTTGGTGGCGGAACGGAGCGATCCCGCACCCATCCCGATTCCTGCCAGGGCACCTACCGCAATCAGGGCAGGATCGGAAGCGCCCAAAAGAACCAGGAGTCCACTGAGGGCGGCCATCCACACGGCCATGGCCAGGCACGGCATGAGGGCACGGCTGCTGCGGACCAGCGCCGGGTGGAGGGGGAGCAACGCATCGAGTTCGGGCACCAGTGCCGCCTTGCGGGCCACGCCGCCCATGCCGGAAGCCGTGGCGCAGCCGGCGATGACGATGATGCCCAACTGCGCGAATTCGGGCAGGCCGCCTTCGACCAACAGCATGGCGACGCAGGCCACCAGCCACAGCAAAGAAGATAGCAGGGGCGGATTCAGCCTGAGGAATGCCACAACATCCGCCCGGATCAGCGCCCGAAGCGGACCTCCGGCCGGGCGGGCGAAGAAGCCCGCTGCCCTGCCGCCGTCGACCGTTTTCCGACCGGCGCCCAGCGCACGCAGTACCTCGTTGGAATCCATCATGAACAGGGAAGCTCCGGCATGCCCGGCCACCGCCCCGCCGCGGATCAGCTCCTCGCTGCGCACCTCACCCGTGCGCGGACCCGCAAGGACCAGAAGTACGACGGCGGTGGCTCCGGCCAGCGCTGCCGGCCAGGGAGATTCAGGGAGCGCAGGAAGGACCGTGCAGGCAAGGAGCACGACCATGGTCATCGCGCGGCCAAGCCGGGGTCGGACCATGCCGAGCTGCTGGAAGGCCGCTAACGCCACGGCGATGACCCCGGCCGCTGCAAAGGTGACTGATGCAAGAAGATGCCCGATCGGCGTGCGGTCAACAGCGGTGACCATGCTGAATGGCAGGAAGACCACGGCCAGGCCGGCTGCGGTGAGGACCACTTTGCGCAGGAACGGGGGCAGGACCATGGGGCGGCGGTCGATGGGGAGGGACAGCCACCAGGTGCTCTCAGGTCCACCCACCGTGACAGGACCGAGCTTCCGGGCGAGGTTGGCCACGATCAGCAGGAAGGCGTACGTCACGGTCGTCCACAGCACGGACTCGGGGAGGACAAGCCACTGTTCCCCGATGATGCTGCTGCCCGCGGAACTGCGGTCGGCGATCTCGTTGCGGAGGGCCAGTACGAACGAGGCCGCGATGGTCAGCGAAACGGCAATGCCAAGTCCCCAGCTGTACGCGTCGACGAAGCGTTCACTCAACGAAATCCGGCTGCGCTTGTAACGCCGGGTGGTGCTGCGGGTGAAACGGACGATCTCCGCGGCGAGGTGACGGTCCGCCGTCGAACCATCAACTGTCAGCAACTCAGGACCCGGCAATGATCGACGCTCCCCGCTCGGGCTCCAGCTCGCGGACTTCATGGTCGATGACCAGGCAGGAAGAGGCCGTGGCGAGCAACAGCTCCGGATCGTGGGTCACCAGCACCACGGCACCGCCGTTCCGGGCGTGTTCAGCGATGCGCACCCCGAGTGCCACCCGCATCATCGGATCGAGGCGCTGTTCCGGCTCGTCAAGGATCAGCAGCGAGGATGGACGGATCAGGCCTGCTGCGAGGAGGAGCCTGCGTCGTTGCCCGGAAGAGAGGGCATCCGGGATCGCGTCGGCTCTGCCAAGAAGTCCGAAGAACCCGAGTTCTTCTTCCACCCGCCCTTCAGGGTCGGCTACGGAATGGCCGCGGGCAACGAGGAGCAGGTGCTCCCTGACCGTGAGCGAGGGGAAGAACAGGTCGTCGTCGAAAACGGCCGCTACCTGCCGACGGAACGGCACCGCGTCGGGATCGATGAGGAGGCCGTGGACTCTCACGTCTCCGGCCAGGGGAGCCTGGCGACCTGCGATGGTCCTGGCTACCGTCGACTTCCCGGCACCGTTCACCCCCACGATTCCGAGGACTTCGCCGGCAGCCACCGAAGCGGATACCTCTCCACACACTGGAGCTCCGGCATATCCCACAAGCAAGCCTTCGGCTTCCAGTACTGACCCCATGGTGCAACCCTACCGGCGGAACGGGCGCCGGCTCCCGGTAGCGTTGGGCATGGGGCCCGCGGAACCCGGGCGAAATGGACGAATGCGGGAGTGCCGGCTTGCCGGCGGAGTTGGAGAAATGATGAGGGACTTCGAAACCCTGATTGCGGAGGCCACGGAAGCCGACGTGGATGGCTGGGGGTTCGGATGGCTGGATAAGCGCGCCACTGAAGAGCGCCCGCCCTGGGGGTTCGCCGCGTTGCAGGCAGACCGCCTGGCCCAGGTCCGAAGCGCCCTGGACCTGGATACCGGTGGCGGAGAAGTGTTGTCAGAGGCCCGCAGCTTTCCCGAAAGGATGACAGCCACCGAGGCATGGCCACCCAACGCCGCCCGCGCCCGGGCCTTGTTGGGACCGCGGGGCGTGCAGATCGTGGAGCCAACAGCCGGCGATGCGCTGCCTTTCCCTGACGGGTCGTTCGAACTGGTCACTGCCCGGCACCCCGTCAGCCCGGACTGGAATGAGATCCACCGCGTCCTGGTCCCCGGCGGCCACTATTTCGCCCAGCACGTTGGGCCGGCGTCGGCCTTTGAACTCATCGAATATTTCCTGGGACCGCTGCCCGAGCAGCGGAAGGGCCGCGACCCGCAGGCCGAGGTTGCGGCAGCAGAAGCCGCCGGGCTTACCGTGACGGACCTCAGGACGGCCCGGTGCCGCATGGAGTTCTTTGACGTGGGTGCGGTGGTGTGGATCCTGCGCAAATGCGTGTGGTGGATCCCCGGGTTCACGCCGGAACGGTACCTCGACCAGCTCAAGGAACTGGATGGCCGGATGAGATGCGGACATCCCTTTGTTGCGCACTCCACCCGGCACCTGATCGAAGCGCAGCGGAAAGCGGGAGCAACACAGTCTGAGGACAGTTAGAGGAGTGAGCGGGCTTCCAGGTCTTCCATGGCCCAGCTGAGGATTCTGAGGTCGAAGGGATCGCGTTCCAAGATCCCGAAAAGGTAGGCGTCAAAGTCCCAAAGCATGGCATTCCCGCCATTTGCCCAGTACCAAGCCCATAAATCGTCAAGGGTGATCTCATGCTCAAGGACGAGTAGTCGTGCTGTCTGGCGTGAGTCCATGGGATTTCCCCGCTGCTGCCGCAGCACCACGCCGCATCCAGCTGATCGACAAAGGTTCACATCTGGGAACCCATTTTCATGGTTTCACGTTCGCTGTATATCCGAAACCCCCACAGGTTGCGAATACTATTGGAACCTCCGAGGGATACAACCGCCTGAATAAGGGACCTCGCAATGAATCAGGAGTACATCGTGGATTCTGCCCGGACCTTTGAGTCGATCGTTATCATTTTCAATCCCAACAGCACGGGGGATGCGCCGGAGCTCGCGCAGCAGTTGCAGAAGAAGCTGAAGGAACTCCTCACCTATCAGCCCGAGATCACCCTCCAGCCGACGGAGCACGCCGGCCACGCCGTGGATCTGGCGAGGGAAGCGGCAGCCAAGGGCGGGGACGTCCTCGTGGTCTCGGTGAGCGGCGACGGCGGCTACAACGAGGTCGTCAATGGCGTCATGCAGGCTGGTAACCCCAAGGCAGTATGTGCTGTCCGGGCGGCAGGCAACGCGAATGACCACAGCCGGATCATGGCCACCAAGCCCTTGGAAGAGGCCATTGCCGAGGGGCATGTCCACAACATCGACCTTCTCCGCATCCACACAGGGCAAAAAGGTGACGAACCCCTTGAATATGCGCATTCGTACATCGGCTTCGGTTTGACCCCGGTGGTTGCCACGGAACTGGAAAAGGGCAGCAAAGGCGCACTCAAGGAAATGGTCACTGTCATACAGACCTTCTCCAAATTCGAGCCGTTCGCCATCCGTTTGGCCGACGGAAAACGCCGCAAGTTCGACAGCCTGGTCTTTGCGAACATCCACGAGATGGCCAAATACGCCACGTTGAGTGAAGCCGACGGGCACCCGTCGGACGGCAAGTTCGAGGTCATCACCTTCCCGCACATGGCCAAGTGGCGCGTGCTCCTGACTGCCTTGAAGGCCACCACCCAGGGCCTGGGGGACCAGCCCAGCGTGAGCAACTACGAATTCACCACCCTCAAGCCGCTTCCTTACCAAATGGATGGCGAGGTGAAGAGCGTGGAGGCCAACGTCAAGGTCACGGTGGAGTGCGCTCCCCGCGCCCTCGCAACACTCGGATAAGGCTCTTAGCCTGCAGGTGCGCAGGCGGCGGTGACAAAGTCGTAGATGCGACCACGCAGGTCATTTGATGCCGGGACCTTTATCAGGCCCTGCCGTCCTCCGAGCCTGATCCTGAGTGGCAGGAGCGTGCCCACCTTGTCTTCGGCGACGGCATGGGGGTCGCAGCGTGCCGGGCGGATGGTCAGGGGCAGTTCCTGTTTGTCCGTGCCCACGGTGACGTTCGTGGGCCAGGGGTTACCGGGGGACTGCGCCAGCAACGTAGTCTCGTCGATCGATTCGATGGTGAGGCTTTGCGACCCCCCGCCCCGCGCGGTTGGAGTGATGATGAGTCGCACGACGGCGTCCCGTCCGTCCGTTGCCACCTTCAGTTCGGGGTCCAGCACCATGGTGGCGACGGCGGCAGCTTCAGTTGCGATGCAGAGTTCGGTTGCGTTTCTGGTCAGCACTCCGAAGGGGTCGGTGGCCTCAGTGGTTTCCTTCGTGGCTTCCTTGCCGGGTTCGGAGTACTCCAAGGTTGCTCCGGTCGGCGGCTCGGAGGTGTCTTGTGCTGCTCCGCAGGCCGCCGCAGGCAGTGCTGTGGGCACAGCTTTGGGCTGTCCCGGGGGCAGTTCGAGGCCGCTTTCGGGTCGCTGCCAGAGAATCTCTTCCTCATAGAGGGGCGAACGAAGCCGGGCAGAGGTCACTGTCAGGGGCGTGGCCGTGGTGTTGGTGAACTGGATCTGGATGGCTTGCTTGCCGTACTGGTCACGGGACTGGTTGACTTCCACGGCGATGGCTCCGGCGCTGGTGCTCGCCGAGGGCTGCGGGGAGGCGGCACCGGAGTCGCAGGCGGACAGGGCAGGCATCATCGCCGCCAGGACCAGAAACCCGGCGAGGACACGCCCTTTTTGGCACACCATGCGATCAGTGTAGGTGTCGCTGGGGGCGCGGGTACGATGTCGCTGACGCACAGCTTTCAACTCCGCCCAAGGAGTTGCCATGAAAGGCGGTATCCATGTCATTCCAGGCTTACCTCGACGCCATTGAGGACAAAACAGGCCTCACGCCGCGGCAATTGGTCGAGATCGCGGAAACCAAAGGCTTCAGCGACCCCTCGGTGAAGGCGGGCACCATCCTTGAATGGCTTAAGGCGGACTACGGCCTCGGCCGCGGCCACGGAATGGCCTTGGTGCATGTCATCAAGAAGGGAGCGCAGATCGACAGCCGGCACGTGGGATCCGAGGGAAGTCACCGGGACGAGTCGGACATGCTCTGGTTGGACGGCAAGGCCAGCAAGCCGTCATCGTGACCGCTGGAGGTCACTGGCCATAAAACACTAAGCATGCTTAGCTTAGTGTCCACTGCACCATCCGTACGCGCGCAGAAAGGTTCACATGTCTACCGTGACGCAGCTGTTCAAAACCCCTGCCGCAGATGTTTGGAAGGTTGTCCAGGAGGGCTGGCTGTATTCCGGGTGGGTGGTTGGCGCCTCAAGAATCCGTTCCGTTGACGACCATTGGCCGGAGAAGGGGTCCGGGCTTCGTCACTCCGTGGGCTCCTGGCCGTTCCTCATCGACGACAGCACCCGCGTGACCGCCGTCGAACCCGGGCGGATGCTGGAGCTTCTCGCGAGGGGCTGGCCCCTGGGCGAAGCCACAGTGCGCATCACCTTGGAAGACGTTGGAGACTCGCAATGCAGGGTTTCCATTGCCGAGGATGCCGTGCGTGGACCGGGCAAGATGGTGCCCAAGAAGCTGCGTGATCCCGTTATTGCAGTCCGGAACCGCGAAACCCTCAGACGGCTGGAACTCATGGCCCTGGGCGGGGCCGGGCGGCACAGCTAGGAGCGCACCACCCAGTCGAAAGCGTCGGCCTTGGATCGTGCGCCCTGCGCTGACTTGGAGCGGTTCGGCTCATCAAGCTCCGCCAGCAAGGTCTCCGACAGCACCACGAGTTCGCCAAAGATCCCCGGGGTCAGCCAGTCCGGGCGGGTCGCGAACAGGATGTCCTCGCTGGAAGTGTTGCCGCTGGCACCCGGGGCAAAGGGGCAGCCGCCAAGACCCCCCAAAGCGCCGTCCACCATGGCAGCTCCTGCCTGGATGGCTGCGAGGGTATTTGCCACGCCCAAACCCCAGGTGTCGTGGCCGTGATAGACGATCCGGCGGGCAGGGGATTCGTCCCGCACACGTGCCACCAGTCCGGCAACCTGGGCAGGAACCGCCTGGCCCAAGGTATCGCAGATGACAATGTCCGTGGTGCCCTCGGCGCGGGGATCATTGGCAATCGAGAGTATGCGTTCTTCGGAAATGTTGCCCTCAAACGGGCAGGTAAAAGATGTTGCGATGCACAGCTGGATCTGCCCGTTCACGGCGCGTGCGTATTCGACGGCCTCGGGCAGGGCCGCCAGGCTCTGATCCGTGGTGCGGCCGATGTTCGCCTTGTTGTGGGAATCCGAGGCGGACAGGCAGTACTGGAAGTTCCGCGCCCCCGCAGCCGATGCCTTCGCCACGTGGCCGGGGGTGGCTACCCAGATCCAGCACTTCTCCAGTTCCTCCGGCGTAAGCGCCTGGACGACTTCCAAGGTGTTGGCCATGGTGGGAACCAGGTCGGCGCGGGCCATGGAGCCGAGTTCAATGGCGGGCACGCCCAGGCGCAGCAACTCCCGGACGGTTTCGATCTTCTGCTCAGCCGTCAGGAGCTTGCCCGTGAGTTGCAAGCCGTCGCGCAGAGTGACGTCCCGAAGGATGGCCTGGCCCAGTGTTCCGGCAAGGGGGTTCTCGACGTGGTTCATGAGCGGACTGCTTCCTCACGGCCGGATGCGGCATCGATTTGGCCCGCGCTCATGCCCAGCAGGCCACCGAGGATCTCCTGGGTGTTCTCACCGAGGTCCGGCCCGAGGTTGCGGATAGGCAGGGATTGACCGCCGATGACCGGCACAATCCCGGGGAACCCAACGCCGGGGATGGTCTCCTCGCCCGTGGAAACATCGAATTTCTGGATCATGTTCCGTGCCGCGTACTGGCTGTCGTCGCTGATGTCCGCCGCTGTGTAGATGGGTCCCGCGGGGACGCCGGCGGCTTCCAGCACGGCCAGGGCTTCGGCGGCAGGCAGCGTGGCCGTCCATTCGCCAATTGCCTGATCGAGCTCTTCACGCTGGGTCCAGCGCCCGGCATTGCCCTGCAAATCCGGGCGTTCGGCCAGGTCCGGGCGTCCGATGGTCTGCATGTACCGCTGGAAGATCGAATCACCGTTGCCGGCCACCACGATGCTCGCGCCGTCCCCGCACACGTACGCGTTGGAGGGGGCAATGCCTTCCATCCGCCCACCCACGCGCTGACGGTCCACGCCGTAGGCCTGGTAATCCGGAATCAGTGATTCCATCATCGAAAACATGGCCTCATGCAGGGCAACGTCAATGACGCGTTCGGTGAGGGGAACGCCGGAACCCGGGTCCCGGCGTCGTGCTTCGCGTTGGAAGAGGCTCATGACGGAGCCGAAGGCGGCGTACAGTCCCGCGATCGAGTCTCCAATGGAGACGCCGACGCGCACCGGTGCGCGGTCCGGGTCGCCCACCAGGTTGCGGAACCCGCCGTAGGCTTCGGCGACGGCGGCAAAACCGGGCCGTCCGGACAGTGGCCCCGTCTGCCCGAAGGCGGAGATACGGGTGACGATGAGCTCGGGGTTTGCCTCGTTCAGGACTTCCGGGCCGAGGCCCCACTTTTCCAAGGTGCCGGGACGAAAGTTTTCCAACAGGATGTCGCACTTCGCCACGAGCTCCAGGACCGCCTGTTTGCCGGCATCCGTGCGGAGATCGAGGACCACTGACTTCTTGTTCCGGTTCAGCGTCCGGTAGAGCATGGAGGTGGTGCCCTTGTGGAGCCGCCAGTTGCGCAATTCGTCACCGGTTCCCGGACGTTCCACCTTGATGACTTCGGCGCCGAAGTCGGCAAGGAGCCGGCCCGCGGTAGGAGCCGCGATGTAGTTGCCGAGCTCCAGGACCCGGACGCCGTCCAGCGGGGCGATTGTTTGCTCTGTCATGGTCTTCTTTCGTGCGTGGCTGGCGAGGGCAGCAGTAGGGAACCCCTTACACTCTGGCACGGTATGGCCGGCTCCACCATCGTCACGGCCGTTGGCGGGCATTGTCGGTGACGGAAGTAGACTCACGCTATGGGTTTCCTGATCCGGACCGCCACCGAGGTGGACGTTCCCGGCATCGTCGCGGTGGAGCTGGCCGCTGGCCGGACCGCGCCCGCCGCCGCCCGGGCGTTCGGGCTGAGGATCGGCAGCGCCATCGCTGATCCCGGGCGTTTGGTTCTTGTGGCCGGGATGCCTCCGGACGTACCGGCGGGCGGAGGCTCCGCCGTCGTGGGTTGGGCCAAAACGCACCAATGGGATTTCCCGGACGGATCGGCGCCCGCCGGTCATTATCTGGCCGGCATCACCGTCCTGCCGGATTTCCGACGACGAGGGCTGGCCCAGGAGCTTACCGAAGCAAGGCTCCAATGGATTTGGCAGCAGGCCGGCGACGCTTGGTACGTAGTGAACGCCCGCAACCAGGCCTCATTGGCACTGCACCGGAAATGGGGGTTTCGTGAGGTCGCGCGTGGCCCGGGTTTTCATACGGTGACGTTCGACGGCGGTGAGGGCGTCCTGCTCTCGGCGGCACGGCCGCTGTCCTGATCCCATCCAACGGCTCCCCGCCTTAGCATGGGTCCAGGGATGCGCCGACTGGGGGAGTGTGTGATGGGGCCTTTGGATTCGATTCAAGCCAGTGCAGGGAAAGCCGAAACGGCTCAAGTGCCACCGCGACCGAAGGTTCCACGACGTCGCACCTCACGGCTGCGGAAGCTCGAGCTGGCCATCCTGGTGGTGTTGGTCCTGGCACTGGCTCTTTCCGCTACGCCCTGGCCGTCGGCCTTGCTCATCCGCAGTGTTTTTGAACGGGGTGCCCAAGCCACCATCGACGAGATGACGCCTTACGTTCCCGACACGCCCCTGGAAACCCAGGCCGGCGTTGTCTACAAGCCAGGCTCCACGTTTGACGTTTTCAGCCCGCAAGGCACGGCGGCTCCCCTTCCTACGGTCGTGTGGATTCATGGGGGCGCCTGGATTTCCGGGGCACAACGCGACGTCAATCCCTATCTGCAGATTCTGGCGGCCAAGGGCTACACCACGATTGGGATGAGCTATCCGATCGCGCCGGAGGCCACGTACCCGACCGCTGTGCGGGACATCAATGAAGCCCTGGCGTATATCAAGGCGCACGCCGCCGAGCTCAAGGTGGACACCAACCGAATCGTCCTCGCAGGGGACTCCGCCGGCGCCCAGCTGGCCAGCCAGATGACCACGCTCACGGTGAACCCGGAGTATGCCAATCTCATGGGAATCCAGCCGGCCCTCCGGAAATCGGAGCTTGCTGCCACCATCCTGCATTGCGGTGTCTACGATCTTCGCGCCATGGCTGACCTGAACGGCATCGTGGCGTGGGGTTTCAAGACTTCCCTTTGGGCCTACACCGGCACCAAGGATTGGTCTGCCACGTATGCCGGGGCCACCATGTCCACCATCGACTTTGTTACCCCCGGTTTCCCGCCGACGTTCATCAGCGGCGGCAACGGCGACGGCCTCACCTGGCTCCAATCCGTTCCGTACAGCAACCGACTAAAGGACGCCGGGGTGCCGGTGACGGAGCTGTTCTGGCCGGCCAATCATGAGCCCGAGCTGCCGCACGAATACCAGTTCCACTTGAATTTCAGCGAGGCACAGGAGGCCCGGGACAGGACGTTCGATTTCCTGGCGCGGTATACCGCCAAAGTATCTCCATGATGGAACTATTATGGGGGAATGGCTGATTCCCCTGAACGTCGGATAACCCGCACTCCCCTCCTCTTCTGGGCTTCTGTTGTCTGTGCCGCGGTACTGGTCCTGGTGCCGGCATGGATGCTTGCGGGGAACCCGGCCGTACTGCGGGGCCACCCCTTGCTTCCGTCGCTTTTGGTGACTGCCGCCGTCGTCGGGCTCTTGTGGGGCTTGCTGCTGTGGCGGCGTCGACGCGCACTACGGCCGCGTTCTGTCGTGCGGACGGTCGGGGCCTGGCTTGGGCGCGTGGCGGTGCTGGCGCTTGTGGCAGTGCTCTTCTGGCTCAATCCATTCGCGTACCAGCCAGCTGCTGACCAGGCCTCAGGCCCGGCGTCCAGCTTTTCGATCACCGAGGACCCGACGTCGATCGTGCTGACTCCCGAGGCGAGTGAGGTCAGTACAGGTCTGGTGTTCTATCCGGGCGCCCGGGTTGAAGCCCGCGCCTACGTGGACCTGCTCAAGCCCGCCGCCGATGCCGGGTTCCTGGTGGTCATTCTGAAAGAGCCCCTGAACCTCAGCTTGCTGGACGGAGACCAGGCCCGCAGCGCCATGGCCGCCCACCCCGCCATCACCACGTGGGCAGTGGGAGGCCACTCGCTCGGCGGGGTAAGCGCCAGTTCCTTCGCGCTTGGCAACGCCGATGTGGACGGGCTGCTTCTGTACGCCTCCTACCCTTTGGAATCCCTCCGGGAGCGTGCGGGGCTGATGGTCGAGTCCATTTCCGGAACAGAAGATGGCCTCAGCACTCCGGCGAAGATCGAGGCCTCCCGCGACTTGCTGCCGGGCGACACCAGGTTTGTCGCGGTCCAAGGCGGGAACCATGCCTTCTTTGGAAATTACGGAGCGCAGCCCGGAGACGGTCAGCCGGGCGTGGACAGGTCCGTGGCGCAGGCGCAGATCGCCGCGGCTACTGTGGAGTTCCTGCAGCAACTCAAGGCTCCGTAGGCCAGGAGGGAATACTTCCGGAAGGGCCCCTGTTCTTAGATTTAGATGCAAATGCATGTAAGCTGGATGAACAAGCAACAGGAGAATGCCATGGAAACCCGCCGCATCACCGTACTTTCCGCCGGACTCGGCGTCCCGTCGTCGAGCCGCTTGCTGGCGGACCAGCTGGCAGCTTCTGCCGAGCGGCAGCTGCGCGGAGCCGGCTATGAGGCGAAGATCGACATCGTCGAGCTGCGCGACCTGGCGGTGGACATCGCCAACAACTTCGTTACCGGCTACGCCGCACCGCGCCTCGCGGAGGTGATTGCCGGCGTCGAGGATTCAGATGCCATCATCGCCGTCAGCCCCGTCTTCAGCGCCTCTTACAGCGGTCTGTTCAAGTCGTTCATCGACGTCCTCGATCCCAAGTCGCTGGACGGCAAGGCCGTACTGCTGGGCGCGACGGGCGGCACCGACCGCCACCAGATGGTCCTCGACTACGCCATGCGGCCCCTGTTCAGCTACCTGCGCACCAGGATCGCGGCTACGGGCGTCTTCGCGGGGCCGCAAGACTGGGGAAACACCGACGACGGCGCCTCGCCACTTTCGTCGCGGGTGGACCGGGCCGCGGGTGAACTCGTGCAACTGCTCAGCGGCCCGCAGCCGCACCGCAAGGACAACGCCCTCGAGTCGTTACCGTTCGAGCAGCTGCTGGCCGGAATCTCAGCCGGCAGGTAGGCCGAACTTTTAGCAGGCGCCGGTCGTTGGGGCAAGCATGAAGTGTCCTGTGGATTCCATTGACCTGGGGATGAGCGAACGAAGCGGCGTGGAGATCGACTACTGCCCGCAATGCAGGGGAGTGTGGCTGGACCGCGGTGAGCTGGACAAGATTATTGACCGCGTAGCAGCTGAGACCGGCCCGGCCGTCAGCCGGCAGGCGCCACCACAACCGCCGATCGCCCCGCCGCCCCTCTACAACCCGTTTGAATCCCGTCCGCAGGAACCGCGGTACGACGACAGGGACCGCCGCGACCGGCACGATCATGACCGCGACCATCATGACCGTGACCGTCGGGACTACGACCGGCGGGATGGTGGCCGCGACCAGTACGGCCGCAAACGGAAGAAGAAGGAAGGCTTTCTGGGCGACCTCTTTGACTTCTAGCTAGTCGTCCAGAAGCTCGATGAATTCACGGGCCTGCTTGATGTTGATGTCCGAATGGCGGGTCAGGGCCAAGGCCGCGCCTTCCACGTCACCGCTCTTGGCCAACGTGCGGATCCGTCCGTAGATTTCGTCATTGAGCATATTGCTGCTCACTTCGCGGGTGACGTCACCCTTGCTGACGATTGCCCTGTAGCGGTAGGGAAAACGCTCCGGTTCATCGTCGTCATCCGCGAGCAGGTCTTTGGCCGGGGCTTCCGGCGTGAATGGTTGTGGGTGTGCCGCCAAAGCGCCCACGGCGTTGCGCGAGGCCCGCAGCCCCTCACCCGTGGCCTGCAGATACAGCTTGATCGCCGCCATGCCCTGGCCCTGGGCTATGAGCGAGTACAGCTGGCGGTGCTGTTCCTGGTTGAGCTTGGCCGCAGACTCCTTGGCCAGATCCACGGGGTCCATGGGCGCATTTGCTGCGTCGTTGCCCGCCTTTGTTTCAGCAGAGCGCTTGGTGAAGGAATGAATGAGCAGGAGCACTCCCGCCACCACCGCAATGAGGATCAGGAGCGGAATGAGGATGGAATCCATGGCGTTGTCAGAGCCGATCTACGTAGTTCTTGGCGGTAAGCAAATCTGAGTGGGTGGCTTGGCGAAGAACTTTGATGGCTTCAATCTTTTTGCCGCTTCGGACCAGGTTCTGCAGCTCGAAGGCGAGCTGGGGGTTGAGCTGGCCGTTGGGAAGCACAGCGGGTTGGTGGCCCTGCTGGCCGGCGGCCTGCGAACGGGCGGCCTGCGCCTGGACTGCCGTGCGGTTCTGCTCGGTCTGCTGGCTGTGTTGGGCTTCGTTTTGGCTCGGCTTGGTGGTGGCCTCGATGCGGGCTCGAAGGGCCAGCGCCTCTTGGACCTGGGAAGCCTGGTGCGCGGCGGAGCGGGCTGCCAGTTCCCGCTGGTATCTCTCAGCATCCGACACCCCGGTGTCCCGTGGTTTGAAGGCCGCAGTCAAGGCCCACAACAGGCCCAGGAGGACAAGAAGCGGAAGGGCAATCGTCAACACGTCACCAAAGTTCATCCCCATGCTTAGAGCTTATGCCAGAACTGCGTTATCCACAGCACATTCCACGGTGGGCATAGGCTTCTGAGAGGATAGTGTCAAATTCAGCCACGAAAAGTAAGATGCATCACATTTGGGGCATGTTTATGGTGCTTTTAGCCACTCCGGGCCTCCTTGGAACCCTTGGGGCTGTGGATGATTTTCCGCTGAATCTTTCTTTAGTCCACAGCTTGTGAGAAGCGTTTCCGCAGGTCAGAGTGTTGATTCCGTCAAAAGAATTTCTCTATCCACAGAGTAGTGCACAGTCTGTGCACAACGTGGAGGTGGTATTCCACAGCTTATCCACAGGGGTCTTCGGGCACCTGCTGTAACGTGTCTGAAGTGTCCATTTTGGGCACGGATATCCCCGAGTCGTGTTTCCTTGGTCGCAAAAAGCCGCTTACGGTGACGATCTCAGGGAAGCGGCTGTGGATAACTTGTGGATACCGCTATTTTGTCGGAGCTGCCTGACATTCTCGGAGCAACCCCGGCGGACGGTTTAGCCACACACTGCGCTTTACAGGCCGCCAGGGAGTTCAGCCCTGCAGCGGTACACAAATGGAGGACGGCTTTGTCAGTTACGCACTTGGACTCAATCGAGGGCACTCGCGCTTCGGACTCGAGCCGGAAGCCTCCCCAGGACATTCCTGCCGAACAGTCAGTACTGGGCGGCATGATGCTGTCCAAGGATGCGATCGCCGACGTCGTCGAAATCGTCCGCGGACATGACTTCTACCGGCCGGCGCACGAGACCATCTATGAATCCATCATTGACCTCTACGGCCGTGGTGAACCTGCTGATGCCGTGACGGTATCGGACGAGCTGACCAAGCGCGGCGAGATCAACCGGATCGGCGGCCCCGCCTACCTTCACGAGCTCATCCAGACTGTTCCCACCGCCGCAAACGCCGGGTACTACGCGGAGATCGTGGCCGAACGAGCGGTCCTCCGCCGCTTGGTCAATGCCGGCACCAAGATTGTGCAGATGGGCTACGGCCAGGACGGCGAGGTGGAGGACCTCGTCAACCAAGCACAGGCCGAGGTCTACGCGGTGGCTGAAAAACGCACCGCCGAGGACTACGTGGCGTTGAAGGACGTCATGGAGTCCACTGTGGACGAGATCGAAGCTTCGGGCCACCGCGGCGAAGGGATGACCGGTGTTCCCACAGGATTCTACGAGCTCGATGAACTGACGCACGGCCTCCACCCGGGCCAGATGATCGTTATCGCAGCCCGCCCGGCTGTTGGTAAGTCCACTTTCGCCTTGGACTTCGCCCGCTCGGCTGCCATCAAGAACAACCTGGCCACGGTCATGTTCTCCTTGGAAATGGGCCGGAACGAGATCGCCATGCGTCTGCTCTCCGCAGAAGCCACCATTGGCCTCCAGGATCTCCGCAAGGGAACCATCAAGGACGAGCAATGGTCCAAGATTGCCACCACCATGGGCCGCATGAACGATGCTCCCCTGTTCATTGATGACAGCCCCAACATGTCCCTCATGGAGATCCGGGCGAAATGCCGCCGCCTGAAGCAGCAGCATGACCTCAAGCTCGTGATCCTTGACTACCTCCAGCTCATGAGCTCGGGCAAGAAAGTTGAGTCCCGACAGCAGGAAGTCTCCGAGTTCTCGCGTGCACTCAAGCTGCTCGCCAAGGAGCTCCAGGTTCCCGTCATCGCGCTGTCACAGCTGAACCGTGGTTCCGAGCAGCGACAAGACAAGCGCCCGATGGTTTCCGACCTCCGTGAATCAGGCTCGATCGAGCAGGACGCCGACATGGTCATCCTGCTTCACCGTGAAGACGTTTACGACAAGGAATCGCCGCGTGCGGGTGAAGCGGACATCCTGATCGCCAAGCACCGTAACGGCCCCACCAAGGACATCGTGGTCGCCTTCCAAGGCCACTACTCGCGCTTTGCCAACATGGCCGGCGACACCGGCGGTGGCGGCGGGTTCTAATCTTCTTGTGGCCCTCCCCGGACAACGTGACCGGGCCAGTAGTGTTGACTCGGTCCGCGTCCGCGGGTTTATCAATGACTTATTGGGGAATCATATGAAGAAGAACTTGCTGCTCGGACTTGGGGCATCAGCAATCGTTGCGATGACTCTTACGGCATGCGGCGGCACTACGCCGGCATCGCAGGACTCGACGGCGGCTGCGGCCAGCGAAACTGCCTCCAGCACACCGTCCCCGGCAAAGCAGTACACCGACGAAGAACTCGTCGCTTTGGTCGGGCAAATCAAGGCCTCTGATGGCAGCAGTCCCGCCGTACTTTCCGGTGAGGAGCTCTTGGGCCAGTACGCCTCACTGCTGGACGGCTTCGGCAAGGCCACCATTGAACCGGAAAGCTGCAAGGACCTGCGCACTCTTGGAGTTCCGCACGATATCTCCGGTTCGAGCATCGCGGGGACGGCCCGGGCCAAGGTGGGCGACTTCATCAGCAACGTATCGCTGACGTCCGGAGTCGACTCTGCCGTGCTGCAGGAGAGCGTGGAGTCAAGCAAGTCCCTGGCAGAAACGTGCCGGAAAATGACGTTCTCCGCGGAGGGAGAGGCAATAACAACCTCCACCGAAAAGATCGAAGGTGTTGGCGGCGTGCCCGGCACGGTGGCGCTGAAGACGCTCATGGTGATGCCTGACGGGAAAACGGGAGCGATCTACACGGCGCACGCCGTCAAGGACGGTGTCCTGATCTCGGCCACGGCCTCAGGTACCGAAGCTGCGGCCGGTGGGCCGGAAGCAGCAGGCGCGCTCATGGACCAGGCCGCCGCGCTCATCAAATAGTTCCGTGAAGGCCGTGCGGGCGGGTTCGTCCGCACGTACGGCCTTCATCGGCTTAAAGCTGCCCTGAGCAGGGTCAGTATTCGCCCTTGATGACGAAGTAGGACCCGCGGATGGTGCCGGCCAATTTGGATTTCTGGCGGGCAAACTTGAACTTTGATTCCAGTTCTTCAGGGACTTCCATGCCGTCGGAGAGCTTGAACCCGACGGCCCTTTTTCCCTCGCCAACGCTGTACATGACGTTGATGGACAGCCCGGACTCGTAGAAAACGTAGGCCATCTGAAGGTCCTCCACCTGGAAAGACGTGGCTTCCAGTGGCCGCGACTTGATCACGATGTCGCGTTCTTCCTTGAGGATCCGGCTCACCCTGTCCACCACGTCGGGGAGCTCGTCGGCGGGGCTGACCGTGAATTCATGGTCGTACTTGTTCTTGTAGTAGCGGGCTTCGTTGGCCCGTAGTCCTGCGGCGGCTTCCGCTACGGGGGAGGATTCGAGTCCCACAGTGGAAACGTTCTTGAAGTCAACGATGTAGGGCATCAGCTCTCCTGCTCGGGCCTGTTTGGACCAATGCTACTGGTGAGGCGGGCAGGAATGACTGTGCAGCCGTTGTGGAGGCTTAGCAGCCCTCGAAGTCGCTCAGCACCTTCACCTTCGCGGCTGAGCCGGAGGATGGATCGAACGCGTAGCCGATCCACTCCTTGGCCAGGCGACGGGCAAGCTCCACGCCCACGACGCGCTGACCCATGGTGAGGACCTGGCAGTCGTTGGACAGGACTGAGCGTTCGACGGAGAACGAATCGTGTGCTGCCGTGGCCCGGATGCCGGGTACTTTGTTGGCCGCGATGGCCACGCCGATTCCCGTGCCGCAGAACAGGATGGCCCGGTCGGCCTTGCCGTCGCGGATCATCTCTCCGGCAGCGATTCCAACGTATGGGTAGGGGCGGGTAAAGTCTTCATCCGCGTGGTTGACTCCGATGTCGATCACTTCAGTAATCCGGGAGTCGGCCTTGAGGTCGGCCATGATCCGGTCTTTGTAATCAACGCCGGCTTCGTCGGCGCCCACGATAATGCGCATGGAATTCTCCTAGTTGGTAACGGCAGCTACGGGAACTGCGGTGAAATGGGGTCCGACGGCGGTGAACACCATGGCGAGCGACGTCGCCCCGGGATCCGGCGTACCGAGGCTCTTCTCGGCCAGTGGCCTGGCTCGGCCTTTGAGGGGGCGGAGGTCAGCGGTGGACGCGGCAGCGGCCGAAGCGTCAGTCGCAGCAACTGCCCAAGCCTCTTCGACAGGGATGCCGGAAGCGATGCGTTCCTCCAGCGACGCAGCGAACGGAAGCAGGGCATCCAACATTGTTTTGTCGCCCATCTCGGCCTTCCCAAGGCCCGCGATGCGGTCCGCGAAGGCGCGAACAGACTCGGCGAGGACGTCCGGCGTCGGGGTCTCTGCATCACCCAACCGCTCGCCGAAGGCGCGGAGCCCGGCACCCCAAAGAACGCCCGAGGTACCTCCGGCCTTGTCTGCCCAGGCGTCGCCCGCAGCGATCAGGACCGAACCGGCTCCCGCACCCCGCTCGAACGCGGTTGCTGCCGCCTCGTTGGCAGCTGCGGATCCGCGCACCATGCCGCGGCCGTGGTCGCCGTCGCCTGCTATCGCGTCCATGTCCCCCAGCATCGATTCGGAAGCCCGCAGCAGCGATGCGATAGTGTCCAGGGCCGAGAGGCACTGTGCTGCGTACGCGCGGGACTCAGCTGTGGAGGAGTAGTCGGCAGCTTCGGTCGCGGAATCCTCGTGGGCGACCTCGGAAACACCGGCGTCGAAGCCAACAGAGCCACGGCGGTAGGCCGGAGTCAGGGCCGGTGCGGTCCAGTACTGCTCCAGCTCATCGTCCAACCAGGTCAGCGTCAGCGACGCACCGGCCATATCCAGCGAGGTCACCAGTTCACCCACCTCCGGCATCACCAGCGTGTAACCGGCTTCGCGCAGCAGGGGAGCGACGGTGCGCCAGAGGACGAAAAGCTCCTCATGCTTGGTGGAACCCAGGCCATTGAGGATCACGGCGAGTCGCCGGGAAGCGCCCGCCGGAGTTTCGGCCAGGACCCGGCGCACCAGTTCGCGGCCAAGTTCGACGGCGGACGGCAGCTCGGTATCGAACAGTCCCGGCTCGCCGTGGATACCCAGCCCAAGGCCCATCTGTCCCTCGGGAAGGCGGAACAACGGTTGGTCGGCTCCCGGGAAGGTGCAACCGCCAAACGCGGTGCCAATGGTTCGCGTCAACCCATTCGCCTTGCTTCCCAGACGAACCACCGAGTCGAGGTCAAGTCCTGCTTCGGCAGCAGCACCCATGACCTTGAAGACCACGAAATCCCCGGCAATGCCGCGCCGCTTCCCGATCTCCCCGGGTGAGGCGCTGGCAATGTCATCGGTGACCAGAATGTTCTCTGCCCGGATACCCTCGGCGTTCAGGCGTTCGCTGGCCATGCCGAAGTTCATGACATCGCCGGCGTAGTTGCCATAGGTGAAGACGACTCCGGCCCCGGAGTTGGCGGCCTTGGCCACGGAGTAGGCCTGCTGAGATGACGGGGAGGTGAAGATGTTTCCCACCACTGCACCGTCAGCAAAGCCCGGCCCGATGATGCCGGCGAAGGCCGGGTAGTGTCCTGAACCGCCGCCGGTGATGACAGCGACCTTCGGCGAGGCCGGGCGGTTGCGACGGACGGCGCCGCCATCCACCTGCCGGACGAGGTCCGAGTGGGCGTCACAGAAACCGGCAAGGGCTTCATCGGCGAAGTCGGCGGGGTCGTTGAAGATTTTGGTCATGGTGGGTCCTGGGTTTCCTTCGAGCAGCCCGAATCAGTGGATGTGGCTGCCGCCGTTGATGTCGATGGTGGTGCCGGTGAGGTACGCGGAGTCCTCGGAGGAGAGGAACGTGATCACAGCGGCGACTTCCTCCGTGGTGGCGTTGCGGCCCAAGGGGATCCCTGCGTTGATGGCGGCTTCCTGCTCTTCGGTGCTGCCGACCCGGATGTTGGTGTCCACAGCGCCGGGGGTGATGGCATTGACGGTCACTCCGGTGTCGCCGATTTCGCGGGCGAGTGCCTTGGTGAAGCCGAGGATGGCGGCCTTGGCTGCGGAGTAGGGAACCTTGCCAAAGACGCCGCCGCCGCGCTGTGCGGAGACCGAGGACATGTTGACGATGCGGCCCCAACCGTTGGCGATCATGTCCGGCAGGAACGCCTTGGTGACCAGGTAGGTGCCGGTGGCGTTGACGTCCATGACCTTGTGCCACAGCTCAAGCGTGGTTTCCAGGAACGGGACGGGTGAGGTGATGCCGGCGATGTTCGCCAGGGCTCCGACGGGCGGGAGGTTTCCGGCGGTGACTTCTGCAGCGACGGCGGCCTGCGCTGCGGTGACTGAAGCTTCATTGGCAACGTCGATTTCGTAGCCGAAGGCGGGAACGTTGAATTCGTTGGCGATCTCGGCGGCAACCTTGGCGGACTTCTCGCCGTCGAGGTCCAGGATCACAATGCCCCAGCCCTGGCTGGCATAACGGCGGGCAGTGGTGAGGCCGATGCCGCGGTCGGAAGTAGCTCCGGTGAGGACGGCGGTGCGCTGGATGGTGGTCATGGTGCTCCTTGAATATGAGGTAACGCGGTTTAGATGAGGTCTGAGATGTAGCTGGCCGCTTTGGCTGCAGCCGCGGGGCGTTCATCGTGGGTGACGTCCCGGGTTTCGAGTTCCAGGGAGAAGTGGCCGGTGTAGCCAACGTCCCGTAAGGCGGAAAGGCCGGCAGCGAAGTCTGCTTGTCCGTTGCCGATGCTGAGGTTGATGTTCCCGGGCTCGTTTGCGGTCGCTGGAACCGCGTCACGTAGGTGGACGTGCTTTATCCGTGCGGAGAAGCGGTCCACGAAATCCGCGGGGTCGCCTCCGGACGCGACGATGTGGCTGAAGTCCATGACGATCCCGACGTCGGAACCGGCAAGGCGGTCGGCGAGCAGCTGCGCGCGTTCGGTGTTCCAGCACAGCCGGTAGTAGTGCAGGGATTCGGTCCACAGCTCGACGCCGAACTCCTTGGCACGGGCAGAGGCGTGAATAAGTTGAGCTGCGACAGTGTCGATGTCTTCTTCCAGGCCCCGCAAAGGATCGTGGTCGATCGCACCGCACGGCAGGACAAGGGCTTTCGCGCCTGTCTTGGCCGCCAGGGTGAGCAGCATCCCGAGGTGTCGTTCGCGCGCTTCCCGGGCGCCGGCGTCGAGCGTTGCGTTCAGGTCGCCGACGTCGCCGTTGACCGAGCGGACGCGCAGTCCCGAGCTGTTGACGACGGCGGCAACCGCCTCCACTGCCTCGGCGTCCAGTACGTAAGGCACATGGTCACAGACGCCGGGGAGCGCGCCGAGGTCGATTTCCTCGAAGCCGAGGCCACGCATGGTGTGCAGGGCCGTGGCCAGGTCCTGGTGGCGGAAGCTGATCGATGAACAGCCAAGTCGTTGATGAAACATCGTCGTTTGATCCTCGTGTCGAGCCCCTCGACGGAGAGGGGCCTTAGTGATGGAGACCACGTTAGCTAGGTTGACTGTCAACAGTCAACCTCCTAAGTTGACTGTTGACATTGCTGGTGGTGTCGGTCACAGTTGACGTATTATGTTGACTGTCGACAGTGGGGTTGCCGAAGACGCACCGCACTCTTGAAAGGGAAAGACACACATGAGCAATGAAGCTCTGACCATGCGTGGTCCGGTTCATGGAACCAAGGAAGCAAAGCGCGTCGCCGTCGGTTCCGGCGTTGGCGCAGTCATCGAAACCTACGACTTCATCGGTTTCGGCACAGCCGCAGCACTGTACTTCGGTACGGCGTTCTTCCCGGGCGCTGACCCGGTAACCGGCACCCTGGCCTCCTTCGCGACCCTCGGCGTCGGCTTCGCTGCCCGTCCACTGGGTGGCATCATCGGCGGCCATCTCGGCGACAAGCTCGGCCGCAAGCCGGTGCTGGTGGCCTCCCTCATCCTTATGGGTCTGGCGACGTTCGCGATCGGCCTCCTGCCCACCTACCAGCAGGTTGGCCTGCTGGCTCCGGCTCTCCTGGTCCTCGTCCGCGTCATCCAAGGCCTGGCCTTCGGCGCTGAATGGGGCGGCGCCATCCTGATGAGCTACGAGCACGCACCCTGGCGGAAGAAGGGCCAGTTCACGGGAATCGTGCAGGCCGGCTTCCCCGTCGGCCTGCTCCTCGCCAACCTGGTGTTCCTGAGCAGCGTGGGCCTGGGATCCGAGTGGGCATGGCGTGTACCGTTCCTGGCCAGCATCGTGCTGGTTGCCGTCGGTCTCATCATCCGTTCAAAGGTTCCCGAGTCCCCGGTCTTCGAAGACGTCAAGAAGTCGGGCGACATCGTGAAGTCCCCCATTGTCGAGGTCATCAAGACCGATTGGCGCAACATCGTGCGGGGCATCGGCCTCCGCATCGCTGAGACAGCCGGCTACGCCGTGTCGGTGACCTACATGATTTCCTACCTGCACACCAACAAGCTGGCTGACAAGACCGAAACCCTGGTGGCGCTCTGTGTCGCCGCAGGAATCGGAATTTTCGCCACATACTTCTGGGGCAAACTGACAGACAAGGTTGGCCGCCGCCCCGTCTACGTGTGGTCCACGGCCTTCGCAGTGGTGTTCGGTATCCCCATGTTCATGCTGGTCAACACTGGCCTGTTCTTCCTGATCATCGCCACTATCGTGGTGGCCTACGCGGTTTGCCAGAACTCCCTCGCCGGCGCCCAGGGTGCATGGTTCCCCGAGTTGTTCCAGGCCAAGACCCGCTCCTCCGGGGCGTCGCTGTCCTACCAGATCTCGGCCATGGTCTCCGGGTTCACCCCCTTTATCACCACCCTGCTGTTCGTCAGCATGGGATGGATGGGGCCGGCGCTTCTCTTCAGCGTCTATGGAGCCATCGGTCTCTGGGCAGCCCTGATCACCAAGGAAACCTGGGGCAAGCGTGAGCGTCAGCTCGCCGAAGAAGCCGCCAGCAAAACTCCCCAGACGGTAAACGCCTAAGCAACCATCGACGTCGGGCACGTTCTCTCCATTGGTACGCGCCCGACTCCGGAAGGAATCCAGTGACTATCTCATCCGTCGAAACGGCCGCCGTTTCCGCCCCCACGCCGGAGCGCATAGAGCGCATCCGCGCCGCCGCATTCCGTATCCGACACCACGCACTCAACATGGGCGAGGTCCAAGGCCAGGGCTATGTGGGCCAGGCGCTCGGTGCGGCAGACATGTTTGCCGCTGTCTACGCAGACCAGCTCAACTACCGCGCCGAGGACCCCCATTGGGCAGACCGGGACCGGTTCCTGCTTTCCACCGGGCACTACGCAATCGGCCACTACGCCGCCCTGGCCGAGGCCGGAATCGTCCCGGTGTCCGAACTTGAAACCTACGGCTCGGACGATTCCCGGCTACCTATGTCCGGCATGTCCACCTACACGCCGGGCATGGAAATCTCCGGCGGTTCGCTCGGACACGGACTCACGATCGCGGTCGGCATGGCGCTGGGCCTGCGGGCGCAGAACTCGACCAACCGTGTCATCAACTTCCTCTCCGACGGCGAACTCGACGAAGGTTCCACCTGGGAGGCCGCCATGGGCGCCCACCACCACCAACTTGGCAACCTCATCGCCATGGTGGACATCAATGCGCTCCAGGCCGACGGTGCCACCAACACGGTGCTCCGCACCGAACCGGTCACCGAAAAGTGGGAATCGTTCGGCTGGTACACCCAACGGGTGGACGGGAACGACGTCGGCGCGCTGCTGGCCGCGTTCGACAACATCGCCACCCGCAGGGCGGCTGCGGGATCCTCTGCATCCGGACAGCCGTCGGTGATTCTCTGCGACACCAAAGTTGGCCGCGGCGTTCCACTGCTGGAGACCCGCGAGAAGGCGCACTTCATGCGCATTGAAGAAAACGAATGGCAGATCTGCCGCGATCAATTGACTGCAGGATACGAAGGGGCGGCTTCAGCATGAGCACCACCACAACAGCAAAGCCGAAGCTCAAGACCTCGGCGATGATCGCGTCCTTCGCTGATCCCGGCCAGAAGACCACGTCAGCTCCGCTCGGGCACGCGCTGGTTAAGGCCGCTGAGGCGGACTCCCGGATTGTCGGGCTCACCGCTGACCTGGGCAAGTACACGGACATGCACATTTTCGCCAAGGCGTTTCCTGAGCGCTTCTTCCAGATGGGCATGGCTGAGCAGCTCCTCTTCGGCGCAGCCGCGGGCATGGCCGAAACGGGACTGGTCCCGTTCGCATCCACCTACTCGGTGTTCGCTGCCCGGCGTGCCTATGACTTCCTGTGCCTGGACATCGCGGAACCAAACCTGAACGTAAACATTGTGGGCGGCCTCCCCGGCCTGACCACCGGCTACGGACCCAGCCACCAGGCCACCGAGGACATGGCGATCTTCCGCGGCATGCCCAACCTGACCATCGTGGACCCCTGCGACTCCGTTGACATCGAACAGGCCGTTCCGCAGCTCGCTGCCTCGGACGGGCCCACCTACCTGCGGCTCCTGCGCGGCAATGTGCCCACCGTCCTGGACGAGTACGACTATAAGTTTGAGCTTGGTAAAGCCAAGGTTTTGCGGGGCGGGAACGATGTCGTCTTCGTGTCTTCCGGTCTGATGACCATGCGTGCCCTGCAGGCCGCGGATGCATTGGCGAAGCACAATGTGGACGTGGCTGTCGTGCACACCCCCACCATCAAGCCCTTCGACTCCGCCACTGTGCTGGCTGAGCTGAACACGGACCGGCTGGCCGTCACCCTGGAGAACCACACGGTTGTTGGCGGTTTGTTCGAAACCGTTGCCTCCGCCGTCGTCACCGCCGGGCTCGGCAAGCGCGTGGTTCCCATCGCCTTGCCCGACCAATTCCTCGACGCCGGTGCGCTGCCCACACTGCACGAACGTTACGGTCTGTCCGTGGACCGGATCGTGGCCAAGGTCCTGTCCGAACTCGGCTGAGTTTCCCGGGAGTGCGGGACGGATATGACTGCCCGTCCCGCACTTCTGCCCGTAGTATCGACAGTTAACACCTGACTGTCAGCAGTTGCCCATAGAACCGAGGACACACCATGGCCGCCACAGCCTCCCTGCTGGGACTGGAGAAGAAGAGCCTCCGCGAACAGGCGCTCGCAGCCCTGCGGACCGCGATCACCAGTGGCGAGCTTGAGCCCGGACGGCACCTTGTGGAAACCGAACTGTCCGAAATGCTGCAGATCAGCCGCGGTACCCTCCGCGAAGCGCTGCGGCAACTGGAACAGGAAGGTCTCATCTCCGCCGGACCACGCGGCCGGATGTCCGTCAGGCACCTGGACGTCAAGGAAATCCGTGACATCTTCGCGGTCCGAGGTGTGCTGGAATCCTTGGCCGCCCGGACGCTCAGCGACATGCCCGATAAGGAGGGTGCGCTCGCAGAGTTACGTGCCGCCGTCGACAATATGGAGAAGGCCGCGAAATCCTCATTGGAGGAACGGATCGAATCCGACCTCGAGTTCCACCGCACCCTCTGCCGCTTGTCCGGAAACGAGACACTGCTGCACTCCTGGGAATCCCTGGAAGGCTCCATCCGGATGTCCATCATGTTCGCCGGGCTGGAACGCGCAACCCGAAACATGAGCGTCGGCCGGCACCACGACATTGTTGCCGCCATTGAGACCGGAAATGCCGCCAAGGCACGGGAAACGATCATTGAACACATGAATGGTGCGGCGGAGAATCTGGTGGGTTAGGCAAATAACCGGGCCGTGTTGGCTATCGGGCAGGTTGCCGGGCTCCAGCCGGGCATAGCATTGTGAACCATGGCACTGCGACTGGTTCAAGTGAATTTCAAGGCCGGGGACGACTCAGCCCTCGGGCAGTTTTGGGCGGATGCTCTCGGCTGGGGTGTTTCCAGCGAAGGACCGGGGGTCACCAACGTGGAACCCCTTGATTTTACGTGGCCGGACCCTGCGGCTGTATGCGTGGACGTGGTCAGTGTTCCGGACCCCGAGTCAGTGAAGTACCGTGTCCATCTGGACCTTGCCACCACGTCCGCTGATCATCAGAGGGAACTCGTCCAGCGGCTCAAGGAGCTTGGTGCTTCGCCTGCGGATATTGGCCAGGGAGAGGTGCCGTGGGTGGTGATGGCTGATCCTGAGGGCAACTTGTTCTGCGTACTCGAACCTCGTCCGATCTATCAGGACACCGGCCCCATAGCCACCGTGGTGGTCAACTGCGAAGATCCCCGGGCCATGGCCGACTTCTGGGGCCGGGCAACGGACTGGACCGTGCATGAGGTGACTGATGAGCATGCGAGGTTGCGCTCCTCCAAGGGGGTTGGTCCCTACCTTGAGCTTCTTCGTACCCCCGAACCGGACGCCCTGCCCAACCGTATCCATCTGGATCTCAAGCCATATCCCGGCGACGATCAAGCCGCTGAGGTTGCCAGGCTCCACAGCCTGGGTGCCCGCGATGCCGACCTCGGCCAAGGCGATGTGTCCTGGAAGTGCCTGACCGACCCCGAGGGAAACGACTTCTGCGTATTGAGTCCAGGGTGATCATCCCTGAGCGCGGCTAGTTCCGCGCGGCCTTCAGCAGGTGGTCCGGCAGCCGGTTTCCCGGGGCGCGGCCACGGATTTCGAGAAGTTCGCGCGCGTGCGCATGCAGTTTCTTGTCCTCCTCGGATACAGGGACCCATTGGGGAATCGGCACGGCCGTCCCCGTTTCGTCACGGGCCACCATCACCGTCAGGCAGTACGTGGTGAGGTTCATTTCCCGGGTCTTGGGATCGCCCGAGCGGACGTGGACCGCGATGTGCATGCCCTTGGCGCCGGTGTAGACCAGCCGGGCTTCGACTTCCACCACATGGCCGATCAGAAGCGGCCGGTAAAAACGGACACCACCGGAGAAAACGGCCACAGTGTCCTTGCCGCAGTAACGGGACGCGCAAACGTACGCAGCCTCATCGATCCACTTCATCACGATGCCACCGTGGACTTTGCCGCCCCAGTTCACATCGGTGGGGGACGCCATGAACCGCAGCGTGACGCGCTCGGCGGTTCCGGCGTCGGTGTATTCCTGGGCGTTCATCGCATTGACGATCTGCTCACGGACTTCGATGCGGGCCAGCGCGTGGTCCCGCTGCTCGATCTCGGCAGGCGTTGAGGGTTGGAACTGGGGAACGGGAATCGGCTTGCCGTCCGGACCCACAGCTACGAAAATCACCATGCATTGGCTGTGCATTGTCTCCGGCCCGCCCTTGGGATCCCGGGAACTGACCACGGTGTGGATGTGCATGGAGGACCGGCCGGTGTAAACGATCGTTGAGGTCACTTCAACCATATCGCCGCTGTTCACGGGGTCGGTGAAGTGGATGTTGCCCACATAGGCGGTGACGCAATAGGACTTGGCCCATCCCACCGCCGCTGCGTAAGCCGCTTTGTCCACCCATTCAAGGACGGTCCCGGCATCAACGGATCCGCTGTGCCCAACGTCCGTGGGGGCTGCCAGGAAGCGGAGGGTCACAGAGTTGCCGGCGTCTTCGCTCATGCTCGAAGTTTACTGGTGCCATGTTTCTGTTACGTGACTAAGACTGCGCCCGCTGGATGCCCAGGGTGGCAATGAGGTCCTCATGGATTTCGAACCAGACGCGGTGGAAAGAGTCGCGGTCTGTACCCGTCAGCCAGGAGGCGTCCTCGGTTGAGAACTTGAGGGCCCGCAGGAGCCGGTCCGAATAGCCGCCGAACCGCGGAAGGCTTCGCATGAGCTGCGCTTCCAGGGGGCGCCACGCCGCCAAGGCTCCAATCAGCACATCCGTGGCTTCCTGATTGGAGGAAATCCCCAGCTGAAGAGTGCCGCAGGCGTTGACGACTCCATCATTGAACTCCGAAAAGTCCTCGTGCACCGCCAGGACCCGGGATCGTGCACCTGCCAGATCCAGCTCCTCGGCGAGCAGCCGTTCGTTCTCCGCCCTGCCGGCCCCGGAGAGCAACCAACCGCTGGTACCTGCGAAGGTGCTGCGCGAAACAAAGCCGTTCACACCGGCGTCGATGAGGGCGGACTCCACCACGCTTGGGTCCTGGGCAAAGCGCGCCGCTACGGCTTCTGTGTCAGCGAATCCCAACAGGCGCACGGCGTGCAAGATGAAGAGGCTCATTGCATGCCCGCCAAGGTGACCGTCCCGGTCGAACCATCAACAGTCACAACGCTGCCGTCAGGCACAAGCTCCAACGCAGCGCGCACACCCAGAACGGCCGGAATGCCGTATTCCCTCGCGACGATCGCGGCATGGGACAGCATTCCTCCTGTTTCGGTGACCACTGCCGAAGCCATCCCGAACAGAGGCGTCCATGCGGGATCAGTGGTGCGGCAAACCAGTACGTCTCCGGTCCGGAAACGGGCAAAATCATCGGGCCCCTGGATCAGGCTGGCCATCCCCCTGGCACTGCCGGCGCTCGCTGCGGTTCCGTTCAGGACTACCGCCCTTGTCACTTGGCGGCACCTGTTCCTGGGCGGTCGGACAGCCGGTCCAGCCGCTGCTGCGCGGCCTGCGCGGAACGGAGCCCAAGGCTCTCCGCGATCTGCGCCCAGGTCAGCCCTTCCGCCCGGGCCAGAAACAGAAGTGCAGTTTCGACGGCGTCCATCTCACCTCGGGCGGCGGGTATCAGTGCGAGGGCCGCGCGGAGATCGGAGGAATCCGGCGCTGGATCACCCTCCTGGCTCCGGAAACGCCACAGCACGTGTTGGATGAGGTCCATGGCGGTCGGTGGCTGTTTTTCGTGGAGCCAGGGACGCTGGGGCAGTGCGGCGGCGCCCCGGTCCAGGAGCAGCCGGGTCGCGTCCGTCTGCAACTGCGCGTCTTTCCCGTCTTGGGGTGTGGTGGAGGCGTTCATGCGAGCGAGTATCCCCCATCAACATTATGTTGTCAATATTTTGTTGATGTCTGGGGTTGATTTGCTCTCTAAATGAGAATCAATATCATTTAACTCATGTCACATCACTCACACCCCACCCTTCCTGCCGTGCGCGGCCGGAAACGCCACTTGCCCACGGGCGCGGTCGCCGTCGTCGGGCTTTCCGCCCTTCTTCTTACTGGCTGCGCGACTCCCGGCGGCTCCGCTGGCAGCACGGCCGACGCGTCGCCGTCGTCGTCCGCAAGGCCCAGCCCCAAAGAGGCCGGCGCCCCGACCCCTCGCCTGGTCTACACGTACGACGGCGGCATGGGAGTTCTGGACGCCGCCTCCCTGGAGAAGGTGGGGAGTGCGGACCTGGGTGGCTTCAACCGGCTGAATCCCGCAGGCGACGGCAGGCATGTTTTCGTGTCCACCGGTGACGCCTTCCGCCTTTTCGACGCCGGCGCCTGGACCGAGCCGCACGGCGACCACAGCCATCACTACGTCAGCGATCCCAAGCTGACGGATCTGGCGTTCGAGGCGAGTAAAGCCGGTCACGTGGTGCTGCACGCCGGCAAAACCGTGCTGTTCAGCGACGGGTCGGGCAAGGTGGAGAGCTTCAAGAGCTCTGCGCTGGGGGCGGCTGTGGAGGACGGCAAATTGCCTGACGCCGACGTTTACACAACGCCTGAAGCGCACCATGGAGTCGCCGTCGAACTCGAGGACGGCAAGCTGCTGGTGACCCTCGGCAATGAGGAAAGCAGGTCCGGGATCGCGATACTCTCCGCCGGCAAGGGGCAGGACCGTAAGGAAATCGTCCGCAACGAGGACTGCCCGGGTGTGCATGGTGAGGCAGTGGCTGCCGGAGAAGCAGTAGTGGTCGGATGCGAAAACGGCATGTTGATCTACAAGGACGGGGCCATCACCAAGGTGGCGAGCCCTGATGCTTACGGCCGCTTGGGCAATCAGGCGGGATCGGAAAAATCCCCGGTGATCCTGGGCGACTACAAGGTGGACAAGGCCGCCAAGCCGGAACGTCCTACCCGGATTTCGCTGGTCAACACCGAAACCGCAGCCATGCAGCTCGTGGACATCGGCACCAGCTACTCGTTCCGCTCACTGGGCCGCGGCCCGGCGGGTGAAGCCCTGGTTCTGGGAACTGATGGCGGCCTGCGCGTGATCGACCCACTCTCCGGTGCCGTCACCTCAACCATCCCTGTGGTTGCCGCATGGGAGGAGTCGGCCACCTGGCAGGACCCGCGGCCCACCCTTTTTGTCCAGGGCTCGACGGCGTACGTCACCGAACCTGCGACGCAGTCACTTCACGCTGTGGACCTGAAGGCGGGCAAGGTGGCGAAGTCGGTGAAGCTTGATCAGACCCCGAACGAGCTCACCGGCGTCACGGGCTAGTCCAATCCTTGGGTCCCGCGTCGTGGAAATCGGACGCTCGCTCACGTCCCACGCCTTAAACGCCGTCGCTCGCTCACTTCCCATGCCTTAAGCGCCGACGCTCGCGCACGTCCCACGCCTTAAACGCCGACGCTCGCGCACGTCCCACGCCTTAAACGCCGACGCTCGCTGACTTCCCCTGCCTTAAGCGCCAACGCTCGCTCACGTCCCATGCCTTAAGCGCCGACGCTCGCTCACTTTCCTCGAGAAAGTGAGCGAGCGTCCGCGTGAAACTGTTGTTATGTGAGGGGGCGTCCGGGGGAGTGTCGCTTAGGCCAGGGCGCGGAGCTTCGAGCCGGAGCGGCCGAAGAGTGCGGCGTCGGCCGAGATCCTGCCGGCGCCCGCCAGTGCGAGGGCCAGCGCGGCACCTGCGAAGAGCAGTACGAGTTCATACCCTCCGTTGGCCACAAAGATGCCGGCCGGAGCGTGCACCAGGAAGAGGGCCCCCAGCATGTCGATGGCCAGGAGTGCTGCGAAGACGCGGGTCAGGAGGCCGAGGATCAGTGCGATGCCGCCGACGAGCTCCAATGTTGCCACGATGGGGGCCACGACGGATGCGCCCGGCACGCCCATCTGGGTGAAGGAAGCCTGGGTTCCGGCGATGGTGAATTCGTTGAACTTCTGCCAACCGTGCGCGGCGAAGAGAAATCCTGCAATGACGCGCAGGATGGTCAGGGCTGTGGTGGTCAAGCTGGACTTGTTCATGCTTCAACCCTTGCAGCCAATTTATTGAAGTGTCAACTAAATGTGGCGCACTATCACCGAATTCCCAGCTAATTACGAGGCTTCGCCTGAAGCCAGGGCTGCAGGAGCCGGGTGGTGATCGGCAGGAAGATGTACGTCATCAGGGGCGTCAGGATCACGATGTTCAGCAAAACGGCAAACACCAGCGGCCAATACTGCGTCAACGGGTGCAGGAGGAAATTTGCCAGCAGGCTGAGCGGGAAGAACGGGAGGAAGATGCTGATGGCCTGCTTCCAGCGCGGTGGCACCACAGTTTCGGGCACGACTACCGAGACATCGCCAGGCCGCGAGAACCAACCCTCAATCCCCGTATGACGTTCCACGCGTGTGGTCTCCATCATGTCCCTGGCACTGTCGATCCACCAGCGCCTCTCCTCGGAGTCCTCCCACGCCTGCAGCGATTCGGCGTCGGCGAAACGATAGAGCATGTGCCACTCGGTGGAATCCACTCCGTTGCGCACCCATCCAGATCCCAGGTAACCCGGCCACTCGCGGGCAAGTTCCTGCCCGGCATGTGCCCACGCGTTGGCTTGGCGGGTGTAGCCCGGAAGAATGGTGCGGGCTACGGAAACGGTGACGGGATGCTCATATGACACGGCCCAAATGTACCCGTCCCCCAGCAGACTAGGCTTGTTTAGTGCCTCAAACCACAATCGCCCCCGCCCGCTCCACCGCGCGCGAAATCCTGCGCCTGGCCGTCCCCGCGTTCGGTGCGCTGATTGCCGAGCCACTGTTCCTCCTGGCCGACTCTGCGATCGTGGGGCATTTAGGGGTCGACCAGCTGGCCGGCGTCGGACTGGCGTCAACCATCCTGCACACTGCGGTGGGACTCATGGTCTTCCTGGCGTATTCGACGACGCCGGCGGTCGCCCGCGCGATCGGCGACGGAAAGTTGGGGAAGGCTCTGGCCGCAGGGCGCGACGGCGTTTGGCTGGCCCTGCTGCTGGGGCTGGTGCTCGCTGTGGTGGGCTTCGTAGCAGCCGAGCCCTTGGTCGGTTTCATGGGTGCGTCGGGCGATGTGCAGGGATTCGCCGTGGACTACCTCCGGTGGTCCATGCCCGGGCTGGCGGCAATGCTCCTGATTTTCGCCGGCACAGGTGTCCTTCGTGGTTTACAGGACACCCGGACGCCGCTGGTGGTGGCGACGGCCGGATTCGCGGTCAACATAGCCCTCAATGTGTTCCTGGTCTACGGGTTGAACATGTCCGTGACGGGTTCGGCGATCGGTACCAGCATTGCGCAGTGGGCCATGGCCGCCGTCTACCTGGTGATGGTGGGCCGTAATGCGCGGCAGCATGGTGTGTCCCTGCGGCCCGACTGGCACGGCATCCGGGCCATGACCAAGGTGGGCTCGTGGCTTATGCTCCGCACGTTGAGTCTTCGCTTGGCCATCCTCGCCACGGTCCTGGTGGTGACGGCCCAGGGTGCCGTCAATCTGGCAGCGCATCAGTTGGCCATGACAATTTTCTCCTTCCTTGCCTTTGCCTTGGATGCGCTGGCGATTGCGGCGCAGGCCCTGATCGGCAAGGAACTCGGAGCCCGGAACGCAGCCAGGGCCCGTGAACTGACCCGCACGATGATCCGCTGGGGTACGGGCTTTGGCGTGATCACCGGCATACTGCTGGCCGTGGCGGCTCCGTGGGTGGGATACATCTTCACGTCCGATTCCGGCGTTCGATCGGCACTGACGGTTGCGCTCTGGGTGCTCGCGCTCGGTCAGCCGCTGGCCGGGTACGTCTTCGTCTTGGACGGCGTCCTCATCGGCGCCGGCGACGCGCGCTATCTGGCGATTGCCGGCGTCGTAAATCTTGCGGTCTATTTGCCGCTGCTGGTGGCGGTCCACCAGCTGAGGCCCGGCGGCGAGGCGGGTCTTCTGTGGCTGTGGGCGGCGTTTGCGCTGGGTTACATGTTGGCCCGTGCGGTGACGTTGGGGCTGCGCGCGCGGACCGATCGGTGGATGGTGTTGGGTTCGCACTAAACTGGACGGGTGACTCTTCCATCGACTCCTGCCCAGACTCCTGCTGCCCCGCCGGCCGGACTGTGGAAACCCATCCTGATCCGCGCAACGGTCGCGGTGTTGTTTGGTTTGGTGACCATCTTCTGGAGTTCGCCGTCAGTGGAGGTCCTGGCGTGGGCCGTGGGCCTGTATCTGCTTGGAACGGCAGCGGCCGTGTGGATGTCCCGCGTTTTGCCAGTAGCTGTAGCAGTGGTGGTAGCCGCGGGCGGCCTCGCCGCATTGGTGACGCAGTCGGATCAAGGCGTGGCTCTTTCCGCCATGCTGGCTCTGCTGGTTCTTGGACTTCTTGAGTTCATGCAGGGCCTGAAAAAGCGCGATTCCGTAGCCCGCGACTGGCTCATCTCGGGCATTATTTCGGTGGGTACGGGCATTCTGCTGCCATTCTTTACTTCGCTGGGGGCGCACGCGCTGCTGGGGGTTGCAGGTGGGGGCGCCATTCTCTCGGGCGTCTTGTGGATGCTTTCCGGTCTGTCGCTGCGCCATGATGCCCGCACCGGTACGAGGACGCAGGCCTCTGCGCCCGGCGCCTCGCCGGAGGCCGTAAACTAGTAGTTGGACGTTCTACTCGTTGTAGAACTTTTGCAGACCGGCGGGCATGTACCGCCATCATTGGAGGAATGACCGTGGCAGACCAGACACCAGGAGAACCGCGCAAGATGCGGACTTCGGTCAAGGGACCCCTCATGTTCTCCGCCTTCTTCGCCGTGCTGGCCTTCGTGGCCGTGCTGATCTTCGCTTCCGGCGGCAGCGCGCGTGTTCCGCGGTTCGACCTCGCGTTCACCGGCGCAGGCATCGCGTTCATTGTGAGCCTCGTTGTGGCCGCCATGCTGTCCATGAGCTACAAGGAGAACGCCGACCACCTCGGCAAGGGTTCCGGGGTCAACCTCAGTTCCAAGCGTCCGCATGGCGGGTCGCCGGCTGCGGACTCCTCCGGCGGGACTGAAACGCCCGACGCCGGCCACTAACCTTCCAGCGCTTCCCCACTGTTGTTGGGGGAGCGCTTTTTGGTGGGTTTGGCTGGGCTGGCGTTAGTGGGCCAGCGAAGCGGCAGTGATGCGTTCACCAGAAGAAATGCGAGAACGCACCAGCCGCCCATGAGCAGGCCGCCGTCCGGTGCCGAAGCAATGTAGTCGATCCCGTTGGGCCTTAAGGTCTCAGGCGTGGGTTTCAGGTACCCGGAAGCAATAAGGGCCAGGCCAGCGGCAGCCATGAGTACGTAGATTCGACCGTTGCCCGCCCACCAGCGGTTGATCGGGGGAATGAGGCGCAGGGGCATACCCACCATGACTGCGAGGGAGATGGTTGCTGCCGGCACGAGAATGCCGCCCAGTACAAGGCCGATTATCACTCCGATGCCGTCGTAGTCCACCATGGTTGCCACCTGCAACATGATCCACGATGGGGCCAGGAAGGCGAAGGCCAGGGCGAGTTGGCCGAACCTGGTCATTCCTGGGCTTCCGTAGCGTTCACGTGGCAAATCGCGCAGTGTGGGGACTGGGCGATCCGCGGAGGGGTGGGTCACTTGGCCATCCTTCCAATGCGTGGTCGTTTTCGGAACCGGAGCGGGAACGATGCACTAACGACGAGGAAGTTGATGATGAGGCAGCCGCCCATGAGCATTCCGCCATGGCTCGTGACGACGTCGAAGTGGTAACCATCGATGTCGCCTATGTGGCGCTCGGGCGTGTTGAACCCGGAAATGATGAGAGTCACGCCGGCGACCGCCAGAAGAATGTACATGGGGGCATTCCCCAGCCACCAGCGGCTTAGCCGCCGGTTGAGACGCAAAGGCAGTCCGACGGCCACTGCAACGCCCATCAGGAAGGGTGGCCCTATCAGCAGGAAGAGGAGAGTTCCCAGGAACTCATACCCCGGACTTGCTGCCATCACGCATACGAACCACATTGTCGCCATGAAGGGGTATGCGATGGCCAATTGGGCAATCGGGGCCATGTCCGGTTTATCGGGGGGCCGGACCCAGGCGGTATTCGGAATCGGCGTCCGTCCAGCCGGAAAGTCGTAAGCGCCTGTATTCGGCTGTTCCCCCATGCCGCAATTATGTCTGGGTTATTCGCTTTCGGCGGCCTTCCGTGCGCGGTATGCCGCCACGTGGGCCCGGTTGGCGCAGTTGCCTGTGTCGCAGTAAAGCTTGGAGCGGTTGCGGCTGAGGTCCAGCACCACGGCATCACAATCCTCTGCGGCGCAAATGCGCATCCGGTCCATTTCCCTGCTGCGGATCACGTCGACGATGGCCATCGCGGCCTCGGTGCCCATCCTGTCAGCCAGGGGCGCTTCCGGTGTGGTGGCGTGCAGGTGCCAGTCCCAGTGGTCATGCTTGACCAGCTGTGGGAGGGCTTTTGCGTCCGCGAGCAGCTTGTTGACGGTCTTGGCTGCCGTGTCTTCGTCGGAGGTCCAGAGTGCTGCGAGTTCGCTGCGCAGGCGCTTGATGCTGGTCAATTCATCGGCCGAATTGGCGCGCGAGCCCGTGAACTCCTCGGCGTTCAGGAACGAGTTGAGTTCCTCCACGGTGGCCAGCAGTTCTTCACCGTTGGCGGCAGTGTTGATCAGGTTGACGACGCTGCGTAAGGCAACTTCGGTGTCAGGCGCAAATAGCACTTTGACTCCTTACATATTTCGGGAGTACTGTCATGACCATAAGCCCACTTTACTCCTGACAGGAGGCTGCTGTGTCAGCTCCAACGACGAAGGCTGATGCAAAGAGTTTCTTGGCATCGGGACTCGGCATTGCCCTTTTCTCTTCAGCTGTCTTCGGAACCTCCGGCTCTTTCGCCAAGTCGATGTTGGAGACCGGCTGGTCCCCGGGCGCCGCTGTTACCGTGCGCCTCACTGGAGCGGCGCTGATCCTGGCGATTCCCGCCGTCGTGGCTCTCCGGGGCCGTTGGCATCAGCTCAAGGAAAACTGGCTCACCATCCTGCTGTTCGGCCTCATCGGAGTAGCCGGCTGCCAGCTTTTCTACTTCAACGCGGTAGCCCGGCTGTCCGTGGGCGTTGCACTGCTGCTTGAATACCTGGCCCCGGTGATGATTGTGCTGTGGCTGTGGATCTCCAGCCGACGCAAACCGCGCGCACTCACCGCTGCCGGCGCGCTGCTGTCCCTGGGTGGACTGGTGCTGGTTCTTGACCTGACCGGCGCTGTGAAGGTGGACTTCGTTGGCGTCCTGTGGGGCATGGCGGCTGCCGTGTGCCTGGTGATCTACTTCTTCATCACCGCAAAGGAAAACGACACCCTCCCCCCACTGGTGCTCGCCTCAGGCGGTCTGCTGGTAGGTGCACTGGTGATGTGGCTGGTGGGCCTTTTGGGGCTTCTTCCCATGACGTTCAGCACCGCAGACACAACGCTGGGACCCTGGACCGTGCCCTGGTGGGTGTCCGTCGTCGGCTTGATCATCCTGGCAACGGTCCTGGCGTACGTTTCCGGGATCATGGCGGCCCGGAGCCTGGGATCGAAGGTGGCCTCGTTCGTGTCCCTGACGGAAGTGCTGTTCGCAGTGATCTGGGCTTGGCTCCTGTTGGGCGAACTCCCCGGCCCAATCCAACTGCTGGGCGGTCTCCTGATTGTGGGCGGCGTAGTCCTGGTCCGTGTGGACGAACTGCGCGGGGACCGTCGTGCCGTTGTCGCCCACGCGTTGGATCACCCGAACGACGTCGAGCCTGTACCTTCGGGGCCTGTCGCCGGAGCTTCCCGGGACTGAAGCACGGCCCCGCGGCCGTGTCGGGTCGCCTTGCCGTGCATTGAAGGCAAACGCGGATAACTGCGGGTTCTGCTGTGAACACAAAAATGCCCGGACGCTTGTGCGTCCGGGCATTTTCCCAACTGTCTTAGTTGGAAGCCTGCTGCTGCTGCTCAGCGTTCTTCTGAGCGCGATCGCCGGCTTCGCGAAGAGCATCGGCAACCTTCTTCAGGTTGGAAGCGTGCTGGCTGTCCCACTCGCCGCGGAACTTGTCAGCGTCCGGACCCTTCCAGTCGGTGCCGTCGAGTGCACCCTTCAGCTGTGAACGCTGCTGCTCGATGTGCTCGGCACCTGCCTTCAGCTTGTTACCGAGCTGACGAAGCTGATCAACATCTGCACCCCAAATAGCCATGAGATTCTCCTTCATTTGTTCGGACCCGAGCTCTTCGGCATCCCCAGCGGCCTCCGGCTCATCCGGAAGATCCAATAGCTAAAACCTATCCCGGGAATCGCGAACCCGTCGATGGGCACCCCTCCCCATGCAGCACTGCCCATGGTTAGCATGGGGTTATGTGCCGGAATATCAGGACTCTGCATAACTTCGAACCGCATGCCACCAGCGAGGAAGTGGAGGCCGCTGCCCTCCAATACGTGCGAAAGATCAGCGGATCCACCAAGCCCTCCAAGGCCAACGAGGAAGCCTTTGCCGAGGCTGTCCACGAAATCGCACACATTACGCAACATCTTCTGGACTCGTTGGTGAGCCACGCGCCGGCCAAGAACCGGGACGAGGAAGCGGCCAAGGCAAAGGCCCGGGCTGCGGTCCGCTTCGGAACCGCGTAGCCCAGGCCTTCCACGAAGCTATTTGCCGAACGAGCGCAGCCTAAGCGAGTTGGCCACCACCAGGACCGAGCTGGCCGCCATCGCTGCCCCCGCGATCATCGGATTCAGCAGCCCCAACGCGGCTACGGGAATGCCGATCGCGTTGTAGAAGAACGCCCAGAACAAGTTGGTCTTGATCGTGGAGAGGGTCTTCCGGGACAGTTCGATTGCCTGGACGAGCTGACCCAGGTCGCTGCCCATGACCGTCAGATCCGAGGCTTCGATGGCGACATCTGTGCCGGAACCCATCGCGATCCCCAGATCCGATTGCGCCAGGGCCGCGGCGTCGTTGACACCATCTCCGGCCATGGCGACTGTCGCCCCGGAGGCCTGAAGCTTCCGAACTGCCTCCACTTTTCCTTCCGGCAGCACCCCGGCGAATACGTCCTCCGGGGATATTCCGACGGCGGCAGCCACTTGGGCGGCCACGGCAGCGTTGTCTCCGGTCAGCAGTATCGGACGGATGCCCAGATCCTTGAGCTTCTGGATCGCTGCCGCCGAGCCGGGCTTGATGGTGTCGCTCAGGCTCACAATTCCAGCCGGTGCTCCGTCAACGGCGACCCAGATGGCGGTGGCGCCCCCGTTCTCCTCGGCAGCCAGCATTTCCCGATGGCCCGCTTCGAGGGAGATACCGTTTTCTTCAAGCCAACCCGAGCGACCTACGACCACAGCCTTCGGGCTGCCGTCCAGCACAACCCGGCCCCGCACTCCGCCGCCGGGAGCGGAACTGAAGCCGTCCACGGCAGGCAGGGCTCCGGCGTCGGGCATTGCGTCTTTTGCTGCGGCGGCAATCGCGTGGGCGATCGGGTGCTCCGACGCTGACTCGACGGCACCCGCCAGGGTGAGCACTGCGGCGGGGGAATGCCCGTTCAGGGCTACGGTGTGGTCCACGGCCAGCTTGCCGCTGGTAACGGTACCGGTCTTGTCCAACAGGATGGTGTCAACGTGCCGGGTGTCCTCGAGAACCTGCGGACCCTTGATGAGGATGCCCAATTGGGCTCCACGACCCGTTCCGGTCAGCAGGCCAACCGGCGTCGCCAGACCCAAGGCGCAGGGACAAGCGATCACCAGGACAGCAACGGCGGCGGTGAATGCGGCATTCAGGTCGCCGGAGATGAACAGCCAGAGCACGAACGTTGCCAGCGCGATGACCAGCACGATCGGGACGAAGACCGAGCTGATCCTGTCCGCGAGCCGCGCAATCGGCGCTTTGCCCGTTTGGGCCTGGCTGACCAGCCGCCCCATCTGGGCGAGCGTGGTGTCGGAGCCAACGCGCGTGGCCCGGACCAACAGGCGCCCGGAGGTATTGATCGTAGCCCCGGTCACCGTGCTGCCCGGCCCCACTTCAACCGGCACCGATTCGCCGGTAACCAAGGAAGCGTCGACGGCGGAAGCGCCGTCCGTGACAACGCCGTCCGTCGCGATCTTCTCGCCGGGGCGGACAACGAACACATCATCCACGAGGAGCTGATCCGCAGGGATCTTCCGCTCAATGCCCCGTTCGAGGATGGTTGCATCCTTCGCGCCCAGGTTCAGGAGGGCCTTGAGGGCATTGCCCGCTTTGGCCTTCGCGTTCGCTTCCAGGTAACGGCCCAGGAGGAGGAACGTGGTGACAACAGCCGCAACCTCGAAGTACAGCCCCCCGCCGGACATGCTTTCCATGCCGGGGTGTTCGGTCATTCGCGGGTCGGCGAACAACTGCCAGGCCGAGTACACGTAGGCCGCGATCACACCAATGGAAACGAGGGTGTCCATGGTGGACGCAAGATGCCGCGCATTGATGGCAGCAGCCCTGTGGAAGGGCCAGGCTGCCCAACTCACCACCGGCAGCGCCAGGGCGCCCACAACCCAGCCCCAGTTGGCGAACTGCAGGGCGGGAATCATGGAGATCGCAAACACAGGAACGGTCAGGACGGCAGCCAGGATCAGGCGCGGCCGGAGTGTCGATGCCGACGGACCGTGATCCATATGGTTTTCGTGCCCGGAATGCTCGTCGTGCATGGGCTCAGCGTCGTGATGGTGATTGTGATGCTCATGCCCGGGACTGTTTGCCGTGTCACTGACGGCCGGGCGGGTATGCGGCGCGGGTGCCTGGCGCAGGGTGGCTTTGTACCCCGTCGCATTGACCGTGTCCACGATCTGCTGGTCCGTCACGGTGGCGGGGACGGTGACATGGGCTGATTCGAGGGGCAGGTTGACGCTCGCCTCGACGCCTTCGAGCTTGCCCAGTTTCCGCTCCACCCGATTGACGCATGAGGCGCAGGTCATGCCCTCAATGTCCAGCTCGATCACCCGTTGTGCGGGTTGGTTGAAGGTTTCCTGGTTACTCAAGGGAGCCCCCTAGGCTTCGTTGGCTACCACCAGGTAGCCGGCTTCTGCCACGGCCTCGCCAATTTCTGACGGCGAGAGCTCATGGGTGGATGTGATGGTGACGGTGGACAGGCCGCCGGGGTTGAGGTCGACTGCGACATTCTGGACGCCGCTAAGAGATTCGAGTTCTTCGCTCACGCTGGAAACACAGTGGCCGCAGGTCATGCCGGAAACGTTCACGTTGGTCTGGATGGTCTGGCTCATGGAGTGCTCCTTGGTGCTGAGTTGGATGGTGTGGTGAGTGGTAGCGGGGTTACCGCAGCAGGCGCCCGATGGCATCGGTGGCCTCCTTGACTTTCGCGTCGATTTGTTCGGCGCGGGCTTCGGGGTCGGGCTCGGAGGCAGCGCCAACGACGCAGTGGCCGATGTGCTCCTCAACGAGGCCCAGGCTCACTGCGTGGAGGGCTTTGGTGGCAGCTGCGACCTGCGTGAGGATGTCGATGCAGTATTTGTCGTCTTCCACCATGCGCGCGATCCCGCGGACTTGGCCTTCGATTCGTTTCAACCTCTTGAGGTACGCGTCCTTATTGCTGGTGTAGCCGTGGTGCGCGGAGGGTTCCAGGTCCACCTCGATGACTGGCACATCCGGGTGGCTCAGTTTCAGGTCTGGTGAATTCATGTCCTCAACCTATACCCCAAGGGGGTATGCGTCAAGTACCCCCAGGGGGTATGGTGAGGAGGTGAAAGAACCCTCAATAAGGCAAGGTGACTGAATGGCGTCCGACGATCAAGCCGGGAGTTTTGGAATGAAGCTCGATCCCGCCGACTATTTCCGGGCCAAGCTTCAGTGCGAGATTGATGTCATGGAGGTGGCCGAGGCGGACCCGGAAACGCTGTTTATCGTGGACACCCGACGCCGGTCTTCCTGGGACCACGGACATATTCCTCAAGCCGTACATATACCTACGGCGCTGATTCCATCCCAGGCTCCGGACCTTGTCCCCGCTGGCTCACAGGTAGTGGTGTACTCCTGGGGCCCGGGCTGCAACGGCAGCACCTTTGCTGCGCTCGCGTTCGCGGAACTCGGCTACTCCGTGAAGGAGTTGATAGGAGGCATCGAATATTGGATCAGGAACGGGCTGCCCGTTGAAACTGACGCGGGTATCGTTCAGAGAGCGCCCGATGTGTTGGTGACAGCGCACACGGCCTGATGTGAAACGGGGCATGATGACGACTTTCGTACTGGTCCACGGCGGTGGTTCCACGGCGTGGGACTGGCATTTGGTTGGCCCGCTTCTTGAAGCGGCCGGGCATGACGTGGTGGCCGTCGACCTGCCCATCGAAGACGTTGATGCCCGGCTTGAAGACTACGCCCGCGCAGCGACGGCCGCCGTTGGCAAAGCCCCGCACACCATCGTGGTGGGGCACTCGCTGGGCGGTTTCACGGCACCGTTGGTTTGCGAAAAGCTCCATTCCAACGGCCTTGTGTACCTCTCGGCAATGATTCCGATGCCGGGGGAGACCTTCGGCGAGTGGTGGACCAAGACAGGCCATGACCGCGAGACCATCCCCGACGAACCATATTTCAATCTTGTCCCCGCGGAATTGGTGCAACAGGCCACCGACAGGGAGCGTGACCAGCAAGGTGCATGGATGTCAGACCCCTGGCCGGGAAAGCATCCGAGCGTGCCAACCCTGGGGATTTTGTGCCGCGACGATTTGCTCTTCCCTGCGTCGTTCATGAGTCGCCAGATACGCGACCGGCTGGGCATCGAACCAGTGGAGATCCCGGGCGGTCACTACGCCACGCTGAGTCACCCGGGCGCTGTAGCTGGAGCTCTTGTCGACTTTGCCGGAAAGATTGGCCTCTGACTTCACGGAGCCTCCCTCATCCCAAAGCCTCCACGAGACACCGCGAGTGGTAACTGCACCGCATAGGCTTGGATCATGCTGACCCTGGTCCTAGGACTTCTCTTTGCGGGCCTTTTCCTTGCCTCATTCCAGTCGGACCGGCGCCGGCTAAGGAATGGCGTCTTCCTTCTGGTTGCGGCCTGGTTTCTACTGCAGGCCCTCCTGGATTTCCTGATTGACCTGAATCCATGGTTCGAATGGCTGAACCTCGTAATTGTCGTAGTGCCCGTGATCAGCATTTTCGTCTTCGCCGGCTTCTTGCTCGCGAACGGCGTCACCATGGTCCGCAGGGAAGGCCCAAGCATCACCAGCTTTTTGCCCATGGCAGTGGGAATGGCTGTTTTCCTGGCACCGGTGGTGGCCTTCCTCTTCGTGCTGAGCGGGCAGCCCGTACTGGCCGGCATCGCAGCCCTTGCGTTCTTCCTCTGCGCCTACCTCGGCTGCGCATTCGTGGTGTTCCTGGGCTATGCCGTGGTGTACTCCAAGATGCGCTTCAGCCCGAACCCGGCGGCGGTCATCGTCCTGGGTTCAGGGCTCATTGACGGCAAGGTTCCGCCGCTGCTCGCCGCACGCCTGAACAAGGCTCTGGAAATTTACGACGCCGTCACCCCGGTCAGGCCAGTTTTGGTACCTTCCGGGGGCCAAGGCCCCGATGAACCCCGGCCCGAGTCCTCGGCGATGAAGGACTACCTGGTGACCAAGGGTGCCGCTCCCGGCGATGTGGTGGAGGAGAACAAAGCCACCACCACCCGCGAGAACCTTGCCTACTCCGTCGCACTGCTGGCTGACAGGGGAATCCAGGGGCCGCTGCTGGTGTGCACCAACAACTACCACGTACTCCGCGCCGCCCTCCTGTCCCGTCGGCAGAAGATCAACGCAGAGGTGGTGGGTGCTCCGACCGCCAGGTACTTTGTGCCCAGCGCGTTCCTTCGGGAGTTCGTGGCCGTGATGAGGGACAACCGCCTGACCAACGCAGTTCTCTGCCTGCCGATGTTCGGGATTGCCCTGCTCATCACGGTCGCACTGATGAACTCTCCGGTGGTGTAGCTCTTCCTATGGGTTGGGGAGCCCGGTGGTGAAGGTGTGGCTCCACTCGGTGACGGCGCCGTCCGTGAAGACGTACCCCTTGTCCGGTGCAGCGGTGACTGTCACGGTGCCCGCCGGCTTCCGGTAGGACCCAGCTGCAACCTCCTTGCCGTCAACGAGGTACGTCACGCCCTGAACTGCGGGGATGGTGTACGAATCCTGCCCCTTGCCCGGCCGGTCCGTGAAGGTGACGGCTGCCGGCGTCGCGGTGTCGTAGCTGAGGCCGAAGCCGAGCGGCAGGAGGACGCCGTCGCCGTCGGCCTTCGGGACGTTCACCGGCAGTTTGCCGCTGGGGTTGACCGCACCGGAAATGGCGCGGACGGCGCCATGGAAGTTGACCTCCTTGACCCCGTAACTGTTGAGAACGGCGTCGGCGCCCGGGAAGACGTTGATGTCGTAAGGGTTGCGCGTGGCAATGACGATCACCGGCGTTCCGGTCGCCGCGAGCTCAGCCACCATCTGCTGTTGCGCAGCGTTGCCGGTGGCGTTGTAGGAAGCGAAGACGACCGCATCCACTCCTCGGGCAGCGGCCACCGCCCGGGCCCGGTAGGCCGCGGAGGGCGATGCGCCATTCTCGTAATCTTCAGTGACCGCGAATCCTTGCTCTTTGAGCATGGGACCTGCCAGTTCCGGCCACGCTGAACCGGAACCAACCATGAGCACCGAGCTCTTGGACGGGAGCGGCAGGACGCGGTCCTCATTGCGGACCAACGTGACGGCGCGGTCGGAGATCAGATTGGCCGTGCCGAGGTTTTCGGCAGTGCCAACAAGCGTGTCCACGGCGCCGGGATCGGTCATGGGCTGGTCGAAGACGCCGCGCTTGACCTTCCATTCGAGGATCCGTCGGACGGACTCGTCCAGGCGGGCTTCAGTGATCTCTCCGGACCCGACGGCGGCACGCACCCCGGCGAACGACGCCTCCACGTCGGGGGAGTTGAGGAGGATGTCGGACCCGGCCTGGATGGCCTTGACCGCGATTTCTTCCTGGGGCCATTCGGCGGCCATCGCGGCCATGTCCAAAGCGTCGGTGGTGACGAGCCCCTTGAAGCCGAGCTCATCACGGAGCAGGCCGGTGAGCACCTTGTGGGACAGGGTTCCCGGCATGTCCGGATCGATGGCCTCGACAATGATGTGTGCGGTCATGACCATGTCCACGCCGGCATCGATCGCGGCCTTGAAAGGCTGGAGGTGCTTGTTCAGGGTCGCGCGGTCGTAGGTGACAGTTGGCAGTCCGTAATGGGAGTCCACTGAAGTGTCGCCGTGGCCGGGGAAGTGCTTGGCCGCAGCCCCCACGTTATGTGCCTGCAGGCCGTCGATCTGGGCGACGCCAAGTTTGCTGACCAGTGCGGGGTCTTCACTCATGGAACGGATTCCGATGACAGGGTTGTCCGGGTTGGAGTTGAGGTCCAATACCGGGGCGAAGTCCACGTTGATGCCCATGGCGCGCATCTCCGACCCCAGGATTCCGCCCTGGGCCCGTGCAAGCTCCTCATCTCCGGTGGCACCCAGTGCCATGTTGCCCGGGAGTACAGTGGCGGGCGGCCCGATCCGGGCCACAAGGCCACCTTCCTGGTCGATGGTCACGGCCAGCGGGATGCCTTTTCCGTCTGCGCCCACGGCCGCCTTCTGCAGGCCGTTCGAAAGGCCCGCAACCTGCCCGGGGTTGGCCGTGTTGCCGGACCAAGCGAAGTAGAGGACGCCGCCCAGGTTGTACTTCTCCACCACCTCGGCTGGCGTATTGACGCCGTACCGCTCCTGGTTGCTTGACGCCATGGACGTGTCATCCGCGGACGAACCATAAACATGGGTCCACGTCATCTGGCCGATCTTTTCGTCCAGAGTCATGCCCGCAATCATTGCGTCGATGTCCGGTGAGGCGGAGGCCGCCGTCGTCATTACCGTGCTGGTGGGCACGGCGGCGACTGCAGTGCCCGCGCCGGTCATGAGCAGCGCCGTGGCGGCCGCCGTCATGAGGGTAGTTCCTTTTCTGTACATGTGGATCCCAATCCCATCGTCCTTGTTTGTTGGTTGAGGCGGGGTGTTTCTGCGCGCTTAGCGTGGCCCGTTGTAGAGGAGGTACGGGCGGGTATCGCGAACGAACTGACCCAGTTCCTGCCGCCAGCTGTTCATGATCGTCCTGGCGTCAGCGCCGGCGTCGAGCTGTTCGGCGAAGCGGGCCGAACCGCTCAGCAGGCCCATCCAACGGCCGCCGTCGCCGCGCCAGTCGAAGCCCGGGTACAGACGCTTGGCTTCGACCGGCATGTGGGTGCCCACCTCAAGCGCTTCAACGCGGGTGGCGTCGGTGATGTGGACCTGGACGCCCCCACAGATGAGGCCTTGGTTTTTCGACAGCGTGGGCTGGAAGTAAGCCTCACGAAAGGTGACGCCGTTGAGACCCTTGCCGTTCAACGCTTCGGCCCATCGGTAGTCCACATAAGGCGCGCCGATGATTTCGAAAGGCCGGGTGGTTCCGCGGCCTTCGGACATGTTGGTCGCCTCGAACAAGGCTGTACCGGGATACAAGGTGGCTGTTTCCGGCGTGGGCATGTTGGGACTCGGGAGAATCCAGGCAGCCCTGTTATCCGGTCCGGTCATCTCGCGGCGCCATCCCTGAACCTGCACCACGTGAAGGTCCTTGATGGGCGTGAGACCGGCGGCCGGGAGGTGGACGGCGTTGAAGCAGGTGGCGAGCTCGCCCACAGTCATGCCGTGTTGCAGGGCTATGCCCAACCGTCCCACTCCGGACTCGAAGCCGGGTTGGAGGACCGGTCCGCGCGCCTGGCCGCCGATGGGATTGGGGCGGTCCAGGACCACAAACTTGGCGCCGGTCCGGGACGCCGCCTGCATGGCGCCCCACATGGTCCAGATGTAGGTATAGAACCGGGCTCCGACGTCCTGGATGTCGAAGCAGATGGTGTCCACGCCGGATGCTTCGTAAAAGCCCACGTAGTCGGCAACTTCGGCGCCGTAGGAGTCATAGACGGTGATGCCGGTCCGCGGGTCCACGGAGGTGCCTTCGCTGCCGCCGTCCTGGGCGGTTCCGCGGAAGCCGTGCTCGGGTCCGAAGACGGCCCCGACGTCGACGCCCTTGTCCGCCATGTCGTCCACGATGGAGCGGAAGTTGGCCAGGACGCCGGTGGGATTTGTGATGACACCTACCTTGCGACCGGCGAAGATGCTCCAGTTATCGGCGGCGGCGAGGTCGGCTCCGTTGACGGCGGCGCCCGGCTTTCCGGGTCGCGTGCCCGGCGGCTGCGCGACGGCGGCAGGCGTGAAGGGTGCGACGACGGCGGCCGCTGCGGCCCCGAGGCATGGATCAGTCTTCTGCGGTTGAGGTTCATGGGGTGCCTTTCGGAAAGGTGCTGCCGTGCTCAGGTGGGGATTCCTTGACAACATTTGTGATTTTCCTTACATCGACCGTATTCCCCTCGTGGAGCTGCGTCAATGACTTACCTTCGTATCCATGTTTAGGTAACTTATTTACAAGCCCTTACTTTTGGACCCAGCCGTTGGAAGGAGTCCGCCGTGGACCACGAGCTGAACACGCAGGCATCGCGTACTGTTTTGGTCCGGATCAGATCTGCCCTGCCGGCCCTTCGCCCATCCGAGCGCTCTGTTGCCGAGCTTGTCCTGGCGGACCCTTCACGGGCCGCGACTTTGTCCATCGGCGACCTCGCCGAGCACTGCGGAACGTCCACCACGTCAGTTGTCCGCTTCTACAAAAAGGTGGGCTACCGCGGGTACTCCGAGCTGCGCCTCGACCTCGCCAGGGAAGCTGCCAGGGAGAGTTCAGCCAACCCCGTGCCCGCTACGGTTTACGACGACGTGAACCCGTCGGATTCGCTTCCCGACATCATTTCCAAGATCGCTTTCAACGAAACGATGTCCATCGCTGACACCGCCCAGGTGCTCGACGTTCACGAACTGGCCACAGCCATCGAGGTCATCACCCGCTCGCGGAAGATCGACATCTTTGGTGTGGGCGCCGGAGGGTTGGTCGGCCACGACCTGCAGCAGAAACTGCACCGGATAGGCCTGACGTCCTTCAACTGGCCCGAAGTTCATGTTGCGTTGACGTCCGCAGCGCTTTTGGACGAGAACGGTGTGGCGGTGGGCATCTCACACTCGGGCACCACCGCGGATACGATCGATTTCCTCAGGGCGGCCAAGGATACCGGGGCCACTACGATCGCCATCACCAACCATGCTGACTCGCCGTTGGGCCGTGCCGCCGACATTGTGCTCAGCACCGCAGCGCGTGAGACACCCTTCAGACCAGGCGCGATGGGGAGCCGGATCGCCCAGATGATGGTGGTTGATTGCCTTTTCGTGGGGGTCGCCCAGCATTCGTACGACGCTTCCATCTCAGCGCTGCGCAAGACGCACGCGGCCGTCCAAGGCAGGAAAGTGCCGCGCGGGCATACACCGCCCCAGCCGAATATAGTCGTGTGATGTTCACCCTCGTTGCTCCGGATGCTTCCTTTTATCAGTCGTTTACCGAGTCCCACAGCGAGTGGGACGGTGCCCACCAGGACGGTGCCGGGCTGTTCCCGGGGGATGACGTCACCAGTCAAGAGGGCTTTGAGCGCTGGGTCCGCAAGCTGCTGGATGCTGAACGGGCCGTCGAAAAGGACGGTATTGTTCCCTGCACGTTCCGGTGGATAACGGAGGGCCCGCGGTATGTGGGCTCCATTGCGTTCCGCCACTATCTCACCCCAGCCCTCCTGAACTCCGGCGGGCATATCGGCTACGGCGTAAGGCCATCTGATCGTGGACGCGGGGCGGCATCCTGGGCCCTCCAGGAACTCTGCGCTCACCTGGCTGCGCGGGGAGAGCCCGATCGGGTTCTTTTGACCTGCGATGACTCCAATGCCGCGTCCGCCAAGACCATTGAACGCGCGGGCGGGCTCCTTGAGGATGCGCGAACCGACGCCGATGGGCGACTCTTCCGCCGCTATTGGATCGACCTCCAGGCTGTTCATGTTCCCGTCACCCAGCCTTGCTAGCCTGCCGTGCACCACACGGCTTAGCAGGAGGACCGCATGACGGACGCAAACCCACTCGCCACATCGCTGGACAACTGGTGGGTCAGGGACAACCTGCGCGAGACCATCGACCATCTGGTGGAGCTGGGATACACCATCAGCGGAGGCCAAGGGGAAGACCCTGAGCTCATCGATCCCGGCGGATCGGCCGTGGAAACATGGAGCGACGAATACCCCTACCCGGAGCGGATGACCCGCGACGAGTACGAGATCGAGAAGTACCACCTGCAGATCGAGCTGTTGAAGTTCCAATACTGGGGCCAGGATCTGGGCCTGAAGCATGTGATCGTGTTCGAAGGCAGGGACGCCGCGGGCAAGGGCGGAACCATCAAGCGTTTCACCGAGCACCTTGATCCCCGTTCGGCCCGGACCGTGGCGCTCGCCAAGCCCTCCGACCGCGAGCAGGGCCAGTGGTATTTCCAGCGCTACATCCAGCACCTGCCCACTGCCGGGGAGATCGTCATGTTCGACAGGTCCTGGTACAACCGGGCCAACGTGGAACGCGTCATGGGGTTCTGCACCGACGAGGAATACGACACCTTCATGGGCCAGGCGCCCGTCTTTGAAAAAATGCTGGTGGACGCCGGAATCCACGTCACCAAGTTCTGGTTCTCCGTGACCCGGCAAGAGCAGCGCACCCGTTTCGCGATCCGCCAGATCGACCCCGTGCGGCGCTGGAAACTCTCACCAATGGACCTCGCGTCTCTGGGCCGCTGGGATGAATACACCGAGGCCAAAGAGCAGACTTTCCTCCACACGGACTCCGACCACGCGCCGTGGATCACCATCAAGTCCAACGACAAGAAGCGTGCCAGGATCAACGCCATGCGCTTCTTCCTCAACCAATTCGACTACGAGGACAAGGACACCTCGGTGGTCTTCCCGGCGGATCCGCTGATCGTCCGCCGCGGCCGCGACGCCGTAGGCGACTAGTCGCTCTACGCGCAAAACCCGGCAAACCGCGACGTCGGCACTTACCGTAAGTGCCGACGTCGCGCTTTTCCTGAAAAGTTCCGTTACATTCTTCTGACTGCCGGACATTAACCGGGTATGAGCGTGCAGACGGACCAAGGAGATCGCGTGGAGCCGGCCAGACAGGAACACTTCCTGGCAGCCCACTCGGCCTGCCATGACAAGGTCTATCGCTATTTCCGGCGCCGCGCCGGGGACCCGTCCACTGTGGAGGACCTATGCGCCGAAGTCTTCCGCATCGCCTGGGAGAAGTGCCGTCAGGACCAGGAATTGTCCGTGCTGATCGTGTTCGGTATTGCCCGGAATGTTCTCCGCAACCACAACCGTTCCGCCGTCCGCTCGATGAACCTCGCGCAGCAACTGGAACGGCAGCAGACCAGGGAACCGGTTAGCGACGACGGCGAGGTGCGGGACGCGCTGGACCGGCTCAGGCCCGAGGACCGTGAGGTTCTCCTCCTGACGTACTGGGACGGCTTCACCTCGGCCGAAGTTGCGGAACTGCTCGATGTCTCGGCCACCGCTGTCAGGATGCGGCTGCACCGGGCTCGAAGACATCTCAGCCAACTACTTCGGGCAGAGCGAGAGACAGAGGATGTGCAGCGATGAGGCATGAGGAAACGGCCGCTTTGGAACGATTGACGGGCGCCGATCCGGGCGTGGCCGTCACGGAAGAGGAACTGGCCCGGAGCCGGGAGAAAAGCCTTGCTGTCAGGTTCACTGACTCGGAGCAACTCGTACCTGGCGGCTCCATCGACGACTTCCATCAGCGACGCCCGCGTCGACGTTTCCGGCTGGCTGCGGGGGCCGGGTTGGCGGCAGCGGCAGTCCTCGCCGGTGTTTTCGTGGCGTCGTCCCTGTCCGCGCCGCTCAATGAGCAGGCGGGTCCAGCCGCCACCCCGTCTGCTGCCGCACCGGAAACGGATTCGTCCGCGTCTCCATCATTGCCCGAAATTATTGGCGCCAAGGCAGCGACGGGCGCTGCCGAAATCGTCGTCGGAGGCAACGGCAACAAGGCCGCCGTCTCTACGGATCAAGGCGTCAACGTCTTCATGGAGGCTCTCAACTCAGGCAGGCTCGGCCTGAACAGCGGAGGGTGCTTCGCCGAAATCCGCCCGGACGGAACATCGACGGGCCTCATCTTCCCCTTCGGAACCCAGGTCACCGGGACGGGAGTCATTTTGCCCGACGGAACTGCAGTCAATGTGGGCGACGACTTTGCGTTCGGAGGAGGACTCGCGCCCGGTACCAGGGACCCCGGCGTGTGCTCTCCGACCGGTGCAGCGTTCCTGGTCCAGAGTTGGTGAGCCCGCGAGTTGGCATTTAATGCCCATGTTTTGGGGGCGGTTTCAGCTTGCTAGTGCAACACCATCGATTAGTTTGGTCAGTCTTTCAGTTGGGGTGTCCCATTGGAGTGTTTGACGCGGTCGGATGTTGAGCAGGTGCTGGGTGTGGGCGAGTTCTTCGTCGCTGACCTGGTTGAAGTTCGTGCCTTTGGGGTGGATATCGCGGACCAGTCCGTTGGTGTTCTCGTTCGTGCCGCGTTGCCAGGGTGAGTGCGGGTCACAGAAGAACAGCTGGCAGCCGGTCGCTACTGTGAACTTGGCGTGTTGAGCCATTTCCGTGCCTTGGTCCCAGGTGATCGTTTTAAGGATCGCCTGGGGCAGGGTGTGGATCATTTTCTGCATGACCTCGATGACCGTCGCGCTGTCCCTGGCTCCCGGCAGCCGGCCCAGCAAAGTGAACCGTGAGGAGCGCTCGACCAAGGTGACGATCCCGGAGTTACCGGGACCCACGACCAAATCACCTTCCCAATGGCCGGGCACGGCCCGGTCCTGGACTTCGGCGGGCCGGTCGCTCAGCCGGGCCCCTTCAAGCCAGGGCCTTACGTTCCTGGCAGGCAGCTTTGATTGGGGCTTACGACCGGTCCGGCCCGAACGTAGGGCCTTCTCCACGGCAAGTTCATGCCGCAAGGCACCCCGGCCCTGCACGTAAAGGGCTTGGTAAATTGACTCGTGGGACACGTGCATCTCCGGCTGCTCGGGGAACGTCTTCTTCAGGTCCGCAGCGCTCTGTTGAGGTGAGAAACGCTGGTTCAAGCGTGCCACGACCTCCTTCCACACCGCCGTTCCCGCAGAGAGCTTCACGGGCCGGTTCCGTCTACGGCGGACCAGTGCCCGGTGTTGGGCAACCCCGGCGTCGTAATAGCGCCGGGCCCAATGCTCGATACTGTGTCGGCGGATCTCCCGGGACACCGTTGATGGATGCACGCCCAACTCCTTGGCGATCTGTCGCATGGAACGCGGCTCCGGCAAGCCCAGACAGGCCTTGATATAAGCCCGGTCCTCCAAAGTCAGCCGCCGGTACCTTCGCTCCTTATCCCGCGAAAGCATCTCCGAAGCCATCGGAAGACGCACGCCACCACCAGGGCCGGAGATAAGTTCCATGCCCGCTAGTTTCGCCCAATGCGACACCGCTTGCCGGGACACCCCAGCCGCGGCAGCACTTCGTCCCGTGTCCTCACCCGCCAGCAAGTGCTCATACGCACACGCACGAACCGACCACGGCAACTTCTTGACCATGACACCCCTCCAACTACAGGGGTGTTGCACTAGCCACCTGAAGACGCCGGGGGCAAAGTCATTAGGTGCCAACTCGCGGAACGTCGGGCTTCCTATTCGGTAGCTTCGTCCTCGGCGACCGGATCCTTCAACAGGAGCGCCGTGCCCTGGAATGGCCGCAGTTCCAGGAAGAAGCTGCCCAGGTCATCCACCTGGCCCACGTCTTCGCCGCTGAACAGATCGTGGACCGTCGCGCCAGGCACCAGATGCGAGGACTGGATGCTGCCTGCGATGTCCTGGCCGGAGAAGTTCAGGACCGTCACTTGCACCGCTCCGTCAGCGAGCTGGTTGACCATCACCAACAGTCCACGGTTGGACACGTCCGGGACATCCAGGAGCGTACTGGTTGCGATCCCGGACTCTTCCCGCACCGTGAGGATCTTCTGGAGCCGCCGCGCATAGGACGCCGGATCCTTGAGTTGCTCGGGCAGCGGGCCGTAGAGGCTCCGTGCCCGGGCCATGCCCGCCAAGGAGGTCGTTGCGTCCGGGCTGGTCCCCATGAGGTCGTGGGCTCCGCGGTTGATCCAGCGGGTGTCGCCCTGGGACGTCAACTCGCGGACAGTCTCACGGTCCAGGGCAGTGATGCCGGTGAGGTCCCAACCGGACAGTGCGAAGACGCCCGGCTGCAAAGCGTTGTACATGGACAGCAGGACGTGGGCATCCAGTACTTGGGCTTCCTGTTCCGCCGTGATGGCGTCCGGGTCCTTGATCCCCAAAGTGGCCATGATGAAGCTGACGGTGGTGCAGGCGATGCCGTTGGTGGTGAAGACGGCGTTGTAGGGGCCGTTTTCACCTGTGAGGCGCTCCCGCAGGGTGTCCTGTACTTTCTCGGCCACCTCCGCGCCCGTCAGTTCTTCCCCGCCGAGCTCGAAAATGTCGTCCCTGTGGCCGGCCGCGAAGTGCAGCAGTTCGTAGGTCAGTTCGTCGTGGTTCTGGAGTGCGTGGACCAAGGACGCCTGGTCGACGCCGATTTCCATGGCGAGCTTCAAGGTCAGGCGCAGGAACTCGGTATCACCGGTCACCAGGGCGTAGTGGTAGGCGGGCCTGGTGACGAAGTCGTAGGACAGGTCCGGACCCGACTCGGACTGGGCCTTGATGTCATCAATGGTGAGGTTGAGTTCCTGGAAGGAGAAGCCACCTACTTTGCGGATCATCGAGCCGATCAGCTGGTTCGCTGCCTCGGACAACGGGTGGCCTTCGGACCAGCCCGGCTCTTCCTCGGCGCTTTTCTCAACACCCAGGAAGCCGTTGGCGTCCAGGCGCAGTGCGCCCGTTCCAAGGTCCAGCAGGGAATGCAGGGCATCGCCCACCACCAGGCGCATGCCGGCAAAGGTGGGGTCCAGCCAGTTGATGGACGGCTGCCCGGCCTTGAAATAGTGGAGGTACACCCAGCGGCGTTTCTTGCCGGTGGTGTCGACGATTGCCTTGGTCGCGCTCCAGTTGGTTTCCTTCACGCCGGGCTCGTAGAAGATGACCCGCTGCAGGCGGCCGATGATGTAGCCGGCCTGCTGGAGGGCCTTCTCCGTCTCGGGGCTGATGTTGACGGAGTCCTCGTTCTCGGGAACGTCCGGCAGCAGGTGCCAGTCCTCTTCGGGGATGTCCACCATGTGATAAATGCCGGGGTAGTCCCGGAAGTTCATTTCGGCAAGCCGGAAGTCAGCACCCTTGCCGGTGTGCCCGGGAACAATGTCGTCGATGATCGTGCCACCGTGCTCGACGGCGACCTCGCACATCTGCCGGAATTCTTCTTCGGTGCCGAACGCAGGGTCGATCGCCATGCTGATGCGGTCGAAGTGCCCGTCGACGCTTGGTGTCTGCGACCATCCGCGGATACCGCCGGCAAGTTTGACCGGCCCAGTGTGCAGCCCCCGGATGCCGATCTGGCTGAACGCATCCCACAGTGCAGGGTCACCGAGCGCAGAAAGGAACGACTGGCCGTCCTTGGTGATGAAGGACAGAGGGTAGGCCGTGAACCAGACAGGTGCGCGCTCCACTGCCGAGCGCGGGTTCGGCCTGGCGTAGGAGTTCTGCCACATGCTGGCTTGCCCCGAAAGCTGCCGGGCCATGGTGTTGGCGTCGCCGAGCATGGATTGGTTGCGCAGCCAATCGACGTACGTGGAGTTCAGTCCGTCGAACTCCAGGGACGGTCGGGCTGCAAAGAACTGACGACGGCGGGCAATCGGCCTCAGCGCTTTGGGCCGCGCAGGGTAGAACTGCTCGTCGAACGTGATTTCCGGTGACTCTGTTGCGGTTTCCTCAGTTACCTGCGGTTCTTCCTGTGATTCAGATGGATCAGCGCTGATTTCTGCCGCGCTCTCGTTGACTACAGGCTCCCGCACAGCATTCTCCTTTACGTGGCCGGCGCTGGCGCCGACCTTCCGAGGGGGTCGTTCAAGAGTTCACGTACCCGGGCTTACCCGGAGTATTCATGCTAGGCACGACCGCATGCGGTTTGTCGAACTTGGGAGAAGTGAGTCGTCAGGTTGCTGGCTAATGTCCGCCCGAAGACTATTGCTGCGCTAGTAGACGGACCCTTCCAGCAGCTCCGAAAGCCGGCCCGCTGCACGCCTTAGTTCCGGTACGCCGGCCCTCAACGCTTTGTCGGTGACGGACTCCACTGGGCTGGTGAGGGAGATGGACTCGCTTGGGCGTCCGGTGCGATGCGGAACGGCGACGGCCACTGAGAGCACGCCCGTTGCACGTTCGTCTTCTGAGTAGGCGTAATCGGCACCCTCTTCCGGCAGTCGGCTCCGGAGTTCGTCAGTGGTGAAGGTGTCCTTTTCATGTCCCGCAGCTATCGCAGCGGCCGTCACTTGGTCCAGTTCGGCGTCGGAGAGTGAGGCGAGGAGGATTTTTCCTGCGGCGCCCACGGTCAGTGGCAGGCGCTTGCCTAGGGGGAGGTCGTAACGCAAGGGGGATTCACCGTCCACCCTGGCCACGAGGATGCGTTCGAAGCCCAGCCGCGTGTAAAGCGAGGCCGTGAGCCCCGTTTGGGAAGCTACCTGCTGCAGGATGGGGCGCGCTGCGACCACCAGCGGGTCATTTTCCAGGTAGCTCCGGGCTGCCGGCAGGACGGCCGGACCCACGCGGTACGACTTGTCGGTCTGGCTGACCATCCCGAAGTCCTGCAGGACCCTCAGAATGCGCAGCGTGGTGGGAAGGCTCATACCGCAGGTCCGCGCAAGATCGCTGAGCCGTTGAGGGCGTTCCGCGCGCTGCAGCTCGGCGAATACCTCCATGGCCCTGGAAAGGGAGCGCATGTTGCCGGCCTTGGGTCCGTCCTCGGCTGCATGGGCGGAGTGCGTGGAGTTCACGGTCATTCTTTCATTGTATGTAAGTTCGTTGCGCTTGACAGGCCATGTGTCGCCTGTCACTATTTCTCCATACGCAATGTTCTTTCATTCTATGAAATGCGAATCCGCAGAATGTAAGGAACCATCGAACGTAAGAAGGAAACCATGACAACGGAGTCACTTATGGCCGAGCCTCGGCTCAAGGGGCGGATCGCGAAATCAGTACTCGCGGGCATCAGCGTTTTCGTCGTAGTCGGCGTCTACGTCCTGGTGAGCTCAATCGATTTGGGTCTCTGGACATCGCTTGGTCCCGGACCGGGAATGTTCCCCTTCGCCATGGGGGTCCTGCTGGTCGCCATGTCCGTCGTGTGGCTGTTCCAGGAACTGCGCAACCCCAGCGAAACGCCCGGGGGAGTGGACGGGCGGCTGGTGATTGCCGTCGTCGTGAGCCTCGCGGTCCTGGCCGCAGTGCTTGACCTGCTCGGCTTCCAACTGAGCATGTTCGCCTTCCTGCTGTACCACCTCAAAGTACGCGGACGAAGGGGCTGGCTTTCGTCGCTGATCATCGCGCTCGCTGGCAGCGTTGGAGCGTTCTACGCCTTCAACTACGGGCTCAATGTCTCCCTGCCGACGGCGGGCATTCCCCTCTTGAACTCGATCGGACTCTAGCCGTGGAAACACTCAACGAACTGATGGGCGGCTTCGCTGCCGCCATGACGTGGCAGAACCTGCTTTTTGCCTTCCTTGGATGCCTCCTCGGCACCATCATCGGCGTGCTGCCCGGAATCGGACCGGTTGCCGGCGTCGCCCTCCTTATCCCGCTCACCATGAACCTGGACGCGACCGGGGCCATCATCATGCTGTGTGCCATCTTCTACGGCACGGCTTATGGCGGAACGATCACCAGCGTTCTGTTGAACACGCCCGGGGAAGCGGCCTCGGCAATCACCACCATCGACGGTTACGCCATGACCAAGATCGGCAAAGCCGGAGCGGCGCTGACCATCGCAGCTGTCGGGTCCTTTGTTGGAGGCACCATAGCGACGCTTGGGCTCGTGGCAGCTGCCAAGCCTCTCGGGGAGATGGGTCTGCTGGTCGGGCCACCGGAGTTCTTTGCGCTCATGGTTGTCGGCATCTCGCTGCTCGTGGCGCTGGCCGGGAAGTCGATGGTCAAAGCATTGATTTCCGGCGCGCTGGGCCTGCTGATCTCCATGGTGGGCATTGATCCTGTTGCAGGTGCGCCACGGTTCACCTTCGGCTCCGACAACCTGCTGGACGGCGTCAGCTTCGTGGCCGTGATTGTGGGCGTCTTCGGGCTCTCCGAGATCCTGTCGTACCGCAAGGACACCAGTGCATCCATGGTGCAGGCTCCTGGACTGAGGTCGCTGCTGCCGAACCGGACCGAGTGGCGCCGGAGCGCTCCGGCAATGGCGCGCGGCACGGGCATTGGCTTCGGCTTGGGCCTCATCCCGGGTATGACCGGCTCGGTGTCCTCCCTGCTGGCCTACGGTGCCGAGAAAAAGTTCTCCAAGCACCGCAGCGAACTGGGCAAGGGTGCGATCGAGGGAGTTGCGGGACCTGAAACGGCCAACAACGCCCACGCTAACGCAGCCCTCATTCCCCTGTTCACCCTGGGCATTCCGGCGTCACCCACCATCGCCGTGCTGATGGGCGCCTTCCTGCAGCAAGGCCTGACCCCTGGACCTACGCTGTTCACCGAGCACTCGGAAATTGCCTGGGCCATCATCGCCAGCCTGTTCATCGGCAACGTGCTGTTGCTGCTGTTGAACGTTCCCTTGGTAGGCCTGTGGACCTCGATCCTCCGCGTCCCGGCATCCATCCTTACCGCCCTGATCCTGCTGTTCATGGTGATAGGCGCCTACACCATCAACTTCAACGTCTTTGATGTCTTCGTCATGATCGCCTTCGGATTGCTTGGCCTCGGCTTGCGGCATCTCGATATTCCGCTGGCGCCCATGGTCCTGACGCTCGTGCTCGGCCCCCTCATGGAGCGGTCGCTTCGCGAGTCCCTCGAGATCTCCCAAGGTGACTTCGGAATCTTCGTCAACAGGCCCATATCCGTGGTGTTGATCGGGTTGGGACTCCTCATTGTCCTCAGCCCCCTCCTGAAACTCCGCAAGCCCAAAGCGCTCAACGAAGACCCCGAAACCTAAACCGCTCCAAGACCCCTGAACCAACCTTCAAAGGAGAAGACCCGTGCCTCGTACACGCATCATCGCTGCCTTCGCTGCAGTGACCCTCATGGCCCTCACCGGCTGCGGAGCCAATGCCGGAGCCGCAAACACAGCCGGCGACGACTTTCCCAAGAAGGGCAAATCGATCGACCTGATTGTGTCCTTCTCATCAGGCGGCGCCGTAGATACCGCAGCCCGGCTGGTCCAGCCGATCCTGGAAAAGGAACTCGGCACCAACGTCGAGGTCATCAACAAGCCAGGTGCCGGCGGCCAGATCGGCTACACCCAACTGACCAGCGCCAAACCTGATGGCTACACCATCGGAGCCACCGGTTCCCCGTCCGTCGTCGTATCTCCCCTGGATCCGGCGCGCGGAGCCAAGTACACCCGGGACAGCTTCCAGCCGCTGGGCCGCCAGGTCATCGACCCCACAGTCATCGCGGTCCAGCCTGACAGCCCGTACAAGACGCTCAAGGAACTCCTCGATGCGGCCAAGGCAAAGCCCAAGTCGATGACCGCGAGCACCACAGGCCTGCAGACCGGCGAGCACTTCGCCCTCGCCCAGGTGCAGGAGACCACGGGCGCCGAGTTCGCCCCCGTTCACTTCTCCGAGGGCGCTTCCCAGGCGACCACAGCTTTCCTGGGACGGCACGTGGACATCCTGGTGGCCAACGTGAGCGACGTGACGGACTTGACCAAGCAGGGAAAAGCCAGGGTCCTTGGTGTCATGACCGCCGAGCGGGCACCGTCGTTGCCGGACGTTCCCACGTTCAAGGAATCCGGCTATGAACTCGAAGCCGGCACCGTTCGCGGCTACTCCGCACCGGCAGGTTTGCCCGATGGTGTAGCCAAGAAGCTCGAAGCAGCCCTGCAGAAAGCGATCGAGGATCCCACCGTTGTCCAGAAGATGAAGGATCTCGGCCTGCAGACCAGCTACCTGAACGGTGCAGATTACAAGCAGTTCTGGACATCGCAGGAAGACGACTTCAAGAAGGTCCTGCCCCTGGTCCAGAAGAAGGACTGAACAGAAGAGAACTTGACCGGCGGTCGGAACGGCCGGGCAAAACCCCTCCAGAAAGAAGAGACACCATGACATCTCCCGTCCTCGAAGTCCTCGACGCGGACTTCCCACGGCCAGACAGGGACGTGCTTGAAAGACTGGCCAAGCTCCCGGCAGCGAACATCGGCGACGCGATGGACCGTCTTGGGGTGGCCGACTCGGCTATCCAGGCTGTCTGGCCCGGTGCGCGCCTGGCCGGACCGGCCTTCACAGTCTGGACCCGCCCGGGCGACAACCAAGGCATCCACCGGGCGCTTCAGCTGGCCCAGCCCGGCGATGTGGTTGTTGTTGCCGGCGGAGGCGACGAATCCCGGGCATTGCTGGGTGAACTGATTGGCGAGCGGGCCATCAACCTTGGGCTGGCAGGCTTCGCCCTGGACGGTGCGGCCCGGGACGCTGAAGCACTCGGCGAGATCGGGATGCCCGTCTTCGCCCGGGCAATCACTCCGGCTGGACCATACAAGAACGGTCCTTCCAGGCTGGGTACACCGATCTCCTTCGGCGGCGTTCCCGTCATGCCGGGGGACGTCATCATCGGTGACTCGGACGGCGTCGTCGTTGTTCCCCGCGAGCAGGCAGCCGTCGTCGCCGACGCCGCCGAGGCCGTATTTGCCGACGAAACCAACCGCCGGACCGCCATCATCGCAGACCGCCGGAAGTAGCGGACCCGCTCCTGCCGTGCCCCTCCACGAACCACTCACGAAAGACACGATCATGACAGCATGCACCGTCATCGGCCTCGGCGAAGCCGGGGCAACCTACGCGGCGGCCCTCGTTGCCGCCGGACACCAGGTAACCGGGTTCGATCCCGTCGCGCCGGACACCCCGGCTGGAGTCTTCCGTGCGACCACCGCGGCAGAAGCCTGCGTCGCGGCCGATATCGTCCTGGTCCTGACAGGTGCCGCAGCCGCCCGAAGTGTCGCCGAGGAGTGTCTTCCGGTCATGGCTGAAGGCAGCTGCTACGCAGACTTCACATCGTCCTCGCCGCACGTCATGCAGGAACTGGGACAGTTGCCAACGAACGCGGACTTCGCCGACGTGGCAATCCTGGGCCCGGTACCCACGCAGGGCGTCAAGACTCCGCTGATGGTCAGCGGGCCGGGGGCAGCCGCAGTAGCGGCGCTGCTCGCACCGATGGGTGCCGCCGTCGAAATTGCCGACGGCGAACCCGGAGCGGCCATGGCACACAAACTGCTGCGTAGTGTCCTCATGAAGGGCTTTGCTTCAGTAGTGGTCGAGGCCGTCACCGCGGGACGGGCAGCCGGCCTTGAGGACTGGATCCGCGGCCAGATCGCACGGCAGCTGGCCGGCGACGGTCAAGCCGTCATCGACCGCTTCCTGGTTGGCACCGCCAAGCATGCCCGGCGCCGGTCGAAGGAAATGCAGGACACCGCCAGCTTCCTCCAGGACGACCTGAAGGTACCTGCGGAAATGACGACGGCGGCTGCCTCGGCTTTGGAGCGGATGGCAGTCGAGCCGGCGGACGAGCCCGCGGCCGAGCCGGCGGGAAAGGCCGGGGTATTGCGCTGAAGGGCGCATCGGGAAGAATCGGAACAAGGGCAATAATGAGTAACCGACCGGCAGGCACATTCCTGGCAGGAGCATTAACATGATCGGCATTTGGGCCTTGGGGGCCTACCTTGCCGTGATCCTGCTCTGGACCACGCTGTTGAAGCGCAGCGTTGGCGAGGCAATGATGATCGGCTTCCTGGTGGTGCTGCCCTTTACCGGCGCAGCCGCTGTGGAAGTGGGCTGGGCGTCGTTGTCCTCGGCAATGACGGACGAAATTGTGTACGCCACTATGGCCTTCGTCTTCATGGGATACCTCCTCGATAAAACCGGGGTACTGGATAAGCTGATCGATCTCCTGAATTCGTTGATAGGCGGCGTGAAGGGTGGCCCCGCCTGGGTTTCGACGGTGGCTTCCGCCGGTCTGGGCGGCGTGGTCCACAACCAGGCCGCCATCGCGGCGACGGTAGGTTCCGTCACCATTCCCTGGATGGAGAAGTCCAAGCTCGACAAGCCTTCGGCTGCCACCCTTGTTGCCGGCAACGCAGGCATGGGCATCACCTTTCCGTTCAGTGCCTCCATGTTCGTGCTGGTGGGATCGGCCACTGTGGGTCCGCTGCTCAACGTCAACGATCTGGTCCTGCCGCTGCTCGTCGGAGGCCTGTGGTGCTTCCTGCACCGCTTGATCGTTACGTGGTTGCTGGTCCGCAAGAGCGGGATGACGCCGCTGGGCAGCGCCCACCGCCTGGCTGTCGGCACGGCGTTCGGCCGGGGCTGGGCGACCCTGCTCCTGTTCGTCGTCGTGGCGGTTCCCCTCATCATCACCTCCGGTGCGATCGCCTCCGCGTTGTCTGACTGGACTGGTGGGGACATCACAAAGACAGTCAGCGTCATCGTCTGGATTCCCGTGGTGCTGATCATCACCGGCGCATTGCTGGGACGGAGGCAATTGCCGCGGAGCGGCCGGGCATGGTGGACGTTGCTGCAGTCTTCCGCTCCACGGTTCGGCGTCGTGGGGATCACTGTGGTGTTCGCTTTCGCCGGCGCCAACGCCTTGGCCGCAACAGGACTGCCCAAGCAGATGACCGCTTTGCTGGGCCAAATGAACCTGCCGCTGTGGCTGCTCGCCATTCTCATCGGGCTGATCGTCATCGCTGTGGCCGCGCCGCTGTCCGCGACGGCGACCATGGCCGCCGTCGGAACCGTTGGGGTCGCTACGCTCGTGGCAGCCGGCGTTCCGGCGACTACCGCCGCCGTGGCCGTACTCATCTTTTCCTCGTGCGAAGCCGCAGTTCCGCCCGGCGGTGCCCCGCTCTATGTCGCCTGCGGGATAGCGGACGTCAATCCAATCAAGACCTTCTCCAGGCTCCTCACCCACTACGCCCTGCCGCTGCTGGGCATTGGCGTGCTGGTCATCCTGGGCTTCCTGCCCATCTAAGGAACCATCCGATGCATAAGATACGACGAACCGTCCAGACAGTCTTCGTGATCACCCTCGCAGTGCTTCTTGCGGGAGGGGTGCTGTTCGTGGCCGGCCAAGCCCTGGGACTGGTCTTCGGTCAGGGCAGTTGGCTGAAGTTCTTCAACGACTACGTCAAACCGGGGATGTCTGTCGCAGCGTCCGTCTGCGCCGTCGCAGGCTTCCTGCTGAGCTACAAGAGCAGGCAGGACACGAACCTCAAAGAGGAGGCAGGCACGCGATGACCGCATCTCCGGGCACCTATCCGACATTTGCCGAGCTGTTGTGCCGGGAAGGAAAGCTTGCCGGCACGTCATGGGAGCTTTTCCCCGAAAAGGACCGTGGCACGCCGTCGTTCATCTCACGGGAGGCGGTTCTCGCGGCAAAGGACTGCATCCGCGAGGGGGTCTCGTTCGGCCTGGACTATGCGGCAGATGACTTCGACCCCGGCATGTCACTCAAACGGGGAGCTCCCCGGCACATCATCTACTCGGCCCACCCCGCCCACCGCGATGACTACCTGGACGGCTACTACCTTCAGGGATCCACGCAGATCGATGGACTCAGGCATCGCCGCGCGGACGACGTTGGCTTTTACAACGGCACCCCGGATTACTCCGTCCGCGAAGGCACACCCGAACTCGGCATCCAAGGGTGGGCGGACCGGCCCATCGTCGGCCGAGGCGTGCTGGTGGACATCGATGGCTACAGCTCGGCCCACGGCGGGCCCATTGACCACACCTCGGGCCAAGCCCTTGGACTGGACCTGATCCTCGCCGCGATCAATGCTCAGTCCCTCACCCTCAAGCCTGGCGACATCCTCATGCTCCACACGGGCTGGTGCGAATGGTTCCTCGGCTTGGCCCAGGAGGACAAACAGGAAGTCCGAACCAGCAGGAAGGCATCAGGCGTGGAACAATCCCAGGAGTTCGTCGCCTGGGCGTGGGACAACCAAATTGCGCTGCTGGCCGCCGACAACTTCGCCTTCGAATGCCTCCCGGCCGTGGCAGGCAGCCCGTTCCTGGAGGCGGCGCCGAATGACAACGGCATGATGCACCAGCAACTCCTCGCCAAACTCGGCATGCCCCTCGGTGAGCTTTGGCGACTGGGTCCATTGGCCCGGCACATGAGGTCCACCGGAAACTGGGACGCCTTTGTCAGCATCAAGCCGCTCAACATCGTGGGAGGCACGGGATCGCCGGCGAACGCCATCGCGCTGCTGTAAACCACGAAGCCGGACTACGCTGGAACTCCCGGCCCCGGAGCAAAGGCGAAGTGGACACCATGAAGACAGTTGTCATCGGAGGCAGCGGCCACATCGGCTCCTTCCTCGTTCCCAGGCTCGTCCGTGCGGGGCATGAGGTGGTCAACATCAGCCGCGGAACCAGCACGCCCTACACGGATTCACCCGAATGGCAGCAGGTCCGCCAGGTCGCTGCGGACCGTGAGCAGGAGGACCGGGCCGGCACCTTCGGTGACAGGGTCGCGGAGCTGGGTGCCGACGTCGTGGTTGACCTTGTCTGCTTCACGCTCGACTCGGCCACCGCGCTGGTGAACCGTCTCCGTGGCGAGGTGGGACATCTCCTGCACTGTGGATCCATCTGGCGGTACGGCGAGAGCTTGAAGTTGCCGTTGGCGGAGGGCTCGGATTCCGCCCTCGAACCGACTGATGAGTACGGCATCCAGAAGCGCGACATCGCCCGCATGCTGAAGGAGGAGACGGCGTCCGGCGGCCTGGTCACGACGTCGCTGCATCCCGGGCATATCGTGGGGCCGGGCTGGCATCCGGTGGGGCCGCTTGGGAATTTCGATCCCACGGTGTGGCAGAAGATCTCCGGCGGGCAGACAGTGCTCATGCCGGGAAGCGGTACGGAAATGATGCATCACGTCCATGCCGACGACCTCGCGCAGGCCTTTGAGAAGGCCATCGACCGCCGTGATGCGGCGGCCGGCGAAGACTTCAACATCGTCGCTCCCACTGCCCTGAGCGTTCGCGGCTACGCCAGGATTGCGGCGTCCTGGTTCGGCCAGGAGCCCCATCTTGAGACGGTCGGATGGGACGAATTCCGCCGGACCAGCACGCCCGAACACGCTGACACGAGCTGGGCCCACTTGTCCCGCAACCATTGCCTCACCATCGAAAAAGCCAAATCCCTCCTGGGCTACGCACCGCGCTACGAGCCCGAACAGGCCGTGCACGAGTCCCTGCGCTGGCTCGTTGACCACGGGCAACTCAAGGTCAGCAGCCCCGACTGAACCTGAACGGTATCTGTACATCCCCCGCTCGAGGCCCGAAGCTTGAAGCAAGCAAAGGGGGCTCTCTGTGTACAAGGCGCCGAGCAGGGACGTGACTGACAGCCGGCTGGACCATGCGTTCTTCATCCTGGGCGGGGCGGCTGCGGTGTGGCTGGCGTTCCTGCTGGTGGGGGAGAGTTTCCATCTGGGTTGGGGCCAGGTGTGGTTCTACTTCTTCTTCTGGGCATTTCTTGCTTATCTGCTCCTGCCCCGCCTGCACCGCATCCTGACCACTATTTATGTTCCGGGCTACTTCATCGGGCGCGCCCGGACCAGTGACGGACTCCTGGGCGATCCCGTGAACGTCGCGTTGCTCGGCCACGAGCCGCAAATCCACGCCATCATGCGCGCTGCCGGCTGGACGCAGGCGGACGACGTCACCTTCGGCAGCAGCCGCCGCATCGTCAGCTCCACCATTTTCAGGCAAAGCTATTCCGAGGCGCCGGTCAGCCCGCTCTACCTGTTCGACCGGCAACAGGATTTCGCCTATCAGCAGGAAGTGGACAACAACCCCGGCAAACGCCACCACGTCCGGTTCTGGCGCTGCCCCGATGGCTGGCTCCTGCCGGGCGGTCATAAGGTGGACTGGCTTGCCGCCGGAACCTACGACCGCAGCGTCGGTTTCTCGCTGTTCACCCTCCAGATCACGCATAAGATCGAGCAGAACACGGACGTTGAGCGTGACCACATCGTGCGGACAGTTTCCGACGCCGGGCCCGCGGTGTCCGTTCACGTGATCAAGGACTTCTCTACCGGCTACCACTCGCGGAACGGCGGCGGTGATTCAATCTCCACTGACGGCGACCTGCCCATTATCGACGCGCGGTCCGTGACTGTCCCGGCCGGCCAGCCTTCCCGTCCCACTGACAGCCGTGACAGGCGGCCGGCCCCCACCATGATGGGTGCCGCGTTGGTGGTGGCCAGGTCCATCGCGGCCTTCGTCCTCGCCCTGACGCTGCTGACTTCGTCCGAGGTCTTCACGGACCTCACCGCCGACGGCGACCCCCTTGACCCGCAAACCACGACGGCGGTGGTCACCTTCGTTGCCATCGCGGTGCTGTTGTTCGGCCTGGGTGAGATTTTCCTTGCCTGGCGGATTTTCCTGGGCAGCAACGGAGCCCGGGTGATCGCAATGGGCCTCAGTTCCATATCGGTGGTTGTCCAGGCCATTGACTACTTCACCGGAAGTACCAACATCACCCTCGAAGCCGGACTCTCAGGCCTGGCCACCGACATCCTGGTTCTCCTGGCACTTTCCAGCCAGCGGGCGAGGGTCTACGCCAAACGGCAGCGAATTCCGGCCGTGCCTGCCTCGGTCGTTGGGCGCCGCGTCTCTTCCTGACCCTCTTTCAAGCCGGGAGTGCCGGGACACGCCGTCGTTTCCGGCGTGTCGGGGGCGTTTCAGATTCAAAGCGGGTCGTGGAGCTACAGCTTTCCACGATTCTTCAGCTTGGCTCAATAGACTGGCGGTGCCCGGGGCCGCGCATAGCAGCATTGAGCCCCGGCAATTATCGAACACCGAATTGGGGACCCTCGTTTTGACTGCTGTTTTTCCGAAAATTACCGTCGTTGTGCCTACCTACAATGAGCGCGAGAACCTGCCGGTTCTTGTCGCCCAGCTCCAGGCACTCAGTATTCCGAATCTGCACGTGCTGGTTGTTGATGACAGCTCACCTGACGGGACCGGGATGGTGGCTGATCGATTGTCGGCGGAATCCCGGGGAACAGTGTCCGTCCTGCACCGGAAGGAAAAGGATGGACTGGGCCGGGCCTATGTGGCGGGAATGACCGAGGCGCTGGCCGGGAACTCGGAGATCATCATCCAAATGGACGCAGATCTGTCCCACCCTGTAGCTGCAATCCACACCATGCTTGAACGGATCCAGGATTCCGGGGCGGCGCTCGTGATTGGTTCGCGCTACGTCACTGGCGGCTCCACTGCGGCCGAATGGCCCTGGCACCGCAAGGCCCTTTCGGCGTGGGCCAACTTCTATGTCGGCGCAATCCTGGGGTTGAAGGTCAAGGATGCCACGGCGGGATACAAGGCGTGGACAGCTTCTGCGTTGCAACAGATCGATGTGGCGTCCATCCAAAGCGACGGATATTCATTCCAGGTGGAGATGAACTACCGGGCAGCCCGGCACGGCCTGAAGATCATGGAGGTTCCCATCCATTTTGAAGAGCGGGTGGAAGGCGCATCCAAGATGGACCTTCGCGAACAACTCGAATCCGCGCTCACCCCGTGGAAGCTCCGCTTCCAGAAGGTGGAGGCACCCGCACGGGTGACCGCCTTCTAAGGCGCCAAACTCTTAAAGCCCGACGGCGGCACCCAAGTGAGTGCCGCCGTCGGGCTTTATCCCTGTGCGCGAGCGTTGGCCTCAAGCTTGAGGGATGTGCGGGAGCGTTGGCCTCAAGCTTGAGGGATGTGCGCGAGCGTTACGCGGTGACTGCCAAGGCGTCGATCTCCACCAGCATGACCTCGTGCGGCAGGTCCACGAACACGGTGGTGCGGCTGGGCAGCTGGCCGCTGGGGACGTTCTCGCGGATGAACTCGCCGTAGACCTCGTTCATGGCGGCGAAGTCGCCGCGGGTGGTGAGGTAGACGCGGAACATGAGGACGTCTTCGACGGAGGATCCGCCGGCTTCCAGGATGGCCTTGACGTTCTCCAGGGTGCGGCGGGTCTGGACGCGGACGTCGCCCTCGCCGATGTACTGGTTGGTGGCGGGGTCCATGGGGCCCTGGCCCGAAACTTGGAACATGCCGCCCTTCTTGATGCCCTGGGAGAATACGTGCGCCGGGGCGGGGGCGTTTTCGGTCAGTACTACGGTCTTTTCACTCATGCTGGGTTCCTTTCGTGGCTGATCCAGCCGAGGTCGTTGGAGATGGCCTCGGTGCTGGCTTTGAGGTCGGGCAGCAGCTCAAGCAAGCCTTCATAGCTGAGCATCACTACCGGTACCGAACAAGAGGCTGCGGCAACAACGGCGCCGCTGGCGTCGCGGATGGGGGCCGCGATGCAGTGCACGAACGCTTCGTGCTCGGCGTTGTCGTGTGCCCAGCCCTGTTCCTTGACCTGCTCGAGTTCGGCCAACAAGGCCTCCGGCGAGGTCAGGGTGTTCTCGGTAACTTTCACGTAGTCCAGCCCCGCCGCGATCTTTTCCTGCCGGCTGCGCGGCATGTCGGCGAGGAGGACTTTGGACACAGCGGCCGAATGCAGCGATGCAGTCAGGCCGATGCGCGAGTACATGCGGACGGGGTGGTGGGACTCGAACTTGTCGATGTACACCACCTCGCTTCCTTCGAAGGCGGCAAGGTGCACGGTGTGCCCGGTCTTGCCGTTGAGTTCGGCCAGATGGGGGTGGGCCACTTTGCGGATGTCCCGCTGTTCCAGCGCCAGCGAGGACAGTTCGAACAGCTTGGAGCCGAGCATGAACCGTTGGTCCTCGTCCCGCACTACCAGCCGTTTTTCTTCGAGGGCGTGGAGGAGCCGCATCACGGTGGTCTTGTGTACGGATGCCTTGGATGAGAGTTCATCCAGGGTGGCTGGCTTCGCGGCGAGTTGGCCGAGCAGGTCGATGGCCCGCATGAGGCTTTGGCTCAAGGTGTCACGCTCCGGTTCCGGTGTTGAATTGTCCGTCTTCAACATGGATAGCAGCCCAGGCCCCATCCGAAGAATCGAGGATGGCCGCGAGGTCCTCCGCGGACGGCAGCGGGCCTCGGTCGCCGTGGACCGTCAGCGTGCAGGCAGCGGCGACATGGCCCCGGCGGAGGCTCTCTTTCTGGCCGAGTCCGAACAACATGCCGCTGAGGTACCCGGCGGCGAACGAGTCACCGGCGCCAACAGGTTCGACGACGGCGACCGACAGTGCGGGCACCTCTTCCCGGGTGCCGCTCCGGTCCAAAGAGATGGCGCTGATGGCCTCGTTCTTGATGACCAGGACCTTGGGGTCGGGCATCAGGCGGCGGAGTTCGGCTTCATCAGTGGTTCCGAAGGCGTGCTCGGCTTCGTCTTTTCCGACAAGCACGACGTCGGCCAGGTTCGCCAGGCGCTGCAGGACGGAACGGTCTTGGCCTGCCCACAAGGCTTCGCGCCAGTTGACGTCGAAGCTGATGGTCCGGCCGTTGCGGGGCGCGGTGAGGATTGCTTCGAGGAGGGACAAGCACTCGGGGGAGAGGGCGGCGGTGATTCCGCTCAAGTGGATCAGGGCAGCGTTTTCCAGCAGGGAGGACACCGCGGGATTGGCGAGTGTGTCCCGTCCCATGGCCGATGCCGCGGATCCTTGCCGGTAGTAGAGGACTGAGCTGCCGCCGTCGGGGTCTGAATCCTGGGCCGGGACCTTCACGTAAAGGCCGGTGGGACGCTGGGAGTCGACTTCGACGCCTGAGACGCCCACTCCGTGGTTCCGGAGATCGTGGAGGATACGCGTGCCGAAGCCGTCGTGGCCCACCCGGCTGACCCAGTGGGTGTCCAGTCCCATGGCTGCCAGGCCCATGGCGACGTTGGATTCGGCGCCGCCGATCCCGCAGTGCAGCTCCGTTGCCAGGTGCAGGGGGACGGCTTGGACAGGGGTAAGCATGGCCATGGTTTCGCCGACACATACAGCTGAAAGCACTCGTTCTCCCATAGGTTCGCGCGCTTCGCAGCGGCCTTGACTCTCTATCCGCCACCATGTTAGACATATCACCAGCAGGTTTGCAACCAGCGTTGCAAAATACGCAACTCAAGAGAATCAACCCAAAACGCAGCTTCAACGCCGCAGCACCGCGAAGGGAATCAACGCGTGGACACTTCCGAAGCCATCTCGGCAACCGCCGTGGCATCCTTGGCCGAGCGCCGGCTCGACTGGCGCCACAAGGCCATCCCCGCCGCCGCCAACGGGATCACGCACGCTGAGTTCCTTGCGGCCAAGCCAACTCTGGCCGCGCTGCAGACCCCGCTGCTCAGCCTCGACGCCCAGGCACTCCAGGGCAACGCCGACCACCTGGCGAAGTGGTGTGCAGACAAGGGCGTGCTGCTCGCTCCCCACGGCAAAACCACCATGTCCCCGCAGCTCTGGACCGAGCAGCTCAACCGGGGAGCCTGGGGCATCACGCTGGCCAACTTCGCGCAGCTGCGGGTGGCCCGCGGGTTCGGCGTCCGCAACCTGCAGCTCGCCAACAGCCTCACGGATCCCCACGCCATCCAGTGGGTGGCGGAGCAGGACTCCACCATCCTGTCCTGGGTTGATTCCGTGGACACGGTCGCGCTGATCGAACGCACCTTGGCCGATACCGACTCTGTTCTGGATGTCCTGGTTGAGCTGGGCGCACACGGTGGGCGGACCGGGGCCCGCGGTGTGGATGCCGCGCTTGAGGTTGCCCGGGCCGTTGATGCCGCGGAGCACCTTCGCCTTGTGGGCGTCGCCGGGTACGAAGGCTCGCTCGCGCACACAGCGGACGACGCCGGACTGGCCGCAGTCCGCGGGTACCTCGCCAAGATGCGGCTGCTTCACGAGGAGCTGCTCGCCGCCGGGTTGTACGGTTCCGGCTCCGTCATCATCACGGCCGGTGGCAGCGCGTACTTCGACGACGTCGTCACTGTGCTGTCCCCCTGCATCAGCACCACAGCGGAGGCGGCCCCGACTGTGTCTCATTCCTTGAAAGTGGATCTCATGATCCGCAGCGGCGCCTACATCATCCACGACGACGGTTTCTACCGCGGAATCTCGCCGTTCTCCCGGGCGGGCAACCAACCCTTCAGCCCCGGAATGTACGGCTGGGCACGGGTTGTGTCGCAACCGGAACCGGGCCTTGCACTCCTCGACGCCGGCAAGCGGGACGTTCCGTTCGACGAAGGCCTGCCCGAGCCGCAGTTCATCGGCTCAACCCTCGGCGGAGCCATGGAGCCCCTGGTCGGAGCCGAAATCACCTCGGTCAACGACCAGCACAGCTTCCTGACCTTCAACCCCGACACCACCACCGTCCGCCCCGGCGACGTCGTCCGGCTGGGCCTGTCCCATCCGTGCACCGCCTTCGACAAATGGACGGTCATCCCGGTGCTCGCGGATTCCACGCCGGGCGGCGACCAGACCGTCGTCGACCTCATCCACACCTTCTTCTAGGACCCGCCATGAAGACCCTCATCAGCAATGCCACCCTGGTGGACGGAACCGGAGCGGACCGCCGCCAAGCGGACGTCCTGCTGGACGGCGCGTTGATTGCCGCCGTCGTCGACGCCGGTAGCCTCACCCCAGCGGACGCGGGCGCCGAGCGTGTCATCGATGCCACCGGCCTGGTCCTGAGTCCCGGTTTCATCGACATGCACGCGCATTCCGACCTCCAGTTGTTGGTCAACCGGGACCACTACGCCAAGCTCAGCCAAGGCGTCACCACGGAACTGTTGGGCCAGGACGGACTGTCCTATGCGCCCGTGGACGACGCCACACTGGCCGGTGTCCGGGAGAAAATTGCGGGCTGGAACGACAACCCGGCCGGCTTCGACTGGAACTGGCGGACCGTGGGCGAGTACCTCGACCGCCTCGACAGCGTAGAAGAGGGCGGCCGCATCGCCACCAACGCCGCCTACCTGGTACCCCAAGGGACCGTCCGGGCCATGGTGATGGGTTTCGCTGAAGGAGACCCCACGCCCGGGCAACAGCAGCACATGCAGGACGTCATCCGCGCGGCGATGGAAGAAGGCGCCCTCGGCATGAGCTCCGGGCTGACCTACACGCCCGGTATGTACGCGCAGACCGAGGAACTTGCCGGGCTCCTCCGCACGGTGGGTGAGCTGGGCGGCTTCTACGCACCGCACCACCGCTCCTACGGCAAGGGCGCCCTGGGAGCCTACGCCGAGATGATCTCCCTCAGCCGCGATACCGGCTGCGCCCTCCACCTTTCCCACGCCACCATGAACTTCGCCGAAAACAAGGGCCGCGCCGGGGAACTCCTGGACTTGATCGACCAAGCCCTGGACCAAGGCGTGGACATCACCCTGGACACCTACCCCTACCTCCCCGGCGCCACCACGCTCTCCGCGATCCTGCCGAGTTGGGCCTCATCCGGCGGCACCGAGGCCACCCTGGCCCGGCTGGCGGACCCGGACACCCGCGCGCGCATCCGTGAAGCCGTGGAGATCTACGGCTCCGACGGGTGCCACGGCGTCGTTGCCGAGTGGGACACCCTGGAAATCAGCGGAGTGCAGAACCCGGCGCTCGCAGAACTCGTGGGAAAGACCATCAAGGACATCGCGGCCGAAGCCCGGCAGGATCCCTTCGACGTGTTCGTGCGCATCCTCACCGAAGACCGCCTCGGCACCGGCATCCTGCAACACGTCGGTCACGAGGAAAACGTCCAGGCCATCATGAAGCACCGCACGCACACCGGCGGCAGTGACGGACTCCTGGTCGGCGCCAAACCACACCCCCGCGCCTGGGGCACGTTCCCGCGCTACCTCGGCCATTACTCCCGCGACCTCGGCCTGCTCAGCCTCGAAGAAACAGTCCACCACCTCACGGGCCGGCCCGCCGCCCGCCTCAAGCTCAGCGGCAGGGGACTGGTCCGCGAAGGTTACGCAGCCGACGTCGTACTCTTCGACCCCGCAACCATCAGCGATACCGCCACGTTCGAGAATCCACGCCAGGCCGCCGACGGCATCCACTACGTGTTCGTCAACGGCACGGCAGCGATCGGCGGCGGCAAACCCACCGGCGCACGCGCCGGCCGCGCCCTCCGCAGACACAGCGACGGCCTCACCCGAGTAGGAAGCAGCACCTCATGACCCCCGAAGAATTCCTCCAGCAGCTCGAAACGGACCGCACGCTCGCTGTGGTCCGGGCGCCCTCCATTACGGACGCGGCCGACCTCTGCCGTGCCTTGGCCAGCGGCGGCATCCGCAGCGTCGAGCTGACGTTCACCACGCCGGATGCGCTCAAGCACGTCAAGCGCGCGGCCGAGACGGCAGCGGACCACGGTGCCGCCGTCGGAATCGGCACCGTCATGACCGGTGACCAAGCCCGCGCAGCGATCGACGCCGGGGCGAAGTTCCTGGTGACGCCCGGGCTCAGGCCGGAGGTCGCCGCCGTTGCTGCGGCCGCGGGAATCCCGTTCAGCCTCGGCGCCATGACCCCCACAGAGGTGGCGCAAGCCCTGGACCTGGGTTCGGCCGCAGTCAAGATTTTCCCCGCCCGCCAGCTCGGTCCGGCGTACCTGAAGGACCTGCAGGGCCCGTACCCGGGCATCCGCTTGCTGCCTTCGGGAGGCATCGACGCCTCCAACGCCAAGAGCTATCTCGACGCCGGTGCTGCCGCAGTCTGCTGTGGCACCAGCGTGGTCCCGCCCGCAGCAGTCGCTGCCGGCGATTGGGCAGACATCGCGGCACGTGCCGCAGCCTTCACCAGCACCCTCAAGTAGGACTCACCCAGAAAGAAACGCCCATGAATGAATTTCTTGAATGGCTGCGGCACGACACCGCCGGCCTGCTCCTCCTGGCAGGCGCGGGCATCGCGTTGCTGCTGTTCCTGATCATCAAGGTCAAGCTCGAACCGTTCATCGCCCTGGTGGGGACGGGTGTGATCGTGGCCCTGGTCGGCGGGATTTCCGTGGAAGCCCTGGTGGGTTCGGCCACCAAGAGCAGCGACGCCCTCATCGAAAAGGGCTTCGCCGGCATCCTGGGCCACATCACCGTGATCATCGGCCTCGGTACCGTGCTGGGCGCCATCCTGGAACGGTCCGGCGGCGCGGAAGTGCTGCTCGGCAGGCTCGTGAAGATCTTCGGTGAAAAGGGCACCCCGCTTGCCATGGGCATCACCGGCTTCGTACTGGGTATTCCGGTGTTCTTCGATATCGGCATCTTCGTCCTGGCGCCGCTGGTCTATGTTGCCGCCATCCGCGGCGGCAAGTCCCTGGCACTGTACGCACTGCCGCTGCTGGCAGGCCTGTCCGTAACCCACGCCTTCCTGCCTCCGCACCCCGGCCCTGTTGCCGCTGCCGGCCTCTTCCACGTTGACCTTGGCTGGATCATCCTCATGGGCCTCATCTGCGGCATCCCCGCCTGGTTCGCTTCCGGCATCCTGTGGGGTACGTACATCGGCAAGCGCGTGATGGTGTCCGTTCCGGAAGACCGGATCGTTCCCGAGGCCGAGGGAGCCCGGGGCCACGAACCGTCCATCGGCTTGGTGCTGCTGGCCATCGGCCTGCCCATGATCCTCATCCTTGGCGGCACGTTCGGCAACATCTTCGCTCCTCCCGGTGCTTTCCGGGACGTCCTCCAGTTCTTCGGCAACCCGGCCATCGCATTGACCGTGGCCGTGCTGCTGGCCATGTGGCTGCTGGGCATCCGCCGCGGCATGACCTCCGCCGAGCTCAGTGAAATCACGGGATCTTCGCTGCGGCCCGTGGGCATGATTCTCCTCGTGGTCGGTGCCGGCGCGTTCTTCGGAGCAGTCCTGTCCGCCACGGGTGTTGGTAAGGCTGTTGCGGACTCGCTGTCCCAGGCCGGCCTGCCGATCATCCTGTCCGCGTTCGTCATCAGTGCGGGCATGCGCATCGCCCAAGGCTCGGCCACCGTGGCAATCGTGACCACCGGCGGCATCCTGGCACCGAGCCTGGCCACCGGGTACTCCCAGCCGCAGCTCGCCCTGATCGTGGTGGCCATTTCCTCCGGCTCCATCATCGCCAGCCACGTCAACGACGGCGGATTCTGGATCATCTCCAAGTACTTCAACATGTCCGTCAAGGACACCCTGAAGACCTGGACCGTGCTGGAAACCGTGCTGTCCATTGTGGGCTTCGGAATGGCGGCCCTGCTGTACACCTTCGTGAGGTGAACCGCCGGCACCCACGGTGGGTTCCGGCGTCGTGAGCTTCTACCGTCACGAGCCAATGTGAAACCGGATCGGCCCCGGCATGCCTGTCAAAAGGCATGCCGGGGCCGTTGTGCTTTAAGGATGTAGTGGCCGCATCGCGCTGCCGTTAAAGCAAAGAGCTCCGGAGTGCGTTATTGGGGGATACGCACTCCGGAGCGGTCTTTGAGCAGGCGCTTTCGCTTCCTGCACTCATCACTCTACGTGCCATGGGACCCCAATGCCACCACCTCGAATAAGTACTTTCGCTTTAGTTTCTCCGGTCCCCGTCATGGCGCTTTTTCTGGGGCACAATCAGCACCGGCCGGCGCTGGTGATGGCTGAGCCAGGCCGCCACGGAACCGTTGAGGGCCTCGGAAATCCGGTGCCCCAAACCAGGTTCCGGCGAGCCCACAATGATCATGGACGCGTTGATGTCCGCCGCCAGCCGCCCCAGGGCCCGGGCGGGATCGCCGGCTAGCAGCCGCAGGGTCCAGTCGGCGCTGCCGCCATCCATGGCTTCCCCGATCATCTTGCCGAGGTCCCCCCGGACCGCATCCACCTCGGCGTCGTCCTTTTCCGGGTGCAGCGACATCCTGTGGGTTTCGCGGGAGGGATCCCACTCCACGAGGTAGCTGGCCTCGTCCACGTAGGCGCACACCAGCGGCACGCCGAGCTGCTCGGCCAGGTTCCGGGCCGTTTGCAGCACCTCCACGTGCTGGTCGGGAAGGACGCCCACCACGAGGGGAATGGGCCCGCTGAAACTTTCCTCAGCCATACCCTTATTGTTGCGCCGCGCCGTGCTGTTGAACAGGCTTGTTCCACGTCAGCCGCACCTTGAAGTTGGATGCCGTGCTGGCCGATGCGATAAAGGCGCCCGCCTCCGCATGAAGGTCTATCCCGAACTCCACACTCAGCTCATCGGGGCGGTTTTCGAGGCTGAGCAACTCGTCAATGACGCCTTGGACCGCGGGACGGACATGCTCGAGGGCCCGTTGGAACGTCTGCTGGGCACGCGCGAAGACCCCCGAGTGATCAGCCGTGTGCTCACCACCCCGTGTCACCAGGCTGCCGGCAGTGCTCGCCACCTCCACGATCACGGTGCCGCCGTCATCCGTTGCGAACTCCACCAGGTGCGTCATTTTTCAGTCCTTTCCGTTGACCGCGCACGCAGGCGGCGGGAGGCCACCAGGAAAGCCATGCCGGCCGCGCAAACCACAAAAAGCTGTATCAAGGCAAAGTAGGCGTGTGTCCGGTACCAGGATTCAAGGAACACTCCCTTGTCCTGGACCCAGACCAGCGGCACGGACAGTGTGGGCCAGAGCAGCAGCCAGCCCATAAGCCTGGATTGCCTGGAACGCATGGCCAGGATGCTCGCGCACAACCCAAAACCTGCATGCACGAAGCTGAACACCACAGCTGTCAGTTCCACGCTGTAATTCAGTCCCGAAAGTCCAAAGACCGCACCTGAGACAACAACTCCGGCCATCACCAGGCGTCCGATGATGGTCCGATCCGGAAGGCCGGCGACGGCCAGCAGCAGGTATCCCAGGGGAGCCACCAAACCGTAGAGGATCCTCAGGGATGCGTCGCCGCCGCTCTCGTACCAATAGTTGTCATCGAACCACAGGAAGTAGACGGCAAAGCACACCCCAAGCCCGCCGGCCACCGCCAGGACGGCACCGCCCCAGGCAAGGGGAACCGCATTCAATGGCGCGGACGCGCCCGGCTGTGATGCCACCGGGCTTTGCCCGGCTTGGGCAGCTGCAATATTCGACGCCGGCACACCGGTCAGCGGCGCAGCGCGCGGTTGGGGCGGGGGCTGATACACGGTGGTGTACGAACCCCGGGTGCCGGCCATATCAGTTTGGGACTCCTCCGCGGAAGGGGTTTGCTTTGGCTTGGCCTTCTCGATTTCGGCACGCGCTGCCGTGGCGAGCCCGCCGGGATCCGCCGCCGAGGGGTCCACTGAAGCCAATTCACTGGAAACGTCGAGCACTGCCTGCCAGGAGCCCTGGGAGGAGTGGTACCGCAGTTCCCCCTCTAGGTCGGAGACGCGTTGCTTTCGCTCGCAGTCCTGTTTGCGCGCTGCGGCCTGGGGATACTCGGGGTCGTCCAGGACCAAGGCGAAGCCGTCCGCAGCGGCCAACCAATCGCCGGATTCCTCCGCCTGGAGCGCCTCGCGGTAGATACGTGCCAGCTCCAGCCGTCTGCGGGCCGCATCCCTTTGCGTTGCAGCGTCCCTATAACCGGGTTCCAGAGTGAGTAGGTCCTCAAACAACTCGACGGCCTGCTCGAATCGCCGGGCACGCAATTCCGCGGTTGCCTGCACGTACAACGCCCTCAGCTGGGCCCGCTTCATCGCCTGATCGGTGTGGGCTTGTTCGGTGTTCGCAACAGCAGGGGGCGGCACCGCAGCCTGACCGCCCGACGCGGCGGCCGCCGTCGTGCTTTCACTGTAAGCCGGTGCGCGCGGCGGCCCCGTCAGCGTGAAGAGCTGCGTGGAGCCGCCCCGGACGTAGAGGGCCGGCGTGACCCATTCCAACGTGCCGTCGGGGCTGGCCATGACCGAGATGCGGCCAACGCGGGCGGCTTCGTCCACCGTGCGGCCGTTGGCGATTGCGGCGTAGAAGCCGTGGGCGAAGGCGATCGCGGCGGCGTCGCTGATGGCGAACTGCATGGCCGCCACAGCGCCTATTCCGCTCCTGACCAGCGCGGCAGCCGTCCCGGAGAAGAGGTCGGTCTGGCCCATCTCACCGGAAGAACACGAATTGAGCACCACCAGCCGTGGCCTGGGGGAGGCCACGCTGAGCAGGGCCATCAAGCGGACGGCGCGGACCATGGCTGCACGTCCGTCCTGGCCCACCAGGGCGATCCGGCCCTCGTCCGTGCGGGGGTCGTAGTCGCCATGCCCGACAAAATGGACCACATGCCATGGGCCGGCGAGGAGCATCGACTGGACGTCATCCCAGGTCCCGGTTTTGGACCACACCAGTTCCACGCGGCCCTCGCTCATGGGGCCGGCCAAAGCCCGGCCCAAGTGGTCCTTCTCCGTCTCGACGTCAAGGGCAGGCAGGTCGCGCGGCGATGCGACGATGCCCAGAATCCTCAGCGGAGGTGCGACGTCCAGCGGGTTCTGGTTGTAATCGGGGGCCGGGATGTGCCGGATGAGCGGCTCTGTCTGGCAAAGGTAGGTCTCTGTCCCGGGATCGAAGAGGGTCTCCCATGGCATCATGGCCAACTCCGGAGCCGCGAGCCGAAGCACTACGCGAAGTTGCTGGCCCGAATGCTGTGTTGCCCCAAGGCTTGCCCGGTAAGTGCCGTACACCTCACGGGTAAAGAGTGCTTGAAAGAGTTCCTGCCCCACTTCCCGGACAGCCACCTCGGCGATAGGCAACGTCCGCCGGGCGGCGACCGCGGAAGCCAGGACGGTGGCCTCAAGCTGCGGAAGCCGGTCCTGGATGCCATCTACATCCAAGGTGAAGGCTCCGGACGCATGCCCTCCCGCCGGCGCACGGACCACGTGCACCGTATATTCACCGCGTGCAGAGCCAGCGTCGATTTCCAGCTCGATGTCACAGTCCATCGCGGGTCCCTTGTGGTTCCTACGTACAGATTGGCCCTACGACGGCCACCCCGCAAGGGGTTCAGGCCTTGAAGCGGCAACCGACCAGGCCTACCGTTAAACCGACGGAAGGTGGTCCCGCGGTGGAAATCTACATGTGGTGGCTTGATCTGCACATGGACAGCAAGGAATGGCTGCGCGAGAACCTGCGCGTGGAAGAACTCCCTCTGCAGGTCCTGCAACATATCGCCGAGGCCGGCGGTCCCCATCCGGACAAAGTCAGCGGTGTGCTGACCACGGCCGACTGGGACTTCATCGAGACCCAGTCCGAATTCGTGGACTGAGGCTATTCCGTCGGCGCCCACCCCAGCGCCGGCCCCAACGTGCCCGCGATATCGGTGAGGATCTGCACGTAGTCCTCGTGCTCAAAGCTGAACGGCAACGCGAACGCTACCTCGTCCACTTCCTGGAAGCCCTGGTGCGCGTACAACTGTTCGGCAATCTGATCGCTGCTGCCGATGAGGTCCCGCGCGAACATCATGCGCTGCGGGCCTTGGGGCGCGCTGGTGCGCGGAGTCCGCTCATCGACATAGCGCTGGTACTTCTCCCGCTGGGCACTGGAAGCGGAATCCGTGGGGATCACCACCAGTCCTTGCGAGACGCGGGCGGTGCTGCTGCCGCCTGCTTCAGCCGCGCCACGGAAAGCGCGGATCTGCCGTTGCTGTACTGCAGCAAAATCCGGCTCTTCATCCTGGCCCGGGAACACCACGCTGCTGGTAAGCAGGTTGAAGCCGTTCTCCCCGGCCCACGTTGCCGACTTCAGGCTCGCTGCTCCATACCAAATCCGTTCACGCAGCCCGGCGGAATGGGGTTCCACGCGGTTTGAGAACTCCTCCACCACGCCCTGCTTGCCGGAAAACTCCCGCACCTTCCCGCCGGCGACCAGCCGGGCAAACCGGTCCACGCGGGCGTAGCTGAAATCTTCGGTGTCCGCGGAATCCGGGTAGAGCTCGTGCTTGACGGTGTCGTAGTGCATCGGTACGCCGACGCTGACCCCCGGATTGATGCGGCCTCCGCTGAGTAGGTCCACTGTGGCCAGGTCCTCGGCCAGGCGAAGCGGATTCTCCCAACCCAGCGGTGTCACCGCGGTGCCCAGCTCGATCTTCGAGGTCCGTTGGCTGGCCGCTGCCATCACCGCAACCGGCGACGAAATTCCGTACTGCAGGTGCCGGTGGCGCAACCAGGCACTGTCGAATCCCAAGCGCTCGCCGAGTTCGATGATCTCCAGGGTGGAGCGGTGCCCCGCAGCCGGATCCGCGGGATCGAACAGGCCGATGGTGAGGAATCCAAGCTTGCGCAGCGGACGGTCTGGGGTGGGCATGGCTTCCTTCTCTGTCGGTCGGCGCTTATTGCCCACCCTAAGCGTTGCCGCTTACGACGACGACGGGAGGTTACCTTGTGTGATGTGCAGCCCAGGGATACGCGGATTACGCGCAGTTTACGGCCCGGCTGGGGCGCGGGATGACCATCTGTGCGGCTGTGTCCGTGATGCTGTCCCGGGCGCCTGTGTCCCAGCCGCCTGTGTCCCAGCCGGCTGGGTCCATGGGGGCGAGGGCAGGGGCGGTCATCGGTTCGGGCTCGGCAACTGCAGCCTCCGTCCGGGAGCGCATCCGCAGCAGCGCCACCGCTGAGATGAGGAACCATGCCACGTTGGTCACCACCGAGGGCCACGCTTGGTGGAGAGTGCCGTTGATGATGAACGCGCAGGAGCCAAACAGGTTCACGGCCTGGAAGGTACTGCCCGGCTTGATCCATCCCATGGACACTGTCATGTAGGCACAGAGCATCGCCGCCGCACCGGCCCAACCGGTAATTTCCCACAGCAGTTCCATCGGGGGTCCTCTCATGTCCAGGCAGCCGGAAGTGGCCGGGCGACGAATGGTTTCAGGGGTTTTTCTGCCGAATGCAGAGACCGGCCCTTCAGAGCGAAGAGCGGCCTTGAACTAAATTTTGAGGGATAGCTGCCTTTAGTTCAATTGCATTATTCTGAAGCCCGTATTTAGAATCTCTGAACATGGAAATGGACCCCCGACGCCTGCTCGTCCTCCTCGCCGTCGCCCGTACCGGAGGGGTCCTCGCCGCTGCCGACGAACTGCGGATCACGCCGTCCGCGGTGTCCCAGCAACTCACCAAATTGGAGAACGAAGCAGGCCAGGCCCTGCTCCTCCGAACCCCCAAAGGTTCAGTGCTGACACCGGCCGGACTGGCCATGGCGGAGGCCGGGGAGGAAATAGAGCGGGCGTTGAACGTGGCGCGCTCGCGGATGCAGGGAGAAGCGGAGGTCGCGGGAGTTGTGCGGGTAGGTGGGTTCACCAGCTTCATGCGCACGGTGGTCATTCCGCGCCTTCCGGAGTGGCGCGTCCAGTACCCGCAACTACAGATCCAGCTGGTGGAGGATGGCTTCCCGGCGCTTATGCGCCTTTTCCGACAACGCCAGTTGGACGCCGTGGTGGTTGAGCAGGATTCGACGACCTCGGATCAACGTCCCCTGGCAGCCGGGATGGTGGAAGAACCACTGCTGGATGAGCCGTGGAAGCTGGTGGTGCCGGCGGGATCACTGCTCAGCACGGACAATCTTGACCTGAGCCGTCTGCCCCTGCCGTGGCTGGGCGTAGAGCCGTCCGCAGCCAACATTGCCGTGCTTGGCCGCCTGCGCCATTCGACGGGTGCCCACATCGAGACGATTCACCAGTACCAGGACACACTGACTGCCTTGGCGCTGGTGGCGGCCGGGGAAGGTGTTGCGATCGTGCCCACCCTGGCGTTGACAGGAGTGGTCCAGGACCAGGTGGACATCCTGGATGTGCCGGGTTTGGGGACGAGGCACATCGCGCTGCGTCGGTTCGACAGGCGAAGGCCGACAAGCCTTCCCTTGGACACGGTGGCCCGGCTCCTGCGGGAATCTGCGGCGGCTTTTGATACTCGGTCGACTTCGTAACCGGTTACGGCCTGGAGCGTCAACCTACTGGGTGTCCTTGGGAGCAGTGCGTTTCCCCAGACGCTATCTCGTGCCCTTGGATGCACGTGCGTTCAGGTGGCTGGTGATCATCGTGGCGCCGTATGAAAATACTGCTGCCGGTTCCCTCCACGCCTGAGTCCTCGCGCTGCAGCCACTCGCCGAAGCGGGTCCTGTGCACCTTGCCGTCACTGTTTTGATCCGGTTTACCGTGGTGGAATGGACTTTTGGCCATGGCAACCGCGCCCCTTCTGCTCGGTCTCTGTTGCCCGCATTGCACAGTAATTTTAGGACCACGCAGCAAGCACTGAAAGAGGTGCCGGGAAACGCTGGCCAAGGCCGGTCCCGGCCCGCTCGCTCAGAGCGGGCCGGGACGGCTTAGGCCTAGTTCAGCGCCGGGGTGTCCGTTGGGATGACGCCGGAGCCGTACAGGTCAGAGGCCAGATCCTGAAGAGCGCGGAGGGCCACCCGCTGGGTGAACGGACCGTAGGACACCCGGGCTACGCCGAGTTCCTGGAGCTCGGCAGCAGGCAACGCTCCGGGGGCGCCGATCACGGAGAGCTTGCCGTGGCCGAGGCCCTCAACAAGCGGTTCGATGAGGTCACGGTTCAGCGCGCCCGGCACGAAAACCAGCGCTGCACCGGCGTCGAGGAAGGCCCGACCCCTGGCGATCGCGTCCTCGATGCTGTCCTTGATCGGACGGTCACCACCACGGACGATCGCGTCCGTGCGGGCGTTCAGCTGGAACGGAATACCCTCGGCGTTGGCGGCATCGATGATCGCCTTGACGCGGGCAACCGCTTCGTCGAACGGCCGCAGGCGGTCCTCAACGTTGGCGCCCACGACTCCGATGCCAATAGCGCGCCGGATGGTTTCGGCAGGATCCTCATATCCGTCGTCGAGATCTGCAGTGACGGGGACGTCCACAGCCTTGACGATCCTCTCCACTCCGCTGAGCGCCACGTCCAAGGGCATGGTTCCGTCCTTGTAGCCAAAAGCCGCGGCGATGGAGTGCCCGGCGGTGGCGATGGCTTTTGTCTGGGGGAGGGCTGCCACCGTGGTGGCACTGACCGCATCCCAAACATTGACGACACTCAGGATTTCCGGCGCTTCATGCAGGGCCTTCAGTTGTTCTGCGCGTGCAGTCGTGTTTGCTTCAGTCATGGTTTTCTCCGTCATCCTCGGTAGGGAGTTGGTGCCACGTTCAGCCTAAACGCAACGCATCCGCCCCGGCCAAGTCCACCCGGATGTCCGTCATCAAAGGTAAGTCCGCACTGGATGTCCCTGCGCGGAGGTGGAAGATCCCGGGCTCCAGGGACCAGGAGCCGGCCGCGGTGTCCCAGTGCTCGAACAAACGCCGGGGAATCGTCACGGAAACCGTGTCTTCCGCTCCTGCCGGCAGCTCGGAAACGGCTGCCCCCGCGAACCACAGGGCGGGCCTTTCCACCCGGCTCTGCCCCCGGGAGAGGTAGAGCTGAACCACTTCGCGGGACGCCCGGGCGGAATGGTTCCTGAGACGGACGGTCACAGCCATACCCTCCTCCTGTGCCATGGCCTCCAGCTGTGACAGGCTCCAGCTTCCGTAGCCCAGTCCGTGCCCGAAGGCGTAAGCGGGTGCGGTTTCCGCCCCGGCGCGGTAGCCGATGGCGAGCCCTTCGCGATAGACCACGTCGCCATTCTGCGGCTGCGGCGAAGGCAGACCTTCCTCACGGGACGGGAAGGTGACGGGCAGCCTGCCACCGGGCTCTGCCTCTCCGGTGAGAACGTCCGCCACAGCCCAGCCCATTTCCTGGCCGCCGAACCACGTCAGGAGGATGGCATCCACCTGGTCACGCCAGGGCATGAGCACGGGCGCCCCGGAATTGACCACCACGATGGTCTTCGCGCTCACGGCCGCCACCGCTGCCACCAGTTCGTCCTGGCGCCCCGGCAGAGCGAGCGTGGTCCGGTCGAAACCTTCAGCTTCGTCTTCCGAACCCGTGCCGGCAAAGACGATGACGCAGTCCGCATCGCGGGCCGACTCCACCGCCTCCGCGATCAGCAGGTCGGCGTCGGGTGCTGCTGAATCAAAGCCCAAACGGAGGGAGGCCACGGTCCGCTGCGCCGGCGTGTAGGTGAAGACCACCCCCACCACCTGTCCCGGTGCCATGGCGAAGTCAATCAGCGCTTGCGGCGGCAGGGACATGCCCACCACGGCGTCGCCATTAATGGGGATGAGCTCCCCATCGAACCGGGCGACGCCGTCCACGGTCACCTGCGCGTGGCCCACGCCCGCCGCGGAGAACACGTACTCGCCCGGGGTGTCGGCGGTGAGGAGGGTGCTTGCCCGGATGGCCTTGACCTCGTCCTCCGGAACGCCGTCGGGGTAGCCCATCCCGTACGTCAGTGTGTCGCAGCGGTCGCGTGTTTCGCTGCCCAGCGTGCGGCCTTCCTGGTCCAGGAATTCAATGAGGACCACGCCCTGGCCTCCCGGCGCGGAGCCGTTCGCTGCGGAAAGGGTCTTCACCAGCGTGGTGGGGCGGACCCCCTCGCTGTAATGGAACAGGGTGTCCGGCATGGCCGCGCACAGCGCCTCCAGGGGCGGCACGGTCGGGGGAGCGATGACCGCCGCGCTGCCGCCGCCGTTGGTTCTCGGCACCACAGCGGCAGGACCGACGACGGCGATCTTCCGTGCCGCCGTCGTCAACGGCAAGGCCCGGTCCTCATTGCGCAACAGCACCATGCCCTTGGCCCCGGTGTCCCGCAGAAGCCGGCGTATCCCGGACGATTCCGCGGACGGCGGCGTGGGGAGGGCATCCCGGTCCACCAGTGGCTCAATGCCGTCGAGGGCTCCGAGCCGGGCCGCCAGCCGCAGCAGCCGGAGCACCTTGTTGTCGACGGCCGCCTCCGGGACGCGTCCTTGGCGGACTGCATCCACGAGGCCCGCGGCCCACATGGTCCTGGGGCCGGGCATCGCCAGGTCGGTACCACCCAGCGCGGTCGACTCCACGGTCCGGATGGCTCCCCAGTCGGAAACCACCAAACCGTCGAATCCCCATTCGCGCTCCAGAATCTCCCTCACGAGGTCCGACTCAACGGCCGGGGTGCCGTTGACCCGATTGTAGGAGGACATGATGCCGAGGCCACCGGCTTTGACGATTGCTTCGAACGGGGCCAAGTAGGCCTCCCGCAATACATTCTCTGGGACCACCGAGTTCGAATTCAGCCTGTCCGTTTCGGCCTCGTTCGCGATGAAGTGTTTGGCTGTGGTGGCCGGGCCCTCGGCTTGGATTCCCCGCACCATGGCCGCCCCCATGATGGCCGTGAGGTATGGGTCCTCGCTGAAGGCTTCGAAGTGGCGGCCGCCGTAGGGGGTGCGTTGAAGATTGACCACCGGGCCAAGGACGACATCCACGCCCTTGCGCCTGGCTTCCGCGCCGATGACGCCACCCATGGCGGCCGCCACGCGAGCGTCGAACGTTGCTGCCAGCGCCGTCGCCGAAGGGATATTGATGGAGGTGTCCGCCTCGGTCCACCGCACGCCGCGGATTCCCACGGTTCCGTCGGAGAGAACAAGGGAGCGCAGCCCGATCGATTCATCGGCGTAGGTGCTCCAGTGGTCCTTGCCCGACAGCAGCCGGACCTTGGCTTCCAGGTCCAGGCGCGCAAGACGGGCCATGAGTTCCTGCTCGAGCAAGCGGGAAGGGGGAACGGGAATTGCACGCATGGGCGGCACCTTTCGCAATATGCTGCCGGCCGCTGCCCGAGGGATACCAGGGGTGCGCGGCGGCATCAGGCCCGGTGGGGTTCGCGATGCATTGACCGCTGCGAGCAGGCCCACCGGATGGATTGCGTCTGCCTACGTTCGCCCTCAATTTACAACAGCTGCGGGCCGGGGCGCCAGATCGCGGCTACCGCCTGCGTGACACGCGCTTCGTCATGAACGCCAGGAACGCCGACACCAGAAGGACCACGGAACTTGCCAGGAAGGTACTTTCAAAGCCCAGCGAGTCGAACAGCACTCCGCCAACTGTGGAGCCCAAGGCAATGCATGTCTGGACCACGGCCACCATGAGCCCACCGCCCTGTTCGGCGTTGCGCGGCATCGCTTGCGCCACCCAACTCCACCAGCCCACCGGAGCGGACGTTCCCAACAGCCCCCAGAAACCCAACAGAACAACGACGACGGCGAACACGCCACCGAACGGGATCAAGGCAACCGCGACGAGGGCCATGACGACAGGGATCACCATGAGTGTCCGGTACAGGCCAGCACCCAGGAACCGGCCGATGAGCACGGTCCCGACGAATCCGGATACGCCCATGACCAGCAACACGAGGGACACCAGGGCTCCCTCCACCCCGGTCACGGTTTCCAGGAAGGGCCGCACGTAGGTGAAGAGGATGAACTGGCCCATGAAGAAGCTCCCGCAGGCGGCCATGCCCCATGCGACAGTCCGGTCCTTGAAAGCCGTGAAGATGGTCAGGATGTCGCGGGCCTTGGTCCTGCTGACAGGCGCTGCGAGGGACGGCAAGGAAATCCAGAGCCACACCACACAAACCACGGAGCCAGGCACAAGGCAGAGAAAAGCTCCCCGCCAACCAATGAACGAACCCAGGTAACTGCCAAGCGGCGCAGCAAGAACGGTGGCCAGGGCATTGCCGCCGTTGACGATCGCCAGCGCACGCGGGACCTGCGCCGGAGCGACGAGCCGCATGGCGGTGGCAGCGGACATGGACCAGAAACCGCCGATGACAACACCGATGGATGCCCGGCCCACCATGAATGGCAGGTACCCCGGGGCCAAGGCGATCAGGGCGCCGGAGGCACCCATCAACGCGGCCAACCCGATCAGCAAGGTGCGCCGGTTCATCCTGCCGGTTACCGCGGACACGGAAAGGCTGGTGAGGACGGCGAACAGCCCGGAGATCGCAATTCCCTGGCCCACCAACCCTTCGGAGACCTGGAGATCATTGGCCATGGGAGTCAGGAGACTCACGGGCATGAATTCGGAGGCCACCACGGCGAACGCTCCAAAGGACATGGCGAAGACACCGCCCCAACGGCTCACGGGGTTCGGGCCCTCTTTGTGTGCGCCGGGCGTGGCGGTACGGGTATCTGCTGACATGGATTGGCCTCTCAGGTGAACTGGGATCCATCGGACCATGGCTTGGCGGATAGGTGGGAGGGACCGTTTATACGGGTTCCAACAGAACCTCTCACCACGGGCAACGGGGGTCGTAACGTGGAAGGCATGGACAATCGGTCGGAAGTGCGGGAGTTCCTGATGTCCCGCCGCGCACGCATCACCCCGGAGCAGGCAGGCATCGAAGCTTTCGGCATTCGACGGCGGGTCACCGGCCTGCGGCGCGATGAAGTGGCGCGGCTTGCAGGCGTCAGTATCGACTACTACATCCGCTTGGAGCGGGGAAATCTCTCCGGCGTATCAGACAGCGTCCTGGACGCCATCGCCGGGGCTCTGCAACTGGACCGCGCAGAACTCGAGCACCTCTACGACCTCGCCCGGACAGCCAACCGGGGCGGGCGCACGAAGGTCAAGAAGGCGGCCCGCACGATCGATCCCGCGCTCCAGTTTTTCCTGGATTCCATTACGGGAGCACCGGCTTTGATCTCCAACAACCGCATGGACGTGGTGGCTGCTAATGCTCTGGGTTACGCCATGTACTTCGACCTCTTCCGGAGCACGGCCGGCCCCGCGAACCACTCCCGGTTCATCTTCCTGGATCCCCGCGGACGGGATTTTTATCCCGATTGGAACCGCGCTGCGAACACCAACGTGGAGATCCTGCGCCGCCACGCGGGTCGCTTCCCCCATGACAAGGCAATCGCCGAACTCGTGGGCGAGTTGTCCATGCGGAGCGAGGAATTCCGCACCCTTTGGGCCGCGCACAATGTCCGGCGGCACCGCTCGGGAATGAAGACCTTCCAGCACCCGGTGGTCGGATCGCTGGAACTGACTTACCAGCAGCTCGAACTCGACGAGGATACCGGCCTCCACGTCACCGTCTACCCGGCCGTGCCAGGAAGTGCCAGCGAGGAAGGCTTGAAACTCCTGGCGTCCTGGGCGGCTACCGAAAACGTCGTCGAAAAGGCCACGGCAGGCACGCGCTGATTCTTGAGGAGCGAAACATGAAGTACATGAAAAGCGGCAACCCGACAGCAGCCGGCCCGAAGGAATGGTTCACGGGAACCGTGCAGATCGACGGTATCCGGAACCCGGATGGGCAATCAGCCATCGGCTGCGCACACGTCCGGTTCGCTCCCGGTGCACGGACTGCCTGGCACCATCACCCCAAGGGACAAACCCTGTATGTCACCGACGGAATAGGTCTGGTGGCTACGCGGGACGGGGGGATACAGGAGATCCGCCCCGGCGACGTTGTCTACATCGAACCCGGCGAGGAACACTGGCACGGCGCCACCCCGGACCGGTTCATGGCACATATCGCGATGCAGGAGGCCGACGGGAACGGCCAGGTCGTGACCTGGCTGGAACACGTCACGGACGAGGACTACGGGGCCTGAGCAGCTCTTTCGAGGCATAGCCCGCCCTGCAGCTGCGGTCCTTCGCCGCGTCGTGTCCCGCCCATTCTCCTGCCGGCCCTTATGCTGGCCGGTGAATGGGGGATTCGATGTTGGATTTGTTGAGCATGAAACTTGCTCTTGCTGTTGTGACGTTAACACTGTGGGTTCTTTTCCTGGGTTCTTACCGGAGGACCCGATCGCTCTACAGTGCCTATTGGTGTGCTGCCTTGGGGTGCTGGCTTGCGGGCAACGTGGCGTACTGGCTGAAGGAAACGGACTGGGGCTGGGTAGCCAGCCCCCTGGGCAACGCTCTTACGGTCGCCGGAGCCTTCGGTGTCTGGGCGGGGTTCCGTTCCTTGCGGAACCTTGGCACGCCGTTGTGGCTGCTATTTGCGGCTCCGGCAGTAACGGCTTCGGCGACAGTCATTGAAACCGACCCCGACGGCGCGTGGCAGGGCGGGTTGGTGTACTTCGCTTTGATGGCGACCGGGATGGCGCTCGCCGCCCGGGAACTGGCCTTGCTGAAGTCGCGGGCCTCGCAAGCTCACCGGCCGCTGCTGGTTGTCGCTGCTGTCCTGGTGGCCTACTTCGGTTGCCGCATCGTGGTCTATGCCGTGGCCGGGCCGGACAGCGAGGTCCTGCAGTCCTATTTCAGCCCGGCGGTGACGTGCTTGCTGCTGATCATGCTGCTGGTCCTGGTTTCCTTCAGCATGACCGCGCTCAATAGCCACCAGCTCATCACGAGGCTCAATGAGCGGGCATCGCGCGACGGAATGACGGGCTTGTTCAATCGCCAGGCTTTCATGGAATTGGCTGAGCGGGAGCTCGCTGCCCTGCAAACGGCGGGCAGGTCGGCGGCCGTTGTCCTGGCCGACCTTGATCATTTCAAGTCCGTGAACGATACCCACGGGCATGCCGCCGGGGACGCTGCCATCCGGGCGTTTGCCGTGGCGTGCAAGGGTTCGTTGCGCAGGACCGACTTGGTGGGCCGGTACGGCGGGGAGGAATTTGTCATTTTCCTGCCGGGTGCCGACGAGGTCGCGGCGGAAGCCATCACCACCGAGATCAGCCGGCGCCTGGCCGCTGCGCCGGCACCTGACGGGCTGGAGTTTCCCACTGTCAGCTATGGGATTTCATCCACGGCAATTTCGGGCTCAACGCTGGCCCAGCTGATCCACACTGCCGATGGGGCCCTTTACCAAGCCAAAGCAGCGGGCAGGAACCGCGCGTTCAAGGCCGATGGTCCTTTGGACGCGGCCTCCGCCACCTGACATCACACAACGCGAAGGTTGCCTGAGGTACTCGTAGCTGGTGTGGCCACGGATCGGGAATCCGGTGCCGGGACCCGAATCCCAGGACCAAGCGCAAGCCCTCGTGAATTCTCCACATGGCTCCGAAAACCCATTGCCCTCCCCACCCCACGATGGTTCGATGGGACTCATGGCTACCGCAGAAAGTTATGTCCTGGCGATCGGAACCAAGAAAGGCCTGTGGCTGGCAACCAGCCCGGACCGAAAAGAATGGTCCCTCTCCGGTCCGCACTTCCTGATGAGCGAGATACCCAGCATCGGGATAGACACGCGGGACGGCAAAACACGAATCATGGTGGGGGTAAGGTCTGAGCACTGGGGACCCACTGTGGCCCATTCAGACGACCTCGGCGCCACATGGACCGAGCCCGAGCAAGGCGCCATCAAATTCCCGGACGGCACCGACGCCGCCCTGGAACGGGTTTGGCAGATCTACCCCGACGCCGACTCCCGCCCAGGCGTCGTGTGGGCCGGTTGCGAGCCGATTTCGGTGTGGAAGTCCACCGACGGCGGTGAACACTTCGAGCTGAACCGCGGACTATGGGACCACCCCCACCGCAGTGAATGGGGTGCGGGCTACGGCGGCGCGGCGGCACACTCGATTGTGGTGGATCCATCCGGCGAGAAGGTCCACATCGCCATGAGCACTGGCGGCGTCTACAGATCCCTCGACGGCGGAACCTCCTGGGAGCCCCGCAACAAGGGCATTTCGGCGTACTTCATGCCGGACCCCAATCCCGAGTTCGGCCAGTGCGTCCACAAAATCGCAGCCGATGCCTCCGTGGAAGGTCGTCTTTACGCGCAGAACCACCACGGCGTGTACCGGACGGATGACAACGGCGAGAATTGGGATTCCATCGCCGAAGGGCTGCCGGCCGATTTCGGTTTCGTCATGCTCACCCATCCGCGCCGGGAAGGGACGGCCTGGGTCATCCCGCTCAAGGCCGACGGTGAACGCATCCCGCCTGGCAGCAAGCTCAGCGTCCACCGAACCGACGATGCCGGTAACACCTGGAAGGAACTGCACACGGGCCTGCCGGACCACGAATACAACGCGGTGCTCCGGGATGCGGCATCCGTGGATACCGCCGAACCCGTGGGTGTGTACTTCGGAACCCGCGGTGGTTCCGTGTACGCCAGCGCCGACGAGGGCGAGACCTTCAATGAAGTGGTCTCGCACCTGCCGGACGTGCTGTGCGTTCGTGCGGCCGTCGTTGTTGGCAGCGACGCCGGAGCCACCGCCGTCGAGCAATCAGCAGCCAGCGCTCCGGTACCTGGTTAGGTCCGTTGTGGCTGACTTTACGGTCCTGTTGCCCGGTGTCCTGCAGCCGCTCGTCGGCGGACAGTCCTGTCTGACTGCGTCCGCCGACGGTGCTGTGACCGTTGGACAGCTCTTGGACTCGGTGACCGGAGATTATCCGGTCCTGGCCAGGCGTTTGCGTGATGAAACCGGGGCACTGCGCCGTTTCGTGAATATTTACGTTAACGGTGACGAGGTCCGGCGGTTGAATGGTCTTGAAACGGAAGTTGCGGCGGGCCAGGAGGTCTTGATCGTCCAGTCCGTGGCCGGCGGCTGAGGGTGAAGGGCGTCCAGCCTGGTCTCCAGCAGAGACTGTTCAGGCGACGCGCCAAACACTGCATTCGTCGGTATTGATGGCTTTCCTCATCCCGGAGGCGTAATCCATGATCCAGACGACACCGATCCCCGGCGCCGTTTCCTGGACCCGTCCGCGGCGTATGACCACGTCGTCGTAGGCAGGCCCAACCGACAGGCGGGCCTCGATCTCGTCTCCGCGGTGGAGCTGGCTGATCGCGCGTATTCGTGTTGTTTGAGTGGTTACTTCCTTCAGCATGGTGTCCTCCTGGCTGGAGCTGGTGCCTGCACTTGCCGGCTATTCCAGTGTGGAGGGGCAATGTTGCCACGGTATTTCGGCGTGGTTAGGGTCCGGTTAGCATTCCGGGATGGTTGCGTTTCCGCCCGTGCGCGGGCGCCGCCGCGACGGGCGGCGAAAAGACGCGCCCGCCTGAAGTCCGGCGCCTCCGCAGGCCAGTGCCGAGGCGGTTGTAGCCTGATCTCGGTTACTGAGATTTACAGCAACCACAGGCTCCGTCCTCCCGGGAGAACCAATGGGTGTTTTACGGCGATCGCTCGCGCTGTCCACAGGCTTGGTGGTTTTTGCCGCCGGCCTGTTTTTCGTCCAGGCTCCTGCCACGGCAGTTCCACTTCCCGGGCCCGATAATCCGAACGTCCAATTCGTTGAAGGGACACCGCACTCGGAGCATGTTTTCGAGACGCCCCTCCCGGAAACCAAGCAGCCCACCAAGGGCCAGGCCGACGTCGACTCGCTGCTCCGTGACGGAGCTGCGGCAGTCGGTCCGGGCGGCACCATCAACGTCCGGCTGGTCACCGCGAAACTGGCGGACAACACCAACCCGGTTTCCATGACGGACGCTGAAAAGGCTGTGGTGTCCACCAGTAACTACTGGAAAGCCATGACGGCCAACAAGCTGTCCATGACGGTGGCCAGCAAAGTCGCCGGCCACCAATCCAAGGCCCGCTCCACGGACAGTTACAGCACCATCATCTCCACCATCACGGGGGAGTTGAACTGGTCGGCCAGTCCTTACACAGCGCTGGTCATCTTCATTCCGACGTCCACGTTGTCCGGCAACGCCCTGGGCGCCGGGTACAGCAGCGGCAGTTACAGCGGCCGGGTGCTCCTGCCCCAGATCAGCAGCTTCACCAACAACGTGATGAGCCACGAGTTCGGCCACGTCATAGGCCTGATGCACGCAGATGCCCTGCAGTGCGGCAGCGGAGTGTCCGACGTCGGGGTCAACAGCAACGGCCAGTTCACCGATCCGTCCTGCTACATCCGCGAGTACGGCGACACCACCGACATCATGGGAGCTGCCCAGTACGCGACTCCGGTTGTGAGTTCGACGTTCTGGGACTATGCGGGACTGGGCCGCGGGGATGAGATCCGGGACGTGGGCATCGCAACGGGTTCCAAGAGCTACACGCTCAAGCCATGGGGAGGCACCGAAGCCCAGCGGGCGATCAAATTCACCGATCCCGTCAGCAAAGAGGTCTATTACCTGGAGCTGCGGGAACCTGCCGGCTATGACAATTACCTGGGAACAGCCGGCAAACCCGGAAACATGGGCGTGAAGATCGTCCAGCGCGGCGGCGCCACCATCGCTTCTTCCCTGATTCTGATGCCCTCCACCAAGCCTTTCTCCGACCCGTGGTACGCCAGCAACCACGCCTGGCAGGCAGGGAGCACCTTCACCACGTACACCGGTACGCAGGTGACCATGAATTCGGTGTCGTCGACGTCGGCCACCATCACCATCACTGCCGACCCGCGGCTCACCGCCAAGGTCCGCTTTTCTACGGGGGATTTCGACGGCGATGGACTCGCCGATGTCTTCTCCCGCGAGCCCGACGGCTCCCTGATGCTCTATGCCGGGTTGCCCGGCAACAGGCTGGATAATCCGCGTCAGGTGGGCTCCGGGTGGAACGTTTTCGACGCCATCACCGGCTTTTCGGATTTCGATGGAGACGGACGAAGCGACATCCTGGCGCGCACCAGCGACGGTGTTCTCTGGTTGTACCCGGGCGACGGGAACGGGGGTTTCCTTCCCAAACGGCAGATCGGTTCCGGTTGGCAGGGCTTCACGAACATCATTGGCGTGGGCGATTTCGACGGCGATGCCCGCCTAGACGTCATGGCGACCAAGCCGGATGGCACTCTCTGGCTGTACCCAGGAGATGGCCAGGGCGGCTTCCGTGCCTGGTCGCAGATCGGATCGGGTTGGAACGGCTTCACCAGCATCACTTCCGATGGCTCCTTCGGGCTTCTGGCGCGGGCAAGCGACGGCACCCTCTACCTGTACCCCGGCAACGGCTGGGGTGGTTTCGTGCCGCGCGTCGCGATCGGCAGCGGTTGGAACGCGGTGGGCGACATCGTGAGCGGACAGGACTTCACGGGTGATAAGAAGTCCGATGTCCTGACGGTGACCTCCGGGGGGTCCATGCGGCTTTACCCGGGCAGCGGTTCGGGCTTTGCCGAACGCTTGGTCATTGGTGCCGGTTGGAACCAGTTCAGCCAGGTCTGGGAGGCGGGAGATTTCGACGGCGATGCTGTCGCGGACATCCTGGCGCGCGGTACTGACGGCGCGTTGTGGCTCTATCCGGGGAACGGTTCCGGCGGCTTCCTGCCCCGCGTTCAGGTGGGGTCGGGGTGGAATGCTTTCAATACTGTCCTGAGTGCCGGAGATTTCGACGGCGATGGCCACCCGGACCTGGTCGCACGGACAGCCGGCGGAGCGCTGTGGTTGTACCCGACAGACGGCCGTGGCCAGTTCCTGGCCCGCAAGCAGATCGGTGTGGGCTGGCAGGGCTTCAACGAGCTGCTGGCTCCGGGTGACTTCAACGGTGACGGCAAAGCGGACCTTGTGGCACGGGCAGCCAACGGCACTTTGTGGCTTTACCCGGGTAACGGTTCGGGCGGCTTCCTGCCGTGGAAGCAGATCGGCACGGGGTGGGACATTTTTGACTCGGTAGTGCAGGGTGGGGACTTCAACGGCGATGGCCGGGAGGACATCATGGCCCGGGGCACTGACGGGGCGTTGTGGCTGTATCCGGGCAATGGCAGCGGCGGATTCCTGGCCCGCCTTGCTTTGGGTTCGGGCTGGAACACTTTCAGCTCGTTCGCGGCCTTGGGGACAGGCTTCACGGGAACGGGAAATCCGTCAGTTGTGGGTGTTGGCGGAAACGGGGAGCTCTTCCTGTACACAGGAACCGGTCAGGGGAGCTTTCAGTCCGTGGTGCTGGATCCCCGGTAGTCCTGGGATGTTCTTTGCTGCTTGCCTTGGCTGAACGCTGAGGCCGGGGCAGCGAAAAGCCCGGCATGTCAGGAGACGTGCCGGGCTTTCCCCGTTCCGAAGCTCCGGCAACAGGGCTGGAGCGCCGGAGAGGTGACGTTCTAGCGCAGGCCGAGTTCCGCCGTCGGGACCTTTGCCGATTCGCGCGCCGTGGAGGCCGAGACGATGGCGATGAGGCAGACGATGGCCGTGAAGATGGACACGGGAACCCATCCACCGGGCTTGGTGCCACCGATGGCGGTCACGATGGTCGGGGCGAAACCTGCGGCGAGGAAGCCGAGCTGCGTGCCGATGGCCAGCCCGGAGAAGCGGACCTTGGTGCTGAACATTTCACCGTAGAACGACGGCCAGACGGCGTTGGCGGCAGCGTAGCCAAGGGAGAAGTACACGACGGCGGCCAGGAACATCAGCGGCGTGGAACCGGACTCGAAGCTCAGGAAGAAGACCGGCGTCATGATGGCGCTGGCCACTGCTCCGTAGATGAACACGGGCTTGCGGCCGATGCGGTCTGCCAGCGTGCCGAAGAGCGGCTGGGTTCCCAGAGCCACGAGGTTGGCCACAACCACCAGCCATAGGGTGATGGTGCTGTTCACATGCGCAACGTCCTGGGCGTACTTGATGGCCAGGGTGCCGAAGACCGTGCTGACTGCGGCAATGAACGCGCAGCAGATCACGCGGAGGACGTCCTGCCAGTGGTGCTTGAGGAGGTCGGCGATGGGGAGCTTGGCAATCTGGTTGTTCTTCTGTGCCTCAGCGAATGCGGGTGGCTCGTGCAGGGTGCGGCGGATGAAGAAGGCAACCAGCACCACTACTGCGCTGAGCCAGAACGGAATACGCCAGCCGATGCCGTACTTGATGTCATCCGGCAGTGCCACCACGGGAATGAACACGAGCGCTGCCAGGATCTGGCCGCCCTGCGTTCCCGTCAAGGTCCATGAGGTGAAGAAGGAGCGGCGGTTGTCCGGGGCGTGCTCCAAGGTCATGGATGACGCGCCGGCCTGCTCGCCCGCTGCCGACAAACCCTGGCAGAGCCGGGCAAGTACCAGGAGGATCGGGGCACCCCAGCCGATGGTTTTGAAGTCGGGGAGGCAGCCGATCACGAAGGTCGAGGCGCCCATGAGCACCAGGGTGAACATGAGGACCTTCTGCCGGCCGATCCGGTCGCCGAAGTGACCCAGGAACGCAGCGCCGATGGGCCGTGCAAGGTAGGCGAAGCCGAACGTGGCAAAGGACATGACGGCCGCATTGGTGTCTGCGTCCGGGAAGAAGACGTGCGGGAAAATCAAGGCCGCGGCAGATCCGAAGATGAAGAAGTCGTAGTACTCCACGGCGCTGCCCAGGAAGCTGGCGAGGGCAGCCTTCTTGGGAGTCCCGGTGGTTTCGGTGATGCCTGGCGTCGCTGACGGCATTGTTTGGCTCATTGGGTGTTCCTTCTGTGACGACGATGTCGCGAATAGAGCTACAGCGGGAGACCCAAGCGAGGTGCGGCCGGTCAATCCCTTAGCTAGTAACCACATGGTGAGAGCTACTTGCGTAATACAGCAATGATCCCTGTGAGTATGGTCACTTGTCAAGAGGTGTAATCACCATCTAGAAATAGCTCTCACTATGTGAGAGCATCGGGTTATGAGTGTGAAAGAAGACACAAAGACCGACATGGTCGGCAAAGCCCTGGGCCTGCTGGTCCTGCTGGGAAACGAGCCGAAGGGTGCAAGTGCGGCGGATCTGGCCAGAAGCGCCGGACTGCCTTTCAGTACCACCTACCGGCTGCTGGGCTCGTTGACCCGCGACGGATTCGTTGACTACGAACCCGATGGCCGCCGCTACCACCTGGGCCTGCGCGTCTTCCAGCTCGGGCAACGCGTCTCCAACCACCACGGCTTCGCTGCCACAGCGCTGCCGGTCCTGCAGCGGGTCACTGACAGTACGCATGAGGCCACCATCCTCTCGGTCCGCGACGGCGACCACCACCTCACGGTCAACAAGGTGGACGGGCCCAAGACGTTCCGCGTCACCAGCGACCCCGGACATCTGGGAGCGTTGCACACGACGTCGGTGGGCAAGGCCCTGGTCGCGTTCGAGGATGAGCCCGAGCGAAAACGCCTGATCGAGGAACTTCCCCTGGACCCGCTCACTGAGCATTCCATTACTGATCGGGATGCCTTTAGGGCGGAAATTGAGCAGGTGCGCCGCCAGGGCTACGCCGTGATGGACGAGGAAAACGAGATCGGCATGCGTGCCGTCGCTGTCCCGGTCCTCAACTCCCAGGGCCACGCGTTCGCTTCGCTGGCCACTGCCGTTCCGGTTTTCCGACTCAGCATGGAGGAACTCATCGCCCATGTGCCCACCCTGCAGGAGGCTGCGGCTGAACTCGCGGCCCGCCTGCCGCAGCGCTGAGCTTCGTTGCGAGGCCCGTTTTGCGCGCTAAACGCGACTCTTGGCGCGCAAAGCAGGCCCCGCAACGGAAAAATCAGCCCGACGCAACGCATCTGGCACGTCATTTGTTCGCGATAAGAACAAGCGTGCGGAATATGAACACTTGTAGTAATCTGGATAACACCCGGCCGTCGACGCCCCAGAAAACGTCAATGGCCGCGGTGCTGAAGTCAAAGGAGCTTTAGGATGAGCAACCGAGCCGAGTCCGTTCTGGTGGGCCTCGTTGGCGAAGGGGTCATGCCCTCGCTCACGCCGCCCATGCATGAACGCGAAGCCGATGTGCAGGGCCTTCGCTTGCTGTACCGCCCCATCGACCTGCTGGAGCTGGCCTTGCCGGCCGCCGCCGTCGGGGACCTCCTCACCGCAGCCGCCCGCATGGGCTTCAACGGCCTCAACATCACGCACCCGTGCAAGCAGTTGGTGCTTGGGCACCTTGATGAAATTTCCGACGACGCCGCGCGCCTGGGTGCCGTCAATACGGTCCTGATCCAGGACGGCCGGTTCATCGGACACAACACGGACTTCTCCGGCTTTGGTTCGGCCTTGAGGGATGGACTTCCGGACGCCACCTTGGGCCGCGTCGTCCAGCTTGGCGCCGGCGGGGCCGGTTCTGCCGTCGCCTACGCGCTCCTCAAGGCCGGCGTCACCACCCTGGACCTGGTGGACGTGGATCCTGCCCGGGCCGCGGAACGTGCCGACGAACTCAGCGGACTTTTCCCGACGGCCACCGTCACCCCGCGCAGCACGGACGAACTCCCGCAGATCATGCCCCTCGCCGACGGCCTGGTGCACTGCACCCCGATCGGCATGGCCGCCCACCCCGGACTGCCGCTGGACCTGGGACTCGTGGAGCCGCGGCACTGGGTGGCGGACATCGTCTACCGCCCCATCGAAACGCAACTGGTCCGCGAAGCACGGGCCAAGGGCTGCAAAGTCCTCGACGGCGGCCGCATGGCAGTCGGTCAGGCGGCCGACGCCTTCAAACTCTTCACCGGACGGGACGCCGACCGCAACCGCATGCGGGAGCACTTCCTGGAGCTGATCGCCCTGGAAGACGCCGCAACCGCGCTCTCCGCCGGCACCCTCGCAAAGGCGGCCCACTGATGCGCACCGGAATCGCCACTGTCTGCCTGTCGGGCACCTTGAAGGAAAAGATGCAGGCCTGCGCCATCGCGGGCTTCGACGGCATCGAGATCTTCGAGCAGGACCTCGTCACGTCCCCGCTGAGTCCCGAGGACATCCGGAAGATGGCCGCCGACCTCGGCCTGGGCCTGGATCTCTACCAGCCGTTCCGGGATTTCGACGGCGTCACTCCGGACCTGCTGAAGGCCAACCTCAAGCGGGCCGAGGCCAAGTTCAAGCTCATGTCGCGCCTGGGCATGGACACCATCCTGGTCTGCTCCAACGTGGCCACGGCCACCATCGATGACGACCAGCTGCGGGCCGAACAGCTGGCAGCGCTCGCCGGACTGGCAGGAGACCACGGGGTCAAGGTTGCCTACGAGGCCTTGGCCTGGGGCAAGTACGTCAACGACTACGAGCACGCCTACCGCCTGGTGGAAATGGTGGACCATCCGAACCTCGGCACCTGCCTGGACTCCTTCCACATCCTTTCCCGCGACTGGGACACCGCCCCGATCGAGGACATCAACGCGGAGAAGATCTTCTTCGTGCAGGTTGCCGACGCCCCCAAGCTCTCCATGGACGTGCTCTCCTGGAGCCGCCACTACCGGGTCTTCCCCGGGGAGGGACAGTTCGAGCTCGCCAAGTTCATGGGCCACGTCGTCCGTGCGGGCTACACCGGGCCGGTATCGCTTGAGGTCTTCAATGACGTCTTCCGCCAGTCGGACGTGGAACGGACCGCAGTGGATGCCATGCGCTCACTCATCTGGCTGGAAGAACAGAGCGCAAAGTGGCTGGCCGGCACCTCCGCGGAAGCCGGAACGGAAGCAGCAGCCGCCTCCCGCCGTCGTTATCCCATGGAACTTGCCACGCTGCCCAAGGTCAACGAACCAGCCGGCTTCAACTTCGCCGAGGTCAAAGCCGACGACACCGCGCAGCTCGAGAAGCTCCTGGGGCAGCTCGGCTTCGGATTCGAGGGACGCCACCGCACCAAGGACGTCCAGCTCTGGACCATGGGCCAGGCACGCGTCATCATCAACGAGCAAGCGGCCTCGCACTCGGAACCGGCCATCGCAGCCCTGGGGTTCGACGTCGACTCTCCAGTGATTGCCTCCGCCCGCGCCCAGCAACTCAAGGCGCCCGTAGTGGCGCGCAAGGTCCAGGCCGACGAGGAAGTCTTCCAAGGCATCTCCGCCCCGGACTCCACCGAGATCTTCCTGTGCCAAGGCAGCCCTGACGGAACCGCAGCCTGGACGCACGAGTTCGGCGAAGGCTTGGAACACGTTCCCAGCGGGCAGAACGCGGTCATTGACCACGTGAACCTCGCCCAGCCGTGGCAGCACTTTGACGAAGCCGTCCTCTTCTACACCAGCGCATTGGCCCTGGAACCGCTGCCGTTCGCAGAGGTCCCGAGCCCCAGCGGCCTGGTGCGCTCGCAGGTCATGGAAACCAGCACCGGCGCGGTGCGGCTGGTGCTGAACCTGGCGCCGGCCCAGCAAGCGCAGAACGCCCGCAAAACGTACCAGGAACACATCGCCTTCGCCGTGGACGACCTCGTAGCCACGGCGCGGTCCGCCCGGGACCGCGGCCTTGAGTTCCTGCAGATTCCGGCCAACTATTACGAGGACCTGGACGCACGGTTCGATCTTGAACCGGGCTTCCTGGCCACCCTCCAGGAGCTCAACCTCCTGTATGACCGGGACGCCAACGGCGAATTCCTCCACTTCTACACGGCCACAGTAGGCAGTGTGTTTTTTGAAATGGTGGAGCGCCGTGGCAGCTACAACGGCTACGGAGCCCCGAATGCCCCAGTCCGCCATGCCGTCCAATACGACTCACTTCACCGGGCATAGCTGCCCGAACCTCACAAAGAATCCATAGAAAGGAGCCGGTTGTGCCGCAAGACAACACTGCACAAGCTCTAGAATCCGAGGAACTCGTGCCGCCAGCAGAGCCGCATGCCGCGCACGACGCCAAGAAGGTTGAGACGCAGACGGACCTCAGTGCTGAGATCAAGGCCATCGGGGATCGTTACGCCCAGGCACTGAAGGACGGCAAAGGACCTGAAACCATGCCGCGGCTGGACTATGCGCCCTACCGCAGCAGCATCCTGCGCCACCCCACCAAGAGCCTGCACCACGCGGACCCGGAGACCATCGAGCTCTACTCGCCGGCCTTCGGACACCAGGACGTGCACGCACTGGAATCGGACCTGACCATCCAGCACAACGGCGAGCCGCAGGGTGAGCGCATCATCGTCGCCGGCCGCGTGCTGGACGGCGACGGCCGCCCGGTGGCCGGCCAGCTCGTGGAGATCTGGCAGGCCAACGCATCGGGCCGCTACATCCACAAGCGCGACCAGCACCCCGCACCGCTCGACCCGAACTTCACCGGCGTCGGACGCTGCATTACCGGCGCCGACGGCTCGTACTCCTTCACCACCATCAAACCCGGCGCCTACCCGTGGAAGAACCACCTGAATGCCTGGCGTCCGGCGCACATCCACTTCTCTATGTTCGGCTCGGAGTTCACGCAGCGCATCGTCACCCAGATGTACTTCCCGGGTGACCAGTTGTTCCCGTTGGACCCCATCTACCAATCGATCGTGGACCAGGACGCCCGCGCCCGCCTGGTGGCACAGTACGACCACGAGCTGACCAGCCCCGAGTGGGCCCTCGGCTACAAGTGGGACATCATCCTGACCGGTTCCAAGCGGACCTGGACGGAAAACGAAGCATACGGCGACGCCGGGGACGAGGAGTAAGCACATGAGCAAGCTGACACCCACACCGGGCCAGACCGTGGGCCCCTTCTACGGCTACGCCCTCCCCTTCACCAAGGACAACGAGCTCCTGGCCCCGGGCAGCCCCGGCAGCATCCGCCTTCAAGGCACGGTGTACGACGGCGCGGGCAACCCCATCCCGGACGCCATCCTTGAGATCTGGCAGCCGGATTCCGAAGGCAACATCGTCCAGCGCACCGGCTCCCTGGTCCGTGACGGCTACACGTTCACCGGCTGGGGCCGGGGCTCCGTGGGCAACTCCGGCGTGTACACGTTCACCACGGTCAACCCGGGTCCCACCAAGCCCGGAACGGCAGCGTTCATCTCGGTGGCCGTTTTCGCCCGCGGCCTCATGAACCGCCTCTTCACCCGCGTGTACCTGCCGGAAAACGAGGAAGCACTGGCCAATGATCCTTTGCTGAGCTCCCTGGATCCGGAACGCCGCAAGACGCTCATCGCCCGTCGCGACCCCGACGGCGGCCTCACCTGGGACATCCGCCTGCAGGGTGGCGACGAGACCGTGTTCCTGGACTTCCAGCAAGACGGTTCGCTCGACAACAGCGTCGGCAACAGCGGGGACTCGCCGGCAAGGGAAAACCTGGCATGATCGACGGCGACTTCGGCCTCCTCAGCCCCGTCTCGGCGTCGCCCTCCGTGGCCGCGCTGACGGGCGACCGTGCCGTGATCGCGGCAATCCTCGACGTCGAAGCTGCCTGGGCGGCTGTCCTCGAGGAAGCCGGGCTTGCCCCGGCGGGATCCGCCGCTGTGGTGGCCGAAGCCGCCAACCCCGCGTCCTACGACGTCGCGGATATCGCTGAACGGGCCCAAGGCGGAGGCAACCCGGTGATTCCGTTGCTCGGCGACCTCCGCGCCCGGGTCCGCGGGCTGGACACCGCCGGCATCGGTGCGGGCAAGGCGGTCCACGCCTCGCTTACCAGCCAGGACGTCCTCGACTCCGCCCTCATGCTGCTCGCCCGCAGGACCATCGCGGCGCTCCTGGCCGAAGTCAAGGGCACGACGACGGCGCTCGCCACCTTGGCGGAACAGCATGCGGAAACGCTGTGCGTGGGCAGGAGCCTGACGCAGCATGCGCTTCCGTACTCGTTCGGGCTCAGGGCTGCGCAGTGGTTCCAGGGCGTGGCCGCTGCGGGTGCGCGCCTGGAGTCGTTGGAGTTGCCCGTACAGTTCGGCGGGGCCGGCGGAACCTTGGCCTCCGGGACCAGGCTGGCCGCGGGCTCCGGTTCAATGCCCTTCACACTGGCCGATTCGTGGGCGGCTGCGCTGGGGTTGGCCCCGGCGACGGCTCCCTGGCACACCAACCGCCTGGTGGTGACGGCCCTCGGTGACGGGCTTGCGGCACTGGTCGATTCCTTCGGGAAGATCGCAGCGGACCTGTTGTTCCTGAGCCGTCCGGAGGTTGCCGAACTTGGCGAGCCCCTGGCTGCCGGACGCGGTGTCTCTTCGGCCATGCCGCAGAAGCAGAATCCGGTGCTCTCCGTGCTGATCCGCAGCGCAGCGTTGCAGGCTCCCGGCCTCGCATCTCAGCTGCACCTGGCCGCGGCCACTTTCAATGACGAACGCCCCGACGGCGCCTGGCACAGCGAGTGGCCTGCACTGCGTCGCCTGTTGGGCCTGGCGATGGGCGCTGCTTCCCACCTCCGCGAACTCACCGAGGGTCTCCGCGTCTTCCCGGAAGCGATGCGCAGGAACCTGCAGTTGTCGGGCCCGCTGCTCCTCAGCGAAGGTGTGTCGGCCGCCGTCGCCCCTCTGCTGGGCGAGGACGGAAAGCAGAAGCTGCAGGCCGTCGTCGACCGGACCCTTGCGGCTCCGGCAACCGAACAGGGGGACACGTACCGCAAGCTCCTCCGTGAAACCGTTCCATCCAACAAGCTCTCCGACGCCGGGCTTGAGGCACTGCTGGATCCGGCAAGCTACCTGGGCGAGGCACAGGAAATCAGTCGTCGGATCCTCGCCGCCTACCCCGGCTTCACCGGATCCCCTGTGAAAGGAGCCCCTCGTGGCTAAGCCAACCATCAAGGCCGTGCTGCTGTCCCCGAAGCGTGAACTCGGAGCGAAACCGCTCCTGGTGGTCGGCCCGTCGCTGGGTACCTCCACCGTTCTATGGTCCGAAACCGCCGCGCTCCTGGGCGACGAATACGACGTCATCGGCTGGGACCTGCCCGGCCACGGCATCTCGCCGGCCGCCGCCGAAGGTTTCGACGTCGCGGACCTGGCGGACGCCGTCGTCGACCTTGTGGACTCTGTCACCGGAAACACGGCGGCGACGTTCCACTATGCGGGTGTCTCCCTGGGCGGGGCCACCGGCCTGCAGCTCGGCATCAAGCACGGCGACCGCCTCCGCAGCTTGTCCGTCCAGTGCTCCGGGCCGAAGCTCGGCACTCCGGAGGGCTGGCTGGACCGTGCGGAAACCGTGCGCTCCCTGGGTACTCCGGTGATGATCCAAGGTTCCGCTGAGCGCTGGTTCGGCCACGGATTCATGGAACGCCAACCCGAGATCAGCAGCCGCCTGCTGCACGCACTCCGCGACGCCGACAGGTTCAGCTATTCGTTCTGCTGCGAAGCCCTGGCACGCTTGGACGTCCGCGATCAGCTCGGCAGCATCGCCGTCCCCACGCAGGTGATTGCCGGTGAAGAGGACCAGGTCGCACCGCCGTCGATGGCTGAAGAGCTCGTCAACAGCATCGTCGCCGGTGGCGGCACTGCTGAGGCCGTGACGCTCGACGGCGTCGGGCACCTCGCGCCCGCAGAGGCACCGAAAGTCGTGGCATCGCTGATGCGCACCTTCATGAAGGAGAACGGACGATGAGCTCTACTGCTTCCGAAAGCAACGACGCGGCTCGCAACGGTGCCGTACAGGCGGACGCCACCGCGCAGGATATCTACGACGCCGGCATGGTGGTCCGCCGCGAAGTGCTCGGCGACGCGCACGTGGACCGGGCGAATGCCGGCAAGGATTCCTTCACCGAGGACTACCAGGACATGATCACCAGGATTGCCTGGGGTGGCATCTGGACGCGGCCTGGCCTGAGCCGGCAAATGCGTTCCGCAGTCACCCTCACGGCGCTGGTGGCGCACGGTCACTGGGAAGAGCTGGCCATGCACGTCCGGGCAGCCCTCAACAACGGCCTGAGCAGGGACGAAATCAAGGAAATTCTGCTGCAGACCGCCATTTATTGCAGTGTGCCGTCGGCCAACTCGGCCTTCAAGACGGCCCAAAAAGTATTCGCCGAAATCGACGCCACCGAACCCAACTGACCCCAGGTCCCCTGGTTGGTCAGGCAGAAACGAAGGAAACACCATGAACCAGGCTTTCGTGTACGACGCCGTGCGCACGCCCTTTGGCAAGTTCGGCTCCGGCCTTGCCGCTGTCCGTCCCGATGACCTTGCCGCGCACGTGGTCCGCGAGTCCGTGAAGCGGGCACCCGGGCTGGATGTTGAGCGGATCGACGAGGTCGTGTTCGGCAACGCCAACGGTGCAGGCGAGGAAAACCGCAACGTGGCCCGCATGGCCACCCTGTTGGCCGGCCTGCCCGTGTCCATTCCGGGCACCACCGTCAACCGTTTGTGTGGCTCGTCCCTGGACGCGGCCATCATCGCATCGCGGCAAATCAATGCCGGCGACGCCGACCTCATGCTGGTGGGCGGCGCCGAGTCCATGTCCCGTGCGCCGTGGGTGCTGCCCAAGACGTCCAAGCCCTACCCGGCCGGTGACATGACCCTGGCATCCACCACGCTTGGTTGGCGTTTGGTGAACCCGGCCATGAACAAGGACTGGACCATCTCCCTGGGCGAAGCCACCGAACGGCTGCGCGAGAAGTACGGGATCACCCGGGAACGGCAGGACGCTTTTGCGGCGGACTCGCACAACCTGGCCGACGCCGCGTGGAACGAAGGCTTCTACGATTCTTTGGTCACGGCGGTTCCGGGCACTGATCTCGTCCGGGACGAGGGCATCCGTGCCGGTTCTTCCGCTGAGAAGCTTGCGGGTTTGAAGACCGTGTTCCGCCCTGAGTCTGACGGGCCCGACGGCGGTACGGTCACCGCCGGGAACGCCTCGCCTTTGTCCGATGGTGCTTCGGCTGCGTGGATTGGTTCGGAAGCCGCTGCGGGGATTCTTGGTTTGGATCCCTTGGCCCGTATTGCCGGCCGTGGCGCGCATGGCAACGATCCCCAGTTCTTCGGGTTCGCCCCGGTGGAGGCCGCGAACAAGGCTCTGGCGAAGGCGGGCATCGGCTGGGACCAGGTGGGCGCCGTCGAACTTAACGAAGCGTTCGCCGCGCAATCGCTGGCGTGCGTTGACGCGTGGGGGATCGACCCCGGAATCGTGAACCGCCACGGCGGTGCGATCGCGATGGGCCACCCGCTCGGCGCCTCCGGTACCCGCATCCTGGGCACGCTCGCACGGTCCCTGCAGGCTTCCGGTCAGCGCTGGGGCGTCGCGGCGATCTGCATCGGCGTCGGTCAAGGCCTGGCCGTGGTGCTGGAAAACGTAACTGCCGGAGTTTCAGAAGGAGTCTAGGGCGATGTTGAATTTCATTGACACTGTTGGCGAGGCTGTCGCCGGCATCAAGGACGGGTCCACGGTGATGATCGGCGGGTTCGGCAATGCCGGGCAGCCGTTCGAGCTCATTGATGCCCTGATGGACTGCGGGGCGAAGGACCTGACCGTGGTGAACAACAACGCCGGCCAGGGCGACCAAGGCTTGGCGTTGCTGATCAAGGAAGGCCGGGTCCGCAAAATGATCTGTTCCTTCCCGCGGCAGTCCGATTCCTGGCACTTCGACGCCAAGTTCCATGCCGGTGAGATCGAGCTGGAGCTCGTGCCGCAGGGCAACCTGGCCGAGCGTATCCGAGCCGCCGGCGCCGGGATTGGCGGGTTCTTCACCCCCACCGGCTACGGCACCACCTTGGCTGAAGGCAAGGAAACCCGGTTGCTGGACGGGAAGTGGCAGGTATTTGAGACCCCGATCCACGCCGACGTCGCCCTGATCAAGGCGCTCAAGGCCGACGGCAAGGGCAACCTCGTCTACCGCAAGACCGCCCGGAACTTCGGCCCGATCATGGCCGCCGCAGCCAAGCACACCATAGTGCAGGTCTCGGAGATCGTCCCCACCGGTTCGCTGGATCCGGAGAACGTGGTGACACCCGGTATTTACGTCAACAGCGTGGTCCGCGTCGGCGGTTCCCGAGCAGAGCAGGTGGCCTGATCATGAGCACCCAAACAAGCATCCAAACCTCCGAAAAGCCGCTGGGCCGCGACGAACTCGCCCAGCTGGTGGCCCGCGATATCGCTCCCGGTTCGTTCGTGAACCTGGGCATTGGCCAGCCGACGCTCGTGTCCAACTACCTCACCGAGGAACAGAACATCACGCTCCACACGGAGAACGGGATGCTCGGCATGGGCCCGGCAGCTGTTGGCGAGGAGATTGACGGCGATTTGATCAATGCCGGCAAAATCCCCGTCACCGAACTTCCCGGAGCTTCGTACTTCCACCACGCCGACTCCTTCGCGATCATGCGCGGCGGGCACCTGGACATCTGCGTCCTCGGGGCCTTCCAAGTCTCCGCCACCGGCGACCTCGCGAACTGGCACACCGGGGCCCCGGACGCTATTCCCGCCGTGGGTGGCGCGATGGACCTCGCCACCGGCGCCAAGGATGTCTTCGTGATGATGACCCTGCTGACCCGCGAGGGCGTGTCCAAGCTCGTGGAGAAGTGCACGTACCCGCTGACCGGCGTCGGCTGCGTGACCCGCGTCTACACGGACAAGGCAGTGTTCCTCACAGGACCCGACGGCGTCACCGTCCGCGAGACCTTCGGCCACACCTTCGACGAGATCCAGGAACTCGTGCCCCTTCCGCTGAAAAAGGCAGAGTAGGCCCCGCAAATCTGGGCTCCCCGTTGTGAGGCCCGCTCTACGTGCTATCCGCGTGGCATGGCGCGCAGAGTAGGCCCCGCAAGTTTGGGCTCCGCGTTGTGAGGCCCGCTTTGCATCCCCACCGCCTCCCTAACCTCGCAAGCTCGGTCAGGGAACCCGGGCGGCGTGGGCCCTGCCTTGGCATAGCCCGCAGAGTAGGCCCCGCAAGTTTGGGCTCCCCGTTGTGAGGCCCGCTTTGCATGTTATTTTTCCCGCTTAGGGCGCAAAGCGGACCCCGCAACGCCACCTAGGATTGGTAACCATGACCGACTCCGCAGTTACCCCGCAGGCCAGCGACCAGTACGTCCAGTCGCTGGCCCGCGGCCTCGCCGTGATCCGGGCGTTCGACGCAAACAACCCCGTCATGACGTTGAGCGAAGTCGCAGCCCGCACGGACCTGACCCGCGCCACGGCTCGCCGGTTCCTGCATACCCTGGTTGAGCTCGGCTACGTCCGCACTGACGGAAAGACCTTTGCGCTCACGGCCAAAGTGCTGCAGCTCGGCTACTCGTACCTCTCCGCCCTGTCCCTGCCGCAACTCGCCCAGCCCCACTTGGAGCAGCTCAGCCTGAAACTTGGGGAATCCACGTCGGCCGCAGTCCTCGACGGGCCGGACATTTTCTACGTGGCGCGGGTCGCCACCAAGCGCATCATGAACGTCGGAATCACGGTCGGCACGCGCTTCCCCGCCTACGCGACATCCATGGGCCGGGTGTTGCTTGCCGGACTTCCGCAGGCCAAGCTCGAGGCATACCTGGCGACGGCGGAACTCACCCCGCTCACGCCGCGAACCGTCGCCAGCGTGCCCGACTTGAGGGCCGCCGTCGAGCGTGTCAGTCAGCAGGGCTGGTGCCTGCTTGACCAGGAGCTGGAACTCGGGCTGATGTCCATTGCTGCCCCGGTCTGGAACCACAACAACGGAGACAACGTGGCCGCGATCAACGTGTCCCTGCAGGCCCAGGCCGTTGCGGCGCAGCCGGATCCGGACCAATACCTGGAGGAAGTGCGGCAGCAGGTGGTGGCGACCGCCGACGCCATTTCCCAGGACGTCTCGGCCAAGCACTGAGTTTTTGTACAGCTAATGCCCTCAAGCTGGCCTCATAAGGGCATTAGCTGTACAAAAACTACTTCCGGATCGCCGCGAGCCGCGTTTCCAGAATCCGCCGCACCATGGAGTCGGGCACGGGGTTGTCCGCGGAGAACCTCAATGTTCCCGGCGACCACGAGTACCCGCCAAGCTCCTCTGACATTTCGGGGAGGATCTGGCCGCTGAACGGGTACAGCGCCAAGTGCTTCTTCGTTTCGAGCACGCTCACGAAGCCCTTGCCATCCACCAGCAACGCGGGCATCCCATAACTGGTGCCTTCCTCGGCGTCAGGGGCAAGCTCCCGCGCGATCCCGACGATCCGTTCCAACGGACCCCGGTTGCCCGCGCTGACAGTGTCCAGGTATTCGGTGACAGTTCCCATAGGGACATGCTTCACCACGGGAACCCGCCAGGCCAGAGGCTTAGCGCTCCGGGATGACCGCGATGCCCTGGATCTCGATCAACGCTTCCTTCTGCCACAGGCGCGTGACGCCGATGCCGGCCATGGCCGGGTACTGCGAGCCCGCCATTTCACGCCACAGCCGTCCGATTACCCGGCCGTTGGCCATGTAGTCGTCAACGTCGGTGAGGTAGATGGTCACGTTGACCAGGTCCTCAGGTTCGCCGCCGGCCTCGCGCAGGGTGGTGAGCACGTTGGTGAACGCCTGTTTGAACTGCTCCACAATCCCGCCGGGAACGATGTTCATGTTCTTATCCAATGCTGTCTGCCCGCCCAGGAAGACCGTGTTGCCGGCCAGGATTCCGTGCGCGTAGCCGGATGGTTTGGCCAGTGACTCCGGGTTGATTGTTGTGTGGCTCATGGTGTTCCTCCTCGGTTGTGGCAACTGCAAAAACTTTTGAAAAGCCCCTGTGCAGATCATTTCCGCCGTGCTACGTTGAGCATATGTGACGATCGTAAAAAAGTCGACACATCCAGAATCTCGAAGGGACAAGCAATGAAACTCGCCACTTTGCGCACGGCCAACGGAGGAACGACGGCGGCCATCGCCACCGGCGACGACGCCTGGCTCGCGCTTCCGGCCAGCGACGTCGGCGCACTCCTGGGCCGGTCGGACTGGCGGGCTCTCGTGGAGGAAACGCAGGCATCCGGAGCTCCGGTCATCACCGGCGCAGACCCTGCCCCGTTGCTTCCCCGAGCCGGCAAAGTCATCTGCTGCGGCCTGAACTACGGCGACCACATCCAGGAAATGGGCAGGGAGCTTCCCGAATACCCCACCTTGTTCGCCAAGTACGCGGACACCCTGGTAGGCGCCAACGACGCCGTGGAAGTCCACGGCAGTGACCGCGTCGACTGGGAAGCCGAACTCGCCGTCGTCGTGGGTTCCGAGCTGTACCGGGCGGACGAGGACCAGGCCCGCGAAGCCATCGCCGGGTACACCGTTGCCAACGACGTCTCCATGCGCGACTGGCAGAACCGGACCCTGCAGTGGTTCCAAGGCAAGGCCTGGGACCGCACTACCCCGGTGGGGCCGGTCATGCTGACCGCGGACGAGGCCGGGGAGAGTTTTGACGTCCGCGGCTACGTCAACGGCGAGCTCGTGCAGCAGGGAAACACCAGCACCCTGGTGTTCGGACCGGCACAACTGCTGTCCTACATCTCCCGGTTCACTGTCCTGCGCCCCGGCGACCTCGTACTCACCGGAACGCCCGGGGGAGTGGGCATGGGCATGACTCCGCCCCGCTTCCTGAAGGACGGGGATGTCCTCACCACCGAAATCGACGGGATCGGCCGGCTGGAAAACCTGTTCCGGATCCATGCCGACGTCGCAGTCCCCGCGTCATAACAAACGTCCCGAAACCCACACAAAGGAGAAACCCCATGAGCCAGACAACCACTGAATACGTCCTCGACGGCGACAACTCCATCTACGCCCAGCCTGACGGCAAGGTTGTCCCGGTTGTTACCCGCGCCGGTGCGGAAGACACCAACACCGCACAGTCCGGCGATTGCATTCGCGTCTCCGGCGTCAGCATCCAGCACACCCCGGCGACCAAGATCTGGTTCGGCCAGGTATCCAACACCCCGGGGTACCGTTCACTGCCGCACCACCACGGTGAGGCCGAAACCGGCGGCTATGTGCTCCGGGGTCACGGCCGGATCTACTTTGGCGAGAACTACTCGGAGTTCCTGGACATGAAGGCCGGCGACTGGGTCTTCGTGCCCCCGTTCATGCCCCACGTCGAGGCCAACATGTCCGTCACGGAAGACCTCGTGTGGCTGACCGCCCGCACCCCGGAAAACCTCGTGGTCAACCTTGAGGACGTTCCGGACGAGACCCTCGCCGACTACCGCAGGGCGTAGGCCATGATCACTGGAACCCTGACCTCGGAGACCTTCCTCCGCGCCGTCCAGCTGACCCCGGCAACGCCGGAGGTTTTCGACGAAGCGTATGAAGCAACCACGCAGTACGTGCCGTGGCCAAAAGCCTATGGTGGAGACATGGTGGCCCAAGCCGCAGCAGCCATGATGCGCTCGGTGGACGCTGACAGGACATTGCACTCGATGCACAGCTACTTCATGCGTCCGGTGGATATAGGTTCCAGTGTCCGCTACGAAGTCGAGCGCCTTCGGGACGGCCGCGGATACTCCACGCGGACAGTCCGCGGCTTCCAGAACGGCAAGCCGGTGTACGCCGCGATGGGTTCCTTCCAGGTTCCCGAGGACGGGCCGGACTTCCAGCCTGAGGCGCCTGCCGCCGTCGAGCCTGAATCCCTGCGGTCAGCGGCGGAAGCGCTTGAAGCGGCCGACGGCGCGGCGGCGGAGTACTGGTCGACGGGACGCAGCTTCGATATGCGCCATATTCCCGGCCCGGTATATATCGAATTGGAGGGCGGCATGGTCCCCCAGCAGGCCATCTGGGTCAAAGCCTTCGATGCCTTGCCGGACGACGCCGACCTCCACCGCACAGCCCTTGCCTACGTCTGCGACTACACGATCCTGGAGCCGCTCCTCCGGGTCAATGGATTGAACTGGTCCAGCCCCGGCCTCGCGACGGCGAGTTTGGACCACTCCATGTGGTTCCACCGCGACGGCCGTGCCGACGAATGGGTGCTGTATGCCCAGGAAGCCGTATCCGGCCAGAGCAACAGGGGCCTGGCCATGGGCCGGTTCTTCGACCGGCAAGGCAGGCTCCTGGCAACAGTCGCCCAGGAAGGCATGATCCGCGCGGGTTCCTGACCGGCCCGCAACCCGCACGCCCCAAAACGCCCATCCCCAGCTTCAACGACGCACCACTGAAAGGAACGGCCATGAGCATGTTGCCATCGGCCCACGTGGACACGTTCACCCGCGACCACCTGCCGCCCGCCGATACCTGGCCGGCGCTCGAATTCACCCTCCCCGAACTCCAATACCCGGACCGGCTCAACGCTGCCGCCGTGCTGATCGACGACGCTGTCGAGCAATACGGTGCCGACCGTCCCGCCCTTCGCACTCCAGACGGCGTTGTCTGGAGCTACGGCGAGCTGCAAACCCGTTCCAACCAGGTAGCCCAGGTCCTCACCGAAGACCTCGGCGTGGTTCCCGGCAACCGCGTGCTGCTGCGCGGTCCCAACAACCCGTGGATCGTCGCGGCCTGGCTCGGCGTCCTGAAGGCCGGCGCCGTGGTGGTCACCACCATGCCCATGCTGCGCTCCACCGAGGTCGCCACCCTGATCGGACTTACCAAGCCGGTGGTTGCGATTTCCGACCACCGCTTCGTGGACGAGCTCGCGATCGCGGCAGGGGACGATGTCACTGTCCTGGCGTACGGATCGACCACCGGTAACGCGGACGACGACGGCGACCTCACCTCCCGTTGCGGGCGCAAGAGCGGGGAGTTCGCCGCTGTGGACACGGCCGCGGACGACGTTGCCCTGCTGGGACCGACCTCGGGTACAACCGGTGTGCCCAAGGTGACCATGCATTTCCACCGCGACATCCTGGCCAACGCCGACACGTTTGCCCGGTACATCCTGCAACCCACGGCTGACGATGTCTTTGCGGGCTCACCTCCGCTTGCGTTCACGTTCGGACTCGGGGGCCTGGTGGTCTTCCCGCTCCGCTTCGGCGCGGCATCCCTCCTCACCGAGAAAGCCGGACCCGTGGAACTGGCAGAGCACGCAGCCGCAGCCGGTGCCACCATCCTGTTCACCGCCCCCACGGCGTACCGGGCCATCCTGAAGGAGAAGCGCGGAGATCTCCTGCGCAGCCTGCGGATTGCCGTCTCTGCCGGAGAGCACCTTTCCAAGGAGACCTGGGAAGCCGTCCGTGAAGCCACAGGCCTGCGCCTGGTCAATGGAATCGGGGCCACGGAGATGCTGCACGTCTTCATCTCCGCTGCCGGGGACGATATCCGTCCTGGAACCACGGGGCGTGCTGTGCCGGGGTTCAGGGCCACCATCCTGGACAACGACGGCAACGAACTCGGCGCGGGCAACATCGGCCGCCTCGCAGTCATCGGGCCCACCGGGTGCCGCTACCTGGATGATCCCCGGCAGGCGAACTACGTGGTGCGAGGCTGGAACGTCACCGGGGATACCTTTGCCATGGATGCCGACGGGTACTTCACCTACCAGGCTCGCTCGGACAACATGATCGTCTCCTCCGGGTACAACATCGGCGGGCCGGAGGTTGAATCGGCCATAGACCAGCACCCGGATGTCGTGGAAAACGCAGTCATCGGCATCCCGGACGAGGAACGCGGCAGCATCGTCTGCGCTTTCGTTGTCCTGCGCGACGGAGTCACCGGCGACGCCGCCAAGCGCAAGGAAATCCAGGACTTCGTGAAGCAGACCATCGCGCCCTACAAGTACCCCCGGGACGTCCGCTTCGTCACCGGACTCCCGCGCAATCCCAGCGGCAAACTCCAGCACTTCAAACTCCGCGAAGGAGTCCTTGCACAGGACGCCGGGAGCGCGAGCCAAACCCCGCAACTTACCCCTGCCGGCCAGAGCCAGGCCTGAAAAGGAGCATCACCATGAAGATCGCAATCGTTGGAGGCGGCCCGGGTGGCCTGTACTTCGCAGCACTGATGAAGCAGCTGGACCCGTCCCACGACATCACCCTCTGGGAACGCAACGCTGCCAGCGACACCTTTGGATTCGGCGTCGTGTTTTCCGATGAGACCCTCGGCGGCATCGGCAACGCCGACCCCGTGGTGGCCGAATACATGAGCCGTCGGTTCGCCCGCTGGTCCGACATCGACATCCACTTCCGGGGCGAAATGAAAACGGTGGGTGGGCAGGGGTTTGCGGCTATGAGCCGCAAGGAACTCCTTGAGTTGCTCCAGCGCCGCTGCATCGAACTGAACGTGGATGTCCGGTTCAGCACCCTGGCGCCGCCGGTGGAGGAACTCGAGGCCAATTACGATCTTGTCCTGGCCGCCGACGGAATCAACTCCCAGATCCGCGCCCGGTATGCGGAGTCCTTCAAACCGAACCTGGATCCGCGGACCAACAAGTTCATGTGGCTGGGCACCAACCAGGTCTTTGAAGCCTTCAAGTTCTTCGTGAAGGAAACCGAGTGGGGCGTCATGCAGATCCACGGCTACCCCTACTCGGATGAGGGCTCCACGTTCATTGTGGAAATGCACCAGGACGTGTGGCACGCCGCGGGCTTCGACGAGACCGCCAACGAGGTTTTCCCGCCGGGTGTCTCGGACGAAAAGGCCATCGCCAAAATCCGCGACATCTTCGCCGACGAACTGGACGGCTACGAGGTCCTGAGCAATAACTCCAAGTGGATCAACTTCACCACGGTCCGCAACGAGAGCTGGCGCCACAACAACGTGGTCCTGCTGGGCGACGCTGCCCACACGGCCCACTTCTCCATCGGCTCCGGCACCAAGCTGGCCATGGAGGACTCCCTGGCCCTTGCCGCCTGCCTGCACGAGCACCCCATGGTGGAGCAAGCCCTGGAGGCCTACGAGGCCGAACGCCGGCCCGTGGTGGCGTCGACCCAGCGTGCAGCCCAGGCTTCCCTTGAATGGTTCGAGCGCATCGGCCAGTACAAGGACCAGGATCCCACCCAATTCGCGTTCAACCTGCTCACCCGCAGCCGCCGCATCACTCAGGAGAACCTGCGCTTGCGGGATCCCGGATTCGCCGAGGCCGTGGAGCGTAACTTCGCTGAATCCCAGGGCCTTGGCGACGTTGCCCCGGCCATGTTCCAGCCGTTCCGCCTCGGAGGGCTGGAGCTCAAGAACCGCATCATCGTCTCCCCGATGGACATGTACTCCGCTATTGACGGGGTCCCGGGCGACTTCCACAAGGTCCACCTGGGGTCCAAGGCCCTGGGCGGTGCGGGGCTGGTCATGACCGAGATGGTGTGCGTTTCCGAAACGGGCCGCATCACCCCCGGCTGTACCGGCCTGTACACCGATGGCCAGCGTGACAGCTGGAAGGAGATTGTGGACTTCGTTCACAGCCGCTCCACCGCCAAGATCGGCGCGCAGCTGGGCCACTCCGGCCGCAAGGGCTCCACCAAGCTCATGTGGGAAGGCATCGACCAGCCGCTTGAGTCGGGAAACTGGACCGCCGTCGGGCCTTCCGCCTTGCCGTACAGCGCCGAAAACCAGACCCCGGTGGAATTGGACCGTGCCGGCATGGATGCCATCAAGGCGGAGTTCGTTGCCTCCACCGTCCGTGCCGAGGAGGCAGGTTTCGACCTTCTGGAGATCCACGCGGCCCACGGCTACCTGCTCTCCTCCTTCCTTTCGCCGGTCTCCAACAAGCGGACCGACGAATACGGCGGCAGCTTGGAGAACCGGCTGCGGTTCCCGTTGGAAGTGTTCGACGCCGTTCGCGCGGCCTGGCCTGCCGGCAAGCCTTTGACGGTACGCATCTCAGCGACCGACTGGATCGAGGGTGGCAACACGTCTGACGATTCCGTGGAGATCGCCCGGGCTTTTGTCGCCCACGGCGCTGCCGGCCTGGACGTCTCCACCGGCCAGGTGGCCAAGGAAGAGAAGCCCGCCTTCGGCCGCAGCTACCAGACGCCGTTCGCTGACCGTATCCGCCAGGAAGTGGCCGCTCCGGCAGATGTGGCGGTGATCGCCGTCGGCGCTATCTCAAGCTACGACGACGTCAACTCGATCCTCCTTGCCGGCCGTGCGGACCTCATCGCCCTGGGCCGCACGCACCTGTACGATCCGCAGTGGACCCTGCATGCCGCCGCTGAGCAGGAGTACCAGGGGCCCGGCGCCGGGTGGATCCCGCAATTCCGGGCGGGACGCCGCAAGCCACCGAGCTCGCGTACTGACGCCGTCCGTCCCCGCCTTTCGTTGCTGAAGGAAGCGGACATCGACGAGGCCACCACGCACCTCCGGTGGACCCCGGCGTCGGCTGCTGCATCGGTTTTGGTGAAGTAGCCGTGGCTACCGCACCAGTCAACGACTGGAACGTGCCTAAGAAGACCACCGGCTTGGTGTTGTTCTGCTGCTGGCTCGCGATCCTCGCCGAAGGCTATGACGTCGGCGTCCTCGGCGCTGTCCTTCCCGCGCTTGCGGAGTACAAGGAATGGAACCTGTCGCCGCTTGCCCTGGGCGGCCTGGGGTCATATGCCTTGATCGGCATGCTTATTGGTGCCCTGTTCATCGGCACGCTCAGCGACCTCGTAGGCCGCAAGAAGATGCTCCTGGCATCCATGGTGATCTTCACGATCACCCAAGCCGGCGCGGCCTGGGCACCTACCCCCGAACTGTTCGGGCTGTTCAGGCTTATCGGCGGTCTCGGCATGGGTGGTGTCATCCCGGTGGCGGCTGCACTGACCATCGAGTACTCAGCCCCGAACAAGCGGTCATTCAACTATGGCCTCATGTACTCCGGCTATTCCCTGGGCATTGTCGCAGCTGCCCTGGCTGCATTGTTTGTCCTGCCCCTGGGTGGCTGGCGTGCCGTGATTGCCATTGGAGCGGCACCGATTGTCCTGCTCCCGGTCATCTGGAAATTCCTGCCCGAATCGCTGGAATACCTGGAGACAAAGGGCCGCCGTTCCGAGGCGAAGGCCTTGGCCGCTACTCTTCAGATAGCCGACTACCGGCCTGTTGTCCCGGCGGCCCCGGTTGCCAACGGCGGGCCCGCGGACCCTTGGTGGAAGACCATCACCACCATGTTCTCCAGGAAGTACCTGCGCTCCACGGTGTTCTTCTGGATCTCGCTGTTCTGCGGCCTGGTGCTGGTGTACGGGCTGAATACCTGGTTGCCGAGCATCATGAAGAAGGCCGGCTACGACCTCGGCTCGTCCCTGACGTTCCTGTTGGTCTTCAGCCTCGCCTCTGCCATCGGTGGCCTGCTCCTTGGCCGCGCGGCTGACAAGTACGGCAAGAAGCTCATCCTGGTGGTGTTCTACATCCTGGGCGGCCTGGGCATCATGCTGCTGGTCTTCCCCAACACCATGGTGGTGAACTTGCTGTTCGTGGCGTTCGCCGGCGTCGGTTCGATCTCGACGTCGCTGGTCCTCACCGGCTACATTGCCGACTACTACCCTGCCAAGGTCCGTGGAACAGCCACGGGCTGGGCTTTGAGCTTCGCCCGGCTGGGTGCCATTTCCGGGCCCCTGATCGGCGGCTGGATTGCAGGCTCCAAGTTGCCCTTCGAGGCGAATTTCGCGATCTTTGCCGGCATCGCGGTCTTGGCGGCCGGGGCGGTGGCGATGATTCCCAAGCCGCAGCCTGAGCTGCAGGTCGCGGCCGTCGACGTCGATCCCGACGACGTCACCGTCAGCACCGTCTAGGAAGCAGCCCCGCGAGGTGGCAGTTAATGACAATTGGGAACCCCGGGACTGTCATTAACTGCCATCCCGACGTGGTTAGCGCAGGCCCTTCAGGATGTTCTTGGGGCGCTGCATCTCTCCGTGCTTGGCACCGAGAATGATGACCCAGGCAGCGAAGGCGGGAATGGCCCACTGAAGGGCCTTGAGCTGGGTCTGTGCCGACTTCAGCTCATCGGAGGCACCTGCGCGCGGTTCCGTGGCTCCTTCGGCGCCTTCGCCGGAGAGCTCGTCAACCTTCTTGCCCACGATGCCTGCGTAAAGTGTCACCGCAGCTCCGGCCAGGGTCACCACGGTCTTGTAGACGGTGTTGGCGGCCACGTTGTCCTGCTTGGCGATGCGCCCCTTGTTCTCCCAGGCGATGGCGAGGTCGGAGGCGAGGTGGCCCGCGAAGGCCGCGGTCTGGATCGGAGCCCATTTGCCCCAGCCCTTGCTGGACAAGCGGGTGCGCTCAGTGGGGTCCTTGGCTTCTGCGGCGGCTCCGTTGAGCCCGATGGCCCCCATCAATGAGCCGCCGAACCATGCCGCAGCGGTGAGGTCGTGGATGGAACGGGCTACAAGATTTCCTGCCATGATGTGCTTCCTATCGTTGATGCGGAAAGTACCTGATGCGGCTGCTTGATCCTGTTGCGGAGTTCAAGTGTTCCTCCATAGTAAGCATCCTTACTATGGGCTTGCCAGTTCGTGGCCTTTCGTTGAGCAGGCGGCGGCGCTCCCACACCTATGATGAAGTGGACTGGCGCCTGAACATTTGGCGCGGAAATGAGGATGTTTTCGATGTTCGCCGTCCCGGCACCCCCGGTGCGCCACCAGCAACTCCTCGTCACGATCTTTGGCCTCTACGGCCGGAACGCGGGCGACGCCTTGCCGGTCTCAGCACTGATTTCCATGCTGGGTTCCCTGGGATATGACGCTCCGGGAGTGCGTTCTTCCGTGTCCAGGCTCAAGGCCAAGGGCGTGCTCAAGAGCGTGCGTGAAGGTGGCATCGCCAAGTACAAGATTTCCGAGTCCGTCAGCGATGTGTTCCGTGAGGGCGACCGGAGGATCTTCGCCCCTGAGCAGGCCGCCCCCGTGGACAAATGGGTACTGGCCGTGTTTTCAGTGCCGGAGTCCATGCGCAACCGCCGGCACCAGCTGCGCTCCGCACTGCTGGGGCTCGGCTTTGGATCCGTAGCCAACGGCGTGTGGATCGCACCGGCGGGCAAGCTTGAGCAGGCCAGGGAGCGGCTGACAAGCAGTGGCTTGATCGAATTCGTGGACCTTTTCCGCAGCGACTACGTGTTTGACGGCCCCATGCGTCCGAAGATCGCCGAATGGTGGGACCTGAACGAACTCGACCAGCAATTCACCGAGTTCCTGGAACTCTATGAGGGGGCCGAAGAGCAGTGGACGCGGCGGGTTGGAGATGATCCCGAGGCCGCGTTGGCCGGTTCCACCGAGGGGTTGCGGCGCGAAGCCTTCCGCTACTACATCCCCATGCTCACTCTGTGGCGTAAGTTTCCGTACAAGGACCCGAACCTGCCCGCTGACTACCTGCCGCCGGAGTGGCATGGGCCCGCTGTCCGCAGGACCTTCCAAGCCGTTCACCGCTTGGCGGCTCCACTTGCCGCGGCGCACGCACACGAGGTGATCTCGGAGGCTTTGGATCCCGCCGCCGCCTGATCGTGCACCCGGACCGCTTAGTTGTTCGTCCGGGGCGCGTCGATGATGCCGAAAGTCTCACCTTGCGGGGCCCGCACGATGGCCGTGCGTCCCAAAGGGCTTTCCGCGGCCGGTCGGATGAGTGTGGCGCCGAGCTCCACCGCCTTCAGCGCGGTGGCTTGGACGTGGTCGCTGGCGAACCACGTCATCCAACGGTCGGGCAAAGAGGCATCGGCATCGTGGAACACTCCGCCGACTTCCCTGCCGTCCAGGGGCCTGCAGATGGTGGAGTACACGTAGCCGTCGTCGTGGATTTCCTGGAAACTGACGTCGAAGACGTCCGTGTAGAAGGACCGCGCCGCCTCCTTGTCGCGGGTGTGGAGTTCGTTCCAGCACAGCGCACCGTGTTCATTGACGCGTTCAGCCCCGATGTGATTCCCGGCCTGCCAGATCCCAAACACCGAACCGAGACTGTCTGAAGCCAGGGCCATCCGACCGGAGTCCATCACATCGAAAGGCGGCGCGATCAGTTGACCGCCGCTGCCCACGATTCTGCCGGCCGTCTGGTCAACGTCATCTGACGCCAGGTACGTAGTCCACGAGGACGGCGCGTCCTTGTCCTGTTGAGGGCCGATTCCAGCCACCGCGCGGCCCCGGAGTTCCGCCAGGACGTAACCCCCGGACTCCGGGCCGCCGGAAGCGAAGGTCCACCCAAACAGATCCGCGTAGAAGGCCTTGGCCGCGTCCAGGTCATCCACTCCCAAATCCACCCACATGGGCGTCGCGGCGGGCCAAGCGGAGATTTTGGTGGACATGGGGCTCCTTGGTGTAGGGCTGCGCTGAGTGGTGCAGCTGCCTCCCCGGAAGCCCTATGCGCCGAGCATCCGAAGAGGCAGCCACCCATAAAGTGCAGTCACGGCCCGGTTCATGACACCGTTTCGTCCTGCAAATCCTCCAGGACCGCCATGGCGGCGTTGTGCCCGCCCAATCCACTGACTCCGCCCCCGCGGCGGGCACCTGCCCCGCAAAGGAAGATGTTCGGGTACCCCGTTGCGACGCCCCACCGTTCAGCCGGGGAAGCCCGGGGCTCGTCGTCCTCCAGGAAGGGCCACTGCAGCTTGCCGTGGAAGATATTGCCCCCCGACATGTTCAGGGCATGTTCAAGGTCAAGGGTGGTCTTGGCCTCGACGCACGGGTTCCCGTCGGCGTCCGTGAGCAGGAGGTCCTCGATGGGTTCGGCCAGGACCGAGTTGAGCGATTCGAGGACGGCGGCCTGGAGCTTGGCACGCATCACGTGGTTGTTTTCTTCCGTCACCAGCCGGTCGGGGGTGTGCAGCCCGAACACCGTCAATGTGTGCGCTCCGGCGGCTGCAAGCTCCCCGGAAAGGATGCTTGGATCAGTCAAGGAGTGGCAGTAGATCTCACAGGGGAGTGGGCTGGGTATCTGCCCGTCGGTGGCCGCACGGTGCGCGTCGGCAAGCTGTTGGTATCGCTCGTTGATGTGGAAGGTCCCGCCGAAGGCGGCTTCGGGAGTGACCGTGGCATCCCGGAGCTTCGGAAGGCGCTTCAGGAGCAGGTTCACCTTGATCTGCGCCCCTTCGGGCCGGGCGACCTCCTGCGGTGACGGCACTCCCAGAAGGTCCTGCAGGACCCATGGCGAAACGTTGGCGAGGATACGCCTGCCCTGGAACACGTGTTCGCCGCCGTCGCGCCGGAACCGGACTTCGCCGTCGTCGGAAATGGCTGTTACCTCCGCCGATGGCAGCAGCACCGCCCCGGCCTCCCGGGCCGCCCGCTCGAGTTCGCGGGAAACGGACCCCATGCCGCCCAGGGGAATGTCCCACAACCCGGTCCCGTTGCCGATTACGTGGTAGAGGAAGCATCGGTTGGCATCCAGGGAGGGGTCGTCGAGCGAAGTGAAGGTGCCGATCAGGGCGTCGGTGGAAACCATGCCCCGGACCAGATCGTGGGTGAGGCGCTCTGTGATGACCTGGTCCAGCGGATTCTCGATGAAGGAGTTCCACAGGTTGTCGTCAGCCACGAGGGCCCGGGCTTCCGAGCGGCTGGGCAGTGGTTCGCAAACGGTGGGAAACAAGGCCTGCGCGAGCTTGCCGGTGTCGGCGTAGAAGCCTTCCAGCGCGTCAAAGTCAGCTCCCGCACCCACATTTTCGAAGGATTCCCGGCTGGCGTGGGAGTCGCCGCCGTCGATAAGGAGGCCTTTTTCGGGGTTTTCCGGGTCCGGTGTGTAGGAGGAGTATCTGCGGCGGGCCAGCGCTATGTCCAAGTTCAGCTCCTGGATAATCCGCTGGGGAAGCAGGCTGACCAGATAGGAGTAGCGCGAGAGGCGGGCATCGACGCCCTTGAAGGCGGCCGCTGAAACAGCCGCGCCGCCGAAGTGGTCGTCCCGCTCCAGGACGGCTACGCTCTTGCCCGCCCGAGCCAGGTACGCGGCCGCTGTGAGTCCGTTGTGGCCGCCGCCAACAATGACTGTGTCGTAAGGGGTCTTTTCCATAGGGCGAGACTAGACGGCGGGGGCCGTTGCTTACGGATACTGCTTCGAATGGTAAGAGGAACTTGGCCTTAGCTTGGATGCTGCCGTGATGAGCACCACCTCCGCGCGGTGATGCCCGACTGTTCCACGACGTGCGACGGCGGACAGGCGCAAGCCGCCCGTCCGCCGTCGTGCGCTGTGGTTCAGTTGGTGCGGTTCGCCTTGGCGAGGTTCTCCCGAAGTTCATCCGCGTTCTGCCGGATGACATAGGCGGGACGGTCGCGCTCGACCCGCCAGCTGTCTGCAAGGGGCCCGATGTTGACGGTGTCGAAACCGAATTCGTCGTAAAGCCTGGTGACGAGCTCCGCTGCTTCCGGGAAGTCGCTGGCGGTTGCCAGGGCACGACGGTTCGGCGTCCCCGCGGGAGTGCCGTCCGTCGTGATGTCCTTGGCGAAGATGTGATTGAAGCCCTTCGCCACCTTCGAGGTGGGGAGGTGCTTCTGGAGCAGGCCGGACGTGGTTGCTTCACCGTTGTCCAGCTCCGGAATGCGTCCGTCGCGCTCCCAGTAGTAGTTGTTCGTGTCGATAACCACCTTGCCTTCGAGTGGCTGGGCGGGAACGTCGCGGTAGTTCTTCAGAGGAACGGTCACGACGGCGAAATCGCCTGCCGCTGCTGCTTCGGCCGCCGTCGCGGCCCGGGCGCGCGGCCCCAGTTCCGCGACGAGGTCGCCGAGGGTCTCGGGGCCGCGTGAGTTGCTGATCACGACGTCGTAGCCGAGTTCGACCGCCTTGCGTGCGACCTGGCTGCCAATGTGTCCTGCACCGATAATTCCGATTGTTGTCATATCCACGCCAACAAGAAGTTGCAGGCGCCTATTTCCAGCGTTACGGATTATTTCCAAGGGCTTATACTAAGTAGTCTTACTAAGCTGTTTTTCATCGAAAACGAGGAGGTAGCGATGGCCGGCCGTTTGGAACTGGTGGAAACGCCCGATGGGGGATATCGGATTTTGATGGTGGATGGCGGGGATTGCCTGATGGGTTTGTCCAAGCGGTTCTCCACGGTGGATGACGCCGTTGAAGGGGTGGCTGCGATCCGGGAAGTGGCCGGCACCGGCCTGCTGCAAACCGGATCTGCGGAGCGGTACGCCGTATTGATGTTGGAAGAGCCCGTGATTGATTCCGCGCTCGCCGCCCAGGGGACGCGGACACAAGCGAAGGTGGTCAACTGTGGCAACTGAGGGGACGTCAAAGAAGCGCGGTGTCCTGTTCGACGTGGACGGCACCCTGATTGATTCGAGCTACTTCCACGCCATGGCGTGGTGGCAGGCGTTCCGGCGGGAAGGGTTGGACGTCGAAATGTCGGCCATCCACCGGCGAGTCGGCATGGGAGGCGACCGGCTCATCCAGAGCTTGGTGCCGGAGCCCTCGGAGGACTTGCAGGAAAACCTCAAGTCCTCGCACAGCGCGGTCTTTTCCACCTTCTGGCCCGCGCTGCGGACCTTCGAATCGGCCCGGGATCTCCTGGCCGCCTGTTCGGAAGCCGGGCTGGCGGTCGGATTGGCGTCCTCGGCGCAGGATCGCGACCTTGAGGTCAGCCGCAGGCTCCTCGACGCCGGATCCTCCATTGATGCGTGGACGAGTTCCAATGACGCGAAGGAGAGCAAGCCCGCGCCCGACATCCTGGAGGCGTGCTTGGAGAAGCTCCACCTGGAACCAAGGGACGTGGTTTTCGTGGGCGACGCTGTCTGGGACGTAAAGGCCGGCTCTGCCATTGGCGTCCCGGTGATCGCGCTGACCTGCGGCGGAATCAGCGAGGCCGAATTGCGCGACGCAGGTGCCGCGGAAGTCTATGACAATCCGCGGCACCTGCTAGAAAACCTCGAAGGCAGCCTTATCGGGAAGCTGGCCTAGCTTTCCCGGCTGATTCCCTTGTCCCTGCCGCGCCGGTTCCGCAGGGTCCAAATGATTAGCGCGATGATGATGACGGCGGCAACGCCCGCCAGCACCCACGGCACGGCGTTGGTGCGGGTCTGCTCCTGGGGTTCGGATTCTCCCGTGCCGGGGTTGGCTGGTCCGCTTCCTGCGGGGTTGGGTGTGCTGGGCGCACCCGAGGATGGCCCGGGGTTGGTGGGTGTCTGCGTTGACGGGCCCGAGGGGTTGCTTGCATCCGGCGAGGGCGTTGCCGTGGTGGCGGCTACGCTGCCCTGCGAGTGGACGGTGGTTGTGGCTGCCGCCGGGGCTGCGGCGTTTGCTGCGGCGGTGGCTGCGGCGGTGGTGGATGCCATCGACCCGGCAAAAAGGGCCAAGGCGGCTGTAGTTATGGCTAACTTACGAAGCATTGGTATCTCCTGAGTAGGGGCGTGTCCTCAAATCCTCATACTCGTAAGCATACTGACTAAATCTTTTGACCACGCTGAATACGCTGGGCGAACTGTTTTCCGTTCGACGCCTGAGGCGGACACTGTGGTGTCTCGAAAAACAAACGGCGGATTCAGGCGGTCATTGCAACAGGAGTCCTTCGATCATTTCGATCGGTTTTCTGAACTCTAGTCTTTTGCGTGGCCGGTCGTTGAGTTCCTGGGCGACCCAGTCGAGGTCTTCGGCGCTGTGGATGCTCAGGTCGGTGCCCTTCGGGAAGTACTGCCGTAGCAGGCCATTCGTGTTTTCGTTGATGCCCCGCTGCCAGGGTGAGTGCGGATCGCAGAAGTAAATGTCGATACCGGCGTCGATTTTCACGGTTTTCCAGTCCTGCATTTCGATGCCCTGGTCCCACGTGAGGGAATGCCTCAGCGCCTCGGGGAGCGTCTTGATCTTCGCGGCCAAGGCGTCGCGCATTTGTTCTGCTTTGTATCCGTCCGGCAGATGCACGAGCATCGTGTAGTTGGTGGTTCTCTCCACGAGGGTCCCGATCGCGGACTGGTTGCCCTTGCCGATAATCAGGTCACCCTCCCAATGCCCTGGCACCGCACGGTCCTGAACCTCGGCGGGTCGCTCGGAGATATTGATCATCCCCGGGATCCGGTTCTTCCGCTGGCCGGCCTTCCTGCAGGGCTGCCTGAGCGCACGTCCGGTGCGTAAACACACGGCCAGATCACGGTTGAGCGCTCCGCGGGACTGAACGTAGAGCGATTGGTAAATGGTCTCAGGTGACACCCGCATCTCCGGCTCATCGGGAAACTCAACCCGCAGGCGTCCAGCGATCTGCTCAGGCGAGTACTTCTTTTTCAGGTCCTCTTCCACCTTCGCACGCAACACAGTGTTGGTGTGCAGTTTCGCCGGTTTCGGCCGCGAAGCCCGCTCATACGCCAGAGTGTGAGCCGACGTCGCCCGGTAAGGCAACCCAGCCACCGAATTGCGCCGCAGCTCCCTGGACACCGTCGAGGCCGACCTGCCGACCACGGCCCCGATCCGGCGCAGCGAATGTCCCTGAGCGCGCAGCACCGCGATCTCCTCACGCTGAGCGAAGGTCGGGCACCTTCCCTTCAGACCCCGGCCGCGGCGTGGCCGGACACCGCCGGCCTCGGCCAGGACCCGGCGCCCGGTCCGCCTGCTCGTATTGATCGGCGCAACAGCGTCAGTGATGAAATCACCGGCCTGCATCCCGGCCCAAAAGAGCTGCAAAAGATCCGGCCTTACGTAAATCGAGTACCTCGCCACGACAACACCCATCCGCTAAGTGTTGCAATCACCGCAAGAACCCAAGGGTCCCTATCCGGGCGCCATACCGTTCCATACCGGCTGTCTTGTACGGCTTTTGTTGGAAGCGCAGAGGTTGCGCAAGTAAGTCAATCGAAGCTGTGGAGGTACCTGTCTACGTCCGCCCAGATTTCAGCTTCGGTCCTTGGAGGGATGTAGTTGCTGGTGAGCTCGTCCCAAAGCTGCCATAGGGCATACGCTTCCTCGGCGTCTCGGTCGGCATAGTCCACTGCTCGAAGGTATTGAACGGCGTCTCGGAGGACTTGCCCCCTGGTTCGCTGGCCAGCTTTCCATGTGGCTAATTCGTATGTCCAGATCTGAGGCCACCGCATTTCAAATGGAATGGCTTGGATCTCTAGGTCCTTCAGGGTTGCCGTCCATAAGTCGCGGATGTCGTTTGGATCCTCGTTGTCGGCGCCGGCAAGCATGCGAAGGTTCGCGGAATCCATGCCATCTGCCAACCACTGGGCGGCAATGTCAGGAAATTCACTGACGTCCAACAGCCCGGGGGTCAACAGGGCCATGGCCTGGGCAGGGGTCGGTTGAAGCTTCATTTGATCAGCCTTACATACGTACCGGATGATTCGAGCGCATCACGCGATAGGGTCGCCCGGTTGAGGATCTCTCAGCGTGCGTTGTTTCGATCTTCCTGGTGCGGCGCCGCTCTCAATCGCGGTAGCTGGGTGCGAACGGACTAATAAAATCAGGGGCTGGCGGTACACGGGTGAGCAGGATCGACTAGGGCGCAACACCCGGGACCTGCTCGAGTTCCCGGTGAGGGACCGACGTAGCCAGGAGGCCGCTGAGGGTCAGCCAGTACGTTGATTTGTTAGAGATCGATCTTTCCTCGTGGTCCCAGGGGTGCCGCCCCAGGAAGAGCGGCACCCGCCCCTCGCCAATACAGCTAACGCGTGAGCTTGGCCGAATCCGGTTCCGGGTCGCCGATGTGTCCCGGCGCGTTGGCTGCCAGGACACGTTGTACGAACGCGCTGTACTCCTCCATATAGTGGCGCAACAGCGCGGCGGTCCCTTCGTCCTTAACGGAACCGTCGTCGTCGTACGCGTCTGCCACGAAGCGGATGTACGCCTCGGGCGCATTCAGCTGCGGCGCGTCCAGGAAGCTCAGAACGCTGCGCATGGAGGACTGCATCACGGCGGTGCCGATGCCACCGGGCGAAGCGCCGATGATTCCGGTGGGTTTCCGTGCGAACGAGTTGGTGCCCCAGGGGCGCGAGCCCCAGTCGATGGCGTTCTTCAAGGCGCCCGGGATGGAACGGTTGTATTCGGGGGAGACGAACAGGATCCCGTCCGACGCCGCGATGGCATCCTTCAACTCCCGGCCCGCGGGCGGGAAGTCGGCATCGTAGTCAGAGCTGTAGAGGGGAAGATCCTTGATCGCGATTTCATGGAATTCGAGTTCCGGGGGTGCGACGCTGATCAGCGCTTTGGAGAGGACCCTGTTGATGGAATTGCTGGCCAGGCTTCCAACGAAATAGCCGATTTTGAAGGTGTCCATAGCGGCGTTCCTTTCCGACGGCGCGGCCGGAACCGGCTCGTCGACGGTGTGGTGGCGGGTTGACCCGACTCAACCGACACTAGTGGACTTGTTCACATAGCGCAGCCCCCTACTCCCGCCCGGACCCTCGCGGTCATAGACTCATGCCAACTGGTTTCTGGAGCGTTCCGGAAGAGGGGTGGCGGGTGAAAGCAGGCATAGCACGCGAAGCGCTCGACGGCGAGCGGCGGGTGGCAGCCACGCCGGAAACAATCAAGCAACTAGTGGGCCTCGGCCTGGCGGTGGACGTTGAATCCGGCGCGGGGCTCGCCTCCGGCCACAGCGACGACGACTACCGCAGCGCAGGAGCGTCCGTGGTGGGGTCGTTGGACCTCGGATCGCTGGACGTCTACTGCCACGTCCGTCCCATGGAACCGTCGACGGCGGGAGCCCTCCGCCGGGGTTGCGTCACCGTGGGCCTGGGGTCGCCGTCGTCGGAGTTGCCTACCGTCAGGGCGCTCGCGGCCGGCGGAATCACCGCTTTTGCATTGGAACTCGTACCGCGCATTTCACGTGCCCAGTCCATGGACGCACTGACCTCCCAGGCGCTTGTGGCGGGCTACCGCTGTGTGCTGGAGGCCGCTATGCGGCTGCCTCGGTTCTTCCCGCTGTACATGACGGCGGCCGGAACTATCCCTCCGGCCCGCGTTCTGGTGCTGGGGGCAGGGGTGGCCGGGCTGCAGGCCATCGGCACCGCCAAAAGGCTAGGCGCCAGGGTCTCTGCCAACGACATCCGGCCGGCGTCAGCCGACGAGGTTGCCTCCATGGGCGGAACGTTCATCAAGCTGGACCTCGAGACAGCAGAGGCCTCCGGGGGATACGCGCGGGAGCTCAGCGAGGACAGGGGAGCGCTTCAACGGGCGCTTCTGACACCGCATGTGGCACAGGCCGATGTGCTGATTACTACTGCTGCAGTTCCGGGCAGGCGGGCGCCCCTGCTGGTCAGCCGGGACATGGTGCAGGGCATGAGGCCGGGATCCGTGGTGGTGGACCTCGCCGCAGAATCGGGCGGGAACGTGGAGGGAAGCATTCCCGGGCAGGACATTTCCATCCCCACCGGCGATGGCCAAGGCACAGTAACCCTGGTGGGAATGAAGGATGTGGCCTCGGCGATGCCCGCAGATGCCTCCCGCTTGTATGCCAAGAACGTGGCCAACCTGCTGGCGTTGATGACCCGGGATGGCGTGGTTTCCCCGGACTTCGAGGACGAAGTGGCGGCCGGGACCTGCCTCACCCACGAAGGCACGGTCCGGCACGCACCCACGGCGGAAGCACTCACCGCGCTCGCGGGCGGGGAAGCACCCTTTGGAAGTATCCACCCCGGGACCGAAGGAGGGCGCTGATGGACGGCATGAGCCTGCTGACAATCACTGTGCTGGCCGTGTTCGTGGGCTTTGAGGTTGTTTCCAAAGTCTCCAGCACCCTGCACACGCCCCTGATGTCGGGGGCGAACGCGATTCACGGCATCATCCTGGTAGGGGCCATCATCGTGGCAGGCCAAGCAGGCGATCCCTGGGTGTTGGCGGTCGCCCTGCTCGCTGTCGTCCTGGCCACAGCCAACCTCGTGGGCGGTTTCGTGGTGACCGACCGCATGCTGGAGATGTTCCGGGGAAGGCAGCGGCCGCCGTCGAAAGCTGACGCCGCAGCAGGTGCGGCTGAGGAGCGCCGCCCGTGACACTGTTGAATCCCACCTGGACGGCACTCCTGTATCTTGCGGCAGCAGCCTGTTTCATCCTTGCCCTCAAAGGCCTGAACTCGCCGCGCACGGCCCGGCGGGGAAACCTGATCGGGGCAGTCGGAGCCCTCCTGGCCGTGGTGACCGTGTTTGTGTCGGTGAAGCTGGATAACGTGCCCTGGATACTGGGAGCTGTTGCCGTTGGTGCCGGAGTGGCCGCTCCGGTTGCCCGCAAGGTGCAAATGACGCAGATGCCGCAGTTGGTGGCTCTTTTCAACGGCGTGGGCGGTGGCGCTGCGGCCTTGGTTGCCTTGCTGGAGCTTTCCCACACCAGCGACTCCTGGGTCCGCCTGGCGATTGTGTTCACCTTGCTGGTGGGCGCAGTCTCTTTCGCCGGCTCGGGAGTGACCTTTGCGAAACTCCAAGGCCTCATGACCACCCGGCCTGTGACCTTCCCCGGGCTTCCTGCGCTCATGGCCCTGGTGCTGCTGGCGGCAGTGGGTGCTGGCGTTGCAGTGATCCTGAACGGTTCGCTGCTGTTGGCGTTGATCCTCCTGGTTCTTGGACTCGTTGCCGGCGTCCTTCTGGTGCTCCCGGTAGGTGGGGCCGATGTCCCGATCGTCATTTCCCTGCTGAACGCGTTTACGGGTTTGGCCGTAGCTGCGTCCGGACTGGTGCTGGGGAACGTGCTGCTCTTAGTGGCCGGGACCTTGGTTGGGGCGTCGGGCACCATCCTCACGCGGGCCATGGCGGCGGCGATGGGACGCAGTGTTGCCGGCATTATGTTCGGCGCCTTCAAAGGCGGGTCCACGGCCGGATCCACCGCTGTGAGTGAGCGGCCGGTGCGTTCGTCCAGTGCCGAGGACGTAGCGGTCCTGCTCGGGTACGCGCAAAGGGTGATCATCGTCCCCGGCTACGGCCTCGCGGTGGCTCAAGGGCAGCACACGGCGGCTGAATTGGCGCTGGCCCTGGAATCGCGCGGAATCGAAGTGGACTTCGCCATCCACCCCGTCGCCGGGCGCATGCCTGGACACATGAATGTCCTGCTGGCGGAGGCCAATGTTCCTTATGAGTCCCTCAAGGAAATGAGCGAGATCAACTCCGAATTCAAGACCGCGGACGTCGCCTTGGTAGTAGGCGCCAACGACGTCGTGAACCCCGCCGCGAAGACCACCGCCGGTTCACCGATTTACGGGATGCCCATCCTGGAGGTTGCTGACGCACGGCAGGTGGTGTTCCTCAAACGCTCCATGCGCCCCGGTTTCGCAGGGATTGAGAACGAACTTCTCTACGAACCCCAGACCACGCTGTTGTTTGGTGATGCCAAGGACTCGTTGACCAAGGTACTCGGCGCCGTAAAGGCACTGTAGCGTCATTAAGTTGTGGGCATGGATTAATTTGGCCGGGAATCGCGTCATGGACTGAGCCGTGGCAGCACACCTCCTGTACAGGGTTTGTAGAGGACGCGAGGAGTCGTCGGTTGAAACAGGGTGCGAAAGATTCGCTGTTCGGGGTCAGCTTTGATCGATCAGGGGGCAGACGGGTGTCCGACTGGAGATCACTCGTGGGTCAAACTGTCCAGGTCCTGAGCGGCAAGGAAGTGGTGGACGAGGGAGTCGTGGATGCGGTGACGTTCGATGGCAGCGTCCTGTGGCTCCGCCAGAAAGGCCCCATTGGCCGGCGGTTGGTGATGAAGGAACGCGGTGTGGCCGTCAAGGTCCGCATTCTCAAATAGGGGTTCGCTTCCTTCCCCAAGGTCCGGGCCCCGGCTTGCTGGCGGCAGGGGTCTTTTCGACTCTGGGTCCGCGTCCTAAGGTGAACGATAGGAAGTAACCTGTCCTTTCCGATCGCACCATGAACGAGGTTGAGCCATGACCGTGAAACTCAACAAGAAGGCATTCGAGAACGCGAAGCATCTGATCCGTGATGGCAAGGCCGTCAAAGACACCAGGGACGACTGGAGCGAGCATGCCCCTTCCACCGGGGATGAAAACTCGTTCCTAGACAAACACGGACATGCCGAATACTCAAAGTGGTTTCTCGGCGTGGACGACGAGCATCCGGATGACCAAAAGGGACACTACAATTCCCGATCGGTGACTTCAAGAAGGTCCACCGCTGTGCAGTGATCTCGGCGGAGAGCAGAGCGGGCCAATACGACTACGACGACATCCGTGATGCTCTGGGCAAACTGCTGGAGAAGATCGACGGCGACTAACCCGCCGCGGGGGCCGACCCCGCGTTCCTCCCCGGTTGCTCCATGCCAGACCCAAGGGACACCGCGTGTCGAATGAAAAACACGGTGACGCCGGAGAAGCAACGGGGAAGGAACGCAGCGGAATCAGCCGCCGCCCGTCCTAGGAGGCCTTGGTTGCGGTAAACATCTGGCGCAGGGTGAAGAAGCATCCAAGGGCACCGAAGAGCAGCGCGAGCAGGAAGTCCTTCATGTATCCGCTGATGAACTCCGGGTTGTATGCGAGGTTGTCGGCCATCAGGGCCCAAGGTTCGGAATTCATGACCATGGCCAGGGGCTCGCGGCCGAGGAACTGGACAACGTCGAGCCACACGCCACCGACGAATGACGACAGTGCCGTCACCACAGTTACGCCGACGACGATCCACACGCCTTTTCGGCTCAGGGCTCCCGCGCCAGCTACGTAGAATTTGGCGGCCATGACGGCGGCGGCAAATGTCACCAGGGAGGACATCCACCCGAGGCTCCATATGGCCATCCACAAGATAACGCCGATGGGCAGGGCAGCCAGTGCAAACAGGGCTCCGCGTCCCACGTCTTCGCGGGGAGTAACAGAGATGGGTTGGCCGTAGATTGCTTGGATGTGTTGGGCTTCCGGGTGCCATGCCGGAACGTCCGGGCCGGTCCCTTCGGGAAGTCGTACGCCGTACTGCGGTTCGGGTGTGTTGGTGTTGTTCCCGGCAGTTTCGGGCGTGCCGGAGTGAGTGTTTTCAGACAAAGGTCCCCCATGGGAAAGATGCGAATGGTGGACAAATATTCGCACGTTGGAAGTCCAGGAGTGCCTCACGACACGAATCCTGCAGGCGACCGGGATACCGTCAGTCCCTCGCCGGGGTGGGGGCAGGGCCGTAAGCCAGGATTTCGGCCAGTTCAGCCAAGCGATGGGCCCTCGCGGATTCGGCCGGAGTGAACGGCTCGCCCGGGCGGGAGAACAGGAGTGGACCATGCCAGGCGGTGGGAACCTTCAGCACATCCGTGGAACCCACGACGGCGGTCGCGGCCCCGGGTGGCCGACGTTCCGGACTGTTGGGCACTACTTTTGCGGACAGCAGCTCAGCCAAGGCGTGTGGGAGCTCAGCAGGATTTCCGGCGACCCGGGCGGCCAGGCTCAGGGCCCTGGTTTGTCCGTCGGCCATGGCCAGCGCGGTGGTCGGCCAGACCTGGGACCCACGCCCGCCGCCGTCGTCCAATGCCTTCAGCAGTTCAACCTCGGTGACCTCGCCCGGGGCGGAGAGGACGAACTCGTCCATGACGCTGCCGTCAGGCCCGGTGCCGCCCATCGGATGAACATGGATGCTCAGGATGTTGGTCTCCAAGCGGGCGAGCGATTGGGTAATCCTCTGCAGGGATCCGGGTTGGTCCAGCACGAGGGTCCGCGCCCGCCACAGGGCAGGCGCCATGTTCAGCTTGTGCCGGTGGCGGAGTGCCGGGGCGTGCAACCAGCGCCTGAGGACCTTCGCGGCGGAGGGCTCGGCGACCCAGATCACCAGGACGGTCGCGGTCACGGTGAGCAGCAGGACCTTGGCCAGATAGGGAAGATGGGTTTCCACCACCGCCGCATGGACCAGAAGTTCAATGGGAAGCATGACCGCGATGTTGGCCAGGGTCAGCCTGGCTTTGGGCGGTTCGGGCAGTTGGCCGCAGACATCGCACCGCAGGTCCGCGGTAACGGGGTTGCTCGGGTTGCGCTTCATGGTTCCATGCTGCCCCGCGCCTGTTTCGAACCCGTTGCTGGTGCGTCACGTTCCGGCTACTTCCGGGTAGCCGGCCGGTCATGCCCGGTGAGTGGCCCATGTATCTGGGCGGACAAACGTAGAGCCCGGCACTCCCTCAGGGGTAGTGCCGGGCTCTACTTGTCCAAACGTGAAAGGCCGCAACAACAGGGATGTGCGGCGGGCTTTCCTAGCGGATGGAGTCGTCGTCCAAGTCCCGGGCATTTCCGCGGGCGGCGGCCGCATCCTTCAAGAGGTCGCGGATCTCGGCAAGCAGCGCGGTGTCGGCCGGAAGCGGCTCTTCCTCGGGCTCCTCGGTGGAGAGGCGGTCCTTGACCAGTGAGTTGATCTTGTTCATGGGTGCCACGAAGATGAAGTAGACCACGGCTGCGGTGATCACAAAGGTCACGAGTGCGGTGAGCACGGCGCCGAAATCGACAAAGGTAGCGGGGTTGTTTTCCCAGATCTTGAAGCCCAGGCCTTCGGCGTTCATGCCGCCGGCGGCGGCGATCACCGGGTTGATGATGTGGTTGGTGAAAGCTCCGACGAGTGCGGTGAATGCACTGCCGATAACGACAGCGATAGCCAGTTCGATCACGTTTCCGCGAAGTATGAAGTCCTTGAAACCCTTAAACATGGATGGTCCTCCGGTTGGGTGCGTTGTCTGCCTCAGCAGGAATCAAACTACCATTCCGGTGTTTCCAGTGGGGGTCAAGTGACCAGGGAGGAAACTTGACCCCCACTCAGTGCGGGACGGCGCCCCTGAGGATCAGGCTGTAGCTTCTTCGAGTTCGAAGCCTGACACGCTGGCGCCCTTTCCCCGGTTGACCATCAGGGCCAAGAGGTCAAACACCACAGTTGCTGCGGCAACACTGGTGATGTCGGCATGGTCATACGCCGGTGCCACTTCTACGACGTCGGCGCCCACGATGTTGATGCCGTTGAGTCCGCGGAGCAGTGCCAGGAGCTCCCGGGAATGCAGACCACCCATCTCCGGGGTGCCGGTGCCGGGTGCGTAGGACGGGTCCAGGACGTCGATGTCGATGGAAACGTAGACGGGGGTGTCGCCCAACCGCTGCCTGACCTGGTCGATCGCCGCCGGGACGCCTATGACATCCAGGTCCGAGCAGCGAATGATTTGGAAACCGAACTCGTGGTCGCGCAGGAAGTCGTTGCGGTCATACACAGGACCACGGATACCCACATGCATCGACTTGTCTTCCAACAGCAAGCCCTCCTCGAACGCCCTCCGGAAGATTGTTCCGTGCGTGACCGGCTGGTCGAAGTACGTGTCCCAGGTGTCCAGGTGGGCATCGAAATGGAGTAGCGCCACTGGTCCGTGCACTTTGTTGAGCGCCTGCAACATGGGGAGCGCGATGGTGTGGTCGCCGCCGATGGAGATGAGTTTCCTGTCCTGGCTGATCAGCGGACGGGCTTGCTCCTCGATCTCGCGGATGGCACGGGCGATGTCATAAGGAGTGCAGGCGATATCCCCTGCATCCACGACCTGGACTTCGTTGACTGGCTCCACATCGAGCTCCGGGTGGTAACCGGGGCGCAGGAGGCGGGAGGCTTCGCGGACTGCGGCCGGACCAAACCGGGCCCCTGGGCGGTAGGAGGTACCGCCGTCGAACGGTACGCCGACAATGGCAATGTCGTAGTCGGGGACGCGGTCAATCTGCGGCAGACGGGCAAAGGTACCCAATCCTGCGAAGCGGGGAACCTTGGTGGCATCGACTGGTCCGACGGGCTGGTGAGTGGTCATGACAGGGATCCTTCGGTTACTTTATTCGGCTCCGGGGTGCCCGGATTCTTACGGGAGGTGAGTTCTGAAAGGGATTTGTTGGCCGTTTCCGGCGCGAGCAGGAAGGTCGCCACCAAACCGACCAGGGAGATCACGGCGCCGATGAGCAGGGAACCGGCGGCGCCGAAGCTCACTATTGCGATGGGCATCAGGTAAGTGCTGGCGGCAGATCCGATGCGGCTGATGGCGGTACCAAAACCCACTGCCGTTGCCCGCACTTCGGTGGGAAAGAGTTCGTTGGGGTAGACGACTTCGAGGAAGCTGGAGGCGCCGGAAGCCAAAGCGAATACGGCCAAGGCGATGAACAACGGCGCGGCCTGGACGTCGGGAATGAAAGCCGGGATGGCCAAGGCCACCACGATGACCCCGAAGCTCCAGAGAAGCAGCCGGCGTCGGCCGATTCTTTCCACCAGCCACAGTCCGGGGATGCCACCGACAACAAACAACATGGAAATCAAGAACGATCCTCCGTAGAGGTTGGCGTCTCCGTGCATTCCGAAGGATGCCAGAAGGTCAGGGGCGAAGGTGTACACAGCAAAGAGTGGGATCACCTGGGCTGTCCAGAAAATGGAAACAAACAACGTCCGCTTCCAGAACTGGCCCCGGAAAATGTCCAGGAACCTGCCTTGCTTCGCCGGTCCCTCGCTGTCGGAAGCGATATCAGCCAGCCCATACTGCTGTCCGTAGACCTTCTTGATGACTGCATCAGCCTCCTCACGGCGACCACGTGACAGCAGCCAGCGTGGCGACTCAGGTGTCCCGAGCCGGCACAGCAGGGTGATGATGGCGAAGATCGCCGGGCTGGCGACCATCCAGCGCCAAGCGTCCGGTCCCATGTCGCGGAGCAGGAATCCGACGGCGTAGGCGACCGCTGCGCCAACAGCCCAGACCACAAAGGTGGCCCCAAGCAGGCGGCCGCGGTGCTTCTTGGGCAGGAACTCTGCCAGGAGCGACGTGGCGATGGGGTAGTCGGCGCCGATGGCCATCCCCAGGAAGAACCTGCACAGGACTACTTGCCAGACCTCAGTGGCAAAGCCGTTCAGCAGCGAGAAGACGGCCAGCGCTATGAGGTCGGCAATATACATTTTGTGGCGGCCGATCTTGTCCGTGAGCCACCCGAAGACGGCGCCGCCGAAGAAGATGCCTACCAGGCTGGCGGCACCGATCAGTCCAATTTCCCCGGTACTCAGCTGCAGTCCGGGGGTCATTGTGATCAGGGCGATGCCGATGATCGACAACGCGTAGCCATCGATGAACGGACCGCCGGAGGCGAAGAACGTCAGCTTTTTGTGGAACGCGGTCAGTGGGGCATCGTCAATGAGGTTGCTTGTTGCGCTCATTGCAACCCTCTCTCGTGAGTGCTCTTGGGGAGCGGGGAAGTAGTCATTCAATTCTTGGGTGACCGGCGTCACTCCGACTATCCGTAGATCGACTACAAATGATTAAGTTGCATATACATTTGTCTAAACGGTGCTGGCGACCATCCGGCACACCCCGGGAGGCCAAGGCATGGCAATCACCGTCGCTGAACTCGTCGCCGAACCGCAGCTGGGCCTGACAATCCTGGCCGGCTCGGCAGGAATGGATAACCGCATCACCTGGGCTCACACCTCGGACCTGCCCCGGCTCTGGGAGTGGGTCACGGGCGGCGAACTCATGATGACCAATGGTCTCTCGATTCCCGCCGACGCAGACGGGCAAGTGGCGCTCGCGGAGGCTCTGATGGACAGCGGTGCCAGCGCCCTGGCCATCGGAGAGAAGATGCACGCGCCGACCCTGACCGCGGAATTCCTGGCGGCGTGCGATCGGCTCCCCTTGCCCCTGGTCAATATTCCGTATCCCTTGCCGTTCATCGCCATCGCCAGGTCGGTTGCGGAGTCCTCGCTGCTCGAAGAGTCGCGTCGGCTCCGGCAGACGGCGCGCGTCTATGATTTGCTCCGCACCGCAGGTGCCTCCGAGGACCATTGGCAGAGCCTCGTTCAGCGGCTGGCGACCGAGTTGGACGCGGACCTGTTCGTCGTGGATCGCCGCTGCCTCCATCCCTGGCACCCCGATGGGAAGGCACTCCCGGAGTTCCTCGCTGATGCCTGGGCGCCGTCGTCGGGGCAGGTGACCCCTGCCGGGAAGAACTTCCAGTGGCACCGAATCCGGGGCAGGCATGTGCTGACCATGGATATTCCCACCCATGCCAATGCGCTCTTGGTGGTGCTGCCCAACAGCGAACCGCACCCGGACGCCGTCGTACTTCTGCACGCCGCAACCGTGCTGGGACTGCAGCTCTCGCGCATCGTCCTGTCGCTGGAAGGCCGGCACCGGGCCGCGGGCGAGTTCTTGCTTCAGGCCTTCGACGGCCGTCTGGGAGCGGCTGAGATGGAAAGCAGGTTGGCGGCCTTCGGGGTCCCGGCAGCTGGGTTTCTGATCGCCTCGATTCAAGCGGACGACGGCGACAGGCTGGCCAACGTGCACATCGAACTGTGGCGGCACGGGGTTGCGTCGGCGTCGTTGAAGCGGAACAACAGGTTCCATGTGGTGGTCCCTGCCGACGTGCCCGACGACGTCCTGGTGCATTGCGCCGGTGTGGATGCCGCGATCGGGATAAGTGCGCCGGCAGCCGTTGCGAATATCCAACGCGCGTTGCAGGAATCCCTCTGGGCGCTTGGTTCCGCCCGGGCCAACAAGCTGGGTTTGGCCCGTTATGCCCAGGGCCCGTCCTGGTTGGGCCTGACCAGTTTCGAGGAAGGGACCGCGTTGGTCCGGCGGCTCCTTGGGCCGATTTTCGACTACGAGCAGAGCCAGGAAGGCGATCTCATTGTCACGTTGCGGACGTATTTGGACTCGCAGCGGTCCTGGCAAAAGACGGCGGCAACCCTGTTCACGCACCGGCAAACCATCATCTACCGGATCCGGAAAATCGGTGAGCTGACGGGCCTGGACATGGGTGAAACCTCCACGGTGGCCCAGCTCTGGTTCGCCCTTCAGATCCACGAGGCCATGCACGGGTAGGGGCCGCTTGCTTGCACTTTTGCGAAACCCCACGCTATGGTGTGAAGCGTGTCACTCGCGTGACGCAACGCTTTTGATCTGCGGCGGGAGAGTCCTGCCGGTACATCCAGTCAGGCGCCGTAGGAGCAAATCCTCCCCAGGAATCTCTCAGGCCCATGTACCGCCGCGGTTAGGCAACTCTGGAAAGCAGTTCGGGTAACCGGGCTCACCGACGGTGCAAGCAGGCAACCATTCCTGCGGAATCTCTCAGGTCCAATACAGAGCGGGGAGGAACCCACATCATCGTGGCGCTCAGTGGGCGCCTGAATCATGGAGTTCCTCTTGACTGTTCAATCAACCCCCACCGCTTTCGCGGACCGGCACATCGGCGCCCGGCGCCAGGCCGATGTTGACACCATGCTCAAGGCCATCGGCTACGACTCTGTCGACGGCCTGGTGGACGTCGCCGTCCCCGATTCCATCCGCCAGGACACGGCCTTGAAACTGCAGGATGCCCTCACCGAGGTGCAGGTCCTCGCCGAACTGCGGAAGCTCGCATCCAAGAACAAGACCGCGGTCCAGATGATCGGCCAGGGCTACTACGACACCGTCACGCCCCCGGTCATCCGCCGCAACATCCTGGAAGCTCCCGCGTGGTACACGGCCTACACGCCGTACCAGCCGGAAATTTCCCAGGGCCGCCTCGAAGCGCTCCTCAACTTCCAGACCATGGTGCAGGATCTCACCGGCCTTCCCGTGGCGAACGCTTCCCTGCTGGATGAAGCCACCGCCGTGGCCGAGGCCGTGCTGCTGATGCGCCGCGCCAACAAGAACAAGACGGCCAAGGATGGCAAGACTGTCCTGGACGCCGACCTCCTTCCGCAGACCATCGCCATCGTGAAGGGCCGCGCTGAGGCGCTGGGCTTCGAGGTGGAGGTCACGGACCTCTCCGCCGGTCTGCCCGACGGCGACATCAACGGCGTCGTCCTCCAGCAGCCCGGTGCTTCGGGCCGGGTTTTCGACCACTCCGCCGTCATTTCCGATGCGAAGGAACGTGGCGCACTGGTCACCGTGGCCGCGGATTTGCTGGCGCTCACCCTCATCACACCCCCGGGCGAACAAGGTGCCGACGTCGCCGTCGGAACTGCGCAGCGCTTCGGTGTTCCGCTGTTCTTCGGCGGCCCGCACGCGGCCTACATGGCCGTGCGTGAAGGCATGGAGCGGACGCTCCCGGGCCGTATCGTCGGCGTCTCCAAGGACAACGCCGGCGTCCCCGCCTACCGCCTCGCGCTGCAGACCCGCGAGCAGCACATCCGCCGCGAAAAGGCCACATCCAACATCTGCACGGCACAGGCCTTGCTCGCCATCGTGGCCTCCATGTACGCGGTCTACCACGGCCCTGAAGGCCTGAAGGCGATCGCCGAAACCGTCCACGGCCACGCCCGCACCCTTGCCACTGCGCTGCAGAAGGCTGGTCGCGAGCTCGTTGCCGACTCCTTCTTCGACACCCTCACGGTCCGCGTCCCCGGCAAGGCAGACAAGGTCATCGCCGCCGCCGAAGCCCGCGGCATCAACCTGCGGATCATCGACGCCGACACCGTGGGGGTTTCGGTTGATGAAACCACGACGCCGGAAGTCCTCTCCGCGGTAGCCGTCGCCTTTGGTGCCGGTCCGGTGGGGGACGCCTCCGGGTTCGAACTGCCCGAATCCGTAGTCCGCACCTCTGATTTCCTGCAGCACCCGGTGTTCAACACGCATCGTTCCGAGACGCAGCTGTTGCGCTATATCCGCAAGCTGTCCGATCGGGACCTCGCGCTGGACCGCACCATGATCCCGCTGGGCTCGTGCACCATGAAGCTCAACGCCACGGCCGAGATGGAAGCCATTTCCTGGCCGGAGTTCGCTTCGATCCACCCGTTCGCTCCGGACCACCAGACGGCTGGTTGGCGCGAACTGATCGAAGACCTGGAAGCCGACCTCACCGAGATCACCGGTTACGACCAGGTCTCCATTCAGCCGAACGCCGGTTCCCAGGGTGAGCTTGCCGGACTCCTGGCGATCCGCGGCTACCACCTGTCCCGTGGTGATGAGCAGCGCAACGTCTGCCTCATCCCGGCCTCGGCCCACGGCACGAACGCTGCCTCCGCGGTGCTGGCCGGCATGAAGGTTGTCGTCGTGGCGACGGCATCCGACGGCACGATCGACCACGACGACCTGAAGGCCAAGATCGAGGCCAACAAGGACGCGCTCTCCTGCATCATGATCACGTACCCGTCCACGCACGGTGTGTATGACGCCGACGTCCGCGAAGTCTGCGATGCGGTCCACGCCGCCGGTGGCCAGGTGTACGTTGACGGCGCCAACCTCAACGCGCTGGTTGGCTTGGCCCAGCCGGGCAAGTTCGGTGGCGATGTCTCGCACCTGAACCTGCACAAGACCTTCTGCATCCCGCACGGCGGTGGCGGTCCGGGCGTTGGCCCGGTCGCAGCCAAGGCACACCTGGCACCGTTCATGCCCGGCGACGCGAACAGTGATTCTGCCGAAGGCGGCGTCGCGATTTCGGCCTCCCGCTACGGTTCCGCCGGCGTCCTGCCGATCTCCTGGGCGTACGTGAAGCTCATGGGCGGCCAGGGTCTGACCGAAGCAACCAAGTCCGCGCTGCTGGCCGCGAACTATGTTGCCTCCAGGTTGGATGAGCACTTCCCGGTGCTCTACACAGGTGAAGGCGGACTTGTGGCTCACGAGTGCATCCTGGACCTCCGCGAGCTGACCGCGAAGACCGGCGTCACGGCCGAGGACGTAGCCAAGCGCCTCATCGACTTCGGATTCCACGCGCCCACGCTGGCCTTCCCTGTGGCGGGAACCTTGATGGTGGAACCCACCGAGTCCGAGGACCTGGCCGAGATCGACCGCTTCATCGAAGCCATGATCGCCATCCGTGCCGAAATCGAGCAGGTGGCCAACGGTGATTTCACTGTTGAGAAGTCGCCGCTGCGCAACGCGCCGCACACGGCTGCCGCCGTCGTCAGTTCCGATTGGGCCCGCGACTACCCGCGTGAGCAGGCCGCTTTCCCGGTCCACCACCTCAAGCAGGACAAGTACTTCCCGCCGGTTGGCCGCATCGACGGTGCCGCGGGCGACCGCAACCTGGTGTGCTCCTGCCCGCCCCTTACGGACTTCGAAAACTAAGGACTCCTGAGATGACTGAGAACTACACAGCCCTGTATGAGCAGCACAAAAAAGCCGGCGCTTCCTTCACGGATTTCGGCGGCTGGCAGATGCCCCTCAAGTACGAGTCCGAACTCGCCGAGCACCACGCGGTCCGCAACGCAGCCGGCCTGTTCGACCTCTCCCATATGGGCGAAGTCTGGGTCACCGGCCCCGAAGCCGCAGCGTTCCTGGACTACGCCCTGGCGGGCAAGCTGTCCGCGATTGCGGTGGGCAAGGCCAAGTACTCGCTGATTTGCAACGCCGACGGCGGCATCATCGACGACCTCATCACGTACCGTCGCGCTGACGATAACTTCCTGGTGGTCCCCAATGCGGGCAACGCCAAGGTGGTTGCGGCGGCACTGAAGGAGCGGTCAGCCGGCTTCGACGTCGTGGTTGACGACGCCTCCGCCGAGACGTCCCTGATTGCCGTGCAGGGCCCAAACGCCGAGGCGATCCTGCTGAAACTGGTACCCGCCGAGCAGCGCTCCTTGGTGACGGAACTGAAGTACTACGCGGCGGTGGAGGTTTCCATCACGTTCGACGGCGGCACCCAGGACTTGCTGTTGGCCCGCACGGGTTACACCGGGGAAGACGGCTTCGAGATCTACATCCCGAACGTTGACGCCCCCGGTCTGTGGGAAGCGCTCTTGGAAGCAGGCGAAGGCCACGGACTCATCCCCGCCGGCCTTGCCGCCCGGGACTCCTTGCGCCTCGAAGCCGGAATGCCCCTCTACGGCAACGAACTCTCCCGCCACGTGAACGCCTACGCCGCAGGTCTGGGCCCGGTAGTTTCCCTGGCCAAGGAAAGCGACTTTGTTGGCAAGGAAGCACTCGCCGCGATCAAGGCTGCCGGCGTGGGATCCACCATCGGCCAGAAGCTCGTGGGCCTCAAGGGCACCGGCCGTCGTGCCGCCCGTGCGCACTACTCCGTTCTCAAGGACGGTTCCCTGATCGGTGAGGTGACCTCGGGCCAGCCAAGCCCGACGCTCGGTTACCCGGTGGCGTTGGCCTATGTCGACGTCGAACATTCAGCGGTTGGCACCATCGTGGACATTGACCTGCGCGGCAAAGCGGAGCCTTTCGAAGTGGTGCCGCTGCCGTTCTACAAGCGCCAAAAATGAGAGTTTTCGTACACATAACGCCCTTATGAGGCCCTTTTGAGGGCATCAACTGTACAAAAACTCGAAGAGAGAGAAGGAATTGGAATGAGCAAGGTAGTAGCTGAACTGAAGTACTCGGCCGAGCATGAGTGGGTTGCCGCTGACGGGGACGGGCCGGTGGGGATCGGGATCTCCGCCGTCGCCGCTGACGCCCTGGGCGATATCGTGTACGTGGACCTTCCCGAGGTTGGTTCCACAGTGACCGCGGGGGAGACCTGCGGCGAGGTGGAGTCCACCAAGTCGGTATCGGATCTGTACTCGCCTGTGACGGGTGAGGTGACCGAGATCAACGACGCCGTTGTCGGAGATCCCGCGCTGATCAACAACGACCCCTACGGCCAGGGCTGGCTGTTCAAGGTCGCCGCCACCGAAGAAGGTCCGCTCATGTCGGCCGAAGAGTACGCAGCAGCCAACGGAGGCGAACTGTGAACCCGGCAGCCGTGACCGAATTCGAGCAGGTTGTGTCGGCGTCGTTGGACGCGCAGCTCTCCGAGCTGGACCCCGAGATCGCCGCGAAGATCGACGACGAACTGGGCCGCCAGCGCGACGGCCTGGAAATGATCGCATCGGAGAACCACACTGCGGTGGCTGTCATGCAGGCGCAGGGCTCAGTGCTGACCAACAAGTACGCCGAGGGCTACCCGGGCAAGCGCTACTACGGCGGCTGCGAACACGTCGACGTCATTGAGCAGCTGGCCATTGACCGCATCAAGGCATTGTTCGGAGCCGAGTACGCGAACGTGCAGCCGCACTCCGGTGCACAGGCGAACGCCTCGGTGATGCACGCGCTGATCAAGCCGGGCGACACCATCATGGGCCTGAACCTTGCCCACGGTGGCCACCTCACGCACGGCATGCGGATCAACTTCTCTGGCAAGCTCTACAACGTGGTCCCGTACGGGGTTCGCGAGGACACCCACACTGTGGACATGGCTGAGGTGGAGCGCCTGGCCCAGGAGCACAAACCGGCACTGATCATGGCCGGCTGGTCCGCGTATGCGCGGCAGCTGGACTTCGCTGAGTTCCGCCGGATCGCTGACTCCGTGGGCGCCTACCTGATGGTGGACATGGCCCACTTCGCCGGCCTGGTGGCTGCCGGCCTGCACCCTTCGCCGGTCCCGCACGCCCACGTCACCACCTCCACCACGCACAAGACCCTCGCCGGTCCGCGCGGCGGAATCATCCTGTCCAACGACGCCGACATCGCCAAGAAGATCAACTCGGCCGTGTTCCCGGGCCAGCAGGGCGGACCGCTGGAGCACGTGATCGCGGGCAAGGCTGTCGCGTTCAAGATTGCCGCTTCGGAGGAGTTCCGTGAGCGCCAGGAACGCGTCCTGGCAGGCTCGCGCATCCTGGCCGAACGCCTGGTCCAGCCCGACGTCGCTGCCAAGGGAATCTCCGTGGTTTCCGGTGGAACAGACGTGCACCTGGTCCTCGTGGATCTGCGCAACTGCGAACTCGATGGCCAGCAGGCCGAGGACCGTCTCGCCGCGATCGACATCACCGTCAACCGCAACGCCGTCCCGTTCGACCCGCGCCCGCCCATGGTCACCTCTGGCCTGCGGATCGGCACCCCTGCGCTGGCAACGCGCGGTTTCGGGGAAGCGGCCTTCCGTGAGGTCGCTGACATCATCGCCGTGGCACTGATCGCCGACGCCGATGCGGACCTTACCGGGTTGCGTCACCGCGTTGAGGCACTCGCTGCCGCGCACCCGCTGTACCCGGGAGTTGCGAACCTCGGGTAGCCACTCGGTTGTGCCGTCCGATTCGTGGGCTCGCTGCGGAATGTGCCGTGCGAACGGCATGTTTCGCAGCGAACCCCCGTTTCCGACGAGGCGCTCCACGGCGTAGGCACATTGATCTCCCGGGTGGGCGGTCGCTTGGGAACGGGCGCCCACATAAAGACCGGGTTGGAGGTCCGCACTGGGACCTCCGGGGGCCGGGCCGCCTTGGCTCGGGATTGGCCCGGCCCCCACATTCTTTGTCTTGTTTCACTCTTCCCTGAAAGGGATCCCGGCTATGGCTGTTGGTGTTTTCGATCTGTTCTCTGTGGGCATTGGTCCGTCGAGTTCCCACACGGTGGGGCCGATGCGGGCCGGGGCGGTGTTTGCCCGTGAGCTGCGTGAGTCCGGTTTGCTTCCTGCCGTGGCCGGGCTCCGTGTTGATCTTTATGGCTCCTTGGCTGCCACGGGCAAGGGGCATGGCACCTTCACGGCTACCTTGCTGGGCCTGGAAGGTTACGAGCCCGAGGAGATCCTGCCGGACGAGGTGGAGGAGCGGCTGGCCTCGATCGCGGAGACAGGCAAGCTCAACCTCGCCGGTGAGGTCCCCTTGCCGTATGCGGTGGAGGATATGGTGTTGCATCCGTTGACGGTGTTGCCGCGGCATACGAACGGGATGAAGTTCGCCGTGGCTGATGCTGAGGGAAACACTGTGCATGAGGCGACGTTCTTTTCGGTTGGTGGTGGGTTCATTGTCCGTGAGGGTGAGGAGGACGCTGCGCGGCAGGAGTTGGAGGAGTCGAAGAAGGAGTTGCCGTTGCCGTTCAGGACGGCGGCGGAGTTGTTGGGCAGGTGTGCGTCCAAGGGGTTGGGGATTTCGGACATCATGTTCATCAATGAGCGGGCGTCGCGGTCGGAGGAGGAGATCCGGGAGGGGCTTTTGCATATCTGGTCGGTGATGGAGGCCTGTGTTGAAACCAGTTTGAAGCGTGAGGGTGTGTTGCCTGGCGGGTTGCGGGTCCGGCGTCGTGCTCCTGATTGGTTGGAGCGGTTGTTGAAGGAGGACAAGGACCGGAATGATCCGAAGTATTGGCAGGAGTGGGTGAACCTGATTGCTTTGGCGGTCAATGAGGAGAACGCTTCTGGTGGTCGGGTGGTGACGGCGCCGACCAATGGTGCTGCGGGGATTATTCCGGCGGTGTTGTATTACGCGTTGAATTACGCTCCGGGCATGGATCAGGCCAGTCAGCAGGACAGGGATGATGTGGTGGTGAAGTTCCTGCTCGCTGCTGGTGCGGTGGGTGTGTTGTATAAGGAGCAGGCGTCGATTTCCGGTGCTGAGGTGGGGTGTCAGGGTGAGGTTGGTTCGGCGTCGTCGATGGCTGCTGCGGGGTTGGCTGAGGTGATGGGTGGTTCTCCGGGTCAGGTGGAGAACGCTGCGGAGATCGCGATGGAGCATAATCTGGGGTTGACGTGTGATCCGATCGGGGGGTTGGTTCAGATTCCGTGTATTGAGCGGAACGCGATCGCGGCGGCGAAGGCGATCAACGCGGCGAAGATGGCGTTGTGGGGGGACGGGACGCACCGGGTTTCCCTGGACGAGGTGATCGTGACGATGCGTGAGACGGGCAAGGACATGTCCGATAAGTACAAGGAAACCGCGATGGGCGGCCTCGCCGTCAACGTCGTCGAATGCTGAAGATCAACGTAAAGGAACCCCATGACACTCGCACCTGAAGGCCGTAAGTTGCTGCGCGTTGAGCAGGGTAATTCTGCGGTACCGGTTGAACGTAAGCCTGAGTGGATCAAGGCCAAGGTCCAGATGGGACCTGAGTTTGTCCAGCTCAAGAACCTGGTGAAGAAGGAAGGCCTGCACACAGTCTGTGAAGAGGCCGGCTGCCCGAACATTTTCGAGTGCTGGGAAGACAAGGAAGCGACGTTCCTGATCGGCGGGTCCGAGTGCACCCGGCGCTGTGATTTCTGCCAGATCGACACCGGCAAGCCCTCCCCGGTTGACATGTTCGAACCCACCAAGGTGGCCCGGAGTGTCCAGGCGATGCAGTTGCGCTACGCCACCGTGACCGGGGTGGCCCGTGATGACCTGGCCGATGAGGGTGTCTGGTTGTACGCCGAAACGGTCCGGAAGATCCATGAACTGAACCCGGGCACCGGGGTGGAGTTGCTGATCCCGGACTTCTCCGGCAAGCCTGAGCACATCGCGGCGATCTGTGATTCCAAGCCCGAGGTGTTCGCCCACAACGTCGAGACCGTGCCGAGGATTTTCAAGCGGATCCGTCCGGCGTTCCGGTACGAGAGGTCCCTGGATGTCATCACCCAGGGCCGGGATCTGGGCATGGTGACCAAGTCGAACCTGATCCTGGGCATGGGCGAGACCCGGGAGGAAATCTCCGAGGCCCTGCGCGACCTGCACCAGGCCGGTTGTGACCTGATCACGATCACCCAGTACCTTCGCCCGTCCGAACGGCACTTGCCGGTGGACCGGTGGGTCAAGCCGCAGGAATTCGTGGACCTCCAGCACGAAGCCGAAGAGATCGGCTTCCTCGGCGTCATGTCCGGGCCGTTGGTGCGGTCCTCGTACCGGGCCGGGCGTTTGTGGGCCACCGCGATGCGGAAGAAGGGCTGGGAAATCCCCGAAGCCCTGGCACACATCGAGTCCTCCGGCACCACCCGCCAGGAAGCCTCCACCATCCTCGCCGCCCACGGCTAGCCCAAAACAGATGCACGACGGCGGTCGGGCCACCTTCTGAAGGTGACCTGGCCGCCGTCGGGGGTTAAAGGAGCACGCCGGAAGCTTCGAACACCAGCGCATTTTTTGCTCAAGATGGGCACAAGATTGCCGCATCAACGTCGTAGCGCCGTCTTCGGCCGCCGCCAGGGAAGTGTCCATTCCTTGGACAGTCTGGGAGAAGGCGAGTACTTCGGGCCCTGACAGGGCTGGAATGACGACCAGCCCGCCAAGTAGTCCGGGCGGAGAACGCGAGTACTTGCGTCACGCATGCGGGTATTTCCCAGCCTTTGTTCGAAGAAAAAATGGGGTAGCCGGAATCGTAGCCACACGACTTGCCATGGCTGAAACATTGGCTGCATCGCTTCATCCGCCAGCAAAGGCCGGATGCTGGGGGTTGCGCTGCGGCTCCCCGGACCAGATCAACCAAGGAGTCACATCATGCGCAAGCTTTCCAAGAAGAGCCGGATCACCGCCGCTGTTGCGGGCGTCGCACTGGTAGCAGTCGGCGGCGGCGCCGCCTACGCCTACTGGACCACCACTGGTTCCGGCAGTGGCAATGCCACCAACTCCGCCGGCGGCGGAACGGTCACCCTCCACGCCACCTTCGCTGGCGGCCTTGCTCCGGGCAACTCCGTCCCGGTGAGCTACACGGCCGACAACTCCACCACGTCAGGCACGGTGGTTGGAGCGTTGAGCGCGAACGTGACCACCAATGTGGCCGGCTGTCTGCCGGCTTGGTTCGAAGTCACCGCAGTCACCTCGAACAGCCCGGTGGCAGCCAACAGCACCGGCACGTCCGTTGGCTCCGGAACGCTGAAGTTCAACGACAGCACCACCGTCAACCAGGACGCCTGCAAGGCGGCCATCGTGACGGTCAACGTCGGCAGCCTGTAAGACCTCGACGCCGGGGCCGGCCAGTTAGGCGGGCTCCGGCTCAGCCGTTTCGGCCCCTCCACCACCGCACCCAAGCCGACGTCCGAAAAGAGCTTCTATGGACCACCGCCCAGAGCGCACCGCACCGTTACATCGAGGTGGGGTCCTGCGTGCGATTCTGCTGGCCGTATTGGTGGCCATCCTGCCAACCGCAGCCCTTGCTGCCAGCAACGGCCAAGGGAACGCTGCGAAGGCCCCGGCGGGCATCACGGTGGCGTTGTCTCCTTCCAGCCGCACGGTTGACCAGGGCCAGTCCACCACGTTCACCGTGTCGGCGACGTCGACCGGGGGCTTTGCGGGACAGTTGACCTTCACGACCAGCGGGCTGCCGGCTGGCGCAAGTGCCAGCTTCACGCCGTCGTCGGTTAACCTCACTGCCGGCGGCACCGTCCAGACGACCCTGACGGTTGGAACCGCCACCACAACAGCGGCGGCGAAGACCGATTTCTCGGTCAAGGCGGGCAGCGGGGCCATCGTGTCGAACGCGGCTCCGGGCCAGTTGCAGGTCCTCGAAGTCAAGCGGTCGTTCGGCGTATCCGGTTCCGTGAATGGCTTGCTCGCACCGGGTGTCTCACGGTCGTTGGAACTGCAGATCTCCAATCCCGGCAACAAGAGCATCGCCGTGACCAACCTTTCCGTATCCATCACCCAGGTGGTCCGGACTCCGGCGGCCATTGCGAAGAACCTCCCCTGCACCACCGCTGACTACAAACTCACCCAATACTCCGGCGCGTATCCGTTGACCGTGGAGCCCGGCGTCCGGGCATTGTCGGCGCTGGGCGTCCCGGAGTCGGCCTGGCCCCGGATCACGATGCACGACACGGCCCAACTCCAGGACGGCTGCAAAGGCGCCACCCTCCAGCTCACGTACTCCGGCACGGGACAAGGCAACTGACATGAAGACCACAGCCCGGACACCCCGCACCCCCGTCCCAGGCCGGCTGGCAAGAACCACTGCAGCCACTGTCGCCCTGTGCGTGCTCGGCGGAGCGGGATCGGCCTACGCGTACTGGAGCGCCACAGGCCTCGGGAACGGATCATCAGTAAACGGAACAATGCAGAACGTCACGGTGGACGCACTCGTCCCGGGCGACACCCTGCAAAGCAGCCTGGTTCCCGGGGGGACGGCCGACGTCCTCCTCCGGGCCACGAACCCCAACCCTCACCCCGTCACCATTTACGGAATTGCCGCCAACGGACCCATTTCCGCGGACACTTCCCATAACGGGTGCACAACCACCGGAGTGACTTTCACACCTCCCGCCGCACCACTCAACCCGCCGATCACCATCGCCGCGAACACCTCCATCCTGGTGACGCTGCAAGGGGCAGCCAGCATGGGAGCCACCTCAGTCTCCGCCTGCCAGGGCGCCCAATTCGCCATCCCCGTGACGCTGGAGGTACGGAAGTGAGCCAGGACCGTCAGGTGTCGAGCATCAGCATGGGGCGATGGAACCGCATCATGGTTATTGCGTTGGGCATTCTCCTTCTTTCCTGCGCAGGGCCCGCTGCCAGCGCGTTCTGGGGTTCCGTCAGCAGCGGTTTCGGAGCCGCGAAGGCCGATTCCGTAGCCCAGGGCGCCAAGCCGGGCACCAGCGTGTCCGGTACCACCGTTACGGTCAACTGGGCAGCCAGTACGACGGCGGGGGGCCGGCCCGTGACCGGCTACAGCATCGCCCGCTACAGCTCGGCCGCCGGCGGCACGCGCGTGGCCGCAACCGGCACCTGCCAAGGCCCGGTTGCGGGCCTTTCGTGTGCCGAGGCCAACGTCCCGGCAGGAACCTGGTACTACACCGTGACGCCCTTGTTGTCCCTTTGGCAGGGCACCGAAAGCATCCGCAGCACCGGTACTACTCCGGTCACGGATACCACAGCGCCCAACGCGCCGGTTGTGAACGCACCGGCAGTGGTCAACGCAGCCCTCGCAGACAAGGTGCCGGTCAGCGGCACGGCGGAAGCCAACTCATCGCTCGTCCTCACTGTGACAGGTGCGGGTGCGCAACCGGTAACCCAGTCGATGGTTGTCGACAGCGCCGGGAATTGGACAGCCTTGCCCGTTGATGTTCGGAACTTCACGGACGGCACCATCAGCTACTCCGCCAAGGCTACGGATGCGGCCGGGAACACCAGTGCCGCAGGGACGGCGACCTCATCCAAGGATGCAACGGCTCCGACGGTGACGAATGTACAGCTTGGCAACGGTGGTGTCGCCAACAAGCTCGACAAGGGCGACACAGTGACCCTGACGTTTTCCGAGGCGCTCAAGGCCAGCACGATCTGCAGTATATGGACCAACAACACCACTACGCAGACCATTAACGGCAATGGGCAGGTGACAGTCAGCGTGACTGCACTGGATACGCTTACGGTTACCACCAGTGTTTGCGCCATCAACCTGGGCAGCGTTGCACTGGGAGCTGATTACACGTCGACGGCCCTGACCTTGAACGGCAATGGCAATGGCAACGTCTCGTCCCTGGCTTGGAACCCCACAGCCAAGACCCTCACGATCACCCTTGGCACCGGAGGTACCGGCGACAAGACAATTCCCACGGATCCGGCGGTGTTCCCCACGTACAACCCCGCCGCTGGACTCACGGATATCGCCGGCAACAAATTGGACACCGCCCCGGTCTCGGGAGGAGCCGCCCGCTTCTGAAGCGGCCGCTTCCAAACCGGGGCGATCCCGCCAGCATCCAGGTGATGAGCCCCACAAACTGCACTCGATCCCGCAGTAGCCCAGCAACCGGAGCGTAACCTTGAGAGCGGACGTCAGTGCCGCCGTCGTACGTTTGATCCTGCGACGAAAGGCGAGCCGCCCCTTGAAGGCTGTAGCGGAAATGTTCACGATGGGTCCTGGCAACAAGGACCACCATCCCGCCCTCCGCTGCGCAGTTGGTGTGTTCGTTCCGCTGATCACGTTGACGTTGATAGGCCGACTGGATCTGGCGGTGTTTGCTTCGTTTGGAGCCTTCACGGGGATCTACGGACGCAACGAACCCCATAGCGTCCGTTTCAGGAGCCAGTTGCGCGCCGGCGGCTTCATGCTTTTCATCATTCTCCTGGCCACATTGTTAGCCCGTTTCGCCCATGCCTTGGGCATTGAAGGCGCTGAATATTCCTGGCTTTTGACCGCTGCCACTACGGTCGTGGCCGGCGTTTGCTCGGTGGTGGTTGCTGCGTGGCGGCTGCGGCCCGGTGGCTCCTTGTTTCATATTTTTGCTTTTGCTGCCATTGCGTCGATCGCAGCCCAACCGCCCCTGTGGGAAGCCCTCCTGGTGGCTGTCGGGACCACGGTTTTCTGCCTCTTGATCGGCATGTCGGCTCGTGTGCTCAAAAGCCACAGAACGCCGTGGAAACGCCCTCCGCGCATCCGGCACACCCCGGCTGAGCGCCGGGCGATCTGGCTGGAGGGTGGCGGCTACCTGGTCGCTGCCGGCCTGGCGGGAACCATCGCCACGTTGGTGGGGGAGCGGCTTGGCTTCGGGCACACCTACTGGGCGATGGTTGCGGCGGTTGTTCCCCTCGTCGGGCATTCAACGCGCCACAGGGTCAGTCGAGGCATCCAAAGAATCGCCGGAACAGTGCTGGGCCTGGTGCTGCTGGCGGGCATTCTGTGGCTCAACCCTGCACCGTGGGCGATGGTCCTGGTGATCGCTGCGTGCCAGTTCGGTGCTGAGATGTTTATCGCCCGGCAGTACCTGGTGGCGCAGGTTTTCGTGACGCCGCTCGCCTTGATCGCAACGCTTCTTGCAGCGCCTGTCGATCCTGGTTTGCTGCTTCGGGACCGCATCGTCGAGACGGTTATTGGTGCCGCCGTCGGCGTTGCCGTCGTGGTGGCTCCAGCTCTCTGGCGGCGCGTGCGGACGCTTCGGCGGGCAGCCTGAGCGTGCCGTCCTGACCGCCTGGTCAGCAAAGGAGCGGTAAATCGCCTAGTATCGATTGGTTAGACAAGCGAGATACATGTCTACCAAAGGACTGGTGATGAGCGACAAAAGTGAACGTCAGGGCTATTGGTACGGGCTGGAGAGCCGCAAGCAGATGGGCGCCGTGGATGTCCTGAATGCACTCAGGGACTACCGTGCCGCCGAAGCGGATATGCGCCGACGTACCCGCGCTTCCATGGGGATGGGCGAAACCGATCTTCTTGCCTTGCGGTACTTGCTTGAAGCCGAACGCGCAGGCCGTGAGGTCGGGCCCAAGGAGTTGGCTGTCCGCCTGGGCGTGACGTCGGCTTCCATGACGTCCCTGGTCGATCGGCTCGTGAGGTCCGGCTATGTCACGAGGGAGCCGCATCCGACTGACCGGCGTGCGCTCATCCTGCGCCCCACCCCCGGCTCGGATCAGGAGGTGCGCAGCACCCTGGGTGATATGCACGCCCGGATGATGGAAGCGGCCGAAACCCTGAGCAGCGAGGACTCCGCTGTGGTGGTCGAGTTCCTTCGGCGCATGCGAAAGGCGATCGACGGGATCGCGGCCTCCTGAAGTCCTGAGTGACCGCATCCTGACTGGACATAATTCATAAGTACACATATAACTAGATAGCCAAGCTACTTACTAGGGAATGTGTGGGAGAGAACGATGACAGTCGCGCTGCGTGAACCAAGCTCCACACCAGTGGCTGAAAATACCGTGGAAGTTCTCACGGAACAGGTAATTCCCATGGGTCCCGTGCACTGTGGGTCACACATGGCCATCTCCGCCGGCCCGGCCTACGACGCCATGAAGTGGGTCTCCGTGGAGCCCATCTGGCCCGAGTGGGCCTGCGGATGCGGATTCCGGATGGACATCGACGCCCTCGATCCCGTGAGCTCCGTATGGATCGCTGCCCTTCGCAGGCAGAGTCTCCAGCACGAACTGGCGATCTCGCAGAACACCCTGGCGCTCGCCTTCAAAAAAGCTGTTGACGCCGGAGTCAACCCCCATGCCCTCGCCGAAGTGGCCGGAGTGCCTGCGGCCGAGATCGAAACCCTCCTCGGGTGACCACGCTCGACGTTGCGGCTGTCCGCGCCGATCGCGGAGCCGCAAGTGCATGCGGCGTGCCCCGGGACCTTACGTCCCAGGACAGCGTGGCCCAAGACAGCGTTCACCGGGATCGGGTCATCGCCGGCCGGTACCGCCTCGCAGGACCCTTGGGCGGCGGCTCGGAAGCCAACGTCCAAAAGGCATTCGACCTCCACAGTGGCGACGCTGTGGCAGTCAAGATTTTCAGGTGTTCCGACGCCGCCAACGACGCCCCCTTCCGTCGGGAAGTGGACATCCACGGCCGGTTGCGGCACAAGAACATCGTCCGGGTCCTCGGTTCCGGAACTACCGGGCGCCAGGAAGGCGGAGAAATCCGGAATTTCCTGGTGATGGAGCTGGTGGAAGGAATGGATCTGCGGACCCTCCTTCATCATCAGCCGGCTTCGCCCCGCGAGACGGCCGAGTGGGTGAGCGGAATTGCGCGTGCCTTGACGTACATCCACCGCAGGGGCATCGTCCACAACGACATCAAGCCCGGCAACATCCTGGTCAACCTCGCAGCAGACCCGGGTGGCCCCGGGGTAGCACAATTGACCGACTTTGGAATTGCCCTCACCGGCGGGACCGCCACACCGGGCTCGTCCTCGGGCACTCCGCATTACCTCAGTCCTGAAGAGGTGCGTGGCGAAAATTCCACAACCGCCAGCGATGTCTACTCGCTCGGTCTCGTTGCTCTTGAGTGCTTGACCGGAACGAAGGCATTTCCTGGCCCTCCCCTCGAGTCCATGGTTGCCAGGACTCTGGGGGAACCCCGAATTCCCGGCACGGTCCGGCGGCGCTGGTCCATGGTGCTTCATGCCATGACAGACCCCGACCCTGCCGGCAGGCCGTCTGCCAGCCAAGTCGTCGGAATGTTCCGACGACTCAGCCGGTAGCCAACAATCAGGTCAATAGCGGCATACGTTCCTATGCCGGACTAGGACCTCTTCACGAAAGAGAGAATGAAAAATGGGATTCATCGGTTGGATTGTTTTGGGTTTGATCGCCGGCGCCATTGCCAAGGCCATTAAGCCCGGCCACCAGGGCGGCGGCTGGATCGCCACCCTGCTGCTCGGCATCGTCGGTGCCGTCCTCGGCGGTTGGATCGGCAGCGCGCTCTTCAACGTCGGTATAAACGAGTTCTGGTCGATTTCCACCTGGCTCCTCGCCATTGGCGGTGCTCTGCTGGTCCTGATCATCTGGGGTCTGCTGACCCGCAAGAAGGCCTAGCGTTTCACGAAGGCCCTGTCCCCGCGGTTAATGCCGGGAGGACAGGGCTTTTTCGCGTCTGTGGGCGGCTTTTCCGGTCACAATTTCCCCGTACGACAGCGACTGCGGGCGGCATCATCAGTTCCGTTACGCTGCTCGGAGCCACCACACTCCGTACGCCAAGGGTCACCAATGACGCACTCTTCAGCTGCCACGTCCACCACCACGACGCCGCCCCAGCCGGCGCTGGGGTCCAGTGCCGCCGGTACGGCATTGGGCGCATTCGGCATGGCGGCTGCGGTAGGGCTGTTGTCCCTCCTCCTGCACGTCGCGGGAGAGGTTTCGCCCAGGGTTGGCCCGTCGTTCGAAGTATGGGCCGGTGACGCCAACGACTCCCCGGTTTCCGGCCTGCGGTGGTTCCTCGGCGACATGACTGAGCCCCTTTTCTACAAGGCGGATCTGGCGGCGCTGGGATTGCTGGCGGGTGCATTCCTGGCCTGGCGCGTTGCCCGTGGCGGCAAGGCCTGGGCCGGCTCGCTTGCCTACGGCAGCGGGCTTTGGGCGTGGGTGCTGGCGTCGGCGTCGTTGAGCCTGCTGTTGTCCAACCTGGCGTTCGGATGGATGCTCGACGACGGGTGGCAGCCAACGTTCGTGCCTTTCGTCTGCGCCGCGCCCGCCATGGTTCTGCTCTACGGTGCAGGATGGCGGACATGCGTCACCGGAGCCGTCCTCGGAGCAGCGACCGTGACGCCCTTGGCTCTGCTCTTCATCCCGACAGTTGCTGCCCCCTTGGGCTTGCCGCCCGTCGTCGGAAGCGTCCTGGCGATGGCGGTCGGTTCCGCCATCACATTCTCTATTGCACGCCGCCTGCCGTGGCTTGTCCTGCGGAAGCCGAACCCGTCCACGCCAAGCCTTCACCCGGCGTCAGGGGTTGGGCAGAGCTTCCGACAGGATGCTAACCGGGCCGCACGCCGGGTGCTCAAGGACTTCAGTGAAACGCACTTTTTCGCCAACGAAGCCGCCAGCCTGGGGATGATCCTGGGGGTCTCCGTGGCCTTCGTGATGAACCCCGGCTTGCCGTCATATGGTTCGGCCCTGCTTCCCAAGATCCTGTTCGCCCAGGCCCTGACATCAGCTGTCGGCGTGGTTCTGTGGCGGCGCTGGTACCGGGAGGAAGGGTGGGCGGCCACGTATGCATCCGTGGTGTCTGTTGCACCCGCCGCCGTCCTGGCCTCCGGAGGTTCCTGGATGGGGATCGTCGGCGGGGCGGTACTCGGCGCCGTTCTGGCACCGCCCCTCGCCCGCGCCATTTCCGGTTGGCTGCCGTCCGGTTTCCATCCGGTGATCGGCAACACTGCCGCCATGGCACTTTCGACGGCGGTTGCCTTGCCTGTGCTGGGACTGCTGGGCCCCTAGCCTCCCACGTGATGGATGGTGAAGGCGCTGAGGAAGCCGACGGCGGCCGTCAGGCCCGTGAGGTTGTGGTGCTCTTCGAAGGCCTCGGGAATCATGGTGTCGGCCAGCATGGCCAGGATCCCTCCGGCGGCAATGGCCGTGATGAAGGCGATGACCGAGTCGGGTGCGTTTTCCAAGGCCGTGAAGCCAACAAGGGCCGCAATCCCGCTGAACACGGCGATGCCCACCCACGTGCCAAAGACGTAGGCAGGGCTGCGTCCTGATTTCTTCATTCCGGCCGTGCTGGAGAGTCCCTCCGGAACGTTCGAGATGAAAACGGCGGCGAGCATGGCCGGGCTGATGGCTCCGCCGGCCAGGAGTCCTACCCCGAGGACCACCGATTCGGGGATGCCGTCGATGAGGGCGCCTATGGCAATGGCCGTGCCGCTTCCGGGAGAGTCCTTTTCCGAGGGCTGGGCGCCGCCGGAGCGTTTACGATGCTTGGCACCGGCGCGTGAGAGGAGGACATTGGAGCCCACGAAGATCAGTGCCCCCAGCAGGAAGCCCAGTACGGTGGGCAGCAGTCCGCCGCCTTGCACGGCTTCGTCTACCAGTTCGAACGCCAGTGCCGAGATCAAGACACCGGCGCCAAAGGCCATCACCGTGGAGACGACCTTGGCGGGCACCTTCCACATCCACGCGATCCCCGCGCCGAGAACCAAAGCGCCTCCGGCCAGCGTTCCCCAGAGCAAGGCCTGCAACCACATCGGCATACGTTTTGCCCTTTCATCGGCTGATCAGGTGCACCCAAGAGTGTTTCACACGGTGCTGGTGGTGCTGCGGTTTTCTTGAGGGTTTCCTGAGGAAGTGTTGTGGGTTTGCAGGATTGGTTCTTGATCCAGGCCCGGCAAAGTATTTCTTGTCAGCCACACAGGCTGAAGAAACGGCCGGCCGGTCTCACGGTGGCCACACGAAAGGACACTGATCCCCATGGCCATCAGCCTCAAAACCACCTCCGGCAAAATCCTCGCCTCCGTCGCACTGGTCGGCACCGCAGCCGCCGTCGCCGGCATGGGAACCTACGGCGCATTCACCTCCTCCACCTCCGCCTCCCAAGCCGTCACCGCAGGCACCGTCACCATCGCCCTGGGCGCCCCCGGACCAGCCAACACCCTCAACGTCCCCATCGCCGGCCTGCTGCCCGGAGACAAAGTCGAAAAACTCGTCACCCTGGCCAACACCGGCAACTCCGACCTGAACAACGTCACCCTCACCACCTCCGCCGGCGCCACCGCCTCCCTCCTCACCACCGACACCACCAACGGCCTGCAACTGACCATCGAAAACTGCTCCACCCCCTGGACCGGCACCGCCGCCCCCTACACCTGCGCCGGCACCAAAACCACCGTCCTGGCCAACGGCCCCGTCATCGCAGCGAACAAGGTCCTCAACAACCTCACCTCCCTGACCTCAGCCAAGACCGACAACCTCAAAGTCACCACCGCGTTCCCCACCACCGCGGACAACACCTTCCAAGGCGCCACCTCCACCATCGCCTTCGCCTTCACCGGCACCCAACGCACCGAAACCACCAAATAAACCACCCCAAACCCCGCCGGGCCTGGTCGGGCGCCCCCCTGCCCGATCAGGTCCGCCGGTGCAGCACCAACTGAACAATTTGCCCACTGAACGAAAGGAACGCCAGGACATGAGCACCATCGAGACCCTCAACGGACCAGCACTCCATGGCCGGCGTTCCGCTGCGAACGTCCCGGCTTCCAGGGCCGCTGCCTCGCAGCCGGCCGCCGTCGCCGTCGTCGAAACTGCAGCCGTCGAATCTGCTGCCGTCGAAACTGTCGTCGAGACCCGGGCTGAAGCCCCTGCCCCCAAAAGTGCCATCCGCCGCGTTACCGGCACCGTGGCCAAGGTGATTGCCGTGGCCTTGCTGGTCCTTGGCACGCTGGTGTTCCTGTTCCTCGCGATCGGGCCACGCGTTCTTGGCTACCAGACCTCCACCATGCTGACCGGTTCCATGGCTCCCCTGATCAACCCCGGTGACGTGGTGGTGACCGTGCCGACGCCCATCGAGGACGTCAAAGTGGGCGACATCATCACCTACCACATTCCGGTGGAAGACCAGCGGGTGGAAACCCACCGCATCACCGAAATCACCACCACGGCGGACGGCGGGGTAGCTGTCCAGACGAAGGGCGACGCCAACAACGGCATCGATCCCTGGATCGCCACTCTTCAAGGCAAAACCGTGGACAAGCAGGTCGCCACCATCCCCTATGTCGGCAACGCGATCAGGGCCATCCGGGAACCGATGGTCCTTAACACCTTGATGTACGGCGCACCAGCCATCCTGGTCATCGGGATGCTGGCCTCCATCTGGACGAAAGACCCCAGCAAGTCGGCGCCGGAAGGCGTCGCACAGCCCCAGGCAGCAAGCGGTGAGTGACCGGGCGGCACCCCACCCGGGGTCGAGTCCGCTGGAACCTTGCAAGCTGCAAGCGCTGGCCGAGGAGTTGGGCGACTCCCGGCTGGCGCTGCGTTTCCTCTCCACGTACCTCACCATGCTGCCCGAAAGGATCCTCAGGCTTTCCAACGGACTGTGCGGGCACGACCTCGACGCCAGCATGGACGCGGTCCTTAGCCTCAAGATCTCCTCGGCCATGGTGGGCGCGGTGGAAACTGAAAGCCAGTGCCGGGCCATCGAAATGATGATTCGTGAGGATCATTTCGACTCGGCGGTAGCGGCGCTCCCGGAGCTGAGGAAGTCCAGCGACCGCTGCTTCGACGCCGTGCCCCAGTTGCTGGGTACCACGGAGTCCCTCCACCGGAGTCCTTGGAATCCAAGGATCGCTTAGTGGTCGGCCGTGACGGTTTCCTCGCTGTTTTTCACCTCATGCGGGACCAGGACCAGCGCCACGACAGCCAGCACGCCGGCGGCGGCAAACACGTAGAAGCCCGCCGGGTACGCGATGTTGGCCGCAACTAGGGTTCCCGTCACGGCTGGGCCGACAATGGCACCAAGCCGGCCCACTCCGGCAGCGAAGCCGAGGGCCGTTCCGCGGAGCCGTGGCGGGAACAACTGGCTCACCCAGGCGTAGACCAGCACCTGTGAACTGAACACGAAGATGCCCGTAACGAACACGGCGGCGTTGAGCAGGAATTCGTTCTGGATTTTGACGCTCAGGATGGCCAGGAAGACAGCTGACAGCCCAAACCAGAGCAGCACGATTTTCTTGGTCCCGTGCTTGTCGGCCAGGACCCCGGCCAGGAACAGCCCGGCGACAGCCCCGAGGTTCAGGACGAGCAGCAGTGTCAGGCCCGTGCTGACCGGATATCCGGCGGCAGCCATGAGCTGGGGCAGCCAGGTGTTGAGGCCGTAAACCAGCAGCAATCCCATGAATGACGCCACGCCAATTCCCAGGGCGACTACCGGATACGGCTTTTGGAGCAGGTCCCGGAAACCGTTCTTCGCTGCGGGATTTGCGGAACGCGCGACGCCGGCTGCGGGCTTGGGCGCCCCACTCGCCTGGGCCGGGGCTGCGTCAGGCAGCGACTCGGGAAGCTTCGCCCACAGGAAGGGCAGGAGCACCAGCCCGGCGACTCCACCAATGATGAACATGAGACGCCAGTTCGGAACGATGATGATGGCCAGCAGCGCGGTGGCCACGGCGCCCACGTGGTATCCGGTCATGGTCCTGGTGGTGGATTTTCCTGCCGTACCGGAAGGGGCGTAGTCGTTCATGTACGCCAGGGCTGCAGGCAGGCACGCACCAAGGCCGAGGCCTGCAAGGAGACGCATCGCCGAGAAAACCGCCACATTGGGGGCGAACGCCACGGCGATGGTGAAAACCGAGAAGCCCGCCACGCAGGCGATCAGCAGCCTGCGGCGACCGAACTTGTCCGAGAGCGGTGCAATGAAGAGCGCTCCCAAGCCAACGCCGACCAGGGAGATGGTGGCTGCGAACGTGGCTCCCACGGCGTCAAAACCTAGTTCCCCGGTCTTGATCAGTGTTGGGATAACGGTCCCGAGGACCACAAGGTCGAAACCGTCCAGGACCATGGCCAGCCAGCAAAGCCACACGGGCCATTGGGAGCGGCGGGCAGATGACATCGTTGGCATAGCGTCCTCGTTGCTAGGGTTCCGGTCGCCTGAACGTCCGGTTAGTTACGAGAGTTGTATCACCACTCTTTGTAACGCGGCACACGTCCTACCATTGAATGGAATCGATAATTCCGGTGGATGGCGTCAGCTTGGTGCCATCGCGCAGTTTCGTGCGTCGTCCCTTACGCGCTTTCAGAAAGGTGGTGAACGGTGGCCAACTCATCATCCGGCGACTCCGTGGTCGAACGCGTCGTGCGGTTGATCGCCGCGTTTCCCGAGGGCGTGACATCGCTGCAGCTGACCGAACTCGCCGAACGAGCGGGCCTTCCGTTGTCCTCCGCCCACCGCCTGGTCCGCCAGCTTTCCCAGCAGGGGCTGCTGGATCTTGGCGCGGGCGGGACGGTGCGCCTCGGGCTGCGCTTATGGGAACTGGTCAACCGCAATTCGCCCACGCTGGCCCTGCGTCAGGCTGCCATGCCGTTCATGGAGGACATTCAGCAGGTCCTCAACCAGAACGTCAACCTGGCCATCCTCGAAGGCTGGGAAGCGCTGTTCGTGGAGCGCCTTTCCCGGCGCGGGTCCGTGGCCAACAGGGCGCGGGTCGCCGGGCGGATGCCCGTCCATATTTCGTCTGCCGGCCTGGCCCTCATGGCCAACCAACCACGGGAGCTGCAGGCGGAGTACCTCAAGCACTTCCGGGACCCGGCGGGAAAGGTTACCGCCGACGTCGTGCGCCATCTCCTGGCCGAAGCCGCGCAGCAAGGCTATGCCCAGCTGGCGGGCGTTGTTGATCCGGATACCTGGGGAATCGCTGTGCCCATACTGGACAGCAAGCGCCGTACGGTGGCGGCCCTCGGGGTGGTGGTTCCTTTGGCCGAGATGCGGCTCCAAGCGCTGGTGCCGGCGTTGCAGACCGCGGCACGTGGCATCGGACGCCAGTTGGGCGATAACAATCACAACTTCCGTTCAATGGAAGTGGTGTAACGCCAGTCACTCCGTTCGGGCCACACTGATTCCAAGCTCATCCCAGCCGTTCGAAGCGCGGGGATCCGCAACGAAGCGAGGAATCATGACACGCACACCCATCAGCACCCAGGTAGCCATCATGGGCGGAGGCCCTGCCGGGCTCATGCTTTCCCATCTGCTGGCCAGGCAGGGAATCGACTCTGTGGTGGTCGAAATCCGCAGCCGCAAGGACATCCAGGAAACAGTTCGCGCCGGAATCCTGGAGCACGGCACGGTGAACCTGCTGGTCGACTCAGGGGTGTCGGACAGAGTGCTCCGCGAGGGCGACCGGCACGACGGCATCGAGCTGCGCTTCAACGGTGAAAGCCACCGCATTAATTTCAAGGAACTCGTTGGCGAGTCCGTGTGGCTGTACCCGCAGACAGACGTTTTCATGGATCTCGCCGCCCGTCGGGAGGCTGACGGCGGCGACGTCAGGTACAGCGTCTCGGATACCACCGTGCATGACCTCGAAGGCAAACCGAAGGTCTGGTTCACTGACTCGGAAGGGCAGGAGTTCGAGATCCAGGCTGACTTCCTCGTCGGTGCCGACGGATCCCGCAGCCACTGCCGCTTCCAGATCCCCGAAGCTGATCGCAAGTGGTATTTCCACGAGTACCCGTTTGCGTGGTTCGGCATCCTGGCAGAAGCCCCCCGCAGCGCCGACGAGCTGATCTACGCCAATTCCAAAGACGGCTTCGCCTTGATCAGCCAGCGCACCGAGACGGTGCAGCGCATGTACTTCCAATGTGATCCCAAGGAAAACGTGGCCGACTGGGACGACGAACGAATCTGGACCGAGTTCCGCAAGCGCGTCAATGGCAACGGGTTCGAGCTCAAGGAAGGCCCGGTCCTGGAGAAGATGGTCCTGCCGTTCCGCAGCTTCGTGCACACGCCCATGCGCCACGGCAACCTCTTCCTCGCAGGCGACGCCGCCCACACGGTCCCGCCGACGGGGGCCAAAGGCCTGAACCTGGCCATCCATGATGTCAAAGTGCTCTTCGAAGGGCTCGACTCCTTCTACGCCAACGGCTCCACGGCCCTCCTGGACTCCTACAGTGATCGCGCCCTGGACCGGGTTTGGAAGGCGCAGCACTTCTCCTATTGGATGACGTCCATGCTGCACACCGTCCCGGAAGCCGACGATTTCGACCGCGCCCGCCAACTCGGTGAGCTGCACTCGGTGGTTACGTCCGAGCATGCCAAGGCGTACCTGGCGGAGTCGTACACGGGCTGGCCCACCTCGCATTGATTCCGGCTGGGCTTGGTCCCGTGGCCTGCGGTGTGAGGCCCGGGTCCTGGAGCCAGCCCGTGGAGGTAGCCCGCCGTCATCCTTCGCCCTGAACGCGACCACCATCGCCGTGACCTTGCACGGCCACCCTCGTTGAGTCCGCGTCAGGGGTGCTTGGCGTCGCGTTTCCACGGGCATTCCTCATCTGACTTTTGCGGAGCGGTTTGATCAGGCGTATCGCTCGGTGTCATGTTTTGGGTGGTGTGTGGTGGTGGTTGCGTCGTGGTGTTTGGTGCGGGTCGATGTGGGGTGGGGGGATGAACCAGGGGACGCCGTTTTGGATGGTGATGCGCCAGTGTTCTTTGTGGATGAGGTGGTGGTGGTGGGAGCAGAGCAGGGTGGCGTTGTTTGTTCCTGTGGTGCCGCCTTGTGACCAGTAGGTGATGTGGTGGGCTTCGCACCAGGGTGCGGGGAGGGTGCAGTCGGGGAACGCGCAGCCGCCGTCGCGGGCGGTGATGGCTTTGCGGATGTGGGGTGGGAAGATCCGGGTGGTGCGGCCGATGTCGAGTATTTGGGAGTCGGTGCCGAGCAGGACGGGCAGGATGTCGGCGTCGCAGGCGATTTTGCGGATGGTGTTGGGGTGGATCGGGCCGGTGAAGGTCGCGGTGCCGGTACTGAGGGTCTTCCGGGGGCGCGGCTGATGTGTCGCGTTGGGCTGCTTCGGGGTGTTGGTTTCTTTTGTGGCGCTCGTGGTGGTGTGGGTGAGTTGTTGGAAGAGGTCGTGGTGGTCGATGGTGACGGTGAGTTGGGGTCGGAGTCCGCCGTTGCTGGGGAGTTTCCCGGTGGTCATGGCTACGGCGCAGGCTCCGATGAGGCCGTCGAGGAGTTTCTGGGCGCGGGAGCGCCGGTCCAGCTGAGGGCCGGTGGTGCCGGTTTGGGTGTTTGTGGTGTTGGTGAGTCGTGGGTTGGTGGCGGCGTTCATGGCGGTGGTGAGGGTTTCGTATTGTTCGGTGGTGGCGAAGATTTCCAGGTGGTGGAGTCCGTGGCGGCGTTGGCGTCGTAGGAACGCGCCTTGGACGTGGTGGAGGGCTTCTTCGGTGGGTTCGGGGCCGTTGTGGTCGATGTGGTCGATCCAGCGGTTGGCCATTGTGGTGACGAAGTCGGGGTCGGATTGTGTGGCGGTGGTGGTGAGGGCGTGTTCCATGCCGTTGAGGGTGTCCGGGTCGGTGAAGTGTTGGGCTTTGTCCAGGGCGGTGCTGATGATCGTCGCGGACCGGGACGGGACCTGTCCGGTGTGGAGGGCGTCGGCGAGTCTTTGACGACGGGCCGGGATTTCCTGGCCGGTTATTCCGGCCCCGGGCAGGACCTCGTTCGCGAGGGCGAGCCGGCGCCGTGCTTCGCCGATCCCGATCCTCAACCGGGCCCGGAGGAACTCCGCCGCGTTCCGGTACCCATCATCCAAAACACTGCCACCACCACCAGCACCACCGGATCCAGCACCACCGCCCTCTGAGCTACCGGCTGGTTCGGTCCACCCCGTCCGCCATTCCTGGGCGCCGGACGCCGGGGACTGTCCGGGCTGCTGTGCCGGCGCCGCACGCTGCGCCTCGGTCCGGGTCCGCTCCACAGCCTGCGCCGCGACGACCTGCACGTACTCCAGCTGCCGAGACAGATCCTCTACCCGGCCCGCAAAATCAGCAGCCTCCCCAAAGCCAAACAACCGGGCATCGGCAGCGACCGAACTACCCAGCTCGACCAACGCCTCGGAAGCATCGTCAAGATAAGAACCGAGCGCCGTCTGTGCCAGGAGAAGGGCATCGCTACCGTCGTTTAGGGATGGCCGGGGCAAGTCGCCGGAAGGGCATTGGGCAACGGACGATGGCACCCTGCCATGAAGCAGGCCTGATGAGGGAGCTCCTTCATGGTCTGAACGCGCTCCATCATGACCGGGAGACGCTGTCCCAGGTCCCATGAGCTGCCCAATCCCATCCATGGATCAACCCTGTCAGACCCTCTAGAACGCCAGAAGCCCTCAACCACCGTATGTGGAAAACAGTCCGCACAACGCACTGCAGGCAGCCGCCCCTGAGCGCAAATCCGTTTACTAACGCGCAGCAGGCGCCCAGGCCCAGCGGCTCCTAGGTGACCAGCCCGACGACGGCGGCAGCTCGCCGTCGTCGTCTGCTCGCCAAAAGTGCGGACTAAGGCAGCCGGGGTCACCGTGCCTGCGACGCTGCCGCGGCCGGTTCGAGGTCGGCGAGGCTAAGCGGGTAGGTCGGGGCATCGGGGAAGGCGATAGTGGATGTCACCGTCAGGTCCGGTCCGACGTGAACCAGCTCGCCCGACGCCATGGGTCGCCAGCCGGGGTTTTGGTCCATGGGTTCGGTGGCGAGGAGGACGTGCGGGGACCGGGAGAGTTCGGAGCTGTGGGAGCGGATCCGTGGGCTTTGGACGTCGAGGGGGCTGGGTTTGGCGGCCGGGCGGCGTTCAAGCATGTAGAGATCGTGCGTCGCCGGGTACCTGAGTGCCCACATATCCGTGGCCGTTGTCAGGATGAAATTGAGGCTGAATACGGGCAGTTCCTTGGCTACCCAGGCGACGGCGCCCACTATGCCCGCCTGGATGTCCCCGTCGGCGGCCCTGGTCTCGGCGGTAATGAGCGCGAAAAGACGCTCGCTGTCCGACTGGCCCAGCACCAGGTCCATGGCCTCGAGCTCAACAAGGCGACGATCAAGTTTTTCCAGGCCCCGCAGCACCCCGTTATGGGCAAAGAGCCGGCCGTCCTGCTCGAATGGGTGCGTGTTGACCATGGTGAGGGCGCCGGTGCTGGCGTACCGCACGTGCGCCAGGAACGTGGTGCTTTTCAGGTCACGGGCTTCACGGGCGAAGGCGTGGTCCTCCCACGCTGCCATCGGCTGTTTGAAAACGTGTGCCTTGCCGGCCGCGTCGAAGGTTCCGATTCCCGCGCCATCGGGTTCCCGCCGGCTTTGGGCCGAGAGGCTGTCCGGTGCATTCAAGAGCCAAAACGTTGCCCGCACTGCTTGGGCGCCTGCATGCAGCCCGAAAAGACGGCACATGGGAATCCTCTCCTTCGCATGTTTAGTGGTGGAAGCCCTCGGGCTGTTTGTCCATGGGCATGGGTGACGTGAGGCTGTCCAGGTACTCCACTGCCTTGGTGAGGTCGGCCAGAAAACTGGAAGCGAGATCACGGGTGAATCCGTTCCGCACCACGATTCTCTGGACTGTTACCTCACTCAGGCCATCAGGCAAGGGATAGGCGGGCACCAGCCAGCCGTTCATGCGGAGGCGTTCGGACACGTGCTTGAGGTTCCATTTGTCCGTGTAGCCCTCCGTGAGCTGCCAGGCGAAGACGGGGATATCCGAGCCGTCGCTCCAGAGGGTGAATGCGTCCATGGCTCCAATCTCGCTGGAGAGGTACAGGGCTACATCCCGGGAAGTGGCCTGGACGGACCTGTACCCTGCAAAACCGAGCCGGAGGAACAGGTAGTACTGCAGGAGGACCTGGGCCCCGGGCCGGGAGAAGTTCAGCGCGAACGTGGGCATGTCGCCGCCGAGGTAACTGACGTGGAAGATCAGGTCTTCGGGGAGCGCATCCGCGTCCCGCCACACCACCCAACCCAGGCCCGGGTAGACCAGTCCGTATTTGTGTCCGGAGGTGTTGATCGAGGCGACCCGGGGGAGCCTGAAATCCCACACAGTTTCGGGCTGGAGGAAAGGTGCCACCATCGCACCCGACGCGCCGTCAACGTGGATTGGGATGTCCAGGCCGCGGCTTGCCTGGATCGCATCCAGCGCATCGGAGATCAGCTGGACGGGTTCGTAACGGCCTGTGTAAGTGACACCGAGGATGGCGACGACCCCGATGGTGTTTTCGTCCACGTATTGGTCCAGGTCGTGGCCGTCCAGCATGGGATGTTCGGCAGAGACCGGCACAAAGCGGGGTTCAACTTCCCAGTAGTTGCAGAACTTTTCCCAGCACACCTGGACTGCTGAACTCAGGACGAGGTTGGGTTTGTCGGTTGGCTTGCCGGCCTTGCGGCGTGCGTGTTGCCAGCGCCGTTTCAAGGCCAGTCCGCCCAGCATGCAGGCTTCGGAGGATCCGATGGTGGACGTGCCAATGCTTTTCCCGGGATCCGGTGAGTTCCACAGATCGGCGAGCATCCGCCAGCACCGGGTTTCGATGAGTGCGGTTTGGGGGTACTCGTCCTTGTCGATCATGTTCTTGTCGAACGTCTCGGCGTACAGGGTGGACGCTTCGGTCTCCATCCACGTCCCGACGAACGTTGCGAGGTTCAAACGGGAATTGCCGTCCAGCATCGCCTCGTCGTGGACAACCTGGTACGCGGTGGCGGGGAGGGATTCACCGTCCGGAAGGGTGAACCGGGGAAAGATGGTGGATTCTCCGGGCCTGCTGAACAGGGGATTGAGTTCGACGGCGGTGTCCGGTTCGTGGTGGGACGTGCGGTGGGATCTGCTCACGGGGCAACTCCTTGGATTCGTTCGCTCGCGGTGGGGCAACTCGTCTGCGGCTCACGCTACCCGTGGCCGGCCACGCACCCAAGTATTGGACATGCTCGACGGCGGGAGGTCGCCGTCGGACGTCAGGACCGTTCCGGTCTGGAAACTGCCGCTATCGCAAAAGCCGCGACGATGGGACGATCTTCCTATGGGCGAACAAGAGAAATACCAGCCCGCCGAGCCGGCCGGCATTGCGTCAGAGGATGCGGGAGCTCCAACAACCCAACAGATGCGGACCGTCGGGCAACGCAGGCGCGAAGCCGAGCGCAAGCTTGACCTGCATCTGGAAGAGGCGCGCCACAAGGGTGAGGCTACTGAAGACGGGGATCATTCCGAAGGGTAGAGCCACTGGAACTCCCGGCGCCGCCAAACGGGGTGTCGCTCTTGCGGGCCTCCCCGTGGTGCAGTTGCAAGGCGCTGTGAATCAGCGGGAAGTGGCTGAACGCCTGGGGAGTGTTGCCCAGTTGCCGTTTGGTGCGGGGATCCCATTCTTCGCTCAGCAGGCCGACGTCGTTGCGCAGGCTGAGCAGCCGCTCGAAGAGTTCTGTGGCTTCGTCTGTGCGCCCGATGCCAAGCAACGCGTCCACCAGCCAGAACGAACAGGCCAGGAAGACCCCTTCGTCGCCAGGTAATCCGTCGTGTCCGGACTGGGTCCGGTACCGAAGAACCAGTCCGTCGTCCGTAAGGCCCTTCCGTACGGCGTCCACGGTCCCGGCCACGCGCGGATGCCGGTGCGGCAGGAACCCCACGCGGGGGACCAGCAGCAGGCTCGCATCCAGTTCCTTGCTCCCGTAGGACTGCACGAAGCTGTTGAGGTCCTCGTCGAAGCCCTTGGTCATGACGTCATTGTGGATTTCGCTGCGGAGCGCCGCCCAGCGGTCATGCGGGCCGGGCAGTCCGGAGGTCCGCACGGCTTTGACCATGCGGTCGGCCGCTACCCATGCCATGACTTTTGAATGGGTGAAGTCCCGGCGGGGTCCGCGCATTTCCCACAGCCCGTTGTCCGGCTGGTTCCAGGCCCCTTCGAGGTATTCCATCAACGCCACCTGGATGTCCCAGGAATTGTCGACGGTGTCCTTGAAAGCGGCCCGGGTCAGTGAAAGTCCGTCCAGGACTTCGCCCCACACATCCAGTTGAAGCTGCGGAGCTGCCGCGTTCCCGGTTCGGACAGGCGCCGAACCTTCATACCCGGACAGCCACGGAATATCGGCCTCCGGAAGCCTGCGCGCGCCGTCGAGTCCGTACACGATCTGAAGTTGTGAGGGGTCGCCGGCGATGGCCCGCAGCAGCCAGTCCCGCCAGGCGGAGGCCTCTTCCGTGTAGCCCGCGGCGAGCAGAGATTGCAGCGTCAGGGTGGCGTCGCGCAGCCAGCAGTACCGGTAGTCCCAGTTCCGCGGGCCGCCTATCTGTTCGGGCAGGGACGTCGTGGCGGCGGCCACGATGCCGCCGGTGGGGGCGTAGGTGAGCGCTTTGAGGGTGATGAGGGACCTCTCGACCGGCTCCTTGTACTTCCCCGCTATCTTGCTGCGGCCGATCCACTCGAGCCAGTACGATTCCGTGGCGTCAAGCGCCCGCAGGGGGTCGATGCGCCGGGGTTCGCGCTCATGGCTGGGTGCCCACCGCAGAACGAACGGGACCCGGTCGCCGGCACGGACGGTGGAGTCGCTGTAGGTCCGGTTTTCCCGTCCCATGAGCGGGGCGTGGGTGGTGAGGTAGGCGGAATCCGGCCCGGCAACAGCGCTGATGCCGTGCTTGCTGCGACGCACCCAGGGCACGACGCTGCCGTAGTCGAAGCGGAGGACGAGTTCCATATGCATGTCCACCTCGCCGGACAAGCCTTCGACGATCCGCACGAGGTCCACGGCGTCGTCGCGGACGGGCATGAAGTCGATGACCTTCACCGAGCCGCCGTCGACTTCCCAAACAGTCTCCAGGATGAGGGTGTCTTCCCGATATGCGCGGCGGGTGCTGTTGCCGCCGTCGGGAGTGCCGGCAGGTGCCAGGAGCCAGCGCCCGGCTTCGGGCGTGTGCAGAAGCGCCGCAAAGCAGGCGGGCGAGTCGAACCTTGGCAGGCACATCCAGTCAATGGACCCGTTCCGTCCCACCAGGGCGGCAGTGTTCAGGTCCCCGATGATTGCGTAGTCCTCGATCCTGGCCATGGAACCGATCCTAGTCTGCGTCGCCGGCCTCCTTGGTTGAGGCTCGACGGCGGAAGTCGTCGCCGGGTTTGGGTCTGGTCTCGCTTTCGAGTGCGTGCTACCACTGTCGTAGGAACAAAACCCTGAGGAGAAGTTGTGGCCGAAGACCTGCCTGTCCTTGTTGTTGGCGCCACGGGTTTCCTGGGCGGCCAAGTGGTTGATGAGCTGTTGCGCCGCGGCAGGAAAGTCCGTGCGCTGGTTCGCCCGGGCTCCAAAGCCGCCAAGCTGGAGGCCAAAGGGGTTGAGGTCGTCCGCGGCGACATGCTGGATACCGCCTCGCTGATCGCGGCCATGACGGGCGTTTCCGCAGCAATTTCGACGGCGGCCGGCTATACCCGGAATGACAGGAATGCCAAGGTGATCGACAGCTACGGCAATAGCAACCTGGCCGTCGCTGCCAAGTACGCCTCCGTGCCGCGCTTCGTGTTGATCAGCATTCTCACCTGCGACGAAACACCCCAGATCCCGCATTTCTGGAACAAGAAACTGGCGGAGGATAAGTTCGAGGAACTCGGCGTACCGTTTGTCGCGCTGCGTCCCGGCGCGTTCTTCGACCAGGCTGTGGGAATGGGCGGGGATCCTTTCGCGAAGGGGCGTTTCGTGTGGCTCGGTTCCAAGGACGCGCGGCTGACGTTCGTTTTGGCAAGCGATCTCGCCGCTTACCTGGCAGCTGCCGTTGACGCTGACATTGTGGACGGCGAGCGCATCGATATCGGGTGGACGCGGCCGCTTAGCATGCAGGAGGCGGCCGGAATCGCAGGCCGTCGGGCGGGGAGGGAGATCAAGGTGCGGTCTGTTCCGGCCGGGGCCATCAACGGGCTCGGCAAGGTCACCGCCAAGGTCCTTCCACTGGTGGCGGACATGGCCAGCATGGTGGCGTGGTTCGAGACCGGGAAGTATGTTGCGGACACTACCCGCCAGGAGCAGGTCTTCGGTCCTGTGCCGACCCCTGAGGACGCCATCGGCCGGGTGGCTGCGCGGTATGGCCACTAGCAGCCGTGTCTTTTGATGGCTGGCGGGCACGGTAAATCATAAGTATCCTGATGACACGGATCCGGCCACGCCCTGTACATGCGCCGGACATACATGAGGAGCACGTTATGAGAATCGGTTCTTCCATTGCCCTGATTGCCATCGGAGCTATTCTGGCTTTCGCGCTCGCCCCCGGAATCATCCCTTTCCTGGACCAGGTCCTGGTCGGTTACATTCTGATAGTGGTGGGAGTCATCGGCCTCATCATTTCGATCGCCATGTCCAACAGGACCCGCCGCACGGTCGTTGAGCGCCGCGGCGATCCCCACACCGTCGTCGAACGGCGCCCCGAGATCTAGCAGCCACAGCCAACGAAAGAAGCGCACGACGGCGGCCTCCCGCCGTCGTGCGCTTTCTGCGTCCGGTGCGGGGCTGGTCCGGCCCTGCCGCCCAACGGCGTAGGCTGCTGCCATGGAGCAGACATTCGACATCGAATTGGTGAATCAGAACGAGTACCTGGTGCGTTGGGCTTCGGAAGGGCAATCCGGGGAATCCCTGATCCACACCAATCCTGCGTTCCTGGCCGAGGTGGGGCTCGAAGGCATTGATGAGCAGCGGATCGTGGAAGAAACCACCAGCTACCTCGCCGAACGCCAGCCGGTCATCGACTTCCCGCAAACGGTGGACCTGGAAGAAATTGCGGCGGCGTACACGGACTACACCGAACAATTGAAGTCGCGGCTTCAGGCCAAATAGGACTTCCGCGTCACGATCCTGCCTTTTCCGCTACTTAACCTGCGTCCGGTCAGTCGGCGTCCAAGGGAGTAGCGGCCATCAATACCTTCACGCCCGAGTCGATCGCTGCATGGGCATCATCCCTCAATTCCAGGACCACGCTTTGCTTCGACATCGCCGGGATTCATCGGGGCAAGGTGACGTTTTATGCGGGGCCAGGGTCAGCCGGGAACCAGGCAATCGCAGTCTTCGATCTTCCCGGAGCCGGAACGTTCCTTGCACGCCACCTTGGTGGGGCAATGGAAGACTGGGTAGCCGGCCTGCTTGAGGAAGCCAGGAGACTTGCTCCGGAAAGGCCTGTTCAGGCCTGAACGTCTGCCGCGATGCGCTCACCGTTGAAGTACTCAAGCTGCCAGCCGTCAACAGGGTGATGGTGGGCAAGGTTCAACACAGCGTTCTGGACACTGTCCAGCGTGCGGCCAATCGCGCGGCTCAATGTCAGCCGGATCAGCGTGCCGTGGGCAACCACCAGAACGCGCTTGCCTGCGAACTCCTGGGCCAGGGACTCCAGCGCAGCAATGCCGCGGGCTGCAGCGTCGTCGTCACTCTCGCCACCGCGGAAACCGCCCGGGATGCGCAAGGCCTCCAGTTCCGGTCCGGCCTGCAAGCCTTCCGCCGGCCCAAAGCTGCGCTCAGTGAGGTCCGGCACCAGCCGGGCCACGGAGAGTCCCAGTCCGTCGGCGATGATTTCCGCCGTTTCTGCCGCCCGGCTCAGCGGCGAGGACACTACCGTGTCCCATTGCTGGCCGGACAGGAAGGCGACGGCGTCGCGCGCCTGGCCGCGCCCGACGTCGTTCAAGGGGATGTCAGTGGCTCCCTGCAACCGGCGCTCCGCGTTCCAGTCGGTCTGGCCATGGCGGACGAGGGCGATAGTTGTGAGGGTCATGCTTCCCATTGTGCCCTGCCGGCCAAAGGGGCGCAGTTCCCTGCGTCACGTACGGAAACGCCCGACGGCGGACGGGCGTATCGCCCTGATGAGGCCCTTCGTGAAGCGTCCCATTGTCCTTACCGTGATTTAATCAGTATCCTGATGACTTATCTGGTGAAACCGGATGATGCTGTTTGAGCTGAGTTGCTCACGCCGCGAGGGCTGAAGCAACCGGCCAAGCGGCTACGTGAAATGTGATTGACGGCATTACTTGGTACCGGCGGGCAGAGATTGGGTCCGTGCCGCGCCAGGTGGTCCCAAAGGACGTGACAACCGTGGGCTACAACGAAATAACCGTGGGCGCTGGCGCCCCCGATTCCGTGAACGGCACGGAAACAAGCGGCGCACTCGACGGCCGCTACCAACTTGGACCCCTCCTGGGCCGCGGCGCGATGTCCACTGTCCATCAGGCGACTGACCTGGTCCTTGGCCGTGAGGTTGCTGTAAAGATCTTCCTTCCCGGCTCCGGCGACGAATCGTTCCGCACCCGCCAGGAAACCGAAATGCGCCTCCTCGCTGCCTTCGACCATCCCGGACTGGTGGCAGCCTTTGACGCGGGCGTCGATACGCGCAACGACGAAGAACGTGCCTACCTGGTCATGGAACTCGCCCAAGGGCGGGACCTGCGTGCCCTCCTGGCCGACGGGCCGCTCACTGTTCCCGAAACCGCGCGGATCGGGATCCGGATCGCCGGAGCCTTGTCCCAGGTCCACGAACACGGCGTCATCCACCGTGACATCAAGCCGGCCAACATCCTGGTGTCCGACGACGACGGGCTGGCTCAGTCGGTGAAGCTGGCGGACTTTGGGGTCGCCCTGGTGATGAACGATAACCGCCTCACCGCGACCGGATTCACCGTTGGCACGGCGCAGTACCTCAGCCCGGAGCAGGCGCAGGGCCTGCACCTGACGCCAAAAAGCGACATCTACTCGCTGGGCCTGGTGCTCCTGGAATGCCTGACAGGTCATGCGGAGTATCCGGGTACGCCGGTGGAGACAGCCTCGGCGCGTCTTCATAGAGCCCCGCAGATTCCGCTGGAACTGCCTGCTCCGCTGCGCTCCCTCCTGGAGGCGATGACGGACATGGACCCGGAAAAACGACCCGCGGCCCAGGACGTGGAGCAAGCGCTGTCGGAGGAGGGTGTCCAATCAGGGCGCAGGACTGCGATCCTTCCGCCCGTCCCGCAGCGGACTCCGCTTCAGGCGCCGACGGCGTTGACGCCCAATGCGGGTGGCCTTGCCACCCGACCGGCGGCTATCCGGCCGCGGAACAGGAAGCCGGCGACGGTTGCCGGAATCCGTGACTTCAGCAAACGGCGGCCCAAGACCGCACGGGGTGTGGCAGCTGCAGCAGTGGCCATTCCCCTCGCCCTGCTGGTGCTTTCCCAAGGGCTGTCCTCGGCCGGCAATACAGCCGACCCGTCCCAGCCTTCCGATAACGGCGTGTCGCAGGCCGATCCGCAACCTTCCTCGCCGATCCTTCCGGTGCCGGCAGCTCCTTCGCCCTCGGCGGTTGTGCCGGCGGAAGTAGTCAACGTGCCAGGGACATCGGTGCCGGAGCAAGCCCCGGAACCGGTGGTGCAGGGCATCCCCGTTCAGGACCTCCCCGTCCAGGCCCCCTCAGGCCAGTCTCCGGCAGATATGAACGGCGCGGACATTGCCAAGACCAAGAGCGATGGCAAGAGCGACAAGAAGCCTGGGAAAGACAAGGCCGCAAAGTAGCCCGGCTTCTACGTCCCGGCCGGAAAGCTCACCGCAATAGTGGTGCCGCCGCCGGGGGTTTCGGCGATGCTGAGGTCGCCGCCGTGGGCTTTCGCGATGCTGCTGCAGGTTGCCAGGCCCAGCCCGGAGCCCGGGCCGTCGCCTTCCCGGCGCAGCCGCACCAGGGGTTCCAGAACTTTGTGGCGGTCCTCGGGTTTGATGCCCTTGCCGTTGTCCGCGATGTAGACGGTTGCGCCATGGTAATTGGAAACACCGCTGATGCTGACCCTGGGATCCCGCTCGGGGCTGCGGTAGTTCATGGCGTTGGACAGCAGGTTCTGCAGGAGTGTCCGCAGCTGCCCACGGTCCGCGTGCACAGTGATGTCCTGGATGTCAACGATTCCGTCGTTCTCTATTCCAAGATCCCTCACCACCTCTTGGGTGACCTCGAGCAGCGAGACGCGGGCAGGCTGGATGCCGCCACCGACGCGTGAGTAGCTGAGGACGTCTTCCAGCATCCCCAGCATCCGCCGCCCGCTGGCGCCAATGCGGTCCAGGTACCGTGCAGCGGGGCTGTTGGGCTCAATGTCGGGGTCGTCCTCCACCAGTTCGACGTATCCGAGGATGGTGGTCAGGGGGATGCGCAGGTCATGGCTTACCCGTCCGGCGAATCCTGCGAGCTTGGCGTTGCTTGCCCTGAGCTCGGAATAGGTGCGGTCCAGCTGGGCGGTACGGTGCTGAAGTTCCAGGAGCTCAACCACCTGCTTGGCCAGGACCTCCAACATCCCGAGCTGTTCCTGGCTCAGTTCCTTGGTCTCGTCCGAGAAAACACACAAGGTTCCCGGCACGAAGCCCGATTCGGTTTGCAGCGGCACCGACGCGTAGAAGCGGACGTTGCCTATTTCTCCCGTGACAAAAGGGTTGTCGGCAAAGCGTGGATCCCGGGAAGCGTCTGCCACCACCGTCCGCTCCCGGGAGAGGAAGACCTTGGCGCACATCGAGTCCTCCCGGGAACAGACACCGGGCTCCACGCCCCAGGCCCCGATTTGGTGCTGGTATTTGGCGCTGATGATATTGACTACCCCAAACGGGGCACCGCAAAGCTCAGTGGCGAGCCGTACAAGGTTTTGCAGGGCGCTCATGACTGCGGCGTTGGGAAGGAGGACGGAATCCACTGCCGGGTCAAGGCCGTATTCTTGGAGTTCCATGTCCCGGCCGAAGTCCGTAGTGAAAGCCAGCCGTCCCTGAATTTCCGTCATTGAAACAACCCCCAGCAGTCTTTTGAATTCCCTGCCGATACTACCGGGAGGTTGGCCCCGGTGGTTTACTGGGACGCATGACCGAGCAGGAACCGGCCGCCGCCGGGTCTACTGGCAATGTCAATCCTCCGGAACGCACGCCCGCGGAGAGAACACGGACCTTCACGGGGATCCTGGTCAACACTGCCCTGGCCAACATCACCACCAGCTACCTGTGGTTTGCGCTGACGTTCTGGGTGTACCTGGAGACCCGCAATGTGATTGCCACGGGGGTGATCGGCGGGGCCTACATGCTGCTGATCGCGCTGTCCAGCATTAGCTTCGGCACCTTCGTGGACCGCTACAGGAAGCTCGCGGTGATGCGCTTCGCCGCCGGATTTACGCTGGTGATGTTCGTGCTGTCCGGGGTGATGTTCCTGCTGACGCCGGAACAGGCGCTGTTGGACCTGTCCCAACCGTGGTTTTGGATCTTCACCTTGATTATCCTTGTCGGCGCGGTGGTGGAGAACATGCGCAACATCGCCCTGTCCACCACGGTCACCATCCTGATCGAACCGGACAAGCGCGCCAACGCCAACGGACTGGTGGGCATGGTCCAGGGGTTGATGTTCATCGTCACCTCGGTCCTTTCAGGACTGTCAGTGGGACTCCTGGGAATGGGCTGGACCGTGGTGGTGGCCTTGGTGCTCACAGCCCTGGCCTTCGCGCATCTGCTGACGTTGCGCCTGCCGGAGGAGGTCCGGGCAGCAGCATCCGACGCCCACGGTGGGTTCGATCTTCGCGGATCCTGGGCAGCCGTCATGGCCATCTCGGGGTTGTTCGCCCTGATTGTTTTCTCCACCTTCAACAATTTCATCGGCGGGGTCTACATGGCATTGATGGACCCTTACGGCCTGGAGATGTTCCCCGTGGAGATCTGGGGCACGGTGTTCGCGGTGGGCGCCACGGGCTTCATCCTGGGCGGGGCGCTGATCGGGAAGTTCGGGCTCGGCTCCAACCCTTTGCGGACCCTCCTCATCGCGGTGGCGGTGATGGGGCTCGTCGGAGCTGTCTTCACCATCCGCGAATGGGCTTGGCTCTACATTGCCGGGATTTGGCTCTACATGGCACTGGTTCCGGTGGTGGAAGCAGCTGAGCAGACAGTCATTCAGAAAGTGGTGCCCCTGTCACGGCAAGGAAGGGTCTTTGGTTTCGCCATGGCCTTCGAATCCGCAGCGGCCCCCATCACTGCGTTCCTGATCGCACCGATTGCCCAGTTCTGGATCATCCCCTACGCCCGCTCCGCGGAAGGTGCCGCGCAGTTGGCGCCGCTTCTGGGGGAAGGAACCTCCCGGGGCATTGCCTTGGTGTTCCTGGTGGCGGGCCTGATCATGATCGTGGTTGCCCTGCTTGCTTTCCTGGCCCCGGTCTACCGCAGGGTCACTGCCTCCTACGCGCAGGCAGCCGAGGAGGAACAGAGCGAGGACGCGGACAGCCCGTCCTCCCGTTGAGCCGCGGTCAGGCGTCGATTTTGGCCACCAAAACCTCGACGACGGCGGGTACGTTTCCCAGGTGCCTGCGGATCGCCGCGGCTACTTCGCGCGCCACTTGCGGGGCCGGCAGGAGGCTTCCGACGCCGATCCGGGCCTTGACGGCCACCACGCCGTCCTCCCCGGCCAGGCTTATCAACGGCAACTGTTCGCCGGTTACTGCCGCCACCGCTGCGCCGGCAATCGACTGCCACAATGGCTGGGCCGGATATACCGCTGAGACTCCCTCCACTGCCTGGACGATGCCGAGCAGTTCGTCGGCCAGGGCGGGAGACTTGGCTTCCACATGCTCCGTCATGGCTGGTCCTCCTTGTTCGGGGTCATGGCTGGCTTGTTCGGGGACATGGCTGGCGCGGGGAGCTCCAGCACATCGGTGACAGTGATGTTGATGGCTTGGATGTTCAGTTCGGTCTGGACCTCCAGTACCTTCGCGAGTTCATTGCGCAGTGCAGCCGCGCGCTCTTCCATGGCGTGTCCGTAGACCACTGCGATCTCCACCTCCACAGTGATGCCGGCTCCCGGCACGGTAATGTCGCCGAGCAACCTGCATTTACCCGCGGCCGTTCCCGGGAAGGAATCGGCCACCGAACGGATCAGGGCAGACACCGAGCCCTCGGTTTCCCAAAGGGTGTCCTGCGGGTCCTCCGCGCGCAGCGGGATGCTCCGTCCGGGCCGCAGCTCCAGGCGCAGGTTGTCCAGGATGGTCTGCATCCAGTCGTCACTGCCCGAACCGGCGTCGGCTACGTCAGCTGTCAGCAACTCATTTCCGAGTTCCGAGAGCCGGCGCAGGGAGGCCAGTCCCGCCTGGCACTCAGGGCATGAGTCCAAGTGCGCCGGATCCGCAATCTCGCCCGTGTCCAAATAGGCACTCAGTTCCGCGAGACTGTGTCCGCATTCCAAGGCATCGCCGGGGGTTTTCATCGCCACTCCTCCATTGTGCGTGCAAGGGCAATCCGTGCCCGGGCCAGGCGGCCGCGGACGCTGGCGGGGCTGATATTCAAGGTCAGCGCAATCTCCTCATAGCTCAGGTCATTGAATTCCTTGAGTACCCAACAGCGCCGCTGCTCCTCGGGCAGCCGGGCGAGCGCCGACTTCAACGCATCCACCCGGGATGCATTGACGGCGGTGCTTTCCGGGTCCGGGGTCCGTTGGCCGGACGGGGCATCGACGTGGTTTTCGAGATCGTCCAGGGCCAAGTGGTTGCGCCGTTTTCGCAGGTGGTCGATGCTGCGCGTGCCCACAATGCGGAGCAGCCAGCTCTTCACAGCTGCAGGATCACGGAGTTGGTCCAGCTGTTTCCAGGCCTGCATCAGGCTTTCCTGGACGACGTCGTCCGCGTCAGCCAAGGTGCCCGTGAGTCGTCGTGCAGTGGCCCGCATCAATGGACCATGGCGCCGGGCGAGTGCTTCGAAAGCTGCAGTATCACCATCTGCTGCCCTGCCTGCGAGCAACGCGTCCGGCACGAGGTCCAGCTGCTGCTGTGCGGTGGGCGAAACCGCAGGTGAACCAGTCACGTTTCTGCCTTTCAAGTGGTGTGAGTCCGGCTGATCCTCGGATGGGCAGGGACGGTCCCGCCATGAAGCGGAACCGTCCCTGCTCCCGTCCTACTTGTCGGTGAAGCCTTCCTTGAGCTTCCGGGCAGCGTCCTTGATGTTCCCGGTGATGTCGGCAGCAGCGTCCTTGACCTTCTCGCCGGCCTGCTGGAGCTTGGCCTGGGCCTGATCCTGCTGGCCTTCCCGCTCGAGGGTGGAATCGCCGGTGAGCTTACCGGCGCCCTCCTTGGCGGCGCCAAGGTGCTCGGTGGCGGCATTGTTGATCTTGTCGTTGATTCCCATGGTGTTCCCTTTTCTTTTCGGTGCGCGGCTCTGAGTTGCCGTGCAGTTTGTTTACGTGGAGTACTTTGGGCTGACTGTCACCGGGCGCGCCGTGATGAGGACACTTGTGTCCGGGTGCCGCTGGTGATTCGCACCAGGACGGGCATCGGATGTCCCAGCCAGGCATCAATTTCCTGGAGCAGTTGTTCCACCGTGTCGCCAATATCCCGGGGGGATGCTCCTTTGCGGGCTTCGAGCCGCAGCCGCAGAGCCGTTCCGCGGCGTGATTCCCAGGCTGAGACGGAGGTCGCCAGCACGTCGGTGTTTCCGTTGAGGGCTTCCTTGATGGCTGCGGAAACCAGCCCCGCGTCCACGACCGTCCGGCCTGCGTTGCCCTCTGAGCGTTCGGCCAGGCGGGGTGTCTTTCCGCCACCCTGCGACGCCAGCCACGCTGCGCCAAGGACCGCACCGGCCAGCAGCACGGCAATTCCCAGCACCAGCCACCAGCTCCGAACAGGGTCCGGCAAGGGGGCGGTGCCTGCCAGGTTGCGCACGTGCTCCCGAACAGAGGAGAGGTTTGTTTCCCAGAAACCTGCGGCCCCGGGGAGGGTGCCGGCCGCGATGAGTGCGGCGCCGGCGCCCAGCAGGATGATCCCCAGGATGGTGAGCAGGATCCGGTTGAGGGCCCGGTTCGTGTTTCTCATTGCCCTACCGCTCCTTCGTTCAGAATGTGGACGCTGGACCTGACGGGGCGGTCCAACGCATAGGCGGCCAGTTCGCCGTCGACCGCTGCCTGGATGTCTTCCACCGCCAGTGGTTCGCCCGACGTCGGACGCACCTGGACGCGTACGGAACGTCCGCCAACGGTGGTGGTCACCTGGCCCGGGGCCAGGCCTGCGGCGCGTCGGGCCGCCTTGGAAACCGCCGCCGCGATGACTTCGTGGTCCACCACGACGGCGGCGCGTGCGCTGCCGAGGGCCCGGCGTTGCCTGCGGCCGCTGCCGAGGGCAAGTCCAAGAAGCAGCAGTGCCACGATTCCCAGTCCGGCTCCGGCCGCCACCATGCCTGCCTGTGTGGTGTTGGCCGGAAGCTCAATCAGCCACCGGAGCATCTGGGCCGGGCTGGCGAGCACCGGCTGGTCCTTGAGCAGCCACAACACTGATTCCAGTGCCAGCCACAGGAAGACGGCTATCAGGAGGGACGCGGCCACGATTGACGGGACCGCCCTCGAGGAGTGGGTTTCGCGTCTGATCAGACGGCGGCTTGCCGTGTCCTTGCTGATTCCACTGCTCATTCCACTCTCCTTTCCCTGGGCTGTTCGGCCTTCCCGCCGGTGAGGCGGATGTCTACCCGGCCTATGTCCAGGCCAGTGATTTCCCGCCCCCGCGCCACGATCTGCTCCCGGGCGAAGTGGGCCTGTTCGAATACCGTGTCCCCACCGTTCCGTGGCTTCAGGAGCTGGGGGAGGGCCAGCTTGACGGACACACTGACGCCGAGCTTCCCGGCGTCGTCGTCCAGCGTTGCTGACACGTTGCCCGTGGCCACTCGGAACGCGTTGGCGGTAACCGATTCCACGGTCTTGCGGATGGCGGTGTGGGTGAGGCGGTTGTGCCCGGCCCGGTCCCCGGCGTCCATGCCAGGCCGAGGGCCGGCTGATGCCCGGTTCATGAGGAGGAGCGCTTGCCCCGCAGGGCATCAAGCACCCCGCGAAGGTCAAGCTTTCCCTCGGCGGAACGGCCCAGCACCGCACCGACCCCCATGAACAGTGCCGTGAGCAGGAGGCCCCAGAATCCGAAGGCCAGGCCTGCCAGGGCGAGGACTGCCCCTATTGCCAGGCCGGCGATGGTGGGACTCATGCGACCCTCGGCTCACGCTCGATGTCGTCAGCGTCCGCGTCTTCCGACGGAACGTGGATGTCCGTGATGGTGACGTTGACCTCGGTGACTTCCATGCCCACGAGGTCCTCGATCGCGGTGTAGACGGCATTGCGGGCGTTGTCCGCAACTTCCTGGAGCGGGTGGGGGTATTCGACTACCAGCGTCACGTCGACGGCTACCTGGGTTTGGCCCACTTCCACGTTGACGCCCTGGGTGAGGTCCTTCTGGCCGACCTTCTCCCGCAGGTTGCCGATGGCGCGGGCTGCGCCGCCGCCCAGGGCGTGTACGCCAGGGATTTCCTGGATGGCGATGCCGGCAATCTTGGCGACTACGCCGTCCGCGACAGTGGTTGCGCCTCGGCCGTCCTTGCCCTTGTCCCTTTCCGGAGCGTCCACAGTCGATACAGAGCTGTTTCTGGTGTTCTTGGCCGGAACGTCAGCGGGGGTGTGCGTTTGGATCGTCATGGCGATGGCTCCTTGTCTGTTGTGCGGCGCTTGTTGTGCGCCGTCATGAATAAGACGTGCGTGCCAGGGAATTCCTCACGCTCGAAATCGTGTGATCTGGGTCACTGCCCATGCGAGGCGCTGGCGCATGTAGTTAGTTTGCCATATAACTAGTTTATCGAGACACATCTTCACGGGAGGGGTACCAAATGACTGCAGTGGTTATGACCGGGACGAAGGACGCGACTCTTCCGGAAATCTTGAAGGAAGCCCCTGTTTCCACGCCGTCGAAAAGAACCGGGCTTCTTGACCTGGTGTGGACGGCGGCCGCCCGAGTGGAGGGTCTCCAGTGGGAAATGGACGAGGCCGAGGAGTCCTTGGCCCAGGCCATGCGAAGCGCAGTGACGGCAGGAGCAGGCCTGCCGGACCTGGCGATCGCATCCGGGATGAGCTTCGCGGACATCGAGCAGTTAATGGCACAGCAGGTGGCCGGTCCCAAACCTTGAGCAAATCTTGAGATGACCCGGCGTCGTTCTTGAGGACACTGCCCGATGGTTGAACCATCAGCTATTGGAGCTGATGGGAACTTCCAGGAAGGCGACCGAAATGACTGCTCAAATCACCGCCCCGACCAATGGTGCCGGCGAGGCCAACACCGCCCCGGACGTACGTCCCTTTACTGCGCAGGCCAACCATCAGTCGGCGGATTCCCCGGTCCAGGGCCGAGCAGTCGTGACAGTCCGCGAGCAGTTCAACCCTCTTGGTGCGGGGCTGCGGAGTATCTGGCCCCAGTCGGTCGTCGGGTTCTAGGATCTTTTTGGTTTTTCTACGGGCAGGCACCCAGGTGCCTGCCCGTCGTCGTTAATGCCGTGGCATTCACGGGGTGCGGGTGGGACGATGGTGTCCATCGGAAACTAAGGAGGCTTGTCATTAAAGAGGAGATGAGGAAGGCCGCCGATGCGGCCGAAGAGGCCTCAAACTCGCGGACCTTCGAGATCGTTGCGCGTGCCGGGTACGCCGTCAGCGGGCTGCTGCACGTCCTCATCGGAGTCATCGCCCTCCAGCTGGCGTTCGGGCGCGGTGGCGAAGCCGATGTGTCAGGAGCGGTGGCCTCGCTGGCCAGCCAACCTGTGGGTCCGGTGCTCCTCTGGGCCTGCTTCGGTGCCTGCGCGGCGCTGGCGTTGTGGCAACTGGGTAACGCCATCCTTGGGGAACGGACCTCCAGCAAGAAGCTCACCAAAAGACTGTCCGCCGCAGGCCAGGCGCTCGTGTTCGCGGCCTTGGCGGCGACGATCGTCTCGTTCATCATGGGCCAGGGCAAAAACAGCCGCGAGTCCAGCAGCGATTTCACCCTCACCCTCCTGAGTGCTCCCTTCGGGGTGTTCCTGCTGGTCGCGATCGGTGCAGGCATCGCCATCACGGGCATCGTGTTCGCCGTGCGCGGCTTCCGGCAAACGTTCAAACGGGACATCTCGTTGTCCTCGGAGGAGGCCGTCCGCAAGTTCCAGGTCGGCGTGGGCGTGGTGGGCTACATAGCGAAAGGCATTGCCCTGTTCCTGGTCGGCCTGCTGGTGGTCATCGCCGCCATACGTGCCCAACCGGAGCAATCAACCGGCCTGGATGGAAGCCTGAAGGCGCTGCGGGAGCAGCCATATGGGCCGTACTTGCTGGCCGCCGTCGCCGTCGGGCTGATTGCCTACGGGCTCTTCCTGATGGTCAAGGCCAAGTCCCTCCGGACCTAGCGATTTCCGGTGGGTCCTGCCAAGGGAGCCGAGCACGGTTTAGGGGCCCGGGTGGTGGGTACAGGTCCAACAAACCGTGCGATGAACCAAACCGTGCGATGGAACACCGGTTCGGTGAATCCTGCGAGCAGGCTACCTGAGAGGGGCAGAATCATGACTCACGACCATCCACGCCGGAATGACGACCCGGAAGCAGGCGGGCATCGCCTCGCCTCCGCGCCCTCGGATCCCCGGAGCGGCTATTACGGGGATAAATTTCCCCGCCAGGAGCAGCAACAGCCAGGCCTGACCAAGCCCCTTGACCCACAGCCCGACCACGGCGAAAAAAGCTACGTTGGGCACGGCCGGCTGCAGGGCAAGACGGCGCTCATAACCGGTGGGGACTCCGGTATCGGTGCCGCAGTGGCCATCGCCTACGCGCGGGAAGGTGCCGATGTAGCCATCAGCTACCTCCCGGAAGAGGAAGAAGACGCGCAATCGACGGCGGAATGGATCCGCGAGTGCGGTGCCCGGGTCCTCCTGCTGCCCGGCGACGCGCGGGACGAAGGCTTTGCCGCCGAAATCGTGGAACGCACTGTTCAGGAGCTCGGCGGCCTCAACGTCGTAGTGCTGAACGCGGCCTACCAAAAGAACAGGGAGGGCCTGGAAACGATCCCCACTGAGGAGTTCGACCGCGTCTTCAAGACCAACCTGTACTCCCTCATCTGGACGGCACAAGCGGCTATTCCCCACCTCCGCCCCGGAGCGTCGATCATCGTGACCGCATCCATCCAAGCTTTCAATCCCTCGGCGCAACTGGTGGATTACGCCATGACCAAGGCTGCCCAGGTGGCCTTTACCAAGGCCATGGCCGAGGAACTCGGACCCAAGGGAATCCGCGTCAACGCTGTGGCGCCCGGTCCCATTTGGACTCCGTTGATCCCCGCCACCGAGTGGCCGGACAAGTTGCCCTCATTTGGTCAGGACACGCCCTTGGGCCGTGCCGGACAACCCGCGGAGCTGGCTCCTGCATACGTCCTGCTTGCCTCCGACGAGGGATCCTACATTTCCGGTGCAGTACTGCCCGTGACGGGAGGCAAGGGGCTCTAGGCCGGGGCAGAACCTGCGGTATCCCTTTCCACGGGAATCCACAGTTGGCCACGGCCGTGTGTTCCGCCTGCCTCCACCTGGACACTGAGCATTTCGGGTCCCGGCGCCCATCGGTACGGGTTGGCCGGGAACCACTCAGTGGCGGCGTCCGCCCACATACTCTGAAGAACCTCGGGGAACTTTCCTTCGGCTTCGAAGACTACCCACTGTCCGGCGGGGACCCCCAAGGAATCAAGGCCTTCCGGAGCTGCCTTGGTGCAGGCCACGGCATGCCAGTAGTCCAGCTCGCTTCCTTCGGTCCGCTGCTCATTGACGTTGTCGGTGACAGACAGTGGACCAGAGGGGTCCGTGTCAGCCAACTCAAGCAACCTGGCCGTCAGTGCAGGGTCCAGGCTTCGCTGGAAGTCGATGATCGCCTGGTTGGGCCCCGAGTGTACGAGCGGTACGCGGGCCTTCAAGCCAATCAAGTGGAAAGCTCCCTTATCCACTATGCGGTGTTTCATATCGGTATTCCCTTCAACGCGGAGATGGAACCTCAGTTGAGGTTGGGAATGGAGTACCGCTCCGGGACGCCGGGCCTCTGAGGGTGTCAGCCCATGCATTGCCTTGAAGGCCCGCGTGAACGCCTCGGCCGACCCGTATCCGTAGCGGACGGCAACGTCCAGCACGGTTGCGCCTTCCAGGATTTCCGCCGTCGCTGCGGTGAGGCGGCGTCGTCGGATGTACTCGGAGATGGGTATCCCTGCCAGTGAGGAGAACATCCTCCTGAAGTGGTATTCGGAGGTCAGTGCGGCCTTGGCCAGCTCGCTGACCTCCGCGGTCGCGACCAGATCCTGCTCGATGATGGCCATGGCCCGGTTCCACTCCTGCACAGTTGCCTCCATTCCTTGGGAACGACGCTACGCGGCCCTGTCCGCACATGCCCCGACAATCCATGCCTGAAAATATCAGCGCCTTTCGCCAACGCAAGAACCCGGAGGCTGCAATGCAGTCCTCCGGGTTCTTGCGTTGATTCAGTTATTCACGAGGCGGGAGCCACTACGGCCGGCCTGAGCCTGCTTCTTCATCCGGTTCGGACGAGAACGGCCGGTCAGCCGGGGTGTCTTCCGTGTTCTTGGCGTCGAGTTCGGCATCTGCTGAAGGCACAGTCGACTCGGCGTAGTCACCCTCGGTGTAGTCTCCGCCGGCACCTTCCTTCAGGGTTTCCGGCGACGCTCCTGCGTCTCCGTAATCCCCCTCGGTGTACTGGCCGTCGAGTTCTTCACCGTTGGCATCGCGGTCCTGGTTATTAGCCATGGGTAGCCCTGCGGTTGGTAACGAGGCCGTAGATCAGCAGCACGATGATCGAGCCGCCGATGGCCAGGAGCCAGGTTGTCAGGGAGAAGAATTCCTGCAGGCCCGTGTTGAAGATCAGGCCACCGATCCAACCACCCAGGAGGGCGCCGACGACGCCGAGGATGAGCGTGATGAACCAGCCACCACCCTGGCGGCCGGGGAGAATAAGTTTAGCGATAGCGCCGGCCAAAAGGCCGAGCAGAAGAAAACCAAAGAAACCCATTTTTGTTCCTACTTTCATGTCGATGGAAATTCCACGGACGCGATTAAGCGAGTAAGTTCACCGGGGGCCGATGCTGCGGTGCGGGCATCGCAATGGGGCCCCGGAGGCCCTATGGAATGTAAGGAGAGGAATTGCTCATTCGACTCCGATGTATTTGTTATATCCAGCCAATAAAGCACTCCTGCCAATGGGTCGGACTTGGTACTACATATGCAACGCTAGCCGCTCGCGGCACAAGTAGCAAGTAACCTGACTATCTACTTGTCATGGCCGGGAAGCCGGAAGTGCTGCGAATGGTGCTTTGACCAGCCATGCGGGGCAGTCCCGGTGGGGTTCCCGGCGTGGTTGCGTTCTCCGGCCGTGGAAGGTGCGCAATCCGGCTCTTCGCCACCCGGTAAAGTCCTGCTTTTCCCGGTGCTTGCCGGCAATGACCTTGCGTCACTCCCGGAATATCGAGGCGCCCCTCGATCCCTTTGTTCCAGTAAATGACAATTCGCACGGACCAATCTTTGCTTTTCACCAAGGCGATGGGACCAGCTGAGTGCAGGCCATTACATGGCCCGGTCATTGGGGGCCGGACTATTGGCAGGTGACAGGGCGCGTGGAGCGGGACTAGGGTCGAATAAGAACACCTCTGAAGGAGTGAGTGCCGTGAAAGGTAAAGCATTGTTCGCCGTCGGCGTGGCTGTTGGCTACGTGTGGGGGTCAAAGTCCTGGCCGGAAGTGTACCGGCGGGTCCGCGGAGGCACCGAGAAAGTCCTGAAGAACCCAGAGGTCCAGGAGAACGTCCACCAGGCTGCAGAGACAGTCCAGGAGACCGTTCCGGACATTCTGGAAAATCTGTATGAAGCCGGCAAGAAGCTAATGGAGAAGGCGGAAACCATGTTCCCTGGACACAACTCATCCACGTCCGGTGATCGGGCGGACTCCACTGGCGGCGAGGAGACCAAGGCGGCCACAGTTCCCGTGGCGGCTCCTGCTCCTGCCGTAGCCTCGGACGTCGTGTCCGATCCCGCCCTCGACGACACCACAGGTACGGACTGGACCGATGAGGGCGGCGCGGCGCCGGAAGGCCCGGCAACCAACACGCCACCCCGCCACTAGTAGCTGCAGTCCGTTAACCGCTGTGGTTGACGGCCGTCAGGATGGCCTGGCCCAGTTCGCCGGGTTTGGTGAACTGGGGCCAGTGCCCCGTGGGCAGATCCACGTAGTCAACGTCCCGGATCCGGGCTGGTTCGGCCGTGAACGGATGCCCGGCGTCCATCCACTCCTTGAGCAGTGACGATGGAAACTCGCACGCGATGATCGTTGCGGGGACGTCGTAGCGGGCAGTGTTCGTGAGGTGTTGCTGGTCGAAGGCGACGCCCTTGGGTTCGGGAATCGCCCGGGCGCGGAAGACTGCTTTCAGCTCGTCGGTGAGGTCCACGAGATCCTCATCTTCAAATGCTTCCCACGGCGGGAGGGGTATCCCGTCGCCGTCGTCCGGTAGTTCATCATTGATGACCCCGCCCTCACCCAGCGGCCCGCTGTCCACATAGATGGCCCGGGCTATGCGGTCCGGACGGGCGTCAGCCACGCCATGAATAATGGCGCCCCCGCCCGAGTGACCCACCAGGACCACTTTCCCGTCCAGCGAATCCACCTTGTCCACGACGGCATCGATGTGTGTTCGAAGGCCGATGCCCGCCCGGGGTGCGTCCGCCGATTCCAAGCCTGGCAAAGTGAGCGGATGGACCCGATGCCCTGCTTCCACCAGGGCCGGCGTCACCCCATCCCACGACGATGCGTCCAACCAAAAACCCGGTACGAGGATGATGTCCATGCGGGTACCCTACGGGAGGCCGACGACACTTTGTAGTGTTCATCAGTTCTCACGCCAGGGCTTCGCCGCATCCTTCTCCCCGCAGTGTTCCCCCTCCCGCGGGACTCAGCCTCATGGAGGGGGTTGACGGGCATCACATTAACGCGTCATAGTTTTCGTATACGATTTCGTACTCGATAACTGGGGCGATCAGATAATTATCAGGAGGAGGCGCCGTGACACTGGAGTTCCGGACCGAGGAAGTCAGCCAGGACATGCTGGCCCGGACGCGCAAGGTCATTGCGGTCCACATCAATTACCCCAGCCGTGCCGCGCAGCGTGGACGTACCCCGCAGCAGCCGTCGTACTTCCTGAAGCCTTCCTCGTCCTTGGCGCTCGGTTCGGCTGAGGCCCCCGGCATTGTTGAACGTCCGGCAGGTTGTGAATTGCTGGGCTACGAGGGCGAGATCGCGCTTATCATCGGCAAGTCCGCCCGTCGTGTCGGCCTTGAGGATGCATGGAGCCACGTCGAGTGGGTGACCGCGTCCAACGACCTCGGCGTCTACGACCTCCGCTACGCGGACAAGGGCTCCAATGTCCGGTCCAAGGGCGGCGACGGATTTACCCCCGTTGGCCCGGCGCTGATCCCTGCCGACGCCGTTGATCCCGCTGCCCTAACCATCCGCACCTGGCACAACGGCGAGTTGGTCCAGGACGACACCACCGAGGACCTGCTCTTCCCGTTCGGGCAGCTCGTCGCGGACCTTTCCCAGCTGCTCACGCTCGAAGAGGGCGACCTCATCCTCACCGGCACCCCCGCCGGCGCCTCCGTTGCCAAGCCCGGTGACGTCGTCGAAATTGAGGTCACCGGCGGTGGGTTCAGCAGCGGCCGCCTGACCACCAGAGTCACGGAAGGTACGACGCCGTTGGCGGACTTTGGTGCCCGGCCCAAGGCTGATGACATGCAGCGGGAAGAGGCGTACGGATCGCGCGAAGCCGCCGGACTTCAGGCTTCGGAACCGGCGGCTGCCGCGAGTGTGCTGACACCGGAACTGAAATCAAAACTCGAGTCTGTTGCCACCGCCACCCTTTCGTCCCAGCTGCGCAAGCGCGGACTCAACAACGTGAGCATTGACGGACTGCAGGCCACCCGACCCGACCGCAAAGTGGTGGGCCTGGCCCGGACCCTGCGCTACGTGCCCAACCGCGAGGACCTCTTCAAGACCCACGGCGGCGGCTTCAACGCCCAGAAGCGCGCGATCGACTCCGTGAACGAAGGCGAAATCCTGGTGATGGAAGCCCGCGGCGAGAAAGGCACCGGCACAGTCGGGGACATCCTGGCGCTGCGTGCCCAGGTCCGCGGGGCCGCTGCAATCATTACCGACGGCGGCGTCCGCGACTACTCGGCAGTCGCTGACCTGAAGATGCCCACGTACTTCGCCAATCCGCACCCGGCAGTCCTCGGACGCCGGCACATCCCGTGGGACACAGATATCACCATCGCCTGCGGGGGAGCCACCGTCCAGCCCGGTGACATCATCGTGGCCGACTCGGACGGAATCCTGGTGATCCCGCCGGCCATCGCCGAGGAACTCGTGGACGACTGCATCCAGCAGGAAAAGGAAGAGACGTTCATCTTCCAGATGGTCCAGGAAGGCAACAGCGTTGATGGGCTGTATCCGATGAACGCCGAATGGCAGGCCCGCTACCAGGAATGGTCAGCCCACCGGCATGCCGCGGAAGGAGCCCACAGTGACTGAAACCGCCGTCGAAAGTGCTGCCCAAAGCAAGTCCCAGCAGGCCTATACCGCCGTCAAAGCGCGGATCGTCGAGGGGACCTACACGCCGGGTTACCGGCTGGTGCTCGCAAAGATCGCCGAAGACCTGGGCTTCAGCGTGGTCCCGGTCCGGGAGGCGATCCGCCGGTTGGAGGCCGAAGGATTGGTGAAGTTCGAACGGAACGTGGGAGCCACGGTCTCCGGGATCGATCCCACCGAATACCTCTACACGATGCAGACCTTGAGCATCGTGGAAGGTGCCGCCACGGCATTGTCGGCTCCGCTGATCGATTCGGTTGCGATTGCCCGGGCACGTGCTGTGAACGAAGAGATGCGTGAGTGCCTGGAACACTTCGATCCCGTCCGCTTCACGGCTTTGAACCAGGACTTCCACAGTGTCCTCTTTGAACACTGCCCGAACCCGCACATCCTCGACCTGGTCCACCGGGGCTGGAACCGGTTGGCCTCGTTGAGGTCCTCCACGTTCCGGTTCGTCCCCGGCCGCGCCCAGGAATCAGTCCGCGAACACGAAGCACTGCTGCAGCTCATCGAGTCCGGAGCAGACGCCGACACCATCGAAAAAGCAGCCCGCCAACACCGCGCCGCCACCCTCGACGCATACCTCTCCACCACCACCTAAAAGCGACCCGGGGTCACTTATGGCCCATAAACCCACCTCGAATGGGCCATAAGTGACCCCGCGTTGGAAGAAAAGGAAGACAACGATGACGACCTCGGTAGAAACCAACAAGCATTACATTCCCGAAAACCTGCCCACCCATATCCAGCACTTCATCAACGGCGAGTTCGTTGACTCCGTGTCCGGTAAGACCTTCGACGTCCTGGATCCGGTCTCCAACGGCAATTACGCCACCGCGGCTGCCGGCCAGAAGGAAGACATCGACCTCGCCGTGGCCGCCGCCCGCGAAGCCTTCAAGAACGGCCCGTGGCCGAAGATGAAGCCGCGCGAACGTGCCCGTGTCCTGAACAAGATCGCCGACGCCGTTGAAGCGCAGGAAGCACGACTCGCCGAGCTGGAGACGTTCGATACCGGCCTGCCGATCACACAGGCCAAGGGCCAAGCGCTCCGGGCTGCCGAGAACTTCCGCTTCTTCGCGGACCTGATCGTGGCCCAGTTCGATGACGCCATGAAGGTTCCGGGCTCGCAGATCAACTACGTGAACCGCAAGCCGATCGGCGTCGCAGGCCTCATCACGCCGTGGAACACGCCCTTCATGCTGGAGTCCTGGAAGCTCGCCCCGGCTTTGGCAACGGGCAACACCGTGGTCCTCAAGCCTGCCGAGTTCACCCCGCTCTCTGCGTCGCTGTGGGCGCAGATTTTCAAGGACGCCGGCCTGCCCGACGGCGTGTTCAACCTGGTGAACGGCCTGGGCGAGGAAGCCGGCGATGCACTGGTGAAGCACCCGGACGTGCCGCTGATTTCCTTCACCGGCGAGACCACCACGGGCCAGACGATCTTCCGCAACGCTGCAGCCAACCTCAAAGGCCTGTCCATGGAGCTCGGCGGCAAGTCCCCGTGCGTCGTGTTCGCCGACGCCGATCTGGAGGCTGCGATCGACTCGGCACTGTTCGGGGTGTTCTCCCTCAACGGCGAACGCTGCACCGCCGGCTCCCGCATCCTGGTTGAGCGGGCCATCTACGACGAATTCTGTGAAAAATACGCCGCCCGGGCCAAGAACATCGTGGTGGGCGATCCCCACGACCCCAAGACCCAGGTCGGCGCACTCGTCCACCCGGAGCACTACGACAAGGTGGCATCGTACGTGGAGATCGGCAAGTCCGAAGGCCGGCTCCTGGCCGGTGGCGGCAGGCCCGACCACCTGCCTGAAGGCAACTACATCGCACCCACGGTGTTTGCCGACGTCGCGCCTGACGCGCGGATCTTCCAGGAGGAAATCTTCGGTCCCGTCGTGGCCATCACGCCCTTCGAGAACGACGACGAAGCCCTCGCCTTGGCGAACAACACCAAGTACGGCCTGGCGGCCTACATCTGGACCCAGAACCTGACCCGGGCCCACAACTTCTCCCAGAACGTCGAAGCCGGGATGGTCTGGCTCAACAGCCACAACGTCCGCGACCTCCGCACCCCGTTCGGCGGCGTCAAAGCTTCCGGCCTAGGCCACGAGGGCGGCTACCGTTCCATCGACTTCTACACCGACCAGCAGGCCGTGCACATCACGCTCGGTTCGGTCCACACACCCAAATTCGGCGCCTAACTCGGAGTTTTTGTACAGATAACGCCCCTAAAACCCGTTCTAGAGGGCCGTACCTGTACAAAAAATCCATCCAAATGACCCCTTTCAACGAAGAGAGAATCCCATGAGCAACCCATTCACCGGCCCCATCCCCACTCCCACAGTCCCGGCTCCGGATATCGTCCGCTGCGCGTACCTGGAACTCGTAGTCACGGACCTGGAGAAGTCCCGCGCGTTCTACGTGGACCTGCTGGGCCTGCACGTCACCGAAGAGGACGAGAACACCATCTACCTGCGCTCCTTCGAGGAGTTCATCCACCACAACCTGGTCCTCCGCAAGGGCCCGGTCGCCGCAGCTGCTGCCTTCGCCTACCGTGTGAAGTCCCCGGCCGAGGTCGACGCCGCCGAGGCCTACTACCGCGAGCTGGGTTGCCGCGTTGAGCGCCGCAAGGAGGGCTTCACAAAGGGCGTGGGCGACTCCGTCCGCGTGGAGGATCCGCTGGGCTTCCCGTACGAGTTCTTCTACGACGTCGAGCACGTCGAACGCCTCACCCAGCGCTACGACCTCTATTCCGCCGGGGAACTGGTCCGCCTGGACCACTTCAACCAGGTCACCCCGGACGTTCCCCGCGGCCGCAAGTACCTGGAGGACCTCGGCTTCCGCGTTTCCGAGGACATCAAGGATTCCGACGGCGTCACTTACGCCGCGTGGATGCACCGCAAGCAGACCGTGCACGATACCGCCCTGACCGGCGGCAACGGACCCCGCCTGCACCACATCGCGTTCTCCACGCACGAGAAGCACAACATCATCCAGATCTGCGACAAGATGGGTGCCCTGCGCATCTCGGACCGGATCGAACGCGGTCCCGGACGCCACGGTGTGTCCAACGCGTTCTACCTCTACATCCTTGACCCGGACGGCCACCGCGTGGAGATCTACACGCAGGACTACTACACCGGCGATCCCGACAACCCCACCGTCACCTGGGACGTCCACGACAACCAGCGCCGCGACTGGTGGGGCAACCCCGTGGTCCCGTCCTGGTACACCGAGGCCTCCCTGGTCCTGGACCTCGACGGCAACCCGCAGCCCATTATCGAGCGCGAAGACAAGTCCGAAATGGCCGTCACTGTCGGCGCCGACGGCTTCTCCTACACCCGGCCCGAGGGCGCTTCAGATACGGCGGAGGGCTTCAAGCTGGGAGCCCAGGTCTAGGCCATGTTGGACGCGAAGACGATCGAAGCCATTGCCGACGAGCTCCTCGAAGCCGGCCGGAACCGTAAACCGGTCCCGCGCCTGACCGCGCGCTACCCCGACATGACGGTGGAGGACTCCTACGCCGTGCAGCAGCTATGGATGCGGCGGAACGAGGAAGCCGGACGCACGTTGGTGGGGCGCAAGATCGGCCTCACGTCCAAAGCCATGCAAGCTGCCACCGGCATCACCGAGCCCGACTACGGCGCCATTTTCGACGACATGATCCTGGAGACCGGCTGTTCCGTGGAGTGGGACAAGTACACCCATCCACGGGTGGAGGTGGAGCTGGCCTTCGTGCTGAAGTCCGGCCTCAAGGGGCCCGGCTGCACTATTTTCGATGTCCTCAATGCCACCGACTACGTGGTTCCGGCCCTCGAAATCCTGGACTCCAGGATCGAAATGGAGGGCCGGACCATCGTGGACACCATCTCCGACAACGCCGCGATGGGGGCCATGGTGGTGGGCGGACGACCGGTGCGGCCTGACACCGTCGACCTCCGCTGGGTGTCCGCGATCCTGTACAAGAACCAGACCGTCGAGGAGACCGGAGTCGCGGCCGGCGTGCTCGACCACCCGGCCAATGGAGTGCACTGGCTGGCCAACAAGATCGCCGCGCACGGGGATTCGATGAAGGCCGGAGATATCATCCTGGCGGGCTCGTTTACCCGCCCCCTGTGGGTGTACAAAGGTGATACCGTGCACGCGGATTACGGACCGTTGGGAGTTGTGACATGTCACTTCAGCTGAGCCCCACCTTCTATTCGGCCCTCTCGGACGCGGGTCGCCCCTTGGCCGGGATGTGGGTCTGCTCCGGTAGCCCGCTGGTGGCGGAAATCTGCGCCGGTTCAGGTCTGGACTGGGTGTTGATCGACGCGGAGCACAGTCCCAACGGCCTCGAATCGATCCTTGCCCAGCTCCACGCCGTCAGCGGTTACCCCGTGCAGGCCATGGTCCGGCCACCGGTCAATGACACCGTGGTCATCAAGCAGTACCTGGACCTCGGCGTGCAGAACCTGCTGATCCCCATGGTGAACTCTGCGTTTGAGGCAGCCTCTGCGGTTGCTGCTGTCCGGTACCCGCCGCATGGTGTTCGCGGGGTTGGCTCGGCACTGGCCCGGGCTTCACGGTGGAACCGTGTCCCGGACTACCTGGCTGCTGCTTCCGAGTCCATCAGCCTCACGGTCCAGATCGAATCCGAGGCTGCGGCCTCGGCCGTGGAGGAGATCCTGGCCGTCGACGGCGTGGATGGCATCTTCCTCGGCCCCTCGGACCTCGCCGCGTCCATGGGCCTGCTGGGACAGCAGGAGAATCCCTTGGTGAGGGCCGTCGTCGAGCATTGCCTGGAAGCCGCTAAGGCGGCCGGCAAGCCTGCCGGCGTGAACGCCTTCAACCCTGATACCGCCCGTGCCTATCTCGACGCCGGTGCCTCCTTTGTGCTGGTCGGTGCCGATGTGGCGGTGCTGGCCCGCGAGTCGGAGAGGTTTGCCAAGACGTTCATCCCCGTGCCCGAAGCGGCGGAGCGCGACAGTTACTGACAGCTACTGGACCAGAGGGGGTGGGCTAGGCTGGACGGCACGGGAGCCTGAGGGGGCAGAGCCATGAAACGTCGTGTTGTCGCTGTAGTTGCCGTTGTTGCCGCGTTGGGGCTGGCCGGTTGTTCGTCGCCAACAGGTCCGGACGTCCTGGCCAGGGAAGCGACGGCAGAGGACCAGCTTCCGGAGCCCGTGAGCCTCACAGGAGTGGATCTTGAGGTCGAGCCGGGGTCGGCCCGTTTGTTGGCTACCCATGATGACGTGAAGTACTACGGGGCCAAGAGCAAGACAGGCGGATCCGCTTGCCTGTATGCGGTGCCGGTCGGACTCCCGGAGCGATGGAGGGCAGGCTGCGCGGCGGTTGCCACAGGTGAGGAGATCCTCACCCTCACTGTGTTTGACGGTTCACAAGCGAAGCTCATCAACGATGACGTCGACGCCGGCCAAGCGAAGTACCAAGGCTGGAGCCAGATCCAAAAGAATGTGCTGATCCGCCCCGCTGACCGATCCTGAGCTACTTGCGCGCCATGTACCACTCGGTGAATTCACGGGCGCGGCCGTCGTCGGCGAAACGGATCACCCAGAGGTTGTCATAGGTGGGCTCACCGTTGAGGTATGTGGTCACGCCTTGGACGAAAGCGGTATCGCCGTCCTGCCCCAGGAGTGTCCATTCGAAGGTCCAGTCCTCAGGCTTGTCGCCTGCGTCCGCCCACGCCTTGACGATCTCTTCGTGGCCATTCCACGGTTTCTCCGTGTTGGGCTTGTCGAAGTAGGTGGCGTCCTCGGTGAAGAGCGCCCGGATATCGTCAGGCTCGTTCGAGGTCCACGCGCGTTCGTACCGGTCCATCCAGGAGTTCACGTCGTTGGTCATGTACCCGTTCTACCCTCCGCCGGGGTTGGGTTCAACGGGTGCCCAGCCGGGGACGGCAGGCGGGGACGGCAGGCGGGGAGGCCCAGGCCCGGGCGTACTAGGCCGGGCGTGCGATTCCTCGGGTTGCCCGGCGGATATGGTCCGGGGTGAGCCCTGTCAGTGACGCGAGTTCCAGATCATCACAAACGTGGTTTCGGAGTGCCATCACAATCAGGGCTTCCCGCCGCTCCGTGATCTGTTCGCGGTGCCTCTCGGCCGCACGAAGCTCATGGCTTTTGGTCTTCAACGCAGCCAACTGGGCTTGCCGGGGAAGTCCGCTCGGATGGAGATCGTCATAAGCCAAAGCGATGGTTCGGACGGTGCGGAGATTCTCGCCAGTCGCTGCGGAAATGGTCGCGAACCCCAACCCGTCTTCCATGGCTTGCGCAATCAACTCGTTCCTGGCGGCGGTGAGGTTGCGGATAGCGCTGGAAGCATGGCTCAGGAGTTGCCGGTGCAGGGCCAGTGCATGCACGAGTTTGGCGCGTTCCACGTGAGTCGGAGCCTCGGTTCGTGGTGCACGGGCGCGGTATGAGTACCGGGCTGTGGTTGACCGGGTATGGGTTGGCATGGGCTACCTTTCGGTCACGGAACGGGCGCTGCGCGGACACTTCCAACCCTTCGAATCTAGGCGGAGTCCAGCAAGCCGCGGAAATACCAAAACCGCGTGAACCCATAAGCAAAGTGCATGGGTGTGGTGCCGCCTTCGGTCATAAGGGTCCCTTATAGATCCACGCACATTAGGTCTTATCCAGAGCCCCCTTTCAGTCCTTAGTCTCGAAAAAGGGATCCGCGAATCCGCGCGTCCCGGGTTCCACATTCCTGGAGGAGACATGTCCGAGTTCCTGCCGGCGTCGAGGGTCAGCCGCATCAAGGCCTCAGCCAGCGTCGCCGCTGCCGCCCGCGTCCGCGAACTGAAAGCCGAAGGCGTCCAAATCATCGACCTCACGGTCGGCGAGCCGGATTTCGACACCCCTGACCACATCAAGGCCGCCGCCATCAAGGCAATCAACGCCGGCGAGACGAAGTACACGTCGGTCACTGGCACCCCTGAGCTGCAGGCCGCCATCCTGAACAAGATCGAGCGGGACGCCGGACATCGCTACGACGCCAAGCAGCTCACCATCGGTGGCGGAGCGAAGCAGGTCCTTTACGTGGCACTGATGGCATCGCTCAACCAGGGCGACGAAGTGATCGTCCCCGCGCCGTACTGGGTTTCCTACCCGGACATGGTCCTGGCCAATGACGGCACTCCGGTGATTGTCCCGTGCGGCGAGGATACGGGCTTCAAGCTCACACCGGCCGCACTGGAGGCGGCCATCACACCCAAAACCAAGTGGCTCATCCTCAACGCTCCGTCCAACCCGACCGGGGCCGTCTACACGCGTGAGGAACTGCAGGAGCTCGGGGAGGTCCTCGGGAAGAATCCGCACGTCTTCATCCTCACCGACGAGATCTACGACGAAGTCCACTTCGGCGACGGCCGCGTGACCAGCCTGGTCACAGCCGTCCCGGCGCTCAAGGACCGCGTCCTGTTGGTCAACGGAGTTTCCAAGGCCTATGCCATGACCGGTTGGCGGCTCGGCTACGGAGTGGGTCCAGTACCCCTGATTGCGGCCATGAACAAACTGCAGTCGCAGACGTCGTCGTGCCCGTCGTCCATCAGCCAGGCCGCAGCAGTCGCGGCGCTGAACGGTGACCAGTCCTTCGTCCGTGACTCGGTGGAGGTCTACCGCAAACGCCGGGACGCCGCCGTCGAGGGCCTCAACGCCATCAACGGCCTGTCCGTTGCGCCGGCCGAAGGCGCCTTCTACGCGTACGTGAATTGCTCAGGCGTAATCGGCAAAACCGCGCCCGACGGCAAGGTCATCGGGAACGACCAGGACTTCACGCTCTACCTGTTGGACGCCGCACGCGTGGCCGTCATCCAGGGTTCGGCCTACGGCTTGGGCCCTTACTTCCGGATCTCCTTCGCTACCTCGCTGGAGACCATCAACGCCGGTGTGGACTCGATCCGCGATGCCGTCAACGCCCTCAACTAGAAAGATCCAGACAATGATCCACGTCAAGACCAAGTTCGAGCGCCCCGACGCCGATGTCGTCAGCCGCCTCGCCAAGTTTTCCTCTGCCACCATCCACGAAGCACAGGGCCGCCGCGGCGCGCTGAGCTCCAGGATCAAGCCGATCGACCGTTCCATGTCCTTCTGCGGCCCGGCCGTCACTGTCGCCTGCGCACCACAGGACAACCTCATGCTCCAGGTCGCCATCCACTATGCCCAGGCCGGCGATGTGGTCCTGGTCGGCGCGCAGGAAATGGCCGAGGCCGGCACGTTCGGCGATGTCCTGGGCAACGCGATGAAAGCCAAGGGGATCGCTGCCATGGTCACTGATTCCGGCGTGCGGGATACCCAGGACCTGATTGAACTCGGCCTTCCCGTGTTCTCCGGCAGCGTCAGTATCAAGGGCACCGTCAAGGAAACCCTCGGCCCGATCAACCACCCCATCGTCTTCGGCGACGAAATCATCTACCCGGGCGACATCCTCCGCGGCGACGCTGACGGCGTTGTGGTGGTCCGCCGCGAAGAGGCCGAGGAAGTCATTGCGCTGTCCCAAGCACGCGATGACCACGAGCGCGAACTCATCAAGCTCTACCATGACGGCGGCAACACCATTGAGCTCTGCGGACTGACGGAGAAGCTCAAGGAGAAGGGCCTCCTGGTAGAGGACTGATCTTCCGCGAAGGGGCCGGTCGCGCGTCTGTGGCGTTGCGGCCGGCCCTTTGGCGTGCCCGTTTACGGCACGAGCGGTTTGCGGCAAGACTGGTTTGTGGCACGATCAGGGCCGCGGGCATGAAAAGGCGCCCTTGCCGGGGGCAGGGCGCCTTGGTGCGGTCGAGTTAAGCGGTCCGGTGCAGCGGCGGTGGAAGTACGACGGCGGGTGGCCGGGTCCGGCGGCTGCCCTGCGGCCGCCGCTCAGTCGAGACCGGAGTGGCCGGGGCGGGTATCCACCAGATGCCACTCGATGCTGTTTCCGGAGTGTGCGGGCATCAGGCTGCCTTCGAAGACAAACAATGGTTCACCGATGCCACCGATGGGACGCCAAAAACCATTCCGCGGGCAGTGGAATCCGGTTCGTGCGCTGATCGTTCCACGGGTTGGATTCGAAACCCATCCGGTCGTGCTGATCTTTTTCACCGTTTTTTCCTTTGAACGTGCCCGCGGTGTCCGTGAGCTGTTTTCGAATTCCTTGCTGATTCGATTTTAGGAAATTAAAACGGTCTTGAATAAGACCAAAGCCGTCTGTCCGGATAAGGCTTTGTTATGGATGGGCCGGCAGTTGCACGGGGTCGGTTCCGTACTTCCTGATCAGTTGCTGGTGCAGCATTTCCTTGACCACCATGAGCACGGCTGAGGCTGCCTCGGACAGCGGCTCGTGGTCGGGAGTGCAGAGGGCGATCTTGCTCTGCAGCCCGGGTTCGACGATCCGCAACACCTTGAAGTCCTGGTCCGGGAAGAGGGCATCCGCGGCCGACTTGGGCAACACAGTGCCACCCAGGTTGGCCCGGATCAGGCGGGTCAGTGACGGTACCGACTCGACTTCGCCCACCAATTTGAGGGGCAGGTCCTGTTCGGCGAGACCCTTCTCGATGATCTGGCGGAGGGTGTGGTTCTTCTCCGGAAGGAAGAGTCCCACCTTGCTGGCTTCCGCAAGCGTGACCGTATCCTCGCCGTGGTTCACGTCCAGGTCCGGATGGACCACCAAGTGCAGGTCTTCCACGATCATGGTGGTGAATTGCACTCCGCGGATCTTTCCGGGCTCGTAGATGAGTGCCATGTCCAGGCGGCCGTTCTTGATGGCTTCGCTCAACACCCCGCCGAAAATCTCGGTCAAGTGCACCACGATGTCCGGATAGCGCCGGCTGACTTCGCTGATGATCTGCGGCGTCAGGCTGGAGGCCATGCTGTAGGGCGCAATCGCGATGGAAACCCGGCCGGAGGGTGCTGCGCCGGAGGTGGCGACGTCTTGCCGCGCCTGCTCCACCAGCCGGAGGATCGACTGCGCGTGCCGGTAGAGGGTGTGTCCCGCAGCGGTAGGCTCAACGCCCTGTTTGCTGCGGATCAGGAGGCGCTGCTTGAGGTCGTTTTCCAGTGCCGATACCTGTTGGCTCAGGGCGGGCTGTGCCACGTGGAGCGCCGCAGCAGCCTTGGTAATGCTGCCGGAGTCAACGATCTGCACGAAGTATGAGAGCTTGCGCGTATCCATTGGTCTGCCTTCCTCGAGGGCCACGTCCCCGGGTGGCATGCGTTAGGGAAATTCTATCCGGGGCCGGTGGGACCCAAGCCACAGTACAGGGTGGTGCAGGTCATAACGGAGAGCTATTACGGGATAACTATTAGGTCTTTGTGCCGCGTGGTTGACCGGTGCGAGACTTTTGGAAAGAACATCCGGCAACGGAGGGGAATCCTGAAATCACCCGCCGTTTCCTTGGAATTCAATTCCACGGCAAAACCACGAAAAGAGAACCACGTGAACCCGATAATTGATCTTGTAGCGGATCTCGGAGAGGGATTTGGCGCCTACACCATTGGCGACGATTCCGAACTCCTTGAGATCGTCTCAAGCGCCAATATCGCATGCGGGTTCCATGCCGGCGATCCGGACATTATGGCCGCGACTGTTGGCGAATGCGTGCGACGTGGAGTTGGAATCGGGGCCCATCCGGGTTTCCCGGACCTGCGGGGTTTCGGTCGGCGGGACATGGGCCTTTCGGCCGGTGAAGTTCAGAACGACGTCGTGTACCAAGTGGGCGCGCTGAATGGCTTCGCCGCATTCCACGGCACCAAGGTCACGCACTTGGCACCCCACGGCCGGCTCGGCAACCTCGTTGCCGTCCGGGCCGATTACGCCCGGGCCGTGGCCGAGGCAGCGGCCCGCGTGGACAACGAACTCGTGGTGGTGGCCCAGGAAGGCGAACTGGCTGTGGCTGCACGCGCCGCCGGGCTGGACGTGGCAATTGTCGGCATCGTTGACCGCGCCTACCAGGAAGACGGGACATTGGTTCCCCGGAGCCAACCCGGTGCTGTGCTGCATGATCCCGCCGACATCGTGGAGCGGACGCTCCGGATGGTGGTTGACGGCAAGATCCGCTGCGCCAACGGCGCTGACATGGATATCGACGTCGACACAGTCCTCCTCCACGGGGACAACCCCGGCGCTGTCGGACTGGCCCGCCTGATCCGTTCCGAGCTCATCTCCGCCGGTGTTCGCATCGCCCCGCTGGCCGAGGTCATGGATGCCAGGAAGAAGGCGGCCTGACATGACCGTCCTGACAGTGGCCCCCACCGAGATTTACGAGTCAGGTGACTCCGCACTGCGTGTCGTGGCCATCTCTCAAGCAAACGAAGACAACTGGCTCACAGTTCACCGCTTGGCCGACTGGCTGGAAAGCTGCGGCGCCGAAGGTCTCTACGGTGCCGTTCCCACCTACGACTCCGTCCTGGTGGAATTCGATCCCATCCTGGTTTCGGCCCGCCAAGTGCGCGCCTTCGTCAAGCTGGGGCTGCTGGAGCTCGGCCATGCAGCCGAGGGAGCGCAGGCGCCCCGTGAATTCGATGTCCCCGTGGTCTACGGTGGCGACTTCGGTCCGGACCTGGAACTCGTTGCGGAGCATCAAGGCATTTCAACCGGAGAAGTCATTCGGCTCCACACTGAAAAGACCTACACCGTACGATGCCTGGGCGCTCCCGCAGGTTCTCCCATGATGGACGGTCCCGCGTTCCCCAGGCCTGTACCCCGGTTGAAGGATCCCCGGCTCAGCGTCCCGGCAGGTGCGGTGTCCGTTGCCGGACGCCAGGCAGTCATCGCTCCGGCCGCTGCTCCGGGTGGCTGGTGCGTGATTGGCCAGACACCGCTTTCCGTGCTGAACATCCACAAGGAACCGTTGGTCCCGTACAAGCCCGGCGACATTTTGCGGTTCCGGCAGATCCGCAGCGAAGACTTCAACGACTTCGTTGGCCGGGAGTTGGAACCGCTGGAATTGGAACGCCTGCCATGAGCGGCCGGATCCTGATCCAGCAGCCGGGAAACTCCGTGGTGACGGACCTCGGCAGGACCCGGGGCCCCCGCTTCGGACTTCCCGTGAACGGCGCCCTCGACCAGTATTCAGCGCGCGCCGCCAATATCCTGGCCGGAAATCCTGACAACGATCCCCTGGTGGAGATCACGGCCCTCGACTTTCGGATGACCGCGAACACAGATGTCCTGATCGCTGTGACCGGCGCGCCCCTTACCCTGACCGTCGGCGGACGAGCATGCAGCCAGTGGGAACCCGTTTCGGTGCGTGCGGGCGAATCCGTGTCCATCCGCGGGATCCACCGCGGACTCCGTGCCTACCTGGCCGTCCACGGCTCCATTGAGGCCGAGACATTGCTTGGCAGCGCCGCCCCGGACACCGTCGTGGGCTTCGGACGCCAGCTCAAGGAAGGAACCGCGCTCGTCACCCGTCGGAGCGTGACACCTGTACGCCAGCCGTACTTCGACCTTCCCCTTTTCCGGCTCGGCCTCGAAAGGCCGGGCATGGGTTCAGACTTGTTGGTCGACGTGACCGACGGGCCGGACGTCGCCGAGTTCGGCGAATCCGGTGAACTGCTCTTCACCTCCGAGTACGCCGTCAGCGGCCGCAGCAACCACATAGGCCTGCGGCTTGGCGGAGAACTTCCGGAAAGAACCTCAAGCGGTGAGGTCCTTTCCCGCGGCGTGCCAGTGGGCGCCGTCGAGGTTCCCTCAAGGGAAGAGCTGCTGGTACTGCACCGGGGACGCGGCGTCACCGCCGGATATCCCGTCCTCGCAGTGGTTACCAGCACCGGACTGGATGTCCTGGCCCAAGCGAGGCCAGGGGACAAAGTCCGTTTTCGGAAAACCACAGTGGCAGAAGCAACTGCCGCCCACAGGCGCTCGCGGGCCCAGCTTGAGACCCTCCGCGAATCCGTCCACACCGTCTTCGGACTCCTCGGCATTGGATGCCGTCCCCAGTGGCAGGACCTACCAGTTGCGGCATGCAGCTAAAACCCTGTCGTCAACCAGTAGGCGTTGCTACGCTCATCCCAGTAAGGAAAAGTCATGACCGCAAGCACCAATGCTGCTCCAGTGCAGCATGAGCGGCTCACGGGCCGCCAAACCCGCAAGGTTGTCACCGCAGGGTGCGTTGGCATCTTCGTGGAACTGTACGACAACGGCATTTTCGCCTTCATGGCAGGGACTCTGGCCCTGGTCTTCCTGGCGCCCGGCAACCCGGACAACGCCCTGCTCTTCGTTTTCGCCGGGTACGCGGTCTCCTTCTTTGTCCGTCCCCTCGGCGCAGTGGTCTGCGGCTATCTTGGCGACCGGATCGGCAGGCAGAAACTACTGGTCTTTGTCATCCTCCTGATCAGCGTCGCCACCGCCGGTATCGGCCTGCTTCCCCCTTACGCAGCAATCGGTGTTGCAGCTCCCATCCTGCTGGTTCTCCTGCGGCTTCTGCAGGGCTTCTCCGTTGGTGGCGAAGCTGCCGGCGCCATGACGTTCCTCGCTGAACACGCCCCTGAAGGCAAGCGCGGCGTCATCACTTCCTACGCGCAGATTGCCTCTTTCGCGGCGCTGCTCACCGGTACTTTGGTGGCCTACTCCATGTCGCCGTGGCTCACCCAGGCAGCGATCGACGGCGGCGGCTTCGGTGCGTTCGCCTGGCGCATCCCGTTCCTGGTCGCCATCCCCATGGGCATCATCGGTTGGTACATCCGCAAGGCCATCAGCGACACCCCGAACTTCGAGAAGCTCAAGGAAGAGGGCGGCCTCTCCAAGAACCCCCTCAAGGAAGCCTTCCAGTCCAAAGAACACCGCCGGGCCATGCTCCTGGCCCTCTTCATCCCGCTGATGAACGGCTCCGGCTACTACGTTCTCTTCTCCTACATGCCGACGTTCCTCAAGGGCAAGCAGCTGAACTTCACCATCGGTGAGGCACTCCTCGTCACCGCCTGCAGCCTGGTGGTCATCTGCATCGCCATCCCGTTCATGGGCGCCTTGTCCGACCGCATTGGCCGCAAGAAAGTCATCGCTGGTTCCGCGATCGCCATGGCTGTCCTCGGCATTCCGTCCTACGCCCTCATCGCCACCGGCGAAATGGGCCTGGCCATCCTCGGCGCCTGCATCATGGCCATCGTCTTCGCCGGGCACACCGCAGTCATCCATATCCTGATCGTCGAGCTGTTCCCCACCCGCGTCCGCTACTCGGCTTACGGTCTCGGCTACAACATCTCCTCGGCATTGTTCGGCGGCACCGCCCCGCTGCTCATGACCTGGCTGATCGGCAGCACCGGCAACATCTACATGCCTGCTTTCTACGCAGTCATCACCGCCCTCGGCACGCTCATCGCGGTCAGCACGGTCAAGGACCGAGCCCACGAACCACTCCGCGACGCCTAGCCACCACCTAGCGGCTGTGCGCCGGGCCTTACCGGTCCGGCGCACAGCGGCCCACCGATTCCCCACCTTCTGGAGGACACCATGTCTTTTTCCGACTACACCACCGCCCTCGTCACCGGAGCGTCAACCGGGATGGGTGCCGCCATCGCGGAGCGCCTCGCCAAGCGCGGCCTGACAGTCCACGCCGTCGCCCGCAACGAGGAACGCCTCGCCGAACTGGCCGACCGCACCGGAGCCATCCCGCACGTAGTCGACCTAACCGACACGGCCGCGCTGGCCGCCGTCGTCGGTGACCTCAAGGTGGATGTCCTGGTGAACTGCGCCGGTGTTTCCCGACCGGGCAACATCCTGGATTCCTCCGAGGAAGACATTGACGAGCTTGTGGACGTGAACCTTCGCGGCCTGCTGCAGCTCACCCGGCTGGTGCTGCCGGGCATGGTGGAGCGCGATCTTGGCCATGTCATCAACATCAGCTCGATCGCTGGTCTGTACAACTTCTACGGGCACACGGTCTATCACGCCACCAAGGCCGCCGTGCACCAGATTTCCCGCCAGCTCCGGAACGACACCGTGGGCAAGCGCATCCGCGTTACCGAAATTTGCCCTGGCCGCGTGGAGACCGAGATCTTCGGCCGCAACCTCGGCGGCACGCCCGAGGCCATGGAAGAAGCCTGGCAGACCTACTACGAGGGCTACGAGTCGCTGACCACGGACGACATCGTCAATGCGCTGGACTACGCCATCGAAACGCCCCGCCACGTCAACGTAGGCATGCTCGAACTCATGCCGACGTTCCAGGTGCCCGGCGGGCTGACGTTCGACCGGCGCTAAAGCGCCCCACAGGTTCCGGCGGCACTCACTCCCGTCGCCGGAAATACAAGCTGGCGGCCGCGTATTCGCGGCCGCCAGCACCCGTTTAACTGCAGTTTGAAGGCTGCACGACGGCGGGTGGTTCAGTCTTCGTCGAGCGTCTCGGTCAGGTGGTGGGTGGGGATCCGGTCGCGGTCGTAGGTAATCTCCGTGTAACCGTGGGGCTGGGGACGCCCGTCAGCTCCGAGGTTGACGAACACGATCTCCTCGATGGTCAGGATGGCCTGCCGCGTGATCATGTTCCGCACCTCGGCCCGCATGGTCAAGGACGTGCGGCCGAAGTGCTTGGCCGTCAGCCCCATCTCGATGAGGTCGCCCTGGACTGCGGAGCTCACGAAGTTGATCTCCGAGATGTACTTGGTGACGGCCCTGCCGTTGCCGAGTTGAAGGATGGCGTAGATCGCGGCCTCTTCATCGATCCACTTCAGCAGGCTACCGCCGAAGAGCGTGCCGTTGGCGTTAAGGTCCTCGGGCCGAACCCATTTACGGGTCCGAAAGGTGATGTCTGCTTTTTCCATAATCCGAGATTATCGAACCGGCGCAACTCCATGCTGGATGTTGCGCCGGCGACTGTCCCGCTTACGCCATTGCAGTGTGTGAAGCACTGTGGGAATCCAGGCGCTTGGAATAGCAATATGACTCGTTGACGCCCACATAGGGACCAAAGTTGGGCACGGCCGCAAAGCCCGCGCTTTCGTAGAAGCTGCGGCCGTCCGACTGGGCTGAACCAGCCTCGGCTGCGATCACCGTGAATCCGTGTGAATGTGCCTGGGCTTCGAGCGCGGCAAGGATTGAGCTCGCCACTCCCGAGCCACGGGCATACGGAACCACGTAGAGCCTCTTTACCTCTGCCGTGTTCTCGTCCAGCATTCTCAGGCCGCCACAGCCGAGCGGTTGGCCGGAACACTTTTCGTAAGCCACCACAAAGACTGCGGTATCGGCTTCCGACGGGGGAGGCCCGGGTTCGTGGTCAGTGCTTCCGAAACGTGAATCCAGTTCTGCCTGCTGCGCGGCTCGAAGGTCGGCACCTACGGGGTTGGCCCACGTGACCTGCCGGATGTTGAGCCGTGGGTTGGTCTGCATTTATGCCTCAATTCGCCGGGTTTCGGGGAGGTGTCTATGCGACTTAAGCCTAGGTAGCCGGGGTTACCGTGGTGTTTCCTGCGCGTAAGCGTCGGGAGAAATACTGCCCGTCTCCAGCGTTACAGTGCCTCGCCTGTGGGATCCTCGGAGGTTTGGTCCGTCAGTGCCATACCGCCAACGGGGATCTGGTCCCAGTGCAGGACTCGCCAACCGCTTGCCGGGTCACCTTCGAGGGCCACAATTCCGGTGTTGGGCAACTGGTGCGTTCGGGCGAACACTGCGTCGATGTCTGAAGCCCTGCGGCCGGCCCAGCAACGGATTGCTGCTCCGTGGCTGACAATCACCGCGGTCTGATGCCCGGCGGCCGCCACTTGCTCCACGGAGGCGTCGAAGCGGGCGAAGAAGTCGTGCCCCGCGAACGCCCCGGGCATGCGTACGTCCAAGTCGCCGTCGGTCCAGGCGAATACCGTGCTCATGTAGCGCATGTGCGACTCGTGATCGGTCTTCTTTTCCAGGCTGCCGGCTTCGATCTCGTGGACGCCGTCCAGGATGGTTGCCTGCAGCCCGGTGGCCTTGACCAGCGGCAAAACAGTGCGTTGGGTGCGTAGCAAAGTAGAAGTGTAGAGGGCGTCGATGGCTTCGTCTGCCAGTGCTTCAGGAAGGGCGGCCGCTTGGCGCTCTCCGAGTGCCGTCAGGCCCGGGCCGGGGAAGGCTGTATCCAACTGGCCCGCAACATTGCCCGGGGTTTGTCCGTGCCTGATCAACAGGAGCTTCATGGTGCCCCGCTCCTTACATCGTTTCGTCTGGCCGGCGTTCCATCCGGGCTGTGTGTCCTGCGTGCTGTGCCGCAGCCCGGTTGGTTCCAGCCAATCAGTCGCGAAGGCCCGGAAAGGACCCGACACGCCGTGTCGCCCCAAGGGTCAGCGGCAGGTTAAACCACGACGGCGGGCCAAGGCTCCCAGCCCCGCCCGCCGCCGTCGAACGCTGTGCGTTCCTTTGGCTACTTCAGGTGGTCCACGAGCTTGTCCGCGATGCCCGTGTACTTGCCCGGCGTCAGGGCGAGCAGACGTGCTTCAGCCTCAGCGGAGAGGCCCAGGCCCTGAACGAACTCCTGCATGCGGGCACCGTCCACCCGCTGGCCGCGCGTGAGGTCCTTGAGCCGTTCGTAGGGGTTTTCCATGCCTTCGACTCCGGCGATGGCTTCGGCGCGCATGACCATCTGGATGGCTTCGCCCAGGACTTCCCAGTTGGTGTCGAGGTCGCCGGCCAGGACTTCCTCGGCTACGTCGAGGGCCTTGAGACCCTTGGCGACGTTGGAAATCGCAAGCAGCGAGTGGCCGAACGCGACACCGATATTGCGCTGCGAAGACGAATCCGTGAGGTCACGCTGCCAGCGGGACGTGACCAGTGTTGCGCCCAGGGTGTCCAGGAGACCGTTGGAGATTTCCAGGTTGGCTTCGGCGTTCTCGAAGCGGATCGGGTTTACCTTGTGCGGCATGGTGGATGAACCAGTGGCTCCGGCCACCGGGATCTGGCGGAAGTAGCCGATGGAGATGTAGCTCCAGATGTCCGTGCACACGTTGTGCAGGATGCGGTTGAAGCGTGCGATATCGGCGTACAGCTCGGCCTGCCAGTCGTGGCTTTCGATCTGCGTGGTGAGCGGGTTCCACGTGAGGCCCAGTCCTTCCACGAAGGACTTGGCGACAGCTTCCCAGTCAGCGCCCGGCACAGATGCGACATGGGCGGCGTAAGTGCCGGTGGCGCCGTTGATCTTGCCCAGGAATTCGGTCTTGGCGATGCGTGCGAGCTGGCGGTTGAGGCGATGCGCAATGACCGCCAGTTCCTTGCCGAGAGTGGTGGGCGTGGCCGGTTGGCCGTGCGTGCGGGAGAGCATGGGCACGGAGCGGTTTTCCTCGGCCATGGCCTCGATCTGCTTTACCAAGGCCGTGGCATTGGGAAGCCAGACATCTTCAACAGCACCCTTGATTCCAACAGCGTAGGAGAGGTTGTTGATGTCCTCGGAGGTGCAGCCGAAGTGAACCATGGCGGTCAGGTTTTCGATGCCGATGGCGGGCAGCCGGCGGCCGATATAGTACTCGACAGCCTTCACGTCGTGGACGGTAACGGCTTCGATCTCTGCGAGCTCGGCGACGGACGACGCGTCGAATTCGGTGACGATGGCCCGCAGCTGGGCAATCTGGGAGTCGGAGAGCGGACCGGCGCCCGGAAGAACAGACTGGCTGGTCAGGTGGATGAGCCACTCGACTTCGACGTGCACGCGATCGCGGTTCAGCGCGGCCTCGGACAGGTAGTCCACGAGGGGTGCGACGGCGGCACGGTAGCGGCCGTCAAGGGCGCCAAGAGCCAGAGGTTCGGAAGCGAGGGACACACGAGGGGATTCAGCCATGGTGCCTATTCTTTCATGCCCGGCGCGGAGGCCGGCGTCGATGACGGGGCTATGTGGACGACCCGTCAGGTTATCCACATACGCGACGTCGATACTTCCGTCGGCCTCTGCCCGTCCGTAGCGTTTTGGCTACCGATCAGCAGAACGACCACTGGAGTACAACCCACATGAGCCTCGGCGTGATGCCTGCAGCCAATCCACCCGCTTTCGATCCTTCGGAATGTGCTTCCCGGAGCCACGAAGTCCAACGGCTTGCATGGCGAATGAAGACCTGCGTCGACCAGGCAGATACCGTCCTTGCCTCCCTGCGGAAGATTCAGCTGGAGGAATGGCAGTCCCCGGCGGGCCGTGAGTACCGGACCACGATCGCCATCCATGCTTCTGCCCTTATGCGGGCGCGGGAGAACTTGGACGGCGCCGCCGCGGTAGTGCTGAGGCACTCACAGAACGTCTCCCTCCAGAGCGGGAGGGGATACTGATGGCCGATGCGGCTCCGGTGGGTGCCGGCGCGGCGCCCACGCCTTCTCCGCCGCCGGCCGACGGAAGCCTGAGCATCCGGGGAGGAGTTGGCGGGATCTCTTTCCAGCTGGAAGAACTTGTGAGGGGGGCCGACCGGCTCGATGACATTGTTCGGCAGCTATTGAGCATCGAGGAAGAGGCCCGTCGCGTTCAGGATGCACTCACGCCGTATCTCTCCGACTCCTATGACTCGGGCTGTCTGGCCATCGATGCCGTGGCCGAAAGCAGGAAAGACATAGGACGCCTGCGTCAGGACCTGTGCGACGTCAGCGCAAGCGTGCGGGCCAGTCACCGGGACTACGCAACGACGGAGGCACTGAACACCCGGCTCCATCTCCTTGGGCCCGGGGCAATGATGTTCCCGGACCCGGGCCACTTCCTCAGACCGGGACGTGACCTTACTGAGGACATCCTCAACCTGGTGATCACCCCGGGTCTCGAAGCAGAGCCGGTGGTGGGGCTGGTGCTCGGTTCACCGTTGCTGGCAGCGTTCCAACCCCGTCCCGTCAGCGTGGCGAAGGTCAGCGAAAGCGTGGAAGATGTGCAGCCTTCCATGGCCGAAAGTCTCCGGCGTCTCGAGAAGGTCTATGCCAGGAACGACGGCGAGATTGAGGTGATCGAGTTTGATAACGACGGTTCGTCCTCATGGATGGTCCTGATACCCGGCACACAGCCCCATACGCCCTCAACCAACCCTCTGGACATCCAGGGAATCGGCGAAGCAGTCGGCTATGGCTCCGAGGAGGTCATCCCCGCAGTCGCGCAGGCCCTGCATGAAGCAGGGGCTGGAGCCGGGGATCAGGTGGTGGCAGTCGGGCATAGCCAGGGCGGTGTGCACGCCATGAACCTTGGCCGGGACAAGGCGTTCCTCAGTGAGTTCGACCTCAAATTCGTGCTTACTGCCGGCGCTCCTGTTGGAGGCATAGTTCCCGAGCCTGGCATCAACTCCCTGCATCTGGAACACGTGCAGGATTGGGTTCCCGGAACGGACGGGCACATGAACCCTGACACGAAGGAACGGGTGACAGTGACGCTGACGGACCACGTCCAGACTCCCGAAGGGGAAGATCCGGGCCTGGGCCCCGGGCACGATCAGGAGAATTATGCGAAAGGAGCCGAGCTGGTCAGCGCGAGCGGAGATCCTTCGTTGCTTGCATCCACTGCGGCGTTCGCAGGAGTCGTGGGCGTTGGCGGCGCGGCGAAGATTACCCGGTTCAAGCTCACCCGGGATCCGCGGACAGATCGTAGGGGCAGTCTGAAGGTACCTGCCCTTCCCGAATCACGGTCCACGGCCGGAGCGCGATGATTCCTACCGCTTACGGGTACCAGGGATGAGCCCGGCCACCATGGAGATGATGCTGATGATGATCGACGCCAGGATGGCTGTCCAGAAGAAGGAATCCAAAGTCAGGTGTACGGGGGTGAAAGTGCTGAGCCACGCAGTGAGGTACAGCATCGCCGCGTTGATGACGATGGTGAACAGGCCCAGGGTCAGGATGGTCACGGGAAGCGAAAGAAGCCTCACCAAGGGACGCACGAAGGCGTTGACCACTCCAAAAATGAGCCCAATGAACAAATACGCCAAAATTATGCCCACCGTGTCAGCGCCCTGCGTCAGTCCCGCATTGGCGGCCGCTGACTCCGTGGCGCTGGTTGTGATGTCCATGCCTTGCAACAGCCAGGTTGCAACCCACAGGGCGAGCCCGTTGATGAGGACGCGGATGATGAATGAACCCATGGCCCCATGCTTTCACACTCACCTGTGCCGTGGCTGGGCGGTTTCTCCATCACTCCGGCCGTGCGAGGGGTGCAAGTAGGCTTGAAGCCATGACTACTACTGACAACGCACCGGAGGGCGTACTCCCTCGACCGGTCGTGGACAGGCTTCCCAAATACGCTGCCGGTAAACCACCGGCAGCAATTGAAGGCCTCACCAGCTATAAATTGTCGTCCAACGAGAATCCGCTGCCTCCGGTTCCTGCAGTGTTGCAGGCGATTGCGGACCAGACTGACATCAACCGCTACCCCGATCCGCTGGCAACGAAGCTTCGGACCGCCCTTGCAGGCTTTCTGGACGTCCCGGCTGACGATGTCGTCACCGGTGCCGGCAGCCTCGGAGCGCTGAACCAAATCCTTGCGACGTTCGCCGGGCAAAACGATGACGGCAAGGCAGACGAGGTGATCTACGCGTGGCGTTCCTTCGAGGCGTACCCCATCTGCGTAGGCCTGGCGGGCGCTGCCAGTGTTCAGATTCCTCTTCTGGCGGACGGCCGGCACGATCTCGACACCATGGCTGCGGCAGTTACCGTACGTACCAAGGTGATTCTGTTGTGCACGCCCAACAACCCCACCGGGCCGATTCTGACCGCCGAGGAAACTGAGCGCTTTATTCAGTCAGTACCCCCGAATGTGGTGGTGGTTATCGACGAGGCCTACCAGGAATTCGTCCGCGACCCCCAGGCCGTTGACGGCATCAAGCTCTACCGCAAGTACCCCAATGTGGTGGTTTTGCGAACCTTTTCAAAGGCGCATGGGCTCGCTGGCTTGCGCGTTGGATACAGCGTGTCCGGCCCGGCGCTTACCCAACACCTCCGGGTCACCGCAACGCCGTTTGCGGTTTCACAAATTGCGGAAAGGGCAGCCGTAACCTCGATTGAGAATTTCGACCAGGTTGTGGAAAGGGTACAAAGCCTCGTCGATGAACGGGACCGCGTGACGGCCGGGCTTCGGGAGTTGGGCTGGTTCATTCCGGAGGCCCAAGGCAACTTCATATGGTTGAATCTGGGCGAGAACAGCGCCGAATTTGCGGCCCTGGCGGCAGAGCAGGCACTGTCCGTTCGCGCCTTCGCCAATGAGGGCGTCCGTGTCAGCATCGGAGAGGTGGAGGCCAACACGCGTTTCCTGAATCTCTGTGCAGGTTATACAAAGGCGCCGCAAGGTTCCTAGCGGTTAACAAATGCGCCAACCGAACTTACTGCCGATAAAGTAAGGGACGAAAGCCAAAAATATGCCCGTTCCGGAATGCATTCCGGAACGGGCATATATCCCAGCGACAGAATTGCCCGGCAACCTGCCACGGCAAAGCAAGGAGACGGAATGGGCTCGACACAACTGCCCCCCGGGACGGAAGAATCTCTCGCGGCGACAACCGCGTTAGCAGCCGCACCAGGCGAACCTACGGAAATGGTGCAGTTGCTCGGACCCGACGGGGCGCTGGGTTCGGACCCGATCTTCTCGGACTACGCCAAGCGGATCGACCCCGAGAAACTCCGGGTGTTCTACACCGACATGGCCAGGATCCGTCGCTTTGACCAGGAAGCCACCGCGCTCCAGCGCCAGGGCGAACTCGCCTTGTGGGTTCCCTTGACGGGCCAGGAAGCCGCCCAGATCGGTTCCGGGCACGCAAGCCAGCCGCAGGACTACATCTTCCCCACGTACCGGGAGCACGGAGTTGCGTTGGTCCGGAACGTGGACCTCGCAGAGCTGCTGAAGCAGTTCCGTGGAGTATCGAACGGCGGATGGGATCCCCGCGAGAACAACTTCCACCTGTACACGCTGGTACTCGCTGCCCAGACACTCCACGCTGTCGGCTACGCCATGGGCATCCAGCGGGACCAGAAGGCTGCTGCTGCCACGGAATCGTCTGACCCCAAGGCCGCAGTCATCGCCTACTTCGGAGATGGCGCCAGCTCAGAGGGCGACGTTCACGAGTCCATGGTTTTCGCGGCGTCTTACAACGCGCCCGTGGTGTTCTTCTGCCAGAACAACCACTGGGCCATCTCAGTGCCGACCGAAGTCCAGACCAAGGTTCCGCTGGCCAACCGTGCCAAGGGTTACGGGTTCCCGGGTATCCGGGTGGACGGCAACGACGTCATCGCGGTCCACGCCGTCACGGAGTGGGCCCTGGAACATGCCCGCGAGGGCCGCGGGCCTGTCCTGATCGAGGCTTACACCTACCGGGTTGGTGCCCACACCACGGCTGATGATCCCACCAAGTACAGGGAGTCGGCCGAAGAGGCTGCCTGGCGCGAGAAGGATCCGCTGGACCGCCTGGAAAAGTACCTTCGGGCCGAAGGACTCGCCGACGAGGCGTTCTTCGAGCAGGTCAAGGCCGACGGCGACGAACTTGCCAAGTACGTACGCAGCACCACCCACGGGCTGGAAGTCCCCGACATCCGCGACGCGTTCGCCAGCGTCTACGCCGAGCAACATCCGCTGATTGCAGAGGAATTGGCCTGGTTCGAGGAGTACTCTGCCGGCTTTGAAAGCGACCAGGAGGCAGCCAACTGATGGCAACAATGACCATTGCCAAGGCCATCAACGAAGGTCTCCGTGCAACTCTGACGGGAAACCCCAAATCACTCTTGATGGGTGAAGACATTGGACACCTCGGTGGTGTCTACCGGGTCACTGACGGCCTCATCAAGGAATTCGGTGACGACCGCGTCCTGGATACGCCGCTGGCGGAGTCCGGGATCGTGGGCACTGCGATCGGCTTGGCCCTTCGCGGATATTCGCCCGTTTGCGAGATCCAGTTCGACGGCTTCGTGTACCCGGCCTTCAACCAGATCACCACGCAGCTGGCAAAGATCCATGCCCGGAGCCTGGGCAAGCTCACGGTTCCCGTTGTCATCCGCATTCCCTACGGCGGAGGTATCGGTTCCATTGAGCACCACTCCGAGTCGCCGGAGGCTTTGTTCGCACATACCGCGGGCCTGCGCATCATCACTCCTTCCAACGCCCACGACGCCTACTGGATGATCCAGAAAGCCGTAGAGTGCCAGGATCCCGTGATCTTCTTCGAGCCCAAGCGCCGTTACTGGCTCAAGGGTGAGGTCGATGTCCAGAACCCGGGTCTTTCCGCGGACCCGTTCAAGGCGCACGTTGTCCGGGAGGGCTCCGACGCCACCATCGTCGCGTACGGACCGCTGGTACCGGTGGCGTTGGCAGCTGCAAACGCTGCCGTCGAGGACGGACGGAGTATCGAGGTCATCGATCTGCGTTCCATCTCACCCTTGGACTTTGACACTGTGGAAGCTTCCGTCAAAAAGACCGGCAGGCTGATCGTTGCACACGAGGCCCCGACCTTTGGCGGCATCGGTGGTGAGATCGCGGCCCGCATCAGCGAGCGGGCGTTCCTGCACCTCGAAGCCCCGGTCATCCGTGTGGGCGGTTTCCACATGCCCTACCCGGTTGCAAAGGTGGAAGAGGATTACCTGCCGGACATCGACAAGATCCTCGAAGCCCTAGACCGCTCCCTGGCCTACTAACCCGTCTGATCCTGCCCGGCTTCGCGGCCTGGTAACCGGAAAATCGAGGACCACTGTGACTGTAAAGAAATTCAACCTGCCGGACGTCGGAGAAGGCCTGACCGAGGCCGAGGTCGTTGCCTGGAAGGTCAAACCGGGCGACACCGTTGCGATCAACGACGTTCTCTGTGAGATCGAGACCGCCAAGTCCCTCGTTGAACTGCCGTCGCCCTTTGCCGGCACGGTCACGGAGCTGTTGGTGGAAGAAGGCATAACCGTGGAGGTGGGAACGGCGATCATCGCTGTCTCGGAAGGTCAGGACGGCGACGCCCAAGCCGCCCCCGACGCCCCGGCCCCTGCGGCGGTCGCCGAGGAAACCTTCACCCCCCTGTACGGTAAGCTCACCGCCGAGGCCGGCGAACAGCCCGCCGGCGGCCCCCTGGTCGGTTCGGGTCCCAAGGCCGACGCCGTCAAGCGCCGTGCCCGCAAACGCCCCGCCGGCGCTGTGGTTGAGGCTGCCGGAGTCGCCGAAAACGCTGAAGGAACCGTGCAGGACAACCAAGCGGTCCTGGCAGCGAAAGCAGCCGAAGCGCCGGTTTCGCAGCGCCCGACGCCGGCCCGCGCCGTCGTCGAACCCCTGCAGCAGGCGCCGGCAGCCCCGGCGGCGCAACCTTCTGCGCAGCAGCCCGCGGCCACCCGAGGCGCGGCTTTCGGCGGCACCATCAGCGGTTTGGTCAACAAAGTTCTGGCCAAGCCGCCGGTACGCAAGTTTGCCCGTGACCTTGGTATCGACCTCGCCGATGTCGTGGCCACGGGGCAACGCGGTGAAGTGACCCGTGAGGACCTGGTCAGTTACCAGGCCCAGCGCGACGCCGAGCTCGATCAGGCAGACACGTTCTGGGGCGCCTCGAGGAAGCCGCAGGAGCAGCGGGTCGAACGCGTGCCGGTCAAGGGCGTACGCAAAGCCACAGCCAAGGCCATGGTGGAATCCGCTTTCTCGGCGCCCCACGTCAGCATCTTTGTGGATGTCGACGCCAGCCGGACCATGGAGTTCGTCAAGCGGCTCAAGGTTTCGCGTGATTTTGACGGCATTAAGGTCTCTCCGCTGCTCATCCTGGCCAAGGCCGTCATTTGGGCAGCAGCCCGAAACCCCAGCGTCAACGCCACCTGGGTTGAGGACGCTGACGGCAAGGGCGGGGCCGAGATCCAGATCAAGCACTTCATGAATCTGGGAATCGCCGCAGCTACCCCGCGCGGCCTCATGGTCCCGAACATCAAGGACGCCCAGGACCTTTCCCTCAAGGAACTTGCCCTGGCGCTCAATGAGCTGGCCACCAAGGCCCGCGCGGGAAAGACGCAGCCTGCCGAAATGCAGGGCGGTACTTTGACCATCACGAACATCGGTGCACTGGGAATCGATACCGGCACACCGATCATCAACCCGGGCGAAGTGGCGATCATTGCTTTCGGCACCATAAAGCAGAAGCCGTGGGTTCTGGATGGCGAAGTGATTCCGCGGTGGATTACCACCCTTGGCGGTTCCTTCGACCACCGGGTGGTCGACGGCGACTTGTCGGCGCGCTTCATGGCAGATGTTGCTGCCATTCTTGAGGAACCGGCGCTGCTGCTTGACTGAACAGAAGACAGAAGAAGCGGGCCACACGCCGCCCCAGCTGGTGACAGGTCCGTGGCGGACCTTGGCCCGCGTCCTGACGGAGGTTTTCCAGCCACCGGCCGTTGTCCTGGTCCTGCTGCTGATCAGTCCTGCGATCGAGCCTGGATTCCCGGGAACCATGTGGTTCGGGCTGCTGGGAGCGTTTTTTGTTTGCGTGCTGCCACTGGCCTATGTCCTGGTGATGGTCAAGCTGGGCCGGATCACCGACCACCATGTCAGCGACCGGCGGCAGAGGCCGGCGTTGCTTCTAATGGCACTGATATCCGTGGTGCTTGGACTGTTCGTGCTGCAGTTGCTGGGTGGGCCCGTCAGTGTGTCCGTGATGATCATCGCCCTGATCGGGGGCATCGCGGTTCTGGCTGTTGTCAGTGCTTTTTGGAAGATGAGCGGGCACGCTTCCGCACTGGCGGCGGCCGTGGTCATCGCTATCCTCATGTTCGGTCCCGCGTGGCTTCCGCTGCTGGTGCTCGTACCTGCCGTGGGCTGGTCGCGGCTCGTCCTTCGCGCCCATACCCTGGGGCAGGTCATAGCGGGATCATTGTTCGGCGGCATTGTGATTGCAGGCCTGTGGTGGCTGCTGCGGGAGCTCATGCTCTAGCAGCGCAGCCGCAGCCGTGGAGGCCGGTCCGCCACGAGCTCTGCGCCGTCGACTGTGGCAATCCGGAAGCGCCTCGCCAACTCCCTACTTGCTTGGCGCTGCCTGGCTGGCCGTGGGGCTAACGGTCTTCCTGGTCCGCCGCAGGCGGCCTGGTGCCCGGGAAGCCCCTGAATTCGGCTAGAACGCCGGGTAGTTCACCAGCAGTGCCTGGAGCTCGGTCGTCGACATGTGGTTGGCCAGCTCAACGCTGATACCCATGGCAACCGCCGCTACGGTGACCATCGCAACGCAGGCCAGGGAGAGGAAGCGCCAATCCTTGCGGAACACGCTGCCGATGGTCTCGGGCATCTCGAGGCCCGGAGTGATCATGTTCGGAGCGCTGTCCCAGGAGCCGTCATCGAGCATTGCGATGACCTGGTTGTTGGCGCGGTCGTAGCGCATGGTGCTGATGGTGTTGCCGTGGCGGGCAAGCAGGATGTCGTGGCCCACGCGCTGGCGCGGCTGCAAGGTAAGCAAGAAAGTTCCCCTGAAATCGAGAAGTGGATGGCGGCTCACGCCATTGGGGGCATCTCGATTTTATAACGGTTCGGTTTGCTGACCGGCCCGAAATACGCCAAACGCCGGGTGAGTCTCCCCACCCGGCGCAGTGATTCAGCTCGCTTTAGGGCTGGTCGGTCTTGGCGATGTACACATCGCAGGGGGCCGTGTGGGCTACCGTGTTGGCCACGCTGCCGAGGACGCGGCCCAGGCCCTGCATGCGTCGGTTGCCCACGACGATCAGGCGGGCGTCCTGCATCTCGGCCTCCTTGACCAAGGCCTCGCCCGGCTTGCCGCGGGCTGCGGAGTAGGTCACTTCGAGGCCTTCGTGAGCGAGGCGCTCGGCTACGGTGCGGGCTACGGTTTCGGCTTCGGCGGCGTCGGACACGATCCATTTGTCGGTGCCGATTTCAACCACCTCGGTCCGGTTGCTGTCGAAGGCGCTGACAACGCGCAGGCTGGCTCCCAGTCCGAGCGCCAGCTGCTGTGCTGCCTGCGCCGCCCTCATCGCCGTCTCGCTGCCGTCGACTCCTACAATCACAACTCCGGTCATTGTGCTGCTCCTTCAGTGGTGGCTTTGATGGCTTCTGCCAGGACAGGTGCCAGGCGTCGCACGCCTTCGGCAATGGTATCCGGCGGCACCGCGCTGAAGGCGAGGCGCAGTTTGTTGGAGGGGCCGTCGGCGGGCGAGAAGGCTGCGCCGGGGATGAAGACGACGCCGGCGTCGATCGCCTTTCCGAGGAGCGGATAGGTGTCCACGCCCTCGGGCAAAGTGACCCACACGAAGAAGCCGCCGGCCGGCCGGGTCCACGAGAGGCCCGCGGGCATGTACTCGTCCAGGGCGGACAGCAGGGCCTCGCAGCGCTCGGAGTAGAGCGTCCGGTAGGTGTCGATCTGTCCCTGCCAGTCGTAATCGCGCAGGTAGGCCGAGACGATCATCTGGTTCAGCGGTGGCGGGCAGAGTGTCACGGCCTCGGACGCCAGATAGAAGCGCCGCTGCAGATGGGCGGGAACCAGCGCCCAGCCGATCCGCAGTCCGGGGGCGAAAATCTTGGAGAAGGACCCGAGGTAGATCACGTCATCCGGGTTCGCCGCACGCATGGGGGCGATGGGGTGACCGTCAAAACGCAGGAGTCCGTAGGGGTTGTCCTCGAGAACGATAATATTCGCTTCGCGGCATATGTCGACGATGCGCTGCCGGCGTTCCTGCGCCAGTGTGATTCCGGAGGGGTTGTTGAAGTTGGGAATCGTGTAGAGGAACTTGATGTTCTTGCCCTCTGACTGGAGCGCCGCGATCCTGGCCCCGAGCAGCTCAGGTACCAAACCGTCGTCGTCCATTTCCACAGGTTCCACCTGCACCTGGTACGCCTCGAATGTGTTCAGGGCGCCCACATAGGTGGGGTTTTCAACCAGGACCACATCTCCGGGGTTGCAGAAGACCTTGGTGGCGACATCCTGCGCGGACTGCGATCCGGCCGTGATGACGACGTTTTCGGGCCGGGCGTCGGTGATGCCTTCAGCGGCCATGATGTCGCAGATCTGCGCGCGCAGTTCTTCCGTGCCTTGGCCGCCGCCGTATTGCAGGGCGGTCATGCCCTCCTCTGCGATGATGCGGGCGGCGGTCTGGCCGAGCTTCTCCAAGGGCAGCGACTGCAGGTACGGGTTGCCTCCGGCGAGGGAGACAAGGCCCGGCTGCATGGAGATGTCGAAGACATCGCGGACAGCGGATTGCTTGATGTTGGCGGCCCGCGCGGAGAACAGTTCCTCGTGCGGGTGAGCGGCCGTGGCGGCCCGCTCAATGGCGTCGATGGCTTCAGCGGGCAGCGTTGCGCCGGCATCCAATGTTTCGTGGGTCACAGTCTCAGGATACTCCCCGATGTTGCTAATTAGGCAACACTTGTTTTCGAATCCGACAGGCATTTTGAGGCCGAGCTTTACGCCACGGATGTGAGCGGTTGGAATGTAGCTATGACAGCGCACCGGGGATCCGTGACCAAGGCCGAACAGTTCCACAAACTCCACGACGCCGGGCCCACGCCGCTGGTGCTCGTGAACGTGTGGGACGCGGCCTCCGCCCGTGTCGTCCAGGAAGCCGGTGCGACGGCGATCGCCACCTCAAGCTCCGCCGTCTCCTGGAGCTTGGGCTTCCGGGATGGGGACCATGTGCCGTGGGGTTTGGCGATGGCCGCACTGGGCCGGGTGGTGGGCGCGACCACGCTGCCGGTCACGGCGGACATCGAAACGGGCTACGGACGTATCGATGACGAGCTCCGGGCCACGGTCCACGCCGTCCTGGACGCCGGGGCCGTGGGGATCAACATCGAGGACTCGGCTGCCGAGCCGCTCACCGATATCGACGAGCAATCGCGCCGGATCGCATTGATCCGCCTGGTCGCCGACGAGCGCGGGATCCCGTTGTTCATCAATGCCCGCACCGACACCTATCTTTCAGGCCGCTTCGCGGACACCGCCTACGAGGAAACCCTTCGCCGTGCCGAGTCGTACCTCACCGCAGGGGCCAGCGGGATCTTCGTGCCCGGCGTCGTTGATTTGCACGTCCTGCACCAACTTTCCAGCCAAATCCCGGCGCCGCTCAATGCGCTGGCTGGAGTTGGGGCGCCGTCGCCCCTTGAACTGCATGACGCCGGTGTCCGTCGCGTCAGCATCGGCGGCAACACGGCCAAGGCGGCTTACGCCAAGGTGGCGCGCGTGGCCAAGGAGATTCTGGGGGACGGAAATTGGGCAGGTCTCGCCGGCACCCGCAGCCATGACGAAATGGATGCGTTGTTCGAACAGAGTCCCAAATACAGCCTGTGAACCGGCATTAAGCGCACGACGACGGTGCCCGGCTTTAATGTCGGACCCCGCCGATAGCTTGGGAACAGAAAGAAGGCATCGCGGCGAAGGGAGGGGCGCATGGCACGGCGCAGTGTGCAGTTCTGGCGGATCGAGCAACTGAACGGCGCCGATCTCGTCCGTCCGTTCCCAGCGCGCCGCGTGGCCGAAGTCCTTATGAAGGCCCGGGAAGCCGGGACGGACAGACATTTCACCAGTGCGGACGGGACAGTGATGCTTGCCCAGGCGGTAGCAACATCGCCCTATCCAATGCTGCTTCTCGACCGCGTCCGGGATACCAATCTGCCCAGTGTTGGTGATGCGCTGGGCAGGCGGAAGCCGTTGCCCCTGGGGCCCGGGGATCATTTGCTGGAAACCACCTACTTCGCCTTCCTCAAGCGCAACGTGATGGCTGTGCTCACTACTGGAAACGGACCCAGGGCGTCCAGGATGGGGGAGTACCTGGAGGGGATGCTGGGATTGGAACCTGTTCTGGTTCCCGTGGTGAGGGAAGACATCGAGGAAATCCTTGACCGGCTGGAGGTGAGCCGTTTCGAGTTTGCCCTGCCCGCCGAGCGTCTGTCGGGAAAGCTGATGGAAGGCGAATGGGCTGACGTTCTGGACAGTGCCTCGCGCCTGATGAACCAAGGAACCTTCCGGATCTCCCTGAGCGTCGGCAGGTCAGGAAGTGCCAATGACAAGCGGCGGATCCGGGAGCGCATTCAACGGTTGATCGATCTTTTCCGCCAGGCAGGTTCCGTGGAGCATTTCGACTACGTGGTGGCGGAGGGAAAGGACTCCCTGACCGGTGACCGCGAGGTGGTGGACCTGCTGAAGGAGCGGTTCATCTCGCACATCGAAGTGGACCCGGATGTCTTCAACGACCCGCAGAAGTCCACCGCGGAGGCCATTGCGATCCTCAACAAGCAGGCCAGGGACAACGAGCCGTTCTTCGCCAGGACGTTGCCGGACGTCAAGGGAACTGCTGACTCCAGTCTGGTTCCGGACCTGGTCGAAGGCGGGATGGCCACCGTGCGTGCAGCTCTCGCCGCGGCAGTAGTGAGAGCCGAAGAAGCCGGGGAGCCCCAGGACGGGTCGGGTCATGAGCTTGTACGAGGTTGACGTTGACCGCCCTGGCCGCCGCAGGCCGTTGTGGCGTTGGTTCCTGCTGCATCCAACAGCCGACTACCTGTGGGCTGCCTTGGCCCTCACCCTCTGGGTGGGCATCGCTGCCATGGCCGGACAACCTCTCTTGCTGGAACGTGTGGACCCCGGTGCGCGGCGGGCCTTGTTTCAAACCCTGGCCACCCTGGCCGGAGCCACAGCCGGGCTCACCCTCACGAGTGTCTCCATGCTGATCAATGTGCTGGGGAAAAAGTCTGCGCCGGGCCAGCGCGAGCTCCCGCTGGAGAGGCTGTCAGCTACCCACCGCCGCCAGATCGGCGAAGTGTTCCTGTTCGCCATTCCCGGGCTGGGACTTCTGGTGGTTGCAGCGTTGGTCACGGTTGTCCTCGAAGGTGACGCGCGGACGGGCCTGTGGATTCCCGAGGCTGTGACCTTACTGCTGACGTTCGCCTCAGTACTGGCTTTGTTGCGCGTGGCCTGGGCTCTCAGGCGGGTGCTGGCGATCGCAACGGCCTAGCCGCTCCCGCCCCTCCGCCACGTACACAACGCAACCCTCAGCGCACGCTCAGTGCCTCCGTGAGGGTGCGTCCGTTGACGTAGATCTCGGCCCGCGACGCCCCCGTGGCCGATACAACGGTGTGGGTCAGCTGGGCCTGGATCCGGGGAATGTCGCAGACTCCGGCGGGTCGGAGTGATCCGCTGAGGTTCACCACAACCGTGGATCCACTCATGTAGCCGGAAAGAAATTTCAGCGAAGAGTCCGCGAGCGAGTCGTAGAGAGCAGCGTCGCTGTCCACGGGCATGCCGGCTTCCAGCAAGCGCCCCAGGGCCACGGACAAAGGATCGCCCGGAACTTCCACTCCACGTACCGGAACCAGGCTGTCGTTGCAGCCGAACCGCACGCCGCGCGCCCCGCCGTCGTCGATAGCGACGTAGTACACCGCCGGGCCGGAACCGCCGGAACCCACCGGGACTACCGTGGCCGTCGCTGATGGTTCGGGGGCGCTGGTGCCGGGTTCAGGCGAAGGCTCGACGGCGGGAAGCGGCGTGTTCGTACCCGGTGGGCCGCTGGACGGAGCCGAAGAAGGGGCACGAGCAGCAGTCGCAGTGGGGTCAGGGGATGGTGCTGCAGGAGGCGGTGCCGCTGGGACGGCAACCGAGGGAATCCCCGCAGCCGAGGCAACGGCAGCAGGCGGGTCAGTGGACGGGGCAGGAGCCGCGGACAGGCTGGGTGCGGCAGGCGATGGCAGGGTGACCGTGGGGAGGGAGGTGCGCGTTGGTGACGTGACAGCTTCCGGGGCCGGGGTGCAGCCGGCCAACCAGAGCGCCAAACCGAGGCACGCAGCTGTGATCGCCGTCGTACTCCTGGTTCCCCGTCCGGCATGCATGACAGCCCCGCGCTCCTGTCCGTCCACCTGTACTTCCAACGTTAGGACGGGATCCCGGAGCGCGTAATGCCGCTATGGTGACGGTTCGGACAAGAGTTGATCACGCACCCCGGCGTCGACGGCCGGAAAGACGGACGGCCGGAAAGACGAATGCCCCCACCCCGCAAGAAGCGGAGCGGGGGCAGGGCAACCGGAAAACTAGGCTGCTGCTTCTTCGTCTTCCTGGGCGGCGGTCAGCGGCTCGAAGATGCCCTTGATCTGCTCTACGACCTCGGCGTCGTCCTTGGGGTGCAGTTCAGCGAAGCGGATCATGGACCCCGGGACGGCCAGCTTCACGTCTTCGAGGACCTTCGCGCCGGCAATGCCGACAGCCTTGCGGGCTTCGTCCTGTGCCCAGACTCCGCCGTACTGGCCGAAGGCGGTTCCGACGACGGCGGTCGGCTTGCCGGAGAGGGCGCCGGCGCCGAAGGGGCGGGACAGCCAGTCGATTGCATTCTTCAGCGAAGCGGGGACAGTGCCGTTGTGCTCGGGGGTGACCAGCAGGATGGTGTCGGCGTCGTTTGCTGCGGCGCGGAGGGCTGCGGCTTCGGCGGGAACCTGGCCTTCGACGTCGATGTCCTCGTTGTAGAACGGGATGTTGCCCAGGGATTCGTGGATCTGGACGTCAACGTTCTCGGGCGCGTTCAGCTGGATGGCTTCGGCGAGCTTCTTGTTGTGGGAATCGGCGCGGAGGCTGCCGACGAGGGTCAGAACGGTGCTCTTGGACATGCTGTCTCCTTGTGTCTGGCCGGGTCTGTGGGAACCCGGCCTGCGGTTTCTGGGGCTTTGGAGCCTTCACCGATACTAAACGGACTACGGTCCGGTTTCTATTCCCGGGTCTAGAATGTTTCTTGTGAGCTTCATCCCCCTCCAGCCTGACGCGCCCTTGGGGACGCCAGGACTGCCGCACGAACGCAGCGACGCCGCGCGGAACCGCGAGCGCTTGCTGTGCGCTGCCCGTGAGCTGGTGGACGAGTTCGGCGCCGACGCGCTGACCATGGACGCCCTCGCGTGCAAAGCGAAGGTGGGCAAGGGCACCGTCTTCCGGCGGTTTGGCAGCCGGGCCGGGCTCATGATGACCCTGCTCAGTGACGCCGAGTCCGAATTCCAGCGCGGCTTCATGTTCGGGCCTCCGCCGTTGGGTCCGGGCGCGTCGCCTGAAGACCGCTTGGTGGCTTTCGGTGAAGGGCGGATCTATTTCGTCCTGGAAAACGGTGAGCTTCTGAAGGCTGCCGGCGCGGCAACCCGCAACAGATTCGATGTCCCCGCGACGAAGCTTTCGCACCGGCACATGGAGGTCCTGCTGCGGGAGGCGGGCATCGCGGATCCCTGGGTTATGGCCATGTCCCTGACCTACGCCCTGGACCCTGAGCGGATCGTCGACGACGTGCGCGTTCGGGGCATTTCGCCGCGGCGCCTCACGGACTCCTGGCGTGAACTCATCACCCGGCTCCTGAAGACCACCTAGCTCGAAGTTCCCGCTGGGGCCCGGCTTATGGCTTCCCAAGTGGCGTCGTCGCCGTTTTCGTGACGCAGTCTGCACATAACAATCTGGCTGCAGGCGTGAAACTGGCCGCCCGGAAGCAAAACGTGAAGCAGTTATTGTGGTAGTTTCCTCTTGAATGTGACGCATGCCATACAGGGCTGGTGATCACTGAAGGGGTGTGGGGGACACCAAGAACCCGCTGCATCAATTCGTAGCTGACGCCGGCCACAGCCGGGAACCGCGGAAGGACGAGCTTTGAGTTTTGCCACGATTCGGGGCAGCCACCCGACATGCTGAAATATCTGCTGAAGCGCTCAGGCATCTACCTGATCATGATCTTCCTGACCACCAGCGCCGGGTATTTCCTGGCCGTCTCATCGCTTAAACCGGCCGTCTTGGAACAAGAGAAGATCCCCCGGCCAACCCCTGAACAGGTAGCTGCGTCTTTCCGGGGACTGGGCTTGGACCCGGACTTGAACCCTTGGGAACGCTACATCCAGTGGCTCGGTGGCATCGTCACCCGCTGGGACTGGGGCCGCAGCCCGAACGGCGCGTACGTCAACGCAGAGTTCGCGGACCGCGTCATGGTCTCCACCCGGTTGTTCATCGCCTCGATCATCCTGACGTTGATCATCGGAGTGGCGCTGGGCGTTTACTCCGCAGCACGGCAATACAAGTTCCAGGACCGCGCCATCACGTCCTACAGCTACTTGGTCCACATCCTTCCCGCACCCATTGCCTACTTCCTGGTGCAGCTGGGTGCTATCAGCATCAATGAGGCTGTCGGCGAGCGCATCTTCTTCGTCACGGGAATTTCGACGCCGGGAATAGACCCGGGTTGGCCCGCCTTCGTTGACCTTGTGGCCCACTACGCCGTGCCCACCTTCGCGATGACCGTCTTCGGCTGGGCCGGTTACCAGATCGCCCAGCGGCAATACCTCCTGGACAACGTAAACGCAGACTTCGTCCGCACTGCCCGGGCCAAAGGCCTCACCCGCAACCAGGCCATCCGAAAGCATGCGTTGCGTGTCTCGTTCATCCCGGTGGCCCAGAGCATCGCATTCACCATTCCCGCCATCTTCACGGGCGGCTTCTTCGCCGAGGCCATCTTCGCCTGGCCGGGCATCGGCCTGTGGAGCATCCAGTCCATCGGCCTGCAGGACGTCAACGTTGCCACTGCCACGTTGGCCTATGGCTCAGTCATCTTCGCAATCGGCGCCATCCTGGCCGACTTCGCCACCACGCTGGTCGATCCACGAGTGAGGGTCCAGTAATGACAAACATCATTGACCCGATCGCCGAAATCGACGAGTCCCGTGTAGCCGACCAGGACGTGGTCATCGGCAAGTCCCGGATCATCTTCCGTCGCTTCATGCGGAACCGGACCGCCGTCGCCGGTTTGTTCATCTTCCTGGCGCTGTTCCTGTTCTCCCTGTTCGGCGGATTCCTGACTCCATGGGACAAGGACACCATCGATCCTTTGAACATCGGCATGGGTCCGTCGCCGGATCATCTCCTGGGCACCACGCAGGCCGGCATCGACCTCATGGCGCTCATTGTCGAGGGCACCAGGATCTCGATCTTCATCGGCCTGATCGTGGGCGGCGTGTCCGTCGTGATCTCGGCGGTCTACGGGTGCACCATGGCCTTCTTTGGCGGCAAGGTGGACGCCACCATGCTGTTCATCCTGGAGGCGCTCATCATGATGCCCGCCATCCTGGTAGTGGCGGTGGCCACCAGCGGCAGCGGCGGGCTCAAGAACCTTCCCAGCTGGCTGCTGCTGATCGTCGTCCTGCTGTTCTTCAGCTGGATGGGTACCGCCCGCCTGGTGCGCTCGTTGTCGATGTCGCTCATGCAGCGCGACTACGTCAAAGCCGCCAAGTACATGGGGGTCCCGTCCCGCCGCATCGTGTGGCGCCACCTGGTCCCGAACATCGGCTCCTTGCTGGTCCTCGACTTCACCCGAGGCATCACCGGTGCCGTGCTGGCCGAAGTGGCGTTCTCCTTCATCGGCATCGGCATCAAACTCCCTGACGTCAGCCTCGGTGTCCTGATCGGCCAGGCTACGGGCCAGGTGTCCTCCTTCCCGTGGATGTTCTGGGTCCCGCTCACCGTCATGTTCCTGCTGACCGGTTCGCTGGCCATGATGAACGACGGACTCCGTGACGCCTTCGACCCCAGCTCCAGCTCCATCGGCCGGGCGAAGCGGACCAAGCCCCAGACTGCGAAGGTGGCCAACTGATGAGCACCAACACCACTCCCGCCGAGCGCCTCCGCGACGCCGGACTCTACGCCCCCGGCGACGCCGTCCTCAGCGTCCGCGACCTGAACGTCCGCTTCAACTCCGAGAACGGCGTGGTCCACGCTGTCCGAGGCGTCGACTTCGACCTCATGCCAGGCAAGACCCTGGGCATCGTGGGCGAGTCCGGCTCCGGCAAGTCCGTGACGTCCATGGCCATCATGGGTCTCCTCCCCGAAACCGCTGACATCACAGGCTCCGTCCGCTACAAGGGCAAGGAACTCCTTGGCCTGAGCGACAAAGCAATGTGCAAGCACCGCGGCAGCGACATCGCCATGGTGTTCCAGGATCCGCTGTCCTCCCTGACGCCCGTCTACACAGTGGGCAACCAGATCATCGAGGCGCTGACGGTCCACAACCCGACCATGAGCAAGCAGGCCAAAGAAGCCCGCGCCGTCGACCTCTTGCGCATGGTGGGGATCCCGAGCCCCAAGGACAGGCTGAAGGCCTTCCCGCACGAGTTCTCCGGTGGTATGCGCCAGCGCGTCATGATCGCCATCGCGATCGCCAACGATCCGCGGGTACTCATCGCTGATGAACCCACGACGGCGCTCGACGTCACCATCCAGGCGCAGGTGCTCGAAGTCCTGCACACCGCGCAGGAGGAGACCGGCGCCGCCGTCGTCATGATCACGCACGACCTCGGCGTGGTCGCCGGCATGGCTGACGACATCATGGTCATGTACGCGGGCAAGCCCGTGGAGACCGGCACTGTGGAGGACATCTACTACAACCCTCGGATGCCGTACACGCTGGGCCTGCTGGGTGCTGTCCCGCGCGTGGATACAGCCACCAAGCAGTCGCTGGTTCCCATCGAGGGGACCCCACCCAACCTCGCGTTGCCGGTGACAGGCTGCTCCTTCGCGGCCCGTTGCCCCATGGTCAGCGACGCCTGCCTGCACGGCGAGCCGGAGCTCATTTCAGTACCCGGATCCGAGACCGGGACGTTGGACCACAAGGCGGCCTGCATCAAGTCCGGCGAGCTTTCCGGCAATGCGGACGCGCACCGGATTTTCCATGCGCCGCCCAAACCGGTTTCCAAGTTCGACGGCGTTGCCCGCACCGAACGCGACAAGGTCCTGGAACTCAAGGACGTCAAGAAGCACTTCCCCCTGCTGAAGGGTGCTCTCATCAAACGGCGGATCGGCACGGTCAAGGCCGTGGACGGGCTCAGCTTCGACATCCGCGAGGGCGAGTGCGTCTCCATTGTGGGCGAGTCAGGCTGCGGCAAGACCACCACGCTGTTGGAGATCATGGAATTCCATCCGGACCAGGTGGGCGAAGTGGTCATCGGCGGTGTCAGCAACAAGGTAGCCACCGACCACAAGACCAAAATGGCCATGCGCAAGGAAATGCAGATGGTCTTCCAGGACCCCACGGGTGCCCTGGACCCACGCTTCACCGTGTACGAGGTCCTGGCCGAGCCCCTGGAGAACCTGGGAATGCCCAAGGCCGCCATCAGGAAACGCATCATGGAACTCATGAAGCTGGTGGGCCTGCAGCCTGACCACGTCAACCGCTTCCCCAACCAGTTCTCCGGCGGCCAGCGGCAACGCATCGGCATAGCCCGGGCGCTCGCAGTCAACCCCAAGCTGGTTGTCCTGGACGAACCCGTGTCCGCGCTGGATGTGTCCGTCCAGGCCGGGGTCATCAACTTGCTGGACAAGCTCCGCGCCGAACTTGGCCTCAGCTACCTCATGGTCGCTCACGACCTCTCGGTCGTCCGCCATATCTCGGACCGGGTGGCCGTGATGTACCTGGGCAAGATCGTGGAAACCGGGAACGTGGACGACGTCTTCGACAACCCGCGGCACCCCTACACCCGGGCCCTGCTGTCCGCGATCCCGGTTCCGGACCCGAACCTGGAACGTACCCGCGAACGCATCATCCTGCAGGGTGACCTGCCCAGCCCGCTTGATGCGCCCAAGGGTTGTAACTTCGCTACACGTTGCCCGGTGTTTGCCGCGCTTCCTGCCGCAAAGCAGGAGAAGTGCCTTACTCTGGAGCCGCCACTGACTTCCGAGGCGGAGGGCGCGCAGGACTTTGCCTGCTTCTTCCCGGACGGAGAGCTGGATGCCGAGATGCTGGTGGTGCATGCCTGACGACATATGACGCATTGAATAAATCCCTGGTCTCAACTCGCAAAGTTATTTCAGTCGTAAACATGAAGGGCAAACCATGAAGAAGTACACGACGATCGGCGGCGTAGCACTCGCAGCAACGCTCATGCTGACCGCTTGCGGCGGGGGAACGCCGTCGGGTCCTGCCTCCCAGAAGGCAGAAGAGAGTGGCGGCGACATCAGCAAACTGATTAGCGTCAACGCCAAAGAAGCAAAGGATCTGGAACAGGGCGGCACGGTCACTTTGGCCGTCGGAAGCATTGGCCCGGACTTCAACGGCTTCTCCAACGTGGGCAACAGCGCTGATACTTCGGCCGTGATGACTCCGGTCAACACCGCTGCGATCAGCAGCGGCGGCATCGGCGGCTGCTGGAAGTTGGACTTCAACGGCAAGGCAGAGCCGAACAAGGACTTCTGCGAATCGGTGACCAGCGAAGTCAAGGACGGCAAGCAGACCATCACCATCAAGGTCAACGACAAGGCGACCTGGAACGATGGCACTCCCATTGATGTGAAGACCTTCGAGAACACGTGGAAGATGCTCCGCGGCGAAGACAAGTCCATCGACATCGTCACCGCTGGTGCCTACGCCTTCGTGGATTCGGTCAAGGCCGGTGCCAACGACAAAGAAGTCATCGTCACCACAACCCAGCCCGTTTTCCCCCTTGAAGGTCTCTTCTTCGGCCTGATCCACCCCGCCATCAATACACCCGAGATTTTCAACAAGGGCTTCGCTGGAGAAATGCACCCTGAATGGATGGCAGGTCCGTTCAAGGTGGAGAACTACGACACCACTGCCAAGACCGTCACGATGGTCCCGAACGACAAATGGTGGGGCCAGAAGCCGGTTCTTGAGAAGGTCATCTGGCGCCAGATGGAGCCGAGCGCGACCATCGCAGCGTTCAAGAATGGTGAGATCGACGCGACGAGCGGCCGTACTCTTGGCCGTTACAAGCAGCTCGAGGGCACCAAGGACGCTGACGTTCGCCGCGGCCAGCGCCTCTTCGCTGGTGGCTTGAACCTGAACGCCAAGCGCCCGGCCTTGACGGACGTTGCCGTTCGTAAGGCAATCTTCACCGCCGTCGACCGCAAGGCCATCCGCGACGTCCGCTTCAACGGCCTGAACTGGTCCGAAGAGAGCTCGGGCTCTATGATGCTCATGCCGTTCTCCGAGTACTACCAGGACAACTACCCCGTGAAGGATACGGGCGCTGAGGCTGCCAAGAAGGTCCTGACTGACGCCGGCTACACGGCCAACGACAAGGGCATCATGGCCAAGGACGGCGTCCCTGTCTCCTTCAAGATCACCAACTTCGGTGACGATCCCACCACGGCTGCAACCTCTCAGACCCTGCAGAAGCAGCTCCAGGCGGCCGGCATGGACGTTGGCATTGACCAGCGCGGTGACGCCGACTTCGGCAAGGTTGTTGGATCCCGCGAGTTCGATGTGACCATCTCCGGTTACACCGTGGGTGCTGATGCCACTGACGCCGTGAAGCAGTACTACGACTCCGCCACCAACGAGAACGGCCTGGGCGATGCTGAGCTCGACGCCGAAATCAAGCGCCTTGCCACGATCGCCGACGACACCGAGCGCAACAAGGCGGCCATGGAGGTCGAAAAGAAGCACATGGAGAAGTACTTCTCCATGGGAACCGTGCTGAACGGCCCGGAGATCCAGTTCGTGCACAAGGGCCTGGCCAACTACGGCCCGTCCCTGTTCAAGAGCCTCTCCAACGTTCCGGACTGGACCACCCTCGGCTGGGAAAAGGGCGCCAAGAAGTAGCCCTGCAGCAGTAACTTCCTGAAGGCCGGGAATCTCCCTGAACCTGATCATCGGTTCGCGGAGGTTTCCGGCCTTCGCCGTCCCCATCGCTTGCTCACGTTCCGCGTGCTTGAGCCAATCGCTTGCTCACCCGGTGATCGAGGGTTGCCGGAAAGGGGCTATTACGTGAGCGAGGATCGGTAGCCTAGGGTCATGACTTCCCAGCCGATCCGTACCGCAGTCGCAGGCTTTGGACTTTCGGGCAGTGTCTTTCACTCGCCCTACATCTCCGCCAATCCTGCCTATGAGCTCGCCGTCATCGCCACCTCGGACGCGGAACGGCAGGCCAAGGCCAAGGAACGCTATCCCCAGGCGAAGATCGTCAACACCCCTGCCGACGCCCTGGCCCTCGCCGATGAACTGGACCTCATCGTCCTCGGCACACCGCCCGCAACCCACTACCCGCTTGCTAAAGCCGCGCTGGAAGCCGGGCTCGACGTCGTCGTCGATAAGCCGTTCGTCACCCACAGTGCGCAAGGCGAGGAACTGATCCAGCTGGCAGCCAGGCTGGGCAGGGTCCTCACGGTGTATCAGAACCGGCGCTGGGACGGCGATGCGCTCACCGTGCGGCAACTGCTCGACGCCGGGACGCTGGGTACCGTCACCCGGTTCAAGGTAGGCATGGAGCGGTGGGCGCCGGAAATTGTAAAAGCCTGGAAAGCCGGGGCCACGGTGGAGGACGGCGGCGGAGTCCTGTTCGACCTCGGGACCCACGTCCTGGACCTCGCCCTCCGGTTCTTTGGCCCGGCTACGGTCACCTACTCCGAAATCGCTGCCCGCCGCCTTCAGGAGAACGCCGACGACGACGTCTTCCTTGTCCTCCGGCACGACTCCGGTGTAATCACCCACGTCACCATCAACCTCAACAGCCACCTGCACGGCCCGCGGTTCCGGATCCTGGGCACGCAGGGTGCTTTCGCGAAGTTCGGCACGGACCCCCAGGAGCCGTTTGTCCTGGGTGGCGGGTTGCCCACGGACCCGCAGTACGGCGTCGAGCCTGAAGAGGACTACGGCATCCTGGAGGTGGACGGCCAGCGCTCCACCATCCCCACCGAGCGCGGCGCCTACCCGGAGTTCTATCGCCTCCTCGCGGAAAAGCTCGACGACGGCGGAACCGCCTCCGCGCGTCCGGCACCTGTGGATCCGGCGGACTCAGTGGCGGTCCTGAAACTCATTGAGCAGGCCCGGGATCTGGCCCGGAAAAAATAAATCTGCACGAGGCGTAACCTCACCAACGCCCCCAGCGATGTAAAGGGAGTGCGGGCAACGTCCGCACGCTGATCATCCGGCAGCCACCCAACAGCTGCCGGGGCAATCCCAAAATCGTTTGTCGGAGGGTTTCATGTCCTTGTTCACTGTCCTTGCCACCAGCAAAGTCGCCGCAGGCGTCCTGGCTGCCGGAGCTGTTGCTGTCGGCGGAACCGGCGTCGCTGCCTTCAATGGCGCTCTTCCCACCGAAATCCAGCAGACCGCCCACGACGTCGTAGGTGCACCTGCCCCCCTCGCTGCCGGAACTGCCAGTGAGGCAGCCGACGCAGCGGAAACTGCCCAGGCCAAGGCGGCAGACGCCGTCGAGACCGCCAAGGCAACAGCGAATGACGCCGCAGAAGCCGGCAAGGCAACTGCGAAGGATGCCAAGGGCGAAGTCAGCGGCGCTGCCAGTGACGCAATCAACGACGCCAAGGCAGCCCTGGAAGATGCCACGTCGCCTGAAGCATTCGGACTGTGCACTTCCTTCCTCAACGGCGGCTTGAAGGCCGACACCAAGGTTGCCGGCTTCAAGTCACTGACCATCGCTGCCGGTGGCGAGGCCAACGTAGAGGCGCACTGCGAGGCCGTGGTGGAAGCCGGCAAGGCTGCCGGACTCAAGGCTGACGGCAACGCCAAGGCAGACGCCGACGCCGATGCCTCCGTTACGTCCGGACTTCCGGCCACGCCTGCCGTCCCGGCTGTTCCGGCCACTCCCGCAGTGCCCGCCGTGCCTGCAGTCCCGGCCGTACCGTCGCTGCCTACCCAGGTCCCCACTGAGCTGTCGGCTGTTCACGGAGCACCCGTCGATTCTGTCCGCTAAGCGGAGAACGGCTACGGTTTAAAGGCAGGGCTCCTTGGCTTGATGACAAGGAGCCCTGCCTCATAACGCGGGATGGGAGGCGTCCACGGGTGCTTGAACCCTTGGCTGATGAATATGTGCAGGCGGATCACGATGATCCCGCGCTGCTCTTCACTGCTGCCTACAACGCCTTCTCCGGACCGGTCTTTGGCTATCTCAAAGCACGCGGCGTGGACGATCCCGAGGCCGTAACGCAGGACGTCTTCCTTGCCCTCTACCCCAAACTGGAGACCCTCCACGGCGGGCTGCAGGGAGCCAAGACATTGCTGTTCACCATTGCGCACGCCCGGCTGGTGGATCACTACCGGAAGCGCGAACGAACCCCCGATTCCACGCCGTACGAGGCCGACTTCGACACCCGGCGCTCACCGTCGGCCGAAGAGCAGGCATTCGGAAGGGCGTCCGGCCTGGGGGTTACGGAACTTTTGGAGGACCTGACCGAGGATTATCGGGAGGTCCTGGCACTGCGGGTCGTTGCTGACCTGTCGGTGGAAGAAGCTGCGGACATCATGGGCAAATCCCAAGGGTCCGTGAAACAGCTGCAGCGCAGGGCATTGGGCGCATTGAAGAAACGTGCGCTACTAAGGAACGGCACATCATGAGCGAATACACCGCACCCGGTCGCGGCAATGACCAGCAGGCCATCGATTCCCTGCTGGCCGACGCCGGGCTTGAGGGCAGCACGGACCTCCGCAGCGAACTTCTCGAGCTGCGCTCCCTGGCCGACACTGCGCCAATTCCGTCCGAGGCCGTTCGTGCGCTGATGGCGGGTGGGGCGATGGTTACCAGACCCGCTGCCGTAACGCCGCAAGTCCCGGCACCCGAGCAAACCCCGGCAACAGATGAGTTGGCTGCGCGGCGGTGGAAGAAGCGGCGCGCAGCCATTGCGGGCCTCGCTGTGGCGGTGTCGCTGGCCGGTGGCGCCACAGCGGCTGCCGCCTCCGAGGGCGGGATTCCCGGAGCTTTCCAGCATCTTGGCGCGGCCATCGGTTCGGTGGTTTCACAACTGGCTCCCGGCGCGGGCAATGCGCCGCAACCCGCTGCCCCTTCGGGATCGACCCCGGAACCCGGCCCTGCACATCAGGAAAGCCAACCGGCAGTGGTTCCGGGACAGGCCAGCCCCAGCCCGGCGGATCCCGGGAACCCCGACGGGACACCTCACGCTGAACCGCACCCGGCGACGCCCGGAAACCCATCCCAGGATCCCAAGAGCCCGTCGCACCCCGACCCTGGCAAGCGTGTGCTCCCCACGGCTCCCTCGTTGCCGGTCACGCCTCCGGAGATCGACCCCTCAAAGCTTGATCCCTCGAAGCTCGGGCCATCGGACATCCCCGTCCCGGTCCCGTCCCAGCTGATTCCCCCGGTCCCGGAAGCCCCGAAAATCCCCGCGAAGTGACAGTTAATGCCAATGTTCCTCGGGCAAAGTCAATTGGTGGGAGCAACGCTGGGGGTTAGGCCGCTTGTAGCAGCTGGTTTAGCCGGTTGGCTGGGGTCTCGAGGTTCAGTGTTGGTCTGGGGCGGCGGTTGAGTTTCGCTGCGACCAGGCGGATGTCCTCGGGGGTGTGCACTGAAAGGTCAGTGCCTTTCTCGAACCAGAACCGCAGGAGCCGGTTGGTGTTTTCGTTGGTGCCGCGCTGCCAGGGCGAGTGCGGGTCGCAGAAGTACATCGTCGTATCGAGAGCGGTCTGGATTTTTGCGTAGTCGGCCAGTTCGGTGCCGCGGTCCCAGGTGATCGACCGGCGCAGGTGATCCGGGAGGGAGGCCATCTCCCGGATCATCGCGGCGGCAACGGTTTCCGCGGTGTGCTCCCCTGGCAGGTGCAGCAGGATCGTGAACCGGGTTGAGCGTTCCACCAAGGTTCCGATCGCTGTCCCGTTGGCGCCGATGATGAGGTCACCTTCCCAATGCCCGGGCACTGCCCGGTCCTGGACCTCGGCGGGACGTTGGCTGATCTTGAAGGCCTCTTTATAGGGGCTGTTGGCGCGCCGGTCAGTGCCGTGGGGGATGCGTTGTTTGCGTTTCAGGCTGAGCTTTTCGGCCAGGTCCGCCCGCAGGTTCCCGCGGGTTTGGACGTAAAGGGCCTGGTAGATCGTCTCGTGGCTCACCTGCATAGTCTGATCGTCACCGAAGTAATACGCCAACATCGAGGAGATCAGCTTCGGACTCCACCCGTCATCCATCCAGACGCCGATCAGCCGGCACAAACCCTCGTCCTTGGCCAGCCTGAAGGGTTTGGGACGGCGCCTGTCCTGATGCGCTTTGGCGTGAGCGACCGAGGCGTAGTACTTCCCGTCCGCGCTCGTGTGGCGTTTGACCTCCCGCCAAACTACGGACTTATCCCGCCCGATCAATGCGCCGATCTTCGCGTAACTGAGGCCCATCCGCACACCCATCTGGATCATGCCTCGCTCTTCCAGACCCAACGCACGGCCAGGGCCCCCGACTGAAGGAGCAGGATCGGCAAGACCTCCGGTAGCACCCCGGTTCACGGTCATCATTAGGCCAGACTGAACCCACCAATTGTGCCCGGTAGCGTGCACCGCCCCGACACGCCGGGCAGCAGTACGAACAGGCATCCCCGCACACACCAAATCAAGAAACTCAGTACGCGCAGCCTTGGGGAACAACTTGACCATAAAACGCTCCATCAATCAGAGCGTTGCAACGACCCTATGACTTTGCCCCGGGAACATTGGCATTAACTGTCACTTCGGCAGGCGTTAAACCACGACGGCGGGGTGCGGCTTCGCGTGGAAGCTGCACCCCGCCGTCGTGGTTGGCTGCTTAGGCGGAGACCAGGCTGTGCCAATCGTTGACGAGGGGCAGGTTGTGCGCCTCGGAAACGGAGTGGTGTGCCACGTGGCCTGCGGCGATGTTGAGGCCGGCGGCCAGGGCGGGGTCGCGGTCGAAGGCGGCCTTGACGCCCAGGTTGGCCAGTGCCACGGCGTAGCGCAGGGTGACGTTGGTCAGTGCGTACGTGGAGGTGTTCGGAACGGCGCCAGGCATGTTGGCAACGCAGTAGAAGATCGAGTTGTGGACCTTGTACGTCGGTTCCTGGTGGGTGGTGGGGTGCGTGTCCTCGAAGCAGCCGCCTTGGTCCACAGCGATGTCCACCAGGACCGAGCCCGGCTTCATGCGGGAGACGAGTTCGTTGGTGACCAGCTTGGGAGCCTTGGCGCCCGGGATCAGGACGGAGCCGATCACGAGATCTGCGTCGATGACTGACTTCTCGATCTCGTAGGCGTTGGAGGCAACGGTCTTCAGGCGGCCCTGGTAGAGGGCGTCCAGTTCGCGCAGCCGGTTGATGTTGATGTCCATGATGGTGACATCAGCACCGAGGCCCAGCGCCATGGCAGCGGCGTTGGTTCCCGCAACGCCGGCGCCGAGGACAACAACCTTGGCCGGGCGGACGCCCGGTACGCCGCCCAGGAGGACACCCTTGCCGCCGGCCGGAGCCATCAGCGAGGAAGCGCCGACCACGACGGACAGGCGGCCTGCGACCTCGGACATGGGGGCGAGCAGCGGAAGTGTGCGGCCTTCCTGCACGGTTTCGTAGGCGATGGCCGTGACGCCGGAGTTGATGAGCTCGGCGGTGAGCTCGGGTTCTGCGGCGAGGTGCAGGTAGGTGAAGAGGATCAGGCCCTTGCGGAAGCGGTGGTACTCCGCGGCGATGGGTTCCTTGACCTTCATGACCATGTCCGCGCGGCCCCACACGTCATCGGCTTCGTTGACGATTTCGGCGCCAGCGATCGAGTATTCCTCGTCGGTGATGCCCGAGCCGAGGCCTGCGCCGCGCTCAACCAGAACGGTGTGTCCGTGGGTGCGGAATTCGTGGACGCCGGCGGCCGTGATGGCTACGCGGAACTCGTTGTTCTTGATTTCTTTGGGGACGCCGATGATCATTTGCTGGCTCCATCGTTAGCGGCCTGTTCGGCCGAATATTTGCTGCGGGCTGTGATTCCAGAATAAATCCGGCTGTGAGGCAGGCGACATGGATTCCCGACCGGCCCGGGAGCAAACCCCCGGAAATTCAAGGAACTCCTGCCGTCAAGCTCGACATTTGTCGAGCACCAAGGCGTCAGGTGTCGCCTGCTGTTGGTACGCTTTCCGGATGCAGCAAGACGTGGAACAGATCGTTGAACGCGTAGCACTGAAGCTCGGCCGCGGACTGTCCTTGGAGGACCTCGACGGCGTTCTTCTCGCCTACAGTTCCAACCAATCCCACGCAGACCGCGTCCGGGTGAATTTCCTGCTCAGCAAGCGCGTCCCCAGCGACGTCAGCGCCTGGCAGCTCTCGCACGGTATCTCCACCGCCGTGCGCCCCGTGGTGGTGCCCGCCAACGACGAACTCGGGATGCTCGGCCGCGTCTGTGTCCCCTTGTTGGTCCGCGGTTTCCGTGTGGGGTACTTGTGGGTGCAACAGGACCTTGAGGAGCAAAGCGCGACGGCGATCCTCGCCCAGTTGCCCGGCGTTCGGGACGAACTGGACCTGTTGGCGGGCTTGCTCCTGGACTCGAACACGGCCGAGTCCGAGTTCCGGCGCCGGCGTGAGCAGGAGTTCCTCTCGGCCTGTGGCGGCGAATCGAACGCCGTGGCGGCCGTTGCGGGGTGGAAGGAGATCCAAGGCCGCGGCCCGTGGCAACTGGTGACGATCCTTGACGCCGAAGGTGCCCGGTCCGACGTCGATCCCATCGCGGCAACCCTCACGCACCGCTCAGCCGCGCTGCAGTCCACCATCGGCGTGAACGCGGCTTTGTTCAGCGCGGGCACGGAAACCCACTCGGTGGTCCTGTTCCGGGAATCCGGAGGACGGGCAGACCACGCGCAGGTCCTGGTCCATTACCAGCTTGAGCTCGCAAAGCGTGCCGGCCGGACCGTGGACCGCGTCATCCTGGGGATCAGCGAACCCTTCCAGGTGATCAGGCAGCTCGCGGGGGCGTACCGGCAGTCCAAGGTTGCTGCGCAGGCGGCGGCCGTGGATGCGCAGCTCGGGGAACTGGTGGACAGCCGTTCCGTGGGCGTGTACCAGCTCTTTGACCGCCTGCTGGCACCGGGCGGCTGGGACGATACCGGCTCGGTGCATTTCCGGACGCTTGAGGACCAGGACAAAAACGGCGAGCTCCTGCCGGTCCTGGAGCTTCTCTACGACAACGACAGTGCCGTGCAGGATGTCGCGGCGAAACTTCACCTCCACAGGAGCAGCATCTACAACAGGCTCGGACGCATCCGCCAGCTCATCGGTGCTGATCCCTTGAACGGTGCCATCCGGCTTGAACTGCATGCTGCCTTGAAGGCGCGGCGCTGGGCCGGCAGGCCGCGGATCTGAGCCGGACCGCGGATCTGAGCCCGGACCCGCGGATCTAAGCACCGGCAAAACTCAGCGCAAGAAACAGATAAGGCAGGTACCCGCGCGGGTACCTGCCTTATCTGATGCCAATGCGCTTGCCTGGCCGTTCACGGGGGAACGCGTCAGGAGCGCCTCAGCCGCTGGCAACTCCAGCGGCCCAAACGGCGCCGGAACGTTGCCGTGCGGCTGCTGCTGCAGTACCGCCCGTGCCAGCCGGCGTGCACGTTGGTGCGGGGCAACCGCGTGCTCACTGCAGTGCCTTCTGTGCGGCGTCAAGGAGCGACTCCAAGGTGGACGCCTGCGGCTGAGGCGACGTGCCTGCGGTGGGCTTGCCGGTGGGCCGGGGCTTTGCCGTTTGCGTTCCCGTCGGTGTTGGCGTCGGGGTCGGCGTGGGAGTGGTGGTCGGCGTCGGCGTCGTGGTGGGCGTCGGTGTTGCCGGCGGCGTCGTGATCGTGTCCGAGGGCACGTCGCCGGGCGCCGGCGCAGGTTGGGTCGGAGCCGGAGTGCCGGCTACGGGGGACGGCGCTGCGACTGCCGGGGCGGACGCCGAGGGGACCCAGACAGGGGCTGCCAGGGAGACGTGCGGTGAAGGAACCGACGACGGCGAAACCGCCACAGGCGCTTCCGGTACCGTCGCCGGTTGGCCTGCTTCGGATGACGATTGACCCGACGACGACGGGGAGGACGCTGTGGTGTAGGAAGCCCGGGGCGCAGGGGCTGCCGAGCCCGGTTGGCGGTCCTCGCCACTCTGGCCGCCGTTGGCTTCCTGGGCCGGACTTTCCTGACCGAAGAACGGAAGCTCCAGTGCCTGCCCGACGGTTCCCGCAGTCAGTACCAGGCCCAGCGCTCCGGCAACCACTGCCATGCGCTGGCTCATGTGCTTCACCGACGCGGCTTTCCGCAGAACAGCTTGGGGTTCGCGGCCAAATGAGGAGGTGGTGCCGAGGGTTGATGCCGTCACCGGCGGAGGTGTCTTGCGGGATGCCGCCGGGGCCGGGGCAGCCGCTTCGGCTCCGGCTTCCCCGCGGGTGGCTGCCTTGCGGGCGGCAACCACGGGAATGGCTGACGTGGGAGGCCCTGGTGTGGTGGATGCCGGAGCTGCGGCCCGCGCGGCTTCGACTACCGGAATCGCTGCGGTTGCCGGCTCCGGAAGCGCAGGGGCTGCCTTCGGCTCGGCAGGGGCGATCACAGCCCTTGCCGCACGCTCACGCTCAGCGGCCCGGGCCGCAGCCCGCGTGATGGGCGCAGCCGTAGCGGGTGATGCCGGAGTGGGTGCCGTTACGGTGGGGATCGCCGTCGTGGCGGGTTCTGCTTGGGTGGGGATCGCCGTCGTGGCTGGTTCCGGGGATCCGCTGGGTTGGGCCCGACGGCGTCCGGTTGGCTTGGTGCGCTCGCGCTCGAGTTGCGCGCGGCGTGGGTTATCCATGGTTGGGGACATGGTTGTGCCTCTCAACGCCTGCGAGGTTAGCTGTCGGGTTCGGACGAGGCCGTCCGGCCGCGCGTGGCGGCTTCACCCCAAGGGCTTGCGGAGAAAACAAGCCCGGGAAACTGTGGGTCCCCCGTCTCTGCCGCGGGTCTGGCGGATCCTGGATTGCGGCAGAGCCCGGCGTCAATCCAGAAGCGGCCCAGCGGAGATCGGGTCGCCCTACGACCGTACAGGAGGCGGAAAGTAAAGTCACATTAATGTAACGGGCGGTAGTTCTGCCCCCGCGGGAGGGTGCTACCGCTTAGGCTTCGGGGCCGGCGCGGGGGCGGGGAGTTCGTGTTCGATTTTCCGGACCTGGTGGGCCTGATGTGTGGCAGGGCGGAAGACTTCGTCTGCGATCCCCAGCAAGCCGCCTGCTGCGGCCCGCCGGACGCCGCGCTTGTTCTCCCGCGCAATCCAGTACCAAAGCGCGCCTATGAGCGCGGGAACTCCGAGCACTGCTGCCAACACGGCCAAGATGTCCATCCGCCAACACTAGCCTTGGGCACGTACTGGCCGGTAGACATGAGCTATGGACCTACCAGTGATGCCGCCCGTTTCGCCCATGCTCGCCAAGTCCGTCACGAACATCCCCGACGTTGGGCATTACGAGCCCAAATGGGACGGATTCCGGACCATCGTCTTCAAGGACGGGGACGACATCGTCCTGGGCAGCCGCAACGAGAAGCCCATGACCCGTTACTTCCCGGAGCTGGTGGAAGCGCTGAAGAAGAACCTTCCGGACAAGTGCGTTGTGGACGGCGAGATCATCCTGATCCAAGGCAACAGGCTTGAGTTCGAGGTGCTGCAGCAGCGAATCCATCCCGCGGACAGCCGGGTTCGGATGCTTGCGGAGAAGACGCCGGCGTCCCTGGTGGCGTTCGACCTGCTTGCCCTCGGCGACGAGGATCTGACCGGCCGGCCCTTCGCCGAGCGGCGCGCTGCCTTGGAGAAGGCCCTCGCCGACGCCCGGCCTCCTGTATACGTAACGCCTGCGGTGACGGACCTGGGGCGCGCCAAGGAATGGTTCGTGCAGCTTGAGGGAGCAGGCCTCGACGGCGTGCTGTCGAAACCGCTCGACGGCACCTACCAGCCGAACAAGCGGGTGATGTTCAAGACGAAGCATGAGCGGACAGCCGATTGCGTGGTGGCCGGATTCCGTTGGCACAAGACCGCGAAAGTTGTGGGGTCGATGCTCCTGGGGCTCTACGACGACTCAGGCCGGCTTCATCACGTCGGCGTCGTGGCGTCATTCCCCATGGCAAAGCGGGAGGCGTTGGTGGCGGAGCTTGAGCCCTATCAAGTGGAGCTCGGCGACCATCCGTGGGGCGAGTGGGCCAAGCAGGACGATTCGCCCGGGGGGTCACGGATGCCCGGGGCGCAGAGCAGGTGGAGCGCCGGAAAGGACTTCTCCTTTGTGCCGCTGCGCCCCGAACTGGTGATCGAGGTGGCCTACGACTACATGGAGGGTGACCGGTTCCGCCACACGACGCAGTTCCGTCGGTGGCGGCCGGACCGGACTCCTGAAAGTTGCACGTACTCGCAGCTGGAAGAGCCTGCGGAGTACGACCTTGGGGAGATCCTGAGCCTGCCGTAGTGGCCCGGCGGGGAACTACTCCTCGTGCCCCTGGTCGCTGCTCATGCTGCCTTCGGCGGGCGGGGTTTCTCCCGGGGGCACGCCGCCGCCTGGCTCGAGGCCTGTGACGTTTCCATCCAGGGGGTCGGGATTGGCCGAGGAAGCGGGGTCGTCGTCCTCGTCCTGGCGCATGTCGGGATCTTCGTGGATGCTGTCCGCGTCGGCGGTAGTGTCGATGGGTCCACTGGCGCCGCTCACGCCGAAGGTCCGGGGATCGTCTTCCGGGTCATAGCTGGTCATGGTGAGCCCTTTCGTAAGTAAGCTTACTAATTAGCTTGCTCCGCAAGCCTATCCGGGACGGGCCGCGCCAACAAGGCCGTCCGCAGAGGTGCCCGTGCCAATGCGGCTCCCTGCGCCTCGGCGTCCTGCTTGCTCAGCGGTGCCGGGTGGTGGCGTTGACGAAGCTGCGGATGGCGTCCGCCACGGCTTTGGGGCGCATGTGCTGGGCAACGTGGCCGACGCCGGGAATTTCCACCAGGCGCCCTTGGGCCACCGCCCGCGAAAGCCTCAAGGACCAATCCGGTCCGGCAACATTGTCGCGGCTTCCCCGGAGAACCAGGACCGGGACATCGATGCCGGACAGCCGATCCAGGGTCGGGTACTTCATCATCACGGGCAGTTCGGTGACGTACCAGCGCGGTCCGCACCGGAAGTAGTCCCCCATGACGATCCAGTTGGACGAAGGACTCTCGCGGAGGATGCCATCCAGTGTCAGGGCAATCGACTGCTGCATCACGTTCTTGTGCCGCGAATCGACAACCGGCCCCATGAGCACAAGCTGCCGTGCACTTTCCGGCCGGTGCAGTGCAGCCTCAATGGCGAACTGCACCCCCATGGAGTGGCCTACCAAAATGTAGGAGTCGATGCCGCGGGATGCCAGGGCCCCGGCAATGAAGGCACCGTAGTCCTCGACCTGGAGTTGCCTGCCGGGTCGGGGAGTGCCGCCGAAGCCCGGCAGGTCGAAGGAGTACGTGGGCGCATGCGCCGCCAGCACGGCGTGCAGTCGTGCTAGGTACCGGTGGGAAACCCCGATGCCGTGGATCAGGATGTAGGCAGGCTTCTCTGCCGACCCGGCCCCGGCGGCGGACCCGGGGTCGGGAGACCCCTCGGTCCAGAAGATGCGTCCGGTGAGGCCATGGGCCTCTATGTCGGAGGACAGTAGCGCGCTCATGCGGGATAAATGACGGAAAAGTACCTTGAAGCCATACAGCTATTGAACAGCATGCTGTCGGTTTCGGAGGGCTCGCCGGTGCGAGCTAGTCCCGCGCGGCGTCGTCCGATTCATTGGAGTCGGCCGGCCGCGCATCAGCTGCCTTCGCAGCGTCAGCCGCCTCCCGGCGTCGTGCGATTTTCGATTCGGTCCACATGGTGACCGCCACGAACACCGTGCACGCGAACATGAAGGTGGCCACAAAGTTCAATCCCATGGCTGAGCCCAAGGGTATGGCAAGGGCAAGCGCAGCCAAACCGGCCACGATATGCCACCCTTTGAAATTGCCCACCGATCAAGCGTAACCCCGGGCTTTACAGGTCCCCGCCTGTTGGCTGGGATCGTTGCTTGATCCTTATCACTCGGACGCTTTCAGTCGCTTTCCGCAGCCTCCGCAGCGGCGGTTTCGTCCTGCTTGCGCTTCTGGGTTTCCAGCCACGCAATGATCGCCGCCTGCCGGATCCGACGATGCGTTCCCCGGTACTCCACCGGAATCTCGCCACGGTCGGTCATGTTCCGCAGATAGGTGTGCGAGATCCCGGCAAGCTCCGCAGCCTGCGAAGTCGTCAGCATTTCCTCCACGCTGCTGACGGTCACCGTTTCGCCCCGCCCGAGCCTCGCAAGGAGGTCGACGACAGCGTCCCGCGCCTGATCGGGCAGGCGGTGGACCGTGCCGTCCACGAACACGGTGATGTCGTCGCTGTCGTTGAGGGAGCGTGCCAGGTTCCGGGCGTCGTCGGTGGGGAGGCCTGCTGTGACGCGGGGAGCTATCAATGCCATGGCAGAAGCCTAGCCTGCGGCGTGGAGGAAGAACTTACTCCGCGTCCAGATCCGTTTCCAGCAGCTTCACCAGTGCGTCCAGCGCGGCATCGGCACCGTCCCCCTCGGCCCGAAGCACCACCACGTCACCCTTCGCAGCGCCGAGGGTCATAAGCGAGAGGATGCTGGCCGCGTCCATCGCTTCGTCCTCGGGCTGGCCCTGCATGGCGATGGTGACATCCACCGGCTGCTCGCCGGCTGCCTCGGCGAACAGGGCAGCGGGCCGGGCGTGCAGTCCGGAGCGGCTGGCTACGGTTGCTGTGCGTTCTGGCATGGTTTCTCCTTGCGTTGGTGCGGGAAGGGTTAGAGGCCGAGCTCTTCGAGCACGGGGAGCTTGGCGCGGACCCAGTCGCGTGCCTCGGTGGCGCTGGGGGCGGAAAGAGCCAGGCGTGCAAGTTCCTGCGCCTGCTCCAGCGTGACGGTCTTCAACACGGTCCCGACCGCGGCCAACGAGCGCGCGGTCATGGACAGTGTGGTGACGCCCAGTCCGGTGAGGACGACGGCGAGGGCGGGGTCCGCGGCGGCCTCGCCACAGACGCCAACGGGCTTGTTGTTGCCCTCTTGTGCCGAGCCTTCCACGGTGAGCTGCACCAGCCGCAGCACCGCGGGCTGCCACGGAGTGTTCAGATCCGCGAGGGGGCCCAGCTGGCGGTCGGCGGCCATGGCGTACTGGGTGAGGTCGTTCGTGCCCAGGGACGCGAATCCCACTTCACGCAGCACGGTTGCGGCCGTCAGCGCGGCGGAGGGGACCTCCACCATTACGCCTGGCGTCCGGATTCCCGCTGCTGCGCAGAGCGAGGCAAAGCGTCCTGCCTCGGCAGCTGTGGAGATCATAGGAGCCATGACCCACACATCGGCCTCGGATTCCGACGCGGCGCGGGCGATCGCCTCGAGCTGGCGTTCCAGGACGCCCGGGGTGGTGAAGTCGGTGCGGTAGCCGCGAACGCCCAGTGCAGGGTTGGGCTCGGTGGCATCCGTGAGGAAGGGGAGGGGCTTGTCGGCGCCGGCGTCGAGGGTGCGGAGGACCACCTTTTTGCCCGGGAACGCGTCAAACACGGCTTTGTAGGCGGCGGCCTGCTCATCCACGGAGGGCTCGGTGTCGCGCTCCAGGAAGCAGAATTCGGTGCGGAACAGGCCAACGCCCTGGGCGCCCAGCTTCGCAGCTGCCACGGCATCCTTGGCTCCGCCCACATTGGCGAGGAGCGGGACCAGGTGGCCGTCCGCCGTCGTGCCGTTTCCGTCGAAGGCTGCCAGCGTGGCGGAAGTTTCCGCCCAGGCGGTGGCAAGTGCACGTTGTTCCTCGGTCGGTTCGACGGCGACGAAGCCGGCAGCGCCGTCCACATAAACCTCTGAGCCGTCCGCGATCCCGTCCACGCCGTGGGCCGCAACGACGGCGGGCAGGCCAAGGGAGCGCGCGATGATCGCCGTATGGGACTGCGGCCCGCCGCCTGAGGTCACCAGCGCCAGGACAACTGCGGGATTCAGGGTCGCAGTGTCGGCGGGAGCGAGATCCTCGGCTACCAGGATGAAGGGTGTTTCGGAGGACGGGATGCCCGGTGCGGGGACACCCCGGAGTTCAGCAACAATGCGTGCGCGGACATCCAGGACGTCGGTGGCGCGCTCGGCCATGTAGCCGCCCAGGTTGTGCAGCATTTCGGAGACCGATGCGCCGGCTTCCCAGATGGCCCGTTCTGCGGAGGTTCCGGCGTTGACGAGTTTGCCCGCCGATTTCAGCAGCATGGTGTCTTTGGCCATGAGGGCGGTGGCCTCAAGGACGGCCTTGCCGTCGCCGGAGGCAGTTTCCGCGCGCGCCTTGAGTTCGTCATGGACGGCTTGCGCGGCTGCCTTCAAACGCGCGACGGCGTCTTCCGGAGCGACGTCCGCGGCCAGGCGTTCCCCCGACGGCGGTTCACTCACCGGCTTGGGCATCTGGCGGACGGAACCCGTGATGCGGCCAGGGCTTACCCCAACTCCTTGGAAATTCTGCACTGAATCCTCTGTTCCTGCTTGTTGTTTCAGACCCGTCGGCGACGGCACCGGGAGCCTCTGTAACCAGCCTACAAAATTCCTTTGTGAGCCACTTCATATAGCAACGCTATAGGTGCTAGGGTAGCGGTTATGAGTTTCGATGACCAGCTTCCGCCTAAAATTCGGTTGCTTCGCGCAGCTGCCGAATTGCTGGCGAATTCGGAGGGGTCAGCGGTCTCAACGCGCCAGATCACCAAGCTTGCCGGTGTCACGGCGCCTACGCTCTACCACCACTTTGGTGACAAGGAAGGACTGTTCGACGCCGTCGTATCAGCAGGCTTCGAAGAGTACGTGGCGGGGGAGCGGGACTTTGCGCCGTCCGGGGAGCCCTTGGAAGACGTCCGGCGGATGTGGGACAACCACGTCCAGTTCGGACTGACCCAACCCCATCTGTACTTGGTCATGTTCGGCAACATCAGGCCGGAGAGCCGCCCGGCAATCGTGGCCGATGCTGAAGCGCTCCTGGAAGAGATGTTGAACAAGGCCGCCATCGCAGGTCAGATCAACGTGCCGCCCCGCGAAGCGGCACGGAGCATTCTCGCGGCCAACGTGGGCGTCACGCTCATGCTGATCGCTGAACCGGTGGAAGAACGGAACCTCGAGCTCTCAACGATGACCCGGGATTCCATGATTTTTGCCGTCTCCACGGAAACCGCCCGTGGCGCCGCAGCGGACGACTCCGGTAAGTCGTCGGTAGTTGTTGCGGCAATCGCCCTGAATGCGGCACTGCAGGCCTCGCATTCGGACCAACTTTCCAGCTCTGAACTGAAGCTTTTCCTGGAATGGCTTCACCGCATTTCCAGCAGCTCCTAGCTGCTCTCTCTCGATCTCTATATCGACTGACCCCGCGCCGCCGCGGGAAACACGTTAGGAATTCACATGGCAACAGAGACAGTTGCGAAGCCCCGCACCAGCGCCCGCGTTGGAGTCCAGAAGTTCGGAACATTCCTGTCCGGCATGATCATGCCCAACATCGGCGCCTTCATCGCCTGGGGCCTCATCACGGCCCTGTTCATCGAGAAGGGCTGGATTCCCGTCCCGGAACTCGGGGGCTATGGGACCAACGCCGAGGGTGTTGCCAACGTGGGCCTTGTGGGCCCAATGGTCAACTACCTGCTTCCGCTTCTGATTGCCTACACCGGTGGCCGGATGGTCTATGACGTCCGCGGCGGTGTGGTGGGTGCCATCGCCACCATGGGTGTCATTGTGGGCACGGGTATTCCTATGTTCATCGGGGCCATGATCATGGGGCCGCTGGGCGGCTGGACCATGAAAAAGATCGACAGCATCTGGGACGGCAAGATCCGTCCGGGCTTCGAAATGCTGGTCAACAACTTCTCCGCCGGTATCTGGGGCGGAATTCTGACCCTGCTCGGGTTCTACGGCCTGACCCCCGTAGTCAAGGCCTTCACAGCCGGTGCCGGCTCAGTGGTTCAGTTCCTGGTGGACAACGGCCTGCTGCCCCTCACCAGCATCTTCATCGAGCCTGCCAAGGTCCTCTTCCTGAACAACGCCATCAACCACGGCGTACTGACACCGCTGGGCATCCAGCAGTCGCTGGACCAGGGCAAGTCCATCCTGTTCCTGCTCGAAGCCAACCCCGGCCCCGGCCTGGGCATCCTGCTGGCCTACATGTTCTTCGGCCGTGGTGCTGCACGGGCATCGGCTCCCGGTGCTGCGATCATCCACTTCCTGGGCGGAATCCACGAGATCTATTTCCCGTACGTCCTGATGAAGCCCATCCTCATCCTCGCTGCCATCGGCGGCGGCATGACGGGCATCGCTACCCTGGCCATCACCAACTCCGGTCTCGTGGCTCCGGCAGCTCCGGGTTCCATCATTGCCGTCATAGCCCAAACCTCACGTGACAGCTACGTGGGCGTGGTCCTCGCTGTCGTGCTTGCCACCACTGTGTCCTTCCTGATCGCCTCCCTGATCCTGCGCACGTCCAAGAACAAGGGCGACGACGATCTCAGTGAAGCCACGTCCCGCATGGAAGCCATGAAGGGCAAGAAGAGCTCCGTCTCCTCCGCCCTCGTGGGAGACCGGCAAGCAGCCCAGGGTGAAGGCACCGTCCTGACCCGTCCGGTCCGGAACATCGTGTTTGCCTGCGACGCCGGCATGGGCTCGAGTGCCATGGGTGCCTCCGTCCTCCGCAACAAGATCAAGGCGGCCGGCTTCCCGGACGTCAAGGTCACCAACTCGGCCATCGCCAACCTCAGCGACACCTACGACGTCGTGGTCACCCACCAGGACCTCACCGAACGTGCACAACCGCGCACGTCCAGCGCCGTGCACTACTCGGTAGACAACTTCATGAACAGCCCCAGGTACGACGAAATCGTTGACTTGGTACGTTCGAGTAACAGCGAAGGCGCTCCAGCAGCGGCTGCTCCTTCGGGGGCCGTCGAAGAAGCCCCCGCCCATGGTGCCCATGCCGCCGAGCCGGCTGCCGCCGTCGAAGGCAAAGGCGTCCTGCTTCGCGAAAGCGTGATCCTGAACGGCACCTCCCGCGACCGCGACAGTGCGATCGACGAGGCCGGAAAGCTGCTGCTGGACCGTGGCGCCGTGGATGTCAGCTACGTCCATGCCATGCACGAGCGTGAGGAATCCGTGTCCACCTACATGGGCAGCTTCCTGGCGATCCCTCACGGCACCAACGATGCCAAGGAACACATCAACCACTCGGCCGTGTCCATCATCCGGTACCCAGAGGGCATCGACTGGGGCGGCAAGCAAGTGAAGTTCGTAGTCGGCGTGGCCGGCATCAACAACGAACACCTCCACATCCTCTCTTCCATCGCCAAGATCTTCACCAACAAGGCACAGGTTGCCCAGTTGGAGCAGGCAACCACGGTGGATGAAGTCCTGGAGCTGTTCGGAAAGGTCAACGCATAGTGAAGGCAGTCCATTTTGGGGCAGGCAACATCGGGCGGGGCTTCGTGGGGCTGCTGCTGCACGAAGCCGGGTATGAGGTGGTGTTCGCCGACGTCGCGGATGCACTCATCAGCCAGCTCGCGGAGGCCAGCAGCTACGACGTCCATGAGGTAGGCGAAAACCCGGCGGTCAAGACCGTGGAAGGCTTCCGCGCCTTGAACTCGGCTGCACAGGAAACCGCTGTTGTGGAGGAAATCGCGACGGCGGATGTGGTCACCACCGCGGTGGGGCCCCACATCCTGAAGTTCGTGGCGCCGGTGATCGCCCGCGGGCTGGCCGCCCGGCCCGTGGACCTCCCTCCGCTGCAGGTCATGGCCTGCGAGAACGCCATCAATGCCACGGACCTCCTCCACACGGAGATCCGGGCTGCCTGGGACGATTCTGCCGGTGACCTGGACGCCGTCGCGGTTTTTGCCAACACCGCAGTGGACCGGATCGTGCCCAACCAGGCACCAGGCCAAGGCCTGGACGTCACGGTGGAAACGTTCTACGAGTGGGTCATCGACCGTACGCCGTTCCGCGGCAATGCGCCGAGCATCCCCGGCGCGACGTTCGTGGACGAGCTGGGACCGTACATCGAGCGGAAGCTGTTCACGGTGAACACAGGCCATGCGTCGGCGGCGTATTTCGGCTACGGTGCAGGGCTTGAGAAGATCTCCGACGCCATGGCCGATCCCGCCGTGGCCGCCAAGGTCCGGGCCGTGCTGGAGGAAACCAAGGAACTCCTGGTCGCCAAGCACGGTTTCGTGGAGGCCGAGCAGGAAGCGTACGTCCAGAAAATCCTGCAACGCTTCAGCAACCCGCACCTGCCGGATACCGTGAACCGCGTGGGCCGTGCGCCGCTGCGGAAGCTTGGCCGGCACGAGCGGTTCGTTGGTCCGGCGGCCGAGCTGGCAGAGCGGGGCGTCACCCCGGTGGCCCTGCTCGAGGCGATGTCGGCGGCCCTCCGTTTTGACGACGGTGCCGATGACGAAGCCGTGGAGCTTGCCAGGATGCTGTCCGAACTGGACGCGGCCGCCGTCGTCGAACGCGTTACGGAACTGCCGCCGACGCACCCGCTATTCCCCGCCGTGCAGAAGCTGGTGGAGGACCGGCAGGCGGAAGCCTGATCCTCTCCAGGATGGCCGGCGCCGACGTCCGTTAGGACCCGTCGCCAAGCGAAAGAGCGTATATGGGGCTGCCGTGCAATTCGCACCGCACAGCCCCATATACGCTCTTGGCGCGTCCGGGCTACTTTGTCGCTGCCGAGGTTTCCGCTTCCGACATCGCCTTCCACTCAGCTACGCGGGCCTGGTGGAGCGGAGACTTGCGGACTACGGCGTACGCGACGCCGAGGATTGCGAACCAGATGGGTGTCACCAGCAGTGCCGTGAGGGTGTCGGGCTGCGTAGTGAGCGCCCAGACAAGGAATGCGAAGAAGGCGAACACTACCCACACCATCGGAACGCCGCCGGGCATCTTGAACGGCGAGGCCGCGTGCAGCTCGGGGCGGCGCTTGCGGTACACCAGGTAGCTGGCCAGGATGATGGACCACACGAACATGAAGCAGACTGCGGACACGGTGGTCACCATGTCGAACGCCACGCCAACGTCCTTGCCCGCGTAGAGAAGCGCGACGCCGGCCAGCAACAGGACGCAGGAGAGGAACAGTGCGTTCTGGGGTACTTTGCGGCTGGAGAGCCGGCCGAAGAGTTTGGGTGCGTCGCCGTCATTTGCCAGGCCGTAGACCATGCGGGACGTCGAGTAGATGCCCGAATTGGCCGAGGACATGGCAGAGGTGAGCACCACCAGGTTCACCACAGTCGCTGCCATGCCCAGGCCCGCCAGGGAGAACATGGCGATGAACGGGCTCTGGCCTGCCTTGAATTCGGTCCACGGGGTGACCGACATGAGGATGATCAGGGCGCCTACGTAGAAGAGCATGACGCGCAGGGGAATGGCGTTGATGGCGCGGGGCAGGTTGTGCTCCGGGTTCTTGGTTTCTGCAGCGGCAGTGCCCACCAGTTCGATGCCCACGAACGCGAACACGGCGATCTGGAAGCCGGCCACGAAGCCCATGAATTCCTTGGGGAAGAAGCCGCCGTGGCTCCAGAGGTTGGTGAAGCTGGCGGTGCCTGCGTTGGACTGGAAGCCGGTGAAGATCATGACCAGGCCCACGACGATCAGCGCGACGATGGCCACGATCTTGATGAGCGCGAACCAGAACTCGGTCTCGCCGAAGGCTTTGACGGTGGGCAGGTTCAGGAGGAGCAGGATGATGATGGTGGCCAGGCCCGGGATCCACAGCTGGATTCCCGGCCAGAGCTCATTGGCGTAGCCCGCAATGGCGATCACGTCCGCAACGCCGGTGACTACCCAGCAGAACCAGTACGTCCAACCGGTAAAGAAGCCGGCCCACGGGCCCAGGAGGTCGCCCGCGAAATCGCTGAAGGATTTGTAGTTCAGGTTGGACAGCAGGAGCTGGCCCATGGCGCGCATCACGAAGAAGAGCATGAAGCCGATGATCATATAGACGAAGATCACCGAGGGCCCGGCGACCGAGATGGTCTTGCCGGAGCCCATGAAGAGGCCCGTTCCGATGGCGCCGCCGATGGCCAGGAGCTGGATGTGGCGGTTGCTGAGCGAGCGTGAGAGGTGGGGCTCGCTGTCCCTGCTGGAGGCGCGGAGCTGCCCCTGTGTTGTCTGGTCGGACATTAGTTCAAGAACCCTTCGGAGGAACCGTCAGAATAGTGACGGCCGTTACAAATCTGTTGGATAAAGCTATAGCTAATGTCTGACCAATGGCCAATCGGTCTGCATGGCGAAAGCTCCCTTGTGGAAAAGGGAGCTTTGGCCGTTGGTTCGGGCTGGGTTTCAGAACACGGGCCGCTAGGCGTTCCGGCGCTTGTGGGCCGCCGTGGCAAAGGCGTAGGAGACGACGAGGATTCCAAGGCACCAGGCCAGTGCTACCCAAATATCCGTTCCGGCCGGTCGTTGGGCGAACAGGTCCTGGATGGTGTTCACGATGGACGTCACCGGTTGGTTCTCGGCGAACCAGCGGACCGGACCGGGCATGGTTTCCGTCGGAACGAACGCCGAGCTGATGAACGGCAGGAAGATCAGCGGGTAGGAGAAGCCGCCGGCGCCGTCCACGGACTTCGCCGAAAGGCCCGCGATGATGGCGATCCACGTCAGCGCTAGGGTGAACAGTGCCAGGATTCCAGCTACGGCCAGCCAGTCCAGCACGTTCGCCGAAGTCCTGAAGCCCATGAGCAGTGCAACTCCGACGATGATCACCAGCGAAAGTCCGTTGGCCACCAACGATGTCAGGACGTGTGCCCACAGGACCGAGGAGCGCGCGATCGGCATGGATTGGAACCGCTCGAAGATGCCGCCCTGCAGATCCGTGAAGAGGCGGACCGCCGTGTACGCGATGCCCGAAGCGATGGCTATCAGCATGATGCCCGGGAGCAGGTAGTTGACGTAGTTTTCAGTGTCGGTCCGGATGGCGCCGCCGAAAACATAGACGAACAGCAGCATCAGGGCGATCGGGGTGATCGCGGTGGTGATGATGGTGTCCACGCTGCGGAAGATGTGCCGCATGGAACGGCCCAGCAGGACCGAGGTGTCTGTGAAGAAGTGGGTGTTCATGACCTGTCCTTTGCTGGCTCGCTTGTTCCGGTGCTTCCCACGAGGGCCAGGAAGATGTCCTCCAGGCTTGGTTGCTTTTCCACGTACTCCACCTTGGCGGGCGGCAGCAGCTGCTTCAGCTCCTGGAGCGTGCCGTTGGCGATGATGCGTCCCTCATGAAGGATGGCGATGCGGTCTGCCAACTGTTCGGCCTCGTCGAGGTACTGGGTGGTGAGCAGGACCGTGGTGCCTTTGTTGGCAAGGTTCTTGACGATCTGCCACACCTCCAGGCGGGCTTCCGGGTCGAGTCCGGTGGTGGGCTCGTCCAGGAAGATCACCTTCGGATCGCCGATCAGGCTCATGGCGATGTCCAACCGGCGACGCATGCCGCCGGAGTAGGTTGCCACTTTGCGGGAGCCGGCATCGGTGAGGCTGAACCGGCCCAGCAACTCGTCGGCGATCCCGCCGGGATTCTTCAAGTGCCGCAGCTTCGCCACGAGTACCAGGTTCTCCCTGCCGGTCAACACCTCGTCCACTGCGGCGAACTGACCGGTGAGGCTGATGGACTGCCGCACCTGAAGCGACTCGGTTGCAACGTCGAAACCCTCGACGGCGGCCTGCCCGCCGTCCGCTGTGAGCAGCGTGGACAGGATCTTCACCATGGTGGTCTTGCCGGCCCCGTTGGAGCCGAGAAGGGCGAAGATGCTGCCTGACGCGACCTCGAAATCCACCCCGCGGAGGACGTGGAGATCTTTGTACGACTTCTCTATGCCCTGCACCCGGATTGCTGTGGAAGTCATGATTCCGCTTCTTTCGCTTTGTCGATTGCTTTGTTGAGGCGCTCGCGCTCCTTGTCGATCCAGCGCTTCCCGCCGTACGCCTGGGCAAAGGTCTCTGCGAATTCGATGGGATCGTCGCCGACGATCCCGCTCACGGGCGTACCGTCGACGGCTGCGCGTTCCCAGAGGTCCGCCAGGTCCGTGAACATCTGGACCATGGTGTCGCCTTCGGTCACGCCGCCGTAGTACATCAAGTACCGGTTGAAGGCGGTGGCTACGGTGAGGTACGGCTCGGGCAGGGCATCCAACCGTGCCTTGGCTTGCTTGTACTGCTTCTTCTGTTCGAGCGATCCGGTGACGAGCTCGATCCATTTTGCTGCCATGTTATTTTCCTTCCTTGCGGAGCTGTTCAAGCCGTTCGGACAAGAAGCTCCAGGTGTTCCAGAATTCGTTCAGTTCTTTTTCGCCCTGGGGGTTGAGCGTGTACACCTTGCGGGGTGGCCCCTTTTCGGACGGCCGCTTCTCGACGTCCACCAGCCCCTTTTGTTCGATCCTGACCAGCAGCGCGTAAACGGTGCCCTCAGCGATCTCGGTGAAGCCCTGCTCCCGGAGCAGCGTGGTGATTTCATACCCGTACGCTGCCTTTCCGGTCAGGAGGGCCAAGACGATGCCCTCCAATGTGCCTTTGAGCATCTCTGTCATTTGCTTGCCCATCGGACACCTCCCTCGCTACTCAGTATTACTAGCTACCACTACATAGTAGAACTAGGTACCGGTACTTAGCAACACTAGGTTCCGAGAAACTGGCATGCTGGGGTCGTGACTACGGAACCTGCCGCCGCGCCCGCTTTGATGACCGCCGCCGTCGAGGGTGGAACGTTCTCCCTGCGGCGCGCCCGCAGGGGCGATCTGCCGCGGATTCTCGCACTGCTCGCCGACGACCAGCTGGGTGCCGTCCGCGAAAGTGTCGATGATCCGGCGCCGTACGAGCGGGCCTTTGACGCGATCGACGCCGACCCGGCCCACCTTTTGGTGGTGGGGGAACTCGATGGCGAAGTGGTGGCTACCTTCCAGGTCAGCTACGTTCCAGGCTTGTCCCGCAAGGGCTCCTGGCGCTCGCAGATCGAGGCCGTGCGCGTGTCCGGGGAGCTGCGTGGGCAGGGTGTCGGTGCGCTCATGATCCAGTGGGCCATCGACCAGGCCCGGGAGCGCGGCTGCTCGCTGGTCCAGCTCACGACGGACAAATCCCGGGTTGCGGCGCGCCGCTTCTACGAGCGGCTGGGGTTTGTTGCGAGCCATGAGGGCATGAAGCTCAAGCTCTAGGTGCAGCTGCCCTCCACGTGTGGGCGGCTGCACCTTGACTATTAGGGTCCCTAACTATTAGGCTACCTAAATATGAACGGTTCTCCTGATCCCCGCCTCACGGACCTCGCACAGGACTTTCGCGAAGCACTGCGCCTGGGCGTCTACATGTTCCGACGCCTGGACCCGGAGGGCGAGCTGACGGCTGCCCAGCTGAGCCTGCTCTCCATGATCTCCGACGGCGGCCTCCGCGTAGGTGACATCGCCAAGAACCTGGGGATCAAAGTCCCGAGCGCCACAGAGCAGATCATCAAGCTTGAGCGTGCCGGCTTGGTCACCCGTCGACCCGACCCCGACGATTCCCGCGCCGTCCAGGTGGCCATCACCGACGCCGGGACTGCCGCCGTCGAATCGGCCAACCAGCGGCGGAATGCCATGGTGGCCGAACTGCTGCAGGGCCTCAGCGCACAGGAAATCGAGCAGCTGGCCGCGGCACTTCCCGTCATCAGCAAAATCAACAGCTCATTCCAGAACTAACACGAATTAACGCACCGACAAGGAGCAATTGAATGTCACGCCAGTTGGCTGACGCTTCAGCAAGCGCCGAAACAACCATCGAAACCACCCTCGAAGCGGAGAAAGCTTCCCTGCTCAAACAGCCGAAAGCGGTGTGGGCCACGGCCCTCGCGGCTGTTTTCGCCTTCATGGGCATCGGGCTCGTGGACCCCATCCTCCCTGCGATCGCCAAGAACCTGCAGGCCTCCACCAGTGAAGTGTCATTGCTGTTCACCAGCTACTTCCTGGTGACTGCGGTGGCGATGTTGATCAGTGGTTTCGTGTCGTCCCGGATCGGCGGCAAGAAGACGCTTCTCATCGGCCTGGCGATCATCGTGGTGTTTGCGTCGTTGTCCGGCCTGTCCGGCAGTGTTGAGCAGCTGGTTGGCTTCCGCGCGGGGTGGGGACTCGGCAACGCACTGTTTGTCGCAACTGCCCTGGCCGTGATCGTCGGTGTGGCCAGCGGTGGTACCGGCACAGCGATCATCCTGTACGAGGCCGCCCTGGGCCTGGGCATCTCGCTCGGCCCGCTGCTCGGTGCCCTGCTTGGCGGATGGCAGTGGCGCGCCCCGTTCTTCGGCACGGCGGTCCTGATGGCCGCAGCATTCATCGCACTGTTGGCATTGCTCCCCAAGACACCTGCCCCGGCGAAGAAGTCCCGCCTCCGGGACCCGCTCCTCGCACTTGGCCACAAGGGCCTCCGCGCCACCGCAGCCAGCGCGCTGTTCTACAACTACGGCTTCTTCACCATCCTCGCCTTCACTCCCTTCATCCTGGGAATGGATGCCTACGGCATCGGGGGAGTGTTCTTCGGTTGGGGCGTTGCCGTAGCCGTGTTCTCGGTATTCGTGGCTCCCGTCCTGCAAAAGCGCTTCGGTGCCGTCAAGGTCCTGACCGGAACGCTGGCTGTCCTGATGCTCGACCTCGTCGGGCTGGGACTGGCTGCCGGGCACTCGGTGACTGCCGTCGTCGTGCTTGTCATCGTGGCCGGTGCCCTGCTGGGCATCAACAACACGGTCTACACGGAACTGGCCATGGGCGTCTCCGATTCGCCGCGTCCCGTCGCGTCGGCGGGCTACAACTTTGTCCGCTGGATGGGCGGCGCGCTGGCTCCCTTTGCCGCCGCGCAGCTCGGCGAGCACTTCGGGCCGCAGGTGCCGTTCTTCGCTGGCGCAGTTGCCATGGTGATTGCCATTCTGATCGCGTTCAGCGGCCGCAGCTTCCTGTCGTCCCACGAACCGCACCTGGTGTAACAAGCCACCAAGCAAAAGAAGCCCGGCGGATATGATCCGCCGGGCTTCTTCGTCTGCTATTTGCCTTCGTCCGAGGTGACCGGAAGCGGCGCTACCGGCGCCCCCTTCGGGACGAACAGGGTTTCCGCCTGTTCCAAGGACATGCCATTGGTCTCGGGCACCTTGAACATCACAAAGAAGAACGACGCCGCGGCGAACGCTGCGTACATGGCGTACGTCAGGGGCAGCGAACCTGCCGCCATGATGGGGAAGCTGAGCGTGATGGCAAAGTTGGCGATCCATTGCGCGGCGGCTGCCAGGCCCAAAGCGCGTGCGCGGATCCGGGAGGGGAAGATCTCGCCCAACAGCACCCACACGAGCGGTCCCCACGAGGCGCCGAAGCTGATGACGAAGATGTTCGCCGCTACCAGGGCGATGGGTCCCCAAGCACCCGGAAGGGTGATCTCGGAGCCAGTGCCGACCGCGGAGGAGAAGGCCAGCGCCATGACCCCCAGCGATACTGCCATGCCGATGGAGCCGGTCAGCAGGATGGGCCGGCGGCCAATCCGGTCCACCAGTGCGATGGCCACGAGCGTCACCAGGATGTTGGTGATGGAGGTGGCCACGGAAATGGTCAGGGAGTCCTTTTCCTGGAATCCAACGGCCTTCCACAGAGTGGTGGAGTAATAGAAGATCACGTTGATGCCGACGAACTGCTGCAGCACGGACAGGATGATGCCGATCCACACCACGGGCAGCAGGCCGAAGCGGTTGCCGCGCAGAGAGCCCTTCTTGGTGGAGAGCTTTTCCTGCTGGATGGATTCGCGGATCTCGCGGATGTGCCGGTCGATGTCGTCGCCCGGAATGAGCTTGTTGAAGATGGTGCGGGCCTGGTCTTCCTTGCCGTTGAGTACCAGGAAGTGCGGCGACTCGGGCAGGCGGAAGGCGATCCAGCCGTAGATGGCGGCAGGCACGGCGCAGGCGATGAACATCCAGCGCCAGGCTTCGATCCCGAACCACAGCGTTCCGTCCGCGCCGCCGGCAGAGTTGGCCAGGACCGCGTCGGAGAGCAGCGCCGCAAAGATACCCGTGGTGATGGCCAGTTGCTGGAGCGAGGCCAAACGGCCGCGGACGTGCCGCGGGGAGATTTCCGAAATGTAGGCGGGGGCAATCACGGATGCGAGCCCGATGCCGAGGCCACCTACCAGCCGCCAGAAGATGAGGTCCCACACGCTGAAGGCGAGGCCGGTTCCGATGGCGCTGACCAGGAAGAGGAGTGCGCCGATCTTCATTGCGGGGATGCGGCCGTACCGGTCGGCAACTTTACCGGCCAGGTAGGCGCCCACGGCACAGCCGAGCAAGGCCACGGCGACAGCAAAGCCGGTGAGAGCCTCGCTCATGGCGAACTCGCCCGCCATGGCATCCACCGCACCGTTGACTACGGACGAATCAAAGCCGAACAGGAAGCCGCCAACTGCGCCGGCGACAGCCAGGCCGATCACCTTCCGGGAAACGTGGGGCGCGCCTGCTTCGGTGCTGGGACTGGACATGGGTCTCCCTTGGGAAAGATGTGTGGGAATGCGGTGCGTGACGTCGTCGGCTGTTCCGACGGGGACGCCGGTGCACTCGCGCTACACAGTGTGGCACGTCATATCCGCCAAGATCCAGTCACGTGATGGACGTGACATGCATTCACTTTCTTAACCCATTCAGCCCTGATCACGGGCTGTGTGTTCACTGGTAGTCCGTGAACGGTGCTCGTCCGGACCTCCAACCCGCTCCTTGAGTCCACAAATTGAACACAAAGCACGACGACGGCCCTTAGGGATGGTGCCATCCTCAAGGGCCGTCGTCGGACGGTATGCTGCTTGGTTTCGCGGGGAACTAGTGGGCCGGAACTGAATCCTTTGCGGCAGCCTTGGGATCCGTGAGCTTCTTGTTCGGCAGCGCGAAGCTGATCAGGAAAGCGATGATCATCAGGCCCGCAGCGGTCAACATGACCACGTCAATTGCCTGTGCAAAGCCCTCCGTGATCGGCCGGGTGAGCGTGCTGTTGGCCGAGTGCAACCAGCTGGTGTCGTTCAACGAATCGTTGTTGGCACCGTTCTTGAAGAAGTCGAACAGCTTGGCGTTCGCAGGATCCGAGGCCACGGCAGGGTCCCGCATGACAGCTTGGTAGTCGGGGCTGGATGCTGCTGTTTTCATGCCGTCTGCGATCTTGTCCGCGGCCGTGCTGAACAGCATGGAGATGAACACTGCCGTGCCGACGGCGCCGCCCATGGAACGGAAGAACGCGGCCGTGGAGGTGCCAACGCCCATGTCCTTGGGCGGGACGGATACCTGCATGGCAAGGGTCAGCGGTTGCATGCAGAAGCCGAGTCCGACGCCGAAGAACACTGCGATCAGTCCGGGAACCCACAAGCCGGTATCGACGCCCAGGACAAGCCCCATGACCGTTGCTGCGCCTGCAAGCACTGCCGTTCCCATGATCGGGAAGATCCGGTATACACCGGAGTTGGAGATGGTGCGGCCGGCGGAGATGGAGCCGAAGAGGATGCCCACGGTGAAGGTGATCATCATCAGGCCTGCCTCAGTGGGAGTAAGGCCCTTCACCAGCTGCAAATACATGGGCAGCATGGCGATGGCACCGAACATGCCGATACCGATGATGAAGTTCAACAGCGAGGACAAGCCGAACGTGGTGTTCTTGAAGAGACGCAACGGAATCAGCGCGTAGTCGCCGGCACGCTTCTCGGCGAGGAGGAACGCCACGATGCCGATGACGCCCAGTCCGTAGCAAAGCCATGATCCCGCAGAGGACCAGCCCCAGGTGCGGCCTTGCTCAGCTACCAGGAGCAGCGGAACAATCGCCAAGGTGATGGCGGCTGCGCCCCAGTAGTCGATCTTCTGCTTCACGTGCCTGACTGGCAGGTGCAGGTACATGAAGACCACCACCAGCGCGGCAAGGCCGATGGGGAGGTTGATGAAGAAGACCCAGCGCCAGCCGTCGAAGCCCAGGATGTTGGCTGAACCGGCAAAGGCACCGCCAATGACAGGGCCAAGGACAGACGAGACGCCGAAAACGGACATGAAGTAGCCCTGGTACTTGGCCCGGTCCTTCAGGGCAACGATGTCGCCGATGATGGTCAGGGCCAGCGCGAGGAGGCCGCCGGCGCCCAGGCCCTGGATGCCGCGGGCGATGGCAAGCTCCGTCATGGAGTGGACGGATCCTGCGTACAGGGAGCCGGCGAGGAAGATCAGGATGGCCGTGAGGTACAACGGGCGGCGGCCAAAGATGTCGCTGAGCTTGCCGTACAGCGGGGTGCTCACCGTGGAGGTGATGAGGTACGCCGTAGTGGCCCACGCCTGCAGGGACAAACCGTCGAGGTCGTTGGCGATGGTGTAGATGGACGTGGACACGATGGTCTGGTCCAGCGAGGACAGGAACATGCCGAGCATGAGTCCCACCATGACGGTGAGTGTCTGACGATGGGTCAGGACCTCACCAGCAGCCCGAACGGGCGTGGAATTGGACATATCTTCTCCAGAGATGGCAGAAAAGTGGGATTAAGCAGGATAGTTGCTTTCAGTAACTATCCTAACGCCCCGATCATTCCCAGCGGGAGAATATTTCTTGGCCGACCCTCTTCAAGTCTCCTCCGCTCACCTCAGCGTTCCAGGAGGATTCCGTCCGGATCGCTGAAGATCATCACCCCGGGACGGATGCGGACATCGTCGATCACGAGTTCCACATCGACCTCGCCGGCCCCCGTCTTGGCACTCTTCCGGGGGTTGCTTCCGAGGGCTTTGACGCCCAGGGAGAGCCGGGCGATGGCCTCACGGTCGCGAATGGCTCCGTAGATGATCACTCCGGCCCAGCCGTTTTCCACGGCGCTTTCAGCGATCATGTCGCCCATGAGGGCAGTCCGCAATGAACCTCGGCCATCGACGACCAGGACTGCTCCGTCGCCGGGCGTGGCCAGGACTGATTTCACCAGCGCGTTGTCCTCATGGCACCGGATAGTACGGACGGGGCCGCTGAAATGCGTGTGGCGTCCAAGGTTCTGGAACTGGACAGCAAGGGACTCGAGTTCCTCACCGCGTTCGTCATAGAGATCTGCCGTATTTACATGCTGGCTCATGGTGCTTCTCCTCCGTGGGTTTGAGGCCACACTAACGCGCCACACGGGCTGCTTGGGTGCGTATTTCGGGCTATGTGAATAAACGACGCGACGGCGGTTCAGCGTCCCTCCGCCACGCTAGGCTGAATTCACACATTCAAACGAGGGGGAACCTGCCATGAGCTTGTCCGACCTTCCGGGGCCGGTACCGGATCCCGCTGTCGTCCGTGGCGGCACCACGGCGCTGGCTGACCCGGTTAAACCAGTCCGCCCTGTTTGGGTCACCGGCGTGGTACTGGTCAACCTGGGCATCAACGCAGCGTTCTTCGGTCCCCTTCAGGTTCTCCTGGGCCAGCAGGCTGCCCACTTTGACGAGGGCCAGAAGGAGGCCATCCTGGCCTTGGTCACCGGCTGCGGTGCTGCAGTTTCCATGGTGGCGAATCCCCTGTTCGGCGCCTTCAGCGACCGGACCACATCCAGGTTTGGGCGGCGGGTTCCCTGGGTTCTGATGGGAGCAATCCTCGGTGCCGTTGCCCTTGTTGCCCTGGCGGGCGCGCCCAACGTAGCCGTGATGACTTTGCTGTGGTGCCTGGTGCAGGCGGGAGCCAACGCTATGTATTCGGCCATTACCGCCGCCGTCCCGGACAGGGTTCCCGTGCCGCAGCGCGGAACTGTTGGCGGCTTGGCCGCCATGGGCCAGACGGTAGGTATCCTCGTGGGCGCCGTGATCGCCGCCGTCGTCGCCGGAGACTTCGCCGCAGGTTACTGGGTGTGCGCCGCAGCGCTGCTGGCCGGCGTCGTGCTTTATCTCTTCAAGAGTGATGACCAGCCCCTTCCGCCCCAGGAGCGGCCGCCGTTCAGCCTGTGGCCGTTCCTCAAGGGTTTCTGGGTTTCGCCGAAACGTTACCCCGACTTTGCGTGGGCCTGGCTCACCCGGCTGCTGGTCAGCACGGGCAACCACATGATCACCCTGTATTTGCTTTTCTTCCTCAGCGACATTGTCCGTCTCAAGGAAACGCAAGGGATCGAGCCCGAGTTCGGCGTGCTGGTCCTGACAGGGCTGTACGCCGTCATGGTCATCATCACCAGTGTCCTGGGTGGACGCCTAAGTGATCGGATGGGAAAGCGGAAGCCCTTGGTCATAGCGTCGTCGGTCATCATTGCCGCGGCGTCGTTGATTCTTGCCTTCGCTCCGACGTGGATCGGCGGACTTGCCGGCGCGGCCGTGCTCGGAATCGGCTTTGGGGCCTACCTTGCGGTGGACTTCGCGCTGATCACCCAGGTCCTGCCCACGGCTCTGGATCGCGGGCGGGACCTGGGTGTCATCAACATCGCGAATTCGTTGCCGCAGGTGATCGCACCAGCGATCGCCTTCGTATTTGTTCAATACTGGGGCGGCTACGTCTCGCTGTACGTAGCCGCCGCAGTCATCGGGCTCTTGGGTGCCGTGTTCGTGGTGAAGATCAAGAGCGTGGCGTAGCCCAGGAAGTCGAACAGCTCCTAGAAGACGTAGTTCATGACGTTCCAGCCGCTGCCGACTACTGGTTGGCCTTTCCACTTGAAACCGTAGATGCCCCAGCTGCTGAAGCCGGAAGGATCAGCGAGGTACATCGTCAGCTGACCATTGGGGCTGATGCCGTAAACATCGTTGTAGCCATCGCCGTTGAAGTCACCGGCAATCCCGAAACGAGTGAGCGCCTCCCAGCCCCTGCCAATGGTGCCGTCATAGGCGGCGGGGCTTCCGTAATCATAGAAGAAACCGTTGCGCGTGGAAGAGCGTGCCTGCAGGTCGCCCCACCAGGTGCGGCTAAGGACCACTGCCTCGGGTGTGCCGTAGAAATGCCCCGCGCCGGCAGCATCAAGTCCCTGCCAGCCTGTAGTGACTTTGCTTGGTGCTAGCCAGCCGCCGCGACCGTTTCCCGGGTAGAGGGATACGTTGCCTGCTGCGTCCTGGGCAAGGATGTCATTGGTGCCATCGCCGTTGAAATCGCCGGGTGCGATGAGGTTGACGAAACCCTGCCAGCCCTGACCGATCTGGAAGGCCTGCTTCCAGGCTCCGGCACCATTGCCTTGGTAGAGGAAGAGCCGTCCGTAGCCGTCGCGGCCCATGACGTCCACAGTTCCGTCGCCGTCGAAGTCACCCGGTGACACGAGCAGGTTGTAGATGTGCCAGCCATTGCCGATGACACGCGGAGCCTGCCAATTGCCTCGGCCGTCGGTGGGGTAGAGCAGGAGCCGGCCAGCGGCGTCGCGGGTGAACAGATCGAAGGTGCCGTCGCCGTCGAAGCCCTTGGAGCGGGGTGCCGCTTCGATCGGCATGGCATCCGCCGTTTCGAGGCCGGAGGTTGTTTGAATGGCGGCGGTTTCGGAGGTCGCTGTTGCTGCGGATGCAGGCAGCGCCGAGGCAAGCAGCCCAGCGGCAACCAGTGGAACAGTGAGAAGCGTGAGCAGTCGTCGAGGACTGCGGCGCGCAGGCGCGCGCAGGGCAGGTTTGAAGCCCAAGGATTCCCCCAAGAAAATAAGGCGGCACGGAGACGGCCGAAAGAGATCAATTGGGATGACACTACCGCCTGCAGCGGCGCCGGGATAGAGGGCCCCGTTTATGACGAAGGCCCCGTCCGGATATCTCCGAACGGGGCCCTCAACGAAGTGAAACTAGAACAGGTCGGTGAACCCGCCCCAACCCCAGCCGACCACAGCGCTTCCGGTCCATCCCGCGGCGCCGTTGCCGTAGTAGGCACGCAATTGACCGGAACTGTCGACGGCGAAGACGTCCAGCTTTCCGTCGGCGTTGATATCGCCTGCGCTTCCGATCTTGCTCATGCCGCCCCAACCCCAGCCGACCACTGCCGTGCCGCTCCAGCCACCCGCGCCGTTCCCGCTGTAGAGCCTGAGGTTCCCGGCGGAGTCGCGGCCCAGGACGTCCACGTTGGTGTCGCCGTCGAAGTCGCCAGGAGTGATGAGTGCATCCAACGCGTTCCAACCCTGGCCGATTACGGTTCGTGGCAGCCAGCCGCCGTGTCCGTCGCCGGGGTAGAGGTAGAGGACGCCGTTGGCATCGCGGGCCATGATGTCGTTGTTGCCATCGCTGTTGAAATCGCCTGGAGCTACGAGGGAGGTGAAGATATTCCACCCCGTCCCTACTTTGCGGGGACCGTTCCAGCCGCCTGAACCATTGCCGCTGTAGAGGTAGAGGCCACCTGACGAGTCCCGGCCCAGGACGTCGTTGTTGCCATCGCCATCGAAGTCACCCGGAGACAACACGGTGGGGAAGATGTTCCATCCCATGCCTACGGTTCGTGCGGGTTCCCAGGTGTTGTTGGTCCGCGGGTACATGAGAAGGGCGCCGTCGGAGCGTCGGGCGAGCAGCTCGAAGGCACCGCGGCTGGTGAAGCCGTTGGGTCGGTTGGAGGCCGAGATCGGTGCGGTCTCCTCGCTCGCTACTTCCATGTCCTCGCACGGGTAGGCGGCCACGAGGTGCGCGGCGATGGTTTTACCGCGGTCCTCTTCGCCCAGTACGTAGTTGGGCCAGGTGGGATGGTCCGTGGCGACCTCGCCGTCCCTGGTCCAGTAGATCCGGGTGTCGGGGCCGGCTCCGGCACCGCACCCCTTGTAGGCGGAGGGATCCCATGTGACGGTGAGCGTGGAACCGACATAGGGCGCACCGGTGATGACCGGCGGTTCGGGATCCATGGTGGCCATGGCGGGCGCGGGCCCCACAACCATGGCCGCGACGATCGCAGCCACTGTTGCGGCAACCGCTCGACGCACGCCAGACCCCAGGCGTGATGGAGCGTACATTGTGTCCTCCCCAGACTTTATGAAGTTAATGGTACAGCGTCCGGGTTTTTAGAAGATTGCTGTGAACCATCCAAAGCCTGCACCCACGGCCTCGGAGCCCTTCCAGCCCGCACGACCGTCGCTGTAGTACGTCAGCAGGCGGCCCTGCTGATCCACGCCGTAGACGTCGGGGAACCCGTCGCCGTTGAAGTCGCCGGCAGCGCCGACGTACTTGAGTGCGTTCCAGCCAACGCCGATCATCCATGAGCGCGACCATCCGCCTGCGCCATTGCCCGTGTAGACGAACAGGTATCCGTTGCCGTCGCGCGCCAGCAGATCCACATTGCCGTCGCCGTTGAAGTCTCCCGGCGTCACCAAAGCGTTCATCACGTTCCAGCCGGTCCCGACGGCGGTGCGCGGCAGCCAGCCTCCCGCGCCATTGCCGGGGTACAGATAGAGGGCGCCGCCAGGCTCCCTGGCAAGGACGTCGTTGTTGCCGTCACCGTTGAAATCGCCCGGGCCGATGATGGAGTCGAAAATGTTCCAGCCGTTGCCGATGGCACGTGCCGGTTTCCAGCCGCCGGCCCCGTCACCGCTGAAGAGGTAGAGGCCGCCCACGGAATCACGGACGATCATGTCGCTCTTGCCGTCGCCGTCGAAGTCCCCTGGGGAGAAAGCCAGGTTGAAGATGTTGAAGCCGTAGCCCACGGTCCGCGCAGCATCCCACCCTGCGCCGTTGCGGCCATACAGGAGCAGCGATCCGTCAGAGGCCCTGGCAAGCAGCTCGAAGCTCCTGCCGGTGAACCCTGCCGCACGGTTCACGGCGCCGACAGGCCTGGTCTCGGCGCTGTGCAGGGATTCTCCACCGCAAGCGGTCTTGCTGGCAGTAACGTGCACGGCCATCCTGGAGCCGGTGTCGTCCGCCTCCAGGTTGTAGCTCGACGTCGTCTCCCCGGCCACCAGGAATCCGTCCCGGGTCCAGTAGATCGAGTAGTCGGGGCCTTTGCCGCCACCGCAGCCGTAGAAGGTGTAGGGGCCGATATCTGCGGTCAGCTGTTTGCCCACGAAGGCTTGACCGTTGAGCAGGGGATCGGGTCCGTTGCTGGGCGCTGCCGACGCCGATAGGGAACCAAATGCCATGGCCGCCACTGTGGCGGCCAGCAGCGCCGCTGCCATCCGGCGTCGTATTGTCCCCATGCGTTTCCTCCTGCGGGTTTCAAGTCTGCATGAAAGTGTATGCGGGCGGCCCGCTATTTCCGGGAGCGGCGGCCGCCGGGACTCCGGGGGACTCTCAGGGAATGGTCAAGAAGCTCCCGTATCATTGATGCGATCGGCCAGCCGGTGGTCTTCGCGCCGGCCGGCCGCCTCCTTGTCAGCCTGCCAAGAGATCGCCGGAAATGCCCGTAACCAACTCACTGGAACCGTACTCCCTTGACCTGACCACGGGGCTTCCCCGTATGGCTGCCGCGCCCACCACCCCGCGGCAGCAGTTGCGCTATGCCCGCATCCTGAAAACGGCCGCAGGGTTCGCCCAGCGTCAGTTCGATACCTTGAGCCTCTCCGACGTTGCTGCCCGCGCCGATGTCCCGCTTGGAACCCTTTACCGCTACTTCCCCTCCACCTCCCACCTCATGCTCGCCGTCTATAGGCAGCAGCTCAGGGAGCTAATGGAGGGCGTCCACCAGCGCGGCGCCAAGGGTCACGCACTCGCGGGTTTGATGATGGAAATCTTCCATCTCCGGGTGATGCAACCTGGTGTGGAGCACTGCCTGATCCGCCCGGCGGGCAAGGATGACGACACTGCGCAGTTGTTGCGGGAGATCGATGCCCTCTCGGAAGAGGTGGTGGGTTCGCTCAGCAAGGATGCGGGCAAGGACACTGTGAAGGCCAGGATTCTCCTGCACCTGGTCAGCGGCCTGGTCCAGGCCGTACGTTGCCGGAGGTTGTCCCTGTTTGAGGCGGAGAAGGACCTTAAGCGCGCCTGCTCACTCATGACCGGCGAATAGCCACGGCCGAAAAGGTCAAGCAAAGTCGGCGGACGAATGACAACAGCCTCCGGTGGTCTAGACCGGGTGGCGGTCAGAATGCGCTTTTTTGTATGTAGTGGGTCACATTTTGGCGAGGTTGAACGTTTTACTCTCGAATCGTCTCTCTTGGTATTGAATCTTGTACCCTCAACGCTTCCCTAGGCTGGAACTACCGAAGCGGCTAGCAGCCCCCTATCTGCAGAAGCAACGCCGGACCAGCCACCCTTGGTCCGCCACAGCAGTTCTGTTCCTGCCCGAATCATGCCGTGGGTCCACGGCTAGCCTGAGGAGACAAAGACGTGTCCATCGAGACAATTGCAACTGACAACGACGCCCTGGTACTGACCGAAGAAGAGATCTTCGCAGCCCACGAAGGCGGCAAGCTGACGATTTCCAGCACCGTTCCGCTGAACAACAAGCGTGACCTCTCCATCGCTTACACCCCCGGCGTGGCCCAGGTGAGCCGCGCAATCCACGAGGACCCCAAGCTTGCCCGCACCCACACCTGGGCCGAGCGCCTGGTTGTCGTGGTCAGCGACGGCACCGCAGTGCTGGGCCTTGGCAACATCGGCCCCAGCGCCTCCCTGCCGGTGATGGAGGGCAAGTCCGCCCTCTTCAAGTCCTTCGGCGACCTCGACTCCATCCCTTTGGTACTCAACACCACCAATGTGGACGAAATCATTGAGACCTTGGTCCGTCTCCGCCCCAGCTTCGGCGCCGTGAACCTCGAGGACATTTCCGCTCCGCGCTGCTTCGAACTCGAAGAGCGACTCATCGAAGCCCTCGACTGCCCCGTCATGCACGATGACCAGCACGGCACCGCCGTCGTGGTCCTCGCAGCCCTGACCAACGCAGCCAAGGTGACCCAGCGCGAACTCAAGGGCCTGAAGGTTGTTGTCTCCGGTGCAGGTGCCGCAGGCATCGCCATCGCCGAGATCCTCCTTGCTGTCGGCATCGAGGACGTGATCCTGCTCGACTCCAAGGGTGTAGTCAACGCCGACCGTGCCGACCTCGTGGCCGATCCCGCCAGCGTCAAGGCCCGCATGGCCCGGCGCACCAACCCCCGCGGTATCAGCGGCGGTCCCGGCGAGGGACTGACGGGCGCCGATGTGTTCGTGGGCGTTTCCTCCTCCAAGCTGGACGAAGAGCACCTGAAGCTGATGAACGACCAGTCGATCGTCTTCGCCCTGTCTAACCCGGATCCGGAAGTCCTGCCCGAGGTTGCCCGGAAGTACGCGGCCGTTGTTGCCACGGGCCGCAGCGACTTCCCGAACCAGATCAACAACGTCCTGGCCTTCCCCGGCATTTTCCGCGGCGCACTTGATGCCAAGGCCCGCCGGATCACCCCCGCCATGAAGATCGCCGCTGCGAACGCCATCGCTGAGCTGGCAGCCGAGGACCTCTCCGCGGATTACATCGTGCCGAGCCCGCTGGACGCACGCGTTGCACCCGCGGTCACCGCGGCAGTTGCCGCAGCCGTCACCGAATAGCGGCTACTGCGCAAGACCGACGACGGCGACGCCTCCCGCGCCAGGGAGCGTCGCCGTCGTTGTCGTTAAAGGCGCATGGATCAGCGGCCCATAGACTTGGGCCATGAACGCCGAACTCATCGTGACCATCCTGTGCGGCCTGGCCATTGCAGTCGGCGTGGCCGGCACCATCATCCCTGTTCTGCCCGGCAGCATCCTTATCGGCGCGAGCCTGCTGGCGTGGGCCATCTGGGGTGGTGCGGGTCCGGTTGGCTGGGTGATTTTCGCCGTCGGGATGGTCTTTGTGGTTGCCGGGATGGCAGCCAGTGCCGTGCTCACGGGGCGCAAACTGAAACAACACGGCATTCCGAGCAGGTCGGTACTGATCGGGGTTGTCCTGGGTGTCGTGGGCATGTTCGTCATTCCCGTGGTGGGGCTCTTTGTGGGCTTCGCCGTAGGCCTTCTCCTCAGCGAGGTCCAGAGGACCCGCAACTTTCAGGCCGCTGTTCGCTCCAGCGGGGCGGCGCTCAAAGCAACGGGGATCGGCATCCTGGTGGAATTCGGCCTCGCCTGTGCAGCCGCGAGCACGTGGATCATCGGAGTGTGGATCAACGCCGTCAACGGTTAAAACCCCCGCCGAGTTGGCATTAGGTGACAGTTCCAAGCTGGCGGTTTCAGCTTGCTAGTGCAACACCATCGATTAGTTTGGTCAGTCTTTCAGTTGGGGTGTCCCATTGGAGTGTTTGACGCGGTCGGATGTTGAGCAGGTGCTGGGTGTGGGCGAGTTCTTCGTCGCTGACCTGGTTGAAGTTCGTGCCTTTGGGGTGGATATCGCGGACCAGTCCGTTGGTGTTCTCGTTCGTGCCGCGTTGCCAGGGTGAGTGCGGGTCACAGAAGAACAGCTGGCAGCCGGTCGCTACTGTGAACTTGGCGTGTTGAGCCATTTCCGTGCCTTGGTCCCAGGTGATCGTTTTAAGGATCGCCTGGGGCAGGGTGTGGATCATTTTCTGCATGACCTCGATGACCGTCGCGCTGTCCCTGGCTCCCGGCAGCCGGCCCAGCAAAGTGAACCGTGAGGAGCGCTCGACCAAGGTGACGATCCCGGAGTTACCGGGACCCACGACCAAATCACCTTCCCAATGGCCGGGCACGGCCCGGTCCTGGACTTCGGCGGGCCGGTCGCTCAGCCGGGCCCCTTCAAGCCAGGGCCTTACGTTCCTGGCAGGCAGCTTTGATTGGGGCTTACGACCGGTCCGGCCCGAACGTAGGGCCTTCTCCACGGCAAGTTCATGCCGCAAGGCACCCCGGCCCTGCACGTAAAGGGCTTGGTAAATTGACTCGTGGGACACGTGCATCTCCGGCTGCTCGGGGAACGTCTTCTTCAGGTCCGCAGCGCTCTGTTGAGGTGAGAAACGCTGGTTCAAGCGTGCCACGACCTCCTTCCACACCGCCGTTCCCGCAGAGAGCTTCACGGGCCGGTTCCGTCTACGGCGGACCAGTGCCCGGTGTTGGGCAACCCCGGCGTCGTAATAGCGCCGGGCCCAATGCTCGATACTGTGTCGGCGGATCTCCCGGGACACCGTTGATGGATGCACGCCCAACTCCTTGGCGATCTGTCGCATGGAACGCGGCTCCGGCAAGCCCAGACAGGCCTTGATATAAGCCCGGTCCTCCAAAGTCAGCCGCCGGTACCTTCGCTCCTTATCCCGCGAAAGCACCTCCGAAGCCATCGGAAGACGCACGCCACCACCAGGGCCGGAGATAAGTTCCATGCCCGCTAGTTTCGCCCAATGCGACACCGCTTGCCGGGACACCCCAGCCGCGGCAGCACTTCGTCCCGTGTCCTCACCCGCCAGCAAGTGCTCATACGCACACGCACGAACCGACCACGGCAACTTCTTGACCATGACACCCCTCCAACTACAGGGGTGTTGCACTAGCCACCTGAAGACGCCGCTTCAACATCGTCATCTTTTGCCAACTCGGCGATGTTTTTAGCGGAGGGCGGGCGCTCCGGTGGGCGCTCCGGTGGGCACCTTGATTTCCGCCGGACGGAACGTTGCTCCCGCGCCCGGGAACAGTGGGATATCGATCCGGGCGTGCGAGTGGACTTCCCGGATTGTGTCCTTGGTGTGCCGGGCAATCTCGGCCAAGGTGGTGACCCACATGCCGTCCAGGCCCTTGACCCGTTCGATCAGCCGTTCCAAGGCCACGGCGCGGGATGGCCGGCCGGAGATGAACGGGTGATTGGTGAGGACGAAGCAGCTGCCCTGGGAGTGGTGAGCCTCGGCCTCCAAGGTCCACATCTCAAGTGCCTTGGCCGGGCTCTCAATGACGCCACTGCCTGTGACTCCAGGGTAGAAACCGTATTGCTCCCAGTCGTCCAGTGCCCAATCCACGGGGATTTCCACGATGTCCCGCGGGTCGTCCTCGGCGACGGCCATCCGGTAGGGGGCGTCGCCGTCGAGCAGGCTTGAATCGTAGAGGAAGCCACGGTCCGCGAGCAGGGCCGGTGATTGCCAGTTCAACTCCCACCAAGGTGCCCGGTAGCCCACCGGACGGATGCCGGCCACGTTGGCGAGTGCCTCGAGGCCGCGATCCAGGTAGCTGGCTTCGGTGGCGGCATCAATGCCCTGCATTGGTTCGTGCAGATAGCCGTGATGGGCGATTTCGTGCCCGGCATCAGCGATCCTGCGCACCACGTCAGGGTAGCTCTCTGCCGTGAACCCCGGGATGAAGAACGTACCTTGGATGTCCTGTCGATCCAGGATCTGCAGCAATCGGGGAACAGCTATCTTTGGCCCATAAGACTGGTGGCTCATGAGGGACATGCGCCGCGTGCTGGAGGGGTCATGGGCGATGGTGCAGGACTCGGCATCGACGTCGAAGGTGAAGGACGCCGCGGCCTGGAAGCCCTCGGGCCACATGATCGGGTGGAGCGCATCAGCGAAGGCGGGCTGGTTCATGCTGTGGTCCTTTCGGGAACTGAAGGTGCGGCTGGCTGTGTCACTGATACGTGGTTCGAGTCCGCGAGGAGGTACTTTTTGTGTGCGCGGGGGCCCAGGATCGCGTAGGCAGCGGCGCTGGTGAGCCCGCCGGCCAGCCACGAAAGGTCCCAACCGCCCAAGGCGACGGCGATGGGGCCCTGCATGGCGGGAACCAGGCCGTACATGAACAGCCACGTGGAGAAGATGCCCACCAGGAGGGATACGATTCCGGCCCAGTTGATGACGGGAAGCCGGTGGGTGCCGACGCCGTCGAAGAGCCGATCCACCTTCGCCGGCCAGCGCTTCTCAAGCCAGAAGTAGTGCACCAGCATGACTCCGCCCCAAGCGGCAACCCAGGCGACCAGGCCGATCAGCCAGGCGTCGAGCACTGCTGCGAAGTCCTCCTGGAAGATGAAGAACACGACGGCGATGAGCGAGAAGACGCCCACGAACAAGTTCAGCTTGCGGCGGCTGATGTTGATGTCCAAGGCCTGGGTGGCAACGGAGAAGGTGTAGATGTTCAGGATGTTGGTAGCGATGGGGCCGTGCAGCACCATGAGCAGTACGGGGAGGGCAAGGACTCCGAAGTTTTGGACAATCAGCTTGCCGGGATCGATCTCGCCGCTGTTGGTGGCCAAGCTTGCGCCGAGGATGCCCAGCCAGACGACGGGGATGAACTGGCCGAGGACCGAGGCCAGGTAGAGCTTGCGCTTGGGAACCGAGGTGCTGACGAAGCGGGAGTAGTCGGCGGCGTAGGTGAACCAGGTGATGCCCCAGCCGATACCGATGGCGGTCATGACTGCGCTCATGGCGGCGATCCGCTCTGAGCCTTCGAGGATGTTGCCGGCCGGTCCTGCGTAGCCCCAGTCGATCTTCATGCCGAACCAGGCCACGGCGGACATCACGGCCAGGATGATGATGGTGGGCGGAACCGTCCACTTCTCAAAGGCCGCGATGGCTTTGTAGCCGAACCAGGCGATGGCGACCTGCGCGGCCATGATGGCCGTGGCGACGCCGATCTTCCAAGCGTAGTTCTGTGCGTTGGGATCCACCCAGCCGAGGGTTCCGAAGAGCGCCATGACCAGGTCCAGGATGATCCAGGTGTTGACGGCGCACCACCCGATGACCAGAAGTGCCTGGATCGCTGCCGGCAGGTAGTTGCCACGGCGGCCAAAAGCCGCCCGGGCCAGAACCATTCCTGTGGCGCCGGTCTTTTGTCCAAGGAGGACGAAGCATCCGAATAAGAGCATGCCGATCAGGTTTCCCAGGACCAGGACTATCACGGTGTCTGCGAAGCCGAGGCCCAGATGGATGCCCAGTGCACCCAGCACCCAGTTGATAGGGGCAAGGTTGGCGCCGGCCCAGATCCAGAACTGTCCGGAAACCTTGCGGGTGCGGTCTGATTCGGGGATGGGTTGGAGCCAGGCTTCGCTGTCATGGGCCGGCGCCGTTGCTGGCCCAGACTGCGCTGAAGGTGAAGGCGAAGGGGAGAGGTTGTCTTGCATAGGGAGAGCCTCCGTGTGTGAAAGGGACCCTTTCAGCGTATGTGCGCCATATCACAGCAACAAGATACGATGTGTCTAAACAAATCACCCCAAACCGTACGGAGTGTCATGCCGATTCTGCTGGGCGCGGCTCTGGAGTACCAAAGCCTCAGATCTGCCGAACCGAAGCTGCTCAATGACGTGCCGGAGGCGCTGTCCCGGCCTGTCCGATGGGTGCACTCCAGCGAGGTCCTGGACATCGCTCCGCTCCTCAGCGGCGGCGAACTGCTCCTCAGTGGTGGGCAGGCGCTCGCCGGCGTGACGGCAGAACGGCAGGCTGACTATGTCCGCGACCTCGCGGCCCGGGGAGTCGCTGCACTGGCCCTCGAGACGGGTCCGGCCCTGCCCGAAGTGCCTGCGGCCATGTTGGAGGTCGCCGAGGCTGCCGGATTGCCAGTCATCGAGCTCCGTCAGGTAGTCCCGTTCGTCGGCGTGATGCAGGAAATCAATTCGCTGCTGGTGAGTGAATCCGTAGAGCACCTCCAGCGCGGTGACCAGGCAAGCCATGCCATGGCCGCCGAACTTGCCCACGGCGGCGGACTCGATCAACTCCTCGCTGTGTTGGCCGAAAGGACAGGCGCCAGCGCCAGGCTGGTCTCGCCGTCGGGCCTCACGCTCGGGGCGGCCGGCGGCACCTTTTCGTCCGACGACGACGGCAGCGTCACCGTGGTGGACGTGCCGGTGCGGGGCGTCCTTGCCGCTCGGCTCGAGGTGAAAATGCCCGACGGCGGCGATGCCGGCCTCGCGCGCGTGGCCGGCGAACGGTCCGTGGACATCCTTGGCCTGGCGCTGCTGCAGCGCATGCCTCCGGGATTGAAGGAACTGGCAGGCATCGAGCTCATGCGGGCCATCAATTCCGGAAGCCAGGAGTGGCAGCTGCAACAGCTTGGACCGGCGTCAGGCTTCCCCGTGGATGGTGCAGTGGCCGCCGTCGTGATTCGATCCACCAGCGCGGGACATCTGCGTCCGGCCGTTGACGCGCTGCTCCGCGGCTGCGTCCCGCACAGTGCGAGCTACGCCAATAACGCGGAGCTGATCGCGCTCGCCTCCCTGGGCGGGAGTGCCACCCGGCAGGTGTTGCTGGAAGCGCTGCGGGCACTCGACGTGCCATCAGGGTCCGTGGTGGCTGTGGGCCCGACGGGCAGGGGTATTTCCGAAGCGCCGTGGTCATTGGCTGAAGCACGGAGAGCCTTCGACCTCGATACGACTGGACGCGGAGTGGTGGATGCAGACACCCTCGCCGTTGAACTCCTGGCTGGCGAATCCCTGGACCCGGCCACCCGCGAGGGGTTTGTGCAGCGGCAGTTGGGTGCCGTCGTCGAGCATGACCGCCTGAAGAAGTCCGAACTGATGCGGACCTTGGCTGTCTGGTTGGATACGGGCTGCAACACGGCCCAGGCCGCCCGGGAATTGCACCTGGAGCGGCAGTCCTTGCACCACCGTCTTCAGCGGATCTTTGAGCTGTGCGGAGGAGATCCCCGGGGATCGGGGCGGCTTGCAGCGTTGCATTTGGCTACCCGGTTGGAGCGGCTGTAGCTCCTTAAACACCAATTCGCGGGTCCACTGACCACTTCGCCGTTGCGGAACGGCGAACGTGCAGCGGACCCGCGATCTCGGCGCAACAAGGCCCTACTTCAACACAATCGTCCTGTTCCCATTCAGGATGATCCGCCCCTCGCAGTGCCAACGAACGGCGTTGCTGAGGGCCTTGCATTCGGTGTCCCGACCGGCGGCTACGAGATCGTCCGGCCCGAACGTGTGGTCCACCTCCACTACCTGCTGGGCGATGATGGGTCCTTCATCCAGCTCGCCGTTCACGTAATGGGCGGTGGCGCCAACGGTTTTCACGCCCCGCGCGTATGCCTGGTGGTAGGGCTTGGCGCCCTTGAAGCTCGGCAGGAACGAGTGGTGGATGTTGATCGCCCGGCCGTCGAGCTTCCGGGCGAGGTCGTCGCTGAGGACCTGCATGTAGCGGGCCAGCACAATGAGTTCCACGTCGAGTTCGTCGATGATTTCCAGCAGGCGCCCCTCGGCGGCGGGCTTGGTGGCGGCCGTGACCGGAACGTGGAAGAACGGGATTCCGTGCCACTCGGCCAGACCCTGGTGGTCGGTGTGGTTTGAAACAACGCCTACCACGTCGATGGGCAGCTCACCGATCCGCGCCCTGAACAGGAGGTCGTTCAGGCAGTGCCCGAATTTGGAGACCATGATCAAAACCCGGCGCTTGGAACCCTGGCGCTCAAGCTGCCAGTTCATGGAGTATTTTTCTCCCACCGGGCAGAAAGCGGTACGCAGGGTGTCCAGCGTGGACTCGTCTCCGGAGGATGCGAAGTGCACCCGCATGAAGAAGTGGCCCTCGGCGCGATCACCGAACTGCTTGTTGTCGATGATGTCGCAGCCATTTTCCAGCAGGAAGCTTGATACCGCGTGGACGATCCCGGGTCCTTCGGGGCAGTCCAAGGTGAGGACGTGTTCAACGGTGGTCTCGGAAGAAACAGCGGCGGTTTCGGTTTGGATGGCAGTCATGGTCAGCACTCCACTACGTTGACGGCGAGGCCTCCACGGGAGGTCTCTTTGTACTTGGATTTCATGTCCGCGCCTGTCTCGCGCATGGTCTTAATGGCCTTGTCCAGCGATACCTTGTGGCTGCCGTCGCCATGCAGGGCAAGGCGGGCGGCGTTGATTGCCTTGACGCTGGCAATCGCGTTGCGTTCGATGCAGGGGATCTGCACCAGTCCGCCCACGGGGTCGCAGGTGAGGCCCAGGTTGTGCTCAATGCCCACTTCAGCGGCGTTTTCAACCTGCTCCGGCGTTCCGCCGAGGACTTCGCAGAGCCCGGCAGCAGCCATGGAGCAGGCAGAACCCACCTCGCCTTGGCAGCCCACTTCGGCGCCGGAAATGGATGCGTTGATTTTGAACAGGATCCCGACGGCCGCCGCCGCGAGCAGGAAGCGCACGACACCGTCGTCGTTCGCTCCCGGAACAAACTTTGTGTAATAGTGCAGCACCGCAGGCACAATACCGGCCGCGCCGTTGGTGGGGGCGGTGACAATCCTGCCGCCCGCGGCGTTCTCCTCATTCACGGCCAGAGCGAACAGGTTCACCCATTCCATGGCGAGGAGGGGGTCCGAGGGATTGGATGCAGCCCCGTCGGCCTTGTTTGCGGCGTCGGTGGCCGCGAGCGTCTTGAACAACGACGGCGCCCGTCGCCTGACCTTCAAGCCTCCAGGCAGGATGCCCTCGGCGGAGCAGCCGTTGTCCACGCATTCCTGCATGACGGCCCAGATTCCCAACAGCTTTTCGCGAAGTTCTTCCTCTGAGCGCCACACGAGCTCGTTGGCCAGCATGATGTCGGAGATGGACTTGCCTTCGCGCACGCAAATGGCCAGCAGTTCATCAGCAGTGGTGAAGGGGTACGGAAGCACGGTGTCGTCCGCTACGACTTTGTCGGCCCCGGAGGCGTCCCCGTCCACCACGAAGCCGCCGCCGATGGAGTAATAGCTGCGCTCCCGCAACACTGCCCCCGTATGGTCCAGTGCGCGGAACGTCATGCCGTTGGGGTGGGCCGGAAGCGACTTACGGCGGTGCAGGACCACGTCCTCGTCCCAGTTGAAATCCACCCGGTGGTTCCCGCCCAGACGCAGTTCGGCATCGAGCGCGGCGGCGGCAACCTGGTCGTCAGCCGTGGCAGTGTCCACAGTTTCGGGGGAGTGGCCCTGCAGTCCAAGCACCACGGCCTTGTCGGAACCGTGGCCCCGGCCGGTGGCGCCCAGGGAGCCGAAAAGCTCAGCCTGGACGCGCACCGTGGCCGGGAGCTGGCCGGATGATTCAAGACCATCCGTGAACTGCTTCGCCGCACGCATCGGGCCCACCGTGTGTGACGATGACGGCCCGATGCCCACAGAAAACAGATCAAGCACACTCAGTGCCATTACGGGACCTCAGGAGAAGCGTATTCACGCATGGCGTCCAGGAGCCAACGTCCCAGGAAATCGGCAAAGGACGCCCGGGGAAAGATCCGGTAGCCCTCATCCGAGGTCTTCCAGAGCATCACCGGGATGTGGGCAAGTTCGGTGGAGACAGCCGTGCCGGCCTTGAACACCCGGGGGTGCAGGTCCAGCGAGCACGTCTTCTCCAGCACTGCGCGGGCATGGCTGCCGGTGAGCTCAAACGTGGTGCGGTTGGCGGACAGATCCACCACCTGGCCGGCGTCGCTTCCCAGGGCCGTGGTCAGGTCGCTGACCAGGGAGCCGCCGAGGGAGTCGTGGGCTTCTTCCGGTGCGACCACCAGGAACTCGGTGGGCCCGAGCCACAAGGTGTTGACGGAGCCCTTGTCCGCAACGGCGGCGACCGTCACCTCACCGCAAGCGGCGGGCAAGCCGCCGGTCACGGACGCAACGCGGGCACCGGCGTCGGACGTTCGGTCAACCCGGATCCCCACCATGGCCTGGTACGGGATTTCGGTGAGCGTCACCGTGCCCGGCACGGAGCCGGAGGTGAAGGCGTCAGCCAAGTGCTCGGCGGGGCTGCGGCGGGCGCCCCGTACGCGGTTGACGGTTTCTGATGGTGTTGCTGTTTCAGCCATCTTTGCGGGTCCCTTCAGCATCGAAAAGTACGGTTTCGCCAACAACCACGTCCACCAATTGGTCTCCCAGCGAGGCCACGAGGGTCTCGCCGATGCGGTTGCGGCCGTTCTGGATGAGCGCCAGGGCGAAGGAGCGGCCCAAGGCGGCGCTGTGGTAGCTGGAAGTTACGAAGCCTTCCATGGGGACAGGTCCGTTTGCCGGGTTGACCGGGATGCCCTTCTCCACCAGCTGCGTGCCTTCGGGCAACCGCAGCGCGCGGTCCACAGGGAGGACGCTCACCAGGTGCTTGCGGTCCTCGCGGCTGGCGTCCTCACGGAGGTAGGAGCGTTTGCCGATGAAGTCCTTGGCCTTGGAAACGATCCAGTCCATGCCGGCGTCCTGCGGGGTGACCGTGCCGTCGGTGTCCTGCCCGACGATCGGGTAGCCCTTCTCGGCGCGGAGCACGTGCATGGTTTCGGTGCCGTACGGGGTGATGTTGAACTCTGCACCTGCGGCAGCGACTGCTTCCCAGGTGTTGAGTCCGTACCAGGAGGGCACGTTGATTTCGTAGGCCAGTTCGCCGGAGAAGGAGATGCGGCAAACGCGTGCCTGCACTCCCGAGGCCAGCGTGGTCTCGCGGAAGGTCATGAACGGGAAGGCCTCAGCATCCAGGCCGCCATCCACGGCCAGCTGCGGTGCAACCTTCGCGAGCACGGCGCGGGATTTCGGTCCGACGACGGCGATGGTGCTCCACTGCTCCGTGACGGAGGTGAAAACAACGTCAAGTTCCGGCCATTCAGTCTGGTGCCATTCCTCCAGCCAGTCGAGGACCTTCGCTGCGCCGCCCGTGGTGGTGGTCATGAAGTAGCGGTCATCGTCCAGGCGGAGGGTCACGCCGTCATCGAAGATCATGCCGTCGAGGGTGCACATGACGCCGTAGCGGGCCGAACCCGGAGCGAGCTTCTTGAACGCGTTGGTGTAGACGCGGTTCAGGAATTCGCCCGCGTCCTTGCCGCGGATCTCGATCTTGCCCAGCGTGGTGGCGTCCATGAAGCCCACGGAATCGCGGACCGCCGCGCATTCGCGCAGGACTGCCGTATCCATGTCTTCACTGCCCTGCGGGTAGTACCAGGGGCGCTTCCACTGTCCAACGTCTTCGAACAGGGCGCCCTGGGCAACGTGCCAGGGGTGGATGGACGTGACCCGGGCGGGGTCGAAGAGCTCGCCGCGCTGGCGTCCGGCCAGGGCTGCGAAAGCCACGGGCGTGAACGGCGCACGATAGGCGGTGGTGCCGATTTCACCGACTCCCGGAACGCTCTCCGCGCCGCCGAACTTCAACGCGGCGGCGATGACGCCGATTGCGTTGACGCCGGAGGTCTTGCCCTGATCGTTGGCGGTGCTGATGGACGTGTACCGCTTCACGTGCTCCACGGACCGCATGCCCGCCCCGGTGGAGCGGAGGACATCCGCCACGGACTGGTCGCGCTGGAAATCGACGAAGTGGTGGTGCCATTCGCCGGGCTCACCGGACTGGCCGGGAACCAGCCACAGCTGGCGGCTCGGTGCGCTTGCCACAGGGGCCTGCAGTTCCACCGGGGTGGTTGCGGATTCGAAACCGGCGGCAATGGATGCTGCTGCTCCGGCCGAGATTCCTTCAGCCAGGCAATCCTGCAATTCGTAGCTGCCACGTCCTGCGCCGACAACCTGCTGGTCACGGACCGGGGCTGCGGGGATGAAGGCGGCAAGTTCGTCGTCCCAGCGCAGCTTGCCCTGGCGCTGGCTGTGGAGGTGGACCACCGGGCTCCAGCCGCCGGAAACGGCGAGCAGATCGGCAGCCAACTGTTCGACGCCCGAGGTGAGTTCGCCGTCGTCGTTGATGCTCCGGACGGTGACGCCGTTCAGGCGGCCGTTCTCATCCGCGGACGTGTCGGCCACGGCACTGCCGATGAGGACCCGGATACCGGACTCGACGGCGGCGGCTGCTTTCGCGCTGATCTGCGGACGGGCGTCGACGACGGCGGCAACCGCCACGCCTGCTGCCTTCAGGTCCGCGGCGAGTGCGTAAGCGGAGTCGTTGGTGGTGCTGATGACGACGCGCGAACCGGCGGCCACTGCGTAGCGGTTCAGGTAGGTGCGGGCAGCAGAGGCGAGCATGATGCCGGGGCGGTCGTTGTTCTCGAAGACCAACGGACGCTCGTGGGCACCGGGGGCCAGGACAACCTGCTTGGCACGGATGTGCCAAATACGCTGGCGGGAGACGCCTGATGCGGCCGGGACGCTCAGGTGGTCCGTGCGGTTCTGGGCCGCGATGAAGTAGTTGGAGTCGTAGGAGCCGAAGGCGGTGGTGCGGTTCAGCACCGTGCACTCTGCTGCCGAAACCAGTTCAGCTTCAACATCGGCAACCCATTCGGGGGCCGGCTTGCCTTCGATCTGCTCGGCAAGCTCTGGCGTGGTTGAACCGGAGAGCAGCGAGCCGCCGAGTTCGGGCTGGTCGTCGATCAGGATGACGCGGGCGCCGGTGCGGACAGCCTCGCGGGCTGCCGCCAATCCGGCGATACCGCCGCCGACCACCAGGGCATCCGTGTGGACGTACTTCTTGTCGTACTCGGCCTTGTCCTCGTTGGGGTCAAGTTTGCCCAGGCCGGAAAGGAGTTCGATATTCATGCCGTCCACCAGCGAAACCGCGGTGGCAGGGAGCATGGATTCGGCAACGTGCCCGGGGAAGCGCGGAGCGATCTTCACCAGGGCGTTGGACTCTTCCACCCCGGCGGCCATGATGCCGCGGGGGCGGTCCTCGTAAAGGGAGTTGCCTGCATTGATGTGGCCGTTGGCCAGCAGCGCGGAGGCGATGGTGTCACCCGGGTGGCCGGTGAATTCCCGGCCGTCCACGGTGAAGCGCCAAGCGATGCTGCGATCGATGCGTCCGCCGGTGGCGAGGCGTGCGTTCTTGCTGGTCACTTTCAGACTCCTTCCGAGGTGGTGGGGGCAGTGGCTGTGCCGGGGGCGAGGCCTGGTTCGCCGGCCTGGCCGTAAGCGCCGCTCTGGGTGAATTCGCCTGGCTTCTCCGGTGCGGCCTTGGGGCTCGACGCGGTGATGTCGGGTCGGGGTTGGCCCATTGCGTAGATGGAGTGGATTTCGTAGCTCACGGTGTCGCGGAGCATGTTGAACCACTGCCGGCAGCCCGTGCTGTGCACCCAGCGTTCAGCGAAAGTGCCCTTGGTGTTCTCGCGGTAGAACAGGTACTCGGCCCATTCGCGGTCGCTGAGGTCGTTCGGGTTTTCGGGGTAGGCGATGTGCGCCTGGCCGCCGTAATGGAATTCGGTTTCATCGCGTGGCCCGCAGTTGGGGCATGAAATGAGGAGCATGTCTTTCCTGTCCTGTCCTGGCTAGTGGGCCACGGCTGCTGCGCCGTGTTCGTCGATGAGTGCACCGGTCTCGAAGCGTTCCAGCGCGAAAGGCTTGTTCAGCTGGTGCGGAGCACCCGTGGCGATAGTGTGGGCGAAAGTCAGGCCGGCAGCAGGGGTTCCCTTGAAGCCACCGGTTCCCCAGCCACAGTTGACGAACATGTTCTCTACCGGGGTGAGCCCGACGATCGGCGAAGCATCCAGTGTGGTGTCCACAATTCCGCCCCAGGTGCGGAGCACATGGGCCCGGGCGAAGATCGGGAAGAGCTCAACAGCTGCTGCCATCTGCTCCTCGATCACGTGGAACGAGCCGCGCTGGCCGTAGCCGTTGTAGGAGTCGACGCCGGCGCCCATCACCAGTTCGCCCTTGTGGGCCTGGGAGACGTAGACGTGGACGTGGTTGGACATGACCACCGTGGGGTGGACAGGCTCGTGCAGTTCCGACACCAAGGCCTGCAACGGGTGCGACTGGATCGGCAGGCGGAAACCGGCCATTTCGGCCAGCACGGAGCTGTGGCCGGCAGCGCAGAGGCCCACCTTTTCGGTGTTGATGGTGCCGCGCGTGGTCTGGACACCGGTGACCTTGTTGCCGTCCTTGATGAAGCCGGTGACCTCGCAGTTCTGGATGATGTCCACACCGAGTTCATCGCACTTCCGGGCGAAGGCCCAGGCGACGTGGTCGTGCTTCGCAATGCCTGCACGCGGCTGGTACGTGGCGCCCATGACCGGGTAGCGGATGTTGTCGCTGGTGTTAAGGATGGGGCAGAGTTCCTTGACCTGGTCCGGTTCAAGCCACTCAGCGTCCACGCCGTTGAGCCGGTTGGCACCCACGCGGCGCATGCTCTCGCGGACATCGCCCAAAGTGTGGGCGAGGTTCATGACGCCGCGCTGGCTGAACAGGAAGTCGTACTCCAGCTCTTCGGGCAGGATTTCCCAGAGCTTGAGGGCGTGCTCGTAGATGGCAGCGCTCTCGTCCCAGAGGTAGTTGGAACGGATGATCGTGGTGTTGCGCGCCATGTTGCCACCGGCCAGCCAGCCCTTTTCCAGGATGGCGATGTTGGTCATGCCGTGGTTCTTGGCCAGGAAGTACGCGGTGGCCAGGCCGTGTCCACCGCCGCCTACGATCACGGCGTCGTAGCTCTTCTTCGGATCCGGGTTGCGCCAGAGGAAGTCCGGGTGCTCGGGGAGGTGGTCTGCACTCACTGGGCTGCTCCAATCAGTTCTGCTTCGGTTCCGGCGCCGTTTCCGGCCGTGGAAAGGTTGGGGTAGAGGGGCAGCTTGTCTGCCAGTGCGGTCACGCGGTTGCGCAGTTCGACGGCGGTCGAGTCGTCCAGGGTGCCGGTCGCCGCTGCGGCGATCAACGCCGTCGCAATAATGTCCGAGACCTCCGTGAACTCTTCGGCTCCGAAGCCGCGGGCCGCGAGTGCCGGGGTGCCGATGCGGAGTCCGGAGGAGACCATCGGCGGGCGGGGGTCGAACGGGACGGCGTTGCGGTTGACCGTGATGCCGATCCGGTGGAGGGTGTCCTCGGCCTGCTGTCCGTTGAGTTCGGAGTTGCGGAGGTCGGCGAGGACCAGGTGAACATCGGTTCCGCCGCTGACGACGGAGATACCGGCCGCGGCGACGTCGTCCTGGAGGAGGCGCTGGGCCAGGATCTTGGAGCCTTCCAGCACGCGGGCCTGGCGCTCCTGGAATTCCGGTTCCGCAGCCATCTTGAAGGCCACAGCCTTGGCGGCGATGACGTGTTCCAGCGGGCCGCCTTGCTGGCCCGGGAAGACAGCCGAGTTGACCTTCTTGGCGATGTCGGCGTCGTTGGTCAGGATCACGCCGCCGCGCGGGCCGCCGAGGGTCTTGTGCGTGGTGCTGGTGACGATGTGCGCGTGCGGCACGGGGCTCGGGTGGAGCCCGGCTGCCACCAGGCCGGCGAAGTGGGCCATGTCCACCATGAGGTACGCGCCCACCAGGTCCGCGATGCGGCGGAACTCGGCGAAGTCTACGTGGCGGGAGTAGGCGGACCAGCCGGCGACGATGAGCTGGGGCTTGTTCTCAAGCGCGAGGCGCTCAACCTCAGCCATGTCGATGGTGTGGGTGTCCTCGCGGACGCCGTAGGGGACCACGTTGTAGAGCTTGCCGGAGAAGTTGATGCGCATGCCGTGGGTCAGGTGGCCGCCGTGGGCGAGGTTCAGGCCCATGATGGTGTCGCCTGCGTTGATCAGGGCGTGCATTGCCGAAGCGTTGGCCTGCGCGCCGGAGTGCGGCTGGACATTGGCGAATCCGGCGCCAAAGAGGGACTTCAGGCGGTCGATGGCAAGCTGTTCGATCACATCAACGTGTTCGCAGCCGCCGTAGTAGCGCTTGCCCGGGTAGCCTTCGGCGTACTTGTTGGTCAGCACTGAGCCTTGGGCTTCCATGACAGCCGTAGGGGCGAAGTTTTCAGAGGCGATCATTTCCAGCGTGGACTGCTGGCGGATGAGTTCCTGGGCGATCGCCTGATCAACCTCCGGGTCCGCCTGTGCGAGCGGGCGGATCAGGGGTTCAACCATGGTGTTCTCCTTTGACGATTGTCTAGTGGCCGACTGTTGGGCAACTGATATATTAGAACTGTTGCCATAGTATGTTGAAGATCACATGGTCGTCAACAGGTCTGCGGCAACTCGTCCGACAGACTGGGATTGCGACAACGGGAGAGAGCCATGACCACAGCTTTGGAAGCACTGGAATCAGCTCCGCAGGGTACGTCCCTCGCGGAGAACGCCTACCTGCTGCTGCGTGACAGGCTCATCATGCTGGACATCAAGCCTGGCGATCCCATCAATGACGGCCAGATCGCGGCCGAACTCGGCATCGGCCGCACCCCCGTCCGCGAGGCCATTAAGCGCTTGGAGAGCGACCACCTTGTGGTTTCCTACCCCCGGCGGGGTACATTCGCCACCGGAGTGGACATCACCCAACTCGCTGAAGTCTCCGAAATCCGCGAACTCCTGGAGCCCCTGGCATCCCGCAAGGCCGCACGCATGGCGAGCCCCGCAATGCGCGACGAACTCCGCGCCGTAGCTGCCGCCATCCGGGACCTCGAGGGGCAGGATGCTTCCTCGACCGAACTCATGCGCTACGACATCCAGGTCCACCGGCTCATCTACAAAGCCTCGGCCAATGCGCACCTCGAGGACGTCCTCATCAGGTACGACAACCTCGCAACCCGCATCTGGTGCCACATGCTTGAGAAGATGCCCTCGGTCTCCGGCCACATCTCCGAGCACGCCGACCTCCTCACCGCCATCGCCGACGGCGACGAAAACCTCGCCGCCGAGCTGGCCCTGAATCACGTGGTCAGCTTCGAAGAGACCATCCGCAAGGTCCTCTGACCCTCACTCACGTTCCGCGTGCTTGGCGCGGACGCTTGCTCACGTTCCGCGTGTTTCCTTCCGACGCTTCCTCACGTTCCGCGTGCTTGGTGTGGACGCTTCCTCACGTTCCGCGTGCTTCCTTTCCGACGCTTGCTCACATTCCGCGTGTTTGGTGTGGACGCTTCCTCACGTTCCGCGTGCTTGGTGTGAACGCTTGTTCACGTTCCGCGTGCTTGGTGCGGTCGCTTGTTCACGTTCCGCGTGCTTCCTTTCCGACGCTTGCTCACGTTCCGCGTGTTTGAGCTGGGTGTGATCTGGGTTTGACCCAAATCGCCGGGAGTCTGATGCTGCCCGCTTGTCGGTGAGTCGCGAGGCCCGACGTCGGCACCCAGGCTGGGTGCCGACGTCGGGCTTTCCCTCTTGTGCGGCTGAGGGGGGTGGGTTGAAGGGCGGGGGTGTGATGAAGCGTCGGGTTGAAGGGCGTGGGGTGTGATGAAGCGTTGGGTTGAAGGGCGTGGGGTGTGATGAAGCGTTGGGTTGAAGGGCGTGGGGTGTGATGAAGCGTTGGGGTGAAGGGCGCGGGATGTGAGCGAGGGTTGGGCGAGTTTTAGCTCTCAGTGCAACTTGAAATCACCCAGTGCAACAAGGAGCGAATCCACCCTCGCCCCCACGCTCCGCAGCACTTCGCCAGGGCAGCCGCTCGAAATTTTGCAAATCACCCCTTGACCGTGATCCACAGCACACATACTCTGGTGCAACAGCGTTGCGTTGAATGCAACCCCAATGATTTTGGTGGACACATGAGCAATGAATCCTCTGTGGCAGCCGAGCAAGGCACGTCACCCGCCTCCGGCCACGACCACACACCCAGCCCCAAGAACACAGCCAGCAAGAACACAGTCAGCAAAGACACCCGACGGCGGGTTGTCACTGCCAGCTTCATCGGCAACTTTGTCGAATGGTTCGATTACGCCGTCTACGGTTATCTGGCCGGCATCATCTCCTCGGTCTTCTTCCCTGAGTCCGACCGGCAAACCGCCCTGCTCGCGACCTTCGGAGTCTTCGCCATCAGCTTCTTCGTGAGGCCGCTCGGCGGTTTCATTTGGGGCCACATCGGAGACAGGCTCGGCCGCAAGCAAGCACTCAGTCTCTCGATCGTCCTGATGTCGGTGGCCACTTTCTGCATCGCCCTGATCCCGGGCTACGCCACGATCGGCGTCATGGCGCCCATCCTTCTCCTCCTGGTCCGGGTAGTCCAAGGCTTCTCGGCCGCCGGCGAGTATGCAGGCGCGTCCGCCTTCCTGGTGGAGTACGCACCGGCCAATCGCCGCGGACTCTATGCCGCCGTCGTGCCTGCAAGTACGGCAGCGGGACTGCTGCTGGGATCCCTGCTGGCCGCCCTGCTGAGTTCGATCCTCACCACAGAGCAGCTGAACGAATGGGGCTGGCGCCTGCCCTTCCTGCTTGCGGCACCCATGGGCCTGATTGGTCGTTACATCCGGACCAAGCTGGAGGACACGCCGGCATTCCGTGAACTGGCCGAGAAGGACACCGCAGTCAAAGCACCTGCCTTCGCCATGTTCAGGACCTACCGGAAGCAGCTCATCATCGCCACCGGTGCGGTGCTGCTCAACGCCGTCGGCTTCTACGTGATCCTCAGCTACATGCCCACCTACCTGTCGGAAGAGCTGGGCTTCGGAGCCTCGGAATCGTTCCTGGCCACCACCATTGCCCTGGCCAGCTACATCGGCTTCATCTTCCTGACCGGTATTGCCTCCGACAAATTCGGCCGCAAGCGCATGCTCATGACGGCGTCAGTCCTCTTCATCCTGCTGACCGTCCCGGCCTTCATGCTCCTGGACACCCGCAACTTCCTGGTGATCGTGCTGGTGCAGATCCTGCTGGGCGGGATGCTCACCCTCAACGACGGTACCCTGCCCAGTTTCCTCGCCGAACTCTTCCCCACGAAGGTCCGCTACACCGGCTTTGCTGTCAGCTTCAACCTCTCCAACGCCCTGTTCGGCGGCACCGCACCGTTCATGGCAACACTCCTGATCGGCATGACCCACAGCAAGCTGGCCCCCGGCTGGTACCTCGTGGCCGCCGCCCTCGTTTCCCTCATCGCAGTCCTTTTCGCAGCAGAAACGTCAAAGAAGCCGCTGCAGCAGGACTAGTCGAACCAACCCATTGAAAGGAACACCATGACCATCACCGAAAACGAGTCCGTCAACGATGTCGCAAAACTCGAGCGCACCAAGGTCCTTCACAACGGCGGAAAGGTTTCGCTGACCTTCTCCGACGCTGAGTTCGAACGCCGCCTCGCCGGCCTCCGCAGGATTATGGCCGAGAAGGACCTCGACGCCGTCGTCCTCACCAGCTACCACTCCATCAAGTACTACTCCGACTTCCTCTTCACCTACTTCGGCCGGTCCTACGGCATGGTGGTCACCAAGGATGACACGGTCACCATTACGGCCAATATCGACGCCGGTATGCCTTGGCGCCGCAGCTACGGCGACAACCTCGTGTACACGGACTGGCGCCGCGACAACTACATTCATGCCATCCAGGAAGTCCTGCGGACCCGCGGCATCAACCCGCGCCGCATCGGCGTCGAGGATGACTCGCTGCCCTTGGACAACCGGAACAAGATCCAGGCCGCGTTCTCCGGCGCGACGCTCGTGGACGTTGCGCAGGCGGCCATGCGCCAGCGCATGATCAAGTCCGACGAAGAGATCGCTGTCATCAAACACGGCGCGCGCATCGGTGATTTGGGCGGCGAAGCCATCCGTAACGCGATCACTGCGGGTATCACGGAGTACGAGGTTGCCCTGATCGGCACCGAGGCCATGGTCCACGAGATTGCCCGGACCTTCCCCGACTCGGAAATCCGCGATACCTGGGTGTGGTTCCAGTCGGGCATCAACACCGACGGCGCCCACAACTGGGCCACCACCCGCAAGATCCAGGAACACGACATCCTGTCCCTGAACTGCTTCCCGATGACCAGCGGCTACTACACCGCCCTGGAGCGCACCCTGTTCTACGGCGAACCGGATGCCCGCTCACTGGAACTGTGGAACATCAACGTTGAGGTCCACAAGCGCGGACTGGAACTTATCAAGCCGGGCGCTGTCTGCAAGGACATCGCTGCGGAGCTCAACGAGATCTACATCAGCCACGGCCTCCTGGCGAACCGGACCTTCGGCTACGGCCACTCGTTCGGTGTGCTCAGCCACTACTACGGACGTGAAGCCGGTCTTGAACTGCGCGAGGACATCGACACGGTCCTCGAGCCCGGCATGGTGGTTTCGATGGAGCCCATGATCACTGTGCTGGACGGCCAGCCGGGCGCCGGCGGATACCGGGAACACGACATCCTGGTGGTCGGCGAGGACGGTGCGGAGAACATCACCAAGTTCCCGTTCGGCCCCGAGTACAACATCATCGGAGCCTAGGGTGGAACGGCCGGCGGGCGATGTGCACGGCGTCCGCCGGCCCTGGTCCGGAACTTCCGGGCCGCCGCGGCGAAATATAGTGAACCCATGACTCCCACGGAAACCAGCGAGACTCCTGACGGCAACAACGGTAACGGCGACAGCAAGAGCACGTCCGTCATCGTCAACGCCATCGCGGTGCTGAGGAGCTTTACTGCAGACGAGCCGCTCCTGGGGGTCACCGAAATCGCGGGCCGGATCGGCCTGCACAAGAGTACGGTGTCTCGCATCCTGGCCACGCTGGAGCAGGAAAACCTGGTAGAGCGCGACGTCGATTCGCGCAGGTTCCGCTTGGGGTTGGGGATGATCGCGATGGCGGGCCCCCTCCTGGCGGAACTCGAAGAGCGACGCGTGGCCTACCCCGTACTGCGGGAGTTGACCGAACGCACGGGCGAGACGAGCGCCCTCATGGTGTGGAACGGCGTCGAGTCCATGTGCGTGGAGCAGATCCCCAGCCGCCACCAGGTGAAACACCTGGCCCCGCTCGGAGCCCGCTACAACGAGGCATTGAGTTCATCGGTGCAGGTGTTCCTTGCCAACGAAGACAAGGACAGGGTGCGGAACCTGCTGCGCAGTGGTTCCATCACCCTGCCGGGCCTGGACGAAGCTTCTGTCGAAAGTTACCTGGCTCGGCTTGAAGAAGCCGCTAAACGGGGCTGGGCCGCCAACTTCGGCGAAACCTCCATCGAAGAGGTCGGGGTTGCTTCGCCGGTCTACGACCACAGGGGCGACATCGTGGCCTCCGTCTTGATTCCTGCCCCCAAATTCCGGGTCTCACAGGACACCCTGGGCAGCCTCGGCGAAGCCTGCGCCGCAGCCGCGGCCAAGGTCACCACGCGCCTGGGTGGCCGCTCCCTGGGGTAGTTGCCCATCCGCCGTCGAGGTGGCATTTGATGACAATCCGCCGCGGGCAAAGTCATAGGGTCGTTGCAACGCTCTGATTGATGGAGCGTTTTATGGTCAAGTTGTTCCCCAAGGCTGCGCGTACTGAGTTTCTTGATTTGGTGTGTGCGGGGATGCCTGTTCGTACTGCTGCCCGGCGTGTCGGGGCGGTGCACGCTACCGGGCACAATTGGTGGGTTCAGTCTGGCCTAATGATGACCGTGAACCGGGGTGCTACCGGAGGTCTTGCCGATCCTGCTCCTTCAGTCGGGGGCCCTGGCCGTGCGTTGGGTCTGGAAGAGCGAGGCATGATCCAGATGGGTGTGCGGATGGGCCTCAGTTACGCGAAGATCGGCGCATTGATCGGGCGGGATAAGTCCGTAGTTTGGCGGGAGGTCAAACGCCACACGAGCGCGGACGGGAAGTACTACGCCTCGGTCGCTCACGCCAAAGCGCATCAGGACAGGCGCCGTCCCAAACCCTTCAGGCTGGCCAAGGACGAGGGTTTGTGCCGGCTGATCGGCGTCTGGATGGATGACGGGTGGAGTCCGAAGCTGATCTCCTCGATGTTGGCGTATTACTTCGGTGACGATCAGACTATGCAGGTGAGCCACGAGACGATCTACCAGGCCCTTTACGTCCAAACCCGCGGGAACCTGCGGGCGGACCTGGCCGAAAAGCTCAGCCTGAAACGCAAACAACGCATCCCCCACGGCACTGACCGGCGCGCCAACAGCCCCTATAAAGAGGCCTTCAAGATCAGCCAACGTCCCGCCGAGGTCCAGGACCGGGCAGTGCCCGGGCATTGGGAAGGTGACCTCATCATCGGCGCCAACGGGACAGCGATCGGAACCTTGGTGGAACGCTCAACCCGGTTCACGATCCTGCTGCACCTGCCAGGGGACCACACCGCGGAAACCGTTGCCGCCGCGATGATCCGGGAGATGGCCTCCCTCCCGGATCACCTGCGCCGGTCGATCACCTGGGACCGCGGCACCGAACTGGCCGACTACGCAAAAATCCAGACCGCTCTCGATACGACGATGTACTTCTGCGACCCGCACTCGCCCTGGCAGCGCGGCACCAACGAAAACACCAACCGGCTCCTGCGGTTCTGGTTCGAGAAAGGCACTGACCTTTCAGTGCACACCCCCGAGGACATCCGCCTGGTCGCAGCGAAACTCAACCGCCGCCCCAGACCAACACTGAACCTCGAGACCCCAGCCAACCGGCTAAACCAGCTGCTACAAGCGGCCTAACCCCCAGCGTTGCTCCCACCAATTGACTTTGCCGCGCAAACATTGTCATCAAATGGCATCTCGGCGCGCAGCCAAGTGCTTGACCCCGCCCCCAAACCTTCCTAGGGTGTTCTGAGAAAACGTTTTCTTGCTGTTTCCCAAACATTCCCGGAGAGCCCTTAGCCTCCAAGTACTGGGGCACGCCGTTGTGCCCCGGGAAGGATCATCCATGCGATCGACCCGAAGAAGACCGGAAATACGCCAAAGCCTGGGAGGCCTCGCGCTGGCAGCAGTGATGGGATTGGGCTGTGTTGTGGCCGCAGGCCCGCCGGCCTCTGCGGCTCCAGCCGGCAAAACGGACAGCCCGGCATGTTCCACCTCCAGCATCCACCTTGATTCAGGCAACGGCAGGGCACCACAAAACCTATGTGTCCCTGCGCAGGCTACCGGCAGTGACAAGACGCTGCTGGTGTGGAACAAGCCGGACGTTTACGACGACGTCGTGGACTACCGCGTCTACTTGAACGGCAGTGCGTTGGGAACCGCGGAGGAGAACGCGCGGATCTTTTCGCCCGCCCAGGAGTACGTGGACGCGTTCCGGGCCGCCGACAAGGATGGATTCCACGTCCGGACTGTGGCCCACAACTTCACGGTGACCGGCTTGTCGCCGCGCACCAGCTACCAGTTCAGCGTGACCGCTGTGAGGAAAGACGGAACCGAGTCTCCGGCGAGTGGGCCAATCACCGTCACCACCACGCCCGAACGGCACCAAGTCACCATCACCAATCCTGCGTACAAGGCCGTGGGCGATGGAAAGACCCTTAACACCAAAGCAATCCAGAAGGCCATTGACACCTGTAGAACCCCGGGCTGCACCGTGGTGGTTCCTGCAGGTACCTTCAAAACGGGGGCACTTTTCCTCCACTCGGACATGACCCTGGAACTCCAGGAGGGCGCACGCCTGCTCGGCTCCGACCAAGCGGAGGACTACCCCTTGGAGAAGGGCTATTACCTCTACCCGGTACCTGAGCCCCTCCCCGCGGAGGCCGAATACCGGAACTACCGCCGGCCGCCGTCGCTCCTTAATGTCCTTCCGGACGACAACGGCCGCTCGACGGCGGGACGCGAACCTGGCGCTGCGGCCAGCAATGTCCGCATCGTCGGCAAAGGCGTGGTGGACGGAAGCGGGTGGAAGCGCACTGCTGAGGGGTCGATAGTGGATGAGGCGGGGAACGAACTTCCGCAATACGTGGCAAGCTCCGCCGGCAAGGTCCTGGACGATGGCTTGTTGGCAGCTGACCAGTTCCACAAGGCCAAGGAGCGCCCGGAATCCCTCATCGGGGTGATCAACAGGCCGGAAACCCTGGACGACTCCGTACTGTACGGCCAATACCGCTCCAGCTTGATGACCTTCATGGGAGTAAAAAACCTGTACATCGAGGGAGTCACAGCGGACAACCCCGCGTTCCACGGTGTGATGATCCTGGACACGGAAAACAGCACGGTGAACGGAATGCGGCACACCACGTTCAACGCCAACAACGGTGACGGTCTGGAGTTCGGCGGTGCAAACAACGGCATTGTCGTGAACAACTTCTTCGACACCGGAGACGACCAAGTCAACTTTGCGGCCGGGCAGGGCAAATACGGGGCGCAGGGCCGGCCGAGCGAGAACGTCTGGATCTTCAACAATTACATGCGCATGGGCCACGGGGGAGTCGCTGTCGGTTCCAACACGGCAGCCTGGGTGCAGCGGGTCCTCGCTGAGGACAACGTCATGTACAAAGTTGAAACCGGCGGCCTCCGGATGAAAAGTACCTCGGACATGGCCGGAGGCGGCCGGGACTTTCTCTTCCGCGACACCGCGATGGCCTGCATGGGCAGCAGTGCTTTCATCATGTCGCTCAGCTATAACCAGTCACCGTCCGGATATGTCGCCGCTGAATCGGCCACGTTCAAGGACGTGGTGATACGGAACATTTCCGTGGACGGCAACAACTCGCCCACCTGCGGCATGGCTGTATCCGACAGCAAACCGGTGATCGATATCCAGGCAGGGCCGTCCCTCGGCGAAGGAACGGCCACCCTCAGCGCCTTCACTTTCCAGGACGTGGTGTTCCGGAACGTCAACCCCGCCAACATCAAAGGCCTGCAGGATTCCACGTTTGACGGCGTGACGTTCCAGAGCGTGCGGAACAACGCCAATCCCTGGCGCCTGGACCAGTACTCCACGGGAAACACGTTCACGGATGTCCATCCCATGCCGGCGGCACAGTAGCGCCCGCCGCTGCTGGCGCCCATCCGCCGTCGGGTTGGCAGTTGATGACAATCCGGGCGCGCAACCATTGTCATTAAGTGGCATCTCGGCGGAGGCGGGTGGAGGGGTGCAAAAAGCGGCGGCCGTCCCCGGGAAGGGGGCGGCCGCCGTCGTTGTTCTGCCAAGCGGCGTCGAAGGGTTACATCTTCCTTCGCGTCGCGCTGGTTTCGTCCATGACGTCCCTGCCGAGCCATGCACCAAGGCCGATCATGGCAACGCCAAGGATCAGGTGGAGCCAGTTATCGGCCGTGTTGAACGGGACAAAGTTGGCGCCCGTTTCCTGGTTGATGACCAGGCCGTAGATCCAAAGAACGATGTACACGGCGCCGCCGCCCAGGAGGAACAGGCGGGCCATGCGGTCGTTCCTTGCCATGGCCAGTCCGGCCGCGCCGAACAGCAGGTGAACGATGTTGTGGAGTATGGACACTTGGAAGACTCCAAGCAGCATGGCGCCGGATTCATGTCCCGCAAAGGTCATGGCGCCGTAATTGGTGGTGATTCCCGGGATAAAGCCCAGGACGCCTACCAGCAGAAATACAATGCCAACGCCCATGGCGGTGTTGCGAAGTGTCAACCCCATCATGTGGTGGTGTTCGGCGGGGTGCGAAGCGGTGGTCATCAGTCCTCCCTTTCACGCGGTTATCCGGCTCTTCTCCTGGAGAGCCGACCTGCGGCAAGGGGTGTCGCAAAACCTTGCCGACGCCGCCATAATACTCCTGAAATGCTCTGGATAGCAGGGGGATGAGCGCAGTTCAGGCGGCGGTTAGCATGGATTCATGAGCCAAGTGCCGAATGGTCGGGTGCACACGATTTTTCATGACGTCCGGGACCTGACGCCCTTCCGGGAAGGGTACGTACGGACGCCGGTGCGCGGACTCGCCGACGGCGTAAATGGAGTCCTTTCCGGTGTCAGCGGCCGGGACCACGCGCGCTTGTCCCTCGTGGGCAGTGTTCCCAGGCTAAAGATGCTGTCCTCCAAGCCCGCGAAGGCCATGCATGAGGCTGTGTTCTCCTCCACCGATCCGGACCGTCTCCTTGCGTTCGCCCGGACGAACCCGGGCTGGGCGGGCTTGTGCCACATCATGGCGGGCCTGCTTGTCTATAAGCACGGCGGGTTCTTGCGGGCGTCGGAACTGCTGCAGCGAGGGTTGACAACCAGGATCGACGACGACGCCAGCCAGTTCTCGGCCATGTACCTTGGTCAGGTGGTCACCCGGGTTGAGGTCGCCGAACGCATCGAGGTGCCGGTGCTGTTCAGCGAAGAGTCGGTGTTCCTGGCACTGGCCCACTGTCTGCGGGAAATGGGGATGACCGAAGCCGCCCTCGAAGCTGTGGCAGCTTTGCCGCCGTCGTTGCCTTCTGCCTTGGCGCGGTGCACGGCTGCGTTCTCCTTGGAACGCCACCGCGATGTGGTGGTCTGGACGGAGGGACTGCTGAACACGGATGATCTCTCGGCCGCGTTGTTGCTGATCAGGGCGCGTTCCCAGCGGGCGCGGGGCGACTTTGAGTCTGCCCAGGCGGCGCTGAGGGAAGTCCTTCGCCGCAGGAAAACCAACTTGGCGTTGAAGAATGATGCCCTCACTGACAGGGCCCTCTTGGCGTTGGACCAGGGACGCCGGACGCTGACGCCGTGGTCCCGGCGGGCTGCCCCGCCGGCGGTGCTTGAATCGGTGGAGGTTATCCGCAAGGACGCCGAGATGCGGCGCTTGTGGGAGAACGACTTCAGGCAGCTGGGCGGGGAGTAAAAAACCGTTGCACACGAAGGGGTGCAGGCGTATTCTCTTAATCAACCAATTGGTTGATCAAGCGATTGGTTGATTATGGAAGGTTTGCTGGTAAATGACACAGGATGCTCCAGGCCAAGACGCCCTGGACAAGGCCTTCATGGCGCTGGCGGATCCGGTCCGGCGGGCCATCGTTGCCCGGCTTTCCCGGGGAGATGCCACTGTCAACGAGCTCGCGGAACCGTTCGCCATTTCCAAGCAGGCGGTTTCCAAGCACATCCAGGTCCTGGAACACGCAGGCCTGGTGACCCGCTCCCGGGATGCCCAGCGCAGGCCCGTCCACCTGGACGCCGCAGCACTGGAACGCCTGACGGCGTGGATTGATCAGTACCGCCTGATCGCCGAGTCCCGCTTCCGGCGGCTCGACCAGCTGCTCGCCACCCACACCTCCCCACAGGAACAAGCAAAGAAAGAGGAACTGCAATGAGCAACGAAACCACCATCACCGCAGACGACGGCGTCCCCTTCGTCGATACCGTTCGGGAATTCGACGCCCCCGTCAGCGCGGTTTTCAAAGCCCATGTTGATCCGGACCTCCTGGCCAAATGGCTGGGGCCTCGGGACGCCAAGCTGAACGTCACAAAGTACGACGCGACCACCGGCGGCAGCTGGCACTACGAAAGCGGACATGGGGACGAGCTGTTTGGCTTCCACGGCATCTTCCACACAGTGGACGCGGATGAGCTGATCATCATGACGTTCGAATTCGATGGAGCCCCCAACCAGGTCGGCATTAGCAGCACCACCTTCGAGGAAATCTGCGGCCGCACCCGGCTCGTGGCGCACGAGGTCTACCCAACGGTTGAAGCGCGCGACATGGCCTTGGCGACCGGAATGAACTACGGAGTGGTGGAGGGGTATGAGCGCCTGGACGAACTGCTCGCCACCTAGAACGCCTGGAAGCGCAGCACGAGTGGAAGAACCTGCTCCGACAACAGCACCGTCCCCAGCCCGATCATGACGATCCCGCTGGTCAGGGTGACGGCCCGTGCGGCGCCGGGCCGGGAGGCCAGCAGCTTCCTGGAGGTCAGGGCCACGGCGGTGTAGACCATTCCTGCAAGGATCACGAAGGTCAACCCCAGCAAGCCCGACTGCACCGGGACGGGCAGCGCCGCATCCGGGCTGACGAACTGTGGCACCAGGGCCACGAAGAACAGGAGCCCCTTGGGGTTGATGCCGCTGGTGCCCATGCCCTGGAAGAACGTGCGGATCTGGTTTCCGGAATTCACGACGCCGTCTTCCCCACTGAAGCTTGCGCCTCGCCACGAGCGGATGGTGCCGATGCCAAGCCACAGCAGGTAGGCCGCACCGGCGATGGTCAGCCACCCGAGGAGCCCGGGAACCCCGGCCAGGAGCGCAGCGAGTCCGGCAGCCATCAAGAGTGTGTGGATCACGTAACCGCTGCAGAGGCCAGCGACGGCGGGAACGAAACTGCGCTGACGCAGGCCCGCCGAAATCGAGTACGCCCAGTCGACTCCCGGTGTGCAGGCCAGGGTGACTGCCACGAGGACGAAGGCGAGGAACAGCTGCGGGTTCACGATCTCTCCAGAGTTAGTTGGTACGAAAACTCTAGGTAAAAAGCGCCCATAAGTGTTCCCGTTTTTAGCTCTGAAGAGCCGGTTCTCGGTAAGATAATTGCGTGATTGACGGTATCGATAGAAGTATTTTGCGCCACCTCAAAGAGGATGGGCGGATGACGGCCACAGCGCTGGCTTCCAAAGTCGGTTTAACCGTCGCTCCTTGCCATCGAAGGCTCCGCGACCTGGAAGCGACAGGGGTCATCCGCGGATACCGCGCAGACATCGACCCCGCCGCCGTGGGGCTTGGTTTCGAGGCGATCGTCTTCGTGACTTTGCGCCAAGTGGACCGGGGAACGATGGCCGCCTTCGAGGCCAGGGTCACCGCCAGCCCCAACATCGTGGAGGCCCAGCGCCTGTTTGGTTCGCCCGATTACCTGTTGAAGGTCATTGCCGCGGACCTGCCCGCTTATCAGCGTTTCTACGACGACGAGCTTGCGGCCCTTCCAGCGGTGGAACGGCTGACGTCAACGTTGGTCATGAAGAACCTGAAGACCAACATCGGGCCGCCGGTTTAGCCTGCCCGCAGGCCGTTCAGCTCGCCGTTCAGCTGGCCGGGCTCACGTGCACGATGATGACTTGGGTGTCTTTGGAGCCGTCGAAGCGGAGGTCGTAATTGACCTCCAGCCCGGTGCTGGTCCCCGACGTCAATGAGTAGTCGCTCTTGGCGGAAGGGTCCTTGCTGGTGGAGGAAATCCAGCGTTCGGCGTCGTCGGCGTCGATGCCGTACTTGTCCACTCCCTCGCGGATCAGGGCGTTGAATTCCTCCGCGGAAGCTGCAGTGAGGAAGTACGTGACCTCGGTGAAATCAGGGCGCGCGTCGGTGGTCTTGAACCGGATCCGGTCCGTTTGTGCGGTGATCTCTCCGCTGGGGCCGACAATGGCCAGGTTGATCTTCCCGGAGTCCTGGGTGTTGATTTCCGGGCCGTAGCTGTCCTCGGATACACGCACAGCCGATTTCTGCAGGCTGCCGCTGCTCATGTCCAGGCGCGCTTGCTTGTCGGTCCTGATCCGGTCGACACCTGCGGCATCAAGCGTGGAGAATTCCGAGGTAATCACTGTGCTCCCTTGGGAAGTTGATGGAGAAGCGGGGACGGATAACTGGCATGCGGTGGTGGCGAGGATTCCCAAGCCAGCCGCCACGGCGATTGCCAGCCGCGAAAGCCACTTGGTCCGGGTCATTGGTGAACCTCGGCATCGAAGCCGTCCAGGAAGCGGTCCATGATTCCCGGAATGTTGTTGGTGGGTCTGTACTGTTCAACGCGGTCGTTGAAATCCGAACCGATGATGTCCCGGGCCTGTTGGGGATTGTTGGCCAGCAGGTCCTGGTAAGCGGGGAGGGTGTCCTGCTTGATGAGGGCCCAGCGTTGCTCGGCGTCGGCGATGTTGCCGTCCGGGAAGCCGGTGGTGAAGTCCGTCCGGAACTGCGTCGGGTTGTCCCAGTTGGTGAAGGGCAGGTTCTCCGGGCCGGGGCTTTCCACGCTGAACTTGTAGGGGAAGACTGCCGGGTAGCTTTTCGCGCCGGGAATCGAAGGCTCGCCGGCGAGGGTGACCATGTACGTCACGGCTTCCCCTCCCGGATGGTTGCGCATGTCAGTGTAATCGTCGGCGATGATTTCGTTCTGCTCCCGGTACAACAGGGCCGTGTTGCCTTCCTTGACCTGTGCGGGATCGCCGGAATCAATCTGGGCCCATGCTTTCGCAGTTTCCGGGTCGATCGCACCAGAGTCCCTGAGGCGGTTGATTTCGTCGATTCCACCGTTCATGTAGGCCTCGTGCTGCCGGGCCTGGTCCAGGAAGATCTCTTTGTTCATGTCCAGCATGGACGTTTCGTAGAACTTGATCTCGGCGTCGGTCATGCCGGCAAGCTGCTCGATCTGGTCGAGAACCGGGATGGGGATGTCCGACGCCGGATTGTCGGCGATCTGCTGTGCCAGGTCGCGGAGCATGGCCATGTCCTTGAACCCGCCGGCGAAGGAAGGGCCGATCATATTCGCCATGCCGGCCCACTGAAGGTCCGGGTTGGACAGGAAAGCCTGCCCGTAGAAGTCGTAGACCTTTTTGATGGTTTCCCAGTTGTACTCGGTACCCTTGCTGGTGTCCCACGTGGACGGGTCGATCCCCATCTCCCGCATGGCTTGTTGGTTCCAGTAATCGCTGAGGAACTGGGAGTACTCGGGCGATTTCTTCTCGATCAGGCCCGAGTCGGCTGCGGCATCCATGGCGGCCTTGGCGTCCTGGGGATGTTCGAGCGCCCACTTCTTGAATTCGTCGCTTCGAAGGTACTGTGCCCGCTCTTCGGGCGTCATTCCGTTCAGCAGATCCGTGAGCTCCTGGCCGTTTCCGCCGGAGCCGCCGGTTCCGCCAGCGCCGCCGGCCCCGGATCCGCCGGCCCCGCCATTGCTCGCGGCGGCCTGTTCGTCGGCGTTCTTCAACAGGCTCCGGGAAGCGGCCTTGATGCCGGAAGCCGCGCTCTGGAGGGCCCGCAAGTGCGAGCTGTTCCATTCGTGACGGAACCGGTCGCCGTCGTTCCCCCGCCAGGGACTGTTGGTGATGGACCCCGACAACTGTTGTCCCAAGGTGGTGAGGCTGTCCGCATTGCGGGCCAGTTCCTTGGCCAGCTGACGCAGCTGTGCGACGTCTGAGCCATAGAAGTTACCCGCCACGTCGCCCCCATTGTTGTGTGCTGATGATCTGGCCCCATCCTAGGCCGCCTGCGGAGCATGGCACATGGGGACAACTTCCCTATGTGCAGAACTACTCCAGAAGCAGGCCCGTTGTCCGGTACGGAATCACCTCACGGAGGAACATGCTGGTGGAGGTCCTGACGATGCCGGGGCACAGCCGGATTTCCTCCGACACCCGGTAGAGGTCGTCGGGGCTCTTGGCCACCACCCTGATGATGAGGTCGGTATCGCCGGCGGGTGCGTGGCATTCCAGGACTTCCGGGATTTCGCGCAAGGCCGCGATGGCCTCGTTCAGGTGGCTTTGGTCGAGCTCTGCGCTGACCGCCGCAGCCACGCCACGGCCCAGGGCAGATGGCAGGACGCGGCTGCTGTTGGCACGCAGGGCGCCGGAGGTTGTCATGCGTTCCAGGCGGGATTGGACCGTCCCTCGCGCGAGGTGCAGCTTCTGGGCCAGGACCATGATGGGAACGCGGGGATCGTCGTCGAGCGCAGCGAGGATTCTGCGGTCGGTCGCGTCGAGTTCCTGCAAAATGACCACTTCCTGTCGGATTTTTGTTTCTGGAGTAGTCAGATCGATCAAGGAAATGACTTCCTGTTGCACCTACTGTATGCCCCCTGTTGAAATGATGACAACGAAGCAGGACGAGGCTACCGCCGAAGCCCGCCGGCACCAGGCACCCGGAACACCACCCGGAGCCCTGTACAGGTTTCCCGCAAGGAAGCAGCCGCTGATTGACTCTTGTTCACAGCATTGTCATTCTGCACTCGTCCGCTGATGCGGACAGCACAGCAAGAGCCCCTGAGCCACCGGATCGTTGCGGTAGCTGAGGGGCTCTTGTGTTGCCCGGCTGTGTTGCCCGGCTGTGCAGGGATGGCACATAGGCTTGGTGCATGACTTCCGCAGGGCGATTTGCCCCCAGCCCGTCCGGCGAGCTGCACGTTGGCAACCTCCGCACGGCCATCCTGGCATGGCTGTTCGCGAAGTCCACTGGCCGTGATTTCCTGCTGCGCGTGGAAGATCTTGACCGTGCCAGGTCCGGCGCGGAAACCGGGCAGCTCCGTGATCTGCGGGCCATCGGCATCACGTGGGATGCGGATGTGGTGCGCCAGACTGAGCGCGCGGCACTTTACGACGCTGCGATCCAGCGCCTGACGTCGGAGGGGCGCACCTACGAGTGTTTCTGCACCCGACGGGAGATCCAGGAAGCGCCTTCCGCCCCGCACGCTCCGCAGGGGGCCTACCCCGGGACGTGCCGGCGGTTGTCCCACGCCGAGCGTGAGATCAGGCGCGCCTCACGCCCGGCGTCGATCCGTCTGCGGTCCGGGGTTGGCGGGTGGCCTGTTGAGGACCAGTTGCACGGCACGTTTGAGGGCGTGGTGGACGACTTTGTGCTGCGTCGCAATGACGGCGTCACTGCCTACAACCTGGCCGTGGTGGTGGACGACGCCGCCCAGGGAATCGACCAGGTGGTTCGCGGTGACGACCTCCTTCCCTCCACCCCGCGGCAGGCGTACTTGGCGACGCTGTTGGGCTTGCCGGTTCCCGTATATGCGCATGTTCCGTTGGTGGTGAACCACGACGGCGTCAGGCTGGCAAAGCGCGACGGTGCCGTAACGCTGGACGACCTCGCCGCCGTCGGGATCCCCGCCGCGCGTGTCCGCGGCCTGATGCTGGAATCGCTCGGCCTGCCCGGTGGATCACTGCAGGACGCCCTGGCGGAATTCGATCCGTCGAGGCTGCCCAAAGAGCCCTGGGTGTGGATAACTCCCCAGGCCTGAAGAGGGCACCACGTAGGCTGGCTGGATGCATTCACAGATGGTCGCCCCCGGTTTCGAATCCGTCGCCGAACTCTTCGGCCGTTTCCTGGCCCAGGATCCGGAGTATTCCGCCCAGGTGGCTGCGTATCATCGCGGCGTCAAAGTCCTGGACCTGAGTGGGGGGCCGCATATCCGCCCCGACTCCGTCACGGGAGTGTTCTCCTGTTCCAAGGGTATGGCGGGCCTGGTCATGGCCTTGCTGGTGCAGGACGGCCAGCTGGACCTTGACGCCGAGGTGGTCAAGTACTGGCCCGAATTCGGCGTCGAAGGCAAAGACTCGATCACGGTTGCGCAGCTCCTGTCCCATCAGGCCGGACTGTTGGGGCCCGAGGGAGGCCTGACCCTGGACGAGGTCAACAACTCTGCGCTGGCTGCGGCGAGGCTCGCCGCGTTGCCCCCGCTGTGGAAGCCCGGTGCAGCGTTCGGCTACCACGCGCTCAGCATCGGAATCTTCATGGAGGAGTTGTGTCGTCGGATCACAGGCTCGACGCTCCAGGAGATTTTCGAGCGCCGCATCCGGGCCGTAACCGGTGCGCACTTTTACCTTGGGCTCCCCGAATCCGAGGAGTCCCGCTTTGCACCCTTCCGATGGGCCGCTGATCCTTCCTGGCCATGGGTGGACCCGGCAAGCCATTTCGGTCTTGCCGCCAATGCCGCCGTTGGCGACATCCTGGACCTGCCCAATATCCGCGAAGTCCGTGCCGCGGGACTGAGCTCGGCGGCAGGCGTGTCCAGTGCAGATGGCATGGCCAGGATTTATGCGGCGGCTTCAACGGGCCTGGCCGGCGAACCCGGGCAGGCCCTGGGCGGGCAGGCCCTGGCAGGCGGGCAAACCGCCGTCGCGCCCTTGCTGGCTGAAGAGACCATCCGCGCCGTGACCGCTGAGCAAGTCTTCGGCATTGACCGGGTTTTCGGTGAGACCGGCTGCTTCGGGACCGTTTTCATGAAGTCGCACAGCCGGATGCCGTTTGGCAGTTACCGGGCGTTCGGGCACGACGGCGCCAGCGCCTCTTTGGGGTTTGCGGACCCTGTGTATGAGCTCGGCTTTGGCTACGTGCCGCAGCAGGCCGAGCCAGGGGGAGTGGGCTGCCGTAACTTCCAGCTAAGCTCCGCGGTGCGGGAAGCCATTGCCGGCCTGACGCCGTAGATCCAGCGCAGGGCTGTTGCGCTGGGCTAGTTGCGCTGCCCTGCCTGGCTTGCCTGCGTGATTTTGGCTGCGGGCACACCCGCAGCCATGCCTGCCCAGAGAGTGTCGGTGGTGGCGGAGACCATGGCATCCACCGTCGTTCCCTCCAGATGCTTGCCGGCCGCGAGCAGCGCCGCGCCGTGAAGGCTGACGAAGCACACCATGGCCAACGTTTCGGGGTCGCCGGGGGCCAGCTCGCCGGCATTCTGGGCTTCGATGATCATTGCCTGGGCTATTTCGATTCCCTGTCCACCGGTGTTTCGAAGCTCGGCGCTGGAATCCGGGTGATGCTTGGTGGAGTACATGACGGTCAGCAGGGCGGGCCGGGAAACCGCGAATCCGACGTAGGCTTTCGCGACGCTGACAAAGCGCTCCTGGAGGGTGCCGCCGGACTCCGCGGCTGTGCGGATGCGGTGGTTCATCGATTCAAAGCCTGCCATCGCCAAGGCGTCGATCAACGCCTGCTTGTCACGGAAGTGCTTGGCTGGGGCCCCGTGGCTGACGTTCACGTCCCGGGCAAGTTGGCGGAGGGAAAGACCCTCGACGCCGGCCTCCTCGATTGTTTCCATGGCGCGCTCCAAGAGGGCTTCCCGAAGTTTGCCGTGGTGGTATGGCTGTTCGATCATGGGTCAAGTCTAGGCCAATGTAGGCATTGACAACAATGTAGCCACTGCCTACCATGTAGACAGCGACTACATCAGTCCCCGCCCCAGCATTTCCCGCCCCCGACGATTGGACCCCATCATGACCATGACCTACTCCGACACCACCGCGCTCATCACGGGAGCGAGTTCCGGGCTCGGCGCCGAATTCGCGCAGCGCTTCGCTGCCCGGGGTTCCAACCTCGTCCTGGTTGCCCGTCGTGTTGACCGCCTGGAAGATTTGGCGCAGCAACTGCGCAGCGAGCACGGCATCACCGTGACAGTGCTGCCCATGGATCTGGGCCGGGCGGGCGTAGGCGCAGAGCTCTTCAAGGAACTGGCCGGACGCGGCATCACCGTGGACACCTTGATCAACAATGCCGGCTTCGGCACCCATGGCCTGTTGGTGGAGGAAGACCCGGCCGTTATTGCCTCCGAAATCTCGCTCAATGTAGCTGCCCTGGTGGATATCACGCGGGCCTTCCTGCCCGGAATGCTCGAGTCGGGCAAGGGTGCGCTGGTGAATGTGGCCAGCACGGCTGCTTTCCAGCCGATTCCCGGCATGGCGGTCTATGGCGCAACCAAGGCCTTCGTGCTGAGCTTCACGGAAGCCGTCGCCCATGAAACCAAGGATTCGGGGCTCAATGTCCTGGCCCTCTGCCCGGGGGCCACACGGACGGAGTTCTTCGATGTCCTGGGCAGCCAGTCCGCGGCGGTGGGCAGGATGCAGACCTCCGCCCAGGTGGTGGAGACGGCCATCAAGGCGCTGGACCGCAAGGTCACTCCCGGCAGCGTTGTCTCCGGGTGGATGAACCGGGTAGGCGCTGCCTTCGCCCAGCGGTTGCCCAGGGCCGTGACCGTTGCGATCGCCGCGCGGGCCGTCCAGGACTCCTAGGCCGGTACTTCCGGCGCGGCAACAGCGGATAGCCTGAGTAGAAGGACCTGTCCCCGCAGGTCCGTTGCCAAGCCGGAGGCCAGCATGACCGAACCACGCTTCACCGTAGAGACAGCCAAGGTCCTGGCGGAGGTGGCCCACAACCGCCAGAAGGACAAACTGAAGCGCCCGTACCGGGAGCATGTCCTGGCTGTCGGCGATGCCCTTGCCGATTTTGACGAGGATATCCGGATTGCGGGGTACCTTCACGACATCGCCGAGGACACGCCCATCACCCGGCAAGCGCTGCTGGAGATGGGCGTGTCAGAGCGGGCACTGGCCATAATCGAGCGCGTCACCCGCCGCTTCCACGACGATCCCGATGATTACGACGCCGGCATCCGTTACGTTGCGGAGGACCACGACGCCACGTTGGTAAAGATCGCGGACAACGCCCATAACTCCTTGCCGGAACGGGTCCGGGCCCTCGCGGAGAAGTGGCCGGACAAACCCCCGGTAACCCGCTACGCCGATGCCCGCCCGGTGCTGTATTCGGCAGTTCCGCGCGAGGAAGTCCAGCAGATCCTTGAGCGGATCAACCCGCACCTGCTTGCGGAACTGGACGAGATCGTTCCTGAGTAGTTGAGTAGCTGCGAGGCAGGGCGGGCCTGGGGCACACCCTGCCCGCCCTAAGCCCCCCGGGTAGCTTGCCCTAGCCGGCCGCAGCTTCCAGCCGGCGAAGTGCCGCGGCACGGCCCTTGTGCCCACGCCGTTCGTCGTATGCGATGGACAGGCCCAGCACGAGCATCATTTCCAGCATGCACAGAGGCACGGATGCGCCTGCTGCGGCCATGGCGATACTTCCCGCCAGGCCAAGAACCACCGCAGCTGTGCTCCAGAGCAGCTCCCGGACCGGATTGAGCATGATGCCGTAGAGCGTGGTCAGGGAAACCTTGAACAAAATAATGGGAATGGCTATCGAGGCCACGGCCGCTGCCCCGCTGATGTTGGCCTCGTGGTCGATGAAGTAGGCAGCGATGTGCAGCCCGGCACCCGTGGCGGCAATCGCAGCGAAAATGAACATGTGCCCGTAGCCGAACACCCAGGAGCGGTGCCTTTGGAAATGGAGCGCGGGGCCTGACGGCAGGATGAAGTAGATCCACCACATGGCGAACGCCAGCCCCGTGCCGCTGAAGCCGACCAGCGCGGCATCCAGCGTCCAGCCGTGCAAGGCAACGATGGCCCGGAGCGTCTCAATGGCGCCCACCAGGCATTCGCCCAGGGCGATGATCGCGAGCAGGCCATACCTTTCGGCAATGTGGTGCGCGTGCCAAGGCGTGCGGGCTTTGCGTTCGGCAAGCCCAGGGACGGACATCTCCAGGACGAACAAGGGTGCGGCCAAAAGGAACGTGGTGAGCACATCGGTTTCGATCACCAACGCTACGACCCAACCCACCTGCACGAGCGCCAGGTACTTGGCGTAGCGGAGGCAGGTCTCACGGCGTTCGGGGTCCTGGCGGGCCGCACGCAGCCATTGGAAGATCAGGGCAACGCGCATGATGATGTAGCCGATGAGGATGGCCACGTTATTGACGTGGTCGCCCTCCACCAGTGAATGGAACATCGGTTCGATGCCCATGGCGAGGATGAGGACCCCCACCATCTGGACCATCGTGACCACCCTGAAGACCCAGTCGTCGGTGTCATAGGCGCTGGCAAACCACGTGAAGTTCACCCATGCCCAGATCACCGCGAACATGGCGTAGCAGAATCCGAGCAAACCCGGCCCAACATGGGCTTCAGCCACGGCATGCGCGAACTGGTTACCGGCGACGCCGAAAGCGATGACAAACGTCAGGTCGAAGAACAGCTCAAGCGGGGTGGCAGTTCGGTGCTTCTCGTGGGGATCACGGCCGCCCATCCGGGAGAGGGCATGGCGAAGGGGATTCGTGGACATGGCTCAAAGATTACCGGCGGATCGCCGGATTGCGTCCAGATCGCCGGTTCGCGTCCAGATCGCTGCACGGCTCCGGCGTTCCCGCACGGCTCCGGCGTTCCCGCACGGCTCCGGCGTTTCCGCGGCCAGAAGCCTACACGCGGCCCAGGACGTCGATATCCTCAAGGAAGTCCTGGTGCACTTCGGCGCTCACGGTCGTCCGGGTATCGGCGATCGCGTCGAGGTAGTCCTGCGTGACCGGACCTTTCCGTCCGTTGGGGGCGGCAGCACCGTCGTCGTAGACGGCCTTCTCCAGGGCACGCTGGGAGGCGCTGCGCGCCGCGAACTCAATGTCCGCCGGCGAGAAGCCTTCCGTCCGCTCCACCAACTGGGGGATGTCCACGGCATCCACCACCGACGCCGGAATGAAGCGCTGCCACATGGCCTCACGGGCGTGGACGTCCGGCAGCCCGATGGGAATGACGTAGTCGAAGCGCCCGTGGCGAAGGAACGCGGTATCGAGTGCGCGGATGAAGTTGGTGGCGCAGACCAGCAAACGGCCGGGCTGTTCGCGGAAGGCGGGGATGATCTTGAGGAGTTCATTGGTGACGCCCTGCAGCGGCGACGGCGGATCCCCGGCACGCTGGGAGGCGATCTCCTCCACCTCGTCGATGAACACTACGGCGTGCTCCAGCTCGGCGATTTCCAGGAAGGTCTCCCGCAGTGCACCGGCCAGGCCCTTGGGATCCGAGGCCAGCCGGGATGGGAACACCTCAACAAACGGCCACTCCAAACGCGATGCGATGGCCTTGGCAAAGGTGGTCTTGCCCGTGCCCGGAGGACCGAACAGCACCACTGCCCGCGGAGGAACCACGCCGTATTCGTCCGCGAGGTCGGCCTCGGCCAGGGGAAGGACCAGGCGGCGCTCCAGCAGTTCCTTCTCGCGGCGCATGCCCGCCACGTTCTCCCACAAATCACGCGCCAGGATCCGCCCGCCGAGCAGTCCCAGCGCGCCGAGCTCCTGGCGCTGCACGGGAATGGTCCGCTCGAAGTAGCGCAGGTTCTTCTTCACCACGAAGCCGCGGCCCAGGAACGCTTCCACGCGCGTTTCGGTTTCCGGCATCAAAGCGGACAGCTTGTTCAGGCCGTGCGGGGCCATGCGGTTCTCGACGGCGGACAGCAGCGAGGTGCCGATGCCCCGCCCCCGGAACTCGGTGAGGGTGGCGAGAAAAACGATCCAGCCTTGGTCGTGCGCGGCACGTCCGACGGCGGCGCCCACCACCTGCTCGCCCTGCACCGCCACCACCGCGTGGTCCTTCTCGCAGGATGCAAGGACTTCCGATAACGCATAGACGGGCTCCACGCCGTCGGCCTTGAGCGACTCCCAGAGGTGCAGGATCCCGTCAAGATCGGACGAGTGAAAGTCCCGGATGCGCCAATTGGTCATGAGTTCTTCTCCTGGGCAGTAAGTGAGTCGCCGTTGATTCCTTGGAGTTGAGCATAGGCGAAGCACTGCTGCCGAACGTTGCGGCCCCGTTGCGTTACGGCGTCGGAGGGCGAACCTAAGATGGGCGCAGGAAACTGTCAGCATGTTCAAGGGAGCAACGTGGGTTCTGCATTGGGCGTCATAACCTCGCTGCGGCGGGCAGTAGCCGCAGGGGCCGCAACCCTGGCCGCGATCCTGGCCTCCACCGTCCCGGTTCCGGCTGCGAATGCCGTGGAACCGGACGATTTCAGCATCAGTGGCCCCGCCTATGTCGGGAGCGGCTTGTCAGTCAGTGGCGCCTACGAGTACTTCTCCTCCTGTGACCCGGACCCGCAGCACGGCTACTCCGTCCAGTGGCTTCGCGACGGAGAGCCGGTGACGCCGGAGCCGGCATACTCGCAGTTCTATGACCTCGACATCGAGGACGTCGGAACCCGGATCTCTGCCGTGGTCACGGGCTCGCAGCTGTGCCACCCGGCGCAGGTGGTGGTGAAGGAATCCGAAGTGGTCAAAAGCCAACCCATGCGCGCGGAAGGATTCACGGACAGGGGAGTCTTCGATCTTCTGGGACGTCGGCAAGATGGCGCGCTCATGCTCTATGCGGGCCAGGACACAACGCAAGGATGGAAACCGCCCCAGCTGATAGGCCCCGGCTGGGGCGCCTACACGAGGATCATTGGTGCCGGCGACCTCACCAGCGACGGCAAAACCGAGCTCCTCGCTACTGACGCACAGGGGAGGCTCTGGATGTTCTGGGGCAGGGGAGACGGAACTTTCCCGGCGAACGCCTATCCGTCGGAGATCGGCTGGGGCTGGAACGCCATGGACAAGGTTGTGGGCCCCGGGGACTTCGACGGCGACGGGTACAACGACCTCCTGGCCGCTGAACCCAATGGCAATCTCTACCTCTATCCCAAAGCCGCCCGTGGTTGGACACCCCGGGTCCATGTTGGCCAGGGCTGGGGCGTCATGGACCTGCTCATTACGCCAGGCAATTTCAATGGCGACGGCACGGTAGACGTCCTCGCCAAGGACAAGGCGGGACGTCTGTTCCTCTACGGCGGTACCGGGAGCGGCGGATGGTTGGCGTCACGGCAAGTAGGCCAAGGGTGGAACGTGCTGGGCAAGATCGGCAGTGCCGGGGACTTCAACCGTGACGGCTTCGCTGATATCCACGGGGTCAACAGCGCCGGCGAACTGCTGATGTACTACGGCGATGGGCGCGGCGGTTGGAAGGGCGTGGAGACTGTTGGCTGGGGGTGGAACATCTTCAACGGGCTCTACTGAAACAACCCCGGCCCGTTACTGAACCGGACGCAGCCGCAGACCCTGCATGCCGCCGTCGACCGCCAGCGAGGTGCCCGACGTCGAACCTGACAGCGGGCTCGCCAGATACGCGACGGCGCCGGCCACTTCAGCGGGGTCCACCATCCGGCCGTGCGGCTGGCGGGCATTGAGTGCGGCGCGCTCGCCGGCGGGGTCAGCGGCCGAATCCAACAGGCGGCCCACCCAGGGGGTATCAACGGTGCCCGGGTTGACGCAGTTCACGCGGATTCCTTCCCGGACGTGGTCTGCGGCCATGGCGAGGGTCAGCGACAGGACCGCGCCCTTTGACGCCGAGTACAGTGCACGTTGCGGCAGGCCGGCGGTCGCTGCGATGGAGCACGTGTTCACGATCGCCGCGGCCGGTGATTGGCGCAGGTGCGGCAAGGCCGCGCGGCTGACGCGGGCAATACCCACGACGTTGACATTGAGGACACGCAGCCATTCCTCGTCGTCGTTCGCGGCGATGTCACCCTGTGCGCCGATCCCGGCGTTGTTGATCACGATATCCAGGCGACCGAACTGTTGGGCGACACTCTCGACGGCGGTGCGCACCGAGGCGTCGTCGGCCACGTTGCAGTGCACGCCGAAGTGCGGGCTGGTTTCCGGAGCGAGGTCCAGGACCGCCACTTGGGCGCCGCCTGCGGCGAGGCGGTCCGCAATGGCCGCCCCGATACCCGAGGCACCGCCTGTGACGAGGGCTGCCAGGCCGTCGAATTCCTTACCGGTCATGGCCCGGCCCTCAGGCGTTGGTGCCGGCGAAGGAAACAGGGCGGGCCGATCCTGCTTGTGCCCGGTAGAACTCCTGGCGCTGCCGGCCCAAGCCTTCAATCTCGAGTTCCACAACGTCACCCGGCTGGATGAAGGGGAAGCGGCCGGACAGGGCGACGCCTTCGGGAGTGCCGGTGATGATCACATCGCCCGGTTCAAGGATCATGTACTGGCTGAGGTGGTGGACGATCGTGGCGGGGTCGAAGATCATGTCCGAGGTGGTTGAGTCCTGGCGGTCTTCGCCGTTGACCAGGGTGCGGAGCCGGAGGTTGGCGGCGTCGATGTCCGCAGCGGGTACCAGCCAGGGTCCCAGGGGAGTGGAGCCGGGGAGGGTTTTGCCCTTGGTCCACTGTCCGGCAGCGCCGGGAATCTGGTATTCGCGCTCCGAGAGGTCGTTGGCCACGGCGTAGCCGGCGATGCACATCTCCGCTTCTTCAACGGAGGAAAGGTATGACGCTTCCCGGCCGATCACGATGGCCAGCTCCACTTCCCAGTCGTATTTTTCGGACGACGGCGGGATGGGGGCGGCGTCGAACGGTCCCGCGATGGTGTTGCTCGGCTTCAGGAACACCACGGGAACTTCGGGCGGCGTGGCGCCGGATTCGGCAGCGTGCGCGGTGTAGTTCAGGCCGATGGCAACCACCGCGCCGGGGCGGGCGACGGGTGCGCCGATGCGCAGCCCCTCGGCCGAAATTTCCGCGAGTTCACCGTTTTCCAGGGCCTCGCGGGTGCGTTCGATGCCATCAGAGGCGAGGAACTTGCCGTCGATGTCCTGGGTGAGGGTGGTGAGGCTGAAGTATTTTTCGAGGCCGTGGGCGTCCTGGGCGATGACGGCCGGTTGTTCGTTTCCGGCCGTACCCAGCCTGGCGAATTTCAAGGTCATGGCTTCCTCCGTGCGTTCGGGACTAACATCCGAACTCTAGTGTGATGTTTTCCCCCATAATACGGAAATGTGACCCATTGACAAGGCATACATCCGATGTTTAGCTGGCATCGAAGAATACGACGCAGCCAGGAGCCCAATGAGCATCATCACCGAAATCGAAACATTCGATATTCGCTTCCCGACGTCCCGGGACCTGGATGGTTCCGATGCCATGAACCCGGATCCGGATTACTCAGCCGCCTACCTGGTCATCCGGACCGATGCCACCGACGGGCATGAGGGCCACGGTTTCGTCTTCACCATCGGGCGCGGCAATGAGGTGGAAACGGCGGCCATCAACGCCCTGCGCGGACACATCCTCGGCGCCGATGTTGAAACCTTGCTGGAGGACATGGGTGCGACGTGGAAGCTCCTGGCCCACGACTCCCAACTCCGCTGGCTCGGACCCGAAAAAGGCGTCATGCACATGGCCATCGGCGCGGTGGTCAATGCCCTTTGGGACCTGAAAGCCAAACGTGCGGGACTTCCCCTGTGGGAACTGCTTGCCGACATGGCCCCGGAAGAAATCGTGGCACTGGTCGACTTCAGATACCTCACGGACGCGCTCACCCCGGACGAAGCCCTGGCCATCCTCCGCGTCGCCGAACCGGGAAAGGAACAGCGGAAGGCCGCCCTTCGCGCTGAAGGCTACCCCGCGTACACCACGACGCCGGGATGGCTGGGTTACAGCGACGCGAAACTGACGCGGCTGGCCAAGGAAGCGGTGGCGGACGGATTCACACAGATCAAGCTGAAGGTGGGGGCGTCCTTGGACGACGACATCCGCCGCGTCCGGGCCGCCCGCGCCGCCGTGGGCCCGGACATCAGGATCGCTGTTGATGCCAACCAGCGCTGGGATGTCCAGGACGCCATCGACTGGATGGCCCACCTTGCCCCGTACGACATCGCCTGGATCGAAGAACCCACCAGCCCGGACGACATCCTCGGGCACGCCGCCATCGCCCGCGCAGTGGCACCCATTCCGGTGGCAACGGGGGAGCACGTCCAGAACCGGGTGGTGTTCAAACAGATGCTCCAGGCGGGCTCGCTGCAGGTCCTGCAGATCGACGCCGCCCGCGTAGCCGGGGTCAACGAGAACATCGCCATCCTGCTGCTGGCCGCGAAGTTCGGGGTCCCGGTATGCCCGCACGCAGGCGGAGTGGGGCTCTGTGAAGCCGTGCAGCATTTGTCCATGTTCGATTTCGTGGCGGTCACCGGGACCAAAGAGGGCAGGACCATAGAGTTCGTGGACCACCTCCACGAACACTTCGTCACACCCGTGGACGTCCACAGCGGCGCGTACTGGCCGCCGTCGTCCCCTGGTGCCGGCAACGAAATGCTCCGTGAAACACTGGCCGTATACAGCTTTCCGGACGGCCCGGTATGGAAGGAAACCCATTGATCCAGCACGCCCCCTGGTTCGAAGAAGCACGTTTCGGCATGTTCGTGCACTGGGGCATCTACGCCCTGCCCGCACGCCACGAATGGGTGATGAACCGGGAAGAGATCACTGTGGAGGAGTACTCAAAGTACTTCCGCCGCTTCGACCCGGACCTTTACGATCCCCGCGAGTGGGCCCGGGCCGCCCGCGAGGCAGGGATGAAGTACGTGGTCCTCACCACCAAACACCACGACGGTTTCTGCCTTTGGGACTCGGCCCTGACCGATTACAAGGCCACCAACACGCCCGCCGGCAGGGACCTGATCACGCCCTACGTCGAAGCACTTCGCGCCGAGGGGCTGAAGGTGGGCTTCTATCACTCGCTCGTTGACTGGCACCACCCCGACTTCACCATTGACGGGGTACATCCCCAACGCAACGCCGCCGACGTCGAAAGCCTCAACGCCGGTCGCGACATGGCCCGCTACCGTGACTACCTCCATGGCCAGGTGCGCGAGCTCCTGAGCAACTACGGCACCATCGACTATCTGTTCTTCGACTTCTCCTACGCCGGCCTCGGCCACGCAGAGTTCTGGGGCGGCAAGGGTCGTGACGACTGGGGCTCGGAGGCGCTGCTCGCCATGGTCCGTGAACTGCAGCCCGGGATCGTGGTCAACGACCGTCTGGACATCCCGGGAGACTTTGTCACGCCGGAGCAGTACCAGCCTGCCGGCCCCATGATGCTCGACGGCGAACCCGTCACCTGGGAGGCTTGCCAAACCCTGAACGGCAGCTGGGGGTACGACCGGGACAACCAGAACTACAAGTCCGTGGACCTGCTGATCCGGATGCTGGTGGATGGCGTTTCCAAGGGCGGCAACCTGCTGCTCAACGTTGGCCCCACCGGCAGGGGGTCCCTTGATCCGCGGGCGCTGGAGTCGTTGGAGGGAATCGGGAAGTGGATGCAGCTGCACTCCCGTTCCATCTACGGGGCGGGGACTTCGCCGTTCACCGCGCCCTCCGACGTACGCTACACGCAGCGCGGGGACAGGCTGTACGTTCACCTGTTCAGCTGGCCCTTCGAATACGTGCACCTGCCGGACCTGGCAGGCAAAGTGGAATACGCCCAGCTGCTCAACGATGCCTCGGAGGTGTTCCTGCAGGAAGTGGACCCCGGGCAGCAACCAGCCAACATGACCCCCGGAGGCCAGCCGCCGGGCACGCTGACCATCAAGCTGCCGGTGCAGCGACCCGATGCCGCTGTTCCCGTGCTGGAATTGTTCCTCAAGCCCGGCTCCACAGGGGCAGGCTCCGCAGAGTCCGACTCCACGGGGGCCGGTGAACGCGATGACTGAGAGCATCGCCCTGCACACCCGCCTCAAGCCCGGTGCCGAGGAGGAATACGCTGACGCCCATGCGAACATCCCTCCGGAACTCGTGGCGGCATTGAAGGAAGCGGGGGTGCGGAACTGGCGTATCTGGCGCAGCGGGCTCGACCTCTTCCACGTGGTGGACGTGGACGACTACCAGGCAATGCGGCATGCGCTCGCCGATCACCCCGCCAACGTCCCGTGGCAAGCCCGTTTGGCTGAACTTTTGGAGGTCCAGGACGATTACACCGGGGCTGATAGGGGTATCGGTAGAGTATGGGAACTGCCATGAATGCACCTGATCTGGGCAAGCTCGGTTTCGGCGGAGCGGGCATAGGGAATCTCTACCGGGCCCTTCCTGATGGGGAAGCCCTCGCCACGGTACTTGCTGCGTGGGACGCCGGGATCCGCTACTTCGATACCGCGCCGCATTACGGACTCGGCCTGTCCGAACAAAGGCTCGGTGCTGTCCTGAGGGACAAACCGCGGGAGGAATTCGTCATCTCCACCAAGGTGGGGCGCCGGCTGGAACCCAACGGGTCCGAAGGCCGGGATTCCGAAGGCTTCGACGTTCCTGCCACCAGCCGTCGTGTTTGGGACTTCTCCGAGGCCGGCATCCGTCGCAGTATCGAGGAGTCCTTGGAGCGGCTCGGCCTTAGCCATGTGGACATCGCGTACCTGCACGACCCCGACGTCCACGACCTGCAGGCCGGAATCGAACACGGCTTGCCGGCCCTGGAAAAGCTGCGTTCCGAAGGCCTGGTCACGGCGATTGGCGTGGGCACCAACTCCGCCGAAGCCGCGCTGGAGTGCGTCGAAGCCGCCGACCTTGACCTCCTGATGCTTGCCGGCCGCTACACCCTGCTGGAGCAGCCAGACGTTCCGCTGCTTGACCGCTGTGTGGAGCGCCGCACCGGCGTCGTGAATGTGGGCGTCTTCAACTCGGGCCTCCTGGCCCGCCCGGACGTCCCCGACGACGCGCACTACAACTACGACCAAGCGCCGCCGGAAGTGCTGGAGCGGGCCCGGGCGCTAGCGTCCGTCTGCCGCGACTTCGGCGTCGAACTCCCGACGGCGGCACTCCAGTTCCCGCTGCGGCATCCGGCCGTGGTGAACGTGACAGCAGGAGCGACTTCTCCTGAACAGGTCACCACCAACGCCGCCCGCATGGACGAGCCACTCCCCGAAGAGCTGTGGGAGGCTTTGGAGGGCTTGCGGAAAGGCGCCGGGCAGTGATTGATTCACACCTGCACCTGTGGACGCTGGACACTTTCGTCACCGGCGGTGAACGTCCCTACCCGTGGCTCGGTCCGCAGCACGGTGCGCTCTTCCGCAGCTTTGGCGAAGAAGAGGCGAGGGAGACCCTGGAGGCCGCGGGTGTCCGGGCTGCGGTGCTGGTCCAGGCCGACGACACCATAGCCGATACGGACAGCATGCTGGCCGTCGCAGCGCGGAATCCGTGGGTGCTGGGCGTGGTGGGCTGGGTGCGGTTGGACTCGCCGGCTGAGTGCGCTTCCCAGCTGGACAGCTTCAGTGCACAAACTGTGTTCAAGGGCGTGCGCCACTTGGTGCACGACGATCCACGGGCGGACTTCCTGGACCTCCCTACCGTGCGCGAGTCCCTCGCTTTGGTGGCGCTACGTGGCCTGGCCTTTGATATTCAGGATGCATTCCCCCGTCATTTGGGCGCGGCCGTCCGGCTTGCCCGGGACCTCCCGGAGCTGACCGTGGTCCTTGACCATTTGGGGAAGCCGCCGCGGTCCGATGCCTCGCTCATGGACTCGTGGCGCACTGATTTCCTTGCCTTGGGCCGCGAGCCTAACACCGTAGCCAAGCTATCCGGGCTCCACGCTCCGGGGCTGCCGTACACCAGCGCGGCACTGCGGCCGCTGTTCGAAACCGCGCTGGAAGCTTTCGGCGCCGGCCGCCTGATGATCGGTGGCGACTGGCCGGTCAGCATCCTCGGGGCGCCTTACGGCCGGACCCTCGACGTCCTGCTGGAACTGGTGTCCTCCCTGAGCCCTGCGGAGCAGGATTCCATCCTGGAGGGGACTGCGATCCGTACCTATGGGCTGGCGGCCAACCCGTTGGTGGATGCCTAGAGGGCCTGGCGCAGCCAGTTCTCCACGCCACTGATGTGCACCGTCACCAGCGCCCGCACCAGCTCCGCATCACCGCGCTCCAGCGCATCCGCGATGGCACGGTGCTCCGCCAAAGTGTGGGACACGGCCTTTTCCTGCGTCAATCCACGCCAGATCCGGGCCCGCACCGTGCTGCTGGAAAGGGCCTCCAAGAGGCTGCCGAGGTAGTCGTTTCCCGCGGCTGCGGTGATGATGCTGTGAAACTCGAGGTCATGGGCCACGAGTTCTTCGACGTCGGTGTTTTCGTCGATCCCGTCCATGGTGGCCCGCAGGGACTGGAGCTCGTCCGGGGTAATCTTGCCCGCTGCCAGCTGGGCTGTGGCGGGTTCCAGGATTCGTCGGACCTCGAAGAGTTCAAGGATGGAACGGTCCTGGTGCAGGTCCACCACGAACGCCACGGCCTCGTTGAGCAGTTTGGCATCGAGGCTGGTCACGTACGTGCCGTCGCCGCGGCGCACGTCCAGCACCCGGATCAGCTCCAGGGCCTTCACTGCTTCACGCAGCGAGCTCCTGGAAAGGCCAAGACGTTCGCTCAGTTCCTTTTCAGGGGGAAGCCGATCGCCCGCCTTGAGTTCGCCGCGGATCAGCATGTCCTTGATCTTGCTGATCGCTTCGTCTGTGACAGCCATGGACCAATAGTAGCCACGAATGATCGGATGTCTGCCCGCGCCGCGACCTCACCCAATTGGGGGCGTTAACCAACGACGGCGGCACCCGGGTTCCGCTGTTACGGAACCCGGGTGCCGCCGTCGGGCGCTAACGGGTACTGCTGTTACTTATCGCCGCCAGGCAACGGGCGGTTGGCGATCACCGGGGCGCTGCCCGTGTAACCGTCACGCGTGGCGGCGAGCTCGTGGATCTGCTTGCGGCACAGGAACCAGCCCCAGACCATCAGCCCGCAAGCGATCGCGGTGACCAGCATGGTGAGCGGGGACTCGATGAACACCATCACCAGGACGCCGGCAAGGAAGACCAGGGACAACCAGCCTGTGTAGGGTGCGCCAAACAAACGGAAGGACGGACGCTTCACCCAGCCCTTGTCGGACCAGCGCTTGAGCTGCATCTGGCACAGCACAATGGTTGCCCAGGTGACAATGATGCCCACGGAAGCCACGTTCAAAACGATCTCGAAGGCGTCGGCCGGGACCAGGTAGTTCAGCGGAACACCGAGCAGGGAAACACCTGCGGTGATCGCAATGCCGCCGTAAGGGACGCCGGCCTTGTTCATGCGCTGGGCGAACTTCGGAGCGGAACCCGCCACGGACATGGAACGGAGGATACGGCCCGTGGAGTAGAGCCCGGCGTTCAGCGAGGACAGTGCTGCCGTGAGGACCACGAGGTTCATGATCACGTCAACGCCCTGGACACCGATGGATCCGAAGAACGTCACGAACGGGCTGACGCCCTTTTCGTAGGAGGTGTAGGGGAGCAGCAGGGCGAGCAGGATGACCGAGCCGACGTAGAAGACCGCGATGCGGAAGACCACGGAGTTGATGGCCTTGGGCATGATCTTTTCGGGGTTAGGAGTTTCGCCGGCCGCCGTGCCCACGAGTTCGATCGAGGCGTAGGCGAACAGCACACCCTGCATGAGGATGATCATGGGCAGGATGCCGTTCGGGAACACGCCGCCGTTGTCCGAGATCAGGCTGAAGCCGACTTCCTGGCCATCAACCGGGGTGCCGAAGATGACGAAGTACGTGCCCACCAGGAGGAAGGCCACCAGCGCAGCAACCTTGATCAGGGCGAACCAGAATTCCATCTCGCCGAAGACCTTCACGGAGACGAGGTTCAGGCTCAGCACCACCACCAGGGCGATGAGGGCCCACGCCCACTGCGGAACGGCGCCCATCCAGGGGATGTACTTGCCGAAGAAGTTCATGTAGAGGGCGGCCGCCGTGATGTCCACGATGGTGGTGGTGGCCCAGTTGATCCAGTAGAACCAACCGGAGACGAATGCTGCCTTCTCGCCGTAGAACTCACGGGCGTAGGAGACGAACGAACCCGAGGACGGGCGGTGCAGCACCAGTTCACCCAGTGCGCGGAGGATCAGGAAGGCAAAAAAGCCGCAGACGGCGTACGCGATCACCAGGGACGGGCCGGCGGCGTTAAGGCGGCCACCTGCACCCAGGAACAGGCCGGTGCCGATTGCGCCACCGATCGCGATCATCTGGATCTGGCGGGGCTTGAGGTCCTTGTGGTAGCCGGAGTCCTCTTTGTGCAGGGCCTTCTCACTGGCGTGCGCTTGGGCCGGAACCGTGTGGTCAGTGATGGGATTGGTCATTGGAATCCTTAGGAGTGTCCTGTTGGGGTTGTCCTGGGTGGATCCGGTCGGGGATCCGGGCACACAGGACAGCGCCTCGTTGGGGGTATGCCTCATCGGGCGGGACGGCTGACTACAGCCGCTGGGATTTCTCTGGCCTGATCTGGCCTATTTGCTCAGGTTGGCCAGACGTTCCGGGCTGAGCAATTCCTCGAGCTGGGCAGCGGTCAGGAGACCGTGCTCCAACACGAGTTCTGCCACACCCTTGCCCGTCGCCAGCGCCTCCTGGGCGATAGCGGTAGCGGAGGCGTAACCGATGTGGGGGTTCAATGCCGTGACGAGACCGATCGACTGCTCCACGGTAAGCCGTAGCCGCTCGGTGTTTGCGGTGATGCCCCGGACGCAGCGTGCCGTAAGGGTGCGGCACGCTGCTTCCAGGTGGGAGATGCTCTTGTGCAGGCTGTGCACAATGATCGGTTCGAAGGCATTCAGCTGGAGCTGGCCTGCCTCCGCGGCCATGGTGACGGTGACATCGTTGCCGATGACTTCGTACGCCACCTGGCTGACCACTTCCGGGATCACCGGATTGATCTTGCCGGGCATGATCGACGAACCGGACTGCACAGCCGGAAGGTTGATCTCGCCCAATCCCGCACGCGGCCCGGAGGACAGCAGGCGGAGGTCGTTGCAAATCTTGGAGAGCTTCACTGCCACGCGCTTCAGCACACCGGACAGGTGGACAAACGCTCCCACATCCTGGGTGGCCTCAATGAGGTCCGCGGCGGTCAGCAGGGGAAGGCCGGTGATTTCGGCCAGGTGGCGGCAAGCTGCGTCCGCGTAGCCAACCGGGGCATTCAGGCCCGTACCGATGGCCGTGGCACCCAGGTTGATCTCATGGATGAGCATGTGGGACTCGTCCAGACGGGCGCGGTCCTCGCCGATGGTCACGGCGTAACCGCCGAATTCCTGGCCCAGCGTCATGGGCACAGCGTCCTGGAGCTGGGTGCGGCCCATCTTCACTACGGTCCGGAACTCAAGACCCTTTTCGGCGAACGCTTGTTCAAGCTCTTCGAGGGCCAGGAGGAGTTCCTTGACCGAGAAGATCGTCGCCAGGTTCACGGCCGTCGGGTAGACGTCGTTGGTGGACTGGCTCAGGTTCACGTGGTCATTCGGGTGCAGCTTTGCGTAGTCACCCTTGGGGTGCCCCAGGATTTCCAAGGCACGGTTGGCGATGACCTCGTTGGCGTTCATGTTGGAACTGGTTCCTGCGCCGCCCTGGATCACGTCCACCATGAACTGCTCCTGCAGCTTCCCGTCCAGGATGTCCTGGCAGGCCTGGTCGATGGCGTTCGCACGCTCAGCGTCCAGGAGGCCCAGCTCGTGGTTAGTGCGGGCGGCGGCCTGCTTGACCGCAGCCAGTCCACGGACCAGGTGCTTGTTGGTGGACAGCGGCTGCCCGGTGATGGGGAAGTTCTCGATGGCGCGGAGGGTGTGGACGCCCCAGTAGGCGTCCGCGGGTACATCGCGATCGCCCAGGAGGTCGTGTTCGGAACGGAGGGGGATCGCCTGATCGACGGTGGTCATAGCTGTCCTTGGTTTAGTTGCTGAAAATTCGGGCTGCACGGAGCTCGCCGACCGGAAGGCCGCCGCCCAGCACAGGTGGGCTTTGAAGCGTGTCCAGGCTGCCGCCGTCGACGCCCAAGCGGCGAAGCACCTCAACGGTGACGGGCATGCGGGCGCGATCGCCGCCGTCGGAAATCTTCACCGCCAGGCCGGTGCCGTCCGGAAGACCAACCAACTGCAGGCCTTCGAAGCCGTCCTTGGCGAGCAAGCCGGGGACCGCACGCATGAGGGCGGTGACGTCGCGGCCTTCGCCGGCCACCATCTCCGGGAAGCGGCGCATGGCGTGCGCAACTTTGCCTTCGAGAGTGTCCTGGTCTGCGGCGGCCAGGCGGCCATAGGCGCGGGCCATGCCATGCAGCGAGTGGGCGAACAGCGGAGTCCCGCAACCATCAGTGCTGACTGCGGCCGCTTCCTCGCCGGTCAGTTCGGTGATGGTGTCGCGGACCAGGACCTGCAGCGGGTGCTCCGGGTGCAGGTATCCCTCTACAGGCCAGCCGTTGATGACGCAGACGGCGGTCATGGACGCGTGCTTGCCGGAGCAGTTCTGCGCGATCCGGGTGGGGCCGTTTCCGGCGCGGAGCCACTCCTCGCGTTCGGCGACGCCGTACGGAAGGTCCGTGCTGTTGGCCAGGGCTTGGTCGTTGAGGCCGTGCAGCCTCAGGATCTCGGTGGCGCCGTCGCGGTGCATCTTTGCGCCGGAGTGGCTGGCAGCCGTGAGGGCCAAGAGGTTTTCGGGGATGTCCAGGCCGGCCTTCAGGAGGGCGACAGCCTGCAGCGGCTTCAGGCTCGAACGCGGGTACATGGGGGCGTCCGGCTGGCCGGCCTCGATGAGGCTGCTGTCCTCTGCCGAGAGTGCGATCAGCGAGCCGTAGTGGATGCTCTCCACCAGTCCGTCGCGGGTCACTTCGACAAGCGGGACGTGGTTTGGCGCCTTGGTGTTCTGCGCCGCGGCCTGATGGGCCGGTGCTGTGGGGACGGGCATGGTGTCCTTTGGGTGGGTCATTTGTTGAGGATTGTGTCCAGCGCAACGCTGACGGCCTGGAGGTGGTCGGCCATCGCCCTGCTTGCGGCTTCGGAATCGCCGGCTTCAATCGCGTTCAGCACTGCGACGTGTTCCTCGTCCGAGCGGTGTTGCCTGTCAGCAACGAGGTTGAGGGTTTCCGACTGGTGGGCCAAGGCCTCGCGGATGTCAGAGACAACGCTGGCGAACACGCGGTTTCCGCTGGCCCGGGCCACGGCTGAGTGGAACGTGGCGTCCAGGTTCACCCATGATTCGGGGTCGGTCTCGTTGAGCATCTCCTGGACGATGTCCTTGAGGTGTTCGAGCTCTTCCTCGGTCCTTCTTTGCGCCGCGAGTCCCGCTGCCGGGATCTCGATGTGCGGACGTGCCTCGTTGAGATCGCGTGCACTGTACTGACCCAAGGTAAGGTCATTAGCAACCTTGTTGGCCACAATGAATGTGCCCTTGCCGGTTTTGGTGACAGTGAGGCCCAAGGTGTTGCACGACCGTAGCGCTTCCCGGATGACTGAGCGGCTGACACCGTACTGGGCAGCCAGCGTCGCTTCGGAACTCAGCTTGGTGCCGATATCGAACTGGCCACCCTCGATGGCCCGCCGGAGCGCAGCAAAGACGGCCTCAGCTGCGGAAATGCGCGAAATAGGCATATGCGCTGATTGGCCGCTCATGGGCTCTTGCTGTCCGGCTGTCCGGCTGTCTGACAGGTTCACGCTTCGAATATGGCACGGGTCACAAGAGGCTGTCAACGCTGAAAGGCTTGCTTCACGGTTTGGGGACTGGTAGTGGGCTCCCCACAATGGATCATGCTCTTCACCAAAAAGACCCTCACCGAGGACGGATTCACCGGATTCCGACCACTCGACGAACTCGATCCCATGCGGATCCCACAAGGACCCGGGATATTCGTGGTCCTTCGCCCAGCCGGATTTGAACCGGTCTTTCTGAACAAGAGCACCGCCGGGACCTTCAAGAAGAAGGACCCATCATTGAAGCGCGAAGCACTCGCGTCCGAGTGGCTCACAGACGCCTCAGTGCTCTACATCGGCAAAGCCAGCGCGGGCAGTCAGGGCAACCGCGGGCTACGGAAGCAGATCCAGGAATTCATGGACTACGGCCGCGGGCGACCAACCGTCGTGTGGGATGCGCGCCTCATTTGGCAGTTGCGGGACGCCTTGGACCTGGTCATCGCTTGGAAGGAACTGCCGCCGGAGGGGCTGAGTGCAGCCGAAGCCGACTATCACGCCGCGTTCATTTCCGCTCACGGACGCCTTCCGTTCGCCAATCTCGTCCAGGCGCGCGCCAGGAAATAGCCCAAGGAGGCCGACGGCGGCAGGTGCCTTTCGCCGTCGGCCTCCCGCTGCGTGGGTGATCGGCGGATAATGGCGTCCATGACGGCCGGCAGCCCCACTGGAAGCACCGCGGGTCAACCGCGCATCACGGTAGAGGTTCCTGTCCTTCGGATCGGTGGCGGGCAGGCCGATTACGAGGGCCTCAAGCGATTCGTTGATTCGCTGCGCAAGCCGCAAGGGCTGCACATGACGCTGCTGCACGTGGGGATCCTCCACGAACTCGCAGATGATATTGCCGCGTGGACCAAAGGAAGGGCGACGCCGGAGAGGGTTCTGCCCGAGATTACGAGCTGGTTGACGGAACTGCCGGTGCTGCAGGGGTTTCTGGGTAAGTCGGACAAAGTGGTCCCGCTGGGTGGCGGTCGGCTGATGGGGCTTGAGGTGGACGTTCCCCAGGAAGTTCACGACTACCAAGCGCTTCTGGTGCAGGGCTTGCACGTGCTTCTTGATGATCTTGGCCTCGACAACATCGATGACTTCATCCTGGGCTCACCCGCTTTGGGCTACAGGTCTCCGCGCTGGTTGCCGCACATTGCCGTGGGAAGGGCGCGGTCGCGACACGAGCCGCCCGTGGAGATCGCTCCGGTGGCCATTGAATTCGGTGACTCGCGCATCCGGAACAGGCTGGCGCTCCCTGGGCAGGGGTGATTCTGACGGAGCCCGGCCGCCACGGTAAATTGGACGTGACTCCAGATCTCAACCAGAGGACTTCCATGCAGCCCCGTGCCCTGTTCCGTACCGTCGCTCTTGCCGAGGCCGTGACATGGACGCTGCTGCTGATCGGGCTGTTCCTTAAATACGTCACGAAGACCACTGACCTCGGCGTGAGTATCGCCGGAGGCATCCACGGCTTCGTGTTCCTTTGCTACGCAGCGACGGCCGCCTTCACCTGGATCAACCAGAAGTGGACAACGCGGACTGGCCTGCTCGCCATCGGCTCCGCTGTGATTCCCTATGCCACCATCCCGATGGAGAAGTCGCTGGATCGCCGGGGTCTCCTGGCCGGTGGGTGGCGTTTGGCCGCTGGGGGCGAGAAGCCTCAGGGTGGCTTTGAGAAAGCCCAGGCGTGGGTCCTTCGCAATCCGATCCTCGCGGTTGTGGTGACCCTGGTGGCTGTGGGTGCAGTGTTCAGCTTCCTTCTGTTCATGGGCCCTCCGGGTACCTGGTTCTCCTAGGATCCAGCCGGCGGGAAGCATCGGTTCTTCGGAACTGGTGCTTTTCTTGCTTTATCACCTGGTTCTCGCCTTTGCGTGTGCCGCCCCGACCTGCTTTGGATCTGTGTTGGGTCTGACACGCCGTCTGTGGGGTGTGTCGCCCGGGGTTTGGCGTTCAAAGTGGGTGGTGGCGGCACGGGTCTTTCCCAAAACTTCGACGTCGGCACCCGTTTGGTGTGGCTTTGTGACCTTGTTTGAGGCCGTTGAGTGCGCTTTTCCCGCGGTTTCGAGCTGTTTCGGGTTCAAAACGGGTCAGGAAGCTACTGTTCCGAGGCCTTAGTGCGTTGGTTCGGTGGTGGGGCAGCCCCAGGAGTTGGGGTTTTGTTGGCAGGTGTCGGCGACGAGTGCTCTTTGTGTTTTCCAGACCTGGATGGTTGTGGCTGGTGTGGTCAGGTCCAGGGTTCCGTTGATGGGTAGTGGTGGGCCGTTGTTGACGGAGTAGGTGCCGGTGAAGCTGGTGGTGATGGTGGCGGGGTAGTTGCCGGTTTGGGTGTAGCTGTGGCTGGTGCGGGTTTCGGTGGTGAGCCATTCGGCTTCGGGGATGGGGTAGCCGGCGGCGGGGGTGGGGCCCAGGGTGGTGCCGTCTCCGAAGGTGTAGGTGTGGTTGGCGGGGGTGGCGGTGAGGTGGATGGCTTGGCCGAGGATGGTGACGTCGAAGGTTTGTTCGGTGGCGGTGGTGTAGAAGTTGGTGGGTCCGCCTTTGAGGGTGTGGGGGAAGGGTTGGGCTTGTAGGTTTCCTGGGTTGATGGGGAGTTGGCGGAAGTCGTTGAGGATGCGGGCGGCGATGTCGGCCAGGACGTTTTGCGGCTCTGCGTCATAGAGGCAGGTGGGTCCGGTGATGGGGATCCAGTTGGTCCAGCCGGGGTTGGTGATGGCTTTGGGGGCTTCTTTCCAGATGACGGGGGTGCCTTCTGGGCCGCCGGGTGTGGTGGCGGGGCAGTCGAGGGCGTCGCAGCCGGGGTCTTTGGTGTCGGGTCCGTCGGCACGGCAGTGGGTATCGGCCATGTACTGGTTGGGGTCCTCGGCGGCCGGGGACGCGCCAGGCATGGGTGTGGATTTACCAGTTTCGGGATGAAACTCCCAGACAGCGCCCACGAATGCTGAACCTTCTTGAAAGCCGGCGTCAGGAGGAGCAGCCGTATTCGAGATGTTCACTGTCCCCAGCCCAGTCAAGATCGTCGAAGCCGGCCAGTTCAGGGGCATCAGAAATATGTAGGCTGCCCAAGCCGTGTACCTGGCCCAACGGGTCGTCATCGGATAATGCCCACGTCAGTGATGAGCCAAGCTCCCTGGCGGTATTCAGCAAAGAAAGCGGCGGCGTCATTCGTAGCTGCAGTGAATTCCCGACTTTCGGATCCGGTCTCTTCGAAGTAGCGAATCTCTTGCTGAATCACTTGCAACTTGCCTTGCTGGGTCGATACGACGGGATCCCACGCGACTTCTATGACAGGGGTTCGAATTGTTCCCCCGGTAAGCCAGCGCTCCTCCGCGTAATTGGCTTCGATGGACTCTGCCAGGTGCTGGCAGAGCGCACAGGCACTGGACGACAGCTCCAAGGACTTCGTGGAATTACCGGTCTCGTATGCGTAGCTAAGTTCCTGAAACCAGTACCTAATAAACGCTTCCAGTCCCGCCTTGGAGTTCTCCTTCGCCAGCTCGGGCATCACAGGCACCGGTACGTTCTGGGCTTTCCCCTTCGCATCCGCGGGTTTGTAGGCCCCGGAAGAAGACGGAGTAGCCGAAGCAGCGGGTGACGAAGCGCTTGAGGTGGGCGACGCCGTCGTCGTGTGTGTTTCCGAAGAGCCCGTACCTGGCGACCCGTCCTGGCAACCGCTCAGAAGCACCGCCGCCAGGATGGACGACAACATGGCAGACGAAAGGCGTGACATGACAAGCTCCCCAACAGCTGTTCGACGGTGTGGCGGCCAGTCTAAGCAGCGTGCGCGGGGGGATTCACGTCAGAAAAATGGTGCTGTGGATAAGTGCCGAGGAATATTCTGCTGAATGATCGGGACGTCGATATCGTAAAAGGCTTGGGATTCCGGGGTTTCTGGCCGGCGCCCAGCCTGATGATCCAGCAAAATTTGCGTGGTACACCGCAAGGTCAGCCCCGCAGCTTCTCCATGTCCCGGCGGTCCTTCTTGGTGGGCCGGCCGGCTCCGCGGTCGCGCTGGGGGAGTCCAAGCTTGGGAGCCACGGGCCTCGGCGGAGTGTGGTCGGTGAAACAGTGCGACGCGGCCTCGGCTCCTACGCGTTTGGCGATGAGTCGTCGCACTTCGAGGATCCGTTCCCAGCCGGATTCCCGGACCCGGATGGTGTCGCCGATGATCACGCTTTGCGATGCCTTGGCCGGGTTCCCGTTGATCCGGATGTGCCCGGCACGGCAGGCGGCTGTGGCGGCGGAGCGGGTTTTGTAGGCTCGGATCGCCCACAACCAGGCATCAACGCGGACGTTTGCTGGGGATGACGACGGAATACTCATGATCTGAACGAGTCTAACCGGGCGTCACGTGCACGACGAGAACGCTGGAAGAAGTCCGGAACGCGGGAAAGGTGCGAGTTCGCTGGAACGCTCCGGCGAACTCGCACCGCTCCGGCGAACTCGCACCGTCTCGGCGTTCTCAGGAGGCGCCAGGGAACCGAAAGCAACTACCGCACCGTCACCTCAACCCGCTGCGCCATGTTGTTCCCGATACCCTGGTAGTTCCACACCTGCTCGGTAGGCTGCAGTGCGCCTGAGGTATCCATGGCCCGGCACCGCAGTACATGCTCGCCCGGACTGGCCACCCACACCATGGACCACGACCGCCACGCGAAGTCCCCCACCGCCGGATCCAAGTGCGCAGGCATCCATTCGCCGTCGATCCCCACTTCCACCCGCTCCACTTCACCGTGTCCGGACCACGCCCGCCCATGCAGCATCACCGGGCCGGCGTCCACGATCCGTCGCCGGGTGAAGAATTCCGGGATCCCCGGCGGCACCATCAGGGAGCGCACGCGGATATGGGTAACAGGAATGCCGGGCCCATCCGGACCCTGCAGATAGTGATAGGCCACGGACTGCTGCCATCCCATGAACCGCGACGTCACTGCTTCGATCGACGTCAACCACTTCACACTCGCCATCCCGTACCAGCCAGGGACCAGGAGCCTCAACGGGAATCCATGCTGCAGCGGCAAAGGCTGGCCGTTCATGGCGTAGACCAGCATCACTTCGGGGTGCATGGCCTCGGCGACGGAAAGACTGCGGGCATAAGGCTCTTCGACGCCGCCTTGGACACCGTTGTCGGCACCGGTAAAAACAAGTTCGACGGCGTCACTCGACAACCCTGCCTCCTCCAGCAGGGCCGCCAATGGAGTTCCGGTCCACTCGGCTGTGCCCACCGCGCCAAGCACCCAGGGCTGGCTCAAGGGGCGGGGCTCCAGAAGCGAGCGGCCGTTTCCCGCGCATTCGAGAGTGACGGGCATGGTGACAGCCGGCCGCGCTTTGATGTCCTCAAGGCTGAGTTCAAGCGTGTGGTCGACAGCCCCGCCCAGTCGCAACCGCCACGTCTCAGGTGACAGATGCGGGATGTCGAAGTGGATCAGCAGGTAGTGCAGGCCGGCCGGAGTGATGTCGTCGTACAGGGCCTCCAGCGGCATCGAATGGTTCCGCCCGGAAAGCTGCAACTCTTCGTGGGTCAGGGGTCCATCGGTGGGCTGCCCGGTGACGACGGCTTTCGTGGCCCGTTGTTTGAGGTGATCGTTGGACATGGGACGGCGGCGTTCTACTGGAAGCTAAACGCTGCGGAGTGCCGCAGCACCTAGGTCAAGGATCACGCCGGGGCGAACCTGCGTCAATACCTCGTTGCGAGGCCCGCTCTGCGCGCTAAAACAGGTGCAAAGAACGCAGAGCAGGCCCCACAACGGAAGGTAGCTACCGGCGTCGTAATTCCGGGTACTCAAGGTGCGGGGCAACGGTGCCGGCGTCGCGTTCGAGGAAGTTGACTGCGGGCGCCACGATGTCGTCGATTTCATCCAGAACGGACTCGCTCAGCACCACGTCCGCGGCTTTCAGGTAATCGGTCAGGTGCTCCTCGGTGCGGGGGCCGATGATCACGCTGGTCACTGCCGGGTGGTTCAGGGCAAAGGCGACTGCCAACTGGATGAGCGTCAATCCGTGGCGTGCCGCGAGCTGGGCCAGGGTGTCCGCGGCGTGCAGTTTGCCTTGGTTGAACGGCGCATTCACATCGAAGCGGCCGGGAAGTGCGGAAAAACGCGAACTCTCGGGCTGCCCGGCCCCGACCCGGTAACCGCCTGCCAGCCACCCGCCGTCGAGCGGTCCGTAGCTCAAGACCCCGACGCCGTACTGCTGGGTGATGGGGAAGACGTCGCGTTCGTTGGCACGCACCAGAAGCGAATAGGGCACCTGGTCCACGACCGGCGGGGTCAAGTGGTTGGTGTTGGCGATCCACTGGGCCTCAACGAGTTGGGCCGGGCTGAACACGGACGTGCCGTAGTAGAGGATCTTGCCCTGGCGGATGAGGTCGTTGAGGGCAGTGATGGTTTCCAGGAGGTCGGTGTTGTAGTCCGGGCGGTGTGCCTGGTAGAGGTCGATCCTGTCCGTGTTCAGACGCCGCAAGCTGTCCTCCACAGCCCGGACAATCCAGCGGCGGGAGTTGCCGGCGTGCGCGGGGTTGGATCCCATTTGCCCGTGGAACTTGGTGGCGAGGAAGACGTCGTCGCGCCGGCTGTGGATCGCCTGGCCCACCACGGTTTCGGATTCTCCTTGAGAGTAGATGTCTGCAGTGTCGATGCTGGTGATACCGGCGTCGAGCGCGGCCTTGATGATCCGGATGCTCTCTGCGGGACCTGTGGGCGCGGCGCCGGTGCCGAAGTTCAGGGTGCCCAGGGTGAGCGGGCTGATCAGGGCGCCAGTGCGTCCAAGCGTTCGTAGCTCGTTGAGGCTCATGTCGGCTTCCTGTGGATGGATAGTGCTGGGTCGACGCCTGGGTCAGCGGCGTGGACGGGATGTTCAATCGAGGCTACACACGGCCGCCGGAGGCATAAACGCAAATGGTAGAAGTTCTTCGTTTTTCGTCTTGCGGGGTAATGGAAGAGGCCTTACTTCGCGACATTTCTTGACACACGGCAACACAAATGTCTTGCGGATCAACAAATATTGCCGTTCTTCCAAGCGGGTGAATTATGGGAAAGGAACTTAGGAAACGCACGAAAGGGACAGCGGGATGACACAGACCACAGTGGAAGAAACGGCGGCCATCAAGGCGGCTTTTGCGCAGTTCCCCTCCGGAGTTGCCGCCTTCAGCGCGATGGTGGATTTCACGCCGGAAGCGCTGGTGGCGTCGTCCTTCACCGTGGGCGTTTCACTGGAGCCGCCGCTGGTCATGTTCGCAGTGCAGAACTCGTCCACAACGTGGCCCAAACTGCGCCAGGCTCAGCGGCTTGGCGTCTCGGTCCTGGCTGAGGGGCAGGAAGCTGCCTGCCTCCAGCTCTCGTCGAAAACGAGGGACCGCTTCGCCGGGCTGGATACGAGTGTCAGCGACTCGGGCGCGGTGCTGATCGATGGGGCCGTGTTGGGTTTCGAATGCGAAATAGTTTCAGAAACGCCCGCCGGGGATCACGCGATCGTGGTTCTTGAGGTCAAGGCAACCACCGTCAACCTCGAGTCCAAGCCGCTGATCTACCATGGCGCAGCGTTCCGTCAGTTGGCCGCTTAGCCCGGCACGCCGAGCTAGGAGTTTCGGGCAGCGCCGCTGAGGGATCCCTTTTTGGTGGGGCCTTGGGATTTCCCCTTTGGGGACGTCACAGGGCCCTGCTTCTTTGGCGGGTTGGCCGGTGCCGGGCTTTTTGACGACGGCGTGGGCTCGTCGAGGTCGCGGACCGTCACTTTGATGGGCGGTGGCTGCTGGGCCTTGGCCCGTTCGGCCTCGCGTCGGTCGGCTTCAGCAACCGCATCCGCCCAGTCCTTCGACAGGACCGGCGGTTCCTTGGCAGCGGCCACGACGATCGGGTGGTGCGCAGTTTGGTGCTCGACGGCGGACTTGACCTCGGCCGGTTTGGGCAGTTTCCGCGGGTCCACCTTTGATTTCCACGCGCCGTCCTTGACGGCGGCCGACGCACCTGAGATCCGGCGTCGGGTCACTCCGAGCAAGTCCCGCTTGGGCGCAGCGGGCGCCGTAGCAGGAGATGGCGCGGCAACCGCCGCGGCAACCGGCGCCGCAACAGGGGCCGATTCCTCAGCTGCGCTGTCAACAGCGTCCGCGCCGACTACCCGTTCCGGCACGTATCCGGGCCGAGCGGGAAGATGCACGATGGGAGTGGTGTCCTTCTTGGGGAAGACGCCAATCAACGCCAGGAGGATGACAGACACCAGCCGTCCCACTCCGGCAACCACCAGAGTGATGATGACAATCAACCCGAGGCCGAGGAACATCAGCAGAGCCAGGCCCAGCGTCCCCAAATACGTCAGGTTGATGGCGAGTGTTGTCGGATCCTCCACGTAGCCTCCCCTGGCTGTCGTTTTGTGATGCGCGCATTGCCCACCCAGCTTGCTTATCTAGCGTAAGGTCCCGCACCGACGGAATCACGCGCCGCAGCCCACTCTGGCAGGGTTGTTTCGAACCTGTTATCTCGCATGCGAAAATATGTTGCCCAGCTCTCATTTACAGCCCAGATTGGCGCGTCGTGACCCCTGACCACACCCGGCTCCGCAACGGTGCCTGCCCCTGCCTTTCCGGCGAGCAGTACGACGAATGCTGCGGCCGGTTCCATCGCGGGGAGGCCGAGGCGCCCACCGCAGAGCAACTCATGCGGTCCCGGTATTCGGCCTTCGTGGTCCTTGAGCCCGGGTATCTGTTGCGGACGTGGCATTCCACCACACGGCCCGCCTCCATGGACCTGGACCCGGACCTGCAGTGGCGCAGGTTGGACATCCTTGCCACGAGCAACGGCGGCCCGCTCGACTCGGCGGGCACCGTTGAGTTCGCGGCGCACTACAGGTCCGACGGCGAACGCGGCGTCCAGCGTGAACTCTCCCGTTTCGTGCGGGAAGGCAAGCGTTGGTACTACGTGGACGGGGACGTGCTCCAATAGCTCACCGGTATTTGCGGTGGAGGGTTTCCTTGGTCGAGGGGCCGGGGGAGGCGTCGCCGATCCAGGGGCCCGTTCCTTCGGACTGGTCCAGGATTCCGGCCTCCAGCCAGGCATAGTCGCCGTCGAGGACTTTCCGCGAGAGGTCGTGGTCGCCGTCGTCGGTGTTGCGCCAAAGCTGGTCGAAGTACTCATCCACCCGAACACGGGCCTGTTCGCAGAAGGCTTCAGCCAGCTCGAAGGCAGCCGCGCCTTGTTCCGGGCGGGTCCGCAACAGCGACTCGGCGCGTGAACAGCACGCGGCCATGGCGAACAGCTCGGCCCCGATGTCCACGATCCTGCCCAGGAACGCCTGCTTGTGCTCAAGCTTGGCCTGCCAGCGTCCCATCCCGTAGAAGGTCTGCCGGGCGAGGCGGCGCGAGGAGCGTTCAACAAAGCGCAACTGCTTGGCGAGCCGCCCGAATTCGGCGTACGACCGAGGGTCCATCCCGGCGCCCGCAACCAGTTTGGGCAACCAGCGGGCGTAGAAGCCGGAGGCCCCGACGGCGGCCTTCGCCTTGTCTTGCAGGCTCGCGTCCGCCGAGGCGAGGTCGCCGGCGGCGGCGAGGTGTGCGTCCACTGCCTCGCGCGCGATCAGGAGTTTCATGATTTCGCTGGAACCCTCGAAGATCCTGTTGATGCGAAGATCCCGAAGGAGTTGCTCGGCCGGGACTGCCCGTTCCCCACGGGCTTCGAGGGAATCGGCGGTTTCGAAGCCGCGGCCGCCACGGATCTGCACCAGTTCATCGGCGATCCTGCAGCTCAGTTCGGTGGACCACAGTTTGGCCAGCGCGGCCTCGATGCGGACGTCTTTTTGGCCGGCGTCGGCCATCTCGGCGGAGAGCTCAAACACGGCCTCCAGCGCAAAAGTGGTGGCTGCGATGAAGGCGATCTTCTTGCCCACGGCCTCGTGCTTGCCCACTGGGCGGCCCCACTGCGTCCGGGCGTTGGACCACTCCCGGGAAATCTTCAGGCTCCACTTTCCGGCAGCGACGCAGAGGCCGGGGATGGAAAGCCGCCCGGTGTTCAGGGTCGTGAGGGCGATCTTCAGCCCCTGCCCCTCCCGCCCGAGCCGGTTGGCGGCAGGCACCCGCACCTGGTGGAAGCGCGTCACGCCATTCTCGATGCCACGCAGGCCCATGAAGGCATTCCGGTTCTCCACCGTGATGCCGGGCGAGTCCATCTCCACCACAAAAGCGGAAATGCCGCCCTTGTGTTCGGTTCCATCAGGATCGGTGTGGGCCGGGACCCTGGCCATGACTACAACGAGTTCAGCGATCACGCCGTTGGTGGTCCAAAGTTTCACGCCGTCCAGAAGGTAAGAACCGCCGTCGTCGGAAAGTACGGCAGTGGCGCCCATGCGCGCGGGGTCGCTGCCGACGTCGGGTTCTGTCAGGAGGAACGCCGTGATGGCGCCGGCGGCGCAGCGCGGCAGGTATTCCTTCTTCTGCTCCGGCGTGCCGAACTCCTTGACGGGCTCGGGGACGCCGATTGATTGGTGGGCGGAAATCAGCGCACCCAGGCTCGGATGGACTGAACCCAGGAGGGCGAGGGCCCGGCCGTAGTACACCAGGGAAAGGCCCAGTCCGCCGTATTCGCGTGGGATCTTCATGCCGAACACGCCAAGCTCAGCAAGCCCGGCCAGATACTCGTCCGGAATCCTGGCGTCGCGTTCGATCTGCCGGCCGGACATTGTTTTGGCAAACGCCAGCAGCCGGGCCATGAACTCCTCGCCCCGTTCCACGTCGTCCGCTTTGGCTTGTGGCCAGGGGTGGATCAGGCTGAGGTCGAAGCTGCCCAGATACAGGCCTTTGGCGAAGCTTGGCCGGTTCCATTCAGTTTCGCGGGCAGCCTCGGCGACGGCGCGGGCTTCCTCTGCTGTGGCATTGACGCTTGCGGCGGTGAGACTGCTGTCTGTAGCGGACGTCATGGGAAAACTCCTCTAGCCGGTTGTGCCGGATGGAGCCAGGGTCCGCCGTGGGTGGGAACCCTTCAGCTGTCCCTCAATGCTACCCGCGGGTAGCTACCCGTGCCAGAGGAAACCTGGGGCTGGAACTCCGCCGGAATTTCCACCTGTCCGGCATGGTGGACCAGGCTGTCCCAGGCAAAATTAATGCCGTGGACAAGGCCACCAAGGACGGCTTTGACGATGTACCAGGCCGTCCCCATGGCTCCGATCAGGACGATCGTTGCCATTGCTGCGGCCGCAATGAATGCGGCCAAGATTACAGCGAAGAACAGCGTTCCAATAACTACGTATGTGCCTGTTTCCAGCGCAGTGAAATCGAAATCCATGGTTCCCCCCGGAGCGACATTGCGTGAGTCGACGCGGCGTGGCGGCGTCGATGATCTGACATTAGGGGCGGGGGTGCTTTCCGGCCAGTGCTGACGCGCGTCATTGCGGCGTTGATATGCGATCGAAACCGTACCGGAGCGTAAGTCACGGAATGATTGCGGCCGGCCAGCGCGGAAGCCCCCGACGGCGGTACTTCCGGCCCGCTCGACGCCTCCGCGACGCTCTGCGTTAACCTTGTACGGGGCAGTTTCCGCTGCCAGCCAGGTTTCGCAGCAGCTGAAGGAGAGTAGTTGTCCCGTTCAGCCATGTCCTCCGCCGACGCAATCGGCGCGAGGCTCCGCGACCTCGAACAGCTGACCAAGGGTCCCGCGTGGGCCCTGACGCGCTCGGCGCCGTGGGTCATCGCCGTCCTCCAGGCCTCCTTTACCCGCACCAGGCCGCAGCTTCCGCTCGAAGAGTTCCACGCCGACGTCGACGCTTTCCTAGAGCAGCTCCGGCGCCAGGATCCCGCGCTTGGCGGCCAGCAGAACGGCAAGTTGTTCGGTGACGAATGGACGCGCAAGCAGTTCCTGACGCGACGCAACCAGTCGGGCCGGATCGTGTACGAGGTCACCGAGCCCGCAGCGCGTGTGCTCGCTTTCCTCGACAGCCTCTCCAGCGAACGTTCCACTCTGAACGGTTCGAGGCTCGGCACGCTGCTCGGCGATGTGGAGAAGCTGGCCAACGAAACAAACCCGGACCAGAGCGCGCGCCTGGAGGCCCTGGAAGAGGAAATCCACGAGCGCCAGCAGCTGGTGGAGGACATCAGTTCCGGTGAATTCGACGGCCTCCTTGACGACGAGGAAGCCGTTGAAGCTGCCGGTAACATCCTTGACCTCGCCGCAAGCCTGCCCGCGGACTACAAGAAAATGCGTGACCGTATCGAGGAACTGGTGGGGGAGCTCCGCAACCAGATCATCGAAGAGTCGTTGAGCAAGGGCGCAACCATGGCCCAGGTTCTGGAGGCCGACAAACGGCTTCGGCAAAGCCCCGAAGGACGTACTTTCCGTTCCTTCACCGCCTTCCTTGAGGATCCGCAACAGCAGCTGCGTTTCCGCTCGGCCATCGGCGAGGTGCTGAGCAGGCAGTTTGCGGACGATCTCTCCCACGAGGACCGCGAAACGCTGAAAAACCTCGTCGCGGAACTGCGGTACCAGCACAGCCAGATCCAGCGGATTTACGGAAAGCTCTCGGAAAGCCTCAACACCTATATCCAGAGCGACGACGTCCGGCAGTCGGTTAGTCTCCGCAAAGTGCTGGCCGAAGCCGAACAGGCCATCCGTTCCCTGCCATACGAACGCGACCGGCCCGGCCTGGTGCCTGGACCTGTGCTCTTCAACGCCGGTTTCGAGTCCTTGGCCATGGTCAAGCTGTTCGACCCGGACGAGTTCGCCACGCCCCCGCGCCTGGCCGACCCCATAGCGTTCAGCGACTCGGACAGGGTCCGTTCGGCCCGCACCGGCAAAGCGCGCCCCGATGTTGTGCGGGCGGCCATGGCGGGCTCGGCCACGTTGGGTGAGGCCTGGGAAAACCTGCCCGCGGAAGAACGGCACATCAACAGCGTCCGGACCCTCCTGTCCATGGCATTGCAGACCGGCGCGGCTTTCGACCGCGCCGCCTGGGAACACATCGACTTCGAACAAATCGACGGCAGCATCCGCACCGCGTACCTGCCTGTCGTCACGCTGAATGAGGATTCCAATGACTGAGGACATCACGACGACGGACATCACCGAAGCGGGTGACGTCACCGTTGCGGAGGACGTCACCGCTGCGGAGGACGTCACCGAAACGGAGCGGGACACCGAAGCGGAGCAGGACACCGTTGCGGTGCCCGATGAGACCGCCCAGCAGCCGGACCCGTTCCGGATCACGCCGCGGGACACTTTCGTGGACGGTGCCGCGCTCTTCCCCGGCGACACCGGCGTGCTCCCGATGAAAGTCCGCCATGCCCTGGTGAAGCTCCTTAAAGGTCCCTACGTTGATGGTGCCCGCGACGAGAAGCTGTGGACGACCCTCCTGGACAACCAGCTGATTCTCCGAAGCCGCCTCTCGGAACTCTTCCTGACCCTCCAGTTGGACCACGACCGCAAGATCGCTGTCCTGCGACCCGTTGATCCGGAAATCATCGGGGCGAGCTCCCGCTCCAGCATCCTCCGCCAGCAGCGTGCTTTGAGCCGCGTCGAAACCATCGTGCTGCTGCGGCTGCGCCTCCTCCTTGACCGCCACGTCACAGCCCAGACCGACCCCACGATCACCCGCGAAGAGATCTCCGACCTCGTAGCGAACTACACCCCGGCCGGCCAACAGGACGCCCTGCGCGACTCCGACGTGGTCACCCGCACCATCACCAAACTCCTCGCCCGGCAACTTCTCCTCCCCACCCCGCTGGATGACACGTACACCATCAGCAATGCCCTCCCATTGGCCCTCCCGTTCGAAAACATCGGCGACATCCCGGCCCACATAGAAGCCCTCGTGGCAGTAGCAGCGGACGAATCCGGCACGGAGCCTTTGCTGGATATGGAAGCTGACTCCAGCCCCACTTCCGAAGACGGGGACGACGACGCCGGTACCGCCGCGGACAGTGACCCAGCAGCAGAGGAGGCAGCCAAGTGACCATCGCAAGCATGCTCCCGCTCGGCGAGCTCACGAATCCGGGCCAGATGCGTTTGGCCCTCGTCCAGGTGGTCAACTGGGGCACCTTCCATGGCGCCCACACCATGCACGTGGACCGCAAGGGCACGCTGCTGACCGGCAATTCCGGTGTCGGCAAGTCCACACTCTTTGATGCCATGCTCCGCGTTTTCGATGCCCGCCCGCGGTCGAACGAGGCTGCTGCCCAGCGGTCCGGCGGGGCTGTGGAGGACAAGAGGACCACGTTCACCTACATGCGCGGCAAGGTCGGTGACAAGGCGGTCGGGGATAGTTCGGCCAGTGCCTTCCAGCGCCCCGGTGCCACCTGGTCCGCCGTCGCGCTGACGTTTGATAACGCAGCCGGCACCAAAGTGACGGTGGCAGCGCTGTTCGACCTGCCGAAAAACGGCACGGAGTCGAGCGTTGGGCGTTTCTATGTGATCGACAGCAAGCCCCTGGACCTCGAAGCGATCGAGGGGATCGCGCAGAAGCGGTTTACCAGGAGTGCCTTGGAGTCGATCTTCCCGGACGGTCAGGTGTTCGACGTCCACAAGGCGTTCGCCGAGCGGTTCCGGCGGCTCCTGGGTATCAACTCGGACCAGGCGCTTCCGCTGCTGCGCGTTATCCAGGCCGGCAAGGGCTTGGGCGGCAGCGTCAACACGTTCTTCCGGGACCAGGTGCTGGATGCCCCGGCCACGCTGGCTGCGGCGGACGACGTCGTTGAGGAATTCAGCAACCTGATGTCGATCCGGCAGCGGCTGGAGGATGTCCGGCTGCAGCGCGACCAATTGGCTCCGGTGCCGGGCCTGAACAAGGAATACGCCCAGGCCTTGTTGGACGCCAACCGCCTCCGTGAGTTGGCCGGCGAAGAGTTTGAAGCTTACAAGCAGCAGCTCGCTGTCACGGTGCACGCCAAGACGTTGGCCCGTTTCAAGGAGTTGGCACAGTCCAAGGCGCAGGAACTCGCCGCCGAGCGTGTGGTCCGCGATGCCCTGGCCAAGGAGTTGCGGGACCTTGAGCTGGACTACAACAACCGCGGTGGCAACGCCATTTCGGCCATTGAGCAGTCGTTGGAGAACGCCAAGGTTGGCCTGAAGCTGCGCCAGCAGGTTGAGGACTCGGCCAGGAAGGCGCTGGCCGACGCCGGGCTGAACCTGGAATGGTCAGCCGAGGGCTGGGACCAGGCGCACGAGCAGGCCGCCGCCCGTTCGATCGAGCTGAAAGACGATTCGGAGGCCTTGAAAGAACTCCGTTTTGAGGCGTTCGATGGCCACGCGACCAAGAAGCGTGAGCTGGCTGCGGCCCAGCAGGAACTGTTGTCGCTGCGGTCGCGCAAGTCCCTGCTGCCGCCGTCGAGCATTGAAAACCGGGCCGCCATCGCTGCCGCGACGGGCGTACCGGAAGAACGGATGCCGTTTGGCGGCGAGCTGATCGACCTCGCGGAGGGGCAGGACCAGTGGCGGCCCGCGGCGGAGCGGGCCCTGCGCAACCTGGCCACCACCTTGCTGGTTCCGGGGGAGCACTTTGCTGCCGTCACGCGATACCTGAACGACAACACTGTTCGGGGCGCGCTGCGCGCGGTGGACGTCTCCAAGCCGCTTGCCGGTGGGGCGCTGGCTGTGGAGGACGTGTCCGACGGCGACCTCTTGACGAAGTTGAGCATCCTCACCTCGGGCGCAAACGCCGACGCCGGGGAATGGATCCGTGAGCGGATCGCCTTGGACTTTGCGTATCCGTGTGTCGAGGACCCGGACGAGCTTGCCTCGATGGACAAGGGCCTGAGCCTGGGCGGCGTTGTGAAGCGGAACCGGCACACCGTTGAGAAGGACGACCGGTTCACCAGCCGGCAGGATTACGTCCTCGGCTTCGATAACGCTTCCAAGCTTGAACTCGTCGCTGCCCGCGTGGGCGAGCTGGAGAATGAGCTGGCCAAGGCTGCCGAACTGGCCCAAAGCCGTGAGGATTCGCACCAAGGCATGGCCCGCCAACTGGAAGCCCTGCGGCGCGTGGCTGAAGACGAGCGGCCGTGGGAACAGGTTTCGGCTGCCGTTGCCGCGGACGAGCTGGCACGGATAGAGCAACGGCTGGTGGATGCTTTGGCCGCCCAGGCGGACCTCGAGCCGTTGCGTGCCAGCATCGAAGCCGTCCGGGAAAAGCACCAGTCCTCCACAGGGGTGGCGGCTGTGCTGCAGAGCGAATACAAAGCGCTCGACCACAAGATGACCACGGCTGACGGGCTGTTGGATGCGGCGAGGCTCAAGCTTGAGCAGTCACCGCCGTCGGCCTCTACCGTCACCGCGCTGGAACCGTACTTCGACGGCGTCGCGGACGTCTCCGAACTGTATGAGCTGGACAACCTGGCCAACAGCGTCCGGAACAAACTCCTGGACGAGTTGCACGCGGCCGAATCCCGGAGCCAGGCGACTGCCGAACGCCTGACGCGCATGTTCGAAGCGTTCGTCCGCGACTGGGGGAGCGCCATCAGCGCCGACCACGGCACCTCAATCGGTGCCGCAGGCGACTTCGAAGCCCGCTACCACGCGATCATGAGCGATGGCCTGCCCGCACAGGAGGCCGAGTTCAGGCTGTTCTTCAACCAACGTACGCACGAGTCGTTCAGTACGCTCCTGCACCTTCTCGATGAGGAACGGCGCAGCATCACCAGCCGCATCCTCCCCCTCAACGGCATCTTGTCCGAGGTCAATTTCCACGAGGGAAGCTTCCTGGAACTGGACATCAAGCAGACGCTGCCGGCAACGGCCAAGGTCTTCAAGGACGCCATCCAGAACGCTTTGAAAACCAAACACACACGGCCCTCGCGCGGCGCTTCGGCCGCTGGTTCCGCCGAAACGGACGACGACGCCGAGCTCACCGCCCGGTATAGATCACTGGAAACGCTGGTGAAGCGGCTCGGATCGCAAACGCCGGAGGATCGACGTTGGCGTGCCGAAGTGCTGGACGTCCGTGGACACGTCTTCATCCAGTGCAAGGAACACCGCGAGGTGGCAAAGCAAGGGAAGGCCGGCGCATCCAAAACCGGCAAGAAGAAAACCGAAGTCTTCATGCACGCCGACACCGGCTCCATGTCAGGCGGTGAGCGCCAACGGTTCACGGCCTTCATCATGGCTGCTGCATTGAGCTACCAGTTGGGCATCGCCGAGCAGGGCTTCACCACCTACGGCACCGTGATGATGGACGAAGCGTTCGTGCTGGCCTCGGAGGAGTTCGCGGGTGCGGGCATCAAGGCACTCCACGAATTCGGCTTCCAGCTGTTGCTGGCCGCGCCCGAAAACGTCATTGACCTGTCACGGCACCTCGGCTCCGTCACGGAGATCCTGCGGGACAAGCGGACCAACCGCTCGGGCGTCCTCACGGCTCCCGTTATCGCAGGGCCGGGCGAACCCGGCGCATGGCGATCCGAAGCCAACCCGGTGGACATCGTCCTGCGCTAGAAAGCAACGCGGGGTCACTTATGGCCCTTAGGGAGGCCCTTTATGGGCCAAAAGTGACCCCGCGTTGCTCCAGGGCGCTACTTTGACACGTCGCGGACCCGGTCCAGGAATTGTTCCGTCCTGGACTCCAGGCCTGCGATTTGCCGAACCACGACGACGGCCGGGTCCGGGTTGATCTCATTGGCCGGTGGTTCCTTGCGCACGTTGGCGCTGCAACCGAACTCGGCGCAGATCAGGGTGCCCACGGTGTTCCCGTCCTTGCCGGACTGTCCGGCCTTCTTGGCAACCCAGAGGTAGACGTCGTCCTTGGAGAAGACGTCCCGGCACAGTTCGCACAGCACCACCCGCTTCTTGCCGGACCCTCCCTCGGGGGCGCGGAGCACGACCCCAGTAAGTTTGCCCCGGTGGGGGACCACCAGGTACCCGCGCTGGGGCATCTTCTCATCGCGCCACCCGAGGAATTCAAGGTTGTCCCAGTCGATGGTGTCGAAATCGCGGGGAAGATTGGCCTTTGCTGCCTCGGAGCGGCTGGCGTTGATGAAGGATGAACGGATCTGTTGGGCAGTGATTTTCTGCATGGCAAAGCTTCTTTCGAAAAGTGGTCGACGTCCGCGTGCCTGGGCGTGCCTCTGCCGGCACGGCCACGGGCAGTGTTGCGGGATGGCAGGAGTCGTCGGTCACCAAACGAGGAAATGGCAAGGCAAGGAAAGTGCCCTGAGGCCGGGTTTTTGCTGTGCCCGGAAACCTAGAGAGATGCCGACGTGCAGGGGAGTGCCAAGCAGGCCAAAACGGCCACCTCGCTAACCATGGCTGCAGCAACTGAAACAGTGCGCACGCTCATCCCCTCGTCGTTTTCCAGAAGCGGTAGTCCGCCATCGACCATCCTAACCCCAATCGAAAGCAGCCCGCATTGCCCAGGCCTGGAGATTAGGTGACGCAAACGTTTCGTAATTATCGGGAGGGTAGGCTAGCCTTACTTAGGTTCGCATCACTTACCTAAGGAGTACCGTGGCATCCCTTCTCCCACGCCGCGCCCTGCTGAAAACCGCAGGTACCGCGACGGCCGTCCTGGCCGCCGTCGCCCTTTCCCTCACTGGCTGCTCCACAGGACCGGCCACGTCGACGCCGGCAACCGAGCAGGCCGAGTCCGCCGCGTTCCCCGTGACCATCAAGAACGTCTTCGGTGAGACCACCATCAAGGAACAGCCCAAGCGCGTAGTCACCGTCTCGTGGGTCAACGACGACGTCGCACTCGCCCTGGGTGTTGTTCCGGTTGGCGTGCCCAAGAACGAGTGGGGCAACAACGACAAGGGCTCCACCCCGTGGAAGGACGCAGCGCTGGAGAAGCTCGGCGCCGGCTTCGGCACCGACAAGGCTCCCGTGCAGTACTCCGAGGCAGACGGCATCAACTTCACCGAGATCGCCAAGCTCAACCCGGACGTCATCCTGGCTGCCTACTCGGGCCTGGAAGAGGCTGACTACAAGAAGCTCAGCGAAATCGCCCCCGTCGTGGCGCAGCCGGAACTGGCCTACGGTACGCCGTGGCAGGAAAGCACCACCATCATCGGCAAGGCGCTGGGCAAGGAAGCTGAAGCCAAGAAGCTGGTCGAAGACACCGAAGCCACCATTAAGGACAAGGTTTCCAAGTACCCGCAGATCAAGGACAAGACCTTCATCTACGGCAACCTCGAGCCCGCCAAGGGTGACGGCGCCAACGTCTACACCGCCATCGACAACCGCCCCCGGTTCCTCTCCGAAATCGGCATGAAGCTGGCCCCCGTCGTTACGGAAAACACCAAGTCGAACACGGAATTCTTCATCCCGTGGTCCGCGGAAAAGGCCAACGAGCTTGATTCCGACATCTTCGTGACCTGGGTTCCCGAGGCTGCAACGGCCGACGCCATCAAGGCCGACCCGCTGCTGGGCCAGATCCCGGCCATCAAGAAGGGCGCACTGGTTGCCGATTCGGACCAGACCCTGACGCTCTCCATCTCCGCTTCCTCGCCGCTGAGCCTGCCGTGGGCACTGGATACGTTCCTGCCGCAGCTGGGTAAGGCCGCAGAAGCCGCAGGCAAGTAACTGCAATGAAACTGAGTACGACGACGGCCGTCCAGGGGCGGGGCAGCGGCAGCATGGTGCCGGCTGGCCCGGGAGGCATCTCCCCTGACGCTTCGGCTTCCGGTAGGGGAACCGGGGCCCGGAGCGCAGCAGGCAAGCGCACCGCCTGGCTGCTGCTGGCCGTCGTCGTACTCGCCGCAGTAAGTGCCGCATCGTTGGCGATCGGCGCGCGCGGCCTTCCCATCACCACGGTGTGGGAGGCCCTCACCAACTTCAATCCGGCTGACGGCAACCACGCTGTGGTGATCGCCCGGATTCCCCGCACCGTCCTGGGCCTCCTGGCTGGCGCTGCACTTGGCCTCGCCGGGGCTGCCATGCAGGGCGTCGCCCGCAACCCGCTGGCCGACCCGGGAATCCTTGGTCTCAACGCCGGCGCGGCCTTGTCCGTGGTTGTTGGCATCTACGTCTTCGGCATCGGCTCACTGACCGGCTACATCTGGTTCGCTTTCATCGGAGCCGCGGCAGCCGCCGTCGTCGTTTATGCCATAGCGTCCCGGGGGCGCGACGGTGCGACGCCGGTCAAGCTCGCCTTGGCGGGTGCGGCGCTGAGCGCGGGTCTGTTCTCCCTGATGAACGTCATTCTTGTCTCCAGCCAGGACACCCTGGACCGTTTCCGTTTCTGGCAGGTGGGCAGCATCGGCGGGCGGGACTGGTCGGTGCTGCTGCCTGCGCTGCCGTTCCTGGCTGTTGGCGCGGTCATCGTCCTGGGCGGCGGGCGCGTCCTGAACAGCCTGGCCCTGGGCGATGACATTGCCCGCGGCCTGGGCCAGAACGTCGGACTCGCGCGCGGGATCACGGCACTGGGCATCGTGCTGTTGTGTGGTTCGGCGACTGCGTTGGCCGGCCCCATCGGCTTCCTTGGCCTGGTGATCCCCCACGCCGTCCGGCTGCTGACCGGCCCGGATTACCGGTGGATCCTGCCGTTTTCCCTGGTCTCGGCTCCCATCCTGCTCATCACCGCCGACATCATCGGCCGCGTGATCCTCCTCCCGGGCGAAGTTCCGGCAGGCATCATGACCGCGATCGTTGGAGCGCCGGTGTTCGTTTGGCTGATTCGCCGTGGGAAGGGGGCCGGACTGTGACGGTCCTTAAATCCGCGCCCGAGACGGCACTTAATGCCAATAATTCCCCCAAACACCCTCATCATCTGCCACTTCGGCGCGTGCTGAGCCCCACGTTCTTCCTGGGCCTCGCGCTGCTGGTGATGTTCGCCGTGTACGTGCTCCTGGGCAGCTACACCGTGACCATCCCCGACTTCTTCACCATCGTCATCAACCACCTGACCGGCGGCGAGAAGATCCCGGGCGCCAGCTTCATCGTGATGGAACACAAACTGCCCCGCGCTGTGGTGGGAACGATGATCGGCCTCGCTTTCGGGCTCGCCGGCGCGCTTTTCCAGACCATGCTGCGCAACCCGCTGGCCAGCCCGGACATCATCGGCATCAGCTACGGTGCCAGCGCCGCGGCAGTGACGGCCATCGTGATCTTCGGCGCATCCGGGGCTGTCGTCTCCGGGGCAGCCCTCGGCGGCGCACTGGGTGTCGCGGCCATCATCTACGCGATCTCCCGCGGCACCGGCTCCGGCGCGGGCGGGGGCAGCCGGGGCAACGCTGCAGGCAACCGCCTCATCCTGGCCGGCGTGGGCATCGCCGCAGCACTCCACGCGGTGGTGAACTTCCTCATGACCCGTGCGGATATCCGGACTGCCGCAGACGCCCTCATCTGGCTCAACGGCTCGCTGAACTCAGCCACCTGGGACCGGGCCGGTGTTCTGGGGGTCTCCTTGCTTGTCTTGCTGCCGGCCGTCGTGGTCCTCGCCGGACCGTTGCGCATCCTTGAACTGGGCGACGACGCTGCCGCCGGCCTGGGAATCAGGGTCAATGCCGCGCGGCTGGGACTCGTGCTGACCGCCGTCGGACTTGCCGCCGTCGCCACTGCCGCCGCCGGACCGGTAGCTTTCGTCGCGTTCCTCGCCGGGCCGATCGCCCGCCGCATCGTGCGCAAACCCAGCCTTCCGGCGTCGGCCCTCACTGGCGCGCTGATCGTGCTGCTGGCCGACTTCTTCGCCTCCAACATTGCTCCGGTCGTCCTGGACGGAACCGTCCTCCCGGTCGGCGTCATCACCGGTGCGCTCGGTGCACCCTTCCTGCTGTGGCTTCTGGTCACGTCCAACCGAAAGGAAGCCTGACATGGCCATCCTTAATGCCAAGGACCTCACGCTCCAGTACGAGCAGCGCAAGGTGGTGGAGGGGCTCTCCACCGAGATTCCCGAGGGCAAAGTGACCATGATCGTCGGCGCCAACGCCTGCGGCAAATCCACGCTCCTGCGCGGCTTGTCGCGGTTGCTCAAGCCGGCCGGCGGTGCAGTGACGCTGGACGGAAAGGACATCCACTCCCGTCCGGCCCGCGAACTGGCCCGCACGCTGGGTCTCCTGCCGCAGCACCCTGCCGCGCCGGACGGCATCACCGTGCGTGACCTCGTGGGCCGCGGCCGCTACCCGCACCAAGGCTTCTTCCGCAGCTGGAGCGCCGCCGACGACGCCGCGGTGCAGCGCGCGCTCGAAGCCACCGATACCCTTGGGCTCGCTGAGCGGAGTATCGACGAACTGTCCGGCGGCCAGCGCCAGCGGGTCTGGATTGCCATGGCCTTGGCGCAGGAAACCGACGTCCTGCTGCTGGACGAGCCCACCACCTACCTGGACCTCGCGCATCAGGTGGAAGTCCTCGACCTCATCACGGACCTCAACCGCCGCCGCGCGACCACTGTGGCGATCGTGCTCCATGACTTGAACCTGGCAGCGCGCTACGCAGACCACGTCATCGCCATGAAGGGCGGGTGCATCGTGGCTGAAGGGCCCGCCATCGATGTGGTCACAGAAGAACTCGTCTTCAACGTTTTCGGCCTGGAGTCCCGGGTGGTTCCGGACCCCATCTCAGGCACACCACTGATCGTTCCCATTGGACGGCACCACGCAAGCCCCGCTGTAAGCAACGAACTGGAGATCGCCTCATGAGTGCACAACCGACACAGGCCAAAGCAAGCGCCGCCGTGGAGCCCATGACCCTCGCCTTCGACGTCACCGTGACGGCAGTGCAGGAACTGAGCCCCAATTTCCGCCGGATCACGTTCGGCGGCTACTCGCTGCGCGACTTCGGCGTTGCGGGCGACACCCTGGACCTGCGCGTGAAGCTGATGATTCCGTCCTTTGACGCAGACGGCAACGTCATTCCGTTGCCCCCCTTCAAAATGGAAGAGGCCGGCTGGTACCAGGAATGGCTGGCGATGGACCCGTCAGTCCGTGGGGACATGCGGACCTACACCGTCCGCTCCGAACGGCTCGACGCCGTGTACCCCGAAATCGACATCGACTTCGTCATGCACTTCGACGACGCCGGGCACGGCGGACCTGCGGCCAACTGGGCGCTTGCTGCGAAACCGGGCGACGCACTGACCATCATCGGTCCCAACAACAGGGCTGCACAGTGCGCCACCGCCGGCGCCTACGGTGGCATTGAATGGCGGCCGGGGCTGGCGCAGCGCGTACTCCTGGCCGGCGACGAAACCGCAGTGCCCGCCATCAGCGCCATCCTGGAAAGCCTGCCCGCCGACATGACCGGACATGCCTTCCTCGAGGTGCCCGAAGCCGGCGATTTCCAGGACATCAGCACCGCCGCCGACATCGAAATCACCTGGCTTGCCCGCGGCGCAGCCATCGGACGCTCCCGTCCCCACGGCGAACTCCTCAAGGAAGCCGTGGCCAAGGCAGTTCCCGTCCCGGGTTGGGTGGGCATCAAGGGTTCCGGAACCGCAGCAGGTCCTGAGCCCGAAGACGTCAACGTGGACCAGGACATTCTTTGGGAAACCCCGCAGCGCATGGACGCGGCAGCCATCGAAGCCACCAAGAACCCGACACTGCCCGCAGGTGCCCTGCCGTTCTACGCCTGGATTGCCGGCGAAGCGTTCGTGATCAAGGAAATGCGGCGCTACCTGGTGCGGGATGTTGGTATTGACCGCAAGCAGGTTGCGTTCATGGGCTACTGGCGTCGCGGCAAGGCGGAGGGCTAAGCCCCTGCTGCATCGTTGAGTCCGCCGAAGCGCCGGTTTAGCCGTCGCTTAGACACAACCCATAGGTGGCGTTCCGGTCGCTAAGCGACCTCCTCGCCACGATGGGCCGCGATGCGCTCCTTCTCAAAACCGCCGCTGCGGCTCGTGCCCGCGTCACCTTCCGACGCTTGCTCACATCCCGCGTGCTTGAGCCGGACGCTTGTTCACATCCCGCGTGCTTGAGCCGGACGCTTGTTCACTTGGGGTTGGCTCGGCCTTAACCGGGGCCGGGTAGCTTCAGTGGGGTGCGGGACGACTTCGGTGACGGGAACAGCGCTCGACGGCGGTATGTCGCCGTCGGGGATTCCTTCACCGAGGGCGTGGGGGACCCGAGCAAGATCCTGCCGAACGGGGTGCGCGGCTGGGCCGACCGGGTGGCCGAAAGGCTGGCGAAGGCGCAACCGGGGTGGGAGTACGCCAATCTGGCAGTTCGCAGCAAGAGGCTCCGGCACATCATCGATGAACAGCTCGAACCCGCGCTCGCCATGGAGCCCACGCTCATCACGCTGTACGCCGGCGGCAATGACATCCTGGACTTCGGCACGGACATGGACGCCCTTCTTGCCGACTACGAACTCCTGGTTGCGCGGCTGAGTGGAACCGGGGCCACGGTGGTGCTCTTCACGGGGTTCGACGTCAAGGTTTCCGCGGTCCTGGAGCCGTTCAAGAAACGCAATACCCTGTACAACCACAGAGTCCGGGAGATAGCGGCCAAGTACGGCGCCGTTCTGGTGGATTATTGGTGCTTCGATGCTTACAAGGACCCGCGGATGTGGTCCCCGGACCGGCTTCACATGTCCAAGGCCGGCCACAAGTACTTGGCCGGACAGGTCCTGGACCATCTCAATGTCCCGCACAAGATCCCGGCCAAGGAATGGGAACCGCCTACCCGTTTGACCTTGCGTGAATGGGAGCGCCGCCAACGCCGCTGGGTCAACGACTGGGTGGTGCCGTTGTTCGGGCGCAAACTGCGCGGTGTCACCCTGGGCGATTCGCTGCAACCCCGCTGGCCGCATCCGGTCAAAGTCCCCCGCAAGGGTGGTTTGAAGAAGCTCATGGAAAACCGGGAGGCAGCACAATGACCATGCCGCGGAGATTCGTCGCGTTGGGAGACTCCTTCACTGAGGGCGTGGGAGACGTTGACCGCAGGCTACCCAACAACTGCCGTGGCTGGGCTGACCGTGTGGCCGAGGAGTTCGCCCGGCACGATGACCGCACGCTCTACGCCAACCTGGCTGTTCGGGGCCGCCGCCTCCAAAGGATCGTCGACGAGCAGCTCGAACCCGCACTGGCCCTGAATCCCACGCTCATCAGCTTCTACGCCGGCGGCAACGACCTCCTCATGGCCCGGCTCAACCTGGGCCGGCTCATGAGGGATTACGAAAACGCCGTGATGCGCCTCAAAGCCAGCGGTGCCACCATCGTGCTCTTCACCGGCTACAACGTCCCGTTGTCTCCCTTGCTGGAGCCCTTGAAGGTCCGTACTGCCATTTACAACCGCCACATCCGGCGGATTGCCGCGAAGTACCAGACGCTCCTGGTGGATTATTGGTGCTTCGAAAGGTTCCAGGACCCCCGCATGTGGGCTCCCGACCGGCTGCACATGTCCACGCCGGGCCACAGGTACATGGCCAGGAAAGTCCTGGAGGTCCTGGGAGCGCCGCATTCGCTCTCTGAGCCGGTCATGGCGCCGTGGCGTTCGAAGTCCCTCACCGAAAACATCGCCGACGACGTCGCCTGGCTGAGGCGCGACGTCGGACCTTGGTTTTCACGCCGGGTCCGCGGCGTTTCGAGCGGTGACCACCTGGGTGCCCGCTGGCCGGAACTCATGCCGGTGGTGCTGCCCGAACGGCTCGGAACCAGCGCGGCGAAAACCGCGAAAGTTCAGCTGTCCAGCAGGTTTTCGTAGCCTTCGGCCACGCTGGTGGCGGTGAATTCGATGATTTCGAAGTCGGCCACCCCGTTGCTGTAGAACGGATCCTCGGCCAGCGAGGCATCCAACGTTGCCCTGTCCACTTTGGACAGCAGCACGCCTCCCGTGGCCGGGACGCGACGTCCGGACGCAAGGAAGATCCCGCCGTCGAACGCGTCCTTGAGCCAGGCCATATGGCCCGGGCGGTGAAAGTCGACGATTTCGTCCGGAACTTTGTAGGTCAAAGAGACTACGAACATGCAGCCAGCCTATCGCCAGGGCAGCAGGCCTGGACCCGGGAAGCCGACGGATTCTCATAAGATGGACCCATGAATCAACCCCGGTGGCTGAACGCCGACGAACGCCGTGCCTGGCTTGCCCTGCTGAGCATCAATACTTTGCTCCCCTCGGCGTTGGACACCCAGCTTCAGGCGGCCGGGAAACTGTCCCTGTTCGACTACAACGTGCTCGCCATGCTCTCCGAAACGGAGGGCCGGTACCTGCCCATGAGCGAGCTCGCTGCCCGGACAAGCGCCTCCCTGTCACGGCTTTCGCACGTGGTCACCAAACTGCAGAAACGCGGCTGGGTGGAACGGCAGGCCCACCCCGGCGACGCCCGCGTCACGGTGGCGCACCTGACCGACGCCGGCATGTCCACCATTGTTTCCCTGGCGCCAGCCCATGTGGAGTCGGTGCGGACGCTGATGCTCGACTCGCTCAGCCCCGACGACGTCGCCGACCTCGCACGGATCGGCGAGAAAATCGTTGCCCGGTTGGACAACAACCACTGGATTCTCCGCGATTCCTAGTGCTTTCTCCGGCGCAGAACAGCGGCTTTGTGGCTGTGAGCGCTGAAGTGGCAGACTGGCGGCATGGATTTTTCTGCCCGATACGTTGCCCTGGGGGATTCGTTCACTGAGGGCGTCGGCGACGACGATCCCACCCGCCCCAACGGGGTGCGCGGCTGGGCTGACATCGTGGCAGGGCAATTGGCCCAAAGCAACCCCGGTTTCGGCTACGCCAACCTGGCCATCCGTGGCCGGAAACTCCGCCAGATCATGGCCGAGCAGGTGGATGCCGCCGTCGCAATGAAACCCACCCTGGTGACCCTTTACGCCGGGGCGAACGACATCCTGCGGCCCAAGATCGACATCGACTCGCTGTTGGAGGAGTACGACGCCGGCATCGCCAAGTTGAGTGCGACCGGTGCCACGGTCCTCCTCTTCACGGGCTTCGATGCGAAGGGCTCGAAAGTGTTCAGCGCGATGCGTGGCCGCACTGCGATCTACAACGAACTCGTGCGGGAGATCGCCGAGGACCACGGCGCCTTGTTGGTGGATTACTGGCGCTTCGACGAATACGACGACTGGCGGCTGTGGGGCGAGGACCGGATGCACATGTCCACAGCCGGCCACATCAACATGGCCAAGCGCGTCCTGGACGTCCTGGAACACGAGCATGTGATCGACGTTCCCGAGCTCGCGCCCGCGCGGCTTTTGGGGAGGGTGGAGGCCCTGAAGGCAAACGCGCGCTGGCTCCGGGAGTCGGCAGCGCCGTGGGTGTCCCGTCGTCTCCGGGGCGTGTCTTCCGGCGATGGCCTCAGTCCCAAGTACGCAGAACTGATCAGGCCGGTTTCCTGATCAGGCCGGTTTCCTGAACCCGGAGGTAGCCAGCAGCGTCCCGTCGCGACGTACCGCGAGGACTTCCACCTTCCATTTTTCAACAGCCTGATCGAGGGTCCTTGTCCCGCCGGCGACGATGGCGGTTGCAAGGACGTCGGCGGTAACGATGTCGGCGGCGGCCACGGAAACCTGGTCGAACTCCGTTGCCGCACCTCCAATGGCCCAAATGTGCTGGCCGCGTTCAGCCGTGCCCGACGTCGCGAGTGCCCGCAGGGCCGACATCGGATACGCGCCCAGCAAGGCTTGCCGGTCCTGCGGATCAACGATGCCGGCGAGCCACGGCTCCTCCGTCCCCGGTTCGGGGGACCCGCTCACCAGGACATCGCCGCCGGCGTTCAGGCACCAGTCCCGCAAACCCAGGGCTTCGAGGGACAACGCTGCCTCACGCACCGCGTGTGCTTTCACGATCCCGGAAAGGTCCAACGTGCCATCCGGCCGCTCAGCCGTGAAAGCCCCGCCGGTTGCCAACCGCCATTCGGACGCTTCTGCGTACAGGGCCTGCATGGACTCGGAGGCGTAGGCCAGGGTCAGCTCACCGCGGGCCAGCCTGCTCGCTTCGGAGCCGTTCCGGTACAGGCTGAAGCTCAGGTCCAGTTCAGAGAACTTATCCTCGACGACGGCGGCTGCTGACTCGAGCTCGTCAACGGCTGTTTGGGCGTAGTGGCCGCTCGCCACCGTCAGGCTCACTACGGTGCCCATGGTGCGGAATGTCCGGGCCCGCAGCTGCGTGGTGCTAGAAGTGTGCGGCATCGAGGGCTGCCTGGAGTGAGGTGAGGTAGACGTCGCTGGTGACCGTTGCGCCGCCGACGGTTTGCACGTCCGCGGATTGCGCCTGGAGGACTTCTGACCGCAACACGGGTGCTGCTCGGCTGCTTATCTGGGCCGACTTGCGTTCGGCGTCAGTGAGCTGGAGGGCCGTGACTTCGGTGATCTTGCCGCCCTGGATGGTTACCCGGACCTGGACTGTACCGAAGCGGGTCTGGACGGCCGTGCCGTCGTACGTTGCCGCCGTCGTGGTTGTCTTGGTTCCGCTGCTGGTGGCGCTGCTGCTTCCGCTGGTGCCCGTGGTGGTGCCGCCGGCGGCACTGGCGCTGCTGCCCAGGCTTGTCGTGGTTGCGGTGCCGGTGTCGGCGATGTGCGCGCCCGACTGCCAGCCCGCTAGCAGGATGCCCGCCGACGCCAGCGCGGTTGCCATGGCTGCTCGAATTCTCACCAGTCAAACCTTTCGTAGTGGACTTGTTGCGAGGGGACACCCGCTGCGCGTACTTCCCTGATCACGGAGGCGGCCCAGGGGGTGGGGCCGCAAACGTAAACGTCGGCGTCTGCGATGCCGGGTGCGTAGGAGGCGATGGTGAACCCGGCAGTCGTCGCGGATTCGGGGAGCCAGGAGCGGACGCCGGCCGAGCGGGGCCCCGTGAGGTGGAAGAGGGTGGCGCCCCGTGCCTGGCACAACGCCATGATTTCCTTGCCGAGGAAAAGCTCCGACTCATCGTGTCCCCGCAGCAGGACCGTGGCCTGGCCGGGTTCGAAAGGGGTGGATTCCAGGAGCGACCGCAACGGCGTGATGCCGATCCCCGCGCCGATCATCACCACGTTGTTCCGGGTGCGTGCCGCCGTGCTGAACATGCCGTAGGGGCCCTCAAGGGCGACCTTGGTGCCGGGCTTGATCCGGGCAAGCCGGGCAGAGCCTTCACCCAGGTTTCGCACCGTGATGCGCAAGCTCCCTGGTTTGCTTCCGACGCCGGACACGGGTTCCGCCGACAAGCTGAACGGGTGCGGCTGCCACCAGTGTCCCGGAGCGAGGAACCGCCAGAAGAAGAAACGGCCCCCGGCACCGGCCAGGCGTTCCAGCTGAAGGCCCGTCATTTCGATGCTGAAAACGTCCGGCGCGACCCGGACCACGCGGCTGACGGTGAGCTGGTGCCGGAATGTCGCTGCCAACGGCAGGTACACCCTGTAGAGGAGAAGTGCGGCGCCGGTCGCAATGCAAATAGCCAGCCAGTACCAGCGTTGCCACGTCCCTTCGGCGAACAACCCGCCCACACTGAACTGGTGCGGGATGGCGGTGCCAACGGCCACATAGGTCAGCAGGTGGATCGCGTACCAGAATTCGTACGGGAACTTCCGGCGGACGGCCACCAGCGACGTCACCACCACGGCAACGAACAGTGCCATGGAGACGAACGCGAGCCACATGTCCGGGACGTTGACCCAGAGCGAGACCGACTCACTGACCGGATCCAGGCCCTCCGCCGCTCCGTAGCCGATCGCGAGCAGGAGACCATGCGCCAGCAGCAGGTAAAGAGCCGGTTTGCCCAGCTTCTTGTGCACCTCCAAGGCGCGGTCATGGCCGATTGTGTTGTCCACGAACGGGATCCTGGCCGCGAGCAACAGCATCAACAACACCAGGTCCATGCCGATCAAGCCGGCAACGATCCCCAGCGATGTCATGGTGGCCGCGAACGACGAGAACCCGCTGGCACCGCCGTCAGCAAGCCACAGCGTCACCGCCGCAACCGGCGACAACCACCCGACGAAAGCCAGGACATCGGCCCGGGCCAGCCGCCGTCGGGCTTGCGGACGGAAGCGCTCGACGGCGGCAGGTGCTGTCCGCGGGCCGGGCGACGACGGGTTGTCCACCGGAGAATCAGGGGCCAGTAACGAGGTCATATCCCAAGACTCGCCCGGCTTCCTTTCATTCTGCTGTGAAAGAGCTTTTGAGGGCGTATGATGCCGGATTGGTCTTAATTTGGCCTGGCCCGTAGAATAGTTAGGCGCTAGGTAGTGCGGATCGTGTGCAATTGCTCCGGTTGGTGGTGAAGTCAGTCTGACTGACATCCCGTTGGCCGGTAGTTAGGGGCTCAAGTTGCGTGCATTCCTGTATTCGCCCGGTATCCCAGGACCTGAATCATTGCGGTCCTGAGGCCAGCCTTCTTCGCCGCACTTGCTGCGGAAACTACCGAAATGGTGTGGACCCGGATGCGAACACTGCCTGTCGCACGGCAACGCAGGAACATCTGCACGCCGTTACATTCAATCTTTGGAGGAGAGTCATGGCAGCACACTGCCAAGTGACCGGAGCCGAGCCGGGCTTTGGACACAGCATTTCGCACTCGCACCGTCGCAACAAGCGCCGGTTCGACCCGAACATTCAGAAGAAGCGCTACTGGGTTCCGTCCCTGCGCCGTAATGTCACGCTGACCCTGTCAGCCCGTGGCATCAAGACCATCGACGTACGCGGCATCGACTCAGTCGTCGCCGACATCCTGGCACGAGGAGTAAAGCTCTAATGGCAAAGGACAAGGACGTACGTCCGATCATCAAGCTGAAGTCCACTGCGGGCACCGGTTACACCTACGTAACCCGCAAGAACCGTCGTAACGACCCGGACCGCCTGGTCCTGAAGAAGTACGACCCCAAGATCCGCCAGCACGTCGAATTCCGAGAGGAGCGCTAAACACATGGCAAAGAAGTCCAAGATTGCTCGCAACGAGCAGCGCAAGGTCATTGTTGAGCGTTACGCTGCCAAGCGTCTCGAACTGAAGAAGACCCTGGTTGACCCCAACGCGACTGACGAAGCACGCGAAGCTGCACGCCTCGGCCTGCAGAAGCTGCCCCGCAACGCCTCCCCGATCCGTCTGCGTAACCGCGACCAGATCGACGGCCGTCCCCGCGGCACGCTCCAGAAGTTCGGTATCTCCCGTGTTCGCTTCCGCGACATGGCTCACCGCGGTGAGCTCCCGGGCATCACCAAGTCTTCCTGGTAATCACGAAGCTCTGAAAGGGCCGGCGACCGTTATGGTTGCCGGCCCTTTTTGTGTTTAAGCGCGGGTTGTTCAGTTCCTCAGGCCGGTGGGGCTTGTCGGGGAGGGATGGCCGGCGGGGAGGCGGCGGTCTCGGAAGGGTGGCTGTCGGGGAGGGGTGGCCGGCGGGGAGGGGGCGGTCATCCTCTGCGCGCTCGGTCGTTCCTCCCTTGGACGCGCGCTGCCGGATAACCGCCCCCTCTTCCGACGCTCGCTCACATCCCTAGGGTTTGAGCGTGACCCTTGCTCACTTCCCGAGGGTTTCAGGCCGACGCTCGCTCACGTTCCACGGGTTTGGTTGTGACGCTTGCTCGCTTCCCGAGGGTTTGGGCCGGTCGCTTGGTCGCGTTCCGCTGGGATGGGGTTCGACGGCGGTTGTTGGGTTGGGTGCGTGGGTGTGGGTGGGTTGTGATGGGGTTCACGGTGGTTGTTTTGGTGGGTTTGGGGGTGGTTTGTTGGGTTGGTGGGGTTGTTTGGGTTGTGTTTGCGGGGTTTTTTGGGTGGTGTTGGGGTGGATTTGTGTGGGGGCTTGTGGGCGTGTAATGTCTTCTGAGTCGCCGCGAGTGAGACAGCCTGGAGCTGAGAACTGCGGGGGCCGACCCCCTTGATAACAGCCTGAGAAATGGTTCGCTTTTGAGCGTGCTGTGTGGGTGGGGCCGGATGCTTGATCGGAGAATCGCGGGAACGTTGATTTGCCAAGATCGGGTGGTTCGGGTAAGTTTGGAAAGTTGCTCCGGAGCGATCCTGGACCCTGTGGGTGTGGGTGGTGCCGGTAGTGTCTGTTGTTTGAGAACTCAATAGTGTGCCAAGTTTGTTGATACCGATTGTTTTATTGATTGGTTGAATTTTTGCCAGGTTGCTGCGCACCCCCGTGTGTGGTGGTCTGGTTTTCAGCTGGTTTCGAATTTTGTGCAGCCGTGTTTGCCGTTATTTCCGGTGGGTGTGGTTGTGTCTGTTTGATTTTGTTTTACTTCAACGGAGAGTTTGATCCTGGCTCAGGATGAACGCTGGCGGCGTGCTTAACACATGCAAGTCGAACGATGATCCCAGCTTGCTGGGGGATTAGTGGCGAACGGGTGAGTAACACGTGAGTAACCTGCCCTTGACTCTGGGATAAGCCTGGGAAACTGGGTCTAATACCGGATATGACTCCTCATCGCATGGTGGGGGGTGGAAAGCTTTTGTGGTTTTGGATGGACTCGCGGCCTATCAGCTTGTTGGTGGGGTAATGGCCTACCAAGGCGACGACGGGTAGCCGGCCTGAGAGGGTGACCGGCCACACTGGGACTGAGACACGGCCCAGACTCCTACGGGAGGCAGCAGTGGGGAATATTGCACAATGGGCGCAAGCCTGATGCAGCGACGCCGCGTGAGGGATGACGGCCTTCGGGTTGTAAACCTCTTTCAGTAGGGAAGAAGCGTAAGTGACGGTACCTGCAGAAGAAGCGCCGGCTAACTACGTGCCAGCAGCCGCGGTAATACGTAGGGCGCAAGCGTTATCCGGAATTATTGGGCGTAAAGAGCTCGTAGGCGGTTTGTCGCGTCTGCTGTGAAAGACCGGGGCTCAACTCCGGTTCTGCAGTGGGTACGGGCAGACTAGAGTGCAGTAGGGGAGACTGGAATTCCTGGTGTAGCGGTGAAATGCGCAGATATCAGGAGGAACACCGATGGCGAAGGCAGGTCTCTGGGCTGTAACTGACGCTGAGGAGCGAAAGCATGGGGAGCGAACAGGATTAGATACCCTGGTAGTCCATGCCGTAAACGTTGGGCACTAGGTGTGGGGGACATTCCACGTTTTCCGCGCCGTAGCTAACGCATTAAGTGCCCCGCCTGGGGAGTACGGCCGCAAGGCTAAAACTCAAAGGAATTGACGGGGGCCCGCACAAGCGGCGGAGCATGCGGATTAATTCGATGCAACGCGAAGAACCTTACCAAGGCTTGACATGAACCGGAAAGACCTGGAAACAGGTGCCCCGCTTGCGGTCGGTTTACAGGTGGTGCATGGTTGTCGTCAGCTCGTGTCGTGAGATGTTGGGTTAAGTCCCGCAACGAGCGCAACCCTCGTTCTATGTTGCCAGCGGTTCGGCCGGGGACTCATAGGAGACTGCCGGGGTCAACTCGGAGGAAGGTGGGGACGACGTCAAATCATCATGCCCCTTATGTCTTGGGCTTCACGCATGCTACAATGGCCGGTACAAAGGGTTGCGATACTGTGAGGTGGAGCTAATCCCAAAAAGCCGGTCTCAGTTCGGATTGGGGTCTGCAACTCGACCCCATGAAGTCGGAGTCGCTAGTAATCGCAGATCAGCAACGCTGCGGTGAATACGTTCCCGGGCCTTGTACACACCGCCCGTCAAGTCACGAAAGTTGGTAACACCCGAAGCCGGTGGCCTAACCCTTGTGGGGGGAGCCGTCGAAGGTGGGACCGGCGATTGGGACTAAGTCGTAACAAGGTAGCCGTACCGGAAGGTGCGGCTGGATCACCTCCTTTCTAAGGAGCTGCTTGCAATGATTGGTGCCCTGCATGGGGTGTCTGGTTGTTGTCAGTGTTGCCCATTGCGCAGGCGTTTGTTCTGCGGTGGGTGCTCATGGGTGGAATATCAACGAATCATTTTTTTGGCATGGCTTTCGTGGTTGTGTCCTGGTGCTAGTACGGCGGTTCGTGCTCCTGCTTTGTGTGGGGGTGTGGGTTGTTGGGAACGTGTCCGGGGTGCGGCTGGTGGGGGTTGTGTTTGGCGCACTGTTGGGTCCTGAGGCAACAGGACCTTTTTGCAGCAATGCAGGGGGGCACTTCTGGTGTTTCTTTTGTTCCTGCAGCCGGTTCCTCCGGTCTTTGTGTTGCGGCCTGCGTGTGTGGGTTGTGGCGGGTTGGGGGGTTGGTTGATGGGGTTGTTGTTTGAGAACTACATAGTGGACGCGAGCATCTGGGACATACACGCTTTGGTGTGTGTGTTCCATACAGCAATTTCTTATGAATGAACCTTGGGCCGTAGTGGCTCGTGGTTCTCTCGAGTAAGTTTTTGATCATGTTTGTGTGGTCAAGTTTTTAAGGGCACACGGTGGATGCCTTGGCATTAGGAGCCGAAGAAGGACGTAGGAATCTGCGATAAGCCTGGGGGAGTTGATAACCGAGCGTTGATCCCAGGATGTCCGAATGGGGAAACCCCGCACAACGCTGTCATGGTGATTGTGTGACCCGCATCTGAACACATAGGGTGCGTGGGGGGAACGCGGGGAAGTGAAACATCTCAGTACCCGCAGGAAGAGAAAACAAGAGTGATTCCGTTAGTAGTGGCGAGCGAACGCGGATCAGGCTAAACCGTTTCCATGTGTGATAGCCGGCGGGCGTTGCATGGGCGGGGTTGTGGGACTTTCCGTTCTGGTTCTGCCGGGCCAGTGAGGTGAGAGTGCGTGCATAGGTGAACGGTCTTGAAAGGCCGGCCAGAGAGGGTGTGAGCCCCGTAACCGTAATGTTGTGTGCCGCCTGGAGAGTATCCCAAGTAGCACGGGGCCCGAGAAATCCCGTGCGAATCTGTCAGGACCACCTGATAAGCCTAAATACTTCCTAATGACCGATAGCGGACCAGTACCGTGAGGGAAAGGTGAAAAGTACCCCGGGAGGGGAGTGAAACAGTACCTGAAACCGTGTGCTTACAATCCGTCGGAGCAGTCTTGTTACTGTGACGGCGTGCCTTTTGAAGAATGAGCCTGCGAGTTAGTGTTACGTCGCGAGGTTAACCCGTGTGGGGTAGCCGTAGCGAAAGCGAGTCTGAATAGGGCGAGTGTAGTGGCGTGATCTAGACCCGAAGCGGAGTGATCTACCCATGGCCAGGTTGAAGCGACGGTAAGACGTCGTGGAGGACCGAACCCACTTCAGTTGAAAATGGAGGGGATGAGCTGTGGGTAGGGGTGAAAGGCCAATCAAACTCCGTGATAGCTGGTTCTCCCCGAAATGCATTTAGGTGCAGCGTTGCGTGTTTCTTGCCGGAGGTAGAGCTACTGGATGGCCGATGGGCCCTACAAGGTTACTGACGTCAGCCAAACTCCGAATGCCGGTAAGTCAGAGCGCAGCAGTGAGACTGTGGGGGATAAGCTTCATAGTCGAGAGGGAAACAGCCCAGACCACCAACTAAGGCCCCTAAGCGTGTGCTAAGTGGGAAAGGATGTGGAGTTGCGAAGACAACCAGGAGGTTGGCTTAGAAGCAGCCATCCTTGAAAGAGTGCGTAATAGCTCACTGGTCAAGTGATTCCGCGCCGACAATGTAGCGGGGCTCAAGTACACCGCCGAAGTTGTGGATTTCACACAGTACCCTAGCCTTCGTGGTTCAGGGGTGTGGAGTGGTAGGGGAGCGTCGTGTGGGCAGTGAAGTCGCGGTGGAAACCAGCGGTGGAGCCTACACGAGTGAGAATGCAGGCATGAGTAGCGAAAGACGGGTGAGAAACCCGTCCGCCGAATGATCAAGGGTTCCAGGGTCAAGCTAATCTGCCCTGGGTAAGTCGGGACCTAAGGCGAGGCCGACAGGCGTAGTCGATGGACAACGGGTTGATATTCCCGTACCGGCGAAAAACCGCCCATGCCAAGCGGGGGATACTAACCGCCCGGAGCCTGCCCGCTCACCCTTGTGGTGTTGTGGGTTTTGGCCGAGCGCGGGACCTGATCCCGGGAGGTAAGCGTATTAACAGGTGTGACGCAGGAAGGTAGCCGGGCCGGGCGATGGTTGCCCCGGTCTAAGGATGTAGGGTCAGGGATAGGCAAATCCGTTCCTGTGTGCTTCGAGCACGTTCCTGAGATCTGATGGGACTCCCGTAAGGGGGGATCCGGTGATCCTATGCTGCCAAGAAAAGCATCGACGCGAGGTTTTAGCCGCCCGTACCCCAAACCGACACAGGTGATCAGGTAGAGAATACCAAGGCGATCGAGAGAATTATGGTTAAGGAACTCGGCAAAATGCCCCCGTAACTTCGGGAGAAGGGGGGCCTGCCCCGTGATGGAGACTTGCTCTCCGTGAGCGGGTGTGGGCCGCAGAGACCAGGGGGAAGCGACTGTTTACTAAAAACACAGGTCCGTGCGAAGTCGCAAGACGATGTATACGGACTGACTCCTGCCCGGTGCTGGAAGGTTAAGAGGACCGGTTAGCCACTTGTGGCGAAGCTGAGAATTTAAGCCCCAGTAAACGGCGGTGGTAACTATAACCATCCTAAGGTAGCGAAATTCCTTGTCGGGTAAGTTCCGACCTGCACGAATGGAGTAACGACTTCCCCGCTGTCTCAACCATAAACTCGGCGAAATTGCAGTACGAGTAAAGATGCTCGTTACGCGCAGCAGGACGGAAAGACCCCGAGACCTTTACTATAGTTTGGTATTGGTGTTCGGAGTGGCTTGTGTAGGATAGGTGGGAGACGTTGAAACCCGGACGCCAGTTCGGGTGGAGTCATCGTTGAAATACCACTCTGGTCACTTTGGACATCTAACTTCGGCCCGTGATCCGGGTCAGGGACAGTGCCTGATGGGTAGTTTAACTGGGGCGGTTGCCTCCTAAAAAGTAACGGAGGCGCCCAAAGGTTCCCTCAGCCTGGTTGGCAATCAGGTGTCGAGTGTAAGTGCACAAGGGAGCTTGACTGTGAGAGAGACATCTCGAGCAGGGACGAAAGTCGGGACTAGTGATCCGGCGGTACATTGTGGAATGGCCGTCGCTCAACGGATAAAAGGTACCTCGGGGATAACAGGCTGATCTTGCCCAAGAGTCCATATCGACGGCATGGTTTGGCACCTCGATGTCGGCTCGTCGCATCCTGGGGCTGGAGTAGGTCCCAAGGGTTGGGCTGTTCGCCCATTAAAGCGGTACGCGAGCTGGGTTTAGAACGTCGTGAGACAGTTCGGTCCCTATCCGCTGCGCGCGCAGGAAATTTGAGAAGGGCTGTCCTTAGTACGAGAGGACCGGGACGGACGAACCTCTGGTGTGTCAGTTGTACTGCCAAGTGCATCGCTGATTAGCTACGTTCGGATGGGATAACCGCTGAAAGCATCTAAGCGGGAAGCTCGCTTCAAGATGAGATTTCCATACACATTACGTGTGAGAGGCCCCCAGCCAGACCACTGGGTTGATAGGCCGGATGTGGAAGCGAGGACTAAAGACTCGTGAAGCTGACCGGTACTAATAGGCCAACAACTTACACCACACACAAAACACTGCACGCGTCCACTATGTGGTTCCCGAACAACAACCGTTCCAGGAACCAACAACAACAACTACATAACACCACAGTTGTAACCACAAGCTTCCCACCCACCCCCACACCAACGGGGTCGGGACGGGTAACAGAGTTACGGCGGTCATAGCGTGGGGGAAACGCCCGGTCCCATTCCGAACCCGGAAGCTAAGACCCACAGCGCCGATGGTACTGCACCCGGGAGGGTGTGGGAGAGTAGGACACCGCCGGACAACCATTAACGAAGAGCCCCAACCACGGTTGGGGCTCTTCCATTTAACAAAGCCAGTCAGGCAGCCACCACCTGACCCCGGGCCAGCGCGAACGGCAGCCGGTCGAAGATGATGCGGATCTCGCTGATGTGATTGTCTTCGATCCGATACAGTTCAGCGGCCGGAGCGTGCTGGACCGCCCGGTTGGCTGTCTCGTACATGAGAAGTGCTTCGTTCCCGGTGCCGTGGGCAGCCAGGAGCGCGGTCCCTGTCAGCGAAGCAGCGTAGGGCTCCATGAACGATCGCACGGCATCAATTCCCTTGATGGCCCCCGAGGGTGCATGGCAAACGACATCCCGGGCCAGGAGTTTTGCTGCCTCGTCCATGTCGTTGGTTGTCCATGCTCGGTAGTAGGCAACAGCGATTTCAACGGCTCGGGCCTGCTTGTCGGACATTGGCTTGTTCCTTTCGTTGGGCGTTTGCACCAGTTAAGACACCGGAACCGGGCTCATCGGAACGCATCAGGGGCACGTGCCAAGATGGGACCATGACGTCTGCGGAGTTGGAGTCGGCCAGGGCCGGTGACGAGTCGGCCTTCGCTTCGCTGATTGCACCTTTTCGCCGGGAGTTGCATGTGCACTGCTACCGGATCGTAGGGTCGGTTGACGACGCCGATGAGGTCATGCAGGAGGTGCTGCTCGCTGCGTGGCAGGGTCTGCCCGGATTCGAAGGCCGGTCATCCCTTCGTACCTGGCTGTATCGGATCGCCACCACACGCTCCCTGAACATGCGAAGGGAGCAGGGCCGCCGACCGCGTCCCGCACCGCCTCCGCCTTTCGAGCTGCCGGCGCCTGGCGACCGGTTCGAGCTTGGGAATTTGCAGCCCTACCCCGAGGTGCTGCTCAGCGAGCTGGACCCGGCGGCCCGGGCGGTGGCGCGCGAGACCATCGAGCTCGCTTTCGTGGTGGCGTTGCAACGGATGCCTCCGCGGCAGACGGCTGTGCTGATTCTCTGCGACGTACTGGCCTTCACCGCAGCTGAGGCGGCCGACATGCTTTCCATCAGTTCGACCGCGGTCAAGGGGCTGCTGCAACGCGCCCGCTCCGCTAAGCCTTCCCCCGCACCACGGGTGAACAGCACCGGTTACCTTGAGCTGGCCAGGCAATTTGCGGATGCCTTTTCACGTGATGACGTGGATGCCGTCCTTGCGCTGTTGACCGACGAATGTTGGCTGGCCATGCCTCCTGCTGTGGAGAGCTACGTTGGGCGGGATGCGGTCGGGGACTTCCTTCGAGCCAGCGCGTCCGGACGCCCGGGTGGCAGTTATACGCTGCTCCCTGTGCAAGCAGGTGGCCGGCCGGCCTTCGTCTGCTATTTGCAGGGGCGGGCCAGGGGGCTGATGGTGATCGAGCCATCCCTCGACGGTCACAGGATCGAGTCCATCATGCGTTTCCTGGATGACCGTCTGCACCGTCATTACGGGACCCCGGATACACTCCCCTGATGCGGCCTTGAGGCCGTTCCACGCGGAGTCCTTGTAGGTGGTGTTCGACGGCGGTTTGGTGGGGTTTTGGGGGTTGGTGTGGGGGTGTTGGGTGGTGGATTTGCGTTGGGGTTGTGGGGCGTGTATTGTTTTCTGAGTCGCCGGGTGCGAAACGGAAAGCCGGAAGGTGTGTACGGTTCGGTAGGCGGCCAAAAATAACTCTTCTTTTCCAATGGCCCTGTTGTGGTGCGCTGCTTTGTGTGGTGTTCCGGTGGGGTGATGTTTTGGGGGGTCTGTTGTTTGAGAACTCAATAGTGTGCCAAGTTTGTTGATACCGATTGTTTTATTGATTGGTTGAATTTTTGCCAGGTTGCTGCGCACCCCCGTGTGTGGTGGTCTGGTTTTCAGCTGGTTTCGAATTTTGTGCAGCCGTGTTTGCCGTTATTTCCGGTGGGTGTGGTTGTGTCTGTTTGATTTTGTTTCACTTCAACGGAGAGTTTGATCCTGGCTCAGGATGAACGCTGGCGGCGTGCTTAACACATGCAAGTCGAACGATGATCCCAGCTTGCTGGGGGATTAGTGGCGAACGGGTGAGTAACACGTGAGTAACCTGCCCTTGACTCTGGGATAAGCCTGGGAAACTGGGTCTAATACCGGATATGACTCCTCATCGCATGGTGGGGGGTGGAAAGCTTTTGTGGTTTTGGATGGACTCGCGGCCTATCAGCTTGTTGGTGGGGTAATGGCCTACCAAGGCGACGACGGGTAGCCGGCCTGAGAGGGTGACCGGCCACACTGGGACTGAGACACGGCCCAGACTCCTACGGGAGGCAGCAGTGGGGAATATTGCACAATGGGCGCAAGCCTGATGCAGCGACGCCGCGTGAGGGATGACGGCCTTCGGGTTGTAAACCTCTTTCAGTAGGGAAGAAGCGTAAGTGACGGTACCTGCAGAAGAAGCGCCGGCTAACTACGTGCCAGCAGCCGCGGTAATACGTAGGGCGCAAGCGTTATCCGGAATTATTGGGCGTAAAGAGCTCGTAGGCGGTTTGTCGCGTCTGCTGTGAAAGACCGGGGCTCAACTCCGGTTCTGCAGTGGGTACGGGCAGACTAGAGTGCAGTAGGGGAGACTGGAATTCCTGGTGTAGCGGTGAAATGCGCAGATATCAGGAGGAACACCGATGGCGAAGGCAGGTCTCTGGGCTGTAACTGACGCTGAGGAGCGAAAGCATGGGGAGCGAACAGGATTAGATACCCTGGTAGTCCATGCCGTAAACGTTGGGCACTAGGTGTGGGGGACATTCCACGTTTTCCGCGCCGTAGCTAACGCATTAAGTGCCCCGCCTGGGGAGTACGGCCGCAAGGCTAAAACTCAAAGGAATTGACGGGGGCCCGCACAAGCGGCGGAGCATGCGGATTAATTCGATGCAACGCGAAGAACCTTACCAAGGCTTGACATGAACCGGAAAGACCTGGAAACAGGTGCCCCGCTTGCGGTCGGTTTACAGGTGGTGCATGGTTGTCGTCAGCTCGTGTCGTGAGATGTTGGGTTAAGTCCCGCAACGAGCGCAACCCTCGTTCTATGTTGCCAGCGGTTCGGCCGGGGACTCATAGGAGACTGCCGGGGTCAACTCGGAGGAAGGTGGGGACGACGTCAAATCATCATGCCCCTTATGTCTTGGGCTTCACGCATGCTACAATGGCCGGTACAAAGGGTTGCGATACTGTGAGGTGGAGCTAATCCCAAAAAGCCGGTCTCAGTTCGGATTGGGGTCTGCAACTCGACCCCATGAAGTCGGAGTCGCTAGTAATCGCAGATCAGCAACGCTGCGGTGAATACGTTCCCGGGCCTTGTACACACCGCCCGTCAAGTCACGAAAGTTGGTAACACCCGAAGCCGGTGGCCTAACCCTTGTGGGGGGAGCCGTCGAAGGTGGGACCGGCGATTGGGACTAAGTCGTAACAAGGTAGCCGTACCGGAAGGTGCGGCTGGATCACCTCCTTTCTAAGGAGCTGCTTGCAATGATTGGTGCCCTGCATGGGGTGTCTGGTTGTTGTCAGTGTTGCCCATTGCGCAGGCGTTTGTTCTGCGGTGGGTGCTCATGGGTGGAATATCAACGAATCATTTTTTTGGCATGGCTTTCGTGGTTGTGTCCTGGTGCTAGTACGGCGGTTCGTGCTCCTGCTTTGTGTGGGGGTGTGGGTTGTTGGGAACGTGTCCGGGGTGCGGCTGGTGGGGGTTGTGTTTGGCGCACTGTTGGGTCCTGAGGCAACAGGACCTTTTTGCAGCAATGCAGGGGGGCACTTCTGGTGTTTCTTTTGTTCCTGCAGCCGGTTCCTCCGGTCTTTGTGTTGCGGCCTGCGTGTGTGGGTTGTGGCGGGTTGGGGGGTTGGTTGATGGGGTTGTTGTTTGAGAACTACATAGTGGACGCGAGCATCTGGGACATACACGCTTTGGTGTGTGTGTTCCATACAGCAATTTCTTATGAATGAACCTTGGGCCGTAGTGGCTCGTGGTTCTCTCGAGTAAGTTTTTGATCATGTTTGTGTGGTCAAGTTTTTAAGGGCACACGGTGGATGCCTTGGCATTAGGAGCCGAAGAAGGACGTAGGAATCTGCGATAAGCCTGGGGGAGTTGATAACCGAGCGTTGATCCCAGGATGTCCGAATGGGGAAACCCCGCACAACGCTGTCATGGTGATTGTGTGACCCGCATCTGAACACATAGGGTGCGTGGGGGGAACGCGGGGAAGTGAAACATCTCAGTACCCGCAGGAAGAGAAAACAAGAGTGATTCCGTTAGTAGTGGCGAGCGAACGCGGATCAGGCTAAACCGTTTCCATGTGTGATAGCCGGCGGGCGTTGCATGGGCGGGGTTGTGGGACTTTCCGTTCTGGTTCTGCCGGGCCAGTGAGGTGAGAGTGCGTGCATAGGTGAACGGTCTTGAAAGGCCGGCCAGAGAGGGTGTGAGCCCCGTAACCGTAATGTTGTGTGCCGCCTGGAGAGTATCCCAAGTAGCACGGGGCCCGAGAAATCCCGTGCGAATCTGTCAGGACCACCTGATAAGCCTAAATACTTCCTAATGACCGATAGCGGACCAGTACCGTGAGGGAAAGGTGAAAAGTACCCCGGGAGGGGAGTGAAACAGTACCTGAAACCGTGTGCTTACAATCCGTCGGAGCAGTCTTGTTACTGTGACGGCGTGCCTTTTGAAGAATGAGCCTGCGAGTTAGTGTTACGTCGCGAGGTTAACCCGTGTGGGGTAGCCGTAGCGAAAGCGAGTCTGAATAGGGCGAGTGTAGTGGCGTGATCTAGACCCGAAGCGGAGTGATCTACCCATGGCCAGGTTGAAGCGACGGTAAGACGTCGTGGAGGACCGAACCCACTTCAGTTGAAAATGGAGGGGATGAGCTGTGGGTAGGGGTGAAAGGCCAATCAAACTCCGTGATAGCTGGTTCTCCCCGAAATGCATTTAGGTGCAGCGTTGCGTGTTTCTTGCCGGAGGTAGAGCTACTGGATGGCCGATGGGCCCTACAAGGTTACTGACGTCAGCCAAACTCCGAATGCCGGTAAGTCAGAGCGCAGCAGTGAGACTGTGGGGGATAAGCTTCATAGTCGAGAGGGAAACAGCCCAGACCACCAACTAAGGCCCCTAAGCGTGTGCTAAGTGGGAAAGGATGTGGAGTTGCGAAGACAACCAGGAGGTTGGCTTAGAAGCAGCCATCCTTGAAAGAGTGCGTAATAGCTCACTGGTCAAGTGATTCCGCGCCGACAATGTAGCGGGGCTCAAGTACACCGCCGAAGTTGTGGATTTCACACAGTACCCTAGCCTTCGTGGTTCAGGGGTGTGGAGTGGTAGGGGAGCGTCGTGTGGGCAGTGAAGTCGCGGTGGAAACCAGCGGTGGAGCCTACACGAGTGAGAATGCAGGCATGAGTAGCGAAAGACGGGTGAGAAACCCGTCCGCCGAATGATCAAGGGTTCCAGGGTCAAGCTAATCTGCCCTGGGTAAGTCGGGACCTAAGGCGAGGCCGACAGGCGTAGTCGATGGACAACGGGTTGATATTCCCGTACCGGCGAAAAACCGCCCATGCCAAGCGGGGGATACTAACCGCCCGGAGCCTGCCCGCTCACCCTTGTGGTGTTGTGGGTTTTGGCCGAGCGCGGGACCTGATCCCGGGAGGTAAGCGTATTAACAGGTGTGACGCAGGAAGGTAGCCGGGCCGGGCGATGGTTGCCCCGGTCTAAGGATGTAGGGTCAGGGATAGGCAAATCCGTTCCTGTGTGCTTCGAGCACGTTCCTGAGATCTGATGGGACTCCCGTAAGGGGGGATCCGGTGATCCTATGCTGCCAAGAAAAGCATCGACGCGAGGTTTTAGCCGCCCGTACCCCAAACCGACACAGGTGATCAGGTAGAGAATACCAAGGCGATCGAGAGAATTATGGTTAAGGAACTCGGCAAAATGCCCCCGTAACTTCGGGAGAAGGGGGGCCTGCCCCGTGATGGAGACTTGCTCTCCGTGAGCGGGTGTGGGCCGCAGAGACCAGGGGGAAGCGACTGTTTACTAAAAACACAGGTCCGTGCGAAGTCGCAAGACGATGTATACGGACTGACTCCTGCCCGGTGCTGGAAGGTTAAGAGGACCGGTTAGCCACTTGTGGCGAAGCTGAGAATTTAAGCCCCAGTAAACGGCGGTGGTAACTATAACCATCCTAAGGTAGCGAAATTCCTTGTCGGGTAAGTTCCGACCTGCACGAATGGAGTAACGACTTCCCCGCTGTCTCAACCATAAACTCGGCGAAATTGCAGTACGAGTAAAGATGCTCGTTACGCGCAGCAGGACGGAAAGACCCCGAGACCTTTACTATAGTTTGGTATTGGTGTTCGGAGTGGCTTGTGTAGGATAGGTGGGAGACGTTGAAACCCGGACGCCAGTTCGGGTGGAGTCATCGTTGAAATACCACTCTGGTCACTTTGGACATCTAACTTCGGCCCGTGATCCGGGTCAGGGACAGTGCCTGATGGGTAGTTTAACTGGGGCGGTTGCCTCCTAAAAAGTAACGGAGGCGCCCAAAGGTTCCCTCAGCCTGGTTGGCAATCAGGTGTCGAGTGTAAGTGCACAAGGGAGCTTGACTGTGAGAGAGACATCTCGAGCAGGGACGAAAGTCGGGACTAGTGATCCGGCGGTACATTGTGGAATGGCCGTCGCTCAACGGATAAAAGGTACCTCGGGGATAACAGGCTGATCTTGCCCAAGAGTCCATATCGACGGCATGGTTTGGCACCTCGATGTCGGCTCGTCGCATCCTGGGGCTGGAGTAGGTCCCAAGGGTTGGGCTGTTCGCCCATTAAAGCGGTACGCGAGCTGGGTTTAGAACGTCGTGAGACAGTTCGGTCCCTATCCGCTGCGCGCGCAGGAAATTTGAGAAGGGCTGTCCTTAGTACGAGAGGACCGGGACGGACGAACCTCTGGTGTGTCAGTTGTACTGCCAAGTGCATCGCTGATTAGCTACGTTCGGATGGGATAACCGCTGAAAGCATCTAAGCGGGAAGCTCGCTTCAAGATGAGATTTCCATACACATTACGTGTGAGAGGCCCCCAGCCAGACCACTGGGTTGATAGGCCGGATGTGGAAGCGAGGACTAAAGACTCGTGAAGCTGACCGGTACTAATAGGCCAACAACTTACACCACACACAAAACACTGCACGCGTCCACTATGTGGTTCCCGAACAACAACCGTTCCAGGAACCAACAACAACAACTACATAACACCACAGTTGTAACCACAAGCTTCCCACCCACCCCCACACCAAGGGGTCGGGACGGGTAACAGAGTTACGGCGGTCATAGCGTGGGGGAAACGCCCGGTCCCATTCCGAACCCGGAAGCTAAGACCCACAGCGCCGATGGTACTGCACCCGGGAGGGTGTGGGAGAGTAGGACACCGCCGGACAACCATTAACGAAGAGCCCCAACCACGGTTGGGGCTCTTCCATTTAACAAACCACGTAACGCTAACGCGCAGCCCAGAAGCCGGCCAACCGGGAAGCCAGGACCCGGCCCTGTTCAAAGCCGACACGAGCGGCGGCTGGCCTTAGGGAAAAGTCCATCGCATTGACGCCGAACATATGCTCGGCTTCGCTGTCCGGGATGATTGTTTCCACCTGGCTGCCGCCGGCGCGCAGGACGTCCACTTGGCAATCGAGATGAATGCCCCATTCAGCAGGAGTCCGGGTTCGCCCACCGAAGGGTGACAACACCAGCACGCTTCCGTATCCGGCCGCCAGGTCCGCATTCTCGGCGTTGGTACGGTAGCCGCCGTCGATGTATTGCTCGTCGCCGATGCTGTAGGCGAAACCGCTGGCGCAACTGGCAGCCACTGCGTCCACGAGATCCACGCCGCTCTCCCGGTCGAACGCCACCGGTTCACCCGTCCGGGCATTGACGGCTGTCAGGAGTATCGCTCTTTCCGGCCACTGGGCTTGCGGCAAGCGGGTTGCCACTATGTCCCGCCAGCGCGCGCTGGCACCTTCCATGGAAGCGGCGATCTCTACGGCGGCCGCTCCAAGCCGCCGGCGCATGTCCGCCATGTCGGAGGAGGCCTTCATGATATTGCCGGTTCGCTCCATGTGATCCATCACGGGTCTTGTGGCAGTGCGTCCCGTTTCCATATTTGGTCCGGGCACGGAACGAACGGGCCCGATGGCAGCTTGGCGTGGTGCGGACTTATCAGCGCCTGCGGGTTTCTGTGGGACCGAACTGAGGATGGCTTCAAAGAGCTCGACAGGGCTGGCTCCGGCCAGTTGGGCCGCCGCGGTGGACCCCGCTGATGTGCCAATGGTGAGCTCGGGGGTGGCGACATCCAGTCCGGCGTCGAAAAGGCCAGCGACGACGCCGATGAGCCATGCGTTGCCTGTGGAGCCGCCGCCGCCAAGGACCAATGCCCGCTGCCTGTTGGACGGTTGCTGGATGGCGGAGCCGGACTCAACTTGGGACTGGACGGTGCCCGCGCGGCCGGATGCCGCCGTCGAAATGTTGTTAAAAGGTGAAGATGAGGAAGTGTTCAAGTGAACGCCTTTCGCGATGTGCGTGACGGGCGCTCCTGATAGCGACCAGCTTAGTCGCGGGATCGTGGAATGCAGGGAGCGCCCACGGTGGATACTGCGTACATGGGTCTCACCTCCTGCCGATTGTTCACGATCACCCGAAAGCTATCACTCTGCGGCCACCTGCGCAATTGGCCAAGGAGCCGGCGGTAGAGTCTGGGGATGAATCTCGTGCGAAGTGTGCCCATCGGACAAGGCCATAGTGGTGACCAGTTGCTTCTTCGTCCACTTGAGCTTTCAGACGCCGCGGATTTGGCTGGCGCGTACCTGCGTAATCGCGGGCATCTGGCGCCTTGGGAGCCCACCCGCGACGACGGATTCTTCACCGAGCATGGCCAGGAAGCCGTCATTCGCGCCAAGATCGACCAGTACGCGGCCGGCAGCGAAGTGTCCTGGGTCATCACCGGCGACCGGGGCGTTTACGGGATGATTACATTGACCGGCATCGTCCGAGGTCCCTTCCGGAATGCCAACCTTGGCTATTGGATCGACCAGGACTGTACAGGCAGGGGCGCCGCGTCAGGTGCGGTAGCCGCCGTCGTCGATATGGCCACACAGGAACTTGACCTCCACAGGATCCAGGCCGCAACCCTGCTCCACAACGCCCCGTCGCAGGCTGTCCTGGGGCGCTGCGGCTTTGACCGGATCGGCGTAGCGCCGTCTTATCTTCAGATCGCTGGCGAGTGGCAGGACCACGTTTTGTTCCAGCGCATCCTGTTCTGACCGGCACGGCGCAGGAGCAGCAGCAAGGACGCAGGGTACGCCAAGGGCTTAAATGGCTCCAAAAAACCCCGAAATTCCGGTGATTTTGGTCAAAAAGGCGCGGAAACACGCGGAATTTGCTGGCCATGGCATCGCAAGCTGGTAAGTTTTCGAACAGTGGCTTGCTCGCATTCCGCTTGAAAGCTCAAAAACGTATGAGTCCAGGAGGACGTAAATGGCTAAGAACCGTAGTGAACTCGTTGCAGAGGTAGCAGGCAAGGCTGGCACCAGCCAGGCAGCAGTCAACTCCGTGCTCGATGCACTGTTCGAAGTTTTCGAGACTTCTGTCGCCGCCGGCGAGAAGATCACCATCCCGGGCTGGCTCGCCGTTGAGCGCACCGACCGTGCAGCTCGCACCGGCCGCAACCCGCAGACCGGCGAAACCATCCAGATCGCAGCCGGCCACAGCGTCAAGCTGACCGCTGGCTCCAAGCTGAAGGCAGCTGTCGCCAAGAAGAAGTAACTTCTTCGGCATAGGCCTTGAAGGGGCGGCAACCTGATGGTTGCCGCCCCTTCTTCTTTGGGTTAATGCACATAGCGCACTGTCGATTCGCAGCCCGGCGACAGGTAGCGGACAATGGATAAGTGCCATCAGCAAGAAATTCCGCAACTGTCCCTTCGACTCCTCCCAAGCCGGGAGCGCGTGGAGGGTCCACAGTCGCGGGGATTTCCCTTCCTTGGCAATTGGCGGGCCTGGCGGTCCTGATCGTCGCCCTTGCGGGGGCATTGATCTTCTCCGGCGCGTCGGCGGCCCGCCAGGTTTCAGATCCCGGCGCCCTGGTCAGGTGGGGCCTGCCGTTTGCCAAAGCCATCCACAACGTGTCGGTGGCCACGGTGATTGGCGGCCTGATCTTTGCCGTGGGCATCCTGCCGAAGAACCTCGGCGGCTCCCGGTCCCGCGAGAAAGACGCCGACGCCGTCGAGCATCCTGCATTTGCCCGGGCCCTCGCGGTAGCCGCCGCCGCTGGCGCTGCGTGGACACTGTCCGCAGTCGCCGTCCTGGTCCTGACCTATTCGGACGTCGCCGGACAGCCGCTTTCCGGGGACGCGGAGTTCACCCGTTCGCTGGTCTACTTCATGACGGACATCGAAACCGGCAAAGCCTGGCTGGCCGTCACCATTATTGCCGCCGTGGTCACTACAGCCCTGTTCGGGGTCCGGTCCCTGACGGGCCTGGCCTTCACGCTTGTGCTCGCGCTGATCGGGCTGATTCCAACGGCGCTCATCGGCCACTCCTCCAGTTCAAGCGATCACGAGGGCGCCATCAACTCCCTTGGCCTCCACCTGGTGGGCGTCTCCACCTGGGTTGGCGGCATCATCATGCTCGCGGTCCTGTCCGGAATCCTCACCGGTTCCCGGACGAAGGGGACCCCGGACATTACGGAGCAGACCCTTCGGCGATTCTCGTCCCTGGCAGGTTTCGCTTTCGTCCTGGTGTTCGCTTCCGGTGTCATTAACGCTGCCATCCGGGTCACCAACCCGGCCGACCTCTTCGGCTCCTCTTACGGTCAACTCATTGTGGCCAAGACCCTCGCCACGTTGGTGCTGGGCGGTATCGGCTTCATGCACCGCCAATGGGTTATCCCGCAGCTCGGCAAGAACGGCTCCATGTCTGCGCGCCGGGTGCTGTGGCAGCTGGTTCTGGTTGAGCTGCTGGTGATGGGCGCGACGTCGGGACTCGCCGTCGCGTTGGGACGCTCGGCTCCGCCGCAGCCCACCACCTACGCACCGGACGCGTCGCCGTCGTTCATCCTTTCCGGATACGAGCTGCCGCCGGAACTCACCCCTTCGCGCTGGCTGACCGAATGGCGCTTTGACTGGCTGTGGGTAGGCGTGGCGTTGTTTGGCGCCGTCTCCTACATCATGGGCATCGTCAAGGTCCGGCGCCGTGGCGACCAGTGGTCCGTTTTCCGGACGGTGAACTGGATGATCGGCCTGGTGGTCCTGACCTACATCACGTCCGGCCCGCCCGCTGTCTACGGCCGGGTGTTGTTCTCTGCGCACATGGTGGACCATATGGCCCTCACTATGGTGGCTCCCATCTTCCTGGTTCTCGGCGCTCCGGTGACGCTGGCCCTTCGGGCCCTGCCGTCCCGGGGTGAAGGTACCCATGGCTCCCGTGGCCTGCGGGAATGGCTGCTCCTGTTTGTACACTCCAGGTTCTCCCAAGTGGTCACGCACCCCCTGTTCGCGGCGGCAAACTTCGCGGGTTCCATCGTCTTGTTCTACTACTCGGACCTTTTTGGTCTGGCCATGCGTGAGCACGTGGGCCATGAGTTGATGAACCTCCACTTCCTGCTGACCGGGTACATCTTTGTCCTGAGCATGATCGGCAGCGATCCTTTGCCACGCCGTGCACCGTACCCGATGCGGCTGCTGCTCCTTCTGGCAACCATGGGCTTCCACGCGTTCTTTGGCGTATCCATCATGGGTGGCACCGGCCTGCTCGCTGCGGATTACTTCGGCAACCTCGGCCGCGCCTGGGGCCCCTCGGCCCTGGGAGACCAACAATTGGGCGGCGCCGTTGCCTGGGGCATCGGCGAAATCCCCACGCTGCTGGTGGCCATCGGCGTGGCAGTGATGTGGTCCCGGTCCGACGAACGGGAGAAGCGCCGGGTGGATCGTGCGGCCGACAGGAATAACGACGCCGATCTCAGTGCTTACAACGATATGTTTGCCCGGCTGGCTGAGCGTGATGCCAAGCTTGCAAGCCGCACAGCCAGGGCGACCACAACAGCCCCGGCCGAGCGCCCCACGAACGACAATTCCGGGCAAACCGACCCGAACACCAAGCTGGAAGGACGCTGATGAGCGAAACCGTACGTACCCAACACCGGGTCCGGGCCTCCGAACTCGAGGGCCGCGGCTGGCTCAACACCGGTGGGAAGTCCTTGGACCTCGAGTCCCTGCGCGGCAAGATCGTGCTTCTCGACTTCTGGACCTTCTGCTGCATCAACTGCCTGCACGTTCTCGACGAGCTGCGTCCGTTGGAAGAAAAGTACTCGGACGTCCTGGTAACCGTTGGCGTGCATTCGCCCAAGTTCGAGCACGAGGCAGATCCTGTCGCTTTGGCATCAGCCGTCGAACGCTACGAAATCCACCACCCTGTGCTGGATGACCCCGAACTGGCCACCTGGAAGGCGTACACCGCCCGTGCCTGGCCCACGCTGGTGGTAGTGGACCCCGAGGGCTACATTGTGGCCCACCTTTCCGGCGAGGGCCACGCAGACGGCCTCGCCGTCCTGCTCGAAGAACTCGTCGCTGAACATGAAGCCAAGGGGACCCTCCACCGCGGTGACGGTCCGTACGTAGCCCCTGTGCCGACGTCGGGCACTCTGCGGTTCCCCGGTAAGGCAACCCAGCTCGCCAACGGAAACTACCTGGTGGTGGATTCCGGCCATCACCGTTTGGTGGAGTTGCGCCCGGATCTGGAGACCGTGGAGCGGATCATCGGGTCCGGCACCAAGGGCTACCTGGACGGGCAATCGGAAATTGCCCGGTTCAACGAACCCCAGGGCGTTACCCTTTTGCCGTCGGAGTTGGCCTGGAAGCTCGGCTACGACGCCGTGGTGGCCGACACCGTCAACCACCGCCTCCGAGGCGTGACCCTCAGCTCGGGATACGTCCAGACGATCGCAGGCAACGGCGTGCAGCGGCTCCTGGACACCGGCCCCGCCCGTGTCACCGACTCCGGCGCCGGTACCTGGTCTGAACACCACGACGACGGTCCGGCTGACTTCGCCGGGGACGCCCTGGATGTTGGAGCGCTCGGGCGCGGCACGGAAGTGTCCCTTTCCTCGCCGTGGGATGTGGTCTGGAGCGAAAAGCTGCAGAAGGTGGTCATCGCCATGGCCGGCACACACCAGATTTTCGCTTTCGACCCCCTGGCCAATGAGGTCTCCATCCTGGCCGGCTCCGGTCTTGAAGGTTTGCTGGACGGCAAAGCCGAGGAAGCCTGGTTCGCACAATCCTCCGGCCTGGCAATCGACGGCGAAGACAACATCTGGGTAGCTGACTCGGAGACATCGTCCTTGCGCCGCCTGGTGGTCAGCGATTCCGGCGTGACCGTGGAAACCGCAGTAGGCAAGGGCCTGTTCGATTTCGGCTTCCGTGATGGTGAAGCCGCGGAAGCCCGCTTGCAGCACCCTTTGGGCGTGACTGTGCTTCCGGACAACTCCGTGGCCATCGCCGATACCTACAACGGGTCTGTGCGCCGCTACGACCCCGCCACCAAGTCCGTCTCCACCCTGGCCCGGGGCCTCGCTGAGCCGAGCGACGTCGTGGTGGTCCAGGTGGAAGGCAGCGATCCGTTGCTGGTAGTGGTGGAATCGAATAAGCACCAGCTGGTCCTGGTACCGATCCCCAAGGAAGCCCAACAGGTGGACGAGGGCGCATCGCAGACGCACCGCCCCAAGAGCCCGGTCACGCCCGGAACCCTTGAGCTGGCCGTTCGCTTCAAGGCTCCCACCGGTCAAAAGCTTGATGACCGCTGGGGCGATCCCACCCAGATGAAGATTTCCTCCACACCGCCCGAGCTCCTGGTTTCCGGAGGCGGGACCTCGGTGGGTCTCCTGCGCACGCTTGAATTGTCGGCGGATGTCCCCGAAGGAATCCTGCACATCACGGCCCGCGCGGCCGCCTGTGATGGACCGGAAACCGAAGACGGCGAAATCCCGGACCACGCCGCTTGCCACCTGTACCAGCAGGATTGGGGCATTCCGGTGGTCCTGCAGGCCGACGGGGAGTCTGAGCTCGTGCTGGACCTCCGCGGCATGGACTAAACCCCACGCAGCTGGCCCGTCTCCTCCCACACCGGGCAGGAGGCGGGCCGTTCTGCTTTTCACCGGGACCCGATCCCCAAAGGCCGCGTGCCACTACGCTGGCGGCGCCAGCCCTGCAGTACCAAAAACCAGCCCTGCAGTACCAAAAAGCACTACAAAACCGCCGGGTTTTTCCCGCAGGCTAGAACGTCAGCAGGGGTGTAACCGTCACAGTGTCGCCGCTGACATCCAACTGGGTGGTGAAGCTGAAGTCGTGCTCCACGTTGAGGTCGTTCACGAGTCCCGTGAACAGGTTGACCTCCCGGGCGGTCAGCGTAGCCTTGCCGTTCAACGGAGCAACAACCCATTTGCCGCTGAACGGTTCAATGGTGATCTTGGGATACTCCGTGATGGCCCACTTGATGGTGCCGTCCACTACCCGGGCATTGCTGACGTGGTAGAACGGGCAGTCGGGCTGCAGGCGCTGCTGTTCGGTGGCCTGGGCTGCGCAGGTGTCCAGGAATTCGCGCACTTTCCCAGCCACGGCATCGTTCATGGCTTTGGTGGACCGGGTCTGCAGGTTCAGGGGTGCCTGTCCGCCGTCGCGCGTTGTGACGAGCGCGGAGGTTGCGGGAGCTTCGAAATAAGTACCGTTAAGGCTGGCCTCGTACTTGCCCGGGAAGAACACGGCAAACGTGTTGCGGCCGTTGGGCATGTTGACGGGAACGCCGTTGAGGGTGGCTTCGCTGGAGTTCACCACGGTCACATCAATGGTGGGCAGGGTGGTGGGCACGAACGCCCACTTCCCGAAGAACAGCCACTGCGTACCGGTTCGTTCCATGAGGAATTCCGTGTGGAGCCGGCTGCCGTCCAAGGTGTAGTCCACGGGAACGGCTACCCGGTTTGCACTGCGGGACTCGGGATTCCCCACATGGACGTCCGACAACTTGGAAGCGGCGGTTTGGAGGGCCGTGCCGTCGAGCATGGCCGCGTTGGCGCTGGGCACTTTGGCCCGCAGGAGGCCCAGGGCTTCTTCGCCTTTGCCGTCCTGGAGCGCCTGCAGATACTCCTTGACGGGCTGCTGCGGACTGGCCACGGAAGAGCCCACCAGGTTGATGCAGACGATCGCGCCGACGACAGCAAGCATCAGACCGAGCAGCCATCCGGCTGCGGTCTTGACGAACGCTTGACTCAACTGCACGCCCTTTACGTTACCTGCCGCAACAGCCCACGCCGTGCAGGAGGTACCCGTTATGACGTTTTATCAGCCGTCTGGAGAAGCCCGACGGCGGGCGGCAGCAGGCGTCGCTGCCACCCGGCGTCGTGGTTCCACCAGGCTGGCGAAGCTAGCGCCGGCGACGTGAGGACGTACCAAAAACTCCGCGCATGAGGTCCCGGCCCAGCTGCGTTCCCATGGATCGGACCATGCTCTTGAGGCCACCGCCCAGTGCGCCGCCAAGGGCTCCGGCGATGTCGCCGAACATGCCGCTGTCCTGTGGTGGTGCTTGCTGGGGGACAGGCTGGGGAGCGGGTGGCGCCGGGAAGGAGTCGGTGGTTGAAGTGGACGGGCGTGAACTGGGCCGTCCCAGGATCTCTTCCTCGATGCGGCGGGCTTCGGCGTCTATGTCCGCTTGGGATGTTCCAACGGGCGTACCGGAAGACGGCACGGGCGGCAGCCCCGGTGCGGCATCGCCTGTCGGTGCGGCTGCCCGGCCATTGAGTTTCTCGTAGGCCGAGAGGTTGTCCACAGCTGTCCCGTACTTCGCCAGGAGCGGGGACGCTGCGACGGTGCTCTTGATGAGATCGTCGGCGCTGGGGCCCATGACCGACTCGGGGGCACGGAGCCGGGTCAGCGCCACAGGCGTGGGGGCGCCCTTTTCGTTCATGACGGTGATGACGGCCTCGCCAATGCCGGCTGACGTCAGGGTCTCTTCGAGGTCGTAGTCACTGACAGGGAAGGTGGACACGGTGGCCTTCAAGGCTTTGGCGTCCTCGGGGGTGAAGGCGCGCAGGGCGTGCTGCACGCGGTTGGCCAGCTGGCCCAGGACATCGGCCGGGACATCCTTGGGGGTCTGGGTGACGAAGAAGATACCCACGCCCTTGGAACGGATCAGCCGGACGGTGGTGGTGATGGCGTCGAGGAAGGCTTTGGAGGCGTCGTTGAACAGCAGGTGGGCCTCGTCCAGGAAGAACACGAGCTTGGGTTTGTCGAGGTCTCCGGCTTCGGGGAGGTCCTCGAAAAGGTCCGCCAAGAGCCACATGAGGAACGTGGAAAACAGGAGGGGCTTGGTCTGGAGCGTGGGCAGTTCCAGGCAGCTGATGACACCGCGGCCGTCCGGTGCTGTGCGGAGCAGTTCGGCGGTGTCGAACTCGGGTTCGCCGAAGAACTTCTCCATGCCCTGCGCTTCCAAGCCGACCAGCTCGCGGAGGATGACACCGGCGGTGGCCTTCGACAACCCGCCCAGTTCGGCGAGTTCGGCCTTTCCTTCGTCCGAGGTCAGGAACTGGATCACGGCGCGGAGGTCCTTGAGGTCGATCAGTTCAAGGTTCTTCTGGTCCGCGAAGTGGAAGATCAGCTGGAGGCTGGACTCCTGGGTGTCGTTGAGGTCCATGATGCGGGAGAGCAGGATGGGCCCGAACGAGGTAATGGTGGCCCGGACCGGAATGCCGTTGCCGTCTCCGCCGAGCGAAAGGAACTCGACCGGGAAGTTTTTGGCCTGCCAGTCCTGGCCGAGCGAGGACGTACGTGCCGTCAGCTTTTCACTGCCGGTGGCCGGCGTCGCCAATCCGGACAGATCACCCTTGATGTCCGCGAGGAAAACCGGGACGCCCGCCGTCGAGAGTTGTTCGGCGATCATATGCAGCGTCACCGTCTTGCCGGTGCCGGTAGCGCCTGCCACAAGGCCGTGGCGGTTCATCATGGCGAGGGGCAGGCGGACCTGGGCTTCCTTGTGGACTTCACCGTCCACGATCGCGGCACCCAGCTCGATGGTGGCACCTTGCAGAGTGTAACCCTGCTGGATGGTGGCGAGTTTCTCAGCAGTTGTTGCTTTGGGTTCGTTGGCCATGCGCATAGCTTAGCTGGGCTTGGCAAGATCCTTGCTGAAGGCCAAATGCTTGATGTCTTCGGGGTCCGCGGCGAGGTCGAACAGGGCTTTGTAACCCGTGGCGAGGTACAGATTCTTCGCCTCGGGCTGGCGTGGACCGGTGGTCAGGTACAGCTTCCGGTAGCCGCGCCGACGGGCTTCGTTTTCGAGTTCGGCCAGGACCAGGCGAGCCAGTCCGCGCCTGCGGTGGGCGGAGTGGGTCCAGATCCGCTTGAGCTCGGCCGTGTGCTCGTCGTAGCGGCGGAAGGCGCCACCGGCCACGGATTCACCGTTTTCCTGGATGATGATGAGCGCTCCGTGCGGCGGCGCGAATTCCTCTGCCGGGTAGCGGTTCAATTCCTCGGCTGCGCCCTCGCTGCTGAACAGGTCACCGTATCGGGTGTTGTATTCGACGGCGAGCTCGTCCAGGAGCGGGCGGACGCGGGGATCGCGCATGGGCAGGCTGAGGACGGTAAGGCCCGACGTCGGCAGGGTTGGCGTTGTTGTCATGTCTGGCCTTTCGTAGGTGGAACCCAAGTGGGGGACAGCAGCTGCTGTCATGGCGGTTCAGTGCGACGTTTGCTGTCCCCTAGTTGGGATGGGGCGCTGGAGCCGAGGCCGGGGCACTCGCGCCGGCTCCCTCCAACGTGGCAGCAACCGTGGCCAGGATCCTGCGCGCGAGGGCGTCGTTCTCCCGGAACGGGGCCGCGTTGGTGTTGGGGCGTGCAAAGGCTCCGGCACCCCAGCCCGAGGTCCACGGCCCCACGGCAAACAAACCATTCTGTGGTGTACCAACAGGGGACAATACCTCGTAATTCCCGGAGATCAGGAGTTTCCCGGTGGAGTGTGGGCCCTCGGAAGTGAGCAGCCGCTGCTCGGTGCCCCATCCGGCGTCGTGCAGGTCCGCCAAAGCGGGATTCGCCGAACGTTCCACGGAAGCGGAAGGCAGGCGCGCCTCGATGTAGGCGGATGCATCCACCACCACGGGCGACTGGAAGGACCCCGCCACGAAGCGGCCCACGGAATCATCGGCCCGTACCCACATGCCGGGGCCCAGGAATTTCAAGAACCCGGCCCTGTGCAGGGCGAGCATCTCCCGGAGCCGGTGCGACGGCGGCCCTGAGTCCACGAAGCTGAAGAAGCCGTGCCACCACCCATGGATGGACTGCTGGGACCGTGCGTTCAGCCGCTCCTGCGGGACAAGCCGGCCGAGGTCCATGTAGACGAACAATAATGCGGTGAACAGGGCCAGGGTCTCGGAATGGTCCGGGCCGGTCCGCAGGTCCAGGTCCCGCTGGATATAGGCGGCGACTGAACGCTGTACCGAGTCGTGATCGGCGAACGCGCAGCCACTGAGCGGGTGGTCCAGTTTTTCGAAGTCGAGGTGCAGGGCAGCGTCCCGCACGGAGACCGCCACCAGTTCTTCGCGCTGCGGGCTGTACCAGTCGAGAGCATCGAACCGGGCTTCAAAGGCGGCCCAGGTGCCCAGGACCCGCTCAGGGTAGCCGGTGAAGAGCTCGCGGTAGTAGGCGTAACCTGCGTCCTTGGCGATCAGCGGCCACAGCTGGGTACGGAAATCCAGCTCGTGATGCCCGGCCAGCAGGGCGCCGATGGCTTCGGCGGTGAAGTATCGCGGACGCTCCACAGGGCTGCGCAGGGTCGAGGAGATCTTGGAGTGGTAGGGCACGCCGCGTCGCGACCCCGCCCAGAGCCGCGGTTCGGCGCCGGAAGGCACGTAGTCGAGTCCGCCGTCGGGCCGTTCTTCAAAGCGGCCCCCGCGGCCCTCGAACAGCAGCACCAGCAGGTCCACGAACGCCAGTCCCATGCCGGAGACGATCACGTCCTGACCGGCCTCGATCCCGGAGTAGTCGACATCCGTGGTGTACGACGGCGGGGCGTGGAAGCCGCCGTGCCGGGCAGCGAAGTCGCTGTGGCGGGCAGACTCGCGGTCAACAAGGGAATCCGTGTGGCCCAGCGAGTACACCACGACGTCGGCAACAACCTCGCCGCCGGAGGCCAGCCGCACGCTGTGCCTGTCAGCGTCGGAACGTTCGACGCCGGTGGCTGTGTCGCGGTGCACCGTCACCGTTGTTTCGGGGCCCAGTGCGCTCACGGCGCGGCCGAAGAACCACTCCAGATATTTGCTCTGGAGCTGCCGGGTGGGGAACGACGCCGGGGTCAGCAAGCGCAGCTGGGCGAGCAGGTGCGGTTCCAAAGGAGGAACATCACGGATGCTGCCATCAAGTACTCCGGCGGCCCAGGCGGACAGTCCCGGTCCTTGTACGGACGGCCCCTCGCACGTCACGGACTCGTCAGTGAACATGGTGACATCGGCTGCGGTGGAGTTCAGCAGCAACCCCGGACTCTGGTCATAGCGCCAGATCCGCCCGGAGCCTGGCTGGTAGGGCTCAATGACGTGGAGGTGAAGGGGACCCTCGAACAGGCCGGGCCGGTTGGCGGCCAACCGTTCCAGGACGCCGGCCGTGCGCGGGCCGCCGCCAATGAAGGCGATGGCGGGAACTCGTGACGGCATGGGATCTCCTGGAATGCAGTGGTTGGTGATGCCCAATCTAGGGAGCTTTGGGTGCATGGGTCGAGGCGCCGGTAACCGCCGTTCACCATGCGTCACGCACCGTCAACCCACGCAACGAAGCGACTCATATGGCCCTGCATGACGATGATTGTGACGCCGTGAGAACCCCGGCGAAGCCCCGCGAAGTCCAGTGAAGAAGTGCAAATTCCCGCCTTGCTGCGGGGTTTCGCACGCCCATAGATTGGCAGCCATCCGATAGACAACAACCGATCTGAAATGAGGTGGCGCATGAGTGCAATCGCACCGCCTGCCACGGCGGACACTGCACCGCCCACCCCGGATTATTCCGAGTACAAGCTGGTTCCTGCCCGTCATCCCTGGCGTTGGGTGGGCACAGTGGTGGTGGCCGCCGGCGTGGCCGCCATCGCATGGTCCCTTGTGACCAACCCCCGCTGGGAGTGGGGGGTGGTGGCCGAATGGTTCACGGCACAATCCGTAGTCAACGGCCTGGTGGAAACCCTCAAGCTCACGGCCATCTCAGGCGTCCTGGGATTCGTCCTGGGGTTCATCCTGGCCCTGATGCGGTTGTCGGCGTCCCCGCTGTTGGTTTCTGTCTCGTGGACCTTTTCGTGGATCTTCAGGTCGACTCCGCTGCTGGTCCAACTGCTGCTCTGGTACAACCTTGGCTACCTTTACGAGAAGATCAGCCTGGGCATCCCGTTCACGGACGTCCGCTTCTTCGAGGCCCAGACCACTACGCTGATCAGCCAGTTCGCTGCAGCAGTCCTGGGGCTCACCTTGAACCAGGCTGCCTACTCCGCGGAGATCATCCGCGGCGGCATCCTCTCCGTGGACCAGGGCCAGCTGGAAGCGGCCTCCGCGCTGGGCATTCCCGCGTGGCAGCGGAACACCAGGATCGTGCTGCCGCAAGCCATGCGTGCCATCCTGCCCAACGCCTTCAACGAGATCATCGGCCTGGTCAAGGGCACGTCGATCGTTTACGTCCTGGCTTACTCCGAGCTGTTCTACACAGTCCAGGTCATCTACAACCGGACCCAGCAGGTGCTGCCGCTGCTCCTCGTGGCGACGCTCTGGTACGTCGTGATCACCTCGGTACTGAGCGTTTTCCAGTACTACATCGAACGCCACTTCTCCAAGGGTGCCGTCCGGAACCTGCCGCTTACCCCGCTGCAGAAAGCGCGGAAATTCTTCGCTACCCATGTTGCTGCCTCTCCCACGAAGGACGCCCGATGAGCACCATCGCCGCACGCAAAGAATCCAAGACGACAGCACAGGCCGCGGACGAGGCTCCGGCTGAAACTTCGGCTGCCGCGTCAGCCGGCACGACGGCGGCCCGGCCCGCCTCTGCTGACCGGCAAGCGACCCGCGGACAGGTGGATATCACCAACGTCCGTAAGTCCTTCGGCGCCACCGAGGTCCTCAAAGGCGTATCACTGTCGGTTCCGCCGGGCGGCGTCGCGGTGATCGTGGGCCCCTCCGGTTCGGGCAAGTCCACCCTGCTCCGGACCATCAACCACCTGGAAAAGGTGGACGGCGGCTACATCACCATCGATGGCGAACTGGTGGGTTATGAGGTCCGCGGCAACAAGCTCCATGAGCTCCGTGAGAAGGACATCCTCAAGCAGCGCACCAACATCGGCATGGTGTTCCAGAGCTTCAACCTCTTCCCGCACCTCACGGCACTGGAGAACGTCATCGAAGCGCCGATCGTGGCCCAGAAGCGTTCCAAGGCCGAGGCCCGGAAGCGCGGTTTGGAGCTCCTGGACCGGGTGGGCTTGAAAGACCGCGCCGACGCCTACCCCCGCCAGCTCTCCGGCGGCCAGCAGCAACGCGTTGCCATCGCCCGGGCGTTGGCACTCGATCCCAAGATCCTGCTCTTCGACGAGCCGACGTCCGCGTTGGACCCGGAGCTGGTCAACGAGGTCCTCGACGTTATCCGGGAACTCGCCACGTCCGGAACCACGCTCATCGTCGTGACCCACGAGATGGGCTTCGCCCGGGACGTCGCGGACACCGTGGTGTTCATGGACGACGGCCTGATCGTCGAGTCCGGCACACCCCAGGACATCTTCGCCAACCCCCGCGAGGAACGCACCCGGAGCTTCTTCTCCAAAGTCATCGAACCAGCTTTCAACATCTAGGACACCCTCCATGCTTCGCACCGCCCACGGCTTCGCCGCTCATGAAACAAAACCGCGCTCAACCAAAAGCCGGCTCCTGGCACTTGCTGTACTTCCCGCCGTCGTGCTTCCTGCGCTGGCGGGGTGCTCCGATCCTGGAGCGTCGGCAGCAAAGCCCGAATCCGAAGCCGCCAAGAACGGAATCGTCTACAACACCTCCGTGGACCAGAACCGGATCCGGGGTGAGAAGGACACGACGGCGGCCGCAGCGGTACCCGCAGCCATCGCGAAGGACGGCAAGCTGACCGTTGCCACCACAGCCGGCTCCATACCGCTGTCCTTCCACGCCACCGACGACAAAACGCCGATCGGCGTGGAAGTGGATATCGCCCAGCTCGTCGCCGACAAGCTCGGCCTGGACCTGGACCTGCAGGTGACGTCGTGGGAGAACTGGCCGCTCAAGACCCAGTCCGGTGACTTCGAGGCCGTCTTCTCCAACGTGGGCATCAACGCCGCCCGCGTGAAGCTGTTCGACTTCTCCACGTACCGTGCCGCGTTCATGGGCTTCGAAGCGAAGAAGAGCTCCAGCTACGACATCAAGGGCTCGGATGACATCTCCGGCCTGAAGATCTCCGTGGGCTCCGGCACCAACCAGGAGAAGATCCTGCTGGCTTGGAACAAGGAGCTCGAAGCGAAGGGCAAGGCTCCCGCCACCCTTCAGTACTACTCCTCCGACGCCGACACCATCCTGGCGTTGTCGTCCGGCCGCACCGACCTGAACCTCGCTCCGTACCCCTCGGTGACCTATCGCGAGAACACCCGCGACGACCTCAAGGTAGTTGGCAAGGTCAACGCCGGATGGCCCTCCGAAACGTTGGTGGCAGCCACCACCCTCAAGGGCAACGGCCTGGCTCCGGCCATCACCGAAGCCCTGAACTCCACCATCAAGGACGGCTCGTACGGCAAGGTCCTGGAACGCTGGGGACTTTCCGAAGAAGCCGTGCCGCAGTCCAAGACCGTCACGGAAGCCACTTTTGGGACGGGAAAGTGAAGTTCCAAGTCCTCGACATCATCCCGCACCTGAAGAATCCGGTGACGGGGGAGATCGTCTCCACTGCCGATCGGCTCAACCAGGTGGTGGAGACGGCTCGCCGCGCGGAGGAACTCGGTTTCGACAGCTTCTCCGTGGGTGAGCGCCACGCCGGCGAGTTCGTCTCGTCATCCCCGACGACGGTCCTCGCCGCGATTGCCGCCGTCACCACCCGGATCCGCCTCCAGACCGGAGTCACCGTACTCTCCGTGCTGGATCCCGTGCGGGTGGCGGAAGACTACGCCACTATCGATCAACTGAGCCGCGGACGCCTGGAGCTCGTGATCGGCAAGGGCAACGAGGTCCTGCAGTACCCGCTGTTCGGGCTGTCCCTCGATGACCAGTGGGACCTGCTCGCGGAAAAGTACGCGCTGCTGCGTACGCTGTGGCGCAAGGAAAGCGTCACGTGGTCGGGCCGCTTCAGGCCCGCCCTGACCGAGCCAACCACGACGACGCCCCGCCCCTTCGCGGGGTCGCCCCGGATTTGGCACGGCTCGGCTACAACCCTGACGTCCGCTGCGCTCGCCGCCAAATGGGGCGATCCCCTGTTCACGGCCAACGCCATCCAGCCGCGCGGGAACTACAAAGTCCTGATCGACCATTACCGCGAAGAGTACGAGCGCCACGGGCACGATCCCCGGCATCAGTACCTCGGCTCGGGCAGCGGTGCCGGCGGTGTGTTCATCGCGGACACCACCCAGGAAGCCATCCGGCAATACGGCCCGGTTTACGAAGGACTCACTGCCGGGCGCAACGTTCCGGGCAACAACACACCGTTCCGGGATATCCACCACGCCGTGGCAGAGGGACCGGCCCTGGTAGGCAGCCCGGAGCAGGTAATCGACAAGATCCTCAGCTACCACTCGCTGTACAACCACGATCTCCAGTCGATCTCCCTGCCCACCACACTGCCGTTCGAACAGCAGCTGGAGATACTGGAACGCTTCGCCCTGGACGTCATTCCCGCAGTCCGGGCGTCCGCACCGACAACCCTGTGGGAATCCGACGATCCCTTCGGCGGCCGCCCGGAATTCGCCGGCGCCACCGAACCCGACGCCGCAGCAACCGTAACCGCAGACCACGCCTTCAACAGGACGGACAACGCCCATGTCTACGCAAACTGACAGCGCCACGAACACCGCCTCCGGCCTCGAAGCCTTTGACCAGGAATGGCAGGAATGGCACGACGCCCATGAGCGTCACCGTGCCCACCCGCACGGCTTCCTCGCCGTGACCCACCTGCACTGGCTGACCGGCGACGCGACCCGGCTGGAAGGTGCCCCCGGCACCTGGAGTGTGGACGCCGACGTCGTGCGTGTTGTCCTGGAACCGGGCGAAAGCCTGCAGCAGGACGGTGTCGAGCTGAACAACGGGACGGTCCTCGAGCTGGGACCCATTGAGGAACGCGGCGGCATCAACCTGGTATCAGGAGACACCGTGATCGAGGTTGCCAAGCGCGGCGGCGAGTACATCGTGCGTCCCCGAAACCCGGAAAACGCGCTCCTGCGTCAGTACCAGGGCACTCCGGCGTACACGCCCAATGCTGCCTTCGCCGTGGCCGGTACCTTTGTCCCGTTCGAGGTCCCGCGGCCCACCACGGTGGGTGCCGCCGTCGAAGGCATCCAGCACGTGTACGAAGCCCCGGGCGAGATCCGCTTCAAGCTGGCCGGCGAGGAACTCGCGCTGACAGCCTTCAACGGGCATGCCCCGGGTTCCCTGTCCGTGCTGTTCACCGACCAGACCTCCGGCAAGACCACGTACGCGGCCAACCGCTCGCTGTCCGTGGTTCCGGCCGCCGATGGCTCGGTGCGGCTCGATTTCAACCGGGCAGTGAACCTGCCGTGCGCCTACACAGACCTTGCGACCTGCCCGCTGCCTCCCGCCGAAAACCGGCTCCCGGTGGCCATTGAAGCCGGCGAGAAGATTCCCTACGAACGTCAGGACCAGAAGTGAGCATTGCCAAGAAGGCCGGGTTCCTGGCCATTGAACTCGATGGTGCCGGGTACGCAAACCTTGCCCGCGCCGTCCTCGACGCCGAGTCCGCGGGCTTCCACGCGGCAACCTTCAAGGACACCCCGGAAGCCGGTCGCGCGAACGCCCTGCAACGGGCGGCCTTTGCCGGACCAATCACACGGACCATCGCCGTGGTCCCCGAGGTAGACACTGTATATACGGAGCCGTTCCACATTTCCACACAGCTTGCCAGCCTGGACTACGTGTCCGGCGGCAGGGCCGGGTGGATTGCCACGGCGGCGGAGTCGCCCGAGGCCGCTGCCGCCGTCGGACGTTCCTTTGTCACGGGTAACGCTCTTGCACAGGAAGCTGCCGCCTCGATCGAAGCAGGCCGCCGGCTCTGGGATTCCTGGGAAGACGACGCCGTGATCCGCGATGTCGCCACCGGGCGCTACCTGGACGTCGACAAGCTTCACTACGTGGATTTTGAAACCCCGGCTGACTTCAGTGGCACGCCGTATTCCGTGAAGGGACCGTCGATCATCCCCAGGCCCCTGCAAGGCCAGTTGCCCGTGCTGGCAGCTGCGAAGCTGGTGGGCGAAGGCCAGGTTCCGGTTGAGGCGGTGGACGCTGTCCTGGTGTCCGCGCCGACGCCCGAGCTGCTGACTGCCGAAATCCGGGATGTCCGCGCACGGCTGGGCGGCTCGGTGGCGATCGTGGCGGAGCTCGACGTCATCCTGGACGCACGCGGGCAAAGCGCGGCCTCACGCCCGGTGGCCTCACCCGAGGCGGCCCTGTCCGACAGCGAACGGGCGCGTTACACCGGCCCCGCCGATGGACTCATCGAGCTCCTTGAGGTGCTGCTCGCCGAGGCCGACGGAATCCGCCTCCACCCTGCGGCCCTGGAGGTGGAGCTGGCGGAACTGTCACGGCTGGTCCTCCCGGAGCTCCGGCGCCGGGGTTCATTGCGGCGGCCCGTCCTGGATGGGACGTTCCGCGATGTACTCGGCCTGGAGCGCCCCCAAAGCCGCTATTCGACACCTGCCGCGGCCGTCGCCGCAGGAAAGCAGGGACCAGCATGACACGCGATATCTTCCAGCCGAGCGGCCGGATCCAGTTCGGTATCTTCTTCCAGGGCGTCAACTCCGGCACCATCTGGAAAGCGGCCGAATCCGGTTCCCAGACCGACTTCGAATCGTTCCGCCACATCGTGCAAACGGCTGAGCGTGGCAAGTTCGCCGCGTTCTTCCTGGGGGAAGGGCTGCGGCTCCGCGAACACCTCGGGCGCCCGCATGCCCTGGATGTCGCCGGACGGCCCGATGCCCAGACCATGCTCGCTGCTTTGGCGTCCGTGACGAAGAACATCGGCCTGGTGGCTACGCAGAACACTACCTACAACGACCCCGCAGACCTTGCACACCGCTTGTCCTCGCTGGACCTCATCTCCGGCGGGCGGGCAGCCTGGAACGTGGTGACGACGGACAACGCCTGGACCGGGGCAAACTTCCGCCGTGGCGGCTACCTTGACCACGCCGATCGCTACAAGCACGCCGAGGCTTTCGTCGAAACCGCCAAGCGGATCTGGGACTCCTGGGAAACGCCCACCGGCCCCGCACGCCGGGTGGTGCACCAAGGGCAGCACTACACCGTGGACGTCACCCCGCGCTTGCCCCGCAGTGCCCAGTACCGGCCCGTGCTGTTCCAGGCCGGCGACTCACCCGAGGGCCGCGACTTCGCTGCCCGGCAAGCGGACGTCATCTTCTCCGCACACCCCAAGTTCGATGACGCCGTCGAGTTCCGGCGCGACATCGTTTCCCGTTCCGTAGCCGCTGGACGGGGTGCGAACGCGGTGCAGATCATGCCTGCCAGCGAATTCATCCTTGCCGCAACGGACCAGGAAGCCCAGGAGAAAAAGGCCTGGGTCCGGAGCCTGCAGATCGGACCCCAGCAGGCGATTGCCTACCTGGAACAGTTCTGGGGCCGCGAGCTTTCCTCCTACGATCCCGATGGTCCCCTCCCGGAGATCGATCCTGTGGTGGAGGAAACGTCCGAAACCCGTGGCAGCGGATTCCACGGTGCCAAAGCACGGCAACTTGCCGATCAGTGGAGGGCCGAGGCCAAGGACAAGGGCTTGAGCATCCGGCAGTTCGTCACCTCAAAGACGGCACGCATCGATGCCACCTTTACCGGTTCCTACACCGCCGTCGCCGACCACCTCGCCGAATACGCCAGGGTTGGTGCCGTGGACGGTTTCAACATTTCGCCATGGCTCATCCCCACCGGCCTGGACGAGATCGTGAACCACCTCGTGCCCGAACTCCAGGACCGGGGCGTGTACCCCACGGAGTACCGGGGCGCCACGCTCCGCGAAAACCTGGGCCTGGAAACGCCCGTGCGTTCCTGATGAAGCGTGCATATTCTGCTGGATCATTCCGTTGGCGCCGGCGAAAAACCCCGGAAACGCGGGGCGTGTTCCGCCTGCTCCTGGCAATGATCCAGCAGAATTCCGCATCGGAGGGCGGGGATGATGCCCGCGCGACGGTGAAGCTCCAGCTGACGGTGTGGGGGCAGTCCCTCTAATGGACCGCTAGAGCAGTTCCCGGAACACGTCCCAACCGTTGCCGACCGGGCCGTAAGGACCATAAAGCCCTGTGGTGGCAGCGCCTGTGGAGTACAGGACAAGATCGCCGTTCTGGTTGATGGCAACCAGGTTGTTGTACTTCTGATGAGCGAAGCTGCCCAGGCCCGACACATCCCGGAACGTGTTCCAGCCGCTGCCCATGAACGCGGGAACACCCCAGCCGCCCTGGCCGTCGGTGGGGTACAGCTGGAGGCCGCCGCTGTGGTCGCGGCCGAAGATCTCCACTGTGCCATCGCCGTTCATGTCGCCGCTGGTGATGATCTTGTTCATGACCTGCCAGCCCCAGCCCACCTTGCCGGGCGCCAGCCACCCGCCCTCGCCATCTCCGGGGTACAGGAACAGATCGCCCGCGGGATTCCGGGCAAGGACGTCGTTGTGGCCGTCGCCGTTGAAGTCCCCGGGACCCACGATCGAGTCGAAAATGTTCCAACCGGCGCCCACCTGGCGGGCAGGAAGCCAGCCGCCGTCGCCGTCACCCGGGTAGAGGAACAGCTGGCCCGCTGAGTTCCTGGCAAGGAGGTCATTGAATCCGTCGCCGTCAAAGTCGCCGGGCGAGAAGACAATGTTGAACATGTTCCAGCCCGCCCCTACCTGCCGGGGTTCGTCCCATGTTCCCCAGTACGCGGGGCAGGGTCCCTCGCAGGCGCCCTTGTAATACGTGTAGGTCCGCGGGTACAGGATCAGCCGGCCGTCGGCGGTCCGGGCCAGGGGTTCGAAGTTGCCCCTGCCTGTCCAGCCCATTGCCCGGTTGGAGGCTTTGATCGGCGCGGTTTCCGCACTCAATTGCGTGCCTGTGGGGCAGCCGGGCTCACCGGGAGTCAACGGATGGACACGCAACGAGATCCTGGAGCCCTGGTCTTCGGGCAGGACCTTCAGGGTTTCTCCCTGGCGTTCCTGGGGTAGGGTCTCACCGTCGCGCAGCCACTCCAGGGTGATGCCGTCGCTGGAACCGTCGGGGTTCCTGCAACCCCAGTAATCGTAGTTGTACTGGCGGCGCATCTCGGACCCAACGTACGGAACGCCGTCGATGTACGGAGTTGGCTGGTAGTCGGCAAGGGCTGGTCCGGCGCCCACCAGCCCGGATGCCAGGAGACCCGTTGCCATTGCAGTAGTGGTTGCACGTCTTAGCAGACGCGATCGAATCAACAAGCGCGCTCGAAAGTTCCCCATTTTTCCCCCCGGAAAGTATCGCGTCATGGCCGCGTGGTGTGTGCTGAGGTTACCGCATTCCGGGGAGGCGTGGTCAGCTGTTGCCCGGGGCCACCATGAACACGTCGACGGGGTCCTCGGATTCCAGGACGAAGCCGTGCCGTTCGTAAAGACGCCGGGCCGGGCTTCCCTGGAGCACGTCCAGGCGGAAGGGGCGTTCGTCCACCGATGCGCCCATCACATGCCGGAGAACGGCCCCGCCAAGGCCCTTGCCCTGATGTGCCGGGGCAATGAAGAAATGTTCTATCCACCGGGCGTCCGCTTCGGGCCTGACCGCGATCACTCCGGCGTCGACGCCGTCGCTATGGATGACGTAGGTTTGCTCCGGCTCGAAGGCGGCAAGGAAGCGCTCGCGGACGCGCACGGGGTCGAAGCGTCCGAGGCGTTCCAGGTCCGGCCGCATCACCACGGCGCGAAGCTCGGCAATCCAGGCGGCATCGGTGGCTACGGCGGGGCGGAGGACAAAGTCAGGCATGGATCAAGCCTATGCGGGACGGCCGAACCATAGGATGAAAGCTGACGAAAGGTGCAGCCACAATGGTCACACGCGAAGAAGTAGAAGCAGCATACGCCCGGACATCGGGCTGGGTGCGGCACACGCCCCTTGCGGAAAGCGGGAACCAGGAGCCGTACCACTTGTGGTTCAAGTGCGAGTACATGCAGCACACGGGCTCGTTCAAGGCCCGCGGTGCCTTCAACCGGCTGCTCACCGCCAGGGAGAACGGTGAATTGGATCCCGGCGTCGGCATCGTGGTGGCTTCCGGTGGAAACGCCGGCCTGGCGAACGCATTTGCCGCAGCGAAGCTCCGCGTTCCCGCCACCGTGTTCGTCCCCGAATCGGCTCCGGCGAACAAGGTCCACAAGCTGTACGCCGTTGGGGCCACCGTAGTCCAAGGCGGTGCCGAGTACGCCGAGGCCTACGCCGCCGCCGTGAAGTTCGCGGAGGAAAAAGGCGCTGTCTATTGCCACGCGTACGACCAGCCGGAGATCGTGGCGGGTGCCGGTGGCGTCGGCCTTGAGCTGCTGGATGAACTGCCCGACGTCGATACCATCCTGGTTGCCGTAGGTGGCGGCGGGTTGATGGGCGGCATTGCCGCAGCCGTTGAGGGGAGGGCCCATGTGGTGGGCGTCGAACCGGAGACGGTTCCCACGCTGCACACCGCGCTGGCCCAGGGCGAACCGGTAGATGTGGCTGTCTCCGGCATTGCCGCCGATTCCCTGGGTGCCCGGCGGATCGGCGAGATCGGTTTCGGGGTCGCCCGCCGGACCGGGGTAGAGAGCGTCCTGGTCACGGACCAGGACATCGTCGACGCCCGGCGTGCCTTGTGGGAGAAGCACAGGATCGTGGTGGAACACGGCGCTGCCGCGGCCTACGCGGCCCTGCTGTCAGGGGCGTACACACCGAACGGCGGCGAGACCGTGGCGGTTGTTCTCTGCGGCGCCAACACGGACCCCGCCCACTTCTAGGCGCACCAAAGCAGGGGACAGCAAACGCTCCTTCGAGCGGTCATCGCGACATGTGCTGTCCCCTGCTTGGGTGGGGTACTACTTCTTGGGCAGGCCTGCCGGGTTCAGCTCGGACGCCGGGATGGCCTCGGAGGACAGTCCCCAGCGGTCCAGGATCTTGCCGTAGTTGCCGTCCTTGATGAGGGTATTGAGGGCAGCCTGCGCGGCGACGGCCAAGCCGTTGCCCTTCTGGGTGGTGAAAGCAATTTCGGCCTTCAGGGGCCAGCCTCCCTCAAGGGTGCCCACCTCCTTGGTTTTGCCGTCCTTGGCAGCCTTGTATGCGGCGGAGGCGTTGGGTCCGAACGTCAGGTCCGCACGTCCGGACTGGAGGGCGAGCTGGGAGGCGGAGTCGTCGTCGTAATACTGGAACTCAACCGGCTTCAGCCCGTTCTTCTTGTTCTCCTCGTCCCAGCGCACCAGGATTGCTTCCTGGTTGGTGCCCGAGCCGACGATGATGCGCTTGCCAGCGACGTCCTTGGGTTCCTTCACTGTTGAGATGTCGGAGTCGGCCTTGGCGTAGAAGCCCAGGAGGTCGTTGCGGTAGGTGGCGAAGTCGAACTTTTCCTTACGGGCCTCGGTGACCGTGACGTTGGAGAGGACGGCCTCGTACTTTCCGGATTCGACACCCAGCGGCCAGTCGGCCCATGCAACCGGCAGCACCTCGACCTGCAATCCCAGGGTCTCGCCCACAGCGTAGGCGATATCCACTTCGCTGCCGATCAGCGTCTTGTTGTCAGTGGCGAACGTGCTCAATGGGGGAGTGCCGCCTGTGGTCACCACGGTCAGTTTGCCGTCGGCTTTGATGGCGTCGGGGACCAAGGCTGCCGCAGCGGAATCCACGGCCACTTTGATGCGGTCCTGCTGCGGGGTCAGGTTGAATTGTTTGGTTGCGCTGGATGAAGCGTTCGACGCCGGCGCTGACGCGGCTGCCGTGGCTCCTGGATCCGAGCATGCCGTCAACCCCAGCAGTGCGGTGGCGGCCAGCGCCGCGGTGATGCCGGATGCGGCGGTAAAACGTGCCATGGGTTCTCCTCGAAGGGCTCTGATGCGTAGTCGTGGCTGCAACTATCCGGCAGGCCTGCGAGGGTGGTCAAAGCGCTCCGAAACCCTGGGATACAGGGGTTCACGGCAGTTAATCAGGCGTCGAACAGGGTCACAAAGGCCGGGCCCGAACAGCACGCGACGCAACTCACAGAAATAAGCCGGGTGCCGCCGTCGTTGTCGCTAGAGTGCCCGGAAAGCAGAAGCGGGCGCCGCGAAACGTACCGAAAGGCTTCACCGTGACTGTTCCTCTTTCCATCCTCGACCTGGCAACCATCGGGAAGGGCCAGACGGTGGCGGAGAGCCTTGCGGGCAGTGTCGCCATGGCGCAGAAGGCCGAAGAGCTTGGCTACCGTCGGGTCTGGTACGCCGAGCACCACAACATGTCCGCCATCGCGTCGTCGGCCACGAGCGTGCTGATCGCCCACGTCGCCGCGCACACCAACACCATCCGCCTGGGCGCCGGCGGTGTGATGCTGCCCAACCACTCGCCGTTGACCATCGCCGAACAGTTCGGCACCTTGGAGACGCTCCACCCGGGACGCATCGACCTCGGTTTGGGACGTGCCCCCGGCAGCGACCAGAACACCATGCGTGCGCTGCGCCGTGACCACACATCTTCCGACAGGTTCCCGCAGGACGTCCTGGAACTGCAGGGCTACCTCACGGGCCCCACCCGCATCCAGGGTGTCGAAGCAACGCCAGGCAAGGGCACCAACGTGCCGCTGTACATTCTGGGTTCCTCGCTCTTCGGCGCGCAGCTGGCCGCCCAGCTGGGTTTGCCGTACGCCTTCGCTTCACACTTCGCCCCGGCCGCGCTGCAGGACGCCGTGGCTGTTTACCGGCGTGAGTTCAAGCCCTCGGAACAGTTGTCCGAGCCGTACGTGATCGCGGGAGTGAACGTCACGGCGGCGGACACCAATGCCGAGGCGCAAGCCATCAACCTGGCAGTGAAGCGTGCACGGGTCTCCCTGTTCTTCGGTGGCGGACGCGAGTTCACGGATGACGAAGCGGATATGGTCCTCGACTCCCCGCAGGGCCAGCACATCGCCCAGATGATGAAGTTCTCGGCCGTCGGCACCAAGGACGTTGTCCGCGAGTACCTGGACGAGTTCGCCCGGTTCGCAGACGCCGACGAATTGATCGTGGCCCACCAGAGCATCGGCACTGCGGAGCGTTTGCGGTCCGTGGAGCTGCTTGCCGAGGTAGCTGGCCTGGTACCGGCGTAAACACCCGCATAAATCCAAGGAAAAGCTTTACTCGTTTGCAATCTACTAGGTAGTCAAGCGAAACCGTCCGGGCGGAGACTGTAGTTATCCGCTTCGGAAGGATCCGCCATGCCCACGCACTTGAATCAATCAGTCGCCGACTCCGCGCTGCTGATGAAATCGCTCCCGCTTGGCCTCCTCCGGACGGTCCTTCAATCCGACGCGCATAACGGCATCACCCCTGAGCTGTTCGCGGAGCTTAAGGTCCTGGCCAGGGTTCCCGGCCTCCTGGTGGCCTGCAACTACGGCGGGACGCTCTGCTCGGCGGAGGGAGTATCCACCGAGACGCTGCCCTTGGACAGCGCGGCGGTGGCGCTCCGTGCGCTCGCAGCCCTCCCGAACACCCACGCAGCCATCATTTCCGGCAGGTCTTTGCGGGACCTGGCAGCAGTGTCCCGGCTTCCGGCCGAGGTCCATTTGGTGGGTTCCCACGGGGTGGAGTTCGACATGGGCTACGCCTACACGCTTTCCCTCGCCACGGAGCAGTTGCTCCAACAGGTAGCTACAGCGTTGACCGAAGCCGTGGGATTCGAGAAGGGCATCAGCGTTGTCCGAAAGCCCGTAGGCGTTGCTGTCCACACCCGGCCGGCCACGCCCGAGGTTGTGGACCGGGCGGTGTACGCCTCGCAGAAGATCGCGATCGAATTCGGCCTCTACTTCATCATCGACGGAACGGTGCTGGACCTCACGGTGGAGGAGCCGGCGAAGGGCCAAGCCCTGGAGCAGCTCCGCGCCCGGTTGGGCGTCAGCGCGGCACTGTATGCGGGCGATGCCGAGAGCGACGAAAAAGCGCTGGCCACTTTGCGGGGGCCGGACCTCGGTTTGCATGTGGGGCCTGGAAGCACGACGGCGGCACACACCCTTCCGGATCCGGAAGCCTTTGCGCACGTGCTGGCCTTGCTGTTCGAGCTGCGGCGGGCATGGCTCTTCGGCGAAGACGCGGTGGGCCTGGAACGACACTCGATGATCGGCAACGGAAGCTCCACGGCCTTGCTTACGCCGGATGCCAAGGTCTGCTGGATGAGCCACCCGTTGCCCGATTCGGGCTCTCTGTTCGCCCATATCCTCGGCGGCGACCCCGCCGGCCACTTTAGTATCGAACCGGCGAAACCGTCACAGGTGCTGGCCCAGCGCTACGTGGACAACACCATGATCGTGGAAACCCGTTGGGCAGACGTTACCGTGACGGACTACCTGGAACCCGCCCCGGAGGGGATCACCAGCCTGGTCCGGGTGTTGTCCGGAACGGGGTCGGCCCGCGTGGTCTTCGCTCCGCGCCCCGACTATGCCAACGCACCGTTCAGCATGGAAATCCGCGGCGACGAGGTCCATATCCTTGGTACCTCGGATCCGATCATCCTGTCCGCTCCCGGGGTCGCCTTCTCCATCACCAGCGACGGCCGCTACGCCACTGCCACAGCTGAAGTCGCCCTCAGCGACGGGCCTGTGGTCCTCAATATGCGCTGTGGGGATACCGAGCCGCCGCCCCCGGACCCGGCCGGCGAGCCCCACCGTCGTGCCGCCGTCGGGCAGGTTGCGCGTGAGTGGGTAAAAGCGCTGCAGCTGCCCACCATCAAAACGTCACTGGTGCGGCGCTCCGCGCTGGTCCTCAAGTCGCTGGTCCACGAGCCCACCGGTGCCGTGCTGGCTGCGCCCACCACGTCCCTGCCGGAAGGAATCGGCGGAACCCGGAACTGGGATTACCGGTACTGCTGGCTGCGCGACGGATCCATGACCGTGAACTCGCTGGTGTCCTTGGGATCCACGGAGGAAGCGGACGGGTTCCTGCGGTGGCTGGGCCGCATCTTGGACAACGCCCCCGGCCCGGAATGGCTGCACCCCCTTTACTCGGTGACGGGCTCACCGTTGTCTACGGAGGCCATCGTGGAGAGCCTGCCGGGGTACGCGGGGTCCAGGCCTGTACGGATCGGGAACGCAGCGGACCACCAGGTGCAACTGGACGTGTTCGGCCCCATCGCCGAGCTGATCCATGATCTGTCGGAGCGGCGCGGATTCCTGCCGGACGAGCACTGGTTCCTGATGGAGCAAATGGCGCATGCGGTGCTGGCCCGCTGGCATGAGCCCGACCACGGGATCTGGGAAGCGCGCCGCCCGCCTCGCCACCACGTCTATACCAAGGTCATGTGCTGGGTCACGCTGGACCGGGCGCTGCGTGCTGCTGCCCTGCACGGCCGGACGCCGCACGCGGACTGGGCACCTACGGCCGCGACGATTCGTGAAGAAGTCCTTCGCGAGGGCTGGGATTCGTCGGCGCGGTCCTACACCGTGGCCTACGACAGCCCGGACCTCGACGCCGCAGTTCTCCACGTCGGACTGTCCGGCCTCCTGGACGTCCAGGACCAGCGGTTCCTGGATACCGTGACTGCGGTGGAGCGGGAGCTGCGCGTCGGCCCTACCGTCTTCCGGTACAGGTACGACGACGGTTTGCCGGGTCTGGAGGGCGGCTTCCACATTTGCACCACCTGGCTGATTGAGGCGTACCTCGCGGTGGGGCGACTGGACGATGCGCTGGAACTGTTCAACCAGTTGGTGGCCCTGTTCGGTCCCACCGGGCTGCTGCCCGAGGAGTACGATCCGGGCACGGAAACGCACCTCGGCAACCATCCCCAGGCCTACTCACACCTCGGCTTCATCCGCTGCGCGCAGCTCCTGGACCACTACCTGGCCAGCGCCGACGTGGAGTAACGCTGGTTGGGTCAGGTAAGCAGCAGTGCGACGGCGATCATCGCCGGCACTGCCACGATCGTGGTGATGAGCACGGTGTCCTTGGCGACGGTAATTCCCGCCTGGTAACGGTTGGCGGCCACGAACACGTTCTGGGCTGTGGGCAGCGCCGCGGTCACCACCACCGCGAACAGCGCATGGCCGTCCATCCCGAGGGCGAAGCGGGCGAAAAGATAAGCCACCAACGGGTGCACGACCAGTTTGAAGCCGCTGGCCAACAGGGTGTCGAGCCGGCGTCCTGCGGACTTCTGCAGGGGCCTGGAACCGTTCAGGCTCATCCCGAACGCCATCAGCATCGCAGGAATCGCGGCCCCGCCAATGAGGTGGATCGGCTCGAGAATAAGCGTTGGCACCTGGAAACCGGTGCCCGCCACCAGAAGGCCCAATGCTGAGCCCACGATCATGGGGTTCCGCACGATCATCAGGACGAAGCGCAGGGGGGTGGTCCGATGTGAACTGGTACTGGCATCGAGGGCCATCAGGTACATGGGGGTGAAAAACGCCAACTGGAAGATCAACAGCGGAGCCACATAGCTCGCATCGCCCAGGACGAACACGGCGATGGGGATCCCCAGGTTGGCTGAATTGGCCAGCGACGCACTCATGGAAGACATGAGCGCTTCGGGCATGCTGCGCTTCAACCAGAGCTTCACGATCAGGAAGAACAGCAGGCCGGTGATGACGGCCCCGACGGCCGTGACCAGCAACGGAGCGGCGAAAACATCATGCAGTTTCGCCTTGCTCAAGGTCTCAAAGAGGAGCGCGGGACTGGCCACGAAGAACGTCAGGGAACTTAACACGGAGCGGGCGTTGTCACCGAGGATGCCGCGACGGCCAACGAACATGCCCACCAGGATGATGGCCCAGACAACGAAAAACCCGGACAGGACGCCGATCATGAGGGCGTGCCGGCGGGGATTTGTTGGATCACGAACTACAGCCTAGCCAGAACAGCCGCGTGAGTAAGCGTTTTCAGGCGACCGTCCCGATATTTGGACCCTGAACGCGCCCGACGCCGGCACCCGGGTGAGCGCCGGCGTCGGGCGTTGCTGTGGGAACCTAGCTGAGGTGCGCTGCGTTGCTGAGCGCGTGCGGCGGGCGCATGAGCCCGGGGGTGTGGCCCTCGGCGGGGTCGTTGCCAAGCTGCAGGATCTTGTTGTCCTTGCCGACATGAACCACCCTGGGTTCGTAGGCCCGGGCCTCTTCCGTAGTCATTTCCGCATAGGTGATGAGGATGACGGTATCGCCGACGTGGACCATGTGCGCGGCCGCGCCGTTGATGCCGATCACGCCGGACCCGCGCTCGCCGGCGATGGTGTAAGTCTCCAGCCGGGCGCCGTTGGTGACGTCAACAATGGACACGAGTTCGCCGGGAAGGATGTCGGCCGCATCCAGCAGGTCCAGGTCGACAGTGACCGAACCGACGTAGTGGAGGTCGGCATGGGTCACCGTTGCACGGTGGATCTTGGACTTGAACATTGTGCGGATCATAGTGGGACCAGTTTAGCGCGGGACCCTCACCCGGCGCTGTGACGTACCAGACTCGGAGCCTGCCGTAGAGCGGGAGATTCACAACCACGAGACCGGGGCCTGTTGCTTCCTGACCTTGTTCAAATGCAGGATGGCCGCGGATCAACCTCACTTGGTTGATCCCCGGCCGCATCCGGTTCAAAGAGGGTCAGGACCGGCTGGACTGCAAGGCGCCGGCCGGCTCGTATCGCAGCAGTTCCGTTCCCGCGGCCACGAGTGCGCGCAGCTCAGCCAAGCCACCCTTGACCAAGCCTGCGGCCCTCGCCTGCACCAGCACATTGCCCAGCGCTGTTGCTTCGACCGGCCCCGCGACCACCTGTTTGCCCGTTGCGTCAGCAGTGAGCCGGCACAGGAGCCGGTTCTGCGAGCCGCCGCCCACAATGTGCACCACGCTGGTGCTTCGCCCCGTGAGCCGTTCGGCGTCGGCCAGCGTGCGGGCGTAACCGGCAGCGAGGCTGTCCATGATGCAACGCACGACGGCGGCAGGCCGGTCCGGGAGTACCGCACCGGTGTTGCGCACGGCTGCGCGGATCCGGTCCGGCATGTTGTCCGGTGCTGTGAAGCGGGGGTCGTCGGCGTTGATCCGGGGCCCACCGGCAGGCAGTGCCGCCGCGGAATCCAGCAAGGCGGTGAGCGCTTGCGTGTGGCCCTCGGCGGCCCACGCCCTTTGGCATTCGCTGAGCAGCCACAGGCCACCGACGTTGCGGAGATACCGGATGGTGCCGTCCACGCCGCGTTCGTTGGTGAAGTTGGCTTTCCGGCTGGTTTCGTTGAGGACCGGCCGGGGGAGCTCGACGCCTACCAAGGACCACGTGCCCGAGGAGATGTAGGCGAAATCCTGGTCCGCAGCGGGAACTGCGGCGACGGCGGATGCGGTGTCGTGCGAACCGACGGCCACCACTTTCGTGTCCGCCGGAAGGCCCGTCCGGTCAAGGATCTCCGGCAGAAGCGTTCCCACCGTTTCGCCGGGTTGGATCAGCGGAGGGAAGACGTTACGGGGCAGGCGGAGGGCGTCCAGGAATTCCGTGGCCCACTCTCCGGTGACGGCGTCGAAGAGCCCGGTGGTGGAGGCATTGGTGGCTTCCGCCCGGCGCTCACCCGTCAGCAGGAAAGCAATCAGATCGGGGATCAGGAGAGCTTGCAGCCCTTCAAGGTTCGGCTCCGCGGCCAGTTGATACAGGGTGTTGAACTGCAAGTACTGCAATCCCGTGGCGGCATAGAGGTTTTCCGGGGAAACGGCCGCATGGACGCGCTCCACGGCGGCCCGGCTGCGTTCGTCGCGGTAGCTGTAGGGCTGCGCGGTCAGTTCGCCGGCGTCGTTCACCAAGCCGTAGTCAACGGCCCAGGTGTCGATGCCGATGCTCACGATGCGCTCGCTGTTACCCCGGGCAGTCGCGGCGGCGGCCGTCAGGCCTTTGAGCACCTCAGCGAAGAGGGCGTCGAAATCCCAGCGGAGGCCGCCGTCGAGCTCTATGACTCCGTTGGGGAAGCGGTGGATCGTCTCAAGGGAGACTCCTGTGGCGGGGGAGACGCGGCCCAGCATGACGCGGCCGGAGGAAGCGCCGATGTCGATGGCTGCGAAAACCTGGTCTGTCTGCGGTGAGGACACCGCCCCGGCGTGTGCCGGGGCGGTGTCCGTGGTGGTTCCGGAGGTCACTGTTGGTCCTAGCGGAGGAAGGCTGCTGCCACGCCGGCATCCACGGGAATGTGCAGGCCGGTGGTGTGGGAGAGCTCGTTGCTGGTGAGCACGGACGCGGCGTTGGCGACGTGTTCGGGCAGGACTTCGCGCTTGAGGAGCGTGCGTTGGGCGTAGTACTTGCCCAGTTCCTGCTCGTCCACGCCGTACACGGCTGCTCGCTTTGCGCCCCAGCCGCCGGCGAAGATGCCGGAGCCGCGGACCACGCCGTCGGGGTTGATGCCGTTGACGCGGATACCGTGATCGCCCAGTTCGGCGGCGAGCAGGCGGACCTGGTGGGCTTGGTCTGCCTTGGTGGCGGAGTACGCGATGTTGTTCGGGCCGGCGAACACGGAGTTTTTGGAGGAGATGTAGATGATGTCCCCGCCCATGCCTTGGTCGATCATGACTTTTGCCGCGGCCTTGGACACCAGGAACGAGCCCTTGGCCATGACGTTGTGCTGGAGGTCCCAGTCCTTCTCGGTGGTTTCCAGCAGCGGCTTGGAAATGGAAAGGCCGGCGTTGTTGACCACCAGGTCCAGGCCGCCGAACGCGAGCACGGCTTCCTGGATCGCAGCAGCGATCTGGGCTTCGTCGGTCACGTCGGCCTGGACGCCGATGGCGACGTCCGGACCGCCCAGTTCCTCGGCGACCTTTTGCGCGTTTTCAAGGTTCAGGTCGGCAATCACCACGCACGCGCCGTCGGACGCCAGACGGGTGGCGATCGCCTTGCCGATACCCGACGCCGCACCGGTCACCAGCGCGATGCGGGTGGCGTGGGACTTGGGCTTGGGCATCCTGGCGAGCTTGGCTTCCTCCAGGGCCCAGTACTCGATGCGGAATTTCTCGGATTCCTCGATCGGGGCGTAGGTGGAGATGGCCTCGGCGCCGCGCATCACGTTGATGGCGTTGATGTAGAACTCGCCGGCGACGCGTGCGGTCTGCTTGTCCTTGCCGAAGGAGAACATACCCACGCCCGGGACCAACACGATCGCCGGGTCCGCGCCACGGAGCGCCGGTGAATCAGCGTCAGCGTGCCGGTCGTAGTAAGCCTGGTAGTCCTCGCGGTAGGCGGCGTGCAGTTCCTTGAGGCGCGCCACGGAGTCTTCGATCGAGGCATCGGCCGTCAGGTCCAGCACCAGTGGCTTGACCTTGGTGCGGAGGAAGTGGTCCGGACAGGAGGTGCCCAGCGCGCCCAAGCGCGGGTGCTCTTCCGAGGCAAGGAAATCAAGCACGACGGCGTCATCGCTGAAGTGCCCCAGCTGCGGTTTGTCAGTGGAGGCCAGGCCGCGGATCACCGGAGCGAGGGCCGCAGCCTTGGCCCTGCGCTCAGCTTCGGGGAGGGCGCCGTAACCGGGGAGCGGGGCACCGAAGGGCTCGGCCTTGCCGTTGTCCTTGATGTAGTTCTCTGCCTGGTCGATGATCCACAACGAGTTGGCCTCGGCCTCTTCGCTGGTGGCACCCCAGGCGGTGATGCCGTGGCCGCCCAGGATGGTGCCGATGGCCTGCGGGTTGGCTTCCTTGATCGCGGCAATGTCCAGGCCCAGCTGGAAACCGGGACGACGCCACGGCACCCACACCACCTTGTCGCCAAAGACCTTGGAAGTCAGGGCTTCGCCGTCAACGGCGGTTGCGATCGCGATGCCCGAGTCCGGGTGAAGGTGGTCAACGTGGGCGGCGTCCACCAGGCCGTGCATGGCGGTATCGATCGACGGCGCGGCGCCGCCCTTGCCGTGGAGGCAGTAATCGAAGGCGGCCACCATTTCGTCTTCGCGCTCGACGCCGGGGTAAACGGACTTCAGTGCCTGCAGCCGGTCCAGCCGGAGTACTGCGAGGTTCTCCGCTTTCAGGGTGCCGAGGTCGCCGCCGGAGCCCTTGACCCAAAGAAGCTCTACGTCCTGACCCGTGACGGGGTCCTTCTCGGTGCCCTTGGCGGAGGTGTTGCCGCCGGCGAAGTTGGTGTTCCGCTTGTCCGCACCGAGGCGGTTGGAACGGGAGATCAGTTCTTCAACAGTGGTGTTGGTAGTCATGCTTAGGCGCCCCATCCGGCTTGCTGGCCGCCTGCGCGGTCCTCGTTGATCTTCTTCTGGTATCCGCTGGCCTTGTAAGCGGCCATCGGGTCGGCGGGCAGGCCGCGGGATTCGCGCCACTCGGCCAGGACCGGGCGGACATCGGTGTAGAAGGCATCGTTGAAGATGCCGTTGGCGGCCAGGACGTCCCCGGCACGCTGTGCTTCGGACAGAGCGGCGGTGTCGACCAGCAGGGCGCGGGCCGTCATTTCCTGGACGTTCAGCACCGAGCGGATCTGGCCCGGGATCTTCTCTTCCAGGTTGTGGCACTGGTCCAGCATCAGGGCGACGCCGGATTCTTTTCCGAAACCGCCGCCACGAATGACCTCGTGCAGGATGCGGAACAGCTGGAACGGATCCGCCGCGCCCACAATCAGGTCGTCATCGGCGTAGAAGCGGGAGTTGAAGTCGAAGGAACCCAGCTTGCCCAGGCGAAGGAGCTGCATCACGATGAACTCGATGTTGGTGCCCGGGGCGTGGTGGCCGGTGTCCAGGCAGACAAAGGCCTTCTCGCCAAGGGCCAGGGTCTGAGCGTAGGAGGTACCCCAGTCCGGAACATCGGTGTGATAGAAAGCCGGCTCGAAGAACTTGTACTCAAGGACCAGGCGCTGCTCGTCACCGAGGCCCGCGTAGATTTCCTGGAGGGACTCCGCCAGGCGGTCCTGGCGGCCGCGGATATCGTCCTGGCCCGGGTAGTTGGTGCCATCGGCAAGCCAGATCTTCAGATCGCGCGAACCCGTGGCGTGCATGATCTCGATGCACTCCAGGTGGTGGTCGATCGCCCGGCGGCGCACGGACTCGTTGGACGAGGTCAGCGAGCCGAACTTGTATTCGTCATCCTGGAACGTGTTGGAGTTGATGGTGCCCAGTCCCACCCCGAGGCCCTCGGCGTACCCGCGCAGGGCAGCGTAGTCGTCAACCTTGTCCCACGGAATGTGCAGCGCCACGGTGGGAGCCAGGCCGGTGAGCTCGTGGACCTTCGCGGCGTCGGCGATCTTTTCCTGCACGGTGCGCGGCGTGCCCGGGGTGCCGAAGACCTTGAACCGGGTCCCGGAATTGCCGTAGGCCCAGGACGGCACTTCAATGGCCAGTTCTCCCAGGCGGCCCAGGGCCGATTCTGTGGTGTTCATGATTGTTCCTTCTGGTGTCCGATGGTGGTGTCTGTATGTACTGGCGTGGCCCCGTTTGTGACGTTGCCGGCGTCGGCCAGTTGGTCTTCAAGGTTGAAAACTTCTTCGATGACTTCGAAACCCTGGTCCGGAGGGAGGTTGCTGTTCGCGAACAGGGTGGCCATTTCCGCTTGCCAGCGGTTATTGACGTCCGTGAGGGCCATGCGGGCCTGTGCTGCCGCGTAGTCTTCGCATTCCAGGTAACCGATCAGTTGACCGTCGGGTGCCAGGAACAGCGAGTAGTTGTTCCACCCTGCGTCCTTCAGGGCCGTCAACATTTCAGGCCAGACGGCGGCGTGGCGGCGCTTGTATTCGTCCATCAGTTCCGCTTGGACGGAAGAGCGAAAACATACCCTCATGCGGTTCTCCGGGTTACTCGTCTTTGAATCGTTTCATTTGTTACGATTCAAATTACCCTCGGCAAGCAGGGGGTGTCAAGGCGTTTCCAGCGTCCTTGATTTTCGACCAGCGAGAACGGAAAGCATGTCCCAAACAGCGAGCATCAAGGACGTCGCCAACCACGCACAAGTTGCCGTGGGAACTGTCTCCAATGTGCTGAATTATCCGGACAGGGTTTCCCAAAAGACCAAAGAACGAGTCCTCAAATCCATCGCCGAACTTGGCTTCGTGCGCAATGACGCCGCCCGCCAACTCCGCGCCGGTCAAAGCCGGACCATCGGGCTTATCGTCCTCGACGTCGGAAACCCCTTCTTCTCTTCCGTGGCCCGTGCTGCCGAAGATGCCGCAACCACCCTGGGCAGCGTGGTGCTGGTGGGCGACAGCGGCCAGGACGCTACCCGCGAAGCGCATTACATGGATCTCTTCCAGGAGCAGCGTGTCCAGGGCCTGCTCCTGTCACCCGTCGGGGACGTCGAAGCGCGGATCGATACCCTCAGGGAGCGCGGAGTCCCCACGGTCCTGGTGGATCAGCTCGCCGACACGGAACGCTGCAGCTCAGTCTCCGTGGACGACCAGGAAGGCGGCTATCTCGCGGCCCGGCACTTGCTGGACCTGGGTCGCCGTCGTCTGGCCTTCGTTGGAAGCCCCTCCATCCGCCAGGTATCCAGCAGGCTTGAGGGCGCGCAGCGTGCTGTGGCGGAAGTCCCGGAGGCGACCATGGAGGTACTCGACTCTGCGGGGCAAACTGTACTGGCCGGCCGGCAAGTGGGAAACGCGCTGGTGGAGCGCGATCCCGCTGACAGGCCCGAGGCCGTCTTCTGCTCCAACGATCTCCTTGCCCTCGGTGTCATGCAGTCGTTGACCATGCTCCGCACCGTCCGCATCCCGGATGACATTGCCCTGATCGGGTACGACGACATCGATTTCGCCATTTCCGCTGTCGTTCCTTTGTCCTCCATCCGACAGCCCACCGAAGCCCTGGGGCGGACGGCGATCGAGCTCCTCGCCGAAGAGCAGGAAAACGGTGGAACCAAGCATCGCGCCGTCGTGTTCACCCCTGAGCTCGTAGTGCGCCAGAGTACGGCCGGCTCGCCCAACTAGGGTTCAGCTGGCAGGATTACGACGCGCGGAGCCCGGCAAGGTAGCCCATCGGCGCCACCGCGTCGGGCTGCTTCGTCTGACGGACGATGCCGCTATGGGACGCGGCCAGCTTGTCCGCAGCACGGCCCAGGCACTGCAGGAAACTCGTGATGGAAACGCCGGCCTGCGACTTCTGCCTGAGTGCTGAGATGTGGCGCCGGGCCGTGCAGCCGGAGATGCCCGTTGCCACGATCCGGTCCGTGGGTACGTGGTCCATGGCCGGGACCAGCGCTATGCCCAGCCCGGAGCGGACCATGCCGCGGAGGGCGTCGTAGTTGTTGCTGCGCACCGGAATGCGGGGTGTGAATCCGCCGCTTGCGCACAGGTGCCTGAGGCAGGCGTCGCCGGATGAGTCCTCTTTTGTCGAGACCCAAAGTTCCTGCGCAAGGTCCTGCAGGGTGATGTTCTCCGTGCCGGCCAGGCGATGGGACTCAGGGAGCAGAAGCAGCAGTTCCTCCGCAAGGAGTGGTGTTGCCGCCACGTTCGACGGCCATTGCTGGGGGACGAGGTCGTAATGGAACACCACGGCGACATCGAGCGTGGAGTCCCGGACCATGCTCGCGAGCTCGGCGGGGCCGCCCTCTTCCAGGTCAACGCTGGAATTGGGATGCCTGCGCAGGTAAGAGGCCAGGCCGTCAGGGAGAAGCCGTTGGCTGGCCGTGCTGAAGCTGCCCAGTCGCATGAGGTCGTAGTCGCCCTTGCTGAAACCCTTCATGTCGTCTTCCAGGTTGCCCAGGGCGTTGATGATGTCATGTGCCCGGGCTGCCAGGAACTTTGCCGCCTCGGTGGGGCGGATGCTTTGGGCGTCACGCTCCACCAAGGGTGCCTGCACTGCGCGTTCCAAGGCCGCCACCTGCTGCGAAACGGCTGATCCGGTGTAGCCGATCTCGCGCGCGGCGTCAGCAAAGGACCCTGTTCTGAGCACCACGGTGAGGGTGCGCAAATGGACGGGATTCAGCATGGCCGTGCTACTTCCCTGCAGGCGGCGTGAGCAGCCGCTCCACGTCCACGGCGCCGCCGGCCGCTTCGAAGTCCAGGCGGACCTGCTCCCGGAGCCGCGCGTCGGCCAGATAGTCGGCCGCAGTCAGCGCCAGCCCCACTGCGCCGTCCACGACGGCCGCATCACCGGCGGGGCTGATGGAATGCTGGCCGAACTCCACCGTGTGCATGACCGCAGTTTCGCGGGAAATGCTCACCGTGGGATGGATCGAGGGGATCCGCAGGCTCAGGTTTCCCAGGTCGGTGGACCAGCCGCCGCCCACCAGTTCGGCCTCAAGGGTGATGGCCCGGCCGCGCGCAGCCATGTGCCCGTGGTAGCGCGTGGCCAAGGCGTCATTGCTGCGGACGGGGAGGTAGGCGGGGAACGGGTCCCAGGTGGTCTCCAGCCGCGTGCCGGTCATCTGTGCTGCGCCCTCCAGGATGTCCTGCACTTTCTGCGAAATGTCCACAAGCCCTGCCGGGTCCAGGGAGCGGATTTCGACGACGGCGCCCGCCAGGTGGGGGACGACGTTCACCGCTGATCCGCCCTCCGTGATGATGCAGTGGAGGCGGTCCGTGGCGGGGATGTGCTGCCTGAGTGCTGCGATGCCTTGGTAGGCGGCCACGACGGCATCGAGGGCATTGCGGCCCATGTGCGGGGCCGACGAAGCGTGGGCCGCAACGCCATGGAAGGTGACCTCCACGTCGCGGACCGCCAGGGAGGCAAACGAGGCGACCTCGTACTCGCCGGTGAACGGGTGCAGCATCACCACCGCGTCAATGTCGTCGAAGGCGCCCGCCCGGGCCATGAGTTCCTTGCCGTTTCCGTTTTCTTCGGCAGGCGTGCCGAGGAGCACCACTGAGCCGCCGAGCTTTTCCACCTGGGCGGCAACTCCGAGGAACGCTCCGACAGCGGCAGCGCAGATGACGTTGTGTCCGCAGCCATGGCCAACGCCGGGAAGGGCATCGTATTCGGCCAGGACAGCCACTTTCGGGGATCCGGATCCCGCCTCGGCCCGAAGTGAGGTGCGGAGGCCGTATCGGCCCACCTGTACGGGATAGCCCCGATACCTGAGGAATTCGGCGGCGAAAGCGACCGAGAGGCGCTCTTCGAAGCCCACCTCTGCGATGCCGTGGATTCCGTGGCTGAGCTCGCGAAGGTCCGTGCCAAGGTCCTCGATGGTGTTGGTGATGCTTCGTGCAACGGATTCGGGGGCGCCGAGTATGCCGGTAAGCGTGAGTTTGGACGGGTACGTCTCCATGATGTCCACGTGGCGTCCTTTCAGGGGATGGGGGCCTGCTGCGGACGTCGTCGTCCACTCGGCGGCTCGTGGTTTAACTTAAGATACATCCAGATCTGCCTTAAGAATAGCTAATCGTGCAAGAATGTTTCATGACCGAAAAACCTCTTCCGGACGTGCCCCGGCTGCGCCTTCTCAACGAGGTGGCCCGGCAAGGGTCCCTGGCCGGTGCGGCACGTGTCCTGGGCATTACGTCTTCGGCCGTTTCGCAGCAGATCAGCATTCTCGAACGGGAAACCGGGGTCCAGCTCCTCGACCGTTCATCGCGGGGCGTCGGGCTGACCGGTGCCGGCGAAATCCTGGTGGAGCACGCCCGGGCCGTGGTTCGCCTTCTGGAAGCAACCCGCGCCGAAATGGACCAGCTCAGCGGCGATCTTTCGGGCAGGGTCCGCATCGGTTCCATTCCCTCCCTCGCCCGGACAGTGCTCCTGCCGGTCGCCGAGAAACTCGAGGTGACCGTTCCCGACGTCGAACTGACCGTCAACGTGGTTGAACCGGTCGACAGCATCGAGCAGTTGCTGAACGGCGCCCTGGACATCGCGATTGTCGACCTCTACGACAACGTGCCCATGGCATTTCCGGACTATCTGGTCACCAGGGAAGTGCTCAGCGAGCCGCTGGTGCTGGTCACGCCGCCGGACTACGAGGTCCCGCCCAGGCTCAAGTTGTCGGACCTCAGGAATGAGGCCTGGGTGCTGACCCCGGACGCGGGAGCATGCGGCCAGGCAGTCCGCTACGCCTGCCGGAATGAGGGCTTCGAGCCCAACATCCGCTGGGTAGTGGACGATCTGCTGCTGCTGGTGGAGTCCATTTCCCGGGGCCGGGGCATCTCCCTGCTCCCTCCGCTCTCCGTGGACAGCACTGTGGCGCCCGTGGGAATCCATGCTTTCGACAAGCCGCACATCCAAAGGCGCGTCCTGACAGTGACGCGCAGCAGTGATGCCAGGCGGCCCATCGTCAAGGCTGTCCTGGACGAAATCCACAGCCTCCTGGGTGCCGCAGCCGCCTGAGCCGCGTACCGCCGTCGGGCCCTGGACGGCAGTCCAAGAATCTCTTGGGCCAGCGCCAGCAAACGTCGTTCTGCGGGCCGTCCCGACCCCTGTTTTTCGTTCCATGCTTGAAGTGATCAGTGACGATCACCACAAAGGAGAACGAAAAAATGACCACCCTCGAACGACGCTTCGCAGAGGTTCCCGGACACTGGCAGGTGCCGGGCCACTTCAAGATCAACCACAGCCACGGCATCCGCGTGGGCGACATGATTTACGTGGGCGGCCAGGAAGACCTCGACGCGGACGGAAACGTCAACAACCCCGGCGACATCGTTGCCCAGTGCAAGAACGTCATGGAGTCCCTGAAGCGGGTCATCGAAAGCCTCGGCGGCACCATGGGCGACGTCGTCCAGTTCAACACCTTCTACGCCGGCGAGCTCAGCTACGAAGAATGGCAGCGGACCTACGACATCCGTTTCAGCTACTTCCCGGCCCCCGGCCCCACGGCAACGGGCATCCTCATCGGCGAGGAACTGAACCTGCCCGGCATCCGCGTGGAGGTCAACGCCGTCGCCATTGTCGGCAGTGCCGCCACCCGCGTGGAAGCGTTCGACGACGGCACCCAGGCAACGCTCGACGTTCCGGTTGCGGGGGAGTCACCCAATGCCTGACATCAAGCCCCAACTTGGCGTCATCCTGTGCGACCTCGATTCCTACCCCGTGGACTACATCGAATGCCTCACCCCGGATGCGCCAGGCATCAGCAACAACCCCGTGGGTTTCTTCGAGAATCCCACCAGCTGGCAGGGCCTCCCCGTGGCCTACGCCGTGGCGCGCGGAGCCCGGGTTGAGCCCTTGGTTGCCGGAGAGCCGGAAGCCATCGACGCTTTTTGGGCCGCCAGCGAAAAGCTGGCCCACTGTCCGCTGGTCATCACCGACTGCGGCTTCTTCTTCTACGCCCGCAAGGACACGCGCCGGACGGCCAACGTGATCACCAGCGGCCTGGACCTGCTGCCCATCGCCTCGGTGCTCAGCAACAAAGACATCGGTGTGCTGACTGTCTCGGAAACCCTGGCCGCCAAGTTGCTGGCCGACCACGCGTTGTCCCCGCGGATTGTCATTGCCGGCATGGAAAGCGAACCGGGCTGGGCAACCATGCTGACCAACGACCACGCACTGGGCAATGGCTGGGACCAGGAGATGCTCAAGGAAGGCGTTGCGTCCGTAGTGAAGCGGGAGTTCGGGCCGGGAGGGCGCTTGGAGAACATCGGCGTGCTGGTCCTTGAATGCACCCTGCTGCCCGAATTCCGCCAGGAAATCCGCAAATACACCAGTGTGCCCATCCTCGATATTGCCTCCTTCGCGCTGAACGCCCTTGGCAAGGGTTTCGACGTCGGCGAGGCTCCGGCGCCTGTCGGCCCGGCTTTGAGCCGATGACACAAGTCAGGAACGAGTCAGTCATGCAAGAAGCCACCCGGCAGGACCCGATCGCCATATCGCTTGAGTCCGTCACCAAGCGGTATGGGGACCATACGGTGATCAACGACGTGTCATTGTCCGTGCGGGAGGGCGAGGTGATCGCCATCATCGGACCCAGCGGAGCCGGCAAGAGCACGCTGCTGCGATGCATCAACCTGCTGGAGGTTCCGGACAGCGGCCGGATCACGGTGGAAGGAAACCACGTGGACGCCGGACACCAGATCAGCCACAAGGACCTGGTCCGCCTGCGCCGCAATGTGGGCATGGTGTTCCAGTCGTTCAACCTGTTCCCGCACATGACCGTGCTGCGGAACATCTCGCTTCCACAGGAACGCGTCCTCGGCCGCAACACCAAGGACGCCGACGCGCGCTCGCTGGCACTGCTTGAGCGGGTGGGGCTCGCGGACAAAGCCCGGCAGTATCCCAGCCGGTGCTCGGGCGGACAGCAGCAGCGGATCGCCATTGCACGGGCATTGGCCCTGGACCCCCGGGTGATGCTCTTCGACGAGCCCACGTCGGCACTGGACCCCGAGGTGGGGCTCGAAGTCCTTGCCGTCATGCGTGAGCTTGCTGCCGAAGGGATGACCATGGTGGTGGTCACCCACGAGATGCAGTTCGCCAAGGATGTCTCCGACAGGGTGGTGGTCATGGCCGAAGGCGCCATCCTCGAGGAAGGCGATCCCGCCGTCGTCTTCACGGCCCCCACCATGGACCGAACGCGGAAGTTCCTCCGCGCCGTCCTGGAGCGCTGAGGTGGAGGCCTTGGCCGTGGTTTCGCAGGGCGTCACCATGACCCTCCTGCTGACCCTCTCATCATTCCTGCTGGGAGCAATCGGAGGAATTCCCTTGGCGCTTGCCCGCCGGTCCCGGATACCAGCGGTCCGGTTCATTTCCCGCGCCGTCATCGAGTTGCTGAGGGGCATCCCTCCGCTGGCGTGGTTGTTCATCATCTACTTCGGCATCGGAACCGGCGTGATCGAACTGAGCTCCTTCGCCGCTGCCGTCATCGGGTTCGGGCTGGTGGCTTCGGCCTACATGGCGGAGATCTACCGCGGCGGCCTGACCGCCATCCATGAAGGCCAGTGGGAAGCCAGTGACGCATTGGGACTCTCCCGGGGCGCGACATTGGCCACCGTTATCGGGCCGCAGGTCCTTCGCGTTTCGATCCCGGCGGCTGCCACCTTCGCCATTGGTTTGTTGAAGGACTCCTCCGTGGCATCAGTCATCGGGGTGCAGGACACCATCTACTGGGCCAGCCATGAGTCCACGGTCAGTGGTGACGCCATTGTTCCGTTCCTCTACGCCGCCGGACTGTATGTCGCCATGACCATTCCCTGCGCCTGGGCCACCCGACAGCTGGACAGCAGGCTCCGGAAGCGGGTTGCGCGATGACATTCTTCAACGATTGGGTGGACTATTTCCCGGACCTGCTTGGCGGGCTGGGCGTCAGCCTCCAACTCACACTCGTCACTTTGCTGATCGGCCTGCCCGCCGGATTGCTCCTGGCCCTGGGTGCCGGTTCCCGGAACAAAGTCCTACGGATGATCACCATCACTGTGATCGAAATAGGCCGTGGAACACCCGCCCTGGTGGTGCTGCAGTTGTTCTACTTCGGCCTTCCCAGTGCCGGCATGACGCTGACGTCCTTCGTGGCTGCATCGTTGGCGCTGGCATTCACTACGGCCGCTTACACCAGCGAGATCCTTCGCGGGGGCCTGCAGGCTGTTCCCGGGGGCGAGGTGGAAGCCGCGCATGCGCTGGGAATGGCCCGACGCGACATCCTGCGTTTTGTTGTGATTCCACAAGGAGTCAGAATCGCCATCCCGCCGCTCATGGGATTCGCGATCATGGTGTTCCAGGCAACCTCCCTGGCCTACACCATTGCCATGCCGGAATTGATGAGCCAGGCCTACTCCATCGGTTCCATCACTTTCCGCTACCTGAGCATCCTTACCCTCGCGGGCCTGATGTACGCCTTGATTACCATTCCCGCGAGTTCCCTGAGCAACTTCGTTGAGCATCGTTTGGCGCGTCACCGTTGACGCGCCGATTAGGCAAAGGAACCACCATGAAACTACGAATGATCGCGTCGGCCGTGGCCGCCGTGACGCTGGCCGCTGCTCTCAGCGGCTGTGGCGGCAGCACCGAAGCCGCAGGGTCTAAGACCGCAGCCGACTGCAAGCCGGCCTCCCAGTTCAACACCATGAAGAAGGGAACCCTGACGGTGGCCGTGTATGAGGCGCCGCCGTATGTGACTTTCAAGGGCAATGAACTCGGCGGGGTAGACGGCGATATCCTCATGGGCTTCGCCAAGAAGGAGTGCCTGGACATCGCCACGGTTTCAGCTGCCGCTGCAGCCGTCATTCCGACGGTCCAGGGCGGACGCGCCGACATCGCAACCGGTGGTTGGTGGCGTTCGGCGGCACGCGCGGAAATCCTGGCTCTGACCGACCCCATCTACACCGACCAGATGGTCCTGATTTCCAAGGATGGCCTGACAAAGGCCTCTGACCTGAAGGGCAAGAAGGTCGGCACGGTCAATGGCAATGTCTGGGTGGACGATGCCAAGAACTACCTGGGTGGCGACCTCCAGCTCTACAAGGCCCCTGTGGACCTGTTCCAGGACCTGAAGTCCGGCCGGATCGATGTTGGGATTGATGGATTCGGTGAGGCCCACAACAACAGCAATGGCTTGAAGGTCGAGGTCATGGAGCCGGACAGTGCCATCAAGGCCTCCCTCGAACCTCCCCAGACCTGCCTCCCGGTCACCAAGGACAACGCAGGACTACTGGCAGCCCTGAACGCTTATGTTGACGGGCTGCGGAAGGACGGCAGCCTGGAGAAGATCGTGGTCAACAACGGCTACCCCGCATCTTCCATCAACACCGGGGCGGCACGGCTGATCGCCTGACCACCCAGGCAGGTCGCAGCAGATGCCGTTTTGAACGTTCAGGGCGGCATCTGCTGCCAGCCGGTTGTGCCGGGCGGAGCTTGCCGTTCGTGTGACAGGCTAGCGTCATGGTCAACCACGTACGTGGCTCCGGGGCGCCGGGGCTTGAATCCGCCAGTTCGCTCGTCAGCGGTGACGTGCGCCGACATAACCTCGAACTGGTGGCTGGACACCTCGTGGAGCACGGTCCCAGTTCCCGCAGCCAGATTGCCGACGGCACGGGGTTGACGCGTGGCGCAGTGACAGCGTTGACCAGGTTGCTGGTGGAGGCCGGGACTATCCGGGAAGTTGAACCGGTCTCTGCGGGCGGAAAAGGCCGGCCGCAGACACTCCTGGAATTGGCCGCCGATGACGTAGCCCTGGTGGCCCTTCAACTGGACGCCGATGAGGCCACCGCAGTGCTTGCCTCCTTGGCCGGAGACGTCTTGTTCCGCCATTCGGAACATCACGGACGGCCCATGGGGGACCCGGAGCCTGTGTTGGACGTCTTGGCGGCAGTGCTGGAGCGTGCTGTGGCAGCGGCCGGGGGAATGGGCCGCCGCGTGGTTGATGTGACGGTGGTGGTCTTTGCGCCGGTGCTTGGTAATCCGCCTATGGTCTTCGGCGATTCGGACATGGGCTGGGGCGAAGTGGATGTCCTTGACGGGCTTCGAAAGCGGGTCCCTGGATTACCGGAGAGCCTCTCCCTGCATTCGGACGCCGGATTCGCGGCCATGGCTGAATTCGATCTGCTCCCCGGCGTCAAGGACATGGTCTATCTGAAGAGCAATTCAGGAATCGGAGGGGCGGTCATTCTCGACGGCCGGCTCCTCACGGGAGCCCATAGCCTGGCGGGCGGCTTCGGACACCTTCCCATGGACCATCAAGGGGAACGCTGTGTCTGCGGGCAACGCGGTTGCCTGGTCCTGGTCGCCGGACCTGACGTTGTCCTGAAATCTGCCGGGCTGGGTGAAGAACTGGAATCCTTGGGCCTGGGCAGTGCCTTGGGGGAGCTGACCGAACGGATTGCACGCGGCGACGCGCGCGCAGTCGAGGCTTTCGACGCCGCGGCGGACTGGGTTGCCCGGGCCCTTCACGTCATCAGCCGTACCCTCGACCCCCAGACGGTGGTGCTGGGCGGATACTGGTCCGTTCTGGCTGACCGGATAGCCCGCTCCTTCGCCGAGCACGCACCGATCTCTCCTTCGCCGGACAGCTACCTGCCCACTATCCGGGCCGGGCAACTGGAGAACGACGCGACGCTCCTCGGAGCGATCCGGGAATCGAGAAAACGGTTGCTCCGGGAGCCGCTCGAGGTGCGTTTAATTTAACCCTTGAATTATTTATGGATGCGGCGCATACTCAATCCCAAGTGATCATCGGTTTTCGATGATCCCGCCGTAACTTTCTCAATGAGGAGAGCCGTGTCCACACCCCTGCCTGAGATCAATTCCATGCCCCCGTCTGCGCAGGTTGCAGAGCCTGCGCAAGTCACCGGGTCCGCGCAGGTCACCGGCTCCGCGCAGCTCTCCCCGTTCGCTCAGATCAGCGAAGAACCTTCGCCCGCAACAGCAACAAGCCGGCCGGCCGGCAGGGGCCTGTTGTCGTCGCTGGCCATCACCTCCATGGTCCTGTTCGCCACCTACTCCGGACTCATCGCAGTGCTTCTGCCAAACCAGGTGGCCGCCATCGACGAGGCCAACAAGGTAGCCAACTTCGCCACCATTTCCACGGTCTCGTTCTTCTTCACGCTGTTCGCCCAACCCGTTGTGGGGGCGCTCAGTGACCGGACACGGAGCAGGCTCGGCAGGCGGGCGCCCTGGATGCTTATTGGAGCCGCGATTGGCGCGGTGTTCCTCATGGGACTCGGCGGCCTCGAATCGATCTTCTGGATAGTGTGCTTTTGGGTGATCATCCAGGTGTCGCTGAATGCTTTGCAGGGCCCGTTCTCTGCGATTGTCCCGGACAGGTTTCCCCGGGAACGCCGGGGGATCGCCTCGTCCATGGTCGGTGTGGGCACGATGGCCGGCTCCACTGCCGGTGTGATCCTGGCAGGCAACCTCGCCGGCAATGTAGGCCTGGGCTATACGGTGTTCGGCATTGCAGTACTGGTGGCCGCGCTGCTGTTTGTCCTGCTGCACCGCGACTTCCCCAGCAGGAACGTGACGCATCCCCCGTTCCAGTGGAAGCAGTTCCTCGCAGGATTCGTCATCAGCCCCCGGCAGCACCCCGACTTTGCGTGGGCCTTCGCGGCCCGCTTCCTCTTCACCCTTGGCTACTTCGTGGTCTTCACTTTCCAGCTGTACATCCTGACGGACTACGTCGGCCTGGCGCTCGCAGAAGCCAACGCCAGCATTGGCCTGCTGAGCCTGGCCGGCCTCGGCAGCACCCTGATCTCCGTTTCGCTGGGTGGCTGGTGGAGTGACCGCATCGGCAAGCGCAAGGTGTTCGTCTACGTAGCGTCCGCCTTGATGGTGCTGGGGCTGTTGATGCCGGTGATCATGCCGGACATCACCGGCATGATCGCCATGGGCGTCGTCAACGGATTCGGCTTCGGACTCTACATGGCCTGCGACACGGCCCTGATGACCGAAGTCCTCCCCGGTGGCGGTACCGCCGCCGCAAAGGATCTCGGAATTCTCAACATCGCCACCAACATCCCGCAGGCAATGAGTCCGGTTGTTGCCAGCGTGCTGATCAGTTCTTTTGGCGGATACCCCGCCCTCTTCATTTTCGGCATGGCAGCGGTGGCGATCGCCGCCGTCGTGCTTGTCCCCATCAAAAGCGTCCGATAGGAGCCCCACCGCATGACCCCGTCACTTTCCCAGGAGTTCGCAGAAGTCCCGACGACGGCAGGAGCCGTACGTGGCCGCTGGCGGGAAGGCTCCGCAGCCTTCCTCGGAATACCGTATGCCGAACCACCCATTGGCGACCTTCGTTTCGCTGAGCCCGTGCCGCACCAGCCGTGGGAGGGCGTCAGGGATGCCCTCGACTATGGAGCCACGCCGCAGCGGAAACTTCCGGACTCGGAGCTGATCATCACTCCGGAGCCCTCCATTCCCGGCGACTCCATCCTCAACCTGAACGTCTTCACCCCAAGCCCTTCCAGGAACCCGGACGATGGCCTCCCTGTGCTGGTCTGGATCCATGGTGGCGGCTTCATCGCCGGCTCGCCGGCGAGCCCCTGGTACGACGGTGTTTCGTTCAACCGGGACGGTGTGGTGACCGTCAGCATCTCCTATCGCCTGGGATTCGACGGATTCGGCTGGATTCCGGACGCACCCAACAACAGGGGCGTTCTGGACTGGATCCTCGCCCTTGAATGGGTCCGCGACAACATTGAAGCTTTCGGTGGGGACCCCTCCCGCGTGACGATTGCGGGTCAGTCCGCTGGAGGGGGAGCAGTGATGACTTTACTCACGGTGTCTCGTGCCCGGGCACTGTTCGAGAGGGTCATTTCACTCTCCGGAGTCCCCACCGAGAGGACGCTGGGCCAGGCGGAGGCCGCCGGCCGCCGCCTGGCCCAGTTGGGGGGAGTCGAAGCGACGCGCGCCGGCTTGTCGGCACTTTCCGAGGAACGCGTCCTTGAACTGCAGGCTGAAGTAGCGGGGATGGGTGGGACGCCCCAACATGCAGACCCCATCGGGTCGCTCGCTGACCTCATGCGGGACGGCCTGGTGTTTGGACCGGTGGTTGACGGCGTTCTGATTCCGGGGCCAACGGTTGAGGCCATGCGCCTGGGGAACGGTTCGGACAAGGCTCTGTTGGTGGGCTGCACTGACCATGAGTTCAACATGTCGACGGCGGGTGCCGGCCCGTTGTTGCCCAAGGAACCGGACGCGGCCCTGCTGGAAAGGTTGGGTGCCTCGCCGGAGATAGCCGAAGCCTACTTGGCAAGCCACCGGGGGCTTCCGAGCGAGGTCTTGGCTGGCCAATATGTTTCCGACAGGATTTTCCGCACGCCTACCCTGAACGTTGCCGAGGCCCGTGCCGGCTCGGCGGCACCCACGTGGGTTTACCGCTTTGCTTGGCGGTCACCGGTCACCGGGGATGCCGGCCATTGCTTCGACATCCCGTTCTTCTTTGATGTGACCTCTGCCGAACGTGTGGCCGCGATAGCCGGCGACGAACCGCCCGCGGCTTTGGCTGCGGACGTGCACGGAGCGGCGGTGGCCTTCATCCGGGATGGCCAGCCGGGGTGGACACCCTGGGACGCCGGTGACCACCAGGTGCGGGTCTTCGACGAGCCAAGCATCGACGTCGAGGACGGTTACGCGGACGTGCGGCTCCTGCAACACGTCCCCTCGGTCCGGTAGCGAAGCCGGAGTCCTTCCCGGTTGGTCGACGAAAGAGCCCGGCCCGCACGGAGTGTTTCCGTGCGGGGCCGGGCTCGTTGCAGCTATAGCGCGTAGATGCTCCAGGACGCCGTGTGTTCGGCGCCGGGTTCAAGCCGGACCAGGTCCGTGCCGCTGTTGAAGGCATCGGGTGGACACGTCATGGGCTCCGCCGCCAGGCCCAGCCGGTTGGGCAGAGGGTCGGGCTTGTCGGCGGTATGGATCTGCAGCCACTTGCAGCTTTCGTCCCATGACATACCAACACCGGACATACCGACTCCGGCGCCCGCCGGGTCGCGCAGTGACAGCCGCGCCAGCCCGCCGTCGAACGAGAGGTCCGTGAAGGCATGATCGATCTCTGTGCTGCCGATGGCCCGGGCAGTGCGGAAATCGAAAGCGTGGCCCTCCGTGGGGGCAAGACCCACCGGCAGGAGCCTGTCAGGTGTCACCTCGAGGAACGAGTCTGCGGCGAACTCAAGCACCCATTCATCCAGTGGCGACGGACCTGCCACCAGGTACGGGTGGGGGCAGACGCCGTAGGGTGCAGCGACGTCGCCCACGTTGCGTGCGTTCACGGTGGTGCGCAGGCCCTCCCCGTCCAGCTCATATCGTGCCGCGAGTTCCAGTACGAACGGGTAGCCCTCGCTTGGTCCCACGGTGCAGGTGAGTGTGAGCGAAGCGGCGTCGGACTCCAGCAGGGCCCAATCGAGCACAAAGGCGAGGCCATGCAGCGCTGTTTCCCGCTCAGGTTCGTTAACCGGCACCTGATGCTCGACGCCGTCGAAACTGTACTTGCCATCAGCGATCCTGTTGGGCCACGGCGCGGCGATGATGCCACGGTAGTCCGGGATCGGGCCGCCTTCCGGGAAGGGAACCACCAGGTCCCGGCCCTCGAACTGCAGGACACGCAACGCTGCGGCGCGGGCGGCCACAACAGCCGTGTAACCGCCGGCGGTCAGCGTGTATTCAGCGCTCACAGGCCGCCGGCCAGTTTGTAGTAGGCGGCGTTCCAGGCGAGTTCCTTCTTGAACTGCTTGATGGTGGTGTCCTCGTCAATGGTGAGAAGTTCGGTCTTTGCGATTTCGGCGAAGTCCTCGAACACGTCCAGGCCCACCTGCGTGGACAATACCGTGTGGTGCGCAGCGCCGGCAGTCAGCCACGCGGCGGCCGAGGTAGCGAAGTCGGGCTTCGGCTCCCAGAGCGCGCGGGCCACCGGAAGGTTGGGCAGCGGCTGGTCAAGGTCGACGACGTCCACCACGTTCGCGACCAAGCGGAACCGGTCGCGCATATCGGACAGCGCTACCACGACGCCGGGTCCGGCGTCGGTGTCGAAGACCATGCGGACGGGATCTTCCTTGCCGCCGATGCCCAGCGGGTGGATCTCGACGCGCGGCTTCCTGGCGGTCAGTGAAGGGCAAACCTCCAGCATGTGGGCGCCCAGGATCTTCTCCGAGCCGGGTTCCAGGTGGTAGGTGTAGTCCTCCATGAGCGAGGCGCCGCCGGGCAGCTCGCCGCCCATGACTTTGGCAGCCCGCACCAGGATGGCGGTTTTCCAGTCGCCCTCTGCGCCGAAGCCGTAGCCGTCAGCCATGAGGCGCTGGACAGCCATGCCGGGGAGCTGGCGCAGCTCGCCGAGGTCCTCGAACGAGGTGGTGAACGCTGCGGAACCGTTGGCTTCGAGGAAGCTGCGCAACCCCAGTTCGATGCGGGCGCTGTACCGCAGCGACTCGTGGCGGGCGCCGCCTGCCTTCAGCTCGTCAACCACCTCATAAAGGCGCTCATACTCCGCAACCAGGGCGTCGACGTCGGACTCTTCAGCGCCGTGGACGGCATCGGCGAGCTCGTTGACGGACCAGGTGTTGACCGAGACGCCGAAGCGCAGCTCGGCTTCGGTCTTGTCGCCTTCGGTGACGGCGACATTGCGCATGTTGTCGCCAAAGCGGGTCAGCTTCAGCGTGCGGACGGCGGCCCAGCCCGCCGAGGCGCGCTGCCAGGCGCCCACCTGGCGGGCGACCTCGGGGTTGCTGACATGCCCGACGACGGTCTTCCGCGGAACGCCGAGGCGCGACTGGATGTACCCGAACTCGCGGTCGCCGTGGGCTGCCTGGTTGAGGTTCATGAAGTCGAAGTCGATGTCCGCCCAGGGGAGGTCGCGGTTGGCCTGGGTGTGCAGGTGCAGCAACGGCTTGCGGAGCGCGTCCAGGCCCTGGATCCACATCTTGGCAGGGCTGAAGGTGTGCATCCAGGCGGTCACGCCGATCACGGAGTCATTCGAGTTTGCTTCCAGTGCGGTGCGGCGGATGGCATCGCTGTCCGTGAGGACCGGCTTCCAGACGAGCTTCACGGGGACATCGCCGGCAGCGTTCAGGACGTTGGCAATCTCCTGCGACTGCGCGGCGACCTGCTTAAGGACGTCCTCACCGTAGAGGTGCTGGCTGCCGGTGAGGAACCAGACCTCGTACCGGTCAAGCGATGTGGAGTTGGCGGAGGCGTTGTTGGCGGTGGGCATTTTCGTGGGCTCCTGGGTGGCTTTGACGTAAGCGTGGGCTTGTTGGCTGGGCCGCCTCAGCGGCCGTAAACGTTCTGGTAGCGGTCGTACAGGGACTCGATCTTGGCCTGGTCAATGGGCAGCGGCTCCCCGAGCTGGCGCGAAATGTGGACGGTCCTGGCCACTTCCTCGCACATCACTGCGGCTTTGACGGCCTCGCGGGCGGATTTGCCGATGGTGAACGGGCCATGGTTCTGCATCAGCACTGCCGGTGAGTTGGAGTTCTTCAGCGTCTCAACGATGCCTTGGCCGATGGAGTCGTCGCCGATCAGCGCGAACGGTCCGACAGGGATCGGTCCGCCGAATTCATCGCCCATCATGGTGAGCACGCAAGGGATTTCCTCACCCCTGGCGGCCCAGGCCGTGGCATAGGTTGAGTGGGTGTGCACCACGCCGCCGACCTCGGGCATGTGCCGGTAAACGTAGGCGTGCGCAGCGGTATCCGAGGACGGTGAGAGGTCCGGGTTGCCCCAGTCAACTGTCCCGCCGCTGCCGGTGTTCATGCCCCGGACGGGCGTGCCGAAAAGATCGGTGACCACCATGAGCTCCGGCCTGAGGTCATCGTAGGAAACGCCCGACGGCTTGATGACCATCAGGTCGTGCCCGGGGATGCGGCCGGAGACGTTGCCGGCGGTCCAGACCACCAGTTCGTAGCGGGTCAGTTCGGCATGGAGCCCGCAGACTTCCTCGCGGACTTTGGCGATGGTGTCAAGGAGGTTGCTCATGCGGACACCCGCTCTGCGGCATCGGAGGAGGAGTTCGACGCCGGTTCGGCCACCTCACCGGTGCCCTGCGCCTGGCGTTGGATCGCCTTGAGACGGTGCATGACGTTGTTGCTTCCCCGGCCGAAGTAGTCGTGGAGGGTCTTGTACTCCTGGTAGAGCACCTCGTACGCGGCGACGTTCTCCGGGATGGGCGTGTAGACAGCGCCGGGAGCGGCGGCCATGGAAGCGGCTGCTTCGCGGATGTCCTTGTACTTGCCGGCTGCCACTGCCGCGTGGATTGCTGAGCCAAGCGCGGGACCCTGTTCGGATCCGATGGTGGAGAGCTGAAGGCCAGTGATGTCGGCGTAGACCTGCATCAGGAATTTGTTCTTCAAGAGGCCGCCGGCCACGATGAACTCCTTGACCGGCACACCGGAATCGCGGAAGGCGTCCACGATGGTCCTTGTGCCGAAAGCGGTGGCCTCCAGCAAGGCCCGGTAGCTGTCCTCCGGCTTGGTGGCCAGGGTCTGGCCCACCACCACGCCGGAAAGCTCATGGTCCACCAGCACGGAGCGGTTTCCCGAGTGCCAGTCCAGGGCGATCAGGCCGTGCTCGCCGATGGCCTGCTTCTCTGCCAACTCAGTGAGGTACTCGTGGATTCCCAGGCCTTTCTCTGCTGCGGCCTGGTGGTACTCGGGGGGAACACCGTTCTTGGTGAACCAGCCAAAGATGTCGCCGACTCCGGATTGGCCTGCCTCGTATCCCCACAGTCCGTCCACGATGCCGCCGTCAACCACGCCACACATGCCGGGGACCTCGCGCAGCACGTCGCCGTTCATCACGTGGCAGGTCGAGGTGCCCATGATGGCGACGAGCTGGCCGGGTTCAACGGCGTTGGCAGCCGGAGCGCTGACGTGGGCGTCCACATTGCCCACGGCCACCGCGATTCCTGCCGGCAGCCCGGTCCATCCCGCGGCTTCTTCGGTGAGGTAGCCCGCGGCATCTCCCAAGCGACCGATGGTGTGCTCCAGTTTGCTGCTGACAAAGTCCTTGAAGTCGGGGTTCAGCGCTGCCAGGAAATCTTCGGAGGGGTACTTGCCGTCCTGGAAGATGCCCTTGTATCCGGCGGTGCAGGCGTTACGGACGTAGTTGCCGCAGAGCTGCCAGACGATCCAGTCGGCCGCCTCCACCCAGTGGTCCATGGCGCCGTAGACTTCGGGGTCTTCCTCAAGGAGCTGCAGGCCCTTGGCGAATTCCCACTCGGAGGAGATCAGGCCGCCATAGCGCGGAAGCCAGGCCTCGCCACGCTCTTCGGCGAGTTCGTTGATGCGGTCCGCCTGCGGCTGCGCGGCGTGGTGCCGCCACAGTTTCACGAACGCGTGGGGGCGGTCCGCGAAGCGTTCCAGTTCGTTCAGCGGGGTGCCGTCCGCCGTCGTCGGAACCATGGTGCAGGCGGTGAAGTCAGTGGCTATGCCCACCACGTTGTCCGGGTTGATGCCGGCATCGGCGACGGCGGCCGGTACGGCGTTGCGCAGGACGTCGCGGTAGTCGTTGGGGACCTGGAGAGCCCAGTCGGCGGGCAGGCGGCGGCCGCTGCCGGGGAGCTTTTCCGTCACGACGGCGTGCGGGTATTCGAACACGCCGTTTCCGAGCTCGGCGCCATCCGATACGCGCACCACAACGGCGCGGCCGGACAGGGTGCCGTAGTCCACGCCGATGACGAACTGCTCATCGAGCGGACGGTTTTCAGAGGTATTCATGGGGGTCTCCATCCGGCTGGCCAGGGCCTCATTGCCGGGGGTCGGGGTGGAAAGTGAAGAAGGTCTGATGCAATTGTTAGCGCTCACAACATTGATGTCAAGAGCAAGCCAAAGCGGGGACCGGTAAGTGCGCTTTGGGTCTTCAGGAGAGGGGCCGGCTGACCCTGTCTGCGCTAGTTGCGGAGTGCAGCCGTGGTGGACCGGACCACGAGGCGGGGAGCTACCGTAGCTGCCATTCCGGTGGCTCCGCCTTCGATGCGATCCAGCAGCAGATCAATGCATCGTTGGCCGAGCTCTTCGAAATCCTGGGCAACGGTGGTCAGCGGCGGGATGAAATAGGCCGACTCCGGTTGGTCATCAAAGCCCACCACGCTGATGTCATCCGGTACCCGTACGCCGGTTTCGTTGAAGGCGCGGAGCACGCCGAGCGCCATCTGGTCATTGGCTACGAAGAGGGCTGTCATGGAACGGTCGGCGGAGATCTTCAGGCCTTCCCTGTACCCGCATTCGGCGCTCCAATCGCCCTCGATCAGTGCGGCCGGCTCAAGTCCTGCCTGGGCCAGGGCATCCTGCCAGCCCTCGATGCGCGCTGCAGCGTCAATCCAGTCCACCGGCCCGGACAAGTGGCCGATCTCCTGGTGTCCAAGTTCCAGCAGGTGTTGAACGGCCAGCTGTGCCCCTTGGCGCTGGTCAACGGTTGCTCCACTGAGGTGCTCGTCCCCGATCGACCCCACGGCCACCAGTGGGACCTGGGCGGTGATGTCCCGGAGGACGTCGAACGTGCCGGGGTGGGGGACCGTCACCACGATGCCATCCACGCCTTGGTCCATGAAATGCGCAATGGCGTCCTTGATGGTCTCCGGTGTGACTTCCCGCAAACCGGCCACGCTGACGAAATAGCCGGCGTCCCTTGCCGCCTGCTGCACGCCCAGGAGGGTGTGGGACGGCCCGTACTGCGCCAGCTCGCTGCCCAGGACTCCAATGGTTTGGGACCGCCGGGTCACCAGGCTGCGGGCTGCCGTGTTGCGCCGGTAGCCGAGCTCGGTGATGGCTTGCTCCACGCGTTCGCGCGTCTTGGAACTCACATTCGGGTGGTTGTTCAGGACGCGGGAGACGGTCTGGTGGGAAACCCCGGCCACGCGGGCGACGTCCTCCATGACAGGCGGGCGGGCTGATGCAGATTGTTCAGAGCTCACCCTGTCACGATAGAGCACCGGCAACCGTGATCAGCCGATGGCAGCCTTGGTGGCGTAATGGCGGTACCTTTCCAGGAAGGGGGCCACGCCAGCGCTATCGCCGCGGTTCACGGTCAGGCCGTCCAAGGGCCATTCGGGCAGCTGGCCCGTGAGGATACCCGCGGCTTGCCGCGCAGCGCCGTCGGCCACGTATTCACCGGGCCGGGGAACGAACACGGGCAGGCCGAAGGCCGAGGCCGCCACCTGTTGGACGGCTTCGGACTGGGCGCCGCCACCTACAAGGATGATGCGCCGGGCCTCAACGCCCTGGGCCTGAAGTGCGGACAGGCCGTCAGCCAATGAACAGATAACGCCTTCCACCGCTGCCCGGGCAAGGTTGGCGGGCTTGTAATTGGACAGGGTGAGGCCGTGGAGGGAACCGGTAGCGTCAGGAAGGTTTGGAGTCCGTTCGCCCTCGAAATAGGGGATGAGTGTCAATCCGTCGGCGCCCTCCGGGGCGGACAGTGCCAGTTCGCCGAGCTCTGTCAGGCTCACGCCCAGCAGCGCCGCTGTGGCATCGAAGATCCGCGTGGCATTGAGAGTGCAGGCCAGCGGAAGGAAGTTCCCTGTGGCGTCGGCGAAGCCGGCCACCAATCCGCTCGCATCCTCGGACGGGACATCCGAAACCGCGAAGACAGTGCCGGATGTTCCTATCGAAATGACAACATCCCCGACGGCGGCGCTCACGCCGAGTCCCGCCGCAGCGTTGTCGCCGGCTCCAGGACCGATGAGGGTGCCGGACGGGGTCTTGCCGGCCGCCTCCAACGGGCCGACTACCCCTGGCAGGATTGGCAGATGCCCCAGGGTGCTCTCCAGGACCTCCGGAAGATACCCGCCGTTGGTTGCGGAGTAATACCCGGTGCCCGATGCATCGGAGCGATCGGTGCGCAGGAGTTCCAAGGATTCCGGTCCCGTTCCCGGACCATGACCGGCCAGGCGCCAGGACAGCCAATCATGGGGAAGGCACACCGCAGCCGTCCGCCGGGCATTTTCGGGTTCGTTCCGTGCCAGCCAACGCAGCTTGGTGGCGGTCAGGGATGCCACCGGAACTGTCCCCGTGCTGCTCGCCCAGTACGCGGATCCGGCAGCCGGATCGCCCTGTCCGGCGTCGAGAATCAGCTCCTCGGCATCCCGCGCGGAGCGGGTATCGTTCCACAACAGTGCGGGACGGACCACCTCTCCGGTTTCGTCCAGGCACACCATGCCGTGCTGCTGTCCGCCAACGGAGACGGCATCGACGTCGTCCAGGCCGCCTGCCGCCGCGATGGCTTCCTGCAGGGCTGTCCACCAATGATCCGGGTGGACCTCGGTGCCGTCAGGGTGGGAAGCCCGGCCCTGGCGGACCAGGGCGCCGGTGGCTGAGTCCCGGATGACCACTTTGCAGGACTGGGTGGAGCTGTCGATCCCGGCTACGAGAGGCATGCGTTGTTCCTTTGGCGAACCGCGCCGGGCTTGCCCAGGAAATCCTGGAACAAGCCCGGCGGCGGGGTTGCGGTGGGCTGGAGAGGTTTAGCGGGCGCCGAGGAGGTGCTCGATGGCCAGCTGGTTGAGGCGGACGAAGGCGAACGAGCGTTCGGCGGCCTTGTCGGCGTCGAACGTGTCGAATGCGCTGGCGTCAGCAAGCAGGTCCGCAGTGCTTTCGCCGGCGCCCAGCGTGCTTTCGCCGAGTTCGAACACGCCCGAGGTTGTCAGTGCTTCCTGGACTTCGGGATCTGCGCGGAAGGCCAGTGCGCGTTCCTTCAGCAGCAGGTACATGGACATGTTGGACTTGGCCGATTCCCAGACACCGTCGTAGCCGTCGGTGCGGGAAGGCTTGTAGTCGAAGTGGCGGGGACCGGTGTACTTCGGTCCGCCGTTGGGGAAGCCGTTCTCCAGGAGATCGACGGTGAAGAACGCGCTGGTGAGATCGCCGTGTCCGAAGACGAGGTCCTGGTCGTACTTGATGCCGCGCTGGCCGTTGAGGTCGATGTGGAAGAGCTTGTCAGCCCACAGTGCCTGGGCGATGCCGTGGGTGAAGTTCAGCCCGGCCATCTGCTCGTGGCCCGTTTCCGGGTTGAGGCCTACGATGTCGCCGTGTTCCAGCTGCGCGATGAACGCCAGGCCGTGGCCGACGGTGGGGAGGAAGATGTCACCGCGGGGTTCGTTCGGCTTCGGTTCCAGGGCGATCCGCAGGCCGTAACCCTTCTCCTTGATGTACCCGGCGGCGGTATCCACGCCTTCCTTCATGCGGTCCAGCGCTGCGGAGAGGTCCTTGGAACCGTCATATTCGCTGCCTTCGCGGCCGCCCCACATCACGAAGGTCTCTGCGCCAAGTTCAGCGGCGAGGTCGATGTTGCGGAGGATCTTGCTCAGGGCGAAGCGACGGATGGAGCGGTCGTTGGAGGTGAAGCCGCCGTCCTTGAAGACCGGATGGCTGAAGAGGTTGGTGGTAACCATGGGCGTCTTCAGGCCGGTCTCGGCCAGGGCTGCCTTGAAGTTCTTAAGGATGAGATCGCGCTCGGAGGCGCTCGCATCGAAAGGAATGAGGTCGTTGTCGTGGAAAGTGATGCCGTAGGCGCCGAGTTCGCTGAGCTTGTGAACGGCTTCCACGGGATCCAGAGCCTGGCGGGTTGCCACGCCGAAGGGATCGGCGCCGGTCCAACCGACGGTCCAGAGGCCGAAGGTGAACTTGTCTGCAGGGGTGGGCTGCGGGGTCATGATTGCTCCTTTGCAAGGCAATGGGAATGAGGCGGAAAAAGACATTCCAATTAGTTTTCAATCTGAACTATATGGGCCATGATGGATCATGGTCAATGGAAGTCCACAAGAATTTTTTGAATCTGCGAGGAGGTCCCTGCTGATGAATGAGCCAACCGCGCCCGGACGCGTGGGTGACGTCCGCCGTCGAAACCTCTCATTGGTGCTGGATTCGATCGCCAAAACCGTCGACACCAAGCCCAGCCGCGCGCAGCTCGCCGCCGGCACCGGGCTCACCAAGGCCGCGGTGTCCAGCCTGGTGGCCGACCTCGTGGAGTCCGGCTTGGTATCCGAGGTAGGTCTGTACCGCGACGGTGAGCGGGGGCGGCCCGGCCAGGGCCTGGAGCTTAACTCTCGACGCGGCGTTGTGGGCATGGAGATCAACGTTGATTACCTTGCCGTGGGCCTGGTGGACCTTGCCGGAAACCTTCGTTTCCATTCGGCCGTCGAGTCCCGGAACCGCGGGATGCCGCCAGCGCAGGTCATGAAACAGCTTGCAGGCTTGGCTGCCGAAGCGAAGGCCGCGGCGGCGGCAGAGGACATTGCCATCCTGGGCGGCGGCCTGGCCGTGCCCGGGCTGGTGGACTCCAAAAGCGACACGGTGCTGTCAGCTCCTAACCTCCATTGGGAGGACGAGCAGCTGCATCCGCAATCGCTGCTGGAGGGTGCGCCGCTTGGTGTCAAGCTGTCCAACGAGGCCAACAGTGCTGCCCTCGGTGAGCTTTGGTATGGCGGAGGGCGGCCCGACTTCCTCTACGTTTCAGGTGAGGTGGGCGTCGGTGGCGGCATCATCATCGGGTCTGAGCTGTATACGGGCCCAGGTGGGTCTGCCGGCGAGCTGGGCCACATCGTGGTGCATCCGGAAGGCCCTCACTGCTCCTGTGGCGGGTGGGGTTGTCTGGAGACGTTCGCGGGCCAGGAGGCCATATTCGAGGCCGCGGGCGTCGCCGAAGGCACACTGGGCGAGCGGACCGGGCTGCTGCTGGCGGCTCTGGCTGCGCAGGAACCCGCGGCCGAAAAGGCGGTTCACGACGCCGGTCGCTCCCTGGGCGTCGCCCTCGCCTCGGCCTCGAGGTTGATGGACATTGAAGCTGTGGTCCTTGGCGGGCATTTCGCCGTACTGGGGGAGTGGATCCGGCCGTCACTGCTGGAAAGCCTGGAGCGCTACGCGCCGGGGTTGCTGGCTCCGGAGAACCTGACGGTCTCCCGCTTGGAGCACTCCGGGACACTCCTTGGGGCCGCGGGCCAAGTTATCCGCTCTGTCATAGAGTCACCTTTTGAGTTCCTGCTGGCGAGCAAATTGGCCTGAATCGCCGGTAAGTCCGGCGGGGTTCTTCCATAGTAATCATCAGTATGCTTACTATTGATGGGTCAGCTGTTCGCGCAAACTACCCACGGACGAGTGCCCCATGACCACACAAGACTCAGCCCACACCAGCACCACCAAAGCGAGGACCGCGCCCTCTCCGGAAGACTCGCGGAAGCCGGACAGTCCCAACGACCTCGCCAAGCCCACGTGGACCTACATCGCCAAGCGCACTCTGCGTGAGTTCAGCAAGGACCAGTGCCCGGACGCGGCTGCCGGCCTGACCTACTACGCTGTGCTCTCCCTCTTCCCCGCGCTCCTGGCGTTGGTTTCCCTGCTGGGGCTCTTTGGCGATGCCGGCAAGACCACCTCGGCCATCCTTGATATCGTCCAGCAATTCGCGCCGGGTCCGGGTGTCGACGCCATGCGCCAGCCCATTGAGGAGCTCACCCGCTCCAACTCAGCAGGTTTCGCCCTGGTCTTCGGCATCCTGGTGGCCCTCTGGTCCGCCTCCGGATACACCACGGCCTTCAGCCGGGCAATGAACCGCGTCTATGAAGTGGACGAAGGCCGCGGTTTCGTGAAGTTGCGCGGCACCATGCTCGCCGTCACCATCGTGGCTGTGTTGGGCGCTGCGCTGGTGGCTGCCATGCTAGTCCTCAGCGGCCCGGTGGCGGAGGCCATCGGTGGGGCAATCGGCTTGTCCGAGGCTTTCCTGACCGTGTGGAACATTGCCAAGTGGCCGGTACTCATCGTGATCGTGGTGGCCATCATTGCTGTCCTCTACTACTTCACCCCCAACGTCAAGCAACCCAAGTTCCGCTGGATGAGCATGGGTTCGCTCATCGCGCTGGTCATTTTCGCCCTGGCATCGCTGGGCTTCGGTTTCTACGTGGCCAACTTCAGCAACTACAACAAGACCTACGGCGCCTTGGCCGGCGTCATCATCATGCTGCTGTGGCTGTGGATCCTGAACATGTCGTTGCTGTTCGGCGCCGAGTTCGATGCCGAAATGGAACGCGGCCGCCAACTCCAAGGCGGCATTGAAGCAGAGGAAAGCCTCCAGCTGCCTCCGCGTGATACCAAGCGCAGCGACAAGCAGCAGGAAAAGGAAGAGGAAGTGGTGCGCCGCGGCGAGGAGCTCCGCGAAACCCACGGCGATGACGCCAGGAAAGACAAATAGTGGGAGCGGCCATGACCCCGGGCAAGGACAAGAAGCTCAAGGCCGTCAAGAGCGGCGACCGGTTGCGGATCGGCGGTGAAGTCTTCCAGGTCAGCACAGTGGAACCGCAGGAGGATTCGCCGAACATCAGGCTCGAACTGCAGGGGCACGACGGCGGTTCGGTCACCTTGATCGGGTTGCGGAAGACCCGCGTGGAAACCGGTTGAGGGATCGGGCTTTTTCCGCCGGCCTTCACCACCCTGCCGTGCAAAAAAGCGGGTCCCTGCCGTGACCTTGGCAGGAGCCCGCTCGTTTTTGGAGTGGTCCTCCCGCGGAGCTTAGGGCATCCGCGGGAGGATCACGTGGTTACGCGTAGGGGAGGACGAGCTCCGCGTAGCGCTGCTTCATGGTTTCCAGGACGCTGTCCCCATCGGCATCCCAGATTTCCTGGTTGAAGATCTCGACTTCGATGTCGCCCTTGTAGCCGGCGTCCCTGACCCAGGTGCCGATGGTGGCGAAGTCGATGACGCCGTCGCCCATCATGCCGCGGGACAACAGCGCATCCGCAGCGATCGGCAGGTTGAAGTCGCACACCTGGTAAGAGGCGATGCGGCTTTCGCGCCCGGCGCGGTCGATCTGCGCCTTCAGTTCCGGATCCCACCAGACGTGGAAGGTGTCGACGGCGACGCCGACCGCTTTCGCGTCGTACGGCGCGGCGAGGTCCAGTGCCTGGCCAAGGGTGGAGATGAGTGCGCGGTCAGCGGCGTACATCGGGTGCAGGGGTTCCAGCACCAAACGGACACCGTTTTCGGAGGCGAAAGGAACCAGTTCCTCAAGGCGGTCGGCGACGCGCTGGCGGGCAGCGACGACGTCCTTCTCGCCGGGAGCGAGTCCGCCAACCACCAGGAACAACTCCTGGGTGTCCAGGGCAACGGCCTCCCGGACGGCGTCGAAGTTGTCAGCGAGTGCGGCTGCCTGGCCCTCGGGGTCGGCAGCGGTCAGGAAACCACCCCGGCACAACGAGGACACCCGGAGGCCGGCGTCCTTGATGAGCTTGGCAGCCTTGTCCAAGCCAGCCTCGGCCACGCGGTCACGCCACGGACCGATCGCGGGGATGCCGGCGCGGGCGCAACCATCCACAGCTTCGGCCAGGGTCCACTTCTTGGTGGTTGCACTGTTCAGGGATAGTCGTGAAAAGTCGCTCATGCGCCCACCCCGTTGATCCGAAGGAAGTCGGACATCCGGAATGCGGCCAGCGAGGGGTCCTTCAACAGCCCCGCCTGGTCGGCCAGTTCGAAGGTCTTGGCCAGATGCAGGACCGAACGGCCCGAGTGCAGGCCGCCGACCATCTGGAAGCCGGGCTGCTTGCCGTTGAGCCACGACATGAAGGCGATGCCTGTCTTGTAGTAGAACGTCGGTGCGCTGAAGATGTGCTTCCCCAGCTCACGGGTGGAGTCCAGGATCGCGCGCCCTTCAGCACCTTGGCCGGCGTCGTACTTCTGCAAGGCGACTGAAGCGGCAGGGTAGATGGCCGCGAAGATGCCCAGCAGTGCGTCCGAGTGGTGCGTCTGGTCGCCGTCGATCAGTTCCGGGTAGTTGAAGTCGTCGCCGGTGTACAAGCGCACACCGGAAGGCAGGGCGGCGCGGAGGGCGACTTCGTGGGAAGCGTCCAGCAGCGAAACCTTGACGCCGTCAACCTTGTCCGAGTGCTCGCGGATCAGGCTGAGGAACGTCTCGGTGGCAACAGAGACGTCGTCGGAACCCCAGTAACCGGCCAATGCGGGATCGAACATGGTGCCGAGCCAGTGCAGGATGACCGGCTGATCGACTTCCTGGAGCAGCGTCGAGTAGACGTGCAGGTAGTCGTCGGCGCCGTTGGCAACCTTGGCCAGCGCGCGGGACGCCATGAGGATGACCTTGGGGCCGGCTTCACTGACGACGGCGATCTGCTCGCGGTAGGCGTCGATGACGGCCTGGATTCCTGCCGCGCCTTCGGGGAGTGCAGCGATGTCCAGCTGGTCGGTGCCCGCACCGCAGGAGACGAGGTCGCGGACGGACTTGCCGGCGATGGCTGCGTCACCGGCTGCCACCACGGAAGCGGCCTCGGCGCCCGTGCGCTTGATGAGCTGCTGGGTTGCGGCCCAGTCGAGGCCCATGCCGCGCTGCGCGGTGTCCATGGCATCGGCGACGCCCAGGCCGTAGCTCCACAGCTCGTGGCGGTAAGCCAGTGTGGCATCCCAGTCGAGCTGCGCCGGAGCGCCGGGGGTGTTGTCTGCAGCTACCTCGGGGATGACGTGCGCTGCGGCGTAGGCGCGGCGGGCAGCCAACGGTGCGGTCGGCTTGACCCACGCCGTGGCGGGCTGGAGGCGGTACTCGCGGGTTCCGCCGTCGTCAGTGGGAAGAATCAGTGACGTCATTAGAGGGTGATCTCCGGGATGTCGATGGTGCGGCGCTCAGCCGAGGACTGCAGGCCGAGCTCGGCAAGCTGCACGCCGCGGGCGGCGGAGAGCAATCCGAAACGGTGCTCGCGGCCCGCGACGACGTCGCGCAGGAATTCTTCCCACTGCAGCTTGAAGCCGTTGTCCAGGTCAGCGTTGGCGGGGACTTCCTGCCATTGGCTGCGGAACGATTCGGTGACGGGAAGGTCCGGGTTCCAGACGGGCTTGGGGGTGTGGGCGCGCTGCTGCGCAACGCACTTGTTCAAACCGGCGACGGCGGAACCGTGCGTACCGTCGATTTGGAACTCCACCAGTTCGTCGCGGTAGACGCGGACGGCCCACGAGGAGTTGATCTGTCCGATGACGTCGTCGCCACCCGGGGTTTCGAGCTCGAAGATGCCGTAGGAAGCGTCGTCAGCGGTTGCCTTGTATTCCTTGCCGGCTTCGTCCCAGCGAGCGGGGATGTGGGTGGCGGTCTTGGCGTTGACGCTCTTGACCTTGCCGATGATGCCTTCAAGGACGTAGTTCCAATGGCAGAACATGTCCGTGGTCATTCCACCGCCGTCCTCCTTGCGGTAGTTCCAGGACGGACGCTGGGCAGCCTGCACGTCGCCTTCGAAGACCCAGTAGCCGAATTCGCCCCGGATGGAGAGGATACGGCCGAAGAAGCCTTCATCGACCAAGCGGCGGAGCTTCACCAGGCCAGGGAGGTACAGCTTGTCGTGAACGACGCCGGCGGTGACTCCGGCTTCCTTGCCGATCTGTGCAAGTTCGATGGCTTCCTGGAGGGTTTCGGCGGTGGGCTTCTCGGTGAAGATGTGCTTGCCGGCGCGCATGGCCTTCTTCAGGGTGGCGGCGCGGAGGCTGGTCATGGAGGCGTCAAAGATGATGTCAACGGTGGGATCGGCGATGACTGAGTCCAGGTCCGTGGTCCATTCGGAAACCTTGTGGAGTTCGGCCAGCTCGCGGATCTTGGCCTCGTTGCGGCCTACCAGGATGGGCTCGACCTGGACTTTGGTGCCGTCCTCAAGGGTGAAGCCGCCTGCGTCACGGATGGGGAGGATGGAGCGCAGCAGGTGCTGGCGGTAGCCCATGCGTCCAGTGATGCCGTTCATGGCGATGCGGATCGTCTTTGTTTCGAAACCCATGTTTTCTCCAGTGCCTTGTGTGCCGGTCGCTGTGTGGAAGCCGGTGCTTGCTCGATATGATGGGAAAGCGCATTCCCGTTGCCATCGATCATGCACCAATGCACGGAGGTTTGGCAAGCGCTTTCCCGCTTTCTGTGAAGAACTGCCATAATTTCCTTAGCGCCAGTCCGGCGCTTGACGAAGAGGAGTCTCCCCGTGGCCGCCAGCACACTCAGCGAAGTCGCCCGATTGGCCGGGGTTTCCCTGGCAACGGCCTCCCGGGTCCTCAACGGGTCCTCGCGCAAGCCTGCCGAGGATATTGCGGAGCGTGTGAGGGAAGCCGCTGACAAACTCGGTTATGTTCCCAACGCCCAGGCCCAGGGCCTCGCCAAGTCGAGCTCAGGGTTGATCGGCCTGGTGGTGCACGATATTGCCGATCCCTACTTCTCGGCCATCGCGCGCGGCGTCCAGGAAGCTGCGCGCAGGCAGAACCGTATGGTGTTGCTGGCCAGCACCTCGGGGACTCCCGCGGAGGAAAAGGAAGCGGTGGCCGCATTTGCCGCCCGCCGCGCCGACTCAATCGTGATTGCCGGTTCACGCTCGGAGCGTGCGGAAGACAAACAGGGCAATGCCGAACTCGCCGCTGAGCTGGACCGGTACTGCCGCAACGGTGGGCACGTTGGGGTAGTGGGCCATCCTGTGGTCGGAGCCAGTGCGGCCGAGGGGTACCACGTAGTGGAAGTTCCCAACGAGGAACTCGCTGCCGGCCTGGCCGGACAACTGGCCGCCACCCACGACGGCGGTTTCGTGATCATTGCGGGTCCTGCGGGGCTCTACACCTCCGATGACCGTGTGCGCGGATTCCAGCGCGGACTGGCCGACGCCGGACGGCCGGCTGCCGAGGTCATCCGCGCCGGTTTCAACCGTGCCGGCGGGTTCGAGGCCGGGCAGGCGCTTGCGGAACGAATCAAAGGGTCCCTGGAGAGGCTCTGCATCTTCGCCGTGAATGACGTCATGGCCATTGGGGTTACCGCGGCCCTGCGGCCTGAAGGGGTATGGATTCCCCGAGATGCCACGGTTGCCGGTTTCGATGACATTGAAACGCTGCGGGACTTCCGGCCGGCCTTGTCCACGGTCCATCTTCCGCTGGAGGATATTGGCCGCCTCGCAGCCGGAGATCCCGATGCAGCTCCCATCTCCGGCACGGTGAAACTTCGCCGGAGTACGGAAACCCCGGTGGAATCCCAACCATGACGGTTCCACCGGAACAGGTGCCCGCCGCGCTGACGGTGACTCCCGCCGTCGGGCGTTCCGGAGTTGCCGGGCATTCCGGCGCGCCTGCGCCTGCCGTTCTGGTGCTGCCGGGAGGCGGCTACGCGAGGCAGGCCGACCATGAAGCCGAACCCGTGGCCGAATGGCTGGCCTCCCTGGGGATCCATGCCTTTGTGCTGCGCTATCCGGTCGCGCCGCATCGGCATCCGGCCCCGCTCTTGGCCGCCAAACAGGCCATGACGTGGATTCGTGAGGGGGCGCATGGGCTGGAGGTGGATCCTGGCCGGGTGGGGGTTCTGGGTTTTTCGGCCGGCGGCCACCTTGCTGCCACTCTGTCGGTGCAGGTGGCTACCGGCGATCCTGCGGTGGACGCTTCTGCTGCTGTGCCTGACCTCAGCATTCTCTGCTATCCCGTGATTTCCTTTGTGGACGCGGCGCACCAGGGGTCTGTGGACAACCTCGCCGGAACGGGTGCGGACGTCGATGCCCGGCGTGTGTTGTCAGCGGAACTGAGCGTCGACGCCGCCACTCCGCCCGCTTTCCTTTGGCACACTGCCGACGACGACGTCGTACCGCTCAGTCACAGCCTCTCCTACGCGGCTGCGCTTGGACGTGCCGGTGTTCCGGTGGAACTCCATGTATTCCCCAGTGGCGCCCATGGGCTGGGCCTGGCGGATGGGGCGCCCGGCGCCGGGCAATGGACCGGGCTCTGCGCGGACTGGCTCCGGCGTCTGGAATGGCTTGCCTAGCGACGGCTAGTCTTCGGCCAGGGTGATGGTGTGCAGGGTCGCGGCGTCGCTGAGCACGTTGTCAGGCAGATCGTCGACGACGAACTCAAGCATGATGTCCAGGTCTTTGCCGTTGCCGCGCAGGATGTCGGCGACCGATCGCCAGAGCAGCGACCGTTTCCGCAAAGGAAAGCGTTCGGCCGCCGGGCCCCAGGAGAAGCAGTGCACGCCCACGACGTGGGGGAGGACTTCGTGGAGGGACTCCAGTGCCTGCTCGTCGGAAAGTCCGACGGCGGGTTGCCAGTAGGTGCCGACGTTGGCGTGGTCTACACGCTTCAGCAGCTCCAAGGTGGTGGCGGGAGAGTCCGTGAGGGTGTTGCCGTGGTATTCGAAAGCGATGGTGACACCGCGTTTCGCGGCGAGGCCGGCAATGCGCTGCGTGTCGCGGACTACCGAGTCCCAGTGCTCCCGGCCGGCACCAGCAGAGCCGATTTCCCCGGCCCAGACCCGCACCCGCGGAGCGCCTGCGGCCTCGGCGAGGTCGAGAATGGACCCGAAATCCCCAAAGGCGCCGCATCGATAATAAGAGCCAAGTGACAGGACCGTCATGCCTGCGGTTTCTGTTGCGGCCTTGGCGTACAGTGCCGACCCGGTGTCGCTGACATGTACGTCAGTGCCCCACTCGATCCCGGCCAAGCCCGCCTCGGCGGAAATCCGGACCACCTCGTCGATCCCGAGGGATCGCAGGGTCACGGAACAGATGGCAGGCGTGAGGTCAGCCAGTATGGGGTGGTTGGTCATGGTTCCACGATACCGGGAATGCGCTTACCCAGTAAGCATTGTCGCGTGTTGAGAGCCAGGCCTTCCCTCACAAGTGCAGCCAATAACGCCGGATCGGTTCCGTAACAGCAAGTTCGGGGGCGAAGCTCTCGGGAGGGCGGACACTCTCCAAAACTCCGCCGCATGCCTCGATGGTGCGCGCCGAGGCCACGTTGGGTTGCTTGCAGGTCACCAGCACCCGCTCGAGTCCGAGGGTTCGCCCCTCGTCCATGGCTCCGGCAAGGGCAATCCTGGCCAAGCCACGCCCCCTTGCGCTTGGCCTGATGCCATACCCAATGTGCCCGCCGACTTCTGTCAGGTATTCGCTGGCCAGGGAATGCCTCAGGCTGGCAGCGCCCAAATAGTCCGTATTGTCGGTGACCCAAATGGTGGTCTGGTTTGCCAGCCCTTCGGGCGGTGAAAAATCCGCCCTGGGCATTTGATGGAGCAGGTCCACCCACTGCGAGAACTGGCCCTCTTCGCGGAGGTCGAGGTCGTACCGTGCGGCCAGGAATGCTGCAGAACCGTCCTGGTCGAGGGTTCCCCACTCGTCGTAACTTTCCAGCCAGGAGGCGTGGAAGCTTGATGACGGCTGAGTGAGCTTGGCGTGGGTCATTGGGTGAGCGTACTACGGCCGGGGTTCAGGCCTCGGAGGTCGTGGCCCCTTTCGGCGTCCTGGTCGAAGGGCGGGCAGGGTTCCGTTTCCGGACCTCCCGCAGCACGATCTGCTCAGGGCAGACCGTGGAAAGGAAGTCCCCCACTGACAGTGCGAGGCGTTCGCCCACGAGCGAGTAGAGAATGCGGTTGGCATCCCGCCGTTCCGTGACCAGTCCGGCCTGGCGCAGCACGCTCAAGTGCCGGGAGATGGTGGGTCCTGTGGCGTTGAACCGCGCAGCGATCTCGCCGGCGGCCAACTCGCCGTCCTTGAGGTCTTGAAGGATCTGCCGCCTGGTGGGGTGTGCCAAGGCTGCGAAGATATCCGATGCTGCATCTGCCATGTTTGCAATATAGCACAATAGCTATATACAGTTTAGCTTCATTGCTAATAAGCGAAGGAGCAAGAATATGCGTGTGGCCATTACCGGCGGTACCGGCTTTGTGGGGCGTCACCTCGCGGAGCGGCTCGACAGGCCGGACACCGTCATCATTTCGCGGCGGACAGGGACCGCAATTACTGACGTCGATGCCTTGGCAGAGGCCTTCGCGGGGTGCGACGTCGTAGCCCACTGCGCGGGGATCAACCGGGAAATAGATGGCCAGACCTTTCAGCGTGTCCACATTGAAGGAACCAAGGCAGTCATTGAAGCCGCCCGGAGGACGGGCGTCCAAAGAATCGTCATGCTGAGCTTCCTCCGGGCCCGTCCGGATTGTGGGTCGGCCTACCACGAGACCAAATGGGCTGCCGAGGAGCTCCTGCGGCAGTCGGGCATCGAGTACACGATCATCAAGGCAGGGATGATCTACGGCAACGGCGACCACATGGTTGACCACGTAACGCGTGCTGTACGCAGCTTTCCTGTCTTCGCAACGGTCGGCTTCCGGGAGCGGACTGTCCGGCCCCTCCCTGTGGAAGAGGCTGTCGATACCCTGATCGCGGCGCTTGAAGGTCGCGTGCCCACCCCGACCGTCGCCGTCGTCGGAGCCGAAGAGCTTGAGCTTGGCGCAGCTGTCCGCAGGATCGCCCGGGTGGCCGGGGGCTACCCCGTCTACGTCCGCGCCCCGATCTGGTCGATCCGCGCTCTGGCGCAACTGACCGAGTGGATCATGGTGGTACCACTCGTCGCAAAAGCCCAGGCGCAGATGCTCGCCGAGGGGGTCAGCGAGCCTTCACCGTACGCACCGTGGCTTCCGGTGGAGCTGCGTCCCAGGCTTCCCTTCGACGACGAACGCATCCGGGCTGCCGTGCCGGAAGGCCGCTTCGGACTGGACGACCTGAGGGTAGTGGGGTGGTGGAACGGGCGCCGGGGCCGGAGCCGGGCGAACCGGTCCGGCCACTAGTTCGACTTGCTCAACGTCCGCCCCATGATCGCCTGGGTGAGGGCGTCGATGACCTCCGCGTTGGCGAGCGGGTTGCGGATCAGAGTGAAGTCGACGTCGCCAACCTGTGGCAGGCCGAAGCGTTGGGTGATGACTTTCAGGTCTTCCGGAACCAGCGACGCCGGCATCACGGCAACGCCGATGCCTGCCCTGACTGCCGCCAGTACGCCACTGATCTGCTTGGTGCTGCACGTGATCCGCCAGGTACGGCCTTCGGCCTCCAGGGCGTCGATGGCAAGTTTCCGGCTGAGGCTCGGTGCCGGATAGGCGATGAGGGGGACCGGGGCGCCCGGTTCAAGGACAGTCTGCTCCACGCCGACCCAGGCGAAGTTGTCATGCCGGACGACGGTGCCTTCCTTCGCCCCGGCCACCCATTTGACGAACACCAGGTCCAGTTGCCCGGCGTTGAGGCGTTTATAGAGCTGATCGCTTTGGCTGACAGTGAGTTCGAGGTTGATCTGCGGGTACAGCTGCCGGAATTCGCGAAGGATCCGGGGCAGGCCGGTGATGGCGAGGTCGTCGGCAGTGCCGAAGCGGAGACGCCCACGCATGGCCGAGCCGGAAAAGTAGCGCGCAGCGGAATCGTGGGCCGCAAGGATGCTGCGGGCAAACCCGGCCATCGCGTCACCGTTGTCAGTGAGTCTCACTTCGCGGGTGTCGCGGGCTACGAGGACACGCTTGGCGGCGGCTTCCAGCTTGCGGACGTGCTGGCTCACCGTCGGTTGGGCAAGTCCAAGCCGTTCTGCGGCCTTGGTGAAACTCAGGGTCTCTGCGACAGCCAAAAAGGAGCGGAGCTGGACGGGATCGAACACGGAACTCCTCTAAGCGCAGGTCAGCGCCGGGCCGGAGTATCGCGCCGTTTTCGCTGGCACTGCAAGCAGCTCATTGCGTTCCGCAATGCTAGTTATAGGCGCAATACGCTTCCATAATTGCTGCTGGCAACCATAGCGTTAAACGCATCCCACCGAAACTCCCATCCGAGGACTACTTTTGGCACCCCCACCGCCTTCAGCGGCAAATGTCAGCCAGCCCGTCATCGATTCCCTGTCCGCTCGTCCCTCGCCGGACGCAAACCAGCCGGACACCGTCACCCAGCCACTCGCCGTCGTGAGTGAGAAGCTGCCCTGGCGGCACACCTTCATCTCCTTGAAGGTCCCCAACTTCAGGATCTTCGCGATCGGCCACTTCATCGCGGTGATCGCCATCTGGATGCAACGCATCGCGCAGGACTGGATGGTGCTCCAGCTTTCCGGGTCCGTCACCGCCGTCGGTATCACTGTGGCCCTGCAGTTCATGCCTTCACTTTTCCTTGGCCCGTGGGGCGGCATGATTGCCGACCGCTTCGCCAAGCGAAAGATCCTCATCATCTGCCAGTCGGCAGCAGCGGTCCTGGCGGCCCTGCTGGCCGTACTTTCCCTGAGCCAGCGCGTCGAGGTCTGGCACGTCTACGTCATCGCACTGGCGCTTGGCTTCGTCACGGTCCTTGACCAGCCGGCCCGGCAGGTGTTCGTCAACGAACTCGTCGGACCCAAGTACCTGCGGAACGCCATCAGCGTGAACTCCACGACCTTCCAGCTCGGCGGCTTGATCGGCCCGGCGCTGGCCGGAGTGCTGCTCACTGCCGTGGGCGCCGGTTGGGCCTTCGCTGCCAATGCTGTGGCCTGCTGCTCCACCGTGACCATGTTGCTGCTGCTGCGCAAGGACCAGCTGCATCTGAGCCGGCCCACGCCGCGCAAGAAGGGCATGCTGCGCGAAGGCCTCAACTATGCGCTCAGCAAACCCACCATCTACTGGCCGTGGTTGATGGCCGGGTTCGTAGCGGTTTTCGCCATGAGCCTGCCAGTGCTTCTGGCCGCCTTCGCGGACCACGTGTACGACGCCGGCGCCGGAGGCTACGGCCTGCTGAACGCCATGGTTGCGCTTGGTGCACTGACAGGTGCGGTGGCATCCACCCGTCGGAGGCAGCTGCGGTTGCGCTCGGTGGTGACCTCCGCCGGGTTGTACGGACTGATGCTTTGCGTGTCCTCGCTCATGCCGTCCATGGTGTGGTTCAGCGTCACCATGGTCTTCGCAGGATTCTGGTGCCTCATGTTCCTCACAGCTGCCAACCAAATGGTGCAGACCAGCTCAAACATGAGCATCCGGGGCCGCGTCATGAGCCTCTACCTTGTGGTGCTCATCGGCGGGCAGGCCATCGGTGGTCCCATGATGGGCTGGCTCGCCGAGCACCTCGGCCCGCATCTGGCCATCCTCGTGGCCGGCGGGGTTCCGGCCATCGCAGCGGCTGTGGTCGCCGTCGTACTTGCCAGGAAGTCCTCCCTGCACATCAAGGTGGACTTGCGCGACAGGCGGCGGGTCCTGCGGATCGTGCAGGAACCGCAGGCGGCCTAAGAAGACGGCTTAAGTAGATGAAGCGCCCCCGGCAACCGGGGGCGCTTCATCTGCGTGGGGCTATCGTGCCAGAAGCTGCGCCACCGGCAGGTGCGGGTACTCCGGGGAGCGGCCCTGGAACTCAAGGATGTCCGGATTGCGGATGACGCCGTCGCGGATTTCGATGGCACGCGAGATGGTCTCGTTGGCATCCCACCCGTCCGGGCCCGCCACCACAGTGTCCAGGAAGGGCAGCAGGGCCTCGCTGATTTCCCAGCTGGCCGAGTTCCAAAGATAGGACGGGCTGTGGTCCACCGCGTAGTAGTTGACGTGACCGCCGACGCGGAACATCGGCTCGTCGAACGTGGTGGTCCGCGCCCAGCTGAATCCCATGCCTTCATCGCAGGAAACGTCGACGATCAGACTGTCCGGCTGGAACTCCGTCAGGTCTTCGGTCCGCAAGTACGTCAGTGGAGCGTTCGGGTCCTGCAGGGTGCAATTGACCACGATGTCCGCCGCGGCCAGGAACGGAGCCAAGGGCTTGCGCCCGTTGTCCGTGATGACCTCGCTGAGGAACGGAGCCTTGCTGTCGTGGTCGAACTGCACGATCCGCACCGAATGGATGGGGGACCCGACGGCGGCAACGCCCCGGTTGGTCAGAACCTGGACGTCATGGACGCCGTGGGCATTCAGGGCGGTGACGGCACCGCGGGCAGTGGCACCGAAACCGATCACCACAGCACTGAGCCGGCGGCCATAGTCACCGGTTGAACCGGTCAAAGCCAATGCATGCAGTACCGAGCAGTACCCGGCGAGCTCGTTGTTCTTGTGGAAAACGTGCAGGCCAAAACCGCCATCGCCGGCCCAATGGTTCATGGCCTCGAAGGCGATGAGTGTGAGCTTCTTGTCGATGGCCAATTGAGTGATGGCCCGGTCCTGCACGCAGTGGGGCCAACCCCAGAGCGTCTGGCCGTCGCGGAGTTCAGCGAGATCCTGGGCCTGCGGCTTGGGCAGGAGGATGACGTCGCTGTTGGCGAGCAGTTCCTGGCGAGTGCCGAGTCCGCCCACCAACGATTCGAGCTTGCTGTCCGGGACACCGAAACGCTCGCCGTAGCCATGTTCGAAACGGAGTTGCCGGCGCACTTCCGGGGCTATGCGCTCCAAATGCTGCGGGTGGATGGGGAGGCGCCGCTCGTTCGGCTTCAGCGAGGTAGCGAGGACGCCTATGCTCAGCTGGCCGTTGGCCGCGGTCACTTCTTGTTGCCGGTGGAAGGCTTTGCGGCCTCGGTGGCGGAGGACTCGGAAGCCCTCTTGTCCGCACGTTTTTCCTTGATGGATTTACTGGATTTCTTTGATGCGGTTTGGCGCGGTGATTTGTCGCCCATGATTGCTCCCTAGAGCGGAACCGAAATGGCTCCTGACTCCTGACGATACACCTACCCGGGTTCCGGTGCCCCGGCGCTGCCCGTACGGGCGCGCTGCGGCGGGAGCCGCCGTCGGGCCTTATTGTCACGAAAAAAGAACCCCGGATCCAGAAGGATCCGGGGTTCGCTGAGCGGGCGACGGGAATCGAACCCGCGTATCGAGCTTGGGAAGCTAGCGCTCTACCATTGAGCTACGCCCGCGCTGCCCGACGGAAATGAATCGGGCGAGTCCTAGCTTAGCGCAGTTGCGGCGTCGCCCAGGACAGCCACTCCGTCCGGCCTAACGTGCCCCGGCAGGTCCTCATTTGAACAGCTTCATTGAGCCCCAGCCGTTGCCCACTTGGCGTTGCGGACCCCAGACTCCGAGTCCCAATCCGTAGTCCACCAAATAGCCGTCCACGGTCTGGGCGGTAATGCTGCGTGTACCTGGACCTGACAAGCCGAAGCCAGGCACCAAGGCCTTCATGGTTCCCCACCCGGAGCCGATGATGCTTGGCTGACCTTTGAAGCCGCCAACTCCATTGCCTGGGTAACTGAGCAGAAGTCCGGAGGATGTGGTGGCCAGGATGTCGTTGGCGCCGTCCGCGTCCCAATCGGCCATGGTCAGCCCCAGTCCCGCCCAGCCGGTTCCGATGTCCACCCGGTAAGTCAACGCCCGGCCGGAGGTGTTGGGGTAGTAGCGCAGGCCGCCGTCAGGGAAATACCCCACGACGCCCGGGTAACCCTGGTCGCTGGACCACTTGCCCACAGTGATGGTCATAGCGTCCCAGTCTCCCGTGCCCACCACGATCTGGGTCGAGAAAGCGCCGCCGGGCCATCCCTTGAACAGGCCCAGGGTGCCGTTGTTCCATTGCGCCAGAAGGTCATAGACGCCGTCCGAATCCCAATCCACCACGAACGCCTGCTTCAGGCCCGTCCAGTTGGAACCAATCTGTACAGGAACGCCGTAGCCACCGCTCGGCAGCGCGGGGTAGCGAAGCAGCCGCCCGGCAGCGTCCGTGGCCACCAGGTCCGCGCCCGAGGTGATGCTGGCATGGACGCTGGGGTTTCCGGAGAAATACTGTTCCAAAGTGGCAAAGCCACGGCGCTTCATATCCGTTGCCAGATCCACTCCGACGTAGCGCAGGTGCCACGGTTCGTAGCTGTACCCGGTGATGTTGGTGTAGCCGTTGGGGTACCGGACGATGAAACCGTATTTGTACGCGTTCGCTGCCACCCACATTCCGGCGGCAGTGTCACCGAAGCAGGTGCTGAGCCCACAGGAACCGTTGGCATTTCCGACATCGACGGCAAGGCCGGTTTGGTGCTCACTGTAGCCCGGCCTTGCCGAGATCAGGTCCGCCTGCGCCTGGCCGTAAAGGTTCACATAGGACGAGTACACCTGTTGTTGCTGGGCGTAAGAACGATAGCCACTCACGACTGCCAGCCCGCCGGTCCCGGCATCCGCCGCACCCTGGAAAAGCCCGTTGAGCCACGCTGCAGCTTCGGCCCGGAGATACTGTCCCGAGCCACGCGCGTTCACCAGATCTGCCGGGGCGTAGGTGGCAGGGTTCAGGGGGCGGGACTTGTTCACAAGGACGGACAAGTTGGCAGGATCACCCGCGGGATCGAGGCCAGGCAGCGGATTGGCGGTCGAAGGCACCTGCGCTTTTACGGCGGCGGCGTTCACGACGGCGGCGCGGTGGGCCGTGACTCCGGCTTCGGAAACGTACCGGGTCGCCTGAGCCGTGGGTGCCGCGCTGGCCGGGGCTGCCGCGGCGGCCGCGGGAGCGAGGGTGGCCGCCAGCACCAGGGCGAGGAATACAGCGCAAGCCGCCACCCGGCGTCGGGCGTTTCTTGGTGTTCCCGGTCGGTCTTGAACCTGCATGACGCCCCCCAGTGGAATTGTCCAGCGGCTGGCACTCTACCCGGCCATGGAAGGCGTGTCAGCAGTGCGCGGGAAAAAATCGGCAGGTAACCATTCGGTCAAGGCTCGGAAGTCGTGTGTCGTCACCGCACCGGGCTGACTATTCTGAACTTGTTAGCTGCTGCGTATGGGGAACCCGGCTACGACATTTGAACCGTAGGCCGAGAGAGGTTTTCCGTGGCATTCGCAGCCAATGAAGTGGTGATCAGTCGGGACGCCATGACCGTTTACGGTTTCCTAATGGACGGGATGAACAACTCACTCTGGCGTTCAGACGTGCGAAGCATCGCGCTTCGATCAGGCGTTCGCGGCCAAAAGGGTGCGTTGTACCAGCAGACCGTCGCCGGACCTGGTGGCCGGCCCATCGCAGCCGATTTCACCATCACCGAGGCCCGCCCCGGCGCGGAAGTCCGGTACGCCGTCGTAGCGGGACCCGCCCGGCCAACCGGCGGCTACTACCTCAGCACCGAAGGCGATACCACCCGGCTGCGCTTTGCCCTTGAATACCATCCCAAGGGTCTTCGCAAGCTCATGAACGGGATGATCCAGAAGGCCCTGGAGGTTGAAGTCGGCCAGTTGGAACGGCTGAAGGCCGCGATCGAATCCAGCTCCTAGCTGGCGAACCTCAGCCCGGCCCAACCATTGCCAATCGTCAAAGGGGTAGTGAGGCGTCCCGAGGTCAGGTCCCAGTACTCCACCATGCCATTGCGGTCCAGGCCCGCCACGCCCACTGAGCCCGGTCCCATGAGGCCACTCAAAGCCCGCAACCCTGTGTAGTCCGTCCACGCGCTGCCCACTACGGGGCGTGATTCCTGCTTCGGTGTACCCAGACCGCTGCCCCGGTACAGGCGCAAGGTGCCGTTCGGCTCGGTGCTGAGCAGGTCCTGGAAGCCATCGGCGTTGTAATCCACCATGGTCACCCGGACAGACGGGTTGCCGGTGCCAATCGCAGACTGGCTGCGGATGTAGGCCAAGCCCGTGTTCTTGTACAGATACAGGTTGCCGCCCTGGTCCATGGCGACGATCTGTGGAAGCCGGTTGTTGGCGCACCACGTGCCCACCGAAATGTTCAAGGTTCCCCAGCCCTGGCCCAAGACCACCGGATCCTTGAAACCGCCCGTTTGAAGGCCCGGATACACCAGGAGCGCCCCGTCCAGCCGTTGATAGAGCAGGTCGAAGACCCCATCGCGGTCCCAGTCCACCACAAACAGCTCCTTGAGGCCCACGAATCCGGCACCAATCCGCTTGCCCAGGCCAAATCTGCCGTTACCCCAGGACGGGTACGCAACGACGGAACCGTCGGCGGCGATGGACACCAGGTCGGCAGCACTGCTGATTGCCGCGGCACTCAAATCGACCGTTGGGGGTTGGTGCTTGGACCCTGGTTCGCACACCGCCACAGGGTCAGTGGGTGGTGTCACCGTTCCACCCGGGCTGGTGGTGGTTCCGGCGGGCAACGTTGTGTAGCCGAAGAAGTTGACCACGCCCCACAGCGTGTACCGGTTGGGCGTCGTCTGCCAGTTGCCGTCCGTGTAGGTGATGCCGATACCCATCACATTGAACCTGGGGTCCCGCAGCAAAGCATCGTGGCCCGGGGAGCCCTTCCACCACTCCACAAGTTGCGCCGCGTCGCGGTCCCAGCGGACTGCAATGACCTCCCCCGCTCCATTGTTCGGATTCATCGCCCGCGGGTCCGTCCAGAAATTGGGCCGGTGCTGGATCACCTCACGGGTAGCGATGTTGTTTGACCACTCCTGCGCCAGGTTGGCAACCGTGGCGTGGTACTTCACCGGAGCGAGGCCTAGCGATGCGCGGTAGCTGTTGATCGCATTGAACACCGTGAGGATCGCTGCGCTGTTGTTGTCGGGGAGGAGCGCCAAAGCGCCGTCTTGGAGATTGGGGTCGTGGCCCGGAGCCTTGCCGGGGAACGGGCTGGGGGAGTCGGTGGCGGGGGTCGCGCCGGGATCGGCCGAGGGGGTTTGCGTTGGCGTTGACGATGGTGTCGGCGTCGGTGTTGGCGTGGCTGTTGGTGTTGGCGCGGCTGTTGGCGAGGGCCCTGCGGCCTCGGCCGTCGGCGTCGTTGCGGCGGCGCCACTGTCTGCCGTCTCTTCCGACGTCGGCCGCGTTTCGACCGGCGGGGTCGTGGTACCAGTGGCGCTCGGGCTGGGATCCGAGGGATTGTCCGGTCCCCATGACGGTCCGATTTCCGGCACGGGAGGCGGTGTCTCGAAAACCGGATCGACGGCGATCGGCCCGCCATCCGAGGCAGGATCCCGCGCGGGAGGAGGTGTCAGCGTTGCTGGCGCTGCAGGCGTTGCGGAACTGGAGGACCCATCGACGGCGGGGGTCGCCGCTGCAGGTGCGGGAGCCGCCGTCGGGCTTTCCTCAGGTGCCGACAACCCGGATGGGACACTGGACGATGCTGTGGTGCTTGCGCCGGGAACCGCCTCCGTTGCCGGCAGGATCTGGCTTGATGCGGCCATGCAAAGCGCCAGCGCGCCAGCCAGCACAATGGCGGCAGGCGCTGCCAGTTTGTTCACAATTACCCCGCGGATGCTCGTTGCCCCCAAGTACGGGCGCGGCTTTACCTGTCCGGGAACTATAGTCCCATGAGGCTGTCCGGACAATGCGTTCGGTATTTGGGGTATTTTTGATGACGTGCTGATCTCTGACCGCGACATACGTGCCGAAATAGACTCCCAACGGATTGTTCTTGAGCCGTACGACCCCGCGATGGTGCAGCCGTCTTCCGTGGACGTGCGTATCGACCGGTTCTTCCGGCTCTTCGACAACCACAAATACGCGCACATCGATCCCGCCGAGGAGCAGCCCGAGCTGACCAGGCTCGTGGAGGTGGAAGGTGACGAACCCTTCATCCTGCACCCTGGAGAATTCGTCCTGGGTTCGACCTACGAGACCGTCAGCCTGGCCGATGACATTGCCGCACGCCTCGAAGGCAAGTCCTCCCTGGGGCGCCTCGGCTTGCTGACGCACTCGACGGCAGGGTTCATCGATCCGGGATTCTCCGGACACGTGACGCTGGAGCTCTCCAACGTGGCCACGCTCCCCATCAAGCTCTGGCCGGGCATGAAGATTGGCCAGCTGTGCTTCTTCCGCCTCACTTCCTCGGCTGAGCACCCTTACGGCTCCGGCGAATACGGCAACCGCTACCAAGGACAGCGCGGCCCGACCGCCAGCCGCAGCCACCAGAACTTCCACCGGACGTCCATCTAGCCCCTGTTGCGCTGAGGGGTGAGCTTTCGGCTTTTTGGGTGGCTCCCTGTTGCGCTGAGGGGTGAGCTTTCGGCTTTTTGGGTGGCTCCCTGTTGCGCTGAGGGGTGAGCTTTCGGCTCTTTGGGTGGCTCCCTTTTGCGCTGAGGGGTGAGCTTTCGGCTCTTTGGGAGGGGCGTTTTCGGTTGAGATCTTGCTCCTCGGCGCGCGCTGAGTGCGGCACTATTCCTCCACACTGTGGGTAACCGCCCAAAGGACGACCAAGGCATCCCAAGGCGTGCAAACAATGGCTGATGAGGTTGTCTCCGCCGCTTCCGCCCCATCTCCAAGGTCGCTCGTTCACCCTGGCCGAGCAACGTGCGGCCGGCCTTCCGGATCATCGTGCCTGGAACAGCGATCTCCAGGTCGCCAGCAGGGGCATCCGTGTTCCCTGGGGCGAGGAGCAAGACCCCGCACACACCGCGCGGCTCCTGACAGCAGTGAGCGATGGCGCGATTTGCTGCCATGAAACGGCCGCGATGCTGTGGGGGTGCCCGCTGCCGTGGGATCGGCAGCAGGATTTCCTGATTCATCTGACCCGGACGGACGGCGCTTTCAGGCCGCAGCGAAAGGGGGTTCGCGGACATCGGATCGTGCTCGGCGAGTTCGATGTCGCCTTCAAGGACGGCATTCCGCTGACGAGTCCTTCCCGGACATGGCTGGATCTCGCCGCTGTGTTGCCGTTCGAAGACCTGGTGGCAGCGGCCGACCATTTCATCTGCAGCCAGACCAGAAGCTTTGGACACAATCGGATTCCATTCTGCTCAATACAGGATCTGAGGAATCAAGTAGGCAGACATGCGGGCGCACGAGGCATCCGGAAGGCCCGGGCCGCGCTGGAACTTGCGCGCGTCGGCGCAGATTCAGCCCCGGAGACGCGTCTCCGCCTGGCCATCGGCCGCAATTTCCTGCCGGAACCGACGTTGAGTTACGTGGTTTTGGATGCGTGGGGCCGCGAGGTTGCGTGGCCGGATCTCGCCTTTCCGGAATACAAGGTTGCGGTGAATTACGACGGCGTGCATCACCTCAGCGCCGCCCAACAGGAATCCGACTTACGGAGGGAGGCGGCACTCGCTGCAAACGGATGGATCTCTGTCGTCATTACTGCCAGTCATGTCCAAGAGCACGGCTATGACGGAGTTGCCCGTCTTATTCGGGAGGCTCTCATAGAGGGTGGGTGGGCATCGAGGAGGTAGCTCTCGAGGCTTTCCCAGAGGGTTTTGGGGTGGGATGTCGCCCCTCGGTGGGGGTTTTGGGGTGGGATGTCGCCCCCCGGTGGAGGCGAATGGGTGGCGACGTTACGCCGGTGCGCGGTCCGTGGTCCGGGGTGGAGCTTTCGGGGTTCTGCGGATGGCCTTGACTACGGGTTCCACGAAGCGGGCGGCCAACGGACCTACGATGGCCATGATGAGGACGTAGGCCGTGGCCAGTGCGGCGAGTTCTCCAGGAACCGCCCCGGAGGCGACGGCCAAGCCGGCGATGACGATGGAGAACTCACCACGGGCAATAAGCGCAGCGCCCGCACGGAACCGGCCGGGCATCGCGATACCGGCCCTTTTGGCGGCCCAGATCCCCGTGAGCATCTTGGTGGCGGCAGTCAGCACCGCCAGGAGGAGGGCCCAGCCCAGCACAGGGGGAATTGAGGTGGGGTCGGTGTTGAGGCCGAACGCCACAAAGAAGATCGCAGCGAAAAGGTCGCGCAATGGTTCAAGGATGCGGGTGGCATTGTGGGCGGTAGCGCCGGATATGGCGATGCCCAACATGAACGCTCCCACGGCTGCGGATACCTGAAGGGCCGATGCGATTCCGGCCACCAACAGGGCGAGTCCCAGGACATTGAGCAGGAAGACCTCGGAGTTTTCGCTGTGGATAGCCTGCGAGACCCGATGCCCGTGCTTGAGGGCGATCACCAGCACTACCGTGACCACTGCCAGTGCAATCCCCACCGTCTGCAGTCCGCCCAGGAACCCGACGCCGGCAAGGATGGCGGTGAGAATGGGCAGGTAGATGGCCATCGCGAGGTCTTCGAAAACCAGGATGGAAAGCACCACAGGCGTTTCGCGGTTACCGATTCGGCCCAGGTCGGTAATGACCTTCGCGGCGATTCCGGAGGACGAAATGTAGGTAACGCCGCCCATGACGATGGCCCCTACAAGACCCCACCCCAGCAGGACGGCAAGGCCTGCGCCCGGTAAGAAGTTGAGCACGAAGTCCATGACCCCTGCTTGCCAGGACCGGCGAAGGCCGGTCACCAGCTCTGAGGCGGTGTATTCCAAGCCGAGCATAAGCAGCAGCAGGATGACGCCCATCTCGCCTGAGAGATGCGCGAACTCGTGCATGCCATCCAGCTTGACCAAGCCCCCGGCACCGAAGGCCAGGCCACCCACGAGATAGAGGGGAATGGGGGACATGCCGATTTTGCCCGCTAACCGAGCCAGGAGGCCGAGGCAGAACACGACGGCCCCCAGTTCAATGAGGGCTAGTGCGAGCGGATCCATACCGGTCAGCCGTTGCGGAGGATGTCGGCTGCCGAGTCAAGTCCTTCCTGGGTGCCGACCGCTACGAGCAGATCACCGGTGTGAAGTACGACGTCGGGCGCCGGCGAGGGGACGACCTCACCTTCGCGCATGATCGCCACGATGGAGACGCCACTGCGTGTGCGGATTTGGGCCTTGCCCATGGCCTGGTTCACGAATGGAGAATCAGCCGTGATGGAAAACTGTCGTGTGACGATACCGGGGACCTCGCGGTGCGCCTCGGCCAGGCGCATGGCGATGTGCTGTCCGCCCAGGAGGTTCCCCAAGGTCGAGGCTTCATCCGCCGTCAACGGGATGGAGGCCTGGCACGTATCCGGGTCATCCCACGTCGAGACGAAAAGCTCGGTTTCGCCCTCGCGCAGTTCCACCACGCCAATACGGCGGCCGGAGGCCGTCACGAAGTCCTTCCGGATGCCAAGGCCCGGAAGTTCGGTCTCATCCACGTTCATAGCTCCACCCTAAACTCTGTTGAACCGGTCCGGTACGTTGTTGACGCCCAACCGACCCTATGTAGTTAACGCTCTGGTACTACGGCTATTTCCACTTTGGCCGGTGGCTTCACGGGCAGGATCACCAGGAGACCGGCCAGGAGCACAACCATGATCCCGAGGATGCCCCAGCGTTGTGCCTCCCCGGCGGCAACGAGCGGTGAGGCGATGGTGATGCACAGCGTGAACAGGGTGGGGGCGAGGAAACTGACGGCCCTTCCCGTTGTGGCGTACAGGCCGAACAATTCGCCCGATTCTCCGGCCGGGGCAAGCCTGGCAAGGTAGGCCCTGGAAGAGGACTGGGCGGGACCTACGAAAAGGCAGAGCAGAAGCCCGAAGACCCAGAACGTTGCAGAACCGGGCCATGGGTTGCCGAAGAAGACATAGTCTTCGTTGCCGAGGACCAGGATGAAGGTTCCCGCGGTCAGCAGCCCTATCAGGGACAGGATGATGACAGCCTTGGGGCCGATCCTGTCGTCCAGGAAGCCGCCGATCACAGCGCCAACAGCCGCCACTACGTTGCCAAAGATGGCGAAGAAGATGACTTCCTTGAGTTCGAAACCAAAGGTTCCCGCCGCGATGACGCCGCCAAAGGTGAACACGGCGGCCAGCCCGTCGCGGAAGATGGCGCTGGACAGAAGGAAGTAGATGGTGTGCGGACTGGTCTTGTAGATGGCCCCGATACGCCGGATCAGCAATCTGTAGGAGGCGAAGAAGCCCAAGGATGAGGTGTCCTTCTTCACGGATACCTCAGGGACGGCAAACATCACGGGCAGGGCGAAGATAAAGAACCACAGGGCTGAGAAAACGGCGACCAACCGTATGTTGAGCGAGTCCTGGGTGGAGGCTCCGAACCAGTCGAAGGAAGGCTGGACAAAGAGCTGCAGGACCAGCAGAAGCGCCACGATTCCGCCGAGGTAACCCATGCCCCAGCCGAAGCCGCTGACCTTGCCAATGTTCCGGGGTGTTGAGATCTGGGCCAACATGGCGTTGTAGTTCACGCCGGCAAACTCGAAGAACACATTGCCCAGGGCGATCAGGCAGACACCCAGGAGCAGGAATTCCGGCCGCGGGAAGACGAAGAAGCACAGTCCCGTGAGCAGCGCCGTCGCGGCGGTGTTGACTCCAAGCCAGAGTTTCCGCCTGCCCCCGGCGTCGGAACGCTGCCCGGTGACCGGTGCCAGTAACGCGATGGCCAGGCCGGCAATGGCCAGCGCGGCACCCAAAGCGGCAGATGCGGCGTCTTCTCCGCCGAACGCATTGGACGTGAGGTAAACCGTGAAAACAAACGTCGTCATGACCGCGTTAAAGGCAGCCGAACCCCAGTCCCAGGAAGCCCACGCCAGGATTTGCCCCTTTTTTGAGGCGACGGGACCCGTGGCGAGCTCGGATGTCGGGTGGGAGGCTTCGGGAACTGCGGCCGCGTTCATAGTGTGAATGCTATAGGTGCAGGGAACGCTGCGCGCGGATGACAGACCGCGTTGTGAACAACCCCGGGTGAACAGCGGGCGGAGCGGGAAAGTGGCCAAAAACTGTCCTGGCCCCTTGATAAACTAGGTAAACCGAACCCAACGTATGACCGCCTGCTCCAACTTTTGACAATTCGTTCCTGACTTTGCGGAGAAAACAGTGATCACAGTTCTCGCCATCACCTTTGCAGCGGCAACTGTGGCGCCCTTGATCTTCCGCTCACTTGGACGAAATGCGTTCTACGTGCTGGCCGCCGTCCCCGCAGCCGCTTTCGTCTGGTTGGTCCTCCAGTACGGCCCCGTATATTCCGGTGGCGGCATAGAGGAAATCCTGCCGTGGATTCCGAGTCTGCAGCTTGAGCTCGCCTTCCGCATGGATCCCTTGGCGTGGGTCATGTCCCTGCTGATTCTGGGTGTCGGTTCGCTGGTGCTGGTTTACTGTGCCCGCTATTTCAAGAACAAGGATCCTGGACTGGGCGGTTTTGGTGCCCAGCTCCTGGCCTTTGCCGGCGCCATGTTTGGCCTGGTGACCTCCGATGACCTGCTGATGCTGTTCATCTTCTGGGAACTCACCACCATCCTGTCCTACCTGCTCATCGGCTACGCCCGCACCCGTTTGGCAGCCCGCCGGTCAGCCCTTCAAGCGCTGATGGTCACCACCGCTGGTGGCCTGGCGATGCTCGTAGGCCTGATCATCGTGGGCCAGGCTGCAGGCACCTACCGCATTTCCGCCATCCTGAACCAAGCCGGGACGCTCATGAGCGGACCCATGCAGGGCGCCGTGACCACCGCCGTCGTACTGATCCTGGTGGGTGCCATCACCAAATCCGCACTGGTCCCGTTCCACTTCTGGCTCCCCGGCGCGATGGCGGCTCCGACGCCGGTCAGCGCCTACCTGCATGCGGCGGCCATGGTGAAGGCCGGTATCTACATCGTCGCGAGGCTCGCTCCGGGTTTTGCTGCCTCGGAATTCTGGCTGCCGGTGGTGCTGGGACTTGGTTTGGCCACCATGCTTGTTGGCGGCTACCGCGCACTGCGGCAGACCGACATCAAACTCATCCTTGCTTACGGCACCGTCAGCCAGCTCGGTTTCCTGACCATGGTGGTGGGGCTGGGCCGGCCCGACGCCGCGCTGGCCGGGTTGGGGCTGCTGCTGGCGCACGGCCTGTTCAAGGCTGCGTTGTTCCTGGTGGTGGGCATCATCGACCACCAATCCGGAACGCGCGACATCCGCAAGCTCTCCGGCGTCTTCCGCTCGTCCCGCGCCCTGGGCGTGGTTGCAGCGATCGCCGCCGCATCCATGGCCGGTGTTCCTCCGCTGGCAGGTTTCGTCGCGAAAGAGTCGGTCTTCGAAGCGTTCGTTCACTACGGAACCGGCCACGACGCCCCTGCCTGGGGGATCTGGATCCTGGTGGGCCTTGTCATCGGCTCGATCCTCACCTTCGCCTACAGCGCCCGGTTCATGTGGGGAGCCTTCGCCGTCAAGCCCGGCGTGGAGCCCACCCCGTTCAAACCGATCAAGCCCGCCTTCCTCGCCGCCCCCGCCATCCTGAGCCTGCTCACCATCGTGTACGGGCTGTGGCCCGCGCCGGTGGACACCTGGATCCAGCCTTACGCCGCGCTGTTCGCCGGCGGACCGGACGCCGTCGACGCCGGACACCTGGCTTTGTGGCACGGGTTGACGCCTGCTTTGGGCCTGACCGCGGTCACTTTCGTGCTGGGTGCGGCCATGTTCTACGGACGGAACCTCGTTGCCCGCGCCCAGGGCCTGGTGCCCGACTGGGTGGATGGCGATCGCGCGTACCAAAACACCATTGGTGCCTTGGACGATGTGGCCGTCTGGGTCACGGGCCGCACGCAACGTGGTTCGCTGTACTTCTACCTGGCGGTAATCCTGACTGTCGCCTTCGCGGTTCCCTTGACTGCCATGCTCATGGCCAACAAACCGCTGCCTGACGGCATCTACTTCATCGACCCCAACTCACCCCTGCAGCTGGTGGCAGGAGCCGGAATCGTCGTGGGGGCGCTGGCCGCAGTTCGGGCCAACAAGCGCTTCCTCGCCGTGCTCATGGTGTCGGTCACCGGTTACGGCATCGCCCTCATGTTTGCCCTTCAGGGTGCCCCCGATCTGGCTTTGACGCAGATGCTGGTGGAGACCATCGTGCTGGTGGCCTTCGTGCTCGCGATGCGGAGCCTTCCTGCGGAATTGCGTGACAGGACAGGCGGCCGGCTCAGGGTGATCCGCGTGATCATCGGCGCGGCTTTTGGCATCACCATGATCTTCGTTGCCATCTACGCGATGGGGGCCCGCGTTGCTACTCCGGTTTCCCTGGACTTCCCGCGCCTGGCCTACGAAGGCGGCGGTGGATTGAACGTGGTCAACGTGACCCTCGTGGACATCCGTGCCTGGGATACGTTCGGCGAAATCTCGGTCTTGGCGATCGCCGCCACGGGTGTGGCGAGCTTGATCTTTGTCCGGAGCCGCGGTGACCGCATCAAGACCTCCGAGGCCGTACCGGAAGGCAGCGTGGGGCGCCGTACCGGCGTCGAACGTGATTCCCGGGCCGGCGCCACGCTCGCCGTCGCCAAGAAGTTCACGGATGTTACCCGCGACGCCTGGCTCGTGGCGGGCCGTACCCTGGCCCCCGAGCGGCGTTCGATCATTTTCGAAGTCGTCACCAGGCTCATCTTCCACTCGATGATTGTCTTCTCGATCTACCTCCTCCTCGCAGGACACAACCTGCCGGGCGGCGGGTTCGCCGGCGGCCTGACCGCCGGGCTCGCACTGACCATCCGCTACCTGGCCGGCGGACGGTTCGAGTTGAGCGAAGCTGCGACAGTCAGCGCCGGAACACTTTTGGGAACGGGACTTGCGACGGCGGCAGCGTCCGGTTTTGTCCCGTTGTTCCTGGGCGGACAGGTCTTCCAGAGCGCGATCATCGAGTTCTGGCTGCCCGTCTTCGGAGACGTCAAGTTCGTCACGTCCACCATTTTCGATATCGGCGTGTACATCGTGGTGGTGGGATTGGCGTTGGACGTCCTCCGCAGCCTTGGTGCCGAGATCGACGAACATTTTGAAGGCAAGGGCGCGCCCCTCACCGAGGAAGAGGCAGCCGAGCAGGCCGGGGGGTCGCAGGAAGCCGGACTGGCTCAGGAAGCTGCCCAATCCGTCGCGTCCGGGAAAGGTACGGCATGAGCATCAACCTGACCCTGCTGATCGTCATGGGCGTCCTGTACGCCTGCGGAATCTACCTGATCCTGGAACGCAGCCTCACCCGCGTGCTGCTCGGGCTGATGCTGTTGGCCAACGCCACCAACATCCTGATCCTGAGCACCGGAGGGTATGCCGGCCTGGCGCCCTTCTTCACCAAGGAAACCAATCCGGATTCCTACAGTGATCCGCTTCCGCAGGCACTGATCCTGACCTCGATTGTCATTTCGTTCGCGGTCACGGCATTCATGCTCGGCATCATCTACCGCACCTGGGTCCTGGCCCGCCAGGACGAAATCCAGGACGACCTCGAAGACGTCCGCGTGGCAAAGACCCCCAGCTTCGACGCCGAGGACGACGCAATCGTGCCCTTGGAAACCTCGGAGTTCGCGGTCACCCCGTCCAGCACCTCGGACAGGAACCACCCGGAAGCCACAGAAACCCCCAACACTTCATCAACGCAGGAAGGAGGCAGCGCGTGAACCTCGCAAACCTGTCGCCGCTGGCTGTCCTCCTCCCCATCCTGGGCGCCGCGCTGGCGTTCCTCCTGATCCGGCACCAGAGCGCCCAACGGTTGGTCAGCATCGGCATCCTCAGCACCACGTTGCTGCTGGAATGCCTCCTGCTCTTCTCCGTCTGGTCCGGGGGCACAACTTCCGTCACCCTGGGCGGTTGGCTGCCGCCATGGGGTGTGGTCCTGGTGGTGGACCAGTTCTCCTCGCTCATGCTGGTGGTGTCCACAGTGGTGAGCCTGGCGGTTCTGGTCTACGCCACCGGCCAGGGCATGGCCGACGGCGACCACGAAGCTCCCGTGTCGATCTTCCACCCCACGTACCTGATCCTGGTGGCGGGAGTCTCCAACGCCTTCCTTACCGGGGACCTTTTCAACCTCTACGTCGGCTTCGAGATCCTGCTGACAGCAAGCTACGTGCTCATGACCCTCGGCGGGACGGGTCCGCGTATCCGTGCCGGCGTCACGTATGTGGTGGTCTCCGTGGTGTCATCTGTCCTGTTCCTTATCGCCATCGCCATGATTTACGGGGCCACCGGCACCATCACAATGGCGGATCTGGCCATCAAGCTGGCAGAGCTGGACCAAGGTACGCAGAACCTGCTGCATGTGATGCTCCTGGTCGCCTTTGGGATCAAGGCCGCCGTGTTCCCCCTGTCCTTCTGGCTTCCTGACTCCTATCCCACGGCACCGGCCCCCGTCACTGCGGTGTTCGCCGGGTTGCTGACCAAAGTGGGCGTCTACGCCATGGTGCGGACGGAGACCCTGTTGTTCCCGGGGGATACCCTCAACGTTCCCCTGATGGTGGTGGCGCTACTGACCATGGTTGTCGGTATTCTGGGTGCCCTTGCCCAGAGCGACATCAAACGTCTGCTGTCCTTCACGTTGGTCAGCCACATCGGGTACATGGTGTTCGGGCTGGCCATGAGCTCCGTAGCGGGTCTGGGTGCGGCAGTGTTCTACGTTGCCCACCACATCACCGTGCAGACCAGCTTGTTCCTGGTCACCGGACTCATAGAACGCCGGGGAGGCAGCTCCTCCATTGACCGCTTGGGCGGCCTGGCCAAGCTGTCGCCGTTGCTGGCGTTGCTGTTCTTCGTACCGGCCATGAACCTGGCGGGCATTCCTCCGTTCTCAGGCTTCCTTGGGAAGCTGGGTCTTCTGCAGGCCGGCGTGGAGCTCGGAACCCCACTGGCGATCGTGCTGGTAGTGGGCGGCGTGGTCACCAGCCTGCTGACGTTGCTGGCAATAGCCCGTGTGTGGAACAGGGCGTTCTGGCGCAAACCCGAGGATGCCGAATACCCGGATCCCGTGTTGATGACCCCCGGCAACGTCGGAGTACTGCCGCGGACCATGGTGGGTTCCACTGCGGCGCTGGTGGTGTTCGGGGTGGCGCTGACGGTGTTCGCTGGTCCGCTCTTCCAGGTCGCGGACGGTTCCGCGGAGATCATGCTGGACCGCTCGGCCTACATCCACTCGGTACTGGGTGACTCTGTCGAGGTGCCCCCGCTGGCGCAGAATGGCGGTACGAAATGAGCCGCAAGCCGATCTCGTTCCGCACGGAACTGCCGCTGCTCATCTGGCTGGTCATCGTATGGGGTGCGCTGTGGCGTGACTTCAGCCCGGGCAACCTGCTTTTTGGCGCGTTGATCGCCGTGCTGGTGGCCAAGTTCTTCTACCTCCCGCCTGTGGAGCTCAGCGGCAGGTTCAATGTCCTGCGTGCTGTTCCGTTCGCCCTGATGTTCGTCGCGAAAGTGGTGGCAGCGAGCTTCCTGGTGCTGTACCTGGCGGTGGTCAAGGGACCCAAGGTGCGCAGCGCCGTCGTCGCTGTTCCGTTGCGAAGCCACTCGGACCTCATGGTGACGGCTACAGGGCATGTCATCTCGCTGATCCCCGGCTCGCTGGTGGTGGAGGTGGACCGCTCCACCTCCACGCTCTATTTGCACGCGCTGAACATCTACGAAGAAGCGGACATCGACAAGATCCGCCGGGAGACGCAGAACATTGAGGCAGGGCTGATCCGCATCATGGGAACGCGGGAAGAAGTCGAGGCCCTGAAGGCAGAAGCCCGGCCCGGCATGGAAGGGGCAACGCTGTGAAGGAATTTGTTCTGGTGGCCACGGCGGTGATCCTCAGCCTCGCCGCTGCAGGTGCGATCGTGCGCATCGCGATTGGCCCATCTTTGCTTGACCGCGTCCTTGCTTCCGATGTCCTGCTGGCCATCCTTGGTGCTGCCCTCGCCATCGACATGGCCGTGAACCAACACCTCAACAACCTGATGCTGCTGGTGGCCCTCGCGGTGATCGGTTTCATCGGCTCAGTGACGGTTGCCCGGTTCGTGGCCGAGCGAAGGGAGCAAAGCAATGAGTCCTGACGCCACCGGAGTGGACTTGGTCATCGACATGGTGACCGCGGTGTTCCTCATAGTGGGTGCCCTGATGTCCTTGGGTGCCGCGATCGGCTTGCTGAGGTTCCCGGACCTCATGAGCCGCATGCACGCAGCCACCAAGCCGCAGGTGTTGGGCTTGTTCCTGATGCTCGCAGCGATCGGCCTGCAGATGCGTACTTGGTGGGTGTGGCCCGTCCTGCTGGTGGCGTGGATTTTCCAGCTTCTCACCGCGCCGGTGTCCGCCCACATGGTGGGGCGCTCCGCGTACCGGACCAAACACGGGCACCGTGAGAAGCTCACCAAGGACGAACTCGAAGCCGTGGTCCAAAGGGCCGCCGCCGGCCAGGAGCCCTCCGAACCTTAAAGCAACGCGGGGTCACTTATGGCCCATTACCCCCATGGGGATGGGCCATAAGTGACCCCGCGTTGCTTGTTGGGTGATGCTTAGACGATGTCCTGGGACTTCGCGAAGCGGGCAATCGCCCGCTGGGTGCCGCGGCTGGCAAGGACCTGGATCAGCGTGCTCACGAAAGCGGAAATCAGCGCGAAGGTCAGAGCCGAGCGGAGGCTCGTCTCCATGTCATCGTTGCCTGTGGGCGGCTTGTTGCCCGTGGCCTTTTCCCAGCCTTTGTTGACGAGTTTGGTACCGACAAAGCCTGCACCGAGGCTTACCCCGGCGCCCAGCAGCTTGAAAAAGAGGTTCATGCCACCAGCCTAGCTGCACGGCACGGCTACCCGCGGTTTTCCCGCTCCTTGAGAAACGCTGCCAAGGACCCGACCGGAGCCAGAACCGGGACGACCGGGTGCTCGGCGGACCACACTGCCCCTACGGAATCGAGGACAGCGATTTCCTTCAGCAGATAGTAGGTGGGTGGCATCAGCTTCAACTGCCCTGCGGCTTCCGCTTCCAGGATTCCGGACACCGGCATCCACAGCGACTGCCAAGCCTCCGTGGTTTGATGCCGGGGCTGCGCTTCCGGTGCCGGCTTGGCCACATAGAAGTAGGTGTCGAAGCGCTTGGGCATGTCTATGGGCGTGATCCAGTTGGCCCAGGGGCGCAGGTCTCCGGGCTCGATGCCCAGCCCGGCTTCTTCCTGGACTTCGCGGATTGCTGCCGTGAGCACCATTCCCGCGTTCCTCTCCGCCAACGCTGTGTCCGCGGAAATCGAACTCTGCGCCCAGGACAACGCATGGCTGCGCAGCAGTTCCCCGGGGTAGTCCCAGCCGGACTGATCCACAGCGTCCACCCGGCCGCCCGGAAAGACCACCATTCCTGCCGCGAAGTCCATGGTGCTGACTCTGTGCTGGACAAATGCCTCTAGCCCCGAGGGGGCGTCGCGGAGCAGAATCACGCTGGCAGCGAGGCGTGGCTCGGCCACGGGTGCGTGGGAGCCTGGAAGATCCGTCATCAGGCCATTCTTGCAGGTGCGTTGTGGGGCCTGGTGTGCGTGTTTAGGCGCGGGGATGGGGTGCAGAGTGGGCCTCGCAACGCACCCTCGTTGCGTTGTGGGGCCTGGTGTGCGTGTTTAGGCGCGGGGATGGGGCGCAGAGTGGGCCTCGCAACGCACCCTCGTTGCGTTGTGGGGCCTGCTGTGCGTGCTTAGGTGTGGGGATGGGGTGCAGAGCGGGCCTCGCAACAGGATTGTGACCGCGGCCCAGAGCCGGCCGTACGCGGAGGTGTAAACTGAACCCGCCCATCAGGGCAGATTTGATAACGACAGGGGAGCGCCGCCGTCGGACCTTGCAGCGATGCAGGAGACGCGAGGGCGCTGAGAGTGCGGACAGCCGCAGACCCTCGAACCTGATCCGGTTAGTACCGGCGCAAGGGAGTCGAGCTTCTCAGAGTGTCCGGAGCCGGACGGCGCAAGCCAGGCGGATTCCGGGGAGCACTTTCCCCTCCTGTAACCTCAGGAGGCAGAAAAATGACCACGGTAAACGTGAAGAAGACCAGTTATAGCTGGCGTGTTGTAGACATCGTGGTGGCGGCCCTCATCGCCATCGCCGGCGGCGTGATTTTCTGGGCCTGGTCCCAGGGCGCGGCACTGGTATCCATCCCCATGAATGCGGCGTACCCGCCCCTTACCGGCCTGATCGCCGGTGGCTGGATGATCCCCGCAGTCCTGGGCATGCTCATTATCCGAAAGCCCGGCGCAGCTCTTTTCTGCGAGGCCGTCGCAGCCACGGGTGAGCTCATCATGGGTTCGCAGTACGGCACCACGGTGCTCATCTCCGGCGTCCTGCAGGGCCTTGGCGCCGAGCTGATCTTCGCCGCGTTCCGCTACAAGAAGTTCAACCTGCCCACCGCACTCCTCGCGGGCGCAGGCGCGGGCCTCTTCTGCGGTCTGAACGACTCCTTCCTGCCCTGGGGCTGGAATATCGCCTACGAGGCCATCGACAAACTGACGTACATCACCTTCACCACCATCTCAGGTGCAGTGATCGCCGGCGGCCTGTCCTGGATCGCCACCCGCGGTCTGGCCACGACGGGTGTCCTGAGTTCCTTCGCGTCGCGGAAGGCCGCTTCGGAGCCAGTCTTCAACTGATGTCTGCCACACACAGCGGCACGGTCCGGCCTGCCGCCATCTCCGCCGAGGGGTGGGGATGGCGGCATGCCGGCCGGGCCCAGCCTGCCATCCAGGGCCTTGACCTCCGCATTGAACCGGGGGAACGCGTCCTGTTGCTGGGCCCTTCGGGGGCCGGCAAGTCCACGCTCCTGCACGCCCTCGCCGGGGTGCTGGGTGACGAGGAAGACGACTCTGATGAGACCGGTTCGCTGCTGATCGACGGCGTCACTTCCCGCGAGCAGCGTGGCCGCGCCGGGCTGATGCAGCAGGATCCCGAAACGCAGGTGGTTCTCTCCCGGGTGGGCGACGACGTTGCCTTCGGCGCGGAGAACCTTGCCGTGCCGCGCGAGGAGATCTGGTCCCGGGTGCATGAAGCGCTCGACGACGTCGGCTTGCGTACCGCATCAGGCGGCGGTTTGGCATTGGACCACCCGACGGCGGCACTTTCCGGGGGACAGAAGCAGCGCCTCGCGCTGGCCGGCATTTTGGCGATGCGGCCAGGCTTGATCCTGCTGGACGAACCCACGGCCAACCTCGATCCTGCAGGGGTCCTCGAGGTCCGCGACGCCGTGGCCCGCTGCCTGGACAAGACCGGCGCCACGCTGGTGGTGGTGGAGCACAGGGTGTCCGTGTGGAAGGACCTGGTGGACAGGATAGTGGTCCTGCAGCCCGGTACCGCAGGCCCGCAATCAGGCACCCCGGGAGTCCTCCTGGATGGTCCGCCGGAGCAGGTCCTCACCCAGGCGCGCTCCATGCTGATGGCGGCGGGCGTATGGGTTCCCGGCTACGTTCCCGCCACAAGGGCGCGTGCCCGGACGTCCGGGACAAACGAACTCCTCCTCGCAGCGCAGGACCTGGCCGTGTCCCGGGAAAAGCCCAGGCGGAAGCGCTTCCGAACCATCCCTCCGGTTCCGGTGCAGAGGGACATCACCGCCCAGGTCCGTGCTGGCCAGGCGTTGACCATTACCGGGCCCAATGGTGCCGGGAAGTCCACTTTTGCGCTGACGTTGGCCGGCCTTCTGGCGCCGGTGGACGGCATGGTGAGCGCCGGCGTCGACCTTTCGGAGGGGGCGGGCATCGACCCGTACAAATGGAAGGCCGATCAGCTCATCTCCAGGATCGGCACGGTCTTCCAGGAGCCGGAGCACCAGTTCGTCACGGGCAAGGTCCTGGATGAGCTCATGTTCGGCCCCAGGCACCTGGGCCACGGCGGGGAACGCGTGGACGAATTGGTGGAGCGGCTGAGGCTCTCCCATCTGGTGGACGCCAATCCCTACACACTGTCCGGCGGTGAGAAGCGCAGGCTTTCAGTGGCTACGGTGTTGGCGGCGCACCCGAAGGTACTCGTCCTCGATGAGCCCACCTTCGGACAGGACGCCAACACCTGGGCCGAACTGGCCTCGTTCCTCTCGGAGTTGCTGGACGCCGGTACCGCCGTGGTTTCCGTGACCCACGACCAGGAATTCAGTGCCGTACTGGGCGGGACGGAACTGCGGCTCGGGCCGGTGTCCCAAGGTGAGACGGCCCCCCAGGAAGCGGGTGCGGCATGAGGGACGCACTGAACCTGCGCGGCAACCACGCGCTCTTGACCCGGGCAAACCCGTTGGCGAAGTTCGTGGCCGTCTTCCTTATCTCCCTGGTGCTGGCCCTGTCCATCGACTGGGTTTCCGCGTCCACGGCTCTCCTCGCGGAATTGGCGCTCTTCCCCTTGGCCGGCCTCACCCTCCGCCTTCTCTGGCAGCGCGCCTGGCCGCTGATCATTGCGGCGGCGATCGGTGGCTGGAGTACCGCGATTGTCGCCGCTGACAGCGGCGCAGTACTGCTCGACGTCGGACTCTGGTCCATCAGCGAAGGTTCCCTTGAGCTGGGGCTCGGCTTCATGCTGCGCGGTTTGGCGATCGCCCTCCCCGCGATCCTGCTGATGTCCTGCACCGACCCGACGGACCTGGCGGACGCACTTGCGCAGAAGGCAAAGCTGCCGCACCGATTTGTCCTCGGTTCCCTTGCCGCCATGCGGCTGGTGGGCCTCATGGCGGAGGAGTGGCAGACCATCGGCATGGCCCGGCGCGCCCGCGGTGTCGGCTCGCAGGGAAGCCCGATCCAGCGCCTCAAAGCGACGCTCGGACAGAGCTTCGGGCTGCTGGTCCAGGCCGTCCGGCGGGCTTCGCGGTTGGCCGTGACCATGGAAGCCCGCGGTTTCGGCGGGGGACAACGGACGTGGGCGCGTGAGTCCACGTACTCGCTGATGGACGTCTGGGTGGTACTTGGCGGCGTGGCCATAGCCGGAGGCGCCGTCCTCACGGCTTTGGGCGCCGGAACGTGGAGCTTCGTGTGGCGTTAGCGGGCCGGTAGCTCCTGGATTTCGTCGAAATCTGCGCGGGTGAGGAAGCCGAGCTGGGCCTCCTTCTCCTCGAGCTGGATGATCGGGCCGAGTTCGAAGCACGTCGCTTCAAGCCGGCGCAGGGCTTTGGCGTTGCGTGAGTCTGGCTCCACGATGATCCGGTCCTTGCCCGGGAGCGAGAACATGTACCTGATAAGGGAGGTGCCGAGCCTGGGGGTGAAGTGCGGAATGGGGCGCGTTGCCGGTGCCAGCAGCAGATGCATCCCGATGTCCGCCTCGCGGGCGGGGTAGGCCTCGCCCACGGGATCGTGCAGTGGTTCGTATGTCTGGAACAGGGCCAGGGGCTCGCCGTCGAGGAGGGCCAGGAAAGCGTGGTGCGTGTCCAGTGAGTCAAGGAATCCGTAGATTTCCAGCACTTCCTCTTGGGACTTCTCCGTCATGCCCCAGAACCTGGCGCGGGGTTGCTTGACCCATTCGAAGATGAGCCCGATGTCTTCGCTGGGGACCAGCGGGACAAGGCGCAATTCACCCCAGCCTTCGAGGTTCTCGGAGTAGACGGTGGTGCGGACGGAGAAGTCCTGGGTGGCGGTGCTCATGTGTTCCTTCGGTAGGCGGGTGTCTGGTGTCAGTTCGGGTCTTTGGCCAGGGCGGACCAGTCCGTGGTTACAGGGGCCATCCGGCCTTCGCTCCAGAGCGGGAGCTGGTCCGCGAAGTGGCTGTGGCCGGGCGATCCGGCGGCGCCGAAAGGCACAATCCACCGGCTGTTCTCCCGGCAGTCCAGGTCCCAGACGTAACGGGCCACAGGTCCGCGGAAGCTTCGGTCGTCCACTCCAGGGAGGCTTTCGGTGCTCAGCACGCAGCCGGTGTCTCCACTGAGGGCGGCCGTGGGCGCCGCAGCGGCAAGGGTTTCGGGGAGCACATGGACTGCCAGCAGCGTGTGCCGGTCACCCCAGGACGCGCCGTCCAGCAACGTTTCTTCCAATGCTGTGGCTTCCAACGCCGCCGCTGCCTCCACGGAGACGGCGATGCCAAGTTCGGAGCCGCGGGCCAGCAGGGTCTCCAGTGCGAAGCCGATGCGCGATGCCACGGACAACCACGGGCCAAACAAGGGGGAATAGCCGCTCGGGGTGTTCAGGGGAGCAAGAGCGGCGTGACGTTCGAGGCGCTGGACCAATGCACCGCGCCAGGCAGCGAAAACGGCCGCGGGATGGCTGCCGGCGTCCATCCGGCCATCCCACGCCAGTAGCTGCAGTCTCAGTTCCTTCGCCTCGTCGGACAGCCCGGTTGTCTCCAGTGCAGCCAGAATCTTCCGGAAGAACGGCCACGGACCGAGCAACGTGTCGGTATGGATTCCCTGCATGGTGTCGCCGGACAGCGTCCCTGCCGGCGCGGACTCCAGCAATTGTTGGATGCGCAGCGCCCGGTATGAGGGGGCGAATTCCATAGCCACGGCGTCCCCGCCACCGGCTGCCCGATCGTTCGCGCTGACGGCAAACTGCCGGACCTCGGTGCGGGGCAGCGCAACATAAGGTCCTTCCCAGGCATGGCGTGGTGACAAGGCCGGTGTGGGCAGCCGACGGTTCGCCGGGTTGCGCTGCGGAACCAGTCCGGCGACGAAATGCCTCACGGCCCCGGATGAATCCGCCGCCACCACACTGTTGACGGGCTCCACCCAGGCATCGAATGCAGCTTCAACGTCAGCGACGCTCCGGCTCCTCAACAGCGGCAGGAGGGCCTCAAAACCCAGCCGCCCCTCAACCCGCGCGGGAAAACGCAGGCTCAGCGCACCGCCGTCGGGCATTTCCGAAATGACGGGGCCGCGGGCAGTCTCGATCACCTCAACGGTCACCGCGTCGCCACCGCGGACGCTGATGGTCTCGGTACTGACGACGGCGGGTTCCCAACCTTCCGCTCCGTGCGCCTCGATGCGTTCGCCATTGCTGTCGGTGATCCGGCGGAGTTCCTCCACGTAGAGGTCCTGGTAGTCGGCCATCGCATTCGTGACGGCCCAAGCGGTGTGGCCCGTGTGGGCGAAGTGCGGCAGGCCCGGAACTCCGGGGAATGCGAAGCCCACGACGTCGAATTCGGGGCAGGCCAGCCGCACTTGCTGGTACACGCCGGGCAGTTCCAGAAGGCGGTGCGGGTCTCCGGCGATCAAGGGCAGGCCGCTCGCAGTCGTGGAACCGTGGGCGGCCCAGGCGTTGCTGCCGGACCAGACTGGAGCTTCGATGCTGAACAGGTCCACTGCATCTTCCCCGAGCGTCCGCGCGACGTGGGCGCGGAACAACTTGTTGGGAAAGGTGGAGAAGAGGATGTGGTGCACCAGGAAGACTCCCAGCGGTGTCCACGGAAGCCAGGGCTCAGGGGCGCAGCGGGCTTCGTCGAACTCGGGACCGCCACGAAGGCCGTCGGCCAGGGCCTGGTTGATGCCGGCAACGTACTGTCCGCACCAGCGTTGCGTTTCGTGGGGGAGTTTGTCGAAGCAGCGGAGCGCGGTGTCATTGAGCCGGGCCTGCCGGGCGAACCGGTCCCAGACCACGGCGTCGGGCCCCAGCACTTCGGCGACTCGGCCTTCTGAACGCCAGCGCTCCAGTTCGATCTGCCAGGACCGGTCCGTCGCGGCGTTCCGGCCTTGGAGGAAGGCGAGTTCGTCCGCCGAGTCAGCCCACAGGTGCGGGATTCCCCAGGTGTCGCGGTAGGTTCCGGTGCCGCCTGCCGGGGCGGATTGTTGCGTCGGGGCAGGCGTCATGAGTCAGGCCGCTTTCGAGCTTAGGTTAGGCTTACTTAAGTTCAAGATAAATGGCTTTGGCCCCGGGCACAAATCGTGGGCCATTCGTGAAGGAGTGCTGCTTGAAGCGCAATTGGGAAGGTGTCGTCCTGAAAGTCATGGGCGCCAAGGATTTCACCCTGCAGGTCACCGCCCGGGAAGAAATCACCCCCGACTTCCTTCGCGTGCACGTGCGCGACGGCGGGCTCCTCAAGGCCAGCGGCCTGCACCCGACCATGTGGATCCGCCTCTGGTTCAACGACTCCGGCAAGGCCCACCAGCGCGCCTACACCCTGGTCAACGCGGATCCGGAGGCCGGTACGTTCAGCATGGACTTCGCCATGCACCGCGGGGTGGCAGCTGATTGGGCCCGCACCGTCCAGGCCGGCGACACCATCGACGCCACAGTCCAAGGCAGCTCCTTCGCGTTCCCGCAGCCCGCGCCGCGCCGCATCTGGGTGGTCGGCGATCCTGCCTCACTTCCGGCCATCAACTCGCTCCTGGACGCGCGGGGACCGCACGGCACACCGGTCACCGCCTGGCTCGAATACCAGCACGACGCCGACACCACGCTCGCCGTCCGGACGTCCGGCGACGACGTCGTCACCTGGATTCCGCGCAAACGCGACGGCGCCTCACTGGTTGAGGAAGTCTGCGCGGGGCTGGCACCACAGGCCGTGTCAGCGACGGATGACTTCTTCTGGGTCGCATGCGAGGCATCCAGCACCCGTGCCATCGTGAAGCACCTGAAGAAGGAACTCGGGGTGGATAAGCATCGGATTGACGCTTTGGGGTACTGGCGGGCATAGGGAACTGAACCCACCGCCGCAGTGAGCGGCCCCGATGAGGCGAGTGCCGCCGTCGGGCTATATATCGCACAATACGGGTAGGGTGTGACGTTTGCCGCCTAAACGGTGTTTTGCTAGCCACTTCTAACTCACTTGTGATATTTCTTGGTTATGACGCAACCGACCGCAGAACACGTAGGCCTCCTGCTCCGCAACGCCCGCGGCGAAAAGGGCTGGACGCAGGGGCAGCTGGCTACTGAGCTGGGAACCAGCCAGAGCGCTATCGCCCGGATGGAACAGGGCAAGCAGAACCTGAGCCTCCGGATGATCGAACGCCTCGAAGCGATCTTCGGCCGTTCCATCGTCAAGGTGGGTAAACCCCAAATGACCCACCTGCGGGTGGAAGGCGGCCGTACGCTCTCCGGAGAGGTGGACGTCAACAGCAGCAAGAACGCCGGTGTGGCCCTGCTGTGCGCGAGCCTGATCAACCGCGGCACCACCACGCTGCGCCGCCTGGCACGCATCGAAGAGGTCAACAGGATCGTCGAAGTGCTGACATCCATCGGCGTGGAATGCACCTGGCTTAACGGAAGCGATCTGCGCATCCGCAGGCCCGAGGTCCTTGACCTCGAATCAATGGATGTGGACGCCGCCCGCCGGACCCGCAGCGTGATCATGCTGCTGGGACCGCTCCTTGACGAGACCAGTGAATACCTTCTTCCCTACGCCGGCGGATGCGATCTCGGAACCCGCACCGTTGAGCCCCACATGCAGGCGCTGCGCCAGTTCGGCCTCGAGGTTGAGGCGAAGTCCGGTTTCTACTCCGTCACGGCGCCCGCCGCCGACGGACACCACCGTTCGTTCGTGCTGACCGAACGCGGCGACACCGTCACGGAGAACGCCATCATGGCAGCCGCGCACCGCGAAGGCACCACGGTCATCCGCAACGCCAGCCCCAACTACATGGTCCAGGACCTCTGCTTCTATCTGCAGGGCCTTGGCGTGGATATCCAGGGTGTGGGCACCACCACGTTGAAGATCACCGGGCGGCCGGCCATCGACGTGGACATTGAATACTTCCCGTCCGAAGATCCCATCGAGGCCATGAGCCTGATCACTGCCGGAATCGTGACCAACTCGGAAGTCACCATCCGCCGGGTTCCCATCGAGTTCATGGAGATCGAGCTGGCCACACTGGAGCAGATGGGCCAGAAGCTCGAGATCTCCGGCGAATACATGGCCCGCAACGGCCGCACGCGCCTGGTGGACGTGACAACCAAGCCCTCGGAGCTGCATGCGCCGCAGGACAAGATCCACCCCATGCCATTCCCGGGCCTGAACATCGACAACCTGCCCTTCTTCGCCGTGATTGCCGGCAACGCCGAAGGACAGACCATGATCCATGACTGGGTCTACGAAAACCGGGCCATCTACCTGACAGAACTCAACAAACTCGGCGCCCAGGTTCAGCTCCTGGACCCCCACCGGATCTACGTCAACGGACCAACCAAGTGGCGAGCCGCAGAAGTCGGCTGCCCTCCGGCCCTGCGCCCCGCCGCCTGCCTTCTCCTGGCGATGCTTGCGGCCAGGGGTACTTCCGAGCTGCGCAACATCTACGTGATTGAGCGAGGTTACGAGGACCTGGCCGAGCGGCTGAACACCATCGGCGCGAAGGTGGAGTACTTCCAGGACTGATGCTGACGTATTTTTGCTGGATCATCGGCGCTCGCAGCAACGGGAAAGCCCGGAATTACGGGCGTTCCGGCTGCTGCTTCGGGCGATGATCCAGCAAATACGCTGTCACCGCCTACCCCGCGGCCTTCCGAGCCCAAGGCACGCCCGGATCTGGCCCAAGACCAGCTCCGGCGAGTTCCAGATGTGCTCGGGGGCGAAGCTCAGGACGCGGTAACCCATTGCCTGCGCCGCGTTCAACCTGCCCATGTCCTTTCTCCAGGCCTCCCGTGAACTGTGGAACTGATAGCCATTGACCTCCACAATCAGCCAGCCGTCAATCAGGGTGTCCACCCGGCCCACTCCTGGGATTTGGACCTGCCGTTCAAAGGAGAGTCCCGCCGCCTCAAAAAGCAGGCGGGCACTGATCTCCGGGACGGATTCAGACAAACCGTCGGCCTTGCGCAGTCGTTTCCTCGCATTCCCGAAGTAGTTGGCCCGCAGCTCGCCCTCCAGGACGTCACGGGGAACTCCACGGTTTTTCATAGCGGACTGGGCCACGGCAATGGCGTCAACGTCCGGCAGGCACGTGAGAGCGTGAATGACAGTGTCTTCCAGCGATGCAACTGGAACGTAGGACGCCGAGCCCAGCCTGAGACCTCCGTGCCGGATAAACCCCCGGCCTCTGTTGTGCTTGGTTGCCAGATGCAGTCTTCCCGGTTTGTCTTTAAGCCAGAGGCCATAGCGGACAGCTGCGCTTGCGCATGTCAGAAGTCCGTTGTTTACGAGGGCAGAGACAAACTCCGTATCTGCGGAGGGCAGAGCCCATATGCCGTGCCGCGGTTGATAGGCCCCCTCGAGCTTCCTTAGGTCCGCCGGGGTGTGCCCGTGGGCCTTAAGCAGCCCTACCTTGGCTACTCCACCTACTGACGACAAGAATTCGAATGCGTTCATGCCTTCAGTCAGCCACGGACTGGTCCCTGCCCAGCCCGGAAACTTCGCGTATGTGGACAAATCTGCTGGATCATCGGCCCCGGCCAGCTTGCTTGGCCGGCTAATCCGCGGGTCCTCTCCGTTTCCACGGACGATGATCCAGCAGAATCTCTTTGCCGCAGGCCAAACTGCCAGTCCCACCCTGTGTTCTGGAGGCCACCCGTGACGCAGAATGGAGCATGCGGACTTTCGGGGTCGAGGAAGAACTGCTCATCGTTGATCCGGTGACGGGCATGCCCTTGGCTCTCGCGGACGCGCTTCTGGCCGGCTACGAGGAACCTGCCACGGAGACCGGACTGAGCCAGGAGCTCAAGCTGGAGCAAATCGAAACCCAAACGCGGCCGTGTCACAGCTATGCCGAACTCCTGCAGCAGATTCGCCGGGGCCGCGCCATGGCCGATGAAGCTGCCCGGCGGCACGGTGCAAGGGTTGCAGCGATCGCCACTTCACCATTGGCCTCGAACACGCACACCACCCCGGATCCCCGGTACGCCGCGATGCTGGACCACTTCGGCATCATCGCCACCGAGCAGTTGACGTGCGGGTTCCACGTTCACACTTCAGTGGAGTCCCCGGAGGAAGGCGTGGTGGTGCTGGACCACATCCGGGACAAACTCGCGGTACTCACCGCGCTCTCGGCCAATTCGCCCTACTGGCGCGGGCTTCCGACCGGGTTCGACAGCTACCGCACGCAGGCATGGAACCGGTGGCCCACGTCCGGGCCGTCATCGCTTTTTGGCTCGCTCACGGCTTATCGACGCGTGGTGCAGCGCTTGCTTGATACCGGTGTAGTCCTGGATGAGGGGATGATCTACTTCGATGCCCGGATCGCCAGGAACCAGCCCACCGTAGAGGTCCGGGTCGCCGACGTCTGCCTCCGCGCAGAGGACGCGGCGCTGATCGCGGTGCTGGTGCGGGCTTTGGTGGAGACGGCCTCCTTGGAAATGCTCGACGGCGTTGATCCCACCCCGGTGCCGACCGCCCTGCTGCGGATGGCGGGTTGGCGGGCCAGTAATTCCGGTTTGCGGGGAGACCTCCTGGACTTCGGCGATTTCCGGCCCCAGCCTGCCGCTGATGTCGTGTGGGCGTTGGTCGACTATCTCAGCCCGGTACTGGATGACCAAGGTGAATTGGCGCTGGTCAAGGCGGGCATTGCCGGAATTCTGGAGCGCGGCAACGGAGCGCTCGAACAACGGGACGCAGCGGCACGGTACAGCGCCAGGCATCGTGACGGCGGGAACCCACCCGGCTCCGAAGCCCTTGCCGCCGTGGTCTCGCACGCTGCGAAGGTGACTGTTCGTGGCACCGCGACGGGCGCGTTCAAGGACCCGGTCCCGCTGCTGACCAGGGTGCGGCGGCCTTAGCCCTCGATGTCTCCGATGTTCTCGCTATCCCCGATGTCCCCGGGTTCCGGCCACGCCATCAGGTACGCTCCGACGGCTCCTTCGGTGAGGTAGAAAACCAGGGGCGGGATGTCCTTGGTGGTCGTCAGGACGGTCCCGGAAACCACGGCCATCCCTGCTGCCGTCATCCCCGCCCATCGTTTGGCGGGGGACTTCAGCAGGCTGCCGCCCATGGCAGCCAAGCCCAGCACATGCAGCCATGAGTAGGCGAGGAACGGTGCATTGGATCCCCGAAAATAAGCGAAACGCTCAAGATCCGAGGCCCGCCGCGACAAGCTGTAGATGAAGAATGGTGCGCCCGCGAGCAGCGCTGTTGCTGCCGCGGACGCCCACGCTTTGGAGGTCCCTGCCGGTTGTGCTTTCGAGAACGCCAGGAAGCCCACCGGGACTGCGACGGTTCCTGCAGCGGCCGCGTGGTGGCCGATCACCCATCCGCGCTCGCTGGCAAGCAGCAAACGCAGGCGCTCTGCGGGGTCGTGCATGAGGTACACGCGGGATCCCGGTGAAATCCCGGCCAACCACACCACCGATCCCGCAACGATGACAGCCCCCGCCCGGCGGTACGGATGCCTCATGCCAGCAAGGTTAGACCTGTTTGAGGGCCTTCTCCAGATCCAGGATGAGATCGTCCACGTCCTCCAGCCCCACCGACAAGCGCACCACGCCATCGGACAGCCCGATCGCCGCCCGGCCCTCCGGACCCATGGCCCGGTGGGTGGTGGTGGCAGGGTGGGTGATCAGCGACTTGGAGTCACCAAGGTTGTTGGAGATGTCGATGACACGCAATCCATCAAGCAGCGCGAACGCGGCTTCTTTCGCGGAGCGGCCAGCGGACGGCGAGAGCTCGAACGTGAGCACTGTGCCGCCGGCTTTCATCTGCTTCGCGGCGAGCTCGTACTGCGGGTGCGACTTCAGCAAGGGGTACTTGACCCAGCTGATGGCGGGTTGCTGCTCCAACCATTCCGCGATCTTCAGGGCCGATGCCGAGCTGTGGTTGACTCGGAGCCCGATGGTTTCCAGGCCCTTGGTCAACACCCAGGCGTTGAAAGCCGAAAGCGATGGCCCCGTGTGGCGCATGAGCTGCTTCACCGGTCCATCGATGAACTCCTTGGTGCCCAGGATCGCGCCACCGAGGACGCGTCCCTGGCCGTCGATGTGCTTGGTGCCTGAGTACACAATCACGTCGGCGCCCAGCTCGCCACAGCGCTGCAGCAGGGGAGTGGCAAAGACGTTGTCGACGACGACAGTCGCCCCAGCGGCATGCGCCAGTTCGCTGACGGCCTGGATGTCCACGATCTCCTGCATCGGGTTGGACGGTGACTCGAAGAAGACGGCGGTGGTCGGCTCGGAGAGAGCCTCACGCCACTGGTCAAGGTCCGGTCCGTCCACAAACACCGTCTCCACGCCCCAGCGCGGAAGGATCTCGTTGAGGATCACGAAGCAGGAGCCGAAGAGGGAACGGGCAGCAACCACGCGGTCACCGGCAGCCAGCAGGGCACCCAGTGCGGTGAACACGGCGGACATGCCGGACGCCGTCGCGAAGCAAGCCTCGGTACCTTCGAGGAGGCGCAGCCGCTCCTGGAAGGTGGCCACGGACGGGTTGCCGTAGCGGGAGTAGACGAAGCGTTCGTCCTCGCCGGTGAAGGCGCGTTCTGCCGCGGCGGCGGATTCGTAAACGAAGCCGGAGTTCAGGAAGACGGGTTCGGCCGTTTCTTGGAAGTTGGTACGGTCAAGTCCACCGCGAACGGCCTGGGTGTCGGGGCTCCAGCCGGCGGCGTCAGGATTGAAAGTCACTTACTCGGTCCCCAGATTCGTTGGCAGGCCACGGTTCTTCCAACCATTGACGGTGCGTTCGCCGTAACGGTCGGGTTCGCCTTCAAAGCCTTCAAGGACGTTGTAGGCGGTGAATCCTGCCTGCGTGGCGGCGATGGCGGCGGCGATGGAGCGCTGGCCGGAGCGGCAGATGAAGACGAGCTCCACGCCGTCGTCCTCGGGTGCCTGTTGTTGCAGGTCCTCGATGAAGCGGGAGTTCGGGATGCCGCCGGCGAGGTTCCACTGGATGAACAGGGGATCGTTCTCGGTGGCTTTCGTGTCGGGGATTCCGATGTGGGCCCATTCGCCCTCGGTGCGGACGTCCACCAGGATGGCGCCCTGTTCAAGCTTGGCCCACGCGTCCTGCGGGGTCAGGTCACCTGCGTAGCTCATGCGTGGCCCTCGAATGCTTCTTCGTCGTCGGTATCCAGTTCATCAACGGCGTTGGCGACTGCGGCATCGGCGCTGGCAATCGCGGCGGGCAGGACGACGGCCTGCGCGACGATCACGTCGGTTCCGTTGAACGTGGCGGCGGGGCTGCCGTGCAGTACGTACCCATCCGCCAGGGCGTTGGTGATCCGCTCACAAAAGTCGCGGGTATCCGGGCCTGTTATCAGGCGGTAAGAGAGTTTTTCTTCAGTGGGTTCAGGCATTGCTGGTGCTCCTCAGTCACGCTTGCAGTTCGAGTTGTCGATACGCCGAGTAGTCACCTGAGGCACCCCGCCGGAGAGAGGGTTGCCGACCAGCAAGTCAGGGCTTTGCGCTGGTTCTCATTACTCAAGAAAAACGTAGCATTCACGACGACGGCCCGCACGGCGGCCGTCGTCATGTTGCGTAACCGGGCGGTACTGGAGTACGGGTCCAATTAAGACGTCCCGGGAGCATAATTGACGCAGTACGACCCCCTGTAACTTCGTATGAAATCAGGTCGCGGTGAACGGACAGAGCAGTTCTACACTCAAGCCCATGCTGCATTTTGGTTGGTTTGTGGGGCACGGTTTCGGGGTGCAGGGCTGGGGCACTCCGGGCTACAGCCTGGGGTACGACTGGAAGAAACCGGCCCTGTACCAGGAAGCCGTGCGCGCTTTCGAGCTGTCCGGGCTGGACCTGTTCATCATCGAGGATTCCCTGACCGTCCCGGACACCTATGGCGGTACTGCCGAGGTTTCGCTGGCCCATGCTTCCTTTGCGCCGAAACACGATCCTTTGGCGTTGGTCCCGTACTTGCTTTCCGCCACGGAGCACCTGGGGATCGTTCCCACGGTCAGCGCTTCCTTCTACCCGCCCTTCACCGCGGCCCGGCTCCTCGCTACCCTGCAGCACTTCTCCGAGGGGCAGCTCGGATGGAATGTGGTCACCTCGGGCAGCGATCTCGCCGCGCAGAACTACGGCTTGGACCAGCAGATCGAACATGACCTCCGGTACGAAAAAGCGGAGGAATTCGTCGACGTCGTCAGGCGGCTTTGGCGTAGCTGGGAGGCCGACGCTGTACTTGAGGACGTTTCAGCCGGGGTGTTTGCGGACCATACCAAAGTGCATCCGATCAACCACGACGGCGACTTCTTCAAGGTCCGTGGGCCGTTGAACACGGCACCGTTGCCCGAGGAACCCGTGCTTGTCCAAGCTGGCGCCTCTCCGCGGGGCAAAGCGTTTGCCGGCGGTCACGCGGATGTGGCAATTGCGCTCGCCCGCGGCGTTGACGGTATGAAGGCCTACCGGGATTCGATCCGGGCCGAGGCGGCGAAAGCCGGGCGGAATCCCGACGACGTGAAGGTGCTTTTCGTGCTGAAGCCCACCGTGGTGGGTTCCACAGCCGAGGCCGAGGAGCTACGGGCGCAGCGCCGGGAATTGACGCAGCGTGACATCGACAGCCAGCTCAACTCCATCTCCTACCTGTCCGTGATCGACTTTAAAAAGTTCGACCTCGATGCCCCGCTTCCGGAGTTGAGCACCAACAGCAACCAGGGCACGTTGGAGCACTTCGCCAAGGCTGCCCCTCCCGGGTCCACTCTGCGTGAAATCCTGCAGGCACGCAGCGGTGGTGCCGGGGATTCGATCATCGGCACGGTGGGAGAAATTGCGGATTATCTGGAGGAGACCGGCGCGGCCGTAGGGGGCGACGGCTTCCTGTTCTCCGGCTTTGTTGATCCGGTGACCGTGCACGGTGTGCTGGACAAGCTGACCCCGGAACTCCGCCGCCGCGGCCTGTTGAGGAAGAGTTACGGCAACGGCGGATTCCGCCAAAACCTGCTGGATTTCTAATGGGCATTTTCACCATCGGGACGGGCCCCATCTCCGCGTTGGCTGTGGCGGAAGCGGCTGCGGATCCGACGTTTCACGTGGAACTCAACCAAGAAGCGTTGAATTTGATCGGACGGGGAAGGGAGATCGTGGAGCAGGCGGCCGCTTCCGGCCAACGGGTCTACGGCCTGAATACCCTTCTAGGGTCAGGCCGGGACACTGCTGTGGAGGAGAAGTCCCTCCTCGCCTACCAGGTGCAGGTCATCAGGTATCACAACAGCGGCGTAGGCCCGTATCTGGATCGTGCCGCAGCGCGCGCAGTGATCCTGGCCCGGCTTGTCGGGTTCAGCCGGGGCGGATCCGGGGTTCGTGCCGGGACCGCCGGGTTCTATGCCGAACTGCTCAACCGCGGCGTCTACCCCGCCATCCCGCGCGAAGGGTCCGTGGGTTCCTCCGACCTGACCCAGCTGGCCGCCGTCGCTGCCGTAGCCCTGGGCGAGGGAGAAGCGTTCGACGCCTCCGGCATGCTGGTGCCCGGCGCCAAAGCCCTCGCGGACGCCGGTCTGCAAGCCCTGCAACCTGCTGCCGGAGAGGCCTTGGCCCTGGTGAGCGCCAATGCCTACTCCGTGGGCGCGGGAGCCCTCGCCTTGGTGCGCCTGCAGCACCTGGCCCGGCTCGCCGACGTCGCGCTTTCATTGTCGCTGGAGGCGATCGCAAGGTACGACGGCGGCGGAAACCTCAGTCCCTTTTCGCCGGCCATCCAAGCGGCCAAGGCGGTTGACGGCCAGCGGGACTCGGCCGCCGCTGTTCGACGGCTTCTCAGCGGTGGCTGGCTGGAGGATGTCCGCAGGGAAGCGTCGGTACAGGACGCGTTGTCCTTCCGGGCTGCACCGCAGACCCACGGGGCGTTCCGGTTCTTGGTGGCGCAGTTGCGTTCGGGCCTGGAAGTGGAGCTGAACGGCCGGGGAGACAACCCGTTGGTCGATGTGGAGTCGGGAACGATGGTGTCCGGCGGGAACTTCCAACCCATGCAGCTGGCGTTGTCCTTCGAAAGCCTGCGGTTGGGATTGGCGCACGTGGGGATTTCCAGCGAGCGGCGGATCGCCAAGCTGTATCCACCGCAGCGGGCCATCCGGGCGAGGCACCTGGCAGCGGCGTCCTCCGCGCCCGGTGCGGCGTCTGCCTTGATCCAGGAGGAGCTGCCCGGGCTGCTCTGGTATTCCGCGGCCGGACTGTTGGCCGAACTCAAATTCCTGGCAGCGCCGGCAACCCTCGGCGCGCCCACGCTCTCAGCCGACATCGAGGACCACTCGACGCTTGCTCCGCTGGCCTTGCAACAGCTGGAGAAGTCGATTGATGCCGCGGAGAAGCTCCTGGCCATCGAGTCCCTCACGGCTTCCTACCTCCTGCTGGAAGCCGAAGCTGCACAGCCGCTCGGCAACGGGACCGGGCTGGTGGCGGGCCGGCTTGCTGATGTGTTGGCGGACCGGCCTTCGGCCCCGGACCTGGTGGAGCGCTCGCGGACGGTGCTGCGCGAAGCCGTGGATCAGCTTTTCACTGAAACAGAGGAGGCGACGCCATGAGCACGGCCACCCGTAAGCATGGGTTGCATGCACTGCCCGGGGGTCTTGATGGTCTCGACGCCTCGGTCCTGGAAAAGGTGGGGAACACTCCGCTGGTCAAGCTGGAGAACTTCAGCCGCGGGCTCGGCAGTGTCATCCACGTCAAGCTGGAGTCCGAGAACCCCGGTGGTTCCATCAAGGACCGCACGGCACTAAGTATGGTGCGGGCTGCCGAGCGCTCGGGGGAGCTGAGGCCGGGGGCCACCATTGTGGAGAGCACGTCCGGTAACACCGGGATCGGGCTGGCGCTGATCGGGCACCTCACGGGCCACCCGGTGGTGGTGGTCACGGGCGACACCATTTCCGAGGAAAAACTCGCTGCGCTGCACAACTATGGCGCGCGGGTGATCCTGACGGATTGGAACGCGCCGTCCGAGTCTCCGGAGAACGCGCGAGCCGTGGCCGCCCGGATTACCGCCGAAACACCCGGCGCCTGGCGGCCCATGCAGTTCGACAATCCGGCCAATCCTTTGGCACATTACGAGACCACGGGGCCGGAGATCTGGGAACAGACGGGTGGGCTGGTGACGCATTTCGTGGCCGGCATCGGTACGGGCGGCACCATCAGCGGCAACGGGCGTTACTTGAAGGAACAGGTAGCAGCCTCAAGGCCGGGAGGGCACGTTGAAGTGGTGGGTGCCGACCCCTACGGTTCCGCGTACAGCGGGGGTCATCCCGGCGAAATCCTGGTGGACGGCGTCGGCAACTCCTGGCCGCAGTCAGAGTGGCCCAAGATCTTCGACCGCTCCATCGTTGACCGCTTCCTCCGGATCCCCAACGACGAGGTCTACAGCACGGTCCATCGGCTTCTTGACGAAGAAGGGCTCGCGCTGGGGCCGTCGTCCGGTCTCGCTGTCGCGGCAGCAGTGCGCGTGGCCCGCGCCGCGCCTCACGGTTCGGTGGTGGTGGCCATAGCGCCCGACGCCGGCACCAACTACCTGAGCAAGGCCTTCAACCCCGTGTGGCTGGCCGAGAACGGCATCCGCCTGGCCGCCGACACCCCGGAGTGACCCTCCCTCACATCCCGCGTGCTTGGCGGTGACGCTCGCTCACGTTCCGCGTGCTTGGCTGTGACCCTCCCTCACATCCCGCGTGCTTGCCGGTGACGCTTGCTCACTTAAGCTCTCCGAGCGCAGTGCGTTAAGCTCCAGACATGCCTGAACAGGAAACAAAACCGCGGCTGGCCGGTTATCTCGATAAGCAGCAACCGGACCTCTACGCGACGCTCAGCCACTATTCGCAGCAACTCGTTGACGAAGCTGACCGGCTAGGGATCCCGCGCCGGACCCTCGAACTGATCAATTACCTGTGTTCGCAGATCAACGGGTGCGCGTTCTGTTTGGATCTCCACCACCGTCGGGCACTGAAGTACGGCGAGACGGAGCAGCGCCTGTCATTGGTGGCTGTGTACAAGGAAGTGCAGTTGTTCGAACCCAGCGAGGTCGTCGCCATGGAGATCGCGGAGCAGATTACCCGCATGAGTACCTCCCGTCCCAGCCCGGAACTGTTTGCCGTGGCGCGTCAGCACTACAGTGACGAACAGATCAGTGTCCTCTGCATGGCGGCGATTGGAATCAACGCTTTCAACAGGCTGTCAATTCTGAGCGAGCACCCGGTGCGGGCAAACAAGAAGTAGACCCAAGGCCATCAGCCGCGGAGAGTGATTGTGCGCAGGCGGGGTGAGGTCCGCCGTCGATCTTCCACAACAGATCAGCCCCTGGGCAACCGAAAGAGTTGTCCAAGGGCTGATCTGCATCCCAACAGGGTCAGGAATCCGCGGCGCTAGGAGTTGACGGCCTTTTTGAGCGAGCGGCGGCGTCCGTACTTGAAGTAGAAGAACGCGTAGCAGGCACCCACGAAGGGCACTCCGAACAGGAGGGCCGCCACTTGGTTGGGATCGAACGCGATGCCGATCAACGACACAACGCACAAGGCGAATGCGAGGATCGGCACCAGCGGGAACAGCGGCGCTTTGTACGGCAGAGTGTTGACGTCGCCACCGTTCCTCACGAACGTCCTCCGATAGATGAAGTGTGAAGCCACGATCGACATCCACACACCCACTGTCGCAAAGCCGGCCACGGAAACCAGCACCAGGTAAACGGTAGCCGGCGCAACGACGCTGCTGATCAGCGAGGCGAGACCGCCGAGCATGCTCACGCAGAGGGCAACCAGCGGGATGCCGCGCTTGGTGAGCTTCTTGAAGACCTGGGGTGCGTGGCCTTCGTCGGCCAGCGAGAACAGCATGCGGGCACAGGAGAAGAGTCCGCAGTTTCCGGCGGAAAGCAACGCCGTGATGATCACGAAGTTCATGATGTCCGCCGCGTACGGGATGCCGAGCATGGAGAAGACGGTGACGAACGGGCTCTCGTCCACGCTGACTTTTTCGTACGGGATGGTTGCCGCGATCACCGTGATGGCACCAACGAAGAAGATCATTAGGCGGATCACTGTGGTACGCATTGCCTTGGGGATGTTCGCGCCGGGGTTGGCGGTCTCACCAGCTGCAACACCGATCAGTTCGGAACCGGAGAAGGCATAGAAGACGGCCAGGCACGTGACAAAGACTCCCGTGAAACCGTTCGGGAAGAGCCCGTCAGGGGTGCTGAAGTTCTCGCCGAACGTGGGGTAGTCGCCCGTTGCAAGGGGGTGGAAACCGGTAAGCGCGGCGCCGCCCAGGATGATGAGGCCGACGACGGCGGCGACCTTGATGAGCGCGAACCAGAACTCCGATTCCCCAAAGACGCGCGATGAAATGGCGTTCAGGCTGAAGAGGACTGTTGCGAAAACGAAACACCAGATCCAGACATCCACGCCCGGGAACCACCGTTGCATGAGCAGCCCGGCCGCGGTGAATTCCGAACCAAGGGCCACAGCCCAGCAGAGCCAGTACAGCCACGCCGTGGCAAAGCCTGTGGCGGGTCCGATGGTGCGGGCGGCATAGATGTGGAATGCGCCCGAAACGGGAAACGCAACAGCGAGTTCCCCGAGGCAGGCCATCACGAGATACACCACGACAGCGCCGATCAGGAAGGCAAGCACCGCGCCCAGGGGGCCGGCGGTGGCGATGGTGTAGCCGGAACTGACGAAGAGGCCTGAACCGATGACACCGCCCATGGCGATCATGACCAGGTGCCGGGCCTCCATGGACCGGCGGAGTCCTGATGGTGAGGCGGCAGTTGCGGACTGCGCCTCGGTTGCCGATGCTTCGGCTTTTGTGGGGGAGCTGAGTCCCATATTCCCTCCGGGAAGTTAGCCAGCAAAGTCTGAAGTAGTGGCAGTCGGACGTGATCCAACTAACACGAGAACAAGATTCATCACATGACGAATGACCATTTCAAGGAGGATAAGAAATGCGATTGGACGCACAATTTGCTCATAGCTGAGGCCAAGAGTTCCTTATCATTGAGTCATGCGAGCAATTACTCTACTTGCGACCTGCTAGGTTCCAAGCGGAGCATCCTTGGCAGACGCCCCAGGGCGGACCTCTATTCGATACCCGCGAACAATTCGTTCAGCTCGGCTGTGAGCTGCTTTCGGATGGCGGGTGTGCCGACTTCCTTGCCGTTGATGTGGTTCACCGGAGCGATCAAGCGAATACTCGAGATGAGCCACACGGCGTCGGCGTCGAACAAGTCTTGCGGCTCCAGCGGACCGTAGCCAAGTTCCCAGCCGGCGGCCTTGGCTGCCGCGAACAGCGCACCCTGCGAGGTTCCCGGAAGGATGCCGCTGTCCAGCTGCGGTGTAATCAGGCGGCGAACAGTCCTGACGGAACCAGCGCCGTCGTCCACTTCTTCAAGGTGCGCCAGCAGCACGGTGGACGTCGGCCCTTCCAGGACGCGGCCGTCGGTCGAGGTGAAGATCGCGTCGTCGGCGCCTTGCTTATGCGCGTAGCGCAGTGCGGCCATGTTGACGGCATAGGAAAGTGTTTTGGCACCGAGCAACAGCCATGGCGCGCGCTCGCCGGCTTCGGTGTCGAAGCCGCGGTCCAGAAGCACGACGTCGATGCCCGTCTCGCGCTGCCGGCGACTGCCTGCGGGTGAGGGCGAAGCCTGTACCCAGCACGTGGGGCTCGCCGCACCTTCAACACCGCGGGTGACGATGAGTTTGACCACAACCTCGTCCTCCTCAGGCGTGGGCGCAGGGTGGGTGCTGCGGAATTCCGTGATGGCCGTTTCGATGGCCCGCCGCCAGGCGTCCTGATCGGGCAGCGTCAGGTCCAAAGCTGCTGCAGAACCGGCCAGCCTGTTCAGGTGTGCCTGGACTTTCCGGGGCCGGCCCTGGACAGCCAGGAGTGATTCGAACACGCCATCTCCGCGTGTAGCTCCCAGGTCCGTGGCCATGAGCTGCGGTTGGGTGGAATCGGCAATTCGGCCGTTTTCGAAGGCGGGGTCCAGGAAAACGAGGACCGTGGGGGCTGCTGAGGTCATGGTCCCAGCTTAGTGCGGGGCCACCGCTGATGACTTTGCCGGATAGGCTGTGGTCACTGTTGTCCATGAACCGTGGGGGTTGTCAGGTGCTCTTTCCTTTTCCGTTTGGCCAGGAGTGGACCTGGTTGCTGGGTGCGTGGGCCATCGCGGAAGTCATCATGCGGATCGTCCTGCTGGGTATCATTCCCGGCAATCGCCGTCCCACGACGGCCATGGCATGGCTTTTGGCTGTGTTCCTCATCCCATCCGTGGGCTTCGTCCTGTTCCTGTTGTTTGGCAATTTCAAACTTTCCAAGCGCAGGCGGGAGCAGCAGGAAGAAGTCAACCGCCGCGTCCGTGCCGTGACCTCCGATCTTTCGGATCCGGTGAGCGTCTACTCCGGACCCGAGTGGGTGAAGTCGGCCGGGGAGCTTAACCACAGGCTGGGCTCGCTGCCCATGGTGGATGGCAACAAGGTGGAGCTGATCCCCGGCTACCACGAGTCCATTAAGGCCATGGCCGAGGCCGTCAGGGACGCCAAGAATTACATCAACGCCGAGTTCTACATCATGAGCAGTGACTCCGTGACTGATGAGCTCCTGACTGAGCTGGAGAAAGCGGCTGAGCGGGGCGTCACTGTGCGGCTCCTCTTCGACCACATTGGAACGTTGCGCGTCAAGGGCTACCGCCGCCTGATCCGCAGGCTCAAAGCGGGCAAGATCCAGTGGAAGCGCATGCTGCCCCTGCTGCCCATCCACGGCCAATGGCGGCGTCCGGACTTGAGGAACCACCGCAAGATCATGGTGATCGACGGACAGGTGGCATTCACCGGTTCGCAGAACCTCATTGAGCCGTCCTACAACAACCCCAAGCACCACAAGGTGGGACGCAAATGGGTTGAGCTCATGTCCAGGCTTGAAGGCCCGATCGTCCCCACCCTCAACGTGGTCTTCGCGACGGACTGGCTCAGCGAAACGGACGAGTCCCTGGAGGACCAGCTGCGCCTGCCGGCGTTGCCGTCCCCCGGCCAGGTCACCGCACAGGTTGTGCCCAGCGGCCCGGGGTTCGCGACAGAGAACAACCTGCGGCTCTTCAACACGTTGATCTACTCGGCGCAGCACCGGATTTCAATCTGCAGCCCGTACTTCGTCCCCGATGATTCCTTGCTGTACGCCATCACCACTGCCGCCCAGCGGGGGGTGGACGTGGAGTTGTTCGTCTCGGAGAAGGGCGACCAGTTCCTGGTGCACCACGCCCAGCGCTCCTACTACGAGGCGCTGCTGAATGCAGGGGTGCGCATCTATCTCTACCGCGCGCCATACGTCCTCCATGCCAAGCATTTCACCATTGATGACGAGGTGGCGGTTCTTGGTTCCAGCAACATGGACATGCGCTCCTTCTCCCTCAACATGGAGGTCTCGGTGATGCTGCTGGGCTCCGAGACCGTGAACCTCATGCGGGCCGTGGAGTCCACGTACCGCGAGGTATCCCGTGAGCTTATGCTGGACGACTGGATGGACCGGCCCCCGCTGGCCAAGTATGTGGATAACGTGGCCAGATTGACGGCAACGCTCCAGTAGTCCTCACCGGGGATTCAGTCGGGGAAGCCGGCGCCGAGGGTGGAGAGCACCCCGAAGGCCTTGGTCCGTATTTCCTCGTATTCGTCGTCGGCCACGGAATCCGAGGTGATGGCGCCGCCCACGCCGAGCGTGAGGGTACGCCCCCTGCCGCCGTCGGGATTGGCCACCAAGGTGCGGATGACCACCGCGAGGTCGGTGGCGGCGTTCAGGGAGAAGTAGCCGATGGCGCCGGAGTAGATGCCGCGCGGCCCTGCTTCGAGTTGGTCGAGGATGTCCATGGTGCTGATCTTGGGCGCCCCGGTCATGGATCCTGCCGGGAACGCGGCGGCTACTGCTTCTGCCCGGGGAGCGCCTGGCCGCAGATGTGCGTCCACGGTGCTCACCATCTGGTGGACGGTCGCGTAGCTTTCGATGGCGCACAGCCTGCTCACCGTCACCGAGCCGGGGATGGCGAAGTGGCTGAGATCGTTGCGGAGCAGGTCCACGATCATGATGTTCTCGGCGCGGTCCTTCAGCGATGTCTCGAGGTCCTGCCGCAGGGCTGCGTCCGCGTCAGGGTCGGCAGACCGGCCCCGGGTGCCCTTGATCGGCTCGGCGCGCATGACGCCGTCGGACAGGATCCGCAGGAACCGCTCAGGTGAGGTGCTGGCGACCTCCAGCTCCCCGAACCGCAGGTAACTGGCGAACGGGGCCGGGTTCCGGCGTCGCAGTGCAAGGTAGCTGGTCCACGCGTCGAAGTTCCCCGCGGGTGCTTCCAGCGTGGTGGTCAGGCAGATTTCGTAGGAGTTGCCCTCGCCGATTTGGTGCTGGGAGTCGGCGATTTTGCGTTTGTAGTCGGTGGCGGAATCGCGGCTGACGAACTCGGGGACGGTTGCCGTGGGGGCGGCATCCGCGCCTGGAGAAGCGGCACCGGAAGACCCGACGACGGCGGCCCGCGCCTCGCGCAGCCACTCGTCCGCGTCGGGGGCGTCCAGGGCCAGCAGCCATACTGTCTGTTCGCGGTGGTCCAGCACCACGGCCCGGCCCGCGAAGAGGAGTGCGGCGTCCGGGGTGTCGGATCGGACATCGTTGCCGCCGGTTTCGCGCTTGAGTTCGTACCCCAGGTATCCAAGCCAGCCGAGCGTGAATTGGCCGTCGTATCCGCGGGGCGCGCGGACCGCCCGTCTGCCCCAGACCGAGTCCAGCCACCGGAAGAAGGGGCCGGATGTGGTCACAGAGGCTGACCCTGCCGTGACGGTGGTGACCCCGGAACGGTGCGATACCGTCTGGCCGAAAGTGCCGCCGTCGTCGGCCAGGATGCTGAAGCGGCTGTGGGCCGCGGCTTGGGAGCGGCCGGCCACTGCGGCCGCGTTGGACGAGTCGAGCCACACGGCGTTCCGCGACTGCCCGTAGAGGGTTTCGAAAAGGCGTGCGGCGTCCGGCGTCGCCTCCAGGCGCTCGGACCGCAACTGCAGCCCGCGCCGTGCGCTCAGTTCGGGGGAGAGGATGGCTGCCAGCGCCGGCAGGTACATGAGTGCCTGGAGAACGTGGTCCGGCGCGCTGCCGTTGGCGGGATTTTGGACGTGGATGTCGGCTTCGGCGATGACGGAGTCGTCCGAGAGCCACTCTTCTTCCTGCGCAGCCCAGGTGTCCCAGTAGGGTTCGTAGGTGCTTCCGTCGCGCGTCAGGGCTCGACGACGGCGATCGTCACCCGGCGCTTCCACCCACACCACGGCGTCCAGCATGGGACGGGCGGCGTCGGCGGCGGATCCCACGCCCTCCACGATGACGATTTCCGCGGGTAGCGTGACGTTCAGCCCGCCGTCGTAGTGCCGTTCCCAGTCCCAGCTGACCCATTCTGCGGCCGTTCCCTGGCTGAGCGGGGTGAGCACGGTGGCCACGTAACGCTCGATGCCGGTACGCAGGCCGTTCCACCCCGGATAGATGTCCTCGAGGTGGAAGAGCGAAACTTTATGGTGTTGCCGAAGCCGGGCCGCCAGCTCGACGGCCAGTGTGGTTTTGCCTGCGCCGGACCTGCCGTCAACAGCGATGATCACGGGTGCAGGGGTCATGTCATAGAGGTTACCTGCTGGTGCTCCTGGCCTGCTTCGGTGTCTCCGGAGGCGATGGCTGCTTTGACGTGTTCCACGATTCCCGGGATGGCCGATTTGATGAGCGTCCAGGTGTTGTCGAAGTCCGTGTGCCCGCCGTACCAGGGGTCCTCGATACCAAGGTCCAGGGAGCTGCGGTCGGCCACTTGGGGGTCGAAGCTTCGCAGCATGCGGACCTTTTCCAGTGAGGCGCGGTCAGGGGCGCCTTCCTGGAGCCAGCCGAAGTGGTCGACGTCCAGGGCCAGGATCAGGTCCCGCCCGGCGAACCATTCGTGCCGCCATTCCCGGGCCACGTGGTCTTCGGAGGCGATGTGCTGGGCTGTCAGGACGCGGGCGGCGCGTGGGTCGATGGGGTGGCCGACCTCGTAGCCCGTAGTGCCCGCTGAATCCACCACTACAAGCTTGCCGAGCCCTTCCGCAGTGAAGGCTTCGGCCAGCATGAGCGCTGCCATGGGCGAGCGGCAGATGTTTCCGGTGCAGACCGTGATGATGCGGTATGGGCTCGTCGTTGAGTACATGGAGCAAGCATGGTTGATGGCACCCCCTCTTGGCTAGGGGCAACTTCACAAGTGAGTCACTTTTGCTGTCAAAGCTGTCACAGGGGGAGGTTCTGCACCGCTTCGATCAGGCGGTTGCGGCTGCTGTGGCTTCGGCGGCCAGCGCTGCTGCGGCCAGGTAGACGGTGCGCACGACGGCGGCGCGTCGCCTTTGGATGCGGCCGGGGTCATTGCCGGCCATGAGTCCGTCCAAGGCCGGCAACACCGGTGCGGAATCGCAGAGGCTCACGATGGTGATGAGGAGGTCTCCCGCGTCTTCCCGGGAGATTCCGGGCAGGGCTGCGATGGTGCTGTTGACCTTCGATGCGCAGTTGGCCATGCGTTTGGGCAGGCCAACCACGTCGGACCCCCGTTCCAGGCCTTCCCAGAACAGCAAACGGGGGGCCGTTGCGTCTTCCTGGTGATGGTCGAAGAGCCGGCCCGCATAGTCCGCCATGGCTTCGGGGCCGTTGCCCTCGATGGGTACTTCGTCCATGAGGGAGCTGAGCGCCGCGACAATCACGGCGTCGAACAGCCCGTTCTTGTTCCCGAAGTACTGGTAGATCCGCTCTTTGTTGACGCCGGCCTCGGACGCGATCCTGTCGATACGGGCGCCCGCCAGTCCACGTGTGCAGAACTCGGTGGTTGCCGCTTCCAGCAGCAGTGCCTTGGTTCGTTCCGTGTCCCATGCCATAGGGTCATATTAGCAGTTTCCAACTAAGTAGTTGTAATTGTTCCAAGGTCCGGCTATTGTGATCTCAAGTCAATTGCAACTATCTGGTTGGAGAATCTGATGACGACCGAAGTCGCCGCCGAAACAACTGCCCCCGTGGCCCCGGCCGCAGCCCGCCCACAGGGGCCCTCCGTTCACATGCGGGCGCTCATTACCTGGATCGCCATATTTCCGCTTGTATCTGTAGGAATGCTGCTGCTCGGCCCGATCATGGAGCCTTGGCATCCCGTTCTGCGCGCGCTTGTGCTGACCGCATTCGTTGTCCCCACGGCCGTCTATCTCGTGGTGCCGCGCCTCATGGCCGGCCACGGAGCGCTGTCCCGCAAAGCCGTGGAGCGCGCAGCCCGCAAGTCCGCTTAACCCAAGGCAGCCCGTAAGTCCTCTTAACCCAAGGCAGCCCGTAAGTCCTCTTAACCCAAAGAGGGGACAGTGCACGCTCCAATGAAGGCTCATGAGAGCGCGTGCTGTCCCCTGGTTGGGTGCCGTGCCGCTTAGGACGCCCGTGCAGCCTCGACTTCTTCGCGGCTCGCATACGCGGCCTGCGTGCCCTTCTTCGTTGCGGCCAGGGCGGCGGCCACCGAGGCAAACGCGGCCGCGTCGGCCAGCGAATCACCTGCGGCCAGCCGGGCAGCAACAGCACCCGTGAACGCATCTCCGGCGCCCGTCGTGTCCACGGCGTCCACCCTGGTGGGGGAGATGCGCGTGATCTGGTCCTCCGCTCCACGGGCGAGCGAGTCCAAGACCACGGAGCCCTGCGCGCCCAGCGTCACGAGCACACGCTGCAGTCCACGGTCCGCGAACTGGGCCCGGACCGGCTCCCATTCCTCAGCTTCGGCGTCGGCATCGGGAATGTCGGCCTCCGAGCCGAGGAACATCGCGGCCTCGTGCGCATTCACCAACAGAACGTCGCTCAGGCCGGCCAGAACCTCGGGCACCTCAGCGTACGGTGAGAGGTTCAGCAGAACCGTGGCTCCGGCGTCGTGCCCTGCCTGCGCGGCGGCAACCACGGTATCCATTCCCACTTCCAGGCACAGGCAGACGACGGCAGCGTCGGCGAAAGCGGCAGCCTCCACGTCCGCTGGCCGCAGCGTCCCGTTGGCTCCGGCGGAGATGATGATGCTGTTCTCGCCGCGCGCGTCGACGGAAATGACCGCGACGCCGGTAGCTGCATCGGAGCGTCGGACGCGGGACACGTCCACTCCGGCGCTGGCGGTGGAGTCCAGGAGCATGGTGCCGTTGGGGTCCTCGCCCACCGCGCCGATCAGGCTGACCTTGCCGCCGAGCTTGCTGGCAGCCACCGCCTGGTTGGCGCTCTTGCCCCCGGGGTTCACCGCGAACCCGTTGCCATGGACCGTCTCGCCGGGGTTGGGGAGGCGGTCGGTGTAGATGGTGAGGTCGGCGTTGAGGGAGCCGACGACGACGATCCCCGCCTTGGGCGCGTTGCTGCCGGTGCTCATGCGGCCACCTTCCCGGCGTCGGCCACTTCTGCGTCCACCGGCTTGGGGATCAGCAGCGAAGCGGCAAACGCGGCGAACGTGATCGCGAGGCCCACCACCACAACGGTCAGGTACGACGCCTTGGCGTCATTCAGGGAGGCCGTTGCGACGAGGACGGCGGGAAGGACCAGGAAGCTCAACCCGGCACCGAGGTTGAACGCGCCGGCGTTCATGCCCGGGAGGAAGCCGGGGTTGCCCTGCGGCGAAAGGACCACGCCGAGTCCGTTCAGCATGATGTTGACGGTGCCGGCGTACATGATGCCCAGCAGGGCCGTGCCCAGGATCATCATGGGCAGGTTGTTGAGGCCGAAGAACGCAATGATGGCCAGTGCCACGAGGCTGCCGACCAGGCCGATGCGCAGGACCTTGGTGTAGCCCAGAATCGGTGCGAGGCGGCCACTGATCGGGCCGAAGATCCAACCGAGCAGCGCGTACGGCGTCAGGATGATCAGCGACATCTCAGTGGGGCCGACGCCGAAGCCCGGATCGGCAGCTTGGACGTAGGCCGGGACGATGCCGTTGATGACCGCGAAGATACCGGTCATGGTGAGGGTGGTGGTCAGCAGTGGTGCCCACGTGGAGCGCTGGCGCAGGTGCACGGTTTCCACCATGGGCTGCTTGGCGCGCTTCTCGACAGTCCAGAACGCAAAGAAGGCGACGGCGGCAATCACCGTCAGGCTGATGGCCAGGGTCAACGTGCCGGAATCGAAGGCGGTGGCCAGTTTGGAGCCTTCGTTCAGTGCCGTCAGCAGTGCGCCCACGGCGATCACGATGAAGAAGACGCCCAGCCAGTCCATGGTGGTGCCGGCGGCGGGCTTGCTCTCGCCGGCCAGGACGGCGATAAGGACCGTGGCCACCACGGCGAGGGCCACCATGAGCCAGAAGATGCTGCGGAAGCCGAAGTTCTCAGCGAAGTAGCCTCCGACAAAAGAGTCGACGCCGGCCACGCCGCCGTTGACGGCCGTGATGAGGCCCATGAGCGTGCCGTACTTGCGCGGGTTGCTGACGGCGGAGCGAAGCATGATCAGGCACAGCGGGACGGTCGGTCCGCTGACGCCCTGGATGATGCGGCCCACGAAGAGCCACGTCACGTCAGGGGCCATCGCGGCGATGACGGATCCGACGGCCATGAGAAGCATCATGCCCACCAGGATCTTCTTGCGGCCAACGATGTCGCTTAGGCGCGGAAGGAAGAGCGAGAACAGGGCGGCAGCGGTGAAGAACCAGGTCTGGGACAGGCCGATGGTGGCTTGATCCGTGTTGAGTTCGTTGCCCATGGTTACCAGGGCAGGGCTGAGCATGGAGGCGTTGAGCTGGAAGGCCACGCAGGCTGCCAGCAGGGCAACCATGAGCGCGGTGACGTTGCCGCGCGCGGACTTTGTTTCGGTGAGCGTGGACATTAGTTGGACTCTCCTGCCAGGACCGTTTCGGCAATCACGGTGGCGTCAGCGCCGCCGTCGTGCGTTGGTTCGCCGATCCGTTGGATCGCATCGGTGACCAGGTCCCAGAACTTCTTGTGGTCGAGGTCAACTGCCACCGAGGTGTGGCAGTCCTCCGGTGCGGGCGCGCGGAAGTCGGCTACGGTCATGCCGAGGGTGAGCTTGCCCTGGAGTTCGATGTCCACGGGCACCTTGCGGGTGGTCATGACGCTGGGATCGATGACGTAGGCCACGGCGCACGGATCGTGGACCGGCGGGAAGTCGAAGCCCTGGGCGTCCTTGTAGGTCTTCTTGAAGAATTCCATGAGTTCCAGGACGAACTTGGCCGGCTTGGTGCCGATGGCCGCGATGTTGTTGACCACCTCGTCCGTGGCCAGTGCCTGGTGCGTGAGGTCGAGGCCGACCATCACCACGGGCCACTTTTCGTTGAAGACGATGTGTGCGGCCTCGGGGTCGATGATGATGTTGAACTCGGCCACCGCGCTCCAGTTGCCCACGTGGTAGCCGCCGCCCATGAGGACAACTTCCTTCACGCGCTCCACGATGCGCGGTTCCTTGCGCGCGGCCATCGCGATGTTGGTGAGTCCGGCGGTGGGAACCAGGGTGACGGTGCCCGGCTCGTGCGCCATGACGGTTTCAATGATGAGGTCGACGGCGTGGCGCGGGTCGAGCTCGAGGGCGGACTCGGGCTGCTCCGGGCCGTCCATGCCGGAGTCGCCGTGGATGCTGGGGGCCGTTTCGATGGTGCGGACCAAGGGGCGGTCGCAGCCGGCGGCGAACGGAACTCCGGTGATGCCTGCGATGGTGGCTACCGAGAGGGCGTTACGGGTGACTTTCTCAAGGGTCTGGTTGCCCACCACGGTGGTCACAGCGAGCAATTCGATGTCCGGGTTGCCGTGCGCCAGCAGCATTGCCACTGCGTCGTCATGGCCGGGGTCGCAGTCAAGAATGATCTTCTTGCGTGTGTTGGGGTCCACGTTTGTCTCCACGTCATTGGGGCCTGCCGGGAACTTGCCCGGGCAGGGCGATAAGCATTCAGGGCGATTCTGGCATCCGACCGGCCAGAACGTCAAACGCTTAACGTAGAGTGCGTCAAGCGCTTGATGCCTTGGCGCAGGTCAGAGCAGCGGAACAACGCTACGATCGATGCATGGAATCCCTGGATCGGCGCAGCAGCCGTGCTCATCGCACGCCCAGGGTGACGGCTGCCATGGTGGCCGCCCGGGCCGGTGTTTCCACAGCCACGGTCTCCCTGGTGGCCAACGGCAAAACCCAGGGCCGGGTATCCGACGACAACATCTCCCGCGTCCGTACTGCGATCGCCGAACTGGGCTACGTGGTGGACAGTATCGGCAGCTCGCTGGCCCGCGGAGTCAGCTCCATCGTCATCCTGGTCACCCCTGACGTGTCCAACCCGTTCTTCGCCAACGTGATCGCCGGAGTGCGGGAATCACTGGGTGCTCAATATCAGCTGCTCCTCTCAGTGACCGACGCCGGCGAGTCGCCCCAAGCTTCCGACGTGCAGAAGTTGTTGGCCCTCCGCCCGGCAGGTTTGCTGGTGGGTGCCCCGAGCGCAAAGTTCCTGGAAGACCTTTCCGCAGCCGGTCCACTGGTGCTGCTGGACGCTCCCGGGCTGGAGTCGTACGCGCCGTCCGTGAACCTCGACGTCGCCCAAGGAGCCCGCGAGTTGGCCCGGCACCTGGCTGCATCCGGACACACCCGTGCCGCCTACGTCGACGGCATCACCGGAACCGCGACGTTCCAGCTGCGCCGTGAAGCCTTCCTGGAAGAAGCCGCTGCCTGCGGGCTGGTGGTCGACGCCGGGCATGTCATCAGTACAGCGATCGACGTCGGTGCTGCCGCCGCTGCTTTCGCCGACGCCTGGCCCGCGTGGGAGCGCGAGGGGGTGACCGCCGTCGTCTGCGGTACGGATACCCATGCCTACGGCGTACTGCAGGAAGCGCGGGTGGAGGGCGTGGCCATTCCGCAGGAGTTGGCTGTTGCGGGCTTCGATGACCTTCCATACTCGGCCACCAGCAATCCCAGCCTCACCACTGTGCACCTGCCCGCGAGACCGCTGGGCCGCAGAGCTGGGGAGCAGCTCCGCGGGCTGATGGAGGGTGTGGCTCTCAAGGAGCCGCATGTGACGCTGGAGAGCTCCCTGGTGGTGCGCGGATCTACGGCGTAGAACCGGTCTACATAGCTCCGGCCGGCTATCGCTTCAACGGGCGGAGCTGTTCCTCTGTGACAGGCAGCGAAACTGTGAAGTAGATCTGCGGAGCGGTCATGTCGCCCCAGTCGTCCTTCTTCACCCGAACTGCGGAGGGCGTGACCTCCGCGATCCGCACGCGCAGCCAGCCGCCGTCGTCGAGCCGTAATTCATGGGGGTCGGCCAGATACCGCAGGCCGAGGTCATTGAGCGTTTCCTCGGCAGTGAACCAATCCACAACGTCCGTGCGCGGGCGTCCCAGCATGTCGATGGCGACGAATCCGTCATCCACGGGCTTCATCCACCCCACATGCTCGCCGTCATCCGCACGCCGGTGCTCGATCCAGTCAGCTTCCATGCCTCCGACCGTAGCATTCGGCCATGACGTACCGGGGTTAGTGAATGACCGCCAGCAGGATGCCGACCAGCACAAACAGGCAACCGAACACGCGGTTGAGGACCTTTTGGCCCTTCTGGTCATGGGTAAAGCGTTGGAATGAACGTGCTGCCAAGGCGAAGAAGAACCACATGACAATGATGTCGATGGCGAGGACTGTTGCGGTCAGCACTACATATTGCTGTACCAGGGGCTGGTCCGGGCGGATGAACTGCGGCATGAAGGCCAGGAAGAAGACAATTGCCTTTGGGTTCAGCAGGTTGACCCAGACACCCCGCTGGAACATGGACAGTGCGGGCTCGTTCTTCTTGTCATCGACCTGCTCTTTGTCCAAGTCAGGCTTGCGCAGGAATTGGCGGATGCCAAGGTAGACCAGGTACGCGGCGCCAGCGTATCGGATGACGTTGAAGATGACCGGCGAATTGGAAACCAGGACACCCACACCGAGAGCGACGATCAGGATGTGGATGATCAACGCCACCTGTTGGCCGAGGATGCCCCAGATGGAGCGTCGGAAGCCTGAGTTCAGCGAGTTGCTCATGGTGAAGATCGCGCCGGCGCCGGGAGTGAAACTGATGAGGGTGCCGGCGCCTACCAGGGCCAGCCAAAGTGAAAACTGCACCATCTCAGCTTATGCGGGGGCGGCGGGTGGCCGGGACGCGTTGCTTCCTGACCCTGTTTAGCCGCTGCGGCCGCGGAATGCACCCGGAATAGGTTGATTTAGCGCTGCTGTGAGTTGAAAGAGGGTCGTGAAGGTACAGCCAACGCCCCCGGCAATGAGGCAGACTGATCCCGTGAGCGGAACTCCTTGGGTGCTGCACGTTGACCTCGACCAATTCATTGCGGCGGTCGAGGTATTGAGGCGGCCCGAGCTTGCCGGTAAGCCGATTATCGTGGGCGGCCGCGGAGACCCCACGGAACGGGCTGTGGTGTCCACGGCGTCCTACGAAGCAAGGGCGTTCGGCGTGGGGTCCGGCATGCCGCTGCGCATAGCAGCACGGAAAGTGCCGGACGCCATCATCCTGCCCGTCGACCAAGAGGCCTACCTCGCAGCTTCCGAAACCGTGATGGCTACCCTTCGCGAACAACCGGGCGCCACAGTCCAGGTCCTTGGCTGGGATGAAGCCTTCGTCGGCATAGAGACCGAGGACCCGGTGGCGTACGCGAAGCAGATCCAGGAAGCCGTGCTCGAAAGCACCCGGCTCCACTGCAGCGTGGGTATCGGTGACACGCTGGTCCGCGCCAAGAACGCAACTGATTTCGGCAAACCCGCCGGCATCTTCCGCCTGACGAAGGACAACTGGCTGGAGGTCATGGGGGACAAGCCCACCATTGAGCTGTGGGGCGTCGGGCCGAAGATTTCCAAGCGGCTGGCCACCCACGGGATCACCACAGTCAACGACCTGGCTGCCGCTGATCCCCAGGACCTGGTCCCGGAATTCGGCCCGAAAATGGGCCCGTGGTACGCGCAACTGGGCCGTGGCGAGGGTGCCGCGGAAGTGGACGACACCCCTTGGGTTGCCCGGGCCCAAGGCCGCGAAACCACGTTCCAACAGGACCTGACGGAACCTGGCCAGATCGAGGACGCCCTCAAGGAACTGACGGCCCGGGTCCTGGAGGACGTCGCCGCCGAAGGCCGCCCCGTGGTTGGGCTGACGCTCAAGGTCAGGTACAAGCCGTTCTTCACCAAGACCTATGCCAGGAAAATTCCCGAGACCTACGACCGCGACGAAGTCCTGGCCCAGGCCCTCGGCCTCACCGCCAAGATCGAGCCCGACCGCCCCATCCGATTACTCGGATTGCGGGCAGAAATGGCCATGCCCGAGGAAGCCCGGAAGGGCCACACGCCAACGCGCAGTGGTTGGTAACGCCCGACGCCGCACGTTGGACCGTCGTCGGGTAACGCCCGACGCCGGCCTGCCGCCTACCAGCGCGGGTGAATCGCTTCGCGGAAGTAGCGGTCGTAGATATCCCGAACCCCATCGCCGAGACCCGCACCGACAACCTTCATCTCTCCGGCTTCCGCGTTGGCAGCAGCCTGCTGGGCGGAGCGGGCTCCCGGAATCACTGACGTGACGCCGTCCTGGGCTACGACCCACGCGAGGGCCGCTTGGGGGGTGGTGACGCCGTCGGGAACCAGTGCGCTGAACTCCTGCGCGGCCTTGACGCCGGTGGCGAAGTCGACGCCGGAGAACGTTTCGCCGACATCGAACGAGGACCCGTCCCGGTTGTAGTTCCGGTGGTCGTTGGCGGGGAACTCCGTTTCGGGCGTGTACTTTCCGGAGAGCAGGCCGGAGGCGAGCGGTACGCGGGCGATGATGCCGACGCCGGCTTCCTTGGCTGCGGGCAGGACCTCGTCGAGGGGCTTCAGGCGGAACGCGTTGAAGATGATCTGCACGGAGGCAGTGTTTCCGCGTTTGATGGCTTCGAGGGCCTCGTCCGTCCGCTCCACGCTGACGCCGTAGTTGCGGATGGCACCCTCACTGACCAAGGTATCCAGGGCGTCGTACACTTCATCGTTGCTGTAAACAGAGGTGGGCGGGCAGTGCAACTGGACGAGGTCCAGGGTGTCCTGCTGCAGGTTGTGGCGCGAACGGTCGGTCCATTCGCGGAAGTTCTTGAGGGTGTAGTTTTCGGGGACCTGATCCACCCTGCGCCCCATTTTGGTGGCTACGGTGACATTCAGTTCCGCGTGGGCACTGAGGAAGCGTCCAATGAACTGCTCGCTGCGCCCATCGCCGTAGACGTCCGCCGTGTCGAAGAACGTGACGCCATGCTCCACTGAGGCCTCCAGCACGGCCAAGGCGTCCGCTTCAGTGACGGAACCCCAGTCGGCTCCGAGTTGCCATGTTCCCAGCCCGACGGTTGAAACGGATCGGCCGGTCCTGCCAAGTATGCGCTGTTCCATGGTTCCGACTATATGGGGTCAGGGCCCGGTGGAGTCCAGCTTTGCGGCTTTGCCCAGCAGGTATCGCCGCTCCTGGAGGCTGCGGGTTTTCCTTGCTGCGTCCAGGAACGCTGCGCGGGCCTCGGGAAAGGAGCCCGCCATCTCGTGCAGATGGGCCCTGACCGCGTCCAGGCGGTGTGACCGACCGAGTGCATCGTCCAAGCCGGCGAGCAACTCCAAACCGGCGGCCGGCCCGTTCACCATCGCCATCGCTACCGCACGGTTCAGCGTCACGACGGGGCTGGGAGCCACGGCCTCCAGGACCGTGTAGAGGGCCAGGATCTGAGGCCAGTCGGTTTGGTCATGGGAGGACGCTTCGGAGTGCACAGCAGCAATCGCCGCCTGCAGTTGGTACGGTCCGGCGGCGCGCCGTCCCAGCACTGAAGACAACAACGCAATGCCCTCATCGATGTGCCCGCGGTTCCACAGGCTCCGGTCCTGCTCAGCCAGCGGAACTGGTGTTCCATCGGCCAGGGCACGTGCCGCGCGACGGGAATCGGTCAGCAGCATGAGCGCCAGCAGCCCGGTCGCCTCAGGCTCCGACGGCACAGCGGCCACCAGCAACCTGGTCAGCCGGATGGCCTCCGTGGTGAGGTCCTCGCGCTGCAGCGACGAACCCGAACTCGCTGCGTAGCCTTCGTTGAAGATCAAGTACAGGACGTGAAGTACGACGCCGAGCCTCGCCTTCTGCTCGGCAGGCGGCGGCATGCTGAACGTGGCTCCCGCCTTTTGGATCCCTTGTTTCGCACGGCTGATGCGTTGTCCCATGGTCGGCTCGGGGACCAGGAAAGCCGAGGCGATTTCCGCCGTCGTGAGTCCTCCAACTGCCCGCAGGGTAAGGGCGAGTTGCGACGGTGCCGATAAGGCGGGGTGGCAGCAAAGGAACATGAGGGTAAGGGTGTCGTCTGCTTCCGGAGCTGACTGGTAGGAGTGATCGGCGTCCATGGCCGACACACGTTCTTCGCGGGCACGCCGGGCGCTTTCGCTCCGCCACATATCCACAAGCCTTCGGTTTGCGACGGCCGTCAGCCAGGCCTTCGGATCACGTGGCATGTCATGGGGCCACTGAAGTGCGGCCTCCAGCAGGGCTTCCTGGACGGCGTCTTCGCATGCATCGAACTGGCCGTTCTTGCGTGCCAGCACGCCGAGGACCTGCGGCGCGAGGGTGCGCAGCAGGTCCTCGATGTGCATGTCCCGTTCAGAGTCCAGCTAGACCTCCGGTGGTCCGTCCGGGATGGCACGAAGCTCCACGACCTGCGCGTATTTCACAATGCTTGAGCAGATCTCCACGGCGCGTTCCTCGCTGGCAACATCCACCACCCAGTAGCCCACCAAGGACTCCTTGGCCTCGGCGTAGGGTCCGTCGGTGGTGATCACGCCATCCGGGGTTTGTTTGACGAGCTTGGCGGTGCTGCCGTCGGCCAGGCCCGCGTTGAAGACGAGTTCGCCGGATTCGGTCAGGTCCTTGTCGATCTGGATCATGAAGCCGATCATTTCCCGGATCCATTCCGGATCGGCGGTCTCCATCATGCCCTCGGCCGATCCGAACATCATGATCATGTATTTCATCTCAAACTCCTTTGACGTGGCGCCCTGTGTGGGCGCTTCACCCATGGGTCGGAACAGCGGCGGACTTTTCTACATGGTTCCCAAAACTTTCTAGGCCCGGGCGATGACCTCTCCGTTGGGAATGAGGAAAAAGCCGTCTTCGGTAGCGCCCCAGCGGTGCCATCCGGCTGCGATCCGGGCGAGGTCGGCCTCGTTTGCGAAGCCGTACTCCAAGGCCTGCTCGGCAAAAGCGGAGTGCAGTACCCGTTCACTCCACACCCGGGATTGCCAGGCGCGCTGTTGGGCCGTGGCGTAGAGCCAGTTGCTGCTGGTGGGCGCCACCTGTGTGAAACCTGCCTGCTGCGCCCACGAGACCAGGCGTCGGCCGGCGTCGGGTTCTGCTCCGTTGCGGCGCGCGATCTTCTGGTAGAGCTCCATCCAGTGATCAAGTTCAGGGACTTCCGGGTACCAGCTCATGCCATGGAAATCGGCGTCCCGCACGGCAACGATAGCGCCGGGCTTGGCCACCCGGCGCATCTCGCGCAGCGCGGCGACGGGGTCGGTGAGGTGCTGGAGGACCTGGTGGGCGTGGACGAGGTCGAAGGATTCGTCTTCGAAGTCGAGATCATAGATGTTGCCCGTCTGGAAGGTCACGTTGTCCACGCCGCGCTCGGCGGCGAGTGCGGTTGCCTGAGCCACAATATCGGCAGACCGGTCCAGGCCTATTACTTGTCCGGGCGCAACCAGCCCCGCGAAATCGCACGTTATGCTGCCAGGTCCGCAGCCGACGTCGAGGACTGATATCCCGGTGGTGAGATGCGGGATGACAAACGCGGCCGAATTTTCGACCGTCCGTGAGGCGTGGGCCCGGACAACCGACTCGTGGTGTCCGTGGGTATAGACATCTTCAGGCTGCTGCGCGTTCATAGGGAAACGCTACAACCACGCATGCCGGTTTTGGTGGAACGGCCTGAACTGCCGCTACTTCGGTTCCGGGTGCGTTGCCTGTTGGCGGGCTTCGACGGTTGCCTCCACCATGTCGGTCATGAAGCGCTGGACCAGCTCCAGTTCTTCGGTGCTGTACGCGGCCATCGCCTTGCCCATCCGGATGGCGAGCGGCATGAACATTGCGCTGCCGTCGCGGTACGCCTTGGGTGTCATGTGGAGCTGGACTTGGCGGCGGTCTGTTCCCAGGCGTTCACGGACAACGTGCCCGGAGGCGTGCAGGCGATCAATCAAGGCGGTGGTGGCGGGGGAGCTGAGCCGGAGTTCGGCACGGAGCACGCCGGGTGTAACCACCTTGCCGGCCGCGGAGTGGCGCATGATGACGGCCAGCGCATTCATGTCGGTCCGGTGCATGTCGTTCTGCCCGCCGGCTGCGTCCACGTAATGGTTGGCCTCCAGAGTGAAGTCCTGGAGGATCCGCACAAGTTCTTGGGGCGCGGCGGATTGAGGAAAGTCCGCTCCTTGGAATGCGTCGGGGCGCGGGACTGATGAGTCCGACATGTCCGCCCTCCTGCCAGCGTCGTCTCGTGTTTGCTGCCTTCCGGATATTACTCCCCGCAGTCCCCGAATCCGGCATTCCTTCCCTTGAGGCCTTGGAATAATTCCATCATAGAGATAATCTATGGTGGAATAAAGGCCCGCACTGGCATCCCCACAGAAGAAGGACTCATGAACCCGAAGAAAGTACCGTTCTGGCTACGCTGGCTGGTGCCCGTGGTGCTGGTCATCACCTGGCTGGGCATTGCAGGAGTCGGCGGCCCTACCTTCGGGCGTTTGGACGAGGTCTCATCGAACGACCAGGCTTCCTTCCTCCCGGCCGGGGCCGAAGCTACCGAAGCCGGCGACTGGCAGGCCAAGTTCCGCGACTCCGAAGAGATCCCCGCGGTGGTCATCCTCGAAAACGATGCAGCGTTCACCCCGGCCCAACTGGGCGAAGCAGCCAAACTGAAAACCGACATCGAGGCACTCAAGCTGGGGAGCGCCGTCGTCGGGCCTATTCCGTCCGAAGACGGAAAAGCCGTCCAGTACATCGTTCCGATCGCTTCCACCGATGAAATACGGGACGTGGTCAAAGAACTGCGCGACGTCGTGCAGCCGGGCGCCCCGGATGGCATGAAGGCCTTCGTTACAGGCCCCGCGGGATTGACCGCTGACCTGGTCAACGCATTCGGCGGCATTGACGGCATCCTGCTGTTGGTCGCTTTGGGCGCCGTGTTCGTGATCCTGCTTCTGGTCTATCGCTCGGTGGTGCTCCCGCTGGCGGTACTCTTCACCTCGGTGTTCGCCCTGTGCGCCGCAATACTGCTGGTCTTCGCCATGGCCAAGATGGGCTGGATCCAGCTCAACGGGCAAAGCCAGGGCATCCTGTCCATCCTGGTGATCGGCGCGGCCACCGACTACGCGCTGCTGTTCGTGGCCCGCTTCCGTGAGGCCCTGACCCACACCAGCAACCGGACGCAGGCAGTCCTGACAGCTTGGAAGGCGGCCTTCGAGCCGATCCTCGCATCGGGTGCCACAGTGATCATCGCCCTGCTCTGCCTGCTCTTCTCAGACCTGAATTCCAACAAGGCACTCGGTCCCGTAGCGGCGGCAGGCATTCTCTGCTCATTGTTCGCCGCGCTCACGCTCCTGCCCGCCTTGATGGCGCTGCTGGGCCGCGCTGCCTTCTGGCCCTTCCGCCCCAAGCTCCTGCCCGACGACGAACGCGAACCTGAGATTGTCACCGGACTTGAGGGGCAAAAGGGTTTGTGGCGCGCCACGGGCCGTCTGGTTTCACGACGTCCCCGCGTTGTCTGGGTGGCGTCGGTGTTGCTGCTCCTGGTCGCTGCCACAGGTGTGTTGCAGCTGAAGGCAAACGGTGTGCCGCAGACGGATGTCATTTTGGCCAAGTCCGACGCCGTCGACGGCCAGGAAGCTTTGGCGCGCCATTTCGACGCCGGCAGCGGCAGCCCCGCCGTCGTCGTCGCCTCGCAAGGTTCCGCGCAGCAGGTCCTGGACAAGGTCAAAGCAGCCAACGGAGTTGGTGACGCCTACCTTTTGGCCGAAGGAAACGTCCCCATTACCGGAGCGCCGGGAACTCCTTCCGATCCCGCCGTCCGCGACGGCCGGGTCCTCATCAACGCCACCCTGGACTCAGCGGCGGACTCCATCGAAGCCGAAAACGCCGTGAAGGAATTGCGGTCATCAGTACGCGAGGTTGACTCCGGGGCATTGGTGGGCGGGGTGACAGCCACAGCGCTGGACACCAACACCACTGCCCAGCGCGACCTCGTGGTCATCATTCCGATCGTCCTGGTGGTCATCCTCTTCATCCTGATGCTCCTCCTGCGCTCCGTGGTAGCACCTGTGCTGCTGGTGCTCTCCGTAGTGCTTTCCTACGGTGCCGCGATGGGTGTCTCGGCATGGGTGTTCAACGGGTTCTTCGGATTCTCCGGAGCCGATGCCACCGTGCCGCTGTTCGGCTTCGTGTTCCTTGTTGCCTTGGGTGTGGACTACAACATCTTCCTGATGAGCCGGGTCCGCGAAGAGTCGTTGAAGCACGGAACCCGCCCAGGCATCCTCCGCGGCTTGGGCGTTACTGGCGGGGTCATCACTTCCGCCGGTGTGGTTCTGGCAGCTACGTTCGCGGCATTGGGCGTCATCCCCATCATGTTCCTGGTGCAGCTGGCATTCATCGTGGCCTTCGGCGTGCTGCTGGATACCGTGCTGGTCCGCTCGCTGCTGGTCCCCGCGCTCGCCTATGACATCGGCAGCAGGATCTGGTGGCCGGGCAAGCTGGCCCGTGAATCTTCGGCACCTTCGGCCGGGACCCGTGAAGAGGAAGAAGCGCCGGTGGGGAGGTAGTTACACCTGCCGCGACCGGCGCTCAATCAGGACGGTGTCACGCCACTGACCGGCGCGGGGACCTCCAGGCATGCGGGCGATGCGCTCCCGGCGTCCGACAACGACGAAGCCTTCGGCTGTGTGGAGCCGAAGGCTGGCTTCGTTCTCGGGGAACACGCTGGCTTGGATGGTCCAGATGCCGGCACTCTCCGTGGAGGCGATCAGTGCCCGGAGGAGGTTCTTCCCAATGCCCGAGCCCCTGGCTTCCCGGGCAACGTAGATGGAATGCTCCACGACGCCGGCGTAAGCGGCCCGGGACGACACCGCCGAAACCGCGGCCCAGCCCAGCACCACGCCGTCCACGTCAGCAACCAGCCGGTGTTCCTTCAAACGCGAAGCATCGAATTGCTCCCATTCCGGAGCGTTGGCTTCGAAGGTTGCGTGCCCGGACTCGATTCCGGCTGTGAAGATCTCCCTCACTCCAGGCCAATCCTGTCCCGTCATCGGACGTATAACTAGCCGTGCGCCGTCGCTGGAGTGTGCGCCGGCGGTGACCGGGAAAGTCACAGGCTTTCCAGGAGGCTGCTGGTCCGTTCCATTGCGCCGGGGACCATGGAGTAATAAGCCCAGGTGCCGCGCTTCTCGCGGTGGAGGAGGCCCGCATCCACGAGGATTCTAAGGTGGTGGGACACTGTGGGCTGGCCGAGGCTCAGGGGCCCGGTGAGGTCGCAAACGCAGGCTTCGCCTCCTTCCGAACCCTTGACGATGGACAAAAGGCGCAGGCGGTTGGGGTCCGCAAGGGCTTTGAATACCGATGCCCGGAGCTGAGCCTCGTATTCGTCGATGGAAGACGGCCCCGACGGTTCGCAGCACTCTTCCGCTTCTACTTGTGTCAACTCAAGAACAGGCCCGGACTTCATACACCCATGGTGCCATACATTGACAAGCATCGATATAGCCGGACATACTCAATATCGAAGTTCATCAATGTTCTGCCCCGTCGATAGCGGGCATCGAGATCAGGAGCCACGTGAGCACCCCGACGAAAACCGCAGCCCGTGAGGTGAACCATGGCGCCGCCGTCGTGGGAAAGCTTTCGGCCGTTGACCGTTTCCTCCCCCTCTGGATCATCGCCGCCATGGTCCTGGGTTTGCTTCTGGGCGGTCTCATTCCGGGGCTGAATACTGCCCTGGAGGGCGTGAAGATCGGCGAAGTCTCGTTGCCTATCGCCCTGGGCCTGCTGGTGATGATGTACCCGGTTCTCGCCAAAGTCCGCTACGACCAGGCACACCGGGTGCTGGCCGACCGCAAGTTGATTGTCACCTCGCTGGTGATCAACTGGGTTCTGGCCCCTGCCTTCATGTTTGCGCTGGCGTGGTTGTTCATCCCCGATCTGCCGGAATACCGGACGGGCTTGATCATTGTGGGTTTGGCACGCTGCATCGCCATGGTGATGATCTGGAACGACCTCGCGTGCGGAGACCGTGAATCCGCGGCCGTTCTTGTCTTCATCAACTCAGTCTTCCAAGTGGTCGCATTCGGGGGCCTTGGCTGGTTCTACCTCCAGTGGCTGCCCTCCCTCCTTGGTCTTCCCACCACCGCTGCCGATTTCTCCTTCTGGGCCATCACGCTCTCAGTTCTCGTCTTCCTTGGTATCCCGCTGCTCGCCGGCTTCCTCACCCGGGTCATTGGCGAGAAGGCCAAAGGACGCATCTGGTACGAGGACGTCCTCTTGCCCAGGATTGGTCCGTGGGCGCTCTACGGCCTCCTTTTCACCATCACACTTCTGTTCGCGCTCCAGGGCGGCACCATCATGTCCCGGCCGATGGATGTTCTCCGCATTGCTTTGCCGTTGCTGGTCTACTTCCTGGTGGTGTTCGGCGCCGGGATGCTGACAGGCCGCCTGCTGAATCTCGGCTACGCCAAAACCACCACCCTCGCTTTCACGGCCGCCGGCAACAACTTCGAACTCGCCATCGCCGTAGCGATCGGAACCTTTGGCGTAACCTCGGGCCAAGCCCTCGCCGGCGTCGTCGGGCCCTTGATTGAAGTACCCGTCCTTGTTGCACTTGTGTATGTAGCCCTCTGGGCGCGCGAGCGCTATTTTCCTTCCACCACCATCGCTGCCTGACCTTCGAGGAAACCATGACCACCGAAAACGCCAAGAAGCCTTCAGTCCTGTTCGTCTGCGTCCATAACGCGGGACGCTCCCAGATGGCCGCAGCATTCCTCACGACGCTCTCCGACGGAGCCATCGAAGTCCGCTCCGCCGGTTCGCAGCCCGCGGACAAAGTCAACCCTGCTGCCGTCGAAGCCATGTCTGAACTTGGCATCGATATGTCCGCCGAGATACCAAAGGTCCTCACCACGGAGGCGGTCAAGGAGTCCGACGTCGTCATCACCATGGGATGCGGCGACGAGTGCCCGTATTTTCCAGGCAAGCGCTACGAGGACTGGGTTTTGGACGACCCCGCAGGCCAAGGCCTGGACGCAGTCCGCCCGATCCGCGACGAAATCAAGACACGTATCGAGGACCTGATTGCCTCATTGATCCCTGCAGCCAAGTAAACCCCGAGAAACAGGAGAGACACCCGTGAGCAACGAACAATTGATCATCATCGGGTCCGGCCCCGCGGGGTACACGGCCGCCATTTATGCCGCCCGGGCAGGCCTGAACCCCCTGGTCCTGGCAGGTTCAGTCACGGCCGGCGGCGCCCTGATGAACACCACCGAAGTGGAGAACTTCCCCGGTTTCCCGGCAGGCATCCAAGGTCCCGAGCTCATGGACGGTCTCCAGGAACAGGCCGAAAGGTTCGGCGCCCGCATAGTGTTCGACGACGTCACGGAAGTTGAACTCAGAGGTCACCTCAAGCGGGTGGTCACCGGGGCGGGTGAGACCCACGAGGCTCCGGCCGTCATCCTCGCCACCGGTTCCGCGTACAAGGAGCTGGGCCTCCCGGAGGAGAAGAAGCTCAGCGGGCACGGTGTGTCCTGGTGTGCCACCTGTGACGGCTTCTTCTTCCGCGAACAGGACATCATCGTGGTTGGTGGCGGGGACTCTGCCATGGAGGAGGCCACGTTCCTCACACGCTTCGGCAAGTCCGTGACAGTGGTGGTCCGGAAGGGTGAGTTGCGGGCATCCCGTATCATGGCCCAGCGCGCCAAGGACAATCCGAAAATCACGTTCGCCTGGAACTCGGCCATCACCAAGATCCACGGCGACAGCAAAGTAACTGGCGTGACCCTCACGGACACCCGTACCGGCGAAACCCGGGAGCAGGGGGCTACAGGCATCTTCGTTGCCATTGGCCACCTGCCACGCACGGAGCTCGTCGCGGGCCAGGTGGACCTCGACGACGAGGGTTACATCAAGGTGGAGTCGCCCACCACGCTGACCAACTTGTCGGGTGTCTTCGCATGCGGCGACGCGGTGGATCACCGCTATCGGCAAGCCATCACAGCGGCCGGCACGGGCTGCGCGGCTGCCTTGGACGCCGAACGGTACCTGGCCGCCCTGGATGATGCGGACAGCATCGCAACAGCACTGGTCGAAGAGCCAACCCACTTCTGAGCAATACCAATGGAGGTATGAGTCACTCATGGTTGAAAACCTTCCCGTCGCCGTAATCGGTGCGGGTCCCGTCGGATTGGCTGCAGCAGCCCACCTGCTCGAGCGCGGCCTGGACCCGCTGATCTTCGAAGCCGGAGCAAGGGCAGGTGCGGCCATTGAACAATGGCGCCACATCCGGTTGTTCTCGCCATGGCGATTCAACCTCGACGCCGCGGCCGTCCGCCTGCTTGAACCCACGGGTTGGGAGTCACCGCGGCTGACTGCGCTTCCCTACGGCGGCGAACTCATCGACAACTACCTTGCCCCGTTGTCCGCCATCCCGGCGATCGCTTCCCGGCTCCGGACGGGAGCCCGGGTTCTCGCCGTCACCCGTAGCGGCCTGGACAAGACCCAAGGGCGCAACCGCGACACGACCCCCTTTGTTGTGCGCGTTCTAGATACCGCGGGGGAGGTACGCGACTACGCCGTTTCGGCGGTCATCGATGCCTCAGGCACATGGTCAAGGCGTAACCCGCTGGGGATGTCGGGCCTGCCTGCCATCGGTGAGGACCGCGCCTCTGACAGGATCTCATCATCCCTTCCCGACGTCTCAGGGCGGGACCGGCATACCTTCGCTGGACGCCGGGTCCTGGTGGTCGGTGCGGGGCACTCCGCGGCGAATACTTTGATCAACCTTGCGGAACTGGCCAAGGAAGAACCGGGGACACGTATTCTTTGGGCTGTCCGGGGAGCCTCGGCAGAGAAAGCCTACGGTGGCGGAGATGCCGATGGACTGCCCGCGCGCGGACAACTAGGCTCCCGTCTTCGCCGCTTGGTCGACGCCGGAACGATAGAACTCCACACGGGCTTTGGTATCAGCTCGCTGACCGATGCCGAGCACGGCGTGACCGTAAAGTCCGGCGACGGACGCGACTTGGTGGCAGACGTCGTCGTGCCTTGTACTGGATTCCGCCCGGACCTGGATATGCTCCGTGAGCTGCGCCTGGACCTGGACCCGGCTGTTGAGGCGCCTACCGAACTGGGGCCGCTCATCGATCCCGAGTTCCATTCCTGCGGCACTGTTCCGCCGCACGGCGCCAAGGTTCTTTCGCACCCGGAGAAGGACTTCTACATTGTGGGAATGAAGTCCTACGGCCGTGCTCCCACATTCCTGTTGGCTACCGGCTACGAGCAGGTCCGCTCGGTGGCGGCGGCGCTGGCAGGGGATCGAGTGGCGGCTGACGCCGTGCACTTGGAACTACCGGAAACCGGCGTGTGTTCGTCCGATGCCGGCACCAGTTGTGACGTTCCTGCTGTTGCCGCTGCGTCTGCGGAGGATGATTCCAACGGTTGCTGCTCCGCTCCGGAGCCGGTGCTCATCGGCATTCCGACCGGGCTGGCCCACGGTCGTTCCGGAGCCTAGCCGCTGCGGCTATCAACCGGTTCAGGCGCTGACCGTGTTCCGTTCCCTGTAGGCATCTGCTGCGTAGACGCCGAGGACGCGCACTTCCGTGGTGAAGAACTCCAATTCCTCCAGCGCACGGCGCAGGCGGGCGTCCTCGGGGTGGCCTTCGACGTCGGACAGGAACATGGTTGCCGCGAACTCGTCGCCCACCATATAGCTCTCCAAACGGGTCATGTTGAGGCCGTTGGTCGCGAATCCACCCAGTGCCTTGTAGAGGGCTGAGGGAACGTTGCGGACCCGGAAGACGAAGCTGGTGATTGCGGGACCGGGGAGTTCTTCCTTGGTGGGAAGTTCGCGTTCCCGGGCCAGGACAACAAAGCGGGTGGTGTTGCTTGGGTTGTCTTCGACGCCGGAGGCAAGCACGTCCAGTCCGTACAGTTTGGCGGCAAGCGGCGGAGCCAGCGACAGTTTGCGCGGATCATTCCACTCGCTGACTTCGCGGGCTGATCCCGCTGTGTCCCCGGCAATGACAGGCTTGAGCCCGGCTTCGCGGATAATCCTGCGGCATTGACCCAGCGCATGGATGTGGCTGTGGACCTCGGTGGCGTCCTCAATGGTGCTGCCTGGGATTCCCATCAGGTCAAAGTGGATCGGCAGGAAGTACTCGCCGACGATCTGGAGTTTCGACTGGGGGAGCAGCACGTGGATGTCGGCCACTCGTCCAGCGATGGAGTTCTCGATGGGGATCATGGCCAGATCGACGTCTCCATTGGAGACCAGTTCAAACGCGTCCTCAAAGCTGGCGCATGGGACGCTTTCAAGCTCGGGGAACATTTCCTTACATGCGAGATCCGAATTGGCTCCGGGCTCGCCTTGGTACGCAATCTTTTGGGCCATGCTGCTCATGGTTGCACGGTGAGCGTCCGGCGACCCAACCGCGTCCAACCTGTGACTGGACAGCGGGGGCGAGGAACAGCTTTCGTGGCCTGTAGGGTTCGACAGGTGAACTTCCACGCCTTTGAGCGCTTCGTAGCCCGGCAGCCGGTTCCTGATGATTCCAGCGGCATTGTCCACGCGGAAGAGCAGAACAGCGACTATGAATCCGGAGTTGCGTTGATCGCCGGACAGCAGTGGCGCATACGGACTGCGCGGATCACGCCGACGAAACCGGGTGCTTTTGTGGCGGTGTGGAAGCGGGACGTCAGTGGTTCAACCCGCCCGTTCACCGCGGCGGAGTCGTTGTCGGGCCTGCTCGTCTTCGTGGAGGACGGTGAGCGTTTCGGAGTATTCCGGTTCACCCCTGAACAGTTGATCTCACTGGGCTATGTCAGTTCCGGCCCGAGTCAGGGCAAACGCGGCTTCCGGGTCTATCCACCGTGGTGCACTGAACTGAATCCCCAGGCGCTGCGCACCCAGCGCGGGCAGGCCGCTGCGTTCGTCGAGCTACCGTCGACATGCGCAGCGGGGCCTGCCCCGGCCGGTGGAGTCAGCCGTTGATGATCTGGGGCACTCCCAGGGCCTTGAGGCCTTCGGCGCCGAATTCCAGGCCGTAGCCGGACTGCTTCGCACCACCGAACGGGATTCGTGGGTCTACGGCGCCGTGCTTGTTGATCCACACGGTGCCGGCCTGGATCCGTGAGGCGACTTCCCGGGCGGCACCCAAGTCGGATGACCAGACGGAGGCGCCCAGTCCGACGTCGAGCGCGTTCGCCTTGGCGACGGCCTCGTCAACGGTGCTGTACTTGATGATCGGCAGCGCGGGTCCGAACTGTTCTTCAGCCACCAGCGGGTTGTCGTTATCGATGTCCGCCACCAGGGTGGTCGGGTAGAAGTTGCCGGGCTGGTCGGCGTCGGGGTTGCCGCCGATCAACACGCGCGCACCGGAATCGCGGGCGGCTTCAACGAGGCGGGCCACGATGTCGTACTGCTGCCGGTTCTGCAGCGGGCCCAGGACGTTGTTCTCATCCAGGCCGTTGCCCATAGGCATGGCAGCAGCAACAGCTGCAAGCTCTGAGCAGACGGCTTCGTACTGGGACTCGTGCACGTACAGGCGCTTCAGGGCGGCGCAGGTCTGGCCGGTGTTGATGAACGCCCCCCAGAACAGCCCTTCAGCGATGGCCTTGGGGTCGGAGTCCGGCAGCACGATACCGGCGTCGTTGCCGCCGAGTTCCAGCGTGAGCCGCTTGACGGTATCGGCCGAGGAACGGATGATCGCCTTGCCCGTGGCGGTGGAGCCGGTGAACATGACCTTGCCGATGGCGTCGTGCGAGGCCAGCGCTTCGCCGACGTCGCGGCCGCCGGAGACCACGGACAGCAGTCCTTCAGGCAGTTCCTGATTGATGATGGACGCCAGCGCCAGCACGGACAGCGGAGTGTATTCGGAGGGCTTGACCACCACGGCATTGCCCATGCGCAGGGCCGGGGCGATCTGCCACACGGTGATCATCATGGGCCAGTTCCACGGGCCAATGGCACCCACGACGCCGATGGGACGGTAGTGCAGCTCGGCGCGGGTCTCGCCGTCGTCCACTACTGTCTCGGGATCCAGCGGCGTCGCGGCCGTGGCGCGCAGCCACGCGGCGCAGGCACCGACTTCGAAGCGGGCGTTCGGGCCGTTGAGCGGCTTGCCTTGCTCGCGGGAGAGCAGCTGGGCGAGTTCTTCAGCGGAACGCTCGACGGCGTCGGCTGCCTTCATGAGCGCAGCTGACCTGGCGTCGTGGCCCAAGGCAGCCCATGCAGGTTGGGCGGCAGCGGCGGCATCAACCGCATGCTGGAGGTCCTCGACGGTGTGAACGGGCGCATCGCCGACAGCCTCGCCCGTCGCAGGGTCGAAAATGGTGCGGCGGTCTTGGCCGGGGGCCGGGGTAATCGAGGCCAGCAGGGCGTCGTAAGTCTCCATTGGTACTCCGCTCGGGTAGTAAGTCTTGGCGGCCAGTGAGGCACGCGGCGATGTTTCCAGTGTGGTTGGCATCACGCGACGCGGCCTTGTCTTTGCACGAACAGCCCTTGACGGGAAGTGAACGCTTTGCCCGTGCTGCCGAGTGGCTGATAATCGTGCTTGTGACTCTTGCTTCCCTCGCAGCCTTCGCCGGTCTCTGCCTGGTCCTGTCCGTAACGCCCGGCCCGGACACCTTCCTTGTCCTGCGCATCGCATTGAACAGGCCCAGCGCAGGCATTGCCGCAGCGGCTGGATCCGCCATGGGCGCGATTGCCTGGGCTGCCTTGGTGGGCGTGGGTTTGGCCGCCATCCTGGAGCAGTCGGCGGAACTGTTCCGCTGGGTCAAGATCGCCGGCGGCTTGTACTTGCTGTACCTGGGGGTGTCGTCGTTCATCAAGTCGCGGAAGGCCGCCAAATCAGCTGCCGCCGGGGAGGGTGCCAACGAGCCACTCCCGTACAGCCGGCTCTCGGCGTTGGGTGCCGGAGCCCTGTCCACGCTCCTCAACCCCAAGGTTGGCCTCTTCTACCTGGCCGTGGTCCCGCAGTTCATCCCGCACGGCGGCGACACCATGGGTACCTCGCTCATTCTGGGAGTGGTGGTGGCCGTCATCGCCTTCGCGTATCTCTCGATGATCGCCGTGGTGGCATTCAAAGCGATGCGGTGGCTCAAACGGCCCAAGGTGAGCACCGTCGTCGAGCGTGTCAGCAGCGGCGTGATCGCCGGGCTGGGAGTCGGCGTGGTGGCGTCGGGCGCCACGAGCTAGCGGCGCCGCCTGCTGCCTACGCGGCAAGCAGCGCCAGGTAATTGTCCAACTGCCCCTCAAGGTCCTGCGAGAAGTGTTCGTCCGGCGATAACGCGGCCACGATCTGCGCGCCCAGCATCATGTTGAGCAGGTGATCGGCGACGGCGGCGTCCCCGATGGGGGTGGCGATCTCTCCGGCCGCCCGGGCTGCTGCGCAGTGGGCCGTGATGGTGGTGTGCCACTGGCTCATGGACTCGCTGTGGAGGGCGGCCATGTCGGCGTCGTTGAGTGCCTTCTGCCAAAACGGGATCACGATGCGGGCTTCGTTGACGCGTTCCTCGTCCAGGGGCAGGACTTCGGCGCAGAATGCGCGGAGGGCCGCCACCCCTGAGAGTCCGTCGGTCATGGTGGCGATGCGCTGGTTGGTGCGGTTGAAAACGTGTCCGAAAGCGGATGTCAGCAGCAGGTCCTTGGTGGGGAAGTAGGGCTTGAGGGCGCCGTTGGCGAAGCCTGCTTCCTCTGCTATTTCCCGCATGGTGGCGCCTTCCATGCCGAGCCTTGCGATGATCCGCCATGTTGCATCCACCAGTTCGAGGCGTCGTTGATCGTGGTCCACAATCTTTGGCACTGGCTGGGCTCCCGGAAAAATAATTGGCGGAAAGGTCTTGTGACCCATCTTACGTTTTGGTTATTCTCTACACCTATAGAAAATAAATCCCGACCCATCATAGGTCCCGGACAAGAGGCAGCCATGACGCCCACAGCAACTGAGACAGCAACCCAGTACCGCCTGGCCACGGGTGCCGAGATCTTCGAGGTCCAGGCAATCCTGCGGGCCGCCGGACACCTCGGTTCCGAAAAGCGGATCGCCTATCTGGGACTGGTGGATCCTTCCCGTGGGCAGGCAGAGGCAGACCGCCGGTTCCGCGTGTTCATCCACGACATCTCCGGCGGAGCACCCACGGACGTCCTGGTTTCGGTGACCCGCGGCGAAATCCTCATTGCCAAGGAACTGGACACCAAGGTCTCCGGCGAACTTCCCGTGCTGGAAGAAGAGTTCGAGGTGGTTGAAACGCTTCTCGCCACAGATGAGCGCTGGCTGGCAGCTCTTGCCGCCCGGGACCTGGACGTGGAAAAGGTTCGCGTCGCGCCGTTGTCTGCCGGCGTCTTTGAATACGACGACGAACGCGGCCGCCGCATCCTCCGCGGCCTGGCCTTCGTACAGGACTTCCCCGAGGACAGCGCCTGGGCCCACCCCGTCGATGGGCTGGTTGCGTACGTCGATGTCGTGAACAAGGAAGTCACCCAGGTCATCGACCTCGGCGCCATGCCCATCCCGGCAGAACACGGAAACTACACGGATCCTGAACTGACAGGCCCGCTGAGGGCAACGCAGAAACCCATCAGCATCACCCAGCCCGAAGGCCCGAGCTTCACGGTCACCGGCGGCAACCATGTCCAGTGGGAAAAGTGGAGCGTGGACGTCGGCTTCGATGTCCGCGAAGGAGTGGTCCTCCACAATCTTGCCTTCCAGGACGGCGAGAAGAAGCGCCCCATCATCAATCGCGCTTCCATCGCCGAGATGGTGGTTCCCTACGGTGACCCTTCGCCTATCCGGTCGTGGCAGAACTACTTCGACACCGGCGAATACCTGGTGGGCCAGTACGCCAACTCGCTGGAACTCGGCTGCGACTGCCTGGGTGACATTACCTATCTCAGCCCGGTCATCAGTGACGCCTTCGGCAACCCCCGCGAGATCCGCAACGGCATCTGCATGCACGAGGAAGACTGGGGCATCCTGTCCAAGCACTCCGACCTCTGGACCGGCATCAACTACACCCGCCGCAACCGGCGCTTGGTGATCTCCTTCTTCACCACCATCGGCAACTACGACTACGGCTTCTACTGGTACCTCTACCTGGACGGCACCATCGAGTTCGAGGCGAAGGCGACCGGCGTCGTGTTCACAAGTGCCTTCCCGGAAGGCGGCTCTGACAACATCTCGCAACTGGCCCCCGGCCTCGGCGCACCGTTCCACCAGCACCTCTTCAGCGCCCGTCTGGACATGGCCATCGACGGTTTCACCAACCGTGTGGAAGAAGAGGATGTGGTCCGCCAGGCCATGGGCGAAGGCAACGAGCGCGGCAACGCGTTCTCCCGCAAGCGCACGGTCCTCACCAAAGAGTCGGAGGCCGTCCGGGAAGCCGATGCCCGCAGTGGCCGCACCTGGATCATCTCCAACCCGGAGTCCAAGAACCGTCTCGGTGAACCGGTCGGCTACAAGCTCCACTCCGAGAACCAGCCCACGTTGCTGGCCGATCCCGGCTCCTCCATCGCCAAGCGCGCGGCCTTCGCCACCAAGGACGTATGGGTCACCCGCTACGCCGATGAGGAGCGCTACCCCACGGGCGATTTCGTGAACCAGCACGCCGGTGGCGCCGGCCTCCCGGCCTACGTCGCCCAGGACCGTGACATCGACGGCCAGGACATCGTCCTCTGGCACACCTTCGGCCTCACGCACTTCCCGCGCGTGGAGGACTGGCCCATCATGCCTGTGGACACCGTTGGCTTCAAGCTTCGGCCCGAGGGCTTCTTCGACCGCAGCCCAGTCCTGGACGTGCCGGCCAACACCTCAGGCTCAAGCTGCCACAGCGCTGCCGGTGATTCCGGCGAACCTGCCGGTCACTGCCACTAACCGGCACGCCACCAACCGGGACCATGACAACCACTGCAGGACGGGTCCGGTCAGCCGGGCCCGTCCTCCATCCCCGCCTCTGCGCGGCACTGACAGCTGTTTCCTGCGCCGTGCATCTCTGGCTCGCGGCTTCGGGACACCACGACGCCTGGCTGGGCATCCTCATGATCGCCCTGGCCGCTGTCTGCATTCCGTGCACAGTCCACATCTGGCGGCACAGCAGGGTGGGTGCGCTCCATCAAGTGACCATCTCCGCCCTCGCCATGGTGGGACTGCACGCCGTCCTGCTGCTGGGAGCGGGCGGTGCCGGACACGCCCACGGCGGCAGGCCGTCGTCGAACGTTGTTGATACGTCCGGCGCAGCGCAACTGCTGCTGGTCATCGGACTGGAAATCACGACGGCGTTGCTCGCCGCCACGCTGGTGGCGCGCCTGAGGCGTCGAGCGGCTGTAGCATCCTGACCCTCTTTGCCGCCAGAAGCACGGAACCCCAACCCTAAAAGGCTGATTTTCCGCCGCTCTGAGGCAAAAGAAGGTCAGGAAGCAACAGGCTCACGAAAATTCGGCAGGATATTGCCCACGACAGGCAGTTTCCCTGCTTCCTGCACCCGCCCCGAACACGGTTCAGTGAACAGGTGAGCAGAGCTGTGAGTAATTCGGGCCTTGGGCTGTTCAGGGCGACCGGGATTTATGTAGGTGCCATCTTGGGATCGGGAGTCCTGGTTCTGCCGGCCATCGCCGCCCAAGTGGCGGGCCCGGCGTCGATCCTGGCGTGGGCCTTGCTCCTGGTGTTCTGCACGCCGGTGGCGTTGAGCTTCGCCGAAATGTCCAGGCAGCAGCCCGACGCCGGGGGCATCGCAACGTTCGTCACGAGGGCTTTCGGACAGCGGGCCTCAGTAGTAGCCGGCTACCTGTTCTACTTCGCAATTCCGTGCGGGGCGCCGGCTACCGCGGTGATAGGTGGGGAGTACATTGCCCATGCCATGGGGGGCGGCAGGGAGACGGCGCTGATCGCGGCTGGGGTGATCCTGGCTGCGGGCTTCCTGAGCAACGCGGTGGGGATCCGGGTCTCGAGCAAGCTGCAACTCCTCCTGATGGTTCTGCTCGTTGCGTTGCTTGCCGTTGCAGTTGCCGTGGCCGCCCCCTTTGCCCGCGCGGAGAACTTCACTCCCTTTGCTCCGCACGGCTTCTGGGCTGTGGGCGGGGCGGCCAGTCTGCTGTTCTTCTGCTTCGCGGGATGGGAAGCAGTGACGCACCTGGCCGGGGAGTTCCGGAACCCCGAGCGGGACCTCAAACGCGCCACCTGGCTGACCTTGGTGGTGGTTGGAGTGGTGTACATCGGACTGGTGGTTGCCTGCGTCGCCGTGCTGGGGCCTGCGCTCGCGGACAGCAGCGTCCCGGTGGCCGAACTGCTGGCGAAAGGACTCGGTCCCGCGGCGGCACCCTTGACCGCTGTCGCGGCTGCGGTCCTCACGTTTGGTCCGCTCAGTACTTTCGTGGCAGGCGCCAGTAAGCTCGGTGCCAGATTGGCGTCCGACGGCGTGCTGCCGCGGGCTCTTGCGCGCGGCGTCGACCCGGGCCAAGTGCCGGCAGCGAGCCTGTGCTCGCTGGCGGTGATGTCGTCGATCTCCTTCGCCCTGGCTGCTCTTGGATGGCTCAGCATTGAGTTCCAGATCGGAGCAGCATCCGCATGCTTCACCGCCGTCACCGCGTTCGGGCTGGCGGCGGGCGTACGGCTGTTGCCGCGACGGACCGCAGCCTGGTACGGCGTGGTGGTGGCCGCCGTCGTGATGCTTGTGGTTCTGCTCTTCAGCGGATGGGCGCTGCTGGTACCGGCAGGGCTGGGGGCCGCGGCGTTCCTGGCCGGCCGAAGGCCGTCGAAGGGCCTCAAACCCCAGCCGGTGGACGGCCGCAGCATGGTGAAATCGTGAGCCGGGCTAGGTAAGCTGCGAAAGCCGCGTCAGCTTGTCCGGGTTGGACAGTTGCCGCAGCCCGCGGATGCTCCCGTCGGGACCCGCGTCCACTTCGACGACGTCGGAGCGGCCGTGGTGCCTGAGCACCAAAGCCGCTCCGCCGTTGATCCCAATGACCCATGCCCGGACAGGCTCCACGGGATCGAAAGCAATCGCTTTGCCCAGGATGCCCGCAAAAAAGCGTGCGATCCTCGCCGACCCGAACAAGGGGTTCATGGCGCTCTTGACCTTGCCGCCGCCGTCGGCCCACAGCACCGCGTCCTGGTGGAGCATCGCTACAACCGTGTCGATCTCGCCCTGTTCGATGGCTTCCACGAGCTTCTCCAGGACGGCACGGTCCTTGGCCCGGGGTGCGGGCGCATTGGGGTCGATGTCCAGGCGGCGTTCTGCACGCGAGATCATCTGGCGCACGGCAGCGGGTGTCTTGTCCAGGATGGCCGCGATTTCCGGAGCGGGCATCCCGAAGGCTCGGTGCAGTACCAACGCTGCCCGGGCCTCCGGTGCCAGCTGCTCCGCCAGGTGCAACAGGGTCAAGGACAACAATTCCCTGTTGGCCACCGTCTCCTCGGGCAGTTGAGCGTTGTCCACGGGCTCGGGCAACCAGGGCCCGGTGTAGTCCTCCCGCACCGCAGCGAGCTGGCGCACCCGGTCGATGGAGCGGCGCACGCACACCGTCGTCAGCCACGCCGGCCAGGAGTCCACGTGGCCCGAGGCGGTGTTCCGTTCCTGGCGCACCGCCTCGATCGCCACCTCGGAGACCACGTCTTCGGCGTGGCCGAAGTCGCCCAGCATCCGGTACGCAATCCCCAACAGGCGGTTCCGTTCGCTTTGCCACGCCGCCGTGGCGGAGACTGCAAGGGTCATGCTGCCTACGTTACCTTTCAGACCAGCGGATTCTTCTCATCCACCGGCGGCTCCATCTGTGTGCTGATGGCAATCCGGTTCCACACGTTGATGGTGGAGATTGCCAGGATCAGGCCACCCATCTGGCCGTCGTCGAAATGGGTGGCGGCGGCGTTCCAGATCTCGTCCGTCACCGTGTCCGGCCCCAGTTGAGTCAAGGCGTCGGTCAGGGCGAGCACAGCTTGCTCACGGGCATCGAAGAACACCTTGGAATGCTGCCAGGCTGCCACCGCGTGCAGTTTCCGGTCCGGGATGCCGCGCTTCCTGCCGTCCGTTGCGTGCATGTCCACGCAGAAACCGCAGCCGTTGACGATGGAGGCGCGGAGCTTGATCAGCTCGTACAGATCGGGATCGACCGACGTGCGGGCGTAACCTTCCAGGCCAATGACGGCAGCGTAGCCGAGTTTGTTGCTGCGGCCGATGTTTATGCGGGTCATGCTGACTTCCCTTCAGAGTTGATGCCTTACATGAGGGATGTCGGAAGCGGCGCCGGAAGTGTGACAGTTGTTAGAGTCAATCCGTGCGCGCAGTAGTTTTCGACGAAGTCCGGACCCAGCCCGATGTCAGGGAGGTCGCCAAGCCAGTAGCCCCGATTGGGGGTGTGGTGGTGAAAGTCCTGGCCACAGGAATGTGCCGCAGCGACTGGCACGCCTGGGCCGGCCACGATGACATTGAGATGCCCCACGTTCCGGGCCACGAGCTCGCCGGCGTGATCGACTCTGTCGGGGAAGGCGTCCAGCGCTGGAAGGTCGGCGATCGCGTCACCGTCCCCTTCGTTTGCGGTTGCGGCGCCTGTGAATGGTGCCTGGCCGGCGACGCGCAGGTCTGCCCCGAGCAGCAGCAGCCCGGCTTCACCCACTGGGGATCATTCGCTGAATACGTGGCCCTGCACGCCGCCGACAGCAACCTGGTTGCCATCCCGGAAAGCATCGAATTTACGACGGCGGCAAGCCTCGGCTGCCGCTTCGCCACGGCATACCGTGCTCTGGCAGCCCGTGCCAACGTGAAGGCCGGCGAATGGGTGACCGTGGTAGGGGCGGGAGGCGTCGGACTGAGTGCCGTGATGATCGCCAAGGCCATGGGAGCCAAGGTCATTGCCGTGGATCGGAACCCTGAGGCCCTGTCCGTGGCCGCACGCTTGGGCGCCGACCACACCGTCCTTGCCGACGGCGCGGACATCCCCGCTGCGGTCAACGTCCTCTCCGGCGGAGGCAGCCACGTGGCGGTAGACGCCGTCGGAAGTGAACAAACCTGCGCCGACGCAATCCTCAGCCTTCGCAGGCGGGGACGGCACGTCCAGATCGGACTGTTGCCTTCCATCGACGGCAACCCGCAGGTGCCCATGGCCCGCGTGATCGGCTGGGAACTTGATCTCTTGGGCAGCCACGGCATGGCCGCGGTGGACTATCCCGGAATGATGGCGCTCATTGAACAGGGTGCGCTCCAGCCGCAGTTGCTGATCGAACGCACTATCGGGCTGGAAGATGCTGCGGCACTGTTGCCCGGCTTCGACAAGGCCAACCCGGCAGGCATGACCATGGTGGACCCGGCGCTGTAAGTACCGCTGTAAGTACGCCCCTAGTTTGATTCCTCTGCCGGGCGGTTCCGGTACGCGGCCAGGAAATGCGAGATCCGGCGCACGGCTTCCTCGATGTCCTCCACCGCCGGCAGGATCACGAACCGGAAGTGGTCCGGGGTGGGCCAGTTGAAGGCGGTGCCGTGCGAGACCAGGATCTTCTGTTCCTGGAGGAGTTGGAGGACGAACTTCTCGTCCGAGGCAATGGGGTAGACCTCGGGATCCAGCCGCGGGAACAGGTACATCGCACCGGCTGCGGGGACACAGGAAACACCGGGGATGGCCGTCAACAGCTTCCACGCCAGGTCCCGTTGCTCGCGGAGCCGGCCGCCGGGACGAATGAGGGCTTCGATGCTCTGGTAACCGCCAAGGCAGGTTTGGATGGCGTGCTGCGCCGGGACGTTGGCGCACAGGCGGAGCGATGCCAGCAATTCCAGGGACTCCCGGTACGCGGCGGTCGCCGTCAAAGGCCCGGTCACGGCAACCCAGCCGGCCCGGTAACCCGGCATGCGGTACGCCTTTGACAGCCCACTGAAGGTCAGCACGCAGATGTCCTCGGCGACGGCAGCTGTGTGGATGTGAGGGGCGTCAACGTAGCGGATTTTCTCGTAGATCTCGTCGGAGAACAGGACAAGATCGTGCTTCCTGGCCAGTGCCGCGAACTGCTCCAGGATGTGCCGCGGGTAGACGGCCCCGGTGGGGTTGTTCGGGTTGATGATCACGATGCCTTTGGTGCGGGGGGTGATCTTCGCTTCGACGTCGGCCATGTCCGGCCACCAGTTTTCGTCCTCGTCACATAGATAGTGGACCGGGTTGCCGCCTGTAAGCGTCACGGCAGCGGTCCACAACGGGTAGTCCGGTGCCGGGATAAGGATCTCGTCCCCGTTTTCCATGAATGCCTGGAGTGTCATGGAGATCAGCTCGCTGACGCCGTTGCCGATGAAGACATCCTCGACGCCGATGTTCATGAGCCCTCGCGTTTGGTAATACTGCGAGATCGCTGTGCGGGCAGAGAAGATGCCCTTGGAGTCGCTGTAGCCTTGCGCACCGCGCAGATGGTGGATCATGTCCACCACCACGGACTCGGGAGCTTCCAGTCCGAACGGCGCGGTGTCCCCAAGATTCATCTTGAGGATACGGTGCCCTTCGGCCTCCATGGCCTTGGCTGCCTGAAGGATGGGACCGCGGAGTTCGTAGCGGACGTTCTGGAGTTTGCTGGAGTGCTGCATCGGACGCATGGTTGATCTTTTCATGGCGCAGGCCATGGTGGGCAAACAGGTCCGGTATCAGGACCAGCGGATGGTGACGGGAAGTCGTTTGGTGCTTGCCGAAACTTCCCTTTCGGTCCCGTCCACCGCTACGGCAAAGTGCTGAAGTTCATCGGCGGAGGTCAGGACTTCGAAATGCCCGGTTGCGTCACTGACCACTGCTGTGGCAGATGAATGGGCATGGATATAGGCGTCGGGGATGCCCTTGTTATGGGCGTCCACCAGTCGTCCCCGGATTCTGCGGACCGCCTCCCCGTTGCCCGTGACAGGTTGCTTGGGCGGGTCGGAAGGCTCCTCGAAGCGAAGGGACACGGGAACACGCACCAGGAACCCCAGCCCCTCTTCGATGGCATCGGAATACTCTTCCGCCCGGAGTTCGTCGCGGGACACCACGGAGAACTCGCTGTGGATTTCCACTGCCAAAAGCAGCTCCTCCATGATGTCCAGCTGTTCCGGCCCGTGGCATTCAACAGCCACCCTCAGTTCAAGGTCCAGGGCGGGGCTCTCATGATGGGACCTGCCCACCCGGGTGAGTGTTACCGCCCGGACGGTGACCGGAGCCTCCGGCGGCGGGACAACGGCAACGGGGGACCCGTCGTCGAACCTGACATGGTGAGGAGCGACGGCTTCCGAGAGCACCCCCAGAAGCTCAGACAACGACGAACGAACAAGGCCCACGGCAGAATCCCAGCCGGACAGAAATCCAGAATTGCAACTGGAACTAGGCTACTCCCGCAAATCCCCGTAGTCACTGGGAATAAGGGGTAACACGGGCATTCAGGCCAGGCCGGGTACGCCGTCGTTGATGGTGAAGGACTTCATGGTGCGGACCGGGGCGCCCGGCGTGGTCACGTAGTCGAGCACCCGGAAGTCGGCGGTCATCGAGTCCTTCGTGATCCGTGTGTTCACGTACCCGCGGTTGTCGTTGTAGAACTTCAGGTGCGGGTTCCAGGCCATGGTGGGGTCGGTGGTGGAGCCCGTGCCGTTGCCCGTGGACGTGATGGACGAGCACACCAGTTCGGAGCCCACCACCCGGGACTCCGGATCCTTGTAGTCCACCTTGAGGTCTGTCGCCCAGTGGCGGTGGACGTCGCCGGTCAGCACGACGGCGTTGCGCACCTTCGCGTCCACCCAGCCCTGGGTGATGCGGCGGCGGGAGGCGGCGTACCCGTCCCAGCCGTCCATGGAGACGTCGTCGATCGCGGGAGACTTATCGCGGTCCCGTTCGGAGAAGAACACCTGCTGGCCCAGGATGTCCCAGCGCTGGGTGGAGTTCCGGAAGCCATCCAGGAGCCACTTTTCCTGCTCCGCTCCGGTGATGGTGCGGTTCTCCTCCAGCCGTCCGGCCACGTTCTTCTGCCAACCGTCGCCTGCCAGCTGGTCATCACGGTATTGCCGGGTATCCATCATGTGGAAGTTGGCCAGCCGGCCCCACTGGATGGTGCGGTAGATCTTCATGTCGAAACCGGCCGGAACGGAGGATGCACGCAGCGGCATGTTCTCGTAGTAGGCCTGGAATGCTGCGGCGCGGCGCTGCCGGAAGTGCTCGGTGGTGTCGTTGAGCTGGCCCGCGTCCGTGTTCTCCGGAATGTCATCGGCCCAGTTGTTGTCTACCTCGTGGTCATCCCAAACCACCAGCCACGGCGCGATCGCGTGGGCGGCCTGCAGATCGGCGTCGGCCTTGTACTGGGCGTGGCGCTGCCGGTAGCCGGCGAGACTGACCGTCTCCGGCCCCTCATGATCACGGGGATTGCCGCCACCGATCACGTAACTGTCCTTCTTGTATTCGTAGACGTAGTCGCCGAGGTGCAGCACCAGGTCCGGGTGGTCTTCAGCCAGCCGCTTGTAGGCGGTGAAGTACCCGTGTTCGTACTGGGCACAGCTGGCGAACGCCATGGCCAGTGCGGCGGGAGTCTCACCGGGGGCGGGACTGGTCAGGGTGCGGCCCACTTGGCTGAGGTGCCGGCCGGAGCGGAAGCGGTAGAAGTACTCACGGCCGGGCTTGAGGCCCTTCACCTCGACGTGCACCGAGTGCGCGGTTTCAATCCGAGCATGCTCGACGCCGCGGGCTACTGTCCGGCGCATGGCAGGATCTTCGGCGACCTCCCAGGCGACGGCGACGTTGCGGGAGGGCATGCCGCCCAGGCCGTCCTCTGCCACGGGGTTCACTGCCAGCCGCGTCCATAACACGAAACCGTCCGGCCACGGCTCGCCGGAGGCGATACCCAGCGTGAACGGGTCGGTGCGGAGACCGGCGTCGTCCGCCGTCGAAACCGCGACGGCGGCCTGCGGCAACGCTGCCGACACACCGGCGACGAGCCCGGCTCCAAGGCCGGCTGAGATGAGGGACCTGCGAGAGATGCTTTCCATGCCACCGACCCTAGGAAGACCGGGTGGACTGGGTTCAAGGACAGCGTGAATGCGTGGTTAATTGTTGTTCCTGCCCCGGTGCTGGCTCGTCTATGCTCAGTTCATGATGACGGGGGAGCGCCCTAGACGGCCCGGTGTGGTGACTTTCTCTGTGGTGCTGATGTACATCGGCGGCATCGCGCAGATTGTCCTGGGAGTGCTGACGATCTTCCTGCGGTATACGCCGGAAGCCCAGTCCGGCGGTGTTGCCCTGCCTGTGACCTTGCTCGGGGCAGGAATGGTCCTGTTCGGTTTGCTGGTGATCGGGCTCGCCTCAGGCGTGGCCCGCGGAAGCTCGGCGGCCCGAAGCGGGGCAACGGCGGTGATGTTCCTTGGCTTGGCCTTCGCTGTGGTCGACCTGGTTGTGGCCGCTGACGGGGACTGGTCCGCCGTCATTTCGCAGTCCATCGCAACTGTGCTGGTGGTTGTGCCGCTGTGGGTAGGTCGGGGACGCCGTTACTTCGAGAGCCGCTGACGGGACTCTTCAGCGTCCCGGTAGGCAACGCGGCGGTGCACGAACCTCACGATTTCAATCAGCCCGATGCAGGCAACCGACGTTGCAAGAACCAGCAGTGCCGTGGGGAGCGTGGGGTCGGTGAACTGCAGGAAATCGCGGGCGAACCGGACGGAGTACACCAGGACGAGCCCGACCATCATGGCCCCGATGACAAGCCCTTTGAAACGGGTGACGGGCCTCGAAAGCACCACCAGGATCCAGATACCGATGATCGCCAGGATGAGGGTCGATCCCGTCCTGATTTCAGCTTCCGGTATGGACAGGTTGGCCGCGAGCTTGGCGTACGCTGCGAGCCCCAGTGTCACGGATACCCCCGCCGGCACGGCGAAAGTGAGCGATCGCCGCAGGAAACCCGGAATGTAGCGCTGGGCGTTGGGCAGCAATGCCAGGAAGAACGCAGGAATGCCGATGGTCAGCCCGTCAGTGACCGAGAGCTGGCGTGGCAGGAACGGGAACGGCAACAGGAGGATGCCGAACGCGATCGCCAGGAAGGTGGCATAAGCGGTCTTGGTGAGGAAGAGCATGGAGACCCGCTCGATGTTGGCAATCACCTGACGGCCTTCAGCCACCACGCTGGGCAGGTGCGAGAACTTACCGTCCAGCAGGACCAGCCGCGCCACTGCTTTGGTGGCGGCCGCACCGGAGTTCATGGCCACGCCGATGTCGGCTTCTTTGATGGCCAGGGCATCATTGACCCCGTCGCCGGTCATCGCCACTGTGCGTCCCGCGGCTTTCAACGCCAGGACGATACGTTTCTTCTGGTCAGGGGAAACACGCCCGAACACCACATTGTTGTTGATGACTTCCAGGAACTCCTGGTCATCGTCCGGCAGCTCACGGGCATCAAAACCGTGGGGCGCATCCAATCCGACTTCCCGTGCGATGGCCGCCACCGTCCTTGGGTTGTCACCGGAAATGATCCTCACGTCCACGTCCTGCGCCGCGAAGTAAGTGAGGGTCTCGGCAGCGTCGGGTCGGATATTTTCCTTGAAAGTCAGCAGGGCCACGGGAACGGCATCGGCCGGCACGGTTTCATCATGCGTGGGCGTCCCGTGCGCCAGGACCAGTGTGCGGCGCCCCGTCGCGGCCAGCTCAGCAGCCTGGGAGGCCAGCTGTTGTTGCCCGGCGTCGTCGGAACCGCGCTCCGGGAAGACCATCTCGGGGCCGCCCAGGATCCACATGCCGTCGTCGAAAATAACCGCACTCCACTTCCGCGCAGAGGAGAACGGCACACGGTCGCTTGGCTGATCGGCGGGCAGTTCGGTGAAGTGGCCGGCGAGACTGCGGGCCGTGGCGTTGGCGTCTTTCTGGACGCCGTACCAGGCCAGGACGCTCTCCCAGCCGGGCACCGCGGCCAGCGGCCTGGCGGCATCGAAAACGATGTCGCCTTGCGTGAGCGTGCCGGTTTTGTCGAGGCAGATGATGTCGACGCGAGCCAGCCCCTCGACGGCGGGCAGCTCCTGCACCAGCACCTGCTGCCTTGCCAGCTTCACAGCCCCTACCGCGAAGGTGATGCTGGTCATCAGCACCAGACCCAGAGGGACCATGGCGACGACGGCGGCAATGGTCGCCGTCGCCGCGTCCCGCCACGCTCCACTCGCCGAGGCTGCGGCCCACCCGCCCTGGGCAAGCATTTGCGCGTTCAGAACCAACAACGCCACCGGCCCGACAAACCAGGTGACCCATTTGAGGACCCGGTCAATGGAGGACCGCAGCTCCGAAGCCACCAGGGAGAACCTCTTGGCCTCGGCAGCCAGAGAGTTGGCGAAGGAATCGGCGCCCACCCGGTCCACCACGGCGGTCCCTTCTCCGGCAACGACGACGGATCCGGACATCACGCGGTCATCCTCCGTCTTTTCCACGGCATCGGATTCGCCGGTCAGCATGGATTCGTCCACCTGAAGCCCGCGGGAAGCTGCGACTACCCCGTCCGCGGGCACTTGGTCGCCGGCCCGGAGGACGAGGGTGTCGTCCAGGACCACGTCGTCCAAGGCTATTTCTGCTTCAGATCCGTCCCGCATCACCCGGGCGTGCGGGGCGTTCAACAGGGCCAGCCGGTCCAAAGCGCGTTTTGCCCGGTACTCCTGGACGCTTCCGATCACCGCGTTGGCGATGGCACTGAAACCGAACAGGGCATCCTGCCAGCGGCCGATCGCGAAAAGAACAATGAAGCAGGCCAGGATAATGCCGTTGAACAAGGTGAGCACGTTGGCGCGGACGATGCTCCACACGCTGCGGCTGGTGTCCTGCACGAAGGCGTTGGTTTGCCCGGCGGCGACCCTCTCGGCAACCTCCGCAGTGCTTAGTCCCTGAACGGCAGATCCGACGAGCCGGACGGCCGCCCCTGGTTCAGCCTTCTCGTTTTCCGGCACTCATGCCCCCGTTGTTGAGTCGGTCCAAGGATTTGAGACAGTCCGTGGATGGGATTGAGTATGCCAGTCGTCAGGCGGTGAAGGCGAGGTCCCGCGCGTGCAGCCTGTGGAGGAGCGGTTCGCCGCGCGCCACCCGGCGGGCCTCTTCGATGGTGCTCACCGCCATCCGCTCCAACTCCGTCCCCAGTGAACCCGCCAGATGCGGTGTCAGCAGCACGTTGGGATGCGTGTAGAAGCCGGAGTCAGCCGGGAGCACCCAAGGTGTGGTGACGTCCAGGATGGCGTACAGGTCTCCTTGCTCAACGCGCCGAAGCAGCGCGTCCTGGTCCACCAGTTCCCCGCGGGCCGTGTTGATGAACGTGGCCCCGGGCTTGAGGCCGGCGACCAGTCCTTCGTGAACCAGATTGCGGGTGGACGGGAGCGACGGCGCGTGGAGGCTGACGATATCGCAATCGGCCACCAGCTCTTTCAGGCTGACGCGTTCGACGCCGAGGGCGGCCGCCTCGGCGTCGTTGAGGAAAGGGTCGGCCACCGCGACCTGAAGGTCGTAGGCCTTCAGGAGGCGGATCACGTGCCTGCCGATCCTCGAGGCCCCGATGATGCCCACGCGCTTGCCGAAGTTGCCCATGTCCGGAAACACATGGTCGGGCTCGATTTCCACCCTCTCTGTGTGGAGCTTGCGGGCGATCTGCAGGACGCGCTTGTTGGCCAGTAGGATCATGGCCACCGTGTATTCGGCCACGGGGATGGAGTTGGCATCGGCCGCCGTGCTGACGTGGATACCCCGCTCCCAGCACTCATCACCCACATGGTGTTTGACTGTGCCTCCGGCGTGGAGAATGTGGCTCAGGCGTGGGGCAGCGCCCAAGGCCGCGGCATCAAGTTTCGGGCAGCCCCACCCTGTGATGAGTATGTCCGTGGCACCCAGAATTTCCAGGGAACGCTGCGAGGTGAAATCACCCATGGGCGCCGGGCTGAGGAGCTTCAGCCCGGGACCCAGGGAATCCAGCCGCCGGGCCGGGAACACCCGGTTCACGACGCCGGGACCCATGGCGAGCGCGACATTCAGTTCGGTGGTGGTCACTTGACGCTCCCGGCAGTAAGTCCGGACTTCCAGAAGCGTTGCAGCAAGATGAAGGCAACGAGCAGCGGAATGATCGAAAGAAGCGAGCCTGTAATGACCATGGGCGTGAACTCGGGCTGCGGTACCGAATAGCCCTGCCAGATCGAGATACCGACGCTGACGGGGAGGAGTTGCTGGTCCTGGAGCATCACCAGGGGGAGCATGAAGTTGTTCCATACGCCCACGAACTGGAACAGGGCGATGGTGATGTAGCCGGGCATCATCATGGGCAGTCCCAGGGAGAAGAAGGACCGGATGGGACCGGCGCCGTCCATACGCGCCGCCTCGAGTGTTTCGGCGGGGACGTAGCTGGCGGAGTAAACCCGCGCCAGGTACACGCCGAAGGGGTTGCACAGAACGGGGATGAGGACAGCCCAGACGGTATTTGTCATGCCCACCAGGGAGGCCAACAGATACATGGGCAGCACAGTGGCGGTGTTGGGGATCAGGACACCCACCAGGACGAAACCGAACAGCGAGTCCTTCCAGCGGAATTGGAACTTGTCGAACGCATAACCGGCCATGACGGAAATCAGGCTGCCGAGGACCGCTCCAACGCCGGCATACATCACAGAGTTGCTCAGCCACCGGAAGAACAGGCCTCCGTCCTGCTGGGCCACGTTGGCGATGTTCTCGAACAAGGAGAAGTTCCCCAAGGCGTAGGCGCTGGTGCCGTAGAGGTCTGCGGCGTTCTTGGTGGAGGCGAACACCAGCCACAGGACAGGGACCACCATGTAGGCGGAGCCAATGAGCAGGAGCCCGTTGACTGTGAGCTTGCTGGCGAATCCTCCGCCACGGTTGGACATACCCCTGGTGAATGCGGGGCCTCCTCGGCGGTGGCCCTGCTGTGAAGGAGAGGTGCTGCGGGGGCGGGAGAGTGTTGGGGTGCTCATGATTTGTTCATCCTGGAGCTGAGGCGGGTGACGGCCAGGGACAGGATTGCTGCCAACCCGGCAATGATGATGGAGGCAGCTGCTGCCTGGTTGAGGTTGTGGCGGATGAAGGCTGCGTCATAGGCCCACAGGTTGGGGACCCACGTGCTTGTCACAGACGCTGTCGCCTTGGAGATGATGTTCGGCTCCGTGAACAGCTGCAAGGTGCCGATGATGGTGAACAGCATGATGACGCTCAAGGCCGGAAGAATCAGTGGGAACTTGATGCTTACCGCGGCTCGGATTTCGCCGGCACCGTCCACCCTGGCGGCTTCCAGGATCTCCCGGGGAACGGCCTGCAAAGCGGTGAACAGGATGATCACGTTGTAGCCGGTCCACTCCCAGACACCGATGTTCACAATGGACGGAAGCACCATGTGGGAGTCAAGGAAGTTGATCTGGATCCCGCCGCCCTGGAGTGCCTGGACCAGCGGGCTGATGCCCGGGGTGTAAAGGTAAGCCCAGATCAGGGCAGCGATGACGCCGGGAACCGCGTGCGGCAGGAATACCAGGAGTTGGAAAAGCTTGCGCGCCTTGGCCACCGTTGCATCGAGAAGGAGGGCAAAAACAACGGCTCCGCCTACCATGCAGGGAACGTAGATCAGGCAGTACAAGCCCAGCCTGGCGATGCCCTCCATGAAAGTCTCGGACTGGAAGACCTGCACATAGTTCTCGAGTCCTACAAAGACGGTCTTGGCTTCCCCGAACCCCAGCCCGGACTTCTGCTGCGAGTGGAAACTCAGCACGAGGGAATAGATCACCGGTGCGATCATGGCGATCACAAAGACCGCAAAGAAGGGGACCAGGAACAGTGCGGCAGTCCGCCCGCCGGTTCCTGCCAGTGCGCGGCCTTGGCGGCGCACTGTGGTGGTAAGGGCCTGGGTGGCCATGGGATTCTCCTAGCTTGGAGGGGGCCTCCGCGGAGGCCCCCTGCCGGTGTGGCTTCTTTGTAGAGAGCTGCCGAACGCCGCCGGACTACTCTTTGACGGACAGGCCGGCTTGTTTCAGGCTCGCCACGGTGGCGTCCTGGGCGGTGTCGATGGCGTCGTCGATGGTGCCGCCGGTGGTGAGTTTTCCGTAGGCGTCTTTAAGCGCGGTGTTGGTGATGTCCCAGTTGGGACCCCACTGCCAGCCCGGGGTGATGTTTCCGTACGCCTTGTTGAAGACCTCGTAGATGTCGTTGCCGAAGTAGCTGGAGTCGTAGGCCTTCTGCGCAACCGGCGTCAGGCCCGGGAAGGCGAGGAACGCTGAACCTGTGTTGCCGCGCGCCTTGATGGCGTCCTGGTTGGTGGTGAGGAACTCCACGAATTTTGCGGCGGCTGCCGGATTTTTGCTGCTCTTTGTGACGTTGAAGCTGGATCCGCCATAGAAGGCTCCGGATTCATTGCCCCAGGTGGGGAGTTCGGCTGCGATCCACTGGCCTTTCTGGCCGCTGGCTTCGGTGCGCTTCTGAATGCCTGTGGCGCTCCAGTTGCCGCCCAGCACACCAACCACCGTGCTGTTGGCCAGGTCCAAGCTCCACTCGTCGCTGTAGGCCTGGCTGACCTTCACGATCTTCTCGTCAATCAGCTTCTGCCAGTAGCCCGCCACCTTCTGCGTGGCCTCGTCGTTGACGCCCACCTTCCAGCTGTCGCCTTCGGTGCCGAACCACTTGGCGCCGGCCTGCCAGGCCAGTCCCGCGCTCGCCGCTACCTCGTTGGGGTTGAAAGTGGCCAGATAGGAGTCGGGCGCAACGGCCTTGAGCTTTTTGCCGGCCTGTTCGAAGTCATCCCAGGTCTTGGGGACCTCGACGCCGGCCTTGTCCAGCATGTCTTTGCGGTACCACATGAGCATGGGGGCTGCGTCGTACGGAAGGGCGTAGGTCTTCTCACCGAACTGGACCAGGGCCTTGGTTTCGTCCGTGAGCTTGTCCACGGTTTCGGCCTTGTTGATCAGGCCGTCGAGGGCAATGACCTGGCTGTTGCTGACGAACTGGGGCAATTGCGGATATTCGATGGTGGCCACGTCCGGGCCGTTGCCCGCTGTGATGGCGGTGGAGAGCTTGGCGTACCCGCCGTTGGCGCCGTTGGGTATCGTTTCGAAACTGACTTTGATCTTGTCCTGGCTGGCGTTGAACGCTTCAGCCACCTTGTCCATACCGGCCAGGGACGACCAGAAAGTGATGGACCCGGAGGGATCGTCTGCAGGTGTGGGAGCGGCTGATGTGCTGGGGCCGGTGCCGCAGGCCGTGAGCAGCAGGGTACTGGCGGCCAGGCCGGCCATCCCTGCGAACAGGTGACGACGCTTCATGGTGTTCTCCTTTGAAGACTTGCGATGCGAAGGGGGCATGTGGTGGAGGCCACACGGCGATAGGTTCATGTAAACCCCAAGTTCGAACATCTTCAATATTTCAAACAAATTCAAACATTTGATGCCCGCGGTTTTGCCGAAAGGCAGGGAAATTGCCAGCAACAGCCAAAGGCATTCTTGTTTGAACGAACAGAAATGCTGGACTGTGCTTACTCCTCGCTGCTATGAATTCTGGACACCCGAACGGCGGCTACTCAAAAGCCACTACCCAAGAACAGGGATTCCCATGGAGAAATCGAACATCAGCAGACGGTCAGTCCTTCAAGTTGGGGGAGCAGCGTCGCTCGCCGCGGCCATCGGGCTGGCAGCCGGCCAGCCGGCGTCGGCGTCCGCCCTCCTGGGATCCAAGCCAAAGGCGACCGAAGTCCTGGACCTGGGTCCCGGCGTCGTACAGTTCTCCCTCATGAGCGGGCTGCTGGTGGGCGAGACACTGTACATAGGTTCTCGAAACCTCGATCCGGTGCGGATCGTGGCCTTCCATGTACCCAGCGGCAAAGTCTCCGGCGTGACCGAACTGGAAAACGGCTATGCCATCCAAACTCTCGCTGCCGACGCCTCCGGACGGTACCTGTATGCAGGCGTGTTGCAGAACGCTGCAGGTCCCAAGCCGAACCTGTTCCGCTGGGACCTTTCCACCCCGGGCGTGAGAGCCACCCCGATCGGACGCATCGGTGACCGCGACGTACGTGATCTCAGCGTGGCCCCCAACGGACGCCTCTACGCGGTGGGTGGCGGAAGCGGCACGGCCCCGGCCCTGTGGGAATACGATCCCGCCACAGGAGCAGTCACCAACCTGGGCGTTCCGGATGCGGGCGCCACCTTGGCCCGCGCTGTCGCGGCCACCGATTCCACTATCTTCTTCGGCGCCGGCAGCACCTTGAACGGAGGAGGCAGCGCCAGCCGCGCTTGCCTCTACGCGTACAACCATGCCGCCAAAACGTTCGCCAACGTCACCCCGGCGGAGATGGTCGCAGACCCCAGCATCCGCGACCTCGCGATCGTCGGAGACAAGGTCATGGTCAGCTCGGCAGCTTCGACGTCCACGTCCAAGATCGCGGCCGTGAGCGTCACCAATCCGTCCTCCTATGCCTTGGCTGCATCCGAGGGAAAGACCGCCAAGAACTTCGCAGCAATCGGTGACAAGGTCTATTTCGCCAACGAAGCCGGGCTCCTGGTCTATTCACTGTCCGCCAATTCGGTATCCGCCGTCTCCTACCAGGGGCCGTTCCTGGGCGAGATTTGGGGCGTTGACGCCCTGAACAGCAAGGTTCTGGTGACCTCCGCGTTCGGATTCGTAGCCGAGATCGACCCCGCTAGCGGGTCGTACAAGACCACCGACCTAGGCGAGGCCGGGGCGCCGTCGGACGCGCAGGAAGTCATGGGACTGGCAGCTGGAGGCGGCCTGGTCTACGTGGGCGGCAACGGGGTCATCTCACGCCGATCGTTGAAGACCGGACAGGTCACCAACATGACGGTCCCGGGTGAAGCCAAGGACGCCGTGGTGGTGGACCAGGTGCTTTACACCGGCCAGTACAGCTCCCAGGGCATCTGGAGCTATGACCCCCGCAGCGGTCAACCGATCAGCCAGGTGGCAAAGTTCTCCGCCGAACAGAACCGGCCCCTGGATGTCCATTGGGACGAGGTGAACAAGCTGGTCCTGGTGTGCGCCCAGGCTGACACCGAGGGTGGTGGCTCGTTGTGGACCTACAATCCCGCCACCGGGAAGTCGGGATTCTTCCTCAACCCCGTGGACTCAGTGCAGTTGGTGCGCGCAGTAACAGCGCGCGACGGCGTCGCCTACCTTGGCGGGGGACGGCCCGGTACTGAAGGTCCAGGTACCGTTGTGGCGTTGAATCCCGTAACGGGCAAGGAACTATGGCGGCTCGATCCCGGATTGGGTGCCGGCGTGTCTGCACTGGCGGTGCAAGGCAGATACCTTTACGGGATCGTTCGCACGGGACGTGTTTTCGTCATTGACCTGCCAAAGCGCAAGCTGATCCACCAAGCGGACATCAGTCCGGTCTGCACCGGGTTCGCCGCGCTGGTAACCAACCGAGGCGCTGTTTACGGTGTCTCGGACACGGACGTGTTCCGCTTTGATCCCAAGACCTTCGAGGTGGCCACAGTGGTGGCAGGCATCGACGGCGGCTGGTACAGCGGCTCCCACATCACCAACGACGAAGACGGGTACCTCTACACGATGCGTGGCCGGAACGTCGTACGGATCGACGACCACCCGCGGCGGTAGTGGATGGCGTTGTGGGGCCCGCTCTGCGCGCTCTGGCGGGTGTTTTACGCGCAGAGCGGGCCCCACAACGTTCGTTTATGCTTGTTTGAACATTTGGATTCCGGAAGAGGACTGGCATGCTCAGCGGGGAACGCCACGAGAAGATACTCCGTGAACTGGAGCTTCGCGGGACCCTGACCGTGAACGACTTCGCCGAAAAAAGCGGCCAGTCCACCATGACTATCCGCCGGGACCTTACCCAGCTCGCGGCTCAGGGCCTCCTGCGCCGGGTCCACGGTGGTGCGGTCCGCATGGTGGTGGAGCGGCCGGGGGACACGGTCCACAGGCGCGCACGCCAGCCGCTGGCTACCCTCGGACTCATAGTCCCAACCACCGGCTACTACTTCCCTGAAGTCATTCGTGGCGCAGAAGCTGCGGCCAGGGCCCTGAACGCACGCCTCATCCTAGGCGTCAGCAACTACTCCGCGGAGGACGAGCTTCGCCAGCTCCAGCGCATGGTGGCCAACTCCGTGGACGGGATCCTCCTGGCGACCGCGGGCCCCCTCGAGCCCGGTTCGCCGACGTTTGACCTGCTGTCCGGCGTGCGGATCCCCGTGGTGCTGGTGGAGCGCTCCAGCCGGGTATTCGAGTCAGTGATGTCGGATCACGGCTATGGCGCTGAACTGGCCATGGAGCACCTCGCGTCTCTGGGACACCGCAGGATCGGGCTGGCTGTTGCCACCAGCGCTACGGCCCCCTGGCTCCGTGAAAGCCATGAGCGGATGGTGGCCAAGCTGGGTCTGGAAACGGATGCCCCCGTCATGGAGTATGACCGTTCAGTGGTGGGCGCGGGCAACAACCAAAAAGAGTTCAAGAAGTTCCTGAAAGATTGCCGCCGCACCGGAACCCACGCTGCGCTGGTCCTTCCCGATGAGGAAGCCATCACGCTGATCAACCTTGCTGAGGAATCCGGAGTCAGTGTGCCCGAAGACCTCGCCATCGTGGCGTATGACGACGAAGTGGCCGACCTCGCTCCGGTGCCGCTGACGTCCATCGCACCGCCCAAACGGGACGTCGGCCACGCCGCGGTGACCATGTGTATGGAACGCCTGGCAGGAAAGCCCGGGGCTGCAGTTTCGCCTGCCCTCCGCCGCGTAAGCCTCGCCCCCAAGCTGATCATCCGGGAGTCCACGGCGTTCGGGGAGGATGCGGAGTAGGGGGTGAGGAGGCCACTGATACGGCAGAACGCAAGATAGGGCCGAGAACTCGCTCCGGCTGGCAGGACCAGAAGAGAACAGAAGCGTTCGACGGCGGGTACGCACCCGCCGTCGAACGCTTCCGTTTTTGGACTAGTTCCGGATCATGTCCAGAACGGCATCCCGCATGCGTTCCATGAGTTGCGCATTCCTGGCTTCGACATTGAGCCGGAGTAGTTCCTCCGTGTTTGAGGCCCTGAGGTTGAACCACCATTCGCCTGACTCGTCGATCACGCTCAGCCCGTCCAGGTCATCAATGCGGATGCCCTGCGATTGATCATAGGTTTGGCACACGTCCGCAATGGCTTGGGATACATCCGGAACGGTTGAGTTGATCTCGCCGCTGGCCGAGTACGGCTCGTACTGCCGTGCCAGCGTGGAGAGGGGCGCTGATTGCCCGCCCAGGGCAGCAAGTACGTGCATGGCTGCCAGCATGCCGGTGTCTGCGTTGTAGAAGTCGCGGAAGTAGTAGTGGGCCGAATGTTCTCCACCGAAAACAGCGTCCTCTTCAGCCATTCGGGCCTTGATGAACGAGTGGCCTACCCGGGTTCGGACTGGCCGGCCACCGGCAGCCTGAACGAACTCGGGCACCGACCGGGACGTTATCAGATTGTGGATTACTACCGGGTTGCTTTGGCCCGTTGCTTGAACCCTTGCAATCTCCCGCACAGCGATCATGGAGGTTATGGCCGACGGTGTTACTGGTTGCCCGGTCTCGTCCACAACAAAGCAGCGGTCTGCGTCGCCGTCGAATGCCAACCCCAGGTCAGCGCCGTGGGCAAGCACGGCTGCTTGCAGGTCCCGAAGGTTCTCCGGTTCCAAGGGGTTGGCAGGGTGGTTTGGAAAAGTACCGTCCAGCTCGAAATACAACGGGACGATGGTCAGGGGCAAGGCCTCCAGAATTTCGCTGCCCAACACCGCGGGAACTGTCAGGCCGGCCATGCCGTTCCCGGCATCAACTACAACCTCTAGCGGCCGAACGTCCGTCAAGTCCACGAGCGAACGCAGCTTGAGCGCGTAGTCACCAAGGACATCGAGCGGTGCAACGGTCCCCGCTGATTCAGCCTTGGGAAACCCGTGGTCCAGATATCGCTGGGCAAGGTCCCTGATATCGAAAAGTCCCGAGTCGGAAGAGATGGGAACGGCTCCGGCCTTGGCCATCTTGATTCCGTTGTACTGGGCAGGGTTATGGCTTGCTGTGAAGATGGCACCAGCCGCGTTCATGGCGCCGCACGCAAAATAGAGCTCGTCGGTGGCAATGAGTCCGAGATCGTACACATCGGCGCCCCGGGTTGCGGCGCCCTGTGAGAACGCAGAGACGAACCCCTTGGAGGACGGTCGCATATCTCCGCCGCAGAACACGGTCTTGCCCGCAAGGCCCAGAACATCCACGAATGCGGCCCCAATGGCTTCTGCGACTTCATCGGTGAGGGAAACCCCCACCAAGCCACGGACGTCGTAGGCCTTGAAAGATGAGGAAAGATCCATTGTTCTCCTTGCGGGCGCGCTCAGTGATAGGAAGCAAACGGCTTGTGTTGGAAAAACAACACTATCAGGTAGGTTGGCGGGCCATCCTTACAGGACCTCAGCGTCGGCCGAAGTCAGTATCTGTGTACGAGCCGACGCCTCGGGCATGGCCGTCGGCACAGCCGCAGTTGTTGTCAATTTCAAGACGAACGGCCACTGGATCGGAGGCACCAATCGTGAGATCAACATGGTCACCCTTGGTTGCAGAAACCCGCAGGGTACGTTCTTTTGCTGAATCGATCTTTGCTGAAACGGGGGACATGGCAGTCCTTTCGATGGTGGTGGGTTCTCTAGGTTGGAGGGAGGGCGGGTCAGCCAATGGCATCCAGCACACCGCGAACGATGGTTGCTGCTGCTCCCAGGTAGGCCAGGATAATCAGGAGAATCTGGGCGGCCCTGGTGGATACCCGCTTGGAAGCGAGGTCACCCAGGACGAGCCCGATCAAACAGGCAGCGGCGACGGCCAGCCACATTGTCATCGGCAGGACCGGCAACGAAGCTGGTGCGGTCACCGCTTTGGAAACAAGGGACAGCGCCCCGATGGTAAAGAAATAGGGCTGCATCGTGGCGGCGAACGACTTGTGCTGCCACCGGGTAGCCATGGAGTAAATGCTCACGGCTGGTCCTCCTACTCCCGCGGCAGTATTCATGAAGCCGCTGAGGCCGCCGGCGGCGAAGAGATAACGACGACGCTGGGGTAGGACGGCTGACTTCATGACCAGCAGGACTGTCAGGCCTGCGGCAAGGGTCACGCCGATTGAAATCTCCAGGACCGACGGCGGAAGGTACCGGATGAGGAATGCCGCGGGGACAATCCCTAATAGCGCCGAGGCAGCCAGCGCCATGTACCTCTTCCAGTCGATGTCCCGCATGACGCGGAAAATGATGGCGCCGGCCGTCACGGCTCCGCAGACGTTGACCAGCACCACCCCTTCGACGGGGCCGAGGAGAAGTACCAGGAACGGGGCTGCCACCAGCGCGAATCCCATGCCGGTAATGCGTTGCATCCCGGCACCCACGACCACTGCGCCCAGAACAAGTCCCGTAGTCAGCATTTAGGGCTTCCAGGCCACGTACTGGACCTCCTCGAACTCTTCGAGGCCAAGGCTTGATCCTTCCCGGCCCAGTCCCGACTGCTTGGCGCCGCCCATGGGGGCGAAGGCCACGGATGGGAGGGGGTCGTTGACTCCCACAATGCCTGCTTCCAACTGCTCCGGGATGTCCCAGCCACGCTTGGGGCTGCTGCTCCAGATGTAGGCGGCAAGTCCCATTTCGGTGGCATTCGCCTTCCTGATTGCTTCCTCTTCCGAGGAGAAAGTGAGTACCCCTGCCGCGGGGCCGAAGACTTCCTCGCTCACCAAGGGTGCGTCATCGGGAACATCGGTCAGGAGCGTGGGCGCCATGAAGGAACCCTCTCCCGGAACGTGGGTACGTTCGGTCAGGCGGCGGGCTCCGCGGCCCAGGGCATCGTCCACCAGGGCCTGCACAGCGGCGACGCGCTCGGCGTCAATGACGGGACCAAGGTCCGGGACAGGTGTGTCACCGTCGGGAACTCCATGTCCTATGGTCATGGCATCAAATTTCGCGGCAAGCTTCCGGCCGAATTCGTCCGCGATGCTGTCTTGGACCAGGAACCGGTTAGCGGCGACGCAGGACTGTCCTGTGTTGCGGAGCCTTCCGAGCACTGCCCCCTCAACGGCGGCGTCCAGGTCTGCGTCCTCGAAGACGATGAACGGTGCATTGCCGCCAAGTTCCAGCAACGGCCTCACCACACGTTCTGACGCAGAAGCCATGATCTGACGGCCCACACCGGTGGAACCAGTAAAACTGACGGCGCGGACTGCGGGGTGCTTGAGCAGGGCGCCGGTGATTTCGCGGGAAGGACCGTGCACCAGATTGATCACTCCGGCGGGGAACCCGGCATCGTGCAGTATCTCGAAAAGGCCGGTCGCGGCAAGCGGTGCCTTCTCGGAAACACGGCCAACCACGGTGCAGCCGGCGGCGAGCATGGCAGCGAGTTTGCGGGCCTGGATTGAAACCGGAAAATTCCATGGGGTGAGGCTAAGCGCGACTCCAATGGGCTTGCTGGTGCTGAGGTGTCGACGGCCCCGCAGCTCGGGTGGGCTGACAGTGCTTGTTGCGCGGCGTACTTCCTCGGCGAACCAGCGGAAGTATTCCACTGAGAAGTCCACTTCGCCTTGCGCCTCGGGGAGTCGCTTGCCGGCTTCCAACGCCAAGGTATGCGCCAGTTCGTCGCGGCGTTCGGATAAGAGCGCAGCAGCGTTGCGGAGAAGGTCGGCGCGGGTGCGGGCCGTTGTGCGGGACCAGTCGCCGAAAGCCTCGGCAGCGGCGTCACCGGCTTTGCCCGCGTCCTCAGTGTTTCCCCAGGCCACCTCGCCCACAGTGCCCCCGTTTCCGGGGTCCGTCACGTTCTTGAATGTTCCGGCAGAGTGCCAGGTTCCGTTAATCAGGTGTTGCGCTGATTTCAGGTTCACTTTGTGTTGCCTTTCGTTGGCTGATTGAGGTGCGCTGTCCCGCGACCGGAGTGGAGCCTTATCCCTTGCTGGCACCGGCGGTAATGCCCGCAACGAAGTAGCGCTGCAGGAAGACATAGGCCACCACGACGGGAAGCGATGCCAGGATGACGCCGGCGAACAAGAGCGGGTAGTTGGTTTGGAACTCGCCCTGGAAGCTCAGCAATGCCAATGGAAGGGTTCGGTTTCCGGGGGACTGGATGAACAGGAGGGGGTACAGCAGCTCATTCCAGTGGATGACGAACAGGAAGATGGCAGCAGCAGCTATCGAGGGTGCCGAGAGCGGGAGTGCAATGGACACGTAGGTCCGCCACGGTCCGGTGCCGTCAATGGAGCAAGCCTCATAGAGCTCTTTGGGCAGCGTACGCATGAACCCACCCAGGATGAATACGGCAATGGGCAAGGTGGACACGATGTTGGCCACAATGAGTCCGGTGAGGTTGTCCAACAGGCCGATGCGGCCGAACAGCACGTACAGCGGCACCATGTTGGCCTGGGCCGGGATGGCCATTCCCAGGACAAGGAATCCGAAGATGGCCCACGAGGCGAAGCCCCTCAGCCGGGCCACAGCATAACCAGCCAGGCTGGCAATGAAGAGCGTTATGGGAACGGAGATCCCGGTGACAATGACGCTGTTCAGGAAGGACGAGCCGAGGTCCTGGCCGCCGATGACTTCCGCGAAGTTGTCGGGCGCGAGGGATTGGGGAAGGCTGAAAGGACCCTCGAAGAGTTCCTGCGTTGACTTGAAGCTGCCGAACAGGACAACGGTGATGGGGACGATGATGATGACCGCGTAGATGGCAAGGATTCCGCGGCGGCTAATGGATGCAAGCATGCTGTCATTCCCCCTTCGGGGTCAGACGGAGCAACCGGCGTTGCAGCCAGGTGACCAAGGCGATCATCCCCATGAAGATGATTGACTGAGCGGCGGCATATCCGAACTCCGAGTTGGCAAAAGTGCTGTAGATGCGGGTGGACAGGATGTCCAGGGAACCTTTGGGCGGGTTGCCCGCGATCCCCAGGATCAAGTCAAAGGCCTTGAACGACTGGACCGTGGTGTAGGCGACCACGATGGACGTGGCCGGGGCAACGAACGGCCAGGTGATGGACTTGAACTGCTGCCATTTGTTGGCGCCGTCCATCTCGGCCGCTTCATACAGTTCACGGGGAATGGATTGGAGGCCGGCGATGTAGACCACCATCATCTGGCCTGCGTGGAACCACACTTGCGTTACTGCAACCCAGTACAGCGCTTGGGAATTGTTACCGAGGTATGAGCCTTGAAGGCCCTCCAGACCGATCGCGCCCAGAGCGGAGTTGGCGAGACCGAAATTGGGGTCGTAGATGAACTTCCAGATGAAGGCCACGGACACGGAGGACAGGATGGTGGGGAAGAAGAACAGGGCGCGAAGCACTACGTTTCCCCGTGAGTTCTTTGTCAGCAGCAGCGCAAGCAGCAACGAGAACACCGTTTGTGCGATGACCACCAGCAAAACAAACTTGAGGTTGTTGGTCAGCGCATTGGTGAACAGCGAATCCTTGGTAAATGCCCGGACGAAGTTGTCCACACCCACGTAGTTGAAGGCTGCCGAGAATCCATTCCAGTCCGTGATGGCGTACTGGAATGCCTGCAGCGTGGGCATCACCAGGAAAAAGGCGATGATTGCTACCGCTGGCAGCGGGAACAGGTACAGCGCAGGGTGCACCCGGGTAGGGGACCGGCGCTTCTTCGACGCAGCGTCGGTGGTGCTGTCCGGCGCCTTTCGCTTGGCAGCCGTTCCGGTATGGGTGCTCATAGCCGTTCGTCAACAATCTTCTGGGCTGCTTCAGCTGCTTGCTCGGGACTGGTGCCGGAGATGACCGCCGTAGCGCTGGCTTCGACGGCGTTGCGGACGTCCAGGTTCTGGAACTGGAACCGGGCGGCCAGGGCCGTTTTCTTGTCCAGCCATGGACTCAAACGCTTGAGGTCGGCGTTGGTGTACTCAACGTCTTTGACGGACACATGCTGCGCGGTCTGATTGGCGTAGTAGCCGGCGTTCTCGGGTTCGGAAAGGAAATCAATCCACGCTGCCGATGCCGCCTGGTTCTTGCTCGCGGAATTCACGCCCAAGATGAACGTGGCGTTGTAGACGCCCTCAAACTTGGCGTTGCCATCCGTGGACGTGTTGGGGAAGACCAGTTCGATGGGGAACTTTGCACCCAGATTGCGAACGGCCGCAATGTGGTAGGAACCAGTGGCCAACATGGCAGCTTTGCCCTGGGAAAACAGGTTCTGCGCAGGCTCCACCGCGGTGCCGGTGGCGTTGGGTTGAAGGTAGGGGGCCAGGTCCTTGTACTGGTTCAACATCTTGATGAACCAGTCGTCCGTGCATTTGAGCTTGCCCTGCTCTATCTGCGAACACATGTCATCTACGGGTGCATTGTTGGCGATCATGCAGTTGAACAGCTGACCGCCGTTTCCCACATCACCACCGGGCCATGAGAGAGCAACGACGCCGGACGCGGCAAGTTTTTCGCACATGCCCAGGAAAGCGTCCCAGTCCTTGGGTGCCAGTTCCGCGCCGGCCTTGTCAAAGAGGTCCGTGTTGGCCATGGGCATGGGGAAGACCACCTGATAGGGCAGACCCAATTGGCTGTCCCCCGATTGTCCGGCTGTCAGCAGACCCTTCTGGTAGTTGCCCACAGCTTTGCTGTTTTTCAGTTCCGTGTAGATCCCTGCTTCACTGAAATTGTTGAACTGCGCGCCGCGGAAGGTGGCAAATGCGTCACCGATGGCAGCCCCCCGGACCTTTTGCAAGCCCTGGGCGTTGTAGTCGTTGGACGTGGAGATATCTTGGATCACCTCTACGCCGGAGTTCTTTGCAACGAATCGCTTGATGAGTTCGTCGAAGACAGCTTTGTCCTCGCCGCGCCAGTGGGCAAAGGACACTTTGCCGGTGATGTCACCTGTTGCAGGAGCGGCCGGGCCCGTGGCGCCACCCGGGGCGGTGGAACCGCCCGGACCTGCGCATGCTGCGGCGGTTGCGCCAAAACCCAGGGCTCCGAGAACAGCCATGGCCTGCCTGCGTGAAATCTGACTCACAATATTCTCCTCATTGAGTGTTGCTGTGCCTAGTTATGGGGGACCGCGACGGGGCACCCGTGATGCCCCGAAGGATCAGGCGGTGGTTCGCTGTGCAGAGACCACTTCGTCCACCACAGCGCAGAGCCGCTGCAGACGACTGACTGCGTCAGTTGACAAAGATTCGACGACGTCGGGTGAACCGATGCAGGACGCCCAGACTGCGCGTCCGGACAGGAACCCGCTGGCACCTTCCAAGCAAGCCCACCGGACGGCGTCAGGGAAGATTTCTTCCGGTACGCCCGAAGAAAGTACTACCCATGGACCGTTGATGGCCTTGGTAAGTTCGGCGCAAGCAGACCGCACCTCTGATTCGGAGGCCTGGCCCTTGAAGGGGACCTCGGCTTTATAGAGATCGGCGCCGAGATCGCCCAGTTCCTTGGCGGCGGCCAGAATACCGGCATTCCAGTCGAAGTCGCCTCCTGCCAGCGGTTTGCGGGAAACGGGTTCGATGATGCTGATGAGTCCGGCGGATTTGCAGCTTTCCACGAATTCGCGGACCATGGCCACCCGTTCTTCGGCGCCTTCGTCCGGGCGGTAGAGAACCAGCAGCTTGAGGGCTGTGACGCCCAAGGCGGCGTACTTCTTGGGATCGACCAATTTGTCTATTGTCACTTCGCCCACAAGCTCTCCGTGGGCAGACTCAAAGTGGTCGGCCGAAGCGATGAGCCCGCAGCCGGGGGCAACCACCTTGGCTTCGATGGCCGCGTCAAGAGCGAACTGGCGATCAATGAGGACGCCGGAAGCGTAAGGAGTGAGGATTCGGGCAGCTGCGAGCTTGAAGTCGCGGAGGTCCTCGTCAGTTACCGCTTGGTCTGTGTGCTCAGCGAACATATTTCTCATGGCTTCGCGCTGGTCAACGGCGAGCATGGCGAAGGCACCGGACGGGCGCTGGAGGGTGGAAAGGTCTGTGTTGCTCATGGGCTGCTTCTTTCAGCTAGGGGGTGGGATTAGCGGTGAGGACAGAGGTGATGGTCTCGCGGGGGATCATGGAACGCCCATCCAGGCCTGCACAGGAAGCCGAAGCAATGCGGCCAGCGAACGACGCGGCCTCTGCAATCGGTAGTCCTGCTGCCACAGCCGCGAGGATGGCGCCGTGGTAGACGTCGCCAGCGCCGAGCGTAGAGACGATGTCAGCAGGGGTTGCGGGGACGTGGAAGGGAATACCGCCCCGTTCAAGGCCCCATGCTCCCTCCGACCCTGCGGTGGCCACCACGGTAGTAGCACCGTCATCGATGGCTTTTTGGACGAGGGCTTCAGGTTTGAGGTTGGCTCCATATATTGCCTGCAGGCGTTCGATGGTGGGCACGTACAGCTCAACGCCCTTGGGGCTGAAGCTTGGAATCGGGTTTCCGGCGTCCACGCTGATCCGTAAGCCAGGCAGACCAGCTACGGCATTCCAGCCCAAGTGATCCACGTGGACCCACTCCGCAACATGCAGGAGTTCATGAAAGCGGCTGCCGGCAGGAAAGCGGATCGGCGGTACAGGGCGGGTGACGATCGCCCGGCTTTCGGTAGCCTTGCTGACAACAATCACGCTCGCGCCTGTGTAGACATGAGGGTCACGGATGACAGCTGAAGTGTCCACGCCTTCAGTTTGGAGTCCTACGATGATCCGGTCGCCCGCTTCGTCCGCGCCGAGAACGCCGGCAAACGCAACCTTGGCACCTGCGCGGGCTGCGGCTACAGCGGCTGTGGCTGCGGGTCCGCCACCTGCTGTAGCGAAGTCGTCGGCTATGGTCCGGCTGTCGGCGGCAGGGTATTCCTGCACGAGGGCGATGGAGTCCAAAGTGGCACACCCGACGAAGAGCAGTGTTCCGGATGACGGTTGGGGCACGTTCCACCTCGTTGTAGTTGGGTTGGTAGTGAAAAAATATACACACGCTATGTGTGAAAAACAACACATTCGGTATAGTGATGTTCGGGATGCAACGTCAGTCCCCTTCACTCAACGCTGAGAAACGGAGCAGTTCATGTCATTGCCTTCTGGAGAAACGGTCCCAACCATTCGCTATGGCCTCATCGGCGCCGGTCATATGGCCCGCGAACACGTCCGGAACCTCGCACTGATTCCGGGAAGCCGAATCACCGCGGTCTCCGACCCCACTCTTTCCTCCCTTGAAGAGACCTCGCGTGAAATCGGCTACGAAGTACAGACGTACTCCTCACATCAGGACCTGCTGGCATCAGGGCTCGTGGACGCACTGGTGATCGCCAGCCCCAACGACACGCACTTGGGAATCCTGAAGGACATCTTTGCCAGCGGCACCAACCTGCCCGTTCTGGTGGAAAAGCCGGTATGTACCAGCGCTGAGCAGGCTGATGAGCTTGAGACTCTGGCGGCTGGTTACACGGCACCCGTCTGGGTGGCAATGGAGTATCGCTACATGCCTCCGGTGCAGGAAGTCATCCGGGCCGCACATACCGGCAAGCTGGGTAATATCCGCATGCTATCGATCGTGGAGCACCGTTTCCCGTTCCTGCATAAAGTGGATGCTTGGAACAGGTTTGCCGAGCGCACCGGCGGGACCTTGGTGGAAAAGTGCTGCCACTTCTTTGATTTGATGCGCCTCATCCTGCAGGACGAACCCACACGCGTCTTCGCCAGTGGTGGACACGATGTCAATCACTTGGATGAGGTGTACGACGGACGGGTATCGGACATGGTGGACAACGCATACGTGATCGTTGACTTTGCGGGCGGGCGACGCGCAATGCTGGAGCTGTCCATGTTCGCCGAAGGATCCAAATTCCAGGAACGAATTTCCATTGTGGGCGACTCGGCAAAAATTGAAACGCTGATCCCCGTGGCAGCCAACCACTGGATTGAGGGAGACGAAAGCGAAGCGACCGTCGAGTTCAGCCCACGTTCGCCGCTGGGTCCGGAGAAGCATGAAGTTCCCGTGGACGAAGCGGTCTTGGCTGCTGGGGCGCACCACGGTTCGACTTACTACGAGCACCTCGGCTACCGGAAGGCCATTCTGGGCGAGGGGCCTGTGGAGGTATCCGTCGCCGATGGCCTCCAATCAGTGCGAATGGGCCTCGCTGCGGAGCGCTCCATTGTTGAAGGCCGACCCATTGAGCTGGTCGCTGCGCAAGTCCTTGCGCAGAAGTAAGTAAGATTGTGTTGGAATTACAACACTTTCCCACGCCGATGAAGGGGCTGGGGGTGTCAGGAGAGGGGAAGCCATGAGCATCGCACGAGAAGAGGCAACGCTGACACCGCGGCAGCAGACCATTCTGGACGAGCTTGGCAGGCGGGGGTTTCTTTCCACAGCGGACCTCGCCGGCACATTTGACGTGTCGGACATGACCGTCCGCCGCGATACGCGTGCATTGTCCAAACTCGGACTGGTCAAGGTGGTTCATGGCGGCGTCAGTGCCATCGAAGGCCACGGCCAGAACGCCGATTTCGCGGCCCGCGTCCGGGAAGACGCTGATGCGAAACAGAGGGTCGCGAAAGCCTGTGTGGACCTGGTCTCCGAGCGCGATGCGATCATCCTGGACGCCGGAACCACTACCTACCAGATTGCCCAGGAGCTCCCAGCCGCTTTCATGGGGACGATCATCACCCATTCCGCTCCCGCCATACAACGATGCCTGCAGCTGACGTCGGCCCGGACCATATGTCTCGGTGGCGAACTGTTGTTGGACAGCCAGGCTTTCAACGGACCCATGACTGTCAACGCCGTTCAGGGGCTTCGTGCGAAGACGGCTTTCATCGGGGTAAGCGGGATCCATGATGAGGGTTTCTACATTGAACGGGATGTGGAACGTGCAACGAAGCTGGCCCTGATGGCCTCCGCTGAGCAGGTTGTGGTGGTTGCGACCCACCAGAAAATGCTTCGGTATGCGCTCGCTCGACTGGCTGCATTTGAGGCCGTAGATATTCTCGTCACCGATGCGCCCCCACCCCGTGAGGTTGCTGCCGCCTTGTCGGCTGCAAATGTCCGTCTGATCGTCGCTGACTGACACCCGCTTACCAGGTACGGATTTTCCCGGGGCGTCCTAGTCCTCTAGCCACGGCACTTTCTGGGCGCGTGTGGCCTCAACATCCCCGCCGACTTTTGAAACGGCCGATCCCCAACAACCTCTTGTTTGAAAACGAACTTAACCTGGTGGAATTCCATCACCTTGGCTTAGCATAAGAACAGGCCCTACCTCTGGTGGCCGCAAATTTATTGAGGAGATGCACATGACGTGGTTGAACAGCGCCGCTCACGCACGTTGGCTCGAAGCAGAAACAGACCGGCTTATCAATTTCGCCTCCGGCTCGAAAGTGCCGACGGGCTTTGGCTGGCTCGACAACTACGGGAAGGTCATGACCGACAAGCCGACCCATCTCTGGATCACTGCCCGTATGATCCATAGCTTTTCGGTTGCGGCATTGATGGGGCGCCCGGGTGCCGCGTCCATGGTGGACCATGGCATTGCCGCGCTCAATGGGGTCTTCCGTGATGATGAATTCGGTGGATGGTTCGCCGAAGTGGACGAAAACGGGCCAGTGAATGACACAAAGTCCGGCTATCAGCATTCGTTCGTGCTCTTGGCCGCAGCGAGTGCCGCCGCGGCCAAGCGGCCCGGCGCCCGGGAGTTGCTGGACGAGGCATTGCACATAGCGGACTCGAAGTTCTGGGACCACGAAGCCAACATGTGCTTCGACTCATGGAACCGGGAATTCACGGAAACTGAGGCATACCGGGGTGGAAACGCCAGCATGCATTCTGTTGAGGCATACCTCATCGTCGCCGATGTAACCGGCGAAAGCCGCTGGATTGAGCGGGCACTCCATATCGCTGAGGTGCTCATCCACAAATTTGCACGCAACAACAATTACCGGGTGTTCGAGCACTTCGACCCTGAATGGAACCCGATTCCGGAGTACAACACCGACGACCGTGCCAGCCAGTTCCGCGCCTATGGTGGAACGCCTGGCCACTGGGTGGAGTGGGCCAGGCTTCTCTTGCATCTCCGCGCCGGCCTGGACGCTCGCGGCATGGACGTTCCTGGGTGGCTCATGGAAGACGCGAAAGGACTTTTCGCCGCTGCGATCCGCGACGCGTGGGAGCCGGATGGCCACCCCGGGTTTGTGTACTCCGTTGACTGGGACGGCAAGCCCATTGTCACGTCCCGCATTCGCTGGGTGCCGGTCGAAGCAATCGGCGGCGCGGCCGCGCTGTACATGGTCACCGGAGACGAATCATATGCCGAGTGGTACGAGCGCATCTGGGACCACGCACGGGACTGGTTCATCGATTACGAGCACGGTTCCTGGAAACAGGAACTGGACGAGCAGGGCAACGTCGCGTCCACCGTCTGGTCGGGCAAGGCTGACATTTATCACCTGTGGCACTGCCTTGTAGTTCCGCGACTTCCGCTGGCTCCCGGCCTCGCTCCGGCAGTGGCGGCAGGGCTGCTGGACTCCCGTCTCCGGGCCGTGCAAGGACAATAGCGGACCGCTGCCGGATCTCTTCGAACCGGACCATAGGCTGCTGCGTCAACCCCGAGCACGTGACATCAATTAAGGGGAAGGCGGACCGGGGGAGTAATTTGACTAACCCCTGCCATGGGACGACCTGCGCGGCTAAAACAGAAGCGTTCGACGGCGGTACGCACCCGCCGTCGAACGCTTCTGTTTTGTCTGCCCTAAAGCGCCGCCGGCTCCGCGAGCGGTGAGCGCTGAGCCCGACCCCGCACCACAATCAGGGCTACGAGGGCGATCAGGATGTAGATCATGTTGGCCGGGCCCGCCAGTTGCAGGAGCGGGCTCTGTGGTCCGGCAGCGGCTTGGTCGATGCCGCCGGTGGACAGGAAGAGCGTGGGGTCATAGAGGGCGTGCAGAATCATGGGCCAGATCAGGTTACAGGTGACCCGCAGGGTCAGATACATGCAAATGCCGAAGCCGAACGTGAACAGTATGGTCACCAGGACGGTGATGATCGGCATGCCTGACAGGGCATTGGCCGAGTGCAGGAGCGAGAATACCAGTGATGAAAGCACCATGACCACCCACTCGGACTTCCCAGAATCGCGGAGCATTTTCACCACGATGCCTCGTGTGAGGATTTCCTCCGCGAAGCCGATCAGGAGTCCGGTAACCAGTGTGATCACCACGACGGATGCCTGGTAGCTGCTGTAGTTGATTCCCAGGAAGCGCAGCACGATGGCAGCAACCAGGAAGAACGGCGCGGCCCACATCCACCAGCTTCCCTTGACGGGTTGCTGCGCGAAGAGTGGTTTAAACCATTTCACCGAATAGACAAAGACAGCCAGCACGAGGCTGCCAACAAGCAATGACAGGGTCAGGCCGACGAAGACGCTCTGCGGGGTGCGGAAGAGATCCTCTGCATCCACCTGGTCGCGTGCAAAGGCGCCGATCACTTGGCCGGCGCCGAGGTAGATCGCCATGTAGAGAACCGCCAGCAGGACGGCCCGCCACCAGCCTCCTCGATCCCAGAAAGCCTTCCAACCGGAGATGCGTGCTTCCTTCCCCATTTACTGCCCCCTTTTTTCGGAACTCGGGTTGCCCTCGCCCCCCCGCTAAAAACCTACTACTTCGTGCAGTTCCCCAGCCGATCGCCTGGCATGCCGGTAGTAGTCGGCATGTGCCAGGTTTACAGCGGCATCTTCGTCAATAATCACCGTGGTCCGCGGGTGCTGTTGGATGACAGAGCCTGGCACGGCCGCGGACACAGGACCTTCAAGCGCGGCTGCCACAGCCTGCGCTTTGTTGGCTCCGAAGGCCAGGAGCACCAACTGCCTGGCCCGGAGGATCGTGCCCAGGCCTTGGGTGATGCAGTGGGTGGGGACCTCCTCGGGCGAGGCGAAGAACCTGGCGTTATCCTTGCGTGTTTGTTCGGCCAGAGCCTTGATCCGGGTGGTGGAAGCCAGGGAGGAGCCCGGTTCATTGAAACCCACATGCCCGTTGGACCCGATGCCTAGTATCTGGAGGTCGATGCCTCCGGCCTCGGCGATCATGGCTTCATACTCTGCTCCGGCCTGGGTGATGTCAGGGCCGGTGCCCCTCGGAGTGAACACGTGATCCGGGTTCAATCCCAGGGGCTTCACTACTTCGCGGGTGATCACGGAGCGGTAGCTCTCCGGGTGCTCCGGCGGGACGCCGAGATACTCATCCAACGCGAAGCCGCGTACGCGGGAAACATCGATGCCCTCTTCCCTGACCGACTTGGCTAATGCTGCGTACGTGGTTAGCGGGGTCGAACCTGTGGCCAGCCCGAGCACGGTGGCCGGGTTGTCCTGGATCTGCTGCGCGAAGATCGACGCGGCTACGCTTCCTGCCTCTGCTTGGTCGCGGACGATAATGACTTCTGCCATGGGATTCCTTTGCTTGCTGGAGGGTCCTACTTTTCTTTCGAAGGCTTTTTGTCCTTCTTGTCCTTCTTCAACTTCCCCTCCAGCGATAAGTCATCGATCCGGACCAGGTTGGGGCCTTGAAGCGTGTAGAGCAGGCCGTCTTCGTCCGCTGTGATGTGCGGACCGCTGTACCAGCCGCCATTGATGCCTGGCACAACAACCGAGACCGCAAACGTGGCAGGGTCGATTCGGAACACCGTGGTGTCGGAGACACCATAGACAATTCCCCGACTTACCTGGAGGGCGCCGAAGTCGGTGCACACCGCGCTCAGGTCGCCCCGGTGGACCACCTGGCGGGTGTCCAGGTCAATGACGAACAAGCCCGCGGCCTTCCGAGACATGCCATAGAGGAACTTGCCGTGGATGGCCATTGCTGCGATGCCCGCCGTCTGCCCTGGGTCCAGCCGCCACAGCTCTTGGTTGGCCACCGGATCCCAGGCAACCACGGTGCTTCGGGGGCCGGTGGCGTAGATGTTGTCCCCGCCCAGGTAGGCCACTCCGTCCTTTGTGGCCACTGCCCGGACCATCTGGAGGGCATCGATTGGATTGACCTTGGTGATGACCTGCGTTGTCACCGGGTTGTAGGCGGCGAAGCAGCCGCCACCGCCGGTATCGTTCTGCGCGCCGGCAATGACCAGCCCGTTGACGGCGTCCCAACAGACATCCAAGGGGCGGTTTTGTCCGGCAGGGAGGGCCGCCACTTGATAGGGGAGCTGCCCGGTAGAGGGATCGTAGGAGTAGATGCCCCTGGAGTTGTACTGGCCCGTGAACAGGATTCCGCCCACCACTACGGCGTCCTTGGCCTCGCCCGTCGCGCGGAGGTAGGAAACCTGGTTTGACGCCAACTGGTGACGCGCAATGGTTCCTGTGCCGCCCACGTAAACGTCCCCGGCGCCCGCGGCGAGGCCCATGCAAAGCTGCGGCCCGCCCGGTGCTCCAGCCTGTGTGAGGTCATGCTTGACGGCGGTCTTCGCTACAGGATCGACTTCAATGACGTCGTAAGAGGAAACAGTGAGCGCCTTATTGCCGTAGACGTCCAGACCCCACATGGCGCCAACATCCTCTGTGAGGATCTGGGCGATCTTCTTGCTGACCATGTTGTAGGACCAGACGCCCGGCTCCTTGACGAAGAAGACGTCGTTGCCCAACTGCCGGAACATCACGCCGGTCTTGGCGATGATCGTGAATTTAGAGTGGTCCGCCAGGTTGATCAGCACGGACTTTCCTGGTCCCTTGACCCCTACTCCCAGCTGTCCGTTCAGGACACTCAACGAGGTCACTGAGACACCGGTGGCCACGTCCGCCGGAAGGATGTTCGTGGAGGTTTTCGTTGTCCGATCGAACGCAAACAGGCGCGCCGGGCTGGAGCCATTGCCGCCGCCCAGTGTGCTGCCTGTGCCGAAGTACACGGTGTCAGCGGTAGCGGCAACAGCCTGGGCGATGGTGGCTCCGGGGTCCGGGGTACCCCAGTTGGTCACGGTATTCGTGGCGGGGTCGTATTCCCAGAGTGAAGGGGCCTTCGTGGTTTCACCGCCACCTGCTGCGTAGACCTTGCCATCAGGGGATACGGACAGCGCCCGGATGTCACGGTCGCCGGTTTCGCCCACGCCCACTGCGGGCACGTTGGGCGTTCGGAGGTCCCAGCGGTACAGGTTCGGCTTTCCATCGATTCCATCGCGCAGCACACCTGCGTACAGGTAGCGGCCGGTGGAGTCGGCGGCCAAAGCCTGGATGCTGTACCCCGCGCCGAGGTCCGTCCGTGACGTGATGGTGCCTGTGGGGAGGTGGTATCCAATCACCCGTACCGGGTTCAAGTTGCGCGATCCGATATAGACCGTGTCGCCCACAAGCAGCGAACTCATGAGCGAAAACTGGACGACGGCGGGTCCCAGGTCCGTGATCTGAGGCGCCCAAGTGTTGAGCGGACGGGCGGCCTCTGCGGCGCCGGGGGACATTGCTGACAGCGCTACGGCGAGTCCGCCGATGCCCCCGGTCTGCAGCAATTGACGGCGATTGATGGCGAAGGTGGACATGGAAAGTTCTCCTCATTGAGTATCCCGTGGGGGTGGATTCATGGCGCTTGGAGCGGTCCGGATCCGCACTGCGCACTTCACTCAGGGTTTCAGCCGCAGAACGGGAAATCCATGATTCGAACATTTTCAGACATTGGGTGGTGCCCGTCCTTGCCGGTGTTCAACTGTCGGGGCACCGTCATGGCAGAGGCGTATCCCTGTGGTGTAAACGCCGGAACTGGATCGGAGAGTGGCCGGTCTTCTTGGTGAAGAGCCGGCTGAAGTAGGCGGGGTCGTCGTAGCCGGTGAGCGTAGCGATCCGTTGAACGGACAGGGCCGTATCGGCAAGGAGCGACTGGGCACGGGATATGCGCAGCTGCAGAACGAGCTCCTTGGGGCCTGTCCCGGTAGCAGCCCGGACTGTACGCCTGAGGTCGGGGACGGAAACCTCCATTGATGCGGCCAGTTGGGACAGGCTGAGTGGCAGATGGGCCAGTTCGTGCAGCGCGGTGAGGAGCTTGTCGTCCCGGCCGGGAAGGCCGGGGTCCGTGGTGCGTCGGCCGGTTTCGATGAGGATTCTTTGGCAGAGCACTGAGGCCTCAAGGTCTCCATGCCGCCCAGCGGTTGAGAGGGCGGCCCGCAGCTGGGGAAAAAGTCCAAGTCCCGCCTTATCTGCGTGGCCGTCAATTCGGACCAAGGGCCGGGTGCGGGCGAAGCACCCCAGCTCCTCCATCGCCCGCGCCGTGGGCCCGGTAAAGAGGAGCCAGTGCTCTTTCCACCCAAGGGGTCCTGGCCCGTAGCCGTGGCTTACCCCCGGAAAGAGCCAGATGACAGCGGGAGCCTGGACTTCGAACCGGGCGCCATCCATCGTGAAATGACCGGACCCCTCAGAGACCAGCACCATGGCGTGGCTGCTCAATGTCCTCTCGGAAAAGGAGGGCAGAACACCGCTTTGCTCACCGGCGCCGAGGCACGCCAAGCCCAGGTCCCGTAGCGAGTGGGCGGGTTGCCGATAGCTCGACCAATTGTCCATGGCCTCCAATGTTGCCCTTGCTTGAACAAGAAAGACAAGGCTCGCAAAAGTCCAAGTGATCGCCAAGGGGAGTCCATTCACTTCCTTGGGCGCCGATGCCAAGGTGGTGACTATGTTGACCTCGAATGGCTACGTCCTGGACGAATCGGAAACCCGCTTGGCCGAGCTTGAACCGGTGCCCTCCTCCGAACGTGGTGATCGCGACGCGTTGTGGGCACGGCTTCGCCGGGACGGATACCTCTACTTGAAGGGTCAGTTGAAACCGGACAGGCTCCTGGATTTCAGGGAGTTCTACTTTGCTTCATTGGCCGAGGCGAATGTCTTCGCACCCGGCACCGATCCCCGTGACGGTATCGCCTCTGAGGGCGACGCGGACAGGGCCGCCTTGCGCCGGGGCCTGTTTGATCGCATTGTCCCGGGCCCGGAGTACCAGGCGCTGTGCACGGCGGAGGGAATTGCCGATTGGTTTGCCTGGTTTCTCGCCGATGACGTCCATCTGCACCGGCGCAAGATCATTCGCCACACCAAGCCCGGTGAGAGCGGCATCGGCACGGCAACCCAGGCACACTACGATCTCGTCTACCTCCGCGAGGGCAGCGATCGCGTGCTCTCCATGTGGATTCCGCTGGGCGATTGCCCCCGTGAGCGCGGCGGTTTGACCTACCTTGAGGGCAGCCACCACTGGGTGATGGCAGACGAGCGCGAGGGGAGCCTGAAACTTCCCGCTGCGTCCATTACCGCCGACCTTCCGGGGTTGGCGGACGAACGTAACGCACGATGGCTGGTGGCCGATTACGAGGTTGGGGACGTCGTGGTCCACTCGGCTCACATTGTGCACGCTGCCTTGGACAACATGGACCGCGGAGGCACCATGCGGCTGTCCACGGATATCCGTTATCAGCGGTTGAGCGAACCTATCGACTGGCGCTGGCAGGAGCACTGGAATTACGACGACGGCCTCTGAGCCGCAGCCGTGCGGCACCTCTACTTGGGCTGCTGGACCGCGCCGCGCCACCACGCAACCGTGGCCGCCGTGGCTTCGGCCAGAGGGGTGGGGTCGAGCCCCAGGAGCCGCTGGCTTTCCGAGGAATCCATCACGAACGGCCGCTCGAACTGGTACAACAACTCGGCCAGTTCGCGCATGTCCGTAGAGAATAGGCCCGCCACCCGCAGCACCCATCCGGGCACGGCGCTCACTTTGGGTGCAGCAACACCGGCGGCAGCCGCATGCGCTTCGGCTATTTCCCGCTGGGTCACGGCGGCACCGGTGGGGGCATGCAGCACACGGTTCCAGAGTTCCGGCTTATGCGCCGCAGCGATCATGGCGGCTGCGAGGTCCGGTACATAGGTAAAGGAGTGCGGCTGGCGGGTGCTCCCGATGACCTGCACTACCTTGCCTGCCAGGATGGGCTTCACCATGCGCTCGCCGGCGTGGGCCATTTTCACGCGCGGCCCGAAGAAGTCGCCGGCCACGACGCTGACGGTATTGGCCGCATGTGCCTGCCGTGCCTTCAGCAGCGCGGTGCGGATGCCGCGCTTACCGCCGTCCGCGGCGCGAGGCCCGACTTCGGTCATGATCCGGTCGGGCTCGCTGTAGGAGTACAGGCTTTCAGGGAACACGACGACGGCGCCCACGGCTGCCGCTGCATCCATCACGGTCTGCTCGGCCTGGGGAAGTTCGGCTGCCCAGGCCGCGGCACGGTAGGCGCTTCCGTGGATGCAGTGGAACACCGCATGGGCGCCTTGGAATGCATGGGAGACCTGACCGGGGTCGGAGGCATCTACCCGCATCCTTTCCACCAGCGGGTGCTCCGGGCCACTGCCTGATCGGGTCAGGATGCGGACTTGGTGACCTTGCTCCGCGAGCTGTTCGGCGACGGTGTATCCAGCGGGTCCTGCTCCGGTCACAACGTACATGGGGTTCTTCTTTCGGGATAGCGGCAGATGGTCTGGTCAAAAGAGAGAGCACTGCTCTCTGAATCCAGAATGACGGCCCTTTCAATCAATGTCAAGAGCAGTGCTCTCATTTGTTGGCGACGCTCTCTCTTATGGCAAGCTGGACTCATGCCGTCCACCGGAACGCCCAAAAGCAAACCAGCTACTCCGCGCGAACGTGCTCGCGCCCAAACCCTGGTCGACATCGTGCGCATCGGACGCGAGCACTTGGCGGTCCATGGGGCCGCTGCCCTTTCCCTGCGTGCCGTGGCCCGGGACCTCGGTGTCGTATCCTCTGCGGTCTACCGTTACGTCCAGAACCGGGACGAACTCCTTACACTCCTGCTCATCGACGGCTACAACGAGCTCGGCGACGAAGTGGACACGGCCGTGGCAGCAGTTCCGGACGGTGACTTTGCCGGGCAATTCAAGGCCCTGGGCCGCGCGGTCCGGCACTGGGCTCTCCGGGAACCCGCCAGCTACGCCCTCCTCTTTGGCAGTCCGGTGCCCGGATACCAAGCTCCGGGGGAGCGCACCACCGTCCCGGGAACCCGCGTCATCTTCCGCTTGGTGGGCATCTTCGATTCCGCCCAGCGGGCGGGCGTCCTGGACGCCCGGGTGGGTCCCGCCGTCGTGATTCCTCCGGCGTTGGCGGCAGATCTGGAAGCCATCCGCTCGGAACTGAAGCTCTCCGTGTCGGATCCGTCCCTGGCGCGCGGTGTGCTGGTGTGGACGTCCGTTTTCGGGGCGATCAGTTTTGAGGTTTTCGGTCAGTACGGCCAGGACACCTTCAAGGCACGCGACGAGTTGTTCGAGCACCAGTTGTCCGTCCTTCAGGGCGTGGCCGGGCTCTAAGGTTGGGGCGCTAGAGTATTCGGATGGCTCGAGGACTGGCGGATATCGGTGCGGAGGGCGTCCTGCTGGCCGGTGCCGGCCGCGCCATTCTCCTGCAGATCGCCAATCCGCGCGTCGGCCACGGCGTAGCCGAGCACAGCAACTTCGCGGAGCGCCCCATGGACAGGCTCCGGGCCACCATGACCTACGTGTACGCGGTGATCTATGGTTCCGAGGAACAGCTCAAAGCCGTCCGACGCGCCGTCAACCGGGCTCACGCGCCGGTCCGGCGGAGCCCCGATGCCACCTCCGCGGGCTACAGTGCGTTCGATGCCGAGTCCCAGCTCTGGGTGGTCGCCACCCTCTACGACACCGCCGTCACCGTGTACGAAAAGGTCCACGGACAGCTCGACGAGGAGACCGCCGACAGCATCTACCGCGACTATGCCCGGATCGGTACGGCGCTCCAGCTTCCGCCCGGAAGGTGGCCACGCGACCGGTCCGCTTTCGCTGAATATTGGGCGGCTCAGGTTGAGGCGTTGCGGCCGGACGCAAAGGCGCTCAAAGTCGCCAGGGAACTGCTCTATCCATCCGGCGGTCCGCGCTTGCTGCGCCTGGCCATGCCGCTGGCCCGTTTCCTCACGGCCGGGCTCCTGCCCGCGCCTGTCCGGGAAGCTTTTGGTTTCCCATGGAGCCCCGGCCACGCCCGACGGTTCGACCGGACCATGAAGGGCCTGGGCCGGATCTACCCCAGGCTGCCGGAGCGGATCCGGCACTGGCCGCGGGACTACTACTTGAAGCAACTCGCCGTCGACGCCAAGGCACCACATGCGTAATCCCACTTCCGTTGAAGAGTCCATTGACCGGGCTGCCCACCGTTACCTTGACCGTGCGGACGGCGGACGGCTGCGTGGCCGGCTCACGGAGTTTGTGGTTTTTGGGCTGAAGCAGGCGTGGGCGTGTGTGTTCGGGGCCGCGCTGCTTGCGGTGATCATCGCGGCCCGCCTCTGGTATCCCGCCGACGCCGGACTGGCCCGCAACGACTTCCTCACCATTGCCGCGATTGTCATCCAAGTGCTCATGATCAGCTTCAAGCTGGAGACGTTGCGGGAGTTGCGGGTGATCCTGCTTTTCCATGTGGTGGGGACGGTGATGGAACTGTTCAAGACGGACGTGGGCTCCTGGGCGTATGAGGCCGAGGGTGTCCTGCGGATCGGCGCGGTGCCGCTGTTCAGCGGGTTTATGTATGCGGCCGTGGGTTCCTACATGGTGCGGGTTTTCCGGCTGTTCGACCTCCGCTTCGACCGCTACCCGCGGCGGTGGATCACGGCCCTTGTTGCGGCGGGGATTTACGTCAACTTCTTCTCGCACCACTACATCCTTGACCTTCGCTGGGTGCTGCTTGCCGCCGTCGTGCTTGTCTACGGGCGGTGCGTGATGCACTTCCGGGTGTTCCGCCGCCGCTTCAAGATGCCGATTCTGGTGTCGTTCCTGCTGGTGGCAGTGTTCATCTGGTTCGCCGAGAACATCGGCACGTGGTCGCGTGCGTGGCTGTATCCGAACCAGCTGAACGGATGGCAGGCGGTTTCCATCGACAAACTCCTGGCGTGGTTCCTGCTGATGATCATTTCCGTGGTGCTGGTGGCGTGGGTCTACAAACCGGAACCGCTCGACGCCGCTGACGCCACCCAAACGGCTGACGCCACCCAAATTCACTAGTGACACCCGGATGTGGGTGTCATCGCTCCGGGTGAGTGGCGCTGTGCATTGTGCGCGTCGTGAGGCTTCACCGCCAGTTCACCGTAGGCGAAACAACCCCTTTTTGCCGCGTGATTCCGGGGGTCTCCGGGTGGTCTTCCAGAAAGTTGAGCGCACTAGACTCAACTTTAGATTGACTTAAATCCAGGGCTGAGTACAGTTGAGTGCAGAACGCTCAACTAGCCGATTGTTGAGCAGGCTCCCGACAGGTCAACCGCCCAGCGGACCACTGCCAGGTGCAATCTCCAACATCGGCCATTGAAAGGAAACAAGATATGTCACGTGCAGTAGGTATCGACCTCGGAACCACCAACTCCGTGGTCTCTGTTCTCGAAGGTGGCGAGCCCACCGTCATCGCCAACGCGGAAGGCGGCCGCACCACGCCGTCCGTAGTTGCGTTCTCCAAGTCCGGCGAAGTCCTGGTCGGCGAAATCGCCAAGCGCCAGGCCGTCAACAACATCGACCGCACCATCGCCTCCGTCAAGCGCCACATGGGCACCGACTGGAGCGTCGCAATCGATGACAAGAAGTACACGCCGCAGGAAATTTCCGCGCGTATCCTCATGAAGCTCAAGAACGACGCCGAGAGCTACTTGGGCGAAAAGGTCACCGACGCTGTGATCACCGTTCCGGCATACTTCAACGATGCCGAGCGCCAGTCCACCAAGGAAGCCGGCGAAATCGCAGGCCTCAACGTCCTCCGTATTGTCAACGAGCCCACCGCGGCTGCACTGGCCTACGGCCTGGACAAGGGCAAGGAAGACGAACTCATCCTGGTCTTCGACCTCGGTGGCGGTACCTTCGACGTCTCCCTCCTCGAGGTTGGCAAGGACGAAGACAACTTCTCCACCATCCAGGTCCGCGCAACTGCCGGTGACAACCGCCTCGGTGGCGACGACTGGGACAACCGCGTCGTCGAGTGGCTCCTGAGCCAGCTCAAGGTCAAGGGCATCGACCTCTCCAAGGACAAGATCGCCCTCCAGCGTCTCCGCGAAGCTGCAGAGCAGGCCAAGAAGGAACTGTCCTCCTCCACCAGCACCAACATCTCCCTCCAGTACCTCTCCGTCACCCCTGACGGCCCGGTCCACCTGGATGAGCAGCTGACCCGTGCCAAGTTCCAGGACCTCACCAAGGACCTGCTGGACCGCACCAAGAAGCCGTTCCACGACGTCATCGCCGAAGCCGGCATCAAGGTTTCCGACATCGACCACATCGTCCTCGTCGGTGGCTCCACCCGTATGCCTGCTGTCTCCGAGCTCGTCAAGGAACTCGCCGGCGGCAAGGAGCCCAACAAGGGCGTCAACCCGGACGAAGTTGTGGCCGTTGGTGCCGCACTGCAGGCCGGTGTCCTGAAGGGCGAGCGCAAGGACGTCCTCCTCATCGACGTCACCCCGCTGTCCCTCGGCATCGAAACCAAGGGTGGTGTCATGACGCACCTCATCGAGCGCAACACGGCCATCCCCACCAAGCGTTCCGAGACCTTCACCACCGCTGACGACAACCAGCCGTCCGTGGCCATCCAGGTCTTCCAGGGCGAGCGTGAATTCACCCGCGACAACAAGCCGCTGGGCACGTTCGAACTGACCGGCATCGCTCCGGCACCGCGTGGCGTCCCGCAGGTCGAGGTCACCTTCGACATCGACGCCAACGGCATCGTCCACGTCTCCGCCAAGGACAAGGGCACGGGCAAGGAACAGTCCATGACCATCACCGGTGGCACCGCGCTCTCCAAGGACGACATCGACCGCATGGTCCGTGAAGCCGAAGAGCACGCTGCAGAGGACAAGGCGCGCCGCGAAGCTACGGACACCCGTAACTCCGCAGAGCAGCTCGCCTACTCGGTGGACAAGCTGATCGCCGACAACGACGACAAGCTGCCGGAAGAGGTCAAGACCGAGGTCAAGGCCGACGTCGACGCCCTCAAGTCCGCACTGGAAGGCACCGACGACGCCGCCGTCAAGACCGCGTTCGAGAAGCTCCAGGCCTCCCAGACCAAGCTCGGCGAAGCCATCTACTCGCAGGCCGCCGCAGCTGATGCTCCGGGTGCCGGCGCTGAAGGCGCACCTGCCGGTGACAAGGCAGCCAACGACGAAGACATCGTTGACGCCGAAATCATCGACGAAGACGAAGCGAAGAAGTAGCCATGCCTCATCACGGCAACGAAGCAGAGCACTCAGAAGGCAACGAGCCGCGCAAGCCGGTTATTCGGGACAACCGCAAGGTTGACCCGGAAACCGGGGCAGCCCGCCACCCTGAAGGCGAAGCCACGGCTCACAGCGAAGGCAATGCCGCTCCCTCGGACGGCGATGCGCTCTCCCAGGCTGAGGAAATCCTCAACGGGGTAGAGGTGCCGGCTGAAGAGTCGGTAGCCTCCGGTGCCGCAGCTGAAGCCCAGGCAGCGGAGCTCCGCAACGATCTCCTTCGCCTCCAGGCTGAGTACGTCAATTACCGCAAGCGCGTCGAACGCGACCGCGCCGTAGCAGGGGAGATGGCCGTCATCGGCGTCCTGAACTCCCTGCTCCCGGTGCTGGACGACGTCGACGCCGCACGCCAGCACGGTGACCTCGAGGACGGCCCCTTCGCCGCGATCGCCACCAAACTGGAGAACGCGCTGAAGACGTACGGACTGGAACGCATCGCGGACACGGGAGTCGAATTCGACCCCACCATCCACGAAGCACTCATCCAGCAGCCCGGCGAGGACATCCAGGTTGACACCGTCAGCCAGGTGCTGCGCTCCGGATACCGCTCAGGAGAGCGTGTCCTGCGTGCAGCCCAAGTGATCGTGGCTGTCCCGGCGTAACCTCCGCCTTCGCGGATGAGGGGGCCCCGCCCCTACGCGTGGCGGCTAAGTCCTACGGACTCGGCCGCCACGCTCCGGCAGGCCCGATGCCACTCCCGGGCCCCCTCATCCGCTACGGCTTAGAGGTAGTCTCGCCGTACGCTTTGTTTGTTTTAGAAAGGAAACGCTCTTGGCCAGCCAGGACTGGGTTGAAAAGGATTTTTACGCGATCCTTGGTATCGCCAAGGACGCGTCCGACGCGGATATCAAGAAGGCTTACCGCAAGCTAGCCCGGCAGTACCACCCGGATACGAATTCCGGGGATGCTGCTGCGGAGAAGAAGTTCAAGGACATTTCCGAGGCTTACTCGGTGTTGTCGAGTCCTGAGGACCGGCAGCAGTATGACGCCATCCGTGCCATGGGTGGCGGGGCCCGGTTTGCTCCGGGAGCCGGGCGTGGCGGTGCGGGTGCCAACGGTGGGTTCGAGGACCTCTTTGGCGGCCTGTTCGGCGGCGGACCAGGCGCCCGTCAGCCTGCGGGCGGAGGCATCCCTCCGGAGTTTGCCGACTTGTTCGGCGGGGGATTCGGCGGTGCCGGCCAGACCGGTTTCCAGCGGGCTCCGCAGAAAGGTTCGGACCGCACGGCGACCACCACCATTTCCTTCGCCGGCTCCATCAAAGGCACCACGGTGAGCCTGCGCGAAAGCAACGGCAACGTGATCGACGTCAAGATTCCAGCCGGGATCAAGGACGGGCAGAAGGTCCGTCAGCGTGGCAAGGGCAATGTCGGTCCTGCCGGCAACGGTGATCTCATCATCACCGTGAGCGTGAAGCCCCACGATTTCTTCCAGCGCGACGGCGACAACATCCGCATCCACGTGCCTGTCACGTTCGCGGAAGCGGCGCTCGGCGCCACCATTGAGGTTCCAACGCTCGACGGCGACACCGTCAAGTTGCGTGTACCGGCGGGCACACCCTCTGGCCGTACCTTGAGGGTCAAGGGCCGTGGCGTGAAGACGTCCAAGGCGACCGGCGATCTCCTGGTGACCATCGACGTCGCGGTTCCCCAAAACCTGAACAAAGAAGCGGAAGAAGCTGTCAAGGCGTTCGCTGCTGCCACCACTGACGCGAACCCGCGTCGCGACCTGGCCGCGAAGGCCCGGTTGTAAGGAGGCAGGTCATGGCAATCGACGTCAACCAGCCGATCTTTGTCATCTCCGTCGCTGCGGAGCTCGCTGACATGCATCCGCAGACGTTGCGCCAGTACGACCGCCTGGGCATCGTCTCGCCCAGCCGCGCCCCCGGCAAGTCCCGCCGCTACTCCCAGAACGACGTCAATAAACTGCGGGAGGTCCAGCGCCTTTCGCAGTCCGGCGTCTCCCTCGAGGGCATCAAGCGCATCCTTGACCTTGAGAACCAGGTGGCCGCGCTGCAGTACCGGGTGGCTGAACTGACCGAGGAACTGTCACGGCGCCGCACGCCGATGGATGCGCGCATCTTCGCGGCGGGAGCTGCCGGCGACGTCGTCAGCCTTGCCCGCGGGCAGCGGCCACGGGGTCGTTCCCAGGCAGTTGTCGTGTGGCGGCCGCGGCCGGCGGAGGACCGCTGATCCCCGGATCAATGCAGCTGGTGCAGGCTTAGCTAGACCAGTCCTCCGCGTTCGCCGATCGCCGCTTCCAAGGACCGGAGGACGGCAAAGGGGACTATCCCGCTGGTCCTCGGGTTCTGCGGACTGGGATTGTTGCGGATCTCGAAGCGGTATTCGCCGGAGGGGCCCGAGGCTTCAATGACGTGGCTGGTCAGTGAGGCCTTCGGGTCGGCTGTCAGCCGCACCTGCACGCCGTCCCAATCCCCGACGGCCTCAGCCACGGCCGCTGCGACGTTGAGTGAGCGCGGAAACAGCCGTGCCGCTTCCTGGGCTGAGCCGAGGAAGACCTCAAGCGGTTCTGTGGTCGCTCGGATCCCATCGGCTTGCTCCTGTTCCATCCAAGGTTGGACCAGCGTTTCAGGAAGTTTGGTGGTGGAAACCACCACGGAATCGTAGGCGGCTTCCCTTGCGCCGGCTTCAAGGAGGTCGAGCCCGCCCACTGCGCCCGACGTCATGAACAATCTCCCTGGACCGCACGCGTTCAAGCGTGCTGCCAGGCCCTGGTCGGCAAGGGCGCCGATGGAGGTGATCAGGAAATCCACGCCCGCGCCCAGGATCTTTTCAGCGTATTCCGTCACGGCGGACTGCCCCGCGCACTCCACGATCAGCTCGCAGCACTCCAGGGCCGCTTCCAAGGTCAGCGAAGGGAAGGGGCGTTCGACGGCGGGACGCCCGGTTCCGTTGTCGGTGCGGCTGATGATGCCGGCTAGTTCTGCGCCCACCACCTTGCCCAGGGAGATGTCCTCGGCGACGCGCGCGCCGATGGCTCCGTAGCCGATGATTCCTATGCGGTGGGACGTCATTCCTGTTTCACTTTCCGGCGTCAGCGGTGGGTACTGACTGTCCGTCCTCGAATTGGTCGATGGAAGCGGACACCTTCCTGAGGAGCCCGCTGAGCTGGGTGATTTCCTTGGCGTTCAGCCCGGCCAGCATCTGGCGCTGTGTGGCGAGGTGCTCCTCGAAAATGGAGTCGATAACGTCTTTGCCGTGCGGGGTCAATTGCGCGTAGACGACGCGTCGGTCGGTACGCGTGCGCACCCGCTCGATGAGGTTTTGTTCCTCCATGCGGTCCAGCCTGAACGTGATCCCGCCGGTGGTAAGCATTGACGAACTTGCCAGCTCGCCGGCTGTCTTGCGGTGTGGTTCACCGGAGCGGCGCAGGTTTGCCAGCACGTCAAAGGAGGCCAGTGTGAGTCCGTATTTTTCGAAAACTGAGTTTTCAATGACGCGCTGTTTGATGATGATCTGGGCCAAGCGCCCGAAGACGCCGATGGTACCGGCGTCCAGTCCGGGCTTCTCCCGGGCCCAATCCTCGAGGATGCTGTCCACTGTGTCGCTGGTGTCCGGTTGCTTACCCATGGTGGTCCATTCTCATCGTGGTTGCCCTTTTCATAAATAACTTAGCACTGACTTTCTCAGTACGAGGAAGATTGGTGCGTGAGTCCATCGGGTTTGTCCTGCTTGTCACTCAGATCTGGCTATCTTAGAGTTGAGATAACTAGATCCAAGGAGATAGTTGAATGCGGCGTCATCGAAGACGTCCGCAACAAGGCAGTAGCAACGAGAGAGGTCCATCATGAGTGAAGCTGTTGCAGCAACGGAGACCACACCCGAACTTGAAGCGATGATTGATTCGTCCATCGCTTCAAGGGACACGCGGCAGGTCGATTTCGACACCCTGAAGTTCCAAACGAAGGCCGGCGCCAAGTTCCGTCGTGGTCAGGTCCGTTACATCGGTTCAGGCGCCACGGGGGACCATTCCGGTGATACCAATGTCCTCCAAGCGGAGCATTTCACCTTCTCCAACATGGTTCTCCCGGCGGGATGCGTAGGTCCGGAACATACTCATCCCGACGTGGAAGAAGTATTCTTCGTTCTTGAGGGACAGGTTGAATTCAGCGTTCACGATGTCGAAGACGGGACCAAGAAGGCGAGCCGGGTTCTGGGTTACCGCGATTTGATCCGTGTACCTGCCGGTGTACCCAGGAGCCTTCGGACGGTCAGCGACGAAGACGCATTGATCTGCGTCATTATCGGCTCCAGGAAGCCGGAGATTCCTTTCTACCCGCCGTCCTCCGAAATGCACGGGGTAACCCGGTAGTACGAGTCGGCAACCAAGTACGCCCGGAGCCTACTGGCAGGCTCCGGGCGTACTTGTGTGTGACCGCGATACCTCAAGCGACAACCGGGTCCTGAAGCTACAGCGCTTCCAGTTTGGCGGCTTGCTCGCGTGCATCGGCCTGATGGATTCTGCGGATCCTCGCTACGCCGAGATCGTGCTGGTACAGATTTTCTTCCCTGTCTGCGTCAGCTGCCAGGGCCTCAAGAACCTCGCGGTCCTGTTCCAGGACCACCCAGTGTTTTTCCTCCAGGGTTGCCTTGTACATGAACCTCCACACATCCCGTTCCCAGCCGGATACACGCCGGGTACGCCAGTGGAAGACAGCGGAGGTCTCCTGGTCGATCGGCGTCGACATTCCTACGATTCCGAAAACGCCGCCTGGTCCGGCCGACCGGGCGTACGGAATTTCCAGGTCAACGTAGTCCATGCCCTCGCGGCAGAACTCAACCCAGTCGAAATTGACGCCGCGCTGATCTGTTTTCTCGAAGAAGAATCCCCGTTCCGTCTCACGGATCCGGAACCGCGCACTGGTATCGCCGCCGGACATCGAATGTGATTCACGGTGCAGGAATGCGCCATGCATGGGGTCCAGGACGTTGTCCATGTAGAAGCGCCAAGGACCCCTCCACTCGGCATAGTTGGAAAACCAGGCGACGGCGGGATCAGCCAGCCGGTCCGGGACCTTGAATTCCGGTACCTCGGAATCCTCCGTGAGCGGCATGAACGCAAAGATCGTGTCTGCTGCTTCAACAACGGAAAGCGACACCGTGGCAGTCTTCCCTTCCAAGGCACAGCCGGGCATCCCTGGAACGGAAACCACTTTTCCGGTCCCATCCACTTGGACGCCGTGGTACTTGCAAGCAATCCTGTCTCCCAGGTGCTGGCCCACAGACAACGGTGCACTACGGTGAGGGCACCGGTCCTCGAGCATGCGGACCTGCCCCCGGGCGTCACGGAACAGCAGCCAGTCGATGTTCAGCCTTTTGACCTTGACCATGGCTCCCGCACCGACGAACCGCGAGGGGATGATGGGGTACCAGCGGTCGCGAAGGCCACTGGCGGCCAATTCGGCGGCATCCATGTGATGGCGTACGCCCACTGCGTACTTCTTCTTTCCGACTGGTCGTGATACCGGGGCGCCTGCTTGTCCGGAGGTCGGAGCTGTTGTGATGGTCATGGGCTATTCTCCTAGTCGTCGCATTTCGGCACGGAAGCTTTCTTCGTTCCAGGGCTCGCCGTTCGGTGCGTGCAAGCCAAGGGTGTTGAGTCCCGCAATGACTCCTTCCAAGTCATGCGTCCCCCCGCCAAAGATCTCTGCCAACGCTCCTGACAGCTTCTTCTCGTAGGGACCAAGGGGTTTCCCCAGGCGCGACTGGGCTGGATCCAGATACAGTTCAGGCATTTCCATCCTTTTCGGGTCGGGCGAAGGCGTGCAGGCCTTCTGCGATCTTGATGAACGATGTGGCCCACTCATTGAAGGAACCGGGACGGTTCCGGTGAGCGGGGATCCCGCAATGGTCGATGATGACGAAGACCCCGTTCCGGATGCCTCCGGCCACGCTCTGGGCTTTTGAGATGTCCGTATCGAGCGTCGGTGCTGCTGCAATCACCAGCGTGGGAGCTTGTACCTCGGACATCACGCCGGCCAGCTGGAGATCTTGTGGGTCCACCTCCGGGTCGCCCAGGATGAGGCTCATCACCAGCCCGGGATGGGTTGATCCCAGAATGACGGCGCCCAGGACATCCGGCCCGGTTGCCACGATGTGTACCGGACCCTTCTCCGCTTTCTTCAAGGCAACAGCAGCAGACTCTGCCCAGCCCCGGGCGCTCCCAGCGGCAGCGGAAGCCGGCTCTTCGGCCCACACCCGGGCGCCTAAGTCATCACGCTGGAAAGAGAACCAAGAGTCCGTAGTGCCGGAACCACCCAGACAGACAACGGGGTACTTGGGCATGGACAGCGCATCCGGGGAATCTGTGTCCATGACACGGCCGAGGCCAGGGTCGCTGAAATTCAAAGTTTCCATTCAGGCCTCATCGTGCCCGGGCTGCGGGATGTGGACGGGAGGAACAAAAGGTCCCGGCTGGGGGACCAGCGCTGTGACGTCAACTTCGATGACGGCCGGTCCGCGGACGTCCAATGCTTCAACCAAGGCTTGGTCGAAGGTCCCCGGTGACTCTACGCGCCAAAACGGCAGGCTGAGCGAACGCGACAACAGCTCGAAGTCGGGAGTTCTGAGATCCACTCCCGCCCGCGCAAATCCATTGGCCTCCTGGAGGTTTCGGAGCACACCGTAACCGCCGTCGTTGAACACGAGCACCACACACCATGTGCCTGAATCGGCCAAGGAAGCGAGCTCTCCAAGGTGGACGGCCAGGCCGCCGTCGCCCACCATTACTGCAGTGGGAACCTCCGGCCGCGCGCAAGCTGCGCCGATGCCCATGGCCAGGCCTTGGCCGATGCCACCACCAACGGGAAAGACGTTGGTTTCCCTTGCGTAGATCGGAAGCAGCCGATTGCCCCACTGGCTGGAAGGAATCGTCACGTCCCTGGCGATGACCGATTCGCGGTGGAACCTTTGACGGATGCTTTCGCAGACCTCGGCGTATCCACCGATGTAACCGGAGAGCTGTTCCCGGACGGAGTAGCGGACCTGGCGGACCCTCTTCGGCCAGGACCCTGCGGCCGGATCGGTGTCGGACTGATGCGGGCCCCGCCGGGCGTCCAGCTGCCCGTTGATGGCGGCCAGGATGCTCCGCGCGTCACCAAGCAGCCCAACATCGGCGGGATAGACGCGGCCGATGGCGTCGGCGTCGATGTCTATTTGGATATGGGGCGCTGGCAACGCCAGGTGGTAGTGCTTGGTTTCGTTGGACCGGAAGTGCGTGCCGATGCTGAGCAGCAGATCCGCCTCCGCCAGCAACTGTGATGCCTCCGGCGTAGTGGCAAAATTCCCGATGACCAGATTGTGGTCTTCGGGAACAACGCCCCGCCCGGAGTTGCTGCTCAGCAGCCCGGCTCCCAGACGCTCCATGAGGGAGGCCAGCGCTTCGCCTGCTCCGGCAGCCCCGCCACCTGCCCAGATCACCGGGCGCTTGGACGCGGCCAACAATTCGACTGCCTCGTTGAGGGCATCGGCATCCACCTCGGGGGGAAGCCGCTCAGCGGCCTCGATGGCCCGCTGCTCATCGGGGCGCGCCAGGTATTGCAGGTCAGTGGGCCATTCGATGCTGGAGGGGGAATGCGGCAGCGACTGCAGGTGGGCAATGGCCTCCTCCAGATCGGCTTCAGCGTCCTTGCAGTTGAAGATGGTGCGCGCGTATCCGGAGACGGCGTCCAGCATTTGCAGTTGGCGTGGAACCTCGTGGATAACCCCGCGGTTCCCGCCGAGAAATTCACTGTCGATCTGGCCGGTAATGTGCAGGACGCGGCTTCCCGCCGTCAACGCCTCCACCATGGAGCCGGCCGCATTGCCGGCTCCGGTACCGGTGCTGGTCAGGGCAACACCGAACTTGCCGCTTGCCCTGGCGTAAGCATCGGCTGCATTCACCGCGGCGGCTTCGTGGCGCATGGGGATGAAGGTAAGTTCACGGTCCACGGCTTCCACCAGGGGGAGGTTGTGGATGCTGATGACGCCGAAGGCGGTGTCGATCCCGTGACGGCGCATCACCCTGACCAGTACGTCCCCGCCGTTGGGTCCGTTGGTTGATTGTTTCTGTGACATCGAGTCCCTTTCGTAGCTTGAGTGGTTGTCAGACGTACCGGTTCACGCCGCCGCCGACTTCCACCGTGGTTCCGGTGGTATAGCCGCTCAGAGGCGAAAGCAGCGTGACGATGTGGAAAGCCACTTCCTCCGCTGTGCCGAACCGGCCCAGTCCGATGCCCCTGTCCTTGGCTATTTCGGCGCTCCAGTCGGCGTATCCGAGGTCGGACATCGCGTTTTCGAAGCGCCGGCGCCACTGGCCTGTATCGATGAGCCCGAGCATCACTGAGTTCACGCGGATGCCGTCCGATGCCAGGTCCTCGGCGATCGAGTGCGTCAGGTTGAGCAGCCCGGCACGGGCTGCAGACGTCGCCGCAAGGCGAAGTTCCGGTTGCCGGGCCAGGATGGCGTTGACGTTGACTATCGCCGCGCCCGGCCGGCGGGTCGTCGACGACGGCGGTTGGCTTACCTCGACGGCGGACGCCGAGCGGGCAAGCGACGCGCGCGCGGAGCGGATCATGTTCCAGGCACCGAAAATCTTGAGGTCGAACTCTTCCCGGAATTGCTCGTCTGTGGTGTCTTCCAGTGTTGCCATCAGCGATCGTCCTGCGTTGCAGACCAGTCCGTCGATGCCACCGAAGCGTTTCAGTGTGGTGGTGATGAAGGCATCGGCAGCGTTCCGGTCCGTGACATCGCAGGATTCCAAAAGGATGGAATTCGGGTCGGCCCAGGAGAATTCGCTGAACGCTTCCTCAAGCCGGTCCACGTCCCGTGCGCATGCCGCTACCCGGGCTCCTTCGCCCAGGAGAAGCCGTGCGGTGGCGAGGCCAACGCCTGAGCTGGCTCCCGTCACCACCACTGTCCGATCTTTCAACTGCAGGTCCACGTACGGTTCTCCTTCTTTTTGATGTTCAAGGGGGTCATCACTGCGCTGGCTACTGACCCATGACGAATCCGCCATCAACAACGATGTTTTGGCCGGTAATGAAAGCTGCTGAATCCGAGATCAGGAACTGCACCACGCCGGCCACATCGTCAGGAGTCTGCTCCCGGGCGAGGACCCGGCGGTCCTGGTAGAGCTGGAAGCGGTCAGCCGGGACCCGTTCGGTTGCTTCCACCCGGGTCAGCCCGGGAGCCACGGCATTGATCCTGACGCCGGCCGGGCCGGCGTCGCGGGCCATCGTCCGGGTCATGGACAGCACCGCTCCCTTCGACCCCACATAGTGCACAAGCCGGGGTGAGCCATACAGCGCCGCGTCCGAGGCAATATTCACGATGGAACTGCCGGATTTCACCGCTAATTGCGGATAGAAATGCTTGCTCATCAACCACGTGCCAAAGGCGTTGACGGTCATGACCCGTTGGAAGAAGTCGTCATCGAGTTCCCAAAACGCGTCCCCTCCCACCCCGTCGGCAAGTGCCGCATTGTTGACCAGGGCATGGGCGCCCCCCAGTCTTTCCACAGCCGTGGCCAGCGCTGAGACGGAGGAGGCATCGGAGATGTCCGTGATGATCGCTGTTGCCGAGAGGCCCCGCGATCGCAGGGTGTCCTGGGCCGATTCTGCCAATTGCGGGCTTTTCTCGGCGAGCACAACGTGGTCCCCTCCAACGGCGAGCCGTTCGGCGATGCTGAATCCCAGCCCCCGGCCGGATCCGCTGACCACAACGAGCCGGCTCATGCCTGGCCCGCCCAGAAACGGAGCACGGCGTCGGCCATCAGCCCGGGCTGCTCCTGCAGTGCGGCGTGCCCCGCATCCTCAAGGATTTCGAACCCGGCTCCAGGGATGAGCTTTGACACCAAACGGGACTCCTCGACGCCCGTGACGAAGTCGTCCCGGCCGACGACCACGAAGGAAGGGACTTTGAGCGCAGTCAGGACAACTGTGTTGTTGGTCCGGGCCATCATCCGCGCCGCTGCCGAGTATCCCGGCAGGCGGACCGCCGCCATCTCGCGGCGCACGGTGTCGGCCACCGTCGTCGGCGTCACGGGGGAGACCAATCTGCGGAAGCGCCTGGCGGCAAAAACCTCGGGTCCGACGTCGCGGAGTTCATTGATCCGTTTGAGCATTCTGTCCGCCGATTCCTTCGTCAGGCAGGACCCTCGGGTGCTGCTGGCAAGGACCAAAGAGCGCACCAGTTCCGGATACCGTGCTGCCATCTGCGTGCCGATGACGCCACCCCATGACGTGCCAAAGACGTGGACGGGACCGCTGCCCAGCTCCGTAATCAACGCAGCCGCCACGTCCACATGGTCGTCGTGGACGGACGCGTCCGTGGATTGACCGTAGCCTGGCGCGTCCCAGGAGATGGTGCGGTAACCGTTGCTGCTCAATCGTTTCGCCAAGAGGGCGCATGAATTGGCGTTGCCGCCGATCCCGTGCATCATCAGGACCGGGACCCCGGAACCGCGCATTTCAATGGATATGCCTTCGGACGACATCCAACGCATGGCCTTGTCAGTGGGTGGCATGGACAGCCTCCATGCTCAGGAAATAGTCACCGGATTCAGGCTGTACCAAGTCGCGGAACCCAGGATCGGCAATGCCCGCCATTGCACTGCGGACGGTTGCCGTGGGCGGTCCCGCGGTTCCCCATTGGTCGGACAGCTCAGGGGTTCGTCTCCATGTGCGGCAGAGCCAACTGTCTTCATCCACTTGGGCAACCTCCGAGGTGTATTCACAAACCAGGTTGTTGGGATCGGTGAAGTAGGAGAAGGTGTTGTCGCCGGGGCCGTGCCGGCCAGGCCCCCACTGCGGGGCGATACCGTGCGATTTCAGGCTTCCTATCCCGCGCATGAAGTGGTCGATGCTTTGCATCTCGTAGGCAACGTGGTTGACGGAGGACCACGGCGCTTGGTTGAAGGCGATGACATGATGCTCGGCATTGCACCGGAGGAAAGCCATTTGGTGCTCCGACCAGTCGGAGATCCGCATGCCAAGCACTTGCGTATAGAAATCGGTGGCACGATCAATGTCCACCGTGTTCAGGACAACGTGGGCAATTTTCCGCGGCAGGGCGCGCCTGCCGCCGGGTTCCTGTGAGACCACTGCGTGGACGTTCGCGGACAGTTCCAGCAGCCGCCCTTCGGGGTCCACCAATTGCAGCCCGTAGCCGCCGGCTGCGTCATCCAGGGGACCGGGCTCCCGGAACAGCGGAATGCCAAGGGCTGCGAGTTTGACTGCCGCGACGTCCACGTCCCGTGGAGTGGAGAGGGCGAACGAGATGGAGCCGAGTCCGTTCTGCTCGGCCTGTTCCAGGCGAAGTATGTGGTGGTCCGAACCTGTTCCCCGCAGCCAGAACCTGTCGCTGTCTTCCTCCACTGTGGAGAGGCCCCAGACTTCATGGTAAAAATCCTTGGCTGCGACGGCCCGGGGGACCTTGAGGGAAACCGATCGGAGCGATCGGAGCTTGCATACGGGTTCAGCGGCGAAAAAAGTCATGGACAACCTTCCGGATTGAGTTGGGTGGGCGGATTGAGGATCAGAGGTCCAGGACGAGCTCCCGTGAGCGGCAACGGGAAACACAGACGAACATGGATCTGCTTTCGGCTTGTTCGGCTGGGCTCAGGAGGAAATCCCGGTGGTCGACGTCGCCTTCGACAACACCCACCTCGCACGTGCCGCAAATTCCTTCCGTGCAGGAACTCGGGACGTCGACTCCGGCCTGGTTGAGGGCATCCAGGACCGAGATGTCGGGGCCGACAGCGATGCGCTGGCCGGTGCTCTTGCACACGACATCAAAGCCGGTACTCTCCTCGGCGGTCGTGGAAGCAGGGACCGGGGCCTTGAACCGCTCCAGCCTGAGCCGGGAGGGGTCTTCGAGGGCAGCTTCAACGGCTTTCATGAGAGGTTCCGGACCACACACGTAGACGAGCGCATTTGCGTCGAGGGAACCTACCGCACCGGCAATATCCGCGAAGGTGCCATTGGCTTCGTCATCCGCATGGACTGTCACACGGTCCTGCGGCATGCCGGCTATTTCATCCAGGAACGCCATGGTGGCCCTGGACCGGCCAGTGTAAAGGAGAGACCAGTCCGCGCCATCACTTTCCAGCTGGCGGGCCATGGCGATGATTGGCGTTATGCCCACCCCACCTGCCACCAGTACGTAGCTTCCGGCCTCCTCCAATGAGAAGTTCGTCCGGGGACCCTCCACGTCAAGCAACGAGCCCACTGGGAGGTTCTCGTGAACAAACTTGCTTCCACCACGGGAGTCGGGGGTGCGGAGCACGGCCACCGTCCATGACGTTGAACTCGACGGATCCGAACACAGTGAATATTCCCGGGTGAGTCCATTGGGAAGGCGGAGGCTCAGGTGTGCCCCGGGAACCCACGAGGGAAGAGGGGCTCCTGACGGGTCGGTCAACGTGAGGCTGGTGACGCCGTCGGCCTCCCACTTTTTCTGGTGTACACGCAAAGTGCGGCGTGCAGGGCTGGTGCTCACTGAAGTGCCTTTCATTATTGTTCGACGGCGGGTTGCTGGGCCGCCCAGTCGATGGGCTTACCGGACAGGTCCAGGTAGATGCTCTTTTGCCGCATATAGGAGCGGATGCCTTCGCGGCCCTTTTCGATGCCCAGCCCGCTTTCCTTGGACCCGCTGAACGGCGTCGAGATGCTGAACTGCTTGTAAGTGTTGATCCACACCGTTCCCGCCTGGATGGCTTTGGCTGTGCGCCATGCGCGGCGATAATCGCTCGTCCAAACACCGCACGCGAGACCAAAGACGGTGTCGTTTGCTTCCCGGACGAGGTCGGTTTCGTCGTCGAAAGGCAGGACCACTGCCACCGGTCCAAAGATCTCCTCCTGGCAAATGGCGGCCGAATTCGACACCCCGCTCAGGATGGTTGGCAGGAAGTAGGCTCCGGCATGCAGTGCCTCATCTTCCGGAGGCCCGCCACCACAGAGCACAGTGGCCCCATCCCGCCACGCAGCGTCCACCATGGCAGCCACACTGTCCCTGTGCTCGTGCGTCACCATGGGGCCCACTTGCGTGGCAGGATCGGAACCGGGACCAACGCGGAGCCGTTTGGCCCCATCGACAAGCCGGTTCAGGACTTCCTCAAAGATCGAACGTTGGATGAAGACCCTCGAACCGGCAATGCAACTCTGGCCGGTCGAAGAGAAGATTCCGTACAGGATGCCGGCCACGGCCTGGTCAAGATCGGCATCGGCGAACACAATGGTGGGCGACTTGCCGCCCAACTCCAACGTGATGGGCATGATCTTTTCAGCGGCAACCGCGCCCAGGGTCCGTCCGGTGGAGGTGCCGCCCGTGAACGAGATCTTGCCGACCTGCGGATGGCGCGCCAGAGCGTCACCCACCGTCCGTCCCGGTCCCGGCAGTACGGAGAGCAGCCCGGGCGGCAGGCCGGCGTCGTCACAAATGCGGGCCAAGAGGAGCGAAACCCAGGGCGCCCACACCGGGGGCTTGATGATCACGGCGTTGCCTGCCGCAAGGGCTGGCGCAACCTTCTGGGCGTCGCTGGCGATCGGCGAGTTCCACGGCGTGATGGCGCCCACCACGCCCACGGGCTCGTACATCGAAACAGAAAGGTAGTCGCCGCGGGAGGGAGTCAGAGCGTCCTCCAAAGTTTCCAAGGCAGCCGCCGTGAAGCGGAAGGTGCCCGCGGCACTGACGGCGAGGGCGCGGGTTTCAGCGAGCGTTTTTCCGGTGTCGAGGGTTTGCAGCTCAGCAATTCTTTCCGCATTGTCCAGGATGGCGTCACTGATCCGATGCAGCACTGTGGCCCGTTCGTGGGGGAGCATCCGCGCCCAACCACTGTTCTCGACCGCTTTCAAGCCTGCCTGGACGGCGGCATCGACATCATCGACCGTGGCTCCGTGCAACGTTGCGAAGCACGCGCCCGTGGCTGGATCGATTGACTCGATGAGCTTTCCGGCTCCTTGCCGCCACGTGCCTCCGACGTAAATCTCATCGGGTGTTGCAGGGGAGGGGCGCATCGTATTGCTCGGCGCAGCTCCGGTTTTGTCGGGGTTCATGATCGAGTTCCGTCCGTCATTGATGGTGCGAAAGGGGAGGTCCACTGCCTGGCCGGCCTCAATGGCTGCGGAGCAGGGACGCGACGTGGGCACGAAGCTCCACGAACCGGGGTTCCTGCTTGGTAGCCACCTGATCCCTTGGCCGGGGAAGGTCCACCTCCACCGTCTCTGCGACAACGCTTGGAGGCGCTGAAAGGGCTATGACGTGGTCCGCCAGGTAGATGCTCTCGTCGATGTCGTGGGTCACGACCAGGACCGTCACCCCCAAGGAAGCGTGGATATCCAGCAAAAGGTCCTCAAGATCGGACCGTGTCTGGGCGTCCACTGATGCATACGGCTCGTCCATCAGCAAGAGCTTGGGGTTCGATGCCAGTGCCCTCGCGATGGCGGCACGCTGCTGCATTCCGCCGGACATTTGCCACGGGTATAGCTTTTCCTTGCCAGTGAGTCCCACCGCGTCGATCGCCTCTTGTACTCTTTGGCGTCTTTCTTCCACCGGGACGCTCCGCAAAGGAAAAGCGATGTTCTTATCGACGCGCATCCAGGGAAAGAGGGAACGTGAGTAGTCCTGAAAGACCATAGCGAGTCCGTCGGGCACACCTTTGACGGGTTTGCCGTTGAAGGTCACGGTTCCCTGGGTGGGGGTATCCAAGCCACTGATGATGCGCAGGAGTGTGGATTTACCGCAGCCCGAGGGGCCCACGATGACGCTGATCTTCCCGTGGGGGATGCTTGCTGTGATGCTCTTGACGGCCAGATTCTGTCCGTAGGATTTGGTTACCGCCTGCAGTTCGAGTTCAATGGCCTGCTCTGTGCTGGTTGCGCTAGTCATGTTGTTGTGTCGCTCCTCGGTGCCAGGACAAAGCCCGGCGTTCGACGATGTGGAATAAGACATTGAGAGCCACGCCCAGGAGACCAAGGACGATCAGGATGGCCCAGAAATTCGTGTAGTCGAAGGTCCGCTGTGTGGTGACCAGGAGGTAACCCAGTCCGTTCTTGGATTTCTGTAGTTCCGAAATGATCATGATGATGAGGGACAGCGACAACGATGTCCGTACACCAGCAAAGATTTTGGGCGAGGCGCCGGGCAGGATGACGTTGAAGAGCACATCCAAGGGGCGGATTTTGAAGACCGCCGCTGCCTGAAGCCGTTGATGGCCGATCGAGTTCACCCCGTCGATCGTGTTGAACAGAATGGGCCACACAACGCCGAAAGCGATGAGAAAGATCTTGGGGCTATCCCCGGTTCCGAACAGAAGGAAGAACACTCCCAGCAGTGCTGGACTGGGAAGAGAGCGGCCAAGGTGGATCAGGGGCTGGAAGAGCGAAGCCAGCACGGGAACGGAACCCAACGCAATGCCGGCCGCCACCCCGGCGGCTGTTGCCAGGGCCAGGCCTGCCATTGCCCTGGCGAGGCTCGGAATAAGGTGCTGGAAGGTAGCCTCGCCCAGGAAGAGCGATGAGATGTCGGGGCTGAGGAACTCCTCGCCGGCGCGCACGAGCGCCGCCCAGGGACTGGCAATAAACAGGCCCGTGCCCGGTCCAGCGGACAGCGCCCACCAAATGCCAACGAGAACGGCGGGAACCACAAGCCGCAGGAATATCCGCTCACCTGTGATGCCCGGGCCATGCGTTCGCGGTGCACGCGACTTAACGGCGGTGGTCATTGTGCCAGTCCTTTCTTCCAACTGAAGGCTGCTCGATCCACGACTGCGAAGGCGGTGTTGATCAGGACGCCGAGAACCCCGGCGATGAGAGTGGCGGCGTACACGGCGTCCAGGTTCCCGGCGTTGGTGCTGGCGAGAAGGATGTAGCCGCCGATTCCTTGTCCGCTGCCAATCAGCAACTCGGCGCTGACTGTCACGATCAACCCGATGGAAGCTGCCACCCTGACGCCGGTGAAAGCGAAGGGCAGGGCACTCATGAGCCTTATGCGCATCAGCAGTCCCAACGTTCCGACGCCCAATGTTTTGGCGGTAGCCACGGCAGTGGCGTCGGTGCCCCGGACGCCGTACATCGTGTTGAGGAGAATGGGCCACACGCTGGACAGGGCTACCGTGATGGCGATGGGTGCCACGCCTGCGCCAAGCAACAGCACGAGGATGGGTCCGACGGCGATCGACGGCAGGGTTCGGAAGACTTCCACGGGATATTCAAACGCCACGAATACCCTCGGGAAGGCGCCCATCAGGCCTCCGAGCAGGACGCCGGCCACGGCTGCGACTCCGAGCCCAAGCAGCCACTCACCAATGGTGGTGACCATTTGGTTGAGAAAGACGGTGTTGGCCGCCAGCCCCGCAGCTTCACCGAAGACGCGGGTGGGGACGGGAAGGCCAGGCTTGGAGATCGCCCCGCTCTGGAGCAGGAGCTCCCACACCGCCAGGATCCCGAGAGTCCCGAGGACACCAAGGACGAAGATCCTGGTGTGGCCGATGGGGGCCCGGAGGAGCCTCACTGCTTCCCCGGCGTGGTGTAGGTGGACTTGCCGGCATCAAACTTCTTGATGATGTCCTGCTTGATCAGGATGTCCGCCACAGACTGGACTTTCTCCACGCTCATGGCGGTTTCGAAGTGGGGAAGGGCCATGGTGCCGGCAACTTCCGCGGGCACTTTGGCGATGCTTGGCAGCCATTGCCGGAAGTCGGCTTCCTTGCCGGTGATGTCTTTGCCCGCCGCGTAGACGGCATCAACGAACGCCGCCGTGGTGTCGGGGTTGTCCTTAACAAAGTTGTTGCTCGCCACGAAGGTGGAGATGGGAAGGCCGGCGTTGGGGCCGCTGGAAAGGTCGACGACGCGCCGCAGGCCCGCCTTTTCGGCCGCCGAAGCAAAGGGCTCCGGAAGGTAGCCGGCCTCGATGGATCCCGCTTGCACGCCGGCGATCATTTCATTGAACGGAACCTCTACCCATGAGGGCTCAACATTGAGCCCCTGAGAGGAAACGAGGTTCCGGAAAGTTACGTCACCGATGGTGTTGGTGGTGTTGATGCCGATCGTTTTGCCGTCGAGGTCGGTGATTGCTTTGACGGGCGAGTCAGCCTTGACGAAGACGCCGAGGGACTGTGGTCCTAGACTGCTCGTCAGGACCACCGTGGTGACCGGGGCCCCGCCCTCAACCGCGATGGCGGAAGAGACGGTGTTGGAAAAGCTGAGGTCCAGCTGGCCGGCGACGGCCTGCTGGATACCGATCGGTCCGCCCTGGATTGGTGTCAGAGTGACATCCAGGCCGGCCTTGTCGAAGTACCCGTGGTCCTTCGCCCAATAGACGGCGGCGTAGTCCGCAAGAGGAAGCACGCCGACATTCAAGCTGGTCTTTTCCAGCTTCCCGTCTGCAGTGCCGCCACCTTGGCTGGCCGGCTGTCCACAAGCCGTGAGGGTCATGCCAAGAGCGCTCACAAGTGCAAGCGATGCAAGGAGAGTCTTCCGCATCCGTGTGTTTCCTGTCGCGTCGAGGGTGGCCAAGCACGAGGAAGGATCCAAAGTGGCTTGACGTGAATTTACTCAGTACCAATTGTCTTAGTACTAAGATCTTTTGACTTGACCGATTCTTGCGGATTTTGTGATGCAGGTCAACACGCGTTCTTGCGCGGTGGAAATGTCGACGGGTGGATGGCGGCAGGGGTTATGGCAGGTTAAGTGCGGTATCGCGCCCGTTCATGACGCTGCCTGGTGGTTTTTGGGCGCGCTCATCCAGGGAGCAGCACGTGGATGTGTCTCCGCTGACTGCGTTCAGGGCAGGGCAGGGCAGGGTACGGGAGGGCAGGGCAGGGCCTCAAAGGCCTCGGCGCGAGGGCGCGAAGGCTACCGGCGACGTGGAGGTGACTGTCGTCGTGGTCCCTTGAATACGGGGACGTGCGTCGGAAAGGGAGCTAGTCCCGGGTCCGGTCCCAACTGACCACTACCCGCGCAGCGCCCGCTTCCGTGCGCGCCACGTTTGTAATGATCTGTGATTCCTTGGCGCCCATTTCCCGGATCCGGCGCCGGTAGTCTTCAATGTGGGCCTGAAGCGACTCTTCAGTCCATTCGCCTGGTCGCATCCTCGTTGAGATCTCTACCGGCTCTTCCCGGGGCAGGATCTCCGGGGGCTGGCGCAAAGGGTCCTTGGCCGGCTCGGGTTCGCCGGGTGGCACCAGCATCCGGACAGCGAAAGCCCCGCCTGCTATCCCGGCGACGAGGCCAGCTGCAATCAGCAACAGTGTTCGCCCGCGTTTGCGGTTTCGTGGGGCGTGAACCTTTGCTTTGGGAGTCGGCGTGACGGTCGATTTGTGGGCCATGGGAAGACGCAACCTTCCGATCAGTGGTTCGTTGTCCGTTGTAGGAATGGTCAGGAGAACACCCACTCAGTCTGCCACTGTATCGCCGTGTCTGTGCGCTACTTTTCACCCGCCGGATCCGCGACCCCTTCACCCGTGATTCACGGCCCGATTCCCGCCTGCCGGGGCAGTGGCTGGATGGCCGGATCGGGAAGATAATGAAGTCAGAGCACGGCAAGCAGCGTCCGTGCCGGTAAATGAGCAGCGATGCCGGGACAGGCAAGCCTGCTCGCGTGGTGAGGAAGAGTCCGGTGTCCTTGTCGGATGAAGAGCGCAGGAGCCTGGAAGAACTGGAGCAGGACTTGGCTGCGACAGATCCAGACCTCGCGCATGAGCTGATGTCGGGCCGCCTTCGGGGAGCGAAGGCCCGCACGACCTTTGGGGTCCTTGCCGTGCTTTGCGGCTTCGTCATGGTGATCGCCGGGATCATCACCCAACTGTTGGTGCTGGGTGTGGTGGGCTTCCTGTTGGCTGGATCAGGCGCGTATCTGCTATTTGCCGGGACGCCGTTCCGGCGGCGCGTTGGCCGGCATGGACAAGGCCCCGCGGCTTAGCGTGGCCAAATGGCCAGACGGTCCGGCAATCGGCGGACCGTGGAGCCCGCATACGCAGGACTGCCCGCAGACGCAGGACTGTCAGGGAACCGGCGGTACAGGTGGCTGAACCGGGTTCTCCGGATTCTTGACGGGCTCAGGTTCGCCGGGAGGCATCATCGTCCGCCAAGCCAGGACGGCGCCGGCACCGACGACGCCCGCCAAGAGCGCAATCAACCAGCCCCAGGGGCGTGGGGTGGGCTTCCTGGTCTGACGGGACAACGCACGCGTAGCCCTCTTCACGGCCTTGGCAGCGGTGCGTTGGGCTTCTTTGGCTGTCTTCTTGTTCCCGGTCAGTGTGAGCATGACGCCATGAACCACGGAAGGGACATCGGCGTGGTTGATCCTGGCCAAAGCCCAGCGCACTACGGCGTCGCTCTGTGAGCTGGTTCCGTCTGCCGCGTGCGTTACCCATTCCCGCGCGAGATCCTGGACTGCAGGAAAGATGCTCTGCGGTTTGTACATTGTGCGCCCCTAACGGAGAGATGGCCCCGTGAGCCAGCCTACGCCGTGGGCGCGGCACGCAACAGGCACAGCGCTCCTGCCCGGTTACCCAGCCCGGCAAGGGGATAAATCCCGGGTACCCGGCGCAGCGCTGCAGCCGAAACCCGGGGGCAGTGGCCAGGCCCGTGGTAACCGGGAAGGAGCGTTACATCCGACGGGGCAAGCTAGTCCCGGATCACCGCAGCCAGCTCCACGGGCTTCTCCAGGCCGGCCCATTGTCCACTCAGGATCAGCTCGTGGTGAAGTTCCGGTGCCGCAGCGGTGGTCGCTGATGCGTCGGCTGCCACATCCAGCACTCGGGTCACTTTCAACCGCAGCTCGCCTGCATTAATGATGGTCACGCCACTCCCCGATACCGGCGCCGATGCACTCAAGTCGGGCACGCCGCCGTCGAGCGTTCCGCTGCCCTTGACCGTTACGCTGCTGGGTCGGGGTTCGGGCTCGCCCTCTACCAGCAGGGCCGCCTCTTCCTGGCCGGTGAGGATGGCCGTGGCCAGGGCCTTAACGTAAACAGGGTCGGCGCAGGCGTCGTAGACCCAGCGCTTGCCGAGGACCGAATGGTCCATGGTGCCGATCAGCCATTCCTCGGCGCCACCCAACTCGTGTCCGCGATAGCTGAGGGGAACCTGGTAGATCCGCTCGCCCGCAGCCACCACATGTGTTTCGAGGCCGACCTCGCCGGCGGGATCGTCGAAGCGGTAGGCGCCGATGAGTTCCGGGGTACCGTCCTGGATGAACCACGGCTGCGTCGGCAGATAGTCAGCGATGATTTCGAGCTTGGTGGGGGACAGGTTTGCTTTGTGTATGATCGCCATGTCCCCCAGCCTAGGGCAGCCCGGATCCTGTCTCTAAGCAGGGTTCGATGCGTGGGCTCGGCTCTGCTCTGTTTACAATCAAAGGGACGTCGACCACTGAGGGAATCATGAAGAAACTCACCACTGTCCTGATCGCTGCCGGGCTGCTTGTCTCGGCTTCCGCTTGTTCCGCTCAGCAGCAGCTGACCACCAAGGAAACCTGCGACCGCGTGAACGTCGCCGCGGCCGGCGGCATCTCGCAAAACCCGAGCCGGACCCTTTCCACCCGTGCAGCGAACGCTGTCCGGCCAATTGAGTCCGTGGCGTCCGACGAAATGAAGCCCGTGGTCACCGCCATCCTCGAATACCTGGACGAGCAGTCCAAGGAGAACCCGAACGAAGAACGGATGGGTGAACTGACCACCGCTTTCCAGGAAGCCGGAGCCAAGTTCGGCCAGCTCTGCACCGCTGGACAGTAGTACTCCCGCTTCCAACGCTCTCCCACCTGATGCTCCCGCGGGCTTGATGGTGGGGGAGCGTTTTTTGCTGCGCCCACGCCAGCCGTTTCGATGCGTGGCTGCAGATTCGATGCGGCGCGCGGCATCTTTGGCAGCGATCCAACGAACCGGGCTACCCAAGTTCCGGAACGGTTGCAGTAGGCTCTCCGAATGACCCAACCCGACGCAAAAAAGCGCCTTCTCGCAGCCTATGACCAGCAGCTTCGCACGGATGCGGAGACTTCGGACGCCCTCACGGTCACCGGGAATGGTCCGCTCCGGCTGGCCACATTCATGGGTGGGCGCGGGTTCATCACTTACCGGGACTTGGGCGGGGCGGGCCGGGATGGCATTCGTCGCCTGGTTGCCGAAGCGATCGCCTATTTCGAAGACCAGCCCGGAATCAGCCGGGTCGAGTGGAAGACGCGCGGGCATGATGACGCCCCCGGACTCCACGAAGCACTTGTCGATATGGGCTTCACCGCTGATCCGCCTGAGTCGATCATGATCGGCGAAGCCCAGGCGTTGAGTGCGGACGTGCCGCTTCCCGACGGCGTGACGTTGCGTCGCGTCGTCGACGAACCGGACGTGCGGGCGATGACAGCGATGCAGGATGAAGTCTTCGGCGAGCCGGCTTCGAACGACATGGCGGATGCCCTGCTGCATCGGATGTCACTGGACGAGACCATGGAACTGTGGGTCGCCGAGGCGGAGGGTCGCGTCATCAGTGCCGGGCGCCTCGATCCCGTGGCCGGAACCGAATTTGCCGGTATTTGGGGAGGTGCAACCCGTCCGGAGTGGCGTGGCCGCGGGGTTTACCGGGCACTCACTGCCCGCCGCGCCCAGTCAGCATTGGCTCAGGGCAAAGCATTTATCCAGAGCGACTCGACCGAGTACTCACGCCCGATTCTGGAACGCTCGGGATTGGTTAAGGTTTCGACGACGACGCCGTACCGCTGGGTGCGCGGCTGACCTCCGCATTGCTTTGGGTGACGGTTGCAATGTATAGATGTATACAAGTACACCTTCTGGACAACCTTCTGGACGACCTTCTGAACAGCGGCGGCAATTTTGGCAGATCCACAACCCCGGAACACTGGAGCGCACCTCGTTTACAACGAGCTGAAGCGGCGAATCCTCAGCCTCGAACTCAAACCAGGTGAACGCATCTACGAGCCGGCAATGGCCACGGAGCTCCAGGTCAGCCGGACCCCGCTCCGGGAAGCGATCCGTCGGCTGATCTCCGAAAGCCTGCTTGAGCAGCAAACCACTGGTGGAGTGCTTGTTCCGCTGCTGGACGAGAAAGCCATTTCCGAGTTGTACGACGTCCGGGCCGCCTTGGAGTCCCTCATGGCACGGGAAGCAAGCGCCAATGCCACTGCAAATGACCTCGAAGAGCTTCAAGGGATCGTGGCCCGCAATGCCGCGTTGGTGGACTTTGCCGATGAAGCCATGAAGTACGGGGTTGCCCTGCACGCCGCCATCGCCAAAATCGCCGGAAACTCCTGGGCACAGCGCTTTCATGAGCAGATCGCCAGCCAGGTTGAACGGTACCGGTACTTCACCAACAACGCCCCCGAACGTCGTGAAGAGGCGCTCGCCAATCACCGGCTACTGGTGGACGCCATTGCCTCCAAGGACGCGGAGAAGGCGGCCCGGGTTGCCTTCGACCACGTCATTGGTGCCCGCGACGAGACGTTGCGGGTCATTTCCCACAAGGGCCTCGACGTCCAATGATCGGCGAACTGGGCCGACGCTCGTCCACGGCACTGCTTGTCCACTCGGCATTGATCCAGGCAGTGACCTTCCTGGTCCGCCCTGCTGCCACCTATCGGGCCCTTGAACTTGATGTTCCGGCGTTTGCGTTGGGTGTCCTCGCAGCCAGCTATGCGGTTTTCCCGTTGCTGCTGGCGCTGCCAATCGGCGGGCTTGTGGACAGATTGGGTGAGCGCCGCCTCATGGCGATCGGGGCCGCCGTCGTTCTTGGTTGTTCTGCTTTCCTGCTGTTTTGGGGAACGTCGGTGGCTGCGCTGGTGGCCGGCACAGCGCTTCTTGGGGCGGGGCAATTGGCGTGCGTGGTAGGCCAACAGGCGGTAGTGGCGAACAACGCGGCGTCGTCGCGCCTGGACTCGGCATTCGGGTATCTGACGTTCGCCGCCTCACTGGGCCAGGCCCTCGGACCGTTGGCCATCTCAGTGGTGGGCGGCGCGACCGTGCACCCGAACACAGAGGCCATCTTCATCCTTTCGGTCGGCATGAGCCTGGTGCTGTTCTTGACCACGTTCGTGATTTCCCGCAAAGTCAGCGGCCGGACAAACAGGGCCAAAGCCAGGAACGCGCCCAAGGGCGGGGCGATCGCGTTGCTGAGAACACCGGGCGTCGCCCGGGCGCTTGCCACGAGCGCGACGGTTCTGGCCGTCGTCGACCTGACCGTCGTTTATCTTCCCGCCCTCGGCGCCGAACGCGGCCTGACGGCGGCCACCGTGGGTCTGATGCTGACTGTCCGTGCGTTGTTCTCCATGGTTTCCCGCATCGGCCTCGGCAGCATGTCGCGCAAGCTGGGACGTATGAAGCTGCTGGTCCTGAGCCTGGCCATCTCCACCGTGGCCCTGGCAGTGGCGGCCATTCCGATGCCGGCCTGGCTGCTGTTCGTTGTCATGGCGTTCCTGGGCCTGGGGTTGGGAATCGGGCAGCCCCTGACCATGTCGTGGCTTTCAGCGCAGGCCCCCGCCGGCCAACGGGGTCGCGCGCTGGCCTTGAGATTGGCGGGCAACAGGGTTGGCCAAGTGGTGCTGCCCAGCGCCATCGGCGTGGTAGCCGTCGGAATGGGTGCGGCCGGAGTGTTCCTGGCGTCCGCAGTTGCCGTGGGCGGGACGACGCTGCTGCTGCGGGGTGTCCGACTGGACGACTGATTTCGCCGTCACGTTCTGCCTCTTGGCCGCACTGCTAATTAGGCGGGAAAGTAAGGGGGCGGTTCGCAATGGAGAAATGCACGGTGTTCGTGATGGCGGATCCGGACGCCTTGCCGGTGCGCTACTACAAGGCGTGGGAGTACTTCCTGCCGGGCGATGAAGTCGAAGTGAGGCTCGCCGGTGGCGCCCCCAACCCCGGTGTGGTCGTGGCTGTCATGCCGGACGGCAGCGGAATGTGGGTCTACGTCAACGGCGTCGGGCAACGTCTTTTCAGCGTGGAGGAAGACGTGGACATCACGGTCACCGGGACTCCGGCAGGCGCCGACCGGGAGAAAGCATGAAATCGCACCTGACAGCGCCCCGCCCCTACTCCGCGAACAGCGCAGCCAGGTCCTCAGCGGTCAACGATCCGCCGGCCAACGCGTCGCCTTCCATTACATCCGCGAACAACTGCGACTTCTTGGCCTTCAGCGCCATGACCTTCTCTTCGATGGTGTCCTTCGCGACGAGCCGGTAGACCATCACATTCCGGGCCTGTCCAATGCGGTGCGTGCGGTCCACGGCTTGTGCCTCCGACGCGGGGTTCCACCAAGGATCCAGCAGGAACACGTAGTCGGCCTCGGTAAGGTTGAGCCCGAAGCCGCCGGCCTTCAACGAAATCAGGAACACCGGTGCTGAACCGTTCTTGAACTCGCTCACGACGTCGCCGCGGTTGCGGGTGCTGCCGTCGAGGTAGCAGTACTCCACGCCTTCCTCGTCCAAGCGCTCGCGGACCTTCCCAAGGAAGCCGGTGAACTGGCTGAAGATCAGCGTGCGGTGGCCCTCGGAGATCACGTCCTCCAGTTGCTCAAACAACACGTCGAGCTTGGATGAGCGCACGCCGGACAGCGAGGAATCCACCAACGAGGCGTCCAGGCTCAGCTGCCGGAGCAGGGTCAGGGACTGGAAGATCGTGAAGCGGTTCTTGTTGACGTCGTCGATCAGTCCCAGGATCTTCTGCCGTTCGCGCTGAAGATGCGTTTGGTAGACCTTCTGGTGCCGCGGGTTCAGCACCACTTCAAGGACCTGTTCCTGCTTCGGCGGCAGGTCCTTGATGACCTGCTCTTTGGTGCGGCGCATCATGAGCGGACGGACACGACGCCGGAGCTTGCCCAGTTGCGCGGAGTCACCGTTCTTCTCCACGGGCTTTTGGTAGTTTTCGGCGAACCTCTTGGGGCTCGGGAACAGGCCCGGCGCCACGATGGAGGTCAGTGCCCAGAACTCCATGAGGTTGTTCTCCAGCGGGGTACCCGTGATGGCCAGCTTGAACCTTGCCGGGAGCTTCCGAGCGCACTGGTACGCCTTGGACTGGTGGTTCTTCACGAACTGGGCCTCGTCGAGCATCAGCCCGGCCCACTGGAACGAGGCGTAGGCATCGTAGTCAATGCGGAAGAGCGCATACGAGGTGATGACGACGTCGGCACCCGTCAGTGCTTCCGACGGCGCCATGCCGCTCTTGGCGAAAGTCTCACCAACGGTGCGGACCACCAGCCCGGGGGCAAAGCGCTCCGCTTCAAGTGCCCAGTTGCTGACAACACTGGTGGGCGCAACCACCAGGAAGGGAGCCCGGGGGATCACGTCAGCAGAGGCACCCTGCGCAGCGGTCGCTGTCTCAGCGGCCAGGTCCTTCGCCGCGCAGATCAGCGCGATTGCCTGCACGGTCTTGCCCAGGCCCATGTCGTCGGCGAGCACACCGCCGAGGCTGTGCTTGTACAGGAAGCTGAGCCAGTTGAAACCCTCGAGCTGGTACGGACGAAGCTCAGCGTTAAGTCCGGCCGGAAGCGGCAGTCCGGTCACGCCGTCGTCGAGCAGTCCGCCTACGGCCTCGCGCCACGCGGCGGCCTGTTCATCCACGATCCCCAGCTGCGCCAACTCGTCCCAGAGCCCGGCCTGGAAACGGCTGATCTGCAGGGTGCCGTCCTTGTTGTCCGGGTTGTCCTGCAGGGAACGGGCTTCGTCGATCAGGGCCCGCAGCTGGTGGAGTTCGGGCAGATCCAGCGAGAAGTAGGCGCCGCTGGGCAGCAGCATGCGGCTCATCCCGGCTGCGAGTGCCGAGAACACGGCGGCGAATGAGACGGGTTCGCCTTCGAGTGTGATGACGATACCGAGGTCGAACCAGTCGCCGCTGGCCGTCTCCTTGGTGGAGATGGACACAACAGGCGCTTCGGCGGCTTCGCGGTAGTCGGCGATGTCGCCGGATGTTTCAACGACGACGTCGGGCAGGTCCTTGAGCGCGGGCAGCACCTCTTCCGTGAATGCCAGTGTGTCCAGTCCACCCAGTTCAGCGGTAGCTGCCAGGCGCGGAGCACCCCAGCCGCCGGTGGCGGACTCGGCGAGCGCCGGGACCACGTCCCACGGCCGGCCGAGTGACTCCAGGATGCGGGCTTCTTCGGGATCGTCGCGGTAGCCGCGGTCGTCGGGGTGGCGCCAGAGTGGCTGGGCCGTGACGAGGGTGCCGGACTTGTAGTGCCACTCCCAGTGCAGCCGAACCTTGTGGTCGTTGCCGTAATTGGCCAGCAGGGACAGGGTGGGGACAGCCAAGGTGGGCAGTTCGACGGACTCGTCAGCGGCCTGCACTGGCGTCGATTGCCGCAGCTTGGGGTAGAACGAGGTGAGGAAGCGGCTTTCGTCTTCGGCCGGGATCTGGAGTGTCTGGCCGTCGGTGACGAATTCCAGCAGCTCGTCGCTGATGCCGCCCTCGATCGGTGCGAGGGTGATCAGGTTCTTCTGCTGTGGCACGCCGGGCAGGGTGTCGCCGGCGTGGGTGAAGAAGATGCCGTTGGCCGGCTTTCCCAGGAAGCCAACGGTTCCCGGGTCCACCGCTTCCCCGCCCAAGGTAACGGACGGCGCGAGCTGCAGCCCGCCGTCGGGCGTTGTGCTTTCGGTTCCGTCCGCGTCAAGGCGCGCCAAACTAAGTCCGACGACGGCGGACTGGGTCTCGACGCGGACGGGCTCGCTCCCAGCGGAGTGGATGAGGGGGATGCCGGCTTTCGCGGCGTCGGCCAGGAGGGTCCACAGGTTCTTGGCAGCGAAGTCGTTGAGGCTCAGCCACATCGCCCCGGAGGGTTGCTGGCGTCCGTTGCTGGAACCGTGCGCGGCCAGGAATGTTTGGAGCCACTCGACGTGGACTTCATTGAACTCGCGCCGGAAGCTGATGTAGCTGAGGTTGTTCCAGGACACGTCGCCGCGGATCCATTTGCCTTTGGCGCCCATCATGACGGGGCGGGCCTTGAGCTGGCGGACGCTGCGCATGGGGTCGCGGCGTCCTGTGTAGGAGAAGTGGGCCGCGGGCTCTTCAATTTCGAATTGGAGGGCGAGCGGGATTCCTGCCGCGCTGGGTGCGGATCCGGGCTTGGCGATCAGCCTGTTGAGGGCTTGTTCCCAGGCAGGCCGGGCCGAGCCGCCCTGTTCCATGGCGCCGTGCCGCGACGTTTGGATTCCGGGCGCCTGCGACAGGAGCTGGGAACGGATGGTGGGGTGGTCCTCGGCGGTGAAGAGCAGCGCGGCGACGTGCTTGCAGTCCTTCCGGACCGGGCAACTGCAGATACCCACAGTGCAGCTCCAGCCGGCGGGCTTGCGGACCAGTTTGGCCGACGTCGAATAGGGTTGCGGGCCGCTGCCCCGAACCTTGCCGAGGAGGAGCCCGGTTGCCGCGTCGAAGGAAATCCCGCTCACGCGGCTGCCCATGGCATAGGCCAGTCCGGCCGCCAGGGAGCGGTCGTTAATGGCAGGAGTCTGAATGGCCAGTTCCCAGGATTCGTCTGTGTGGGACGGCATGCGTCGGGCTACTTTCGGCAGGAGGTTATCTGCTCAATCTTAGTCAGCAGAAAACAGCTCCCAAACTTCGCCCTCCGTTAACCTCAACCTCGATTGCCGCGCCGCTCCCACGCGTACGTTGAAAGTGTCCGGAGCACCATCAGCTTTCAGCAGTGAGGATTCCCCATGACTACCAACGAGTACCCCGTCGTCCTGAACAAGACCGGATTCGAAGCCGGCAATGCGGATGTTGTGGATTCCAACGTCAACGTCGTGAACCAGATGTACCAGGAGCTCCTCAACAGCGACGAAATCGCGCTCCCTGCGCTCAACAGCTACTTCGTGGATTTCTACCTGACGCAAGCGCTGTCCGGCGGTTTTGCCCAGTACGTCTTCACCGCGCCGGAGCGTGAGGAAGTTGATGAGTATGTCCGCGCCGGGCTCGAAGCCATGGGCGCTGAGCGGCACCTGGATCTCTTCAACCGAACGGCTGCGGCGTTTGACGCGCTGACGGAAGAGGAAGCAGAGGCCTACCTGGACGGCGAGCTGGATGAGTCCGAGACTCCCGTTCCCGCGGTTGTGGCCTTGGACGAACTCGACGGCGAGTTCGAAGCCTTGCTTGAGGAAGAGGACATCATCGATCTCAACGCTGCCTACCTGCGCGACCAGTCCGAGCTCCTGGTTCTTTCCGAGGATGAGATCGAGGAACACATCGCTGCCCGTGTGGCCCAAATCCCGGACCTGGCCGAGCGCCAGGCAGAGGCAGAAGAGGAAGCACTCGCCAACGCTCCCGAGTTCGAGGTCATCATCCGCGAATTGTGCGACGTGGCCGGCTACTCCTTGGAGAAGATCACCATGGGCGATCCCAACTACGAGCACGACGGCGTGAAGACCCTCGCCTGGCACTTCTCCACCGACCACGGGGACTACCTCATGATCGAGGACGACGACGAGGCCTTCATGATCCACCCGGAGACGAAGGAAATCATCGCGGCCGTGGAGTTCGAAGAGTCTGAGGAATTCGCGGACGCCTAAACCGCCCCTATGTAGCCGAAAACGCCGGAGCGCTGCGGATTCGCCGTGGCGCTCCGGCGATTTCGGCGCGCTCCGGCGTTCTGGACGTGCTCCCGCGTTCTGGGGCTAGCTTGTCCTGGCCCGGCTGAGCTTGACGAAACCCCAAACTATGGAGGCCTGCCAGCAGACGAGCAGGCCGACCCAGATCCAGTCAAAGCCGCGGTTTGCCGCGTTGATGGCCATGGCTATGAGCCCCAAAGTCCAAGCGACCTCCTGCAATGCAAGGAATCCCAGGTTTGGCGGTGTCTTCGCTGTGTTTTTCGCTGCCATCTTCCCTCCCCAATGAGTAAATGGCAGTCTAACGGACGGGCGAAACCGTACCGGGCTCAGTATCCGGATGCCGCGGCGCCCTTGATCATCTCCCCGCTCGGGCTGACCAAGTACCAGACGCCGCCCACGCCCTGTCCGGTGACGTCGCCGGCTGCTTTGTCCTTGGCGTAGTAGTACAGGGGCATGCCGTTGAGGGTGACTTGCTTCTTCCCGTCAGGCGTTGCGATGGTTCCCACCGTTCCTGTGACGCCGTCAACGCCGGGCGCGTCCGACGTCGTGGTGAAGACGGGCCAGGCCTGCAGGCAGGCGCCGGTGCACGCGCTGGTGCCCGAGTCCTTCACATCCTTGGTGAAGAAGTAGAGGCTCATCCCTTTGCTGTCCACCACGATCTGCCCCGCGCTGGACGACGCCGTTTTCATCTCAGCACCAGCTGCGGTGCTGGCGGCCGGGGAAGAGGACGCCGCGGACGGGGGAGCGGAAGTACTTGTTCCCGAACTGCCGCCGCACCCCGCCAGTGCTGCCGCAACGATCAATGCACCCAATCCAAAGCCAATTTTGTTCTTCATGTCCAGCTCCTTGAGACGAGCCGGTCGGGAGGGCCGGCGCTAACCCCTACGACGCCGGACGGGTGAGAATGGTTCATGCTTGCTGAACCTTTTTGGGGCTCGGCGCGTCGTATAGGCGAAGGGCTGCGGAAACAGGACGAGGAGGTGCCGATGCCGTTGGACGAAGACGTGGTGGCTGCGATTTACCGCGATCACGGCACGGCGCTGAAGAGGTTTGTCGTCAGCTGTACCTCGGACACCCATCAGGCCGACGACGTGGTGCAGGAGACCATCCTCAAGGTGTGGCAGCACGCTCCGCAGATCACGGGAAGCCTGCGCAGTTACCTCTTCCGGACAGCGCGGAACGTCATCATCGACAACTACCGCAAAGCCCAGAGGCGTCCGCACGAGACCGGCGAATACGACCTCCCGGACAACGCAGCCACCGAACGCGTGGACGAGCTCCTGAACCGGGTACTCATGGAAGAGGCGTTGCTCCGGCTCAGCGTCGAGCACCGCGAGGTCCTGGTGGCCTTGCACTATCAACGGTTCACAGTGGTGGAGGCGGCTCTTCAGCTGAACATTCCGGCCGGAACAGTGAAATCCCGGGCTTTCTACGCAGTGAAGGCCCTCCGAACAATCCTCGATGAAATGGGGGTGGAACGATGAACGGCAACTCCGTCCACCAGTTGCTGGGCGCCTACCTTCTGGGAGGTTTGGAACCCGGCGAAGCCCGCACGTTTGAGGACCACCTCGAATCATGCGCTGACTGTCGGCGTGAACTGGAAGAACTCGCGAGCCTTCCTGCACTCCTGGACGCCGTGCCCGCTGCCGACGCGGTGGCCCTCACCGCCGCCGGGGCCGCACCCCTTGCACCGCTGGCAATGGAACCGGAGCCGCTCCCGGAAAAGGTCCTGGTTGACCTGGCGGTCCGAAGGCGGAAATCACGACGCCGGTGGGCAGCTTTTGTTGGCGCTGTCGCCGCTGCTTGCCTCGCGGTCGGGTTCCTGGCCGGACCGTTGTTGAACCAGCCTCCGAAACCGGATGCCAGCTATTCGGTGCAGTCGGACGGCGGTTTGCAGCTGACGGTGGACATGGTCAAGAAGACCTGGGGCACTGAGCTTGAAGTCGAGGGCCGGAGCATGCCGCTTGAGGGCACTCTCTATCTTTGGGTCAAGGGCCGCGACGGCGCCGAAGAGCGCACCTGCGGCTGGACGGCCACGCCGAGTGGACGGATCAAGATCACCGGTGCCACACCCGTTCAGTTGGCGGGGATCGCCGGGGTTGAGCTGCGTGACGAGGCCCAGAAGACGGTGGCTTCCATTTCGGTGCCCTAAACCAGGTGCCCTAAACCAGGTGTCTTGAAACCAGGTGCCGTGAAGCTAGGCGCCGGCGCCTTGGGCTTTCAACTCAGCCACCAACGCAGGGTCCTCGCAAGCACGGGCGAACGCTTCGATCCGTCGTTCGATCTCCCTGCCCAGGAGCCAACCGCCGACTCTCTCGGCGACGGGCTTGATGAAAGCCGGCCGGCACGAAAAGGTGTACTTCCAGACTGCCCGGGTGCCGCCGTCGTCCGGGGTGAACCGCCAGCCGCCGCCGAAGTTCTCAAAAAACCACGGACCGGACACCATGGTCATGCCCACATTTCGCGGGGGAGCGTAGGAGACGTATTCGCTGACCATCTTCAATCCCATGCGCGAAACGGTCCGGGTCCGCACACCCTTTCCGGCTGCTTGGGCACCATCAATGAATGCCTGCGCGGAAATGAACGGATCCCACTTGAGCCGGAACGCGCCGGTTGTCTGGGAGAGGGCAAAAGCTGTTTCAGGATCCAAACGGATGAATCGTTCCGCGCGTACCTGTGGCATTAGAATCCCTGCCCTGATCCGAGTACCAGGAACACCATGAAGGCGATGCCGAAGACGTTGACCGCCATGATCGCCAGCCCGATGATTCCAGTGATGCGTCCGGCGTTCATACGCCCGGCCCGGAAGACGGCAATGAGGCCACTGATGACGGCCACAATGGACAGCAGGACGGCCACCCCGGCCAGAACCAGGGCTCCGATCCACCAGGCGTCGTTATCCGGGTTGTAACGGCTTAGTGACGAGGCGATGGCCGCAAGCCCAAGGGGAATACTGACCACCGCGGCAATCGGCGACAAGACTGCGGAGACGATGCTGGTGATGCCGGCGCCCAGACCCCGGGTGCCTTGTCTCTGCGGCTGTTGGTAGTAGTCGATCGGTGGCTGGTAGCTCATGATTCCCCCAAAGTCCGTTGGCTAAAGCTTGCGGTACGTGAGGTCGAAGATCATACGCCCGGCCTCGTGCGCTTTGTTCTCAAAGCTCGTGCGGATCCGGCCCTCGAACCGGGGAGCCCAGCCGCCTTCTTCGTCCACTCCCTCATTCGGGCCGGTGTGCTCGGTACTGACCGGCGCGCGGCCCTCCCTGACGGGCGCACCGCCCACAACGGATTCGACGCCGGACTGCCACACTTGCGTCAACGGGCTCTCCTCGCCGCTGCGCTCGCCTTCGTGCATGTTCTCGAAGTCCGTGGATCCCGCCAGGACTTCCCGGACGTGCACGGCATAGTTGGACCAGTCCGTGGCGATCCTCCAGTAGCCGCCCTTCCGCAGGGCTTTGGCAGCAACGGAGGCGAAGGCCGGCTGGATGAGACGGCGCTTGTGGTGCCGTGCCTTGTGCCAGGGGTCAGGGAAGAACACCCATAGTTCGCTGACCGACCCTGCAGGCAGCATCGATTCGAGGACCTCGGGTGCGTTGGCTTCCACCACGCGCACGTTGGTCAGGCCCCGGCTGTTGATCTTGATGATGGTGTTGGCCAGCCCGGGTGTGTAAACCTCGACGGCAAGGAAGTCTTTGTCCGGGTTCTGCTCGGCGGCGTGAACCACGGCGTCGCCCAGTCCGGAACCGATTTCGACAATCAAGGGCGCCTTCCGTCCGAAGACAGCCTCGGCGTCGAAGGTGTAATCCGGGTGCACGGAGGTGTTGGCGACATGACGGGGGACCTGGATGGCCCAGCGCTCCGCGTGCTCTTCCCAGGCCGCCTGCCTCCGACCCTGCAGGCGTGTGCCGCGGCGCACGAAACTGACCGGGCGGCCACCGTAGGTACCGAAGGAAGCCTGGCTGCCGGGGGTGACAGGGCGCGGGGAATCTGGGGTTTCACTCATCCTTTCCAGAATACTTGGGTTCGGGCGGGGGGCTCTGCAGAGGGGCCGGGCGCTTGTCTTTGGACAAAGCATCACCATCAAAATAGGGGGAGTGTTAGGCTCGGCTCCAATGACGCGCTTACTGGTCTTGGAGGCGCTCACTGGTCTTTGGGGGAAAGCATGGGAAGCTTGCGGTCATTTGCGTTCAAGTCGGCGGCACTGGGCGCCTTGTTGTTGGGCTCGACGACCTTGGGGGCGGCTCCCGCTGCAGCGGACTACCAGGATTGGGTTCCGCCGATCTTCGGCATGCCCTACGTGGGTTCCGAACTGACCATCGGCAGCGCCGACCATGGGCTGCAGGTGTGCCCGCCCACAGCTGAGGCCCCGCATGGCTTCGTCATGGAGTGGCTGAGCAACGGCGAGCCACTGCCTGCCGGGCGTCAAGGCGAATCCCTGAAACTGCTCCCCGAAGACCGTGGAAACCGTATTTCGTTCACAGCCCACGGCGTGTGCTCCGAAGAGGAAGTTTTCCGGAGCGATGAAACAGCTCCGATCGCTGCCTCCAGCCGTTCCATGGGCTGGACCGGGCGCGGCAACTTTGAGCTCCTGGGCCGCACGGATAACGGCACGTTGGTCCTCTATCCGCATGCTTATACGTCCGAATACCGAATGTGTCCTTCCGGCGCCGGGTGCACCTACTACAACCACACGATCGAAGAACCAAGAGTGGTTGGCCGGGGCTTCGGCATTTTCGACGTCGTTTTCTCCACCGGTGATTTCGACGGCGACGGAAACAACGACCTCCTGGGCCGTGACAGCGCTGGAACCCTGCACATCTATCCAGGCGATGGGGAGGGCGGCTGGCTTCCGCCCAGGCAAGTTGGCTGGGGCTGGAACATCTTTGACACTGTCGTTGGCCCGGGGGACTTCGACGGTGACGGAAACAACGACGTCCTGGCCCGGGACTCCGCCGGAGACCTCTATCTATACCCGGGAGACGGCGACGGCGGCTGGCTGACGCCATCACGCGTCGGGACCGGCTGGGACGTGATGAACAAGATCGCCACCCCCGGCGATACCGACGGCGATGGCGCTGTGGACATCTATGCCAGGGACGGCGCCGGCATCCTGCACCAGTACCCCGCAGACGGAAACGGTGGCTGGAAGCCGCCGTCGATCGCGGGCCACGGTTGGGAGCTCATGACCGAAATCAGCGGAGCCGGCGTCTACGAACCGCTCTATGGAAACCGGTACTCGGCCCTGAAACCCCTCAACGACATTGTGGCGATCGACGAGACAGGCGATATGCGGCTCTTCCTGAATTCGGAGTTCGGAGCGGGCCTGTTCGGAAACACGCACATAGGCGTGGGCTGGGGTTACTTCGACACCCTGATCTAGCCCGCAACTGATGTCCCGCGCTGGTCACAATGATCCCATCACGCGCCCCCAACACGTGGCTGACAGAATAGGACGTGTGACCTCCTCGAAGATGCCCGGCTACCCAGAGAAATCCGTCCTGCCCGAGATTGCGGCCGATGCAGAGATCGATGAAGAACCGGCCGCCGGCCCCACGCAGCTCCGGGGCAGGAGAGGCCTGGTCTACCTGGGCATCTGCCTGGTACTGATCGGGCTGAACCTCCGAACGGTCTTCTCCAGCTTCTCCGCGGTCCTTCCGGAAATAACGTCCGACGCCGGTCTGCCGGGTTGGTCGCTGGTGGTCCTCACCACGGTGCCGGTCACTTTGCTGGGCATCTTCGCGCCCCTTGCCCCCATCCTGGCCCGCAGGTTCGGCGCGGAACGGGTGCTCCTGGGCGCCATGGCTGTCCTCACTGCGGGCCTGCTACTCAGGCCCGTGGACGTACCCGGAGTGGGCCATCTCCCGGGGCTTCTCGCGGGCACGGCGGCCTGTGGTGCTGCGATTGCGCTGTGCAACGTGCTCCTGCCGGGCGTGGTCAAGAGGGATTTCCCGCACCGCCTCGGCTTGATGGGCGGCCTCTACACCACAGCGATCTGCGCGTCGGCGGCCTTGGGCGCGGGCTTCACGTATCCGGTCTTTACGGCAACCGGCCAGTGGACTTCGGCGCTGTGGTTCTGGGTGGTGCCTGCCGCCGTCGTGCTTTTGCTGTTCCTGCCGCTGGCCGTCAAGCAACCGTCGGTAAGGCACCAAGTCGTCCATGGTGGCGTGAACGTCTGGAAATCGGCCGTGGCCTGGCAGGTGACGATGTTCATGGTGCTGCAGGCGATGATGTCCTTCAGCGTGTTCGCGTGGATGGCGCCGATCCTGCGCGACCGGGGCATCGACGGTGCAACGGCCGGGCTCATTGTTTCGGTGTCGATCGTGCTGCAGATGCTCGGCTCCCTGTTTGCCCCCGCCCTGGCGACGCGCTTCAAGGATCAACGGATCATCAATATGGTGGTGGCGTTGATGACCGGCGGTGGTTTCGCACTGACGATCTTCGGTCCCACTGAACTGATCTGGGTGTGGACGGGCCTCAACGGACTGGGGCAAGGCTCGCTCACAGCAGTGGCCCTCACCATGATCATGGTCCGCACCCGCGACGCCCACACGGCCGCGCACCTTTCGGGAATGATGCAGGGCGTGGGCTACGGGGTTGGTTCGGTCGGCACTCTCATGGTGGGGCAACTCCACCAGGCCACCGGCGGGTTCGCAGCCGCGGGAATCCTGTTCCTGGTGGTCGGTTCGCTCGCGGCTTTCTTCGGCTACCGGGCCGGCCGCGACCGCTTCGTTTAACGTTGCGAGGCCCACTCTGCGTCCCCACCGCCCGGGTTTGGGAATAGCGCGCAGAGCGGGCCTCGCAACGAAGTAGCTAGACGGTCAGGTCCTTGCCCTTCGTCTCCGGGATGGAGACAGCGAACGCGATACCCACCAGCAGCAGGATCACGGCGTACACATTGAAGAGGTAGCCCTGTCCGATGGTGCCGAGCCAGGTCTGCAGGTACGGGGCCGTGCCACCGAAGACTGCCACGCAGATGGAGTACGGAACACCGACGCCGATGGTGCGGATGTGGGTCGGGAACAGTTCGGCGTACACGGCAGGGACGATCGCTGCGCTGCCGGCGATGAAGAACAGCATCACGGACATCGACACCGCCAACTGCCACGGCGAGTCCTTGAGCAGCCACGTCATGGGGAAGTGCAGCAAAGCAGCGCCAGCGGAGGAGGCGATCAGCACCGGCTTGCGTCCGATCCGGTCCGACATTTTGCCCCAGAACGGCAGCGCCGCGATGAACACCACGTTGGCAATCACGCCGGCCCACAGTGCCGCGCCGCGGTCCATCTTCAACGAGGTTGCGGCGTAGCTCGGTGCCACGACGCCCCAGATGTAGTAGACAACCGTCAGGCCAACGGTGAGGCCGATGACCTGCAGGGCCTGCTTGCGGTACTTGACGATCTGCGGCCAGATGGCCAGGCGCTTCTCCTGCGGAGCTTCGGCCTCAAACGCTTCGGTTTCCTTCATCTTGGCCCGCATGAACAGTGCGTAAATGCCCAGTGCGCCGCCGATCAGGAACGGGATGCGCCAACCCCAGGCGCTCATGTCGCCCTTGCTCAGGACAGCGGTGAGGATGGCGCCCAGCAGCGTCCCGGCAAGGATTCCGGCGGTGCCGGAGGTGTAGATGAGGGTAGCCCAGAAGCCTCGGTGTTCCTTGGGTGCCATCTCGGACAGGTAAGTTTGCGACGACGGCAGCTCGCCACCGTGGGCGAGGCCCTGGATGAGCCGGGCGACCAGCAACATCACCGAGGCGAAGGCGCCGACCGATTCGAACGTGGGCGCGACACCGATCAGCAGGCTGCCCACAGCTCCGAGTGCCACAGCGACGGTCATGGACGTCTTGCGGCCGATCCTGTCACCGATCCAGCCGAACACGAACCCGCCGAACGGCCGGGCAACGAACCCGACGGCGAAGATCGCCAACGTGGACAGCACGGCTGAGGTGGGGTCGGCGCTGCTGAACAACGCGCTCGCGATGAACGGCGAGAACGTGGCATAGATGGCCCAGTCGTACCACTCGACGGCGTTGCCGATGCCGGTGCCGACCAATGTCCGCACATGCGACTTGTGGGCCTTGACGTCCGTGGACGTTCCAACGGTGGTGGTCATGTGATTCTCCAAGGGGGTGGGGAGGCTAGTTGCCGGAGAGGGTTGCGATGCGGGATACGGCGAGCTCTGCATACAGCGCTGCACCGTCGGTGAGGACGCCGTCGTCGAACGTGGCGTAAGGGGAGTGGTTGAACGGCGACGTCGTGTGGTCGGCTCCGGGAGCGACGGCACTGAGGCCCACGAACGTGCCGGGGACCTCGGCGAGGACGCGGGAGAAGTCCTCCGAACCGCTCAGGGGAGTGGCCATGCGGGTGTACCGGGACTCGCCGAACATCCCGGCGATGACCTTTTCGGCGGTGGCGGTCTCGTCGTCGTTGTTGATGGTGAGGGGGTATTCCTCTTGGTAATGCACGTCAGCCTCCAGGCCGTGGGCTGCGGCAATACCTTGCAGCAGCCGGGGTACTGCTTCCATCATCTTCCGGCGGGACTCCTCGGAGAAGGTCCGGATGGTGGCTTCGATCCGGGCGGTCTCGGGGATCACGTTGCGCTTGGTTCCGGCGTGCAGGACGCCGACGGTCAGGACGACGGGGTCGAACATGTTGAACTGCCGCGTGACCATCACCTGCAGAGCGGTGACCATTTCGGCGGCGGCTGTGACGGGATCCTTGGCGGAGTGGGGCGCTGAACCGTGGCCCCCCGCGCCCAGCACGGTCACCACGAGGCCGTCCGAGGAGCTGAGCATGACTCCGGGTTTGGTGACGAACTGCCCGTGCGGCTCCAGTGAGGAGAAGACGTGCATCCCGTAGGCGGTGTCCGCGCGTCGGCCCGCGGCGTCCAGGACGCCCTCCTTGATCATGTAGCTGGCACCGTCGAAGCCTTCTTCGCCCGGCTGGAACATCAGGATGACGTCGCCGGCCAGTTGCTCCCTGCGCTCGGCCAGGAGGGTGGCAGCGCCGGCGAGCATGGAGGTGTGAAGGTCGTGGCCGCAGGCGTGCATCGCGCCGTCCACGCGGGAGGTGTAGTCAACGCCGGTGTTCTCCTGCACGGGGAGACCATCCATGTCGGCGCGCAGGAGGACCACGGGCTTCTCAGCCGAAGCGTGGGCCGCACCTCCCCGCAGTACTGCGGTGACCGACGTCGTTTCCTTCCCCAGGGTGATCTCGTACGGAAGTCCGTCCAGTGCCTTGAGCACCTTCTCCTGCGTGCGGGGGAGCTGCAATCCGATCTCCGGTTCGCGGTGGAGGTCGTGGCGGAGGCGGACGATGTCCCCTTGCAGTTCTTTGGCGTCGGCGGCGAGTGTCATGAAGTCTCCTGATCCATAAGGTGATGTGTTCCTTATGCCATTTTGTGGTGACCTGCTTCACATGCTTGAAAACAACTGTAAATATGCATTTTTCTGGTTGCAACACACGATTCATGCACGCTCCTGGGAGAATCAGCTCATGGAACTCAGCGAAGAAGATCTGCGTTTGGTCAACGCCTTGCAGATATCGCCCCGGATCAGTTGGTCCGACGCCGGCAGCGTCCTTGGCGTCCACGCCACCACCCTGGCATCCCGCTGGGACCGCCTGAGGGCTGCGGGCGCTGCCTGGACCACGGCGCATCTGATGGGTGATCCCAAGGACATGTGCCTGGCCATGGTGGACATCGACTGCGAAATGCACCTCAGGCCCGAGGTGACCGCCGCCGTCGCGCAACTGCCCGAGGTCATCACAGTGGAAGAAGCTGCCAGTAACCGCGACCTGACACTGACGGTCATCACCCAGGACCTGGAACAGTTCAGCACGCAGGTGTTGCCTCGGCTCAAGGAAGTACGGGGACTCACCAAGTACCACACGGCTCTCTGTACACGGATCCACACCAGCGGCTACGCGTGGCGGCTCAATGTGCTCAGCAAGGCGGAACAGCAGGCATTGCGGTCGCTGGCGGGACCTGAATCCGCCAACCCTTCTTCTCCCGACACCGTCGTGGCGCCCTTGCCGGAGACGCACCTGGCGCTCATCCCGTTCCTTGCCCGGGACGGCCGCGCCACTGCGGCCGAGATCGCTCGGGCGCTGGACCGGAATCCAGCCACCGTGCAGCGCCAACTGGGACGCGTCCTGGCCAGCCGCATGCTGTCCTTCCGCTGCGAAATAGCCCAGCAGTACTCAGGCTTCCCCATCACCGTCCAATGGTTCGCCAATGTCCCGGCAGGTCAGCACGAGGCCGCAGCCACCGAGCTCAGGGCCATCCGCAACATCCGCTTCTCCGCATCCACCACGGGGCGCACCAACTTCACCATGATCATGTGGCTGCGATCCCTGGCGGATGTCATGGAAATGGAGCTCACCATCCAGCAGCGGATCCCCGGCATTGAATTGGTGGAAAGCGTGGTGATGCTCAATACGGCAAAACGGGTGGGGTGGATGCTGAACCCGGACTCGACCGCCACGGGAACAGTCGTACCGCCCTACGGAGACCTGCTGCCGGAGGGCGCCTAAGCCCGCTTCGTGGCCCTCAGGACAGTGTCCAAGGTGGTGCCCGATTCACCGCTGGGACCCGAAACCGTCCGCGCCCGGTCTGTCAGCACATGGACGAACCACGGCTCGGTATCTAGCCGCAGGGCACCCGCCAGCTGCTCCGGAGTGAAGAAAAGCCCGGCCTCGTGGTGGTGCTGGCTCCAGGACGGCAGGCCGTGCGGGTGATGCCCCACCACCAGCAATGTCCCGCCAGGCGCCACAGCCCCGGCGGCCGAGGTGACCGAATCACGCCACGGCAGCAGGGGCGAATGCAGGAACTGCGCCGAGACCAGATCGAAGTCCGGCTGCGGCTCCCATTCCGTCAGGTCCTGCTGCTGCCACGTGATCCGGTCGGCGACGCCCGCTTCCTCGGCGTGCGCGGCCGCGCGTTCAAGCGCAACGGCGGACACGTCCAGGGCGGTAACCGTCCAGCCCTGCTTCGCGAGCCAGATAGCGTCCCCGCCTTCGCCGCAGCCCAAATCGAGGGCCTTGCCGGGTTTCAGGTCCTTGGCTTCGGCCACCAGCTGCGGGTTCGGATTCCCGCTCCAGATCTTCGGCCGCTCCCGGTACATGCCGTCCCACATGTCCACGGCGTTGTCCGCATCCTTATGGAGGTTCAAGCCACCTTGCTGGGCGCCTTCGTGGGTGGGTTGGCCGTGCTGGTGGGTGCCGCCGTCGTGCGTGTGTTCAGTCATGACCCAAGCGTGCCAAGAGGCTGCAGCGGAAGGCAATGCCTTTTGCTGTTTCAGCAAAGCCGGCATTCAGTTTTGCCCCGCAGTCAGTTTGGCTAGTCCGGCAGCATCCACCGTTGTGCCCCCGCGCCCGACGCACCGAGTTCGTCCGACGGGTTCTGCAGCGTGCACGATTTCAAGCTCAGGCAACCGCAGCCAATGCAGCCGTCGAGGTCGTTGCGCAGGTGCTGCAAGGCTGCGATCCGTTGGTCGAGTTCCTCCCGCCAGCGCAACGACAACCTGCTCCAATCCCTCTTGGTGGGCGTGCGTCCTTCGGGCAACGAGTTCAGCGCCTCCCGGATGTCCCTAAGCGGCAGTCCCACCCGTTGCGAGGTCTTGATGAACGCGACGCGCCGGAGTGTGTCACGCCGGTACCGCCGTTGGTTGCCTGCTGTCCGCTCGGCTTCGATAAGCCCGTTGCGTTCGTAGAAATGAAGGGCCGACGGCGACACTCCGCTGCGCTCGGAGAGCTCACCAATGGTCAGTGGCCGGTGGGCGGGGGCGGTGGGCATGGACCTTCTTCCGGTAGGGGTGTGCTGGATTGACCTCAACATTAGTTGAGGTTCTAGGCTGGCGTCCATGACCTCAGACACCTCAACGGCCGGAATCCTGGGCCGCCCCTACCTCCTTGCCACCGTGGGGGCCTGCGCGCTGGTATTCCTCAGCGCGTTCGAGTCCCTCGCAGTGACAACCATCATGCCGCTCGTGAGCCGGGACCTGGACGGAGCCAGCCTCTACGCGCTTGCCTTCGCCGGACCACTGGCTACTGGCGTGATGGGTATGGTGGCGGCCGGCAACTGGTCCGACCGTCGGGGTCCGGCGGCGCCCCTGTACTCCTCGGTGGCACTGTTCGTTGCCGGCCTGCTGATCGCCGGCATGGCCGGAACCATGGAGATCCTGGTGCTCGGGCGCTTGGTGCAGGGCCTGGGGGGCGGTGCGATGACCGTTGCCCTCTACGTGCTGGTGGCCCGTGTGTACCCGCCGGAGTTGCACCCGAAGATCTTTGCCGCCTTCGCCGCGTCCTGGGTGGTCCCGTCGCTCGTTGGGCCGTTCGCCGCAGGTGTCGTGGCCCAGCTGAGCAGCTGGCACTGGGTCTTCCTGGGTGTCGTGGGCCTGGTGGTGCCAGCGCTGCTGATGGTGGTGCCGGCAGTCCGGGGCATGTCGTCCGAGCCTCCCGCCGAAACGGTTCCGTGGGCTTTCGGGCGCATGGGATGGGCGGCGCTCGCAGCTGTTGCCGTCCTCGGCCTGAACCTCTCCGCTGAGGTGCCGGGAGTTGGTGGGGTGATTGCCGTCGTCGCGCTGGTCCTTGCCGTGGTGGCTGTCCGGCCGCTGGTGCCGCGCGGGACACTGACCGCCCGGCGGGGACTGCCCAGTGTGATCCTTGTCCGGGGCCTGGCGTCGGCGGCATTCTTCGGGGCCGAGGTCTACCTGCCGTACCTCCTGACCGAACGCTATTCATTCACGCCCACTTTTGCCGGGCTGACCCTGACCGGTGCGGCACTGGCGTGGGCCGGGGCGTCGGCGATCCAGGGGCGGCTTGGCACCCGCTTGGCTGATGACCTCGCCATCAAGATCGGTGCCTCGCTGGTGCTGGTGGCCATTGTCCTCACCCTCGTGACGGCCGCGCTGGCGCTGTCCGCCGCCGTTGCCATTGGCGGGTGGATCCTTGCCGGCGGCGGGATGGGACTGATGTACCCGCGCTTGTCCGTCATGACGTTGGCGCTGTCCACCGAGGAGAACCAGGGCTTCAACAGTGCGGCCATGTCCATCTCCGACTCCCTGGGCGGTGCGCTGTCTCTCGCCGCTACAGGACTGGTCTTCGCGGCATTTACGACGACGAACCCGTTTGCGGCGGTCTTCGCACTTACGGCGGTGATCGCCGTCGTCGGGGTTCTGATGGCGCCGAGGGTCGCCGCCCGCGCGGCCGCAACCAAGTCCCCGAACGCCGAACCGGAGCTCTCGCACCACGCCTGACCCGTTGTGGGGCCCGCTTTGCGCGCTTTGCACGCCCGGAAGCACGCATAGCAGGCCCCGCAACGCTGGGCAGGTTAGTTGTGGGGCCCGCTTTGCGCGCTTTGCACGGCCCGAAGCACGCATAGCAGGCCCCGCAACGCTGGCCGATGCAAGGTTCCACCCCCATCACTGCTAAGCTAGGAACACTTGATGTGCGGTGACGCCCTGAAGCAGGTGGCCTGAAAGGCTGCGCGACGGGGCATTTTTCATGTGAGAGGCACATCCTGCGTCGATGAACGCGTTCTATTTGGTCCCGGCCACCGCTGTTGCAGCGAACCGGTAGACCACCTGACTTTTCCTCGGCGAACCCCTGGCCCAACCGGCGTCGGGGGCCGATGTCCGCAACTGGACACCGCCCGAAAGACATGAAGTTTATGACTACTTTTGCTGCCCTTGGCACGCCCAAGGCCATTGCTGATTCCCTCGCTGCAGACGGCATCGAAGAGGCATTCCCCATCCAGGTGAAGACCCTCCCGGACACCCTCGCAGGCCGCGACGTCCTGGGCCGTGGCCGCACCGGCTCCGGCAAGACCATCGCTTTCGCCATCCCGCTCGTGGCCCGCTTGGCCGAGCGCGAAGCCAAGCATTTCCGCAAGCCCGGCCGCCCCATGGGCCTGGTCCTTGCACCGACGCGTGAACTGGCAACCCAGATCAACGCCACCATCGAACCGCTGGCCAAAGCCATGGGCCTGAACACCACGGTCATCTACGGCGGTATCTCCCAGGCACGCCAGGAAAAGGCGCTGCGCGCCGGCGTCGACATCGTCATCGCCTGCCCGGGCCGCCTCGAAGACCTGATCCGCCAGCGCATCCTGACCCTCGAAGCCGTTGAGGTCACCGTGCTGGACGAGGCCGACCACATGGCCGACCTCGGCTTCCTCCCGGTGGTCAAGAAGCTCATGGACATGACCCCCACCCAGGGTCAGCGCCTGCTCTTCTCCGCGACGCTGGACAACGGTGTTGACAAGCTGGTCAACCGTTACCTGTCCAACCCGCTGACACACTCCGTGGACGATCCCCAGGCCGCTGTCACCACCATGGAACACCACGTCCTGGTGGTCAACGACCAGACCGTCAAGAAGCAGCTCATTGTTGAATTGGCTTCCGGCGCCGGCCGCCGCGTCCTCTTCATGCGGACCAAGCACCACGCCCGCAAGCTTGCCAAGACCCTCACCGACGCCGGCATCCCCGCCGTCGACCTGCATGGCAACCTGTCGCAGAACGCCCGCGACCGCAACCTTGCCGAGTTCTCCAACGGTGACGTCCGCGTCCTGGTGGCAACCGACGTCGCAGCCCGCGGCGTTCACGTTGACGACGTCGAACTCGTCATCCACGTGGACCCGCCCACAGAGCACAAGGCATACCTGCACCGCTCCGGCCGTACGGCCCGCGCAGGTTCCGATGGCACCGTGGTCACGCTGACCCTTCCGGAGCAGCAGAGCGACGTCAAGAAGCTCATGAAGGCTGCCGGCGTTGACGTTTCGTTTGAGCGCGTCACTGCCAACTCTCCGTTGGTTGCCGACCTCGTTGGCGAAATCGCCGACAAGGTCGATCCCCGCACCCGTGCAGCACTCCTCGCGGCGAAAGCCCCGCAGGGTGGCGGCACGTCCACCGGTGCGAACGCACAGCGTAAGCGTGCACGCCGTTCCACGCAGGCTGCTCCCACGGCCGGTGGCCGTGGTGGTCGCAACGGACGTGGCAAGGTCGCGGCTGAGCCGGTTCGCACCGACGTCAACCGCGCCGAGCGTCGCGCAGCAATGAACGACGACGTCGCCCGCAGCTCACGTGGCCGCGGCAAGTCCGGTGCCACTCACCGCAACGACGTCCCGGGCTCGCAGGGCCAGGGCGGCCGCAGTGGTCGTCCGGCTACCGGCCAGCGCGCAGCTTCGGCTCCTCGCACGGCATCCACCACCTCTACGCGTACCGGTGGGAACAAGGCCGTATGGTCCTCCGCTACGGGCGCTACGTCCGGTGGATCCTACGGTTCGGGTTCCGGCAACTCCGGTCGCGGTGGATCCGGCGCAGGCCGTCCGGCACGCAGCGGTCCCCGCCGCGCGTCGGCTCCTGCTTCGAACGAGCGCCGCGGCCGCTAACCTCCCGTTGTGAGGCCCGCTCTACGCGCTTTCCGCAAGGAATGGAGCGCAGAGCAGGCCCCGCAACTCCAGGTGCTACCAGCCCCGGGCGCGCCACTCCTCAAGGTGTGGCCGCTCGGCTCCGAGGGTTGTGGGCAGTCCATGGCCCGGGTGCACCAGGGTATCGTCCGGATAGGCGTCGAACAGTCGTTCCGACACGTCGTTCAACAGAGAAGTGAAGCGCGCAGGATCTTTCTGTGTGTTGCCGACGCCTCCCGGAAACAGCGAGTCTCCACTGAAAATGTGGGCCGGCCCGTCCGGATCCTGGTACACGAAGGCGATCGAGCCAGGGGTATGTCCACGCAGGTGGACCGCCGTGAGCTCGATGTCGTCGAAGCGCTCAACGTCGCCGTGACCAAGCCGGACATCCACCGGAACCGGCAACGCATCGGCGTCGTCCGCTCCCGCTGACGTGGTGGCCCCGGTGACTTCCACCAGCTCCGCCAGCGCACGGACGTGATCCCAGTGCTGGTGGGTGGTTGCTATCCGGACCAGCTTGGTGGGCTCGGTCGAATCGCCCGCGGACTCCGACAGAAGCTGCTGGATGGCTGGAAGGTCGTCGGCGGCGTCGATCAACACCTGCGCCCCTGTGGACTTTGACGTCAACAGGTACACGTTGTTGTTCATCTCGCTGACCGAAATGCTGCGAATGGTGACGTCACGTAGTGAGTGAATAAGCGAATCCATTCGTTCAGCCTACGTTCTTGGCTTCGCGGCCCTGCGAGACCCAATTGGGGTCGGCGGAGCGTGAACCCACGACGGCGGCAGCGGCTTGGTCGAGCACCCCAAGGTGCGCTGTTCCCAGTTGCAGGGACAGTGCGCCGAGATTCTCGTCGATCCGGAACGTCTTGCGCGTGCCGGGGATGGGGACCACCGAAATCCCGAGGCGCTGACCTTGGGCGAAAAGCCAAGCCAGGGCTACCTGGGCAGGAGTTGCATCCAGCCCACTGGCTACCTCGCGAACCGCGGCTACAACGGCCTGGTTTGCATCAAGTGCCTCGTCGCCAAAACGGGGGATCTTATGACGGAAGTCATTTTCGCCAAGATCGCCCGCGCTGACGGTTCCCGTAAGGAACCCGCGGCCCAGCGGCGAATACGGCACAAACCCTACGCCAAGCTCCTTGGCTGCAGGAACAACGTTGAGCTCAACATCCCTGCTCCAGATTGACCATTCACTCTGGACCGCGGCAATGGGATGGACGGCGTTGGCCTGCCTGAGCTCCTCGGCTGTCACTTCCGACAAGCCGAGGTGCCGGACCTTGCCCTCACGGACCAGCTCCGCCATTGCCTCCACGGTTTCCACTATCGGAACGCGGAGGTCACGGCGATGCATGTAGTAGAGGTCAATGACGTCAGTGTCCAAGCGGCGGAGGCTCGCTTCCGCCGCTTGCCTGACGTACGGTGCATCCCCGCGGACTCCCGTGTATCCGTCCGCGGGGTTGCCCTCAATTCCAAACTTCGTGGCTACCTGGATCTCGTCGCGGCGCTCCTTGAGGAGCCTGCCCACGAGTTCCTCGTTGCTGCCCGCGCCATACACATCTGCGGTGTCGATGAACGTGATGCCCGCGTCCACGGCGTGCCTGAGTGTTTGCAGGCCTTCCTCCGGGTCGATCCCGCCATAGACCGGGGTCAGGGCCATTCCGCCGAAACCGAGGGGGCTTACCGTGAGGCCATCTCCGAGCTGAACTGCAGTCATGAACGTCTCCAATGCGTGTTTGGGTGCTCTTGAAGGCGTGAACCCGATGGCGCGCTGGGGTATTCCTGCGATTTCTGCGAGCACCGCCTGGCCTCGCGTGGCCTTGCCTGGCTGATTCGATGGTTCGCTGCACACTGTGCCGTGCGAGCGGCATGGTGTGCAGCGAACCATCGAAACAGGGCGCCAGGGAGCGGGCGCTACTCGGGCTTGGCTACAGCTTTCTCTGCGGGCAGCGCCTTCAAGCCGGCGGCACAGCCCACGATTCCTGCGATGAACAGCAGTTTCAGCGGGCTCGCCGATTCAACGCCCGTGATCATGGCCCAGCCAACGGTCAGCGCCGCGCCGATACCCACCCATACCGCGTAAGCAGTGCCAAGGGGGATGCGCTTCACCGCGATACCCAGTCCCAGCATGCTCAATACTGCAGTGACGGCGAAGACCAGTGTGGGCATGAGTTGCGTGAAGCCATTGGAGAGCCCCAAAGCAGTGGCCCACACGGCTTCGAGGAGCGCCGACGCCAGGAGGATGGCCCAGAAGATTCCGTTACCGGTGTTCTTGGTTTTTGTCGTCATGGCTATGCCACCACCTTCAGGCCGACCACGCATGCGCCGATGCCGGCAAGCAGAAGCAGCCGGGCCGTCGTCGCGCGTTCAACTTTGGTGACCATCGCGTACGCCGCGGTGAGCACCACACCCACCCCTACCCACACGGCGTAGGCCGTGCCCGTTGGGATGGATTGCATTGCGATTGCCAGCCCGCCCATGCTCGCAGTGACTGCGACCAGGAAAACGACTGTTGGGACGGGTTTACGGAAGCCCTTGGAACGGTGCAGAGCTGCGGCCCAGACGGCCTCGAGTGCACCGGAAAGAATGAGAATTATCCACGACATGACATTTCCTTTGGCCAGTCTTGTCGCGTGCCGGGTACTGAACCGTCGTCCGGAGGTTCCAGAGCGGAACCTTCATTTCAGGCTAGCAACTCCGGCGCGGGGTGGCCACTTCTGGTGGTTAACGTCACCAGCTCAGGCGTCAGCCGGCTCCACATGGTCGATCGAGATCACTGCGATAAAGCCCCGCCCGGAGATCTCAGGGCTGCGGGTATCCGAACCCACGACGGCGTCATAGCGAGCCAACTCGACAGGTTCCCCGGGGCTGGTTGCCGGAGCGCCGCCGTCGGACTTTTCCTCAGCAGCCGGCTCTTCCTCGACTCCGGCGCCGGGCGCAACTGTCGCCTTGCCCTCCAGCAGAACAGCCAACTGCCCCTCGAACACCGGGTGAGCCCGTTTCTTGGAGATCTCAACAATCGACGTGTAGCCCTTGAACGCGCCTTCCCGGGCGATGACGTTCAAGTCCCGGATATCTCCGGTGGGGAGGGTCGCCGAGGATGCGGCCTCGCCGGAGAAACGGAACGGACGGTATTTCTCGAGCGGGTGCTCGGAGCCGTCCACGGTGAGGAGCAGCAGTTCGCCGTCGATGATGGTAATGACCCGCTCCATGCCCGGGAAAACGGAGAATTCTCCGGCTTTGGAGACGTCGGCGATGCTGACACGCCAATCCCAGGCGCCGTCCTGCGCAGAGGCTGCCTGCGGGTGGCTCGCGAGTTCGCGCGTCACCCCGCCGCCATTGCGCCACGGTTCGGGACGGATGTCAGCAAAACGGATAATCTCCATCCGACCAGCCTAATGGTGGACGCAGGTTCTCCGATGGCAACGCGGCTTGCTAACGTCATATGTGGAAAACGTTGTTCGGGTAGTGAGGGAGGCGCTGGATGTTCGTCAAAGTATGCGGCTTGAGCACGCCCGAGTCAGTACGTGAAGCCGTCGACGCCGGTGCTGACGCCGTCGGTTTCGTCCTCACCACCAGCCCGCGGGAGGTCAGCCCGGACCAGGTTCGTATCCTGCTCCCGCTGGTGCCCGCCGGGGTTCATGCCGTGGGCGTTTTCCGGCATGAAGCCGCCGCCGATGCCGTGGCGACGGCCCGCGCGGCAGGACTTTCGTGGGTGCAGCTGCACGGTCGCCGTACTGCCGACGACGTCAAAACAGTGCACGACGCCGGCATGCGGCTCATCCGGGCCGTCACCATGGGTGCCTCCCAGGACGAGTTCGCGGATCTGGGCGAAGACGTGTTCCTGATCGACGCCGCAGTGCCGGGGTCGGGGGAGTCCTGGGACTACGCCTCAGTGCGTGACAAGGGGCTCGAGAGCCGGGCGTGGTTGCTCGCCGGTGGTCTGGAACCCGGCAACGTGGCCTTCGCCGCAGCCGCTGCCGGCGCTTGGGGAGTGGACGTTTCCTCCGGTGTCGAGTCTTCGCGGGGTGTGAAGGACCTGGCTAAGATCCGCGCCTTCGTCACAGCCGCAAAGCCTGACCCTCCCTCACATCCCTAGGGTTTCAACCGGTCCCTTCTTCACGTCCCGCGTGTTTCGGCCGGTTCCTTCCTCACGTTCCGCGTGTTTCGGCCGGTTCCTTCCTCACGTTCCGGGTGTTTGAACGGGACGCTTCTTCACGTCCCGGGGGTTTCAACCGGTCCCTTCCTCACGTCCCGGGCGTTTCAACCGATCCCTTCCTCTCATCCCGCGTGTTTGAATCGGGTCCTTCTTCACTTCCCGCGTGTTTGAACCGGACGATTCCTCACATCCAGGGCGCTTCGGTAGGGGTGTCAGTGAGGGTTGGTGGGAAGGGTGTGGGGTGTGAGTGAGGGTTGGTGGGAAGGGCGTGGGGTGTGGAAGAGGGTTGGGGGGGAAGCCATAGGGATGTGAGCGAGCGTCGGGTTGGGCGGCTGAAGTCAGGGAAGATTCAGGGCAGACCCCTAGGCATTTTGTAAGCCCCGCAGGAGAGAATGAGGACATGAAAACGATCCTTAACGTCATCTGGCTTGTCTTCGGCGGGTTCTGGTTGGCCCTGGGCTACTTCGCGGCAGGCATTATTTGCTGCGTGCTCATCGTGACCATTCCTTGGGGCATCGCTTCGTTCCGGATCGGGGCGTACTGCTTGTGGCCCTTCGGGCGGATGGTGGTTGAGAAGCCGGGCGGCACAGGGGTGTTCGCGCTCCTGGGCAACGTCATCTGGTTGCTGGTGGCGGGTATCTGGATTGCCATCGGCCATGTGGTTACGGCGTTTGCCATGGCCATCACCATCATTGGGATTCCGCTGGCCATCGCCAACCTGAAGTTGATCCCGGTGTCGCTGATGCCGCTCGGCAAGCAGATTGTGCCCACCAACCAGCCGTTCGTCAGCACCTACCGCTAAGGTGCGGCCCCGCTAGGACGCAACAACCGCCCCGGTGCGCAGATCGAAACGGAACGTCCGCTCCACACGCACGCTCCCGCCGTCGGCCTCCACCGTGAAGGCGAGTTCCAGCGTGCTGTGCTCGAGGTCCGACGCCGTAATGGTGTAGGTCGGCGTGAAGTAGAGGACATGCTCGCCGGGTAACAGGTCCGCGGGCGGGAAACCGCCCGCGTTCTGGTGCGGTCCGCGAAGTACGACGCCGGCAGCCGGCTCAGTGCCTCCGTTGCGGACCCGTCCGGTGAAGGCAAGGATGTCCCCGGCTTTGTAGCCGGGGACTATGGGGCCGTAGTTGAGGTCCTGGGCTTCCCGGGTGCCGAGAACCTGGTCTCCGGCGTAGCCCTGCCCGATTTCCTTCCACGTTTGGACATCCCATTGGCCGTCGCTGTTGGACGGGATCACGTGGAAGTCGCCGGCGTTCTGCCACTCGGCGGGCCGGCCGGGAGTGATGGACCGCAGTTCCATGTCGAAGACCAGGCCCGTGGGCCCAGGCGTAACCCGGGGTGGAGCGGAGAGTTGCCCCGCCAGCTGCTCGGCAGGAATGGACGCGAACACAATCTCCCGGTATCCCTGCCGTTCATAGAGAACCCCGATATTCCCGTTCGGCAGCCGCGCCACGGTGGAGTAGGCCGAGCTTCCCGGGCACAGCAGCAGCTTTGCCGGCCAGGTGGCGCCGTTGTCGGGGGAGAGACTCAGCATGGTGTTCCGACGCAGATGAGGGTCCTGGTTGTTGCTCGCCAGCAGCCAGGATGAAGTCTCCGGCGCCACGAAGGTACCATGCGGCTGACCATCGAAGCGCGTCAGGGACCCGTTGTCGCTGGGATCCGGCAGGTCCGGAACAGGCTGCAGCGGGCTCCACGTTTGGCCGCCGTCCTCGGACACTGCAGCCAAGCGGCAGGGCGTGGCCCGTGAATGCAGGAGCAACCGGCCATCGTCCAAGCACACTACTTTGTTCTCGTTCGGCCCCACGCCTGAGGTGCCCGGACCGATCAGCTCGCCCAACCGCCATGTGTCACCATGATCGTCGCTGAACGCAGACGCCGCCGTGATGGCACCGTCCACCAGCAGCACAAACTGTTGCGCCAACCGGCCCGCAAAAGGTCCGGTGTGGATCTGGATGCCCTGTCCGGCGGCGGCGAACAGGCCAGTGACAGCGCCGCGCTTAAGTTGCGCGGTGAGCCGGCGGTGCTGCCAGGTGTCGCCGTCGTCGTCGGAGAAGCTGACGTCCGCGTGCTGCACGTCGTCATCCGGCTCCAATCCGGCAACTGCTTCAAAGAAACCTGCGTGGGTCCCGGCGGCATGGAACATGAAGATGCGCCCGGTGTCGGAGTCCACCAGCAGGCTTGGATCGCCGAAGCCGTGGAGTCCCGAACCGGTGCGAACCAGCTGCTGTGGCTCCCACGTGACTCCGTTGTCGTAGCTGCGGCGCAGGAGGAGATCGATGGGATTGGGGAGGTCGTCCAGGTTGGGCCTGCCGTCATAGGCGGCTAAAAGAGTGCCCCGGGTGCTGATAGCAAGGGCGGGGATGCGGTATTGCCGGTAGCCGCCCACGCCGCGCACAGCCAGGACGTGCTCTACATCGGGGACGGCTAGGGGAACCGATGAGCGGGAAGGGTCCAAGAGGTAGGAGGTCACACCTCTATGCTAGCTGGACGCCAACACTCCCCGATAGGCACCGTCCTGCAAGAGAGCAATTGCGGAACCTGCGTCCAGCTCCGCCGCGATGACGACATCACCCGCAAAACCGGCGTCGATCAGTTCCCGGCCACTGGAACATCCCCGCAGAGTGCCCGCAAGATGCGGTTCCGCAGCATCGAAGGCGGCAGCAGCAGCGGCCGCTTCCGGGGAAAAATTGTGACGCCCGGCAGCCGCGAGCCCGGCAATGAACGCCCCGGCTCCAAGCTCGTCCTCCAAAGCCGGTCGCAGGCTACCGTTGCCCCATTTCTCACCCGCAGCGATGACGGCAATAACGGCACCATGAGGCAGTGTGGCCTGCGCCCAATCGGCCGTGGCAGCGGCGTTGCGGAGTGAAACGGCCACCACCTGACGGGCTGAACCGGCCAATTCATGGCTGATGGTGGACCCGTTGGGGGAGGGCAGAACGACCCGGTCGAGTACCGGCGCAGCACTGAGGCTCACGGGCGACAAGCTCAGCCCTTCCGAACCCCGCGGCCCCGCCAATGCAGCCCCGTGGCGGGCCGCGAACTCGCTTGCACCCGCGTCCCTCAGCGGATAGGGAAACACCACCGCCCCGCGATCCACCGCGACGCTCACGCACGTGGTGAACGACAGGACGTCAACCACCACCGCAAGGTCAGCTCCGGGCACAACTGCACGGGCACCGTCGAGCCCCCATTCAAACCGGACCGAGTACGGAAGCTGCCGCTGCGGCGCTCCGGGTTCGCTGGGCACGCCGCTCACGCGAGTTCGCCCGCTAGGTTCCGGCGGGCGGCGTCGAGCCAGAGGCCCTTGGCCCGTTCGCTGTGGAACAGCGGGTCCAGGCTTAGCAGATGGCGTACGACGGCGGCGCGACCCTTCGCGAAGTCATCGTCGCTGACGTGGGCGTAGTCTTCGCGGACGGCGGCCAGGTAACGTGCGTAGGCCTGTTCGTCGCCGCCAAGGACAGAGAGGTCGGCGTCGCAGAGGAGGGCGCCGGCATGGTCACCGGGCTCAGGGGAGTGGGTGGAAGTGAGCCTGACGAGCCGGGCCACCTCGGCCACATCGGCAGCGGCGAGGCCAGCAGCCGTGAGCCGGTCCTCGGCCAGGATGGCTGAGTCTTCCTCATCCTGACCAGCAACACCTTCATAAACGGCGTCGTGAAACCAAGCCGCCAAGGAGACGGTCCGTGCAGGCAGGGCGGGTTCTGTCAGAGTGTCCAGGGCTTCAAGAACTGCCAGGAGGTGTGTGCGGCTGTGGTATTTCCTGCCGTCCTCGCCCCACCGCTCCAACAGCTCCAGGCCCAGCTCCTCATGGCCGGGGAAGATACTGTTCCAACGCTCCATCAACGGAACTGTCAAAGCTTTACTCCGTTCCCGCGCGGGAATTCGTAGGCCGCTGGCGATGAGTTTGCGGACCAGGATTCTGGCCTCCACGGGGATTGCGCCGGCGAGCACGAGGTCGTCGTAGCGGCGTTCCGGGACGTCATAGTGGTCCCCGTCGAAGGCCCTCTCCGGAACCCCGGCGGCAGCGGCGAACGCATGGAGCTCATCCAGTGAAGTGTCCGAAACGAGGTGCGAAAACACGGTTCCGTGCGCGGGCCACAGGGGCGGATCGACGTAGATGGCCATGGCCAAAGTGTAGTCCCGGGCGATCCCTCCCAGTTGCCGGACGGGACGCCTGCAAAGAGGCTTCCGGTCACGGCAGCGGGGAAGGAACGCACCCGTGGGACATCATCTGTGGCGCCGACTATCCCAACAACAGCCGGGCACGCTCTGAAGCATCGTGGCGTATCTGCTTAACCGCAGCCACCTCCGTCTCCAGTTCCTTCATGCGCGTGGTCAAGTACTTGTCCAACACCGTGGTGATCTTCGCGTCGAATCCGGTGCTTTCGCGGCAGCCCGCATCGGTGACAGCGATCTTCCGTTCTTTCTGGCCGCCGGCGTCCAATCCCGCAGAGACCGCTTCGCCCGGATGGCTGTAGGGGAAGGCCGTTGTGGACATGCATTCTTTCCAGGAGTCGACGGCGGTCTGGATCCCGGCGTCCTGGCCTGCAGCGTTGGTGGCGACCATCAGCGAGTTGAAAGCCAATGCGGTGGCCCTCATGTAGTTGTCGGCAGTCCCATAGATGGCGGTGATGCCCTCGGCTTTGCAGCCTCCCCACAGCATTCCCGTACCTGCTGAGGACTGGACTATGTTCTGTTCAGACGAACCACTGCCGTTGAGGGCCTGCTGAAAAGCGGTATCGGCCATGAGTTTGCCGAGGTCGGAGTCCGGGGCGGGCTCGCCCGGTCCCTTGGGCTTGGTTGAGGCGTATCCCGAAGCCCGTGCAGTTTCAACGCTGAGCGTATCGAAGCCTACGTGCTGTTTGAGATCCACGGATTGCTGTCCTGCGGAAACCGGTGTGTAGTCGTATCCAGCCTTGGCCATGCACCGACGCACGGCTTCGGCCACCCCGTTTTCGGCCGCGGAATCCGCGGACGCGAACTGCTCGGCTGCCAGAGTCACGCCGGACACCGGATGCTCCGCCGGTTTGGTCAGCATGGAGGAGACTCCTGGCGTGGCGGCGGCAGCCAATGTCGCGGCAGCCCCGGCAGTAAGAATCAGTACCCCAATGGTTTTCTTTTTCATCGTTTCTCCTCTGGACGAATTATGGTCGGTTTTTGGCAATGCGGTGGCCGGCCCTGGTGTTCCAGGGCCTGGTTTGGAGCGTGATGATCTAGCCGATCAGCCTGTTTTGGTACGCGAAGGCAACCAGCTGGATCCGGTTTTTGAGTTTGAGCTTGGACAGGATGTTCCCGATGTGGGATTTCACCGTGGCGTCGCTGAGAACCAGGGACGCGGCGATCTCCCCGTTGGCTAGGCCTTTGGCGGCCAGCATGAAGACATCGTGCTCCCGGGCTGACAGGGGTTCCAGGACTGCCGTGTTGGACTCTGCGGGAGTGGTGTAGTCCCTGAGTAGTTCATTCGTAGCCGAAGGAGCCATGACCGCGTGCCCGGAGTGAACGGTGCGGATGGTGGCGAGCAGGAATTCCGGTGTCGCATCTTTGGTGAGGAAACCGCCGGCGCCGGCTTGGATGGCGCGCACCACGGCTTCGTCGTGCTGGATGGTGGTGAGCACAATGACCTTTGTACGGCCGCTGCTTTCGGTGATGTGGCGCGTGGCGGTGATCCCGTCCATGACCGGCATCCGGATGTCCATCAGCATCACGTCCGGTCCGACGTCCGCCGCGAGGGCAACAGCCTGCTCACCGTCAGTGGCTTCGCCTACCAGGTCCAGGTCAGGCTGGCTGCCAAGGATCATCTTCAAACCAGCGCTGAACAGGGGTTGATCGTCAACCAATGCGACGCGGATCGGGGTGTCGTTCATGGCAGGATTGCCTCCACTTCGAAGAGTTGGCCGTTGGTGACCGTAGTGAGCCGCCCGCCCGCCGCCGTCGCGCGTTCACGCATACCCGGGATGCCGCGGCCGGTTCCCGACGGCGGCAGTTCCGTCCCGCCGTCGGCCAGCCTTGAGCGGATCTTCAGACGCAGGCCGCGGGGTTCGCGGGCAACCGTCACCACTGCGCCGGCCGCGCGGTCCCCATGTTTGAACGCATTCGTCAGGCTTTCCTGGACGATTCTGTAGACGGTGAGGTCCTCTACCGGGGAGAGACCCTCCAACCCGGCCGTGTGCAGCTCGACAGGCATCCCGCTGCTCTCCAGGCGTTCGGCCAGGGCCGGCAATTCCCAGGTTCCGGGCGCGGGGCCCTCCAGTTCCGAGCCGAAACTTTGCACGAGCCGCCGGGTTTCCTGCAGTGCGCTCCTTGCCGAAGACGCAATGACGTTGGCCGCCTCCTCCACCAGTTCCGGCTCAGTCCGGTGGACGTAGCGGATCCCTTCCGCCTGGGCTGTGATGACGGCGAGGGAATGCGCAAGGACGTCATGCAGCTCCCGGGCGATCCTGTTGCGCTCTTGTTCGATCACCAAGGCGCCCGCCGTTGATTCGAGCCGGGACTCCGCCTGTTCCTTCGCCATCCGGTTGGCAACGGCTTGCCGTACCGATGCAGCGGCAGCCCATCCAGCGAGGTTGAGGGCCGAGAATGAGGCGAACACCAGGAAGGCGTACACAGCAATGCGGAAGGGGCTCGCTTCGGTCAGCTGTTTGCCGAAAACAAAGTTGATCCACGCGGTGTCGGCGAACCAGTTCACGGTGACCAGCCCGGCTGCGGTCACGGCCGCAACGGGCAGTGGCCACCGCTGCGGTTCTTTCCAACCGAGAGTGGCGAAAAAGAAGAGCACCGGCAAGCACACATAGGGCGTGGCGCCGGACAGCATCACGCTCGGGAAGATGCCGAACGCCTGGAAGCCCAAGGCAGCGAAGGCGAAGACGATGGCGGGAACGGGGACCAGTTCGGCGGCTGCAACCGCCGCCGCGAGGGCGACCAGGACCGCGCTCGCCGAATCGAAACTGCGTTCCTCCAGGACCATGAGTGCCACGAGCATGCCAAGGCCTGCCAAGGGTGCGGCGGCGGGGCGGAGGGCCTGGATTCTCGGTGACATGCTTCAACCCTAGGGTGAGCGGTCCGGGCTCGGGCCCCGTTTGGCCCTTGGTTCATCCGGGAGGGGGAGCAAGTTCGTCCGAGGTACTGAGAGGCGCGACATGCCGATGGGGGTGCGGCGGCGCGCGCCCCCCGGAGCACGGTCACATTGCGTTTGCGGAGTAGAGCAGCCCACATAAGCGCATCTGCGGAACTACACTGTATCCATGCCGCAAATACGAATTTCCGAGGCCGCCCGCTTCCTCGGTGTCAGTGACGACACCGTGAGGCGTTGGACAGAGAACGGGACGCTCACTCCGCAGAAGGATCCTGCTGGCCGATTGGCGGTTGATGGCCTGGAACTCGCGACTTTGGCGCGCAGCCAGTCCCACCTTCCGGACGACCCCTCCCGTTCCGGAAGTTCAGCGCGGAACCGCTTCGTCGGCCTGGTTACCGGCATCACCGCAGACAAGGTCATGGCCCAGGTGGAGCTCCAGTGTGGCCCGTTCCGGGTGGTGTCGCTCATGAGCAGTGAAGCCGTCCGGGAGCTTGGGCTGGAACTCGGCTCAGTGGCCACCGCCGTGGTCAAGGCCACCACCGTCATCATCGAAACACCCCAGGGAAAGAGCATCATATGAAGACCCTCCGCATGAAGAAGAGCATCCTGGGCATCTCCGTAGCCGTGGGATTGGCTGGGGCCCTCACTGCCTGTGGCACCACGGCCCCCGCTGCGGCCCCATCGAGCACCAACAGCACGTCCCAGTTGAGCGGGACAGTGACCGTCTTCGCGGCGGCCTCGCTGAAGTCCACGTTCACCCAGCTGGCCAAGGATTTCGAAGCCAGGAACCCAGGCACCAAAGTGGAACTGAGCTTCGCGGGCTCCTCCGATCTCGTCACGCAGATAACCCAGGGGGCCCCGGCCGATGTGTTCGCCTCGGCTGACACCAAGAACATGGCCAGGCTCTCCGACGCAAACCTCGTGGACGGCGCTGCCACCAACTTCGCCACGAACGCCCTTGAGATCGCCGTCCCACCCGGCAACCCGGCGTCGATCGCGTCCTTCGCGGATTTGGCCAAAGCGGACGTCAAGGTGGTCACCTGCGCCAGCCAGGTTCCCTGCGGCGCGGCAACGGACACGGTTGAGAAGGCCAGCGGCATAACGTTGAGCCCCGTCAGCGAGGAATCATCGGTGACCGACGTGCTCGGCAAGGTCACCTCGGGCGAGGCCGACGCCGGCTTGGTCTACGTCACGGACGTGAAGGGAGCCGGCGACAAGGTCAAAGGCATTCCTTTCGCTGAATCGGACAAGGCGGTCAACACGTACCCGATCGCCACGGTAGGCTCCAGCAAGAACAAGGCGCTGGCAGCGGCTTTCGTGGCCGCAGTGACCAGCGACAAGGGCAGGAAGGTTCTGGGAGACGCCGGTTTCGGCGCACCGTAAGGAGAGCATGAAGACCACCACCGGCTACCATGGCGTCCCCCGATGGATCTATGCCGTGGCAGCAGCGGGCGGCCTCCTGGTGGTCCTTCCGCTGGCGGCCATGCTGCTGCGCGTCAACTGGCCGCAGTTCGTTCCCCTGATCACCTCGGAGTCTTCCCTGGCCGCGTTGGGCCTGAGCCTGCGGACCTCTGCCGCCAGCACGGTCCTCTGCATCGTGTTGGGCGTGCCGCTGGCGCTGGTGCTGGCACGCGGCGAGTTCCCCGGACAGAAACTCCTGAGGTCCTTCGTCCTGTTGCCGCTGGTGCTGCCGCCGGTGGTGGGGGGCATCGCGTTGCTGTATACCTTTGGCCGTCAGGGCCTTCTGGGGAAGTCGCTGGAGATGGCCGGCGTCCAGATCGCGTTTTCGACCACCGCGGTGGTCCTGGCGCAGACCTTCGTAGCCCTACCCTTCCTGGTGGTCAGTTTGGAGGGTGCCTTGAGGTCGGCAGGAAACCGGTATGAAGCCGTGGCTGCGACCCTCGGGGCGAAACCCACCACCGTCCTTCGCCGCGTCACCCTTCCGCTGGTCCTGCCGGGGCTGGCATCGGGCGCTGTGTTGTCGTTCGCGCGCAGCTTGGGGGAGTTCGGAGCTACCCTGACGTTTGCGGGCAGCCTGGAAGGCGTCACGCGGACCCTGCCGCTGGAAATCTACTTGCAGCGCGAGACCGACGCCGACTCCGCCGTCGCGCTGTCCCTTGTCCTGGTGGCGGTGGCCGTCGCGGTGGTGGGGCTCAGTTACGGCGGCCGTCGGCGCGCGGCTGCGGCGGTCCAGGCATGAGCTTCGAACTGCGGGCCAGCCTCCGTGCCCGGAACTTCGACATGTCGCTCAGCCTCGCTGACGGTGAAACCGTGGCCATCCTCGGTCCCAACGGGGCGGGCAAATCAACGTTGTTGGGCGTGATCGCCGGGCTGTTGCGGCCCGATTCCGGCTCGGCCGGGATTGCCGGGCGGCAATTATTCAACCTCGACGCCGGCACCCACCATTGGGACGCACCCCACCTGCGCGGTACGGCGCTTCTGGCCCAGGAAGCGCTGCTGTTCCCGCACCTGAGCGTGGTGGACAACGTGGCCTTCGGCCCCCGCAGTGCCGGTGCATCCAAAGCTGCTGCCCGGGAAACCGCGCAGCGTTGGCTGGCGGAGGTTGACGCTTCGTCCCTCACCGACAGGAAGCCTGCCCAGCTCTCCGGAGGCCAGGCGCAACGGGTTGCCGTGGCGCGCGCCCTGGCCGCCGAGCCGGAACTACTGCTGCTCGACGAACCCATGGCTGCCCTGGACATCCACGCTGCACCGCTGCTGCGCCGTGTGCTCAAACGCGTGTTGAAGGACCGGAAGGCCATCATCGTCACACACGACGTCCTGGACGCCTACATGCTGGCAGACCGTGTGGTGGTGGTGGAAAACGGCCGGATCGTCGAAGAAGGTCCCACGCGCCAGGTCCTTGAACGGCCCAGGAGCCACTTTGCCGCCGGGCTCGCAGGACTGAACCTCGTCGGCGGTACTCTGGGCCGAGAGGGAATCACGACGCCGGATGGCCGGGTTTTCGCTGGACAGCACGATCCCGGCTGGTCACCCGTTCCCGGCCAGGCAGGCGTGGCGGCGTTCCCGCCGTCGAGCGTTTCTGTCTTCCTGGGTGATGTGCACGGAAGCCCGCGCAACTCATATGCGGTGACCATCACGGACCTTGAGCCGCACGGCGACCAGGTCCGGGTGCGCGCCAGCGCCGGCACCGACGGCGCGTTGTCCGCCGACATCACGCCGGCAGCCTCCGCAGACCTTGGCCTTGCCCCCGGGATGGAGGTGCGGTTCGTGGTGAAGTCCGCGTTGGTGTCGGTCTACCCGGCGTGAGTCTTAGTCCCGGCTTCAACCGACGGAGGCCGCCGGCACTACGCCGACGGCCCCCGCTCCCGTTTAGGGGATGTTGTGCCAGAACAAGCGGATAACATCATGGAAGGCGCTCCACCACGCCCGCCGTCCCAATTACACGCAGCTCATCGGGACTCTTGAACTCTCGTGAAGCTGTAGTGCCGTTGGCGACATCGAGTTCGGCTTTGGAAACTTAGCCTCTCTTGCCGTCGGTCGTTAGGGCTGCGATGAGATCCGGCTCCGTTTCGGGTGATACGGAATCTTTGACGAACCCGTAGGTGTTGCCGTTAGCGTTCCTCGGATACTCGGGAGCCGGCTTGTTCAGGGAAGACGCGATGGAAGAAACTGAGCCACCCGCGGCTACGGCCATGGACGCGCCAGCTCCTAGGCCCAGAACTGCGCCAAAGTCACGGCAATCCCGTAGCTTCGCTTCGGCATGCTTCTAATACTCATGATTTTCCCTACCAATTTCCCTGGAGAACATGAAAATATTGGGGCGCTTATTTTCTGTTGTATTTTCTGGATATCACCCGGGCGCCATAAATACTCCCACCTGTGTGGCGCCGTCGCTGAGGTAAACAGGAATTTCCCGTGGAGGTCTGGGAAGATTTCTGGCTGCTTCTTCGGGAGTTGTCGGTTCGGTCCCCTGCATCTGTGCCGAGTAGGCGTAGCCCTTTGCTCCGTTCGTGGCTACCACTGCGAGCAAGTCCGGGACGCCGCGCCCTGGTACCTCGACGCCGTAGGTCTCGCCCTTCGCGTTTAGTTCCCATTCGGTGGCAACTTGAGAGACATACCTGACACTGATTTGCCACCTGTTTCCAGGCTCAGTCGTAATGGTCACCCCTCGTGCTGATGGATCCAAGGGCACGACATACTTTGACCATGCGCCGGGTGTGCCCAAATCTGCCGATGAACATGTGACGTTGGCTCCATCCGGGAAGTTGAACTTACCGACACTGAGGCAGGTCAATTCCACCTCAACCCCGGTAGCCCCTTCCGGGGCTGGTCCAGGGTCCGCTGTTGCTGTGCCGGTGTAGATGGCGGTCGATGGGGTGCTTAGGGCAGCAGTCGTGGGTACACCGGGCGGGGAGAAGAGCCCTGCAGCCGTTGCACCTGCGCCACCCAGCATCCCCGCGCCAGCCAAAGCCCCGGCGAACAAGAACCAACGTCGCCTCTGGGTCCGCGGTTTTGAACTGCTTCGAACCTGAGCAAGGAGTACCTCACGAAGCGCCCGGTCAAATTGCGGATCAATGTGCTTCATGTCGGATCTCCTTTCAGTGCCGGCGAGTGGACGTGAGGAAGTGGCTGAGGCAGCGCAGCCTTCAGCCGCTTGCGTGCGCGGTACATGCGGACCTTTGCGGCCCCCGGTGAAATTCCTATAGCCTCAGCCGCCACCGCCAGGGGCAGCTCTTCGAACACGACAAGGCTGACGAGCCTCAGGTCCAGTGGCTTTAGGACAGTCAGGGCCTGTGCGACCTTCTCAGTCATCAAATCGTGGTTCGAATAAGCCGGGTCCAGCTCCGCTTCGAACGTGCTGTTGCGGGGAATGGCTTCCAGGAGCCTCCGGTGGCGAACCTTTGACCGCTGTAGATTCCTGGCAATGTTTGTGGTCGTCACCAAAAGCCACGGAAGGATCGAATCGTCAACCAGTCGCACCCTCTCACGACGGCGCCAAAGCTCAAAGAATGCGGCCGCCGTGGCATCCTCGGCATCGTGCGTTCCGACAGTCAGGCGATAAGCATGACGAAACACACGACTGCGGTGACGGTCGTACAAGACACCAAAGGCCTCCGCATCGCCTTTGAGGCTGTCTGCCCACAGGACGCCATCCCCCGGCTGAACGTTCTCCATGCCCTGTATTGTCCGGGAGGCTGCTGATGGTTACACATCGGCAGAAGATTTTTTTGCGAGCCCACCGCACACTTACCTACTCCCGGCTTCAACCGACGGAGACTGTCGGCGCTGCGCCGACGGCCCCCGCTCCCGTTTGGATTCCATGCCGGCACCTCCTCCCGGAGGAACAGGCACGGCCTGCACGTGTCTGTGGGCGCAACAACGTTGCGCCCTACGTGCGCAGGGCAAGCCCAGGACAGATTCTCTGCTACTCCCGGTACATCCGCTCCGCATAGGACGGCCCGTAGTAGGTCTCGAGATCTTCCAGCGGCGTCTCCGGCTGGGTGTACGCCTGGGCGAGCACCGCGATGCTAGGAAGGTCTTCGGATTCCCACGTTTCCGGCTGCCACAGGCCGCTGCGCATGAAGGCCTTGCCGCAGTGCGTGAACACTTCCTCCACCGAAACCACGACGGCGGCACGCGGCCGGTGCCCCTTGACCACCATCTGATCGAAGAAGTCGGCGTCACGCACAATCCGAGCTGTGCCGTTGATTCTCAGGGTGTCCGTCCGGCCGGGCACCACGGAGAGGATGCCGACGTTGGGGTTCTCCAGGATGTTGTGGAAACCGAAAGCGAGCTTGTTGCCCGGGCGCTCGGGGATGGCGATGGTGTGCTCGTCCAGGACGTGGATGAAGCCGGCCGGGTCCCCTTTGGGCGAGGCGTCCACGCGGCCGTTCGCGTCCGTCGTCGAGAGGACGCAGAAGGGGCTGGCAGCCAGCCATTGGCGGTCGAATTCACTGAGCGCGGTGCGGACCTTCTTACGCACGCGCTCAAGGGGCAATCCGATCAGGGCTTCGAGTTCATCAGCGGTGGAAATGGTGTCCATGCCCCCAGCCTAACCGGGCAGCTATGGACACTGGTTTCGCCGTGGGCAAACATGGAAGCAATGACCACGAAATCAAACTTGAGCGTAGTAGACTCAACTTTGAAAGTATTGGTCACACTCCAGAAAGGGAGCACTCTTTGGACGTCAAATTCACTACCAAAAGCCAGGAGGCCCTTTCTGCGGCCGCCATGAACGCCTCAACGGCCGGGAACCCCCAGCTGGAGCCGGCGCACCTGCTCAAAGCCCTCATGGACCAGCGGGAGGGTGTTGCCGTGGCTCTTCTGCGTGCCACGGGGGCTGATCCTGATGCGGTGAGCGTGCAGGCGAGCTCGGCCATCAAGGCACTGCCGTCGTCGTCGGGCACCTCGGTGCAGCAGGCACAGCTGTCCCGCCAGTCCATGCAGGCCATCCAAGCGGCACAGAACGAGGCCGACAAACTTGGCGATTCCTTCGTCTCGACCGAGCACCTGCTGCTGGGGCTCTCCGCCGGAAGTGACGCCGTCGGGAAGTTAATGCGCGACGCCGGTGCCTCCCATGAGGCGCTGCTCGCCGCCCTGCCCGGTGTCCGGGGTGACCGGAAGGTCGACTCCCCGGATCCCGAAAACACCTTCCAGGCTCTGGAGAAGTTCGGCACGGACCTGACCGCCGTGGCCCGTTCGGGCAAGCTGGACCCCGTCATCGGGCGCGACAGCGAGATCCGGCGCGTGGTTCAGGTGCTGAGCCGCCGTACCAAGAACAACCCGGTGCTGATCGGTGAGCCCGGCGTCGGCAAGACCGCCGTCGTCGAGGGCCTCGCCCAGCGCATGGTGGCCGGCGACGTCCCTGAGAGCCTGCGCGGCAAGACCCTCATCGCCCTGGACCTCGCCTCCATGGTGGCCGGTGCCAAGTATCGCGGCGAATTCGAGGAACGGCTCAAGGCTGTGCTCGAGGAGATCAAGAACAGCAACGGGCAGATCGTCACGTTCATCGACGAAATCCACACGGTAGTGGGCGCCGGAGCCACCGGCGAGAGCGCCATGGATGCCGGCAACATGCTCAAGCCCATGCTGGCCCGCGGCGAACTGCGGCTCATCGGTGCCACCACCCTTGACGAGTACCGCGAGAACATCGAGAAGGACCCGGCCTTGGAACGCCGCTTCCAGCAGGTTTACGTTGGCGAGCCCAGCGTCGAGGACACCATCGGCATTCTCCGCGGCCTGAAGGAACGCTACGAGGCACACCACAAGGTCGCCATCGCAGACTCAGCCCTGGTTGCTGCGGCCACGCTGTCCAACCGCTACATTTCGGGTCGGCAGCTGCCTGACAAAGCCATCGACCTCGTGGACGAGGCTGCGTCCCGGCTCCGCATGGAGATCGATTCCGCCCCGGAAGAGATCGACCAGCTCCGCCGCGCCGTCGACCGTTTGACCATGGAGGAACTGGCGCTCCAGAACGAGACCGACCCCGCCTCCGTCGAGCGGCTCGCCGCAATCCGCGCCGACATGGCGGACAAGAAGGAAGAACTCAACGCGCTCAACGCCCGTTGGGAGGCTGAGAAGGCCGGGCTGAACCGCGTGGGTGACCTGAAGGCCAAGATCGACGAGCTGCGTTCGGCCGCCGACAAGCACCAACGCGAAGGCGACCTCGAATCGGCGTCGCGGATCCTGTACGGCGAACTGCCCGCACTGGAACGTGAGTTGAGCGCCGCAGCCGAGGAAGAGTCTGCCCGCGGCGGTTCGAAGCCTGAGCTGATGGTGGCAGAAGATGTCACCGCCGACGACATTGCCGAGGTCATTTCGGCCTGGACAGGTATCCCCGCCGGCCGCATGCTCCAAGGCGAGTCCCAGAAGCTGCTCCACATGGAAGAAGAGCTGGGCAAGCGGCTCATCGGACAGAGCAAGGCAGTGCAGGCCGTTTCCGATGCTGTGCGGCGTGCCCGTGCCGGCATCAGCGACCCCAACCGCCCCACCGGTTCGTTCCTGTTCCTGGGTCCCACCGGCGTCGGTAAGACGGAGCTGGCCAAAGCCTTGGCCGACTTCCTCTTCGACGACGAACGCGCCATGATCCGGATCGACATGTCCGAGTACAGCGAGAAGCACGCCGTGGCCCGCCTGGTCGGCGCCCCTCCGGGATACGTTGGCTACGAAGAAGGCGGCCAGCTCACCGAGGCCGTACGTCGCCGCCCGTATTCCGTGGTTCTGCTGGACGAAGTCGAAAAGGCCCACCCCGAGGTCTTCGACATCCTCCTGCAGGTTCTCGACGACGGTCGCCTCACCGATGGCCAGGGCCGCACCGTGGACTTCCGCAACACCATCCTGGTGCTGACGTCCAACTCGGGAAGCCAGTTCCTGGTGGACCCGTCGCTGGACGCCAAAGCCAAGCGCGACGCCGTCATGGCCGTGGTCCAGGCATCCTTCAAGCCGGAGTTCCTGAACCGCCTGGACGAGATCGTGCTGTTCGATCCGCTGTCCGTCGAGGAACTTGCCCGGATTGTGGAGCTGCATGTCGCCGAGCTGAGCAACCGGCTCCGTGATCGCCGCCTCAGCCTCGAGGTGACCGACGGCGCCCGCGCCTGGCTCGCGATGTCCGGCTACGATCCTGCGTACGGCGCCCGGCCGCTGCGCCGCCTGGTCCAGCGCGAGATCGGTGACCGCCTGGCCAAGGAAATCCTGGCAGGGGAGATCAGCGACGGCGACACCGTGCTGGTCGATACCGCCGCTGATGTGGACGAACTCACCATCGAGGGTTTTGAGGCACTCTCAAACCCCGACGGCGGTGCCCCCGCAGGCACGGGCCTCACCGTCCGCAGGAAGTAGCTCCGTCCGGCGCTACTTGTCGAGGAGGTTTTCCTTGATGGTGTTGCCGGAGTCCACCACGATGAAGCAATCAACGCGGCGGTCGCCCCTATCCCAGCTGGTGCTGCTGGGGTACACGTTCTGCTGGAGCAGGATGTAGTTGGCGGCCGCTTTGTTGAGCTTCACCGTTTTACATACTTCCCTGCCCTTGTCCCGCAAAGCAGTGGCGCCGGGGAAGGACTCGTCGGCTCCGTAGCTGAAGACTGCGCCGAGCTGGGCTGAGTGTTCTGTTCCGCACTCCACGGCCCTGGCTTCAGTGGCTTTGGGGTCGAAGCTGGCGAAGCAGTCGCCTACCTGGAAATCCTTGGCGTTCGTGTCGCGGGGAAGGGGTCCGGGGGTGGACGTCGCGCTGGGGCTTGCCACGGAGGCTTCGGGGCGGGTGCCGAGAAGGTTAAGCAGGACCCAGATCACCACCCCGATCAGGACCAGGACACCGAGCACGATTCCACCAATGACAAGGCGCTGACGCTTGATCGGATCGCCGTGCTGCTCGGGCTGCCACTCCTGGCCCATGCCCGGCTCGTGGCCTGGGTAGGGCTGGGTTTGGTAGGGCTGTCCCGCCGTGGGCTGCTGGGGCGGATATGGCTGCTGCCACGGGTAGTGCGGGTCCGTGCCGGTGGGCGCTTCAGCAGCCGCTGAAACGTCGCTGTGAGCAGGGTCGGGGGCGTCGCCGTCGGTGGCTGCGGTAGCCTCGCCGCTTTCCGGTGGCAGCGCGGGGTCCGGCTGCTCGCTCGGATTCGGTACGAAGTCAGGATCAAGCTCGGGTGCGGGATCCGGCTGGAGGCCTGATGGTGTCGTCAGTGGGGCCGAGTGCGGCTGCTCACCGGAAGCCGGGGGAGGTGTTTCGGGCGTGGGGGATGACCCCTCTTGGCCTTGATCGTGTGGCGAACCATCACGCGGTGAGGTGTTGTCCTGGCTCATATTCCGGGGTGTGCCTTTCCTGCTGTGGAGCCGCATTGAGGCCGACTCTACCCAATTTTCGGCGGGCTTGGAGGTCTCTGCCGTTGGTTTTGGCGGTGTTGGCCCCGGACTCGGGGTTGGAGTGGCGCACAGGCACCCCTGAAAGCATGTAATCTAGACATACGACAAATTGACCAAACATTCCGGGGCCTCACCGATAGCCAAGGTGACCACCTCCGGTCCAAGTACAAAAGGGGGTCACGCCATGGGGCGCGGCCGTCAAAAGGCAAAAGCTACCAAGCAGGCTCGGGACATCAAGTACTACTCCCCGAACACTGACTATTCGGCACTTGAGCGGGAGCTCACGGGTCCGTCCAGTCGTGTCAAGAGCCACTTCCCCGACGATCCCCCGGAGCCGGACTATTCGGCCTACGAGGACAAGTACGCGGAAGATGATGACGACGAGGTAGACACCCGCCGTATCGTATAGCTGTCGCAACCAACAGGTGCCGCTGGCACTGAGTTGCGTACCGCCGTCGTACATAAGGTCATCGCGCATCCCCGGATGCCGTACATCTTTTGAAAAGGCCCTCAGGGCACGCCGCTCATTGGCGTACCCTGGGGGTCTTTTTCTGCGTAGGCTGGAGTTTCCAGCGCAGCATGCGTTGGGTCAACTATCCCGCAGCTGAGTCGGCCAATGAGCCGCGCACAGATGGAAGCAGGAGTACACAGGCACCATGACCACCCGTAACCATTACGCCAGCGGTGAACCGTGTTGGGCGGACCTGCAGACAAGGGACGTCGCGGCGGCCAAGGATTTCTACCAGCGCGTTTTCGGCTGGACATACAAGGACCTGCCCACCCCCGATGGACGCAGCTACTCCGAGGCCTTCGTGAAGGACCAGCTGGTAGCGGTGATCGCTCCGCAGAACTCCATGCAGGAAGCAGCCGGAACCCACGGCCAATGGAACATCTACCTCGCTGCCACGGACACTGAGGAAGTGGCCGAGGATGCTGCCCATGCCGGCGGGAAGCTCCAGTTCGGGCCGGAGGCTGTCGCCGATACCGGGGTACTGGCGTTCATCGAGGCCGCGGGTGGCGGAACCACCGGTATTTGGCAGGCCGGAACGCACCTCGGCAGCCACCTCTACAACGAACCCGGAGCGCTGGCCTGGGCTGAACTCCTGACGCCCGAGCCCCAGGCCGCCGTCGGATTCCTCCAGCAGCTGTTCGGATACGAGGTCACCGAATACCCCCAGGACGACGGCGGCAGCTACAGCACGCTGATGGTGAACGGTGAGGAAGTGGCTGGCGTGGTCCCTGCCGGAGAGGGCGAGGAAGCCGGATGGCAGGTGTACTTCGGAGTGGACGATGTCCGCAAAGCCGCCGATGCAGCTGTTGCCGCCGGGGGAGAGCTGCTGGTTGAACCCGATGCCCGGCCGGAGGCGGGGTCGCTCGCTACCATCCAGGATCCGCAGGGCGGTGTGCTGAGCCTGATCCAGGTGTGAAGCACAGCGGGCCGTGGCCATTGATGACGCGCATATTCACTGAGGCCGCGGACATGGACTGACGCTGCCCGGATGTGGGTGTCGGCCGTCCGGATCCTTGGCACCAACGAATATGGGTGTCGCCAGTGACAGCCCACAGGCAATAAAAAGAGCGGCCAGGCAGTTGAGACTGCCGGGCCGCTCCTTTTATAAGGCGATATGCCGCTTAGGCGTAGGCGTTCACCAAACGGACAGCGCCGCCGTCGACGCCCTTGGCACCCTGGACGTAGTCCGGGCCGGTCTTGTCGATCGAGTCGCTGTCAGCCGAAACTGTGCCCATGATCCAGGACGGCAGGCCGCGGTCGTTCAGGCGGGCTACGGCGGCGTCCGCTGCTTCGGCGGAAACGATGGCCACCATGCCCACACCGAGGTTCAGCGTGCGCTCAAGGTCGGCCAGCGGGACGTTGCCGAGCTCGGAGACTAGCTTGAAGATGGCCGGGAGTTCCCAGGTGTTGCGGTCCACCGTGGCGACGAGGCCCTGCGGGAGGACGCGTGCCAGGTTGGCAGCGAGGCCACCACCGGTGACGTGGCTGAAGCCGTGAACGGCGTTGGCCGAGTGCACCGGGAAGGCGCGGGCCAGGTCCAGGCAGTCAGCTGCGTAGACGCGGGTGGGCTCCAGGAGCTCTTCGCCCAGCGTGCGGCCGAGCTCGGAAACCTGGCGGTCCAGTGCCCAACCTGCGTGGTTGATGACGCGGCGGACCAGGGAGTAGCCGTTGGAGTGCAGGCCCGAGGAAGCCATGCCGATCACGACATCGCCGGCACGGACGCGGTCCGGGCCGAGCAGCGCGTCAGCCTCGACGATGCCCGTTGCGGCACCTGCGACGTCGTACTCGTGCTCACCCAGCAGGCCCGGGTGCTCAGCGGTTTCGCCACCCACCAGGGCGGTGCCGGCAACAGAGCAAGCAGCTGCGATACCGCGGACGATGTCCGCGATGCGCTCGGGAACAACCTTGCCGCAGGCGATGTAGTCCGTCATGTAGAGCGGCTCTGCACCGACAACGACGATGTCGTCCACGACCATGCCCACGAGGTCGAAACCGATGGTGTCGTGGATGTCCATGGCCTGCGCGATGGCAACCTTGGTGCCGACACCGTCCGTGGACGTGGCCAGCAGCGGCTTCTTGAAGGTGAGCAGCTTGGAGACGTCGTACAGGCCGGCAAAACCGCCGACGCCGCCAATCACCGACGAGTTGTGGGTCGCCTTGACAGCGTCCTTCATGAGTTCGACGGCGCGGTCTCCCGCTTCGACGTCGACACCGGCCGAAGCGTAGGTGATGCCGGCGTTGTTCTCAGCGGCGGGGGTTGCGGAGGTCATACAGACTCTTTCTTGTCGGCGTCGGTCAAACGATCAGCGTCGGTCAGCAAATTCTCGAATTCGGCGTCAGGCCCGGGATCGCAGCCTGTGGCGCCCGGCTTCTCGGCCGGGTCCTCGGAAGCGTCCACCGAATCGGCCTCGGCAGCCGGTTCCAGTCCGCCAAGATCGGTCCGTTCCAGCAGGTTCTTGCCGAGCTTGTCCGCGTGCGGCAGCTCGATCGGGTACTTGCCGGTGAAGCATGCCGTGCAGAGGCGTTCGCGCGGCTGCTGGGTGGCGCCGATCATGCCGTCTTCGGAGATGTAGGCCAGCGAGTCAGCGCCGATGGCCTGGGAGATCTCCTCGATGGTGGCGCCGTTGGCGATGAGCTCCGCGCGGGAGGCGAAGTCGATGCCGTAGAAGCAGGGCCACTGGACCGGGGGAGAAGAAATCTTGACGTGTACCTCAGCGGCGCCGGCTTCGCGGAGCATGCGTACGATGGCGCGCTGGGTGTTGCCGCGGACGATCGAGTCATCCACCACCACAATGCGCTTGCCACGGATCACGGATTCCAAAGCGTTGAGCTTAAGCCGGATACCGAGCTGGCGCAGGGTCTGCGAAGGCTGGATGAACGTACGGCCCACGTAGGCGTTCTTGACGAAGCCGTGCGCGAACGGGATCCCGGACTGCTCGGCATAGCCAACAGCGGCGGGGGTACCGGACTCGGGAACCGGGATCACGAGGTCTGCCTCGTGCGTGTTTTCGCGGGCCAGCTGGCGACCCATTTCAACGCGGGCCTCGTACACGGAGCGGCCGGCAATGGCAGCATCCGGGCGGGCGAGGTAGACGTACTCGAAGACACAGCCGGCAGGAGTTGCCTCGGCGAAACGCTGGGAGCGGACGCCGTCCTCGTCGATCGCGATGAATTCGCCGGGCTCAATCTCGCGGATAAAGCTTGCACCAACGGTCGCCAGACCGGCCTGCTCGGAAGCGACAACCCAGCCGCGTTCCAGGCGACCCAGGCACAGCGGGCGGATGCCGTAGGTATCGCGGGCTGCGTAGAGGGTTCCTTCATCCATGAAGACGAAGCAGAAGCCACCCTTGATCTTGGGCAGCAGCTCCAGTGCGGTCTGCTCCAGGGTCTTGCCCTCTTCGCCCTCAAGGAGAGCGGTCACCAGTGCGGTGTCGGAGGTGTTGCCCTGCTTCATTTCACCGGTCAGCTGGCCGTCGTTGCGCTCAAGGATCATTTCCCGGAGCTCAGCGGTGTTGGTCAGGTTGCCGTTGTGGGCCAGGGCAACCGTACCGGTTGCTGTCGCACCGAGGGTCGGCTGCGCGTTGGCCCAGTGGCTTGCACCGGTGGTGGAGTACCGGCAGTGGCCTACGGCCAGGTGCCCGGTGAGGGTGTTGAGGGTCGTCTCGTCGAAGACCTGGGACACAAGGCCCATGTCTTTGTAGACGTTGATGCGCTTGCCGTCACTGGTAGCAATACCAGCCGATTCTTGTCCGCGGTGCTGCAGCGCATACAGCCCGTAATAGGTGAGTTTTGCTACTTCTTCACCGGGAGCCCAAACCCCGAAGACGCCACAAGCGTCCTGGGGGCCTTTTTCGCCGGGGAGAAGATCATGAGAAAGTTTTCCGTCGCCACGTGCCACTGGTCGATTGTCTCATGTTGTGGCCGTGGTACGTTCCCCCGATTCCTATATGACCCCGCGAAGGGGCAAAGATCAGGCGTGTCCGGCCGAAAATGCGGTGTGTCTCACAGTGGCTCCCCTCAAAAGAGGCGGGCCGGGCGCCCGACCTAGCGGACGTCGTCGTTCTCGGGTCCTTCGTCCGGAACCGAATCCGGGACGGCTTCGACGACGGCCCGCTCGGAGCGCTTGACGCTGACGCGGTCCAGGATCAGGGCCAGGACCGAGAAGAGGATGACGCCGCCGCCGGCGCAGACGATCAGGAAGAAGCCAAAGACCGTGCCGGCATCGAAGGCGGGGTCGGCCGGGCGGCCGTAGGCGATGATTGCGGCCACGATCGCGCCCACCACCGCGCCCAAAATCATGAAGGGAACGAACTTGGGTGCCCGGCGAACGGTGATTTCGCGGCGGGCGGTGTTGGGGGTGGTGTCCTCTGAAGCCATGTCTTCAAGCGTACCGTTCCTCGCCGATGCGACAGTTAATGCCAATGTTCGCGGGGAACATTGGCATCATCTGTCACACCGGCGGGGCGGGTTAGCTGCCGCGGTACGTCGAGAACGCGAACGGGCTCAGCAGCAGGGGCACGTGGTAGTGCTCGCCGGCGTCGGAAACTGTGAAGTGGAGGTCCACTTCCGGGAAGAACGTCTCCGTGCCCAGGCCTTCGTAATATGCACCTGTGGCGAAGTTCAGGCGGTAGGCGCCACCTGGAATCCGCTCGGGGCCCAGGTTCTTGATCCGGCCGTCGGCGTCGGTTTCGCCCTTGCCCACCAAGGTCCAGTCGTCGCCGTCGCGGACGTAAAGCACGACGGCGACACCCGCCGCCGGGCGGCCGGAACCGGTGTCCAGAATGTGCGTGGTGACTTGTGAAACGCTCATGCGTTGACTCCTTCGCTGATCAGTCCGGAGAGCCGCAGCAGTGCGATCTCCCGCAGCTGGCCGGCCACGATTGTGTCTTCTTCTTCGGGGGTGTGGGTGAGGCGTTCCTGGAGGGCGGCGAGCATCTCCTGTGCGCTGCGGCCTGCAGCACGGATCAGGAAGACCCTGTCGAACTTCTCCTCGTACGCGCGGTTGCCTTCGGCCAGCGCTGCTGTTGTCTGGCTGTCACCCGGGTCCACACCGGCCTGCTCCGAACGCGACATCGCGGCTTCGGTGGTTTGGGCCTTGGGTCGTTCACCGATCCGTGGGTGGTGGGCCATGGCTGACTCCACTTCGGCAGGGGTGAACGGCTCGGCGGCGCGCTGGGCCTGTCCCAGGAGTTCGTCGACGTTGGCGTAGGGGCGCGCGTCAACGATGGTTTCCACCCAGCGGCTGATGTCCAGGCAGGGGGTCAAGGTCTTGATGGCCTCGTCCCGGTCAGCCGTGTTGAATACTGCAAGCTCCATGCTTGTCATCCTCGTGCAAAATGCTGGCATCCATGGTGTGGGCTATGCGGAACTCCCGCTTTATCGGGAGGAAGTCTGGTGCTTCAAGCTTCCGCATCATGGAACTGTTATTTCAGCATACGTAATTCAGTTAAGCCGAGCGGCCCGCCCGGTGTCAAGAGACTACCTCGCGATGACGCCGTGTGCGCACTGTCAGGTAGAGCCGATGCGCGGTGATGACCAAGGCCAACCAGGCGATGCCGATGGCCCACGCGGCCAGAACGTCGGTCAGCCAGTGATGGCCAAGATAGACGCGGCTCAAGCCCATGGTGAAGGCGAAGGCTGCCGCCACGACCACCGTGACCACCCGTGCCCGCGTGGTGTTGAGCCGCAGGATGACCAGGTAGGCCACGATGCCTGCGATCACGATCGAGTTCAGGGAGTGTCCGCTGGGGAAGGAGGCTGAATGCTCATAGGGCGGAATTGCGTCGGCTTGGTCGGGGCGGGTGCGGCCGAAGATCGGCTTGCCCAGGATGGTGATCACCAGGGAGCCCAGTCCGGCCGCGAGCATCAGGATGACGGGTGTCCATGAGCGGCGCCGTGTGGCCAGGAAGATCATGATGCCCACGGCAATGATGGGCATGCCCACGGTGCCGCCGACATTTGTGTAGGCCGTGATGGCCGCGTCCACAGCGGGGGACCGGACCGACTTGGCAGCATCCAGAACGGGGTGGTCGAAGCCTGCGACCCCATCTGCTTCGGTCACTGACTCATACACTTCGCCGAACGCCCAGGCCAACGTCAGGGTGACGCCCAGGCCCACCGCCAGGGTGATGATGAGTGCGGCATATGGGCCCAGGAGTCCGGTGACCCATTCGGCGCCCCGGGCCAAGGTCCGGCCGGCGGGGGACTTCCAGCGCGTCAGGTCCTGTCCCGCAACGAAGCGGTCCTGGTGCACCTCGCCCCGTATGCCCTTTTCTGCGGGCCCGTTTCCTTCAGTCGTCACTTGCGTCCCCTATCGTGGCGGCTTCGGTATTGGTGAGTAACCTTAGCAGTTTGGATTCGGGGGAACCTGGGGCGGGTCACGGTGCCGGCTGGCCCACTTTGACCACCAGCGTTTCCTGGGGCTGGAGGTCACTGCCGTCCGGGCTCAGGGGTCGTAACTGTGGCACCGGCTGACCCGTAGCGTGGGTGAGTAGGACGGAGTGGCGTTCGTTGATGCCGAACGCGTTCCGCTCGCCCCATTGCCGGAGGCTGAGGATCAGTGTGAAGAGGTCGAGCCCGGCACTTGTGAGTTCGTACTCACTCCGTGTTCCGCGATCGTTGGGAATCCGGGCGAGGATCCCCCTGTCCACCAGGAGTCGCAGGCGGTCCGAGAGGATGTTCTTGGCCACGCCCAGGGACTTCTGGAACTCCGAGAACCGCCGTTTGCCGTCCAGTGAGTCCCGGATGATCAGCAAGGTCCACTTATCGCCTACCAAGTCAGCCGTCCTGGCGACGGGGCACTCGGGGTCTGTCCAGTCCATGTCGATTGGTTGCAACATGAAACCATTCTGCCATAGGGTCAGATGGTTGCATATTGAAACCATCTTGCGGGAGGCGCTCTATGAGGAACGGCATTCAGACAAGCACCCCGGCGGGACTGGGCCGTCGCCACTTGCTGTTGCTCGCCGTCGTCGCCGGGTTCATGGTGTCGAACCTCTACTACGGACAACCCCTGCTTGAACGCATCGGAGCGGATGTGGGAATTCCTGTTGCCGGCGTGGGCTGGGTGGTGGCATCGGCCCAGGCCGGGTATCTCCTCGGCCTGGTCCTCGTGGTGCCGCTGGGCGACCTGGTGAACCGCCGGGCACTCATCGCCTTGCAGATCGGGGCCACCTCGGCAGGAGCCACGGCCGTAGCCCTGGCGTCCTCCCCGGCTGCCCTTCTCGTCGGCTTCTTGCTCCTGGGCCTGGCATCGTCCGTCGTGCAGACCATCGTGGCGTTCACCGCCGCCTCAAGCACCCCCGCGCAAAGGGGAGGAAACATCGGAACCGTCACTGCCGGCGTCGTGAGTGGCATTATCCTGGCGCGGACAGTGGCGGGAGGCATGACGGATCTCTGGGGTTGGCGCTCGGTCTACGTCCTCGCGGCCGGAGCTGGGGCGGTCCTCGCCGTCGCGGTCTTCCGTACCCTGCCGTCCGACAACCGCGACCGGGGAGAGGTGCGCTACTGGCGGGCCGTTTGCTCCGTCGTCGTGCTGACCCGGAACAATCCCGTATTCCGCACCCGGGCCCTGATTACCATGCTGCTCTTTGCGTCCTTCGGCGTGCTGTGGAGCGGTATGTCGCTGCTCCTGGGCAGTCCGGCCTGGAACCTGCCTCCGGGTGCTATCGGGCTCTTCGGGCTGGCCGGGCTCGTGGGGATACTGGCGGCGTCCAAAGCCGGTGCTGCGGCAGACAGGGGCTGGGGGCAGCGCGTCACTGGGGTGAGCCTCTTTGCTCTCCTGGGTTCATGGCTCGCCTTGTCCATGGGAAGTTGGTCGCTGCTGTGGTTCATCGCCGGCATCATCGTCCTGGACGCTGCGGTGCAGGCTGTCCACGTCAGCAGCCAGACCATGATCGTGGCCGGGGCTGAAGAGTCAGCCAGCAGCATTATTGGGAGCTACATGGTGTTCTATTCAGTAGGCAGCGCGGCTGGGGCTGCGGCTGTAGCGCCGGTGTTTGACGCCTCGGGCTGGGCTGGAGCCAGCGTGCTCGGGGCGATCTTCGCATTGCTTGCGCTCGCGGTGTGGGGTGCGGACAGGGTCCGGCACGCCAAGAAGCCTGCGGGCTTGGTTCGCTCCGCCCAGCATGCTGGGGCAGAATGACCTCAACCAGCTGAAGGAGTTCGCCATGCCAGACATTCTGACGTCCAGGTTCCTGTTCGGTCCCGGTCCGAGCAATTGCTACCCCGAAGCCATGGCCGCGTTGGCGTATCCCGTGCTGGGTCATCTCGACCCTGTGTTCATCGAGCGCCTCGACCACACTTGCGAAGGACTCCGAACCGTCTGGGGCACCTCCAACGCGCGTACTCTTCCGTTGAGTGCCACCGGTTCAGGCGGGATGGAAGCAGCCTTCGTGAACACAGTGTCCGACGGCGACGTGGCAGTCATCGCTGTCAACGGACTATTCGGGGTGCGCATGTGCGAGGTCGCCCGGCGCTGCGGGGCAACGGTTGTTCGCGTGGATTACGAGTGGGGCCAGCCTGTGGACGCCGACCGCGTTCTCTCAGCGCACCCCAATCCCAAGGTCATCGCCGCGGTTCACGCCGAGACGTCCGTGGGTGTGCTCTCCGACATCGCTGCCCTCGGTGCGGGCAAGGGTGACGCCCTGCTCATCACCGACGCTGTCACGTCCATCGGCGGACTGGAGCTGTTGGCAGACGACTGGGGGATCGACGTCGGATACGCCGGAACCCAGAAGTGCCTCGGCGTTCCGCCGGGCCTCTCGCCGTTCACGGTGTCCGACCGCGCCTTCGAACGCCGTGTCAAGGACCCCCGCTCCTGGTACCTCGACATTGGCCTGCTCGGCGGTTACGTTGGCGCGGCGAGCGGAGCCCGGACGTACCACCACACTGCGCCGGTCACGATGATCGCAGGCCTCGAAGCCGCACTGGACCGCATCCTGGCGGAGGGCCTGGACGTTGTGCAGGGGCGGCACAGGGCGGCGGGCGCCGCTTTGCAGGACGGGCTGCAGGAAATGGGGCTCGAGCTGTTTGCCGCCGAGGGCTCCCGACTGCCGAGCCTCACCACGGTCAAAGTGCCCGACGGCGTCAACTCGGCTGCCGTCCGCGCCTACCTCCTGGAGAACTTCAGCATGGAGATCGGCTCGGGGGTTGGGGAGTTCGCGGATACGGTGTGGCGCATCGGCATGATGGGCCCGAACGCCAACAGTGCCTCGGTGACCCTGGTGCTCGGTGCGCTGAAGGAAGCGATCGCCAAGGCCTGACGCTCGCTCACATCCCGCGTGTTTGGTCCTGACGCTTGCTCACATCCCGCGTGTTTGGTCCTGACGCTTGCTCGTCTTCCGGGCCGTGCTGCGGTTACCTGGACACCCGGTTCACTGGAACGCTCGACGGCGGATCCTCCGAGCGCTTCCACGCTGCGTTGCGCTTGGCGAAGGGTCAAGAAAACGCGTTGCGGCTCAAAAGCCGAGGTTGTGACGGAGGGTTGCGTTCAAGCACTTGGGTTGTGAGTAAGCGTTGGGTTGAGGCGCCCGGGTTGTGAGTAAGCGTTGGGTTGAGGCGCCCGGGTTGTGAGTAAGCGTTGGGTTGAGGCGCCCGGGTTGTGAGTAAGGGTTGGATTCACGCACTTGGGATGTGAGTAAGGGTTGGATTGAAGCACTTGGGATGTGAGTAAGGGTTGGGTTGAAGCACTTGGGTTGTGAGCAAGCGTCCGGTTGAAGCACTTGGGATGTGAGCAAGCGTCCGGCCCAAGCACCCGGGATGTCAGCAAGGGTCAGGTGTTCCGGGTCAGGATCCAGGTGTTCGTGCCGTCCTGGCGCTCGAACGTCACCGTCGTCACCAAAGCTTCGATCAGCGCCAGCCCACGTCCGGACTCTGCCTCCGCATCGGGCATCGAGGCCTGCATGTCGTCGGCGAACGGTTCCCGGGCATTAAAGGCACTCACCCGGGCAATGAGTCGGGCCGGGCGGACGCTGATGTCGACGTCGATCTCCACCGGCTTCTCAGCCACGGGAAGGGCGTGCTGGACGATGTTCGCCGCTGCTTCGATCACGGCGGTGGCGAAGGTCATCCTGTCCATGTCGGGCACAAAGGAGGCGTCGTCCCACAGGGAGTCGAGCTCGTTGTGGATGGCTTCGATGGCGTCTTCGTTGGAGGGCCCGTGGTATCCCCGCCGGGCGAGTATGTCAGTCATCGCCGAACGCGGCTTCGGCCGTGGGGTAGGCAGTGAGGACGCGATCCATGTTGGTCAGTTCCAGGACCATTTTGACCTGCGGCTGAACGGCCGCGATCCGAAGGTCACCACCGGCCTGGCGTGCCGCTTTGAGGCAGCCAATGAGTGCGCCCAGGCCCGAGGAATCCATGAAGTCCGTTTCGGCCAGGTTGACCACGACGCGGCTGGACCCGCCGGCCACCACCTCATTCACTACCTCACGCAGCTTGGGCGCGGCCACCATGTTCAGCCGGCCCACGCTCTTCACCTCCGCGTAGGAGTCCTTGACCTCATAGCTAAACGGCATCTGCTTTCCTTTCCTCCGGGCGTTCCGGCCCACTATGCTCGGGCCCATTTTCAGGCACAAAACCCTTGTACAAAACTGCCTTGACCAGCACGCTCAGGACCACGAGGTCGAACGCCACCCAGGCCACGTTCACCAGTGTCCCCAGAGGCTCGGACATTCCGGCGAGCAACCGGATTAGGCCGACAATCAACGCAACAGTCAGCAGCACAGCCACGATGATCTGCGGGCGGATGAGGCTCCAACTCGGGCCGCCGCTCTGCCGCGCCTTGGGGGTGACCGCGAACCCAAGGGGACGGCCGAACCAAACGTTGCGGGCCGCCGTCGTGCAGGCCTTGATCCAGGTGGGGAACAGCGCGAGGCTGTATTGCTGCCCCCGCCAGGTGGGAATCCCGTGCCCGGCCACCAGGAACAGGAGCTGGTTGACCACCATGAACGGGATGAAGCGGATGAAGAAGTCGTAGCTCAAGCTGCTGACCGGGAGGATGCCCAGCGTCAGGTAGATGATGGGCGCGGCGAAGTAGATAACGGCCGCGAAGCCGCTCAGGTAGCTCCACATGGTGGAGAAGTACATGAGCCGTTGACCCCACGACAGACGACGCTGCACCAGGGGGTTCTCGCGGAGCAGGACCTGGATGGTGCCTTGGGCCCAGCGGAGGCGTTGGGTGAGCATGGTCTTGATGTCCTCGGGCGCCAGGCCGTTGGCCAGGATTTCGTGGTGGTACACGCTCTTCCAGCCCAGGCCGTGCAGGCGCATTGCGGTGGCCATGTCCTCGGTGACCGAGATGGTGGCCAGGGGCATGATCGGCTGGGCTTCGTCGGTGCGTTCCACCGAGATGGCGTCCAAGACGGCGTGGACGGACTCGAGCGCACCCAGAGGGGACCAGTCGCGCCCTGACATACGGTCGACGGCGTCACTCGCCACGGTGGTGACGCCCGACTCACCGACGTGGGCAAGTTCCATCGCGGCGATTTCTTCGAGGTCGGATTGGAGCGCGGAGAAGTCGGCGGCCACGAGGGTTCGGACGGCGTCGTCCACTTTGCGGCGGACCCGGTAGGTGATCTCGCTCAGGGATGCTCCGGCTTCGAGTTCCTTCTGGGCGGATTCCGTGGCGGCCTCAACCTCGTTCAGCATCTGCTCTACCAGCGGGTTCTCAGCCTCAGCAGAGCGACGCGCCTTCTTGATGGCGGTCCGGGACGCTGCGAGGGCGCGGCGGACGCTCTTCTCCGTGGCCTTCACGTAGCCCACCAGGCCCAGCTGCATGAGCGCTTCCCTGCGCAGGATTGCGTTGGAGCCGCAGAAGAACGCGGCGTTCCAGCCGTCCTTGCCCTGCTGGATGGGGCCGTAGAACAGGGGTGCCTGGCTGCCCAGGGGATCGTCGGCGGGGACGTTGATGAAGTACTGCGGGGTCTGGACCAGGGCCACGCGGTCGTCGTTGAAGTAGCCCAGCGTCTTGTCCAAGATGTCCGGCTCGGGGATCTGGTCGGCGTCGAGGATCAACAGGTACTCGCCCGAGGTGATCATGAGCGCGTTGTTCAGGTTGCCGGCTTTGGCGTGCCGCGGCATGTCGGGCGTCCAGTCCGCACCGCGCGTCACGTAGCCGATCCCGTGCGATTCGGCGAGTTGGCGCATCTCGGGGCGATCGCCGTCGTCGAGGATCCAGGTGCTGTGCGGCCAGGTGATCTTCTTGGCGGCCAGGGCTGTGGTCAGCACGAGGTCCAGGGGTTCGTTGTAAGTGGTGATGAAGACGTCCACGGTGGCCGTGTCCGGGGCCGGGGGCGGCGGTTTGCGGAACTTGATGTTCCAGACCGTCAGGCCGAACAACATCACGTCAATCAGGCTGTACGTCTCTGCAATCACCAGCGGGACGGCGATCCACCAAGCATCCCAGTTGAGCGACGCCATCCAGCGCCACGCCACATAGTTGACGCCCAGAATCACTGTCAGGACAACGATCAACCGAGTCCAGAATCGTGTCACATTCCCCCCTTTTGTGGCTTTAGTGCGTAGCGTCAGGTCTGCGGCGGACGACGACGGCGGTCACGTCGTCTTCGGCTGTTGCCGCGGGTGCCAGCTCCAGCAGGGCGGCGCACACTTCGTCCGAGGTAGTCCCGGTACGCGCGGCTTTCTCGACGTTCCGCAGGAAGTCCTCCAGGGAGTCGTGGGCGTCCAGCACACCATCGCTGACGATCACCAGGGAATCTCCCGGCTCCAGGTCCAGCTCCGAAGCCGGCCAGTGCTGTCCGTCCAGGATGCCGACGGGCGGACCGGCGGAGATGAGCCTCTGTGCCGCCCCCTCAGCCGGAATGTGCAGCGCGAGTCCGTGGCCGGCGTCGATATAGCTGAGCTTTCCGGACGCGCTGTCCAGCCGGGCGTGGAACATCGTGGCGAACGAGCCTGACTGGTCGAGGTCGGCGGCGATGGTGAGGCTGGCGGAACCGAAGGCGTCATCAATGGCGGGCGTGTCAGCGACGGACCGCATCACGGCACGGACGGTGGCTGCGATCAGGGCGGCGCCCATTCCCTTGCCCATGGCGTCGGCGAAGGTCAGGTGCATGCCGTCGCGGGTCTGGTACCAGTCGTAGAAGTCCCCGCCAACGCTGCGCGTCGGACGGAAGGCACCGGCGACGTCGTATCCGTCCAGCCGGACTGTTTCGCGAGGGAGGAGGCTTTGCTGCACAACCGCCGCGCGCTCGAGTTCGTCGCTTTGCCGCGGATCTTCGGCGGGAGCAGCGGGCGTGCGGGCCCGACGGAACAGCGCGCGGATGCGGGCCTGGAGTTCTTTGGGGCTGAAGGGCTTGTTGATGTAGTCATCCGCGCCGGTGTCCAGGCCGTTGAGGCGGTCGATTTCGTCGGCCCGGGCGGTGAGCATCAGGACGTAGGCATCCGAGAATTCGCGGAGGCGGCGGCACACTTCCATGCCGTCGATGTCTGGGAGGTTGATGTCCAGGGTCACCAGTTCGGCGTTGGTCCTGCGGACGGCCTCGACGCCGGAAAGACCGTCGGGTGCCTCGGTCACCACGAAGTCGAGCTGCTCGAGGACGAGTACGAGGAGGCCGCGGATGTCGGCGTCATCTTCGACGACGACAGCATGGCGAGGGGGCGAGGTTGAGACCATGGCTCCATTAACTAATGATGCTGGGTATTTGTCACGTTTAGTCATGACATATGTAACGCCCGCTCATATGGGTGAGCGGGCGTTACAGGATTTGTTCAGTTATCTGCCCGAGGGTTTCGCTCAAGCACGCGGGATGTGAGCGAGCGTCGGGTTGAAGAACGCGGGATGTGAGCGAGGGTTAGACGCCCAGCTCTTCCTTGAGCGCCTGGACGTGGCCCTGTGCAGAAACCTGGTACTGGGTGAGCTTCACGGTGCCTTCGCCGTCGAGGACAACGGTGGAGCGGACCAGGCCTTCGACGATTTCGCCGTCAACCAGCTTCTCGCCCCAGGCGCCGTAGGCCAGTGCAACCTTGTGGTCTTCGTCAGAGAGCAGGGGGAAGGTCAATGCGAATTCGCCGGTGAACTTGGCGAGGGCCTCGGGGCCGTCCGGGGAGATCCCGATGACGTCGTAGCCGTTGCCCTGCAGGCTGGCGAGGTTGTCGCGGAAGTCGCAGGCCTCGGTGGTGCAGCCGGGGGTGGCCGCCTTCGGGTAGAAGTACACAATGACGTTGCGTCCGCGGTAGTCGGACAGCGAGACCTTGGTGCCGTCGGCGTCGAGCAGCGCAAAGTCAGGTGCTTGCGTTCCGACGAGGAGTTTCTGGGTCATGGCGATCCTTTACGTTTCACCGGCAAACGGCCGGCATTGGTCATTCAAAAAACGGATTGTCTAGAAGACAGAACAGCGAAGTTAGATGCTGTATTCCGCAGGTCCGCGCACTGTGGCATAGGGCCCTGGCACGAACTGGTAGCCGCCACCACGGACGGTGGCGACGGTGTGTCGGGCGGAGCCTAGCTTCCGCCGCACCCTTCCAACATAAACGTCGATCGAGCGAAATGCCGCGCCGGGAAGGTCAAATGACTCCAGGAAACGTTGCAATTCTTCACGACTGATGGCCCGTGAGCAGTTCACCACGAGGTAGCGGAGCAGCTTGTATTCCATGCCAGTAAAGGCCACGGGCTCGCCGTCGAGCAGGACTACTTCAGCGGCGAGGTCCACCGCAAGTTGGCTGCGGCGGCTCGCCAAAGTTACGGGCTCGACGGCGGTGCTGCCGCCCGCTGAGGCGCCGTCGCCGCCGTCGGAACCTGTCGTGGAACGGGCCTCGGCGAGGGCATCGGCGAGCGAAAGTGTGCTCGCTCCTCCAGGGGTGGTACCGGCGTCGGCGGCTTCCTGCGGAGTGCCGCCCCAGGAAGTGTCGCCGACGCCGGAGTGCTGTGCCCCGATGGCGGGCCAGATGCGGACTTCCGCCTCCGGGGCAAGTTTCATGGCGCGGGCCAGCACAAGTCGTGCTGCCCGCTCCCAGACCTCAGGATCGATCTCGTCGCCCTCGGCCGGGTTGACCCAAAGTGCCAGGCCGCGCGCGTTCAAGCCGGGCCGTCGCGCGGAAGAACCGCGCGACGGGGCCGGCCCGTAGGCATTGACTGCCATGGCGCTGGACCCTAAACGTTGCCGCGGCGGAGCAGCTTGCCGCCGGGGTTCTGGCCGTCGATCGGGGTGCCGCGCAGGTAGGTCTTGCGGACGACGCCGGCGAGCGGACGGCCGTCGTACGGCGTGATCGGGTTCTTGTGCTTGAGCTTGGTGACGTCCACAACGAAGGCCTCGTCCGGAGCGAAGATGGAGAAGTCGGCGTCGTAGCCCAGGGCGAGCTGGCCCTTGTTGTGCAGGCGGGCCAGGGCCGCGGGCTTCTCGGCCATCCACGAGACGACCTGTTCCAGCGGGATGCCGCGGTGGCGCGCTTCGGTCCAGATCAGGGACAGGCCCAGCTGGAGGGAGGAAACGCCGCCCCAGGCCACTGCGAAGTCGCCGTTTTCCAGGTCCTTCAGATCCAGTGTGGAGGGGGAGTGGTCCGAGACGATGCAGTCGATGGTGCCGTCCTGCAGGCCCTTCCAGAGGAGCTCGCGGTTGGAGGCCTCGCGGATGGGCGGGCAGCACTTGTAGGCCGTGGCGCCGTCGGGGATTTCTTCGGCCATGAGCGTCAGGTAGTGCGGGCAGGTCTCAACGGTGAGGTTGACGCCGTCGCGCTTTGCCGAAGCGATCATCGGCAGCGCGTCGGAGGAGGAGAGGTGCAGGATGTGGGCGCGGGCGCCGGTCCAGCGGGCACGTTCGATGACCTCGGCGATGGCCTTGTTCTCGGCGCCGCGGGGACGGGAGGCCAGGAAGGTCTCGTAGTGGTCGCCGCCCGGGTGCGGGGCGCGGTCGATCGCGTGGGAGTCCTCGGCGTGGACGATCATGAGGGAGTCGAAGGACTTGAGTTCCTTCATGTCCTCTTCCATCTCGTCCGCGTCCAGGTGCGGGAACTCGTCCACGCCGGAGTGCAGGAGGAAGCACTTGAAGCCGAAGACGCCTTCGTCGTGCAGCGGGCGGAGGTCGCTCTTGTTGCCGGGGATGGCACCGCCCCAGAATCCGACGTCCACGAACGCCTGGTCCTTGGCGACAACGCGCTTCTGTTCCAGGCCGTCCACGGTGGTGGTGGGCGGGATGCTGTTCAGCGGCATGTCGATGATGGTGGTCACGCCACCGGCGGCTGCGGCACGGGTGGCGGAGGCGAAGCCTTCCCACTCGGTGCGGCCGGGCTCGTTGACGTGGACGTGGGTGTCCACCAGGCCGGGGATGAGGGTTTCGTCGTCTGCGAGTTCGATGACCTCGTTGCCCGTCAGGCCGTTGCCCAGGGGTTCGATGGCGACGATGACGCCGTCGCGGATGCCAACTTCGCGGGCTGCGAGGCCGGCGGTGGTCAGGATGCGCTGGCCCCGGATAACGAGGTCATAGGCGCCGATTGCTTCAGACATTGAGGTACTCCTTGTTTTCGGTCCGTTCCGCCAGGTACACGCCTATGTGCTTCCCTAATTGTTCAAGCAACGGACCTGCTTCAGCGATACATTTTTGGACATCTTTTTCCAGATCGGTCAGTGCGTGGACCGTGTGGAAGCCGGCATCCGTGAGTTGTTCCCGGCTCAGGGTACTCCGGCCGCACACTGCGATCACGGGAACCCCGGCCCTTTGTGCCGCCCGCGAGACACCCATGGGCGTCTTGCCGAGCAGGCTTTGCTCGTCCAGGCTGCCTTCTCCGGTGATCACCAGGTCGGCGCCCTTGAGCCTGCGCTCGAGTTCAGTGAATTCAAGCACGACGTCGATGCCCGGCCGCCGCTCTGCCTTCAGTGCCGCGATGGCAATGTAGCCAACGCCGCCTGCGGCTCCAGCGCCTTCTGCCTTGGCGGCGTACTTGGCATGGTGCCCGGTGGTGGCTGCGAGGACGTCGACGAAGTGGCTTGCCGCGGCATCCAGTTCGGTGACGTCGTCCGGCGTCGCGCCTTTTTGCGGACCGAAGATGGCCGGGGCTCCGCTGGCCCCCAAAAGGGGATTGTCGACGTCGGACGCCAACACGAACTCCGTTGCCTCTACGCGGACGTCGAAGTTGGAGAAGTCGATGCTGTCGATGTCCGCGAGAGCGGCACCGCCGCCGGGGAGCTCGTTGCCGTTCTTGTCCAGGAAGACGGCGCCGAGGCCCTGCAGGACGCCTGCGCCGGCGTCGGTGTTGGCGCTGCCGCCGACACCCAGGATGATCTTGCGGCAGCCGAGGTCCAGCGCGGCGCGGATGAGTTCGCCCGTTCCGATGCTGGTGGCTGTTTTGGCCGTCTCGGACGTGGGGCCGTCCGGGAGGAGGGCGAGACCGGAAGCTGCCGCCATTTCGATGACAGCTTCCTGGTCCCGCACCGCGAAGTCGGCCTTCACAGGCTCGCCGAGCGGGCCGGTGACGGTGGTGGTCCGGCGGGTGAAGCCGGAGCCGATGGCGGCGTCGATGGTTCCTTCGCCGCCGTCGGCCACCGGAATGCGTGTTGCTTCAATGCCGTGGCCGAAGCCTGCCAGCAGGCCTGTTGCCAGGTGCTCGGCGACGTCGGGCGCGGACAGCGAGCCCTTGAATTTGTCCGGGGCGATGACAACACGCATTCCGGTGCCTCCTTCCTTTACTTACTTACGCTTTGGCCAGGATCGCGGTGGGTGCGTCCGCCGCGGTTTCTGCCAGCTCTTCGAACTCGTTCACGCCGTTGATCTCAACGCCCATGGAGATGTTGGTGATCTTTTCCAGGATCACTTCAACAACCACGGGAACCTTGAACTCGCCCATCAGGGCCTTGGCCTTGTCGAAGGCGGCGGGCAGATCGTTGGGGTCCTCAACGCGGATGGCCTTGCAGCCCAGACCTTCGGCAACCTTGATGTGGTCAACGCCGTAGCCGTTTGTCTCCGGGCTGTTGATGTTTTCGAAAGCCAGGGAAACGTTCTGTTCCATGTTGAAGCCGCGCTGGCTCTGACGGATCAGGCCCAGGTAGCTGTTGTTCACCACAACGTGGATGTACGGCAGGTTGAACTGTGCGCCCACGGCCAGTTCTTCGATCATGAACTGGAAGTCGTAGTCACCGGACAGGGCAACAACGGTGGCGTCCGGGGTACCCCTCACTACACCGAGTGCTGCCGGAGCGGTCCAACCCAGCGGGCCGGCCTGGCCTGCGTTGATCCACTTGCGGGCACCGAACACGTGCAGCATCTGTGCGCCGGCGATCTGCGACAGGCCAATGGTGGACACGTAGGTGGTGTCGCGGCCGAAGGCCTTGTTCATCTCCTGGTACACGCGCTGCGGCTTGATGGGCACGTTGTCGAAGTTGGTCTTGCGGTGCAGGGAGCCCTTGCGCTCCTGGCACTCGGCAACCCAACCCGAGTAGTCCGGCAGGGTCTTTGCAGCCTGGCGCTCGCGTGCCAGCTCCAACAGACCGTCCAGCGCCGCACCGGCGTCGGACGCAATGCCCAAGTCCGGCGAGAAAACGCGACCGATCTGGGTCGGCTCGATGTCGATGTGCACGAACTTACGGCCGGCCGTGTAGGTGTCCAGGCCGCCGGTGTGGCGGTTGGCCCAACGGTTGCCGATGCCGATCACGAAGTCGCTCTGCAGGAACGTCTCGTTGCCGTAGCGGTGCGAGGTCTGCAGGCCAACCATGCCGGCCATCAGCTGGTGGTCGTCCGGGATGGCGCCCCAGCCCATCAGGGTGGGGATAACCGGAACGTTCAGGACCTCGGCCAGCTCAACCAGCTGAGCGGAAGCGCCGGCGTTGATGATGCCGCCACCGGCAACGATCAGCGGGTGCTTGGCTGCGGTCAGCAGGTCCAGTGCCTTTTCCAGCTGCTTGCGGGAAGCCTTGGGCTTCTCCACCGGCAGGGGCTCGTAGGCGTCGATGTCGAACTCGATCTCGGCCATCTGGACGTCGATGGGCAGGTCCAGCAGGACCGGGCCCGGACGACCCGAGCGCATCAGCTGGAATGCCTTCTGGAACGCGCCGGGAACCTGGCCCGGCTCCAGGATGGTCATGGCGAACTTGGTCAACGGCTTGGCGATGGACTCGATGTCCACAGCCTGGAAGTCTTCCTTGTGCAGCTTGGCAACGGGTGCCTGGCCGGTGATGCAGAGGATCGGGATCGAGTCAGCCTGGGCTGCGTACAGTCCGGTGATCATGTCCGTGCCAGCGGGACCCGACGTGCCGACGCAGATGCCGATGTTGCCATCAGCGGCGCGGCTGTAGCCGTCAGCCATGTGGCTGGCACCTTCAACGTGGCGGGCCAGCGTGTGGCGGATGCCGCCGTGGGCACGCATTGCTGAGTAGAAGGGGTTGATCGCTGCGCCTGGCAGGCCGAAAGCCTCGGTGGCGCCTTCCTTTTCCAGGATGGCGACTGCCGCGTCAACGGTGCGCATCTTTGCCATGGTGTACTCCTTGAAGTCTGTTTTTGGGTGTGCTGAAGCGAGTTTGTGTACAGATAACGCCTTCTAGAAGGTGTTTTCCGGGCGTCAGCTGTACACAAACTCTTTTGCCGTGGGGGCTGGTCTTACTTCCGGCCGCTGAGCTGGAGGACCTGCTTGAAGAGGCCCGAGTGGTCGAGGCCACCGTCGCCCTGGTTGACGGTTGCGGCGACGAGCTGTGCGACGACGGCGCCGAGCGGGACAGCGACGTTGGCTTCGCGGGCTGCGGAGGTGACGATGCCGAGGTCCTTGTGGTGGAGGGCCAGGCGGAAGCCGGGGTCGAAGTTGCGGTCGAGCATCTTCTGACCCTTCTGGTCGAGGACCTTGGAGCCGGCCAAGCCGCCGCCCAGGACCTTCAGTGCTGCGTCGGTGTCTACGCCGTAAGCCTCGAGGAAGGCGATGGCCTCGCCGAGGACCTGAATGTTGACGGCTACGATCAGCTGGTTGGCTGCCTTGACGGTCTGACCGGAGCCGGACGGGCCGACGTGGACGATGGTCTTGCCCACTGCGTTGAGGACATCCTGTGCTGCCTCGAAGTCCTCAGCTGCGCCGCCGACCATGATGGACAGGACGGCGTCGATTGCGCCCTGTTCGCCGCCGGAGACGGGAGCGTCGAGCGGGCGGATGCCTGCCTTTGTGGCCTCGTCGGAGAGGCGCTTGGCGACATCCGGGCGGATGCTGGAGGCGTCGATCCAGATGGTGCCCTTCTTCGCGTTGGCGAAGACGCCGTCCTTGCCGCTGACTACGCCCTCAACATCGGGGGAGTCCGGGACCATGGTGATGACGACGTCGGCGTCCTTGACTGCGTCAGCGATGCTCGTGGCACCCTGGCCGCCTTCGGAGACGAGCTTGTCGATCTTGTCCTGGCTGCGGTTGAAACCGGTGACCGTGTGGCCGGCCTTGACGAGGTTGATGGCCATGGGGAGGCCCATGATTCCGAGGCCGATGACTGCAACGTTGCTCATTGTGGTTCTCTTTCTGAAAGTCTGTTTTAGCTCAGGTGTGCTTGTTGAGCTGGGTGCTTAGTTGGCGTTGGCGCGCTGGCGGATGGCCCAGCTGAAGGCCGTCTCCTGCGGTTCTTTGTACTCGAGGCCGATGTAGCCGTAGTAGCCGAGTTCGCGGCTGCGGGCGATCCATTCGCCGAGGGGGAGCGTGCCGGTTCCGGGGGCGCCGCGGCCGGGGTTGTCGGCGATCTGGATGTGGCCGAAGTCCTTGGCGTGGTTCTCGATGACGGATTCGACGTCGTCGCCGTTGACTGCCAGGTGGTAGAAGTCGGCGAGGAGCTTGATGTTCTGTGCACCGGATTCTGCCTTGACGCGGGCGATGACCTTGAGTGCGTCTTCGGCGGTGAGGAGCGGGTACTTGGGTGCGCCGCTGACCGGTTCGAGGAGGACTGTGCCGCCGATGCGGGCGACGCCTTCCGCTGCTGCGGCGAGGTTCTTTGCCGCGAGTTCGTCCTGCTCTTCAGGGGTGAACTCATCCTGGCGGTTGCCGTAGAGGGCGTTGAAGGCCTTGCAGCCCAGGCGCTCACCGATGCCGGCTACGACGTCGATGTTGTCCTTGAACTCGGAGCAACGTCCCTTCCAGGAAACCAGGCCGCGGTCGCCGCCGGGCATGTTGCCGGCGTTGAAGTTCAAGCCCGTGAGCTGAACGCCGGCGTCCTTGATGGCTGTTTCAAACTCGGTTGTCTCTTTGTCGGTGGGAACCGACGTGGCGAAGGGCCACCAGAACTCGACGGCGTCAAAACCGGCTGCCTTCGCGGCGGCGGGGCGCTCGAGCAAGGGCAGCTCCGTCAGGAGGATGGAGCAGTTCACTGTGTACGTCATCGTAGGTCCTTCCGAGGAGGGGCTTGGATCTATCTTCCCGTGTGCTTGGCTGCGGCCTTGTTGCTTGGCTTCAGTTTCCGCTTTGTGGAATTTAGATTCTGCTTTATGAAAAGTCTAGGGAAGGTGGGGGTGCGAGTCAAGGGGTGGGTGGGGAGGTGGGGGTTTGGGATACCACGTGGGTCTGATTGGCTAAAGCTGGTTGTCCGTTAAAAGTAATCGGACCGGGCTGCCGCGAGCAGAGAAGAGCTATCGCCAGGAGACTCGCAAGAACTTAGCGGCTGGGTCCTTGATCCTTAGCCAATTGCCCACTGTGCCGCGTAGCAAGCAGTCGCGTGCGGGGACTCTCAAGGGGGTGTTCGCTCTACAGCGAACGAAACGGTGCCTGAGGCAAAAGACGTAGAGGAGCGACTGCGGGGTGTAGGACACTGCCGACGAGGAGGACTACGATTTTTTGTCTTGCTCGGGAGAATACAACATAGAGAAGTCTGCTTGTGGTTGGAAACGGTTCCTTCTCGCTTCCTAGAAAGTCCCCCTCGCGCAACACGACTACAGTTGCGTCGGCCTCGCGGCCTTTCGTTTGATAGAGGTTCATTAGTTGCACATCACGTAGATTCAGTGAGCTCTCGGTAAGTGCATCAAAGGATGCTTCTCGTGCTTGGGCGCTAATGCTTACGGCTATCTTTTGCATGTCGGACCCGTGGCCCGACAGCCGAAGCGCTCGAGCCTGCATCGTCGAGAGCAGGGTCGATGCCTGCTCCCAAGCGCTCGATTTACTTGGAAGTTTGAGGGACTGCCGTGCAGAGATGGCGGTCGTTGAGAGGTCTTCAATGTCACGTGAGTCGTGGAGAGAGGCTTTCAGACTGCTCAGGCGCTCTTTAAGCGCCGCGTCACCGTTGCCCGTCAAGAGCCGGTGGGCGAGTTGCGGAACTCGGGAACCTCTTTGAGCACTAGTTACGAAGACGGCCAACGCGTCGAGTACGACGTCCCACGCTGCGTAACCTACTCCGAACCGCAGCATCGCCGCTTGTGCGTCCAGTGCACTTGCCACGGCATCGCTCAATCCCGCGATTTCATGTTGGATACCAGCCTCTTCCAGGGCATCCGAGAGGGTGGCAAGCATGTCGTTATGGTGGGTAAAGACTGCAACACCCAGCCCTTCATCCCGCAAAGCCCTAACGACCCTAGCGACTTCCGATGTTTCTTCGCTGAGCGGTATTCCGCTTTGGATTCTGAGACGCCCTTGCGCAACAGCCTCGCTTAGGACGGGCGACTTGAACCGCCGTTGTCTAATGGCAGTTGCGACAGCAGGGATGACGCCCGTTGGGTCCCGAAAAGAAGTCGGGGGAAGCACGATCGTGTTGTTCCTCCCAGCAGACTCTGACGCCTCAATTATTTTCTCGTATCTAACTCCGTCCGACGCGAGAAAGGTATAAATGCACTGTTCCGGGTCGCCCAGTAGGATCACGCGCGAATTGGGCGTTACAAGCTCGAGGAGTTGCTGTTGCGCGTCCCCTGTGTCCTGGAACTCGTCAACGATTACGAGACTCCACCGCGAGCCAACGTGTTTGCGCACGGCAGGAGATGCCTTCGCGACCTGAAGTGCAAGGGGAAACAGATCCTCATAGCCAACTTCTCCTCGCTTTTTTCCAATCCTTTGCCGTGCCGGACTCACAAGCACTGGCGTAGGGTGACCCACTAGCCGTCCGAACCGGCGGACGAGAGAGAAAGCGAGTGCATGAAATGTCATGACATCGACTCGCTCGCTGGCTCTACCCAGAATTGATTGAGTCCGGGAGGAAATGCGAGCAACTGAAGCTCGAGAAAATGACAAGAAGAGGACACGGCCAGTTGGGTCAACATCTGTGGTTCTGTCCAGATGCGCCCGGGCTGCAGCAAGGGCGCTAGTAGTCTTTCCGACTCCCGCGCCACCAAGAACGACCGTAAGTTTGGCTTGAGTCTCTACGACTTGTCTTTGTTGTGAATTCTGCGGGGCAAAGATCATCTACTGACATCTCCGATGTCGATGCGGCCTAGCGTGTCTCCGCAGATTGCTTCCACCACCGCTCTGGCTATAGGAGCGGGCTCTTCAAGTCCGTGCACCCATGCGACATGTAAACCCTGCTTCTTTAGAATCTTCTGTGAAATAAGGTAATCGGCAACTCGGTTGTCTGCGACTTCGCTGGGTAACGTGGGCATGCCTAGTGGGATGAGAGTATCAACGCTCTTCCTGAGACTTGCTCCTGGAATGCCACGGATCAGCGCAGCCTCAACGGCAGTTCTCGTCGGCAACACTACAAGCTGCTCTACTATGCTGCCCAGTTCGTCCACGGCAGGGTCCTCGTGCCCTGGTTTGTCATTGTCTACGACGGCTCGTACATGAAACCCCAGATTAAGGGCAAAGCGGGCAATTAGGGGGAGACGGCTGATACCCCCGTCAGTACCAGGAGGCGCAATTAGCCGGATCCCATTTGCTGAGAGACTGTGTCGTCGGTTATCGCTCCTCATCGCAAGCCGTGATGCGAAAGCGCCGTACCCCTCAACATCAAGAGGTCCCTCCATGAGAACGAGGGTACGAGCCGTCAGCGCCGACATGACCTGTTCGAGAACCAGGCGACGTGAAACACGCTCCGACTTTGAAGTGGTCGGCGACAGCCTATGCTGCATCCTCCGCCCGTGACTTACAGTCAGTCTCATAAGATCTTCTGGTGCGTAAGCGCGGACGACTTCGGATCGCCGCGTCGTGAGGATAGTCTGGTTCGCCTCTCGGTGAAGGATAGTTGCCATGTGTTCTGCCGAAGCTGCGTCTAGACCTTCTCCGAAGTCATCGCCAATGATGACTAGCTGGCCCGCTTTTGAACGCCCCGCAGCAACAGCCTCCGCTGCTGAAAAGATACTTTGCAGTGTTGACCCGTGCGATCGGAGCGGAAGAACCACTGCTGTGTCCAGTTCTAGCGAGGGCTGTAGAGCTCGGAGGAGCGCGGCCAACGAACCGTCGTCAGGGACAAATTCCACCTTGCCGGGATCTGTCAACCCGACAAGATCGGCAGGACCAGCGTTCAGGACCGCTGCCACCCCGGCCCTCACAGCCCCAGACTTCGAAAATGCCTGAGTGGCAGTATGGATTCCGTGGTCCAGCACTGACAGCTCGTCCTGCAGTGATTGAGAGCCGGCGTTTGTAAGAAGCTCGCGAAGTGCCCCTTCTGCCCGGAGCTGGAGGGGTGGATTGTTGCTGATGAAAAGGACCGGCAAAGCTTCGCGTTCTGCGCGTCCGACGCGTCTAAACACATCATATTCAGGTGCGCTGCGCCCTGGAAAATCCACCCAATGGTCGCCTGTATCCGTTTCAAAGTCGTAATGAGCCCTGTAACAGAGACGAAGACCCAGGACGGACGTGGCAGCGCCGCCGGTGTCCGCGAGCTCCCCAGTCCGGGCGTCAAAGGATTCGAGACTCTCATCGAACAGCCTTTCAAGCTGTGGTCCGAGCTCCAGGAGGGTTACTTCTACCTCGGTAAGCGGCACGTCCCCGTCAGCGGGCAGCGGGCGATGGATATCTAGCGGGTTGACTCTGTTCCGTGTGCTCCCGAACGACAGAACTCGTCGCAGTGCTTCGACAAGGTCGGTGCGTCCGGCTCTTGGCTCACCGGAGATGACGGTGTGAGTGGAGAAGGACAGCACTGCTTCCTGAAAACCTCGAAACCTCTGAACCCGGACTCGCGCAACCTTCACCGTTGCTTGCCGATCCGCTCCAGTTGACCTCGTTCAACAGCGATCCAACGGTCGAGTCGCTCGATGCTGTTCCGGTCTATGACTAGCCGAGCCTCGGATTCAGCTTCCTCCAGGAGCGTCAACGATTTCGAAAGGTCGCCGCAGAGTCGTTCTTGGCCTGCCCAACGAATTAGAGTTTCCGCTCTGTGCCAGTGTCTGTCGTCAGATTTGTCGAGCGTTACTGTAAGGGCATTCTTAAATGCTTGCCTACCTTCATCGTGTTTTCCCATGCGCAGGAGAACGAGACCCAGTCCTCGTTCGACAAACATCTTTTCGGGGCCTGAGATGGAGCGGCTAGTACCTTGCCGTAGAAGGCTTTCAGCTTTTTGGAGGTACCCAGCATTTGAAAAACCAGCCGCCACCGTTCGCAACTGACTGATTGTCAAACCCCCCTTAATGAGACCCGCGAGTTGTATCGCCTCTGCGCATAAGATTTCACGCCGACCGTTGGCGACAGAGTTTAGACTCGTTGGAACCAGTTGCGCGGTGGCCACGTACTGGTCACTGTCCTTTTGGAGGTCATACGAAACTTTGTTGAGCTCATCCACGACGGTGTTCAGCCGAAGGAGCGTCTGTCGCTGGCTCTCACGCTGCTTGTTCCAAACACTGTAAATGGAAACCAAGAGTGCAACAACACTTACCACGAGTGGGGCTACATCCACCATGAATTAGTTCTCCTCAGGTACTTTCTGAGGCACAGATCGCTTGCCCCGACTGCCAGCATATAGGCCTGCAGCGTCCCCGGACGCTAAGGATCTCATCTCGAACCTAGTAGTTGGCTCTTCAATACGTCTAGCGATCGATTCAGTAGCCCTTCAGGCGACGCTTCCCCCCGATGGCTGCTTGGCCGCGTTGCTCTCTGTCTCCTACGCGCCTGTGATGGATTCGTATTTGTCTGGACCTGCTACTCCTGTACGCGCGGTCGTTTCCGCTGATGATTGGCCTTTATCAAAGGGCCGGGTCACAAATTGAAACTCACGTATTCCAGGGGTCAGCGAGCTGAGCTAGATTCGCACTTTCCTCCCCTCGGACGCGTGAGCGGTGCCTTTAGGGGAGATTATTCGTTGGTAAACATTTTGAGGAAATTTGAAATGGAGGATTGCTCCGGTTGTGAATATCGCTCCCGACTAATCTCCTCCGCGAGTGAAGATATCTGGCTCCTAGGCAATTCGCACCTCGAGGGTGGCAAATGTTGACCATTGGCGGATCGCATGGGCTCACTGCGGCCGGCCCGTAACATCCGCTGATGCAACATGCATATTCTTCCCCAGCTATGCTGAGAAACGCCTATGGGCACGGTAGTGGCGTGGCGGCAAGGACCATCGTCGCTGCTCGCGGAAGGACAAATAATGGCTCGGCCGACAGTGCAGGACGTCGCCAAAACGGCGGGTGTGTCCGTGGGTACGGTTTCGCGCGTCTTGAATGGGAGCTCGGCTGTAAGCGAGGCGGCCAAGGAAAAGGTCAACGCGGCCATCCGTCAGCTCAGCTATCGCCCACTGGCCTCCGCGCGGGATCTTCGAAGAGACCGGACAATGCGCGTTCTTGCGCTGGCCAAGAACCTAGACTCGCTCGTCATCAGCGAGGTCTTCCGGGGTGTCGGCGATGCTGCAGCTGGCTCGGGCTACGTCAGCCTCATCGCAGCCACTGACGGGGATCTGGATCGCGAACAGAAACTGGTCGACATGCTGCGGAACGGATCTGTGGACGGACTCGTCATCTTTTCGCCAACAATGCCGGACGGTGACGTGAACACGGTCGCAGAACAACTGAGCGTGATTCAGGTCTGTGAAATCGTCGATGCCGAGGCAGCGTTCGGGGTGTCCATCGATGACCGCCAGGCTGCCTACGACATCACGAAACACCTCATCGACACCGGCGCCAAGAAACTGGCCATGCTCGCCCATAGAGGCGCCCGCTCAGGCCGGCTGCGCGAAGAAGGATTCCGGCAGGCCCTCAAGGAGTCGGGCCGGGAATCGGACCAGATCCTGTTCGGCGAAGGCAACTTCGGCTTCCACGCCGGCCGTACGCTCGCCAAGAAGCTTCTCAAAGCAAAAGACCTCCCGGACGCCGTCTTCTGCGGGACCGACGTCGTCGCAGCCGGGTGCGTTCGGGAACTCACGGATGCCGGACTGAGAGTTCCACAAGACATCGCCGTAGCCGGGTTCGACGACTCGGCCCAGGCAGAAATGTGCGTCCCAGAGCTAACCACGGTCCGCCAACCCGCCTACGAAATGGGCCGAGTCGCTTTCGCCGAACTCCTGGAGCGGATGACCGTCGAGGGCTCACATCGCAAGGGAAGAACCTTTCTCCCGCACGAACTCGTCATCCGGGACTCCACCAAATAAAGAGGGTTGACAGCCCTCAGTGGTCCCTGTCACACTACTTTGGAATCGATTCCACGGCCGCAAGGCCGATTCTTTTGGAAACATTTGGAATCGATTCCACGGATCACAAGCACCACCGGCAAAGAAGCCACCCTCAGCACGCGGGACAGCCAACCCGCGCCGCCTGAACATCCCCACAGCCACCAAAGGAGCCACTTGTGGACTTGAACCGACCTGCTCTCCCGCTCCAGAACAAAGCTAGAAACCGCAAAGCCCTCGGAGCGGCGACCGCCATAGCCGCAGCCCTCCTCCTCAGCGCGTGCGGCGGGGGAGCCGCGCCTCAAGGTGCCGAGCAAGCAGCAGCTGCCGACCCGGCGTCGGGCGCTAATGCCAGCGGTGCCGTGAACATCTGCGGCGTCAAGGATGCAAGCGGTATCTACAAGGGCACGGCGGAGGCGTTCACCAAGGCGAACGGCAAGGTCACGGCCAAGTACACCGAGATCGGCGCCACCACGGATGAAGCCCGCACGCAGATCGTGCAGCGGCTCGAAGGCAAGTCCACCGAGTGCGACCTCTTCGTCACGGATGTCATCTGGACCTCCGAGTTCGCTTCCCAGGGCTGGCTGCTGGACCAGACCAAGCTGGTGGAGGCCAACAAGGACCGGCTCATTCCCTCCACTGTGGAAACCACCAAGTACCAGGACAAGTACTGGGGCTCGCCGTTCTTCACCAACGCCGGGTTGATCTATTACCAGAAGGACAAGGTGGCCAAGCCCGAGTCCTGGCAGCAGCTCTACGCGGAAGCCGCCAAGGCTCCCGGCAACGGCTACGTCTACCAGGGCAAGCAGTACGAGGGCCTCACGGTGAACTTCCTCGAAATGCTCTACAGCGCAGGCGGCGAAGTCCTTAACGAGCAGGGCGACGTCAAAATCGACTCCAAAGAAACCCGCGACGTGCTCAACTTCATGAGCGACGGACTCAAGAACGGCTCAGCCGACCGCGCCGTCCTCACCTACAACGAAGACCCCGCCCGCCTCGCCTACGAGTCCGGCGACTTCGGATACCAGCGCAACTGGCCGCACGTCTACCGCCTGCTCAACGCGACACCGCTCGCGTCCAGCTTCGCGGTTGCACCGCTGCCGGCATGGGAAGGCGGCAAGGCCTCCGGCGTGCTCGGCGGTTGGAACCTGGCAATCTCGGCCCACTCCACCAACCAGGCAGGGGCTGTCGCGTTCATCGACTTCGCCACCACCCCGGACTGGCAGAAGCACGTGGCCATGGACTACTCGCAGGCCCCGGTCAACGAGGCCGCCTATTCTGACGTGGCTGTGCTAGAAAAGATGCCGTTCGCCACGGAACTCCTCGCCTCGGTGAAGGGTGCCAAGCCGCGCCCGATCTCCCCGGTTTACCCGCAGATCAGCCAGGCGATCTACAAGAACGTCTACGCTGTCCTCTCCGGCACCGCCTCCACCGAGGACGCCGTGAAGAAGATGGCTGACGAAATCACCACCGCCAAAGCGAGCTTCTAGCTATGGCCCTCAGAACAATCCCGCCAAGCCGCGGCCCAGCGAAGACAAGCGGCCGCGACCGCGCCGAACGCAAGCTCGCGTTCCGCATGACCGCACCGTCGCTGGTGATCATGGCGCTGGTGGCGGCAGTCCCCATTGGCTACGCGATCTGGCTCTCGCTGAACCAGTACAGCGTCCGCACCGCCGGCCTGTCCCGCTTTGTCGGCCTGGAAAACTACATCAACGCCCTCGCAAGCCGGGAGTGGTGGGCTGCGTTCGGCCAGACGTTCCTCTTCGCAGGCCTGTCGGTCAGCCTGGAACTGGTCCTCGGCACGGCCATGGCGCTCCTGCTCAACCTCGCGTTCAAGGGCCGCGCCGTCCTGCGCACTGTGGTGCTGCTGCCGTACGCGATCATCACCGTGGTCAGCGCCATCACCTGGCAGACGATGTTCCAGCCCAACATGGGCCTGGTCACCAACGTCCTCTCCGCGCTGGGCCTGCCGGGCGGCGACGTCGTATGGCTCGGGGAGCACGGCTATGCAATGGCAGTGATCGTCATGGCCGACGTCTGGAAGACCACGCCCTTCGCGGCGCTCATCATCCTGGCCGGCCTGCAGGTCATCTCCGCCGAAACGTACGAGGCCGCGGAACTCGACGGCGCCAGCAAATGGCAGACCTTCGTCAACATCACCCTTCCGCTCCTGCGCCCGGCAATCGTCCTGGCCGCGATCTTCCGCACCATGGACGCCCTCCGCGTCTTCGACCTGCCGTTCGTCCTCACCCGCGGCGCGAACGGCACCGAATCCATGTCCATGCTCGCCTACACCCAACTGCGCGAAAACCGGCTGGTGGGCGAAGGGTCGGCGCTGTCCATCCTGACCTTCCTCACCGTCATGGTGGTCTCCGTTATCTACGTCCGCTTCGCCGGCGGCAACATCCGCGACGTCGCGAAGGAGGAACAATGAGCACGCTGACTGCAGAACGCCCGACGCCGGAACTCGCCACGCGCGCCAAGGCGCCGAAACGTCGTCGCTTGCGTGGGGAGGCGAAACTGCACCCCATGGTGTGGGTGTTCGTGGTGGCCGTCATGGGCTTCTCGCTCATCCCGTTCTACTGGCTGGTGAACACCTCCCTTAAGAAGGGCGCGAGCCTGTCCCAAGGCGAGCTCTTCCCGAGCCAGCCGACCCTGGAGAACTATCTGGTGGTCTTTCAGAACCCCGAGTTCCTCCTGGCCTTGCGCAATTCGGTGATTATCGCCGTCGTGACTACAACGGTGGCGCTGGTGTTCGCGTCCTTTGCCGCCTATGCGCTGGCCCGGTTGAAGATGCGACGCAAGGCGATGATCCTGACGCTGATCCTCTCGGTCACCACGTTCCCGGCCATCGCCATCGCGGCTCCGATGTTCTCCATCTGGCGCGAGATCGGGCTGTACGACACGTTGCTCGGCCTCATCATCCCGAAGCTGACGTTCGCGTTGCCCCTGGCGATCTACACGCTGACGTCCTTCTTCAAGGAGATACCGCGTGAACTTGAGGAGTCCGCGTACATGGATGGCGCCACACCGTTTGTCGCCTTCCGCAAGGTCATCCTGCCGCTGGCGGTCCCCGGCCTGGCGACGACGGCGATCCTGGTGTTCATTTCGGTCTGGAACGAATTCCTCCTGGCCGTCACGCTGACCACCTCGCCCGAAGCCCGGCCCGTGCCTGTCGCGATTGCGTTCTTCAGCGGCACCAGCGAGTTCGACCAACCCCTCGGCACCATCAGCGCGGCCTCGGTGATCATCACCGTCCCGCTCGTGATCCTCGTGCTGCTGTGCCAGAAACGCATCGTTTCCGGCATGACAGCCGGCGCGGTCAAGGGCTGACCCCGTCACAAAATCCAAGAACCACCCACTGACTCCCAGAAACCCGGAAAGAACAGGAACAACGTGAGCATTCAGCAGCAGGCCCCGTCCGCAACCCTCAAAGTGGGAGTTGTGGGCATCGGTTGGGCCGGCCAGCAGCACCTCAAGGCGTACAGCAACATCGACGGCGTCGAGATTGTCGCCGTCGCGGGCATGGAAGCCGACCTCCTTGCCCAGCTGAAGGAGGAGTACAGCATTCCCCACGCGTTCGCCCGCTGGGAGGACATGATCGAGCTGGAAGGCCTCGACGCCGTCAGCGTCGCCGTGCCGACGTTCCTGCACGCACCCATCGCCATTGCCTCGCTCGAGCGGGGCCTGCATGTGCTGAGCGAAAAGCCGTTGGCGCGTAACGCCGTCGAGGGTCAACAAATGGTGGACGCCGCCCGTAAGGCAGGCCGCGTCCTGGACGTCGCGTTCAACCACCGCCGCCGCGGAGACATCCAGGCGCTCAAGGAAGTGATCGACGCCGGCGCGCTGGGTCGGCCGTACTACGCCAAGGCGTCGTGGCTGCGCAGGCAGGGAATTCCGATGCTGGGCAGCTGGTTCACCAACCCGGAACTCGCCGGCGGCGGTCCGCTGGCTGACATCGGCGTGCACGTCCTGGACTACTCGCTGCACCTCCTCGGTGAGCCCAAGGTGCTGGCCGTTTCCGCCTCGACCCATTCCGAACTCGGCCCGCGCGGCCTCGGCGGCAACGCCCGGTACACGGCGTCGAACTCCAGCCACAAGTTTGAAGTGGAAGACTTCGCCTCCGCGTTCATCCGGCTGGAAGGCGGCGGAACCCTGATCCTGGAAGCCGGTTGGGCCACGTACCGCGACGAGCGGGACCTGATGGACTTCACTGTTTACGGGACCGACGGCGGCGCGGACTTGCGCTCGGTCGGCGCCTCCGAGAACCCGGTAGCGGACGTCCACGTCTTCACCGAGAAGGACGGCGAAAACGCGGACTTCGAAGTGGTGGCCGAACCCGGGCGAGCCCACCAGGCCGTCGTCGACGACTTCATTGCCGCCGTCCGCGGCGGCGAGACCGTGTGGGGAAGCCACGACGGTTCGCTCGCCCTCAGCCGGGCCCTGGTGCTCGATGCCTGCTACAAATCCGCCCTTGAACAACGTGAAGTGGTGCTCTGAAATGTCTGATGCGAAATTGAAGATTGTCGTCTGGAACGAAGCTGTCCACGAGGCCCGTAACGAGCCCGCAACCATCGGCGAGATGTACCCCGAAGGGATCCACGGCGCCATCGCCGCCGGGCTCCGCGGCTTCTACCCGGACTCCGAAATCACGACGGCGACACTCGCCGATCCCGAGCACGGTCTTTCTGAAGAGGTGCTGGAGCAGACTGACGTGCTGCTGTGGTGGGGGCACATTGCGCATGGGGAAGTTGCTGACGAAGTAGTGGAACGCGTGCAGCGCCACGTGCTCGGCGGCATGGGCCTTGTGGTGCTCCACTCCGGGCACTTCGCCAAGATCTTCACCCGCTTGCTGGGAACCACCTGCTCGCTGAAGTGGCGCAACGAGGGCGAACGCGAGCTGGTGTGGACGGTCAAGCCGTCGCACCCGATCGCGGCTGGCATTGAGAGCCCGATTGTTATTCCGCAGCAGGAGATGTACGGCGAGCTGTTCGACATCCCGGAGCCCGACGACCTCATCTTCATCAGCTCGTTCACCGGGGGAGAGGTGTTCCGTTCCGGTGTGACGTTCTCCCGGGGCAAGGGCCGGATCTTCTACTTCAGCCCCGGCGACCAGGAATACCCGGTGTACCACCAGCCACAGATCCAGAAGGTCATCGCCAACGGTGTCGGCTGGGTGGCCCAGCCGGGCGTCTTCCGGGAGTCACCCGAGGTTTCCAACCCTGCACGGGGCTGGTTCGAGGCCTAAAGACGATGAACACTCCTCTTCCTAGTGGCCGTCCATTGGGCGTGGCCGCCATCGGTTACGCCTTCATGGGGAAGGCCCACTCGAACGCGTGGCGGAACGTGGCCAGCTTCTTCGAAGTCCCGGCCTTCGAGCAGAAAGTGCTCGTTGGCCGGGACGCCTTGGCGGTGGCCGAGGCCGCAGCCAAGTACGGCTGGGCCGGGTCAGCCACGGACTGGCGTTCCGTGATTGCGCGGGACGACATCGACATTGTGGACATCTGCGCACCGGGCTGGATGCACGCGGAGATCGCTCTGGAAGCTCTGGCTGCCGGGAAGCATGTGCTCGTGGAGAAACCGCTGGCCAACACTCTGGAAGAGGCCGAGTTGATGGCTACCGCCGCAGCTTCGGCGCGGGACCGTGGTGTGCAATCGATGATCGGCTTCAACTACCGCCGCGTTCCTGCACTTGCATTGGCCCGCGAACTGATTGCCGAAGGGCGTCTTGGAACCGTGCGGCACGTCCGTGCCGCCTACCTGCAGGACTGGCTTTCCGACGTCGAAACCCCCATGAGCTGGCGGCTCCGCAAGGAGACGGCCGGCTCCGGAGCGCTGGGCGATATCGCCTCCCACGCCATCGACCAGGTCCAGCACCTCACGGGCCAAACCGTCACCGAGGTGACCGGAACGTTGCGGACTTTTGTGACCGAACGCCCCGGTGCCGCTGGGCTGGAGAAAGTGACAGTCGACGACGCCGCGTGGGCCACTTTGGGCCTGACCGGCGGCGTGAGTGCCTCCGTAGAAGCGTCACGAGTGGCTACGGGACAGAAGAACTCTTTGAAGATAGAGATCTACGGGTCTTTGGGTTCGTTGACGTTCGACCTGGAGAATCTGAACGAGCTCGGTTTCCTGGACGCTACGGTTCCCGTGCGGGAGCAGGGCTTCCGGCGGATCCTGGTCAACGAGCCCGAGCACCCTTACGCTGCGGCGTGGTGGCCGCAGGGCCACGTCATCGGTTGGGAGCACACGTTCACGCACCAGGTCCGCGACTTCCTCCTTGCCGTTCGCGACGGAAGCGAGCCGTCGCCGTCGTTCGATGACGGGCTGCAGATCCAGCGGGTGCTGGCCGCCGTCGAAGAGTCGGCGCGGAACAGGAGCACGGTGACTGAGGTACGGGAACGGGTTGGCGCCAGGGCGTGAATCTGCGGCGAAGTATTTTCCTTCTCACGAACTCCGGGTTCGCGACCGGCGGCCCATTTCATTCAGCTGGCTTTTCTGGCAAAAAACCCTGTGCAAGGGCAGTGTCAATAGCCTTAGGCGACGGCAGCGAAGCTTGTTCCTGGGCAGGCAGGGCGTCGTAGGTGTAGGAGCTCACTGCAATGGGCTGCGACGATCCGTCAAGGGCATAGCGAACCGTCCGTTCGTGCTTTGAGCCGCAAACGAGGATTCCCACGGTCGGTTCCATGCCCGGGAACCGCACCATGTCATTTATGGCGGCGACATAAAAATTCAATTGACCGAGGTGTTCCGGCCGGAATTTGCCTGATTTCAGTTCAACGACGACGAAACGGTTTGTCGGCACGTGAACCAACAGAAGGTCGATGTAGAAGTCTTCTCCGTCAACGTCCAAGTGGTACTGGCGACCGTAAAACGCAAAGCCGCGGCCAAATTCGGCCAGTGTCTGCGACATCCGAAGAGTCATTGCTTCTTCTATCGCAATCTCTTCTGCCTCCTTTGTCAGCCCAAGAAAGTCCAGGACCAACGGGTCCTTGGCTAGGTCGGCAGCAAGGTTTGCGCCCTCGCCGGGGAGACGATGTTCGAGATTGTTCGGTGCTTTCCCCGTGCGATCACGAAGACGGGTCAGGACCTGATGTTGAAGTACCGGAAGCGTCCAGCCATGCAGCGCCGCCTGAGCCGCGTACCAGTCCCGCTGCACGGGATCCCTTAGCTTGAGTAATTCGATGATGTGGCCCCACGGCAATTGTGCAAAGCTGCTTTGCACTCCCGAGTCCGGCCAATCCCAAGCTGCGGCAAAGGCCCTCATATAGAAGAGGTTGCGTCGGGAGAAGCCCCGCATGCTGGGGAATTCACTCCGCAGGTCGTTTGCAAGGCGATCAAGCACTTTAGTTCCCCACGGTTGGGTAGTTTGTCGATCGAGGATTGTGCGCCCAATACCCCAGTACAACTTCAGCATCGCCACGTTGACCACGCGTTGGACGCGGCTCTGTGCCGTTCGCACTTGATCCTTCACAGAGGCAAGAACCTCGGCGTATGGACCTGGTAGCTCGGGGTGAATCGACTTCATGGTGGAAACCGTAGCCTGCCCCTCCGACAATCAAAGCTCATGCCCAGCAGTGAGTAGATCCGGCTGCGGCGCCGAGTGAACACGCTCGGTCGCAATTGTGCAAAGCGGCTTTGCACAATTGCGACCAGACGAACGGACCACATGGCACATGTTCTTGGACGACTCACCCGAGCCCGCCTGCCTCCAACAGCAGCCACGCCGGCGAATCACCAGCTCACGGCTGCCATGGGAACCCAGACATCGAGTTTAGGTATGACAAGCTCGCGCCGCTCCGGGGGGACAACGCGTGGTCCGGCGTCGCTCTTCAATCCCGGGCACGCGGCGGCCCTGCTGGTTATCTAGGGGTATGGGACAACGCTTTGTGCGCTACCAGTCGACTGCCACTGATGCCAAGGGGCGGTATCTCGGTATCTTCGCCTTGGCGAACCGATTGGCGAAGGAGGGAAGCCTCAGCGCCGAAGATTGGGGCAGCTGGCGAAGGGCAAACGATTTTTACGACGCGGCTTACGTCACGCCTGAGGCATCGTTCTATGCAAGGCCGGGTGCGCAAGCGTGGTTCAAAGTGTCGGCCACTCACCTGTTGGAGAAAACGGATTTCTACATCGATCTTCTGCGCCGACATGATGTTCCCTGCAGGGCTGTCTACTCAAGCGATCCGGGCAACGTCCTCTATGAGGACGATGTTCAGGTTGTCGTCATTCCGTACGAAAGGGAGCTCTAATCAATCTACTGAATCCATTGATGGGTCAGCTCTGCTTTCGGCTCGCGATCACGTCAGAAAGCTGCTGCACGTCGGCGGGGTTCGCGTCCGTGGCAAGTGCAACGTAGTGGTCCATGACGGCTGGCCGGTAGCGAACTGGCAACGTCTGTCCCGGAGCAAGCCGGGTGAGGGCGGTAATCGTCAGACTTTCGTCTGCGATACCGCGGAACGAGATGCCGTCGGCGGTCTCCACGTCGAGCATCAGGACAACGCGCGGGTTGCTGTTGACCTCGCGCCAGTCAACGAGAACACCAAGCGCCAGCGTCCCGTTGCGCAGTTCCGCATTGCGCCGCCGCGCTTCACCGCTGAGGAGCGGGTTCGGGGCGACGCCCGGGAAATTGGGGCCGACGCCGAGGGACTCCCGACTCAGGTCCGGCCTGAGATGCTCCACCAGACCGTTGAGCTTCTTCTTCGAACCGAACATTCTGACCTCTTCCCCCATCAGCGGTGCCGAATTTTCGGCACTTTGCTTCGCCCTCACGGCGATTCTATGCCACGAGCATTTGCGGTCGGAGTTGCTACAGGGGCCGGAATGGTATCCGTGAGCCTGTGAACACACCTCCCGAACCTGCTTCGAATGTTTTGCTTCGAATCGTTGCCGTGATGAGATTGCCTCAACTGATGGGGGTCCCAATGCACTGGTACGAAAAGCACAGCAGTTTGCGTCCAAGCCGAGGCAACCTAGATTGGTTGAATGCACGGAGCGAAGGAGATCTGCCGTACTTCACGGGCATGGATGCTGCTGGCTGGGAGGACTCCACCTGGATCCTCAACGCGTTCTACGAACTCCCGTCCAACCGAACGCTTCCGACTCATGATGAGTTGCGTAAAGCCAGCATAGTGGCGGGTGATGAGGAACCCCTGATGGTTGGCGAGGTCAACCTTGACGAAATGACGATTGCTACGGGGAGCCAACTTGGATACGCGAAAAGGCCGCCGGCAGATTGGCAGCGGCGGACGTGGGCTGAAATGCTACTCCGGTTCCCGCATCCCCACCCAGCTGGAGGTCCCCCCACCGTATTACCGATGGTTTCCCGCAACAGACTTCCCGGCAAATATCCAGTTGCCCACCGAAGGTTCCATGTCTGAGGAAGACTTCTCCGAGCTTATCGATGTCCTTTCGAGGTACTCGCCCACCGCCGATTGCTCTGTTTATTTCGCAAACGTATTCAGCACCTATCCGGACCCATGCGAAGCACCCGTGTATGACACGAACTTGATGAAGCTCCCCTCCCTTATTCGAGAGATCAGCGAAGATCGCCAAGTCTTCACACCCGCGAACATCTGGTCATCCGATAGATCCTGGCTTGTTTACACCGATTACGATCTTTGGGCGACCAAAGTCAGCAGCAGCTCAGAACTCATCGACGAACTTCGCGCCAACCCGCATCTTGAAACCCTCGACTGGGCGCCGGGTGGCTCGTCGAGTCTCAGCCCCGGTAAAAGCTAGCCATGGCCTCCTTCGCGGGACCTGCCATTGTGGACGGACGTAGTCCATCGACCGGAAGTCGCGCAGTTGTGGCATCCCAGATGGCACCCCAAAACGTATCGTCGTCAAGGTCGACGCCGGACGGACGACGGATGAACCAGTAGAATCCGCGGGGTCTTGGCGGGATTCCCGCGTCGGCCAGATAGGCATCGACGTCATCGTCGATGGATGACAGATCCGCTTCTGTCAGCGGGAATTGCTGTCTCTGTTCTTCGCCCCCAGGCAGGCGACGGGCAATGGAACCATTACGGCCACTGGATGCTGCGAGTACCCTCGCAACGTTGCCAGGACCGGCGGCCCAGGTGACTAAGGCGCCCCATCCATTCTCCGTAGCCAGTATCCAATCCTGTGGAGGCTCCTGCAGTTCAGTGCACTCCCACGGGTCGTGAGTCATGTTCACCATCTTTCATCCTTGATCGAAGCAAGCAAATCCCTGGGTCGATACAGAATGGGTTTTCGAGCGGCTGCCGTACACCTGTCATCCGTCGGTGCTGGGCAACAAATCTGGCACACCATCCAACGTCCAGGAAAATTGCCGATGGTCTGCCTAGCATTGGGTCTAACGACTTCTTGGGGGAGCAATGAACTTGAGTCCGGCTTTTGGAATTATCGGAATTCTTTACGCCGTCTTCGTGATCGTGGTGGCCGTCCTGGCGGTGTATGCCTTGGTCTTGACCATTATCTTCTTACGACTGCGCATCGCTGAGTTGAAGAGGGCTGCGCGCACTGGGGATGGCTGAGACATTCCTTCAGCCACCGGTCGAGTCTGGCTGCGTTACTGGGCCATCTGCTGCAGAGCAACAGGGATATACGTGACCACGTTGAGCAGGGCCCAGGTGGCAAGTCCATAGCCGACTACGAGGGCCAGAATCGCCAGTGTGCGACCCCTCTCGTTCTTTCGACGGATCTGATTCAACGAGACGTGTCCGGCCCCGACGGCAAAGGTTGCGAGAATGCCTAAGCCAAAGAACCAAATCCCGGAAAAGGCAAAAGCGCCCAAGAGAATTGCCAGGATAGCCAGTTTGTTAACCCGCGTGCTGGTCAGCGGTGCCGATGTAGATGACAAACTCACAGTTTCCCCATTTCGTAAGTGTCAATTCAGTCTAGCCTCGAACCGGATGCTTAGGGGGCGGGTTCTCGGAGAAGGTAAACGATCAGAGTGACCCCTGGCGCAGCAAATTCACCCGTGGCCGCCTGCCTCCAAACCCGGCACCACAGCAGCAACTATTGCGTCGTTCTCCGCTGACCGTCGGCTCTTCAACCACAACGCCGACGTCCGCCACGCCGATCCTTTCCGTTGCCTCGGTCCAGGAGCGATGAAGGACTACTTGAGCTGCCGTTTGTAGGCCACGTAGGTCGCAACCATGCCAACGGCAGCGGTCAAGGCCAGCCAGGCCATCAATGGATTACTGAAGAACGCGATAACGGAAGTAACGAGTAGCGCCGCGGCCGCCGTAAGGGTCAATAACTTCATCTGGCCAGGATGCATCAATCAACAGCGCTCACGAGCAGAAGATACAGGAATTGAGTGGCAGTTTGGCTGCCTCTAGGTGCTCGCCAGGTCAAAAACGAGTGTCGGTCAGAGCCGTCGAGGTGGTGGAGCGGTCACCAGCCTGCCGACAAAGGCGCCCCATGATGGTGCGCAACGGGTAGCTGTATCACCACCTAGACGACTGCGGATCACCACCTAGATGACCACATATCACCACCTAATTTGATAAATTTCGCTACCTAATTTTGAATTTTGATCCTGTGCAAGCATTTTCGTTCAGTTAGATGCCGATAGGTGCGGTGTTCACCGCAGCCAAATTTGGATGCAAAGTATCCAATTACATCGGAGGAAATTTTGAAGAAGAATCTCTTGATGTCCGCGAGGGTGGTCCTGGCCACGACAGTGAGCGCCTGCCTCCTGGCGGCCGGTCTGGGTCCTGCCGTGGCGGATGACCACCGGGATGGTTCGCGCGCGATCGAATACACTCGGGCGAATGCCTTGAGCGGCGATGCCGAATCACCCATCGCGACCGTACCGGTTGCGGGCACTGAAATAGTTACAACCGACGAACAATCGCGAGACAGCATCTCGGTATCGCTTCCCGGGACTCCTTCGCTTCCCGAAGACGTGGATCTGAGTGGAGTGCCGGCGGGGCTGTTTCACGGGGACGATGCTCCCCTGGTGAGCACGGCGCTGCCCGGGGCATCGGTCACCGCCTACGCAACTGAGTATGGAAGTCAGTCCATCATCAGCATCGAGGGTGAAGCGGCGCCCCATGAGTATCGATTCGATTTGGATCTTCCCTCAGGGGCGTCAGCAGAAGTGAACACTGACGGTTCAGTTCGTATCGTCGACGTCGACGGTCAGCCGCTGGGTCTTGTCCAAGTTCCGTGGGCATACGATGCCAATGGGGCGAAGGTTCCCACGTCGTTCTCCCTGTCAGGTTCGGAGCTCGTCCAAACAATTGCCCATGATGCCTCTACGGCTTACCCGGTAAAGGCGGATCCAAGTATCCAGTGGATTCCGTGGCCGGTGCTCGCCGTCTGGGGCGCGGAGATAAAGGCCTTCAGCTCCATTTCAGTCGCACTTGGGGCTGGTGGGGCATGGGCTGGATGTACCTTCACGCGGCTTTCCGGAGCGCTGTCTAAGATTGTTAGCCAGATCTGTACCGTTGTCGGTATTGCCGGCGTCAAGGGCGTAGTGGATGCTGTCGCTTCCGTTTGGGGGCCTTCGTACATCAATAGCAACACCTGTTACGGCGTTCCCTTGTACAACCCTCGGGGTGGCCTTGCGACTATGCCAGCGCGGGACTGCTGGTAGCAGAGGCGCTGCTGACCAGGGAGAAACCATGAAATGGTACAGGTACGTTCATCCAGCAATTTTCGTTGCTTCATTCGTGCCGCTCGTGTTCTCTATGGTTCCGTTTTGGCACGGCGTCGCAATACCGCTCATTGCTCTCATCCCCTTTGCGGCCAACGAAATCTGGCTTTCCCGAAAAGTCAGGAAGCCGTCTGGCGGTAAGACCCCGTAGGCATCCTGGCGGTGAGCCCTCGGCGCACGGACATTTGACCGGCGCCGAGGGTTTGCACGTCTGAAGGGCTTGGGCCACCTAGACGAGGCTCGTTACACCACCTAGACGAACCCAAACAGCCCCTAATTTCGTCCGATTCACCACCTAGTTTTGCCGTTCCGCCCTGTGGCGCCCCCGGCCGCACGTAGTGTCGATTCCAAGAACGAACACGCCGAAACTGGGGGAAGGTCACAGATGACAACCACACCGGAACGGGCCGTTGATCCTGTCCTGCAGGCCTTGGAAGGTGGAGACCGTCCCAGAGACCAGCAGGAGATCCATGGATGCCGCCTTTATGACCACATCCTCTCCAAGGACCTGACGGAGATTCCCGAGATCATGGCCGCAGTTAGTGAGACCCATGGGCCGATCCTTGACGTGGCGCCAGGTTCAGGCCGCCTCACTTGGCACCTCCGTTCCCTGGGGCGGGAGGTGGCTTTGGGAGAGGTGGGTACAGCTTGCGCCGCTTTGGTGGAAACGTATGGCTGCGTCGTCCTTGGGGCCAGTTATGCCACACTTCTTGAGCCGCACCGCAGGCGAATGCTGTTCCGCGAGGTGAGTCGGGGCTTGGCTCCGGACGGACGCTTCCTGATGACCGTGGTCAATGCTGATCACCGCGCCGAGAAGGAAACCATCAACGGCGGCACCACTATTTCCCAACTGGGGGAGGACGCATTCCTGATCACTGTTGAAAGCCGGGATGCCCTTAACGGCGCACGTCACCTGAACATGAGCTACGTCAGCTTCAACGAGTGTGGAACCTACCGGTCGTCTGAGTACACGAGTGATATCGCTTCAGTGAGCACCGAACTCCTCGAAGAAGAGCTCAATGCGGAGGGTCTCAGCGTTCTGGAGCGCCGGCCCATCGCAGTTGTCCCCGAAAGCGCCGACATTCAAGAGCTCAACCTTTGGATGTGCGCCCGCAATCAACAGGGCCAGACAGATGTAAAGGATCGTCCATGAGCAACAAATCGATGAGCTGGCTAATCCTGGCCATGGTCCTGGGATTCTATTCCCTGTACATCTTCATTTCCGGTGCCAGCGACTCCGTGTGGTCGCTCACCACCGGAGTCGTTTGCGCCCTCGCTGCCTGCACAGCCTACTGGCGTTCCCGGCTGGAACGCAGAGCGGACCGCGGCTGACAATGCCGCGGTCCGCTCTGACGGTAGAAAGCTACTTGGGCTTAGGACCCTTTCCGGGGCCTTGACCGTGGTCGGAGACCACCATCGCAGAGCCCCCTCCGCGACGAGCCGGCTCGGATACGGCGGTGAGCTTGCCGCCGTCGCCGAATTCAATGGCAGTAGCCGCGCCGATCTCAGCCGCAGATGTGAAAGCATCACCGGCCGGAACCAGATCGTGTCCCAGGGACTCCAGCGCCGGCCCATAAGCGTCAATGAACGCTGGTTCGGAGCTGACGGTGGTTCCGTTTCTGGGCGCTGCCCGTGGAGCCGCGAGGGCCTCGGAGATGCTCATGCCCAGGTCAACCCGGTTGATGATCGTCTGGAGCACAGTCGTGATGATGGTGGAACCGCCTGGCGAGCCGAGGGCAAGGAACGGGGTGCCGTCCTTCACGATGATCGTGGGAGACATGGAGGAACGCGGCCGTTTCCCCGGCTGGATACGGTTGGGGTCGGCGGCGTCGTAAACCGTGCTGAAGTCAGTCAGCTCGTTGTTCAGCAGGAATCCGCGACCGGGAACAACGATCCCGGACCCGCCCGTCTGCTCAATCGTGAGCGTGTACTCCACCACGTTTCCCCACTTATCCGCAACGGTCAGGTTGGTGGTGGAGATGTTCTCGGTGTCGGATTCTTTGGCGAGCGGTGCCGCCGAAGTCGGGCATGCGCCGTCGTAATTGGTGACGTCACCCGGGGCTACCGGCTTCTTGGCCGCCGCTGCCGGATCGATCAGGCAAGAGCGTTCCTTTCCGAAAGCAGGGTCCAGGAGGGCCTGGGTCGGAACCTTCACGAACGCAGGATCGCCGACGTATTTGCCGCGATCTGCGAACGCAAGCGAACTTGCCTCGAAGTAGTGGTGTAGCGCGTCCGTTGCTTTCATTTCGGAGAGGTTGAACGGCGCCAGGATATTCAGCGCCTCCCCGACAGTGGTGCCGCCGCTGCTGGAGGGGGCCATGCCGTAGACGTCATAACCGCGGTAGGTCATGTGGGTGGGATCCTGATCCACCACCTTGTAGTCGGCCAAGTCCTTGGCTGTCATGAAACCAACAGGAACGGGCAGCGTCGGTTTGGCGACCTTGGGCGGCGCCTTGACGGTAGCGGCGATTTCCGTAGCCAGCTTGCCGCCATAGAAGGCGTCCGTGCCTTCCTTGGCAAGCAGCCGATAGGTCGCCGCGAGGTCGTGGTTCTGGAAGACGCTTCCGACGGCGGGAGCCTCGCCACCGGGGAGGAACAGGTCCTTGGTCGAGGTGAAGTTGCTGAACCGTGCCTGGTTGTCCTTGGTTTGCTGGCGGAACGTTTCGTCCACCACGAAGCCCCGGGTTGCCACCTTGATGGCTGGCTTCAGCGCGTCACCCAGGTCCATGCTGCCCCACCGTTCCAGGGCGCGTTCCCACGTGGCCGGAGTGCCGGGGACACCGACGGAGACGCCGCTTGTCACCAGCTGCGGGGTGAAGGGGTAGGGCTTCCCTGTGGCGGGGTCAATGAATGCATCGTTCGGCATCGCCGCCGGAGCAGTTTCGCGGCCGTCAATCGTGCCGACTTTTCCGGTCTTGGCGTCGTAGAACACGAAGTATCCGCCGCCTCCTATGCCGGCACTGTACGGTTCGGTGACTCCCAAGGTCGCGGCAGCGGCGACGGCGGCATCGGCCGCGTTGCCGCCCTTTTTCAGGACCTCAATCGCTGCTGCCGAGGCTTCCGGATCCACGGTGCTGACAGCTCCGCCATATCCGGTGGCCGTAGCTGTTTTCTCGGTTTCACGAGGATCGGCGGAAGCCGGGCTTGCTATCCCCACGCTCGTTGCGCCGAGTGCGAAGGCTGCTGCGACAGCGGCCAGCTGACGTCTCACATGTGTCATGGTTTCTCCCAGAACTTTCCCAGACGATGATGTGGGCGAACGGTTCGGTCACCCTACCCCGGGGTTCTGCGAGGGACAACGGTTGATTCTTGAAGCAGTGGGTATTGACCTACTGCTTGCCAGCGGCCTGTCGTGCGGCGATGGTCCGAACGGCGACGCCTACCAGGCCGATACCCAAGGCCAACAACACTGTTGGACCGGCACCGCCGTCGGGCCCCAACGCTGCGGTCAGGACCTGCTGGCCCATGAGCACCATCTCAGGGATATCGCCGGCAATGACCCGGGTCCCCAGAACCGACTGGACAGCTGTGAAAATCGCCGGGATAACCCACAGAAAAACAAGGTTCAGCACCCACACCACTACACGGCGGGTAGGTTTGAGCCCGCACCAAGCCAGCGCGCAACCCACCAGGACAGCGGGAACCCAATGGGCGATGGCCGGTACTTGGATGGGCAGGTTCTGCCGCCCTGCGACACCGACTGCCCACGCCACAGTCCAGGACGTAAAGGGGACGGCCATGAGTCCTATACCCAAGGCTGCGATGGCCCGCGTCTTGGCTGCGACCAGGAGAAGCGCCACAAGGGAGGCAGCCAGCGAGGAGATGACGCCGGCGAGGAGGCCAAAGTAATAGTAGTCCGTGAGCCTTCCACCAGCGAGGCCATTGTTCAGTGCCGTGAACGACTGGACCGTTGCTACAACCTGGACCATCAGGACACCGCACACCGCACACCACGTCGCTACCCCTCGGTGAACGGGCTTCCAGAGCCTGATCACCAGTCCGGCCGCTGCTCCTCCGGTGGTCAGGAGTGCGATCAGGGTCAGGACTTCGTATTGGCTAAGGGGCAGCAGCGCCAAAGGCATCTGATCCGGCATGACCTGGTTGGCCCAGAGGTTCTGCAGGGGGAGCTTCGCGCCGGTAATCCACCACGGGGTGAGGCCGAGCGCTGCGGCAAGGAAGCCGATCGACAAGGCCACTGCGGCCTCGCGGGCGGCACTGCTATGGTGGCTTTCCGACGCCGGAGCGTGGTTCAGTGCCTGCGGGGCGTGGCTCACGGAAGCTCCTTTGTCTCTGTGGGATTCATAGGCGTGATGGGCATGAAGAGCGACGCCAAACCACATACTACATTGACTGGATTAACCGTTGGCGCGGTGGTTTCCCATGATCATTGTTGGCTTCGGCCCGCCCAAACCTAAACAACCAACCGCAGCGGCCGTTGCCCCAACTGCACCGTGATCTCCTGCCCCCAGGAAGCCGTCAACCGGTCGTCCTCCATGCCATCACCGAACACCACCAGCTGGTCGGATGCCACGGTAATGCGCAGCACTTCTCCGGCTTCCAGCACGCCTTCGGTCAAAGAAGCCCCGGTGACCGGTGATGGCCAGGCTTCGCGAACGAACCAGGCGAGGCGCGGATCGGTAGGGGCGGGCAGGGCCCGCCCACCACGTTCCAAGGCGATGGACGCGCACCATCCGGTGGCCCCGGTTCCGGTGGAAACAATGAGGCCCGACGACGACTGCCGCTCGGTCTGTCCGCCGGCCTGCGTGAAGCTCGGCGCGGCGAGCGAGTACTTCGCCGACTGGTGCGAGGCGTGCCCGACGAAAACTTCGTTAAGCGCCGAAAGCTGCTGGCCGTCGTCGAGCGTTGCCGTCACGGTGGTGAGGTCCTGGCAGCGCAGCCGCCCGACATCTCCAGCTGCCAGGAGTGCAGCGGCGGCCGTTGGCGTGTGACGGACAAGGACGCCGGGGTTGGCCCCCGGCTCGGGGTCGATGCCGATCACCGGCTGCCCGTTCAGGTACTTGGCGACGTTCGCAACCAGTCCGTCCTGCCCTACGACTGCGATGATGTCCTCCGCCGTGAGGAGGAAGCGGCTGAGGTCCGCGCGTTCAACTTCGGCCTGCCGCCAGTCGGACGGCACCGCTTCCCGGACGGTTGCGAGGGCGGCGGTGAGGCGGTCGTGCCGGTCCTGAACGTCCTGGATGCTGCGCCCGCGGGTGCTGAGGAAGAATTCGGCCTGGCCGCGGGTGGCGTGCCGGTCCAGGAGTTCCTGAAGTTCGGTCCGCCGGTGGACGAGGACGATGCGAGGGGTTGCCATGACAGATCCTTACTTGGTGACTTCAGCGGTGGCAGCGGGTTCCTTGAACAGTCCGGCAAGTGCTCCGCTGAGCAGGTCCGGGGTGATGGTGAGGTTACCAATGTTCGGCAGGCTGCCTGCTGCATCCTTGAGGGCCAGAGCCAGCAGGGTGGCTTGTTCCATTCCGCGGTAGACCTCCATGGTGGCGGCTTCGCGGGCAGCTGCCGCTTCGCCGACCAGCCGGATCTGGTTGGCTTCAGCCGCGGCGCCGATGCCCTTGCGTTCGGCAGATCCCTGGGCCTCGATCAGACCTGCCGCTGCCTTCTCTTCGGCGGCGCGACGGGCGTTGGCACCTTCCTGGGCCACCAGGTTCTCGCGGCGGACCGCCAGTTCGATCTGGCTTGCCATCTCGTTCTCGGAGATAGTGCGTTCACGTTCGACGGCGACTGCCCGCCTTTCGTAAACCGCCCGGTCCGCTTCGGCTTGGAGCTGTTCGCGGACGGGTGTCTGCAAGGCCCGTTCCACGTCGGCTTCGGGCCGGACGGCCAGGACCTGCACGCCGAGGATTTCGATGCCGGTGGACTGGAGCCTTGCATCGGCGCGGAGTGCTTCGGTGAGAACCAGGCGGAGTTGGCTGACGCCGCGTTCCAGGGCTTCGGCGAGTGTGGTGGTGGCGATCTGGTCGATCGCGTGGCTCTGGCACAGCTGGCCGATGATGGTGGACACCTGTTCGCGACCGGTGGCCGGTGCCTTGCCTGCGGTCTGCAATCCGAAGTCCAGGCGTGTGGACACGGCTACTGGATCGATGAACCGGTAGGTCACGTTGGCCTGAACGCTGACGTCCTGGTGGTCCCGGGTGATGGCGTGGAAAAGCGTGGGGAGTTCCTGGTCGTCCACGGGAACTTCGCTCAGTACCGAGTTGGCGGGACGGAAGAAGAATGCCTGGCCCACTCCCTGGTGCTTGACCGTCCCCTTCTGCAGGTGGACGACGTAGCCGGTGGGGCTGCCGAGGAAGTGGCTGATCCAGGGGTAGCGCTTGATGATGGCCATGATGTTCTCCTTTACTTATTGTCGTCAATTTGACGATAACTAAAGAGTAGGAGCTTCCCGCATTATTGTCAACATGACGATAACTTGCCTAGAATTGCTGCATGCCTGAATCCCATCCGGCGCCGCAGCGCTTCCCGGTGACCGTCGACGTCGTCGCCCTCACCGTGCGCGACGGCGAGCTGAACGTCCTGCTCATCACACGCCTCATCGAACCCTTCAAGGGCAAACCCGCACTGCCGGGCGGCTTCGTTCTCGCAGGCGAGGACCTGCAGGAGGCAGCGGTCCGCGAACTCGCGGAAGAGACCGGCGTCGAGCGCCTTCCCGGGCACCTCGAGCAATTGGGGAGCTACGGACCCAAGGGGCGCGACCCCCGCGGCGACGTACTGACCGTCGCGCACCTCCTCCTGGCACCGGACTTCCCGGTACTGGCGGCCGGCAGTGACGCGGAGAACGCCGCGTGGTATCCGGTGACGAAAGTCCAAAGCGGAGAGCTGGAACTCGCCTTCGACCACGCCAAAATCCTCGACGACGCCCTTGAGCGGGCCAAGTCGAAACTCGAATACTCACCCCTCGGCGCGGCTTTCTGCGGCGAGGAGTTCACTATTGCCCAGCTTCGTGCCGTGTACGAAGCCGTCTGGGGCACGCGCCTGGATCCGCGGAACTTCCACCGGAAGGCGACGGGGACGCCCGGTTTCCTGGAGGACACCGGCCGCATGACAGCGGGCGACGCCGGCCGCCCGGCTGCGCTGTTCAGGCTCGCCCCGGAGGCCCGTCCGACGGCGGGCCACCCCACGCGCGCGGTGCTGAACCCGCCGCTGATGCGCCCCGCTGCGCCCAAATAGGCGAAAGCTAACGCTCTCTTGGGAACCTAGGGGGACGTTATTCGTCCCTTAGTTTGCCGGCGTGGGCGAGAACCGCCGTTGCTGTCGCCTCCGGCTCCGGCGTCGAGACGATCCAGATGCGGTTCGGCAGCAGCAAAGCTATAGCCAGAGCTGTGGTGATCAACAGGACGCCACTGGGAATCGCCGTGGCGATGATAAACAAGCAGGCCACCCCTACAACGCCTGCGATGACCTTCCGGGAGTTGCGGCCGATCCGCGCCTCAGAGATGACTGACGAGTTCGAAGCCAAAGCCGGCAATCCGCTCACTGCGGCAGGTCCGGTTCCGAAGGGGCATCCGCGGCCTTCAGGCCAGGGTGCTTGCTGAACCTTAGCCGCAGCCATCCATCCAGGTAAACCGTGGCCGCGGCCACCACAAGACCCAGAAGAAGGGATGGCAGTGGGCCCAACGTGGATAAGAGGATCATGTAGGACCCGAATCCACTGATGAAGATAAGGAGTCCTCGCCGGGTTTTGGCGCTCATTAACTTTCCCCCAATCGCTGCCCGCATCGGTGTGGACATGTGGCGAGCCTACCCGGAGCGCGCCAGGGAGCAAGTCAAATGCTGCCTACGCATGAATCCGGGAAGGCGCCACTTAGGAGGACGTTACCCGTCCCTCATTGCCTGCGTGGGCGAAGGGAACCGGCTCCGTTGCTGCAATGAGCCGGTTCAGTTGGGCCCGCACCTCTTCCGGGGTGCCGTTGGCGTCCACGACAACAAAGTCAGCGAACCCAGGGAGAGCGCGGTAAGCGTCCCGAAACGCCTGCAGTTCGGCCAGGCTTTCTTTATCGATGCCGCGTGCCATGACACGCTGGTGCGCACGGCGCGGGTCGACGTCGAAATGAACTGCCAGGTCCGGGGTGGGCAGCATCCGCAGCAGCCACGGCAGCAGTCGTCCGGGTTCCAGGCCCTTGCTTTCCCGGAGCGCAAGCTGGCAATGCAGGTGGCGATCCATGACAACCAGGCCGTCGGTCCGCCGGGCGCGTGCATGGTTGACGAGCACGGTAAAAAGGCGCACGCCTGTCTCAATGAAATCTGCCACCCGCGGCGGAAGCGGGAAACTGAACCGCTCGGCCAGCAGGGATAACTGCCTCCGGCCGGCGTGATTGCTCAGCAGCAGGGCATCCCGCCCCTCAGCGCGGGCCGACTCGACCAGGGCGCGGGCCGCCGTCGTTTTTCCTGAACCGTCAATTCCTGTCAGAACAATGAGCATGAGGCCTCCCCTCGTTTCCTGTCCAACGAAGGGGAGCGGCCTCTTGTGCCGTGAGTCGGCACACAGCTCGGCGGGGGCGTCCTGAGGGCGGTCCCGGGGGCATCTCCGCAAAACGGTAGTAAGTTTCCTGACGAACTGCTTCGCCAAAGAGGGAAGCACGCCTATCATGATGCTATGTACGTACTACTGACGGGCAAAAGATTCGTTTGGATCCTTTTCCCTGAGGGTACGTAAGAAATACGGAGATGAATTTCTCCAACCGGTGCCCGTTGGCATGGGTGGCGCTCCACACGGTGTGGAGTACCAGCGGACGCCTTCCTGAATAGACAACAGTTATTGAAAGGGATGCGTAGCTCAATGAACACACTCTTGATAATCGCCGGCGTAATCGCGATCATCCTGCTTCTTGTAGGCGGATTCAACCAAGCACTCAGTTTCCTGCTTTGGGTAGGAATTATCCTGCTGGTGCTGGCACTTATTGGTTGGGTCGTCGGCAGGGGCCGGTCGCGCGTATGACAACTGATCCAAGCGAAGTTGCCGGTTTTTCCCAGGTTCGCGACGGAACCACCACCCCTGGCCATCCCATTCCCAGGGAGCCGGGGGTGCCAGAAACCAGCGGCCCGGGAGACGCCGGTGACGCATCGTCGGGAAGTCAGGATGACTCCGTCGATGCTGGTCCCAGCGAATCTGCCAATCCACCCGGGCCGGCAGAAGAAAAGGATGAAAAGACAGCGGACAACCGCGGTCTGACAACCGAAACCAATCCCACGGATTGATCGGATCAGCGGGGCGGCGGGCGGGAGATATCCGGTCCGCCGCCACGCTCCTTTAGGGTCCCAAAACCACGGTTTGTCACTAATTGCTGAGCGTTGTCAGTTAGCGATTGGGGTAGAAATGCGAATCGGTTCAATCATCGGGCTATTGGTAGTCGTCTGGCTCGTTATAGGGGCAGTTGCCGCCGGGCAACGCGGCTACTACAGCGACCCGCCCGCCCAGTGCTCGCAAGTGGCAACCATTGCGCTGAATATCGTTGCCGGCCCACTGAATTACATGGGCATGAATCCTCAGGGTGGGTGCGAGATTCCGAAGCCGTCATGAGTAAATCTCCGCGGCTCCGAACCGTTCTCCTCACTCTTCTGGTGGCTGCTGCCGGCGTGTTGGCCGGCTGTTCGCAGCAACCCTCAGCCGACGCCCTGAAAGGGCCGGCTGATGAGGTTTCATCGGCCGTGCGGGCGGCCAGCCTTGCGGTGGATCTCAGGATTTCGGACAGTACGACGGCGGCCGCCGCTGCTACCGCTGCCGACGACATGCTGGGCGATGTGGAGTCGGCCACGAACGAGGTGCACGGACTCACGGCGCAAACCCAGGAAGAACGCGTACTTCGCAACGATGTCCTGGCTGCCTTCTCCTCCATTTCCAGGGCACTCCTGCACGCGCGGGATGCCCTTTCTTCATCGTCGAACGGTCCTGACGACGGGCAAGGGAAAGCCAGGCTTTCCACCGTGCAAGGAGAACTTCGCGTTGCCACCGAGCAACTGGACAGTCTGATGACCAAGGCCGGCATCCAGTGAAACGGCTCCTCGGTGTTGCACTCGGCATCCTGACGGCGATCGGGGGCTTTGTCGACATCGGGGACCTCGTGACGAACGCCGTGGTGGGCTCACGGTTCGGCATGTCGCTGGCATGGGTGGTGTTGGTCGGCGTCGTGGGTATCTGCCTCTTCGCCAACATGTCCGGCAGGGTGGCTGCAGTCTCCGGCAGGGCCACTTTCGAAGTCATTCGGGAGCGCCTTGGACCCCGGGCCGGATTAGCCAATCTGGGTGCGTCCTTCCTGATCAATGTCATGACGGTAACCGCCGAAATCGGCGGCATTGCCCTTGCCCTCCAACTAGCCAGCGGGGTGGCCTATATTCTCTGGGTTCCTTTTGCGCTGCTGGCCGTGTGGCTGGTGGTTTGGCGGGTGAAGTTCAGCATCATGGAGAACGTCACAGGGCTTGTGGGTTTGTCCTTGGTGGTGTTCGCCGTCGCCCTGTTCCTTCTCAAACCTGATTGGGGTGCCCTGGCCGGGCAGGCGTTTTCTCCGTCCGTTCCGGCCCAGGAAGGCGCCGGCGTGTACTGGTACTACGCCATTGCCCTGTTCGGAGCTGCGATGACGCCGTATGAGGTGTTCTTCTTTTCCTCCGGAGCAGTGGAGGAGCGCTGGAAGATCAAGGACCTGGCCCAGTCACGCCTCAACGTCCTTCTCGGCTTCCCGCTCGGCGGGTTCTTGTCCCTTGCGATCGCCGGGTGTGCCGCCGTCGTTCTTCTCCCAGCCGGAATCAGCGTCACCTCGTTGTCGCAGGTTGCGCTTCCCGTGGCGCAGGCGGGCGGCCAGCTTGCACTGGCTGTGCTGATTCTGGGGGTGGTGGCAGCGACTTTCGGGGCGGCCTTGGAGACGACGCTGTCCAGTGGCTACACGCTTGCACAGTTCTTTGGATGGTCGTGGGGAAAGTTCCGCCGCCCGGCCCAGGCGGCCCGGTTCCACGTGTCGATGATCGTGGTGTTGCTGGCCGGGGTGGCGGTGCTGGCCACGGGCGTTGATCCCATCCTCGTGACTGAATACTCCGTGGTTTTCTCGGCGATAGCGCTTCCGTTGACCTACCTGCCGATACTCATCGTGGCCAACGACCCGCAGTACATGGGCAAGCATGTCAACAACCGCGCGGTGAACATCGCCGGAGTGATCTACCTGTTCATCATCCTGGTTGCCTCCCTGGCGGCCATCCCCTTGATGATCGCCACAGGAGCCGGAGCATGAACAAGAGCAAGCCCAAACGCTTCCAACCGCAGCAGCTCCACGCTGCACCCTATCCGGCGGGCCTTGTGCTCGACGCCCAGCTGCACTTGTTGGACAGGCAGATATTGGACGTCGACGGCGTCCCTGTCACCACAGTCGACGACATCGAGCTGAGCGGGCCCGAACCCGATGAGAAGATCCCGGAGGGATCGGCGCCCCCGCAGATCACGGCTTGGCTCACCGGGCCGGTACTGGGAACCCGCATTTTCGGCGGCAGGCCGCCGTCGAGCCGTTTGATCCGTATTCCGTGGAAAGTGGTGGCGGGCGTGGACACGGTGGTGTCGCTGGGGGTCCGCGCCGACTCGATGGATGCCTCATGGGTTGAGCGGTGGCTGCGAAACCATGTCATTGCGCGGATCCCGGGAGGCAGGCATGAACCTTAGCGACGTGTTGGGCAGCGATGTAGTGGATGGGGCCGGCCAGCGGTTAGGCGAGGTGTCGGACGTCCGGTTCGCGTTGGATGCGGGAGCAGGCCAGCTCCTTAGCCCGGCCAGGCTGGTGGGCATCGTGGTAAGTCCGCGGACGGCGTCGTCGTTTCTGGGCTACGAGCGGCAGGAAATCAGTCAGCCTTGGCCTGTTGCTCAGCTGCTCCGTTGGCGGCACAAGGGGTCATTTCTGGTGCTGTGGGAGGACATCGCGGTGATGGGTCCGGAGAGGGTTGGGCTGCGGCCCGGCTTCACCGCCTACGATGCGCGGCTGACACGATAGACCATCGAAAAGGGAATTGCTAAGTTTACTGATAATTTTGGCGTAGCATGGACATGCCACTAAGCATCCTTATAGGTTCGAAGTGTTCCATCAACACGTTCGCCGCATCGGAAAGGACTAGTCATATGGACAAGCAGGACGCCACACCCGAAGAGGAAGTAGGAGGCTACGGCACTCCTACGGCAGAGCAGGAAGCCGGCGGAGGCCAGGCCCAGCCGCGCGTTGAAGAAGACATCGACGAGGCTGCATTGGGTGAGGGTACCGGTGCGCCGAACCTCAGCCACTTGAATCCGGAAGACTCGGACAGCTCCGGCGAGCCGGGCGCAGGCCGCTTTGGCGGCATCGATGAACAGTCCCACGCAGAGCAGTCATCCGTGCCGGATGACACTGAAGAACTGCCCGATGGCAGCGGAAACGACCTTCCCCAGGAAGAGTCGCCGAACGATGATGACGAAGAAAGTTTTGACGCCGGCTAAGAGCTTTGGCTGGCGCGCTTAGACTGGCGCGCCACTGGTTAAGCAGCCAGCCGGTTGGTGCGCCGCCGGAAATCCCGAATCTGGAAACAGAGACTAGATCGAAGGAGCAAGACCCATGGCAACGGTGAACAAGTCAATTGACGTGGACGTGCCCGTGTCTGTCGCCTACAACCAATGGACGCAGTTCGAATCCTTCCCGGAATTCATGAATGGCGTGGAGTCCGTGAAGCAGATCGATGACACGGCCCTGCACTTCTCCACCAACGTGGGAGGGGTCAAGCGCGAATACAACGCCCAGATCATCGAGCAGGTTCCTGACGCATTGGTGAGCTGGACAAGCGTTGACGGGCCGCGGAATTCGGGCACAGTCAGCTTCGTGCCCCTCGAGGATGACCGCACCCGGGTCAACGTGGCCATCGACTGGGAGCCTGAAGGCCTCGCCGAAAAGGCCGGATCTGCGCTTGGCGTGGACGAACTGCGGGTGGGCGCCGACCTCGACAAGTTCAAGAAGTTCATAGAAGCCCAAGGGCACGAGTCCGGCGCCTGGCGCGGAACAGTGTCTGGTGGCGATGTGGACGACGCAGGCGGAGCGCCTCTGTAAATCTTGCTGCACGCGAGGGCCGGCCGTTTCCACGGACCGGCCCTCGCGGCATACTTGGAGTAACCGTGAAGGGGAGTACCGAAAGCCATGGCAACGTCCAGCAGCGTAGAGGCAGAACAGAAATTCGACGCCCTGGAGTCCACGCCGCTTCCGATGCTGGACGCCATCGACGGCGTGGGCAGAGTCGGTGACCCGGTAAGCCACACACTGGAAGCCACTTACTTCGACACCAGCCGGCTTTCGCTCGCACGCCACGGAATCACGCTGCGGCGCCGCACCGGAGGACACGACGCCGGCTGGCACCTCAAACTGCCGCTCGGCCCCGGAAAACGAACCGAAATCCACGCTCCTTTGGGCAGCGCAGATACCGTTCCGGTGGAGCTCATGGACAGAGTGCTCGCCTATACCCGGGCGCACGCCGTCCTCGCAGTGGCCACCCTGCATACGGATCGTATGAGCTACGCCCTGTACGGAGGCCAGGGCGAGCGTTTGGCCGACTTCGTGGATGACCGGGTGCGGGCCCATGTCACGGTGGGGGACGACCGCCGGCTTGAATGGCGGGAATGGGAGGTGGAGCTGGCGGCCTCCGACGGAACCGGTGACTCCCTGTTGGCTACCTTGACCCGCCAGCTTTCCGCAGCAGGTGCGACTCCCAGCCATCGAAGCTCCAAACTGGCCACCGCCTTGGGTGGCTTGGGTGGCGAATTGCCCATGGCTGGGAAAGCTGACCGGAAGCCAGACGCCGCAAAGGGCGCCGGTAAGAAAAGGGCAGCGGACGCCGTGCTCAGCTATTTGCAGCGGCAGCTCGCCGGCCTGCTTCTCCAGGACGCCCACGTGCGGCTGGGCCGTGACGATTCCGTACATCAAATGCGGGCGTTCACCCGACGGATACGCTCGGTCCTGCACAGTTACCGTCCGCTCTTTGCCCCCGGGCCCGTCAATGACCTGGAACGCGGGCTGAAATCCTTGGCGGAGACCCTGGGCCGGTACCGCGACACCGAAGTCCTGCATGAGCGCCTGCGGGATGCCCTTGATGAGCTGCCGGAAAACCTGGTCCTGGGCCCGCTCCACGATGAGCTGGACCAGCGGATGATGATCAGGGCCGATACTGCACTGGCCGCCATCCGGACGCGTCTGACCAGCCCGGGGTACTTCCGTCTCCTCGACGACCTTGAGGCGTTCATCGAAGCGCCGCCCCTGACGGAAAAAGGGCGCGCACCGGCAAGGAAGACCACCGCGAAGCTCGTCAACAAAGCCGTGAAGCGGCTCCGCAAGCGCCACGACGCGGCGGTATCGGCCGCCGTCGGGCAATCACGCGACGAAGCCCTGCACCGCGTGCGGAAGTCCGCCAAGAAGCTGCGTTTCGCGGCGGCGGCCGCAGAGAGCGTCCACGGCAAGCGCGCAGCGAAGCTTGGCAAGGCTGCGCACAAAGTCCAATCGGTTCTGGGTACCCACCAGGACAGCGTGTTGGCCCGCAGAGAATTGCTGGACCTTGGTTCAGCGCCCGGGACGGCCAGCGCGGCCTTCACCTATGGGGTGCTGCATGCAAGGGAATCCGCCGTTTCAGACGCAACGGAGCGCAAGTACCTTAAGGGCAGCGCCAAGACCTTGAAGCTGCGCCTTAAGAAGTAGGTTCCGGGTTGCCGGCCGGTGTGGCCCGGGCACGCTCCGCGTCGTGCAGCCGGCGCGACGCAGCCACGGCGTCCATGTTGTCCTCAGCCCATTCCTTCATGTCGAAAATAATCGGCAGTAGTGAGCGGCCACGGTCCGTGAGCCAGTAGTCGGTCCGAACGGGGACGGACGGCGTGACTTCCCTGTGGATCAGGCCATCGCGCTCCAAAGAACGCAGCGTGGATGTCAGCATTTTCTGGCTGGCCCCCGGAATGTGCCTGCGTAACCCGCTGTGGCGTTGCGGTCCCTCTTCCAGCGCCAGCATCACCAAAGTCACCCATTTGCTGCTGATCGCTTCGAGCAATTGCCGGGCCGGGCAGTTCTCCAGGGAGGCGTTGTACTGGTGCCGGGCTTTCTGACGGGTCTGCTCAGCCGTGAGTGTCATACCCCAAATCATTGCAGGCACTTCGACGTGCCTTGGGCACAAAAAAGTGCGTTCTTACGCTGTGCCGGGGAGCCGGGCGAGGATCAGTAAGGGGTCGGAACGTCCCCCGTTTGAAAGGAAAACCATGCCCTCCATCCTCCATATCAACGCCTCTCCCCGTTACGGCAGCAGCGATTCGCTGGGACTCGCCCGTCACTTCATCGATTCGGTCCAGTCTGCGGCTCCGGAGACTTTTGAACTGGAGACACTGAACCTGTTCGACGACGATGCACTGCCGGCTTTCGGTCGGGTCGCCGCCTCCGCGAAAATGGCGGTCTTCATGGGCCAGGAACAAACGCCGGAGCAGATGGCAGCGTGGGAAGCGGCACGGTCGGTCTTTGACCAGTTCGCGGCGGCGGATGCCTACGTGTTCAACATTCCCATGTGGAATTCGGGGATTCCCTACGCCTTGAAGCAGTGGATCGACATCGTCACCCAGCCCGGTTGGAGTTTCGGTTTCCACCCGGAGCATGGGTACACCGGTCTCATGGAAGGGAAGCTGGCGATGGCCATCCACACCAGCGGTGTCTACGCCCCAGGGGTCCCGGCAATGTTCGGTGCCGACTTCAGCAGCACGTATTTTGCCGATTGGCTGAACTTCGTGGGGATCCAGGACGCCGCCCACATCCGATTTGCCCCTACGGTCCTGAACACGGACGTGGACGGCAGCCGCCACCTCGCGGAAAGGGAATTGAGCGACGCAGCACTGTTGTTCGCAGGGAACCTCGATGCCGTTCGGGCCTCGGAACTGATCAGCAAGTGAGGTGAACCGGGGGCGTTGTCCGGGTTGCCTCCACAACGCCCCGGTTCCCTCTAGTTGCCCACAGCAACCAGACGTAAACTGGCCTTCGGTTTCACTTCGAAAGCTCGGAGACAGCATGCTCTGGAAGGTACTGGTTCGCTTCCTGCGGCCGCATCAGCGGTTGCTGGTGGGCGTCGTCATTTTTCAGTTGGCGCAGTCGATTGCGTCCTTGTACCTGCCGACGCTCAATGCCGACATCATCGATCACGGCGTAGCCACCGGGGATACCGACTACATCCTCCGCATGGGCGGGCTCATGCTGCTGATCACTCTCCTGCAGATCGCGTGCGCCGTGGTTGCGGTCTACTTCGGGGCGAAGGCTGCGATGGGCATGGGCCGCGACGTGCGTGACGCGATCTTCAGCCGGGTGGGGGAGTTTTCCGAACAGGAAGTCACCAGGTTCGGTGCTCCTTCCCTGATCACCCGGTCCACCAACGACGTCCAGCAGGTCCAACAGCTGGTTCTGATGTCCTGCACGCTCATGGTCGCGGCGCCGATGCTGAGCATTGGCGGCGTGATCATGGCCGTGCGCCAGGACGCGCAATTGTCCTGGCTGATTGCCGTGTGCGTGCCCGTGCTGTTGGTTGCCGTCGGGCTGATCGTGACACGGATGGTTCCCCTGTTCCGCAAGATGCAGGTGCGGATCGACGCCGTGAACCGGGTCCTGCGCGAGCAACTCACCGGCATCCGCGTCGTGCGGGCTTTCGTGCGGGAGGACATGGAAATCAGCCGGTTCGCCAAAGCGAACGACGACGTCACCGACGTCGCGCTGCGGGCCGGCCGTTTGATGGCGCTCATGTTCCCTGTGGTCATGCTGGTCATGAACGTATCCAGCGTGGCAGTGATCTGGTTCGGGTCCTTCCGGATCGAGGACGGCTCCATGCAAGTGGGCACCCTGATCGCATTCCTGAGCTACCTCATGCAGATCCTCATGTCGGTCATGATGGCCACGTTCATGGCCGTGATGATCCCGCGCGCGTCGGTTTCTGCCGACCGCATCGGGGAGGTGCTGGATACCGACTCCAGTGTCCGGCCGCCGTCGAACCCTGTCACCGGCGGCATCCGCCGCGGCGAGTTGGAAATGCGCGACGTCGGATTCGCCTACCCGGGTGCCGAGCGGCCCGTGCTGAGTGGCCTGACTTTCACGGCCCGCGCAGGGCAGACCACCGCGATCATCGGCAGCACCGGAGCCGGCAAGACCACGCTGGTCAACCTCATGCCCCGGTTGTTCGACGCCACAACGGGCTCCGTCCGGATGGACGGTGTGGACGTCCGCGACCTCCACCCGGACCTGCTGTGGGGGCACATCGGATTGGTGCCGCAGCGGCCGTACCTGTTCTCCGGCACGGTCCGCAGCAACCTGCAATACGGCAAGCCGGACGCCACCGAGGACGAACTGTGGCAAGCGCTGCGCGTGGCCCAGGCTGACGACTTCGTACGCGGCATGGACGGGGGCCTGGATGCGGCCATCTCCCAGGGTGGGACCAACGTTTCGGGCGGGCAGCGTCAAAGGCTCGCCATTGCGCGGGCCCTGGTGAAGCAGCCGGAGCTCTACATTTTTGATGACTCCTTCTCCTCATTGGATACCGCCACCGACGCGCGGCTCCGGCAGGCCCTCAAGCGCCATACCAACGGCGCCACCTTGGTGATCATCGCCCAGCGTGTGTCCAGCATCGCCGACGCAGACCGGATCCTGGTGCTCGACGACGGCAGGATCGTCGGCCAGGGGACGCACGAAGAATTGTTGGAGACATCCGAAACGTACCGCGAAATCGTCTCGTCCCAGCTGGCAGCGGAGGAGGCAGCATGAGCACGTCCACCGCTCCAGCCGGCGGCCGCGGACCCCAGCGCCCCGCAATGGGCCCGGGAAGGGGAGGCCCTTTCGCCGGAATGAACATTCCGGCAGAGAAAGCGTCGAACTTCAAGGCTTCGGCCCGCAGACTCCTGGGAACCCTGCATCCGGAACGGCTCTGGCTGGCCCTGGTGCTGGTCTTCGCCGTGGCCAGCGTTGCGCTGTCCGTGATCGGTCCCCGCTTGCTGGGCGAAGGGACCAACCTGATCTTCGCCGGCATCGTGTCCAAGCAACTGCCCGCCGGGGTGTCCAAAGAGCAGGTCATCGCGGGCCTGCGGGCCTCAGGTGAGAACAGCAAAGCCGACATGCTGGGCGCCATGACCCTCACACCCGGCGTCGGAATCGACTTTGGTGCGTTGTCCTCCGTACTGCTGTGGGCACTGGCCCTGTACGTCCTTGCCTCAGCGTTCGGCTGGATGCAGGCCTACGTGCTCAACGGCGTCGTGCAGCGGACGGTGTACCGCCTCCGCCAACGCATTGAAGCAAAAATCCACCGCCTGCCCCTGCGCTACTTCGACTCCATCCAGCGCGGCGAACTGCTGAGCCGGGTAACCAACGATGTTGACAACATCTCCCAAAGTTTGCAGCAATCGATCAGCCAGGTGGTCTCGTCCCTGCTGACTGTGCTGGGCGTGCTGGTCATGATGTTCCTGCTCTCGCCCTTGCTGGCGCTGATCGCACTGGTGACCATTCCCCTGACGCTCGGCACGACGCTCCTCATTGCAAAGCGCTCGCAGAAGCTGTTCGTTGCCCAGTGGAAGAACACCGGTGAGCTCAACGGCCAGATTGAGGAAACCTACACCGGGCATGCCCTGGTGAAGGTGTTCGGGCGGCAGAACGAGGTCCAGGAGAAGTTCCGCGCCAAGAATGGTGAGCTGTTCCAGGCCAGCTTCGGAGCGCAGTTCGTCAGCGGTCTGATCATGCCGGCCATGACGTTCATCGGAAACCTGGTGTACGTGGGCATTGCCGTGGTTGGCGGCCTGCAGGTGGCTTCCGGTTCCATGCAATTGGGTGATGTGCAGGCGTTCATCCAGTACTCACGGCAATTCACCATGCCCCTGGCGCAGCTCGGATCCATGGCGAACATGCTGCAATCCGGCGTTGCCTCCGCCGAGCGTGTGTTCGATCTCCTGGACGAGGACGAAGAGTCGCCCGAACCTGCTCCTTCGGGCGCTTCGGCCGGGCGCGGTCGCCTGGTGTTCGAGAACGTCTCTTTCCGCTACTCCCCGGACAAGCCCCTGATCACGGACCTCAGCCTGGTGGCAGAACCCGGCCAGAGCATCGCCATCGTCGGGCCTACGGGGGCGGGCAAAACCACCCTGGTGAACCTGATGATGCGCTTCTACGAGCTGGACTCGGGGCGGATAACGCTCGACGGCGTCGACATTGCCTCCATCTCGCGGCAGGAGTTGCGCTCGCGGATGGGCATGGTCCTCCAGGACACGTGGCTGTTCGGCGGCACCATCCTGGACAACATCGCCTATGGCCGGCCCACGGCTTCTGAAGCCGAGATCGTCGAAGCGGCGCAGGCAACGTATGTGGACAGGTTCGTCCGGTCCCTCCCCGAGGGCTACGACACCGTTCTCGACGACGAAGGCGGCAACGTCTCGGCCGGCGAGAAGCAATTGCTGACCATCGCCAGGGCCTTCCTGTCCCGGCCATCGGTGCTGATCCTGGACGAAGCCACGAGCAGCGTCGACACCCGTACCGAGGTGCTGGTGCAGAAAGCCATGAATGCCCTCCGCTCGGACCGGACCAGCTTCGTCATTGCCCACCGGCTCTCCACCATCCGCGACGCCGACCTGATCCTGGTGATGGAGGACGGGCAGATCGTGGAGCAGGGCACGCACTCGGAGCTGCTCTCTGCCGGTGGGGCCTACTCCCGGTTGTACGAGGCCCAGTTTGCGGCGCCGGCGTCGGAGGAAGTTTGAGCTTTCCGGTTGCGGGGCAGGTGGCTTCCTGACCCACTTATGGGTGGCTTCCTGACCCACTTTGGATGCGGAAACGCCATATTTCAACGCTATTTGGTTGTTTTCGGATCACGCTGCGGCCAAAGAAGGTCGGGAAGCGCACGTGCCTGCTAAGGCAGCCTCGAAGGCCGGAGCACGTTTGCGTCGCCCGCCTTGCCCGGGTCGAGCGGCACCGGGCTGGTCAGGACAGCCGGCCCACGATGCAGCACTCCGCCGGAAACAACCTGGCACCGCACGCCGCCGCGCCCGCGCATCGCCTTGTGGGCACCCGGGGCGAGCATCTGGTCCATCCAGGCGCAAGGATGGGCTGGTCTGCCGGCCTTCAGCGTCACCACATCTCCGCCGGATTCCAGCGTGAACCCGTGGCCGAGCAATGGAGCCAGTTCCACCCCCCGCAGCACGACGTTCCGGCGCGTCAGCAGCGGATCGAAAGGCCCGGCGTCGAGTTCGGCAGCAATGGCTTCCAGTGCCTCAACGGCGAACACCGTCACTGCGGCGTCCATGTGGGCGGCCTTGCCGAAGAACCTGTCCCCAACAATCCCCTTGCCGGCAACCAACTCAGCGTGGTCGGCGTCGGCAGTTGGAACGTCCGCGGCGCCTTCGCGCGCACGGCCAAAGTAGGCGTGCGCCGGCGACACCAAAAGGTGCAGCACTTCGACGTCGTACCTGTAATCAGTCATGCTTCAACGCTAGCCCCTGTCCGTGTGGAGCGCAGGGGCATTGTTCCGCGGTGTAAAGCGTGCTTTACTTTGCCTATGAGTAAAGCGTCCTTTACATCCCGGCGGGTCCCGGCCCAGCACTATGTCTTGGCCGTCATCCTCGGCGCCATCCTGACAATCACGGTTGCGGTGGTGGTGGGAGCAACCAACCCGGATGATTTCTGGCCCGCCGCAGGGATCGGGGCGCTATGCTCCGGGTACCCTGCGATGTCCCTCGGAGTGCGGGTTTTCGTCTCCCATAACACCGTCACCCGCGATCCGAACGGGGAACAAAGCGTGGAGCTGCAATGGATGCGCCAGGCCGGGGCCGGGGCCTTCATTGACGTGCTGGTCGCGACGATTGTTGCTTCGCTGGTGTTGGCCATCGGCCGTTTCCAGGTTGATGCGGTCCCACTGCTTCTGGGGCTCGTTGGCCTCAGTACGCTGGATGCCGGCCTCCGTTACGTGGCCATCCGCCACCGTGCTCTGAAGTGAAGAACAACCTTGCCGAGCGCCGAGCCGGCCGCAACTGGACCCAGGCGGATCTGGCCGCCGCGCTCGGAGTGTCCCGGCAGACCGTCATCTCCATCGAGCGAGAGAAGTTCGACCCGTCATTGCCCTTGGCGTTCCTCATTGCGCGGACCTTTGGCTGCGCCATCGAGGACGTCTTCACCGCGGAGTGACACCACGGTAAAGATAAAGTGGCACCGTGAACTTTGCTGAAGCAGCCGACGGCGTCGAACTCGCCTGGACATCGGAGGGCGAAGGCGAACCCATGCTGCTTATCGCCGGGCAGGCCACGTCCATGGACGGTTGGGGCCCGACGGCGGAGCTTCTGTCGCGCTATTACCGCGTCATCCGCTTTGATCACCGCGGGATTGGCCACAGTGGGAGGGGTGACGCTGAGCGGTACACCACTCGACGTCTCGCCAACGATGCTGCGGCCGTGCTCAGCGCGGCCGGGGCGGAGTCAGCGCACGTGTACGGCCATTCAATGGGCGGACGCATAGGCCAGTGGCTGGCCATCGATGAGCCGCAAAGGGTTCGTACCCTGATCCTGGCGGCAACGAGTGGCGGGAGAATGCCGGACAGCGCAGCCGAGCCGGACAAAGCCGCCGAGCCGGACAAAGCCGCCCTTGACGCCCTGGTCAGTGGCGACCTTGCCCGTCTGGGGCCGCTCTTTTTCGACTCTGAGTGGGCCAGGAACAACCCCGAGGCGACACGTACTTTCTTCAATTCCCGCGCGTCGGCGTGGGCCAAGGCGCGTCATTTCAGGGCCAGCCGCGAGCACGATGCCTGGAGCGAACTGGGTGCGATTACGGCTCCCACCTTGATACTCCATGGCACCGAAGACAGACTGACTCCCTTGCCCAATGCGCTGCTGCTACGCGGGCACATAGCCCGTTCGGTCCTTGTCCGCGTACCGGGTGCGGGACACGGGCTGCACCTGGATCACCCCGGGACCGTCGAGTGGATCCGGCAGTTCATCGCGCGCAGGAGCGGCTAGCTAATACTGCGGGCCGGCCTGGGACGATTCCCCGGCGAGCCGTTGTACCAGCGCGTCCACGATTGGCAGTTGCCCTTTGACGAGCTTGGTCCGGGCCACGGCTTCCTCAAGCCATTGGGCGTCGTCGATTTCGGGAAAGTCCTTGATGGTGCCAGAGCCTTTGGGCCATTCCATGGGGAATGTGTTGCTGACAATCTCTTCGGGCTGAAAACCACTGGCTTCCGCGATGAACGCCGTGATCAGTTTGCCCGGGGGCTGCCGGAATGTACCCAACAGAACGTAGTCCGCAGATGGCGGCGGAGTGCCGATTTCTTCAGTGAATTCCCTTCGTGCGGCAACCAAAGCGTCTTCGTCGTCGGAGAATTCGCCCTTGGGAATTGACCACGCGTGCTGATCTTTCCGCGCCCAAAAGGGCCCACCCATGTGGGCTATCCAAAGCTCCAATTGTCCGGCGGTATTTCGCCGGTAAAGGAGGATTCCTGCGCTGCGGATAGTGATGTCGCCTCCCGGGGTAAAGGTGCTGCACACATTTGTTGGAACACCTCAAGGCTACGCCGCCAAGCGCGGCCGTTATCCAATCGATGTTAATTCCCGGATCTTGGGTACCAATTTCGCTTCCCGCAAGGCCACGGCTACTCGATAATCGAGGAGTTGTACGTTCTCCGGGGGGAGGAGCGTATTGCGGCCAGCGGGATCAGCCGCTGGCATTCTGGGCGCATCAGCAGGAGGAAACAGCTATGGCATTGTCAGTGAGGCTCCTTCCACGTGGGGGAAGAAAAGTTATGGGGGTAGCCGTAATTGCTGCGGTTGCCCTGTCCATGTTTGCCGGCACAGGACCATCGCATGCCGCGGACACAACGCCCATGGCAGATGATCCCGGCCCGGTGGGCAGTTTTGCCTGGAAGGGATTCAATTGGCAGAAGCGTTTTTGGGGTGGAGCGCCCATGTACAACGCGACGTGGGATGCCAACAATGTCAGCAACCCGGATGCCAACGGCTACGTGAAGCTGTCCATAAGCAACCCGACAGGTTCGGCGCCCAAGGGTGCGGAATTCCAGTCCACCCGTGAAGGATTCGGTTACGGTACATACAGCACCACGGTGGAAAAGGATGTCAGCGCACTCCAAAAGGAAGTGGTGTGGGGCTGCCTATTCACCTATGACCCCAATGCCGTTCCCGGCTACACCGAGATCGACCTCTGTGAAGCGTCGGCGTGGGGCGGGGGCGCCGCATATGGCGAAAGCTGGCCGGTGACCCAAGGGCACGGTTACTGGTTCGATGCCACCTTGCCTCCGGGCCAAGGCAACAACACGGTCACCTTCGATGTCACGAATGCCCCCATCCTCACCCACCGGATGGTCTGGGAGCCGGGCAAGCTGACCTTTGAGACGTTTGCCGGGGAAGGCTACGACGGGCCGCTCCTCAAGAGGACCGTCCTGGAAGGCTCCACTGTTCCCACTCCTGCCAAGGAACAGATTCACTTCAACCTGTGGGTCACCGGCGGCGGCGGTGGAGACGCTGCACATGTTGCACCGGAAACCGTCACGATCAGGGACTTCTCCTTTGTCCCGGCGAACCAGCTCACGGGTCCGGTTCCGACTATCACCGGCACGGCAGCGGTGGGCTCGACACTCACTGCAGTCCCGGGCACCTGGCCTGCCGGAACAACCTTGGCGTATCAATGGTTCAAGAACGGCACGGCCATTTCAGGAGCCACGGGACCCACCCGAGTCCTGGCCGCTGCGGACCAGGGCGCCAGCCTGACTGTGCGTGTGACGGGAAGCCTGGCCGGGTATGCCACGGCTACTAAGGAGTCGGCCCCGACAGCGGCAGTGGTGGCCGGAACCTTGCAGGCTCCGACCCCCACCATCACAGGTACGCTCACAGTTGGTTCGACCCTGACGGCAAACCCCGGAACGTGGACTTCCGGTACCGCACTGACGTACCAGTGGTACCGCTCCGGGACCTTGATTGCTGGAGCGACGGCCAAGAACTACAAGCTTGTGAGCGCAGACCAGGCGGACACCATGAGCGTCAGAGTCACCGGAACCAAAGCCGGCTACACCACGGTGTCCAGGGTTTCAGCAAGCACCGCGGTGATCCCCTAGGAGGCGGACGGCAGGTTCTTCTGTGCGCGGACGGGAACAATCCTCTTGATCGCGAGCCCCAATGCCAGCATGGCGAACGCGGCCAGGGCGAACCAGAAAAGGTCGCCTGCTCCGGTCAGGGCGAGGGTACCGGATCCCATTCCGGCCGCGGCTGCTCCGGCTGCGGGGGTTACTGGGCTGTTGTACATGAGTCGATTACCAAACTTTCTTTCTGTTGAGTGCTGCGTCCAGGTAAGCCTTGGCGTGGACTGCCTGGAGGAAGATGTCGATCACTGTTTCGTACATGGTTGCGGCCAGCAGCATGTGCCTCCAGCCCCGGAACCGCACAGTGATGACGCGTTCCAGGATGAAGATGCCGGTGACTGCAATCCAGAAGGGCTGGAGGTTCAGGCCCATCCCTGAAATGAGCGCGAAGAGGATGGAGCCAAAGTAGGCCAGCGTCACTACGACGCCGATCATTGAAAGGAACTGGCGACCCCAGTAGGGCCTGGTCACTTTGGTCCATCCGTATTGCACGCAGTTCTCCACCGCGCCCCGCTTCCACCGGAGCCGTTGCGCCCACAGTTCGCGCCACGTGGGCATGACCTCTGTGACCAGCGTGCAGTTGGCTGGTGAAGCGATCCGGTAACCCAGTGTCAGCAGGGCGAAGGAGAGTTCGTTGTCCTCTGTCAGGACGGACGTGTCGTAGATGCCGCCCTTGCCGTTTCCGGGAGGGAGTGTGCCGCCAAGGCGGGCAGCTGCGACGTCGCGAAGAGTCTTGACGCGGAAAAGCGCGGCGGTCCCTGTGACTACCAAGCACTTGCCGTGGAGGCGCTTGACGTCCCGGGCGTAGCGGGCGTATTCGTTGCGCTGGAGGTGACCTACGAAGCCGCCACCGGGACCTCCGCTGAAGACACCGCCTACCGCGCCGAGCAGTTCGTCGGCGAGCAGGTTTTGTGTGGCGTTCTCAATGAAGTCAAGGGCGAGCTGGGAGTCTGCGTCCTGGACCAGGATGAGGTCCTCGGGGTCGGCGTCGGGCAGCAGCCGGCTGAGGGCGAAGTTAAGAGCTCCGGCCTTCTTGTCCTTGTTTCCCACCGTACGGATGACCTCAGCGCCCTGGGCGACCGCGAGGTCCTCGGTATCGTCGGTGCAGTTATCGGCCACCACGATCACGCGGTCCGGGCGGCGGGTCTGGTTGTTCAGGGAGACAAGTGTGTCGGTGATGCCGGCGGATTCGTTGTGGGCCGGAACCAGGACAGTTACCACGCCGCCGGCGGCACGGTGGGATCCGCGGGGCGCGGTGGCCGGGGCCGGTGAGGCAGCGGTGTCCGTTGATGCGTGGACCGTGGTTTCCGTGAGCATTGTGATCCCTCCGTTCGTTAGCTGGAAGCGTTGACTCACTTAGAGTTCCAACGCCAACGCAAGAAACGCGCAGGCAAAGCGTCAAGGAAAAATCAAGGTTTGCTCAGGGTTTGCTTGAAGCGTCACGCAAACGGTTATGGGATCAGGTGCAGCCTTAAACGCAAGAGGACGACGTCGGGAGGTCCCGGCGTCGTCCTCTTGCGTTTGTTGTCGAGCAGCTTAGCGGCTCAGGCTGACCGTAAAGGTCTTCGGTCCGCTGAGGGTCACGGCAATGCCGCAGTTTTCTGCCGCAGCGCGGTGGGAAAGGGACTGGATGGCGGCATCGATGGTGTGGTCGATGGCCGACTTGTCCCAGATTTTCAGCGTGATGGAGTCAGTATGTGTCGTCATTGTCAGTACTTTCACTCAGGCTGGTGACAGCCCCAAGCTTCGTCGCCCGGGGCCGCATCCTCGTCGGTGAGGATTGCTGATTCAGCTTGTATGGGAACGGATTCCCTCATTCATGGTTCATGCTGCCCACCGTGATTGACAAGCGAATCCAGCCAAGTGTGACCGATTACACGTTGCTTGTTACTCCGTGTAACCGGTGCTGACAGTGAGCTCCCGCCAACGATCCACCTCGGCCCGCTGGGCTTCCGCTACGGCGTCAAAGGCCTTGGCGGCGTCCTCACCGAGCAGCAGGAAGCCAGGAGTTTCAGCGGCCTCGACAGCGTTGATAATCACCTGGGCTGCCCTGTCCGGATCACCCTGCTGCGTCCCATGCACCGTGTCGTTTTCCTTGCGTCGCTTGCCGGCAGTCTGGGCGTAGTCGTCAATGGCTTCTGCGGATTGCGTGAGCGACCTTCCGGCGAAGTCCGTCCTGAAACCACCCGGTTCCACGGCCGTGACTGTGATGCCCAACGGCGCCAGTTCCTTCTGCAGGGAACCGGAAATGCCTTCCAGCGCGGCCTTTGTTGCCGAGTAATAGCCCGACCCGGGTGGGCAGATGCGGGCGCCGATCGAGGAGATGTTCACGATCGCACCCGAACGCCGGGTACGCATCCCGGGCAGGACGGCCTTGATCATGGCGACGGGACCGAACACGTTGGTATCGAACAGCGTCCTGACGTCCGCGTCGGCGCCCTCTTCGATCGCGGCGCGATAGCCGTATCCCGCGTTGTTGACCAGGACGTCCACACCGCCGAAGCGCTCCACGGCCTGCTGCACGGCCGCTTCCACCTGCGACTGATCGGTGACGTCGAGCGGGACGGTGAGTGCCGTCGTCGGGAATTCCGCGGCGAGGTCCTGCAGAGTGGCGGTGTCGCGCGCGGTCACGACGGCGTTATCGCCTTTCGCGAGGACCGCCCGGGCAAGTGCGCGGCCGAGACCGGTGGAGCAGCCTGTGATGAGCCAGGTAGTCATGATTTTCCTTTCATGGTTGACCTATCCCACTGAACGCTACTCCCCGGCGCCACGGGAGTGACGGCCCATACAGGTATTGCCGGTGCCACCCGGGACAGAGGACGCCGCTCAACCGACGTGCACCCACGGGCGGCGGCTCACCTCCGGTTCGGCCTCCCTGAGGACCTCGCGGGTCACCGGGGCTATTTCGCCCTCGCCCAGGAACAGGAAGCGCAACAGGTTGGTCATCGGGTTGCCCTCAGTCCAGCGGAAATATATGTGGGGCATCAACCCTGTGACGTCACGGATATGCAAAAGCACCGAGGCAATGGTGTTCGCCACCACCGGACCATGCACCTCAAGGATCCGGTAGCCGTGCCGTTCGATGCCCTTGACGTACAGTTCGGTCTCGAAATCCGAAGTGTCGTCGAGCACCACTTCAAGGAACAGGCCGTGGTAGTTGAGGGGGAGGTGGCTGACCTCGATGGCCGAGACCAGCTTCGAGCGATAGGCCTCCGCCGTAAGCCGGAGCGGTTCGTGCGCGATGAGCCGTATGGGTTCGGTGCCGTCGTCAAGGATGAATTCCAGGGCGTTGCGGTCCATGTGAACGTGTGTGGCGTGCAACTCGAACGACCTGCGCACCCGGGACAGCAGGGAGATGCCGATGATGCCGGCGATGAACACGGCCGCAATCCGGATGCCTTCGGGTCGCTCCACGACGTTGGCCACCGTGGTGTAGACGAACACGGCGGCGATGGCGCCGAAGCCGATCATGCGTTTGCGCTGATCACGACGGCGGGTGGACAGTGTCACGGCAACGGCGGCTGACGTCATCAGCACCAGGACACCGGTGGCGTAGGCACCGCCCTGGGCGTCGACGTCGGCGTTGAAGACGAAAGTGATGAAGAACCCCACCAGCGTGAAAACCAGCACCAAGGGGCGAACCGCCTTGGCCCATTCCGGAGCCATGCCGTAGCGGGGAAGGTACCGCGGTACAAGGTTGAGCAGGCCGGCCATGGCGGAGGCGCCTGCGAACCACAGGATGGCGATGGTGCTGATGTCGTACACCGTGCCAAAACCCAGGCCCAGGTACTCGTGGGCGAGGAACGCGAGGGCACGGCCGTTTGCCTGGCCGCCGGGCTCGAACTCGCGCTCGGGGATGAGGACAACAGTAGTGAAGCTTGAGGTGATGAGGAACGAACTCATGATCAATGCGGCGGTGGTCAGCATTCTCCGGGTTCCCCGGATGCGGCCTGTTGGCTTGGCCTCAGTGTCATCGGGGTCGCCCTGCACCTGCGGCATCACGGCGACACCCGTCTCGAATCCGGAGAGGCCCAACGCGAGTTTCGGAAAGACAATGCAAGCGATGGCTACGGCCATGAGCGGGTTGCCGTGGGATGTCCACAGCAGCTGCCACCAGTCACCTACGGCGGTGGGATGCGCCAGGACCTCGACGACGGTGGTGGCGACCACCACCACATTCAAGCCCAGGTAAAGGACCACAAGAACGACGGCGACGCCTATCGCCTCCTTGAAACCACGGAGGAAAACAGCGGCCAGGAGTGCCAGGAGGACCAAGGTGACAGGAACATTCTGGCCCTGCAGCCAGGACGGCATCACGGGGTTCTGGATGAAGTGGGCCGTGGCATCCGCCGCGGAAAGGGTCATGGTGATCATGAAGTCCGTGGCGGCAAAGCCGAGCAGCACCAGCACCAGCAGTTTGCCTCCCCAGCGTGGAAGCAAACGCTCGAGCATGGCGATGGAGCCCTCGCCGCGGGGACTTTCCCCTGCCACGCGCCGGTAGACCGGAAGCGCGCCGAACAAGGTAACGGCAACCAGGACGATGGTGGCCAGCGGTGAGATCACGCCCGCGGCCAAGGCAGCGATGGCCGGCTGGTAGCCAAGGGTGGAGAAGTAGTCCACGCCCGTCAGGCACATGACCTGCCACCAATGGTGCTTCTTTTCGTGGGCCGCACTGACCACGCCGGGGCCGGGATGCCGGCCTTTGCTGTCCTGCAGCCCGAACAGGAGCCACGTCCGGAATGATGTCCAACCCCGGGGCCTGGGAGCCGAGGGGTCAGCCGGTGGTCTGCTTAACGTGGTCATGGGTGCCCTCCCAGACGCTCGTCGATCTGAGCTGAACATAGCACCGCGCACGAGCCGTGATGCCGGAAGGGGCCAATTCTTGACGAGACCTTTACGCGAGGGGTGAGCTCCCGGGGTTATTGGCGCGAGCCAAAGGGGTGGAAGCTAACCCCTCACGGGCGGAAGGTCCAAGGACTGTTGATCGGTGATGAGGCCCAGGCACGCGTCCTCTCGGTGGCTTCCTGACCCGCTTTGACATTCATATTCCCCCAAATTAACCATTTCTGGTTGTTTTCGGGCCAACCTGAGGCAAAGGGGGGCGGGAAGGAACGCATGGCGGGAGTGGCGGCAGGTTTCTACCAACTCAGCCAACGATTCGCGGCGGCACTGTGCTCAGCCGCCGCCGCGGGAATGTTCCTGCAAGCCCAGGGAGCGGCCACCGGCCAGGCCTCCAAGGATGCTTTCCACCAAGGCATCGTGATGTGCTGTGTCCTGCTGGGCGTCGCCTTGCTCGCCGGCGGACTCGACTGGTTCCGCGAGGCGCGGGACCGCAGAAACGCACGTGCCGCCGTCGTGACTTCCGGGAAGGAAACCGCGACGGCGGCGGTAGCACTTACGTCGGAGCGTCCGACGGCGGCCGGTGCTCAGCGTTCGGAAGCCACCGAATCAGTGGACGCCTGAGCTACGGGAGCCGGCGGGGCCGTCGGCCCGGTGGTGGGGACGCCGGCGTCGCGGAGTGCCGGGAAGCCGCCGTCCACGTGGACGGCGTTGGCGTAGCCGAGGACTTTGAGCTTCTGCGCGACGGGACGTGAACCGTTCACGGAGCCGCAGAACACCACGATTTTCTGGTCGGTGCCGCTGACCTGGGCAAGGCGGTGCGCGGATTCGGGGCTGAAGTCTTCCTCAACGTGCTCGCGGTTGACCACTACGGCACCGGGGACTGCGCCGGTGCTGGCGCGCCCGCCTTCGCTGCGGACATCGATCAGGAGGGCGCCTTCTTCGATGAGTTTGGCCGCGGCATCGGCGGTGATCAGCTGGGTGTCTTCTTGTACTGAATCCTGGACTGTGGTTTCGATGGACATGGATGCTCCCTTGGTAGGTGGTGGGTGGAAAATCGGAAAAGTTAGAGCCCCCAGGCCTCGGCGAGCAGTTGGTAGGAGTTCTGCCGGTCGGCGGGGTCGTGGGCAATGGTGGTGATGAGCAGTTCCTGGGCGCCGGTGACGCGCTGCAACGTGCGCAGCTTGGCGCTGACTTGGTGGGGGTCGCCCACCAGCCTCGTGTCCACGCGGTCTTTGATCAGCTCCTCGGCTTCCGCGTCCAAAGGAAGATCCAGGGCATCGTCCGGCGAGGGGTAGGGGATGGCGTCCTGGCCGCTGCGAATGCCGTGTACCCACTGGGCATAGCCGCGTGCGAGGCGCTGTGCTTGGCGTTCGTCCGGGGCCACCAGCACGTCCGCCGAGACGATCACCTGCGGTTCCTGCAAGGAAGCAGACGGTTCAAAGTGGGCCCGGTATTCGGCAATGGAGTCCAGCACGCCGGCTGGTGCTACGTGGTAGTTCGCGCCGAAGGGAAGTCCCAACTTGCCTGCCAAACGCGCGCTGGGACCCGCTGTTGAACCGTGGATCCAGAATTGGGGCGCCTGCCCGAGAGCCGGCGTCGCGGTGACTTCCTCGCCATGCTTGGTCCTGTACTCCCCGGTGAAGAAACCGATGATGTCCTGGACGTCGTTCTCGAAGTTGTCCGTGTCTCCAGGGAAGCGGCCCAGCAGTTCACCTTGCAAGCGGAATTTCCTGGGAAGGACGGCGCTGAAGATGGGGCGCGGCGAAGGAATCAGCAAACCGTCAACCACGCGATCGCCGGGTGTGTCCGTAGGGGGAACTACTCCAGGAGCCGGTTCGCTGGGCGACTTCGGCGGGCCGGAGCGACCAAAGCCAAGGTCCACACGGTCCGGGAACACGGCGGCGAGCGTGCCGATGCTCTCCGCAATCTGGAGCGGCCTGTAATTCCCCAACAGGGTGGCCGCCGTGCCGACACGGATGGTCGTGGTGGCCGACGCAACCAAACCGGCCAGGATATGCGGGGCAGAACCGGCAACGCCTGTGTTGAGGTGATGTTCTGCGAGCCAGTAGCGCGAGTAGCCGGAAGCTTCGGCGGAGGCGGCAAGCGCGATGGTGCTGCGCAGTGCCTCGCCGGGGCTCTGCCCGGCTGACACCGGGCTGAGGTCAAGGACGGACAGGGGAGTAACTGGAGGCTTCGGCATGGCACGACACTACGGAGCCCGGCCCAGAGCCCAAAGCCGTTCCGTCACCCCGCTCAACCCGGCGAAATCCGACGAAACGGACCGTCACGGAGGGCTCACAGATGCACATGGAGCAACGGACAAATTCGAACATTTCGCACCGAAGCCGCACAGTCATTTCCTGTCAAACCCTTGACCGGATGGTTGAGGCGCTGGTAAACCTTGTTGGCGGAAAGCGTTTTCTCGCATCGATCACCTCACTCGCTCATATGCGGAGAGATTGCTTGATGTTTAGTGAAACGTTCCAAAATGTGCGTGCAGACCCCCTGCCGCCCAGCATCAAAGGAGATGTTCTTTGGCTCACCCCTCGAAATGTTCCTACCCCACCGCCCGTCGTCATGCGCGGAGGGCAGTTCCACTGGCGGCCTCTGCCTCCCTGGCTGCCGCCGCCATCGCGCTGACAGGCGTCCCGCTTGCCCAAGCAGCTCCCGCCCAACTCCAGCAGTCAGCGCAAACCGGACTTCCCGCCGTCGTGCCTGCCGCCAAGGACCCCGCTTCGCTGAAGCGCCAAGTGGAAAATCTGGACCGCGCACCCGTAGCCGTCCTGACGGATCAGGGCGTCACAGTGAGCTGGCGTATGCTCGGCCTGGACAAAGACAGTGTCGGCTTCCAGGTTCTGCGCGACGGCGTCAACATCACCCCCGAACCCCTGCGCAACGCCACGATGTTCGTTGACCCGCACGGGACGGCGCAGTCCAGCTACGTGATCAAGACCGTCGGCAACGGCCAGGGCCGGGACAAGCTGACCGAGGCGGTCACGCCCTTGGCGCAGAACTACCTGGCCATCAAGCTGGACAAGCCGGCCGACGGTGTGACGCCCGACGGCAAGCCCTACACCTACTCGGCCAACGACGCCACCGTGGCAGACCTCGACGGCGACGGCAAGTACGAGGTTATTCAGACGTGGGCGCCATCCAACGCGAAGGACAACTCGCAATCCGGTTACACGGGCAACGTCTACGTGGATGCCTACAAACTGGACGGAACCAAGCTGTGGCGCATCGACCTGGGGCGCAACATTCGCGCCGGCGCACACTACACGCAGGTCCTCGCGTACGACTTCGACGGCGACGGCAAGGCCGAGGTCTCGTTCAAGACGGCGGACGGCACGACGGACGCGGCGGGAACGGTGATCGGCAACGCCAACGCCGACTACCGCAACAGTGCCGGCTACGTCTTGTCCGGTCCCGAGTTCCTCACGGTCTTCAAGGGCGAGACTGGAACGATCATGGACACCGTCGCTTACGAGCCGGCCCGGGGCCCGGTGGCAGGATGGGGCGACAATTACGGCAACCGCGTTGACCGCTTCCTCGCCGCCGTGGCTTATCTCGACGGCGAACACCCCTCGCTGATGTTCAGCCGCGGCTACTACACCCGCACAGTGCTGGTGACCTACGACCTCGTCAACGGAAAACTCGTGAAACGCTGGACCTTCGATTCCAACCAGGCCGGGGACGAGTACAAGGGGCAAGGCAACCACAACCTCTCCGTCGCGGACGTGGACCAGGACGGCAAGGATGAGTTCGTCTTCGGCTCAATGACCATCGATGACAACGGCCAGCCGCTGTACAACACCAAGCTCGGTCATGGCGACGCGATCCACACCGGCGACCTCGACCCGTCCAGGCCGGGGCTGGAGACATTTGCCGTCCACGAAAGCATGGGGCAAAGCGGCAACCGTGGAGCGACCTTCCGGGATGCTGCTACGGGTGAAATTCTCTGGAGCATCCCTGCCGTCAAGGACACCGGCCGTGGTGCAGCGGGTGACATCGATCCCCGCTATGAAGGGGCCGAGGGCTGGGCCGTGGGTGGTTCCGCCGCCTGGGACTCGCCGGTGGGCCAGCTGAGGTCGGCCAAGGGTGAGCTGATCTCCGAGAACATTCCCGCCGCCAACTTCCTGGCTTGGTGGGACGGGGACCTCCTCCGCGAGATCGTTGACCACGACTACGATGCAACGGTCTCCCGTGGCGTCCCCACTATCTCCAAGTGGAACTGGGAAACCGAAACCAGCGACCGCCTCCTGACGGCAGACGGTGCCCGCAGCAACAACACCACCAAGGGCAACCCGTCCATTCAGGCCGACATCCTGGGTGACTGGCGCGAGGAGATCGCCTGGCCGTCCACGGACAGCACCGAACTCAGGATCTACACCACCACGGCTCCCACCGAGGTTCGCCTGCGCACACTGATGCACGACACCGTCTACCGCACGGCTGTTGCACGTGAGAATGTGGCGTACAACCAGCCGCCGCACCCGGGCTTCTTCATCGGTGAGGGGATGCAGGCCCCGGCGGCGCCCGCCGTCGTCTACACTGGCACCAAGTAGAACAACGCGGGGTTACTTATGGCCTTTGGGATACCCCCTATGGGCCGTAAGTAACCCCGCGTTTCTTTCTCCGGTCAGTGCTGGCCGAGGGTGCCACCCAGTGGGGGGATGGCTCCGGGGTCGTCCCCGTCCCTGCGTTCGGCCTTGCTTCGGGTATCGCTTTCGGCGGTGCCATCCGAGTCTCCATCGACGTCCGCCAACCCGTTGGTCTGGTCGAACGGGTGGTTGATGGGGTCGACAACCGGTGTGGTGTTTGTGGTGTCGGTTCCCGCAGTGTTTGTGGTGCCGGTTCCCGCGGTGCCGGTCTCCGGTGCCTGCTTTTCGATGTACTCCTTGAACTTCTTCAAGTCTGACTCAGCCTGCCTCTCAACAATGTGCAACTTGTCCCCCAGGAATTCCAGGACGCCGTGGGGTTCGTATTCCAACGACAAGTGCAGGGAAGTCTGGCTGGGGCCGGCTTCCTTGAACTCCACCCACCCTGCGTTCTTGACACCCTCGACGGCGGCCCACGCCACGGCACGGTCCACGTCCTGCTGGACGATCCTGGCTTCCCAGGTGCGGTGGACGCCTGCGATCTCGGCGACCCATTCAAGGCGGTCGTCGCCGAGCCGCGTCACTCGCTCCACTCCGCCCATGAAGTGCGGGAATTCCTCGAACTGTGTCCATTGCCTGTAGGCCGTACTGATCGGAACGTTGACCATGATTGTCTTGTTCACTTTCGTGGTCACTTTTTCCTCCTCCTGCTCGATTCGGTATTGATCAGCATGCTTACATTATCGGGCTTTTTGGAGGGGAAGAACAGGCCTGATGGCCCTCGGGAGCAGGCGCTAGGAGATCACCCGGCCGTTCTGGACCAGGTATTCGAGGTGCTCCGAAATATCGGCAAGCACGGAGATATCGGCCACCGGATCCGCGTCCAGGACCAGCATGTCCGCGTCGGCGCCTGGCGCCACCACGCCAAGTTCACCTGCGCGCTCAAGCAGCAGCGCCGCCGTCGTGGTGGCTGAGCGGATGGCGTCGATGGCGGGCTGGACCTTGCCCAACAGCCTGAACTGTTCGTTCTGGTGGCGGTGCATGCCGCCCAGAAGATCGGATCCGAAGGCCATCTTGACGCCTGCCTGGTGGGCCCGCGAGATGGCTTCGAGTCCGCTGGTGAGCACGGAGTCCACCTTGGCCCACATCTCCTCGGTGAGGCCGAATTCCTTGCCTTCTTCCTTCAACGCCCAGTAGGTCACCAGCGTGGGAACCAGGAAGGCGTCCTTCTCGAGGAAGAGCCGCAGGCTTTCGTCGTCCAGGAGGTTGCCGTGTTCGATCGAACGCACCCCAGCTTCCAGCGCGCGGTTGATGGCCCGGGCAGTGTAGGCGTGGGCTGCGACGTAGCGGTTGGCAGCCTCGGCCTCTTCCACTGCTGCCCGCATTTCCTCCATGGAATACTGCGTCGAGTCGATGCGGTCAGTGGGGGAGGAGACGCCGCCGGACGCCATGATCTTGATGTGGTGGGCACCCTTGCGGATTTCGTCGCGGGCAGCGGCCCTGACGGCGTCCACGCCATCAGCCACCCTGCCGATGCCACAGCAGCCGCGGCCATTGGGATCATGATCTTCGCCGGGGAGCCGCATATCGCCGTGACCGCCGGTCTGGCTCAGCGCGTGGCCGCAGAAGTGGATTTTCGGGCCTTCCAGCAGCCCCTCCTCCTGCGCCATGGCCAGCCCGAAGTCGGCGCCCGAGAGGTCACGGACAGTAGTAAAGCCGCGGCGCAGCATCTCTCCCATGATCCGGGCCGTCTGCGCATAGACGTACGACGCCGGCGTGTAGGTCAGGGAACGGAAGTCGGCGCTTGACGCCACGACGTGGACGTGGGCGTCGATGAGGCCCGGGATGACGAACTTCCCTGTGCCGTCGATGACCCGGGCGTTCGAAGGCGCCTCGGCGTTCGGTCCCACGCTGCTGATCTTTCCATCAACGCTCACGACGTCGGCAGTCGAGTAGGTGCCGGCGTCCACGTCCAGGACGCTGGCGTTGCGGATGACGAGGGCCGTGGTTTCAAGGGTGGTGCTCATGCTAAACGGTGTCCTTCCCGGGGACTTCGGGGTCTTCAGGTACTTCAGTGGGATGGGCTTCAAAGGCTTGGACCAGCGCGGGCAGGTTCGCGTTGATGACTTCGACGGCGGTGTCCACACTTTGCTGCGTGTACTTGCCTTCCGCATCAAGGAGCGCCAGGACGCCCACCACGTTGTTGTCAGGATCGAGGACCGGCACGTTGATCACGGCTCCGCAGCCGAGCTGCTGGATAAGTCCGGAGTCTGAAAAGACTTCGCGGAGTGCTGCCAGGTCAGGGGCAAGGAACGGCTTCTTTTCTTCGATGACCGTTCCCAGCCAGCCGGGGGAGATCTCGACGGTCTTCTCTCCGCCCACCGGGTATTCCGCGGGATGGCTGGTGAACAGCCGCTTCAAACCGGAACGTTGCGGGATCCACTGCAATGCAGTGAACAGGATGACTCCCGGATCCTTCTGCAGGGAGGTGAAGGCCTCTTGGAACGTGGTATCAGTCTTCATGGTGTTTCCGCTCATTTGCTCGCTGTTCCTGCCGCTGCCGGGTCATGTTCGGCGCGGGCGTTGATGTCTTCCAGCGACTTGCCCGCAGTGGAGGCGCCGAAGATCACGACGCCCAGGACGCCGATTGTCAGCACCACGGTGGTCATGGTGAACACTCCGCCGAAACCGAGGGAAGCCGCGAAGATTCCGATGATGGACGGGGCCAGGATGCTGCCGACGCGGCCCACAGCACTGGCAAGGCCAACGCCGGTGGCGCGCATCCAGGTGGGGAAGAGCTCCGGCGTGTAGGCGTAAACACCTGCGTAGGTGCCGTTCAGGAAGAAGGACAACGTTGCTGCGGCCACCAGGATCATGCCGGAATCGTTGGACTGGCTCAGCCAGAAGGCGCTGATGGCCGATCCCGCCAGGTAGAGGGCGATGGTGTTTTTGCGGTCGATCCGGTCACACAACCAGGCCGCCGAGAAGTAGCCGGGGATCTGTGCCAGGTAAATGAGGATGGAGAATTCGAAGCTCTTGGTGACCGTGATGCCACGGCCGACCAGCAACGTGGGAATCCAGGAGAAGAAGCCGTAGTAGGAGAACGTGATGACGAACCAGATCAACCAGATCACCGCGGTCCGGCGGCGCATTGCCTTGGACCACATGAATTTCAGGGCATTCCAGACACTGATCTTTTGCTCGTGCTTGGTGATCTCTTCTTCCGCGGATGGCAAGGGCTCCAAGGGCTTCCCGGTGGCTTTCACTACGCTCTGCTCAAAGCGATCCACAACTGCGGTTGCCTCTGCGATGCGCCCGCGGCTGATGAGGAAGCGCGGGGATTCGGGTAGGCTGCGACGCCACCAGAGCAGGAGGAGGATGGGAACGGCAGTGATGACCTGCGCCCAGCGCCAGCCATCCTCGCCCATCGGAACCACGAACCGGCCGATCAGCGCGGCAGCCACGAAGCCGAAGGAGAAGAAGCCGGCCAGGGTTCCGATGAACCAGCCGCGGCGCTTGGGAGGGATGAACTCGGAGAGGAAGGGGGCGATGATCACGCTTTCAGCGCCGGCCCCCAATCCTGCAAAGATCCGTGCAATCAGGAAGATTTCGAAGTTGGGGGCCATGGCCGCGACGATCGACATGAGGCAGTAGAAGGCAAGAGCCCACAACATGACCTTCTTGCGGCCGAAGCGGTCACCCATCCAACCGGCCAGGATTGCGCCGAAGAAGAAGCCGAACGGGGCCGCGGAGCCAACCAATCCGAGGCTGGCGGTGCTGAGGCCCCATAGTTCCTGGATGCGCGGGAGCAGGAAGGCGACTACTGCGCCGTCCATGCCGTCGAACGAGTAGCCGAGGCCTCCGATAAGGAGAAGCTTGTAGTGTGGTCGACTGAGAGCCAGACGATCCAAGCGTGCTGTGAGAGACATGGTGATTCCTGCCAAAGTGGGCCAAGTTGTACATTTTTAGGAATATGCACGGATCTGTGCAGAAGCGATGTATCGAAGTTACGGCCAAAGTGTGAGGTAGGTCAATAGGTGGAAGAAGATTTCGACTCGTCAACGTTGACCGAGTGGCTGGACAGCCGTGTCCAAGGGCGGAAGCTCGCGGCACGCCAATTGCAAGTCATTGGCATCCTCCGATCCCAGCCACGGCTTGCGTCCTACGGCTCTGTCAGCGACATCGCCGGGGCTGCCGCCTCGAACGCCTCCACGGTGACAAGAACCGCGCAAACACTGGGATTCAAGGGGTGGGCAGACTTCCAATTCGAGCTGCGTTCACGCTTCCTGGCGTCCCTTAGCGCAGTGGAAGTTGCCGCCGAACACAACGGCCACATCAACAGCCCGGCACAGGCTGCCGTGTCCACGGATCGCGCCAACCTGGCCCATTTTGAGCGAACCCTGGATGCCAACACCCTTCATGACATTGCGCAGGCGATTGCCGGTGCACGGCAGACTTTCATCGTTGCAGCAGGCAGTTACGCCATACCGGGCAAGGCGCTGGAACACAACGCGATCATCGCCGGCTACAACGTCCGGCTCCTCGACGCCGACGTCGCTGCCCTGACCAACGCCATTGCACGGCTTGGTGCAGACGACCTCGTCATCGCGATCAGCCTTTGGAGGGTCTACGACAGCACCATGCGGGCTGTCGAGATCGCGCACAACCTGGGCACCCCCATCGCCTCCATCACGGACAGCGCAGGATCGCCGGTGGCAGTGCATGCTGATCATCGGATCGTGGTGCCTACGGAAGGCGCGGGATTCTTCCCATCCCTGACAGGTGCCGTATCCGCGGTCCAGGCGATCGCCGTCGAACTCGCTTCCCTGGACCGTGAGCGGTCCAACCAGAACATCGCTGCATCGGAGCGTACCTGGGACCAGATGCGGATCATGCACCCGCGCTCCAGCTCTTAGCGGGAGAGTAGTCTTGTAACCCCGGCCGCCTCTCGAAACGGACCAGTGTCATGGCGCGACTGATCATCATGGGCCCTCCAGGTTCCGGCAAAGGCACGCAGGCTGAGCACCTTGCGCGGCATTTCGGGATTCCCGCCATCTCCACGGGGGATCTGTTCCGCGCCCACGTCCGGGACAAAACCGAACTCGGGCTGGAAGCCAGTGCTTTCATGGACAAGGGCGAGTTTGTGCCGGACCACGTCACCACGGACATGCTCAAGCAGCGCATGGAGGAACCCGATGCTGCCGACGGCTTCCTGCTGGATGGCTACCCCCGGACTGTCATTCAGATCGGGGCCCTGGACGAGATGCTTGCAGCACGTGGCCAGCCCTTGGAAGTTGTCCTGGCGCTCACGGCCCCGGACGGCGAGCTGCTGGCCCGGATGCTCCGCCGGGCCAAAGAACAGGGTCGGAGCGATGATACCGAAGACGTGATCCAACGTCGGTTGGAGCTGTACCGCGAAGAGACCCAGCCGGTTTTGACGGCGTACACCAAGCGCGGGATTCTGTTGACCGTGGAGGGAACCGGCGAGCGGGAAAGCATTACGCGGGCCGCAATTGCCGCCGTCGAAGGGGCGCTGGCGGCTTAGCTCCAGGGGACCGCTTCGCGCGCAGTTCGACGACGGCGACCGCACCGCCGTCGACTTTAACGAGGACGACGGCGGGAGTTATGCTCCCGCCGTCGTCCGCCGTTCGGCCTGCTGCATTGCATTGTTGGCGCGGCGCTCAGCCTTCATGCTTGGAATGCTCGCCCAGGCGGTGCCATGAACGGTTGTGGTAGACCAGGGCGTCGCCGGATTCGCCCGCTTGGACGTCACGCATCACGCGGGACTCCAGGGCGTGAACGGCGATGATGCTGGAGGTCCCCACCTCCATGCGATTGATGACGGCGCAACGCACCCAGGCACGGACATCGTCATAAACCGCTTCTCCGGTTGCCAGGGTCGACCAGCGGTGCGTTTGGTCAAAGCGGTCGGCGCCGGGGGTGGCTCCAAACTTCGCCAAGTCGATGTCGTGCGCGTCCAGCAGGTGCACGACGACGGTTTCGGCGCGTGAAAGGACCTCAGAGGCAGAGGACAATGCCGAGACCGAGAAAATCAGCAACGGAGGTTCCGCACTCACTGAGACGACCGACGACACCGTCAGCGCCACGGGTCCTTCGCCGGCATCCGCCGTGATGACGGCGACACCTCCCGGGTGGCCACGGAACAGTGCTTTGAATTCGTCGGCCGAGAGGGAGGACGGGAAGCTTTGCTTCGGAGCCCCGACCCACGTGTCCGGCGGGTAGGCGTGAAACATGGTTATGACACCTGGGCGGCGGAGCGGGCGAGTTCCTCGCGGATGATGTTCGTCCCTGCGCTGAGAGCGCTCAGCTTGGCCAGTGCGACGTCCCGCGGGAACGGTGCCATGCCGCAGTTGGAGCTGGGGATGAGCTTGTCCGCATCGACGAACTGCAGGGCCTTGCGGAGGGTGTCGGCGACCTCCTCCGGGGTCTCGATGGTCTCATTTGCGACGTCGATTGCCCCGAGCATGACTTTCTTGCCGCGGAGGAGCTCGATGAGGTCCATGGGCACGTGGGAGTTCTGGCACTCCAGCGAGATGATGTCGATGCTGGAGCTCTGCAGCAGCGGGAACGATTCCTCGTACTGCCGCCACTGTGAGCCGAGCGTCGCCTTCCAGTCAGTATTAGCCTTGATCCCGTAGCCGTAGCATATATGCACGGCGGTCTCCGCGCGCAGTCCCTCTGCCGCTCTCTCCAGGGCAGCCACGCCCCAGTCCTTGACCTCATCGAGGAAGACATTGAACGCGGGCTCGTCGAACTGGATGATGTCCACTCCGGCCGCCTCCAGTTCTTTCGCCTCCTCGTTCAGGATCGCGGCGAACTCCCAGGCCAGCTTCTCGCGGCTCTTGTAGTGGTCATCGTAGAGCGTGTCCACCATTGTCATTGGACCGGGCAGAGTCCATTTGATCGGCCGGTCGGTGGTTGCGCGGAGGAACTTTGCGTCTTCGACGAATACCGGCCGTTCACGGCGCACCGGTCCGACGACGGTCGGCACGCTCGCGTCGTAGCGGTCGCGGATGCGCACGGTCTTGCGCTGTTCGAAGTCGACCCCGCTGAGATGCTCGATGAAGGTAGTGACGAAGTGCTGGCGGGTTTGCTCGCCGTCGCTGACAATGTCGATGCCGCGCCGGGTCTGTTCCTGGATGGCGATGCGGAGAGCATCCTGCTTGCCTTCGAGCAGCGCATCTCCCTCCAGTTTCCACGGCGACCAAAGAGTCTCCGGCTGTGCGAGCCACGATGGTTTCGGCAGGCTTCCGACAACGGTGGTGGGCAAAATTGTGTTCATGATTGACGTTTCTCCGGGGGTCAGTTGACGAGAGCGGGGTATTTGGCGGTCCACCGGTCCAACAGGTCCTTGTGGGGAGTGATGAAGTGCTCCTCCGTGTACTTCGCCTGCTTGACCGCGAGCTGACTGCGCTCGACGCGGTCGTAAGCGATCCGGGTCCGCGAGTAATCCTGTTCTCCCAGGCTCGGCTGGTAGATGGCGGCGGCGGCGGAGTTCGCGTTGTAGACCTCCGGGCGGTAGATCTTCTGGAAGGTCTCCATGGTGCTGATCGTGCCGATGAGCTGCAGGTTGGAGTAGTCGTTGAGCAGGTCGCCGCGGAAATAGAAGGCGAGCGGCGCTACGCTGCCGGGCGGCATGAAGTAGCGGACCTGCAGCCCCATCTTTCCGAAGTACAGGTCGGTCAGCGAGAAGTCGTCCTGCTGGTACTCGACGCCCAGGACCGGGTGATGGTTTCCGGTGCGCCGGTATGTCTTGCTCGTGGAGACGCTGATGCAGACCACCGGCGGCTGCGGGAAGCGTTCCTGGCATTCCGGGGAATCGAGGAAGTGCTGGAACAGTTTGCCGTGAAGATCGCCGAAGTCCTCGGGAACGGTGGGCTTGCCTGAGTCGCCTGCTGCTGCCGGCAGTACGACGCTGAAGTCGAAGTCGCGGACGTAGGAGGAGAAGTTGTTTCCCACGATCCCTTGGTGACGGACCCCGTTCAGCTGGTCGACGATCTGGATGTCGAGAACCTCGAACAGGGGGAACTGCTGGTCCGTGGCTTCCGTGGGGAGCTGTATCTGTACGGAAACGATCTCAAGTTCGAGCGTGTAGCGGTCCCGGTGCGGGTTGTCCCAGGCTGCGAGATCGTTGAAGCGTCGCCGCATCATCGTCAAGGCGTTGCGGAGGTTCTCCTGGCGGTGCTCGCCCCGTGCCAGGTTGGCAAAATTCGTCGTGATCCGGGAGCCTTCCGACGGCGAGTAGTCCTCGTCGAAGCGGGTGGTGGTGATGCTGAAGCTGAAGTCGTCTGCCATGCGTTGCCAATCCGTGGTGATGGGCCGGAGACGGCCTTTCAGAAGGGGATGTATCCATGGTGCAACCTTCCTAGGGATATCGGGTAACTAGGCATTTCTATGCATTCATATAGAATTTCCCTATGCCCCAGATTTCGAGTGGTCTGACCCTGCAGCAGCTCCGTTACTTCATAGAGGTTGCAGCTGAGGGGTCGATCTCCGCGGCTGCAGACCTTCTCTACGTTGCGCAGCCGACAATGTCTGCCGCGATGAAGGATCTTGAGGCCCGGGTGGGCCGTGCGCTCCTGCTCCGTTCCGCCCGCGGGGTGACCCTCACCGCCGACGGGGTGGAGTTCCTCGGCTATGCGAGGCAGGTCGTCGAGCAGTTTGCTCTCCTTGAGCAGCGCTACCTCGGCAGCCCGCCGACGCGACGTTTGCTCGGGGTGTCAACGCAGCACTACTCTTTCGCGGTTGATGCCTTCGTCCGGATGGTCAAGGCCACCGACGTGGCCGAATACGAGTTCTCGCTGCGCGAGTCCCGCACCTGGGACATCATCGAGGATGTCCGGACGCTCCGCAGCGAGATAGGCATCCTCTACCGGAACGATTTCAACCGGAAGATCATCGACAAGCTGATCCGGGATTCCGGGCTCGCGTTCACTCCGCTTTTCCTTGCCGATCCGCACATTTTCATTTCACGGCACAACCCGCTCGCCTCAAAAGAGCGCGCGACCCTCGACGATCTCGCCGGCATGCCCCGGCTTACCTTCGACCAAGGTGCGAATAACTCCTTCTACTTCGCCGAGGAGATTCTCTCCACCTTGTCCAGCAAGCAGGAGATCCGGGTCTCTGACCGTGCCACGATCTTCAACCTCATGATCGGGCTCCACGGCTACACAATCTCGACGGGTATCATCAGCGGCCGCCTCGACCCGGAGATCGTCGCCATCCCGCTCGACGTTGACGAACGCATCGAGATCGGCTGGATCGGCCACGCAGCGATTCCGCTCACTGACCAAGCACAGCGCTACCTCAAGGAATTGCGGGCCGTCGTCGCTGAGTTCGGCGTAGCGCTGATCGACTGACGGCTTAGCCCGTTACGGCCGGAAGTTCCGCTCCCAGAGCCCGGAGGTAGGCAGCGAATCCCTCCGGTGCGCGGGCGTGGGTCCGCCCGGAAGTCAGGACGCGGATGCTGTCCGTAGCGACCACCTGGAATCCCCGGCTGCGGAGGCGTTCCACCAGGACCCTGTCCTCGTGCGCCCGAAGCATCGGAAAGCCGCCCACGGCAAGATATGCAGAGCCGCGGACACCAAAGTTCGCGCCATAAATATGCTGGTGGTTCTCGCGGAACGGGTGGAGTTCCAGCCAGCGCCGCAGCACTGCGGGGTCAACATCGTCGGGGTCGGGCTCCACGGAACCCAGGATGGCATCCGCTCCGTTGTCAGCGAGCTCCACCTGACGCACAAGCCAGTTCTCCGGCACCGCGGAATCGGCATCGGTGTTGGCGAGCCAGAGGTCCCCGGCGTTGATGGGGTGGCACGCGGCCAGCGCGCTGCGGAAGCCAAAACCGCGGCTGGCGCCCGTGCTCCGCAACGCCACTTCAATCAGGGAAAAGCGGGCATCGCCGGTTACGTACGCGGCCGTGATCTCCGCTGAACGGTCGGTGCAACTGTCCAGGACCACCGTCATGCGGAGCCGGATGTCCGGGCGTGCCTTGTTGAGCGCGTCGGCGGCTGCCCGAAGCGCTGACAGCGCTTTGCCGATGTGCTGGTCCTCGTTGTGGGCGGGCACCACCACTGCCACATCCCGTATGCCCTGGGGTGCCGGATCTGTCATGTCGCTCCGCCCGGGGCGATGAGGATCTCGAGCATGAAGTCTTTCTCACGGTAAAGCCCATGCGTAGGCCACTCCAGCTGGGTGCGGGCCATCGCATGGACGGCTTCCGCATCAAGTTGCCAGCCGGAAATCGGGTGCCGCCAGTGGCACAGGAGCAGGGTGCCGCCGGGGCGGGTGGAGGCATGGATCCTGGCCAGGAGTTCGGTGAGCTCCTCCGGGGAAAGGTAGTAGCCGGTCTCGGACAACACCACCAGATCGAACATGCCTTCGGGCCATTCATGCGGCATGGTGAGGTGCCGGGCTTCCGCCGACGGAAACCCGGAAAGCCGCTTACTGGCCTCCTCGAGCGCCGTGCTGCTGGCATCCACTCCGAGGAACGTTCCGCAGCGCTTGGCGAGCTCTTCGCTCAGCGTGCCGATGGAACAGCCCAGTTCCAGTCCTGCTTCGTAGGATTCCCGGGGGAGTGCAGCCAGGGTCAGGGCCCGCTTGCGGCGTTCGTACCAGCTGGTGGTGTAGCTCCAGGGATCCTCTTCGCGGGAGTGGACTTCGTCGAAGATCCGCTCGGCATCCTTGGCGCTGTTGTTTCCAGCCGTTGACGGGTGCCAGGCGAAGGTTTCCCAAGGCCTCTGGAAGTGTTCCAGGAACGTTCCGGAGAGCAGTGTCTCGTCGCCCGGCTGCCCGGAGAGAGGTTCCGTTTGCGAGGCGTGGGCCCGCATCGCGGCAGCTTTGGCTTCCTGCTCCGATGCTTCGAGCGGGACCCGCACCCACGTCCGCCAGGTTTCGTGCTCCGGCCCTGCCCACAGCCAGTACCAGATGGGGTATTCCAACAAACCGTGGCCATCGTTTTCGGCGAGCTGCGCGGCCGTGGAGCCCAGGACGTCGTGGTCGGTGTGCCCGTCGGAACGGAACGGGGCAACGATCGTCACGTTTTCCGCCGGACGCCCTGATGATGCCACGGCCTCCCGCACCGCGTCCGCGATCCGGTCTGCGTTGGCTGCCAGTCTGCCGTCGGGCAGTTCCAGGAACTGCCAGCTCGCGCCGGGAGCCAGCCCGGACACAGCCGCGTCGAACTCAGTGAGCCTGACAGCGGCAAGCTGTTCCGGCGTCGTCGTTGGCGATTCCGGGTGGGAGGCTTCACCGGCGGTGCAGAGCAGGACCTTGATGTCTGCGCCTGCTGCGTGAAGTTTTGCGAGGAATCCGCCGGCGCCCAGGGATTCGTCATCCGGGTGCGCAGCGAGCACCACGAAGGTCGTGCCCGCGAGTTCGTCCTTGTCCAGGGGGAGTTCGGGCAAGGCGGCCAGGCCGCTGGCCAGCCAGTCAGACTCCGCCGTGCCGGTATCCGCATGCGTGAACGTCACCAACTGCGATCCCCTTTCAACGCCAGGGCGCCCAACTGGGCATCGTCCCGCATGGCGTGGTGCTGCCTGATGTACAGGGACAGGTCCGCCATGCGCTTTGCATATGCTTCGTCGAATGCCAGCGGGGCGGGGCCGAGGTTCTGCGTCACCAGGGTTTGGATGCGCTCGACGGCGGCGGCTACCGTTCCGCGGACACGCAAGGCATCGCTCCAGGGGCTTTGACCTTCGGAATCCGCGTCCTCCAGCTCGCCGGCGTCGATGCGTTCCGCGGTCTGGGCGAGGTAGCCGGTGACCGTGCTGATGGTGCGGTCGATTTCACCCAAGGTGGCCAGTGCGATCTGGTCGGGTTCACGGCCGTTGCCGGAAGCCTTGTTCAGCGCGGTGGCATAATCCCGGGCCACGGCCACCGCCCCGCCCAGCCAGCATGCAGCGACTCCCATTCCGCCCCACGCGAATCCGGGCCGGGAGAAGTACCAGCCCTCCCCGCCGACCGGTCTGGCCGGGACGTTGGTGAAGTGGACCGTGCCGCTCGGGATTTCCTGCAGTCCGCGTGCCGTCCATACCGGGGTTTCCGCGCTGACCCCGGGGTCCTTCAGGTTCACCGCGAAGGCGGCCCTGCCGCCGTCGTCGGGAAGATGCGCGGTGATCACCGCGCCGTCCAGCTGTTGGGCCAGGGAGCACCACGGCTTGGATCCGTGCAGGACGTAGCTGCCGTTCGCGGTGCGTTTGGCTTCGAGCTTCATGCCGGGTCCCTCCGCCGCGAACACTCCCCAGGCGCCTGCCGTGGTGGTTTCGCTTCCGGCCTGGGCGAGGATCGCGAGGGCGTCCAAGTGGGGTTCCAGCACTCGCCCGGCAGCGACATCCACGGCCGTCACTGAGGCCAGGAGTTCCCAGAGCTTGGCTGTGCTGCCCTCCCCGGGCATGGGAGCTGTCTGGCCGAGTTCCCCGGCGATGGCGAGCAGGGCCGGGACGTCGCCCACGGCAGCCTTGATTTTTTCCAGGGCCGGCTCCAGGGCTTGGAGCTGTACTGGTACGGAGCTGATGCGTACGGGCTGGGGGTCGGGTGCGCTCATGGACCCAGCCTATTCTAAGCAGCCTTAGTTTTGGCGCGGGTGGAAAGAAACGACGGCGGGAAGGTCCGCCTCGACTGCCACGCTCCGGACCCCCAACGCGCGCCACCCCCGTCAAAGTTCCCATAGGTCCCAACATGAAGCGCATCTTCACAGCTTTTGTCACGCTTGTCACATCTTGTTGTCATTAACCGTGACAGGTTCCGTAGCTTGGAAGGGTCAGCACATTCCGAGCCAGGAGAACCAATGCCTCAGCCCAACGAATCCGCCACCGTCCCCACCGACTCCCACAGCCCGCCGGGCCCGGGAACAAAGAAGCCAAGTTTCCTCAGCAACCTCGGTGCGGATCTCCCTGCCTCACTCGTGGTCTTCCTCGTAGCCCTTCCGCTTTCCCTTGGAATCGCCGCAGCCTCCGGTGCTCCGATCATGGCCGGGCTCATTGCCGCAGCCGTTGGCGGCATTGTCGCGGGCAGACTTGGCGGCTCCCCGCTGCAGGTGAGCGGCCCCGCCGCGGGACTGACCGTCGTCGTCGCCGGTCTGGTCGCCGAGTTCGGCTGGCAGGTGACGTGCGCGATCACCGCTGCAGCCGGCGTCGTTCAACTGCTCATGGGCGTCAGCCGCATAGGCCGGGCCGCGCTGGCAGTGTCGCCAGTGGTGGTCAAGGCGATGCTCGCGGGCATCGGAATCACGATCATCCTGCAGCAGCTCCATGTCCTCCTCGGCGGGCAGGCCGCAGGCTCCGCCGTCGACAACCTCACCGCACTGCCAGCCGCAGTCACCAACGTTGAGCTGCACTCGGCACTGCTGGGACTGGCCGTCGTCGCGATTCTGCTGACGTGGAAGTTCCTCCCCGCTGCGGTGCGTAAAGTGCCGGGACCCCTGGCCGCCGTCGTTGCCGTCACCGCGCTGTCCGTAGCGGTGGCGCCGGGCGTGGAGCGGATCAGCTTCACGGGTTCGATTTTCGACGCCGTCGCACTCCCCAGCCTGCCTGATGGCAACTGGCGCGCCGCCGCCATGGCCGTTATCACGGTGGCGCTGATCGCCAGCATCGAATCGCTGCTGTCCGCCGTGGCCGTGGACAAGATGCACGGCGGAATCCGGACCAACCTCAACCGCGAACTCGTCGGTCAAGGCTCGGCGAACATGGTCTCCGGCATGCTCGGTGGATTGCCGGTCACCGGGGTCATCGTCCGCAGCGCCACCAATGTCGAAGCCGGCGCGAAAAGCCGGACGTCCGCCATCCTGCATGGCGTTTGGGTCCTGGTCTTCTCGGCCTTGTTCGCCGGCCTCATCCAGCTGATCCCGCTTTCTGTCCTTGCCGGTCTGCTGTTGGTGATCGGCGCGAAGCTCGTCAAAGTGGCCGACATCCGCACCAGTCTTCGCACGGGCGACCTCCTGGTCTATGCCGTCACGCTGGTGTGCGTCGTCGCGCTGAACCTCCTGGAGGGCGTCATCATCGGCCTGGCACTCGCCGCCCTGTGCGTGCTGTGGCGGGTCCTTCGTGCCCAGATCCAGGCGCACGCCCCGGCAGGAACCGGGCTGCCCTGGCGCGTAACGATCGCCGGCTCGTGCAGCTTCTTCGCGCTGCCCCGGCTCAACCGCGTCCTGCACTCCGTGCCCGAAGGCCAGGACGCTGTAGTGGAACTCAACGCCGACTACCTGGATCATGCCTTCCGCGAAGCACTGGTGGCGTGGGAGAAACAGCAGAGGAACGGCGGAGCAGCCGTGGTGGTGGAGGAGCACGGCACCACCGCCTTCAGCGACGCCGAGGACAACTCGCCGCAGCGCCAGGAACCGCGCGAATTTCCGCTGCCACCGCGTACGTCATGGCAGCCCGCCGATGCCGCCGGCCAAAGGAACGACGACGGCGACTCCCACCCGCCGCTGCGCTCCATCCTCCTGGGCATCGACAAATACCACCGCCGCCACGCAGACAAAGTCCGGCCCCTGGTCCAGGACCTCACCGAAGGCCAGAATCCCGACACCCTGTTCGTGGCCTGCGTTGATTCGCGGGTGAATCCGAACCTGATCACCAGCAGTGGTCCCGGTGATCTCCTCACCCTGAGGAACATCGGCAACGTGGTGTGCAGCGACGATCATGACGCCTCCATTGACTCCACGCTGGCCTTTGCAGTGAAGGCCTTGTCCGTGGACTCGATCGTTGTCTGCGGCCACTCCAACTGCGGAGCCATGAAAGCCGTGATCGCCGATGCGGAAGGATCAGCCGCTGGCCTGGGACGTGGGTTCGATGCCTGGCTTGAACATGCCCGCCCCAGTTACCAAGCACTCCTGGCGGGACATCCCGTGGCCCGCGCCGCCGAAGCAGAAGGTTTCAGCCGCCTGGATCAACTCAGCATGGTGAATGTGGCAATGCAACTGGGCAAGCTGGCCGAGCATCCCGTCACCGGTCCGGCGTTGGCATCCGGCACAGTGCAGGCGACCGGTCTGTTCTACGACATCTGTACGGCGAGGGTGGTCCTGGTGACCCCGGAAGGTATCGAGCAGTTGGATCCGAGCATGGCCGTCCGCTAGGCGTTGCCACTGCACCGCCACCGCCCACTTTCGATCCCGTACTGCCCCGACACTCCGTACCCGCGGCGTGTCGGGGCAGTTTCGCGTTCAGAGTGGGTGGTGGAGGTGCGGCCTGTCGGTTTCGACGACGGCGCGCTGGGTACGGATTAAGCACTGCAAGGTGGGGAATACTGGACGGAGAACCACGAATTCCGGCAGACGAGGGCTGCCGTTCGAGGAGGTGGCGGACACGATGAGTGCCGGGAACAACGCTTTCAGACGGAAGCTGGAGCGCGGGGCCGAACTGCGGGCCGTACGCGGCTGGGGCGGCAACGCCCAGGAGGACGCCGAGCTTGAGGCTGCGGACGCGGAAGAACGCGAGAAGCGCCGGAAGGTGGATGACGCGGCCCGCGTCGAATACCTGATCCGGGACGCCATGAACCAAGGGAAGTTCGACAACCTCAAGTACGCGGGCAAACCGATCCCCGGGCTCGGCGAGCACTACGATCCCGACTGGTGGGTCAAGGGACTCATCCAGCGCGAACGGCTGAGCGGGATCGGCCCTCCTGCCATCCTGCTGCGCATTGAAGACGCCGAACTGGACGCGAAGCTGGATCAGCAATACAGAGAGAAACAAGTCCGGGACATCCTCGAGGACTTCAACAAACGCGTGATCGAGGCCCGGAGGCAGCTCCAAGGCGGGCCGCCGGTCATCACGAAACTCAGGGATGTGGATGCCGAACTCGAACGGTGGCGGCAGCGGCGTGCTGCCGCCTCTCCGCCGGAGCCGGAACCGCAGGCGCCGGGCAAACGGACTTGGTGGCAGCGCCTCTGGAACGGCTCGGGCTAATCCGGACGCTGCCCGCTTGGGCGGGGCGCACACAACAGCAGCCGACGGCGGAACCAGGGTCCCGCCGTCGGCTGCTGTTTGATGGTGGTGCCGTTAGGCGAAGCTGTCTTCCTTGGCCTCCGGAGTGGCCGCGGCCGGCTTTCCCTTGAGCAGCGCGGACAGGTGCGCCTGCTGCTGGCGGAAGTGCCCGTGCGCAGTGAGGCCGAACTCGTAAGCGGACTCGGCATGCTGGGTGAGGTCCACGCCGGTGATTTCGTGCTCGTGCGGGACCCGGAAGCCGATGGTCTTGTTGATGATCCGGCCAATGACCAAGGTGCCCACACCGGAGAGCGCGATGGTGATCACGACAGCCACGAGTTGCGCAATGAGCTGCTGGGGGCCGCCGCCGTAGAAGAGGCCGCCGGCCACACCGTCCTGGGGGAAGGCGATGAAGCCCAGGGACAGGGTGCCGATGACACCGGCGCCGAAGTGCACGCCAACAACGTCGAGGGAATCGTCGAAACCGAACTTGTACTTCAGGTCAACGAACACCGCGCAGGCAGCACCGGCCACCAAACCCAGACCCAGGGCGGCCAGCGGGCTGATGTTGGCGCAGGAAGGGGTGATCGCAACCAGGCCGGCCACGACGCCGGACGCTGCACCCAGGGAGGTGGGGTGTCCGTGGCGGACCTTCTCGACCACAAGCCAGCTCAGCATGGCCGCTGCCGGAGTTACCAAGGTGTTGACCCAGATCAGGCCGGCCTGCTCGGCAGTGGTGGCAGCGCCGCCGTTGAAACCGAACCAGCCGAACCACAGGATTGCTGCGCCGATCATGATGAAGGGGACGTTGTGCGGGCGGTGGTTGGGGTCCTTGGCGAATCCATGGCGCTTTCCCACGATCAATGCGAGGACGAAAGCGGCAGTTCCCGAGCTGACCTCAACTACCGCACCGCCGGCGAAGTCGATGACCTGGCCGAAGACTTCAGTCACGGCCCCGCCGGCGCTCATCAGGCCGCCGCCCCACACCATGTATGCCAGCGGGCAGTAGACAACGGTGATCCAGATCGGCACGAACAGTGCCCAGGCACCGAACTTGGCCCGGTCGGCTATGGCACCGCTGATGAGGGCAACGGTGATGATGGCGAAGGTCGCTGCGAAGGTGGCCTTGATGAGGTCGGGCGTGCCCACCAGGTCCTGCAGGCCGAAGTGTGCGAAGGGGTTGCCGAACAGGCCCAGGAAGCCATCACCGGTAGTCATCGAGTAGCCCCAAAGGACCCAGACAACACCCACGATCCCCGCGGAGATGAAGCTCATCATGATCATGTTCAGTGCTGCCTTGGCGCGGGTCATGCCGCCGTAGAACAGGCCGAGGCCGGGGGTCATGAAGAGCACCATTGCCGCCGACAACATCATCCAGACGTTCTGCGCAGAGATCTCCACCTGCGTTCCCTTCTTTCAAGCCTGTCCGAAACGAGCCGTGATTTATCCGGCTCCCGTAAAGCCCCCCGATCAATATTCGGTGAGCTATGTTTCCGACTCAGAAGAGCTAAGTTGCAGGTAAGTTACAGAAATCTCCCGTTCGTGAAGATCAGGTCACTGGCATGTTTCGGGGATGTTAACGGCGCTTCTCCCTGGGTCCGGCCGGGTAGCCGCCGCGCCTGCTGGCGATGATGATCACCAGCGCTATCGCTGTCGGAACCGCCGCGGCCAGGGGCACCAGCTGGGCGCCCACAGTGGTGAGGGCGAACGCGCCATAGACAGCCCCGACGGCGATCCCCAGTTGGATGGTCACCACGGTGAGGCCGTTGGCAGCGTCCTTGTGCTCGCCGCCGGCCCGGAGAATCGCTGCCTGGTTGTAGATACCCACGGCGCCGAACGCGATACCCCACAGCGTCATCAGCCCGAACGCCCCCACCCAGGTGCCGCCCAGTGCCGGCAGCAGGGCGAACGCAAGAGTCAGGAGTCCGACGGCGGCAATCACCGAGGCACGTGGACGGGAGTCGGCGGTCATGCCGGCAATCCAAATCCCCACCAGGCTGGCGATTCCCACCACGGACAGGGAGATGCTGGTGGCCGATTCCGGCAGCCCGGATGCCAGCAGGAAGGGCGCCACGTAGGTGAACAGGGTGAAGTGGGCCAGGAGCAGGAGGGGCCAGGCGATGGCCACGGCGATGACGCCCGGCAGTTTCATGGCAGCACGCAGGGACGGAGCCTTCTGGCTGGCGTTGTCGTGAGCGCCGGGAAGGAGCCAGAAGGCCAACACGGCCAACAGCACGCCCACGCCCGCGAGAACCAGGAAGGAAGCGCGCCAGGTCATCAGTGAACCCATGAGTGTACCGATGGGAGCCCCCACTGCAAGTGCGATGCTGTTGCCGCTGAACACCACGGCCATGGATTTACCCACGGAGTGTGCCGGAACGATTCGTGCCACATAGGGTGCCATGCTGGACCACAGCATTCCGTGCGCGATGCCGCCGAGTAGCCTGGCCCCGATCGCCCACCCCAGCTCGGGGCTCAACGCCAGCAGGACATTGCTGAGCGCAAAAGCCAGCACGGTGGCGATCAGCAGCGTCTTGCGGGGAACCCTGCCGGCCAGGAACCGGGATAGGGGGAGCGCCGTGAAGACGATGATCGCCGCATACACGGCGGTCAGCGAACCAACTGCCGACTCGTCGACACCGAGGTCGCGGCTGATTTGCGGAAGCAAGCCGGAAGGAAGAAGCTCGGTGGTTACCGCAGTGAACCCGGCCGCTGCCAGCACAAGCAGTCCGCCCCAGGGGATCTTCCTGGGCTGCTGCCTTTCAGCGGGTGACGCCGTGGGCGATGGTGTTTCGACGACCGAAGGGTCCTGCGTCAAAGATTGCTCCTCAGGGATGGGTCAAGCTCGGGGTGCTGTTTCATGGGGGTCCGTACAACGGTATGCAGCCACGGCGGTGTGAGGGAGTCCCTGTCAGACACCCCCTTGCAGCAACACACTTTGTCTCCCGGCCATTCCTCACGCAGACTTGGCCTGTGAAGCCCTTCCTATTGCTGGCTACCCGCGCCGAAGACGCCGCAGCAGATGACGAGTACCAGGCTTACCTACGCTACTGCGGACTGAAACCGGACGAATTGATCCGGATCCGGCTGGAATCCGGGCCTTTGCCGCCTCTTGAACTGTCGGACTACTCCGGGGTGATCGTGGGTGGAAGTCCCTACACCTCAAGCGATCCTGTGGAGGAGAAGAGCGCAGACCAGGTCCGGGTTGAGACGGAACTCTCATCCCTCCTGGACCGGATCGTGGCGGAAGACTTCCCCTTCCTGGGTGCCTGTTACGGTGTCGGCACGCTGGGAGTGCACCAGGGCGCAGTCATCGACCGGCGCTTCGGGGAGCCGGTGGGAGCTACGGAGATCACCCTGACGACGGAAGGGGACCGGGATCCGCTGCTGCAGGGTCTCCCGCGCCGGTTCGAGGCCTTCGTCGGCCACAAGGAAGCGTGCAGCCAGCTGCCCCCGAACGCAGTATTGCTGGCCAGCTCGGAGGCCTGCCCCGTGCACATGTTCCGCATCAAGAACAACCTCTACGCAACCCAGTTCCACCCCGAGCTGGACGCCGACGGACTCATCACGCGGATCAACATCTACAAGAACGCCGGATATTTCCCGCCCCACGAAGCCGATGAACTCATCGAGACAGCCCGGAAGTCATCCGTGACAGAGCCCATGCGCGTGCTCAGGAATTTCACGGAGCGCTACGCCCGCTAGCCCCTCCCGTTGTGAGGCCCGCTTTGCGTGCTGAGCGCGGGGAATGCCACGCAGAGCGGGCCCCGCAACGCGACGTCCGACGCCGGAAACCCCCTGTGGACGTCAACGTCACCTGTGGCACGGCTACCGTTGCGGCGCTGCCGGACTGGTGCTGGGCTGTTGGGCGGGTGGGGGAGCAGGAGCCACAAAGGGTCCGCTTGGGTAGAGCGCCGTGGCTTCCATCATGTAGTTCGCCCATTGCGGACCGGCGATCATGTAGCCGTCCAGGGATTTGTAGAACTTGCCGTTGATGGTGACGTTCTGGCCCGCCCGCTGTTGTCCCGCCGTCGTGTCCCCAAAGAACGACGCCGTGGCGAGCGCCGTCGTGTACCCGGCCACCCAGGTGGCGCCGTTGTTGTTGGACGTTCCGGTCTTGGCGGCTACCGGGACCCTGCTTTGGACCTTGGGTTCGATGTAGACGCCGGATCCCATCTTGAGCACATCCTGGAGTACGGCATTTACGCCCCGTGCCACAGCCGGCTTGACGGCTTCACGGCATTCCGGCGTCTGTGCTTCGTATTCCCTGCCCTGGGCGTCGCTGATCTCCGTGATGGCGATGGGCTTGCAGTAGGTGCCGTCATTGGCGAAGGTGGCGTAGGCGCTCGCCAACACAAGAGGCGCGACGCCGATGGAACCCAGGAGATTGCCGATCTGGTGCATGTTGATTGGGGCATTGTCCAGCCCGCTGTGCAGGCCAACAGTGTCCACCATCCGCTGGATTCCGCAGAAGTCCAGCTGTGCCGCTGTGGCGAAAGTGGCCGTGTTGATGGAGTTGTAGAGGCCGTAGTTGATGGGCATGGGGCGGTAGTAGCCAGGGTCGTTGTTCTGCAGGTCGTCATCCGCGCCAAGGTTTTGTGCCTTCTGTGCCGTACTGTAGCCGCCCAGCACCTTGCCGCAACTGGAACGCCAAGGGAAGCCCACGGGGTATACCCGCCGTGATGCGTCCACCACGGCGGTGGGGTTCTTGCCTTCGTTGAGCCACTCCGCATAGATGAAGGGCTTCATGGTGGAACCGGGCTGGAAACCTCCGGCACCGTTCAGGTCGTAGCCGTTCTCGTCTTTTGCATCCACGTTGAAGTTCAGCTGGGTGTCGAACTTCCCCTCTTGTGGAACGAACACCGTGTTCTGGGCCATCGCCAGGACCTTACCGGTACCTGGCTGCACGGTGGTCATGGCAGCACCCCATTTGTCCGGGTTATCACCGGCGGATGCGTCCACCTGTTGCTGGGCGATGGCCTGGAGCCTGCTGTCCAGTGTGGTGGTGATGGTGAGGCCGCCGCGATACAGGAGCCGTTCACGATCCTGGACCGTGTCACCATAGGCCTCGTTGTTAAGGATGAGGTGCGAGATGTAATCGCAGAAATACGTGGCAATGGCAGCACCGGCACATCCTTGAAGGGATGGAGTGATGTTCAATTCCACCGGTGTTGCCACAGCCACGCCATGGTCCACGGGGGTGATCTTCCCCTGTTCGAGCATCCGGTCCAGCACCAGGTTGCGCCTGGCCAGTGCTGCCGCCGGGTCGACCGTGGGGTCGTAGATGCTGGGACCATTCACCAGGCCTGCCAACAGCGCCGCCTGGGGCAGTGTCAGCTCCGCGGCGGAGGTGCTGAAGAAGTAGCGGGACGCAGCCTCGATGCCGTAGGCATTCCTGTTGAAGAACACGATGTTCAGGTATCCCTCAAGGATCTGGTCCTTGCTGAAGCGTTTCTCCAGTTCCAGGGCGAGCTTGATCTCGCGCAGCTTGTCTCCCACTGTTTTCTCGCCGCTGAGTACTACGTCCTCGGGGCGGCCCTGTGAAAGCCGGGACTCGTTGAGGACGTTGGTGACGTACTGCTGCGTCAGCGTGGAGGCCCCCTGCTTGGTTCCTTTGGTCAGGTTGGAGGTCAGCGCCCGCATGATTCCGTGCGCATCCACACCCGGATGCTCGTAGAAACGGCTGTCTTCGATGGCTACGATTGCTTCGCGGATGAACGGCGACATGTCCTCGAGAGGAACCTTGACCCTGTTCTCGGCGAAAAACGTGGCGATGAGTTGGCCGTCAGCGGTGACCACCTTGCTGGAAAGGGAAGGTGACTCCACGTCGAGCTGGCTGGGAAGACTCTCGTAGAAACCTATGGACCCACCCACGGTTGTGCTGGTGAGGGCAACCACCGGGACCACGAAGCCGGAGATCAACACCCCGCAGAGCAGGCTCACGAAGAAGAACCCGAAGATCCTTAACAGGACCTTGCCCAGACCCAGTGGTCCTCTGTTGTTCCGCGCCATTTTCGTGCCAATCCGTAGGGATGCCAGGCTGAAAAGTAGCTACAGAATACGTCCGGAACGTCAGTTGTTCCATGGCTCAGGTACGCAATGAAGGTCCCAAATCGGACTCAATCCAGCGGCAGTGTCACCCGGACACTGGTGCCCCGCCCAACCGCGGAGTCGATGTCGACTGTCCCGCCGGCGTCGTGAACGGCGATCGACATCAACAGCAATCCAAAACCATGCCTGCGGCCGCTGGGCGCAGCGTGGATCTCGAAGCCGTCACCGTCGTCCGTGATGGTGAGCTGGATGCCATGGTAGACAGCGTTGAGGCGGATGGTGAGTTCACTGGCGTTCGCGTAGTTCAACGTGTTGCTGAACGCTTCCTGCGCCACGTGGTACAGGAGCCCTGCGGCGGAGGACGAGATCTCGATGCCGTGGTGGGGAGTATGCCAGTGGACCGTGACACCGGCGCGGCGAAGCGGCGCGGCAAGTCGGTCGATGCACCCTGCGACACCCAACGCGTAGAAATCCACGGGGTTCTGGTCCTGGATGATGCCCTTCACGGCCACCACCTCGTCGACGGCTGCTGACTGTTCCACTGGTTCCCCCACATCGTTGTGCTTCATACCGGAAATTCGTTGTCGGAATGCCTTTGTATTGGTATTCCGGCTGATTCCAGCGTGGCGCCGCTACATCAAGGAACCTTTTCGATTGGCTCAAGTTCGCATCAAGTTTGCGGGCGAGGCTTGCGTCCCGTTTTCTGCTGGATCATTCGCTTGTTCCCTCTGAAGATCCCCGGATTACCGGGGACCGCGTCGGGGCGATGACGAATGATCCAGCAGAATTGCACCTGCCACGAAGCTCAGCGGCGGCCGGGACCTTGCGCCTGGGTGTACTGGCCCGCGGTCACGGTGCCCTGTTGCTTGGCGCCGTCGATGGATCCCGTCGTGAGGCCGGCTGTGGCATCGGCGGTGCCGCCCGTGTACACCGTGTACGTGGCACCGTCGGCGATCGCGGAAGAGGAGAACACCAGGGATGCGATGGTCTTGGTGGTCACGAACGTCGCCACCACGGCTCCCGACGAGTCGACGATGTGAACCGGGGTGCCCGCAGGTACGGAGGAACTGAACGTGATCTGCAGACCGGATTGCGTGGACGACGTTCCCGGGGTAACGGCCATCCCGGCGCTTCCCGCAGCAGCCACGGTGCCTCCGGAAACGGCCAGCTCGCCGTTGACATCCAGTGCTCCGTTGCCGTCGTTGGTGGGCCCGTTGACCACGACGGTCCCGCCGGAAATGCTGGCGTTTCCGTTCGAGTCCAAACCGTCACCCTGCGCATTGATGGTCAGTGTCCCGCCGGAGACGTCAACGCTGTAATCGCGACGGTCTCGCCCCCACCCATGCCGCCGCCCATCCCGCCACCCATGCCGCCGCCGTCGGCAGTGCTGGAGGAGGCTCCGCCCGAGGCGTTCACGCCGTCATCGTTGGAAGTGACGGTCACGTCCCCGCCGGAGATGGCGATGTGCTGCGCCTCCAGCCCTTCTTCGGACTTGGCTACGTTCACTGTGCCGCCGGAAACAGTCAAGGTGTTGAACGCCTTCACGCCGTCATCTCCCGCGGTCACGGAGAGGGAACCACCGCTGACCAGCAGCCAGCCCCGCCCCTCGTCCGTCTCGTTGTCGGCCTTCACCCCGTCGCCGCCCGCGGTCACCTGGTAGGCGCCGTCCAGGAGCACGGTGTAGTCCTTCCCCCGGATGCCGTCGTCTGCTGCCTCGACGGTGACTTTGCCCGATGCCAGGACCAGGCCGTCCTTGGAGACGATGCCGTCGTTGTACTTTCCGGTGACCTTCAGGGAACCGGGCCCGGCAATGGTCAGGTCCGCCATGGAGAAGAGGGCCGCGTTGGGTGCGTCGTCGCCTTGGTCCGCGTAGCTTGCGGCATCCGTTACGGTGTTGGTGCTGCCGTCCTCCAGGTACAGGATCGCTTCATCGGCGCTTTGCACCACGAACGGGGAACCGCTGGAGTTACCAAGCTGCACCCCGTCCAGGATGATCCTCACCGTGTCTGAATCGCCCGCGGCCACCATGATCTTTCCGTCAGTCAGCGAGCCGCTGAGGCGGTAGGTTCCGGCGGCACTGATGGTGACGGTATTGCCGTCCACCGCCACGCCGGTGGAGGACGACGACGTCACTTTGCTGCCGCCGTCGGCCAGGCTGATGGCCACTTCCGTTGAGGCGTCCCAGCTGAGGTCGTCGCCGTCGTAGTGGGTGTCTTCTTCGATGGTGGCGGCGGTGACTGCCTGCTGGGTGGTGGTTGTTGTGGCCGTGCCGGAGGTGCCTGAGGAGGTGGAGCCGGTGGTTGGGGCGGAGCAGCCGGCCAGGGAGATCGCCAGCGCGACGGCGGCAATGGACAGGGAGGTGCGGAATGAGCGCATGGTTGATTCCTTAGCTTTGGGGGAGTTGGTTGAGGGGGCGCAGCGGCATCCTGCGCCGAAGGGTTTGATTCCACCGGTTTGCGGGCAGTTCCGGGTGGAGTGCGGCCATGCCGGTGGCGAACTTGGAGATGCGGCACGGCCGGACGCCGTTGGCCCAGAGGTGCCGGTCCAAGGGGCCCGGGGCGGAGCCGGACTTGGTCTCCACCACCACCGCGTTGTCCAGGACCCAGGGCTGCCCGTCCGGCCGCTGCCAGGTGACGTCGGAATCGATGGTGGCGCGGCTTCCCGACTCAGGCAGGAACAGCGTGGTGCGGTTGTACTGCGTGGACAGGACGGGGGACAAGGGGCCGAACGTGACGTCCCCGATGGCCGCGGAAAGGGTCTCGTTTACATAGAGAAGGCCTTCGTCGGTCAGCCGGTCGCGGTCGCAAAGTTCGTACGGGATGCGTTCCTTGACGGTGGCTTCACGTGCTCCTTCGGTCTTGACTTCAAGGAAGCTGACGGCGCTGTCCACGTAGGTCCGGGTGCGGATCTTGAAGCGCCGGCGCCGCCCGTGGGCTGCCAGCATGTAACTGTCCAGTGCCGGGGTGTCGAAGTACACGGAGTCGTAGGCGAAGGTCCGGGCCCCGTCCATTTCCAGGACACGGGCGTGGGTGGTGAAAGTGGAGAGGACGCGTCGGGCTGCTGCCGAGGGAACCAGGTACTTGCGGTCAACACGGGTCAGCAGCGCGGCTTCAGCAGTGAGTTCTTCAAGCCCGACGGCGGAAAGCCGGCCCAGGTGGGGCATGACCCCTGGAGCTTCGGGCCGGCTCATGCGACACCCGCAGAGGTGGGCATGGACGGCTGGGGCGACGGCTGGGCAGGCAGTTCCTGCGGGGCCTCTGTCAGCGCGCCCGCTGGATGGTTGACGGTGAGCCGGGCGGGGCGGACCGCGTAGCGGACATCCACGATCGTCTTGTCATTCACCAGGTCCAGCTCCTGGATGGTGGCCGAGTGGACGGTACCGTTGAGGACTTCTTCCAGCCGGACGTAGAGTTCGGCTTCGTCGTTGATGGCCCGGTCCAGCACCACCGTCTGGTGGCGGTAGGAGGGCAGGACCTTCGGGTTGTCACCAATGAACATCACCAGCAGGACCAACGACATGAGGGACAACGTCAACCACAGAGGCTCGACGCCGATGCCCGAGATCAGGCCCAGCGCCAGTGCCGAGAAGTAGTAGGCAACCTCGTGCTGGGCAAGTTCGGTGGAGCGGAGCCGGATGATCGAGAGCACACCGAACAGCCCCAGGCCCAAACCAACGCCGGCAGCAGAACCGGACAGTGCGGTGGCGACTGCGAGGACTCCCACGTTCATGCCGAGGTAGGACACCACCAGGTCACGGCGCCTGTGGCGGCGGAGGTACAGGGCCAACGTGAGGATGGAAATGGCAGCGAGGTCTGCCGCTATGAGGATGAGGGTGTTCATCGGTTACTCCGGAATCTCTGGGGGAATTGGTGTCCACTTTTCAGGGCCACGCTGTGCTGGAACTGTGCCGGGACCAAGGGTGGGGTATGCGTTTCCTTCTGTGCGGCACGGCCTTTGCGGGTGAACAGGAAACGGTGCTGCACTACGAAACTGATGCCCAGCAGCGCGGCCTCCGTGAGGATCTTTGCGGGCAGGTCCGGGACGGAAACGGACGTCAGCGCCAGGATCGAGGCGTAGTTGGCCGCCAGCAACACCAGCACCAGGGCCACATAGCCGGCCGCGGCCACCCGCAGTGGCCGGTCTTTGCCGTGCTCGAACACCAGGCGCCGGTTGACCAGGAAGTTCACTGTGGCGCTGACCAGCCGGGCACCCAGCACGGCAATGAGCAGGGAGTCCGTGACACCGATGAGCACCAGGAACATCACCATGTCCACCACGAAAGCGGACAGGGACGAGCCCAGGAACTTCAGCAGGGGGGCATAGATCCTGATCGAGTCCGCGACAGGCCGGAAGTGCGAGCCTGCGTTGTCGTTCAGGTACACGGTGGCGATCCCGACGCTGCTGATGCCGTAGCCCGCATGCTTCGCTTCGAGCAGCAGGTTCAGTTCGTACTCGTACCGCTGTCCGCGGACCGTCAGCAACCAAGGGAGCATGTCCGCTTTGTAGCCCCGCAGGCCCGTCTGGGTGTCCGTGATCCGCTGGCCCGTCGCTAGCCTGAACAGGCCGCGGGTCACGGTGTTGCCGAACCGGCTCCGGGCCGGGACATTCCCGGTGAAGTTCCGGGAGCCCAGGACCATGGCCGCGGTGACGTGCCGGACCCGGTCGGCGACGGCCAGGATATCCGCCACGCCATGCTGCCCATCGCTGTCGGCGCATACCACGTCATGTCCCGGAAAACGCTCAGCGATGAAGGCGAAGCCGCTCTTGAGGGCGTGACCTTTCCCGCCGTTCACGGCGTAGCCAAGCAAATGGCACCCAAGCTGGGCGGCGGCGTCGAACGTGTCCTTGTACTCGGGGCCGGAACCGTCGTCCACCACCACGATGCTGATCCACGGCTCTGCTTCCTGGAGGTTTCGGACAAGGGTGATGAGCTGGTGGTCCGGCTCGTAGGCCGGTATCAGGATGATCATGACCGGGCGATGTAGAGGATGTCCGAGGTGCCGCGCTCTTTGTTCTCGCCGAGCGGGTTGTTCACCAGGGATCCGTTGAAGTACATGGTGGAGGAGCCGCCGCCGTCGATGTTGTACGCGGTGGTGGCGCCGAGGTCCTTCATGATCTGCGCCAGGCCCGTCATGGTGACGCCGGCGGAGTAGCCGGGGCTGCGCCCGTCCACCACCACGAACACCAGATGGTTTTGGTCGATGACGCCCACCGCCGTGCGCGGCTGTTCGCCCTGGATGGAGTGGTTGCCGAAATTGGTATCAACTTCCACGTCCTCGATGCCCGAGGCAATCTCGCCGTTGTCCAGCAGCGACGGGCCAAACGAGAGGGTGTTCCAAACGCCATCCGCGATGAGTTGGTCAGCGGTGGTGGTGGTCTCGTCGTACACCTTGACGGTGCCGTCCTTGTAGAAGGCCAGGCCCTGCCGTGCGCCCTCATCCCGATACACCACACCGTTGCGGATCACGATGCCGGTGTCCCGGAAACCGTAGTAGTCGCCGTTGATGGCGAAGATCGCGTTGTGGTCCTGGGCGATCGCGGAGGTGTTTTCAGTGATGTTGCCGCCGTACGTGTCCTCCGCGAATGCCGACTTCAGCGTGGTGGCCGCATCAAGCACGACGTCGGCAACGTAGTACGTTACGGTGCTGTCGCCGCTGCCGGTAGTTACCTTGCTGATGCTGATACCGGTGTCACCCGAGGTGTACCCAGTATCAGTGACCACGGCGCTCGCGGAGGAATCAGCGGCGCTGCTGTCCGTCGTCGTGGTTTCGGTGGTGCCGGCCTGGCTGGCTTCGTATTCCGAGACGTTGGTGATTTCGGCGTGCGGAATGACGAAGCGGTCCAGGGCCCAGGCTGTTGCACCCCCGGCAGAGAGAGTGACCGCCAGGACGGCGGAGACGATCGCTCGCCGTGTCCGGCGGCCTTTGCGGTTTTCGGTCTATGGAGGAGTCATGCCTCATTTCTACGGAGGCAGGCTACGCCTGAGGTTTGCCTCGCATATGCGGCGGCTGTGAAGGTCTCCCCGTGCCTGTGAAAGTCAGCGCCCGTCGGCTTCCAACGCTGCCTGTTCTATGCGCCGGCGGTGTGCGGCCAGTTCTTCTGCGGTCCGTTGAGGGATGTTGGGATCATTCGCGCGCTGGCCGGCTTGGCCGTCGATAAGTTCCCGGATGATGTCCGCATGGCCTGCGTGGCGGGCCGTTTCGACGCACATGTGGACCAGGATCTGGTGCAGGGTGACGTTCTTTTTCTCTTCGGACCACCACGGCACTACGCCCGGCGCGTCCAAGGGGAGGGACTCGATGGTTTCGTCGCTGTGCTTGGCGGAGAAGTGGTGCAACTCGATGATCTCTTCGCGGCTCTGGGTGGCAGGCACCCACATGTCGGCGTCGGGTTCGGCGGTGGCCTCGTACCAGGGGAGTTCCCGTCCGTTCGGTCGCCCGAACGTTTCGCCGAAGTATCCCAGCTCCACACCGGCAACGTGTTTCACAAGGCCCAGCAGGTTGGTTCCGGTGGGGGTCATGGGCCTGCGGACATCGTATTCGCCGAGGCCGTCCAGTTTGTCCAGCAGGTCCTGCCGGCGGGTACGGAGATAGTTGAGCAACGTTGCTTTGTCATCCATGGTGAGCACTCTACCGAAGGGGTGCTGCAGCGAGATCGCCGCGAACCCGGGGCAGTCCGCGACAGTCGGGACGAAGCTCTCTTCATCAGTACCATTCTGGTACCATTGATGCATGGCCATGAACCTGCGCGTACCTGAAGACCTGGATCGACGGCTGGAGAAGTTGGCCGCCGAGGAACACACATCCAAGTCCGCGCTCCTGCTACAGGGGGCAGAGCTGGTTCTGCAGCGCCATGCGCGCCGACGCGAAATCAGCGAGGGCCTTGATTTCGTCATGAGTCATGATGCTGAGCTCCTGACGCGCCTTGAAGACGCGTGACAGCATACCTGGACATCGAGGATGCCCTTCAAGTCGTTGATCGGTACGGCTTCCATATCCGCGATGTCGGCCTGCTCGCCTCGGCTTTGGCCAGGCCGGCTACAAGCGTCTTGGGCACAGATGCCTATCCCGACCTTGCACTGAAGGCGGCTGCGCTGTTGGAGTCCGTCGCCCGGTTCTACCCACTCATTGATGGCAACAAGCGAACCGCATGGACACTCATGGTGCTGCTGCTTTGGGTCAACGGATATCAGCATGACTTCACCACAGATAAGGGCTTCAAGCTTGTCGTCGGTGTCGCCAGCGGCACCATCGAACTGCGGGATTCTGCCGCCGAAATCTCCCGACACCTGGTGCCACGTTAGTCGTACCGGGAATCAGCCGCCCGTACAGTCTCCTAAGCGACGCTCCGTAGGCAAAGCAGTGCAGAAAGCCCAACTGTTCGCCGCAGCCGGGGCCCGGGAGGTCTCGACGGCGGTCCCGCACGTTTCCGGCGACGTGGACGTGACCAGGTACTGCTTTATTCCTCTCTTCGGCATCGCGTTGACTTCAACCCAAGCCAGTGGCGGACCCGGCGAAGGACGCCGGACCCCGTCCCGCCACGAGTGTTAGGAGCAACTCCTTGTCACTTCAATTCCCCCGCAGGACCCTGCTCCAGGGTGCCGGCGCACTTTCCCTGGCGGCAGTGGTCAGCTCGATGTTCGCGCAGAACGCCTGGGCCGAGGCAGAACCGGGCGCCGCGGAGTTCGCAGCGCTGCGAAACCGTTGGGTGGACCAAATCACGGGCCGCAACGTCATCCAGGCCGGCGACCCCGATTTCGCCAAAGCCATCACCGCACTGAACAACAAAGCCGCAGACTCTCTGGCCAAGCTCAACACGTCGTCGGGCCGAACCTCGGTGTTCACGGACCTGTCCTTGGCCAAGGACGCAGAAATGGTCACCACCTACACCCGCCTGTCCCAACTGGCCACGGCCTGGGCCACCCCCACAGCGGCCGTGTTCGGGGACGTCGCGGTCCTTGCCGCCATCAAGGCCGGCCTGGCTGATGCCAACACCCTTTGCTACAACGACAGAAAGGAAGAGGTAGGAAACTGGTGGTCCTGGGAGATCGGCGTACCCCGGGCACTCGCCGACGCCATGGTGCTCCTGCATGCCGAATTGTCGGCCGCGGAACGCACTGCCTACTGCGCGGCCATCGACCATTTCGTGCCCGACCCGTGGCTGCAGTTCCCGCCCAAGCGCGGCAAAATCACCTCCGTTGGCGCCAACCGCGTGGACCTGTGCCAGGGCATCATCATCCGTTCCCTGGCAGGAGAGGACCCGGCCAAACTCAACCATGCTGTGGCCGGACTCAGCCAGGTGTGGCAGTACGTCACCAGCGGAGACGGCATTTTCCGCGACGGCTCGTTCATCCAACACAGCACTACTCCGTACACCGGTTCCTACGGAGTTGTCCTGCTCACCGGGCTGTCCAAATTGTTCTCCTTGCTGGGAGGTACGGCGTTCGAGGTTTCCGACCCAACGCGCAGCATCTTCTTCGACGCCGTGGAGGGCTCGTTTGCGCCCGTCATGATCAACGGGGCCATGGCCGATGCCGTCCGCGGCAGGAGCATCAGCCGTGAGGCCAACACCGGCTATGACCTGGGGGCGTCGGCGATCGAGGCCATCCTGCTCCTGGCACGGGCCATGGATCCAGCGACGGCGGCCCGATGGCGGGGTTTGTGCGCTGGCTGGATTGCGCGCAATACCTATCGACCGATCCTCAACAGTGCGAGCGTGCCCAGGACGGCACTGGTCAAGGAGCTCCAAGCTACTGGTGTTGCCCCCGTGGCAGAAGCTACCGGCCACAAGCTCTTCCCCGCGATGGACCGCACCATGCACCGCGGACCCGGCTGGGCATTGTCGCTCGCCCTGTCCAGCAACCGCATTGCCTGGTACGAATGCGGCAACGGCGAGAACAACCGCGGCTATCACACTGGCTCCGGCATGACCTACTTCTACACGTCCGACCTCGGCCAGTACGACGACGCGTTCTGGGCCACGGCCAACTACAACCGCCTCCCCGGCATCACGGTGGACACCACTCCCTTGCCGGACAAGGTGGAGGGGGAGTGGGGCGCTGCCGTCCCCGCGAATGAGTGGAGCGGGGCCACGACGCTGGGCGAGGTGGCCGCCGTCGGACAGCATCTGCTGGGGCCGGGCCGCACGGGCCTGACCGCGCGGAAGTCCTGGTTTGTCAGCGGCGACGTCACCGTTTGCCTCGGCGCGGACATCAGCACTGCTTCGGGCGCCAGGGTGGAAACCATCGTCGACCACCGCAACCTCCACCAAGGCAGCAATACACTCACGACGGCGGCGGGCACCATCGCTGGAACGGCAGGCACCGTTGAGGTGCTGGGCGATGGGCGCTGGGTGCACCTGGAGGGATTCGGCGGGTACGCGATGCTCGATGATTCCCCGCTCCACGTGCTGCGGGAAACCCGGTCCGGCAGCTGGTCCGGGGTCAACATCAATGGCAGCCCCACAGTGCAGCAGCGCAATTTCGCCACCCTCTTCGTGGATCACGGGGTCGGGCCTGTCGCCGGCAGTTATGCGTACATGGTGGCGCCGGGAGCATCGGTGGACCTGACCCGGAAGCTGTTGCAGGGAAACAAGTACAGCGTGATCCGCAACGATGCTACGGCCCAGTCCGTGGAGTTCAAGACCGCGAAGACCACGGCCGCAACGTTCTGGAAGCCCGGAATGGCGGGGGATCTTGGCGCATCGGGTCCTGCGTGCGTGGTGTTCTCCAGGCATGGGAATGAGCTGAGCCTGGCCGTCAGCGAGCCGACGCAGAAGGCCGCCGGCCTCACGCTGACCTTGCCGGAGGGTACGTGGTCCAGCGTCCTGGAGGGCGCGGGCACCCTGGGGACGGACGCCGACGGGCGGAGCACCCTGACGCTTGACACCACTGGGCTCAGCGGCCAGACAAAGCTCATCAAGCTCCGCCGCTAGAGCCTCGTTGTGGGGCCCGCTCTGCGCGCCATTTAGCCCCCGGAGACCGCAGAGCGGGCCTCACAACGCTTCGCCCCGCAGGAGTCACGGACCACAATGCGTGGCCGCAACCGGATCTGGTAGAGCGGACACGCGTCGCCTTCGGTGAGCCGACGCAGCAGGACATCGGCGGCCATGACGCCCAGCCTGTGCTTGGCGGGCGAAACCGCCGTGAGCGGTATCCGGGCGAGGTCAGCCATTTCGTCGTCATAGGAGACGAGCGCGAGGTCCTCGGGAACCCGAACCCCGTGCCTGGACGCGGCGCCTTCCAGCAGAGCGGCTTCCCGGTCTCCGAAGACCAACGCCGCCGTGGCACCACTGCCAGCCAGCAGCCCGAACATGTGCTCGGCCTGGTCGGCTTCCCACTCCGGCTTGGTTGCGCTGAACGCCATGTGCCCATCGTTCTCCAACCCCAACGCCGTGATGGCAGCCGTATACCCTGCGATGACCGCAGCCTGCGTGGGATTACTGCTGCGAGCGGCCTCGTTCGCGCGCGTGAGTAGCCCGATCTTTCGGTGACCCAAGCGGTGGAGGTGCATGACGGCGTCGTACGCTCCGCCTTGGTGATCCGAGCAGACGTGTTCCGTGCGGTCGCCGGGCCCCAGATCGTCAAGGCTCCGCTCCAAGAGGACAACCGGCACGGGAAGGGCCATGAGCTCGGCGACGCGCTGCTGGGGATCGGCCAAACCGGTCAGCGTCGGCACCAGGATGAGGCCGTCCACGCCGGCATCCAGAAGGAACTGGATGCCGGCGTTCTCGCGCGTGAAGTCGTAGTGGTACGTGGACAGTTGCAGGCTCGCGCCCCGGGCCGAGAGGTGTTCCTCGATCCCCTGGAGGACGCGCGGGTAGTACAGCTGCGTGTCCGGGAGCAGGACGCCGATGACGAACCTCGAGCGTTTCTGCGTGCGCTGTGGTGCAGCGACGAAGCTGCCGGCGCCCTGCCGCCTGACCACCAGCCCTTTGCCTACAAGGTCCTCGAAGGCCCTCCGCACCGTGGTCAGGGAAAGGCCGGTCTCTGCCGCGAGTTGCTGCTCGGTGGGGAGCTTGGTCCCCACGGCCCACGTCCCGGCGAGGATGTCCCTGCGGAGGTCGTCGCTCAAGTCCTGGAACTTCAAGTTGGCCTTGGCAGTGTCGCGAAGGGGTGCGCCACCGGAGTCCGGTTCCTGTTTCCTCTTTGGCATGATCCATCTCCACCTGTGGACAGACGATTTCTCTCATCATGCACCACAATTTAGAGAGTATTTGAGGAGTAATTGTCAGATCCCCGGAGTATTTTCACGCCAACCGGGAATGCTCATTGATTCCTTGCCTTGAGGCTCAGTAGCAATGGGAGGGTGTCCAACAAGAAGCCGAACATCCTTTTCATCCTCAGCGACGACCAAGGCGCCTGGGCGCTGGGTTGCGCCGGAAACCCCGAAATCCACACACCAAATCTGGACGGCCTCGCTGCCCGCGGCACGCGGCTGGAGAACTTCTTCTGCGCCTCACCGGTCTGCTCCCCGGCGCGCGCCAGCCTGATGACCGGGGACATCCCGTCGCGCCACGGCGTCCACGATTACCTGGCGGGCGTCGAGGTCGGAGCGGACGCCACTGATTACCTGCAGGGTCAGCGGTTGTTCACGGATGACCTCGCCGATGCCGGCTACCGCCTGGGCCTGTCCGGCAAATGGCACCTTGGCGCCAACGATGCTCCCCGGAAGGGCTTCAGCCACTGGTTCGCCCTGGAAGGCGGCGGCAGCACGTATGACAGCTCGGTGATGTACAGGTTCGACGGCGGCACCAGCCACCGGGAAACGGTCACCGAGTACTTGACGGACGCGATCACCGGCGATGCCCTGGACTTCATCAACGATGCCTCGCAAGAGCCCGAACCCTTCTTCCTGGCCCTCAACTACACAGCTCCCCACAAGCCGTGGAAGGGGCAACATCCGCCGGAATTTGAGGATCTCTACAGCGACTGCGGATTTTCCAGCTGCCCGCAGGAAGCCATGCACCCATGGACTCCCACCGTGGACGGGGTGCCGATCGGCGGCGAAGCAGACACCCGTGCAGCCCTTGTGGGGTACTTTGCCGCCGTCAGTGCCATGGACGCCGGGATCGGGACGGTCCTCAGCCGGCTGGAGGAACTCGGCATCCAAGACAACACCTTGGTGGTCTTCAGCAGCGACAACGGCTTCAATTGCGGCCACCACGGCATTTGGGGGAAGGGCAACGGGACGTTTCCGCAGAACGTCTACGATTCCTCCGTCAAAGTGCCGGCGATCTTCGCACTCCCGGCCAGGATCCGGCAGGGCGCGGTAATGACGGAACTGTTGTCCGCCTACGATATGGCGGCCACCATCCTGGAGCTGGCGGAGGTAAACCACAGCCCCTTCGAAGACGGGCCGGGACAGTCTTTCGCGGAGCTTTTAGGCGGACTGCCACCGGCGTCCGGCGATCGCGCCGTCGTGGTCTTTGACGAATACGGTCCCGTCCGGATGATCCGCAGCACCGACTGGAAGTACGTGCACCGCTATCCGCACGGTCCGCATGAACTCTACGATCTCCTGGCCGACCCGGACGAGCGAGTCAACCTCGTGGACCAGCCGGCGCACGCGGCACGGGTGTCCGCCATGCGTTCCCGGCTTCAGGAATGGTTTCAGCTGCACGCCGTCCCTGGCCTCGACGGGAGTTGGCTTCCCGTGGCGGGGGCAGGCCAGACTGCGTCCGTGCTGGATGATCCCCTGGGGGCTTTCACCCCACCCAACTGGGATGGCACGGACGCAGCCGGAGGGTCGTCCTAACCGGCGTCCGTGAGGGCGAGTCCGGTACTGAGCTCTTGGGCACTGAGCTCCTGGGTACTGAGCTCCTGGCCACTGTCCAGGAGAACCACGGCCTGGCCGCTACCGGCAGCCTCGTAGGACGCCAGGACTACCTCCACGATGTGGCGGGCGTGCTCAACACTGACTTTGGGCGCACCGCCGTCGAGCACAGTGATGAAATCCTGCAGCTGCAGGAAGAAGCCCTCTTGGATGTCCTCGGGCCGCGGCTCCCATACCGTGCGTGTCACGCCGTCGCGCCGGACCAAGGTTCCATGGTGGGGGCTGCAGGACAGGGTGCCGTACTCACACACGATCAGGACCTCGTCCAAGCGCTGCACGGCGTCGGACACCACGGAGATGCTGACATGCACCCCGTTCCTGAGGGTCAACGCCATGGCACCGTCGGTTTCCACGGGAACGCCGAAGCGCTTGAGGGTAGAGGCGCTCACGGACTCAACGGGTGCGCCACCGAACCAGATGGAGCGGTCAAGGCAATGGCCGCCGATGTTCATCAGTGCACCCCCACCTGCCATGGCCTCGCTGAAGAACCAATCCGGCCGGGTTCCCGGACGGTAATCGGTGGTCCTGTAGTCGCGGATCATCAGGACCCGGCCCAGTTCGCCGCTCGCCAGTACGTCCTCCGCGGCCAGTTTCTCCGGAAGGAAATGCTGGATCTGCCCGATCACCAAGGACACCCCGGCCTCCCGGCAGGCTTGAATCATGCGATCGCAGTCGGCCACGGTGGTGGCCATGGGCTTTTCCACCAGCACGTGCAATCCGTGGTCGGCTGCGGCCAGCACCATCTCCAGGTGCAGGGCGTGCGGGGTATTGATGATGACGGCGTTCAAGCCGGCCTCACGGTACATGGCCAGGTAGTCCCCAAAGACGGAAGCCCCCCATGGCGATGCGACCCTCTCTGCGGCTTCAGGCCGCAGGTCGCAGACGGCGGCCAACTCCACGTTGCTGATCCGCGCTGCGGATGCTGCATGGAAATGTGCCACGGCGCCCGCGCCAATGATTCCAAGTCGTATCAATTTCCCTCTTTAGCTCGGAGCCGGAGCGCGGGCTCGTTCGATCGGAACGCCGCGCAGGTCTCCTCGATTGTTGGGCAGCCGGAAAAGAGGAATAAATGCCTAATTGGGTCCCACCGCCCACGGGCTGCCAGGCAGGTGGAGAAACTTTCCAAAATACTCATTGAATCCTGCTTTCCGAGGCTGTGAGAGTCGTCTCACTGAACCGCATCCGGCTGGTTCCCCCTCACTCGAAAGGTGATTCCCATGGGCAAAACAGCCCGTCATCTTCGCCCACTGGCCGCCCTGTTGGGTGCAGCGCTTGCCTTGTCCACCACTGCCTGCGGCGGAGCCACCGATGCCTCCCCGGCCGCCGAAGCCGTGGATATTTCCGGGTCCATTTCCGGCCAGACCATCAACTATTGGTCGATGTGGAAAGACGGCGAACCTCAGCAAAAGGTCATCGCCACTGCCATCGCGGACTTCGAAAAAGAAACCGGCGCCAAAGTCAGCGTCCAATGGCAGGGACGCAGCAACACCGAAAAGCTCGTCCCTGCGCTGAACACCAACAACGTCCCGGACCTGGTGGACGGAACGTTCGCCAAGCTCGCTCCGGTGATCGGCGAAACCGGGCAGGCCAGCCCCCTGACGTCCGTCTACGCGTACGAGCTGGACGGGAAGACCGTCAGTTCAGTGATTCCGGAGAAGTTCACCAGCAACGGCGTCTTCAAGGGAGAAGACGGACAGCCTTGGATGGTGCCCTACAGCATCAGCTCGGACGGCATCTGGTTCGATGCCGCCAAGCACCCGGAGCTCAAAGCAAAGCCGCCAGCCACCTGGGATGAATTCATTGCAGTCCTGGACAAGCTGAAGGCTGGCGGAACAGCCCCCATTGCCGCCGACGGTGATATCGCAGGCTATAACTCCACCTGGTTCGTTACCTCGCTGCTCCGGCTCAAAGGCGCTGGCAGCTTCAAGGCCCTTGCAGAAGACAAATCAGGCGCAGGATGGGATGACCCTGCCGTCCTTGAAGCAGCACAAAAGGTGGAAACCCTGGTCAAGGGCGGATACCTCAACAGTGGCTACAACGCCAGCAAGTTCCCCGCCCAACAGCAGCTCTGGGCAAACGGTGACGCCGCCCTGATCCTCAACGGCTCGTGGACGCCCACGGAAACCGGTTCATACGCCGCCCCAGGCTTCGAATACTCCTCGTTCCAGTTCCCGGCCATCGGCGACAAGCCGGCCAGCGCCCGCGTGGACTTCATCGGCTTCGCTGTTCCGGCAAAATCCAAGAACCAGGTTCCTGCCCAGCGGCTTGCGGCGTACCTGCTGGGCGCCAAGTACCAGGACGCCCTCGGAACGGACGCCAAGGTGCTGCCGGTGAGGCAGGACGCACCGGTGGATCCCGCCGTCGCAAGCGTCAAAGCCGCTATAGACGCCGCTCCGGCCACGCACCTGCAGAACGACGGCGTGACGTTCCCCGGATACACGGAGAAAGTCTTCTTCCCCAGGGACGATGAACTGTTCCTTGGAAAGACCACAGCCGCAGAGTTCGTGGCCAAGATGAAGGAAGCCCAGATCCAGTACTGGAAGGACAACGGCTGATGTCCGTCGGCCTGAAAGAACCCCGCGCCGGTAAAGCGGCAATGCAGAATCCCGAGTCCCGGAAAACGGTGACCAGGAAGGCCTCAGCTCAGGGCCGCCAACCGGGAAGCTCCATCGATGTGCAGCGCAAGAAGCTGCTGGTTCCCTTCGTGGGTCCGGCGTTCGTCCTGTACACGGTCCTGTTCATCGTTCCCGCCCTTGGTGCAGTGTGGATCAGCCTCCACAAATGGGCCGGCTCCGGACCCATGAAATTCGTGGGCCTGGACAACTACGGCCGGATCTTCCGGGACCCGCTGTTCCTGTCATCGTTCGGCAACACCCTGCTGCTGCTGTTCGTGGTGGGAGCCGCAATCTTCATTCTCGCTTTCGCCATGACGCTCGTCCTCCGGGACATGGCAGGGAAGAAGGTGGTCCGTAACGTCATCTTCTTCCCGCACCTCATCAACGCGCTCGTTTTCGGTGTCCTGGCCGGCTTCATCTTCAACCCCGGCGGAATGGTCAACAGCCTCCTTGCGCCCCTTGGAGTGACAGACCCGCCCAAGTGGCTGGCACAGGACAACATCTTCCCACTCATCATGGTCACCCTGGTCTGCACCACCACCGGTTACTTCACCACCATCCTGATGGCCGGCGTCGACCGTATTCCGCCCTACTACTACGAGGACTGCGCCCTGGCAGGAGCCTCCGCGTTCCAGCGGCTGCGGTACGTCATCCTCCCGCTGACCTGGGATGTCTTCGGTACCTGTGCCGTGCTGTGGACCATCTCGTCGGTGAAGATCTTCGAGATCGTGTGGGTATTCGGCGGTAGCTCCGGGGCAGGGGTGCCTCCCACCCAAAGCTGGACGGCAGCCGTCTACACCTACGTCAACGCCTTCTCCGGACAGTCCACGCCCGCCTATGGAGCCGCAACGGCCTCCGCTGTGTTGTCGCTGGCCCTGATCTCCGTCCTGGTTGTCCTGCTGCGCCGCGCCATGCGTCGCGACGCCGTCGAGTTCTAAAGGAAATGACATGAGCGAATACAAACTGCTGGCTCCCTTGACCGCCCGCAGGCGGGGACGCCGCGGTGTCAGTCCCGCCCTGCGGGGGGAACGCAGCGTAGTCCGGGGCATCGGTGTGGGGTTGCTGTGGCTGGTGGTTGCGATCAGTATCGCGGCGCTGGTGTGGATGGTGGCGCAGGCCTTCCGGGATACGCGGGCCATTCTTGATGACCCGTGGGGCGTGCCGGCCTCCCTGGACTTCGGCAACTTCGTTCGGGCCTGGACCGTGGGAGACTTCGCGGTGGCCACGTGGAACAGCCTGCTGACCACAGTGGTGTCGTCGGTCCTTACCGTCGCCATCGCCGCGCCGTGCGCTTACTACCTGAGCCGGGTGGACAACAAGCTCACCCGCGGCCTGAGCCTGTACTTCATCCTGGGCCTCGGAATTCCGGCGCAGGTCATCCTGATTCCGCTGTTCGTGATGCTGAACAAGGTGTACCTCACGGACAGCATCATCGGATTGAACCTCGTCTACATCGGGGTTTCCATGCCGTTCACGGTCTTCCTGCTGACCGCCTTCTTCCGTTCCCTCCCCCTGGAAATGGAGGAAGCCGCAGCCCTCGACGGGACCACGGCCTTCGGAACCTTCTGGCGCATCACCCTGCCTTTGGCCAAGGGAGGCATCCTCACTGCCTTCATCCTCCAGGTCATCTCGCACTGGAACGAGACCCTTCTGGCCTTGACCCTGCTGCAATCCACTGAGAAGTACACGCTCCCGGTAGCGCTGATTTCGTTCGTCCAACAGCAGACCTACTCCGGCGCTGACTGGGGTGGACTGTTCGCAGGCCTGGTGATGGTGGTGCTGCCCATGCTGGTCATCTACGTGTGGCTGGGCCGGCGGCTTACCGAGGGACTCACGCTCGGGATGGGCAAATAGACCCTCGACGCCGGCGCTACCGCAGCCGGCCCAGCCTAGCTACGGGTTGCCCGGGATGTCTTGTCCTCGGAAGCGCGCCAATGCCACAGTGAACCATGGCCACCGAAGAGGACGTCAGGAGGATCTGCCTGGAGATGCCGGGTGTCAGCGAACGCTTGAGCTGGGGTCAACCCGCCTGGTTCGCCAAGACGCTCATGGCACGTATCTGGGAAGACGGGGTTGTCACGGTCAAGACCGATGAACGTGAAGCGCTCGCAGCCATGGAACCGGACACCTATTTCTGGACACCTCATCACGACCAATCCCCGAAGCTGCTCCTGGTCCGACTGGAGGGGATCGACGTGGACGAGCTCGACGAACTGCTGCAGGAGTCGTACAGGATCGCCGGCGGCCGGGCAGGTTAGACTCGGCCGCATGGGGGACAACAACACGCCTGGGGAACACCACTCACCGCAGCCCGCCCGGAAACTGGCGGTCGTCGTCGTGCCTTTGCTGGGCCTGGTTGCCGCGATCGTTGGGCTGATCGTGGCGTGGAACGGAACCAACGAACCGATTGGTTGGTTTGCCTACGCGCCGCTGAGCGACAACGTCTTCCAACCGAGCGGGGGGAGCTTTGTCAGCCGCGGAAGCCAGCTGGGGCTGGCCGTGGCGGGGGTTGGCCTGCTGGTCCTCGCGTTCTGCGCCGGGCTGGCCATCGGCCGCCGCCAAGTTCGCCGCTGACTTCGCCGCAGAAACGCGAAAACGCCGCAGAAACGCGAAATCGCCGGATAGCTCCAGCGAACTGGCAGCTTTCCGGCGATCTCGGCGCAAGGAGAAGACTAGGTGAGCTTCACTTGGCGGTTCATGTCCTTGTACAGCAGGTAGCGGAACTCGCCCGGTCCACCGGCGTAGCAAGCCTGCGGGCAGAACGCGCGCAGCCACATGAAGTCGCCGGCTTCCACCTCAACCCAGTCGTTGTTGAGCAAGTACATGGCCTTGCCTTCCAGCACGTACAAGCCGTGCTCCATGACGTGGGTTTCCGGGAAGGGGATCACGCCGCCGGGCTGGAAGGTCACGATGTTGACCTGCATATCGTGGGCGAGGTCGCTGGAGTCCGTGAAGCGAGTGGTCTTCCAGACGTCGTTGGTGTCCGGCATGGAGGTGGGCTCCACGTCCTTCTCGTTGGTGACGAAGGATTTGGCCTCGAAGCCTTCAAGGCGCTCGTAGGCTTTGCGGATCCAGTGGAAGGAGACGATGTCGTCCGAGACGTTTTCCAGGCCCCACTCCGCGCCGGCGGCGAGGTAGGCGTAGCCGCCCTCCTCGAGGTGGTGCAGTTCGCCGTCGAGCGTCAGGTTGACCTGGCCCTTGGTCACGAAGATGACGCCTTCAACGCCGGCCTCGAATTCTGCCTTGGGTGCCCCGCCGCCCGGGGCGATCTCGACGATCAGCTGGGAGAACGTGGTGGCGAAGCCGGAAATCGGCCGCGCGATGATCCAGGAACGCGTGTTGGAGAAGCCCGGCAGGTTGCTGGTGACGATGTCCGTCATCACGCCCTTGGGGATCACCGTGTAAGCCTCGGTGACGATGGCCCGTTCCGTGGTCAGATGTGTCTGGGGCGGCAGTCCGCCCTGCGGGTAGTAGTAGTTGCCCATGCGGGAAGCTCCTATCAGTGGGAAGTCGGTTGTGCGAGCCGCGGGTGCGCAAGCGCGGTCAGCTGTGAAAGTTCGACGCCGGCAAGCGCCTTGACCTCGTCGGTCCCCACTGCGCCGCACTGGACGCCGCGGAGGACGAAGCCTGCGAGGGCACGGGCCGTGGCGGGCTCGTCCATGACGCCGCCTTCGGTGCGTTCCACGTAGTTGCGCAGGCGCAGTGCCGCGGCGGGAAGGCCTTCGCGGTAGAACGCATACGACGCCGAGAAGCGGCTGGGCAGCTGGGCGGCGTGGAGATCCCAGCCTTGGTAGTAGCCGTTCTCCAGGGAACGGCGGACCAGCCGGCCGTGCAGCTTCCAGGCATCTTCCACGGCGTCACCGACGGGGATGATGTTGGTGGAACCGTCGGAGAGACGGATTCCCGTGCCGGCAACAGCGAGCTGCATGACTTCCTTGGCGAAGTCGGCCACGGGGTGCTCCATGGACTGGTACTCGGCGGAGATTCCCAGCGAGGCGCTGTAGTCGTAGGTCCCGTAGTGCAGGGCACTGATACGGCCCGGAACAACGTGGGGGAGCTGGGCTACCGGAGAGGTCCCGTCGGCACCGATGATGAGCTGCGGCGTTTCCACCTGCACCTCGAAGCGGAGCCGGCCTGCGGGGAGTCCGTGCACTTCTTCCAACCGCGACACTGCGAAGTCCATGGCCTGCACCTGTGCCACCGTGGTGACCTTGGGCAGGGTGAGGATCAGCCCGGCAGGGAGTTCCCCGGCCTGGGCCAGGGTGGAGACGAACAGGTCCAGGGTCTTCAGGCCGCGGGCACGCGTCGGTGCTTCGAAGCACTTGAAGCGGATGCCGATGAACGGCGGGGCCGTTCCGGCGGCAACTGCTGCGGCAACTGCGTTGGCGGCAGCAACGGCGTCGGCGTCTTCTGCCTCATCGCCGCGGGCGCCGTAGCCGTCCTCGAAGTCCAGACGGAGGTCCTCGATCGGCTCGGAAGCGAGCTTCGCGGCGACGCGCTCGGCAACAGCGGCAGCCAGGTGAGGTTCCTGGCCCAACAGCTGACCGAGCTTTTCGAGGCCACCGTGGGCTTCCGCCGTCGCGAGTGCCTGGGCGCCCCAATCTGCCACGAAGGTGGGCGTGAAGCGGTCGGCGGGGATGTAGACGGTGTGGATGGGCTGGCGTGAGCCGTCGTCGCCGGGGTAGTTGCGGTCAAGCAACTGGTCCGTTGCCTCCAGCTGCGACTCAATGTGTGCCAGGTCGGATGCAGAGAATGAACCCATCTCAGCCCACCAGCTCATACGCGGGCGTGGTGAGGAAGTCCGTGTAATCGTCGGAGAGACAGATGTCCTCGATCAGCTTGGACGCCGGCTCGTAGTACTTGGTGAAGTTCTCGTCGCCGAACTCGATCCGCAGGCGCTCGGTCTCTTCGCCCAGGATGCGGGTGACCAGTTCGCGGGTCACGGTGTTGCCCGTGTCCGCGAGGACGGACTTGTTGCGGATCTGCTGCCACACCTGCGAGCGGGAGATTTCCGCGGTCGCGGCGTCTTCCATGAGGTTGTGGATGGCTACCGCGCCGCTGCCGGAGATCCAGACGCCCGTGTAGGCGACGGCGACGTACAGATTCAGCCGCAGGCCGGCTTCCGTGACGGTTCCGCCGGCGGACGCGACGTCGATCAGCTGCTCAGCGGTGACGTTCACCTCCGGGCGCTGCTTGTCCAGCTGGTTGGGCCGGTCACCGAGCACGGAGTCGAAGACTTCGCGGCAGGTGGGAACGAGGTCCGGGTGGGCAACCCATGAACCGTCGAAGCCGTCGTTCGCCTCACGGGTCTTGTCGGCGCGGACCTTGTCGAAGGCAGCGGCGGTGACGTCGGGCTGCTTGCGGTTGGGGATGACGGCGGCCATGCCACCCATGGCGAAAGCGCCGCGCTTGTGGCAGGTCTTGACCAGGAGTTCGGTGTAGGCGCGCATGAACGGAGCCGTCATGGCAACGGTGGCACGGTCCGGGAGGACGAACTCTTCGCCTGCATCACGGAAGTACTTGATGATGCTGAAGAGGTAGTCCCAGCGTCCGGCGTTCAGGCCAGAGGCGTGGTCACGGAGTTCGTAGAGAATCTCGTCCATTTCGAACGCGGCCGGGATGGTCTCGATCAGCACGGTGGCGCGGACGCTGCCCTGCGGGATGCCGAGGAAGTCCTGGGCGAAGACGAAGACGTCATTCCAGAGGCGTGCCTCCAGGTGGCTCTCCATCTTGGGCAGGTAGTAGTACGGGCCGTGGCCGTTGAGCAGAAGCTGCTTGGCGATGTGGAAGAAGTGCAGGCCGAAGTCCACCAGCGCACCCACGGCGGGTTCGCCGTCGATCAGCAGGTGGCTCTCTTCCATGTGCCAGCCGCGGGGGCGGGCCACCACAACGGCCAGGGGAGCGTCCGTGCGGAGACGGTATTCCTTGCCTTCGGGGGAGGTGTAGCTCAGGGTTCCCTGGGCGGCGTCGCGGAGGTTGAGGATGGCGTCGATGACGTTGGGCCAGGTGGGCGTGCTGGCATCTTCGAGGTCAGCCAACCAGACCTTGGCGCCGGAGTTGAGGGCGTTGATGGCCATCTTGGCCGGGGTCGCGGGGCCGGTCATCTCAACGCGGCGGTCTTGCAAAGCTGCGGGTGCCTCGGCAACCTTCCAGTCGCCGTCGCGGATTTCGCGGGTCTCCGGAAGGAAGTCCAGGCGGCTGGTTTCGGCGACCTTTTGGCGCTTGGCTTTGCGGGCCTCCAGGAGTTCGTTGCGGGTGCCTGCGAAGCGCTGGTGCAGTTCCTCGATGAAGGCCAAGGCCTTGGGGGTGAGGATTTCCTCGGCGCGATCGATCGGCTGGGGATCTGTGACTGTGATAGCCATGTGAGCGGATTCCTTTTTCTAGAGTGCGCTGGCGGCGTTGGCGTGCGCAGCGTTGGCTACGGCGGTCGCTACATCGGCGGCAACATGGGGATCGAAGACGCTGGGGATAATGTAACTCGCGTTCAGCTCCTCGTCAGCTACCCGGTTGGCGATTGCCTCGGCTGCGGCTACCAGCATGTTCGGCGTGATGTCCGACGCTCCGGCATCCAGCAGGCCCCGGAAGAACCCGGGGAAGGCCAGCACGTTGTTGATCTGGTTCGGGAAGTCGCTGCGGCCCGTGGCCACTACTGCTGCGTGCTTGGAAGCAATCACGGGATCGATTTCCGGCGTCGGGTTGGCCATGGCGAACACGATCGCGTCCTCGGCCATGGAAGCAACCTGCTCCTCGCCGATGACGTGCGGGGCGCTGACGCCGATGAAGACGTCCGCTCCCTTGAGGGCGTCGTGCAGGGTTCCGGAGAAGCCTTCTTCGTTGGTGTTCGCGGCGATCCAGCTGCGGTGCTCGTCGTCGTACTTTTCGCCCGAGTGGATGGCTCCGGAGCGGCCGGCGGCGATGATGTGCTGCGCGCCCTGGGCCTTGAGGAGTTGGATGATGGCCGAGCCGGCAGCGCCGACGCCCGAGACCACGATCTTGACTTCGGAGAGCTTCTTGTCCACCACACGCAGGGCATTGACCAAGGCAGCGAGCGTGACGATCGCGGTGCCGTGCTGGTCATCGTGGAAGACCGGGATGTCGAGTTCTTCGCGGAGGCGGTTCTCGATTTCGAAGCAGCGCGGCGCGGCGATGTCTTCGAGGTTGATGCCGCCGTAGACCGGTGCCATGGCCTTGGCGATCATGATGATCTCTTCGGTGTCCTGTGTATCCAGACAGACCGGCCAGGCATCCACGTTGGCGAACTGCTTGAAGAGCGCAGCCTTGCCTTCCATCACGGGAAGGGCGGCTGCGGGGCCGATGTTGCCGAGGCCCAGGACTGCCGAACCGTCGGTGAGGACGGCGATGGTGTTGCGCTTGACCGTCAGGTTGCGGGCAGCGGCCGGGTCTTCAGCGATCGCCATGCAGACGCGGGCGACGCCGGGAGTGTAGGCGCGCGACAGGTCGTCGCGGTTGCGCAGGGCTACTTTGGGGACAACTTCGAGCTTGCCGCCCAGGTGCATGAGGAAGGTGCGGTCCGAGACGTGCTGGACGGTGACGCCGTCGAGGGCGTTCAGGGCGTCCTTGACGCGGGCTGCGTGGTCGTCGTCGGTGGTGTTGCAGGTGACGTCAACGACGATCGTCTCGTGGTGGGATTCCGTGACGTCCAGCGCGGTGATTGCTGCACCGGCTGCGCCGACGGCTGCTGCCAGTTCGCTGGTAGCGGTGAAGCTCGACGGTGCGGCGACGCGCAGGGTGATCGAGTTTCCGGGGCTCGGATTCGCCATTGAAATTCCTCCTGTAAGGCCCGTTCCCGGGCCGCCGTTCCAAACTGAATGTTTTCGTATTATGGATATTATTATCTACAAAGTGGAAACACAAGCCCTTGCTTGGTCATGTTCGGTGTCATCGCAGAGGTGCGCCTCGTGCTGTATCTTGGGTGTTCTAAGCATTCTTTTCACGATGCGGATAAGAGTTGTCGGAATCTGAGTCATTGGAGACAAGGGAATGGCTGAAAAAGCCTCCGGAGGCGTGCAGTCCGTTGAGCGCGTCTTTGAACTGTTGGAACTGATCACGGACGCGGGCGGCGATGTCACCCTGAGCGAGCTCTCGTCGTCCACTGACCTGCCCCTGCCCACCATCCACCGGCTGCTGCGCACGCTGGTGTCGCTGGGCTACATCCGGCAGCTGCCCAATCGCCGCTACGCCCTGGGCCCGCGGCTGATCCGGCTTGGGGAGGGTGCCAGCAAGCAGCTTGGTGCCGTGGCTCGTCCGCAGTTGAAGACCCTGGTGGAACGCCTCGGCGAAACTTCCAACATGGCAGTCCTCGATTCCGACATGGTCATCTACGTGGCGCAGGTCCCGTCCATGCACTCCATGCGCATGTTCACCGAGGTGGGCCGCCGCGCCCACACGCACGATACCGGCGTCGGCAAAGCCATCCTGGCCCAGCTGGACGATGAGCAGGTCCGCGGAATCGTTGCACGCACCGGCATGCCTACTCCCACGGCCAAGAGCATCGGCGATATCGACTCCCTGCTGGCAGACCTGAAGCTCATCCGTGAACGCGGCTACTCCATTGACGAGGAAGAGCAGGAACTCGGCGTCCGCTGCTTCGCCATGGCCGTTCCCAACGCTCCCACGCCCACGGCGATCTCCGTCTCCGGCCCCATCACCCGCGTGGACCAGAGCTTCGCCGACCGCGCCGTGCCCATGTTGCGTGAAGCAGCCATGGCCATCTCCGCGGAGCTGAACCAGAACTAACGCCCAGTTGGCATTTGATGGCAATGTTCCGCTGGAACATTGCCATCTTTTGTCGTCCCGCCGGGACGAAAAGAAGGCGGCAGTGTCCCCCAAGGAAACACTGCCGCCTTCTGTCATCTGCGGACCGGAGCTAGTGCTCTGACGCGCTGGATGTCTTGAGCGGAACTTCGTTGCCGTCCGCGTCGATCAGCTTGCCGTTTTCGAAGCGGTCGCCTTCGCTGAGGCACTTGATGTCCTCTTCGCTGACGATCCGGTCCGTGCCCGCGACGAACACCGACTGGTTGTCCGAGTTGCCGGCCTTGAAGTGGTTGAAGAGGATGTTCAGGATGATCGCCATGACCGCAGCGGAGCTGATGCCGGAGTGGAAGATCGTGGAGAACCAGGAGGGGAACTGGTCGTAGAACTTCGGTGCCGCAATGGGGATCATGCCGAAGCCAATGGAAGCGGCAACGATGATCAGGTTCATGTTGTTCTTGTACTCGACCTTGGCCAGGGTACGGATACCGCTGGCTGCCACCGTACCGAACAGCACGACGCCGGCGCCGCCCAGGACGGGCGTCGGAACCGCTGCGACAACCCGGCCGAGGATCGGCAGGAGACCGAGGATGACCAGGATGAGGCCGCCGGCGCTGACCACGAAGCGGCTCTTGATGCCGGTGATGGCGACGAGTCCCACGTTCTGGGCGAAGGCGCTCTGGGTGAAGGAGTTGAACAGCGGGGAGATCGCGCTGGAGAGCATGTCGGCGCGGAGGCCGTCGCCGATGCGGCGGGAGTCAACCTTGGTGTCGACGATTTCGCCCACTGCGATGATGTCTGCCGAGGTCTCGGTCAGGGTCACCAGGATAACGATGAGCATGGAGATGATCGCGGCAATTTCGAAGGTTGGAGCACCGAAGGCGAAGGGCGTGGGGAATGCGACGATGTCGCCCTGGCCCACCTTGGAGAAGTCAGCCATGCCCGCAACGAGCGCGATGATGGTTCCGATCACCATGGCCAGGAGGATCGAGAGCCGGGAAATGGCGGCGTTGCCCACCTTGCTCAGCAGCAGGACGATGCCCATGGTGGCCGCCGCGAGCCCGATGTTGGAGACGCTGCCGTAGTTCTCGGCCTTGGCGTTGCCGCCCATGGCCCAGTTCGCGGCCACGGGCATCAGCGTCAGGCCGATGGTGGTGATCACCGTGCCCGTCACCACGGGCGGGAAGAATTTGATGATCTTGGAGAACAGGGGAGTGATCGCCAGGCCAATCAGGGATGCCACGATCACCGAGCCGAAGACCGCCTGGATCCCGCCACCGCCTTGGACGATCGCCACCATGGTTGAGACGCCTGCGAAGGAAACGCCCTGTACCAGCGGCAACTGCGAGCCGAACCACGGGATGCCTACAGTCTGGAGGATGGTGGCCAGGCCGCCAACGAACAAACAGGCGGCAATAAGGAGGCCGATGTCCTGCGAGGACATGCCGGCGGCTGCACCGATGATCAGCGGCGGGGCGATGATTCCGCCGTACATGGTGAGGACGTGCTGGAAGCCGTAGGCGAAGGTGCTTCCGATGGAGAGCTTCTTGTCCTCGGGCCGTTCAGGACGGTGCGAGGCGGTGGTATTCGCGGGGCGGGATTTTTTCTTGATGTTCATGGCAGACTTCCTAGGTTCATGGCAGACGTCTTCGTCTGGCTAACTGTGTCTGGCTAACAAAATCTTTGGTGTTGCGGGGTTTTTGGGGTTGGGTTTGGGTGCAGGCCCGGCCCCTTGCGGGGCGCTTCGGAGCCGGACCTGCACACAAGTCCCTGGGGGTGTTGCGGTTTAGCAGAAGCCGGCGATGCCGCTCCAGGCAACGGGTGCAGCCTCGATGTTCTCGCGCTGGACAGTTGCTTCGATGAGGCCGTACGGGCGGTCGGCGGCGAAGAAGACCTCGTTGGGGTTGTCGAGGCCGAACGGGCTCAGGTCAACCAGGAAGTGGTGCTTGTTGGGCATGGAGAACTTGATTTCATCAACTTCGCTGTGTGCTTCCAGGACCTTCTTGCCCATGTCGAACAGCGTCTGCTGCAGGGCGTGGGAGTAGTTCTCGGTGAAGCCTTCCAGCAGGAGGGCCTTGATGTCGTCGTAGCTCTTGTTGAAGTCCGTGCCGGCGACGTCCAGGTTGGTGTTGTAGCGCCAGCGGGCGGATACGTCGGTGGCCAGGATGCGGTCGGTGGTCTCCGGCAGGGTGGTGTACTTGTCGCGCGGGTAGCCGACAAAACCGGACTGCGTGGTCTTGAGGACGGTCAGGTCCTTGAGGCCGGAAATCACGTGCGTGGTTGCGCCATCACGGACGACGACGGCGGTACGCACCTCCTGGCCGTTGCGGACGAAGCTGTGGTCGTGTCCCTCTCCGTGTGCCTGGATGCGGTCCCAGCTGTAGGCCTCGGCTTCCCAACGGCCGCCGGTGACCCAGTCGAATCCGCCGGTGAAGTGGTCCGCGAGGCGCAGGAGGAAGGATTCGGGCGAGCCGATGCCTTCACGGGCAAACGCGTAGACGGTGTTCTTCTGGGTGTCCGTGGCAACGACGTGGCCGTTGTCGCCCTGAAGGTGTGCGGCCTGGAAGTCGCCACGCAGCTGCGAGGTGACGTTCAGGTCTTCGATGTGGTGGCGGTCCGTATCCCGAGTGACCTTGACGACGCGGACTTCTGCTTTGCCGTACTGGTTTTCGCCGAGGACGATGTTGTTGCTCATGGTCATATCCCAACTTCTGTGAGGTGGAACCTACGTTCCATCAATGAAATTAAGCGCGTGTTTCCACTGCGTTTCTGGTGGAGCCGACCCAACAAAAAAGAGCCGGCATCCATGGATGCCAGCTCATTACGACCCTGCCTGCTGCTCTCAGGTTACGTGACCTACGCCACGAACTGATTCGAGAGTAGCGCATGTTTTCGGGTTGTGTATATGGCTTCCCGGTGATCGTTATGAACTACCCGAATGTGACCGGGGCAACTTCATTCGGCTTCTCCGGGGGTCTTGACGGGTGACTCGCCCGCTGCCTACACTTTCCACATAACAATAAAAGTTTTCCGAAGAGCGGAAACTGAGCACGAGAAAGAGGAGGAACAGATGGACTCGAAGGATACGAACAGCGTCGTGGAATTCCCGGCGCCGGGCCAGGAACTGTACCTGCCCTTTGGTGCGACAGATCCGGACTTCTACATTCCGGCCGACTGTGATCGCAAGGCCGGCGGGTTCTCCCGTTGGCTGCGTGCGCTTCCGGTGTTCGGCCGGCAGCGCCCCTGATCTGCAACAGGGGCGCGGACTCTGCGCAACAGAGCCAACGGCGGGCGGCACCTGGGGAGGTGTCGCCCGCCTTGTTGTGCCCGGACGCGCTTGGTTCTCCCGCTGCTTCGATGCTTCGCTGCACAGTGTGCCGTGCGCAGCATCGAGTGTGCAGCGGACCCCCGAACCGGGCTCAACTCCGTTGCCGCAGCGCACGAAGGACCCGCATTTTGAACTCCTGTTCCCGGTGCAAGTCCCGCCAGCGGACGCGGATGAACGTCCAGCCGAGCTCCATCAAGGCCTTCTCGCGCAGCCGTTCCTTGTACAGCACCTCGGCCGTGGGCGCGTAGTCGAAGTACTTGACCTTGCCGTCAAACTCCAAGGCCACCTGCTTTTTCCGCCAGGCAAAGTCCAAGCGATGATCTCCCTCGGCTGATGAGACCCTGACCTGCAGCTCAGGCATCTCGATCCCGAGGCGTTGCAGGAGCTCGCGCGTCAATGTTTCGCCGGGGGATTCCGACCTCGCATCCGCGTTCTCCAGGGCTCTGCGTAACGAGAGGACTCCATGGCGTCCCTTGAGGAGGGCGCACCTTCGCCGGATTTCCCCGGCGTCAGCGCCTTTTCGTAGGGCGTGGTCCATAAGCACCAGGGATTGCTTGTCATTGAGTATGAGGCAGCTATCCACCACAGTTCGTTCCAGTGAGGTGCAGGGCATGCCCCTTACCGTCTGGACTTCGCCCGCCGCCAAGGCGCGGGTATGCGGCGCAACGTCAGCTCCGTGGGACGTGGAAGAAGCGGTGGTTGGGGTGGTGATGTGCACCCGGTCATCAACGTTAAGGAGAAACAAGCCATGAAGTCGCGCCGCAGAAGTGTGGCTGTAGACGAAGCCGCGTGCCGACGTCGTTAGTGTTCCGTGGGCGTGTGCGGCGATCAGCTGCGGCTCCTTACGGCGGGTTTTTGAGCTGCCCAGGTACTGCCCCTGAGATAGCACCCCCTGCGAAGCCTCACCAACTCCCCGCTCCGCACCAGGGAAGCAATTCTCCTGTCGTTGAAGCCGGCCTGGTGGAGTTCGTTGGTTCGCCATAAATCCATGCCTTCCGGTAACTGCCGGGATTTCGTCGTCATCAAAACAGCCTCGATTGCGAGGGCTCCCACGAACAGTCGCGGGTTGTCCTATGTGGAAAACCCGTTTCGTTGCCCGGCTGCAGCCTGTGCCGTGCGCGCGGCACGTTGTGCGGCGGGGCATCGAACCGGTCGGATGAGGGTGCGTCACATTCAGTTCAGATGTGGTCTGCGTCACGTAAGCTGGGCTGGCGGCCGCCCTCCGGGTTCTTCAAAGGCCGTCGCGACCCCACGACGGGCCGCACATGCGGGCTCGATGACGCCGGACAGAAGTCCGCACGCGTTGCATTGCCGCAGGTCGGGCAAGGACAGGCGCTCGTCATCGGGCTGAGCCGGGACACGGATTTCCGGCCGATAATCCCTGCGCTGCAGGAGACAAAAGAGAAGCCGGGAGTGGGGATCCGGCGCCACGGCAGTCCGGTTGCGGCTGCTACCCAAAGGAAAACAATGTCATGAAACCCACTATCATCACGCTCGGGGCGGTGCTCGCGTTGGCCCTCGCCGGCTGCACGGACCCCGGCACGCCCCTGCCCACGGAAAGCCCGACGGTCACGTCGACGGCGGAACCCACCTCAACTGCGACGGCGGAACCTACGTCAGAGCCGACGTCGACGGCGTCGCCCACGTCAACTGAGACGGCCGAACCTACGTCAGAGCCGACGTCGACGGCGGAGCCCACCTCAACAGCGACGGCGGAACCTACGTCAGAGCCGACGTCGACGGCGGAACCCACCTCAACTGCGACGGCTGAACCCACCTCAACTGCGACGGCCACGCCAACGCCGACCCCAACCCCGACCCCAACCCCAACGCCAACGCCAACCCCAACCCCAACCCCCACCACGCCCCCGGGCACCGGCAGCCTCGCCAACCTGCCCAGGGTCCCGTGGGACGGCGGCCCGGAGTACTGGAAGCAGTTCCCGAAAGCCGATGCGGCCGGTTGGGATGATCCGGCGTTCCTGCCCATCGTCGTCTGGTACGGCTCGCCCGGAAGCGACGCGCAGCTGAAGTACGACAAAGCGCTCGGGATCAACACCTACGCCCAGGGCAACCCGGCGACTCCGTCCGCGGGCATCACGGCCAACGGCATGTTCACGTTGTTCTCGCCCAACGACGCCCCCGCGGATTGGGCCAGTCAGGTGGGAACACTTCTGGACGATGAAGTGGATGGCCGGTTCGACACCGCCTCGGGCCTGGCGCACATGCGTTCACTGGCCGCCCAGTTCGACCCCGCCAAGACAGGCCGGTTTACCTACTCGAACTGGACTTCGGGGATCGTTACCTATGACCGGTCGATGGCGTTCAGCGCGGACTATTACAACACGGCCAATGTGAACTCAGTGGACCAGTACTTCTACGCAGTACCGCAATGCGACTGGGGCGACAACCAGCTCCGTTGGCGTACACCGGTGGGACAGACCCCGATCGTGACATCGAACTGCCGTACGGCGTCGAGCTACGGGAAGATCATTTCCCTGCAGAACGAGGTGAACGCGGCCCGCAATGTGCAGGCTCCCATTTGGGCCCTGCCAACCGTGGTGTCCACGGGCGGCTCCACCGGGGGCTACAGGCAGCTCACGCCGGAGCAGACCAAGGCCCAGGTGTGGGCGTCGATCATTCATGAGGCCCGGGGCATTGTCTGGTTCAGCCAGTCGCCGGACCAGCAAAACATCAATGACTGCATCAGTGGTGACGCCTTCGCGGACGCGCGGCTCAGGGGCACCGCATGCCTCAAGGACCAGGTAGCTGCAGCCGGTGCGGTGAACAACCAGATCAAGGCCCTGGCGCCCGTGATCAATACCCAGTCCTATGTATGGGACTTCGGTGACGGCATTGATTCGATGCTGAAGGTCAAGGATGGATCCGCGTACATCTTTGCCATGGGCGAGGACGGCACTACAGGTTCCAGGACCTTTGCGCTTCCCTCAGGGATCACCGGCACGCAGGTGGAGGTTGTGGGCGAGAACCGGAGCATCGCGGTGCAGGGCGGGAAGTTCACGGATTCCTTCGCCAATGAGTACACGCACCACGTCTACAAGATCACGGTCTAGCCAAGGCCCTTCGCGTCATCGCTGGAGAATGACGCGCGGGAACATCGGGTGAACCCGTTTCGTTGGCTCGCTGCGCACTGTGCCGCACGCACGGCACAGTGCGCAGCGAAGCCACGAATCGGGCCACCGGAGAGGCCGTAAAGCTATCCGGCTACGAGCTTCCGCGCCGCAGCCGAGTGTTCGGCGATCAGCCCGGCCACGTCAAGGTCGGGTATCGCCCCGTCCACTACGCGCCACTGACCGCCAACCATCACGCGGTCTGCCCGGTCCGCGCCGCAGAGCAGCAAGGCGGCAACGGGATCGTGGCTGCCGGAGAACCGCAGCTCGTCAGGCTTGAACAAGGCCAGGTCGGCCTGGAGCCCGGGAGCCAGCTGCCCGATGTCGGAGCGACCCAGAACAGCTGCGGATCCCCGCGTCGCCCAGCCCAGGGCGCGCTCCACGGGCACGGAGGCGCCGTAGCGCAGACGCTGCAAGTACAGTGCTTGCCGCGATTCGAGGATCATGTTGGAGGCATCGTTCGACGCCGATCCATCCACGCCCAGCCCCACCGGCACACCCGCTGCCTCGAGTTCCAGGACGCGTGCGGTCCCGGATGCCAGCCTCATGTTGGAGGTGGGGCAATGCGCGACGGCGGTTCCGGCGGCTCCCAGCCTGGCGATCTCCTCGTCATTGAAGTGGATGCCGTGTCCCAGCCAGGTTCGGGATCCCAACCAGCCCACTGATTCCAAGTAATCCACGGTCCGCAGGCCGAACATTGACCGGCAGAAGTCCTCCTCATCGATGGTTTCCGCGAGGTGTGTATGGAGCCGGACGTCGAAGCGTTCGGCCATGGCGGCGCTTTCGGCCATGATTTCCTTGGTCACGGAGAAGGGTGAGCACGGTGCAAGCGCGATCTGCACCACGGCTCCATCGCCGGTCTCGTGGTACTGGCGGATCAGTCGTTCGCTGTCCGCAAGGATCGCCTCAGGTGATTGGACCGTGGTCCTTGGCGGCAGCCCGCCGTCGTCCTCTCCCAGGGTCATGGACCCGCGGGTGAGTGTCGCCCGCATGCCCATGGAACGGACGGCCGCGACCTCGATATCGATGGCGTCTTCCATGCCGTCGGGGAAGAGGTAGTGGTGGTCGGCGGCCGTGGTGCAGCCGGAGAGCAGCAACTCCGCCAACGCGACCTGCACCGCGAGTTCCAGGCTGCGGGGCGTCAGCCGTGCCCACACCGGGTAGAGATTTTGCAGCCATGGGAACAATGGCGCATTGGCCACGGGACCCCAGGCGCGCGTGAGGGTTTGGTAGAAGTGGTGATGAGTGTTGATGAGGCCGGGAAGGACCACGTGTCCGGACGCGTCAAAGACGGTGGCAGGGGAAGAAGGTTGGCCGCCCGCGGGCACCAACTCCACGATTTTCCCGTCGGAAACCACCAGGCCGCCGCCGGCGTCGAGGTCGTTTGCGGTGAAGATGCCCAGCGGATTCCTGATCCACAGCCGGGAGGGGGATTGCGACATAAGGGGTTCCTTGTCTGGTCGGCGTGTTCGCGTTCCAGCTCAGTTAGGCCCTGTCTGCTGATCCAGGTTACGCGCCACCAAGGGCGTCGTTCAGAAAAGCGTAGAAGCCCCGACGGCGGCAGTCAACGCCCGCGGGCAGTCACATTTGGCCTGCACCCACCCGGATTAAGTAATTTCGTATGACGAAATTAAGTTTTCAAAAAACTATGGCGCGGCTCACAAACGTGGTGCTACGCTCTAACTGCCAAAGGCGGGCACCCGGACTTCGGGAAGCTATCTACCAGGCGCAACTTAACCTTCATCGCACATGCTGAAGCCTGGTAACCGAGCTGACTGGAGCTCTTTTTGCAGCGCCCCCAAACGGTCACCCGGCTTCCACAGCACTAAGGAAGTCGCAACATGAGTACAACCGTCACGGCCGAGCAATTCCTGGCCACATCCATTGAGCTGGCTACAGCCAATGTCCTCAACAGTGGGGGCCCGTTCGGGGCCGTCATTGTCACCGCGGACGGACGAGCCTTTGAAGGCGTCAACCGCGTTACCGCCTCGAACGATCCCACCGCACACGCAGAAGTCACGGCCATCCGCAACGCCTGCCGCGAACTGGGAACCTTCGATCTGAGCGGAGCAACCCTCTACACCAGCTGCGAGCCATGCCCCATGTGCCTGGCTTCCGCGCTCTGGGCACGCGTTGACCGCGTGTTCTTTGCTGCAGACCGTCACGACGCCGCATCCGTCGGCTTCGATGACGCCGTCTTCTACGAGTACTTCGAGAACGACAACCGGGACGCGCTGATGCCGGTAGCCAAGCTGGAACTGGGCGACCCCCAGGCTCCGGAGGCCATCCAGCCGTTCAACACATGGAACACGCTTGATTCCAGGATTGATTACTAGGGCCCGGTGGCTGACATGAACATCCTGGACAACGCAGAAATGCAGACAGCAGCTGAAAAGCAGGCTGCGCTCTTCCCCGAGGGAAGCAAAGGCGCAGAGCCCACAGCCGCAAAGCACACGGCAACCGGACAGGCCAACGGCAACAGCAAGCCCCCGGCGTCGAACTCCTTCCTGGACAAGTTTTTCCAGATCTCCAAGCGTGGATCCACGCTGGCCCGTGAATTCCGGGGCGGCCTGGTCACCTTCTTCACCATGGCGTACATCGTCATCCTTAACCCGCTCATCCTGGGCGGTTTCTCCGCGGAAAACGCCCCGACGGACGTGGCCGGCGGTTGGCTTTCGGCCGCCCAGGTCGGTGCCGTCACCGGCTTGACCGCAGGGGTCATGACCATTGTTTTCGGTCTGATCGCCAACCTGCCGTTCGGCCTGGCAGCAGGCCTGGGCATCAACTCCTTCCTGGCGGTAGCAGTCATCCAGGAAGTCACGTGGCCGGAAGCCATGGGCCTGGTGGTCATCAACGGCATCCTGATCGTCCTCTTCGGTGCCACAGGTGCCCGGACGGCGATCTTCAAGGCGGTCCCCAAGGAACTCAAGGCCGCCATCACCGTTGGCATCGGCCTGTTCATCGCCTTCATCGGCTTTGTCGACTCCGGTTTTGTCCGTCCCACCGCGGGCGGCCCGCCGGTCCAGCTGGGCAATGATGGATCCATCACCTCCATCCCCACCCTCGTCTTTATTGTTGGATTGCTGGCCATGGGCATCCTCGTGGCACGCAAAATCCAGGGCGGCCTGCTGATCGGCATCGTCGCCACCACGGTCCTTGCCGCAGTTGTCGAGGCCATCTTCCACATCGGACCCGGCACCGCGGACAACCCCGGCGGTTGGCACCTCAACGTGCCCATCCTGTCCAGTCAGCTGGTGTCCGTTCCGGACCTCAGCCTGGTGGGCCAGTTCGACCTCTTCGGTTCGTTTGCCCGGATTGGCGGTCTCGCCGCCACCATGCTGGTCTTCACCCTGGTGTTCACCAACTTCTTCGACGCCATGGGCACCATGACCGGCCTGGCCAAGAGCGCCGGCGTGGCACACAAGGACGGCACGTTCCCCAAGCTGAAGTCGGCCTTCATCGTTGAAGGCATGGGTGCAGTGGTGGGCGGGGCAACTTCGGGTTCATCCAACACCGTGTACATCGACTCCGCAGCCGGCATCGGCGAAGGCGCACGCACCGGCCTGGCCTCCGTGGTCACCGGCCTGCTGTTCCTGGGCTCGATGTTCTTCACACCGCTTACCTCGGTTGTCCCGCTGGAAGTGGCTGCTGCGGCACTGGTGGTGGTGGGCGCGATGATGATGGCGCAGATCCGCGAGATCAAGTTCACCAAGTTCTCCATCGCGCTCCCTGCGTTCCTCACCATCGTGACCATGCCGCTGACGTACTCCATCGCCAACGGCATCGGGGTCGGGTTCATCTCCTTCGCGGTGATCAGCGCAGCCTCGGGCAAAGCCAAGAAGGTCCATCCGCTCATGTGGGTGGTCACGGTTGGCTTCATCATCTACTTTGCCCGCGGACCCATCAACGCCCTGATGGGCGTCTGACCGGGACCGCCCCCCGCGCCGGCGGGTCCCTTCCGGCACTCCGATCGACGGTCCGTCGGTACCCACCGCATGAATAGGCGTCCGTCGTCGTGGTCCCTCTCACCAGGCACGATGACGGGCGGCGGCCGGACGCCGACGCTCCGTCAGGGAACGGGGGCAGGGAGATGAAGCCCTTGCCCCCGTTCCTATGAACACTGACCGATTGAACTCTTACTGAAAAACCGCGACTACCCCTCAACCTCCTCCGGAAATGAGAATATGGGGCTAGATCGCGCACTGCTCCGGCTGGGCCATCCCGGCCGGGACACCTGGAAAAAGGACGTGTTGCCATGCTGGATCTGATGCCTTCACTGGGCAGCTGGCGGCCTGCGGTCTCCGGCCAACGACTGGCCGTGGCCACGATCGTAGGGAGCGGCGGTTCCGTGCCGCGGCCCTTGGGGACCTCCATGATGGTCTCCGAAAACGGCGAAATCCTGGGCAGCTTGTCCGGTGGTTGCGTTGAAGGCGCCGTCGTGGAGGCGGCGCTGGAAGCCATGCGCGACGGCGGTCCGCGCCTTGAGTCCTACGGCTTCAGTGCCGAGGACGCGTTCGCCGTCGGACTTACCTGCGGCGGCGAGCTGGAAGTCCACATCCAGCCTTTCGGGGCCGGCGCGCCGGAACTGTCATTGTTCGCCGGACCGCAACGCCCGGCAGCCCTGATTCGCCGGCTCGATGCCAAGGGCGGAGTCATGGTGGTGGATGACCCTGTCCGGTTCCGGGCCATGGAGTCGCAGGAACTTGCCGTACTGCTGGGCGACCACCCCTCCACGCTTTTTGCCGCAGCTGCCCAGGTGGAGCCACTGCTCCAGGGCGGCCGGGCGGGTCTGGTCCGGCTGGCCCCGCCGGAAGGATGCATCGACGGATGGGTCACCACCGAAAGGCTGGCCGCCCCGCCCCGGGAAGAAGAAGAGCCACAGCCCATCACGTTGTTCGTGGAAAGCCGCTTGCCGGCGGCACGGATGATTGTCTTCGGAGCCAACGACTTCGGCGCAGCCCTGTTGCCGGCCGGGCAGCTCCTTGGCTACAACGTCACCCTCTGTGATGCCCGGCCTGCCTTCGCCTCCCAGCAGCGTTTTTCCGGTGCAGACCAGGTGGTCACCGACTGGCCGCACCGTTACCTCGAGTCCGAGGCAGCCGGTGGGCGACTCGATTCCCGCACCGTGGTGTGCGTCCTGACCCACGATCCCAAGTTCGACATCCCCTTGATCCAGGCCGCGCTCCGGCTGAACCTGTCCTACGTCGGTGCCATGGGTTCGCGCCGCAGCCACCGCCAACGGGTGGACGCACTCCTGCAGGCCGGAACACCTTCCGAAGACCTGGACCGCTTGCATTCGCCCATCGGGCTGGACCTCGGCGCCGTGACTCCGGCCGAAGTAGCCGTCTCCATCGCAGCCGAAATCATCGCCGGGCGCGGGACCAGCCACCACAGGGATAGCTTCCCTTCCCTCAAAGACAGCACCGGTCCGATCCACCCGGCCCCTCGACACCTCACTCAGGAGGACCCATGGACATGAACTCCATCGAGGCCGTGGTCCCCACCACGGACCCCGCGCAATGGCGTGAAGGCGATGCCTGGCTCGCCGGAGGCACTGTCCTCTTCTCCTACGGAAGCACCGTACTCACGCGGCTGCTGGACCTTGGCCAAGCCGGCTGGCCGGCCATCACCGTCACCGATGACGGGATTGAACTGGCCGCTACCTGCACCGTTGCGGAGCTCTATGCCCTGCCGCTTTCCGCCGGTACCGCGGACCGTGAGTGGCCGGGACTGGCACTGATCCGGCCGTGCTGCGACTCGTTCGTGGCGTCGTTCAAGATCTGGAACATGTCCACGGTTGGCGGGAACATCTGCACCGGGCTGCCGGCCGGGCCCATGACGTCCCTCTGCGCAGGACTGGACGGTACGGCAACCATTATCAGCCCTGACGGGAGCAGTCGGACCGTTCCGGTGGCAGACGTTGTGGTGGGCGATATGCAGACAGTGCTGGAGCCGGGGGAGTTGCTCCGCAGCATCCACCTCCCCGCCGAAGCGCTCTCCGCCCGGGTGGCTTTCCGGCGTTTGTCCCTGAGTAACCTGGGGCGCTCCGGAGTGCTGCTTATCGGCAGGCTCGACCCCGTTTTTGGCCTGGTCATCACCGTCACCGCAGCCACCAAGAGGCCCGTACAACTCAGGTTCCCCGCCGGCCAGGTTCCGGACGCAGCAGCGCTGGCCCACGCCGTCGGGCAATCCATTCCCTGGCCGCTGTACCACGACGACATCCACGGGCTTCCGGCATGGCGCCGCGACATGACCCTCAAGTTGGCCGAAGAGATCCGGGCCGAGCTGCTGGATGAGTCGATGACGGTGTCCGGCGATTTCTGGCCGCCGCATGCCACTTCGCCCCAGCCGTCCACGCAACCCGAAACATCAGGCACCCACAAGGAGGCCTCCCATGGCAATTGAGATCAACGGCACCGCCGCGCAGGACGCCCCCCGCCCCGGCCAGTGCCTTCGCACGTTCCTCCGGGAGCAAGGCAACTTCGGCGTCAAGAAGGGCTGCGACGGCGGTGACTGCGGTGCCTGCACAGTGCACGTCGACGGCACGCCCGTACATAGCTGCATCTACCCGGCGGTCCGTGCCGAGGGCAAAGCAGTCACCACCATCGAGGGCCTGGCCACGGCCGATGGCCTGCACCCTGTGCAGGAACAGTTCCTGGAGGCGCAGGGTTTCCAATGCGGTTTCTGCACCGCCGGGATGATGATGACGGCAGCCACGTTCGACGACGAGCAACGCGCCAACCTGCCCCGCAACCTCAAGGGCAACCTGTGCCGCTGCACCGGCTACCGCGCCATCGCGGACGCGGTCTGCGGCCACGGCGGCGATCACCGGCACGAAGATCACGACGCCGGAGCGGACGTTTCGGGGGCACAGGAACCTGCCGCCGGCCACGCCGCCGTTCCCGCCACCGCAGTTCCTGTTCCCGCCACGCCCGGCCAGCTCGGGGACAACGTCCCCGCACCCGCCGGACAGGCCGTGGTGACAGGCACTGCCCGCTACACCCTGGATGTCCCTGCTGAACAATTGCCGGGCCTGCTGCACATGAAACTGCTGAGGTCCCCGCACCCCCACGCGCGGATCGTGTCCATCGACAAGGCCCCGGCGCTGGCGGTTCCGGGCGTGGTGGCTGTCTTCACCCACGAGGATGCCCCGCAGCAGCTCTTTTCCACGGCGCAGCACGAGAACTTCACGGACGATCCCGACGACACCCGAGTCCTGGACGACGTGGTGCGGTTCATCGGGCAGCGGGTGGCCGCTGTGGTCGCCGAATCCGTGGGCGCGGCTGAGGCCGGGGCCCGTGCGCTGGAGGTGCAGTACGAACTCCTGGAGCCGGTTTTCACTCCCCAGGAAGCCATCCTCCCCGGCGCGCCGGCCATCCACGGTGAGAAGGACGGCGAAGCGTCACGCATCTCCCGGCCGCTGCAGAACGTGGTGGCCGAGGTCCATGCTGAACTTGGCAGCGTGGCTGACGGTTTCGCTGCCGCCGATTTCATCCACGAACACACTTACCAGACCCAACGCGTCCAGCACGTGGCCATGGAAACGCACGCCTCCATTGCCTGGCTGGATGACGATGGCCGGCTGATGGTCCGTTCCTCCACGCAGGTTCCGTTCCTGGTGAAGCGGACGCTGAGCCGTCTGTTCAATCTGCCGCCGGAGACCATCCGCGTGGTGGCCGGTCGTGTCGGTGGCGGGTTCGGCGGCAAGCAGGAGGTGCTCACCGAGGACCTCGTTGCCCTTGCAGCCCTCACGTTGAAGCGGCCCGTCCAGCTGGAGTTCACCCGGACCGAACAGTTCACCGCAACCACTACCCGCCACCCCTTCACGATTCACCTGAAGGCCGGCGCCAACAGGGACGGATACCTCACCGCGCTGCAACTGAACGTCCTCACGAACACCGGAGCCTATGGAAACCACGCTCCCGGCGTGATGTTCCACGGTTGCGGCGAATCGTTGGCCGTGTACAAGTGCGTGAACAAGAAAGTGGATGCCCACGCCGTCTACACCAACACCGTTCCTGCCGGGGCTTTCCGTGGTTACGGGCTGAGCCAGATGATCTTCGCGATCGAGTCGGCCATTGATGAACTCGCAGTGGGCATCGGCATGGATCCCCTGGAGTTCCGGCTCAAGAACATGGTCCGGCCCGGCGATCACATGCTGTCCACCACGCCCGAGCCGGAAGAAGACGTCCACTACGGGAGCTACGGCCTTGACCAGTGCGTGGCGTTGGTGCGCGACGCCCTGGACAGGGGGAAGGAACGCTATCGTGCGGCAGGGCTGGACAACCTCGGGCCGGAATGGATGGTCGGGGAAGGCTCGGCGTTGTCCATGATCGACACCGTGCCGCCGCGTGGCCACTTCGCTCACACCCGGGTGAGCCTGGAAGCGGACGGAAGGTTCGCCGTCGACGTCGGAACTGCGGAATTCGGGAACGGCACCACAACTGTCCATGCGCAGCTGGCTGCCACCGCGCTGGCAACCTCGGCGTCAAAGGTGACGGTGCGACAGTCGGATACCGACCTGGTGGAGCACGACACCGGAGCGTTCGGTTCAGCCGGAACGGTTGTGGCCGGGAAAGCGACGCTGGGCGCTGCGCTCGAACTCGCCACCCGCATCCAAACAGTTGCGTCCTCGCTGGCCGGTGCGCCCCTGGGCGATTGCCGTCTGGTGGACGGAGCCGTGGAGTGCGGCGACCGCTCGGTGCCGCTGAAGGACATCGCCGACGCCGCCCGGCTGCAAGGCGTCCGGCTCGCCACGGATGGAAACTGGGGAGGGACGCCGCGTTCGGTGGCGTTCAACGTCCATGGTTTCCGCGTCGCCGTGAACAGGGGAACGGGGGAGCTGCGGATCCTTCAAAGCGTGCAGGCAGCCGACGCCGGAGTGGTGGTGAATCCGCGGCAATGCCGGGGACAGATCGAGGGCGGGATCGCGCAGGCGCTCGGCGCGGTGCTGTACGAGGAAGTGAAAGTGGACGACGCCGGACGGGTCACCACGGACATTTTGCGGCAGTACCACATCCCGTCGTTCGCGGACGTGCCCCGGAGCGAGGTGTACTTCGCCGCCACCAACGACTCCACCGGTCCGCTGGGTGCCAAGTCCATGAGTGAGAGCCCGTTCAACCCGGTGGCACCCGCACTGGCCAACGCCATCCGCAACGCAACGGGCGTCCGCTTCGGTGAGCTGCCCATCGCGCGGGACAAGATCTACCTGGCCCTCCGCGACCGGACCACTGCGCCCGTCTAACCCAAGCGACCCAACCAGGGGACAGCAGACGCCGGTATGAGCCTTTATTACGACGTTTGCTGTCCCCTACTTGGGTGAAACGGTGAGCTCCATGAACACGCTGTTCGGGTCCAGGGTGTAGTCGGCGAATGGTGGGCACTCGGTGAAGCCGTGCCGGGAATACAGGCGGCGCGCGGGGGCGAAATACTCCTCGGTGCCTGTTTCCAGGCTCACGCGTTCGTAGCCCAGGCGGCCGGCCTCGGCCACGATGTGCTCCAGCATCAAGGTGGCGACTCCGCGCCCACGGGCACTGGCTGTTGTGCGCATGGATTTGATCTCGGCATGCCCACCGGAGAGCTTCTTCAACGCGCCGCATCCCAACAGCACGCCGTTCTCGCGGGCCGTCCAGAACGTGATCGATTCGTGGGACAACGCGGAGTGATCCAGCGCGTGGACGCTCTCGGCCGGAGACGTGGCGAACATGTCGGCCAGGTGCTCGCTCAGGAGGGCATGGACGTCAGGGCGTGCGGGATCGTCAGGTTCGATGCGGATCATGGAACCAATTTACCCGTCCAGAAGATGCAGCTGGTCCTTCGTATCCAGGTCCTCGCCCGAGCAGAGATCGCTGCAGTCCACCAGGTCCACCAACCCCGGATGGGCTTTGAGGAAGGAACGCGCACCCGTGTCACCATGGGCGGCTGCGGCCGCCTCGGAGCGGACGCCGACGTCGAAAATCACCGGGTGCCTGCGTTTCAGGTGGCCTGACGCATCCGGGTAGGCGGCTGCGGTGACCCGGCCAGGACGATGGCTGCCCAGCAACCTGCTCACCGCCGTCGGGGTCAACCCGGGCTGGTCGACCAGGGCCACCATGATGTTGTTGCCGGGTGTGGCGGCGTCGATGCCGGCGCGGAAGGATCCGGCCATTCCCTTGGCCCAGTCGGGGTTATCCACCACCGTATGCGGGCCCAGCTCCGTGGCGCTGCGGACGCGGTCGGCCTCGGCGCCGAGGACCACCACTACCTCGCTGCAGCCGCCGTCGAACAGTGTGTCGGCCAGGACTTCCACCAGCGTGCGGGCGCGGAAAGGCAGCAGCGCCTTGGGGCCACGCCCCAGGCGGGTGCCGGCGCCGGCGGCGAGCAGGACACCGGTGGTGGGTGTCGTGCCGGATGGAGTCATATCCTCACCATACGCGCGGGGGTTCATGCGGTCTCTAGCTCCTGGGTGGCTTTCCATTTGATCTACCGATATCGGTTTCAAACTACTGCTGAGTAGGGCTGTTGGCCCCGTGAATTGGCTATTAGGGTCGATGACGGAGTTATGAAGTCAGCTCGGTTACGCAACGACGCGTGAGGACAGGGGAAAATGGCGGGCAGTTTCGAGATTCTCAAAGCAGGTACCAATTCATTCCGTTTCAGGCTCACAGCCGAGGACGGCACAGTTGTGGCAGTGTCGCCGCAGTTTCCCAATTTGAAGGCCGTGGTGGCCGGTATCAACGCAGTCCGCGAGAACGCGGCAACGGGCTTTGTGGTCGACCGGCGGAACCTGGGCACCTGAGCCCGGTCCGGCGAAACCAGCACAACGACAGTTGGCGGCAGTGTTCTTCACGAACACTGCCGCCAACTGTCGTTAGTGCGGGTTGTCAGGCGTCGCCGCCTGCTCCGCCGGTGGTACCGGCGTTGACGTCGAGCAGTTTGTAGCGGTCAATGGCGTACGACGGCGCGCCCTCCTCGACTTCACCCCTCGCCGCCAGCAACTGGAGGGTTTTGGCGACGATGGAGTGGGTGTCGTTTTTGAAGTAGCGGCGTGCGGCTTGGCGGGTGTCGGAGAAGCCGAAGCCGTCTGCTCCGAGGGAGGCGAAGTCGTTGGGGATGAATTGTCGGATTTGGTCGGGGACGGCTTTCATGTAGTCGGAGACTGCGATGACTGGTCCGGTGTGGCCGTGGAGTTGTTCGGTGATGAAGGGTGTGCGGGTGGGTTGGCCGGGGTTGAGGAAGGCGTGTTCTTCGGCGTCGAGTCCGTCGCGTCGGAGTTCGTTCCAGGAGGTCACGGACCAGACGGTCGCGGCGACTCCCCAGTCGTCGTTGAGGATTTTTTGGGCTTCGAGGGCCCAGGGGACGGACACGCCGGAGGCGAGGATGTTCGCGGTGGGGCGGTTGCTGTTTCCGGTGGTGGCCTCGGGGGCGTCGGCGAGTTGGTAGCTGCCTTTGAGGAGCCCGTTGGTGTCGAGGTTTTCGGGTTCGGCGGGTTGGGTGATGGGCTCGTTGTAGACGGTGAGGTAGTACATGACGTTTTTATCGTCACTGGCCTCGCCGTACATTTGTTCGAGGCCGTGGCGGATGATGTGGCCGATTTCGTAGCCGTAGGCGGGGTCGTAGGTGCGGACGGCGGGGTTGGTGGAGGCCAGGATGGGGGAGTGCCCGTCGGCGTGTTGGAGTCCTTCGCCGGTGAGGGTGGTTCGTCCTGCGGTCGCGCCGATGATGAAGCCGCGGGTCATTTGGTCCGCGGCGGCCCAGAAGGAATCTCCGGTGCGTTGGAAGCCGAACATGGAGTAGAAGACGTAGATCGGGACCAGGGGTTCGCCGTGGGTGGCGTAGGCGGTGCCGGCGGCGGTGAATGCTGCGACGGCGCCGGCTTCGTTGATGCCGGGGTGGATCAGTTGGCCTGCGGGTGATTCTTTGTAGGCCAGGACGAGGTCGCGGTCCACGGAGAGGTAGTTCTGGCCTTTGGGGTTGTAGATTTTCGCGGTCGGGAAGAACGCGTCCATGCCGAAGGTGCGGGATTCGTCCGGGACGACGGGCACGAACCGGGCGCCGAAGTTCTTGTCGCGCATGAGGTCTTTGAGGAGCCGGACGAAGGCCATGGTGGTCGCGGCTTGTTGTTTGCCGGATCCGCGTTTGGCGACGTCGTAGGATTTGGCTTCGGGCAGGGTGACCGGGGTGTGGGTGCGGCGCCGTTCGGGCACGAACCCGCCGAGTTCGGCGCGGCGGTCCATGAGGTATTTGATTTCCGGGGCGTCCATGCCGGGGTGGTAGTACGGGGGCCGGTAAAGGTCGGCGTCGAGCTGGTCATCGCTGATCGGGATGCGCAGGTGGTCACGGAAGGCTTTGAGGTCTTCCATGGTCAGTTTCTTCATCTGGTGGGTCGCGTTGCGGCCCTCGAAGTGCGGGCCCAAGCCGTAGCCCTTGACCGTTTTGGCCAGGATCACGGTGGGTTTGCCCTTGAACTCGGTCGCTGCCTTGTACGCGGCGTAGACCTTGCGGTAGTCGTGACCGCCGCGTTTGAGGCCCCAGATCTGCTCATCGTCCAGGTCCGCGACCATGTCCTTGGTCTGCGGGGATTTACCGAAGAAGTGCTCACGGACGAACCCGCCGGACTCGGCCTTGTAGGTCTGGTAGTCACCATCGGGGGTTTCGTTCATGATTTTCACCAACGCCCCGTCCTTGTCCGCTTCCAGCAGGGAGTCCCATTCCCGGCCCCAGACGACCTTGATCACGTTCCAGCCCGCACCGCGGAAGAACGCTTCGAGTTCCTGCATGATCTTGCCGTTGCCACGCACCGGCCCGTCCAGGCGCTGGAGGTTGCAGTTGATCACGAAGTTCAGGTTGTCCAGGTTCTCGTTCGCTGCCAGCTGCAGCAGACCACGGGACTCGGGCTCGTCCATTTCCCCGTCACCAAGGAACGCCCAGACCTGCTGGTCCGAGGTGTCCTTGATCCCACGGTTCTGCAGGTACCGGTTGGACTGGGCCTGGTAAATCGCGTTCATCGGGCCGATACCCATCGACACGGTCGGGAATTCCCAGAAATCAGGCATCAACCGCGGGTGCGGGTACGAGGACAACGCATGCCCGGCCTTGGACTTCTCCTGACGGAACCCGTCCAAATCCTCTTCGCTCAACCGGCCTTCCATGAACGCCCTGGCGTACATCCCCGGAGACGCGTGACCCTGGAAAAACACCTGGTCCCCGCCACTGGGGTGGTCCTTGCCGCGGAAGAAATGGTTGAAGCCCACCTCATACAACGTCGCAGCACCGGCATAAGTGGAAATATGCCCACCCACACCAATATCGGAGCGCTGCGCACGATGGACCATCACCGCAGCGTTCCACCGCATATACGCCCGATACCGGCGCTCGAACTCCTCGTTCCCCGGGAACGGCGCTTCCTGATCCACCGGGATCGTGTTCACATAATCAGTGGTCGTCACCATCGGCACACCCACCGACCGGGCACCAGCACGCTGCAACAACGAACGCATAATGTACTGAGCCCGCTCGGTACCCTGCTCAGCGATCAACGCATCAAGGGACTCAATCCACTCCGCGGTCTCTTCCGGATCACGATCAGGCAGCTGGGCAGTCAACCCGCTGAGGATGTGTGAGGTCTCTTCTCCTGCAGCCACGTCCAACCTCTCTTCATTGAATGTCTGGGCGCTTGCTCTGTGGGGGGCGCTCAAGGAATTTCGTATTGTGAGAATAAAATTCTGCAATTCGAGATTACGTCCGCCGATGGGCAGCGTCAACACGGATTACGTATCCGAAACAGTCAACCCGCAAACCTGGCGGCAAACAACCAAATGTGACCCTGCATACAGCGTGAAGCCTTGACCGGGCGTGACCTGCGTCATAGAGTTCTTTCACTATTCAATAACTCGATTCCATAATGTGGAATCAGTACGAAGTGGAGATCCACGATGCAGACGACTTCATCAGTCGGCGTCAATGAGACTCCGGAAGACGCAAAGACGGGTGCCCCCAACCACCCGGTCGTGGGAAACACGGATCTTTGCGCGATTGCTTCCGAAGCCGCAGGCCGTACCATCAGTCCCAGTCTTTACAACATCGACCTCGCCCCCACCAAGGCCAAGGGCCGCAAGTGGACCAGCTACAGCATCTTTACCCTCTGGGCCAACGACGTCCACAGCCTGGGTAACTATGCCTTCGCCATCGGGCTGTTTTCCCTGGGCCTGGGGGGATGGCAGATCCTGGTAGCCCTGGGCATCGGCGCCGTCCTTCTGTTCGCCCTCCTGAATTTTTCAGGTTTCATGGGCCAGAAGACAGGTGTCCCGTTCCCGGTCATGAGCCGCATCAGCTTCGGCATCAGGGGAGCCCAGATCGCCAGCCTCGTCCGCGGTGCCGTTGCCGTTGCCTGGTTCGGCATCCAGACGTACCTGGCGTCGGTGGTCCTCCGGGTCCTGCTGGTAGCCGTGGCTCCCGGACTGAAGGACCTGGACAGCAACTCCATCCTCGGCCTTTCAACCCTTGGCTGGTTCTCCTTCGTGGCGCTGTGGATCGTGCAGCTGGTGATCGTCAGCTTCGGCATGGAAATGATCCGTAAGTACGAGGCCTTCGCCGGCCCCATCATCCTGGTGACGATGGCGGCCATTGCAGTGTGGGTCTTCATCGAAGCCGGCGGTGCCATCCAGTGGAGCGGCATCAAGGGCCTTGAGGGCACCGAAATGTGGCTCACCATTTTCGCCGGCGGCGCCCTGTGGGTATCCATCTACGGAACGTTCGTGCTGAACTTCTGCGACTTCACCCGCTCTTCAACGTCCAGGAAGTCCATCGTCAAGGGCAACTTCTGGGGCATCCCCATCAACATGCTTGTCTTTGGTGCGATCGTCGTCGTCATGGCCGGCGGCCAGTACAAGATCAACGGCACTGTCATCCAGAGCCCGTCGGACATCGTGCAGAGCATCCCGAATACGCTCCTGCTGGTCCTGGCCTGCCTTGCCCTGTTGATCCTGACTATCGCGGTGAACCTGATGGCCAATTTCGTGGCCCCGGTTTATGCACTGACGAACCTTTTCCCGCGGCACTTGAATTTCCGCAAGGCAGCCTGGGTGAGCGGCACCATCGGCCTGGTCATCCTGCCCTGGAACCTCTACAACAACCCCATCGTGATCGTGTACTTCCTCGGTGGCCTGGGCGCCTTGCTCGGCCCGCTGTTCGGTGTGGTCATGGCTGACTACTGGCTGGTCCGGCGCGGCAAGGTCAATGTTCCGGAGCTGTACTCGGAAGACCCCAAGGGCGCGTACTTCTACAAGCGCGGCGTCAACCCCAAGGCCATTATCGCCATGCTTCCGGCCGCTGCCATGGCCATCGCCATCGCGTTCATTCCCGCTTTGGCGGCCGCAGCTCCGTTCGCCTGGTTCATCGGAGCAGGCGTCGCTGCGCTCACGTACTTCGCCGTGGCAGACAAGAAGCAGGTCCACGAGGACGTTTCCGGCGAGCCAATCGCCGTCGCCAGCACGCACTGAGCGCCGTCAACCAAAGATATAAAGGACATTCCATGCGCATCCTTGTCGCGAACGTCAACACCACCCAATCCATGACCGATTCCATTGCAGCCCAGGCCCGCGCGGTGGCGGCGCCCGGCACCGAGATCATCGGAATCACACCCCGCTTCGGCGCCGATTCCTGCGAAGGCAACTTCGAAAGCTACCTGGCCGCGATTGCCGTCATGGACGCCGTGGTCAACTATCCGGAACCGTTCGACGCCGTCATCCAAGCCGGCTACGGCGAGCATGGCCGCGAAGGCCTCCAGGAACTGCTGGACGTGCCGGTCGTGGACATCACCGAGGCCGCAGCCAGCACGGCGATGTTCCTGGGCCACAAGTACTCCGTGGTGACGACGCTCGACCGCGCGGTTCCCCTCATCGAGGACCGGCTCAAGCTCGCCGGGCTGGAAGCGCGTTGTGCCTCCGTCCGCGCCAGTGGCATGGCTGTGCTGGAACTCGAGGAGTATCCGGAACGTGCGGTCGAGGCGATCGTGGGCCAGGCGGAGCAAGCGGTGCACAATGACAAGGCCGAAGTGATCGTCCTTGGCTGCGGCGGCATGGCCGGACTGGATGAGCAGATCCGCCAACGCACCGGGGTTCCCGTGGTGGACGGGGTTGCTGCTGCGGTCACGATCGCCGAGTCCTTGGTCCGTCTTGGCCTGTCCACGTCCAAGGTGCGAACGTATGCCACGCCCCGCCCGAAGACTGTCATAGGCTGGCCGATAACCGCAGCCCAGGCCGCCGAAGCCGCGCGCTGAGCCAAAGCGCTGAACGCACCACCCGAGAGGCAACCACATGACTGACTCCAGCCTGCCCGCCGACCTGAGGGTCGCCGTCGTTACCGGGGCCGGTTCCGGTATCGGGCGGGCCGTCGCCAGGCTCATGCTGGCCGATGGCAACAAGGTAGCGCTGGCCGGGCGGCGGGAGGCGCAATTGCTTGAAACCGCCGACGGCCATCCGGATGCCCTGGCGGTTCCCTGCGACGTAACAGTGCCCGACGACGTCGCGCGCCTTTTCGCGGAGGTGCGCCAACGCTGGGGCCGGGTGGATGTGCTGTTCAACAACGCCGGGGTCTTCGGACCGGCCGGGGACGTGGGGGAGATTGGCGTTGACGAGTGGGAAGCAACCCTGCGTGTCAACGTCACAGGGTCCATGTTGTGCGCTGCGGAGGCTGTCCGGACCATGAAGGACCAGCAACCGCAGGGTGGGCGCATCATCAACAATGGTTCCATCTCCGCCCATTCGCCCAGGCCCAGGTCTGTGGCTTATACGGTCACCAAGCATGCGATGACGGGCCTGACCAAGAGCATCGAGCTTGATGGCCGGGCGTTCGGGATCACGTGCGGGCAGATCGATATCGGCAATACCCGTACGGAGATCATGGACACCATCGGCGTGGGCTCAGGGGCCTTGCAAGCCGACGGCAGCCGCAAGGTGGAACCCATGTTTCCGGTGGAAGATGCTGCCCGCGCCGTGCTCATGATGGCCAACATGCCGGCCACGGCCAGTGTTGGATCCTTGGTGGTCACTGCTGCCGGAATGCCGTTCGTGGGCCGCGGCTAGCGAGTTTTTGTACACTTACCGCCCTTAAATCGGGCCCTTAAGGGCATCTGCTGTACAAAAACTCGCGGCCGAGCGGGCGGACCTGTGGATAACGTCCCGCCGGCTCCTTCGTTGTGACTCAATAGGGCATGCGTCCTTTGTCGCCTCTTCCCCCTGCCCTCTCGAGTCGCGCCTTCACCATCAAGGAGGCCGCGGAATATGGCGTCGCTCCCAAGCGACTCCGGGCAACGGACCTGGTGGTGCCCAGCCGCGGACTCCGCATTCCGCAGAAACCGCAGACACTACTGGACATCGCCCGGCCCCATCTTGAACTTCGTCAGGGCGATTTCCTCAGCCACATCAGTGCCGCTGAGGTACTGGGACTACCGTTGCCTCCTTGGGCGCATTTCAAACCCGACGACGGCGGGCCGGTGACCGCAGTTGCGGAACCTGTTCCGTGGGGTCCCAAGAGCGGCCCCCACTTTCGCGAACCGGGGAGATTTATCCACCTGTCGCGGTCACGGGGTGGTTCTTTGCCGCGGCGAAGAGGGGTGGCCGGTCACCGGCTGACGTTGCGGGACGGCGACCTCGCTGACCTGGACGGCGTTGTGCTCACGTCCGTGGCGCGTACATGGGTGGACCTGGCCACCATGCTGCCGATTGAAGACTTGGTGGTGGCCGGCGACGCCATTGTCAGCGAACATACCCGCACGTTCGGTCCGGCAAGGGTAGCGATGGTTTCCTTGTCCGAACTACGCGCGTTCGTTGCGCGGGCCAACGGTGTCCATGGTGTTCGCAAAGCCCGCTTGGCGCTCGACGACTTGAGGGTGGGTGTCGACTCCCCGCCGGAAACCAAGCTGAGACTCATGCTGGAGGACGCCCGCTTGCCGGCGTTTATGCCCAACTGTCCAGTGATGGATGCCCTGGGGCGGCCTGTGTGGACGGACTTGGGATGCCCTGAATATCGCATTTGCCTGGAGTATGAAGGCCTTCATCATCTGTCTCCCGAACAGCAGGCGCTTGACGCCTATCGGGACCAGCGGGTTGCAGACGCCGGTTGGCGGCAGGTCAAGATCAACAGGATCGACATGCGGCAGGGGCATAGGTGGGTGGTTGCCCGGGTGGCGCAGGCCCTCCGCAAGCAGGGCTGGGCAGCGCAGTTTTTGTACAGCTCCCGCCCCTAAACACCCCTCATGCGGGCATCACCTGCACAAAAAACCAATTGTGACTTCCACAATATGGAAATCGAATTTCCCCTTGCGGAATGGTGTGACCGGGCTTACATTGAAAACATCCCCCCAAAACGAGGGGCTGTTCCCAAACTGATTGGTTCAGATCAATGAAGATCCCAGACCCCGCGGCGCTGAAGGCGAGTTCGGCCCCGCAGAAGAAAAAGCGGCTGTACCAGTCGCTCTTTTTTCAAATCCTGATCGCCGTCGTCGCAGGTGTGCTCATCGGTCATTTCTGGCCGAACATCGGGTCCGCACTCCGGCCACTGGGTGATGGATTCATTCAACTCATCAAAATGATCATCGCCCCGCTGATTTTCCTCGTGATCGTCACAGGCATCTCGGCAGTGGGCGACGTCAAGGCGGTCGGAAGGGTCGGGGTCAAAGCCCTCCTGTACTTCACCGGCGCCACTCTCTTCGCCCTGGTCTTCGGGCTCATCGTCGGCAACATTGTCCAGCCGGGTGCCGGCCTGAACATTGACCCCTCAACGCTTTCCCAGGACGCACTGAACGCCAAGACCGGCAACGCGCCTCCCAAGGACGCCGCAGCGTTCATCCTGGATGTCATTCCCGTCAGCGTGATCGGCGCTTTCGCCAACAACAGCCTGCTCCAGGTGCTCTTCTTCTCGGTCTTCTTCGGCGCCGCGATCGTGGTCATCGGCCGGGACCGTTGCCTCCCGGTCATCAGCCTCATGGAGACTGTCCTGGAGCTGATCTTCAAGATCATGTCCTGGATCATGAAGGTGGCCCCCATCGGTGCTTTCGGTGCCATGGCATTCATCATTGGCCAGTACGGCGTGGGCACCCTTGGAACGTATGCCCTGTTGATAGCGTCCTGCTACGGCGCCGCGATCGTCTTCATCGGCCTGCTGTTCCTCGTGGCCTGGGGCTTCGCCCGCGTTCCGCTGTGGCAGTTCCTGAAGTACACCCGGGAGGAGTTCCTGCTGGCTCTCGGCACGGCTTCCACCGAAGCTGTCATGCCACGCATCATGACCAAGCTGACCAACGCCGGCTGCTCCCGTGCCACCACCGGTCTCGTGGTTCCGACCGGCTACTCCTTCAACCTCGACGGCGCAGCGATCTACCTTTCCATCTCCCTGTTGTTCCTGGCCCAGGCGTTCGGGCACAACCTGGACCTCGGCCAGCAACTGGCTGCGCTGGGTGTGCTGCTCCTGACTTCCAAGGGCATGGCGGGCGTTCCCGGCTCGTCCTTCCTGGCACTCTCCGCCACCGCGGCCGCACTGGGTATCTTCCCGGTAGCCGGCGTGGCGCTCCTCCTCGGAGCCGACCGCCTCATGGACTCCATGCGCGTCGTGGTGAACCTGCTGGGCAACTGCGTAGCGACCTTCGTCGTCGCAAAGTGGGAAGGCCAGTTCGACCGCAGCGTCATGGTCCGCGCTTTCAACGGCGAGATCACCAACGAGGACACGGCCATCATGCTCGGCAAGGAAGAGGTTTACGCACAGCAGGAGCTGGAACGCATCAGCACCGGCCAGCAGCCCTCCCCGAAGTTCCGCGGCGGACCTGCAGCGGACGACATCCCCCAGTTCGAGATGAGCAAGCCCGGGCAACCGTCCACCCCGGTCTGCCCTGACTGACCTGGCGAGTTTTTGTACAGCTGATGCCCCTAAGACGTGGTCTTAGGGGCATCAGCTGTACAAAAACTCGTTTAGAGGGGCAGCAGTTCAGAAAGATCGGCGCGCAAACCGGAGGCGGTCACCTTGTGGGCCGAAACGGCGTCGGCCCAGGTGATGCTGCCGGTCACCAAACCAAGCCAGGTGTCGGCGTCGGTCTCTATGACGTTCGGGGGAGTGCCGCGCGTGTGCCGGGGCCCCTCCACGCATTGGGTGACGCCGAACGGCGGGACGCGGACCTCCACTGAATTGCCGGGCGCACGCGCGGTGACTTCTTCCAGCGTGTAGCGGACCGCCGTCGCTATCACAGCGCGCGACGGCGTGGTCCCGGCAGCGGTGCCACGCTCACCGGCGGCTTCACCACTGGAAGGCCCGACGGCGGTTTGCCAGGCAGCCAGCGCAGCCTGGCCCTCGGAGATGTCGACGCGGCGTCGTGCAACAGCCATGGGTTCTTTCCTTCTTAACTACTAGTCCAGCAGGGCAGAGACTGCGTGGCCCAGCCGGATCCTGCCCACTTCATGACCGCCACCCAGAACAGGCTCCACCACCCGTTCAAGGACGTTGGATACGGCCGGGATGTCCACCGCCCCGCTCACGGCGAGCAGGGTCAGTCCCACAAGGGTGGTGGCGCGGAGGTTGCCGTCCAGAACCTTGACTGCCACCGTGGCGCCGGTGGGGGTGGCCAGGACCAGGACGCCTTCGGCACCGATCTTGGCCAGAACCTCCAGCTCTTCCATGACGACGGCGTTCGACTCACCCTTGCCCTGGACGGCCCACGGGTAATCCAGCATGGACGTGGCGATGGTGGCTGCGCGGGCGTTGGAGGATTTATCGCCCGGGGACTTGGCCAGGCGGGAGTAGGCACGGGCCAACCCGGTCAGCGAGAGCGCGGCAACAGGAGCGCCGCAGCCGTCGATGCCCAGGTGTGAGATGGTTTCGCCGCTGTATTCCTCGATGACGGAACGCACCCTTTGCTGGAGGGGGTGGTTCGGTTCGAGGTAGCTGCGGAGGTCCCAGCCGTTTTCGGTGCACGCCCACAGGAAGGCTGCGTGCTTGCCGGAACAGTTGAAGGCGAGCTTGGACTGCCCGCGCTCAGACCGGACCAGCCAGTTCCGGGCTGTCTCGTCCTGGGGCCAGGCGGTGGGGCACTGCAGGTGTTCCTCCCGAACGCCGGCCGCTTTGAGCATTCCCTCCACCACGTCCATGTGGTCCAGGGATCCGGTGTGGCTTCCGCACGCCACGGCCACTTGCGCACCGCGCAGCGGAACTCCGGATTGCATGGAGGCGAGGGCTTGGAAGGGCTTGAGGGTTGACCGGGCGAAGACGGGAGCGTCGATGTCGCCGAGGCGGGTGACAACGGAACCGTCACCCGCGAGGACCACGGCCGCACCTATGTGCCGGGACTCGATGAAGCCACTGCGTTCGATCACTGCCAGTTCGACGGCGGTCTCAACGTTGAACGTTTCATGCGAACTCATGGGCATGAAGCAAGTCTAGGCGTGGCGGGGTGGTTCCCGGGCCAGGCGGGTGCGCGCCGGGTCCGCTGCGTGACACAGCTTAGGCCGAGCGCTCCACACAAAGTACCCTTGAAGACTGTGAAGGTACTCGTCATTGGCCCAGGCGGCCGCGAACACGCCATTGTCCGCTCTCTGCTTGAAGACCCCAACGTTTCCGAGGTCCACGCGGCCCCCGGCAACGCGGGCATCAGCAAACTCGTGCCCACGCACGCTATTGACGGGAACAACCCGGAAGCCGTCTCCGCCCTGGCCACCAAGCTTGGCGTGGACCTGGTGGTTGTTGGCCCGGAAGCGCCGCTGGCAGCCGGTGTCTCCGATGCCGTGCGCGAGGCCGGCATTCCGGTGTTCGGCCCCAGCAAGGAAGCCGCCCAGCTGGAAGCTTCCAAGGCGTTCGCCAAGCAGATCATGGCTGAAGCGAACGTTCCCACGGCCATGGCCCGGGTGGCCGAAAACGCCGAGGAAGCCGCAGACGCCCTGGATACCTTCGGCGCTCCCTACGTCGTCAAGGACGACGGACTGGCCGCAGGCAAGGGCGTCGTTGTCACCAAGGACCGCGCGGAGGCCCTGGCGCACGCGCAGACCTGCTTCGACGCCGGTGGAACCGTGGTGATCGAGGAATTCCTTGACGGCCCCGAAGTTTCCCTGTTTGTCCTCTGCGACGGCCGGACCACGGTCCCGCTGTCCCCGGCACAGGACTTCAAGCGCATCTTCGACAACGACGAAGGCCCCAACACCGGCGGCATGGGTGCCTACACTCCGCTGGAGTGGGCCCCCGAAGGCTTGGTCCAGGAAGTCATCGACCGTGTCGCCCAGCCCACCGTGGACGAGATGGCCCGCCGCGGCACGCCCTTCATCGGCGTCCTGTACTGCGGTTTGGCCCTCACCTCGCGCGGCACGCGCGTCATCGAATTCAACGTCCGTTTCGGCGATCCGGAGACCCAGGCTGTCCTGGCACGCCTCAAGACGCCGCTCGGTGCGCTGCTGCTGGCAGCTGCCAAGGGCGAACTGGACACCGCCGAAGAGCTGCGCTGGTCCAAGGACACGGCAGTCGCCGTCGTCGTTGCTGCCGAGAACTACCCTGACGCACCCCGCACGGGCGACCGCATCCGTGGCCTGAAGAAGGTCGACGAACTGGATGGTGTCCACGTGGTCCACGCCGGTACCAAGCTGGACGACGAAGGCAAGGTTGTCTCCGCCGGCGGCCGCGTCCTGGCGGTTGTGGCGCTCGGTTCGGATCTGGTGGAGGCCCGCGAGAAAGCGTACGACGGCGTCGAGCTGGTTCAGCTTGAAGGCTCACAGTTCCGTACGGACATCGCAGGCAAGGCCGCCCGCGGCGAAATCCGGGTGCCGTACGCGGCCACCGGCACCATCCCGAAAGTGCAGGCCTGAGCATGACTGAATCCCTTCCCGCAGGCGGTTTCGAGACCGAGACCCTGGATCTCCCTGGTTGGACCCACGTCTACTCCGGCAAGGTCCGGGACCTCTACGTCCCCGCCGATGAAGCGATCACGGAGAAGATCGGCCAGGAATGCGTCCTGGTTGTCGCCAGCGACCGCATCAGCGCCTACGATCACGTCCTCAGCAGTGAGATCCCGGACAAGGGCCGCGTCCTGACCCAGCTGAGCCTGTGGTGGTTCGAGCAGTTGGACGTTGAGCACCACGTGCTGGCCTCAACAGTCGAAGGCGGAGTGCCTGCCGAGGTCGAGGGCCGGGCCATGATCTGCAAGAAGCTGGACATGTTCCCGGTGGAATGCATCGCCCGCGGCTACCTGACGGGTTCGGGCCTGGCCGAGTACAAGGAACACGGCACCGTCTGCGAGATCCCGCTGCCTGAGGGCCTGGTTGATGGCTCCCGCCTGGAGAAGGCATTGTTCACGCCGTCTGCGAAGGCCGAGGTTGGCGAGCACGACGTCAATATCACCTACGACGACGTCGTGGCGATGGTGGGCGATGACATTGCTGCCCGCCTGAGCGAGCTCACGCTGAAGATCTACACCCGCGCCGAGGAGATCGCCCGTGAACGCGGCATCATCCTGGCCGACACCAAAGTGGAATTCGGTATCGACGCCGCCACCGGTGTGATCACCCTTGGGGATGAGGTCCTTACGCCGGATTCCTCGCGGTTCTGGGATGCGTCCACGTACGCGCCCGGCAAGTCGCAGCCCTCGTATGACAAGCAGTACGTCCGTGACTGGCTGACTTCCGCCGAATCCGGCTGGGACAGGTCCTCGGACACCCCGCCGCCGGCACTTCCCGCCGACGTCGTGGAGCGCACCCGTGCCCGTTACGTGGAGGCTTACGAGAAGCTCACGGGCCGCACGTTCGCGTAAAGCACCCAACTGAGTCGCAGTTCATGTCGTTTTGAGTTCTCTCAACGGCATGAACTGCGACTCACTTGTTTAATCAGGCTTGGGAGTGTTCCTTGGCAGCCCGGCGCTCGGCCAGGCGGATCTCCAGGACGGCGTCCATGGCTTGCTGGACCCTGTCAGAGGCTCCCGCGGCGCTGAAGTCGTGCTGGGCTTCCTCCAGGAACTTCAGAGCTTCCGACGCTTCTCCTGCGGCCTTCAACGACTTACCCAACAGCAGTGAAACTTCGCCGGCCGTGTGGCGGGCCAAGACCTTGCGGTCGGTATGGATTTCGCGGAGTTTCTCGACGGCGGCCGGAATGTCGCCGGTGAGATAGAGCCACCGGGCGCGGATGAAAGCGACCTCCAACTGGTCCGTCTTGTTGCCTCCGACGATCGACAGCGCGAGTTCTGCACGTTCAATGGCGGACAGGGTTTCCGGTTCCACGATGCCGGAAGACAGGCGTACCGCTGCCGAAGCCTTGTTGAAGCGGGCCCACAGCTCGATGTCATTGGCGGGGGAGAGCAGTTTGGCGGCGCGTTCGTGGTGTTTGATGCCCTCCACGTAGTCGTGGCGCATGAAAGCGACGTTGCCCACCACCCACGCGACCTCACCGGCCAACTGGGACATGGAATGTTCGTCCATGTGCTCGATCATCGCCAGGCAATACTCCCAGGCCTCATCCAGCTTGCCGCTCTCAGCCAATGCACCGATCAGCGCGCGGTGCGCGCCAATGATGAGGGTGGAGCCCTTGGGCAGTTGCTCGCTGAGCTTCACTGCCTGCTTGGCATGCTCGACGGCGGTGGCCAGCTGCCCTTGTCCGTGGCACACGGCGGCAAGCATCTGCCAGGCGCGTACTCCGAGGCCGGCGGATTCGGTGGCCATGGGGTGCTCCAGCAGGTGCTCAACGATCTGCTGGCATTCCTTGAGCTGGCCTTGCTTCATCACGCACTCGGCCTGCATATAGGTCATGTTCCACCAGGCGCTGTTGTTCTTGGCCTCGAGGGCTATTTGTGCTGCGGTGGCGGCGTGGCTCGCGGCGAGTTGGTAGTCCCGCAGGTCCCACGCCTGGCGGGCGTACAGGCCGGCCAGGACGTACTCGGCATCGCTGACGGAGACGGGTTGGCTCCACGCTTCCAACGCTTTGGGAGCCAGTTCCAGCCGGCGGGCCAGCTCTTCGATGACCTCTGCCGTAGGTTCGCGCCTGCCGGTTTCCAGCAGTGAAATGTAGCTGGGCGAGTAAAGGTTCTTGCCGAGCTCTGCCTGCGTTAACCCGCGTTCGAGCCGTTCGGCACGTAGTTTCTCGCCGAATCCGTTTCCCACGGGTCCCTCCTACAGGTGTCTTTTGACCAAAACCTTGACAGTCTCTGTGGAAAACATTTTACAATGTATGTCAACAGGGACCGCGCAATTTCCGTAACGAATCCGACTCGCATTGGGGTACATCATGTTCAAGAAAATCTTCGCGTCAGTGGCCTTGGCAAGCGCACTGACCGCCACGGTTGCAGTTCCCGCAGTCGTCTCTGCCGCTTCGGCAGCAGACTCCTCCACCGTAAGCGCCATCGGCAACTGGCCTGATCCCATGCGCATTGCTGCGCCGACCAAGTCAGCGGACACCACCTATACGCCGATGTCCATCGGTAACTGGCCGGATCCAATGTAAATCAATTGTAGTTAGTAAAACCCCGGGGCGTGACGAGCGATGCCCCGGGGTTTTACTTTTGCCCATTTTGGCGTGCAATGGCGCCGGGAATATTCATTCGCTCAACGATTCACGTTTGGCAGCACCCGAAGCCACAAAGGCCGCAACGACGATGAACAGCACCACCCCGGCTGCGGTGATCGAAGCCAGGGTTGGCGGGTCCAGCGTGGGAAACAGAAGTATGGCCGCCGCACCTGCAGCAGAGCAGATGCCTCCCATGATCACGTAGGGACCTGCTGCCTTGTGGCCCGCAATCCACGCTTCCTCGGAAACCGTGGTGGCCGGCAAACGGATCCCGATCAGGGAGTTCATGGGGAGCTTGCCCTTGATGCAGATCGACCCCATGACGATGAGCAGGGCTCCCATGGCGCCCAGGACGACGATGAGTTGGATAAATTCTGTCTGCATTCTCTGGCCCTGCCCGTTCTGCGATTTCCTAGAACCCGATGTCGATGGCGCCAGGATGCTGCGCTGGCCCTTGACAGCGTAGTGACAGCGTTCTCCCGTGCCAACAGAAAAGCGCAGCCTGTGGATAACCGCGACGAAAGCGGCTGGACTTGGACAGAAATGGCAACAAAAAATGGCGCCGATTTCTCGACGCCATTTTCGTGTTTGGTCGGGATGACAGGATTTGAACCTGCGACCTCTTCGTCCCGAACGAAGCGCGCTACCAAGCTGCGCTACATCCCGATCCGCTGCGAAAGCAACTGTTCAAGAATAGCCGAAACGTCCCGTGATGCGAAATCGGGGAGAGGGTGTCCCTCGCCACACCCGCACCCGGCACCACGACTACACCAGTGAGTCCCGCCAAGCCCCGTGCAACTGCGCAAAGCGTCCGCCGCCGCTGATCAGCTCGGCGGGCGTCCCGTCCTCGACGATACGCCCGTCGTGGACCACCAGCACCCGGTCGGCCGTCTCCACGGTTGAAAGGCGGTGGGCAATGATGATGGCCGTTCGGGCAGCGTTCCCGCCTGCGACTCCCTCCAAGAGATGAGCCAGTCCTTGCTGGACCATCCGCTCGGAAGGAATGTCCAGGGAGGATGTAGCTTCGTCCAGAATCAACACGGCCGGCGCGGCAAGGAAGGCCCGGGCAAAACCGATGAGCTGCCGTTGACCCGACGACACACGGCCGCCGCGCTTGTTGACGTCCGTGTCGTAGCCTTCGGGCAGGCTCGTGATGAACTCGTGCGCACCAACTGCTGCGGCGGCGGCTTCGATTTCGGCGCGGGAAGCCTCGGGGCGACCCAAAGCAATGTTATCGGCAACCGAACCGCTGAAGAGGAAGGCCTCCTGGGTCACCATCACCACGGCCCGGCGGAGGTCCGTCGTCGCCAGATCCCGCAGGTCCACCCCATCCAAGGTGATGGCGCCGGACGTGACATCGTAGAAGCGGGCCACCAGCTTGGCCAGCGTGGACTTACCGGCACCTGTCTGTCCCACCAAGGCAACCGTCTGCCCGGCCGGAATGTGCAGGTCCAAGGTAGGAACAACCAACTGGCCGTCGCTGTAGCCGAACTCCACTCCCTTGAAGTCGATCTCCCCGCGTGAGCTTTTCAGAGGCACCGGGTTTTTCGGCGGACGGACGGTGGGTACTTCTTCCAAGAGTCCGGACACCTTTTCCAGCGCTGCCTGGGCACTCTGGAAGGAGTTGTAGAACATGGCCATCTGGTCCACCGGCTGGAAAAAGCGTTTGGTGGAGAGGATCAGGGCGAGCAGGACGCCTACTGCGAGGTCGCCGCTGAGCACCCGGAAGCCGCCAAACAGCAGGACCACAGCCACGCACACGTTACCGATCAGCACCAGTCCGGGTTGGAAAATGCCGTTCAGGTTGATGGAGCGGACAGTGTTCTTGCGGTAGTCCTCAGCCAGTTGGCCATAGCGGTCCGCGTTCTCGCGCTCCTTGCGGAACGCCTTCACAGCACGGATACCCGTCATGGTCTCCACAAAGTGCACGATCAACCGGGCGGAGACCACCCGGGATTCCCGGAACGCGATCTGCGAGTGTTTCTGGTACCAACGCGCCAGGAAGAACATGGGGACACCGGCCGCGAGCATGATCAGGCCACTCCGCCAATCCAAGGCAAACACCGTGAATGCCGTGAACAGCATGAACAGCATGCCGGAGGCGAGCGAACTAACCCCGGAATCCAACAGCTCTCGCAGCGCTTCCAGGTCCGAAGTTTGCCGGGCGATGATGCGTCCCGAGGTGTACTTCTCGTGGAATTCCAGGCTCAGGCGCTGGGTGTGCCGGAAAACGCGGAGCCGCAGGTCCAGGAGCATCGCCTGGCTCAACCGGGCCGTGGAGGTCACGTAGAGCGCGGTCATTCCGGCCGTGGCGATCGCAGCGGCCAGGTAGAGGGACCCAGCCAGCACCAAGGGCCCGTTGTCGCCTGCCTGAAGTGCCGGCAAGGCGTTGTCGATCCCAAAAGCGATCAGTGCCGGCCCCGCTACGCGGGTGAGCTGCGAAACAACCACCATCACGATCGTCAGCCAAAACCGCAACCGCACCGGGCGGATCAGCGAGGCAAGCAAGGCGAGTGACCGGCGTCGTACGGCTTTGCTGTCTGCTTTGCTGAGGTGGGTGTTGTCCTCGTTGGCGGTGCCAAAGGTGGTGGCGCTCACCGGCGGGCCTCCTCAGCTTCTTCGAGTTCGTCCAGTTCTGTATCAAGGTCCTTCGGACCGGCATCCAGGCTGGCGATGACGTAACGGTAGTGGTCGTTTTCGGCCAGCAGTTCCGTGTGGGTTCCGACGGCGGTGATGGTCCCGTTTTCGAGCAAGGCCACCCGGTCGGCCAACGCCACGGTGGAGGGACGGTGCGCCACGATCAGCGTGGTGGTCTCCCGCAGGACCTCACGCAAGCGGGCTTCCACGCGCTCCTCGGTATTCACGTCCAATGCCGACAGGGGATCGTCCAGCACCAGGACTTTCGGTTTGGCGGCGATGGCGCGGGCCAGGGCGATGCGCTGCCGCTGGCCACCGGACAGGCTCAGGCCTTCCTCTCCGATGAGGGTGTCCACGCCGTCCGGCAGGGAGTAGGCAAAGTGTGCCTGCGCCACATCCAATGCCTCGTCCAAGGCTGCGTCGCTGGGATCGGATGCACCAAGCAGCACGTTGTCACGCACCGAACTGGAGAAGAGCGTGGTGTCCTCGAACGCCACTGCAACCACCTTGCGGAGTTCGTCGATGTCGAAGTCGCGGACATCCACGCTGTCGATGGTTACTGCACCGGAGGTGACGTCGTACAGGCGGGGGACCAGTTGAAGCAGCGCGCTCTTGCCGCTTCCCGTGATGCCCACGAGGGCCATGGTTTCGCCGGGACGGATGTCCAGGGTGATGTCGTGCAGGAGGGTGCCGCCGTCGTCGAACCCAAAACCCGCATGGTCAAAGCGCAAGGCACCCTTGACGGTTTCCGGCACCACGGCCGTCTCCGGGGAGGTGATGGTGTTCTCGGTGTCCATGACCTCGAAATGCCGGTCCAGCGCGGTCTTGGCCGTGAGCGCCATGGCCAAGAGCATGCCGGAGAATTCAACCGGGGTAGCCACCACGGCTGCGGTCGCGAAAAAGGCGACCAAGGCACCAATGCTGAGCTGACCGCTCGCGGCGAGCATGACGCCAACCACCAGCCCGACACCCAAGGCGAGTTCCGGCAGCAGTGTCACCACCAAGGTGAAACCGGCCTGCTGCTTGGCTTTCGCGATCTCCGTCTGGCGCAGTTCCTCGGCCTGGCCATTGAAGTTCTCCAGTGCCTCGCGGCTCCGTCCGAACGCCTTTAGGACGCGGATTCCGTGGACGGATTCTTCCACGGTGGTGGCGAGGTCGCCGGCTTGGTCCTGGCTGAGCCGGGCCACCAGGCTGAAGCGCCGCCGGAACCGGAAGGAATTGATCATGATCGGCACCGCGGCGGCGAGGAAGATGAGCGCCAGCTGCCAGCTCATGGAGAACATCACGCCGACGCCGATGATCACCGTCAGCGTCGTGACCACCAGCATGATCGCGCCGAACGCCATCCAACGGCGCAGGAAGCTGAGGTCCGTCATGGCGCGGGAGAGCAGCTGCCCGGAACCCCAGCGGTCATGGAACGCCACCGTGAGCTCCTGCAGGTGCCCGTAAAGGGTCACGCGCATCCGGGTCTCCACGGTGGTGGCCGGGTTGATCACGAACTGGCGGCGCAAGGCCACCAGTCCTGCTTCGGCGATGCCCAGAGCAAGGATCACGACGGCGGCAATCCAGACGGCGTCCGTGGAACCGCCGGGCTGCAAGGAGTTGTTGACCAAGACCCGCAGGACTTGCGGGATGGTGAGCGCGACAATGCTGGCCAGCAAAGCGCAGATCAGGCCCATGAATAGGCGCGGGAGGATGGGCCGTACGTGAGGGTACAGGCGGCCGACGGAGGTGAAAAATGAGGTTTGCTTGGACATGCCCGCTTCTCAACAGCTGGATCTTCAGATGGTGCGGAGGTAGTTTCCCGTAGCAACTACCCTATGCCATGGCGTGATTCGTTTCACAGGACCACGCACCCCAGGTGAAATGTTTGACCCAGTTATTGGGATTCGTAATGCTGCGCGAGGTTCAGTTGCGTGGCGTGAGCGTCAGCAGTACAGCCTCCGGGCGGCACGCTATGCGGACCGGGGCGAAGCGCGAGGTGCCGATGCCGCCCGAGACGTTCACCGGCGTCGTGAATCCGTTGCTTTCCCAATCGTGGAGGCCCTTGGCGCGCCACGTGGGGAGGTCGCAATTGGAGACCAAAGCGCCGTAGCCGGGGACGCAGATCTGGCCACCGTGCGTGTGACCGGCGATGATCAGGTCAGCGCCCGCCTGCGTGAAGTGGTCCAGCACGCGTTGGTAGGGAGCGTGGATCACGGCGACTTTGAGGTGCGGCCGGGCATCCTGGTTCACGGTGCCGCGGGGCCAGCCGGCGTAGCGTTCGCGCCCCAAATGGGGATCGTCGACGCCCGAAAAATCGAACCGCAGGCCGTTGAGGACCACAGACTGGGCACGGTTGGTGAGGTCGATCCAGCCACTCATGCCGAAGGCGGAGCGGAGCTTGGGCCAGTCGAGCTGGAGGGGCTCGGTTTTAGGTTTCGAAGGACCACGGAAGTAGCCCGCCGGGTTCTTGATCCGCGGCGCGTAGTAGTCGTTGGAACCTGGAACGAAGACCCCGGGGAACTCCATCAGGGGCCTCAAGGCCTGGATGAGGGGGTCAATGGCCTTGGTGTGGCTCAAGTTGTCGCCCGTGTTGATTACAAGATCGGGTTTGAGGTCCGCCAGGGAATGCAGCCATTGCGTCTTCTTGACTTGGCCGGGGACAAAGTGGATGTCGCTCAGGTGCAGGACACGAAGGGGTGCCGAGCCCTCAGGGAGAATCGGCAACGTTTCGCGGCGTACCTCGAACTGGTCCTTCTCCCACCACCCGTAGGCGGCAGCCGCAGTACCTGCGGCTGCGCCGACTGCTGCAGTGACGGCAAAACCGCGCCCGAAGGAACGGGCGCGGTTTGCCAGTGAATCAGCGAACGTCACTCGTTAGTCCTTGCCGGGGGCGTCGCCGCTGTTTCCATTGCCGTTACCGTTGTTGCCGGTTCCGGTGGACGGCGCGGGGTTTGGTGCCTGCTTCGGCGCGGACGGCGTGGTGTTCGACGGCGTGTTGTTGCGTTGCGGTGTCGGCGCACCAGTCAGGTTGGACGGCGGCTGCTGGAACGGGTTGGTGCCGTAGGCCGGAGCGACGGCCAACATGTAGTTGGTGAACTGCGGGCCGGCGATCATGTAACCGTCAACGAACTCGTAGAACTTGCCGTTGACAGTGAGATTGCGTCCGTAGCGCGACTGGTCACCCAACGGGTCTCCGAACCAGGACGCTGTGGCGAGACCGGTGGTGTAGCCAACAACCCAGGTGGAGCCGTTCGAGTCGTTGGTGCCGGTCTTGGCGGCAACAGGGAAGTTCTTGGAGTTCAAGGCAGGGCGGATCAGCGAGCCGGAACCTTGATCCAGCACCTTGCCCATGGCGTAGGCCACGCCCCGGGCTACCTCAGGTTTCACGGCGTCCTTGCAACTGGACGACTGGGCCGGAAGATCAGCGCCGGATTGGTCCTTTACCGAAGTGATGGCGATGGGTGCACAGTACTTCCCATCTGCTGCGAAGGTTGCAAAAGCTGCGGCCATGGTCAGGGGGGCGGTCTGGGTTGCACCGATCAGGTTAGACAGTCGAGTCATAGGCACCTGCGGGTTTGGATCCGTGACCTTGCCGGTGCCGTCTCGGGTTGGGAGCCCTCCGTGGATGCCGGTGGCGTCTACGATCCCTTGAATGCCACAGAGATCAACCTGTGAGGCAGAGGCGAACGTTGCAGTGTTGATCGAGTTCATGAGGCCGTACAGCACCGTCATGTTCCTGTAGTAACCCTCGTCAGAGTTCTGAAGGTCGAAACTGCCAGGCACGTTTCTGTCGTAGAAACCGTCGACTGGCGTCGGACAGGTGTTCTTCCACGGGAAGTTCTGCGGATAGTTCCGTCTGGAAGCATTGATGGTGGTTTCCATCGACTTCCCCTCATTCAGCCACTGGGCGAACGTGAAGGGTTTCATCGTGGAACCGGGCTGGAATCCACCGATGCCGTTGAGGTCATTGCCGTTGGCGTCAAGGACGTCCACGTTGAAGTTCTGGGTCTGATCGAACTTGCCCTCTTGAGGGAGCCACACGGTGTTCTGAGCCATGCTGACGATCTGTCCCGTGCCCGGCTGGACAGAGACGATTGAGGCGCCCCACTTGTCCGGGTTGGCACCCGCCGTGGCGTCAACCTGCTGCTGAGCTACGTTCTGGGCGGTCGGGTCGAGCGTGGTCTGAATGGTCAGGCCGCCGCGCATAACGCGCTTTTCGCGTTCCTCCGTGGTGTCACCGTAAGCCGGGTTGTTCAGCAGGAGGTGCAGAACATAGTCGCAGAAGTACGGAGCCATGGTGGCGTAGGCGCAACCCTGGCGGGCCGGGGTTACCTTGGTGGTCACGGGCGTGGCGACAGCTTCGTCGTACTGGGCCTGGGTGATCTTCTTCTGGGCCAGCATGGCGTTCAGGACAAGGTCGCGCCGCATCTTCGAGTTGTCCGGGTTGGTGATCGGATCGAAGGCAGACGGGCTGTTGACCAGGCCGGCAAGCAGCGCAGCCTGGGGAAGCGTCAGGTCTTTGGCGGTGGTGCTGAAGAAGAACTTGGACGCAGCTTCGATGCCGTAGGCATCGCGGTTGAAGAACACGATGTTGAGGTAGCCCTCAAGGATCTGCTCCTTGGAGAACTTCTTCTCCAGGGCGATCGCGAGCTTCATTTCGCGGAGCTTGTCGCCAACGCCCTTGTTAACACCGTTGAGGAGGACGTCGTCACCCTTGCCCGACGCCACCAGTGACTCGTTGATGACGTTGTTCACGTACTGCTGGGTGATGGTGGACGCACCCTGCTTGTTGCCGCGGGCGGTGCTCACCAGTGCTCGCATGATGCCGGTGGTGTCGATGCCGCCGTGCTCATAAAAACGGCTATCCTCGATGGCGATGACAGCGTCCTTGATGAACGGGCTCATGGAATCCAGCGGAACTTTGGTGCGGTTCTCTGCGTAGATCGAGGCGATCGGCGTACCGTCCTTCGCCAGGATCGTGGTGTTCTGGCTGGGCGGATCCACTTGGAGCTCCGCCGGCAGAGTGTCAAAGAACTGGATTGAACCACTTGCGGCACTGCCCGAGACGGCAGCGGCGGGGACCAAAAGTCCCGCCACCAGGACGCCACAGATCGCACTCACGCCAAGGAAACCTAAAATCTTTCCGAGGGTGGTGGCAGTATCGAATATGGGGTTCTTGCGAGTCACCATGTTTTCCAGTTTACCGGCAAGGGCTAGGCTTTCTGTCATGACCAAATGGGAGTACGCCACGATTCCGCTCATTATTCACGCCACCAAGCAGATCCTGGACCAGTGGGGCGAGGACGGCTGGGAGCTTGTCCAGGTTGTCGGCGGCCCCGATGGCAAGGGCCTTGTCGCATACCTTAAGAGGGAGAAGCAGTAACCATGACCACCCCCGCAGAAACCACCTCTCCCGCGGAATCCGGCGCCCCGACGTCGGCCGTTGAGCAGCGTCTCGCCGAGCTCGGACTGACCCTTCCCGAGGTCGCCGCCCCCGTAGCCGCCTACGTCCCTGCCGTCGTCTCTGGCAACTACGTTTACACGTCCGGACAGTTGCCCTTTATTAACGGCAAACTCGAAGCTACGGGCAAGGTGTCCTTGGGCGAGTTGGGTGCCTCGGACGAGGCAACTGTTGATCCCGAAGAAGCCAAGCGCTACGCCGCCGTCTGCGCCATTAACGCACTGGCTGCCGTCAAGAGCGTCATCGGCGACCTCGACCGCGTAACCCGCATCGTGAAGGTCGTCGGATTCGTTTCCTCCGAACCCACCTTCACCGGCCAGCCCGGCGTCATCAACGGTGCGTCGGAACTTCTCGGACAGGTATTCGGCGACGCCGGCATCCACGCACGTTCCGCCGTCGGCGTTTCCGTGCTGCCCCTCGACTCTCCCGTAGAGGTCGAGCTCATCGCTGAATTCAGCTAAGGAACCGGTTCACCCAATTGCCGCAGCTTGCCCGCCGATTGTTTGTCCTCCCTCCCGAACTTGAGGGGGCAGCACAAAACTGGCTTGAACTCGGCGAGCGGACCCCCAGGGCCGCCCGCTACGCATCATCCGTTGTTCTTCTGCGCGACTCGCCCTCCGGCTTGGAGACCTGGCTTGGATACAGGCCAGGCTCCTCGCCGTTGGGCGTTGTGGCGTTCCCGGGCGGTTCCCTGGACCCGTCCGACGACGACCCCGTCGGTTGGGTAGGCCCCTCACCCCAGCATTGGGCTGAGCAGATGGGAACAGACGACGTCGGACTCGCCCGCCGTCATGTGGTGGGTGCCATCCGTGAACTGTTCGAAGAAACGGGTGTCCTGTTGGCCGGACCCGACGCTTCCTCCACAGTGGAGGCCAACTCCACTGTGGACTGGATGCGTGCCCGCGAAGCCGTGGCCTCCCAGGAGAAGTCCTTCACGGAGATGCTCACCAAGCGTGGGCTTTCCCTGCGGACGGATCTGCTGAAGCCGCTGGTTAACTGGCTCAGCCCGGACTTTGCGCACACCCGCTTCAACACCCGGTACTTTGCCGCAACCGTGCCGGTGAACCAGCAGCCCAGCATCCTTGGCAGCAAAGGGGTGTGGGGCCGATGGGTGTCCGCGGCAGAGGCCATTGCCCTCCGCGAGACGTCTGCCCTTGGCGACGAAATCGCCCAGCCAAACACTGTGGGCCTGGCCCTTGGGCAGCTTTTGGTGCCGGGTTCCGAAATCATGCTGGAAAAGATGGCCCACGCCAACGGGTGCATCGCGTACCTGAGCTACAAGCGCAAAGCCCACGTCTACCAGCCCAAACTGGTGGACGAGGGCGGCATTCTGATGCTCGAAGTCGAAGCCGCCAAGACCGTCGCGGGGGAGCCACAGCGCGAACGCTGACGCTTGCTCACGTTCAGCGTGCTTGAGCTTGACGCTTACTCACGTTCAGCGTGCTTGAGCTTGACGCTTACTCACTGGACAACAAAAAAGCCGCCCCGGTTCCAAACCGGGGCGGCTTTTCTTGCGCTTTAGCGTGAACGCTGGCGGAGGCGCTGCATGTCGAGAATGACGACGGCGCGGGCTTCCAACCGCAGCCAGCCACGCTGGACGAATTCGGCCAGGGCCTTGTTGACGGTCTCGCGGGAAGCGCCCACAAGCTGGGCCAGTTCTTCCTGCGTGAGCTCGTGGGCAACCAGGACGCCATCGGTGGCCGGGCGGCCGAAGCGGTCGGCCAAGTCCAGGAGTGCCTTGGCCACACGGCCGGGTACATCGGAGAAGACGAGGTCGGAGAGGGAGTCGTTGGTGCGGCGCAGGCGGCGGGCCAGTGCCTGCAGCAACTGTGCGGAGACCTCGGGACGCGTGCGAAGCAGTGCGTTCAGGCTCTCGTTCTTCAGGCCGGCAAGGCGGGTCTCGGAGACAGCCGTGGCCGTTGCCGTACGGGGGCTGGGGTCGAACAACGCCATTTCGCCGAAGAGTTCGCCCGGGCCGAGGATGGCCAGCAGGGACTCGCGGCCGTCGGGGGAGGTGCGGCCGAGCTTCACCTTGCCGGAAACGATGAAGTAGAGCTGGTCACCCTGGTCGCCTTCGCGGAACACGGAAGCCCCGCGTGAAAGGTCCACCTCTGTGAGTTCGTCCGTCAGCAAGCGGAATGCGTCGTCGTCAAGGGTGGCGAAGAGGGGTGCGCGGCGCAATACCTCGATGTCCATGAAATCTCCTGAATATAAGTTTCGGTCGTGGCGCTCCAGCCATTGTTTCAGAATTTTTGAGCTTCTGTGACGTACTTGGCACGCGAAACGCTGAAATGGCGCGGGTTTGGGGCGTTCCAGGCCCCAAACGACGGCACGAAAGGGGCGTAAGACCGCCCTGCCGAGGTGATGTGACTAACGGTTGGCTGTCAGGGTGCACAACTACAATTGGCGCTACCCGGCTATGAGGAGCATTGGTGTTTGGCTTGACGATATTGGATTTGGCATTGATCTTGATGCTCCTGTCCTACCTGATCTATGGCCTGCGCAACGGCTTTATGGTCACTTTGGGCGGAATTGCAGGATTCATTGTTGGCGCCATCGCCGCGTTCATTGCCGTACCTCTCGTCAGCAACTGGGTGACCGACAGCGGCTGGAGGCTGACCGCCACGGTGGGTGCCGCCGTCGTACTTATCGCGTTGGGACATGGGCTGGGAACCATGATCGGGCGCAAAATCCGCCACGCGGTGCGGATCAAGCCGCTGCATGCCGTGGACCGACTGATCGGTGGCGTCGTGAGTGTGGTGGTTGCCGCGCTGGTGATGTCCATGTTGGCCTTCAGCATCAGTTCTCTGGGCGTGCCGTTCGTGTCGCAGCAGCTGGCGGAATCCCGCGTCATCCGCTACATCGACAACATCACGCCCACACCGGTCAAGAGCACCATGGCGCAGTTGCGCTCCACGGTGATCGGCGACGGCATTCCGAAGCTCATTGAAGGCATCGGCCCCGTCACGCCCGTGCCCGTTCCCAATGCATCCACGGACACCCCTGCGTTGAACCAAGCTGCGGAATCCGTACTGAAGATTGCCGGTACGGCCTTCGAATGCGGTCAGAACCAGACCGGGTCCGGATTCGTAGTATCGCCCGGGCGCGTCGTCACCAACGCGCACGTGGTGGCGGGCGTGTCGCAACCCGTTGTGGAAGTTCCCGACGGCAGTGCGTTGCCGGGTCGCGTGGTCTACTTCGACCCCCAGCGGGACATTGCGGTCCTGGCCGTGGATGGACTGCAGTCCAGCCCTCTGCCTCTGAGCCCGGACCTGCCTGACGGAAGCCCCGCCGCTTTCGCCGGCTACCCGCATGGCGGTCCGTTCCAGTCCAAGCCCGCCACGGTGCAAGGAATTTCGCCCATTTTGGTGCCGGACATTTATGGCAACAATCCTTCCCCGGAGCTCGTGTACAAGCTTGCCGGCGACGTTCAACCGGGCAACTCCGGCGGCCCATTGCTGACGATGCAGGGCCAAGTGGCGGGCCTGATCTTCGCCAAGACCACCACGGACGCCGCCCTGGGATTCGCCTTGACCATGACCGATCTGGAACCGGTAGCGGCCCAGGCTCCCGGACTCAGCGAATCGGTCTCCGCCGGGCAGTGCACCCGCAAGTAGCGGCTCTTCTCTCACATGGTGAGTGTTTTAGCTTGGTGCTCTCTCATACTTTGGTCGTGATTCCCGGACACCCGCGAGCAGCTATAGATTGGGAGCCATGACTGAAGCCACCCCCGCCACCGAAGCCGGTCGCGGCACCATCCTTGTGATCAATGGACCCAACCTCAACCTTCTGGGCACGCGCGAACCCGAGAAGTACGGAACCTCCACGCTGGCCGACGTCGAGCAACTCGCCATGACGGCAGCCGCTGCCCACGGGTTCACCGTTGACTGCGTGCAGTCGAACCACGAAGGCGACCTCCTGGATGCGATCCATGCAGCCCGCGGAACCGCCGTCGGAATCGTCATCAATGCCGGGGCCTTCACGCACACGTCCGTGGCTCTCCGCGATGCCCTCGCGGCGGTGCAGCTGCCCGCCGTCGAGGTCCACATCACCAACGTCCACCAGCGCGAAGAGTTCCGCCACCACTCGTACCTCTCCGGCGTCTGCAACGCGGTCATCGCCGGTGCCGGGGTCCTGGGCTACAAGCTGGCCATCGAATACCTGGCAGAGGCCGTCTAAACCCCTGCCGGTGAGCGAGGGTTCCCGGGAAGCCTGTGGGATGTGAGTGAGGGTTCCCGGGAAGCCTGTGGGATGTGAGTGAGGGTTCCCGGGAAGCCTGTGGGTTGTGAGTGAGGGTTCCCGGGAAGCCTGTGGGTTGTGAGTAAGGGTTCCCGGGAAGCCTGTGGGATGTGAGTAAGGGTTCCCGGGAAGCCTGTGGGTTGTGAGTGAGGGTTCCCGGGAAGCCTGTGGGTTGTGAGTGAGGGTTCCCGGGAAGCCTGTGGGTTGTGAGTGAGGGTTCCCGGGAAGCCTGTGGGTTGTGAGTGAGGGTTCCCGGGAAGCCCGTGGGATGTGAGTAAGGGTTCCCGGGAAGCCTGTGGGATGTGAGTAAGGGTTCCCGGGAAGCCCGTGGGATGTGATTGAGGGTCAGAGGGCGGTGAAACGCAGGAGGACTGCGTGCTCCGGGTTCAGGACGGGCATCGGCAGCCCCACTTCGCCCAGGAACCGCCCGGTAGCCTCTGCCCCGGAAGCCAACCACGGTGCCGGCTTGGCCTCGATGAACGTGTGCCCGTAGTCGGCATCGACGGGGGTCGGGAACAGAAGCTCCACCCGGTAGGAACGTAGAGGATCCAACCCCGGGATCGCCACCCGCCCGATGCGCTCGGCGAAGCTCGTCGCCGTCTTGACCACAGCGAAAAGCGCCGCGGTGGCACCCGCTGGAGTGCCGCCGTCGTGCTCCGAAGCCACGACGCCGTGCACCATCAGTGACTCGTCCGGCACGTCGGCCCGCACCATCCGCCCGCTGTGGATCAACGCGCGGTGCTCCTTGTACAAGGCGATGAAGCGCTTGAGCTCCTCGCGATCAGCCCCCGTGACAGAGCGGACGTCCCACTCCATCCCGAAGTGACCGAACAAGGCCGTGATGGCGCGGAACGAAAGGTCGTGGGTGCGTCCGGTCGTATGGGACGTGGCCGGCCCAATGTGCCCGCCGACCAGTTCGGGCGGAACCACCAGGCCGGTCCAGCGCTGGATGGTTTGCCGTTCAAGGGCGTCGTTGCAATCCGAAGCCCAGATCCGGTCCGTCCGCTCCAGGATCCCGAGGTCCACGCGGGCGCCTCCGGAGGAACAACTCTCGATTTCCACGGTGGGGTGCGCCGCCCGGAGGGCATCGAACAACCGGTAGGCGGCCAAGGTCTGCCCATGGACCGAGGCGCGGCCGCCATGACCGTGTTCCAGGAGATCCCGGTTCTGGTCCCATTTGAGGTAGCTGATGGTGTTTTCGCGCAGCAGGGTGTCGATCCGGTCGTAGACGTACTGCCAGGCTTCGGGATTGACGAGGTCGATGACGTGCTGCTGGCGCCATTCGAGCGGAAGCCGGCCGCCGTCCTTGTACGAAGCAGCGGATGGGCCCACGATCCACTCGGGATGCTCACGGGCAATGTCCGAATCCAGGTTCAGCATTTCCGGCTCCACCCAGAGCCCGAATTCCATACCGCGGGACGTCACGGCGTCGATCAAAGGAGTGAGGCCGGCGGGCCACAAAGTCTCATCCACGTACCAGTCACCCAGTCCGGCGTTGTCGGACCGACGCCCCCGGAACCAGCCGTCGTCGAGGACGAACCGCTCAACACCGAGCTCGGCAGCAGAACCCGCCAGCTCGATCAACGTGTCCAGGCTGTGGTCGAAGTAGACCGCCTCCCAGGTGTTGAGGACCACTGGGCGCGGTGTGCCCACATGGTGCGGACGCGAGCGGAACCAGCTGTAAAACGCCTCGCTGATGCCGTCCAGCCCACGGTCCGAGTAGGCAGCAAACAGCGCAGGCGTCGTGTAACTTTCGCCGGGCTGCAAGACGACTTCAGCGGATCCAAGCAGCTCGGATCCACCCACCATGGTCCGGCCATCGGCAACGCTGTCGGCAAACTGCTCGTGATTGCCGCTCCATGCCAAGTGAGTGGCCCACACTTTGCCGTGGCGGTTGCCAAAGCCCGCGGTCCCGGCGGCAAGAAGCAGCGACGAATCGTGGCCTGTGCGGCCGTGGCGTCCGGTGCGGACCCAGGTTCCTTGCTGGATCGCCCGCCGCTGCGGGTGCCGTTCACGGCACCAGCGCCCGGTCAGGTCCAGGAGTTCGACGGCGTCCGGCGCCACCGGAAGCATGGTTGCCAGCTCGTCCACCTGGAAAGGCGACGAGCCGTCGTTGGTGGCAGTGTGCCGCATTTCGAGAAGCCCGCCCGGGTGCAAGGTGAGGTTGCTGGTCACCGAGATGCCGGCGTCGGGATCTGACTGAAGCACGACGGCGGTGATGCCGTCCGTCGTCGCACGCACCACGCGCAGGCGAACGGAGAAGTCAAAGCCGGGTACGCCGTCGGTGATGCGGTGGCCGCGGAGCCCTTGCCTGCCCTGCCACGATGACGATGCCTGGGGGAGGAGCCCGGCGGGGACATTGGCGTCGATGGACGACGGCGGGATGGGTTCGTTGAGGATGGCAAGGTCCGGCAGGGAATCGCCCAGATCTGCTCCCCAGTGGGTGATCTCAGCCTCTCCACGGTGGGTGCTGATCACCAGGCTGGTACCTGCGGAACGGAGATGGAGCGGTTGCATGTTGTGAGTCACTTTCAGCTGGGGTGGGCTCTGGGCCCTGGACGAAAAAGTTGTGGGGCCCGTTCTGCGCGCCTGAGGGGCGTCAGAGTGCGCAGAGCGGGCCCCACAACGGGAGGGTTGTTACTACTTCGCGAAGAGTGCGTTGACTTGCTCGTTGGCGGCTGTCAGCGAGCTGGCCGGGGCCTTGCCGGCGAGCACCGCGTCCACGGCAGGCTTCATGATTCCGGAAACCTTGGAGGCGTTGTCCGTGATCGGGAGCATGAAGGTGGTCTTGTCCTTCACATGCTGGGTGAATGCGCTGACGTCCACGTTCTTGGCCTTGAAAGCGTCTGCGGCCTTCTCGGAGGAGGTGGTGATGGCCGGGAAGACAACAGCCTTCGAAGCTACGACGTCCTGGCAAGCGGCGGAGCCGAGGTATTCCACCCACTTGACGGCGGCGTCCTTCTTCTTGGTGCCGGCCCACACGGAATCGGCCAGGCCGTTGAACATGGAAGCGCGCTTGCCATCGGGGCCCTGGGGCGTGGGGGCGATGCCGAGGTCGATGCCCTTGTAACTGGTGTACTGGCCGATCATCCAGGAGCCGTTGCTGTTGATGGCGGCCTTGCCTGCACCAAAGTTGTCGGCGGCGTTGGCGCCAACGGTGGTTTCAAGCTTGGGCATGTAGCCCTTCGCAGCGAGCGAGGCCCACCAGCCGATGGTGTCCTGGAGCTTCTTGTCGTCGTAGTTGAAGTGGGTGCCCCAAGGGTTCTTGTCTGTGGTGGTCCAGCCGGTGGTGGCCGACAGGTAGCTCCACTGGGTCTGGCCGGCGTTCTCGGCATCGGAACCCGGGAGGCCCAATCCGTAGACGGCAACGTTGTCCTTGTCGAAGCCGGCTTCGTCGCCGCGCTTGCCGTTCTTGTCGACCGTGAGGTGGGCGATGACCTTCTCGTACGTGCCGCCGTCCTGCGCGTTCCAGGTCAGGGAGCCCATTTGTTCCGGGGTGATGCCGGCGTCGGCGGCCATTTTCTGGTTGTAGAACAGTGCCACGGTGTCCCAGTCCTTGGGCAGGCCGTAGCGCTTGCCGTCCTGGCCCACCCAGAGGTCAGCGAGGCCTTCGTTGTACTGGGAAAGGTCCACGTTGTCCTTCGAGACTGCGTCATCGAGGGCCACCAGCTGCTTGGTCTTGAGGAAGTCCGGGTACTTGGACAGGTGGTCCGTGAAGACGTCCGGTGCAGTACCGGAGGCCATGCCGTTGGTGAGCTTGGACCAGTAGTCGTCCCAACCGGTCTGGGTGATCTTGACGGTGATGTCCGGGTTGGCTTTGGTGAAGTCGGTTGCGCACTGCTGGTAGGCGGGGAGCTGGTTGGCGTCCCAGAGCCAGTAGTTGATCTCGCCCTTGGCAGAGTCTCCACCGGAACTGCCTCCGGAGTTTCCGCCGGAGCAGGAGGACAGCGCGAGGACGGCGGCTGCCGCGACGGCGACGGCGCCGATTGCCTTCTTGTTCATCATGGTTGGTCCTTTCAGGACTGGATGGGTGCGTGCCGGCGCATGCCGGTTTCCGCGTGAGCAGGTGGAGAGAGCTATTTGGTGCCGTTGAAGCCGATGGAGTTGACGATCCGTTTGCCGAAGATGGCGAAGAGGATCAGCACGGGCGTGGCGGACACGAGCGTTGCGGCCATGAGCCCGGACCAGTCCGGAGCGCCTTGCGGGGACTGGGATTTGAAGACCCCCAGTCCCACGGTGAGCACCCTGGATTCCTCGGAGGTGCCTACGAGCAGGGGCCAGAAGTATTCGTTCCACTGACCCATGAAGGTCAGCAGCGCCAGGGTCGCGATCGGGGCAGCGGCGTTGGGCATGATGATCTGGAAGAAGATCCGCCAGTGCTTGGCGCCGTCGAGCATCGCAGCCTCTTCCACTTCCCTGGACATGTTCAGGAAGAACTGGCGCATGAAGAAGATCGCGAACGGCGTCATGAACAGGTACGGCAGCACGAGTCCGAGCATGGAATTGAGCAGGCCCAGGTTCTTCACGAGCAGGAAATTGGGCAGGGCGGTGAAGATCGGCGGGACGAGCATGGTGGCAAGGAACAGGGAAAAGACCGCGTCGCGACCTTTCCACCGCAGCCGGGAGAATGCGTAGGCGGCCATGGAGCTGAAGAACACCGCGCAGGCTGTCGTGATGCCGGCGAAGAGCAGGGAGTTCCACAGGTACTGCCAGAAATTGATCGAGGCGCCGGATCCGCCTTCTGCGATGGCCTCGGAGGCAGTCTGGAGGCCGAAGACCCGCTTGAACGCACCCAGGTTGAAGTCGGCCGGGAGCAGGTTGGCGGAGTTGGCGGCGAGGGAGCCGTTGGAGGACAGGGCCGTGCGCAGCACCCAGTAGAAGGGCAGGATGCTGACGGCGATCGCAAGGGTGAGGAGGGTCAGGGCGATGGCGCGGCGCCAGTTGAAGGGGCGGCTGAACGGGCGACGGCGGCCGGTGTTCGTGGGTGAGGTGAAAGTGGTCATGGCGTGTCCTTAGTCCAGGTCCGACTGGTTGCCGCGGAGGAATTTCATCTGGATAAAAGCGACGATGGCGAGGATGAGGAAGAGGATGACAGCCAGGGCGGATCCGTAGCCGAAGTCCTGCTCGTTGAAGGCGCGCTGGTAGATGTAGAACTGCAGCACGCGGGTGGCGTTGACGGGACCGCCGGCTGTGGTGACCGCGACGGTGTCGAAAACCTGGAAGGAACCGATCACGGTTACTACCAGGACCAGTACCAGAACGGGTCGCAGCAGCGGGAGGGTGATCCGCCAGAAAGTGTTCATGGCCTTGGAACCATCGATGCTGGCGGCTTCGTAGACACTGTTCGGGATGGCCTGGAGTCCGGCGAAGATCAGGAGGGCTGTGTAACCCATGTGCCGCCAGGTGTTGATGAGTGCTTGGGTGGGGATGGCCCATTGCTCGCTGCCGAAGAAGGCTACGCGGGGCAGTCCGGTCCATTCGATGATTTGGTTGATGATGCCGATCTGGTAGTCGAGCATCCAAAACCACAGGAGGGCCGCGATGACGTTTGCCATCAGGTACGGCATCAGGAGCGCACCGCGGATGATGGTCGACTTTGCGACGCGGTGCATCAGGATTGCCAGGCCCAGGGCCAGCGCCGTCTGAAGGACGATGTTGATCACCACGTATTCCGCCGTGACGCTCAAGGCGTTCCAGAACAGCGGATCCTTGGCAATGCGTTCGTAGTTCCGTGCGCCGATCCATTCCGGGTCGCCGAGGATGCTGTACTCGGTGAAGCTGAGGTAGATGCCCCGGATGGTGGGGACGAGGTAGAAGAGGATCAATCCGACCATCGCTGGAGCTATGAAGAAGAGTGCGACCTTCAGGTCTCCGATGCCGCGGAACCCGTCGGATGGTTTTCCCCGCTTCCGTGACTTCCGCGGCGCCTTGGCCGAGAGCCCCGGATCCGGTTGCTTGGTGAGCGTGGTCATCGTCGACCCTTTCGTGGGAGTGATGCTGGTAACAACTGGAGGCGAATCTACACGAGTAGATTTTGGCTTGGCAAGAGCTGACGCAAGATTTTGATGAAAAATGTTCAGAAATGTTGTTTCTGTTGACTCGTGTAGATCGTGATGCGAAACTCGTCCGTACGTGTCATGCGACAGACAAGCGGCTGCACCCGTAGCCACAGGAAAGGTAAACAATGACGTTTTCAATAGGTGTTGTGGGCGCCGGGCAGTTCGGCAGCCAGTTCGCCCACCTCTTCAAGCTCCACCCCGGTGTCAGCGAGGTCTACGCGGTGGACGAGCTGCCTGAACGCGCCGCCGCAGCGCAGGAGCGCTGGGGGCTGGACGGCACCATGGCCTCCTTCGAGGATCTGTTGGAGTCCGACGTCGATGCTGTCGCCATCTTCACGCAGCGGTGGACGCACGGGCCCTTGGTGGAGCACGCCCTCCGGGCCGGAAAGCACGTCTACTCAGCGGTTCCCATGGCCATCTCCGAAGAAGAGATCGAGCGCATCATCGAGGCCGTCCGCGAGACGAAACTGGTCTACGCCATGGGCGAGACCAGCTACTACAACCCCGCCACTGTCTTCGCCCGGCAGCAGCACCAAGCCGGCAAATTCGGCCGGATCTTCTACACCGAGGGCGACTACGTCCACGACATGGACCTCGGCTTCTACGAGGCCTACCAGTACAGTGGCGGGGAACGGTGGAAGGAAACTGCCAGCTACCCGCCCATGCTCTATCCCACGCACGCCATCGGCGGGGTCCTGGGCGCCGTGCCCGGACATGCGGTCAGCGTGAGCTGCATCGGGGTCAAGGACCAGCGGGGCGACGGCGTCTTCGACAAGGACGTCAGCATGTTCGCCAATGACTTCTCCAACGCGACCGCACTGTTCGAAATGAACGACGGCGGTGCGATGCGGACCAACGAGATGCGCCGCGTGGGCTACCCCTCGCACATCCGGGAGTCCCGGTTCCGCTTCTTCGGCACCGAAGCCAGCTTCGAGCAACTGGCAACCACCACAGTGTGGCAGGACAAGTCCACCGTGGAGGACGTATCCGAGCAGGTGGAAACGAAGCCCACCATGTCCGCCGATGATCCCTCACTGGCTGACGTGGCTCCGGAGCTGCGGGACGCCTTCATCTCAGGACTGGCCCCGGTTCACGACCAGTCCCGCCTCCCGGAAGCGTTCCTCGGGGCGCCCAATGGACACGAGGGCAGCCACCAATTCCTGGTGGACGACTTTGTGACGGCCGTGAACAACCGCAGCCTTCCGCCGGTCAACGCTTGGGTGGCTGCCCGCTTCACCCTTCCCGGCATCGTGGCCCACGAGTCCGCGCTTCGGGGCGGGGAGCGTCTTCCCATCCGCGACTTCGGTGATGCTCCCGTGGAGTAGCTAGCATTTACCCCATGACAACAACAGCTGTACAAACCCCGCGCGGCCCGGTTACACGCAAAGACGTGGCCCGGTACGCCGGGGTGAGTACCGCCGTCGTGAGTTATGTGGTGAACGGTGGGCCCAAGAACGTGGCCCCGGCAACGGAAGCCAAAGTCCGCGAAGCCATCCGCGTCCTCGGCTACCGGCCCAACGCCGCGGCGCGCGCGCTGAAGCTGGGTTCCAGCGAAACCATTGGCGTGGTGGTGCCGGACAACACCAACCCGTTCTTCACCCAGCTTGCCCACGCGGTGGAGGACGCCGCGGCCGAACTTGGCTTCGGCATGGTGCTGACGAACTCGGACGGAAGCCTGACCCGCGAACGCAAGAACATCCGGACCCTCGCCGCCCGGCAGGTGGATGGGGTGTTTCTGGCCAGCTGTGTGTTCGATCCCGATGTCACCGAGTTGGAAGCCTCGGAAATCCCGGCTGTCCTCCTGAACAACGCAGGATCCCCGCCCGGCTTCAACAGCGTGGGAGTCGACCTGGAGGCCGGGGCACGGGCTGCGGTGGGTCACCTGATCGGCCATGGACACCGCAACATCGGCCTGGCAATCGGCACCAACACAGGCAACCAGTTGGATGGCCGTGAGGTCGGCTGGCTCGCCGCCCTGCGCGAGGCCGGGTTGCCGGACGGTCCGATGCTCCACGGCCCCTTCAGCCGTCCCGGAGGCTACGAAGTGGGCAAGCGGTTCCTCTCCATGGCGAACCGTCCCACCGCCATCTTTGCCAGCAATGACATGCAGGCCATCGGCATTCTTCGCGCCCTCCACGAAGCCGGTGTCCGGGTTCCCGACGAGTTGGCCCTGGTCTCGTTCGATGGCTCCCTGGACGCCGAATACAGTTGGCCGGCCCTCACCACGGTTGCCCAGCCGGTCAAGGCGATGGCACAGGCGGCAGTCCGGGCCCTGGTGGGCAAGGGGCGCGGCGAGGAACTGCAGCACCAGATCCTGCCTACCGAGCTCATCATCCGGCAGTCGTGCGGCTGTAAATAGCTCCGCCGGGATGGCACCTCGGCGCGGGCAGTGGGGGCGGCGCGGGCCGGGGGCTACGAGTCCATGCTCGCGTAGCGCTCCGGGCGGGCCAGCACCTGGCCGATCTGCGCAGTGCCGGCCGCGACAGCCAAGCGGACCAGCAGGAAGCCGGCCGCGAACACCCCGCCGATGGTCAGGAACACCACAGGCTGGGTCAACAGGACGGCACCTGTCAGCGGCAGGACCAGGAGCGCGGCAGCGGCTGCGGAAATGCCCGCCACCAGGAACAGGGGCGACATCACCGCCTTGACCCGTGCCGCCACCATCAGTTTCCGGGGCATTCCCACCCGGTCCAGGGCTACCAGTGTCGAGGCCCGGTCAAGGACTGCCGCAGCTTGGTTCACCCCGGCTGAGCATGCCACCATCAGGAACGAACCCAGCAGCGTGATCATCACGCCGGTATTGATGTCCCGAACCAGCAGGGCGGTTTCGTCCCCCGCACTGCCTCCCATGGTGTCGGCCACCGCCATGCCCACCCCGACGAAGACTCCCACAAAACTGGTCATCGCGACGCTCCCAACTTGCCGCCACGATTCCTTGGGACTCTCCAGTACGGTCCTTGCAGCCAACAACTGCTCCGGACCCTTGGCACGCTTCAATTGCGAGGATGCCCGCAGGCGCAGGATCCAGGGGCCCATGAGGTTCAGCGCCAGGAGGGCCAAACCGAAGCAGCCGCCCATCACGGCGATGATCACAATGAAAGCCCCGAAGCTGCTGAGCATCCCCATCGCCACCACTCCGGTCACCACAACGACAGCCGCAATGAGACCGCGAACCCAATGGGCGCCGTCGGCCGTCTGCCTGGTCCGGACGCCCAGCGGCGTCACCACCACCTTCCGCAGTCCCAACGCGGCGCTCGCCGCTGCGAGAACGCAGACCGCCAGGACACAGCCCAGGATGGAAGGAACGGACAACCACGCGTGGCCGCCGATCGCCTGACCGCGGAACTGGATCAGGCCCAGGAACGGAGCCGCGCAGGCGTACAGTCCGGCACCAGCCACCGCGCCTACAGCTGCCAGGGCCGTGGACTCAATGACCGTCATCCAGACCACCGTCGCGCTGTTCGCGCCCAGCAGACGCAAGGAAGCCAAGCGGTCATCACGACGCCGGGCGGCCAGTCGCGCGGCTGAGGCGCCGAGGGTCAGCAACGGGATGATGAGCAGGACCATGGCGACGACGGCCAAGGCCTGGTAAGTGCCGGCGATGTCGTCAGTCCAGGACCAGAAGACCTGTGAGCCACCGGCAACGGTGAGCAGGAGGGCAGTGACGGTCCCGAAGGCAAGGATGGGCAGCCCGGCGTCGCGAAGGGCGGTTTCGCGGAGGCTGCTGCCACTGCTTCGCGCGAGATACGGGGTGAGGCGCAGGGCCAGGCTGAGGCTAGACATTGAAGGCACCCTTGAAGTTAGTGGTCGTGGGAGCCGTCTGGACCGGACTGGCAACGGTGCTGCCGCTGTCCGCCACGATCCTGCCATCGCGGAGTTCCACCACGCGTTGGCAGCGCGCAGCCACATTGGGATCGTGGGTGACAACCAGCAGGGTCCGCCCGTTGGCGGCCACAGAATGCAGCAGCACATCAAGGACCTCGGCTGACGTTGCCGAGTCCAGGGCGCCGGTGGGCTCATCGGCAAAGACCACCCTGGCACCTGTCACCTGGGCGCGGGCGATGGCCACACGCTGGACCTGTCCGCCGGACAGTTCACCGAGCCGGCGCTGTTCCATACCCGCCAGGCCCAGGGCAGCGAGCCACTCCGCAGCGCGGGACTCGGACGTCGGGCGGTCGGTGCCGTTCAGCATCAACGCCAGGGCGACGTTCTCCACGGCAGTCAGTTCCGGCAGGAGCATTCCCTGCTGGAAGACGAAGCCGAACTCTTCGCGTCGCAGGCGCGAGAGTGCCGCGTCCCCCAGGCTGTCCAACCGGAGCGGCGCCGAGGGAGTGCTCAAGGTGATGGAGCCGGCGTCGGGCCTCAAAATTCCGGCGAGGCAATGCAGAAGCGTCGTCTTGCCCGAACCTGACGGCCCGATGATCGCGATGGATTCCCCGGCGTTCGCAGTGAAGTCGACGTGGTCCAGGGCGATGCTGCCGGGGTAGTGCTTTGTGAGTTGCTGAGCGTGGAGGATGGCGTTCATAAGACCAGCATCGCCAATGAGCGCACGCCGCAGCGTCCGTCTACCGGGTGAACTCTGCGCGCCGGCCTCCACCCGGGGTATGAGGGCTTACGCCTCCGCGATCCTCAGTTTCGCGACGCTTTCAGCCAGTACGCGGCGCGCATCTTCCCCAAGAAGCGAGTCGGTAATGAGTTCATCCGTCTCTTCCAGCTGGGCAATCGAGGCAATGCCCACCACGCCCCATTTGCTGTGGTCGGCAAGGACAACGGTGCTGCGTGCCGAGGACATGAAGGCGCGGTCGGTCTCTGCCTCCAGCAGGTTGGGCGTCGTGAAACCGGCTTGCGCGTCCATGCCGTGGACACCCAGGAAAAGGAGGTCAAGGTGGAGCTGCTTCAGCGAAGCGGTGGCGATCGGGCCTACCAGGGCGTCCGACGGAGTGCGCTCGCCGCCGATCAGGATTACCGTGGATCCGAAGCGGCCAGGGCCCGAGGAAGCGCCGTGGTGGAAAAGATCCGCAATCCGCACGGAGTTGGTCACCACGGTGATCCGGGGCCCATTGACCAGTTCCTTGGCCAGGGCCCAGGTGGTGGTACCTGCACTCAGGCCAATCGCCATGCCCTCCTGGACCATGGAAGCAGCCTCGACGGCGATGGCATGCTTTTCGGCGGTAAGCTGCGTGGATTTCAGTTCGAATCCGGGTTCGTGGGTGCTGGCGTCGCCGGGCAGCTTGGCTCCGCCATGGATGCGCTCAACCCGGCCCGTTTCCTCGAGGGCTTCGATGTCCCGGCGAACGGTCATGGGGGAGACACCCAGCTGTTGGGCAAGATCAGAGACCCGCACCACGCGTTCGCGCTGGACGGCATCGATGATGGCGGAGTGGCGTGCTGCCTGAAGCATCAGGGCCTTTCTGGGATCCTCGTCAAACATGGGTCTGAGTCTGGCTCCAGTCTAGGGCGCGGCCCCCGTTTAAAGGCGTGACGACGCCATTAAACGCACGACGTCGCCGCTCACCTCGGGAGGTGGGCGGCGACGTCGTTATGCCGGGTCCGGGACGCTACTTGCGCAGCGACTCGGCGATCTGGGTCATGATTCCGGGGTCGGCCAGGGTGGTGGCGTCGCCGGTGTCGCGGCCTTCTGCGATGTCTTTGAGGAGACGGCGCACGATCTTGCCGGAACGGGTCTTGGGCAGTTCCGGGACGATCAGCAGCTGCTTGGGCTTGGCGATCGGTCCGATTTCCTTGCCCACGTGGTTGCGCAGTTCCAGCACGGTTTCGTCGCCGTTGTTCACGGCGTCACCGCGGAGGATGACGAACGCGACGACGGCCTGGCCGGTAGTCTCGTCAGCGGCACCGACCACTGCTGCTTCCGCGACGGACGGGTGGCTGACGAGGGCGGATTCGATTTCGGTGGTGGAGAGGCGGTGGCCGGAGACGTTCATGACGTCGTCCACGCGGCCCAGGAGCCAGACGTCGCCGTCTTCGTCCTTCTTGGCACCGTCGCCGGCGAAGTACATGGCCTCGAAGCGGGACCAGTAGGTGTCCTTGAACCGTTCCGGGTCGCCCCAGATGCCGCGGAGCATGGAGGGCCACGGTTCGCGGACCACCAGGTAGCCGCCTTCGCCGTTGGCTACCGATTGGCCGTTTTCGTCCACCACGTCCACGGCGATGCCGGGCAGCGGAACCTGCGCGGAGCCGGGCTTGGTGGCGGTCACACCGGGCAGCGGGGCGATCATTTGCGCGCCGGTTTCGGTCTGCCACCAGGTGTCCACGATCGGGGCCGGGTGTTCTTTCTTCTCGCCGTTCTTGCCGGCGTTGCCGCCGATGACGTCCCGGTACCACATCCACGCTTCGGGGTTGATGGATTCACCCACGGAGCCGAGGACGCGGATGGAGGAGAGGTCGTACTTGTCCGGGATGTCCCGGCCCCACTTCATGAACGTCCGGATCGCGGTGGGGGCGGTGTAGAGGATGGAGACCTTGTACTTCTCCACGATTTCCCACCAGCGGCCCTGGTGCGGGGAGTCGGGGGTGCCTTCGTACATGACCTGGGTGGCGCCGTTGATGAGCGGTGCGTAGGTGACGTAGGAGTGGCCGGTGACCCATCCGACGTCGGCGGTGCACCAGTACACGTCCGTTTCGGGGTGGAGGTCGAACACGGCTTTGTGCGTGTAGGCGCCCTGGGTGAGGTAGCCGCCGGTGGTGTGCAGGATGCCCTTGGGCTTGCCCGTGGTACCGGAGGTGTAGAGGATGAACAGCGGGTGCTCGGAGTCATGCCCGACGGCGGTGTGCTCGTTGGATGCCTTGTCCACGGTGTCGGACCACCAGAGGTCGCGGCCTTCGACCCAGTTGACGTCCTCGCCGTTGCGCTTGACCACCACGACGTTCTGGACCGTATGACCGGGCTTGGAGAGGGCTTCGTCAACGGCCGGCTTCAGGGCGGAGGGCTTGCCGCGGCGGTAGGTGCCATCGGCGGTGACCACCAGCTTGGCTTCGGCGTCCTCGATCCGGGAACGCAACGCGTCAGCGGAGAAGCCGCCGAACACCACGGAGTGCACGGCACCGATCCTGGCGCAGGCAAGCAACGTGATGACCGCTTCGGGGATCATGGGCAGGTACACGGCCACACGGTCGCCCTTGGCCACGCCGAGGGACTCGAAGGCGTTGGCGGCCTTCTTGACCTCTTCGGTCAGCTCCGCGTACGTGTAGCTGCGGGTATCACCGGGCTCACCCTCGAAGTAGATGGCGACGCGGTCGCCCAGGCCGTTCTCCACGTGCCGGTCCAGCGCGTTGTAGGCCGCGTTGATCTCGCCACCGACGAACCACTTCGCGAACGGCGGGTTGGACCAATCCAAGGCCTCGGTGAAGTCCTTATCCCAGGTCAGCAACTCGCGGGCCTGCTTGGCCCAAAAAGCCGGGCGGTCAGCCTCAGCTTCTTTATAGGCATTTGCTGACGTGATGGCGTTCGAAGCGAACTCTTCCGAAGGCGCGAACTTGCGGTTCTCGTGAAGGAGGTTTTCAAGCGCCTCTACGTGTGGGGCCTGCCCGTTCTGAGCCGAAGAAGCTGCAGCGGTGGCCGTGGATCCGGTGGTGTCCTGGGACATGGTGAACCTCATTATTCATCGATCTTTGCTGCGCGGAGCCCGCCGTGAGGTCCGCAGAGTATTGTCCGCCTTCCACACTATCGCCTCGAAAGGTCCTACGTGTGCGTGGTCACAAACGCGGCAGCGAGCGGCGCATTTTTAGCGCCGAATGGCACCTTGGGCGTCGAGGAAACGCTTACATGACGCCCGACGGCGGTGCCCGCCTGCCGCTGCGGACCCCGGAAGGCGTGCCGGATTCTGTAAGTAACCTTGGAGTTCCCTGTGGGCCGGGCAGTATGACCGTTTTCAGCTAGAAGGCTGTCAGTGGGGTGGCATAGGCTGAAGAAGTCTTGGGACGCATCTTCAGGCGTGTCCGGTGTTGCCGCGGAATCCCGCGTGGATCACCGGACCGGACTGCCCAAGGCGCCGCCGTACGAAGGAGAAATACATGAACCAGCTGAGCCCAGGACCGCACGACTCACAGCCGACGGGACCGGACACGACGGCTGGAACGGCCACAGCAGCAAGTAGCAACGCCGCTGCGGAGGACACCGCTGCCGTGCCGGGAAAAAGCGATGCCACAACAAACGGCGCCGCCAAGTTCGACGCCGTCGCCGGCCCCTTCACCATCCGGGACCTCACCGTCTTTGGCTCGACGCTGCTGATGTTCGTCGCGTCCCTCCTGCCGATGTTCGGCTCGCTCTACAACCTGTGGAACCTCGGAAACCTGTTCTTCCTCCTGCTGGGCATCATCCTGCCCCTGGTTGTTGTTGCCCTCTTTGTCGCCCGGCGCTTGCAGCCGGGGACGATCATCCGGGTTGGCTCGCTGTCCATCGATCAGTTCGCCTCCGTGACAGCGTCCTTTGCGTTCCCCCTGTTCTTCCTGACCCTTGCCATTGACTTCAATGGCAGCGTGCTTCTGGGCTTGATTGGTTCCGTGGGCTTGCTGGCCGCGACGGTCCTTGCCCCGCACCTGCCCTTGCTGTCCGCCGATTTCAAGGGCCGCGCTGAGACTCCGGCCCATGTTGTCGCCCGTGAAGCAGCGGTGCCCAGCCGCAAGCCGGTTGCACCCAAGGCACCGAAAGAGCCCAAGGCTCCCAAGCCCACCGCGACGACGTCAACGGTCACTCCGGGCGCTGCCAACGCGGGTGCGGGTTATCAAGGGTCCTCAGCGGCGTACCCTGCATCCGGTCCCGCTGCCACTGCCGCATCTGCAGCCGGCCCGGGCGCGGGTGCTCCCGGCGCCGGAAACTCCGCTACTGGCAGTGCCAATGCCGTCGCCAGCCCCTTTGCTCCGCCGGCAACCTACGGAAGCACGCCGTCGCCTGTAACGGAAGCTCCCGCCGTCGTGCACTCTGCCGACTCCAAGCCCTTTGGGGAGCCGGCTGCCGGCCCCGAAGCCGCTGCCGTATCTGAACACGCCGGGTCAGCGTCGCCTGAGCGCGCAGACGCCGTGAAGGATCAGCAGACCGCGGACGAGTCCGCGGTCTCCCGGCCCGTGGCTGCCGAACCGGCCACCACCCAGCACCCGCAGCAGCCGGCCGCACAGCAGCCCGCCGCGCCGCAGACAGGAGCCCAGCAGGCCGCCACCCAACAGCCGTGGGCTGCCACCATGGCCACCCCGATCGTCTCCGGAGACACCCGGAAGGTCAGCGACTCCATCGGCGCAACAGTGGATCCCGCCAGCCGGCCGGAAGAGTCCGACGCGCCGCAGTACGAGGCGTTTTGGTTCGCCGTGGCCCAGCCCCGCACCGCATACGACGAACAATCGGGCGCTCCCGCCTTCGTCATCGAACCAGGCGGCTGGGTGCTCGCGCTCGAAGACCGTGGCCATGAGTTCCTGGTCCAGGACACCGACGGCAAGGTCGGGGTTCTCCGGGAGCTCAGCAACATCGAACGCGGCTAGGCAGGGACGCCGTGGCCATCGCCGAAGCTGGTTCGCTGCTCGCACTCAAGCGCAGGGCCCGCAAGATCAACAGGGTCCTCGCTGAGAAGTATCCCTACGCGCACGCGGAGCTGGACTTCAGGAATCCCTTCGAGCTGGTGGTGGCCACGGTCCTATCCGCCCAAACCACGGACGTCGCGGTCAACCAGGTCACCAAGATCCTGTTCGCCCGCTACCCCGATGCCCGGGCCATGGCCGAAGCCGAGCCCGCCGAGCTGGAGGCGATCCTCCAGCCGACGGGCTTCTTCCGGGCCAAAGCCCGGAACGTCCTGGCGCTAAGCACGCGGCTGGTGGATGAGTACGACGGCGAGGTCCCCGGCAGGCTTGAGGACCTGGTGACGCTCCCTGGTGTCGGGCGCAAGACCGCCAATGTGGTCCTGGGAAACGCCTTCGGGATTCCCGGAATCACCGTTGACACGCACTTTGGCCGCCTGGCCCGCAGATTCGGATGGACGGAGTCCGACGACCCCGTCAAGATCGAATTTGATGTCGCCGAATTGTTTGAACCCCGGGACTGGACCATGTTGTCGCACCGTGTGGTTTTCCACGGACGGCGGGTTTGCCACTCCCGGAAGCCGGCCTGCGGCGCGTGCCCGGTGGCCAGCCTGTGTCCCAGCTACGGGGAAGGCGAAACGGACCCCGTCAAGGCCGCCAAACTCCTGAAGTATGAGCTGGCCCCCGGCAACGAGGAATTGCTGGAAAGGCTGCTGGCCGAGACAGACCGCGCCGCGGAGATCCGCATGGAATCGCAAAGGAGGCCCGGGTGACCGCGCTGGAGGAACTGACCGCGCTGGTGTCCCGTTTTGAGGCGGGTCAGCAGAAGGATTCCGCCCTATGGGACCTGCTCCCGGTCACGGCCGAGACCAACCGCGCAGCTGCCGTCCTCATGCTTTTTGGCGTCCTTGATGATGTTCCCGCCGAGTCAGGACGGCAGATCGCACCCGCAGACCTTGACGTCCTGCTGCTGGAACGGGCGCACACCCTGGATGACCACCCGGGGCAAGTGGCATTCCCGGGCGGCAGCGTGGACCCAGAAGACGAGTCAGTGGTGGCAGCCGCCCTGCGCGAAGCAGTAGAAGAAACGGGGCTGGATGCCGGCGGTGTCCGCGTCCTTGGCGTGATCCCGGAGCTTGGACTCATCCGCAGCAACTTCCGGGTAACGCCGGTGTTGGCATGGTGGGATGCCCCGTCGCCTGTCCGTGTGGTGGACTACGCTGAATCGGCACAGGTGTTCAGGGTTCCGGTCCGGGATCTGCTGGACCCTGCCAACCGCGTCACCGCCACGATTTCCCGCTTGGGCCGAACCTACACAAGCCCGGGCTTCACCATCAACGGCGTGCTGGTGTGGGGCTTCACCGGTATGGTCCTCAGCGGCCTCTTCGACGAGCTGGGTTGGACCGTGCCTTGGGACAGAGCCAACCTTCACCACCTCGACCTCTGACGGCGCCGCCGGTGCAGCCGTTCAGGCGGCCTCGCGTGCCGGCGTCGAACGGTCCACGATCAAGCCGGTGGCCGCATTCTCCCGAACGGCCTTGATACCGGCCACAACGCCGTCAAGGTGCGGGAACGTCGGCGACTCCGCCACCACGGTTCCATCGGCTGCCGTGAGGCGGAACCGGTATGCCCGATCGTTTTCCTTGAGAATTTCAAACCTGCCTGCCATGCTTTTCCCCCTTGTGATGCTTTCCTGCATGCCCTGTGGGTCGCTGAAGCTGCCCACACTGTGAAAATATCGGCAAGCGGCAGCGAACCAAAGTCAACCGTCATTCGTGGGTCATCGCGCCTCATACGGCGAGATGTGACTGGAAAGTGTTCAACCTGGCGGCTACTGTGCGGCTATTTCGCCCTGTCGTAGGATTCGACGACGGCGACGCTCACCGGGAACTCCACCGGGATCCGGCCGAACATGAGCTCTTTCGCAGCCGCAGCGGACTCTTCAATGGCACGGATGCAGGCGTCCACGGCGATATCGGGGGCGTGGACCATCACCTCATCGTGCAGGAAAAACACGAGCTCCCCGGACGGCGACCCTTCCGAGCGCAAAGCCCGCAACCGGCGTCGTAATTCCGCGAGCCAGCAGGCAGCCCACTCAGCTGCAGAACCCTGGACGACAAAGTTGCGTGTGAAGCGGCCGCGTGAGCGGGCCAGATTGTCCGCCCGGCGTTGTTCCTCGGCGGTGGTCGATTGCTGGCTCCGCAGCCAGCCAACAGAAGGCGGCGGGCTGCTCCGGCCAAGCCGGGTGGTGACAGTCCTGCCGGCCTCGCCCTCGCGGGCGGCCTGTTCCACGAACCCCACGGCGCGGGGATACGTTCGGGCCAATTGGGGCATGAGCCTGCCCGATTCGCCGGTGGTGGCTCCGTAAATCGCACCCAGCAGTGCAATCTTCGCCTTCGCCCGGTCGCCGCCAAAGCCTTGGGCTGCGATGCCGGCGTAGAGGTCCTTGTCGCGGGCAGCCTCGGCCATTTTTGTGTCCTGGGCCAAGGCCACCAGAACCCGGGGCTCCAACTGCGACGCGTCAGCCACGATCAGTTTGTGTCCCGGGTCAGCATGGACCGCTGCACGGATATTGCGCGGGATCTGCAGGGCGCCTCCACCACGCGAGGCCCAGCGGCCTGACACCACGCCACCCACCACGTATTCGGGATGGAACCGTCCATCACGGACCCACGCATCCAACCATGCCCATCCATTGGCTGTGTGCAGCCGGGAGAGCTTTTTGTAGGCGAGCAACGGCTGGATGGCCGGGTGCTTGGACTCCTGGAGTTCCCACTGCCGTGTGCTCTTGACCTCGATGCCGTTGCGGTGGAGGGCGCGCATCAGATCCTGCGGGGAATCGGGGTTCAGACCGGGTGAGTTGAGGATGGTCCGCAACTCAGCGCAGAGAGCTTCCAAAGCAGGAGGCCTGTGTCCGGGTGCCGGTCGGGGGCCGAGCACGTCGGCCAGGATCTGCTGATGCAGCTCCTCACGCCAGGGGACCCCGGCATGCTGCATTTCGACGGCAATGATCGCGCACGCCGATTCCGCTGCGAGCAGCAACTGCAGCCGTTGCCTGCATTGGTTGTCAGTAGTCAGGTCGGCGACCGCTTGCTGTTGGGCCGCGAACTCCGCCTTCAGTTCGGCCAGCCCAGCCCCCGGAGCCGCCGGGGAAAGGTCCTCGAAGAGGGCGCCCTGGTCCGCCGGCGGTGGTGGCGGCTGGAGGATGCGGGGAGGGCCGTCGTCGTCCTGGGTGAGCTTGACCGCATTCTTCGCATAGTCCGTGTGGGCGGTGAATTCCGAGTGCGCCAGGATTGCCCCGCACAGCGCCAGGTCGTGGCACCGCTCCAGCTCGACGCCCTGGGCCAGCAGTTCGGGGTACCAGTCCTGCGCGCGTTGCCACACCCAGCGGGGCCGCTGGGCTTCGGATTCACGGACGACGCCGGCCAGCTCACCACGGGTGAGGACGCGGGCGTCGGCAGTTGCCTTCCCGGTGGGGGAGAGCCGCTGTATGGCTGCGCCATCCGGGTGGGCGGCGAGCAGCAAATACATGCGTTCCATTCTGCCCTGTTGCTTGCGCTGCCGGCGTGCAGCCGGACTTTTTGCGCGTTACTTGTCCTCCACATCCCTTGTTGGCGCATCCCGTGAGCGGGTTTTGCACATACGGGCGTCCGCTCCTTACCGGGGTTCCGGGATTCGGCCACTGTGGTTCCATGAGCAAGCGAAATCGTAGGCACCGGCAATCCATCAGCCCCGCAACGGAAGGTGAGCCGAACAGATCGTGGCTGCCCCGGGATGCCTCCGGGGTACTCCTCGTTTCGGCGGATCCGTACCTCCAGGAGGAGGCAAAACGGGTGGTGGCCGCGGCAGGTGGAACGCTTCGAACAGCCGTCGGCGTGACCGAAGCCGTCCACGGATGGGACAGCGCGGACGTTGTCTTGGTGGGCAGCGATGTTCGTGAACTGCCACCTCGACGGCGGCCGCCCTCAGTACTGCTGGGCAGGGCGGGTGAAGGAGAAGGGCTTTGGAGGTTGGCTGCTGCGCTGGGGGCCGACCGGGTGGCAGTCCTTCCGGAAGCAGCCGCTTGGCTGGCCGAGTATCTGAGCATGTCCGGAGCGCCCGACCCCGGAGGAACAGTGACGGGGATCGTCGGCGGTTGCGGCGGCGCCGGCGCGTCAACAGCGGCCATCTGGCTTGCCCAGGCCGCAGCCTCGGAAGGCGTCAGTACCCTCCTTATTGACGGAGATCCTTGGGGAGGCGGGCTGGAACTTGCCCTGACGGACGGGTCTGTCCCGGGTCTGCGATGGCCGGATTTCCAGGAAAGCCGGGGCAGTATTGATCCTGCCCAGTTCAGGGATTCCTTGCCTGCCGCCGGTGGATTCGCGTACTTGTCCTGGCCGGGGACGCGGGAAGCGGTGAAGAGTCCCGATGCTGGTGCCGTTGCCGCCATCATGGACGCTGCGCGCCGGGGGTTCGAACTCATCATCGTGGACCTCGGGCGCAGCGGCGAAGGCGTGGGAAGACTCGCGTGGGACTGCGACAAACTGTTGTTGCTGACCACCGCCCACCTCAGGTCTGCAGTCGCATCCGCCCGGATCCTGAACGAACTTCCACCCGTGGAGACAGGGCTGATCGTGCGCGGGAGCAACGCATCGCCCGTCAGCCCCTCCTTCATCGCCGAATCGCTCGGGCTCCCATTGGTCGGCGTTGTTCCCGAGGTGCGGGGCGTCGCCGCAGGCACGGAACTGGGCCGCTTGCTTGAAATGGGCAGACGCAAGAGCGTCGGCCGCTTCACGGACGAGGTGCTGGAGCTGAACGGAGCCATCCAGTGAGCCGCTTCGTTGACGGTCCACGCCGCCGTCAGAACCCGAAACTGGACTCGGTACTGCTTGAAACGGTTCGCGGCTCGGTACTTGCCAACAACGGACCAGTCACTCCCTCCTCGGTGGCAGCAGCTGTGCAGGCCAGCGGCAGGTTGCTGGGCACTGCCGGAGCTTTGGAAGCCGCAGAATCGATCAATGCCGAACTGAACGGGCTCGGACCTTTACAGCAGCTCGCCCACGACCCGGCCGTCACTGACATTTTCGTCAATGCACCGGATTCGGTGTGGTTCGACCGCGGGCGGGGCCTGGAACGCAGTTCACTTCGTTTTGACGCCGAGCACCAGTTACGTTCTCTCGCATCCCGGCTGGTTGCCGCCGGCGGGCGCCGGCTGGACGACGGTTCCCCGTGCGTGGACGTCCGGCTGAAGGGCGGCTACCGGGTGCACGCAGTGCTGTCTCCCATCTCCACCGCCGGAACCCTCTTGTCCATCCGCATCCGCCGCGAAGAAGTCTTCACACTGTCGGAGCTGCGGGAAAGCGGCATGTTCTGCGACAGGGTGGAGACGGTTCTCCGGGCCATCATCGCGCAGAGGCTGAGCTTCCTGATCAGCGGGGCCACGGGATCAGGGAAGACCACCCTCCTGTCCACCCTACTTGGCCTCAGCGATCCGGGCGAACGCATAGTGCTGATTGAGGACGCTGCAGAACTCAACCCGGTCCATCCCCACGTTGTCAGCCTTGAATCCCGCCACGGAAATCTTGAGGGCGGAGGCACGTTGGACCTGGGTGAACTGGTCCGCCAGGCGCTGCGCATGCGGCCGGACCGGCTGATCGTCGGGGAATGCCGGGGTGCTGAGGTCCGTGAACTGCTGACGGCCTTGAACACGGGCCATACCGGTGGCGGTGGCACCATTCACGCCAACACAGCCGAAGCGGTGCCCGCGCGCCTTGTTGCCCTCGGCGCATTAGCCGGGTTGAATGCCGAGGCCGTCCGGTTGCAGGTCTCCTCGGCCCTGGACGCCATCATCCATGTGGCCAGGAACCACTCCGGACGCAGGGTGGCTTCCATCGGAGTGATGACCCAAACCCCGAAAGGACCGGAAGTGGTCTCCGCCCTCAGCCTGGGTCCAACCGGGATATCGCACGGACCGGCGTGGCCGGAACTCTCCGGTCGCCTTTCCCTGAACCACCACCCATGACAGTCGTCTTCGTCCTCGCCTTGGCTTTGGCTGCGTGGCTGCAGTTCCGGAGCAACCAGTCTGATCGCCGCCGCCTGGCGAACAGCCTGGGCATGGAAGGGGAGGCTCTCGCCCGTTCGCCACTCCTGTTCCCGTTCCTGCGGTTGCGGCGTCATCGACCTGCCGGGGGTCTGCCCCTTGTGGTCCTGGTCCAGCAATTGGCGGCACTCCTGCGGGGAGGCCGGGGAACGTCGCGCCTATGGGAAGAACTGTGGCTTGTCCATGCCTCCCAATCCTCGGGGGAAGCTGCCGCGCCTGCCCATGTCGGAAGTGGTGTTGCCTCGCTTTCCGCCACGTCGCTAAAAGTACTGGCTGCGGCGCGGGCCGCGTCCAGCGTGGGAAATTCCCCGGCTGAAGCGATCCGCGGAACTGCAGCGCAGAGTTACCCATCCCGGGGAAGCTCCGAGCGCAGGGTGTGGATGGAACTGGCTGCCTGCCTCGACGTTGCCGAAAGCAGTGGATGCCCCTTGGCAGAGCTCTTGGCCCGGTTCGCGGCACAACTGGAAGCCGAAGAGGATACCGAGGCGGCACGCCGAACAGCGCTCGCGGGGCCGAAGGCCACCGTTCGGCTGCTGTCGTGGCTGCCGCTGCTCGGGCTGGCACTCGGCATGGCGCTGGGTGTGGACCCCCTGGGTATCCTGCTGGACAACCCCTGGGGCATTGCCACTTTCGCGACCGGTCTTCTGCTCACAGCAGCGGGACGCATCTGGTCGTCGAAGTTGGTTGCAGCCGCGGTGGGAGGAAACTGATGCCCGGAGCAGGGGTCCTCTTGATGATGGGCGTCCTGGCGCTCGCAGCGTTCGTTTCATTCCCGCTCCGGCACCGCGCAAGCTGGCTCCTTGCATATCGGGCCGGTAGATCGGGCGTGCCCGGCACATCAAACATGCCCGGGACATCAAGCGTGCCCGGCACAGCGTCGGACGGCGAGGATCGGGAGACCGTGAGCGCCGCAGCGGACGGCCTTCGCGACACCGCCATGATGCTGGAGCTGACGGCTTCCATGCTGGATGCCGGGGCGGGGATAGGGAGGGCATTGGAACTCCTCGCCAGAGCGGCGTCGCCCCCGATCAATCACTCGTTGAGACCCGTTGTAGCGGCGCTGGCCATTGGCGCCGACTGGGAAACCGCGTGGCAGACGCCTCAGCGACACGCCCCTGAGGCGCTGAGCCTGAGGGATGCCCTCGCCTTCGCCGCTCTGACCGGAGCTCCCTCCGCGTCGATCCTCTATGCGCAGGCAGCCAGGGAACGGCGCGAGCACTTCCGGGCGGCAGAGAAACGTGCCGCGGCGTTGGGCGTGAAACTCGTGGTGCCGTTGGGGCTATGCTCCCTTCCGGCCTTCATCTGCCTGGGCATCGTGCCCGTACTGATCGCCATGCTTCCCGCGGCCTGAAGCGGACGTTCCGCCGTCGCTCGGCCGCGCTCCGCGGCACTGCTCCTCCACATGCGGTCGATCCGGAGGGGTTTTCCACTTGCAGGAATCCGGTTCTTCCGAGGCCTGCCCGGGCCGCGGAAGAGTCAAAGCAGCCAGTGAATGCTGGCATCCCTTGAAAGGAACACACCGTGAAAACAACAGTCAGCCCGCCCCTCGCCGCGCTCATCGGCCCAAGTGTCCCATCCCTCCCCGCCCGTACGGCAGAGTCAAGCCAAGCGGTTGTGGCGCTCCGGGAACCCGAACCGGGCGCAACATCCGTGCGTTTGCGAACCAGGCAAGGCCGCCGGTCGAACAGTCGCCCACGGACCGGCTCCCTGAAAGGGTTGATGGGTTCGGAAACGGGCATGGCCACCGCCGAGTACGCGATCACCACCCTGGCCGCCGTTGGCCTGGCCGGATTGCTCGTGGTCATCCTGCGCAGCGAAGAAGTCCGGGGCTTCCTGCTCAACGTCATCCGCACGGCTTTGTCGCTGCCATGACAGAAGTGCTGCCTGCCCGCAGGAGAGTGGTCGCAGCAGTGCGGGAGCGGGGCGCCGTCACTGCCGAGTTCGCTGTCGCCTTGCCGGCTGTGGTGTTGCTACTGGCTTTCCTGTTGGCAGGCGGCGCTGCCGGCCTCACACAATTGCGGCTGGAAGAGGCTGTGAGGGCCGGGGCCAGGGCCGCAGCGCGGGACGAGTCCATTGACTCGGTGAAAGATACCGTCGGACGGCTTGCGGGGAAGGATGTCACGTCGTCGGTGACCGACGACGGCAGCTGGCTCACGGTCACTGCCTCATCACCGGTTGGGGGCGCCTTGGGGTCGTTGATCCCATGGCGCCTGACAGCTTCGGCGGCCGCTCGCGCAGAGACGGGAACTCCATGAGGAACCGAACCATCAACGTCGATTCAGAGCGCGGGTCCGGGACGGTGCTTGCGCTGGCCTTGGGTGCTGTGGTGATCGCCCTCCTGCTTGGCCTGCTCCTGTTGGCACAAGCAGCAGTCATGGCCTCCCGGGCGGCGTCTGCTGCCGACCTCGCGGCCCTTGCAGGAGCCGATGCTGCCCGGGGCCTGACGTCGGGAGAGCCTTGCGCCGTGGCGGAAAGCGTGGTGGGGCAGCACCACGTAACCCTGGCATCCTGCGTGGTGACAGGTGGGGAGATCGTGGAGGTGGTTACCGAGTTGGCTTACCCCTTCAACGTAGGAGTCGCCTCGGGCCACGCCAGAGCGGGACCCCCACCGTAACTGCCGGAGCGCTTAGACGGCGTCCTTCAGCAGGACGCCGAGGAGGGTGATGGCGGCTGCCTTGTCCAGGGGATTGTTCTTGTTGCCGCATTTGGGCGACTGGACGCAGGACGGGCAGCCGGCCTCGCATTCACAGGCCTTGATGGCCTCCCGGGTCGCGGTCAACCAGGTTTTGGCTTTTTCGAAGCCCCGCTCCGCGAATCCGGCGCCTCCGGGATGTCCGTCGTAGACAAAGATCGTAGGTACCCCGGTGTCGGCGTGCAGGGCGGTGGAAACGCCGCCGATGTCCCAGCGGTCGCTTGACGCCACCAAGGGCAGAAGGCCGATGGCGGCGTGTTCTGCGGCATGGAGCGCGCCGGGGAACTCAGCTTCCACCAGTCCGGCGCCGTGCAGCGAGCGGTTGTCCACTACAAACCAGACGGCCTTGGTAAAGAGATCCCGGGCTCCGAGATCCAGCGGTTCCTCGCCGAGGATCTCATTTGAAATCAATGCCTTGCGTTGGAAGGAAACTACTTGGGTGGTTACTTTGACGTCGCCGAAGTGCACGGTGATGTCGCCCCATTGAACGGTGCGTGTGGTTTCCAGCACCTCGATCTGCGTCACGTCCCGTGCCGTGGTGTAGAAGTCGGGGTTCACGCGGCGGACCATGACGCAGTGGTCGGTCTCATTGAGATCCTCCACCAGATAGCTGTCGCCCTGATGGACGTAGATTGCCCCTGTGTGGGCCTGGTAATGCGTTTGTGGCGAGTCCATGGTTCCCAGGAGGGACCCGGTCTCGGCGTCCACGATGCTCACCGGTCCACCGCCGTCGGCCCGCAGGTTCACCATCCCGGCTGCGCTTTCCGGGTGTGTCCAGAACCATCCTGCCGGCCTCTTGCGGAGATAGCCCTGGGCCACCAAGCGATCAAGGAGGCCCTCTGCCGTGGGGCCGAAAAGGTCGAGTTCCGCCGGGCCGATGGGCAACTCCGCGGCCGCCGCGCACAAGTGCGGGCCAAGGACATAGGGGTTGCCCGGATCGAAGACAGTGGCTTCCACCGACACGTCAAAGATGGCCTCGGGGTGATTCACCAAGTAGGTGTCCAGGGGGTCGTCGCTGGCAACGAACGCAGCGATCGCGTCCTGTCCGGCACGCCCTGCGCGGCCAATCTGTTGGAACAGCGAAGCCCGCGTCCCGGGCCACCCCGCCACCAGCACAGCGTCCAGTCCCGAGATATCGATGCCCAGTTCAAGGGCAGACGTGCTGGAGACTCCGAGCAGTTGGCCGGATCTCAGTGCTTGTTCCAGGGCACGCCGTTCTTCGGGCAGATAACCGGATCTGTAGGCAGCCACCCGCCCCGGCAGGCTGGGATCCACCTCGTCCAGAAGCCTCTTGGTAATGGACGCAATGGACTCCGCCCCGCGCCGGGACTTGATGAACGCGATGGTGCGGACCCGCGAGGAAACCAGGTTGGCCAGGATGTCGGCCGTTTCGGCGACTGCCGTCCGCCGCTGTTTGGCCCCGTTTTCACCTTTGACGTCAGTCAGTGCAGGCTCCCAGAAGGCCACTGTGGTGGATCCGTGCGGGGAGCAATCCTCGGACACTTCCCGCACCGGGGCACCGATAAGCCTGCCAAAGGAGACAGCGGGATCGGAGGCGGTGGCCGAGGCCGCGATGAACACCGGCTCGGGGAAGGAGGTCCCCGCGCCGTAGTAGGCGCAGATCCGGCGCAGACGCCTCATGAGGTTCGCTACATGCGAGCCAAAGACTCCACGGTAGCTGTGTGCTTCGTCCACGATCACGTAGCGAAGCCTCCGGAAGAACCTGGCCCACCACGTGTGGTTGGGCAGGATCCCGAAGTGCAGCATGTCCGGGTTCGCCAGGATGAAATTGGCGTGGTCGCGGATCCACCGACGCGACGAGACGTCAGTGTCGCCGTCGTAGGTTTCGGCCCGGACGGTGGGCAACTTCAAGGCGCGGATCGCGGCGAGTTGGTCTGCAGCCAGGGCCTTGGTGGGGGAGAGGTAGAGCGTGACGGCGCCGTCGTCGTGGATTTTCCCCGGATCAGCCAGGACCCGCAATTCGGATCGGTGGATGGCATCCAAGGCCGGCAGTTGGTACGCCAGGGACTTCCCCGAAGCGGTTCCGGTGGCGATGACCACGTGCTGGCCGCCATGGGCTATGTCCGCGGCCTGGATCTGGTGCCGGTACGGTTCCTGGATACCCAAGGTGTCGTAAGCAGCCACAACATCCGGATGCACCCAGGCCGGCCAAGGCTCATTGACGGCCTTTCGAGCAGGGATCGTGTGGACATGGCGAAGCTGCTCAGGGTCGGGGGTCCGGCCCAGCAAGGAGATCAGCGAATTCGGTGCAGCCACCGAATCATTCTGTCACTCTACGGAGACGCCGACGGCGGCCCACCGGGGGAGCCGTCGTCGAGCCCGGCCGCCAAGCGGCAAACGTCAGGCTCCGGAGAGGTCCGAGCCATCCACTCCGCTGGCCGACATCATGAGCACATGGCACACGACGTCCCAGCCAAGGTGCGAGTAGAGCTTCTGGCCATCAAGGGAGGCCAGGAGGAGGCCGTTCTCGACGTCGTGGGAGAAAGCCTGGGCGGCGAGTGCCTTCATGATGAAGCTGCCCAGTCCGCGGCGCTGGAACCTGGGTTCGGTGACGATCTTGTCGAATACGGCGGTGCCGTCCACCACATACACCCTGCCGCTGGCAGCCACTTCTTCGCCGGAATGCACCACTGCGTAGTGGACCCCGTTGGATTCGGAGGTGGCAAGTTCAAGGTCGTCGTCGGGAAGCCAGGGGTCCTCGGCATCCTGGGTTTCCATGTCGACGATCATCATGGTCTGGGAAGCGGACGTCACTTTCAGGCCCTGTTGTTCGGCCAGGTACTTATACCGTTGGACGTCGTTGGTGAGCACCGTCAGGATCCGGGTGGGGGCTTCTGCGGTTTTGCCCGCCAGGACAGCGAACTCTTCGTCGGAGGGGTCGTGGGCGAAATATTCCCAGTCACCTGTCTTGTCGGCGCGAAGTGCGGCAGGGAAGCGTCCCTCTTGGCGTGACTCATAGCCCCGGCAGCCGGACCAGCCGGCCACCCAGACTTCCAAGAGGTGAGCAATGTCTTCAACCAAGGCGTCTGGACTCATGTAGAGAGAGTATGCCAGCGCTCCCTGAAGGAACAGAGCGAGGTCAGCGGAAGGATCGTTGCTTATTGAATTGTGACGTAGTCCCTCCGGCGCAACCGGATTTTACTGCACCAAGTACCCTTTAACAGTGGCTTTGAACCGAATTGTGCTCTTCTATGGCTTTACCCCGATCGCCGACCCGGACGCCGTGCGTCTGTGGCAGCGCGCCCTCTGCGAAAAGCTGGGCCTCACGGGCAGGATCCTCATTTCCAAGGACGGCATCAACGCCACCGTGGGCGGCGAACTGAACAACATGAAGCAGTACGTCAAAACCACCCGGGAGTACAAGGGTTTCCACGGGATCGACTTCAAATGGTCAGAGGGCAGCGCCGCGGATTTCCCACGGCTCAGCGTCAAGGTCCGCGACGAAATCGTTTCGTTTGGCGCGCCGGGCGAGTTGAAGGTGGATGAGAACGGTGTTGTGGGCGGCGGCAAGCACCTGCAGCCCGAGGAACTTCACGCCTTGGTGGATGCGAAAAAGGCCGGCGGCGACGACGTCGTGTTCTTTGACGGCCGCAATGCGTTCGAAGCCCAAATCGGCAAGTTCAAGGATGCGATCGTGCCGGATGTGGATACCACCCACGACTTCATCAAGGAACTCGATTCCGGCAAGTACGACGACCTCAAGGACAAGCCGGTGGTGACTTACTGCACCGGTGGAATCCGTTGCGAGGTGCTCTCCAGCCTGATGGTCAACCGGGGCTTCAAAGAGGTTTACCAGTTGGATGGCGGCATTGTCCGCTACGGAGAAACGTTCAAGGACCAAGGCCTCTGGGAAGGCTCCCTCTACGTGTTCGACAAGCGCATGCACGTCGAATTCAGCGAAGACGCCAAGACCATCGGCGAGTGCGTGAGGTGCGCATCGCCCACCAACAAGTTCGAGAATTGCTCCAACCCCAGTTGCCGCACGCTCACTCTGTACTGCGCCGAATGTGCGTCAAGCCCGGAAACGCTCCGCTGCCCCGGTGGCTGCGACGCGGCCTGAGCGAAAGCTCATAGCCTGCTTACCCGATACGCAAAGTTCGCATCCGCGCCTGCCCCGACGGTAATGGCAAGCACGGCGTCCTTTTCCAGCTGGACCACGCTGACCCGGGCGTTGGCACATCCCAGCGTCAGATCGACGAGTTCTGCCTCGCCCACTTTGACCGAAAACGAAACCCGCCGCGTGCCCCGGCAAGCCAACGTCACCGCATACGTGCCGCCCGGCAGCTGGACTGTCTGCTCAGTCCTTGACTCGCCGGCGGCCAGGGAGCCGCTGCTTGAATAGAACGCCTGCCCTTGGGATTCGGGCAGAGCGGCCGTGGCCCACTCATCCAGGGCCTTGCCGGTGACCGTTGATTCCAGAGCTGGATCCGGCGGGAGAACCACGTTGGTGGACGTCGGGCCGGGACTGCTCGCGGCCCTGCTGCCGTCTTCGTACGTATATTCGCAGGCGCTGACGCTTCCGCAGAGCACAAGGAGTGCGACGGCGGCCCTCGCCAGCCGCTGCGCCGTTACGGAGGGAGCTGCCTTGCTGCCCATGAGCTGACTTTACGCCCGTGCGGGCTCCGGCTGAAGGCCGCCCCGGGGATCGTTGTGGCGGTGTTCTAGCTGCCCGAAGGGACCAGGTGGTAGGCGAAGATCAGAGGAGCGTCAACGCTGCTGGTTGAGATGCTGACAGGGCCGTTTCCGGGCACCTTGATCTTCACCACATCGAGGCTGGCGTTGCAGGCTGCCGCGGCGTCGGTGATCTTCTTCCCGCCCGAAGAAACCGCGAAGTAGGCCTTGCCGCCGCCATCGCATGCCATGGTGAGCGTGTAATTTCCGGCCGGAACGTCGGCGGACTCCTTAACAAGCGGATCCCGGTTGAGGATTTTGCCTGAATCCTCCAACACACCGGTGCTGGTAGCGGGGAGGACTTTCTCCTTCCACGCAGGGACGTCGGCATCCTGGATGTTGACCGGAGCCTGGCAGGCTGAGACCCCCAGCAGTGCGGCAGCAGCGATGGAAACAAGGCCGGCAAGGCGCCTTGCAGTGGAGAAAGTGAGCATGGATCCAACGCTACCGGGTTCGGAAGGCGTGCTTTGTCCACATAGGGCGAACGACGAACCCATGGGCAGCTGTGCCGCACCTACACTGGCAAGGTGACTGACACAGCTTCCTTGTTTACCGCCGGCAATACTGACGATGCTCCCCGCAGCGACCAGCCGGACCTTCTTCTGGCCCTCTCCTCGGACCTTCGTGACATCTCCTACACCGTGGACGGAGTGGCCGGGCTCCTGGGCGGGTCAGCCTCGGAAGCGCTGTCCCGGGACCAGCTCGTTCCCGCCCTGTTGGCCAGTGAACGTCAGCTTCTCTCCGAAGACCCCGCCGTCCGGGCGCTGGCCGTCATTGTCCGCCTGTGGCTTTTGGCGGTTCCGCAAAATGTCGCTGACGTCGATGCCGCACTGACCGGAACCGGGTCGAGCGGACTGGAAAGTCTGGGACTTGTAACTGTTGAGTCCGGGCTGGTCCAGGCCAGGGTGGACCTTCGTCCCTATGGCTGGGATGCCAACGCGGACGGCACCGGTGGAGCGGAACTGTGGGTGGCCAGCGACCTCGCTGCCCATCAGCAGCCAGGGGTTTTGAGGCACGATCACGTCCTGGGGATTGGCCGGGCCTCCACAACGCTTGTCCAGACCACGTCCCGGCGCCACACCGTACGCGCGTTGGATCTGGGTACGGGCTGCGGGATCCAGACATTCCACCTCCTGCACCACTGTGAGCATGTCACGGCCACGGATATCTCCCCCCGGGCGCTCGCCTTCACCCGCTTCAATCTCCTGCTCAACGCCACTGAGCTGGACTTGGACCCCGACAACCTGGAAGCCCGCGTGAGCTTGAGGCTGGGCTCGCTGCTGGATCCGGTGGCCGGGGAACTGTTCGGTCTGGTGGTGTCCAACCCGCCGTTCGTGATCACTCCCCGCACCGGCGGTGAGTCCTCTGCCGAGCAATTCACCTACAGGGACGGCGGATTGGCAGGTGACGGGATCGTGGCATCACTCGTGCAGTCCCTCGCCTCCGTCCTCGAACCGGGCGGTACCGCGCAGATGCTGGGCAACTGGGAGATTGCCGCGGGGGCGGACTGGAAAGACCGTCCGAAGGCCTGGCTGAAGGATTCAGGTTTGGATGTGTGGTTTATCCAACGCGAGCAGGTTGGCCCAGAGCAGTACGCTGAAACGTGGCTGCAGGACGCCTCGCAGAACCGTGAAGGCGGCCATTACAAGGACGCCTACGCCGCCTACCTCAGCGACTTCGCTTCCCGGAATGTCGAGGGAATCGGTTTCGGCATGATCCTGCTGCGCCGCCCCGAGGCCGGGCACGGTGCCGTTATCAACCGCTTCGAGGAAATCACCTATCCCATAGAGCAGCCGATTGGGCCACATCTGGGTTCCGCGGTGGAGAGGGCGGACTGGGTGTCCGCGCACCCCATCCCGGAGGCGCATCTCATAGTGGCCGAGGACGTGACCGAGGAACGCCACCAACGGCCTGGAGCAGCCCATCCGGGTGTCATCCTCCTGCGTCAGGGGGCCGGTCTGCGGCGTACCAACCTGCTGAGCACGGAACTGGCCGGCTTTGTTTCAGCCTGCGATGGGCAGCTGTCTGTCAGGCAGATCGTTTCTGCCTTGGTGGCATTGCTGGGCGGAGACGATACCTTCGACGAAGGTGTTTTCCGTGAGGGATTGTTCAGCGAGGTCACCAACCTGGTCCTCGATGGTTTCCTGCTTCCCGACCCGGAGCGGTACGGCTCATGAATGGCCCAGGCGTGCCGCGCCCGTCGACGTCCGGTCGCCCCGATAGTGACCCTGACTACACTGATGAAGTGATTGCGAACAACGAGACATCCCAAACGTCGGGAGACGCCCCGCGGCGGAAGCGGGCAGAGAAGACGGTTGAGATTACCGATCCCAAGGCTATCCGCGCCTTGGCGCATGCTGCCCGCATTGAGGTCATCTCCGAGCTCTACGCTACCCAGGTAAGCCACACGGCCACCGAACTTGCCGCCAGGACGGGCCTGACCCCGAGCGCCATGAGCTACCACCTCCGGGCTCTCCAAAAGTGGGGAATTGTGGCACCGGCGGAGAACTCGGGAGATGCCCGTGAAAGGCGTTGGAAAGCGGCAGGGACGGACTTCACGATTTCCGGAGGCAGCGTTGCCAGTCCGGAGATCGCAGTGGTGGACCTGGAACTGGACGCCTTCCGGCGCAGGGCATCGGCATTTGCCAAAGCCCGGGGTGAGCGGCGTCAGCGGGGGGAAACGGGGGAGGAGCCCGCAGCCGTGGTCCTCTCAAGCAACCTGCTGTACCTGACCAACCCGCAGAGGAAAGAGCTTGCGGACAGGATCCGGGAGGTTGTGCGGGAGTACGAACTCGAGGATCCCACCCGGATTCCCGAGGGTGCGCAGCGAATGGCAACCTTGTGGTCAATGATCCCTGACGACCGCGTGGCACCGGGCCAATAGCACCATCCCAGGTCCCCGAAGGACCGCCTGGTTTCCCTGGCCAAAACGCAGGATTCTGCAAACTATGGTGAACTAGGCCAATATGGGCAGCAGCCCAATTACACATTTTTTCTGTAGGAGCACCGTGCCCAGCAAGGCAAAAACCGGCAAGAAACTCGTGATCGTGGAGTCTCCGGCCAAGAGCAAGACCATCGCCAAGTACCTTGGCGAGGGCTTCATCGTCGAGGCTTCCATCGGCCATATCCGGGATCTTCCCCAGCCGTCAGACCTCCCTGCAGAACTGAAGAAGACTTCGCTGGGCAAGTTCGCGGTGGACATCGAAAACGACTTCAAGCCTTACTACGTGGTGTCTCCCGACAAGAAGAAAAAGGTTGCCGAGCTCAAAGCGCAGCTGAAAGATGCTGACGCTCTCTACCTCGCAACCGATGGGGACCGCGAAGGCGAAGCCATCGCGTGGCACCTCCTGGAGGTCCTGAAGCCCAAGGTTCCCGTATACCGGATGACCTTTGGTGAAATCACCAAGGAAGCCATCCACCGGGCCATGGACAACCTGCGCGACGTCGACACGGCGCTGGTCGATGCCCAGGAAACCCGCCGTATCCTCGACCGGCTCTACGGTTATGAAATTTCCCCCGTACTGTGGCGCAAAGTAGCCCGCGGACTCTCGGCGGGCCGCGTGCAATCCGTGGTGACCCGCATGGTCGTGGACCGTGAACGCGAACGCATGGCCTTCCGGGCAGCCTCATACTGGGACCTGACGGGGCAGTTCGGCGCAGGATCAGGATCCTTCAAGGCCAAGCTCGCCGCCGTGGATGGTGCCAAGGTGGCCAGCGGCCGCGACTTCAACGACAACGGCCAGCTCACGTCCAGCAACGTTGTACATCTCAACGAGGAACTGGCCACGTCTCTGGCGTCAGGGCTGGAAAACGCTGATTTCCGTGTCCGTTCCGTAGACACCAAGCCGTACACGCGCCGGCCCGCAGCTCCGTTCACAACCTCGACGTTGCAGCAGGAAGCTGGCCGCAAGCTCCGGTTCTCCTCCAAGAGCACCATGCAGATCGCGCAGCGCCTGTATGAAAACGGCTACATCACCTATATGCGTACCGACTCCTCGGCGCTGAGCGATGAAGCGCTGACCGCTTCCCGCCGCCAGGCTGCTGAACTGTACGGACCCGAGTACGTACCCCAGAGCCCGCGCGTTTACGCAAACAAGGCGGCCAACGCCCAGGAAGCCCACGAAGCCATCCGCCCCGCTGGTGACTCCTTCCGCACTCCGGCCCAGGTTGCCAAGCAGCTTAGCGGCGACGAATTCCGGTTGTACGAACTCATCTGGAAGCGCACCGTCGCCTCGCAGATGGCCGATGCCAAGGGATCCACTGCCACGATCCGCCTGGGCGCAGTTGCCGCCGATGGACGTGACGCAGAGTTCTCCGCCTCCGGCACCGTCATTACGTTCCCCGGCTTCCTTGCCGCCTACGAAGAGGGCAAGGACGAAAGCCGCGGCGACGACGAATCCGATGAAGCCCGCCGCCTGCCGAACGTTGCCAAGGACGATTCCCTGACTGCTTCGGACATCGTTGCTGTTGGCCACGAAACGTCCCCGCCCCCGCGGTACACGGAAGCGTCCCTCACCGCAGAGCTGGAAAAGCGCGGCATCGGCCGCCCATCCACGTATGCGTCCACGATTTCCACCATCCAGGACCGCGGATACGTCCGGAAACAGGGCTCTGCCCTGGTTCCCAGCTGGATTGCCTTCTCGGTGATCCGGTTGCTGGAGCAGCACTTCACGGACTACGTGGACTACGAGTTCACGGCCGACATGGAAGGCGACCTGGACAAGATCGCCAACGGCCAGGCAGCGGGTACCGCCTGGCTCAAGCACTTCTACTACGGTGAAGACGCCGATCCCGGCCTGCTGAGCATCGTCAACAACCTGGGCGAAATTGATGCGCGGGAAATCAACTCGGTGCCGATCGCCGAAGGCATCACACTGCGCGTTGGCAAGTTCGGACCCTACCTGGAGAGCTCCATCCCCACGGTGGATGAGAAGACGGGCGAGGTAGTTGAGTCTGCCCGTGCCAATGTCCCTGAGGAACTCGCTCCCGACGAGCTCACGGCCGAAAAAGCCAAAGAGCTCATGGAGACAGCCGCTCCCGAGGAACGCGTTCTGGGAACCGACCCGCACACCGGTCACACGGTTGTGGCAAAGAATGGTCGCTACGGTGCCTACGTCACCGAGATCATCCCGGAAATGACCGAGGAACAGTTGGCCAACCAACCGGTCGAGTATTACAAGAACGGCAAGCCCAAGCCTCCGAAGAAGCCGGTCAAGGCAAAGCCGCGCACCGGTTCGCTCTTCAAATCCATGACGGTGGACAGCGTGACCCTGGATGAAGCGCTGCAGCTCATGAGCCTTCCGAGGGTCCTGGGTGAGGACGCCGAAGGCAACCCCATTACAGTCCAGAACGGCCGTTTTGGTCCGTACTTGAAGAAGGGCACGGACTCGCGGTCCATCGGATCCGAAGAGGAAATCTTCACGATCACTCTGGACCAGGCGTTGGAGATCTACTCGCAGCCCAAACAACGTGGAGCGCGGGCAGCCGTCCCGCCCTTGGCCGAGTTCGGCCCTGACCCAGTGTCGGAGAAGAACATCGTCGTGAAGGAAGGCCGCTTCGGGCCCTACATCACGGACGGCGTCACGAACATTACTGTCCCGCGCTCAACCTCGCTTGAGGAACTGACCCGGGAACGCGCCGTCGAGCTCTTGGCTGAAAAGCGGGCCAAGGGACCGGTCAAGCGGACCACCACACGTAAGGCCCCGGCGAAGAAAGCCGCGGCGAGGAAGTAGCCGGGACGTCGGCCGGGAAGCATTCGCGAATTGCGTCCCGGCCGTCATCGTGGTCGAGTAGAACCATGACTGAACAGACGGATTCCCCGGACAACGGACCCTTGAACGACCTCGAGGCGAAGCTCGCCTTGGCCGACCAGCCGGACGCGAACCCCGTGGACGTCATCCTCGCTTTCCTGAACAACGAGGTCTACCTCGTCAGCTCGGAAGCGGTTGACGGACCTGACTCCTCGGTTGAGCCGTTGGTGCTCTCGAACGCCGACGGACAACCCGTTCTTGCAGTGTTCAGCCACCCCAGCCGCGTTGACGACCGCTTCCTCGAGGCCGCACCGCACGTCCTGGGCACCATGGGTTCAGCCATCCTTGGAAACATCGGTGATGAGCTCGGCATGGTCATCAACCCGGGAAGCGAATTCGGCTTCGAAATCGACCCTGAGGGCATCGCGAATATCCGCCGCGACTTCAAGCGGGCGGACGAGGCAGCAGATCAGGCGGAATAGAAGTAAGCCAGGCAGCTGGCTTCCTTCGCGTCGGCGAAACGTCACCGCCAAGTTGCTTACCGGGCTTCAAATCGGTGAATAATGGCAGAATGCGTCTTGGCGTTCTCGACATCGGGTCCAATACCGTCCACCTTCTGCTGGTGGACGCCCACCCCGGCGCGCGCCCGGTAGCCTTCGCCTCCCACAAGCGTCCGCTGTCACTGGTGCAATACCTCGACGGTGATGGCAACATCAACGACGCCGGCCAGCATGAGCTCATCGAGTTCGTCCTGGAGGCCTGGGAGTTCGCGGCCAGCCACAAAGCGGAGGACCTCCTGGCCTTCTGTACCTCGGCCATACGGGAGGCAACCAACGGGCCCGAGGTCCTGGCCAGGGTCAAGCACGAAACCACTGTGACCCTCCAGGAACTAACAGGCAGCGAAGAAGCCTCCATGACGTTCTTCGCCGTGCGCCGTTGGTATGGCTGGGGCGCCGGGCCGATCCTGGACCTGGACATCGGAGGCGGCTCCTTCGAAATGGCTTACGGCACAGACGAGCTCCCGGAGTTCGCCACCTCGGTCCCTCTGGGTGCCAGCCGGTTGACGCGGGACTGGCTCCACGACGACCCTCCCAGCGCCAAAAGCGTCAAGGAACTCCGGCGCTACATCCGCTCCACCTTGAAGCCCGTTGTCCGCAACTTCCACGAACTCGGCCGCGCTAATCTTGTGGCCGGCACATCAAAGACCTTCCGTTCACTGGCCCGTATTGCCGGCGCCGCTCCCAGCGCCGCCGGACCCTACGTGAAGCGCGAACTCCATGCGGCGGACCTGGGCTTGTGGGCGCAACGGATTTCGGCCATGACGGTGGAAGACAGGCTGTACCTCCCAGGTGTCTCGGATGCCCGGGCGCGCCAGCTGTTGGCTGGTGCCCTGGTCGCTGAAGCGGCGCTGGAACTTTTCGAATTCCCCACCATGGAGATCTGTCCTTGGGCACTGCGGGAAGGCTTGATCCTGCGCCGTCTGGACCAATTGGTTTTTGAGGAAGCCCTCGACCCCGCACCCCACGTGGGGAAAAGGAAGAAGGACAAATCAAAAAAGAAAGCGGCCAAGGAAGACGGCCGAAGCGCCGAATATGAAGATTCCCACCCGGATGTGAAAGAGTTTCCGGTCCCGGTAAATACCCCTGCCCCTTCCCCCATTCCAGCCCCCGCGGCAGGCGGGCTGGCCTCCTGAGATGAGCAACGACGTCGAACCTGAAGTGAATGACCGCCAGATCCCAGTGGCGCTGTCCAGCGCCTCCGTCTATCCCCTGAGTGTCCATGACGCTTTCGCCGTCGCCCAGGACCTGGGCTACGAGGGCGTTGAAGTGATGGTCACCAACAACGCCGTGAGCCAGGACCCCGCTGCCCTGATCCAGCTCAGCCACCGCTACAACCAGGAGATCGTCTCCATCCACGCACCCACCCTGCTGTTGACCCAGCAGGTGTGGGGCACGGCGTGGAACAAGATCGAGAAATCCTGCCAGATGGCCGCTGAAGTGGGTTGCGATACCGTGGTGGTCCATCCGCCTTTCCGCTGGCAGTCCAATTACGCGGAGAACTTCGTTGAAGGCGTCCGTGAGATCGCGACGACCTACCAGGTTCGCATCGCCGTCGAGAACATGTATCCGTGGCGCGTACGGGGTCGGGAAGCGGTGGCTTACCTGCCGCACTGGGATCCGCTGGGACAGGATTACGACGACGTCACGTGGGACTTCTCGCATGCCGCCACTGCGGGAGCCAACAGCCTGGAAGCCATCAAGGCCCTGGGAAGCAAACTCAGGCACGTCCACCTGACGGACGGATCGGGCTCGGGCAAGGACGAACACTTGGTTCCTGGCACGGGAACCCAACAGTGCGCGGATGCCCTGCAGCACTTGGCAGCCACCGGCTTCGACGGCGTTGTGGTGGCAGAGATTTCCACCCGCAAGGCGAAGGTGGCGGGGGAGCGGGAGGAAATGCTCGCCGAAACCCTGCGTTTCGCCCGGCAGCACCTCACGATCCCGGCAAACGCGGAGCGTGGCTAGGCAATAATTTCCCGGGTTGTTCGCTTGGCCTGCCGTTCCACGGCGGGCCATGCGAACAGTTCAGGGCTGCCTGCCGGCGCCTGAACAGGCTCTTAAATGCGAAAGCACCGGCGGCCGAATCGGGAAATGGGGGAAAACCCGCCCGGCCACCGGTGCTGCTGGCGGACATCCCCATGCCCGCCTCATCACTCGCACCCTCAATGAGGTAACTACTAAGTTACGGACCAAGCATGGGTACTGCCTGCAATAACCTTGGGAACAAGCTGTGAATCCGGAACCCATTCGACCCTGTCCGAGGTCTGCTGCAATGATGGAGCCATGAGCAACCGAATCGCTTTCCTTGGCTGTGGATCCATGAACGAGGCAATCATGGGGGGTCTGCTCGCAGCGGGCACGGATCCCTCCGACATCGTGGCAACGGTTCGCCGGCCGGAACGCGCCGATGAACTTGCCCAGCGCCACGGCGTCATGGCGATCGCCGGCGAAGAAGAACCGGACAACAACAAGCTGGCCACCAAAGGTTCCGGGATGGTCATCCTCGGAGTGAAGCCAGTGGGCATTGCGGATCTTGCCCGGGAAATCAGCCCGTCATTGTCGGAGGACACCATTGTGGTGAGCGTCGCTGCGGCCGTTTCCATCGCGCAGCTTGAGGCGGCGCTGCCGGAAGGCCAGCCGGTGATCCGTACGATGCCCAACACCCCTGCCAGGCTGGGCCGCGGCGTCGTGTCTGTTTCGCCTGGAACGCACTGCACGCCGGAACAGCTGGAGAAGGTCAAAACGGCGTTGGCCGGTGCCGGCATGGTGGTTGAGGTTCCCGAAGAGCAGGTGGACGCGTTGTCGGCCATCAGTGGCTCGGGCCCGGCCTACGCGTTCTATTTGGCTGAAGCAATGGCTGCTGCGGGCGTGGAGCTTGGCCTGGACGAAGAACTCTCCCTGATGCTGGCACGCGAGACGGTGGCCGGTGCAGGTTTCATGCTGGCCGAACCGGGGGCGGACCCGCGTGCGCTCCGCATCGCCGTCACGAGCCCCAACGGCACGACTGAACGCGCCATCATGGCATTTGACGACGGCGGGATCCCCAGGATCATTGCCGACGGCGCCAGGGCTGCAGCGGCCCGCGCAGCGGAGATCACCAAGCAGCTCGGCTAGTTCCCTACGGCAAACGCCCTCCCGCGAGCGGCGGAAGGGCGTTTGCTGTACCAAAAATCAGTGGCTACGGGCGGGCGGCGAACCGCTCCAGCAGGTCTACGTGTCCGGACACGATCAACATGTCGTGGCCGGACACTTTGGTTTCCGGCCGGGCGTAGGTGAAGTCCTCGCCGGGGGTTTTCACGCCGACAATCGTCACACCGTATTTGGAACGGACCTTGGACTCTTCCAGCGTGAAGCCAACCGTTTCCTTGGGCGGGTACATCTTGACGATTGCGTAGTCGTCGTCGAACTCGATGAAGTCCAGCATCCTGCCCGATACCAGGTGGGCGGCGCGCACGCCGGCGTCGGCCTCCGGGTAGATCACGTGGTTGGCGCCGATGCGGGTGAGGATCTTGCCGTGCGAGGGGGTGATGGCCTTGACCCAGAGGTGCTGGATGCCGAGGTCCACGAGGTTCACGGTGATGAGCACGGACGATTCAATGGAGGTGCCCACGCCCACTACGGCGGAGCTGAACTCCTGGGCACCCAATTGGCGGAGGGCATCGATGTTGGTGGCATCGGCCTCCACAACGTGCGTCAGCACAGGTGCCCACTTTTGAACCAGCGTGCGGTCGCGCTCGATGGCCAAAACTTCGCGGCCCTGCTTCACCAATTGCTCGGCTGTGGCAGAGCCGAACCGGCCCAGGCCAATGACCAGCACTGGGGCATTGTGTGCGGGGCGGTTGGCAGCCCCCGTGGTGTTAGCCAATGATTGGCCTCTCTTCCGGGTAGTGGAACAGCTGGCTGCGCTGGCGCAGGGCCAGGCCGGCTGCAAGGGTTACTGTGCCGACGCGTCCGGCGAACATCAGCGCTGTCAGTACATAAACTCCCGACGGCGGCAGCTCGGCACTGAGGTTGGTGCTGAGTCCCACGGTGGCGAAGGCGGAGATGGATTCGAAAAGCACCCGATCCAGTGACGCTCCGCTGATGGAGAGCAACAAGAATGCTGCCACGGATACCAAGGTGGCGCCAGCAACGATCACCGAAATGGCCACACGCATGGTGCCTTGGGGAATGGTACGACCGTAGACCTTCACATCGGCGTCACCGCGGGCTTCGGCCATGATGGCAAGGAACATGACGGCAATGGTGGTCACTTTGATGCCACCTGCTGTGGAGGCGGACCCGCCGCCGGCAAACATGAGTGCGTCGGTGAGGAGCATGGTGGTGGATTCCATGTGGTTCTGGTCCACCAGGTTGAAGCCGCCCGAACGCGTCATTACGGATGCAAAGAGCGAATGCGTGATCTTGTCGCCGAGGTCCATGTTCGCGATGGTCCGCACGTTGTCCCACTCCATCATGGCCCAGAGCACTGTGCCGGCGACGAGCAGGATAAAGGAAACCTGGATGGTGAGCTTGGTGTGGAGGTTCCATTTCTTCCAGTTGAGCCCGTTCTGCTGCAGCACCATCACTACCGGGAAGCCCAGGCTGCCGAGGAAGACCCCGAGCATCAGGGGCACAAGTATCCAGAGGTCGGTTTCGTAGGGCACGATGCCGTCCGAGTGGGGCGTGAAACCGGCGTTGTTGAAAGAAGAGATCGAGTAGAAAACTCCGTGCCACACCGCTTGCCAGAAGTCTTCGCCGAGCACTATGAAGCGCGGAATGAGCGCCAGTGCGAGGGCCCCTTCGATGACCACCGAGGTCACGATCACGATTCGGAGCAGGGTACCCACTTCACCCAGGCGGCCTGCATTGTTCATGGCTTCCTGTGCGATGAGCTTGCCGCGCACACCGAGCCGCTTGCTGACCATGAGGGCCAGGAGGGAGGCCAGCGTGAGGGTGCCCAAGCCTCCAACGAAGATGCCGACCAGGATGACGAGCTGGCCGAAAAACGTCCAATGGGTGGCTGTGGAAACCACAGTCAACCCGGTGACGCAGACACTCGATACGGCAGTGAACAGAGCCTGGTGCAGTGGCGTCACCACCCCTTCCGTCGAGGCCGCGGGAAGGGACAGCAATCCAGTGAAGAACAGGATGACGACGGCGAACACCGTCAGTGCCAAACGCGCCGGTGAGGTGTTGGCAATATTGTCGATGAAGTCACGCACGCGCGTGAAGATCCAGAGACCTTCGCGTTCCTGCTGAATGGGTTGCCAGTTGCTCGGGCTCGTTGACCGCGACTGGCTGTGGGACATGGCGTTCTTCCTTGGTTGAAACAAGCTTTCCTGAGTAGTAAACCACTATTCGCGCGCGTAACCGGGCGTTGAGGCGTTCCAGCCTCAGGTAGCCTGTTCTGGATGAACTCCAGGCTTGGAACAGCTGCTTCCAGCATTACGCGGTCCGCACTGCCAACGACGGTGGTGTGGGATCCAGCCATGACTGCCTACAATTTTGGTCCGGGCCATCCCATGGCTCCGCAGCGGCTGGAACTGACAGCCCGCCTCGCAGAATCGTTGGGACTCTTCGGACACCATCATGTGGCGGTGGAGGCACCCAACGTCGCGACCGACGTCGAACTTCTTTCTGTCCACAGCCCCGGATATGTGGCGGCGGTGCGCCGCGTCAGCGAAGACCCGTCCACTCCGGAGGAAGACCGTGGCCTGGGCACCGAAGACGACCCCGCCTTTGCAGGAATGCATGAAGCCAGCGCACGCCTGGCCGGAGGATCGCTTCTGGCGGCTGACACCATCCTTTCCGGCCGCGCTGTGCGGGCCGTGAACTTCAGCGGCGGCATGCACCACGCCGCCCGGGAGCGGGCCAGCGGATTCTGCGTTTACAACGATGTCGCCATGGCCATCCAGCGGCTGCTCGACGGCGGTGTGCAGCGCGTGGTGAGCATCGACGTCGACGCCCACCACGGGGACGGCACGCAGGGTATTTTCTGGAACGACCCCCGCGTCATGACCATCAGCCTCCACGAAACAGGCCTCACGCTGTTCCCCGGAACGGGTTTCGCCAACGAAACCGGTGGGCCGGACGCGATCGGAACAGCAGTCAACGTTGCGCTTCCGACGTTCACTGGGGACGCCGCCTGGTTGCGGGCTTTCCATGCTGTGGTTCCGCAGCTGGTGGGAGCCTTCCAACCTGAGGTGATCGTGAGCCAGCACGGCTGCGACTCGCATCGGAACGATCCCCTGACGCACCTCAACCTGAGTATCGACGGACAGCGCGAGGCCGCTTCCGCCGTCGCGAGTCTTGCTGCCCGCTATTGCGACAACCGTTGGATCGCCACCGGGGGAGGCGGCTACGACGTCACCGGCGTTGTGCCGCGCGCGTGGAGCCATCTGATCGGCATGGTGACGCAGCGCCCTGTGCCGCTCAGCACCCCGGTGCCGGAAGCCTGGCGGACCTATGTGAAGGAAACGTACGGAGTGACGGCACCGGAGTCGATGGGTGACGACGTTGATGTCTGGTGGCGCTCCTGGGAGGTTGGCTACGATCCCGCGGACGAGGTTGACCGGACGGTCATAGCGACCCGTAAGGAAATCTTCCCGCTGTATGGATTGGATCCGTGGTTCGACTAAGGCGCGGTTCGTGGGGCCTCCTTAGGCTAGGGCTCGGTCTTCTCCGTTTGGAAGACCACTCCCGCTGCGCCGATGAGCCAGCCCAGCAGGGACAGGGCGAAAGCACCGATCAGATCCGTGGATGCCTGTCCTTTGAATAACCAGACCACCAGGACCAGCATCCCCATGGTCATGTAGACCATGATGGCGAAGATCACCCGGCCAGAGAGTTTCATGGCCACCTCTGACGGGCGGATCACGGGATTCGGGTCGCCGGCCTTTTGGTTCCCGCTCTTGACTTCGGCGATGGTGAAACCCAAGGCCGACGCCGTCAGGGAACTCAGCGAGGTCGCCAGGACTCCCGCCGCGGTCACCAGGGCGCCGTTGAGTTCGGGGGCTTTGGCGCCGCCGGTGGGCACCCAGGTCCCGACCCGCAGCAGCACAGTAGTCCACACGAGGACGAACAAAGCGAGGAAGGCTGCGGCGATGATGTTGAAGATGTGCCGCCGAAAGAAGTCACTCATTGCCACTCACCCCGTGCTCTGGGCGGCCGGGGCCCTGGGAGCCCGGACGGGCCGTGACTCTGTTGTAGCACCAGCCATGGGGAGGGTCAACGAACTGCCGCCGCATCACAACGAAACCCGCCGCATCACAACGAAACAGGGATGCCAATCGGCGTATATGTCGCTAGGGTGTAAGGCATGGTGACTGACGACGTATTTGCCGTCATAGCTGAGGCAACCAGGCGCGACATCCTGGTCTCCCTCCGCTCTGGGGATAAAGCAGTAGGCGAACTGGTGGAGGAACTGGCTGCGAGCCAGCCCACTATCTCCAAGCATCTGAAGGTGCTCCGCGAGGCCGATCTCGTCAGCATGCGCGCCCAGGGCCAGAAGCGCTTCTACGCGCTCAATCCCAAGCCGCTCGCCGGCGTCGCCAATTGGCTCGAAACGTTCGACGTCGGTCCCTCGGTTCCCGCCGCCGTCGCGCCTGCCGCTGCGCCGGCTGCCGTCGAGCCTGCAGCCGCCCCGGTTGAGACGCCGACCCTTCCCGAGGCAATCAACCAAGCCGCGAAGGTCCACGCAAGCGGCACCCCCGTCTCACTCGATCCGGCGTCCGACGATACCGTTCCCCAGCAAATCGGCCGGACCGTGGGCCGTGCCGCCACCAAGGCTGCTGACCTGCTGGCCAATCTGCCGAATCTGCCCAACCTCCCCAAGTTCGGCCGCAAACGCTGAGAAGCCTCCAGCTAACGTGATCCTCGTCACATTGTGAGTTCTTGTTAACCTTCCGGTTCCTTGATTTATCGGTGATTTTCTACGGTTGTGTTAACTCCGTCCAGAGGGTCACATTGGCTCCGGATGGAGATCCTATGTCCTCGGGTGCAACCATGGGCGGGACTGATTCGTCCCGCCGCTGGCCGGCGCACCGAGGTTAGGAAGACGCATGGATTCAAGGCTCGAAGCCGTCCGCGACACTGTTTTGGCGAGGAACCCGGGGGAGAAGGAATTCCACCAGGCCGTCAGTGAGGTCTTCGAAAGCCTTGGCCCGGTGCACGACCGTCATCCCGAGTTCCTGGAGGGTGCCGTCCTGGAACGCCTGTGCGAACCCGAACGCCAGATCATCTTCCGCGTCCCGTGGACCGACGACGCCGGACGCGTCCACGTGAACCGCGGCTTCCGGGTGGAGTTCAACTCCGCGCTCGGACCCTACAAGGGTGGACTCCGCTTCCACCCTTCCGTGTATCTGGGCATCGTCAAGTTCCTCGGTTTCGAACAGATCTTCAAGAACGCCCTCACGGGCATGCCGATCGGCGGCGGCAAAGGCGGCTCGGACTTCGATCCCCGCGGACGTTCCGACGCCGAAATCATGCGCTTCTGCCAGTCCTTCATGACGGAGCTATACCGTCACATCGGCGAGTACACCGACGTTCCGGCCGGCGATATCGGCGTGGGTGGCCGCGAAATCGGCTACCTCTTTGGCCAGTACAAGCGCATCACCAACCGCTACGAATCGGGCGTCCTCACGGGTAAGGGCATTTCCTGGGGTGGTTCCCTGGTCCGTCCCGAAGCCACCGGGTATGGCACCGTGATTTTCGCCCAGGAGATGCTCAAGACCAAGGGCCAGTCCTTTGACGGCCAGCGTGTGGTGGTCTCCGGGTCGGGCAATGTCGCCATTCACGCCATCGCCAAGGCGCAGTCCCTCGGTGCCACGGTGGTGGCCTGCTCCGATTCGGCCGGCTACATCGTGGACGAGGCGGGGATCGACGTCGCGCTGTTGAGCCAGATCAAGGAGGTCGAGCGCGGGCGCCTCACCGATTACGCCGCCCGGCGGCCGGGTGCCAGCCACGTTGCCGGCGGTTCCGTATGGGATGTGAACGGTACTGTCGCGCTGCCGTGCGCCACCCAGAATGAACTCGACGGCGAGGCCGCAGCCAAGCTGGTCAGCAATGGACTGATCGCCGTGGCCGAGGGCGCCAACATGCCCTCCACGCGTTCGGCCGTATCCGTGTTCCAGGAAGCTGGGATCCTGTTCGGTCCGGGCAAGGCCGCCAACGCCGGCGGTGTTGCGACCTCCGCGCTGGAAATGCAGCAGAACGCCAGCCGTGACTCCTGGTCTTTCGAGCACACCGAGCAGCGCCTCACCGAGATCATGGTGGGTATCCATGACCGTTGCGCCGAGACTGCCGAGGAATACGGGGCGCCTGGAAACTACGTGGTGGGGGCCAATATCGGTGGCTTCGTCAAGGTAGCCGATGCGATGCTTGCGCAGGGCCTGATCTAGCCCCTCCCCAAATCCAAAAGCAGAGGCCGTTTTGAATATTCAAAACGGCCTCTACAGCTTTGTGCTCGGGTCTATGTGCTTGGCTGCGCTCAGCGCTGCAGGAGCCGCACGTGGTCCGGGTTCAGGTCCGAGACCTTGCTGACGCCCAGGAGTGCCATGGTCCGGGTCATGTCCTTCTCCAGGATCTGGATGGTCCGGTCCACGCCTTCACGGCCCCCGGCCATCAGGCCGTAAAGGTAGGCGCGGCCGATCAGTGCGAAGTCAGCGCCCAGGGCCAAGGCGGCCACGATGTCGGCGCCGCTCATGATGCCGGTGTCCAGGATGATTTCGGCCTGGCTGTTGTCTGCCTTCAATGCCGAGGTGACGTCCGGGAGCAGGTGGAACGGGATGGGTGCGCGGTCCAGTTGGCGGCCGCCATGGTTGGACAGGATGATTCCGTCTGCGCCGTGGTCCACTACCTTGCGGGCGTCTTCCACGGTCTGGATGCCCTTGACCACCAGCTTGCCCTTCCAGGTTTCACGGAGCCAGTCCAGGTCCTCATAGGTGAGGGTGGGGTCGAACATGGAGTTGATGAGGTCAGCAACCGTACCGGTGTAGCGCGAGAGGGACGCGAATGTGAGGGGTTCGTGCGTGAGGAAGTTGAACCACCACGCCGGACGGTACGACGCGTCCAGGACCGTTTTCACCGTCAGCGCCGGCGGGATGGTCATGCCGTTGCGGACATCGCGAAGGCGCGCCCCGGCCACAGCAGTGTCCACGGTGACCATGAGGGTGTCGTTTCCTGCCTTGGCGGCACGTTCGATTAGTTCGAGCGAGCGGTCGCGGTCGGTCCACAGGTAGAGCTGGAACCAGTTGCGGCCGTTCGGGGCAGCGGTGGCGACATCCTCGATGGAGGCGGTGCCCATGGTGGACAAGGTGTAGGGAATACCCGCGGCCTCAGCGGCCTGCGAGCCGGCGTATTCGCCCTCGGACTGCATCATGCGCGTGAACCCGGTGGGTGCGATGCCGAAGGGGAGGCGTGATTCCTTGCCGAGAATGTCCGTGCGGAGATCGATCCGCGATACGTCCCGGAGGATGCCCGGGCGGAACTCGATGTCTTGGAAAGCCTGGCGTGCCCGGCGCAGCGTGATTTCTTCTTCGGCGGCACCGTCGGTGTAGTCAAACGGAGCCTTCGGAGTGCGGCGCTTGGCGATGTCCCGCAATTCCCAGATGGTGCTGGCGCGCTTCAGCCGTGCGGTCTTGCTGAATTCCGGCTTCTTGAACTGCATCAGCGGGGCAAGGTCCGAGACTTTGGGGATGCGGCGCTTCAGTGCCGGAGGCTGCACGACGGCGGGTCGCGGCTGGGGCGGGCGGCTCACGTTTTCGTCGCTCCCGGCATTTGCGGGGGCGGCGGTGATCTTGGGATCGAGGGTGTCGGTCATGCGGTTCTCCCTTGAATTCTGTGGTCCTGCCACTGTGGTCTAACCACACTGTAATCCATGTGGTCGGACCACATCAACTAGTATTCCGTTATGCGTACCCACGAACTTGTCCTGCAATGGATCGAGAAGCAGCTCTCCGACGGCGACCTCACGCTCGGAGGGCGCCTGCCCGGCGAGCGGACCATGGCGGAGCAGCTGCAGGTGTCCCGGACTTCCGTCCGGGAAGCAGTCAGGATTCTCGAAGCAATGGGTGTGGTCCGCGCGGGCGTTGGTTCGGGGAAGGACGCCGGGACCGTGGTCATCGCGGAACCGGGCTCTGCGCTGGGATCCACCCTCCGGCTTCATGTGGCCACGCGCCATCTCCCCGTGGCCGATATCGTGGAGACGCGGGTCCTTCTGGAATCCTGGGCGGCGGAGCGTGCCAAGACGGGTGTTCCGGCGCTGGAGGAGGCCGCAGGTCTGCTGGATCAGATGGATTCCGAGCAGGATGTCGACGCGTTCCTGGCTCTCGACGCCCGCTTCCACGTTGCCCTCGCCGAGGCGGCGGGAAACGCCGTCGTCAGTGCGATGATGGCGTCGCTGCGGGGCGCGATCGAAAACTATGCGGGTGAGCTGACAGGGAACCTGCCCGACTGGAGTGCCACGTGCGCCAGGCTGAGGGCGGAACACCGGGCCATCCTCGCCGCGGTGAACAACAACGACGGCGGCACGGCGGCTGCGCTGGTGGCGGCCCACATCCAAGGCTTCTACAAAGAAGCCGGAGTGGGCTCGTCCCACGGGTCATAGAGCAACGCGGGGTCACTTATGGCCCATAGAAGCCCCCCGAAAGGGCCATAAGTGACCCCGCGTTGCTTTCTAAGCGGGCTTGAGGGCAGGGGCTGCGGTGCTCTTCCGGATCTCGACCCTGGGCGAGAATTCGTCCTGAGCCTGGACGGGGGCATCGCCGGCCTGCTGGATCTGTTCGCGCATCCTCCGCCAGGCCAGGCTCCCGAGTTCGTTGATGGGCACGGCCGCAGTCGTGAGCGGCGGTGTGGTGTATTTTGCGAACGGAATGTCATCGAAGCCGGTGACCGAAATGTCCTCCGGGACGCGGATTCCGCGCTCGTGCAAGCCACTGAGCAGGCCCATGGCTACGAGGTCGTTGAAGGCCAGGATGCCCGTGGCGCCGCTGGCGATGATGGCATCCGTGGATTCGTGGCCCGAATCGAAGTTCGAACCTCCCGGGAGCATCTGCAGTTCGATCTCCGGGTGCTCCTTCCGGAACTGGTCCAAACCCACCAGCCGCTGCCGGTTTGAAGCGCTGTGCTCGGGCCCGGAAAGGAATACCAGCCTGCGGTGACCCAGGGATACCAGGTGCTGCGCCAGTTCCTGGATGCCCTGGCCATAGTCCACGCTCAGGCTCGGAGTGTTGGTGGCAATAGTGGTCCGGTTGATGAGTACCAGCGGGTGCAGGGTGGGTGCCAGTTCCTCAAGTTCGGCATCGCCCATGCGGGGCGCGCACAGGACAACGCCATCACAGCGCCGCCGGGCCTCCCCGGCCAGGATCGCTTCTTCGCTGGTGACTTCCGAAGAGTCGGCAATGAGGACACGGTACCCATCCTGGGCTGCTGCGATGCTGAGTCCGCGCAGGATGGCCTGGAAGGTGGGGTTCGCCAGGTCCGGGACCACAATGCCGATGGTGTCGGTTTTCCCGAGTGCCAGGCTTCGGCCCACGGGGTTGGGTTGGTACTTGAGCTCGGCCGCAGCCGCACGGACCCGCGCGGCGATGCCGGGGTCAACCGCGGCGTTACCGTTCATGACGCGTGAAACCGTGGCGTGCGAAACGCCGGCCTTCTCCGCGACGTCGGCAATCCCAACGCGCCTGTTGGTGTTCCTGCGTGCCATGTGGCCCCTTCCCTTTTGCCTGCCGCGCATGTGCTCCGTCGTTGGAGCAGTGGTTGACGTGACCACCTGAGTCTTGATAGAAAGCTTATATCCCTCCGAGAAAACGCTTTCTCAGTTATTCTTCCACACGAACCCGGGCCGTCAAACGGTTCACTCCTGCCTTTTGAAAGGGGCATTCACATGGTCAACGTCGACTCAGCCGAGACCCGGACCCCAGAAGCGGAAACGGCAACCCGGACAGACAGCCGCCAACGGACCAGGATCGCCCTGATTGGAACCGGCGGACGCTCGGAAATGTACATCCGGGCCATTTACGGACAGCACGCGGATGCCGCAGAACTCATTGCCCTTTCGGACGTCAACCAGGGCCGGGTGGACTTTTATCGGGAGCTCATCAAGGAACTCGGTGGAACACAGCCGGTGGCGTCCTTCGAGCCGGGCGAGCTGACCGGCTTCATCCAGGCCAACGGCATCGAACGAGTCATTGTCACCACACCCGATTACACCCACGCGGATTACATCGTCGAGGCACTTGAGGCCGGTGCCGACGTCGTGGTTGAAAAGCCGCTGACCATCGACGTTGAGGGCTGCCGCCGCATCACGGAGGCGGTCGCAAAGACCGGCCGCAACGTGGTGGTCACGTTCAACTACCGCTACTCGCCGCGAAACAGCGCGCTCAAGGAAGTCATCCAGAACGGGGTGATCGGCAAGGTCACGTCCATCGACTTCAGCTGGGTCCTGGACACCGTGCACGGCGCTGACTACTTCCGCCGCTGGCACCGTGAAAAGAAGAACTCCGGGGGCCTGCTGATCCACAAGGCCTCGCACCACTTCGACCTCGTCAACTGGTGGATCAACGACGTTCCGGAGCGCGTGTTCGCATCCGGTGGCCTGCGCTTCTACGGCGACAAGAATGCTGCCGAGCGTGGCTTGGGCTCCCGTCCCCAGCGTGGCACCGTTGATGGCCTTGAGCATGACCCCTTCCGTCTGGACATGCGCGAGGACGAACGCCTGAAGGCCCTGTACTACGACAACGAAAAATTTGACGGCTACCTCCGCGACCAGGACGTCTTCACCGAAGGCATCACCATCGAAGACAACCTCGCACTGGTGGTGGACTACCAGGGCGGCCCCACACTCAGCTACTCGCTGAACGCCCACAGCCCGTGGGAAGGCTACCGCGTCACCGTCAACGGCACTGAAGGCCGGGCGGAACTCGAAGTGGTGGAACGAGCCGCGGTCGAGTCCAGCACCGACAAGAAGACTGTGGTTGACCCGAGCGCGACACCCATCGAGGAAGAGGACGCAGTCCGCCGTAACGGTGAACGCCTGGTTGTCCAACGACACTGGGAAGCTGCCTACGAGGTCCCCATCATCAATGGCGAGGGTGGTCACGGTGGCGGCGACAACCTGCTGCTCTCGGACCTGTTCAACGGTCCCGGCGAGGACCCGCTGGGCCGCCCGTCCGGCTACATCGACGGGCTTCGCTCGGTGTCCGTGGGAATCGCCGGCAACCAGTCCCTGGACACAGACCTTCCAGTCCGTATCAGCGAGCTTGGCCTCGGGGCTGACCTCAGCCGCAGCCAGGCCTGACCGGTTCACCTACCAACGCAAGGAACAGATCATGAGCAGGATTTTCGTCACCGGTGGTTCCGGCAGGCTCGGCCGCAGCGTTGTGGCCGTTCTCGCCGAAGCAGGCCACGAGGTGATTTCCGTCGACCGGGACGCCATCCCGGCGGAACAGCTGCCGGCCGGAGCCGGGCAATACACCGCAGACCTTCTTGCGCCGGGTGAGGCAGAACGCCTGATCCGGGAAACAGCACCCGACGCCGTCATCCACCTCGCTGCTATCGCCGTACCCTTCAGCGCACCCGAGGACTTCATCTTCAGCACGAACACGCGGCTCGCCTACGCAGTGATCAGCGCGGCCACCGACGCCGGTGTCCCGAAGATCGTGACAGCAAGCAGCCCCACGGCCCTGGGCTACGGCTCGCCGGCCGGGTGGCTGCCGCCGTCGTTCCCCCTGGACGAGCGGACGCCGCCCAAGCCATGGAACGCCTACGCGCTGTCCAAGTTGATCGCCGAGCAAACGGTGCAGATGTTCGCAGCGGCGCAGGGCGACAAGCTCCGGTACGCGGCCTTCCGTCCGTGCTTCGTGATCTCCCCGGAGGAGTGGGAAGGAGCGCTCACGCAGCAAGGCCATACAGTCCGCGAACGCCTGGACGATCCCGCGCTGTCCGCTCCGGCCCTGTTCAACTACGTGGACGCCCGGGATGTCGCCGACTTCCTGGATGTTCTCCTGGACAGGATGGACACCATTCCCAACGGCGAGGTGTTCTTCGTGGGCGCCAAGGATGCCCTGGCTACAGCGCCCTTGGCGGAACTGTTCCCACGCTTCCTGCCGGGCAGCGGCCCGCTGACCCAACACTTGACCGGCACCAGCCCGGCGTTCTCCATCGACAAAGCCCGCGACCTTTTGGGCTGGGAACCGAAGCGCACCTGGCGCACCGAACTCACCCCGCCCTACGAAGGCCCCGACACTGCCGCAAACCGAGCACCACTCAATGACGAGATCACCGCCGGCCTGGTCCCGGCGGGAGCAACCAAGGAGACACCATGAATTTCGACGGCGTACTGTTCTTCCCCGTCACCCCCTTCGACGAAGACGGCAGCGTTGATGTTGCCCTGCTGAAGGAACACATCACTTCACGGCTCCCGTTCGGTCCGGGCGGCGTCTTCCCGGCGTGCGGCACCGGCGAGTTCCATGCGCTTTCCCTCGATGAGATCCGCACCGTGGTGACTGCCGCCGTCGAGGCCGTTGCGGGTGCCGTTCCCGTGGTCTCCGGTGCCGGCGGCCCGCTGGGCCATGCCATTGCCGCTGCCAGGGTGGCCGAGGAAGCCGGCGCGGACGCCCTCCTGGTGCTCCCGCCCTACCTGGTGACCGGCCCCACCGACGGCGTGGTGGCCTACGTTGAGGCCATCGCTGCGGCGAGCAGCCTGCCCGTGATCGTCTACCACCGCGGAACTGCCAAGTTCACGGCCGAAGCGATCACCCGCCTCACCGCAAACCCGAAGGTAGTCGGCTTCAAGGACGGCATCGGGGACGTGGGGCTGGCCCAGGAAATTGTCACGGCCATCAACGCGAGCGGGCGTAAGGACTTCGCGCTCTTCAACGGCCTCCTCACTGCGGAACTGACCCAGGGTGCCTACCGTGGCCTGGGCATCCCGCTGTACTCGTCGGCAGCGTTCGCCATGGCTCCCGAAATCGCCAAGGCCTACTACGACGCCTACATCTCAGGTGACGAAGAACGCCGTCACGCGCTGCTTGAGGGCTTCTATGCGCCGCTGGTCCGCCTGCGCGACCAGACCCCCGGCTTTGGCGTCTCCCTTATCAAGGCCGGCCTGAGGCTCGCCGGATTGCCCGTTGGCCCGGTCCGTCCGCCGTTGGTTGATCCCAGCGAGGAACAGCTCCTGGAACTCAAGGCCATCCTGGCCAAGGGCCACGAGCTGGCCGGCAGCTGATGACCGCCCGCATTACGGGCCTCAGCACCCGGCTGATCACGGTGCCGCTGCTACGCAGTTGGGGCGCGGAGGCGCCCGAGAACCACGTGATTGTCACCGAACTGACCACGGACGACGGCGGCACGGGCCACGGCTTCTCATGGACACCGACCATCGGTCCCCAGGCAGTGAAGGCCCTCCTGGACCACGACCTCGCCCCCTTCATCCTGGGCGTCGAGGCGAACCCGGAGATTGTGTGGGACCAGCTGTGGAAGCGGCTGCATGAAGCGGGCGGGGGAGGGCTGACCACCATCGCCATGGCGGGCGTGGACCTTGCCCTGTGGGACTTGAAAGCACGCCAGGCGGGAACGTCTGTCACGGGGCTCCTGGGCCGGCGCCAGGAATCCGTGGAGGTGTACGGCTCCGGAGTGAACCTGCACTACACCCTGGAACAGCTCGTGGAGCAAGCCCAGCGGTGGGTTGCTGCCGGACACAACGCGGTGAAGATCAAAGTGGGCAAGCCCGAGCTCAGGGAGGATGCCGAGCGCGTTGCCGCAGTGCGCCAGGTGATCGGCCCTGACCGGCTGCTCATGATCGACGCCAACCAGCGTTGGGACCTCGCCCACACGTTCCGTGCCTTGGATGTTTTGGGGGAGTACGGACTGGAGTGGCTGGAAGAACCGATTCGTGCCGACGACCTCTGGGCATACCGGCGCCTGCGCAAGCACTCGCCGGTTCCCATTGCCCTGGGTGAGAACGTCCACACCATCTACCGCTTCCGTGACTTCATCGAAGCGGAAGCCGTGGACATCATCCAGCCCAACATTGTCCGGGTGGGCGGCATCACCCCATTCCGCAGGATCGTGGAGTTGGCCCGCACCCACAGCATCAGGGTGGCACCGCACTTGCTACCGGAGCTCTCCGGACAGTTGGCGCTCACCTTGGCTGAGCCGGTCAGCGTGGAGGACGTGGAGGATGCCTCGTTCGGCCAACTCGGGATCCTGGCCGGACCTTCCCCGGTGCGGATCAGCAACACGACAGGCACCATCAGGCTTAGTTCAGCCGGCCTGCCCGGTCTCGGCTTCGAGTTCGCCGGGGCATGGCCGCCGACGCAAGCCACTGACACTTCAGCCCCCGAAAGCAAAGGAAACCGCATTGAGTACAGCAACTCTTGACCTGACCGCCGTCACGGCCGCAGCCACGGCAGCGGCGAAGGTGACCGCAGCAGCTTCCGACGCCGAACGCGCGGCCTGGCTGACCGCCGTCGCCGACGCTTTGGACGCCAACGTCACCGAACTGGTAGCAATCGCCGACTCTGAAACAAGCCTCGGGACCGTCCGGCTCACGGGCGAGGTGGCGAGGACCAGCGGGCAGCTGCGCCTGTTCGCCAACGTCATCACTGAAGGCTCGTACCTCGAAGCCGTCATCGACCACGCTGACCCGTCCGCCACGCCGCCCAAGCCAGACCTGCGCCGCATACTGCGGCCGATCGGTCCCGTGGCCGTGTTCTCGGCATCGAACTTCCCGTTCGCGTTCTCCGTGGCGGGCGGCGATACAGCGTCCGCTCTGGCTGTTGGCTGCCCGGTGGTCGTCAAAGCACACTCGGGCCACCTTCGGCTGTCCCAGAGGACCGCGGAAATCGTCACCGAGGCGCTGGCCAAGGCCGGAGCCCCGGATGGAATCTTCGCGCTGGTCAGCGGACGCGAAGCCGGCACGGCACTGGTCCAGGACCCGGCCATCAAGGCAGTAGGCTTCACCGGCTCCATCCCCGGCGGCCGGGCGCTGTTCGATCTCGCGACGTCCCGCCCGGAGCCCATCCCGTTCTACGGTGAACTGGGCAGCTTGAACCCGGTGGTCATCACTGCGGACGCGCTCGCCGAACGCGGTCAGCAGCTAGCGGCAGGCCTGGCGGGTTCCTTTACCCAGGGCGCCGGCCAGTTCTGCACCAAGCCCGGACTGGTGTTCATCCCGGCGGGATCGGACTTCGCATCGCACCTTGCCGAGGCCAGCAAGGACAAGCCGACAGCCGCCATGCTGACCGAGCGCATCGCGGAAGCCTATCCGGACGGGCTGCGCAACGTTGCTGAGCAGCCGGGAGTCGCCGTCGTCAGCGGCACGGTGGAGCAGGACAGCTTGGCGGACGGCGCCGCGCCTGTGGTGTTCTCCACCAGCGCCGCAAATGTGCTGGAACGCCCTGATGAGTTGCTGGAGGAATGCTTCGGCCCCACCACGCTGCTGATCGAGTACGCCTCCCAGGACGAACTGTCCGCCGCGCTCGCCAAGGTTCCCGGAAGCCTCACGGGCACTGTGCACGCACAACCCGGCGAGGACGTTTCTGCACTGGTGGAGCAGCTGAGCACTTTGGCCGGCAGGGTCCTGTTCGACGGTTGGCCCACGGGGGTGGCCGTGAACTGGGCCCAGCAACACGGCGGCCCCTACCCGGCCACGACCTCCCTGTTCACGTCCGTGGGCGCCACTGCAGTCCGCCGCTTCCAGCGCCCCGTGGCCTACCAGGACGCGCCGGAGAGCGTGCTGCACCCGGCGCTGCACGACTCCAACCCGCTGGGGATCCCGCGGCGCGAGGACGGCGTCCTGACGCTCGGCTAACGCACCCAACACGAAAGGGGCGGGGTCACCATCACGGTGACCCCGCCCTTTTTCGCGTTACCTGCCGGGTCAGGGACGCAGGGTCAGGGGACGACGGCGGCCGTCCACGTCGGTGGTCGGCCACCGCTCGTCTACGGTCAGGACGCGCAGGCCGGAATCCGTGAGCAGCACGGTGTCCTCGATCTTCACTCCGGGCCCGGACGGGTTCCACGTGAAGGGCTGGTTGAGGACGATGGTGTCCGTGACCTCTGCGGTGACCCGGGGGTCGCGGCCCGCGTAGCCTGCGGGACCACCCTGGTGGTGAAGCGTCCACTGATCATCACCGAATCCGTGGCGGGCGTAAGCTGCCTTGATCCCGGTGAAGACCTCGTTGAGCCGTGCTCCCGGGACCGTGGCCCGGAAAATGTCGGCCTCCACTTCTGCGATGCGTGCCTCGGCGTCGAGCTCCTGAGGAGTGCCGGCGTCGAAAGCCACCCACCGGGTCACGTTGGCAACCAGGCCGTTCCGGCGGGCGCACACCACGGCCATGGCACGGCGGCCGATCGGGGAGTGGGTGGCCAGGGGATGCCGGAAGTCGCTGCGGTCGGCACCGTTGCAGAGGAGGACCAGTGGCTCGGCGCCCACTGACACAATGCGGGCGGCCAGCTGCGAGACCAGTTCGAATTCCGTTGTTTCCGGGGTTGCGGCCGTCAGGACGTCTGTCATCGCCCGCGCCGCATCGACCGAAAGCTCGGAGTACCGGGCTGTTTCGGCGGGGAGCAACTGCTGGCGGGCAGCCCGCAGCTCCGCGGTGACGGCTGCTTCCACCAGCGGGTTGCCGTCGAGGGCCAGGGCCGCCGCTGCCGCATGCAACTGCCCGTGCCACGGCACAGTGTCCAGGCTGACGCCCGCCGGCAATTCTTCGGCAGCTATCCGCGCGGCCTCGTTGTTGAACGTGACCAGGTGGTCGCCGCTGCGGTCCACCAGGAGGGCCGCAATGGGGTCTCCGGCCAGGCTGATGTGCACCCGGCTGCCGTCCAGGTACCAGGTGAGGGCGGTGTTGGACGTGAGCAGCAATGAGTCGTGGCCCGCTTTGTCCAGGATGTCCAGGACACGACGACGCTTCACGGCACGGTCTGCAACGTTTCCCGGGGCCGTCGTTGCCGGAACCGCGGCGGATTGAGTAGGTATGGTCATGACTGTTCCCCCAAAGTGGTGATGAGTTGTTCGATGTCCTGTGTCGCGAGGAACCCGTCCGCGATAAGTACGGTCACTGTCCGGTGGACCGGGCGGCCGGGCTTCGTCGCCACGGGCCGGTCCCACGCCAGGGAGAGCCCGACGCCGGGATAGCCGGCGTGCCGGACGAACCAAGGGTCCGGAGCCTGCGGAGCGGCCAGAAAGACGAGTGTGGCGGGGTGTCCCAGCCCGGGATCGCCCGTGGCCTGCGCCGCGCCGGAGGTCCCGGCGTCGAAAGTTCCCGACCACGCCAGCCACGGTGTAACGCTGCCGTGCACGGCGTCCTCGCCCCGGGCTTCCGGGGTCCAGATGGTGGCATCGCCAACCTTCGGCAAACGCCAGAAGAAGCCGCCGTAACCGCCCTGTGGCCGCCCGTTGGAACCCGGGCTGCCCAGCAGCACAGGACGGCCGGTGGCGGACTCCAGTGTGAAGTCCAGCGTCAGTTTCCACGCGGAATTCCCGACGGCGGCCCAGCGCCACCTGCGCTGCTCGCGGAGCACAGGAGACCCGTCAGGCCCTACCCAGCTCAGCTGCTCCTGCCTGTACCCGTCGCCCTGTTCCGCGGAATCAAGGACGATCCTGCCGTGGTCCTTCCGCCAGACATAGGCTCCGGCATCACGGGTGTAGGTCCTGCCTCCCCAGAAGTTGATGCCATCCACGTCCTGGAGGGCCACGCCCGCTCCCAGGTGCCACACGTGGTCCTCCGGGATGTGATCTGTCACGACGGTTCCGGCCAGGGTGCGCACAGGGTGGAGGTACGGACGCGGCGAAGATGTTGCCCGGATGAGGGACCCGTCCCGGAGGGTCGCAACAGGGGTTCCGTTGATCTCGAGCGTGGGCCCACCGGACACAGTCCATGGAGCGCCGAGCTCCGCGAAGGTTGATTGGCCCAGTGCTGCCCGTTGGATCAGGGATTCAATGCCGTGGACTACGGGGTGGGCGTCATCGCCGTCGCCCTCCCATGTCACCCGGTCCGGGTGTATCGGGCGTGGCGATTCGGCAGTGCGGATGGCCTCGAGGACCGCCATGTATGCGCCGGCGCCGCTGAGGGGGCTGAGCAGTTCCGCTTCGCTCCGTGCACTCAACAGGTTCTCCAGCAGGTCGGCACGGCCGAAGGTTTCGGTCCGGACCCCCTCTGCGGTGGTGATCTCCACGCGGTCTTCCGTGTAGGAGAGCGTGAGCTGGCCCCGCGTGCCGAACACGGTGACCGACGGCTCGGACTGTACGGGTGCGCAAAGCGTCAGTGCGCAGGTCAGCACGGTGCCGTCCGTTGTCCGCACCCGGACTACGGAGGTGTCGTCGCTTTCGGTGTCGTTTGCCCTGTAGAGGTCCGTGTCCACGGACTGCACATCGGCCACGGTCCGGGCACCTGCAAGTCGCAGTCCGGTTGCCACGGCGTGAGCCAGGGCATTGGTGGCCACGCCGTCCACCACGTCCGTTCCGTTGAGGCTGCGCTTGCCTGCCCAGCGGGAACGCTTGAAGTATGCCTTGTTCCGCAGCCACAACCCTGTGGCGCTGATGCCCCGGACCTCGCCGATTTCGCCGGATGCCACCAGGGCTTCGATCGCGGGAAGGGCTTCTGAACCCAGGCTCTGGAACCCCACTTGCACCAGTCGGCCGGCGCTCGCCGCAGCTGCCATCACTTCCTCGTATTGCGCCATGGACGCCACGGGCGGCTTTTCCAGATACACATTGGCCCCGGCCTGGAGGGCAGCGAGTGCCAGGGGCGCGTGCGTCTGGATCGGCGTGGAAACGATGACGACATCGGGGGCCGTCCCTGCAGCGAGGAGTTCGTCGAGGGAAGCGAAAACTTCCACTTCGGGGCCGACAGTTCCGTCGGCCGGCGGCAGCGGATCGGCGACGGCCACCAGTTCAAGGACGCCGTCAGCGCCCAGGCGCTCAAGGTTTTCCAGGTGCCTTTCGCCGAAGCCGTGCACACCCACCAATGCGATGCGGGGAGTCCGGGGGCGGGCGTCCACTGTGACGGTGGTTGAGGGTTGGGTCATGAGTCTGTCCTAGTGCGGTCCGGTAAGGGTGAATTGATGCGGTGCCGGGTCTGCAGGGAGGTGGCGAGGAACGCTGCCGCCTCCTCCTGCATGGCCGGGGTGAAAACGTGTGGTTCCTGCCAGAAGCTGCCGGTGTACAGCCCGCGCGGCAGTTGCCGGGACAGGCAGGCGTGGGCGTCGCGCATTCCCTGCTCGGGGAAGAGGGCGTCAGCCATTGCGTACTGGACCAGCACACGGGCCGGGGACCGCGTGGCCAGGTCCGGCCAGTCCCCGAGCTTGGCGAGGCCGGGGGAGTGCAGCAACCACGAGTGCGCATCCAGGTACGCCGGCAGCAGCGAGGCGAAGGTGGTCATCATGCACGTCACCACATAGCTGCGGATCACAGGGCTCAGGGCAGCAAGCATCAAGGCCCGGCCGCCCCCGCCTGAAAACCCGAGGCAGGCTATCCGGTCCCGGTCCACCCCGGGCAGCGTGGCGAGGATTCCCAACGCCGCCAGATCGTCATGGGCAACGGTCCCGGCAATGGTGGTTCCCATGAGTGCCGCCGCTTTCGCCACGGTTTCCTCATGGACCGCCGCCGCAGCGTCGTAGCGTTGCTGCGCGGAAGGTTCGACGCCGGCCTCCCGCCAAAGTGCCTGCTGGCCGTCAACTGCGGTAGCCGCCCGCCGCGGCAGGGGATCCAGGACGAATCGGCGGCTGCCCCACATGAAAGCGTCGTGGGCCAGGACAGCGAAACCCTGCTGTGCCAGCCACGTAGCGAGTGCCCGCCCGCCGTAAAGACTGGCCCGGATTTCCAGAGGCGGGATCCCGGCGTCGAGACCGGCGGGCTGACCGGGCTGATTTTGGAGGGCCACCAATCGCTCGGCGCCGTAGAACTTGATCCCGCCATGGCAGTGCAGGGCGAGCACCGCCGGAAGCGGGCCGGTAACTTGTGCAGGGCGCACAAACCAAGCGGCTGTCCGGGGCCCGAAGCCCAACTGCCAGGACAGCGAAGAGGTGATGACGCCGTCGTGCTCCGTTTCCCGGTGAGTCGTGTACGAAAGGCCCGAAGCTATTGCGGGCACGCCCAAGATATCGGCCAGGTCCCTGCGCTCCGGGGAGTCCGCCTCATGGCGATGGGATGCCTGGTAGACGGGCCAGTCTTCGTAACCACCCAGCGCGGTGGGGCGGGTGGATGGCCCTGCCACGTCAGTTCGGGTCATGGCAGGCGGGGTCGGTGGGAAACAATGGTGTCCTGCCTTGTCGATGCGGAGGGTATGCGAATGCGCACGCCGGGCTTCTTCAGCGTGGAAAACCGTATTGGGCGAGTTCGCAAGAAAACGCTTTCTCAAAAATTAGCAAAAGGCTGTACATGGGTCAAGAAAACGTTTACTTTGGTACGGAGCCGCTGAAACCGGGACCCGCATCCTGGCACTTCGAAGGGGTAGCGCCAGAGCATCGGCGACGTCCCGGCAGGCAAACACCAACCACACTCGTACTCCGTGGATGGCCACGATGACCAAAGGAGACCACATGGCCGCATACGAATACGCGGGGACGCCGCAAGGCGCCCGCGGGACGGCGAGGGGGAAGCAATGAGCGCTATTGGCGAACTCTCAACCATGACGCGCCGCAAGGGCCCCATGACCAAGGAAGAGAAGAAGGCAAACGGGCGCGACAACAAGGCCGCCTACGTCTTTCTCCTTCCGTGGCTGCTTGGCCTGGCGGTCATCACGGTGGGGCCCATGCTCATGTCGCTCTACCTGTCCTTCACGGACTACAACCTCCTCCAGCCCCCGGAATGGGTGGGCCTGGACAACTTCGTCCGAATGTTCGGCGATGCCCGGTTGCACAACTCGCTACGGGTCACGTTCACCTACGTGCTGGTCGGCGTACCTCTGCAGCTGGCGGTTGCCTTGGTGATCGCCCTCGTCCTGGACAAGGGCCTTCGCGGTTTGCCGTTCTACCGTTCCATCTTCTACTTGCCCTCCCTGCTGGGCGGCTCCGTGGCTGTTGCCATCCTCTGGAAGCAGATCTTCGGCACCACCGGTCTGGTGAACCAGGTCCTGGCGATGATCGGAATAGAAGGGCCGGGCTGGATCTCGGATCCCAATACCGCTCTCGGCTCGATCATCCTGCTCCACGTGTGGACCTTCGGCAGCCCCATGATCATCTTCCTGGCCGGGCTGCGGCAGATTCCGGTGATGTACTACGAGGCAGCCAAGGTGGATGGGGCCACCACGCTCCAGCAGTTCTGGCGGATCACCCTGCCCATGCTGAGCCCCATCATCTTCTTCAACCTGGTGCTGCAGATCATCGGTTCGTTCCAGTCGTTCACCCAGGCGTTCATCGTCTCCGGCGGCAACGGCGGACCGTCCGACTCCACCATGTTCTTCACCCTGTACCTCTACCAAAAGGGCTTCGGCCAGTTTGATATGGGCTACGCCTCAGCGATGGCCTGGTTCCTGCTGGTCATCATCGGTGTCTTCACTGCCATCAACTTCATCGCTTCAAAGTATTGGGTGTTCTACGATGACTAAACTCCAGACCCTCCCCGCCGCTAATGGCGGTTCCGCCGAAAAGTCCGGAAAGAACCCACGCCGGCGTGAATCCCGCGGAAGCCTGGCTTTCAGCCGCAGTGCCCGCGTCAAAGGCCTGATCAAGCACGCGATCCTCATCATTGTGGGCGGCGTGATGATCTACCCCCTGCTGTGGATGGTGATCTCTTCCCTGCGGCCGAATGACCTCATCTTCCGTGAGCCCGGACTGTGGCTGAACAACCTTGAAATGAGCAACTACACGGATGGTTGGTCGGCGCTGACCCACCCGTTCGGTCATTACATGATCAACTCGGCGATCGTGGTCCTGGGCTCGATTGTTGGCAACCTGGTTTCCTGTTCCATGGCTGCCTATGCGTTCGCCCGGCTGCAGTTCACCGGCAAGAAGCTGTTCTTCGGCATCATGCTGCTGACCATCATGCTGCCGTTCCACGTGGTGATCGTTCCGCAGTACATCCTGTTCTCGCAGATCGGCTGGGTAAATACTTTCTGGCCGCTGATTGTTCCCAAGCTGCTCGCCACGGATGCGTTCTTCGTGTTCCTGATGGTCCAGTTCATTCGCGGCATTCCGAAGGACCTCGATGAAGCAGCGCGCATTGACGGCGCAGGGCACCCCAGGATCTTCCTCCGGGTCATCCTTCCGCTGATGGTCCCGGCCCTGGCCACCACCACCATCTTCACCTTCATCTGGACCTGGAACGACTTCTTCGGGGCCCTGATCTACCTGACGGACCCGGACATGTTCACAGTTCCCGTCGCCCTTCGCGCCTTTGTCGATTCGCAGTCGGCCACCAGCTGGGGATCGCTGTTCGCGATGTCCATCGTGTCCTTGCTGCCGGTCTTCCTGGTGTTCCTCTTCGGCCAGAGGTTCCTCATCAAGGGCATCGCCACCACCGGTATCAAGTAGACGTGCCGGTCTCCATCCGGAGGGGGCGGCCCCCTCCGGGTGAGTGGCCGCCGTCGGACGTCCCGGACAAGAACAAAATGGCATCTTGTCATACAAGAATGTGACTTGTATCATAAATACCAAGCAAGAAAACGCTTTCTCAGTCTTTCCATCGCATCAGGATCAACGAAGATCGGAGACATCAGTGCCCGTACATCCAGAGGGTGAAGCAGTCGCCCCCGCAGCAGCAACGTCAACAGGAGGACCCTTGGTGGCCAAGGCCAAACGCACCAAGCGCAAGCTCCGTGCCTCTGCCCTGATCGCCGCTACGGCCGCAGCGGTCCTTGCACTTACCGCCTGTGGCGGAGGTTCGGAACCCAAGAGTGCCGACGGTAAAGTGGAGCTCCGCTTCTCCTGGTGGGGTGGAGACAAGAGGGCCCAGCTGACGCAGGAAGCCATCAAGGCGTTCGAAGCCGAGAACCCCAACATCACCGTCAAGGCTGAGTTCGGCGACTGGTCCGGATACTGGGACAAGCTCGCGACACAGGTCGCTGCCAACGACGCTCCGGACATCATTCAGATGGACGAAAAGTACATCACCGAATACTCCACCCGAGGCGCCTTGCTCGACCTCTCCAAGTACGACATCGATACCTCCAAACTCGATGAAGCTGCGCTGAACGCAGGCAAGGGCGAGAAGGGCCTCACGGGCATCGCGGCCGGCATCAATGCAGCGACAATCCTCGCGAACCCGGCAGTCTTCCAGGCAGCCGGCGTCCAACTCCCGGACGACAAGACCTGGACGTGGGAAGACTTCGAGCGCATTGCCGCCGAAGTGACCGCCAAGTCTCCCAAGGGGACTTACGGTGCCGCAGCCTACGGCACGGACGAGGCTTCGCTCGGGGTCTGGCTGCGACAGAACGGCAAGTCGCTCTACACCCAGGACGGCAAGCTTGGCTTCGAGCCCAATGACATCAAGGGCTACTGGGAATTCCTCAAGGAGATGAGCGAGAAGAAGGCAGTCCCGTCGGCGTCGGAAATCGTTGAAGCGGAAGCTGCGCCGCTCGACCAGAGCGGGCTGGCAACCGGCAAGAACGGTATGGCGTTCTGGTGGTCCAACCAGCTCCCCGCCCTTGAGAAGGCAGCGGGCGGCGAACTCCAGATTCTCCGGTTCCCGTCCAAGACGGGCAAGGCTGACGATGCCGGGCTTTGGTACAAGGCCTCACAGTTCTGGTCTGCGTCCTCACGGACCAAGCACCCTGAAGAAGCCGCCAAGTTCATCGACTTCCTGACCAACAACGTCAAGGCCGGCGAGATCCTCCTCGCTGACCGCGGCGTCTACCCGAACTCCGAGGTCCGGGAGGCTATCGCGCCCAAGCTGGCCAAGGCAGACGTCAAGGTGGTTGACTTCATCAGCGCCATCAAGGACGAGCTCGGTGATGCGCCGGCGGCTCCGCCGAAGGGTGCAGGTGCCATCCAGGAAATCATCAAGCGCTACACCTCGGAAGTTATGTTCGACAGGCTTTCGGCGGAAGAAGCAGGCAAGAAGGCAGTGGACGAAATGAAGTCCGCCATCAGTTAGCAACGTCGCAGCAGGAACCGTGCCCCGGGCTGATCATTCGTGATCCGTCCGGGGCACGGTTTTTTGCGTGCCGGTCAGCTTTCGGCGATGACTGCGACGGCGCCGGCGGGAACCACTCCACTGAAGCGGGCCCCGCTGAGGAGGTCCTCGCCGTCGGCCTTGACGGTGGCGTCCTCGGTGCTGTGGTTGATGGCAAACAGGAAGGTCCGGCCGTCGTCGCACCGCCGGCGTGACAGCTCGACGCCGACGGAGGCCTCGGTCACCGGCCTCACCCCGGCCTCTTTAACCAGTCGTGCGGTCAGCGCTTCAATCCCGGCGGCGTCCGGGAGGGTGGCGAGGTACCACGCCGATCCCGTCCCGACGCTGCGCCGGGTCAGTGCCGGAACGCCCTCCAGCGGGTAGCCGGTGAACGTCGCCTCCACGTGTGTCGCCGGTTCCGCGTGGACGTGTTCGCTCCAGACCGAAGCGTCAGTGCCGTCGCTCAGGGTGATGATGGCGCCGGGGAACAGCGGGTGGAATTCCTCGCTGCGGATTCCCAGGAGATCCCGGAAAGCGCCGGGGTAGCCACCCAGGCGCACATGGTCCTTCTCGTCCACGATGCCGCTGAAGTAGCTGATGAGGACAGTGGCTCCACCTGCCGCGGCTGCGGCGATGGAAGCTGCTGCCGCATCTGTCACGGAGTACAACGTGCATACCAGGATCAGCTCGTAGCCGGACAAATCGGCGCCGGGATGGACGAAGTCGGTGCTGATTCCCTGCAGGTAGAGTGCCCGGTGGAAGGCCCGCATGGTGTCCAGATACTTCAGCGAATTGCTCGGATGCGAGTCCAGTTCCGAAGCCCACCAGGCCTCGTAGTCGAACACGATCGCCACCTTGGAGTCCACCCGTGAACCCTTGACCGGTTCCAGCTTGGACAGGGCTTCTCCAAGCTCCACGACGTTCCGCCACACCTGGGTTTCGCGTCCGCCATGGGGAACCATGGCGGAGTGGAACTTCTCTGATCCGGCTTTGCTTTGCCGCCACTGGAAGAACATGACGGCGTCAGCGCCGCGGGCCACGTGGCTGAGGGAGTTGCGCAGCATTTCGCCGGGCATTTTGGGCTGGTTGTGCGGCTGCCAGTTGACCGCTGATGTCGAGTGCTCCATCAGGATCCAGGGCGTGCCGCCTGCCACGGCGCGGGTGAGATCGGCGCTGAAGGCCAGTTCGATGTGGCGCTCGGGGTCGGCGGCCACCAGGTAGTGGTCGTTTGCCACGACGTCCATGTCTTTGGACCAGTCGAAGTAGTCCAGTGACTTGGTAGCGCTGGACACCATGAAGTTGGTGGTGGCCGGAATGTCAGGTGTGACCTCCCGGATGACTGCCAGCAGTTCGCGGTAGTAGTCGATGAACACCCACGAATTGAACCGGGCAAAATCAAGTTGCTGCCCTGGGTTCAGGGTGGTGGGGGCGGCACCCGGCGGGATGATCTCGTCAAAGGATGCGTAGTGCTGGGACCAGAAGGCCGTTCCCCACGAATCGTTGAGTTCTTCAATGGAGCCGTACCGCCGCTCGAGCCAGGCCCGGAACGCGGTGGCGTCCTCTTCGCCATGGAACTCGCCCACATGGCAGCCGAGTTCATTGTCCACGTGCCAGAGGGCCAGAGCCGGGTGGTCTTTATAGCGTTCGGCGATGACCCTCGTCATGGTGGTGGCGTACCTGCGGTACACGGCGGACGACGGCGTGTAGTGGCGTCGGGAGCCCCTCTCAAGTCTGGTTCCTTCCGCCGTGACGGGCAGGATTTCGGGGTACTTGCGGGCCAGCCATGCCGGCGGTGATGCGGTAGCTGTGGCCAGGGCAACCTTGATGCCGGCTCCGTGGAGGTTGTCCATGACATCGTCCAGCCAGGCGAAATCGTAGTTGCCCTCGGTGGGTTCAAGCAGGCCCCAGGAGAAGATCCCGACGCTGAGGAAGGTGACGCCCGCTTCCTTCATAAGTCCGATGTCTTCCAAACGGACGTCCTCGGGCCACTGTTCCGGGTTGTAGTCACCGCCGTAAGCGATGCCGTCCAGGCTGCTCCACACGTCGGGGCGGTGGGGTGTTTCGGGGGAGGTCATGGGGACTCCTTGCTCGGGTTGCCGGATTTGGATGGAAGCTGTGTGTGGAAATGGGCAAAACCCACTGTCTTTGGAAAACGCTTGCCCAGATGGTCCATTGAGGATATTGTATCGATTCAGAACGAGTGTAAGCGAGATCACTGCCACGTTGCAGAAACTCGGAAAGCTTGCACCAACTGAGCAAGGAGGCTCTCATGATCGACAGAAGGAAATTCCTCACCACGGTGGCTCTCGGCACTGCATCTGCCGCGTTCCTCTCCGCTTGTGGCCAGTCGTCGTCCAGCGGACAGACCGGTTCCGCGGACAACCCCGTCACCATCACCTACACCTGGTGGGGCAACGACGACCGTGCCGAACGCACCCGCAAGGCCATTGCGTTGTTTGAGTCCAAGAACCCGGACATCAAGGTCAACGGCAACTTCTCGGACTTCGCGGGCTACTGGCAGAAGCGTGCTACGGAAGCCGCCGGCGGTGGCCTGCCGGATGTGATGCAGTGGGACCTGTCCTATCTGCGCGATTACGGGCAGCGGAACCAGCTCCTGGACCTGGGCACCGTAAAGATCAATACGGACGCCTTTGAGAAGTCCCTCCTTCCGTCGGGCCAGATCCGCGGCAAGACCTACGGCATCCCCACCAGCACCAATGCATTCGCGGTGTACTACGATCCCGCCAAGCTCGCTTCACTGGGCATTGCGGAGCCGGACGGTTCCTGGAACTACAAGGAATTCAACGCGTTCCTGGCTGAGGTTGGCGCCAAGGGTAACGGCACATTGTTCGGCGGCACCGACTACACGGGCATCTGGTGGAACTTCAACATCTGGCTGCGGCAGAACAACATCAAGGCCTTCACCGACGAAGGCAAACTCGGTTTCTCCAAAGACGACCTGAAGAAGTGGTGGAACCTCACCGCGGACCTGCGCGGTACCGGTGCGATTGTGGGCGAAGACAAGGCCACCCAGCTGCTGCCCAAGTCTCCGTTCGGTTCGAATGTCACCGCTACCGAAGTCACCTGGGACAACTTCATGGCCGGGTACCTCGCGGACAGCGGCGCCAAGGAACTCAAGCTGGTGCCGGTCCCATCGGATGATCCGGACAACCTGGGCCTGTTCCTCAAGCCGTCCATGTTGATGGTGGCCAGCGCGAAGACCAAGTACAAGGACGCTGCTGCACGCTTCATCGACTTCATGGTCAACGATCCCGAGGTCGGCCAGATCTTCAAGACCTCCCGCGGTGTACCGGCGTCGAAGACCCAGCGCGACGGAACCACCTTCGAAGGCACGGACAAACTCGTGGTCGATTACGAGAAGTCCATCGAGAAGTACCTCAAGGACGCACCGGAGCCGCCCATCGTTGGGTTCGGCACCCTCGAGTCCACGTTCAAGCGGGTCACCCAGGACCTGAACTACGGAAAGCTCACCGTGGACGGCGCAGTGGATGCGTGGTTCAAGGAAGCCGAAGACCTCATCAAGCAGAACGCCTGATCCAGACCTTCCGTGTCTGATCCTGGCTTCCCAACTGACGGACTGATCTCGTGACTCAAAGCCCAACCCTGAGCAGGCGCACCGCCTCCGCTCCCTCGCAGCCGCGCAAGTCGCGGCGGCGCGGGGCGGACGCCCGCGCCGGCTACACCTTCCTGCTGCCCTGGCTGCTGGGATTCATCGCCTTGACCGTAGGACCGATGATTTCCTCGCTGTACCTTTCCTTCACCAACTACAACCTCTTTGATGCCCCCAAATGGATCGGCTTCGATAACTACACCACCCTCTTCCAGGACGAACGCTTCCTGCAGTCGGTAGGTGTGACCCTGCAATACGTTGTCTTCGGTACCCCGCTGAAGCTCGCGGCGGCGTTGGCCATCGCGATGCTGCTCAACAGCAAACGCAAGGGCCAGGGTTTCTACCGGTCCGCGTTCTACGCCCCGTCTCTGATCGGCGCATCGGTGTCCATCGCAATCGTCTGGAAGGCCATGTTCGGCGATTCCGGCCCCGTGGACCAGGGACTGTCCTTCTTCGGAATCAACCTCGGTGGCTGGGTGGGCAACCCCAACATGACCATGGGCATGATGATCCTGCTGACCGTGTGGCAGTTCGGCGCCCCCATGGTGATCTTCCTCGCCGGCCTCAAGCAGATCCCCACGGACCTTTACGAAGCAGCGTCAATGGACGGTGCCGGACCGGTCCGGAAGTTCCTGAACATCACCTGGCCCATGCTGTCCCCGGTGATTTTCTTCAACCTCCTGATGGAAACCATCCACGCGTTCCAGATCTTCGCCTCGGCCTACATCATCTCCAACGGTGAAGGCGGCCCGGCAGGATCCACTCTCTTCTACACCCTTTACCTGTACTTGCGCGGTTTCTCCGATTTCCGGATGGGTTACGCCTCGGCGATGGCCTGGCTCCTGGTGATCGTGGTCGGCATCATCACGCTGATCTTCTTCAAGACCTCCAAGTCCTGGGTCCACTACAGCGGTGATTCAAAATGACAACCACGGCAACGCCCATCCAGTCCACGCCAAGCACTCCGGCGCCGGCCTACAACCCGAAGTCCGAATCCGTCATGGCCAAGCGGATCAAGAGCGCCATCTTCCACATTATTGCCCTGGCACTGGTGGCCATGGTTCTCTACCCTGCCCTGTGGATGATCACTTCCGCCTTCAAACCGAACTCCGAAATCGGCGGCGCGAACAACGCGTTGTGGTCGAACAACTTCAGCTTCGACAACTTCGCCACGGCCATGGAAGGCATCGGCGGGGTCTCCACACTGACTTTCTTCACCAACTCGCTGATCCTGGCCGTCGGCGCCGTGGTTGGCACGGTCCTTTCAGCGTCCATCTCCGCCTACGCCTTCGCCCGGATCAACTTCCCCGGCCGCGGACTGTTCTTCGGCATGATGATCGCCACCCTGCTACTGCCTTTCCACGTGGTGATCATTCCGCAATACATCGTGTTCCAGCAGCTGGGCCTCGTAGACACCTACGTGCCCTTGCTGATCGGCAAGTTCCTGGCAGCGGATGCGTTCTTCGTGTTCCTCATGGTCCAGTTCATGCGCGGACTGCCGGCCGAACTGGACGAAGCAGCGCGCATCGACGGCGCAGGACACGTCCGCATCTTCGGTTCCATCATGCTCCCGCTCATGAAACCGGCCCTGATTTCCACGTCGATCTTCTCCTTCATCTGGAGCTGGAACGACTTCCTGGGGCCGCTGCTCTACTTGAACACACCCGAGAAGTACCCGCTGCCGTTGGCATTGCGGCTCTTTGTGGACCAGACCCAGTCATCGGACTACGGAGCGATGATCGCCATGTCGGTCCTGGCCCTCCTGCCCGTGCTGGTGTTCTTCCTGGTCTTCCAGCGCTACATCGTCGAAGGCGTTTCAACACAAGGCCTCAAGGGCTAGGGGAGAGACAGAAATGAGCACCATGGACGCCACTGGCAAGTCCTCGCCGAAGCCCGGGATTCCGGTCAACCGCTTCGCCCTCTTCGCCGAGACCATCCTGGCGGGAGTCATCGTGCTCCTCCTGTCCATCCCCTTGGTGACGGCGCCGGCTGCCTATGCGGCCGGCGTCGCACACCTGGAGAGGCACCTCAGCGGCAGGGACGATTCGCTCCGCAGCCTCTGGGGGAATTTCCGCTGTGCGCTGCCCGGCAGCTGGAAGATCGGAATCACGACGGCGGCAGCCGCCGTCGTGCTTGTCCTGAACCTGCTGCTCGCCCTGGTGGGCCAACTGCCCGGCCGGGCAGTCATCCTGCCCGCCACGCTGATCCTGGCTGCGGCCGGCGCCGTGCTGTTCCTTCGGATCGTCGCGAATTGGAGCGGGGGAGTGGCCTGGGACGGCGACGCCGACCGGCATCCCGCCGACGTCCCCGGACCACAGCGCTGGGCTGCTGCCTACTCCAGTGCCAAGGCTGATTCGCTCCGTGACTGGAGCGGCTCACTGCTGCTGCTCGCGGCCGTGTTCATGGCAGTGGTGTTCGTCTGGATGTTGCAAGCCTTGTTCGTCATTGTCCCCGGAACCCTGGTCCTGGCCGCTGCGGCCGTCAAAATCCGCTCCCACCACTAGGAGTTTTTGTACAGCTGATGCCCTCAAGAAGCCTTCTTAAAGGCATCAGCTGTACAAAAACTCCCCACCGACCCAGCTGAATCGAGCAGACCCCCAGTGTCGCCGCGCCCCTTTCCACCGCGCCTTTTTCCACGTCGATCCACTCCCAATCAGCCTGCAAGCCCACGAGCCCGCTCGGTCGAGACCTGGCACTATCCGTTGCGGCACCACAACTACCGGATCTTTGTGGCCCTCTCATTGGTGGGCAGCGGCGGGGTCTGGATGCAGCGTTTGGCCCAGGACTGGCTGGTTCTCCAGCTCACGGGCAGCCCGGCCGCCGTGGGTCTTGCCGTCGCGCTCCAATTCCTGCCCATGCTGGTGGTGGGCCCGGTCAGCGGTGTCCTGGTGGACCTATTCCCCAAACGCCGCATTCTCGTTGTTTGCCAATCGGTGGCCGCCGCCCTGGCTGCCGGGCTCGCTGTCTGGAACGCGATGGGAGGCAGCGACGTCTGGGTTGTCTACGCCGCGTGCATCGCACTGGGAGTAACCAGCGCCATTGACGGCCCCGCACGGCAGGTTTTCGTCAACGAAGTGGTGGGCGACGCCGGGTTGCCGGCGGCCATCGGACTGAACAGCGCCATCGGCCAACTGGGGGCCATGGCCGGACCCGCGCTGGCAGGCGTTGTCATTGCCCAGGCAGGCCCGGCGGCGGCGTTCGCGGCCAATGCCTGCCTTGGCGTAGCGGTCCTGGTGATGATCGCAGCCATCAGGCCCGGGGAACTCCATCACTCGCCGGTGGTGCCGGATCCTACGGCCCGAAAAGGCCGGGTATTGGCTGGATTCCACTTCGTCCGTGCCCGCCCACGACTCCTCCTCACCATGCTGCTGGCGGGCTTGCTGGGTGCCTTCGGAATGAACGGTCCTGTGGTGCTGGCCGCCTTCGCCGACCGGGTCTGGCACAGCGGTCCCGCGGGCTTCGGTTTGTTCAACACCGTCAGTGCCCTCGGCGCGTTGGCCGGGGCGCTGGTGGCTACCCGGATCAAGCGCTTTGGCCGGAAAGGAATCGTGGCCAGCGCAGACCTTTTTGGGTTGGCACAAGCGATCGCCGCCGTGATGCCAACGCAGGAATGGTTCGTGGCCATGCTCGTGGTGGTTGGCTTCATGACGCTCGTCTTCCTCACCAGCGCGGCCACTGCCGTGCAGCTTGAAGCCGGCGCGCATGTCCGGGGCCGGGTCCTGGCGCTCTACTTTCCGCTGCTCCTGGGTGGCCATGCGTTGGGCGGGCTGCTCGCGGGGTGGCTCACCGAAGACTTCGGCGTGCGGACCGGTCTGGTGGTGACCGGTGCCCTGGGCATGGCCTCCGCCGTGATCATTGGCCTCCTGATGTGGGGCTCAGGGCGTCGTCGCGTCCAGCCGTAACCAAGTCCTCGATCTCCCGCGGATCCAGCAAGCCGTCACTGATCCAGACGGAGTTGGTCCGCGTCAGCGTCTCACCGGCAGCCAACTCGACGGACTCATCCCAGGCCAGAGCCGAGCCAACGGCCGGGTAGCCCCCGCACCTGACGAACCATGGGTCCGCCGACTCCCGGGGTGCGGCGAACACCAAGGTGGCAGGGCCGGCGTCGAACTCTCCCGCCCAGGCCAACCAGGGCGAAACCGAGCCGTGCACGGCGGATTCGCCGTCGGCTGTGGAGGAAAAGACGCGAGGCGAGGCGTTTGCCGGAAGCCGCCAAAAGAATCCGCCGTAGCCGCTGCCGGGGGCACCATGCGACCCCGGGCTCCCCAGCGAGGCGTCGACGACGGCGGTGAGCCGGGTCCGGATGTCCAGTCGCCACGTGCGGGCGGTGATGGCGGTCCGTTCGAAGGTCCGGCGTTCCTGGAGGAGGAGGCTGCCGTCCGAACCGAACCAGTCGAGGTCCAAGGCGGTGTAGTCGGCAGCGCGGGCAGCAGCGGCGATCTCGATCCGGCCGTGGTCCATCAGGTCCACGTACTTTCCGGCGCTCCGCCGGTAGCTTCGACCTCCCCAGAAATTGCTCCCGTTGACGTCCTGCAGCGCGAAACCAGCCCCCAGGTGCCAGACGTGGTCCGACGGAAGATGGTCTGTCACCACTGTCCCTGACGGGGTGCTGACGGGGTGCAGGTAGGGGCGGGGCGAGAGCCAGGATTCGAGGCCACTCCCGTTCCGAAGGACAGCGTCGGACGGTCCGTTCGCGAACAACGGTTCGGTGTTCGTCGTTGCCTGTCGTGCCCAGGGTAGGCCCAATTCGGCGAAGGTTGCGTGGGCATGCGTCGCACGTTCAACGGCGTCCTGGATGCCCGGAATCACCGCATGGGCCTGCTGGCCTGTGCCCACCCACTCCACGAAGTCCGGCGAGATCGGCTGGGGCGGTTCCGCAGTGCGGATGGCTTCCACAACACGCATGAACGCACCGCTGTGCTGGAGTGGACTGATCAGCGGTACGCCGGTGGCCAGGTGCTCTATCAGGTTCCCGGTGAGGTCTTCGCGCCCGAAGACACGGCTGCTTTCGCCCGCCTCCGTGGTGACGGCCACGCGGTCCTCGGTGTAGTGGAAGACAGCTGTTCCTTTAGTGCCCTGCAGGGTGATGTATGGTTCCACTGATTCGGCCGAGCAGAGGGTGAGGGCGCAGGTTATCGGTAGGCCGCTGGCGGTCCGGAGGCGGATCACGGAGGTGTCGTCGGCTTCAATGTCGTTCGCGCGGTACAGGTCGGTTTCCACCGAGGCCAGGTCATGTGGTTCGCGTGCCCCGGCGATGCGCAGGGCCGTCGCGATCGCATGGGCCAAGGGGTTGGTAGCCACGCCGTCCACCACGTCCACGCCATCCAGGCTGCGCTTTCCGGCCCAGCGCGAGCGTTTGTAGTAGGCCCGGTCCCGGACCCAACGCCCGGTCGCCGCGATTCCCTTGAGGGTGCCAATGCCGGGGAAGTCCGCCGTGGAGTTGCCGGCCGCCAGTTGTTCCAATGCGGCCAGGGCATGTGAGCCAAGGCTTTGGAACCCCACCTGGACACTCCGGCCGGTGGCGGATGCCGCTTCCTGCAGCCGCAGGAAATCCGCCATGGATGCCACAGGGGGCTTTTCAAGGTAGAGGTCCGCATGGGAGGCCAGTACGGACAGTGCCAGGGGTGCGTGGGTCTGGATGGGTGTTGCCACGATGATGATGTCCGGGCGGTGGTCTGCGGCAAGCAGTTCATCCAGTGTGCTGTGGACCGCCGTTGTGCCCGGCAAGCCTCCTGCAGCAGGGGGACTGGGGTCTGCCACCGCAACAAGTTCCACCATTCCTTCGGCGGCGAGCCGCTCAAGGTTGTGGAGGTGGTGAGTGCCGAATCCATGGACTCCTACTAAAGCAACCCGTGCCCGTACCGGCGTGGTTCCCGATGTGCTCTGCAAGGGCCTCGAACCCATGGCGGGCTCGAAAGATGGGGTGTCCATGGCTCTCCTCTGCTGGGGCTGCAACGAAGGCGCGTGACGTCGTCGTCGGAGTCTTTACGGTGTACTGTGCTGGCTAAGACTCTACTTAGCAAGCGCTTTCCAATGGTAGTTACAGATCAGTGTAGCGCGGTGTACGTAGAAATGTAACGATTCAAAAAAGTCGGCTTTGCCCGGTGGCGTCGCCCTCAAAGCCATGACGTAGGATGTCCCCATGCCTCTCTTCGACCTCCCCCTCGAGCAACTCCGCGAGTACGTCTCACCAGCGCTCCCGCCGGCCGACCTGGATCAATTCTGGGACCGGACCATCGCCGAAGCCCGCACGGTTCCGCTCGATGCAGCGTTCGAACCGGTGGACAACTACCTCAGCGTGATCGACACGTTCGATGTCACGTTCTCCGGCTTCGGGGGAGACCGGATCAGAGGCTGGCTGCACGTGCCCGCCCACCTTGAGGCCGGGCAGCAGCTCCCGGTCGTGGTGGAATACATCGGCTACTCGGGCGGTCGCGGCCTGGTCAACCAGAACACCCGCTGGGCGCAGGCCGGCTATGCGCACTTCATCATGGACACCCGCGGGCAGGGCTACGGTGGTGTCGCCGGGGATACCCCGGATCCCCACCCGTCAGCCGGCGAGGTCAACTATGCGGGCCTGATGACCCGCGGTGCCGACCACCAGGACAACTACTACTTCCGCCGGGTCTACGTCGACGCCTTCCGCGCGGTAGAGGCGGCACAGAACCATCCCGCCGTCGACCCTTCCGCGGTGGTCCTCACCGGCATAAGCCAAGGCGGCGGCATCACTGTGGCGGCTGCCGGGCTGACGGCCGGAAGGCTCGACGGCGTCATAGCCGCGCTGCCCGACGTCCCCTTCCTACAGGACTTCCCGCGCGCCATCGACATCGCCCCGCGTGGTCCGTACCCGGAGATCGCCGGTTTCCTGGGCCGCCACCGCGACCGTTACGAGCCCATGCTGGCGGTGCTCAACTACTTCGACGGCGTCCACCTTGGCCGGGCGGCAAGCGTCCCGGCGCTGTTCTCAGCAGCCCAAATGGACGATATCTGCCCGCCGTCCACGGTGTTCGCGAGCTACAACAACTACGGCACTGATTCCCGGGCGAAGGGCAGCGAGCCCGCCAAGGACATCGAGGTTTACCGCTTCAACAACCATGAAGGCGGCCAGGAACACCACTGGATCAAGCAGTTGCAGTTCCTGCGCAAACTTTTGTCATCATGATGAACACGATTTGCCGGGTTTGATCGGGCGCGGTTATGGTGTGGCTATGACAAACCGTTGGTATGCGTATTTTTCGTTGGCTCTGGAGGGGCCCGCGTCTAACTGACACGCATCCAACTTTCCTTCAGAGCCAACAGGGCAGAGATGATTCTCTGCCCTTCGCCATATCCGGCGGGTTCTGAAAAGGGGCCCGCTCCGTATCCCGGACAGGACCCAGACATGACCAGCACCGCCCCCGAATCCATCGAAGCGCTCGATTCCGCAGCCGCAACGGACGCCGCGCAGCCCGCCACCTCCAACCTGCGGGTTGCCCGCTTCGAGCCACTTCCGGCCCCGCAGGACCTCATCGCCGAGTTGCCGCTGGACGCCCGCTCAGCAGCCGTCGTCGACCGTGGCCGTGACCAGGTCCGCGCCATCATGGACGGCGTCGACGACCGCCTGCTGGTGATCGTGGGGCCCTGCTCCATCCACGATCCCAAAGCCGGACTTGAATACGCCCGCCGCTTGGTCAGCCAGGCCGAGAAGCACAAGGAAGACCTGCTGATCGTGATGCGTACGTACTTCGAAAAGCCGCGCACCACCGTCGGATGGAAAGGGCTCATCAACGATCCCCACCTGGACGGCAGCCACGACATCGCTGCAGGCCTTCGTGCCGCCCGCGGTTTCCTGAAGCAGGTCACCGCCCTGGGCCTGCCCACAGCCACCGAATTCCTGGAGCCCATCAGCCCGCAGTACATGGCTGACCTGGTCTCGTGGGGTGCCATCGGTGCCCGCACCACCGAGAGCCAGATCCACCGCCAGCTCGCCTCGGGCCTGTCCATGCCGATCGGCTTCAAGAACGGTACCGACGGCGACCTCCAGGTTGCCATCGACGCTTGCGGCGCCTCGGCCGCTGAACAGGCCTTCCTGGGAATCGACGACGACGGCCGGGCGGCCCTCGTGGCGACCTCCGGCAATCCGGACACGCACGTGATTCTCCGCGGCGGACGCAAGGGACCGAACTACTCGCAGGACGATGTAGCAGCGGCTTCCGCGAAACTGGCGGCCAAGGGACTCAACCCGCGCTTGATCGTTGATGCGAGCCATGCCAACAGCGGCAAGAGCCACCACCGCCAGGCAGAGGTCGCCCTGGAGATCGGAGCCCAGCTCGAAGCAGGTGCTTCCTCCCCGATTGCCGGCATCATGCTGGAGAGTTTCCTGGTGGGCGGTGCGCAGAACCTGGATGTTGCCAAGCAGTTGGCCGGTGAACAGGAGCTCGTGTACGGCCAGAGCGTTACTGATGCCTGCATGGAATGGGATGTCACCGCTTCGGTGCTGGAGCAGCTCGCGGCCTCAGCCCGGAAGCGCCGGGAAGTCTCGGGGGAGTAGTATCCCACTTCGTCGAAAGGCTTTCACATAGGCCCCATCAGCCTCTAGAGTATCTAGCACATGGTTGTTTGATGGCTCAGCATCGTCACACCGTTTCCTGGGGGTGTCCTAGTCGGCTGAGAGCAAAGGAATATGGGAAATGTCCGCGGAGACCAACTTCTCGAATGCGCGATTCATGACGGTGGCTGAAGTGGCCGACGTCTTGCGTGTTTCCAAAATGACCGTGTACCGCCTGGTCCACTCAGGGGAAATGCCGGCCGTCAGGTTTGGCCGCTCCTTCCGGGTCCCCGAAGAAGCCGTGGCCCAGTACCTCAAAGGTGCTGTGGTGGACGGACAATCCGAGACCGCCTGAGGCTGCCGGGGTCCGTCCAACGGACCGTGGTCATGGGGTACCCCTTTGAAGCGGTACTCTGTTAAGGAACGTTTTACGTCAATGTAAGAATCTGTCAGTTGTACTTGTCTGCTTCCGCGGATGTGTTCCAACAGACAGGAACTTCTAGTTTGTAAGGAACTTTCGTGGGTTCAGTTATTAAGAAGCGCCGCAAGCGTATGGCCAAGAAGAAGCACCGCAAGCTGCTTCGCAAGACTCGCCACCAGCGCCGCAATAAGAAGTAGAGATACTTCATCAAGCGTGAATGCCCGTTGCCTCTCGAGGTGGCGGGCATTTTTGCATCCCTGACGCTTGCTCACATCCCGCGGGTTTGGGTGTGACGCTTGCTCACGTTCCGTGGGTTTGGTGGTGACGCTTGCTCACATCCCGCGGGTTTGGGTGTGACGCTTGCTCACGTTCCGTGGGTTTGGGTGTGGCGCTTGCTCACGTTCCGCGGGTTTGGGTGTGGCGCTTGCTCACGTCCGGGGCCGTGCGAAGCCGGAACGGACTGCGGGGTCTACCCATCCTTGCCGCAACGCCCTCTTTATCTGCCGGGTAGCGTTTGCGAAATTGTCTGCGAGGTCGTCCTTCCCGAAGATGAGAACCGTCCACCCGGCAGCCCCGAACGCTTTATCCCTGCGCCGATCGCTAAAGATCTGCTCCTCCGCGAGGTGATGGCCGCCGTCGTACTGGATAGCGATCCGACGCTCCCGGTAACCGAGGTCGGCAGAAGGGGAAAGGGGATCGGCCGGCCGGAGCCGAAGTTGCAGTTCGGGTTCCGGAAGACCGTCGTCAAGCATCGCAAGACGAAGCAGCGACTCGGGGGCTGAGTCAGCGCCTACCCGCATCAGGTCGATTGCTTCCCGAGCCCGCACAACACCTTGAAGGTTCTTGTGGAGCTCCACCATCGAGCGGAGGGAAGCAATGGTTGCAAACGCTGTGTCCCGTTGTTCAAATTCGGGCCTGGGTACGCGGATGAGTTGGTCTCCGACGCAGACGAGTTCCTTCAACGGCAATATGCGGGCCAAATCCAGCCAGGTCCGGGACCGGGTGCTGATCCAAAACCCTCGGACCAACTCGACCTCGCTCTCCGCCACTACGACGCTATGCCCGGAGACGCCCTTTCGCCGCACGGCCGGCAGATTTCGAGGCTTGCTCAGGTGCAGCTCATTGGAATCGGCGAGCCACGGAGGGAGCGGCAAGCCGTGCAGCCGGGCGGCAGTGACGTGCGAAATCCAGGCCCCTGGACTCGCGACCGAGAGCGATCGGGCAGCTGCTTCAAGGTCGAAGTCCCAGTCCGACGGCCGGTAGATACCTTTACTCACTGCTTCAATGCTGACGCGGTTCCAGAGATTGCGCGGCGCGAGACCGGCAGCCTTGGCCTCGTCAAGAGTGAACGGAGCGGATCCCAGCTGGGACGGAACGGGTTTCGGTATCTGCATACGGCATTGTTACCCGGATCCGGCTGTGAGCGCAGAAGTTATCCACAGGCGGGTCTGCCCTCATCCGGGGACGTGAGGGAGGGATTGGTTCAAGCAGTGGGGATGTGAGGGAGGGTTTGGTTCAAGCAGTGGGGATGTGAGGGAGGGTTTGGTTCAAGCAGTGGGGATGTGAGGGAGGGTTTGGCGACGCTAGAGGCGGGGGCCGCGGAATCGTGAGAAGCCGCGCCACAGGCCGTAGATCGCCCCTCCGACGGTGGCGGCTTTGAGGCCGAGGGTTGCCGCGCGTCGGCCGGACCGGAAGTCGTATACGGGCCAGTTGTTGTCGCGGGCATGGCGTCGCAGCTTGGCGTCAGGATTGATGACGACGGGGTGCCCCACCATTGTCAAAAGCGGGATGTCGTTGGCGGAATCGCTGTAGGCCCAGCAGTGGTCCAGATCCAGGCCCTCCCGGTCGGCGACCAACTGCACGGCGACCGCCTTGGCCGGTCCGTGCAGGATGTCTCCGACCAATTTCCCCGTGTACATGCCCTCATGCACTTCACCCACGGTCCCCAATGCGCCGGTGAGCCCGAGCCGGGTGGAAATTACGGTGGCAACCTCGATCGGCGTCGCCGTCACCAGCCAGACCTTACGGCCCACCCTGAGATGTTGCTCTGCGAGAGCCTTCGTTCCGGGCCAAATCCGGGACTCGATCATTTCGTCGTAGACCTCTTCGCCCAGGGCTTTGATGTCATCTACGGTGATGCCGGCCGCCAGGGTCAAGGCCGAGTCGCGAACGGCATGGACGTCCTCCATGTTCTCGCCGCGCATCACGAACTTAAATTGCTTCCAGGCGAACCCGGCCGCTTGCGGCAAGGTAAAAGCTTTGCGTTCATACATTTTGCGTGCGACGTGGAAGAGGCTCGCACCCTTCATCAACGTGTTGTCGACGTCGAAGAAAGCAGCTTCGCCGCTGTGCTTCTGCGCTTGGGCAGCAGCGGCAACGGCGACATTCTTCTCCTCGGGCATGCCTTGAGTCTAGTCAATGGCGGGTACCCCGCGTTGAGGGCGCACTCGAACGCCCTTACCTGTGGGGTGTGAGGGAGGGTTGGGTTGAAGGGGGTGGGGTGTGAGGGAGGGTTGGGTTGAGGGGGGGGGGGTGTGAGGGAGGATCGCGGGGCGGTTACCGTTAATCACATGGCTACTCCCGACGTCGTCCTCCTCACCAAAGCTGACTGCCACCTCTGCACGGACGCCCGCGCCGCCGTCGAACGTGTTACTGCGGGCCTCGGCTTGAGCTGGTCTGAACAGCGGATCGACGCCGATCCCCAACTTCAGGAGCGCTACGCGGAAGAGATTCCGGTGGTGCTGGTGAACGGTGTCCAGCGCGATTTTTGGAAGATCGACGAGGCCCGGCTGACCCGCACCTTGAAGAAGGCCCTGGAGGGCTGAGGGTGGCCTTGCCCGTATGTAGCGGCTTTTGTTGAGTCCGGCCCGGGGGTCATAGAGTGGAACAACAAAGCGACGCAATGGAGAATACCGTGACTGCGCTGGAACCGTCCGCGGAAGCACTATCCGGGGACAACGAACCTGCGGCTAAGCAGATCCCGCCCGCGGCTGTGGCCCGGATGACCCTCTATTTGCGTGCGCTGAACTCGCTCCTGGCCGAAGGAGTTGAGCGCGTCTCCTCCGAAGCGCTGGCCGAGGCGTCAGGCGTCAGTTCCTCCACGCTCCGCAAGGACCTCTCATACGTAGGCTCGTATGGCACGCGCGGGGTCGGCTATGAAGTCCAGTACTTGAGCCGTCACATCGCCGCGGCGCTGGGTCTGACCCATGACTGGAAAGTCGCCATCGTCGGTGCCGGCAACCTCGGCAAGGCCCTGGCCCGGTATGGCGGCTTCGAGTCCAGGGGATTCGACGTCGTAGCCATCTTCGACGCGGACCCCATGGTGATAGGCAACGAGGTAGGGTGGCTGCGCGTCAGCGACTCAGCCGAACTTGAGCGGGTCCTGGAGCGAACCCACACGAACATGGTGGTGCTTGCCCTGCCGGCCACGGTGGCGCAGGCAGTGTGTGACCGGGTGATTGCCGCCGGCATCAGGAGCATCCTGAGCTTTGCGCCGGTGCTCCTGCAAGTTCCGCCGCACGTGAATCTGCGGAAAGTGGACATGGCCACGGAGCTGCAGATTCTTGCCTACCACGCACAACGGGCGCAGACCCCGGGCCAGGCTGTTTAGCCTTCGCCGGGTCCGCGCCCGTAGTGGTGTGTTTGGAACCCTGTCGCTTTAGCGTCCGGAGGGAGTCTGGTACGGGTTTCCGAACTGCGGTGTCTTGCGGAAGTACGGAGCCGACGCCGGCAGGTACAGCAGGACGATCGCTACGATTCCGAGCAGTGCTGAAAGCGTCGCCAGGCTGAGCGGCACGAGGGCAAAGATCGAGAGCGCGGCGAGGACCGTGCCGAGGATGCGAGCCCAGTTCTTGCCCTTGCGGACGTTGATGGCAACGAGTGCGTACAGGCCGGCACCAATGACACCGAGTGCAATCATGACGCCGACGATGAAGCCCTGGACGTCTTCAAAGCGGACATCCGCGGCGCCGCCGGCCGACATCTGGTCTTCGAACATGCTCCTGAAGGAGGGGTCGTTCAGTGCCGCCATGGAAATAAGGATGGAGATCAGCCAGATTGCGCCTGCGCCGACAATCAACCAGAAGGCGATGTTGACCATTTGCGGGACTGTGGCAGGACCCGGCTGCTGGCTCGGCCAGTTGGTGTCCTGACCGTACTGGGGCGCCTGGCCATAGGGCGAAGCGCCGGTCTGGCCGTACTGTGGGGCCGCTGGCGGCTGGGACTGCTGGCCGTACTGCGGTGCTGCAGGCTGGCCGTACTGCGGTGCTGCAGGCTGGCCATATTGCGGAGCTGCCGGCGGTGGGGACTGCTGGCCGTACTGTGGTGCAGCGGGCTGCGTGCCCGGCTGCTCAGGCTGGTTGGAGTCGCCCGGGTTCGACGGCGGGTATGGAGGGTTGCTCATGGCATTCCTTTGCTTGTTCGACTGCAGGTACGGCCGCCGGGATCAGCAAAGTGACCCTGCCCCCAGCGTGGTTCTGCTTCCACCGTACCCCCAGGGTCCCGCGCCGCTGCATACCACACGCAGGAATTTCAAGAGGGCAGGGAAAATCATCATGTTGGCGTACGTCTTCATGATGAAGGCCGCGGGAATCCCAGGGGATCCGGCCGCGGCCTTCATGCTCAGCAAGTGCTAAACGAAGTGTTTCTGCGATTCCGGGAGCCACATCATGATTGCTGCGGCAACAGCGGCCGCTGAACTGAGCAGCCCGAGGTTGAAAGTGATCAGGAGGAACAGCAGGGAGAAGACCGCGAAGCCGCCCAAAATGGAGAGGACCAGCCGGGCCCACCGGGCGCCCTCCTTCATGCGGATGGCGATGAAGGCGTAGACGGCGGCCATGATGATGCTGAAGACGAAGTTGAAGATCCCCGTCCCGATGGCCAGGGCTCCGAAGTAGTCGCGGTAGATGAAGATATTGGCGAAGTTGGCGATGACGCCCAGTGCCGCTGCGGCAATCCACAGCCAGTAGGACGTGGTGAGGGTCTTCGGGACGCCCGTGGTGTCACGGAATCTCTGGGCGATGTTGTTGAAGTCCAAACCGAAGACGTTCCGCGGAGGTGCGTTATAGCCGAGTCCGGCGGGCGGTGCGGGGTTCGGGCCGGCCGGTGCTGTGTAGGCGGGTTGTCCCGGCTGCTGGTAGGCAGGGGGAGGTTGGTAACCTTGCTGCCCTTGGTAGCCACCTGGCGGAACAGATCCGCTTTGGGGTGGCTGGTAACCGCCGGGAGGTTGGTAGCCCGCAGGAGGAACATTGCCTGGCTGCGGTGGCTGGGCGCCGGGCTGCTGTGGCTGAGGTGCTTCATCTGGGGTACTCATGGCATCACTGTAGACCGCAGGTTGAAGGTTGCATAGGAAATTCCGAGCCAACTCGCAGCTAAATACAGGGTGTTTGCCGAACAATGGCCGGGTGACTCATGTGTATGCGAAACGGCGCCCCTGCAGCGCGAAGCTGGGCAGGGACGCCGTCCGGGGTGTTCTGGAATCAGGCTGCGGCCGGAGCGATGAACGCGAGTTCGAGGTTGATGACGACCTTGTCGCTGACCAAGACGCCACCGGCTTCGAGGACTGCGTTCCAGGTAAGGCCGAAGTCCTTGCGGCTGATGGTGGTTTCACCCGAGACGCCTGCGCGGGTGTTGCCGAACGGGTCTACTGCAACGCCGTTGAATTCGGTCTCGATGGAGACCTCCTTGGTGACGCCCTTGATTGTGAGATCGCCCACGAGGTCGAAGCTGTTTCCGTTGGCCTTGACGTGGCGGGACACGAAGGTGATTTCCGGGAACTTCTCGACGTCGAAGAAGTCTTCGCCCTTGACGTGGCCATCGCGGTTGACATCGCCGGAGTCGAAGCTGGCGGTCTGGATGGTTGCGGAGACCTTGGAGTCCGTCAGGGTTTCGCCGACTTCCAAAGTGGCCGAAGCGTCCTTGAACTGGCCGCGGACCTTGCTGATGCCTGCGTGGCGGACGGTGAAGCCGATCTCGCTGTGGGAAGCGTCGAGGGTCCAGGTGCCGGTAGTGACGGAAGCGGGGAGGGTCATCATGGTTGTTGCTCCTATAGGTAGTGGAGGGTACTGCGTGCTTGCCCGGTTGAACCAATTGCTTGAAGCGTCAACCGAGCTTCGTGTCTAGTATAAACATGCATATGCATCTTTTATTCCAACTCCACGGAACATTTACGGAAAACTTTGAGTTCTACTTGCGGTAGAAGATTTCGGATCGCCCCGCTTCTTTGAGAAACTGGTAAACATGCCCCAAGCAACTGTCCATCTGCTTCGCCATGGCGAGGTCCACAATCCCGACGGCGTCCTCTACGGTCGCCTGCCGGAGTTCCACCTCTCCGAGCGTGGCCGGGAGATGGCCCGTATGCTGGCCGACCACTTTGTTGCCCGCGCCGCCGAGGGTGCGAAGATAGTCCATCTGGTGGCCTCTCCGTTGACGCGTGCCCAGGAGACGGCCATGCCGACGGCGGAAGCACTGAACCTCGAAATCACGGTCGAGCCGCGCATCATTGAAGCCGAGAACCACTTCCAGGGACTCCACCCCACCAAGAGTGAGTTCCTGAAGCCCAAGCACTGGTTCTACTTCCGGAATCCGATGCGGCCCTCCTGGGGCGAGCCGTACAAGGAGCAGGCAGCCCGCGTGCTGGCTGCAGTTGAGGATGCCCGCGTCAAGGCAATCGAACTTGGCGGGGACGGCGCCGAGGCCATCCTGGTCAGCCACCAGCTGCCGATCTGGTCGACGCGGCTCACGGCTGAGGGTCGTCGCCTGGCGCACGATCCCCGTAAACGTGAATGCACTTTGACGTCGCTTACGTCCCTGACGCTCGACGACGACGGCCGGATTATCCGGGTTGAGTACAGCGAACCTGCCGCCGCGCTGCTTCCCGGTGCGGCCAGCACTCCGGGGGCATAGGAAGACATGGACAACAACCTTTCACGTCGAGGCGTTCTTACCGCCGGCGGTGTCCTGCTGGCGGGACTGACCATGGGACTTTCCGCGTGCGCCCAGAAGGACTCCCTTGCTGAGCAGGCAAAGGCGGGCGACAACAAGAACTACGTGGCCGGCGACGGCTCGGTGACGGAATTCGCCAAAGCCGACCGTGCAGCGCCCGTAGCCCTCAAGGGCACTCTGTTCAACGGAAATGAAGTCAAGCCCGAGGACCTCAAGGGCAAGGTCACGGTCCTGAACTTCTGGTTTGCTGCGTGCGCTCCCTGCCGGATCGAAGCGCCGCAGCTTGAAGCGCTGCACCAGGAATTCAAGGACCAGGGCGTCCAGTTCTTCGGCGTGAACCTCCGCGATGAAAAGGCCACCGCTGAGGCCTTCGACAAGACGTTCAACCTCACCTACCCGAGCTTCAACGACAAGGACGGGTCCGTGCTGCTGTCCGTGTCCGGCATCGTTCCGCCCGGTGCTGTCCCCACAACCCTGGTCCTTGATAAGGAAGGCAAAGTTGCCTCCCGCGTGCTTGGCGAGATTGAAAAGAGCACCTTGAAGGCCCTCATCACCTCAGCCGTGGCCGAGTAGTCGCCGTGAACAGTCCTTTCGCCGAGACCATCCTCAACGGTTCCCTGCTGCTGGCCGTGCCGGTCGCATTGCTGGCCGGGCTGGTTTCGTTCCTCTCGCCGTGCGTGCTGCCGTTGGTACCCGGGTACCTGGGGTACGTCACCGGGCTGACCGGCGTCGACCTGCAAAAGCAGCGGCGTGGCCGGATGCTGGCGGGGATCGGGCTGTTTGTCCTCGGGTTCTCCGTAATTTTCGTGCTCCTGGGTGGTGCGTTCGGCCAGCTCGGCACACTGCTGACGGGCCCGCAGAACGCCTGGATCACGCAGCTGCTGGGCCTTTTGGTGATCGTCATGGGCGTCGTGTTCATGGGCGGCTTCGGCTGGCTTCAGCGTGATGCCAAGATCCACGCCAAACCGCCGGCCGGACTGTGGGGTGCGCCGCTGCTTGGACTCACGTTCGGTTTGGGCTGGGCACCATGCATTGGCCCGACCTACTCCGCGGTACAGTTGCTGAGCTTGTCCGGCGGATCGTCGGCGGCCAAAGGTGCGCTCCTGGCGTTCATCTACAGCCTTGGCCTGGGCATCCCGTTCCTCCTGATCGCCTTGGCCGTCCGCCGGGGCATGGGTGTCATGTCCTTCTTCCGCAAGCACCGTTTGGCCATCCAGCGGATCGGCGGAGGCATCCTGATTTTGCTCGGCATCCTGATGGCCACCGGTGTGTGGGGCCAGTGGGTGACCGGGTTGCAGTACTGGTTCCAAAATGACGTGAAGTTGCCAATCTGATGAGCGAGTCCGTGAAAGCCAAGAAGAAGTCACCATCCGCTGAAGGCGCCACCACAGCGGAAGGAAAACTCCAGCAGGCCAAGTCTGAGGCCGCGGTACCCGTGCTCGGATTCAAGGGCATGCTCAGGTGGGCCTGGACCCAGTTGACGAGCATGCGTACAGCGCTGTTCCTGCTGCTCCTGCTGGCCGTCGGTGCAGTGCCGGGTTCGCTGTTCCCGCAGCGCGCCGCCAACCCTGTCACGGTCACTGAGTGGATCAAGAACAACCCTGCAACCGGGCCGTTCCTGGATGCCCTCCAGATGTTCGACGTCTATTCGTCCGCCTGGTTCTCGGCCATCTACATTCTGCTGTTCATTTCGCTGATCGGCTGCGTGACCCCCCGCGCCATTGCGCACTACAAAGCCATGAAGTCGCAGCCGCCGCGCACTCCCAAGCGCCTTTCGCGGCTTCCGGAGTACGGCACCCTGGCGCTGCCCGCCGACGCCGGGATCCCGGCGTCGAAAGCCATCAACGATGCCGCCGGGCTGCTCAAGAAGCGCGGTTACCGCGTCGACGTACGCGACGCCGACGGCGCCCTGCCGTCCCTGGGTGCCGAGCGTGGCTTCCTGAAGGAAGTCGGCAACCTGGTGTTCCACACCTCGTTGATCGGCGTGCTGGTGTCCGTGGCCATCGGCGGCCTGTTCGGATACAGCGGCCAGCGCATCCTGGTCGAAGGCGAAACTTTCGTCAACACCCTGGTTGGCTATGACCAGTTCACCCCGGGCACCAACTTCCAAAGCAGCTCGCTTCAGCCGTACTCGGTCCGTTTGGACAAGTTCCAGGCAACGTTCGACCGGGAGTCGCCCAAGAAGACCGGCCAGCCGATCGACTACACGGCCGAGGTCACCACCAAGGAAGACCCAGGCGCGCCCGAGCGGAAGGAAGTGCTGAAGGTCAACGACCCCATTTCCCTGGGCGGAACAAGCCTGTACCTCACGGGCAACGGCTATGCACCCGTGGTCACGGTCCGGGACGGCGACGGTAACGTGGCTTTCCAGGGTCCCGTCACCGCGAAGGTCCAGGGAGCCAACTACTACTCGTCCGTGGTCATCAAGGTCCCGGACGGCACTCCCGACCAGCTTGGCTTCAACGGCTTCTTCCTGCCGACCGCCTTCGAGTCGGAACAAGGAATCTCCTTCAGTGCCGACCCCGCTTTGGCCAACCCGCAGTTGAACCTGGATTCCTACTACGGCGACCTGGGCCTGGATGAGGGAACCCCCCAGAATGTCTTTGAACTGGACGTCAAGAACCTTACCCAGCTGAACGGGCGCAAGCTCGAGGCCGGCGGCATCGTGCTCGGTTTGGGCCAGACCGCAACTCTGCCCGAAGGTAAGGGAAGCATCACCTTCGACAGTGTCAAGAAGTACATCGGCGTTGACATCCACCACAACCCCGGCCAGCTGTACGCCCTTATCTTCGGCCTCCTGGCGGTGGGTGGCCTGATGGTTTCCCTTTACGTCAACCGCCGCCGGGTCTGGGTCCGCACCGGAACCCACCAGGACGGGCGCACCATGGTGGAGTACGGCTTGCTGGCACGCGGTGAAGACCACCGCCTCGCCGGAGAAGCCGCAGCACTGCGTGAAATCTTTGCCCGCGAATGGAACCTCCCGGAATCACCGGAGCCTCCCGCACCTCGAATCGTCTCTTCCTCAACCTCGAAGGACCAGTAATGCCAGCCATCAACGAAACCCTGGGCCAGTACAGCGAGCTGTTCATGCTGTTGGCCGCCGGCACGTACACCGTGGCGTTCATCGCCTTTGCCTGGGATCTGGCGAAGAGCAGCAAGACCTTCCAGGCAGTGGATTTGAAGGCAGCAGCCAGGTCCACCAGCGAAAAGGTCAGCGTTGCAGCCGGTCGCGTTGGGGCTGCCCTGTCAGGTCCCGACGCCGGCGGGCCGGCCGGCCGGGCCGAGCGTCCGACGTCGGGCCCCACCCATGCAGGCGGGACTGCGGCAGGCGACATGCGGTACACGGCCGAACGGCGCGTTCCCGCTCGCGTGGCAGTGGCCTTGACGGTGCTTGGCGTGCTGATTCACGGCGCAGGAGTGGTGACCCGGGCATTGGGCGCCGGCCGCGTGCCGTGGGGCAACATGTATGAATTCCTCACCACGGGCGCTTTCGTTGCCGTGGCCGTCTTCCTGATCACGCTGATCCGCCGCGACCTGCGGTTCCTCGGCACGTTCGTGCTGGGCTTGGCTATCATCATGCTGGTGGCTGCGTCGGTGTCCTTCTGGACCCCGGTTGGCCACTTGGTCCCCGCATTGCAGAGCTACTGGCTCATCATCCACGTCTCCATCGCGGTCCTGTCATCCGCTTTGTTCACCCTGACCTTCGCCATGTCCGTCCTGCAGTTGCTGCAGTCGTACCGGCAGAAGAACCTGGCGGCCGGCCGCGCAGACAACCTGGCCTTCATGCGCGTGGTTCCCAACGCCCTGAGCCTGGAGAACCTGTCCTACCGCATCAACGCGATCGCCTTCATTGGCTGGACGTTCACGCTCATGTTCGGCGCCATCTGGGCCGAGAAGGCCTGGGGCCGGTTCTGGGGCTGGGATCCCAAGGAAGTCTGGACCTTCGTGATCTGGGTTGTCTACGCAGGCTACCTGCACGCCCGTGCCACCCGTGGTTGGACAGGCACCCGTGCAGCGTGGTTGTCAATCGTCGGATACGCCTGCGTCATCATCAACTTCACGTTGGTAAATACCGTTTTCAACGGCTTGCATTCCTACTCCGGCCTCTAAGGTCCAATCCGGCGCTGAGCAGGAGCTTTACTTCAATAGTCATCAGCGGCCTCGGGAAATTGACAATTCGGTGTAGCAATTAAGCCTTTTGCGTGTCCGGAGCAGGTGCTAACTTGTTCAAGACCCGCTAGTGAAGCAGCTCGCTTGCGTCGTGCCATGTGAACTCTCGAGGTACCCATGAGCTATGTTCTCGCCATTGATGTCGGGACAAGTTACACCGCCGCAGCTCTTATCAAGCCTGGGCGGAGCGCCGCACCCACGCCTGAAATCCTGCCCCTCGGGATCCATGGAAGCACTGTGCCTTCGGTGCTTTTCTACGCGGACGACGGCCGGATATTGGTGGGCGAGGCGGCTGAACGCCGGGGCCTGGACGATCCCCGGCGGATGGTCAGGGAATTCAAGCGCCGTATAGGCGACTCCGTTCCACTCGCTGTGGGTGAGGGCTGGATGTCGCCCGAGGACGTGTACGCCACCATGGCCCGATGGGTGGTGGACAGGGCCGAAGAGCGGGAGGGGAGCCTGCCATCGTCGATCATCATGACGCACCCCGCAGCGTGGGGCGCGCACCGTACCTCGACGGTCCTCGCCGCGTTGAACGTTGCGGGCCTGCACGATGTCACCCTGATCAGCGAACCAGTTGCCGCCGCCCTGCACTACGCCACCCAAACCCGCGTGGAGGACGGCAGCACCATCGCCGTGTATGACCTTGGCGGCGGAACGTTTGATACCGCGGTCCTGCGCAAGGCGGGCGCTGGCAGCTTCGAACTCCTGGGCCGTCCCGACGGCATTGAAACCCTTGGCGGCGCCGATTTCGACGCCGCCGTTCTGCGCCACGTCATGGGTCACCTCGGGGACGCCTTGGAGGGACTCGAGCCGGAGGCGCCGGAAAGCAAGGCAGCGTTATCCAGGCTGCGGCGGGAGTGCCGCGAAGCCAAGGAAGCGCTGTCCATGGACAGCGAGGCCAGTATCGCCGTCGCGCTGCCGGGAACCCAGCGGACCCTGCGGCTGGTGCGGTCCGAGTTCGAGGCCCTGATCGAGGCGTCCATCCGGGAAACCGTGCACGCTCTCGAGCGGAGCCTGCGCAGCATCCACCTTGAGCCCGGGGACCTGAGTACCGTGCTGCTCATCGGCGGCTCGTCCCGCATTCCCTTGGTGGCGGAAATGATTTCGGTGGAACTGGACCGTCCGATCGCCGTCGATGCCGATCCCAAGTCGTCCATCTGCCTTGGCGCCGCTGTCGCGGGTCTGGGTACCGCAACTGCAGCAGACCTGGAAGCGGCCGAAGCTGAGGCTGCCCCGGCGACGGTGATGGAAGGACGTGGCGTTGCCAAGCGGGCGAAGACCGCGCGGCCGCACGTCGCCGGCTCCAGGCCCCACCTCGGTGCCGTCAAAGCCGCGGTCGCTCCCGGGGGCGCACACCGCTCCCACGTCCGCCTGGCCGCAGCGGCGGTTGCAGCAGCAACTGCGCTGACCATTGCCACCGCCACGGCGGCGCAGAGCCCTGAAGGCAGCGGCATTCTGGCGTCCATGTTCGGAAACCAGGCTGCCGACGTCATGCGCGGCGACGGCTCGCCGGTTGCCGCAGCCCAAGCCAACGGCGGGGGCGGTGCCGCCTCGGGTGCGGCACCGGCGGTGGGAGGTCCGACGGCGGGACTTGAGGCCAGTGCCCGCGCTGGAGTGACGCGGGCGGGGACCGGGAGCGGAAAGAGCCCGGCACGGTCGGGAAGCACGGGAAGCGGCTCAGGTGCGGGATCGGGGGCTGCCCAAGGCCAGACAGCCGGTACCGGCGGAGCAGGCAGTGCGGCCGGGACAGGCGGTGCGGCCGGGACAGGCGGTGCGGCCGGGACAGGCGGTGCGGCCGGGACAGGCGGTGCGGCCACTGGATCCACGACGCCGGAGACTCCCGGAAGCGGCTCCAGCAACCCTCCGGCGGCGACGCCCACCCCGGAGCCTACAGGCGGGGCCGCCAGCGGACCCACACCACCACCGGCAACGACGCCACCCACTGTGCCGCCGCCGGTAACCGATCCTTCCACGCCACCTGTCATACCGACGGACCCGGTTACCCCATCGCCGGTACCCACGGTGCCGCAGCCAGAACCCACAGTGACCCAGGACCCTGCTCCACCGTCGCCTGAACCAACAGTGCAGCCTGAGCCCACCATCCCGCCGGCCACAGTCGCCCCGGAGCCCCTGCCAACAGAGACAAGTCCGGCCCCGGATCCAGCACTGACTCCGGCGGTCTGACCCATGACGGGACAGGACCACCGGCCGCGGCATTTTCCGCCCGGGCGGGATGAGCAGCCGTCCGGCCTCCCGGCCGACGCCCCGGGGGAGGCGCCGGGCCCTGAACTGCCCGGTCAGCCCGCCGCAGTCCAGGAGTTGCTGCTGGCGCTGTCCTTGGGTTTTTCCCTCCACTCCCTTCTGCCCGGCAGCCTTGAACACCGCGAAGACCTGGACTCGGTCATCCACGTGGCAAAGGACGCCGGGCTGATATCGCCTGATGGATCAGTGGTTGGGACCGTCCACTATGCCTTGCTTTCGAGCACACCGCCGGCGCGCATCCGGGCCCTGCAGAGGGAACTGGTGGACAGGACCGCGGCAGAGGGCCGTCCCTTGGGCGACGTCGCCCGGCAGCTTGCGCAGAACGGGTTCCAGGATCCACGGATCGTCGCGGAGCTGGAGCGTGCCGCGGAGGGGGTTCTGGACTCCGAGCCCGGCCTGGCGGCCGAACTCTATGCAGAAGCACTTCTCGCCGGAGGACAGGAGACCACCACGGCGGCCAGGCGGGCGCAGGCAGCGGCGGCCTTGGGCGATCTGGACACTGCCGGCAGGATAGTGGACCGGCTCCTGGCAACACCGGAGGCCCCTCACATCCGCCTGGGAGTTGACGTTGCTGCGGCTGTTTGGGCACAGCGGGGCATGCTCTCCCGGAGCGCGGACACCTACACCTGGCTGGGGCGGGATAGGATCGACGGTTCGGCGCCCCTTGCAGCCGTGGCCATGATCGGTTCAGGCAACGTTGCGGGCGCCGGTCAGTTGGCGGCTGCCTCGCCGGAGGGCTCACCTACACTCCTGGCTGTGGCTCTGTCATTGACCCAGCAGGGACTTCGTCAAACACTGGGACCCACGCCGCAAATCGCACTGCCCGAGCTCATCAGGGCCTCCGACATGATGAACGCGGCCGGCACGTCGATTCCCCTTGTGGAGACACCGGCGGCCCTTGCCGCGCTGTGCGCCCTCCACACCGGGGAAGCCGGCATCGCCGATATGGTCCTCAAGGCAGCGCTTGCCGCCGGACAGGGCGGCAATACGGCCCGTCCCAGGCTGTTCCTGTTGCAGGCCTGGACCGCCATGCAGCAGGACAACCCGGACGAAGCCCGCTTGGCCATCAACGAAGCAGTGAAAGCGAACCACTGGCCCCTGGCGCCCAGGGATGATTTCCTGCTGGCTGCATTGGATGTCGGTTTGGCACGCCGGGGCAGCGAAGTCCACGAGCTGCTGCTGGCGTGGGAGCGGGCCCGCGAGGCAATGATGCATGTGTCAGTGGACCTGTTCAGTCTCCTGCCCTGGGGAGAGCTCATGATCGCCGCCGCACGGTTGCGGGAGACCCGCCGGGTGGGGCATTACCTGGACGGTGTCTGGCACTTCCTTGGCCGGCTGGGGGATGCCCCATTATGGTCGGTACCCCTGCATTGGGCTGGAGTGCAGGCAGCCCTTCTTAGCGAGAGTCCGGCCGAACTCGCTCCCCACGCTGCTGCGCTGGTGCGTGCCTCCGAACACAGCCACCTGGCGTCCGTGCTCGCCGCAGCGGGCAAAGCCTGGGTTTCGGTCCTGGCCGCACGGTTTGAAGCGTCCGACGTCGAAACCGCCGCCCGTGGTTTGGCCTCGGTCGGATTGCCCTGGGAAGGCGCACGGCTGGCCGGCCATGCCGCTGCGCACGCCGAAGAGCGGCGGGACATGGTGCGGCTCCTTGCCTGTGCCCGGGACATCCACCCCCAAGGGGTTTCCCCATCGGCCCCGCCTCAGGAGCTGGCCGGCGCTTCACAAGCTGACGTCTCCTTGCATGCACTTGCCGGGGAGTACGGGAGTCCGGGGGTTCAGGATTCATCCGGGCTCAGCCCCAGGGAGCGCGAGGTCGCCCGGCTCATCCTGGAAGGCAAGACCTACCGCGAGATCGGCGAGGCCATCTACATCTCGCCCCGCACCGCGGAACACCATGTGGCGCGCATGCGGCGTCGCTTGGGAGCGGAAAACCGTTCAGAGCTGCTGGTCCGCCTGCGCCTGGCGTTGGGGGAGGGGTACCCCCCTCCGTAAGCGGGACCCCCTCAGCCCCCTAACGGAAAACCCGGCAATCCCCTAACGGCAGGGCATGGGGTAGGGGGACCACCCCCGATGCCCGGTCTTCGGTCCCGGCAATACGTTGAATGCAAGCCCGGCAAAGGCGCCGGGCCAATTTCGAAAAACCACAGAATTTGAGGGAGCACTCCAATGCCAACACTCGCACAACAGCTCGTGCAGTTCCTGATGAGCCTGTTCAACGATCCTGACGCCGCAGAAGACTTTGTACGCGATCCCGAAGCGGCCCTCGCCGCTGCGGGCCTGCGGGATGTCTCCTCGGCAGATGTCGACGCGGTCCGCCCCGTGGTCCTCGACTACGCACCGATCAATGCCAGGTCGTCCTTCGACCGTGAATACAACACCGGAGGAAACCACGCGACGACCGGCGGCGGACGGCCCGAGCACGATGGCGGCGGCTGGAGTGGCGGCGGACGCCCGGAGCACGATGACGATCACGGCGGCGGCGGTGGCGGTGCCGGCGGTGGTTGGGATGGCGGGCATGACGGTCATGACCACGACCACGACGACGATCACGGCGGCGGCGGTGGCGGTGCCGGCGGTGGTTGGGGCGGCGGGCACGACGGTCATGACCACGACCACGACGACGATCACGGCGGCGGCGGTGGCGGTGCCGGCGGTGGTTGGGGCGGCGGGCACGACGACCATGCACATGCGGTCCAGCAACTCGTCCACGTGGTGAACAACTACTCCTACACCACCACCATCGATGACCGCGACACGATCACGGACCAGTCGGTGAACCAGAACATCTGGGCCAACGGAGATGTCTCCCAGATGTTCAACCAGGACGCAGTGATCGCCTCCGGTGATGGTGCCATTGCCGCCGGCGACGATGTCACGAATTCCGGAAACACCACGACCACAACCACCACCACGAACAACGATGACCACACCGTGGACAACTCGGTCAACGTCAACACCAGCGGCAACAACAACGATGTCTCGGTGGGCAACGACTACTCGGATCATTCGGTGACCAAGGACTCGTACAACACGGACGATTCCTACAACACAGAGGATTCGTACAACACCGATGTTGACGTGGACGTGGAGATCGAGGATTCGTTCAACGAGGACAACTCCAACCACACAACGAATACCACCAACACAACGAACACGACCACCACAACCAACACCACCAACACGGCCACGGGCTCGTTCAACGACAACTCCACGGACGTGGATGTCGATCTGGAGGACGTACAAGTGGTGAACGATTCCGTGGTGGTCCAGGACAACGAACTGGACCTGGAATACTCGCCGGACTACTCCACCAACGTGGAAGTGGACGACGTCAACGTCATCAACGATTCCATCGTTGTGGCCGACAACGAGTTGACCTACACCGAGGACAATTCCACCACCGTAGGCGACGTCGACGTTGACTACACCAACGTCGAGGACAACGTTGTTGTGGCGGATAACGAACTCGATGTCGAGTACAACGACATTGATGATTCGGTGGTGGTTGCCAAGAACGACGTCGATATCGACTGAGGCAGCACCCTCCGCGCAGGAGTTGCAAGCACAAGCGCGAAACCCCAGCAGTGCCCGGCAGGTGGACCCCCTCCTGCCGGGCACTTCGTGGCCCCCGGACAAGGGGCGGCATGTGAGCAAAGGAAGAACCGTGGCGGAAACAGTACGCATGACCACCCTTGTGGAGCACGGGATAGCACTGGCAGGTGAGCGGAACGACCTCAGGCGGCGCTTGGACAACACGCTCCGACGCCTCCAGGACCCCAGCGTCAGGGTGATTGTGGTGGGCGAGTTCAAACAAGGGAAGAGCCAGCTCATCAACGCTTTGGTCAACGCTCCTGTGTGCCCGGTGGATGACGACATCGCCACCACCGTTCCCACGCTGGTAAGGCAAGGTGATCCGGCGTCGGCGGTTGTCCTTGTCCCCGCGGCCGATCCCCCCGGGCCGGACAGCTTTACGGACATCGATGGCGGTGAATCGCGCCTTGAGCGCAAGCCCGTGCCGTTGGCCGAATTGTCGGACTTTGTCTCCGAGAAGGGCAACCCGGGAAATGCCAGGAACATCGTTGCAGCGGAGGTCGCCCTTCCCAGGAAGCTCCTGTCAGGCGGGCTCTGCATTGTGGATTCCCCGGGAGTGGGAGGACTTGGCTCAAGCCACACCCTGACCACGCTCACGGCATTGCCCTCGGCACATGCCATGCTGTTTGTCTCCGATGCGTCCCAGGAGTACACAGAACCGGAAATGCGCTTCCTCCGGCAAGCCATGCGCGTGAGTCCCAACGTAGCCTGCGTGCTGTCCAAAACAGACCTCTATCCGGCATGGCGCCAGATCGCTGAGCTGGACAAGGGCCACCTGGCCGACGTCGGGCCGGAAATCCCCCTGTTTCCTGTCTCTTCGGAGCTGCGGCTCGAGGCCGCGAGGCTCCAGGACGCCGAATTGAACAACGAATCCGGGTTCCCGGAGCTGGTCTCCTACCTGCGAAAGGCCATTGTTGCTGAGGCGGCCCTCATTCAGCGCCGGTCCGTAGGCAACGACCTCGTGTCGGTTACGGGGAACCTCATGCTGGCGTTGCGGTCGGAACTTGGGGCCTTGGAAAATCCCGAAGACACACCGCAGATGATCGCGGGCCTGAAAGCGGCCAAGGACGATGCCGACGCGCTCCGGAAGAAGTCCGCCCGATGGCAGACCACCCTGAATGACGGCATTGGCGATCTCATCGCGGACATGGAATATGACCTCAAGGACCGTCTTCGGCGAATACAACGCGAAGCCGAGGCGGCCATTGACCAGGGCGATCCCGGTCCCGCGTGGGAACAGTTCGCCAAGTGGCTTGAACAAAGCGTTGCCGCCGCCGTTTCCGACACTTTCGTGTGGACCAGCGAGCGGGCACAGTGGCTGGCCGGACAGGTGGCAGAGCATTTTTCCGAAGACGAAGTGGCTTTGCCTGCCCTCCACGTTGCCGACACCGGCGGAGTGCTTGACCCCGTGGCAGAAATCCAGGACATGGAAGATGGCCGTATGGGACCTGTGCAGAAGGTTCTGATCGGCATGCGCGGGTCCTATGGCGGGGTGCTGATGTTTGGCCTCTTGACGGGTTTGTTTGGCTTGGCCCTGATCAACCCGCTGTCTGTGGGGGCCGGGCTCATGCTGGGCCGGAAAGCGTATCGGGAGGAGCAGGAAGCACGGCTGAAACGTCGGCAGGCAGAGGCCAAACTCCTGGTGCGGAAGCAGGTGGACGACGTCGTGTTCCAGGTGGGCAAGCAACTCAAGGACCGGTTGCGGCTGGTTCAGCGGGCCACCCGGGATCACTTCACGGACATCGCAGAGGAACACCACCGTTCCCTCACCGAATCCGTGGCTGCGGCGCAGAAGGCGGCAGCCACCTACGCTGCCGAGCGGGACCTACGGATCAAGGAGATCAAGAACCAGCTCAAAGCCGTGGAAACCTTGCACGCGGTTGCCCGGCAACTTCAGGAAGAAGGGGCCGGAGGACAGCACGCCGTTCCGGCGTCGTCCGCGGTTCCGGCGGGATGATCGAATCGGGAATCGCCGGCGCAGCGGAGCTGCTCCGGCAAGCGCGGGAGGTCTTCCAGGGGGAGCCGGCTGCCCTGGCTGTCCTGGACGACCTCGACCAACGCCTTGCCGGGCCGTTGCGTATTGCGGTGGCCGGAATGGTCAAAGCCGGAAAGTCCACCCTTCTCAATGCCATCATCGGCGAGGAGATCGCTCCTACCGACGCCGGTGAGTGCACGAAGATCGTCACGTGGTACCGCTACGGGCACGCTCCCCGTATCACCCTGCACCCCTTGGCAGGCGGGCCGCAGGCGCTGCCAGTGCACCGTGAAGATGGCCGCTTGGTGTTTTCATTGGGGGAATTCCAGGCGGAGGACGTGGAAAAGCTCGTGGTTGATTGGCCGGCAGCCAGCCTCCGGGATCTCACCTTGATCGACACCCCGGGCATCGCTTCCTTGTCCAAGGATGTATCCGGGAGGTCCACGGCCTTCCTGCTTCCCGAAGACGCTCCCACCGCTGCGGACGCCGTCATCTACCTGATGCGTCATTTGCACGCCTCGGATGTCCGGTTCCTCGAATCCTTCAAGGACACCGCCGCCGGGAAATCCGGGACGGTCAATGCCCTCGCTGTCCTGTCACGCGCGGATGAGATAGGTGCCGGCAGGATAGATTCGCTCATTTCCGCTGCCGTGATTGCCGACAGATACAGCCGGGACGAAAACCTCAAACCGCTCGCACTGGGAGTGGTACCCGTGGCGGGACTGCTGGCGCAGAGCTCCAGGACCATGCGCCAGGGCGACGTGGACGCCCTCATGCTCCTGGCGCGCATGGACCGGAACCAGCGCGAAAGGATGATGCTCTCTGTTGACCGCTTTGTCCGCGCGGCCGGACCGGAAGGCGTGGAGCCCGGCCTGAAGGCTTCCCTGGTCCAACGGTTCGGGCTGTTCGGGATCAGGCTGGCAGTGGCCCTGATCCGGGGCGGAATCACCAACCCGACGGAACTGGCGCACGAACTCGCGCGACGCAGCGGACTCGGCCGCCTGCTGGACACAGTGGCCTCCTTGTTCCAAACGCGGGCCGACGCACTCAGGGCGCGCGCCGCCGTCGTGGGTTTGGAGTCACTGCTAAGCGGCTCCCAACCCGGCCAGTCAGCAGTCCTCGAACCGGCGCTGGAGGAGTTGCTCGCCGGCGCGCACGAATTCCGCGAACTCAAGCTCCTGGGCTCGCTGAGGACAGGTGGTGTGGTCCTGCCACCCGGGCAGGCAGAGGACGCGGAACGACTGGTGGGCGGCCGCGGCAACCTTCCGTTCCAGAGGCTGGGACTTCCCCCGGAAGCGGACGCGGAGGAGATCGCGCGCGAAACCCGCAGGGCCCTTGACCGTTGGCGGCAGATCGCGGAAAACCCGTTGTTGGTCGAGCCTTCGGCGGTGGAAGCCTGCCGGGTTGTCCTGCGCAGTTGCGAAGGTATCCTGGCGGCTATGCCCGCCGCCCGCTGAGCAGCCAGGCTGTCGTCGACGGCAGGAAAAGCAGAATCAGGCCGGCTGCAGCGAGGATGAATTGCGCGGCGAGAAGCACCATGGCCATGACGCCGTCATTGCCCGGAGCCACCACATAATCAGCGGTGATCACGGTGACGACGGCGTGGAGGAGGAGCAGGGGAGCCAAGGCCCAACGGGGCCATGTGCGTCGCCTGAAAAGGATCGCCAAGAGGACGGCTTCCATCGCGACCACCACGGCGATCATGGCCAGGCTGCCGAGGAATACGACGGCGGCGGCCCCCTCGACGGAGTTGGCGTCGCCGTCCGGGACCATGGACTGGATAACGCCCTTCAAGCGCTCAAAGTGGGCGTCGCGGCCAAGGAACCCCGTGAAGACCACGGCGATGCCGGCCACGAAACTTGCCAGCCACAGCGAACGGGACAACCGGGCCGGCCCGGGAGGCTTTACCGCTGCAGGGATGGGCGGCGGAGTGGAAAGGGACATGCCCGGGCGCTGGGGTGGCGCCGGTGGCCCGCTGACTGATGGCGTGGAGGGTGACTGCCGTGAACCATCAGCTTGCTGGGCCATGTTTGCCTACTTCAGCTCGTCGGTATCATGCGTATCCGGCTCACCGCGTTGGGCATCGTCCGTGCCTGGTGACGTGTCCCGGAGTTTGCGTTCCTTGGCTTCGAGATCCGCCTTGAGCTTCTTCAGGCGGTCCTCTTCGGCTTGGTTGCGACGGCGGGTCTCCAGGTTGCGGAGGAACTCGGGGTCGTCGTCCGGTGCGGTGGGGTGGCGCCTTACGGGGGTGGCCGTGGGCTTGTTGTAGGGACGGCCGAAAATGAACCACAGAACGGCACCCAGCAACGGCAGGACGATCATCACGATGATCCACGCGGTCTTCGAAATGCCGCGGGTCTGGTGCCGGTCAGTGCGTATGACATCCACCAGGGCATAGACGAAGACAACAAGAACGACGACGACGCCTATAACGCGGAGCATGCATCAAGTCTAGTGCCCGGAAGCCGTTCGCTGGACGCCCTCTTTGGGCCGTGACCAGAGTGCAACCATTCGGGCGGCTAAACTTGGATGGTGGCTTTCCTGAAGTATTCCCTCATCCGCCTGGCGCTGTTCGTGCCGTTGTTCATCGTCTTCGCCCTTTTGCAGGTGGGTCTGCTGCCTGCGGCCATCTTCGCAGGGCTCATGGCCTTCGCCATCAGCTACCTGTTCTTCCAGAAGCAGCGCGACGAAGCCACGGCGGCGATGCGCGAGCGTTTCTCCGGGCGCGCCAAGCCCATCCGCACCGCCGGCGAGGTTGAAGACGCCGAAGCTGAGGACAGCCTGGTGGAGAAGAACCCGGACATTGCCGTCAATAACGACAAGCGCCCCGGCGCGGCCTAAGAATTGAAACAGCGAACGCCCCTCAGCACATTGCCGGGGGCGTTCGCTTTTTGTGGAGCCTAGAAGCCGCGGCTCAGAACGAGCCCGAGCGAGAACAACAGGCTGTAGCCGAGGTTGATCAGGCCGGTCTGCTTGAGCACCGGGATGAGGCTCTTGCGCTTCTTGCCGTTGACCATCAGCCATGCAGGCATGAGGCAGGCGGGGATCAGCAGGAGCACGATCAACATCCAGGGCTTCGTGGGCGCCAGGACGATCACCAGCAGGATGGACACGGCCAGCATCAGCACGTAGCTTTCGCGGGCATGACGGTCACCCAGGCGGACTGCCAAGGTCCGCTTTCCGGCCGCGGTGTCCGTGGGGATGTCCCGTACGTTGTTGGCCATGAGCAAGGCGCAGGCGATGAGGCCGGTACCTATTGCGCCGATGACTGCGGCCAGGCTCACCTGGCCGGCCTGCGTGTAGGTGGTACCCAGGGTGGCCACCAGTCCGAAGAACACAAACACGAACACATCACCCAGGCCCATGTAGCCGTAGGGGTTCTTGCCGCCCGTGTAACCCCACGCTGCCAGGACGCAACCGATGCCCACCAGGATGAGCCACCACGTTTGGGTAATGATCACCAGGATGAGGCCGCACAGCATGGCAGCGCCGAACAGGGCGAAGGCCGCCCACTTCACCTGTTCCGGCTTCGCTGCCCCGGAACCCACCAAGCGCAGCGGGCCGACCCGGTCCTCATCGGTTCCGCGAATGCCGTCGGAGTAGTCGTTGGCGTAGTTGACGCCGATCTGCAGCAGAAGCGCGACAAGCGCCGCGAGGATCGCGTTCGGCAGCCGGAAAGCATGGAGCTCGTACGCCGCTGCCGAACCGATCAGGACCGGCGCTATTGCCGCGGGCAGGGTGCGGAGCCGGGCTCCTTGGATCCATTGTGCAGCTGTCGCCACGTGTAGTACCTCGTGTGTTTCGCGTTTGATCTCAGTTGGGGGGAAGAACTTGTCTATTGTCCCTGATGCAGATTGGAAAGCTGTTCAATCATGGCCAGCCTGTCCGGTTTTCCGTTCGGCAGCATCAGCAATTCCTTGTCGGCCAACACTGTTTTCGGGGCCAGGACGCCCAGGGCGGCCTCCCGCCGGGCCGTGAAACCCTTGATTCCGTCAGGGCTGGGATCCTCGACGGCCACGTAGGCCGCAACAGCCTGGCCCCATTCCCGCGAGGGGACGCCTGCGACGAAAGCCGCGGTGACGCCGTCGAGCTCTTCCAGCTTGCTCTGGATATACGTGGCGGAGGCCTTGACGCCCCCGGTGATGATGACGTCGTCGGCGCGTCCCAGCACGGTGAGTTTGCCTTCCGGGGACAGTTCCCCGAGGTCGCCGGTGACGTACCAGCGCGTACCGTCCTCTTCGAAGAACGCAGCCTTTGACGCACGGGCAGCATCCAGGTAACCCGCGGCCACCGTGTCGCCGCCCAGCAGGACCCGGCCTTCCAGGTCGCCGTCGCCGATCCGGATTTCGACGCCGTCCAGCGGCTCGCCGTCGTACACGCACCCGCCGCACGTTTCGGCGGAACCGTAGGTGGTGACCACCTTCAGGCCCGCGGCCTGGGCGGCTGCCAGGAGGCCGGGCGACGCCGGTGCGCCGCCCAGCAAGATGGCGTTGAAGCGGCGCAGTACGGCGAGGGTTTCGGGCGCGGGGGAGTCCAGGAGCCGTTGCAGCTGCGTGGGCACCAGGGAGGTGAACCGGATCTTGTCCGTCAGTTCCTCGGCTGCGGCAGTGAAGGCCTCCGGAGTGAAGCCGTTGGTCTGGTCCATCACCCACGGCCGGGTTCCCGCATAAAGGGAGCGGACCAGCACCTGCACGCCGGCCACGTACTGCAGGGGCAGCGCGAGCAGCCACTGGCCTTCGCCGCGCAGTGCCATGGCGGTCGCCACCGACGACGCCGCGAGGGCATCGACGGTCAGTACAGTTGCCTTGGGTGTTCCCGTGGAACCGGAGGTGCGGACCACCACTGCGGCATCCTCGACGCCGGTCTCCACCGGCACCGCCCGGGGTTCGCCGTTTTCATCCAAGACGATTTCGACGGCGGGACCCTCACCGTGGAGGGCAGCCATCAGGGCTTTGAGGACAGGATCGACGTTCACGGAGGAGTCCTAGAAGTAGTAGGGGAAGCTGGACCAGTCGGGATCCCGCTTTTGGAGGAACGCTTCCTTGCCTTCCACGGCCTCGTCCGTCATGTACGCCAGGCGGGTGGCTTCGCCCGCGAAGACCTGCTGCCCGGCCAGTCCGTCGTCGGCCAGGTTGAACGCGAATTTGAGCATGCGGATGGCCTGCGGGGATTGGCGGGCGATGTCGGCGGCGTACTCGAGGGCGACTTCTTCGAGGCGTTCGTGGTCCACGGCCTCGTTGACGGCACCCATCCGGACCATGTCCTCGGCGGAGTATTCGCGGGCGAGGAAGAAGATTTCCCGCGCGGCTTTCTGCCCGATCTGGCGCGCCAGTAGCGCAGAGCCGTATCCGGCGTCGAAACTTCCTACCGTGGCGTCCGTCTGCTTGAACTTGCCGTGTTGGCGGGAGGCGATGGTGAGGTCGCTGACCACGTGCAGGGAGTGCCCGCCGCCGGCCGCCCATCCGTTGACGACGGCGATGACCACCTTGGGCATGGTCCGCATGAGCCGCTGGACTTCCAGGATGTGGAGGCGGCCTGCACGGGCGGGGTCTATAAATTCAGCAGAGTCTCCTGGGGCGTCTTCTACTGCGTACCTGTATCCGTCGCGGCCACGGATCCGCTGGTCGCCACCGGAACAGAACGAATGTCCGCCGTCCTTTTCGGACGGCCCGTTGCCGGTGAGCAGCACGGTGGCGACGTCCGGAGTCATCCGGGCGTGGTCCATGGCCCGGTAGAGCTCATCGACTGTGCCGGGACGGAACGCGTTGCGGACCTCGGGACGGTTGAACGCGATACGGACCGTGGGCAGATCCTTGACCGTGCCGTCCGCGGACCGTTCGACCTGCCGGTGGTACGTCATGTCCTTGAAGTCGTCGAAACCCGAAACCGTGCGCCAGCGCGAGGGGTCAAAGATGTCGGAAACCTTGGCAGGGAGATCGTTGTTCACAGTCCGAGTCTAGTAATGGCCTTAGCTGATGCAGAACTCGTTGCCTTCGGGGTCGGCCATGGTGTGCCATTCCTGGGGTCCCTGGCGGGCGGTCCAGAGGTGTTTGGCGCCGCGGGCTTCCAGCTCCTTGCGCACGACGTCCTTGTCCCGGCCGTCCAGGCGGACGTCCCAGTGCACCCGGTTCTTGACGGTCTTGGGGTTGGGATCGGTCTGGAAGAGGATACGGCGGCCTGTTTTGGGATCGGTGTCTTCGGAGGGCACGATCGCACACCCTTCGGCCCAGACGAGTTTGCCGTTGTGGGTGATGGTCTGGTCTTCGGTGGCGAATCCCTGCTCGATCATGGACCGGATGAACGCCTCGTCCTGGGGTTCGACGGTCCATTCGAGGGTCTCGGCCCACCAATCGGCGAGTTCGTGGGGCTTCCTGCAGTCGACGGCTACCTGGATGTTGAGTGTCATGCCCACCAAGCTATTCCGACGGCGGGTGGCTGGGTAGCGCAATGCGGTCAACTTCCGTCCGGGTTACCCGAGCGGGGGGACAGTGCGCGTAGAGATTTGCTGTCCCTTAGTTGGACAGGAGCTCGGGCGGGACCGCGTAGATCAGCACCACCGCCATGAGGTTCTTGGCCGCGTGCACGAAGTAGGAAAACATCAGGTTCTTGCCTGTCCAGACATAGACGGCCACCAGCACCGCGGCCATTCCCAGATAGGGCGCCAAGGCTGAAAGCACCAGTCCTTCGCGGCCCACCACATGGATGGACGCGAAAACCACCACGGAGATCACGCAGCAGATCCAGATGTTCACATGCTGCGACAACTTGCCGATCAGGAGATGGCGGAACAGGTACTCCTCAACAAACGGCCCCAGAACCACCAGCAGCGGCACCATCAACCAGGCCGGAACGTGCTGCAGCAATCCCTGGATACCCAGTTGGTTCTCGGAGCTTTGGGCGGTCCCGAACGCGGCGACGAGCAGAGCCGTCAGGATGAGCATCACCACGATCGCGAGGGGGATCATGCCCAAGGTGAACCACGGACGTGTCCCCAGGATCTTCAGGTCACGTCCCGCCACACGCCAGGCTGACGCCACGGCAAATATTCCGACGCCGGCATAGAAGACCGCGTTGACGGCATAGGACGCTGTGGCCGGGTCGGGAAACAGCTGAAGCATCAGCCGTTCGCCGGCTTCCCCGCTGGCCGTGAAGTAGATGGTGAATCCGAGATAGACGGCTACGGCCAAGGCATCCAGGGCAGTGAATCTGTACAAAGATGCCTTGGTATGAAGAGTGCCCATGAGTCCAGCCTAGCTTTGCTGCCTGATGCTCCGGATCAGGCCAGGCCGGATATCAGGACTGCCCTGTGAGGGTGAGCGTGATGAGGACACAGTTCAAACCGACGATCAGCACGGCACTTGTCCAACCCGCGATCTTCAGCGGCATGCCGTCGGTGTGGAGGCCCATGACATCCTTCTTGCCGGTGAGCCGGATCAGGGGAATCAAAGCGAAAGGAATACCGAAGCTGAGCAACACCTGGCTCAGCACCAGGGCGAGTGTCGGCTCAATGCCGGCCCCCAGCACGATCAGGGCGGGGATCAGGGTGATGACGCGGCGGGTGAGCAGGGGAATGCGGACTTTGAGGAGACCGCCCATGATGGTCGCGCCGGCATAGCAACCAACCGATGTGGACGCCAGTCCGGATGCCAGCAAGCCGATGGCAAAGATCACGCCGATGGCCGGGCCCAGGGCGGACGTCACCGCGGCGTGGGCGCCGGCGATTGTGTCCGTGCCTTCTATGCCGCGCAGGCTGGAGGCGGCAAGAAGGAGCATCGAGATGTTGACGACCCCGGCCAGGAGCAGGGCGCCGACGACGTCCGTGCGGGTGGCGCGGATCAGCTTTGTCCGGATAACGGGGTCCGGGGAGAAACCGTGCCGGTCGCGGGCAAGGGCCGAGTGGAGGTAGATCGCGTGGGGCATCACGGTGGCGCCCAGCATGCTCGCTGCCAGAAGGATGGTGTCCGTACCTTCAAAACGCGGAACCAGCCCGCCAAGGGCGCTCCCTGCATCCGGGGGATTGACGAACAGCCCGGACACGAAGCCCACGGCGATGATCCCCAAGAGGACCAGGATGGCGTACTCGAAGGAGCGCTGGCCCCGCCGCGACTGCAAGGCCAAAAGCAGCATGGAGGCGATGCCGACGATCACGCCACCGGCAAGCAGCGGAATTCCGAACAGCAGGTTCAAGGCCACGGCTCCACCGATGACTTCCGCCATATCCGTGGCTCCGGCAACAACTTCAGCTTGCAGCCAATAGAGGCGCCGGCGCTTGTTGCCGAGCCGCTTGCCAAGAATCTCAGGGAGGCTCATCCCCGTGGCGAGGCCGAGTTTGGCTGACTGGTACTGGACCAGGACAGCCATGGCGTTCGCTACAACCAGGACCCAGACCAGCAGGTAGCCGTAGTTGGCACCGGCTGTGAGGTTGGCTGCCACGTTTCCCGGATCCACGTAGGCGATCGCAGCAACGAAGGCAGGTCCCAGGAGCAGGAGCCGGGACCATACTTTGCCGGGGGTGGCACGTGTTTCCAGGGTGGGTGCAGCCATTGGGGTTCCTCATCGTTGGGGGTACTCACTACGAGGATAGCGAAATTTAGGCATACCGAAAAGTTTTATTTAGGCAATCCATTGGAGAACCGAAATCCGGGGTCGGAGATGGACCATCCAGCGGATGAATATGGGCCATATCCGACCCCGCGTGGCTTCCGGAGAAAGGGGTGCTGTTGCCTGCGTCACGGGCATTCCGGTTAATCCCGTAAGATAGACGGGTTGCGCGAAGCTTCGGCGTTCTGCGTTCTTTGTCACACTTCGGGATCCTCAAAGCGGGAAAGCTCGAATTATGTGTGCCAAAGCCGCCCGTGTCCCGGCACTGGGCGAAACCCCTACAGCAATACCCCAACCCACAAGGAACAGCTGTGCCGCAAAGTACTCCCACAGATCTCCAGAGCCCCAAGGCCTCATCCACAGCCGCAGGCTCTACCCTCAGCGCCGAGGGATACAAAAAGACCCTGAGCCGCCGCCACGTCACCATGATCGCCATGGGTGGCGCCATCGGCGTCGGCCTCTTCATGGGTGCCGGTGGCCGCCTGGCCTCCACGGGCCCGGCCCTCATCTTCTCCTACGCCATCGCCGGCGTCATCGCCTACCTGCTGATGCGCGCACTCGGTGAGCTCATCATGTACCGCCAGACATCGGGCTCCTTTGTGAGCTACGCCGGCGAAATGTTCGGCAAGAAGGGCGCCTTCCTCTCCGGTTGGATGTACTTCATCAACTGGGCCATGACGGGCATTGCCGAACTCATCGCGATCGGACTGTACTTCCAGTTCTTCTTCCCCAACGTCCCGATTGAACTGTCCGCCATTGCCGCATTGGTGCTGCTGGTGGCTGTGAACCTGTTCAGCGTCAAGGCGTTCGGCGAGTTCGAATTCTGGGCGTCCTGCCTCAAGGTCGCAGCAATCGTGATCTTCCTGGCCGTTGGCACGTTCATGGTTGTCACCAACGCCAAGGTGGGCGAGGGCCATGCGTCCGTTGCCAACCTCTTCCACGAAGACGGCGGCATGTTCCCCAAGGGCGGCCTGGTGATGATCCTGGTCCTCAACGCCGTGATCTTCGCTTACAACGCCATTGAACTCGTCGGCATCACCGCAGGTGAGATGGAGAACCCGGAACGCGAAGTTCCCAAGGCGATCCGCGCCGTCGTATTCCGCATCGTTGTCTTCTACGTCGGTTCGGTGACGCTGCTTGCCATGCTGCTGCCGTCCGACCAGTACGTCGCCGGCACCTCGCCGTTCGTTACCGTGTTCGGCCAGATGGGACTTGGCTGGATGGGCGATGTCATGAACATGATCGTCATCACCGCCGCGCTGTCCTCCTGCAACTCCGGTCTCTACTCGATCGGCCGTATCTTCCGCACCATGGCCAACAACGGCCACGCCCCGCAGTGGCTCACCAAGATGTCCACCCGCCATGTGCCGTACGCGGCCATCCTCGCGATCGGCGGCGTGTACCTCGTTGGCATCCTGCTCAACATCTGGCTGGGTGGCTCGCACGCCTTCGACCTCGCACTGAACACGGCCTCCATCGGCGTGATCTTCACGTGGGGTTCCATCTTCGCCAGCCAGATCGCGCTTCGTAAGAAGCATGGCAAGGTCTCCAGCCTCCCCATGCCCGGTTCGCCGTGGACCAGCTGGCTGGGTTTGGTCGCCCTGCTTGCCATCACTGTGCTGATCGGTTTCGACACCATGACCGACAAGGCAACAGGCGAGGTCTTCCTGCTGGGCCTGTGGACCCTTGCCACCATTCCGTTCTTCGCCCTGGTGCTGTGGCTCGGCTGGCAGAAGGTCAAGAACAACCAGCCGAAGAGCGAGCTTTTCAGCTGACGCTTATGAGCTGACAGAGGCTCGACGACGGGCGCCCCCTCCAGTGATTGGTTCACCGGAAGGGGCGCCCGCCGTCGTTTCGGCCCGCTTTTGCCCGAATCAGCTTTGCCCGGGTCAGCCTGCCAGGTGCTTCGCGAAATGCTCTTCGATGCGCCGCCATGCTTCCGGGGCGGAGGCTGGATCGGGTTTGATGCCCATGACCCGCGTCAGGGGGCGGAGCAGCTTCGGTCCCACCGGGGCGTCGTTCATGAAGGCGTGGCCCGCCGTCGGAAATTCCTTGACGTCATGCTCAATGCCGAGGCTGTTGAGGGCCTGATCCAGCTTGGCGGCGGCTCCGGGCAGGGTGCGGTCCTTGCCGCCGTAATTGGCAACCACGGGACACGCGCCTTGGAGGGCGTTATGCAGGTCCCGCGGGAGTTGGCCGTAGTTCACGGCCGCGGCGTCAAAACCATCGTTTGCGGCCAGTAACGCGAAAGCGCCGCCCATGCAGAAGCCGATGACGCCCACCTTGCCGGTGCACCTGTCGTCGTTGCGCAACCACCCTTTGGCGGTGGCCACGTCGGTGAAAGCCCGGCCCTCGCCCGAGAGCATAGAGCGCATGGTGGCGACGAGGCAGCGCCTTGCACCGCCGTCGCTGTACAGATCCACCGCGAGCGTCAGGTAGCCCGCCGTCGCCAGCCGGTCAGCCTGGCGACGCATCACATCATCCAATCCAAAGGCTTCGTGGATCATCACCACCCCGGGGAACGGACCCTCGCCCGGGGGCTCGGCCAGGTATCCCTTGAGGGAGACTGAGCCTCCCGCTGCTTTGCTCTGTCCGCTCAAATCGATGGTGACCATGGGGTGGCCTTTCGGTGTGGTTTCCAGCGCCGGCGGTGGTTTGGCAGGGTTGCTGATCCCCGGGGACGGTTTTGTCGGCGCCCGGGGATAGGCTCGAAGCATGGAACCAGCCACCACTTTGACGCAGCATATCAACGCCGGACCGGAGCAGGCCCGGGCCGGCTTGCCGGATCTTCCGCCGGACACCGGGACCACCGCTCCAGCTGCGGTTGCAAGAAAAACGGAGGCGCTCTGATGGCGGCTGCGAAGGTGGCGGCCCCCAAGATCTCCCCGGTGCGGTTGGATGAACTGCGCGATGACGACGCCCCGGACTTCCAGCGCGGCGAACGGTACGACGGCGTCCGGCTCACCCGGGTCTCGGCGGACGGGGAGGAACTGAGCGGCGCGGATTTCATTGAGTGTGAATTCAACGGTGTGTCCTTCAACGAGGCACAACTGCGGGGAGCGACGTTCCGTGAGTGCATCCTGGCTGAGCCCTACGCGCCCGTGTTCATGGCTGCGCGTACGTCCTGGCAGGATGTCGAGATCACCAATCCCCGATGGGGTTCGGCCGAACTTTATGAGGGCAACTGGCGCTCGGTCCGAATCGACGGCGGCAAGCTGGACTACGTGAATCTCCGTGGTTCCAAGCTCATGGATGTCCAGATCTCCGATTGCATCATCAACGAACTCGATCTCGGTGGATGCACGGGAACGCGGGTGGCGTTGAAGAACTGCACCATCGGAACCCTTGATGTGACGGGCGCCAAGCTCAAGGACGTGGATCTGCGGACATCGGAGTTTCGGGGAATCAATGGTTTGGCCGGGCTGGCGGGGGCGGTTATCGACGATTACCAGTTGAGCTTGATGGCGCCGTTGTTGGCCGGTCATCTCGGAATCCGGGTGGTCTGAGCGGGGTGGGAGCCGGTCCGGCGGGCAGCTTCATCTGTTGACCCTCCCGCTGGGCCGTGTAATCTTTATAGAACGAACGGTCGGTATATTATTCGAGGCCGGTCCCTTTCACTTTCGCGAAGGATGTTCTCATGGTCGAGGCTTTTCTTGTTGGCGGCGCACGGACGCCTGTGGGTCGCTATGGTGGGGCGCTGTCCTCAGTCCGCCCCGATGATCTCGCCGCATTGGTGGTCCGGGAAGCTGTGGCGCGTGCCGGCGTCGACCCTGACTCGATTGATGAGGTGATCCTCGGCAACGCCAACGGCGCCGGGGAGGAAAACCGCAATGTTGCCCGAATGGCAACCCTCCTTGCCGGGCTTCCCCTCCACATCCCGGGCATTACGGTCAACCGGCTCTGCGCTTCCGGATTGAGCGCCATCATCATGGCCAGTCAGATGATCAAATCCGGTGCCGCGGACATCGTGGTTGCCGGCGGCGTCGAGTCCATGAGCCGTGCGCCGTGGGTCCAGGAGAAGCCGACCACGGCCTTCGCCAAGCCTGGCCAGATTTTTGATACCTCCATCGGCTGGCGCTTCGCCAACCCGCTCTTCACCAAGGGCGAGCTGTCGCGCGACGGCAAGATGACCTACTCAATGCCGGAAACTGCCGAGGAAGTCGGCCGTGTGGACAATATCTCCCGCGAAGACGCCGACGCGTTTGCCGTTCGGTCGCACGAGCGTGCGCTGGCAGCCATCGCCGGCGGACGGTTCAAAGATGAGATCGTTCCCGTCACCGTGAAAACGCGGAAGTCCGAGACCGTGGTGGACACGGACGAAGGCCCCCGGGAAGGAACCACCATGGACGTCCTTGCCGGATTGCGCCCCGTGGTTCCCGGCGGATCCGTGGTCACCGCCGGGAACTCCTCCACCCTCAACGACGGCGCTTCGGCCATCATCGTCGCCTCCGAAGCCGCCATCAAGAAGTTCGGCCTCACACCACGCGCCCGCATCATCGACGGAGCCTCAGCCGGCTGCGAGCCCGAGATCATGGGCATCGGTCCCGTCCCGGCCACCCAAAAGGTGCTGGCCCGCACCGGGCTCAGCGTCGACCAGCTCGGTGCCGTGGAACTCAACGAGGCTTTCGCCACCCAGTCCCTCGCCAGCATGCGTCGCCTAGGACTTGACCCTGAAATCGTCAACAACGACGGCGGTGCCATCAGTTTGGGACACCCCCTCGGTTCCAGCGGCTCAAGGATCGCCATCACACTGCTGGGCCGGATGGAACGCGAATTGGCCTCGGCGACGGGACCGAAGCTCGGCCTGGCCACCATGTGCATCGGCGTGGGCCAAGGCACGGCAATGCTGCTGGAAGGCGTGTAATGGCACTGAATCCTGAAGACTTCACTACGCTCCTTCTCGAAGAACGCGACGACCGCCTGACCGTTCTGCTGAACCGCCCTGAGGTCCGCAACGCGATCGACCAGAAAATGGTGGACGAGCTTCATGCGGTGTGTGCCGAGCTGGAGCGGAACCCCAGAATACTGATCATTGCCGGTACCGACGGTGTGTTCGCCTCCGGTGCCGATATCGGCCAGTTGCGTGAGCGGCGCAGGGACGACGCTTTGCAGGGCATCAACTCCACGATCTTTGTCCGCATCGCCAAGCTGCCCATGCCCGTCATCGCGGCGTTGGATGGTTACTGCCTGGGCGGCGGCGCTGAGTTGGCTTACGCTGCCGATTTCCGGATCGGCACCCCGAGCGTGCGCATCGGCAACCCGGAAACCGGATTGGGCATCATGGCCGCTGCCGGCGCCACCTGGCGTCTCAAGGAACTCGTCGGGGAACCGAAAGCCAAGGAGATCCTCCTGGCCGGGGCGGTACTGCGGGCTGAAGAGGCGCTGCGGATCAACCTCATTACCGGGATCTACGAAGCTCCCGAGCTGATGGATGCGGCCCATGCCCTGGCAGACCGGATCGCCCGCCAGGATCCGATGGCCGTGCGCATCACCAAATCGGTGTTCCACGCGCCGGCGGAGGCCCATCCCGTGATCGACACCCTCGCCCAGGGGATCCTCTTTGAGTCCCAGGCGAAGTTCGACCGCATGCAGGCATTCCTCGACAAGAAGTCGGCCAAAGCTTCGCAAGACTCCGACGCTTCCACGCAGGACAGGACGCAGAAATGACCACAGTATCCGCAATCCCGCACGTCGTAGGTGTCCTCGGCGGAGGCCGGATGGGCGCCGGCATCGCGCACGCCTTCCTCACCAAAGGTGCCACGGTCATTGTGGTGGAACGCGACCATGAGGCTGCAGCCGGTGCGCACTCCCGGGTAGCCGACGCCGTGGCCAAATCCGCAGCGCGTGGCACCCTCACTGAAACAACCGACGAGGCAATGTCGCGCTTCAGTACCTCCACGGACTACGAATCCTTCGTCCACTGCGGCCTGGTGGTGGAAGCCGTCCCAGAGGACTACGACCTCAAGGTCACGGCGCTCAAGGCCGTGGAGGACCACCTGTCTGCCGATGCTTTCCTGGCCTCCAACACGTCGTCGCTGTCTGTCACAGGACTCGCCAACGAACTTCGCCGGCCTGCAAACTTCGTCGGGCTGCACTTCTTCAACCCTGTTCCCGCATCCACCCTCATCGAGGTGGTGCTGGCCAAGGAGACGTCTCCCGAACTCGCTGAAGCGGCAAAAAGCTGGACGGAGGCACTCGGCAAGACCGCCGTCGTCGTCAATGACGCTCCGGGCTTTGCATCCTCACGGCTGGGGGTGGCCATAGCCCTGGAAGCGATGCGCATGGTGGAAGAGGGCGTGGCGTCCGCGGAGGACATCGATGCCGCGATGGTTCTCGGCTACAAGCACCCCACGGGCCCGCTGAAGACCACGGACATTGTCGGGTTGGACGTGCGGCTTGGCATTGCCGAGTACCTGCAGTCCACGCTGGGCGACCGTTTTGCTCCGCCACAGATCCTTCGGGACAAAGTGGCGCGGGGCGAGCTGGGCCGCAAAACGGGCAAGGGCTTCTTCGACTGGAACGACTAAGCGCTGGGTCCGGTTAGGCTATCCGGGTGACTTTCATTGAACCCATTACCCTGACCGGCAAGTTCGTGACCCTTGAGCCGTTGAGCCAGGAACACCACGATGGCCTGGTGGATGCGGCCCGCGACGGAGATCTGTGGAAGCTTTGGTACACCTCCGTTCCGACGCCGGAGGGCATGGCTGCGGACATCGAGCGTCGCCTTTCCTTGCAGGAGGCGGGCTCCATGCTGCCGTTCGCCACGCGCTCCAAAGCCACGGGCAAACTGATCGGCATGACCACGTACATGAACATCGACGCCGCGACCCCTCGCGTGGAGATCGGTTCCACCTGGAACGCGGCGTCGGCGCACGGTACAGGAACCAACCCGGATTCGAAGCTGCTGCTGCTGCGGCACGCCTTTGAGACCCTGGGCTGCCCGGCCGTGGAATTCCGCACGCACTGGCTGAACCACCAGTCCCGTGAAGCCATTGCCCGGCTCGGCGCCAAGCAGGACGGGGTTCTCCGGAACCACTCCCGCACCAAGGACGGCGTGCTTCGCGACACGGTGGTGTTCTCCATCCTTGAGCACGAGTGGCCGGCTGTGCGTAACGGTCTCGAGTACCGGCTGGCCAAGTACGGCGCCGAGGGGTGAGCTTTCGGCGGTAAGCGCCCGCGGTTGGTCCCGAGAGCTCACCCCTCGGCGCGCAGTTGGTCCCGAGAGCTCACCCCTCGGCGCGCAGGCGGTCCCTTCCGGCCCGTCGATGTGCTTAGCTGGCTGCTATGGACGGGACTTCTTCAACGCACCAAAGTGTCCACTGGGATGGCGCTGTCAACGCCTGGAAGATCGCCGGCGACGTGTACCGGATGGGTCGCCACGAATGGGTCAGCGGGGACGGTTGGCAGCAAATGTACGACGACGGCGTCCGCACCGTGATCGATCTCCGCGCCTCGCGCGAGCGGCGGCAACGCGACACGGATCCTGAGGTGCCGGACGATGTGAAGGCGCGCATCGACGTCGTCCATTGCCCCACGGAAGACCCGGACCACAGCCAATTCAGTGAGCTGTTCGGCCCGTACCTGAGGGATCCAGCCCAGTACGGCGACTATCTGCAGCTGTTCGGGGAGAAGGTCGCCGCCGTCTTCAAAGCCATCGCTGCCTCACCGGGCAAAGTGGTGGTGCACTGTTCTGCCGGGAGGGACCGGAGCGGAATGATCGCCCTGATGCTGCAGCGGCTCGCGGGGATGGACGATCAGGAAATCCTTGCCGGGTATGAGCTTGCTGCCCGCGGGATCAATGAGCGCCACCGGACCCATGGGGCGCCCCACGCACATGATCCGTATCTTCCCGACGAGCAGCTCGAGGCCATGTTGGCTGAACGCTTGGCGGCTTTGCGGAGCTTCCTGGCTTCGCTTGATGTTGCCGGATTCCTCACGGACAACGGGCTTTCTCCGGAGGAGCTGGGCACGGTCCGGGCCAAGGTGGGAGCCGGGGCGGGCTTCTCCGCTTGAAAAACAACTGCTGTACTCGCCGGGGGATTCATGTACCCTGTATATATTACCGAACGGCCGGTCAGTAATGTTGGCTTCAGTCATCTGACCGTGCCGATTTCCTGTGCCTTGGAAGGACCCGTCGACGATGACCACTACCGCAGTCGCCCCGGAAACCACAGCCGTTGCCACCGTCCCCAGCTACGTCCAGGATGCCTGGTGGACCCCGGCCCCCGATGCCAAGAAGGTTCCTGTTCGCGACGCCAGCACCGGAGAAGTCCTGGCGAACGTGAGCACCGACGGCCTGGACCTGGCCGCCGTCGTGCATTTCGCGCGGACCACCGGCCAGGCTGAACTCGGGAAGCTGACGTTCCACCAGCGCGCGCTCAAGCTCAAAGAGCTTGCCATGTACCTCAACGGGCGCCGTGAAGAGCTGTACGCGTCGTCCTCGCAGAGCGGCGCCACCAAGATCGACAACATGATCGACATCGACGGCGGCATCGGTGTCCTCTTCACCTTCGGTTCCAAGGGCCGCCGCGAACTCCCGAACTCGCAGGTCATTGTCGATGGCCCCATGGAGGTGCTCTCCAAGGACGGCTCGTTCGCCGGTGAGCACATCTACACCCGCATTCCAGGCGTCGCTGTTCAGATCAACGCCTTCAACTTCCCCGTCTGGGGCATGCTGGAAAAGTTCGCCCCAGCGTTCCTGGCCGGCGTTCCCACCATCGTGAAGCCTGCCACGCCCACCGGCTATGTGGCCGCTGACGCCGTCAGGGCAATCGTCGAGTCCGGCATCCTCCCGGCTGGTTCCCTGCAGCTGATCTCAGGGTCTGCCCGGACCATCCTGGACGAACTCGACTACCGCGACCTCGTTTCCTTCACGGGCTCGGCATCCACCGCCAACTCCCTCAAATCCCATCGGAACGTGGTGCAGGGCGGTGTCCGCTTCACCTCCGAGACCGACTCGCTCAACGCAGCAATCCTTGGCCCCGACGCCGTTCCCGGGACCCCTGAATTCGATGCCTTCGTCAAAGCCGTCGTCACCGAGATGACCGTCAAGGCCGGCCAGAAGTGCACTGCCATCCGCCGCGTCATCGTTCCCCAGGAGTTGACCGCTGACGTCGCGGCCGCCGTCGGAGCCCGCATCAACGAACGCGTCGTACTCGGCGACCCGCGCGCCGAGGGCGTCACCATGGGCGCCCTGGCTTCCCTCGAACAGCTCGCCGACGTCCGCGCGGCCGTGCAGTCAATGCTCGACGCCGGAGGTGAACTTGCGTACGGATCCCTCGATTCGCCGTCGGTCACCTCCGTTGGGGGCACCGTAGGAGTTGTGGAGGACGGCGCGTTCATGTCGCCCGTGCTCCTCAGCTGGGCAGACGCCGAAGCCGAAGAAGTCCACTCCCTGGAAGCCTTCGGGCCGGTTTCTTCCGTGCTCGGGTACTCCGACCTTGCCGACGCCATCCGCCTGGCAGCCCGCGGCTCAGGCTCGCTTGTGGCTTCCGTGTGCACCAACGATCCCGCTGTCGCCCGCGAACTTGTGACAGGAATCGCCGCCCACCACGGCCGCGTGCACATGCTCAACCGCGAAGACGCACGATCCTCCACCGGACACGGCTCGCCGGTACCCCACCTGGTCCACGGCGGTCCGGGCCGCGCCGGCGGTGGCGAGGAACTGGGTGGTATCCGTTCCGTCCTGCACCACATGCAGCGCACGGCCATCCAAGGTTCGCCGAACATGCTCACCGCGGTCACTGGCCAGTGGCACACCGGCGCCGACCGCAACTTCACTGTGGAAACAGAAGGCGAGCACCCGTTCCGGAAGCACCTTTCGACCCTTCGCATTGGTGACGCCGTCCGTTCGGAACTGCGCGAGGTCAGGCTTGAAGACATCACCGCCTTCGCGAACTCCACGGGCGACACCTTCTACGCGCACACCAACCAGGAAGCCGCCGAAGCCAACCCCTTCTTCCCGGGCATCGTGGCCCACGGCTACTTGCTGCTGAGCTGGGCCGCGGGGCTGTTCGTGGAGCCCGCGCCGGGTCCCGTGCTGGCCAACTACGGCCTGGAGAACCTGCGCTTCATCACCCCGGTCGCAGCCGGCGACTCCATCCGCGTCACACTGACGGCCAAGAAGATCACCCCGCGTGAAACGGACGAATACGGCGAGGTGGCGTGGGACGCCGTCCTGACCAACCAGAACGACGAGATCGTGGCCACCTACGACGTCCTGACCCTCGTGGAGAAGTAACCCTTCCTCACCTTCCTAGGGTTTGGTCGTGACGCTTGCTCACATCCCGCGTGTTTGGTGGTGACGCTTGCTCACGTTCCTTGGGTTTGGTCGTGACGCTTGCTCACGTTCCTAGGGTTTGGTCGTGACGCTTGCTCACGTTCCTAGGGTTTGGTCGTGACGCTTGCTCACGTTCCTTGGGTTTGATCGTGACGCTTGCTCACGTTCCTTGGGTTTGGTGGTGTTGCTTGCTCACGTTCCTTGGGTTTGGTGGTAACCCTTCCTCACGTTCCTAGGGTTTGGTGCTGACGCTTGCTCACGAACGAAACGCCTTCTCACATCGTGGGATGGCGTTTCGTTTTGTGCCTGCGCGTCTATGGGCATTGCACGACGACGGCACCTGGCGCGCATGCCACGCCCACCTTTGGGGAAGGTGGCAGCCTGGAGGGCGTGGGGTGTGAGGGAGCGTTGGCATCAAGCACGGGGGTGTGATGGAGCGTCGGCAATGAAGGGCGTGGGGTGTGATGGAGCGTTGGCATCAAACACGGGGGATGTGATGGAGCGTCGGCGCCAAGGGCGTGGGATGTGCGGGAGGGTCAGGCTGCGGTGTGGAGTCCGTCGAAGGCCATGGTGATGACGTCGTCCGCGAGCTTCTCAGGGGACAGGGAACCGCCGGGCTTGTACCATTCCACGATCGAGTTGATGGTGCCGAACAGGAGCCGTGTGACCGTCCGGGGATCGATGTCCTGGCGCAGGGAGCCGTCCTCGCGGGCGGCGGAAATCAACTCAGCCACCTTGTGGTCGAATGCGCGCCGGCGTTCCAGTGCGTCCCGTTCGATCTCCGTGTTTCCGCGCAAACGCAGCAGCAGGGTCACAAACGGCAAGCGGTCCACCAGCACCGCGATGGTCTGCCGCAGCACGAACTCGAGCCGCGCATCAGCAGGTCCGGACGTTGCTGAGGGCTCCTCCAGGATGGCCTCAAGACCACCCAGTGCGTGGTCCAGGGCGAGCTTCAGCAGATCGCCCTTGGACGGCACGTGGTGGTAGATGGCTGACTTGGAGATCCCGAGGTTCTCGGCCAGGATGCCCATGGACGTGGCGTCGTACCCGTGGCGGTTGAAGACGTCGACGGCGATGCGGAGCACCGACTGCTGGTCATAACCGGGCCGTCCGCGCTTGGTGGTGGTCTCAGTAGGCATGCTGGCATTTTCTCACGATCTCAACCGGGGAAGGCGCTCAGCCCTTGGGCCGCATGTCGTAGATCCGGCGGAGCTTGCCGTTGGACCGCTCAAGCGAGCCCGGCTCCACTACGTCGACTACGCAGGATGACCCGACGTGAATCTTGATCTGCTCCCGCAAGGTGTGGGCCGCCGTCGTGCCGGCATCAACGGTGACGTTTTCGCGCCGCTCAATCTTGACGGTCAGCGAGTCCATGCGCTTGCCCTCTGGGCGCGTGATTTCAAGCTGGAAGTGGGGGCTGAGCTCGGGGATGCGGAGTGCGATTTCTTCGATCTGCGACGGGAAGAGGTTCACGCCACGGAGGATGATCATGTCGTCGCTGCGGCCGGTGATGCGGCCCATGCGGCGGTGCGCGGGACGTGCGGTGCCGGGCAGCAGGCGGGTGAGGTCCTTGGTGCGGTATCGGATGATCGGCAGCGCTTCCTTGGTCAACGAGGTGAAAACGAGTTCGCCCGGTTCACCGTCGCCCAGGACCGTGGAGTGGTCGAACGGGTCGATGATTTCGGGGCGGAAGTGGTCTTCCCAGATGTGGCAGCCGTCCTGCGTTTCAACCGCTTCACCCGCAACTCCCGGACCCATGACTTCGGAGAGCCCGTAAATGTCCGAGGCTTTGATGTTCATGGTGACTTCGAGTTCGTGCCGCATTTCCTCTGTCCACGGCTCTGCGCCGAGCACTGCGTATTTGAGGGAGGTGGACGTGGGATCGATTCCCATGTGCGCCATGGCGTCGGCGATGGTGAGCAGGTAGGTGGGTGTGGCCAGGATGGCGTCCGGCTTGAAGTCCTGGATGAGCTGGATCTGGCGTTCGGTCTGGCCGCCTGACATGGGGATGACGGTGCAGCCGAGCGCTTCGGCGCCGGCGTGCGCGCCCAGGCCGCCGGTGAAGAGGCCGTAGCCGTAGGCGTTGTGGACTTTCATGCCGGGGCGGACGCCGGAGGCGCGGAAGGACCGGGCCACCAGTGTTGCCCAGTTGGCGAGGTCGTTCTTGGTGTAGCCGACCACAGTAGGCCGTCCGGTGGTGCCGGAGCTGGCGTGGATGCGTGCCACCTGGTCCTGCGGGACGGCGAACATGCCGAACGGGTACTCCAGACGGAGGTCTTCCTTGGTGGTGTACGGGAACTTGCCAAGGTCGCTCAGTTCGCGGAGGTCCGACGGGTGCACGCCGGCTTCATCGAACTTGCGCTTGTACAGGGGAACGCGATCGTAGGCGTAGGCCACCGTGTGCTGGAGGCGGGTGAGCTGGAGTGCCTCGAGTTCGTCGCGGGAGATGGTCTCTTCACGGTCCAGCACGGGAGAACCGGCTTCGGACATGTTGGCGGTGGGTGCGGCCACGGTGTTCTGCGTCATGGGGGTTTCCTACTTCTTGGAGATGGTACGGCTGCGGCCACGGAACTCAGCAATGAGTTCGCCGGTCTCTGCGTCGGATGCGGTGTCCGGGGCAGCATCGGGGGAGGCCGCGAAGATCTGGATGTCGTACAGTCCGCTGCGTCCCGTGCTTGCGCGGCGGTTTGCGACGGCGGTGATCACCTGGCCCTGGTGGGCCGGCTTGATGAAGTTGATGTCGACGCCGGAGGCCACCGTGATGGAGGCCGCCTCCTCGGGTGTCGGGTTGGCCGGGTTGCAGGCCAGTGCGAAGGCGGTGTCGCCGAAGGCAAAGATCATTCCGCCGTGGGCCATGCCGAATCCGTTGAGCATCTCCTGCCGGAGGTGCATGCGGATCGTGGCGTGGCCGTCGTCGAGCTTGAGGACCTCGATACCCATCCATTCGGACGCGTAGTCGTTCGTAAGGATGTGGTGCGATGCACCGGAGAGGGTTGTTTCAACCATGCGTCATTGCCTCCAGCTTTATTTACCGAATGTTCATTAGGTAATCCCAGATCGCGCCACGTGTCAAGACTGGGCCACTATTCGTCCCGGCCTAGTAGCCTCATGTGCATGCCCGAAATTGAGCTCCCGATTGTCACCGACCGCCTGATCCTGCGCCGTTTCGGTGTGGAAGACCTTGAACGCTTCCACGAATACCAGGCCCTCCCCGAAACAGCCCGCTTCCTGTTCCGCCACGAACTCACCAAGACCAAGTCCATGGAGGTCCTGGGCCGCTACGCCAACTTCGAGTTCAACCAAGAAGGGGATTGGGTGTGCCTGGCCATTGAGCGCCAGGACCAGCCGGGCCTGGTAGGCGAGGTCGTGCTGAAATGGCTGGAAGGCACCGGGCAGGGCGAGCTTGGCTGGATCCTGCACCCGGATGCCCGTGGCCACGGATACGCCACGGAGGCAGCCGAAGCCGTCCTGCGCCTGGCGTTCGAGCAGTTGTCCTTCCACCGCGTGGACGCCAAGCTCGATGCCCTCAACGAAGGCTCTGCAGGGATCTGCCAGCGGCTCGGGATGCGTTTGGAGGCAACCCTGGTGGACAACTGGCACTACAAGGGCCAGTGGGCTACGGAGAACATCTACGCGATCCTGGACTCGGAGTGGCGCAACCGGCACCGCCCGTGGACCCGCAGCGTCAGCTGACCGGCCACGTGTTGTGGTGCTTCAGCTGCTCGGTCAGCTGTGCCTCGGCCAGCGGCCTGCTGAAGTAGTAGCCCTGTCCGCTGGTGCAGCCAATGCCCAACAGGTACTCGGCCTGCTCCGCGGTTTCGATGCCTTCCCAGACGGCATTCAGCCCGCATGCCCGGATCAGCTGCAATACCGCTGCCAGGAGGGCAGGCTGGGAAGGATCGCTGCCCAGTGCTGACAGGAGTGTCCGGTCCACTTTCACGGTGTCGACGGGCAACTGCCGCAGGTAGCTGATGGACGAGTAGCCCGTGCCGAAGTCATCGATCTCCAGCCCCACCCCCAAACGGCGCAGGCTGTTGAGGGTGTATCGATCCAGGTCGTTTCCCTGGATGACGGCGCTCTCGGTCAGCTCCAGCACCAGGAGCGAGGGGTCCAGGTCTGCCTCAGAGAGCGCCTCCCGCACGTCTTCCACGAACTCCAGCCGCTGCAGATCCGCCGCCGAAACGTTGATGCGCATGCTGAAGCGGTGGCGTCGGGTCAGGGGGTCGGTTCGCCATTGCTTCAATTGTTCGACGGCGGTGCGGAGCACCCAGCCGCCCAGATCGGAGATCATTCCCGTTTCTTCGGCGATGGGGATGAACTCATCGGGCATGATGAGTCCACGGGTGGGGTGGTTCCAACGGACCAGGGCCTCCACGCCTTCGATTTCCCGGGTGTCCAGCCTGACGATGGGCTGGTAGTGGAGCACCAGCTGGGAACCGGCGATTGCCTCCTTGAGTTCGCCGATCAGTTGGTTGCGCATCTGCCGCGCGTGCAACATGGCCGGTTCGAAGATCTTCAGCCGTCCACGGCCGTCGGATTTGGACTCGTACATGGCGATGTCCGCCTCCATCATGAGTTCCTCCGCGCGCTGGCCGGGGTCGGCCATACGCAGGCCCATGCTGGCACCGCACCGTAGGTGCTGGCCTTCGATCTCCATGACCTCTACGACGGCGGCGAGGATGCGGTTGCCGATGGCGGCGGCTTCGCTGGGGCTTACCCCAGGGATCAGAACCGCGAATTCGTCACCACCCATCCGCGCCACCATGTCCTGTTCCCGGACCGCCCCGCTGATCCTCCCGGCTACGGTTTCCAGGACTTTGTCGCCGATGGTGTGGCCCAGGGAGTCGTTGATGGCTTTGAAACCGTCCATGTCCAGCAGCAGGATGGCGGCCCTCTTCTTGCCGTCTGCCTCCCCGGCCTGTGCTTCGTTGAGCGCGGCGGCAAAGGCCGAACGGTTGTGAAGGCCGGTCAAGGGATCGGTCATGGCCATGCGGCGCATTGCGAGGTGGGCTTCGTTGAGCTGCTGGGTACGGGCCTGCACCCGCTGTTCCAGCTCCTCGTAAACAATCTGCAGGTCTTCGGCAAGGAGGTTCGTGCCCATGATCACGGCGTCGATCTCATCGCGCGCTTCGGAGACCTCCACCCGGGTGCTCAGGTCTCCTGCAGCGAGCCGGACGATGCCTTCGAGGAGCAGCTCCAAGCGGGGATCGTTCCCGGAATACATGCTTGCCTCGGCCACAACTAAACCTTGCGTGGCCCGTCCTGCAGTTCAACAGTCTTCTGCAAGTAGTCGCGAACCGCCGCACTGCGCTCGGGCAGTGCTGCTTGGTCAAAAAGCTTTGCTGCGACTTCGCATGCTGCCAGGCCGTCGTCCGTCCGGCCGGAGTCCAACAGGGCCCGGGCCAGGAGGAAGTGCGCTTCGGCCGCGGTTTGGGTGGCCAAGATGGAGGAGCGGGCACTCAACGGCTCAAGGATGGCCAGGGCCTCCTTCATTTGGCCGTTGAGGAAATTCCAGTGGGCGCGGACCAGTGACATTTCCAGGTGGTCCCGCTCTGAGCCGCCCACAATATCGGTGGCGAGCTCGGCCCGTTCGATGCAGCGCAAGGTGGCGGCGTCGTCGAGCTTGGCCTGGAGCCGCATTTCCGCCGAGGCGCGGTTGAAGCGTGCCCACAGATCGACGTCTTTCGACGGCGAAAGCCATTCTGCGGCAAGGTCGTGATATCTGCCGCCATCGGCCACCCGGTCGGCCAGGAACGCTACGTTTCCGATGACCCAATAGCCTTTGCCCGCGGTGTCTTCGTCAATGTCGTCGGTGATCAACGTTTCCAGGACAAGGCATTCGCGCCAGGCGTCATCCAGGAGCCGGCTTTCTGCCAGGGCTGCAATAAGCGCACGCTGGGCCAGGATCTGCACGTACAGCAAATCGGAGTCCAAGGACGCGAGTTTCGCGGCATCGGCTGCGGTGGTGGCAGCCTCCGCGAGCCGGCCCAGTCCTTGGTATGCCACGGCCACCATGGTTCCCGCTTTCGCGCCGAGCTCGGGGGAAGTGGCTGTGAAGCTGTGGTCCTTCAGCTCTGTGGCCAGTTGAAGGTATTCCTCTATCCGTCCCTGGTCACGGAGGCATTCGGCCTGCAAATAGCGCATGTCCCACCAGGAATGGTCGTCCCCGGCGTCCGAGGCCAGCTCCGCGGCTTCACCCGCAAGCCTGAAGGCCTCGTCGAAATCCCGTTCCTTCCATTTGGCACGGGCCGTGAGACCGGCCACGAGGTGCGAGGCGAGGTGGGGACTATTCATGTGCCCATTATCCATGTCATTGCCGGAGAAAAGCTCGTATAGTTTGCCCCGTGACTTTATTCAAGTCACAGTCAACAATTCGCATCAGTACGAAAGGGCATAGCGGATGAAAAAATTTGCGGCAACCCTGCTCATGGCGGCAGTTCTGGCAGTAACGGGATTCGCTGCTCCGGCTAATGCCGAGCCTTCGCAGGACAGCACGGCAATCGGCTGGTGGCCGAACAGCACCACCACAACCAAGACGAACACCACCAGCATCGGGTGGTGGCCGAACTAAACATTGGGGGAGCCTCTCAAGGCCACTTGACATAAAATTGATGCCCCGGGCCGCTGCCTGGGGCATCAATTTTTGTTTCAAATTATGTCGCGCATTAGTGACGGCCCGGGTGTGGTCCGGCTGAGCCATTGACAGGGCTGTCACAGGGTCTCGAAACCTAAGGTCCGCCGACGGGCAGCTCCACGGACACCGTGGTCCCGGAGCCGAGGGTGGAGTCAAACACCATGCGTCCCATGTGGCGGCTGATGATGTCATGTGCGATTGCCAGGCCCAGGCCGCTGCCAGGAACTGCTGCCGAGGTGGCATTGGAAGCGCGGTAGAAACGGGTCAGGATATGGGGGAGATCGTGTTCCGGGATACCAAGGCCGTTGTCTGCGATCTTTACCAACGCTGCCCGCCCGCCATCCTTGGAAGAGGACACGGCGCTGCTGATGCCCACCCGGCCGCCCTCGGGGGTGAACTTGATGGCGTTGGCCACGATGTTCGTGAAGACCTGTTCCAGTTTTGCCTCATCCGCGGTGACTTCGATGTCCTCGGGGCCCTCCGTGACAGACACCGACACGTGGCGGGACTCTGCCAGCGGCCTCAGCGTCGCCACGACAACCTGGAGGAGCTTGGCAATGTCCACCGGTTTGAGGTCGAGGTTGCTGCCGTCCTGCATCGATACCGTCAGCATGTCCTCAATGAGCTTCCGCAGGCGGCTGGAGTTCCGGGCTATGACGTCCAGCATCCTGTTGATGCCCTCGGGAACCGGGCCACCTGAACCGTCCTGGATCATGTCCAGGTAGGCCGTGATGGAGGTCAACGGGGTGCGAAGCTCGTGGTTCACGGTGGCCAGGAAGTCAGTCTTGGCCTTGTCCAGTTGCCGCAGCTGGTGCAGGACACGCTGCTGTGCGCTGATCAGGTTTCCCTGGATGAGTCCGTGCGCAACGTTTCCGGCCACGTGCTGCAGGAGTGCGATTTCGGGCCGGGTCCATTCGTGCCGGTCCTCCACTGTGGAGAGCAGGATGATGCCCATGGCCGATGCGCCTTCGCCCACAGGCAGCAGCACTGTAGAGACGGGGTTGAGTTCGTTGGACCAGGTTTTCAGGGCCTGGGCGATGGCCGAGTCGGGGTCCTCACGGTGGTCGGTAATGGCCAGCACATCTGCGGCAGCCCATAGTTTGTTGGCCACCTCCGTGATTGCGCCCTCACTGCCGCCCAGCCTTGCCGGAAGCATCTGGCGTCCCGGGCGGCTCCATTGGGCGCGGATGCTGGGGACCCGTTCATCCTGGAACGTCGCGAACCAGACGTGGTCCACACCCAGGGCGTCGCCGAAACCCTGGACGACGTGGTCTGCGATCAGCTGGGGGTCGTTCGTTTCCCGGATCGCTGACGAAACTCCCCGCAGGCTCTCGCGCAAGGCCTCGACCTCGCCCCGGGAGCGCGCGCGTTCCTTGGAGCGGCCGATCAGGGTATGCACCCGATGGACAATTTCGCCCCCGCGGACCGGGCTCATGACGTAGTCGGCAACCCGCCATGACTCCACGGCTTCCACATCCAGCGATTCGTCTTCACCGAGGAGGAGCAGGACCGGGACCCCGGGATTGCGGAGGGACTGCCCGAGCGAGCTTTCCGCTACCACTACCGCGGGGCGCTCGTGCTGGAGCAGCGAAGCGATTTCGCCGGCGTCCTTGGCAGGAAGAACGCGGAAGCCCGCGGCAGCGAGGGCCGCCGATGCCACGGCCAGGCGGTCCGCATCGGAATCTGCGACCACGGCGGAAAGGGAATGCTGTACTTCGGCGTTGTCCTGGCCCACTGAGCCCCTTCCCTTCAACGCTTAACCACGTAAATTCCGGATGTGGCAACACCCTATCAGCGGCGTGGGGGCGTACGGACGCCACGCAGCAAACGGGCTGGATGAGTCGTGGGTCACGCCTTTACATTGTCCTCCGGATTCGACAGCCTTGAAGAAGCACCGAAGCCCACTGCCTGTGGCACACAATCGGATGAGGAGCATCGTGGACCAACCCGCCACACCGCCGGAACACCAGCAGGTGATGTTTGAGCTGGAGCTTGAAGAGTCCGGAATTCTGCGTCTTACCTGGCCTCGCGGCGCCAGGATCAAGGAAGGGGACGCACAGCGGGCCATGGATCGGGTCAACGAGCTGTGCGGCCAGGAACGCCACCCCATGATTGTGGACATGGCAACCACAGACGACGTCACGCGCGGCGCCCGCTCCGTCTTCGCCAAACCCTGCCAGGCCAACAGGATCGCCCTTTGGGGTTCGTCGCCGGTGGACCGGGTCATTGCCAATTTCTTCCTGGGCATCATGAAGCCGCCGTGTCCCACCAAATTCTTCACCTCCGAAACAGAAGCGCTGGAGTGGCTGGTGCAGGGATAAGGCACCCTATATTTGGAGCATGCTCTCTGCGCTGAGGAAGTACCTGCTGATCCCACGCCTTATCAGGCTCTCCTCTTCGGCGCCCAAGGATCCGCTGACCGCCTGGGACCAATACTGGGGCAACGTGCGATCGACGGGAGCCAGCGGCGATGTCCTCTGGGACTCGGGAAGCGACCATGAACTGAACGGCTACCTTCCCAAGCTGGCGAAACTTGACCCGGCCCTCCCTGTGGTGGACGTTGGATGCGGCAACGGCAGTTTCACCCGGCTCCTCGCAGGGCACTTCCCCCTGGCCCTGGGGCTCGACTACTCCGCCAACGCCATCGACCGCGCCCGGCAGGAGTCAGCCGGCATCACGACGGCGGCATTCGCCGTGTGCGACATGACGGCACCGGACGCTGCGCAGACTGTCGCAACGGCGCTGGAAAAGGCGGGCTGGACCGGCGACGCCAACGTCTTCATCCGAGGCGTGCTGCACGTGCTGGACCGCAAAGGACGTGCGGCCGTGGCGGCAAACCTGCTGCCCGTCGTCGGACGCCGTGGCGGCGTGTTCCTGGCAGAGACCAACTTTCCCGGCACCCCCGTGGACTACGTCAGCCACCTCGGCGCTACCCGCAAGTCGATCCCTGCACCGCTTGAATGGGCCATACGCGGATTGCCCATGCCGGGCCGCTTCGGCGCGGCGCAGCGCGCCAAGGCCTTTCCGACGGCGGACTGGAACCTTGTGGAGGACGGCGCGACGAACATCGAAACCCGTCCGTTGAGCAACCCATCGGTTCCGGATGTGATCCCGGGGTATTACGCCATCCTCCGCTCAAGGGCTACTTGAGGCCGGCTCCCGGAAGCAGTTTCGTGGCGCCCAGGGAGTCGGCCACGAAGGCGTAGTCCCAGGCACGCTCGCGCCACTGCACGTAGCGGCCAGACGCGCCACCGTGGCCGCCGTCCATCTCGATCTTCATGACGATCGGCTCCGTCCCCGTGGAGGTGGCGCGCAGAGCCTGGACCCACTTGGCCGGTTCAACGTAAAGCACACGGGTGTCATTGAAGGACGTCACAGCGGCGATCTTTGGATAGGCCGTGGCTCCCACATTCTCGTAGGGAGTGTAGGACTTCATGTACGCATACGCCTGGGGATCGGTAATCGGGTTTCCCCATTCCTCCCATTCGAGGGCGGACAAAGGCAGCTCGGGGTCCAGGATGGTGGTCAGGGCGTCCACGAACGGGACCTGCGCCACCACCGCAGCGTACTTTTCGGGGGCCATGTTGGCGACGGCGCCCATCAGCAGTCCGCCTGCGGAGCCGCCCATCGCGGCAATACGCGAGGGGTCGACCAAGCCCGAGGACGCCAGCCAGTCCGTTGCGGCAATGAAGTCCGTGAAGGTGTTCTTCTTGTTGAGCTTCTTCCCGTCCTCGTACCAGTGGCGTCCCAGTTCGCCGCCGCCCCGGATGTGGGCGATGACCATGACGATGCCGCGGTCCAGGAGTGACAACCGCGCTACGCCGAATCCGGGGTCCATGCTGACCTCGTACGAGCCATATCCGTAGACGAGACCCGCCGCAGTGCCGTCCGGCTGTACCGAAGCGTGACGCAGTACCGACAACGGGACCCGGGTGCCGTCGTCGGCCGTTGCCCATTCGCGCGTCGCCACGTAGTCGGAAGAGGAGTAGCCGCCCAGGACGGGGCTTTCCTTGCGCAGCAGAAGCTGGCCATCGGGCAGCCCGGGAGTGGGGAGGACGAAGTCGTACACCCGTGACGGTGTGAAGTAGGAGGTGTAGCCCATCCGGATCACGGGGGCTTCATAATCCGAGCCCGAAACGCCTGCCGTGTAGAGCTCTTCGTCGAAGGCCGGCTCCACGGGTACGCCCTGCGCCGGGGTGCCCAGCCCTGCCAACGGCAGCACCTGCACCCTTTCGATGGTGTCTTTGCGGATGGAAAGAACCAGATGGGTGGAGGTCACGCCTGCGCCGTTGACCCTGACGTCGTCCGAATGCGCGACGACGGTACGCCAGTTCTGCGCGGCGATGGGCTTGGTGAGCTCCGCCGGGTCCACGAGGCTGACCATGGAGTTGATGGCGTCCTTGTTGTGGGTCAGGAGCAGGGTTTCCCGGCCGCCCAGGAGGAAGGGCTCGGCCTCGTAGAGAATGTGCTCTTCACGTGGAATGACGGTGCTGAGGCCGGATTCGTAGTCGTCGAAACGAAGCAGGCGGGTTTCGCTGAACTCCGAGCAGCCGATGCTGAGCACGAGGTGGCGACGGTCGGAGGCGAGGTCGAAGCCCAGCCACATGGCGACGTCGTCCTCCTGGTAGAGAACCTCATCCTCGGTGACGGGCGTGCCCAGGACGTGGGCCTTCACCTGGTAGGGCCGCCACGACTCGTCCACCACTGTGTAGAAGAGCCTGGTGCCGTCCGGGGAGAAAGCAACTCCGTAGAAAATGTCCTCAATGACATCCGGAAGGAGTTCGCCTGTGCGCAGGTCCTTGATCCGCAGAGTGAATCGTTCGTCCCCGGAGTTGTCCACTGCGTAGGCGTAGAGGTTGCCATCCACGGTCACGGCAGCGCCGCCGACGCTGAAGAACGGCTGGCCCTCGGCTTCGATGTTGCCGTCAAGGAGCACTTCCTCGCCGGGCAGTTCCACGCCGGCCTCCACGGCCGGGGGAGTCCAGTCCGCCACGGGATCGCCCGTGTTCCGGGCCAGGACGCGGCACTGGATGCTGTACTCCTTGCCCTCCACCGAGCGGCTGTAGTACCACCAGCCATCCTTGCGGCTGGGGACCGAAAGATCCGTTTCCTGGGTGCGGCCCTTGATCTCCTGGAACATCGCTTCGCGCAATGGCTCCTGGTGCGCAGTCACGGCCTCCTGGTAGGCGTTCTCCGCTTTCAGGTGCTCCACGACCTCCGGTGATTCCTTGTCCCGGAGCCACTCGTACTGGTCCACGAAAACATCGCCGTGATGTTCCCGCCGGGTGGGAACCCGCTTGGCAACGGGCGGCTCCGGAACAGTTTCGCGGGTTACCGGGGATGCAGAAGAAATGTGGCTCATGGGGCCACTCTATAGACGCGCTCCGACACTGAACCAGCAATTTCGCTCAGAGCGCCGGGCACGTCCCGGGGAAGCCGGGAGCGACCCCATCTCCCGGGAGATCCTCGCGGATCTGCGTCATGACTCGCGCAGCACCCCCACTGCTTATAGGCGAGCACGATTTCGTACGGTGCCCGGAAAGTTGGAGGTTCGGATGTTCACGCTTTACCCGCAAAGTTTTCACCCCGGCAAGAGAGGGAATCCTCATCCCCGGTGGCCCTCCGAATCCATGCGCCGGTCCGTCGTGGACCTTGAGGTCATCATTCCTGCCTACAACGAGGCCGCCAGGATTCCCCACACCCTGCACCAAACCATCGACTTTCTGGCCGGCCAGGCATGGTCGTCGCGCATCGTGGTGGTGGACAACGGCAGTGTGGATGAGACAGCTGCCGTGGTGCGCCGGATCTCCCGTGAACAGCGCGGCATCGTGCCGGTGTCTGTGGTGGGCTGCGCCCGCCGGGGCAAGGGGGCGGCAGTCCGCCGTGGCCTGCTGAGCGGAACATCGAAATTCACCGGCTTCTTCGATGCCGATCTCGCCACTCCGCTGGAAACACTCAGCAAGACCATGGCCCATCTCTCGCGCGGCGCAGCCGCCGTCATTGCCTCGCGCCATTCGCCCGGTTCCACCTTTGTGCGGCCCCAGCATTTGGGACGCCGGATGGGAGGCACAGCCTTCCGGGTATTGACGCGCTCCAAGGTCAAGGGGATCCAGGACACCCAGTGCGGTTTCAAGTTCTTCGAACGCGACGCGCTCACCGCGGCCATGGTGCAGTGCCGGAGCACGGGCTTCGCCTTCGATGTCGAACTCCTCCTGCGGCTACAGAACAACGGCGCGAGGATCATCGAACTCCCCGTGGCCTGGACGGATGGTGCTGAGTCCACTTTCCGTCCCTTCCACGATGGCGTTGCCAGCTTCGCATCAGTGATCCAACTTCAGAAAGCAACATCATGACCTTTGCCCTGCCCGACATGAACTCTCCCGCGAGGCTTGCTGGAAAGCGGGTACTGGTGCTCAACTGGCGCGATATCCGGCACTCCCTTGCCGGCGGTGCCGAGCAATACATGCACCAGATATCCAAGAGGTGGGTGGACAGCGGCGTAAAGGTCACCTGGTTCACAGCGCGCGACGCCGGCCAGTTGCCGGAGGATGCAATCGACGGCATCCGGATACTCCGTGCCGGCGGACCGCTGTCCATCTACGGAAAGACCGCAGCCAGACTCCTGCGCAGCGCCGGACAGTTCGACGCCGTGGTGGATTGCCAGAACGGGATTCCGTTCTTTTCCCCGCTGTTCCTGCCCAAGGATGTTCCGATCATCCAGCTGGTGCACCACGTCCATCAGGAGCAGTTCCGCAGCAGGTTCTCGCCACCGTTGGCTGCCGTGGGCAGGTTTCTGGAGAGTGCAGGAGCCAAGAGGGTCTACGGGCGGCGCTCGATGGTTGCGGTGTCACCGTCAACGCGGCTGGAATTGCGGAAGCTTGGCTTTGGCAGCCCCATCCACGTGGTTCCGAACGGCACCATCGACATCCCCAAGGCAGTGGCCACACGGGCAACTGAGCCAACCGTCGCCGTCGTCAGCCGTTTGGTGCCGCATAAGCGGCTGGATCTGCTGCTGGGCCAGTTCGCCGTTGCCGCACGAAGCGTTCCGAACCTGAGGATGGACATCGTTGGGGACGGGCCGGAACGGGCACGTTTGCAGCAGATCGCGATGGATCTTGGCCTGGATCATGCAGTGACATTCCATGGTTATCAGCCCGACGGCGTCCGCGACGAACTGCTGGGCAGGGCCTGGCTGACAGCTTCCACCTCGGCCTCCGAAGGCTGGGGTTGTTCGGTGGTTGAGGCCGCGGCCTGGGGAGTTCCCTGCCTGGCGCTTCGCGTGCCCGGAATACGGGACTCGGTGGTTGATGGCAGGACGGGCTGGCTGGTGGACAACCCTGCAGATATTGGCCGCACCATGGTTCAAGTCATGGCCACGTTGTCCCAGCCGGGCAGTTTCACGGCCATTGCGGATGAGTGCCGTGAGTGGGCCCGTTGTTTCACTTGGGAGCGCAGCACCAGGCTGCTCACGGGGGTGCTGCTGGAAGAGGAGAAGTTGCGGCGGGACGGTGGAGATCCCCGGGCCTGTCACTCGGATCTCTCCACCCTGGTTCGTTTCGAACTGCCGCACGGAGCATCCCTCAAGTCGATTCTGCGGCCTACCGATGAAGTAGCCCTGAGCAGTGACGGGCGCGTGGCGATCCTGATGAAGGGACGCGACGAATTCGAGGCTTTCGCTGCAGCACAGAGCATTGGCGTTGCCAATCCGGAACTTCGCCAGGCGGGCCGCTACACGCTTCTTGCCGGACCCGAAAGCCTGTTTGCTCCGGCTGACGTAATCGATGGCCAATAGCTCCGTGGACGCGGACACCGCACCTTTCCCTTCCCGGGAGGCGGACACAGGAGGCCGCGCCAACCGAACGCCGGACCAAGGCACGAATGTATCGCAGAACAGTGGCCTTCTTGCGGTCTCGGCCGGTGTAGTCGGGGTGGTCAGCTACGGCTGCACGTTGCTGATGGCGGCCCTGCTTCCAACCACTGATTACAGCCTGTTCGCAGCGGCCGCGATGCTGGTAGGCATTGTGGGCATCGTCGCCGCTGCGTTGGTTCCCCTTCCTCTTTCCCACACCGTGGCTGTTCACGCGGAGGGCTCGGAGGGTCGGCGGGATGGTTTGTCGTTCTCGGTCTTTGTGTCGTGTCTGGCAGGGCTGGTGGCAGCCATCGTGACAGGCTGCCTCACTCTCGTCATTGGTACTCCCTCCATGGCTCTTGCTGTCGGCTTGGCCTCCTTCACGATTTTTGTGGTGGCGGTGCCTGCCGGATGGCTCCAGGGCGAATTGCGCTTTACGTGGTACGCCTTGGGAACCGTGGCCGAGGTTGTGGTCAGGCTGCTTGTCAGCCTGGTGGTGGCCGTGCTGGCTTGGGGTGCCGGGGGCGCGGTGACGGGCTTCGCGGTGGGGGCCTTGGCGGGTTTGGTGGTACCGCGGGCTTTCTACCGTGACCTGCGCTGGCGTCCCAGGGTGCTGCGTGAGAAATGGCGTTGGGCGGAAACCAGCGACATCGCCTCAGTTCTCTGCGTCGTGTCTGTGCTGGTGGGCATGGACGTGGTGGTGGTTGGTTTCCTGGACCAAGGATCGGTGGCAGCGGCTGGGTTCCAGGCCCTCTCCACCTTGGCCAAGGGGCCCGTCTATGTGGCGGCCGGAACCGCGTTGGTGGCATTCCCCTTGCTGCGGAGTCCTGGCGCTGATGTTGGCCGGATTCTGGCCGGAGCCTTTTCCTCGTTCGGGCAGTTGGCCGTGGTGGCCTTTGCCATCATTGCCACGGCACCGCCTCAGCTGGCCGGCCTGGTGATTCCCCGGAAGTACCACGGTTCCATTGACCTCCTCCCGTGGCTGGCCGCATCAGGTCTCGGTTATGCCGGCCTGATGGTGCTTTCCACGATCCTTCTGGCTGTGCGCGCCTATCGCCGATGCCAACTGGGCCTCGCATGTGCATGCCTCTTGGTGGTTGGCGGCCTGTGGGTCGGCTGGGAGTTGAACAGGGTACCGGGCATGGCGGCAGGTGCCGCGGCCGGGGCAGTGTCGGCGGCCTTGGTCATGGCTGTTCTGGCCCGCCCTGTGCTGGCCAACGCCAACCCCGGAAAGGGAGCAGGCCGTTTTGCCATCCTGGCGGTCGCCCTGATCGTGGTCCTCGGCGTGGCCGCCCACCTGCAGCCGCTGCTCTGGCTTCTGCCCGCCATGATCAGCGGGGTCGCTGTCTTGGCGCATCAGCGTGGGTTGCTGCCACACAGGAATGACTTCAAGTTTTTCCGCCGCCGCACTCATGGTGCCCGTAGAAGGAGTTCCGGCCGTCGGTCCAACCACACGGGATCCCGGCGCGCGGGGCGCCTGCCGGCCTGGATCAGAAGAAGAGCGTCCAATAAATCACTGGCAGTCGGCTCGGTTGTTGTCGCAGCGTTCGGTGTCCGGGCGCTGGGGCTGGAGCGCGGCTTCGAGTTGTGGGTGGATGAAATGTTGTATGTGCGGCTGGGGGAGTCGGTCAGCAACGGCATGTTTCCCACGCTGCCGGACGGGCCGTTCTTCCTGCATCCGCCCGGATATTTCCTGCTTGAAGCAGGAGTCATCAAGGTGTTCGGCATTTTCGGGGACATCATCGATGTGACGCTGCAGCTACGGTGGCTCAACGGCGTTTTGGGGGCTGTCACCGTGGGGCTCGGATTCTTGTTGGTCGGCCATCTGGCCACGAAGACCGCTGCATGGCTTACCGCCGTGCTCCTGGCCTTTGAACCGTTCATCCTGCGCAACAACAGCCACGCCTTCCTTGAGACATCTGCCATGGTTCCCGCGCTGGCCGGGATGTTGTTGCTTGTGGGCGCCCGCGAGCCTGGGAGCAGGGCGCGATGGTTCCTCAGATTGATGGCTGCCGGATTGTTGTTCGGGTGCTCCATCCTGTGCAAGGACTTCTTCTTCATTTGCACGCTGGCTCCCGTGCTGGCCGCCGTTGTGTGGAAGAAGACCCTTCCGTGGCGGGAAGCGCTGGTGCTGACAGTCTTCGGCGTACTGCCTTATGCAAGCTACTTGCTGGTGGTTGCCGCCGGCGGTCATTTTTCCGATTGGGTGTGGGCAAAGACCCACGGGCTGGTGCGCATGTCCGGTGTGGAGAAGACCACCGGCTTCACTTCTGAGGGATCACCGAGCTTGGTGTCGCGCCTTATTGAGCAAAGCGGGCATTTCGGCACGAGCTATCTTCTCCTGGGCCTGTGCCCGCTGGTGGGACTCATCCTGTGCTTCAGCCATCATGCCGGGAGGCGACTGGTCGGGCTGGGCGGCTTGGCCCTGGGAGCCGCCGGCGTCTACAGCGCAGCGTTTGGCACCTTTGAGGAACAGTACGGGTACGGCGTCATGGTGGCCGGCGCGCTGTGTTCGGTCATTGTGGTGGTGGAGCTCAAAGAGAGACACCACCGCGCACGCAGAACCCTTGGCGTCGTCAGCGTCTGTTTCGTGGCGTTGACCGTGGTGCTGGGTCTTCGGACTGAATTGACGGTGGACAACGGCTTCGTCCGGTCCAACGACTGGGTGCAGGCGAACCTGCCAGCGGACGCACGGATCAGCGTCACCAACAGCACAGGCCACTTCGCCTATCTGGATGACCCGCGGTTTGGTATCTGGCCTTCGGCGCCCCTGATGAAGCAGAACGGGGCCAGCTACATCCTGACCCAATCCAAACCCACCAGCCAAGGCTACGGCTATGCCAATCCCACCATGCTCGCCTGGTTGAAGGAGCATGCAAGGCCCTTGGTCTCGACGCCGGGCCCGACCAACGGCGAAACGACCATCTGGTTTGTCGAACCGGCTGATCTCGAACAGGCGGCGATGACCAACATCGGTGAGCCCTCCAAAAGCTACGGAACGGAAAAATAGATGAGAGTACTGCATCTGGGCTTCGAAGATCCACGCATGCCAGGAGCCGGCGGAGGATCCGTGAGGACCCACGAGATAAACCAACGGCTGGCGGCGAGGGGTTTCGACGTAACGGTCCTCACCACCCGGTATCCAGGATGGGAAGAGCGTGTCCAGGACGGGGTCCACTACGTCCCCATTGGCCTCGGGGAAGGCCGCAACCGGCTGTCCAGGCTCCTGACGTATGTTCTGTGTTTGCCGTTTGAAACCCTCAGGAGGCACGGGAAGACAGACCTGGTGGTGGAGGACTTTTTTGCCCCCTTCTCAACGATGGCCGCACCGCTCTGGACCCGGCGCCCCACCATCGGGGTTGTCCAGTGGCTCCATGCCAGGGAGAAGGCGCGGCAGTACAAACTCCCCTTGCACTGGCTCGAGCGGCTGGGGGTGCGCTCGCACCGGAGGCTCATCTCTGTTTCGCAGGGAATCGCGGAGCGGTTGACGCAGCTGAATCCGCGCCTCCACGTGGACGTGATCGGAAATGGCGTGGACCCGGCCGCGTGGAAACCCATTCCACATCGGGGGAAGGACGTCATGTTCATTGGCCGCCTGGAGTACGGCCACAAAGGCCTGGACCTCCTCCTGGAAGCCTGGGCGCAATGCTGTGACCGGGTGGATGGCGACCTGCTGGTGGCCGGCACGGGTCCGGATGAAGCCAGGTTCCGCGAAGGCATCCGGGAGACGGGGCTGTGTGGACGCGTGCGGATGCTCGGATGGTTGTCAGGTGACGAAAAGTTCCAGGCGCTGAGCGATGCGCGGCTCGTGGTGGTGCCGTCCCGGCACGAAACCTTCGGATTGGTTGCCATCGACGCCTTGGCGGTGGGGACCCCCGTGATTGCCTTCGACATCCCCTGCCTCCGTGAGATCGTCCCGACGGGTGTCGGCTGGCTGGTCGAAGCGCTGAACGTCGCCAAGCTGGCTGATGAGATCGCCCTCCGATACACGGAGCCGGCGCTTGACGGGGTGGCAGCAGAGGGACGCCGGTTCGCCGCTGCGTATGACTGGGACGTGTTGGCCGAGCGCCAGGCTGCAGCGTACAAGGACGCGGTGGCAACCCTGAAACCGACCGCATCCGGGGAAGGGGCTTGACGTGCAACTCCTTAACAGGATCGAACGGTCCATGGCCGGGGATGCGCCCTGGCTGGTCCTTTCCCCTCACCTCGACGATGCCGTGTTGTCCTGCGGAGCGCTGATGGAAGCCCAGGCCCGTGGCCGCCAAATAGTGGTGGCCACGCTGTTCTCCGACGCAGATCCCGGCCCGCACACCAGGGCTGCGGGGTCGTTCCTGCGCCAATGCGTGGTGGGGGACGCCGGTGGCCTTTACAGGGCCCGGCAAAGTGAGGACCGGGAGGTCCTGACGGACATGGGCGTTCAGTCCCTTCACCTCGGGGCCGTGGATGCCCTCTTCCGGCGTCGACGGCGGCCGGCGCGGTGGGGGAGCAGCGCATGGGACCGGCTCCTTCCGGAGTTCACCCACCGTTACCCCACCTACCGCTTCGACATCGCCCAGGGCAGGATTTCGCGTGGGGACAAGGGGCTCATCCGCTCGCTCGCAGCCACCGTCGCCACGCTGCTGGCGGAGACTCAGGCGGAGCTGCTCTTCTGCCCGGCCGGCGTGGGGAAACACGTGGACCATCTGATTACCCGCCAACTGGGGACGGACCACCGGGACAGGCTGGTGATGTACTCGGATTTCCCCTACGACCTCCAGGCCGGACACGATTCACGGTTCATGAACCAGCTGGGATACGAGCCCTGGTCCTGGGACGACGGGCTTGCCGGGAAACAGCGTCGGATCAGGCAGTACGCCTCCCAGGTAGAGGCGCTCTTTCCCGACGGCGGGATTCCACGGAAACCGGAAAGCTACTTTGTTCCCGGGGCCGATGCCGGATGGTGACTTCACTGACGTTATCCACGGGACGAGGTTCATCGTTTTGCCCGGCGAGTGTGTCCATACGCAGAGTCCGGCGAACGGCGCCGACGGAGCGTCTTGACACTTTGGGGGATCGCAGTGGGAACTGCTGACATTGAATTGGGACTGCCGATGCGCCGTACCGGGGCGCAACCACGACGGCGGTGGACCGCTTTGGCGGTAGCGGCCACAGTTGCCTCACTCGCCATGGCCGGGGCGCCTGTTGCTACGGCGACGGCGACGGCGACAGCAACAGCCGGTCGGGCATTTTCGCCGTCAGCAGCTCCCACGGCCACAACTGCGGATGCGGCATGCACCAAGAGCGGTGCGACAGGCAGCACCGCCACCAGAGCCTACACAGTCACTACTACCGTCAACGATGCCGGGGACGACACAAGCGCCATCCAAAACCGCATCAACGCCGCAGGAGCAGCCGGGGGCGGCGTCGTCAAACTTGTAGCAGGCACCTACATCATCAACGGCAAGCTCAGAATGGCGAACAATGTGAAACTGGAGGGCGCAGGCCCGGCCACGATCCTCAAAGCAGGCCCGGATTTCCTGTCGACAAAAGGACCGTACGGTGGTTACCCCATTGTCACCACCAACTACGCCACGAATACCACGATCACGAACCTCACGGCGGACCATTCAGGCAACACCCTCCCAGCCAGTAACAGTTTGGACGGGCGCTTGAGCGAGTACGTCGTGGACATCCGGGGCGGCTCCAACAACCTCGTGGATGGGGTGCATGTAAAGAACCCGTTCACATACTCCATCGCCGCCGCCGGGACCACGAAGTTCTGTGTTACGAACAGCAGCACCGTTGTGGTCACGAGCGGCAAATATGACCAGCTTGACGGCATTCACGTCCTGGACTCATCCTTCGGCGATGTCATCAGCAATGCCATCGACCAGCGCGTTGGAACCGACGGTGACGACGGCCTTGTAGCCCACACCATCGATGGAACCACTCACGACATCAACTACATCGGGAACACGGTCCGGGGCGGACACCGGGGCAGCAGCATGCAACTAGCGGTCGGCAACCACTCGATCTATAACCTGAAAGTCGCCGATAACGAGTTCTATGGGGCGCCGTACGGTATCCGTACCGGCTATTATGACAACCGCACCGGGGCAGTCACTGGGGTGATCCTGAGCGGCAACTACATCCACGATTTGGAATTCGGTCACGTGCTCCCCGAAGGCAGCTACGACGCCATCCACATAGGCGACTTCGGCGCTCAAGGCCCGATCACCAACGTGGTCGCCACCGACAACAGGGCGTGTGCAGCAGGGGATATCCACTTGGCACCCGGCACCAGCAACATCAAACGAAACAACACCATACAAACAGGAACATGCTGACCCTGCGCCAGGACCGGATCCTGGCCGGCGGATTTAGCCGGCAGCTACAGCCACGCACAGATCATTCCGCATAGAAGTTATGGGCAAGGGCCACCCTGTTCCTGCCTGCAGCTTTGGCTGCGTACAGGGCGAGGTCGGCCTCCCGCAGGAGCTGTTCGGTTCCGGCGGGGTGGCCCCCCGAGGAAGCGGCGATTCCCGCGCTGATGGTCAGGACGCCGTCGGGGTCGCCGGAGTGTTCGATCCGCAGATCGTGCACGGCTGAGCGCACGCGTTCCAGGACCGTTTCCGCGGTAGTGGCCGTCTGTTCCCGGAGCAGCAACAGGAACTCTTCCCCACCGAACCGATACACGGCGTCCGTGGCCCGGATTTCGCCGGAAAGGGTGGCGGCGATGGCCACCAGCGCGGCGTCGCCTGCTTGATGGCCGTAGATGTCGTTGTAGCTTTTGAAGTTGTCAACATCCACCATGGCCAGGCAGTAGCCGTGGCTTCCGTCGTGCAGGTCTCCCAGATCCTCGGAAAGTTTGAGCCGGTTGTGCACCTTGGTGAGGGGGTCCGTGCGTGCCTGCTCGGTCAGGGCCGAACGGTACCGGGCGAGGTCCGCGTGCAGCGACGTAATACGCTGGGCGGCCAGGAGCCGGATGTGCAGGCTGAACGGGTCCAGGGGTTTGGTGACGTAGTCGTCGGCTCCTGCTTCCATTCCCGCAAGGACGTCCTTCCGCGAGCCATGGGAGGTCACCAGGATGACGTAGGTGTACCTGTCCTTCTCCGCTGCCCGGATGGCACGGCAGAGGTCCAGCCCGTTGAGCCCGGGCATCATCAGGTCCGTCACCACGGCTTCCGGTCTGTGCTCTTGGAAGAGTTGCCAGGCCGAGTCGCCGTCCACGGCCACGATGCAGTCATGCCCGGATTGTTCCACGGCCGCTTTAGTGATCATGCGGGAGATCTGGTCGTCGTCCGCTATAAGGATCTTCATAGGGCTCCCAATAAGATGCGCTCAAGGGCATGGTCAACCCTTGCCAGTTCTGCGGTCAGCCGCTCCAGCAGCCGCGTTCCATCAGCGACAAGCTCCGGCCTGCTCTCCCGGCCAAGGGTTTCCAGTTCCCGGCACAAGGCTGCGGCGCCCACGGCTCCGATGTTGGCTGCTGCGCCTGCAAGTTTGTGTGCGGCCGCTTCGACGGCGGACGGTTGCCCGGCGTCGATGGCTGACCGCAGTGCCTCTACGGTTCCGCCGGCATCTTGCCGGAAGGCCTCGATGGCCGCCGGGAGCAGGCCCACGCCGTCGTCGGGTCCCAGTTCGCGGAGGATCTGGAGGCGCCCGGTGTCGAGAACAACCGCGTCCGACGGCGGTGCTTCCGCCGGCTGCGGCACCCCGGCGGCGGGCGGTGTGGGAGCAGCGGCGGCTTCCGCCGTCGTCGGTTCTTCCAACTGCGGCACCCAACGCGCCAGTACGGTTCCCAGAGTAGCGAGGTCGACGGGTTTGCTGATGTAGTCGTCCATGCCGGCAGCGAAGCAGCGCTCGCGGTCCTCGTTGAGGGCTCCGGCCGTCATGGCGATGATGGGGATCCGGGCCGAATGCCCGTTGCGGGCGCGTATGGCGCGGGTGGCATCGAAGCCGTCCATGACCGGCATGTGGCAGTCCATGAGTACCGCCGCGTAGTTCCCGGTGAGGGCCGCCGTCACGGCTTGTGCGCCGTCTTCGACTATGTCCACGCCGTAACCGAGGCGGTTCGCCATGCCGCGTGCCACCAGCTGGTTGACCTCGTTGTCCTCTGCCACGAGCAGTTTTCCCAGCCGTGCTACCGGCTCGGCGGACGGAGCGGCCGCTGAGGGTGCCGGTGCTGCGGGGGCACGCATGGTTCTGGTGGCCATGAGGCGAAGGAGCCGGTTGTAGAACTCGGAACTGCGGACGGGTTTGGTGAGGTACTCGCGGATCCCGGCTGCTGCCAGATCGACTTTGTCCACCAACATGGTGGAGGTCAGCAGGATGATCCCGGGTGTTCCGGGGTTGGTGCTTTCATGGTTGATGAGGCGTGCCAGCTCCAGACCGTCGGTGTCCGGCATGCACATGTCCACCACGGCGATGTCGTAGGGGTGGCCTTCCAGGACGGCGTTGCGGTATTCGGTCATCGCGGAGGACGCATCGGCCACAGCCACCGGCGTCATGCCCCAGCTGTCCAGCTGGGTCTCCAGCACGAGGCGGTTGGTGGCGTTGTCGTCCACCACAAGCACCCTCTTACCCGCCAGGGAAGCAGGCAGGGTGAGAGTTTCCGAGGCCGGCGGTCCGATGGGCAGTTCCAGTTCGAACCAGAATTTGCTGCCGTTGCCCAGCTCACTGTCCACACCGATGCGGCCGCCCATGGCCTCCGTGAGCCGCCGGGATATGGCCAGCCCCAACCCGGTTCCACCGTAGCGGCGCGTAGTTGAAGCATCTGCCTGGGCGAAGGAATCGAACAGGCGGTGGTGGTCGGTGGCACTGATGCCGATTCCCGTGTCACGGACTTCAAAGCGCAGCGAGGCGTTACCGGCATCTGTCCCCAGCACGGAGACTTTGATTTCGACTTCTCCGGACGGGGTGAATTTCACGGCGTTGGAGGAGAGGTTCACCAGGATCTGCCTGATGCGGCCGGAGTCGCCCATGAGCCGTCCCGGAACATCGGGGTGGCAGTAGGAGATGAGTTCCAGATTTTTGCCTTGTGCGGCCTCGGCCACGAGTCCGGCGACTTCTTCCACGAGTGCCCGGGGGTCGAAGGCGGTGACTTCCAGATCCACTTTCCCGGCTTCGAGTTTGGAGAAATCCAGGATGTCGTTGATCAGCGTGAGGAGGACTTCGCCGGCTCCCTTCACACCTTGGGCGTACTGCCGTTGGCCTTCGCTGAGGGGCGTGTCCATCATCAATGAGGTCAGCCCGATCACGGCGTTCAGTGGTGTCCGGATCTCGTGGCTCATGGTGGCCAGGAATTCGGATTTGAGTCTGCTTGCTTCCAACGCGGCTTCCCGCGCGGCCATAAGTTCGGATTCGGCGGCTTTGCGTTCAGTGATATCACGCGAAATGAAGGCCACTCCGCGTATCCCGGACGCGTTCCGTACAGGGGAGAGAGTGACGGAAACAGGGATGGTGGTTCCATCACCGCGAAGGCGTTGCGTTTCGTAGTTCTGCACGTCCCCGGTCCGGGCTGTGACGTCCATTGCCCGGCGTTCTTCCTCCTGCGCAGCTGCCGGAATGAAGAAGTCGCCCTTCCTGCCGATCACCTCCGAGGCCGGATACCCGAAGATTTTTTCGGCCCCGGGGTTCCAACTGGTGATGACACCGTCCAGGCTTTCGCCGACAATGGCGTCGCCGGAGGAATTGACGATCGCCCCCAGCCCCTCAAGTTCGGCCGTGCGTTCGGCCACTTTCGACTCGAGGTCGCGTGTGAGCGTCACATTTTCGACGACGATCAGCACCTGGCGCACGATGACGAACCCCAGGACCACCAGGCCGGTGACCAGCAGGACGGGGTCGGCGCCGATGGGGCCGGTCCGGGAGAAGAACACGGCACTGAAAACGGGGAGGTAGGGGAGCAGCTCAAGGGCGGCGGCATAACCGCGGCCGTCCTTGCGATTGCTGCCGGTTTCCGGCACCAGCGGGCTTATGCCCACCAGCAGGAAGGCTACTACCCACCCCAGCGCCAAGGGCGATCCTGTGACACCTGAAATGCCTTCCAGGGTGAGCCGCATGTAGGCGAGGTCCGTGAGGGCAAGGATCCAGAAACCGATGCCAAGACTTAGCCACGGCAGTCTGCGCCCCCGGGCCGCACGCATGGTGAGGACGATGACCACGGAGACCATGAGGACGTCTGCGATGGGGTAGGCCATCTGTGTTATCCGGGCAAAGGCGTCACTGTCCTTGGCACTGGCCAGCGGACCCAGGACCGAACTCCACGCGATGAAGAACGTGGAGCTCGCCACTACCCCCGTGTCGAGGATGGCCCGGCGCAAAGGCAGCCGCAAACCCTGTCCGCGCAAAAGCAGGACCAAGCCAATGGAGGCCGGTACCGCGTACCAAACAAAACCGACGTCGGCGAACGACGGAAAAGGGTAGTCGTGGTCGAGGGTGATGCCGTTGAACGTCCAGATGCCTTGGCCGACAGACCAGAGCGCCAGTCCCGCCACAACGAACCAGCGGCCCGTAGCGTTGACCGGCTGTTTGAGGGCTGCGCGTGTATGGGTCGTCAGTGCCGTCAGGACGGCTGTGAGGATCGCCAGGTCACCTGCGAGCTGGGCTGTATTGGTGCCGGTTCCGCTTGCCAGGCCAACGGCCAGCAGTACTGCGCAGAAGGCAACCGCAATCAGGAAGAACGGCATTCCGCGTCCCGACCACGAGCGCTTCGAAAGAACCTCGTGCTTCACTCCCGCCACTGAACCCCTGCCTTCAAAAGTGGCCCCACCAAAAGCGAACGACGCCGTCTTAGCTGCGCTGAGGAGAGCATACGCTGAAAACACCCGTTCAGGGCACAATAAATGTCCTGTGAAGCGCGCAAGGCTGCAGCTGTTCCCGCCAACGTCCCATCAACCGGGACCTGAGTACTGCCAAGTAGTCCGTTCCCGGAAACTGCGTAATACCTGACAGCGCCGCGCTTCCCTTGCAGGGAAAGTCGAGTATCTCCTACTCGTGCAGCCGGCAATGCCCAATTCCTATATTTGAATTCGCAGGGGTTTATTGCAATTCCGTTCCTCCGGCTCAGCGGTGGACCGCACCCCGCCGTAGTGCGGCGGTGCTCCTCCCTATACATAGCTGCGCTTTCTGCACCTGGGCCACAACGGCTCCCACGCGCGGTCCAAGCCATGGAGTCCCGGAGTTCCCATGAACATGAATGATGTAGATCTTCAAACTTCCCTTAGTAAGAACAATGGCGTTGTCCGGCATACGCCGTTCAGTAAATCCAAGCTCATGATTGCCGGCGCCGTTCTTGCATTACTGGCATTGATCCCGCTGCTTTTCGGGGTAGTCAATTGGGCCACGCAACCGGCCAGTGTCGAACAATCAGTGTCGAATGAACAAGCGGCGGCGCCGGAGGCGTCGCCGTCGTCCGACGCAGCTTCGACACCATCCGCGGACGCCGCACCGGCCGCCCAGGCAGCTCCCGCAGCGGCGGCACCGGCCGCAGAGGTACCGGCTGCGGCACCTCCCGCAGAGGCCGCACCGGCCGCCGTCCCCGCGGTAGTTGCCGAGCCCGCGCCGGCCGCCGAAGCTGCACCCGCCCCTCCGGCCGGTGACCCCAACCTCTACACGGTGGCATCCGGTGACACGGTGGGCTCCATTGCCGCAAGGTTCGGTGTGGACGTCAACGCCATGCTGGCTGCGAACGGCCTGGGTGCTTATTCGGTAATCGTGCCGGGCCAGGTCCTGAAGCTCACTGGACCGCCTGTTGCGCCCGTCGCCCCGCCGGCGGCAGTGCAGGCCCCGGTTGCGCAGGCCCCGGTTGCGCAGGCCCAGGCCGCAGCCGCCCCTGCCGTCGTGGCAGCGCCGGCACCGGCACCTGCTCCTGCCCCCGCTGTGCGTACCATCTACGTGGCCGGTGCCGGTGGACAATCACTGGTGGATGCGTGCATCGGCCCGATCAACTACACGCCAACCAACGCCTACGCAGTGTTCATCACCGAGCACGACTTCTGCGGAGGTTGGGCCCGGTTCTCGGGGATCGGTGTTGGTGAGACGGTTTCCATTCCGGGGTACGGGACCTTCACGGCCACGGGCAGGGGCCAAGTGCCCAACCCCGGCACCACCAATGATGTGGCAGCAGTGTTCGGCGGATTCCCAGCGGTGGTCCTGCAGACCTGCATCCCCGGAACCAACCAGATGCTGGTGATCGCCCTGAACTAGCAGCTGATAACTAGGCCGGCGCCGTAAGGCGCGCGAACCGGAGGATACCCAGGATGGCCGGGGCCAACTGATCCTCCATCTGGTGGTAGACCTCTTCCGCTCGTCGGTAGGGGTCTACCACGTCGTTGTCGGCAGGATCGGACGGGAGCGCGAGGTGCCGGACAGATGCTGCGCGGGCGGGGAGGTCGCGCCAGAAGTCCACGATATTCCCGGTGGCGGGAGCGCCGTCGCGGGTCTCCAGGACGGACAACATGCGTGCAAATTCGCGGACCGTAAACGTGCGTTTCAGCAGCGATGCGTCCAACTGGAGTACTTCGCCGCGGTGTTTGGACGTCATGGCCAGCACCAGATCCGTTTCCCGGAGGATCTTCTGGGTGAGCTGCCGGGCCGCAAAATCGTCCGGAGTTCCGCGGAAGGTGCTGATGATCTGTGCCGAAAGGGGCTGGATGGGTTCGCCCACCATGGCCCGGGTGCCGGCGCTGCGGACCTCGAATGATCCGGGACTTACCTGGTTGAGCCCAGCCTGGAGCAACCTCTCGGCCACGGGGGAGCGGCAGATGTTTCCGGTGCAGACGGTGAGGATTCGGAAGGGCTGGGGCGATTGCACGTAGGGCTCTTTTCTTGCGTTGGCGTGGGGCGGTTGAGGCCCCACCCCAAGTTAACACGGGGAATCTCAGGAGCCTTGTCAACAACGCCAGGCCACGGGAACAGTCATAAACCGCTGACGCGGCCTTCCGGTGAACGCTTGACTGAGATCATCCGCTCCGCATATTCTGAACGAACGGTCGGTAATTTATTAGGAGCAACCATGGCATCGCAGAATCTGCAGTCAGTGCCCGCTGAGCTGTCCCCGGAAGAGCAGGAGCGGGAGGCAGCCGGACAGGCGTATTTTGAGCGCATCATTTCGGAGGACTCGCGCATCGAACCGCGCGACTGGATGCCGGCGGCTTACCGCAAGACTTTGCTGCGCCAGATCTCGCAGCACGCACACTCGGAAATCATCGGCATGCAGCCGGAAGCCAACTGGATCACGCGCGCGCCCAGCCTGAAGCGCAAGTCCATCCTCATGGCCAAGGTCCAGGATGAGGCAGGCCACGGCCTGTACCTGTACTCCGCAGCAGAGACGCTGGGGCAGAGCAGGGACCAGATGATGGAAGACCTGATTGCCGGCAAGGCCCGGTACTCCTCCATCTTCAACTACCCCACGGTTTCCTGGGCGGACATGGGGGCCATCGGATGGCTCGTCGATGGCGCCGCCATCTGCAACCAGGTGCCCCTGTGCCGGGCTTCGTACGGTCCTTACGGACGCGCAATGGTGCGCATCTGCAAGGAAGAGTCATTCCACCAGCGCCAGGGTTTTGAGATCCTGCTTGAGCTCTCCAACGGCACGCCTGCGCAGAAGCAGATGGCCCAGGACGCCGTGAACCGCTGGTACGCGCCGTCGCTGATGATGTTCGGCCCGCCGGATGACGATTCACCGAACTCCAAGCAGTCCATGGCATGGAACATCAAGCGCTTCAGCAACGACGAGCTTCGCAGCCGCTTCGTCGGCATGATGGTGGAGCAGGTCAAGGTCCTGGGCCTGACCCTCCCGGACAAAGACATCCGTTTCAACGAAGAAACCAGGAAGTGGGAGCACGGACCCCTGGACTGGAACGAGTTCAAGGAAGTCCTGGCCGGCCGCGGTCCCTGCAACTCGCAGCGCATCGAGCGCCGCCGCGAGGCACACGAAAATGGTGCCTGGGTTCGGGAAGCAGCAGTGGCGTACGCCCGCAAGCAAGCAGAGAAAGTGAACGCAGCATAATGGCTCCCCACGGTAACCCGGAAGAACAGGCAAGCGCCGCCAGCGAGATCAAGCGCGAAGCCCCCAAGGTGGCGGCTACGAACGCAGAAAGCACGACGACGGCCGCCGCCGCGCGCCCGGCCGGCACCCCCGGCGGCGCCAAGGAAGAGCACCCGTGGTCCTTGTGGGAGGTCTTCGTGCGTTCAAGCCGCGGCCTGTCCCACGTGCACGCAGGTTCCCTGCACGCGCCGGATGCGGCGATGGCCCTCCGGAACGCCCGCGACCTCTACACCCGCCGGAACGAGGGCGTCTCCATTTGGGTTGTCCCGGCCGAGGCGATTTCCTCCAGTGATCCCGATGCCAAGGGTGCCTTCTTCGAGTCCCCGCAGGGCAAGGATTACCGCCACGCCACCTACTACACCAAGAGCGAAGGCGTGAAGCACCTGTGACCACCAAAGACACTGACTTCGCAATCGAAGGCCACGGCGATATCTCCGTCGGCGTTCACGGAGCCGGAGCTTCCGGTGACGGTTCGGCCAGCGCAACGCGCATCACGCCGGGCAACGCCCTGCGCCCTGAGGACATCGCGCTGGAAATCAGCCGCGGCCAGGTCAAGCCCGACGAGGATGTGGCTGAGTTTGCCCTTCGCCTGGGCGACGACGGCCTGATCCTCGCCCAGCGACTGGGCCATTGGATTTCCCGTGCCCCGGAGCTCGAGGAAGACATCGCCCTGGGCAACATCGCCTTGGACCAGTTGGGGCACGCACGCTCTTTCCTGACCTACGCCGGAGCCGCATGGGGCAAGTCGGAGGACGACCTCGCCTACTTCCGCCGCGAGCACGAGTTCCGTTCGGCGCACCTGTTTGAGCAGCCCAACGGTGACTTCGCTGTCACCATCGCCCGTCAGTTCATCGTGAGCTTCTACCAGTACGGGCTGTACAGCCGGCTGATGGAGTCCACGGACGCCACGATCGCCGCCATCTCTGCCAAGGCTGTCAAGGAAGTGGATTACCACCGCGACCACAGTGCCCAGTGGGTGCTGCGTCTTGCCGGCGGCACGGATGAGTCCCGCGCCCGCATCATCCAGGGCTTCAAGCTCGTGTGGCCGTACGTGGACGAACTCTTCGAGGACGATGAACTCACCACCCGCCTGTCCGAAGCCGGTGTGACAGTCCAGCCTTCCTCCCTCCGTGCCGAATTCGATCGCCTCACGGGGCAGATCATGACGGAGGCTGAACTGGACATTCCAGGTGTCCCGCAGGCACCCGGCGGAGGACGGCGTGGAAAGCACTCCGAGTTCATGGGCTACATCCTTGCCGAAATGCAGGTCCTGGCCCGCGAGCACCCCGGCGCGAGCTGGTGACCAGCGTGGCAACCCCCTCGCAAACGCAGCCGCAAACGCAGCCGCTCAGCAAGGCTGAGCAGCAGGCTTGGAACATCGCGGCCACGGTCTGCGATCCGGAGATCCCGGTCCTCACCATCGAGGACCTGGGGATCCTGCGCGGCGTCCGCGTTACGGAAGCACCCCACCATGAGGGCGCTCCCGACGACGGCCCGGCAAGTACCGCCGTCGAGGTCACCATCACGCCCACGTACTCGGGTTGCCCGGCGATGGACGCCATTGGCGACGATCTCCGCAAGGCTTTTGAGAAGGAAGGCTATGCGGGCGTCCACATCAACCTGGTGTTGTCGCCGGCGTGGACCACTGACTGGATGACCGAATCCGGCAAGGCCAAGCTGGAGGAGTACGGGATTGCTCCGCCCAGCGGCAGGGCTGCCGCCGGCGGCCATTCCGGTCCCGTCCGCCTGAGCCTGGCCGTGAAATGCCCCCAGTGTTCCTCACTCAACACCAAGGAACTCACCCGCTTTGGTTCCACCTCCTGCAAGGCGCTGTTTGTCTGCCAGGACTGCAAGGAACCATTCGACTACTTCAAAGTCCTCTAAGGAAGCAGCCATGACCACCGAAACACAGACGGCCAGCCGCCGTCGTGCGTCTTTCCACAACCTGACCGTCGCGGAAGTCCGGCGCCTCACGGACGATGCCATTGAGGTCACGTTCGGTGTCCCGGCGGAACTTGCCGGCCAGTATGACTACCTCCCGGGCCAGTACGTCGCCCTGCGCACGACGCTTCCGGACGAGAACGGTGAGCCGCACGAGGTCCGCCGCAGTTACTCGATTTGCGCAGAGCCGCGCAGCTTCGAGGACGGCAGCAGCGAGATCCGGGTGGCCATCAAGAAGGACCTGGGCGGCCTGTTCTCCACGTGGGCTAATGCCGAACTGAAGGCCGGGGACGTACTGGATGTGATGAGCCCGCAGGGTGCGTTCATTTCGCGGCACGGCAAGGACGGTTCACCGGTCCAGCACAACGTCATGAACTCCATGAACCACCCGGAGGAACTGGCGGGGGAGCCGGGCAACTTCGTGGCGATCGCCGCGGGTTCGGGCATCACGCCGGTCATCGCGATTGCACGCACGCTGCTGGCGGCTAACCCGGAAACCACCTTCGACCTCGTGTACGCCAACAAGGCCGCCATGGATGTCATGTTCCTGGAGGAACTGGCGGACCTGAAAGACAAGTACCCCACCCGCCTGGCCCTGCACCATGTGCTGTCCCGGGAGCAGCGGATCGCGCCGCTGATGACCGGCCGCATCGACTCGGAGAAGCTGCAGGCCCTGTTGTCTTCGGCGATCCACGCCGAGGACGTTGATGAATGGTTCCTGTGCGGGCCGTTCGAGCTGGTCCAGTTGTGCCGGGACACCCTCGCCGCCCGCGGCGTGAAGCCGGAACACGTCCGTTTTGAGCTGTTCACCACCGGGCGACCGGACCGCCCTGAAGGCAACGCCGGCCGTCCTGTTGTGGAGGACGAGTCGCAGAACACCTACAAGATCACGTTCACGCTGGACGGCCTCACCGGCGACGTCGCCAGCCCGACGCATGCCCGCGAATCCATCCTCAACGCAGCGCTGCGCGTCCGTCCTGACGTTCCGTTCGCGTGTGCCGGCGGCGTGTGCGGCACCTGCCGCGCCAAACTGATCACCGGTACCGTGACCATGGATGAGAACTACGCCCTTGAACAGGACGAGCTGGACAAGGGCTACGTCCTCACCTGCCAGTCCCACCCCACCAGCGAAGAAGTTACCGTCGACTTCGACGTCTAAGGAGTCCCATGATCGAGCTCTCCATTGCCAACGGCATTGCCGAAATTGTCCTCAATGCCCCCGAAAAGCTGAACTCCCTCAACGAGGACGCCCTGGCGGAACTGGATAAGGCGTACGACGACGCTGCTGCCGCCGCCTCGCGCGGCGAAGTGCGGGCGCTGCTGCTTCGCGGCGAGGGCCGTGCCTTCTGCGCCGGCCGCGACATCGCGGCCGTGACTCCTGAAACCGATGATGCACAGGCGTATCTCGGCGGACTCGTGGAGCCGCTGTTGAAGAAGATGGCTGCGTTCCCGGCGCCCACGTTTGCCGCCGCGCATGGTGCTTGCCTGGGAGTCGGGCTGGGGCTGCTCCTGGCCACCGACGTGGTGTATGTGGCGGAGAACGCCAAGTTCGGATCGCCTTTTGCCAAGCTCGGGGCGACCCTGGACTCCGGTGGGCACTGGTACTTTGCCGAACGCCTGGGCATGCACCGCACCCTGGACCTGATCTACACCGCTGATCTGATCTCCGGGGCCGAAGCCGTGGCCCAGGGGATGTTCAGCCGGGCAATGCCTGCTGATGTCCTGCTCGATGAGACCCGGGCGATTGTTGCGCGGGTCGCCGCGGGCGCGACCCAGGCGTTTGTTGCGTCCAAGGAGCTCGTGGCACACATCCGCGACCAGCGCCTGGGCCTGTGGGATTCCATGTTGGAGGAGAACGCAGAGCAGGCACGCCTGTGCAAGACCGACGACTACGCCGAGGGTTTCCGGGCTTTCCAGGAGAAGCGGGCGCCCGTTTTCAAGGGCTAGACGAACTCCTTGAGGAGCTTGTAGCCGGCCACTTTCCCTTCCAGGGAGATGACGGCCATGTCCTGATCCGTGGTGGTCACATCTGTCAGGGCGCCGTAGGTAAAGGCCAGGGTGGCCGAGCCCCCCTTCAGGCACGGGAACGCCGTTTGAGTGCCGGCACCTATGTCGCCTCCCGGCCGGTCCTTGTAGGGACCGTTCGGTGGAGCGGTATATGTTGCCTGCTTCCAACAGATGAAGCCGTCGTCGAAACTTGCCCCGCGGGGCTTTCCGGTGTGGGTGTCTACCAGGTTTGAGTCCCAGAACGTGCCTGCAATCAGGAACTCACCGTGGCTTGCTGAAGGGATGAGGCCGTACTCGTCCCAGCTGTACACATAGACAGGTTCGCTCTCCCAGGATGCTTCGCCGGTCAGGGGGTCGTAGCCCACTACTTTGGATCGGGCGCCCCGGTATTTGCCCGCGGGAAACTCGATGTAGCCGTCCACGTATTCGCACCGTATGGGCAATGCGGTTCCAGTGCCCATCTTGGTGTCACCGGCACTCATTGTCTTTGAGCATTCGAGTGTGGAGGCATCCGCTGTCCATAAAACCCGTCCGCTCGAGGCTCGGAAACCGACGGTCTTAGTGCTTTCGCGAAGATTCAGCGATAAGGATTTTTCCGGGAATTTCTCGGGGTCGACACCCGTCGGATTGATTCCGACCGAGCCCACATAGAGGTCAAGCTTCTCAGAGTAAGTGAAATGCCACCCCAAATCGGTGGAAGCACCTTTTCCAAAAACCTTCTCTACTTCGATCTGCCACTTAACCTCGCCGTAGGAGACGTGAGCCAGTTTTTCGACACCGTCTTTTTCCACCGCATACAGTTCTTTGCCCACCGGCTGGAAGAATCCTGTGAGCTCGTTGATGTCGGCGCCTCCGGACTCATCTCCGGTTTCCAAGTCCACCCAGTGTTCAACTGACTGCGCTGAGTCGTCAAAGGCGATAAAGCACATGTCGAAGAGTTCGTCACAGGCGAAGGGGCGCGTACTGACCAGTTCAGGCCTTCCCCGGTAGAGCTCTTTGCCTGTGCCCAGATCAAAGGCGACAGGCGAAGTCCACCAGACGACGTCACTGTCGATGCCCGCCGGAGCGGCAGCGGCCTGCAGGAAGATTGCGGCGCTTTTCCCCGAAGCAGTCCTTGTCAGCGCAGGCTTCAACGGGTTCCCCGGAGCGTCGTATCCCGGATGAACCGGCTGCTTCCACAACTCCTTGCCCGTAGCCACGGAAAGGGCGTGGGCTTCCACACCGGCACTGCCCCGGGTGTAGACCAGTGCTACCCCGTCGGCGACCACCGGCTGACCGATGGGATCGAGCGCAACTTCCCAGGCCGCCGTCGCGGTTTCCTTGTTGCGCGGGGGTGCCTCCGCTGACGCGGGAGATTTGCTCGGCGAGGGTTCGGCCGAACGTGGCAGCGGGAGCATGGTGCACGCCGAAAGCAGGACGGCGGTCCCGAGTGCCAGCGCACCGAGCCCCCAGGACGTGAGGTGGGCGCGCAGCATCGCGGGTCGAGAATGAGTCAAAATTCCCCCAGAAAAAAGGCCATCCAGACGTGGCTCAAATAGAGAATACAGCCACCGGAGTCAAGTCAACATCCCATGGCAAAGGTTGTGTGGCCGGACCTGAGGGCGTTAATAGTCAGGCCGGCCACACTGGCTGCTGCCGGGGAAGGGGGGAAAGCAGCCAAAGGCGCCGCCGGCTTCGTCGTCCAAAGGCCAGTCGGTGCTCGGTGATTGGTCAGCAAGGGCGTTGCCCTCCGACTACGGCTGTCTCACGTCCCCCATTGGACAGCCTCACATCAATTGAGTGGGAAGAACTGCCGGAACGTGTCGTGATTCCGGGGTCCTATTCGTAACGGATTGGGCAGCTTCCAGAATGCCTGCAATCCAGTGCTCTATTCCGCCGTTGGCCGGGCGGCTGATATAGGTGCCGGTGCCGGGCAGATCCAGGATGGCCACAGGGCTGCGGCCGGTGTGATGGGGGCCTGCGTAAAGGGTCAGCTTTCCCCGGTGGATCCCCGCCACGGAGAGGCAAAGCTCGGTCCGGGCAGCCAACGCGGACTCCCACGCGGCAAGCGAGGCAGGTGTATGGGTGGTGATGGCCATCTTTTCCTCGTTCGAAGTTGGTGCACAAAAGCGACGGCCGGGAGTCGGGGGGACGTGATCCGGCCGTCGCTTCGTGTTCCCGGCGGGCACCCGGGAAGTGTTCGGCTTCAGCTCATTGAGCGAGCATCAGCTTTCTGTCATGCACGACGCCGGCGGGTCATCAAAGCCAGCCCGACGCCTGCGGCCAGGAGTACTGCGCCGATGCCGGCCACCAGGAACGGAACTCCTCCGGTGACGGCCAGCGGTGCCGGCTGGGCCTTGGGACCAACCGGGGTTTCAGCCGAGTCCGTGGGTGAGGAAACGTCGCCATCGGGGCTGACTGCTTTGGCCCCGGCCACGTTCCGGATCGGCTGACCGGACTCCACATCCTTGGTCTGCACCTTGTAGGCAGCGGTGCAGGTTACCGTTTCTCCCGGGGCGAGGCTCGTCGTCGGGCATTCGATGGTGACGCCGGCCTTGCCAAGCATCGGATCATCAACCACGACGTCGTTCAGCGTCACGGTCCCGGTGTTGGTCACCGCGAACGTGTAGTTGACCGTTTCCCCGGCGTCGGCGAGGTTGTCGCCGTCGGCATCAACCAGTGCAGCAGACTTGTCGATCACCAGTGCAGCAGCGTGCGGCACGTTGGTGGTGGTCGAGTCTTCATTCGAGGTGGTGGGCTGGTTGTCGGGGTCGGTTCCAGTGGCCGTGGCCACGTTGTGGACCTTGCCCGCATCCACATCAGCCTGGGTGAGCACATAGGGTGCAGTTGCCCTGCAGTGAGTGGATGCACCCACAGCGAGATCGGCGGCTTCGCAGGTCACCGCACCGGCCAGGGGATCGTTGACCGTGATCCGGCGAACCGGCACATTGCCATCGTTGGTGACCACGAAGGTGTAGTCGATGGTGTCTCCGGCGTCGATGATGCCCGAGGCGTTGGTGTCCTTGATGGCCCCTGCTGATTTCTCAAGGGTCAGGGCCGGGGCCTGCTCGGTGACTGGAGTGTTGGTGGTATCCGGGTCGGAGACAACCTTTTCAGTGTCGGGGTCCATGCCCTCGGCGTGGGCGGTGTTACGCACTACGTGTGCTGCTTCATCGGCCGACGTCACAACGTATGGTGCATCGGCGGCACAGTTGGTTGTTGCGCCGGGAGCAAGCTCCGTGACTTTGCACGTGACGGCGCCCGCAAGCGGATCCACCACTTCAACGGCGGTTACCGGGACGTTGCCGGTGTTGGTGACCGTGAACGTGTACGCGATGGTGTCTCCGGCGTCAGTGATCCCGGAATTGTTCACATCCACCGGAGCCGCGGCGAACTTCTCCAAGGACAGGGACGGGGCGGGAACCGTGACCTTGGTGGTGGTGGTGTCCGGAGGGGATGTGACGGGGTCGCCGTCGGGATCCGTGCCGGTAGACGTGGCGGTGTTGTCCACCGAACCGTGAAGCTCATCCATGTCGGTTACAACGTACGGGGCATCGCCCGTGCAGCTGATGCTCTCGCCAGGTGAAAGAGCGTTCTTTTCGCAGGTGACGGAACCGATTTTTGGATCGTTGACCTTGACGTCATGCAACGGGATATTGCCGGTGTTGGTGACCACGAAGGTGTAGGCAATGGTGTCGCCGGCGTCCGTGATACCCGAGTTGTTCTTGTCCACTGGCGTGCCGGCAGTCTTCTCGATGGACAGCGACGGCGCGGGAGCGCTGACCGGGGTTTCGGTGCTGTCTTCGTTGGAAACTACAGGCTGGTTGCGGGGATCGGTGCCCTGGGCCGTGGCAGTATTGAGCACCTTGCCGGCTGTCTCGTCTGCTTCGGTGATGGTGTAGGGCTGATCAGCTTTGCAGTTCGTGGAGGCGCCAGGGGCAAGTGATGTGGCCTCGCAGCTTACTGCGATTGCCGGGTTCTGGCCGCTCAGCAGCTTGTCATTGATGACGACGCCGGAGACCGGCAAGTTGCCGCTGTTGGTCACCAGGAACGTGTACGCGATGGTGTCCCCGGCGTCGGTAAGACCCGAATTGTTGACATCAACCGGCGTTCCGGCGCTCTTCTTCAGGGTTAGCGCCGGTGAGGACGCAATCGGCGTCGTGGTGGAATCGTCGTCCGTAGCGTCAGGCAATCCGGCTACTGTCCCGGTGGCTGTGGCCTTGTTGATCACTTGGCCCGCAGTGACATCGTCCTGAGTGAGTTTGTAGGGCGGAGCCGTGCAGGTGACGGTCGCTCCGACGGCCAGGGGGCCGGGAGGGCATGTGACTGCTCCCACCAGGGGATCGTTTACGCTGACTATTTCCAGCGGGACGGTTCCGGTGTTGGTGACGTCAAAGGTGTAAGGGACAGTTGAGCCGGCTGTGTTCCCGCTGAGGGCACCGGCCTTCTTGTCGAGGACCAGATCCGTGATTCGTGCGGCGTTCGTGAACGTGCAGAGCACAGCAATTCCATCGGATCCAGCAGCCGGCATGGTGAAGCTCCCGCTGGTTCCTGTGCCGCTGGAGATCGGAGCACCGTTGTTTTCATTGATGCACGACCAGCTCGAGGCGTATCCCACGCCCGTGCTGCCGGACTCGGAAATGGCATACGTCGTGCCTGTGCGGCCGAAGACCGGGCCTACTACCTCGCCGGGCTGGTCCTGGAGTCCGTTCTCAGTGCCAGCGGTGGTGGCTTGAACGCCGGTTACCGGTAGACCGTCACCCTTCAGGGTGAGCGTGGCCTGGTCGGCAGGGGTGACGCGGCCGTGCGGGAAGTCCTTCTTGACCGTGATGGTGTTGGGGGTTGCACAGGAGCCCAGGTCCACGGAACCGGCCTGGGAGAAGGGCTTGGAACTCAGGACTTCGCCGGAGATGGGGTCCACTTGGCGGAGCGTGTCCGAGCTGCCCAGGTAGACCAGGCCGTCACCACCAAACGCGATGCCGTTGATGGGCTGCGGGGTGGCGATGGAGACCAGCTGGTTGGCCGTCACGGCAACGGGTGCGCCGGCTGCCGCGGGTATCTCCTGCTGGATGACAGAGAGGATGCTGTGGGTTGACCCACCGCCCATCACGTACAAGCGGCCCTGTTTGTCGAAAGCCCAGTCGCCGTTGGCTCCGGCGTTGGGGATGTCACCGCTGGCCACCAGGCCGATTGAGACGTTGTTGACGGTGTCGAATCCGTAAACGCGGATCGTATTTCCGGTGAATCCGCCGTAGTAGTAGAAGCCGTTTTCAGGATTGATGGCGCCGTGGGTGACGGGAGTTCCTGCTTCGCCCACGCCCAGTACCGAGGTGGTGTTGGTCGCCCGGTCGTGGCGGTAGATGGTCCGGCCTGTGTCGTTGCTGTTGGGCAGGACGCCGATGGCAGCACTGCCATCGGCTGCGATGCCCAGACCATTGAGGTTTTGGTTGGACCCGGCAATGGTGAAGTTCCCGACGCTGGTCTGCGTCCCTGTCGCGGTGTTGACGAGCCACAAGTTGCGGTTGCCGCTGCCCTGGACCGAGTACACGGCCCCACAGCTCAAAGCATCTGCCGCTGTGGCCGGGCCTGCCGACAATGTCAGCGCACCTCCGGTAAACAAACCGGCGACGACGGCGCTGCTCGCCAGGAGTGCCAAAGCCTGCCTGCCGCCGCGCCTGCCTTTACCGGTCCGTGGCCGGCGACGGGCGGGAAGCCCGGCTGGCCTGTGTATATGTCGTTGATCTGCACCGACGGCGGGACCTGTCGTCCCGCCGCTGAGTCGGTTAGTGCCGTCAGCCAATTACTGCACCCCTTTTAAGGTGTCCGGTGGGAGCAGAGCCTTCCGCTCCCAGAGATTCGGGCGCTCCGTAGCCGTTAGATCCTGCACGCAAGAGCCACCCCCCATGACCCGGCGATGGGCATCACCGGGCCGTAAACTTCTACTTCCGTAGCCCGCGTCTGGGCGCGCGCCATCAACAATTCGGTCTGGTTTGCCTCCCAAAGCCTCTTTGATGCCGTTTCGGCACAACTGTGATGCGTCCGGCTAACCGGCAGGCACACAGGAGTCAGCGCCGTTACGATGAACGGTTCGCCGATGAAACGGAGTCAGGGCACAAGCCCTTCAAGATGTATACGGCTGTCACTTAAAAACGTGACGCGGGAATTCGAAAGTTTTTTTATTCGGTCCTTGTCCGGGGACCGCGGGCAGTTTCGGAGTGGAAGCTACGGAGTGCAGAACCACCACCACCAGGGGCAGGGTTCCCCTGGTGTGACGGTAGGAGTGGGCGTGGGTGTTGGCACACTTGTGCTGGTCGGCGTGGGGGTTGGTGCCACAGTGGGTGTTTGCGTTGGCGTTGCCGTGGGGCTTGGCTGGTGCGTTTCGCTGGGGCTCGGCGCAGGAGTGGCGTTTGTAGGCAGGGGTGTGCTCGTCGGCAGGGATGTCGGGGAGAAGCCCGGCGTGGGACCGGCGATGGTCGGCGCTGCCGTGCTGCCTTGTTGTGGGAACCTGGGTTTCTCCCTGCGGGTGGTCTCCGGCGTCGAACCGGCGGGGGAGTCCGTTGGAATCGGGCGGATGGATACAGGCAGCGGGACTTGGAGTGCTTCGGCACGTGGCTGGTCCAGTGAGATCACGGCGTAATCCGGACTGACACCTGCCGGCGGCACCCCGGCGCTGCCCGGACCCGGGCCGCCGTCCGCTGGGGTGCCTCCTGCCGGAGGCGCGCCAAGGGGTCCCGCTTCGGCCGGAGAATTCGCCGCATCCGTAGCTGACGGGGTTGAACCCAAGCCTGTCGCGACGGCGATAGCGCCGGTTGCCACGCAGGCAACCACGGCGATGGCGGCGGCCCACGCCCCGATTCCCATTCCAGCGGAGTGCGCTGCGGAACCGGTGGTGGCTGGGGCTCCGGGAAGTTGTGTGCCTGTCGTGGCGGGCAAGGCTACGGCTCCGGAACCAATCATCACGGGCACGGCAGCCGGTCCCACCAGCCAGGGCGCGACGGCCCGCCGCATCGTGGACCGAACATCCATCAGGGCCGTGGCAGCTGAGGTGCAGGCGAGGCATTTTGCGAGGTGCTTCTGCAGCCGCACGTCTTCAAACGGAGACAACCCGTCGACTACCGACTTGGCCAGCAGCGGCACATACGGCTTGCACGTCTCATCGAGGGAGGAATCCACGTAGGCCTCCAGATAAGCCAACCGGAGTCCCTTGCGGGCCCGGGCTGCAATGGCTGAAACGGCGTTGGGTTCGAGGCCCAGCAGCGGCCCTACCTGGCGGGGCCGTTCGCCTTCGACGTCCACATGCCACAACACGGTCTGCCAACGGGCCGGCAAGGACGCGAAAGCAGCGCCGGCCAGTTCCCGGTCCTTCTCGTGCAGGATGTGCTCGTAGCCGTCCTCGTCGTGGGGCAACTCCATCGGCTCCTCCACGAGTTCGTGGCGTGAGCGTGCTGTCCAATGATCCGCAGCTGAGGTCTTGATGGCCCGCAGGAGATAGGGACGGAAGGGGCCATCCGGTCCGTTTCCCCGCTGGATGGCATGAATGACCTTGAGGAAGGCCTCGGAGCTGACGTCATCGGCGTCGAAGCCGTTGCCCAATAGCTTCTTGGCGTAGGAAAGCCCGGCAGCGGCATGGCGTCGGTAAAGCTCTTCGATGGCTGCGGCGTCCTGGCCCTGGACGGAAGAGATCAGTTCTTCGTCCGATGGGTTCTCCGGAGTTTTCCCGGTATGCCCGGTCATGGTTTTTTACCGGTGAAAGCGTGGCTGGGCCTGCCCGAAGGCATTAAAAGGTGCTTGCGTGTGTTCTTCATCGTTCTGTATCGCCCCCATAGCGTTTTCAAAACCGGCCTTAGCGGAAACGGCAATTTCGCCTGTTTCCGGACACGACAGCGCGTTTCCCATCAATGGGATTCCTGGCATGGATATTGGCGAGCCGTTTGGACCCCTCCAGGCTCTTCTGCCCGCTGACGCGTAGCCGTTCTTCCTGCATCCTATACGAGAAGCATGAATGCGAAATTGGGCCGAATTACGCAACGGACCGGACTCCGGAGACATGGTGGTGTCCGGGCGGTCGGCTTGGTGACCCGCACCACATCCGGGGCTTGCCCGGTCTACACTGGGAAGGCGGCGCACGCTCCTGGAACGTGGTCCGGGCAATTCGATGGTGAATTGGAGGAAACTGCATGCCAAGTGTCACTGCCTCTGCAGCGCGCATGGATGGTCTGAGGCTTTCCGCGCCGTCGGAGTACGCCCGCATCCTTCGCAAAGCCCACGAAGCCACGATTTCCGGGCGTCCTGATCCCCGCATCCCGCAGTCCCTCCTGGAGTCCTGGCAGCGCTCCTTGGCGTTGGGGATCAATCCTGAGCGGCACAGTCCGCTCCGTCGCCACGAGGTGGAGGATGCCCGCAAGCTCGGTGCCGGCCATCCCTTGGCCCCTGTCATGCCAGCGCTCACGCAACTTCTTGCGGACGAATCCGCAGACGGCCGGCACCTCCTGATCGTCACGGACCAGCTGGGTGAGGTGCTGTGGCGGGTGGGCAGCAGCCATGCGCTTCGACAGGCCGATTCATTGGAGTTCGTTGAAGGGGCGGACTGGTCAGAGTCCGGGATCGGCACCAATGCCATCAGTGAGGCCCTGATTACGGGGGCACCGGCCCAGCTCCTTTCAGCCGAGCACCTCGTGCGTTCCCATCACGAGTGGGCCTGCACCGCATCTCCCATCCGTGACCCGCACAGCAACCGGATCCTGGGAATCCTGGATGTATCCGGGCCCATCGACTCGGTAACTCCGGACAGCCTGCGCATGGTGCGTTGCGCCGTCCGGCTGGCCGAGGAGCTTTTGCGTACCGCCGGTCCGCGCACACCTCATGCGGCTCCCACCCCTGCAGACAAAAGAACACCCGCAACGCTGAAACTGAACTTGTTGGGGGACGCCCCGACAGCAGAGGTCGACGGCGGTGTGCGGCTGCCGCTGACGCTCCGGCGTGCTGAAATCCTGGCTTTGCTTGCCTCACGTTCGGGTGGTTGGAGCGCTGACGAGTTGGCCTACCAGGTGCATGGCGAGGATGGTGCCGCAGCTTCCGTCCGCACCGAGATGCACCGGATCCGCGCCGTCCTGGGGAAGGTCCTGGAGGCCAACCCCTATCGCTTTGCGGCCGGACTGACGGTGATCACCGACGTCTCCACCGTGACCGAACACCTGCGGAAGGCCCGCATCGCCGAAGCTCTCCAGGCTTACAGGGCTCCGCTCCTTGCCCGCTCAGGAAACCTTGCCATCGAGCTCCTCCGCGACGAACTCAACGCAGCGATCAGCGCATCGGTGCGCGCCACCGGCGACCAGAACCTCATCCTGCAATGGGGCTCCAGCGACATGGGGGCCGACGATTTCGAAGCGTTGGCTGCCGCGCAGGCAGCGGCCGGCAATGATCCCCGCCTTGGAATGCTGCAGGCGAGGATGGCCAGGCGCGACCGCGAATTCCGGGCGTAGCGGGACCCGGAAAATGCACGACGATGCCGCCCGCCGCGTGAGGCGGGCGGCGCCGTCGTCGACGTGTTCCTGTCAGCGGCGCCTGCGCGCCCGGGGTGTGAGTTCGTGCGCGCCGTAGCTGTTGTCGTCCGGGTTGACCGTGACGCCGGGTTCCACGATCTCATCGATGCGGTCCAGGACGTCTGTGCTGAGAGCGACTGAGGCCGCCGGAAGATAGGACTCCAGCTGTGCCATGGTCCGCGGGCCAACAATTGCGGAGGTGATGCCGGGATGGTTGATGACAAAGGCAATGGCGAGCTCTATGAGGCTAAGCCCGGACTCTTCGGCCAGTTGCGCCAGGTCTTCAACGAGATCGAGTTTGCGCTGGTTCGCGAACCTCGTCATGTCGAACCTGGCGCTCGGACGCGCACTTGATGTGGGCGAAGATGCTGAATCTTGCCGCCATCGACCCGAAAGCCAACCGCCGGCAAGGGGACTGTAGCTGAGGGTGCCCATCCCATGGCGCTGGACGGTGGGAAGGACGTCTTCTTCTATCCCGCGCGCAAGAATCGAGTAAGGCGGTTGCTCGGTGACGAAGCGCTCCAGGTTGCGTTCCCGCGCCGCCCATTGTGCCTCCACGATTTGGGATCCTGAGTAGGACGAGGAGCCGATGTAACGGACCTTGCCCTGGCGGACCAGGTCCGTGAGGGCACCCAGAGTTTCCTCCACATCGGTGTCGGGACTGGGGCGATGGACCTGGTACAGGTCGATGTATTCGGTGTTGAGGCGGCGCAGGGAGTTCTCCACCTCACGGATGATCCATCGGCGGGAACCGCCGCTCTGGTTGGGATCGTCAGGGTTCATGGGCATGAAGAACTTGGTGGCGAGAAAGACGTCGTCCCGCCTGCCCTCGATTGCCTTCCCTACGATTTCTTCAGAGGTGCCGCCGGAATAGACGTCAGCGGTGTCGATGAAGTTGATGCCGGCGTCCAAGGCCCGGTGAATGATGCGGATGGCGTCGGCGTGGTCGTTGTTGCCCCAGGAGCCGAACATCATGGCACCCAGGCACAGGGGGCTGACCTTCACGCCGGTTCGTCCCAGAAGACGGTATTCCATAGCGGTTCCTTTGCTCGGTTCTAGGCTTCGGGGATGACCATGGCGAAGCGCTCTTCGCGGGCTACGTCAGGGTCCGGTCCATTGCGGACGCCCGTGTCCAGGGCATCGATGGCGGCAAGTTCTTCCGCGCTGAGTTCGAAGTCGAAGACGTCGAAGTTCTCGGCGATGCGTGCAGGGTTGGTCGATTTCGGAATGGCTGACCGGCCCTGCTGCAGGTGCCAGCGAAGCATGACCTGGGCAGGACTCTTGCCATGCTTGCGGGCAACATCGGCAATGGTGGGGTCTTCCATGACGTTCCGGCGGGCTTCGCCCCAACCGGGGTAGAACGTGATGCCACCGATCGGTGACCAGGCCTGGGTGAGTATGCCGTGCTCCGCGTCCGCTTCCTGGACGTCCCTTTGGATGAAGTACGGGTGCAGCTCCACCTGGTTGAGTGCGGGGACGATGTCCGTTGCGGCCAGGAGCTGCTTCAGGTGGTGGGGCATGAAGTTGCTGACGCCGATGGCACGCACCTTTCCTTCGGCGAGCAGGCTCTCCAGTGCTTTGTAGGCGGCGATGACCTTGTCGAAGCGGTCCGGAGCGGGCTGATGCAGGATCAGCAGGTCGAGGTAATCAACGCCCAGTTTGGCCGCGGCCTTCTCCCAGGCGTGCCGTGTCTGCTCGTAGCCGTAGTCGCTGACCCAGACCTTGGTTTCGATGAACACCTCGGACCGGTCCAGGCCGCTGTTGCGGATGCCTTCGCCGACTTCCCGCTCGTTGCCGTAGGCAGCGGCCGTGTCGATGTGCCGGTAGCCGGTGGCAAGTGCAGCTTCCACCGCCGCTGTTGTCTGCTCAGGGGGACTTTGGAAGACACCCAGGCCCAGGGCGGGCATCGTGACGCCGTTGTTGAGAGTAAGTTCGGTATTCATGTTTCCCATGGAACAGCACTTCCAAGCACTCCGGGAGTAACTCTTGTTCAGGGTAATGTCAGTGCCTCCCACCCCGGGCTGGCCCCGCGTAGCGTAGAGCCATGACACTTAGCGACGACGTTCGCAAATTCCTGACCTCCCGCCGTGCACGGATCACGCCGGAAGAGGCCGGCCTGCCCGCATACGGAGGCAAGCGCCGGGTGACCGGACTGCGCCGCGAAGAGGTGGCGATGCTCGCCGGCATGAGCGTTGACTACTACATCAGGCTTGAGCGCGGTAATCTCTCGGGCGCCTCGGACAACGTCCTGGAGGCGCTCGCCCGGGCCTTGAAGCTTGACGACGCCGAGACGGCCCACCTTTTTGACCTGGCCCGCTCCACCGCGGCGTCGCCGCGGGTTCGCCGCAAGAGCAGTCCCCGGACGGTGCGTCCCAGCGTGCAGCGCGTCATTGATGCCATCAGTTCGGCACCGGCTTGGGTCCGCAATGATCGCGGTGATGTCCTTGCGTCCAACGAACTGGGCCGCGCTCTCTACATGGACATGATGGCTGAGCGTCCCGGTCCGCCGAACAGTGCCCGGTTTACGTTCCTCAATCCGAAGGCCCGTGAGTTCTTCATCGATTGGGAGCGCAGTGCTGACGACATCGTCGCGGCACTGCGCTCGGCCGCGGGCAGGAACCCCTACGACAAAGACCTCAGCGATCTCGTCGGAGAGCTTTCGACCCGCAGTGAGGAGTTCGGCACGCGGTGGGCCCGGCACGATGTGAAGTACCACCGGACCGGACGCAAGCGTCTCCACCATCCCATCGTGGGCGATCTGGACCTCAGCTACGAGGCCCTGGAACTGGCGGCAGATCCAGGGCTGCGCATCAATGTTTACACCGCCGAGGAAGACACGCCCTCCGCCGATGCCCTGAAAGTACTTGCCAGCTGGGTGGCCACCCAGCGTGAAACGACCAAGGCGGCTGTCAACGAGGAGCAGTAATCCGCCGGCGCTCCTGGCGCCGGCGGATATGCCTGGGGGTGGACCTACCTAGGGATGGACGAGGATCTTCACCGCGGTGTCATTGTGGTGGATGAGCGTATTGAAGCCTTGCTCCACCAGGTCTTCCAACGCAATCCTCGCCGTGATGAAGGGCTCCAGGTCCACCTTTCCCTCCTGGACCAGCTTGATGGCCTCGGCATGGTCCCGGACGTAGGCTATGGTGCCGCGCAGGTCGATCTCCTTCAGCACGATCTTCTGCATGTCCACTGTCGCCGGCCGGCCCCAAATGGAAACGTTCACCACCACACCTGCGGGTTTCACCGCTGTCAGGAGCGTATCCAGCACCGCGTTGACTCCGGCGCACTCGAAAGCGACGTCCGCGCCCACGCCGTCTGTCAGCTCCAACAGCCGTGCCTGCAGATTCTCCTGGCCGGGGTCGATGACATAGTCGGCTACCCCGCTGGAGATGGCTTTGTCTTTCCGGGCCGCACTGAGTTCGCTGATCACCGTGGTGACCCCCTGGCTTTTCAATACAGCGGCTGTCAGCAGCCCGATGGGTCCTGAGCCACCCACCAAGGCAACGTCTCCGGGCTTGGCACCGCTGCGGGCGACCGCATGGTGGGCCACGGACAGGGGCTCGATCAAGGCGGCTTGATCCAGCGGGATGTTGCCGACTTTGTGGACCCACCTGGTGTCCACAACCACCATGCCGCCCAGGCCTCCACCTCCGCCAGAGAGCCCAATGAAGCCCATTTTGGTGCAGAGGTGATAGTTCCCCGCCTTGCAGGGCGGACACTCGTCGCACACGAAATAGGGTTCCACGACTACGTTGTCGCCCACCGAGAGCGCCTGGACACCCTCGCCAACGTCCACGATTGTTCCGGAGAATTCGTGGCCCATGGTCACCGGGGCTTCTTCCCCCGAGAGGGGATGAGGGTGTCCGGGGGCCGGGACAAAGATGGGCCCTTCCAAGTACTCGTGGAGATCGGTTCCGCAGATGCCGCACCACGCCACCTGGATCTTGACGGTGCCGGGCCGTACCTCCGGCTCCGGGACGTCGTCGATCCTGATGTCGTTGCGTCCGTGGAATCTTGCTGCTTTCACAATCGGCTCCTTCAGCGGGTGTGGTGGGATGGCTGCAGGCTGTACACGGGGGTGGGGAGCCCTTCCATCCGGGCCTTGAGCTGCAGGGCGAGGTACTTGGAGTAGTGCCGGCTTTGGTGCAGGTTTCCGCCGTGGATCCAGAGGTTCTCCACGTTGGTGGGTTTCCACATATTGCGCAGTTCTCCTTCCCAGGGCCCGGGGTCTTTGGGGGTGTCGGAGCCGTACCCCCAGCACTTGCCCACTTGGTCTGCCACTTCGGGTGAGACGAGGTCGGCGAGCCAGCCGTTCATGGAGCCGTAACCGGTTGCGTAGATGATCACGTCGGCTTCGAGTTCGTCGCCGTTGTCCATGATCACGGCGTTGCCGGTAATTTTGTTGACCTGGCCGTTGGCGAGCTTCACGCGGCCGTCGATGATCAGCTGCGATGCGCCGACGTCGATGTAGTAGCCGGAGCCGCGCCTCAGGTACTTGAGGAACAGGCCGGAACCGTCCACTCCGAAGTCCAGCTCAAATCCGGCGGCTTCGAGCTGGGAGTAGAACCCGGCGTCGCGCTTTGCCATTTCCTGGTACACCGGCACCTGGGCCTCCGGAAGGATGCGGTAGGGCAGGGAAGCGAAGAGGAGGTCGGCCTTTTCGGTGGTCACTCCGTTGGCCAGTGCTTTTTCGGAATAGAGATCGCCAAGGGCCAGGTCCATCAGGGATTCGCTCCGGGCGATGTGGGTGGATGAACGTTGGACCATGGTCACGTCCGCTCCGTGCTCCCAGAGGTCCGCGCAGATATCGTGGGCGGAATTGTTGGAGCCGATCACTACAGCTTTCTTGCCGGTCCAGTCTCCACCGCCGGGGTGCTTGGAGGAGTGGTATTGCTCCCCAAGGAAGGAGTCGGCGCCGTCGAAGACCGGGATGTTGGGGTAGCCGGAAACGCCCAGGGCGAAGACAAGCTGCCGGGGACGCAAGGTGACCCGTTCGCCGTCGCGGATGACGGTGACCTCCCACGTACCGCTTTCCTCATCCCACCGGGCTTTGGTGCATTCGGTATTGGACCAGTAGTTGAGCTCCATGATGCTGGTGTAGTGCTCAAGCCAGTCGCCGATCTTGTCCTTGGCTGCGAAGACCGGCCAGTCGTCGGGGAAGTTCAGATACGGCAGGTGGTCGTACCAGACGGGGTCGTGCAGGTGGAGGGACTTGTACCGGTTTCGCCAGGCGTCGCCGGGACGGGCGTTCTTGTCCACAATAATGGTGGGCACGCCCAGTCTCCGGAGCCGTGCACCGAGGCCGATGCCGCCCTGCCCGCCGCCAATGACCAGGGCGTAGGGCTGGTCCTCATAGCCGAGCCTGGCAGCTTCTTCCTCTTTGCGTTCCAGCCAGGACTTCCTGCCTTTTTCGATACTGTGGGCCACTCCTTGTTCGCGGTGGGGGCCCTTCTTTTCTTCGTATCCTTTGAGCTCCTGCATGGTTGTCAGCAGTGTCCAGCACTTTCCGTTGCGGAGCCGCAGGTGTGCGTAGCCCTTTCCTTGCAGGGTCTCGAAATTGACCCAGGCTTCGGGGTTCATGGCGTCGCCCGCGGCGTCCTCGGCCAAGGCCCAGTTGGATGGCTGGACATCGCCGAGCACGGCCTCCAGCATGTCCTTGATCCCGGCCTTGCCCTCAAGGGTCTTGAGGTTCCAGGTGAAGGAGACGAAGTCGCGCCAATACGATTCGTCATCAAACAGCGCCAGTGCTGCTTCGATGTCCCGGCTGCGCAGGGCTGCGTCGAACTGCGCCAGCCAGGTTTCCATAGCACCGTTGGGTGTGTCAGGCATGATTCCTCTTTCCGTTGCTTGCGAGTGGACACCATCCGGCACATCATTCGCTGGAAAGTGGCCCACGTCACAAGTAAAGGGCGGAGGGGGTTACAAGAGGGTTACACGGGACGTTGGGGGTGAAAGCTACCCTCCAACAATGGAGTACTCGCTCTTCAGCTTCGTGGTCAGGCGCTCGACGTTCCAGGGGACTCGCGGGGGAGCGATCGATGGTGGCGATGTACGACGGCGGACGCGTCACCGTCCGCTGGTGCCCGCCCAGGGTTAGGCTGGGGTTTCATAAGTTTTGGGGGAATGAATGAGACGTGGCTGGACGCTTTGCTGCGCAATGGTCATCCTGGTGGCCTTGTCCTCATGTGCCCGGCCCGGCATCGAGGAACTGGGACGAAGCGCCATCCGGGACCGCGCTGCAGAGGGTATGGACTGGTTCATCGGGTTTACCGCGGCCACGGATACGTCCGACAGGGACGCCGTGCGCTCAAAGTTACAGGGAAACAGCGTCACTTACTCGTTCGGTTGGGAGGCCGACGGCAACTTCCATGCCGACCGGTACTTCCGCGAACACCTAACCACCAGTGGGGGTTGGTGGGCTGAACAGCGAACTGTCAGCGCGTGTGTGCGATACACAGCAAAACCCGAAGGGCCGGTGATGGCATCCGTGGCCTGTCCGGACAGGCTCCCGTTCACGGAGCGGGTCGACGAGCAAGTCACCATTCCTTGAGCCGGAGCTGTCGGGTGTTAATCGCTGTTGGCCCGCTCTTTCAGCCGTAGAGGCCGGAAGGGAGGGGAGTGCGCCCGCCTAAATGTTGAACGGCTTGAGCACTACCATGACCACGATCGCCAGGACGATATCAAGGACAGCCAGCACGATCCCAGCAGTGGCCTTGACGCCTTGGGTCTCGGCTTTGCGGGCAAAGATAAAGGCCGCGATGCCCAAAGGAATCCCCAGGATGAAGATGCCGATGACGCCCAGGATGATTGAGGTCTTCTTATACGACTGGCCGAGCCTTCGTTGAATCTCGGTCTCGGTGGTGTCGGTTGTAGTAGTCACGGTTTGAAGGATAACCCGCGGACACCCTGAGTCTTGCAGTCCGCGTCGCTCAGCATCCTTACCACCCCCGCCCAAAACCGCCCTATCCTTAATTGATGAGCCACTCCGCCGAATCGACCATTGCCTTCGAGGGCCACTTCGCCCGCGACTTCCCCGAGCTGGCTGTTCCGTGGCGGGCGGAGGAGGCCCCGGATCCGCAGCTTCTGCTGGTCAATGAACCACTCGCCGTCGAACTTGGCTTTGACCCTGGTTTCCTGCGGAGCCCGGAGGGCGTGCGGCTGCTGATCGGCAACGCCCTGCCGGAGGATGCAACCCCGGTGGCACAGGGCTATTCCGGGCACCAGTTCGGTTTTTATTCGCCGCGGTTGGGGGACGGGCGCGCGCTGCTTTTGGGTGAGGTCGCCGACGCTGACGGGAAGCTACGCGACATCCATTTGAAGGGTTCCGGCCGGACGCCATTCGCGCGGAACGGCGATGGCCGGGCCGTCGTCGGACCCATGCTGCGCGAGTACATCGTCAGTGAAGCGATGCACGCCTTGAATATTCCGACCACCAGGTCCTTGGCGGTCGTCGCCACGGGCCTATCGGTCCAGCGCGAGACGGTCCTCCCGGGCGCGGTCCTCACCCGCGTGGCGAGCAGCCACATCCGGGTGGGCAGCTTCCAGTACGCGAGGGCCGGCAACGACATCGAACTGTTGCGCCGCCTGGCCGATCATGCAATCGAACGCCACCACCCGTCGTCGAGCACCGAAGACAATCCGTACCTCGCCCTGCTCAAGGGCGTCATAGCCGTCCAGGCGCGGCTTGTAGCCCAGTGGATGCTGGTGGGCTTCGTCCACGGCGTCATGAACACGGACAACATGACGGTGTCCGGCGAAACCATCGACTACGGTCCATGCGCCTTCATGGACGGGTTCGATCCCGGTGCGGTGTACAGCTCCATCGATGAGCAGGGCCGGTACGCCTACCGCAACCAGCCGGTGGCGGCCGAGTGGAACCTGGCCCGGTTCGCGGAATCGTTGGTGCCCTTGATCCATGATGACGAGGAGCAGGCGGTGGCGCTCGCCGTCGAAGCACTGGGCGGTTTCCGGCAGCAGTACAGTGCTGCCTGGTTCAGTGGCATGCAAGCCAAGCTGGGGCTTCCGGAGGGAATCGACGACGCCGTTGCCTCGCCTTTGGTGGATGACCTCCTGAAGCTGGTCCAGGAGGCGCGCGCCGATTACACCTCGTTCTTCCGCAACCTCGGCGAAGCTGCCCGCGGGGATGCCGAGCCCGTCCGCCGCGTGCTTCTCGATCTCCCCGCGTTTGACGACTGGCTGGGACGGTGGCGGGCCCAGAAGCCCGACGCTGATGCCATGGACCGGGTCAACCCGGTCTATATTCCGCGGAACCACCTTGTGGAGGAAGCTCTCGCGGCTGCGACGAACGGGGACACGGGCCCGACGGCGAAACTGCTGGAGGCGCTCGGTTCGCCTTATTCGGAACGCCCTGGACTGGAGAAGTTCGCGGCTCCGGCGCCTGAGAGTTTCGGCCCGTACCGGACTTTCTGCGGCACGTAGGTTAAATGCCAAGGGGAAGCGACCCGGCTGGGTCGCTTCCCCTTGGCATTGTCCTTTGCCTTAGCTCCAGACGGCCCTGACTACCATGTCTGCACCGGCAGCCAGGTGGTTGCCGGTGTGCCCTGCATCCAGAACACAGACATCCTCTGATTCAGGCGCGCCTGTTGATACAAGGCATTCTGCTGCCCTGAAGCTAAGAAGGTCTACGGGGAGGCTGTCGCCTATTCGAAGTTCACTCATGATGCCCTTTTGCTTGGTCCGGGCATCGCAGTACGTCACGCTGGCCCGGGGTGTGGAGATACAACTTTTCTAGCGCCGGACTTCATCAGCGTTAACTCCATACTGCCTTGCCGCGGAGGGTTCCGTCTACGCAGGCCCCTGAGAGCTAGTGGAAGGGGGTGTCCCGCACGATGGCCATGAGTTCGTCGCGGAGTCCCTCGGAGTCCAGATTGATGGTGGAGAGCACCGAGTTTTCCTGGCCGTGGGACTGTTCCAACAGGTCAAGGCCCAATGGGGTGATCGACACCAGTTGGCTGCGTCGGTCAAAGCGGTTGGGTTCTTTGAGGATGTATCCGCGGGCTTCGAGCCTGTTGAGGAGCGGGCCCATGGTCTGCGCCTGCACGCGGACGTTCTGGGCCAGTTTTCCAGGGGTGATGGGCCCACCCGTTGCCACGGCATCGAGGGTGAGCACTGCCGGATAGGTGAGGCCAAGCGGGCGCAGTTTTTCGTTCCATGCCAGCTCCACCAGTCTCGCTGCCGTAGACAGCAACCGGCTGGTTGGCCAACGGTCCATATCAGGCATTCAGGCACCCCCGGCCTATCGCAAATAGTCAGCTTGCTTACTATGCTACATCAGCCGTTGGACGTAAGGGCGGTGGTCAACCGGCGACCCTGAATTGTTCAAGTACAACAAGCGATGAGTCGGTGATGGTGAAATCCTCGCCAAGCTCCGCCTTCATTGGCTCTGATGACCAGAATTCGGTGTGGCCGACCAGCCAATCTGTGACCGTACCGTACCCCTCTCCTTCGGCCAGCACGTGATCCAACGGAACATCGCGGAGTGGGACGATCCGGACCGCGGTAGTGTGAATCACCGCCACCCTCTGTCCATCCGAATCGATGACCGCACCCCTGTGCCCGACAACGGGCAGCGGTTCGTTGCCGACCTCGTATTCGTGGAGAAGGGAAGTTGTAGCAGTCTTGCGGCCAGCCAGGATCGCACTGACCAAGCGATCGCGAAGTGGCCCGGGGAAGGCGAATTCAACGATGGGGAGCTGTTCATGCATACGAACAGCTAATCACTAAGTCAGGAGAGCTCGAACGCCGGACGTCCGCCGCTTCGCTCGTCGCTGTGCACTTGCAAGGCCCGGCGCATGGCCTGGCGGTTCTCTTCCACCGCTTCGAGGTTGCCGGCCACCCGGTAGAGGTCCGCGGCCCACTGGAACTCGTCTGCAGCGGCACGGAAACGGGCTTCGTCGAACAGGCGGCGGCCAATGTGGTGGCGGACGTAGGCTTCCTCGTCGGGTGTCCGAACGGTCCGGAGCGCCTTTTCGTGAAGAACTGCGGCATCGTGCCAGCGGTATTGCCGTTGGTAGACCTGGGCGAGAATCAGCAGCAACTCGCGGCGGTCGGGGGAGTCGGGTAGAAGCTTGAAGCCTTCGTCCAGGGCTTCAGTGTCCCGGCGGAGCAAGCCCAGGTACCTTACGCGCTCCATGGGCGGACAATCGCCGGCCAGTGCAGCTTCCAGTGCGGCGCGGTCGATCACCACGTCGCGGAATGTCGAAGGGTCAGTACGCCAAAGACTTGCAGTATCTTCCACCGTGATGTGCCCCCCATAGGACTGTTACGGAGCCGACTGTGTTGCAGACGCCGTCGATGGCAAGCTGCGGAAGTCTCCATAATCTCATGAAGTGACCACCCCGCAAGCCAATCGTCAGTGGAGCTGGCCGTCAGGGGGAGAAACCCGCCAGGAGTGGAACGGAACGGTGAGTCCGGCGCGGGTCGGGGCGCAGGTGAATGGGCCGGCGAAGGCGGCCAGCTCCGGGGAGAAAGGAACCACGCGCACCAGTTGCAGCGGGCCGGTCCCTGCCGCGGCCCGGATGGTCAGTGCGTCGCCCGAGCGGCTGATGCGCACACGTACCCGGCCGCCGTTCCATTCCGGGACCGGCGCCAAAGACCAGTCCGAGAAACGGTCGGTGACCACTGCGCCCAGTTGAGCGGCGCCGTCGGCGAATTCAACGCCTGCCTTGACCCAATGCCCGGCGCTGACTCGGACGAAAATCCCCGCCTGGTCGAACTGCTGCGAGAACGCGGCGGTGAACTCAACCTCCATGGCGCTGTCCAGCGGAAACGGGGCAAGCAGCGCGTGTTCGGTGTCGTGCACGAAACCGTAGGAGGTGACGCGCCAGGCGTCGCTGCCTTCGGCTGCGGTAACCAGCAGGTCAGTTCCATCCTCGACGACGGCGGCCGGCTGGTTGGTCCACTCGCCGCGGCTCCACGCTAGTTCCGTACTCACAGTGCTCCTTGTTTCCCGCGATCAGTGACTCCACTTTGACACATGGCACGACAGTGCCAATTGCGCGCGTACGGGTAGGTAGTTCCTAATGCCGACGGAGACAAAAGGCAAGTACCGATTACTCGGGCGCAGGGCAGATAATTGTTCTTTACTAAGTCCAGCGGATCACCGCAGGGGCAGGGGACGGTTACGTAGGAGGTGCAGGATGGAACAGATTGAGTTGGACGACAGCGTCCTCCGTCTGGAAAAGGGTGTCCTGCATCTGGTGTGGAACCACGGCGTGCGCATCGAAGCGGGGAACGCCCGTGCGGCCGTGGATGCCGTCAATAGACTTGCGAACGGTCGGAAACTCCCGCTGCTGGTGGACATGGCTGCCACTGGGTTCCTGAGCCGTCGGGCGCGGGAGGTCTTCGAGGAACCGTGCGCCGCGTCCAGGATCGCGTTACTGGGAGAGAGCCCGGTGGACCGCACCGTGGTCCAGTACCAGCTTCACACCAGCAAGGTTCCGTGCCCCACCATGTTTTTCACGTCGCGACTGGAGGCGTTGGGGTGGCTGGCTGAAGCTTCCACTGCTGAGGGCGCGTCTGTTTCTGCCGGGCGGCCTACCGGCTTTCGATAGAGATCCCCGGGAGCGGGGTTGCCGAAGGTGCACACCCGGCACAGCAGGAATCTGTTGCGTCCGTTTCCTTGGTGCCGATAGTGACCGATTCACCCGTGCCTTTCGGGTGCTGCACCACAGGTGCGCAGCAGCTGTCCCCCTGCCAGGCGTTGATGCCTTCCCTGACGGCGATGCCGGCTATGACCAGTGCGGCGCCGGCGTCCGCCCACCACCACCCCAGGGTGCTGTTGAGCACCAGTCCGATCAGCAGGACGGCAGAAAGGTACGTGCACAGGAGCGTCTGTTTCGAATCGGCGACGGCGGTCCTTGAGCCGAGCTCCCGGCCCGCGGTGCGCTGTGCCCAGGACAGTACCGGCATGATGGCCAGGCTAAGGGCGGCAATGATGATGCCTGCGGTGGAGTGCCGGGCTTCTCCGGCCCCTGTCAGCGAGCGGACGGCGTCGAGGGCCACGAACGCGGCCAAGGCAAAGAAGGAAAGCGCGATCACCCGGAGGGTGAGATGTTCACGCCGTTCCGGATCCTTGCTGGAGAACTGCCAGGACAATGCCAAGGCGGACGTGACTTCGATGATTGAGTCGAGACCGAAGCCGACCAGCGCCGAGGAATCCGCGACGCCGCCGGCCCACAGCGCCACGGCGGCCTCGATGACGTTATAGCTGATGGTGGCTGCAGCGAAAATCCGAATGCGGCGCATCAAGGTGAGCCGGCGCGCGGGGTGCATTGTTTCTTGGAATGTGCTCATGCGATGCAGCTCCCGTCGGGTGCGCAGCAGGCGGGATCGACGGAGAGGACGACGCTCATCAGGTCCTTGATGGCATGGCCCAGCCGGGGATCGGCGAGTTCATAGCGGGTACGGCGGCCGTCGGGGATCGCGACCACCAGTCCGCACCCTCGCAAGCACGTCAGGTGATTGGACATGCTTTGCCGTGATACGCCAATCGCGTCTGCCAAGTCGGACGGGAAGGACGGAGCCTCGGCAAGGGCCAACAGAACCTTGGCTCGGGTGGCGTCCGAGATCGCGTAGCCAAATCTGGCGAGGACCGGTGCGTTGGAGAGAACCTGCATAACTTTAGAGTACATCGATGAGTGTATTCATCCAATGATGTACCTAAGGCCGTTACGCGGCTCTTTCGGGTTACTGCAGCTAGTCCTCGAAGTTGAGCTTTCCGTCGCTGCTCCCGGTTACCCTTTCAACAATCTCTTCGGCTACGACGCGGAGTTTCTGGTTTCGGTGGCTGGAGGCGGTGGTCAACAGCTGGAACGCCTCGTCGTGTCCACAGCGGTTCTGGGCCATGATCACGCCGCAGGCAAGGTCAATCACTGTTCTGCTGGCCATGGCGGCCTTCAGGTCCGTGTTCAGCTGCTCTGTGGCTTCGATCCGGATAGCAAGGCGCAACGTGCTTCCGGCAACGTCCGCGAAATCAGTGGCCTCCCTTATGACGTCCTCGGTGAAGAGTCCCGGCGCCGGCGCGAAGAAGTTCAGAACTGCCTCCGAGGTTTCGCCCAGCATCATAGGCACCCCGAGGGCGCTGTGGACGCCTTCCGCTGCAAGCAGCCGGCTGTACTCGGGCCAGTCGATGTCAGTTTCGACGTCGGCCAGCAGCACCGGGCGCCCCTTGTCCAGAGCTTCCAGGCAGGGACCCTCCTTGAGGGTTTGTTCAATATGGTCCAGGTGCACAGCCTTCTCACTGCTGCCCGCAACGGTGGCTGTGCGTTTGCGCCGGCGAAGTGTCACGGCACAATCGATCCGGGCTCCGCTGGCTTGGCTGATGGCAGTTGATGCGAACCGGGTCAGGCCATCGAGGATTGCCTTGATGTCCGCGGAGCCAGCCACCAGCTCGTGGAGCCCGCGGATGTGCTCGGTAGGGTCAAAGGTCTCCATGCGCCTAATGGTAGGCCACTCCAGCCGCGCCTGCTCCCTGCTGCAGCCCCCTATCTCCCTGCTCTGGCCCCCTAATGCTGGTGTGCGCGCAGGGGCTCAGGATGGTGCGTCTCCGGCGGGCGAACATGCTGCGGGAGCGTCGGCGAAGGTGAACCAGCCCGGGAGGGCCGCCGTGTACGCCTCGCGCACCTGGGGATTTTTGGTTGCCGTCCAGTCCACGGTGGCCTTCACCTCAACCTCGTTCTTGTCCCATTCGAACCAGTTGATCATTTTCAGGGCGGGGTAGTCCGTGGGGATGGCCGGATCGAAGAGCTGACCCCACCAGGCCTCTTTAATGGCCAAAGCGTCGGCACCCTCGCCTGATGCGACCGTGAGGGCCGCAGTCTCAGGGATGGCCACGGGTTTGTTCCGGGCGGTCCCGTACTCGGTATAGAAGTCCGGGACGGCGAGATCGTCGCCGCCGGCACCGTTGTAGTTGCCGGTCAGTTGCTGAAGGAATTTGCCCTGTTCGGGAATGACGTTGGCACCCCAAGGGTAGGTATTGCCCCAGTGGTAGAGGGACATGCCCACCCAATCCACTGCATCATCCCCGGGGTAGTAGGGGGCGTAGGGATCGTCAACGCCGGTGACTTCGCCATCTTTGTTGGTGTCCAACGCAGCGAACTCCGGTGTTCCGGCTACGGCTTGATACTTACCGCCGCTAAAGGGGTATCCGCCGCCATAGTTCGGGGCCCACATCATGGCGCTTCCTGCGGCCTTTGCATGAACTGCTGTGGCCACGCGCTGATAGGCGGCCACGTAGGCCGTGGGTTGCTGGCCCCAGGCGTACCAGGACCCATTCATCTCGTGGGCGAACCGGACGATCACGGGAACGCCTGCGTTGTTGAAGCGGGCCAGCATGGTTGATAACTCGACGGCAACCTCCGGTGTGACGGAAGCCAACCCTTGCTTGGGCTCGAGGGTGAGCAGCATCGTCCCGCCGTTGGCACGGATCTGCTCGAACGCGGCTTCAACGTTCCCTCTATCTGTCCCCGACATGGGAAAGTCGGTGAACGTCACCGTGACAGCGGGCCGTTGCCCGAGGTTCGTCGCGTACTGCTCAAGGGTTTCGTGCTCCCAGTCCAGATTCACGCCGGCCAGGATGCCTTCAGATGGTGCCGAAGGAAAGGCGGCCCGGCACGTGGGGAGCGGCGAAGTGGTGGAGCCTGGCTGTGGTCCAACGCAAGCGCTCAGGGAACTCCCCAGCAGGGCCGCGCCAGTGACAGCAGCAAAGAATTTACGGGCTCCCCAAATCATGGCTTTCAATGTAGCAGCGCACCTGTAGCATCATCATCATCACCGCATTCCCGCGTAGAGGAGCCGGAAGCCATGTCTGAGATATCCGATGGAACTGCCACCACTACCAGCAAGACATTCAGTCGTGAGACGCGGGTAGCCACTCTCATCGACGCGCCTCCCTCCAAGGTGTGGGGGCTGTTGACCGACGCCGGGAATTACCCCACGTGGAATTCCACGGTGGTGTCGGTGGACGGTGAGATTGCTCCGGGATCGAAGATCACCTTGGTGTCCACGTTGGACCCCAGCCGCACGTTCAAACTCAAAGTCAAGGAATTCCAAGCGCCTGCCAAGCTCGCCTGGGGTGACGCTCTGGGAACCCGGACTTACACCATCACCGAGACCAACGACGGCCGGTCCCGCTTCGAGATGGCGGAGAAGATAGGCGGGCCCGTCTTCCCGCTCTTCGCCAATAAGATTCCGTCCTTCGACGCCAGTTTCACCCAGTTCGCCGCAGACCTGAAAGCGGCTGCCGAAAAAGCTTGAGAATGACGACGGCGGTGCGGGCACCTGCCGGACTCAGGGGACAAACCTGTAGCCCATCCCTGGCTCGGTGATCAGGTGACGGGGGCTCCCCGGTTCTTTTTCGAGTTTTCGGCGGAGCTGGGCCATGTAGACGCGGAGGTAGTTGGCTTCCTTGGCATAGGCCGGTCCCCAGACTTCCGTGAGGAGTTGCTGCTGGGTGATGAGCTTGTCCGGGTTCCTGACCAGGATGTCCAGGATGTTCCATTCCGTGGGTGTCATACGGACGTCCTGGCCGGCCTTGGTGATTTGCCTCTTGCCCAGGTCCACTGTGAAGGAGCTGGTCTCTACCCTGGTGATCTCTTCGCTGGGTTCGGTGCTTCGGCGCAACAACGCCCGCAGCCTTGCCAGGAGTTCCTCCAACCCGAAGGGCTTGGTGATGTAATCGTCAGCCCCTGCGTCCAAGGCTTCGACTTTGTCGTTGGAGCCGTGCCGGGCGGAGAGCACCAGAATCGGTACAGCACTCCATTCACGAACTGCAGCGATGACGGCGTTCCCGTCCATGTCGGGCAGGCCGAGGTCCAGGATCATCACCGCGATGGGTCGTTGGGCGGCGGCGCGAAGAGCGGACTCTCCATCGGTGGCGGTCACCACCGTGTATCCCTGGCCTTTCAAGGTGATGGCGAGCGCCCTGACAATGTGGGGGTCGTCGTCCACGACCAGAATGTTCACTAGGGGCCTTTCGGGGCAGGCAGTGCGGTAACAGAGGGAGCCGCGGGGCGTTGCGGCAGGTCCGGGGCGGGACCTGTGGAGAGGGGAAGCCTGATGAGCATGGTGAGTCCGCCTCCGGGTGTTTCTTCGGCGGTGAGTGTGCCACCCATGGCCTCGGTGAATCCTTGGGCTACGGCAAGGCCCAGGCCCACTCCTGTGGTCGCGGGAACATCGTCCAGCCGTTGGAAGGGCTGGAACATTTTCAGGACGTTGCTGGCCGGGACGCCTTGGCCGTGGTCAATGATGCGCAGTTCGCCGGCGGGCCTGCCGTCCAGGGTTGTGGTGCTGAACCCTCCCGCGGCGCCGGCGATGACCACCTCGGAGTCAGGGGCGTATTTCACGGCATTTTCCACGATGTTCGCGATGACCCGTTCCAGCATGCCGGCGTCGGCGTCCACTTCGGGCATGTTGGGTGGCAGGTCCACCCTGACCCGTCCAGGTGCGATGCCGTGCAGGGCGGCGGGGATCACGTCGTACCAGCGCAGGGGCTTGATGAGGGCGTTGACGGAGTCTGAAGTGATGCGGGACATGTCCAGCAGATTGCCGACTAACCCGTCCAGGCGGTCCGAGCATTCGTCGATGGTTGCCAGCAGTTCCTGCTCTTCGTCCTCGGTGTACTGCACGCCAGGCTGGCGCAGCCCTCCAACAGCGAGCTTGATGCCCGCCAGGGGTGTGCGGAGGTCATGCGAAACGGCCCTGAGGATGGAGGTCCGCATGGTGTTGCTTTCGGCCAGCCGCGTCACTTCCCGGCGGGTGGCGGCGAGCTGGCCACGTTCGAGCAAAGCGGACAGATGCGCGCCGAAGGCTCCGAGGAGCCGACGATCGCTGGCGGGCAGTATCCGGCCGCTGAGGACCAGCCTGGTGGTGCTGTCCACCTGTTCAATGTTGTCGACGTCGTCCTGGTCACCTTGGGTGCTGCCCGCAGCAGCGACGCGGCGCCATTCCGGCTCTGCTGGGGACGGCCGGAGCTGCCGGTTGTCCGCGGCGGAGGAAACGTACAGTGCCGCGCCGTGGACCTGGAAGACTTCCAGTGCTTGTTCCAGGAGATCCTGCACGGGGTCTTCTGCGGTGGTTGCCCCGCGGGTGAGGTCTGCCAGGGTGGCTGCTTCAGAGCGTGCGCGTGCTGCCTCCTTCGAGCGCCGAGCGGAGAGGTCCACCACCACAGCCACCGCGGAAGAAACTCCGGCGAACACCAGGAGGGCCAGGAGGTTCTGTGGGTCACTGATGGTCAGTGTCCCCATCGGCGGGATGGAGAAGTAGTTCACCAGGACGCTGCTCCAGAGCGCACCCAGAAGGGCGGGCCACAAGCCACCCACCAGGGCAACGGCTACCGAGCCGCTGAGCTGGATCAGCACTGCCGTGGCAATGTTGTGGGTTGGGGCTGCCGCAAGCACCAGCTGCAGCAGCACCGGAACGATCACGGCCATGGCAAAACCAACGGCTACACGCACGCGCCCGAGGTCGCGTTTGCGGGTGCGCTCCAGGCCCCGGCCTCCCAGGGGGTGGGAGACCATGTGGACGTCGATGTCGCCGGATCCTCTGACGACTCGGCTTCCCACGCCACCGCTGAGCAGGTTCGCGGGGAATTTGCGGCGTGATACTCCCACCACGATCTGGGTGGCGTTCACACTCCGGGCGAAGTCCAGCAGCGCCTTGGCAGGGTCTTCTCCGGAGACGGTGTGGTAGCTGCCCCCGAGGTCCTTGATCAGCGTGCGTTGGGCTTCCAGGTCCTGGGGGGACTCGGCGGCCACACCGTCAGCGGCCCGGACGTGGACGGCCAGGAGGTCACCGCCGTTTACCCTCTTGAGGATCCGCGCGGCACGCCGGATCAGTACTTCGCCTTCGGCGCCCCCGGTCAGTCCAATGACGATGCGCTCGCGGGCAGGCCAACTTTCCTCGATCTGGTTCTCTGCCCGGTAGCGCGCCAATCCTTCGTCCACACGGTCAGCGAGCCAGAGCAGCGCCAATTCCCGCAGTGCTGTCAGGTTGCCCACCCGGAAGTAATTGGACAGGGCGGCGTCGATCTTGTCGGCATCGTAGATCTTGCCATCGCCCAGGCGCTGCCGGAGCAGCTCAGGCGAAATGTCCACCAGATGGATCTGGTCAGCGCGGCGCACGACGTCGTCCGGGACGGTTTCGGCCTGCTTGACGTCGGTGATGGCGCTGACAACATCCCCCAAGGAGGCCAGGTGTTGCACGTTCACCGTGGACAGGACATTGATGCCCGCGTCCAGCAATTCCTCAATGTCCTGCCAGCGCTTCTGGTTCCGGCTCCCGGGAATGTTGGTGTGGGCATACTCGTCCACGACCGCGGTGTGTGGGCGCCGGGCCAGGACCGCGTCCAGGTCCATCTCTTCGAAGGTGCTTCCCCGGTACTCGATGGACCGGGTCGGCACGATCTCCAGCCCCTGGGTGAGCGCTTGGGTATCGGCGCGTCCGTGGTGCATGGCGAATGCCACCACCACGTCTTCGCCGCGGCCCAGCAGTCTGTGGGCTTCTTCGAGCATTGCGTAAGTTTTGCCGACGCCCGGTGCTGCCCCCAGAAAAATCCTCAGTGTTGCCCGCGCCATGTCCTCATTCTTCCACTCGGGAACCGAAGCTACTCACGGGTTCGCGGCCAGCCGGGCGACGTCCAGATTCAGCAGGGTCACGTTGACCGACGGCTGGCTGAGGAAGGCCTCGAGCCCGCTGCTGGTCTGCTGGTCCACCAAGGTCTGAACGTCGCCGGTTTCGAGTCCGTGGGCTTTGGCAACCCGCTGGACCTGGAGATCCGCGTAGGCCTTTGAAATGTGCGGGTCCAGGCCTGATCCGCTGGCCGTGAGGGCATCAGCCGGAATGTCGGCTGGGTTGGCGCCCTCTGCTGCCGCGATAGCTGCACGGTTGCTGTTCACGGCGTCCAGGAGTTTGGGATCGTTAGGTCCTAGGTTGCTTGCTGAGGACGATGCCGGGTCCCACATGACGGCGGATGGCCGGGCGTGGAACCACTGGGGGCTCTGAGTTCCTGATTCGTCCGCCATGGTCTGGGCTATGAGCGCTGATGCTGCCGGCCGCCCGGCGGAGTCTTTCACGATGGATCCGTTGGCCTGGAACGGCGCAACCAGCTGCCCTGCGCCGAAGACCACCAGGGGGTAGAGCAAACCCAGCACGATGGTTGCCAGCAGCAGGAACCTGGCTGAGGTGCCTGCTTGGCGAAGGTATCCGGAAATGGTGTTCATGGGTGGCTCCTAGCCGATGCCTGGGATGAGGGACAAGACCAGGTCAATGAGTTTGATTCCGAGGAACGGGGCAACCAGACCGCCCAGTCCGTAGAGCAGCAGATTCCGGCCCAGGGCCTGGTTGGCTGACACTGCCCGGTACTTCACGCCCCGCAATGCCAAGGGGACCAGGACAATGATGATGAGGGCGTTGAAGATCACGGCTGACAGAATCGCCGACGCCGGACTGGCCAGCCCCATGATGTTCAGCAGTCCAAGCCCGGGGAAGGCTGCTGTGAACAGCGCCGGGACAATGGCGAAGTACTTGGCAACATCATTGGCCACAGAGAACGTGGTCAAAGCTCCCCGGGTAATGAGCAGCTGCTTGCCGATGCCCACAATGTTGATCAGTTTGGTGGGATCCGAGTCGAGGTCCACCATGTTGGCTGCTTCTTTGGCCGCCGGCGTACCGGAGTTCATGGCGACCCCCACATCCGCTGCCGCCAGGGCCGGAGCATCGTTGGTGCCGTCTCCGGTCATGGCCACCAGGCGTCCTTCACTTTGCTCCCGGCGGATGACGTCGAGTTTGTCCTCGGGCGTGGCTTCGGCAACGAAGTCGTCGACGCCGGCCTCCGCCGCGATCGCTTTGGCCGTCACCGGGTTGTCGCCGGTGATCATCACCGTTCGGATTCCCATGGCGCGCAGCTCGGCGAAGCGGGCTCTCATGCCCGGCTTGACCACATCGGCAAGGTGAACTGTTCCCAGAACCCGTGCGCCGCCGTCGTGCGTGCTTTCGGCTACCAGCAGCGGGGTGCCGCCTTGGGCGGAAATCTCCTGCACGCGGCGCTGGACTTCAGCCGGGAGGCGACCGCCGGCGTCGGTGACAAAGTGCCCGACGGCGGATGCGGCGCCTTTGCGGATGAGGCGGCCGTCCAGGTCCAGCCCGCTCATCCGGGTGCTGGCGGTGAACTCCACAACCGTGATGTCCGAGTAGGCGGTGCGCAGTCCGGCGAGGTCGGGACCGCCGATACCGCGGGCATCGGCGAGCTCCACGATGGAGCGGCCTTCCGGTGTTTCGTCGGCCAGGCTGGAGAGCCGGGCGGCGGCGGTGAGTTCATCGAGTCCGACGTCGTTGGCCGGGAAGAAGTTCACGGCACGCCGGTTCCCGTAGGTGATGGTGCCGGTCTTGTCGAGCAGCAGTGTGGTGATGTCGCCGGCTGTTTCCACTGCCCGGCCGGATGTTGCCAGTACGTTGTGCTGCACCAGCCGGTCCATGCCCGCGATGCCGATGGCCGGGACCAACGCACCAATGGTGGTGGGGATGAGGCAGACCAGCAGCGCCACCAACACGATGGGCGACGGCGTGGCGTTCGCCAGCGAAGCGAAGGGCGCCAGGGCCATGGTGACCACCAGGAACACGATGGTCAGTGAGACGAGCAGGACGTGGAGGGCGATCTCGTTGGGGGTCTTTTGCCGTACGGCGCCTTCCACCAGCTTGATCATGCGGTCGATGAACGTTTCCCCGGGCTCGGCGGTGATGCGCACAACGATCCTGTCGGAGAGGACCTTGGTTCCGCCGGTTACCGAGGACCTGTCGCCGCCGGATTCCCTGATGACCGGGGCTGATTCGCCGGTGATGGTGGATTCGTCCACGCTGGCCAGGCCTTCGATGATTTCGCCGTCGGAGGGGATGACGTCCCCGGCTTCACAGACGACGACGTCGTTGAGCTTCAGTTCTGTGCCGGGCACCTCTTTGGTGGTTCCATCGTCCTGGCGGAGCCGTGCCGTGACTCCTTGGCGGCTTGCCCGGAGGCTGTCCGCCTCGGCTTTGCCGCGGCCTTCGGCGATGGCTTCGGACAGGGTCCCGAACAGCACTGTCAGCCAGAGCCACGCGGTGACGGCGATGCCGAAAATGTCCGGTTTCAGGACGCTGATCACTGTGCAGGCGGCGGCTCCCACCAACACCACGAACATGACGGGGGAGTGGACCATCTGCCGGGGGTCGAGCTTCTTGAACGCGACAGGAAGGGCTGCCCGCACGGTGGCGGCATTGAGCTTGGCCGGTGCCTTGGTGTGGTGTTTGTGTTCTGCGGGAGCGTCGGCGGGTGTTCCGCTGGCGAGGTTGGTGGACTCCGCGGCCGGAGCCGTGCTGGAGTTGGTCATTTGATAAGTCCTTCTGCGAGGGGGCCCAGAGCCAGGGCCGGGAAATAGCTGAGCGCGGTGAGAATGACCGTCACGCCCAGCAGCAAGGAGCCGAACAACAGGCCGTGGGTTGGAACAGTTCCGGACGAGACCGGGATTTTCCTTTGCCGTGCCAGCGACCCGGCAAGGGCAAGTACCAAGGCGATGGGCAGGAACCGGCCCAGGAGCATCGCCACGCCCAGCAGCGTCGAGAGGTAGGGGCCCGAGCTGGTAATGCCGCCAAAGGCCGAGCCGTTGTTGTTGGCGCCTGAAGTGAACGCGTACAGCAATTCACTGAACTGGTGCGGTCCGGAGGCCGGGGTGTTCGCCATCACGTCCGGGAGCAGCGCCGAGATAGCGGCGAGAACTAGCACCAGAGTGGGCGTCACCAGGATGTACAGGGCCGCGAGTTTCATTTCCCGGGGACTGATCTTCTTGCCCAGGAACTCAGGCGTCCTTCCCACCATCAGCCCGGCAATGAAGACCGCGATGATGGCCAGCACCAGCATGCCGTAGAGCCCGGATCCGGTTCCGCCGGGGGCTACTTCGCCGAGCATCATGTTCAGCATTGCCACGCCGCCGGCCAAGGGAGGCAGGGAGTCGTGGGCGACGTTGACTGCTCCGGTGGAGGTCAACGTTGTGGAGGCGGCGAAGATTGAGCTCGCTGCCGGACCCAGACGCTGTTCGAAGCCTTCGCCCAGGCCGCCGGCTGCCGCCGTCGCCGTTCCTTGTGCGGAGGAAACGGCCCAGGCCATCAGGCAAGTGGACGTCAACCAGAGCGCGCCCATCACAGCGGCGACGGTGTGGCCCTGGCGTTGGTCACCCACCATCCGCCCGTACATGTATGGCAGTGCGGACGGGATGAGGAGGATGAGGAACACCTGGAACAGGCTGGTGAAAACGTTCGGGTTTTCGAAGGGGTGGGCTGAGTTGGCGTTGAAGTAGCCGCCGCCGTTGGTGCCCAGGACTTTGATGGCTTCCTGTGAGGCGACGGGGCCACCGGGAATGGTCTGGTTGACGCCCGTGGCCGCGTTGGTGACGTCGGTGGACCAGAAGTTCTGTACGACGCCGCCAATCACCAGGGCGATGGCCGCCACCGTCGCGATGGGCAACAGGATGCGGAACGATGCCCGGGCGAGGTCCACCCAGAAGTTGCCCAGGCGGTCGGTTTTGGTCCTCACGATGCCACGGATCAGGGCGACGACCACCACGATTCCGACGGCGGCAGAGAGGAAGTTCTGCACGGCCAGCAGGCACATCTGGACGAAGATGCCCACAGTGGCCTCCGGCACGTACGTTTGCCAGTTGGTGTTGGTGACGAAGGAGATGGCCGTGTTCATGGCGACCCACGGGTCCACGCCGGGCAGGGAGTTGCTGCCGGGGAGTACGCCTTGGAGGCGTTGCAACGCGAAGATGACCAGAATAGAGATGAGCGAGAAGAGCAGAACGCTGCGTAGATAGACAGACCAGCTCTGTTCAGTCCCGGCGTCGACCCCCGCGAGCCGGTAGAAGATCCGTTCCGGCTTTGCGTGCTTGGTGCTGGAGAAGACCCGGGCCATGTACGTGCCCAGGGGCTTGTGGAGCAGAGCCAGAACCAGCACCAGGACGGCGACCTGGGTGATGAAGGATGCAGTACTGAAGACCACCCGGTGTCACCACTTTTCCGGGTTGATGAGCACTGCCAGCAGGTACCCTGCCATGGCCAAGCCGAGGACGAACAGGCTGACACACATGATGGCGTCCGCGGTCATCGCCCACTCACCGGGCCTTCGCCGTCGACCATCTTGCCCAAGAGGTGGGCCACCCACATCACGATTCCCATGCAGACCAGGAGAATCACCACAACAGCCACGTCGGCCACTGGAACGTCCTTTCATCAGTGCCCCTTTCTTTGGGGGCTGATGTCAGTCAACTCCTCGAAAAAGGGCGGAAAGGCGTTCCTTACGGTTCCTTAATGCGGTGGTGGGGAATCTTGATGCGGTCTTAACGCGGGGGCGTCAGCGGGGCTGCGGATCCTCGTGTGCTAACGATGGACCATGAGCGAATACGTAACAGAAGTAGAAGATGCCGCAGCGGCCAGGGGCGTTCACTACGTTTATGCCTTACTCCGAACGCCAGGTGCTTTTCGCATGGAGGATATCTTCTACATCGGCAAGGGCAAGGGCCTTCGCAGCCGGTCCCATTTCAAGGAGGCGCAGGAGGCCTTCCGAGGCACAGCCAAACAGGCCTTGCTTCGCTCAATTCTGGAAATGGACGACAGCTTGGAGAATATTGAGCGTCATGCTTACGTCTTGGTAGGCGGCCTTTCAGAACAGGATGCCTTCAATGTTGAGAGTGCGCTCATCAAAATGCTGGGCGGCCCGATGGGTTCTCAGCTCTTCAACCTCCAGTCTGGCCACGGTGGACAAGATGTACCCCAAGTTGTCCCTCTGAATGAGGCCAGGATCTATTTTGATGCGCTGCCGCAGGTAGTGGAGAAGCTACCTGCGGCAGAGCTCGCGGAGTACGAACCGAAACGGGCCGGCCGAGCTGTTGTTGTGGTGAAGGGGACGCATCTTCCTATTGCTGAGCCGATGCAGGAGTCGACTGGCGAACAAGGACCTGTGCCGCAGTCGGAGATTTTCAATGAAACTGAGCAGCTCAGAAATCTGCGAGGTTGGGACCCAACGAATCCGTGGACGGATCCGGAGGCCAGGGAACGAGCTTCTGTGTGGTGGGCCATATCGCCTCAAAATGTTCTGGCCCTTCAGGCTCTTGCGGCGGATAAGCAGGTCTTGGTTGCTCTGCTGGTTAGGGATCCGCGGAGCGGCAGTTCGGTAGTTCGGTATGTATGGGAAATCGACCCGATAGGCACGTGGCAATTTGCCGGAACTCAGTGGGGCATACCCCTTGGGAGTGCGGTTGAGGATCATCCATGGCGTGGTAGCAAGCTTTTGGCGCCCAACAACAGGCAGGTTTTACATGGGCATTCCACTGGAATTGGTTATGTGTCTGAAGGCTAAGCCTTAGTGGCCGTTGGTGTCGCAAGAGTGGGACTTAGCCTGACTCCCTGCTACATGGACTCATCCTAAGGACGGTCCACCCATACCCCGAAAGAGGTACCCAAGTGAGAACCCTGGGGTGACGCGCCCGCGGCCGTGAAACGAAAGGCTGGATACAGGGCGCACGGCGCGCACTGGGAAGGGATGTTTGAAGAGGTCAGTTAAGAAATTGCTCGTGACAGTCTCCGCCATTGGAGCCGTGGTGGCGCTGGGGTTGGCGACCACCACCGTGGTGAACGTGGTGGCGAGCGACGCCGAGAGCAGCAAGATCGAGTCTTATGGCCAGCGGGTCGATGTGAACGGCAGCAAGATGAACGTCCTGGTGACCGGTAGCGGGCTCAAAGACGTCGTCCTCCTGCCCGGGTTTGGAACGTCGTCGCCTGTTCTGGACTTCGCGCCGCTGGTGAGGGAGCTTGCCAAGGACCATCGGGTGATTGTGGTGGAACCTTTCGGCTACGGGTTGAGCGACGGGACCGACCGTGAGCGGACCACTGAGAACATCGTGCAGGAAGTCCACGGCGCCTTGCAGTCCCTGCACGTAAACCGCTACATCCTGATGGGACACTCGATCGCCGGCATCTACGGCATCGACTACGTCAAACGCTACCCGGATGAGGTTACTGGATTCGTTGGCATCGATACTTCCGTTCCCGGGCAACCGGGCATGGATACGGAGTTCCCTACCGGGCTGATGGCGGTGGCGAAAAACCTTGGCCTGCTGCGGCTGCTCACGGCCTTGACCTCCGCGGACGACAACCCCGCCTACTCGGACTATGCGAATGATCAAATGCAGATGCTCACCAACCGGAACTCGATGTCACCTACGTACCTCAACGAGATGGAGCACATAGGCTCGAACTTCCAGCGCGCCCTGGGAACGGGCTTCCCGAAGGATCTGCCGCTGCTGCTGTTCGCGGTTGCGGAGAACAAACAGAACCCGGAGTGGCTCGAGCTGCACCGCCGCCAGGCCGCCAGCGTCACCGACGGCACCGTGGTGCCCATCCCCGGCGAGCACTACCTCCACCACACGCACGCGGGAGAGATCGCTGATGGAGTGCGGGCCTGGGAGGTCGGGCGGGGTTAGGCTCAGTCGCGAAAGCGATCAGAAACGCACGACGGCGGTGCTGGCGCAAGACTCTGATGGGTTGGGAAGATGGATCTGCCTCACGATGAAGATTGCACGTTCGCGCCGCTCCCGCACAGATGATTTTGCAGAACGAGCCTTGCCTTCGAACCGCAGTGAGCTTTTCGAACCCGCGGAACGATGACTCCGTCAACGCTTTCTTGAGACGAAACCCTAATAACGGGCACCAATTTTGTCGTTCAGTCTATGGCCATGCCCAATTCCCACCATATATGCTCCAACAACACGCACCTCTCCGGGACGATACGTGGGAAATTGGTGCGTACTAAACGGGTGCAAGCTATTGAATTGAGGCATTTCAATGGTGAGTCGAGTTTCTAAGCTCCTAGGTGGCCTAGGCACAGGCTTGGCGATCGTGGTGGCGGGCGCGGCCGGCGTGACTTGGTTTACGAGTCAGAAATCCAATGTCGCGGATGGGCAGGTGGCCGAGCGGGCTATTCAGTCTCCTTCTGTTTCTACCACTGCTACGCCTTCGGCCACCGCAGGTACGTCTTCGCCTCCGCAGCAGGTACTTGCGTCCCCAACGGGGCCGGATTCGCTTGCAGACTTGTCAGTTGATGTGTCCCAGCCAGCGAAGATGATGGTGATGAGCGAGCAATGGATAGTCAAGGCTGGAGCGAAGATCGAAGAGTTTCCCGTTCAGCCCGCCCGGTTGGTCAGTCTCAGTTGTCTGAGAAACGACTATTCCACCATTGAGGCTTTCGAAAATTGTGTCAATAAAACTCCCGGCTGCACGCCGCAACAGAGGGAGTGGCTAGCTGCGAACGCTATTCCGAACTACGTCCGAGACTATGCAGTGGATGGTCGGATGCATCTGGGATCGGTCACCCTGACGAATAAGTCGACCTCCCCGCAGTCGCTGTCGTTCAAGGACATACGTTTGAAAGCTGAGTTTGCGCCGATTTCTGATGCCGGCTACAGCATCACTTGTACCAACTACAACGATTGGTCGGGAGGTGCGACAGCGGGATTCGCAAATTCCCGGGAGGTTGTAATACCTGCAGGAGCAGGCATCGGTATCTTCGGCGGTCCTGCGATCTATGGAGAGGACCTTACCCGCAATATTCCAGAGGGAATGCCTGCAGTTTTTAACCTGGCTGCAGGCGAAACGTCGAATGTCGATCTTGTTGTTAAAGTTCCTTTTCCCGTAGGTACGGTTACCGGGGGCGTCTATGCGACGGTAGCGGGTGCTGATGGGGAACGAGAAATACCTGTTACGGTTTCCATGCTTGCAACCGGGGCTGCTTCCTACGTATCCCTACCGCGAACAACTCTATGGATTGATGGTGGGGCATTATGCCCGCCAGATCCACCAAAGACCAAGAAGTATAGCGCTCGAGAGATATGCTCGATCCCTCAACTGTTGTCGGTGAGCAGACATGGCTAAGTCCGATAACTCGAAACCTGTTCAACAAAGCAATCCCCATGCTGAGGCCGAGGACCGCCAACTCGTTCCGAATGGGAAAGTGGTAGGCCTTCGCGGGGAGGACCCCGGCGGGTCTGCAAAAGTTCCTGTGAAGTCAACGGAACCAGTGCCTGGTCCTCCACACGTTCAAGAAGCGGGGCTCAAGGACCCAAAGAAGACATCTGTATGGAAGTCACGCGCTGGACGCATGTGGACGTTGGCGGTGACGGTGGTGACCGTGACTACCGCGGTCATTTCTGTTTTCCCTGTCTTGTTCAAGGATGAATCGAGTGTGCAGTCTCTTAAGGCTGCAATGAAGCCATATCGTGCGGAATCGGTCACACACTTCGCCTTACCAGTTGGGGCGCCAATAGGATCCTTTCCTTCCGGCGGAACTCTTTGCACGCAGGAACAGGAGGAATGGTTGCGGCGGTACGGCTTCCAGTTTCAAAGGGATTATCTCATTGAACTACGGAATTCGGCCGGGGGTGGAGGGTCTCTGGCTGTAGCGAATATACGCGGTCATGCCACTAAGTCAAGTCCAGTGGGGTCTGCTTATATAGTCGAATGTGATAAGTCCGGTGACTCTGGTGTTGTCGCCGAGCCGGGCAGACTATTGCTTGATTCTGGTGAACCTGCGTTTTTTGACAAGACGACATTGGGTGCCGCGGGAACCGGGCAGCCCAATAGTCCGTTGGCGTATAACCTTAGGCCCGGTGAGACGGGCCAAGTTGTGCTGTCGCTCTCTGCCAGATCGAGTTTCACCGGTGAAGTACTCACGAGCGTGTCGGCGGGTGATCGAACTTCGGATGTAAAAATCTCCCTGGAGGACGGCGGGGAGATTGAGGTGCCAGGCGTCTTGAGTCCCCGGACAATACTGGTCACCGTCAGAGATGGGAAACTGAACTGCAACGTCATCCCCAATCCCACAGCTCAGATCAGCTCGTGCACGGCGGACGATCTCTTTCTTAGGTAATGATCTCTTTCTTAGGTAATAGGGCGGAGCAGCGAGAGGTTGGCGGTCCGGACGCCAACGACGGATCGCCCAGCACGCCTTTACCGGATTCAGTAGGCCATCCGGTACCTGGACGAGGTCAGTGCCTTTCGTTTACGTTGGTACGTCCGCCACGGGTACCTTGCGTGGATGCAGAAAGCAATGATTTCCGATCAACGTTTCTGGCATGGGGATGGGCAGCCTGATCTGACAGGCCGTGACTGGCTTTCGGGCCACGCTTCATCCGCGGATATCACCCACGGCCGTCGCCGCGACCTGTACGCTTTCCCAGCCGCGTCTGGCAGCAGCGACGGTGGTGCCTTGGACAACGATGCCCTTGTTAAGCAGGATGGCCACCAGTGTGGCATTGACTATGTCTTCGCGAATTTCGGTCAGCCAAGGGCCGCGGATAGTCGGCATTACTGGCACTCGTGCCATCACGGTGAGGTAATGGCCCCCGACGAAAGCAGCGACCAAACAGACGGCACCCGTGACCACAAGTTTGACGAGGTCGTTTTGGTTCGTGCTCACGATGTATGCCGGCGGAGCGATCAAGGCAATGATGAGTCCAATGCGCAACAGAAGGATCTTTTGTGCAAGGCCAGAAGCACGTCTGCGACCCGTCGTAGCTGCCAAGCGCTTATCGCGGATGTCTTGCGCTTTCAACCGCCACTGACGTTGAGATCCCAGATGCAAGTTCACCAGGGCACGCGCGGCAGCTAGCTCCTCTGGGTGATCTCTCCTAAGTGCCGTTACGGAAGGATCTGGAACCTCCGCCCAGGCACTCTCCAATCGGCGATCGATTGCAGCAGCCATATCATCCAAGCTCAAGCGCGCTGCGCCCTCCGCGGCTTCGTCGACTCGGGCTGCTGCACCCGACGGGGAACGCTCTCCAGCAGTGTCCGCCCGATTCCCATAGCGCGGCGATCCATCGGGTAAATGGTAGTCATTGCTCATAGATGTCCCTGGCTCGATCGCCAGGATCCGAAGAGTCGAAAGGTGACCATGGCGCGCGCGGCACCCTGCCGCCCAAATACATTGTGAGCTACACGGCCAACGTGTAGCGCGAATCGACGAAATCGTTACGGCCGCCCCAGAGTGCGCCCCACGCGCTTGCCGCCAACCGAGACCTCCGGCCATCCATCGCATCGTTCAGTTTGTACTCGCTATGCCGGCAACGTTGTGCTCTACAGGAGCTACCCGGACGAGGTGAGCGCATTTGTGGGCATCGATACCTCTGTCCCCGGGCAACCGGGCACCGATACGCAGTTCCCCACGGGCCTGATGTCAGCGGCGAAGAACCTTGGCCTGCTCCGGGTACTCACTGCTATCGCGTTCGCGGACGACAACAACCCCGCCTACTCGGACTATGCAAATGATCAAATGCAGATGCTCACCAACCGGAATTCGATGTCGCCCACGTACCTCAACGAGATGGAGCACATAGGCTCGAACTTCCAGCGCGCCCTGGGAACCGGCTTCCCGAAGGATCTGCCGCTGCTGCTGTTCGCGGTTGCGGAGAACAAACAGAACCCGGAGTGGCTCGAGCTGCACCGGCGCCAGGCCGCCAGCGTCACCGACGGCACCGTGGTGCCCATCCCCGGCGAGCACTACCTCCACCACACGCACGCGGGAGAGCTCGCGGATGGAATGCGGGCCTGGGAGGTCGGGCGGGGTTAGGCTCAGTCGCGAAAGCGATCAGAAACGCACGACGGCGGTGCTGGCGCAGCCTCGTGCACTGGCGGATCGTTAGGTTTCGCGAGGACAGGTCCCCGATTGTAACTAGGTGCAATCCGTCTCAGCCGGGCGCCACGGCGCTTAATGCCACTTATGCCAGCGCTGCTGCCCTCGCGGGGAAGGCTGATACTTCCTCGGTCACAGCCAAGCTGGACAAGACCGAGGCGGTGGCGAAGTACGGCCCGACCACCTCCGCGCTCCAGGATGCATTGGGTCGCATCTACACGGGTGCCAGCGATGTCAATATCCTGATCATCTCGGATTCAACCGTGGCCCAAGGCGCAACCACGACGTGGGGCATGGGCCTACCAGCAGAGTTGGCGGCGCTGTTTCCTACGCACAACATCGTGACGCGCTGGTACCGCGACGGGAGCGTTGCCTACAACAACCCTGTCACCATCACCGGTACAGGTGCGCGCAACATCAACCTGTGGATGGGTTCTGTTGCTGGCAAGGATTCTGCCTACCCGGTTACCGGCTACGCCACGCTGGTCACCCCGGCAAACGCGGACGTCATCATCTTTTCCCACGGCCACAACGAGCTCTCGACAGACACGTTACGGCAGATGCGGGACCGGTACGTCCAGAACCTCGAAACCATCCGAACTTGGGCTCCGTCCGCGTCAGTCGTCCTTATGTCTCAGAACCCGGGCAGCAGCGCATCCGCGCAGAAGTCCGGCGTCCGTGTAGACATGTACCGCAGGATCGCCGCCGAACGCGGCTACGCGTTCATTGATGCGCACATGGTGGTCCTCCGCGATGGGCGGGACGTCAACACCGTTCTTGTTCAGGGTGACGGCTTGCACCCCACGGCGGCTGGCCATCTCGTGTGGCTTGCCGAGGTTATGCGGCACTTCCAGAACACCACAGTGGGGCAGCCAGCCACCTCCACGACACCTAGCCTCTACACGTCCCGTCGCAACATGCTCACCAATGGGGACTTGACGGGCACCAGCGTGCCAGGCGGGTTCGTCCTGGCCGGATGGTACGGAAAGAACGTGACCCACTCGCAGTCCACGGCCATAAAGAAATCCAAGAGATACAGCTACAAGGTGGCAAAGACGGCTGCCCACGCTTCCGCGAAGCTGTTCCAGACCATCCCGCCCGCGCTCGTCGCTGGCAAGGACGTGACGGTGGCGGTCCGCATGGACATCCCATCAGGCAAGCCAGCAACAGCAGGGCGGGTGTCCGTGGTTGACACCGTCTCGGCCCTGATGAACTCGACAGAGTACCGGCCGATTTATGATCAGTGGCATTGGAAGATCGTCACGACCACTGTTGCCGCAGCATCAACAGGGCTCACCGTGAACCCGTTCACCGACCCCAACGGAACCGCGAGCCTGGAAGAGGTCGACGTCGACAGGATCGTGGTCACACAGGGAAGCTTCCCCAATGACGTCTACTAAGCCGTAAGGCCGTACCAGTCAGTGGCGGGGGTGGTGTGGAAAGGGTGTTCACAGGCGCAATCTTGGCTACCCAAGGCGGTGGCTTCCCGCTCCATCGACAGGTCCGCGCACCTAGCGGGGCGGGCGGGGGAAGCCCCACCACGCTCCGTCTCAGGGCGTTGCCGGTCTCGGGCTCTGAGTATTCATGCTGGCACTGGGGCACTGAGTGGCCGGCGATGGCATCTTTTCTGAGGACTCCCGCACGATGATCACGACAACACCAGCAACGAAGGCACCAACGACAGACAGCGTCCAGACCATTTCCGCGTGCATGAGTCCCCCAAAAGTCGAAACCAATTGAGCTTCAGTGCACGGGTACCTAGCTGTTTCCTCGACCCGCGTCACGCCGAATGAAACGCGAGGACCGGGTCTTTTGATATCCGCTACGCCTGGGCTTTACTGAGGTGCATGGTGACGCGAAAGATTCCTAGCAAGGTGCTCGATATCCTCAGGGAGGAGGTGGGGTTTCACTGTCCCATCGATGTAGATGGGGATGTCTGCGGAAGCCCATATTTGACGTGGCATCACTTTGATCCTCCGTTCAGAGTGGAAAAGCACCATCGTCCTGAAGGGATGATTGCACTCTGCCGGGAGCATGCAGATAAGGCAGACAACGGAAGCTACACCGATGACCAACTGAGGCGCTATAAGGCCGAAGGTAAAGGCCGCGGACTCTCAGTGTCCGGTCGCTTTGATTGGATGCGAAGGTCGATCCTCGCGGTCGTAGGCGGTAATGCTTTTCTCGACACTGACGTGCTTATTCAGGCCGGGGACCGCAAGATAGTGTGGTTCTCCAAAAACGCGCACGGTGAGCTCCAATTGAACTTTGAGATGCCGACCACGTCGGGCAGGCCGCGTGCTTCCATTATCGACAATTGCTGGGTAATCGAACCGGACGCTGACTGCAAGGTGGAATGTCCGCCGATGGGCCGGCTGGTTAGCGTCACATACGGAAACGGCGACATGTTTAGGGCGGAATTCCTCACAATCAGAGACGAAGCTGAACTGGTACAGCGTGTTCCGGTAGTTCGACTGGATCCGGAGTTTCCGTTCGAATATCCCCTGACAGTGGTACAGCTGGCGCAGGTGGCCTCCAACACCGAGCTGCAGTTCCACCCGAACAAGACCACGACAGGACCACTCTCTCTTTCGGGGGGGGGGGCTGACAATTGGAGGGCCCCTAGGCATCGCCTTCGACAACTTGGCTCCCGATTTTGTCAGATCCTCGCCGCTCTCTGGCTTCGGCGTGCTCTTCGAGAGCGATTAGGTGGTGAACTTCGGTGCTACCTGACAAAGGCCCTGCGGCCCCTGGACGGTCGCACTGCTCCACGTCCAGCCCAATGCCTAATCTGCTTCTCTACCGGGCGCTCGAACCACTCATGCAAAGCTGCTGATCCAAGAACCGCAGCAATGAGCACCACGCCAGAGGCGAGGATTCCTGCAACGTTCGGAAGCCTATTGATTGCAGGAGCTGCGCTGAGAATGAACAGCTCGTGGACCAGATAGAGCGCGAATGACCACTCGCCAAGCTTGACTATGGGGCGGGCCGCGAAGTGACCGCCTGTGGCTCGTATATCGCGCGAAGCAGCAGCAGCGATGATAGCCGCAAACCCGGGCAGCATCCAAAGGTCCGCAACCACGTACGGCATACGTTCCGGATCCTTCAAGGCCACGTCTGTTGCCAGCATGATCATGGCGTAAAGCCCCGCTGAGAAGAGCAGGGCATGACTGAGGGTGAACTTAGGAGTCCAGCCATTTTTGATCAAGGTAGCCAAGCAGATGCCAATGATGAACTCACCCAGTCGAAACGCGGGAAGGGTGTAGAGCAGGTACCCCAACTGGCTTGTAGGAAACACCAGTACGCAGATCCCTGCGACGCCAACCATTGATACAGCAGTTATGACCATGACTCGCGCCGGACGCAGGAACCGCAGAGCTTGGAACGCGAATGGGAACACCAGGTAAAAGAACATCTCGCAGGACAAGGACCACGAGACTCCGTTGAAGGCGTACCTTATGTCGCCCGCCGGGAACCATCCTTGCGTGAGCGTCAGGACAGCAGGGAGAGCAGCCCAGTTGATGGTTGCGCCGGTGATGAATAGGGCTGTGACCATAGCGAAAATGGTCGTAAGGGCATGCAGCGGCCACACCCTAGCGAACCGCCGCCAGTAGAACTGAGAATTGGGCAGTCCTGGCTTTCTCGACCAGGCAAGGACGAAACCGGACAACACAAAGAAGAAACTCACCCCGGTATAGCCGAGGCCGACGACCTTAGAAGCTGGCCCTGCCGGTTCCAAGTATTTTGCAGTGTGGAAGAGCACCACGATCAAGGCCGCGTAAAAACGAAGGCCCGTAAGGCTGTCCAGGCGCACGTTGGCAGCGGTGACGTTATGCAAGTAGTTCCCCCAATGCGAATGTTGTCAAGTCAAAGAACATTCTAGAGGCAACATAAGACCGGTCATGCTCCTCCTCCGGTACATGCTCTCACTCTTCTGGGTCCGGCTGTTGCTAAGGATGTTTGAAGAGGTCAGTTAAAAAGTTGCTCGTGACAGTCTCCGCCATCGGAGCCGTGGTGGCGCTGGCATTGGCGACGACCACTGTGGCAACCGGGCACCGATACGCAATTCCCCACGGGCCTGATGTCAGCGGCGAAGAACCTTGGCCTGCTCCGGGTACTCACTGCTATCGCGTTCGCGGACGACAACAACCCCGCCTACTCGGACTATGCAAATGATCAAATGCAGATGCTCACCAACCGGAATTCGATGTCGCCCACGTACCTCAACGAGATGGAGCACATAGGCTCGAACTTCCAGCGCGCCCTGGGAACCGGCTTCCCGAAGGATCTGCCGCTGCTGCTGTTCGCGGTTGCGGAGAACAAACAGAACCCGGAGTGGCTCGAGCTGCACCGGCGCCAGGCCGCCAGCGTCACCGACGGCACCGTGGTGCCCATCCCCGGCGAGCACTACCTCCACCACACCCATGCAGGGGAGATCGCGGATGGAATGCGGGCTTGGGAGGTTGGGCGGGGTTAGCACATCCTTCCTGCCAGCGGCCGGGCGAGCGTACGCTGAGGCAATGGAGTCCGAAGTCAGGACCTTATCCCTGAACACCGGGATCAGCGTGCCTTGTTTTGTGCAAGGGAACCTTGAACAAACAGCCGACGACGGCGGCGCACCACTGCTGCTCCTACACGCCTGGGGCGAATCCTGGCGGAGTTTCGATCGCCTCATTGCGGCCCTCCCGGGGTTGGTGATTGTGGCACCTGGCTTGCGGGGTCATGGCGCGGCCGACAAACCCAGCAGCGGCTACTCGCTTCCTAACGTTGTTGAGGACGTCGTCGGCATGCTGGAGGTGCTCGGCGCCAAACAGGCACATGTCCTGGGTTCATCCAGCGGTGGTTACGTAGCCCAGCAACTCGCTGTCTCTCATCCGGACCGTGTCGCATCCTTGACGTTGGTAGGCGCACCCCTGACGCTCCACGGAAGGCCACCATTTGCGGCCGAGGTGGAGCGGCTTACTGACCCGATCTCAGAGAACTGGGTTCGTGAGTCTTTGGCCTGGTACAGAATGCTGCACGCCGTGCCGACCTCATACATTGAGGACCGAGTACAGGACGGTCTAGCCATGCCAGCCTCGATTTGGAAGGCTTCACTGCGAGGATTCTGCGAGGCCGTTCCTCCAACGGAGACCGGCGAGATTTCCGTCCCGACGCTGATGCTTTGGGGCGCCCACGATCACCTTGTGCCGCGACAGCATCAGGAAACCCTGGTTGGCCGCATCAAGGGCGCACGAGTCCAGATCTACGAGGCGACCGGTCATCTGGTGCTCTGGGAGTGTCCGGAGAGAGTCGCCGAGGATTTGACGCGCTTCCTCGGAGGGCTGTTCGAACGCCCGTAGCTTCGCCGACAGTGGCTCGAGCCGTTCCGGCATCAGGCCGCCAGCGTCGCCGACGGCACCGTGGTGCCACTACCTGGCGAGCCATACGTCCACCACAATCATGTAGGCGGGAGATCGTTGATGGAGTGCGGGCGCGGGAGGTTGGGTGGGGTTAGTGATGTGTCAGCACATAGGACACGACTGCGATAGTTGCAACGAGGAGGGCTGTGAGCCCAGCGTAGGCAGGCCACTTCGGCTTTGACTTCTGAGGATTGATGTCGATGTATGGCAAGCGATGTCCTTTCTACAGCAGCAATGCTGGTTCTCTTTGCAGAAGTCCTTGGTTCTGCACTCAGGTACCCAAGTTCACGAGGGAGCGGCACGCCCCTGTTTGGGCAACATTGAGTTGGAGCGTGCCGCCCGCATAATCATAAGGCTACTTTTCAAAATTATTGAATGCTTGGCGTGGATTTCGACTAGACGCACAATCTGGCCCGTTTCGCGGCTACTTATTACAAGGTCCAGGACTGGTAATAAGTAGCCTTCGAATTGGTCCCGTAGGATATACCTAGTCTCAGATCCAACAGCGGGGGAAACATGGCGCAATCGACGCTGACCAAATCCAGCCTCTCAAGTCAACGCGCGAGGAAGCCATCCAGTAAACGACTTGATATCCATGGGCTCCGCGCTGTCGCGGTATTGGCTGTCGTCGCGAACCACCTAACCGGCTTGCCGGGAGGAGGATTCGTTGGTGTGGACGTCTTCTTCGTCATCTCGGGCTTTGTCATAACGCTTGGCCTGATGCGGGAACACGAGATGAAGGGCACGATTTCGTTTAGGGACTTCTACGTCCGGCGGGTGGCTCGAATTCTCCCCGCCAGCACCGCGACCATAGTCATTACGGTCACAGCTAGCTACTTCGTTTTCTTCGCCGCGCGAGCCAGTGGCGTGCTTCAGGACGGCGTATGGGCGCTTCTATTCTCGGCCAACTGGCGCTTTGCCTCGAGCGGCACGGACTATTGGGCCGAAGACAGCCCGATCTCTTCCTTGCAGCACTACTGGTCTCTTGGCGTTGAAGAGCAGTTCTACTTTGTTTGGCCTTGGGTCCTCGTCCTGGTCTTGGGTATCGCTGCCAAGTTCGGTGCGTCGGCGCTTCGACGAAGATACGCCCCTAGCGACCGTTCTCTTCGGTCTCGCGCTTGTTTCGTTTCTTTGGGCGATGGCCGAGATCGCAACCCACGCACCTTGGGCCTATTTTTCGACGGCTTCCCGCGCATGGGAGCTTGGCGTTGGAGCGCTACTTGCCGTCATTGCGCCCATGTTCAATACCATTGGGCAAACGCTTCGATCTGTCCTGGGGTGGACTGGCGTGGCAGGCGTGGCGCTGAGCCTCGTTATTATCACTAAATCCTTTACGTTCCCCGCGCCTTGGGCAGGGCTTCCCGTGCTTTCAACGGCTTTCATCATCGTGGCTGGAACGGGTGGCAATGTACCTGGATTCACGCTCGACCAACAAGGTCTCCGCTTACATCGGAAATGCTTCGTACTCGCTATACCTTTGGCACTTCCCCGTGATCATCTTGATTGGCGCGTTGTGGCCGAAAGATGACCTTATGTACTACCCCGTGGTGCTAGTACTGATCGCATTCTTGGCGTGGACGTCATATGAATTCATCGAACTACCAGCCCAAAGGTATCTAATGCGGGCGTACAGGGGTGGAGGGTGGAGACCGCGGCGTAGCGGGAAAGCCGTCCACGGGACTTCACGGTCGGCGCTCTTCGTGCTGGGAGCGCTTGCGGTGGGCGTCGTGGTCGTCGTGCCACTGTCCCTACGTCACACAGCGCCAGCTATCGTGGCCGGGGTGCCGGCTCCTGCATCTCCCACGAAAGCCTCATCTGATCGTCCCGCAACGAACACTAATGCGGCCCGGCTGCAGGTTGAGATTAACTCTGCGTTGGCTGCAACGTCGTGGCCGACGTTGAGCCCCTCATTCGATAACATAATGGACGCTGGCAGACCGGACGAAGATCGCGACGGCTAGGGTAATACTGACCTGTCCAAGGCCACCTGCATTTACGACACAGGGAAGCCTAAGACAGCTGTCGTATTCGGGGATTCCACCGGAATAACCCTGCTGCCCACCCTCCGTGAGGCACTGGCAGACGAGTACAACATTCGTGGCATGACCAAAGCTGGTTGCGTCATGCTGGATCTGGAAGTGAAGGACGACCGTGAGGGTTTCACGGAGCAATGCAGCGCATTCAGGTCGGCCGCCATAGCTGAGATCAACACAATCAAACCCTCAATCATTTTCTTGACCAATACGTCTGGAGTTCTCGGGCGCCTGGCATCCGGGACGGCCGAGGCAAGTGCAGGCCCCGAATGGCGTAACGCGACGACAAGTATCCATTCAGCGTTGAAGCCGAGCGGTGCGCAACTTGTCGTAATAACGGCCCCGCCGTCCGGCAAAGCACCTGCCGAATGCGCCACACGAACGAGTACTCCACGGGATTGTATGTACCAGATCCCCCAAAATTTCTACATCACCGCCGCGGCGATGTCTGAAGCGGCGATGGCAGCGGGAGCCAAGTTTATTGATACGCGCGGCTGGTTCTGTGGTTCGACCGACTATTGCCCGGCGTTCGTTCAGAACGTTCCGGTAAAGCGGGACACCGTACACACCACTAAGCAGTACGCCGTAGCCCTGGTCCCGGTGCTCAAGGAGGCTCTGGCCGCGCCGTAAGCTCGTTATGGCGCGCTGGAGGCGGTTGGCGTACGTCTAGGGCTAGAGGCTGTTCTGAGGGCAAACGTTGCAGCGGCACGTCCGGGAGAAGGGCTTCAGTCCCGTGGGGAAGTCTGCCGCTCACAACAGGGCGCCTGCATGCTTTACGTTCTAGCCTTTGTGGGAGTTGTGCCCACAGGGAACCTCCGGGCGCCGCTGCAGGGCTCATACCCGGTTTGGTGGAGTCGCGCTGACAGAAACAAGTTCTAGTGAGGTTGCTGTCGCCCGGCCCTGCTGGCGCATACTGGGTGCCTGTCGCAAAGAGCGGAAAGCTGATGCCTACTTCACGATAGTTTTCACCTTGGAGCAGTCGCTTGGGTCGGGGGAGAGGCCCGATGCATGCCATCTAGTCCCCCGGATTGGGGGGGGGCAAGAAACCCTAAAGTTTGAGTGAAGCGTTGTGGGTGCCGTTAGGAAGCCAACCTACCTGGGCTGTGCCGTGCAATCCGGCATTTTAGGCAGTGCTAGCGCGATAAGGCGGACTAATGAAATGCCAATGACGGCTCCGACTGTATTTGTGACAACGTCGATGAAGCTTGAAAAGCGGCCCGCTATGAAGAGCAGTTGTACCCCTTCCATGCAAACGGAGACAAGCAGGCCGAACACGGAGAGTTGCCACCACGATCTTGCTGGGAGTGCCATTGCAGACAGAATTCCAAATGGAATAAACAAGGCTACGTTGGCGGAGGCCTCGACGAAGTGATAGTCAAACCAGCCGGGCACCCCGTTACTGTGGAGGAATTTCAGAAGAGCGGCGAGATTTCCTTGGACTGGTTTATCTACAGGTGTCGGCCAGAAGCCGACCGCAGCGAGGGCAATCAGGTAGCTTGCCAGTCCTGCTCGCCAGAACAATGAGTTTTTCAATCGGGCCTTCAGGTAGTTCGAGCGAGAGCCCAGATGCTGGCGCTAAAAGCCGCAACGGCCAGGAGGCCGAGCAGGACATACTTCGGAAAGGTGACGAGTCCCAGAGATGGCAGCAAAGAAGGGTTACGCAGGGCGACACTCCACCTACGTCTTTGCCAATGCCGCCCCATGGTTCCTATGGATACCACAGCGCCGCGGGATGAGTAAACACAAACTAAGGGTGGGCTGCCAACAATGAACTTGTCAGCAACCCACCCTAGAGTGGTTCAGGTGTTACTAGGCAGAAACTTCAGTGCCCTTTGCGCGGCGGCGAGCCACTACGACGGATGCCGTACCAGCTGCCAATGCACCTGCGCCCACGAGGGACCACAGGATGAGGCTGGAGTCAGCACCAGTGTTAGCCAGCGGAACCCCGCCTGTGTTAGCCAGACCGGTGCCAGTGCCGGTTCCGGTGCTCCCACCAGTGTTGGAAAGTGCGGCACCGCCGACGACAACAGTTACCGGGCCTACAGTTACACCGGATGAGTTGCCGGTAGCAGTAACCGAGTACGCGCCAGGTTCGTTGATGACGATCGGAGCTGAGAATGCGCCGTTACCGTCAGCCGTAGCCGAGAGGGTAGACGGAGCCAGCGGGATACGCGCAGCTACCGAAAGGCTTCCGGCAGAAACGCTGCTGCCACTGGCAGCCGGCGTGCCCGTCGGCGTCACGGTGATCGTGATGCCCTCACCCGGAGTAAAACCCGTGCCGCTGAAGACAAATGCTTCACCCGGAGCTACGGAGGCGTCGGAAACGGCGACGCTGGTGTTAGGTGCCGGGTAATTGGCGTTGTTTGCTACGGCCGGAACTGCGCCGAGAAGTGCGATGGAGCCTGCAAGCGTAAGCGCTGCAAGAGATTTCCTCATGTGTGTCCCCCCTGAGACCTTAAGTGGTACGACGTGGTGTTTGGAGATTTCCGAGACCCTACGTGACCGTAAGCGAAATCTCAGTGTGCTGCCCAAATAGAACTTACCATTTGATGGCTCCTAGCAGCAAAGAAAATCCATACCCGTTACAAAGGATTAACGTGCCGGTCCCTGGCTATTCACAAGTGGACTTAGTGTGGCTTGGATCACATCCTTGACTGGCTGTGTCGTCGGTGTAACAACTACCTTCGGCTCCGAGTCCTGGACGATGTGGCCGAAATTGAAGTCAAGGGTCGTGCTTTGACCGGGAGCAAGCCTGATTGTGGATGTGCCGACCGCGCGTTGACTGTGCCTCTGCGCTGCGAACGGTACTTTTTCACCATCTTTGACAACCGTGTCAATATTCGACTGGACGGGGCCATAAGCTACGACATTGGTTTGTACTGACCCAGCCGGGATGCCGAAGGCTCCGCCGCCTGTGACGTACGCTGGCAGGGACTTGGCAGCGTCGATCGGGGCCGAGTTCGTACTGGTGACCCTGACGGTGACCTCCCGGTAGCCATCCCGCGTGCAGTCCTTCACTATCTGAACTGAGCGTTTGACCCAGTAATCCATCTTGGCGCCAGTCCCATCGTTGAAGTAAACCCCAAACTGGGCTGGTGAAATGGAAGCACCCGAGACCATACCGCCGAGAGCGTACTGACCTATAGTGCTCTCTTCTTCGACTGCAGCGGACCACAAGAGTATGCGTCGTTCCTCGGCGCCTCTTGAGAGGGCCTCCATAAGCTTCTTGGGGTCGGTCTTTCCCGAAGAAAGAGCCCCGAAAATCTCCTTTGCCGCGCCCGCGAAGTAGACATCCTGAAGCTTGGGCTCATCGATTTTGGCGTAAGCATCTGACAGCAGTGTCTGCACGACGTTCTTACCAGTCAGTTGCGCGGGTAGATCACGGCCAATCTGCTGAACAACGGGATCCTTGATCTGCACCGGGCCCGTAGCGTCGAGTATGAAGCTCAGCGCGACTGGATCCAGCGACAGCACGCCGTCAAGACGCTCGCCGGTGCTCTTTTCCCACATGGCCTGGGCTGTGCGGGCACTTGTGGCAAAGTCTGGCGTTAAGTTGACGTCTTGCATGAATTTGCCAATCCGCCCTGAATAGATTGCTTGCTGTTCAGCATCAACGGCAATTGGAGGCACAAAAGATCCGAGGGCCGCTGCGCTCGTTTGCGACTCAAGTTTTAGGCTTCCCTTGTCAACGTCGAGAACTGCCACGGCTCCAGGGATTCCACCCGTCGCTCGTATCTCCGCGTTGTTTTGCATAAGCAAGAGGTACCGCCGTGGCGAGTTGGCGCCAAGCATGTTGGGAGCAAGTTTGGCTGCGTCGGCGGCAGAATCGAGCTCGCCTTGAAGGTCCGTCAACTTCTCGCGGGCATCAATGAGTGGTGCCGAAACCTCTGCCATCAAGCTATCTGTCGGAATGTGGTTGAGCCGCTGAACCGATTCGCGGACCGCGTAAGCTGCCGAATCGACCATTGGCGCAGCCGCTTCCAACGGGGCAAGGTCCATGGGACCGTTGGTGGGAGTGAGAGCCTTCCAGTCGAGCGATTGAAACGCTTTGACAAGTGGCGTTGCTCCGAGTCGAGCAACATCGTCGGCAGACGTGGCAACTTCACTGGCCGCCTGAAGATTCGGGCCGATCCAGGGTAGGACAGCGGCCGCCTTCCAGAGGGGGTCACTTGCTGCGTCACGCGCCTTTCCGGTGTGTTGGACAAGTGTCTCGACTGTTTCCGTCGCTGCTACCGCATCATTTTCGGCTACTGCGGTCTTGAGGTTCGGAAGTAACTGAGTGGCGGCATGCAGTTCTGTTTTTACGATCGCCGCCCTTGAGCCAAGCCAAGCAGATGCGGCAATCAGGACTATCGCTATGGCTGCTGACCAGATGCCTGCAATTTTGAGGCGCTGTCGAATCTTGCGCTTGGAACGAGTGACGTTACTGCCAGAATTCGGGGACATGCAGCCATAACCTCTTTTGGATTGAGTCAGATCAGAACACGCTTAGTACGCGCCGGTGCTGTGGAAGACGGCCCTCACCGTTCGCAGGATGATCACTAGATCGCCAGCCAACGACCAATTCTCCACATAGTAGAGGTCTAGTCGCACAGAGTCCTGCCATGAGAGATTTGACCGGCCGCTAACCTGCCATAGGCCCGTTAGGCCGGGCTTGACCAAGAGTCTCCGGCGTACATCACTCTCGTACGCCTCCACTTCACGGGGAAGCGGGGGGGCGGGGTCCGACCAGACTCATAGATCCGGCAAAAATGTTGAACAGTTGGGGGAGTTCATCCAGGCTGTACTTCCGTAGCGTAAGGCCTACGCGAGTGATTCGAGGGTCGTTCTTTATCTTGAAAAGGACTCCTTGGCCCTCATTGCGATGCTGGAGTTCGGAAAGACGCGACTCAGCATCGACAACCATGGAGCGGAACTTAACCATCTGAAAGTGGCGCCCTTCCATTCCGACGCGATCTTGTTTGAACAACACCGGACCCTTGCTATCAGCCCGAACGAGGACGGCAATGAATCCCATCAAAGGTGCTGTAACCAAGATCAGGAGACCGGAAACTACGACGTCGAACAGACGTTTGGCAACACGCTGGCCCCCTTCCAGCGTTGGCGTTGTTACGTGAATTAGGGGCAGACCTGCTACTTGCTGCGTATGAATTCGAGGGCCGGCGATATCAGTTAGTGCGGGGGCCATGATCAAGCCAATATTGCGAGCTGCAAGTTCCCATCCGAGGTGCCGGATCGTTTGAGGGTGCAACTGAACGCCGGCTGACACCGCCACGGCGTCGGCTTTGCATTCGTCAATAGCTTCCAACACTGAGGCCGTATCGGTTGCGTGTCCGAGTATGGGAAGGTTTGAGCCGGGTTCGACGGAAATGCTCTCCGGACCGCCGGGAATGTATGCAGCTACGGGGAGGTATCCCGCGTGCTTTTCACGATGAAGTGAGGAGGCCAAATGTGCTACCGCGCTGGGGCCTCCAAGCAGGAGGAGACGCGACATGCTCCCCCCACGTTGCCTAGCGACACTGAGATGCTGGCGCAACAGCCAGCGAGCAAGGAGTAGACCTGCGAGTCCGACTGGCAGCGCGATTGCCACGTAGCCACGTGCCGTGTCCACTCGGAGAACGTACGAAACAATTGCAACGAGACCGAACAGCCAAAGAGTGGCGGCCGCGACACGTTTATATTCGTCGGGGCCGGCTCCGAGTATCCGGCTATGTCGACTGCTCCAAGCACCCAACATGAACCACCATGCGATGGCGAGCCCAATAGAGAGTAGAACGTAGGCAAACTCGTGATCCGACGGAAGAGGATCCGTCGTGTAGCCGAACCTACCGATGTATGCACCTATCACAGCCCACGTGACTACGAACCCATCTACAAGCGCGAGCCGCCGTGAGTGGCGGATTCTCCAGTCGTTTTCCCCCAAAGGAAGCAGCCTTTCATCAATTATGGAGCCGCCAATGGTCACAAGCATCCAACGAGGATGTTAGCTCAATTAACCTGCTTGTTAACCCCAGGACGTTGGTGGCATCTAGAGGGATGTTCTGCAGCGTAGACTGTCTCAAGCCTTCCATATCCGAGTGGTCGCTGCTCCATCGCCTCTCAAGATTTCGTCATTACGACTGTGGGTTGGCGCGCTGAAGCTGCAACCCATAGCATTTTCTGGGCGAGCCCGAGACTCTCCCAAGGGTGTGACCCAAGCGTAGGGCTGATTTTTTGGGCAGGCCGGCCTACGGCTTACCGAGCTTAGGTCAACCAGCTACTTGCGTAATGCACGCGTTGTCGGGAAACTACGAACATCATCCGTACCAAACCAAAGGACTGAGAGTCTGGGGCTCTCGTGGGGGACATGGCCAAGATTTTGCACGTGACGGAGTGTCATTATGGTGGGGTGAGCCGAGCCATAAGAAAGCTCGTCGATCTGACCAGCGAACATCAGCACTACTTGCTAGTTGACGGCCAGGATCAAGATTTTTCGGCTGGTGTTTTGGAAGCCCGTCGATTTCAGTCGAGCGGCACGATTGGTCGAACCCTAGAGGTTCGCAAGGCTGTCGCAGAATTTCGACCGGACTATGTCCACTTGCATTCAAGCTGGGCCGGCGCCTATGGCCGCCTCACGCGTCTTAGGGCAAAGATCATTTATCAGCCGCACTGCTATAAGTTTGACGATGTCACCTTAGAGCCTGCTAAGAAGTGGCTGTTTAGGTTCGCCGAGAAAATGCTGAGTTTCCGTTCTCATGCAACGGTTGTACTGTCCCCCCACGAACGAACTTTGACGATGCAGCTCAATTCCAATGCCGAATGCGTTTATGTTCCAAATGCACCCAGCTGCGACCTGCTCGAGAGCCTAGACGGTCGAGACGAGGTGACCAACAGGGTCAAGCGTGTGGTCATGGTTGGGCGGATTTGCAAACAGAAGGATCCGAGCTTCTTTGGGGAGATCGCGAGACTTGCTGCCTCCAGTTCTACGCTTTCTGATTGGGAATTTCGGTGGATCGGAGACGGGGAACCTGACCTCAGGCAGTCATTAGCGTCCCAAGGAGTGCAGATAGCCGGATGGAAGGAAAGCGATGAGTTGATCGCTGAGCTTGACGCCGGTGACTACTACGTTCACACCGCTGCTTACGAGGGCTTTCCGATCAGCATTCTTGACGCTGCGGCTCGAGGACTGCCAATTGTCGCCCGGGAGATAGACGCCCTTGCGGAATCCGGAGCTTACCAGGTAACTACCCCTGAGGATGTCGTCGCAGCCCTGGAGAAGTCTCATCTTGATCCCGAATTTCGCGCCATGCTAGTTGAAAAGTCTGTTCATCTCCTCGATGCAATGAATGAGTCGAGTCAGGAAAAAGCTTGGCACGGCCTCTACTCAGGACATGCGGGTGTTGCGCCGTGAGGGTCGTTATGCCAAGTCGAATCCTAGATCGGAATGTCGGGGGCAACACGACGTACGCCAGGGAAATTGCAACCAGGCTTCCGGAGCACGGTGTTGAGATAGATCGTCTCCGATCGGGCAGTAACCCGATTTCAACCATGGTCACGGAGTCGATCGACTCTAGGAAGTACGCACCTGAATCGGTCGTACATTTTGTGGCAGATACTGGCCCACTTCTTTCTCCGCGGATGCCTTCGGTCGTGACCGTTCATGGCGTGGCAAGCCGTTGGATATCGACTGCTAGGAGCTCACAGCAGGAGTTCATTTGGCGGGCCAGAGTGGGCGCGGCTATCCGCAACTGCGATCACGTCATAACGGTCTCAGAATCTAGTGCAGACGATGTCTCAACGGTTTTCAAGTTGGATAGAGCACTAATCTCGGTGATACCCCATGGCATCAGTCAATCCATGTTCGCGCATAACGAAGAATACTCGGACTCCATTGCTGGCCTCGTCCCGGAAGAGTTTCTCCTTTACGTCGGAAATATTGAGCCAAGAAAGAATCTCATCGAGCTGATCCAAGCTGTAGAAACCAACCGCGATCTCCCACGCCTCGTCCTCGCTGGCAAGCCGGCTTGGAACTTCTCGGAGTCGATGGATGCAATTACTAAAGCCACTCGCACTATCTATTTAGGCTTTGTCAGCAACGAGGATCGCGCGGCACTCATGAGTCGCTGCGCAGCCTTTGTGTTTCCTAGTCTCTACGAAGGTTTCGGATTCCCGGTATTGGAAGCCATGGCATCGGGTGCGCCCGTGATCACAACTGACCGCGGGTCTCTCAAGGAAGTAGCCGGACCGGCCTGGATACTTCAGGGGACCGACAGGCAAGCTATCGGCGACGGCATCGTGGCAGCCCTTGACGACACAGCTTGGCGGCGGGACGTCCGTGAACAGGGAAGAAGCTGGGCATCCAAGTTTTCGTGGGATGAGAGCGTAAGCAGGCACGTCGCTATATACAGGAGTCTATTGACATGAGTGCGACGCGAATTCTGCTTCTTCACGGCTACAGTTCAATCAACAGAGGGGACGGTCTTCTCGTAGACGAGTCCTTGCAAATGATTCGCGAGGTGCACGGTGAGGAGGCACGGATTGACCTGGTCACCTCGTATCCGGAGTCTTTTCGCTACGCAGGGCTCAAGTCATACTGCTCGAAACCCTCCTATTTGGGGTACGACACCAAATATCTACGTCTACTTCTGAGTAGATTCCGGGACTACGACCTCGTTGTCGGAGTGGGTGGTGGATACCTCAGGTTTGGCACACCAGTCGAGTGTCTCAAGACCTTGCTCGTCATGGGCCCGCAACTCCTGGCGGCTGCTGCCAGCATCCCGCCGACTGTCTATTTGCCGCAGAGCATTGGCCCAGCACGCTTTGGGTTCGGACGGCCGTTGCGGTTCCTGCTCGCTAAGCTGAACAGAGTCTGGGTACGGGACAACCGAAGCCTTGAGCAATTCGGGGTGGGACAAGTTGCTCGGGCCTCGGATCTGGCACTGCTTGCGATGAAGCGGAAGGTCCATCCAGACGTCAACGTTCTTACGCCCGTAATCAGCGTGCGTGAACACAGGGGCGGTGTACCTGAAGGAGCCGTCGTCTTGGCCGGCCAAATCGGTGACTTCGATGGGTATGTCCAAAGTGCAGTGGCTGGCAATAACGACGAATTAGCAGTTCGAAGCCTAAAACCATCCAAGATCTGCACTTACGACGAGTTCATCGGATCGCCGACATCTGCCCGAGTGGTCGTCGCCGTTCGTCTGCACGCTGCTTTGATGGCCATTCAGGCCGGCCACTACGTGGTGCACCTGGCCTACGAACGGAAAGGATTCGGAGCCTTCGAGGATCTGGGACTGGGCGACTTTGTCTTCAACGTGCACAGCTTTTCAACCAGTGATGTTGAGGACATCGTACGGCGATTGATGACAGATCCCGTAGCCCGGGAGGCATACGATGCTCGCATCTTCGCGGCGAGTGAATCCATTAGAGCAAGCAGAGTACGAGTCTTGGAGTCATTGTTGAACAGCACCGCCCGATCGAGTGTAGAGGCTCCGTGATGGCATCGGAAGCACCTTCACGCCCTGAGCCGGTTTCTGTTTCGGTCGTGATTCCAAGTTTGCGCCCAAGCGAGGGGATTCTGCGACTTGTGGGGTCGCTCGAACTGCAGCGCTTTGAATACTTGCAGATTGTCGTCGTAGACCAAGGCCCGGGGCTTGAATCGCAGAAATTATTGGAGCGCTATGACGGACCTCTTCGTTCAAAGATAGAGGTTGTTGCATCGCCGCCGGGATTGGCCAAGGCTCGCAACGCGGGTTTGAGGGCGCTTCGTGACGGATGGGATGTCGTTCTCCTGCCTGACGATGACGTGTGGCTTGATGGTGACGTCAGCGATTCCGTAACGCAAGCAATCCGGGAAGGTGCCGCCGCCGGAAGCGGACGACTGCTTCCCGAAGAGGTCGATGGCGAACACCGCATTGACTTCCCGGACCGCCAAATAGACCTAACACCACGAAACGTCTGGCGAAGCTCGATAGAAGCGTGCTATTTTCTCACCCCTGAATTTCTCCGCGGAGTGGGCGGCTATGACGAATCTCTGGGGCTCGGTGCGGATACACCCTGGCAGTCTGGAGAGGGTACGGATCTGTTGCTTCGCGGGCTTCAGCAAGGTCATTCAGTTGTTTACGTCCCGGGGTACGCGCTTGTTGAGGCCACTATGCCGACTCTGTCGGCAGAGAATAGCCGTCGCAGGCTACGTAACTACGCACGTGGCACTGGCAGGGTGTTCGCCAGAAACTACTCGTTGAGGGGGCGATGCACACTGCTCATCCGCTCGCTTGGAAGATTAATACTGCATGTCCGGCTGGGTCGCGAGACCTTCCAAGACAATTGGCAGATCTTGCTCGGCCGGGCTGAGGGCATAATAGGCAAGTCACTGTGAGACTCATACAGAACCAAACTGAGGCTGGAGCCGCGACAATTCGTGCCCCGTATTCTGCGGCAATTACCAGCCTCATTGGCGTTGGGATAGTCGTCGCGGCATACCTTCTTTGGAATGAGTCGAAGTCGGTTGGGATGGTCCTAGCGCCCGTGATAACGATCGTCACCGCGCTGGCGGTCCGCAATGCCCGGGCCGTTGCCATTGCAACTCTGCTGAACTACCCTTACGCTTTAGGGGCATATATTGGCGCATTAAATGGGGTGACGTTCTTTCCCCGCCCACCACTTTCTAGCTACGAAGCTGTTGCACATGAACAGACGCTTACGTTGCTCACAGCACTTGGACTCACTCTGGTTCTCGGTATTGCCCAAAAGTTTCAAAACGCCCTCGCGGATGGATGGAGAGTGTTTTCCGCCGTCGGGCGTAACAGTGTCAATTCAGTTCACAAGCGTATCGAGATCGTTCTCTGGGCTGGCCTCCTCGTTGGTCTTCATGACGCTGCGTTCCTAGCCGCTAACCTGGGTGCTGTTCTAAGCAGTGGTCGTCACAGTTTCAAGCAAGAGTTCTGGGTGGGGAATGGGCTTTTTGGTATCGTATTGGCCTTGGTGATCGGAATCATCTTGGTCAGCGTGTCAATGACAGTCAAGAGGTATCGCTTCAGGGCTTTGGCTATTCTAGGAATATTTTGGGGCCCTAGTCTTATCGCGGGATCCCGGAATTACTTCAGCGTGCTCATGGTGGCTGCCCTGTGCGCCGCCTTCTTCGCAATTAAATCGGGCCGTCATAAGCTCTGGCTAACGGTGGCCGCGATATTAGGAATCTCTGCATTTACCTGGCTTCCAACCTTGTGGTCTACGAACGATTTGGTTGGTTTCAATGAGTGGATACTGCCAACCAGTTCATTGCTTCCGTTGAGTCTGGGCCTCTATACCGCAGAGTCCCTGGGGGCGACTTCCATACTCCAACAGTGGGTTCTATTGTTACCTTCTCCACTGCGACCTTACCCCGTCACCCTGTACGCCGATGAGTTCGCCGAACGTAAGTTCACGAATGTTGGTGTAGCCGGAAACCCTTGGGCCGACGCGTATGATCCCGACCTTTTCGTAAGGGTCTTGATTTTTGCTATTGCGTTCGCGTGTGTTTTTCTAATCGCCGGGCTTCTGCGAAGAATCCATGTCTTCGTGCCATTTATTGCTTTCGGAATGATGGCATTTCTGGGGCGATCTATATTCTGGAATATTATTGTGGTACTTCTCTATTCTGCGATACTGCTTCGTTTGCTTATTCCAGTCAAATCAGTTGAGGGCCAAGTTACTTGAGGCTCCTTAGATACTCCCTGGGCTTTATAGATCAAGGTGTGCTCAGCCTAGCTAGTATTCTTTTCCTTGTTTTAGCCGCTCAATTTCTCTCTCCGGAGCAGTTGGGAACCTTTGTCCTTGGGCTGTCGACAGCAGTACTGATTCAAAGTCTCGTGAGGGCTCTGAGCGGCGAAACGCTTTTGGTTCGTTCAACACGGGAGAATTTTGCGGCGGACGAAAGAGGGAATTCTCTTGGTCTGTCCCTGGTAGTTGCCATTGCTATTGGGGCCGTCATGATAGCCCTGGCCTTTACCATTCCACAGAGTGCCGATTTCTACTTATCTCTTGCCGTGGCCCAATTTGGTCTTCTGATCCAAGACAGCGTGCGCTTTGCCGCTATCTCGACTGGGCGGACTGCGGGTCTTCTCGCCCTCGACGCGACATATACGGTGGCCAGTTGCTCGGGTATTTTCGTCGCGGGGACGCTTGGCCTGGACGGTAGCGGCATGCTCTTATTCCTGGGCGCGTCGGCTACCCTGCTGGGCGCGGTCGCAATGTTTGCTTTTCGTTTGCTGCCCAGATTCGGAGCAGGCATTCAATGGCTGGCGAGACACTGGAGGCTGAATTCCTCGTTCGTTTCCGAAGCTGTCTTGGGGGCCGTCCTCGGGTATTCCATTACTCTGATTCTCAATTTCTACGCAAGTGGTCCTGAGCTTGCCGCTTATCGGTCGGCATTGTCCATCTTCGGCATGACAAGCCTCGCCATTAATTTCCTTCGGACTATGGTTTTGCGGGATCTTCGCCCTAATCATCTGCTGAGAAGGAGATCCTACTGGCGCAGGATGGCTGCGATGTCGTTGTTGGTGGCGGTAACAGTGGGTGCAACGTACCTTGTTCTAGCCAACCTACCTGCGCGACTTGGTGCTGGTTTATTCGGCGAGACATGGGTCATTATGGTGGGGCTGTTTGGGGCGACAGCCCTCAACAGATTTTTTGCAGGCTTATCAGTGGTTCCCACAGTTTTTTTGCGCGTCCAAGGCGTTACGTGGCGGGCGACGATAGTAAGAATCGTCGTGACTATCTTGGGTTTTGGGCTGGGGCCGGTGGGCGCATTTCTTGCAGGTGCTCAAGGCGCATTACTGGCAGAAGCTGCCCTGTACCTCATGCTTGCAGTTTCACTCACGGTGTTGTCGCGCAGGTCGACCGGGAGGCCGCTGCACCGACGTTCCGGCCCGAATGCGCGTTTACTGCGTAGAGAGGGAGCTAGCGTTTCCGGGGGCCCGAACGTCTAACTGGAATAGCCGGCGTTGTTGCGACCTACAGCCCATGCCCGTTACTTGGAGGATAGGCACTTCGGCGGCTTAGGGCGGATAATCCGTTCCTCTTGCCTGACACTCAGTGGCGGCTTGCAGTTCGAAGTAGGCAAAAGGAATTCCCCTGAGTAGAACCGTGACAGTGCCTGTCAGGGTCTTTGCGTCTTGGTCTCTTTGTCTCTAAAAGAAGAACTGCGAGCTGGGATGCGTGAAGGTACAGCGGCGCCAACTCGACCGAGTGACGCGAGCTTCTGCGAGTGGCTGGCAACTCGGCATCTTCGCTGCAACTGTCCAATTTTTGGTCCGGAGCAGCAAGATAATAGGGGCTGCGGGTCTGGAGGACTACGGCTGTCGTTCAGCGCACCTAGTACCAATGAGCGGAGTTGACAAGAGAATTGGCCAATCTGTCCCGTTAGATATATCGAACCCGACCAGGATCCCAAGCGCTAGAGAGCTGAACCCTTAGCTAACCCCGGATGTCGTCCATATGCGAGGCAGGGAACCGCTGGGCTGCTCTGGCGGGTGGCTCCGGGGTCGAATCGTCCAGCCGGGCGGGAACTTCAGAGCGTTGAGCCCGACGAGTTTTGGCAGTGCTTTCAATGCTTCCGTAGTAGCCGTATCCATAAGCATCCGGACCCTTGATTGGAAGGCGGTTCAAAACAATGCCAAGAAGATTCGCGTTGACCATGCTCAGCGCGGCCATGGATTTCTGGACTTCCTGTTGAGTCGTTTTCTGGACACTGACAACGAGAACTACGCCACCGACGTTCCGTCCAAGAACGGCGGCGTCTGTAACAGGAAGCAGAGGAGGCGCATCTATGATTACGGCATCGAAAACAGTTTCCAGACGTTCGAGCAGGTTGCTCATTTCCGTAGAGCCAAGAAGCTCGCTTGGGTTTGGTGGAATTTGGCCGGAGGTGAGGACGAATAGATTGTCCTCACCCCAAGGTTGGAGCAAGTCATTGATGTCCGCGTTGCCAATGAGCGCGGTGGTCAAACCCGCGCTTCTGTCCAAACCGAGATACTCGTTGACCATCGGGCGGCGTAGGTCACCATCAATGAGACATACGCTCTGGCCAGCTTCAGCCATCGCGATTGCGAGGTTTGTTGCGGTTGTGCTCTTACCCTCGCCAGGAAGTGATGACGTAACGAGCACAGTCTTGGCATTGCCTGTGACATTAGTGAATTGCAGGTTCGTGCGGAGCTGTCGAAATGACTCAGCTCGGGGGCTTTGAGAGCCGGTCTGCGTCAGAAGCGGCTGTTTAGTCGCTGCAGGGTCGAAAGATATCCCGCCTAGCAGTGGGGCATCCGTTGCATGGCGGAGGTCCGCTTCACCGCGAATGCGGCTATCCAGCAGGCTTCGTGTGATGCTGGCAGCGATGCCGAGAGCGAGGCCGACTACAAGGCCAAGGAGCAGGTTGGTCCTGGCATTTGGCGCGGAGGGGCTCGTGGGAGCCTGCGCCGGTGTGATTATGGAAAGTCCCACTGGCGAGGTGCCACCAGTTTTTGGGCGTTCCAGAGACTCGACAGCGGTCACGAGGCTGTTAGCGACGGCTTGAGCAATTGCGGCCGCTTGGACCGGAGACTTATCGGAGGCGGTAATGCTTATCAATACCGTGTTTAGGTCAGCACTCGCTTTGACTCGCTTGGATAGATCTTCCGCAGATTCGTTCAGACCCAGCGCATCGATCGCGGGTTGCAGAACAACTGGCGTGGACACAGTCTTAACATAAGACTGCACTCGTGCTTGGCTGAACGTGTTTCCTTGCTGGAGTTCCTGGACTGACCCTGAATTCTGAATGGAGACGAAGAGCTCTGCCTCGGACGTATACGTAGGAGCGGTCAGCGCTGTCGCCGTCCCACCCACCAGAAGCCCAGCTAAAGTCAACGATGTAATCAGAATCCAATTTCGCCGCACCATTCGCAGGTAGTCGCGTAGATCCAAACCGGGGTCCCCCTGATAATTTTTGTTGCGCTGACGTGCCAACAGCTGAGCTGCGGATCGAGTCTATTCTAGCTGCCCCCTTCACGTAGCTAGCACATCACTACGCCGAACTGTCCCGCGGTAGCGGCTTTGCATAGCAGCTAGGTGTTGTAGCGGCAGGGTAGGCTTCTCGGTTGAACCTACCTTGCGCGGATGCACTCCGCATGCGGTGGCCCCGACCCGCTTGCCGGTCGGCGATTTCGCCGATGCCTGGGGCGGCTGCTTCGGGGGATGCGGACAGTTGACGAGCCAGAGCCCTCGAGGTCGACTGTAGCCAAGAGTTCATCGAACAAAAAAGTAACCGAACTGTTCAGGCCGCTGCCTCGCAATAGAATCGAAATATGAAGGTACTGGTCACCGGCGGCGCCGGATACATTGGGTCGCACACCGTCCTTTGCTTGCTCCAACAGGGCCACGAAGTGGTTGTGCTGGACAATCTTTCCAACTCAAGCCAAGAGTCCTTGAAAAGAGTTGAACGTCTGACCGGGGGGACCATACTCTTCGAATGTGTCGAGCTATTGGATGCCGGCGCTGTCGAGTCTGTCCTCAATCGGGGTGATTTTGACGCCGTAGTTCACTTTGCAGGGCTGAAAGCTGTAGGAGAATCGGTTGCTGATCCCCTCACTTACTACGAGACAAACATCGTTGGAACAATCAACCTTCTTCGAGGAATGCAGAAGGCTGGTGTCCGTAGGCTCGTCTTCAGTTCGTCGGCGACTGTTTATGGAAATTCTGAGAATGTTCCACTTACTGAGAAATTGCCCTTGGATGCGACCAATCCATATGGCCGCACCAAGGAACAGATTGAGGACATCTTAAGCGATCTGTGCGCAGCAGATCCCAGCTGGGGCGTGGCACTTCTTCGCTATTTCAATCCTGTCGGAGCCCACGAGTCGGGACTCATCGGAGAATCGCCACGAGGAGTGCCCAATAACCTCTTGCCCTACGTTGCTCAAGTTGCAGTGGGGCTGCGGGAGAAAGTGTTCGTTTTCGGCGCCGACTATCCAACTCATGATGGCACTGGTGTCCGTGACTACATACACGTGATGGATCTCGCCGAGGGGCATCTTGCCGCTCTGAACCACGTATCCAACAATTGCGGTGCTTTCAAGTGGAACTTGGGAACGGGGCGAGGCTCTTCTGTGCTGGACGTAATCAAAGCGTTCAGCACGGCAGCTGAACGGACTATCCGGTACGAAGTAGTAGCGCGGAGGCCCGGTGATGCCGCTATCAGCTATGCGGATGCTTCAGCAGCCTTAGCTGACCTTGGGTGGTCGGCACGGCGTGATTTGGCGCAGATGTGCGAGGATCACTGGCGCTGGCAGTCGTCTAACCCGAACGGGTACTCCCAGTAGACCCCGTTGGGCGCCGATGCCTGCCATCGAAGCTTCTTCCACGGGCAGGAGCTGCGCCTAACCCACCCGCTCCATCCCGAACTCCTCCACGCGCCTGCCCACTCCCAGCAGCTCAGCAATCGCAGCGATTGTCCGCTCGGCGGCAAGCCCATCCCCATACGGGTTCACGGCATTCGCCATGGCCTCGAAATGGGGAGCATCGTGAAGCAGCCGGCTAACCTCGGCCACGATCCGTTCTTCGTCCGTGCCGATCAGTGCCACTGTCCCGGCTTCAACGGCCTCGGGGCGCTCTGTGTTGTCGCGCATCACCAGTACAGGCTTGCCAAGGCTCGGTGCTTCTTCCTGGACTCCGCCTGAGTCGGTCAGGACAACGTGGGCCAGGGAGAGCATGCGGGTGAACTCGCCGTAGGCCAAGGGCTCGGTAACCAGAACGTTCGGCTTCCCTTCCAATGCAGGTAACACGGCTTCACGGACCACGGGGTTCTTGTGCGCAGGCAGAACGATCGTCAGTTCGGGCTCGGCGTCGGCGATCCGGGCAAGGGCCCGGCCCACTCCGCGCATGGCATCACCTTGGTTCTCGCGGCGGTGCGTGGTGACCAGAAGAATGCGGCGGCCACTCACAGCAAGCGACTCCAACGCAGGGTCAGAGAACGGCACTTGCTTGTCCACGGTGGTCAGCAATGCGTCGATCACTGAATTTCCGGTGACCACGATGTCTGCAGCAGCAACACCCTCGGCCAGCAGGTTGGCCCGACTGGTAGTGGTGGGAGCCAGGTGCAGGGAAGCGATCTGGCTGGTGATCTTCCGGTTGGCTTCTTCCGGGAAAGGGGAGAGCAGGTTCCCGCTGCGGAGGCCGGCCTCCACGTGGACCACGGGAATGCCGTGATAGAAAGCGGCGATGGCGCCGGCGGTGGAGGTAGTGGTGTCACCCTGGACGATCACCGCATCCGGCTTTCCAGCAGCAAACAGGGAGTCGAGCCCCCTCATGGTGCGGGTCATGATGTCCGTGAGGGACTGGCCCGGCTGAAGAATGTTGAGGTCGTGGTCCGGGGTGATCCCAAAAAGCTCGTTGACCTGATCCAGCATTTCCCGGTGCTGGCCCGTGACTGTCACAACGCACTCGAAGAGCTCCGACTCCATCAGTGCACGGACAATTGGAGCCATCTTGATGGCTTCCGGCCGGGTCCCAAAGATAGGCATGATGGTGTGCACGTTTTCCCCCAAAAAGACCGGCCCTAAGGCGCCCGAAACTAGTGCAATCCTAGCCGTTCACAAGCAAGCAGAATTCACCAGAACCCTTAGCATTCAGGGCGTAGCCAGACATCGAACAGACCACCTGTTTCCACCACGAAGCGCCAAAGCCAACCGGCGGGGGAGAGCTGCGGTTTGGTGCCCACCATGTGCACGTCAGCGGCTATGCATTGCTTCATCAAGGTTCCTGCCCGGAGCAGGTGATAGTCGGACGTCACCACAGTCACCGACTTCCAGCCGCGCTCCGCGGCAAGGTCCCGCAGATGGGCGGCTTCACCCCTGGTGTTCAGCGGATCCGGACGGAAGCAGTCAAGGTGAGCATCGCCGTCGTGCGCTTCACAAAACTGATCCGAACCGGCGTTGGCGGGCAATCCCGTGGTGACCACCACCAGGTCCGGAATGTTCAACTGCTCCCGCAAAGCCAAGCCCTCCGGGAGGCGTTCGCTGCTCATGCCGCCCAACACCACAATCGCGTCGGTCCGCTGGGGAGTGGGGTGGGGCGGGTTGTGGAAGAGCTGGTAGGCAGCCATCAGCCACAACAGCCCTGCGAGCATGGCAGCAACAACCGTCCAGATGACTTTTCGCTGGAACGTCACCGGGTATCGACGTCTTCGAACACCAGGAAAGTCTGGGTATCCAGGATGCCCTCCATGGACTGAAGCTGATCGAAGATCACGCGGCGGAGGTGGATGTTGTCGGTGGCGCGGACCAGGAGGATGACGTCGAAGTCGCCGCCCACCAAGGCGATGTGGTGGATCTCCGGGATGGCCCGCAGCTGTTCCTTCAACTCCCGCCAGGAATGCTGCTGCACCTTCAACGTCACATACGCGGACGATCGCAGGCCGGCTTTGATTGGATCCACCAGGGCCGTGAACTTGGTCAGCACGCCCTCGCCAGTGAGCCGCGCAATGCGGGAATACGCGTGGGCGCGGCTGATGTGCACGTTCTCGGCTACCTGCGTGATGGACATGCGCCCGTCCGTGGTGAGCTCGCGGATGATGTCGCGGTCCACACTGTCCAGCGGTACGGCGGTCTGCTCCGCCTCGGCCTCGCTCACGGTCTCTCCAATTCGTCTACAGCACAGGCGCGTAACCCAGCTCACAATTGCAATTCGTCTTTCAGAATACCCAGTTTAGGCAAGGTCTTCCATGATTCAGCGGAAAGCTGGATACGAAACTTCAGCGGGGAACATACTGGAAGCACATAGTGGCTAGAGAAGGACGGACCAATGACGATCCACGCAGACCACTCTGCGCCGGAAACGGTTGTAGAGGACCAGGCTGCTGACGTTCGGACAAAATTCGGCATCAGCGTTGAGGACTACATGCTTCCCGCCCGGCACCAGATCCAAATGGTGAACCCGGACGGCACCCTCCGCCCCCATGACGAACAAGGCACCGAACCCGGCCACGAGTACCCCACGCCCGGCGACTCTGAACTGATGGCCGCCTACGAGCAGCTCGTCGTCGGGCGCCGCGTCAACGACCAGAACTCGGCGCTCGTCCGGCAGGGCCGCATGGCCGTCTACCCCTCAAGCCACGGCCAGGAAGCCTGCCAGGTGGCAGCTGCCATGTGCCTCAGCGAAGGTGACTGGCTGTTCCCCACCTACCGCGACGCCGTCGCCGTCATGACCCGCGGGGTAGACCCCGTAGAGGTGATGACCATCTTCCGCGGCGACTGGCACGGTGGATACGACCCCAAAGAGCACAACGTCGGCATCCAGTGCACCCCGCTGACCACCCAGTTGCTGCACGCCGTGGGCGTTGCCCATGCCGCCAAGCTGCGCGGTGAAAACACGGTAGTGATGGCCATGTGCGGCGACGGTGCCACCAGCGAAGGTGACTTCCACGAGGCACTGAACTTCGCCGCTGTCTTCCACCTGCCCGTCATCTTCTTCGTGCAGAACAACAAGTACGCCATCTCCGTACCGCTCAGCCACCAGTCCGTGGCGCCGTCGCTGGCCCACAAGGCTGTCGGCTACGGCATGGCAGGTGAGCGCGTTGACGGCAACGACCTCGTCGCGCTGCTCGCCGTGATGGACCGGGCGGTGAAGCTGGCCCGCGAAGGTTCCGGCCCGTTGCTGATCGAGGCCCACACGTACCGCATGCAGGCCCACACCAACGCCGACGACGCCACCCGCTACCGTCCCGACAGCGAAGTGGCCGAGTGGCAGGCCAAGGATCCGCTGACCCGGATGAAGTCCTACCTGACGGACAAGGGACTCCTGGATGACGCCGCCAGCAACCGCATCGCCGAGCACGCGGAAGCCGTCGCCACCCAGCTCCGCGAAGGCCTGGGCGAGGACGTCCCGGTGCAGCCCCTGGACCTCTTCAAGTACGTCTTCGCCAAGCCCACCCCGCAGTTGAAGGAGCAGTCAGCCATGCTCGCCAGTGAACTTGCCCGCGAGGAGAGCGCAAAATGACCGTCACCACCGCCACCGCCAACGTCAGCGCCGCTACCGCCAGCGCCGCCGCTTCCGCTGCGGCCACCGCCGAGGCAACCGGGCCGCAGAGCCTCACCATGGCCAAGGCTCTCAACACCGCCATGGCCGACGCCATGCGTGCGGACTCCTCAGTGCTGGTCTTCGGTGAGGACGTCGGCATGCTCGGTGGCGTCTTCCGCATCACCGACGGGCTCATGGCCGAATTCGGCGAGCAGCGCTGCTTCGACACCCCGCTCGCAGAATCAGGCATCGTCGGCATGGCCGTGGGCATGGCCATCAACGGCATGCGCCCGGTCATCGAGATGCAGTTCGACGCCTTCGCCTACCCGGCCTTCGAACAGATCGTCAGCCACGTCGCCAAGATGCACAACCGCACCAAGGGCAAGCTCAAAATGCCCATGGTCATCCGTGTTCCCTACGCCGGCGGTATTGGGGGAGTGGAGCACCACTGCGACTCCTCCGAGTCCTACTACGCCCACACCGCAGGCCTGAAGGTCTACACCCCGGCCAGCGTCGCCGACGGCTACCGCATGCTCCGCGAAGCCATCGACTCCGATGACCCCGTCATGTTCATGGAACCCAAAAAGCTCTACTGGTCCAAGGACCAGGTGGACCTGGGCGCCCTGCGCGCAGAGCACGACGCCGGAACCTCCACCGAGGGCCGCGCGGCTGTAGCCCGTCCCGGCACGGACGCCACGCTCATCGCTTATGGACCGTCCGTTCCCACCGCACTCGCCGCCGCGGCCGCTGCCGCGGAAGAGGGACGTTCGCTCGAAGTCATCGACGTCCGCACCCTCGTCCCCTTCGACGACGAGACCGTCTGTGCGTCCGTACGCAAGACGGGACGCGCCGTCGTCATCGCCGAAGCCCACGGCTTCGCCTCCGTGTCCTCCGAGATCGTGGCCCGCGTCCAGGAACGCGCGTTCCATTACCTGGCCGCGCCGATCCTCCGTGTGACCGGTTTCGACGTCCCGTTCCCGTCTCCCAAGCTGGAGCACTACTACCTGCCAAGCGTCGACCGCATCCTCGACGCCGTCGACGACCTTCAGTGGGAGGACTAACCATGAGTTCAGATATGCAGGTCTTCAAACTGCCCGACCTCGGAGAAGGACTCACCGAAGCCGAACTGGTGAACTGGCTCGTCGCCGTCGGTGACGAGATCGTGGTCGACCAGCCCATCGCCGAGGTTGAAACCGCCAAGTCCATGGTTGAGGTGCCCTCGCCTTACGCCGGTACCGTTGCCGAGCTGCACGGGGAAGCCGGCCAAACGCTCGACGTCGGCAAGCCGCTGATCTCGATCGCCCGTGCGGGTGCGGGGTCGGGTTCGCCCGCTGCCGCGGCTCCGGCTGCCCTGTCTTCCGGGATCGAGGCGTCGCCCGCCGTGGATGCCGCAGCTGAGACGTACCGGACCGAGGAAAAGGCCGGCTCCGGGAATGTACTGATCGGCTACGGCACGCCCGGGGGAGCGACCGGCGGCCGGACCCGCCCGCGCAAGGCGAGTGTCGCAGTCGTCGACCGGGCAGCCGAGCGCGTGGCTGAGCCGGCTGCAGTAGCTGAACCGGTTCTTGAGCCGGCTGTTGCCGGGACACGCATCCCGGGCAAACTCAGCGCTGTCATCTCGCCGCTGGTACGGAAGATGGCGCGGGATCACGGTGTTTCGCTTGACGCGATTGAAGGTTCGGGCGCGAGCGGGCTGATCATGCGCAGGGACGTTGAAGCTGCGATTTCTGCGCCGGAGGCTCCGGTTGCTGCTGCGCCTATTGCTGAGGCTCCTGCTGTTGCCTCTGCTGCTGCGGGGGCCGTTGATGGCCGCACCGGATTGGCTGTGTCTGCCCGGACGCCTGTCCGTGGAGTCCGCAAGGCAGTGGCTGCGAACATGACGAAGAGCCGCTCGGAGATCCCCGAAGCCACGGTATGGGTGGATGTGGACGCAACCGCGCTCCTGGAGATGCGGGCCGAGCTCAAGAAGCGCGCTCCGCACGACACCCCTGGCCTGCTGGCCTTCATCGCTCGTTTTGTCACGGCTGGGTTAAAAAAGTATCCGGCCCTGAACACGCGCTTTGAAACCGCAGCCGACGGCTCCCAGGAAATCGTGGGCTTCGAAGGAATCAACCTCGGTTTCGCCGCCCAGACCGACCGCGGACTCGTGGTCCCGTCGGTGCGCAACGCCCACGGGATGAGCGCCCGCGAACTCGACGCAGAGATCCGGCGACTCACCGCCGTCGCACGTGACGGAAAGGCGACCCCTACGGAACTGGGCTCCGGCACCTTCACGCTGAACAACTACGGTGTGTTCGGCGTGGACGGCTCGGCCGCGATCATCAACTATCCGGAAGTTGCGATGCTCGGGGTCGGCCGCATCATCGACAAGCCCTGGGTGGTCAACGGAGAGCTGGCCGTCCGCAAGGTCACCGAACTGACCCTGGCCTTCGACCACCGCGTGTGCGACGGCGAAACCGCCGCAGGCTTCCTGCGCTACGTGGCCGACGCAATCGAAAACCCGGGCGGCGCGCTCGCAGACATGTAACCCCTCGACGCTCGCTCACATCCCTAGGGCTTGGGTCGGACGCTCGCTCACGTCCCTAGGGTTTGGGTCGGACGCTTGCTCACGTTCCGCGCCCTTGGGCGGGACGCTTGCTCACGTCCCGCGCCCATGGGCGGGACGCTTGCTCACGTCCCTAGGGTTTGGGCGGGACGCTTGCTCACGTCCCGCGCCCTTGGGCCGGACGCTTGCTCACGTCCCTAGGGTTTGGGTCGGACGCTTGCTCACGTCCCGCGCCCTTGGGCCGGACGCGCGCTCACTGTCCAAGGGCTATGGGACGTTGGAGAGTCTCTTGATTTACCGTAGGGGCCGCACCCGGCCACTCGCCGTATCGGGCCACGAGATCGGCCCCCATCGCCGGGCACTGTGCATCCGGCGAGCAACGCTGCGCAGAGCAACATGACGGTCATGCCCGCTCCTGGGTGTTGACCCCTCATTTGCCGGGCGGATCAATGTCGGCGCGCTCGGCGATCACGATGTCCTTAACATCGGTGACGTCTGAGGGCTCCGGCGCTGGGGCGAACAATGACACGGGAAGCATGGCATCGGCGCAGTCCAAAGTCGGGACGCTCGCTGAGGATTCCACCCGCATGGTGCCGTCAGCCAGCCGTTCCATCCGGTACTCGACGCCGTGGCCCTTCAGCTGGGAAGGCACTTCTCCCTTTTCCGAAGACCACGCAGTTGCTCTGCACCCCCTGACAGCTGCCCGGTCCGGGTCGCCCCGGAAGTTGGGCGTCACAGAGAGGGGCAAGAACGGCGTTGGCCCGGGAAGGATGTCCGGGCGCCGTCTCTGTTTCACGTCGTCGAATGCCGGTCTCGCTGCACGGCTCCGCATATCCCTGCCCGCCGTTTTGACGAGTTCAGGTATCGAGAAATCGTTGATGTTGCGGGCCACGGCTTCTGCTTCGAGGAAGTCCCTTGTGGCCATTACCCACGGGTCGGACTCCAACGGTCCTGTGGGAGCAGCCCCCTGCCATTCGACGGTCGGGTACGGCGGCGCCGGCCGCTTTTCAACCCTGCATCCTGCCAGCCCGCCGGCCGTAACTGCGGTGAGCACAACGATTGCCGTAGCCGAAAGCAGACGGCGATGCCGCCGTCGTGAATTTGTATTGCGCATGTCTTCCCCCAAAGTGCCCAAGGTTCCCGGGCACCTTCCACCCTAGGCGGACCGGGCCGATGCTGCGATGGGCACCCCAGCCCATGCGTGTCGTCAGCGTGCTGAGCGGAGCGACGGCGGAAGCGACGGCGGGGACGCGGGCCAGGTGCCGTATCGCTCGTCAAGGTCCTGGTTGGCGAGCTCCAGCGAGGATCCGCCACCGTATTGCTCCGAATTGATCCTTAAGGACACCAGTAGTGTCTTTGTTTTCTCCGGCGTCTGCCCCGGCCCATCAAAGTTCAGGCGCACGAACTGTCCCCGATCCACCTCGTCCTGGGAGGCCAGTTGTGCCAGCGAGTAGTCAAGAAGCGCGGCCGGATCGCCGGCGAAGGCGTCCGTTACGGACAGCGTCGCGTTGACGTAGGCCGTCGTACCGTTCCGCGCACGGTCCGCTTGGAACGTCGCGCCGGGGATTTCCGACACGGCTGCTTCAGCTGCCGCCATTGGGCGCGACGGTGCGGCGGGTGTGGTGCAACCGCTCAGCAGAACACCAACGACGGCGGCTGCGGCACCTTTCCGGAGGGTGCTAATGATCCGCATCGTTTGCATCCTGGTTGTCGTCGCGCAGGGAGTGGACCATGCTTCGCAGGATCCTGAGCGCTGTTGATTGGTCCTCTTGTGTCATGCCGGCCAGCATCCTGAGCTCAACCTCCCTGACCGCAGTGGTCGCCGTCTCCAGCTTTCGCCGGCCAAGGGGGGTGAGCTGCGTAGGCAGGACTTTTCCAACCCGGGCCTCTGCCGGTCGCGTTACGTATCCGTCCCGCTCCAGTGCTTGGAGCAGGACATTCATGGATTGCCGTGTCACGAACGCTCCACGGGCCAGTTCGGAGTTCGACAAACCGGGGCGCTGCGCAAGAAGCTCCAGGCACGAGTAGTGGGTCACGGTCATCCCGAGCGGCCGAAGTGCTGCCTCCATGGCGACGCGGAGGGCGCTCGAGGCTTCCTTCAGCAGATAGCCCAGTGACGTGGTGAGGTCGATCCCGCGTTGACTCATGTCAGTATTCTGACATAAATTGATGCGTGTCAGATAACTGACATAGAACTAAGGAGTTCCACCATGCCTGTCACCGGCCCCGACTTCATCTCCCTCCAAGTCCGTGATCTCGACGCCTCGCGGGCGTTCTACGAGAACTACCTCGGCCTCATCCGCTCGCAGGCCGGCCCGCCCCACGCCGTCGTCTTCGAAACCAGACCCATAGCCTTCGCGCTGAGGAGCATCGTCCCGGGTACTGATTTGGAATCCGTCGACCAACCCGGCATCGGCGCCGCTATCTGGTTGCACGCCACCGATGTCCAGGAAATCCACGACGCCCTGGCACGTGACGGCCACCCAATCGTCACGGCTCCGATCGACGGGCCGTTCGGTCGCACCGTCACCTTTGCCGACCCCGATGGATACCACGTCACGCTTCACGACCGGACCTAGGCAAAGAATGCGGGTGAGCTGTGGTGGTTCGCTCACCCGCAAATAAGAGACGTTGATCACTCTTCCGCATCTCGACATCACAAAACGCGGCCTGAAAACACGAACTTGCTGAGGGACCCCCTGCGCTGGATGCGCGGGCCGCCGTCCTTTGTTCTCGTTTAGTTCAAGTTGAAGGAAATAATGCTGAAACGTCTCGCCGCGGGTTTGGCCGCGTCAACTCTGTTGGTTGCGGGGGTATTTGCTGCGCAGTTAGGCATGCCGACTCCCGCAACCGCAGTGGCACCCCCAACTGCAAGCACCTCCTTTGAGGCTCCACCTTGCCCGGGTACCACCGCACATGTGACCGACCCGTCCACCACCGTCGAGGGAGTCAGCCTCGCCAACTACAACCGCGGGCTCGTCGTTCCCCTGTACACCGCCAACGGTGTCGCTCCTAACGGCGGCGATGCCACTGTTCCTCTGTGCGGCGTGCGGTACGCAACCGAAGCTGAAGGAGGACCTGCCAATGGCGGTCCTGTGAGCGCCTGGATGTACTGCACGGACCCGGAACTGCAGTCGTGCATCGATGGCCGTCCGCTTCATGACGACGTTGACAAGAACTCTGGCATGACCGACTTCCAACGTCGCGCCTTCGCCTACATCGTTCAGAACGGGTTCCAGTACACCAGCGGAACCGAAAGCGTATTCGTCACCTCTGATACGGACTCCGAGTCGCGCTACCGGGTTCAGCAGCTGGCCTGGTGCGTCGCGGATTACAACAACTTGCGGGAATACGCCCAGTCCATCTGTGATGAAAGCAAGCTGGGCCCGAACGATATCGAGGAGACACTCGACTTCCTGGCCGTGCCGTACGTTCCCGAGCTGGGCATTTCGCCGGTAACCCAGGGCCCCCTTTCTGTCGGCGACGAAGCGCGGGTAACGCTGAAAACCAACGTTGCAGGTACTCCCATCAACCTCTCGGCCTCCACGGGAAACGTAACCCTGTGCCCGGATGAAACAGACGCCACGCTGCGAGGCAACCTCCTGACTGTGGACACACAGCCCGTCGTTGGCGATTCCGTTGACGTCGATCTCTGTGTCACGGTTGACCAGCCCGGCACCCTGAAGCTGTCCGCCTCCGTGGTTCCCGCGACCGATGACAGCCTCAACTGGTTCCACAACGGCGACACTGACTGCCAGGTTTTCGCGGTCTTCAACCACGTTGACTCCAAGGTTATCAACGCATCGGCCACCGTCACTGTGGACGAGATCCCGGTAACGCCGACGCCGACTCCGACGCCTTCGGAGACGAAGCCGGTTGAGACGCCGACGCCGACCCCGTCGCCTTCGGAGACGAAGCCGGTTGAGACGCCGACGCCGACTCCGACGCCTTCGGAGACGAGGCCGGTTGAGACGCCGACGCCGACCCCGTCGCCTTCGGAGACGAAGCCGGTTGAGACGCCGACCCCGACGCCGTCGCCTTCGGAGACGAAGCCGGTTGAGACGCCGACGCCGACCCCGTCGCCTTCGGAGACGAAGCCGGTTGAGACGCCTCCGGCGACGTCGACCCCCTCGGAGACGACCCCGGCCGTGGCGCCGAGTGAGGACAGCTGCGAGGAAATCCCGGGCGTCGCAGGTAATGGAACCTCGAATTCGGGTGTTTGCGCGGACAGGTCCGTGAATGAGGGCTCGGATGAGAACCTGGCCTCCACTGGTGCCCAGGCGACTCCCTACGTAGCGATCGCTGCGGTTCTTGTCCTCTTCGGGCTGGTCCTGATGTTGGTCACCCGCAGGAAGGCAGCTTCCCGTCACAGCTAATCGTCACTAGCGGTAGGCACCAGCCCATTACGGCATCCCGTCGGATGCTGTAGTGGGCTGGTCCTGCTTTATCCGGCACCGTTCCCGTCACAAATGTGACGGTGTGCACGGAGAGTCGAGAGTCAGCTTACAATTTCCTGGGGGTCAGCTGGTGGTCTCCAGTTGCCCGCGATCAGCCGTTCAAGGCTGCCGCGATTTCCCTAGGATGCCCAGTGAATAATCCCCGACTCCGTTCTCTAAGAACCATTGGCTTAGCCATGACCACGCTTCTGATCACCGGAGGACTGGCCGTCCAGCCAGCCGCTGCTGACCAGATCAACATCATTCCGAGCACCCCCAAGGTCCTCAAGGCCGCTGCAGAGACCCCCACTGACCAGTTCATCGTGGGTATTCGCGACAGCGCGGCCCAGGCTGCTGCGGTGAAGGCCGAGAACGCGGCGGACAAAGCAGCCACCAAGCTGGGGGTGCAGGCCAAGAGCTCCCGCGAAAATGCCACCGGGGGTCACGTCATCAAGCTCGATGAGGCACTTTCGGCAACGGAAGCCCAGGCTTTTGTGGAAACCCTTCGCGCGGATCCCAACGTGGCCTACGCAGAGGCTGACGACATCATGCGTCCCACCTCGCACTCACAGGACTACGGCTACTTGGAGCAGTGGAACCTGTGGGACAACCTGTCCGGCGTCCGCACCCCGGGTGCCTGGGACTACAACCACGGCGAAGGCGTAGTTGTTGCCGTGGTGGACACTGGCATCACCAACCACCCTGAACTCAACGCCAATGTGTTGCCCGGCTACGACATGATTTCCAGCGCTGCCGATGCGCGGGATGGCAACGGCCGCGATCCCGACCCCACGGACCAGGGCGACTGGGTGCCGGCGGAAGAGTGTGAATCCGGCAGCCCCGCCGAGAACTCCTCATGGCACGGAACCCATGTGGCCGGAATCGTGGCGGCCCTCGGAAACAACAGCATCGGCATCTCCGGCGTTGCGCCGGGTGCCAGGATTCTCCCCGTCCGGGCGCTTGGCGTCTGTGGCGGCTACAGCTCCGATATCGCCGATTCAATCATCTGGGCTGCAGGTGGCGTAGTGGCTGATGCTCCCGTAAACCCCAACCCGGCCAAGGTCATTAACCTCAGCCTGGGCGGCATCAAAGAGTGCTCCACCACGTACCAGAATGCCATCAACTTTGCATACAACGCCGGAGCCGTGGTTGTTGCCTCGGCAGGTAACTCCAACCGCCCTGCGGCTGATGCCAGCCCTGCCAACTGCCAGAACGTCGTCGCCGTAGCTGCCAGCGACAAAGCCGGAGCCCGGGCCGTGTACTCCAACTACGGTCCCACCGTGGACGTCACCGCACCCGGCGGCGACATGTCGGTTGACGTGAGCCGCGGAATTTTGTCCACCCTGAACTACGGAACCACCACGCCCGGCGAGCCGGCTTTCGCATGGATGGAGGGAACGTCCATGGCCGCTCCCCACGTGGCGGGCGTTGCAGCTCTTCTTATGTCCGCCGAGGGCAGCACCGTCACTCCTGCACAGGTGGAGCAGCAGCTCAAAGAGTCGGCCAGGCCGCTGCCGGGTGGCTGCTCGGCCGGATGCGGCGCGGGCCTGGTGGATGCCACCGCAGCATTGAAGAAGTTCGGTGGCACCGCCCCCGCTGCAGCACTGAACAAGAAGCTCACCGACTTCAACGGAGACGGCACCAGCGACGTCATTGCCCGCGACGGCAGCGGTGCCCTGTGGCTTTACCGGGGCAACGGCTACGGAGGCTGGAAGGGCGGCCGCACCCAGATCGGTGTGGGCTGGAACGGCATGACCTCCATCGAGGCGCCGGGCGACTTCAACGGCGACGGCTACGCAGATGTCATTGCCCGCGACGGCAACGGCGTGCTTTGGCTTTACCCGGGCAACGGTTGGGGCGGCCTGCTGGGCGCCCGTCAGATCGGTGCCGGCTGGAACGTGATGACCTCCATCAAGGCATCAGGTGACTTCAACGGCGACGCAACTGCTGACATCATTGCCCGCGACGGCAACGGCGTGCTCTGGCTTTACCCGGGCAACGGCACAGGCGGCTGGCTGCAGCCTCGCCAGATCGGCGCCGGCTGGAACATCATGACGGCCATCGACGGCGTAGGTGACTTCAACGGCGACGGCAAAGCAGACATTATTGCCCGCAACGGGTCCGGAGCACTCCTGCTCTACCCGGGGAACGGCACCGGCGGGTGGCTGGCCACCAGCCAAATCGGCTCCGGCTGGAACATCTTCAACGCCATTGAGGCGCCGGGTGATTTCGACGGCGACGGCAAGGTGGACGTCCTTGGGCGCAACACAGCCGGAGATCTGCTGCTCTACACCGGCGATGGCTCCGGATGGTGGCTGCGCTTCGGCCAGGTCGGCGCCGGCTGGAACGTCATGACCGCCATTCTCTAAATCCCCGCACCGGCGGCCGGTTCATTCCGCTCCCTCCCAGCTTTCCGTGGGTAGAGTAGAGGCCTGAACATCGCCGGATTGCAGTGGATACGGAGAACGCATTGTCAGCTTGGCTGGAACTTGGACCGGACAACTACGTCTTGGAAACCGAGGGATCGTTACTCAACACCGGGCTGGTGGTGGGCTCTGAGCTCGCCATGGTCATCGACACCGGCTGCGGCCCGCGCCAAGGCCGGGAGATCCTTGCTGCGGTTCGTGAAAAGACCCAGCTGCCGCTGGTGGTGGTGAACACCCATGCGCACTACGACCACTTCTTCGGTAACGCCGTTTTCGCTGACGACGGCGTTACCGAGTTTTGGGCGCACGCCAACTGTGCGGCCACCATCGAACGCGACGCCGACAACCAGCGACGCTTCGTGGCCACCAACGAACCCGAGATGGCAGCGGGGGAGGGCGACGCCGTCGAAATTGTTGTCCCGAACGCGCTGGTCCACGACCAGCCTGTGCTGGTGGACCTCGGCGGGATCACCGCCACGCTGTTCTACCTGGGCCGCGCCCACACGGACGGCGACCTGCTGGTAGGCACCAGCTCCACCCTGTACGTGGGTGACCTGGTGGAGCAGGGCGCGCACCCGTCGTTCGAGGACTCCTATCCCGAAGAGTGGGCGGATGCGCTGCGGCACATCTCGGCGCTGAGGCACCGTTACGAATTCCTGGTCCCGGGCCACGGAAAACATGTCAGTGACGAGTTCGTCAAGACAATGGCAGACACCATGGGCACCGCGGTGCGCCAGGCAACCCAGTCCATCCGCGACATGCCCTCAGACGCCACGAAGGCCATTCCAGTGCTGCCTTACGGCCCGGAACAATCGCGCTGGTTCATCAAGCGGCTGCAGGAAACCAACGCCCAAGGACGCACCTCGCTGGGCACGGCAGACTTTGGTCCGGGGAAAACGGGCTCCTACCCGTCATAAACAAGGTTCCTTACAAATTTCTCATCTTCTTTACTCCTGACTATGGACTATTCCAATAGTCCTTCCTAGGATGAAGGCGACCATTGGTTCGCGACTACCTGGGGGTGTCGAGATGAGGGGTTCGCGCGTTTTTCCGCGTGCTGCCAGCATTCTCCGCTCCGTCATGGTCGCGGGTGCCGGTACCGCAATCTGGATGGCGCTCTCAGCCACCGCTGCAAATGCGGACGCGGGTCCTGGCGAAAAGAACCTCTTGGAGAGCACGACCTCATCGAGCTCCATCAGCATTCCGCTTCCCGACGTAGCCCTGCCGGCCGCCGTCAAGGGCTTGCTGCCGGCCGATCACCTCAACGTCCCCGTACCTGCCGTCACGCCCGTGGTGCAGCACGCGGGCGGCACAGTGGACCAGGCAATAAGCGCCGTGCCGGTGGTCAACCAGGTCCTCCCAGGGGACACCGCGGGAACAGTCGTGAACACAGTGCTCGTTCCGGCTACAGATACCGTGGACCGCACGGTTGACGTCGTTGTCCCGCCGGTGAACTCAGCCCTGGAACCCGTGCGCCTGGAACCTGTGACCGATGTGCTCAACCCCGTGGTGGAGCCGGTGGTGGGCGTGGTCGATGCTGTTCTGCCACCCCTCGATTCCGTGGTTCCACCAGTGACCCTTCCACCCGTGGTTGTGCCTCCGGTTGCCGTTCCTGCGGAAGAGGTCCCGGCTGCACCCGTTACCAGTGGATCAGTACCTCCGGCCGGACTGGACGCCGGCACCTCGCCGGGGACCGACGTCGTAATTCCAGCTGACCCGGCCACAAGTGCCCCGGCTGAACAAAGCCAACTTTCGGAACCGTCCGCGGCTGCGGGGGCCGCACTCGATGCATCTCCATGGGTGATGTCCACCCGCAGCTTCGGCCCCACCGGAATCACCGCGGTGCTTGGCGCCTCGTCGTCGTCCGCTGATCCGGCAACGCAACCCGGTCTGCCGGGGGACCGCGACACGGTCCCATCAGGCCTCGCCGGCGGCGGTTCAGCCGGGTCTTCCAACGGTCCGCCAAACCCGGCGGCAGCGTTCCTCGCCGCCGCCCTGATCATCCCTGCCGACGCACTTCCTGGCCTCGCAACGGCCAGCGACGAACAACATCCCAAGCCGGTTTCATTCGATCCCGGCTCCTCTCCTGACTAGGTCCCCAGCCTTGCTGCACCGACTTTCGCGGCAGACGGCACTACAGACGATCCGTCATCGGACGTCTCCGGGAACAAGACCTTCAGGAGAAAAAGACCATGAACACGACCATACGCAAGTGCCTGATCGGCACCTGCTTTGCCGGGGGCATGATTGTCCTCAGCGCCACCGCAGCAAACGCCGCGGATACCACCAGCGGCAAAGACGGACTTCTGTCCGGCACGCAAGTGGTGGCGCCAGTAACAGCGCCCATCAACCTCGGCGCAACCTCTTTGGGCCTGGTGGGGGACTCGGCAGCAACCAGTTCTGCCACACCTGCTGCAACTTCGGGTTCAGCACCCGCAGCCACCACCAACGGTTCCAACGGCATCGGATCCGGGACGCAAGTGGTAGCCCCGGTAACGGTGCCCGTAAATCTGGGCTCGTCGTCAGTGGGTCTGCTGGGGGGCTCCACTGCGGCGAGCTCAGCCACACCTGCCGCCCCGGCCGGGGCAACAAGTTCGACGCCGGCAGCAACCACCGGCGGCGCCGACGGTATCGCCTCGGGAACCCAGGTTGTCGCACCGGTGACGGTCCCCATCACGGTGGGGTCGACGTCGGCCGGCGTACTCGGTGACTCGGCAGCAACTTCAGGATCAGCAGCTCCTGCACAGGCCCAAGCGCCCGCGCAGGCAACAACGTCGGGGGGAGAGGGTATCGCGTCCGGCGCTCAGGTAGTGGCTCCGATTTCGGTCCCTGTTAACATCGGAGCCACTGCCGTGGGTGTGGCTGGGGATTCTGCAGCTACGTCCAGCGGTGGAGGTTCAGCTGCTTCTCCTGCCGGCATCGGTTCGGGTGCTTCGACGTCCGGGTCCGAGGGCGTTGGTTCGGGGACGCAGGTTGTTGCTCCGATTACGGCTCCGGTGAGCGTTGGTTCAACCTCTGCTGGCGTGCTGGGTGACTCGTCAGCCACCACCGGCGGTACCAGTGGTTCCACGGGTGGTTCGGCTCCTGCTGGTTCGGGTGCTTCGACGTCCGGGTCCGAGGGTATTGGTTCGGGGACGCAGGTTGTTGCTCCGATTACTGCCCCGGTGAGCGTTGGTTCAACCTCGGCCGGGCTGTTGGGTGACTCGTCAGCCACGTCCGGTTCCAACGGCTCCACCGGCGGCACGACCGGCACCTCGCCGGGTGCCAGCACCTCGGGATCTGACGGCATCCTTGCAGGCACCCAGGTGATCGTTCCGATCACCGCTCCCGTAACTATTGGCTCGACTTCGGTAGGCATCGGTGGCGGTTCTGCCGGTAACGTAACACCTCCGGTAGTCACTCCTCCGGTAGTCACCCCGCCGGTAGTCACCCCGCCGGTTGTTGCTCCTCCGGTAGTCACTCCTCCGGCCGAGTCCCCGATCACCGGAAGCCCCTCGACGGGCGGAGAACCTGGCGTGGACGAGCCCGTTGCCGGCGCCGTGACCGGAAGCATCACTGGCGGAAGTATCGTGACCGCAGGCAGCGTTCACTCGGCTGTTGGCACCAAAGGTTCGGTGACCGCGGCAGCTTCCACCGCCGTCGGAAATGCCAAAACCCTGGCCGCTACGGGACTGGATGGCAGCTTCGCACTCTGGGCAGGAGCGTTGCTCGTGATGGGCCTGGTCCTGACCGCCCTTGGTCGTCGGAAGGCAGCAGCCATCCGCAGCTAGGGCCGAGTGGTAATTCCGCTTCGCATGTAGTTGTTGCGGCTCCGGTCTTCGGAGCCGCAACAACTGCGCGCCGCACCCAAAACAGGGTGCGCGGTCAGTGAGGCTCTTGACGAGTTCTAGGATGAAAGGGATGACCACCACCCAAGCAGACAAGAACTTCAGCCTTCGCAGCATTGCGCTTCCGGCCTTCGGGCCCGCTCTGCTGTTCTGTATAGGCGAGGGGGCGGTCCTGCCGGTCATTGCGCTCTCGGCCCGGGAGCTGGGCGCTTCGGTGGCTGTGTCGGCGTTGATCGTGACGCTCATTGGGCTCGGCTCGTGGATCTTCAACATTCCGGCGTCGATCATCACCGAGAAGTTTGGTGAACGATGGTCAATCGTTGGCGCCGGTGCCTTGGGAGCCATGGCCTTGGGTGCTGCGGCTTTTGCCCCGCAGGTGGAGCACGGACTCTGGTTGCTCGCGGCGTCCATGACGTTGGTGGGCATGTCCGCGAGCGTCTTCAACCTTGCCCGGCAGAAGTACCTCACCGAGGCCGTGCCGGTCATCTTCCGGGCCCGGGCGCTGTCCACTCTGGGCGGTGTCACCAGGATCGGCATCTTCATTGGACCGTTCATTGGTGCCGGCGTGATGCAGTTCGCGGGCATCAGTGGTGCGTACTGGGTGGGGTTCGCGGGAATGATGGCGGCGGCTGCCTTGTCGCTCACCATCCCGGATTTGGTCGCCCCCGACACGTCCGACGGCGGTCCGCGCCCTCCGGCGTCGACGCTGCGGAGCGTAGCGGTGTCGCACGCGGGGGTGTTCCTGAGCGTCGGTTTCGGCATCCTGCTGCTGAGCGCACTGCGGGCTTCGCGCCAGGTAGTCATCCCACTATGGGCCGATCATCTGGGCCTCGACGCCACCCATGCTTCACTGCTGTTCGGCTTGTCCGGAGCGATCGACATGCTGGTCTTCTACCCGGCGGGGAAGCTCATGGACAGGAAGGGCCGGCAATGGGTGGCGATACCGTCCACGGTGATCATGGGGTCGGCACTGATCCTGATCCCGTTCACGGCTGGTTTTGTCCCGTTGCTCCTGGTCGCACTGCTGATCGGCTTCGGCAATGGCATCAGTTCCGGATTGATCATGACGCTGGGCGCAGACTTCTCGCCGGACAACGGGCGGAGCCATTTCCTGGGAATCTGGCGTTTCATCGCGGACTCCGGCGCCACCGGGGGACCCGTGCTGTTATCGGGGCTGACTGCTGCGCTCTCGCTCTCGGCAGGCATCTGGGCCACAGGAATACTTGGCTTCGCAGCGGCAGCGGTGTTCGCCGTCGCAATTCCGCGGCTGAAGCACCGCCGCAACTACTGAAGCGCGAGCCTTCGCTACCAACTTTTATCGTGTCCTCGCCTCAAATCAACCCCATTAGGTTGTTTCAGCGCCGATCCCGCCCCAAAGTAGGTCAGGAAGCCACGCGTCCCGCGAGCGGACGCTTCCACGTCCGGTCTGGCACCTTGCCCGTCACCAATGCCACAGCGATCACCAGCAGCACCAGCCCCCACGTCGCGTTCGCTGTGTCGAGGGCCGTCCGCATCACCACAAAGGGCGGAATGACAGCCAGAACAGTGGCAGTGATGATCCGCCACATCGCCGGCCTCGACGCACCCGGGGCCAGGGCAGTGCTTGCAAGTTCCAGCCGGACCAGCGGCATGGAGGCCAGCAGCACCAGGGCCCACGCTGCCACATAGAAGAGGGGACGGCTGAGCCACCAATCCAAGCCCGCAGGCTCAGGGAACGGAAGCCGCAGCAGCAATGCGATCCCGAACATGGCAATGATCAACGGCAGGTGCCACAGGTAGATGGTCATGGCCCGGCTGCCCACAACGAACATCACTTTCTGCACCCAGCCACGATGCACGCAGCGCTGCAGGGCCGGGTACGCAGCCTTGACCAGCAGCACATGCGCCAGGCCCACAAGGATCAGCGGAAACATCGGCGGGTTCTGGTTGGTCAGCATGTCCACGGGATACGGGCCCGAGTGAGTGAGCAGAACCATCGCCGCGTAGCAACCGACCGCAGCCAGAACCAGCTGCCAGCGCGCAAAGCGGTCGAAGAACCCGTCGGCGTAGAAGAATCCAAGCTGTTGCAGCAATCCCCAAACGAACACCATGTTCAGCAGCCCGATCGGGTTGGAGTCGAAACCCCAGGGATTGTGCTCCAGGCCCAGGCGGAGGACATCGACGACGACGGCGCCCGCGGCCAACGCGGCGATGGTCCGGTAGGGCGCGGCTTCGTGGAGCTTGGCCATGGTGGGGACCATGGCCTGGCAGATCAGGTAGGCGGCAAGGAACCACAGCTGTACTCCTGCTCCTGCGGCGATCACGGTGAGCAGATCGCCCGGGACGCCGGCCGCCGTCGCAATCCAGAGCGCAATGGCGAGGAACGCGTACAACGCAACCGTAGGACGAACCAGGCGCAGCACACGGTTCCTTAGGTAGTCGCCGGCATCGCCTCCCTTGCGGCGCAGGCTCCGCCACGAGGTCAAGGAGGCGAAACCGCCGACGATGAAGAAGAGCGGCATGACCTGGCCGAACCATGTGCCTTGAGCAAACCAGCTCAGGGAAGTCAGCGGATTGCCGACGCCGATGCCGGATTCGTCCACGCTGATGCCCATCATGAGCAGGTGCACAGCCACCACGGCGAACATGCAGGCAACCCGGATGAAGTCGACCACCAGGTCGCGTGAGGCAGGGGCGGCCGGATTGAGACCGCGAGGGCCGTGCTTAAGGGTGGAAGACATGGGAGCTCCTGGAGTTAACCGCTGTTTGTCCATCGATTGGAGTAACTCTAGCGCATGCGATCACATCCGTCGACGTCATTCGCGGAAACGTTGCGTCTTACCGGGTCAGTATTGCCGCCGCCGGGCGTAGCCTTGATGGGAGGGCCCGGCCAATTTCCCGAGTTTGAGGCAGTGCATTGAGGGTCCCGCCACATCCCACCAATCAAGAATGGCAGCGCTGATCACTATGCACATCAGGGAATTTTGGAATCAGCTTTCTTCCGAAACGCAGCAATGGCTCATCAACAATCCCGGCAGTGTCATCGTGCCGCGGACAGTCACGGCAATCATCAAGGGGCAGACGGGTGAGGACGGTGCCGTAGACGGACACGGGGGCACGGTGCTTACGGATGAGGACCGTGCCTTCATCCGGGAACAGGCCCGCCGGACCCGTAGCGAAGCTGTCGAGGGCTGAGCCGTTCGGTGGGCGGGCGCCGTCGTCGGGCTTTAGGCCTTACGTTGGGCTTTAAGCCTGACGGGGGTCAGGCCTTGCGGGCCGCCAAGCCGAACAGCCATGTACCGCCGAGCGCTGAAAGATATCCGGCGATCACGATGAAGGCCGTGCCCGCCCAGAAGTAGTCGATGGTGCTGTCCGCACTGAGTCCGGGCATCACCTGGAGCAATGAATAGGCGGCCACCATCAAGGCGGCCAGCAATGCGGCGACGGTGAGCCAGACCCAGATCCGGGAGGCGGCCCAATGCTCGCCGTAGCCCTTCCACACGTTCCATGTGCTGCCTGTCCGCAGGACCAGCCATCCCGCCGGCAGCATCACGGCGCCCACCACCAGGAACGCGGCGATGACGTCGGCGGGGCGGTGCCATTGGTTGATGAGGGTGGAGACTCCGGTGGCCACCGCGAAGGTACTTCCGAGGAAACCGGCCAGCGGACGCCAGCGTGGGGACACCATGAGGAAGACGGCTGCCGCGGCGGAGGCGGCCAGGGTGGTGTGCCCTGACGGGAGCGAGTTTAGTTCCAATGTCTGCACGCCGCGGTCGGGCCGGTCGGGGATGAAGAATTTGAGGATTTGGGTGGCCAGGTTGGCGGCGACGCATGCAGCCACGGCGATCCCCGCGGCCTTCCAGCGGCGGCGCGCCACCGTTACGAACAGCACCATGATGGTGGCTATTGCCAGCGAGAGCATGGGGAGCATGTCCAGGAATTCCGTGGAGGCACGGCCGGCGGTTCCGCTGAGGGCCGTCGCTTCGACCAGTGCCGACTCGTCGATGAACTGTCCAGGCGTGGTGCGCACAAAGAAGTAGTACGTCGCGACGAGGCCCACGATGCTTGCGGCCGTGGCCAGGCAGAAGAGGAAGCCTGTGCCTGCGCCTGCGTCGCGTGCTGGAAGCGGCCGTTTGCTCGACCTCCCGCTGGTGCGGAATTGCTGGGAACTCATTCTGACTAGACTGCCACAATTCGCTGGACGCCTCATGTGAGCTCCTCCCGCGCGTTGCGGGGTCAGTGAGCCACAAGCAACATTCCTGTGACACTTGACACGTGTTAGGCGCTCGTCATACGCTTCCTAACACGTGTTAGGGAAGGAAATCTACATGTCGGGAACCAATGGGGCTTTGCGCGAATTCACACGTAGAAGTGCCCTCACAGCCCTCGGCGCCGGGATCGTTGGAGTCACTGCGGCATCGTGGCCGCGCCTGACCGGGGCCGATATCCCAGGCCGGGGCGACAACAGCCTCAGCATCGCCATCATGGGCACCGCCGCAGACGCCGCAGCCCGCCAGAAGGTCATCGACGCCTTCGCGAAGGTCCACCCGGAAATCAAGGTCAAGGTCCAGGCCATCCAGGCAGTGGACTGGAAAGACTTCTTCACCAAGATCCTCACCATGGTGGCAGCAGGCACTCCGCCGGACGTCGTCTACGTCGCAACCGAAGGCGCCCAGCTGTTCGCCGAGAAGTTGGCACACCCGCTTGACGAGTACCTTCGCCGGGACGCCGACCACATGAAGGAGTACTTCGCGGACGTCCACCCCAGCCTGGTGGAAGCGTTCATGTACAAAGGCAGCCTGTTCCAGCTTCCCATCGACTGGAACGCCGCCAACATGTACTACAACACCACCGCACTCGGGCAGGCTGGCCTGGACAGGCCGGCCGACGACTGGACCCACACCGACTTCCGGGCCACCCTCGCGGCCATGAAGAAGGCCAATCCCAAGGACTTCACACCGTACTACTGGACCAACCGCCTGTTCGGCGGCGTGGTCCCATGGCTCTACGCCAACGACACCAGCTTCCTCAAGGAAACCAAATCCGCGGGCGGCGAATGGCTGTGGGACGGCTTCTACGCCAACGACCCCTCGCGCGGCCTCCGCTCCGGCGGCTACCAGTGGCTGGAACCCAACGCCGACGATCCCCGGGTCTTCGAATCCTTCGACTACCTCCGTGGACTGGTCAAGGACGGCCTTGGCGTCCGGCCCGAGGAAGGCGGCGGCAGCGCGCTGATCGGCCTCTTCGCCTCCAACAGGATAGGTACGACGCCGGCAGGCGGCTATTGGGTCCAAGGCCTCCATGAAGCGGGGATGACAGAGGACGAATTCGATGTCCAGTTCTTCCCGAAATGGCGGACACAGCGGCACCAGTTCGGCACGGCAGGCTACGCGATTATGAAGACCGCCAAGGACAAGGACGCAGCCTGGGAATGGGTGAAGTTCAGCTCCAGCCTGGAGGCCATGCGGATCGTGTTCCCCACACCAAACACCACCCCCGCCCGCCGCTCCATGGTCAATGAGCAGCTCTATGCAGGAACCGGTCCACGGAACTGGAAGGTCTTCTACGACACCTTGGACAAGTTCCCCACCACAGGTCCCATTCCGGCGCCACCCCAGCAGGCCGCCGTCGAGACCGCCCTGATGAAAAACGTAAGCCTGGCTGTCAGCGGCGACGAGCGCCAACTCAAGGACGCTCTCAACTCCATGCAGCGCGACCTTGAACTGGCCCTGAGGAGGCAGCCATGAGTACCGCAACCAGTACCTCCACGGGGACGGGAAGTGAGCCGGGCCGCCGGCAAGCGGCCCGTAAGAACGCACAGGAGACCAAGCGCGGCCGCGTGCAACAGCGCTGGCTGCCGTGGGCATTCCTGGCCCCGACCATCGCGGGCATGGGAATTTTCACCCTGCTCCCGATCTTCGCTTCGATCGCGCTGGCCTTCTTCCGCTGGGACATCATCTCCGCGCCGACGTTCGTTGGCTTCGACAACTTCGCCGAGGTAGTCCAGGACCCCACCGTCCGGGTCTCGTTCCTGAACACCATCGTGTTCGTGGTGGTGGCGGTGGCGCTCCAGCTGGGACTGGCGCTCGGCCTGGCGATCATGGTGCAGGAGAAGCTCCCGGCCTGGCTGCGGGTGTTCTTCCGCTCTGCATTCTTCTTCCCGCTGATCCTGTCCGCGGCCTCGGTGTCGATCTTCATGCGCTACCTCTTCAACGAGCAGTTCGGCGTCGTGAACTGGTTGCTGTCCATCGTCGGCATCCCCGCGGTGCCTTGGCTGACGACGCCAGGCGGGTCGGCCGCCGTCGTGATCCTTGTGTACGTGTGGCAGAACTTCGGGTTCTCGTTCCTGCTGTTCATCGGCGGGCTGGCTTCCATTCCCGTGGAGACGTACGAGGCCGCCTCCATTGACGGCGCGACGGGCTGGCGCAAGCACTGGTTCGTCACCCTGCCGCTGCTAAGCCCCACCACCCTGGTGGCCTCGGTCATGGCCATCATCAACGCACTCCAAGTGTTCGACCAGCCCTACGTCCTCACCCGCGGCGGGCCCGGCGACTCAACGCGCACAGCCGTGATGGTGATCTTCGAGTCCGCGTTCCAACGCCTCGAGTTCGGCCAGGCTTCGGCGATCGGCGTGATCCTCACGCTCATCATCATGGCCATCACCGCCGCGCAGTTCCGGCTCAGCAAACGATTCGTCTTCTACCAGTAAGGCCCGCCATGACAACCATTCAAGAACGTGTCACCACCACGGAGCCTGTCGTCACGCGGAAGAAGCGCGATTGGTCAGTGGCCGTACGCGTCGTCGTCTTGCTGATCGCGTCCGTCTTCGTCCTGGGCCCCGTGCTGTGGACGCTGTCCACCTCGCTGCGGCCGCCGTCGGAATCCTTCAAGCTGCCGCCCGCATTCCTGCCGCTGAACCCGGACCTGACCTCCTACGAGCAAGTGTTCAAACAGCTCAACATCGTGGCCTTGGTAGTGAACAGTGCCCTGGTGACCGGGCTGATCGCCGTCGGGCAGATGATCACAGCCGCCCTGGCAGGCTACGCGTTCGCACACCTGAAATTCCGGGGACGCGGCGCGCTCTTCTCCATCGTGCTGGCCACCATGATGGTGCCCGCGCAGGTGACGATCGTGCCGGTCTTCATGCTGATCCGTGGAGTAGGTCTCTCCGACACCTTGATGGCGCTGATTATTCCGGCCATCCCGACGGCGTTCGGCACCTTCCTGATGCGCCAATACTTCATGGGGTTGCCGGGTGAGCTCGCTGAAGCGGCAGCCATCGACGGAGCCTCGCCATGGCGGACCTTCCGCTCCGTCTACGCGCCGCTGGCCATGCCCGGCCTGGCGATCGTGGGCATCCTGGCGTTCAACTTCCACTGGAACGAGTTCTTCAGGCCCCTCATCATGACCATCTCCGAGCAGAACTTCACCCTGCCGCTGGGACTGGTGTCGCTCCAAGGCAACCTCGGCACCGGAAGCATTTCAGTGGTCCTTGCCGGTGTTGTCCTCTCCATGATTCCCGCGCTGGTGGTGTTCATGTTCGGCCAGCGCGCGCTGCAGGACGGGCTCACCGCAGGCACGGGCAAGTAGTTTCCCACTCACTCTGAAAGGTGTTCCGTTGACGGACCTTGCCCTTGACTCTCTCTCCTCAGCTACGACACATCCGGATGCGGCGTTCCCTCGCTTCCACCCGCGGCCGGCGCAGGGCTGGATCAACGACCCCAACGGCGTCAGCTACATCAACGGCCGCTACCACGTGTTCTTCCAGTACAACCCGGACTCCGCCCGGCACCAGCAGATCCAGTGGGGGCACGTCAGCTCTCCGGACTTGGTCCGCTGGGAAGAGCACCCGGTTGCACTCGTTCCCCAGGCCGATGGACCGGACTCCGCCGGGTGCTGGACCGGCGTGGTGACTTCCGACGACGGAGTGCCCACCGCAGCCTACTCGGGCGTTCAGGACCACGGAGGGCATTCGCAGGTTGTGATCGCGCGCGGCTCCTCGGATCTGGTCACGTGGGAGCAGGACGGGCACGTTGCCGTGTCCATGCCTTCCGACCCGCTGGTTACCGCCGTCCGCGACCCGTTTATCTTCCACTTCAACGGTGCACGCTACGCCATGCAGGGAGCCGGACTGGCCGACGGTCGCGCCGCCTTGCTGCTCTACACGGTGGAGTCCCTGGACGACTGGAAGTACCAGGGGATTTGGCTGACCACGGCTGACCCCGTAGCGGCTGTCCACACACCGGCTGAGATCTGGGAATGCCCGCAACTGGTGCAGGTACCCGCATCTTCGGGTGGTTCCGCATGGGTCATGATGTTCTCGCTGTGGCTCTCCGGGGACGACCACGAGCACGCGAACGGCGTGGGCCACCTGATCGGTTCCATGACCTCGGACCCCGACACCGGTTTGCCCGTTTTCGCGCCCGTGTCCGGCGGCAAGTCCGATCTCGGCCGGGACTTCTACGCTCCGCAGATCATGCAGCTCCAGTACGGTTCCGCAGATTCTGCGCCTGCGGCTCTCTTGTGGGGATGGGCCAACGAAGGCCCCGGACGCGACGGCCGGCGCGGCCGCACCCAGGAAGAAATCGACGACGCCGGGTGGTCGGGTGTCCTGACGCATCCCCGCGTTGTGTCGGTGGTTGACGGCGCGCTGGCAATCACTCCTGCGCCCGAGGTTGAGGCTTACCGGGGCACTGCCGTGGCTTCCGGTGCTGCCGGATCCGTGGCGCTTCCGGGGTTCGCCGAGGTGCTGGTCCGGGGTGCCGTGGCCGGGTCTGGGTCTTCGGGGGCCGGGGCCGGGTCTTTGGGGGCCGTGCAGTTGGTCCTTGGTTCAGGGGATAACGCACAGGTGGTCTACGCAGGTCCCTTGGCCGGGGAGTTGCGGATCTTCATTGATGCATCCCTGGTGGAGGTGTACCAGTCCGGGACCGTGGCCACCACCCTCCGGGCCTACCCGGCTCCGGGGGAGGGCTGGTCCCTCAACCTCCCCGACGGCGCGACTGCCGACGTCTGGGAGTTGGCGCTGCCCGCCGAGTAATCCTTCACATTGCGGGGCCCGGTCTGCGGTCTATCCCTGTCTTTTGGGGCGCAGATCGGGCCCCGCATTGTTGGGCCCAGCAATGCACGGGCCTCATTGTTCAGCTCAGTGAGGTGCCGGGCCGGTCGACTCACGCACCACCAAGCGGCAGGGGACCATCGTCTCCATGGTGCGTGCCGCCGTCGTGCCTTCACCGCCCTCGATGGTGTCCAGCAGGGTGGTCATGGCCGCGCGGCCGATTTCACGCAACGGCAGGGCCATGGTGGTGAGGGCCGGGACCATGGTGTCCGCGATGCGGGCTTCGTCGTCGTAGCCCATGATGGACAAGTCCCGGGGGACACTTAGGCCCAAACGGGCCGCGGCGAGGGCGACGCCGACAGCCAAGCGGTCATTTGCGCACATGATGGCCGTCGGGCGATCAGCCGGGGACACGCCGTCGAGCAGTTTCATTGCGCCGTGGTAACCGGCATCGATGTCCCATCCCGCCATGAAGACCCGCTCGTCGCGGAACGGAACTCCGGCCAAGGCGTGGGCATCCCGGTATCCCTGGACGCGGAGCGGTGCTGCGGGAGAATCCTCGGAGCCGGCGAGCAGCGCGATGTCCCGGTGCCCCCATTGCAGCAGATGCTCCGTGGCCTCCCTGCCGCCGGTGATCTCGTCGGGAATGACGTGGTGAAGCTGCGGTTGCGGATGTTCGTCATAGCAATTGGCCAGCACGGACGGTATGCGGAGCATCCCCTGCGGGATCTCGATCGGTTTCAGGCCGACAGTGACGTACATGAGGCCGTCCACCTGCCGGTCCAGAAGCGTCTCGATTGCGCTCGCGTCCCGGGCAGTATCGCGCTCGGTGTCCATGACGAGAGTTACGAATCCACGGCTGCGGGCGATGTCGTCCGCCCCGCCGATGATGTTGCCGTCGAACGGGCTCACCACTACTTCGTCGGACAGGATGCCGATAACCCTGGACCGCTGGTTCCGGAGGCTCAGCGCGATGGCGTTGGGGGAGTAGTTCAGCTCCTTGGCGGCCTGTCGGATGCGGTCCTGGCTCTCCTTGGCCACGTTCCCGTCACCGCGCCCGTTGAGCACCAGCGAGACCGCGCTCCTGGAAACCCCCGCCCTCTTGGCGACGTCCAGTGCGGTGGCCTTGCGGTTCATGGGCTTCCTCTCCTGCCGGTTACTCAGCAGTCTACCTAACGCGTGTGAGGGGGCGGTCTGTCAGGTCGGGTAGCCCAGTTCTGAGAAAACAGCCTGCATGAAAGAGAGCGATTTGAGAAGACGTAGCCGGGATCGATGGAGGCATAGCCGCTGCTGTTAATGTACGGACGGACCTCCACACTCCACGTCAGCATCAAGGCGCCCACGCCGAAAGGCAGGCAGGCGATGAGCCGGATGAAAGGGTTCTCAACGCCCTGGTCCTTGCCAAGCAATGGGCGTCGGTTGGAATGCGGGCGGTCGCACGCGGTCCGTCCAACCGGTGCCGTTCCACCAGCGCAAACAGCGGGGATCAGCCGGGTCGGGATACCATCCCGGCGCCGCCGTCACGTGGTGACCGAGTATCCGAACTGCGAGTACATCGACTGCATGAAGTTGGACATCCAGATGCCCGATACCACCAAGCTGATCACAAACACGGCAATGGTTGCCCAGATCGGCCACAAGCCTCTCTTGGGGGCGACCTTATTGACGATGACCGAACGGCCAATCACGTAAACAACGGAATTGAGGAACGCCCAAGCCCAATGGAAAGGACGCTCGACGCCGGACTTCAGCAGGCGCTGACGGTCCAGGTACGCGAAGAACACCGACAGTCCGTAGGAGACGAAGCCCGACCCCATGAGCAGGAAATACGCCGGGGTGTAAATGGAGAAGGGATCAACGGTAGTGACGCCCTGCCGGGTGGTGATCATCCTGAATTCCGGCTGCCAGGTCAGCATGAAAATGACCGAGACAAGCGGCAGGAACGTGATGACCCAAATGAAAGGGTTGTACACAGGAGTTTGCGCACTTATCTGCGGACGTGGCTGAGGAACCGGCGCCTGGTACTGCATGGTGCGCGGAGCCTGCTGGGCAGTCCACGCAGTGCCGTCCCACCAGCGCACGAACCTCGGGTCCGAAGGGTCGGGGTACCAGCCGGCAGGAGTTGTGGAACCGGGCATTGATTGAGTCATGTTTCCCCCACGTTGTGTTGTGACTTCGAGAATATCGCGGTTGCCGTCTCTCGGTTATCAGGCGACCTTCCCCAGAGGTTATGTGGCGGTGTAAGCATGAATAATGAGCTTCTTTGACGACCTCCCCGAGCCCCCTGTCCGGCAACCCCTGACACAGCCGGCTCAGCCGGAATGGTCGGGGCCGCCGTCGGGCGAACTGCCCGGTGTAGTGTCCCCCGGCGGCTTTGTACTCCGCGGTGCCAACGCGGTGGTGGCCCTGAAAATGGTGGAAGTCTTCTCTACGGGATGCCTCTTGGACCTCGTATGGTGTGTTCGGCGCTCAAACGAATCCGACCAGGAGTGGCGGGACGTCATGGAACGGAGCTTCCAGCGGCCCGGGCTGCCGGGAATCATGATCGGGGCAGGGCTCCCGGACGGGCGCAAGGCGTTTGCCGGGGCAACAAGGCCATCCATGTTCGAAGGTTCCGAAGAGGTTACGGGGCCGGTTCTCGTGGAATGGGGAGGTGCCGGCGGCAGTGCCGGGGATCAGCAGGCAGAAGGCTCTGCACGGTATTGGCTGTGGCCGTTGCCTGCAGAGGGGGAGCTGAAAATCGTTGCAAAGTGGGATAACCAAGGGTTGGCCGAAAGCACCTTGACAGTTCCCGGTGAACGGTTGGCAACGGCACGGGAAGAAGTGCGCGGGTACTGGTCGGAGTAGTTGTCCACATAGCCCGTTCGGCTTGTCCTGGGCCGAAAAGGCCGCCGGTACAGTGGCACTATGCCTGTTCGCCTTCCTGATCTCCAAGAACTTCTCGATTCCGCCTACGTCGTCTCGTTGCCCATGCGCGTGAAGTTCCGCGGCATCATGGAGCGCGAGACCCTCCTGTTGCGCGGACCGCTCGGCTGGGGAGAGTTCTGCCCTTTCCCGGAATACGACGACGACGAATCCTCCCGCTGGTTGGCGGCCGCCTTGGAAGCGGGCTGGCTTGGGTTCCCGGAAGCGTTGCGGGACGCAATACCGGTGAACGCGACGGTCCCCGCGGTTTCGGCTGACCGCGTCCCGGAGGTACTCGCCCGGTTCGGTCGCGTAGATGCAGTCAAGATCAAAGTCGCTGAAAAAGGACAGCAACTCGCCGATGACCTGGCGCGGGTAGTTGCCGTGCGCGAGGCCCTTCCCGATGCCGCCATCCGGGTGGACGCCAACGGGGGCTGGGACGTGGACCAGGCAGTGGACGCGCTGGGGAAGCTATCAGCTGTCGGCTTGGAGTATGCAGAACAACCCGTGCCGACCATTGACGGCCTGGCGGAAGTCCGCCGCAGGCTTTCTTCGGCGGGAACACCGGTCCTCATCGCCGCGGACGAGAGTGTTCGCAAGGAAGATGATCCCCTGCGCGTGGCACGGGCCGGCGCCGCCGACCTCATCGTGGTCAAGGTTGCCCCACTCGGAGGAGTACGCCGCGCCTTGGACATTGTCCAGCAAGCCGGGCTGCCCGCCGTCGTCAGTTCCGCACTCGACACCTCCGTAGGTATCCGGGCGGGCCTTGCCCTCGCGGCTGCCCTTCCGTCGCTGCCGTACGCCTGCGGTTTGGGCACCGTTTCGCTGTTCGCGTCGGACATCACCGTGGATCCCCTGGTGGCCGACGACGGCGCCATCCGCTTGCGGGACACGGCCGCGGATACCGGGCTGCTTGAGCAGTACGCAGCTTCGGCGGAGCGCCGGGACTGGTGGCTGGACCGCCTGCGACGCGTCCACTCCGTCCTTGCCGGGAACCAGCACCGTTTGTTCACCGGGTCTTAACCGGAGGGACCTCTCAGCTTTGGATTCCGCTGAAAGGCTCAGCGGGAACCTCGTACACACTCTGGAAGGTCCCCCATGTCTGAAACCACCGGACGCACGTTTCCGCTGCTCCCCATGCTCGGCCACACCAAAGGCAAGCGCAGCGCCGTAACCTGCGCACTCAAGTGTGACAACGCCTGTGCCGGCGATGTCTGCAACACCAGCGCCAACGGCTACTTCCGCGACATCGCCTCCACGGCCATGTCCCGCCGCGCCGCCCTGGGCCTCGGCGCGGCAGGTGCGCTCGCCGTCGTTCTTGGTGGTGCCGTAACCGGTGCTGACTCTGCAGTCGCCGATTCGGGCAACGGACTGTCCAACGCCGCCAAGAAGGGCTTCGAGAAGTCCAAGCTTCAGTTCACGGCCATCAAGCCGGTCGACGCCGCCGTCGACGCTTTCACCGTTCCCGAGGGCTTCGGCTGGAACCCCATCATCCGATGGGGAGACCCGCTGTTCGCCGACTCACCGGCTTTCGATATCACCAAACAGACAGCTGCCGCCCAGGCCCGTCAGTTTGGTTACAACAACGACTACACGGACATCCTGCCGATCCCTGGCTCCAAGGACCGCCGTGCCGTTCTCTTCACCAACCACGAGTACACGAACGAGAACATCATGCTGCCGGTCGGCTTCGACGCAGCAGAAGCCCGTGCCATCGGCCGGGCCGCCCACGGCCTGGCCGTCGTGGAGCTCGAGCGCAAGAACAAGAACAAGCCGTGGAGCTACGTCCAGGGTGCTGCCCTGAACCGGCGCTTCCTCACCGACACTGTGTACGAACTGACCGGTCCCGCCGCCGGTACCAACCTCGTCAAGACCATCGATGATCCCGCGGGCCGCTGGATCAAGGGCACCCTGGGCAACTGCTCCGGTGGCACCACGCCGTGGGGCACCATCCTCTCCGGCGAGGAAAACTTCAACGGCTACTTTGCGACACCTGGAACCAGCGACGCAGACAAGCGCTACGGCCTGTCCTCGAAGCCAACCACCCGCCAGTGGGAGCTCGACGAGCCGCGCTTCGACACCCGCAATTCCGGCTACGCCAACGAAAGCAACCGCTTCGGCTGGATCGTGGAAGTTGATCCGTTCGACCCCACCTCTACGCCGAGGAAGCACTCCGCCATGGGCCGCTTCAAGCACGAGGGCGCCAACGTCATTCTTGCTACGGACGGCCGCGTTGTTGCCTACATGGGTGACGACGAGCGCTTCGACTACCTCTACAAGTTCGTCTCCAAGGGCAAGTACCAAGCTGGTGACTCCAAGGCAGCACGCAAGAACAATATGAGCCTGCTCTCCGAAGGCGACCTGTATGTCGCACGCTTCACGGGCGACTCGCCTGCGGCCGAGATTGATGGCACCGGCAAGGTCCCCGCCGACGGAGCCTTCGATGGTTCGGGCGAATGGTTGCCTTTGGTTGTCGGCGGCGCCTCAGCAGTTCCCGGCATGTCCGTGGCAGAAGTTTTGGTGTACACGCGACTGGCAGCTGACAAAGTCGGCCCCACCAAAATGGACCGTTGCGAAGACGTTCAGCCCAACCTGCGCACCGGCAAGGTCTACGTGGCCTGCACCAACAACTCGGACCGCGGCAAGGCAGGCAAGGAAGGGGCGACCGAGGTCAACCCGCGCACCCTCAACCGGGATGGCCACATCGTCGAGATCACCGAAGGCAAGGAGCAGACCGGCACCAAGTTCAACTGGACCCTGCTGCTGGTGGCCGGTGATCCCGCCAAGAACAACGCCACGTACTTCTCCGGATTCCCGGCCAACAAGGTGTCGCCGATTTCCTGCCCGGATAACGTAGCGTTCGACTCCGTCGGCAACCTTTGGATTTCCACCGACGGAGCCCCGTCCACCATCGGCTACAACGATGGTTTGTTCAAGGTCACTTTGGAAGGTCCGGAGCGCGGCAAGGTAGAACAGTTCCTGGCCGTTCCCCGCGACGCCGAAACGTGTGGCCCGATCGTCCACGACGAAGAGCGCACCGTGTTTGTCGCGGTCCAGCACCCGGGTGAGGAAGGCACGTTCGACGCGCCCCACTCATACTTCCCGGACTATGTTCCGGCCGGGGCCACCCCGGCTGCCGGCGCGATTCGGGCACCCCGCCCTTCGATCGTGCAGGTGTTCCGCAAGTAACTGAAACCCCGAAACGCTCCCTTACCTCCTGGAGGTAGGGGAGCGTTTCTGCACCCCCCCAACGCTTGCTCACATCCCTTGGGTTTGATCCCGACGCTTGCTCCCATCCCTTGGGTTTGATCCCGACGCTTGCTCACATCCCTCGGGTTTGGTTCGGACGCTTGCTCACATCCCTTGGGTTTGGTTCGGACGCTTGCTCACATCCCTTGGGTTTGATCCCGACGCTCGGTCATGTTCCTCGGGTTTGGTTCGGACGCTTGTTCACATCCCTTGGGTTTGGTTCGGACGCTTGCTCATGGTTCCCGATAACCACGGATCCACCGCTATTCCGACAGCCCCATTGGGACGTCAACGAAGGTCCCGCCAAACACCCGGGGCGTGAGCAAGCGTTTGGTGGGAAGGGCACGGGGAGTGAGCAAGCGTTTGGGGGAAACGCACGGGTTGTGAGTGAGGGAGAGGGGGAAGCGCACGGGTTGTGAGTGAGGGTTGGTGGGAAGGGCGCGGGGAGTGAGCAAGCGTTTGGTGGGAAGCGTCTGGAATGTGAGTGAGGGTTGGTGGGAAGGGCGCGGGGCGTGAGCAAGCGTTTGGTAGGAAGGGCGCGGGGAGTGAGCAAGCGTTTGGTGGGAAGCACCTGGAATGCGAGTGAGGGCTGGTGGGAAGGGCGCGTGGCGTGAGTGAGGGTGTGGGTGAAGGGGCCGGGTTGTGAGTGAGGGTTGGTGGGAAGGGCGCGGGGAGTGAGCAAGCGTTTGCTGGGCAGCGCCCGGGATGTGAGTGCGCGTTGGGGGACTGCAGCCCCCAATAGACTGGAGCGGTGACTTCACAGGACTCTCTGACTTCCATCGCCGCCGCCCGGATCGCCGTTACTGCATTGCTCGACGGCGGCGTGCGGCACGCGGTGGTGGCCCCCGGTTCGCGGTCGGCGCCCATGGCCTACGCCCTCGCCGAGGCAGAAGCCGCGGGGCGGGTCCGACTTCATGTCCGGATCGACGAGCGGGACGCCGGCTTCACCGCCCTGGGCCTGGCGCTCTCCACGGAAGCCCCGGTCGCGGTCCTGACTACCTCGGGCACAGCCGTGGGGAACCTCCTGCCCGCTGTGATGGAGGCCAACCACTCGGCCGTTCCTGTGGTGGTCATCTCCGCCGACCGTCCCGAGGAACTGCACGGTACCGGGGCGAACCAAACCACCATCCAACTGGACCTTTTCGGCGATCACGTGCGCTTCGCCGTCGACGTCGCCGCGGGGGACAACCCGCAGAAGGCAGTTGCCACTGCGCTGTATGCAGCCACCGGTGCGCTGGAGGACACGCCGCCAGGTCCGGTCCAGGTGAACATCGCCTTCCGCGATCCGCTGACTCCCGGAACCGGGGATGCCCTGCCGGATGCGCAGGGACACGGCGTGTTCCATTACGACGCCGGACCGCAGGCTTTGGAGCTTCCGGCAGCGTCCAGCGAACTTGCCGAGCGACGGACCGTGGTCCTCGCTGGCCATGATGCCGGACCGGTGGCGGAGGCCTTCGCCCGAGCTCACGGTCTTCCCTTGCTGGCAGAGCCGTCCTCGAACGCCCGCTTCGGCCCCAATGCCGTTGGTCCGTATCGTGTGCTGCTGGAGCACTTTGGCCCCGGTTCACCTGCTCCCATCGAGCGTGTTGTCCTCTTCGGCCGCGCCACGCTGTCCCGCCCCGTTGCGGCACTCCTGGCCCGCGAATCGGTGGCATCAGCGATCTACCAGCCTGTCCCGGTCGCTTGGTACGACGCTGGCCGACGCCGCGAAACGCCCATCGAAACCCTCCCGGAACTGGCCGCTTTCGCCGGCCGCGGCCCGACTGAATGGCTCGATACCTGGCTTCTCGCCGGCGCCGCGGCCCAACATGCACTGGATGGCGTGCTCGCGGGGGAGAGCCTTGCCAACGGCCCGTCCGTAGGAGCCGCCGTTTGGGAACACTCCCGCGGCCAACTCGTCCTCGGCTCCTCCAACGGCATCCGCGACGTGGACCTCGCAGGCCAACCGCATCAGGGCCCGATCGCCACCGTGTACGCCAACCGTGGCCTCGCCGGCATCGACGGCACCATCGCCACAGCTACCGGAATCGCACTTGGCAGCGGACGCGAAACCACCGTCCTCTTGGGCGATGTCACCTTCCTGCACGACGCCGGGGGCCTGCTCCTGGGTCACGGTGAGCCGGTGCCGGACCTCCGCATCGTGGTGCTCAACGACTCAGGTGGCGCCATCTTCGCACTCCTCGAACACGGCGCCGTGGAAGACTCAGGCGCCTACGGCACCGCCGTCGAACGCCTCTTCGGTACCCCGCACTCAGTGGACATCGCGGCACTCGCGGCGGCGTACGGCGTCGGGCACCAAGCAGTAAGTACGACGGCGGAACTCGCCGACGCACTCAAGTCGCCCTTGAAGGGTCACACCATCGTGGAGGTACGCGTGGACCGGGCGGGTCTGCGCGGACTCCATGCCCGGATCAAGGAAGCCATCAACGCCGCCGTGGGCCACGGAAACTGAGGCAGGCCACAGACACTGACGGGGGCCACCCAAATTTGGGTGTCGTCAGTCCGTTTTCCGGGCACTCGGCAGTTTGCGTGGCGAGCGGTGGGTTGTCCACATAGGCCAACTCTGCCCTCGTGCCGCAGAAGCGGCCCACGAAGACTGTTGGAATGCGAAGGCTACCCAAACTCATTCTCGCCAAGGACCTGTCCATCCTCGGAGGCAATTCCAGGCCATTGTCCATGGATGCAAAGGCCGGGAAGCTCGTCCGCATCAGGCACGGTGTCTACGTCGATGCCCCTCAATGGCAGCAGTTGGAGAGCTGGGAACGTTAAGCCCTGAACGTAGAAGCGGCAGCGGTGTGCTTGACGGCTCCGACCATCTTCTCGCACCACTCGGCGGCGTCGATTCACGGAATCCCCACTATCCTGCGCCACCAGCCTGTTCATGCCCTGACGACTTACACCGGAGGAGGCCGTTCGCGTGCGGGGGTGAGACGCCACTTGGTAGCCGAAGGAAGCGAGCGGGCCCAGGAAATCAACGGCTTCCTGGTCACAGACAGGATTCGGACCGTACTGGACATCGCCGCGTCGGTTCCGTTTGCCGAGGCCGTCGTCCCCGTGGATTTCCTGCTGAACAGAAAGCGAAACTCCCAGCCTGTGACCAAGGAGCAACTCTTGGACGGCATCAGCGGGACTTACTCCAAAGCAGCGGTCGGGCGAATCACAGCGGCGGTAAAGTTTGGTGCCGGGAACTCCGGTTCACCCGGCGAATCCTATGCCCGCGGCTTGATGCACGTCCTCGGATTCGAGACTCCTTTGCTGCAGTATGCGGTGAACACCTCAAGGGGAACGGTGTACACGGACTACTACTGGGAGGGGCTTGCGTTGGTTGGAGAATTCGACGGCCGCGAAAAGTACATGAAGCCGGAGTACTTGCAGGGACGTACGCCTTCCCAGATAGTGATCGAAGAGAAGGCCCGCGAAGACGCCATACGCGCCACCGGCCGAAGAGTGTTCCGGCTGGTGTGGAGCGACCTGACGGTGAGCAAGCTGGAACGCGTGCTTGAGGCCGCCGGGGTTCCCCGCCGTCGTCGTGCTTCTGCAGTCCACCCAAATTCGTAGGCGAACCGGAAACGGGAGGGCGACACCCAAATGTGGGTGTCGCCCTCCCGTTTCTGTGGCGCCAATCAATATGCGCGGCGCCGACGGCGCCAGCGGCGCCGCTGAAAAGCTACGCTTCCTCGACGCCGATGTGCGTCGGGTCAAGGACGCGGCGCAGGAATTCCTTGGTACGCGGCTGGGTGGGGGCGCTGATGACGTGCTCCGCCGGCCCTTCCTCCACGACGACGCCGGCGTCCATGAAGACCACGCGGTCGGCCACTTCGCGGGCAAAGCCCATCTCGTGGGTGACCACCAGCATGGTCATGCCTTCCTGAGCCAGCTTCCGCATGACCGCAAGGACGTCGCCCACGGTTTCAGGGTCCAGTGCAGAGGTCGGCTCATCAAAGAGCATGAGCTTCGGATCCATGGACAAAGCGCGGGCGATGGCTACGCGCTGCTGCTGGCCACCGGAGAGCTGGTCCGGGAAACGGTCGGCCAAGTGTCCCAGGCCAACGCGCTCAAGGTTGTGGCGCGCAACGTCGGCCGCTTCGGACTTGGAGCGCTTGAGCACTTTCATCTGCGAGATTGTGCAGTTCTCCAGCACGCTGAGGTGCGGGAACAGGTTGAAGTGCTGGAAGACCATGCCCACGCTTTGGCGCATCTTGTTGAGGTCCACGTCGGGGTCGGTCGCTTCGAACTCGCCCACGTTGATGGTGCCGGCGTTGGGGTGTTCCAGCAGGTTGACGCAGCGAAGAAGGGTGGACTTGCCCGAACCTGATGGTCCGATCAGGCACACAACCTGGCCGGGTTCCACGGTCAGTGAGATGCCCTTGAGGACCTCGTTGCTGCCGTAGGACTTGCGCAGGTCTTTGATGTTGACGCCGGCGGCGCGAACGGTGGCCGTGCTCCCAGTGGAGTTATTCATGACTGTCCTGCCTATCGCTTGGTCCGCGCGGAGCGGCTTTCGAACTTCCTGGCAAGGAGGCTCAAGGGGATGGTGATGACCAAGTAGAAAGCACCTGCCACGAGCAGGGGGGTGAGGCCCGCGCCGAGGCTGGAGATGCCGTCGCGGCCGAACTTGGTGAGCTCGTACTGGGACGCTGTGAGGCCCAGGACGTAGATCAGCGAGGAGTCCTTGGTGAGCAGGATGATCTCGTTGGTCAGCGGGGGGAGGACGATCTTGAAGGCCTGGGGAATGACGATCGAGACCATGGCACGCCAGTGCGGCATACCCAGTGAACGCGCTGCTTCCATCTGGCCCTTGGGCACGGCTTGCAGACCGGCGCGCAGGGTTTCAGCGATGTACGCAGACGCCACCATGCCCAGGGAAACCATGACCACGATGTTGACGTCCCACTGCACACCGAAAGCCAGGGGGACACCGTAGCCGAAAGCGATGAAGACCAGCAGGGCAGGCACGCCGCGGAAGAACTCGATGTACCCGGTGGCGATCCAACGGTACAGGGGGAAGGAAGAGAGCTTCATGAGGGCCAGCAGGAGGCCGCCCGACAAGCCCACCACGAAGGCCAGCGCCGTGTAGATAAGGGTGTTCTTGAGGCCAACCAGGAAGATATCCGGGAACATCGGCCCGATTTTGGCGAAGTTGAAGACGCTGGTGCCGATCGTCTTCCAGTCCACAGCAAGGATTACTGCGGCCAGGACCACAACGAATATCCCGGCCTGGACGTACAAACTGACTTTGGCTCGTTGACGTGCAGTCATTGCCATGGTGTTCTCACATTCATGTTGCGCAGCCGGGCCCCGAAACAACGTATCGTTTCGGGGCCCGCCTGCGTGGATCTCGGGAGAGCCGGGGCTCGGACTACTTGGTGGCTTCGCCGAACCAGGTGGTCTGGAACTTCTTCAGGGAGCCGTCATCAGTGATGCGCTTCAGGGTGCCGTTCACGGCGTCAGCCATGGCGGTGTTGCCCTTCTTGATGGCGATGCCCAGCTTCTCGCCCGTCGCGTAGTCCTCGACGCGCTTGAGGTTGGAATCGTCCTTGATGGCGTAGCCCAGCACGGACTGGTTGCCGATGGCTGCGTCGATGGTGCCGGCCTTGAGGGCCTGGACCAGGAGGCCGGAGTCCTCGAACTGCTGCGCGTCGATGCCCTTATCCTTGGCGTACTGGGCGCCGGTGGTTGCCTGCTGGACACCCACCTTCTTGCCCTTGGCGCCGTCAATGTTGTTAATGCCCGACGACGAGGTGGCCACCAGGGTCAGGTCGTCATCGAGGTAGGGGTTGGAGAAGTCCATGACGTTCTTGCGGACGTCAGTGATGGAGATCGAGGAGATGGAGACGTCGCACCCAGTCAGTGCAGTGCCGGTCTCGATGGCTTCGAAGGAGCTGTCCACCACGTTGAGTTCTGCCTTGATGTCCTTGGCGATCTCGGCAGCGATGTCCATGTCGAAGCCGACAATCTTGCCGTCCTTCTGGAATTCGAAGGGCTCGTAGGGCACATCCGAGCAGACAGTCAGCTTGCCGGCATTGATGAGTTTCAAGCCCGAGCCATCCGAGGCTGCGGGAGTGGAGGAACCACCGCAGGCGGTGAGGGCCAGTGCGCCGGCTGCGAGCACGGCGGCAATCTTGGTGCCGGACAGAACCGAACGGGAGATCTGCATGTTGTTTACCTTTTGTTGCGGTGGATGCTGAACTGAGTCGGTTTTAGTGTAGCGCCGAACATGAGATGTGCATCACAGGAAACGAAGTTTCACTATTAGATAACTAGTTTACGCACTTATCAACCACCGGAACCGAGGTCCTGTCTGGAATCCCAGATTCAGCGCTTGATTCCCAAGGCCTCAAGCATCGGCCGGAACTTTGCCCACGTCTCGGCCAGTTCAGCCTCCGGCTGCGAACCCTCCACGATGCCGCACCCGGCATAAAGCCGCACGGTGTTGGCGTCCTCGATCACGGCTCCGCGCAACGCAATTCCCCACTCGCCGTTGCCTGCAGCGTCCAGCCATCCGACCGGTCCGGCATAGGGGCCGCGGTCCAGATGTTCGAGTTTCCGGATCAACGCACCGGCCACCAGGGTGGGGGTTCCGCACACCGCAGCGGTTGGGTGCAACGCGTTGATCAAGGCCAGGCAGGTCGGCACGTGACCTTCGATATCGGCCAGTTCCGCCTTCACATCCGACGCCAGGTGCCACACGTTGGGCAGCTCAAGGATGAAAGGCTCGCTATGGGAGTTCATCGCCTCGGAGAACGGTGCCAACTGTCGGGTCAGCGAATCGATGGCGATCTCGTGTTCGTGGCGCTGCTTTTCCGAACCGGCCAGGACCCGCTCCGCATATTCCATGGGGGAGCCGTCCATGCCGTCCGCATCCCGGCGATCCAGCGTCCCGGCCAGGACCCGCGCTTGCGCAGTGCGGCCCTCCACCTGGATGAGCATCTCGGGGGTCGCGCCCACCAGGCCATCAACACCGTACGTCCAGCATTCGCGGTACCTTGCGGCAAGTTGGCGAAGTACCTCCGCAGCGTTGACGCCCGCGGGAAGGGTGGCAACGACGTCGCGCGCCAAAACCAGCTTCTCCAGCTTGCCGGCGCGGATCTCCTCGACGCCGTCGGCAACCGCCTTCATCCAGTTCGCCTCGCTGAGGGAACCATGGCTGAGGTAACCAGCCGAACCGTTGGCGGCAACAACCTCAGGTGGGAGTTCGACGTCGGACCCTCCTGTCGCTGAGCCGTCGCCATTGGGTTCGGTCAGCCAGCGTTCCACGGCGGCGAGGACACCGGCCTCGGTGAGGGGGCCGTCGTCGAACGTCAATTGAGTGGCCCAGCCGCGGCCGTCGCGGATACCGACCACCAATTCCGGGAGGATCAGGCGGGACACGTGCGGGGATGTTTTGGAGAAGGCGAACGAGCCGAAAGCCACGGGACCCGTGCCCGGAAGCTCCACGTGGTCCGTGATCTCTGCCTCAAGAATGAGGTGCCGCCACCAGATATCAGCCTCAAGGAAGCGCTCCGGGCCGGTGGCATTGAAACGGGTCAGCTCGCCGTAGCCCACCAGGCCGGCCTCGCGCCGGGACCAGCAAAGGACGTCGTCCCGCACCAGAAACGACGGCAGCCCCCCTGGGGATGATTCAACATCGAGGGGGACTGTCAAGGTGCGGAGCGTGCTCGTCATGATGGAACAACAGTACTCCCGCGCGCAACCAGAACCTGAGCCGACTTCTACAGCGAAGCAAAGTCTGCTGAATGTCTGAGACAATTACTGGGTGAACCGAGCATCCTTGGAAAAGCGTCCGGACGAAGTTGCGACGATGTTTGATGATGTCGCCCCAAAATACGACGTCGTCAATGACGTCCTGTCCATGGGACAGACCCGGCGCTGGCGCCGGATCGTGGTGGACGCCATGGATGTGAAAGCGGGCCAGAAGGTCCTTGACCTCGCCGCCGGAACGGGCACTTCCAGCGAACCCTACGCCGACGCCGGCGTGGACGTGGTGGCCTGCGACTTCTCCCTGGGCATGCTCAAAGTGGGCAAGCGCCGCCGCCCGGACATCGACTTCATCGCCGGTGACGCCACCAATCTGCCCTTCGCGGACAACAGCTTTGACGCCTCCACCATTTCCTTTGGCCTGCGCAATGTCGTAGAACCCCGCAAGGCCCTGGAGGAAATGCTGCGCGTCACCAAGCCCGGCGGCCGCCTGGTCATTGCCGAGTTCTCGCACCCCGTGGTTCCACTGTGGCGCAACCTCTACACCGAATACCTGATGCGCGCCCTGCCGGCCATCGCCACCAAGGTGTCGTCAAACCCGGATGCCTACGTCTACCTCGCTGAGTCCATCCGCGCCTGGCCGGACCAGGACCACCTGGCCCAGTGGCTCGCCGATGCCGGCTGGACCGACATCACCTACCGCAACCTCAGCGGTGGCATTGTTGCCGTGCACCGTGCGCAGAAGCCCGCAGAGCACCGCGAGAGTGTTCCCGTTGCCAAGCTGCGACGCCAAATCAAGCCGCGCCACCAGGCCGGCTAGCTCCGTACTGCCTGCTGACTTAGGACGACGTGAAAGTACTGATTGTTGGCGCGGGCCCGGCCGGGTCCACAGCCGCGTATTACCTCGCCCAAGCGGGCATCGACGTCACGGTGCTGGAAAAGACGTCGTTCCCCCGCGAGAAGGTCTGCGGAGATGGCCTCACCCCGCGGGCTGTTCGCGAGATCCAGAAGCTCGGCCTGCCCCACGCTGTTGAGGAAGGGTGGCGCCGCAACAAGGGCCTTCGCCTCATCGCCGGTGGTCGCACCATCGAGTTGCCCTGGCCCGAAGTTGCGGATTTCCCCACCTACGGACTGATCCGCACCCGCCTTGGCTTCGACGAGGACCTTGCCCGCCACGCGGAGTCGGCCGGTGCGGTGGTGCTGGAACGCCACAGCGTCACGTCCGCACTGACCGCCGATGACGGACGTGTCATCGGAGTCCGCGCTTCAATCCTGGACGAGTCCGGACGCAAGACGGGCGAAACGCGCGACTTCCACGCCGACGTCGTACTCGCCGCCGACGGAAACTCGACGCGAACCGCCGTCTCGCTGGGTATGCACAAGCGTGACGACCGCCCGCTGGGCGTCGCCGTGCGTACTTACTTCACGTCCCCCCGCCATGAAGACGACTGGATGGAAGGCTGGCTGGAACTCCCCGGCAAGTCCGGCAAGCCACTGCCCGGCTACGGTTGGGTGTTCGGCGTCGGCGACGGCACGTCCAACGTCGGCCTGGGCATCCTGAATTCGTCCAAGGAATTCGGCAAGCTCGACTACAAGCAGGTCCTGCGCGAATGGACCGCCGGTATGCCCTCGGAGTGGGGTTTCACCCCTGAAAACCAGATGGGGGAAATCCGCGGCGCGGCGCTGCCGATGGGCTTCAACCGCACGCCGCACTACTCGCCCGGGCTGCTTCTGCTGGGCGACGCCGGCGGCATGGTGTCCCCGTTCAACGGCGAAGGCATTTCCTACGCAATGGAGTCGGCCCGGTTTGCCGCTGAGTTCATCATCGACGCCTCCTCCCGTTCGGCTTCAGCCGGGTGGACCGCCGACGACGCCGACGCGCACCTTTCCCGGTACGCGGACTATGTGCGGGACCAGTGGGGATCGCACTTCACGCTGGGAAGGCTCTTTGCTTCCTTGATTGGCAAGCCCGCGGTGATGAAGCTCGCGCTGCGCACCGGTATGCCGATTCCCGTGCTGATGCGTTTTGTAGTGCGCATGCTCGCGAACCTGACCGACCCGTCCGCGAAGGGCTTCGAAGACCGCGTGATCCGGGTCCTCGAGATGCTGGTTCCGGCAACGTCCAACAGTTCCTCTGCCCGCGCTGTGACGCCGGCAGGCTCCGACACCGCGGTTTCCGCAACAACTAGTTAGGGTTAACCCGTGACGAACTCTGCCGAACACAGCTGGACGCATGCCGGGCACGGCTTGCCGGACTCCACCGAGCCTTCCTTGAACACCACGGCAATTGCGACGGGCCTCCAGCTGCCCGCAGGTTTTGCTGCCATTGCAGGCGACGCCGAGCTTGGCCCTGCCATCACCAACAACCTTGCCCGGGTGGAGAAGAAGCTTCGCGAAGCCATCTCCAACTCGGATCCCTTGGCTGACGCGACGTCACGTCACCTGGTGGAAGCCGGTGGCAAGCGCATCCGTCCGCTGCTCACCCTGCTGTGCGCACACCTGGGCGATGCTTCCCGGCCCGAGGTTGTCCAGGCAGCCGTGGTTGTTGAGCTCACGCACCTCGCGACGCTCTACCACGATGACGTGATGGACTCCGCCCCGTTCCGCCGTGGAGCTCCCACCGCCCACGAGGTCTGGGGCAACTCCGTGGCCATCCTTACCGGTGACCTCATCTTCGCCCGCGCCTCCATCCTGGTCTCCGAGCTCGGCTCCCGTGCACTCGGCATCCAGGCGCGCACCTTCGAACGCCTCTGCCTTGGCCAGCTGCACGAAACCGTGGGGCCCCGCGAGGACGAAGATCCCGTAGAGCACTACTTGTCCGTCATCGCCGACAAGACCGGTTCACTCGTAGCGGCGTCCGGCCAGCTGGGTGCGATCTTCGCCGGCGCTGATGAGGCATTTGAAGACTTGTTGGTGGAGTACGGCGAAAAGGTGGGCGTTGCCTTCCAGCTGGCTGACGACGTCATCGATGTCACCGGGGTGAAGGTCAAGTCCGGAAAGTCCCCGGGCACCGACCTCCGCGAAGGCGTACCCACTCTGCCCGTCCTGTTGCTGCGACGCGATGCTGCCGCAGGGGATACCTCCGCTGCCGAACTCCTTGAACTGATCGACGGCGACCTCTCCTCCGATTCGGCACTGGCTGAGGCCGTGGCCGGCCTGCGCGAGCACCCGGTCACGAACGAGTCCTGGAAGATCGCCCGCCAGTGGTCCGCCGAGGCCGTTGCTGCCCTGGCTCCGCTGCCGGAGGGTGTGGTGAAGGATTCACTGACCAACTTCGCCCACGCAGTGGTGGACCGCAGCAGCTAAGTCTTCCTGGGCGTGGCTTCCTGACCCGCTTTAGGCGCTTGACGGCCGCTTTGCACCCTTTTCGGGTTGCAAAGCGGCCGTTTTCGTTCCAAAGTAGCTCGGGTCGCCACGGCGGACGGTCGAATCACGACGCCGGCACCCACTTTGGCGTCCACCTGGACGGTCCGAAGTGCCCGGCTTCCCTGTTACCCAGCACGATGAGCACTTCAGCCACCATCTTCCCCGGATGGTGGACGACGTCGGAGTAGTAATAGCGGAGAACCAGCAGCCCGCCACGCATGCTGGCGTTGTTCCGGTACTGGTCCTTCTTTACCTGCCTGCCTTCCAAGTGGGTACCGCCGTCCAGCTCGATCACCAGGCAATCGTTGATCAGGCAGTCGACTTCACCAACTCCGGGTAGCTGCACGTGCATCTTCACCCTGAGTCCTGCCCTGGTGAAGTGGACATGAGCCAGGACTTCCAGCAAAGAATCTGCCCTGGGAAGGACCAACCCCACAACAGCCCGCGCCCGGCCATTGCGGGGACCCGCCAGTTTGGACCTTAGATAATCCGGGCTGAGCAGCGCCTGGCTCACAGCACTCTGGACCATGACCAGGGACTCCAGCTCCGGCCGGCAACGAAGGGCGTGAATGAGAACGTCAGCCACGCCTGCAACAGGTAGATAGGGATGCGGGGGATGGGTCACGCCGGCGTGGTCGACAACCCGCGGGTTGGGCAGGCCGTTGCCGCAGCTTAAGTGCGAAGTTTCTGGTTCGCGAAGCACCCAAAGGCCGTAGAACCTCGCTGCCGAGATACAGGTCAGGCGGCCATTCGCGCGAAAGGCGGCTACGACGTCGGGGTCTGCTCCTTCAGTGACGTAGACGCCTCGCTGCAATCGGGTGATCACCCCGTTGCTCAACGCCGATGCCAGTGTTCGTTCAGAGAACCCGGCCCGCTTCAAGTCTGCGGTTCTGGCCGCGCCGAGTCTGGATCGGAGGAATTGGGTGAGGTCCATCAGGCTATGGTTGCGGCGTTGGAGACTCCCCAGAGCCTGCTTTTCGGCCTATGTGGATAACTACACCGGGCCGTAAAAATGCAACGGCATCTTTGAATTTACGTTGACGCTAAGAGTTGCGCTTGTGACAGGATTGTCATAAGCTATTCACGGATCCACTAAATGCCTCCGGTGGGTCTGATGCGAACGGAGATTGTGGTCCCGGTTCGGTGCAGCGTATGACTCGTAACGTTGCAGCGAGCCGGGGCCATTCCGTTTAAGCCCGGAAACCCGTGGCTTTGTGACCTTCTTTCAACGCAAAACAGCCCCTATGCAATCAATCAAGGTTGCATAGGGGCTGCGCGTCGTTCAAACAAGGTCAGGAAGCCACGGGGGCGCCCTGAAAAAGAACCTAGTCCTCGTCGTCGTTGAAGGCCCACTCGAACATGTCGAAGACGAACTCGGAGAACGTGCCTTCCTCGCTCTTCCATTGGCCGCGGGCGTTGTTGCGGCGCCAGACGATGGGGTCCGGGATGCTGAGGTCGGCGGTGCGGAAGCCCCAGGTGAACTGTTCGTCCTCGTCCTCAAGGAACATGAGGAAGCCTTCGTCATCGACTTCAAGTTCCTCGGGGTCCCAGAAGTAGTGGTAGGCCTCCATGAGGTCCTCGCAACCGCCGATAGCGAGGTAGAACTCGCGAAGGACCAGCGGGATGGTGAAGGAGTGTTCAGCGAGGGCGTCGTCCAGTTCGTCGGGCGTGAGGCCGTCTTCTTCCTGCCATTCATCCTCGAGATACTTTGGGACCAGCGCGCGGAACTTCTCGAGGAACATGTCAGTCATGCTCTTATCCTAGCTAATCCCGGGGACCCGAAATTGCGCCCCCACCAGTACCGGCACGGTGCCATCCCCGGACAGCCAACGGCACGTACCAGCTGCGTCGCCAGGCCGTCACCCGGAACGCGAAAACGACACCGGCAATGACACAAGCAGTGAGCCCGCTGAAGAGCCCCAAATGCCACATCAAGGTGGTCAAGCCAGCACCCACGAAGGCAGGCAGCGCATAGATGTCGCGGTTGTTGAACAGGGTGGGGATCTCATTGGCGGTGATGTCGCGAAGCAAACCACCGCCGACGCCCGTGGTCACACCCAGCAAGATCGCAGCCACGGGGTTCATGCCGGTACTGATGGCTTTGAGCGTTCCGGTAATGCAGAACAAGGCGAGTCCGCCGGCGTCGAACAACGTCAAAAGCGAGGTGAATCGCTGGACGGAGGAGAACAGGTAGTAGACCAGCATGGCTGCGAGCAGCGGCGGCGCCAGATAGGCGGGATTCGTGAAGGCGATGGGAGGCCCGGCATTGATGACGATGTCGCGGATCACGCCGCCGCCCAAGGCAGCGATGGAGGCAAGCAGTATGGAGCCCACAAAGTCGAACTGCTTCCGGGCGGCCAACAGCGACCCGGAAACCGCGAAAAAGAACACGCCGATGAGGTCAAGCTAGAGAAGAACAATGTCAATGGAAATCAAGTGGACTGGTTCTTTCTTAACGTGCTTCACAACAGGTGCTGGCTCAACGTTACGCTAGCTCCCATGAACAGCCCCGTTTTGATCGCTTGCGCCCACGGAACCCGCAACGCTGAGGGCCAGGCGGCCATTCGCCGGGTTATGGCCGAGATCGAGGAACTCCGTCCCGGACTCCAGGTCCTGGAGGCCTACGTCGACGTCCAGGAACCCGAGTTGTCCGGCGTGGTGGAGGGCCTGCCCGAGGGGACTGCCGCCGTCGTCGTGCCACTCCTGCTGTCCACAGGCTTCCACATCAAGGTCGACGTGCCCAAGGCGATCAAGAGCCGGCCCGAAGTCGTGGCCGCCAGGCCGCTGGGCCCGGATCCCCGGCTTGCCGAACTGCTGGCCACTCATCTGCGCGCCTCGGGACTGGAAGAGAACGACGGCGTCCTGCTGGCTGCCGCGGGCTCGTCGCTGCCGGACGGATCGGTGGACTCGGAGGAGCAGGCTCGCCTGCTGGGGGAGCTGCTGCCGAACAAGGTGCGGGTCGCCTATGGTGCCAGCGCCCAGCCCAACGTGCCCGACGGCGTCGCCTCCTTGCGTGCCGAACTCGCCAACGATCCGAGCGGCTCCCACGGCAGGGTCTTCATTGCCTCCTACCTGCTGGCCACCGGCTACTTCCATGACCAATTGGCGAAGGCCGGTGCCGACGTTGTTGCGGCTCCGCTGCTGCCGTCGAAGGTTCTGGCCGAGATTGCCCTGGAACGCTACGACGCAGTGTTGGAAAGCCTCTCCTAACCTTTGTTTGCAAGGAAAACCGCCCTTCGGGGACCTGCATATCAGGCTGTCCGGAACAAGGCCGCTGGCGTGTTCGTGACGAAATGTTTCCCTAGGTGACTCAACATTTCCGGACCTTTGCTGGCGAAATCTGGCCAGACCTACAGTCGATGTATGACAGATACAGCTGTAGCCGGTGCGTCCGCTGACGCCGCAGTCCCTTCGCGCCCAGCACGCACCCGCCCGGCGGCCAAGCCCCATGGCCAGTGGAAGGTTGACGGCACCGCGCCGCTCAACGCCAACGAGACCTGGAAGCAGGAAGACAACGGCCTGAACGTCCGTGAGCGGATTGAGTCTGTCTACTCCAAGGAAGGCTTCGATTCGATCGACGGAACCGACCTGCATGGCCGTTTCCGCTGGTGGGGCCTCTACACACAGCGCAAGCCCGGGATCGACGGCGGCAAGACCGCCACCCTGGAGCCGCACGAGCTCGAAGACAAGTACTTCATGCTGCGCGTCCGCATCGATGGCGGTGCGCTCACCACCGAGCAGTTGCGCGTTATCGGCCAGATCTCCGTGGACTTCGCCCGAGGCTCCGCCGACCTCACGGACCGCCAGAACATCCAGCTGCACTGGATCCGCGTGGAGGATGTGCCGGAAATCTGGCGCCGCCTGGAGGGCATCGGCCTGTCCACTACGGAAGCCTGCGGCGACGTCCCGCGCGTCATCCTCGGCTCCCCGGTTGCGGGTATCGCCAAGGACGAGATCATCGATCCCACGCCGCTCATCCACGAACTCGCGGAGCGCTTCATCGGCGACCCCGAGCTCGCCAACCTGCCGCGTAAATACAAGACCGCCATCACGGGCCACCCGTCCCAGGACGTCGTGCACGAGATCAACGACTTCGCCCTGGTGGGCGTAGTCCACCCTGAGCTTGGCGCCGGCTACGACCTCTGGGTTGGCGGCGGCCTGTCCACCAACCCCCGCCTGGCCGAACGCCTGGGGGTGTTCGTTTCCGCCGACGTCGCCGCTGAAGTGTGGCTGGGCGTCACCAGCATCTTCCGTGACTACGGCTACCGCCGGATGCGCACCAAGGCCCGCCTGAAGTTCCTCATGAACGACTGGGGCCCGGCCAAGTTCCGCCAGATCCTCGAAGACGAATACCTTGGCTTCAAGCTTCCGGACGGCCCTGCCGCGCCCAAGCCCAACGCCCCGGGTGACCACATCGGCGTGCACGAGCAGAAGGACGGCAAGTTCTTCATCGGCGTGACCCCCACCGTGGGACGCACGTCCGGCGAGGCACTGGTGACGCTGGCCGACACCCTGGAAAAGCACGGTTCCTACCGCCTGCGCACAACTCCCCACCAGAAGCTCGTCATCCTGGACGTGGCCAAGGAGCAGGTGGAGCCGCTCATCGCTGAACTGGACACCCTGGGCCTGTCCGCCCGCCCGTCCGTGTTCCGCCGCGGCACCATTGCCTGCACGGGCATTGAGTTCTGCAAGCTGGCCATCGTCGAAACCAAGGTCACGGCAGCTACCGCCATCGCCGAGCTGGAACGCCGCTTGGCCGACCTCGTGGAGACCAAGCAGCTGCCCTCGGCACTGTCCCTCCACATCAACGGCTGCCCGAACTCCTGCGCACGTATCCAGACGGCCGACATCGGTCTGAAAGGCATGATGCTGCCAACGCCCGACGGCGACCCCACCCCGGGTTTCCAAGTCCACCTCGGTGGCGGGCTGGCGAACAACGAGCGCGAGGAAGCCGGTTTGGGACGTACCGTCCGTGGCCTCAAGGTCACGGTGGAAGACCTGCCCGATTACGTGGAGCGCGTGGTCCGCAAGTTCGTCGCCGTCGGCGCCGAGGGCCAGACCTTCGCCGAGTGGGCACACTCCGCAGATGAAGGAGACCTCCAATGACAGATCCCCAAACGCTTCCGGCCGTGCGTACCCTGCGGTCTCCGGAAGAGCTCAAGGCACTGGCCGAAGCCGGTGCCGCGGAGCTTGGCTGGAACGCCACGGCCCAGGAGGCAATCGCCTGGGTGGCACGGAACTTCGAACTGCCCGCCATCACCGTGGCGTGCTCCATGGCCGACGCCGTCCTGCCGGCCATGGTCGCGGACCAGCTTCCCGGCGTCGATGTTTTGTTCCTCGAAACCGGCTACCACTTCAAGGAAACCTACGAGACCCGCGACGAAGTAGCTGCCAACCTGCGCGTCAACGTCGTGGACGTCCTGCCGGAGAACACCGTGGAACAGCAGGACCGCTTGCTGGGCAAGGATCTGTTCGCCCGGGACGCCGCACAGTGCTGCGCGCTGCGCAAGGTCCAGCCGCTGCGCCGCTCGCTGTCCGGCTATGAGGTGTGGTTCACCGGCGTCCGTCGCGATGAAGCCCCCACCCGCACCAACACACCGGTGGTCACCTGGGATGAAGGTTTCGGCCTGGTCAAGGTGAACCCGATGGTGGACTGGTCCTTCGATCAGTTGCTGGAGTACTCCGAGGACAACATCCTCCCCGTCAACCCCCTCCTGAGCCAGGGCTACCCGTCCATCGGCTGCCAGCCCTGCACCCGCAAAGTGGCCCCGGGCGAAGACCCCCGAGCCGGCCGCTGGGCAGGTTCCGACAAGACAGAATGCGGACTACACACATGAGCACTCAAACAACCAGCGAGGACCTCGAGTTGAACCAGTTGCAGAGCGAAGCTGAAGGGGCCGCCGCGGCGTGGCGGGCATCGCGAAGCGGGCACGGCGGCCCTTCAGCTGAGCGCCTGAGCTCACTGGACACCCTCGAGTCCGAAGCAATTCACATCATCCGTGAGGTAGTTGCCGAATTCGAGAAGCCTGCGCTGCTGTTCTCCGGCGGCAAGGACTCCGTGGTTATGCTGCACCTGGCCACCAAGGCATTCTGGCCCGGCAAGGTCCCTTTCCCGGTGCTGCACGTCGATACCGGCCACAACTTTCCGGAGGTCATCGACTTCCGCGACCGCACCGTTGAGCGCCTCGGTTTGAAGCTGGTTGTCGGTTCGGTGCAGGAGTTCATCGACCGCGGCGAACTGGCTGAGCGTGCCGACGGCACCCGCAACCCGCTGCAGACCGTCCCGCTGCTGGACGCGATCCAGCGCAACAAGTTCGACGCCGTTTTCGGTGGTGGCCGTCGCGACGAGGACAAGGCCCGCGCCAAGGAGCGCATCCTGAGCCTCCGTGACGAATTCGGCCAGTGGGATCCGCGCAACCAGCGTCCCGAACTCTGGAACCTGTACAACGGCCGCCACACGGTGGGCCAGCACGTCCGTGCGTTCCCCATCAGCAACTGGACCGAGCTGGACATCTGGCGCTACATCGAGCGCGAGAACATCGAACTTCCCAGCCTGTACTACGCACACGAGCGTGAAGTCTTCGCCCGCGACGGCATGTGGCGTGCAGTGGGCGAAGTTTCCCAGCCGCTGCCCCACGAGGACGTCATCACCAAACTGGTCCGCTACCGGACCGTGGGCGACATGTCCTGCACAGGTGCGGTCGAGTCCGACGCACGCACCGTGGCCGACGTCGTAGTTGAAGTCGCTGCCTCCACCCTGACAGAACGTGGCGCCACCCGGGCAGATGACCGCATCTCCGAGGCCGCCATGGAAGACCGCAAGAAGGACGGCTACTTCTAAATGAGCACCGAAACATTGGCTGCCGGGCTGGAAACAGCCCTGCCCACAACCCTGTTCCGTTTCGCCACTGCCGGATCGGTCGACGACGGCAAGTCCACTCTGGTGGGCCGCCTCCTTCACGATTCCAAGGCGATCCTTGCCGACACGCTCGACGCCGTCGCCCGCACCTCTGCCGACCGCGGCTTCGGTGGGGAGAAGGGCGGAATCGACCTCGCCCTCCTGACAGACGGCCTGCGCGCCGAGCGTGAGCAGGGCATCACCATCGATGTGGCCTACCGGTACTTCGCAACGGACCGCCGCAGCTTTATCCTTGCCGACTGCCCCGGCCACGTTCAGTACACCAAGAACACGGTGACCGGCGCGTCCACCGCGGATGCCGTCGTCGTACTCATTGACGCCCGCAAGGGTGTGCTGGAGCAGACCCGCCGGCACCTCTCCGTGCTGCAGTTGCTGCGCGTTGCCCACGTCATTGTGGCGGTCAACAAGATCGACCTGGTGGACTTCAGCGAGCAGGTGTTCCGCGACATCGAGGCTGATGTGCAGAAGGTCGGCCGTGAGCTTGGCCTTGGTCGTGACGATTCAAATGCGGGCGGGGTGACCGATCTTTTCGTGGTTCCGGTATCCGCCCTGGATGGCGACAACGTAGTGGACCGCTCGGACCGTACCCCCTGGTACACCGGCCCTGCGCTGCTGGAGGTCCTCGAAACCCTTCCCGCCGCCGACGAGCTCGAAGCCGAACTGGAGAGCTTCCGCTTCCCGGTACAACTGGTCATCCGTCCGCAGGGGGCCTTGGCTCCTGATGCTGTGGCCGGCGGGCTCGACGTAGAGGCCTACCGCGATTACCGGGCCTACGCAGGCCAGATCACGGAAGGCTCCGTGAAGGTAGGCGATGAAGTGTCCGTCATCAGCCCCGGCCATGAACCGCGCATCACCACGGTGGTCGGCATCGACTTCGCCGGCCAGTCGCTGGAGGAAGCTGCGGCACCACAGTCTGTGGCCGTCCGCTTGGCTGACGAGATCGACATCGCCCGTGGTGACACCATCGCCGCTGCCGGGACTGTCCGCGAAAGCTCCGCCGACCTCTACGCATCGTTGGCCTGGCTGTCACCGAAGCCGCTGCGCGAAGGCCAGAAGGTCCTGGTGAAGCACGGTACGCGCACGGTCCAGGCCCTGGTCCGCAACGTCACCGGCAAGCTGGACCTGGCTACCTTCACCGTAGAGCCCACCAGCACCTTGGAACTGAACGACATCGGGCATGCCCAGCTTCGGCTCGCCGCTGCTTTGCCGTTGGAAAATTACCTGCACCACCGCCGCACCGGCGCATTCCTGGTGATCGACCCCATTGACGGCAACACGCTGGCCGCCGGTCTGGTCAAGGACCACCCGGGCGACCACGAGGACGAACGTTACGTCATTTAGGGTCATACGTAGTCACAAACCGCAGCTTGTTCGCGACCCTCACGTTGTAAGGCGTGACCGACGAACAAGCTGCGGTTTTCTTTTACCGGGGAAGGACCCATGCCACAGAACACCACACTCAGCACCCTCCTTGAGGCAGGCACAGACCTGGTCCTGGACGGAGCGCTGGCCACCGAATTGGAAGCCCACGGCTGCGATCTGGAAGATGCCCTGTGGTCTGCCAAGGTCCTGCTGGAACAGCCGCACCTGATCAAACAGGTCCACCGCGACTACTTCGACGCCGGTGCCTCCGTAGCCATCACAGCCAGCTACCAGGCGACCCCACAGGGCTTCGCGCGGCGCGGGCTTTCCGTTCCGGAGTCATTGGAACTGGTGGCATTGAGCGTCCGCTTGGCCGATGAGGCGCGACAGGAAGCCTTGGCGGGGGGTTCTGCGAATGGGCCATTGCTGGTATCCGGATCCGTTGGACCGTACGGCGCCTACCTTGCCGACGGCTCCGAGTACCGGGGCGATTACACGCTTTCCGCCGCGGAATTCCAGGATTTCCACCGGCCACGGATCGCGGCGCTGGTAGCGGCCGGCGCGGATTTCCTGGCCTGTGAGACGCTGCCGTCGTACGCCGAAGCAGAGGCGCTGTTGGCGCTCGTGGCGGAGTTCGACGTCGAAGCCTGGTTTACGTTTACGCTGCGGGACAGCGGCCACATCAGTGACGGAACGCCGCTGGAGCAGGTGGCTGCGCTGCTCAGCGCGGAACCGCGCGTGGCCGCCGTCGGCATTAACTGCGTGCCGCTGGAACTGGTGTCGGAGGCGCTGGGCAACCTTCAGCAGGCCTCCGGCAAACCACTCGTGGCGTACCCGAATTCGGGTGAGACCTACGATGCCGTGACGAAAACGTGGGGACCGTCCCAGGGTGTCCAGGGCGGCGCCACGCTGGCGGGTAACGCTGCGGACTGGCGGGATCGTGGAGCCCATCTCATAGGTGGCTGCTGCCGCACAACTCCGCGCGACATTGAAGAGCTTGCGGCGAATATGACGCCACGTGAACCTTCGTGAACCTTGGTTTCTGCGGGATTGAAGCGGAAATATGACAGTCCTTACTGTGAAGGCATGACCTCTCCGGAATGGTCCTTCCTTGCCCAACACGGGCGATGTCACGGGGCCTGATCTTCGCCCCCTTTCGCATCCCACTTCTCATAAGGACCCCCCCATGGCAAACACACCCGAGTCACAGAAACCCGATTCCGGTACCACCCGCATCGTCGCCGGTGAGACCGCACCCAAGCCCAAGCGCCGCCGCACCATCGAGATCGCCCTGGCCGTCGGCCTCGTGCTGCTGATCGGTGCAGGCGCGGCAGTGGCCTCCGCAGTTTCCAACAGCAACCAGGCTGCGCCGGCCCCCGCCACCACACCGGCGGCGGAGCTCAAGCTCGGCTACTTCAGCAACGTCACGCACGGTCCGGCCCTGGTCGGTACCAGCAAGGGCATCTTCGCCAAGAACCTCGGCGACACCAAGCTCACCACCCAGATCTTCAACGCCGGTCCCGCCGCCATCGAAGCCCTGAACGCCGGAGCCATCGACGCCACCTACATCGGCCCGAACCCGGCCATCAACTCCTTCGTCAAGAGCAACGGCGAGTCCATCAGCATCATCGCCGGCGCAGCATCCGGCGGCGCCCAGCTCGTGGTCAAGCCGGAGATCAACTCCGCAGCCGACCTCAAGGGCAAGGTCCTCAGCACGCCCCAGCTGGGCGGTACCCAGGACGTTGCACTGCGCGCCTGGTTGGGTCACCAGGGATTCAAGACCAACACGGACGGCAGCGGCGACGTCAACATCAACCCGACCGAAAACGCCCAGTCGCTGAAGCTCTTCCAGGACGGAAAGCTCGACGGCGCGTGGTTGCCTGAGCCGTGGGCCTCCCGTTTGGTCCTCGAAGCCGGAGCGAAGGTCCTGGTTGACGAGAAGGACCTCTGGGAGAACGGTGACTTCACCACCACCATCCTGATCGTGAACAAGAAGTTCGCCGCCGAACACCCGGAAACCGTCAAGGCACTCCTCAAGGGCCACGTGGAATCCGTGAACTGGCTCAACTCGGCCTCGGCTGAAGAGAAGGCCACCACCATCAACGCAGTCCTCAAGGACACGGCAGGCAAGCCACTTCCGGCGAATGTCATTGAGCGTGCTTTGAAGAACATCAAGTTCACCACTGACCCGCTCGCCGGGACGTACAAGAAGCTGCTCCAGGACGGCGTGGACGCGGGTACCACCAAGACCGCGGATATCAACGGCATCTTCGACCTCCGCACCTTGAACGAGGTTGAAGGCAAGAAGACCTCCGCCGCGGGTCTTGGCCAGGACTAAGCAGTAACGGGCTGGTCCGCTTCCCCTTGCGATTCTCATGGGGGAGCGGGCCGGCCCTTAGGCACATCAGCTCTACCAATCAACACGAAGGACGGGACCATGCCAGTCGTACTCGAGAACCTGGGCAAACGCTTCGGCGACGGCGCCCCGGTGCTGGACGACGTCAACGCCACCATCGCGCAGGGCGAGTTTGTCGCCCTCCTCGGCGCGTCCGGCTGCGGCAAGTCCACCCTGCTGAACATCATGGCGGGACTGGAGAAGCCGACGTCGGGCGCTCTTGAAGTACCCAGCGATGGTGCCGCCTTCATGTTCCAGGACGCGTCCTTGTTCCCGTGGTTGACCGCGCGGGGAAACATTGAGCTTGCGCTGCAGTTGGCCGACAAGTCCAGCACCAAGGCGGGACGTCGGGAACGTGCCAACGAACTGCTGGAACTCGTGCACTTGGGCGGCGCGGGGGACAAGCGTCCCCACGAGCTCTCCGGCGGCATGCGGCAGCGCGTGGCCTTGGCGCGTTCACTGGCACAGGACCGGCAACTGCTGCTGATGGACGAGCCTTTTGCCGCCTTGGACGCCATTACCCGGGACCTCCTCCACGATGAGCTTGAGCGCATCTGGAAGGAAACCGGCCGGACCATCGTGTTCGTGACCCACAACGTCCGTGAAGCCGTTCGCCTGGGCCAGCGCGTGCTGTTGCTTTCGTCGCGTCCGGGTCGTGTGGTGGCCGAATGGGAAGTCACCGAGGAACACCGGACCGACGCCGGCCGTGCCGGGGAGTTAACCGGTGTCATTACCCGACGCCTTCGCGAGGAGATCCGCCGCCATGCCAAGTAACCCCATCACCACCGAAGAGCGGACCCTTCCCGTGACTGAATCCAAAGAACACATCACGTCGCCGTCGCTGAAGGGCAATGCCTCGGATCTCCGCGACCTCGAAGCAGGTTTGGACAACCTCCAGTCAGACGTCGGGGGCAAGCGAGGCATCGACTGGAAGCGTGTCCTCCTGCCCGTCGTGGCGCTGGTGGTCCTCATCCTCGCCTGGCAGTTCTACGTGTCGCTGGGCCTCAAGCGCCGTGACCAGGTTCCCGGTCCTCTTGATGTGCTCAACCAGCTTGTGGTCCTGTGGAGTGAGGGCAAGGTCCAGGAATCCGTGTGGACTTCGTTGCAGCGCGGCTTGGTTGGCTTCCTGATCTCGGTCGTCGTCGCCACGCCCGTGGGCTTGCTGCTTGCCCAGGTTGCGCCTTTGCGGCGTGCCTTCGGTCCGCTGATTTCCGGTCTTCAGGTGTTGCCGTCAGTGGCCTGGGTTCCCGCCGCCATCATCTGGTTCGGTTTGACGGACGCAACCGTGTACTTTGTGGTCCTCATGGGCGCCATCCCGTCCATCATCAACGGGCTCATCTCCGGCGTCGACCAGATCCCGCCGCAGTACCGCAGCGTTGGAACCGTCCTTGGTGCGAACCGGCTCCAGATGGCGCTGCAGATCGTCCTTCCCGCGGCCCTTCCCGGGTACATCGGTGGCTTGAAGCAAGGGTGGGCCTTCTCCTGGCGCTCACTGATGGCCGCCGAAATCATTGCTGTGGGTGGCACCATCGGCTTCGGCCTGGGCTCGCTCCTTGACCAGGGACGCGCGTTGTCCGATATGGCTATCGTCATGGCCGCGATCCTGTTGATCCTATTCGTGGGCATCCTGATCGAGCTCCTGGTGTTCGGGCCGATCGAGAAGCGCCTCCTGCAGCGTAGGGGTCTGCTGGCAGGCAGCTCGCGCTAACTCCGAGAGCGTTGTTGTTCGGAACGCCCGACGGCGGCCTCCCGCCGTCGGGCGTTGACGTTAACGCGCGTTAGAGACCGGCCAGCAGCCCCTTCATGTCCTGGATCTCCCGCTCCTGCGACGTCACGATGTCGCGTCCCAGCTGGATTGCCTCCGGATATTTACCCTGAGCGATCTCGGTCTTGGCCATGGCCACCGCACCTTCATGATGAGTGATCATCTGGGTCAGGTAGAGCTTGGCCGCTTCCGTACCTTGGGCGTCCTTGAGCTTCTGGAGTTCGGCCTCGCTCAGCATGCCGTCCATACCGTGTCCTGCGTGCCCGGAGGACGCCATGACGGGCATGTTCCAGCCCTCCAGCCAGGCCGTCATCTTCTGGATTTCGGGTGCCTGGGCCGCCTTGATCTGAACGGCCAACTGCGTCACCGACGCAGGAATGTCCTTCTTGGCCAGGATCGCGTCCGACATTTCCACGGCCTGTGCGTGGTGCGGAATCATCATCTGGGCGAACATGACATCCGCCGCGTTGTGGGCTGTATCAGAGCTGCCCGCGGAGCCGTTGCCTGGTGAAGGGCTGGCCGAGGGTCCCGACATCCCGTGATCCATGCCGGGCATCGAATCGGAGCCGGGGGTCGATGCGCAGCCGGCCAGCGCGATCAGGGCCGCAAGGGCAGTCCCCGTGACAGTAAAGCGTGTTTTATTCATCAGTGAATGGTCCTTTGCCAATTCAGGCGGCTCATTGATGCCGCCAAGGGTAAGCAGATGAGTGCCCCGAGGCTTTGGGGCGTCGGGGGGACGGCAGGGTTGCCAGTCGGCGACCCTGTCCAGTGCTTACGTCCTGCTAATGCTGAGTTGCCCCGGGGTGGGGCCTGCAGGTTGATAGGACCAGGATGGCTGGGGCTCGTCATGTCCACGGACAGGGGAATCGGCGGCGACGGCGTCGCCGGGAGCCGATGCAGCGAGGGAACCCGTCTTCAGGGAAGGGGTACAAGTGGGGCCGGCGGCCTGGGAGCAGGCGCAGCTTCCCGACGTGCATTTGTCTGCTTCGGCAAGCGGAGTCTGCGAAAGGTGCTGCGAAGTGCCGTGCGCGTGGTGGGCAGCAGCGGCCGTCGGCAGCGTTGCGGCTGCGGTGAATGCGTGCGTGCTATGGGATCCGTTGACCACGTGCATCCCGAAGATGCCGGCGATGACCGCGGCCACCAGCAGCAGGAGTGAGGCCCGCCGTCGAAAAGCCGCAAAAGTCCGGTAGGACAGGCGATTGGACACGTTTACCTGTGCTCCTTCCCTTGCTCCGGACACGGCCAGTATACCCCTGGAGGGTATATGAGTCGAGTCATTCAAAGTGTGCAGCGCCTCAACCGGAACACTGCCTGACCCGGCGAATCAGGCAATCCCGAAAAGGAACACCTCGACCCTGCTGCGTCGATCTGCCGGTAGCCCTACAATCGGCGAATGGGCCTTCTAACGTTCAGCATCAACGTCACCTTGGACGGTTGCGTCGACCATCGGGAGGGCATCGCCGATGACGAAACGCACGCCCTTTTCACCCGGCTCCTGGACCAGAGCGGCGCGATGCTCTGGGGCCGCACCACGTACGAGATGATGGAAAGCTACTGGCCGCTGGTAGCCAGCGGGGAAATCGATGCCCCGCCGGCGCTGCGCGAGTGGGCCCTGACATTGGAAACCAAACCGAAGTATGTCGTGTCGGCTACCCGAAGTGATTTCCCGTGGACCAACAGCCACCACGTCACGGGCGACCTCCGAGCAGCGGTCCAGGAGCTCAAGGACAGGACTCCTGCGGGGGTGCTGGTCGGCAGCGGAAAGCTTGCCACCGAGTTGGACCGGCTGAACCTGATCGACGAGTACAAGTTCCTGCTCCATCCCTTCATCGCCGGCCATGGCCCCACTTTGTATCACGAGGGACTGCCCGCCACCCGGCGCCTGGAGCTGGTCTCGGCGGAGCCTTTGAGCAACGGCACGGTCGCCATGCATTACCGCCGTGCTGATTGAGGAATGAGCAGGCGCCGGCCAGCGTTGTTCCGGACATGCACAACAAACGGATCGGTTTCCTGTCCTTTGGCCATTGGGCCCGCGTCCCCGGCTCCTTGGTTCCCACTGCCGGTGAGGCCCTGAAGCAAGCGATCGAACTGGCCGTCGCCGCGGAGGAAGCGGGCATCGACGGTGCGTTCTTCCGTGTGCACCACTTTGCGCGCCAGCAGGCCTCGCCGTTCCCCCTTCTTGCAGCCATCGCAGCTCGGACCAGCCGTATCGAGATGGGCACCGGCGTGATCGACATGCGCTACGAAAACCCGCTCTACATGGCCGAAGAAGCTGCCGCCACGGACCTCATCAGCGACGGCAGGCTGCAGCTCGGCGTGAGCCGTGGTTCACCCGAGCCTGCCCGGAACGGTGCCGCGAACTTCGGCTATGTCCCCGCCGATGGTGAAGACGGCGGCGACATGGCCCGGCGTCACACAGCATTGTTCCGCAAAGCAATCGCCGGTCACGGCGTGGCCGAAGCCGATCCGCACTACTCCGGAGGTGCGACAGGTTTGCTTCCCATCCAGCCCCAGTCGCCGGGCCTTCCGCAGCGGATCTGGTGGGGAGCCGGCACCCGAAAAACAGCTGTGTGGGCTGCCGAGCAGGGCATGAACCTGATGAGTTCAACACTCCTTACTGAAGACACCGGCGTGCCCTTCGATGAATTGCAGGCAGAACAGATCCGGATGTTCCGCGAAGCCTGGGCCGTTGCAGGTCATGATTTTGAGCCCAGGGTCTCGGTGAGCCGCAGTGTTATCCCGATCGTCGATGCTGAGGACAACCGCTACTTCGGCCTCCGCGCCCAGGCGGACAGCCAGGACCAGGTAGGGATCCTCGATGGGGCCTTGTCCAGGTTCGGCAAGAGCTACATCGGGGAGCCGGACGCGCTTGCGGACGAACTGGCCAATGACGCAGCTGTCCAGGCTGCGGACACCGTCCTGCTGACGGTACCCAACCAGCTGGGAGTGGAATACAACGCCAAGCTGCTGGGGAATGTGGCCAAACACATAGCGCCGGCGTTCGGATGGCAGGCCAACCACGTAGTGTGAACCGGACGGCCCCTAAAGGCCGGTAGTGTTGCTCGCTGTGCGCGGTTGCCGTGCACCCCAGGAGCACTTGTGCGCCACGTCAACGACGACGGGACGCACCCAGGCATTAGAGGTTTCCCATGGACATTCAGAATCTCCTCGAAGACATCGTCGGCGCAGTCCAACCGCACGTTGGCCAAGGGAAGGTGGCCGACTACATTCCACAGCTGGGATCCGTAGACCCGGACCAGTTCGGGATCTCGGTGGTTACCCGGGAAGGCGAGGTGTTCTCGGCCGGGGATGCCCATGTGGAGTTCTCCATTCAAAGCATCTCCAAAGTCTTCGCCCTCGCCTTGGTTCTGGCTTCCGACGGCGACCGTATCTGGAAGCGCGTCTTCCGCGAACCCTCGGGCAACCCCTTCAACTCGCTGGTCCAGTTGGAAAGCGAGGAAGGCATTCCCCGGAATCCGTTCATCAATGCCGGTGCGATCGTCGTGACGGACCGGCTCCTGAGCCTGACAGGCGACGCTGCGCACGCTGTCCGGGAATTGATGCGCCAGGAAACCGGAAATACGGGCCTCGATACGGATCAGGTCGTGGCGTCGTCCGAACTGGGCAAAGGGCACCGCAATGCCTCCTTGGCCCACTTCCTGGCCAGCTGCGGCAACTTGGAGAACCCGGTGGATGATGTCCTGGACTCCTACGCCAAGCAGTGCGCCTTGGCCATGACCTGCGAAGACCTGGCGCTGGCGACCCGGTTCCTCGCTTCGAACGGTCTGGGAGCCGACGGAACCCTGGTGCTGTCACCGGCGCAAACCAAGAGAATCAACGCCGTGATGCTCACCTGCGGAACGTACGACGCCGCCGGGGAGTTCGCGTACCGGGTGGGCCTGCCCGGGAAGAGCGGGGTTGGTGGCGGAATCGTGGCCGTGGTTCCGAACAAGTGCGCCATCAGCGTGTGGAGCCCTGGGCTGGGGCGTTCCGGCAATTCCGTGGCAGGTGTGGCCGCGTTGGACGAGTTCACCACGCGCACCGGGTGGTCCGTCTTCTAGCCCGCCGGATCCCGGGGCCCTTTGCAGACTTTTTGTGACGTTGGATTACCCAGCGTTACCGGTTGTTTCCGAGCCTTTGAAGCATATTACGGCGCCGCCCTACAGTTTTTTCATGGCAATACAGGACATTTACCCCACCGCGCTGAGGCTGCTCGGCCGCCCGGTGCTGGTCGTGGGCGGCGGCCCCGTCGCGGAACGCCGCGCCAAGGGGCTGCTCGACGCCGGTGCGAAAGTCACCGTGGTCGCTCCCATTGCCACTGAAACACTTCAAAGCCTCGACGCTTCGGGACTCCTCTCCTGGGAAGCGCGCGAATACCGCACGTCAGACCTCGACGGCGTCTGGTTCGTCCAGACGGCGACCGGCACTTCCGCCGTGGACACCCAGGTGGCAGCCGACGCCGAGGCGCAGCGCATCTGGTGCGTCAACGCCTCCGACCACGAAGCTTCAGCCGCGTGGACGCCTGCCGTGGCCGTGGTGGACGACGTCAAGATTGCCATCAACGCCGGAGGAGACCCACGCCGCGCCATGGCACTGCGCAACGCCGTGGCCACAGCCCTTGAAACAGGTGACCTCCCGCTTCGCAGGCACCGCAAGCCGGGAGCAGGCGGCTCTGTGGCTCTGGTCGGTGGCGGTCCGGGCGACTCGGGACTCATCACCGTCCGCGGCAGGCGCCTGCTGGGCCAGGCCGACGTCGTTGTTGCCGACCGTCTTGGTCCCCGCGAGCTGCTCAAAGAGCTCGCGCCCGACGTCCGCGTGATCGAGGTCGGCAAGACGCCAGGCCACCATCCCGTGCCGCAGCTCGAGATCAACCGCATCCTCGTGGATGAAGCCCTGAAAGGCAATCGTGTGGTCCGCCTGAAAGGCGGCGACCCCTACGTCCTGGGGCGCGGTGGCGAGGAAGCAGAATTTTGCCGGCAGAACGGCGTCGAGGTTGAAGTGGTGTCCGGCGTGACGTCCGCGATCTCGGTTCCGGCAGCCGCCGGCATCCCGGTGACCCACCGCGGCCTGGCGAAGGGCTTCAGCGTGGTCACCGGCCACGAGGAGCTGTCCGAAGTTCCCGCACGGCCCGATCACACTGTGGTGTTGCTCATGGGAGTGGCGCAATTGCGCGATTCCGCGGCTGCCCTGGCAGGCTCGGGTCTGCCTTTGGACACTCCAGTGGGTATCGTAGAGAACGGGTATTTGCCGGACCAGCGCGTCACCATCGGCACTTTGGGAAGCATTGCGGACCAGGCGGAAGCCGTGGGTGTGGCCAATCCAGCGGTCATCGTGATCGGCGACGTCGTCCGGGTCAGCCCCTTTGCGCCCCAGCATTTCAAGACCGCCGACTACAGCACCATCACCCCCAACCGTCCCCGCGTCCGCAGTAACTGAGAAGAAGAAGGAACACAGCCGTGTCAATTAGCACCCCCGTAGGTTCTGCGGACCGTCCGCTCCGCGTCGCCGTCATCGGCTCCGGCCCCGCCGGCGTGTACGCAGCTGACATCCTGACCAAGAGCGAGGCCGTCAAGAGCGGCGAACTCAACGTCAGCATCGACCTCTTCGACCGCTACCCGGCCCCCTACGGCCTGATCCGTTACGGCGTTGCTCCGGACCACCCCCGCATCAAGGGCATCGTCAACGCCCTGCACAAGGTGCTGGACCGCGGCGACATCCGCTTCTTCGGCAACGTCGATTACGGCACGGACATCTCCATCGAGGACCTCCGCAAGCACTACGACGCCATCATCTTCGCCACCGGTGCCATCAAGGATGCCGACCTGAACATCCCGGGCATCGAGCTTGAGGGTTCCTTCGGCGGCGCGGACTTCGTGTCCTGGTACGACGGCCACCCGGACGTTTCCCGCGAATGGCCCCTGGACGCCAAGGAAATCGCCGTCCTGGGCAACGGCAACGTGGCCCTGGACGTGGCACGTGTCCTGTCCAAGCACGCTGATGACCTCCTGGTCACCGAGATCCCGGACAACGTCTACGCCGGCCTGAAGAATTCCCCGGTCACGGACGTCCACGTCTTCGGCCGCCGTGGCCCGGCCCAGGTCAAGTTCACCCCGCTGGAACTCCGCGAGCTTTCGCACTCCAAGGACGTCGACATCATCCTCTACGCCGAGGACTTCGAGTTCGACGAAGAGTCCGACCGCCAGATCCAGACGAACAACCAGACCAAAACCATGGTCGGCACGCTCACCAACTGGATCGCCGAGCAGCCCGAGGACCTGTCCGAGCTGAAGGCTTCCCGCCGCCTGCACCTGCACTTCCTGCACAGCCCGGTGGAGATCGTTGACTCCGCGGAGACTCCGGGCAAGGTTGCCGGCATCAAGTTCGAGCGCACCGAGCTGGACGGCACGGGCAACGCCCGCGGCACCGGCGAGTTCATCGACTACCCGGTCCAGGCCGTGTACCGCGCCATCGGCTACTTCGGTTCGGCGCTGCCGGACGTCGAGTTCGACCACAAGAAGGGCGTCGTGACCAACGACGGCGGCCGCGTCCTGGACGCCGACGGCCAGCACGTTCCTGGCCTCTACGCGACCGGCTGGATCAAGCGTGGTCCCGTCGGCCTCATCGGCCACACCAAGGGCGATGCCCTGGAAACCGTCACCTACCTGCTGGAGGACCGCGAAAACCTGCCGCTGGCTGAGGTCCCCGCGGCAGACGCCGTCGTAGATCTGCTGGATGCCCGCGGCGTGAAGTTCACCAGCTGGGAAGGCTGGCTGGCACTGGATGCCCACGAGCTCGCCCTCGGCGCAGCAGCCACCGAAGCCGGCGGCTCCCACGGCGTTGAAGTCAAGCGTGAGCGCATCAAGGTTGTGCCGCGTGAGGACATGGTCGACATCTCCCGCGATGGAGTCTCGGCACAGGTCTAAGACCAACGCGGGGTCACTTAGGGCCCATTCGGAGCTTCCGGATGGGCCCTAAGTGACCCCGCGTTGTTTTAAGGTGGGGGTATGGACGTCGTCGTCATTGAAACGCCCCAGCTGGGGGACCGGAGCTACCTTGTCCACGACGGTGCCGTCGCCCTGGTGATCGACCCGCAACGGGACATCGACCGGGTGGAAGCGGCAGCCGCCGACGCCGGCGTCCGGATCACCCATGTGGCCGAGACCCACCTTCACAACGACTACGTCACTGGCGGCCTCGTCCTGGCTGAAGCGCACGGAGCCGAGTACTGGGTGAACGCTGCGGACGAGGTGTCATTTGCGCGCGTCCCCGTCTCCGACGGCCAGGTTCTCCGCGTCGGCCGGCTGTTGGTGAAAGTGGTTGCCACTCCCGGGCACACCCACACGCACCTCTCATACGTGGTCCGCGATGACGCGCCCGACGGCGGTCCGGAGGCTGTGTTTTCAGGCGGCAGCTTGCTCTACGGTTCCGTTGGGCGGACGGACCTGGTGTCACCCCACGACACCGCCAAGCTGGCCCACAAACAGTATTCTTCGGTCCGTCGGCTGGTGGACGCGGCACCCCCGGACGCGGCACTCTACCCAACCCACGGATTCGGCTCGTTTTGTTCCAGCGGATCCGCGAGCTACCAGGATTCATCGACGATCGGCGAGCAAGCCCGGACCAACCATGCCTTGACGGACCCCCATGAAGACCACTTCGTCTCAGAGTTACTGGCGAACATTACGGCATACCCTGCGTACTACGCCCACATGAGTCCCCTCAACGCGGCCGGTGTTGGTCCGGCGGAGCTGGAGGTGCCGGACCCCGTGGATGCCACGGAATTGGACAGGCGGCTCAAGGCGGGGGAGTGGGTAGTGGATCTGCGCAACCGCGTGGCTTTCGCGGAGAGCCATCTGCACGGCAGCGTGAGCTTCGAGTACGGAAAGGGGGACAACTTCACCAGCTACCTCGGCTGGGTGATCCCGTGGAACCAACCGCTCACGTTGTTGGGACCGCGCGACGAGGTGGAGAAAGCGATCCGGGACCTGGCGAGGATAGGCATCGAAAGGCCGGATGCCGCCGTCGGGCCTGACGGCGGAGCCGTGGACATAGGTGCCTTGGCGCCGGAGTCTCCACAGGCGAGCTACCCGCACGGTGACTGGGCTGCACTCCTCAAGAGCAGGGAACCGGAGGACATGGTGTTGGATGTGCGCCGACCGGAGGAATTCGTGGCGTCCCACATCCAAGGTGCCCTGAACGTTCCTGTCTACGAGCTCCTCGGCAGGATCACCGAGCTGCCGGACGCCAGGATCTGGGTGCACTGTGCCACGGGATACCGCGCCAGTGTTGCTGCCAGCCTGCTGGACCGGGCCGGCCGTGACGTGGTGCTGATCAACGCAAGGTTCAGGGACGCGGCCGGGGCAGGGATCGAGACCACGCCGTAATTGATGGGCTAGCGCGGGTTTTGGTCCGAGCAATAGTCGAGATTCCGGTAGACGCTGCGGACAGCGGCGTCGGGATCCCGCGCTTCCAGGGCGTCCACCAGTTCGTCGTGGCCCTCACGGGGAATGCCGTTGAAGCCGCCCTTGCGTTGCTGCCGCAAGAGATCGTTGTGGAAGACGCCGCCAAAGGAAACATAGAGCTGGTGCAACAGCGGATTGCCTGATGCCAGGGCGACGCGTTCGTGGAATTCCCAATCGGCGCTGGCCCATGCAGGGTAATCTTCCGCAAGCCATGCATCGTGGCGGGCGGCAAGGAGCCGGCGCATCTCTGCCAGATCCTCCGTGGTGGCGTGCTTGGTGGCCAGGCGGGCAGCCTGGGTGTCCAGGCCAAGCCGGACTTCCACGATGTGTTCCTGCGTGTGCTCGAGGTACATGCGCTGGGCTGCCCCGGACATCTCGCTGTTTGCACGCACATACGTGCCGTCACCGCGGCGGACTTCCAACATGCCTGAGTGCGCCAGTGCTTTGATCGCCTCGCGGAGGGTGCCTCGGGAAACCCCCAACGTGGACATGAGCTCGGGCTCAGCCGGGATGCGTTCCTGCAATGGCCACTCGCCGGACTTGATCATGTCCCGCAGCTTCGCGGTAATTTCCTCGGCCAGGGCCGGGCGGTGGGAAGGCGTCAGGGTCATACGGTCCTCGGTGCGGTCTTGGTGGCAGTGCGCTTGCTGGTGAGCAGGTGGCAAGTGACCATGAGCGCCACAGCCACGATGGACAGCAGGCTCATGGGCAACACCCAGCCGCCGGTGGCGCTGTGGAGCAGCCCCATCCCGAAGGGGCCGATTGCCGCAATCAAGTATCCCAGCGATTGGGCGATGGTGGAGAGTGCGGTGGTTTCCGCCGTCGAACCTCCGCTTCGGCTGATGATCACCAAAACCAGCGGGAAGATGCCCAAGCCGAAGCCGAACAGCACAGCCGGCACCACGGCCATCGACGTCGGCAGCCACAGCATGGCGGCGATGGCCACCAGCGTGGAGCTGCTTGCGAGGTAGAGCGCGGGGCGGAGCATGCCGGGCCGTGAGCCGAAAGCGAGGAGGATCATTCCGGCCGCCACCGAAACCAACTGCATGACGCCGAACTGGAGGCCGCTTTCGGAGGCACTCAGCCCTTGGGAGGTGAGGATATAGGCGAACCAGCTCATCACGGCATATGCGAGGAAGGCCTGGAAGGTGAAGATGGCGGTGATCAGGATGCCGAGGCGCGTGCGGAGCAGTGGCCACATGGAGACGCGCGGGCGGTCGGTCTTGGTGGTGTTCCGGTGCGTGTGCAGGACTACGGGCAGGAAACCGAGGAGCGCCGCGACACCCAGCAGGCCCCATGCCGCCAGCCCCATGGACGGCGAGCCGAGCTGCTGTGCCAAGGGAACGCTGACCGCTGCGGCGAAGGTTGCGCCGCCGGACATGGTGAACGTGTAGAGGCCGGTCATCATGGACGTGCGGTCCGCATAGTGCTCGCGGATGAACGACGGCATGGCCACGTTGCACACTGCCAGTCCTGACATGGCCAGGACCGTGCCGCCCAGCAGGGCGCCAGTCACCGGCACGCCACGGACCAGCAAGCCCGCAGCCAGGAGGGCCAAGGCGATGGCAATGGCTTTTTCGACACCTACGCGGCGGGTCAACCACGAGGTTCCCATGCCCGCCACTGCGAAGCACAGCAGAGGGATGGATGGCAGGACCGATGCCACCAGGGCCCCGTAGCCCAGGACCTGCTGCAGCTCGTGGAACAGGGCCGCGGCACTGGTAATCCCGGCACGCAGGTTCAGGCCGATGAGCACTACGGCAATTATGCCGACGACGGCGACGACGCGCGTCCTGGGGGCTGCCTGGCTGGCCGAAGCGGAAGAAGCCTGGGTAGCAGCAATCGTCGGGATGTTTCCTGTCGTGGGTGTCAGAGGGGTCGTCGCCATATTTAAAGGTTAGACGTTTGACGTCTAATGTCTACAGTTTTGTGGCGAAGCTCTCCGGGAGCGGCTACCTGGGGTTGCGGGAGCCGAGCCGCTGAACCGCCAAGGCGAGCCACAGCTGAACCCGGTCCTGGGTTTGCGAGGGGTCGTAGCCGGTCAGTTCCGTGATCTGGGCCAGACGGTATCGCACGGTGTTCCTGTGGAGGGTAAGCGCCTCGGCAACCGCGGCCACGGAGCCGTTGTGGTTCAGGTAGCTCTCCAGGGTGGCCACCAACTCTGCGCCATGGGCGGCATCAAACTTGCGCAGCGGGGTGAGGGACTCGCTGGCCATGTCCGCCAACGGAACGTCCTCGCTGGCCAGCAGCAGGGAGGTCAGGCTCAGGCGTTCGGGCTCGTTCACCGGCAAGCCGTGCGCCGCGGCGTCGCGCGCTTCGAAGTAGCTCCACCGCAGGCCGTTCGGCTTGGTGTAGGCCCCGCCGATGCCGATCACGGCGTGGATGCCGGCCTCTTGCAGGTGATCGCTAAGGCTCTTGGCCAGGGCGGTGGCGGAACTGCCGTCGTCGCTGACTACCGTCACCAAATCCTTGCCGACGACGGCGCTGACGCCGCCTTCCAGCGCCTGGGGCAGGGAAATACTGACCAGCTGTTTGTGGTGTGCCGTGGACTCGGCAACCAGCACGACGTTTTTCCTTGTGCTGTTGATGCCCACACCTGCCAAACGGCGGGCTGCCTCGATGGTTTCCAGGGTGCCGTGGATGACGTCGTCCAGCACCTGCCCGGCCATGGCACGCTGGGACTGCCGCTGCTTGACCATGTTGTTGAGCTCCACGCTGATCAGGTTCTGCGCGTAGCTGACGATTCCCGAATCGATGAAAGGCTGCCGCAACCAGAGCGTGCAGGCGTCCCTGCGGCCGGTGGGAATCGGATACGAAGCCCAACCGTCCGCCGTCGGGGCCGGTTTCCCCACCACGCTGTTGTAGAGCTGCGCGCTGAACTGGGTGAGCACGACGTCAGTTCGCAGCATGCTGCCAAGTTGCTTGAGGAGTTCATTGAGGCCGCCGCCGGTCAGGAGCGAGCGGGCCAGGATCTGGTGCCCGGCCAAGAGGCGTTCGAGATTGGAATAATGGTCGGCGGAGTGGGACTCTGCCACGAGTTTGCCGATGGCGATGAACGGGATTTCGTAGGGCACCTCCACCAAGGGCAATCCCCAGCGGTTGGCCTCTGCGATCAGGGCTTCGGGAACCGATTCATGGGTGAGGCCTATACCGAAACCGATCCCCACAGCACCCGCGCGTTGGACCTGGCGGACGAAGCGCCGCTGATCAGCCGCGCTTTTGAGGCGAAGGCCCGTGGTGAGGACCAGCTCGCCGCCACTGAGGAAGCGTTGCGGGTCTTCCAATTCGGTCACCGCGACCCAGCTGATGTCCTGGTTCCACGTGGTCTCGGCGAGGCCGGACTGACGGAGTTTCAGGGAGGGGACAGCGACGAGCGAAGCGAGGGACAGAGCCATGTTTAAAGCGTAACCCGGCGCTGGGCAAGCGCACTAAGCGGGGTGTGCTTGTGTGTGCAGCTGACTATTCCTTGCACCCCCTCCCTGGCATAGGCTCTGATCAGCTAAATCCATGCCCAGACACCGAAAGAGGGTTGCACGCCGTGGTTCAAACCTTGCAGAACTTCATCAATGGCGAATTCGTCACGCCGGCAGGTACGGGTCTCCTGGACATCGTTAACCCTGCCACCGGGGAAATCGTTGCCAAGTCGCCCATTTCGGTGCAAGCCGACGTGGACGCAGCCATGACCGCCGCCAACGAGGCCTTCAAGACCTGGAAGAAGGCAACCCCCGGCCAGCGCCAGCTCATGCTGCTCAAGCTCGCCGATGCCGTGGAAGCCAACAGCGACGAACTGGTAGAAGCCCAGCACCGCAACACCGGCCAGGTCCGCTCCCTGATCGCCTCCGAGGAAGTTGCGGCCGGCGCCGACCAGCTCCGCTTCTTCGCCGGTGCCGCCCGCATCATGGAAGGCAAGTCCGCAGGCGAGTACTTCGAGGGCCACACCTCCTACGTGCGCCGCGAACCGATCGGCGTCGTAGCCCAGGTTGCGCCGTGGAACTACCCGTTCCTCATGGCCATCTGGAAGATCGGCCCCGCCTTGGCCGCGGGCAACACCGTGGTCCTGAAGCCCTCGGACACCACCCCGGAGTCCACCCTGGTACTGGCACGCCTTGCCGGCGAGATCTTCCCGGCCGGCGTCCTCAACGTTGTCCTGGGCACCGGCGAAACCGGCGCCATGATGGTTGACCACAAGGTTCCCGGACTGGTGTCCATCACGGGCTCCGTCCGCGCAGGCATCGCAGTTGCCAGCGGCGCAGCCAAGGGCCTCAAGCGTGCGCACCTGGAACTTGGCGGCAAGGCTCCGGCCATCGTCTTCAAGGATGCCGACATCAAGAAGAGCGCAGCGGCCATCGCCGAGTTCGCTTTCTTCAACGCCGGCCAGGACTGCACCGCCATCACCCGTGTGCTCATCGAGGACTCCGTCCACGATGACGTCGTGGCAGCCATGGTGGAGCACACCAAGACCCTGCACACCGGTTCGCAGAACGACGAAGACAACTACTTCGGTCCGCTCAACAACGTGAACCACTTCAACGCCGTGACCTCCGTGGTGGAGCACCTCCCGGCGAACTGCAAGATCGAAACCGGTGGCCACCGCGCAGGCGAGAAGGGCTTCTTCTTCGAGCCCACCATCATCACCGGCGCCAAGCAGAGCGACGACATCGTGCAGAAGGAAACCTTCGGTCCGGTCATCACCGTGCAGAAGTTCAGCACGGAAGAAGAAGCACTCGAGCTGGCCAACGACGTCGAATACGCCCTGGCGTCCAGCGTCTGGACCACCGACCACGGGACGGCCATGCGCATGAGCCGCGACCTGGACTTCGGTGCGGTCTGGATCAACACCCACATCCTCCTGACGGCAGAGATGCCGCACGGCGGCTTCAAGCAGTCCGGCTACGGCAAGGACCTCTCCATGTACGGCGTCGAGGACTACACGCGGATCAAGCACGTGATGAGTGCATTGGATGCATAACGCAATTGCATAACGCAGTTGCGTAACGCGTCCGCGTAACCCGTACGAATTTCCCAGAAAGGCAACCACCCCATGACCACCACCGCGAACGAACTGTCGTACCGCATCGAGCAGAAGCGCAACATCAACGGCGCTTTCCCCGGACCCAAGTCGCAGGCACTGGCCGAGCGTCGCTCCGCCGTCGTTGCTGCCGGCGTCGCCTCGGGCGTCCCCGTCTACGTTGAAGACGCCGACGGCGGCATCATCCGCGACGTCGACGGCAACTCCTTCATCGACCTCGGCTCCGGCATCGCCGTGACCAGCGTCGGCGCGTCCGATCCCGCCGTCGTCGCCGCTGTCCAGGAAGCTGCAGCGCACTTCACGCACACCTGCTTCATGGTTACCCCCTACGAGGGCTACGTTGCAGTTGCCGAGCAGCTCAACCGCCTCACCCCGGGCGACCACGCCAAGCGCACCGTGCTGTTCAACTCCGGCGCTGAAGCCGTGGAGAACGCCGTCAAGGTTGCACGCCTGGCCACCGGCCGCGACGCCGTGGTTGCTTTCGACCACGCCTACCACGGCCGCACCAACCTGACCATGGCACTGACCGCCAAGGCCATGCCGTACAAGACCAACTTCGGCCCGTTCGCGCCCGAGGTCTACCGCATGCCCATGAGCTACCCGTTCCGTGAAGAGAACCCGGAGATCACGGGTGCCGAGGCAGCCAAGCGCGCCATCACCATGATCGAGAAGCAGATCGGTGGCGACCAGGTTGCCGCGATCATCATTGAGCCCATCCAGGGCGAGGGCGGCTTCATCGTTCCGGCCGAAGGCTTCCTGCCGGCACTGTCCGCATGGGCCAAGGAAAAGGGCATCGTCTTCATCGCCGACGAAGTCCAGTCCGGCTTCTGCCGCACGGGCGAATGGTTCGCCGTTGACCACGAAGGTGTTGTCCCGGACATCATCACCATGGCCAAGGGCATCGCCGGCGGCCTCCCGCTGTCCGCGATCACCGGCCGCGCCGACCTGCTCGACGCCGTTCACCCGGGCGGCCTCGGCGGCACCTACGGTGGCAACCCGGTTGCCTGCGCAGCAGCACTCGCCGCGATCGACACCATGGAACAGCACGACCTCAACGGCCGCGCCCGCCACATCGAAGAGCTCGCCCTGGGCAAGCTGCGCGAACTCGCTGAAGAAGTTTCCGTGGTCGGCGATATCCGTGGCCGTGGCGCCATGCTGGCCATCGAGCTCGTCCAGCCCGGATCCAAGGAACCCAACGCCGAGCTCACCAAGGCCGTTGCCGCTGCTTGCCTCAAGGAAGGTGTCATCATCCTCACCTGTGGCACCTACGGCAACGTGATCCGTTTGCTCCCGCCGCTGGTCATCAGCGACGAACTGCTCCTCGACGGCCTCGAGGTCCTCGCCGCAGCCATCAAGGCCAACGCGTAACTTTCACCGCTGTACACAGAGGGAGGGCCGGGGTTTCCCGGCCCTCCTTCTGCGTGTGCGCCGGGTTCGCTGGTTCGCCGGGTTCGCCGGGTTCGCCTGAGCGCGCCGAGATCGCCGTTCCTCGTCGAGATCGCCGTTCCTCGTCGAGATCGCCGTAGCTATCCAGCGATCTTGCATGGCTCCCGCGATTTCGACGCCGGAATGCACGAGGTGCCCAGCGTCAGGTTCTTCTGGTGACCATGTCCGTCCAGCTGGACCTCGATGACCACGGGCCCGACACTGACCAGGCGCACGCCGTCGCCGGAGCACGCCGTCGCCGGAGCGCGCCGAGATCGCCGGAGTGCGCCGAGATCGCCGGAGCGTGCCGAGATCGCCGTTGCTATCCAGCGATCCTGCATGGCTCCGGCGATCTCGACGCCGGAACGCCCTAGGCGCCAAGCCTCAGGTTCTTCTGGTGGCCATGTCCGTCCAGCTGGACCTCGATGACCACTGGCCCGACACTGACCAGGCCCACGCCGTCGCCGCAGTGGCCCGAGTTCGCCGGAGCGCGCCGAGATCGCCGTTGCTATCCAGCGATCCTGCATGGCTCCCGCGATTTCGACGCCGGAACGCCCTAGGTGCCCAGCGTCAGGTTCTTCTGGTGACCGTGTCCGTCCAGCTGGACCTCGATGACCACGGGCCCGGCACTGACCTGGCCCACGCCGGGATTATCGTAGCGAGCCGAGATCGCCGTTCCTCGCCGAGTTCGCCGTTGCTATCCAGCGATCCTGCATGGCTCCCGCGATCTCGACGCCGGAATGCACGAGGTGCCCAGCGTCAGGTTCTTCTGGTGGCCATGTCCGTCCAGCTGGACCTCGATGACCACGGGCCCGGCACTGACCAGGGCCACGCCGGGATCTTTGGAGTGTGCCGAGTTCGCCGGAGCGCGCCGAGATCGCTGTAGCGAGCCGAGATCGCCGTTGCTATCCAGCGATCCTGCATGGCTCCGGCGATCTCGACGCCGGAACGCCCTAGGCGCCCAGCCTCAGCTTCTTCTGGTGGCCGTGTCCGTCCAGCTGGACCTCGATGACCACTGGCCCGACACTGACCAGGCCCACGCCGTCGCCGCAGTGGCCCGAGTTCGCCGGAGTGCGCCGAGATCGCCGTTCCTCGTCGAGATCGCTGTAGCTAGACAGCGATCCCGCATGGCTCCCGCGATCTCGACGCCGGAGCGCCCTAGGTGCCCAGCGTCAGGTTCTTCTGGTGGCCATGTCCGTCCAGCTGGACCTCGATGACCACGGGCCCGGCACTGACCAAGGCCACGCCGTCGTCGGCCTGTACAACGGTGCGCCACTGAGAACCAGGCAGCGTGATCCGGACGCTGGCTTGGGTCCAGGATGGGTCGGCCACGGACAGGGTGAGCTGGTTCCCGGCCTGGTGGGCTGCCAGGGTGCACGAGCCGGAGACGGCATAGCCGCCTGCAGTGCCTGCTGCGAAGAAGTTGGCCAGGACGAGTTGGTCCTTGACCAGCTCAACCATATGGACCTCCGACGAATTGGCCAGGACGTTGACATCGGGGTTGGCCGACTGGGAGAACGTAGTGGAATGGCTTGCCGCGGGCAACACCATGTAGGCATAGCCCGATCCGGATGGATCCACACCGTGGCGGTGCGTGACGGTCACATAGTCCCGGGTAACAGGATCGGTTGACCCGCCGGTGTCTGCTCCGGAGTTCACGTCGAACCAGCTCCCCGTTCGGCGGACCACGGCCACTTCAGGCACCCCGGACACTCCCGGCGCATCAAGGAACACGTAGCCGCCGTGCCCCTCGATGTGCACGGACTTCTGGAGCTGTACTGCTGCATCGCCGGGTGCCATGCGACGGTTCCGGGAATCGGTCCGCAACGCAGGCACGGTTCCTGACGCGAACGCCCTGTTCTCCACCGTGGTCTGGACGGCAGCCCCACCCGTGCCGGTGATGCCCGCCCCCAGGCAGACCACCGCGTCATCAAGGAAGAACCAGGACTTCCTGCCGGACAAGGTCTTGTTGTGGTTGAGATGGTCCATGCCGATGACACCCCACCGGGCATCCACGGTGAGCCCACCGGCAAAAGCCTGGAAAGCGCGCGGAATTCCGGTCCCGGCGCCTCCCGCGCCGCTGGCCCGTGCTTGGTCATTGACCGTGGTGCCGGGAAGGGCGTAAGGATCCACCGTCGGCCAGAAATCGGAGCTGAACTGCGAGGGGTCCTGGCGGGTGTAAACGAACGTCATGCCGTCGCCCTGGTACCAGCCAAGGTTGTTCTCGCTGTTGCCCCACTCGTACCTGCCGATGCGCTTGGAGGACAGGTTCACCGTGCAACCCCACTGGGGGCGGTGGTGGACCAGTCGGTCCTGATCGGCGAACATGCGGCTGTACACCGGTGCCGGCGCGGAGACCACGGCGGTATCGGAGAGGACGTCCAGGGACAACAGGGACTTTGCCAGGCTCTGCGTTGGGTGCCCTACGAGTTTCTGGTCTGCGCAGCGTTCCAGCCAGCCCTTGGCCAAGGCCAGGAACCGGGAACGGTACGGCTGCTCGCAGCCCGGCGCCAACAGCAGCACCGCGGAGATCAGGCCGAAGCCGCTGACGTAGTCGGGTTCCCGTTGCCGCGACACGGCACGGCCGCGGACGGTGTCCATGATCCGGCCGTCCCACACGAACGGGGCATAGGTCTGTTCCACTGCCTCAAGGAGTACGGTTCTTTTCGGGTCGCTGACGGCCCACAAGCTCCCGCCCAGCATGGCAATGATCTCTGCGATACCGGCTAACGCCACCACGCCGTAGGTCCCGGCATAAGGCAGGTACGTGTGCTGCACGAAGGAGCCGTCGGTATAGAAGCCGTCGCCGCTGGTCACGTAGGTGAAGACGCTGTTGACTCCACCGCGGACGGTGTCGCTCAGGGCATCACGTCCCAACGCGATTTCATCCGGATTGTTGTCCAGGATGCCGCGCATGCAGCAGGCCAGCGCCTTGTCCACGCGGTTGGCGCCTGTCTCGGCGAAAGATGTAGCACGGCCGCGCCAATTCGGGTTCGGTGCGAACCAGCGGACAGCTGCCAGCAGGGACGTCCGCAGGGCTTCGGGGACCTCGGTATGAAGCAGTGTCAGGATATCCACTGACTTGCGGGGAACACCGATTTCCCAGAACCACCAGTTTCCGGCAGCGCGCATCCCGGGCTTGTACGCGGTGTCATTGAGGAGCTTCAGTCCGGCAACAATGTCAGCGGCCAGTTCCGGGTTCCCGGCGTAGGGATTGCCGGGGACCGCGTAGCCCAACGCCATGTCGTAGAGGCGGTTGAAGTGCAGGCCCATGTTGCTGGTGGCCGCGGTGGACTGTCCTATGCCCGTCAAGGGGATGTCGCTCCACAGAGAGGTCCGGACCGGCGCCTTGTCCATGGACGTCCACCACGTACCGGCGGTGCTGCCCATCCCTTCGAGCTGCCCTGCGAGTTCGGGGACATCCGCGGCGCTCCGGCTCCCGGTAAGGACCAGGCGTCGACGATCTATGAGTTCCTGCAAGCCGGCGTCGCCGGCTGCCATGGACGGCGCTGTCTGGGACAGCAGTGCCCCGGCGAGGGCGGCAGCCCCCGTGGTGCGGAAGAGATTTCGGCGGCTCATGGTGGGTCCAGTGAAGTTCAAAACTGCTCCGTTCAAAACTGTTTCGGGGGTGATGGGAATGCGGCTGCGGTGAAGCTCTCCGCAGCTTTATGTCCGGTTCCCGGGCCCCTCAACAGCAGTGAACGGAGAGTTCACGACTGTTTGGGAAATGACACCGAGTCCCGGATGACTATGTGCGTGCCGACGGTGAGGGTGTTGTCGGAGGAGGCGCCGGCGTCGTGCGGAGACTGGGCCAGCGCCAGCCGCACGGCTTCGCGTCCCAGTTCCTCGAGCGGCACCCGCACAGTTGTCAGGCGGGGACGCAGCTCGCTGGCCACGGGAACGTCGTCGTAGCCAACAACCGAAATGTCCTCCGGGACCCTGATTCCGCGTTCTTCGAGAGCCTCCAGGATTCCGGCGGCGACGAGGTCGTTGGCACCAAAGACGGCGGTGAACCCAAGGTCCTGCTCCAACAGTTCGCGCATCCGGCTGTAGCCGAAGCCGCGGCCAAAGGCTCCTTCGTGGACCAGGGCAGGATCGCGTTCGATACCTCGGGCATCCAGGGCGCGGTAGAAACCGGCCAGCCGGGACGCCGTCGTCGAAAAATCACGGGGGCCACCGACGTAAAGGATCCTCCGGTGTCCCTGCGAGATCAGGTAGTCGGTAATGGCGAAGGCGCCTCCTTCGTTGTCGTAGGTGACCATCTTGGTGGGAACACCAGTGCCCAGGGACGGCCTGCCGCACAGGACCAACGCGGATCCTGCCGCAGCAAGCGCCCGGGCACGGTCGGCCATCTGCTTCCGGTAACGGGGGTCGTCCGACGCGCCGCCCACCACGATCACCGCATCAGTCCGCTGCTCGCGCATGAGGTCCACCAGCGCGAGCTCCCGTTCCTTGTCGCCATGGGTGGCGGTGATCAGGCACAGGCGGCCCTCGGCGCTCGCCTGCCGCTCCACGCCCCGGGCAATGTAAGCGAAGAAAGGGTCGGCGACATCGTTGATGATGATTCCGACCGTGCGGGTAGTGGCACCGGCCAGGGCACGGGCATGCGCGTTGGCCACGTAGCCGAGGTCCGTCACGGAGCGGAAGATCCGCTCACGCGTGGCTTTGGCCACCGGGTAGTTGCCACTCAGGGCCCTGGAAACGGTGGCCACGGACACGCCTGCCGCCTGCGCGACGTCGGCAATGGTGGCGCCGCTGCCGCCGCGGGCATGGATCGGATCTGTGGGGGAGCTTTTGTCAGTCACTAGGCGATTCTCGCAAGATCCGCCGCCAATACCGGATAAGCCAAGGGCAAGCCCTCGCTCAATCGCCGGACTTCCGTGACGGCGTGGCTGCCCAGACGGTGGATCTCGTTGCCCATTGCCCCCGCGATATGAGGCGTCAGCACCACATTGGGCAGGGTGTGCAGGACCGAGTCGGCAGGAAGCGGTTCCGGATCCGTGACATCCAGATACGCGTCCAGCCGCCCCGACACGAGTTCCGCCGTCAGGGCTGCTGCATCGATCAGCGCGCCGCGTGCGGTGTTGATGACCAGTGTCCCGTCCTTCATGAGGGCAAGTTGCTGCGCACCGATGATGCCGCGCGTTTCAGCGATGTCCGGAGCGTGGATGCTGACCACATCGGAGAGGGCGCAGAGCTGGTCCAGGCCAACAGTTTCAACACCCAGTTCGGCGGCCTCGACGGCGGTGAGGTAGGGGTCGTAGACCAGTACCCGCGCGTCGAGGTTCTTGAGCAGTCCGATCACTTGGCGCCCGACGCGGGAGGCGCCCACCAAGCCGATCGTGACGCCGTTGGTTCCGATGGTGGGAAACCCTGCGGCGTTGCGGGAGGCGCCTGTCATGCGCAGTTGCTCACTGAACCTCCGGGCCCTCTTCAGGCCCATGACGATCGCGGCGAACGTGAACTCGGCCACCGGCACGGCATTGGCCGCGGCCGACGACGACACCTGGATTCCCCGGGTGTACACCTCAGGGGACAGGAAAGTTTTCACGGTGCCTGCCGCGTGGACGATGCAGCGCAACCGGGGCAAGTGGTCCAGTACGAAGGCATCAATGAGAGGGGCGCCCCACCCGGTGATGAGCAGTTCGGCGTCTCCGAGGCGCTCAAGGGTGCCCGGGACGGTGAAATCGGAGACGGGCTCGGGATCCAGCAGTGTGACGATTCCACGGAGCCGGGCAAGGTCCTCGGTGCTGAACAGGGTGGGCAGATTACTGCGGCCCATCACGAACGCAGCCTTGATGGTGCCGGCGTGCTGGAGGTTGGTGGTCACTGCAGGTTTCCGTCCGGTCGTGGTGATGAAAGCATAGAAAGCGCTTGCTATTTGCATGTCAGCGTAGGTGTGTCGAAGAATGGCTGTCAATCCCAGATTCCAATCAAAATAAGGATCTTTGTGTGTTATTGACATCACACAATTCTTCTGGGTAGCTTGTTCCCCATAGTAAACGCTTACTATTTCTAGCCGTCGAGCGCTTCCGGGCGCCGGGCCACTCCACATCCGCCGGCTTCGGCGCAGACAGAGGAAATACATGAGCAGCAACAGCCAGACACTCACGCCCCAGGCGACGCCCGACGTCGGCGGGCCGGCGCCGGTGGCGGACGGCCGCCGTCGGGGTCGCCCACCCGGGGGACCCGCCGCAGGCCGCGGCCGCAAGAAGAGCCTCATGGCCCGGATCCGCCGCGACAAAGTGATGTTGCTGCTGATCGCGCCGGGCTTCCTGTACTTCGTGGTGTTCCACTACGTCCCGCTGGCCGGCAACATCATCGCCTTCCTTGACTACAAGCCCTACCTCGGATTCGTGGACAGTGTTTGGGTGGGCCTGGACAACTTCGCAGCCATGTTCCAGGACGGCGCCTTCTGGGAAGCCCTGCGCAACACCCTGGTGATCACGGGCCTCCAGCTGGCCCTGTTCTTCCCGGTTCCCATCTGCCTGGCCTTGCTGTTGAACAGCATCGTGTCCGACAGGATCAGGAAGTTTGTCCAGAGCGTGGTCTACCTGCCGCACTTCATTGGCTGGGTGATCATCGTGGCAGTCTTCTCCGAAGTCCTCGGTGCCACCGGCGCTGTCCCGCACCTGCTGGAGAGCCTGGGCCTTCCGCGCTTCGACGCCATGACCACCCCGGAGTTCTTCCCGTTCCTGGTCACCATCCAATCCATCTGGAAGGACGCCGGATGGGGCACCATCATCTTCCTGGCAGCCCTGATGAACGTGGACCAGGAACTCTACGAAGCCGCGGCCGTAGATGGAGCCAATGCACGGCACCGGCTCTGGCACATCACCCTCCCCGGAATCATGCCTGTGATCATCCTGCTCCTCATCCTCAACCTGGGCAGCATCCTGTCCGTCGGTTTCGAACAGATCGTTCTCCAGCGCGACAACGTGGGTCCCGGTGCCGGAGAAGTCCTGGATACCTATGTGTACTTCCACGGCATCCAGGACGGGCAGTGGGGTCCGGCGGCAGCCGTGGGCCTGGTGAAGGGCATTGTGGGCCTGATCCTGGTGCTCGGTGCCAACAAACTCGCCCATCTCTTTGGACAGGAAGGTGTCTATTCCAATGGCAAATCCAAGTAGCACCCTGGTGGCCGGCCTGGGCCGGCTGAAGCCCAAGGACACACGCCCGATCTGGATGGAGAAACCCAAGCCCGCCGTCCAGGTTGCCAAGACCATCGCATTGGTCATCATCTGCTTCCTGGCCCTGTACCCGCTGCTGGCCGTCTTGGCTACGAGCCTCTCCAGCCAAAGCGAGATCGCCAACAACAACGGCTTGGTCCTCTTCCCCAAAGAGCCCACGTTCGCTGCCTACCAGACCATCTTTGCCGGGGGAGTGGTGACTGATGCGTTGATCCGTTCACTGCTGATCACCACCGTGGGCACGGCCCTCTCCTTGGTGGTTACGGTGGCCATGGCCTACGGCCTCACGCGCCGGGACCTGGTCGGCGGGCGCTTCTTCCTCATGACCGCCCTGTTCACCATGCTTTTCAGCCCCGGCATCATCCCCAGCTTCCTCATGGTCAAGGAACTCGGACTGCTGGACAGCTACGCGGCGCTGGTCCTGCCCACCTTGATGAGTGCCTTCAACCTCGTGGTGGTCCGGTCCTTCTTCATGAACCTCCCGCGGGAACTGTTCGAGGCCGCAAAGATCGACGGCGCGGGGGACTTCCGCATCCTGGTCCAGATGGTGTTGCCGCTCTCGCGAGGCGTGCTGGCCGTCGTCGGACTGTTCTACGCGGTGGGCTACTGGAACGCGTTCTTCAACGCCATGCTCTACCTGAACGATGACAAGTGGCCGCTGTCCATGATCCTGCGGCAATACGTGTTGCTCGGCCAGCCCATGGGCGACTCCGCAGTGGCCGAGATCGCGGTGCCGTCGCAAGCGATCCAGATGGCCGTCGTCGTGATTTCCCTGATCCCGATCGTGATCGTGTTCCCGTTCCTCCAGCGCTACTTCACCAAGGGCGTCCTCACCGGCGCCATCAAAGGCTAGTCCAACTCTCCATTCTTGAAAGGGAAGACCCATGAACGCAGTACCCTCTGCCGGCCCCAGCCGCCGGAACTTCCTCTCCGTAGCAGGCATCGGTGCGCTGGCTCTCTTCAGCGGCGGGGCCCTGGCCGGCTGCGGGCAGCGCACCACCAGTGTCGCCTCGAACGCCAGCGAAGCATTGTTGCCCACGCACATGCCCCTCCAGGCAGCCGCTGCCGACATCCCCGGTACAGCGCAAGGTGTGCCGTCGGCGTTCTACAAGTACCCCGCGCCGTTCCGCAGCGTGCAGACAGCACCGCTGAAGGGAGGCAAAATCACAGCTATCACCAACTTGTTCGGCACGGCGCCGAACGCGCGGGCGGACAACCCTGCGTGGCAGGCCATCGAAGCCCGTCTGGGCGGGCAGGTGGACATCACCTCGGTCTCCTCGGACGACTACGCCACCAAGTTCAACACCATCATCGCCGGCGGCGAGCTTCCGGACCTCATGCTCAACGACGGCGCCGCCGTGCCCAACATCGTGGAGTTCCTGCAGGCCAAATGTGCGGACCTGACACCGTTGCTGGGTGGCGACAAGATCAAGGACTATCCCAACCTGGCGGCCATTCCGGAGGTGTTCTGGAAGCAGACCGTCCAGGCCGGCAAGCTGTACTCGCTGCCCATTCCGCGCAACCTCACCGGTGGGTCCGGCTTCGTGAACCAGACGCTGTTGGAGAACGTCGGCGTCAAGTCCACTGAAGACATCAAGGACAAGGACGACTTCTACCGGGTGGCCAAGGAACTCACCAACCCCTCCAAGAACCAGTGGGCGTTGGGCAGCACCAAGTTTGGGCTCACCATGCTGCACCACATGTTCCGCACACCGAACGTCTGGAAGAACGACGGCGGCAAACTCACCAGGGCGTTCGAGACGGACGAATACATGGCCGCGATCGAGTTCGCAGCCAAGCTCTACAAAGATGGCTTGTACGTTCCCGGCTCCGAGGGCTGGACGAAGTCGCAGATGGTGAACTCCTTCATCTCCGGCAAAGTGGCCATGATCTACGACGGACTCCCGGCCTACATCGGACCCACTGGGTACGGCCGCAGCGTTCCCGCAGCCAACAAGGCCAACAAAGCCGTCCCGTTCATCCCTGTGGGCCACGACGGTGGCAAGGCGCAGACCTGGTTGGACAACATCACGTTCGGCACCGTGATGCTCAAGAAAGCCGACGAAACCAAGCTCAAGGAAGTCCTGGCCGTGGCCAACTTCCTGGCGGCTCCGTTCGGCAGCGAGGAGTACCTGCTGCTCAACTACGGCGCAGAAGGGGCCGACTACACCTTGGACGCCAGCGGTAATCCCGTGGTGACCGATCGCGGCCTGCTGGACAACGCCGTGCCGTGGAAGTACCTGGCCGCACCGCAGCAAGTGGTGTACGACCCCAGCAACAAGGACATTGTGGGCGTCATGCATAATGCCTACTCGAAGCTCATCCCGTTGGGTGTCGAAGATCCCTGTGGCACGCTGTTCAGCCCGACGAACGCCAGCAAGGGCGCCAAGCTGGGCCAACCCGTCTCCGACGCCGCCACAGCAGTCATTGCCGGACGTGGCACCATGGACGCACTTAAGACTGCCGTGGCGGACTGGAAGAAGAATGGTGGCGACACCATCCGCGGCGAATACGAGTCAGCGCTGGCCAAGTAGCCGGCCCGCCCCGCCCCGGTCCGCTAAACCGGCCAGCACAACCCGGCCTGCACAACCCGGCCAGCACAACCCGGCCTGCACAACCCGGCCTGCACAACCCAAGGAACCCTGTGACACAGCTCCCGCCAGTAACCCAGCCCTGGCTTCCCCATCCTGATCCCGTCCTGTCCCCGTTCACGGGCTGGACCCGCGGCCATTGGGAAGCCACGGCCGACCATTGGCTCGGACACATCCGTGCCTACTCCAGCCCGCTCAAGGCCAGTCCACGCCTTCCGGGCCCGGTGACGCGTGACGGCGAGCGCCGGGAAGGCATGGAGACCATCGGACGGAGCATGCTGATGGCCGCGCCGCGGATCGCCGGTGCCCGTGGCCGGGACCGCTTGGAGTTGGCGGCTTGGTACCGGGAGGCGCTGCTGGCCGGTACCGATCCTGACGGTGCAGAACGTTGGCCGTTGGGTGTCACGTGCAAGTCTCCGTTGCTGGGGGTGACCAACTCGATTGTGGAAGCGGCGAACATCGCTTTCTCGCTCCACATCGCCAGGGAGTGGTTGTGGGAACCGTTGGATGCCGATGAAAAGAAGCAGGTTGCCGGCTGGTTGCGGCACCATGCCCGGCTCGAGGTGTGGGGTAACAACTGGCAGCTCTTTCCGGCAATGGCGGAGGGTTTCCTGCGTTCGGTGGGGGAGGACGTGTCGGGCTGCACGGGTGCGCGGAATGTGGCCCGGGTGGAGTCCTGGTATCTGGGCGATGGGTGGTACACCGACGGGCCGGAGCACGCCATCGACTACTACAACGCGTGGGCCATCCACCCTTATTTGTGGGCCTGGTACAAGATGACCGGCCGTGAGGATACCCCCGAGGGTCGCCGTCATCTGGAGCGCTTGCGCGAATTCGTGGGTACGCAGAGCCTGATGTTCGCCAGTGATGGGGCAGTGCTGCATGTCGGGCGATCCCTGGCGTACCGCACCGCGGTCCTGGCCGCTTTGTGGTGTGCCGAGATCTCTGGCGTAAACCCGTTGACGTCGGGTGCCACGCGTCGCCTGGCGTCCGGGGTCCTGGCGAACTTCACGGCGAAGGGCGTTGGCGTTGATGGGCCGCCGAACCTGGGCTGGTATGACGAACATCTGGGCTCCTGCCAGGCGTACAGCGGGTTCGGTTCACCGTATCTGGCAGGCATCGGCTTCCTGGGGTTGGCGCTGCCGCCGGAGCACAGGGTGTGGCAGGACGTGGAAGAGCCGCAGCCCACAGATGGCCCGGCCGCTGTTCGGGCGTTGCCTGATGCGGGTTGGACTGTGATCAGCGATGGCGGCTTGGTCCGTCTCACCAACCACGGCAGCGACCATTGCGGCCTGCCCGTGGGCGGCGGCACGGACCCCGATGATCCGCACTACGCCAAGTTCTCCTATTCCACCCATACAGCGCCGGGTACAGGAGTTGCGTGGGAGGACAACGTGGATGGTCACCTTGCGTTGTTGGGGTCCGACGGCGTGGCGAGCCGGCGCTGTGCCCTGCGCGCCACCCGCACGGACGGACTCGTCAGCGGATCCGTCCACATCCCTCAGCTGCACGGAAAGACCCTGCCCGGCACGGCCGTCATCACAGTGTCGGTGGTGGACGGCATCCACGAGCTTCGCTGCCATTTGGTCCGTGGCCCGATGGAGTATTCCGTCCGGGAGGGTGGCCATGCTGTTGCCGGCGCCACGCCGGTGGACGTTGGAGCGACGGACAACACCGCGTGGGCCGGCAACGGTGATGTCTACGTCGCTGTGACGGCGGTGCACGGCTGGGAAGAGCCGCGGACCACGCGGTATACGGATGCCAACGCCATGGGCAAGCACTCAGCAGTCCCGAGCCTTGGCGCGGAGCGCAACAGTGAGGAAACGGTCCACGTTGCCCTCCACACGCTGACCCGGGGACCGGCTCCTTCGCCGGAAGCGCTCCAGGCGGCTGCCGCCGTCGTGGTTTCAGGTACGGAAGTTTCCGTGTCGTGGGCTGGCGGCGCACAGCAATCTTTTGACCTGCGGACGTTTGTGCCGTGGGACGGGCAGGTGGGGAAATGATCGAGCTCAAATATGGAGCCGCCAGGCAGGAACCACGGCAGGATGCTGCGATGCAGCGGTTCCGCGGCCATCGCGTGGGGCAGTTCATTCACTGGGGACTATATGCGTTGCCCGCCGGTCGCTGGGAAGGCAAAGATGTGGAATTCGCCGCTGAGTTCCTGCCCCGCGTGGCGAAGATTCCGCAACAACGCTGGGAGGCGCTCGCGAACGATTTCACCTTGGCGGATTTCGACGCCGAGCGGTGGGCGGACACGGCAGTGGCGATGGGTGCCCGCTACATGACCATCACCACCAAACACCATGATGGTTTCTGCCTGTGGCCGAGCGCGCACACGGACTTCCACATGGGGAACACGCCCTCCGGCCGCGATGTCCTGGGTGAGCTGGTGGCCGCCTATGAAGCCCGGGGGATTGACGTCAACTTCTACTACTCGGTGCTGGATTGGCGGCACCCGGACTGGCGCTTCACGCTGGAGAACGACGCCGACAACCTGGCTTTCGCCCGCTACCTCGACTTCGCGATGAAACAGTTGGAAGAACTGGCCGAACGCTATCCGAGCGTGAAGGGCTTCTGGTTCGACGGCACGTGGGACGAATCCGTGAAGGCCAACGGGTGGTGGACCTGGGAGGTGGAACGGATGTTGAAAGAACGTCTTCCCGGCGTGGTGGTCAACAGCCGCTTGCGGGCGGACGACCTTGGAGCCAGACACGTGGACTCCAACGGCCACCTCATGGGCGACTACGAAAGCGGCTACGAGCGCCGGCTTCCCGAGCCCTGGGACACCAGCGTTGCCACCCGTGACTGGGAAGCCTGCATGACCATTCCGCAGGCGAGCTGGGGATACCACCAAGGCCCGTGGGCGCAGTCGACGCTCAAGCATCCCTGGGATGTGGTGGACATGATCGCCCACTGCACATCCCTGGGTGGTAACTTCCTGCTGAACTTCGGCCCCCGCGGCGACGGTTCCATGGCCCCTGCCGAGGTGGAGATCGCCCGCAGGGTGGGGGAGTGGCTCGCGGTCAACGGTGAAGCGATCTACGGGTGCGGGTACGCCGAGGGCTGGGACTATCCGGGGTGGGGGTACTTCACCCGGGACAGCAGCAGCGGACAAGTGTTTGCTGTGGTCACGCGCCTGCCGGCGTCGGGGCGGGTGCGCCTGCAGCTCCCTGCGGGCCTGGAGCTCACGGGGCTCCGGACACCCGGGACCGGCGCGCACCCGTACAACAGGCTGGCAGATTCCGTATTCGAGGTGGAACTGCGGGCTGGCTCAGAGGCTGGTCCCGCCGTTCTTGCCCTGGAAACTGGACTCCTTGCCGGGCCTGCTTCCGAAAAGGAGCCCAATCCGGACGTGCTCGACTAGCTAAGCTCCGGCCGCTGCCACCCGGGCCTTCTTCCTCAGCACGGAATTCTTCCTGGTGGTCCGCAGCATGTCGATGGTCAGGAGGACCAAAGCAAGCCAGACAACGCAGAAGCCGATCCAGCGGGCCGTCGTCATTGTTTCGTGGAACACCAGCAGCGCCACAACAAACTGGAGGATCGGCGCGAAGTATTGGAGGAGGCCGATAGTGGTCATCGGGAGGCGACGGGCAGAGGCGCCGAAGAAGAGCAGCGGAACAGCGGTGATCACGCCGGAAGCCACCAGCAACCAGAAATGTCCGGCGCCCATCGTCGTGAGGGTTTCAGCCCCCGTGACACCCAGGACCACCATGGTGATGGCAGCAAAGGGAGCCAGCACCACGGTCTCAACGCTCAGGCTCGTCAAGGCATCCACCTTGGGACCAACGCGCTTCTTCACGAAACCGTACAAGCCAAAGCTGAACGCCAGAATCAGGGCGATCCAGGGGAGTTGCCCGTACGAGAAAGTCAGGACTCCCACCGCGACGAATCCAATGCCCACGGCCGTCCACTGCAAGGGGCGCAGCTTCTCCTTGAGGACGAAAACACCCAGGAGGACCGAGACCAGCGGGTTGATGAAGTAGCCCAGGGAGGTCTCAACAGCATGCCCGGTAGTGACGCCGAACGTGTAGGTGAGCCAGTTGATGGCGATCAGGCCGGCGGCGAGCGCGAGCGGCCCGAAGACGGTACGGTCCTTCAACGCTGCACCGAAAACCCGCCAGGCCCGCGTGATGGTGATCAGGAGGGCGCAGAAGATGAGGGACCAGACAATCCGGTTGGCCACGATTTCGATCGCCCCGGCAGGCATGAGGATAAAGAAGTAGAGGGGAAGCAGGCCCCACAGGCCGTAAGCGCCGATGCCAAACAGGATTCCCGCCGTCGACTCGCTCCTCACAGGCTTGGCTGAACCGCCGGTTCCTGCTCTACCGCCCTTGGCCGCCGCCGTCGGGGGCTGGTTTGAAGGGGAGCCTGAGATGATCTGTTCCGGAGTCGACACATTGTCGCCAACACCGGGTATTGCTGCAATATTCCGCAATTTTTATGAATCTCTGTGACTCCTGCCATATAAGCGGCCGGGTGTAGGGTCGACACCTAGAATTGAAGTCTGCGCGCCCCCAACAGCGGCGTGGCTCACTGCTTCGGAAGGGCTCACGGTGTCCAACTCAGCCGCAACCATCCCCAATCGTCCCCTTCGCGTTGCCATTGTCGGCGCAGGCCCCGCAGGGGTTTACGCCGCGGATATCCTGACCAAGTCCAACGAGGTCAAGGACGGGCATGTTGAAGTGAGCATCGACCTCTTCGAGGCGTATCCCGCGCCCTACGGACTGATCCGCTACGGTGTGGCGCCGGACCATCCCCGCATCAAAGGAATCGTCAACGCCCTCCACAAAGTGCTGGACCGTGGCGACATCCGCTTCCTGGGCAACGTCACGTACGGCCGTGACCTCACCCTGCACGATTTCCGCTCCTTCTACGACGCCGTGATCTTCTCCACCGGCGCCATCAAGGACGCGGACCTGAACATTCCCGGCATCGACCTGGAAGGGTCCTTCGGCGGCGCCGACTTCGTCTCCTGGTACGACGGCCACCCGGACGTGCCCCGGGAATGGCCGCTGGATGCCAAGGAAATTGCCGTGATCGGCAACGGCAACGTTGCACTGGATGTAGCACGGATGTTGGTCAAGCACCCTGAAGAGCTGTTGGTCACCGAGATCGCGGACAACGTCTTCGCAGGCCTCAAGAATTCGCCCGTCACCGATGTCCACGTGTTCGGGCGCCGCGGCCCCGCCCAAGTGAAGTTCACGCCGCTGGAGTTGCGCGAGCTCTCGCACTGCAAGGACGTGGACATCGTGCTGTACCCGGAGGACTTCGAGTTCGACGAAGCCTCGGATGAGGCGATCCGCAGCAACAACCAAATCAAGATCATGGTTAACACCATGACCAACTGGCTGGTGGAGGAGCACGCCGAATCCGAGCAGCCGTCCTCCCGCCGCCTGCACCTGCACTTCCTGCACAGCCCCGTGGAGATCCTTGACTCGCCGGAGACGCCCGGGAGGGTGGCCGGCATCAAGTTCGAACGTATGGAGCTGGACGGCACAGGGAACGTCAAGGGCACCGGGGAATTCGTGGAGTACCCCGTCCAGGCCGTGTACCGCGCTATCGGCTACCACGGCTCGCCGCTGGATGAACTTGAGTACGACGCCCGCCGCGGCGTCATCCCGAACGACGGCGGCCGCGTCCTGGACGCCGACGGCAAGCCCGTGCCGGGAATCTACGCCACCGGCTGGATCAAGCGCGGACCCGTGGGGTTGATCGGCCACACCAAGGGTGACGCCCTGGAAACCATCGGCTTCCTCCTGGAAGACCGGCTCAACCTGCCGCCGGCCGAAAACCCGGACCCGCAAGCCATCATCGACCTCCTGGAAGAGCGCGGGGTGGAGTACACCACCTGGGAGGGCTGGAACCGGCTTGACGCCCACGAGGCCGCACTTGGTGCTGCCTGGTCAGCGTCCGACGAGAATCCGGACGGTGTGGTTCGTGAGCGCATCAAGGTTGTGCCGCGTGAGGAAATGATCCGGATCTCCCGCGGCTGACCCTTGGAGTTTTTGTACACCTAATGCCCCTATTCGGACGCTTTAGGGTCATCAGCTGTACAAAAACTCCATCTGGCGAATTAGACTCTCTCGTACTGTGCTGCCCACCGCGCGCGGCCCAACGCACAGAATGTCAGGGAGTTCGATGAGGAATCCAGTCCACCCGCCGGTTCCAGGCAGCGATGCCGCGGAGCTGCTGCAGAAGCGTGCCCTGGCCGGCCATGAACGCCTCGAATCCCTGCGCATTGGCGTGCCGGAAGATATCGTCGGGCTGCGCCGGCTGGTCCGGGAATCCTGGCAGCGTTCGGCGAGTCTCCAGGCCAACCCCGACGTCGCCGAAGCCCCCTTGGCGATGGACCGCGATGAGCTGGAGGAGTACCGCCGGCAGCACCCTTTGGCCACCATCATGCCCGTGATCAGGAAACTGCTGGTTCAGCCCAGCCATGACAGCGGTCTTCTCGTGGCCGTGGGGGACGACGTCGGGCGGCTCTTGTGGGTGGACGGCGATCCGGTGATGCAGCGGCGGGCCGAAGGCATGATGTTCGTGGCCGGCGCCGACTGGTCCGAAGCCTCCGTTGGCACCAGCGCACCCGGCACGGCACTCGCCCTCGACCGGAGCATCCAGATCTCCGGAGCCGAACATTTCAAGCGCTCCGTCCATCCCTGGAGCTGTACCGCGGTTCCCTTCCACGATCCCGATTCCGGCGCCGTGCTGGGCGTTGTGGACATCACCGGGACAGAAACGGCCGTGGCGCCGCACACCCTGTCCCTGGTGGAGGCGACGGTCGCAGCAGCCCAGGCGCAGCTGCGGATTGAACGGCTGCAGCTCGCAGCCGCCGTTCGCGACAAACCACGACGCCGGAGCGCGGCCGCCGCTTCAAGCCCCGCTTTGTACCGCAACAGCCTGCAGTTGCTGGGGCGTGACAATGCCCTGCTCAGCATCGCCGGCCGGACGGTCTCCTTGTCCGCACGGCACAGCGAAATCCTGGCCATCCTGGGCAACCATCCGGATGGACTGAGCGCCGATGACCTCTGCGCCCTGCTGTACCCGGGCGACGGTTCTTCCGTGACGCTCCGGGCGGAGATGGTGCGGCTCCGGAAAGTCATCCAGGAGATCAGCCCGGACGCGGTTCCCGAATCCCGCCCCTACAGGCTGCCGGTCGAGTTGCTTCCGGACTCCGGACAGGTCCTCAATTGCCTGCAGCGCGGCGCCCACCGCATTGCCCTGGAAATCTACAAAGGTGCGCTTTTGCCGCGTTCGGAGGCACCAGGCGTCGTGCAGTTGCGGGAGCGGGTGTCCCACCTGCTGCGGGAAGCGCTGCTCAGCGACGGCAGCGTCGATTCGCTCCTGAAGTATGCGGAACTGCCCGAGGCGAAGTACGACGTCGACCTCCGCCTCGCCGTGCTGAAGCTGCTGCCGCCGCGCTCACCAAAGCGGGCGGCCGTGGTCGCCGATCTTGAGCGGATCGACGTCGAGTTGAAAGCGTGAGCTGACTCACACTGTTGCAACGTAGCTGCAACCCCCTGGCTCCTAGGCTCGGATCAATGGCGACAGCCACCGTGATTCGCAGCAAAGGAGCTAGCAATGACTGTTTATGCACAGCCGGGTGCCGAGGGTTCGAAGGTCACCTTCAAGGACCGCTACGAGAACTGGATCGGCGGCGAATGGGTTGCCCCGGTCAAGGGCGCCTACTTTGAGAACATCACCCCCGTGACGGGCAAGGCCTTCTGCGAAGTTGCCCGGGGGACGTCGGAGGACATCGAACTGGCCCTGGACGCAGCGCACAAGGTTGCACCGTCCTGGGGGAAGACCTCCGCCACCGAACGCGCAGCCATCCTGAACAAGATCGCCGACCGCATTGACGAGAACGTGGAGCTCCTGGCTGTTGCCGAGACCTGGGACAACGGCAAGCCCGTCCGCGAGACCTTGAACGCTGACATCCCGCTGGCAGCTGACCACTTCCGCTACTTCGCCTCCGCCGTCCGCGCCCAGGAAGGCCACCTCTCACAGCTCGACGAGGACACCACGGCGTACCACTTCAAGGAGCCGTTGGGCGTTGTCGGCCAGATCATCCCGTGGAACTTCCCCATCCTCATGGCCGTGTGGAAGCTGGCCCCGGCGCTCGCAGCCGGCAACGCCGTGGTCCTGAAGCCGGCTGAGCAGACGCCGACGTCGATCCTGGTTTTGATGGAGCTCATCGGTGACCTGCTTCCGGCCGGCGTAGTAAACGTGGTCAATGGATTCGGTGTGGAAGCAGGCAAACCGCTGGCGTCCAGCCCCCGCATCCGCAAGATCGCCTTCACCGGCGAGACCACCACCGGCCGGCTGATCAGCCAGTATGCGTCCAACAACCTCATTCCGGTCACGCTGGAACTTGGCGGCAAGAGCCCGAACATCTTCTTCGACGACGTCGCCGCCCAGAACGATGCCTTCTACGACAAAGCGCAGGAAGGGTTCACGCTCTTCGCCTTCAACCAGGGCGAAGTCTGCACCTGCCCGTCCCGCGCACTCGTTCAGGAAGGTATCTACGACTCCTTCATGACCGACGTCGTGGCCCGGACCAACAAGATCATCCAGGGCAACCCCTTGGACACCGACACCCAGATCGGCGCCCAGGCCTCCAACGACCAGTTGGAGAAGATCCTCTCCTACATCGACATCGGAAAGCAGGAGGGCGCCAAGGTCCTCACCGGCGGGGCCCGGGCAGAGCTGTCAGGCGACCTGGCCGGCGGCTACTACGTCCAGCCCACCATCTTCGAAGGCCACAACCGGATGCGGATCTTCCAGGAGGAAATCTTCGGCCCGGTGGTGTCCGTGACCAAGTTCAGCGACTACAACGACGCCATCGGCATCGCCAACGACACCCTCTATGGTCTTGGTGCCGGCGTCTGGTCGCGCAACGGAAATGTCGCCTACCGCGCGGGCCGGGAAATCCAGGCCGGCCGTGTGTGGGTCAACAACTACCACGCCTACCCGGCAGGTGCCGCTTTCGGTGGCTACAAGTCCTCAGGTATTGGCCGTGAAAACCACGCCATGATGCTGGACCACTACCAGCAGACCAAGAACCTCCTGGTCAGCTACAACGAGAACAAGCTCGGCTTCTTCTAAGAGTTTTTGTACAGCAGATGCCCTTATGGAGCGGACTTAGGGGCATCAGCTGTACAAAAACTCCCATCATTCGTACAGATCAAAGGAGATCGTCAATGACCACCACTATGCAAGCAGCAGTAGTCACTGAATTCGGAACCGACCTGAAGGTCATGGAGGTCGAACGCCCGACGCCGGGTCCCGGCCAGGCGCTGGTCCGCCTCATTACGTCGGGGGTATGTCATACCGACCTGCACGCCGCCGAAGGCGACTGGCCCGTCAAGCCGACACCACCGTTTATTCCCGGGCACGAGGGTGTCGGCGAAGTGGTAGCCCTCGGCGAAGGGGTCACGGACGTGGCGGTCGGCGACCTCGTGGGCAATGCCTGGCTGTGGTCGGCCTGCGGAGACTGCCAGTACTGCCGGACGGGGTGGGAAACCCTGTGCGAGTCGCAGCAGAACGGCGGCTACAGCGTGGATGGCTCGTTCGGTGAATACATGTTGGTGGACACCCGCTTCGCTGCGCGCATCCCGGCAGGCTCGGATCCGGTGGAGGTTGCACCCGTGCTCTGCGCCGGCGTCACGGTGTACAAGGGCTTGAAGATGACCGAGGCCAGGCCGGGGCAGTGGGTCACCATCTCCGGCATTGGCGGCCTGGGGCACATCGCCGTCCAGTACGCAGTGGCAATGGGTCTGCGGGTGGCAGCGGTGGACATTGCCGACGACAAACTGGCACTCGCCAGGGAGCATGGTGCCGAGTTGACGGTCAATGCACTGCATGAGGACCCGGCGGAGGTCATCCAGCGCGAAACGGGCGGCTGCCATGGCGTGCTGGTCACGGCCGTGCACCCCTCGGCGTTCGGACAAGCCATTGGCATGGCCCGGCGCGGTGGAACGATCGTCTTCAACGGCCTTCCGCCCGGAGATTTCCCGGCGCCGATCTTCGAGATTGTCCTCAAGGGCCTCACGGTCAGGGGATCGATCGTGGGCACCAGGCAGGACCTCGAGGAAGCGCTGGAGTTCTATGCCCAGGGGAAGATCAAGCCAACGGTATCCACCCGGGAGCTCTCGGAAGTCAACGCTGTCTTCGACGAGATGAAGCACGCCAAGATCGACGGCCGAGTGGTTCTGAAGTTCTGATGAACGCCAACATGTCCCAGGACATCCTGGAAGCTTCGGTGACGCTGCCCGGGGAGGACTTCTCCCGGGTGGCGCTCACCGGAGCATCCGTCGAGCTGCTCCTCAAACTCTGGGAGCAGCACGGCCCTTTGATGTTCCACCAATCGGGCGGCTGCTGCGACGGCTCGGCTCCCATGTGCTACCCGGCGGGGGAGTTCTTGACAGGTGACTCCGACGTTCTCCTTGGGCGGTTCGACCTCGGGCCCGATGGAAATGCCAAACCACTGGAGTTCTGGATGTCCAAGGAGCAATTCAATTACTGGTCCCACACCCACCTCACCGTGGATGTGGTTCCGGGCCGAGGCAGTGGGTTCTCCGTTGAGTCTCCCGAGGGGAAGCGATTCCTGATCCGATCAACGCTCATGGACTGGGACGTGCCAAGCATTTAGGGTGGGTGGCTGGTGTGATGAGGGTTACGGGCCTTCATCACACCAGTCACACCTGTCACGCGAATTCGGCAAGCGTCTCACTATCTGGGATAAATATGGCCGTCCATTGGTCGGACACTATTCTTGATGAGTCCTATACCACCCCCATCCAGAATGTGGCATTTTTATGAACATTTTCAGGACCAAGTCGATTGAGCAGTCGATCGCCGATTCCGACGAGCCTGGTCGCAAGCTCAAGCGCAGCCTGAGCACGTGGGACCTCATGATCATGGGCGTCGCCGTCGCTGTCGGCGCCGGTATCTTCTCGGTGGGCGCGAAGGCTGCCGCCAACTTTGCCGGCCCCGCCGTCACCATTTCCTTTGCCATCGCAGCAGTCACCTGCGCGTTGGCCATCATGTGCTACGCGGAGTTCGCGACCGCAATTCCCGTTGCCGGTTCCGCCTACGTCTTCACGTACGCCACCATGGGCGAAGTCCTTGCCTGGATCATCGGCTGGAACCTCATCCTCGAACTTTTCACCGCCGCGGCAGTGATCGCCAAGTACTGGGGCATCTACCTCAGTACGGTGTTTGGCTTGATGGGCGTGGAGATGCCGCCCTCGATCAGTGTGTTTGGCGTTGACCTTTACTGGGGCGCCTTCCTCATCGTCGCGATCTTCACCGTGCTGCTGGTGCTGGGGACAAAGTTGTCCGCCCGCGTTGGCAACGTCTTCACGATGATCAAGATCGCTGTAGTGCTGTTCGTGATCGTAGTGGGTTTCAGCTACGTGAAGTTCTCCAACTACACACCGTTTGTTCCGGCCTCCGAACCGACTGCCGGAACGGGCGCGGCCGATGTCATGAAGCAGTCCTTCTTTGGCTTCCTGACCGGTGCTGCTCCGGCCCAGTACGGAACGCTTGGCATCTTCGCAGGCGCGGCCTTGGTCTTCTTCGCCTTCATCGGCTTCGACGTGGTGGCCACCTCCGCCGAGGAGGTCAAGAACCCGCAGAAGACCCTGCCCCGGGGCATCTTCGGCGGCCTGGCGCTGGTGACATTGCTCTACATCCTGGTCTCCCTCGCCCTCACGGGAATGGTTTCCTATACGCAGCTGGCCGAAGTCAAGAACCCCACCCTGACCACGGCTTTCGAAGCTGTGGGCAACACAGACGCCGCCAAGGTCATCGCTTTCGGTTCGCTGGTAGGCCTCACCACCGTCATCATGGTGCTCCTCATGGGCTTGTCCCGCGTGGTGCTTGCCATGAGCCGAGACGGTCTGCTGCCCCGCTCCCTTTCCAAGACCAGCGAGAAGCGCTCCACCCCGGCCCGCCTGCAGATCATCTGCGGTGCCGCCGTGGCGATCGTGGCAGGTGTGACCAAGGTGGACCTCCTGGAGGAAATGATCAACATCGGAACGCTGTCCGCGTTCGTGATGGTCTCCCTGGGCATCCTTGTGCTCCGCAAGAAGCGCCCCGACCTCAAGCCGGCGTTCCGCGTTCCGTTCGGCAAGGTCCTGCCCTGGGTCTCCGCCGCACTGTGCGTCTACCTCATGACCAACCTGGCCGTGGAAACCTGGATCTTCTTCGCGATCTGGCTGGTGATCGGCATGGTGATCTACTTCTCCTACGGCCAGCGTCACTCGCGGCTCAACGAGAAGTTCGCAGCCGCCAAAGCCGCTGTCGCAGGCGGCGGCAAGACCACCGGCGACGAGGACGAAGACACCTTCACCAAGGTCTGACCCATCGCTGTTGCTTGTCAGACAGCTGCTTTGTCATAGCTCAAGGGGAACGCCCGGGAACCGCTGGTTTCCGGGCGTTTTCTGTTTCCGGGAGCGCACCCGTCCAGAGGGCCCTTCGCTGGGCGCCAGCCTTGGGACCCTGGCCCTCGCAGCGCTGGCCCCAACGCCCCACCAGCCCTCACGGCGCCGCGTACTCACTGACCCACTCCACCAGGGGCCTCAGCGTCTCCCATCGCGAGGCAATCTCATCCTTGGCCGCTGCGGTGGACAACCATGCCGGCTGCCCGACTTCCACACCGGCCGACAAGGACTTGTGCTTTAGCAGCTCCGCCCGCGGATGGTCCTTGTCAAAGCCGCGGGGAACGGTCTTGAGTTTTTCCCCTTCAATGGCAAAACCAGCAGCGGAGACGGCGTCGGTGATCTGTTGCAGCGCCAGTCCACTCTCCGGCGCGTCGACTGCGGCCCGGTAGCGTGCCAACTGGGCGGGCGTGTGGGAGTGGTAGCCCCCACCGATCAGGAGACCGTCGGCGCTGATCTGCACGTAGTAGCCAACGCCCTCCCGTGTGGCTGCGAAGGCTCCCTGGGCCGTTTTATAGGGTGACTTGTCCTGGGAGAACCTGATGTCCCGGTTGGGGCGGAAGATCTTTGCAGGCCCGAACCTCGGCTCCAATTCCGCGAGGAGAGCCGTCAGCGGTTCCCTGACCTCGGCGTCGTAGGTCGCTTTATGCTCCAGCCACCACTCGCGGTTGTTGTTCTCTTCAAGGTCCTCGTAGAAGCGGAAAGCGGCTGCCTGAATGCCTTCAAATGTGTTCATACAGGGATCCTATGGAGCGGCATGAGGGCGCAGCCATAGCTGGAGGCTGCTATGTGGAAACAAGTGCTATGTGGAAAACAAAAAGAACACCCCGCCGCGGAGTGGATCCGCGGCGGGGTGTTCTTGGCAGTGCTTGGAGCAAAGACGCTTAGAGCTTGTTGGCTGCTTCGGCGTCGGACTCGGTCTGGCCTGCGCCCAGGTTGGCGCGGAGCTTGGCGCCGAGGTCGGCGTCAACGTTCGTCCAGTACTGGATGGCGCGTTCCTTGATGTCGGCGTTCTTCACGCCGCCAACAGCACCGGTGATGGTGTCCAGGAGGCGGGCCTTGGCGGCGTCATCGTAGACCTCGCGGTACAGGGTACCGGCCTGGCCGAAGTCGTCATCCTCAGCGTGCAGGGTGTGCGCGGAGAGGGTGAGCTCGCCGTCGTTCTCCCAGCCACCGGCGGGGGAGGTCGGCTCGACAGCAGCCGGGCCACCAACGGAGTTCGGTGCGTAAACCGGGGTGGACGGAGCGTTGAACAGGTAACGTCCCTGGCCATCCTGGCTGTAGTTGTTGACCTGGTTCTTGGGCTGGTTCACCGGGATCTGCGCGTGGTTGGTGCCAACGCGGTAGCGGTGTGCATCGGCGTAGGAGAAGATGCGGGCCTGCAGCATCTTGTCCGGGGAAGCAGCGATGCCCGGCACGAAGTTCGACGGCGCGAAGGTGGCCTGCTCGATCTGCGCGAAGTAGTTCTCCGGGTTCTTGTTCAGCTCCATGGTGCCCACGTGGATCAGCGGGTAGTCGGAGTGCGGCCACACCTTGGTGAGGTCGAACGGGTTGAAGCGGTACGTCTTGGCATCCTCGTACGGCATGACCTGGACGTGGAGTTCCCACGACGGGAAGTTGCCGGCCTCGATGTTCTCGGAGAGGTCGCGGATGTAGAAGTCTGCATCCGAACCGGCCAGCTCTTCAGCCTGGTCACCAGTGATGGTCTTGACGCCCTGGTTGGACTTGAAGTGGTACTTGACCCAGAAACGCTCGCCGGCGGCGTTGATCCACTGGTAGGTGTGCGAACCGTAGCCCTGCATTTCACGCCAGGAAGCCGGCAGGCCACGGTCGCCCATGAGCCAGGTGACCTGGTGTGCGGACTCGGGGGAGAGGGTCCAGAAGTCCCACTGCATGTCAGCGTCACGCAGGTGGGTACCCGGGAGGCGCTTCTGGGAGTGGATGAAGTCCGGGAACTTGATGCCGTCGCGGATGAAGAAGACGGGGGTGTTGTTGCCCACGAGGTCGTAGTTGCCCTCGGAGGTGTAGAACTTCACGGCGAAACCGCGGGGATCGCGCCACGTGTCGGGAGAACCGTTCTCGCCTGCAACGGAGGAGAAACGGATCAGCATGTCCGTCTCGACACCCGGCTGCAGGAAAGCAGCCTTGGTGTAGGCAGAAACGTCAGAGGTGGTCTTGAAGGTACCGAAAGCTCCGCCGCCCTTGGCGTGCACTACGCGCTCCGGGACCCGCTCGCGGTTGAACTGGGCGAGCTTTTCCACCAGGTAGTGGTCGGTCAGGATGATGGCACCGTCAGCGCCGACGGACTTCGAGTGCGCGTCGGACGTAACGGGGGCACCTGACTGGGTCGTTGAAATGGCAGTCATTGTTCTCCTTTTTCCTATTTCTGAGTTACTGAAGTATTTACGGGAAGCTGTTGTTTGGCCTGGCAATCCTGGCAGATGCCTTGGTAAAGGACGTCTGCGATCTGGATTGTCATGGGCTTGGAATTTTCGTTCCAGTGCGGTGTGAGGCACGGTGCGTGGCCCACTGCGCAGTCCACGTCCTCCACCTTGCCGCAGCTGATGCAGACGGCGTGGTGGTGGTTGTCGCCTACCCGGGTTTCGTAGAGCGCCGGGGAGTGCGGGGGTTCAAAGCGGCGCAGCATCTGCAGATCCGTAAGGTCGCTGAGCACTACATAAACGGACTGCGCCGTCAGTTCAGGCAGTTCCTGGCGGGCAGCGGCAAGGATGCCTTCTGCCGGGGAGTGCGGATGGTGCTGGACTGCGGCCAGCACTGCCAGCCGCTGTTTGGTCACACGCCTGCCGTGGGCATGCAGGGCCGCGGCCCATGCTTGCTGCTCAGCAGTGTGATCTGTCATGCATTCATTCAAACACTTATTTTGATAAGTTCACAATAAGGCAAGGCTAACTTCCGGTGAACGAAACAATTCCACTACCGGGTTGAGTTCTTCCGCGGCCGAGCGGCCGAGCGCATGCACCCGCAATGGCGTTCCCGGGGTCAGCGACTCCACGGCCAGGCAACTGAACCCGCTGACGCCACCGGACAGCGGCAGCGCGCCCAGCGATGCACCGATCGCCAGAAGGTCAGCAGGCAGGAAGTCCCGAACTGAGGCCACGCCGCTCACGGGCTCCATGACGGTATGGCGCTCACCCGCAGGAATCGTCCGTACCAGCACTGCGGGGTCCGGAACAGGTTCGACGGCGGCCCTGGCCGCGTCTGCGGACGCCACGATCGCGTCGGGCAGCTCCCGGCGTAGTGACTCACGGATCGCCTCGTCGGTCGCCTCCAGTTCGGACTCGGGGAGGGCCACCCGACGGTGCGCCGGCAGCGAGAGCTGAAGTCCCGGCGTCGTGGTTTCGCCTGCCCAGCGTCCAAAAAGATGGAACGTCGGAGTTGACGATTCAGCCACAGGTTCACCCAGCCCGGCTCCCAGCGGATGCCACTGATGGGCGAACATGACGGCGCAGTGCTCGACGCCCAGGACCTTCGCCAAGGCGGCGCGTGCCAGATGGTGGCAGAAAAGCCAGTCAGTTGCGGACGGGAGCGCGAAATCCGTGGACGGATCAGACAACCTGACCACTACGTGCGCGGCTGTGAGGGGATGACGTGGCCGGGCGATCTCCCAAAAGCCCGAACGGTACAACAGTCGTCGTGACATGACCATGTCAACTCCTTCCCCGGGGTGAGCCTACCAAGCCGTGGCGCTGGTTAGGGTTGGACGGTGGCAAAACTACTGGCAGACATCACTCCGCTCAAGGAGAGTCCTGCTTTTCGTCGTCTCTGGCTGGGGGCGTCCGTTGCCGCCATCGGCACCCAACTGACCCTCGTGGCTGTCAGCCTGGAGGTGTACCGGCTCACCCAGGAAAGTTTCTACGTGGGGCTCCTGGGTATCTTCGCGTTGGTTCCCCTGGTCATTGCCGGCCTCTACGGTGGATCCATCTCCGATGCCTACGACCGACGCAAAGTGGCCTTGATTGCGTCCCTCGTCCTATGGGCTTCCACGGCCGGCCTGGCACTGCAGGCGTGGCTGGGTCTGGGCAACATTTGGGTCCTTTATGCGCTGGTAGCCATCCAAAGCGGCGCGCAAGGCATCAACGGCCCGGCCCGGAGCGCCATCATTCCACTCCTGGTCCGCAAGGACCTGCTCCCCGCGGCCAACGCCTTGAGCATGCTGACCTTTGGCCTCTCGATGACCGCCGGACCACTCCTGGCCGGGGTACTCGTGGCAACCATCGGCTTCGGGTGGACCTACACGATTGACGTCATCAGCTTCACCTTCGCGCTGTGGGGACTTTTCAGGCTTCCGCCGCTGCCGCCCTCCAAGGATGCCGTCCGGCCCGGGTTCCGCTCCGTGGTGGAGGGCTTCCGGTTCCTGGGCGGGCGGCCCAACGTCCGCATGACCTTCATCATCGACCTCATCGCCATGATCTGCGCGCAACCCCGGGCCCTGATGCCCGCCATTGGCGCCGTGATGATCGGTGGAGGCGAAACCACCGTGGGTGTGCTGCTCGCTTCCACGGCTGTGGGAGCGTTCCTTGCGGGCCTCTTCTCTGGTCCGTTGGGAAGGGTACGCCGGCAGGGCAGCGCCGTGGTGTGGTCCGTGATGGGGTGGGGCGCCTCAATTGCCGGCTTTGGACTGGTGGTGCTCCTCGCAGGTGACGCCGGACGCAATGGAACCACGCCGTGGCTGATACCGGCTGCGCTCTGCTGTGCGCTCGCAGGTATTTCGGATTCCGTGAGTGCCGTTTTCAGGACCACGATTCTCCAGGCTGCTACCCCGGACCATCTCCGCGGGCGGTTGCAAGGGGTGTTCATCGTGGTGGTAGCTGGCGGGCCCCGGGTGGGAGACATGCTTGCCGGTGGAGTGACCCAGTTCCTCAGCGAAGGCGGGGTGCTGTTGCTGGGTGGAGTTCTGTGCATTGCCCTGGCATGGCTCGCTTCCCGACTCCAACCCGGCTTCGTCGCCTACGATTCAAAGCATCCGGTGCCCTGAGCAGGCGGGGGCCAAGCCAGGAACCGGCGCCTGGGCCCGGAACAGGCGGACCGGCGTCGGCGTTAAACGAAGCAAAGCCCTGCAAGAGCTGAAGAAAGAGAACGAGAGCAACGTGCATAAACACAACAATGGACTCAAGACCGCGGCACTCTTCGGTGTGCTGTGGGCGGTGTTGTTGGGTTTGGGCGCCATCATTGCCTCAGGAACCCGGAGCACCGCCCCCATCTGGATCATGGCCCTGATCGGCGTGGGCACCACAGCGTACGGCTATTGGAACAGCGACAAGATCGCCATTCGTTCCATGGCTGCCTACCCGGTCACTGAGGCCCAGGCTCCCCAGCTGTACCAGATCGTCAGGGAGCTGTCCGTGCGGGCGAACAAGCCCATGCCACGGATCTACCTTTCACCCACCATGACACCCAACGCCTTCGCCACCGGCCGGAACCCCAAGAACGCCGCTGTCTGCTGCACCGAGGGCATCCTGCACCTGCTGGACGCCCGGGAACTCAGGGGAGTGCTGGGCCATGAACTGATGCACGTGTACAACCGCGACATCCTGACGTCGTCCGTGGCCGCGGCCGTGGCCGGCGTCATCACATCCGTGGGCCAGATGCTGTTGATCTTCGGAGGCGGCGACCGGCGCAATGCGAACCCCTTGGCGACCATTGCCATGGCGCTGCTGGCACCATTTGCGGCCTCGCTCATCCAGATGGCGATCTCCCGCACCCGTGAATTCGACGCGGACGAGGACGGCGCCCAGCTCACCGGGGACCCGCTGGCACTGGCCTCGGCGCTGCGCAAGATCGAGTCCGGGGTGAGCCAGTTGCCGCTTCCGCAGGACCAGCGGCTGGTCAATGCCTCGCACCTCATGATCGCCAACCCGTTCCGTGGCGGCGGCATGCGGCGCATGTTCTCCACCCACCCGCCCATGAAGGAACGCATCAGCCGACTGGAGGGAATGGCAGGGCGCCCGCTCGCCTGACGTGCTCGCAGGGACTGCTACGCGAACAGTCCTTCGCCGATGAACCCGCCGGCCTGCACCCCGGGAGGAACCGCAAACAAACCCGATCCGGTGTGCTTCAGGTACTCCACGGACAACGTGTCGCCCTTGGCCATTGCCAGTTGCATGGACACGTAGTGCGTCCGCGGATCCTTCACGAAAGCGATGAAGAAGAGACCGGCATCCAGATGCCCCAGCCCATCCGAACCGTCCGTGAAGTTGTAACCTCGGCGGAGCATCCGCACGCCGTTGTTCTGGTCCGGGTGGGCCAGCCGCATGTGCGAGTCCATGGGAATCAGCGGCTCGCCATTGCGGCCCGCCATGGCAAAGTCCGGTGTGCTGAACTCATCGCCGCCCGACAAAGGAGCCCCGACGCCCTTGGTGCGCCCAATCAGCCCCTCCTGTTCACGCAGTGAGGTGCGGTCCCAGATCTCAATGTGCATCTGGATCCGGCGGGCCACCAGATAGCTGCCGCCTGCCATCCACTGCTCGGATGCAGGGCCGCCAGGGGCCACCCACACGTGCTCCTCCAGCAGCGCGTTGTCCTCGACCTTGAGGTTGTTGGTGCCGTCCTTGAAACCGAAGAGGTTGCGGGGAGTCACCTGTGCCCGGGACGTTGAGGAGGTGCGCCCGAATCCGAGCTGGGACCAACGGACGCGGACCTTTCCGAATCCGATTCTCGCCAGGTTGCGGATGGCGTGCACCGCAACCTGCGGGTCATCGGCGCAGGCCTGGACCACGATGTCTCCTCCTGTGCGCCCGGGCTGGAGGTCGTCGCCCGGGAAGTGGGGGAGGTCGATCAGAGCTTCGGGTCGCCGCCCGTCCAGGCCGAACCGAACCTTGCCGTCCTTTTCGAACAGTCCGGCACCAAAACCAAACGTCAGGGTCAGTTTCGACGCCGCCAAGTCCAAAGCCTCGCCGGTGTCCTCCGGCGGGGCGTCATAAGGTCCATCGACGGCGCCGGTCTTGCCGGTGGGGTCCCCGGCCGCCATCGCCTGCGCCGCGGCAGTCCAGTCCTTCAGGAGCTTGATGAGTTCCTTGCGGTCCTCGGTGGTGACATCGAACGCGGCCATGTGGAGACGGTCCTGGGCAGGGGTCGTGATGCCTGCCTGATGGTCTCCGAAGAACGGGACTACCGCTTCTCCGGCGGCCGGAACGGAGGCAGATGCTGCGGTTGCCGTCACGGCGTCGTGGCCCAGGAAGCCGGCGGCCAGGCCGGCAACGGCTCCGGCCCCGCCCACGCCCGCCAGCGACAGCAGGCCACGGCGGGACATCCGGGGGGTGACGGCTTCAGCGGTAGCCGCTGTGCCGCCGTCGGACGCCCCTCGGGACGTTACGACGTCGTTCGGCTCACCGGAACGCTCGACGCCGGCGGCGTCACCGGTTTGCCCGAAGGGGCAGCCGCTCACAGAACCACGGCTGAGGTGAGCTTGGAAAGGGGCTCACCCAGCGAGTCAACCAGCGAAGCCAACCCCTGGACCTGCTCCGGGCTGAGCTCGTTGTAGTAGGCAAAGCCGTCGCCCTTTGCGTGCTTCTTCAGTTCGGCCTGCAGCGCCGCGAACTTTTCATCCAAGGACTTGGAGAGCTCAGCGTCTTTCTGCTCCAGGGCCGGCTTCAGGCTCTCGAAGGCGATGCGGGCGCCGTCAACATTGGCCTGGAAGTCCCAGAGATCCGTGTGCGACCAGATTTCTTCTTCGCCGGTGACCTTGCCGGTGGCCACTTCATCCAGGAGTTCCTTGGCGCCATTGCCCAGCTTGTCCGCAGTGAGCTCCACGGTACGGGTGCGGGTGGCGAGGTCCTCGGTGTCGGCGACCAACTGCTTGGAGATGGCGGTGCGCTCAGCAACGGTCATGGCCGTGTAGCCTGCGGGCGGGAAGAGGTCCTTTTCGGCGCGGTGCCATCCGGTCCATTCCTGTCCGGGCTCAAGGTCGGCTTCGCGGGCATCCAACTTGGGGTCGAGGTCGCCGAAGGATTCAGCCACCGGCTCGATCCGTTCCCAGTGCATGCGGGTGGCTGCGTAGAGCTCGCGTGCCTTCGCGGCATCACCGGCTGCAAAAGCGTCGGCGAATGCCTTGGTGCCGGTGACGAGCTGTTCGGTCTGGTCCTTGACGTAGGCGGCGTACTGCTGGGTGCCGGTGTCCAGGAGCTTCTGGAAATCGGCGTCGACGCTGGGCTTGTTGCCGGACTCGGTGACCTCGAAGGAAGCGCGGATGCCATCGCCCTGCATGCCGGGCTTGCACGCGGTGTTGTACTTGCCGGCCGGGGCCGTGACCACCAGGTTGCGGGTGATCCCGGGTCCGATGTTCTCCACTTCGCCCAGGATGCGCAGGCCGTCTTCTGCCAGCAGGTAGAACTCCGTGACCTCGGTGCCTTCGTTCTTCACCGCGAAGGTGAGGTTGCCGCTGGGTGCGGTGGCAGCCGAAACCTTGCACTCGTTGGCCGTGCTGCTGACCTGGATGGGGCCATCCGCGGCGGCTGTGGTCTTCGTGTTGTCAGTGCAACCGGCGAGGACCAGGGGTACGGCCGCGGCCGCGCCGATCACGGCAAGGGTCTTGCGGAGTTTCGTTGAAACGGGCATGGGTGAATCCTTTGTCTATGAATGGGCGCACGGCGGTGTGCCTGAAGGCGTAAGGGGAGACAGCCTTAGGGCTGTGCTGCGACTGCGGGAGCTGGGATGGTGCCGGCGGCTTTGGGACGGGAGGAACGGTTGGCCCGGATGTACAGGGACAGCACGGGGATCACGTACAGCAGCCAGGCTGCCGCTTCCAGCCACGTGGTGGCGGGGGAGAAGTTGAGGGTGCCTTTCAGCAGGGTGCCGTACCAGGACGACGGCGGGATGGCGGCTGAGACATCGAAGGCCAGGTTGTGCAGTCCCGGAAGGATGCCGGCTTCCTGGAGGTCGTGGACACCGTAGGCCAGTACGCCGCCGGCGATGATGATGAGGCCGACTCCGGTCCAGGTGAAGAAGCGGCCCAGGTTGACCTTCAGGACACCCCGGTGCAGCAGATAACCCAGCCCGGCGGCTGCGACCAGGCCGAGCAGCGCACCGAGCAAGGGGAGGGTTGTTTCGCCTGTGGCTTGGGCTGCAGCCCAGATGAAGAGGGCAGTTTCCAGCCCTTCCCGGCCCACGGCCAGTGCCGCCACGAGCACGAGGCCCCATGCGGCGCCGTCGGCCGCTTTGTCCACTTGGGAGCGCAGCTCGCCGCCGAGGCTGCGGGCGGTCTTGGCCATCCAGAAGACCATCCAGGTCACCAGTGCCACTGCAATGATGGAGAGCCCGCCGCCGATTGCTTCCTGGGCCTCGAACGTCAGCCCGCGGGGGCCGAAGGTCAGCAGTGCGCCGAAGCCGAGGGAGACGCCCATCGCGATTCCCACGCCGATCCAGAGGCGGGGAATCAGGTGCCGCCGTCCGGTCTTGATGAGGTAAGCCATCAGCAGGACCACGATGAGGGAGGCCTCCAGGCCTTCGCGCAGTCCGATCAGGAAGTTGGCGGTCATGGTGAGTGTTCTTTCGCTAAGGGGAGCCGTACTTAGGCTCGCCTAAGGAAGAAGAATACTGTGCCGCGGCTATTACGCAAACTAATCGTGCTCTAATTTTCCCGTCCATTACGACAGTCGCTGTAGTTACAGGCAACGAAAAAGCCGGGACGCGCTGCCCCGTGGGGCGTGCATCCCGGCTTTGGCGCGCCCTGGCCAATGCCGGGCGACCGCTTGGTTAGCTGCGGAAGTTCACGAACTGGAGGTCGGCCTCTTCGAACTTCTTGAGGATGTTCATGGTTTCCTGAAGGTCGTCGCGGGACTTGGAGGTCACGCGGAGTTCGTCGCCCTGGATCTGGGACTTGACGGACTTGGGGGCTTCATCGCGGATGATCTTGTTGATCTTCTTGGCGATGTCCTGGGCGATGCCTTCCTTGATGGTGCACTCCAGGCGGAATTCCTTGCCCGAGGGGTAGGGCTCGCCCTGGTCGAGGGACTTCAGGGAGATGCCGCGCTTGATGAGCTTGGACTGGAAGACGTCCAGGACTGCAAGGACGCGGTCCTCCGAGTTGGCCTTCATGAGGATCTTTTCGCCACTGAAGTCGATCTCCGCGCCGACACCCTTGAAGTCGTATCGCTGCGCGATTTCCTTCTGGGACTGGTTCAGTGCGTTGGCGACCTCTTGCTTGTCTACCTTGCTGACGACGTCGAATGTGGATTCGCCTGCCATGACTCTCCTTAGGTTGGGGGCCCTGTGAGGGCGGGTTGGGTCTGGCATCCAGCCTAGTACGGAAGCCGGCACTTGGGACGGTGGAGGGCTTTCACAGTTCGCTCACAGCACACGCAAGGTGGGAACCGAGGTAGCTGGCCGAGAGTTGTACCAGTTGAAAGAACGTATCGTCGGAGGATCAGCATGAGCAGCAAGGCCGTCCAGTCCATCAGCAAGTCCGCCTCGGCAGCAGCCGGTTCGATTGGCACGGCAGCCGTGGCAGCTGCAAGCGCCGTCGCTGCGGCGGCCGTGGCTGCGTCGATCGTACTGAGCCCGGTTCCCGATGCCACTGCCCGGATGGACGGCGTCCACGCAGATCTTCTGCGGGCCGTGCAGCTCAACCAGATCACTGCCGAACAGGCCGAGAGGTTCGAAGCCAAACTCGCGGGCAGGATCCTCGGACAGGCCTGAAACACGCGGAAAATCAGGGTGTCTGCGCCCGATTAGATTCTTCGCTGAAACTTCTGTAAGGTTGTCTCTGCCTTCGGTTACCGGATCGAAAGAAATGGTCTCCGGAAGTGATCTTCTTTTGAAGTTCGGCAGATTACCCGAGCGGCCAAAGGGGGCTGACTGTAAATCAGCTGGCAACGCCTACGGGGGTTCGAATCCCTCATCTGCCACCCAAAGAAAATCCCCGGAACCACTGGTTCCGGGGATTTTTTGTGCCCTGGTGAAATCTCACGATTTGAGCTGCCATTTTCGTCCGGGCTGCGGCAATGGACGGAGGACACCCAAATTTACGTGTCCTTGGTCCGGGGCGATGTCCGCAGTGAATGTGGGTGTCCCCAGCCAGAGGGAGGCGGGCCCAGGGTGGGGCGTCTGAGCCGGGGGCAGAAGTGGCCGCTCAGCGACTCTCCGAGATTTTCCGGAGTTCCGCAATCTCCAGCCGCAAGGCCGCGATTTCGCTCACCAGGTCCGCCATTTCAGCCCGGACTGGTTCTTCGGCCGCTGCTGCCTTTTCTCCCGCTGCGGCGGCGACCCCCTCGGCGTTCTCCTCGATCCGCTGGACAAGCCAGGAAGCGATGGAGGCCGTCACGATACCGAGAACAGCGATGCCGCTCATCATCAGGGCAGCGGCTACCACCCTGCCAATGGGCGTCACCGGGTACAGATCGCCGTAGCCCACGGTGGTAATGGTGGTGACGGCCCACCAGGCTGCGTCGCCGAAGGTCAGGATCTTGGCGTCGGGGGCGTTCTGTTCAACATCCAACACCGCCAGGGCGCCGATGAGGATGAGCATGGCGGCGGCCCCGGCGACGTAGGTTGCCACCCGGCCACGGAGGGTTTCGCCCACGGTGCGTTGCAGCACGGAGAGGAGGGTGACCAGGCGCAACAACCGCAAAGGCCGGAAGAAAGGGAGCACCACGATCAGGAGTTCGTGGAGGTTCCACACAAACCAGCGCATGCGGTCCTCGGCAAGCCAGAGGTTGATGAAATAGTCCAGCGCGAAAATTCCCCAGGTGATCCACAAAATCACCTCGAAAGGGACCGCCGAGGGCCCGTCGACCCGGCCAATGACCTGCCACGCGTAGGCGGCGAGGAATATCAGTGCCGTGGCCATGAGCGGCCATTCGACGAGGTCCCGGTATCGCGCTTGAGTCATACGGGAATACTAGCCACAGGCCGGGCCGGCCGGGGGCTTGCGGAGTTGCTCAGGCGGTGGTTTCCAGCCAGTAGCCGTCCAAGTGGTGTATCAGTTGACGGCCCAGGCCGCCCTTGAGCTGGATCCAGAGGGTGCTGCGGTCGTCGGTCATTCCGTCCAGGGTTCCTTCGATGCGGTTCCCGCGCGCGTCCTGGAGCACCACTGTCTGGTGGCGCTGGAGTTCGGGCCAGACGTCGCCGCTGGGCCTGCTGGTTTGCAGCGTACTCAAAGGGATCTCCCTGATGTTTTCTTCCAATACGAGTTCCAGATATTGTGCACGTCTTTGATGAACCAGCGGTAAACGTTAGTGCAATCGTTGGACATAAAGTTGAACAAACAGCGAGGCCCGTGCTCGTTCCTTTGGCTGAATCCAGCAGAGCGTCCCACAATGCGGTCGGCATCTTTCGCTGGAAGTTACTCATGGGTAACATTGTTGCCATGCATCTGCTTCTACGCACCCTCATGTTGCTGTTCACGTCCTCCAAGCGCACGCCGTTGAACGTTTGGGACGAATCGTCGCTGCCCTTGCGGGTGCTTCCCACGGACATCGACATCGCCATGCACGTCAACAATGGCATGTACTTTTCCCTGATGGACCTGGGCCGGTTCGACCTCATGGTGCGCAGCGGGATCTGGAACACGATGCGCAAACGGGGTTGGAGCCCGGTGGCTGCGGGGGAGACCATTGCGTTCCGCAAATCCTTGCAGTTGTGGCAGCGCTACACCATTGAAACCCGCATTATCGGGCTCGATACCAAGGCGATCTACTTCGAACAGCGCATGGTGGTGGACGGTGAGATCTACGCCCGTGCCCACATCGCCACCCGCCTGGTGGCCAAGGGCAAGCCCGTGACACAGGAGGAGATCATCGCCGAGTTCGGTGCGCCGCCGGCGGACCTTGAACTGCCCGAATGGATCCACGAGTGGCGCGAAAACAACGCGCTGCCCGGAGCGCGCCGTCCCGCACCGCACGTCTGGAACTAGACCCCAACGTCCCGCCGCTGCAAGGCCAAAGTTCCCAGCGCAATCAGTGCCGCCGATATGCACAGCAGCCCTGTCACAGCGCCCCAGTCAGCCCCGTTGGTCACGGGTGAATTGCCGTACGCCCAGTGATACGGCGAAAGGTTCAGCAGCCACTCCACATCGGGGCTTTGCCGGCCCACCGCGTTGAATACGTAGCCGAGGACTGCAACAGCAGCACCGGCAGCGACTCCGTACACCTTCCGTCCCGTGAGGGCGCCGGCACACAGTGCGGCTGTACCGCTCAGAAGGGCCAGGGCGGCGAACAGCAGCACTGCGCCGAAAAGATGCCCGACGTCGATCTCAAGTTTTGCGGGTCCGTTCAGTACCAGCACCAGCACGAAGACCAACGCGGTGAGCAGCACAATGCGGACCAAAATGGCCAACGCCCGCTCAAGGACCACCTGCACGCGGGTGACGCTGTGGGCGAGGGTGAGTTCCAAAAGCCCGGACTCCTCGTCACCTCCCACCGCCGCCGCGCCCCAACCAATGGAGGCCATGGACATCAGCAGGAAGCCGATGAGTCCGAAAAGGGTGGCCTGGGTGTAGCCGGGTCCCGTCGCTATTTGGTCGTAGTTCAGGGCCTTGGTCATGCCTTGAGGGAGGGCATCAATCATTTGCTGCATCTGGGCGCTGCCTCCGATGGACGGATACAACGGCAGGTACAGCATGATCGCGCCCGTGAGTCCCAGCGCCCAAGCCAGGGTGGAGCGCCACGAATCAGTCAGTGCTTTGGTGAAGAGCGGCAATGGCCTAGGCACGGTGGGCTCCTTCCGGTTGATGGCTGGCTCTCTGGGGATTTCCCATACTGGAGGGCGCTTCGCCGCCCGTATAGAGCGTCAGGACGGCTTCTTCCAGGTCCGGCTCTTCCAGGACCAGGTCTGTCAGATGCAGCCGTGCCAGTTCCTGGACCAAGGGCTGGATATGGCCGGACAAGGTGGCCGTGGCTTCCACGGTTCCGCTCGCATGGCCGTCTGCGGGCAGTTCCCGCACCGCGATATTGGCGACGCCCGGCACCCGGGCCAGCAGCGCGCCGACGTCGTGCGCTTCCGTTCCGATGCTGTTGAACCGCAGCTGCCTGACCGCCGCCGTCCTTAAAGCCTCCACAGTGGAAACGGTGACAATGTCGCCGTCGCGGAGGATGGCGACGGCGTCCGCGGCCTGTTGGACTTCGCTCAGGACATGCGAGCTGAGGAACACGGTGGCGCCGCCGTCCACGGCCTCGCGGACCATGGCATGGAAGACCTGCTGGACCAAGGGGTCAAGTCCGCTGGTGGGTTCGTCCAGGACCAGGAGCTCAGGCTTGTGCATGAACGCCTGCAGGAGGCCCAGCTTCTGCTTGTTTCCCTTGGATAGCTTGCGGGTCTGCCGGTCCAAGTCCAACTGAAGGCGGTCTGCGAGATCGTTGACGTGCCGCTCATCCACCGGGCCGCTGATGGCAGCAAAATGCTCCAGCATGCGGCGGCCCGTGGTGCGGTTCTCCAAATGCAGCTCCCCGGGCAGATAGCCGATCCGCCTTCGCAGTGCCGTGCCGCCCCGCCTCGGATCCTGTCCCAAGACGGAAATGGAACCGCCGCTGGGTCGGATGATGTCCAGCAGGCAGCGCATGGTGGTGGTCTTTCCGGCACCGTTCGGTCCGATCACCCCGAAGACTGTCCCGGGTTCCACCGCGAAATCCAGCCCGTGCAGAACCTCGCGTTGACCGAACTTCTTGCGTAACCCCTTGACGACGATTGCCTGGGTCACGGGGCATGCTCCCTTCCGTTGTTGGTGTTGTTTCCTTCCAGGGCTTCGCGGGCTGCGTGCAGGAACCGCGCGTCCGAATAGAAGCCATGCGTATAGATCTCAAGAAGAGGCAGGGTGAGCTGGCGCAGAAGGTCGGGGCCGATGCCGTTGGGTTCCGGGGCCGGAGTGCCCAGCGTCCGCGAGAGGTGCCGGCCCAGCATGAGGATCGAAAGGCTGTTGGACGCGATGATCACCGCGATGGACCGGATGTCGTCGAATTTCCGGATGGTGCCTGCTTCGATGCCGGTGTGGATGAGGTCCTGGCACTGGTTCACCACAGCGTCGAAGAAGGCGTCTCCGGCGTCGGATTCATCACCCAGGCTGCGCCGGATATAGGCGATCTCTTCCGTGTACTGGTCCGGGTTGTTCAAGTAGTCCTGGATGAGCCTGCCGGTGGAACCGGGGTCTGCTTTTTCCCTGCCCTGAGTGGCTGTGAGGGCCAGGACGTGTTGGTCACAGGCCTCTCGGAGACCGGCTTTGCTGCCGAAATGATGGATGACCAACCCCGGGCTGACGCCGGCAATGGAAGCCACTGCCCGGACTGTGGCCCTGGAGAAGCCATCGCGACCGAAGAGTCCGATCGCGGCGTCCCGGATGCGCGCCCTGGTGGTTAAATCGTCTGCGGTTGAACGCATGTTTCATACGCTAAACACTTGTTCAATGCGAAACAAGAGATTCCTGAAACGGCGGGTTGCCGCTTTATTCCCAGTGACGCGGGAAGCGAACAGTGGCCCGCCCGGCGGGACTTCACAGACCGGGACGCGTACCGTGGAACCATGGCTACAGTTGACATCACTGGTGAACAGTTCGCATCGACCATCGAAGACAACGACATTGTCCTGGTGGATTTCTGGGCTGCATGGTGCGGCCCCTGCCGGCAGTTCGCGCCCACGTACGGAGCGGCATCGGAAAAGCACTCCGACGTAGTCTTCGCCAAAGTGGACACGGAAGCCGAGCAGCAGCTCGCCGCCGAGGCCGGGATCACCTCCATCCCCACCTTGATGGCTTTCCGCGAAAAGGTGCTCGTCTTCTCGCAGCCCGGCGCCCTGAACGCCCAGCAGCTTGAGCAGGTCATTGATGCAGTGAAGGGCCTGAACATGGAAGAAGTCCACGCCCACGTTGCAAAGTCCCGTGCCGAGGCTCAGGAAAAGGCACAGGAAAACTAGACTCCATCCGGCGAAATCGCCGTTAAAGCCCGAGGTCGCCGTAAATTTACGGCGACCTCGGGGCTTTAAGGCGTAACTGCAGCGTTTAGGCGTTCTCTTAGAGACGTTCCAGCTTTACGGGTTCGGCAAGCAGCGCGCTGAGTGACTCGTTCAGGTCCTGGACGGCGATGCCCTTGGAGTGCTTGTCCAGCAGCTCCTCGGATTCCCAACGCTCGGTCAGGACAAGCTTTTCCTCGGTGGCTTCGGTCAGTTCGTAGCGGATGCAGCCAGGCTCGTTGACGACCTCATCGATCGCGATTTCCAAAGCGAGCTTCACGCGGAAGAACTCGCCCTCGTTGGGGATGAACGTGGCCTGCAGGTCAATGGGTGCACTCATGGCTCCAACCCTACCGGCAGGACACGGCGCCGCTGGAGGTGGTTACGGTTCTGTTGCGCGGCCGGGCTTGGTAGCGTTCCGTCATGTTGTCCTACACCGCCGGAGACACTGACGTCCCGCTGCTCGAAGAGACCATTGGCGCCAACTTTGAGCGCATCGCCGCCCAATTCCCTTTGCGGGACGCACTCATCGAGGCCGCCGCCTCGCCCGGCGAAGACGCCCGCCGCTGGAGCTACCAGAAACTGAACGACGACGTCGACCGCCTCGCCCGCGCGCTGCTCGCCACCGGCGTGGCCAAGGGGGAGCGGATCGGCATCTGGAGTCCCAACTGCGCCGAATGGACCATCCTCCAGTACGCCACCGCCAAGATCGGGGCCGTGCTGGTGAACGTGAATCCCGCCTACCGGAGCCATGAACTGGAATTCGTGGTGAAGCAAAACGGGATGCGGATGCTGGTGACCGCCCCGTCGGACAGGAACAGCGACTACGTTGCCATGGCCAGGCAGGCAGCGGCTGCCTGCCCTGCACTCAAGGAGATTGTGTTCCTGCCGGGAGATCCTGCGGTGGGACTCCGCGCAGGCGTTCCGGAAGCCGGCCATGAACTCACGTACGGCGAGCTCCTGACCCGGGCGGACGGCGTCGGGCCTTCAGCGGTGCGCGACCGCATGGCCCAACTGGACCCGCACGATCCCATCAATCTGCAGTACACCTCGGGCACCACGGGATTCCCGAAAGGTGCAACGCTGACGCACCACAACATCCTCAACAACGGGAACTCGATCGGGCGGCTGCTGGGCTACACCGAGCATGACCGCGTGGTGATTCCTGTGCCGTTCTACCACTGCTTCGGGATGGTGATCGGCAACCTCAACGCGCTCAGTTTCGGGGCGGCCACCATCATTCCGGGCCGGGGCTTCAACCCTTCGGCCGCGCTGGAGGCTGTGCAGGATTTTGGCGGGACCTCGTTGTACGGTGTGCCCACCATGTTCATCGCGGAGCTCGCGCTGGAGGACTTCGGCTCCTACGATCTCTCAACCCTGCGAACCGGAGTGATGGCGGGGTCGCTGTGTCCCATCGAAGTGATGCGCCGCGTCATCGATGAGATGCACATGGTGGATGTGGCCATTTGCTACGGCATGACCGAGACCTCGCCCGTGTCCACCATGACCCGCGCCGGGGACACCCTGGAACAGCGGACCTCCACCGTGGGACGGACCATGCCGCACCTGGAGAGCAGGATCGTGGATCCGGGTTCCGGGGAAGTGGTGGAGCGGGGTGTGATCGGTGAACTCTGCACACGCGGCTATGCGGTGATGCAGGGGTACTGGGGCCAGCCCGACAAGACGGCCGAAGCCATCGACGGTGACGGCTGGATGCACACGGGGGACCTTGCCCGCATGGACGAGGACGGGTACCTGGTTATTGAGGGCCGCATCAAGGACATGGTGATCCGGGGCGGGGAGAACATCTACCCCCGCGAGATCGAGGAGTTCCTGTACCTGCACCCGTCCATCCAGGATGTGCAGGTGATTGGCGTGCCGGACCAGAAGTACGGCGAGGAACTCATGGCCTGCATCATCCTCAAACCCGGTGCGGAACCGCTGACGGCCGCGGACCTGGCCGACTACTGCCGGGGCAAGCTGGCCCACTACAAGATTCCGCGTTACATCGATGTCCGTGAGAGCTTCCCCATGACGGTGTCCGGCAAGGTCCGCAAGGTGGATATGCGCCAGGAAGCCGTATCGCGCCTCCACCTCTAAAGCCAACGCGGGGTCACTTATGGCCCATGTTTCCGCCATTTATGGGCCATAAGTGACCTCGCGTTGCAGTTGTCGGGAGGCAACCTGTGGATAACTCCATTCGATGGCCGCATTGCCGAGACACTGGATTGCATGGTTCGCATCAGTCCCTTGCCCGAGGTCCTCGGCGCCCGTCCTTTCACCGTCTATGAGTCACGCGCCTTGGGCGTGCCCAGGAAGCGCCTTAGGGCAAAGGACATCAAGGATGGCGGCCGGCTTATCTATCTGCCAAGGGAAACAGATCCGGATCTCTTCGAGCGCGCTCGGGTGCTTACGGCAGCTACCCCCGGTGCCTGGGTCTCGCATGAAACCGCGGCCGAACTGACCGGGTTGGGGCTTCCGCCGTGGATGGGGAACGGCGAAACGGTGCACTTGAGCAAGCCGCATGAACTACCCCGGGTTCGGCGGGCCGGTGTAACTGGTCACAGAGTTCGTGTTTTTCCGGGCGAGGTCATGGATCACCAGGGCATTCCGGTATCGGTCCGCCCCAGAACTTGGCTTGATTTGGCGAAGTCGTTGCCGCTTCCGTATGTGATCGCGATGGGCGACCAACTTATCCGTCGGCCAAGGCCGGCCCTGGAGATGCGTACTGAGCCGTACGCCCATAGTTCCGGATTGAGGTTGCTCATCCGGCAACATCCCAACCTCCAAGGGGTGGAGAAGGCACGTTTGGCGTTGGATGAAATGCGGGTGGGCGCGGACTCGTTTCCTGAGACGTTCCTGCGCCTGGCTATGCGGGACGCCGGTCTTCCGGAACCGGAACTGCAATTGCCGCTGAATCTCGAGGACCCGTGGTCGCCGACGGCCGACCTCGGCTATCGACGCTTCCGGATCGCGATCCAGTACGACGGCAGACATCACCTTTCCAGGGAACAGCAGTCGAGGGACAACCGGCGTGATGAAGCGTTCCTCAGCGCGGGGTGGTCGTATTTCAAAGTGAACGCCGATGACTTGGCGGAGGGGTTCGCCGGAGTGATCTCACGCATCAGATCGGTGAAACTCCGCGCCCTGTAAGCCAACGCGGGGTCACTTATGGCCCATAACAGGGGGAAATATGGGCCATAAGTGACCCCGCGTTGCTTTAGTGGTGGCGGTGATCCTGGACGGTCATCCGGGGCCCGAAAGTGGGCTTGCGGAAGCCGCTCAAATACAACATCCGCACCAGGCGTTGCCTCTGCCCGCTCCACGGTTCCAGCAGTTCGATCATGCCGGCGTCGTCCGTTTTCTGCCCGGTCAGGGCGTAGCCCACATAGGACGCCAGATGGTAGTCGCCGACGGAGATTGAATCCGGGCAACCGTGGGTCCGCTGGACAACCTCGGCCGCGGTCCACACTCCGATCCCCGGAATCGTCTGCATCCGGGCGCCGGCCTGCACTGAATCCAGCGCCGCCAAACGTTCAAGCGCGACGGCGGATTGCAGCGCCCGCATGACCGTCGCCGAACGCTGCGGGCCAACTCCGGCTTTGTGCCACTCCCATGACGGAATGGCCAGCCACTGCCGGGCCGTGGGAGGAACGAGGAGACCGGCCGGCGCTTTGCCTGGAGCAGGCGTTCCATAGCGGTACATCAAGTAGCGGTAGCCACGCCTTGCCTCCAAAGTGGTGACCTTTTGCTCCAAAATGGTGGGCACCAGGGAGTCAACCACCCGGCCAGTGGAGGGCAGGCGAACGGCCAGGTTCCGGCGTCGTGCTTCTGTGACCCGGCGCGGGAGGGTGGCGTGGAAAGCGGGTTCATCGAAAGCGGACCAGTCGTCATCGGCGCCCAGCAATCTTGGCACTCCGGCCACTGCGTCCGATGCGCCCGGACCCCATGCCTGGGCATCGACGAACGAATCGGAACCGGAACCACCGCCGGACAGTCGAAGCGTCACCGGGCCGGAGGCAGCCGTGAAGGCCATCCAGAATCCGCTGGAGTGTGCGGCGAAGGACGGATCCGCGTTGCCGCGCATGAGCGGAAACATGGTTTGGTCCAGACGGAAGGGGGCTTCAGGATGCCATCTGACGGCCGCATCTGCCGCGGCCGCCACAAGGGGCGGGGCGTCTGCGATGGTCATGTTTTCATGGTCGCACGCCGGGCTGACAATCCCATCAAAAGCCTCTTTCAGGGATGGCCGCCCGGGGCTAGACTCCGTGCTGTGGCGTGGGTGGGCCGCGCCGGAACCAGGGAACAGAACCCCACAAACGAGGAGTGCCAGCCATGGCCGCCATAGTGCATTTTGAGATTCCCACAGAAGACACCGAACGGGCCAACAACTTCTACCGGACTACTTTCGGGTGGAACCTGAGCCCCATGCAAGGGATGGATTACACCATCGCCCTCACGGCGCCCTCCGATGAGCAGACAGGCACGCCGAAGGAACCGGGCGCCATCAACGGTGCGCTGTTCCCGAGGACTGATGCGCTGAAGACACCCGTCCTGACCATCGACGTCGACGACATTGACGCAGCTTTGGGGCAGGTCGAGTCCGCCGGAGGGTCGGTAGTCCAGGCCAAGAACCCGATACCCGGCATGGGGTGGTACGGCTACTTCAAGGACACCGAGGGCAACGTGATGGGTGTGTGGCAGACCGATCCATCGGCAGGGAGCTAGCCGGCCGGTCCGGCCCCAAAGCGGGCAGGCGGTAACTTTGTATCTATGAAGTACGCCCAGTCCGTGTTGGACCTCATCGGCAACACGCCGCTCATCAAGCTCAACCACGTTACGGACGGGATCAGGGCCACGGTCCTGGTCAAGCTCGAATACATCAATCCCGGCGGATCCATCAAGGATCGGATCGCCGTGAAGATGATTGAAGAGGCCGAGAAAGACGGACGCCTCAAGCCGGGCGGAACCATCGTGGAGCCGACGTCGGGCAACACGGGCGTAGGGCTGGCCCTCGTCGCCCAGCAGAAGGGCTACAAGTGCGTTTTCGTGGTCCCGGACAAGGTGGGCGAGGACAAGCGTGCTGTCCTGAAGGCGTACGGCGCCGACGTGGTGGTGACCCCCACCGCCGTGGCTCCTGACAGCCCGCAAAGTTACTACGGTGTCTCTGACCGCCTGGTCAAAGAAATCCCGGATGCCTTCAAGCCGGACCAGTTCTCCAATCCGGCCGCCCCCGGCAGCCACTTCGAGTCCACCGGCCCTGAAATCTGGAACGACACCGATGGCCGCGTCACGCACGTGGTGATCGGAGCCGGGACCGGCGGCACCATCACCGGCACCGGGCGGTACCTCAAGCAGGTTTCGGCTGACCGGCCGGAGTCCGACGGCGGCCCGGTCAAGATCATCGGCGCGGACCCGGAAGGTTCGGTCTACTCCGGCGGTACCGGCCGTCCTTACTTCGTCGAAGGCGTGGGCGAAGACATGTGGCCCGCTAATTACGATCGCGCCGTCCCGGATGACGTCATTGCTGTTTCGGATGCCGATTCCTTCGCCATGACCCGCCGCCTGGCAAGGGAAGAGGGCCTCCTGGTGGGCGGTTCCTCGGGCATGGCGGTGGTGGCTGCGCTGCAGGCTGCCAAGGACCTGGACGAGTCCGCCGTGGTGGTGGTCATCCTTCCTGACTCTGGCCGTGGCTACCTTGCCAAGATCTTCAACGACCAGTGGATGCGCTCCTACGGCTTCCTTTCCGGGGGCGAAGAAGCTTCCGTGGGCGAGGTGCTCAAATCCAAGACGGGAGAAATGCCGGACCTGGTCCATATCCACCCCAACGAGTCCGTCCGCGACGTCATCAACATCATGAACGAATTCGGCGTCTCGCACATCCCGGTCCTCTCGCAGGAGCCCCCGGTGGTGATGGGCGAAGTCCTGGGCGCGGTGGACGAGCGAAGCCTCACCAGCAAGCTGTTCCGGGGTGAAGCGAAGCTCACGGACAAGATCGCACAGCACATGGGGGAGCGTCTCCCGGTGATCGGCTCATTGGAGACCATTTCTGCCGCGCGCGAGCTGCTGTCCGACGTCGATACCGTCATGGTGACTTTCGCCGGCGCCCCGGTGGGCATCCTGACCCGCCACGACCTTCTCGCCTACCTGAGCAACTGAAGCGCCCCGCTTCATCCATACCGTTGAACGAACAAAGAGGAGCTTCCATGTCTGCCAACACCAACGCCGGGTTCAACACGCGCGCTGTCCACGCCGGACAGGCCTTCGAACCCCGCACCGGCGCGGTTGTCCCGCCCCTGCACTTCAGCTCAACCTACGCCCAGGACGGGATTGGCAACCTGCGTTCGGGCTACGAGTACGGCCGCGGCGGCAACCCCACCCGCGATGCCCTCCAGGAACAACTGGCAGCCCTGGAAGGTGGCTCAGCCGCATTCTCCTTCGGTTCCGGACTCGCGGCGGAAGACTCCCTGATCCGTGCCGTGGCCCGTCCCGGTGACCACATCGTTCTTGGCAACGACGCCTACGGTGGCACCTACCGGCTCATCAACCGCGTGCTCGGCGACTGGGGCATCGGAAACACCCCGGTGGACATGTCAGACCTCGACGCCGTTGCTGCCGCGGTTGCCGCGAACAAGACCCGCATGGTGTGGGTTGAGACGCCCTCCAACCCGATGATGAAGATCACCGACATCGCGGCGCTCGCCGCCGTGGCGCACGACGCCGGGGCCCTCCTGGTGGTCGACAACACCTTTGCGTCTCCCTACCTGCAGACCCCGCTCGCCCTGGGCGCCGACGTCGTGGTCCACTCGACCACCAAGTACATTGGCGGGCACTCCGACGTCGTGGGCGGCGCCATTGTGGTCAAGGACGCCGAACTGGCCGAAAAGATCGGCTTCATCCAGTTTGCCGTGGGCGCCGTTTCCGGTCCCATGGACGCCTTCCTGACCACCCGTGGCTTGAAGACCCTGGGTGTCCGCATGGACCGCCACAGTGACAACGGCCAGGCCGTGGCCGAGTGGCTGCTGCAGCGTCCGGAGGTGGAAGCTGTGCTGTACCCGGGCCTGCCGGACCACCCCGGCCACGAGCTTGCCGCGAAGCAGATGAAGAAGTTCGGCGGCATGGTGTCCGTGCAGTTCAAGGGTGGAGAGGCCGCAGCGCGGACCGTTGCCGAGAACACGTCCGTTTTCACGCTTGCCGAATCGCTGGGCGGCATCGAGTCCCTCATGAACTACCCGTCGGAAATGACGCATGCTTCCGTGAAGGGTACGGAACTGGCTGTCCCCGTCAACCTCCTGCGCCTGTCCTGCGGCATCGAGGAAGCCGAGGACCTGATCGCGGATCTTGAACAAGCTTTCGCCAAGATCAGCAACGGCTGACATGGCGGCTTCTCCTTCACAGATGGTGGCTTCCACCACCAAACGGGGCTGGATCCTCACGGTGGCAGCAGCCTTGGCCCTCGTGGTGGCAGTGTGCTTCCTGTACGCGTACTACGAGCCCGCACTGAACGACTTCGAGGTTTACTTCTACGGCGGTGGCAAAGTCATGGAGGGCGGTGACCTCTACGCCATCCGTGATGGATTGCCGTTTACCTATCCGCCGTTCGCCGCCCTGCTCTTTGCCGGGCTGGCGGCGCTGGGGTTCTTCGCGGCCAGTATGATTTTCATTCTGGTGGCCCTTGCCGGTGCCGCCATTGTGGCCGCCTGGCTGGCCAGGCACTACTTCGGCCTGATGACCTGGCGGGAGGCTTTTTCCGATTACCGTTTCAGGACTACGGCGCTGCTGGGAACCGGTGCCATTCTGTTCCTGGGCCCGTGGCGTGACACGTTCGTCTTCGGGCAGATCAACATCATCCTGATGGGCGTGATCCTGGCTGACTTCGCCCTGTACGGGAAAGCCCGTGCGGGTGCCATCCGGTGGCCTGCGGGTTTGTTGATCGGCCTGGCTGCCGGGGTGAAGCTCACTCCTCTGGCCTTTGGTTTGTACTTCCTGGTCCGTCGCGACTTCAAAGCCCTGGGGTGGATGGCCGCCGGGTTCTTTGGTTCGATTGCGGTGGCCTGGGCTGTACTGCCCCAGGCTTCGCTGGATTTCTGGACCAAGATCCTTCCCGATACCGGCCGGATCGGCGGGCCGGCCTACGTCGACAATCTGTCCGTCAAGGGCCTGCTCCTCCACTTCGGCATGCCGGACTCTTCGGTCACCAACCTGGTGTGGATGGTGCTGTCCTTGGCCCTGGTGGTCGTCGCCGGCCTCATCATCAAGTGGTCGGTGGCTGTAGATGAGAATTTCGTGGCAGTATCCGCCACAGCCGTCCTGATGCTCCTGATCAGTCCGGTGTCGTGGTCGCATCACTGGGTGTGGGTTGCCGTTGCCCTGCCCAGCATGGCCTTTGCGATGCACCGGGTGCCGTCCCGCAACGGACGGATGCGACTCGCGGGGTGGGTCATTGTGGCGTGCTCCACCGTTGCCTTTTACATGACGCCCAAGAACCTGGCCGTGTGGGCGGGCGCTGCCGAATGGGGCAAAGACCCCCAGACCCAGTGGCAACTCATGGTGTCGAGCCTGGGCGTGGTGTGCGGGATCGCGATGATGGTCTATTGGGCATTGGCGTACCACCCGTCCCGGGCCGGACTGGTTCCCGGTGGAACCAGCCTGAAACAGCGCTGACCCCTCCACGCAGGGCACCCCGCCCTTGCCCGCCTGCCACACCCTTTTGCGGTGAGGAGGCAGGACAAGGGCAGGATGCGCCAATCGTCCGCTAGCCGGAGATGCCTTCCTGTCCGTCTTCCTGGCGACCGGTCAGCCGGCGTCGGAACGTAGCGTCCTCGGCAGCGGTGACCTCCAGGTCATACCAACCGTTCAAGGTTTCCCAGCCGATCTTCTTCGAGTGCCCGGCTTTGAGCTTCACACTTTCGTGGCCCTGTGCGTACTGCAGCGACTTCAGAATCAGGGTCACTGTGGCCTTGCCGTTGTTGCGCACTTCCAGTTCCACGGCCTTGTTGCCGCGGCGTCCGTTGACTGAAACGTCGACGCCGGACGCCGCGCCCGCCGTCGTTCCCTTCAGTTCGTACTGGAAACGGTTGGGGCCGGTGACGACGACGTCGAACCCGCCTGAGGCAGGTGCGAGCTCCACCGTGGTATTCCCGAGGACGTCCACATGCCGTGGCTCCGTGACTTCGCCGGCGTAACCGTAGATGGCGAAATGGGTCGACCGGGAGCCTGAGTTCCCCAGTGCCAGGGTGATTTTGCCGGGCAGCACAGCGGCCGAAACCTGCGGGCGGTAGGGGAGGGGCCTGGCCGGGCGCGTGCCACTTTCCTGGATCGGCGCCACTTGGACGGCGGGTGGGGTGGGCCGCCAACGGCTGATCTTGGCGGGCACGGATGCTGGGTGGTCCAGAACCGGCGGCTTACCTGGCGAGCTGAAATTGAAGACGCCGGTCAGGTCGCCGCAGACTTCCCGGCGCCAGGGAGAGATATTGGGTTCCTGCACCCCGGTCCAGCGTTCGAGGAAGCGAAGGACTGAGGTGTGGTCGAAGATTTCGGAGCTGACATAGCCACCCACCGTCCAGGGGGAGACCACCGTCATCGGTACCCGTGGACCCAGCCCGATGGGCAGCGCCGTGGTCCAGTCGGCGGATTCGCCTGTCGACGGCCGCGGCTGGACGGGTGGCGGGACGTGGTCGAAGTAGCCATCGTTTTCGTCGAAGTTGAGGAAGATCGCGGTGCTGTCCCAGGTCTCGGGGTTGCTCGCTACCGTGTCCAGGAGGCGGTAGACGAAGTTTGCGCTGCCCACCGGTGTGGAGGCTCCGGGATGTTCGGAGTCGGCGGCCGACGGTACCAACCAGCTGACCTGCGGGAGGCTGCCTGAGGTGATGTCGGCGCTGAGCCGTTCCAGGAGGGTGTCCGGGCGGCCACGCCACATGGCTTTGTCGAAGAGCGACCTTTCGGCCTCCGTGAGGGTGGCGCGGCCCTGCTCCAGCTGGGCCAGGAGATGCTCCTGCTCGTCGGCCGTCTTGCCTGCCAGTTGGTCGTAGAACTCCTCGGTGGTGCGCAGCTTGCCGTCAACCGAGGCCAGCATCTTCCGCCCGATCACTTTGAAGGTCTGGAAGTACTCCACGGCGTTGTCCGTGAAGTTGTCCCAGTCCTGGTAGATCCTCCATGAGACCCCGGCCTGTTCCAGCCGTTCAGGGTAGGTGGTCCAGTCGTAGCCGCCGTGGTCGTAGCCGTAGGCCGCATTGGTCACAGCCCGGTTGTTCGTGCCGGGCTCCTTGCCGGTGGTACCGCTCCAGAGGTAGTTGCGGTTGGGATTGGTGGAGCCGTTGACGGAGCAATGGTAGGCGTCGCAAATGGTGAAGGTGTCTGCGAGCTCGTATTGCAGCGGGATGTCCTGGCGCTCGTAGAAGGTCATGGTGGATGCGCTCTTGGCAGGAATCCACTGATCGCACCAGCCGTTGTTCCACGCCCGGGTGGTCCCTTTGAAGGAATGGTCGAGGTCGCCCAGGTATTGGATGTCGGTTCCGGGTCGTCCCGCGAGTTCGGCTGCCTTGCGCAGGGAGAACGGCAGGACGCTTTCCCCGGTGGCGCGTGGCTGTTCGAACATGGATTTTCCGTTGGGCAGCCGGGTGACGGAATGGTCGCCGTAACCCCGGACTCCGCGGAGCGAACCGAAGTAGTGGTCAAAGGAGCGGTTCTCCTGCATCAGCACGATCACGTGCTTGATGGATTGCAGGCTCCCCGGCGGGGTTGGCCTGGCCATCGCCGCCTGCACGGAGGGGGGAAGCAGTGATCCGGCTGCCGCCAGCGCCGTCGCTGCCGCTGCCGTGCCAAGGAATCCACGCCGGGAGATTCCGGGAGATTCGGTTGAACGTTTCACCAAGTCAGGGTTGTTCAAGGACATTCAGGGTGCCTTTCGTGGTCAGAGTAGACCCGGCAAGCGTAGGCACCCCAGATGAACCGTGAGTGAACCTGGCAGAACCTGCAGGGTGTGTCGCCGTCATCCTCTAGCTTTCTTTAGGAAAGTCAACTAGCTTGGTTCGCATGCCTCTTCGCTCTGACTGGTCTGCCCGCACGTGCAGCCTCGCCCGTGGCCTTGATGTCCTCGGAGATCCCTGGGGAAGCCTGGTGCTGCGGGAAATCTTCTTCGGCAACGGCCGTTTCGACGCCATCAAGCAACGGCTCGAAGTAGCCGATACAGTCCTCAGCAAGCGCTTGGGATGGTTGCTCGAGGCCGGCTTGCTGGCACAGCGCCCCTACCAGGACGGGAACCGCACACGGCAGGAGTATGTCCTCACCGCCAAGGGCGAGGACTCCCTGCCCGTCCTGAACGCCATCATCATCTGGGCAGAGAAACACTTGGACGCACCCAACGAGGTATCCCACATGCGGGTCATCCACACGGACTGCGGACAGGCGACGTCGTCGGCCGATACCTGCACCCATTGCGGCACCCGCCTGACCGCCGCCAACACGAGCTGGCACAGCTTCAAGCGGACGGACCACCCGGTTCCGCTCGCTGTGGCGCCATCTGAAGCAAGCACAGCAGCTCCCTTTGAAACGGAGATCCCCGCATGACCGCTCCCGACGTCACAGGGGTCCCCACCGAACCGCCGCGGCTTCCTTCCGGCAAGCGTCGCCGTCTCCACCCCGCCTGGATCGTGGCGGCAGTGGCCTTCCTTGCGCTGGTGGGAGCTGCCGGTTTCCGTGCAGCACCGGGCGTGTTGATGGTCCCGTTGCAGCAGGAGTTCGGCTGGTCCACCACGGTGTTGTCCTTGGCTGTCAGCATCAACCTGGTTCTCTTCGGGCTGACGGCACCTTTCGCTGCGGCCCTCATGGAACGCTTCGGCATCCGCAAAGTAACCGCGTTGGCGCTGTGCCTGATCGGTCTGGGTTCAGCTTTGACGGTCCTGGTGAACCAGTCGTGGCAGATCCTGCTTACGTGGGGAGTGCTCATCGGGCTGGGAACGGGATCCATGGCACTCGTCTTCGCGGCGACCATCGCCAACACTTGGTTCGCCAAGAGCCGCGGCCTGGTCATCGGCATCCTCACGGCAGGAAGTGCCGCCGGCCAGCTGGTGTTCCTGCCCTTCATTGCCGCCCTTGCGCAGAACCCCGGGTGGCGTGGAGCCTCCCTCCTTATCGCTGCGGGTGCGCTCGCAGTGGTACCGCTGGTGCTGCGGTGGTTGCGGAACTCGCCTGCCGACGTCGGGGTGTTGCCTTATGGGGCTGAGGAACCGGTGGTTCCCGCCGCCGACGCCGGAGCCACCCCTGCGGCGTCCGGCATGCCTGAGCCTGGTCTTCCCAAAGACTCCGCGAACGCTGCCGTCCGAGCCCTGCAGGTGCTCAAGCGAGCCGCCAAAGTGCGGACGTTCTGGGCCTTGGCCGCGGGCTTCGCGATTTGTGGAGCCACCACCAATGGGCTGATCGGCACGCACTTCATTCCGTCGGCACACGATCACGGCATGCCCGAAACCACGGCGGCAGGCTTGTTGGCCGTCGTCGGGATTTTCGACATCGTGGGGACCATCGCTTCCGGCTGGCTGACCGACAGGTTCAACCCGAAAGTCCTGTTGGCCGTGTACTACCAGTTCCGGGGGATCGGGCTGCTGGTTCTGCCGTTGCTGCTGGGCTCATCCGTGGAACCGAGCATGATCATCTTCGTGGTGGTGTACGGGCTCGATTGGGTAGCCACCGTGCCGCCCACCGCAGCCATCTGCCGCTCGGTGTTCGGCGCAGACGGTTCTGTGGTGTTCGGCTGGGTGTTTGCCGCCCACCAGCTCGGGGCCGCTGCGGCCGCCCTGGCTGCCGGGTTCATCCGCGACGCCACCGGTCACTACAACTACGCCTGGCTGGGGGCGGCAGCCATGTGCACGGTGGCTGCGGTCATCAGTGCCACCATCCGCAAGGACGCGGCGAAGAAGGAACCCATCGCTGTTGCCTGACGATGTTGCGGGGCCCGCTCTGCGCTCCATTTTCCCCTGGAGTCGCGCAGAGCGGGCCCCACAACGGAAGGGGTACTAGCCCGCTGCGGTGATCCGGAAGGTCAGCGAACGGGCTTCGGGCCGCAAGGCGTAATCCGGCCAGACATCCGGTCCGCATGCCCTGGACCCGAGGCCGTGCTGTGCCGCGTCCAGGTACAGGTAGCTGCCTTGGCTTGCCGGCAGCTCATGCGGGTGTGCGGCTGCGGAGATCTCGTGGGCTGTGTGCCGGGAAAGCGTGAAGCCCGGCAGGCGGCCACGGGAGTCCGGGAAGGCATTGAGCTGCAACCAAGGACTACCGGAGTCCTGCAGTTCCAGTGACCGTACGGCACTGCGATGACCCGACTCCTGGGGTTTGGCGTACGGAACTGAGAGCTCGTCGATTCCTGCCGAATACCGTCCCACCAGTGTCGCGTGCATGCTGTCGGGGTAGGACTCGCGGGGACCCGTGCCGAACCACGACGCGCCATCTACGGAACCTGGAAGATCCAAGCGGACGCCCACCCGTGGCCAGATGATGTCCCAACCGGTGCTCGGTACGATGTCCACGCGAAGCCACAGTTCGCCCCCGGACACTTGCCAGTTTTCCTCCACGGAGACCCAACGGGCGGTGTCGGCTGCGGAGTAGCGGGTCTGGATCACCACCCCCGAATCGTCGGCGGAGACCTTTTCAACCCGGCCCGTGAGCCGGTCCAGGCCAGCGGCGCGCCAGATTTTTTCCATGGAAGGGGCCGGAACGCCGTCGCCGTTGTTGAGCCAAGGATCAGCGAGGTCGTAGCTGCCGCGTCCGGCGCCGGCGTCGTTATCCGTAGGGGCGCGCCACAACTCCAGACGGGGACCGCCAACCGGCAGCCCGGCCAGCGAAACCAGGCGTCCTTCTTCGAACCGGGCAGGTCCAAGGTTGAGCGTTGAATCCACCGCCGCCATGGCCCGTCCGGCCGATCCGAGGGGTCGCGGGGCTGCCAAGCGGGGACGTGTCACCGCCAGTTCCAGCTGTGCCGCGGAGATCACGTGCCCGGCCTCGGCCCAGGCAGTGTCCTTGCGGAGCACCGCCTCAACCGTGAGCCAGTGTTCGCCGCTTCCATTACTGTCCAACGGTGGAAGTTCAATGCGCGCCGTGCTACCGGCGCCGAGTGACGCGCCCGTGGAATCAACAACGTCGAGCTCCCCGGACACGCCAAGCACGCCGTCCACCTCGGTTCGCCAGCGCAGCACCACATCCGACGCATCAGCGGTGTGCCTCAAATTGGCGACGGAGACGAAGCGGCGAGTGCCGCCGTCGTTCGTTTCGGTGGAGAAGCCCAAGCGGATCGGTGCGACGATCTGCTTGTACTCAAAGAGGCCCGGGCTCGGCGTGGAGTCGGACAGGACCATGCCGTCCATCACGAAGTTCCCGTCGTGCACTACCTCGCCGAAGTCACCGCCGTAGGCAAAGAACTCCGTACCATCGGCCGCGGTGGTGCGGATGCCGTGGTCCCGCCACTCCCAGACGAACCCGCCGTGCAGCCTCGGGTAGCGGTCCACGAGGTCCTCGTATTGGTCGATCGCGCCCGGGCCGTTGCCCATCGCGTGGACGTACTCGCACAAGATGAACGGTTTGGTACGCTGCCGCGCCGACTCCGCAGCGGAGCAGCCGAGCAGAAGGGAGCCGGAATCATCGCGCCCGATCGCCTCTGTTTCCGGTACGGACGAGTACATCCGCGAGTACACGTCCGTATAGGCGCCCGTGTAGTCGCCCTCGTAATGGACGGGGCGGCCGGCATCGCGGGCGTGGGTCCACGCGGACATCGCCGCGAGGTTGGCGCCGGTACCGGACTCGTTGCCCAGCGACCACATGACGATGGAGGGATGGTTCTTGTCCCGCTCCACGGTGCGTTCCATGCGGTCCACGTACGCCTCTCGCCAGGCGGGGTCGTCACTGGGGTTGCCCACCCAGCCGTGCCGTTCGAAACCGTGGGTCTCGAGGTCGCATTCCAGGATCACCCAGAAACCCAGTTCGTCCGCGATGTCCAGCAAGCGGGGGTGCGGCGGGTAGTGGCTGGTGCGGATCGCGTTGACGTTGAACTGCTTCATCATGGCCAGGTCCGCGCGGGCAAAGTCCTCGTCGAACACACGGCCGCGATCCGGATGCGTCTCATGCCTGTTCACACCGTGGAACACCACGCGCCGGCCATTCACCAGGAACCGGTCGCCCCGGATCTCCACGGTCCGGAAGCCCAACCGCAGCGAAACGGTCTCGCCTTCGCTGGCCACCGTCGCGTTGTACAGGCGCGGAACCTCCGCGGACCAAGGCTCGACGGCGGGAACCGCCACCGGGGCGACGTCGGCAGCGGAGTTCCAGACGACGTCGACCTCCAGTTCGGGGACGGACAGGCGAACCGGGTAGGCGGCCTCACTGGCCGTGATTTCCGGGTCAATGATCCCGGCGCCGGCGGTGAAGGACGTCCGCAACCAGACGTCGTCGAGACCCTTCCGTGGCCGGGCTTGTAGTGTCACATCGCGGAAGATGCCGGGCATCCACCACTGGTCCTGGTCCTCGATGTAGCTTGATGCGGACCACTGATGAACGCGGACAGCAATGACGTTCAAGCCCGCACGGACGGTGTCGGTGATGTCGAATTCCTGGGCCAGTCGGCTGCCTGTCCCCACTCCGATCTCGGTACCGTTGAGCCACACCTTGTAGCGGGACTCGACGCCATCGAAACGCAGTACTGTCCTGTCTGCCGTGTTCCAATCCGAGGGGAGCTCGAACGTCCGGCGATAATCGCCGGTGGGGTTTTCGTCCGGGACATGGGGTGCATCCGTGGGGAACGGAAACTGGACGTTGGTGTAGATGGGCCGCCCGTAGGCGCCGTCTCCCTCCAACACCCAGTGCGCGGGAACGGGGATCCGGTCCCAGCCGGAATCGTCCAGGTCCTCTGCGGCAACACCCTCCACTGCTTCGCCCGCAGGGAGGACGCCGCGTCCGCCCGGGGTACCCGGCGCCCCGGGCAGCAGGCGGAACCGCCACTGGCCGTTCAATGAAAGAGCGGGCGCATCGCTGTGCAGCCAGCTCCGTGCGGGGAGGCGGTTGCCCGTGCCCGGCCCTGGATCCGTGATGTAGCCGGCTGTTTGGTAGGTGGTCATTTACTTGACGGCTCCTTCTGTCAGTCCACCGCGCCAGAAGCGCTGCAGGACAATCATGGCGATGCTGAGCGGAATGATGGAAAGCAGCACCCCGCCGGTAGTCAGTTCGTAGAATTCGGGCAAGCGGTCCACCTGGCTGAGCCAGTTGTTCAGGCCCAAAGTGATGGGGTAGAGCTCGGAGTCGGAGAGCATGACCAGCGGCAGGAAGTAGTTGTTCCAGATACCGACCAGCTGGAACAGGAACACCGTGACCAGCGCAGGGGTCAGTACCTTGAGCCCGATGGTATGGAAGATGCGGAGTTCGCCGGCACCATCAATCCTGGCGGCCTCGATCAGCGAAGTGTCCACCGTTGCCTGCGCGTAGATCCTGCACAGGAACAGACCGAACGGCGAGACCAGCGAAGGCAACAACACACTCCAGTACGTGTTGGCCAGGCCCATCTGGCTGAACAACAGGAACAACGGAAGCGCCGTCGCTGTACCGGGAACCAGCACGCCGCCGAGGATGGTGCCGAACACCAGGTTGCGCCCCTTGAACTCGTACTTGGCCAGGGCGTAGCCGCCTGCTGCCGCAAAGTACGTGGCCAGGAGCGCGCCGACGCCGGCGTAGATGGCCGAGTTCAGGAACCAGCGGCCAAAGATTCCGTTGTCGTAGCTGACTACGCGGCCGATGTTTTCCCACAGGGAGAACGTGGGAGCGAACCAGAAGCCATTGGTGGAGAAAAGGTCGGACGTGGACTTCGTGGAGGCGACGAAGACCCAGTACACGGGAATCAGGAAGTAGAGGGCAACCACCACCAAAAGGGCGGTGACAATGATGGTGGACGACCGGCGTCGTCCGGCTGATCGGTCCGGACCCGCGGACCGGGCCTTGGCAGCGGCTGTCGCGGGTGACTTGGTAGCTGTAGCGGTCATGATGACTTCCTGTTGGTCAGTGCGAGGAAGGCGAACGAAAGGGTGAAGGCGGCGACGGCGATGATGACCGACTGGGCGGCCGCGACGTTGTAGTCGTTGTAGGCAAAGGCCGTGGTGTAGGCGCTCAGGTTGGGCGTGTACTGGCTGTCAATGGCAGGGGCCACGGTTTTGAGGACCTGCGCTTCAGCGAACAACTGCAGGGTGCCGATGATCGAAAACACCGTGGTGAGCATGAGGGCCGGACGGATCAGGGGAAGCTGGATGCTGCGGGCAACCCGCCAGGTGGACGCTCCGTCCACCTTTGCCGCCTCGTAGAGTTCCACCGGAATGGCCTTGAGCTGCGCCACGATGATCAGCATGTTGTAGCCGGTGTAACTCCAGGTGACGATGTTGGCGATGGACCACAACACGCTGTTGGCGCCCAGGAAGTCCGGGGTAAGGCCGACGAGCTTGGCCGCGTCGAACAGGGGGCTGAGGCCGGGCACATAGAGAAAGGACCACAGGATGGTGGCAATGACGCCGGGAACGCCGTAGGGCATGAAGTAGGCGGCGCGGAAGAAGCCGGGCCATTTGGCCGATGCCGATTCCAACATCAAAGCCAGGACAGTGCAGAGGACGATCATGACGGGGACCTGGACGATGCCGAACAGCAGCATGCGGCCGATCGATGCCACGAAACTGCCGTCTGCCAAAGCCTGGGCATAGTTGCCGAACCCGGCGAACTCACTGGTCACGCCCGCCTCGCCGAAGAGCCCGCTCCTGGTCACCTTGGTGAAGCTGGAGAGGATCGCCACCACAATGGGCAGCAGGAACGTGAGGGCGAAAAGCGCCAGGAACGGGGCCAGGAGAAGCCAGGGCGCGCGCGCCGCTGCGCCGGTGCGCTTGCCCCGGCGGGGTGCTTCTTCGTGACGCTCTGCGGTAGGTGCCATGCGGGTGGTCGTCATGCCGCTTCCTTCCGGATGGTGAGGCCCTTGTTCTTGAAAACGGTGATGATTTGTTGCTCGGAAGCGGCAATCGAGTCCACCAGGGAGGTCCCGAAGGCCTTCTTCCGGAAACCGTCACTGAGGATGTTGAAGGACTGCTGGGTTACGGGCCACCAGGACCAGTCAGGGTTTTGCTGCTGGGCTGCCGGGACGAAGATGTCCTGGTTGTAGTTCTGGCCGCCGAAGAAAGCCGAAGGTTGTTGCCGGTCCGTGCCAATGAAATCGGGATTCGGCGACCACCCGATGCCGCTGTTTTTGATCTCGGCGTCGATGCCTTCTTTCGAAGTTGTCAGCCAGACGGCGAACTCCACCGCTTCCTTGGGGTGCTTGCTGTTGGCCAGGACGGCTGCGGTGGAACCGCCAAGGTAGCTGGAGCCGTATCCGGTGCCGCCCCACGTGGGCATGGGGGCGACGCGCCACTTTCCCTCCGAACCGCTGACGCCCTCGACCAGGGCATCGCCCCAGCTGCCGGTGACGGTGGAGGCAATGCCGCCCTTGCCTGCGGCAGCGAACCAGCCCGGTGAGAAGGCACCGTACGCAGTGGTGACGAGGTCGTCGTCGATCGCTTTGTCGAAGAAGCGCGCGGTGTTGAGCGTGGCGTCGTCGGTCATGTTGATGACCCAGCCATCCTCCTCCGGACGCAGCCAAGCGGCTCCTGCCTGTCCGGCGAAAGAAGCGAAGGGTGAGGCGTCGCTGATCGGGAAGCAGTCCAGGTACGTGTCCACGGAACGAAGCTCGCGGGCCAGTCCGGCCCATTCGTCCCAGGTTTTCGGGGGAGTTCCACCCACCTTGTCCAGAATGGCCGGCTGGTAGAACATAGCCATCGGACCTGAGTCCTGGGGTATTCCGTAGACGCCGCCCGTGTAGCTGACCTGTTTCCACAAAGTGGGGTCGTAGAGGTGCGCGTGGTCGTTGGCTCCGTAGCGGGAGATGTCCATCAGTCCGTTGACCAGCATGAACTCCGGAATCGACCGCAGCTCCACCTGCGCCAGGTCCGGGCCACCCCCGGCCGCCAGTGCCGAGTAGAGCTTCTGGTATCCGCCTGCGTTGCCGCCGGGGATCCAGACGACGTCCACTTGGATGTTTGGATTCGCTGCATTCCAGATGTCGGCAACGTTCTGGAAGTCCTTCAACCAAGCCCAATACGTAAGCCGCACAGGACCACTGGCGGCGGGGATGGTTGGTGCACTGTTCACGGACTGGGTTCCCGGAGTTGCGCAGCCGGACAGTAGCCCCATGGCTGCCGTGCCCAGGCCAGCGCCCAGAAGTTGTCTTCGAGTGAAACGGGTCATGAGCCTTCACCTCTTTGTGTCAGGTTGACGCTGCCGGCACCCGGAGGGCGGGCCCCGGCACGTCGATTGTGACCACGGTAACAGATAATTCGAGTGGTCACTCGAATTTCAAGAGAGGCCGGGATCCGCGTACACTGGCTAGCCATGACCACAAAGGACGTGGCCCGCGCAGCGAAGCGCGGCCCTTACGCGAAATCCGAGGAACGGCGCCAGACGATTCTGGACGCTGCGCATGCGGTGTTCGCTGCACGTGGCTACCGCGGGGGATCGCTGCAGGACGTCGCGGACCGTGCAGGGATGAGCCAGACAAGCTTGCTGCACTATTTCCCGTCCAAGCGCGACCTCCTGATGTCCGTCCTGGAACGTCGGGACGAGATCACCAGTGGCGCTTTTCCCGACGACATGGAAGAGGGCTTGGCCGATTCCGTCATCCGGACGGCCCTCTACAACGAGGACATTCCCGGAGTGATTGAGCTTTACACGGTCCTCTGCGCCGAATCGGTCACGGATGAGCACCCTGGCCGGGACTACTTCACCGAGCGCTACGAGCGGTTGCGCGCAAGCTACGGCCGGCGGTTCGAGGAACTCGCAGCTGTTGGCAGGCTCCGCCCGGGCGTGGATCCGGACCAAGCTGCGACCTCCCTGGTGGCTCTCTGGGACGGACTCCAAACCCAATGGCTCCTTGCCCCGGACCAGGTGGACGTGGCCAAGGGCCTTCGCGGCTACCTGGAACTGGTGATCCTCCCGGAACCCAACTAGGGGTCAGCGGGCCAGTTGGGGCAGCCGCGTGGGCGGGTCAGCCGCGGAACGCCCCGATGCCAGTGATGTGTTGGCCCAGGATCAGGGTGTGGACCTCGTCCGTGCCCTCGTACGTTCTTACCGATTCCAGGTTGTTGGCGTGCCGAAGGGGCGAGTAGTCCAGTGTGACGCCGTTGCCGCCCAGGATGGTGCGGGCTTCGCGGGCGATCTTGATGGCTTCCCGGACATTGTTCAGCTTGCCCATGGAAATCTGCTGCGGCTGGAGCTGCCCGGCATCCTTCAACCGGCCGAGGTGAAGGGCCAGCATGGTGCCCTTCTGGATTTCCAGCAGCATGTTCACCAGCTTCTCCTGGGTGAGCTGATAGCCGGACAACGGTCGCCCGAACTGCAAACGGTCAGCGGCGTAGGAAAGTGCGGCCTCGTAGGAATCACGCGCCGCCCCCATGGCGCCCCACGCGATTCCGTAGCGTGCCTCGTTCAAGCAGGAGAACGGGCCCCTCAGTCCCAGGGCGCCCGGGAGGATTGCCGCCGGCCCCAGCCGAACGGCGTCGAACGTTACATCGCACTGAATGGACGCGCGCATGGAGAGCTTGGGCTCGATCGGCGTGGCGGTGACGCCGTCCGTCCCGGCTGGAACAAGGAAGCCGCGGATGCCGTCATCAGTCTTTGCCCACACCACCATCACATCGGCAATGGAGGCGAGGCCGATCCAGCGCTTGGCGCCGTGGAGAATCCAGCCCTCGGATGTCTCACGGGCCTCGGTGGTCATGGACGACGGATCGGATCCTGCCGTCGGTTCGGTCAGCGCGAAGCAGCCGATCAGTTCGCCCGCAGCCATCCGGGGGAGCCATTGCTCCTTCTGCTCCTCCGAGCCCCACTTGTGGATGGCGGTCATGGCGAGTGAACCCTGCACCGAGACGAAGGTCCGGATGCCGGAATCGCCGGCTTCCAGCTCCATGGCTGCCAAGCCATATTCGACGGCGGTCCGGCCGGGACAGCCGTAACCGTCCAGGTGCATGCCCAGGACGCCGAGCTCGCCCAGCTCAGGAGCGATCTCCCGGGGAAAGACCCCGTCTTCGTACCAGCGTGAGATGTTCGGGCGGATCCGCTGGCTGGTGTAATCGCGGACTTTATCGCGTAGGGCCAGCTCTTCATCCGAAAGCAAGGAGTCCAGGGCGAGGACGTCGGAGGTGTTCGTCGTTGAATCTCTCATTCCAGCATCGTAGGCGCCCGCAGCTGCCGGAGCTCCACCCGCTTCAGCGGATGCCTGGAGGCCCTTCAGTAGGATGGGTGCGGGGGCGACACACTTCCCCCATTGCGACTTTGCTATTTTGGGGGATTTTGTATGGCACTGCCTGACGTCGATCCAAGGGCCACAGCGGCCGCCTCGCGACCACAAAGAACTGCGCCGACGTCTTCGGTGCTGCTGCGCCTGCTGCCCGTGGCGGCGGTGGTGTTTCCGGTGTGGATCATGCTCGCCGAATGGGCCAAACAGGGCCTGGACTTCAGCGTGTACTGGTTCGGCGGGAGCATCCTGAACCAGGCCGGTGCCTCACCCTCGGACCTTTATGGCCCCACCGTGGCGACGGCCGGCGGCCCCCAGCTTCCTTTCACCTACCCGCCCTTTGCCGCGCTGGTGTTTGGGTTGTTGGCCCGGTTGCCGCAAACCATGGCCCTCAACCTCTTCAACGTTGCCGGTGTTGCCGTGGCCGGATGGGTGGCGGTCACGATTGTCCGTTACTGGTCATCCAAGACGGACCTCCGGGGCGCGCTCTCCTCCACGAAGGGCTGTTGGATTGCTGCAGCCCTCTTCCTTGCGATCCTCTTCCTGGGACCGTGGCGCGAGACGTTGGCCTTTGGCCAGATCAACATCCTGCTGATGGGCCTCATGGTGCTGGACTTGCTGGTGCTCTCCAGGCGCAGGGGTTCCCGGGCAAGCGGGTTCCTGGTGGGTGTCGCCGCAGGCATCAAGCTGACACCCCTGGTGTTCGGACTGTATTTCCTGATGCGCAAAGACTGGCGTGGCCTGGCGAACATGTCCCTGGGATTCGCCTTTACCGTCCTGCTTGGCTGGGTTGTGCGCCCGGCGGAGTCCTTGAAGTTCTGGGTGGAGATCCTGCCCGACACCTCCCGGATCGGCGGGGCCGGCTACGTGGACAACCTCTCCATCAAGGGTGCGCTGCTGCACTTCGGAGTACCCCAGGATGCCGTGACCTTGCCCTGGCTCGCCCTGAGTCTGGGCACGTTGGTGCTGGCGGCCTTCCTGATCAGGGCAGCGAGCCAACAGGGTGCCCGGGTCGTGGCCGTCTCCACCACAGCCCTGGCCATGCTCCTCATCAGCCCGGTTTCCTGGTCTCACCACTGGGTCTGGATGGCCGTGGTCCTGCCCGCGTTTGCCTGGACCATCAAGGACACCCCGGTGCGCCTGAAGGCCCAGCGGACGGTGATGTCAGCTGTTCTCGTTCTCGCCACCCTGGCGTTCTTCTTCTCGCCCAAGACCATCGGCACAATGCTCGGCGCCGCTGACCTGAACGTCCAGACGCCCGGTATGTGGATCATGGCCTCCAGCGCCGGCGTTTTCTGCGCCGTCGCCATCCTTGCGTGCTGGCTTGGGGCGCTGCGCCGGAACGCTATCCGCACTGACGAGGTGCCGGACGTTCCCACACGGCTGCGGGAGTGGGCCGCAGCCCAAGTCCGCAGCTGAGCAGCCCCAAGTCCAGTTGAGCTGCCCCGACTCCGCAGTTGAGCTGCCCCGACTCCGCAGTTGAGCTGCCCGCTACTCGCCGCGTACCACTCCGGCGTCGGCCCGCTCACCCGTGAAGTAAGCCCGGGTGGAGGGAGCGAAACGGCACACAATTGCCAGGACCACGCCGAGTGCCAGGAGCAGCACGCCGCTCACGAAAGCTCCGCCGATCCCGAAGATCTGCGTATCGCCGTACGCCGGGTCCCACATCTGGACCGCGGAGATGAAGAACGCCGCTGTGAGTGACAGAGCGCCCAGAAGCGGAAGGATGCCCCGGAACCAGAGATTGCGGGCGGAGTCCCGGAGTGTCGAGCGGAAGTACCAGACGCAGGAGAACCCGGTCAGTGCGTAGTAGAAAGCGATGAACAGGCTGATGGCGCTGATGGAGTCGGAGAGCAGGTTCTCGCTCAGGAAGCTCATAACCACGTAGTAGACCACGGCCACCGCGCCCATCACCTGGGTGGAGAAGCCCGGCGTCATGAAGCGCTCGTGGACCTTGCCGAAGCGTGCAGGGAGGGCACCGTGTACACCCATGGACAGTGTGCCGCGCGCCGTCGGCAGGATGGTGGTCTGCGTGGAGGACAGGACGGACGCCAGGACTGCGACGACTATCAGCCAGCCCCAGGGGCCCAGAACGACATCCTTCATGGCCAGGAAGACGTCGTCCTGGTTTGCTTCGTTGCCCAGTCCGATGCCGTCGGTTCCAATGGTCGCGTACATCATCACCAGCAGGGCGACGGAAACGTAGATCGCCACCAGCACGGAAGCAGAGATCACGGCACCGCGCCCGGGAGTCTTGGCCGGGTTCTCGGTTTCTTCGTTCAGGGCGAGGCAGGTGTCCCAACCCCAGTAAATGAACAACGCCAGCAAGGCGCCGTGGACCACGGCACCGGGATCGGCGAACGCCCCAGCGGGGTTGAACCATTCAAAGTCGAACGCCTGCCCCTCGGGCGCGCCGCCTGCGATCCGGAAAATGATCGCGACCGCGAAGATGCCCAGCGAGATGTACTGGATGTAAGTCAGTGTCCTCTGGACGTGTTCGCCCAGCCTGATGCCGCGGTGGTTCACGTAGGTCACGAACACGATGAACAGCACGCCGGTCGCGGTCACCAGCCACTTGTTCTCCGCCAATGAACCATCCCCTACCAGCAGCCAGAGGTACTTCCCGGCGATCTGGGCAAGATTTGCCAGCACCACGATCCCGGCCAGGGCCACGCCCCAACCTCCCAGCCAGCCGGCCCACGGACCAAACGCTTTGCGGGCCCAGAAGAACGTTGTTCCACAGTCCGGCATGGCGCTGTTGAGTTCACGGAAGGCATAGGCAATGAACAGGACGGGGATGAATCCGAGGACCAGGATCAACGGTGTGTAGTTCCCGTTGACAGCAACAATGAGGCCCAGCGTGGCCGCCAGCGAGTACACAGGCGCGGTGGACGCCAGCCCCAGCATGACGGAGTCACCCAGGTCCAGGATCCCTGCGTGGAGGCCTTTGGAAGGTACGACGGCGGTACGGTCGCCGCCCGCCGTGCCGCCACCCGGCGTCGAGGTTTCAGTGCTCATAGTGCAGCTCCATAGGAAGTAGCAGGGGGCGCGACAGGCGCGGGGGAGTCGATGGTGTTGGGAACAAAGCGGCAGAAGTAGTCCGTGATGGGCCCGTCCGACTCGCGGATTCCACACCCTACAGACTCGCCGTCCACCACCCACAGGCCCAGGACCGGGTGGTTTCCGTCGTAGTCGGGGAGCGGATGGTACTGCTGGTAGCACCAGCCTTCCCTGCCATATCCGCCGGGCTGGGAGATGTCGATGCCGGATGCATGGATCCGGATGTTGTCGCCCTCGCGTCCGTGAAGTGGCTTGGCCACCCATTCCTTCAGCGGTCCGGGGTCTCCCAGGTAGGCGGGCAAGAGGTTTTCATGGTTCGGGTAGAGGTGCCACAGGGCGGCCAGCAGGGCTTTGTTGGACAGCAGCATTTTCCATGCCGGTTCCACCCAGCGCGGGTTGTGGGCGCGCTGCAAAAGGCGGTGCCCGAAAGGCTCCTTCATCATCAGTTCCCACGGGTACAGCTTGAACATGGTGCTGATCATGAAATTGTCCAGGTCCACGAACCGGTTCAGGTTGGGATCCCAGCCGATGTCGGACATGTTGATACCGATGGTGGTCCAGCCGCCCTGGCTGGCCACATCGCGCATGTAGGCAGCCGTCATCCAGTCCTCGCCGGACTCCTCGGCTTCGGAATGGGCAACATGCAGGGTGCTCATGCCGGTGCGGAACTGCAATTTCTTCCATTGCCGGATCAGGGCTTCGTGGATGCCGTTCCATTGGTCCTTCTCCGGGAAGACATCCTGCAACCAGAACCACTGGGCAACCGACGCTTCGATCAGTCCTGTGGGGGTGTCGGCGTTGTACTCCAGCATTTTCGCCGGGCCGCCTTTGCCGTCATAAATGAAGTCGAAGCGGCCGTAGATGTCCATGTCCCCGGCTTGGAGCGACTCGGCGGCAAGCTCCAGCGCCTGGCGCCCGATGCCGATGTCGCCCATGGCGCCGCTGGCAAGGTACTTCGCTGCCTCCAGGCACATGAGGTGCATGTCCTCGGCGGTCTTCTCGAGGGTTTCCACCTCGTCCACGGTGAACTCGTAGTAGGCCGATTCGTTCCAGTACTCGATCTTGCGGCCATCGGGCATGGTGGTGGTGGAGAAAACCAGGCCCTGTTCTTCGATCTTTTGCTTCCAGTCCGGCCTGGGCGCGGAGTGCAGTCGACGCACGCCTAGCCTCCCGAGCTTCCGCCGCTTTTGGAACTGCTGCCGAAGCCACCACGACTGACCGTGCCGCCTTTGGTGCTGTATCCCGTGGAGGACTTGGCTCCCTGGGGCACCGTCTTGGTGGCGGTCGGGTAGGAGCTGCGGTTCTGGCCGACGGCGGGCACACTGGCACCGCGCGAGTAGAAGTACCAGGCATAAACCCCGGAGCTCCGGCCTGCGGAGCTGCTGTTGTTGCACTGGTCATCGTCGACGCGCTCGCCGGTTTCTTCGTTGAAACAGACCTGGGCGTAGTCAGCTTCCTGCTCGTTGGAGGCGACGATGGCGGTGATGGTTCCAGCCAGCAGGGCCGTCACGCCCAAGCCCACCACGACGGTGCGGCGCTGGGAACGCTTCTTCTTCTTGGCTGCGGCGGCGGCATCACGTTCGCGTTCGCGTTCGAACGGGTCCACGACGGGGAGGGGTTGCCCCGATTGGGGTTGGCCTGCTGCGCCGCTGGCAGCTGTTGCCCCGGCTGGTACCTTCTTGTTCCTCGCCGGCTTGTTCTTTGCCGGCTTTCCGCCCTCTTCCGGACCGTCTTCGACAGGGGTGAAGAGCTCAGGATGGAGTTCCGGCTTCGGTACCTGCCATGGCGGCGGCTTGGGAGGGTTGTTGGCCGCGTTGAAGGCATCGTTGTTGTCCCCGCCGCTGCCTTTGTTGCCGGCCGCGTCAGGGCTGTCTTTCGGGTCCATGTGTATCCCCCTGGATAGACCGTGGTGTGCCCGGCGCCACGCCGGGACCGGAATGCTCAGAGCAAGCCTAGTCCTTGCGAACGCCGCAGGCACTCACCCCGGCGGAAAGTGGGGAGAAGTACCCACCTTTGGAACCGTGTAAGGATGTAGCCATGGCGGGAACTGAGGCTCAGGGCAACGGCGATGACGGCGCGCTGCTGAGGTTTCCCACCGTGCGCGGTATCGGCCGTGGACGGGTAACGGCAGGACTGGTCCTGGCGCTTCTGTTGCCGCCCGCGGTGGAACTGGCGGTTACTGTCCTTAATTTCCGCAACTTCGCCATGATCATGCTTCTCCAACTGGCCGTGGCTGTAGCGGTAGCGGCCATTGGGGGTCTCTGGCCGGCCGTAGTGGCAGCGGTCCTGGGCAGCTTCCTCCTTAACTACTTCTCCGCAGACCCTGTTGGTTCGTTGTCCATTGCGGATCCCACCACGTTGTTCACCTTGGTGGTCTTCCTGGCCGTAGCCTGCGGAGTGGCCTTGGCCGTGGGCCTGGCCAGCCGCCGGGCGCAGGAAGCGGCAAGGTCAGGGGCGGAGGCCACGGCACTGAGTGAACTTGCCCTCCGGATACTGAGCTCGGATGGGAGCCTGGAGACCTTCCTGGAGAAAGTACGCGGCAATCTCGGCATGGATGCCGTGACGCTCCTCGGCTCGACGGCCACCGCCGCCCGAGGCGCCCCTGCCGAATGGCGCGTCCTCGCCAGCGCCGGCCCCAATCCGCCGGTGACGCATGCCGCTGCCGACCACGCCGCCGTCGTCGATCCGCATTACACGTTGCTGCTGCGCGGAGGGCCCTTGTCTCCGCAGCATCAGCGGATGCTGGTGGCGTTCGGCGCGTTCGTGGTGGCGGTGCGGGAGCGGCAGCAGTTGGTGAAGAGCCGGAGGGACAACATCCGGCTGTCCGAGGGCAACAAGATGAGGACGTCCATCCTCCGGGCGGTGTCCCACGATTTGAGGACTCCCTTGGCCGGAATCAAGCTCGCTGTCAGCAGTCTCCGGCAGGAGGATGTGACGTTTCCCCGGGAAGTCGAGCGGGAGCTGTTGGAGACCATCGAGGATTATGCGGACCGCCTGGACCACCTGGTGGACAACCTCCTGGACATGTCCCGCATTACTGCCGACGCCGTAAATCCGTTGTTGAGCGGGATTTTGTGGTCGGATGTGCTGCCGGACGCGTTGCGGGGCGTGCCGCACGAGCGGCTGCGCAACGAACTGCCACCCAACCTGCCGCCCGTCCAGGCGGACGCAGGGATGCTGGAGCGGGTTGTCGCCAATATTGTGGAGAACGCCATGAAGTACGCCCCCGACTCGGATGTAGTGCTGACGGCCAGGACCGGCGAGGGCATCACCCTGGGGGAGCAGCCCGCCAGCGAACTGCGGATCACGGATCACGGGAAGGGTGTGGGCCACGAGGAGGTCCTCACCATGTTCCAGCCGTTCCAGCGCTTTGGTGATTCGTCTACGGGCGCGCCCGTGGGAGGAACAGGGACCGGCGGCGGAATCGGTTTGGGGCTTGCCGTGGCGAAGGGCTTCAGCGAGGCCATGGGCGGCAGGCTCGCGGCGGAGCCGACGCCGGGTGGCGGCTTGACCATGGTTGTCACCTTGCCGCTGTGGGCAGGTGATCCGCTGTGACGCTGGTGTTGATCGTTGAGGACGAGGCCCGCATTGCCCGGGCCATGCAGGTCACCCTCCAAGCCCACGGATACCAGGCCCTGACAGTGGGCAACGGAGCCGACGCGCTAAGTGCGGCCGCGAAGCATCCGGTCAACATCGTGGTGCTGGACCTTGGCTTGCCGGACATCGATGGCGTGGAGATCATCCGCCGCATCCGCGGCTGGAGCAGCATGCCCATTATCGTTTTGTCGGCCCGGCACGCTTCGGAGGACAAAGTGGAGGCGCTCGACGCCGGTGCGGACGACTACGTGACCAAGCCCTTTGGTTTGGATGAGCTTCTTGCCCGGCTCCGGGTGGCGTCGCGTCGTGTGGTCACCGGGGCCGAAGAGCCAACGTTGGCCACCGCCGATTTCGTGGTGGACCTGGCCGGCAAGCGGATAGTTAAGGACGGGGCCGAAGTCCGGCTGACCCCCACTGAGTGGAACATCCTCGAGCTGCTGGTCCGGAACAAGGGCAAGCTGGTCAGCCAGCAGCAGATCCTCACCCAGGTCTGGGGGCAGGCCTATGCCAAGGAAACCCAGTATCTGCGGGTCTACATCGCCCAGCTGAGGCGCAAGCTGGAACGGGATCCCGCCGAACCCCGCCACCTGCATACGGAAGCGGGGATGGGCTACCGTTTTGATCCTTAATCCCCTGCCCGCCCATCCGTAGACTGGTGCCCATGAACACCGCTTCCGTCCTTGCCGTTTGCCGCGTCCATCAACTGCTTCCCGATCCCCTGGGAAGCGTGGGCGTCACCGCCATCGACAAACGTCCCATCGAGGGACCGGTCAAGGTCCACAAGCTGGGTATCCATGGGGACGTGCAGGCCAGCCGTCTGCATCACGGTGGGGAAGACCAGGCCATTTACGCCTATTCGCAGGAGGACGCCGATTACTGGTCCGGCGAGTTGCAGCGGGACCTTCCCGCGGGAATCTTTGGCGAGAACCTGCGTGTATCCGGCATTGAGACCACGGGTGCTGTGATCGGCGAAAGGTGGAAGGTCGGACTGGATGTGGAACTTGAAGTGACCTCTCCCCGCACACCCTGCGCCACCTTCCAACGCGTTTTGGGGGAACCAACGTGGGTCAAGCGCTTTTCCGAGGCCGGGCGGGTGGGCACCTACCTGCGGGTGGTCAAGACGGGAAGCATCTCAGCGGGGGACCATATCCACCGCACGTTCATTCCCAAGCACGGAATCACCGTTGGCCAGTGGTTCAGCGATCCGACTCCGGAACTGGTCCAGACCCTGCTTGATGCGGAGGCGGACGGGGAGATCCGTTTGCAGGAGGATTACCGCCCCGAGTTCGAAAAAGTGCTGCGGAGGAGCGGACTCTAGCAGCTCCGGATGCCGGGTGTGAACAAGCTCACCCGGCCATCGCGGGTTCTTAAGTCGCGGTGGGGCCACCCTGTGCCCTACACTTGAAATATCCCCCACTCCGGAAATCCCTTTATCCTGCCCAATTCTTGAGGCAGGACTGGTAAGTGTTGGGGCCCGCAAATGTGTGCGGGCATTTTCATAGGGAGAGCCGGCTAAAGAAAACGCTGTACAGACTGCTGGGATAGCAGCCAAGAGATGCAGCGGGAAGTCCTGCCATGGGATTGCGATAGCGCCGGACTTCTTGCGAAAGCAGGGCACCTTGCCTGCTTTTGCGACGAGTAATGCGGCCAAGCCCAACCGGGCCGCGCCGACTGCCCTATGGATGAGGAATTTCCCCCTATGACCGAAAATCTCAACGAAAACTTCGACGCACGGAACACCGACTCCGCTGAAACAGCAGAGGTCACCGCACCCGCCGAAGCTGAAGCACCGGCTGCTGCCGCTGCCCCCGTCGAGACTGCCGCAGCTGAGTCTGCAGCCCCCGCCTTCACCGAAGCTCCTGCCCCCAAGGCAGAAGAGACCGAAGCTCCTGCCCCCAAAGCAGAAGAAGAGGAAGAAGAAGGCGTTAAGTTCGTCGATCTTGGTATCGATGGCCGCGTTCTGGCCGCCCTGCAGGATGTCGGCTACGAAAAGCCGTCCCCCATCCAGGCAGCCACCATCCCCCTGCTGCTTGAAGGCCGCGACGTCGTCGGTCTCGCCCAGACCGGTACCGGCAAGACCGCAGCTTTCGCTGTTCCTGCCCTTTCCCGCCTGGCCGAACTCCACGACCTCAACGGCCCGTCCCGCAAGACCCAGGCCCTGGTCCTGGCTCCTACGCGTGAACTGGCCCTGCAGGTTGCCGAGGCGTTCACTTCCTACGCCAAGCACATTGATGACTTCACGGTCCTCCCGGTGTACGGTGGCTCGGCTTACGGCCCCCAGCTCGCCGGCCTGCGCCGCGGTGCCCAGGTTGTTGTCGGTACCCCCGGCCGCGTGATCGACCACATCGCCAAGGGTTCGCTGGACCTCTCCGAGCTTCAGTACCTCGTTCTTGACGAAGCTGACGAAATGCTGCGCATGGGCTTCGCCGATGACGTGGAGCAGATCTTCCAGCAGACCCCCGAGAGCCGCCAGGTTGCCCTGTTCTCTGCCACCATGCCGGGCCAGATCCGCCGCATGTCCAAGCAGTACCTGAACAACCCTGCCGAAATCTCCGTGAAGTCGAAGACCACCACGGGTGCCAACACCAAGCAGCGTTACCTCCAGGTCATGGGCCCGCACAAGCTGGACGCCCTGACCCGCATCCTTGAGGTTGAAGACTTCGACGGCGTCATCGCCTTCGTGCGCACCAAGATGGCTACCGAGGACCTTGCCGACAAGCTGAAGTCCCGTGGCTTCCAGGCTGCCGCCATCAACGGCGACATCCCGCAGCAGCAGCGCGAACGCACTGTTGACGCGCTCAAGGAAGGCCGTATCGACATCCTGGTAGCTACCGACGTCGCGGCCCGTGGCCTTGACGTTGAGCGCATCAGCCACGTCATCAACTACGACATCCCCCACGACACCGAGTCCTACGTGCACCGCATCGGCCGCACCGGCCGTGCAGGCCGTTCCGGTGACGCGATCCTCTTCATGACGCCGCGTGAGAAGTACTTGCTGCGTTCCATCGAAAAGGCCACCCGCCAGCCGGTGGAGCAGATGCACCTGCCGACCGCGGAGACCGTCAACACACTTCGCCTGGGCAAGTTCGCCGAGCGCATCACCGAGACGCTCGCGTCCGAGGATGTTGCTGCGTTCCGCGACCTCATCGCCTCCTACGAGGAAGAGCACAACGTTCCGGCTTCGGAGATCGCAGCCGCCCTGGCCGTCATGGCGCAGGGAGGACAGCCCTTGCTGGTCAAGGAACTGCCCGCAGCTCCGGAGTACCAGAAGCGCGAGCGCTCCAAGGACGGCTTCGGTTCCCGTGGCCCGACCCGTGCGCTCACCGAGGGCAACGCAACCTACCGGATCGCCGTCGGACGCCGCCAGCGCGTCATGCCGGGCTCCATCGTGGGTGCCATTGCCAACGAAGGCGGCATTTCCTCCGCACAGATCGGTGGCATCGACATCCGCTCGGACCACTCCCTGGTGGAGCTCCCGGCAGACCTGAGCCCCGAGCAGTTGCGCGCACTGTCCCGCACCCGCATCGGTGGCGAGCTGATCCACCTTGAGCTGGATAACGGCCGCAGGCCCAACAGCGAGCGTGGCGGCTACTCCGGTGGCGGACGCGGCGGCTACGGCGACCGTGAAAACCGCGGAGGCGGCAACTTCAAGGGCAACGGCGGATTCAAGAAGGAATTCCGCAAGTCCGACGGCGAGCGTTCCTCCGCTGACCGTGGCGGCCGCTCCTACAGCGACCGCACCGAGCGCACGGCAGGCAGCTACGGCGACCGCGACCGCGGCCAGGCCAGCGGCTCACGCTTCGGTGGTCACGGTGACGGTGCCCGCAAGCCCCGCACGGGTGGCGAAGGCAGCAACCGCGACTTCAACCGCAAGGGCAAGTGGTAAACACCAGCCCGGTAGTAAACATTAGGTAGTTCCCTTCAGGGGGCCGGCTTTCGAGCCGGCCCCCTGAGGCATTTAACGGGCCAGTCCCGGTCTTGTTCGCCCGACCCTTCGCGTTGTGCAGCGGGATATCGGGCAGGACCGGGTTCCGCCCGGCTGACACCGGCCGTACGATCGAGGCACAGACCGAACCGCGCAGAACAGGGGAGTGCTCCATGGGATTGCTGGATAACTTGAAGAAGAACCTTGGCTTCGGGGACAAGAAAGACGGGGACCGAGGCCATAGGGACACAGAGCACGACGACAGGCAACACACGGACAGCGTTCCTGCGGACAGCGTCGCGGCCGCGCCCCAGGAGGACCAGACTGCCGTGACCCAGGCCGCGGAGGACGCCGCCGCCGTCGAGGTTTCAGCATCGGACACTGCCGCAGCCGAAGCCGCGGCAGCCCAAGCTGCGCAGCAGCAGGCAGCAGCGGACGCAGCAGCCGCAGAGGAGGCCTCGCAGGAGGGACTGGAACCCGATGCCCCGGAAGTGCAGCCACAGGCGCAGGAGGCGGCCGCTGAGGCCGCAGCAGGGACAGGACAGCCCGGGCCGGTGGCGCCGCGTGTCACCGAAGTCGTGGTGGAACAGGGGGACACCATGAGCGGGATCGCTGCGCAGTTCGGAGTGGACCTTGGTGCCTTGATCGCAAGCAATGCGGACACGGTGCCCAATCCCGACCAGATCTACCCGGGCCAAGTGCTGCGCCTGCCCTGATTTTCTCCGTTTGTAGATCAGCAAAAGTGCGTCTTTGCAAATTGTGTCGACGCGGTTTTTCCCCGTCGATTCGCCGATTTGTAGCTTCTGAAAACGTCCGGTAGAGTATTTACTCGTTGCCCCCCTAGCTCAGTGGTAGAGCGCGTTCTTGGTAAGAACGAGGTCACCGGATCGATTCCGGTGGGGGGCTCTGGATGAGGGCCTGTGTCAAGGCGGTTTTGACCGGCTTGACACAGGTTTTTCTCATTCGTGGCGGTGTAGCTCAGTTGGTTAGAGCGCACGACTCATAATCGTGAGGTCGGGAGATCGAGCCTCCCCACCGCTACAGAGCAAGACCCCGCAGATGTTGTCTGCGGGGTTTTTCGTTTATGGGACACAATGGGTCCATGAGCCGAATCGCGATTATTGGCGGCCACGGGAAAGTGGCCCTGCATCTGTCCCGGATTCTTAGTGGTGAAGGTCACGACGTCACGTCGTTCATCCGCAATCCCGACCACGTGGCGGATGTCACGGAGACGGGCGCCTCCGCCGAGGTGCTCGACGTTGAAAATTCGACGACGGCGGAACTCGCCCAAGCGCTCCGGGGCCATGACGCCGTGGTCTGGTCCGCAGGCGCAGGCGGAGGCAATCCTGCCAGGACATACGCCGTGGACCGGGACGCTGCCATCCGTTCCATGGTCGCCGCGGCAGAAGCGGACGTCCAAAGGTATGTCATGGTTTCCTACCTCGGTGCTTCCAAGGATCACGGGGTCCCTCCGGAGAACCCCTTCTTCGCCTACGCGGAGTCCAAGGCCGCGGCCGATGACTACCTGCGCGGCACTGAGCTGGACTGGACTGTTTTGGGCCCTGGCACCCTGACGGACGACCCCGCCACCGGCCTGATCGAGCTGAACCCGGAAAATCCGGGCGAGGGCACCGGGACCTCCCGGGCCAATGTTGCGCTCGTCGCTGCGGCCGTCCTGGAACTGCCCGGGACCGTTGGACGTACCATCCCGTTCAAGGACGGGACCGAGGACGTGGTGGACGCCCTCACCAAGGACTGACACCCGGACCGGTTCCCCTCATGGGTGGGCTGCGGTCGGGGGAAGGCCTGTGCCTCGGGATATGTTGGTAGGGAACTTTTCCGGTGTTGCCCGGGGAAGGGCCTTACACCATCCGGGGAAGCAGGAAAATGGACCAGCTGGCGCTCATAGTCGGATTGCTGCTTGCAACGGTGGTTGCTGTTGGCCTGGGGGACCGGCTCCGGCTTCCTTATCCGGTCCTGATGCTGCTCCTTGCGGTCGCGCTCACCTTCATTCCGGGCTTCCCCGAGTTTGAAATTTCGCCGGAACTGATCCTGCCGATCTTCCTTCCTCCGTTGCTGTTCGCCACGGCGCAGAAGAGTTCGTGGGCGGTGTTTCGGGTGCGCTGGCGGACACTGCTGCTGCTGGCCGTTGCCCTGGTGGTGGTCTCCACTGCTGCGGTGGCCGGTGCTGCCTGGCTCATGATTCCGGGCATTGGAATCCCTGCTGCGATCGCATTGGGTGCCATGGTGGCGCCCCCCGATCCCGTGGCAGTGGAGTCCGTGGCCGGGCGGGTGCATATGCCGCGCCGGCTCGTGACGGTCCTGCAAAGCGAAGGCCTCTTCAACGATGCCGCGGCCATCGTGATCTTCCAGGCCGCCGTGGCCGCCACGATGTCCGGCAAGGAAGTGGGCCCGGAGGTGATCCCCCAGTTCGTGCTGGGCGCGGCACTGGCTGTGGTGATCGGCATTGCCATGGGCTTGCTGACCCGGTTCATCACCAAGCTGGTGACTTCCATGGTGGCCCGCAGCGCCGTGACCTTGGTGGTTCCTTTTGCGGCGTACATCCTCGCCGAAGAGCTCCACGCCTCAGGTGTGGTGGCCGTCGTCGTCACCGCTTTGGAACTGCAGCGCCATGCGCGTCCCCAGGACGCCGCTGAGCGCGTCACCAGGACAGCCTTCTGGGACGTGGTGGAGCTGCTCGCCACGGGCCTTGCCTTCGGCCTGGTGGGGCTGGAAATCCGCCAGGTCATCCGGGACGAAGGAACAGCCATCTTCGGGATGATCGGGATGGCGGTTGTCATCTGTGTTCTTGTTTTCGTGGTGCGGTACCTATGGCTTGGGCTGCTTGCCCTGACGGCCCGACGGCGGCGCAACCTCCTGCAGCCCACCTCGCCCAAGGAGGTGCTGATCCTGACCTGGTGCGGAATGCGCGGGCTTGCCACGTTGGCGCTTGCGTTGGCACTGCCGCTGACGTTGCCTGACGGCAGCGATTTCCCCGCGCGGCACGAGATCCTGGTCATTTCCTGCGCCGTACTTCTGGCCACCCTGGTTCTTCCCGGGCTAACCCTCCCATGGCTGATGCGGGTTCTGGACGCCACGGAGGACGGCTCCCATGAAAAGGACGCAGCCAAGGAGCTGGCCAAGCGGGCCCAGTCTGCCGCAGTTGCCGCCCTCAAGGAGCACGATCTCATGAAGGAACTTCCGCCGGAGAAGGTTGCCTTGATCAAGGAGAAGATGCGGCGTCTCCACGCCGAACTGCTGGACGGCACCTTGCGGAATGAATCGGCGGCCGAAAAGCGCAAGCGGGGACGCGAACTGTCCATCGCCGTGCAGACCATTGCCCTCGATGCGGCACGCCAGGAAGTGGTGGCAGCCCGCAACGAATTGGGGACCGACCCCGAGGTCGCGGACAGAGTCCTGCGTCAGCTGGACCTGCGCACCATGTCGATGCCGGACTAACCGGCCACTCTGTTTTTCGGCGCTTTATGTGTCGACGCTTAGTGTTTCGACGCCGGGTGTTTCGGTAAGGAGGCCGGGTAAAGGTCCAGGGCGTGTTCCTCTACGTAGTCCAGGGCGTGGCGGATTGCGCCAAGCGACACGATCCCGTCGCCCAGGACCGAGGCAGCCAGCCGCGGGGGAGTAAAGGTGAAGTCCGGCAGCTGCTTCGCAATGCCAGGAAGCAAAGCTTGGGCCGAGGGTGCCACGCCGCCTGCAATGACCACCAGCTCAGGGTTGACCAACGTGGCGATGGAACCGATCACCCGGGCCATGCGCCCTGCCACGCGCTCCAGGGCCTTCAAAGCGGCATGATCGCCGTCGGCTGCTGCCTTGAAGACCATTTCAGCGGTCAGTGCGGCGGGATCGTGGCCGCAGAGTTCGCCCAGTACCGAGTTGTCCCCCGGCGATTCAAGGGCCTCCTGTCCCCAGAGCACTGCGTAGTGGGCTATTCCGTAGGTGTCGCCGACGCCGTCTACGTTTTCGAGGAACCCGAGCTCCCCGAATCCGCCACGCTGGCCGTGCAGCAAGCGGCCGGACTCCAGGATGCCGGAACCCAGCCGGTCGCCGGCCAGCATGACCACCAGGTTGTCCACGCCTTGGGCTGTGCCCTGCCATCGCTCGGCCAACGCGGCCAGGTTGGCATCGTTTTCCAGGAGTACTTTCCATCCATGCCGCTCGGAGATGATCCCGCGGACATCGAAGGACTTCCAGAATTCCTGGGCGGTCAGGACTTCCCCGTCACGGCTGACCGGGGCAGCAACTCCGACGGAAACGGCCAGTACGGAGTCCGCTGTCGCGCCCGCCTTCTCCAACGCGTCTGCTGCGATCTTGTCCAGGACATCGGCACGCTCATCGGCGCCCACGGTGTCCGTCCGGAAGGACATGGTGACTTGGGAGAGTGGAGTGCCGGCCATGTCAGCCACGATCGCGGTGATCTTGTTGGCGCCGATGTCGATTCCGATCACGGTGGCCGCGCTGTCGTCGAAAACGAAGCGTCGGGCCGGCCTGCCTTTGACGTATTCCCCGGCTCCCCGCTGGTTCTCCAGTTCCTGGAGCCACCCGAGCCTGACCAGTTCGTCGCAGATGGAGATGACCGTGGCGCGGGAGAGTCCGGTGGACGCCATCAGTTCCGTGCCTGTCACCACTCCGGCGCCGCGCATGGCCTTGAGCATCGCGCCGGCATTGACCCGGCGGACGAGTTGGGTGGACGGAGCAGTTCCGGTCAGCATTCCGACTCCCGATGGATGAAGAAGCCGCCCATCGGAGTGACGGGACGGTGCATCTAAATTTAGTGCATAAATTTAGATGACAACACATTTCGTCTACCACTTGACGCTGTGGCGCCCATCACCCAACATTATCGATGGGTTATAAATTTATCACCTATCAAAAGTTGGGGACGAGGCCGCGGCCGGCCACTCCGCCATGGCATGGAAGCCATCCGGAGTTCCCGCGACGAAAGGACTACGGAGTCTGTGAAAGCAACGCGCAGGAAACGCCTGGCGGCGATGGTTTTGGGGTTGGCCCTCCTGGCCGGTCTCCTCTCGGGCTGTACCGGGGCACCAGGCAAGGAGACCATCCGCTTCACCTTCAGCAAGCGGGAGGCCATCGGCTTCATGACCAAGCTCGTCGCAGACTACAACGCCTCCCAGGACAAAACCGAGGTAGTACTGGACACCTCTGGCGTGGACGTCGTTTCGGCCAGCTTCGTCAGGGGCAACCCGCCGGACGTGGCCTTGGCGAACTACAACATGGAGACTTCCCGCTTCGTGCAAAGGGGAGCACTCAGTGACTTGTCCGGCACTGAAGCTGCCGGCCGTATCCGTGGGGACCTCCAGCCGCTTATGGACCAGTACGGTTCCTATCCCGGCCGCACCAGTGCATTGCCGTACTCGGTTATGGCGTCCTCGGTGATCTACAACAAGGAGATCTTCGCAGCGCACAACATCGCCGTGCCCAGGACCTGGAGCGAACTGATCGCAGCGTGTGATGCCCTGAAGGCAGCGGGTGTCACCCCCTTCTACGCCACGTGGAAGGACGACTGGACGATTGCGCAAGGATGGTTCGACTACTCGGTGGGCGGCCAAGTGGACACCCTTGACTTCTTCAAGAAGCTCGACGCCGAAGGCACCCGGGTGGGGCCGGATTCATCGGCGTCCTTCCAAAAGGATTTTGACCAGCCCGTGGGGAAGATGCTGACGCTGGCGCAGAACTACGTCAACAAGGATGCCGCGAGCCGGGCGTACGGGGACGGCAACCTCGCGTTCTCCCAAGGCAAGGCGGCCATGTACCTGCAGGGGCCCTGGGCGTTCAGTGAAATTGCCAAGACGGCCCCCGGCATGGACCTGGGTACGTTCCCCTTGCCGATGACCGAGGACCCCCAGGATCTGCGCGTCCGCGTCAACGTCGACCTTGCGGCCTGGATCCCGGAAGCGTCACAGCACAAGGAAGCCGCGCGCGACTTCCTGGAGTACCTCTACCGTCCTGAAGTAATCGACTCCTACAACGCATCGCAGCTGGGCTTTGCGCCCACCAAGGATTCCGCCAAGGCCACCGACCCCCGGGTTGCGGGAATGGTGGAGTACTACGAGCAGTCCCGCGTGTACCAAGGCCCATCGGTGCTGGTTCCGCGCACCATCCCCATCATGAACTACACGCAGGCAATCGTCTTCGGCGCATCCCCTGCATCCACCCTCCGCACACTCGACGCAGATTGGGCGCGGCTGGCGTTCCGCCAGTAGTGCAGATTCCAGGGAGTCAGACACATGTCCAGCATGACCACGTCATCCACATCCACCACGTCCGGCCAAGGGCAAGGCCGCCGGCAAAAGGCCGGCCCCGCATTGCGTAGCAAGCGCCGGGTGGAACCCATCTTCTACTTCTTCCTGGTGCCGAGCCTGGTCCTGTTCACCCTGGCCATCACGGTTCCCGGCATTATCGGCATCTTCTTCAGCTTCACCGACTCCATCGGAATCGGGGACTGGGACTTCGTCGGCCTCACCAACTACATCGCGATCTTCAGTGATCCTGCCATCCTGCAGAGCTACCTGTTCACGTTCGGTTTTTCGATCGTCACGGTAATCGCCGTCAACCTGGTTGCCTTCCTGCTGGCTGTGGGACTGACCGCGCGCATCCGGATGAAGACAGCACTGCGGACGGTCTTCGTTATTCCGATGGTGGTCTCCGGCATCATCATCGCTTACGTCTTCAACTTCCTGTTCTCGAATTCCCTGCCCGCGGCCGGCGCTGCGGCTGGAATCCCGTGGTTGGAAAACAGCCTGCTGGCCAACCCGGACCTTGCATGGATCGCGGTGGTGCTGGTGACTGCCTGGCAGGCCGTTCCGGGAGCATTGCTGATCTACATCGCGGGGCTGGTGGCCGTGCCGGGGGATGTCTACGAGGCCGCCGAGATCGATGGTGCCGGAAAGTTCCAGCAGCTGACAAGGATCACGCTTCCACTCGTTGCCGGCTATGTGGTAATCAACGTCATCCTCGGTTTCAAGGGCTTCCTGAACGCCTTCGACATCATTGTGGGGCTGACGAACGGTGGCCCGGGTACCTCCACCAGAAGCATCGCCATGACAGTGATTGCGGGCTTCAATGGCGGGGACTACGCCTACCAAATGGCGAACGCCACGATCTTCTTCGTGGTCGCCATCCTGATCTCTCTCCTTCAGCTTTCGCTGACTCGCGGACGGAACGCACTCTGATGACCACTCAAGCCCTCACCATTGATGACACCCAACACGGGACCGGTACCCGGACCGACCGGCGGAAGAAAGCTGCTCCGTCCCCGGAGCGCGTCAACTGGCCGGCAACCACCATCCTTGTGCTGTGTGCGGTGACTGTCCTGCTGCCCCTGTATGTCACGATCTCAATGGCCTTCAAGACCCAGGGCCAGGCAGTGGACGGCAACGCCTTTTCCCTTCCCGCACCGTTCAGCATTGACGGCTTCGTCCAGGCATGGACCTTGACGAATTTCCCGGTGGGCGCTGCGATGTCGTTGCTGGTCACGGCGGGGACCGTCGTGGCTACCATCGTCCTGGCTGCCTTTGCCTCATATGCAATCGTGCGCAATTGGGAACGCCGGTTCTTCAGGTACTCGTTCTTCTACCTGCTGGGTGCCATGTTCATTCCGTTCCCGGTGGTTGCCCTCCCGCAGATCCAACTCACGGGCCGCCTCGGACTGGACAACCCTTTCGGCGTCATCCTCTTGGCTACCATGTTCCAGCTGAGCTTCAGCGTGCTGCTCTTCACGGCGTTTCTGCGTTCAATCCCCATGGAACTTGAAGAGAGCGCCAGGATTGACGGAGCCACCACGTGGCAGACCTTTTGGAAGCTGATCTTCCCGCTCCTGGCACCCATGAGCGCCACAGTAGGGATCTTTGCCTTCCTCTATGCGTGGAATGACTTCATGATGCCGTCGCTGATCATTTCGGATCCGGCGCTGCAGACGCTTCCGGTCCGGCAAAACCTGTTCCAGACCCAATTCAGCAACAACTACCACGTGTCTTTTGCCTCGTACCTGATGGCGATGGCACCGGCAATCATTGCCTACCTTTTCACGCAGAGGTGGGTCATGGCCGGTGTCACCCAAGGCGCCGTCAAGGGCTAGACCAAATATTGACCTTCCGCGACCGGCGTTTCATACTGGTCCCGGAGCTAAATTTAGATTCTAAATCAAAGGAGTTTCGTGAGCACCTCCGCCACTCAGGCACACCGAACCGACGCAGACCGCATGTCCGATCCCAACTGGTGGCGCCAGGCGGCTGTCTACCAGATCTACCCGCGTAGCTTTTATGACGCGAACGGAGACGGTCTGGGCGACATCAAGGGCATCACGGCCAAGGTTCCCTACCTGAAGGAACTGGGGATCGACGCCGTCTGGCTGAGCCCGTTCTATCCGTCAGCGCTCGCCGACGGCGGATACGACGTCGACGACTACCGCAACGTGGACCCGAAGCTCGGGACGCTCGAGGACTTCGACGAGATGGCAGCTGCCCTGCACGCAGCCGGCATCAAGATCGTGGTGGACATCGTCCCCAACCACTCCTCCGACCGTCACGAATGGTTCAAAGAAGCCCTGGCATCGCCCAAGGGCTCAGCGGCTCGCGAACGCTACATCTTCCGTGACGGCAAGGGCGAGAACGGCGAATTGCCGCCGTCGGACTGGGACTCGGTGTTTGGCGGACCCATCTGGGAACGGATCACCGAACCCGATGGCACCCCGGGGCAGTGGTACCTGCACATCTTCGCCAAGGAGCAGCCGGACTTCAACTGGGAGAACCCGGAGATCCGGGAGGACTTCCTGAAGACCCTGCGCTTCTGGTCGGACCGCGGCGTGGATGGTTTCCGCATCGACGTAGCCCACGGCATGGCCAAAGACCTTTCCGAGCCGCTGCCCATGAAGGCGGACCTTGAGGCAAAGGCCCACGGCACCGACGGCTTCATCGACGGTTCCCACCCGTTCTGGGACCGCGACGAAGTCCACGAGGTGTACGCCGAGTGGCGCAAGCTTTTCAACGAGTACAACCCGCCGCGCACCGCTGTGGCCGAGGCCTGGGTCCACGAGTCCCGCCGTGCCCGTTACGCCAGCCCGGAAGGTCTCGGCCAGGCATTCAACTTCGACCTGCTGCAGTCCGACTTTGATGCCGCGTCGTTCAAGAAGATCATCACGGACAATCTGGTGGCCGCCAAGGAGTCCGGAGCTTCATCCACGTGGGTCTTCTCCAACCACGACGTCGTCCGGCACGCCACACGCTACGGCCTGCCCAAGGGCGGTTCCGTGGCGCAGGGAACCAACGCGGCACAGGACATCACGGGCGGAGAGCCCAAGGGCCAGGACGGTAAAGGCTGGCTGCTTGCCGGCGCTCCGGCCGAGGAACTCGACGTCGAACTCGGCTTGCGTCGCGCCCGCGCCGCGACGCTCCTGCTGCTTGCGCTTCCGGGCTCGGCCTACCTGTACCAGGGGGAGGAACTGGGTCTTCGCGAAGTAACGGAAATCCCCGACTCCGAACGCCAAGACCCGTCGTTCTTCAGGAACCCGGGCGTGGAGATCGGCCGCGATGGTTGCCGTGTCCCGTTGCCGTGGACTGCGGAGGGCTCCTCCTTCGGCTTCGGTACCGGCCAGGCGCACTTGCCCCAGCCCGAATGGTTCGCGGACTACGCCGTAGCAAAGCAGGAAGGCGTCGAGGGTTCCACCCTGGAACTGTACCGGCGGGCACTCCGCCTGCGCAGTGAACTGCAAACGGATGAAGAACTCGAGTGGGTGGAGACCGGCAACGCCGAGGTGCTGCACTTCAGCCGGCCCGGCGGATGGCACACGGTCACGAACTTCGGCGGGGAGCCCGTTGACCTGCCGGAAGGTGAGCTTGTCGTCGCAAGCGGTCCGTTGGACAACGGAAAGCTGCCGTCCGACACCACGGCCTGGATCGTTGCCAAGGCCTAAAGGAGCCACATTGACCAATGCGAACGGGCGGGGACGCCTCATCTATGGCTGCATGGGGCTCGGCGGTCCTTGGGACGGCACTTCCTACGGTGCTGCCGAGATTGACCAGGCCGCCGCCGTGATGGACGCTGCACAGGGCATCGGGATAAGCCTTTTCGACCATGCGGACATTTACCGCAACGGAAAGTCCGAGGCCGTGTTCGGCGAAGTCCTCGCCCGTTCGCAGGGTCTGCGCGAAAAGATCACGCTCCAAACCAAGTGTGGAATCAGGCTGGGGGAGCGGGGCCTGCAAACGCACTACGACCTGAGCCGTGAAGCGATTCTCGAACGGGTCAACGAAAGCCTGAAACGCCTTCAAACGGACTACGTGGACGTCCTGCTCCTTCACCGGCCGGATCCTTTGATGGACGCGCGCGAGGTAGCTGACGCCGTCGGGCAGTTAATGGCCGAAGGCAAGGTGCGGCAATTGGGTGTGTCCAACATGTCCGGCGCTCAGATCGCTTTCCTGCAGGACGCGCTGGAGACTCCCATCGTGGCCAACCAGCTTGAAATGAGCCTGCTTCGCAGCGACTGGCTGGAGAGCACCGTGCTGGTCAATCATCCCGGGGATGCGGGCTACAGCTTCCCGCACGGAACCTTGGAGTACTGCATGTCCCACGGGATCGAGCTGCAGGCCTACGGTTCCTTGGCCCAAGGGCGTTATACGGGTGCGAAGTCCGGTGACCTGTCCCTGGCTGAGTCGGCAACAGCGACGATGCTCGAAGAACTGGCCGGCGTGCACGGCACAACCCCTGAATCGGTGCTGCTTGCCTGGCTGATGAAACACCCGGCCCGCATCTCGCCGGTGGTTGGAACGACCAATCCCGCCCGGATCACAGCGTGCGCCGACGCGGCCGCAGTGGCCAAGGACATGACCCGGGCGCAGTGGTATGGCCTGTGGACAACGGCGCGCGGAAGCAACCTCCCCTAACCCGGACTGACCTTAACCCGGACTGAGTCGCAGCCGGGATCGTTCCCGGCGTTTGGAACGATCCCGACGGCGACTCAGCCGGGTTAAAACAGCAACACATACAGGCCCCTACGAAACGGCAGGCGCAGTCACCGGAGCGACCACCGAGTACGTGCTTGAGTCGCCCTGGAGCGCCTGGCTCGGCTTGCCTTCGATGCTGAGCGGGATGTCACCGGCAATGGTCACCCGGTTGAGCTTGCGCGGCTGGCCGTCGTAGTTGTCCGGTGCGTAGTGCTGTGTGATGCGGTTATCGAACAGGACCACCTGGTTCGGCTCCCAATTCACCCGGACCACGTTCTCCGGACGTGTCACATACGCCTGCAGCAGACGGATGATGTCCTTCGATTCGGTGTTGGACAAGCCCACGATCCTGAGCCGTTGCGCGAAGCCCCCAATGAACAATCCGCGCTCGCCGGTCAAAGGGTGGACCCGCACTACAGGGTGGGCCGTCTCGAACTTCAGCCGGGTGAATTCCTTGCGGCGTTCCTCGGCGTTCTGGTGTTCCAGGTTCTTGGGCACCGAGTAGTCGTAATCGTTGGTGTGGATGGCCCACAGGGAATCGGCAAAGGTGCGCAGCTCATCGGGGAGGTCCTGGTAGGCGCCGGCCGAGGACGCGATCAGGGTCTCGCCGCCGTAGGCGGGCAGGTCGATGCTGCGCAACGTGGAAGCCTGCGGCGGGTTGACCACGAAAGTGACGTCCGTGTGCCAGTTGTTGGCCGAGCCGTTCTCACTGTCCACGGGAAGGACGTTCTCTTCGCCCTCCACCGATGCCACTGTCGGGTGCGCCTTGGTGAGCGGGCCGAAGTGCGAAGCGAACTTCACCTGTGCCTCATCGCTGAGGATGTTCGCCTCCCGGAACACCAGCGCCTTGTGTTCGTTGAGCGCTGCCCGGATCTGCGCAACAGTGTCCTCGCTGAGGTCTCCGCTGATGTCCAGCCCGCGGATTTCGGCGCCGATGCGTGAACCGAGTTTGGCGAATTCGAGCTTGGTTTCGGTAATGACGGTCATGGTTCTGTTTCCTTACTTGTTGTGATGGTTGCGGCGGATGCCGCGGGGGTGGTTTCTAGGAAGCTGCGGCGCCCACGGCGGTCCGCCAACGGGAGAAGTGCCGTTCAAGTCCGACCAGCAGGAAGTTCACGCCGAGTCCCAGCAAGGACACCGTGAGGATGCCCGCGTACATGTCCGGGATCAGGAAGCTGCTCTGCGCGTTCACGATCAGGTAGCCCAAACCGGCCTTGGCGCCCACCATTTCAGCAGCAATCAGCACCAGGATGGACGCGGTGCCGGCCATGCGGATGCCCGTGAAGATCGTGGGAACGGCAGAGGGCAGGATGACCTTCTGGAACAGCCGGAAGCTGTTGAGTCCCAGCGACCGCGCAGCCCTGATCAGCAGCGGGTCCACGGTCTTCACACCGGCGATCGTGTTCAGGAGGACCGGGAAGAACGCAGCGTACGCCACGATGCTGATCTTGGATTCCTCGCCAATGCCCAGCAGCAGCGTGAACACCGGCAGCAAGGCCAGCGCTGCCGTGTTCCTGAACAGTTCCAGCAACGGGTTCAGCACCGAGTTCAGTCGTCCGTACCAAGCGATGAGGAGGCCCAGCGAAACGCCCGCCACCAGGGCCGCGCCGAAGCCGGCTACCGAGCGGGTCAGGCTGGCCGCGATATGGCCCTGGATGGTCCCGGATTCGAACAGCTTTCCCCACGCCAGCAGGACCTCATGCAGCGGAGGCAGGAACACCCGCGTCGATGGACTCGCCAGGTACGTCGGCCCCAGCTCCCACAGCGCCAGGAACGCCACGATCGCTGCGGACTTCCACAAGCCCGAGCCCAGCGCCGCGGTGACCCGCCGGACCCGGCTGGCTGCCGGCGTCGAACGTTCCTTGTGGGGGTCCTGCGTGCGGGAAGGTGCGACGGCGGTCCTCGCACCGGTCACGACGCCGGCCTGGGGTGCCGCTTCTTTTTGCGTAAGCGTGGTGGTCATCAGGCTGCGCTCCTTTCGGGGATGGTGGCGGGTTCGTCAGGGGCGCTGCCGTCGGGCAGGATCTTGCGGTGGCCCGCGTCCTGTGCCCGGCGGACTTCGTCGTGCAGCAGGGTCCACACCTGATGGCGGTGCTCCACGAAGGCGGGGTGGGAACGGATGTCCTCGTCGCCCTCCCGGTCCGGGATATTGATGTCCACGATTTCCTTGAGGCGTCCCGGGCGGGCGCTGAGCACGGCAACGCGCTCGCCGAGGTACACGGCTTCGTCGATGCCGTGGGTGATGAACACGATCGTCTTGCCCGTGGCCTTCCAGATCCTGAGGAGCTCGTCCTGGAGTTGCTCGCGGGTCTGCGCGTCCAGGGCTGCGAACGGCTCATCCATCAGCAGCACATCCGGCTCGTAGGCCAGGCTCCGGGCGATGGCTACACGCTGCTTCATACCGCCGGACAGCTCGTGCGGGTAGCGGTCCTCGAAGCCCGCCAGGCCCACCAGCGCCAGGTACTCGCTGGCTTTCGCGGCGCGCTCACGGCGGTTCAGTTTCCTGCCATCCGGGCCGGCTCCTTCAAGCCCGATCGACACGTTGGCCGAGGCCGTGCGCCAAGGGAACAACGCGTACTGCTGGAACACCACGGCCCGGTCCTTGCCCGGTCCGGTTACTGCCTTGCCGTCCACCAATACCTCTCCCGAGGTGGGCGTGGAAAGCCCGGCAAGCAGGTCCAGAAGTGTGGTTTTGCCCGAACCGCTGGGCCCCACCAGGGTCAGGAATTCGCCGTCGCGGACATCCAGGCTGAGGGAATCGATGGCTGTGAGCGTCGTCGCGGGAGTGGACTTCGAGGCCCGGACCGTAAATTGTTTGCTGACGTTTCTGAGGCTGATCTTCGCGGTCATGGTCATCCCTTCTTCGCAGCGGCGAGATCGTTGAAGTCGTTGGTGTAGTACTTGGACGGCGTCAGCTTGTCCTTGACGATTCCGGCCGAGTTCAGCCACGCTTCCCACCGCGTGAAGTCCTGGTCCTGGATCACGCCTGCATCCGGCACGCCGGGGCTCTTCCAGAACTTCAGGTTTGCCGTGCTTTCGTTGCGTCCGCGGCTTTCGATGATCTTGGTGAACCGGGCAATGACTTCATCACGCGGTGTTTCCGCAGCCCACTTGATGGCCTTGGCAACGCCCGTGGTGAAGGTGCGTGTGGTGTTCGGGTTTTTTTCAATAAAGTCGCTGCGGAGGACGATCTGGCCGCCGGCGAAGTTGCCGAAAAGTCCAACATCGCTGAACAGGGACCGCAGGCCGCCGGCCTCAATGGCCCGGTCCTGGAGGACACCGCCCAGGGTGCCCGCATCCACCTGTCCGCGGCGGATTGCTTCTTCCGTGTCGTTGGGGGCCAAAGGAACCAGCTGGACCTGCTTGATCTCGTCCTGGCTCAGGCCGTTCTTGGTCAGGTAGCTGTTGATGACGGCTTCATGGTGGGCGCCAAGGGTGTTGACCGCGATCTTTTTTCCGATCAGGTCACGGGGTTCCTTGATGGAGCTGTCCGCCTTGACGTAGTAGCCGCTGAAGGTTTTCTCATCCGAACCGTAGTAGTTGACCACAGCCTTGACGGGGGCTCCGGCCTCGATCAGCTTGACTACCGCGCCGGAGAAAGCGCCGCCGAAGTCTGTCTGGTTCGTCGCAGCGGACTGGATGTCCTGGGGACCGCTGGTGGTGTTACCCACCCAGTCGAGTTTCAGGTCGCCCAGGTATCCGAGGTCTGCCGCCAGTTCGGGGAAAGTCACGTTGTTGGCCGAGCCCTGGTACCGAAGTTCTTTGACTTCGTTGCCAGGCTGGCCGCCTTGTCCGGCTTCGGCTGCACCGCCGCAGCCGCTCACCGTCAGCGCTAGTACGACGGCGGCCGCGACGCTCAGGAGGGGCAGATGCAGTTTCATGGGAGCTACTTTCGATGGGTTGGGGTGGGTTGGGTTGGGTGTCGGGTGAGCCGGCTAACGCAATGGCCGGGGACCTTGCGCAACGGCTTGGGAACGATGAAAGCCCATGGCGACGGCGTGTGGGAAGTGGCGCGGTAACGCCCGGAAACGCTGCGAAACAGCCCGAAACGGGGCGAAATCCTGAGCCACGTTCGGCAATCGGAGGACTCAAAGACGCCGTATTGAGTCCCGTGAACAACAGCGACAGGTGCGCCTGAAATGACTGGCGCGGACCGCCGTCGGACGTTCATACTGCGGGACTCCACAGTCATATGGGGTTTAGTTCGTATTGATCCTCACAAGGAGGCCGAATTCTTCGCCTAGCGGGCGGCAGGGCAGATACGGTAGATACATGACGTCTAGCATCGCCGCCGAATCCATTCGGCCCACCCGCAACATTCCCGCCGACATCGCCCGCTCATGGCTTCTTGTGAACGCGATGAAAACGGAGCTTTTCGACGAATCCGCGGGTTCGCGCGCTGACGCCATCATTCTTGACATCGAAGACGCCGTGGACCCGTCCCAGAAGGACGCTGCACGCGAGAACGTGGTGAACTGGCTGACCGCAGGTGGCCAGGCCTGGGTCCGCATCAACGATGCCACCAGCAAGTTCTGGGCCGACGACCTCGCAGGACTGCGCGGAACTCCCGGCTTGCTCGGCGTGATGCTGGCCAAGACCGAGTCCGCCGACCAGGTCACCGAGTCCTACCACCGCATGGACGGCAAGACTCCCGTTATTCCGCTGGTTGAGTCCGCCCTCGGCATCGAGGAAGCCAACAACATTGCCCGTGCGCAGGGAGCATTCCGGCTCGCGTTCGGTTCGGGCGACTTCCGCCGCGACACCGGCATGGCGGCCACCCCGGAAGCCATGGCGTACCCGCGGGCCAAGCTCGTCGTCGCCAGCCGCGTCGGCAACCTGCCGGGACCGATCGATGGCCCCACCGTCGGCACCAACCACCCCATCCTGCGCGAGCAGACCGGAATCACCGTGACCATGGGCATGACCGGCAAGCTTTGCCTGGCCATTGACCAGACCACTGTGATCAACGAGGTCATCAGCCCCACGCCATCCGATGTCGCCTGGGCCACCGACTTCATGAACGACTTCGAAGCCAACGGCCGCGTGATCCGCGACGGCTCCGACCTCCCGCGCCTGGGCCGCGCCGAGAAGATCATGAAGCTCGCCGTCGCCTTCGGAGTCCAGCCTTCGCTGTAGGCATGCCGGTCAAGTAAATATGCTCGTCCACGGAGTCGTATGGGACTCGTTCTCTGCGGCGTTGAGGCTTTGGTCGCCGGAGTCGGAGTTCACTGATGTTGCGTTGGCCCGGGGCTCAGCCCTGGGCCTGCGCGTTTCCCCCGGTTTGTGGTGCCTGGGCCACAGCAAGGTCCACGGCCCGGGAGAGCGCACGCACGTTCCCTGCCCCAGTGGCTCTCCTGCTGAACGGGGCAAGCAATGCGGGACCTGCTTCGCCCGCGATGATTCCCGGCTGATGCACGACTTCCACCGGGGCGGCTCCGTTCCCACGGGCCTCCGCGCGTACCTGATGCAACCGCATTGGCTCTACGTGGCTACCTTCGCGAACGGGGCTACCAAAATCGGTACCGCGTCGGCGCCGCGCAAATGGAACAGGCTCGCGGAGCAGGGAGCGGTTCACGCTTCCTACGTGGCCCATGCCGAAGATGGCCGTGTTGTCCGGGTCCTGGAGGACCTTGTGACCCGCGAGCTCGGCCTCGTGCAGCAGGTCCGTTCCGCTGCCAAGGTGGCCGGACTCGTGGAGCCGCGCGACGCCGTCGAGCTTTCAGCCGTGAACCGGCAGCACGCCGGGCGCGTGCGCAGCTTGCTGGGCGGGCTGGCCATGACCGGTTTTGCCGTTGTGGAGGAAGAGCGGGACAGGCCCGCCCTGGCCGACACCCTCTGCACTGTCCGTCCGGGCGGCGTGCGTCACCGCTACCCGGCAACGTTCGACGACGGCGGGCACGGTCTGCGGATCCACTCACTGTCCGGGGCGATCGCCTTGGCGGGCCTGCCGGACGCTGCAGGCAACGAGGTCGAGGGCAGCTTCGTTGCCGACCTGGGCGCATTGAAGGGCCGCAAGATCGAATTCGGTCCGCACACGACCGAGATCCCGGCCTTGCAGGACTCGCTCTTCTGACCTCCCGTTGCGGCGAGGGGCGACATCCCGACCCTAAAAAGCGCTTCTTTCCACTTCTTTCCCTTGAAAGCCAACCCCTCGCACCCACCCCGCTAGACTTGGACGGTGCTAGAACAATTCTGGGCCACCGCCTCCACCTCCTACAAAGCGCTGGTTTTCAGCGCCATGGGGCTGATCGCTGTGGGACTCATCCTGTCCATTGTTGGGAACACCACAGGGAACCAGGCGCTGGCCATGGCCTCTTTGCCCGTGATCGGTGTCGGCTTGATCCTGCACGTCACCGGAATGGTGGTCCGGGGCCAGAAGATCCGCAAGAGCTACAAGAAGTAGCGTGCCCGCGGTTTTCACGCTGCCCGGGAAGCCGCCGCCCGATAGGGTTGGACCATGAGTATCAATCCGGACCTGCAGGGCCGCAGCTACCCTGCCGCAGAGGTTTACGACGTCGGCCGTGAAAAAATCCGCGAGTTCGCCAAGGCCGTGAAGGCCACCAATCCGGCGCACTTCGATGTTGAGGCAGCAAAGGCCCTGGGCCACAGCGACCTCGTGGCACCGCCAACGTTCGCCATTATTGTCGCCCAACGTGCCGATGCCCAACTGGTTGAGGATCCCGAATCGGGCATCGACTTCTCCCGGGTGGTCCACGCCGACCAGCGGTTCACGCACCACCGCGCGATCGTTGCCGGCGACCGTCTGGTAGCCGAGCTGCATGTCGACGGCGTCCGGGCCATGGGTGGGGGAGCGATGATCACCACACGCTCCGAAATCTCCACGGAAGCCGGCGAGAAGGTCGCCACCACCACCTCGTCCATTTTGGTCCGCGGAGAGGGACAGTAACCATGAGCCACACATTCGAAGAACTCAGCGTTGGCCAGGAGATCGGCACGCGGAGCATTCCCGTCACCCGCCAGGACCTGGTGAAGTACGCAGGGGCGTCGGGGGACTTCAACCCCATCCACTGGAACGAAGCGTTCGCTACCTCCGTGGAACTCCCTGGCGTCATCGCCCACGGCATGTTCACCATGGGCGCCGCAGTCCAGTTGGTGAGCGACTGGGCAGGCGACCCTGCCGCCGTCGTCGATTACCAGACGCGCTTCACCAAGCCCGTCCTGGTCGCCGACACAACCGGCACGGATGAGGCCGGCGCTGTCATTGACGTCACCGGCGTGGTGGGAGCGCTCGACGCCGATGCCCGCACCGCCCGCATCGACCTCACCGTGGTAGCGGCCGGACAGAAAGTCCTCATGAAGTCGCAGGCGGTTGTGAAGGTCTCTTGAACCAACAGAACACCACCCCACACGGCAGCAAAGCGAGCGCCACTGCGACTGCGATGTTGCGGTGGCGCGCCGCTGTTCTGGCGTCCTATGCTGCCAGCGGGGTGGCCTTCGCTACCTGGGTGTCCCGGCTGCCGGCCATCCGGGATGGCCTGGACCTGACTCCGGGCGGCATCGGGCTGTTGCTGATGTGCATGACGGTGGCGTCCTTCATCTCGATTTCAGCCTCGGGCCTCATCGTGCTTCGACTCGGTCCCAAGCTCACCACGAGAATCGGCAGCTGCATGGTGGGGGCGGGGCTGATTGTGGTCGGCATCGGGACCTCGCTTGCCGCCAATCCGTTGGTGGTTGCCGCAGGACTGGTGGTCCTCGGCCTGGGTACGGCGAGTTGGAATACGGCGTCCAATGTCGAGGGTGCGGCGCTTGAACGTGAACTTGAACGGCACATCATGCCGCACCTGCATGGCGCGTTCAGCCTGGGAACCGTGGCTGCGGCGGGCTTCGGGGCCTGGGCAGCTGCCGTGCACATGCCGGTGTTCTGGCACTTCCTGATTTCCGGCTTCGTGGTGACGGCCTCGGTGGTGACTGCCGGCTTCTGGTTCCGTTCGGAAAAGACCGCCCAAGCCACCACTAAATTCAGCCCCCACGAGACCGATACCTTCCGGGACCCCTCCACGGGCCCGCTGCCTGTTATTACTCCAACGCCGGCCGGCCAAGAGGGCGGCAAGGCAACCGCACCGCTGGACAACAAACGGCTTGTGGCCCTCGCATGGCGTGACCGCCGGACGCTGCTGATCGGAGTCCTTGTCCTTGGCCTGGCTTTGGCTGAGGGTGCGGCGGGTGACTGGGTGGCTCTGGCACTGGCAGACGGGCACGGCCAAAGCGACGCAGCGGGCGCCGTAGGTTACGGGGTGTTCGTGACGTTCATGACCATCGGTCGCTTCACGGGGACGGTCATCCTCGACCGGTTCGGGCGGGTGCTGGTGATGCGCTGGTGCTCGGCCACCGCCGTCGTGGGTCTTGCGCTTTTCGTGTTTTCACCGGTTCCGTGGCTTGCGTTCGTTGCGCTGGCGGTGTGGGGACTGGGCGCTTCGTTGGGCTTCCCCGTCGGAATGTCTGCTGCCGCCGATGATCCCGTTCATGCCGCCGCCCGCGTCTCCGTGGTGTCAACCATCGGCTACGGGGCGTTCCTGTGCGGTCCTCCGCTCCTTGGATTGCTGGCAGAGCATTTCGGCATCCTCCATTCGCTGCTGGCCCCTCTGGCGCTGTTGGTGGTCAGTTTCTTCCTGGCACCCCTGGCGGGCAAGCAAAAGGCCTCGTCGGTGGAGCCGGCCGATGCCCGTTAGGCTTGATTAGTGACCCAGATGCTTCTTTCAGACTTGACCACAGCTGCCGTCGGCGGCCCCGCAGGGAACTATGTTGAAGCCCGCACCGAAGCCGAAATCATCGACGCCGTCCGCTCGGCAGACGCCGCGGGGGAGAAACTCCTGATTATTGGCGGCGGGTCCAATCTGCTGATCTCCGACGACGGTTTCCCCGGCACCGTGGTAAAAATCGCTTCCGAGGGCTTTACCGTGAACTCCGAGGACAGCTGCGGCGGTGTCTCCGTGGTGGTACAGGCGGGCCACAACTGGGATGCGCTGGTGGAATATTCCGTGCTGCACGCGTGGTCAGGCTTGGAGGCGTTGTCCGGCATCCCGGGTGCCACGGGCGCCACCCCGGTGCAGAACGTTGGCGCGTACGGCGCGGACGTGTCACAAACCATTGCCGCGGTCCGGACGTGGGACCGGGAGCGCAACGCTGTCCGGAGCTTCACCAATTCCGAGCTGAAGTTCGGCTACCGTGACTCAATCCTGAAGCAAACCACCATTGAGGGATCCCCGCGCTACGTGGTCCTGACCGTGGAGTTCCAGCTGCCGTTGGGCCGGATGAGCGCCCCGGTCCGCTACGCGGAATTGGCCCGGGCGCTGGGCGTAGAGGCAGGCAAGCGTGCCTACTCGAACGACGTCCGCCGGGAAGTCCTGCGGCTCCGGGGATCCAAGGGCATGGTCCTGGACGCGTCCGATCGCGACACCTACTCCACGGGTTCCTTCTTCACCAACCCCATTGTCCCCGCCGACCAGGCGGCAGGGCTGCCGGAGAATGCTCCCAAGTATCCGGCCGGTTCAGACGGCCTGGTGAAACTCTCCGCTGCGTGGCTGATCGACCATGCCGGATTCGGCAAGGGCTTCGGGCTGGAGGAGACCAGCGTTTCCGGGGGGCGGGCTTCCCTGTCCACCAAGCACACCCTGGCCATCACCAACCGAGGCTCGGCCTCCACGGAGGATATGCTCGCCATCGCGCGCGAGGTGAGGGCTGGCGTCGTCGAACGCTTCGGCATTGAACTGCACCCGGAGCCGCTGCTGATCGGCGCCAGCCTCTAATCCCCTCGCGTGTTCCCGCGAGGGGCAAGCTTTCGGGTGTATAGGGCGTGGCTTAGGGTTGAGATCCCGCCCCTCGGCGCGTGTGGGCTAGCGTGTGCGGCGTTCGGCGATTGGCAGCACCTTGTTGAGCAGCAGGAACGTGAGTCCGCAGCTGACCGATCCCAACAGGAAGATCTGGCTGAACGCGATGCTTTGCGGCGACGGGCCGCTCGGCATGAACACGCCGGCCGTGGCGAATCCCACCAAGCCGAGCAGCAGCACGATCGCTCCGAGGAGGAAGCTGCGGACCTGCGCTGCCGCGGCGGGGTAGTACCAGGGTTCCGGGGCGTCGTCGTGGCGATCCGCAAGGGGCTGGCTGGCCGCTGCCGTTCCGATCAGCAGCGCCGCCGCAGCGGTTGCCACCAAGCTGACGGTCTGGATGGCTTGCATGGAGGGGGAGAGGCTTACTCCCGTTCCCACCGCCACGATCAGCCCGGAGCCAAGTCCCACGAGCGTGCAGAACCAGCCGGCGGTTGCCAACCACCGGCTCAATGGCCGCACAAACGGAGCGAGATCACCAAAAAGCATGAATTCATCCTAGGAGCCGCTGCTGGGTGACGGCTGGGAGGCGCGGCAAGGTTCCCTGTACTTGCCGGTCCTTTTAGGATGAAGCATGCCTGCACCCCTCACCCCGCGCGTCCTGGGCCGCTTGCGGCTCGCCGCCCAAGGCCTGTTGGGTAACGGCCTTCCGACCGTCCCCGATGCCGTCCGTTGGATGACCGCCATGCAGGCACAGGACCTTGGCGCTGCGCTGTGGGCGGTGGGGCAGCGGGTTCCCGGTATTGCGGCCTCCGACGTCCGGGCGGCCCTCGACGCCGGGACGGTGGTGCGTTCGTGGCCGATGCGCGGCACGTTGCATCTGCTGGCACCAGAGGACCTCCGTTGGATCCTGGGCATCACCAGCGGCCGCTTGATGAACATGGTGGCCGGGCGCCACCGGGAACTTGCCATCACGCCCGACGACATAGCCCACTGCCGGGACATCGCCTTCACAACTTTCGACACGCTCAAAACCGAAGGCGCGCCGGGCGCAAGCCGCGAGCAGCTTTTCCTCGCGTTCGAGGAGGCCGGCCAGCTCACCAAAGCCCAACGCGGCATCCACCTGCTCGGCAGCCTCTGCCAGCGTGCATGGCTGGTTCAGGGGCCCATGGCGGTGTCCAACGGCAAGGTGGGCGTGCAGCAGCTGTTTGTGCCTTTCGATGAATGGATCCACCAGTCACGGGAGCTGGACAGGGAGGAAGGCATCGCTGAGTTGCTCTTCCGCTATCTGAGGAGTCGCGGGCCGGCCACCATCAAGGATTTCTCGTGGTGGAGCCAGATCCCCTTGAAGGAGGCGCGGGCTGCCCTCGCTACAGTCCGGGACGGCCTGGTTGAGCTGGAGTCCGGCGGCACCAGCTACTGGCTCTCGCCGGAGTCAGCTGCAATGCTCGACGACGGCGTCCCCGGCTCGCGCTCATTGCTGGCTCTTCCCGGGTTCGACGAATACCTGCTCGGCTACCAGGACCGGAGCCTGGTCCTTGCCCCTGAATTCGCGGAGTTGGTGGTCCCGGGAAAGAATGGCGTGTTCAAGCGGATCATCGTCTCCGGGGGTGAAGTGATCGGGACTTGGGCGAGGACGGCGAGTGGCAAGACCATCGGAGTCGAGCCTGAGCCGTTCGCGGGGACGTTGGGGCCGGCGGCGGAACGGTCGTTCCAGGCACAGGGCCGGGCCTACCTGAAGTTCATGGCCGGCTGACCTGCTCGCTACGCCTCAAAGTCGTTGTCGGCCCGCTGTTTCGTTGCAGCCCAACGACGTTGTTGCGGGTCCGCGACGTTATTAGGGGCTGCGCGCCAAGGGCCGTCTCCGCGCGGGCATGGTTTGATGCAGCACTTGTCCACATACGGCGGAAATGGGATGTCCTGACATCCTGGACCAACTCACGATGAATGCATGCAATCGCGAAAACTGGATGCACTAATAGCCGCCAATTGGCCTGACAGCACCATTGCTGTTACGTCGGACCTCGCAGGAAAAGGCTTGGGCGCCCGCGTGCTGACAGCGGGTGTGCGCTCCGGCAAGCTTATTCGGGTAAGACGGGGCGCATACGCCCGAAGCTCAGACTGGCGTCGCCGACCTCCCTGGGAGCAGGACCTGCTGAGAATCCAAGCACACCAGCTTAGTTCGCGCTCGGCCATTCTTTACAGCCATGCCAGTGCCGCGCGCCTGCATGGATGCGCACCGTGGGATGGTGGGCCCCTGGTGCACGTCACCACGCCGTTCTCGCCGGCCCAGACAAGTTCCGGGGAGGATGTACGGGCACATGGTGCAGCGCTGGAAGCTGCCGAGATTGTTGAGGTCCTGACTCCTTGGGGGCGACCCGCCAGAGTGACGAGCCTGGAGCGCACTGTCGTCGATTGTGCCCGGACCCTGGAATTCGAACGGGCACTGGTGGTCGCAGACCAAGCCCTTCGCAGAGGGGCGGATCCGGTGTTGATTCAGGCTTATGTGGACGGGGGCCGGATCACGAGAGGCGCTCGACGCTTGCGGCGGGTGCTGGACGCAATGGATGGCCGTTCCGAATCTGTGGGCGAGACCCGGACGCGTGCTCTTTTGGAGAGGCTGGGAATCCCGGAAGCCGTGCTTCAGCTCGAAGTCGATACTCCCATCGGTCGCTACCGCGGAGACTTCGGATGGCCGGACAGCAAAGTTATTCTCGAGTTCGACGGCCGTACCAAGTACTTCGACTATGCGCCCACTGACGAGGTGGTCTTTCAGGAACGGAGACGTGAGAAAGCACTCAATGCATTGGGCTGGGACGTTATCCGAATCGAGTGGCAGGATCTCGGCAGGCCGTGGGAAGTGGAACGGCAAGTGAAGACTGCCTTGTCGAGGCCAGAACGTCGAAAACCCGCTGTTCCGTTGCGGGAAAGCAGCGGAACAGCGGGTTTCGAACGAGAGGCGGAGAAGCCTAGAGCTTGCCCGTCACAATGTTGAGCATGCGGCGCAGGGGCTCGGCTGCGCCCCACAGGAGCTGATCGCCCACGGTGAAGGCGCTGATGTACTCCGGACCCATTTCGAGCTTGCGGATACGGCCCACGGGGATGTCCAGCGTGCCTGATGCCGCAACCGGGGTCAGGTCTGCCATGGAGGCTTCCTTGGTGTTCGGAACAACCTTGGCCCACTCGTTGTCCTTGGCCAGGAGGTTTTCGATCTCCGTCACGGACAGGTCTTCGCGCAGCTTCAGCGTGAGGGCCTGGGAGTGGGAACGCATGGCTCCGATGCGGATGCACAGGCCGTCCATGGCGATGTGGTCTTTGCCCGCGGTTCCGGTTCCGGTGCCGAGGATCTTGTTGGTCTCGACGCCGGCCTTCCACTCTTCCTTGGACTGGCCGTTGCCGAGGTCGGCGTCGATCCAGGGAATCAGCGAGCCCGCGAGCGGCACGCCGAACTGCGTGGCGTCAACCCCGGTGCGCTGGGTGGCAAGCACCTTGCGGTCGATCTCCAGGATGGCCGATGCCGGGTCGTCCAGTTCGCTGCTGACCTCGTTGTTGAGCGTGCCGAACTGGTTGAGGAGTTCGCGCATATGGCGCGCTCCACCGCCGGAAGCGGCCTGGTACGTCATGGACGTGCCCCACTCCACAAGGTTGTTCTTGAACAGGCCGCCGAGGCCCATGAGCATGCAGGAGACCGTACAGTTTCCGCCGATGAAGTCCTTCACGCCGCCGGAGAGTCCGGCGTCGATGACGTCGCGGTTGATGGGGTCCAGCACGATGATCGAGTCATCGTTCATGCGCAGGGTGGAGGCAGCGTCGATCCAGAGGCCGTCCCAGCCGCGGCTACGGAGTTCACCATGGACCTGCTTGGTGTAGTCGCCGCCCTGCGCGGTGACAATAATCGGCAGCTTGGCAAGGGTCTCAATATCGAACGCGTCCTCGAGCTTGCCTGCCCCCTCTGCAAAGGACGGGGCGGCACCTCCTGCGTTCGAGGTGGAGAAAAATACCGGGTTGATGTTGGCGAAGTCGTTCTCTTCCTGCATGCGCTGCATCAGGACTGAGCCGACCATGCCACGCCAACCGACCAGTCCAACGGACGGATTAGCTGCTGTAGTCATTCACCAAGTCTAAACTTTCGAAGCAAAGTGCCGCTGTTGGTTACGTCACGCACGCGAAGCACGACGCCGGCACCCACCACAGTGATGCTGCTGACTCAGTCGCGGGGAGCAGGCAGTGCGTCCGACTCCTGCAGCAGGGCGGCCTTGCGCTTGCGCAGGGCAAAGAAGGCACCGAAGGTGAACACCTGCGTCACGACCACCAGGACGATGATTCCAACGATCTTGTTGCCGCCCAGGATCATGGTCAGGCCAACAATGGCTGAGAGCAGGGCGAAGAGCGGCAGCAGCATGTAGCCCAGTACGAACAGGGTTTCGGGTTTTTTCAGCATGCTTAGTCTTCCTGGCTTTTCTGGCTTGCGTTCCGGCGCCATGTAGTGAACCGGTAGTTGGTGCCGTTCTTGGCGGTGAGCCACCCTTCGGCGGGCGCCATGGTGTCAAAGGTCCAGTCATCGCCGAGTTCGGGCGCGTAGGTGTCGCCCTCCACATCGGTGTCGATGATGGTGATGACCGCCAGGTTGGCGATACCCATGGACTGGCGGTAGATGTCGCCACCGCCGACAATCCACACCTTCTGGCCTCCGGGTGCAAACTGGGATTCCAGCAGTGCCTCGTCCAGGGAGGAAACCACGACGGCGCCCTGGGCCTCGGGCGTGGATGCCCACTTTTCGTTGCGGGTCACCACGATGTTGGTGCGGCCCGGAAGGGGACGGTACTTTTCCGGGAATGATTCCCAGGTCCGCCGGCCCATGATGACGGGGTGCCCGGTGGTGATCCGGCTGAAGTGCTTCATGTCTTCAGGCAGCTGCCACGGCATGGTCCCGTCCTTGCCGATGACGCCGGACTTGGTCTGCGCCCAAATCATGCCGATGCCGGTCATTCTGGCAGCGGTTTCCTGCGTGAAGATGACGCCGGGAAGCTGGGCCGGATCCTCGGAGGAAGGTGCGCTCATACCGCGATCGGTGCCTTGATGGTGGGGTGGTGGCGGTAGCCGACCACCTCGAAGTCGTCAACGGTGTAGTCGAAGATGGAGTCCGGCTTGCGGAGGATCTTCAGCTGCGGGTACTCGTACGGTTCACGGCTCAGCTGCTCCGCGACCTGCTCCACATGGTTGTCGTAGACGTGGACGTCGCCCCCGGTCCACACGAATTCGCCGGGTTCGAGGCCGAGCTGCTGGGCCACCATGAGCGTCAGGAGGGCGTAGGAGGCGATGTTGAAGGGGACACCCAGGAAAGTGTCGGCCGAGCGCTGGTACAACTGGCAGGAGAGCTTGCCGTCGGCAACGTAAAACTGGAAGAACGCGTGGCACGGCGGCAGCGCCATGTCCTTGAGTTCGGAAACATTCCATGCGGAGACGATGTGGCGCCGGGAGTCCGGGTTCGCGGCGAGGCTCTTCATCACTTCGGAGATCTGGTCGATGTGGCCGCCGTCGGGGGTGGGCCAGCTGCGCCACTGCACGCCGTAGACGGGGCCGAGTTCGCCGTCCGCGTCCGCCCACTCGTCCCAGATGGTCACTCCCTGGTCCTGCATCCACTTCACATTCGAATCCCCGCGCAGGAACCACAGCAGTTCCACGGCCACGGACTTGAAATGGACCCGCTTGGTGGTGATGAGCGGGAAGCTCCCGGCGAGATCGAACCTCAGCTGGCGGCCGAAAACGCTGCGCGTTCCGGTGCCGGTGCGGTCCGATTTGTGTGTGCCGTTGGCCATGACGTCACGCAGGAGGTCTTCATACGGGGTGGGAATCACGGTTCAAGCTTACTTGTACCGTGCCCATTAACCGCCAGCCGTCCACGAAGAAGATCAATGAGCGTTGCGTCACCCACACCCGCGTCGCGGGCGGCCAGGATCAAGCCGTCGACGGCGGCGATCACCGCAGCGTCTCCGCCCGCCACACGGTGCGGCGCCCGAGGCGGCCCGACGACGACAGTGCCGTTCCGGCGTCGTGATTCGATGACGCCGGACTGCTCAAGTTCCTTGTAGGCACGCGCTACCGTCCCCGCGGCGATGCCTAGGTCCGCGGCCAGGCTGCGCACTGTTGGCAGGCGGTTTCCAGGTTCCAGGACCCCGACGGCGATCAGGGAGCTGAGCTGCCGGCGGATCTGTTCGTAGGGCGGAACCGGATCTGCGAGGTCGATGGAGATTCCGGCGGTCATGGCGTCGGCTGGTTCTGCTTGGGTTCGGTGCCCCTGGGAATCGCCCGGAAAAGGCTCCGGACAGGCGTAACCGCGACGACGACGGCAATGACGGCTACAACGACTCCTGTCATGTACACAGGACTCGGTCCCAGCTGATTGAAAGCCGGGAACATTGTTCCCCATGCTTCGGCGTTGCCAAGCATCATCACCGCTGACTGTGCCAGAAGGAATGCTGCCAGGGTTCGGACAATCCGGTACATCGAAATGGCGCGCAGTGCGGCATCAAGCCCGCTCTCGTCCCCCACTTCAGGAAGACCTCGACGACGGCGCGTGGCCAGGATCGCGGCAGCGCCCATCAGTCCGACCCCCATCGTGAGAAAGAGGTTGGCGGGCCAGGCGGGTGGGCCGACCAGGAGTGATTGGCCTGTACCTGTAAGGACGAGCGTTACCGCAAAGACCGTGGCCGAAACAATGCTGAAGGTGAGCAACCCCTTGGACACCGGCTGCCGAGGCCAACCGAGGGGCACCTCCGGGTGGCCATAGTTGCGGGCGATCAGTAACTCGCCTGCGGCAATGGTGAGCAGGACCAGGACGGCAGACACGGTGACGACAATCGCCGGGGCAAGGGAGCGCTGGCCTTCTACCGGAATGAAACCGAACCAGAACACCAGTGTCACAAGCGGCAAGACGGCAGCGACTCCCAGGACCGCTCCGAGGGAAACGCTGAGTTTTGCTGCGCCGTGGGTGCGGGGATCGGCGCGGAGAGCAGTGCCGCTGATGGCTTTCGCCGATGCCTGAAGCGAAGGAAGGACCGGCACCTTCCACCACCACATGACCAGCAGCACAGCCATGTTGACAAGACCCAAAACGTTGAACCACGACGATTGCCACGTTGCCCCAGGCGTCGGGAGGGCGGCAAAATTTCCCGCGATGCTGGCGAGGCCTGCGGCGATGGTGGCAACGGTCCGCAGCAGCCTGTTGGCTGCAATGGCTCGAAGCGTGCGGTTGTCGTCGCTGCTTAGCGTCTCCAGTTGGCGCCGCCGTGCGATGAGTACCAGGACGAGCCAGGTCCCTGCAACAAGAACCACTAAGGCGCCGCCAAGCCACCCGGCAAGTTCCGAACCCGCGATCCTTCCATCCTGGCCCTGGCCTGTGTAGACCGTCGTTCCTATTGATGATGGGGGAGCGGGGACGGGGCGCACCGGAGCGTGAGCGGGCAGGGCTGCAATCGAGACTGTGGCGGTACCGGCATAGGCAACGATCAAGACTGTTGTCCAGGCGAGTTTCGCCGGGAGGAAATCGCGGATCCTGCGGACGGTGAGTTCGGCGTACCTGTGCGGGGATTTGGGGGCCGGGTAGCTCCACTGGCCCAAGGCATGGACCACCAAGGACGCGGCGATCGGCCAAGCCAGGGCCGATAGGAGGTCTTCTGAGGTGAAGGGCGCATTTGATGAGGTCGGACTGGCCCGGATCACACCCGCGCTCATGGCTCCTTGCAGGGAGCTGGCCATCCAGCCAATGATGCCGACCCACAGGCCGTGTGATGCCACAGAGGTGGCGTCGGGCTTGGACCACACTTGTACCCGCAGGAACAGGTACACCAAGACGGCGCCCACGACGGGCCCCACCAAAAGCAACGGCGGCACATCAAAGGACACGGTAAAGACCCCCAAGTCTTAGAAACAATGTGTCAAGTATTTGATACAAAGACGTGGGAGTCAACCGTGCCGGTACCTAGTCGTCGAAAGGCTTGACCTGCTCCACGGAAACTATCTTCCGCTCGGATCCCCGCGCCACCTGGCACACGATGACCTCACCCGGCGAAAGAAAGGGATCCGCGGAGGGGAGGACTGCGCGCAGGTTTTGGGGCATGTGCTGCCCCAGTTGCTTCAGTGCGGTAGGCAGGGCGGGCCTGTGCGTGCAAACGGCTATGGGCAGTTGCTTGTCGAACAAGGCCTCGATGGCTGCAGCCGTCTTTTTCGGAGAACGCTGATGGTGGTGCTCGGTGAGCGCCTCCACCAACTTGACCTTCGCCCCCGACGCTTTCGCATACGGCGCTATGGTTGCCACACAGCGGGTCCATGGACTGGTCACCAGGCGCTGCGGTTTCCAGACGTCAAGAAGGCGCTGCACCGCAATGGCCTGCCGCTGGCCAGTGGCCGCCAAAGGACGGTCGCCCTCGGCCTTGGTCCAGGACGATCGCGGCTTGGCTTTTGCATGACGGATCAGGATCAAAGGCCACGTGTCGAGTTCACCCCGGACGTGTGCCTTCTCCAGATATTCCAAGGGTTTCACGTCCGTGGGATTGCTGAGGAATGACGCCGCCCGGTCAGGGCTGCACCACATCACGCTGTCCACTTCCTTGCCATCGGGACGGAGCGGTTCACCGTTGACTTTGGCGGCCCAATACTGGACCACCTTGAGGCCCGCCGACACGTGATAGTGGATGGCCGGGAGGGGAATGCCCAGCGGTGCCCGCAGGCCAATCTCTTCCCACACTTCACGGGCAGCGCATTCCGGAACCGTTTCGCCGGCGTCGAGCTTTCCCTTGGGCCATGACCAATCGTCATAGCGGGGCCGGTGGATCAACAGAACCTCCAAGGCACCCTTGTTGAGGCGCCACGGGATGGCGCCGGCAGCGACGACGGCTACCGGCTCGCCGGGGTGGTCTGTCTGATCCTCCACGGGGGTATCGCTGTTCAAATCTTCCTTACCTCCGTGCCGACGCACGCTGGCGCGAACGCGACTCCAACAGCCAGGACTGCATGTCCAGCAACGGCTTGCCATCGGCATCCAGGTGGTGCCTGGTCCAGTGCCCTTGGTTATCCAAGTGCCAGCTGGCCGTTCCGTCGTCAACATAGCGGCGCATCAGATCCATGACCGTGGTGATGTCCTCCTTGCTGGACAGCTGCACCAGGGCCTCCACGCGGCGGTCCAGGTTGCGGTGCATCATATCGGCGGAACCGATGTACACCACGGGATCGCCGCCGTTGCCGAAGGCGAACACCCGCGAGTGTTCAAGGAAGCGGCCAAGGATGGACCTGACCGTGATGTTCTCGCTGAGGCCGGGAACACCGGGGCGGAGGGAGCAAATGCCACGAACCACGACGTCCACCTTCACGCCCGCCTGGGACGCGCGGTACAGGGCGTCGATGATGGCTTCGTCAACCATGGAATTGACCTTGATCTGCACCAGGCCGGGAATGCCGGCACGGGCGTTGCGGATTTCAGTTTCAATCCGCTCCACCAGGCCGGCCCGGACGGAGCGCGGTGCCACCAGCAGCCTCTTGAAGGTGGACTTCGGCGCATAGCCGGACAGCTGGTTGAAGAGCTTGGAAAGGTCTTCGCCCACCTGCTCGTTGGCGGTCAGCAAACCGAGGTCTTCGTAGTAGCGGGCCGTGCGCGGGTGGTAGTTGCCCGTGCCAATGTGGCAGTAGCGGCGGAGGCCATCCACTTCCTGGCGAACCACCAGGGACAGCTTGCAGTGGGTTTTCAGGCCGACGATGCCGTACACAACATGGACACCGGCCTGTTCCAGCTTGCGCGCCCAGGAAATGTTGGCTTGCTCATCGAAACGGGCCTTGATCTCCACCAGGGCCAGAACCTGCTTGCCGGCCTCTGCAGCATCGATCAGCGCGTCCACGATCGGGGAGTCACCGGACGTCCGGTAAAGAGTCTGCTTGATGGCCTGGACCTTGGGATCCGCTGCGGCCTGTTCGAGGAACGCCTGGACCGAGGTGGAGAAGGAGTCGTAGGGGTGGTGCAACAGGATGTCCCTGCGGCGCATTGCCGCGAAGACATTCGCCGCCTTGGAGGTCTCGGACTCGTTAAGGTAGCGGGATGTGTGCGGGACGTGTTTCGGGTAGTGGAGATCGGCACGGTCGATGCCGCTGATCGCGGAGAGCCCCCGCAGGTCCAGCGGCGCGGGTACGGAGTACACCTCGGACTCCTCAACACCCAGTTCCCTGATGAGCAGGGCCTTGATGTTCGGGTTGATGTCCGTGGTGACTTCCAAACGCACGGGAGGGCCAAAACGGCGTCGCAGCAGTTCCTTCTCCAAAGCCTGCAGGAGGTTCTCGGCGTCGTCCTCTTCAACTTCCAGGTCCTCGTTGCGGGTCACCCGGAAGGTGTGGTGTTCCAGGACCTCCATGCCCGGGAAGAGCTTGTCCAAGTGGACAGCGATGACTTCTTCCAAAGCGATGAACCGGGCAACGCGGCCGGGAATGGCACCTGCGCGCGGCCCGTCCACGGAGATCAGGCGGGGCAACTGGTCCGGAACCTTGACGCGGGCGAAGAGCTCCTTGTCACTGATCGGGTTGCTGACGATCACGGCCAGGTTCAGGGAGAGGCCCGAAATGTACGGGAAGGGGTGGGCAGGGTCCACGGCGAGGGGAGTCAGGATGGGGAAGACCTTCTCCTGGAACATGACGCTGATCCGCTGCCGGGCATCCTCGTCCAGCTCATGCCAATGCATGAGGTGGATGTGTTCGTAGGCCAGGGCCGGCCGGATCTGCTCGGCAAAAACGCGGGCGTGGCGTTCCTGCAGCTTGTGGGCCTCTTCACCGATCTGCTCCAGCACCTCGATGGGGCTGAGCCCCGCGGGGGAGGGGACAGCCAGTCCGGTGGCGATACGGCGCTTGAGGCCGGCCACGCGGACCATGAAGAACTCATCCAGGTTGGAAGCGAAGATCGAGAGGAAGTTGACGCGCTCCAGCAGGAACAGATCGGGATCCTCGGCAAGCTCCAGCACGCGGGAGTTGAAGGCAAGCCAGCTGAGCTCGCGGTCCAGGAAGCGGTCCGGGGAGATGTCGCCTTCGGGTTCCAGGCTCGGCGCGAATTCGGGAATATCGATGCGGTCCTGGGTGGCCCGCGAGGCCGGCACTTCAGACGATCCGAAGCGCGGAGGCAGTGTCGCCCCCTTAGAGGTGGATCCGGCGATGCCGACGGGGTCCGGCTGCATGGGGCTCTCCTAAGCTCAGGACTGGGTTTCCTCCCACATTACAAGCAATCGCGGTGTCCGAATCCAATGAGCCGCCGCCTTTCCCTGCCGTTATCGCGCCAGGTTAATTTTTCGTTAACGGACCGTACATCACATCGGTGTCCCAGCGGATGAATCCCAGTTTCTGGTATAGGGCCACAGCAGCCTGGTTGTCGGCGTCCACGTACAGCATCACGGCGTGGAGGCCCTGATCCTGGAGGTGTTTGATTCCGGCAACAGTCAAGGCTTTGCCGAGCCCCGAACCCTGTGCGGCCGGAGTAACGCCCACCACATACACCTCGCCGATTGCCGGGTGCGGCCCTTGCCGGGGGTGGACCTTGGTCCAGTGGAATCCCAGGAGTTCGTCTGCGTCGTCGACGGCCAGGAAGAAGCCTTCGGGATCGAACCAGTCTTCTGCTTTCCGGGCCTCGAGGTCCTCGAGCGTCATGGAACCCTGTTCGGGGTGGTGGGAAAAAGCGGCGCGGTTGGCGGCCAGCCACGCCTGCTCGTCCTGGCCCGGCACGAAGGCGCGCAGCGAAACGCCGTCCGGGAGGGCGGCGTCGGGCAGTGCGGATGTCGACGACATCAGCCGCATCTTCCACAGTTCGCGTACCGGCCCGTAACCGAAACGGGTGGCCAACTGCGCAGCGGCCTCGTGGCCGCCGTGCGACCAGGCGCTGAGGCCTTCAAGGCTCCGTTCCTTCTGCAGGGCGTCCAACAGCCGTCCGGCCACCCCCTGGTTCCGGTAACTGGGGTGGACGGCCAGTTCCAGCACTCCGCTGGCGTCCGGCGCGTCAACGACGACGGCGATTCCCGCCAGGTCTTCCGCCGTTGCCGGGTCTGAGCCTTCGATCGGCGCATACAGTGCGAAAGACACGACGGAATGATCGCCGCCGTCGGCACCACGCAGCATCACCAGGGTCTGCTCGGACAGGGGCGGGTTCCCGTCGGACTCCTCCGCCGCGGCGGTGAGTGCCCTGAAATCCCTGAGGAGTTCGGCGTCCAAAGCGCCCTTGATGATCAGTACAGGCCAGTTCTCCGGGTGTGCTTGACTCATGGTGCAAGGCTATACGCCCCGGGCAAGCCCCGTAATTTGATGTCTCGGAGCAACGGAGGTAGTCTCGTTATCTCATTCGGCTTTGGCCGGGTACAGGGGGGATCCACCAGTGGGGTGGCCTCGATACGTTCGACCCGTATGTCCTCCACCAAGGAACGCAGGAAAGGCCGGGATCCGTGTGGATCCCGGCCTTTCCTGTGTCTAAACCTTTCCTGTGTCTAAACCGTCAGGCTTCGGAGAGCTCGTCGTCGGGCAACCGCACCAGGGTGAGCCTGTAGCCGACGTTGCGGACCGTGCTGATGAGGTTCTCATGGTCCACGCCGAGCTTGGCGCGAAGACGCCTGATGTGGACGTCCACCGTGCGGGTGCCTCCGTAGTAGTCATAGCCCCAGACCTCCGTCAGCAGTTGCTGCCGGGTGAAGACTCGGCCGGGGTGTTGTGCCAGGTACTTCAGGAGCTCGAACTCCTTGAACGTCAGGTTCAGGGGTTGGCCGCTGACGCGGGCGGTATAGCTTGCTTCGTCAATAACGACGCCGGCGGCCCGGATTTCAGTCTGGGTTTCTTCCTCGCCGGGCACGGCACGCGCCATGGCCAGCCGGATGCGGGCTTCCACCTCGGCAGGTCCGGCGGAGTCGAGCACGATGTCGTCCACGGCCCAGGCCGAAGAAACAGCAGCCATGCCGCCTTCGGTAAGGATCAGCATCAACGGCGCGCTGAGTCCGGTTGCCTTGAGCAATTGCGTCAACGAGCGGGCTCCTACCAGATCCTTGCGGGCATCAAGGAAGACAATGTCCGTGGGATCGGTTTCGAGCAAAGCGGTTGGTTCTGCCGGGAGGATGTGCACGCGGTGGTTCAACAACTCCAAGGCAGGCAAAATGTCCACCGAAGAGCCGGTGCTGTTCGTCAGGAGCAGGATGTGCGACATAGTTCCTCCAATGGGCTGTACGCGCATCATCGGGCGTCGAAACCGGAGTTTCACCGGCCGGTCCCAGCGCCCCGCGGCCCTTGCCCGTTGTGACGGGATCGAGGCCAGGACAGTGCGCTGTTGAAGTCTGAGTATACCCATCAGTGCCCTGCGACACATGGATTCGTGACGGGTTGGCAGGGGAATTACGACATATTGGGCCGGTATAAGGCAGGATTGTCGGGAGGCCGTAGAAGGCGCATCGGATTGAGGTCGGGCACACAGTGAAGTCTTGGAGCATCGGGGTATTCGGACTCGTGGCGCTCGCAGCCATCGTGGCCAGCACCTTCGTTTCCCGGGAAGCCATGGTTGGCGTGGGCATCGCGGCGTCTGCAGCAGTAGGCATCGGCTGGCCGCATTTCCTGGGAGTTCCGGCCAAGAAGACGCTGGCAGCTGTCATTGGACTGGCCGGCGCGGGATCGGCAGTAGCTGCCGCGTACCTGCCTGCCCCTGGCTTCCTTGACGGAACTCCGGCTTTTGTTGCCCTTGGCGTGATGGCCGTCTTCATTGTCCAACTCGTCCGGGGCACGGGCCAGGCCCAACGCCTGGAGTCAACGCTTGGCTGCAGTGCCGGCGTGCTGCTCAACTGCCTGGGCGCAGGCTGGATAGCCGGTGCCAGGTTCAACGGCGTCAGGGAAATGGTCCTCGTTGCCGGCCTGAGCGCAGCCGTTGCGCTGTTGGTAGGCATCATCCGTTGGCCGGACCGCATCGTGGCGCCGCTCGGAGTGGTCATGGCGGGCCTCATGGGTCCCCTCGCCGGCCTCGTTTTCTCGGACATCGCTGTGCTGCCCGCTGCCTTGGTGGGTGTCGTGGTGGGTTCGGTACTGGTGTGTTTTCGCCGCATGACCACCCTCAGGCGGGGGAGGCTTAACATTCCGGCAGCTGTTGGAATGGGCGTGGCCCCGGTCTGGGCCGTGGGCGCCTTGGCTTACTTCATAGACAAACTACTCATCTACTAGCGGTTAGGATTGCATCATGTCTGTACTCGCATTTGAAATCTTCTTCCTCGTTCTCCTTGGCCTGGCCAGCATCGCCATGGCGTGGTTTGCAGGATTTGTTGTCTACCGCCTTTTCAAGGGCCAGAAGTAAGCTTTCTGGTTCTGCAGCCCAACCGAGGTAACTGTTGTGCCTATTGAGATCCCCACAGATCTGACGCCCGAACTCGTTCCCCTTTCCTGGCTCATTGGTGAGTGGGAGGGCCGCGGCCGGCTCGGCAGCGGCGACGAGGATTCGGAACATTTCGTCCAGCACGTTTCGTTCACCCACAACGGCCTGCCGTACCTGCAATACCGGGCCGAGACCTGGATCAGCGACGACGCCGGCGCAAAGTTGCGTCCGTTGACAGTGGAGACCGGGTTCTGGGCGTTGGAGCGGAAACTTGAGGAAGGCGACGGCGGCCCCGGACTGATCCCGGCGGACATCGTCCCCGTTCTCAAAACGGCAGATGAAGTCGAAGAGCGCCGCAACAAGGACGGCGGATTCGATATCTCCGTCTCGATCGCCCACCCCGGCGGCATCACCGAGCTTTACTACGGCCAGATCAAGGGACCCCAGATCCAGCTGAGCACCGACATGGTGATGCGCGGGAGCCACTCCAAGGAATACACTGCAGCCACCCGGATCTTCGGCTTGGTGGACGGCAACCTCCTGTGGCGCTGGGATGTCGCAGCCAACGGCAAGACCCTCGAAGCCCACGCATCGGCGTTCCTGCACAAGGTTTCCTGACCCAAAGGGTTCACCGTACGTTCCGAGCAGCACGCCAGGCAGAAGGAGCAGAAAGTGACCGATCACCCCAAACCAGGCGGCTACGAGGGCCTTAAGGCCGTCTTCTTAAACGGCACCCTGAAGCCCTCACCACAGCTCAGCAACACCGATGGCCTGATCCGGATCAGCCGGGACATCATGGAAAAGCAAGGCGTCACGACACGCCTTATCCGCACCGTGGACCACGACATCGCCAGCGGCGTCTATCCGGACATGCGTGAACACGGCTGGAAGACAGACGAATGGCCGGAACTCTATCCCGCTGTCCGTGACGCTGACATCGTGGTGGTTGCGGGTCCCATTTGGTTGGGCGACAACTCCTCCCAGACCAAGAAACTCATTGAGCGGCTGTATGCCCACTCCGGTGAGCTGACCAGCAAGGGGCAGTGGGCTTTCTACCCCAAGGTGGGAGGCTGCCTGATCACCGGCAACGAGGACGGCATCAAGCACTGTGCCATGAACGTGCTCTACAGTCTCCAGCACATCGGTTTCACCATTCCGCCCCAGGCCGATGCCGGATGGATCGGTGCTGTGGGACCGGGACCCAGCTATTTGGACGAAGGATCCGGTGGCCCGGAGAGTGATTTTACTAACAGGAACACCACCTTCATGACCTGGAACCTGCTCCATATGGCCAAGCTCCTGCGTGATGCCGGGGGCATTCCCGCCTACGGCAACCTGCCCGAAGAGTGGAAGGCCGGCACGCGGTTCGATTTTGATAACCCGGAATACCGCTGAAGCGAAATATTGCCCAACCCGGAATACCCCTGAGCCGCAAGGACTTCTACTACATATGACTTACAAGAGCCCTCTGTTGTCGCGCCCTGGCGCCGTTGAAGATACCGGTCTGGACGAAGGCGTCGCGGCACACTACGGCGAACCGTTGCGTGAGCAGCGCGCTTTGGCCGCGGGCACCGCCGTCGTGGATCTGTCCCACCGCGGCGTGGTGACCGTGGCCGGACCGGACCGCCTGAGCTGGCTGAACACGCTGTCCTCCCAGCAGCTCACCAACCTGCAGCCGGGCGTCTCCAGCGAACTTTTGTTGTTGAGCGTCCAAGGGCGCATCGAGTTCGACGCCCGCGTCATTGACGACGGCGGGACCACCTGGCTGATCGTCGAAGCAGCCGAAGCGGCGCCCCTGGCTGACTGGCTGAACAAAATGAAGTTCATGCTCCGGGTGGAGATCGACGACGTCTCGGAGCAGTGGGCCGTGGTGGGGGCCACCAAACCGCTGGAGCAGTTCTCCTCCCGCCTTGTGTGGGAGGATCCATGGCCGCACGTCAGTCCTGGAGGCTACGCGTACAGCATCGTGCCGGAGGAATCCCACCCCGGGCTGGAGCGGCCCTGGTACGAATTCCTTGTTCCCGCAGCTGAGCTTGAGACCGCGGTGGAGGGCCTCCCGCTGGCCGGCGCCATGGCAGCGGACGCGTTGAGGGTGGCTGCCTGGCGGCCCCGTCTGGGCGCGGAGACCGATGAGAAGACGATTCCGCATGAACTGGATCTGCTGCGCACCTCGGTGCACCTGAACAAGGGTTGCTACAAGGGCCAGGAAACCATCGCCCGGGTCCACAATCTCGGGCACCCGCCGAGGCGGCTGGTGTTCCTTCAGCTCGATGGTTCCCAGCACACCCTGCCGGCTGTGGGCAGTGTTGTATTTGCCGGGGAACGCAAGGTGGGTACTCTGACATCGGTGGCGCAGCACTTCGAGATGGGCCCTGTGGCGTTGGCCGTGATCAAGCGGTCCGTTTCCGCGGAGGAAACCCTCACGGTGATGGACGGCGAGGAGCCTTACATCGCAGCCCAGGAAGTGATCGTCGCCCCCGACGCCGGACAGGTTGTCGGGCGCCAGACCGGATTCCTGAAGGGACCCCACCGATGACCCCAAGCGATGGCCCTGCTGCCACAAACGACCAGACAGGCCCCGACGAGGAGACGCTGGCTCTGGCCCATGCCCTGTTCGACGCCGCCCGTGAGGGAAACACGGAGTTGCTGCGGGGCTATCTGAACGCCGGAGCCCCCGCCACCCTCACCAACGCGGCAGGGGATTCGCTGTTGATGCTCGCGGCCTACCACGGACATGAGGACGCCGTGCAGTTGATCATCCACCATGGTGCCGATGTCAACGCTGCGAACGACCGCGGACAGACGCCTCTCGCAGGCGCCGTTTTCAAGGGATATACCGGGGTCGCCAGGGCCCTGTTGGATGCCGGAGCGGATCCGGACGCCGGTACGCCCAGCGCGCGCGACGCCGCCTCGATGTTCGCCCGCACGGAAATCCTGGCCCTCCTGGGCTGACCGGGCTTTCCAGGTAAACCCCGGCCGCAGCAGCAGCCGGGGTTTACTTGCACCTGATTACTCCACGTGGAATAGTTGTTGTGGAATATTCTTGATGGGAGGAGCAGGCTGTGGCCAAAAGTGCTGAGTTGACGCCGTTGGGCGTTGCATCATTGGCGCTTCTCGCCGAGCAACCCATGCATCCCTACGAGATGTACCAAGTACTGATGGCCCGTCACGAGGACCGGTTGGTCAAGGTCCGTCCGGGCACGCTCTATCACGCGGTCGGACGGCTTGAGGAACACGGACTCGTGGAGGCGACAGGGACGGAGCGCGAAGGCAACCGCCCCGAGCGGACCACCTATCGGATTACGGAGGCTGGACATGCGGCATTGGACGCGCGGCTCCAGGCCATGCTCGCTGCTCCCGTCAACGAATACCCCGTCTTTCCCCATGCCATTGCCGAAGCGCACCACCTCCCCGCGGAGGTGGTGACCGGCCTCCTGGAGGACCGGCTGGTCGCCTTGAACGCCGACCTCGACTTCCTGGTCCATGCCCAGGAGGCCGTGACGGCCAAGGGGCTGGACCGCAAGTACTGGATCGACATCACTTATCAGCAAGCCATGCTTCGAACCGAGATCGCGTGGATCCGCGGTCTCCTTGAGGAGTTGGGCACCGGGCAGCTGCCTTGGGATGAACCCCGCCCTGCCCTCACCGGACTTTCAAACAAGCCAAAGGAATCCCTTGGAAAACATAGCTAAGCCATGGCCCGCACTGTGGTCACTCGTGGTTGGCTTCTTCATGATCCTCATCGACACCACCATTGTGTCGGTCGCGAATCCGCGGATCATGGAAGGCCTCAATACTGACATCAACGCCGTTATCTGGGTCACCAGTGCCTACCTGCTGGCCTATGCAGTACCCCTTCTCATCACCGGCAGGCTTGGTGACCGCTTTGGACCCAAGAACCTGTACCTCATCGGCCTGGTGGTCTTTACCCTGGCCTCGCTGTGGTGCGGCCTTTCCGGCGACGTGACCATGCTGATCGCTGCCAGGGCGGTGCAAGGACTCGGTGCCGCCATGATGACGCCCCAGACCATGGCCGTCATCACGCGTATCTTCCCGCCGGACCGGCGCGGTGCCGCCATGGGCCTGTGGGGAGCCACTGCAGGCATGGCCGTACTGGTCGGCCCCATCCTGGGCGGCGTGCTGGTCGACAGCCTCGGCTGGGAGTGGATCTTCTTCGTCAACGTCCCGATCGGTCTTGTGGCTTTCATCCTGGTCATGCGGTTCGTACCCAAACTGACCACGCACAGCCACTCCTTCGACGTTCTGGGCGTGCTGCTTTCCGCCGTCGGCATGTTCCTGCTGGTATTCGGAATCCAGGAAGGCCAGACCTACAAGTGGGGCACTGTGACTGGGTTCATTTCGGTGTGGGGCCTGATCATCACCGGTCTCGCGGTTCTCGTGGTCTTTGTCCTCTGGCAGTGGATCCTCGAACGCCGCGGAGGTGAACCGCTGCTTCCCCTGGGACTGTTCAAGGAACGCAACTTCTCCTTGGGCAACACCACCATCATGGCAGTCGGCTTCACGGTGACAGCGTTCCCTTTGCCCACCATCTTCTACTACCAGACAGTCCGGGGCCTGACGCCGACGCAGTCGGCCCTGCTCATGATTCCCATGGCAGTGATCTCAGGTGCCCTGGCGCCGTTCGTGGGCAAGCTGATCGACCGGGCCAACCCCCGATGGTTCGCATCCTTCGGCCTGCTTTGCCTCTCCGGAGCCCTGTTCTGGACCGCTTCCTTGCTGGGCCCGGACACTCCCATCTGGATGTTCCTGCTGCCCAGTGCCTTGCAGGGTGTTGCCAATGCCTTCATTTGGGGGCCAGTGTCCAACGCCACCACCCGCAACCTGGAACCGCGCCAGGCCGGTGCCGGCTCGGGCGTCTTCAACACCACGCGCCAGATCGGTGCGGTGCTGGGTTCGGCTGCGATCGCTGCCCTGATCCAGTCACGCCTGGCGGCTGAGCTCCCGGCCGCACCAGCAGGTGCGCCGGTCGGCGAGGTCTCCATGGGCGGCACTTTGCCGGAGTTCCTGCACGCGGGATTCTCGACGGCGATGAGCCAGTCCATCATGTTGCCGGCCTTCGCGATCCTGCTGGGCGCCGTCGTCGCTCTGTTCTTCGGCAAACCGAAGTCCGTTTCCGGTTGGGGCGCGAAGGCTCCTGCCCAGGCTGAAACGGCCGACGCCGAACTCCAGCGCTAAGCGTGGAGTCTTTGTCCGGCTGATGCCCTGGGGGAGACTCCCCGAAGGGCATTGGCTGGACAAAACTCCGGGCGGAATCAGCCGAGGAGCACGCTCGCGTGAAGCCCGCCCGTGGCGAAGCCGAGGCTGCGGGCCATCGCGAGTGCTCCGGTGTTGCTCACATCTGCCTTCCATTGCAGGGTCAGTCCGGCAGCAAGTGCTTCGTGGGCGGCGATCGAAGCAGCCAACCTCCCGATTCCGCGCCTGCGCCACGGGGGAGCCACCAGCACTCCCATGTTGGCCAGGATTCCCTCCCACTCGGAGTAGGCGCCGCAGGCCACAGGGGTGGGTTGCTCCTCTTCCGGATGCATGATGGTGAAGCGGTGCTCCAGGTTTTGGAGTCCCACTTCATTCACATCGTCGGGAGGGCATAGACCTTCCAGGCTGATCGCCTCGGGATTGCCGTGGGAAACCGTGAGGTCTTCGGACGGCTGCTGCAGGGGAAGATCATCTGCGAAGAACAGGGCCGACGAGCCAAGTCCGTGCCCGCCGTGCGACCGCGTCAGCGTCAACAATGTCACGTGCTGGGCCAACTCGGTATCGGGGATTCCCTCCGCCGCGTCCACTGCCCACTGCGGACCCACCAGGGCCGACACGCCGAACAGCCGCAGGAACACCAGCGCCCGGGCTGATTCGTCAACGCGGATGATCCTGGCGTCGGGATCGCCCGGAGCAGTCCCTTCAGGGGCGAGTGCGGCAGCGGCGCCGGCGAAAGCGTCGTCGTCGAGCCCCAAATGGCGAGCCCACGCCAGCTGGATGATTGCAGCGGACGTGGGCTCCAGAGTCATGGATTCAGCCTAGCCGAACAGGACCGATGCTTCGTCGTAGCGGTGCTGCGGCACGGTCTTGAGCTTGCCGAGGGCTTCCTCGAAGCCCACGTGCGAGATATCCGTGCCCTTGAGGGCAACCATGGTGCCCCAGCGGCCTTCGACCACGGAGTCGATGGCAGCCATACCGAGCCGGGTAGCCAGGACGCGGTCGTAGGCCGTAGGCACGCCACCGCGTTGGATGTGACCGAGGATGGTGGCACGGGTTTCAATGCCTGTACGGGCCTCGATCTCGGGGGCCAGCTGGTCGGCGATGCCACCCAGACGGGGCCGGCCGAACGTATCCAGTCCGCGCTCGGAGTGCGGGGACTCCATGTGGTCCGGGACGAAGCCCTCTGCCACAACCACCAAAGGGGCGCGGCCACGGTCGTGGGCTTCCTGTACCCACTCCGTGATCTGTTCGATGCTGGCTTTCTGCTCCGGAATCAGGATCGCGTGGGCGCCCGCTGCCATGCCCGCGTGGAGGGCAATCCAGCCAACGTGCCGTCCCATGACCTCCGCGATCATGCAGCGGTGGTGCGACTCGCCGGTGGTGCGGAGCCGGTCGATGGCTTCGGTCGCGATCTGGACTGCGGTGTCGAAGCCGAAGGTGTAGTCAGTGGCATCGAGGTCGTTGTCCACGGTCTTGGGCACGCCAACGATTTTCAGGCCGGCGTCGGTGAGGCGCTTGGCCGCAGCCAGGGTTCCCTCACCTCCAATGGCGATGATGGCGTCAATGCCCAGGCGTTCCATGTGGGCCTTGATGACATCCGGACCGCCGCCGTTTTCGAACGGATTCGTCCGGGAAGTACCCAGGATGGTTCCACCTTGCTTGGCGATACCGCGGACCATGGTGCGGGGGATGTCTATGACATCGCCTTCAACCACACCGCGCCAGCCGTCGCGGAAGCCGACGAATTCCTGGCCGTGGATGGCAATGCCTTTGAGGACTGCTCCCCGGATCACTGCGTTGAGTCCGGGGCAGTCGCCACCGCTGGTAAGAATGCCAATTTTCATGTTTGCTCACTCATGGCTTGGAGGAATACGTGCAAGAGCGCCACGCTGAGCTCCCCATGATTGTAGACGGGCATGTGGGGTAGGACACAAACGGTTACCTTCGAGCACGGATGTGCGGTGCTGGAAACATGGCCGAAATCAGCGAAAAGCGCCCCGCCGGGCCGGCGGGGCGCTTCATATTCTGTCCGGGTTCGGCAGGTTTGCCCGAATGGTTACCGGGAGCGTTGGCTGATGAAGGATTCGAGGGCGATCTTGTTGTTCTGGTCCGGAAGGATGAGCCAGCCGAGGATGTACACCACCACTGCCGGCCCGGGGAGCAGGCAGAAGAGCAGGAAGGCCACCCGGACGTAAGCCACATCCACCCTGAGCTTCGCGGCGATGCCTCCGCACACGCCACCCAGCCAGCGTTGTGGTCCCCGCTTCAGGCCGAAGCCCCTGACGATGCTGAAGAACTTGTCCATGGCTACACACTTCCCTGTTGTGGTTGCTTTGTCACGTGGGTCGGATGGATCGGGTGGATCACGGGGCAGGGCTCTTGGATTTCGCGGAGCCCTTACGGGCCGAGAGGAGTCCGCCGACCACCAGTGCGGCCCCGGCTCCGATCATCAGGCCTATCAGCACATAGGTACCGTTCAATGACACCCAGCCAAGAGTGGAGATGATGATCAGTGCCGCCAGGGCCACCACGATCAGACCCCACACTACGGTTCCAATGCGGGCCTGCCTGGGTTCGTCCTCCTCTTGGTGTTCCACCCGGAAGCTGGGCTCCAAAGGCGGTGTGAGGGGGATCGGCTGGAGACCGGGCTTCGGCAGGGCTTCCGTAGGGCGGGTTTCCTTGGGCAGTGGCTCGGTGGGCTGAGATCCGGGGGTCGTGAAGGGCTCGTTCGTGCTCATGTCAGTTTCCTTCCTTGATGGTCACGTTGCTGAAGGTTCCGTCGATTTCCACTACGAGGTTGGCCCCGGGTTTCCCGGTGTTGTAGAGGGTGCTGTCGTCCTGGAGCCGGCCACCGCGGTCTGCGCCGCGTTCGTTGAGGTTGCCGAAAGTCATGTCTGCCTTGACCTCGACGGGAACATCGTCCGGGATGATGACCGTGACATTGCTGGCGGTTGCGTCCACCGGGACCAGGACCTCGGAGATCAGCGGCGGCGTGGTGGTGACATTGCTCAGGTCAACAGTTCCCTTGGCTCCGGTGACGCTGATGCCCTGGCGTGCCTGTTCCAGGCTTGTCGGTGCCCAGTTGACGTCGTGGAAGGTCCAGCGATCGCCATTCCGGGGAACTACATTGAAGATTCCGCCAACGATCAGGGCTACGACGGCCAGGAAGCCAAGGAGGCCGGATGTCCGTCCCCGAAGTCCCGCGACCAGGATGCCCAGACCCAGCACGGCAGCACCGGTCGCCCACACCACGGCGTTGGCGGTGTTGCCCAGATCAATGACGTTGCCGGCGTCGAGCGCTTTCAACGTGCCGCCGGCCAGGAGCGCTGCACCGGCAGACACTGCGACGATGGCCGCGCCGGGTCCCTTGCGTTTGGGTGTGGCCGGTTTTTGTTCCCACCCCTGCGGCGGAGTAGGGCCCTGCGGCGGAGTGGGGCCGAACGGAGGACGCGGACCTGAAGGAGGGGTCGGCCCGGAAACGTAATTGCCCGGACCGTAACTGCCCGGACCGTAAGCTCCGCTGCGTGATCCCGCAGGCGTGCCCGCACCGTAGACAGGTACGCCGGCATTGGTTCCCGTGGCCGGGTAGGAGGCAGGAGCACCGTACGCTGCGGTTCCGCCAGGTGCGGCCGCGTAGTTCTGCGGGCTCATGGGCGCGGCTCCTTTCGACGCTTTGTTCCGCTGAACCAGGAAGTAGATGAGGTAGAAGACACCGCCCATCCAGAAAAGCGTCCAGAACAGGCCGGGAAGCCCGTTCCAGCCCCATCCCCAGAAACCGCGGCCCAGGCTTGGAAGTCCGATGATGACCGTGATCAGAGCACCTGTCATTCCACCCGACCACCGTCCGGCGCCTGCCTCCTGGACGTGGATCCGGCCATCCGGTTCGGGCAGGAGTGCCCACGCGATGCCGTAGAGGAGGACCCCGACCCCGGCAAAGAGCGCAAGGACAATGAAGATTCCGCGCACGATCAACGGATCAATGCCGAACCGGTGGGCTACGCCACTGGCAACCCCGCCGATCCAACGGTCAGGTCCACGGCGGATGCCCTGGTCGCGGATCCAATCGAAGAAGTTCTGTTGGGGAGCCTGGGGAGCGTCCCCCGCCGGCGCGTAGGTCCCGGCAGCAGGGCCAGTGCCTGCAGACGCTCCGGCAGTGGGCTGGTCCGACGCCCCGGAAGGTGATCCGGAAGCTCCTGTGGGAGCGCTGGAGCCGGACGGGCCGGCGGTGCCGGACGTTCCGGGTTCCTCTGGGTTCATGCTGTTCGCGTTCATACTTCGATCCTGCCGCCCGGGCCCACATGCCCTCTACTGGGGGATACCCTGAATGATCCCTGAGAGAGCCCCTGACCCTGCCGGAATCCGGTTCGGGGAACCCTGATCCGTGCTTGGATTGGTACATGAGAACCGCCGTTGAACGCCCCCCGCTGGTCCGCAGCAGCGACCGCATGATCGCGGGCGTCTGCAGCGGCCTGGCGGATCACCTGGGGTGGCCGGTCAAGTTTGTGCGGCTTGGCATGGTGCTGGCCAGTTTTGCCGGCGGGGCAGGTGTGGCGTTCTATGCGTGGCTGTGGACCATGGTTCCCACCGCGGATGAGAACGCCAAGCGCAATGCCCGCCGACCGGCGTCGCCCATTGCTCCTGCCGTGAGCCTGCCGCCTGTGGCCCCTGGAAGCATTGACACCGCCCGGGCGCCAAAGGCGTACGACGCCGGCGCCGCACCGGCGGCTTTCAGCGGACCGGCGGTGGCTGGTGCTCCGGGCGGCGGGTCGGCAGCCACCGGAGCCACAGGTCCCGCCGCAACAGCTCCGGACGCAGGCGCAAACCCGCCCGGAGGCTGGTGGGACGGCAGCGCCCTGGCATCGTGGTTCTCGTTCCGGAAGATTCAGTACGGCAAGGAGATCCTCCTCGGTGCCGCGCTGCTTCTGGTTGCTGCCATTCTGATCGCCCGCCAATTCGGGGTCGACGTCCCCTTGGGCACTCTGATTCCGGCAGCAGCCATCCTCGGTGGTGCGGCGATTGCCTGGATGCAGCTGGACGAAACCCGCAGGGCCGGCCTGGTGGACAAGACGAAGGCCGACCAAGCCGGTGGCTGGGTCCGTCTCGCAGCAGGCCTGGCGCTGGTTGTGGCAGGTGTCCTGGTGATGGTGTCGGGGTCGGGCTCCTGGGAACAGACCTGGCTTGCCCTGCTGGCCTCCGTGGCGGTCCTGGGCGGCGTTGCCTTGGTGTTGCTGCCCTGGGGGCTGAAATTCTGGAAGGACCTCGAAACAGAGCGGGCCGGCCGTGTCCGCGAGACCGAGCGCGCTGAAATCGCCGCCCATCTGCACGACTCAGTGCTCCAGACCCTCGCACTGATCCAGCGGCGGGCGGGATCCGAACAGGACGTGGTCCGCTTGGCACGTGCACAGGAACGCGAACTCCGGACCTGGCTCTTCAGCGACCCCGCCAAGGAAACGGGCCTCCTGGCTGAACGGATCAAGGCGATCGCAGCCGAAGTGGAGGACTCCCACGGCAATGCGGTGGAAGTGGTCACCGTGGGCGATACCGAAATGACGGAACGGCACGAGGCCCTGGTACAGGCGGCCAGGGAAGCGATGCTCAACGCGGCCCGGCACGGTGGCGGGACGGTATCGGTCTACCTTGAGAGCACCGACGGCAACACTGAGATCTTCATCAAGGACCGCGGCCCCGGTTTCAACCTTGACGCTGTGCCCGACGATCGCCTGGGCGTCAAGGAATCAATCATTGGCCGGATGAAACGGCACGGTGGAACCGCGGTCATCAACAGCAGCAGCGACGGCACGGAAGTCCGCTTGGCCCTTCCGTCAGCACCTTCGGAGGCGAATGAGCAGCGGAAAGGTGAAGCTTTCATGAGTGAGGCTCGAAACAGTGAAGTCCGGAACGGAGAAATGAAGCAATGACGATCAATCCTGATGGTGGTCCGGGACGCACTGTGCGGGTGGTGATCGTGGATGACCACACCATTTTCCGCTCCGGGCTGAAGGCCGATCTTGACGCACGCATGGACGTAGTGGGCGAAGCCGGAACGGTGGAGCAGGCCATCGCAGTAATCGCGGAAACGCGCCCCGAGGTAGTGCTCCTGGATGTTCATCTTCCCGGCGGCCTGGGCGGCGGCGGCCGTGAGGTCATCGCCGGTTCCTCGGCCTTGCTGGGTACCACCAGTTTCCTGGCCTTGAGCGTGTCCGACGCCGCGGAGGACGTGGTTTCGGTGATCCGGGCCGGCGCCCGCGGCTACGTCACCAAGACCATTTCCGGCAAGGAAATTTCCGACGCCGTGATCCGGGTTGCCGATGGAGATGCCGTGTTTTCTCCCCGGCTCGCAGGATTCGTGCTGGACGCCTTCGGAACGGCTCCGGCGGACATCGCGGATGATGAACTGGACAAGCTCTCCGCCCGGGAACTCGAAGTCATGCGGCTCATCGCCAGGGGATACAGCTACAAGGAAGTTGCCAAGGAGCTGTTCATCTCCATCAAGACAGTGGAAACGCACGTCTCAGCCGTCCTGCGGAAACTACAGCTCTCCAGCCGCCATGAACTCACCAAGTGGGCAGCGGAGCGACGCCTCCTCTGACGCTTGCTCACATCCCGCGGGGGATTTCCCAACGCTTGCTCACATCCCGCGCCTTAAACGCAAACGCTCTTCCACCTGCCACGGTGGAAGAGCGTTTGCGTTGGCTGCTTGCTACTTGGCCTTGCCCAGGAATTCCTGGATGCGGCGGACACCTTCAGCGAGGTCGTCGTCGCCCAGCGCGTAGGAAAGGCGGACGTAGCCGGAGGGGCCGAACGCCTCGCCCGGAACCACGGCTACTTCGACTTCGTCGAGGATGAGCGCGGCGAGTTCAGCCGAGGTGCTCGGCCGGACCGGGCCGTTCGAGGTTTCGAATTCCTTGCCCAGCAGACCGCGGACGTCCGCGTACACGTAGAAGGCGCCGGTCGGCGTCGGGCATTCAACGCCGTCAATCGCGTTGAGTCCGGCGACGATCGCCTTGCGGCGCCGGTCGAAGGCCACCTTCATTTCGTCGACGGCGGTCAGCGGACCCGTGAGGGCAGCGGCGGCTGCGATCTGCATGATGTTGGAGACGTTGGACGTGGCGTGCGACTGCAGGTTGGTAGCGGCCTTGATGACGTCGGCAGGGCCGATCATCCAGCCGACGCGCCAGCCGGTCATGGCATAGGTCTTGGCAACGCCGTTGAGGATGACCACCTTGTCGCCAAGCTCCGGAGCGGCCGTGGCGATGGAGGTGAACTGGACGCCGTCGTAGGTCAGGTGCTCGTAGATTTCGTCCGTGACGACCCACAGGCCCTTGGATGCCGCCCACTTGCCGATCTCCGCAACCTGTTCCGGGCTGTAGACGGCGCCGGTCGGGTTGGAGGGGGAAACGAACAGGAGGATCTTGGTCTTGTCCGTGACAGCTGCTTCAAGCTGCTCGATGGTCACCAGGTAGCCCTGCTCCGGCCCGGCGAAAACCTCGACGGGCACGCCGCCGGCCAGGCGGATTGCCTCCGGGTAGGTGGTCCAGAACGGGGTGGGGATGATGACTTCGTCGCCCGGATCCACCAGGGTGGCAAAGGTGTTGTATACGGCCTGCTTGCCGCCGTTGGTCACCAGGACCTGGGCGGGATCGACCTTGTAGCCCGAGTCGCGGAGGGTCTTCTCCGCGATGGCCTTCTTCAGCTCCGGAAGCCCGCCCGCTGGGGAATAGCGGTGGTACTTCGGCTGCCCGGCTGCCTCGATGGCTGCCTGGACGATGTAGTCGGGGGTGGGGAAATCCGGTTCGCCGGCACCGAAACCAATCACGGGACGACCCGCGGCCTTCAGTGCCTTGGCCTTGGCGTCAACGGCAAGGGTGGCGGACTCGGCAATGGCTGAGATTCGCTGTGAAATGCGGGCGGCAGTTGTTCCGGCAGACATCTATGTACCGTTCTTCGCAGGCAGCTCGTGGGCTGGATGATGGGATTCGACGTAAACTACCTTATGCTGTTCTGCGGAGCTCCCGCGTGCCCACCCGGCTTTGTGACTGATAATGCTGGTCACAGGCCGAAAAGGGGACAGGGAGGTCCGGAACAAGGCCGGTTCGACTATCGCGAAATTCTTGCGTAGACTGGTTCACCGGTGTTGAAAAGCATCACAGGCTGAAGTGCGGCCTGAAACATGGATTCGATCCATAGGGTAGTGGCGCAATTGGTAGCGCAGCGGTCTCCAAAACCGCAGGTTGCAGGTTCGAGTCCTGTCTGCCCTGCGCAAGCTGTTCCGGCGGAAACGCCGGGGCACGCGCAGCAACCATGGCTCTGATCAGAGTCGGGTCAACGACTTTGCAAGGTGAGTGAGGACCAGGTGACCGAAACAGCTGCCAGCAGCTCGAAGGGCCGTCCCGCCAAGAAAGCCGATCGCGGCTTCTTCGCCCGTATTGCACTCTTCGTACGCCAGATCATCGGCGAGCTGAAGAAGGTCGTTGCACCCACCCGCAAGGAACTGATCAATTACACGCTCGTGGTGCTGGTGTTCGTGGTCATCATGATGGTCATCGTCACCCTTCTGGATCTCGCCTTCGGCACGGGAGTCAGCTGGGTCTTCGGTGGGTCAGGCGCTACGGACCGCTAAGCGGATCTGTCCGCAAACTGTGTGAAATCCCTTGGTTCGCCGGGAATTTTGCGGGGTTTGCGGAATTGAGCCATTTAAATAGGCATGTTAGGCAATGAGGAAGCAGGAGACCAAGTGTCTGAGCAGGAGCTCGAGGTAAACGAGACTGAGCTGGGCGAATCCGCCGAGGACTCAGCCGACGCCACGGCAATTGTCGCGGAAGAGTCCGAGGTCGATTCCGCTGCGCCCGAATCTGCCGACGTCGACTCTGAGGATTCCGAAGAGGACTTCGAGTCCGACGTGGTTGAAGAGTCCGATGACGCGTCCGGCGAGGCTGCCGACGTCGAGACCGCGGAAGAGTCCGACGGCGACCAGCTGGCTGCCGCTGCTGCAGCAGCGCCTGCTGATCCCGCGGAGGAGTTCAAGGCCAAGCTGCGCCGCCAGGAGGGTGACTGGTACGTCATCCACTCCTACGCCGGTTACGAAAACCGCGTCAAGGCCAACCTTGAGACCCGCATCCAGACCCTGGACATGGAAGATTACATCTTCGAGATCCAGGTGCCCATGGAAGAGGTCGTCGAGATCAAGAATGCGCAGCGCAAGGTTATCAACCGCGTCCGCATCCCCGGTTACGTCCTGGTCCGCATGGACCTGACCGACGCCTCGTGGGGCGCCGTCCGTCACACCCCCGGTGTTACCGGCTTCGTGGGCAACGCCCACAACCCGGTCCCGCTCCGCCTTGACGAGGTCTTCTCCATGCTCGCCCCGGTCTTCGAAGAAGAGCAGGCAGAGCAGGGCAAGCCGGTCAACAAGCAGAACCAGGCCCCCGTGGCCGTCGACTTCGAGGTCGGCGAGTCGGTCATCGTCAAGGAAGGTCCGTTCGAGACCCTTCCGGCAACGATCTCCGAAATCAAGCCCGAGTCCCAGACCCTGGTGGTTCTGGTCTCGATCTTCGAGCGCGAAACCCCGGTGACGCTCGCATTCAACCAGGTCACCAAGATCTAGCTGATTCCAAAATTTCGCTCCTGTCCTGCCTGCTTAGCAGTTCGGGAGCGGCCGGCCGCCTCGCCATGGCGGCCACCAACCTGGGACGCGCTCCTGTGTCCCAGGAAGCTATTGAGAGAAGGACCCTACATTGGCTCCCAAGAAGAAGGTCACCGGCCTCATCAAGCTGCAGATCCAGGCAGGTGCCGCTAACCCGGCTCCGCCGATCGGTCCTGCACTTGGCCAGCACGGTGTCAACATCATGGAATTCTGCAAGGCGTACAACGCTGCAACGGAATCCCAGCGCGGAAACGTTATCCCGGTTGAAATCACGGTCTACGAGGACCGTTCCTTCACCTTCATCACCAAGACCCCGCCGGCTGCAGAGCTCATCAAGAAGGCTGCAGGCGTCGCCAAGGGTTCGGCTACCCCGCACACCGTCAAGGTTGCCAAGCTGACCCAGGCACAGGTTGAGGAAATTGCTTCCACCAAGATGGAAGACCTGAACGCCAACGACATCAAGGCTGCTGCCCTGATCATCGCCGGCACCGCCCGCTCCATGGGCATCACGGTCGAAGGCTAGAACCCTCGAAGGCCTATCGTGGCCTTCACCCGCCGGGCAACCGGTATCTGAAACATTGAAATGTCGCAGGATCCTTGCCGGATCCCCGACTGTGGCAGGGCCCAGCGCGGTCCGCAGACCACAACTGCACAAGGAGAAACAGCAGCATGGCAAAGCGCAGCAAAGCATATGAGGCAGCCGTAGCCAAGATCGAGGCAGACAAGGTCTACGCCCCGTTCGAGGCCATCACCCTCGCGAAGGACACCAACCCTTCAAAGTTCGACGCAACCGTTGAGGTCGCTTTCCGCCTGGGCGTTGACCCGCGTAAGGCCGACCAGATGGTTCGTGGCACCGTCAACCTGCCCCACGGCACCGGTAAGACCGCCCGCGTCCTCGTTTTCGCAACCGGCGACAAGGCTGAAGCAGCAATCGCTGCCGGCGCCGACTTCGTTGGTTCCGATGACCTGATCGAAAAGATCGCCGGCGGCTGGACCGACTTCGACGCCGCAGTGGCAACCCCTGACCTCATGGGCAAGGTTGGCCGCCTCGGTAAGGTTCTCGGCCCGCGTAACCTCATGCCGAACCCGAAGACCGGCACGGTTACCCCGGACGTCACCAAGGCTGTCAACGACATCAAGGGCGGCAAGATCGACTTCCGCGTCGACAAGCACTCCAACCTTCACTTCATCATCGGCAAGGTGTCCTTCGACGCCACCAAGCTGGCTGAGAACTACGCAGCAGCACTGGAAGAGGTGCTTCGTTTGAAGCCGTCCGCTTCCAAGGGCCGCTACATCCAGAAGGCTACCGTTGCCACCACGTTCGGCCCGGGCATCACCGTTGACCCGAACGTCACCAAGGTTCTCACCGACGCGTAAGCTTCGCGAGCACTGGCTCTGAAAAGGACCGTCCGGCTTTTGCCGGGCGGTCCTTTTTCTGTCCCTGCCTGCATTCGCTTCCAGCCTGTTTTCTTGTCTCCGTCTGTTCCGCGCGGGAGGCGGGCCGTAGGCTGTGGTGCGTGACGTCGTCGAACATTTCAGGGCCTTCCGGATTGACCGTGGAACGGATCCGTGTTCCCACGAGTCCGGACGCCGCAGATGCCCCTGACTTTCAGGCCTTTCACCAACTGAACGTCGTCCACGCCATGGAACTGTGGGGCAACCTGGACCGCTGCGCTACCCTGGCCGAGGCCGTCCTTTTCTGGCAGGGAAATGAATACGAAGAGCGCCAGGTCCATCTGGCCCGCCTCGATGGTGAGGTGGTGGGTTGCGGCACTTTGACGCTGCCCCTGAGTGAAAACACGACGACGGCGGGTGTGGACGTGCTTGTCGACGCGCCCTTCCGGCGCCGTGGCTTTGGATCCCGGATCCTGGCCCTGTTGGAGGAACTGGCCAGTGGCCGCGGGCGGGTTTCGTTCGATGCCTACTGCGGAGAACCCATCGCGCCCGTCGAAGCCGGCGTGGAGTTGTTGGAGGCCAAGTCCGGCTCAGGCGGTGTGCCTTTGGACGCGGCATCCACACGCTTCGCCCTCCGCCACGGTTACTCGTTGGAGCAGGTCGAAACGAACAGCACGCTTGCCTTTCCCGTTTCCGGGGAATCGCTTGGGGTCCTGGAAGCGGAGGCCTTGAGACGCTCGGCGGGCTACAGCGTCCTGGGCTGGAAGTCGCGTTGCCCGGACCACCTCGTGGGCGCTTTCGCCCGCCTCAAGAGCCTCATGAGCACAGAGGTTCCCATCGCGGGCCTCGGGTGGGAAGGCGAGGTGTGGGACGCTGCCCGGGTCCGCCGGGAGGAAGCCACCTGGCAAGCCAGCGGTGTGGAGTCCGCCGTGTGCGCAGCCCGCCACGACGCTACGGGGGAGCTGGCCGCCTATACGGTCCTGACGCACCGTGAAGAGGCGCCGGCGGTGATCTACCAAGAGGACACCCTGGTGGCTCCCGGGCACCGGGGACACGGTTTAGGGATGCTGGTGAAAACCGGCAATCTTCGCCGCGCACAGGAACTCTGGCCGGACGCCACGTCGGTCATGACATGGAACGCCGTTGAAAACCAGCATATGCTGGCCATAAATATCGCCCTTGGATTCAAGCCGTCCGGCTTTGAAGGCGAATGGCAGAAACGGCTGGGATGACTGTAGACGAGACGGGTACCGTTCAGGTCGGGCAGCTGTGGGTGCCTGACACCCTGGACAGCCCTGAGGCCGCCGATTTCCTGGACGCCGTGGAAGTCGGACGCCGGGTGCGCATGGAAACGTGGGGGAGCGACGACCTCGCCTACACTCCCTTGGAAAAGCTGCTGGAATTTTCCGATCCCTATGAACGCCAGATCATCCTGGTGGCCAAGGTCGAAGGCGCCATCGTCGGTGTCGTGGACATCGCCTTGCCCCTGGCTGACAACATGGACCTGGCCGAATTCACCCTGGACATCCTTCCCGAGTACCAAGGGCAAGGAGTCGGACGGCAATTGCTGGAGGCCGCCGAACAGCTGGCCCGCGCCGAAGGCCGGACCATGATCCTGGTGGACACCAACCACCCTGCAACGTCCCTGACGGAGGTACCCGAGGACCAGCTGATTCCGGGCAGCGGGGCCGGATTTGTCCCTGTCAGCAGCAGGGAGGTGGACTTCGCCAAGAGGGCCGGCTACACACTCCAGCACATCGAACAGTTCAGCTCCTGCATCCTTCCCCTGGACTCCCAGCTCGTAGCTGACCTCCAGCTGGAAGCGGAGGAAGCCAACGGGGGCCGCTATGCCCTCCACCACTGGACGGACCGCTGCCCGGACGCCTGGCTGGATGCTGTTGCCGCGTTGGAAAACGCAGCAGGCGAGGTTGTGCGTGACGATGCCGAGGACGATGCCCCCGAGGTTGAAGCGAGCGGAATGGTTTTCGACACGGCCGTCCTTCGGGAAACTGAAGACGCCGCATTGGCGCAGGGACGGCGCACGGTGGTTACCGCCGTCGAGCATCTTGAGAGCGGCAAGCTGGTGGGCCTGACCACCATCAGTGTCCTGGCCCACCGCCAGGACGTGGTCTTCCAGGACGACACCCTGGTCCTCCAGGAGCACCGCGGAAACAAACTGGGTTTGCTCATCAAAGTGGCCAACATGGAACGGCTCAGCGAGCAGTTTCCGGACGCAAGAGTGATCTACACCTGGAACGCGCCGGAAAACCGTTACCTCCTGACTGTCAACAAGCAGTTGGGGTTCACGACGGCCGGCATCACCGGACTGTGGCAGAAGGAACTGCCGGGCCGGGATAAGGGGCCGACAGTCTCCGAATAGGGGCAACCGCGGGCTGTAGTGCCGCCCCGATTTGGTTTGCCGCACACTGTCCCGTAACCTTGAAGTACCAAAGACCGTCGGTTGATGGGAATCCACTCTTTCGAGCACAGCTCAATTCTGCAGCCACGCCCCTGAGAACAAAGTGAATTCCTTGACGAAGGACCCTGAACATAGGGCGGCCGGCGCAGGTGAACGAAGCTAGTCTCCACGGATCGAACCGTGTTGAGCCAAGCCCCGTGCATCTGCGCGGGGCGTTTTTAGTTTTAGCTCTCGTGAGCGGGGACCCGGAAGACCGGCTTTATTCCCCGGAAGGAGGGTTATGACAACGCCTAGCAAGGTTTCCGCAGTTGCGGAGATCACCAACGATTTCAAGGAATCGAACGCGGCTGTCCTGACCGAATACCGCGGGCTCACTGTTGCACAGCTCAAGGAACTGCGTGTTGCGCTCGGCCAGGACACCAAGTTCTCGGTCGTCAAGAACACCCTGAGCGCCATTGCAGCCAAGGAAGCTGGAGTTGAAGCATTCAACGATCAGCTTGCCGGCCCCACTGCAATCGCCTTCATCAAGGGTGACGCTGTTGCTGCTGCCAAGAGCCTGACGGACTTTGCCAAGGCCAACAAGCAGCTGGTTATCAAGACCGGCGTCTTCGAAGGCAAGGCATTGGACGCAGCAGGAGTTGCCGCACTGGCAGCCCTGGAGTCCCGCGAACTGCAGCTTGCACGCGTTGCTGGTGTCCTCAAGGCTCCCGCATCTGCTGCTGCACGCATCATCGACGCTCTGCGCCTCAAGCTTGAAGAAGAGGGCGGCGCACCTGCACCGGCCGCTGATGAAGCCCCGGCCGAAGAGGCTGCTGCTGAAGAGGTTGCGGCTCCGGCCGAAGCCGCTGAAGCTGCAACCGAAGAGAACTAAGTTCTCCCCCCAAACAAACTCTGGTGTATGGATCGGCATCGTCCGGACCTGCACCAACTAATGGAAGGACGCCACCATGGCGAAGCTCAGCAACGAAGAGCTCATTGAAGCTTTCAAGGAACTGACCATCATCGAGCTCTCCGAGTTCGTCAAGCTCTTCGAAGAGACCTTCGAAGTTACGGCTGCTGCTGTTGCAGTTGCTGGCCCCGCTGCCGGCGGTGCTGCTGAAGCTGCTGAAGAGAAGACTGACTTCGACGTCATCCTCGAAGCTGCTGGCGACAAGAAGATCGCAGTGATCAAGGAAGTTCGCGCCATCACCTCCCTCGGCCTCAAGGAAGCCAAGGACCTGGTTGACAGCGCACCGAAGGCTGTTCTCGAAGGCGCCAACAAGGAAGCCGCAGAGAAGGCAAAGGCTCAGCTCGAAGAAGCTGGCGCAACGGTTACCCTCAAGTAACTCGTTTTGCTTTGGAAGCCCCGTCCGGTTCGCCGGGCGGGGCTTCCTGCGTTAAACAGCAACGCGGGGTCACTTATGGCCCATCCCAAGGGGATTTACCGGCCATAAGTGACCCCGCGTTGCTTTAAGAAGGTTCGCTGATGTCCGCTACGACGGCGCCCAGGGCTGAGGTCAGCGCATCGGCGTCAACAAAAGCGCTGCGGCCGTGTGCCCCGGCTCCCATGGAGATGCGCCGCCCCGTAATCGTGGCGTCGGCGTACACGGGCCATGCCGTGGTGCTGCCCAGGGGAGTGATGGTTCCGCGTTCATAGCCGGTGGCGTCCAACGCCACCTCCGCGGGTGGGAGTGACAACTTGTTGACGCCCACCAGCGCGCGCAGCTTGGGCCAGGAGATCTGGCGGTCCCCGGGAATCAAAGCGAAGAGGAAGCTGCCGTCCCGGTGCTTGACCACCAGGGACTTCACAATGTCCGCCGGCCTGATCCCCAGGATGGTGGCGGCCTCTTCCAGGCTGCGCGCTGCGGGACGTTCGACGACGTCGACGTCCAGTCCGCGGGCGGCGGCGTCGGCAAGGAACCGCTCCGCGCCCTCAGTCTCAATGCCGCCCATCAGTCGCGGTACAGCAGTAGTGCTTCGCCCTGGCCGCCTCCGCCGCACAGGGAAACCGCGGCTTTGCCGGTTCCCCGGCGCTTGAGTTCATGGGCAGCATGCAGGGCAAGCCGAGCGCCGGACGCTCCGATCGGATGGCCCAAAGCGATGGCTCCTCCGTGGATGTTGCACTTCTCCAGGGGATAGCGCAGGTCCTTGAGGGACTGCACCGCCACCGACCCGAATGCCTCGTTGATTTCAATAAAGTCGAGGTCTTCGGCCGTCCACCCGGCACGCTTCAACGCCTGGGCGATCGCATTCGACGGCTGGGAGTGCAGCGAGTTGTCAGGCCCGGCAACCTGCCCGGGCTTGCCGACAACGGCGAGGTATTCCAGCCCGTTGTCCCGGGCGAAGCGGCGACTGGTCAGCACGAGTGCGGAGGCGCCGTCGGACAGGGGAGAGGAGTTACCCGCCGTGATGGTGCCGTCCGTCGCAAAGGCGGCCCGCAGTGGGGCGAGGGTTTCCACCGTGGTGTTGGGGCGGACACCCTCGTCCGTGGTGAGGACCAGTGGATCGCCTTTTCGCTGTTTGACCTTCACGGGAGCAATTTCGACGTCGAAGATTCCGTCCGCGATCGCAGCCGCGGCACGCTGGTGCGAAGCCGCCGCGACCTCGTCCTGGGCCTTGCGGTCTATGCCCAGGGTGACGTTCTTGGTTTCCGTGGACAGACCCATGGATTGTCCGTCGAAAGCGTCGGTGAGGCCGTCGTGGGCGGCAACATCCAATGCCTGGATGGAGCCATACGTCCAGCCCTGGCGGGAACCGGGGAGGAGGTGCGGGGCCCTTGTCATGGACTCCTGGCCGCCCGCGACCACCACGGTGGCATCGCCGCTGCGGATCATGCGCGCGGCATCAATGACCGCTGTCAGACCCGAGAGGCACACCTTGTTGATGGTCACGGCCGGGATGTTCCAGCCCACGCCGGCCGCGATTGCGCTTTGGCGGGCCGGATTCTGTCCGGCACCGGCCTGGAGGACCTGGCCCATGATGACGGCGTCAACCTGTTCGGGCTTTACGCCGCTCGCCGCCAGTGCGGCGCCGATGGCGTGCGCGCCGAGTTCGACGGCGGTGAAGCCCGCCAATTGTCCGTTGAGGCGACCCTGCGGGGTGCGGGAAGCGGCGAGGATGACAACGTCATTGTCGTCAGCGGAGTTGCTCATGGTCTCTCTTCCGGTCCGGGAATGGTGTAGCAAGGCTATCGCGGTGTTTGTGACTAACCGTTAAACGATCCTGCCCGCCCGCGCATTCCGGGTGGCCGGGACTTCCTTCATTGGGTGCCTGCGGCAACGGTGCTTGCAATCACGGACGATCTGGGGTAGACAGGAAGGCTGCTTTGCCGTATTGTAGATATTTGCGTCTTCCCTGTTAACCTTCAGCCTTCATATAGCGGTGGGCTTTACCTCTCAGCTGCGTCATTGACGTGCCGTTCCGAAACGTGCACAACCATGCGCAGACTGGGTCCGGGTCATATAGCGGAACCGGATTAAGTATCCTGCGGAGCACTCTGCAGAATGCAAACGGGGGAGATCTGAAAACGCCTGAAGGTCTGTGGAAGGATCCCTCTTGGTCGCCTCGAGCACCTCTAATAACGAAACCGCTAACACGGCAAGCACCGATGGTGCCACCCGTCGCCTCTCATTCGCAAAGATTCACGAACCCCTTGATGTTCCGAATCTTCTCGCCCTGCAGACGGACAGCTTTGACTGGCTCGTCGGAAACGAACGCTGGCAGGCGCGGGTAGCGAAGGCTGTCGAGGAGGGCGACCTCAGCGTCGCCACCACCTCCGGACTTGCCGACATCTTCGAAGAGATCTCCCCTATCGAGGACTTCCAGGGCACCATGTCCCTGAGCTTCTCCGAGCCGGAGTTCGCTGACCCGAAGTACACCATGGCCGAATGCAAAGACCGTGACGCCACCTACTCGGCCCCGCTGTATGTCAAGGCCGAGTTCATGAACAACAACACGGGCGAAATCAAGCAGCAGACCGTGTTCATGGGCGACTTCCCCCTCATGACTGAGAAGGGAACGTTCGTCGTCAACGGCACCGAGCGTGTCGTTGTCTCCCAGTTGGTCCGTTCGCCGGGCGCCTACTTCGAGCGCACTGCAGACAAGACCAGTGACAAGGACATCTTCACTGCGAAGATCATCCCGTCCCGCGGTGCCTGGTTCGAACTCGAAATCGACAAGCGCGACCAGGTGGGCGTACGCCTTGACCGCAAGCGCAAGCAGTCGGTCACGGTTCTCCTGAAGGCCCTCGGCTGGACCGAAGGCCAGATCCTGGAAGAGTTCGGCCAGTACGACTCCATGCGCGCAACGCTGGAGAAGGACGCCACCGAGACCCGCGAAGACGCGCTTCTGGACATCTACCGCAAGCTGCGTCCGGGCGAGCCGCCCACAGTCGAGGCTGCCCAGTCCCTGCTGGACAACCTGTACTTCAACGCCAAGCGCTACGATCTTGCCAAGGTTGGCCGTTACAAGATCAACCGCAAGCTCGGCATCGACCGCTCCCTTGGTGACAAGGAAGCTTCGGTCCTGCACGTTGAAGACATCGTTGCCATGATCAAGTTCCTCGTTGCGCTCCACGCCGGCGAGAAGACCATCATGGGCAAGCGCGACGGCGAAGACCACGAGCTCCGCGTCGACATCGATGACATCGACCACTTCGGCAACCGTCGCATCCGCGCCGTCGGCGAACTGATCGAGAACCAGGTCCGCACCGGTCTTTCCCGTATGGAACGTGTCGTCCGCGAACGCATGACCACGCAGGACGTCGAGGCCATCACGCCGCAGACGCTGATCAACATCCGTCCCGTTGTGGCAGCCATCAAGGAGTTCTTCGGAACCTCCCAGCTGTCGCAGTTCATGGACCAGAACAACCCGCTCTCGGGTCTGACCCACAAGCGCCGCCTGTCGGCACTTGGCCCGGGTGGTCTGTCCCGTGACCGCGCAGGCATGGAAGTCCGTGACGTTCACCCGTCCCACTATGGACGTATGTGCCCCATCGAAACTCCTGAAGGCCCGAACATTGGTCTGATCGGTTCGTTGGCTTCCTACGGCCGCATCAACCCGTTCGGCTTCATCGAGACCCCTTACCGCTTGGTTTCCAACGGTGTTGTCTCGGACGAGGTCCAGTACCTCACGGCCGATGACGAAGCCGAGGTCCTGATCGCACAGGCCAACGCTCCGCTGGATGCCGACAAGAAGTTCTCCGAAGAGACCGTTCTTGTCCGTGCCCGTGGTGGTGGAGGCGAGCCCGTCCTGGTTCCCGCTGCAGACGTTCAGTTCATGGACGTTTCCCCGCGCCAGATGGTGTCCGTGGCAACGGCATTGATCCCGTTCCTCGAGCATGACGATGCCAACCGTGCACTCATGGGTGCCAACATGCAGCGCCAGGCTGTGCCGCTGGTCCGTTCCGAGGCTCCTTTCGTGGGCACCGGCATGGAACGTGCAGCAGCCGTCGACGCCGGTGACGTTGTCATTGCGAAGAAGGCCGGTGTGGTCACCGAGGTTTCCGCTGAACTCGTTGTCATGATCAACGACGACGGCACCGAGACCAACTACCGCATCAACAAGTTCGCCCGTTCCAACCAGGGCAACTGCTACAACCACCGTGTCCTGGTCAACGAAGGCCAGCGCCTGGAGGTTGGCGGCATCATCGCTGACGGTCCCGCAACGGACCAGGGTGAGCTTGCCCTCGGTAAGAACCTGCTCGTGGCATTCATGTCATGGGAAGGCCACAACTTCGAGGACGCCATCATCCTGTCCCAGCGCATTGTTGCTGAGGACGTCCTTTCCTCCATCCACATCGAGGAGCACGAAATCGATGCCCGCGACACCAAGCTTGGTGCCGAGGAAATCACCCGTGACATCCCGAACGTGTCCGAGGAAGTCCTGGCAGGCCTGGACGAGCGCGGCATCATCCACATCGGTGCCGAGGTTGAAGCAGGCGACATCCTGGTAGGCAAGGTCACCCCCAAGGGTGAAACCGAGCTGACCCCGGAAGAGCGGCTCCTCCGCGCCATCTTCGGTGAGAAGTCCCGCGAAGTCCGCGATACCTCGCTGAAGGTTCCCCACGGCGAGTCCGGTACGGTCATCGGCGTTCGCGTCTTCGACCGCGACAACGACGACGAGCTGCCCCCGGGCGTGAACCAGCTGGTCCGCGTCTACGTTGCAGCCAAGCGCAAGATCACCGACGGCGACAAGCTCGCCGGCCGTCACGGCAACAAGGGTGTTATCTCCAAGATCCTCCCGATCGAGGACATGCCCTTCCTTGCAGACGGTACCCCGGTGGACATCGTCCTGAACCCGCTTGGTGTTCCGGGTCGAATGAACGTTGGCCAGGTCCTGGAAACCCACCTCGGTTGGGTTGCCAAGACCGGTTGGAAGATCGAAGGCGAGCCGGAGTGGGTCAAGAACCTCCCGAACCTGCCCCGTGAAACCGGCCAGACCACCGTTGCCACCCCGGTGTTCGATGGCGCCCGCGAAGAAGAAATCACGGGCCTGCTTGACTCCACCAACGTGACCCGCGATGGCGACCGTCTGATCGACTCCTCCGGCAAGACCCGTCTGTTCGACGGCCGCTCCGGCGAGCCGTTCCCGGACCCGATCTCCGTCGGTTACATGTACATCCTTAAGCTCCACCACCTGGTGGACGACAAGATCCACGCGCGCTCCACCGGCCCGTACTCCATGATCACGCAGCAGCCGCTGGGTGGTAAGGCTCAGTTCGGTGGCCAGCGCTTCGGTGAAATGGAAGTGTGGGCGCTCGAAGCTTACGGTGCCGCCTACACGCTTCAGGAACTCCTCACGATCAAGTCGGATGACATCCATGGTCGTGTGAAGGTCTACGAAGCCATCGTCAAGGGCGAGAACATCCCTGAGCCTGGCGTTCCCGAGTCCTTCAAGGTCTTGATCAAGGAAATGCAGTCGTTGTGCCTGAACGTGGAAGTTCTTTCCACCGACGGAACCACGATCGAAATGCGTGACTCTGATGACGCAGTCTTCACGGCTGCGGAAGAACTGGGCATCGATCTGTCTCGCGCAGAGCCCAGTTCCGTAGAAGAGGTCTAGCAGCCGTTCCGGCGGGCACCACTTTGTGGCTGCCCGCCGGGACAGCTCCCTCTTCCCGTAACCAAGACTTCAGAATTTAGAGAACAAGAGAGAACAGGGACCATATGTCCAGCGAATCCTCCTTCGGCCTCATGCAGATCGGCCTCGCCACCGCGGAAGACATCCGTGGCTGGTCTTACGGTGAGGTCAAGAAGCCGGAAACCATCAACTACCGCACGCTCAAGCCTGAGAAGGACGGCCTCTTCTGCGAGAAGATCTTCGGCCCGTCCCGCGACTGGGAATGCTACTGCGGCAAGTACAAGCGCGTGCGCTTCAAGGGCATCATTTGCGAGCGTTGTGGCGTTGAAGTCACCCGCGCCAAGGTGCGTCGTGAGCGCATGGGCCACATCGAACTGGCCGCGCCTGTAACCCACATCTGGTACTTCAAGGGCGTTCCCTCGCGCTTGGGCTACCTTTTGGACCTGGCACCGAAGGACCTTGAGAAGGTCATCTACTTCGCTGCCTACATGATCACCAGCGTTGACACCGAAAGCCGTCACGCCGAACTGCCGAACCTCCAGGTTGAGCACGACCTTGAGAAGAAGCAGATGATCGACAACCGCGACAGCGACATCGCCACGATCGCCCGCGACCTTGAAGACGAGCTTGCCCGTCTCGAAGGCGAAGGCGCCAAGGCTGCCGACAAGAAGAAGGCCCGCGACTCTGCCGACCGCCAGATGGCGAACGTCCGTAAGCGTGCCGACGCCGACATCGAGCGCCTTGAGCAGGTCTGGGACCGCTTCAAGAACCTCAAGGTCGCCGACCTTGAAGGCGACGAGGGCCTGTACCGCGAACTGCGCGACCGTTACGGTCTGTACTTCGAGGGCTCCATGGGCGCCGAGGCAATCAAGAAGCGCCTCGAAACCTTTGACATGCAGGCTGAAGCCGAGTCCCTGCGCGACACCATCCAGAACGGCAAGGGTCAGCGCAAGACGCGTGCCCTGAAGCGCCTGAAGGTTGTCAACGCATTCCTGACCACCAACAACAGCCCCCTGGGCATGGTTCTGGACGCCGTCCCGGTGATCCCGCCGGAACTGCGCCCGATGGTCCAGCTGGATGGTGGCCGCTTCGCGACCTCCGACCTCAACGACCTCTACCGTCGTGTGATCAACCGCAACAACCGCCTCAAGCGACTGCTTGACCTGGGTGCTCCGGAGATCATCGTCAACAACGAGAAGCGCATGCTTCAGGAAGCTGTTGACAGCCTCTTCGACAACGGCCGTCGTGGCCGCCCCGTCACGGGTCCGGGCAACCGTCCCCTGAAGTCCCTGAGCGACATGCTCAAGGGCAAGCAGGGCCGCTTCCGCCAGAACCTGCTCGGCAAGCGCGTCGACTACTCCGGCCGTTCGGTCATCGTTGTCGGTCCGCAGCTGAAGCTGCACCAGTGTGGTCTGCCCAAGCAGATGGCCCTGGAGCTCTTCAAGCCGTTCGTGATGAAGCGCCTGGTTGACCTCAACCACGCCCAGAACATCAAGTCGGCGAAGCGCATGGTTGAGCGTTACCGTCCGCAGGTCTGGGACGTGCTGGAAGAGATCATCACCGAACACCCGGTGCTGCTCAACCGTGCACCTACCCTGCACCGCCTCGGCATCCAGGCCTTCGAACCGCAGCTTGTGGAAGGCAAGGCAATCCAGCTTCACCCGCTGGTTTGTGGCGCCTTCAACGCTGACTTCGACGGCGACCAGATGGCAGTCCACCTGCCGCTGAGCCCGGAAGCCCAGGCCGAAGCACGCATCCTGATGCTGTCCTCGAACAACATCCTGAAGCCGTCCGATGGCCGCCCGGTGACCCTGCCTTCGCAGGATATGATCATCGGTCTCTACCACCTGACCACCAAGCGTGTCGGTTCTGCCGGCGAAGGCCGTATCTTCTCCTCGGTTTCGGAAGCAATCATGGCGTACGACGCCCGTGAGCTGCACCTGAACTCCCAGGTCAAGATCCGCCTGGACGACTTCGTGCCGTACGCAGGTTGGGAAGCTCCGGAAGGTTGGGAGCCCGGTCAGCCGGCTCTCGTTGAAACCTCCCTCGGCCAGGTCATCTTCAACCAGACGCTGCCTGAGGATTACCCCTGGGTTGAGGCTGTTGCCGACAAGGGCGAACTGTCCCGGATCGTCAACGACCTTGCAGAGCGCTACCCGAAGGTTGTTACGGCGGCAACGCTGGATAACCTGAAGGATGCCGGTTTCTACTGGGCCACCCGTTCGGGTGTCACTGTGGCAATCTCCGACATCGAGGTGCCGACTTCCAAGCCCGCCATCCTGGCTGGTTACGAGAACATGGCTGCCAAGATCCAGGGCCAGTACGACAAGGGCCTGATCGACGACGACGAGCGTCGCCAGGAACTGATCGAGATCTGGAACAAGGCAACCAACGAGATCGCCCAGGCGATGCGCGACAGCCTGTCCCCGATGAACACCATCAACCGCATGGTGTCCTCCGGTGCACGTGGTAACTGGATGCAGGTCCGCCAGATCGCGGGTATCCGTGGTCTTGTGGCCAACCCGAAGGGTGAGATCATTCCTCGCCCGATCAAGTCCTCCTACCGTGAGGGCCTGTCGGTTCTGGAATACTTCATCGCCACGCACGGTGCCCGTAAGGGTCTGGCCGATACCGCTCTGCGTACCGCCAACTCGGGTTACCTGACCCGTCGTCTGGTGGACGTTTCGCAGGACGTCATCGTCCGTGAAGAGGACTGTGGCACTGAGCGCGGTCTGGTCACCCCGATCGCCGTGCCGGATTCCAACGGTGAGCTCGTCCTGGACGAGAACGTCGAGAACAGCGCCTACGCACGTACGCTGGCTGTCGACGTCGTCGATGCCCAGGGCAACGTCCTGGCTGCCGGCGGCACCGACTGCGGCGACGTCGTCATCGACCAGCTGCTGGCTGCAGGCATCACCGAGGTCAAGGTCCGCTCCGTACTCACCTGTGAGTCCAAGGTCGGCACCTGCGCGCTCTGCTACGGCCGTTCGCTGGCCACCGGCAAGACCGTTGACATCGGCGAGGCTGTTGGCATCATCGCCGCGCAGTCCATCGGTGAGCCCGGTACCCAGCTGACCATGCGTACGTTCCACACCGGTGGTGCTGTTTCCGCCGGTGGTGGCGACGACATCACCCAGGGTCTGCCCCGTATCCAGGAGCTCTTCGAAGCCCGTACTCCGAAGGGTGTCGCACCGATTGCTGAAGCAGCCGGCCGCATCACCATCGAAGAGTCCGAGCGCCAGATGCGCCTGGTCATCACTCCGGACGATGGTTCCGAAGAGATCGCCTACCCGGTGCTGCGCCGTTCCCGCCTCCTCATCGAGGATGGCGAGCACGTCAGCGTCGGCCAGAAGCTGATCAACGGTCCGGTGGACCCGAAGCAGGTTCTGCGCATCATGGGCCCGCGTGCCGCACAGAAGTTCCTCGTGGACGAAGTGCAGGGCGTTTACCGCAGCCAGGGTATTGGTATCCACGACAAGCACGTCGAGGTTATCGTCCGCCAGATGCTGCGCCGCGTGACCGTCATCGAGTCCGGCGACTCCGACTTGCTCCCCGGTGAGCTTGCAGAGCGCGCCCGCTTCGAAGACGAGAACCGCCGCGTCGTGTCCGAGGGCAAGTCCCCGGCTTCGGGTCGTCCGGAACTCATGGGTATCACCAAGGCTTCCTTGGCTACCGAGTCCTGGCTGTCGGCAGCTTCCTTCCAGGAGACCACCCGCGTCCTGACGCAGGCGGCCATGGAAGGCAAGAGCGATCCTCTGCTCGGCCTGAAGGAAAACGTCATCATCGGTAAGCTCATCCCGGCTGGTACGGGTCTGCCCCGCTACACAGAGGTCACTGTGGAGCCGACGGAAGAAGCAAAGGCAAGCCTGTTCACGGGCCCCAGCGCTTTCACCGACTTCTCCTATGACGCCCTGGGTGGCGACGGCGCTCCCGAGTTCCACGCCATCCCGCTGGATGACTACGATCTCGGCAACGACTTCCGCTAGAAGCGGCAGTCGGCGTTATGACGGTCAGGCCCCGCACTTTCGAGTGCGGGGCCTGGCCCGTTAACGTCGCTTTTCCCCGGGTACCCGGGGGAGCGGGGCGACGACGGCGGCAGTCACCTGCCGCCGTCGTCCTCCATACACCCGATTAAGGCTCCAGATCAAGCCGTGCTAGACTTTCTGTAATTGTTCTGTGTGGCAGTGGATGAAGGCCGCCGCAGCATCATTTTGGTTTTGTTCTCATGGTGCTGGGTGGAGCCTGTTTCCGGGTTGCGGGCAACATGCGCAACGAATGCCGCACTTTTGCACGCCTACCGGAGTTTCGGCCGGCTGCACGAGCAACGCCAAAGTTCCCACGTTTACACCGGCTGGCGCCTGTGTGTGGGGGCAGAGATCAAACAACGGAGAACACGAAAGTGCCTACGATTAACCAGCTGGTCCGCAAGGGCCGCACGCCGAAGGTCTCCAAGACCAAGGCTCCCGCGCTGAAGGGCAGCCCGATGCGCCGCGGTGTTTGCACCCGCGTTTACACCACCACCCCCAAGAAGCCGAACTCGGCTCTCCGTAAGGTGGCACGTGTGCGCCTCAACGGTGGCGTGGAAGTTACCGCTTACATCCCCGGTGTTGGCCACAACCTCCAGGAGCACTCCATCGTGCTCGTCCGTGGTGGTCGTGTGAAGGACCTTCCGGGTGTCCGCTACAAGATCGTCCGCGGCGCACTCGACACCCAGGGTGTCAAGAACCGCAAGCAGGCCCGCAGCCGTTACGGCGCAAAGATGGAGAAGAAGTAATATGCCTCGCAAGGGTCCGGCCCCGAAGCGGCCGCTAGTTTCCGATCCCGTTTACGGCTCCCCGTTGGTCACTCAGCTGATCAACAAGGTTCTGGTTGACGGCAAGAAGTCCACCGCAGAGCGCATCGTTTACGGCGCACTCGAAGGTGCACGTGCCAAGTCCGGCGGCGACCCCGTTGCCGCTCTCAAGAAGGCCATGGACAACGTCAAGCCTTCCCTCGAGGTGCGTTCACGCCGCGTTGGTGGCGCCACCTACCAGGTTCCGGTTGAGGTCAAGCCGGGCCGCTCCACCGCCCTCGCTCTGCGTTGGCTCGTGGGCTACTCCAAGGCCCGCCGGGAGAAGACCATGACCGAGCGCCTCCAGAACGAAATCCTGGATGCCTCCAACGGTCTCGGTGCCGCTGTCAAGCGTCGCGAAGACACCCACAAGATGGCCGAGTCGAACAAGGCCTTCGCACACTACCGCTGGTAAAACTTCCCGAACGCCGCCGGCTCCACCGAGCCGGCGGCGGACGTGTAGTCCATCCGAAAGGGAGACCCCGTGGCACAGGACGTGCTTACCGACCTTAACAAGGTCCGCAATATCGGCATCATGGCCCACATCGATGCCGGCAAGACCACCACTACCGAGCGCATCCTGTTCTACACGGGTGTGAACCACAAGATCGGCGAGACGCACGACGGCGCCTCGACGACTGACTGGATGGAACAGGAAAAGGAACGCGGCATCACCATCACGTCTGCCGCCGTGACTTGCTTCTGGAACCAGAACCAGATCAACATCATCGATACCCCGGGCCACGTGGACTTCACGGTCGAGGTTGAGCGCTCCCTGCGTGTCCTCGACGGCGCAGTCGCAGTGTTCGACGGCAAGGAAGGCGTGGAGCCGCAGTCCGAGACTGTTTGGCGCCAGGCTGACAAGTACAACGTTCCGCGTATCTGCTTCGTCAACAAGATGGACAAGCTGGGTGCCGACTTCTACTTCACCGTAGACACCATCATTTCCCGCCTTGGTGCCAAGCCGCTGGTCATGCAGCTGCCGATCGGTGCCGAGAACGACTTCATCGGTGTGGTTGACCTCCTCGAAATGCGCGCCCTGGTTTGGCCTGGCGACGCAAAGGGTGACGTCACCATGGGCGCTTCCTACGAAGTGCAGGAAATCCCGGCGGACCTCCAGGCCAAGGCCGAAGAGTACCGCGCACAGCTCGTTGAGACTGTGGCCGAGGCTTCCGAAGAACTCATGGAGAAGTACCTCGAAGGTGAAGAACTCACCCTTGAGGAACTCAAGGCCGGCATCCGCAAGATGACCATCAACTCCGAGCTCTACCCCGTGTTCTGTGGCTCTGCCTTCAAGAACCGCGGTGTACAGCCGATGCTTGACGCTGTTGTCGACTACCTGCCGAACCCGCTCGACGTCCCGCCGATGATCGGTCACGATCCCCGCGACGAAGAGAAGGAACTGACCCGCAAGCCGTCTGCAGACGAGCCGTTCTCGGCCCTCGCCTTCAAGATTGCTGCGCACCCGTTCTTCGGCCAGCTGACCTTCGTCCGCGTGTACTCCGGTCACGTTGAGGCCGGCGCCCAGGTGGTTAACTCCACCAAGGGCAAGAAAGAACGTATCGGCAAGCTGTTCCAGATGCACGCCAACAAGGAAATGCCTGTTGAAGGCGCTACCGCGGGCCACATCTACGCAGCCATCGGTCTGAAGGACACCACCACGGGTGACACCCTGTGTGATGCCAACAACCAGATCGTCCTCGAGTCCATGAGCTTCCCGGAGCCCGTGATCTCGGTTGCCATCGAGCCCAACACCAAGGGTGACCAGGAGAAGCTCTCCACGGCCATCCAGAAGCTCTCCGCCGAGGACCCGACCTTCCAGGTCTCCCTCAACGAAGACACGGGCCAGACCATCATCGCCGGCATGGGCGAGCTCCACCTGGACATCCTGGTGGACCGCATGCGCCGCGAATTCAAGGTCGAGGCAAACGTCGGCAAGCCGCAGGTTGCTTACCGCGAAACCATCAAGCGCGCAGTCGAGCGTCATGACTACACGCACAAGAAGCAGACCGGTGGTTCGGGCCAGTTCGCAAAGATCCAGATTGCGATCGAACCGATGGACACCTCTTCGGGCGAACTGTACGAGTTCGAGAACAAGGTCACTGGTGGCCGCGTTCCGCGCGAATACATCCCGTCTGTCGACGCCGGTATCCAGGATGCACTGAACGACGGCGTCCTGGCCGGTTACCCGGTTGTCGGCATCAAGGCCACGCTGATCGACGGCGCGTCCCACGATGTTGACTCCTCGGAAATGGCGTTCAAGATCGCCGGACGTATGGCTTTCAAGGAAGCTGCACGCAAGGCGAACCCTGTTCTGCTTGAACCGCTGATGGATGTTGAGGTCCGCACACCTGAGGAATACATGGGTGATGTTATTGGTGACCTGAACGCCCGCCGTGGCCAGATGCAGTCCATGGAGGACGCAGCAGGTGTGAAGGTTATCCGTGCACACGTTCCGCTGTCCGGCATGTTCGGCTACATCGGTGACCTGCGGTCCAAGACACAGGGTCGCGCCGTGTACTCCATGACGTTCAACAGCTACGCGGAGGTCCCGAAGGCAGTAGCCGACGAGATCATCCAGAAAACCCGCGGCGAGTAATCTCCCGGTAACGGATGCAATTCCGGTATCGGGAAGGCATCTAAGCGCTTGAGGCGGGGCTGTGGCGAGAGCCGCAGCCCGGCCCCTGCGCAAACAGGCTCTAGGAACTATCATTGGTTCCTGAATCTGCAATTTCACCAAAACCAAGCCCCCAAGTAGACTTGCTAAAGTTTCTGCCGCGAAAAGCGCGGCCGAGGAGCACTTCACTTGAAATCGTTCTAGGAGGAACCTGTGGCAAAGGCAAAGTTCGAGCGGACTAAGCCGCACGTCAACATCGGCACCATTGGTCACGTTGACCACGGTAAGACGACGCTGACTGCCGCCATTTCCAAGGTGCTGTACGACCAGTACCCGGATCTCAACGAGCAGCGCGACTTCGCGTCGATCGACTCCGCTCCGGAAGAGCGCCAGCGCGGTATTACCATCAACATCTCCCACGTGGAGTACCAGACCGAGAAGCGCCACTACGCACACGTAGACGCCCCCGGTCACGCTGACTACATCAAGAACATGATCACCGGTGCTGCCCAGATGGACGGCGCAATCCTCGTGGTTGCTGCAACCGATGGTCCGATGGCTCAGACCCGTGAGCACGTTCTGCTCGCCCGCCAGGTTGGTGTTCCCTACCTGCTGGTCGCACTGAACAAGTCCGACATGGTTGATGACGAAGAACTCCTCGACCTCGTCGAAATGGAAGTTCGTGAGCTCCTGAGCTCGCAGGGCTTCGATGGCGATGAGGCTCCGGTTGTTCGCGTTTCCGGTCTCAAGGCTCTGGAAGGCGACCCGGTTTGGGTCAAGTCCGTCCAGGACCTGATGGCAGCTGTCGACGAGTCCGTTCCGGACCCCGTACGTGACCGCGACAAGCCGTTCCTGATGCCGATCGAAGACGTCTTCACGATCACCGGTCGTGGAACCGTTGTTACGGGCCGCGCCGAGCGTGGAACCCTCGCCATCAACTCCGAGGTCGAGATCGTTGGCATCCGCCCGATCCAGAAGACCACGGTTACCGGTATCGAGATGTTCCACAAGCAGCTCGACGAAGCATGGGCCGGCGAGAACTGTGGCCTCCTGCTCCGCGGTCTCAAGCGCGACGATGTCGAGCGTGGCCAGGTTGTCGTCAAGCCGGGTTCCATCACCCCGCACACCGACTTCGAGGCAAACGTCTACATCCTTTCCAAGGACGAAGGCGGACGTCACAACCCGTTCTACTCCAACTACCGCCCGCAGTTCTACTTCCGTACCACGGACGTAACCGGCGTTATCACCCTGCCGGAAGGCACGGAAATGGTTATGCCTGGCGACAACACTGAGATGACCGTTGCGCTCATCCAGCCGATCGCTATGGAAGAGGGCCTCGGCTTCGCTATCCGCGAAGGCGGCCGCACCGTTGGTTCGGGACGTGTCACCAAGATCATCAAGTAGTCACTGCTTGTAGATCGGTGATCTCCCGGCCCAGCCGGTAGTTTGCTCGGAAGAACCCCACCGCTTCTGTGGTGGGGTTCTTCTTTGCTATTATTTATCTATCGAATGGATAAAACGCTGGTTGACGCCCTATGCCAGTGATACCGAGGAGTCACAATGAACGCCCTGCTGATCGTGATGCTTCTTGCCATAGCCGGGGTGGTCGGCAATGCATTGGGCCGGAGCCAAGGGCGCCGGGCGGCGCTTCGCGATGGCACCCGCCCCGGGATGCCGAGCGCCCAGTACCAGGCGGGCTACCTGGCCGGACATATGGCAGGTTGGCGTGACGCCGAGGCCAAGCGCCAAGGGAGCAGTGCACAGCCACCGGCACAGCCTGCGCCTGCCATTGTCCTGCCCACGAGCCAGGGGACTGTTGCACCCCAGCCCGTCCCTGTGCCGTTCCCACCCGGGCGCCCTTCGTATGCAGGGCCAGCGCCCGTACATCAGCGGCCGGCCCAGCCGGCAGGAGCCCCGGTGCAGGGGCCGCCACCGGTGCAGGGTCCGCCCCCGGTGCAGGGACCACCGCCGGTGCGGGAGTCGCCCGCAGAGGTGGCGGCGAGGAAAGCCCGCCGCGACCAACAGAACATCAACATCACCCTCTATGTCGCCAGCCTCCTGTTGGTGGCCGCGGGGGCCCTGTTTGTAGGAACCAGTCTTCCGGAACTGTTCCGTTTCGCGGGGATCTGGTTCATCACGGCGTTGTTCTACGTCTCGGGATTGGTTATCCATGCGAAGATCCCGCGACTGCGGCCGGCGGCCACGGCCTTTGTAGGGACCGGACTCGCCCTCATTCCCGTTACCGGCCTTGCCATGTACAACTTCGTTCTGCACAACGGCCCCGCTGCCTGGCTGGCCACCTCATTGCTGGGGACCGCGGTCTATGCGTATACGGCGGTCAAGCTGGACAACAAGATCCTGGCCTACTTGTCGATCAGTTTCGTTGTCTCCACCGCATGGTCGGGAGTCTCCATCCTTGGCGGTGCGCTGGTGTGGTATTTTACTGCGCTCATCGGTGTTGCCATCGTCCTGACATTGGGTGCGTTGCTTCGTCCACGTTGGATTCCTCCGCTTTACGTGCGCCCCCTGATGGTGCTGCACCCCTATGTTGTTCCGCTGGTGGCCTTGGCAGTGACCTGCACGCCGCACCTTTTGTCCCACGGTGAGTATGCCCTGGTGATGCTGATGTGTGGTTGCTACTTCACAGTGATGGTCCTGGTGCCCCGCGCCCGGTACAGGCTTCAACACTTCTATGCGGCCAGGGCGGCGCTGACCCTGTCCTTCCTGGGTCTGGTGTGGGATGCCACAGCCGACGTCAGCGCAGTGCTGCTGGCGGCGGTGCTCTGCCTCGGCGTCCAGTCACTGGGGGTTGCGTTCGGTGGCGCCATGCTGGCTCCCCGCCTGCGATGGAATGACGCGGTGTCGTGCTGGGGCCTGCAACTGGCGGCCGCTGCCGTACTGACGGCGGCTCTGGGCTTCGGCAACTTCGATCTCCCCGTCCAGATGCCCCTGTACGTGAGCATGCTGACCTCCATGGTGTTGGGTTGGAGGCTTGCCAGGGGACCGGTGCCCGCCGCCGCTGTCCTTTTTGCGCCAGCTGCCGTCGCGGGGACCGGCCTCGTCTTCGCAGTCCTGTTGGGGGCACTGCCGGTTGCCGTGCTCTTGGCAGCGGCTGGTTCCTACTGGCTTCTGACCGCTTTGCTTCGACCAGCAGCCAACCGTCAGCACTTGGTCCTGGCTGGCCGGATAGCACTGACCGCGGCCGTCCCCAGTACTGTGGCAGCCATCTTTGAGCACAGCCAGGAAAGGGCTGCCTACACCCTGCTGGCGCTTATTGCTGCGGCGGCCGTTCAGGAACTTGGCAGTGCAATAATGAGGCGGCGCGGTGTCCGGCTTGTGGCACCGCAGGCAACTGCAGCTGTGTTCGGGGGCGTCGCGATGGCCACGCTCCTGCTGCTGCCCTTCGTTGACCACGCCGCGGGGCGTCCGAGTGTTTCGGTGGCGGTTCTTTTGGTCCTGGCCGCGGGGCTGGCCTCCGGAATGCTGCTTTTGCCCTCGGGAAAGGGCGTCGGAACCGGCCGGGAGACGTGGACGCCAACCGTCGGGGAGGTGCTGGCCCCCGTCACTGCCATCGTTGCCGGTGCCGTAGCCGCCGCTGCTGCTGTATCACTCACATTGGCCAACTTGGTGCTCCTGGTAACAACCGCATACTTCGGCGTTACCGCGCTGCGGGTCCGGTCGGCGAATCCTCGCCAGGGGTACTGGTGGCTTGCACGCGCGGCCGGAACCTTGCTGATGGCCTCTGCCTATGTGGACGCGCTGCGTGGTGGGTGGAACCTGCAGATCGCGGGGGAGACCCCTGGCGTTCCGCTTGTCGTAGCAGTTGCTGCAGCATTGCAGTTGGCTTTCCCCCTGACAGGCCGGTTCCAGCAAAGGTTCCCTCGGGCTTCCGTGGTGGACGCAGCGGTGACGGTCGCGGTCATGGCGGGAGCCACCACCGCATTGTCGTTTGCTGTGGCAGCGGGAGGGTGGTTGCCCAGGGACAGTTGGCAAGCAGGGGTGGCAGCCGTCGCCACCGCTTTCGCTGCGGCGGCGTGCACCGTGGCCCTGCGTGGTCGCGCTGGCGCCTGGATTTTTGCTCCGGCAGCGTTGGCACTGCTTTTGCCGCTTCGGCTCGGGCACGTCCGCGACGTCGAGATCCTCCTGGGCATCTTTGCCGGCTGCAGCGCCGTCATGATGGGCCTGGCCCGGGATTCCCGCATACGTGGCGCCTATCTGCTGGGGCTTCGGATTCTCGGGGCGTCCCTCATCACCGTAGTGGTGGCGGACGCTACGGACTCGTCGGCTGCTGTGACCATCGTGCTGGCCCTGCTTCTGCTGCTCCAGCACCTTGTGACCTTATATCTGCGTCACCGCCACGTTGATGTTGCCTTCCAACAACCGACGACGTGGGCCGCCTTGGGTGCGCAACTGTTGCTTCCTTTGACCTACTTGGCGTCCGGGGATTACGACGGCGGCGGCCGTTGGGTGGTCATGGCCTGCTTGGTCATCGTCCCGGCAGCGGTGGCTATCGCCTGGCGGTTCCTTGGGCTCCGTGGCGCCCAATACCTGGGTGCCGCTGCTGTCGGGGTCCTGGTACTGGTTTCGGGGCCGGCGCTTCGATTCCCTTCTTATACGTGGCTGGCCCAGCCGCTCTTGAATGGGTCGCAGGTGCCCGTGGCCTTGTTCGGACTCGCTGCTTGCCTGGTTGTCTTCCGGATTGCCTTCCCGCCGCGGATCCAAAAGCCTGGCTCGACGACCCTGATCGCGGCGGAGCGCTGGTTCTGGTTGGCGTCGTCGCTGGCCTTCGTTCTCGTCGGCGGTGTGCTGACCTTGCGCATTGACTACGCCCTGACCGGGTTGTCGGTGCTGACACTGGCCGGCGTCCTGTTCGCTGCCTCCCACGTGGAACGCCTGCCTCGTCTTTACGCTGCGGCCGCACCAGCGGCCCTGTTTGGTGCGGTACCCGCCGTCGAGGGCTTGCTCCGCAACCTGCCGTCGGACGTGTGGGCCCACTACGCCGTCTGGCTCCTGGGCGCCGGAGGTACGGCAGCCGGCTTGTACGCGGCGAAGGTCTTTGGCCCGCCTTCGATTCGCCGTCAGCTATGGCGCCAGAGATCCCTGGCCGGCACCGCGGTCGCCGGCCTGGCGACCGCGGCGGTGGCGGGTATGATCCACGACGAGACTGCCCTGATGGCCTTCGTAGTGGTGTTGGCTGCGGGCGCAGTGGTGGTGGCTGAAGTTCCCCGAGGGAAATGGCTGGCCGGAGAAGTTGCCGGGGTGATAGCCGTGGCTGCCCTGCAGCGGGCTTTGCTGTTCGTTGGTGGTGCCAGCCCCGACTGGTTCTGGACTGCCCAGTGGTACGTCGTGGCAGCTGCTGTTTTGGCAGGACTGCGCTACATCAGGGGACAGCGCGGGGAAGGCCTGCTGCGCCTGTGCATCGGAGCCGGGATCCTGTCCCTGACATCCGCGGGCACCATCTTCGGTGGAAGCTCCGGGCAGCAACTCTATGTACTTGTGGCACACGTGGTGCTGCTCGCCGTGGGACTTGTCGTAGCCGAGCGCCTGCTGGTGGCTTGGGGGGCCATCGGCGTGGTGCTGAGCATCATGTGGGCGCTTCGCACCTATGCCTTCGCAATGCTGGCCCTGGTAGCCGTGGGCCTCATTGTGCTTGCGGTGTGGCGCTTGAACCGTAAGCCGCCCGCTGGTCCCCAAGGCCCGGCCGCCGACGATGGTTCGGATGACACGGCGTCCTCGCGGGGCTATGGTGGCGTCCGATAGGGTTGGATTCTACGAAGAGGAGCACGGTGTGGAATTCCTGATTTTCCTGGCAGTGATAGCGGCCATCGGCGGTGGGGTGCTGTGGGGGCGCAAGAACTTCCGGCAAGAGATCGAGCGTGCCAAGCGCATCCGGCGCGCCAACAAGAACCAGTAGCTTCGGGCGGTGACGCCGGCTGCCTGACCAGCGCCCGCGGTCAAACCCGATAGCGATTTAACCCGGTAGCGATTTAACCCTGCTGCGCTACTCGTTGCGGCTACGCGCGCGAGCCAGCGCCCTGAGCCAGTAGAACGATTCCTTCGGGGTCCGTTCCAGGGTTTCAAAGTCAACGTGGACCAGGCCGAACCTCTGCGAGTAGCCCGCTGCCCACTCGAAGTTGTCCAGGAGCGTCCACACGTAATAACCGCGCAGATCCACGCCTTCCGCAGCGCCGCCGGGACCCGTCGCGGTGACGGCGTGGCCCAGATGCTCAGCCAGATACGCGATGCGGTTGGTGTCCGGGACAGGTCCGTCGACATGGGCGGGCTCCGGGAAACTCGCGCCGCCCTCCGTGATGAAAATTGGTGGCAGGGCCTCCCCGTACCGCTGCTTCATCTCCTGGAGAACCGTGGCGAGTTGTTCCGGGGCCTCGGGCCAGCCGAAGCCGGTGGTCTCGTACTCTTGGTAGGCGGCAAGGTGGAAAGGGATGTTGGCCATCTCTTCTGCCTGCCCGGTAGGGATCTCGGCAGGCCCCCGCCCGGAAGCCACCTTGATGGGGTAGTAGTAGTTCAAGCCGTAGAAATCCAAGGGCTGGTTTATTGTCTCGAGGTCACCGTCGAGCACGGGACCCAGGGAGCGGAACCAAGGCCACAGGGGAAGCGAAGGCTTGGGGTATTGGCCAAGAAGGACCGCGTCGGCGTAAATGCGGTTCAGTATCAGGTCCAAGGCCTCAGCCATCAGACGGTCCGAGAGCCGGTTGCTGGCCGGCCGTACGGGGGAGTGCATATTGGACAGACCGATCTTGCCCTTGGCCCCCTCTGCCCTGAGTGCTTTGACTGCCAAGCCATGGCCCAGCAGCTGATGATGGGCTGCAGGCAGGCTGTCGAACAGGAGCTGGCGGCCCGGGGCGTGCGCACCCAATGCGTAACCCTGCAGGGTAACGGAAACGGGCTCGTTCACTGTGACCCAGTGGTCCACCCGGTCGCCGAACCGGCGTGCGGCCACAGCGGCATACTCGGCGAGCCTCTGGGCAGTGTCCCTGTTCATCCAGCCGCCCTCATGTTCAAGGGCCAACGGGGTGTCCCAGTGGTACAGGGTGACCATGGGTGAAATGCCGGCGGCCAGGAGCTTGTCCAACAAGCGGTCGTAAAAGTCCAGGCCGCGCTGGTTGACCGCGCCCCGACCGTCGGGTTGGATCCTCGGCCATGACAATGACAAACGGTAGGAATCGACGCCCAGCTCCTGCATCAGGGCTATGTCTTCATCCGCGCGGTTGTAATGGTCGCACGCCACGGTGGGGGAGCCGCCGTCGACGATTGCTCCTGGCTTTTCCGCGAAAGCGTCCCACCCGGACGGGCCGCGTCCATCAGCCGTGAGGGAACCCTCAATCTGGAAGGCGGCCGCCGCTACCCCTAATGTGAAACCAGGCCGCAGGCGTGCAGCGAGATCTTCCACTGAGCCTGAATCCTGGACGGACATGCCACCATCATCCCCAGTTGGCGGGGGCCGGGCAATGCCCAATGCGGGCCGATTGGCCTTTGCTCCGGATTTCCGCCATACTGGATGAGTTGTTCAAGCGCTTCTTCGTGTCCCGATCCGGATAATGCCGGGTGTCAGGGTCCAGGTTGAAGCCCAAACATAACCCTGAACCCCATGGAATGCGGTCGAGTCTGCGTGGAAATCGCGACACGCCCGACCGCGGGGGTCGGTGCGCCGGCAGGTTGAGGAACCCGGGAATATCCGGATTCAGCTTGTGCGGCGTGTGGTGGTAAAACCTCAAACGCCTCGGCGGCCACATCAACAGGTAAGTAAACAGAGCAGCCCTAACTAGAGCAGCACTAGCTGAAAGAGAGTCAGGCGACATGGCGGGACAAAAAATCCGCATCCGGCTGAAGTCATATGACCACGAGGTCATTGATGTTTCAGCGCGGAAGATCGTTGAGACGGTCACGCGCGCAGGCGCAACGGTAGTCGGCCCGGTGCCGCTGCCCACGGAGAAGAACGTTTACTGCGTTATTCGCTCTCCTCACAAGTACAAGGACAGCCGTGAGCACTTCGAAATGCGTACTCACAAGCGTCTGATCGACATCATCGACCCCACGCCGAAGGCCGTTGACTCGCTTATGCGTCTCGACCTGCCTGCAGACGTGAACATCGAAATCAAGCTCTAGGGAGGTGCTGAGAGACTATGACCGCAACCCGTAACGTAAAGGGCCTGCTGGGCACGAAGCTCGGCATGACCCAGGTCTGGGACGAGAACAACAAGCTCATCCCGGTAACTGTCGTCCAGGCTGACTCCAACGTCATCACGCAGCTGCGCAACGCAGATGTCGATGGCTATGTCGCCGTCCAGATCGGCTACGGCCAGATCGACCCCCGCAAGGTCACCAAGCCGCTGGCTGGTCACTTTGAAAAGGCTGGCGTTACCCCTCGCCGCCACGTCGTCGAACTGCGTACCGCAGACGCCGCATCCTACGAGCTGGGCCAGGAGCTCTCTGTTGAGATCTTCGAAGCCGGCCAGAAGATCGACGTCGTCGGCACCTCCAAGGGTAAGGGCTTCGCCGGTGTTATGAAGCGTCACGGCTTCCACGGCGTTGGCGCTTCCCACGGTGCCCACAAGAACCACCGTAAGCCTGGCTCCATCGGTGGCGCATCCACCCCGAGCCGCGTCTTCAAGGGCCTGAAAATGGCCGGCCGCATGGGCGCCGAGCGTCACACCACGCTGAACCTCACGGTTCACGCTGTTGACGTTGAGAAGTCGCTGCTCCTTATCAAGGGTGCCGTCCCCGGTGCCCGCGGCCAGGTCGTACTCGTACGCACCGCCGTGAAGGGAGCCTAGTTCAATGACTAGCACTGTCAAGGTAGACCTGCCTGCAGAGATCTTCGACGTCCAGACCAACGTGCCGCTGCTGCACCAGGTCGTCGTCGCACAGCTCGCTGCTGCTCGCCAGGGTACTCACAAGACGAAGACCCGCGCCGAGGTTTCCGGTGCAGGTCGCAAGCCGTTCAAGCAGAAGGGCACCGGCCGCGCCCGTCAGGGTTCCATCCGTGCTCCTCACATGACCGGCGGTGGCGTTGTCCACGGTCCGACACCTCGTGACTACAGCCAGCGCACCCCCAAGAAGATGAAGGCTGCTGCACTCCGCGGCGCCCTGTCTGACCGCGCCCGCAACGGACGCATCCACGTCATCGCTGAACTGGTAGCCGGCACCAAGCCGTCCGCCAAGGACGCACTGGCTTCGCTGCGCTCTGTCACTGAGCGCAAGAACCTGCTCGTCGTTATCGAGCGCGCCAACGATGTTGCTGCACTTTCCGTGCGCAACCTCCAGGATGTTCACGTTCTGTACGCAGACCAGCTGAACACCTACGACGTGCTCATCTCCGACGACGTGGTCTTCACAAAGGCTGCTTTCGAGGCGTTCGTCGCTGACAAGGCAAAGAACGAGGAGGCCTCCAAGTGAGCGTAACCACCATCAAGGATCCGCGCGACGTCGTGCTTGCACCCGTCGTTTCGGAAAAGAGCTACGGTCTGATCGACGAAGGCAAGTACACCTTCCTGGTGGACCCTCGCTCGAACAAGACCGAGATCAAGCTGGCCGTAGAGAAGATCTTCTCGGTCAAAGTTGACTCGATCAACACCATCAACCGTGCCGGTAAGCGCAAGCGCACCAAATTCGGCTGGGGACAGCGCAAGAGCACCAAGCGTGCGATTGTCACCCTCAAAGAAGGCACAATCGACATCTTCGGCGGTCCGCTCGCGTAGCGGAGACCACTTTAACGAGGAAATAAATTATGGGAATCCGTAAATACAAGCCGACTACCCCGGGCCGTCGCGGCTCGAGCGTAGCCGACTTTGCTGAAATCACGCGATCGACTCCGGAAAAGTCGTTGCTGCGTCCGCTGCACAAGACCGGCGGCCGTAACAACTCCGGTAAGATCACCACCCGTCACAAGGGTGGTGGGCACAAGCGCCAGTACCGTCTGATCGACTTCCGTCGTCACGACAAGGACGGCATCAACGCCCGCGTTGCCGAAATCGAGTACGACCCGAACCGCACGGCTCGCATCGCACTCCTGCACTACGTTGATGGCACCAAGCGTTACATCATCGCCCCCAACAAGCTGTCCCAGGGTGACTTCGTCGAGGCTGGCCCCGACGCTGACATCAAGCCGGGCAACAACCTGCCGCTGCGCAACATCCCGGTTGGTACCGTAATCCACGCAGTTGAACTGCGTCCGGGTGGCGGCGCCAAGATGGCACGTTCCGCAGGTGCTTCGGTACAGCTCGTTGCCAAGGAAGGCCGTTTCGCCCAGCTGCGTCTGCCCTCCGGTGAAATCCGCAACGTTGACGTGCGCTGCCGCGCAACCGTCGGCGAGGTCGGCAACGCCGAGCAGTCGAACATCAACTGGGGCAAGGCCGGCCGCATGCGCTGGAAGGGCGTTCGCCCGACCGTCCGTGGTGTAGCCATGAACCCGGTTGACCACCCGCACGGTGGTGGTGAAGGTAAGACTTCCGGTGGACGTCACCCGGTTAACCCGAACGGCAAGCCTGAGGGCCGTACCCGCCGTCCGAACAAAGAGAGCGACAAGCTTATTGTTCGTCGCCGCCGTACTGGCAAGAACAAGCGATAGGAGCCTGGACACATGCCACGCAGCCTGAAAAAAGGTCCTTTCGTTGACCAGCACCTCTTTGTGAAGGTCGCACGGGAAAACGATAAGGGCACCAAGAACGTCATCAAGACCTGGTCCCGTCGTTCGATGATCATCCCCGACATGCTCGGGCACACGATCGCCGTACACGACGGACGCAAGCACATCCCGGTGTTTGTCACAGAGTCGATGGTCGGGCACAAGCTCGGCGAATTCGCTCCCACGCGGACATTCCGCGGCCATGTTAAGGACGACCGTAAGGGCAAGCGCCGCTAAGGCGCCTGACTTTACGTCTTAGACGAGAGAAGGAAAGCAATGGAAGCCAAGGCTATTGCGCGTCACATCCGCGTAACGCCTATGAAGGCCCGGCGCGTCGTCAACCTTGTTCGTGGTAAGCAAGCGAATGAGGCTCTGGCAATTCTGAAGTTTGCCCCCCAGGCAGCTTCGGAGCCGGTATTCAAGGTACTTCAGTCGGCAATGGCCAACGCACGTGTCCTCGCGGACCGTGACGGCGTTGCATTCGACGACAGCGACCTGTTCATCAGCGAAGCATTCGTTGATGAAGGCCCGACCATGAAGCGGTTCCAGCCGCGTGCCCAAGGCCGCGCCTACCGCATCAGGAAGCGGACCAGCCACATCACGTTGGTCGTGGCAACCCCCGAGAAAGAGGAGGCTCGCTAAGTGGGACAGAAAGTAAACCCGCACGGGTTCCGACTCGGCATCACCACCGACCACGTTTCGCACTGGTTCGCTGACAGCACCAAGCCCGGACAGCGCTACAAGGACTTCGTCCGCGAGGACATCAAGATCCGTCAGCTCATGTCCACCGGCATGGAGCGCGCCGGCATCGCCAAGGTCGAGATCGAGCGCACCCGTGACCGTGTCCGCGTGGATATCCACACGGCACGCCCGGGCATCGTCATCGGTCGCCGCGGCGCCGAAGCAGACCGCATCCGCGGCGAGCTCGAAAAGCTCACGGGCAAGCAGGTCCAGCTGAACATCCTCGAGGTCAAGAACCCCGAGATGGAAGCACAGCTTGTTGCCCAGGGCATCGCTGAGCAGCTGACTTCCCGCGTGGCTTTCCGCCGTGCGATGAAGAAGGCCATGCAGTCCGCACAGCGTGCGGGTGCCAAGGGCATCCGTGTTGCTTGCTCGGGTCGTCTGGGTGGCGCAGAAATGTCCCGCTCGGAGTTCTACCGCGAAGGCCGTGTGCCCCTGCACACCCTCCGCGCGAACATCGACTACGGCTTCTACGAAGCCAAGACCACCTTCGGCCGCATCGGTGTGAAGGTTTGGATCTACAAGGGTGACGTAACCGCCAAGGAACTGGCTCAGCAGGCAGCTGCTGCTCCGTCCCGTGGCCGTGCAGGAGACCGTCCGGGCCGCCCGGGTGGCGACCGCCGTCGTCGTAACGACCGTCCGGCAGCTGAGGCAGCACCTGCTGCCGTTGAAGCACCGGCCGCTGAAGCTGCTGCCCCCGCAGCAGAAGGAGGACAGGCTTAAATGCTTATCCCACGTCGAGTCAAGCACCGTAAGCAGCACCACCCGGGTCGTTCCGGCGCTGCTACGGGCGGCACGAAGGTCAGCTTCGGTGAGTACGGTATCCAGGCCCTGAGCCCGGCATACGTAACCAACCGTCAGATCGAGTCCGCTCGTATCGCGATGACCCGCCACATCAAGCGTGGCGGCAAGGTCTGGATCAACATCTACCCGGACCGTCCGCTGACGAAGAAGCCTGCTGAAACCCGTATGGGTTCCGGTAAGGGTTCTCCGGAATGGTGGGTCGCAAACGTCAAGCCGGGCCGGGTTCTCTTCGAACTCTCCGGTGTCAATGAAGAGGTAGCTCGCGAGGCCCTGCGCCTGGCAATCCACAAGCTGCCGTTGAAGGCACGCATTGTGCGTCGCGAAGGTGGTGAATAGAAATGGCAGTAGGGTCGAAGGATCTCGCACCCGCACAGCTGGACGGTTTCGACAACGAGCGTCTCGTTGAAGAACTCCGCAAGTCCAAGGAAGAGCTGTTCAACCTGCGTTTCCAGTCCGCCACCGGACAGCTGGAGAACCACGGTCGCCTGCGCGCGGTAAAGAAGGACATCGCACGCATCTACACCGTTCTCCGTGAGCGCGAGCTGGGCATTCGTGCCGAGGTTGCCGCACCGGTTGTGGAAGCCAAGGAAGAAAAGAAGTCCAAGAAGGCTGCCAAGGCTGAAAAGGCCGAGGTTGAAGCTGGAGAGGACGCCAAGTGAGCGAGAAGGAAACTGTGACGGAAGCAGCAGCCAGCGCTGAACAGCGCGGTTACCGTAAGACGCGTCGCGGCTACGTTGTCTCTGACAAGATGGAAAAGACCATCGTTGTTCAGGTTGAAGACCGCGTAAAGCACGCTCTGTACGGCAAGGTTATTCGCCGCACCTCGAAGATCAAGGCTCACGACGAAGAGAACACCGCCGGCATCGGCGACCTCGTTCTCATCTCTGAGACCCGCCCGCTGTCCGCTACCAAGCGGTGGCGTCTGGTGGAGATCCTCGAAAAGGCCAAGTAAATCCGACGCCGGGCGCGCCTGGCAGAGATTCACTGGAAAGGTCCGCATTCCCTATGGAATGCGGGCCTTTCCGCTTTCCCGGCCGTTTCGGTTACTGGCCCTGAACGTGCTAGGATATTGAGTTTGTATGGCGCCACTTGTGCGTCGTCCACTACCTCGTAAACAATCGTGCCGCTGCATACTGCCCCGCGCAGAGTTTTCTGCAAGGGAAGCTGATGCTTGTGGCACGGGCGTTTAGGCCTGTTCTGGCAAAATCCAGGCAGGTCAAGAGACACCCCGATCAACCGTTCCGCAAGGCTCATTCCGTATGCATGATTTCGGTCTGAGAACCGGCGCGACGCAAGGAGTAGAAATTGATTCAGCAGGAGTCGCGACTCAAGGTCGCCGACAACACGGGTGCTAAGGAAATCCTTACCATTCGCGTTCTCGGTGGATCCGGTCGTCGCTACGCAGGCATCGGCGACGTCATCGTCGCCACCGTCAAGGACGCTATCCCTGGCGGCAACGTAAAGAAGGGTGACGTCGTCAAGGCTGTCATCGTTCGTACCAAGAAGGAACGCCGCCGTGCGGATGGTTCCTACATCAAGTTTGACGAAAACGCAGCTGTGATCCTGAAGAACGACGGTGACCCCCGCGGTACCCGTATCTTCGGCCCGGTTGGTCGTGAACTTCGCGACAAGAAGTTCATGAAGATCGTTTCGCTGGCCCCGGAGGTGCTTTAGTCCATGGCTAAGATCAAGAAGGGTGACCTCGTTCAGGTCATCACCGGCGCCAAGCAGGAACGCGGCGGCGACCGCGGCAAGCAGGGCAAGGTCCTGCGCGTATTCCCGGCCACCAACCGCGTGCTGGTAGAGGGAATCAACCGCGTCACCAAGCACACCAAGGTCGGTCAGTCGCAGCGCGGCACCAAGACCGGTGGCATCGAGGTCGTTGAGGCCCCGATCCACGTTTCCAACGTTGCTCTGGTTGACCCGTCGACCAAGAAGCCGACCCGTGTTGGTTTCCGTCTCGACACCGTTGAGAAGGATGGCGCTACCAAGACCGTCCGTATCCGCGTGTCCAAGGCCACCGGGAAGGACATCTGATGAGTGAAACACTGTCTGAGACCACTGTCGCAAACAAGATCGTTCCGCGTCTGAAGACGAAGTACGCAGAGACCATCAAGAAGTCGCTGCAGGACGAATTCAACTACGCGAACGTGAACCAGGTTCCCCGCCTGGTGAAGGTTGTTGTGAACATGGGTGTTGGAGATGCCGCCAAGGACTCCAAGCTGATCGACGGCGCTGTCCGCGACCTCACCCTCATCACCGGCCAGAAGCCGCAGGTAACCAAGGCCCGCAAGTCGATCGCACAGTTCAAGCTGCGCGAAGGCATGCCGATCGGTGCACACGCAACTCTGCGTGGAGACCGCATGTGGGAATTCGTGGATCGTCTGGTTTCGCTGGCTCTGCCGCGTATCCGTGACTTCCGCGGCCTCAACGGCAAGCAGTTCGACGGTAACGGCAACTACACCTTCGGTCTGACCGAGCAGGTTATGTTCCACGAAATCGACCAGGACTCCATCGACCGCGTACGCGGCATGGACATCACGGTTGTCACCACCGCCAAGACCGACGACGAAGGCCGCGCGCTGCTCAAGGCGCTTGGTTTCCCGTTCAAGACCGAAAACTAACTACGTGACAGGTCCGACCGCGCAGGCTCGTAAGGGCAAGCGCAGCGGAAACCGGTACGAGGAAGGGCTATAGCCCAAATGACTATGACAGATCCTGTCGCAGACATGCTCACGCGTCTGCGCAATGCAAACTCGGCATACCACGACACCGTGTCCATGCCGTACAGCAAACTGAAGGCACGCGTTGCCGACATCCTGAAGGCTGAAGGCTACATTGCCGGCTGGAAGGAAGAGGACGCCGAGGTTGGCAAGAAGCTGACCATCGACCTGAAGTTCGGTCCGAACCGCGAGCGTTCCATCGCTGGCGTCCGCCGCATCTCCAAGCCGGGTCTCCGCGTTTACGCGAAGTCCACCAACCTGCCTCACGTGCTGGGTGGCCTGGGTATCGCAATCCTGTCCACCTCTTCCGGCCTCCTGACTGACAAGCAGGCCGGCAAGAAGGGCGTGGGCGGCGAAGTCCTCGCGTACGTCTGGTAACGGGAAAGGAAGAGAATAATGTCACGTATTGGACGTCTCCCCATCACCGTTCCTGCCGGAGTTGAGGTCAAGCTCGATGGCTCCGTCATCAGCGTCAAGGGTTCCAAAGGCGAGCTGAGCCACACTGTGGCCAGCCCGATCGAGGTCTCCCTGGAAGAGAACACTCTCACGGTCACCCGCCCGAACGACGAGCGCAACTCGCGTTCGCTGCACGGCCTGACCCGCACCCTGATCGCCAACATGATCCAGGGCGTTACCGAGGGCTACGAGAAGAAGCTTGAAATCGTTGGTACCGGTTACCGCGTTCAGGCAAAGGGTTCTGACCTGGAGTTCGCTCTGGGCTACAGCCACCCGGTTAACGTCTCTGCACCCGAAGGCATCACCTTCGTAGTAGAGGGTCCGACCAAGCTCTCTGTTGCGGGTATCAACAAGCAGCAGGTCGGCGAGGTTGCTGCCAACATTCGCAAGCTGCGCAAGCCCGACCCCTACAAGGGCAAGGGTGTCCGTTACGCCGGCGAAGTCATCCGCCGCAAGGTCGGAAAGGCTGGTAAGTAAACCATGGCCATCGCAATTAACAAGAAGCGTACGAACAAGAGCAAGTCGGCTGCACGCAACCGTCGCCAGCTTCGTATCCGCAAGCGCATCACCGGTACGGCTGCACGTCCTCGTCTGGTCGTCAACCGTTCGGCACGCCACATGTTCGTCCAGGTTGTCGATGACAGCAAGGGTGTAACCGTGGCTTACGCTTCCACTCTGGAAGCTGACCTTCGTGCACTTGACGGAGACAAGACTGCCAAGGCCAAGCGCGTCGGCGAGCTCGTTGCCAAGCGTGCAAAGGCTGCAGGCGTCGAAGCTGTTGTCTTCGACCGTGGCGGTAACAAGTACCACGGCCGCATCGCCGCCGTCGCTGACGGTGCTCGCGAAGGTGGGCTGGCACTGTGACCGTTGAAAATAACGAAAAGGACATTCAGGTGACTGAAGCTGTAGCTGCTGAAGCAACTGAGACCGCACCCGCTACCGATGACCGCCGCGGCGGACGTCGCGGCGAGCGTGGCGACCGTGGCCAGGGCCGCGGCGACCGTGGTGGCCGTGGTGGCCGCGACGGCGGTCGTGAAGCCGAGAAGAGCCAGTTCGTAGAGCGCGTTGTCACCATCAACCGCGTTGCCAAGGTCGTCAAGGGTGGTCGTCGCTTCAGCTTCACCGCACTCGTCGTCGTCGGTGACGGCAACGGCATGGTCGGCGTTGGCTACGGCAAGGCCAAGGAAGTTCCCGCTGCTATCGCAAAGGGCGTAGAAGAGGCCAAGAAGTCCTTCTTCCGCGTTCCCCGCGTTGGCAACACCATCCCGCACCGTGTGCAGGGTGAGGCTGCTGCAGGCGTTGTCCTGCTGCGTCCGGCTTCCGCCGGTACCGGTGTTATCGCCGGTGGTCCGGTCCGCGCGGTATTGGAGTGCGTGGGTATCCACGACATCCTCTCCAAGTCGCTCGGTTCTTCCAACGCGATCAACATCGTTCACGCGACCGTTGCCGCTCTGAAGCAGCTCGAAGAGCCCGCTTCCGTGGCTGCCCGCCGTGGCCTGCCGCTGGACGAGGTTGCTCCTGCTGCTCTGGTGCGCGCGCTCCAGAACCAGAAGGCAGGTGTTTAGTCATGGCTAAGAACCTGACTCCCTCCGACGCCAAGTTGGAGATCACCCAGATCAAGGGCGTCATCGGCGCCAAGCAGAACCAGATCGCCACCCTTCGGTCCCTCGGCCTGAAGCGCATCGGACACACCGTTGTCCGTACCGCTGACGCCGTGACCGTTGGCATGCTGAACACGGTTCCGCACCTCGTGAATGTAGAGGAGGCGAAGTAATGGCAGAGAACAAGACCGCCGCAGAGGCTGCTGAGAAGCAGAACACTCTGAAGGTCCACCACCTGCGTCCCGCCCCGGGTGCCAAGACAGCCAAGACCCGTGTTGGTCGTGGTGAAGGCTCCAAGGGTAAGACCGCTGGTCGCGGTACCAAGGGTACGAAGGCCCGCTACCAGGTAAAGGCTGGCTTTGCCGGCGGCCAGCTGCCGCTGCACATGCGCCTGCCGAAGCTGCGCGGCTTCAAGAACCCGTTCCGGGTTGAATTCCAGGTTGTAAACCTGGAGAAGCTCAACGAGCTGTTCCCGGAAGGTGGCACCGTCACCGTTGAGTCCCTGGTAGAGAAGGGTGCCGTTCGCAAGAACCAGCCCGTAAAGGTGCTCGGCACCGGCGACATCACCGTCAAGGTTGACGTCACCGTGCACGCATTCTCTTCCAGCGCTGCGGAAAAGATTGCCGCAGCAGGCGGATCCACCACCGCCCTCTAAGGGTTTGTGGGGCATCAGCCCGCTGTAACAAAGAATCCCGGTATGCGGGGCTTCGGCCCCGGATACCGGGATTTTTTTGGTGGTTGTGGACTCTCGATTATTCCGACGGCGTCACAAGCAGTTAGACTCGGTTGTTGGGTTTCATTGAGCCCGACCACATCCTTGTACTTTCTACTCAGGAGGACGCTTGCTAAGCGCATTCGGCCGGGCGTTTCGGACGCCTGATTTGCGACGCAAGTTGTTGTTCACGCTGGGAATCATCACAATCTTCCGCTTGGGAGCTTTCATCCCCTCGCCTGGTGTGAACTACCAGAATGTCCAGCAATGCTTGAACAACGGTGACACCTCGCAGGGCATCTACCAGCTGGTGAACTTGTTCAGCGGCGGCGCGTTGCTGCAGGTCTCGATCTTTGCCTTGGGCATCATGCCCTACATCACGGCGAGCATCATCGTGCAGTTGCTCCGGGTGGTTATTCCCCGGTTCCAGCAGCTGTACGAAGAGGGCTCATCGGGGCAGTCCAAGCTGACGCAGTACACCCGGTACCTCACCATCGCACTGGGCCTGCTGAACGCCACAACCCTGGTCTCCTTGGCTCGCTCGGGTCAGTTGCTGCCCGGCTGCAACCTGCCGATCATCCCCGATGAGAGCATCATCACCACCCTCCTGCTCATCATCACGCTGACAGCGGGCACGGGCCTGATCATGTGGATGGGCGAGCTCGTCACCGAGCGCGGCGTCGGCAACGGCATGTCGCTGCTGATCTTCACCTCGATCGCAGCCGGCTTCCCCCGCTCACTTGGCTCCATCTGGGAGACCAAGGGCCCGGGAACCTTCTTCATCGTTCTTGCCATCGGCCTGCTTACGGTGGCCCTGGTGGTCTTCGTGGAGCAGTCGCAGCGCCGTGTTCCGGTGCAGTATGCCAAGCGCATGATTGGTCGTCGCACCGTGGGCGGCACCAGCACCTACATTCCCATCAAGGTGAACATGGCCGGCGTCGTGCCCGTCATCTTCGCTTCCTCCATGCTGTACCTGCCCGGCTTGATTTCGCAGTTCAACCAGCCGAAGCCAGGGGAGCAGATGGCCCCGTGGGTTGAGTGGATCAACAACAACCTCACCCGTGGCGACCATCCCATCTACATGGCGCTTTACTTCGCCATGATCGTGTTCTTCACCTACTTCTACGTAGCCATCACCTTCAACCCTGAAGAAGTGTCGGACAACATGAAGAAGTACGGCGGGTTCATTCCGGGCATCCGGGCGGGTAAACCGACCGCGGACTACCTGCAGTACGTGCTTTCCAGGATTACTTTGCCTGGAGCCCTCTACCTGGGCTTCGTGGCGTTGATTCCGCTGGTTGCACTCGTCCTGATCAATGCCAACCAGAACTTCCCGTTCGGTGGCACGTCAATCCTGATCATGGTGGGTGTCGGCCTGGAAACCGTCAAGCAGATTGATGCGCAGCTACAACAACGTCACTACGAAGGGCTTTTGCGATGACGAGAATGCTGATCATTGGACCTCCCGGTTCGGGTAAGGGTACGCAGGCTGAGCGGATTTCGGAGCGCCTCGGCGTAGTCGCCATCTCCACCGGCGACATCTTCCGTGCCAACGTCAAGGGTGAAACGCCCTTGGGTATCGAAGCCAAGAAGTACATGGACGCTGGTGACTTCGTTCCGGACAGCGTCACGAACAACATGGTTCGCGATCGACTGAGCCAGAGCGATGTCGAGAACGGCTTCCTGCTCGACGGCTACCCGCGCACCACCGCGCAGGTTGACTACCTCGACCAGATCCTCGCTGAGGGTGAGCAGGAGCTCGACGTCGTGCTCCAGCTGACCGCGGATGACGAAGAACTGGTTGCACGCCTCCTGGGCCGTGCCAAGGAAACGGGACGTTCGGACGACAACGAGGCCGTGATCCGTCACCGTCTTGACCTCTACCACGAGCAGACCGAAGCCGTTGTGGCCAAGTACGCTGAGCGCGGCATCCTTACTCAGGTGGATGGCATCGGCGGTATCGATGAAGTTACCGACCGCGTGCTCACAGCCATCGAGTCGGCCAAGGCTGTCTAGCGTTTTTCCACATAGCCGGGGAACCGGAGCTGGAGTGAAGGGTGTGTCCCGTACCATGGGTGCGGGACACACCCTTTTTCGTTGACGCGGCACATTCTTGGGGGAAGCGCATGCAGACAGCTCTGTCAGGACGTAGCCGGATTTCGGGGCTTGAGGTCTACCTGCCACCGACGCGGCTGGATACGGCCGCCGTCGAACGCCGCATTGCCGAATCCAGCCCTGGCTTCCGCGTGCCGACAGGTCTGATTGGCCGGGTCACGGGGATCCGCTCGAGGAGTGTCATGTCCCCGACGGAGCAGGCGTCGGATCTGGCCGCCAACGCCGCTGCCAAGGTCCTGGCGGAATGCGGATTGCAGGCACCTGACGTGGACCTGCTGGTCTTTGCCTCTGCCAGCCAGGACATGGTTGAACCCGCTACGGGACACATGGTGGCAGCGAAACTGGGACTTTCATGCCCTGTGATGGACGTCAAGAACGCCTGCAACAGTTTCCTCAACGGTATGGAGGTTGCCGACGCTCTGATCGCCGGAGGGCGCTATGGGAGGGTTCTGGTGGTCACGGGGGAGTCGCCTTCCCGGGCGGTGCGGTGGTCGGTGCCGGACTTCCCGACGTTCGCCTCCAGCTTCCCCGGGTACACCATGAGCGACGGCGGCGCAGCAGTGTTGCTGGAGGCCGCGGTTGATCCCGCCGCAGCTGCAGACGGGGCGGCCGGAATCCTGGCCATGGGCTTCACCGCGCGAAGCAGCCATTGGTCCGTGGGTACCTTGGCGGCGGGAGGGTCGGCCTTCCCCCGTGATCCAGAGGCCAGCTACTTCAACATGGACGGGGAAAAGCTCAAGGATGCGTTCTTGGACCTCGGCTCCGACATCCTTGATGCGACTCTCGCGGAGATGCACCTCGCGTGGACGGACTTCGCTGTCGTCTGCGTACACCAGGTCAGCGCACCGTACCGGCATATATTCGCCGAAGGTGCCGGTGTGCCTGCGGAACTGCTGGTTCATTCCGTTGAGGACTTCGGAAACCTCGCCTCCGTCAGCCTTCCATTGCAGCTGAAGCTTGCCGTGGACAGTGGCAGGGCCGGACCCGGGGACCTGGTGGCATTGGTCGGTTTGGGCGGCGGCGTGAGCCTGGGAATGGCGGTGGTGCGGCTGTGAGCCCGCAAGAGGTTCGCAACAGGCTTGCGAGTGCGGCTTCCACAAAGTCCTTATGCGTGGCCATGCCGATGCTCAATGAAGAGAAGCTGGTACGGCAGGCACTGGACTCGCTGGCGGCGCAGACGTTTCAGGATTTCACGGTAGTGGTGGTGGACAACGGTTCCACGGATCTCAGCTGCGCCATCGTGACTGAGTTCGCGTCAGCGCACCCGGGGATGGATATCCGGTTGGTTCACGACAGCGAGAAGGGCACGGGCGCGGCAGCTGATACCGGCATGCGCTTCGGCGTGGAGCACGGTGCGCGGTGGCTGGCCCGCACCGATGCCGATTGCCTGGCCGCACCGGACTGGACAGAGCGGATCATGGCTGCATTCGATGACGGCCTGGAGCTGGTTGCCGGACAGCTGAATCCCAGGGAGGACGAGGGCATAACTGCCCGTGAGCGGATCATGATGTTGTTGGCCGTCGAGGTGGCGTCGTTCTTCGGCCGGATCCGCCCGGGAAACAAGGGCGAGGGATACTTGGGTCCGTACCAGATGCTTCCTGGTTGCAACATGGCCATCACAGCAGACATGTATCACCGCTCCGGGGGTTTCCCCAGGACCAGGATCGAAGATCTCCATGAGGACCGCGCCTTGTCCAACCGGGTGCGTAAACTGACGCGTAACTACGCCCTGCGACGCGATGTTGTGGTGTTCGGTTCCTCCCGACGGGTCAAAGCGTGGGGGCTGAAGAACACTCTCGCCTGGTACGCGGACCACCGGTACCGCCCCGAACACGTGGATATCCGGTGATGCGGGGCCTTGCAGCGATCAACCCGCAGTGCACGGCGGAACGTTGGGAGCGCCGCGTCCATCTGGGAGCCCACCCCGTGTTGTATCCCGTGATCCGCGGCCTGGGTGCCATGGGTCCTGTGGTTCGCATCCCGGGACTCGGTGTGCTGGTCAGCGAAGCGGGACTGGTTCGGGAGGTGCTGATGAGCCAGGACGCCTACGTCAAGAACGGCCCATCAGGCTCGGGTGCGCTGTGGACCCCCGTTGTGGGGCCCAAGGCCTTGGTGAACATGGATGGTGAGGAACACAGGCTGCTTCGGCGGCGCCTGGGTGACCTTTTCACTCCCCGCTCCGTGGAGGGCATCGTGGAACCGGCAGCGGCAGCTCTGAAGGCGCGCCTGCACGGTGATTTGGACGCGAACGGCCGCGTGGATCTGGTGGACTGCGTCAAAGAACTGGCCGGCGGGGTCATCTCGCGCCTGCTGGGGGTTCCCGACGATGCCCCGGGGAGGCTGGCGGACAGGGAGCTTTTCGACCTCGGCTCCTCCATCTCGTCGCTTGTCCGCCTGGGCCGGCCGACGCTGACGGCGGGCCAAGTGGCCAAAGGAAAATCCGCCGTCGCGGTTTTGGCTGGACCGGTCCGGACGGCGTACAGGGAAAGCGACCCGGATACCTTCCCCGGCAGACTGCGTGAGCTCGGTATGTCAGAGGACGAAGCCATGGGCATCATCAGTGCGTTCGTGATGGTGGGCACCGAGACGCTGGTGTCGTTTGTGCCAAGGCTGGTGGCGTTGCTTGCTGACAGTGGACGGCTCAGTGAACTGGCCGCGGACAGGTCCGTTGTTCCGGCCGCCGTCAACGAGGCTCTGCGCTTCACGGTTCCTTCGCCCATGATGCTGCGGGACGCAGTGGTTGATGGATACATAGGCGGTACGAAGGTCTTCGCCGGGGACAGGATCCTGCTCTCAACCATCCACGCAGCCAAGAGCCTGGGTGGATTTGATCCGGCACAGGCAACACCACAGCAGGCACGTCAACTGTGGTTCGGTGCCGGACCGCATTTCTGTATCGGCATGCCGCTTGCCATGGCGGAAATCAACAATACGCTCGAGATGCTCCTGGACATGTACGCCCAGAGGCCGTGGTTGATCGCTGCCCGCCAGGTCAGCAGGGGAGTGCTGATTCCCGGGTATCGGAAGTTGGAGTTGGCCCATGCCTGACGAGACACCCGGCCTACCCCTGATGGCAGAGGATCTGATCACCGCCGTCTATGCCGTGGCGGACCGTGTTCCGGACCGTCCCGCCATCACGGCACCAGGCAAAAGCCGGCTACCGTGGGCACGGCGGAGAAACGACGGCGTCCGGCCCGGTCGTACCATCATGTACCGCGAGTTGGTGGATGGCATTGAGGCCACGGCCCGGCGTTTGCAGGATGACGGATTCGGGACAGGGGAGCGGATGCTCTTCTCGGTCCGTCCCAGTCCCGAAGCGTTTATTCTGGCACTTGGAGCCGTCCGGGCGGGCGGCTCCGTGGTGTTCATCGATCCCGGCATTGGGCCTTCGCTCTTCCGGGACCGGGCAGAACTGGCTGCGCCGCGCTGGGCCGCGTCGGAGTCACTCCTGTATGCCGTCAGCGCCAGGAGCCCGCTCCGTCCCATCGCACGCGGCCGCGGCCTGCTGCTCCCGGACTACGGGGCCATGGATGTCCGCCACTACTACTCCGGGCCGTGGCTCCCCGGCGTCCCCCGCGGCGCTTCGCCGGTAAAAGGGCTTGCGGCAACACTCCCGCAGGGGCAAGAGTCCGCCAGACCCACAGAAACGGTGACCGAACAGGAAGCGGTGATCATCTTCACCTCCGGTACCACCGGCTCACCCAAAGGGGTCATCCACACGAGGGGTTCCCTGGCCGCAGGTTTCGGGCAATTATCGACGCGTTGCAGCTTCGGTGAGGGGGACCGGATCCACTCCGAGCAGCTCATGATGGGCCTTCCGGCCTTGATCGCCGGCGCCCACTGGACGATGCCCGGTTATGGTTTCTCGGCTCACATCGACCCGCTTCGCCTGGCCGGCGAGTTGGGTGCCGTGACCGGCAAAGAAACGTCGTACGACGCCGCCACGCACCTTTTCCTGGTGCCCTCCCAACTGGCGCCCATCCTGGACGCCATCGAAGACGGTTCCGTCACTCTGCCAGCGACACTGAGAACAGTGATGCTGGGGGCCGCCCCCATCCTTGCTCCCTTCCTTGAACGGGCAATGAAGCTCCTGCCCGGGGTCGGGTTCAAACTCATCTACGGCATGACCGAGGTGCTGCCCATCGCCATTGCCGATGGCCGGGAGAAACTGGCCTTCGCGTCCGGCGCCGAAGCCGGGTTCACTGCGCCCGATGGCAGCGGTGAGGGCGACTTCCTCGGGGAGCCGCTGCCCGCCGTCGGGATCCGTGTAGCAGCCGACCACGAGCTGTTCGCCCGTGGGCCGAACATGTGCCGTGGCTACTTGGGCGAGGACCCCATGGTGGAGCACGCCACTGGCGACCTCGTCCGGCTGGACCACGGAGGAACCGGTGCACCCAGGCTGGTCATGATCGGACGCAAGAAGGACATGATCATCCGGGGTAAGACAAACATCTACCCCGCGTTGTATGAGCCGGTCATCGCAGCTGTGCAAGGGGTCCGGACTGCCGTCATGGTGGGGGTACCGGACACTATCGGAGACGAGGCGGTATGGCTGGCGGTGGTCCCTGAACCGGACCAATCCGCTGTTGAGCTGAAGTCCCGGCTGGCCAGGGAACTGCCCATGCTCATCGACGAGTCCGCCCTTCCGGACCATATCGAAGTCCTGGAATCCATCCCATCCTCCGGCAGGCACAGGAAGCCGGACCGGGTGGCCCTGCGCGGGATGTTTGCCGCACGCCGGGACCCCGGGGAGGCCACGTGAGGATTGCAGTGACAGGCGCGACGGGGTTCGTTGGAGGAGCCGTGGCGGATGCGGCGGAAGCCCGTGGCTGGGAAGTCGTCCGCTATGCCCGCCGCCAGGGAGAGGGCTTGGAGTACTGGGACCTGGCGGGGCTGCCGCCTGCCCAGCTTCCGCACGTGGATGCGGTTGTCCACGCCGGTGCCCACGTGGCCGACTGGGGAGACGCTGCCGTCTTTCACCGGGCAAACGTCGAGGGGACAAGGGCGGTCGCCGAAGCGTTCGCCGGGACACGCCTGGTCCATATCTCAAGCTCCAGCGTCTATCCGTGGTGGGAACCATGCGTGGATCGCCCCGAAGATGAGGTTGCTGCGCGACACCTGAATGCCTATGGACGCAGCAAGGCGCTCGCCGACGTCGAAGCCAGGAAACACGGCGATGCCGTGGCACTGCGTCCCCACGCCGTGTACGGCCCGGGTGACCGGACGCTGTTGCCCCGCCTCGTCAGCAACATTCGTGCAGGGCGGCTGCTCAGCATCGGGCACCCCGGGGTGAAACATCAACTGACCCATGTAGATAACCTGACACGGGCCGTCCTGGCCGCCTGCCAGTCGACGGTGCGCGGTGCGGTGAACGTGGGGGATGCCCAGCCTGTGGAGCTGGGGGCTGTATTGAGGCAGGTACTCGATGTTTCAGGACGCAGCGATGTCCCCGTCACCTACCTTCCGGAGCCCGCGGCCATGGCGCTCGCGGGCGTTTCGGAAGCAGCTTCGCGGGCTACGGGCCGTGCTCCGAAGCTGACCCGCTACGCCGTCAGCCAGGTAGGAAAGCAGCGGACGTACCGTTTGGACCGGCTGCGGGACGAGCTGGGAATCGAGCCAATTTCGACCACGGTCTCGGATGCGGGAAAATGGTTGGAGCACGGGGCCTGATCGGTCCCAACAGCAAACCTTCCAGAGGAGAACATGGCGTTCGGTCAGCCCCGCATTGAATATAAGAACAACGAGCAGATGCGTACGATGCAGCAGGCCGGGCTTGTCCTGAGCAGGGCACTGGACGCTGCCGTTGCGGCTGCCAAGCCCGGCGTCACCACCAAGGACCTGGACGACGTCTTTGCAGCAGTCCTCAATGACGCAGGAGCCAAGTCCAACTTCCTCGGATACCACGGGTTCCCGGCGACCATCTGCGCCTCCGTCAACGAGGAAGTGGTCCACGGCATCCCCGGTGGACGTGTCCTCCAAGACGGAGACATCATTTCCATCGACGGCGGCTGCATCGTGGATGGCTGGCACTCCGACTCGGCGCGGACGGTCATCGTGGGCACCGCGGATCCCGAGGACCAGCGGCTGTCGGACGTCACCGAGGCCGCCATGTGGCGGGGTATCGCTGCCTTGGCCAAGAGCAAGTTCGTGGGAGACATCGGAAACGCCATCGATGACTACGTCTCCTCGATCCCGGGCAAGCCCCTGGGCATCCTGGAGGACTACGTCGGCCATGGCATCGGTTCCGAAATGCACATGGCACCTGATGTCCTGAACTACCGGACCAGCCACCGTGGTCCGAAGATCCGCCCGGGCTTGTGCCTTGCGATTGAGCCAATGCTGGTTCGCGGTGACATCGAAACGGCCACCCTAGACGACGACTGGACCGTGGTCACCACTGACGGCAAGCGTTCCTGCCAGTGGGAGCACTCCGTAGCAGTGCATGAAAAGGGCATCTGGGTGCTGTCCGCCCCCGATGGAGGCGCAGAGCAATTGGCGCCCCTCGGCGTCGTGCCTGTCCCCATCCCGTAACTGCTCCAAAAGGAAGAGCGCGGCTACCGAAGTAGCCGCGCTCTTTTGTTTTTTCCAGAGGGGTCAGGACTTCAGCTTCGGCTTGACGTCCTTGGTGTAGATGCCCTCAAGCGTCTTCTTCAGCTCGGTCATGGTCGCTTGGACATCGCCCTGCTGCGTGAGGATTTTGGCTGCTGACTTGGCCATTTCCTGATCGGCGCCCGGCAGGAACACGCGGGCGTTGTCCTGGACCTTGGTGGCAGCGAGCTGGTCCATGGCTGTTTTGATCTGCGGAGTGGCCGCGAGAACAGAGGACATGTCTGCCGAGAGCCTGGTGGGCATGTAGCCGGTGGCGGCTGAAAACGCGGCAGTGTTCTCCGGCTCGGTCATGAATTTAAGGAAGGTTGCCGCGGCCAGCTGTTCCTCCTTGGTGATGCCGCTGGGAATGCCGAGACCCGCACCGCCGGTAGGGCAGACGCTGCTCGGGACCTCGGGACCGCCGGGAAGGAACCCGACACCCACGTTGAACTTGGCTGCTTTCAGGACCCCCAGGAGCGAACCCGTGGAAGAAATGGTGGACGAGGTGATTCCGGCGGCAAAGTCGTCAGCGGCCTCCTTGGATGAAACACCGGCCCATCCATCCTTGTAGATGGAGTCCTGGGCCCACTGAAGCGCGGCCACGGATTCCTTGGAGTCGCAGGTGATGTCCCAGCCCTTGGACCAGGCACCGCCCCAACCCCACAGGTTGTTCTGCAGCGTCCACCCGGCATAGCCCGCCAGGGCCGGGTAGATGTAGGCGTACTGCGCTCCGGAGGTGGCCTTGAGTTTGGGAGCCCACTCCGCGAACTCCTGCCACGTGGCCGGTGCGCGGTCCGGCAGGCCTGCTGCCTTGAAGTGGTCCTTGTTGTAGTAGAACAAGGGGGTGGAACGGCCGTACGGAAGGGCCCATTGCTTGTTGTCGTACTTGTAGTCGTCGACCAGCGATTTCTGGAAGTCGTCGATCTTGATGTCCAGCTGCTTCACCAGGCCATCGATGGGGATGATGCTGCCGTTGGAGAAGTAGCGGAACCACCAAACGTCGGAGAGCACAACCAGCCCGGGCAGACCGGTTTTGGCTGCCTGGGACGTCTGGAACTTCTGCGCGATCTCTTCATAGTTGGCGCCCGCGGTGACCAGGTTGACCTTGATATCGGGGAACTTGGCGTGGAACTTCTCGATGATCGCCTTTTCCACATCCTGCGACTTGCCGGGGTGGTTCGTCCAGAAGTCGATGGAGGCGGCCGGCTTGACGCCACTGAAGTCGATAGTGGCGGTGTCGACGGCGTCTGCCGTGCCCGCCGTCGACGGTCCGCCGCATGCGGCGAGGGCCGCTGCTCCGGCTCCGAGGCCTGCCAATCCCAGGAAATGGCGGCGGTCAAGGTTGGTGCGCATGATGCTTCCTCTCAATTACTGACTTTGATGCGAATGGTGTGGTGGAGAATCAACCGGTGACACTGCCTTGGGTCAGACCGGCAACGATGTAGCGCTGGAGTGCTGCGAAGACCAGCAGGATGGGGACGATCACCAGTACCGCGCCGGCCATGAGGATTCCCCAGCCGGCTCCGTTGCCTTCGGAGTTCTGGAGGAGTGTCAGTCCTACCGGAAGCGTCATGGTTTCGGGCCGGTCCGTGATGATGAGGGGCCAGATGTAGTCGTTCCATTCGCTGACCACGGTCACCAACGCCACGGTGGCGATCGACGGGACGGACACGGGAACGATGATCTGCCACAGCCTGCGCCAGTGTCCGGCGCCGTCAATCTCCGCCGCTTCAAGGATCGACGGCGGCAGCGTCAGGAAGTGCTGGCGCAGGAGGAACGTGCCGAACGCCGTGCCGAGCCCGGGAAGGATGATGCCCCACAGGGTGTTCTTTCCGCCCATGCCCGCGATCAGGATGTAGTTGGGCAGGATCGACACCTGCGCGGGGACCATAAGGGCCACAAGAATCAGCACGAAGATCACGTTTTTGAACGGGAAGCGCACGAACACCAAGGCATAGGCGGTGAGGATTGCCAGAACCACTTTGACCGACGAGCCCACGATGGTGACGATCAGGCTGTTGGCGAAGAACTGTGCGAACGGAACGGTGGTCATGGCCGTGACGTAGTTCTGCAGGTTCAGTGACTGGGGAAGGATCCGAAGGTCCATGGTGACGATTTCGCCGGGTTGCTTGAAGGAACTCAGGAGCATCCACAGCAGCGGCAGGAAGACCACTAGCGTTGCGACGATCAGGGGAACATAGCCAGTGGCCACGGTCTGGAGGAGATTGGACCTGGACAGGGGGTTGGGCCTGGCGGGCGGACCCTCCGGTGAAGCAGTCTGTTGGGGTTCTTCACGCACGACGACAGGTGCTGGGGCGCTCATGAATAGTGGACCTTTCGCTCAACGAACCGCAGTTGGAGGACGGTGATGACCAGCAGGATGGCGAAGAGGATCACCGAAATTGCGGCCGAATAGCCTGCCCGGTTGTATGCCCCGAAGGCCTGCAGGTACGCCTCGTAGATCAGCGTGCTGGTGCCGTTGCCCAGAGGGGTCATGATGCGGATGAGGTCGAAGGCCTGCAGGGAGCTGAGCATGGTGGTGATGAGCAGGAAGAACGTGGTGGGGGAGAGCAGCGGCAAAGAGATGTTGAAGAACCGCCGGAAACTGTTGGCACCATCCAGTGCCGCGGCCTCCATCACGTCGCGGGGAAGGGACTGCAACCCTGCCAGGAAGACCACGGCGCAGTAGCCCAGGTTCTTCCACACGTAGACGATGATGACCATCACCAGGGACAGCTGCGGATCGTTGATCCATTGCGGGCTCTGTTGCCCGAGTCCGCGCAGGATCCAGGCCAGCACTCCGTAACCGGGATCGAAGATGAACAGCCACACCAGGCCGACGCCCACTCCGGAGAGTACGTAGGGCGCGAACACCGCTGACCGGGCGAAGGTGGTTCCACGGACTTTCGAATTGAGCGCGAGGGCCACCAGTAGTCCAAGGATCATGGAGCCGCCTACGGTGAACACCGTGAAGATGGCCGTGGTTCCGAGGACCTTGGACGCATCCTCACTGGTGAAGAACGTGACGTAGTTCTGGAGCCCGACAACGGTGGCCGAGGCCGAGCCCAAGGTCCAGTCCAGTGTGGAGTAGTAGATGTTGTTGATAAGGGGCCAGTAGGTAAACGTGCCGATCAGGATCAGGTTGGGCAAGGCCATGGCAAGGAACACCACGAAGTCCTTGCGGCTGCGACCGGACCAGCGTCGTCTTGCGGGCACGGCGGTGCTGTTGTTCATCAAAGGGACAGTCATGTACTACTCACGGTTTCGGCGGAATGTGGGGCGCCTGCTCCCTGCCAGGGGCGGCGAAGACAGGCCTAGCTCACCACATTGACGCCGCGTGCCCGGGCCAAAACGGTCGTTCGTAGCGAGAGTTGTCTTACACTTCCGGACCCGTTTACCGGGCGTTACTCACGAGTTCGTATTTGAGGTTCGACTCCCGTTTCATTCCCGGCCCGGGGGTGGAGAATGGACCCATGACGGCGATCACCAATGTCCCGGGTATCCGGGTTGGGCACATGCAGAAGAACGACGGCGGGTGGCTGAGCGGCGTAACAGTCGTCCTTCCGCCACCGGGAACCGTGGGTTCCATTGACGTCCGCGGCGGGGGCCCTGGCACACATGAGACCGACGCACTGGACCCAACCACCTTGGTGTCCACAGTCGATGCCGTGGTCTTGACCGGCGGCAGTGCTTTCGGTTTGGCTTCGGCCACGGGTGCCCAACTCTGGTGTGAGGAACAGGGCCGCGGCTTCGCCGTCCCTGGAACCGTCGTGCCGATCGTTCCCGCTGCTGCCATCTTCGACCTCGGGCGCGGTGGCGACGTGCGCGCCCGACCCGATGCCGACATGGGTTACCGGGCAGCCGCCGCAGCGTTCGCCTCAGGCGACCATGCCGCCGTCGAACGTGGAAACGTCGGCGCGGGGACCGGTGCCGTTGTTGCCCGCGGACAGTACAAAGGCGGTGTGGGCAGCTCCTCGATCACTCTCGACGGCGGCGTGATCGTAGGTGCGCTGGCGGTGGTTAACGCGCTGGGTTCGCCCCAGTTTGGTCCTGCGGACCTGCAGCCCTCTGCGCGCTCGGTCGTTCCTCCCTTAGACGCGCGCGGCCGGGCTCCAGTCCCGCAGGCCGAGGCTAAGCCAGCGCGGGTCGAACCCCAGGGACTCAACACCACGCTCGTGGTGATCGCTACTAATGCGGTGCTGGATGTGGCTGAGTGCAAGCGGACTGCCTCGTCCGGGCATGCCGGGCTGGCACGGGCCCTGGATCCTTCCCACACCCTCGCGGACGGTGACACCATTTTCGCCCTGGCCACAGGCTCCGTCGCTCTTGACCGCAGCACCGAACAAGCGCGGCAGGTATCGCTGATCACCCTCCAAAGCGCGGCGGCCGAGGCGGTCCGGTTGGCCATTCTGGACGGCGTCCTGGCGGCCGAAAGCATCACGACGGCGGCCGGTCACTTCCCGGCTTATCGCCAAGCGGGGGAGTGACGGCGGGGGACACGTGCGCTACCATGGTCGGATTTAACTTTCCAGCCTGATTGGCGTAGAGTTATTTGTTGGTTGTCTGTGCAGCCGCGCCCTTTTTGGTGTCGTGGTTCCAAGGCGGTCAAGCAAACAAAAAAACGTCCGCTGGATCTTCGGTGCCTCATCGGAGGACGGTGGCAAACAACAGTTAGCGGAGGATATGGCCAAGAAGGACGGGGTCATTGAGATCGAGGGCGTTGTGACTGAGGCGCTGCCCAATGCGATGTTTCGCGTTGAGCTCACCAACAAGCACGTCGTTCTCGCACACATCTCTGGGAAGATGCGTCAGCACTACATCAGGATTCTCCCAGAGGACCGGGTAGTGGTGGAGCTGAGCCCATACGACCTCACACGTGGTCGTATCGTCTACCGCTACAAGTAAATTGCTGGGCGGCAGGGCAATAGTGCCCAAGCCGCTCCAGCAGATCAACTGCAAAACACGCAAAGGAACGCCATGAAGGTCAAGCCGAGCGTCAAGCAGATCTGCGACAAGTGCAAAGTGATCCGCCGTAACGGCCGGGTCATGGTGATCTGCGAGAACCCGCGCCACAAGCAGCGCCAGGGCTAATTCCCCTTCCGGGAATCAGCGCCCGCAAGGGCAAACCTGGGTTGCTAGCCCACGCAAGTAAATAAAGGCAGCACAAGCTGTGCCAGGACTGCATTACAGAGCCTGGTCAGCGAACCCCCGGTCGGAGGCTGGGGCCGCACGGAACGTGCGGGTGTACTGCCTACGACCTCCGGTTTATTCAAGGAGTACCGCCACTATGGCTCGTCTCGCTGGCGTAGACATTCCCCGCGAAAAGCGGTTGGAAATTGCGCTTACTTACATCTACGGCGTGGGCAAGACCCGTGCACACGAAACCCTGGCTGCCACCGGCATCAGCGCCGACGTTCGCGTCAAGGACCTGACTGACGCCGAACTGGTTCAGCTGCGTGACTACATTGAAGGCAACTACAAGGTTGAGGGTGACCTTCGCCGCGAGGTAGCCGCTGACATCCGCCGCAAGGTTGAGATCGGCAGCTACGAAGGCCTGCGCCACCGCAAGGGCCTGCCCGTACGCGGACAGCGTACGAAGACCAACGCTCGTACCCGCAAGGGCCCGAAGCGCACCGTCGCCGGCAAGAAGAAGGCCGGACGTTAATCCCTCGGGATTGACCTGGTTTTCCCCCGATAACTTTCTGTAGGAGAAACAATGCCCCCGAAGACTCGTGGAGCGGTTCGTAAGCCGCGTCGCAAGGATAAGAAGAATATTGCGCTTGGCCAGGCGCACATCAAGAGCACCTTTAACAACACCATCGTGTCCATCACGGACCCGAACGGTGCTGTTATCTCATGGGCTTCCGCCGGTGAGGTTGGCTTCAAGGGCTCCCGTAAGTCCACCCCGTTCGCTGCCCAGATGGCTGCCGAAGCTGCTGCAAAGCGCGCCCAGGAGCACGGTCTGCGCAAGGTTGACGTCTTCGTCAAGGGACCGGGATCCGGACGCGAAACCGCAATCCGTTCACTTCAGGCCGCTGGCCTCGAGGTTGGCTCCATCCAGGATGTCACCCCCAGCGCCCACAACGGTTGCCGCCCCCCGAAGCGCCGCCGCGTCTAATTAGGTCTTCCCTGCCTGACTGGCCGGGCCTGCTATGGAAGTTTTCCTTCCATCAGCATGGCCCGGCTGGTCAGGCTGGAAACCGAAGCCGATTTCCACCACCTGTGTTGCGTCATATAGCGGATGCTCGCCGAAAGGAAACCTAAGTGCTCATTGCACAGCGCCCCACCCTGTCTGAAGAAGTTGTATCCGAGAACCGCTCCCGTTTCATCATTGAACCGCTGGAGCCGGGCTTCGGTTACACCCTCGGAAACTCCCTCCGCCGTACCCTGCTCTCCTCCATCCCCGGTGCCGCTGTAACCAGCATCCGGATCGATGGCGTGCTGCACGAGTTCACCACGGTTCCCGGTGTCAAGGAAGATGTCACTGAGATCATCCTGAACATCAAGAACCTTTCGGTTTCCTCCGAGCACGATGAGCCGGTTGTTGCATACCTGCGCAAGCAGGGCCCCGGAGTCGTCACCGCCGCGGACATTGCTCCGCCGGCCGGCGTCGAATTCCACAACCCGGATCTGCACATTGCCACTCTGAACTCGAAGGGCAAGTTCGAACTCGAACTGACCATCGAGCGCGGCCGTGGCTACGTTTCGGCAGCTCAGAACAAGTCCGGCGACTCCGAGATCGGCCGTATTCCGGTTGACTCGATCTACTCGCCGGTCATGAAGGTAACTTTCCGCGTGGAAGCTACCCGTGTTGAGCAGCGCACCGACTTCGACAAGCTCATTGTCGACGTCGAGACCAAGCAGGCAATCGCTCCCCGCGATGCTGTTGCTTCCGCAGGCACCACCCTGGTGGAACTGTTCGGTCTGGCTCGTGAGCTGAACACCGCAGCTGAAGGTATCGAGATTGGCCCGTCGCCGACGGACGCTGCCCTGGCAGCCGACATGGCTCTGCCGATCGAGGATCTGGACCTCACCGTCCGTTCCTACAACTGCCTCAAGCGTGAGGGCATCCACACCGTGGGTGAACTCGTTGCCCGCTCCGAGGCTGACCTGATGGACATCCGTAACTTCGGTGCGAAGTCCATCGACGAGGTCAAGGCAAAGCTCGTCGAACTGGGTCTGTCCCTCAAGGACTCCCCTCCCGGTTTCGATCTCGCAGCCCGCGCCGCAGCTATCGAAGAGGACGACGCCGCGTTCAGCGACGACGAGCTCTAAACAGCAGATCTTGGCCGCCGGGTCCAGCAATGGACCTGACCGGCTTACACAACAGGAGAAATAACTATGCCTACCCCCACTAAGGGTCCGCGCCTCGGAGGCGGCCCGGCTCACGAGCGTCTGATGCTCGCGAACCTGGCAGCTGCTCTGTTTGAGCACAAGCGCATCACCACCACGGTCACCAAGGCCAAGCGCCTCAAGCCGTACGCAGAGCGTCTGGTCACCTTCGCCAAGCGTGGCGACCTCGCTTCCCGCCGCCGCGTTCTCGGCCTGATCAGCGACAAGGGCGTTGTCCACGAGCTGTTCACCGACATCGCCGGCGCCGTTGCCAACCGCGATGGTGGCTACACCCGCATCACCAAGATCGGCAACCGCAAGGGCGACAACGCTCCCATGGCTGTCATCGAGCTCGTTCTCGAGCCGGTTTCCCCGAAGCAGGCCGTTGTTGCTGAAGCAACCGCTGCTGCTGCCAAGGCTGCTCCGGCTGCCGAGGAAGAGGTCGTAGAGACCGAAGCCGTCGAAACCGAAGCTGCTGAGTCTGAAGAGGCTCCTGCCGCTGAAGTCGCTGAGACCGAAGAGGCTCCGGAAGCTGAAGCTGCTGAAACCGAAGAGGCTCCGGCCGCTGAGGACAAGAAGTAATTCACTGAATTCTTCACAGTAGACTTAAGTCTATGAACGAACGAAAACCCGCTGCCCCCGTTATGGGGGGCGGCGGGTTTTTGCGTGTCCGGCTGGATCTTTCGTACGACGGCGGCCCGTTCAGCGGCTGGGCATTGCAGCCGGGGCTGCGTACCGTGCAGGGTTCTTTGGAAGAAGCACTGGCGCTGTTGTTGCAACGACCCGTCCGCGTTACTGTTGCCGGCCGCACCGATGCCGGCGTCCACGCCCGCGGCCAGGTAGTACATCTCGATGTCACCGAAGCCGAGTGGCTCTCACTGCCGCGTGGCCACGAACTTGATCCCGCCGTCGCCCTTTTGCGACGCCTCCGCGGAGCCTTGAGCCGTATCCTCGGCGACCTCACCGGTGCAGTGGAAGTGCACGACGCCGGTCTGGCGCCGGAGGGTTTCGACGCGCGCTTCTCGGCGTTGTGGCGCAGGTACAGTTACCGGATTGCCGACGGTCCGGGGAGATGGGACCCGGTGCTCCGTGGGATCACGCTGTGGCACAAGGCGCCCTTGGATGTTGCCTTGATGAACCAGGGTTCCCGGTCCTTGTTGGGGCTCCAGGATTTTCGTTCCTACTGCAAACCCCGGGAAGGTGCCACCACCATCCGTGAGCTGCAGAAGTTCTCGTTTGATCGCGGAAGCGACGGCGTCATCGTGGCTACCGTTCAGGCTGACGCTTTCTGCCACAACATGGTGCGTTCGTTGGTTGGTTCGGCTCTGCGGGTGGGGGAGGGGCTGGAAACTCCTGAATGGCTGCACTCGCGGCTGTTGGAGCGCCGACGCGATGCCAAGTCGGTGCTCGCCGCGCCTCATCCGTTGGTCCTCGAAGAAGTGGCCTACCCGTCGGACAGTGAGCTGCTCGCCAGGGCTGAATTGACGCGGGCCCGGCGGGAGTAGCCTTCCTGTCCTCGCCCGGATGTTGTTAGCCCGGACGTTGGAGGACCCCCTCCCGGCTCTGGGTACCGGAAGGGGGCCGTTGTGGCACTCCGTGGTCTGGGATCCGCGAAGTGCCGGTCTATTTCCCGCAGGACATAATCAGCCAAATGCCTGGATGATTCTGATGGCCGCGGGACCCAGAAGGACTATGAACAGCACCGGGAAGATGCAGAAGAGCAAGGGGAAGAGCACCTTGACGGGTAGCTTCATCGCCCGCTCTTCGGCGCTCTGCCGTCGCCTGACGCGTGCCTTCTTGGCCTGTGCTCGAAGTACGTTGGCGATGCCGATCCCGTATTTGTCGGCTTGGATCACTGCAAGGACGAAGCTACGGATGTCCGGGACGGCGCATCGTTCGGCCAGGGCATCATAGGACTCCTGCCGTGGGCGTCCCACCTGGATGTCTTGCAGAGTGCGCATCAGCTCCTGGGCCAGGGGACCGGCCCTTTGTACGGACGCCCGTTCCATGGCCGATTCGAACCCGAGGCCGGCCTCGACCGAAATCAGCATTTGATCGAGGGTGTTCGGGAACTCAAGTTTGATGGCCTCCTGCCGTTTGATCCCTGTGTTGTAAATCAAGAGATCGGGGAGGAAGTACAGAAAGATGGTCAGGAAGAGGCCAAGACCGACCATTCCTGGACCGGGGCTGAGGAGGAACAGGAAGACGCCGCCGACTGCTCCGGCCAGTGCCAGGGCCGGCTTTAGAGACATGAGCTTAGGCAGGGGCATCGACATCGGGCGCCCAGCCAGGGCAAGCCAGTGATCCAGCTTGGCCTCGTAGCTTCCAGGAGTCAGCTTCCTGGCAACACCCAGAAGGAGCGGCGGGCGCCGAAGACTCGCACCGCCACTTTGAGTGAAGCCGGAACCGAGGTTGTCCTGAATGGCAACGATGCCCTTCCGGTCAATGCTGAGCAATGACCAGGCAAAATAGGCCAGTGGAAGAACGATAAGGGCGATAATCAGCCATGCAGAGGGAGTCATGAGCTTTCTCTCCTAGAACTTGATCTTCACGGTGCGGCTCATCCAGAAGCCTCCGACGGCGAACAGGATCACGCTGAGAACTATCAGGGCAATCCCAAGGGGGTGGCCGGTGAAGACTTTCAGGTACCCGGGGTTTAGTGCTGACATCAAGATCCCTACTGCCACAGGGAGGATCATCAGAACCACGGCTGACATCTTTCCTTCAGCGCTCAAAGCACGCACGTGCCCCTTGATCTCGCTGCGTTCACGGATGGTTCCTTCAACTTGCTCCAGAACCTCGGCAAGGTCACCGCCCACTTCACGGTTGATCTGGATGGCTTGGCCAATCCAACGGAAATCTTCGCTGTCCATCCGCGCAGCGCAGTCCTCTATCGCCTGGCGTGCGTCTTTGCCGACTCTTACTTCGTTGACGATCCGGCTTAGCTCCTCTGATGTCGGAGCCTGGGATTCCTGGCCCGCGGCCTGCATGGACCTCATGATGCCGTGCCCCACTCGCAGGCCCCCGATCAACATCTGGATGGTGTCGGTCAGTTGTCCCTCGAACTTGGCGCGACGTTTCTGCGTTTTGGTAACCAGCACGAATTTCGCCAGGAACGGTACCGATAGTGCCAGGAGGATACCCACGAAGACGTTGACGACAAGGCTGCCCAGGACTGCTGTCACTACTGCACAGGCAACAACCATGACCATGAAGTCTGCCGGAGCCTGTTTGACTCCGGCGAGGTAAAGAACCTCCCGATTGAACGGTCCGCCCGAGCGTCCCAAGGCAGTGTCCATGAAGCGTACGGCGGTCTCGGAGACAAGGCCTACGGCTGAACTGTCGTTTGGAGTTTCCAGGCGCCGCCGCTCGAGGGGAATACTGTCGCGGCGTGGTTTCAGGACAATCACGACCAGAATGAGGAGTGCAACTACGCATAGCGTGACGGCGAGGATAAACAGTCCTGGTGATTCCACGGTTACCGCCTCCCTGTAGGCATTGGGGCGACGCCGAAGGCCGCGGGCGATACCTGGATCCCAAGTTCAGCGAACCGGTCCAGGAAACGAGGACGAATGCCCGTCGGGATGGCCTTGCCCAAGAACCGGCCTTGAGGGTCCAAACCGGCTGAGTAGTCGAAGAGGAAGACATCCTGCAAAGTCACGACGTCTCCTTCCATGCCCTGCACCTCAGTGACGTGGGTAATACGGCGACTTCCATCGCGCAGGCGGGTGACCTGAACAATGAGATCCACTGCCGATGAAGCTTGTTCGCGGATCGCCCGGAGCGGAAGATCCATACCGGCCATGAGCACCAGCGTCTCCAGGCGGGCGATCGCGTCGCGGGGAGAGTTCGCATGCACGGTGGATAGCGATCCATCATGGCCGGTGTTCATGGCCTGCAGCATGTCCAAAGACTCACCGCCGCGAACCTCGCCCACGATGATCCGGTCCGGACGCATGCGAAGGGAGTTCCGAACCAGGTCCCGAATGGTTATGGCACCCTTGCCTTCGATGTTCGGTGGCCGGCTCTCCAACCGGACCACGTGTCGCTGCTGCAGCTGCAGTTCGACCGCGTCCTCGATCGTGACGATGCGGTCAGATTCGGGGATGAAGGATGACAGCACGTTGAGCAGTGTGGTCTTGCCGGTGCCTGTGCCACCAGAGACGATGACATTGAGCCGGGCCCGGACGCACGCACTCAGCAGCTCTGCCATCTCCGGGCTCATCGATCCCCAGTCGATCAGGTTGCGAACAGTCAACGGAACATGGCTGAATTTCCTGATGGTCAGGGAGGGTCCGTTGACCGCCAGTGGAGGGATGATCGCGTTGACACGGGATCCGTCTTCCAGCCTGGCGTCCACCAACGGCGAAGATTCATCGATGCGGCGTCCTACCTTGGAGACGATTCGTTCGATTACCTTCCGTAGATGATCATCCGAGCTGAACTGGAGTTCAGTGAGAGCCAGATGACCGTGACGCTCCACGTAGATCTGGTCGAACCTGTTCACCATGACTTCCGTCACGGAGGGGTCTTCCAACAGCCTCTGAAGAGGGCCGTAACCCATCACTTCGTCGGAGATCTCCCGGATGAGTCGACGCCGTTCCTCTGGCGTAAGGGGTACTTGCTCGTCGTCGATGACCGCTGAAAGTTCCTCCACAGCGAAGGAGCGGAGGTCTTCTTCCGAAGATGAAGTGTCGCCCAAGCGGCTTCCTATGCGTTCAAAAAGGGAAGCTGCGGCACGTTTCTTGAGTCCCGCCAATGCATCCACGGCCGGGGCCGTTGGGGCACCACCCAACATCGGAGTCGAGGTCGAAGGGCGGGCGGCCCAGTCGGCCCCGTCGACCACTGCCGGCGGCTGCGAATCACCCGGGGCAAGGGTGGAAAGCGGATTGTTTTTCGAAAGCCTCTCTGAGAGTTTCATGACACAACCACCCTCCGGTGCAGCTTGTTCTGGGGAGTGGATTCCAGGCGGGGGTCGAAGCGCTGGACCAGCTTCTTCAGCCCTTTTAGAGCCGAATCCCTCGCCGTTCCCTGCAGCACTGGAATACCGCGATTGGTTGAATAAGGGAGCGTCCTGGATCGCGGTATGACAGTATCCACAGGGACTCCGATGGTGGCTTCGACATCCTGGACAGAGAGTCCACTCTTTCGGTCCGCAAAGTTCAGCACGGTGTGCCGGCCCTGTGGCAGAAGCTGGAGTTCTTTCAGGACGCTGAAACACTTCCGCAGGCCCCTGATGCTCGGCACATCCATCCCGCAGACCCAGACGCCGTCGGTGGCCAACTCCAGGGTTGCCAGGCAGTGTTCGCCGAGGCCCGGTGCAGTATCCACAACGACATACTTGAACTCCGTGGCCAGCTGGTTGAGCAGGCGGGTGACGTGTTCGGCAGTGATGTAGTCCGAGTCGGAAGGCCTCTGGGGTGCGCAGAGGGCATAGATCCCGGCCGGGTGGACGGTCAAAAACGCTTTAAGGACCATGGAGTCCTGTGCCGCCGCTCCATGCACAGCTTCAGTGATGGAGTGCTCCGGTTCAAGCAGCAGACCTGAAGCGACGTCCCCGAACTGCAGGTCCAGATCCACGATCACCACGCTCATTGGTGCGATGTTTCCCAGCCCGATGGCCAGGTTGGTGGCAACAGTGGTCTTGCCAACTCCGCCCTTCGGTGACATCACCGCAATGATCCGTCCCCGCTCCTGCCCGGATTCGGCGGCGGGCTGCATTCCTCGCCGCCGGCTTGCTGCGGCCAAGCACGCGCGCTCCAGAAGTACCCGGAGCTCGTTCACGTCTGCCTCAGGTGCTACAACATCCCTGACACCTGCGTGCATTGCTTTGAGCACAACGTCGGCAGTCGGGTCGGCAACCATGAGAAGGCTGATTTCCGGGTACTGAAGGTCGAGCACAGTGGCCAGTTTGAAGGCGTCGTCGGGATTGACTCCTGGGCCGAGAATCATGACCTCGGGAGGTGCCCCTGTGAGTTGCTTGAAGATTTCGTCGGTGCCGGTTTGGAGGACTGCGGGTGACAATGTTTGGAGGTCACCGTGCAGGGCCCCAGTGATTGCCTGGCGCACACGGGTCTCGAAATCGCGTACTGCAGTGATGGCTACGAAGCGGCTCATTGGACCAGCCCTCCGAACGTGGTTGTTGGTGGATCGCTCTTGACGGTTTTCTCTGTCTGCTTGGAGAGCCAGAGGGTGCCAAATTCTGCGCCAAAGACCATCTTGGCTGCGTTGGCGTCGCTTAGTGCCACGGTGACGTATGCCGACCCATTGGGAAGCGCTACGGCCTTTTCACTTCCGGCCGACTTTTCGGCATCGGGGGCAGCCTGCTGGACCGCCGTGACCAGAACGTCGTGGTATAGGAGCTCAGTGAAATCCTTCCATCCGGTCAAACCGGCCGGCACGTTGGCTCCTGCCGGTACAGCATCGTCAAGTTTGAACGATGCGAAGACCGTCACAGTGTCGCCGGCCTCGACCCGCCCTCCGAGCATGCGCTCAGGGGCAAGGACAAAAGTGGCTTCCTGCAAACCCTCCGGTACCGGAACAGTTCCCGGGACCAGCTCTTTGGGGCTGACCAGCTTTACCCCCAGAAGCTGTTCACCCGGCTGAAGGTCAGCCGAGGTCACCTTTCCTTTTTGATCGGTGAGGGTGTTGATGGTTCCCGGTGCCACCGCGGACTGAGGCAAAGTTTCGGTTTTGAGCTTGGACTGGATGTCCTCTGCCTTGGTGCCGGCAGGAATGCGTTCCTTGACGACAAGTACACTGACGGGATCAAGCCCTTGCTGTGCCCGTTTGTCTGCTCCCTGTACGTAGGTGACCAGTAGAACGATGCCTGTGACTGCCAACAGCAATGCGGCAATGCCTCCCAGTAGGCGTGTTTTCACTTTGTAACTCCCTTCGAGTTCTCGTGAGATTGGTGGCGAGGCGCTCATCGAGTGCCTATTTGGTGAGCGTGACCACCGACGCTCCATAGTTGGGAATGCCACCGGAGACTTGTGAACCTTCTTCGAGTGACACGAAACGGGAGAAAAATCCCTGTAGGGCCCTGCAGTTGTTGTTACAGCTGGGCGCTGCGGGGTCCAGCTTCTGGCCCCCGTCGAACTTGTACCCGGTCACCTGGAACGCTGCGAAACCAATGAGGGTGTATTTGGTCTTGTTGCCGTTTTGCGCTGCCGTCTTGAAAAGCGGGATTAGTGCGGGTTCATCCATAATGTGCGCAAGCACGGTGTTACAGGTGGCGGCATTGGGAAAATGGTTGCCGGGCTGGCCCTGCACCACAGCGCCGATGTTGATGTCTGTTGAACATGCCGAAGTGGTCTCCAGCCAGCCAAAACCGCCAGGCTGGTAGCCATTTTGCGCTACGCACCCACCCACAGCGGGTGCGTTGGTGTCGTAGCGAAGGGTGACGTGGGTGGGAACAGGATCGCCTGAGAACGTGCCGGTTGAGTTCAGCGAGGCAAGTTGGGCGGGCGATAGGTACTTCTTGAACACGCACTCGCTGACGGTCCAGGGGAGGGTCGTCGCTGACGACGGAGCTCCCCACGAGGCTTCGGCGGAAGCGTCAACCGAAGCAGTGTCGAAGCCCATGGACTGTGCGAAGAACAGCGAGAGGCTGTTTTGCCCGGCAGTGTCCCTCGCGTTGGTCACGACCCGAACGGTGGTGGCAGCGGGAAAGGTGACGACAGCGCCGCTGGTGTTGTCGTTGGCATTGCTGTTGGCGAACTGATTTCCTGTGGAAGTGCTGCTTCCACAGCTGCCTCCAGCACAGTCGGTTGCGATGGCCAGTGCCGCAGCATCGGCACCGTTCTGCAGTTGCGCCTTCTCCGCATAGATCGCCCCGACGTCCACTGCCAAAGCAGCAAATCCCAGAAGAACCACCATGAGGACTGCGACGATGACCGAGGACGCGCCGCGTTCATCGCCTTCACGCCTGCCAGTCTGAAGGATGCGCTGCCCGGCGTTGCTCAGCCACCGCATCTCATCACCGCCACTCCCGACAGGTTGAGAGGAAAGAGGCCAATTCCATCCAGGAAACCGGTCATCGATGGCAGGGTAACGCTGGTGGTGACTTTTACGCTGGACCCCGGAGCGCAACTTGAAGCATCGTTGGTGACGGTCACTCCCAGGCCATCCAATGCCGGCGCCGCAGATAGTGCCGCTCCGGAAACGTTCAAACTGCCGTCCTGATAGTGCACCGCTGCATAACGGGCTCCTTCACGCGCGGCCTGCGTCAGCGAAACCTGGACATTGTAGGCACGTCCAAACTCGATGATGCCGAACAGGATCAGCAGCAATAGTGGAAGGATGATGGCCAATTCCACGGCTGCTGCGCCACGCTCATTCGTCTTGGATTTCACGTCCATCTCCCGGTCCCAGATCCCAACAAAGTGTGCTCTTAAAGCAACGGGTTGGTCGTGGTTGCCAGATGGCAGCCGCGACCAACCGCGCCACGGTGTCGAGCTAGAGGAGGCCACCGAAGAGAGTGGCGACCTCACCGCCGAGAATCACGGCGGCAGCACCGACCACGACTGCGATTGCCGCGACCATCAGGCCGTATTCAACCATCGTCGCGCCCTTCTCTTCCTTGGTGAAGCGGTCCTTGACGCCGGCGATGAAAGCAATGGTGTTGATCATGAAAGCAGACATTGGAAAATCCTTCCCAGAAATGAATATGTTTTGGAAAATTGATTGGATATTACTGAGGCGTACTGATTGCTCGAAATCCGAAGGGTCTGTGCTTCTTATCCGTTCGAATTTGATGACACAAGAATTGCCCACTCGCACCAAAAGCCACAATGCGTAGCCGTACTCGATTTATTCGGGCAGCCAATACTTGCCGGATGGGGGCATGGGTGCGAAGTACTCAGTTCCGGCGCGCGGACAGCCGGAAACTACTTGGTTGCGGCAGGAGCCTTATACCTTGGAGAACGTCCTCTAGGCGAGGTAAGGGCGTACTAACCCAGGATCAGTTCAGGGCGAGGATGATGCCCAGGGTAGCGATGACCATCGCGGGCCCGTGGGCTGTTTCTGCGGGCTTTTTCGCCGAATGCAGGCGCAGCATGAGCACTGTGAGGACGCCGCCCACGATGAATCCCAGAAGTCCGCCAAAGAGTACTTGCTGCCAACCCAAGTAGCCTAAGTACATTCCAAGGGGCGCTGCGAGCTTCACATCGCCCATTCCGAGGCTTCCCGGCGAAATAAGTCCCAGGATCAGGTAGCCAAGGAAGAGTATGAGCCCTCCAGCAAGGGCGCGAAGCAGCACGGGCCACCCTGCAGTGAGTGCGGCGGACGCCAAAAGAAGTCCCAAGCCCCCGCCCAACAAGAGCAGAACAAGCGGATTCGGCAGCAAACGGAGTGTGAAATCAATACGTGAAAGTTGCACCCCAATAAGGGCCAGGAAAAGAAAAGCCGGCAATTCGGCCACCAATCCAAACCGCCACGCAAGCAGAGCGAAGAGCAGCGCGGTGACCACCGCCGTCGTGATCCGTATCTTCAGGGAGGGGAGGCCGCCGAGTCGCGGCAGCGTCCGCGCGACCAGCAACTCGGCCGCGGGACTCAGAAGGAGGCCGGCGAGAGCCAGCAGAAGCGGCATGGCAAGTCCGTCAGTCACGTGCACTCCCTCATTAACACAGGTTCACCCCTGCGTGCTCACCCCATTTTGACCCGGGCGCCCCGTTGAAGGTATTGTTTAGAGTCGTTGTGCGTGTCCTATCTCGATGACACATGCCTACAGGGGGATCCAGTTGCAGGATCGCTAACTCCATGGGCATTTCGAGATCCTGGGATAACTGGTACATAGAGCCCTCACCTCTGCTCCGGTAGCGCATACATAGTAGGTACACGCCTCACTGCGTGTCGCCTAAAACATGAACGCCAGAACAAGAACGAGGCAAAACCGTGCGTACGTACACCCCGAAGCCCGGCGATATCAACCGCCAGTGGCACGTCATTGACGCCACCGACGTTGTCCTTGGTCGTCTTGCCAGCCAGACCGCAACACTGCTGCGCGGAAAGCACAAGCCGACCTTTGCGTCCCACATGGACATGGGCGACTTCGTCATCATCATCAACGCTGAAAAGGTTGCCCTCACCGGCGCCAAGCTGGAGCAGAAGCGCGCATACCGCCACTCCGGTTACCCGGGCGGCCTGACCTCCGTCAACTACGCCGAGCTGTTGGAATCCAACCCGGTTCGCGCTGTTGAGAAGGCCATCAAGGGCATGCTCCCCAAGAACTCCCTCGCAGCTCAGCAGCTGGGCAAGCTCAAGGTCTACGCAGGCCCCGAGCACCCCCACGCTGCACAGCAGCCGAAGACTTTCGAAATCACCCAGGTCGCCCAGTAGTCCTGGCCACCAACTAAACTTTTTATTACAAGGAGAACCGTGGCTCAGAACGAAGAACTGACCGCCGAAGCCGTCGAGGCTGAGGAAACCCTCACCAGCTACACCTCTGAAAGCAGCGCCGCTGCTGAAGATGCTCCCAAGAAGGAGCGCCCGGCACTGACCGTTGCCGGCGCAGCTGTTGGCCGCCGCAAGGAAGCCGTTGCACGCGTTCGCGTTGTTCCGGGTTCCGGCAAGTGGACCATCAACGGCCGCACGCTGGACAACTACTTCCCGAACAAGCTGCACCAGCAGGACGTCAACGAGCCCTTCAAGATCCTTGATCTCGAAGGCGCCTACGACGTCATCGCCCGTATCCACGGCGGTGGCATCTCCGGCCAGGCCGGTGCCCTGCGTCTCGGTGTTGCCCGCTCGCTGAACGAGATCGACGTCGACAACAACCGCGCCACCCTGAAGAAGGCCGGTTACTTGAGCCGTGACGCCCGCGTCATCGAGCGCAAGAAGGCTGGTCTCAAGAAGGCACGCAAGGCCCAGCAGTACTCCAAGCGTTAATTCGCTGCGCCCCATTACAGGGGTATCGGAAGCCCGTTCCGCCGTTTCGGTGGGGCGGGCTTCCGTCGTTTAACGCTGCCGTCACTGCGCACGCGCGTGGACCGGGTCAAGACGCTCCGGTGGCCCGATGAACAGGTGGTGCCGTGGCGTCGTCTAAACTTGACCCGATGTCTAGATTATTTGGAACAGATGGCGTGCGCGGTCTCGCGAACGGATTACTCACCGCTGAACTGGCTATGCAGCTCGCGCAGGCAGCCGCCGTCGTACTCGGCCACGACCGCGCGACAGACGGAAAGCGGCCCCGCGCGGTGGTAGCCAGGGACCCCAGGGCCAGCGGTGAATTCCTCGCCGCCGCCGTGGAGGCCGGGCTTTCCAGCTCCGGTATCGACGTTTACGACGCCGGTGTCCTCCCCACCCCGGCTGCGGCCTACCTGGTGGCAGATCTCGACGCAGACTTCGGCGTCATGCTGTCCGCCTCCCACAACCCTGCGCCGGACAACGGAATCAAGTTCTTCGCCCGGGGCGGCCAGAAGCTTCCCGACGACGTCGAGGACGCCATCGAAGCGCAGCTTGGCAAAGAGCCACAGCGGCCCGTAGGCGCCGACGTCGGACGCATTCAGCGCTTCTCGGACGCGGAGGACCGGTACATCGTGCACCTGCTCGGCACGCTCCCGAAGCGCCTGGACGGCCTGAAGGTGGTGCTTGACTGCGCCCACGGTGCCGCGAGCGGATGCTCGCCCCAGGTATTCAAGGACGCCGGCGCGGACGTGGTGGTCATCGGAGCAGAGCCTGACGGACTGAACATCAACGAAGGCGTAGGTTCAACCCACCTGGGTCCGTTGAAGGAAGCCGTGGTCAAGCACGGCGCAGACCTTGGCGTGGCGCACGACGGCGACGCGGACCGCTGCCTGGCCGTCGACCACGAAGGCAACGAAGTGGACGGTGACCAGATCATGGCGATCCTGGCGCTGGCACTCAAGAAGGCCGGCAAACTCAAGGATGACATCCTGGTTGCCACGGTCATGAGCAACCTCGGGCTGAAGATCGCCCTTCGCGATGCCGGCATCACCATCCGGGAGACCGGCGTCGGCGACCGCTACGTGCTTGAAGAAATGCGCGACGGCGGTTACAACCTTGGCGGCGAACAGTCCGGCCATGTGATCTTCTCCGATTACGCAACCACAGGCGACGGCGTCCTGACCGGACTGCAGCTGGCAGCCCAAGTGGCCCTCACTGGCCGCACGCTCCAGGACCTTGCCGGCGCGATGACCAAGCTTCCGCAGCTCATGATCAACGTCAAGGGTGTCGACAAGGCGCGTGCCGCCACTGACGAAGGCGTTGCCGCGGCAGTGGCTGCAGCCGAGCTCGAACTCGGTGAGACCGGCAGGGTGCTCCTCCGCCCTTCAGGCACCGAGGCCCTGGTCCGCGTCATGGTGGAAGCGGCGGACATGGAAACGGCCGAGCGCATCTGCACCGAGCTCGCTGCCGTGGTCAAGGAGCGCCTGGGCGCCTCCAGCGAACTGGCTGTCTAAGAACCGGGCTACAGGTAGTCCGGAGCAGCTTCAAGCCCGAAGTACTCTTCGAGAGTCGTGATGCCGCGTGTGGCCATGTCCACCGCGGCATCCACTCCGATGTACCGGAGGTGCCACGATTCGTAGAAGTAGCCTGTGGTGTCGTGGAACATCCAGGGGTACCTGACGACGAATCCGAACTTGTGCGCATTGGCTTTGGCCCAGACGGCTGCAGGCTGCTCGGCGAAGCATGGCTGGAAGCTGCACGCTCCGCCTCCGTCGCCGATATCGAATGACCAGCCTGTCTGGTGTTCGGAGTGTCCGGGCCGCGCGGAGGCGCGATCGGCTGCGGCCTGCCCTGTGCTGGCAACATATCCGTTGTAGGTGGACACCTGCGTTGTGTAGGAACGGTAGCCCGAAGCCAGCGTCATGATGACGCCCTCCGATGCCGCTGCCCCGAACATCCTCTCTGCGGCAGCCGCCGTCGTGCTGTTCAAAAGGGCCGCTTCGCCGCTGACGGCGAGTCGGATGGCCGGCTGCACCAAGTCGGCCGGCACGAAGTCCTGAGGATTCAGCGGCCTGTGCTTGTTGACGATCACCCAGGGGCTGGTCGGATCGGTCAGGGAGTGCTGGGTCTTGATGGTGCTGGAAGGGGCCGGGCCCGGGCTGGTGGCCGCGGTGGGCTCTGCTGTGGCGGACGGCGTTGGTGTTGCGGCAGCGGCGCTTGAAGCTGGTGCAGGAGCCGCCACGTCGGTCTGGGCCGGCATGCTTGCGGCAGCAGGGGAGGGAGCCCCGTCCTGTGGCGTGCACGCCGTCAGGGCGGCGAGGCCGGCACTGACTGTGAGCAACCCGGCGAAAGCCCGGCGGCTGGGCATCGGTGTGATTTCGTTCGGCAACTAGACCTTCCTCAGCAGCATGCGCCTGATGGAGTGGTCTGCATCCTTGGTGAGCACCAACTGTGCCCGACCACGTGTCGGCAGCACGTTTTCCTTGAGGTTGGGCTCGTTGATGCGCTTCCAGATACCCCGGGCGGTGGACTCGGCGTCGTCGTCCGACAATGTGGCGTAACGGTGGAAGTATGACTCGGGCTGGGCGAAAGCCGTACTGCGCAGCTTCCGGAAGCGGTCCACGTACCATTCCTCGATGTACGAGGTCTTGGCGTCGACGTAAATGGAGAAATCGAAGAAGTCGCTGACGGCCAGGCCCTGTTTGCCGTCCATGCGGGGCCGTGCCGGTGCCAGCACATTCAAACCCTCGACGATCAGGACATCGGGGCGGCGTACAACAACTTCCTTGCCCGGCACGATGTCGTAGGTAACGTGCGAGTACCAGGGTGCCCGGACTTCCTCTGCGCCGCCTTTGACCTCCGAAACGAAGCGAAGGAGCCCGCGTCGGTCGTAGGACTCCGGAAAGCCCTTGCGCTCAAGCAGGTGCCGGCGTTTGAGCTCAGCCAGGGGGTAGAGGAAGCCGTCCGTCGTAATGAGTTCCACGTTCGGCGTTCCTGGCCAGCGGCGCAGCATCTCGCGGAGAACGCGGGCGATGGTGGACTTGCCTACTGCCACGGATCCGGCCACGCCGATCACGAATGGCGTGCGCTGGGTTTGCTCACCAAGGAAGGTGGTGGTTGCGGCGTGAAGCTGGTGGGATGCCTGGACATAGAGGTGAAGGAGCCTTGAGAGGGGGAGGTAGACCTCCCGGACTTCCTTCATGTCCAGGGGATCGCCGAGCCCGCGCAGACGGAAGATGTCCTCTTCGTTGAGGGGCTGCTCCATCTGTGCTGCAAGCCTGGACCAGGTCTGGCGGTCCAGCTCGACAAACGGGGAAGCGCCGTCGCCATTAGCTTCGGTGCGTTGCAAAGTCACGATCATGATTCTGCCCTCCGCGCGGCTGATCAGGAAATGCGCGATGGCTGGGGGATGAATTTATGGGTGCCGTAAAGGTCGCCAGGGACCCATGAAATGGGATGTCCCACATCAGTTGTTTGCGTTAGCCGTTAGGCTTGTACCCATGTGTGGAATCGTAGGCTATGTTGGCAATTCGTCTCGCGAGGCAGCTGGTTACAGCGCCCTTGACGTCGTGGTGGAAGGGCTGCGCCGTCTGGAGTACCGCGGCTATGACTCCGCCGGCGTCGCAGTAGTGGCTGATGGGGCCATCTCATCCCGTAAAAAGTCCGGCAAGCTGAGCAACTTGATCGAGGAACTGGAAGCGCATCCCGTTCCCAAGTCCCTGACAGGCATTGGCCACACCCGGTGGGCCACGCACGGCGGCCCCACCGACCGCAACGCCCACCCGCACCTTTCCGATGGTGGGCGGTTGGCTGTCATTCACAACGGAATCATCGAGAACTTCGCCGAGCTCCGTCAGGAACTGCTCGCCAAGGGCGTCACGTTCGAATCCGAAACGGACACCGAGGTCGCTGCGGCACTTCTGGGAGACATCTTCCGGAACCAGCTCAACGGCGACGGCGGCAACCTCACCGAAGCGATGCGCCTCGCCTGCCAGCGGCTCGAGGGTGCTTTCACGCTCCTGGCAGTGCACGCTGACCAGCCGGACGTAGTTGTTGCTGCCCGCCGTAACTCTCCCCTGGTCGTGGGATTGGGCGATGGCGAGAACTTCCTCGGCTCCGACGTCTCCGGCTTCATTGACTACACGCGCCGCGCTGTGGAACTGGGCCAGGACCAGATCGTCACGATCACCGCGGACAGCGTTGAGATCACCGACTTCTTCGGTGCACCGGCTGAAGGCAAGGAATACCACGTTGACTGGGACCCGGCTTCGGCCGAAAAGGGTGGCTTCAGCTCCTTCATGGAGAAGGAAATCAACGACCAGCCCGACGCTGTGGCACAGACCCTCCTGGGACGCTCCGACCTCAACGGCAAGCTGACGCTGGACGAACTCCGTATCGATCCCGAGCTCCTCAAGCAGGTGGACAAGATCATCGTCCTCGCCTGCGGTACGGCAGCCTATGCGGGCCTGGTGGCCAAGTACGCCATCGAGAACTGGTGCCGCATCCCCACCGAGGTGGAGCTCGCCCACGAGTTCCGTTACCGTGACCCGATCGTGGACTCCAACACCCTGGTGGTTTCCATCAGCCAGTCCGGCGAAACCATGGACACCCTCATGGCCGTCCGTTACGCCCGGGAACAGGGTGCCAAGACGATCTCGATCTGCAACACCAACGGTTCCACCATTCCGCGCGAGTCCGACGCCGTGCTCTACACGCACGCCGGTCCGGAAATCGCTGTCGCCTCCACCAAGGCGTTCCTTGCGCAGATCACGGCTGCCTACCTCCTGGGCCTCTACCTGGCCCAGCTGCGCGGCAACATCTTCTCCGGCCAGATCAAGGATGTCCTCGCGGACCTGAACAAGATCCCGGCCAAGATCCAGACAATCCTGGACAACGCAGGACCCCTGCGCGAGCTGGCCCGCAGCATGAAGGACGAAAAGTCCGTGCTGTTCCTCGGCCGTCACGTTGGCTACCCGGTTGCCCTCGAAGGCGCCCTGAAGCTCAAGGAAATCGCCTACATCCACGCAGAAGGCTTCGCCGCCGGCGAGCTCAAGCACGGGCCGATCGCCCTGATCGACGACGGCCAGCCGGTTTTCGTCGTCGTGCCGTCCCCGCGTGGCCGTGACTCCCTGCACTCCAAGGTGGTCAGCAACATCCAGGAAGTCCGCGCACGTGGTGCACGCACCCTGGTCATCGCCGAAGAGGGCGACGAGTCGGTCAAGGACTACGCAGAGCATGTCTTCTACGTACCGGAGACGCCCACGCTGCTCATGCCGCTGCTCACCACGGTTCCGTTGCAGATCTTTGCTGCCGAACTGGCCGGGGCGAAGGGATACGACGTCGATCAGCCGCGTAACCTCGCCAAGAGCGTGACCGTAGAATAACGGCATGATTGTTGGCATTGGCGTAGACGTCGTAGACATTGAGCGGTTTGGCCGGCAGCTTGAACGGACTCCCGGGCTGAGGGATCGCCTGTTTGTGCCCGCCGAGCGTGAACTCAACACACGGTCCTTGGCTGCCCGTTTCGCAGCCAAGGAAGCAGTGGCCAAGGTCCTGGGCGCACCGGCAGGCATGAACTGGCAGGATTGCTGGATCGGCCTTGACCAGAATGGTCCAACCATCCAGGTCAAGGGAACTGTGCTTGCCGTCGCTGAGGCCAAGGGCGTCAAGCGTTGGCACCTGTCGATGAGCCACGACGGCGGCATCGCCACGGCAACCGTCCTCGCTGAGGGCTAGACGGACACCTAAACAATGATCAGCGCCTTCACCGGACAACAGATCAGGGACGCGGAACAGCCGCTCCTGGACTCCGGTGAGGGCGCTGTTCTTATGCAACGGGCAGCGTACGGCCTCGCCCAGGCCGTGATCCGTGAGCTGAAGAAAAAACGCCGGTTGGCCGGTGCATGCGTCACGGTTCTCGCCGGCAAAGGCAACAACGGCGGCGATGGCCTCTATGCTGCCGCGTATCTCGCCCGACGCGGAATGCGTGCGACGGCGGTACTCGCCGGCGATTCCGTCCACGCGGAAGCTTTGGCTGCTCTTCTCGCCGCAGGTGGGCGGGTTTTGCAGCTCGGTCCTTCAAATGCCGAAGAGCTCGCGGTTCTGTGTGCCGGTGAGGACGTGATCATCGATGCTCTGCTGGGTACCGGCGCCCGCGGGGGATTGCGCGAAGCTCCGGCCGAGCTGATTGCCGCGCTGCAGGAACTCGGACCACGGCTGGTTGTCGCCTGTGACGTCCCAAGCGGGCTGGATGCAGGCACCGGGGAGGTCCACTGGCCCGTGCTGGATGCCGATGTCACGGTCACGTTCGGTGGTGTCAAGGCAGGGCTCCTGACCGATCCGGGTGAGGGCTGCGCGGGGCGGGTGGAACTGGTGCAGATCGGCATCGAGGCCGCGCTTCAGGACCAGGCGCCGGAGTTGCGCCGCCTGACCGACCCGGACCTTGGCGCCTTGCTGCCCCGCCCCGGCCGGAGGTCACATAAATACTCCCGCGGTGTCCTGGGAATTGTTGCAGGCTCGTCCCGTTTTGCCGGCGCCGCCGTCCTGGGTGTGCACGCCGCAGCCCTCGCCGGGGTGGGCATGGTGCGCTACGTCGGCCCCGGGTCCGCGGCGCGAATGGTTCTCTCCCGGACCCCGGAGGCCTTGTGGGAGGACAAGGATCCGGGCCGGGTCCAGGCATGGGTAGTGGGTCCGGGCGTCGACGGAGAAGAGCAATTGGGCCGTGCAGGGGCTGCCGTGGAGGCGGCCCTGGGCCATGACCTTCCGGTAGTGGTCGATGCCGGGGCGCTGAGCCTCCTCCCGGACCGTTGCCCGCCCCAATGGATCCTTACCCCGCACGCCGGCGAACTCGCGTCCTTGCTGGATTCGCTGCCGTCCACGGGCGAAGTTGCGGTGACCCGGGCCGACGTCGAATCCCGGCCCCTGCACTTCGTACGCCAGGCGGCCCAACAAACCGGAGCCACAGTGCTCCTGAAGGGTGCCACGACACTTGTGGCGTCGCCGTCGGGAATTGTTTTCAGCCAGTCGGAGGGCATCCCCTGGATGGCGACCGCCGGCAGCGGCGATGTCCTGGCCGGAGTGCTGGGAGCGTTGCTGGCTCAGGCCGCTGAAGAGATAGGCGGCGACGACGGCGCGTATGCCGGCCTGGGCCTGGACGCTGCGGACCGCTGGGCTGCTGTGGCGGCCGTAGCGGCGGGCATCCACGGCAGGGCAGGGGTTCGGGCGTCGGCGGATTGCGACGGTGGCCCCCTTACAGCCTCGGCAATTGCTGCGGCTGTGCCGCGCGTTATCGGTTCGCTCAGCGCGGAATACGACCGAACAATACCGTAAGGTTACTGTCGTTGTCAGGGTACTGAGTAGGCTTGCAACAGTTGTTCGCATCATCAAGAGGAGAACGCATGGAAGTCTGGCCTGGATCGGCTTATCCGCTGGGTGCCACCTTTGACGGCACCGGCACCAACTTCGCGCTATTCAGCGAGAAGGCCGAAAAAGTGGAGTTGTGTCTCTTTGACGACGACGGCGGCGAAGTCCGCGTAGACGTTACCGAGGTAGATGGTTACGTATGGCACTGCTACCTGCCGCAGGTGCAGCCGGGACAGAAGTACGGGTACCGGGTTCACGGGCCCTACGATCCCGACGCCGGTCAGCGTTTCAACCCCAACAAACTGCTGCTGGATCCGTACGCAAAGGCCATCCACCGGCAGATCGACTGGGATCCGTCCCTTTTCTCCTACAACTTGGGAGACCCCGATTCGCGGAACGATGAGGACTCAGCGCCGCACATGATGCTGGGCGTCGTCATCAACCCGTTCTTCGATTGGGACGGCGACAAGCTCCTGAGGATTCCTTACCACAAGTCGGTCATCTATGAGGCCCACGTCAAAGGCTTGACCCAGCTGCACCCGGAAGTCCCCGAAGAGCAGCGCGGCACCTACGCCGGCGTGGCACACCCTGCGGTCATCTCGCACCTGCAGAAGCTCGGGATCACCGCCATCGAACTGATGCCGGTGCACCAGTTCGTCAACGACGGCATCCTGCAGGACAAGGGCCTGAACAACTACTGGGGCTACAACACCATTGGTTTCTTCGCGCCCCACAACAGCTACAGCTCCAAGGGCGACACCGGCCAGCAGGTCCAGGACTTCAAAGCCATGGTCCGTGCGCTGCACACCGCAGGAATCGAAGTCATCCTGGACGTTGTGTACAACCACACCGCCGAAGGCAACCACCTGGGACCCACGTTGTCGTTCAAGGGCATCGACAACTCCGCGTATTACCGCTTGGTGGAAGATGACCAGAAGTACTACATGGACTACACGGGCACGGGCAACTCGCTGAACGTCCGCAGCCCGCACTCCCTGCAGCTGCTGATGGACTCCCTCCGCTACTGGGTCACGGAAATGCACGTCGACGGCTTCCGCTTCGACCTCGCCTCCACCCTGGCACGCGAGTTCTACGACGTTGACAAACTCTCCACCTTCTTCGAACTCATCCAGCAGGATCCCGTGGTTTCGCAGGTAAAGCTCATTGCCGAACCGTGGGACGTTGGTCCCGGTGGTTACCAGGTTGGCAACTTCCCGCCGCAGTGGACGGAATGGAACGGCCAGTACCGCGATACCGTCCGTGACTTCTGGCGCGGGGAACCCTCGACTCTGGGCGAATTCGCTTCCCGGCTGACCGGGTCGGCTGACCTGTACGAACACTCAGGCCGGCGGCCGGTGGCATCGATCAACTTCGTCACCGCCCACGACGGCTTCACGCTGGCGGACCTCGTCTCCTACAACGAGAAACACAACGAGGCCAACGGCGAAGACAACAACGACGGCGAGTCCCACAACCGTTCATGGAACTGCGGCGAGGAGGGGCCGACAGACAACCCCATCGTCCTCGGCTTGCGGGCGCGTCAGCAGCGGAACTTCATTGCCTCCCTGTTCCTGTCGCAAGGCGTTCCCATGCTGCTGCACGGTGATGAACTTGGCAGGACGCAGAACGGCAACAACAACGGCTACTGCCAGGATTCCGAACTTACGTGGATCAACTGGGACAACGTGGACCAGCCCCTGATCGAATTCACCGCGGCCGTGAGCGCACTGCGTGCCAAGCACCCCAGTTTGCGGCGCAGCCGGTTCTTCGACGGACGCCCTGTCCTGCGTGGGGAGGGCGAGCGGCTCCCGGACATCGTATGGCTGGATGCTGACGCCAGCACCATGAGTCCCTCGGATTGGGATGAAGCCCTGGGCCGCTCCGTTGGCGTGTTCCTGAACGGTGACGGCATCCATGGCCGCGACAACCAGGGCCGCCGCATCACAGACGTCAACTTCCTGCTGTACTTCAACGCCGACCAGGAAGACGTCGACTTCCGGATTCCCTCGGATGAATACGCGCCGGCCTGGGATGTCATGATCGATACTGCCGGAGAGGGAGCCGAAGCGGGCGTCATCAAGCCCGACCAGATCCTTTCCGTTGGCGGTAAGTCGCTGGTGGTCCTCCGTGCGCACAGCACTCCCGAGATCGAGCCGGACCACTCCGTCGCTGCCTCGCTTGCAGCATTGACGCAGACGAGCACCCCTGAAACGGCCTCGATTACGGCTCCCGCCGTAACGTCGCTGCCGTATGACTACAAGGGCCCCGACGAAGGGGACGACGCCGGCGAAGCTGCGGAAGCGGGCGAAGTTGCGGAAGCGGGCGAAGCGAAGGAGACCGAATCATGAGGACGCCAGTCTCCACCTACCGTCTCCAGATCCGTCCCGGCTTCACCTTGCAGGATGCCGCCGGACTCACGGGTTACCTGCACTCCCTGGGCGTCGATTGGGTGTACGTCTCGCCCATCCTGACCGCGGAGCAGGGCTCGGACCACGGCTATGACGTGACCGATCCCTCCACGGTGGACCCCTCCCGGGGTGGCCCCGAGGGTTTGGCTGCCCTGTCCAGGGCCGCCAAGGACAACGGCATGGGAATTCTTGCCGACATCGTGCCCAACCACATGGGTGTTGCCACTCCCAAGCAGAACGCCTGGTGGTGGAACCTCCTGAAAGACGGGCGGGATTCCAAATACGCCGAGGCCTTCGACGTGGACTGGGAATTCGGCGGCGGCAAGATCCGGATCCCGGTCCTGGGAAGCGACGACGACCTCGACCAGCTCAAGCTGGTGGACGGCGAACTGCACTACTACGACCACCGCTTCCCCTTGGCCGAAGGAACGTTCGCCTCAGGAGACAGTCTCAAGGATGTCCACTCGCGCCAGCACTACGAATTGATCGGATGGCGGCGGGCAGATGCGGATCTGAACTACCGCCGATTCTTCGCCGTGAATACCCTGGCCGGCATCCGGGTCGAAATTCCCTGGGTGTTCGACGAGTCGCACGCCGAGGTTGTCCGCTGGTTCCACGAAGGCCTGGTGGACGGACTCAGGATCGACCATCCGGATGGGCTTGCCGATCCGGAAGGCTACCTTGCCAGGCTTCGCGAGGCGACCGGGGGCGCTTACCTGCTTGTGGAGAAAATCCTCGAACCCGGCGAGCAACTTCCGGAGACTTTCAGCTGCGAAGGAACAACCGGTTATGACGCCCTCGCGGACGTAGACCGCCTGTTCGTGGATCCAACCGCCGAGGAATACCTCAATTCCTTGGACGCGCGGTTGCGGAACTCGGAGAAAGCGGCCGATTACGCCGAGATGATCCATGGGACCAAGCGGCGGATCGCTGACGGCATCCTGCGTTCAGAGATCCTGCGGCTTGCCCGCTTGGTACCGGTCTCCCTGGAACTGCCGTTCGCCAAGGTGGCCGACTCCCTTGCCGAGGTCATCTGCTGGTTCCCCATTTACCGGACCTATTTGCCCTACGGCGGGAAAACCCTCGTGGAAGCAATCGAGCGGGCCGGCCGACACCGCCCCGAACTCGAACCCGTCCTTGGGAAACTGCAGCCGCTCCTGCTGGATCCCGAAAGTGCTTTGGCGCGGCGGTTCCAGCAGACATCGGGAATGGTCATGGCCAAGGGCGTGGAGGACACCGCCTTCTTCCGCTACACCCGATTGGGCTCTCTCACCGAAGTCGGCGCAGACCCCACGGAGTTCTCGTTGCCCAGCGGGGTCTTCCACGAACGGATGGCCCGGCGCCAGCAGCTCCTGCCGCTCTCCATGACCACACTGAGCACGCACGACACAAAGCGGAGCGAGGACGCCAGGGCGCGGATCTCGGTTATTTCCGAGGCCGTGCCGGAGTGGGAACTTTTCCTTGGAACAGTTCAGCAGCTCGCGCCGATTCCGGACGGACCGTTGGCGGCGCTGGTCTGGCAGTCGATCGTGGGTGCCTGGCCGGCAGACCGCGGGCGGCTTCAGTCATACGCGTTGAAGGCGGCGCGCGAGGCCGGCAACTCCACCAACTGGACCGACCCGAACCCGGAGTTCGAAAGGCAGCTTGCAGCCGCCGTCGACGCCGCGTTCGACGTTCCCGAGGTCGCGGCCGCCTTGAAGAACTTCGTGGCTGAGCTGGAACCATACGGGACCTCCAACTCGCTGTCCGCCAAGTTGATCCAGCTCACCATGCCCGGCGTCCCTGACGTTTACCAAGGCACGGAGTTCCGGGACGGATCACTGACCGATCCGGACAACCGACGGCCGGTGGACTTCAATGCACGCAAAGAAGCTTTGGCAGCATTGGACCAGGGAGCGACACCGTCGTTCACGGAGGAATCGGCCAAGTTGCTGGTGCTCTCCCGGGCGTTGAGGTTGCGTAGGGACCGGCCCGAGCTGTTCGAAGGTTACTTGCCCGTCGCGGCGCAGGGAGCGGCAGCAGCACATGTGGTGGCCTTCGACCGCGGGTCTGGTCGTCGTGGCGCGCTGACTGTCGCCACGCGCCTTCCCCGTCGTCTTGCACGGGAAGGCGGCTGGCGGGACACCGTCATCGAACTCACGGTGAACTGCAGGGACGAGCTCACAGGGGCGAGCTACGCCCCGGGTGCTGTCCAGTTGAGCACCCTGCTGGAGCGGTACCCTGTGGCGCTGCTGGTACCCACTGACTGACGCCACCACGAATCACGGCAACGCACGCTTAAGGAACGTACAGGGGAACATCATGCTGAAGCACGCTGCTGGAAAGAATCTCTTTGATGTCTGGGCGCCGAACGCAAAAACTGTTCGGCTGGTGGCCGGAGGCCACGAATACGGCATGGAGCAATACGACGACGCCGCTGCCCACGGCTGGTGGCACGCGCCGGCTGAGGCGGTGGCAGGGGGAGTCGACGGCGTGCCGTACGGCTATCTTGTGGATGGAGAAGGACCGTTCCCTGATCCGCGTTCGCGGCGGCAGCCGGACGGCGTCCATGGCCTGTCTTCAACGTTCGACCCGTCCATCCACGAATGGAAGGATGCCAGCTGGAAGGGACGGAACCTCAAGGGTTCCGTCATCTACGAACTGCACCTGGGCACGTTCACGCCGGAGGGCACACTGGATGCCGCCGCTGGAAAACTGGACTACTTGGTGGACCTCGGCGTCGATTTCATTGAACTCCTGCCGGTCAACGGGTTCAACGGTGTCCACAACTGGGGTTACGACGGCGTCCTTTGGTACGCCGTGCATGAACCCTATGGTGGTCCCGCCGCCTATCAGCGCTTTGTTGACGCGGCGCACGCTGCGGGGCTTGGCGTCATCCAGGACGTCGTCTACAACCACCTCGGTCCGAGCGGAAACTACCTGCCAAAGTACGGTCCTTACCTGAAATCGGGGGAGGGCAACACCTGGGGTGACTCCGTCAACCTTGACGGCCCGGGCTCCGATGACGTGCGCCGCTACGTTCTGGAGAATGCGGCGATGTGGCTCCGCGACTACCACGTTGACGGACTTCGGCTCGATGCCGTCCATGCACTCCGGGACGAACGGGCCGTGCACATCCTGGAGGACTTTGGTGCGCTGGCTGACCAGATCGAGTCTGAAACGGGGATACCGAAAACCCTCATCGCAGAATCGGACCTGAACAACCCGCGCCTCATCTATCCCCGCAAGGACAACGGCTACGGGCTGGAGGGGCAGTGGAGCGACGACTTCCACCACGCCGTCCACGTCAACCTCAGCGGAGAAACCACCGGCTACTACTCGGACTTTGAATCGCTGTCCGTGCTTGCCAAGGTCCTGGAACACGGCTTCTTCCACGATGGCAGCTACTCGAGCTTCCGGGGTCGCCATCATGGCCGGTCAATCCGGCATGACCTCGCGCACCCATCGGCCCTGGTGGTCTGCCTGCAAAACCATGACCAAATCGGAAACCGGGCCATAGGTGACCGACTCACCGCGACGTTGTCCTATGGCAAGTTGGCCATAGGTGCCGTGCTGACCATGACCTCTCCTTTCACCCCCATGCTGTTCATGGGAGAGGAGTTCGGTGCTTCAACGCCGTGGCAGTTCTTCACCTCGCACCCGGAGCCTGATCTGGGCAAGGCCACAGCCGAGGGACGGATCAAGGAGTTCGAGCGGATGGGGTGGGATCCGGCTGTTGTCCCCGATCCACAGGATCCCCAGACGTTCGAACGCTCCAAGCTCAAGTGGGAGGAGGCCGGCGAGGGAGACCACGCCCGCTTGCTCCGGTTGTACCGGGATTTGGCACAGCTGCGCCGAAACACGCCTGAACTAGTCGACGGCGGCTTCGGGGACACCTCCGTCGAGTTCGACGACGAGGAACAGTGGCTGCAGATGTCACGGGGGAAAATCCGTGTTGTGTGCAACTTCGGTGACGACGCACTCGTGACGGCCCTGGAGGGGTCCTTGTTGCTGTCTACCGATTCCGAAGCTGCCCTGGACGAGGACACGCTGACGCTCCCGGGCGCCAGCGCCGCCGTCGTACGCGTCAACTGACACAAGCAGTGAACCGGGGTGACGGCGCCCACATGGCGGACACCGCCGTCGCCCCGGTTTCCACAGTGGCAGGATGGTACGTATGACTTATTCGGCCGCGGAAAACCGCTACGAAACCATGCCCTACCGCCGTGTCGGACGCAGCGGACTCAAGCTGCCCGCCATCTCGTTGGGCCTTTGGCACAACTTCGGCGACGACAAGCGATTCGACGAGCAACGCGCCATCCTGCGCAGGGCTTTCGACCTCGGCGTCAATCACTTCGACCTCGCCAACAACTACGGTCCGCCGGACGGATCGGCCGAAACGAACTTCGGACGCCACTTGAAGGACGACTTCAAGCCCTACCGCGACGAACTCGTCATCTCCACGAAGGCCGGCTACTACATGTGGCCTGGTCCGTACGGCGAATGGGGATCCCGCAAGTACCTGATTTCCAGCCTCGACCAGTCCCTCGAACGCATGGGCCTGGAGTACGTGGACATCTTCTACAGCCACCGCCCGGACCCCGAAACACCCTTGGAAGAAACCATGGGCGCCCTGGACTACGCGGTCCGTTCAGGCAAGGCGCTCTACGCGGGCATCTCGTCCTACACCCCTGAGCAGACCCTCGAAGCGGCCCGGATCCTCAAGGAACTCGGCACCCCGCTGCTGATCCACCAGCCGAGCTACTCCATGCTGAACCGGTGGACCGAGAATGGCTCACCCAACCTCTACGAGGCATTGGACCAGGTGGGCGCAGGCTCCATCGCTTTCTCGCCCTTGGCCCAGGGGATGCTGACCGACCGGTACCTCAACGGTGTGCCGGCCGACTCCCGCGCAGCAAAGGAACGTTTCCTGTCCGAGTCGCAGCTGACCGAGGACAAGCTTGACCGGGTGCGCGGGCTCAACGCAATCGCCCAGGGCCGGGGACAGACGCTCGCCCAAATGGCTGTGGCCTGGATCCTCCGGGATCAGCCGAAGGGCTCGCCGGTGACGTCGGCACTGGTGGGAGCTTCCAGTGTGAAGCAGCTGGAAGACACGCTCAGCGCCATCCAAAACCTGGAGTTCACCACGGAAGAACTGACGGCGATCGACGAGTTTGCTGTTGAATCGGACATCAACCTGTGGGCGCAAAAGTAGCCGTTCACGATTGACATAAGACGGGAGGGGCCGGTCGGGAACAAAGGCGGCCCCTCCTGTGTTGGCTACAATGCAAGTGTGCGCCGAATGGCGCCGTGCCAATCAGTCGTGCCCTGGACTCAGCCAGCGGTGCGCCTGGCACCTGAGGTTTAGTTCTCAAAGGAGTTCCGTGTCTTCACATCCGATTCGTGTTGCCATTGTCGGCGTAGGTAACTGCGCCGCATCGCTGGTCCAAGGTGTTCAGTACTACCGCGACGCTGACCCCAAGGCCACGATCCCGGGTCTGATGCACGTCGAGTTCGGCCAGTATCACGTCAACGACGTCCACTTCGTTGCTGCTTTCGATGTCGACAGCAAGAAGGTTGGACTGGACCTGGCGGACGCCATCGGCGCCAGCGAAAACAACACCATCAAGATTGCCGACGTCCCCGCTACGGGCGTCACCGTCCAGCGCGGCCACACACTGGACGGACTGGGCAAGTACTACCGCGAAACCATCGTTGAGGCTCCGGAAGAGGCCGTGGACATCGTCGCTGCATTGCGCGAAGCCAAAGCGGACGTCATGGTCTGCTACCTGCCTGTTGGTTCGGACCAGGCCGCCAAGTTCTACGCCCAGTGCGCCATCGACGCCGGCGTCGCGTTCGTCAACGCACTGCCCGTGTTCATCGCCGGCACCAAGGAATGGGCCGACAAGTTCACTGCTGCCGGTATCCCGATCGTGGGCGACGACATCAAGAGCCAGATCGGTGCCACCATCACCCACCGTGTCATGGCCAAGCTGTTCGAAGACCGCGGCGTCACCCTGGACCGTACGTACCAGCTGAACGTCGGCGGCAACATGGACTTCAAGAACATGCTGGAGCGCGACCGCCTGGAATCCAAGAAGATCTCCAAGACCCAGGCCGTTACTTCAAACGTCGAGGCCGAGCTGCACGCCGACGACGTCCACATCGGGCCTTCCGACTACGTCGCCTGGCTTGATGACCGCAAGTGGGCCTTCGTCCGCCTCGAAGGCCGCAACTTCGGCGACGCCCCTGTATCCCTGGAGTACAAGCTCGAGGTATGGGATTCCCCGAACTCTGCCGGCGTGATCATCGATGCCATCCGCGCCGCCAAGATCGGCCTGGACCGCGGCATCGGCGGCCCGCTGCTCTCCGCTTCCAGCTACTTCATGAAGTCGCCGCCGGAGCAGTTCAACGACGACATCGCCCGCGAAAAGGTCGAAGCCTTCATCCGCGGCGACATCGAACGCTAAACACCGCAGGACCCCTTTGTCGCCTGACGCCCCCGCACTGTGTGCGGGGGCGTCAGTCGTCTCCGGGACCCTCGCTCACATCCCCATGGTTTGACGGCGACGCTCGCTCACATCCCCATGGTTTGACGGCGACGCTTACTCACATCCCCAAGGTTTCCCACGGTCGCTTGCTCACATCCCCATGGTTTGGTGGCGACGCTCGCTCACATCCCTAGGGTTTCGTGGCGACGCTTACTCACATCCCCAGGGGTTTGACGCCGACGCTTACTCACATCCCTAGGGTTTGACGCCGACGCTTACTCACCCCTTCAAACGCGTGGGGGAGGGTTTGGTTGAAGGGCGTGGGGTGTGCGGGAGGGTTTGGTTGAAGGGCATGGGGTGTGCGGGAGGGTTTGGTTGAAGGGCGTGGGGTGTGAGGGAGGGTTAGAAAAGGCCCGTGGGGTTGCCGTCGGCGTCGACGTCCATGCGCATCGCTGCCGGTTCCTTCGGGAGCCCGGGCATGGTCATGACGGCCCCGGTCAGTGCCACGATGAAACCGGCACCGGTTTTCGGGATGAGGTCGCGAACGTGCACCCGGAAACCCTTGGGTGCCCCGAGCCTGGAGGCGTCGTCAGTGAAGGAGTACTGGGTTTTCGCCATGCAGACGGGAAGGCCGGACCAGCCGTTCTTCTCAATCTCCGCAAGGCGTTTGAGGGCCGGCACGGAGAACTCCACGCCATCGGCCCCGTATATCTCCTGCACGATCGTCCGGATCTTGTCCTCCACAGGCAGCTCCAGCGGGTAGAGGTGATGGAAACCGGACGGCGCATTGAAGGCAGCTGCCACCTTGGCGGCCAGTTCGTCCCCGCCATCCCCGCCTCCACCGCGGCCCCAGACGTCTGCGACGGCGGCCTCCACCCCTTCCGCTGCACACCATGCGAGGAGCCAGTCGAGTTCTTCCGCAGTGTCGGTGGCGAACTTGTTGATGGAGACAACCGGAGTGATACCAAATTTGGCCACGTTCCGGACATGCCTCTTGAGGTTCTCCACTCCGGCAGCCATGGCATCCATGTTGGGCTCGCCGAGGTTCTCCTTGGGAACCCCGCCTTGCATCTTGAGGGCCCGGATGGTGGCAACAACCACGACGGCGGATGGCGCCACTGCTGCGATCCGCGCCTTGATGTCCATGTACTTTTCGGCGCCAAGGTCCGCCCCGAAGCCGGCCTCGGTGACCACCACGTCAGCCAGCTGCATGGCCGTCCTGGTGGCGATCAGCGAATTGCATCCATGGGCGATGTTCGCAAACGGCCCCCCATGTACCAGCGCCGGAGTTCCTGCGATGGTCTGGACAAGGTTTGGCTTGATGGCGTCCTTCAGGAGCATCGTAAGTGCGCCTTCAACACCGAGATCCGCGACGGTGACCGGTGCCCGCTCATAGGTGTACCCGAAAGTGATCCTGCCCAGGCGGCATCGGAGATCGTCCAGGTCCGTGGCCAAGCAGAAGACGGCCATGATCTCGGACGCCACGGTAATGTCGAATCCATCCTGCCGTGGCACGCCCTGCGCGGGGCCACCAAGGCCGATCACCACTTCCCGCAAGGCACGGTCGTTCATGTCAAGGACGCGTTTGAACGTCATGCGGCGGGGGTCGATTCCCAGCTGGTTTCCTTGGAAGATGTGGTTGTCCACCAAGGCCATGAGGGCGTTGTTTGCTGAGGTGATCGCGTGGAAATCCCCGGTGAAGTGCAAGTTGATGTCGTCCATCGGCAGGACCTGGGAGTAGCCACCTCCCGTAGCCCCGCCCTTCATCCCCAGGATCGGCCCCAAGGAAGGTTCCCTAAGCGCGATCATGACTTTGTGTCCGGCGCGGGCCAGGGAATCGGCGAGTCCTACTGTGGTGGTTGATTTGCCTTCTCCGGCGGGAGTGGGGGACATGGCTGAAACAAGCACCACTTTTCCCGGCACCTTGTCAGCAGGGAACGCCAGCTTTCCAGGGTTGATCTTGGCTTTGTAACGCCCGTACAGCTCAAGGGCATCCACGTTGATGCCCGCTCTCTGGGCGATCTCCTCAATGGGGAGCATGGCGGCATTGCGGGCAATCTCAAGATCACTCATGGCCTTGTTTTCAGACATCGTTGTCCTTCGGCTGGATGTTCCCGTGTCACGGCTGACGCTTATGGCGCGCTAACGCTGTGCGCGACAATCTACCAGCCGCGAGGCCCGACGCTGAGGAACCTCAGGTCCTCGGAAGCAACAGGCCCCCGACGGCTTCACGGTAGCTGTCCAAGGTGATCGCAGCTGTGCGCTGCCAGCCGAACGATTCGGCATGGGTGGCCGCGAGCCGGCCCATGTCCTCGCGGGTCTGGACGTCGTCGTAGAGGTCCTCGAGGGCATCGGCCCAGTCCGTGGGGTCGTGTCCGTCCACCAGGATTCCGGTGCGGCCGTCCGAGATTGCCCGGGACAGACCACCGACGTTGGTGGCGACTACGGGTGTACCGCACGCCTGTGCTTCCAAAGCCACCAGGCCAAAGGACTCGCTGAACGATGGCATCACGACGACGTCGGCCGAGCGGAACCACCCGGCGAGTTCGGGCGCCACCACCGGCGGACGGTGGGTGACGACGTCGTCGAGTCCGGCTTCGTGGATGATCTGTTGGAGGTTGAAGTCCTTGGCGCCGCTCAGCGAGCCCAGGATGGTCATTTCCAGGTCGATGTCCGGCCTGCGCTTGCGGAGGATTCCGGCGGCCTTGACGAAAATCTGGGGACCTTTGAGCCGCTGGATCCGGCCGGCAAACAGAATGTGGAAGCTCTCCGGCCGCACCTCCAGCCGGGCACGTGACTTCTTTCGGAACGACGGCGTAAAGACGTTGAGGTCTACGCCGGGCGGAGCGATGTCGATCCGGTCGCGGTCCGCCCCGTAGTGCGACACGAGTTCATCGGCTTCAGCTGGGGTATTGGCTATCAGGCGGGCCGCGCCATCGACGATCCGCTGCTCGCCGTTCTCGCGGCGCCGCGGCTCCGGGTGTTCGCCGGGTTGCAGCACGAGGTTCTTTACCTTCGCCATGGTGTGCATGGTGTGCACCAGAGGAACTCCCCACAATGAGGCCAACTCAAGCCCCGCAACGCCTGAGACCCAATAGTGCGAGTGGATGGCGTCGTAGCGGCCATGCAGTTGCCGGTTCCGGATATTGTCGATCTCCACCACCATGTGGTGCAGAAGTTCGGGCAGTTCTTCCTTGGGTATCTTCCGGCGTGGTCCGGCCTTGACGTTGTGGACGCACACGCCGGGACCGGGATGCTCGACGGCGGGCTGGCTGGCTTTGGTGGCGCGCGTGAAGATCTCCACTTCAACACCCGACTCGGCAAGTGCCATGGCCAAGGCCCGGACGTAGACGTTCATCCCACCGGCGTCACCGGCCCCGGGCTGCTCCATGGGGGAGGTGTGCAGTGACAAGAACGCCACTCGACGGACCATCGGCATCGCACTCCTCCTGACTTTCACCGCACGTGGCTTTTGCCCTGCAGAAAACACTACTCCTGCCAAACCGTGCCTCAATAAAGCGGCCCCGCTATGTGGACAAGGCTGCTAGCGTGTGGGCTGTGAGCCAAGAACAAAGCTTTGACATCCGCGTCGCAACACCGGGCGACTGGGCCGGCATCTGGTCCGTCCTGGAACCCGTGATCCGGGAGGGCGAGACCTTCACCTGGGACCGCGGCACACCGGAGGACGAAGCGAAGGCGAAGTGGACCAAGGAAGAGCCCGGCCAGACGTTTGTGGCCGTCGACAGGGAATCCGGCAAGATTCTCGGGACCGGCGAATTCCACCCCAACCAGGGCGGTGGTGGCAGCCATGTCGCCAACGCCGGTTACATGGTGGCGGCCAACCACTCGGGCCAGGGCATTGCGCGGGCGCTCTGCGCATACTCGCTCCAGGAAGCCAAAGCTGCGGGGTTCTACGCGATGCAGTACAACGCGGTGGTGGAGAGCAACGTCAGGGCCGTGTGGCTCTGGCAGTCCATGGGATTCCGGATCCTTGCCACGGTGCCGGAGGCCTTCAACCATCCGGAGATCGGCTACGTGGGCCTGCACGTGATGTACCGCAAACTCTAGCCTTGTCCCGCCCTTACCCCCAGAGCCCGGCCATCCCGGGGAATGCCTCCTCATAGCCTGCCAGCAGCTGCGTGCCCAGCAGCTCCGATCCCACCAACGGGTGCGACGCAAACGCCTGGACGGCTGCTTCCCGGTCGTGGTCACGGACGGCGCGGATCGTCAGCCGCTCCACCTCCTTGACGCGCTGCATCAAGGTGAGGAACGGGCCCGGCGGCCTTTCCTGCGCGACTGCCACGGCGCCGTCGGGCGTCACCTGGGAGGGGACTTCGACGACGGCGTCCGGCGGCAGCCCGGGCACGGCCACCTCCGCCGGGTGAAGACTCCCGGTGGGCAGCACGGGAGCGTTGGGCACGTTGAGGATGAGCTGGGCGGTCCCGCCGCCCGAGAAGGCCCGCATTACGGACAGAGCCACCCTCTCGTAGCCGCCTCCAGCGAGATCGGACTCGTCGCGCTGTTCCCCGTGGGTGCGGGCTTCGGCGAGGTACCCCTCTTCGCGGGATCGCCGGGCCGCATCCCATAGCGCATAGGCGTCCTCCGCCCGCAGCAGATCGGGGTAGAGCGAATGCTGCTGTTGGTGGATGGACGCCCCACGCGTTTGCCGTTGTCCACGGATAGCCTGGGTGGCCTGCGACGTCTGGTAGTAGTAATAGAGGTACTCGTTGGGCAGGCAACCGAGCTTTTCCAGGGTGTGCTGCCCGAACAGGCGCCCTTCTTCAATCGACTCAAGGGCGGCAGGATCCGCCAGCAGCCCGGGCAGGAGGTCCGCGCCACCTGGTGCCAGCCGGTAGAGCCAGCCGAGGTGGTTCAGCCCGTAGTAGCCCACGCCGTCGAGGTTTCCTTCCTCCAGCGGGACACCGGCTGCCCGGGCCGCCCGCTGGGCCAGGCCCCCAGCGGAATCACAGATCCCAATCACCCGGTTCCCAAGCAGCGGCACCAATGCCTCGGTGACCATTCCGGCGGGGTTGGTGAAGTTGATGAGCCATGCACCGGGGCAGTGACGCCGCATGGCCTGGGCGAGTTCGAGCATCCGGGGGATGGATCGCAGGGCGTAGGAAATCCCGCCTGCTCCGGTGGTCTCCTGGCCCAGCAGCCCCAGATCAAGTGCAACACGCTCATCGGCGATCCGGCCGGCCGTTCCGCCAGGCCGGATGGCCGCGAAAACCACGTCGGTTCCCGTGAGCGCCTGGCCAAGGTCGCTGCAGGCGACGACGGCGGGACCGGAACCGGGGCCTGTGGGCATATCGCGGAGTACGGCCTGGATTGCTTGGAGCCGTTGCCCATCGACGTCGAAAAGCACCAATTCGCTGACCAGGCCGGCAAAGGGGCCAGTACACAACGCCCGGTACACAAGGGGAACCCGGAATCCGCCACCGCCGGCGATCATAAGCCGCATGATCCGAGTCTATGCAGCTCCGCAAGCTGCAGCGTAGTCTGCCGTTCATGGACGCTATGCCGCAGCGACGATTCGACCCCCTTGCCTCCGTAAGGTCAGACGCTGACGCCGGGTGCGACCTTCTCCTGACCGGCACGGTTTTCCAGGACATCATTTTCACCGGCCTTCCCCATGCGCCGGAACCGGGCACGGAAGTGTGGAGCGAGGGCATGGGAAGCTGCCCGGGAGGGGTGGCCAACCAGGCCATTGCGGCAGCGCGGCTCGGGTTGCGGACCAACCTTGCAGCGACCTTCGGAGACGACGGTTACGGCGACTACAACTGGCAGATCCTGGAGAAGCAGGAGCACGTGGACCTGTCGTTGTCGCAGCGGGTTCCCGGGTGGCACTCACCAGTGACTGTTTCCATGTGCGTGAACCAGGACCGCTCCATGGTCACCCACGGCCATCCCGCCCCGATCTCTGCTTCCCAGCTGATTGGCCAGCCTCCGCGGGCGCTCGCAGCCGTTGCGGACCTGGAGGAGGAGATGGAGCCGTGGATGCTGGCCGCAATGAAATCCGGTACCAAGCTTTTTGGGGTGGTGGGGTGGGACCCTACCGGGAAATGGTCGGAGCGCCGGCTGGACCAGCTGGAGAACTTTTATGCTTTCCTGCCCAACGCTCCCGAGGCCATGGCGTTCACCGGCAAATCCGACCCCTGGGCGGCGCTGTACTCGCTGGCTGACCGCGTGCCGGTAGCCGTGGTGACCTTGGGTCCCCAAGGGGCAGTGGCGGTGGACTCGGAGAGCGGCGAGGAAGAGTGGGTGCCTTCTTTGCCGGTCCCGGCTTCTGATCCAACGGGAGCAGGGGACTGCTTCGGTGCGGCCTTCATCGTGGGGTGCCTCGCAGGATGGCGGCTGGGTGACCGCCTGCGTTTTGCCAACCTGTGCGCTTCGCTTGCCGTCCAGGAGGTTGGCGGGTCCCTGGCCGCACCCGGCTGGGGAGACATCGCGGACTGGTGGCAGCGGGCGAACGCGCGGAAGGAGCGGCAAAGCAGCCAGTGGCTGAGGCGCTTCGCGTTCCTGGAACCGATCGTGAAGGACATCCCCGCTGAAGCCCAACGACGCGCCCGGGCCACCATCGCGCACTTGTCGGATGCCCAGTAGGGGTGAACGCCCGTGCGCAGTTAACCCGAATTCACCGGCACCACTAGAATCTCTAGGGTGACTTATGAAGCAGCAGCAGATATCGGGATCGGCGAAAAGGCCTCAATAGCCAAGTCGGCGGTCCTGGAACGGTCCGCGGTGATCGATCTCGAAGCTGTACGCCACAACGTGCGGCAATTCGTCGCCATCGCCTCTCCTGCCGCGGTCATGGCCGTAGTGAAGGCCGACGCGTATGGTCACGGAGCCGTCCAGGTTGCGCGGGCAGCCCTCGACGCCGGTGCGGCGTGGCTCGGGGTGGCGCACATTTCCGAGGCCCTTGCCTTGCGGGCCGCCGGTATCGACGCTCCGTTGCTTGCCTGGCTGCACACCCGCGAGAGCAACTTCCAGGCAGCCGTCGCCGCGGGCATCGACGTCGGTATCTCCGGCTGGGAGCTGGATGCCGTAGTTGCGGCAGCCCGCGAACAGGAACGGCCTGCACGGGTACACCTCAAGGTGGACACCGGCCTGGGTCGCAACGGCTGCACCATTGCCGACTGGGATCAACTGCTGGGCCAGGCCATGGACTACCAGGACCAGGGCCTGCTGCGCGTGGTGGGGATCTTCTCTCATCTCGCCGTGGCCGATGAACCGCACCGCCCCGAAACCGATGAGCAGCTCGCTGTCTTCCGTGAAGCCATCGCGATGGCTGAAGACGCCGGTGTGGACACGGAGGTCCGGCATATCGCCAACACTCCCGCTGCGTTGTCGCGCCCGGATTCGCACTTCGACCTGGTGCGCGTGGGCCTCGGCGTCTACGGATTGTCGCCCTTCGAAGGCGCGACGTCGGCCGAACTTGGCTTGCACCCCGCCATGACCGTCCGCACGCTCCTGTCCAATTGCAAGCAGGTCCCGGAAGGGCAGGGCGTCTCCTACGGCCTGAACTACCGCACCAGCGAAGAAAGCACCTTGGGCCTGGTCCCGTTGGGCTACGCAGACGGGGTTCCGCGGATCGCCACGGGCGGACCGGTCCGCGTCAATGGCGTCAACTACCCGGTAGTGGGCAGGATCGCCATGGACCAGATGGTCATCGACCTGGGCCCCCTGACTCCTGAGGCAGCCGCGGAGCTTCGGGGCGCCGAAGCCGTCATGTTCGGCAATGGCTCCGATCACGGCCCCACGGCCGACGATTGGGCCGCAGCTGCCGGAACCAACAACTACGAAATCGTCACGCGCATCAGCCAGCGGGTGCCTCGCAGCTACGTCAATGAAGTACCCTCCCAGCCGGCATCGCAGACCGACGTTGCCACCGACGCCAAAGCAGCAGCGCTGTGAGCGAACCCCTGTGGGAACGCACGTTGAAGGTCACGACGGCGGAGCAGACACACGCGCTCGCAGCAGCGCTCGGTGAGGTGCTTGAGGCCGGCGATCTCCTTGTCCTGACCGGGGAACTGGGCGCTGGAAAGACCACGTTCACCCAGGGGCTGGGGGAGGGCCTGGGTGTAAGGGCCGGCATCATCTCGCCGACCTTTGTGCTGGTCAGGATCCATCCGAACCTTCCGGACGGTCCCAGGCCGGGTGGGCCTGACTTGGTCCATGTCGACGCGTACAGGCTGGACTCGGCCGCAGAGATCGACGACATCGACCTCGAAAACACCATGGACACCGCCGTCACGGTGGTGGAGTGGGGGCGGGACCGGGTGGAGCATCTCTCGGATAGCCGCCTGGAAGTGGAGCTGCACAGGGCCGTGGGCGGCGGCGCCTCGGCAGGAACGGTGACGGATGACGTCCTGGACTTTGACAGCGATGACGACGACGAGCCCCGCACCATTGTGTTCCGGGGATTCGGTCCACGGTGGGCGGATGAGCCACGGCTCCTGGCCACCGCAGGACAGCCGGACAGCGCAGCGCAACCGGACACCGCACACGAGGGAGATAACTGATGTTGATCCTGGCCATTGATACTTCCGCCGTTGCCAGCGCAGCCCTGATCTCCGACGACGCCATGGAAGGCGTGGTGGATTCCTTCGCCACGGAAGATACCCGTAGCCACGCCGAAGTTCTTGCCCCGGGTATTGAGAAGCTGTTGACCGGAGCAGGCGTTACCGGCGCGGACATCGATGCGATCGTCACCGGTGTTGGCCCGGGCCCGTTTACCGGGCTCCGCTCCGGTATCGCGACCGCCCGCACCTTGGCGTTCGTGTGGAACAAACCGTTGTACGGACTGATGAGCCTGGATGCCATTGCCCTTGAGGTGGCTGAATCCACAGCAGCAGTTCCCGGGTTCCTGGTGGCAACGGACGCCCGGCGCAAAGAGGTCTACTGGGCCCGGTACTCCCTGAAAGAGGGCCAGCTGCCGGATCTCGTGGATGGACCGCACGTGGGCTTCGCCTCCGAACTGCCCGACTTGCCGGTGTTCGGTGCCGGCGCCGGTCTGTACGCGGATGTGCTCAGGGCCGATGAAGACTTTGCGTCCACGCAGCCCGACGCCGCTTCCCTTGGCCAGTTCGCCCTTGCCCGGCTCGCATCAGGCCGGCCCCTTCTGGATTCGACCCCTCTATACCTGCGGGAATCCGACGCCCAAGTACCGGGACCCCGGAAGCGCGCACTGTGATGGGACGGGAACTGTGAAATTGTCACCCAAACTGGAGCTCGCCGGGGTTTCCCTGCGCGACATGACCGAAGCCGACATCCCGGCCGTAGAGGCTTTGGAGCGCCGTTTGTTCCCCGTGGACGCATGGCCGCTGCAGATGTTCTTCGACGAACTGGCCCAGCCCGAAACCCGCCGTTACGTGGTGGCCGAGGCCGCAGGGGAGATCATCGCTTATGCGGGATTGATGTGCATCGAGCCCATCGCGGACGTCCAGACGATCGCCGTCGTGCCTGAATTCGAAGGCCGGGGCATCGGCTCCGCGGTCCTCGCGGAGCTCATCGATGAGGCGCGGCGACGCCGCGCGGCAGACGTGTTGCTGGAAGTGCGGGCGGACAATCCCCGCGCGCAGCAACTCTATGTGCGTTTCGGGTTTGAGCAGATCCACGTCCGTCCCCGCTATTACCGCGACGGAACAGACGCCTTGATCATGAGGCTGACCTTGAACGAACAACACCCTTCCGAAGGAGCCCCAGCGTGAGCGGCCTTAATCGACAGCAGCCGCTGGTGCTCGGCATCGAGTCGTCCTGCGACGAGACCGGTGTGGGCATCGTCCGCGGGACAACGTTGCTGACCAACACTGTGTCTTCCTCCATGGACGAGCACGTGCGTTTTGGCGGCGTCATCCCGGAAATCGCTTCGCGGGCGCACCTGGACGCCTTCGTGCCCACGTTGCAGGAGTCGCTGCTTGAAGCCGGGGTCACCCTGGACGATATCGACGCCATTGCCGTGACGTCCGGCCCGGGCCTCGCCGGGGCGCTTATGGTGGGCGTTTGTGCTGCGAAGGCCCTGGCGGTTGCCACGGGGAAGCCGCTCTACGCGATCAACCATTTGGTGGCGCACGTTGGCGTTGGCTTGCTGGATCAAAGGCGAACCCCGGAAGGAAAGCCCGACGCCGGTGCTGCCGCCGGCCTGGGTGCGGGGCAGTTGCCGGAGAACCTCGGGGCGCTCCTGGTGTCCGGGGGCCACACTGAAATCCTGCGCATCCGGAGTATCACGGACGATGTCGAGCTGCTGGGTTCAACCATCGATGACGCCGCCGGGGAGGCCTACGACAAAGTGGCGCGCATCCTTGGTCTGGGCTATCCGGGCGGACCCGCAATCGACAAACTGGCACGCCGGGGCAACCCCAAATCCATCCGCTTCCCGCGTGGCCTGACGCAACCCAAGTACATGGGGACCGCCGAGGAGAAGGGGCCGCACCGTTATGACTGGTCTTTCAGCGGTCTGAAAACTGCCGTGGCCCGCTGTGTGGAACAGTTCGAGGCCCGCGGCGAGGAAGTGCCGGTGGCTGATATCGCTGCCGCGTTCCAGGAAGCCGTAGTGGATGTCATCACCTCAAAGGCCGTTCTGGCCTGCAAAGAGAACGGCATCACGGACCTCCTGCTGGGCGGCGGCGTCGCTGCCAATTCCCGGCTCCGGGAACTGACCGGACAGCGCTGTACCTCGGCCGGGATCAGGCTTCACGTTCCGCCGTTGGATCTGTGCACGGACAACGGGGCCATGGTGGCGGCGCTGGGCGCCCAGCTGATCATGGCCGGCATCGACCCCAGCGGAGTGGAGTTCGCACCGGATTCCTCCATGCCTGTCACCACAGTGTCAGTACCTGCCCAGGCCGCCGGCCCGGGCAGGTAAACCGGGAACCGCTAGGCGTCGGGACCTTTTCGCATCTGCTGGACGAGGTCCATGACCACTGCCTGCAGGTCGCCGTTGTGTTCGGCGGCGACGCGGCGCTGCCGCTGGTAGCTGGCACCGCGTTCGACGATCTTCAGGACATCGGCCAGTTCTTCGGAGCAGCCAAGCTTGGCTGCCACAGGCTCAAGCCGCGCGACGGTTTCGGCCAGGTGCTCGGTAACGAGCTGCTCGTTGCCAGCGGCATCGAGGATGATGATGGCTTCCATGCCGTAGCGGGCAGCGCGCCACTTGTTTTCCTGCACGTGCCACGGAGGCATGGTGGGGATGCTGCCCCCGGCATCAAGAATGGAGGAGAATTCGTCCACCAGGCACTGGGTCAGGGCCGCGATGGCACCGACTTCCTCAAGGGTTGCCAGGCCGTCACAGATGCGCATTTCGATGGTGCCAAGGTTGGCAACCGGGCGGATGTCCCAGCGGATTTCGGAGGTTGAGTCGATCACTCCGGTGGTGAACATGTCCTGGACGTAGGACTCGTACGCCTCCCAGGTTTCGAACTGGAACGGCAGGCCGGCTGTCGGAAGCTGCTGGAACATGAGCGCGCGTTGTGATGCGTACCCTGTTTCCTCACCGGCCCAGTAGGGGCTGGAAGCTGACAATGCCTGGAAGTGCGGAAAGTAGTTGACCAGGCCATCCAGGACGGGGAGGACTTTTTCTTTCCTGTCGATGCCCACGTGGACGTGAACGCCGTAGATGACCATTTGGCGTCCCCACCATTGGGTCCGCTCGATCAGTTTGGCGTACCGCTCTTTGTCGGTGACCGGCTGCAGCAGGGGAGGGCTGAAGGGGTGGCTGCCGGCGCAAAACACTTCGACACCCATGGGATCGGTGACTTCGCGCACTGCGGCGAGGGACCGGCTGAGGTCCTCTTTGGCTTCGTTGACGGTCTCGCAGATGCCAGTGACGAGTTCCACCGTGTTGAGGAGCAGTTCGCGCTTGATATGGGGGTGTTCGTCGTCCTCATTGAGGTCCGGGTGGTTTGCCGCAACGCCTTTCAGGACGTCGTTCGCGACGGATACCAGTTCCCCTGTGCGTGCATTGACGAGCGCCAACTCCCATTCCACACCCAGTGTCGATTGCCTGGATGGCGCAAAATCAATCTGCACGTAGTCCCCTCGGTTTGTACTGTCCGGCTATGTGTACTGTCCGGCAATGTGTTGTTTCGGCCGGACACGGTTCCCCGCTGCGGGGCCGCCAGCGGTCGGATCAAGTCTAATGCAGCCGGAACTCGCATGATTGCGGCGGGTGCGCGGGAGAAATTACCCGCCATTTGCTAATGCGAACCATTCGCATTAGAGTGTGTGCCATGCACCTCACGATCGTCAGTTCCCTGGACAGCCAATGCCGTGAGGCAGCCACCGAAAGGCTGGGGCGGACCCATGCCAATTCCGTGGTGGTCCTCCACGATCTCCTGGATGGCTCACTGGTCCTGCGGCGCGTTTACCGCAACGGCCGGTTGTTCGAACGCGGGACGACGGTCCTGGAGCACGGTTGCCTGAGCTGCACCGTCCGGCTTGACGTGGTCCCGACGGCGGAACGGCTCGCCGCATGCGGCTTCGACCACGTCGTCCTGGGCCTGCCGCCAGGCGTCGCAGCCGGAATGGCCGTGGCGGAGCTCCGGAGTGGGCTCAGCCGCCCGGCGGTCATCGACAACGCCGTGCTCGCCTTGGACCCCGCAGAGTTGGACGACCACATCTGGGACCGCCACACCCTGTTTGAGTCCGGCTTCACGTCCATGCCCCAGGACGAGCGGACCAGTGGCGAATTCCTGGTCGGCGAATTCGGGCACGTGGACACCGTGATGGCCTATCCGGGATTGGGTGCCGTGCTGACGGGGGATCCCCGCGAGGGTTCGCCGCAGTGGGTGTCGGGGGTGGAGTTGCTTGGCGAATTGGCACCCCATGCAACCGTTGCCGCAGCGGCCGATGATTTCCGGCCGGGCTGCTTCGACCCCGCCGAAGCAGCTGCCCGCAACCGTCCCGGCGTCGTGCGTGTGCCCCTGGCTGAAACGGAAGGTTCCTTCCGGACCGTGCTCCATCGGGCTGCCCGGCCACTTCATCCGGGCCGTTTCAGGGAGGCGCTTCCGCGCTTGGCTGTCGGCATGCACTGGATGCGGGGCCGCCTGTGGATCGCCTCCGCTCCCACCAAGCGGATAGCTGTCCAAGGCATCGGTCCACGGATCTGGCTCGAAAGCACGGGCAACTGGATGGCCGATTCCACGGAAGCAGCCCCCATGGGAGAAGGCCTGCGCGGAGAAGTGGGTGCCGACGTCGACGCTTTCCTCGACTGGCACCCCAGCCACGGGGACCGCGGAACCGTCCTGGCCATCACTGGGCGGGCCGACGATGTTGACGCCGCGGAAATCCGTGAACTCCTGGAAGGCTGCCAGCTGACGGAGGCCGAAATGGCCATGGATGCCGACGCGTGGGATGACCCCCTGGAACTCAGCGACGCCCTCTAAGCCAAACACCAACAAAAAAGGAGAAACACCATGAAGGTCCGAAACTCGCTGCGTGCACTCAAGAAGATCCCCGGGGCGCAAATCGTCCGCAGGCGTGGCCGCACGTTCGTCATCAACAAGAACAACCCGCGCATGAAGGCCCGCCAGGGCTGACCGCACGGAAGCCCGGAGGGGCGTTGTTTAATGGGTGGATGCCCATCCTGAACAAAGACATGTCATTGTGCATTTCGCTCGCGGCCCGGCCCAGCAACATCGGGACGAGGTTCCATAACTATCTGTACGATCTGCTCGGCCTGAACTTTGTCTACAAGGCATTCGCCCCCGCGGACATCACCCTTGCGGTGGCGGGCATCCGCGGCCTCCCGATCCGGGGTGCCGCGGTGTCCATGCCCTACAAAGAGGCAGTCATTCCGCTGGTTGACGTCATGGATCCGTCGGCCAAGGCCATCGATTCGGTGAACACCATCGTGAACAACGACGGCGTCCTCACTGCCTACAACACCGATTACATCGCGATCGCCAGGCTTCTGAAGGACCATGAAGTCCCCAGCGGCCATACTGTCTTGCTCCGCGGCGCCGGGGGAATGGCCAAAGCTGTTGCGGCCGCCCTGAGGGACGCCGGGTTCACTGCCGTCACCATCGTGGCCCGCAACGAAACCACCGGCCGAGCGCTCGCCGACCTCTACGGCTTCGATTGGCAGGACGACGTCAACGGAGCCACCGCGGACCTCATCATCAACGTCACCCCGCTGGGCATGGCCGGCGCGGACGAAACCGCCCAGTCCTTTGACGACGCCACCATCGCAGCCGCGCAGGTGGTGTTCGATGTGGTGGCCCTTCCCTCCGAAACGCCGCTCATCACCGCCGCGCGCGCTGCGGGCAAGCCGGTCATCACAGGAGCCGAGGTCATCGCCATTCAGGCCGAGGAACAGTTCGTCCTGTACACCGGCGTTCGCCCGACGCCCGGCCAAGTACGGGAGGCCTCGGAATTCTCGCGTCGCTGACGCCGCAGGCCTGCTAAGCCTGGGCGGTCACCGGTTCCACCACGACAGCCACTCTTTCCTCGCCGATCCTGGTGAGGACAAGGGTGGCTGTTTTCGCATCCTTGTCCTTTGCGGGTTTGGCGGGGAGCAGCTGCTTCCGCAGTTCCTCGGGTGTCACTGCCGTGCCGCGCTTCTTGATATCCAACACGGTGATGCCGTTCGACTTCACCCAGGCCTTGAGGGCCTTGACGTTGTACGGCATGACGTCCAGCACCTTGTAGGCCCGGGCAAACGGAGTGTCGTGGAGTTCCGGGGCGCAGATATACGCGATGTGCTCGTCCACCAGGTGCCCGCCCAGCCGCTCGGCGACGTCGGCCACCAGGCCTGCGCGGATCACCGCACCGTCGGGTTCGTAGAGAAAGCCTTCAACAGGCCCGACGGCGGCTTCCGGGCCACCGCCGAAGTCCTCGCCGCTGGTGATTTCGGCGGCGCCCTGGCTGCCAAGGAGCAATGCGGCGCGGCGGACGCCCGGGCGGGCTACTGAGTTGAACCACAGGGTGGCCTCGGTGACATCGCCGCCCACGGAAACCCATTGGGCCTCGCAGCCCGAAGGCACCGAGTCGTGGGGGATGCCCGGGCCCATCTTTACCCCTACCGCACGCCCTGTGGCCGCCACGCTCTCCACGAAGGACAACGGGGGCGAGAACGCCTCCGGGTCCCAGATTCTTTTGGTTCCCGACGTGGACGTGGTGCGTCGGGCAGGGTCCATCCACACGCCGTCGATGCCCTCGAGGTCCATTGATTCCGCGTCCGAGTGCACCACCGTTGCATGCGGGAAAGGCATGAGGTTGATCATGGCGCAGGCAGCGGTGGTTTCGTCCATCTCCACAGCGGTGACAGCAATGTCCATGGAAGCCATCGCCATGGAATCGGCGCCGAGGCCGCAGCCGAGATCGGCCACATGGGTGATGCCGGCCTGGGCAAAACGTTCGGCGTGTCGGGCGGCGACGTTCAGCCGGGTTGCCTGCTCCAGGCCCGCCTGGGTGAACAGCATCTGCCGGGCGAACTCACCGAACTTCGCCTCGGCCCGGGTCCGTAAGCGTGATTGGGTCAGGACGGCGGCCACGAGTTCCGGGGAGTGGCCGGCCTTGCGGAGGCTGGCATTGACGCTGAAGGCATCAGCCTCACGGTAGGGTCCCAGCGAGGCAAGAAGCTCCCAACCTTCAGTGGTCAATAAAGGTGCGATCTGTTCCTGCGGTGCATGAGGCATGGGAACAAGCCTAACGTCGCGCGTCATGGCTGCGTGACTGGGGAATCAGCCGGATAGGGTTGTTTTCATGGAAGACAACGCAGCACCACAGCCCTCCCGCCTCACCACGTATGCCCGTCCCGCCCTGATCGCGGGCGCTGTCATCGCGGTGGTCTGCATAGGCTTGCTGATCGTTATTTTCGCGCTGGATTCCTTCAACGCAGCGGCCTACTCCGTCAGTGGCAAGAGCGTGAACGATGCGACGGATGAGGCACGCGACATCCGCGACCTCTACGCCGGTGCGCGCCTCGGCGGGATCATCGCGCTGGTGGTTTCCGGCCTCGTGGCGGTGGCTTCGGCGGTGGTGCTCTACCTGAACCGCGGCAGCGCTTCCTTGGATGAGGACGACGACGGCGAAGACTACGACCTTGATGACCTCAGGGACCAGTGACAACGTTCACCGATGACGAAATGCTGGCACTCACCTTGACCGAGTGCTAACGCCTTACATAGAGTCTAGTTAGCACTCTCCCCTTGAGGGTGCTAATCACGCCAGGCGTCCACCGGCACCGCGACGACGGTTGTACGCCACGGCACCCTAGTTCTTAGTCCATGAATCAGCTCATGAAAAGGAGAGTCCGAGTGTCGGTCTCGATTAAGCCTCTTGAGGATCGTATTGTTGTTCGCCCGCTCGAAGCAGAGCAGACCACGGCTTCCGGCCTGGTTATTCCGGACTCCGCGCAGGAGAAGCCGCAGGAAGGCGAAGTTGTTGCAATCGGCCCCGGCCGCTTCGATGACAACGGCAACCGCGTACCGGTTGACGTAGCTGTTGGCGACGTCGTCATCTACTCCAAGTACGGTGGAACCGAAGTCAAGACCGGCGGCAGCGAGTACCTCGTTCTGTCCGCCCGCGACGTCCTTGCGATCGTCGTAAAGTAACTTCCTGGAGCCCCGCACCGCCGTCGCGTTGGAATCATTCCGAGCGTCAGCGGTGCGGGTTTTCTGTCTCGAAAGGACACAACCATGGCAAAGCAGCTTGCTTTTAACGATGCTGCCCGCCGGTCTCTTGAGGCCGGTATCGACAAGCTCGCCAACACTGTCAAGGTGACGCTGGGCCCGCGCGGCCGCAACGTCGTCCTGGACAAGAAGTGGGGCGCCCCCACGATCACCAACGATGGTGTCACCATCGCCCGTGAAGTTGAGCTTGACGACCCCTACGAGAACCTTGGCGCCCAGCTTGCCAAGGAAGTAGCCACCAAGACCAATGACGTTGCCGGTGACGGCACCACTACGGCAACCGTGCTGGCCCAGGCCCTGGTCAAGGAAGGCCTGCGCAACGTTGCTGCCGGCGCAGCTCCCGGCGAGATCAAGCGCGGCATCGAAGTTGCAGTGGAAGCCGTCGCTGCACGCCTCCTGGAGAATGCCCGCGAAGTCGAAGGCACCCAGGTAGCCAACGTCGCAGCCATCTCCGCGCAGAGCGATGAAGTCGGCGAGCTCCTCGCCGAGGCCTTCGGCAAGGTAGGCAAGGATGGTGTCATCACCATCGAAGAGTCCTCCACCACGCAGACCGAGCTGGTCCTCACCGAGGGCATGCAGTTCGACAAGGGCTACCTCTCCCCGTACTTCGTCACCGACGCAGAACGCCAGGAAGCTGTCCTCGAAGACGCCCTCATCCTGATCAACCAGGGCAAGATCTCCTCGCTGCAGGACTTCCTGCCGCTGCTCGAGAAGGCCCTGCAGGCCAACAAGCCCCTCTTCATCATCGCTGAGGACATCGAAGGCGAAGCCCTTTCCACCCTGATCGTCAACCGTATCCGCGGCACGCTCAACGTCGTTGCCGTCAAGGCTCCGGGCTTCGGCGATCGCCGCAAGGCCATGCTCCAGGACATCGCTACGTTGACCGGTGCGCAGGTAGTTTCCCCGGACCTGGGCCTGACGCTGGACTCCGTTGGCCTCGAGGTACTCGGTACCGCCCGCCGCATCACGGTCACCAAGGACAACACCACCATCGTTGACGGTGCCGGTTCGGCCCAGGACGTTGCCGACCGCGTTGCACAGCTCCGCGCTGAGCTGACCCGGACGGATTCAGACTGGGACAAGGAAAAGCTGCAGGAACGCCTGGCCAAGCTCGCTGGCGGCATCGGCGTCATCAAGGTTGGCGCAGCCACTGAGGTTGAGCTGAAGGAAAAGAAGCACCGCATTGAGGACGCCGTTTCCTCGACGCGTGCAGCCCTCGAAGAAGGCATCGTTTCCGGTGGCGGTTCCGCCCTGATCCACGCCCTGAAGGCCCTGGACGAGTCCCAGGCAGTCAAGGACCTCGAAGGTGATGCTGCGGCCGCTGTAGGCATCGTTCGCCGCGCACTGGTCCAGCCGCTGCGCTGGATCGCGCAGAACGCCGGCTTCGACGGTTTCGTGGTCACCGCCAAGGTTTCCGAACTCGAAGCCAACCACGGCTTCAACGCCAAGTCCGGCGAGTACGAGGACCTGATCGCCGCCGGCGTGATCGACCCCGTCAAGGTCACCCGCTCTGCACTCCGCAACGCCGCTTCCATCGCTGCCCTGGTTCTCACCACCGAGACCCTGGTTGCCGAGAAGCCCGCTGAGGAAGAAGACGCACACGCAGGCCACCAGCACTAAGCGCCTGTCCCGCGGAAACCCCGGTCGCACCGAGTTGTGACCGGGGTTTCTGCTGTTAAGATCCTGTGCGATGCATCACAACTTCCGGACCGGCGTATCGCATTGGCCGCAGGGACCCGAATGAGGCATCGGCACAGGTCACACACAGGAAGAGCTGCAAGAATGGATGGCTGAACCGGGCCCGGGGGAGGTGCGGAAGGCGGTCAGCAGCATCCTCGAACTGGGGGCGGGTGGGCTGAACCGCGTATTATGGATGCTTTGTGCCAGCCGCTTTAAGGAACTGCCTAACGTGACTACCCCAGCGATTACAGCCCCTGCCCACCGCGGTAGGCGGGCTTCCGGTCCCGTTGGAAAGTCCAAGTTCCGCCCTGAAATCCAAGGTCTCAGGTCACTGGCCGTCCTCATGGTGGTGAGCTATCACATCTGGATCGGCCGGGTTTCCGGAGGGGTGGATGTCTTCCTCCTCATCTCCGCGTTCCTCATGACCCTGCAGTTCACGGGCCGTTATAAACAGGGCCGCCCCATGGACCTCCTGCGGCACTGGCTGCACCTGTTCAGGCGGCTGCTGCCCGCCGTCGTGGTTGTCCTTCTGGGAACGCTGACAGCCACCTTCGTCCTCCTGCCACCTACCCGGTGGGCTGAAATTGTCCAACAGGCCTGGGCGTCCTTGTTCTACTACGAGAACTGGCTGCTCCAACAGCTTGCGGTGGACTACTACGCCACGGACCACAGCATGGCCAGCCCGGTGCAACACTTCTGGTCGCTGTCCATCCAGGGGCAGGTGTTCATCATCTGGCCGGTGATCTTCGCAGCGGTCGCGCTTCTGTGCCGCCGCTTTGCCCTCAGGTACCGGGCGACCCTCGTGTATGTCTTCGCCATAATTTTCCTGGTCTCGTTCGTCTACTCCATCATCTTCACGGCCACCAACCAGGCTGTGGCGTACTTCGATACCTTCGCCCGTCTGTGGGAATTTGCCTTGGGCACCTTGCTGGCCCTGGTGCTGCCGGGCTTGAACTTCTCCAAACCCGTCCGCGTACTGATGGGCTGGATCGGCGTCATTGCCATGCTCACCTGCGGCATCGTGCTGCAGGTCCAGACGGCTTTCCCGGGTTACGTGGCATTGTGGCCCACCCTGGCAGCCGTCGCCGTCATCGCGGCAGGCCAGACCGGCAGCCGCTTCGGTGTCGACCGGATCCTGAGCTCCAAGTTCCTGGTCCGCCTGGGCGACAATTCCTACGCCTTGTACCTCTGGCACTGGCCCATCCTGGTCATCGCGCTGGGCTGGAGCGGCAAAGAGCACGCTGGATGGCTTTCCGGCACGGCCATCATCGCCCTCTCGCTGACGCTGGCGTTCCTCACCACCAAGTACATCGAGAAGCCCTTCCGCCAGTGGAAGTGGCCCGAGATGAAGCGCCGCCGTTCGTTCATCGCGATCGTCGCCTGCCTTGCCGTGGTCACTGCGCCCCTGATGGGCTTTCAATACAGGCAGGACCTTGAACAGCAGGCCGCTGAAGCCCGGATGGTCTTCGACAATCCCGGCGCCAAGGCACTGCTGCCCACGTATGTGAACGAGGTTGCCCCCAACGCCCTCACCCAGCCCACCGCGGAACGGATCGGGCGCGACTGGGCCAAGCTTCCGGACGGTTGCTCCGGTGATACCAAACCGGAGTCGCAGCTGCTGCGCGACAACTGCCAGCAGAACAACGTGGGCTCTGATGCCACCAAGACTGTCCTCGTCCTGGGCAACTCGCATTCCCAGCAATGGCTGGCCGCGCTGGGCCAGATGGCTGAAGAACACCACTGGCGCTTGTATGCCTTGCTGTACGGGGCCTGCCCGTTTGCGACCGACGATTCCGATGTCGAGCCCGAGTGCAATGAGTTCAACAGGGAAGTGCGCAAACACATTGAGGAGCACGCCCCCGACGCCATCTTCACGGTGGGCACCAAGGCCGAACCCTCGGAGCCGGACGAGAAGCTGACGCATGGATTCGAGGAACTCGTCTCTGAAGTCACGGCCCGCGGCACTGAGGTCGTCGCAGTACGGGACAATCCCAGGTTCACCTACAGCCTGACGGACTGCACCCTTTCGAAGGGAGTGGACAGCCCGGACTGCCGGCCGCTGAAAGCGGACGTACTGGCAGATCCGAGCCCCTTTGAGGAAGTCATGGGCAAGTACCAGGACCTGTTCCTGATCGACATGACAGACCTGATCTGCATCGGCCTCTATTGTCCGCCCATCATCGGCAATACCTTCGTCTACCTGGACGACAACCACTTGACCAAGACCTATGTGAAGAGCATGACGGACATGCTTGATGAGAGGTGGTTTGCCGCGACGGGGTGGCAACGATGATGAGCACTCGCAGCGTGGATAAAATCACGACGCCGGAACGCGGCTTCCGTCCGGAAGTCCAGGGCCTGCGCGCCCTGGCTGTGCTCATGGTCGCTGCCTACCACATCTGGCTTGGCCGGGTCTCGGGCGGGGTGGACGTGTTCCTCCTCATCTCGGCTTTCCTTCTGACGTTGTCGTTCACGCGGAAGCTCGAAGCCGGTTCGCCGCTGAAACTGCTGCGGCACTGGCTCCACGTGTTCAAGCGACTCCTGCCCGCCGTCGTCGTGGTTTTGCTGGGTGTTCTGCTGGCGACCTGGGCATTCATTCCGCAGAGCCGTTGGCCGGATGTCCTGGCCGAAGCCTGGGCGTCCCTGTTCTACCGGCAGAACTGGCAGCTCGCGGACAATGCCGTGGATTACTACGCGCAGGACCACTCCGGTGCCAGCCCGCTCCAGCACTTCTGGTCCCTGTCTGTCCAGGGCCAGGTGTTTGTCCTGTGGCCCCTGGTCTTCGCTGCCGTGGCGCTGCTGCAGCCAAGTCTGGCCCGGCTTCTCCCGAAGGGGCGGACGCTGAGTCACCGGAGCCTGCTCTTCTTCGCGTTCGGCGCGGTCTTTCTGGCCTCCTTGGTGTTTTCCATCGACCAGACCGCCAACAACCAGGAGTACGCGTACTTCGATACCCGTGCTCGGCTCTGGGAGTTCGCGCTGGGTTCCCTGCTCGCCCTGGCACTCCCGTACCTGAAGCCCGGGCGCAGGCTCCGGGTGTTCCTCGGTTGGGCTGGAATCTCCGCCATGCTCGCCTGTGGCCTGGTCCTGACAGTTGACCGGTCCTTCCCGGGATTCATCGCGTTGTGGCCCACGCTTGCCGCCGCCGCTGTCATCGTCGCCGGGCAGAGCGGCAGCCGTTTCGGCGTCGATCGCCTCCTGAGCTCACGGCCGTTGGTCCTGGTGGGTAACAACTCCTACGCCCTTTACCTGTGGCACTGGCCGGTCCTGGTGTTCTTCCTGCTGGTCAGCGGCACCACGGCTCCGAGCCTCTTGCAGGGCCTGGGCATCATGGCGGCGTCCATGCTCCTTGCGATCGGCACCACCAGGTTCGTGGAGGAGCCCATGCGCCGCTGGCAGTGGCCGGACGTGCGCTCCTGGCGCGCCGCCGTCGTGATAGCCGCCTGCGGTGCGTTGCTCGCCATGCCGGTGACCGTTTGGCAGGGTGCCATCGCCGCTGAAGATGCGGCGATTGCCGGCCAGCCCAAGGAACTGACGCCGGGGGCTGCAGCCTTGTCGCCGGAATTCGTCGGGCAGCCGGCCCAGGAGGCCATGATCATTCCGGCCCCTGCGGCCATGAAGGACGAGTGGGCTGACATCGACGGCTTGTGCACCGGAGACAACGTGCCCAGCGACCCCTTGCTGCAGGGCTGCCTCCAGAACGACGAACCCGACGTCGTCACCAAGGAAATAGTGGTCCTCGGTGATTCGCACGCCCAGCAGTACATGGCGGCGCTCGGCCCCATCGCCAAGCAGCACGGCTGGGAAGTGGTGACGTTGCTCAAAGGCAGTTGCCGCTTCGGCGCCGAATCCGTCGAACGTACCGACGAGTGCAATGAATTCAACAAGGCCAGCGCCAACTACGTGATGGAACACAAGCCTGACGCCGTGTTCACGGTGGCGTCGCTGACGCACGCCGATGCCCCGTTCGAGACGGAGGTGCCCGGCTACCTCGAAGGCATCAAACCGTTCACGGACGCGGGGATCGATGTTGTGGGAATCCGCGACAATCCCAGGTTCAGCATCAACATGCCCGAATGCGTGCAGAAAAAGGGCCCAGACTCGCCCGATTGCAAGGCGCCGCTGGAAGAGTCCCTTGCGGAATCTTCACCGTTGGATGATTACGTCGGAAAAGTCGACCGGCTGTACTTGATGGACATGAGCGACTTCATCTGCGAGCAGGGCACGTGCCCGGCAGTCGTGGGAAATGTCTATGTCTACAAGGACGACAACCACCTCACCAAGACCTACGTGCAAAGCATGATCCCGATGTTCGAGGAGCGGCTCCTGGCGGCCACCGGCTGGTCACGCAGCTGATTTTCGTTGCCCGGAGACTTGAAAACCGGCGACGGCGGCCTGCCGCCAGTGCTGTTGCTCACACTCCGGCGTTACGGAATATGGCGATTGCCGCGGAGGTTCTACTATTTATTCAACACTTATGCACAGGCCAGTCCCGTAATGACGGGCTGGTCATCAGTTGCAACCCCTACCAGTTAAGCCCCCGGAACCAAGGTAAGAGGCGCACTCATGACCCAGCCCGAACACAATCCCTTCGGCCTTATCGGCCTGACCTACGACGACGTCCTGCTGCTTCCCGGACACACGGATGTCATCCCGTCCGAAGCGGACACGTCTTCCCGGATCTCCAAGCGCATCACCGTGCAGACGCCGCTGCTGTCCGCCGCCATGGACACCGTGACCGAATCCCGCATGGCCATCGCCATGGCGCGGCAGGGTGGCTTGGGCGTGGTTCACCGCAACCTCGCCATCGACGACCAGGCGGAGCACGTTGACCGCGTCAAGCGCAGCGAGTCCGGCATGATCACCAATCCGTTGACCATCGGTCCGGAAGCCACCTTGCAGGAACTGGACGAGCTCTGCTCCCGGTACCGCGTGTCCGGCCTGCCGGTTGTTGACACCGACGGCCGCCTCCTGGGCATCGTGACCAACAGGGACACCCGCTTCATCCCGGAATCGGACTTCCCGTTCCGTAGTGTCAGCGACACCATGACCAAGATGCCGCTCATCACCGGGCACGTGGGCATCAGCCGCGACGAAGCCTCGCACAAGTTGGCCACCAACAAGATCGAGAAGCTCCCGCTGGTGGACGAACAGGGCCGGTTGAAGGGCCTCATCACCACCAAGGACTTCACGAAGGCCGAGCAGTACCCGCTCGCCACCAAGGACGATGAAGGCCGCCTGCGGGTCGGCGCTGCCATCGGCTTCTTCGGTGACGGCTGGGAGCGCGCCATGAAGCTCATCGACGCCGGCGTTGACGCACTTTTCGTTGACACGGCCAACGGCCACTCCCAGGGCGTCCTGGACATGATCCGCCGCCTGAAGTCCGATCCCGTTGCAGCACACGTTGACGTGATCGGTGGCCAGGCCGCCACCCGTGAAGGTGCGCAGGCTCTGATCGACGCCGGTGCCGATGGCATCAAGGTTGGCGTCGGACCCGGATCCATCTGCACCACCCGCGTTGTTGCAGGCGTGGGCGTTCCGCAGATCACCGCAATCCATGAATCCGCCAAGGCTGCCATCCCGGCAGGCGTCCCGCTGATCGCCGACGGCGGCCTGCAGTACTCGGGCGACATCGGCAAGGCGCTGGTCGCCGGCGCCGACACCGTCATGCTCGGATCCCTCCTGGCAGGTTGTGAGGAGTCCCCGGGCGACCTCATTTTCGTCAACGGCAAGCAGTTCAAGAGCTACCGCGGAATGGGCTCGCTGGGTGCCATGCAGTCCCGTGGCAAGAACACGTCCTACTCCAAGGACCGCTACTTCCAGGCTGATGTTTCCGGCGATGACAAGCTCATTCCGGAAGGCATCGAGGGCCGCGTTGCCTTCCGTGGCCCGCTGGCATCGGTCGCCTACCAGCTGGTTGGCGGTCTCCGCCAGACCATGTTCTACACGGGTGCGCCCACCATTCCCGAACTCAAGGCCCGGGGCAAGTTCGTCCGCATCACCCCGGCAGGCTTGAAGGAATCCCACCCGCACGACATTCAAATGACCGTGGAAGCCCCCAACTACGGCTCCCGCTAAGCACCTCCTGTTCCCCGCGGATTACCGCGGGGAACAGTTGTTTAACCACCCGACTGTGTAACCGCCCGGTATCCGCCCGACGGTGATGTCGGCCCTCGGGAATAGGCTGGGCACATGTCAGAGAAGTCCGCGCAACCGCGGCACCCGGAGTCGATCCCGCTGAATCCGGGCCAACCGGGAAAAGCGCCGCCCCGTAAGCTGGCCCTGCGGCCGTACGCACGCGCCGTCGGGCAGGTCCTGAAGGTGAGCTTCAAGGCCTCACCGGTGGCGGTCATCATGAAAGTCCTTGGCTCGGTGATCTCAGCGACCCTGCCGCTTGTCACCACGTACTTTGCAGCGTTGACCACCACGGCCCTGGCTGCCGGATACGCCGGGGACCCCGATGCGGGCCCCCGCGCAGTGCTTTACGTCGTCATCACAGCTGCCCTGGGCCTGTTCTGGGGTGCGTTCAGCAGTGTGGACCGCTACATCCAGCAGCTGATGAGCTTCAAGGTGGGCGCCATCGTGGGCGACCTGATGTACCAACGGTTCCTGGCACTGGAATTCTGGCGCTACGACGACAAAGAGACCGTGGATCTCTACGACCGCGCAAAGCGTTTCTCCGACTCCTATGCGCGGGTCCTGGACCGGATTGCGGCCATCTTCACCCAGCTCGTCTCGGTGATTCTAGCCGTCGGCGCGCTGTTGTTGGTGAGTTGGTGGATTGCCGTGATCGTGCTGGTGGCGATCGTGCCCAGCGTCTACCTTCAGTTCAAGCTGTCGCGTGAACAGATCGCCCACTGGAACACCCAGGTGGATTCGCGCAGGCAGCGCCGGATGATCGAGCAGAACCTGCTGCGGCCACAGCACATCGCTGAAATGCGGCTGTACGGCATTGTCGGCTATCTCATGGAACTTCGCTCCAGGTTGAGGGATGCCGACGAACGCAGGCGCCTGGACTTCCAGAAACGGTACATCCCCAAGCAGCTGGCTGCCGACGCCCTGCAATACGGCGCTGAAGTGGTATCGCTGGTGTGGGTGGTGGGGCAGATCATTGCCAGGGCCCAGCCGGTGGGTCAGTTCCTCTACGTCCAGCAGATCGTGAGCCGTGCATTGTCAACGGCGAACAACCTGGTGTCCTCGCTCAGTTCCATTGACGAGGACCTGGCCAACCTGAAGGACTACGAGCTTTTCATGGCGTTGCCGGTGCCCAGCGGAAACGAACAACCCTTGGAAGTGTCGCCCACCACCGTGGAACTGCGTGATATCCGCTTCAGCTATACGGGAAGTGACATCGAGGTCATCAAGGGTATTTCCATGACCATCAAGGCGGGGCAGCACATCGCCATCGTGGGGGAGAACGGCGCCGGGAAATCCACGCTGATCCGGATTCTGGCCGGGCTCTACCGGCCCGACTCCGGCCAGGTCTTGTTGGACGGGAAGGATCTGGCCGGAATTGACGTGACCAGCTGGCACCGGCACCTGGCAGTCCTGAGCCAGGAATTCCTGAAGTACGAGTTCGCCACGGCCGCAGAGAACATCTACCTCGGCGACGTCGACTTGCCCCGGGACGATCTGCGCATCCGGAAGGCGGCATCCGACGCGGAGGCCATGGAGTTCATCGACAAGCTGCCTAACGGGCTGGAAAACCATGTCAGCAACTGGATGGAAGATCCACGCGGGCGGAAGGGAAGCGGGCTCTCCGGCGGCCAGTGGCAGCGGCTGGCAATGGCCCGCAACTTCTACCGTGACGCCTCATTCATGGTGATGGACGAGCCCACCTCAGCCATCGATGCCCTGGCCGAGCACCGGATTTTCACGAGGCTCTTCGCCGATCGTAACAGCACCATCATCGCCATCAGCCACCGCCTTGCCACCATTGAGAAGGCGGACATCGTCTACATGCTGGAGGACGGTCGAATCGCCGAACAAGGTACGCACAGGGAACTGGTGGCCCTCCGCGGACGGTACTTCAGGATGTTCGAGTCCCAGCTTTCGGTGGATGAGGCCAGCCGGGAGAGTCCCGAGGCTTAGAGCGGGCCGTAGCCGGCATTGCCCACGGGATCGCGCCAGGTGGCAAGATCCTGTTCCAAAAGCGCCCGGAAGCGTGGATCACTAGCAGCTTTCCGACGCAGGGATTCCCGTGAACGGCCCATGATGGTGGCGGGGACGAGGATCGCGGCCACCAAAAGGAAGATCATGAACGCAAGAACCGTTGCCAGTGTCAGCAGCGTCCCGGGGTCCTGCCACGTTGAGGGTTTGGCCGTGAAAGCGAACAGTCCCGCGAAGACGACCAGGACAAACGCTACGAAGGAGAGCGCCCCCCGCAGGCTCCCGGGCCCACGATTGACCAGCGCACGGCTTGTCCGCGGCAACCGGTCCCGCACCCGGACGTAGAAGACGCCGCAGAGCACTGCGACTGCCGCGCCGGGAAGGCTGAGGGCGGCAATAGTCGCGAAGGTGCCAAGCCGGACCGCGAGGACGACGCCCAAAAGGACGAGGACTGCTCCGATTCCGGTCCCGGCAGCCCAGGCACCCATGTAGGCGCCGCGCGCGCCGGCGATTTCGCGCAGGCGGGAGCGCGCATTCGCCGGAGTGATGGCGGAGAGCTCAGGGGAAAGCCAATAGTCCAAGGGGCGGTCGGAATGGAAAAGTGGAGCGGGGCCGGACTGGTAGCTCACGCGTTCTGCTGCTCCAGTCCTGCGCGGATCCGGGAATCGAGCTGCTCACTCGCGAGGGCCGACGAGTCGAGGTTTTCGCCCTCGCCTTCAGCGATGGACAGGGAACCGTCGGCCTCCGCTTTGACGTGGACCGCGCGGGAGGTTCCGTCCTTAAAGTGCCGGCGCGTTGTGGCGGCCGCGGGGTATCCGTCCGGTGCTTGCTTCAGGTAGTAATCGGCCATCTGGATGGCCGTGGTGACCATGCCTTCGGAGCCCGTAATGGGGTGCAGCTCGTGAACGCCGTACTTGCTCAGGTTGAGCAGCAGGGCGCCCTGCTCTGCGCCAAACATGAAGGAGACATGTTCCGAGGACGGGGTCACGAGGGCCGTTTCCAGCCACGACGTGGAATCTGCAAGCACTGCTGTCACCGTGGCAGCCGGGCCGACGGGCTGGAGTGCGTCGTTTTCGATCTTCATCAATCCACGCTCCAACAGCGTGGATACCCCTGCCTGTTCCAGGGGAGCCCCGGCTGCGTGGTCGAGGCGGAAGAGGGTCTGGCACCTCAGCGCGCCGTCGGTGCCAGCCAGTGCAATAAGTGCGATGAGCTCATGTTCGGTAATGAGCAATGCCTGGGTTTCTTCGGTCTGCGTGGTCATTTCTGCCTTCTCTTGAGCGGTTCTGTGTCCAGTCTAGGAAGTCGGGGGGTCATGTGAGCCATCCCCAGACCTTCTTCGCGCCGTCGGCTATCGCTCCGGCGGCGTCCTGCGCTCCCTCCCACACATGTTTCGCGCCGTCAGCGATCATGGAAGACGCGGAATCGTAGCCCATGTTGGTGGCCAACAGGCCGAGGCCACCCCAGGCGATGCCGGCAATGGCGCAGGCAGGGCCGATAACCGGGACGAAACTGCCCACGGCCAGGGCAGCGGAGATGCCGCCGTCCACGGCCATTCCGGGGTGTCCCGTCTGGATGCCTTGATAGACCTGCAACCCGCCGGTCACGACACCCAATGCCCCCGAGACACGGCCGAGCATCGAACTGCCGTTGAGCAGTTGGGTACCCCTGACATACCCGGCGCCGGCAGCCTGTCCGTACTGGGCACTCAGCCACGGCCACCTCGTCAGTTCAGTCACCAATCCGCCCCTGGCCATCTGGGCCAGGATGGAGTCCGCCACCACGCCGTTGGCAGTCACGAGGGCGTTTCCGGCCCACCATCCCTGGCTGCCGCTGACGCCGAGCACGCCTTCCAAGCCAGTGGTGGGGGCGACTTGGCTTCCATTGCTACCGGGGACCTGTGGGACGTTTGGTCCGCCAGACCCGCCGGGACCGCCAGATCCGCCCGGTCCGAAGCCGGCAACGCCGCCATCAGCACTGGCCTTCTGCTGTTCATCGGCCTGGGTGCGGAGCATCTTGGACGCGTCATCCAGGGAACGGGAGGCTTTGTGCAGCATGGGGCGTAGGGTGCTGCTCCACTCGCGTCGGAAGCGCTCGCCGTCGTTTCCTTTCCACGCCACGCTGGTGATCAGGCTGTTGACCTGGAGTTCCTGGTTCTGGAGCCGGCTCCCGGCTTGTCCCATCTGCTTGGACAACGAGCGGAGCTGTTCGATGTCGGCTCCGTAGAATCCGGGCGCCATGGTTCCCCCTTGCATGGTGTGGTGTGTTTCCGCAGGCTATCGGATTTGTCCGGGATCCTGCCATGGGCACCTCTGCCCATGTGGAAACTGCCAGGCGGGCACCCTTGGTAGCCGGTGGCCCCGCAGCCGGCCGGGAAGGGCGCGGCTTCTTTCAGCGCTTTGTGAAGTGCCCACGCCATTTGCCGAATCGGGGTTCGGCAAGGGGTCCAGTAAAGTAAGAGCCGTGACTTATGAGATTGAGATTGGCCGTGGCAAGCGTGGGCGTCGTGCCTACTCCCTGGACGACATTGCGATCGTCCCCAACCGCCGGACCCGCGATCCCAAGGACGTCTCCGTCTCCTGGCAGATCGACGCCTACAAGTTCGACATTCCGGTGATCGCAGCGCCGATGGACTCGGCCATGTCGCCGGAAACGGCCATCGCCCTGGGCCGTTTGGGCGGCCTCGGCGTCCTGGACCTCGAGGGCCTGTGGACCCGCTACGAAGATCCCCAGTCCGTGCTGGATGAGATCTCAGCGCTCGCCGGCGAAACCGCGAGCCCTGCCGTTACCCGGCGCATGCAGGATCTCTACAAGGCACCCATCCAGCCTGAGCTCATTACCAGCCGCCTTGCCGAGATCCGCGCCTCCGGCGTCACGGTGGCAGGCTCCCTGACGCCGCAGCGCACCCAGGAGCACTACAAGACCGTCCTCGCCGCCGGTGTGGACATCTTTGTCATCCGTGGCACCACGGTCTCCGCCGAGCACGTCTCCAAGAACCACGAGCCACTGAACCTGAAGCAGTTCATCTACGAACTCGACGTTCCCGTGATCGTCGGCGGTGCCGCCGGATACACCCCGGCGCTGCACCTCATGCGCACCGGCGCTGCCGGCGTCCTGGTCGGTTTCGGCGGCGGTGCCACCACAACTACGCGCCGCGCCTTGGGCATCCACTCGCCGATGGCTTCGGCTATCAGCGACGTCGCCGCCGCCCGCCGTGATTACCTCGATGAGTCCGGCGGCCGTTACGTGCATGTCATTGCCGACGGCGGCATGGGCGCCTCGGGCGACATCGTCAAGGCAGTTGCCATGGGCGCCGACGCCGTCATGCTGGGCAGCGCACTGGCACGGGCCGAGGAAGCCCCCGGCAAGGGCTGGCACTGGGGCCAGGAAGCCCACCACCTTGAACTCCCGCGCGGCGACAGGGTTAACGTTGGAACTGTTGGCCCCCTGGAAGAAGTTCTCTTCGGTCCCGGACACCACACCAACGGCACCTCCAACCTCATTGGTGCCCTGCGTCGCTCCATGGCGACCACCGGCTATTCGGACCTGAAAGAGTTCCAGCGGGTCGACGTCGTCGTTTCGCCGTACCTCGGCTAGGCCTAAAACAGAAGGAGGCCCCCGGGAACAGACCACACGCTGCTCCCGGGGTCCTTTTTTGCCGGATTCTGTCCGGATGCACCTCATCGGCAGCCCTGCCCAAGGCGACGAGCAACAAGTAGGGTAGGGGATTACCAGCTGTTGCGTTTGAGGAGGGGTCCGATGAGCAATGTCGCAGGCGGTCCGCAGGTGAATTCTCCGGGGGCACTGAGCCCGGAATCCCGTGCCGCATCCATTGATGTCCTGAAAGCCACTGCCGAGCCGGGCAAGGAGTTGGACATCCTGATTGTCGGTGGCGGCGTGGTGGGCGCTGGTGCTGCCTTGGACGCGGTCACGCGCGGGCTCACAGTTGGCATCGTCGAAGCCAGGGATTGGGCGTCCGGCACGTCATCCCGCTCCTCAAAGCTCATTCATGGTGGCCTCCGCTATTTGGAGATGCTGGACTTCGGGCTGGTCCAGGAAGCCCTGCAGGAGCGCGGATTGCTGATCCAGCAGATCGCACCCCACCTGGTCCGGCCCGTTCCGTTCCTCTACCCGCTGACCCACCGTTTCTGGGAACGCCCCTACGTGGGCGCAGGCATCATGCTGTACGACACCTTGGGTCTGACGTCCGGCCACAGCCGTGGTGTCCCCATGCACAAGCACCTCTTCCGACGCGGCACCCTGCGTGCGGCTCCCAGCCTCAAAGACGATGCCTTCGTGGGATCGATCCGTTACTACGACGCCCAGGTCGATGATGCCCGGCTTGTGGTCAACCTGGTCAGGACAGCGGCGCATTACGGGGCACACGCGGCCAACAGGGTCCGCGTGGTCGACTTCCTCAGGGAGGGCGAACGCGTGGTGGGTGCCAAGGTGGAAAACCAAGAGGACGGCAGCGTCTTCGAGATCCGGGCCAAGCAGGTGGTGAATGCCACCGGCGTGTGGACAGACGAAACGCAGGCCATGGTCACAGACCGTGGCCAGCTCAAGGTCCGTGCCTCCAAGGGAATCCACTTGGTGGTGCCACGGGACCGCTTCCAGTCCACCGTGGGTCTGATCCTTCGTACTGAAAAGTCGGTGCTCTTCGTGATTCCCTGGGGCCGGCACTGGATTATCGGTACTACCGACACGGACTGGACGTTGGATAAGGCCCATCCGGCTGCCTCCAGCAAGGACATTGACTACGTGCTGGAGCACGTCAACAAGGTACTCAAGCGTCCCCTGACCCGTGAAGATGTTGAAGGTGTCTATGCGGGACTCCGTCCGCTTCTGGCCGGAGACAACGACTCCACCGCCAAGCTGTCCCGCGAGCACGTAGTGGCCCACCCCGTCCCCGGTCTGGTGGTGGTGGCCGGTGGGAAGTACACGACCTACCGTGTCATGGCCAAGGATGCCGTGGACGAGGCAACGAGGGCCATGGACGAGCGTGTCCCTTCCAGCTGCACCGACACCATTCCTTTGCTGGGAGCGGAGGGATTCAAAGCGGCCTGGAACCGGCGGGGGAGGTCCGCCGAGCAAGCAGGTGTGCACGTGGCACGCGTGGAGCACCTGCTCAACCGCTTTGGGTCCATGGCATCGGAAGTCCTCGCCACGATCTCCGACAGGCCCGAACTGGGCGAGCCGCTTCCGGGCGCCGACGACTACCTGGCAGCCGAAGTCGTCTACGCAACAACCCATGAAGGCGCTCGGCACGTCGACGATGTTTTGACCCGCCGTACCCGGATCTCCATTGAAGCGTGGGACCGGGGTGTGTCTGCGGCGCCCGTAGTGGCTAAGCTGATGGGAGAAATCCTGGGCTGGAGCGATGCTCAGCGTGAAAGCGAGATCAAGCACTACCTTGCACGTGTGGAGGCTGAACGACTCAGCCAGCAGCAACCCGATGACGAATCGGCGGATGCCGCGCGCATGGGAGTGGATGACATCGTTCCCCTCCGCTGACAGGCGCAGGGAGTTGAGGCCGGGAGGCCACATGGAGGGAACACGACTTGGCTGAACCACTGGACCGATATGATGCGGAACTGACCACCCCGGACACGGTCATTCTTGAACTTGTTGCCGAGGACAAGATCGACGCCGCAGCACAGTTGGCTCAAAAGCTCCATCAGGCCGGACGGATCTCGGACCTTGATGGTTTCCTGGAGCAGGTACATTCGCGAGAACACCAGCTGGCCACCGGGCTTCCCGGCGGAATCGGTCTTCCGCATGCCCGCAGCGAATTCGTGGACCGGATCTCCATCGCCGTAGGCGTCACCAAGTTTGGCCATGCGCTGGACTTCGGGGCTGCAGACGGCCCTGCCACACTGATCCTCCTCATCGCCACACCGGCCAGCTCCTTCTCGGACCATCTTGAAGTTCTGGCCACGCTTGCGCGTTCCCTCTCCAAGGAATCATTCAGGGAGTCCCTGCGCCGTGCGCACGATCCCGAAGTGATTTCCGAGCTCATCAACTCCAGCCTGGTCTTCTTCGACCACTAAGGATTGGTGCCCCACTCCAGGCGGCCCCAGCCCTCGTTTCGTTGTTCTACAGCCGGACGAAGTACGGTTAAGGAGTGTTGAAAACCGCTCTGAAACCCCGCTGGATCGCAGGACTGGTCTTTGCGCTTCTGTTGTCCGGGGTGTTCGTGCTGCTTAGCCAGTGGCAGCTCAGCCGGTCCACCCAGCACGAGAGCCCTGCTGCTTCCACCACTGAAGAAGTCAAACCCCTGGTCGACGTCCTGAAGCCGGGCCAGTTCTTCCCCGGCTCTGTTTCCGACCAGATGGTCACCGCCACCGGCTCCTACGATCCAGGCAAGCAGGTCCTGGTCGAGGGCAGGCTTTACAACAACCAAAAAGGTTTCTGGATCGTCACGGCCTTCGAGGTCAACGGCGCTCCTACGCTGAAGGGTGTCGCAGCCTCGCCGCAGACCTGGATTCCCGTAGCACGCGGCTGGGTGGCTGATGCCGCCCAAGCGGGCCCGCCGCCGTCGGGCACTCTTACGCTGACCGGTCGCCTGATACCGTCCGAAGCGCCCGTACCAAATGTCGACGCCGGCCCGGGCCGCGCGTCGGCGGTCTCCACCGCGGAACTCATCAACAGCTGGGATGTTTCAAGCTACCCCGGTTTCATAGCGGCCACATCCGAAGTGGCTGGCGGTGTGAGCGTCCCACTGGGCGACAACGTCAAGGCCCTCAATATTCCACCGCAGCCACCGGCAGAGCAGATCAACTGGCTGAACCTCTTCTACGCCGTGGAATGGGTGGTGTTCGCCGGATTCTCCGTCTTTATCTGGTGGCGGCTGGTGCGTGATGACTACCGCCGGGACCTCGAAGACGACGAGGACGACGACTACTACGATGAGTTTCCTGAAGACCCCCATGCCTTGCCCGCAACTACCGAACCTTCAAGTCCCGACCCAGAACATAAGGTGCAGCAATGATTGAGCCCAAACCTGCCATCCAGCCTGAGCAGTCAGGACCGAAGCCCAAAAAGCGGCGGTTCGGCGGGACGGAAGCGCAGATCCGTTCGGCCTTGAAGTTCTACAAAGTCATGGCCTACCTGACTGGTGCCATGCTGCTCCTGCTGTGCGCTGAATTGATCGCCCGGTACGTTTTCGGTGTTTCACTCTTCGCCGGCGGGACCAACGCCGTGACGGGCCAGCCCTTTGGCTTTGGCTTTGCCGAATCCGAGCCCAAGGGCGTCATTGGTGGATTCAACATCTCCACCACGGTGCTGATCGTGCACGGCTGGATGTACGTGGTTTACCTCGTCTCCAACTTCCGCTTGTGGTCGTTGATGCGGTGGCCGTTCTCCAAGATGGTCCTGCTGGCGTTGGGCGGCGTGATTCCGCTGTTGTCCTTCATTGTGGAGAAGAAGTTCCACGCACAGGTGGAAGCAGAACTGGCAGCCAATCCCCAGGCTTCCAAGCGCTACTAGGCGCCACTGGTCGTTCCCGATGTGAGATGCCTAACGGGAGTGCCCGTTTTGGCCTCCGGCCGCCCTTGTCAACGTGCGCGGGGGCGGTCCGGCAAAGTAGTCTTGGTTGGTGACTACTCCCACCGCACCCCAGACTTCCCAGAAGCCGGTGCTGGTTGTTGACTACGGTGCCCAGTACGCGCAGCTGATTGCCCGCCGCGTCCGTGAAGCAAATGTGTATTCGGAAATTGTTCCGCACACCTTCACCACCGAGCAGCTTCTGGCCAAAGACCCGGCAGCCATCATCCTTTCCGGCGGGCCCTCCAGCGTCTACGCTGAGGGCGCACCGTTCGTAGGCGCCGACCTCTTCGAGGCCGGGGTTCCCGTTTTCGGTATCTGCTACGGATTCCAGGCCATGGCAAACGCCCTGGGTGGCAAAGTGGCCCAGACCGGGCTGCGTGAGTACGGCGCAACCGAGGCGCTCCTGGTGGGCGATGCACGTTCCATTCTCGACGGCGTCCCGGCGTCCCAGAACACCTGGATGAGCCACGGCGACTCCGTCCACGAGGCACCCGAGGGCTTCGAAGTACTGGCAACGACGGCCGGCGCCCCCGTGGCTGCCTTCGCCAACGATGAGAAGCGCCTCTACGGTGTGCAGTGGCACCCGGAAGTCAAGCACTCCGTTCTGGGCCAGCATGTCCTGGAGAACTTCCTGTTCAAGGGCGCCGGTCTGAGCCCCAACTGGACCACCGGCAACATCCTTGAAGAGCAGGTGGAGCGCATCCGCCAGCAGATTGGCGACTCCAAGGTCATTTGCGGCCTTTCCGGTGGCGTCGACTCCGCAGTTGCCGCTGCCCTTGTCCAGCGTGCTGTCGGCGACCAGCTCACCTGTGTCTTCGTAGACCACGGTTTGCTCCGTGAAGGCGAAGCGGAACAGGTCGAACGTGACTTCGTGGCCGCCACGGGTGTCAACCTGTACGTTGCCAACGAGCAGGAACGCTTCCTGTCGGCTCTTGCCGGCGTCAGCGATCCCGAAACCAAGCGCAAGATCATCGGCCGCGAATTCATCCGCGCCTTCGAGGAAGCAGAGCGGGCCATTATTGCCCAGGCTGCTGCCGAAGGCGAGAAGATCAAGTTCCTGGTCCAGGGGACGCTGTACCCGGACGTCGTCGAGTCCGGTGGTGGCGAGGGTGCTGCAAACATCAAGAGCCACCACAACGTCGGTGGGCTCCCCGACGACCTGCAGTTTGAGCTGGTTGAGCCGCTTCGCGCCCTGTTCAAGGACGAGGTTCGTGCCGTAGGCGCGCAGCTGGGTCTGCCGCAGGAAATCGTAGGCCGCCAGCCGTTCCCCGGCCCCGGCCTGGGTATCCGCATCGTGGGCGAAGTGACCAAGGAACGGCTCGATCTGTTGCGCAAGGCCGATGCCATCGCTCGCGCCGAACTGACGGCCGCTGGCCTCGACAACGACGTCTGGCAGATGCCGGTTGTCCTCCTGGCCGATGTTCGCAGCGTTGGCGTGCAGGGCGACGGCCGTACGTACGGCCACCCGATCGTGCTGCGTCCGGTGTCTTCCGAAGACGCCATGACGGCGGACTGGTCGCGATTGCCCTACGACCTCCTGGCGCGCATCTCCAACCGCATCACCAACGAGGTCGATGGGGTCAACCGCGTGGTGCTGGACGTCACCAGCAAGCCACCGGGAACCATCGAGTGGGAATAGCATTCTAAGTGGCCGGCTTCCATCGGGAAGCCGGCCACTGTGCTTTTCCGGCAGTTCCCCGCCGGTGAGCGATTGACATGTTGCAGTGAAAACCGGGCAATTTCGCGTCGGAACAGCGTTGCGGAGCGGGCTCGCCGTGGATTCCCGCTACCCTCGAAAGTATGCCGGTATGGTCCAAGGCGTCTAAAGCTAGTACAGAAAAGAAGGCAGAAGTTGTGTCAGTAGGTCAAGGCCAGGAAGAGGGCTCCGAAGAGCTCCGCAAATGGCTGTCTGGTCTCAAACCCGTCACCGGGGCAGACACTATGCTGCGTTTCGTCAAGACGCCCGAAGGCGCCATTGACCTCAGCAACGCGCACCCTTCGGGGCTGGCGCAGTTGCTGGCAGGGCGTCGGACGCGCCTGTCGACGCTCATCAGGGACCGCCAGCAGTACTTGGTCGCGGCACGTGCGGCGCGCAATATCCGATCCAAGATTTTCGAGCTCAGCAACGACCGCGGTATCGAAGCCGGGTATCTTTCTGCCGGCACCGTGGTGTGGACCTCTGCGGTGGGCGGCAAGCCACAGCGCGTCTCCGCACCCGTGATGCTCACGTCCATCGTCCTGACGGTCCGGCCGGGGGAGGACGACTTCGAACTTCAGCTCACTGAGCAAGCCCGGATGAACCCCGCCCTGGTGCGTCACCTCAAGACCGTCCATGGCATCGTCTTTGACGTCAATGCCGTGGCGCGAATGGCTTACAACACCGCACGTTTGGATCCGCAACCCGTCCTGGATCGCCTGTCCACGCTGGTTCAGCCGATCCATGGCGCTGAGGTTGAGTTCAATCTCCTGGTGACAACCCTGGCCGATCTGTCGGGCAACCTGGATGATCCTTGGATCAACCTGAACAACCCCACCGTGGCGGCCTTGGCGACGGCGGCCAACGGTGGCGACATCGAGCCGGAACCCATCAAGGCAGGCAGGTTCCCCAGCTTGGACCTCCGTGACCCGGCCGAAGAATTGCTCCTGCTCGACGCCGACACGGACCAGCAGTACGTGGTTGACGCCGTTCGGGCTGGAGACTCCCTGGTGGTCAGCACACCCCCGGGCAGCGGTCAAACGCAGACTGCCATCAACGCCATTGGCGCACTGGTGTGCGAAGGAAAGTCGGTCCTGGTGGTGGGGGACAGGCAGTCCAGCCTTGCCGGGCTTTCCGCGCACCTCGAATCACTGGGGCTGGATTCGCTTCTCTTCCGGCCAGGCAATGGAACCACCCCCCAGCAGCTCAAGGGCCAGCTGGTCCGGGCCATCATGCGCAACGAGAAGGCTCTTGAGCCCCAGCTCGGCAACCTTCACCAGACACTGACCGGGCATCGGCACGCCCTCATGGACCATGTCGCCTCCCTGCATAACGTGCGCGAACGATGGGGATGCTCGCCGTATCAGGCCATGCAGTCACTTGCTGAACTGACTTCGATCCATCCGGCACCCTCCACGACAGTTCGCTTGAAGCGCAGTGTCCTGGACAACATCAAGGACCGGGAAGAGCTGGCGGCCCGGCTCCGTCGCGCTGCCGAACTTGGCAGTTTCAGCCGGGCTTCGACCAACAGCCCTTGGTACGGTGCCCGATTGGTCACCCGCAAGGAAACCGAGGAAGCGCAGCAGCTTGCCCGCTTGGCGGCTGAGAAGCTTCCTGTCCTTCGTGACCGCATGAAACAGGTGTCCGATCACGCTGAGATCCGCCTGGGAGAAACCTTTACTGAGTGGGGCGCGCAGCTCGAACTCCTGATTGCCGTGCGCGAGAGCCTGGACAAGTTCACGCCGGACATCTTTGACCGTCCGGTTCACGATTTGATCTCCGCGACGGCCAGTTCTGCGTGGCGCCGCGAGCGGAACATCGAGATGCCTTCCATGCAGCGGTCCCGGCTGCGGCGGGTCGCCAAGGAGTATGTGCGGCCCGGAGTTCATATCGCCGATCTCCACAGCTCGCTGGTCCTTGTCCAGGAGCAGCGTGCGTTGTGGGCCGGTTACGCCACTACGCAGCGGCACCCGGCCGTTCCTTCCGGCCTGGCCGACCTCGGCGCACTGTACCGGGAGCTGGACGCTGAACTGCGGCGCCTCGGTGAGGCGCTCAAACACACGTCGGCCGGAGGCTCGCTCCACGGTACGCCTTACGCGGAGCTGACGGAACGCTTGGAACAGCTCGTAGCCGACACCGCCACGCTGGAAACCTTGCCCGAACGCACGCTCCTCATTGAAGAAATGCGCGAGCACGGCCTCGGGGAGCTTTTGGCGGATCTGGCGGAGCGGGAGGTACCTGCGTCCTCGGTGGCCGCGGAGCTGGACCTGGCTTGGTGGCAGTCCGCGCTGGAAGCAATGATCAGCGGCGACGACTATCTTGCGATGTCCGACGGCGACTCCCTGAGGCGCCTCGAAGCTGAATTCCGGCTTGCTGACCAAGCCCACATCGCCAGCGGTGCTGCGCGGCTCCGCTGGCAGCTTGCCCAAAGGTGGCGCCAGGGATTGGTGGAGCACCCTCGCCAGGCTGAACTGCTGCGGGCCTTGCTGAAAGACGGCCGGGTTACCCTGCCTGCGCTGAGCGCCCAAGCCCCGGACCTCGTGCCGTTGCTTGTCCCGGTGTGGTCGGTCAGCCCGTACCTGCTGACCGGCGTCCTGCCGGCTGAGCAGAAGTTTGATGCTGTCGTGGTCATCGACGCTGAGTCCACCTCGTTGCAAGCGGTCCTTCCCGCGATCGCCCGCGCACGGCAGGTAGTTGCTTTCGGCGACGCGAAGATCGCCAATGCGCGGACCTTCAGCGTGGCCGTCGAACCCCCGGTTGCCGGAGTCGCGAGCCACGAAACTGTGGAGAGTGCCTTCAAGGCCTTGGCCAGGGTCCTGCCATCGTGGCAGTTGAATTGGGTGTATCGGGCAGTGGATGAAGACTTGATCCTGCAGCTGAGCAAGAACTACTACGACGGCGGCCTGAAGCGACTGCCCGACGGCAACTCGGTTACGGGATTGGATCGCTCGATCCTTGTGGAGTATATCCCTGACGGCACCGGCCTTCCGGGCGCCGATCACGAGGGGGTCGAGTCCGTCACTGCTGAGGTCAACCGGGTGGTGGATCTTGTCTTTGAACATGCCACGCTGCGTCCCCGCACCAGCTTGGCTGTGGTGACGGCAAGCCTGCGCCACGCTGCCAGGATCGGCGAGGCCATCAGGCTTCAACTGCCGAACCATCCATTGCTGTCTTCCTTCTTCGCCGCCGGCCCCGAATCCTTCCGCGTGGTGGATCTGGAACGCGCGCAGGGCTTGGTGCGGGACCATGTGATCTTCTCCCTCGGGTATGGACGCACCCCGCATGGCCGGGCGCTCCACTCCTTTGGACCGCTGTCCACTGAGGGCGGGCGTAACCGCTTTGCCTTGGCCATGACCAGGGCCCGGCGCTCCATGCACGTCCTGAGCTGCTTCCGGCCCGAGGACCTCGACCTCGATCGCCTGGCACACGGCGCAGTGGACTTCTACGAGTTGCTGGACAGGGAGCTCTCGGGGAACAGCAATCTCGGAACCCCGGCTTCCCGTGCCGTTGCCAGCGAGCAAGCACTTGGCGAGGACCCGTTGGTGGCGGATCTTGGCGAACGACTGCGTGCCCGCGGCGCCCGTGTCTGGCACCTTTACGACGGTGTGCTGGACATAGCCGCAGCCGCTGATCCTGTGCACACCATTGGCAGGGAAGGTGCTGAAATTCCCACGCCCGTAGCCATCGAGTCCGATGGCACGGAACGATACCGGCGCATGAGTGTCCGTGAACGCAGCCGGCTGCGGCCTCAACTGCTGGAGCGCATGGGGTGGCGTTATATGTCGCTGTGGACGATCGAAGTCTTCACAGACCCGTCCTCCTGCGCCGATCGCATCGGTTCCTACCTTGGACTGGAAAACCACATTCCGAAGGCTGCCGAGTCGTCTCAACATGGCTTCCTGGACATGGATGTTGAACAATTGAATCTGGACAAGGCTCAGCCTGTGTTCACCCGTTCCCCGGCCACCGGCCCGGATCACCAACCCGAGGAGGATGCCAAGGGGACGCGGGACCAGACAGGGGACAGGAAAGAAGCACCAATGACGGAACAAGGAAATAGTTCCACCGACGGCTCTGCCGGGGAGAACAGTGGATCGGACAACACGGCAGCTGAAAAAGCCGCCGAGCCGACGGCTGCCAAGCACAGCTCGGGCGGCATCCTCCCCACCAAGGCCGCGGAGGACGATCCCCGCAGATGGGGCGATGAAGCAGGCTATGACCACGAGCAGTGGTTGAAGGAACAGAAGCCCCCGCACTGGGGATGAGCGATTGAGCAGCTTCATGGGCTGACCAGAACAAAGAAAAGCTTGCCTTGCGTGGATGCGCCGGCAAGCTTTTCTGCTTGTTGGGGGTTGGCAGCGACCACCACCAGCCCTTCTGTATCGCTGGTGCCAAGCCATTCGCCGGCCTTGCCGCCCTGGGCCGAAGTCCAGAGAACAGGAACAGGGCCAGCCAAAACCTGGCTCTGGCGGGATTCGTCATAACTGCCGGACGCTGTGAGGACAACGGTCACCAGCTGCCCCGGCGACAGAAGCTGGATGGAAGAAGGATCTGCCATGCGCAGGGGGACGGCAGCGGAACCTGCAGGAGTGCCCGCGAGCAAGCCAGGGCCCAGGAGGCTTGAATCCGTGGGTGTTTGTCCCTTGCCCAAAGGCGAGGCCAGCTGGCGCCCAACCAGGGTCGCGACATCATCCACCCACGCGGAGATGGCCAGCTCGGCTGCGACATCGACCCTGGTGAAATCTGACTCCTTCAGGCTCGCGCCGGCCGGTAGATCACGGGCTGCGACCAGGACGCTGACCCGGGCGGCCGACGCAGGCGTCAGCTGCTGTACCGCCAGACCGGCAGCAAGGCATAGAAGCAGCGCGACGCAAAGCCGCCGGTTGCGGGAAAGCCACGCCCTGAGTGTGGGCTTTCGCTTTGGAGGTCCGTTGCGCCGCGCACGGCCGAACCCCCCTGGAAAGCGCCTGGGGGAGGGCGAGGGGTGGTACGGCAACCGTTCATGTCCAGCTGTTCCAGCTGAACGCTCGGCATGGGCAAGGAAGGCGCTACGGGCGGAGTGTGACATGCCGCCACGGTAGTCAGCAGCCCCGGCCGCCTAACAGGGGCCGGGTTGCCTATGTGGAAAAGTTCCGGAGCTAGCTCGCCGCGGCGGCCGGTGCGGGAGCGGGCGTGGCCGCAGCTGCGGGTGCAGCCGGTGACGTGGGCGCAGCGGATACTGTGCTGCCCTTGGCGTCACGGGAGTCAGTGCGGTAGAAACCAGAGCCCTTGAAGACGACGCCCACGCTGTTGAACTTCTTGCGCAGCGTGCCTTTGCATTCAGGGCACTCTGTCAGGGAGCTGTCTGAGAAGGACTGGACGATGTCGAAGGCATGGTCACAGTCTTTGCAGGCGTATGCGTATGTGGGCACTGAGTTCCTCCTTTAGGACAAAGTTCAGGTCCTGCTCCGCCGTGCCGAATAACTTCCGCATTAGCAGTCCCAGGGCCTGAGTGCCAATTCTATCATCCGTCCCCCTGAGGTGTGCCAGCACTTGTGCCGGAGCTCACCAACCGGAACCCGCCGGAAATGACCGGGAGTCAGACGGGCTCCGCTGCGTTGTCGAGAACCACAACGCCCGAAGGTGTCAGCACTTCCCGCACCGGGCGATCGAAGGCCTCGGCGGGTATGGAGCCTGAAGGCAACAGATCGTCGTCGTACACCACCGCGATGGTGGGCGGCCGCCGGCCGGACGCGTCCAGGCCCTGCAGGAGCCGGTCGTAATAACCGCCGCCTTGGCCAATCCTGTTCCCGTCCCGGTCCACTGCGGTGGCCGGCATGAAGATTCCGGCCGTCGAAGCGACCACTGAACTGTCCAGGCGCTCACCGGTGGGTTCGTCGATGGGAGCGTAGGCGGACCTTGTGAAGACCGTGGACGGCGTCCAATACACCCAACTCAGTTGCCGTTCCGGTTCGCAGACGGGGAGCAGGACTTCATGGCCCGCTTCGTGGAGGGCTTCAAGCAGTGGCATGGTGGGCGGCTCGAAGGCGACTCCCACGTACACCGCGAACGACGACGGTGTTCCGGACGTGACGGAGCTGGCCCACGAGGAACCGTGCCGGGCTATCGCTTCGCCCGCATCAGCGATTTGCCCTGGTGTCAGGGCCCTTCTGTACAGCCGCCGGTTGCGGCGGATGTCTTCTTTCGACGCCATCTGTATCCAATCCTGGGGGTTCGTCGGGTCCGGTTAAAGTGTTTCCTTGTGTGTTGCCGGCAATAAAATGTACGGCCCGCGCGGCGGGGGGTTTAGCTGATGCTCTCTTCCTTCCGTTACATTAGTCCGGTGACTCTCGATAACAACGCTGTCCGTAAGGCCGTCATCCCCGCAGCGGGTCTTGGTACCCGGTTCCTTCCCGCCACCAAGGCGATGCCGAAGGAAATGCTGCCTGTGGTCGATAAGCCCGCCATCCAGTACGTCGTCGAAGAAGCGGTGAAGGTTGGCCTGCACGACGTCCTCATGATCACAGGACGCAGCAAGCGCGCCCTGGAAGACCACTTTGACCGTGTTCCGGCGCTTGAAGCGACCCTGGCTGAGAAGGGCGACACCGCCAAGCTGGAAGCGATTCAGTCGGCTACCAACCTGGGCGACATCCACTATGTCCGCCAAGGCGACCCGAACGGCCTCGGCCACGCAGTCCTTCGTGCAAAGCAGCACGTCGGCTACGAGCCTTTTGCCGTCCTGCTGGGCGATGACCTCATCGACGCCCGCGACGACCTCCTGAGCGAAATGATTGCGGTCCAGCAGAAGACCGGCGGTTCCGTGGTAGCCCTGATCGAGGTCGAGCCTTCCAAGATCAGCGCTTACGGTTGCGCCGACGTCGAGGATATCGGCGAGGACGGTTACGTCCGTATCAAGCAGTTGGTGGAAAAGCCGTCGCCGGAAGAGGCGCCGTCAAACCTCGCCGTGATTGGCCGCTACGTGCTGCACCCGGCCGTCTTCGAAGTCCTGGAGCAGACCGGCCCCGGCCGCGGTGGCGAAATCCAGCTGACCGATGCGCTTGAGGTCCTGGCTGCGGGCGAGGGCGAAGGCTATGGCGTGTACGGCGTGGTGTTCCGCGGCCGCCGCTATGACACCGGCGACAAGCTCAGCTACCTGAAGGCGTGCATCGAGCTCGCGTGCGAACGCGAAGACCTTGGTCCTGAGCTGCGCGAGTGGCTGCCGAACTTCACCGCCACGCTTCCCCAGTAACACGGATGTACGGGTCTGCGATCTGGCCGGTAACGCTGGAGTGCGGAGACCTGGCCCTTCGGCCCATCCGCTATCGCGACAAGCGGGAATGGTCCGAGGTCCGTTCCCGGAACAGTGATTGGCTGGCACCGTGGGAGGCGTCCAACCCGGCTCCGGGTGGCCGCCTCCCCAGCTACCGCCAAATGGTTTCGTCCCTGAACGAGCAGGCCCGTCAGTCCACCGCATTGCCGTTCGTCATCGTTGAACGCACGGCAGGCGCGCGGGAGCCCGCCATCGTTGGCCAATTGACGGTCTCGTCGATTGTGTGGGGATCGGCCATGATGGCCACGCTTGGCTATTGGGTGGACAAAGACCGGGCCGGGCGCGGGATCGCTCCCACAGCTGTAGCCATGGCCACCGACCACTGCTTTACTGTGTTGGGTCTGCACCGGATGGAAATCAATATCCGCCCCGAAAACGGGCCCAGCCTGCGCGTGGTGGAAAAGCTCGGATTCCGCGACGAAGGGTACCGGGAAAGGTATCTGCACATCAACGGACAGTGGGCTGACCATCGCTCCTTCGCGTTGACCTCCGAAGAAGTCCCGGAGGGTCTCTTGCGCAGATGGCTCAAAGGACAAACGGGCAGGTCATAGGGCTTTTCAGCTTTATCTCCAGTCATTTGCGGACTCGACCACGACACACCGGCCGCAATGCCGCCACCCCCGGTGATTTGCTTCTACGGTTTTGAATGTGGACTTCCCTCTCAGCAGCTCAGTGATACTCGTGGTCACTGTCGCGCTGTGGATGGTCTGGGTGGCGCCGTACGTTCTTCGGAACAGGCGGCAACAAGTCCAAGCGGCCGCTGTTCCAGCAGAGGCTTTCGACGACGAACCAGACGAACCGCAGGCAGGGGTGGTACTGACTTTGGCACCTCAGCAGGAGAAACCGATGGAGACCATGCACAGCAAAGCACAGGCGTCGCCCCAGGAATCCCGCGCGTCAGAGCCGTCCCTGGGGAAGTCGTCCAGCACTCCGTTCACCATCCGCTACGCGCGGCTCACACTGGCGGTGTCCGGACTTGCCTTGCTCGTGACGGCAATCGTTTCCGGCATACTCCGTCTTTTCGGCACGGGCTCTGTCTGGTTGCCCCTGGTCTCGTTCATCGGTGCGGTGGTCGCCGTCGTCGTTTTGCGTAAGCTCGCCCTTCGGGATCTTCGTGAACGACGCGCACGCCGTGCAGCGCAGGCGTCGCCCATTCCGACACCGGCACGCTACTTGCCGAAGGAGCCGGTTGTAGAGGCGAAGGAAACCACAGTTTTCGACGCCGAAGCCACCAGTCGTGAGGCCGCCCGCCTGTCGGCGGTCGAACTTCGCCAAGCGGCGTTGGCCGTCGCAGTTGCGGCCGGCGACGAGTCGGCGCAGGCCGCCGTTGACTCCAAAGGTGCGAGCTGGAAGCCCGTAGAGGTTCCCAAGCCCACCTATGTCGACGCTGCCAAGGCTCCCCGTCCGGCGCCGGAGCCCCTTGACCTTCCGGAGGCCCCGAAACCTGTCGGCAAGCCCGTCCTGAAGCAAGCCGCCGGGCAAACTGACGCTGCAACCGCGGGCGCTTCCGCCAAGGCCCCGAGCGCCCTGAGCAACCTGGACGATGTCCTGCAACGACGCCGCGCGTAACAGGCCATGACTTCCATCTGCGTTGCTGGTGGCACTGGTCGGGTGGGCCGCGAGGTCGTCCGGCTCGCTGTGGCCGCGGGGCATAGAGTCTCAGTCTTCAGCCGTCACGTTCCGCCAGCGGGGTCGCCGGTCCATGTCGACGGCGCCACCTACGTCGCCGGCGACGTCACCACAGGTGAAGGCCTGGAGGCCGCTATGGCGGGTGCCGACGTCGTTATTGACTGCCTTGAAGGCCAGTTCGGCAAGGCGCAAAAACAATTCGCCGACGGCGGCGCGAGGCTTCTGGCTGCCGCCCACACCAGCTGCGTCCCAAGGGCCGTGATGCTCTCCATCATCAATTGTGATCTCAGCAGCTTTCCCTATTACGTGTCCAAAGCCGATAAGGAACGAAAGTATGCCGGGGCGCCGCTGGAAACCGTGGTGGTCAGGGCGACCCAGTTCCACAGTCTGGTTGCCGGGGTCTTCGCTGCGGGTTCCCGGGTCGGGCTGATCCCAGTGTTCAAAGGCGTGGATTTCCAGACGATTTCTCCGGCGGATGTTGCAGCAGTTCTGTTGGAGGAAGCGTTGGCGGATTCTCTTCCTTCGCAGCACCACCTGCGGACGGTAGGCGGTCCGGAGGTGCTCTCCATGCGCGCCCTGGCCGGGTCCTGGAAGGCTGTGACCGGCGCGCGGGGTTTGATTCTCACTGTTCCGTTGCCCGGCAGCATGGGGGCCTTCCTGCGCTCCGGACACAACCTCGCACCGGATAAAGCGCTTGGCGCGGAGACGTTCGTGTCGTGGTTGGAAAAGCGCCGGGAAAGTTTGTAGCCTAGGGACACTGGTCTGGCGGAAACGTCTGGTCCGGGGGCTATAGCTCAGTTGGTAGAGCGCTTCGTTCGCATCGAAGAGGTCAGGAGTTCGAATCTCCTTAGCTCCACAATATTCCTTAGGGTCGGCGGATGTTAGCCTTCGAGGTGCAGTTTAGCCGCGCTTGGTTCCGGGGCTCGGAATCAACGTGCTTGGTACCCAACGGACCCTATCTACCAGAGCCCACTCTATCGATTGAGTGATACGGTGCGAGAGACATCGGAGCATGGCCGATTTGGTCGGTGCGCGAGCCGGACCCATTTATGGTATTTCTATAGGATTTAGAGGTCTAAGTCTAAACACGGGGAGAAAATTGTCAGTTTATAAGTTTCCATCGAAGAAAATTCACCGAGGCTTTTTTTATCTCAACGATGAGACTGTCATTAATTCCTTATCTGCTGTGGAAGCGGGAAAAATTGATGAGGTTGTTGCAAAAGTAAATTCGGCTAGTGAGGGGGCCTTTGGTGGGGGGCTAGGATTCCACGGTGTAGGTCCCGATGGTTCCCGAGAAGCTAAATCCGCTTTTGCTGAAGAAATTGTCCGAACTCGAACCCGATTTTCTGTTTTTGAACTGTGGTATCAAACCTTGATCGAAGGAAATGCCCTTGGCATATTTGACGGGTGGGGAGCGGCAGCCTTGGAAGAAGTTAAGCCCGGTCATACCGTTGAATTTCGCGCCACCTTGGAAGTCGTTCCCATCCAGGCATTGTTCAGGCTTTATCTTTGGTTTTCAGATAAGGCGAAGGCCCAGGGGAATATATTTAGCCAGAAGGGGGATGACCTAAAGAGCACAAAGGATGCGGAACGAAATATAAAAATGCTCCTCGGCGATAATGATGATGGCGGCTTGGGTGAGACGGTCTTCATCGCGCGGCCAGTAGGTGAAGCGGGTCCGGTCGTGGCTATGCCTGTTTCATCCGAGTGGTTGATCGGAAAAATGGGACGGTTGGGTGGTGAGTACACTGTGGTCGCCCAAGTTGACCAGATCCTAGCTCAGGGTGAGGAGCTGCCAACAATGAGGCTAACTCACGATGCTGCTGCCACACCGATGGAAATTAATACACTGCGGGAATCGGTAAACAACTTCATTGAGCCAGCTAAAGCAATGGGTGTGCAAGTCTCTGCATCTGATGCCAGCATTACAGGCCCGGCCCTTTGGTTGAACCCAATTGCCATATTCCGGTAGTATATTTGGCTTGCATTAACTGTCGATCCAATTAGTTAAGTGAGGCGCTAGAGTTCCGAGACATGGAGATCACATGGTCGTGATGTTGTCTCCATGCCTCGGCGGAGGATCAGCACCTCGCAGCCTTCATTTGTCCCGAGCTTGGCCACACATCCGGCTGCAGTAGCCAGTTGGGTTGGCTATGCCTGACCCAAGGCCGACCAGTTGACATCTATGCCTGCGGCTTCGATTTCTCTTGCAATTTTTGTCTTCCAACCCCCAGCCGCGTCGAGTGCCGTATATACGAATCCCTTCATATCTCCTGGTTCTTCGACGCCATCGTCGTAGAGAACAGCGACATTCTTTCGACCCAAAGCGCCCATGAAGAATCCCATTTCAAATACGACATTTTGCCGTCCACGCGGTTTTAGGTCGTCTTCTGACTTCGCCTTACCGAGATCGTCAGCTGTAAGAAGCGCGACAGCATAGCCTGTGCTAGCAGCGCTTGCTTCAAGCTTCTCCATTAGAACAGTCCCCTTATTAGGCTGTTCGTGGAGAATGACAGGTTCATGGCCCGTCAACGCGAGCAGGAAGCGTGCTAGCTCGTGCTTTTTCTCCCCATCGTGTCCATGAACGATGAAGATGCGCCCAGCAGCATCCACATTTCCCTTGTCAGCTACAACAATGAGATTCTCGAGCTCTTCGGAGAGAGCTGCTTGGCGGGCCTCGTCACTTAGCATCAGTTGTTTCTTGGCTGCACGCAGGAGCGACATAGCTTTCCTGACGCCAGCTTGTCGGTGTCGGGTGATGTCAGTTCCGGCGTTATATATGGAAGGGCTGAATCGAATCACCGAGAAGTCCGAATAGAGGGGTGAGTCTTGACCAACAAGGGTGCGGAGTACCACCCCGGTTTCATCTTTCCAGTCAGAGAAGTTTGTCGGGGTGCCGTCATTGGCTGCGGTGATCTGCTCGTCTAGGAGCTCTAACTTGCGAGATAATTCCATTAGAAGAGACTATCCAACCTCTTGGCTGCGTGGTGCCAGGAAGTTGGACGACCTTGTCAGCTGGGAGAGGCAAAGAACGGCGTATAAGATTGGAATCCGGCGATTATGGGCGTCGCACCTGCGCCGTCGATGACCAGTCTCGCTCCTCAGTCGTGCAGCTATCAAGGCAGGGAGCTACATCTACCTGGACGCACTGCGTGTTCCGTCCTGGGAAACCGCCCCCACTTGGCTGGATGCCAGCAGTTGAAGGGCTCCTTCGGCGGAAGAACCAGGATCAGTCGCATACATGAGAATCCGGTGCCCTGATTCGTCCGGAGGGGTAAGAACCTCGAAATTGAGCACCAGATCCCCAACGTCCGGGTGATGAAGATGTTTCAGCCCGGACATGCAGTTCTCGACCGGATGCCGGGCCCACAGGGCTGCGAATTCTTCGCTTTTCATGGTCAGCTCTCCAACCAGGGAGGCCAGTTCGGGATCGTCCGCGGATTGGCCGGCAACCAGGCGCAGCGACGAAACAGCCCGCTTGGCTTCCTCGCCCCAATGTGTGTACAGCTCACGGGTGTGGGGGTCGAGGAACAGCATCCGGGTCAGGTTCGGCCTTGTCGCCGGCGTTGAATGCGCAGAGAAGTCCAGATGGCCGGCAACAAGCCTGTGGCCAAGGGCATTCCATGCCAGCACTTCGCTCCGGCGGCCCAAGACAACAGCCGGCGTGGTCGGCATCGAATGAATCAGCCGCAAGGTGCCGGGCCTGGCTTTGTCCGGCTTCATGGTTGTTCGCCGTTTGGTGGTCGTTGCCCGGGCAAGGTTGAACAGGTGCGTGCGTTCATCGCTGTTCAGGTTCAGGGCCCGGGAGATTGATTCGATGACAGCCTCGGAGGCGTTGCTGCTCTGGCCCTGCTCAAGGCGCGTGTAGTACGTGCTGCTGACTCCGGCAAGCATCGCCAGTTCTTCCCGGCGGAGCCCCGGTACGCGGCGGATGCCGTAGTTGAGGAGGCCGACATCCTCCGGCTGCAGGGAAGCGCGCCGGATACGAAGGAACTCCCCAAGTTCGCTTTGACTGGTCATGAACCCATTCTGCCGGTCCTGCCTGAAACTGTCCTGTCCCTGCCAGGGGTAGGCAAGAGGGGGTGTGGTTGATGCGCTGGCATTCGGTGAAGGTGGAGATCCGAGACACTGCCGACGGACGCAGCAAGTACTCCACGGAAGGAAACACCCATGACCTCGCACCAGGACTTAGCCACAGGATCGGCTCCACCCCCATCAGAGGCCCGCCGGATTACCACGCCGTCTGCCCGGATGGCAGGCAGGCAACGACTCGCCCTCATCATCCTGCTCGCGGCCAGCTTCACCCTCGCCGTTGATTTCTCCATCCTCAACGTCGCCCTCCCCGCCATCGGTGCCGACGTCGGGTTCAGTTTGGAGAACCTCCAATGGATTGCGACGGCGTTCGCCTTGTGCGCCGCCGGACTGACCTTACTGTTCGGACGTGTTGCCGACATCGTTGGCCGCCGCACGATGTTCCTCATAGGGATGGCCCTGCTCGGTGCAGCCTCCCTGGCCGGTGGTATGGCAGTCGACCCAGCCGTACTGCTGATCGCCCGTGTGGGCCAAGGCACCGCCACAGCCATCGTCGTGCCCGCTGCCTGGTCACTATTGCTGGCTTCGTTCCCGGAAGGACCGCTCAGGGACAAAGCCCTGGGACTCAACGGTTCCCTTATGGCCGCTGGATTCACCACCGGCGCCATCCTGGGAGGCCTTCTGACAGACCTTCTCAGCTGGCGGTGGGCCTTCTTCCTGAACGTTCCCGTGGCCGTTGGAGTGCTTGCCATCGCTCCGATCGTCCTGGCCGAAAGCAAGCCCGCTGCCAAGCTGCGGTTGGACGTACCGGGGGCAATGACCGTAACTCTGGGCCTTCTGGCCTTGGTTTTCGGACTCACCAACGCTGCCGAGCATTCGTGGACCGATCCGCTGACCTTGGGTGCCCTGGGGGCCGCCGTCGTGTTCTTCCTTGCGTTCGCAGCCGTCGAGCGGCGTGCTGCGTCGCCGTTGGTGCCGCTGGAGATACTGAAGCGGTCGACCGTGGCCTGGGCGAACATCGCAGGCATTCTTGCGTTTGTCACGGAGACGTCCCTGGTTTTCCTCCTGACCCTGTATCTCCAGCAGGTCCTCGGCTACACACCTTTCGGTGCAGGTCTGGCCTTTGCAGTATTGGGTCTTGGTACTGTCCTGGGCGGCGTCCTCGGGCCGAAGATCATCGGCATGATCGGGACCAAGATGGCGATCGTTTATGGATTCCTCGTTCAGGCAACGGCCACTGGCCTGCTTGTGTTGCTCAGTGCAGACCCTGCTTCCATCGGCCTGCTGCTGACTGCAACGTTCATCGGGGGAGTCGCGAACCTTGTGGTCATTGTCGGGTTCATGGTCACGGCAACCTCGGGCCTGCCTGAATCCGAGCAGGGTTTGGCCACGGGACTGGCAACCATGAGCCAGCAGATCGGCATCACCCTGGGCATTCCGGTCATGAGCGCTGTCTTCACCGCGCATATTCTGGCCATCGGCCGCCAGGATGCCCTTTCGGTGCTCAGCGGCGTGACAGCCGCCGTCTGGGTCAATGCCGGGCTGTGCCTCCTGGCGGCACTTCTTGTGGCTGTGTTCCTGCGGAGACCGATGCCGGTCACCCCGCAGTCGCTACCGGCGGTCAGCTGACTGCCGGCGGCGCCTGACGTTTCGAATAACGAGCCATCCCAGAAAAACCGCCAACGCTGCGTACACGGCGTAGTTGAGGAACCGCGAGTACTGGTCGATCAGGTGGTACTGCTTGCCAAGCAGTGACCCCAGGCCGATCAGTACTGCGTTCCATAGTCCCGCGCCGGCGATCGTGAAGATGGAGAACGTCATGAGGTTCATCCGTTCGGCGCCTGCGGGCAAGGAAATGAGGCTCCGCACGCCGGGGAGTAGCCTGCCGAAGAAAATCGCGGACTTGCCGTGGCGTTCGAACCAGCCGGAGGCTTTCTCGAAGTCCTCCCTGTCCACCAGCGGAAGTTTCGAAAGCAGCGAGATGGACCTCTCCAAACCAACCTTGTATCCGAGCCAATACAGGAACAACGCCCCTGCGTATGCGCCAAGGGTGCTTGTGACGAAGACCAGAACAATGTTCATGCTTCCCTGCTGGGTCAGGAACCCCGCGAGGGGGAGTATCACCTCGCTGGGGATGGGAGGGAACACGGTCTCCAGGAACGTCATCAGGCCGACGCCCCATTCGCCCAGGGCATCAATCACCTGGGCGGCGACCCCCACAATGCCGGTCAAGTCTTCGGTGGAACCTTGGGCTCTCGGTACACTGATCAACTCTTTGCCCTTTCATGGACTTCGCCACAGTAAACGCTATTGCCACGAATGCTTTTGGGCAAAGTTGCCTGCTTGGACGCGCGGATGCCTCTCTGATCCCGGCAGGGTGTCGTGCCCTTTACGGGCCCCGGAGGATCGGCAAGGATGACGAGATTACCCAGCCGTGCCTGAAGTAGCATCGCAATGACCAAGTACCTGATCTCTTTTCCCAGTGCTGCCATGGACATCACTGAGGAAGAACTCCCTGCAGTGGCTGCAGCGGCCCACGCCGTAGTGCAGGAGGCCAAAGACGCAGGAGTGTGGGTGTTCGGCGGGGGTATCGATGAAAGCATCCCGCCGGTCATGGTCGACGGCGGCGGCTCGGTTCGGGAGGGAACGTACCCGCAAACGTCGCAGCTCGAAGGTGGCTATTCCATCCTGGAGTTGCCCTCCTACGAGGCCGCACTGGAATGGGCCGCAAGGATGGGGCGGCGTGCCGCTGTGCCCAGGAAGTCAGGGCTTTCCAGTACGATCCTGCCAGCTGATGCCCATTGTTTTGGACCCCCGTCACCTATATCGTTGACTATATCGTTCAGTATCGTTCGCGAATCTCAGAGGTGAGCTTGATGCACAATTCATTCCCTTCAAATGGCTTTATGGGCAACAACCTGGATGGCATGTGGCAGGCCGTGGAAGAGTTCCGGTCACGCTTCGAGAAGCGCTCCGGGGGCCGGGCCGGGCGCGGCGAACTAAGGACCGCGATTTTGGCCCTCCTGGCTGAGCGTCCCATGCACGGTTACCAGATCATCCGGGAAATCGAGGAACGCAGCGGCGGAAGCTGGAAGCCCAGCGCGGGTTCCGTATACCCAACGCTTCAGCTGCTCTCTGATGAGGGATTCGTCAGTTCCGAGGAATCCAGCGGGCGCAAGATCTACGCCCTGACCGAAGCAGGCAGGGAAGATGTAGCAAGCTCCGAGACGTCCGCACCCTGGGGCTCCGTGGGTGCTGCATCGGGTCCCGGGTTCGCTGCATTGCCCAAAGCCGGGGTCGAGCTCGCCCAGGCCGCAGCGCAAGTGGGCCGGACAGGCACGCCACAACAGGTTCGGGAAGCGGTGACGGTGCTCGAAGAGGCTCGCCGCCGTCTGTACTCGATCCTCGCCCAGGACTGAAGGGGTGACGTCGGTTCGACCGGATCAGGCAGAGCACGTCCCGGGCGCTGTGAGTGCACGTGCCCGTTACCGTCGCATCCTGCGGTTCGCTGCCTGGCATCTTGCGGTGACGTGGTGGTTCGAGCTTTTCCTGCCAAGGTTGGGCCTGCGCCGGCTGACTGAACGCAATCGTGCCCGGCGAATGACGCGTTTCGCTCAACGGTTCCACCAACTCGCGGTGGAACTTGGCGGCCTGATGATCAAAGTGGGACAGTTCATGTCCTCGAGGCTCGACGTCCTGCCGCCCGAGATCACCGCCGAGTTGGAGGGCCTGCAGGACGAAGTGCCGCCCGTCCCGTTCCAAGCCATCCGCCAACTCGCGGAGGCCGAACTCGGCGCACCCTTGGAGTCGGTGTTCGCCTCCGTTGAGGAGGTGCCCATCGCGGCGGCCTCACTCGGACAAGCCCACCGCGCCAAACTCTTGGCAGGCAACGCGGAGGACACTGGGCTGAGCAGCGTGGTTTTCAAAGTCCAGCGGCCCGGGATCCAGACCATCGTCGATATCGATCTTGCCGCACTGCGCAGGGTGGGAGGCTGGCTAAGCCGGATCCGCATTGTGTCCGACCGTGCCGATGTTCCCGCGTTGATCAAGGAATTTGCCCAGACCAGCCTTGAGGAGATCGACTACCTGAACGAGGCCGCGAATTCGGAGCGGTTCGCCGCTGACTTTGCCCATGACCCACGCGTGACGGTGCCGGGAGTGGTGTGGGAGCGGACCACCCGCCGTGTGCTCACCCTTGAAGACGTGACCGCCATCAAAATCACGGATACCGAGGCACTGCGGTTGGCGGGAATTGATCCCGCGACTGTCGCGCCCGTTTTCGCGTCAGTGATGTTTGACCAACTGTTCACCAATGGCTTCTTTCACGCCGACCCGCACCCCGGAAACATCTTCGTCACCCCGAACACCGGCACCTCGGAACATCCGTGGAAGTTGACGTTCATCGATTTCGGCATGATGGGCGAGGTTCCGGCGAAGACAAGGTCCGGCCTTCGGAAGCTCCTGATCGCAGCAGCCTCACGGGACGGCAAGGGGCTGGTGGCCGCCATCAGCGACGTCGGCGTGCTGATGCCCTCTGCGGATACGGTCGAATTGGAGCGGGCCATGACACAGCTCTTTGCCCGCTTTGGAGGCATGGGTTTCGCCGAACTGCGTGACGTGGATCCGCGGGAGTTCCGCGATTTCGGCGCAGAGTTCGGAAGCGTCATCCGTTCACTGCCGTTTCAGTTGCCGGAGAACTTCCTGCTTGTTATCCGGGCGATGTCCCTGACGTCCGGGGTTTGCAGTTCCTTGGATGCCCGATTCAATCTGTGGGATTCGGTCGAGCCCTACGCGGCACAGCTCCTTCGTGATGAACGCGGCAATTTGGTAAATGACATTGCCTCCCAGGCGATGGAGGCCGCGACGCTGGCCTTGCGCCTACCGAAACGCCTTGACAGCTTGATCACCCGGGTCGAAGACGGGTCGCTGCAGGTTTCGAACCGCAAGCTGGAACGCCAGCTGGCGCGGCTCATACGTTTGGCCCGTTACGGGGTGGCTGCTGTGCTCTTCGCTGCGTTGCTCATTGCCGGTTCCGTGGTCAGGGGAGGGGATGCGGTTCTTGGCGACGTGCTGATGTTTTCGTCAGTGATCCCGTTGCTGGGTGCGCTGCTGACGGGGCGCCGACACAGATCCTGAGGGCACGGCCAGTGCTGCGCCGCGCCGTAGAATTGCCCTGTGACTGAGACCCCTGCCCGTCGTCGTGAGGTATCCGGCGGCATGAACGGACCCATTCTGGTGGGCGTCATGCCTGGGCAGCATCCGTCGGTGGTGGAGCAGGCAGCCGTGGTTGCCGGCGGCACAGGCCTTCCGTTGGTGTTCGCCTACGCCGATGTCACCGTCTATCCCGTGGACGGAACCACAGGAGGACCGGCGGCACCCATTGATCCCGATGGCGTGGACGGCGATTCCCGCAACGCCATCGAAGCGCTGAAGAAGACCATCGCGGATCAACTGTCCGGACTTGATATCCAATGGTCGATCACGCCGCTGGCGGGGGAACCTGCGCGTGCCCTGGCCCGCGAGGCGGAGGCCATCGGAGCGTCGATGATTGTGGTGGGTACACGCGAACACCGCCTGACCGCGGCACTCAAGGACGCAACTGCCGGTTCCGTGGCCCGCCATCTGTCTCACCGGCAGAACCGCCCTGTGCTGGTGGTGCCTGTGAACCCGCGGGTCCCGGACGACGATGACGACGAGTAAAGCCACACGCCCGGTACATCTGCACTGGCGGTTCATGGGGATAGTGGCCGCCGGAGGGGTGCTGGGGGCAGTGACACGCTATGGCCTGGGAATGGTGATCCCCGCGCCCGGAGCGTGGCCCCTTCCCACCCTGATCATCAACCTTTCCGGGGCTTTGGCCCTTGGTGCCCTTCTGGAGGGGCTCTCCCGCAGGGGTCCCGACGTCGGAAACCGCCGGGTCTTGCGGCTTGCGCTGGGAACGGGGTTCTTGGGCGCCTACACCACCTACAGCACCCTGGCCGTGGACGCCGTGCATTTGCTGAACGCTGACGCAGTTCCCGCAGCTGCGGGCTACCTGACGGCAAGCCTGCTGGGCGGGGCCGCCGCTACGACTGCGGGCATATGGCTCGGCGCCTGGCATCACAGACTGACGGAGCGGGCCCGATCATGACGGTCCTTCTGCTTGGCTTGGCTGGAGGAGTGGGCGCGGTCGCCAGATTCATGGTCGATGGCCTCATTCGCGCAAGGCTGAAGACCGCCCTCCCTTGGGGCACCATCCTGATCAACGTTTCGGGCTCTTTAGTGCTCGGATTTTTAGCTGGGTTGATGATGCGCGGCGAGGCGTCCGACACCCTGTACCTTGTCCTGGGCACTGGTTTCCTGGGAGGCTATACGACATTCAGCACGGCAAGCCTGGAGACCATCAGGCTTATCCAGAGCGGCAGGGCAGGGCTGGCCCTGATCAACGGTGTGGGCTCCATGGCCGCCTGTGTCCTGGCTGCCGCGGCCGGTGTCGGACTCACTTTTCTCCTGCCCTAAGCCGTGTGTGTCCGCCCGTCTAGGACGCAGTCGCGCGGCTGTAGGATCTAGCCATGGCTAACAAGACTTTCAATGAACTGTTGTCCGCCCAGGTTGCCAATGAGTTTGCAGCCTCCCAGCAGTACATCGCTGTGGCTGTGTACTTCGACGGTGAGGATTTGCCACAGCTTGCCCGGCATTTCTACCGCCAGTCCCTGGAAGAACGCAACCACGCCATGATGATGGTCCAGTACATGCTGGACCGTAACGTCCACGTCGAGATTCCGGGCATTGCCCCCGTGCGGAACAACTTCACCAACGCCAAGGAACCCATCGCCCTTGCCCTGGAACAGGAGAGGGAAGTCACCCGCAACATTGAGGAGATGTTCCGTGCTGCCCGTGCCGAAGGCGACGCCCTGGGCGAGCAGTTCATGTTGTGGTTCCTCAAGGAGCAGGTTGAAGAGGTCGCATCGATGACCACGCTGCTCAACATCACAGAACGCGCCGAGAATCTCTTCGACATTGAGAACTACGTCGCCCGCGAAGCAGTGGGCGACGGCGGTCACGACGCCAGCGCGCCCTCCGCTGCCGGTGGCGCCCTTTAGGAACCGGCAACAGCCCGACGCAACGCGCATGACGGGGAAGGTCGCCGGAAGCTCAGCTTCCGGCGGCCTCTTCGCGTGCAGCGTCGTCGTCCGCGTGGGACCGTCCGAGCAAGGACAGGCGGCTCGCGATGCGGGCGAAGTCCATCGGAAGGCCGCTGCGGCCGGCCCTGACGTCCCAGTCCAGCGGGCCGGGGCCGATCAGGAACAACGTGATGTCCTGATCGTGCAGCACGTCCACCACGTTGCTGAACCTTTGCCAGGCCGGCGCGGATGCCGCATCGGCGGCCGCAGGTGAGGGGACGCCGTCGATCACCCAGGTGGTGAACGTTTCGGCCAGTGCCAGATAGTCGGACGTGGAGGTCAACCCGCCGCACAACTCCTCGAATCCAACCCATAGGAGGTCGGGATCGGAGTTCTTGACGACGATCGGCTGGGTGGTGGGGGTCAGCACCCGGCTCTGCGACGGTGACGGGATGAACAGGCCCAGCCGGCCCAGCTGGCGGGACGTACCGGGTGTCACGATGCGTCCTGCCCGGAAGGACTCCCTGCCTTGGGGCTCTGCGGACCCGGCTGCGGGGAAGCGTCGAAAATCTGAAGAACCATCGATTGTCACTATGTCCATCATCTCCTTGATGGCCTCAATGGTGGGCAGGAAATGGTCGTGCCAAAGAGGGTTGGGCAGCAACTCGTCCGGCGCGTAGTTGGACGTGACCGCCAAGGGGATGCGGCGCTGCGCGGCAGTTCGCAGCAGACGCGCAATGAACATGCCATCGCCGACGTCGTGGACGTGAAATTCGTCAAAGAAGAGCACCTCAATGCCGTCCAGCAGCGAGTCCACCGAATGCTGGATGGCCGTCGAGCTGCCGGCATGGGAACCGTGGGTTCCGGCGTGGAGGCTGCGGAAGAAGTCGTGGAAATGCACCCGCCGTTTGCGCACATCGAGCTGCCCAAAGAAGCTGTCCATCAGCCAGGTCTTTCCCCGTCCCACAGGTCCGTGCAGGTAAAGGCTCCGTGGCATCTTCCGCGAAAGAGTCCGACGCCGGACCGTCACCTCCGCGCCCATGGCCGCCAACCGCCCGGCTGCACGCTGCTGGCTGCCTTCGAGCGCAAAGCCGGACTGTCCGGCGTCGAGGTTTATTCCTTCGAGCAACCTCCGGGCGATGTCCCGGGTTGCTCGTGGAGTTGGCCTCAAGAGTGGCGTCACAGCCATCCTTTGCGCTTGAAGATGACGTACATGAGCAGTGCCACGCCCACCATGAGGCCGATCGCCATGGGGTAACCAAGGTCCCAGTGGAGCTCGGGCATGTGGTCGAAGTTCATTCCGTAGATTCCTGCCACGAACGATGGCGCGAAGAGGATGGCAGCCCAGGAGGAGATCTTCTTGACCTGCTCGTTCTGGGCCGCGCTGGCTTCGTTCTGCCGGTTTGCGGTCAGTGTGCCGTCCAGGGTCAACGCGTTCTGGAGGAGGTCCCGGAACGAGTTCACACGGGAAATGACGCGTTGCACGTGGTCTTCGACGTCCCGGAGGGAACGCTGCAACTCGATGTCCACGCCATATTTCTCAAAACCCTTCTCCAGAAGCGACATGATGTCCGGCAGGGGTTGGATCGCCCTCTGGAACTGGATCACTTCGCGGGCGAGTTCGTAGATCCTCCGGGAAACGGCGCTGTCACCGCTGAAGAGCTGGTCTTCGATTTCGTCGATGTCGTTCTCCAGGCCGGCAACCACGGGCGCATAATCATCCACCACCTGGTCCAGCAGCGCGTACAGCACCGCTTCCGGGCCGTGGCAGAGAAGATCCGGCCGTGCTTCCAGGCGGTGGCGGACACGGGCAACCCCGCCGGTTTCGGCATGGCGGATGGTCACCACAAAGTTGACGCCGGTAAAGATATGGAGTTCCCCGAACTCCACGGACTCGGAGTCATCCAGATACCTCGCCGGTCGGAGAACCGTGAAGAGGTTGCTGTCGTAGCGCTCAATCTTGGGCCGCTGGTGCGCCGAGACGGCATCCTCCACAGCCAGCCGGTGGAGGCCGAACTCCCGGGCCACCGCGGCCATTTCTTCCTGCGTGGGGCGGTAGAGGCCGATCCAGGCCATGCCGCCGTGCTTGGCCAATGTCTCAAAGGTTTGCTCGAGGCTGTGGGGGGTGGCAGTGCGGACGCCGTCCACGTACACGGCGTTGTCGATAATGGTCACAGGTTGAACGCTACTGCATGGCCCCGATGATCGCCCCGGCAACAGTCATGGCAAGAATGTCGTGGCCGGAATCGATCACGGTAACCGTCGAGGGGCGTCCCGCAAAGCCGTTGTGGATCACGTGGCCACCTGCACGGAAGACCACGGCGATGACCAGGGCGAAGACGGCACCTGCCCAGAAAGTGTTGATGTCAAGCGCGCTGAGCAGGATCGCCAGGAGGATGCTGGTCACGGCCGCTGCGAGCATCATGGGTACCCAGATCCCGGCTCCGCCGTCGATGTTCTTCAGATCGTCCTCGGTCTTGCCGATGGCCTGCATCCACCTGCGTCCAAGAACGGCCGGCATGTACCAGACAAAGCCGATCACCATGCTTGAAACGAAGGCCAGGAGAACGGCGAGCCAGTTGATCTGGGAGATATGTGAGAGCCAATCCATGCCTAAGATCCTAGTTCGTTCAGGCCTCCGCGCCCGGGCTCTGGTTCTCGTTCCTGCTGCGTGTTGGTACTGAGGCCATCCGGCCGATGAGCGGTTCCGTGCGGTAAGGGATGTGCGTGTGGAGCGCCAGCACCGTTTCCGTCCTGATCACTCCTTTCGTGCGGAGGACCGAGCGCAGCGCGGACTGCAGATTATGGGTGTCGGTTGCCACCACCCGGCACCACAAATCTCCCCGGCCGGAGATCTCGTGCACTTCGAGGACCTGGGGGATGAGGCGCAGGGCGCCGATGACGCCGTCGAGTTCGCGGTGGGTGACTTCGATCGTGACGAAAGCGACGACGTCGTATCCCACCTTCTCCAGGTCGACCTCCCGTCCCGCGGCCTGAAGGACGCCGGTGCGGAGCAGACGCTTAAGGCGGCTTTGGGCGGTGTTCCTCGCGATGCCCAGACCGTCGCTTAGTTCGGCGATCTGGATGCGCGGATCCTTGATCAGTTCCAGAAGGATCCGCAGGTCCATGGGGTCGAGGGTGTTCAAATGGTCACTCCAGATCACTCGGCTGCTAGGTCTTTGAGTATTTTGCTCAATCCTTGCATGTTTACAGCTCCCAAAGTTCAGTCCTCCTGCATTCTATTGCCATCAATACTTAGCCGGCCTGCGTTTCCCACAAGGAGGCCAAAACCGGCAACCGAGTCCGAAGGCATGGAAATGACTGTCTTGAGCGAACTCCGCATGCGTCCGGCCACCGCCGAGCGCTGGGGATGGGATGCCTCCACCACGGCCAGGCTGGTCCTGGCAGGGGTCGTGATCTTCACGTTGCTGGTTGGCGCGAACCTCGCCACACCCCTGTACCCCTTGCTCCAGGCCAGGATCGGTTTGTCATCGCTTGACGTGACCGTGGCCTTTTCCAGCTATGTGCTGGCGTTGGTGGCTGTCCTCATGGTGGCAGGGCACTGGTCGGATCACATCGGCCGACGGGCGGCACTGGTGCTCGCGGTCCTGGTGGGCCTGGCGGGCGGGGTGATCTTCGCCAACGCAGATTCCCTCCTTACCCTGTCTGTCGGCAGGGCGCTCCAGGGGGTCGCCGTCGGTCTCGCTACCGGAGCAAGTTCCGCGGCGCTGCGGGAGTTGCTGCCCCAACGCCCGGACTGGGCCTCTCGCTTCACGCTGCTTTCTTCGGCAGGTGGCGTGGCTGCAGGTCCTGCCATTGGCGGTCTTTTGTCGCTCCTCCCGGAGCCCACCCGCACGCCGTACTACGTCCACTCGGCCGTGCTGCTGGCCGCCCTCATTCCCCTGTGGCTGCTGAAAGCCAGGCCCGCGATCGCCCCCGCAGAAGGTCCAAAAGCCCATAGGGTGCTGGCACCCCGGAAACCCTCCATTTCACACGAGGCCAGGGGAGCTTTCTGGATGGCGGCCACCACTGGATTCCTGAGCTTTGCGGTCTTCGGTTTCTGCTTGTCGCTCGCCCCCGGATACTTCGCCACAGTGGTTCACGCAGACTCCCGGCCCTTGATCGGAGTGCTTGCCGGAGTCACCCTTGGCTCATCAGCACTCAGTCAATTGCTGGGTGTCCGTGGGCGTTTCGTTGTTCCCGCGGCGCTCGCAGTACTGGGTGTTTCCGTGGTCCTCGTGGGAGCTGCCGCCGCGTGGTCAAGTCCTTGGCTGCTGGTGGCAGCGAGCATCTCGGCCGGCATGGGCCAGGGAATTGCCTTCCGGCAGGTATTCAACGAGGTCGCCGGAAAGGTAGAGGCGGCCCGGCACGCACAAGTCATCAGCACGGTGTACGTCATTACCTACCTTGGAAGCGCTGTTCCGGTGATTGGGCTGGGACTTGCCGTGACGGCACTTGGCCTGCAGGCCGCCGTCGTGGGCTTCACCGCGCTATGTGGCCTGGCCGCGCTGACGCTGGCCGCCGTGTCCATGAAGAGTGCACTGCGGATCTGACGCTGCGGGGGCCGGTGTTGGCAGGGATCCGGTATTACTCGGGGAGTGGTCCCCGGTTGCCCGGGATGTGCTGGAACACCATGGTGGTTTCCGTGTGGCCGACCACGGGGTCGGTGGCGAGGTTGTCCAGGAGCCAGTTGCGGAGGTCGTCGGTATTTGCGACGGCGATGTGCAGCAGATAGTCCACCGAACCGGTGGTGTGGAACGTTGAGATGACGGCCGGGAGCTTGGGCACGCGCGCCGTGAAGCGGTCGATCTGGTCGCGGTCGTGGGCGCGGAGGCGGACAGCGATCAAAGCCTGTACCGAGCGGCCAATGGCCGGCAGGCTCAGCACCGCCTCGAAGCCTTCAATAATGCCGCGCTCGGACAGGGCCCTGGTACGCATCAGGGCCGTGGACGGTGCGATCCCAACGAGTTCTGCCAACTGCTTGTTGGAAATGCGGGCGTCATCTACCAAGGCAGCGAGGATCCGCTCATCGATCGCGTCCAACGGCTCTGCGCTGCCCGTGCTCGACCGAACATTCTTCGTGGGGTTGCTCACGGATCCTCCTGAAATTGCCTTCCACCCATCCTAAGCGGTGAATTCTTCAGGTGACTATCGTTGCGCGGGCTTGCTGCGGTCCCTCCGGCGGTCCAAGCGCTGGAGCGGCTCGCTGAGCAACATCAGGAGCAACGGAAGATTTCCCGCGGATGGAATCACAAGGGCCAGCACGAGGGCGGCGAGGAAAAGCCCGGCCACTATCGCCCCTGCCCGGATTCCGGAGCGTGCCTCCACGGCGTCCATTTCGTGAAGCTCGGGATGTGAACGGAGATAGATGCGTGCCAGGAGAAGCGTGAGGCTGGTGGCAAACAATGTACCGATGTACACCAGGGGTTGGGCCCAATCGGCGTCCATCTGGGTGGAGAGCGACGTGGACACGGGCATGACCACAATGAAGAACATCCAGGCTACCGTCAGCCACAACAAACCCGAATCGATCTGCCGGACCTTGCGGAACAGGCGGTGATGATGCGTCCAGAACACGGCAATGAGGATGAAGCTGAGGGCAAAGCCCAGCAAAGCGTATTGTTCCTCGACGAGCCATTCCGCCGTGGTTCCGTGATGATCGGCCAGTTCCCCCACGCTCTCCATGAGGGGAAGGATCAGCAGGGTCAAAGCAATCGCCACCACGGCATCGGTAAACGCCTGCAAACGTTCCGGCGACGACAGTACCCGTGTACTCGCGAGCTGTGTCATGCCTCCGATTGTAGGACCAACACGGCCCGAATCAGCGGGAAATCCGTGGTGAACGGTGCACTGCCAAGGTGACTGCCGCCGTCGTGCAGGAAAGGGCGATGACCCCCACCGCCAAAGCGGTCCAGCCGAAGTGCTGGAAGACCAGGCCTCCGGCCCATCCGATCACGCTGGAACCGAGGTAATAGGACAGGTTGTACAGGGACGCTGCCTGTGCCCGGCCGGTAGTGGCAATGGCGCCGGTCCAGCCGGAGCCCACGCTGTGGGCCGCGAAGAAACCGCCGGTGAAAACTACCAGCCCGGCAAGGATGGCCACAAGGTTATCCACCAGGGTCAATGCCAACCCGGCAGACAAAACGGCGATGCCCGCTACCAGGACGTTCCGCCGTCCGAACCTGGTGGTGAGCCCGGCCGCCCAGCGGGAACTTACCGTGCCCGACAAGTAGGCAAGAAATATGAGGCTGACCAGGGTTGCTGGCAGCCCAAAAGGCTCGGCATGCAACCGGAAACCCAGGTAGTTGTAGACCGCTACGAAGCCACCCATGAGGAGGAACGCCTGCAGGTACAAGGACAGGAGTTTTGGATTGCTTGAATGTCCGCCCAACGTACTGATGGCGCCACGGAACCCTGCGGCCGGGGCTGGCGTGAAGCGGCGCTGTTTGGGAACAAGCACCAGGAACAGGACGGCGGACACGGTGGCCAGCAGCGACACGGCAAGGGTCGCTGCACGCCAGCCCCACAGTTCGCCGGCGGGACCCGCCACGAGTCGGCCGGCAAGGCCGCCCAGGGTGGTACCGGCTACGTAGCTCCCGGCGGCCAGGGCGGTATGGATCTTGGTGACTTCCTCATTGAGGTACGCGATGGCGATTGCGGGTATACCGCCCAGGGCCATGCCTTCCAGCATCCGCAGACCCAGCAGCATGGGCACATTCGGGGCCAGCGGAACAAGCAGTCCCAGGATCGTAGCGGCAGCGATGCCGATGGCCATGGCACGGACCCTGCCGATCCTGTCGGCAACAAACGACCACGGAAGCACGGTGGCGGCGAGACCAACCGTGGCCAGCGAAATGCTGAGTGCGGCTTCTGCTGCAGTGATCCGGAGGTCCGCTGCCATGAGGGGCAGCACGGCCTGGGTGGAATACAGCTGTGCGAACGTCGCGACGCCGGCCAGGGCCAATGCCGCCAGAACACGGCTGTAGCCGCGGGACCCCTTGGCGTGCCCGTCCCAGCGTTCGGTTTCAGCCTCAATGCTCGTTCTGTTCACCGGCCCAGAGTAGGACGACCTCGACTACCCATTCCAATGCATGGGTTACGTATAATTGATGCAGATGTGCATGAGTCGTGTTGCTGAAAGGGAACGTCGTGGAACCGGATCACCAGCAGCTCGTCCAACTCCTCCCGCTCCTGCCGGTCCTGGCAGAACTGGGCCGCACCGAACATATGACGGAAACCGCGGAATTGCTCGGGGTACCGCAGTCCACGGTCAGCAGGGCCGTGGCTCGGGCCAGCGCGATCGTTGGGATGGACCTGTTGGTGCGGGACGGACGCGGTATACGTCTCACCTCCGCCGCGAAGGCCCTCCTCCCGTACATCGACGCTGCGCTGGAGGATTTCCAAGCAGGCCTGGACCGGGTACGCCACGAATCGGACGTCGTGCGGGGGAGGATCGGAGTCTCGTTCCAGCACACGTTCGGCGAAGCCACCCTCCCTCTCCTGATCAGTGCGTTCCGCGGCCGCCATCCCCACGCAGCGTTCGAACTCTGGCAGGGACCCCGCGACGATTGCCTGCAACAGTTGGCCAGTGGGGAGATGGACTTCGCCTTGACGGCGCCCATAGCGCCGGAGGGCCGGGGCATCCGCTCCCATCCGCTGTACCGGGAGCCGCTGAGGGCTGTGCTGCACTACCGGCACCCCTTGGCCGGGCGGCCCAGCGTCAAGCTCTCGGAGCTGCGGCACGACCCCTACGTGACGCTGCCGGCCGGAGTCGGCTTGCGGGCACTGGGGGAGGCACTGTTCCGTGAAGCAGGGTTCCGGCCACGCATTGCCTTTGAGGTCCAGGAGTCCACATCCGCCCGAGGGCTGGTCTCGGCAGGGTTGGGGTTCAGCATCCTCCCGCCCGCCGGGCCCGGCTCCGGCACCGGACAATATCTGCCCAAGACGGAACTCGGGCTCGTCGAGGTGCCCATTGAATCCGATCTGGCGTTCCGGCAGATTGGCATCGCCTGGCGGGAGCGGACTTTCGAGCCGGACGCGGTTCGGCTTTTTCGCGAACTGGTGGTGACCGAAGGCGGCGAACTGTTGGCCGAACTCGTTAGAGCCCGTTCAGGAACTCCCTGACAACATCCCTCGCTGATCCTGTCCGCGCCTGCTTCCAGCCCGTTCCTGCCCACAAGTTGAGGCGGTGCGGATCGCCCGCCGCGGACGCCGCAGCACGGACCGGGGCAGTGAGGTGGTGGATGGCCGGGTAGCCCTTGGGGGCGTCCTGATGATCCTGCACGAACTCGTTCACCAGTGAACGTGCCGGACGTCCCGTGAAAGCCTGGGTCATTGCGGTTTCAGTGAACTCAGGATTCTCCAACGCGTCCTTGTGCGATTGGCGCGCGCCGCTTTCGTCCGTGCGGAGCAGGGCGGTGCCAACCTGGGCGGCTGCTGCACCGGCAGCCAGGACCCCGCGGAGCGCATTGCCGTCCATGATCGCGCCGGCAGCTATCAGCGGAAGCCCGACGGCGGCCCGCACCCGGGCGACCAGGTCCGCCGTCGTACTGGCTGGCGATGTATCCGAAATGCCGGCCAGGAAGGCCGCAGTATGTGCCCCTGCGGAGGCGTGCTGGACGACCAGTGCGTCAGGGCCCTCCTCGGCAGCGGCGAGGGCTTCCTGAACACTGGTCACACTGGTGACAACGAGTGTTCCGGCCTTCTGCAGGGACCCGACCACTTCGCGCCCAGGGAGGCCGAAAGCGAAACTCACCACTTCCACCGGGTCCGTCACGAGGATGTCGATCTTCTCCTGCCAGGCGTCATCGTCATCGAGGCGAAGCGGGGGCAACGTGACACCGTAGCGCGCAGCCTCTGGTTCCAGCTCGGCGCGGTAGGCTTCCAGCCGTGCCCGCTCCTTGGGCCCCGGCGACAGTGCGTCCGGGTCCGGAACAAAGACGTTCATGCCGAACCTGATCCTCAGCGCCCTCGCAGCGGAGATCTCCGCAGCCATGGACCCGGGACTCTTGTACCCGGCAGCGAGGAAGCCCAGCCCGCCGGCCTCATGAACAGCGTGTACCAACTTCGTTGTTGATGTCCCTCCTGCCATCGGGGCCGCAATAAATGGTGTGCCAAACAGGAATTGAGGCATGGTCGGTTCCTCCTCAGGACGCTCCAAGCTAGTCTTTCACGGTGAACAATCATGACTCCGCACTGCATTCCCCTGCCCCCTCCGCGGCCGCGAGCGGCACCGTTATCGGGCTCGACATAGGCGGCACCAAGACCCGCGGTGTGAGGTTTCAGGACGACGAACCGGTCCGGGATGAAACGTCAGGCAGTGCCAACGTCCAGAATGTCAGCCGGGAGCAGGCTGCGGCGAACCTGGCCGAATTGTTCGGAAAAATCGGTGGTGGCCGGATCGACCAGGTATACGCAGGTGCCGGCGGAATCGATACGCAAGAAGATGCCCAGGCGCTCGCAGACCTGATCGCCCCCCACGCGCCGGGGGCGCGCATCACCGTGGTCCACGATTCGAGGCTGCTGCTGGCGGCCGGGGGAGCTGGCACCGGTGTGGCCGTCATTGCCGGGACCGGTTCGGCGGCGTGGGGGAAGAACGACGCCGGTGAGGAAGCCCGGGCGGGTGGCTGGGGCTACCTCCTGGGGGATGAAGGAAGCGGGTACTGGCTCGGAAGGGAAGCCGTCCGGCACAGTTTGCGGCGGATGAATCAGGGCTTGGAGCCTGACCGGCTGAGCCGCGCGCTCCTGGATTCCTGCGGAGTGGATGAGCCGGGGAAGCTCATAGCCCTTTTCCATTCACCTGACACCGGCCGCCGCTACTGGGCACAACAGGCCCGGCTTGTGGTGGAAGCCGCCGACGCCGGTGACGAGGCCAGCCAGGCAATGGTGGTGCAGGCCGGGCGTGACCTCGCCGACCTCGCCGGACAGGCCACCCGCCAGCTGGGCCTGAACGGTCCGGTAATCCTGGGCAGCGGACTGGGAATGAACGTTCCCCGTTTGCAGGAAGCGTTCACGGCGGCACTCGCCGAACAAGGCATCACGGATGTGCGGATCCTGCGGCAGGATCCCGTCTTTGGCGTTCCCCGTCTGATTGCCGAGCAGCGGGCATCAAGCCGGAAATAAGGCTCAGCCGCGCGTACGGGGACGCAGCTTGACCCCGGGAAGCGGGGGAGCCGGAATGCGGCCGGCTTCGGGACCGGCATCTGGTCCGTGGCCATGGACATGGCCGAAGCGCGAGGCCGCGGCAGCATCGGCGTCGAGCAATCCTTCGGCCTCCCATTCTTCGCGGGCCTGTTCTACTTCCTCGTGCGTCCGCCCAACGAAGTTCCACCACATGAGGAGGTCTTCACCGAAAGGCTCGCCGCCCAGGAGCATGAAGCGGGTGTCGGGTTGCGCTTCCACGGCGAGGCTGCTCCGGCCGGCGCCAAGATAGGCCAGGGGACCGGCCTGCACCTCCTGGCCGTCAATGACAAGGCGGCCGTCCAGGACCAGTACAGCGTGCTCGAAGTCGGGCCGCAACGGAAGTTCCAGCAGGCCCGATCCCACGATGTCGGCGCCAACGATGGGGCTGAACATGGTGGCAGGGGACCGCTGTCCGGCAAACTCGCCTACCATCACCGTGGCGGAGAAGCCGTCTCCCACGGCCACCGGCAGATCCCGGACTTGCTCGAACGACGGCGTGCGGTGGCGATGCTCATCCGGAAGGGCAACCCAGAGCTGAAGTCCCCGTGACACCGGCAATTCCTCGACGAGGGGGCTGGAATCGTCTTCGGTGGTGGCCGGAAGGACCGAGAACTCGGAATGCGAAATACCGTTGCCGGCGGTCATGATGTTCAGCTCGCCGGGCCGCACCACAACGTCGCTCCCGACGCTGTCGCGGTGCCGCACGGCACCTTCCAATGGCCAGGTGACTGTCTGCAGACCACAGTGGGGGTGGGGAAGGACGCTCATCGCCACCCGGTCCGGGCCGAAGCTGTCCAGGAAGCACCAGGCCCCTACGGTGGGCAGTCCACGCTGCGGCAGCGTCCTCATGACGTTCATCGCGCGGACGCCGCCCAGGGGGACTTCGCGTTCGGGCCACAGTTGAACGCATGGACCCTGCCCTTCGGGTGCGGCAGGGCAAACTTCCTGTGCAGGGGAAGTATCAAGATTGGTCACGTGTTCATCACCTGTGCATAAATGTTGGAAATTGAGCTAATCTATTCCGTGTGAACAACGCCCTTTTGAGCTACCACGACGCTGTCCTTTACCGTTCGGGTGAACCGTACCGCATCCTCGCTGGAGCCATCCACTACTTCCGGGTTCACCCCGATCTGTGGCGGGACCGCTTGCGTCGACTCAAGGCCATGGGGGCCAACACTGTTGACACCTACGTAGCCTGGAACTTCCATCAGCCGCAGCGTGATGCGGCACCGGACTTCACTGGCTGGCGGGATGTTGGCCACTTCATCGACCTCGCAGCAGAGGAAGGTCTGGACGTCATCGTCCGCCCGGGTCCCTACATTTGCGCAGAATGGGACAACGGAGGCTTCCCGTCATGGTTGACCGGCATCCCGGGCATCGGGCTGCGGTGCATGGACCCGGTATTCACCACCGCCATTGAGGAATGGTTCGACCACCTACTGCCGATCGTTGCTTCCCGGCAGGCCTCCTTGGGCGGGCCGGTGGTGGCCGTGCAGATCGAGAACGAGTACGGCAGCTACGGCGATGACCATGAATACATCCGCTGGAACCGCCGGGTCCTTGAAGAGCGCGGCATCACGGAGCTGCTGTTCACGGCCGACGGCGGCACGGACTACTTTCTGGACGGCGGCTCTGTCGCGGGAACGTGGGCTACAGCGACGCTGGGAAGCCGGGGAGATGAAGCCGTGGAGACATGGAAGCGACGTCGCCCAGGTGAACCGTTCTTCAATGTCGAGTTCTGGGGCGGCTGGTTTGACCATTGGGGCGAACACCACCACCGGCGCGATGCCGCCGATGCAGCGCATGAAGCCCGCAAGATGCTTGATCTTGGCGGCTCCGTTTGCGTCTATATGGCCCACGGCGGGACCAACTTCGGCCTCGGATCCGGAAGCAACCACGATGGCTCCCGCCTGCAGCCGACGGTTACGAGCTACGACTCCGACGCGCCCATCGCGGAGAACGGTGCCCTGACGCCTAAGTTCCATGCCTTCCGGGCAGAATTCTTCCGTGCGCAAGGCATTGAGGAGATGCCCGGGCTCCCCGCCGAATTGCTGGCGGACCCTCCGGTGGTCCCGGCGCAGTCGCTGCCATTGTCGGCCGGACCGGACGTGTTGGAGCTTGCACGCAGCTCCGGCAAGCCCGTCAGCAGTGTCAAGCCCCTCAGCTTCGAACAGTTGGGGCTCGACGCCGGTATGGTCCTGTACTCCGTCGACGCCATCTTGCCGGGCCGCGCCGACTCTCCCAGCGAGTGCCGGTTGAAGATCACTGGCCTGAACGACCGCGCCTACATCTGGGTGGACGGCGCGTTTGCCGGAGTGCTGGACGATACGAGCGGCGCAGAAGGCTTGCCCCTGACAGGGACTGGTGCCTCCGCCAAGCTAGACATTTTGGTGGAGAACCTGGGCCGCATCAACTACGGGCCCCTCACCGGGCAGGGCAAGGGAATCCTGGGCGGAGTCCTCATCAACCAGCGCTACACCTTCCACTGGACACAGGTACCGGTGGCACTCTCCGAGTGGGGCAGCCAGGAGTTGGAAGACCTCGCCGGGGCCGACTTTGACCTGCGGGAACCGGCTGATACTTACGTTGCCTTGCCCGATTCCGGGAAGGGCTTCGTCTGGCTCAATGGTTTCCTTCTCGGACGGTACTGGGAAAAAGGACCACAGGTCACCCTGTACGCGCCCGCACCGTTGCTGAACGTTGGCCTCAACCGCATCAAGGTTCTTGAACTCGGCAAGCCGGGGACCGTCGTCGAGCTTCGTGAGCAGCCGGACCTTGGTCCCGAAGAGCCCGGCCCCATCGCCGCCGCCGAACTGCCCTAGGGATCAGGCAAAGCGAATTATGCTGGCACGATGAGCCCGCAGTTCGACACCCGCCCCGCAGCCTACGCCGTCATCGTCAAGGAGGAACGGATCCTGCTGGCCTACTGGAAGCAGGATGACAAGGAGGGGTGGACCCTGCCCGGCGGAGGCTTGGATTTCGCCGAGCACCCCGTTGATGGGTGCCGGCGCGAAGTCCGGGAGGAAACCGGCTACGAGGCCAGGGTTGACCGGATGTTGGGGATCGACGTCGGACACTGGCCCGGGGAGACGCAGGCGGACGGCTCCGTTCGGGGCTTCGAGGCCCTGCGTATTGTCTACGAGGCAACCGTGGTGGGCGGAGAACTGACCTACGAGGTGGATGGCAGTACTACCCATGCCGCGTGGATTCCTTTGCATGACGTCGGGAAGCTGAACAGGGTTTCCCTGGTCGACACGGCACTGCGCCTCCACAGTGAGCGCCCGGCAGACGGAAAGCCCGGCACGGAGGGCTAGCCAAGCTGCCCAACGGTTGGCTAGGCTTGGCATCGTTGCCGGCCTTCCATGCCGGCCCTGATGCCCAAGGAGGTGGATTTTGATGATTGCCATAACTTCGCGCGCCCCGCACGCGGCGGCGCACCGTCATCACACCACTCATCCTGTCCCGGCATCTGCCCGCCAGTAGCAGGCAACCGGGCCTCAGCAGAGGCATCCCATTGAATACTTCCGCGAATAACTACGCGAATACTTACGCTTCTTCAAGCGACCCTTCATTGAGCAGCACCATGCCATTCCGCGGACCTGCGGAATACGGCTTTACAGCCAAGACAGCAGCGCTCTTCAGCGCCAATCTTCCGGCGGACAACCAGGACGCAGCCAGCCCCGGAAGGGTGGTCCGCCTGGACCGCAACCGCGTTCTCGTTGCCTCCGGTGAAGGCCTGCTGCATTTGCCCTATCCCACCCAAGGACTGGTGCCCGCCACGGGGGACTGGGTCTGGGTCGGCCGGAACAGTGCAGGCGAGCCGGCCGTCGTCGCCGTCCTTCCACGCTATTCCGCGCTGAGCCGCAAGCGGGCCTTCGAGGCTTCCTCGGAGGAACAAATCCTGGGCAGCAACATCGACATCGTCGCAGTGGTGGTCCCTGTGGACCGGCCCCTCACGCACAATCGCCTGGAGCGCACCCTTGTGGCTGCTTGGGACTCAGGGGCCACACCGCTGGTGGTCATTACCAAAGCCGACCTGGCGGACCTCGCGGATGACGTCGTGGGGGAGGTCATCGTGCAGGCTGCGGGCGTGGAGGTGGTCACCACCTCCGCCGAGCACGGCGATGGGCTCGACGAGCTCATGCAGCACATCCCCGACGGCGCCACCCTGGTTCTTCTGGGTCCCTCAGGAGCGGGGAAATCAACGCTCATCAACGCCCTGGCAGGCCGCGACGTCCAGCAGACCGGTGCCGTCCGCGCCGCCGACGGCAAGGGCAAACACACCACGACGGCCAGGGAACTGGTGCCCCTCAGCGGCGGAGCTGTCCTGATGGACACTCCCGGGGTGCGCGGATTCGGGCTCTTCGACGCGGAGGACGGGATGGAGGAGATGTTCGGTGACCTTGAAGAACTCTTCGCCCAGTGCCGTTTTGCCGACTGCGCCCACCAGGCGGAGCCGGGCTGCGCCGTGCAGCAAGCGCTCGCCGAGGAGGCCTTGGATCCCCGGCGATGGGCCAGCTATTTGAAACTGCAACGCGAGCTCGCTGCCCTGAACCGCAAACATGATGCCGCGGCCCGCCGCGCCTACCAGCGCGAATGGCACCAAAAGGTGATGTCGGCAGACAGGGGCCAACGCGCCGTCGAACGTTACAAACATGACCAGGCCCAGGAACGGTCCGGCAGGGGAGCCAAACGAAGGAAGCGGTAAACATTGCCGATTGATTACGGAAATCGTGCCGCCGCTGACATCGTCGGTGGTGCTGGCTACGCTGGGTGAAGATTGCTTTGCAGCCAAGTAATAAGAGTGCATATGATCATCAGGCTCTACCGATGTTCTCGACCACAGATAGGTAAGCCCGGGTATGGCCGAAGCCATGATTGAGTTCCAGAGCGTCACCAAGCGATACCAGGGCGGGCAACCGGCGGTGGACGATCTCACCATGTCCATCGACAAAGGTGCCATTACCGTGTTCGTGGGGCCCTCGGGCTGCGGCAAAACCACGTCCCTGCGAATGATCAACCGCATGGTGGAGCCCACCAGCGGGACCATCACCGTGGCCGGTGAGGATGTGTCCCATGTTCCGGCGGCAAAGCTGCGCCGCTCCATGGGTTACGTCATGCAGTCGTCGGGCCTCTTGCCGCACCGCTCCGTGCTGGACAACATCGCCACCGTCCCGCGGCTTAATGGCGTATCCAAGGCAGCGGCGCGGAAACGCGCGGCGGAACTGCTTGACGTCGTCGGCCTGGCATCGGTTCTCGGGAAGCGTTACCCGAGCCAACTCTCAGGTGGGCAGCAGCAGCGTGTCGGGGTTGCCCGGGCGCTCGCTGCTGATCCGCCCGTCCTGCTCATGGACGAACCGTTCAGCGCAGTGGATCCTGTGGTGCGCGACGAACTCCAGCAGGAGTTGCTGCGCCTGCAACGTGAACTTGCCAAGACCATCGTGTTCGTCACGCACGACATCGACGAAGCCACCGTGCTCGGCGACAAGGTTGCGGTGTTCGCCGTCGGTGGCAAGCTGGCCCAGTACGCCGCGCCGGAGGAAATCCTCAGGGCACCGGCAAACGACTTCGTTGCCTCCTTCGTGGGCCGCGACCGCGGTTTCCGGCACCTCGCCTTCAACGCCGCGGACGCCGTGACCCTGCACCCGGTGACCATGGTCAGCGCCAACGACGGCCACAGTGCCGGGCGTCGCTCGGGGGAATGGGCGCTCGTGGTCGACGAAGATACCCGTCCGCTGGGGTGGTCCTCGCCGCGTGACGGCGCCGGCCTCATCCCCGGCGGATCGCTCTTCCGCAAGGGGGACACGCTGCGTCGCGCCCTGGATGCGGCGTTGTCGTCACCGTCGGGTCTTGGCGTGGCGGTAGACGACGACGGCCGGGTTGCCGGAGTCCTGAAGGCGCCGGAGGTCCTGGCCTTGATCGAGGAAGTCCGGCACCACAGGGAGGACGCCACCTGATGGAGTGGTTCCTTGCCAACAGCGGCATGGTCCTGGGCCTGGCCGGCCAGCACCTGGTTCTCGCGATCATTCCGATGGTCCTTGGACTGCTGATTTCCATTCCCCTGGCCCAGCTGGCCCGGCGGAACAGCACACTCCGTTCGGTAGTGGCTACTGCTACGTCACTGCTTTACACCATTCCTTCGCTTGCCCTGTTCATCATCCTGCCCACCATTCTGGGGACCAGGATTCTGGACCCACTGAATGTGGTGGTGGCGCTGACCATCTACGCCGTGGCCTTGCTGGTCCGCGCAGCAATGGATGCGTTCGACTCGGTGGACGACGATCTCCGGAACGCCGCCGTTGCCATGGGCTTCAAACCCATGGCCCGTTTCTTCCAGGTAGACCTCCCGTTGTCCCTCCCGGTCATGTTCGCCGGTCTTCGCGTGGTGTCGGTCAGCAATATCTCCCTGGTCAGCGTTGCGGCATTGCTGGGCGTAGGGAACCTTGGATTCCTCTTCACCGACGGACTGCAGCGGACCTTCATCACTGAAGTGGTGGTGGGAATCCTTGCCATCCTGGTCCTGGCCTTGCTGATGGATGCTGTTCTTGTGGTGTTGGAACGACTCCTGACGCCTTGGACCCGTGCAGCCGGTGGCAAGTCTTCGGGAGCTGACGCCACCACCTTGATCACTGAACCCAAGTCCGGTCCTGGCCTGCCGCGTGCAAGCCTTCGGCCCGATACGGGGGCGTCCGGATGAATATTTTCGCTGAAACCATTGCCTGGCTGCTCGACCCCAAGCACTGGACCGGAACCGGCGGGATTCCCACCCGGCTCTTCGAACACCTGCAGTACAGCGCCCTGGTGTTGCTCATTGCGGCCGTGATCGCTATCCCGGTGGGCCTCTTCATCGGGCACACGGGACGTGGCCGGGTTGTGGCTGTCGCTGTGGCCGGCGCGCTCCGGGCGTTGCCTACCCTCGGATTGCTGGTCCTGTTCGCCTTACTCGCCGGCAGCGGCCTGATGCCGCCGGTCTGGGCGCTGGTGATCCTCACCGTGCCGCCACTCCTGGCAGGTACCTATGCCGGTATTTCCAGTGTTGACGCCAACGTCGTTGACGCTGCGAGGGCCGTGGGCATGACCGAACTGCAAATCCTGTTCCGAGTGGAATTGCCCAACGGACTGCAAGTGATGTTCGGCGGTATCCGCACCGCGGTGTTGCAGGTCATTGCCACTGTTTCCGTGGTTGCCTATCTGCCGCTGGGAGGGCTGGGCCGGTACCTGTTCGACGGCCTTGTCCTTCAGGACTTCCCCAGGATGCTGGGCGGCTCGTTGCTTATCGCCGGACTTGCGATCGCCGTGGACCTGATCCTCGCCGGTGTGCAACGGCTTGTCCTCTCACCGGGACTGACCCTCGACTCAAAAGCAAAAGGCAGCCACAAGGCGGCCGAAGATCTCACAGCCACGGCGCCAGCCGGGGCTGCCGTTCAAGGAGGTACACCATGAAGAACCCCGTCCCAATGACCCTTACACGCCGTGGTCTTGGCGGCCTCGCAGCCGGTGTGGGTGTGGCCCTCGCCTTGAGCGCCTGCGGTGGCAGCCCCTTGGCCACCCCTTCCTCGGCGGCGCCCAGTGGCTCTGCCGGAGGCTCCCTGGTAGTGGGCTCCGCTGACTTCCCCGAGAGCCAGGTCATTGCCGAGATCTATGTTGGCGCCCTCAACGCCGCAGGCCTCACGGCTACGTCCAAGCCGAACATCGGTTCGCGCGAGATCTACTTCAAGGCCGTGCAGGACGGGTCCATTGACCTCGTTCCTGACTACTCCGGGAACCTCCTTTCCTTCGTCGACACAGAGGCCGCGGAGGTCTCGGCCGATGATGTCTACAAGGCGCTCCCCGGCAAGCTTCCCGAGGGCCTGGGTGTCCTGGAGGCTTCCAAAGCCGAGGATAAGGACGCGATGGTAGTTACCAAGGCGACGGCCGAGAAGTACCAGCTGAAGTCCATCGAGGACCTGGCCAAGGTGTGCAAGGACTTCACCATGGCTGCCCCGGCCACGTTCGAGACCCGCTCGTACGGTTTCCCCGGTCTGAAGAAGAACTACAACTGCGAACTCAAGGGCCTGCAGCCGTTCAGTGACGGCGGCGGCAACCTGACCCTGCAGGCATTGCTGGAAGACAAGGTCCAGGTGGCCGACATCTACACCACCACGCCGTCCATCGTTGACAACGACCTCGTTGTTCTTGAAGATCCCAAGAACAACTTCAAGGCCCAGCAGGTCCTGCCGCTCTACAACAAGGCAAAGATGACGGACAAGGCCAAGGAAGCACTCAACAACGTCTCCAAAATCCTCACCACCGACGATCTGATCAACCTGAACAGGGCCGTCAGTGGCGACCAGAAGCAGGCACCCAAGGACGCCGCAGCCGCTTGGCTGAAGGACAAGGGCATCGTTAAGTAGCATCCGCATAAAACCGCGTACGACGGCGGTGACGGACCCGCGCGGCTCCGTCACCGCCGTCGTCGTATATGTGAGTTAAGTCTCAGCTGAACTGCATCACCCGTGTGGCATATTTGAGGAATGGCGAAATTCAAGCAGTCCACCAAGCTTCATAATGTCCTCTACGACATCCGTGGACCGATTCTTCAGGCCGCCCAGCAGATGGAGGCGGAGGGTCACAGAATCCTCAAACTGAACATCGGAAACCCGGCCCCGTTTGGTTTTGAAGCGCCTGACGCCATCTTGGTGGACATGATCCGCCACCTCCCGAACGCCCAGGGCTACAGCGATTCCCGCGGTATCTTCTCGGCCCGGACAGCGGTATCGCAGTACTACCAGACCCGTGGCATCCAAAACATCCACGTCGACGACATTTACCTGGGCAACGGAGTCAGCGAACTCATCACCATGTCCCTTATGGCTTTGCTCGAGGACGGCGACGAGGTTCTGATCCCCACCCCGGACTACCCGCTGTGGACGGCCTCGGTTGCACTGGCCGGTGGCCGCCCGGTGCACTATCTCTGCGATGAGGAGTCCGGCTGGCAGCCCGATCTTGACGATCTCGAATCGAAGATCACTCCACGGACCAAGGGCATCGTGGTGATCAACCCGAACAACCCCACGGGTGCCGTTTACCCGGAGGAGACGCTCAAGAAGATTGTGGCCGTGGCGGAGAAGCACGGCCTGGTGCTTTTCGCCGATGAGATCTACGAAAAGATCTTGTACGAAGACGCCGTGCATGTGAATTTGGCTGGACTGACCGGTGACGACGTCCTGTGCCTGACGTTCAGCGGCCTGTCAAAGGCTTACCGTGTGTGCGGTTACCGTGCCGGGTGGATGGCTATTTCCGGGCCGAAGAAGGACGCTGCGGATTACCTCGAAGGCATCAACCTCCTGGCCAACATGCGCCTGTGTGCCAACGTCCCGGCGCAGCACGCCATCCAGACTGCGCTGGGCGGCTACCAGAGCATCAACGACCTCATCCTGCCCGGCGGCAGGCTGCTGGAACAGCGCAACAAAGCCTACGACCTCCTCAATGCCATCCCGGGAGTCAGCACCCAGCAGGCCCGGGGTGCCTTGTACCTGTTCCCGAAACTGGATCCTGAGGTGTACCACATCAGGGACGACGAAAAGTTTGTCCTTGACCTCCTGAAGGAACAAAAGATCCTGGTTTCCCACGGGCGTGCCTTCAATTGGGTTCGTCCGGACCACTTCCGGATGGTGACCTTGCCCAACGTCAAGGACATCGAAGAAGCGATTGGCCGCATGGCGGACTTCCTGTCGAGGTACCCGGGCAACTAGCCTGAGGTGCATAGCCGCGCCATCGGGGCGCGGCCGGACAGAAGGGTACCGCCACATGGCTGCTGCAGTTGAGTTCGCCAAGAGTCCGGCCGAAGTTCTGAAGGTTGGCCCGGGCTTTTCGCTGGCTGGCGTTGACCCCCAATCCACTCCCGGCTACCCGGGGGCCAAGGCTGACGGCAAGGCGCTGCTTGCCGCCCAGGACGACCGGTTGGCCGGGCTGCAGGAGCAACTCTTCGCCGAGGGCAAGTTCGGCAGCTCCAAACGGCTCCTGCTGATCCTGCAGGCCATGGATACTGCGGGCAAGGGCGGGATTGTGAGCCATGTGGTGGGCGCCATGGACCCACAGGGCGTACACCTGGCCGCTTTCAAGGCACCCACGGAAGAGGAAAAGTCCCACGACTTCCTGTGGCGGATTGAGAAGCAGGCACCTGCTGCGGGCATGGTGGGCGTTTTCGACCGTTCGCATTACGAGGACGTCTTGATCCACCGCGTTCACGCCTGGGCGGATGGCGAGGAACTGGAGCGGCGGTATGCGGCAATCAACGATTTTGAGGCACGCCTTGCAGAGCAGGGCACCACTATCGTCAAGGTCATGCTGAACATCAGCAAGGACGAACAGAAAGAGCGTCTCATCGCCCGGCTTGACGATCCCGCCAAACACTGGAAGTACAGCCGGGGCGACCTCGCCGAGCGCGCCTACTGGGACGACTACATGGCGGCCTACGACATCGCTTTTGAGAAGACTTCAACGGAAGTTGCTCCCTGGCACGTCGTGCCGGCAAACAAGAAGTGGTACGCCAGGATCGCTGTTCAACAGCTGCTGCTGGACGCCCTCGGAGGCCTGGAACTGGACTGGCCCAAGGCCGACTTCGACGTCGCAGCCGAACGCGCTCTGGTGGCAGCCTCCTAGGGCTTCCGTTCCTGCTGGCGTCAGTCGGAGCCGGCGGCAGCTCCGGCGTCGTTCCCTGCGTCGCGGGCGGTAGCCAGGCGCTTGCGGGCGCCTTCCAGCCAGTCCTCGCAGCGTTTTGCAAGGGCCTCGCCGCGTTCCCAGAGGGCCAGGGACTCTTCGAGGCTGGCCCCTCCGGCCTCGAGCCGACTGACGACGGCGACCAGTTGCTCGCGGGCTTCTTCGTAGCTTAGTGAGTCCAGAGGATCGGTCCCGGGAGCTGATGGATTGTTGTCGGTCATGATGTCCTTTGCGTGGGTTTGCAGGGCTGTGGGGAAATCAGGGTTCCAGGATTTCCCCGTGGCCGGCGGAGACGGCCTTGAATCGTCCGTGGGCTACCCGAATGGCGAGTGCAGTCCCGTCCGGAGCTTCATCGGGAGTGCTGACCACATGGTGCCCTGCCTGGTCCTCCCCAACGAGCTGGACAACGGCGTAACCGCGGTCCAAGGTTTTCTGGGGTGACAGTGCCCGGACCTGGGCCCGCAGGTGATGCACTTGGTCCAGTGCCCTCACCACGGCCGTGCTGACCGCTGAATGTGTTCTGCGCTGGAGCCGATGGATATCCTCGGCGCGGGCGTCCACCATGGTTGCCGGGGAGGCAAGGACAGGGCGTGATTTCAGGGAATGAAGCCTGTCCATTTCGCGGTCCACCATGCGACTGATGCCGCGGCGCAGGTGCTCCCTCGCTTGCCGGACCATGGCCAGTTCTTCTGCGACGTCCGGAACGATCCTCTTGGCGGCATCCGTGGGCGTGGAAGCGCGGAGGTCCGCAACATCGTCGAGGATTGGCCTGTCGGCTTCATGGCCGATGGCACTGACCACCGGGGTGCTTGCCGCCGAGACCGCGCGAATAAGGTCCTCGTTGCTGAACGGCAGGAGGTCTTCCAATGCGCCGCCACCACGGGCCAGTACGATGACGTCCACCTGGGGATCGGCATCAAGTTTCTTCAAAGCGGTAATGATCTGGGAAACAGCGGTGTTGCCCTGGACGGCCACCTCCCTGACATCGAACTCCACTGCGGGCCACCGCAGGGCGGCATTACGCATGACATCTTTCTTGGCGTCCGAGTCCCTGCCGGTGATCAGGCCAATGCGGTGGGGGAGCAGCGGCAGCTTCTTCTTCCGGGAATCGGCAAACAGGCCTTCAGCTGCCAAGGCTTGGCGCAGCCTTTCAATTCTCGCAAGCAGGTCACCGAGGCCAACCGGTCTGATGTCCTTGACCGACATGTTCAGGCGCCCGGTTTTGACCCAGAAGTCCGCCTTCACCAGCGCCACCACCCGTGAACCGCGCTCCAACGGAATTTTTTGCCGGTCCAGCACGGTGGACCATACGGAGGCCGGCAGGGAAATCTCGGCGTCGACGTCGCGGAGAGTGAGGAAGGCGTTACCGCCCCTGCGGTTCATTTCAATGACCTGGCCCTCGATCCACGCCGCCGGTGCACGCTCAATGTGGGCTTTGAGTTTCCGGGACAGCAGTTGCAGAGGCCAGGGATTGTCCGGGCTGGTTTCGGCAGCGGTCCCGGGAAGGGTTGATTCCGGCGTCGCTTCAGCGGACATGGCTGATCCGTGCCTGTCCCGGTCGCTGTGGTTGTGGCTGCATTCTTGTCGTCCTCATTCAGGGGTGCGTCCTTGGATGCCGGCCGCCTTCCAACTCTATCCATAGCTTTACCGCCGGCTCCGACATTTTTCCTATCATGTGGACAGACCTAGGATGGTGGCACTGCCCCCAACCCCAAGGATGACCTTGCGTACTTTTGTCTCAGCAGTTGGAGTGGTCCTCGCCGTGCTCCTCACGGCCGTCGCCGTTCCCACCGCGTGGGTGGACCAGAACATCGTCAAGGAAGAAGGGTTTGTCCGTATCGCCGGATCCCTGGGAAATGACCCCGGATTCCAGGGCAGGCTGGCTGCGGCCGCTGTAGGGACCTTTGAGTCCTCAGTGGAACTCCCCGATCCCATTCAATCGCTGGCCGCCGATGCCCTGCGGAAAGCTGCCTCGGGCATGCAGTCGTGGAGCGACTATCCGAAGGCCTGGGAGGATACTGTCAGGAACAGCCACAAACTCAACTTCGGCACAGTGGACCAAGCCGAGGAAGCCCGTGGCAGTACCGCACTTGTCCTGGACATCGGTCCCATGGTCAGGCTTGTTCGCGACCACTTCGCCGAGGCCACCACTATTCGCATTGATGTTCCGGCCGAGAGCCTGGTATCGCTGGGGCAGCCTTCCCACCGACAACTCGTCGAGCGGGTCGCGACGTTCGCTCCCTTGTGGTGGGTGGCGGCCCTTGGCGCTGTAGTTTCGGCTCTTCTGGCGCTCGTTGCCTCTCGACGCCGTTCCCTGGTTCTGGTGTTCCTCGGACTTGGCGGGCTCGCCCTTGCAGCCCTTTGGACTGCCGGGGCTGATCTTGCCGGGGGAGTGGTGGGGAACCTCGACAGCGCCAACGGTGTGGCGGAGCTGTTCAAGGATGAGTTCCTCACTGCGGCCCGCGCCGGCTTCGGGCAGTGGGTTGTGATTGCAGCGGTCGTCTCCGGCGTTGTCCTTGTGGTGGGCGTCATAGCAGCTGTGGTCTCAGGGCGACAACGGTCACGTTCTGCCCTGAGCTAAAGGCCGGGCCGGTAGCATGGAGGCATGACCAGCACAGCAGTTTCCATCCCGATGCCAACGGTGCCCCGCAGACGGCGATCTCCGGAAGAGGTACAGGCAGCGGCTCCCGTTATGGGTCCCAAGAAGGTCCTGCTTGCAGCTCCGCGCGGCTACTGTGCCGGTGTCGACAGGGCTGTCATCGCTGTTGAGAAGGCCCTGGAGCACTACGGGCCGCCTGTCTATGTCCGGAAACAGATCGTCCACAATGTCCATGTGGTCAGCTCCCTGGAAGAACAGGGTGCCATTTTCGTGGAGGAAACCGACGAAGTTCCCGAGGGCGCCTTGGTGATCTTCTCGGCACACGGCGTTTCCCCCGCTGTTGTCCAGTCGGCTGAGGACCGTGGCCTGCGCACCATCGATGCCACCTGCCCCTTGGTCACCAAAGTCCATAAAGAGGCTGTGCGCTTCGCCAAGGAAGACTACGACATCCTGCTCATCGGCCACGAGGGCCACGAGGAAGTCGAAGGTACGGCCGGCGAAGCTCCCGAGCACATCCAGATCATCAACGGGCCCCACGAGGTAGACAAGGTCACCGTCCGTGACCCAGAGAAGACCATCTGGCTTTCGCAGACCACGCTGAGTGTGGACGAGACCATGGAAACGGTCCGTCTGCTGAAGGACCGCTTCCCGACGTTGCAGGATCCGCCCAGCGACGATATCTGCTACGCCACCACCAACCGCCAGGTAGCCATCAAGAAGATCGCTCCGCAGGCCGACCTGGTGATCGTTGTGGGTTCAGCAAACTCCTCCAACTCAGTACGCCTGGTTGAAGTTGCCCTCGAATACGGGGCCAAGAGTTCATATCGCGTCGACTTCGCGAACGAAGTGGACGAATCCTGGTTCGAAGGCGTGGCTACCGTAGGCGTGACCTCCGGGGCCTCCGTTCCTGAAGTCCTGGTGCAGGACGTCCTGCGACTGCTCGCGGACTATGGCTATGGCGAAGTCCAGGAAGTTGTCACGGCAGAGGAAGACCTCCTCTTCTCGCTGCCCAAGGAATTGCGTGCAACCTTGAAGAAGGCAGGCGACGTCACGCGTGCCCTGGGCGGGCGCGGAAACCGCCCCTCATCCTAGGTCTCAAACCCAGACACTGGGATCCGGACAATTGACCCGTTGCGGGCCGTCTACGGACGGCCCGCAACGGGTCTTTTCAGTCAGGCTGCTGAATCCCGATCTTCCCTGTTTTCAAGGAGTTCAGGTGCAGCCAGCGCCCTGGGGACGGCTTCCACCGACGGCGGGGCCGTAAGTCCGGCATCGTCCATGGTGTTGAGCTTGCGGGCCGTGGGGAGCACCCGCGCTTCCAAGGTGCCTACCATGGCGTTGTAGCGATCAACGGAGGTCTTGAGAGAGCTTCCCAGCTTGCTGACGTTCTCGCCCAGTGTGCCCATCCGTTCGTACAACTGCTTGGAGAGCTCAAACAGCTCGTGGGCGCTGTCCGTGAGGACATCCTGCCGCCAAGTAAAGGCCACTGATTTGAGGACTGCCAGCAGCGTGCCGGGGGAGGCAAGCACGACGTTCCGGGACAGAGCGTGCTCCAGCAAGGCCGGGTCGGCCTCTAGGGCGGATGCCAGGATCGACTCCGCCGGAAGGAAGCAGATCACCAGCTCGGGGGAGTTACCCGGAATGTCCCAGTACTTCTTGGTTGCCAGTGCATCGATGTGGGCCTTGAGCGCTTTGGCGTGCTGTGCAAGGAGTGTCTTCGAGTCCTGGTTGCTGGCAGGGGCTACCGATTCACCGAAGGCCCCGTCTCCATGCAACTGCTCCTGGGCAGCGAGGTAGGAGGCCAGGGGTACCTTGGCGTCCACCACAAGTTGCTTGCCGCCAGGCAGCTGAACCACGAGGTCCGGCCGCAACGTATTCTCGGTTCTGCCCGAATGCACCTGTTCGTGGAAGTCGACGTGCCGCAGCATCCCTGACGCCTCCACTACGCGCCGAAGTTGCACCTCGCCCCACTGGCCACGCGCGCTGTTGGAACGAAGGGCGGAAGCCAGCGCGTGGGTCGACCTGAGGAGTTGTTCATCGGAGAGGCGTGCGTCCTGCAGCTGTTGGGCAAGCTGTCCGTACTGCTCCACGCGGTCACGCTCCAGCAATGACACCTGCTGCTGTACCGCCGTAAGTTTCTCGGCTACGGGAGCCAATGCCCGCAGAACACTGCCGTCGGAGTTCCTGGCCGCGCTCAACTCGCGGTTCTGCGTAAACAAAAGCCGCCGCTCGGCGTCGGCCGCTGCCAACTGCGCCGTCGCCTCCGAAAGCCGCGACGAGACGGCGTCGAAGTCCTCTTCCAAGCCAGCGCCCCGGCGTCGGAAGGCAACGTAGCCGGCAGCGAGACCAACCGCAGCGCCAACCAGCAGCATCAGCAAGGCCAAAACCAATCCAAATCCATCCATAAGGCAACCCTGTCACAGGGGTGCGACAGTTTTAGCGAGGCGGACCGGCAGTACGCGTGCTGACCGTGCAGGGCAAGCGGGGACGGGCTTCCTACGGGTAGAATCAATGCTCGTGGCTCTTACTATTGGCATCGTCGGACTGCCCAACGTCGGCAAATCAACCCTTTTCAACGCACTGACCCGCAATCAGGTGCTCGCTGCGAACTACCCGTTCGCCACGATCGAGCCCAACGTAGGCGTCGTGAACCTGCCTGACCCCCGTCTGGCGAAGCTGGCCGAAATCTTCGGTTCGCAGAAATTGCTGCCCGCTCCCGTGTCTTTCGTGGACATCGCAGGCATCGTGAAGGGCGCGTCCGAAGGCGAAGGCCTGGGCAACAAATTCCTGGCCAACATCCGCGAGGCTGAAGCCATCGCGCAGGTCGTCCGCGTTTTTGACGACCCCGATGTCATCCACGTCGACGGCAAGGTCGACCCGCGCTCCGATATGGAGACCATCAACACCGAGCTGATCCTCGCTGACCTTCAGACCATCGAAAACGCCATTCCGCGCATCGAAAAAGAAGTCAAGATCAAGAAGCGCGATGCCGCAGAGCTGGCAGCCATCAAGGCCGCCCAGACGGTGCTGGAACGTGGCGACACCATCTTCTCCTCCATCAAGAGCGACAAGCTCGAAATGGGCCACCTCAAGGAGCTTGGTCTCCTGACCGCCAAGCCGTTCATCTACGTCTTCAACGCCGACGAAGGTATCCTTGGCGATCCCGCCAAGCAGGAAGAACTGCGCGCCATGGTTGCCCCGGCCGACGCCGTGTTCCTTGACGCGAAGCTCGAATCCGACCTCGTTGAACTGGACGAGGAAGAAGCCCGGGAGATGCTGGAAATGAACGGCCAGTCCGAATCCGGCCTTGACCAGCTGGCTCGCGTCGGTTTCCACACGCTCGGCCTGCAGACCTACCTCACCGCCGGTCCCAAGGAAACCCGTGCATGGACCATCCGCCAGGGCGACACCGCGCCCCAGGCAGCAGGTGTGATCCACTCAGACTTCCAGCGCGGCTTCATCAAGGCCGAGGTGGTCTCCTTCGATGACCTCATCGAGGCGGGCTCCATGGCCGAAGCAAAGTCCCGTGGCAAGGTCCGCATCGAAGGCAAAGAGTATGTGATGGCCGACGGCGACGTGGTGGAGTTCCGCTTCAACGTCTAGATTTTAATTGATGGAAATATGCCGCCCCCCGTGAATCGGAGGGCGGCATATTTTTCGTGGTGTCTGCCGGAGCGGTCCGCCGGTTATGACGACCCCATGAATTATGTCTGGCTATGGCACCATGAGCAGTAGAGAAAACAATAGGGGGAAATTGTTATGACCGAACCACATCAACCGACTGCCGCTCCGGACGGGCCGCCGCCGAATACAGTCCCGCACAATGCGGCACCGGACAGCCATTCAGCCATCGGCGCAGAAACCGGCACCAAAAATATTGGCCCTACCAACGCCGGCCTCAAAACTGGGCCGGTGTCCAGCGTCGTCAGTTCTTTTGACGCAAAGTCGCTGATTCCGGGGGCCCTGGTGGGGGCCATTTCCTATGCAGCCGTTCTCATCACCGCATTTCTCTTCCTGATTCTGGCTCTTATAGGTGTGGCCATCAGCAACGGCGGCAACACCGATCTCCCGTCCAATTCGATGGTTTCCGGCGGCAATAGCAGCAGCATGCCGTCCCCGTGGTCCCTGATGGGTCAGTTGGCCGTTCAATTGGTAGTCATGAGCCAGCTTGGGGCGCTCGGCACGAGCATCGACGCAACATTTCCGTTAGTCGGAAGCGTCCAGGGTTCGGCATCATTCTTTGCCGTTCCACTGTTGTTGACTGCCATCTCAGTTGCAGTCCTGTTCCTTGCCGCACGGATTGCCGCAAAGCGGTCCGAAGCCCACACCACAGCCGGAATCTGGATCGAGGCAGCAACAGCCGGCCTCGTCTTCACCCTCTTGGTCAACGCCTTCGGTGCGATATTTGCCGTGAACCTGCCCATTCCCAATGTGAAGGTCAGCTCGATCGGGGCCGTGACCTTTGGCTCTGTGATTTTTGCGCTGATCCTCGGAACCCTCGCCGCATATTTGGGGCGGATGTCGGGTAAACCGCGCGTCCCGGCCCTTAGTGGGCCGGGTGCCGCAATCGGTCGGGCCTTCGAAGCTGTGGCCGTTCATTATGGTGTATTTCTTGCCATTGCGATTCCCGTCCTGGTAATTGCCATCGGCATTAAGTCCGGATGGCAGGCCTCGCTCTCTTCACCTTTGTGGGCGCCCACGGCAGGCTTTTTCATGTTCGGATTGGGCCACCTGAGTGCCGTAAGCCGCACCTGGAATTCCGGTTCCAGCTTGTCTTCGTCGTCTAATTCATCAGGCTCGGATATCAGCTTTGGATTCGGCAATGCGCTCACCCAATTCGGCGTGCCGGGCTGGGCCGGGTGGCTGATGCTTCTCCTGGCATTGGTCTCCGTCGTGGTGGCTTCTGTTTTCTGGTACCTGCGCCGGGGGCCGGTGGTCAGCAACAAGATCACCGACTGGGTCCTGCTTCCCGCTGCTTTTCTGGTGGCCGGGACGTTGATGACGTGGCTCAGTGGCGTAACAGGAACGTTCGACGCCGGGTCACTGGCTTCGGGGGCCGTCAGTATGACGCTGGCGTGGTGGACGCCGTTCATCTTGCTGCTTTGGGGCGGCGCAACGGAAGTTTCAGCCCGTTTCCTGGCGCCACAGTTAAGCAGGTATGTGCCCTTGTCCCTGGCCGGCAGGATCGCTCCCGCCAAGCCTGTCGTTGCTGAACAGGCTGCCACCGCACCTGGTGACGGTCAATCCGTGCCGGCTCCCGCTGCGGCTCACCCGGCCCTGGCACCCAGAGAGCCCATGACTGCCCAAGCGAAGCGCAAGCTTGGTCTGATCCTGGGAGCAGCCGGTCTGGTCGTCGTACTGGTCGTCGGGGCATTCATCGCCGTCGATGTGATCAAGGGCAACAACGGACCAGACAAAGCCGTCGCCGGCTACCTCCAGGCGCTACAGAATGGCGAGGCGTCCAAGGCGATGGCCATCGCCGATCCCGGCGTCGCCACTGACCAGCGAATTCTGCTGACCGATGAGGTCTATTCCAAGGCGGGCAAGCGCATCGACAGGTTTGAGATCGTGTCTACGAATGTCTCAAACGACACAGCCACCGTGGTTGCCGCCATGTACCAGGACGGCCGGAAACAGCAAACGACCTACCGTTTGCATAAGTCCAACCCGGAGTTCTTGGATGATCACTGGGTCATGGACTCCGCGTCTCCCCGGACTTTGCGCATTTCGTCCGACACCCCGGTGAAAACCCTCCTGATCAATGGACAGTCAGTTGATGTCAACCTCTCTGACAGCCGCTCCGTGACGTATCCCGCCTTGCCTGGCGAGTACACGGTAGAGTTGCCGTCCTCGGAGAAGTATCTGTCAGCTCCTAAGCTGACCACGATGGTGACCATCGGCACCGTGTCGACTTCTTCAACGGCCAGCCTGAAGGTGGAAGCTTCAGAAGCATTGAAGTCAGAGGCAATGGCCCAAATCGATGCCTACCTGGCTGAATGTGTGAAGTCCACCGAGGCCCGGCCGGCCAACTGCCCCTTGAACAGCTACAGTTCCTCGCGCTACACAAAGAACTTCCGCTGGGCACTCACCACCAAGCCCACGTTCGTTGTCAGCAAGGGCTACGGCGAAACCCCGTGGCGTGTACGCACGTCGAATCCGGGGAAAGCGACCGTCACTTATGAGAAGGACAACTCATATGGTTTCGGGACGCCGGATTGGAAGACCACAACGGACACCACCTCAGTATCACTGAGCGCCAACATCAGCCTGGATGGCGGCAAGGTAAAGGTGTCGTTCAACGACTACTAGGATCCATAAATTGAGGCCCTTCCCGGTTCGCCGGGAGGGGCCTCAACAGTATGAAGAACTTTAAGGTTCAAGGAAAGCCAACGGGAACAGCTGGCACGGAGCTGCCGTTGCCATTGACCCAGCCCATCCATCGGGCGAAAGATGAAGCCGAGACGGGGTTGTTTCTGCGCCTGAAAAACGTCCTGTCCTGCTGTCAGACAGCGAATGCTACCACCGGGTAGTGTTTGACTTGAAATTCCCGCCGTTTTAGGCATGTGGAGGTTGCGGAACGGTTACAGTTTGGCCAGCATGTTCCAACATTCGGACGCAATGTGGGTAGGCTTACACTCACATGTAGGCAACGTCACAGTAGGAATCTGTGCCTTGCCTTGGGGGAACCTACCAAAATTCCCCTGATCAACTTCCCGACTCATAGGAGGCGGAATGCGTTTCTCGCGCACTTCCAAAGCTCTAGGCGTAGCGGCGGTCATCGCCCTCGCAATGACCGGTTGCGGCGGCGGCGGCAACAACGACTCCGGCGCATCCGGCGGTAACCCCAACAAGGTCATCATCGCTGACGGTTCAGAACCGCAGCGGCCGCTGATGCCGGCAGATATCAACGAGGTCGGCGGCGGAAAGATCGCAACGCTGATCTTCTCCGGGCTCGTTAGCTACGACCCCTCCGGCAAGCCGGTCAATGAACTGGCCGAGTCCATTGAGGCACCTGACGCGCAGAACTTCACCATCAAGATCAAGAAGGATCAGAAGTTCACCAACGGCGACGCCATCACGGCCAAGACGTTTGTTGACTCCTGGAACTATGGTGCAGCAGCGAAGAACGCTCAGCTGAGCGCAACCTTCTTCGAAAGCATCAAGGGCTACGACGAAACCAGTGCCAAGGGTTCCACCGTCGACACCATGTCCGGCTTGAAAGTTGTGGATGACACCACCTTCACGGTCGAACTCAAGCAGCCTGAGTCGGACTGGCCGTTGCGACTCGGCTACACCGCCTTCATGCCGGTCCCTGCCGCAGCACTCGCGGACCCGAAGACGTACGGCGAGAAGCCGGTAGGCAACGGTCCGTACAAGATGGCTGAGAACGGTTGGCAGCACAACGTGCAGATCCAGCTCGTTCCGAACGCCGACTACAACGGTCCCCGTAAGGCCAAGAACGGTGGCGTGACGTTCAAGATCTTCCAGAACGATGACGCCGCCTACCAGGATCTCCTGGGCAACAACCTGGACATCCTCCAGACGATCCCCACGAGCGCCCTCGCGAACTTCAAGACCGACCTCGGCGATCGCTTCATCGAGAAGCCGTATGCCGGTAACCAGACCATCGCCATTCCCGAGTACCTCCCCGAGTGGAGCGGAGAAGCGGGCAAGCTGCGCCGCCAGGCAATCTCCATGGCCATGAACCGCGAAGAGATCACCAAGGTAATCTTCAGCGGTGGCCGTCAGCCTGCCAAGGACTTCACGGCACCGGTTCTGGACGGCTACAGCGACAGCATCCCGGGCTCCGACAACCTCAAGTTCGATGCTGCCAAGGCCAAGGATCTGTGGGCCAAGGCCGACGCCATTCAGAAGTGGGACCCGAACACGGTCTTCACCATTGCGTACAACGCTGACAAGGGCGGCCACAAGGCTTGGGTTGAGGCCGTTACCAACCAGCTGAAGAACAACCTTGGTATCAAGGCTGAGGGTCTTCCGTTCGCTACCTTCAAGGAAGCCCGCGACCTTGCAACGTCCGGTAAGTTGACCGGTTCGATCCGTGCAGGTTGGCAGGCAGACTACCCGTCGCTGTACAACTTCCTGGGACCGATCTACAAGACCGGCGCAGGCTCGAACGATGCCCGCTACGAGAACCCCGCCTTTGACAAGGCCATCTCTGACGGACTCTCGGCCCCCTCGGTTGCAGAAGGCAACAAGGCCATGAACAAGGCCCAGGAGATCCTTCTGCAGGACCTCCCGGCTATCCCGCTGTGGTACCAGGTATCGCAGGGTGGCTGGAGCACCGGCGTCTCGAATGTTGACTACGGATGGGACGGCGTCCCGCTGTACTACAACATCACTGGCAAGTAAATAACGATCGGCGGCGGGGGCGCTCTAGAGGCGCTACCGCCGCCGTATCGCGTTGCAAATCAATGACGCCCAACTCCGGTTGGGCGTCCTTGTGCAGGCATACTTGGACCGTCGGCCCTGAACTCCTGCACATCGAACGAAAAGGTTCTTCGATGAACAACTCCGCTGCACCCCTGGACCGGGTGCCTGCTGTTCGGGGTGTATTGCGCTAATGGCCACATACATCCTGAAAAGATTCCTCCAGCTGATTCCTGTCTTCCTGGGGGCCACCCTCCTTGTGTATTTCCTGGTCTTCAGCCTCCCGGGCGACCCCATTGCGGCACTTTTTGGGGACAAGCCTGTCAATGAAGCCGTCGCGGCAAAGCTCAGGGCGCAATACAACCTGGACCAGCCGTTTATCGTTCAATACTTGCTCTACCTAAAGAGCATTTTTACGTTTGATCTGGGCCAGGACTTCTCCGGGCGTCCCATCGCTGCCGTCCTTGGCGAAGTGTTCCCGGTTACGGCCCGCCTGGCTGTCATGGCACTGATCTTTGAAGGTGTTTTTGGCATTGCGTTTGGTCTCATCGCAGGTCTGCGCAAGGGCAAGCTTTTTGACGGCACTGTCCTGATCGCTTCGTTGATCGTCATCGGTATCCCGATTTTCGTGCTCGGTTTCCTTTTGCAGTTCTTTATCGGCGTCCAGCTGGGGTGGGCTAAACCTACCGTGAGTTCGGCTGCGACCATACCGGACCTTATTCTTCCGGCGATCGTCCTGGGGCTGGCCTCTTTCGCCTACGTTTTGAGACTGACCAGAACCAGTGTTATCGAGAACATGAACGCCGACTACGTTCGGACGGCCACTGCCAAGGGGCTTTCCCGTTTCCGTGTGGTCAACGTGCACATTCTGCGCAACTCGCTGATCCCCGTTGTCACGTTCCTGGGTGCTGACCTTGGCGCCCTCATGGGTGGCGCGATCGTCACCGAAGGTATCTTCAACGTACCTGGCGTAGGCAACAGGTTGTACCGGGCAGTCCTGTCCGGCGAAGGACCTACCGTGGTATCGATCGTCACAGTTCTGGTGCTTGTCTACTGTGTCTCGAACCTGATTGTTGACCTTTTGTACGCCTGGCTTGACCCGAGGATCCGCTATGACGCCTGATAACAACCTGACGGGGCAGGACACAGCCCCGCGTCACATCGAGCACTTCGTTGCGGACCTCGAAGAGACGCCACTGCAAGCCACTGACAAGGTAAAAGAAGACCAAGCCCCTTCCAGTCTTTGGGGAGAGGCCTGGAAGAATCTGCGTAAGCAGCCTCTGTTCATCATTTCGGCCTTCATGATCCTGGTCGTAGTCGTCGTCTCTCTGTTCCCGGGCCTTTTCTCACCGATCGATCCCTCTGGCGAAGCTTGCCAGTTGGCCAACTCGAACGGCGGACCTGTCAGCGGCCACCCGCTCGGCTTTAACAAACAGGGCTGCGACGTCTACGCACGCGTCATCTTCGGAACGCGCTCGTCTGTGACAGTTGGCCTCTTCACCACGCTTGGAGTTGTCATTTTCGGCGGCACAGTGGGTGCCCTCGCCGGTTACTACGGTGGCTGGGCTGACGCACTCCTGGCTCGGCTCACTGATATCTTCTTTGCTCTGCCCCTCATCCTTGGCGCAATCGTCATGATGCAGCTTCCCGTCTTCCGGGCCAACCGCACGGTGTGGACGCTCATCCTGATTCTGATTACTTTCGGATGGCCGCAGATTGCCCGAATCACCAGAGGCGCCGTCATTGAGGTGCGGAATGCGGACTTCGTCATGGCTGCAAGGTCATTGGGTGTTTCGCGCTTCCGCTCCTTGCTTCGCCACGTGCTGCCCAACTCTCTGGCTCCGATCATTGTTGTTGCCACCATCTCGCTGGGCACATTTATCGTGGCGGAATCCACCCTGTCGTTCCTCGGCATCGGATTACCACCAAGCGTGATGTCTTGGGGCAACGACATCCAGGCAGCGCAGGCATCGTTGCGATCCAATCCCATGCCTTTGCTCTACCCGGCTATCGCCCTTTCCATCACCGTTCTGAGTTTCATCATGTTGGGTGACGCCCTTCGTGATGCTCTGGACCCGAAAGCGCGTAAACGATGAAAGGCCAAGCCATGAACCCTTCCGTTCACATCAAAGAAGAATCCGCTGGCCTCGAACGTCCGTTGCTGGAGATCAGGGACCTGGCAATCAACTTCGCGACAAGCAACGGCGAGGTTAACGCCGTCAGGAACGCGCACTTCACTGTCATGCCGGGTGAGACCGTGGCGATTGTGGGCGAGTCCGGATCCGGAAAGTCCACCTCCGCCCTGGCAGCCATTGGTTTGCTTCCGGGCAATGGGCGGGTGGCTGCCGGAGAGATCCTTTTTGACGGCGAAGACATTGCCCATGCGAGCGAAAAGCGGATGATTGAGCTTCGTGGCAACTCCATTGGAATGGTGCCGCAGGACCCGATGTCCAACCTCAACCCGGTGTGGAAGATCGGTTTCCAGGTCAAGGAAACGCTGAAAGCCAACGGCCTTCCGTCCGGGCCGGAGGATGTCGCCAAGGTCTTGTCCGAAGCTGGTCTTCCCGATGCGGCGCGTCGTGCCAAGCAATATCCGCATGAGTTTTCGGGCGGAATGCGCCAGCGCGCGCTTATTGCCATTGGCCTTTCCTGCCAGCCGCGTTTGCTGATCGCGGATGAGCCCACGTCGGCACTCGACGTGACCGTCCAGCGACAGATTCTGGACCACTTGGACAAGATGACGTCCGAATTGGGGACCGCTGTACTCCTCATCACCCACGACCTCGGGCTGGCTGCCGAGCGGGCGGACAAGGTGGTGGTGATGTACAAGGGACAGGTTGTGGAATCCGGTCCGTCCCTCGAGTTGCTGCGTAACCCGAAGCACCCGTACACCAAGCGCTTGGTCTCCTCGGCCCCGTCCTTGGCCTCCCGGCGTATTCAGGTTGCCAAGGAACAGGGCGTTGAGTCCGACGAACTGTTGGCGCCCAGCGAACCTGTGGTCGTTGAATCCGCGCTGCCTGAAGAGGTCCTGAAGGTTGAAGACCTGACCAAGGTTTTCAAACTTCGTGGCGGCATCGGCAAGACCACGGACTTCAAGGCTGTGGACGCAGTGTCATTCTCCGTTCGTCGAGGGACTACCACAGCCATTGTGGGCGAGTCCGGCTCCGGTAAGTCGACTGTGGCGCAGATGGTGCTTAACCTGTTGGAACCCACCTCGGGGAAGATCATTTTCGACGGCGTTGACACATCAACGTTGAACAGCAAGGACTTGTTTAAGTTCCGCCGCAGGGTGCAGCCGATCTTCCAGGACCCTTACGGTTCCTTGGATCCGATGTACAACATCTTCCGAACCATCGAAGAGCCGCTGCGTACTCACAAAATCGGCACCAAGGCCAGCCGCGAAAAGAAGGTTCGTGAGCTGTTGGATCAGGTGGCGCTTCCGCAGTCGACCATGCGCAGATACCCGAACGAGCTCTCCGGCGGCCAGCGTCAGCGTATCGCCATCGCGCGTGCACTGGCATTGGACCCGGAAGTCATTATCTGTGACGAGGCCGTTTCCGCTTTGGACGTCCTGGTGCAGGCCCAGGTGCTTAACCTGTTGGCCGACCTGCAGGACAACCTCGGGCTGACCTACCTGTTCATCACCCACGACCTCGCTGTGGTCCGTCAGATCGCAGACCACGTTTGCGTCATGGAAAAGGGCAAGCTCGTGGAAACGGGAAGCACGGACGAGGTTTTCGACAATCCCCGCGAGGCCTACACGCAGGCCCTCCTGGATGCGATCCCCGGTGGTTCGCTGTTGCTGCCGCCCGCGGTGGCCTGACCGGCGTCGTAATCCCGCTGCCGTACAGCAGAAGAGCCGGTGGTTCCCTGGAAAGGGAACCACCGGCTCTTGCCGTTTAGTACGGTCGCCTACTTTGCCGGCTGCGGGTTGTCCGGGCGGGCAGCGAGGCCCAGGGCCGTTAGCTCGCGCGCCAGGGCGACACCAAGCTTCGCGTGTCCGGTCGCCCTCAAATGAACGCCGTCCTGAAGGTCACTGATGGCGTCGTATCGGGTGAGCCAATCGCCGGCACTGACGAACGGAATACCGTGCTTGGCGGCGATCCGGCCCAGGAGGGCGTCCACTTCCGTACGTCGTCCGCCTCCGTTGCTGACGCCGCGGGCCAGGGTGCCGATCATGGCCAGGCGGGAGCCCGGGTAGCGGGTCTTCAAGGCGGCCAGCAGCCGCTCGGCGTTGCCGGTGATCTGAGCATCCGTGGCGCGCTGCGTGGCGTCGTTTCCGCCGCCCTCCACCACGATCAACGGTGGCTCGCCATAGGGGAGAACCCAGTCGCCGCGTTGCAGGGCGTCAATGTAGTTGCCGGTCTTGCCGTTGGTGGCGACGTATCCGGTACCGCCCATGCCCACCACATGCAGTTTGTAGCCGAGGGCTGCGATGCCTTGCTGCGGCCAGGAACCCGCCGGCATGGCTTGGGAATCACCGATCAATACGGCGGTGTGGCGGACATCGGCCAGCACCAGTTCGTTGCGGTTGTTCGTCGGATTCTTGTACAGGGAACCTGCCGGGAGATTCAGGGCGCTGGGTTGCGGGGCAACCCTGAGTGGTTTGTCAGCGGCGGCCGTCTGGGCGGGCGCGGGCGCAGCGGATCGTGAGGGGGCACTGGTTGGCACTGGGCTTGGTCCGCAACCGACCGTAAGGACGCCAACGGCGATCAAAGGTGCGATCATGCGAAACACGGCCGAAGATTGGCGCATTGATTGGTCTCCGTGGGGCACTGGTTCTGCTGCAATCATGGGGCACGGGAGCGGGAAAATCCAGCATCTTGACTTGTGTTTACGAACACGTGACCTGCTGTGACTGACGCCACAATTCGTGGCCCGATGGCTTGCTTTTTAGGCTCAGAAATGCATCTGCGTTTAGACTGGATGCAGGTGCCCTGTGTCCCGGGGTCTTTTCGCTGTGTGTTCCGATCAAGTCGATCAGGTATGCGCGCGGATACAAACAGCTGACTTCACCACTGAATCGAGTCATTAACGCATGTCTGAAACCATCACCAACACTGCGTCGCGGAGCGATCTGCGCAACGTCGCGATCGTCGCACACGTTGACCACGGTAAGACCACCCTGGTCGACGCCATGCTCAAGCAGACCAACTCCTTCGCTTCCCACGGTGAGGTTGAGGACCGCGTCATGGACTCCGGTGACCTGGAGCGCGAAAAGGGCATCACCATCCTCGCCAAGAACACCACGGTTGCCTACAACGGCCCGTCGTCCAACGGCGAGACCATCACCATCAACGTCATCGACACCCCTGGCCACGCCGACTTCGGTGGCGAGGTGGAGCGCGGTCTGTCCATGGTCGACGGCGTTGTCCTGCTGGTTGACTCTTCCGAGGGTCCCCTCCCGCAGACCCGCTTCGTGCTCCGCAAGGCCCTTGCTGCGCACTTGCCGGTCATCCTCCTGGTCAACAAGACCGACCGCCCTGATGCCCGTATCGACGAGGTTGTCCACGAGTCCATGGACCTGCTCCTGGGCCTCGCTTCCGACCTCGCGGACGAAGTTCCGGACCTGGACCTGGACAAGGTACTCGAGGTTCCGGTTGTCTACGCCGCCGCCAAGGTCGGCCGCGCATCCCTGGACCAGCCGGCCAACGGCTCGGCCCCGGACAACGAGGACCTTGAGCCCCTCTTCAAGACCATCATCGAGCACATCCCGGCTCCGACGTACAACCCGGACGGCGTGCTGCAGGCTCACGTGACCAACCTGGACGCATCGCCGTTCCTTGGCCGTCTCGCCCTGCTCCGCATCTACAACGGCACGCTCCGCAAGGGCCAGACCGTTGCCTGGGCACGCGCCAACGGCGAACTCAAGAACGTCAAGATCACCGAACTGCTGGCCACCAAGGCCCTGACCCGTGTTCCTGCCGAAGAAGCCGGTCCCGGTGAAATCGTTGCAGTTGCCGGCATCGAGGACATCACCATTGGTGAAACCCTCACGGACGCCGAGAACCCGCAGCCGTTGCCGCTGATCACCGTGGATGATCCCGCGATCTCCATGACCATCGGTATCAACACCTCGCCGCTGGCCGGCAAGGTCAAGGGCGCCAAGGTCACCGCCCGCCAGGTGAAGGACCGCCTGGACAAGGAACTCATCGGTAACGTCTCCATCAAGGTTCTGCCCACCGAGCGTCCTGACGCCTGGGAAGTCCAGGGCCGTGGCGAGCTCGCCCTCGCCATCCTGGTGGAGCAGATGCGTCGCGAAGGCTTCGAGCTGACCGTTGGCAAGCCGCAGGTTGTTACCAAGACCATCGACGGCAAGATCCACGAGCCGATGGAGCACATGACCATCGACGTCCCCGAAGAGTACCTCGGCGCCGTAACGCAGCTCATGGCAGCCCGCAAGGGCCGCATGACCAATATGGCCAACCACGGCACCGGCTGGTGCCGCATGGAATTCATCGTTCCGGCCCGAGGCCTGATCGGCTTCCGCACGAAGTTCCTCACGGACACCCGTGGCGCCGGTATCGCAGCTTCCATCTCCGAGGGCTACGAGCCGTGGGCCGGCCCCATCGAATACCGCACCAACGGTTCGATGATCGCCGACCGCGCCGGTGTTGTGACCCCGTTCGCGATGATCAACCTGCAGGAACGCGGCTCCTTCTTCGTCAAGCCCACGTCCGAGGTTTACGAGGGCATGATCGTTGGCGAGAACTCCCGCGCCGACGACATGGACGTCAACATCACCAAGGAAAAGAAGCTCACCAACATGCGTGCAGCTTCCTCCGACACCTTCGAGAACCTGACGCCGCCGCGCGATCTGACCCTCGAAGAGTCCCTCGAATTCGCCCGCGAAGACGAGTGTGTCGAGGTAACCCCGGATGCAATCCGTATCCGCAAGGTCATCCTGGACTCCAACGAGCGCGCAAAGGCCAACCGCGCCCGCGCCAAGTCCTAGCATCCGCTGGTTCTGAACCGGTCAAGGACAGCTGCATGAAGAAGGGAGTCGCCGGTACGGTCCGTGGCATAGCCGCGGCCGTACCGGCGGCTCTTTTCGTTGCTGCGGCAGGAACGGCACTGCACCGCCAGGCCATCCAGTGGGCCGGCGTCGGGATCCCTTGGGGCGTAGCCGCCGCGTTGCTGCTTCTCGCCTCGGTTCAGCTGTGGCTCGCCGCCTGGTCACGCTCGGTCGTCCCGACGGCGGTGGCAGGCGTGGTGGGTTATGCCGCCGTCGGCGTTTTGTCGTCGGCGGGGCCGTCCAAGCAGTTGGTGCTGGGCGACGCCGTCGGAAACGTCTGGGTTTTTGGGATCGGCGCTGTGACACTGGTCATGCTCGTGGCGGCCAGCCGCCTTCGAACTAGGACGCCTGTCGCCGCGGCGGTGGCGGCGGAACCTCTTTCGCCGCGATGACCAACGCCAAGGGAATTTCGACGTCGGCGGTGCGGGTCCGTACCGTGCAAACGGTGTCGTTGCTGCCCAGCAAGTAGCCCAGGGCGTCGGTGAGGCCTTCCTCGATCTTGTACCGCACCACCACCCGGATGCCCGGCGTTGCGTTGAGCAGGAACTGGCGGGGAGGCAAGTGTGGCGGATTCACCGTTTCATACTAAGACGCGGGCTAGGTTGGCGTGATCGCACTGTTGGATAATAGGCTCAGAAGTTGAGTGCCCGGCATCATGCCGGCAGTATTACCCGGCCATCGCCGGGACAAACCGTGGAGAGGTCTGGGACGTGACGTACGTAATCGCGCAGCCGTGTGTGGATGTCAAGGACAAGGCATGTATTGAAGAATGCCCTGTCGACTGCATTTACGAAGGTGAGCGTTCCCTCTACATCCACCCCGACGAGTGCGTCGACTGTGGTGCCTGCGAACCCGTATGCCCGGTAGAGGCCATCTACTACGAGGATGACACCCCGGAAGAGTGGGCCGACTACTACAAGGCCAACGTCGAGTTCTTTGATGACCTCGGTTCTCCGGGTGGGGCTGCCAAGATCGGCAACACGGGCAAGGACCACCCGTTCATCGCTGCCCTGCCCCCGCAGAACCAAGACCACTAAGGGCGGTAGCTAGGTTGATCTCAGCGGCACCGGCTTTCGGCCTGAACCTGCCTGACTACCCTTGGGAAGCCATGGCGCCGTATGTCGCCAAGGCTGCCAAACACCCGGGCGGCGCAGTGAACCTTTCCATCGGAACCCCGGTGGATCCCACCCCTGGACTGATCCGGGACGCGTTGGCCAACGCAGCGGACGCCCACGGCTATCCGACGGTGCACGGCACCGAGGCACTGCGCCAGGCTGTCGTCGACTGGTTCGCCGCCAGGCGCGGGGTGCCCGGGCTGGACCCGAAGGACGTCATGCCTACGGTGGGCTCCAAGGAACTGGTGGCCTGGCTGCCGTTCCTGTTGGGATTGAGCGCCGGTGACGTGGTCGTCCGGCCCACGGTCGCCTACCCGACCTATGACATTGGCGCCTCACTGGCAGGTGCCACGGCCGTTGCTGCCGATGACCTGGATGAGCTGGATCCGGCAACCCGTGCAAAGGTCCGGTTGGTCTGGATCAACTCTCCGGGCAACCCCACAGGAAGTGTCCGGGATGTCGAGTCGCTTCGTCGGATCGTAGCCCAGGCCCGCGAAATGGGCGCAGTGGTGGCCTCGGACGAGTGCTACGCAGAACTGGGATGGGGCGAATGGGATGCCCAGCGCGGGGGAGAGGCTGTCCCCAGCATCCTGGATCCCAGGGTCACAGACGGCTCCACCGATGGCCTGCTGTGCGTCTACTCGTTGAGTAAGCAATCCAACCTTGCCGGTTACCGGGCAGCCTTCGTCGCCGGTGATTCCGCGATCATCGCCAACCTGGTCAACAGCCGCAAGCATGCCGGCATGATCGTGCCGTTCCCCGTCCAGGAGGCCATGCGCGTGGCGTTGGGCGATGCCGGCCATGTCCTCGCCCAGAAAGATCTGTACAGGGGGAGGCGCGAGAGGATCGTGCCCGCCCTGGAGAAATTCGGGCTGCAGATCCACCAGTCCAAGGCCGGGCTTTACCTGTGGTCCACAGCCGGCGAGGCCACCTGGGACACGGTGGCGAGGTTCGCGGAACTGGGCATTGTGGTGGGGCCGGGAGTTTTCTACGGAGACGCCGGTAACGGTTTCGTCCGCGTCGCTCTGACCGGCAGTGACGAGCGGATCGATGCCGCCGTTGAGAGGCTTGTCGCCAACGCATAACAATGCTGTGACTTGCGCCACTTATAGCGCCATTCCGCCAGTAACCGGAGGCTGCGGATTAGTTCCGCGGGGTTACTGGCGGTAGCTTTTTAACTGACTATCAATGGTGGCCTTCTCTAAGAATGCACTCCGGCCGTTGGAGCCCTGCGACAGCGGGGCCGAAGGCGGCGGCACCAGAAGGTGGTTGGACAAGCGTTCGATAGAGGCCCAAAGGCCTCATGAAGGGGACTCCATGACTGAGACCACCAGCGCGACACTGCGCCATGCCGGCGGCGAACTCGAACTGCCGCGCATCAAGGTTGTAGAAGGAAACGAAGGCTACGACGTTTCCAAGCTGCTGAAGCAGACGGGCGCCGTTGCCTATGACCCCGGCTTCATGAACACAGCGGCCACCACCTCGGCCATCACATACATCGACGGCGACGCAGGCATCCTGCGGTACCGCGGTTACCCCATTGAGCAGCTCGCGCAGCACTCGAGCTTCCTCGAAGTTTCCTACCTGCTGATCTACGGCAACCTTCCCACCCCCACGGAGTTGGAAGAGTTCGATCAGCGCATCCGTCGCCACACGCTCCTGCACGAGGAACTCAAGGGCTTCTTTGGCGGGTTCCCGCGCGACGCCCACCCCATGCCGGTGCTTTCCTCGGCTGTTTCGGCGCTGTCCACGTTCTACCAGGACTCGCTGGACCCCTTCAACGCGGAGCACGTGGAAGTTTCCACCATCCGCCTCATGGCCAAGCTGCCCGTCATCGCCGCTTACGCACACAAGAAGTCCATCGGCCAGCCCATGCTGTACCCGGACAACTCCATGAACCTCGTGGAGAACTTCCTGCGCCTGAGCTTCGGCCTCCCGGCTGAGCAGTACGAAATGGACCCGGTTGTCGTCAAGGCGCTGGACCTCCTGCTCATTCTGCACGCAGACCACGAGCAGAACTGTTCAACCTCCACCGTCCGCCTGGTGGGTTCGTCCAACGCGAACCTCTTTGCTTCGGTGTCCGCCGGCATCAACGCCCTCTTCGGACCCGCCCACGGTGGCGCCAACGAGGCCGTCCTGAAGATGCTCCGCCAGATCCAAGCCGACGGCATCAAGCCCGAGGACTACATGGAGAAGGTCAAGAACAAGGAAGACGGCGTCCGCCTCATGGGCTTCGGACACCGTGTCTACAAGAACTACGATCCCCGCGCCAAGATCATCAAGGCAACGGCACACGAAGTCCTGGGCAAGCTCGGCGGCAACGACGAACTGCTTGATATCGCCATGCGCCTCGAAGAGAAGGCCCTGGCCGACGATTACTTCATCCAGCGCAAGCTGTACCCGAACGTCGACTTCTACACCGGCCTGATCTACAAGGCCATGGGTTTCCCGGAGAAGATGTTCACCGTTCTGTTCGCCATTGGACGCCTCCCGGGCTGGATTGCCCAGTGGCGCGAAATGATCAACGACCCCCAGACCAAGATCGGCCGCCCGCGGCAGCTCTACACAGGGGAGCCGGAGCGCAACTACCCGGCCAACTAGGTTCAGGCCAATAACGACGGCGGCCGTCCCACCTCACGCGAGGTGGGACGGCCGCCGTCGTTGTTTCCGCCCCTAAAAGCAACGCGGGGTCACTTATGGCCCATGTTGGGGCCTCCAGGGGGCCATAAGTGACCCCGCGTTGCTTCAGGAAGCGTTGTAGCCGAAGGGGTTGTTCTTCTGCCAGCGCCAGTGGTCTTCACACATCTGGTCCACGGTCTTGGTGGTGGACCATCCGAGGTCCGCCAGCGCAGAGGATGCGTCGGCCCAGAAGGCGGGGAGGTCGCCTGCACGGCGGCCGGTGATCTCATAGGGGATCGGCTGGCCCACGGCCTTCTCGAAGGACCGCAGGACCTCCAGGACGGAAGACCCACGGCCGGAGCCGAGGTTCCAGCGCCGGACGCCGGCACGGTCGGCAATGTAGTTCAGGGCTGCTACGTGGCCCTCTGCCAGGTCCACCACGTGGATGTAGTCGCGCTGGGCCGTGCCGTCCGGGGTATCGTAGTCGCCGCCGAACACCATCAGCTTCTCTCGGCGTCCAACCGCTACCTGGGCGATGAAGGGGACAAGATTGTTCGGAATGCCCTGCGGGTCTTCCCCGATGCGGCCGGACGGGTGGGCGCCCACTGGATTGAAATAGCGCAGCAGTGCGATATGCCAGCGGTCGTCCGCGTTGCCGAGGTCCGAGAGGATGTCCTCGATTTGTTCCTTGGTGCGGCCGTACGGGTTGTTGGCGCCGATTTCCATCTTTTCGATGTAGGGGATCGGGTTGTGCTCGCCGTAGACGGTGGCCGACGAGCTGAAGACGATGGAGCGCACATTGTGCTTGTCCATGGCGCGGAGCAGGTTGAGGGTGCCAACGATGTTGTTGTAGTAGTAGGCCAGCGGCTCCTGGACGGATTCTCCTACAGCCTTCAGACCCGCGAAGTGGATCACGGCATCGATCTGGTGCTGGTCGAACACGGCCTCGACGGCGGGCTCATCCACCAGGTCAACCTTGTGGAAGGCCGCGTTCTTGCCGGTGAGCTCGGACACCCGACGCAGGGATTCCTCGCTGGAGTTCACCAGATTATCCAGCACGACGACGTCATGGCCGGCTTCCTGAAGGGACAAGACGGTGTGGGACCCGATGTAACCGGTGCCACCCGTGACAAGAATTTTCATGGTCCCTACGCTATCGGAAATCGGAGCCACGCCGCTTCGTATTGAGCGGTGTTGAAGCACGTTCGTGCTAAAAACGACTGGTGCCCAAAATTGTTGATGCCGAAGCCCGGCGCCAGGAAGTTGTCCAAGCTGTATTCCGGATCATTGCCAGCGATGGCTTGGAACGGGCATCCCTCCGGGAAGTAGCCGACGAGGCCGGACTGGCCGTGGGCTCGGTACGTCATTACTTTGCCAGCAGCGACGAACTACTGGTCTTCTCCTTTGGGGTCGTCATTGACCGCATCGCCGGGCGCCTCGAGACGGCGCTGTCCGACGTTGAACTGGAAGTCGCCGGCAGTCCGGGACACCACGCAGCCGTCCTGAATCTCCTCGGCCAGTTCCTGCCTTTGGATGAGGAACTCGCCGTAGACGCCTGTGTCTGGATGGCCTTCAGGCATGCCGCCCGTATCAAGCCCGTCCTCGCCCCGGAAGCTGAGCGGAGCCACCGGACCGTGGCAGCCGCCATTGGGCGGCTGATCCTGCTTCTGAACCCCGGCCAGGCCGATGCCAGGCAAACCCTGGTGACGGAAGCAGAGCGCCTTTTGGCCACCTTGGACGGGCTCTGTATGCACGCCTTGCTTCAGCCTGAGTGGATGACGGCCGAGGTATGCAGTGATGTCCTGGCATCGCACTTGAAGACGTTGGCGGAGCCAGCGGAGTCCTAGTGCCGGTACGCCAAAGCCCTGCTATCGGCATGGGACAGGGCAGCCCATCAGGAATAGACTGGGTGATGTCGGTATCCTGCTGATGGAGGTCTTGGGATGCACGTATCAGACGGCCAAGGGTGGCGCATCACCATGGACACGTCCGGACCGATGCTCATCGCCCTGTATTTGCGCGATGTTGCCGGCCTGGACGGCGCGGGAAAGCCGAGCCTCTCCCACGCGGACCCCAAAGTCCGACACGCAGACCACAGCCATCTCACCTCCGACGTGGGCGGCATCAACGCCCTCAAAACCGAATGGGAAGCCTGGTGGGAAAGCCTGGTGAAGTCCTACCCCAAGCCGGTGTCCGAACTCGAGCCTCCAAGTTTCAAGGCTTTCGGTAACTCGCCGGCGCTCCAGAGAGTCCTCCAAGCCCATTTCGGCTCGGCCTTGGGATGGGCCACGGACAGGATTGACGAATACGCCCGGCTTGAAGCCGAACGAGCGGCAAGCGGCCTGAACCAGGTCCTCAGCGAAATGGTGGAAGACCGGCTGTTGGAGGTGGGCCGCAGCTCCCGGGATTTCGACCTCACCATCATCGAATTGCCGCTTAACGAGCCCCGGGCGTGGTACCTGGAGCCTGACACGATGATCATGAGCCACCGGCTCATGTCCCAGCCGGATGCCTTCCGAAGCTACGTCCAGCCCGTGGTTGAGATGCTCGCCTGATGGAGTTTTTGTACAGCTAATGCCCTTAAGGAGCGCTCTTAAGGGCATTGGCTGTACAAAAACTCACGTGGTGGGAGCTGACACTGTGATGGTGACAGCATCCGAAGATGCAGCGCCAGCTTGCCAACCATCGCGTTTTTCGCGGTTCCAGGTCTGGCCTGCGACATCCACCTGCGTGATGGACAACGCCTTTGCATTCGCAACGGCCCAGTGGGCTACAGCCCAGGCTTGGGTGCCCGTCAGCTCCAGTTGTATCGTGCGGCCCTGGACGGTGGCCGCCTGGGTGCCGAACGCCGTCGTGAGTTCATCCACGACGACGGCAGGGTCGCCGGCCGCTTCCGGCATGCGCAGTTCGCAGTTCAGTGACGACGCCGAATGTCCGGTCAGCGCGGATGCGAAGGCCCGGCCCATGGGCTCATGCTGGGCGTAGGCGCGGGGAAAGGCCGAGCGTTGGACTGCCTGGGCAGCCTGGGTGATTTCCATGGTCTCGTAGCCGGGCACCTTGACCAGGCCGTCGTAGAACGCATTGCTCGCGTAGACCGGATCCATGATCTGCGCCTCGGTCCCCCAACCCTGTGAGGGCCTCTGCTGGAACAGGCCGCGGGAATCAGGGCCGGCGTCGTCACCGTAATTGATGTTGCGCAGCCTGGATTCCTGCATGGCAGTGGCCAAGGCAATGCTCGCGGCCCTGGGCGGCAGGCCACGTTTGACCGAGATGGCAGTGATGAGCGAAGCATTCGCAGCCTGGTCCGTGGCGAGCTCGTGGCTTTCGGAGCCGACGACGGCGGTGCAGCGCTCCGTGACCAGGGTCTCGGAGCGCTGCAGTACAGCGACGATCGCGTAGATGGCGCCTGCCACCAGGGCCAGAGCCAGCACCGCTACGATGGCGCGGCGGAACCGGCGCACGGATATCCTCCTGCTAGTTGGCGTGAAGCGCTTCGTTCAGCTCCACCGTCTGACCCTTGCGGGGGAGGACTTCCACACCGCCAGTGGTGGAGTTGCGACGGAACAGCAAGTTGGGGACGCCGGAGAGTTCCACAGCCTTGATGATCTGGCTGGTGTCTTCGCCGTTTTCGTCTTTGGGGCCCGGGACGCGGACGCGGGTGCCCGCGGTGACGTACAGGCCGGCTTCAACCACGGAGTCATCTCCGATGCTGATGCCCACGCCGGAGTTGGCACCAAGGAGAACACGCTCACCCAAGGCGATCTTTTCCTTGCCGCCACCGGAGAGGGTGCCCATGATGGATGCGCCGCCACCGACGTCTGTACCGTCACCGGCCACGACGCCTGCGGAGATGCGGCCTTCCACCATGGAGGTGCCCAGGGTTCCGGCGTTGAAGTTCACGAAGCCTTCGTGCATCACCGTGGTGCCCTCGGCAAGGTGGGCACCCAAGCGGACGCGGTCGGCGTCGGCGATCCGCACCCCGGTGGGGACGACGTAGTCAACCATGCGGGGGAACTTGTCCACGCCGTAGACCACGACGTTGCCGCGCTTGCGCAGGCGGGCGCGGGTCAGCTCGAAACCGTCAACGGCGGCCGGACCGAAGTTGGTCCAGACCACGTTGGGGAGCTTTCCGAAGATGCCGTCCAGGTTGATGCTGTTCGGCTTGACCAGGCGGTGCGAGAGGAGGTGCAGCCGGAGGTAGGCGTCGGCCGTGTCCGCGGGGGCGGCGTCGAGGTCGATCTGTGCGAAGACCACTTTCTGCTCGGTGCCGCGGTCGGCGTCCTTGCCCTCTTCTGCCAGTGCTGTGAGTGCGGGGTCGGCGTTGTCGACGTCACGCAGGGTCTCTGCGGCAACGCCCAGTGACGGTGCCGGGAACCAGACGTCCAGAACGGTTGCTTCCCCTGATGCCGAAGTGGCTATGGTGGCGAGGCCGAATCCGTAAGCTGATCGATCGTTGGTGGGCGCGTTTGCGGGCGCAGCGGAGGAAGCAGTTTCAGTCATGGGCCAAGTCTATCCAGCAGGCGGAGGTCGGCTGAAACGCGTCTCATGCCGGTGAAGTCGCATTTGTTGGCATTAAGCTGGACGGGTGACCCTGAACCCTGCTCCCGCCCTTCTTGACCTGCGCCAGGATGTTGCCCTGCTGACGGCCGCGATCATCGACTTCAACTCCGTCTCCGGCAACGAGACCGAACTGGCCGATGCCGTGGAGGCTGCCCTTCGCGCCATCCCTGCCTACACGGTGGTCCGCGATGGCGATGCCATTATTGCCCGGACCGAACTCGGGCGAGCTGAACGGGTGATCCTTGCCGGCCACCTGGACACTGTTCCCCTGCCCACCGTCGAGGGATCGCTCGGCACTGTACCGGCAACCTGGGAATCGGGCACGCCGGGGGAGGGTGTCCTGTACGGCCGCGGCACCACTGACATGAAGGGCGGCGTCGCAGTTCAACTCGCCCTTGCGGCAACACTGTTCGACGACGGAGCGCAGCCGGACAAGGACGTCACCTTCGTCTTCTACGACCACGAGGAAGTGGAAGCGGTCAAGAGCGGCCTTGGCAGGTTGGTCCGCAACCACGGAGACCTGCTGAAGGGTGACTTCGCCATCCTTTTGGAGCCAACCCACGGCACGGTGGAAGGCGGCTGCAATGGAACCAGCCGTTTCGAGGCCACCACGCTCGGTGAGACGGCCCATTCCGCACGGGCCTGGATGGGAGTCAACGCCATCCACGCTGCAGCCCCGATTCTTGAACGCCTGGCTGCCTACGAGCCCAGAACCATCAACGTGGACGGCCTGGACTACCGTGAGAGCCTCAACGCGGTGAAGATCAACGGTGGAACCGCCGGCAACGTGATCCCGGACCGTTGCGTGGTGGAAATCAATTACCGCTTCGCCCCGGACAAGACCCCGGATGAGGCCGAGGCCCATGTCCGCGATCTCCTGGAAGGCTTCGACGTCGTCCGCACGGACGCCGCTGCCGGCGCGCGACCGGGACTGAACCACCCAGCGGCTGCTTCCTTTGTTGCCGCAGTGGGCGCCGAGCCGAAACCCAAATACGGATGGACCGACGTCGCGCGGTTCAGCGAGCTGGGAATCCCGGCGGTGAATTTCGGCCCCGGCGATCCGCTGCTGGCGCACAAGGACAACGAACACGTCGACGCCGACGCCATCCGTGAGTGCCTCCGTGCACTGAGGACGTGGTTGGCGCCGTCGGCATAACCTGCCCATGACGCGAAGGAGGCCCGCAGCCAGTTTGGCTGCGGGCCTTCTTCGCAGGGGAGTGCAAGACTTCCCAGCTGCCGCCGTGGGACCTCGTTGCATTGGCGTTCAAGACACCGCTTGCGCCGATGAATGGTGCAGGGACATATTGCGGTCAGATCAATATCTACGTGTCCAGTGGGCTCGGTCCTGAAAGCATAAGCTCGAGGCCGTGCGTAACTATCTGATATCCGATTCATCAGCGTGAAAAACCCGGGATGCCGATTCTGGAAAGAATCGGCATCCCGGGTTTTTCGTTCTTGAGAGAGTTCGAGGTGCGTGAGACTACTTCTTGTCCGTGCCCGCTGCGTTGACTTGGAGATCCACCGTCTTGATGGCGGAGGCCATGCCGCCGGCTGCCTTCCTGGATCCGCGGCGTTCGATCCAAATGGCCAAGCGCGAAACGGAGAGGTTTATCAGGATGTAGATGGCTGCTCCGACAAAGAAGGCGGAGAACAGGAGGCTGGGCTCGAGGTCCGAAATGAGCTTCACCTTACGCAGGAGTTCCTCGTAGGCCACGATGTACCCGAGGGAAGTGTCCTTAAGGAGAACTACCAGCTGTGCCACCAACGAGGGCAGCATGCGCCGGATAGCCTGCGGAAACTCGATGCTCATTCGCGATTGAAAGCTGCGAAGACCAATCGCCAGGCCCGCTTCACGTTGCCCCTTCGGGAGGGACTGAATGCCGGCTCGCAGGATCTCAGCGAATATGGCTGCGTTATACAACACGAGGCCGCTGACAACGGCCACGAACGGGCTCGTGGCAAACACTAGCAGTACGAACAAGATCATGAGAACCACCGGCATGCCGCGGAGGAACTCGAGAACCACTTGTGTGGGAATACGTATCCACGGAATCAGTGATATTCGGAGCAGGCACAAGGCGACGCCCAACGGAAAAGCGATCACCGCGGCGACACCTGCGGCCTGCAGGGTGGCCAGCAGACCCAAGCCCAGCTGCGTCCAGACGTCCTTGGCGGATTCGTTGACGAAGACCTCCCATCGCGAGGCATTGAAGATGCCCTGCGAGGACAGGATGACGATGGCGCCGATCACTCCACCGAGGATAATGAGCGCGCCAATTACCGAGGCGACGAGGGACATGCGCCTGGCCTTGGGGCCGGGTACGTCATAGAGAACGGAAGTCATCGGGCAATCGCCACCTTTTTCTCGACGAAGTGGGCAAGAAGTCCGAGCGGCACAGTGATCAGGAGGTAGAAGAAGGCCACACCGATCAGGATCCACATGACTGCGTCGCCCCGGCTATTGGACAGCTGAAGGCCATAGCCGAAAAGTTCGAGTACGAAGAACGCGCCGGCAACGGATGAGTTCTTGACCAACGCGATCATGATGTTGATCAAGGGGGGTACAACGGTGCGGAGCGCCTGGGGCAGGACAACCAGCCCCAGGACCTGGGTGAACGTCATTCCGACGCTGCGTGCGGCTTCCGCCTGGCCCACGGGAACACTGTTGACGCCCGAGCGCACGGCTTCTGCGACAAATGCGGCGGTGTAGCTGCTGAGAGCAATGATTGCCGCGACTTCGAACTGTTCAAATTTGACGCCGAGACGGGGCAGCACAATGGCGGAAAAGAAGAAAATAATAGTGAGGGGAGTGTTCCTGGCGACTTCAACGTAGAACGTGCTGAAACCGCGCAGGGCGGCAACGGGCGACACGCGCATTGCTGCCAGGAGGGTGCCAATGATTAGGGCAATGACGCCCGAAACAACAGCTAGGAACAGGGTTCGGAGAAATCCGTCCCAATATTGGGGAAGGCTCTCGAAGATGGCGTCCATGGCTTCCTTCGTCTGTGGCGGAAAAAGGACTGAATCCTAAAGATGAAAGGCTGTCGCCGCCCCGGCAGGGGACGGCGACAGCCACCGGTTCTTTTAGTAGCGGTCGATCTTCGGCAGGTCGGGGACTGTCTTGATGACCTTGCCCGCGGTTGCTTCCCAGGCCTTCTTGTACGTGTCGTCCTTGGCGAATTCCTCCAGCTGGTCGTTGATCCAGTTGCGGAAGACAGTGTCGTCCTTCTTCAGGCCGATGCCGTAGGGCTCTTTGGTGAAGGTTTCTTCGGATGCCAGTTTGAAGGCATCCGGTTCCTTGTCGACGTAGCCCGCAAGGATCACATTGTCCGTTGTAACAGCGACAACCTGCTTATTGCGGAGCGGTTCCAGGCAAGCAGTGTAGTTGGCTGCCGGAACGAGTTCGGCGCCGTACTTGTCGACGATGGTTTTGGCAGGGGTGGAGCCCGTGACGGAGCAGACCTTCTTGCCCTTGACGTCCTCTGGCTTGGTAATGGAGTTGTCGTCCTTGTTTACCAGGAGGGCCTGGCCGGCTTCGTAGTACGGGCCCGCGAAGGAAACCTTTTCCTTGCGGGAGTCATTGATGGTGTAAGTCGCTATGACAAGGTCTACGCGGCCTTGTTCGATGAACGGTTCGCGGTTGGCCGACACGGTCTCCACCCATTCGATCTTGTCAGCGGCGATGCCCAGCTTGGCGGCGATTGCCTTGCCCATTTCAACGTCGAAACCGACAGGCTTGCCGTCCAGGCCCTTCTGGCCGAAGAGCGGCTGGTCGAACTTGGTGCCGATGGTGATCTTCTGTGCCTTGTTCAGCTTTTCCATGGTGGTACCGGCTTCGAAGCTCGCCGAGGCGACAGGGGGAGTGGTGGTGCTGCTGCCGCCACACGCGCTCAGCGTGAGGGCAAGAGCAGCAGAAGCGGCCACCAGGAGCGACTTCCTCCGGGTAATAAGAGACTTCATGGTGTTCCTTTCATTGGATGGCCGCCTTACGGCCGGGGGTGCGGGCTGTAAGGAGCTAGTGGGTCAGTAGCTTGGACAGGAAGTCCTTGGCGCGGTCGCTCTTCGGGTTGGTGAAGAACTCCTCAGGGGTTGCGTCTTCCACGATCTGGCCGTCGGCCATGAACACCACACGGTCGGCAGCCTTGCGGGCAAAGCCCATCTCGTGGGTCACCACGATCATGGTCATGCCTTCCTTGGCCAGTTGGATCATGACGTCCAGGACTTCATTGATCATTTCGGGGTCCAACGCGGACGTCGGCTCGTCGAACAGCATCACCTTGGGCTTCATGGCAAGGGCGCGGGCTATGGCCACACGCTGCTGCTGTCCGCCCGAAAGCTGTGCCGGCAGCTTCGGAGCCTGATGCCCGACACCTACACGCTCAAGGAGGGCCATGGCTTCCTTGTCCGCGGTGCCCTTGGCGACCTTCTTGACCTTGATCGGCCCAAGAGTGACGTTCTCAAGAATCGTCTTGTGGGCGAACAGGTTGAAGGACTGGAAAACCATTCCGACGTCGGCCCGCAGGTGGGCGAGGTCCTTGCCTTCTTCGGGAAGCTTCTTCCCGTCGATGGCGATATCGCCGTCGTCGATCGTTTCCAAACGGTTGATCGCACGGCACAGCGTGGACTTACCCGACCCGGAAGGTCCGATAACAACCACGACCTCGCCCTTCCGGACCTGGAGGTTGATGTCTTTCAGGACGTGCAATTGACCGTAGTGCTTGTTGACGCCGTTCAGGGAGACGAGGGCATCGCCGGACGCTTGAGTAGTCATACGAAGAATCTAGCGAACAAAGAAGCAAATATGACCACGGTCACGGCAAGTTCCTGAAGATCGTGACTGAACAGAAACCTCCTCCCCAGCCATATACCAGACTGCAATGCAAGCCGCGGGTCGCTGCGATGGAGCTGGCGTCCATAAGCGCTAGCCTTGGGCAATGAGCATCAGCCAGCACTCAATTCCCAACCCGGATGCCAACGGCCACGACAGGACCACCCACGTGCCCCTGCCTTCGGAGATTGCGCCCGCCAAGCACAAAGGCTCTTTGGAGCTTCGGCGCAAACAGGCGGATACGGGAATGTCGGACCAGCATTTGCTGGATACGAGCGGTGCCGGACAGTTCATCCATACCGATCCCTGGCGCGTTCTCCGGATCCAAAGCGAGTTCGTGGAAGGTTTCGGTGCCCTGGCCGACCTGGGCCCCGCAGTAAGTGTTTTTGGTTCCGCACGCACCAAGCCCGGGACCGAGTACTACGAGATGGCAGTGGATGTCGGGCGCAAACTTGCAGAGTCCGGGGTCGCAGTCATCACCGGCGGCGGTCCCGGTTCCATGGAGGCTGCGAACAAGGGCGCTGTCGAGGGCAACGGAGTCTCCGTAGGCCTGGGTATCGAGCTGCCGTTCGAACAGGGACTCAACCAGTGGGTGGACCTGGGGATCAACTTCAGGTACTTCTTCGCCCGGAAGACGATGTTCGTCAAATATGCGCAGGGCTTTGTGGTGCTGCCCGGCGGACTCGGAACCCTCGATGAACTCTTTGAAGCCATGGTCCTCGTCCAGACCCGCAAAGTGACCTCGTTCCCGATTGTCCTCCTGGGTGTTCGGTTCTGGGGACCCATGATCGAATGGATCCGGGAGACCTTGGTGGCAGAGGGCATGGTGTCCGAAAAGGACCTCGACCTGATCCAGTTGGTCGACGACCCGGCCGATGCCGTTCACCGGGTGCTTCACGGTGCCCCGCTTCCCACACCTACGGGCGAGCAGCGCCCCGAGTAGCAGCGTGTTTCTGGCACGATGGACACTGTGAGCTTTTTCCTGGTGTTTCTCGCGATTGTCCTGGTTGGTGCGGCGCTGTACCTCGGCACCGGAATCGTCCGTGGGCGCACGATCGGTACGGGCCTCGATGATCCCGTTCCCAACCTGCCCCCGGTGCTGTTACCGGCCGAGGCGCGGCCGTCCGACGTCGACTCCCTGCGGTTCGCGTTGGGATTGCGCGGCTACCGGATGGACCAGGTGGACCAGGTCCTCGATGACCTTCGCGACCAGCTGCGGGCCAAGGACCTCGAAATCGAGAGGCTCAGCGCGCTCGTACGGGAGCGGCCCGGGGACGGCGATTCCGGCCGTACCGGGCAGTGACCGTCCAGACGCCGGCCCGGCACGGCGAAGGACCCGCTGCGAGGCTCTCCAGGGCCGCGGCGGATGCTGGGGCAAGGATGTCCGGTTGGCCCTGGTGGTTGCAGGTATCGCTGATCTTTGTGGCTGCCCGCCTGGTCAGTGCCTGCATCTTTATGGCGGCCGCGCTCCAGCAGGGAACCAACCCGTGGTTCCCACCGGCCCCCGACTACTGGAACTTCATCACGATCTGGGACGGACGCTGGTACCAACGGGCTGCCGATGACGGCTATCCCTCGGTCCTGCCGGTAGATGCCAACGGGGTAGTCAAGGAGAACGCCTGGGCGTTCTACGCTCTTTTCCCGCTCCTGGGACGAGGCCTCTCCGCCATGACCGGCCTTGGCACGCTTCAGGCCCTGACGGTTATCGCGATGGCTTCGGGGCTGGGCGCTGCCCTGGTGATCTTCAAGCTCTTCCGTGAATTCGCAGGGAAGCGCACGGCTTTGTGGGGCGTTGTTTTCGTCTCGACCTTCCCGGTGTCGCCTATTCTGCAAGTGCCCTATGCGGAATCGTTGAATCTGCTGCTGCTAGCGGCTTCATTGTTGCTGGTGGTCAGGCGCCGCTATCTGACAGCGATTCCCGTGGTCCTTCTGATGTGCCTGTCCAGGCCTACGGGCGTGCCCTTTGCCGCCATGGTGGGGTTGCTCCTGCTGTGGCGTTTGTGGGAGCGGTTCAGGCGGCCATCGACGGACACTGCTTCCTCCACGCGCAGTCTGGTTTCCCTGGCAGCGTTGGTGGTGGCAACGGGGATAGGCGCCCTCGCGTGGCCGGCCATAGCCTGGGCGGCGACCGGCGACCCGGCAGCCTATACGCGGACGGAAACGGCATGGCGGGGACACGATCTTGTGCCTTTCAAGCCGTGGTTCGACACCGGCCGGATGCTGTTCGGTCCCGTGCTTGGGGTCCTGGCGCCCTTTGTTTTCGCCGGTCTGTTTGTGCTGGTCATGGTGTCCGCTCCGGTGCGGGCGTTGGGGACGGAACTACGGCTATGGTGTGCCTGCTACATGGGCTACCTCCTGGTCTTTCTGCACCCACAGACCAGCACCTTCCGGATGCTCCTGCCATTGTTCCCCCTGGCCCTGGCGGCAGCTGCGCTGTCAAAGTCGAAGGCATACCGGGGGACGGCAGTGGTGATGTTCGTCCTCCTCCAAATTGTCTGGGTGGTGTGGCTGTGGGCTTGGGCCCCGCTGCCCGGAGGAGGCGACTATCCGCCCTGACGTGGACCTTTGCCCGCGAACGCTAATATGTACAAAGCCCGGACAAATAGGCCGTTGATTTCGCTACGGGCGGGTAAGTACGGGATAATGGACCAAGAGCAAGGACAAAGCACCTAACAGTGCCCGGCCATGGCGGCCTCCCAAGCGGTGCCGCCGGCTGCAATTGCGACGCGGATCCAGCCCGGCCGGGTTGGGCGTGACTTGGGACAAATGGAGGGGATTTTCCTAATGGCGGCTATGAAACCACGGACTGGCGACGGCCCTATGGAAGTTACCAAAGAGGGACGCAGCCTCATCATGCGTGTGCCGCTCGAAGGTGGCGGACGGCTTGTGGTTGAGCTCAATGCCGCCGAAGCGGAAAACCTCAAGGAATGCCTCGTAGGTGTGACCGAATAGAGTTGCGAAGCAGGGCCCGGCGTGAGCTGGAGCCCTGCTTTTGTTTAACCTGTGGGCGGGCTGGCCACCTTGCGGGGTGCCGGCGCCTCACAAGCGTCTACTTCTTGACGGCCACCAGAAGGCCATCGCCGGTGGGCAGCATCGCCGAAGCCAGCCGTTCGTCGTCGCGGATTGCCTTGCCGATCTGGCGCAGGACCACGGTAGTGGCGTCCCGCGCAGCCGGATTGGAGACGCGGTCTTTATCCAGGGCGTCGTTGATGACAAGCGTGCCACCGGATTTGAGCAAGCGGATCGCCTGCTCCACATATTTGGGAAAGTTCGGCTTGTCGGCGTCGATGAACACGAGGTCGTACGCTGAGTCGGTCAACCGCGGCAGGACATCCGCGGCACGTCCGGAGATGGTACGGGTGCGGTTGGCCGGGCTGCCGGACTCAAGGAACGCTTCCCTGGCGGCCTTGAGGTGTTCGACGTCAACGTCGATGGTGGTCAGGACGGCCTGGGGGCTCAGGCCACGCAGCAGGCAGACGCCGGACACTCCGGCTCCCGAGCCAACCTCCACCACTGTCTGCGCCTTGGAGGCCGCAGCGAGCACCGTCAGTACGGCGCCGACACCGGGACTGACGGGAGTTACCCCCAACTCGAAGGAACGCTCACGGGCGCGCAACATGACGTCATCCTCAGCCGGCAGATCTTCTGCGTAGGACCAGCTGCTTGACTTGTCGGCACTCATGAAGGGATTCGCTTTCCGCGGGTAGGGGTGTTTGTACCAGACTACTGTGTCTGCCCCCGCTGGACCGCCGTTGCCAAGCGCCCCGGCGCTGTGTCCGCCCATGTTTTCAGCCTTGCGGGAAAAACTATGTCCAGTCAGGAAATTCCCAGACAAACTTGGGATGATATTGCTCCGGTCATCCAAGAGGTGGGCGGCACCGAATAATCGGTGAACCACAGTTTGAGGGGAGTGGACGATGCCGGCATCCAATGCTGCGCCAGTCCTGACATCGGAGGGCCTCGAGGCAGCCACTGACTGGGTCATGCCCAGCTGGGAGGAAGTGGTTTCCAACCACTCCGCCAAGGTGTACCGCCTTGCCTACCGCCTGACCGGCAACAAGTTCGACGCCGAAGACCTCACCCAGGAGGTCTTCGTGAGGGTCTTCCGCTCGCTCGAAAACTTCAAGCCCGGAACACTGGATGGTTGGCTGCACCGCATCACCACCAACCTGTTCCTTGACCAGGCCCGCCGCAAGAGCCGGATCCGCTTTGACGCGCTTGCCGAGGACGCGGAATCACGGCTGCCCGGACGTGAGCCGGGCCCCGAACAGAGCTTCGAACACAACAACCTCGACCTCGACGTCCAGCGGGCACTGGAGGAACTCCCGCCCGACTTCCGCGCCGCCGTCGTGCTGTGCGATCTTGAAGGTCTTTCCTATGACGAGGTCGCAGAAGCCTTGGGCGTGAAGCTTGGCACCGTGAGGTCACGTATCCACCGTGGCCGCACCATGCTTCGGGAGAAACTGGCCCACCGGGACCCCCGTCCGGCCGAGGCCCGGAAGCCGCGCCTGAAGATGCCCCGCATCGCAAGTATCCTCTAGGTTGTCGATGCCCCGACGTCCTCATCGCCCGGGAGCCTCGTACCGGCGAAAGTTGGCTTCGCTGCGCCATTCCCGGAGCCCGGAGCATGTGCAGGAATGTGCGAAATGCCGTGCCATGCAGCGCCAGGAACGGCAGTACATTGAACGCCTCCGTGATGCTGCTGTGCCTGAGGCCAGCCATGACCTCGCAGCGAGGTTGATCCAGCACACCGAACGGCTCGCAAACCATCCCGGGCAGACCTTGGACTCAACCCCGCCGGTGAATGGAATCCGTCGGGGTCTCAGGATCACGGCCATTGCTGCCGGCACCTTGACGGTCTCCGCTGCAGCCCTGGCCGCCTCGGCCTTTGTCGTGGCCGGGGACGAGCAGCCGCAGGCGTTCGTGGAAACCAACGACGCCGGCGTACTCGCCGGGGCGTGGACGGGTGGGCAAATGGAGTCCGCCGTAGCGCCGGCATTCCGGGCCGGGAGCACAGTTACCCTCAGTTCCGCCCAACTGGATGCCCTCAGGGAGGAAGGTTGGGCATGCCCTGAGCTGGCCGGAATGGGCTTCAGCGTCGTGTCCGCGCAGGCCACCATGGTCAACGGCCATCCGGCCGTGGAGATCAGGCTGGAGCACAACGGTCATTTCGCCACGATTGTGGAGGAGCACCGGCCCGCGGGGCAGGATCCGCAGGAACAGTCGACGACGGCGCAGCTCTCGGTCACGCAAGGAACCCCATGGAAAGCCGTCTACTCCACGCAGGCAGCTGTGATCAGCTATGCTTCCGACCTTCCGGCAGAGAGTGCTGATGACGCTGTCCCGGAGATAGTCCGGGCCGGTGATTCCGTATCGGAGGCTCCCCGCGTACGGGGCTCGGAGACTTGGTACCCCAGGCTGCTTCGCGGTCTTCAGACCCTTCTTCGCCCCGCTGGTTTATGAGCGGCACCACAGACAAGGTAATCTTCGTAGCGTGCTTGGAATCAACGGCCCGGAGTTCATACTCCTTCTGATTATCGGCGTACTCGTCATCGGTCCCAGCCGTTTGCCCGAATACACTCAAAAGCTGGCCAATCTGGTCAAAGAAGTGCGGCGGATGGCTTCCGGCGCCCGCGAGCAGATCAAAGAAGAAGTCGGCATCGACATCGATGAAGTCGACTGGAAGAAATACGATCCCCGTCAGTACGATCCCCGGCGCATCATCAAGGATGCCCTGCTGGACGATGACACCAAACCGGTCAGCGCAGGAGGACCGGCAGCCGCGGCCACCGCTGCTTCCGCTATTGCCGAAGAGGCCAAGCCCAAGGCTCCTGTAAGGGTCATCGAGAGGCTCGCCGAAGGCGAAGCCGCTCCTTTCGACACTGAGGCAACCTAAGGCAATAGCCTGCACGGCTTCCCGTGGACCACCGTGGTGGTGCCTGCTGCCCACAGATGCTAGCGGGGCTCGATTCCCAACGACATGCCCGACAACCCGCGTGGCCGGGAGGCCAGGGCCGCGGCAACTCCTTCCATGGCCTTGGCAGCGGCAGTATCGGGCGCTGCCAGGACGACGGGCTTCCCTGCGTCCCCACCCTCGCGCAAACGGATATCCAACGGTATCTGCCCCAGCAAGGGAACGTCGTGGCCTACGGCTGCGCTCAATCTCTCAGCTAGGATGGCGCCTCCGCCGCTTCCAAACAGTTCCATACGACCGCCGTCGGGCATTTCCAGGAACGACATGTTCTCGATCACGCCGGCCACTTTCTGCCCGGTCTGCGTGGCGATGGTTCCGGCGCGTTCGGCGACATCGGCTGCCGCTGCCTGGGGCGTGGTGACCACCAGGATCTCCGCGTTCGGCAGCAGCTGTGCCACAGAGATTGCGATATCGCCCGTGCCCGGAGGCAAATCGAGGAAGAGTGCATCGAGATCACCGAAGTACACGTCGGTGAGGAACTGTTCCAGGGCGCGGTGCAGCATGGGACCACGCCAGGCCACAGGCTGGTTGCCTTCGACGAACATGCCGATCGAGATGACCTTCACGCCGTAGGCCACGGGAGGCAGGATCATGTCATCCACCTGTGTGGGCTTCTGGGTGATACCCATCAGGGCCGGCACGGAGAAGCCATGGACGTCCGCGTCCACAACTCCCACCCGGAGGCCCTGGGCCGCCAGGGCACAGGCAAGATTGACGGTGACGGAGGACTTGCCCACCCCGCCTTTTCCACTTGCCACGGCGTACACCTTGGTCAACGAACCCGGTTTGGCGAACGGAATGCCGCGCTGGCCACCCGGGCCGCGGAGCTTTTCCTTGAGGGCTTCACGCTGGGCCGGAGTCATGACTTTCAGTTCCACGTCTACGCCGGTAACACCATCCACCCCCATCAGGGCGTCGGTCGCGTCCTGGGTGATGGTTTCGCGCAGCGGGCATCCGGCAATCGTCAGCAGGACGGCAACATGGACCATCCCGTCGTCGTCGGAAGAGACTGATTCCAGCATTCCCAGTTCCGTGATGGGGCGCCGGAGCTCGGGATCAATAACCGTTGCCAGGGCAGCGTGCAGCGCCTCGGCAGTTGCGGTGCTCATAACGTTCAGGCCCGGCTTTCAGGGGTGTCTGGGGATGGCTTGGCGGTGGAATGCTGGGGTCCGGCGGCCCGCGGAGGCCGTACCTTGGGGATCTGCTGGGTGCGGGGTCCACGGGACTTGTCCCGCTTCTCCTTCAGCTTCTCCTTGACCTTCTCCCCGGGTGACTCCGTGCCGTCGGCGGAGGCTTCGCTTTCGCGGAGTTCTTCCTGGGCGTCGATGATGTCCTCAAGCAAGCTGCGGAGCTCGGCCCGGACGTAGTCGCGGGTGGCTACCTCGCGCAAGGCGATGCGGAGTGAGGCAAGTTCCCTCGTGAGGTACTCGGTGTCGGAGAGGTTCCGTTCAGCGCGCTGGCGGTCCTGCTGGAGCGAGACACGGTCGCGGTCATCCTGCCGGTTCTGGGCAAGCAGGAGCAGTGGTGCGGCATAGGAAGCCTGCAGCGACAACATCAGGGTCAGCAGGGTGAAGCCCAACTCCATGCGGTCGAATTGCCACTCCGTGGGCGCAAACGAGTTCCAAGCGAGCCAGAACACACAAAACACGGTCATGTACACCAGGAACGTTGGCGTACCCATGAATCGGGCAAAACCCTCTGTTGCATTGCCGAAAGCGTCAGGATTGGGGGAGAACTTGGGGAGGATCCGTTGACGGCCACTCAGTGGCGTATCCAGGCTGCTGCCCGGGCGTGCCGTGCCACGGGGGGATCGGGTGCCGTTGTTGTCAGCCAATGCGGCCTCCAAGTTTCCTTATCGGGGCATCGTCCTCGTGGGCGCGCCAATCATCCGGTAACAAGTGATCCAGCACGTCATCAACAGTCACCGCCCCCACGAGGCGGCCGTCGTCGTCTACGACTGGAAGCGAATTCAGGTTGTACGTTGCCAGTGTCCGGGCGACCTCGCTGATGTGGGCCTGGTCCGAAAGAGGTTCCAGGTTCTTGTCCACGAGGTTGCCCAGGGGCTCCGGCGGGGGGAACCGCAGCAGTTGCTGTATATGCACCACACCGAGGAACCGTCCGGTGGGCGTCTCCAGGGGCGGGCGTGCAATGAAAATGGAGGAGGCCAGCGCCGGCGACAGTTCCTCGCGGCGGACGTGCGCAAGGGCTTCGGCCACGGTGGCTTCCGGGGGGAGGATGACCGGAACAGGAGTCATCAAACCACCGGCGGTGTCTTCGTCGTATTCCAGGAGGCGGCGCACGTCTTCGGCTTCCTGGGGTTCCATCAGCTGCAGCAGCTCTTCTGCTTGGGCGGAAGGGAGCTCGGCAAGGAGGTCGGCGGCGTCGTCCGGGTCCATCTCTTCAAGGACGTCGGCCGCCCGCTCCACGTCCAGCGCAGAGAGGATGGTGACCTGGTCGTCTTCCGGGAGCTCCTGGAGGACGTCGGCGAGCCGCTCGTCCTGGAGTTCACTGGCGACTTCAAAACGCCGCTTATCACTCATCTCCTGCAGGGCTTCGGCGAAGTCAGCAGGTTTGAGGTCTTCGTGCGTGGCAACGAACTGGGTGGCGGCCTGGGGTTCGTTGTGGCCCCCGGTTTGGGCGTCGGCCCAATCGATGATCAGGGTCTCGTTCCGGCGGAGCCTGCTCAGGGGGGAGAGCGAGTGACCACGGCGTACGAACAGCTTGCTCACGAACCAGTCCTTAGAGCGGTGCTGGTCCATGGCGATGTCTTCAATGGTGGCGTCGCCACTGCCATCGGCCAGCGTGACCCTGCGGTCGAACATCTCGGCCACCACGAGTGTTTCGGCACCACGCTGCTCGAAGCGCCGCAGGTTCACCAGCCCGGTGCAGATGATCTGGGTCTGGTCGATGGAGGTAATGCGCGTCATGGGGACGAAGACCCGCTTCTTGCCGGGAACCTCGACGACGATGCCGACGACGTGGGGCGCGCCGCGGGTCCCGCGGGAGAGCACCACGACGTCCCGCAACCGGCCCAGACGATCGCCCAGGGGGTCGAAGACGTCCAAGCCCAGAAGGCGCGCCACGAAGACGCGAGAAGGATGTGTGCTCATGTTTACAGGCTACCGAGTCTGCTCTCTTTTAGCTGAATTCCAGCCGCTTCACATGTCCATGGGACACAATGGGGCTATGTCTAACATTTTTGGTGCCCCCAAAGCCATTGAGGAATCCCGCAGCGTCCCCCAAGGCGACACCGTGGGTTCATATACCTCTTATTTGGATGCCCAGAAGGCGGTGGACTACCTTGCGGACCAGCAGTTCCCGGTTCAGCTGGTGTCGATCGTGGGCAACGACCTCAAAATGGTGGAGCGGGTGACCGGTCGCCTGAGCTACCCGAGGGTGGCGTTGTCCGGTGCGCTGAGCGGAATGTGGTTCGGCCTGTTCGTTGGCGTCATGCTCTCCTTCTTCACTCCTGCCGGTGGTCCGTTCTCCATCATTACCTCAGTGCTGATGGGTGCGGCCTTCTTCATGTTGTTCGGCATCGTCACCTATGCCATGCAGCGCGGCAAGCGGGACTTCACCTCCACCAGCCAGGTGGTGGCCACGAACTATGACGTCATTGTGGCCCAGGAGGCAGCCCACGAGGCACGCCGCTTGCTTCAGCAGCTCCCCATGAATCCGTCACAGGCCGCCACCGCCCAGACCAGCAACTACACCCCGCAGAATCCTCCGTTCCAGCAGCCGGGCCAAGCCCCGGAGCGCCCCTCCACCTGGAACGACCCCTACGGCCAGCGCGGTCCCGACGCAGCTCAGCCTGCAGCCCAGGGTCAGCCCGGGAACCCGGAAGGGACCCCCGCAGGTCCTGCCCCTGCTGCGCAGAACCCGAAGCCGGCAGCTGTCCGTTATCCGGATCTGCCCGATGGCCGTCCGCAGTACGGAGTCAGGGTCACCGAGGGACAGAACAATGCACCCCGGGACGACTCGCAGCAGTCGGGCCACGAAGGCTCCACCAAGGAGTAGTCACTGACAGGGCACTGAACAACAGGGCACCTACAAACAGGGAAGGCCACCGGATCACCGGTGGCCTTCCCTGTTTGTTTCGTCTTGGAAGGGCTTTAGCCCTGCGCGTCCTGATAGATGCCCGCCATCCAGGATTCGACGTCGTCAGCCTTGCGCGGCAGTGCGGCGCTGAGGTTGACGGGGCCGTCGGCGGTCATCAGGATGTCGTCTTCGATCCGGACACCGATCCCGCGGTATTCCTCCGGGATGGCCAGGTCCTCTTCCTTGAAGTAAAGGCCCGGTTCGATGGTGAAGACCATTCCCTCAGTGAGGACGCCATCGAGGTAGAGCTCCCTCTTTGCCTGGGCGCAGTCGTGGACATCCAGGCCCAGGTGGTGGCTGGTGCCGTGCGGCATCCAGCGTCGGTGCTGCTGGCCTTCGGGGCTGATGGCTTCCTCGACGGATACGGGCAGCAGGCCCCATTCGGCCAGGCGCTCGGCCAGGACGGTGGTGGCCGCGGTGTGGATGTCGCGGAACTTCACACCGGGCTGCGCGGCTGCGAAGCCGGCGTCGGCGGCATCGAGCACTGCTTCGTAGACTTTGCGCTGGACATCGGTGAAGGTGCCGGTGGCCGGCATCGTCCGGGTGACATCCGCGGTGTACAGCGAATCAGCTTCCACGCCTGCGTCGAGGAGAAGGAGCTCGCCGGCGTTGACGGTCCCCGAATTGCGGGTCCAGTGCAGCACCGTGGCGTTGTTGCCGGACGCTGCAATGGTGTCGTAACCGAGTTCGTTGCCTTCTTCGCGGGCACGGGCGAAGAAAGCACCTTCAACAACGCGCTCGCCGCGCTTGTGCGTGAGGGCGCGGGGAAGTGCGCGGACGACGTCGGCGAAGCCTTCGACGGTGGCTGCCACCGCGATCTTCATCTGCTCGATTTCCCACTCGTCCTTGATGAGGCGCAGCTCGGAGAGGGCTTCGCTGAGCTTCTCGTCCAAGGCATCCAGTTCGCCGAGGTCCAGGTTTTCGGGATCCTTCGCCGTGTTGTAACGGGCAGTATCCACCAGGGCGTCGATGTTCTCGTCCACCTTGCGGACGAGGCGGATGGAGATACCGCCGATTTCCGGGGCGCCCACGTTTTTGGTGATGGCCATTTCGAGTTCGGCGATGTGTGCCGTGGGAAGGCCCAGACGTGCTTCGAACTCGGCAAGCGTCGGGCGGGCACCGATCCAGAACTCACCGGCTCGGGAGTCGGCGTAGAACTGTTCGGTGTCGCGGCCCGCCAACGGACGGAAGTAGAGCGTGGCAGTGTGGTGACCGCCGTCGTCGCCCTTTCCTTCGGCTACCGGCTCAAGGATGAGGACGGCGTCGGGCTCGTGGTCCACGCCCAGGCCGGTCAGGTGCGCGAAACCGGAGTGGGGGCGGAAGCGGTAGTCGCAGTCATTCGAGCGGACCTTCAGCGGTCCGGCCGGGATGACAAGCCGTTCGCCTTTGAACAGTTCGGAGATAGTACGACGGCGGCGTGCAGCGTGGTCTGCAACGGCGTCCCGTGCAGGGGTCACCTGCGGGGCGGGCGCCCAGTTGCTGGCCATGAATGCCTTGAAGGCATCGGACGTGGGCCGCTGTGAGCGGTTGTTGACGCGCTCCTGCAGCGGCTGGGAATTTGTGGAGTCCATGTTTTGGGTGTTTTCGGCATCGTTCACCGTTACATCGTCCCACCAGTTCCTTGAGGAGGCCAACGGCGCAACACTCCAAGCGGCCCCGCATCCCATAGGCTGGGAAAGTGAGGATAGACCTGCATGCGCACTCCAATGTTTCCGACGGAACCGAGACACCGGCCGGCGTGATCGTTTCCGCCGTGGCCGCCGGTCTCGACGCCGTAGCCCTGACGGACCACGACTCAACGGACGGGTGGGAATCTGCGTCGGCCGCTGCCAGAGAACATGGCGTTGCGTTCGTTCCCGGCATGGAGATTTCCTGCCGGACCGAGGAAGGGATCAGCGTCCACCTCCTCAGCTACCTTCACGACCCCGCGCACGAGGGACTGCTCGAGGAAATTACGAAGTCCAAGGATGCCCGGCTGACCCGGGCCGAACATATGGTGACGTTGTTGTCCGAGGATTACCCGCTGACGTGGGACGACGTCATCCACCACGTGGCGCCGGGCGCGACTGTAGGTCGCCCGCACATCGCTGATGCCCTGGTGGCGGCGGGAGTTGTTGCGGATCGGACGGAGGCCTTCACCTCCATCCTCACGTCTCATTCGCGCTACTTCGTGCAGCACTATGCACCCAACCCGGCCCTCGCCGTCGAGCTTGTCCGGGCGGCAGGCGGTGTTCCTGTCTTCGCGCATCCCGTGGCCTCGTCGAGGGGGCGCATCGTGGGGGAGCGGACCTACCGGGACATGATCGACGCCGGATTGCTGGGACTTGAAGTGGAGCATCGGGACAACCCTGAGGAGGGTCGGGCGTTCCTGCGCGGCCTCGCCGCAGAGCACGGGCTGTTGGTGACCGGATCCTCGGACTACCACGGAGCGGGCAAACCGAACTTGCTGGGGGAGAATACGACGTCGCCGGAGGTCTTGGCACGGATAGAGGAGTTGGCATCAGGCACCACGGTGGTTCGGTGAAGGGGGCCCGCTGATGGACCTGCAGTTGCTCGCCTCCGTGATCGTCACCCTGTTCGTGATCATGGATCCGCCGGGAACCGTGCCGATTTTCATGTCGTTGACGGCCCGGCTTTCCGCGAAGGACCGCAATCGTTCGGCATTCCAAGCACTTCTGGTAGCCACCGGCGTGATCGTGGTGTTCGCGATCTTCGGCCAGTCCATCCTGAACTACATGCACATCTCACTGGCAGCACTGCAGGGTGCCGGTGGCCTGCTCCTGGTGCTCATAGCCCTGCAGTTGCTGACAGGCTCCACCAGCGGGGAAGAGAATGCTGCCAAATACAAGAACGTGGCTTTCGTGCCGCTGGGAACGCCGCTCATGGCCGGCCCGGGCGCGATTGTCGCCGTGATGGTGTTCGTTCAGCAGTCCAGCCAGCTGTCGGAGTATCTGGCTGTTGGGCTGGGCATCGCAGTGGTTTTGGCCTCGTTGTATCTGGCCATGCGGTTCGCGGGCGTGGTGCAGCGGGTGCTGGGCGAGAACGGGGTTGAGCTGGTGACCAGGATCGCCGGTCTGTTGCTTTCAGCCATCGCTGTGCAGATGATCGCCGACTCCGTGACGGCATTCGTGAAAGGTGTGGCCTGAGAATCCCTCAGGACAACCAGCCTATAGGCCGGGCCTAGAGGCCGGTTGGCAGCAGCTCGTGGAATCCGGCTTTGCTGCCCAGGCGTTTCCGCATGACCTCGATGGCCTGTTCGTTCTGGTCCACGCACACAAAGTTGCGGCCCAGCTTCGCAGCTACTGCACCCAGGGTCCCGGAACCTGCGAAGAAATCAAGGCACCAGTCGCCTTGGCGGCTCGATGCGGAGACGATCCTGCGCACCAGCCCTTCGGGCTTCTGGGTGGGGTAGCCGGTCTTTTCGCGGCCGGTGGGGGAGACAATGGTGTGCCACCACACGTCCGTCGGCAATTTGCCGCGTTCGCGTTTGGCGGGAGTGACCAGACCCGGTGCCATGTACGGTTCCCGGTCCACTTCTGCGTTGTCGAAGTGGTACTTGGCAGGGTTCTTTACGTACACCAGGATGTTGTCGTGCTTGGTGGGCCAGCGGTTCTTGGCGCGGGCACCGTAATCGTAGGCCCAGATGATCTCGTTGAGGAAGCATTCCCGGCCGAAGATGGCGTCGAGCATCACCTTGGCGTAGTGCACTTCCCGGTAGTCCAAATGCAGGTACAAAGTGCCGTCATCGGCCAGGAGACGCCAGGCTTCCACGAGTTTGGGTTCCAGGAAGGACCAATAATCGCTGAACGCGTCGTCGTAGCTGTGGAGGGCGCCCTTGATGGTGTCATACGAACGGCCCTTGAAGCCGACGCGGTCGCCGTCGCCGTCGGCGTTGCGGACCATGCGGGTTTCCTGCCGCCGCTGGACCCGGCCCGTGTTGAAGGGCGGATCCACGTAAATGAGTGTGAAGGCGCCGTCCGGCAGCGTTGGAAGGAATTCCGCGTTGTCCGCGTGCACCACCATGTTGCCGCCGTCCGGCGCCCAAACAGTTTCAGTCATCGACGGTTTTAGGCCTCGGTGTTGCCTGGCTGGGCAGCAGCCGTCTCGCCCGACACCACTTCGCCATTGCGGCGGCGCGTGCGGGTGCGGCGAGTGCGGGCAGGCTTATCGGCGTTGTCTGCGGGGGCGTTGCGCGAGTCTGCCGCGCCGGAGGCCGGAGCTGCGTCGCCTTCAGAGGTACGACGACGACGGGTGCGGTTGCTTCCGCCCTCGCCACGGGATTCGCTGGAGCCACGGGATTCGCTGGAGCCGCCGGACTTACCGGAGCGGCCGCGGCCGCCGTCGCGCTTTCCGTCACGTCCGCCGTCGCGGCCGGAACCGCCCGAACGTGCGTTCTTCTTGCCGGTCTCGCCCAGGTCTTCAAGGACCTCGGCGTCAACGCCTGCCAGGACGCGCTTATTGCGGGGCAAACGGCCCTTGGTGCCCTCGGGGATGTCGAGGTCACTGTAGAGGTGCGGTGAGGACGAGTAGGTCTCAACGGGCTCCGGAACACTGAGTCCCAGGGCCTTGTTGATCAGGCCCCAGCGCGGCATGTCGTCCCAGTCGACGAACGTGACGGCGGTGCCCTTGTTGCCGGCGCGGCCTGTACGGCCCACGCGGTGCAGGTAGATTTTTTCGTCTTCGACGCACTGGTAGTTGATCACGTGCGTAACGTCGTCGACGTCGATGCCGCGGGCTGCGACGTCGGTGGCGACGAGGACGTCCACCTTGTTGTTGCGGAACGCACGCAGAGCCTGCTCGCGTGCACCTTGGCCGAGGTCGCCGTGGATGGCGGCGGCAGCGAAACCGCGGTCAACCAGTTCCTCGGCAACCTTCGCTGCCGTGCGCTTGGTCTTGGTGAAGATGATGGTCCTGCCGCGGCCGCGTGCCTGCAGGATGCGTGCCACTACCTCGGTCTTGTCCATGGCGTGAGCACGGTAGATGAGCTGGCGGATATCGCGCTTGGTCAAGCCCTCATCGTTCGGGTCGGCTGCCCGGATGTGCGTGGGCTGCGTCATGTACCGGCGGGCCATGGCGATAACCGGGCCGGGCATGGTGGCGGAGAAGAGCAGCGTCTGACGGACTGCGGGGGTGCCGGCGATCAGGGTCTCGACGTCCGGGAGGAAGCCCAGGTCCAGCATTTCGTCGGCTTCGTCGAGAATGACCATCTTGACGTTCTTGAGGCTCAGGTGCTTTTGCTTGTAGAGGTCGATCAGGCGCCCGGGCGTGCCCACGACGATTTCGACGCCCTTCTGCAGCGCATCGACCTGCGGCTCGTAGGCGCGTCCACCGTAAATGGTGGCGATACGGGCGTTCCGCTTGCGCGAGGCTGCCTGGAGGTCGTTGGCAACCTGTACGGCGAGTTCACGCGTGGGAACGATCACCAGGGCCTGGGGAGCGCCGGGAACAGCGAGCTTCTCAAAGCCTGCGTCGTCCCGGCCGACAACGCGCTGCAGGGCGGGGATACCGAAGCCCAGCGTCTTGCCGGTGCCGGTCTTTGCCTGGCCGATGATGTCGTGGCCGCTCAATGCGACCGGGAGGGTCATGGCCTGGATGGGGAAGGGGTGCGTGATACCGGCGTCGGCCAAGGACTCGACGATGTCGGCGCGGACGTTGAAGTCCGCAAACGACTTTTCCTCGATCTCGTGGGGCGTCTCATCCGAGATGATCGTTTCCTCGGGTTCGATGGATTCAGTTCCGGTGGAGTCCGTCAGGACTTCATGGGTGTGCAATTCACTCACAGGGAGTTTCCTTATTCATTTGGGCATTGGCGCTGCATGCTCAACGGGGGCGGCGGAGCCGTACCGGAGCAGAACGGGCGCGCAAGCAAGTCCAGTGGAAGCCGATCGCGGGCTATCTAAGTACTGGCACTGGTGACCAGTTGGTACATCTCAAGATCGCGTAGGGGCGGGCTTGTTGAGTTCAAAAATTAACTGAATCAACGACCGGGCATCCATTACTACAGGGCCAGTCTATCCTCTGGGAGCCATAAAGCCCGGATCGTCGCGTGATGCGCGTCAGTTCAGAAGCTCGAACCTGATTTCACGGCTGGCGATTTCCGCCCTGACGAGACGCACCCTGACCTTGGTGCCGGACTCAAGTTCGCCGTCACACCTTGCGGTGACGGCAGGTTCTGCGATCTGGACGATACCGGACGGTCCACTGCCGTTTCCGTTGCCCTTGCCTGTGCCATTGCCGTTGTTGCTGTTTCCGTTGCCGTTCTGCGGCTTGGAACCGGAAATCACTACGGCGTCGAACTCCTGGCCTACGTGGTTGGCCACCAGTGCTGCTTCCACCGTGTCCAAGGCAGCGCGTTCAAGCCTGCCTGCCAATTGGTCAGAGGCTCCCATGATCTCGGGCAAGGAGGGCAACGCCTCGCGGACCCAGCGCGGAATTTCCCTGTTGTTGCACAGGGCATCGCAGATCACCAGGACGAAGCGGTCGATGAGCCGCCGCAGCGGAGCCGTGGTGTGGGCATAGGGCGCGCCGATGGCTGCCTGGATCACCGTCTCCGGCACTTCGCCGTCGAACGGGGTGTATCCGGCACCCCTGAACAACATCCCGGCGGAGTGCAGGATGGCGAGCTGCTTGGGATCGGAGGCGTCCAGGGTCCGCAGGTACTCTCCGTAGGTGACCTGGCCGTCCCACGGTTTGCCCAAGGCCACGGTTTGCCGCTTGAAGTGCTGCAAGGACCTCTCATCGGGGGCGGGCATGGTCCGCAGTATGCCGACTTTTCCGTCCAGCATCAGCCGGGCCGCGGCCATGCCCGTCATGAGGGAGATCTGCGCGTTCCAGTCCTCCACCGGCAGTGACGGTGCTGCAACGATCCTGTACCCGCCGCCGTCGGTCGCCTGGACGATTTCCTGCTCGGGCATGTTGAGGCTTGCCCCACCACGGAGTCTCTCAAGTTCGACCCGTTTCAGCCCGACTTCCTTGAGGAGCTGCAGTACGGGCGGTGCAGAGCCGTCGTCGATCTGTTGCTGGGCTCCTTTATAGCTGAGTTTGGCGCGGCTGCGGACCGTGGCACGGGCGACGGAAACATTGACCACTTCCGCGTTGGCATCGAGGTCGAAATCCCAGACGAACGCACCGCAGTCCTGATCGGCGAGCAGGCTGCCTGCGTTTTCGCTGATGATCTCCGGGTGTAAGGGGATGCGGCCGTCCGGAGCGTAGAACGTCTGGCCGCGGTGCCGGGTTTCGGCATCCAGCGCCCCGCCGGGAGCCACGAAAGACGGCACGTCGGCGATCGCGTAGAGAACCTTGTACCCCTCGCCGGCGCGATCAATGAACAGGGCTTGGTCAAGGTCCGTTGACGTTGCGGGGTCGATGGTCAGGAAAGGGACGTGCTTGAGGTCGCGATCGGGCAGGCGGAGGGATTCGACGGCGTCCCGTGCCTCCTGGACGGCATCAACCGGATAGTCGCCGGGCAGCTCCAGCTCCGTCCGGAGGGCCGCGAAAGCCGCTGCGAGCTGGTCCGATGAGTCGTCGACGTTGGGCGCTATCCGATGATGTGACACGAAAATCAGGGTAGCCCGAAACCGGCGGATAGTCTTGGACGCTTCCAGCTCCAAGCGATGCTGTCAGTGCGGCGGATGGCCAGCTGTTGCTGGCCATTAGCTTCTTGGCGGCCCGGGGAGGCAGGCGGTGGGGCGGTCGACGGCAGCCATCAACACCCCCGTAGCCCATTTGGGCCTGTTACCGTCTAAGGTATAAAGCCGGTAACAAGGAAGGGGCAAGCTATGAGCGATTGGTCGCTACCCGAGCGGTTCGACGTCGGCGACGGTACGGTGCGATGGAACTCGGTCGGCGAGGGCCCGGCTCTCGTTCTGATGCACGGCACACCCTTCTCGTCGTACATCTGGCGAGACATCGCCCCGGTGCTTGCTCGTGATCACCGGGTCTACCTCTGGGACATGCTCGGATTCGGACAGTCGACCCGCACCGCGCCGGATGTGAGCCTCCGGCAGCAGGCGACGATCTTCGTCGAACTCCTCGAGCACTGGGGGGTCTCGGCGCCTCGGGTCGTGGCGCACGACGTCGGCGGCGCGGTCGCGCTGCGGGCGACGCTCCTGCACGACGTGAACTTCGAGTCGCTCACGCTCATCGATGCCGCGACGGTGAGTGGTTGGGGCGCCGGCGGGTTCTTCCAAACCGTCCACCAGCACCCCGAGGCCTTCGAGGCGCTCCCCGACTGGGCTAGCGCTGCCCTGATCGACGCCAAGATCCGGTCCGGCAGTCACGTGGGTCTGCGTGCAGACGCCCTGGCTTCGTACACGGGCCAGTGGGCGGGTACGGAAGGGGCGCGGGCGTTCTACCGGCAGTACACCCAAGGCGGCGAGGAGAACACCGACGAGCTACAGGATCGACTCCGGCTGTTGGATATCCCGATCCACGTGATCTGGGGCTCGGAAGATGCGTGGCTGGGTGTCGACTACGCCCATCGGCTCGTCACTGCACTTCCGGATCACGCGCGGTTTTCGATCATCGAGGGAGCCGGGCACATGGTGCCGGAGGATCGGCCCGGCGAACTCCTCAGGCTGCTGAGCGCGTGAACGCCGTGCAGTCCGCCGTGCCCGAGGAGCTGCGTGTCGTCGTGGAGTTTTGCAACAGCGCCACACTGCTGCACGGCACCGACGCGCTGGCGACCATCCGTGACGGGCGGGCGTGGCTGGTCCGGTATGGATGGGACGGGGAGCCCACGCTCGAGCATCTCATCTCGTTGCGCGACGCCCGCGAGGTCATGCGCGCGTTCCTGGCCGACCGTACCGACACGGCAGCGCGATCCGCCCTGAACCAGCTCGCTCAGGAGCACTGGGCAGGCCCCCACGTCGACGACGACGGGCGGCTCGCGCTGACCCCGTCGGCCGGCCTGCCGGTCTCGCCGGCGGGAGCAGCGGTCGGGGCGCTCCTGCTCCACGGCTTGACCGGCTCGGGGCAGCGGCTCAGGACCTGCGCGTCGGAAGCGTGCAGGTGGGTGTTCTACGACAGTTCACGGTCCAGGACCCGGACCTGGTGCGACATGAACACGTGCGGGGCGCGGAGCAAGATGCGCCAGTACCGCGATCGGCTCACCTGAATCTGATCCGATCCGGTGGGTGGGCTGCGGCATCTGCAAGCCCCGACTCACCCCTGTCGCCACAACCTGCCGATACCCCGACGGTCTGCGTGCCTGGGACTGTTGTTTGGAGAACCGTTACGCGGCGGCGTCCAGGGCTTCGAGCAGCGACTTGGCTGCCGCCGTCGGATCTTCCGCCTCGGTAATGGCGCGAACGACGACGATACGGCTGGCGCCCGCAGCGAGCACCTGCTCGACGTTGCCGAGATCGATTCCGCCGATCGCAAACCACGGCACCTGCACGGCGCCGCCGGTGGTCTCCTCCGCGCGCCTGATCGCTTCCGCGGCATATGTGACCAGGCCGGTTCCCACCGCTTCGCGGCCGGGTTTGGTGGGGGTCGCCCAGACGGGACCAACGCAGAAATAGTCCAGCCCAGGCTCGCCCGGCGAAGCCGTGATCGCGGCATTTACCTGCTCAGGCGTATGGGTGGAGAGACCAATCGAAGCGGGGCGGGGAAGGAACGTGCGGGCAATCTCCAGCGGGAGGTCCTTCTGGCCCACATGGAACACCGGAGCCCCGGAAACACTGGCAATATCGGCCCGGTCGTTGACCGCCCAGAGCCGCCCGTGCCGTTCTGCGACGCCACGCAGGATCGCCAGCAATTCCAATTCCTCGGCGGCTTCGATCGTCTTGTCACGGAGTTGGATGATGTCCACCCCGCCCTGGAACGCGGCGTCGGCAAAGTCTTCAAAATCGCCTTGGCGCTTGCGCGCATCAGTGCACAGGTAGAGGCGGGCGCTGGCGAGGGCAGAGTGCTGGGTCATGGAATCCACAGTAGTTCCTCTAAACTGGGCACGTACTGCGGGAGCCGTGACCTACGTCTTTATGACCGTCCGGCTGAGAGGGCTTCAGAGCCGACCGCTTGACCTGATCCGGCTAGTACCGGCGTAGGGAAGGAAACAGATGGCAGAAGCCATTCACGCGGATGTTGCCGTTATCGGCGGAGGCGTCATCGGACTGGGCATCGCCCACCAGGCCCGGAAGCTGGGCCGCTCCGTAGCACTCATCGATCCGGCGCCCGCCACCGGTGCGACATTTGCTGCTGCCGGAATGTTGGCGCCCGTGAGCGAGCTGCACTACCAGGAAGAAGACCTCCTGGAGCTCATGCTCGAGTCATCCCGGTTGTGGCCTTCGTTTGCCGGCGGCCTTCACCGGCCTGTGGAAGATACCGGATACCGCACGACGCCGACCCTCGCCGTGGGTGCCGATGCCGCCGACCGCCGCGCGCTCGCGGACCTTCGCACCGTCCAGCTCGCGGCGGGCCTGGGGGTCGAACCGTTGCCGTTGCGGACCGCCAGGGAACGCGAACCGCTCCTTAGCCCGCAAATTTCCTGTGCCTTTGATATCCCCGCCGATCACCAGGTGGATCCCCGGAAGCTGGCGGAGTGCCTCATGGCAGGGCTGGCCGCGCATTCATCCGGCGATGGCACGTGGGTAGGCGGCGCCAGGGAAGGATTTGCCGTTGCAGAGTCCGCGCACGGCCTGTTGTGGGACGGGGACCAGGTAGCCGGAGTGGAGCTCGAATCCGGCAAATCCGTCATGGCCGGCGAAACCGTGGTGGCCAACGGGCTGGGCGCCCCCGCGCTCGCCGGCCTTCCTGAGGGTCTTGAACTTCCGGTCAGGCCGGTCTACGGGGACATCCTCAGGCTTCGGGTCCCCGCGCACCTCCAACCGCTGCTCACTGCCACTGTTCGTGGCATGGTCCGCGGGGTGCCCGTTTACATCGTTCCCAGGGACGACGGAACCGTAGTCATCGGAGCTACCCAACGGGAGGACGGCTTGTCGGCGGCCTCCAACGCAGTCTCTGCCGGCGGGGTTTACCAGCTCCTTCGGGACGCCCAGGTACTGGTTCCCGCGGTGGCCGAACTTGAACTCCTGGAAGCAACTGCGCGCGCCAGGCCAGGGACTCCGGATAACGCTCCGTTGCTGGGCCGCGTAGCCGGTTCAAGCGGGGACATCGCGGGCCTGATTGTGGCCACCGGGTTCTTCCGGCATGGCGTCCTCCTGACCCCCGTGGCCGCCATGATCGTGGGGGAGCTGCTCAATGGTTCCTCCGAGACCCGATGGTCCCTTTTCCGGCCCGACCGTTTCAGTGCAACCGCGCGTCGCTCTCAACTCCACAGCAAGGAAACAGTATGAACATCAAGCTCAACGGCGCCGTCCGCCAGGTGCCCGCCGACGCCTCCGTCAGCACGCTCGTCACGGCCGTCACCGGCCGCGTACTCGACCACCGTGGACAGGCGGCCGACGGCGGGAAGCTGGGTGTCGCCGTCGCCCGCAATTCCGAGGTGGTGCCGCGCAGCCAGTGGGCGGCTACTCCGCTGGCCGACGGCGATGAACTCGAACTCGTTACCGCAGTACAGGGAGGCTGAATCATGACCACAGCAAGCACCGAAATCCTTACTGACGCCTTGGTGATCGACGGCGTCGAATTCGGGTCCCGCCTGATCATGGGAACGGGAGGTGCGCCGAGCCTTGACGGGCTCGGAGCCGCGCTCCTGGCATCCGGAACCGAGCTCACCACCGTGGCTATGCGACGCTATTCGCCGGCCGAAACCGGTTCGCTGTTCCAGCTGCTGGTGGACAACAACATCCGGGTCCTCCCGAACACTGCAGGGTGTTTCACGGCGAAGGACGCCGTGATGACGGCGGAACTGGCACGCGAGGCGCTGGAGACCGACTGGGTCAAGCTGGAAGTCATCGCGGACGAGCACACGCTGCTCCCTGACGCTGTTGAACTGGTGGACGCCACCGAGCAATTGGTGAACCGCGGCTTCAAAGTGTTCGCCTACACCAACGACGATCCCGTGCTTGCCCTCCGCCTCGAGAACCTCGGCGCCACGGCAGTCATGCCGCTGGGCTCGCCCATCGGGACCGGCCTGGGCATCCTGAACCCGCACAACATAGAACTCATCGTGTCCCGGGCCTCCGTGCCGGTGGTGCTGGACGCCGGGATCGGAACAGCTTCCGACGCGGCACTTGCCATGGAACTGGGCTGTGACGCGGTCCTGCTGGCGACCGCAGTGACCCGCGCGCAGAACCCTGTGCAGATGGGTCAAGCCTTCAAACACGCCGTCATCGCCGGTAGGCTGGCCAAACAGGCAGGCCGGATTCCGCGTCGTGAGCACGCCTTGGCGTCCTCGGCCATGGAAGGCCGGGCGGAGTTCCTCTAAAGCCGGGTTTCTCCCGGGCCGGGTTCCCCGCAACGAAGGAGCAACCATGGTTAACAGGAAAGAACCGGTGCCCCAGGCAGCGGTCGAAGCCGCGCTCAAGGACCTCCCGGGTTGGAAGCTCCAAAACGGCCTCGTAACCGTTTACAAGACGTCGACGGCGGCCGAGGCTTTGGCCCTCATCGCGGCCATTGGACAGATCGCCGAAGAGCAGAACCACCATCCGGATCTTGACTGGCGGTACAACAGGGTCTTCCTGCGTTACGTGTCCCATGACGCCGGCGGACAGGTAACCCAACGCGACCTTGCTGCTGCCGCCTCCGTAAGTGAGGCAGCATCGGCCACGGGTGCCCTCGCTGAGCCGGGTCGCTATCCGGGCGCCGAGGGCCTTTAAACGGCAGTGACCATCACCCGTGGGTGATGGTCACTGCCGGTTTTCGAGCCTAGAGCCGCAAGGCCTTGGTCAGCGCCTCAGTATCATGCTTGGTGCGGGTCCGTCCCAGATAGACCACAATGCCCGCTGCCGCTGCACTTCCGAGCACGATCGGCAGGACCCAGGGGATCCATGTCGCGCCCGGCTGGTAGCCCAGTCCGGCACTGATGAAAGCAATCCAGCTCAGGGTGCCAACAGCGGCCGCAATGCCTGCGGGCAATGCAATCCCGTACCTGCTGTGCCGCTTATCGGTGGCCCACACGATGAAACCGGCAGCAACGGTGGCCAGAACCACGATGACAAGTGAAAGCATGAGACTCCTTAGCGGACGAAGGCGGGACGGTGAACGCTAGAGGGCGCCGAAGCCGACCCGGCGGACTTCCTCGGCGCCGATTTCCACGTATCCCAGTACGTTGCCCGGAACGATGACCTGGCGGCCCTTCTCATCGGTCAGCCGCAGTTCCGAGCCCTTGGACACGGCCTCGGCCACGATCTTGGCTACGGCGTCAGCGTCCAGGGCGGATTCGAGCACAATTTCACGGCCAACGTTCTGAATGCCGATCTTTACTTCCACAGCAAGGCCTCCAAGCCAATCAAGTGTTAAGTCAGTCCTCTATTTGTAGCCTAGGACTCTTTGGGGAATCGACTGATTCCGCGCCAAGCTAAACGATAGATCAGATCGCTGGCGACATCGAGGTCCAGGTTTCCGTCCGTTTCAAGCCAATAACGGGCGCTGACCTGGGCCATTCCTGCCAGGCCGCGACCCAGGAGCTGGGCTTCGAGGGGCGGGAGTTTGGTGTCCTCGGCAATGACATGGGCGACGGCGTCGGCGAACGTCTTGTTGAACGTCTCCAGACGGGAGCTGACATCGGGATCGTTGATGAGGTCGGACTCAAACACAAGGCGGTGCGCCTGGTCGTCGTCCGCAATGAACCTGTAATAGGCGCGCATGACGGCCTTGACGCGCTCCTTGTTGTCCGTGGTGGAGTTCAGTGCACCGAGCATCAAATCCGTCAGGGTTGCCAGATGGCTGTCCAGGAGCGCCATGTACAGCTCGCGTTTGGACGGGAAGTGCTGGTAGAGCACCGGCTTGCTGACGTGCGCAGTTTCTGCGATCTCGTCCATTGCCGCGCCGTGGAAGCCGTTGGAGACGAAGACTTCCAAGGCGGCGTTCAGCAGCTGTGCCCGGCGTTCGTCACGCGGCAACCTTGGTGAACGAGGTGAACCGGTCCGTTCCTGCTTTGCGGGTGCCCCATCGTTTGCCCGTGTGCCGTCAGCCACAGTCTGCCGCCTTTCCTTTGCAGTTATGACCACTCTACCGGTGGGTAATATGACCGGGCGGCATCGGCAGGCATACATTGGGGTATGGCCTCAATTGTTGCTGCCCACTCCGCTGCGCCCACCGTCCTGCCGCCCCTTGTCGAACCGGCCGCCGAGCTCTCGCCGGCCGAGGTTGAGCGGTACTCACGGCATCTCATCATTCCCGAAATCGGAGCCGTGGGCCAACGCAGGCTCAAGAATGCGAAGGTTCTTGTCATTGGCGCAGGAGGCCTTGGCTCGCCCGCACTGCTTTACCTGGCCGCCGCCGGCGTGGGAACGCTGGGGATCGTCGACGACGACGACGTCGACCTCAGCAACCTCCAGCGCCAGGTCATCCACGGAGTCAAGGATGTAGGCACCCCCAAGATCGAATCAGCCCGCCGTGCAATCGCGGAGCTGAACCCCCTGGTCAACGTGGTCCTTCACAACATCCGCCTGGACTCCTCCAACGCATTGGACCTTTTCGCGGAGTATGACCTCATCCTTGACGGCGCGGACAACTTCGCAACCCGGTACCTGGTCAATGACGCTGCTGCGATCCTTGGCAAGCCCTACGTGTGGGGTTCCATCTTCCGCTTCGATGGCCAGGTCAGCGTTTTCTGGGCCCAGCACGGACCCAGCTACAGGGATCTTTACCCCGAGGCGCCTCCGGCAGGCTCCGTGCCGTCCTGCGGCGAGGGCGGCGTGTTCGGCATGCTGTGCGCGGCGGTCGGCTCGCTCATGGTGACAGAAGCCGTGAAGCTGATTACCGGCGTCGGACGTTCCTTGCTTGGCAGGGTGGCGCTGTTCGACGCCCTTGGCGGCAGCTGGCGTGAGATCAAGGTGTCCAAGGACCCGGAAGCCGAGCCCATCACGGAACTGACCGACTATGAGGCATTCTGTGGTGTGACACCCGCTGCCGCCACGGACCAGGACCACACCGTGACCGCGACCGAACTTGCCCGGATGCTGGCCGAGCGCGAGGCGGGGGAGCGGGACTTTGAACTCGTGGACGTCCGCGAATCCGGAGAGCACAGCATTGTGAGCATCGACGGTTCGGTGCTCATTCCGCAGGGCCGGATCCTGTCCGGCGAGGCGTGGGTGGAACTTCCGCAGGACAAGGACATCGTTTTCCACTGCAAGGCGGGCACGCGCTCGGCAACGGTGCTGGAAGCCGCACAGAAGGCCGGCTACAGCCGCGTCAAGCACCTCGACGGCGGTATTCTCGCCTGGGTGCGGCAGGTGGAGCCCGCCAAGCCCGTGTACTGACCATTGCCCGTATCCCTGCTTCTCTGGGAAGCTCAAGCATGAGCGAAGAACGGACACAAACAGAACAGCGGCCCCTCGGCTCCGGGTTTGGACACGGAACCACGGCCATGGAGGTCATCGACGGGATCAACCTGCGCGGCAAGTCCGCCATCGTCACGGGTGGCTATTCCGGGCTTGGGCTGGAGACTGTGCGTGCCTTGGTCGCGGCAGGGGCAGAAGTGACAGTACCCGCCAGACGCCTGGAGCACGCCCGTTCTGTACTGGCGGACGCTGGCCTGTCCGCGGACGTCCAGGTGGAGCACATGGACCTTGCCGACCAGGACAGCGTCAAGGAGTTCGCCGCGCGATACCTGGCTGGCCACGAAAAGCTGGACATCCTGATCAACAACGCTGCCATCATGGCCAGCCCGGAACAACGGGTCGGGCCGGGATGGGAAGCCCAGTTCGCGACGAACCACCTGGGGCACTACACGCTGGTGAATCTGTTGTGGCCGGCGTTGGTGGCCTCAGGCGATGCGCGCGTTGTGTCGTTGTCGTCTACAGGCCACAAGCTCTCACCCGTCCGGTTCGACGACTTCAACTTCAGCACTTCCTATGACAAGTGGCAGGCCTATGGCCAGGCCAAGACAGCCAATTCCTTGTTGGCGGTGGAACTCGACCACCTCGGCCGAGGCTCTGGCGTGCGGGCCTTCGCGGTCCACCCCGGTGGCATCATGACCGAGCTGCAGCGGCACCTGCCCAAGGAAGAAATGGTGGCAGCGGGCTGGATGGATGCAGAAGGCAACGTGCGCGAAGGATTCAAGACCCCTGAACAAGGTGCGGCGACGTCCGTGTGGGCTGCTACCTCGGAGGCCCTCAATGGCAAGGGTGGCGTCTACTGCGAAGACTGCGATATTGCCAAACCCACTGACAAGGAGTCTCCCTTGGCCCGCTACCAGGGAGTGGACGCCCACGCCGTGGACAAGGCGGACGCAAAGAAGCTTTGGGCGTTGTCGGCAGAGCTGACGGGGATAAACGCTTTCGCGTAGGCCGGGTGTGGCTCAGGCGCTTTCAGAACGGAGCTGGTCGTGGTCCACGGGGCATTCCGTGGCCGCGGCCGCTGCCTGCGGTTGTTCCACCTGGATGCCGTACAGGGCCTCAAGGGCTGCGACGTAATCGTCTTGCTGGCCGTTGGCCGCGAGCTCGCGGGCTCGGACCGTGGGGATGTGGAGGAGCTGCTTGACCATGCGCCGAAGGGCGAACTCCACCTCCTCGGCGGCAGCGGTGCAGCCGTGCCGGGCGCGTACCTTCTCCATCTCGGCGTCCAGGACGTTCATGGTGTGGCGGCGCAACGCGACAATGGCTGTGTCGACGGAACGGGCTTCGCGTTCGGACTCGAAGGAGGCGGCAGCGCCTGTGACGATTGCGCTGGCCTGGGACAGCGACTCCGCCTGCTCCTGCGGAGCGGCGAGCCGAACCGACTCAAGGGTCAGCAATTCGACGCCTTCCAGTTCACCAACTGCGGGATCAAAATCGTGGGTGAGGGCAAGGTCGATGGCAATCAACGGCTTGCCCGAGTTGGCGCGGACACGTTCAAGGTCCGCGGCTTCGACCCGGTTGTCAGAGCCACTGCAGCCGATCATGACGTCGGCGGCGGCCACAGCAGCGGGGAGCGTGTCGGCGTCGAGCGCGTTGCCGCCGCGGGTGGCGACGAAAGCTTCGGCGCGGCCGGAAGAAGAATAGACGGAGATGTCCGTACAGCCGCGTTCCCGCAGGAGGGACATGGTGGCACCGGCATAGGCGCCCGTTCCGAAGACCACGACTTTCTTGGTGGACCAGTCGTCATTCTCGGCCAGGTCCGTCGCGAGGTCCAAGGCCACGGAGACGATGGACAGGCCGCGAGAGCCGAGGGCGGTCTGTGCGCCAACGTCCTTGGCTGTCTTGGATGCAGCCTGGAAGAGCCGAACAAGCCCGGAGCTCGCTGTCCCTTCCTGCTGGGCTGTGATGAGTGCCCGGCGTACTTGGCCGGCGATTTCACGCTCACCCACTACGGCAGAGTCCAACCCGGCGCTTACCGCGAAGAGGTGGCGGGTGACCTCGGGACCTGTGTGGGTAGCGAAGGAGCGCGAGACGAGTTGTTCGTTGAGTCCGCTGAGCTCGCTGATCTGGGAAACGAGGGCGGAACGGGCTGCTTCGAGGTCAGCCCCGTTGGCCGTTTCGCCGTAAACCTCGTAGCGGTTGCAGGTGGCGAGTACCACCGCTCCGGACACCACGGGGGAATCAGTCAGGGCTGCCGAGGCAAGCCCAGAGGAACCGTTGCTCAACTGAGCGACGGTTTCGAGGTCGATGTCGGCGTGTGTAGCCACCAATGAGAAAAGAACCACAGCACCCCAATCATAGCTTTTTCGTAGCCCGGTAGAACAATATGGCGCCGTGGTGATCCCCACGGAGGCCGGTGATCCGCGACACAACTGCCTTCGCCGGGCTGACGTGACAGTTTGTCGTTATCTTTTGTCCCGGATTTTCGGCACAATCAAAGGCATGACTTCTAGCACGGCAGCATCCAAGAGTACGGCCTCCAACTCCCCGGCGGGTAGCCTCGACGCCAACCACCCGCTGAAGGACGGCCGGACCTCGGACTCACCGTTGATCACGGCCTACCGTGGCGGCAAGCCCTCACGCAGGCCGGTGTGGTTCATGCGCCAGGCGGGCCGTTCCCTGCCCGAATACCTCAAGGTCCGCGAGGGCGTTGCAATGCTGGATTCGTGCTTGAGGCCGGAGCTGGCATCCGAAATCACGCTTCAGCCCGTTCGTCGCCACGACGTCGATGCCGCCATTTTCTTCTCGGACATCGTCATCCCCTTGAAGCTGGCAGGGGTCGGAGTGGACATCGTTCCGGGCGTTGGTCCGGTCCTGGACAAGCCGGTGCGAATCGCGGAGGATGTCGCTGCTCTTCCCAAGCTGACGTGGGAAGCCCTGGAGCCCATCCGCGAAGCCGTCCGCCTTACTGTTGCCGAGCTCGGCACGACGCCGCTCATCGGATTTGCCGGCGCCCCGTTCACGCTTGCCGCCTACATGGTTGAGGGCAAGCCTTCCCGCGACCACCTGGGCCCGCGGACCATGATGCACGCCGACCCTGAGACCTGGACCGCGCTGGCCAACTGGGCTGCCGACGCGTCCGGACTGTTCCTCCAGGCACAGCTCGAAGCGGGTGCTTCCGCAGGCCAGCTCTTCGACTCCTGGGCCGGTTCCTTGGGTCTGGCCGACTACACCAAGTACGTTGCGCCGGCTTCGACCCGTGCGCTGGACCACGTCCGCGGGCTTGGTGCGCCGTTGATCCATTTCGGAACCGGAACCTCCGAGCTCCTGGTCGCCATGCGCGATGTCGGCGTGGATGTTGTCGGCGTCGATTACCGGCTGCCCCTGGATGAAGCCAACCGGCGCCTGGGCGGGACGGTTCCATTGCAGGGCAACATCGATCCCGCGCTGCTTTCGGCACCCTGGGAAGTGCTGGAGGCGCACGTCCGGGAAGTCATCGCTGCCGGCGCCGGCGCCCCTGGGCACGTGCTCAACCTTGGCCATGGAGTACCGCCGGAAACCGATCCCACCGTGCTTACCCGCGTTGTGGAGCTCATCCACTCGATCCCCGCCAAGTAGGGCACGTGCGCGGCGGACACTCAACGCCCAAACAACTCCCGCCGGAAGCCAGGGCAGTGGTGGTGGGCGGCGGAATCTCGGGGCTCCTCGCAGCGCGGGAACTGGCCATGGCCGGCACTTCCGTCACCGTGCTGGAAGCGACCGGAGCGTGGGGAGGCTGCGTCGGGGGCCACGTAGTCGCCGGTCTGCACCTGGACAGCGGAGCGGAGTCCTTCGCCACGCGGTCTCCGGCGGTGGCCGACCTCGCGCGTGAACTCGGCCTGGCGGAACAGATCGTGGCTCCCCACCCGGGAGGGGCCTGGGTACAGCTGCCTGACGGTCCGCAGGAACTGCCCAAAACAGGTGTGCTGGGAATTCCCGCTAATCCGTGGGACCCGGAAGTCCGGCGTTCACTGGGATTCGTGGGAGCAGTGCGAGCTTCCCTTGACCGTTGGCTGCCGGCATCGGTGGGGACATCCTCCGAGGTCACCAGCGTCGCTTCGCTGGTCGCCGCCCGGATGGGCAAAAAAGTACTTGACCGGCTTGTCTCGCCCGTGGTGGGCGGTGTCCATTCGGCCGATCCTGCTCTCCTGGACGTTGATATGGTCGCGCCGGGACTTCGGGCGGGTCTGCGCAAACACGGTTCGCTTGCCGCAGCGGTAGCCGCGCAGCGGAAATCCGGCATCGCGAAAACCGGCAGCGGCCGGTCCGGTAGCGGTCCGGCGAAGGCGGGCTCCGCCGTCGCCGGCCTTATAGGTGGCATGAACACCCTGGTGACCGCGCTGGTAGCCGACCTCCGGGAACGGGATGTGGACCTGGTGCTCGACAAGCGCGCCGAGGACGTGATGAAAACCCGCGCTGGCTGGCGGGTCACCGCCGGAGGTTCGACGTACGACGCCGATCGCCTGGTCGTTGCGCTGGACGGTCCGGCCGCCGTTGGGCTTTTGGAGAAGTCCTTGCCTGAGTTGGCCGCCTTGCGTCCCGCTCCCGGACCGCTGGTGAGCCTGGTGACCCTGGTTGTGGATCTGCCTGAGCTTGATAGTCGTCCGCGCGGGACCGGCATCCTCGTGGCGCCGCAAACCCCCGGGATCAAGGCCAAAGCGCTGACCCACGCCACGGCAAAGTGGGATTGGCTGGCCGAAGAAGCAGGGCCGGGCACGCATGTCCTGCGTCTTTCCTATGGCCGGCGCGAGGAAGCCGGCGGGGGAGCGGACCTTGTTCTGGATGACGAATCCCTCCTGGCTGCAGCCTTGGCGGACGCCTCGGCCCTGCTGACGGTGCCGGTGACCAGTGCAGACGTCGTTGATTGGGATGTCGTGCGGTGGGCTGGGGCGTTGCCTTTTGCCGCCGTCGGTCATAAACAGCGCGTAGCCCAGGTCCGGGAGGCTTGTGCCGCAGCCGACGGCCTGGTGGTCGTCGGCGGTTGGTTGGCCGGGAATGGCCTGGCTGCGGTGGTGGCGGACACGCGGCGCCAGCTCGCCCAAGGAAGCGCGGAAGAACCTTCGTTTCCGTGATTTGCGTCACTTCTACGGCTTGTAGAACTGATCCGTTTCGACTTAGCGGCTGGCACGGGGCAAACTTGAACCATGAGCCACACTTCTGTCGAATCTGTCACTAAAACTGCTGAAACCGAAGAGCAGTTCTTTACGCTCTGGACTGTATTCAAACGCTCGGCCGACGTCCTGCGCAGCGGCGATGCTGCCCAGGAATTTGAAGCCCTGGTCGAAAAGCTTGCCGCCGACGGCGTAGTCCTGCGCGGCAGCTACGACGTCTCGGCCATGCGCTCGGACGCCGACATCATGATGTGGCTCCATGGAGCCAAGCCGGAGGACCTGCAGGCCGCCGTCCGCTCCATCCGCCGCAGCAAACTCTTCGCCGGAACCGAGATCGTCTGGTCCGCCATGGGCGTGCACCGCGAAGCCGAATTCTCCAAGAGCCACGTCCCCGCTTACGCACGCGGGGTTGAGCCCAGCACCTGGCTCTGTGTCTACCCGTTCGTCCGTTCCTACGAGTGGTACATCCTGCCCGCCGAGGAACGTGGCGCCATGCTGCGGGAGCACGGCATGCTGGGCCGGGAATTCCCCCAGGTCATCTCCAACACGGTATCCTCCTTCGCGCTGGGTGACTGGGAGTGGATACTCGGCCTCGAAGCACCTGAACTCGTAGACCTCGTGGACCTCATGCGCCACCTCCGCGCAACTGACGCCCGCAACCACGTCCGCGAAGAAATTCCCTTCTACACCGGCCGCCGCGTCACCGCAGCGGAGATTGCAGAGGTCCTGGCATGAGCACGCCCGTTATCTCCACCGACCTGAACGAAGTGACCGAACGTGGTCGCCAGGAACCCCGAAACTACGATGCCGTACTGCTCGCATCCTTTGGTGGTCCCGAAGGCCAGGAAGATGTCATTCCCTTCCTGCGCAACGTGACCCGGGGACGCGGAATCCCCGACGAGCGGCTCGAAGAGGTTTCCCACCACTACCGCGCTTTCGGTGGCATCAGCCCCATTAACCAGCAGAACCGTGAGCTGAAAGCCGCCATCGAGGCTGAACTGGCCAACCGCGGTATCGAACTGCCGGTCCTGTGGGGGAACCGCAACTGGGACCCGTACATCGCGCCGGTCCTGCAGGACGCCTACGACGCCGGTCATCGCCGTATCCTGATGCTCACCACCAGCATCTACTCCTGCTACTCCAGCTGCCGCCAGTACCGTGAAGACATCGGCGTTGCGCTGACGGAGACAGGTTTGGACGGCAAGCTCCAGGTGGACAAGATCCGCCAGTACTTCGACCACCCTGGCGTGGTCCAGCCCTTCCTTGAGGGTACTGCCGCCGGCTTGGAAGAGATCCGGGGAAAGCTCGCCGCTGCCGGGGAAGCCGACCCGGACTCGAAGATCCGCGTCCTTTTCGCCACGCACTCCATCCCCACGCGTGACGCCGAGGCCGCCGGCCGCTCCGAGGACGAGCCCCGCGAATTCGCCGAGGGCTCCGCATACGCCGCCCAGCACCTGGCCAACGCCAAAGCCATCATGGATGTTGTGGCACCCAACGTCGCCTGGGATCTTGTGTACCAGTCACGCTCCGGTGCACCGCACATTCCGTGGTTGGAGCCGGACATCAACGACCACCTTGAGGAGATTGCGCCCCAGGGCGTCCGCGGTGTAGTCATTGTTCCCCTCGGTTTCGTGAGCGACCACATGGAAGTTGCCTGGGACCTGGACACCGAAGCACTGGAAACCTGCAAGAACCTGGACATTGCGGCAACCCGTGTTCCCACACCGGGCACGCACGCCGCCTTCGTTTCGGGACTCGTGGACCTCATCTGCGAACGGACCGTGGACAACAACATCGCAGACCGTCCGCATGTCACGGACCTGGGCCCTTGGTACGACGTGTGCCGGCCTAACTGCTGCGAGAATTTCCGCGGGGCCAAGCCCGTCATTTCCGAAGCCGGAACCACGATCGGAACCCGCCACGACCCCTATCCAGCGTCGGAGGCAGCCAAGTGACCGTGCGCATCGGCACCAGGGCGAGCAAGCTGGCCCTGACGCAGACGCAGCAAACCGCCGACAAACTGGCTGCGGTTGGCGGCTTCCCAGTGGAGCTCGTGCACATCAGGACCGAGGGCGACGTCAAGACCGGGTCCCTGTCCCAAATGGGTGGCACCGGCGTCTTTGTTGCCGCCCTGCGTGATGCATTGCTGGCCAACAGCTGCGATGTTGCCGTCCATTCCTTGAAGGACCTGCCCACTGGCGCTGCAGTAGGCCTGACCATCGCCGCCACGCCGCAACGCGTGGACGTCCGGGATGTCCTGTGTGCCCGCGATGGCATGACGCTCGCGCAATTGCCTGGAGGCGCCAAAGTAGGCACCGGGTCTCCCCGCCGCGCAGCGCAACTCCGGGCCGCCCGCCCGGATATTGAGGTGCTGGATATCCGCGGCAACGTTGATACCCGCCTGGGCCGCGTGCCGGGACTTCCCGGAAATCCAACGGATGAGGTTGTCCCCGGCAAAACGTGCGACCTCGATGCCGTCGTGCTGGCGGCCGCCGGCCTGGAACGCATCGACCGGCTGGACTCGGTGAGCGAGTTCTTCGAGACGGACGTGATGCTGCCTGCACCCGGACAGGGCGCACTGGCCATCGAATGCCGCACGGACGACGCCCCCCGGCAGGCTGGCAACACCGAGGGTTCCAACGGCGTGCTCGCACAGGCCCTGGCGGCATTGAACGACGACGACACCCGTCTTGCCGTGACAGCGGAACGTGCCGTGTTGGCCCGGCTCGAGGCCGGCTGCGCAGCTCCTGTTGGCGCCTATGCCTTCCGAAAAGGCAGCATGCTGCACCTGGAGGCCGTGGTATGCGCCGTTGACGGCACCAAGACGGTCCGCGAGAAGAAGGCTACCGACGGCTTGACCGAAGTGGGAGCTACGTTGCTGGGCATTGAAGTTGCTGAGCTTCTCCTGGCTGCGGGTGCCGCGGAGATCGCGGATCTTGCAGCGTCCTGAGTCAGCAAACCCCTGGCCCGAAATCCCGGACCCGGTAAACCCGGGCCCGGGAAAACCAGCAGTGCTGGCCGGTCGGCGCATCCTGATCACCAGGAGCGTGGACCGGGCCCAGCCGCTGGCGGACGCCTTGGGCGACCGTGGCGCGGAGCCGCTGGTGCTGCCGTTGATCGATTTCGAACAGGCACGTGACCAGTCCGAACTCGACGCCGGTCTGGACAGGCTTTCTGCCGGTGGCTTCGACTGGCTGGTCATCAGCAGCATCACCACGGTGCGGGTCTTGCTGGAAAAGGCAGCCGGGCGCGGCATGGCCGTCGCAGAGCTGCTGCCCGCCGGGACCAAAGTGGCCACCATTGGCCACTCATCCCGCCAGGTTTTGGAGTCCGTAGGGCTCGTCGTTGACTTGGCGCCGACTGACGTCCAGTCCGCCGAAGGGCTGTTGCAGGTGTGGGAACCAGCGTCGTCGCGGGTTTTCCTCCCACAGGCCGACATCGCAGCGCCAAGGCTGAGGGAGGGTCTGGCCGCGAAAGGAGCGGACGTCACCGCAGTTGTTGCCTACCACACGGTGGACTATCCGGCCCGCGAAGAAGTGCGCGTGACCACGGAGGTTCCTGCCGCCGTCGTGAATTCAGACGCCGTGCACTCCACCCGAGTCATTGCGGCCGTCCTGGAACCCGCCGATGCCCGAAAAGCGATCGACGCCGGGACCGTGGACGCGGTTGTTGCTGCCTCGCCCAGTGCCGCACGGCGGATCGCCGCCTTGTTTCCGTCCTTGGGTACGTGCCGTTTCATCGCGATCGGACGCCCGACGGCGGCAGAAGCCTCGCGGCTCCACCTCACCGTGGCTGCTACAGCCAAAGAACCAACCCCGGACGGCATCGTGGCCGCCCTCGAATCTGTTTTCGCCAACGAAGGGAACCCGCAATGAGCTTTCCGAACCATCGTCCCCGCCGCTTGCGCACGACTGCCGCGATGCGCCGGCTCACAGCAGAAAACAGGTTGGCTCCGGCCGACCTGATCCTTCCGGCGTTCATTCGTGAAGGCCTCACGGAACCGAGCCCCATCAGCTCCATGCCCGGCGTCGTCCAGCACACCACCGATTCGTTGAAGCGCGCAGCCGCCGAAGCTGTGGAACTGGGCGTGGGCGGCATCATGCTGTTCGGCGTACCTGCGGTCCGCGATGCCCGGGGCACAGCCTCCCTCGATCCCGACGGCGTCCTGAACAAAGCCATCCGCGACGTCAAAGCCGAAGTCGGCGATGACCTGGTGATCATGGGCGATGTCTGCCTGGACGAATTCACCGATCACGGCCACTGCGGCGTGCTGGATGCCGAAGGCTACGTGGACAACGACGCCACCTTGGAGATCTACGGCCGGATGGCCGTAGCCCAGGCAGAAGCAGGTGCGCACGTGCTGGGCCCGTCGGGCATGATGGACGGCCAAATCGCCGTCATCCGCCAGGCTCTGGAGGAATCAGGCAACAAGAACACAGCGGTGCTGGCTTACGCCGCCAAATACGCGTCCGCGTTCTACGGCCCGTTCCGTGAGGCTGTCGATTCCCAGCTCAAGGGCGACCGCCGGACCTACCAGATGGATGCCGCCAACCGCCGGGAGGCCATCCTGGAAGTGGAGCTGGACCTCGAAGAAGGCGCGGACATGGTCATGGTCAAGCCGGCCATGAGCTACCTGGACATCCTGGCTGACGTGGCTGCCATGAGTCCCGTGCCGGTCTCGGCCTACCAAATCTCGGGCGAGTACGCCATGATCGAAGCGGCTGCGGCCAACGGCTGGATCGACAGGCGCGGCGCCATTACCGAATCCGTGCTCGGGATCAAGCGCGCCGGAGCCGATACCGTCCTTACTTATTGGGCCTCCGAACTGGCAGGCTGGCTGAAGGAGTCCTGATGACATCCGTTTCCTCCGATCCCACGGCCCCGGTTGCGGCGGACCAGATACTGCTCGGCGTCAACACCTTCGGCGATGCGGGACTCGACGCCGAGGGGAACCCCAAGGAGCACGCCCAAGTCCTGCGCGAACTGCTGGAGGAAGCAAAGCTGGCTGACGCCGTCGGAATCCATGCCTTTGGCGTGGGAGAACACCACCGCCGCGATTTCGCGGTGTCCGCGCCCGAGGTCTTCCTGGCCGCGGCAGCGGCGGTGACCTCACGCATCCGGCTGGGCTCCGCCGTGACCGTGCTCAGTTCGGATGACCCCATCCGCGTCTTCCAACGATTCGCCACTGTTGACGCGCTGTCCAACGGACGAGCCGAAGTGATGCTGGGGCGGGGCTCGTTCATAGAGTCCTTCCCGTTGTTCGGACTGGACCTGGCTGACTACGAGGTCCTTTTCGAAGAGAAGCTGGAACTCTTCGACAAAGTGCGGGCACAGAAGCCCGTGCACTGGGAAGGGCGCACCAGGCCGAACGTCAACGGGCTGCAGGTGTACCCGAAGCTGCAGCACCACCTGCTGCCTGCCTGGATCGGCGTAGGTGGAACCCCCGAATCAGTGTTGCGCTGCGCCGAATACGGTTACCCCATCATCTTCGCGATCATCGGGGGAGAACCGCGCCGCTTTGCGCCCTTGGTCAACCTCTACCGCGAAGCCATGGCCAAGTACGGGCACCCCATGCGCCAGATCGCGACGCACTCACCGGGATTCATCGCCGATACCGACGAGGCCGCCCGCGAGGAGCTCTTTCCGCACTGGCTCGAACAGCGCAACCGGATCGGAGCCGAGCGTGGTTGGGGTCCGGGAAACCGTGGCGAATTTGATGCCATGTGCGGCCCTGAAGGTGCGCTCTACGTTGGCTCGCCGGAAACCGTGGCGCAGAAAATCGCCCTGCTCAAGCGGAACCTGGGCGTGGATCGCTTTGACCTGAAGTACAGCAACGGGACGTTGCCCCACCAATCCATGATGCGCTGCATCGAGCTCTACGGCACCGAGGTGGCTCCGCGGGTTGCCGAGCTGCTGGCTTCGGCCTGAGCCATCTCCACCTCCGGGCGGCACGACCCGCCTCGAATCACTGAAAGAATAGGAACCATGACGTCAAACACCCCTGTGTCCGATCAGCTCTTCGACCGAGCACGGTCCCTGATGCCCGGCGGCGTGAACTCGCCCGTGCGCGCCTTCGGCTCCGTGGGGGGAAACCCGAAGTTTATGGTGTCCGCCAAGGGCGCCTACCTGACCGATGCCGACGGGCAGGAGTACGTTGACCTGGTATGTTCGTGGGGCCCTGCACTGCTGGGCCACGCGCACCCGGCCGTGCTCGACGCCGTCCACGCCGCCGTGGATAGGGGACTGTCCTTCGGTGCGTCCACCCCGGACGAAGCCAATCTGGCCGAAATCGTCAAGGAGCGCGTCTCCGCCGTCGAGCGCCTGCGCATGGTGTCCACGGGCACCGAGGCGACCATGACCGCAGTGCGCCTTGCCCGCGGCTTTACCGGCCGCAACCTGATCATCAAGTTTGCCGGTTGCTACCACGGCCACCTGGACGGTCTGCTGGCAGCGGCAGGCTCCGGCGTCGCAACTTTGGCATTGCCGGGATCCGCCGGGGTCACCGAGGCTACCGCGGCGGAGACTTTGGTGCTGCCGTACAACGACCTCGACGCCGTCGAGGCCGCGTTCGCTGCGCACGGCAGGAACATCGCTGCCGTCATCACCGAAGCGGCGCCCGCCAATATGGGTGTTGTCACCCCCGGCGAGGGCTTCAACGCCGGGCTGTCCCGCATCACCAAGGAACACGGTGCCCTGCTCATCCTCGACGAGGTCCTCACGGGATTCCGCACCGGCTACGCCGGCTACTGGGGACTGACAGGCCGCCAGGAAGGTTGGGCCCCGGACCTGCTCACCTTCGGCAAGGTCATCGGCGGTGGAATGCCGACGGCGGCACTCGGCGGCCGTGCCGACGTCATGGACTACCTCGCTCCCGTGGGCCCGGTGTACCAGGCCGGCACCTTGTCCGGAAACCCTGTGGCCATGGCAGCGGGCGTCGCGACCCTGAGCCATGCAACTCCCGAGGTCTACGCCTACGTGGATGCCCGATCACTGGAACTCTCAGCCGCACTGTCCTCCGCGCTGGACGCTGAAGGGGTGGACCACTCCATTCAAAGGGCAGGCAACCTGTTCTCCGTTGCTTTCGGTACCTCGGCCCACGGTGTGCACAACTACGACGACGCCCAGGGACAGGAGAGCTTCCGCTACGCGCCGTTCTTCCACTCCATGCTGGACTCGGGCGTGTACCTGCCGCCGTCGGTTTTTGAGGCCTGGTTCCTGTCCGCGGCCCATGACGATGCCGCGATGAACCGCATCATCGAAGCCCTCCCTGCCGCTGCGAAGGCGGCTGCCTCGGCCTAGTCCGTCCCATGCCCCGGGCAGTTGCGACCGGCATTTACGGTCTGCAATTGCCCGGGGCATTGCCGTGCCCGCTCAGGGTAGGCTCGTAAGTGGAAACCCAACCCCAACGAATTACGGTTTACCATGCGCAAGTCCCACACAATTGCATCCCTCAGTATGAGCATCGTCGCCGCTGGAGCCTTCGTCGCCATCGCGTCAGGCTGTTCAACCGGGACAGGACCGGGCGGGGCATCGTCCGCAGCGGGAACGTCGCAGGCGCCCGCCTCATCGCAGCCAAGCCCGGCGACGGCTACACCTTCCCCGACGACTTCCGCTGCACAGGCACCCACGGCCGGGACCCCGTCACCGGCCGAGCAACAACTTGCGGCGTTAAGCCTTGAGCAGCGTGTCGGGCAGCTGTTCATGGTGGCGGCCAAGGCTACGGGCGCCGAGCCGGGCACCATGGAAGCGCTGAAAAAATACCATGCAGGGAACGTGTACCTCAGCGGGCGAAGCAAAGCCGGCACTTCCGCCACGGCTGCCGTCGTTTCCTCGCTGACCGGTACCGTTTCGCCGGCGACCACCGGCGGTGTTCCCCTCTTTGTCGCAACTGACCAAGAGGGCGGATTTGTCCAGGTTCTCTCCGGGCCAGGGTTCTCCACCATTCCCACAGCCTTGGTGCAGGCATCATCGGGTCCGGCGAAGATTCGGGCCGATGCCGCGGTGTGGGGGAGGGAGCTTCTCGGCGTGGGAGTCAACGTCAACCTTGCTCCTGTTCTGGACACGGTGACCAGTGCTCAGTTTGCACCCTCCAACGGTCCCATTGGCCATTTCCAACGTGAGTACGGCTTTGCGCCGGAGACTGTCTCGGAGCTGGGAAACGCCTTCGCCGATGGCATGAAGGACGCAGGGGTAGCGCCGGTGGTGAAGCACTTTCCGGGTCTGGGACGCGTTGTGCCAAATACCGATGTCACCAGCCATGTGCGGGACAGCGCTACAACCCGCACAGATCCTGCCTTGGGGCCTTTCAAGGCAGCGGTCGCGTCGGGCACCAAATGGGTCATGATCTCCAATGCCTATTACGACAAAATCGATCCCGCCAATATCGCACCGTTTTCGCCCATGGTGATGGACACGATGCTGCGCGGAGATATCGGATTCAAGGGCATTGTCCTGTCGGATGACCTGTGCAGCGCGGCTCAGTTGGAGGCTTGGTCAGATGCCGACCGTGCGCTGAACTTCTTTGGTGCCGGAGGAACCATGCTGGTCTGTGCTGATCCCACCAGCATTCCGGCGATGCACCAGGCTGTCGTGAAGAAGGCCCAGGCGGACCCCGCCTTCCGCGCCAAGGTGGACGCTGCCGCCCTGACGGTGCTGCGGATCAAGAACGGTCAGTAGGACCGGCGCACGAGCAGTAAAAAAGCCCCGCCCTTCCAGTGACGGGCATTGGCATGATCGTCGGGAAGGGCAGGGCTTCTCTGCAGTTCGGCTTGAGGACTGCCGGGGTCAGAGAACGTCCGAAAGGAAGCCTTGGAGGCGTTCCGTCTGCGGGTTGGTGAACAGTTGCTCCGGGGGACCGGACTCCACCACCACGCCGGCGTCCATGAAGGTCACGATGTCGGAGACGTTGCGGGAGAAGCCCATTTCGTGGGTTACCACCACCATGGTCATGCCTCCCTTGGCCAGGTCGGTCATGAGGGCGAGGACGCCCTTCACCAGTTCCGGGTCAAGAGCGGACGTGGCCTCGTCAAAGAACATGACCTCTGGCTTCATGGCCAGTGCACGGGCAATGGCAACACGTTGCTGCTGACCTCCGGAGAGGTTGGCAGGACGTGAATCGGCCTTGTGCTTCAAACCCACAAGGTCGAGCTGGGCCAGTGCTTCATCGCGGGCCTGCTCCTTGGACATGCCGCGGAGTTTCCGCAGGGCCAGGGAAATGTTCTCGGCCACTGTTTTGTGCGGGAACAGGTTGAACTGCTGGAAGACCATGCCGATGCGGCGGCGAAGCTCGTCGGGGTTGTCCTTCAGCACCGAACGGCCATCCAGAAGGATGTCGCCTTGGTCCGGCTCGATCAGCCGGTTCATGACACGGAGCAGTGTCGACTTACCCGAACCGGAAGGTCCGATGACCGAGGCCGTGGTGCCCTTCTCAACATGGAGGTCGATACCGCGCAGCACATGGTTGCTGCCGAACGACAAATGGATGTTCTTCGCGGTCAGTGTCCCTGAAGCGAATTCACTCATGCCTGTGCTCCTTTTCCAACCACTGCGGCTGCCTCATCCGGTTCCTTCTTCTCCGGGCGGCCGGCGCGCATGCGGGCATCGATCCAGTTCACGAAGTGTGTGAGCGGGATCGTTAGTGCCAGATAGAAGATCGCTGCTGCAACGTACGGTGACAGGTTGCCGCTGTTGGCTGCGGCATCCTTGCCGATCTGGAAGATTTCCCGCTCGGTCGCCAGCAGGCCAAGCATGAAGACCAAGGACGATTCCTTGATCAACGCAATGAACTGGTTGACCAGGGCCGGAAGGACGCGGCGGATACCTTGCGGCACCACTACCAGGCGCATGGAGGAGCCGTAGCTGAAGCCGAGCGCCCGCGTGGCCTCGAGCTGGCCCTTGTCAACGCTCTGGATACCGGAACGGAAGATCTCGCCGATGTACGCGCCGGACATCAGCGACAACGCCGCGATGGCCATGGGGTACGGGCTGGTGGATCCGGTGAGTTCGCGAATGATCGGACCGAAACCGAAGCCAATCACCAGGATGGTCAGCACTGGCGGGAGCCCGCGGAGAATGTCCGTGTAAATGCGGGCTACCCACCGTGCTGCCGCGTTCCGGGAAATCCCCATCAGGGCAAGCAGCATCCCGAGGGCGGTGCCAATGATGCCCGAGACGACAGCCAGGACGATCGTGTTGGGCAGGCCAACGGCGAACATCTTGGGAATGACTTGGCCCATCGCCTCCCAGTCAAAGAAGGTATCGGCTAATTGATTGAGGATATCCATGGAACGCCTTGGTTACTTGGCCGGGAGCTGGACGGCCTTGCTGCCCGGCTTCCAGCCCTGGGGGGTCTGCTCTGCGGCAGTCGGACGGTCCTTGTACCACTCGGCCGTGAGCTTTGCCCAGGTGCCGTCAGCAATGACAGCATCCAGGCCGGAGTTCAAGGCGTCGATGAGCGGCTTGTTGTCCTTGTTCACGGCGTAGGCAGTGAAGTTCTGGGTGTTGACAACCTTCTCGGCGATCTTGGTGTTGTCGCCTTCCTTGACCTGGCCTTCGGCCTGCTGCGACGGGGCAACCCATGCGTCGATCTGGCCGTTCTTCACGTTGCCGTAGACGGTGTTGTAGTCAGGGAAACGTACCGGCTCGATCTTGAGGGTGTTCGTCATGTAGTCGTCCTGGACCGTGCCCTGGACAACGCCGATGCGGAGGCCTTCCTTGATGTCGCCGAAGCCGGTGATCTTGGAGTCGCTCTTGGTCACGACGGCCATGTAGCCGAAGTCGTAACCGTTGGTGAAGCCAACAGTCTTGCGGCGGGCGTCAGTGGTCGAGATGGAGGAGGATCCGACGTCGAACTGCTTGTTGCCCACCTGGGACAGCAAAGCGGAGAAATCGGTGGAAGCGAACTCGACCTTGAGTCCCAGCTTGTCGCCGATGGCGCGCAGGAGCTCGTTGTCGTAACCGGTGAACTTGCCGGAAGGATCGATGAAGATGTTCGGCGGGGCGTCGGACAGGGTGCCTACGCGGATGGTGCCGTCGGTGATGAGGCCGAGCTTGGACTTGTCGATCTTGTCCAGGGGAGTAACGTCGGCGGTAGTGAAGCTGTCCAGCGACTTCTGGTCGCTGCCGGCGAGGGCGTCAGTGGCAGTTCCGCTGGGCTCGGAGCTTCCTCCGCCGCATGCTGCCAGGGAAATCACCAGGGCTGCGGCCACGGGGGCAACAGACAGCCACTTAGGGGCTTTGAATTTCATGAAGAAAATCACTTTCATCGGGTCACGGAGACGTTTCGCGGTGGGCGGGGAAACGGCAGCAATACAAAGGTTGGCTGTCCTAGCAGACTTCAACCCGCCAAACTTAATTATGTCACCAGCCCACAAGGGCGCCGTGAATCGAAGAAATGGTTGCTCACCCTCGATTTTCCCGAAGATAGTTCCCGTTGGAGCTGAATAGTAAGCTGACTGTTCTGATTATGGCTCCGCGGGTGGAATTCACGCCTGAACTACGGGGCACCCGGGGTTCCCGAAAAACGTGTGACATGCGTCGCAGAAAGCCCTTAGCGGGGCCGGGAGCTAGAAACCGCCGCGGCTGGCGTCCACCGGAGGAAGCACCGGCCACTCACCCTCAATGACGGCAGTGGGCTTGCTGCGGCGTAGGTACTGCTGGAAATCCGCGGCCTGGGATGCGGCCCAGTCTACTTGCAGCTGGTGCAGCTTGGAGGCCGGCATCTGGAGTTTGGGAAACTTGCCGGCCATGGCATCCAGCACCCGGAGCGTGGCGAGGGCGTCGGCGGCAGAAGTATGTGCGTTGGTCAGATCAACACCGTACTCCTCGCACAGGGCGGTCAGTGTGCGCTTGCCCTTGCGGTACCGGTCAACCTGCTTGTTCATCACATAGGGATCGAGCACAGGGAAGCGGCTCAGCTGGGGAACGCCGTAGCGGGCGGATTCGGCCGCCAAGACGGTGAAGTCGTAACTGGCGTTGAAAGCGATAACCGGAGTTCCGGCGTCGAACAGTTCCTGGAGTACCCCGGCGACCTCGCGCGTGACCTCCGCCGCCGGCCGCCCTTCCGCCCTTGCCTTCTCCGTGGTGATGCCGTGCACTTCGCTGGCTTCAGCGGGGATCTCCACGCCCGGATCCGCCAGCCATTCGTGTTCCGCGATGAGTTCCCCGTGGTCGTCCACCACGGTAATGGAAGCGGTGACGATCCGTGCGGAACGGGAGTTCTTCCCAGTGGTCTCGAGGTCGAATGCGGCGCGGGAGAGGGTGTTCCAGGAGCTCATGGTTTTCACGGTACCGGCTGGCACCGACACTACTGGGTAGGACACTCCTGCCGTTAGGCTGAACACATGCGGATGGAGTACGTAACGGCGGTCCTGGCCGTCGTGGACCTCGTTCCGCCTGCTTCGGCGGTGTCCTACGGCGACGTTGCCGAACTCCTCGGTTCGGGTGGGCCGCGGCAGGTTGGTGCTGTTATGAGCCACTACGGCAGCGCCGTGGCCTGGTGGCGGGTGCTGCGGGCAAGCGGAGAAGCGCCTCCCGGCCACGAGGCCGACGCCCTCCGGCACTATCTGGAAGAATCCACTCCGCTGCACGGTGCGTACCGGGCGTTCCTGCTGACCGGCGAAGGCAGGTGGCGCGTCGATCTCGCGGCGGCGCGATGGGCGCCCACGGACGGGGATTTTGACCAACTTGATGTGATCTCCGACCAGTTGGAGCGTCGACTCCATATATTGTCGGTACCCGATGATGAAATGACTGTGTGACCGCGACTCCTGCCAAACCCCGCCCAGCATCCGCAGCCCTCCGGCTGCTGCCGCCGCGGCAAACCCATTACGTGGCCCCTGCCTTGTCTCCCGACCAGCTCGCTGTGGTCTCCCTTCCGCAGGGGAGCGGGCCGATCCTCGTGCCCGGCGGTCCTGGAACCGGCAAATCCACCGTGCTCGTGGAGTCAGCTGTCCGCCGTGTCCGCGAGGACGGACTGGACCCCGAAGAGATCCTCATCCTTGCCCCGGGCCGCCATGCGGCCGCTGCCCTGCGCGACACCTTTACGGGTCGGCTGGACCGCAGCCTCAGTACGACGCCGGCCCGCACCTGGGCGTCCTATGCTTTCGATATCATCCGGCGCGCCAAAGCTGAAGGTGTCCTGCCGCTTGCGCGGCCGCCCAAACTCCTCTCCGGCCCGGAGCAGGATCTCATCATCAAGGAGCTTCTGGAGGGCCACTCGCGTCCGGGCTTCCAGTTGCCCTGGCCGGATGACCTGGCCGCGGCGCTGCCCACCCGGGGCTTCCGCCATGAAATCCGCCAGTTGTTCGATCGCATCATCGAGTCCGGACGTACAGCTGACGATCTGGTTGGCCTGGCCTACGAGTGCGGAAGGCCCGACTGGATGGCCGCCGCAGAACTCTACAGCGAATACAGGGACATCCTCGATCTCCGTATGCCGGAGGCCTTCGACCCCGCCGGGATCATTACCACTGCCCGGCAGATATTCCAGGACTCCCCGGACTTCCTGGCTGAAGAGCGGCGGCGCCTTCAGTTGTTCCTGGTGGACGACGCCCAGGAATCCAACCCCGCGGTGTTCGAACTCCTGGCTGATGTTGCGGAGGGTAAGGACGCGGTGGTGACCTACTCCCCGGATACCGTGGTGCAGGGTTTCCGTGGCGCACGGCCGGATCTCGTAGCGGAGCTGCCGGCGCTCCTGGGCGGTCCGGAGCGGGCCGTCCTGGAACGGCCCCTGTCCATGACGCACCGCCACGCTCCTGCGGTGGCTGAGGCCTGGTCCCGGGTAGCGGCCCGTATTTCGCAGCGTTCCGGCGGTCAGTTGGCGAGGCAGATGGAACAGCCCCCGCACGCCGGGGCTGAAAATACGGCACTTTTCCCCGAGGGCAGGGTGGAAGGCCACGTGCTGCCCTCCGCCGTTCACGAGATGCGTTACGTCACCCAAAGAATTCTTGAAGCGCAGCTGCGGGATGGCCGCGAATTCAGCGACATCGCGGTGATTGTCCGCAATGGCGGGCAAATCTCACAGTTGCAGCGCTACTTGGGTGGACAAGGCATTCCGGTGCGGGTTCCGGTGGCAGACTCTGCTGTTCGCGACGAAGTCGCAGTGCGTCCCCTTCTTGAAGCATTTGCCGTTGTGTTGGACCCGGTCAAGCTGACCCCCGAGACCGCTGTATCACTCCTGACCTCCCGCATCGGCGGGGCTACGGCCATTGAACTGCGAAGACTCCGTCAGTCACTTCGGCGTGAGGAACTTCTTGGAGGTGGCGGCCGGTCCAGCGACGCGCTGTTGGTGGAGGCCCTGCTTGAACCGGGTGCGTTGGCATCGCTGGGTATCGAGGGCAGTGCTGCCCGACGACTCGCTCGAACAATCTCGGCCGGTGCTGCAGCCGTCGCCGAGCCCGGAGCCAACGCCGAATCAGTTCTCTGGGCGTTGTGGCAAGCCACGGGCTTGTCCTCACGGTGGGCCGAAGCAGCCTTGGAAGGCGGTGCCGCCGGAGCCCGTGCCGATCGGGACCTTGACGCGATGATGGCGCTCTTCCACACTGCCGAACGTTTCGTGGACCAGCTTCCTGGCTCAGGGCCGGAGCAATTCCTTGACTATTTGCTGAACCAGGAGCTGCCAATGGACACGCTGGCAGCACGCGCACAACTTGAAGACTGCGTGGAAATCATGACCCCCGCCAGTGCTGCCGGGCGGGAGTGGCCGGTGGTGATTGTCGCCGGCCTCCAGGAAGGTGTCTGGCCAAATACCCGCTTGCGCGGCGAACTCCTGGGCAGCACGATGTATGCCGATGCCGTGGAGCACGGGGTGGATTACGCCCTGGGCCGGGGACCGCTCAGCCGGCTCCGGGATATCCGGTACGACGAACTGCGAAGCTTCTCCACCGCCATCTCACGTGCACGTGAGGTCCTGATCTGCACGGCTGTCTCCTCTGAGGATGAGCAACCGTCCGCATTCCTGGACTATGTGGCTCCCTTGGGCCAAGGGGAATACAAACGCAGTTACACCCCCGTGGACCGCCCCATGACTTTGCGGGCCCTCGTGGCGGAACTCCGGCAGCACGTCCAACTGGACGAGTCCTCCGGCCAGGAGCCGGCGGCTGCGCAGGAGGCCGCCCGGATACTGGCCAGGCTTGCCAGCTCGGAGCCTCCGGTTCCTGGCGCGGATCCGGACACTTGGTGGGGCCTGGCGCCCCTGAGTTCCATGGACCCGGTTGTACCCCCGGGCGGCACAGTCTCCGTTTCACCGTCCAAAGTGGAAGCGGTCCACAAATCCCCGCTGGACTGGTTTGTCCAGGCCGCCGGAGGAGAGGCGGCCACCGATTTCGCACGCAGCCTGGGCACCCTTGTCCACAGCATTGCCCAGGACCTGCCCGAGGCTTCGGGCGGAGAGTACGTGGCCGAACTCGTCCGCCGTTGGCCTACGTTGGGGATGAAGGACAACTGGGAGGGGCGGCTGGACTTCCAGCGGGCTGAGCTCATGGTCCGGAAACTGGCCCAGTATGTCCTCATTATGCGAAGCGAAGGCAGGAGCCTTCTTGCGGTCGAGCACGACTTTGAAGTCCAGCTTCCTGACGTCAGGCTTGATGCGGTACCCGCCGGGGACCTGGACCCCGAAGGCCTCCAACGTCATGCCGTGCTCCGCGGTCAGGTGGACCGGTTGGAGCTTGATGCCGAGGGGCGGCTGGTCGTCGTCGACCTCAAAACCGGAAAGCGCCAGCCGGGCAAGGCAGAAGTCGCCAACCATCCGCAGTTGGGCGCTTACCAAACGGCAGTTTTGAAGGGTGCGTTCCAGGACGCCGCGCCGTCCGGAGAAGAACCTGGTCCCGGGCTCCCCGCAGAAACGACGAAACCTTCCATGCCCGGGGGCGCTGTGCTGGCCCAACTCGGTACCAAGACCAAGAGTCCGGCTGTTCAGCAGCAGGACCCCCTGGAGTCCGGTGATAACTGGGCTGAGGCCTTGGTCAATGAGGCCGCAGCGTTGATGGCCGGCGCAACGTTTGAAGCACGGCATGATCCAGGCAAAAGCAGTCATGGCGGACATGGTTGCCGCCTTCCGGACATTTGCCCACTGTGCGCGCGAGGAAAGCAGGTTACCGAATGAGCACTGAACTCTTGGACGGTGTGGGGGCCTCCACATTCGATGGCGGCGCGGGTACCCCCGAGCCCCGTTTTACGCCGTCGCAGCTGGCGGACATCCTGGGCGAGAAGAACCACCCCACGTCCGAACAGTCGGACATCATTTCTTCCGCACTGACGCCGCGTCTGGTCATTGCCGGAGCGGGTTCCGGAAAGACCGCCACCATGGCCGACCGTGTGGTGTGGCTTGTCGCCAACGGCTGGGTCCGCCCGGAAGAGGTCCTGGGCGTGACGTTCACCCGCAAGGCTGCTGGAGAACTGGCCAGTCGAATCAGGAGCAAGCTGGCCACACTCCAGCGGGTGGCCGCCGAAGACGATGGCACCATCGGATTCCCGGCGGACCTGCTCGGCGCTGATGATCTGGAGCCCAGGGTTTCCACTTACCATTCGTACGCCAGCGGAATTGTGTCCGACTACGGCCTGCGGTTGGGGATAGAGCGTGATGTCGTCCTGCTGGGTGGCGCGCAGTCCTGGCAGTTGGCCAGCGAAGTCGTAGAGGCCTACGACGGCGACTATGAGCACTTCACAGCCGCAAAGTCGACGTTGGTCAACGGTGTCATCCAGTTGGCAGGTGAATGCGCCGAGCATCTCCAGGACCCGGCCATGGTGCGTGAATGGGTGCTCGAACGGGTGCAGGGATTCGAACAGCTTCCCTACGTGGCCGGAGCTAAGAAGAACCCGACACAGGCCGCCGGGGAACTGGCGGCGATGCTCCGGACCCGGGCCAGCGTGGCTGACATGGTGGTCCGATACCAGGAAGCCAAGCGCCAGCGCGGGGTCCTGGACTTCGGGGACCTGGTGGCTCTGGCTGCCCGGATTGCGCGGGACATCCCTTTGGCAGCTGCCACGGAACGCGCGCGGTACAAGGTGGTTCTCCTGGACGAGTTCCAGGACACCTCGCACGCCCAGTTGGTTCTGTTTTCGCGGCTCTTCGGCCAGGGCCACGCCGTCACCGCTGTCGGTGATCCCAACCAGTCCATCTACGGATTCCGGGGCGCTTCGGCCGGTCAGCTCTTCCATTTCGTGCAGGAGTTCCCGGTCGTGCACAAGGCGGCCGGGGAAGACTCGACGTCGTACTCCGTGGCACCTACGTCCTACCTGACCACTGCCTGGCGGAACGGAAGGAACATCCTGCAGGCAGCCAATGCCATCGCCGCGCCCTTGAACAAGGCTGCGGGCGCCGGCGCAGCGGCGGGGGAGAAAACGGACTCCGGGGCCGTTTCCGTCCCGCCGCTGGTACCCAGTCCTGCCGCTGTTGACGGCAGCGTGGTCATCGGGCGGTTCGGAACTGATGAGGACGAGGCTGCCGCGATCGTCCGCGACGTCCGGCGTTACCAGCGGACTGTGTTCGAAGAAGAGGCCGACGGTACACCGACGAAACCGACCATGGCGGTTTTGTGCCGCCGGCGCGCCCAGATGGAGTGCCTCCGCCGCGAGTTCGAACTGCAGGGAATCGCTTACGAGATCGTCGGCTTGGGCGGACTGCTGGACACCCCGGAGGTCGTGGATGTTGTGGCTACCCTGCGCGTCCTGGCTGATCCAGGACGTTCTGATGCCCTGATGAGGTTGCTTGCCGGGGCACGCTGGCGGATTGGTCCGGCGGACCTGATGGCTTTCAGCGACTGGTCCAGGTTCCTCGCCCGGCGTCGGTCCGCCCCGGACGCACAAGGTGAAGCGAGCGAAACTGACGAGGAAGCATCGGCCGTGGTGGTGGAAAGCGATATCACCGACGCCGCCAGCCTGGTGGAGGCTCTTGACTACCTGCCCAGGCCGGGGTGGACTTCCGGCCATGGAAGGAGCTTGAGCGGTGCGGCCTTGGATCGCCTGAACACCCTTGCCGCGGAACTGCGCTCCCTGAGGAGTTTCATCGGCGATGACCTCACCACGCTGCTGGGCGAGGTGGAGCGGGCCATGCTCCTCGACATCGAAGTTGCCGCCAAGCCGGGGGTCAGCATTCATCAGGCGCGACGAAACCTGGATGCCTTCCAGGACGCCGCGGCGAACTTCCTCCAGACCTCGCAGCGGATCGATCTTCTGGCCTTCCTGTCCTGGCTGGAGGCAGCCGCCTCCGAGGAAGGCGGTCTGGACGTCGCACCGCCGGAGACCAACCGCGAAGCCGTGCAGTTGCTGACCGTCCACGCCTCCAAGGGCCTGGAATGGGACGTGGTCTTCGTACCCGGCCTCAACGCAGGTTCGTTCCCCAGCAACAGGGACTCCCGGTGGAGTACCGGCGCCGCGGCATTGCCGTGGCCCCTGCGCGGAGATCGCGCCGACCTTCCTCAGTGGGACCTTGACCAGTCCGACCAGAAGGGCTGGCTGGATGCAGAGAAGGACTTCAAATCGGAAGTCCAACACCATGGTGAAGCTGAGGAACGCCGCCTTGCCTACGTTGCTTACACGCGGGCAAAGTTCGTCCTATGGGCCTCCAGCGCAGCGTGGAATGGTTCGCGCTCGGGGATAGCCGGGATGTCCGCCTTCCTTTCGGAGCTGGCGCCGCTTGCCGGGCTGGGGCAGGAAGGTGACGGACGTTGTGGCATTGCCGCGCAGGCCGACGTCCACCCTGATTCCGTGTCAGAAGAAGCCTTGCCCGACACCAGCCCTTTGACGACTTCGCTGGAGATAGCCCAATTTCCCTACGATCCTCTTGAAGGACCGTCCGACCCGAGGACCGGAGCCCGCCTCAGGCTGGCGCCTGGCCGTCGGGAGGCCATGGACCGGGCCGCAGCAATGGTGCGGGCATACATGGAAAATCCCGACATCGAACATTCCTCGCCCCCCTTGGGCGGTGCGGCCGGAAAGTGGTCGCAGGAAGCTGAGCTCTTGCTGGACCGGCAAAGGCGACGGAAGGCAATCCACGACATCCATCTGCCCAGCCATATCTCGGCGTCACTTTTCGTGGACCTCGGCGACAACCCTGCGGCCGTACTGTCCCAGCTCCGCAGGCCTGTTCCCCGGGAACCGGGAATCTCGGCGCGCAAGGGTACAGCGTTCCATGCCTGGGTGGAGGAGTACTTCGGGACGACAGGAATGCTGGACCTCGACGAGGCACCCGGCTCGGACTCGCACATTGATGAGGCCTATGGGCTGGATGACATGGTGGCTGCGTTCAAGCAGTCCGAGTGGGCGCAGCGTGCTCCGGCCTTCGTGGAGGTGCCCGTGGAAACCCGTATCGGTGACGTGGTCGTCCGCGGCAGGATCGATGCCGTGTTCCGTGACGCCGATGGCCGGTGGCAGTTGATTGACTGGAAAACCGGACGACGTCCGGCAGGAAGACAACTGGCAACGCGCGCGGTGCAGCTGGCCGTGTACCGGCTGGCGTGGGCGCGGCTCAAGGACGTGCCCCTGGAGGAAGTCAGTGCAGCCTTCTACTACGTGGCCGAAGACGCAGTGGTGCGCCCGCATGATCTGGGCAGCGCCGCGGAACTTGAACAGATCGTTGCCGAGGCCTTGAAAGCCAAGTGAGGTTCGGGCGAGGACAAATGAAGCCTAGGAACGGTCCGCCGTGTGCAGTGGCGTGACCACGCTGATGGCGGCCGTGGACGTGTCGTCATGGTCGCTTGAGGCATCGTCCCCGGCCTGGGCGGAATCCGCCGAGGCTGTCGTATCAGGCGAGTCAGTCGACCCTTCGGCTGCCGGCTCGGCAGCGGGGATTGCTGCCACCGAAACTGTTGGACCGGCGTCGGGAATTGCCACCACGCTGACCGCAGGTTGGTGGGCAGCAGCCATCGCGGCCTGATGCTCCGCAATTTCCCTTTCGGCGGCTTCCGCCTCTTCATCGCGGCGTGCCTGGTCCTCTATGTCGCTGGCGAGGGACTGCAGCATGGACTCAGCTTCCGCTGTCATGCTTTGATGTCCGGCTGCCATGGCCTTGACCAGATATTGGGCCAGTGCGAACTCTGCCAGCAGGGCAGCGCGGCGTAGCAGGTGGGCGTCCGGGGTCTCCCTGCGGGCCTGGGTGTAGTGGTCCAGCACTGCTTCCACAAACGACGTTTCGTTGGAGGCCACCAGCCACGCGAAATCGTCGGCAGGGTCACCGATCCGCAGATCAGTCCACCCAGTCACTGCGGTGACGTTGTCGCCCTGGACCATCAGGTTGTCTTCGTGGAGATCGCCGTGGACTACGGAGGTGTTGAACCGCCACAGGGCGACATCCTCCAGGGCATGCTCCCACCTGCGCAAGAGCGTGGCAGGAATCTTGCCCGTTGTTGCCGCCTGATCCAGTTCGTTGAGCTTGCGCTGCCTGAATTCATTGGCCGAATAGCTGGGAAGGTCTGCATTGATGACCAGGCTCAGCGGAAGATCGTGGACAGCAGCCAGTGCCGCACCGATTTCCTTGGCCAATGCCGGGCTGCTGGCCGAGAGTTCTTCGATGGACAGCACCGATCCCTGAAGGTGCGCATAAACGAAGGTAGTGAGAGAGCCCTGCCGGACGGTGCCGGCAATGGTGGGCACATGGAAGGGCAGTTCGGCCCGTACGGCAGGGGCGAAGGCCCGGAGCACCATGAATTCGGTTTCCAGGCGCGTGCTCGCCTCAGGATGGCGCGGCGAACGGACCCGCCAGCGTTTGCCTTCCGCGTCCAACAACGACGCGGAGTCGAAGTCTGCGTTGTCGTCGGGGGAATAAGCTGTAGCCGTCGGCGCCAAACCAGGCACCGCCGCGGTTGCTATAGCGGCCAGTTCGAGCGGTGTTCTTCTCACCTCTCCACGGTAGATTGAGTGCGGCCGATGGCCATGATGCAGCGCGGCGAGTCTTCAGATCCGCGTCAAATCGACAGCGGATCGGCCCAAAAGACCGGCCTGGCTGCGTGCCGGCACCCGCTCTCCACAAGCGGCGGGCCTTTCAAATGTTTTTTGTCGGTACGAGTCAGTACGGTAGATACATGAGTCATACGGAGTCGCCGGCGCTTGCCAACCACCTGATGGACACTGTTCTTCCCGTCCGCCCTGCCATGGTGGATCGCGGTTCGGGCGTCCGTATGAAACCCGGCATGGTTGAAGACGTCATCGCTTCAGGCACTGCCAAGGCCATGGTCATCTCGCAGCGCAAAGCGCTGGTGACTGCGGAGGGGCTCTGGTTCGGCGACGCCACCGCCCTGTGGACCGCACTGAAGGAGTCCGACGCCGGTGCTGCCGCCATCTATTTGGGTACCACCTTGATGTCGTCCTCGTTGCCGGAAGGAACCCCGGTCCTCCTGTTCACAACCGCCGAGCCCCCGGTTGCGGGAACGGCCACGATCCCCTCGGACGTCGAGTGGGCCGGGTTCCGGGATGTGGCTGCCACCTTGGATGCCATGGACACTGCACTGTTCATCGAAGCCAGTGCGATTTCCAACTGGCATGCCACCCACACGCACTGCCCGCAATGCGGCAACCCCACGGAGGTTGAAGCGGGCGGCTGGGTCCGGCGCTGTCCCAAGGACAACTCTGAACATTACCCGCGCACCGATCCTGCCATCATTGTCACCGTGGTGGGACCAGATGGTCGTCTCCTGCTGGGTGGCGGCGGACCCGTGGACGCCAAAAACTACTCAACCCTGGCTGGATTCGTGGAGCCGGGCGAATCCCTGGAACAAGCTGTGGTGCGGGAAATCGGAGAAGAGGTGGGTGTCCGCGTGACGGCCTGCCAATACCTTGGCTCGCAGTCCTGGCCTTTCCCCGCGTCCCTCATGCTGGCGTTCACGGCCACCACTGACGACGCCGTTGCCAGGCCGGACGGCGTGGAGGTAACACGGGCGCGGTGGTTCAGCAGGGATGAGCTGCAGGAAGCTGTGCTCAGCGGCGAGATCACGATTTCCACGCGGCTTTCGATTGCCCGTTCCCTGATCGAGCACTGGTACGGCGGCGTCATCGAAGATCTCCAGCCGTGACAGAGGTGTTTTTCGACGCCGGTGGCTCACTTGAGGAGCGCATCCTCGGCGGCTTGGACGACGAGCAACGTGAAGTGGCAAGTACCCTGACAGGTCCCATGTGCGTGCTGGCCGGAGCTGGTACCGGAAAGACCCGTGCCATCACCCACCGCATCGCTTACGGTGTCCACTCAGGGGTCTACAGCCCTCAGCGGCTGCTGGCCGTGACATTCACCGCGCGGGCCGCTGCCGAAATGCGCAGCAGGCTTCGCGATCTTGGCGTGGCCAATGTGCAGGCCCGCACCTTCCACGCCGCAGCTTTGAGGCAGTTGCAGTTTTTCTGGCCGCAAGCCATTGGCGGTACCTTGCCGAATCTCTTGGACCACAAGGCCAACATGATCGCGGAGGCTTCCCGCCGCTTGCGCCTCAGTACGGACCGCGCTTCCATCAGGGACCTGGCGGCGGAGATCGAATGGGCAAAGGTATCCATGCTGACGCCCGCCAATTACCTGGAGAACGCCCAGGGCCGTGGGACACCGGGCGGGTTCGACCTGACGGCAGTTTCGCGGGTTTTCCAGGCATACGAGGACATCAAGACTGACCGTAACGTCATCGATTTCGAAGATGTCCTGCTCATTACAGTGGGAATTCTCCAGGAGGATCCCAAGGTGGCTGCGACCGTTCGCGAGCAGTACCGGCATTTTGTGGTGGATGAGTACCAGGATGTTTCCCCGCTCCAGCAGCGGCTCCTGGATTTATGGCTTGGTGGCCGCGATGAGTTGTGCGTGGTCGGAGACGCCAGTCAGACCATCTATTCCTTCACAGGAGCCTCTCCCAAGCACCTGTTGGGATTCAAAACGCAATTCCCTGGTGCAAGCGTGGTCAAGCTCATCCGTGACTACCGGTCCACACCCCAGGTCGTGAAGCTGGCCAACGATCTTCTCGGATCCCGGCGGAGCGGGGGACCCGTCGCCGATGCCGCATGGGCGCCGCCCCTCAAGCTCGTGGCCCAACGACCGTCCGGTCCGGAACCGAAGTTCATGGAGTGCCCGGACGACGAAGCCGAGGCAGCTGTCGTCGCAGGCAGGATCCAGGAGCTGCTCGATGCCGGGGTCCAAGCCAGCGAGATAGCCATCCTTTTCCGTACCAATGGCCAATCCGAGGCTTACGAACAGGCGTTGGCATCTGCGGGCATCGGTTACCAGCTTCGGGGTGGTGAACGGTTCTTCGCCCGAAAGGAAGTCCGTGATGCCATCCTGCAACTCCGGGCTGCCACCCGGGCCGTTGCGGAGGGCCCCCAGGAGCCCCTGGGCCAGATCGTTCGGGACATCGTAGCGTCCCTGGGATACACCGAAGCTGCGCCGCATAACGGGGGAGCCCTCCGTGAGCGCTGGGAATCTTTGGCCGCGCTGGTCGCCCTGGCTGACGAGTTGGCTGTGAGTCGCGGTGAGCCATTCACGTTGGCTGAGTTCGTCAACGAGCTCCAGGAACGTTCCGTGGCCCAACATGCCCCGACGGTCCAGGGTGTCACGCTTGCCTCGCTCCACTCTGCCAAGGGCCTCGAATGGGACGCAGTGTTCCTGGTGGGCCTCAGCGAAGGCCTGATGCCGATCTCCTTCGCCGATACGCCCGAAGACGTGGACGAGGAACGGCGGTTGCTCTACGTGGGCATCACCCGCGCACGTGAACACCTGAACCTGTCATGGTCAACGGCACGCACACCCGGCGGGAGGGCCAACCGTAAACCATCGAGGTTCCTGGACGGCCTTCGCCCCGACTCCGTGGCGTCCGCAAACGCCCGTAGCAAGACAGGCCCGGTGCGCAGGAAAGCTGCCGCACCGGCGTCGTGCAGGGTGTGCGGAAGCATGCTCGCCACCGGCGCTGAACGGAAGGTGGGACGCTGCAACCAATGCCCGCCCTCTTACGAAGAACAAACGTTCGACGCCCTGCGGCAATGGCGCAAAGACGAGGCAAAATCCGCCGATGTCCCTGCCTACGTCGTTTTCACCGACGCCACCTTGACTGCAATCGCCGAGGCCAAACCGACCTCCCTGGAAGAGCTGGCGGGCCTGGCCGGCATCGGACCGTCCAAGCTGGAGCGCTATGGCGAAGCTGTCCTGGCGGTCTTGGCGGAGAGCGCTGTTCTCTGATGGCAGGCGCGCGGGCAGGGGACCGCGACGTGCCCCAGGTGACCGACGACGGAGCTCCGGTTGTCGTGCGCCGGTCAACAAGGCGGCGTCGAACGGTCGCAGCGTTTTGGGAAGACGGCAACGCCGTGGTCGCTATCCCGGCGAGCTTCACCAAGTCCCAGGAACGTGAATGGGTACGGCGCATGCTCGCCAAACTCAAGAAGCAAGGCGAGCAGCGGTCCGGCAGGAGCAAGCGCCGCCCCGCAACTGATGAAGTACTTGCTGAGCACGCCGCGCATCTTTCGCGTACCTACCTCGGCGGGCGTGCTGTCCCGTCGTCGGTCCGTTGGGTCGGTAACCAGAACTCGCGGTGGGGTTCGACGACGCCCGCAGATGGCAGCATCAGGTTGTCCAACAAGCTCCAACCCATGCCGCAGTGGGTGATTGATTACGTCCTGGTACACGAGCTCGCGCACTTGCTTGTCGCAGGGCATAACGCGCACTTTTGGTCGTTGGTTGATGCCTACCCCGAGACCCAGCGGGCCAAGGCCTTCCTGGAGGGAGTGGCCTTCGCGACGTCGAGGGGGCTCACCGGAGAAGCCGGCCCCGAAGACCACTCCGATACAGCCTCGGACGAGGATTAAAGCAGCAACGGCCGCCTTTCGAGGCGACCGTTGCTGACGGTTGTGTTTGGGACCCGGTTATTTAACCGGCGGCTGGGGATCGTTGCCGTCGGAGTCAGGCTCGTCGGCCGGGGTGTCGGAAGATTCGGTTTCACCAGCGTCGTCGGCTGTTTCGTAGCCGCCGTCCAACAGTTTCTGAAGGGCATCGTCCACTTCACTGTCGCTTGCCTCGGCGAGGCGCCTGCGCTCGGAGAAGCCCTTGGGATCGTCCAGGTCGGCGCCGGTGGGCAGCAGGTCCGGATGGTGCCAGATGGCATCGCGTCCGGCGATGCCGCGCTCTTCCTTGAGGGTGGCCCACAAGGTGGCAGCCTCCCTGAGGCGTCGAGGACGCAGCTCCAAGCCGACCAGTGAAGAGAAGGCATGTTCTGCCGGTCCACCGGTGGCGCGCCGGCGTCGGACGGTCTCACGCAGGGCGGTCGCGGAGGGCAGGACCTTGTCGGTGGCCTCAGCGGTAAGTTCGTCCACCCAACCCTCGACAAGAGCGAGGGCAGTCTCAAGCTTTTCCAAGGCGGCCGTCTGCACGGGGGTGCGTTCCGGAGTGAAGACGCCCTGGGACAGAGCCGCCTGGATGCCTTCGGGGTTGCTGGGATCGAGATCCCGGGCCAGGTCTTCAATGCGGGACATGTCGATGTGGATGCCGCGGGCGTAGGCCTCGATGGCACCGAGCAAGTGGCCACGCAGCCACGGAACCTGCACGAACAACCTGGCGTGCGCTGCTTCACGGACGGCCAGGAACAAACGGACGTCGTTCTCCGGCAGGCTGAGCCCTTCGCCGAACTTGGCTACGTTCGCCGGCAGGAGTGCCATTTCCAGGTCCGCCAATGGGACACCGATATCAGTGGAACTGACAACTTCCGCGGACAGGGCACCGATTGCCTGGCCCAACTGCATGCCGAAGATCGCTCCGCCCATGTTCTGCAGCATGGAGGAGGCTCCGCCCATCATGGACTTCATTTCCTCGGGCATTTGTTGGGTGAGTGCATTGGACAAAGCGTTGGCAACGCTGTTCGCTACCGGTTCGGTCAGCCGCTTCCAGGTCCCAAGCGTCGCTTCCACCCATTCAGCGCGCGACCAGCCGCGTCCGATCAATCCTGTGGCGGACAGGTCAGTGACGGGGTCGAGCCATAGTTCGGCGAGCCTCAGGGCTTCGTCGACTTCCCTGGCTTGTTGGGCAGTGACCGATGGGTCGCTGCTGGAGGCGGCCACCCGGCGGGCGTTCTCATGCGCAAGCTGCCAATTCACGGGGCCCTCGGAGGTGGAACTCATCATGGCCTGGACCTGGGCGAACATTTGCTGGAGCAGCTGGGGATCGTTGGGCAGGCCCGCAGCCTTGGCCAGTTCAGCGGGATCGATGTTGCCCATGCCCTGTCCGCCCATAAGGTTCTGCAGCATTTCTGCCAGGGGATCCTTGGGAGTCTCGTCGTCGTTGGACGGGTTGTTTGGGTTGGAAGTCATGGTGCCGCCGATCGTCGAACTGGCTGGTGATCTCTTTCACCGTACCGCGCGGCCGGAAAGCTGTCTGCCCGGACGCGGCGTCGTTCGCTGTAGGCAAAGCAGTACAGCTGCGCCGTACCGCGTAGTGTTGATGTTTGGTATGTGCTGCCGCCGCCTGCGGCGGGAGCAAGCCATAGGAACCGGTCACGCCATGCCGGAAAAAGAGAGGCCTCAATGCTTACTTCACCCAGCCCCGAGGGCTCCTTTACCTCGCGCCAGAGCCAGGATCCGCGTCAAAAGTCCGACGCCGATCCCTCCACGGTGCCTCCCGCACCGCCGGGTAACGGCCGCTACATGATCATGGTGATTTCAGGGCTGTTGGCTTTGGGCCTCGGCATCGGGGCGGCCGCGTTGCCGGTCCCGTACGTCATTGAGTCGGCCGGCCCGACGTTCAATACTCTGGGCAAGGACGGTGACAAGCCGGTCATCAGCATTTCCGGCCACGAGGCGTTCCCGGCCAAAGGGAACCTTGACCTCACTACGGTGGTCATGACCGGCGGTCCCAAGACTCCCGCCACCATTTTCGATGTCTTCCGTGCCTGGCTCGACAGTTCCAAGGCGATCTACCCCGAGGAACTCATTTATCCCAAGGGCACCACTGCAGAGCAGACGGTCCAGCAGGGCGAAATCGACATGGAGACATCTCAGGAGAATGCAGTGGCCGCAGCGTTGCGGCAGCTGGATATTCCCTTTGAGCAGCGGCTGGATGTTGCCGGCTTGTCGGACCCTTCGCCGTCCGCCGGCAAGATCAAGGAAGGTGACCGCCTGAAGACCATCAACGGGAAGGCCATCACCTCGATGGCCGTAGTGCAGGCCGAACTTGCCGCGGGCGCGGGTGCTCCGGTCGCCGTCGGGGTGGAGCGGAATGGCGCCCTCGTCACCGAAACAGTTACCCCCACCAGGAACCAGGCTGACCGGTATGTCCTCGGGGTGCTGTTGTCGAGCGATTTCACCTTTCCTTTTGATGTCAGCATTTCGCTGGACAACGTTGGAGGTCCCAGTGCGGGAATGATGTTCGCTTTGGGGATCGTGGACAACCTGACACCGGGTGATCTGACCGGGGGCAAACACATCGCCGGCACAGGCACCATCACCGCCGACGGCAACGTGGGCGCGATTGGCGGCATTGCGCAGAAGATGATCGGTGCCCGCCAGCACGGAGCCACTATGTTCCTGGCTCCGGCGGCGAATTGTTCCGACGTCGTGGGGCATGTCCCGGATGGACTTCAGGTCGTCAAAGTGGAGACGTTGGCCGACGCGACCGCTGCCGTGGAGCGACTCGGGTCCGGACAGGACACGGCGGGCCTTCCCACCTGCACAAACAACTAGACTGGCGGTGGAACTTAGCTCCACCGCCACTCGTGGCATATATGACGGCCTCCGCCATATCCCAGCGGCAGAGAATGTCAAGTACTCGCACACCGACTGTTCACTGACACCAATGAGGTACAGAGTTTGTCCCGTCCCGCCAGCTCCAACCCGCCCGGAAGATCACCGCTGAGACGAGGTGCCCTGACTCCGACGCTCATTGTCGTGGCCGTGGCCGTCGTCGGGTTCATTTTCTTCGCCAATGTGTGGACTGACGTCCTCTGGTACCAGCAGCTTGGTTTCTTCGAAGTTTATCTTCGGGAGAATCTTGCCAGGATCATCACGTTCCTGGTCGGTTTCGCCATGATGTTCGCAGCGGTCTTCTTTGCCATCAGGATCGCGTACCGTTCACGCCCCGTCTACGCTCCTGATGCGGAGTCCCGGGATAACCTCAACCGCTACCAGGCGCAGCTCGAGCCTGTCCGTCGGGTGGTCATGATCGGCCTGCCTATTCTCTTCGGACTCTTTGCCGGAAGCGCGGCAGCCAGCCAATGGCAAAAAGCCTTGTTGTTCTTCAACCAGGAGCCCTTCGGCCAAACGGACCCCCTGTTCAACCTCGACATCAGCTTTTACCTGATGTCGTTGCCGTTCCTGGGTTTCGTCACCGGGTTCCTCATCAGTATTACCGTGGTGGCCGGCATCGCCGGCATCCTCACCCACTATCTCTATGGCAGCATCCGCCTCATGGAGCGGGGCATCTTCACCAGCCGTGCAGCGCAGATCCACATTGCGGTGACGGGCGCGCTCTTCCTGATCCTGCTGGGCGTCAACTTCTGGCTGGACAGGTACACCACCGTCCAGAGCAACTCCGGCCGCTGGGCCGGCGCCTTGTACACGGACGTCAATGCCGTGGTGCCCACGAAGGCGATCCTCGCAGTTGCCGCGGCTTTGGTAGCCATCCTGTTCATTATTGCTGCGGTGATCGGCCGATGGCGCTTGCCGGTCATTGGTACCGCGATGCTGGTAATCACGGCGATCCTCGCCGGCGGCGTCTATCCCTGGGTTATCCAGCAGTTCCAGGTCCGCCCCTCGGAGAACACCCTTGAGCGGGAATTCATCGACCGCAACATCAACATGACGCGGTCTGCCTACGGCCTGGACAAGATTGATGTCTCTGCCTACAACGCCACGACGACGGCGACAGCCGGTGCATTGGCCGCGGACGCGCAGACCGCAGCCAACATCCGGCTCCTTGACCCGAACCTCATCTCATCGGCCTTTGCCCAGCTTGAGCAGTTCCGCCCGTACTACCAGTTCCCGCAGACCTTGAACGTCGACCGCTACATGGTGGACGGCAAGGTCCAGGACACGGTGATTGCAGTCCGTGAACTGAATCCCGACGGCCTGAGCGCGAACCAGCAGACCTGGGTCAACAGGCACATCGTGTACACGCACGGCTACGGCGTGGTGGCTGCAAAGGGCAACAAGTTCACCGCTGACGGCAAGCCCGAGTTCCTGCAGTCCGGCATTCCGTCCAACGGTGTCCTGGGCAACGACACTACCTACGAGCCCCGGATCTACTTCGGTGAGAACTCGCCCGAGTACTCGATTGTTGGTGCCCCGGATGGCGCTCCGAACCGCGAGCAGGACCGTCCGGCGAGCCGCGAAGGCGGGGGAGAGACGCAGTACACCTTCAATGGCAATGGTGGCCCGAACGTGGGCAACTGGCTCAACCGAATCCTCTACTCCATCAAGTTCCAGTCTTCGGACCTGTTGCTCTCGGACGGCGTCAACGCTGAATCGCAGATTCTCTACGACCGCAATCCCCGCGAACGGGTGGAGAAACTTGCTCCCTACCTGACGGTGGACGGCAATGCCTACCCGGCAGTGGTTGACGGCCGCGTAAAGTGGATTGTCGACGGCTACACCACCAGCCAGTACTTCCCGTATTCGCAGCCGCAGCAGCTGCAGAACGCCACGGCTGACTCGCAGACCAGCGCCGGTCGGACCGTTGCCCTGCCGAACAGCTCCGTGAACTACATCAGGAACTCGGTCAAGGCCACGGTTGATGCCTACGACGGTTCGGTAAACCTCTACGCCTGGGACGACCAGGACCCCATCCTGAAGGCATGGCAGAAGGTTTTCCCGACCACTATCAAGCCGTACTCGGAGATGTCCGGCGACCTCATGAGCCACGTCCGCTACCCGGAGGATCTCTTCAAGGTCCAGCGTGAACTCCTGGGCCGCTACCACGTGACGGATCCTGACAACTTCTACCAGAACAACGACGCGTGGAGCGTTCCGAACGATCCCACCGTTTCCGAGGCAGTAAAGCAGCCGCCGTTCTACATGTCCCTGCAGATGCCTGACCAGGAGAAGCCTGCGTTCCAGCTGACCTCGTCGTTCATCCCGCAAACCGTGAACGGAAACGCCAGGAACATTCTGTACGGCTTCCTTGCGGCAGATTCCGACGCCGGCAACGTCAAGGGCGTCAAGGCAGACAGCTACGGCAAGCTGCGGCTCCTGCAACTGCCAACCGACACACAGGTTCCTGGTCCGGGACAGGCGCAGAACAAGTTCAACTCGGACCCCACAGTGTCACAGGCGTTGAACCTCCTGCGCCAAGGTGCGTCCGACGTTCTGAACGGCAACCTGCTCACCTTGCCCGTTGGTGGCGGCCTGCTGTATGTCCAGCCTGTCTACCTGAAATCCACGGGTGAGACGTCCTACCCGACACTGCAGCGTGTCTTGGTTGCCTTCGGCGACAAGATCGGTTTTGCGCCGACGCTTGACGCGGCCCTGGACCAACTGTTCGGCGGCAACTCCGGAGCCACGGCGGGCGACTCGGCCAATAATGGCCAGACGCCCGCCACGCCCCCGGGAACAACTACCCCGCCAGCCGGACCTACGGATGCCAAGGCTGACCTCAAGGCAGCCTTGGAGGCGGCCAATAAGGCCATCCAGGACGGTCAAGGAGCCCTTGCCAAGGGTGACTTTGCCGGTTACGGCGAACAGCAGAACAAGCTGTCAGAAGCCTTGAAGAAGGCCATGGACGCTGAAGCCCGACTGGGGACATCGTCGACGCCGTCAGCTACTCCAAGCGCGACGCCGTCACCATCGCCGAGCAGCTAAGGCCGCGCGTCGATTGAAGGCCGGCACCCGCTCCTTATGGAGCGGGTGCCGGCCTTTTTTGCACGTGCCGACCATCCGTGAGGCGGGGGGAGATGCACATCACGTCGCCAGGATTTGGTCTGCCATTCACCGGACGGTAATGTTGTTCTTGCGACGCGGGGTGGAGCAGTTCGGTAGCTCGCTGGGCTCATAACCCAGAGGTCACAGGTTCAAATCCTGTCCCCGCAACTGGAGAAAAGGTCCGGATCAGTTATAGCTGATCCGGACCTTTTGTTTTGCCTCCAACCCTTGCTCACGTCCCGCGTGTTTGCCCCCAACCCTTGCTCACGTCCCGGCTGTTTGGGCGCGACCCTTGCTCACGTTCCGGCTGTTTGCTCCCAACCCTCGCTCACGTCCCGCGTGTTTGCTCCCAACCCTTGCTCACGTCCCGGCTGTTTGGGCGCGACCCTCGCTCATGTGGACCAAGACTGCAGCGTGATCTGCGGCACCTTTGATGGCCTATGGTCAGAGACACCCTGAACCGTGGGGTAGAGTTGTTCTTGCGACGCGGGGTGGAGCAGTTCGGTAGCTCGCTGGGCTCATAACCCAGAGGTCACAGGTTCAAATCCTGTCCCCGCAACTGGAGTAAAGATCCGGATCAGTGAAACTGGTCCGGATCTTTTGTTTAACCCAGGGCGCTGAAAGATGTCGTTGACGACGTGGGTGCTAGCATCGAATCCGGATTTGCTGAGGCAGGAAAAATTCTTCGATGGGACAGCCTATGGTCAATGGTGACGTCAACTCAGGCCCCGAGCACAAAACACTTCAGAGGGACAGCCCTGTAGCGGTGTACCAGCAGGTGGCTGACGTCCTGACGGACCAAGTGAGCCGTCTGGAACCGGGATCGCGCATTCCAACCGAAGAGGCCCTCATGGACGAATATGGGATCAGCCGAACGACTGTCCGGAAGGCAATCGAAACGCTGGTGTCCAAGGGGCTGCTGGTCCGTCGGCAGGGGAAGGGCACTTTCGTGATGGCCCAGCGCCCGGTGAAGATGCTGAATCGACTGGCACCCTTCATGGAAACCTTTACCGCTGCCGGCATGAAGACCGTCAAGGGCCTCATCGAATACAAATGGATGGAAAAGGACCGCAGTGTTCCAGCGAAATTGGTTTCCGATGACAACCTGGTCTTGGTAATCCGACGTTCCTACTCGAGTGCTGGGTGGCCGTACGCAATTGCGGAGATTTTCATTCCCTCACATATTGGGCGGCACATCAGCTTGGCTGACGCCGAGCGGAATTCCATCTACCAGGTCATCCAGGACAGAACGCTGAAGCCCCTCCATCGTGCCGAGATCACCGTGACCATGCATGCACCCCCTGAGCACCTTGCAGACGCTCTGAACGTGCGTGGGTTCGCGATGGTGCCCAGGCTCGAAAGGACCACGCTTGGACCCCATGGAGAGGTCCTGGAGTGCACAGTGACCTATTTCCATCCGAAGAGATTCGAAATTCGCGCCGAGGTTGCAACAGATGCCAGCCCGGGGCAAGAAACGCCGTCATCCACCGAAGGACAGGCGGCCAGCGCTTAAAACGAAGTGGGCAGGACCCCTCGGGATCCTGCCCACTTGGCTGTCAGCAACGCGTGGAAGGGGGTACCCTCCCGTTCGGCCTAGAGTTTGTCGAAGTCAGCTTCGTCGACCGTCGCCTCGGCGGATGCAGGGGCTCCGGCGCCGATTGCCGGCTTGGAGCCGCCGGACTTCAGTGCAGCAAGACGGGCTTCGATCTCCGTCTGCTCACCAAGGTCCTCAAGCTGGTTGAATTGTGCGTCGAGACTGGAGCTGGCAAGCTCCTGCTGGCCGAGGACCTTGGCCTCTTCCCGGCGGATCTTTTCCTCGAAGCGGCCAACCTCGCTCGTGGGATCCATGATGTCGATGCTCTTGAGGGCATCGTGTACCTGGGACTGCGCGGCAGCCGTCTTGGAACGTGCCACCAGCTCATTGCGCTTAGCTGTGAGCTGGTTGAGCTTGTTCTTCATCTGGTCAAGCCCGGTCTTGAGCTTGTCCACGACCTCGGTCTGGGACGCGATGCTCGGTTCGGCCGCCTTTGCCTCGGACTCTGCGGTCATCTGGCGCTGGATGGCCACCTTGGCCAGGTTGTCGAACTTCTGGGCATCCACGGTGTCGCCAGCTGCGCGGTACTCGTCGGCTTTCCGGGACGCGGCCAAGGCTTTGTTGCCCCAGTCCTGTGCGTTCTTGATGTCCTCGTTGTAGTCCGCCTGCAGCATCCGGAGGTTGCCGATGGTCTGTGCCACGGCGGACTCGGCTTCGGCAATGTTGTTCGTGTAGTCGCGGACCATCTGGTCCAGCATTTTCTGCGGGTCTTCTGCTTGGTCAAGCAAGGCGTTGATGTTGGCCTTTGCCAGCTGCGAGATCCGACCGAAAATGGACTGCTTAACCATGGTGTTGCCTTTCGTCCTGCTCAGTGATGCCCACTGAATTCAGTGATCAGTTGTTGTACCGCTTCTATGCGGGGCACGGACCCCACTTAGTCTGTTGGGTCAGAAGCTGCCGGAGTCGCCGCCGCCGAAGTCGCCCCCACCGCCGCCGAAGTCGCCGCCGCCTGAGTCGCCGCCGAAGAAGCCGCCGCCTCCACCGCCGTCGTTGTGGCCGCCGCCCCAGCCACCTCCGCCGCCATTCAGGATGGAGTTGATGAGGATTCCACCTAGGATTGCGCCGCCAAGGCCCCCGCCACCGCCTCCGCCGCCAAACATGCCGCCGCGGCCATAGCCTTGGTCGGCGTAGCCGAACTGGTCGACATCGGATTGTGCGAGCTGGGCGGCCTGTGCCGCCAGCGAGTGGGCCTGCTGAGCGTAGGTCAGCGCGGTCACCGGGTCATTGCGGGAGATGGACAGGGCGTAGTCGAGATTGCGCTGGGCTTCGGCCAGCCGTGTCCTGGCTTCTGTACCAACGCCACCACGACGAGCCGTGATGTAGTCCGAGGTCGCACTGATCTGGGCCTGTGCAGCCATGATGGTTTGCTGCAGTGAGGCCTGCGCACGACGGGCCTGCTCCTGCTGATCCCGGATACCGGAGAGCGACTGGTCCAAGGCCTGGTGGGCCGACTCAACTCGGCTGAGAGTGGCAATGGGATCGATCTTGCCGCCCTGGATTTCGGTCTTCACCTGTGCCAAAGCGGCTTCCACACCGGCCACCGGTCCCGCGAGTTCCGGATGGGCACCCGATTGGATCATCGCCCTTGCCTGGGCGAGGTCCTGACTGGTCTCGGCTACGGCACCATCGAGGGAGGCGCGTGCTTCATCCAGGCTGCCGGCAGTCTTGGAGATGGCCTCGATCAGGATGTTGGTCTGGTGAAGGCTTTCCTCAGCAGCGCGCACAGCAACTGCTGCCATGCTGCTCTCGCCAGCCGTCAGCTTCTCCTCTGCCGTGGTTGCTGCGTTCTGGACGAACGCCAGGCGTTCCTTGGCCTGCAAAATGTTGTCGGAGACCTGGGTCAACGCGGATTCAGCGTACTTGGCACGGAGGCCGTCGAGAGACTGCTCGGCGTTGGCGATCTTGGCGTCGGCTTCCTTCGCCCCGGCCGTCACTGCTGCCAAGGCCTGCGGCGCGTTTTTTTCCAGTTCGCGCAGGGAGTCGAAATCAGCCTTCTGGTCACGCAAGGACGCCAGGGCTGCTTCGGAACGACGGATGATCTCGCCGAGCCAGCTGCGCTGCTGTTCTTCAGTGTCCGGGATGTGGTCGTCCAGTTGCTGCTGAAGCTTGAAGGACTCCGTCATGTGGCCCTTGGCCTCTTCCAGGGCCTTGGTGAAGTTGCCAATCGCGGTGTCACCGTACTGCGCCTGCGCAAAGCCCAGCTCCTGTTCGCTGGAGCGGATGGCGTCGTCTGCTTCGATCAGCAGCGAGCCGCTCTTCTGACGCAGTTCCGGGATACTGAGGCCCGCGAGCGGGTCAAGCTGTTCGCCTTGCGGTCCGTAGCTGGCGCTGACGGCTTTGGTACCGCCCTTCTTACGCCGGTTTCGGAGATACAGGTAGGTTCCCGCGCCGCCGGCAGCTACAACACCGATTCCGACAAGGACGCCGACGCTTCCGTTTCCGCTCGGAACAGTCCCGCTGCCTCCGCCTGCGGCATCACCAATGGCGGCTGCAGTATCGATCGCGGCCTGGGCAAAGTCTTTCTTACCCCCTGCGAGATTGGCGGTCACCGCGTTCTGCGTGATGTTGGCCTGTTTGGAGGCAATTGAACTCGCCGAGTTCACTACGAAGTTGTACTGGCCAGCAGCGGAGATGGCGAGGATGGCGTCTGCCTTGCCCATCTTCTTCGCTGTCGCGACGGCCTTTGTCCATTCTTTGGGATCCGTCGGGTTCTCGAACGAATCCACCGTCACCACGTACAGGTTGTACTTGTGGTCCTTGAGCGTCTTCTGGATGGCGTCCTGGACTTCACCCTTGCGGCTTCCCAGGAGGTTTGCATCGTCCACGATGTTTTGACCGGACGGGATTGTGACTGGATCCGCGGCCCAAGCCGCGCCGGCCGGTAGGGCCAACAATCCAGCCACGCCAATGACAGCGAGTACGCGTTTAAATATTGACCGCATGTGCAACCCTTCAGCACGTCTGCGACTGGAACAAGGCGTACCAATCGTCACAGAATGCTCAGCGCCCCCACGCATGGTGTAAAGCCGCAGGTCGCTGTGGCAATTCCTCTTGATTCTATGGTGCACCCCATGGCCCGTCCACAGGGGTGAATATGCCACCAGCGAAATATAGGAGAAACATGGATTGTTGCCTCGTTGAGAGGCATCTAGGCGGCCCCGCAAGCGCAGACCTTAGCCTTTCAGGAAGCTCCCAGCGAACGTCCCCTTTTGTTCCAGTTATTGGGTACATAGTTGTTGAAGACGAGGACGAAAGGAAGACCCATGACGGAGAACCCAGCGCAGGGCAACGGACCGGAAGGTCGAGAGCCATCACAGCCCCATGCAACGTCGGGCCAGCACAATGATGCCAGCGGGCACAACGATGGCGCCCAGCAGCAACCTGCCTGGACTTCAGGGCAAAACCAGGGCGCGGATGGCGCGTCCCAGGCCACGACGCCCCTGCCGGCGTTCCAGCCGCAGGCCCAGGACCAGCAGCAGGACCAGCAGCAGGGCCATGGTCAGCAGCAAGGCCAGCCGCAGAACCAGCAGCCCTACTACGGCACTCCACAGCATCAGGATCCGGCGCAGCGCCCCAACTACCCGCAGCACCAGCCCTTCTACGGTGGCGGAGCAAACCCGGGCGGCAACAACCCCGGCCCACAGTTCCAGAGCACCCAGGGCCAGCACCCCCAGGGCCAGCACGCTCAGGGAGTCCATCACGCGACCGTAACCACCAAACGCAAGCCCGCGTTCGGAGTGGGAACACTTGTGGCGAGCATGCTCGCAGCGGGCCTCATTGGCGGTGGAGTTGTCGCGGGCAGCAACGCGTTGTGGGACAACCCCGCGCCGGCAGCGTCCACGGGTGGCCAGTCCAGCACCGTCATCGTGAACAACAAGGATGATGTCAACGTGATCACCGCCGCGGCCGCCAAGGCTTCACCCAGCGTGGTCACCATCAAGGCCACCAGCGGAAATGAAGGCGGAACCGGATCCGGAGTCATCCTGGACGATCAGGGCCATATCCTCACCAACACCCACGTCGTGACATTGGATGGCGCTACGTCCAACGCCGCCATCGAGGTCCGTACCAGCGACGGCAAGGTCCTGAAGGCAACCGTTGTCGGAACGGATCCGTTGTCCGACCTCGCCGTCATCAAGGTCAGCGACGCCTCGGGTTTGGTTCCTGCCACCCTGGGTGACTCGTCGAAGATCAACGTGGGGGACACCGCCGTCGCAATCGGTTCGCCCTTGGGCCTGACCGGTACGGTGACGGACGGTATTGTCTCCACCCTCAACCGCACCATCAGCGTGGCTTCTTCGGCAGCGCCGAAGGAGGGCACCGACAATTCGCAGGGCGGCGACCAGGGCTTCCAGTTTGCGCCGCCGAACGGCCAGCAGGGTCAGTCCACCGCCAACGAAGGTTCCATTGCCATCAACGTGATCCAGACGGATGCTGCGATCAACCCGGGCAACTCGGGCGGCGCGTTGGTGAACAGCAAGGGCGAGATCATCGGCGTCAACGTCGCCATTGCATCCGCCGGCAGCGGCACGTCCGATTCGTCGAGCGGCAACATCGGCGTGGGCTTCAGCATCCCTATCAACCATGCCAAGCGCGTGGCCCAGGAAATCATCGATTCCGGAAAGGCCAGCCACGGCCAGTTCGGCGTTTCGGTCCGGGCGAAGTCTGCGACCAGCAGCGACTCAGGGTTCAGCGTGGGCGCGGAGGTTGCCTCGGTGACCTCCGGTTCTGCCGCAGCAAAGGCCGGCATCAAGGTTGGGGACGTCGTCACGAAGTTCGGTGACTACGCTGTCAGCGATCCCAACCAGTTGACTGCAGCGGTGCGGGAGCAGCCTGCAGGCGCCAAGGTCAAGGTCACCATCCAGCGTGGTGGCCAGAGCCAGGAAGTCGAGGTCACCCTCGACGCGGCGCAGCAGTAAGGCCCGGGAGAGGCAAACCATGACGACGGCCGGCACCTTTGAGGTGCGGGCCGTCGTCGTGCCGTCCCGGAGTGGTTCCGCAGGACTGAAACAGGGGTTAACGCTGGGAGTGGTTTTCTGCGGGCAATATGCTTAGCTAGGACGAGCCCACGCGCTGGGCAATTCACGGCCACGCTGTTGCGGTTGGCCGTCCACAAGCATGGAAGGCTGCTTCGAAGACAGTGGAAGAGACATTGAAGATTGTCGTTCTGGTCAAGCACGTCCCGGACGCGCAGTTCGACCGGCATATCACCGGACCTGCCAACACAACCGACCGTGAAGAGAGCATCCTGTCCGAATTGGACGAGTATGCCCTCGAGGCAGCATTGCAGCTGGCCGAGGAACGCGGCGGACCGAAAGCGGGCAACGAGGTCATTGCCCTGAGCATGGGCCCGTCGGGTGCGGTCAACGCGGTCAAGAAGTCGCTGCAGATCGGCGCATATTCGGGAGTCCACCTCAGCGATGACGCTTTGGCAGGCTCGGATGCTGCTGCCACGTCGCTGGCGCTTGCCGCTGCGATCCGGCACCTCTCGGCCGACGGACGTCCGGTGGACCTGGTCCTGACGGGCATGGCATCCACCGACGGTGAGACGTCGCTGGTCCCGGCCCAGCTGGCCGAGCGTTTGTCCCTCCCGCAGGTGACCTTCGCGTCCAGCCTGGAGATCGCGGGCGGCCGCGTCACGGCACGCCGGGACGCAGGTCCCTACTCGGAGACGGTTGAGGCTGCGCTTCCGGCCGTTGTTTCGGTGACTGACCAGATCAACGAGCCCCGCTATCCCAACTTCAAGGGCATCCTGGCGGCCAAGAAGAAAAAGATCACCTCCCTGGCGCTGTCCGACATCGGTGTGGACGCCTCGCAGGTTGGCCTCGCCGGGTCCTGGACCGTGGTTGAGTCCGCCGAAGCACGGCCGCCGCGCACTGCCGGCACCATCATCACCGACGAAGGCGACGCTGGCATCAAGCTGGTCGACTTCCTTGCCGCCCAGAAGCTGCTCTAAAGGGGACTCCAACCATGGCAAATGCACTTGTTTTCATTGACAACCCGGGAGCCGCTCTCAAGAAGAGCAGCCTGGAGCTCCTGACCATCGCCCGCTCGCTGGGGGAGACCGCCGTCGCGTTCACCGGTGAGTTGTCCGACGACGTCGCCGCCACCTTGGGTGCCTACGGCGCCACGACGGTCTACCGGCCGTCGACGGACGACCTCGATAACTACCTCGTGGGTCCCAAGGCTGCGTACCTGGCTGCCGCCGCCGCAGCGTCCGGAGCCACGGCCGTCCTGCTCGACAACTCTCCTGAAGGCAAGGAGATCGCCGCCAGGCTTGGCATCAAGCTGAACGCCGGAGTCATCACGGATGTTGTGGGAGTGGAGCCTGACGGAACCGCGCACAAGTCGGTCCTGGCCGGCTCGTACAACACCTCCGCGAAGGCCACAACTGCAGTGACGGTCCTTTCGGTCAAGGCCAACAACGTTGAACCGGCACCTGCCGGCGCTGCAGCTGCCCCCGCCACGGCGACGGTGGACGTCCCCGGCGACGCCGTTGCGAATGCGGCCCGTATTTCGGCACGGGCCGAGAAACCGGTCAGTGGCCGCCCGGATCTCAGCGAAGCCAGGATTGTGGTGGCCGGTGGCCGCGGCGTGGACGGCGACTTCGGTCCGTTGGAAGAGCTTGCGGACGCCCTCGGTGCCGCTGTGGGCGCTTCCCGCGCCGCCACGGACGCCGGATGGATCGGCCACGATGCCCAGGTGGGCCAGACCGGTGTCACGGTTTCGCCGCAGCTGTACATTTCCGCCGGGATCTCCGGAGCCATCCAGCAGAAGGCCGGCATGCAGACGTCCAAGGTGATTGTCGCCGTCAATAAGGATGCCGAGTCGCCGGTGTTCGAAATCGCCGACTACGGCATCATCGGTGACCTGTTCAAGGTCATCCCGCAGGCCACGGCCGAAATCAAGAAGCGGAAAGGCTGATCCCTTTGCCCACTGACGCCACGTCAGCAAAGAGCCCGTTCGATGCCTCCACGGAGCGCGTCGAGCGGGTGCTTTGTTTTACTGCCCATCCTGATGACATTGATTTCGGTGCCGCAGGAACCATAGCCGCGTGGACGGCCGCGGGCGTCCAAGTCAGCTATTGCATCATGACCGACGGCGACGCCGGCGGTTTTGATCCCGCGGACCGTGCCAGGATCATTGAGCTCCGGGCCGAGGAGCAGCAACGGGCTGCCGCGCTGGTGGGTGTCACGGATATCCACTATCTTCACGAGCGCGACGGCTATCTGGAACCGTCACACGGCGTCATCAAGCAGGTGGTGAAGCTTATCCGCGAAATCCGCCCGGACATTGTTCTGACCATGCACCCGGAACGCAACTGGGACCGTCTTCAAAAGAGCCACCCCGACCATTTGGCCGCGGGGGAGGCGGTGACCCGGGCGGTATATCCGGCAGTCGAGAATCCGTTCGCGTACCCCGAACTGGCGGAGGCTGGCCTTGCGGCCTACAAGCTTCCGTGGCTGTGGTTCATCTCGAGTCCGGAGTCCAGGGAGAACCATTTTGTGGACGTATCCGCCCACGTGGAGGCCAAGATCGAGGCCATTCGGGTTCACGCCAGCCAGCACCCCGATGTCGCCGGGATGGAGCGGGTGGTCCGGGGAATGATGCTGGCGAATGGAGAGCGGGGCGGCCTCCCTTCGGGAACCAGCGCTGAGGCATTCCACGTGGTGTCAGTCAACGGATCCAGTACCATCGCCGGCTTCTGACGTTGCCGTGGTGTAACCCGTGTCATATGCTTGATCTCGGTTAAATCATATTTATTCGAGGAAGGCAGACTTTGATGGCGAAGACTGCGCAACAACCCGTTCTGGTGATTATGGGAGTCTCCGGCTCAGGGAAGTCCACCGTGGCCGGCGTACTGGCCGGCAAACTGGGATGGGATCTGGCCGAAGGCGACGATCTGCACCCCGAAGCGAACGTAGCCAAGATGCACTCGGGACAGGCGCTCACTGACGAGGACCGCTGGCCCTGGCTCGGCATCATCTCGGAGTGGATCCGAGAGCGTGCTGATACCGGAGTGCCGGCCATCATTACGTGCTCAGCCCTGAAAAAGAAGTACCGTGACGTGCTCCGGGGCGAAGGTGTGGTGTTCGTGTTCCTGCAGGGAAGCAAGGACAAGATTTCCGACCGTCTCGCTTCCCGGCATGGACACTTCATGCCGCCGTCGCTTCTGGAATCGCAGTTCGAGGCGCTGGAGGAACCCACGGAAGACGAGAACTACATCTCGCTGTGCGTTTCGGCCTCTCCTGCCGAAGAAGCTGAAGAGGTCATTGAACGCCTGGGGCTGCACCCTGTGACCGGGGACTCCGAAGCGGGCGTTAAGTGATTGCCCTCCAGACGGCGTCGCAGGTGCAGGAATGGACCGGGCACGACACCCAACTGCTTGTGGTGGCAGCGCTGGGCATTGCCCTGATCGTGGTGCTGATCGCCAAGCTCAAGCTTCATCCGTTCCTGGCCCTCGTCCTGGGTTCCGCCTTCGTTGGCCTGGCGTCCGGTGTTGAACTGGGCAAGGTCATCACCAACTTCGAGGACGGTGTGGGAGGTGTCCTCAAGGAGGTCGGGCTGCTGATCGCCCTCGGTGCCATGCTGGGGAAGCTGCTCGCGGATTCCGGCGGAGCAAACCGCGTGGTGGACACCCTGCTTGCCAAGGCAAGCGGCAACAAGCTGGTCTGGATGATCACGCTGGTGGCCGTCATCATCGGCTTGCCGATGTTCTTCGAAATCGGGCTCGTCCTGCTGCTGCCCGTGATTGTGCTGGTGACGCAGCGATCCAAGATGAAACTCATGAGGATCGCGATCCCGGCGCTGGCCGGCCTGTCCGTACTGCATGGGCTTGTGCCTCCGCACCCGGGACCGTTGATCGCCATCAGTGCTGTGAAGGCTGAACTCGGAACTACCCTCGGCCTGGGCATCCTGGTGGCAATCCCCACAGTCATCATCTGTGGCCCGCTGTTTTCGCGTCTGGCTGCACGCTGGGTTCCTGTCGATGCGCCGGCTGTGGCTGGCGGTATTGATACCCGGCACACGACGGACCTCAGCGAGGTCAAGCGCCAGCCTTCGTTCGTGGTCACCCTGCTGACCATCATCTTCCCGGTCGTCCTGATGCTGCTGAAGGCCCTGGGCGGCATCATCTGGCCAAATCCCGACACCGCACCGGCCATCCGGATCTTCTTCGACTTCGTTGGCCAGCCGCTGGTGGCCATGACCCTCGCGGTCCTGGTGGCCATCGTGACCTTCGGCTATGCCGTGGGATTCACGGGCAGCAGGATCACGGCCAAGCTGGGTGAGAGCCTTGGTCCGATCGCTGCGATCCTCTTGATCGTTGGCGCAGGCGGCGGTTTCAAGCAAACGCTGATCGGTGCCGGTGTGGGTGACGCGGTGAAGAAATGGGCCGAGGGCGCCAATATGTCCGTCCTGGTGCTGGGCTTCATCGTTGCCGTAGCGCTTCGCCTCGCAACCGGCTCCGCCACGGTGGCAACCGTGACAGCTGCGGGCATTGTGGCGCCGCTGGCCAGCAGCCTGAGTCCGACCCATGCGGCGTTGCTCGCGTTGGCAATCGGTGCGGGTTCGCTGTTCCTGTCCCACGTCAATGATGCGGGGTTCTGGCTGGTCAAGGAGCTCTTCGGGCTCACCGTAGGCCAGACCTTCAAAACGTGGTCCGTGATGGAGACGCTCATTTCCGTAGTCGGGTTCGGCTTCGTGATGCTCCTGTCGCTGGTGCTGTAGCTCCAGGAACCAGCCGGCAAACACTGACGGCGGCCGTCCCTAAGGTGGGACGGCCGCCGTCGTGCATTAATTCCTTGCGCCTCAGGTGCTGAGGGCGACCACCAGGACCGGAGCGCTCGTGGGAGCCTGCGACCCGCCGGCTGGTTCAACGGTGATGGCAACGGACGACGCCGAAGACAAGCCCTTCACCACCGCCGGCTTCGAGAGCGTCTGGGCGTCCATGGTGCCCTGCGGAACCGGCGCGGAGCCGTCCTTGGGCAGCGTCCACAGCTGGTAGACCTTGCCTTCAGGAGCGGGGGCCACCCCGTCCATCAGGACCACGAACGAATCCTTGGCCGATGACGCGGAAATCGTGGCAGTACCGCCGCCGGGAACAGGGGCGGACTGCTTCTGCACATCCTGCGCCTGCAGGACCTGGTTGACGGGATCGTTCTGCGCCGAGACATAAGCTCCCACGCCGATTCCGCCGAGGCCGATCACTGCGGCTGCCGCCACTCCCACGATCCAGCGGCGTGCACCGCCGGCCCGCTGCCGCTCTTCGCGTTTGGCCCTCGCCGCTGCGAGGTCGTCGACGGCGGGACTCACCGCGGCCGGTGCCGCCGGTTCCGCAGCTGCCGGGGCCGTTGCCTCCTGGGTTATCCGTTCCATGATGTTCCCGAAGAGGCCTGCGGGAGGCTCGTCCTGGGCGGTGAAGCTCACCGCCAGGGTTTCGCGTGCCTCGCGGACCCGCTGGAAGAACTCGGCTCCCTCGGGAGCGTCCTTGACGTAGTCGTCAATCATGGCCCGTTCGTCGTCACTGACGGCGTCCAGGGCGTAGATCTCAGCGAGTTCGAGCACTCGGCCCTCAGCGAGATCTGTAGCGATGTCGTTGGCAAACATTCTGCGGATAAAGCCTCCACCGGTGTTCTCAGTCATATCAGCCCACCCCCAGGCAGGTCTTCAGCCGCAGCAATCCATCGCGGATGCGCGATTTGATGGTTGGCACGGCCGCGCCGAGATGTTCAGCCACTTCCCGGTAGGTCAGCCCGCCATAGTAGGCCAGACGGACGGATTCACGCTGGGTGTCCGTCAAGGTGCCGAGGCAGCGGCTGACGGCTTCGGCCTCGAGGTTGCTGTCTGCTTCCTCGGCCACCAGGTCCCGGTCCAGGTCCTGGCTCGCGGCGCCGTAGCGGGCCTCGCGGTCTGTGGCTGCCTGGACAGCCCGCACACGGTCGATGGCCCGGCGATGGGCGATGGTCATGAGCCACGCAAGCGGCGTTCCCGCGCTGCGGTCGAAATTGGCCGCACCCTGCCACACCTGGATGTAAACCTCCTGGGTGGCGTCCTCACTGAGGTCCGGGTCTATGAGCACGCGCCTGGCCATGCCGAAAACACGCCGCGAGGTCAGTGCATAGAACTCGGCGAATGCCTGCTGGTCTCTTGCTGCCACCAGCTCAAGCAGGCCGGTCAACTGCGTATTGAGGTCAGTGGCAGTGCTGGTAGCTTCGAAGACCGGTGGGCCGGGGTTGTTGGGGGTGTCCATTACAGTCCAGCATATGTTGTCGCGTCTGAATCCGGCAGCACTGCGGGGTCGCGTTGCGGGTGCGGCGATATGGCCGTGTTGTGTTAAGGCCCTGGTCTGCAACGCGCTCACGGAGGCTCCCTCAATGAATGTCCCTGACAGGATTGTCCCTGCGTAAGGTATTCGGTGCTGTGGCCGCCGTGGATGGGCTACACCTTGGCGCCGGCAAAACCGTTCTGCCGCCATGCCTCGAAAACGGCGATGGAGGCGGCATTGGCAAGGTTGAGCGAGCGCAACGACGGCCTCATGGGGAGCCGTACCCGTGCAGTGACATGCGGGTCCCGTTTGAGCCATTCCGGCAGGCCCACGGATTCGGGTCCGAACATCAGCACATCACCAGGGCGGTAGTCGATGTCTGTATAGGACGTCTCGCCGTCGGAGGTATAGGCGAAGACCCTCTCGGGCTGCAGGGCTTCCCAGGCGGCCTCGATGTCTTTGTGGACTGTGACGACAGCGAGGTCGTGGTAGTCCAGGCCGGCCCGCCGAAGCTTGGCATCGGAAAAATCGAAACCGAGGGGCTCCACCAAGTGAAGCTCGGCGCCCGTAATGGCGGCGAGCCGAATGGCGTTGCCGGTATTGCCCGGGATTTCTGGAGTGTGGAAGAGGATGCGGAACACCGTCCCATCTTAGTCAGGCGTGTGTTGGACACCTGACACAGGCCGGGAGCCAGGGCATGCCAGGAGCTAGTGCATACCCCGAAGCAGCCTGGCCAACACGGGAACCACAACCGTGTTTGGCGCGGGTCCCGAACCCAGGAATTGCTTCAGGCCACGGACAAGACCTGCGCCGTTGACAATCTCGACGGCGCTGCCCTGGCCCTTGCCGTAATGATCAATGACGGGCTCATGCAGGTTGCCGTCGGGGCTGTGCAGGACTACCCAGCCCGTGACGTTCAACTCCGGGAAGATGTCCTGCATGTGGCGGACAATGTGGGCCAGTTGCGGGGGAGCGACCGAGCGGCCGCCATGGCGCAATGACTGTCCGTCCCAGGCGTATGCGCCCTTGGGCAGCAGCATGGAACCAACCAATGCCAGCCTGTAGCCGGACAGGACAGCGTGGTCGATGTGGTTGTTGTCCGACGGCGAGCGCAGGCCGTTTATCAGCCGGGCGGCCGGGATGGCCGGGAGGACCTGGCGGCTGATGAGCTGCACCGTGCGCATTTCCCGTTGGATGCGGGCCTCGGCGCCGAAGATTCCGCGTTTGCGGGGGAGGCCGTGGACTTGTTGGGCCGCTTCGGCTGCCGAAACAAGGGGGACTTCGTTGGGGTCGTCGAAGGCGGGAACGTAGACCGGTGGATCGCCGGCAGTGTTGCGCTGCGTTGGAGGCCGCTTGACGTTGGTGCTTGCCGATGGTCCTGGCGCCGCCGTGCCCGAATAGTCTCCGGGCCGGGCCTGGGCGCGTTCGGTGGTACCGCTGGCATAACGGCGATCGTACTCGGCCCTGCGCCGGGGGTCGATGAGTGTCTCGTACGCGAGGGTTACGCGCCGGAACATCTCTGCCTCTCCACCGTGATCGGGGTGGGCTTTCCGGGCAGCCTTGCGGTAGGCCACTTTGATCTCTTTGTCCGTCGCGGTGACGGCTACTCGGAGAACCTGATAGTGCGAACTGCTGCCCTCGGCCAAGCACGGGCCCTTCTCTAGGATGACGGCCGCTCCATCGGGGCGGTATTGGCAAGTTTATCCAGCCACTATGTGAACGTCGGTACGGGGGCGCGTGGTTCCCCGGCTGGCATAATTCGGGCTGTGACTCCTCCGGAACGTTCCCGGCCCTCCGTGGCGCAGGGAAAGATTGTGCTGGCCGTAAACCCGGCGGCTTCTTTTGGCAGGTCCCGCGGGGCGGGGGACGAGGCCGCAGAGTACTTTCGCGCCGCCGGTTGGGCCGTCGTCGTTCTTCAGGCCGGCGGCTATGAGCCCTTGGATGCGCTGGTGCGACAGGCGCTGTCCTCTGATGAGGAGGTGGCGGCGCTGGTAGTGGTAGGTGGTGACGGAATGATCCACTTGGGCGTCAACGCGCTCGCAGGCCTGGAGGTGCCGCTCGGGATCATTCCCAGTGGAACGGGCAATGACGTGGCCAGGCTTTTGGCTTTGCCGTTGAACAGTCCCGCTGGTGCGTGCCGGCGGGTCCTGGACGCCTTGGCGGCGGGCGGACGGAGGGTCGACGTCGGCAGGGTCAGGGCAGGAGGGAAGACCACCTATTTCGCGGGGGTGCTGTCGGCCGGGTTCGATGCCGCAGTGAACGAGCGCGCCAACTCCTGGCGCTGGCCGCGGGGGAAAAGCCGTTACAACCTGGCCATGCTGAGGGAGCTTGGGTCTTTTCGCCGGATTGAATACAGCGTCTGTGCTGACGGTGTGAGTTGGAACCAGCGGGCGTTGCTTATTTCCGTGGCAAACGGGCAATCCATCGGCGGTGGCATGCGCATCACCCCGGATGCCTTGCCGGATGATGGTTGGCTTGATCTCTTCGTGGTGGAGCCGTTGTCGCGGCTGAAATTCCTTGCCATTTTTCCGAAGGTCTTTGCGGGCAAGCACACGGCCAGGCGCGAGGTGATGATCCGCCGCGTCCGGGAGGTCCGGTTGGAGGCAGAGGGCGTGGTGGCCTACGCGGACGGTGAACGGCTCGCGGCGTTGCCGGTGGACATCGATGTCCTTCCGCTTGCGCTGCACGTCCTTGCCTAGATTGCCTTGCCCAGGCGGAGGATTCCATGCGGGCGGCTAGACTCGGACGCGGCAGGGCGCAGTCAGGCGGCAGGGCATAGAGGCGGGAGCATCAGGTGGCGTTTAGCGTTCGACGGCGGCTGGCGGGGTCAGTTGCCCTGGGAACCGTGGGCGTCTTGCTCGCTTCCTGCAGCGTGAACGTCCCCGACCCTTCAGCGCCGAAACCGGCGCCGTCGCAATCCACTCTCGCCACTCCAACCATCACGCCAGGGCATGATGCAGAGGCCGTGGCCGCGAAGGACTTGCCGTTGGCGGCGGGGGGCACTTTGGCTCCCGGTGATCCTGTGACGGTGTCGAGCAAGCTGGAGGAGGTGCCGGGCTGGTCCGTGGTGCACTCAGGCCTCCAGGGCGAGGCCCGGTTCAAGAAAACAGACGGGTGCACGCTCGCAGCACGTGTCAGCGTCAACCAGGGCCCCTTGGTTGTGGCAGGTGACGATGTTGCCTCCACCAAGGGACTCTTTCATTACCTTGATGCGGGAATTGACGTGGAGAAACTGAAGCCTGCCACATTGCGGTGGGGTCAGGACTCCGATAAACCGGTTCGCAGCGTGGAGTTCCTGGCGTTGGAGTCCTCCGCAGCCTCAGGCGGCAGTCCAGTGGTGGTGCTGGCCAGGCTTTTCAGCGCTCCCGCATCTTCGGTGTATATCTCGCTGGCCTGTCCGGATGACGCTTCCCTGGCCAAGGCCCGGGCCGAGGTCGAGACGAAGCTGGCGGTGGTTCCGCCCTCGTAGTGGGACGACACTGAGCGCCGGGGCGCGGCATCGGTAGAATGGCAAGGTGCCTGTATACCTTGACCATGCCGCCACCACGCCTCTTTCGGCGGAAGCGCTCGCCGTCATGACACGCGAGTTGGCGAAGACAGGAAACCCGTCCTCCCTCCACGGTGCCGGCCGCAGGGCGCGGCGCGCCGTCGAGGACGCCCGCGAAACGCTCGCCGCCGCGGCGGGGGCCCATCCTTCGGAAGTCATCTTCACTTCGGGTGGGACAGAAGCCGACAACCTGGCCGTCAAGGGACTTTACTGGGCCCGCCGCGACGAAAACCGCCGCCGGACCCGGATACTCTGCTCCGCCGTCGAGCATCATGCGGTCATGGACACCGTCGAATGGCTTGAGCGCCACGAAGGGGCGGACGTTACGTGGCTTCCTGTGGACAGCGAAGGCGCGGTCCGGCTTGACGTCGTCCAAAAGGAGATCAGCCGGGATCCCGAATCGGTTGCCCTGGTAACGGTCATGTGGGCCAACAATGAGGTTGGTACCATCCAGCCGGTCACCGACATCGTGGAGCTTGCCAGGCCGCACGGCATTCCGGTCCACTCGGATGCGGTGCAGGCTTTCGGATCGGTTCCAGTCGATTTCCGGGCCTCGGGACTGTCTGCCATGTCCGTCTCGGGACACAAGCTGGGCGGTCCCGTCGGTGTTGGTGCACTGTTCCTTGGCAGGGCGGTGAAACTGACTCCTGTCCAGCACGGGGGAGGGCAGGAGCGGGACGTACGCTCGGGCACTTTGGACACACCCGCGGTCGCCGCTTTCGCCGCTGCAGCAGAAGCCGTCACCGCGAAGCTGCCGGAGGAGCGGGAACGACTGGCGGCGTTGCGTGACCATCTCATCCGGGGAGTCCTTGAAGCTGTTCCAGACGCCGTGCTCCGTGGCGCCACGGGTGAGCGCCGGCTTCCCGGCAACGCCCACTTCACCTTCCCTGGCTGCGAAGGCGATTCACTGCTGTTCCTGCTGGATCTGGCAGGCGTTGAGTCCTCAACGGGTTCGGCGTGCACGGCCGGAGTGCCGCGGCCCTCGCACGTCCTGCTCGCGATGGGACTGGACGAGGACACCGCCCGTGGTGCCCAGCGCTTCACGCTGGGACACACGTCCACTGAAGCTGATGTTGAAGCCTTTCTGAAAGCACTTCCGGAAGCTTGCTCCAGGGCGCGGCAAGCAGGGATGGCAGGTCATGAGTCCTCCATCCAGACAGCGGCGACTGTCGCCCGGCGGGGTGTGGCCTAAGCCGCCACTACCGTCGGTCCATCCAGGCAGGAATTCGTCGAGGGGAATGTCCGGGTCGTTGGCGAGCCGGCTTGTGTGTGCTCGAAGCCTGCACCCTGTTGGACGGTGCAGAGGGTACATTCTGAAGACATGACAGAGATCCGCTGGTTGGAAGCGTTTGTCGCCGTCGCCGAAGAACTGCATTTCGGCCGTGCCGCGCAGCGCCTGCATACTTCACAGTCACCGCTGAGCCAGACGATCCGGAAGCTCGAGGCGGACCTGGGGTCCCGCCTTTTTGAACGCAACACCCGCAGCGTTGCCTTGACATCTGCCGGGTATGCCCTTTTGCCGCGCGCGTACCGGGTACTTCAGGAAATGCGTCTGGCCCGGGAAGCAGCCCAGGCCGAGATTGAAGGCGTCAGGGGCAACATCAGGATCGGATTCTCCGGAGCGGTCAACCATCTGACCCTCCCGCCACTGACCCGTGCCGTGAGGAGGCGCCATCCGGACATCACGATGGACCTCACCAGCAGTGTCCGCACCACGGACGGATTGGCCAGCGTGGCAAACGGCACGTTGGACCTCGCCTTTGTCGGCCTTCCTGACGCTCCCGTCCCCGGGGTGGTGACGCGGCTGGTTGCAAGCGAGGAAGTCGGCGCGGTAGTGCCATTGGATCATCCGCTGGCGCAGGAACAATCCATCCCTTTGCAGGCACTGGCGTCCGATGACTTCATCTCTCCGCCACTGGATGGTTCGTCCTCCATGACCGAAGTGATGCTCGCATCCTGCATGGCGGCCGGCTTCCGCCCGCGTATCGTCCAGGAGCTCTCGGACCCCTACATGGTGCTGACGTTCGTGGCCGCAGGAGTGGGGGTGACACTCATGAGCAACGGGATATCCGGGATCATCCCCTCCGGCGCCACCTACATTGCCTTGGAGCCGCCACGGCACTTCATGAATCACTCCATCGCTTGGTCGGAGGAAAACGATTCCTCCGTGCTTGCGGCCGTGCTCGCAATCATCGAAGAGATATTCCCGGAGATCCCCAGGCCACCGCACACCATTTAGTTGGTTTTCAGCATAGTTATAGATGAATTTAGTCGTGGACACACTAAGTGATCGCCCCCACACTGGATGGAGAAGCCGCACCAAGCGCGGCAAACCGTTCCGCAGCCGGCCCGCCCGACGCTGCCAACGGTCCCGTTACCAGAAGGGAACACCATGTCAGTGTCGACATCGGCGCCAACACAAACCAAGAACAACGCGAAAATCGCAGCAGTTTCAGGGTTCGTTGGCAGCGCACTTGAGTACTACGATTTCTTCATTTTCGGCTCTGCGGCAGCCCTGATCTTCGGCAAGCTATTCTTCGCACCCGGCCCCTCGGCGATGCTGCTGTCTTTCGCCACCGTTGGGGTTGCCTACATCGCCCGCCCGCTGGGTGCGGTGATCTGCGGCCACCTGGGTGACAAATTCGGCCGCAAAAGGATCCTGCTGCTCACGCTCCTGCTCATGGGCGCTTCAACGTTCCTCATCGGCTGCCTGCCCACGTACAACGACATTGGAATGGCTGCGCCGATCCTGGTTGTGGCCCTCCGTCTCATCCAGGGCTTGTCCGCCGGCGGTGAATCACCGGGCTCAAGCTCCCTCACCCTTGAGCACGCACCCGAAAACAAGCGGGCTTTCTACACCAGCTGGACCATGAGCGGAATCATGTTCGGCATCGTCCTCTCCACCCTGGTGTTCATCCCCGTCGCGTCGATGCCGGAAGACCAGTTGCTTGCGTGGGGCTGGCGCGTCCCGTTCCTCGCCAGCGCTGTCGTTACGGTCATTGCCTTCGTACTCAGGCGGCTGCTGGAAGAGCCTCCCGTTTTCGAGGAAGCCAAAGCCCAGGACGAAGTCGTCAAGGTTCCGCTCGTCACGCTGTTCCGGCACCACTGGATCACAGTCACCCGCGTCACCGCGATGTCGTTGTTCACCATCATCAACACCATCATCAACGTCTTTGCCCTGTCCTACGCCACCTCCGTTGTCGGCGTTGACAAGGGCCTGATGCTGACAGTCATTGCCGTCGCCAACCTTGCCGCTGTGGCCATGGGCCCATTGGCCGGCATCCTCTCGGACCGGATCGGCCGCAAACCAGTTTTCGTCTCGGGCCTGGTGCTGCAGATCGGCATGATCTTCCTGTTCTTCATGGCATTGTCCGCAGCAAACCTTCCGCTGATCTTCGTCACGGGGATCCTCCTGATCGGCGTTGCGTACACCTGGTCCAACTCCATCTACCCCGCATACTTCCCGGAGCAGTTCCCGGTCAAGGTCCGCTACTCCGGCATGGCCATCAGCCTGATGTTCGGACTGCTCCTGGCAGGATTCGCACCCGTCATCTCCGAATTGCTGATCGGTGGCGACAAAGCCAACTGGGTTCCCGTCGCAACATTCGCCGCCGTGGCCTGCGCCATTTCGGCCGTCGCCGCGCTGCTGGCACCGGAGACGTTCAAGACGCCCACGGCCATGCTGGGACTGAAGAAGACAACCCCTGCCGCAATTGCCGATAAGTCACGGGCATGAACCAGCGAACACTGGCGGACCCCCGTGGATTCCGGCACGACGGCGATGGCAACCATCGGTTCCTGGTGGGTTTGCTTGGCTCAGGGATTGCCGGGTCCCTCACTCCGGGCCTGCACGAGACGGAAGCCGACCGGTTGGGCCTGAACTACACCTACCGCGTCATCGATCTGGACGTCATAGGACAAGCCGCGGAAAACTCCGCAGCGCTCGTCAGGCAGGCAGCCGATCTGGGATTCGACGGCCTGAATGTCACCCATCCGAGCAAACAGCTGGTGCAGGACGGCCTGGACGAACTCTCCGCGGAAGCCCGGATCCTCGGGGCCGTCAACACCATCACCTTTCACCAAGGCAAGGCCGTCGGGCACAACACAGATCACATCGGTTTCATCGCGGGTCTCCACGCCGGCCTCCCAACGGCTGCCACCGATTCCGTAGTGCTTCTCGGGGCTGGGGGAGCCGGGGCAGCGGTGGCCTTCGGTCTGCTCCGCAACGGAACCAGGCACTTGGTGATCGCGGACATTGAGCCGGGCAGGGCCGAAGCCCTTGCCCTTCGGTTGTCCCCGCACTTTCCGGACAGCCGGCTATCGGTGGACGGAACGGATGCCGTCGCCGGAAGTATCAGGACAGCCACCGGTTTGGTGAACTCAACGCCGATCGGCATGACGGGCCACCCTGGACTGCCCATCGACCCCGATGTGATCCACTCCCGGCTGTGGGTAGCCGACGTAATCTACAGGCCGCTCGAAACCGAACTGATCAAGGCAGCCCGTGCCAAGGGCTGCAAAGTCCTGGACGGCGGCCGCATGGTGGTGGGCCAGGCTGCCGCAGCCTTCGAGCTCTTCACCGGCATTCCCGCCGACGCCGAGAGCATGCTGGCCACGTTTCGACGGGAGGTCAGTTAGTCATGGGTTACCGTGCGCCAACCACTATCGCCGAGTCCCGCTGCCTGGTCATCGGGGCCGCCAGCGGAATCGGGCTGGCGACGGCTGAACGCCTCAGGTCTTCCGGCGCCACAGTCATGGGTGCGGATCTGCCATCGCCCACCTGGCCTGCCGGAGCAAGGACCTCGTCACCTGCAAGCACCTTGTCACCTGCAGGGGATGTCGCCGTGGACGTCACAGACCCGGCATCGGTTGCGGCCGCGGTCTCCGCGGCGGTGCTGGGCATGGGAGGCCTCGATGCCGTGGTCAACTGCGCCGGGATCCTCGGCCCCGTTGCCCCGGCAGCCGCAACATCCGTCGAGGACTTCGAACGCACCGTGCGGATCAACCTGACGGGCGCTTTCATTGTCTCCAAGGCCGTGTTGCCCGGTATGGCCAAGGCAGGATACGGCCGGTTGCTCCATATCTCCTCGACGGCGGGCAAGGAAGGCGTTGTCAACATGCCGGCGTACTCCGCCAGCAAGGCGGGGATCCTGGGCCTGGTTAAGTCACTGTCCAAGGAGTTTGCCTTGTCCGGCATCACGGTCAATGCGCTCGCTCCGGGCAATGTGGTGACCCCGCTGTTCGCCGAAGTGCCGGCAGAACAGCAGGCGGCGCAGGCTGCCAAGATCCCCATGGGCAGGTTCGGAACTCCTGCCGAAGCGGCTGCCCTCATCGAATTCGCCGTGTCGCCCGCGGCGTCCTACACCACCGGCTTCGTCTTCGATCTGTCCGGCGGCCGGGCAAGCTACTGACCCAGCCCTACTGACCCCGTCGCACGCCTCCGGCTGGAGCGCACCACGAACTCCGGCCAGTACCAGAAAGTTAGCCCCGCTGATGACCACACCATCACCTCTTACCGCCGAACCCCTGCGCATCGGAATCGCAGGATGCGGCGCAATCTCACGCAACCACTTGGAAGCCTTCAACGCCCTTGCAGACGCCGTCATAGTCGGCGTCTGCGACGTGGACCTCCAGCGCGCCCGGGACACTGCCGAAGCCCGGGGAATCCCAGCCGCAGTGAACAGTGTTCCGGAGCTCCTCGGTCTCGGGGTGGACGTTATCTCGGTGTGCACGCCGCACCCCACCCACGAGGAAGTGGTGCTCCAGGCCGCTGCCGCGGGAGTCCACGTGCTCTGCGAGAAGCCCATATCCACGGACCTGGCCTCAGCGGAACGCATGGTCAAAGCCTGCGACGACGCCGGCGTCAAGCTCGGAGTCCTCTTCCAACGACGCTTCTGGCCGGCCGCGCAACGCATCCGCGCAGCGATCGACGACGGCACCCTTGGCCGGCCCATCATGGGCCGTTGTTCTGTGATGCTTCACCGTGAGCCTGAGTACTACTCCCGGGACGCCTGGCGCGGGACCTGGGCCGGCGACGGTGGCGGGGTGCTGATGACCCAGGCCATCCACTACATCGACCTCATGCAGTGGTTCATGGGAGAAGTGGCCGAGGTCTACGGCAAGATCAACACCTTCAAACACAGCGGCCACATCGAAGTGGAAGATTCCGCGACTGCGGTCATCACGTTCGCTTCCGGGGCCATCGCCACCCTGGAAGCTTCGACGGCGGTGTCCCCGAGCCTGGGCGTGCAGATCCGGATCACAGGAGAAACCGGAGCATCGGCTTCCCTGACTGAATTCCCGGAAGGCAGCGACGGGCGGGTGGACCTGTGGGCCGCGGCCGGGACGATCTCCTCCGAACCCGTCTTCCCGAGCGGGGTTGACCCGAACGTCAGCCTGGCTACGATCAACGGCCAGCTGATCCCACACCACACCGCCCAGGTCCGCGACTTTGTCCGGGCACTCCGGAACGGCTACGACCCAGCGATCACCGGCCGGGATGCGACGAAAGCACTGAGGATACTGCTGGCGGTCTACGAATCATCGCGCACGGGAGTCCCCGTCCGCTTCGACCACGCGCCTGCAGGCACACGAGCACCCGCAGAACTTGCAGGCTAAGGAACACCCATGGAACAAACAACACGCTATTCAGCCCGCCCCCTGGCACTTGGCCGCAACGGCCGCACCCCGAAAACCCTCCGGAACCGCCTGGCCTCCGCTCCCATGGAACGCAACTACGGCACCCCTGACGGGCGGATCACCGATCAGTACATCGATTACCTCGTGACCCGGGCAAGGGCCGGACTCGGCATGGTGACTACCGAAGCGACTTACGTTCGCGCGGACGGAAAGGGCCGAACCCACCAGCTCGGACTGCACAGCGACGCCATGATCCCGGACCTGCGGAGGCTCACTGACGCATTGCACGCCGAAGATGCGCTCGCCGCCGTCGAACTCAACCACGGTGGGCGAACCGCGCAGGCCGCGGTCTCGGGGCATAAGAACCTTGCCCCTTCACCGGTAGCGTGCGAAGTTGCAGGTGGCGAGGTTCCCCGTGAACTCACAGCCGGGGAGTGCCATGAGCTGGTGGAAGCCTATGCGCAGGCCGCACGCCGGGCGGTGGCCGCAGGCTTCGACGTGATCAACATCCACGGCGCCCACGGCTATCTGATCCACCAGTTCATGTCCCCTCTGTCCAACCACCGCACGGACGAGTTCGCGGCTCCGGAGCGGTTCATGAACCTCGTCATCGATGCCGTGCGGGAAGCCGTCCCGGACACTGTGGTGGGCATGCGCGTCTCCGTCGTGGAGGGACCTGCAGACGGCATCACCGCCGAACAGCAGGTGGCCATCATCGCCAAGGCCCACTTGGAGCATCTGGACTTTCTGGACATCTCCGCCGGGAGCTATGAGGCCGGTGAATGGATCGTGCAGTCCGGTGAGTGGAAGCCGGGAATCCTGGCCGGCTATGCCAAGGCGTACCGGCAGTTTGGTCTTCCTTTGGGCATGGCCGGCCGCTTGAACTCGCCGGCCATTATCGAAGAGGTACTCCGGGACGGCAGCTGCGACTTCGTCAGCCTTGCCCGGGCGATCCATGCCGACCCGGGGTTCGTAGGCGGCGTCCTGCGCGATGACCGTTACCGGCCCTGCATCGCCTGCAACGTGTGCATCGACAACCTGGGCCTCGGCCAGGTGACCTGCACAGTCAACCCGGCGGTGGGGCGCTCCCGTGTTCCCGTACCGACGCCCTCTATCCGCGAGGGGTCCCGCGTGGTGGTTGTGGGCGCCGGACCCGCAGGTCTCACTGCCGCGCGCGAACTCGCCGAAGCAGGAGCGACGGTGACCTTGTTCGACGACGGCGTCCGCCCGGGTGGCCGGTTTGCCCTCGCGGAAAGGATGAAATCCACCCCGGACTTCCACCGCTTCGCTGAATGGTCAGCGGAGGAGAACGCCCGGCTCGGCATCGAGGTCCGCCTGCGTTCGCACGTGGACACGGCGCACCTTGGCGGAGTGGTCCGCGACACCGCGGCAGACGCCGTCGTACTGGCCACCGGCGGGCTCCGACCCGAGGCGGGCTTCAATGGCGGAGACATGTCCAACGTCCTTGACGTGCGCGACTGGCTCGCCGCCCACCTGGAAGTGCTCGAGGGCGGCACCGAGGACGTAAGCGACGTACCCGAAGCCCTGACGATCTGGGGTGCCGACTCGGTGGCCATGAGTGTGGCGGACACACTGGCAGACCGGGGGACTGCCGTCCTGTTGATCGGCCCGCAGCAGGCCATCGCCCCCGAGTCGGGGCGCCGCGCCAAAATCCTGGCAGTGCCCCGGCTTGAAGCCAACCCCCGGGTGCGGATCCGCCTCGGCGTCGTCATCGAGGAGTTCGACGGGGGTCGTGTCCGGATCAGCGGCCCGGACCTCCCTGCCGGAGGCGAATGGCTCGATGCGCCCGGACCGCTCCTGGTGTCACGGTCCGTCGCTCCCTTGGACAGCACTATTCCCCGAAACATCCGGGACGCAGAGTTGAGCCGCGTCGCCGGAGTGCCTGTGACATTGGCCGGAACCGTCGTGGACCAGACACCGGCCATTGCCTCCAACGCCGTCAAGAGCGGCTACGACGCGGCCCAGCGGATCGCCTTCCTGCTCGCTGCAGACGCTGCCGCCACCAACGAATTGACACTGAACGGAACAAAGCGATGACCCGAAACGTGCACAGGTCGATCGGCCTGGCCCAGTTGTCCCTGCTTCACACCCCGCCTCCTGCCTTGGTGGATGTTGCCGCCGTGGCGGGTTTCGATTTCGTTGGACTCCGGGTCCGCCCCGTGACACCGACTGAAAGCCCCTACGACCTTCAGCCGGGGTCGCGGATGCTGCGCGAAACGTTGTCACGGATGAAAGACACGGGCGTGACCGTGCGGGACATCGAATTCCTTCTGCTCGACGGCACCGACCAACGTGACACGTGGCTGCGCATGATGGAAGCGGGCCAGGCCCTGGAGGCGAGCTCCATCACCGTTGCCGGTGCCGATCCGGACACTGCCCGACTGGTCGGAACACTTGCCCGGATGACAGAGGACGGCCGCGGATTCGGGATCACCCCCACGCTGGAGGCGATCTCCTACCAGCCCGTGGCCTCGATCGCCCAGGCCGCAGACATCGCACGGCAGGCTGGTTGCCGGATCGTGGTGGACACCCTGCACTTCAACCGATACAACGGTCCGGGCGCAGCCAGGCAGTGGGACGCGTTGCGCGCCAACGCCGACCTCGTGCCGCTCCTGCAGTTGTGCGATGGGCCGCTTGCCCGACCCGGGACCCGGGATGGACTGGTGACCGAATCCCGCTCGGAGAGGGGTATACCCGGCGAGGGCGAGTTCGACCTCGCGGCCGCGGTTGCAGTATTACCGGCGATTCTTCCGGTCAGTGTGGAGGTACCTTCGGACCGGCGGGTCGCCGAACTCGGCGATGCCGGCTGGGCACGCCTGCTGAGGGCAGGGGTTGACGCCGTGCTGACCCGGGGCTGCAGCCTTCAGCCAAGCGGCTCTCCCGATACGGCAGGTGCAAAATGACCTGCAAGGGCACAGAGACCACGACGACGGAACTCGCCAATGGCGTCCGCGTACCTCTGATCGGCCTGGGAACCTGGCCACTCAGGGGCGAGGACGCCGCCGCGGCAGTGTCCCAGGCCATCAGCAACGGCTACCGGCACATCGACACCGCAGAAAACTATGCCAACGAGTCGGCTGTAGGGGAGGGCATCCGTCGCAGCGGCATCGACCGGTCGGAGCTGTTCCTCACCACCAAGTTCAACACCCGGTGGCATAGCCGGAGCGGGGTGCGGGAGGCGTTCGGCAATTCGGTGCAGCAGCTCGGGACCGACTACCTGGACCTGTTCCTGGTTCACTGGCCCAACCCGGCCCAAGGTCGATACGTCGACGCCTGCGAAGAACTGCAAAACCTCGTCGACGACGGTTCCATCAGGGCCTGGGGTGTTTCCAACTTCAAACCGTCGCACCTGAAGGCTGTCCAAGGGGCAGGCCTGGCAGTTCCGTTGAACCAAGTGCAAGTCGACCCCGAGCACGGCCAACCCGATCAGCTGGCCTACCACCGCGGACACGGGATAGTCACTGCGGCCTACAGTCCGCTGGGACGAAGCGGCGGATTCCTTAGCCACCCGGCAGTCGACGGTCCCGCGAAGGAACTGGGCAAGACTCCAGCCCAGATCGTGCTGCGCTGGCACGTCCAGCACGGCCGGGTAGCGGTACCCAAATCGGCAGACAGCCAACGCCAACAGCAAAACCTGGATGTCTTCAATTTCCGCCTGAACCAGCAGCACATGGCTGCGATCGACGCACTCGAAACCGGCGCGGCGCCCCGCCTGGACTCTGACACCTACTTCCACTGAGAAAGCACTGAACATGAATACACCCCTGGATTCTTCCTCTGCCCTGCCCGCCGTGGACTGCGACGTCCTGGTCATAGGCTCCGGCGCGGGCGGCCTGTCCGCAGCTGTGACCGCCGCCTATCACGGGCTGAAGGTGGTGGTTGTTGAAAAGGCCGACGTCTGTGGCGGCGCTACCTCCTGGTCCGGCGGTTGGGCCTGGACCCCCGGCAATCCCTTGGCAAAATCAGATGGCGTGGTGGAGGACCGCGAACAGTTCCGCACCTACCTGCGCCACCGGCTCGGAAACCACTACCAAGAGGACAGGGTGGAGGCTTTCCTGGAAGCCGTGCCCCACATGGTGGGATTCTTCCAGGACAAGACAAGCCTGCAGTTCGTACCCGGTACCGAGATCAAAGACATCTACGGCGACACACCAGGAGCGGGCACCGGGCACCGTTCCGTCGGGCCCAAGCCGTTCAACGCACGCAACATCAGGCCCGGGCTCCGCGCGATGATGCGCCACCAGCTCTACGAAACCTCATTCCTTGGAATGGGCATCATGGCGGGTCCGGATCTGCGCAAATTCCTCTCCGCCTCCCGAGGCAATGTCAAAGGCATCTTCCACGCCGGCTGGCGGGTTGCCTTCCATCTGCTCGATCTCGTTACACACCGGCGGAACATGCAGTTGGTCAACGGAACCGCGCTCACAGGCAGGCTGCTGAAGTCCGCTGATGACCTTGGTGTGGAGATCCGCGTCTCCACGCCGGCCAAACGGCTGGTGACGGATGCCTCGGGAAAGGTGGCGGGCGCCGTCGTCGATTCTCCCCAAGGGGAACTGCAGATCAACGCCTCCCGTGGCGTCGTCCTGGCGGCCGGAGGCTTCCCCAATGACGTCGCCCGCCGCAAGACATTGTTCCCGAAGACGCCCACGGGCCGGGAGCACTGGACACTGGCGCCGAAAGAAACCACCGGCGACGGCATTTCCATGGCACAGGCAGTGGGTGCCCGGTTTGAGACCGACGTTGAGTCGCCGGCCGCCTGGTGTCCTGTCTCCCTGGTCCCATACATTAATGGACGCACCGGAACGTTCCCGCACATCATGGACCGGGCAAAACCGGGCAGCATCGGCGTCCGACGGGACGGCAAACGATTCGTCAACGAGGCCCAGGGCTACTACGACTACGTCCAGGGCATGTTCAACGCCACTCCTGAAGGTGAACCGGTCGAAGCGTGGCAGATCGCTGATGCAGCGTTCGTGCGAAGGTTCCCGTTGGGGATGGCCAAGCCCCTTCCCGTGCCGCTCTTTCCCTACCTGCGCTCCGGTTACCTGAAGAAAGGCAACACACTCGAGGAGCTGGCTGCGGCATGCGGCATCGATCCGCAAGGACTGGCAGAGACCGTCGCGGCATTCAATGACAACGCCCGCAAGGGCATTGATCCCGATTTCCAACGTGGCAGCAGTGAATTCAACCGCTATGGCGGCGATCCCGGAAACAAGCCCAATCCTTCGCTGCGTGCTTTGGAGAAGGGTCCGTTCTATGCTGTCCGGATTGTCCCCGGTTCGTTCGGTACCTTTGCCGGGCTCGCAGCAGATTCCCGGGCACGCGTCCTTGACACCCATGGCCAACCCATCGGCGGCCTTTATGTCGCGGGTAATGACCAGGCCTCAGTCATGGGCGGCCATTACCCCGCAGGAGGCATTAATCTCGGACCGGCCCTGACTTTCGGGTACATCGCAGGGCGCGATCTCGCTGACGCCACCATCTACGAGGACGACGGCGTCGCTGCCCCTTCGCACCGACGGAACCTGGCGACGCTTGCCGAAAGAGCCGAAGGATTGGAAGCCGACGGTGGGTCAATCACAAGGATTTAGCTCTGGCGTGGTATCGCACGCTAGAATGGATGGGCGTCCACGGCCGTCAAAAGCCGGACAGGCCGCCACATCCCTTGATCCAGAAAGCCAGCATGCGAGTACTTGCAGCAATGAGCGGCGGAGTGGACTCCGCCGTGGCCGCCGCCCGAGCCGTTGAGGCAGGGCACGACGTCGTGGGGGTCCACCTCGCGTTGTCCCGCATGCCGGGGACCCTTCGCACCGGCAGCCGGGGCTGCTGCACCATTGAGGATTCCCGTGACGCGTGGCGGGCCTGCGACGTCCTGGGAATTCCCTATTATGTGTGGGATTTCTCCGAGCGCTTCAAGGAAGATGTCGTCCAGGACTTCATCGACGAATACGCCGCCGGACGGACGCCGAACCCGTGCATGCGCTGCAACGAGCGCATCAAGTTCGCGGCATTGCTGGAGAAGGCGATTGCCCTTGGTTTCGACGCTGTTTGCACCGGCCACTACGCCAAGGTGATCGAAGACGCTGACGGCAACCGTGAACTCCACCGTGCTGCCGACTGGGCCAAGGACCAGAGCTACGTCCTGGGCGTCCTGACCCATGAGCAGCTGAAGCACTCCATGTTTCCGCTGGCGGACACGCCCTCCAAGGCAGAAGTTCGTGCCGAGGCTGAGCGGCGCGGCCTGTCCGTGGCCAACAAGCCGGACAGCCACGACATCTGCTTTATTTCCGACGGCGACACCCGGGGCTGGTTGGCCGAAAAGATCGAGATGACCACCGGTGACATCGTTGATGAAACCGGGGCCAAGGTCGGCGAGCACCCTGGCGCCAACGCCTTCACCGTCGGGCAGCGCCGCGGGCTGAAGCTGGGCACTCCGGCCGCTGACGGCAAGCCCAGGTTCGTCCTTGAGATCCGTCCCAAGGAAAACAAGGTAGTCGTGGGCCCCGAAGCCCTGCTGGCGATCGACGAGATCCGCGGCATCAAGGTCTCCTGGGCCGGCCTGCCCATCCCGGAGGTCGCCACCGGCGCCAGCTTCGAATGCCACGCCCAGGTCCGTGCCCACGGCGATCCCGTCCCCGCAGTCGCGCACGTGGAAGCCGTCGAGGACGGGTCCGGCGTGGAACGGGCACAGCTCGTCGTCACCCTGACCGACCCCCTGCGTGGCGTGGCTCCCGGCCAGACCGTGGTTCTCTACCAAGGCAGCAGGGTCCTGGGGCAGGCAACCATCGACGCCGCGCGCTCACTTCAGCGGGTAGCCCTCTAGGAGCCATTGCCTCCCGAATGCCCCGACTCCATACTGGGCTAAGCAGCGTTTCCGCTGCGGTGTTTGGGGTCCGCATTCGGGACGGCGATGACTGTGGCATTTCCAAAGAAGAGCCCGGGAGACATCAAAGCCGGGCAGATGGTCTCCTTGACCATCCTTGCTGAGGGGCCGATCGCCCCCGCCGGGGGTGCGCCGCTGACGGCACAGGTACGCATACCGGTTGAACGGTTGCGGCGCGGTCCCACGGGCCACCGCTACGCCATCCATATCCGGAAGTGGCGGGGGACCACCGTATCCCCGGTGAGCCTGACGCAGCCGGGAGATCCTTGGCGTTTGATTTCCGAACCACCACCGGCCGGCCTGCGCGAGCTCCTGGACGACACCCGCTTCCTGGCCCAGCACGTCTACGGTGTCGCGATGAGCACGCTGGAAATCTTCGAAACCACCCTGGGCAGGCGCATGCCGTGGAACCCCGAAGGGCGTGTGGTGCTCAAAGCCCGTGACCTGGTCACCGCAACAGACACCGGGTACGAGCGGGGCACCAACATCATCCGTTTCGGGTCCGTGGACCGGATGGGATACAAAGTCCCGACTGCCCTGTACCGCGACATTGTTGCCCATGAGGTGACACACGCGATCCTGGATGGGTTCAGGCCGGCCTGGGCGGACCAGATGGCCACCATGGAACAGCTGGCCATGCACGAGGCTTTGGCCGACATCGTGGCCATCCTCTCCGTGTTCTCTTCCAAGGAAGTTGTGTACCGGCAGCTCGAAGCCGCGGCAGGAGGTTTCGAAGCGGGCCAGACCGTTGATGACGCAGTGCTGATGCGCTCGCTCTTTGACTTCGCCCGGGATCTCTTTGCCCGTGGGCCACTGCGCGAGCCGTTCGTCGGTGCCGCGCCGGAGGGCTGGCAGTTGCTCCCCGAACCCCACGCGCGGGGTGCTGTCGTGGTGGGTGCGGTGCTCCGGGCCGTCCAGCGCTTATGGTCCGAAAGGAATGCCCGCTACGGCGGGTTCCACAGCCTCCAGCAAAAGGCCGAGTCCGGTTCGATTGTGGCAACCAGGATCCTTCGCATGGTGATCCGGGGCCTGTCCTACATGCCGCCGGTGGATGTTTCCTGGCGCGATCTTCTGCGCGGAATCATAGCCGCCGACCTCGACATGGTTCCTGACGATGTCCATGGATACCGGGAAGCACTCCAAACCGAGTTTTCCGCAATCGGCATCCGCCGGGTTTCGTTGAACAACATCAGCGGGGTTGAGAACTACAGCGGGCTCCGTTACCCGATCCGCCTCTCGGCACTGGGATCAGACCCCCAGGAAGTACAGCGCTTCGTGTGGGAGAACCCGCGGCTCCTGGAGGCCGCCCGTCTCGAGCGGCGCACACCCCTGAGTTCCACCCGGGTCCGGACGTCCGAACGCGTATCGCCGGACGGGTTCATCATTTCCGAGATCGGAGCATCCTTCATCCAGACGGTCCGGATGAGCCGAAGGGAAGCCTATGTCCGCCTTGGGGTGAAGACCGGGCGGGACTTCATTGACGTCCGTGGAGGAGGACTGTTGAGGTTCGACGCCGGTGGCCGCCTCGTCTATGCCGCGCTCAAACCCGTCATGGACAGGGAACGGCAGGGCCAGCTGTTCGGTTCCGACCAGCACCACGAAGCCGAGCAAGCGGCCTCATCCGGGGTGCGCAACAAATTCCACGGCACGGGGGACTAGGCAGGCCGGAACGGCAGGGACCTGATGCGGGAACTGAACTCAAGCTCCCCAGGCCGCTTTGCGCGCAGCCCTCGACGCCTCAAGCTGCGCCACCTGGTCGAAGCCGCCGGCCTTCAATCCCTTGCTCACTTCTTTGAGGAGGTCAGCCCGCCCCAAGCCTCCGTCGCTGCGCAGGGATTTAACGAGGTTGTACGTGAACGCGCCGTTGTACCGGCCTTCCATCAGGGCATCCGCTGCGGTTTGGTCGGATCTGCAGGCTGCCATGAGGACCGGCGTGGACAACTTGGCGGTCTTGACAATATCGCGCAGGGTCCGGGTCTCCAGGTCCTCGTTCGCCATGACGGCCCGGGGCGTTGGTCCAGGCAGGAAGCGCGGGCGACGGCCGGGAATCAGGTCCAGCGACTTCAGCCCGGTACCACTGTGGCAGGTATCAAGCAGCACATCCATCAGGACGCCATCAGGAAGGCGGCCGAACACGGCAGCCAGTTCGTCGTCTGAAATGACCGTTCCGGGGTCCCAGGAGTCACCGGCATCGTTGATGTCGTGGCAGGCAAAGGCCTCATCAAGGCTGTCGTCTTCGTCGCCACCGGTATCCGGAATCTGCGTGCCATGGCTGGAGAAGGTGAACACGATCTGCTGGATGGTGCCCTCGACCGCCGCGTCCACCAGCTTGTTGACCTCCGCCAGAACCATCTTTTTGGTGGCTTTGTCATCTCTCAGAACGGTGACCTGTGATGCTGGGAATCCGTAGCTTTCCTCGAGCAGGCCGGCCAGATCCTCGGCATCGTTGACACAGCCGTGAAGCCAGCTGGACTCCGGAAGGTACTTGAATTTGTTGATCCCCACACAAAGGGCTGCCTTTTCCATGAGCCTGACTTTCGACGTGTGATCCAGCGGTTGAGCACCCGGGATAAACCATATTCCTGTCCCACCTGTCCGGCAATGCTCCCGTAGTGCCTGGGGAAGCTACTGGAAAGTAAATTTTGTGTCTCAAATCACCAAAACGGGGGTTCGCGGGCTTCGAAGTCTGGTTGAATCGAGGCACTAAGAGTGTGCTCCGTCACAAATATCCCACGGCGGAGCATCGAATCCATCGAACAGAAGGTTCACCAGATGGCACTGAACAAGAAGGCCCTGCACGGCGCTATCGCGCTGGCGGGCATCTCCGCATTCGCCTTAACGGCATGCACGGGCCCCTCCGGTGGCGGCTCCTCGTCTGCTCCGGCGGCCGCAGGCCCCATCGCCTACGGCACAACAGACAAAGTCACATCACTGGACCCCGCGGGTTCCTATGACAACGGTTCATTCATGGTGATGAACCAGGTCTACTCCTTCCTCTTGAATTCCAAGCCGGGTGGCGCGGAACCCGTACCGGACCTCGCCGAGTCATCGTCCTTCACGGCCCCTTCCGAGTACACCGTCAAGCTCAAATCCGGGCTCAAGTGGGCCAACGGCCACACATTGGACTCCAAGGACGTGAAGTTCTCCTTCGACCGCCAGGTGGCCATCAATGATCCTGCCGGACCGGCATCCTTGTTGACGAACATCGACAGCGTCAGCGCGCCCGATGCCACCACCGTGGTTTTCAAGCTCAAGAACGCCAACGATCAGACTTTCAGCCAGATACTCAGCAGCCCTGCCGCACCGATCGTCGATGACGAGGTCTTCCCGGCAGATAAGATCCTCTCCGATGACGAGATCATCAAGGCGAACGCGTTCTACGGCCAGTACACCATCGACAGCTACAAGAAGAACGAACTTGTCAGCTTCAAAGCCTTTGCCGATTACAAGGGCGTCCTCGGGAAACCGGCCAATGATGCAGCCACCATCAAGTACTACGCCAGCCCCACCAACCTGAAGCTGGAAATCCAGCAGGGAGCGATCGACGTCGCCTTCCGCAGCCTGAGCGCTACGGACATCGACGATCTCCGCAAGGACTCCAAGGTCAAGGTACTGACGGGTCCGGGCGGCGAGATCCGCTACATCACCTTCAACTTTGACACCATGCCGTTTGGAACCAAGGCAACCGGAGCGGACCCCGCCAAGGCTTTGGCAGTACGCCAGGCCGTGGCCAACCTCGTAGACCGACAGGCCATCGCCGACCAGGTCTACAAGGGCACCTACCTGCCCCTGTACTCCAACGTCCCCAGTGGATTCCTCGGCGCCAACGAGTCGTTCAAGGACGCCTACGGCGATGCCGGCAAGCCCAGCCTGGACAAGGCCAAGAAGGTCCTTACCGATGCTGGAATCACTGACAAGGTGGCATTGAACCTGCAGTACAACCCGGACCACTACGGCGGATCATCCGGTGACGAGTACGCCATGATCAAGGAGCAACTGGAGAAGTCCGGACTGTTCACGGTGAATCTCCAGTCCACTGAATGGGTCACCTACAGCAAGGCAAGCCGTGCCGACGAGTACCCGCTGTTCCAGTTCGGGTGGTTCCCCGACTTCAGCGACGCCGACAATTACCTCACCCCGTTCTTCCCCGACGGCGGATTCCTCAAGAACCACTACAACAACCCCACGGTGAACGACCTCATTGCCAAGCAGCTCACCGAGGCCGACAAGACCAAGCGTGAGGCGGACATCAAGGACGTCCAGAACGCGCTGGCCAAGGACATCTCCACCCTGCCGCTGCTTCAAGGCGCCCAGGTGGCTGTTGTCGGAAGCGGCGTGAACGGCGTCGACAAGACGCTGGATCCTTCCTTCAAGTTCCGTCTCGGAACCGTGTCCAAGTAACAACGCTCTGTGATGGGGGAGGCGGGCCACTGATCCAGTGTCCCGCCTCCCTTGCTGACCACCATCGTGGCCGGCGCGTATCAGCCAATCCCGCGCAATCCACGGGCAGGAAATACAGGTAACAATGACAACAGTTATAGAAGTACCCGAGGCTGAGCCCGGGGTAGTTGCTCCCAGGAGCAAGTCCAAGGGCGGGGGTGGACTCGGCAGGTACATCGTGATCCGGTTCTTCCTGATCATCCCCACCGTCTTCATTTTGGTGACCCTCGTGTTCTTCCTGATGAGGGTCATCGGCGACCCCATCACGGCAGCACAAGGTGGCCGGCTTCCTCCCGATGTCCTGGCCCAGCGGATCCACGACGCCGGTTACGACAGGCCGGTCCTCGTGCAGTACTTCGAGTACCTGGGCCAGCTCCTCACCGGCAACTTCGGCACCACCATCACGGACCGGCGTCCGGTCGTCGAGGTACTCTTCACTTTTGGCGCAGCAACGCTCGAGCTTTCCATCAACGCGCTGATCGTCGCGCTCGCCGTCGGTATCCCCTTCGGCCTCATCGCTGCCCAGCACCGGGACAAGACCCCGGATGCCTTCCTGCGGTTCTTTGCAATCCTCTGCTACGCAACGCCGGTGTTCTTCTCAGGGCTGCTGCTTAAGCTGACCTTCTCCGTGTGGCTCGGGTGGCTCCCTGTAGCCGGCCGTGCGTCAACGCGGACTGAACTGACCATGAGCAGTCTCGCGGCGCCGTCGGGCATCTACTGGCTTGATGCCATCCGCAGCGGCAACTTCACGGCACTGGGCGACGTCGTCTCCCACGCCATCCTTCCCGCAATCGCCCTTGGTTTGCTCACCGCCGGCGTCTTCCTGCGGCTGGTCCGCACCAACGTGATCGGGACCCTGGGCAAGGACTACATCGAGGCAGGACGCTCACGGGGTGTCAGCGAGTTCCGGCTCGTGACCAAGCATGCCTACAAGCCGGCCCTCATCCCCATCATTACCGTGATGGGCCTGCAAATAGCGCTCATGCTGGGCGGTGCGATCCTGACGGAGACCACCTTCGAATGGAAAGGCCTCGGATACCAGCTCGTCCAGTACTTGAATGCCCGTGACTTCGTCGCGGTACAGGGCATCGTCGTCCTGCTGGCCATCATCGTGGCCGTCACCAACTTCATCGTGGACATCATTGCCGCGCTCATCGACCCCCGAGTGAGGTACTGACCATGAGCACCCCCACACTCACCCCGCCCAGGCAGCCGCTTTTCTCCCGGCTCCCGGTCATCTCGCATCTCAAAAAGAGCGTCGGGCTCCAACGCGGCATGCTCGTTGTGGGCGTCGTCCTCAGCGGGCTGTTCATCCTCACAAGCATCTTCGCGCCGCTGCTGGCGCCATACGGCTACTCCCAGCTCAGCGATGCATCTGGTTCCTTCCCCACCCAGCAAGCGCCGGGCGGCAAGCACCTGCTGGGAACCACTGTTGGCGGCTACGACGTCTTGTCGCGTGTCGTTTGGGGATCGCAGACCGCTGTAACGGTCATTATTGTCTCCGTTGCCATGTCACTGTTCCTCGGCGTCGCCCTTGGACTGCTTAGCGGTTACTTCGGCGGGTGGCTGGACCGGATACTGGTTGTGGTGGCCGACGCCATCTATGCCTTCCCCACCCTGCTTCTGGCAATCGTCATTTCCATCGTCATCAGCCGTGGCCAGTCCAGCTTCTGGGGCGGTATCTTCTCCTGCGCGTTCTCCATCACTGTGGTGTTCGTTCCCCAGTACTTCCGGGTGATCCGCGCCGAAACCATCAGGCTCAAGGCCGAACCGTTCGTTGAGTCGGCCAAGGTCCTTGGCGCCTCCAGCATGCGCATCATCGGGCGCCACATTTTCAAGAACGCCACCCGGACCCTGCCGCTCATGTTCACCCTCAACGCCTCCGAAGCGATCCTCACGTTGGCGGGCCTGGGCTTCCTGGGCTTCGGCATCGAGCCCACCTCCGCGGCGGAATGGGGATTCGACCTCAATAAGGCACTGGCAGACACCTCCTCCGGTATCTGGTGGACAGGTGTCTTCCCCGGCATCGCGATCGTGCTCACTGTCCTGGGCCTCACACTCGTGGGCGAGAGCATCAACGACCTCAACGACCCCCGTATCCGGGGACGCAAACGTGCCGGGGGTGCCACCTCCACACCAGGAACGCCATCCGCACCAGGAACGCCGTCCACACCGGCAGAGGCAGGTAAACCATGACCACCAACCTTGGCCAGGTTTCGGACCAGGCACCCACAGGCCAGCCAGTACTGACCATTGACCGGCTGCAAGTCACCTTTGCCACCGACGGCGGAGACGTCCACGCAGTCAAGAACGTCAGCCTGGAGGTGAACCCCGGCGAAGTTGTCGCGATCGTGGGGGAGTCCGGCTCCGGAAAAACCGTGACAGCCAAGACCATTCTTGGCCTGCTTCCGGAAACAGCCATCAGCTCGGGCGCAGTTCTGATCAACGGCAACAACGTCATCAGTGTCAGCAAGTCCGCGCTGCGCAAGATCCGTGGCCGCGACGTGGCGATGGTGTTCCAGGAACCTTCCACTGCCTTGAACCCGGTCTTCACCGTCGGCTGGCAAATTGCCGAAGGCATCCGGGCGCATGCATCCGACGGCAGGCGCATCTCGGCCAAGGAAGCGAAACTGAGAGCCACCGAGGCACTGCGCAAAGTGGGCATCCCCGACCCCGAAACCCGGGTCAACTACTACCCCCACCAGTTCTCCGGAGGACAGAAGCAACGCGTGGTCATCGCTGCCGCGCTCGCCTTGGATCCGGGGCTGATCGTTGCCGATGAGCCCACCACCGCGCTCGACGTCACCGTACAAGCCGAGATCCTTCAACTGCTCCGGGATCTGCGGGACAACTACGGGACGTCCATTGTGCTCATTACCCACAACATGGGCGTCGTGGCCGACCTGGCAGACAGGGTGGTCGTCATGTACCAGGGCGATGTGGTGGAGGAGGCCCCCTCCAAAGTCCTCTTCGCCGAGCCCCGCCAGGAGTACACCCGCAAACTCCTCGCCGCAGTGCCTCACCTGGGCCGCCATTCGGCCTCCGAAGGAGCCCGCAGCAGGCTTCACCAGGACGGAAAAGTCCTGGTGGAGGCAAAGAACCTCACCATTGAATACCCGGGCCGTTTCGGCAGGCATGGGTTCAAAGCGGTGGACAATGTCAGTTTCACTGTTTCGGAGAACGAGGTCTTCGGCCTGGTAGGGGAGTCGGGTTCAGGCAAGTCCACCATCGGACGGGCCATCGCCGGCCTGAACCGGACAACGGGCGGCAGCCTGAAGGTGCTGGGTTACGAAATGCTGGACTTCAAGGAGCGGACTTTCCGGCCGCTGCGCAAGGAGATCGGCTTTGTATTCCAGGATCCTGCAGCGTCTTTCAACCCGCACCTCACCATCGGTGAGTGCGTCGCCGAGCCGCTGATGATCCACACCAAGCCAGGTGCGGCTGAGGCGCGGAAAAAGGTCGGCGAGTTGCTCGAGTCAGTCCAGTTGCCGGCGTCGTACGCCCAGCGGTACCCGCACGAGCTCTCCGGCGGACAACGCCAGCGCGCCTCCCTGGCACGATCCCTGGCGCTGAACCCCCGGCTGCTGATCGCCGACGAACCGACGTCCGCGCTGGATGTGTCGGTGCAGGCCAAGGTACTGGACCTGTTCAAGGACATCCAGGAACAGTTCGGATTTGCTGCCCTCTTCATCAGCCACGACCTCGCAGTGGTGGACATGCTGTCCCACTGGGTGGGTGTCCTCTACAAGGGACAGCTGGTGGAGCAGGGGATCGGAAACCACGTGATGGGCTCACCGCAGCATGAGTACACCAAGCGTCTGATCGCCTCCTTGCCGGTGCCGGACCCCGAAGAACAAGCACGACGGCGGGAAGCGCACCGGGCACTGCTGGGCGGCTGACTCCCGGAGCCGAGTGCAGAAAGGCGCGTCCTGCGGTGCGGGGCGCGCCTTTCCGGGCTGTGGCTGGGCAGCTACTCGGAGACGATGGCGATGTTGAACATCTTCCCTTGCGGCTGCTGCATGAAGATCCGCAGCCACAGCGGCAACCACATTTCCATGCCCCGTGCCGCGTCCAGTCCACCCAGGTCCCGGATGTGCCCGGGTTCCCACGCAAATTCCTGCAGCAAAGCAGAAACGGTGGACTTGGCGTCCAGGTCGTTGCCCGCAATGAACATGTCATGGGGACCGGGAAGACGGCCCGGATCCACCATCACCGGTGCACTGACCGTATTGAGCGACTTGACCACACGGGCCTTCGGGTAGCTCCGTTGGATGGTCTCGGCGATGCTGTCCGTGTTGCAAACCGTCAGAGGGGGCGGAAAGCCTTTGGAGCCATCCAGCGGGTTCGACACGTCCAGAAGGACCTTTCCGTTGAGGTTGTCCGCACCCGCCTCGGCAAGGACGGCCAGGCTGACTGTTCCCGGCGTGGCATTGATGATCAGGCCGGACCGGGAACACGCTTCCGCAAACGAGCCCGCATGCCCCCGGGCTCCCGCCTGTTCCGCCCACTGCATGCCCTTGGGGTTGCCTGATTCCCGGGACCCCATGGTTACTTCATGGCCCAGCTCCACCAGCTTGCCAGCCAATGCATGGCCCACCATCCCCGTGCCCAGAACCGCGATTTCCATGAAAGCTCCTTTGCCGAAACTGCAGTGATGGTGCCATTGTGCTCCGCTTCATACGCGGAAAACACTGCGTCCCGCACCATAGACTTGGATGCATGACCGAGCAGAACAATGCCCTTCCCCATGACGACGATTCCTTCAACCCGGCCGCGAGCTCCCTGGCCGGCCACGTTGACCGCTCCGTCATGGACGAACTGCTGTCCATCCGGTCCAGCATCGACAACATCGACGCAACCTTGGTCTTCCTGCTCGCGGAGCGATTCAAGGCGACGCAGAAGGTGGGAGTGCTGAAGGCAACCCACAAGCTGCCGGCCGGGGACCCGGGCCGTGAAGCTGCCCAGATAGCCCGGCTCCGCCGTCTTGCCGAGGACGCCCACCTTGATCCTGCCTTCGCCGAGAAATTCCTGAACTTCATCATCAGCGAAGTGATCCGCCACCACGAGGCCATCGCCGAGGATCACCAGATTTCCAGCCAGCAGGCCTGATCCATGTCCTCTGTGACTGACCTGCGTGCAAGCGCGACTGCCCTGGGGCCGTGGCCGGGCAACGATCCCGCCGAGGCCATCCGGATCATCCGCGGGGAGCTGGGGGACCCGCATCTTCCTTTCCTGCCCGAACTGCCGGCCCGCGGGGTCGGTTCCGATGCCGTCGGCCGGACGGGTTCACTGCTCGTGGACCTGGACATCGACGTCCAGCCGCATGGATGGCGTTTGGTGGACAGGCCCGGCAAGGATGAACGGCGCGCGAGCTCGGCCCTGGCAACGGACATCAACATTCTGGCCGACGTGGCCGGTGCCGAGGACGTCTCAGCGACTGAACTCAAGATCCAGCTGATGGGCCCGTTGAGCCTGGCCGCCAGCCTTCACCTGCACAACGGCGAACGCGCGCTGCTGGACTACGGCGCCAGGCGGGACATTGCGGATTCTTTGGCGGCGGGCGTAGCGGAACACCTCCGCAAACTCTCCGCGGCCGTACCTGGCGCCCGCCTGGTGGTCCAGGTGGACGAACCGGAGATCGCTTCAGTCATGGCCGGGACCATCCCGACGGCGAGCGGTTACCGAACGCTGAGATCCATCGACGGCGAGGAAGTCACTGGCGCGTGGCGGTTGGTGATCGACGCACTCAAAGCTGCGGGCGTCGTCGAGACCGTCATTTCCGTCCCGGAAATCGAAGCACCCATTGATCGGATACTCGCCGCGGGTGCCGACGGCGTGGCGGTGCCGTTGAGGGCGCTGACTACACGCCAATGGGAGCAGCTCGCCGGTGCCGTGGAGGGCGGGAAGCGGGTATGGGCCGGTGCGTTGCCGACCGGCGATCCCAGGGCCCTGCTACCCAAGACCTCCGACGTCGTGGAGAGCATCTGGAAGCCTTGGCGCCAGCTCGGCCTGGAGGCGTCCGGCCTTGCCGGTCTCCGGGTCACACCTTCCACGGGGCTGGCGGACTTTACGCCGTCGGCGGCCAAGGACGTGCTGACGAAGCTGACTAAGGTTGCCGATGGCCTGGACCAGCTGGCCCAGGGCTAGATCCGCGGCTCCCAACGGTCCGGTTCGGCATAGCGCGGAAGGGCCGTGCCCGGGACGGCGCCCGGCAGATAGGGCGCGAGCCGGTAGTCGAAACGACCCGCGTACACCAGCACCAGGCCGATCTGCGGCTGGATCACTTTGACTTGGATGCGGTGCTTGCCCTCGGCCTCATCCCACCACTGTTCTGCATAGGCTTTCGCATCCAACGCGGCTGGGAGGGGAAGGCGCAGCGGTCCCAGGAACAGCCGGCTCGCCCTGGAAATACCGCGAAGGCGGCCTTCATCGGTAACCGTGACGTCCAGGTCCGTGACCAGGCGGCGATACCGGCCAATATGGTCCACCAAGCGCGCCCGTTCGTTGGGTTGCTGTCCCGACGGCAGGACGGCGCTCGTCGTATCGTGGAACAGCCGCGTGCCGGTGGGGAAGTAGATCTCCCGCCTGGCCGTCAGGGCCGGACGGCCGAACGGGTCAACGTGTGCGTGGTTCTCGATGCGGAAAGGAATGCCCTCACCGTACTCCGGGAAGAACGCTTGCTCGCTCCCCGTGAGGGCGAGCAGGGGCCGCAGCCACCTCTGCCGGCAACCGACGACGTCAAAAACACCCTCCCCGATGCCATACGATCCGGAGCCGGCCGCCAGGGAAAAGTACTCCTGCACTTCCGGAGCCAACCTGGTGAAGTCATCACCGAGGGCAAGCTGGTAAATTGGCGCGTTCATGGCTGTCCTTCCTGGATCTGGAAACTAGAGACGACCGGCTGCTTTGAGCCTTATGTAGGTATCGGCGAGCAAAGGCGGCACGTCCAGCGGTTCGGCATCCACCACTTCGGCGCCAAGCTGGCGCAATTGGGCAGTGACTGCCGCGCGCTCAAGAAGCGCGCGTTCGGCAGCGGCGGCCCGGAACACCTGGCTGGCCGTGGTCCGTTCGGCCTTCATCGCCGCAAGCAGGGGATCGCGAACCGAAGCAACAATCACCACGTGCTGGCGGGACAGTTGCGCCACGGTGGGGAGCAGTCCTTCTTCGGGGGCCCCGCCGTCGAGCGCCGTCAAAAGCACCACCAGCGAACGGTGCGCCGACACGGCGCGTACTTGCCCCGGGATCTGCTGCCAGTCAAGTTCGATCAGCTCTGCTTCCAACGGCGCCATTGCCTGGACGAGTTGCCCCAGCAGGTTCCCCTTGGATGCCGACTCGACCCTGGCGCGGAGCCTCCGGTCATACGCAAGGAAGTCCACGCGGTCCCCGCCGCGTTCGGCCAGCACCGCAAGCAGCAGCGCTGCCTCGATTCCCGTATCGAGCCGCGGTTCGTCCTCTATCCTGGCGGCCGCTGTTCGGGACGTGTCAAGCACGACGACGACGCGACGGTCGCGTTCCGGGCGCCAGGTCCTGACCACCACGGACGTGCGGCGGGCGGTGGCGCGCCAGTCGATGGACCGGACGTCATCGCCCCGGACGTAATCCCGTAGCGAGTCGAACTCGGTTCCGGCACCGCGGATCTGCACCGCTGCGCGGCCGTCCAGTTCACGGAGCTTCCTGAGCTTGGAGGGAAGATGGCGTTTTGAATGGAATGGCGGCAACACCCGCAACTGCCCGGGGAGCGGCCGGGTGCGTTGTCGGGCTGCCAAGCCCAAGGGCCCCAACGAGCGGATGGTCACATGCGGGCTTTCCAGATCCCCGCGTCTCCTGGGAACCAACGTCACAGTCATCCGGCGACGCTCGCCCGCAGGAACGGACAAGCGTTGCACGGGATTCGTGGCTCCGGCGGACGGCTGCCACGCATCCCGGATGACGGCGTTCAGTTTCCGTCCGGTGGCGTTGGTCACCGACACCACAGATTCCGCGCTGCCTGCCAATGTGACATTCCCGGGTTGCAGACGCTCCAGGACAAGCTTTGCCGGGGACGCTGCCAGAAGCAGATCCAGAACAAGCGCCATTACCAGGACCACGCACAGCAGCAGTACCGTCGGCCAGGACGGGAACAGCACCAGTGGCACCAACCCTGCCAGGGCCAGCACTACGAAGCGACCGGTGATGGCCATTCAGGCCCCCTCGGCCAAGCGGACTCGGATCACCGCGGCACCGGAACCGAGGCGAGAATGCTCCCCAGGACGTCGTCCACCTGGATACCGTCCATTTGGGCTTCGGGCCGGAGCCCCACCCGGTGCCGGAGGCACGGAAGTGACAAAGCTTTGACGTCGTCGGGTGTCACGAAGGTCCGGCCGGACAGCCAGGCCCACGCCTTGGCCGTATTGAGCAGTGCCGTGGCACCACGGGGGGAGACGCCCAGTTGGAAGGACGGAGCGGACCTGGTCGCGCGGACAATGTCGACGATGTAAGACAGAAGTTCCGGAGCAACGGCAACCTGTGCAACTGCAGCCTGTGCCGATGAAAGGTCCGAGGCTCCCGCCACCGGCCGTACCCCGGCCGCAGCAAGATCCCTCGGGTCAAAGCCATTGGCATGGCGTCGAATGACCTCGATCTCCTCCGCCCGTCCGGGCAGCGGCATGGTCAATTTGAGGAGGAAGCGGTCAAGCTGAGCTTCCGGGAGGGGGTAGGTTCCTTCGTACTCCACCGGGTTCTGGGTTGCCGCCACGATGAAAGGGACAGGGAGGGGACGCGAGACGCCATCAACCGACACCTGCCGCTCTTCCATCGCTTCCAGCAATGAAGCTTGGGTCTTGGGCGGCGTCCGGTTGATTTCGTCGGCCAACATGATGTTGGTGAAGACAGGGCCCTCGCGGAACGTGAATTCCGAGGAATGGGAGTCATAGACAAGCGAGCCCGTCACGTCGCCCGGCATCAAGTCCGGGGTGAACTGAACACGCTTGGTGTCCAGGCTCAGAGCCGTGGACAACGCCCGCACCAGGAGCGTTTTCGCCACACCTGGAACACCCTCCAACAGGACATGCCCGCCACAGAGCAGAGCGATCAGCATCCCGGTCACAGTGGGATCCTGCCCGACGACGGCCTTGCCGACTTCATCACGCACATTCAGCAGCGACTGGCGCGCCGGGTCCCCGGCAACCTGACGCTGGTGGCTTTCGTCGCTGGCCGGCACTTGGTTGTGCTGTGTCGAGGCATCGCCTTGCGGCGCGGCGTCGTCTTGTGTCATCGGGGCGTGTCGTGGCATCGCCCCGCCCGTGTACTGGCTGTTTGAGTCCGTGTAACTGTTCGGCTGGCTGCTCATCGGCTCCTGGCCTCCTGTTCTATTCGTTCAAGCTCTTGTGCCCACTGCACCAGTTGTCCTTCGGTTCCCGGCCTGAAGTCGACCAGGACTGACCGAACTTCCGGGGTCGGCCTCCCCAGCCGCCGGGCGGATGCGTCCACTACGGCGTCCGTGCTTGCGTCCGCTCCGAGGTTGAAATGGCGGGCAAGGCGGGTCAGGGTGCCCGCTCGCAGGTTCCCGGCCGCTCGTTCCACTGCCCGCGCATCCTGGTAAAGCCGTGCCCTTCCTTCGGCCGTTTCGGCTGCCTTGACCACAACGGGAAGTGGTTCGAAAACAAGGGGTCCAAGCCGCCGCCCACGCCAGCCGATGGCCAGCAGAGTCACGATGCCCAGCCAAGGCCCTGCGTAAGCCAACCATTTGGGTGCAAGTTCGCTGAGTGTGGGAGCCGTATCGGTCGCGGAGATGTCCTTGACTCCGGGCAGATACCAGATGAGGTCGGGGTTGTTCCCCAGTGTACGAAGCGCCAGTGCGGCGTTGCCCTGCGTGGCAAGATGCTCATTGTCCACCAGGTCCGTGCTGCCCAGGACTATCAACCGGCCGTCGGTTGATGCTGCATACAAACCGGGCCCGTCACCGCGGCTGGAGTAGCACATCTCGGGTCCCGCATAGACGGAGCCCTGCGCTGACACCGGGCCCGAGACCGTGGCATCCTCCACGGTACAGGCAGGTTCGATGACCGTTTGGCCCTCGGGAATCACACCGCCGGGACGGAATCCGGGACCAAGCCCGTTGAGTGTTCGCAGCCTTGGCTTGACCACCACCACGCGGTCTGCGGCTGCCGCGAGGTCCTGAATCCGGGATTGGTCGAGGTACCCGCGGGGGTCATAGAGAAAGACCGTGGTCTGGTCCTTATCCGACAACGCCGACACCGTGTCGTCGTATGATTCCGTGGTGGTCAGGGCCACTCCGTGCCGTCCCAGGATCTCCGCCGCGGCCATTGCCCCATCGGGGGCCGGGTTCCGCGCGGAGAGCGCCCGGGAGTCCGTCCCGCCGGACATGCTGGTGACGGCAAGATACGTCACCAAACCCACCAGAAGTGCGCCGAGCGCAATCCACGTCAGGTGTTTCCGGAACCATTGGGTGAAAGCCTGCCCGGGGGAGGGGACAGGGGATCCTGCCTCATGATCCTGAGCGGGCTGTTTGGCGGTCAGTGTCATCGGGGCACCGCGAATCCAGTGTGGACGGCGCCGTCAAAGTCGGGCTTCATCGTCAGCAATTCGGCATCCAGCCCGCGGGTGGACTCATAGTCGGCGCGGGTTGCACCCTGCTCACCGTAGCGGACGGCATCGAACAGGAGGGCTGCTGCACCCAGGCGCGGTTGCACCGTGCTGAAGACCTGCCCCAGTTGCGCCGATGCTTCATCCGCGGTCCTGCCGGCCCGGACATCGATGATGTCCCGCTCTTCCGCCGATCGCACCAAAGCCCGGAACTGATCGACGACGGCGGCCGCCCAGTCGCCGTCGTTGGCAGCAGCTGACGCCCGTCTCCGGTAACCGTCGGCGTCGGCGGTGGCGTCGGCACCATAAATGTCATCGGTACGGTTGGCGCGGCGGGCATTCAGCCGGGGTCGGACCACGAAAACCGCCACGATGATGAGCACCACGGCGATGGCAACAATCGCGGGCAGGGCGAAGTTGGTGCCCGGACCTGTTCCGTCGCCCTCCAACGATGAAAGCCAATCAAGGAAGTCACGCCATAGCTGGTCCAGCCATCCGGGGCGGGCATCGGAATATTGGGGTTTTCCAAGTTCTTCGATGGCCCAGCGCCGGGCTTCGTCGCGCTCCGGAGTCACAGGTGGTTCCATCGATAACAACGGAGTAATCACTGCTACGGGTGATGCCGTCATACCGTGGGCCAGCCGACAGGACCCGGCGCAGCCGAGGGGCCGCCGGGCACTCCGTCAGGGTTGGCGCCCGTCTCCAGCATCCTCATCAACTCAACATCAAGGCCGTCGCGCCGCATGCGGAGATCCATGTAGATCAACGCAGAGACAGAGGACTGGAAAGCGAACGTCACCGATCCCACGAGGGCTTGGATTGCGGCGGTGATGACAGTGGTGATGACAAGCATGGAAGTGGTGGTTTCAGCATCAGGATGGGGTGCCACGGTTTCGCTGATGAATGCTGCAGCCAGGGATGCCGGGATCTGGACAACCTGGGCGATGATGCCCAGCATCAGGGTCACCACCAGGGTGATCCCGAATATCCGCCACCAATTGTTTTTGGTCAGCTGCCAGGACCGGAGGAGGCCGTCGTAGACGCCCGTTTGCTCCACCACGATGACGGCCGGCGAAAGCATCAGTTTCAGGGCGATCCAGACAAAGACGACGATGGAGCCAAGGCCGAGGGGAAGGACAATCAACAGCGCACCGGGGCCCATCGCGGTCAACAGGAGCACTGCGATGCCCACCACGGCGGCCCAAGCCAGTATTCCGCCGATGGTCAACAGTCCGGCAACGCCCAACAAGGGAAGGATCCGTTTCCCGGCAAGCTTCCACATCTGTTTGAAGCCCGTCCGCCGGTTGAGGACGGAACGGGCGACAGGGACTGCCAGAACACCCTGAAGGACAGACCCGAGGAATCCAAGCAGCAGCGTGACCCCGAGGGCTCCCGCCATAATGGCGAAAATCGGGCCCATGGCTTCATTGAATTCAGCCATGGAGTCCACTGATTCCAGGGAGACCGTCATTTGGAGCATCACCAGTGAGATAACCCCGGTGAAGACTGCTCCCAGCGCCTGCACGAGCAACGCCGAGCCAAACATGGAGGCAGCGTTGCGACGGATCGTCTGGAAGGATCCGTCCAGGATTTCGCCGAACTGCAACGGACGCAGCGGGATGACTCCCGGTTTGGGAGGAGCTATGTACTGAGGCTGGCCATACGGAGGTCCCGGTGGCCATGCAGGACCAGGGGCGCCCTGCCAATTCTGTGCCTGGTTTTGGGGGGCCGTCCACGCCGGCGGTCCGCCCCACTGCGGTTGGTTACCCCACGCAGGCTGTGCCCCGGGCACCTGGCCGCCCGGTACTTGACCACCGGGTACTTGACCACCGGGCGGCATCCCGTATGGTGGCTGGTTTCCCCACGCCGGCTGGCCATCTGTCGGCGAATGATGGCCGTGGTCTGGCTGTGACACGTTTCCTCCCCATGAGGTCCGGTCCGCCGACAGTCGACGTCCCCCAGGCGGACCTTCGCACCCAGCCTATAGTCCCGCCGTCGTCCCTCATAGCCCGCCGCACGAGCAGTGTTTGCGGGCGTGCCGCGCCCCGGTGCAGTACGGTGGAACTGCCCCTTGGGCGCCATGCCGTGCACGGCGCCCAACAGGACAAAGACTTGGTGATAAGGGAATATATAACTATGAAGGCACGCATTCTGGTAGTTGACGACGACGAAGCACTCGCAGAGATGATTGGCATCGTCCTGCGGAATGATGGCTTCGAGCCGGTGTTCTGCGCAGATGGCGGCCAAGCACTGGACGTGTTTCGTTCGTCCAAGCCGGACCTGGTGCTGCTTGACCTTATGCTGCCTGGCTCTGACGGCATCGAGGTATGCCGGCAAATCCGTGGGGAATCGGATGTTCCGATCGTCATGCTCACCGCCAAGTCGGACACCTCGGATGTAGTCCGCGGACTCGAATCCGGTGCAGACGACTACGTTCCGAAGCCCTTCAAGCCCGCCGAACTGGTTGCCCGCGTCCGTGCGCGACTGCGTCCGGGCGACCAGAAGGCCCCCGAGACCTTGCGCATTGCGGACGTGACCATCGACGTCGCCGGTCACTTGGTGACCCGTGGGGGAGACCGCATCTCGCTTACTCCCCTCGAGTTCGACCTCCTGGTTGCCTTGGCGCGGAAGCCGTGGCAGGTCTTTACCCGTGAATTGCTCCTGGAACAGGTCTGGGGCTACCGGCATGCCGCTGACACGCGTTTGGTCAACGTCCACGTCCAGCGTCTGCGCTCCAAGATTGAACGCGATCCTGAAGCGCCCGAGGTCGTTTTGACGGTGCGTGGTGTCGGATATAAAGCAGGTTCCTGAGTCTCCGGTCGGGAAGACCGGCACGCCTGAAGAAGCCCAGGGATCATCAGGTCCTGACGCAGAAGGCGTGGGTACCGGGAGCCCGGCTCTGCCGTCCACACCGGAACCATCACCACCGCGGCCGGTCCGGAACCTGCCGTGGTTCTTCTCGCGTGCCCGGATCTGGACGCGTCGCGGGCTGATCCTGGTCCTTCGGGTTTCCCGCCTCGTTTCCATCGGCGTACGCCAGATCAAACCGGGGCTGCGCTTCCTGTGGCGTTCGATCCTCCGCCGCTGGCGGCGTTCCCTGGAGTTCCGCACGGTCCTCACCACCTTGCTGCTGGCCGTTACATCCTTCGCGATCGTTGGCGCCTACCTGTCCAACCAGATCGCCAACAACCTCTTCCAGGAACGCCTGGCCCAGGCTGAATCGGAGTCCCGCTACAACGTCAAACAAGTCCAGGACACGTTCGACGGCGCACAGGTCACCGACCAGTCGAGCGTCATCACCCTCGTCTACGACACGTTGACAGCAGTCGAAGGCCGCGGCTCGGTCATCCAGCGAAGGTATGTCTTCGAAGCGGCACCGGAGCAGACCAAACCCCGCAACCGGTGGGTCGAGTCGCGTGCTTCGGACCAGCTGACCATCCGGGTAATACCCCCCGACCTCCGCAAGGCCGTTCAAGAAGGTGGCAAGCAACAGTTCTGGGCACCTACCCAATTCCCTGTGGGCAATGAGGACCGCCCCGGCATTGCCGTTGGAAACAAAGTCACCTTCAATGGCACTGTCTATGAGCTTTACCTGATTTACGACCTCAACACCGCGCAACAGACCCTGGATGAGATCCAGAATGTTCTGTGGGCAGGAGGTGCAGCCCTTGTCCTGATGATCGGTGCCATTGCCTGGTACGTCACGCGAAACGTCGTCAGTCCGGTCAGCCATGCCGCCGTCGTCTCGGAGAAGCTGGCTGCAGGGCAGCTGCAGGAACGCATGGTTGTGAAGGGCGAAGACGAAGTAGCCAGGTTGGGCGCATCCTTCAACCACATGGCGGCAAGCCTTCAGGAACAGATCACCCAGTTGGCTACTTTGTCGCAGATGCAGCAACGCTTCGTCTCCGATGTGTCCCACGAATTGCGCACTCCGTTGACCACCGTGCGGATGGCGGCCGAAGTCCTCTTCGATGCCCGTGAGGATTTCGACCCCATGAACAAGAGGTCGGCCGAGTTGTTGTACTACCAGGTTGAGCGCTTCCAGTCATTGTTGTCGGACCTGCTGGAAATCTCCCGCTTCGACGCTGGTGCCGCTGTTCTCGACGCCGAACCCCAGGACATCTTCCAAGTCGTAGCCCATGTGATGGAAGGCGCGGCTCCCGTGGCCGTAGAGTACGGTTCGGAAGTCCGCCTCAACGCGCGGGAGAAGAACATCATCGTGGAGATGGATTCGCGGAGAATCGAAAGGATCCTCCGCAACCTGTTGCTGAACGCGCTTGAACACGGCGAAGGCAAACCGATCCATATTTCGGTCGCGGCCAACCACGACGCCGTGGCCGTGTCCGTCAGGGACCACGGCATAGGCATGAGCCAGGCTGAGGCCGCCCGGGTATTCGATCGTTTTTGGCGCGCGGACCCAGCACGTGCCCGGACCACTGGTGGCAGCGGCCTTGGCCTTTCAATCGCGGCCGAGGACACCAAACTCCACAACGGGTGGCTGCAGGCATGGGGCCAAAAGGGCTCCGGATCCAACTTCCGGTTGACACTGCCTCTCCGGCAGGGAGGTTCGATCGTCAAGTCCCCGCTGCTGCTTGAGCCTGCAGACATTGATTTCCCCGGTTCCGCAAGTGAGCGCCAAGTACTTGTGATCGGTACTGAAAACACCAGCACCGCGCCTGAATCCTCATCGGACAGCGAAGAGCCGGCCGCCCGGGATCACGAAGCAGGGGAGAAGCCATGACTCAGCCCGGACGCCGGCGCCGCGGGGTAATCCTCGCGCTGTTGGCTGTCATCATGCTGCTGCTCTCATCCTGTGCACAGATTCCGCGTTCGGGCCCGGTTGGCAAGAGCAAGGACGAAGGCGCTGGAAATCCCAACGCACCGGTGTTTTTCCCCGCTGCGCCCCGTGAGGGATCAAGTCCCGAAGCGATCATCGAGGACTTCTACATGGCCGGCAGCGGCTATGAGGATGACTATCCTGTGGCCCGCCAGTACTTGACGCAGGCCCAGTCGGTTACGTGGAAGCCGGATAAGCGGGCGATCGTTTTCCGCGAGGCAGAAGTGGTCAAGTCCTCCGGGGAAAACGAGTACCTTTACGTGCTCGACCTCGCCTACTCCGTGGACGCCGACGGCGTTGCGACGCAATACCCGCCCGGGACCAAGGAGACCATCCCGCTGACGCTCGAACAGGTGGAGGGCCAGTGGCGGATCTCCAAGGTGCCGGACGGAACCGCGATTCCCGAGGAAACGTTCAAGGTGATCTACGGAGCGTTCCCCATCTACTTCTATGACCCAACCTTCACCTATGCGGTGCCCGATTACCGGTGGTTCATCAAGAAGAACACGGTCAAATCCATGACCAGTGCCTTGCTGGCCGGTCCGGCGCCGTATCTGCGGGGGGCAGTTGTCAGTGCCTTCCCGTCAGGAATGAAGCTCGCGCGTGAATCCGTTCCGGTCGTTTCAGGTGCTGCGCAGGTGGATCTCTCGGCCAAGGAGTTGTTCGACGCTTCTGCCGAAGACCGCCAAAGGATGCAGAACCAGTTGGCTCTAACGTTCCGTAGCCAACCGGATGTCATCAACGTGCAATTGCGGGCAGACCAGGACCTGGTCCGTGTGGAAGACAATGGCACGGTCCTGCCACCAGTGGTGGACAAGACCGTTCCGGCCCGGCAGATCGCGGTGAACAACGGCGAGCTGGTTCGTTACGAAAACAACCGGATCACGCCGCTCCCCGATATCCAGTCGGTCGCCGGACTCGGTCCGCATTCGCCTGCCGAATCACCTGCATCCCAGACAACTGCCTTCCTCAACGGGGACAAGACCACCCTCTATTCGATCGAACCCGGCCAGCCCGCCCGCCAGCTGACTACCAGAAGTACCCTCACCGGGCCATCCTTCAGTCCGCAGGACTGGGTGTGGACAGCGGGTCCGGGGGCCAACGGGGCGGCAGAAGTGGTGGCCTACAAACCCACCGGCATCGCGCCCGGTATGGCAATTCCCAACGTGACCATAACCCCGTCATGGCTTTCCGGTCGCACCGTGAAGGACTTCAGGGTTTCCCGGGAGGGAACCAGGGCGCTGGTCATTTCCGAGGCCAACGGGAAATCCACCGTGCAGATCGCCGGCATCGTCCGGAATCCCGATGGCGTGCCCAAGGATCTCACTGCTCCCATCACGCTCCTCACCACCGGGGCGGCAGACCAGGGAGTCTGGGTGAATGCTTCGACCGTGGCAGTGATGTCCGCTTCGGCCACGTCCACAGTGGTTCCGGAGCTGCTCTCCCTCGCATCGGGTGAAGCACAACAACTCGCACCCTGGGATGGCCTGACCAGCATCAGCGCGGGCAATGGTCCCGAGCAGATCTTCGGCCAATCCGAGGCCGGAATCTTCCAACGGGTCGGAAACGGCTGGGAGCTGCAACTCAAAGGTCCCACGGAGCCGGCTTTCCCAGGGTGAGACCTGCGGACAGAGTATCCACATAGCACGCTTCGTATCTTCATCCTTCGCTGGCCCCGGTACAAACTGGGTCGATGAACCTTTCACCCGGCAGTTGGCCGTCCAGCGGAGGAAGCCGTACCGCACCGGACCCTGACCTGCTGGCGCCCGACCCGGGGAGGGCACGTCGCCGCGGACGGGACAACAGTCGGATTGCCCGGCTGATTGCGGCCTTGGAAGGCGCGCTGGAAGACCTTCGGACAATTGTGGTTCCGGTCGAATGCGTCTGTTGCGGTGCGGAAGATACCGTCCTTTGCGCAGGCTGCGCCAAGCGTGTGCGCCAATTGTGTGGTCAGCCCTTCCGGGCAGAGCTGCAATCGCCGGCCCTTGTTACTGTCGACGGCGGGGCGAGGCTGGGCGTGGTGGCTGCGGGACCCTACCGGGACGAATTGGCACAATGCCTGCTTTCGTTCAAGCATTACGGCCAGTGGCGTCTGGCGGGTGTTTTGGCAGGATGCCTTGGGAAGGCCGTGGATGCTGCCGTCGGCAATGAGAGCGGCTATTGCCTTGTGCCCGTTCCCACCAGCGGCGGCGCCTACCGTAAGCGTGGATTCAGTCCACTGCATTTGATGCTCCTCATACTCCGGTTGCGCCACTCGCAGGCCCAATGCCCACACCGTGATGTGTTGACCAAGGTGCGGTTTTTACCCTTCCGCAGGGACGGTCGGGGATCCCTTCAGGCCCTGTTGCCAGGAATCGCGGATGCAATTCCGGGTCGTAAAGGCAGCGACGCCGTTTCAGGCCAGAAGGGGCTGGGGCGCGGAGAAAGGGCCCGCAAAGTCAGGGGTTCCATGCGCGTCAGGCGTACACGGACCAGACTGATCCAGGGAATGGGATGCATCCTTGTGGACGACGTCCTCACGACAGGGGCAACTCTGGCCGAGGCAGCACGTGCGGTGGAGGCCGCAGGAGGCGTGGTCTGCGGAGCAGTCGTGTTGGCGGCCACGAGGCCACCAGCCTACGCCTCAATCGCGCCCGCACACGACCACCTGTGAAGCTGTTAAGACTCAATCAAAAAATAAGTGGCCAAAGGATGAATAACGCGTTGCGATGAACTAACGTCGATTGTGGGTACCAAGAAAAGATGTACCTGTCGATAGCGGCTCGGAAAGGGGCTCGACTGTCCGTCAGATCAGCCCCCAACAGTGCCGTTGTCGTGTCACCTGAGTTATTTGGAGGGCACCATGGAGTTCATGATCAGCGGACGAAATCTGACAGTTTCAGACCGCTTTCGCGAATACGCCGGCGAGAAAATCTCAAAGATTGAATCGTTGGGGGACAAGGTCCAGCGAGTTGACGCCAAGGTTTCCAAGGAAACCAATCCCCGGCAGACGCCGGGCGAGCTCACCGTCGAAGTGACAGTCCTGGGCCGTGGCCCCGTCATCCGTGCAGAGGCCACAGCCGCTGACAAATTCGCTGCCTTCGATCTGGCGTACAACAAGCTGCTTGAGAGGCTTCGTCGTGCGAAGGACCGGAAAAAGGTGCACCACGGCCGGCACACGCCCAAGGCCGTGCGGGAAGCTACGGCAACTCTTGAACCCGCGAGTGCCAACGAGCCTCTCTACGTGGAGGCCAGCAACCACCAGGAGGCTGCTGCGGAAACAGTGGAGCATTCTCCTTATGACATCGAGAACGACATCCCCGCCGGCGACTCGCCTGTTTTGATCCGCCGGAAGGTGTTCCCTGCGGCATCCCTGACCCTGGATGATGCGGTGGACAACATGGAACTGGTGGGGCACAACTTCTACCTCTTCCTGGATAAGGAAACCAACGCTCCATCGGTTGTCTATCGGCGCAGTGGCTGGACCTACGGTGTGATTACCCTCGATTCCACCTGCGAACCCGGCGAAGATGCCGTCGAGGAGAAAATCCTCGCGTATCGGTCCGATGACCAAGCAGCCACCGCCAAGTAAGGCCTGCATCTGACGAAGGGATACCAATGACCGCTTCGCTGAGCCTCTCACAGGCGCGGCGGATCGCATTGGCAGCTCAAGGATTGGCAAAGGTCCGGCCCGCTGGCCCCGTGACTTCACGGGCAGTGGGCCGGACCTTTGCCCAACTGCAGCTTGTCCAGATCGATTCTGTCAATGTCCTCGCGCGCAGCCACTACCTTCCGTTCTTCTCGCGGCTGGGAGACTACGACACCAACATTCTTTTCAACCTCTCGTCCCGCAAGCCGCGGAAAATGATGGAGTACTGGGCGCACGAGGCAAGCTTCATACGACCCGAGCATTTTGCGGACCTGCTTCTGTGGCAAAAGCGCGCGTGGGTGGGGGCGCATCGCCTGGATCCGGGTATTCGTCGGGACATGGAAGACCGGATTCTGGCGGCTCTGGGCAGTGGGCCGCCCATGACGGCGTCGGAACTCACCGCAAAACTCGGACACACTCCCGCGGCCGATCGCGATAACTGGGGCTGGAACTGGAACATCGTCAAAAGGGTCCTGGAGCACCTTTTTGAAGAAGGGCGCGTTTCAGCCGCTTCGCGGACTCCCCAGTTTGAGCGCAAATACACCCCCACCTCCCGGGTGGTCTCCACCTATCCCACGGCTGCCGTGGATGCTGAGGAAGCCCTAGACCGCCTTATTGAGGCAGCAGCCCAGGCCCACGGCATAGGAACCGTAAGGTGCTTTTCCGACTACTTCCGGACGCCGCTCAAAGCGGGGGCGGAATCAGTCCGAAGGCTGGTGGGCGCGGGCGTGCTGGAGCCAGTGACGGTCCGGGGATGGGAACGGGAGACTTTCAAGCACGTCAATGCCAGGCTTCCACGGAAGGCCGAAGGGCGGGCGCTGCTGAGTCCCTTTGACTCCCTTGTCTTCGAACGGCGGCGTCTTGAGGAACTGTTTGGATTCCACTACCGGATCGAGATCTACACCCCTGCCGCGAAGCGCCGGTTCGGCTATTACGTGCTGCCCTTCCTGCTCAGGGAGGGCCTCGCAGCCAGGGTTGACCTGAAGGCAGACCGTGCATCAGGTCAGCTGCTGGTTCGCTCGGCGTTCCGTGAGCCGGACGCGCCGGCGGATACCGCCGTCGAGCTCGCTGCTGAACTTGGGCTCATGGCGACCTGGCTCGGACTGCAGGAAGTGGTGGTGTGGCCGGTAGGGGATCTCGCCGGTGACCTGGCGGACGCGGTCACAGGACCTCCGGCGCCTCCCTATGCCGAACCCCGAAACGCCAGTCCGCTCAGAGGTGAACCCGGCCACGCTGCCTTGGTCTCTCCCGTAGACTGAAACAGCCAGAATTCGGCAGCATGAGACTGGGAGCACTTTCACGTGGCATCACTAATCGAAAAACTTCTCCGCACGGGTGACAAAAAGACCCTCAAGCAACTGCGGAACTATGCCGATTCCATCAATGCCCTGGAAGACTCTTTCAAGTCCTTCACGGATGCCGAACTTCGTGCCGAAACGGACGTTCTTCGGTCCCGGTACCAGGATGGGGAGACGCTGGACGCGTTGCTGCCGGAAGCCTTCGCTGCTGTGCGTGAAGCCTCGTCCCGAACCCTGGGCATGCGCCACTTCGACGTCCAGCTCATGGGCGGCGCAGCACTTCACCTGGGCAACATCGCTGAAATGAAGACCGGTGAAGGCAAGACCCTCGTCGCTACGGCGCCGGCTTACTTGAATGCGCTGACCGGCAAGGGCGTGCACGTGGTGACGGTCAATGACTACCTGGCTGAATACCAGTCCGAGCTCATGGGCCGCGTCTACCGCTTCCTTGGCCTCACCAGCGGTTGCATCCTCTCCAACCAGGATCCAACGGTCCGCAGGGAGCAGTACGCAGCGGACATCACCTACGGCACCAACAACGAATTCGGCTTCGACTACCTCCGGGACAACATGGCCTGGGACGCCAGCGAGCTGGTTCAGCGCGGACACAACTTCGCGATTGTGGATGAAGTCGACTCGATCCTCATCGACGAGGCACGTACACCGCTCATCATTTCCGGTCCGGCCCAAGGCGACACGAACCGCTGGTACAGCGAATTTGCCAAGGTTGTCCTTCGGCTCCAGCCCGACGTCGACTATGAAGTCGACGAGAAGAAGCGAACCGTCGGAGTCCTCGAAGCCGGTATTGAAAAGGTGGAGGACTACCTCGGGATCCAAAACCTTTACGAATCGGCCAACACGCCGCTCATCGGCTTCCTGAACAACGCCATCAAGGCCAAGGAACTTTTCAAGCGGGACAAGGATTACGTCATCCTCGACGGCGAGGTCCTGATTGTTGACGAGCACACCGGCCGTATCCTGGCCGGACGGCGCTACAACGAAGGTATGCACCAGGCCATTGAGGCCAAGGAAAACGTCGAGATCAAGGCTGAGAACCAGACCCTCGCCACAGTGACGTTGCAGAACTACTTCCGCATGTACTCAAAGCTCTCCGGCATGACCGGTACGGCAGAGACTGAAGCCGCCGAATTCATGAGCACGTACAAGCTCGGCGTGGTTCCCATTCCCACCAACCGTGACATGCAGCGCATCGACCAGTCGGACCTCGTCTACAAGAACGAGGTTGTAAAGTTCGACGCCGTCGTTGCGGATATCGCCGAGCGCCACGAGAACGGCCAGCCTGTGCTGGTCGGTACCACGAGTGTTGAGAAGAGCGAATACCTTTCCAAGCTGCTGGCCAAGGAAGGCATCCGCCACGAAGTCCTGAACGCAAAGAACCACGCCCGGGAAGCATCCATCGTTGCCCAGGCCGGTCGCAAGGGTGCAGTTACGGTCGCAACCAACATGGCCGGCCGTGGCACCGACATCATGCTGGGCGGCAACGCCGAATTCACCGCCATTGCCGAGCTCGCCAAGCGCGGACTGGACCCGGAGGAGAATTCCGAAGAGTACGAGGCCGCCTGGCCCGAGGCCCTCGCCGCAGCGAAGCAGGCCGTCAAGGACGAACACGAAGAAGTGCTGAACCTGGGTGGGCTTTACGTCCTGGGTACGGAACGACATGAATCCCGCCGGATCGACAACCAGTTGCGCGGCCGTTCCGGACGCCAGGGCGACCCCGGTGAATCCCGTTTCTATCTCTCCCTCACGGACGACCTCATGCGGCTGTTCAATTCGGGGGCAGCTGAGCGGCTCATGAACAGCTCGGTACCTGACGACGTCGCACTCGAGTCAAAGCTTGTCTCACGTGCCATCGCCTCGGCCCAGGGCCAGGTGGAAGCCCGCAACGCGGAACAGCGCAAGAACGTCCTGAAATACGACGACGTCCTCAACCGCCAGCGTGAAGCAATCTACGGCGACCGCCGTCGGATCCTTGAGGGCGATGACCTGCACGAAAAGGTCCAGTACTTCCTTGAGGACACCATCAACTCCCTCATTGATGCAGCAACGGCCGAAGGCAATGGCGACGACTGGGACTTCAACCAGCTGTGGACGAACCTGAAGACCCTGTACCCGGCGACGGTAACCCCTGAAGAAGTCATTGAGGAAGCCGGCGGCAAGTCGAGGATTACGGCTGATTTCCTGCGCGAAGAGATCCTCTCCGATGCGCGCCTCGTCTATCAGGCACGCGAAGAAGCCATCGGTTCCGAGAGCATGCGGGAACTGGAACGCCGCGTTGTACTGTCGGTTCTTGGGCGTAAATGGCAGGAACACCTTTACGAGATGGACTACCTCAAGGAGGGAATCGGGCTCCGAGCAATGGCGCAGCGTGATCCGCTGGTGGAATACCAGCGCGAAGGCTTCGTGATGTTCCAGAGCATGATGGAGGCCATCCGCGAGGAGAGCATCGGTTTCCTGTACAACCTTGAGGTGGAAGTGACGCCGGCCGAGGATGTCGTAGTGGCGGATGATTCGGCAGCCGGGGGACACACAGAACATCACGATCCCCAGATCCGGGCCGCTGGCCTGCAGGCACCGGAGAAACCGGCCCAATTGCAGTACACCGCACCCGGTGAAGATGGCGCTACGCAGACGCGGATCGAAGGACGTGCGTCGGGCCGGTCAGGGAACCCTGCCAAGGCAGCAAGCCAAGAACAGCGCAAACCGGCGAAGAAGAAGCGCCGCTAGGAACAATAAGCGTTAGGAACAACAAGGGGGCGATCCCACGGACATACCGGTCCGGGGATCGCCCCTTAGCCTTATCCGGACTTATCCGGACTTGTGGACCCCGGCCCGGACTCCCATGGACTCAGCCGATCTCCAGCGCAGTAACCTGCCACAACCCGTCGGTCCGTTCGAGTCGCATGGCAACCGCACGGCAACGGCCCTCTTCAGCGACGACGATGCTGGCTTCGCAAATTGATTCACTGATGGAACAAGCGCGAACCGAACGGACCATCGGGCTGAGGTGCGGTTGTGGACTTCCCTTGCTGCGCGCTGCATGTTTGCGGGTCAGAGCCGCGCGATGTTGGAGGGCCAAATAGCATTCCGGGTCCAGCGAGCGCGACAACTGCACAAGCGGACGCGTGCCTGCAAGAACCTCAAGGGCGGCCTGGGCAATACTGCGCGCCACCAACCGGATGTCTGTGTCGGCCCCTTTTGTCGAGCCGGACGAGGCGCTGGCACGTTGGGTGCCTTGGCGGATTGGGGGCCGGTTTGCGGTTGCAACGGACAAGGTCATACCTCTGGCATTCACTACATGAGCCAAAGCGCGGGGAACGCTTATGCTCGGGTGGCTTCTGCTGGGATGACGCTGGGGTTTGCTGTGAGGCTTGCTGCCGCCCCTGAGTAGGCGGCTGTTTCATTGAGTCCGGGTGTGACGTTGCCGCTGCTATGCGGGTTCGGGAGGTTGAAGGATTTGGCCTGGAAGCAGTACGGCGGGGTTGTCACCGATGACAGAGCGGTTCGCGGCGTACCACTTCGGCCATGCGGCGGCAACATCCACGTCAGTCGAAAACGGTGCCAGCCTCGAGGCGGCTATGGACCAGAGTGTGTCCCCGGCTTTTACCTCCACACCGCTCACGCTCCCGGGTGCGGCTGCTGCATCGCGGGATCCTGGCTGGCTGAGTAGCCCTGGAACAACCACGGGTGGCCGGGGCCGCCAGCCCGGATCGGGCGCGGTGGACGTTGTGTTGCTGCTGTCAACTCCGTTCGTGGCTGCAGGGGACGGCTCCGTGAGGACTGTGCGGCCGTGCGTGGAAGTCGGAATCCACTCCGGCGTTGGTTGGACGTCTGCCTGAGCCAAGCCACCGCCAAGGAGGTTCATGCCCAGTACGGCTATCGCAAGCCTGACCATGAACGGGGGACTGAACCTGGAGAGGGCAGTGGCTCTGTTGCCGGCGCCCACCCGGTGGAGGAGGGCGGCGAGAAATGCCATCACTAGGGAAAGCACCCACCAGGCAACTATCGCTGTTCCCGCGGCGCTTGCAGCAAATCCTGCCAACACATCAAAGGAAAGGCTCTGATGATGTCGTTGGGAAGTCTGCCATTGGCCGACGAGGATGTTGCCTGCCAGCGCCAGAAGGAGTCCCAGCCCAAGGATCGCCACAGCAAGCCCGGTGTCTCTCCGCAAGGTTCGTGCCATTCAAAGCCCCCAAGCTTCGTTTGATGCAATTTGATGCAGTTTGATCAATCTGAAGTCCATTTTTGGCACACTTTTTCATGCCTGTCCAATCGTGGGTCTGCCTTGACGGGCAGGGATTGGCGTTGGCTCCGTAATGCAGCCTAGTCTGACGACATGAGATGGGACTCTCTCTTCAACGATTTGGAAGCACAATTTTTGGCTGAACGGGCCTTGGAGAGGGAAACGGAGATCACTGAACGGGCCAGGGTGGAGCTGGCGACGATCCAACTCACTGATCGGTTACGTGCCCTGGGTGCCGCGAAGGTCAAAGTGGTCCTCTCCGGCGGCGCGACGCTCCTCGGGGTGGTTACCCACGTTGGAGGTGAGTGGTTGGTCCTGACCGAGGGCGTCCGGCAATGGCTGGTTCCCTTCCCTTCGGTCCTCAGTTATCAGGGACTGGGCCGGTATGCGCAGAAGGCCTCTCCGCGGCTCCAATCTCCGCTGGGTATGGCCACAGCGCTGAGGGCGTTGGCCAGGAACCGGGCGTCGGTGATTGTGCATTTAGGCGCGTTGGCCAACGGGGGCCTCGAGTTGAGGGGTGTCATCGACAGGGTGGGGCGGGATCACTTTGATGTCGCTGTGGTGCAAGACGGTGAAGTCCGGCGCCCCGGCAATGTGGCCAGTGTTGTCACTGTCCCCTTCGGGTCGCTCGTGGCGCTCAGCTCAGCCAGCGGCCAGGAGCTCTAGGCGCTCCGGCTGCCAGGCTGGCCTGACTTGGATTTGGCCTCTTCTATCATTCGGCTGGCTTCGGCGTATCGGTCTTGAATGTACTGCTCGAGCATCGTCTCTTCGATACGCCATTGTCCGCGCCCTCCCACTTGGATTGCTTTGAGCTCCCCGCTGCGGACGAGGGCGTACGCCTGGGGGGAATTTATCTGGAGCTGTTCGGCGACATCGGCCAATGTCAGGAATCGGGGCATGGCTCCATTTTGCCACTCACACTGTCGTTTGGTGTAGTTATCCACAGTTTCGGCCCATTTGCGGCCACTGGCTTTGGGGTGGATATCGCCCGACGGTAAGAATGGGGAGGCGGGTCCGCCGACCATGCTCACAACACGTTCTGGGGGAGTAGACAAACATGGGTCCAATTGCACCTCTTGCCGCCGCACGCATCAGCAAGCCTTCATGGAAGGACCCCCGGCTGCTGATAGGCGTCCTGCTGGTGCTCCTGTCAGTGGCCGGAGCAGTTGCCTTGGTTGGAAGTGCTGACAAAACGACGCAGGTATACGCCGCCCGGGAAGAGATCGCGGTCGGCCAGCAGATAACCACTGAGGACCTTTCCATCGTCAAGGTCCGTTTGGATGAGGTTGAGGAAGGCTACATCACCGTTGAGGATGGACTGTCAGCCGGGAAGGTCGCCCTGCAGCGGGTGGCCAGGAACCAGCTGCTGCCCCGTGAAAGCCTCGGCACAGCCGATGCGTTGGACAGAAAGCCTGTGGCCATTGCCATGGACGGGGAGTTGCCGGCCCAGGCGGGCCCAGGGGCCCGGGTGGATGTTTGGGTTGCCATGCCTGGAGCGGCTGCGGCTTATGAGGATCCGCAGCTGCTGCTGCCGGGCGCTGAGATCGCGCAGATCGTCCCCGGCTCTGCCACATTGGGAGCGGCGAAAACCTCAACGGTGCTCGTCCTGGTCACAGACGGGCAGATGCCAAAACTGCTCGGGGCGCAGGCCAACAAGGCCAAGGTTTCCGTGGTCTGGAATCCAGCGGGACGGGTCTCATGAGTATCCCCGTCGTAACCGTTGGTGCCGCCCAGGAAGCCGTCATTGAGGGGCTGGAACGCCTGCACGGCCCTGTGACGGTTGTCCGACGCTGTTCAGAACTCGCCGAACTGATGGCTGCGTGCCAGAGCGGTTTGGCGCTGGCGGCCATAGTCGGTGACGGCTGCGAGGAACTCACCACGACGTTGGTGGACAGGCTTGCGGCGGTAGGTGTCTCTATCCTCGCCTTGACCGATAATCCGGATGAAGCCGGGCGGCTCCGCTCCATCGGAGTTGTTGCCGCGTCCTCGGATATTGAACCCAAAGCCCTCGCGGACGAGATTTCCCAAGCAGTGGCACGCGCCAGCCGTTATGGTCGGGCCGACAATGGCCTCAGCGCGGGTTTCGCGGATCCAAGTGTTGAACCGCCGCAGCTGGCGCTGCCGGATGGGAAATCGGAAGAGCCCAGTGATGGTGCGGGGCGCATCTTCGCGGTGTGGGGGCCAACCGGTGCCCCGGGCAGGACTTTGCTTGCGGTCAACATGGCGGCGGAATTGGCCGCTGATGGTCAGTCGGTCATCCTGGTGGACGCGGATAGCTACGGAGCCAGCGTGTCGGCGATGCTGGGCCTTCTGGACGAGTCGGCTGGTTTGGCCCAAGCGTGCAGACTCGCCGACCAGGGCCTGCTCGATGCCGATGCCCTGGCGGGTACGGCCAGCCGCGTCTTCACCAAGGCGGGTTCTTTTCGCGTTTTGACCGGGACCACGCGGGCGGACCGTTGGACTGAACTACGGGCCGCAGCTCTGACTCGCGTTTTGGAGAGAGCCAGGCAGCTGGCCGACACTGTGGTAATTGACGTGGGCTTCTGTCTCGAATCCGATGAAGAACTCAGCTTTGACACTTTGGCTCCCAGGCGTAACGCGGCAACACTTCGCAGTCTTGGGCTGGCCGACGTTGTCTTTGCCGTGGGGACCGCGGATGCCATCGGCGTGCCACGGCTGGTGCGGGGTTTGGCTGAGCTGGCAGAGGTTGTTCCGCAGGCGTCGCCACGAATTGTGTTGAACAAAGTCAAGCGATCAGCCGTTGGATATGCCCCGCACCAACAGTTGCAGGATGCCTGGAACCGGTACGGTCCAAGCACGGGCATCGACGCTTACCTCCCCTCGGATCCGCTCGCTTGCGATACGGCGCTGCTCACGGGATCTGTGCTCTTGGAATGCGCACCCGATTCAGAGCTGAGGATTGCCATCGCCGGCCTCGTATGTGCACCTGTCCATCAAAAACGCAATTCCTTTGGGCGAAGTATCAGAGCCCTGCAGCGCCTTAAGCGCTAGGCTCGGCATGTGGGCTGCAGAGTCGCAGCAATCAACTTGTGATGGAGGCGTTTGTCGATGTCGTCAGGATCCAGCGTGGAGGATCGGTCCGATGCAGCAGTTGTCCGTGAAGGGTTCTTCGGTGACTACTACGAGCACCTCGCGGAGGAGGATGCGCAGGCATATTCCCCGGAGCTGCTGATCTCGCGGGCCACCAAGCACAAAGCGGTCGCCCAGTCGCGCCGTCCGGGAAACGCCCTGGTGGAAATCGGCAGCGAATCGGATCGTAACGTTGTTTATATCGTCACGGATGACATGCCCTTCCTTGTGGACTCCGTGAACGCAGAGCTCGTCCGCCAAAACTGCGCCATCCGCATGGTCATGCACCCCTTGTTCGTCGTGACCCGTGACCGGGTTTCCGGCGAAATGCGCAGCGTTTCCCGGGTCCCGTCCACTGTGGGTATTTCCAGTGGCGACACCGCTGCTCTGCCGAGCATCGCCCACCTTCTCGGCGATGGTGACAATGCCTCGCACATGGAGTCGTGGATCGCCGTCGAAATTGACCGTGTCAGCGATGACGCCCGCGCACAACTCATCGAAGGCCTGCATCGCGTTCTCGGGGACGTGCGTGCCGCCGTCGAGGACTGGCCGAAAATGCGCAGCAAGGCGCTGGAACTGGCAGAAGCGCTCGGCGGAGTCTCCCATCCCGAGCAGGTTGCTGAGCTGCGGCAGGCGCAGGACCTTCTGCGCTGGCTGGACAACGGCAACTTCACCTTTCTGGGATACCGCGAATATGACCTCGTGGAGGAAGAGGGCGAGGACGTCCTGCAGCTTCGTGAGGACAGCGGCCTGGGACTCCTCCGCGCAGGGGACACCACCCGCCAGGTACAACACTTGACCGATGCGGGTCGCAAGAGGGCAAGGGAGAAGCGGGCGCTGGTCATCACCAAGGCAAACTCGCGCTCCACGGTCCACCGTCCTGCCTACCTCGACTACATCGGCGTCAAGAGCTTTGACGCCCAGGGCAACGTCAACGGTGAACGCCGGTTCATCGGGTTGTTCGCCACGAGTGCCTACACGGGTTCTGTCCGCAGTATCCCGATCGTCCGGGACAAAGTTGACGCGGTCCTGAGGAATGCTGGTTTCCCGATTGACTCACACTCCGGCAAGGACCTCCTGGGCATCCTTGAGACCTACCCCAGGGACGAACTCTTCCAGATCGAGATAGCGGATCTTGCCGCAACCGCCATGGGGATCCAGCGCCTGCAGGAGCGCCGCAGGACGAAGCTGTTCCTGCGTCCCGATATTTACGGCCGCTTTATGTCTGCCGTTGTCTACCTGCCCCGCGACCGCTACACCACCAGTGTCCGGCTTCGGATCGAGCAGGAACTCCGTGAGACGTTCCAGGCCGAGACGATCGACTACGAGGCCCGGATCACTGAATCGGCACTTGCCCGTGTCTTCTTCCGGATTCGTTTGCCCCGCACCGCTGAGCTGGCGGAAGTGAACGTACAGGAACTCGAACACCGGTTGATGCGGGCGTCGAGGTCCTGGAGCGAGGGCATTACGGAGGTGCTTCGAGAGCATCACCCTGCCGAGAGCGCAGATGCCCTGGCGGCTCTCTGGGCCGAAGCGTTCCCCGCTGGCTACCGCGTGGACTATGAGGTCGAAGACGCGCTGCAGGACATCGAACGCTTTGAGGAATACGGTGCCCAGGCGGAGCGGGCCGGTGAAGCCACTCGAAACGTGAAACCCGGCGTCCACGTATACCTTCCGGACGGAGCGGGTGAGGCTTTGGAGGAAGACGCCCGGGTCAAGCTCTACCTGATGGAGCCAAAGAGCCTGAGCCAGATCCTTCCCTACTTCCACAACCTTGGCCTGGAAGTACTGGATGAGCGGCCATTCGAGATCGAAACTGCGGATCATCGCGATTTCTTCCTCTACGACCTGGGACTGAAGTACCCCGCGGGAGTCGACCCCCTGGCTACCGGAAGTCTTTTGGCCCAGTCCTTCGGTGCTGCAGTCACCGGCGCGGTGGAATCCGACAACTTCGATCGCCTGGTGCTCCGCGAAGGAATGCACTGGCGTCAGGTAGTGGTGCTGAGGGCGTACGCCAAGTACATGCGCCAAATGGGGAACACGAACTCCTTCGGCTTCATCGCCGATACCCTGCTGGGCAACCCCGACGTTGCGCGTGGGCTCATTGAACTCTTCTCAGCACGATTCGATCCCTCAGTGGCGGACGAGGTGCGTGACGAACGCCAGGAGGCAGCGCGTGCCTCCCTCGCCGAGTCGGTGGAACAGGTTGCCACCTTGGATGCCGACCGTGTCCTGCGGACCTTCATTAACCTTATTGAGTCCACGCTGCGAACCAATTACTTCCAGAACAAGGAATACCTCAGCTTCAAGCTGGACCCGACGTCGATTGAGGGACTGCCCTTCCCGCGTCCGATGTTCGAAATCTGGGTTTACTCCCCACGCGTTGAAGGGGTGCACCTGCGTTTCGGCAAGGTGGCTCGTGGCGGTCTCCGCTGGTCGGACCGCAGGGAGGATTTCCGAACCGAGATCCTTGGGCTGGTGAAGGCACAGACCGTCAAGAACGCCGTTATCGTCCCAACGGGCGCCAAGGGCGGGTTCTTCGCGAAGAAACTGCCCAATCCCGCCGTGGACCGCGCCGCCTGGATGGCCGAAGGTATCGAAAGCTACAAGACTTTCATCCGGGGCTTGCTGGATATTACGGACAACCTCGTGACGTCGGCCGACGGCGAAAGGCTTGTCCCGCCGTCGGACGTTGTTCGTCACGACGGCGACGACTCCTACCTGGTGGTGGCGGCCGATAAGGGCACGGCTACTTTCTCGGACACGGCAAATGGCCTGGCGGCCGAGTACGGCTTCTGGCTGGGTGACGCCTTCGCCTCCGGTGGATCGGTCGGTTACGACCACAAAGCGATGGGTATTACGGCGCGCGGAGCCTGGGAGTCGGTCAAGCGTCACTTCAGCGAACTCGACCTCGACACCCAGACCGAAGAGTTCACCGTGGTGGGCGTTGGCGATATGTCAGGTGACGTTTTTGGAAACGGCATGCTGCTGTCGCGCCACATCAGGCTGGTGGCCGCCTTCGACCACCGCCACATCTTCCTCGATCCCGCACCTGATGCAGCAGCATCCTTCGCTGAGCGGCAACGTTTGTTTGAGCTGCCCCGTTCTTCCTGGGACGATTACGACCGGGCACTCATCAGTGAGGGCGGCGGTGTGTATGCACGCCAGGCAAAGACGATTCCGGTCTCCGAACAGGTGCGGAAGTCGTTGGGCTTGCCCGAGGGAACGACACAACTCAGCCCGCCTGAACTGCTCCGCGCAATCCTGCTGGCACCGGCCGACCTCCTCTACAACGGTGGTATCGGCACCTACGTCAAGGCGAGCACGGAAACCCACGCAGCAGTCGGTGACAAGGCCAACGATTCCATTCGCGTGGATGGGCGTGACTTGCGGGTCAAGGTTGTTGGAGAGGGCGGAAACCTCGGATTGACCCAGCGCGGGCGTATTGAAGCCGCTCTGCAAGGCGTCATCCTTAATACGGATGCGATCGACAACTCCGCAGGCGTGGACTGCTCGGACCACGAGGTCAACATCAAGATCTTCGTGGACCGGATGGTGGCGGCCGGCAAGCTCCAAGAGGCTGAGAGGGCTGCCTTCCTCGCCGACATGACCGACGAGGTCGGCAGGCTGGTGCTGCAGGACAACATCGATCAAAACATCCTGCTGCTCAATGACCGGACGCGGGTCGCTGACTGGAGTCCAAGTTATGAGCGGCTCATGGACTGGCTGGAGAAATCCGCCGACCTCAAGCGGGACCTTGAAGCGTTGCCAACCACGGATACCCTCCGTGCCCGTTTGGAACAGGGCCAGGGCTTAACCTCACCGGAGCTCGCGGTCCTCGCGGCTTACGCGAAGATTGAGCTGGGTACGGCGTTGCGCGAAAGCAACCTGGCTGACGACCCGTGGTTCTCGGACACCATCCGCAACTACTTCCCGAAACAGTTGCGCGAGAAGTTCGACGCCGAGCTGGACACCCACCCGCTGCGGCGCGAGATCATCGCCACCGTGGTGGCAAACGACATCATCAACCTGGGCGGCATCACGTTTGCGTTCAGGGCCATCGAAGAAACATCGGCGAACGAGGTCGCAGTGGCCAAAGCATTTGTAGCCCTGCGCGAAATCTACGACCTCGACCCAATGGTGGCTGAGCTGAATGCGCTGCCGGCGTCATTCCCCACCGAGCACTGGAGCGAAGTTCATCTCGACATCCGGCGCTTGCTCGACCGGGCAGTGCGTTGGGTACTGGGACAAGGAATGGCATCACAGCCGATTGCCAGCGTCGTGGAAGCGTTCAAGCCCATGATGGAACCGTTGCGCGCCAAGCTTCTGGACTACCTGCGTGGTGAGGACAAGGTCCGCATCAGCGGCTGGCTCGACAAGGCGCTGAGTTGGGATCTTCCCGAACACCTCGCCCGGAGGTGGGCGGAACTCTTCGAGAGCTACGCCCTTCTGGACATCGCCCGGATTGCCCAGACCGGCAACGACACCGTGGAACATGTGGCACACGTTTACTACACAGTGTTCAACCGCTTCCACGTGGACTCGTTGCTCGAACGCATCAGCTCCCTGCCGCGCGATGACCGTTGGCAGGCTCTTGCCCGGGCAGCCCTTCGGGACGACCTGTACTCGACCGTTGCCGACATGACTACGTCAGTCCTTGAAGCAACCGAACCCAATGCGTCTGCCGAAGAACGGCTCAAGGCATGGGAGGGGCTGAACGCCGAGCAACTAGGCAGGGCGAAGACCATGTTTGATGAGGTCAACGCACTCGAGGCCGACGACATGGCCTCACTGTCGGTAGCATTAAGGCTCTTGAGGTCAATCGTCCGACGCTAGGAACATCCTCGCGTCGCAAATGGAGGTGCAGTGGCAATCTTTACAGACCCCATCAGGGAACACGCTGATTTCGGGCCTGGAGATGCCGAATGGCTGCACCTCCTCGTCGGTGACTGGCAAATGGTCGCCGACCTGGCTTTCGCTGACCTTGCGTTGTGGTTCCCACACCCTGAGTTCGGCTACATTGCCCTCGCCCACGTCCGTCCGTCAACATCGCACACGGTGTTCCATGCGGACTTCGTGGGTGAGGGCATCCGCTCGGATCTCCGGCCCTTGGTGGAGAAAGCATGGAACAGCAGGGCCATCGAGCGTTCAAGCGAAACAAGCTGGAGCAGCGAGATGGCCCTACGCGTTGAAGCGGTTCCCATGGTGCGCAACGGAAGAACACTCGCCGTCGTAACGTCCCACATGGACCTCTCCAGCTCCCGTATGCCTTCGCGGCTGGAGCTGACATATCGCCAGTGTGCCTACGACCTTCTTCGCATGGGCACTCTCGGACTGTGGCCGGACTTTGCTTCTCCAACGGGCTCGCGTCGAGGGGCTCCGAGGGTCGGTGACGGACTGATCCGGCTCGATGCCGACGGCATAGTCCAATACGCAAGTCCCAATGGGGTTTCGGCATTCCGCAGACTCGGTGAAGTCGAGTCGTTGGAAGGCCGTTCATTGGCGGAAGTTACCGCAGGCTTGCTGAAGGACCGGCGGATGGTTGACGAGACCCTGCCTTTGGTGGTCACGGGCCGCATGCCATGGCGAAGTGAAATTGAATCCAGGGGAGTCAGCCTTTCGTTGCGAGCCATCCCGCTTCGCGACGAGCAACACCGCTTCGGCGCCCTGGTGCTCTGTCGCGACGTTTCCGAGCTCAGGCGCCGGGAAATGGAGCTCGTCACCAAGGATGCGACCATCCGCGAAATCCACCACAGGGTCAAAAACAACCTGCAGACTGTGGCCGCCCTCCTGCGCATGCAGTCAAGGCGAATGGTCAGCGACGAGGCCAAGCAAGGCCTCGAACAAGCGATGCGGCGTGTAGCCACGATCGCACTCGTGCATGAAACTCTGTCCCAAGGTCTTACGCAGAGCGTTGACTTCGACGAGTTGATCGGGCGGCAATTCCGGCTGTCAGCCGAAGTGGCCTCGCCGTCGCAACAGGTGCGAACCGAACGTTCAGGGCTTTTCGGGGAGCTGCCCAGCGATTTTGCGACTCCGCTGGCACTGGTCATCAACGAGCTTGTTACCAATGCTGTCGAGCATGGATTGGAAGGCCGCACCGGAACAGTGTGGCTGGTGGCTGACCGGGCCGAAGGGGACGGCAAGGATGAGTTCCTGACCGTCACCATTGCCGACGACGGCGTGGGGCTGCCGGATGGGCAGTACACGGAGGGTTTGGGCTTGCAGATCGTCCGCACCCTGGTCACCAGTGAGCTGGGCGGAACCATCCAGTGGAGTCCGAGGGAGGGTGGCGGGACAGCCGTGGAGATTGTCCTTAACCTCGCCCGGGCCTAGCGCCCTCATGTTCTGTCTGCATGTTCTGTCTGCCATAAAGAGAAAGGCCGCGGACCATTCGGTCCGCGGCCTTTCTCTTTCTTCGAAACTAGGAGGCGCGACGTGCGCGTGCTGCGCGACGCTTGAGTGCACGTCGTTCGTCTTCACTCATTCCGCCCCAAACGCCGGCGTCCTGGCCGGACTCCAATGCCCACTGAAGGCAGGTGTCCACCACGGGGCAGCGGCGGCAGACGCTCTTGGCTTCCTCGATCTGGAGAAGTGCTGGTCCCGTGTTGCCGACTGGGAAGAAGAGCTCCGGGTCCTTGTCGAGGCAGGCTGCGCGATTACGCCAATCCATGCTGATCAGTCACTCCATTCGTGAGAACTAGAAGGGCCTTTTGTGAAAACATTCACGAGAGGCTCCAAAGGAAAGGGGCCCGCATGGGCCCCCTTGGTCGTCTGAGTCAAGCGTTTCATGTTAACGCCTTGTAAACAAGGGGTGTTAGTGGTCGAAATGCTCGGAATCCGTGAGCGATGCATCACATCAGCCGCCAGTGCCCTCACTGCTAGATGACTATGTCCGGTAGTGTGCCAGTGTGTCAAGACCTCCTGTAGACCCTGCCCAACCTCACGCTGGCCACGATGGAAACAATGGTTCCGGCCGACAGTCTCCGAGCAACTCGGGAACCGTGCGTCCCCGAGGGATTCTGATCATTTCCGTCGTCGTTGTGCTCGAAGCGCTTGCCTTGCTGGCGGCCGCGGCCTGGTATGGCTTCGAGCTCCTGACTGGCGCTCCAGTGCTGACTTTTTGGGGAGCGGTCTTTACGCTTGTTCTGTTGCTGGCCTTCTCAACGTGGCTGTTCGCGGTGGGGCATTTCCTGTTCCGCGGGTACAGGTGGACCCGCGCGGCTGCGCTGGTGGCCCAACTATTCGTCCTCACCATAGGTTTTCCAACCATGACGGGCGGACTCGTGTTCCAAGGGCTGGCAATGATCCTTCCCGCGCTTGCCGCAATCATCTTCCTCTTCCAGAAAGACGTCATCTCTTACGCATCGCGTACAGGTGGTTCCGGCGACGTCTTATAGCGGTCCATCGCACGGCGTTCCGGGTGCGGTCACCCGCGTGCTGGAAGGCCGGAGGAGAGTACTGCCTGGCAGGGAGTAATTACACCGCGGTCGACAATGAAGCCGCGGCCAGGGCGCCGCGCGGTGTCGGGTTGAAGCCGGACACCCAGGAGCTCGCCGTCGTGCGGTTTTGAGGGCGACAAGACCAACCCCATGCCGGCTGCTTGCACCTGCCTGGCCAGAGGAAGTTGGTGTAGGGCCGGGCCGAACGTAGCTGTCAGGATGATGCCTGCGACTTGCCCGTCCAGGGCATTGAGAGCCTGGCGGCCCTGGGCATCCAGGGAGTCTGCGTCATCCACCAGCAGCACACTTCCAGGATCCAGATTTCCCGCAGTGGCCTCCGACGCAGTTGAAGCCCAGAACGTTCCCGCAGAGGCTGCGTCCGGTGGAAAGAGCCACAAGGTCCCCGGGTTCAAGCGGACCAACGATCCAAGAATGGTGCTCTTGCCGGAACTTGGACCCCCCAGGACAAGGCTGACTCCCTTGTCCCTGAGGGGTAGCGCTGCGGGTTGTGCTTCGTCACCGGCGACACCGATCCAGAGAGGCTCCGGCACCTTTTCATCCGCCCCCACCGACCGGATTGCCGTACGCGGCTCTTTCTTCGAGCTGCCCAGCGCTGCCTTGCGGTTGAGGAAGTCCTCGCGTGTCAGCAGGTGGGGGAGGGGTCGCAAGCGAAAAGGCGGTTCGGCCGGAGCCAGGTCCCCAAAAGGCCAGAGCCCAGCTGTTGGCGCCTCCCTGAACTGCGCTGAGGCCGTTTGACCCTCGACGACGTTTCCCATCACTGCGGCCCGCCCCCGAACGGGTTCCACTTCGGGAAGACGAGGCCAGTGGAACCTGGATTCATCAGTTGTCCCCAAAGGAAAATAGGCACGATTTGGGATTGCGGCAAACAGGCGGGAGCTGACCAGTTCCCGCTCCCCGGAAATCAGAAGAGTGATGCCCACGGGGCTTCCGTCCCTGGCGATGTCGTGCAGAATGCCCTCAGCCCATTCGTGGGGGCCTCCTCGGAAGGCCGTTGACCAAGAGCACCAGCCGGCCACGATCAGCACCAGTGGCCGGCAACGCCCCTCGAGGCCACCCAAGGCGCGCCGTCGCTCCATTTCGGCTGCCAACCGCGACAGGATCCGGGCCGCGAAGCCAACTTGATCGACACCCGCGAAAGCCGCGATTCCTTGTTGCGACTCCAGCTGACCCAGTAATCGGCTCGCGTCCAGAATGTAGAGATGGGGCTGGGGCGCCCGGGTGGCCACCAGGGCGGTGATCGCGCGGAAGCTGTCCTGCATGCCACTTGATGCGTTGCCAATCAATGCCAGGTGTCCATGGTCGGCGGGCATCCAAGTGAGGCACTCAACCCGTTGCTGGGCAGGCTTGTCCACCAGTGCCACCGGTCCCACCCGCCAGGATGCCCTATCGCTTTCATGCATCACCTCAGGCTCACCCTCAGTTGAGAGTTCGGCCGTCCAAGGAATCGAGTGCGGCAGGGGTGCTGCGATGGGGCTTCGGGGAGAGGGAGTGCCCAAGTGGCGCCAAGCGGCATTAATATTGGATACCAAACTCCCGGCGCCTGTAAGTGCCTGGGACGTGCTGCGGCCGGAACCGTCGACGTCCTTGCCGACGAGATCCCGGCTGTCGAAGGGTTCGCCGAGCGCCTGGGCAGCAGACCGAACAACCCGGCCAGGCGCGGCGCCGCTTCCTGGCGACAAATGGTCGGCCATGGACGACACACCGCCGGATTGCGGAGCGTCCAGAGAGGCTGCTTGGAACTCTTCGGGCTCCTTCGCTGCCGTTGCCAGGAACGCCCGCCCGGGAACATCAACGCCAATTGACGCAGCAGCCTTCGAATTGATGATGTCGACCGACTCCATCTCCGACTGGACTCGAAGTGCGATGCTGGAGGTCACGTTTGCCCTTATATCAGCGGTCAAGGCTCCTTGTGGTCGCTGTGTGGCCATGACCAGATGGATTCCCAGGGAACGTCCGATCGTCGCCACCCGCATGAGTTCGTGGAGCGCAGCCGGAGTCTCGTCGACAAGGATCCGGAACTCATCTATGACCAGTATCAGGTGCGGGAGCCTGCAGTCCTTGGCGCCTTTCGTTCGTTGGTATTCTGCGAGGTCCGTTGCCCCCCAGTCGGCGAAAAGCTTCTCGCGGTGCCGTATTTCTCCACGCAGCGACTCCAATGCTCGATCAAGATGCTGCCGGCTCAGATCCGTCAGGATGCCCACGCAGTGCGGGAGGGCTGTTAACGGACCCAGCCCTGAACCGCCCTTGAAATCGAAAAACAGAAAAGCTGCGTGCTCCGGCGGGACGCTCAGCGCGATGGAAGCAACGAAAGTCTTCAGCAGTTCGGACTTTCCAGAGCCGGTAGTACCCGCAATCAGAAGGTGAGGACCGTCCATCTTGAGGTCGAATGTGACCGGGCCGGCCCGGCCTTCTCCCAGCACAGCTGTCAGGCTTTCCAGTCCGGAGGCAGTGCGCCACCTGCTAAGGATCCGGCGTTGGCCGCAGGGAAGAAGGGCCGCCAGTGAAGACCGGTCTGGAAGAACGCCGTGAGTAAGCGGCGCTTGCTCGCTCAACCTTGCGGCAACTGTCCGGCAGAAGCGATCGAATACCTCGGCGGGAACGAGGTCGGGCACAAAATCGAAGCGCTCACCTGCCGACTCAAAAGATGCAGCCACGCCCGACGGTTCGATGGTGATGGCGTCCAGGGGGACTGAAGCCCCGGAGTGACAGTGCAGTACCTGCCACTGGGCCTGATGCGAAGCCTGGATGGCTCGGGAAAGGGCCTCGTTCTCCTGCCCTGTTGGGCTCTCCATCACAATAAGAGTGCCCTGCCGGCCATGCCGGAGCGTGTTCACGGCAGCCACGGCCGCGTCAGCGTCCGCAGCGAGGGTCACCTGAGGGAGAAACCGGGCACTCAGGGGCAGGTCTTCGACTGCCCCCAGCAACACGATGGGAGCAGAGGCTGAGTTTGGGAAACTTGCAAGCTGCATGACGATGAATCGAAGCAAGGCTGCCACGTGTTTGCCGTGGCCTTGTATAGCCACGCGCCGATGGCCAGGATCTAACGAGACAGGGCACGAGCCGACGGGTGGCGGTGAGAAATGTCGGTCGCCAGGGACGAGGCGGATATTGGCCGAGGACTGGGCGGTGCCCAGTCGCAACCAAACCCGGGGCTCAGCCTGGACACCTCCTGCATTGGTATCCGGCGACGGCGTCCCGGGGTTTCCGCCTGAGGCCAAACCCCTTGCGCCAGGTCCCGCGGCCGCCGGACGGCTTTGGCCGGCTACCAGTAACTCGGCGGCAGAAGGCGAGCAACGGTGGCGTCTGGCGATGTCTTCGCGAACCGCATGATCAAGTGCTCGGCGGTATTCCTGCCGTCCCTTTCCCCCAAGCAACAAGGGGAAAACCAAGCCAAGCGCGGATATCGCAGAGAACCCCAAGTACATCCACATCCCGGTGGCCGCCGCGAGACCGATTCCGGCAATCAAAGGCAACCCTGCGGCAAGCGCGATGGTGGCCCGGCTCCCGTGGTTCTTTGCGCAGGGCACCTCGATTGGTTCCTGCACCGAACGACCCGCATCCGCTGCGACGGCAGGAAAGCACTCGTTGTCCGGCGCGAGGCTGAAAGTTGTATGCCCGCAACGGAGGGTGGAGCGGGATGTGACCAAAGCGCGGCGGACGGGCCGACCGTCCACATCTATGGGGTTCGCTGCAGCAACGCTGGTTACTTCCAAGCGTTCACCCGAGACATCCAGTAATGCGTGTTCCCTGGACATTCCAGGATCGGGTAGCGAAATCCCTGCAGTTCCACGGCCAATGTGGTGTTGCCCACGCGGAATCCGGAAGACAGACCCTGCGGCAGGGCCGGTATGGGTGAGCAACATCAGAGGAAGCATGGTTGATGTTTCCGCCGGCGGCACGAATCCGTCCACGATCACTGCACCGGACACAAGAGGTGGCACCCCGACGGTCAGGTCGGCGAGATGCCGCCCTGCAACAAAAAGCTGCCCGGTGTTCCGGACGGCCTTGATCAGGGCTTCCAGCTGGGCACCGGACGCGCCCGGCGGTACTTCGATGGTCAATTCCTCCGGATCCGCTGGCATGGGCGCAGTGGGGCTCCGAACCAGTGTGCACTCCAACGTCATTGCCTAGTCCTCCCTTTGCATGCACCACCATCGTTATGGAGCTCAGGACGAAACCGCAGCACCCCATGAGGTGTATGTGGACAACTTTTGCCAGGGAAGGGTAAACGGCGCCTTGACGCTGTGGCTTTGTGTCTCAGCTAAGATGAAACTCGTTGTCGCGTGTGCTCAATGAGGAAGGACCTTCACCGGTGATAGTGGTTGCGGAGAGCGCCGATGTTTCAGACAAGGCGGTAATTGGTGATGGATCAAAGATTTGGCATCTTGCCCAAGTCCGCGAGCAGGCCGAACTAGGGGTCAATTGCATCGTCGGACGCGGGGCCTACATCGGCTCCGGAGTCAAGATGGGGGACAACTGCAAAGTTCAGAACTATGCGCTTGTCTACGAGCCCGCGGAACTGGAGGCAGGGGTCTTCATCGGACCCGCCGTAGTGCTGACGAATGACACATACCCCCGGGCAGTTGCACCCGATGGAACTTTGAAGAGCGCCCATGATTGGGAGCCCGTGGGCGTCACTATTCGTGAAGGCGCGTCCATCGGCGCCCGCGCTGTATGTGTTGCTCCGGTCACGATCGGACGCTGGGCTACTGTGGCCGCGGGTGCTGTCGTGGCCAAAGATGTTCCTGATTTTGCTTTGATGGTCGGAGTTCCGGCCAAGCGCCATGGTTGGGTCGGCAAGGCCGGTTTCCCGCTGCAACGCAGCGGTGACAACTGGGTATGCCCGGAAACCGGCGCCACATATGTTGAACAGAACGAGACCCTTCGAGAGGTAGAGGCATGAGCCCCGAATTCATTCCCCCCGCCAAGCCCATCATCGGTGATGATGAGCGCAAGGCAGTAGAGGCTGTTCTGGCCTCCGGCCAACTCGCACAGGGTTCGGAGGTTGCGTCCTTTGAACAGGAATTCTCGCAGGTCCTCCTGGACGGCAGGGCAGCCGTGGCCGTCAACTCCGGAACATCCGGTTTGCACCTCGGTCTTTTGGCTGCGGGCATTGGCCCTGGCGATGAAGTCATCGTGCCGTCGTTTACCTTCGCGGCAACAGCCAACTCCGTGGCGTTGACAGGTGCTACCCCTGTCTTCGCCGATGTGGACATCGACCACTACACGCTGGATCCTGCTTCCGTCGAGTCGAAGATCACTGACCGCACCGCAGCCATCATGCCGGTGCACCTCTACGGTCACCCGTTTGACGTGGACGGAATTGGTGCAGTTGCCGCCAAGCACGGCGTGAAGGTCTTTGAAGACGCTGCCCAGGCACACGGCGCGGCAGTCAACGGCCGCAAGGTCGGTACATTCGGCGATTTCGCCATGTTCAGCTTGTACCCGACGAAGAACATGACCTCCGGTGAGGGCGGCATGGTCAGCACCGGCCTGGCCGACGTCGAACGGCGGCTTCGGTTGCTTCGCAACCAGGGCATGGAGCGCCAGTACGAAAACGAACTGGTTGGCTTCAACGCGCGCATGACCAACATTCACGCAGCAATCGGTCGTGTGCAGCTGACCAAGGTCGAAGGCTGGACGAAGACCCGGCAGGAGAACGCAGCATTCTTCGATGCAAACATCGAAGGTGTCGTTACCCCGAAGGTCGTTGAAGGCTACGAGCACGTTTATCACCAGTACACCATCCGGATTGCCGAGGACCGTGATGGCTTCGCGAAGGCCTTGCGCGAGGAGTACAACGTGGGCTGCGGCGTCTACTACCCGATTCCCAACCACCGCCTTGCGCCGTTCCAGACCTCCGATGACCTGCCGGTCACTGAAGAAGCGGCCTCCACTGTGCTGTCCCTTCCCGTGCACCCGTCACTTAGCCAGGATGACCTTGACCGGATCGTCGCTGCTGTCAACGCCGTTGCAAAGGCAGGTAGCTAGTGGCAAATCTGCGCGCTGGCCTCATTGGGCTGGGCATGATGGGCCGTCACCACGCACGCGTTATCCGCGAGCTCGAGGGTGTTGACCTTGTCGCCGTCGCTGACTCCTTTGGAGACCCCCACAACGTTGCCAGTGGGCTGGAGGTTTGCAATTCCGTCGAGCAACTCATTGAGCAGGGCATCGACATGGCTGTCGCCGCCGTGCCGACAATCCTCCACGAGGAAGTTGCCCTCCAGCTGGCCGAGGCCGGCGTGCACTGCTTGGTGGAAAAGCCGATTGCCAACGATTCTGTCTCCGGCCGCCGGATTGCGGAGGCCTTTGATTCCAAAGGCTTGATCGGCGCCGTTGGGCACATCGAGCGCTTCAACCCCTCCCTGCAGAGCCTCCGTGAGCGGCTTGAAAATGGCGATCTCGGCGAGGTCTACCAGATCTCCACCCGGCGCCAGGGCCCGTTCCCGTCCCGGATTGCCGACGTTGGAGTGGTCAAGGATCTTGCTACCCACGACATCGACCTCACCGCATGGCTGGCCCAGAGTAACTTTGTCAACGTCGTTGCGCACACTACATCACGGAGTGGTCGTCAGCACGAGGACATGGTCACTGCGATCGGGCACCTCAAGGACGGCGTAGTAACCAACCACATCGTCAACTGGCTCTCACCCATGAAGGAACGCACGACGGTTGTCCTGGGCGAGCGTGGCGCATACATTGCCGACACGATTTCCGCTGACTTGACGTTTGTCGAAAACGGCACCTTCCAGACGGACTGGGATTCGATCGCGGCATTCCGTGGTGTGTCCGAGGGATCGTCTACCCGTTTTGCCTTGGCCAAGCGTGAACCACTGAAGATGGAACATGAGGCTTTCCGCGACGCCGTTCTGGGCAAGTCCATGAACATTGTCACAATGGCCGAAGGCCTTGAGACCCTGCGCGTTGCTGAGGCTGTACTCAAATCAGCCGAAACGGGCGCTGTCGTCGCGCTGTAGCGCGGCTGGATTTTTGCACATTTGAACGGGAGGCTGGCGCAGGCCACGCCTCCCGTTCGTTTTTCCGGTCAATCGCTGCCCCCCTTCCGCGCGTTCCCGAATCGGGATTCGATCGTAACGTCGGGTAGCCTTGACCAGTAGACGTGGGCATTTTTGTGCCCGCACGCCAATACACAGGAGAGTTTGTGAACGCTGATCTCGTCGTCGTCGGCTCGGGTTTCTTTGGCCTGACCATTGCAGAACGCGCCGCTACCGAGTTGGGGCTGAAGGTTGCGGTGCTTGATCGCCGCCACCACATTGGTGGAAACGCCTACAGCGAGAACGAAGCGCAGACTGGAATTGAGGTGCACCGCTACGGAGCGCACCTCTTCCACACGTCCAACGAACGCGTTTGGGAGTACGTGAACCGTTTCACGACCTTCACGAAGTACCAGCACAAGGTTTACACCAGCCACAAGGGCGAGGTGTACCCGATGCCCATCAACCTGGGCACCATCAACCAGTTCTTCCGCTCGGCCATGAGCCCGACCGAAGCGAAGGCACTCATCGCCGAGCAGGCCGGTGAACTCGCCGGTACTGATCCGCAGAACCTGAACGACAAGGGTATCCAGCTGATCGGACGCCCGCTCTACGAAGCGTTCATCAAGCACTACACGGGCAAGCAATGGCAGACGGACCCCAAGGACCTGCCCGCGGAGATCATTTCCCGGCTCCCGGTTCGCTACAACTACGACAACCGCTACTTCAATGACACGTACGAAGGACTGCCGGTCGACGGATACACGGCCTGGATCGAGCGTATGGCGGACCACCCCAACATCGAAGTTGTCCTCAATACGGACTTCTTCGACGACGGCGAGTTCGGCCGGTCTTCCGTGCTGGGACAGGTGCCTGTCATCTACACGGGTCCCGTGGACCGCTACTTTGACTACGCAGAAGGTGACCTCTCCTGGCGCACCATCGACCTTGAAGAAGAGGTCCTGCCCATTGAGGACTTCCAGGGTTGCGCAGTGATGAACTATCCCGACGCCGAGGAAAAGTACACGCGCATCCACGAATTCCGCCACTTCCACCCGGAGCGGGATTACACCAAGGACGCGACGGTCATCATGCGGGAGTTCTCGCGCTTTGCGGAGAAGGGCGACGAGCCGTACTACCCCGTCAACACTTCCGACGATCGTCAAAAGCTGCTTGCTTACCGCGATCTGGCCAAGGGTGAGAAGTCCGTTCTGTTCGGTGGCCGCCTTGGAACTTACAAGTACCTCGATATGCACATGGCGATCGGTTCAGCTTTGTCCATGTACGACAACAAGATCAAGCCGCACTTCACAGGCGGCGCCAAGCTTGAAAGTGGGGGAGTGGACGCATGACCACCACAACAAACGAAAGCCAGGAGACTGCCATGACGGCTTCCACCGACGTGAATGCCCCCGGTTCAACTGAACAGAACCTGCGGATTGTCCAGCGTGTCATTTTCCCGGCGAACCGTGACCTCGACACCCTCCCCCTGTACGTAGACCCGGACACGAGCACAGTTCAAAGATCAGGCCGGGGAAGCTCGGATGTGCAGGCCGTCGGCATGACCCGGCAGCTCCACCCGGAGGACATCCTCGACCGCGGTTCCGTCCAGGTCCGCCGTGGCGAACGTCTTTCCTTCGGCTCCTACTTCAACGCTTTCCCGGCGAGCTACTGGCGCAAATGGACGATTGCCACAAAGACGGTCCTTCACCTCGAAACCGAGGGCGAAGGTACGATCATTGTCTACCGTTCCAATGCCCGCGGCGCATCCCAGCGTGTCGATTCCGTGTTGGTCGAGGGTTCCGCCTCGAACGATTTCGAGCTGACTCTTGCCCCGTTCGGCGACGGCGGGTGGTACTGGTTTGACCTGATCGCCGGCGGTGACGGCATGACCCTGAAGAGCGCTCACTGGGCCGTTCCGGACGAGGGCCGCACCCAGGGGCGCGTGACGTTGGGTGTCACCACCTTCAACCGCGCAGACTACTGCCTGGAAACCATCAAGGCTATTGACGGAGACCCCGGTCTTCGGGAAATTCTTGCCGAACTGATCATCGTCGACCAAGGAAACAAAAAGGTCGCCGACGAAGCCGGTTTCGACGCTGTCGCTGAATCCATGGGAGACCAGCTCCGGATCATCAACCAGGGCAACCTCGGCGGTTCGGGTGGTTTCGCACGCAACATGTACGAGATGCTCGTTTCAGACAAGAGCGACTACGTCATGCTGCTCGATGACGACATTGAACTTGAGACAGAGGGCGTGATGCGCGCAGTGGCATTCGCCGATCTCTGCCGCAAACCGACCATCGTCGGCGGACACATGTTTGACATGTACAACAAGTCTGTCCTGCATGCCTACTCAGAGGTGGTCAACTTCTACAGGTTCCTGTGGGGACCGGTGGAGGGCCTTGGCAATCATGACTTCTCCCAGGCCGGCCTGCGGTCCACGCCTCAGTTGCACCGCCGCTGGGATGCCGACTACAACGGCTGGTGGATGTGCCTCATCCCCAAGGCCGTGGTGGAGACCATCGGGCTCTCCCTGCCGGTGTTCATCAAGTGGGACGACGCTGAATACTCGCTCCGGGCCCGGGCAGCCGGCTTCCCGACAGTGACGCTTCCGGGTGCAGCTGTATGGCACGTCTCATGGGCAGATAAGGACGATTCCGTCGACTGGCAGGCGTACTACCATGAGCGCAACCGGCTCATCGCCACCCTCCTGCACTCCCCGTTCCCCAAGGGCGGACGAATCCTCCGCGAGAGCCTGAACACGGACATCAAGCACTTGGTGTCGATGCAGTACTACCCCGAGCAGGCCCGCGTCATGGCCCTGCGGGACGTCCTCGCCGGTCCCGGCGACCTGCACAAACAGCTGCCGACCACGATGCCGAAGCTTCGCGCCATGCGTGAAGAGTTCCCCGACTCCCAGGTCAAGACGGACCCCGCGGCGTTCCCGGAAGTTTTCCGGAAGCGCCCGCCCAAGAAGCCCCAGTCCTACAAGCAGCCGGGTGCGCTCGGTCTGTTGCCATGGGCAGTGAAAACCGTCTTGAAGCAGACGCTGGCTCCCGTCCGCGACACGGCCAAGGCCAACCCGGAGGCCCAAGTGGCCCACCAGGACGGAAAGTGGTGGAGCCTGGCCCACCTCGACAGCGCTGTGGTCTCGAACGCTGACGGCACCGGAGCTTCCTGGCACCTTAGGGACCCCAGGATGGCCCGCCAGTTGGTGGTTGAGTCTGCCAAGCTCCACGCACAGCTCTTCTCCAACTGGGAGACCCTTCGCGCGCAATACCGCGATGCCCTCCCGGAGATCACCTCCATGGAATCCTGGCGGGAAACGTTCGAAGCATCGGAGCCTAACAAGTAGCAATGGCCACTTCCACTGATACGTATGCTGTTCCAGGGGTAGGTGCCGGTCTGCTCGACGTCTATCGACGCCGGTACCTCCTCAAGTTGATCGTCCGCAAGGAACTCCGTGTTCGTTACCGGGGTTCGGTTCTCGGGCTGGCATGGTCCTACGTCAAGCCCCTGGTCCAGTACGTAGTGCTGTTCTTTGCGTTGGGCATTGTGCTGCGGGTTGGGGATCAGATCCCCAACTACGCGCTGTACATGTTCTCCGGCGTCATCGTTATCAACTTCTTCTCAGAAGCTTTCTCGAATGCCACGCGGTCCATTGTCTCCAACGCTGCGTTGGTGAAGAAGATCTATCTGCCGCGTGAGTTGTTCCCGGTTGCTTCAGTGTGGGTCGCTGCGGTCCATTTCCTGCCGCAGCTGGTGGTCCTGCTTGCTGCCGCCTTGCTCACAGGCTGGCATCCGGACATCCTGCAACTCATCGGGGCTGCATTGGGCTTCGTCATTGTGGCTGTCACAGCGACTGGTCTGGGGTTGCTGGCTGGTGCCATCAACGTCTTCTTCAGGGACGCAGAGAACATCGTCGACATGCTGATGATGATCGTTACCTGGACCTCCCCGGTTCTTTACGACTGGACCATGATCAGACGCCTGGCCCCGGAATGGGTGCTGGTGATTTACCAGCTGAATCCGATCACGGTAGCCGTCGAACTGTTCCACTGGGCGTTCTGGTACCCAACAGTCAACCGGCCCGTTGAGTTGCCTCCCCATTTGATGTGGACCGGTCTGCTCGGACTCGGTATGGCTGCTTTGTTCCTTATTATCGGCCAGCTCGTGTTCCGACGGCTCGAGGGCCACTTTGCGCAGGAGGTCTAAATGGGTGCTGCCGTAATCGTCAAGGACCTCAAGAAAACGTTCAATCTTCGCCACTCGCACTCCTTGAAGGAAACGCTTGTTTGGCTGGTGAAGGGACGCAAGGGCGATCTGACCCGAAGGTTTGATGCGCTCCATGACGTCAGCTTTGAAATCCAGCCCGGGGAGACTGTCGCCCTCCTGGGCTTCAACGGTTCAGGTAAGTCCACCCTTTTGAAGCTTATTTCCGGAGTCATCCTTCCCGACAAGGGGACGGTGCGCACGAAAGGCCGCGTCGCCGGCCTCATCGAGGTGGGTGCAGGATTCCACCCGGATCTTTCCGGGCGGGAGAATGTGTTCCTGAACGCCGCGATCCTGGGCATGACAGAACAGGAGATCAACGAGAAGTTTGACGACATAGTCGCCTTCTCCGAGATTGAGCAGTTCATCGATACCGAGGTGAAATTCTATTCTTCCGGTATGTTCCTGCGCCTCGCTTTCGCGGTCGCGGTCCACACCCAGCCGGACATCTTCCTTGTGGACGAAATTCTTGCCGTAGGTGACGAGCCTTTCCAGAGAAAGTGCCTCGCCAAGATCAAGCAACTCTCAGATGAGGGCCGGACACTGGTAGTAGTCAGCCACGACCTCGACATGATCTCCAGGATTTGCGACAGGGGAGTGGTGCTTTCATCCGGCACCGTGCAGTTCGAAGGGCCTGCCGAGGAGGCAGTAGCCTGGCTCCGCGAGCACTGATTCCGAGGGCAGCAAAACTCCTTGTCATTAGGAGTCGCAGCCAACACAGAAAGGCCACCGTACCTCTTTTCACAGAGGTACGGTGGCCTTTTTTGCGCCCCGCGGTCACGTGCAAGGGGCCATAGGGCGCCGGCAAGATAGGTGACCCAGCAAGCCGGCTTTCCCAGGTCAACTGCCAACAGGTGGACAGTGAGACCCCTGCGTACGAAAAGAGCGCCCAAACCCGAAGGCATGGACGCTCTTTTCCCGGACTGGGATGCCCTGGCTACACGGTGACCTTTTCGGCCGGTTCTGCGACTACCTGCTCAGCGGACTTTCCGCGGCGGTAGCGCCGCACATAGTGGAAGACAGTGAACAGCAGAATCCCGAACCACGCAGCTGCCTGGGCGGCAAGTCCCATGGTGAGTCCCGGCGTCGTGAAGGAAATGTCAACGGACTTGGCGCCGGCGGGGATGTCCACCATGATGACGCCGGCAGGTCCCTGCGTGAGCTTCTGTGTCTCGCCGTCGACCTTGACGGTGTAACCGGGCCAGGCGAGCCGCGCGAAGGTCAGTTTTCCAGCGTTGCCGTTGCCAGAGAGCTGGACGTGTTCGTCGTTCCCTGTCCGCACTGAGTCCTGGACGGTGATGCCGTCAGAAACCCATGAGACAGTGCCGGGGTGTGGCAAGGGGTTCTGGCGCTGCAGGATGGTCCGGGTCTCGTCTGATGCAACAATCGACCATCCCGGCGCGATGTCCAGCTGGTCCGGAGCGATCAGGGTTTTCTGGACGGCGACGGTTTCAACCTGAAGGACGTCAGCCAACGTGGCGTCGATTTCAGGCGAGGCCTGTTTGAACAGCTCAGTGTAGGCCAGCGGGCACGTTTCTCCGCGGTAGTTCATGCACAAGGCATTGACGTACGTCGTGAAGCTGATTCCGCTGTAGCGGCCCATGCTGTTGTTGACGTCAGCGTTGAGGATCTGGTTGCCGTACAGGAGCCGTCCCTCGGTGAATTCCGCGCCCGTGATCTTCATGGTGTTGAAGACCTGGATGGTGTTTCCTTTGTAGTTGCTGGTGGCATCCCGGAGGGTATCGGCATCCACGGGAGAGCCGATACCTGCAACTGCATTGTTAGGGACGAACTGACGGGACTGCATGCCCAAGGTGGCGATGGTTCCGACCACCATGACGGCGGCAAGGCCCCGGTAACCGAAGCGCTTCCATCCCAGGATCGCAAGCACAACCAGCACCAAAGTCACGGCCAGCGTGAAGAACTGCCACTTGCCGCCCTCCGGAACCATGGACCAGGCCCGGTAGGTTCCGAAGCCGAGGATCGCGACGGTGATGAACAACCGTTTCTTCCAGGCGGTGGTTTTCAAGCCTGCTGAGGCCACTACGGCGACAAGGACGATCACGCCCAAGTACACGTACTCGATGAGACGGATGGGCCAGCGGAAGACCAGAACCTGTGACGGGGCAAACGTCAGGAGGAAGTAGATACCCGTAATGATATAGATGCTGAAGATCTGGCGGGACCGGTTCCTGAAGCTGCGGAAATCCAACCACGGAAGCAGGGGCAGAACGAACCATGCCAGGTAGCTTGAGGGGACGTTGTCGATGGGAGCCCAGAAGTTGTTGATCCGGGGCCTCATGGACGAGGTGCTCATCGTCAGGAGGGAAGACATGTCCGGCGAGAGGAAGAGATCGTTCAGGATCTCATTCTGCTGACGGACCGTTACGGCAGAGCTGAGGGGCAAGGGGAAGTACACCAGGACGGCAGTCAGGCCCACCAGAGCGCCCACGATGACGATCGGGATGAGGCGTCGCCAGTGCCGCATCAGCATCAGTTCGACGGCCACTGCTGCCAGGACGAGAATGACGCCGATGGCTCCGTAGGGATTGCCGGCTGTCATGGTGAGGAAGCCGAGCAGGAACGGAAGGAAGGGCGAGGTGTTGCGTCGGGCGTAGCGGCGCACTGACCACCAGAAAACCGTGATCCAGGCAAAGGCCATGAGACCGCCGGGCCAGCGGGCCGCCTCGTAGAACAGGGTGAAGCCGCTGAACGGAATCGCTACACCGGCAGCCAGGGCCAGTGGCCTGTTTGACCCGTAGTCCCGGGCGAGCATGTACGTTCCAAAAGCCAACAGGGCAATGAACTGGACGATGATGAAGTAGCTCGCCAGCGACAGGTTCTCGAAGTTGGAGACAATGACCGAGTTGACGATGTTTACGGGATTGAATATCCCGTAACCGACCTCGGCCACAATGTTGCCGCCCACCCAGCCCCCCGGTTCCATCAAGGGGAATCTGCCCGAACGAATCTCCTCACCCATGTGCCGCCACAAGGGAAGGAAGGACTGCATCATGTCGTCCCAGTAGTAGAACGTGGGATTGAAGAGCCTGGGGATGATGGACGAGATGGCCGCGATGATGGCGGTAACAATGCCCCAATGCCAATCATGCTTCATGAAGTAGCGCCGCTTGGTGACAGGCGGGCGCTGGGCAGTGGCCTCGGAGGTTACTGCTGTCATGGTGGTACCTTGCTCCTTAGCGCGCGGCATAAGTTTGATTATTGGCCCGAAGAACGCCCGGGAATCGTAGACACCCGGGCGTGGAAAAGACCCACAGCATCAGCTGGGCTCTGAGGTGGAATCTCCGGGGGTCTTGGAAGCGGACTGCCGCCACCGGAAGTGCACAAAGGCGATTCCTACGCAGAGCAGGTCCGCAACAGTGAACATGATCCGGGAAAGCGCGGCGATTGCGGTTGCGGCACCGGCGCTCATCATCCCCGCCAGGGCAAGGATCAGGATGGCTTCCCGTGCGCCAACTCCAGCGGGCAGCAGGAAGGCCAGCACCCCGAGGGTCATCCCGAGAGCGAGGGCACCGGTGAGGACCAGGAACGTCGCCAGGTCCAGGGTTGCCTCGTGACCTACCAGGATCCACAGGTGCAGGCCGAAGCACAGGTACATGAGGACGCCGAGGATGAAGGCTTTGACCATGGTGTTGGCCTGTATCCGCTCAGGCAGCGGTGGCCGGCGGAATACCTTGAGCACGAAGTTGACCAGGAAGGTCACAACGTTTGGGTTCATCGCCAGAATCACGACGGGGAGGATGACGTACAACCATTGCAGGTTCGGTTCCCGCTGGACAAGGATTGGCAGGGCTGAAGCTCCAACCACCAAAGCTGCGCCGATGGTGATGCCGGTACTGACCAAGGAAGCTACGAAGACCTGGGCCCGCGCGATGCCGTTTTTTCGGCCGAGCTCCATCTGGAGGACGAACGCCCAGACGGAGCCGGGAAGATATTTACCGATCTGGCCTACGAGGTAGATCTGGTTCAGGACCAGGCCCTGCGGCTCGATGTCAACAGACCTCAACAGGCTGGCCATGACAACCCGCCACATGTACATGCCCAGAAGAACCCCGGGGATGAGGGCAAGCAGCGAAAGCAGCACCTGCCACCATTGCAGGGCAAAGACCGTGGCTTGGACCTGTGGCCATTGGACTGCGATGAAGTACACCGCAGCGGCAAAGACGATGACCACCAGGGCGCGACGGGCAAAATCCACCAGTTTGGCTTTGGTGGTCTTGACCGGAGGCTGTTCCAAATTCACGTCGTTGTCGTTCGACGGTGTTTCTGCGATCGATCCCGTCATGGGGCGTGTGTCCCCGCGCTGGGAGCAGCTGCCAGTTCGCTCTTGCGCCGGCGCATGGCAACCAGACCCTTGAACATCTTTACGACGTCGGCAGTCCGGATGGTGGTTTCGCCGGGTTCGTCATCGGGCGCCAAAGTAACGGGCACTTCCACTATGTCGAAGCCCTGTTTTTCGGCGGCGTAGACAACCTGGGTGCTGAAAAGGAAACCAGGATCGTCAAAACGGTCCACCATGTTCCGCAACCAGCCGCCGTCGACGATGAGCGTTCCCTGGGAGTCACCGACCTTGGACCCCAGTATCACCTGTCGGAGAGTCTTGAACCCGAAAGTGGTGAGTCCGCGGAGGGGGCTGCGCTGGATGTTCGAATTCTTGTGCGCTTTGGAACCTATGACCACATGCGGTTTTGGTTCGAGCTTCGCGTCCTCGTCAAGATCATCGGTCCCGAAGGGAAGATCATCGGCGGTCAGGAGGACACGGCGTCCGGAACTGGCCTCGATGCCCCTCCGGTACGCGTTTCCCATCCCTTTTTCGCTTTGGAGAACGTGGAATGTCACGTGTGGAGTGTCCACCGCGTGCTCGCGGGCAACCTTGAGTGTGTTGTCGGAAGATCCGTTCTCCACGATGATGATCTCGGAGTTGCCACTGGTTAGATAGCCGGAAAGGCGCGCCATTGTTGCCGCCAATATCCGTTCTCCGTTATAGACCGGGATCACAACGGAGAGATCCGGTTGGCCTGCCTGGTCGAAAGTCAAGACTCTCCTCGGTAGTTCGTGCCGACGAATTCTTGACGCCAGCCGCAGCCCGCAACTCTGGCGTCACGAGGTCCTTGCAAACCCTCAGTCTAGTTCATTCCGGCAAACGTTCTGCGGAAGCCCGGATGGGCCCACGGAACCCGGCCAACGAAAGGGGTGCACCGGATATTCTCCGATGCACCCCTCGAAACGGCAAGCCGGGCGGTTGGATCCGCTATGGGAGGGAGGTGAATCCCTGCCAACCGTTGCCTACCTGGCTCCAGGCAAGCCACCCGCCGGTGCCATTACCCGGATAGATCCAGAGGTTGCCGCTGGCATCCCGGGCGAGGACATCGGACTTGCCGTTGCCATTGAAATCGCCTGGTCCGAGGAGCGCCGTCATGCCGCCCCAACCGCTGCCGATCTGGGTGCGGGTGCCCCAGCCGCCAGTGCCATTGCCGGGATAGAGCCAAAGCCCGCCGCTGGTATCGCGTGCAATCACGTCGGTCTTGGCATCTCCGTTGAAGTCGCCGGTGCTGAAAAGGGTATTCATGACGTTCCAGCCGGCCCCGACCTGGGTCGAACCTGCTGTGAATCTACCGAGGCCGTCGCCCTTGTAGAGCCACAGCACGCCTGCCGCATCCCTGGCGAGGACGTCGGATTTGCCATCACCGTTGAAATCTCCGGGGGCAACGATCGCCGTCATTCCGCTCCAGCCACTTCCTACTGACACGGCCGGCTGCCAACCGCCGGTTCCGTTGCCCTTGAAGAGCCACAGCTGTCCGGCGCCATCCCTGGCGAGGACATCGCTTCGTCCATCGCCGCTGAAGTCCCGGGTTGGAACGATCAGGTTGTAGTTGTTCCATGCGGTACCGGTGTTGACCTTGCCCAACCATCCACCTGTGCCATTGCCCGGGTAGAGCCACAGTGTTCCGGCTGAATCGCGGGCCAGGACATCGTTCTTGGCATCGGAGTTGTAGTCCTTCCAAGTGTTGGCGGGAGCTGCAGGCAAGGTGTAGGTCTGCGAGGCTACTGCCGATTGGTTCCCTGCAGCATCAACGGCAAAGTACTTCACCGTGGTGGTTGCAGCCGGTGTGATCGTGACTGTCGTGGTGGCTACCTGGCTGGCAACTGTCGGAGTGGTGTTATCCGTCGTGTAGTAGATCTTTGCTCCGGACTCCGTCGTCAAAGTGACGCTCTGTCCCAGGGCCAGATTGCCTCCGGTCGGGTTGGCCGTAACAGCCGGCGCAACGTTATCCAGCACGTACACCTGTGTCTGGGGTGCGGAGGCGTTGTTCGCTGCATCCACTGCGATGTACTTGAGGGTCTTGCTGCCCATCGCAATCGGAGCCGTGTACAGAGTGCTGGCAGTGGTAGGTGTGCTGCCATCCTCTGTGTAGTAGATCTTTGCGTCCGCCTCACTTGCGGTGAGAGCGATCTTGCTGGAAGGACCGTAGGTGCCCGCGACGGGATCTGCTGTCACGGTTGGCGGTGTCGTGTCGGCGACGAAGACCGTAAAGTTCACACCGGCCACCGTCGTGTTTCCGGCCTTGTCCCTGGCTTCAACTTCGAACCTGTTCGGGCCATTGGCGATGTCCGCGTAAACCTTGGGGGAGGTGCATTCAGTGAAGGCATCTGTTCCCAACCGGCAACGGAATCCGGCAATGTCCGGCGAAGTGGAAGCAAACTGGAACTGGTACCCGGCACCCACCGTGGCACCACTGGCGGGAGCGGTGATCGCAACCTGCGGAGCCGTCAGATCCACTGTCACGGTCAGAGCAGCAGCAGGGCCGACGTTCCCGGCGGGGTCCGTGCTCCTGATCCGCAACGTGTGTGCACCCTCCGTGGTCAGCGTGAAGGTATCGCCCGGCACGCAAGCCTTGAAGTCAGCGTCAGCCGTGGAATCAACGGAGCAACTCAGTGTCGTTCCGGGTTCGAACGTCGCGCCGAGAACGGGTTTGCCGTTGACCACCTGTCCGCTGTTCGGTGCTGTGAAGACAGGAGCGGCGGGTGCCACTGTGTCTACGGTAAACGTGCGGGACACGGGAACGCCTCCTGGTGCAGGCCGGACGGAGAACGTCTGTGGCCCATTTGCCAGAACAGCTGAGGTGTAGGTGCCGCTGGTGCAATCTGTCCAAGCGCCGCCGACTGAGCATTCCAGGGCACTGCCACTGGGGTCTGCGCTGACACCGAAGGTGGGTGTGGTGTCGTTGGTGAACGCCGGATTAGGCGATTGGCTACCGTTGGCAAGCGTTGGGCCGGAGGTAATCTGGGCTACGACTCCACCCAGGAGGCTCATCTTTCCTTGGCCGGTGGCCGGTGGGTTGTTCAGCTGTCCTGCATCATCCAGTACCAGCAACTGTCCGGCACGCATGCCCAGGCCGCTGATCTTGCTGAAGCCCAAAGCCCAGGAATTGTCCACGGTCCCGGTGCTGAGATTGAGGCGGGAAACTTTGTCCTTGCCTGCATCGGCGGCAGTGGCTCCGCTGCTTGTGCCCGTGTAGATGATGTGGGCATCGTAGTCGTAGAAGATCGACGATGCGACACCGACATTGTAGGAGGCCAGTGGCACGTAGTTGGTCATGTCGCCGTCGTCGGGAGCCGAGAAGGCCCGCATCCCGGTGGTTTCCAGGACGTATACGCTGACGTGTCCGTTGCTGTCCCAACCAGCCGCTACCAGCCCCAGGGCTTTCGTGGTGACCGAGGCGATGGATTCGATGCTGGGATGCTTGATGGTTGGATCAACAATCTTGATGATCGAACGGGCATTCGCAAACGAAAGGTAGATGTTGCCGTCAGGGCCGTCGCTGACGGCATTCGGCCTGACGTCGCCATCCAGGATGGTCAGCGTGCTGCTGTACTCGAAGAGATCCAGTGCGGGACTCCATACGGCACGCACCACATGCGAGCTTCCCACCGATGAATCCGGGATGAACGCCGTCTCGTCTCCACTGCCTGCCGAGGAAGGCGTGGGATCAAGGATGGTGGCGACGCCCGGTACTTTCGGGCCTTGTTGGGATCCGGCCAAGGATCCGCCCAGGCAGGTATCCTTTTCCACGGTGCCGGGCTGGCCATTGACTGGATCGCTCATGCGGCAGAAGCCTGCCACGCTGTCGGAGACCCATACTTTACCGACGGGATCGACTACCGTTCCGGCAGGCTTGGTGAGGCCTGTGCCTACCACCTGTCGTTGTTGGTCGGCATAGGCCGGGGTGCTGGAAACGACAGCGGTCATTCCGGCGACGGCCAAGGCAGCAGCGGCCACGATTGTGGTCAGCTTCCTGCCTCGCAGCAGGCGTTGGGATAAATTCCGGGCTGTGGACTGTTCCATTACGCCACTTCCTTCAGCCACTTGGTCAGCACTGCCGACTGCGGCGCCATGGGGGCCAGCGTCAGTGCGCCTTTGACTATCGGTGCCCCGCCCAGACCGTAGAGTGCGGTACTGATCGTCGGAGGATTGCTGCGGGTGCATGCCTTGACGATTGCAAGGCAGATGTCCGCCCGCCCACCGGATGCGCCGGCTTCAATGGCAACATTGACGGCTGCGTTTTCCTCGGCTTCAAGAACCTGGGGCTGCGGGCCGACGTAAGCTACGCGGACATCGGCAAACTTCTTGTACTGGGTATTGGCCCAGACTTCGGGAAGGCTCGACAACACCGCGAGCGATTTTCCATCAGCTCCGCGGCAGTCGAACTTGTACCTTTTTACCGGTTCAGGTCTTTCGGGACGAGGAGTGTCGGCATCGCCGGCATTCGTTACGCCCAGCCTGAACGGCTCAACATTTTGCGTGACTTGGACAGAGCAGCCCGTAAGAACGAGACCGGCAAGGCCAAACTGGACGACAGCGCGTCTTGGCATATCCACCGAGGGATCCCCACTTCATTCGGATGCTCCCCAGCTCCGCATGCAGTTGGATTTTCGCCCCAGCCGTTGCCGGCTGCATTACTCCATCTTCTCCCAAATTCCGCATTTGTCACTACTTAAGACGTCTTTTTCTGCAAGAAGAATTCCGCTTTGGCCTTCGGCAGCGTTTCCGGCCGCTTTCTGAGCACCATCTGGTCCCTTGACACTCCAAGTGCAGCCTTCCGGCGGCGTCTTCCGGAGGTGGAAGCTTCCGGGTGCCAGCCCGCCGTCGCCTACTACATGCTGACCGTCTCCAGCGCGGGCACCCGCAGCCCATAGGGCAATGATCTTTCCCTGGGGCGCTTTGGGGCACAGCTCGCTTGCTGCCTTCAGCAACTGCCGACTGCTTCCACCGAAGATGTCCGAAGCAGAATCATCGCTGACGCGGGTACACAGCCCCAGTGCTGCCAGGTAGCTGTCCAGGCCTTGTGCGGGGTCCGTTCCGGGCGCCGCGACGGCAATGACATGGGCCTCGTCATCTGTGGGCTCATAGGGCTGCGGCCCGTCGTAGTTGGCTGTGCAGGAGTCCAGCCGCAGGTAACCCGATGAGGCCCAGACTTCCGCCAGGCTTGAGAATGTGGTCTCGGGGACTGCGTTCAGACTGGTACAGGTATAGGAAAACCGGCCGGAGTCGTCCGGGTCGCCGGCGCCCTGTCCGCTGCCTTGTCCCTGTCCGCTGGTGGGTTCAGCAGAAGTTTCCGACGGCGGCGCGGACTGTGATGGTGACGTCGGGACCGTGGGGGCTGATGTGGAAGGCGCATTGCTCGAAGGTGTTGCTCCTGGAGCTGAGGAACAGCCCGAAGCAAGCAGCAGCACAGCTGCTGCTACCGCTGCAAGGTTATGAAATCGCATCGTGGCCTCCAGCTCCATGGTGTCCGGAGCGAATGGCCGGGTCAACAGATTGCCCGGCGAATTGGGTATCGATACCGCTACGAATTGCGCGGCAGAGGTCCGCAGGACGTGCTGCGGTACGTCGAAGGCCCTGGCTTGTTGGCCAAGGCCTTCGACGGAAGTATGCCTGCCTAGGCGAGCATTGAGTTCAGAGTGTTGATGACAGTGGCTTCCACGCCACCAGTACCGCCGAGGAAGTGGCCGATGTGGCCGTAGACGGTCATGGATCCGCCAGCGATTCCAGGGTAGTCAGGATCCCATCCGCCCTCGTAACTGCCGCCCACCGAATAGGGAGGCAGGAATTGGGCGCTCGGCAGGTAGTAGCAGGATTCGTTGCCGTAGCCGCCCACAATGACGCCATTGGCTCCGCCGTACTTTGACCGGAAGTACGCTGCATAGCCACTGACGAGTTCGCCGCCCACTATGCCGATTTTCAGTTGTGGGCTGCCGCCAAATTTCCAAACCTGGAAGGGGCACGTGACGGAGGTGGAGTAGCTTCCGCTGTCGATCCGTCCGATCATCACTTGGGCGTGGCGTCCATACCAGGCCGGATTTCCATCCAGGTTGGGCAGCCTGGACGCGTAGGCCGCGCGCACGGCCGCCAGGTTGCCGGCTGTGGGCGTGATGTCCAGGGGAATCTGTACCTCTTGATAGCTCGTCTGGAGAGGGCTGCCGATGGTCCTTCCGGGGGTCTGCATGGCAATCGAGACGGCCGAACCCAGCTTGGTGGCATACTCGTCGCGAAGTTCCCAGCTGGGTTCGCCCATGGGATTCTGGTCTCCGGCCGCTCCCTGGAGGAAGAGCGCAAAGCAGTTCGTGTTGTTGTTCTCGATGTAGTTGCAGGCCCCCGCCGGGAAATCACCGTCAAAGAGTGTGCGCATGCCGGCAGCTACAGGGTGGCATGCGTAATTGAAAATGACCGCCCTCGCTTTGCCGTTTGCCCGACGCGCGACGATAACGGGAACGGTGTCTTCCAGGTACGGCAGACCTGCCCTGTTGTAAGCGATACTCGCCGTGGTGACTTTGTAGTCGAGAGTCACTGCCGTCTGGGCGTTGTTGAGCGCTTTTTGGGCTGCATCCACGAGGTCGTCTTCGAGCTGTTGGCTGTACGTTTCCACCATGGACAAATCCGACAGGCCGTAGCACATGAACGGGTGGAGGGTATCAACCACCACCGGCCCGTTATGTGTGTGGGTGGATTGGATCAGGATGTCCCCGTTGCTCCAGTTTGCGAGCTGGAGGATTCTCGCCCGGGCGCTTTGATGGAGTGAGTGCGGCAGCGCCAGGATGTCCACGCTCATGATCAGGTTGGGCGAGCCGTTTTCCCAGAGGATTATTGCCCTGGCCCACAGGGATTCGTAAGGTGCACTGCTGGTAGCCTCGCGACCACCGTCGAGGGTCCCGTACCCCGCCATGTATGGGTTGACATCCAACGGTGGGGAAATGCTGACCTTGGCCGTAGAAACGGTAAACGCCATGAAAGATCACTCCTTGATTGTGCGGAATGGTGACCTTCGTTTGCCCCCAAACAAAGCCCGTTTCCCATTGCGCTGAACAGCCAATACGTGAGACCACCTTCATTAGATCACGCAATCCGGAATATGAGGCCTATCCAATGAAGCGAACATCATTTGTTTCATTTGCGATGCTTTGCTACGAAAAACAGAAAGGACCCGCTCGCTCCGTTGTGGAGTTTGCGGGCCCTTCGCCAGTCGACGTTTGTCGGCTGCCTGGCGCTACCTGGATGCGGGGGAGAGGATCTTCAGCCCTGTCCAGCCGGATCCGATGACGCTGGTTGGACCCCATGCACGGTTTTGCCCAACGGGGTAATAGCGGAGCTCCCCGCCAGTTGTTCGACCTATGATGCCGGTTGAACCCGCTCCAGCAAATCCTCGGATTGCTCCAAAGCTGTTAATGACATTCCACCCTGTACCGATGGTTGCCGGAGCTTCCGGGATGAAACTCCCGGTACCGGTCGACCGGTAAAGCATGAGGTCTCCCGAAGCGGTTTTAGCCAGGAGATCGGCGTTTGAGTCCTTGTCGAAATCCATCTGGACTATGTCCAGGCCTGACCAGCCGGTCCCGATCTGGGTGCGCGTTCCAAGTGCGCCGCCTGATGGATTGCCGATCTGGAACAACCGGCCTGCGGGGTCGTATCCCACAATGCTTGGCCGGGGATCGGACTTCTTCCACGTCCCGACGGTCAGCGTCCAGTCCTGCCAGCCTGTACCCAGACTGATGGGAGAGCCGAAGCCGGCCCCCTTGAAGCCCGGGTAGAGTGTCAGCCGGCCGTCACTCCACTGGGCAAGGATGTCCAATGCGCCGTCGCCATTCCAATCAGTAAGGAAGCCCGCCTTCAATCCCGTCCATTGTTTCCCGATCAGTTCGGGAGAGGTGAGTCCGCCGGAACCTGAGCCCGCATACCGGTAAAGATTGCCGTCCTGCCGGATGGCAAGGACATCGGGTTCATCCACGCCCAGTGTTGCCTCGACGTTGACCGGGGCACCACCAATGAGCAGGGCATCGTTCCAGCCGAGACCAGTGAGGAAGCGGTTACCCCACGAGCCGTTCACCGCAGGGTAATAGTAGAGATCGCCGTTGGCGGCACGTGCCTGCAGTCCTTGCGAGCCGGAGCCGTTGAAGCCCGCTGCGGAGCTGATTGAAGTCATGGCGGACCATCCGTTTCCGATGACCCGTGCCGGCTCTGTAAGGAAGGACCCGAGCCCGTTGCTGCGGAACAACCGCATCGTTCCGTCGCCTGTTCTGGAGACGAGGTCCTGGCTGCCATCGCCGTCAAAGTCCAGGAGATTGAACTGGTGCCCACTGAATCCGGTACCTATCAGGACACCGCCGCCCAGAGCACCGCCCGAGGCGTTCTGGTATCGGTACAGGTTGCCGCTGCCGTCCTGGCCGATGACTCCAGGGAAGGCATCCTTCGAGTTCCACCATCCGGTGGCGAGCGACATTTCCTGCCAGCCGCTGCCCACTTGGATGGGCGTGCTGAAGCCGCCGCCGGAAGTGCCGCGGAAAACCTGGAGTGTTCCGTCGGCCCATTGGGCCAGGATGTCCTGGACTCCGTCCTGGTTCCAGTCAACGACGTGGACGGAGAGGGCGTTGCCCCAGCCGGAGCCGATGGTCACGGGCCCGGAGATACGTCCCTGGCCGTCGGCTGGAAAATTATCGAGTCGTCCCGAAGGCATCACCGCAAGCACATCCGCTCCGGAACGGATGGAGGGATTCGAAGGGGTCGGAACACCCCGGGCAAAGGTACGGAGCTCATCAAAGGTGCCGTTGAAGATGTTCGAGTCGCCTTCGAAGGGGCCCGTGCTGCTGTACTGCCACATTGAGTAGTCGTTCCAACTGGCCGGCAGCGAGCCCGGCGAATTGGTGGGATTGTTCCAATAGGAAGCAATCCACAACGGGTAGCTCCCAAAGGTGCTGTTGCCTACGCAGGTATTCCACCAGTCGGTCGTGCTGTAGATGACGGGGAATCGACCGGTCAAGGCCTTGACGGTGTTGCCGAAGTCGGCTGCCCACTGACCCAGTTGGGCCTTGGACATGTCGTAGCACGTGTTGCCGAAATAGAAGCCGTTGATGGTCCGGCCCGCGTAGGGGTTGTACTCGATGTCAAGCACCGGAGGAAGAGTGTAGCCGTCGGCCGACCAGCCACCTCCATTCGCTACGAAGTACCTGGCTTGGTCTGCTCCGGATGACCAGTTCGGGATGGCGAAGTGATACGCGCCGCGAACCATGCCAACATTCCGTGAACCGTTGTATTGCTGGGTGTAGTTCTCGTTGAGGTAGTAGTTTCCCTCGGAAGCCTTGACGTAGGCCCACCGGGAGCCTTGGCTCCATTGGCTTTGCCAGTCGACGTTGCCCTGGTGTGCGCTCACGTCCTGCCCTTGGATTCCAATGGTGGGCCGCCAGTGGCCTGTGTCTGCCGCCATCGGTACCGTGGCCTTGACCGCTGCTCCTACGGCCTTGCCTCGGGCCGGTGCCGCCGCCTCTTTGTCCTGTTTGTTCGTCACGACCCTCGGGGAGCGCTGGCCCATTTCCGCGCCGCCGGCCGGGATGGCGGCGCGCATGGCGGCCTTCATACTCTCGGCGTCGGGTGCGTCACCAGGCATGGACTTGGGTTTTGTGGCCTGCGCTTCGGCTTTGCCGGCAGGGTCAGGCGCAGGTTGGGACGCTACACCGGGTGTAAGTTCGACGCCGGTGATCGGCGCTTGCTGGTCAGGCAGCTTTCCTTGCCGTGGGGTGCTTTCAACCGGAGGTGAAGCCGGGCCATTCCCAGCTGGCTGGGGGCCCTGAGATGATCCGCCGCCAGGAGCCTCAGAAGTGGGCGCCGGCTGCGGACCGGATGTCTGTGCCCATGCGGGCGCGCAAAGGAAACTGCCTGCCGTAAGGGCGACGGTGAGCGCCAGCCCTGCCCGCACCATGGGGATGCGTCCGACCGGGTCCAAAAATTTACGTTTCATCATCACATCCGGCCCTGTACCGCGGCTCAGCGGTGCATGGTGTGGCTTAGGGACAAGCTCCGGGGCGCCTGCGCGTGAGACCAAAGGCCAGCTCCTAACGGGCTTTACCCTAACATTCTGAAACAGGAGTGACTAGTGGGATTCACGATGCCCCCGGGACCAGTGATCCCAAGTTATCCACATGCCGTCCGGACTGACTTGAGGCGGACCTTGGGCTCGCTTAGCGTAAGTCACTCGAGATGCGCCTCTCGTTTACGCAATCGTGACCATCGGGGGAGAGCTGTGGATGCTGTAAGGATCGTCGAGGGGGAGGTCAGGGAGCTCATCCGGCGTCGTGGCCTGGATCCACTGGAACAGGCTGGTGATGTCCGAAGCCTGGTGGACGCGGCAGTCAACGACTACGACGAACGGGCCCTCCTCGCTCCGCTTCCTCCCTTGGGTCACCTCGAGTCGGCGCGTCGTCTGATTTACGACGCTGTCGCGGGGTTCGGGCCATTGCAGCCGCTTCTGGACGATGAGTCGATCGAGGAGCTTTGGATCAATGCTCCCCACGAGGTCTACGTGGCCCGAAATGGTGAATCCGAGCTGACTACGATCAGCCTCACTGAGCAGCAGGTCCGGGACCTGGTAGAGAGAATGCTTAAGACTTCCGGACGACGACTGGACTTGTCATCGCCCTTCGTGGACGCCGCACTTCCGGACGGTTCGAGGCTGCATGTGGCAATCCCGGACATCACCCGGAGGCACTGGGCGGTGAACATCAGGAAGTTCACCGCGCGCGCCAGCCGCCTGGAGCACCTGATAGAGCTCGGCAGCCTGACACCACAAGCTGCGAGGTTCCTGGGCGCGGCAGTAGCGAGCGGCCTCAACATTCTTGTCTCCGGCGCCACGCAGGCGGGAAAGACCACCCTTCTCAATTGCCTGGGAGCGCACATAGGTTCACGCGAGCGGGTCATCACGGTGGAGGAAATCTTTGAACTCCAGCTTCCCTTACGGGATGTCATCGGACTTCAGTGCCGTCAACCGAATCTGGAGGGTGAGGGCGAAATCCCTTTGCGGCGGCTCGTCAAGGAAGCCCTTCGAATGCGGCCGGACAGGCTCATTGTGGGCGAAGTCCGCGAAGCCGAAAGCCTGGACATGCTCATCGCCCTCAACTCCGGGCTTCCCGGTATGTGCACTGTGCATGCCAATTCTGCCCACGACGCCGTAACCAAGATCTGCACATTGCCCCTTCTCGCCGGAGCCAACATTGCCAGTGCCTTTGTGGTCCCCACAGTGGCGTCGTGCATTGATCTGGTGGTGCATTGCGGCAGGCATCCGACAGGGCGAAGGCAGATAACGGAGGTCCTTGCTTTGGGGCGAAGGGTTGAAAACGGGATCATCGAATCCTCCACCGTCTTTGGGATGTCAGCAGGCCAACTGCAGCCGAGGCCCAACGCGATGCCCGCTGCGGAAAAGTTTGCCCGCGCAGGCTTCGACGTCTCCGCGCTGTTGGAGGTGAACTGATGCCGCCTCTCCTGGGCATTCTGTGTGGCTTGGGACTTTTCCTTATCTGGTGGTCCACCTGGGATCAACCCACAGCCAGGCCACGGAAAAAGAAACGACGCCGCCTGGACCAATTGCTTTTGTCAGCAGGGATTGAAAAGGTCACAGGACCAGCCTTGCTCCTCAGCTGCGGGGGTTTTGGGTGTGCAGTCATGGCGGTCTTCTTCCTCATCACAAGGGCGCCGGTGGTCGCGCTATGCTTCGGGTTGTTCGGTTCCTGGGCCCCCTTGGCAATCGTGAGGCGGAGGGCGCGAAAGCGTCGTGCGGCGCTTCGCTTGTTGTGGCCGGATGTCGTGGACCACCTGCGCTCGGCTATTCGCGCAGGCCTTGCCCTGCCTGAAGCGCTCATTCAGCTTGGATCCAAAGGACCGGAGGAATTGCGGCGGCTTTTCCTGGATTTTGGTGCCGACTACCGCTCCGGTGGGCATTTTGAGACTGCGTTGGACAGGCTTAAGGACCGTCTCGCGGATCCGGTGGCCGATCGCATCATTGAAGCCCTTCGAATGACCCGCGAGGTTGGCGGATCCGACCTGGGCCGAATGCTGGGGACTTTGTCCGACTTCCTCAGGGACAACTCCCGCACCCGGAGTGAGCTGGAAGCCAGGCAATCATGGACTGTCAACGCTGCGAGGTTGGCAGTCGCGGCCCCGTGGATCGTCCTGGTGTTGATGGCCAGCCGTCCGGAAGCGATGCCGGCCTACAACTCAACCCTGGGAGCAATGGTGCTTCTCGCTGGCTTGCTGGTTTCCGTGTGCTGCTATTCCTTGATGCTTCGAATTGGTGCGTTGCCTGATGATGAACGCGTTCTGCGATGAGTACGTCGACGGCTTGGGCCGCGGTCTTCGGCGCCGTCCTTGGAATTGGATGCTGGCTCGTCTTGACGCGTCTGCCGTTCCTGCGGGGAATGACTTTTACGGAGCGCATCAGCCCTCAGCTGAAATCCAGGAACCTCGAGTCACGCCTCCTGCTTGCGCAAGAGCCGGACCTCACACCTTTTGGACCATTGGAACGAATTCTTCGCCCCATCTTTCGGGACGCGGTGAAAAACATGTCGCGGTTGAACGTTGGCTCCGCCGTCGCGGCAAAGAGGCTGGCCCGCTCCGGGTCCTCCAAAACGATCCTTGACTACAGGGTCGAGCAGATCCTTTGGGCCAGCGGAGGTCTGGTCGTGGCGTTGATCGTGGTCACAGCACGCGCGGCATCCGGGCAGTTCAATCCGGCGGTGTCCTGCGTCTTGGTCGTTGGGGCCGCCTTGGGCGGGTATGTGCTCCGCGACATGGTTCTGGGGCAGCAGATCAAGCGACGTGAGAGAAGGATGCTGTCCGAGTTTCCAAGCCTTGCTGAGCTGATGGCTCTGGCCGTAGCTGCGGGCGAAAGCGCGATGGGCGCGATGGACCGGGTGAGCCGTAGCTCCCAAGGGGAACTCTCCAACGAGTTCGCGCTGATTCTTGCGGATGCCCGGTCCGGCAAGCCTCTGGCGGAAGCACTTCAGTCCTTTTCCAGCCGAGCGGAGTTACCACCACTGGTCAGGTTCTTTGATGGCTTGGTGGTGGCTGTCGAACGCGGGACCCCACTGGCAGATGTGCTTCGGGCACAGGCCGCCGATGTCCGGGATGCCGCCAAGCGGGAGCTGATGGAATCCGCAGGCCGCAAGGAGATAGCCATGATGGTGCCCCTCGTCTTCGGTGTGCTGCCACTAACGGTCGTGTTTGCCGCTTTTCCAGCCATCGCAGCCCTGCAGATGAGCCTCTAGTCCCTTGCATCTCCTCCTGCAGGAATGCGGCCCGGAACAAGCGGGAGCAGCAGCGCGCCACAGTCACAACACAGCAACACAGCAACACAGCAATACAGCAACAACACAGCAATACAGCAACAACACAGCATCACTGTCACTCAGCACCACAGCACCACAGCGACAACGCCGTATCACCGTTATTGGGGAGAATCATGAAAATACTTGCCAGCAGGTCGCCCATTGCACCAGTCCGTACCGTGTCGGGGCGGGCTTTGCTCACTGACTTCGTTTTACGGGCGGCACCGCAGCCAGAGGAGCAAGAACGAGGAGACGTGCCTGGATGGGTCATGATCACTCTCATGTCAGCGGTCTTGGTCGCTGGACTTCTTGCCCTCGCCACACCTGCCTTGAATGACTTGTTCACTCAGGCCATGTCGAAGGTGGGCAAATAGGCCGCGTGGAGGGGCAGGCCCTGTTCTCCACTGTCCTTCGCCCTTCAGACCCGACCCGGGCCACCGGAGAACGAGGAACGGCTGTCGTGGACTTCGTATTGGTTGGAGCGCTGTTGACCCTGCTCTGCATGTCGGTCATTCAACTGATGCTGGTGTTGCATGTACGCAACACGCTCGTTGACGCTGCAGCTTCGGGAGCGAGGTACGGCGCGCTGGCCGACAGGACGTCATCGGAGGCAAAAGCCCGGACGGCGGAGCTGATTACCGCGGCCCTGAACGAGGGTTTCGCGCAAAGCATCACCACGAGCGAAGAGGTCATGGACGGCATCCGCACGCTGGAGGTGACGGTGAAGGCGCCGATGCCGGTCCTTGGGTTGGTTGGACCTCAAGGCCTGATGGAGGTGCACGGCCATGCCGCCCTTCCTGGTTGAAGCGGCACATTCATTTGGCAAAGCGCTCCGGCTAAGGATGTGCTATGTCCTGTGCTTATCCGAACTGTCGGTCGAAGGGCGCAACCGGAACATCGAAGGGCAAAGGGGGAGCGCCGTCGTGGAATTTACCTTTCTCGCAGTCCTGTTGATGGTGCCACTGATTTACTTCGTGGTGACCATTGGGCAAATCCAGGGCGCATCGTTTGGAGTGGTCGGAGCGGCCGACCAGGCCGCGAAAGTTTTCGTCCTTCAGCATGACCCGGCAAGCGCGAGGAAAGCGGCGGAGCAGTCCGTAATTGTGGCGCTGGCCGACTACGGGCATACGCCGGATCAGGCCACCGTGGAGATTTCGTGTGATCGGGAAAATTGTCTGACAGCAGGGGCAAGTGTCACCGTTACTGTCCACGTCGATGTTCTGCTTCCCATGGTCCCGTTCGGTGACACCCTGAAGCTCAGTGCCAGTAAGGTATCCGCCTCGGCCACGCAGATAGTTGGTCGCTACCAATGACCCGGAAACAAAACGTAAGAAGTCCTCGACCCCTCACAGCGTCCATGCCTCCCGGGGGACGCAGATACGGCGGCCCGCATCGCTTTGGCATTCTGCCTCGCAATGGCGTCCTCCACCGCGATGACGGGCAAATTACAGTGCTGATTCTCGGATATGTGGTGCTGGCACTGCTCCTGGTCACAGTGGTGATGGCCGCTTCCTCCGTGTACCTGGAACACAAGAAGCTCTTGTCCTTGGCTGACGGAGCCGCGCTCGCAGCCGCAGACTCGTACCTGGTGGGTGACCTGGAGGGCGGGAGCCTACCTGCTGTTTCTCTGATGGATGACCGGGTGCTGGCGGCTGCAGTCTCATATCTTGGGAAAAGCAACGCCTTCGCAGGCCACGAGCGATTGGAAGTGGGGGAGGGAACCGGAAGTGAGCCTGGCGGGACGGCAGTGGTGGTTCTCAGGTCTGTCGCCCACCCGCCGGTGATCAACTTCCTGGTGCCGGATGGAATCGTCGTCGAGGTCAGGGCGACGGCGCGGTCGAGGCTCACGCAGTAATGAATCTACGGACAAAAGCCGGACAGCCAAGGGAGCCTGATGGATAGCGTACGCTGGGATAACCATGGCTGACATAGATTTTCCCGCAGAAATCCGCGCACTTCGAGCAACTTACGGCTCCATCGAAAACGTCACTGACGTTGACGCTCTCAAGGCTGAAATCGCCGAATTGAGCGAGCAGGCCGGGGCCCCGGACCTCTGGGATGACCCCGCATCGGCCCAGGTGGTGACATCCCGTTTGTCACACCGCCAATCGGAAGTCGAACGACTCGAAAAGCTCGCAGCCCGGATTGACGACCTCGAGGTCCTGGTCGAACTTGGGCAGGATGAAGGCGACGAAGCCTCAATGGCCGAGGCCGCCAAAGAGCTGGCGTCCATCCGCAAAGCCCTCGCGGAGCTTGAGGTAGTCACCTTGCTCTCCGGCGAGTACGACGAACGCGAAGCCGTGGTGACCATCAGGGCCGGAGCGGGTGGAGTCGATGCAGCCGACTTTGCCGAGATGCTGATGAGAATGTACTTGCGGTGGGCTGAACGCCACGGTTATCCCACCACGGTGATGGACACGTCCTACGCTGAAGAAGCCGGCCTGAAGTCCGCCACGTTCGAGGTCAAGGCCCCCTACGCCTTCGGCACCCTGAGTGTGGAAGCCGGCACTCACCGGCTGGTGCGCATCAGTCCGTTCGACAACCAGGGCCGCCGGCAGACATCCTTTGCAGCCGTTGAGGTCATCCCGTTGATCGAGCAGACGGATTCAATCGAAATACCCGACAACGAGATCCGGGTTGACGTCTTCCGTTCCTCCGGCCCGGGCGGGCAGTCCGTTAACACCACTGACTCCGCAGTACGCCTGACCCACATTCCCACGGGCATTGTGGTCTCCATGCAGAACGAAAAGTCTCAGCTCCAGAACCGGGCAGCCGCCATGCGCGTGCTGCAGTCCCGTTTGCTCCTGGTTAAGAAGGAACAGCAGGACGCAGAGAAGAAGGCACTGGCAGGGGACGTCAAAGCCTCATGGGGCGACCAGATGCGCTCCTACGTGCTGAACCCCTACCAGATGGTCAAGGATCTGCGGACCGAACACGAAGTGGGCAACACTTCGGCCGTGCTGGATGGCGACATTGATGACTTCATCGACGCCGGCATCCGTTGGCGCACCGGTAACCGCAACGCAGCGGCCAACCAGTAAGACGCAGCAGCCAGCCAATTAGCAGGAGGCTGGCAGAGCGCTCCCAGACTCGGCCCTTATTACGCGACACGCCCCCGAAAGCCCCGTAATGCTGGCTTACCCGTGCGTATAGTCGAGTGGCCGGTGCTCTCACTTCCCCCATCGAAAGCCCGCGCTCCGGCTGTTGGACTGGGCGACTCATGTCATGTCCGGCGGGGTACTAAGGGCCATGATCAGATTTGAGAATGTCACCAAGGTCTACGAGCAGAATGCCCGACCGGCGCTCGATTCTGTCAGCCTTGAGATCAACCGAGGCGAATTTACGTTCCTTGTGGGCGCCTCTGGTTCGGGCAAATCCACTTTCCTGCGGTTGATCCTCAAGGAAGACAAGGCCTCAGCCGGATCCGTGTACGTTGCCGGCCAGAATGTCGCCAACATTTCGAGTTGGCGTGTGCCCAAGCTGCGCCGTGGGATCGGCGTCGTGTTCCAGGATTTCCGCCTGCTGCCGCAAAAGAACGTTTTCGCCAACGTCGCCTTCGCCATGCAGGTCATCGGGAAGAGCCGCTCCATTATTCGCGAAACGGTCCCCGAGGTCTTGAAGACCGTGGGCCTTGAAGGCAAGGAACGGCGCATGCCGCACGAGCTTTCCGGTGGCGAGCAGCAGCGGGTCGCGATCGCGCGCGCCGTCGTCAACCGTCCGGGAATCCTCCTTGCCGACGAACCGACCGGAAACCTGGACCCTATTACCTCGATGGGAATCATGGGCGTCCTGGACAAGATCAACCAGAACGGCACCACTGTGGTCATGGCCACCCACGATGACGACATTGTCAACGAAATGCGCCGCCGCGTTGTGGAGCTCAAAAACGGAAAGGTCATTCGCGACGAAGCGAAGGCCCTGTACACGTCGATGATTCCGGTAGTCGGCGAATCGCGCCGGCTGCGGGACGCCAGCGGCGAAGAACTCGACCGCGCGCAGGGGGCACAGCTGTGAGGCTCCTTTTCATCCTCGGGGAAATCGGCAGCGGTCTGCGCCGAAACCTGTCCATGGTTATTTCCGTTGTGCTCGTGACCTTTGTTTCGCTGACCTTTGTTGGTGCGGCGGGAATGCTGCAGATGCAGATCAACCAGATGAAGGGCTACTGGTACGACAAAGTCCAGGTGGCGGTCTTCCTCTGCAACGACGGTTCGACGGCGGTCGGCTGCGCGTCGGGACCGGCGACGAAGGAGCAGCAGGAAAACCTCCAGGCCATGTTGGAGTCTCCTGCGGTGAAGCAGTACATCAACGATTTCCAGTTCGAATCCCAGGCCGAGGCGTACAAGCACTTCAAGGAACAGTTCTCGAACTCTCCGATCGTTGATTCGGTATCAGAGGACCAGTTGCCGGCCTCATTCCGTATCAACATGAAGAACCCGGAAAAGTACCAGATCATCAGCGAGACGTTCTCCTCCCAGCCAGGGGTTGAAACAGTCAGCGACCAGAGACAGGTCCTGGAACGGATCTTCTCGTGGATGAACGGAGCCTCGGTAGCGGCTGTCGGCGTGGCCGCGGTGATGATTTTCTGCGCGGTCCTCCTGATAACCACCACCATCCGGCTATCGGCCTTCAGCCGACGGCGGGAGACGGGCATCATGCGACTGGTAGGCGCTTCAAAGACGGTGATTCAGCTGCCGTTCATCCTTGAAGGTGTCATAGCCGCCGTCGTTGGAGCGGTTTTGGCCTCTGTTACCCTGTGGCTGATGGCGCACTTCTGGCTCAACGGCGACCTTTCACGGCAATTCCTGAATACTCCGTTTATCTCCTCCACCCAGGTCCTGGTGATCGCCCCTGTGCTCATCGCCCTGGGCGCGGGCCTGGCGGGGATCTCGTCGCTGTTGACTCTCCGGCGATACCTGAAGGTTTAGCCATGAAGACCATGTCCCTCGGACTTACCACTGCTGCAAGCGAAAAGGATTCCTGATGACCACGTTGGACCCGAACTCCCTGCGTCGGCGCTTTGCGTCGGGCCAGGCTCGGATGCTGGGTGCCGTCCTCGCCGTCGGGCTGGCTGTCAGTCTCCTGTCGGGAGCGCCTGCAGCGCATGCGGACAACCTCGAAGACCAGCAGGCCGCACTGGAAGCAGAGGCGGCACGGGTACAGGCATCCTTGGAGTTCGTCGACTCGAATATCGCGAAGGCTGCCGGCGATCTTGTGATCTACCAGGGCCGCCTTCCCGGCGCCCAGCAGGCTTTGCTTGAAGCGCAGGGCCGCGTCGCGAGTGCCGTCAAGGAAGTGGAGGCTTTGGCCGCCAGGGTGGAACTCGCCCAGCAGAACAAGGCCAAGATCACCGAGCAGCTGGAAAACGACAAGCAGAAGATCACTGATACCAAGAAGCTGATCGGGCAGATCGCGTCGCAGGCCTACAAGTCCGGCGGCGTGCCCACGAACGTAGCCCTCTTGTTCGGTTCCAGCGAGTCCGGCAACCTGACCGAGTCCATGGATCTCGCTGACCAGGCCATGCGAAGCCAGAACGCGGCCATGACCAAACTGACCCAGCAGAACGCCACCAACGTGAACTCGCAAGCGCGACTGGTGGCGGTCGAGGAAGAAATCCAGGATCTCAAGGCCAAGGCAGACGCGGCACTTGAGCGGGAGAAATCAGCACGGGACGAGGCAGCCAGCAAGAAGGCTGAAGTGGACAAGCTGATCGAGGACACCACGCGCCTCAACGGACAGTTGCAAGCGGCCAAGCCGGGGATTGAAGCGAACCTCGCGCGGGTGAAGGCGGAACAGGACACTGTTGCTGCCGAGATCGTCGAGCGTGACCGCAAACTGCGGGAAGCGTGGGAAGCGGAGCAGCGCCGGCTCGCCGCCGAAGCAGAAGCCGCGGCCGCTGCGGCAGCCGCTGCCGCCGGACGCCCGGCACCTCCTGAAGCTCCTTATGTTCCGCCGGCTGCCGGTTCGCCGTCGGCGTTCGGCCTGCGCCATCCCTTCGCCAGCTATGTTCCGATCACCTCGGGCTTCGGATGGCGCGCGACGCCGCCCGGCACCATCGACTTCTACGGCACCGGCGGTTACATGCACACCGGCATCGACTTCGGCGCCCCGTGCGGGACTCCCGTTTACGCCGCAGCCGCAGGTGAGGTCTTCAACTCAGGCTGGAACTCTGCCGACGGCGGTGGATGGCGCGTCAAGCTTTCCCACGGTGTGGTGCAAGGCAACTCGCTGACCACGATTTACTACCACAACAGCAGCATCGTGGTGGCGAACGGGCAGAGGGTCGCGCAGGGCCAGCTCATTGCCTACTCGGGCAGCACGGGTAACTCCACAGGCTGCCACGCGCACTTCGAAACCTGGCTGAACGGTACAGCGGTGGATCCCATGACCCTTCTCTAGGGTCCGGGAAACGGCCCGCTCTGGCGTACACTGGTTCAAATCCGCAACTAACAAGGAGTTCTACCGTGCCCAAGGAAAGTGGCCGTAAGGTAGTGGCCACCAATCGGAAGGCCCGGCACAACTACCTCATCCTGGATACCTACGAAGCCGGCATCGCGCTGATGGGGACAGAAGTGAAGTCCCTCCGCGAAGGCCACGCATCAATGGTTGACGGGTTCTGCACCTTCTACAACGACGAGTTGTGGATGGAAGGTATCCATATCCCCGAGTATCACCAGGGGAGCTGGACCAACCATGCCGCGCGCCGGCGTCGTAAGCTCCTGTTGCACCGCGATGAACTGGACAAGATCTCGCAGAAGATCCGCGAGTCCGGCTTCACAGTAGTTCCGCTGCAGTTGTACTTCCTGGACGGACGGGCAAAGGTGGAAATCGCCATCGCCCGCGGTAAAAAGGACTACGACAAGAGGCAGACCCTCCGTGAGCAGCAGGACAAGCGTGAATCGCTCCGTGAGCTGCGTGAACGCAACCGCCGGTAGGCACGTGGGTGTACCAGGGGGAATTACTTGCCTGCTGGATGCGTTATGATGAGTAGTCCGACAGGAGATTAACCCTTCTGTCGGGTTTGGTAACAAAATACGGGGATGATCGGTTTCGACGATGTTAGTCGCGACAGGTGAAGCGGGCCGAGGATGCAGAATTATCTCGTAAACGCTGTCTGCAAACCAATAAGTGCCGAATCTAAGCGCACTGACTTCGCTCTCGCTGCCTAAGCAGTAAGACAGTCCGTCAGCCCGGGGTTGCTATCGCCCCGGTTCCTGGCGTCATTTAGATAGCCACTGCTGTTTGCCTTCGTCATTGAGGTAAACGGGACTCTTAGATGACTGGGCCCGGATCAGCTACCTGTTTGCAGGATGGCTGGGGCCGAGAAAATCCGACGCAAACTGCGCCCGGAGAAGCCCTGACAACACGACATCGGACGGGGGTTCAATTCCCCCCATCTCCACCCCTGGGAAAGCCCCTGGACCCTCGCGGTCTAGGGGCTTTCCTGTGCCCCGAACCGGATGCGTTCACCTAAGGCGTACTGCGGCAAGGACTACCTGCATTCCGTGGATCGTTGAAGTGGATAGGCGCATCGCCCGGCAGGCGGCGGAAGGCGCCGGAGGCAGCGGGAGGCACAAAATGAGCATAGAGCCGGAATTTGTTCAGGATCCGGATGAGCAGCAAGCCCTGGACGCCTACTCACAAGTGGTCATACGCGTGGCGGAATCCGTGACACCCCATGTCGCCGCCATCGAAATGATGAGCACAGGCCGCAGGGGCCAGGTCCGGGTCGGCAGCGGGTCCGCAGTGGTCTTCACCGCTGATGGATACATGCTGACCAACGCCCACGTGGTGGCAGGCCTCCAGTCCGGCAGGGCCGTCTTTGCCGATGGCAAGCATACTGACGTGGAGCTGGTGGGCGCAGATCCGTTGTCCGACCTGGCCGTAGTCCGCGGCTTGAAATCCACACCGCCGCCGGCCCTGCTGGGCGACGCCGATTCCCTGCGGGTAGGTCAACTGGTGGTCGCCGTGGGCAATCCCCTGGGGTTGTCCGGCTCTGTCACCGCCGGTGTGGTGAGCGGCCTGGGAAGATCCATCCCTGTCCGTGCAGGCGAGCATAGGAGGGTCATCGAGGACGTCATCCAAACCGATGCAGCGCTGAACCCGGGAAACTCCGGCGGTGCACTGGCGGATACCAAGGGACGCATCGTGGGAATCAACACTGCCGTGGCAGGTCTGGGGCTGGGCCTGGCGGTGCCCATCAATACGACAACGCAACGCATCATCGCCTCCCTGCTGAGGGATGGCCGAGTGCGCCGTGCCTATCTGGGCCTGGTGAGCACCCCAATTCCGCTGGATGCAAGCGCAGTGGTGAGGACCGGCCAGAAGGAAGGCCTGAGGGTGGTGGAGGTCATTTCCAATTCGCCCGCCGAGAAGTCCGGATTACTGGCGGGGGACCTCGTGCTCCGGGCGCAGGGCAGGGCCGTGTCCAGCGCGGAAAGCCTGCAGAAACTGCTGTTCGAGGGTGCCATCGGGCAAGCTTTTCCGCTGACAGTACTACGGGACGGCAAAACTGTTCAGCTCACGGCCTATCCATCGGAAATGAGCCAGCAGTGAAGGTTGCCTAGGCTTTGTTCTCCGGAACATCCACGACGCCGACAAAGCGGCTGCCGACGCCTTCGTACTCGCTCCGGACCTCGCCCAGGAAGAGCTTGGGGAGTTCACTGTTCCGGTGGGTTCCGCAGAAGACGAAGGAAAAGTCCGGCCACCATTTCTTGGGTCGGACAGCCTCGGAATAGCCGCAGACGGCGCAGGTGAGGTGGACCCAGACAGGTCGCTTTCCTGTTCTGTTGGCCCGGGACTGTGCCAGCCAGGCCGGCGGATTGTCCTGAAGGTCGCGGAGCTCGGCTTCGGAGAGTCGGGACGGAATGCCGTGGCGCTGAGCCATTTCCATCGAAATATCAAGGGCCAAAGCGGCATCACGTCTGCTGATCACCATTCAACGATACGGGACTTACGCGGCGTAGGCTGTGCACATGACTGACGCTCCTGTCCTGTTGCCGAGTACACCCCTCCAAAAACGGGTCCTTGTGGTGGCAATCGTGGCGTCGTTCATTGCCATCCTGGACGGCTTTGTGGTGAATCTCGCACTGCCCGCCATCGGCCGGGAGCTGGGTGGCGGCCTGGTGATACAGCAATGGGTGGTGGATGCGTACCTGCTCACGCTGGGGGCTTTGATTCTGGTGGCAGGGTCGTTGTCGGACCATTTCGGGCGGGCACGGATCCTTGAATGGGGCCTGGCAGGCTTCGCCGTCACGTCGATGCTCTGCGGCTTGGCGTGGAGCGGTGAAGTCCTGGTGGTCTCACGGGCCCTCCAAGGGATCGCAGGTGCGCTCCTGGTGCCAAGTTCGCTGGCCATGATCATCACGTCGTTCTCCGGGCCGGCGCAATCGAAGGCCATCGGCCAGTGGTCAGGATGGACCAGCGCGGCGGCCATTGTTGGTCCGCTGATCGGTGGCGCCGCCGTCGATCTTCTGTCCTGGCGGGTCATCTTCTTCATCAATGTGGTTCCGGCCTTGGCCATCTGGCCCATGCTCGCCGGTCTTCGCGCCTCCGATGCCGCCAGAGACAAGACGAAGCGGATCGACTATCTTGGGGCGTTCCTGGCCATGGTTGCTTTGGGCGGTCCGGTCTTCGCGTTCATCGAGCAGGGACGCATGGGATGGGGGAGTCCGCAGGTGTGGGTGCCCCTGATTCTCGGTGTGCTGGCCATGGTCCTCTTCTTGTTCCACGAAGGCAGGACGCCCGAGCCCATGCTGCCGCTCGGACTGTTCAGGATCCGCAATTTTGCCTGGGGCAACGTCGGCACCTTGGCCATCTATGCCGGAATATCCCTCGGTTTCTTCGTGTTGGGAATCTATTTGCAGCAGGTCGGAGGGCTGGGTGCCACCGTGGCCGGCATGGCTTTGCTCCCGGGCACCGTCATCCTGATGCTGGGAGCCTCATACTTTGGTGGCCTGGCCGGCAAGTACGGTCCTCGATGGTTCATGACGATCGGTCCGTTACTGTGCGGTGTGGGCTTCCTGATGTCCCTGTCCGTGCAGGAGCCCCTCAATTACTGGACGCAGGTGCTGCCCGGCCAGATTGTCTTCGGCCTGGGGTTGGCGACGCTCGTAGCGCCTCTGACGGCCGCGATCCTCGGCGCTGTTCCGCCGACGGAAGCCGGAATCGGCTCTGCCGTCAACAACGCGGTTGCCCGTATCGCAGGCCTGATTTCGATCGCTTTCGCGGGTGTGATTGTGGGACCGGTTTTCACCAGGCAAGGGCTGTACAACGCCTTGGTGGTGACCGCCCTGCTGTTCCTGGCCGGCGCGGTGGCGTCCGCCGTCGGGATCCGCAACCCGCCACGCGAGGCGGCGGCTGCCGCTGAACGGGAACCGGATGCGGCGTCCGACGACGGCGGTCCGGTCGGGCAGCCCGGCTGACCACCCGCGCCGCAAGGGTCAGCGCGCCGGGAGCACGCAGCCTTGGTGGGTGCCGGCACTCTTCACCCACAGCGCGGAGGCGACTTCATCTGCCAGGTCAAACTCCCGACCGGCAGCGCCGCTGCCTATCCGGACCACCAATGCCCCGCCGAAAGGCTTGCGCCCCATCACTTCAACGGGTGCGTCGAGCGCGATGTCCTCCGCGGCAAGGTACCGGAGGAGTTCGGGGTTTTCGTCGCTGATGCGGGTTATGCGGCCCGAGTGGCCCTGGTCGAGTTCGATCATGCGGTACGCATGCGGCAAGTCAACGGCACCGTCCGCTGACGGGATCGGATCGCCATGGGGGTCCCGCACGGGGTGGCCGAGCTTGGCTGACATGCGTTCGATGAAGGTGTCGGACACCGCATGCTCGAGCATCTCGGCTTCGTCGTGGACCTCGTCCCAGCTGTAGCCGAGTTCCTCCACCAGGTACGTCTCAATGAGGCGGTGCCTGCGAACCATCGAAAGAGCGAGGCGCATGCCTTCGGAGGTCAAACGGATGGCGCTGTAGGGCTGATGGTCAACGAGGCCTTGGTCCTTGAGCTTCCGCACCATTTCCGACACCGAGGAATTGGCGACCCCGAGCCGCAGGGCAAGCTGTGAGGACGTGATCGGCTTGTCCTGCCACTCCGTATAGGAGTAGATGACCTTGACGTAGTCCTCGATCGAGGAGGAGGGCGTACTGGTCTTCACACCCCTAGCCTACCGTGGTGTGGCATCGCGGACTTTGTATGCACGCCAGGTCTGCGTCAGGTAGGGCAGCGGCACGGTTTCTCCCGGCGCGTGGCCAAGGTGTTCGTAGAGGTACCACTGGAGGTTGCCCATGACTTTGGCCCGCGTCGCTTCGTTGGCGCGCAGGTAGTAACTGCGCGACTTGGTCAACTCCATGATGTCCTCGGGCGAGAGCGGGTCCTCCCACCTGGTGAGGTGGCGTTCCAGTCCGTGAAATTCCGGGCCGATAACCGGCCGGAATCCCGGCTTGTGGACGTCGCCTGCATGCATGATGCGCGAGAGCCTGTGGACCCAGGGAATTGAGGTGTCCAGCTGGTTCCAGATCAGCCCCAGAACCCCCGCGGGGCGCAGGATACGGGCGATCTCCGTGCTCGCGGCAAGGGGCTCGCACCAGTGCCAGGCCTGGGCAACGCTGACGACGTCGAATGCTGAGTCCGCCAGTCCGGTTGCCTCGGCCGTCCCCTCCGTCGCGTGAACATCGGGGTAGGCCTTTCGCAGTTGCGCCAACATATCGGTGGAAGGGTCGACGGCGGCCACCTCAAGTCCGCGTCCGGCCAGGAGAGAGGTGAACTTGCCCGTTCCTGCGCCGAGGTCCGCAGCTGTCGATGCCCCTTCAGGTAGGAGCCAATCAACGGAGTCCACAGGATAGCCTGGCCGCACGCGATCGTAGTGGTCTCCGCCATCCTGGAAGCTTTGGCCAAGTTCATGGCGCCGGGAGGCATGGAGTTTGGGTCCGCGGGGACCGGCGGGACCGGGAGTGACTGGAGCGCCGTTCGGTGAGCGCAGGGACACGCAAACTCCTTCACAGGGCCGTTAGAGGTACCCTACGAATTTACCCTCTAGTCGACCGTGCAGGGAGCGGCACCGGCTGTGCCCGGGGTGTTGGGCGCCCACTCGGGGTAGCTGCGGTGGTCGTTGGCCGGTACCCAACGGCCCTCGTCCACCACATAGTCCCAGCCCAGGCCGTTGCGCTTGAGTTCCTCGATGCCTGCCAGCAGCCTGGTGGCGTCCTCCAACCGGGAGCCGACGCCGAAGCTTGCGCGCAGGGAACCCGAAGGCAGTCCCAGCCGCTTGAGCAACGGATGCGCGCAGAAACGTCCGTCGCGGAGGCCCACTCCGTGTTCGGCCGCCAGATATGCGGCGACCAGTCCGGCGTCGAATCCTTCTACGGAGAAGTTGACCACGCCGATGGTGTCCTCGGAATCGCTGAAGATCCGGTGGACTGTAACGCCGTCGATGGCTTCCAGGCCCTCAACCAGGTAGCTGCGGATGCCCGCTTCGTGTGCGTGCCAGGCGTCCTGGTCGAGGCCGGCGAGCACCTGAGTGGCGCGGGCGAGCGTTGCGGCGCCCAGGACGTTGGGGGAACCGCCCTCGTGCCTCGCCGGACCCGTGGCCCAGCTGACCGAGTCCAAGCGCGCTTCGCGGACAGCGCCACCACCTGCCAGGTGCGGGATCCCGGCGTCGAGCCAGTCCGGGCGGCCCACTACCACTCCTGCGCCGAACGGCGCATAGAGCTTGTGTCCTGAGAAGACGATGTAGTCGACGTCAGCCTCTGCGATGTTGACGCGGCGGTGCGGAGCGAGCTGGGCTGCATCCACCACGATCCTCGCGCCGTACTCGTGGGCCAGCGCGGCAAGCCGGGCGATCGGCAGGATCTCTCCGGTGACGTTCGAGGCGCCCGTGACGGCGAGCAGGCTGACGCCGCCCAGGGCCAGTTCGGCTTCGATCTTGTCCAGTGTTCCGGCCAGCGTCGGCGCCGCAACCACGCTGCGGTGCGGCACGCCCTGCCACGGCAGCAGGTTTGCGTGGTGCTCAATGTCCAAGTACAGGACCTCGCCGGCAAACTCGCCGTCGACCTGCGGGAGGCAGCCGGCCAGCAGGTTCAAGGAGTCCGTGGTGTTCCGGGTAAAGATCACCGAATCGTCTGCACGTCCGCCAACGAAGTCACGGACGATGTTCCGGGAATTCTCGTAGACGGAGGTGCTGATCTGCGAGGCGAAGCCTGCCCCGCGGTGAACGCTGGCGTAGTACGGGAGGACCTCGTTGAGGTAGGCGGAAACAATCGTCAGCGCAGGGGCTGACGCGCCGTAGTCGAGGTTGGCATAGCGGACGTGGCCACCTTGGATCAGAGGCGCCTGAAGCTCCGCGCCCGTGACGGCGGCGAGGGGACGCGCAGCTGCCGATTCGAGGGCGGCTTCGTCAACAAAGGAAGGGATGGTGTTTGCGTTGAACGTGACTGTGCTCATGGGACCTCACTCAAGAGGGACCCCCACAGGGGGATCCGCGCTTGCCGCATCCGTTCCGGACCGGCCGGGTCGTCACCCGGGGCACCCCACCGCGAATGGAGGGTTGCCGGCCAGCAAACCGGGGTTTAGCGCTGGCACTCGTGACCTGTAAAAAAGGCTAAGGCACGTCCGGGGGACGATCCAAAGCCGTGGGGTTTTGTTAAGCGCTTTGTTACGCGGAATGCCAAATCCCAGTTTCCGCGAACAAAAAACGGCGGACGCGCACAAAAGCGGGCGTCCGCCGTCGGAAATTCGGCAATCCGGAGTAGGGTCAGCCTCAGGCTTGGGGCTGCAGGAGGTCGTCCAGTCCGGGGTTCAGACGCTTCAGGACTTCCGAATGCAGGATGGAGTTGGTGGCCAGGGCGTTGCCGCCGAACGGTCCGTCTTCGCCTTCCAGGGAAGTGAAGCGCCCGCCTGCCTCCGTCACGATGGGGACGAGCGCAGCCATGTCGTAGAGGTTCAGCTCCGGTTCGCAGGCGATGTCCACTGCGCCCTCGGCCACGAGGCAGTAGGACCAGAAGTCACCGTAGGCACGTGTGCGCCAGACGTCCTCCGTGAGGTCCATGAATTCGTCCAGATTGCCCCGCTCCTTCCAGCCGGACAGGCTGGAGTAGGACATGGAAGCGTCGGCCAGGCGTGAAACGTTGGACACCTTGAGGCGGGTTGCTGAAGCGAGGGACCGACCCATGTAGGCGCCCATGTCCTTGGCAGCCCACCAGCGTTTGCCCAACGCCGGAGCGCTGACCACACCAACGACGGGCTCGCCTTCATCGACGAGCGCGATCAGCGTTGCCCATACTGGAACGCCGCGGACAAAGTTCTTTGTTCCGTCGATGGGATCGATGATCCAGCGCCGCGATCCGTGGCCACTGCTGCCGAACTCTTCACCCAGGACTGCATCACGTGGACGCGAGCGCGACAACTGACCGCGGATAGCCTCCTCCGCAGCCTTGTCGGCATCGGTGACAGGGGTAAGGTCCGGCTTGGTTTCGATCTGCAGGTCCAGGGCCTTGAAGCGATCCATGGTTTGGGCGTCGACGGAATCGGCGAGGACATGGGCCAGGCGCAGGTCGTCGTTGTAGGTGGAAGCGGGTTGGGTCATGGCACCAAACTATCCTGAAATACTGGCGGCGGTGGGGACGTTACCGCTGCACCCTCAGTTTTCCAGTGTCATCAAGTAACCGTGCCGAGCTCTTTCGCTTCTTTGGCCTCCAGGCGCGGGTCCGCGCCCAGCAGGCGACGCAGTGACGCCAGGCGCGCCACCCCTGAAGGGCCCGCATGTCCTTCATTGACCCAGGCGTCCAGCCCGCAGTTCACTGCCGTAGCGTCGTGCTTGCATCCCCGCTCGCATGCTTCGGTGCCGGGTTCGAGGTCCGGGAAGGAATGCAGGATCCGGTCCGGATCCACGTGGGCCAAGCCGAAGGAGCGGATACCGGGGGTGTCAATGATCCAGCTGCCCGAGGGGGCATCCGCGAGCTTCAGCGCCAATGCCGACGACGAAGTGTGCCGGCCACGTCCGGTGACGGCATTCACGCCGCCGGTGGCCCGCTCGGCGCCCGTCAACGCGTTGACCATGGTGGACTTGCCCACACCGGAGTGGCCCAGCATGACGGTCACTTTGCCACGGAGGTGTGCGCGGAGCCGGGAAACAGCATCCCTGTCCAACCGGGCCGACAGCCCATCATCGGATCGGGCATCAATGCCACCGGCTTCAGAATCGGCTGTCCGGCTGATAATCACCGGGAAATCCAGGCTGACGTAGTTGGCCAGCAGTTCAGTGGGATCCTTCACGTCGGCCTTGGTGATCAGCAGCAATGGCTCAATACCGGCGTCGTACGCCGCCACAAGGGCGCGGTCGATGAACCCGGTCCGCGGTTCGGGATTCGCGGCTGCAACAACCACCACCAGCTGGTCGGCGTTGGCTACGACTACCCGCTCGATCGGATCCGTGTCATCGGCGCTGCGGCGAAGGAGGGTCCGGCGTTCTTCCACCCGGACCAGCCGGGCAAGCGTGTCCGGAGACCCGGAAACGTCGCCTACAAGGGCCACGAAGTCACCGGGCACAACAGGGTTGCGCCGGAGTTCGCGGGCGCGTGCGGCGATGATGATGCGTTCGTTGGGGGAGTCTTCGTCAACGATTGCCCGGTACCGCCCGCGGTCCACCGTGATGATCCGCCCGATCACGGCGTCATCGTAGCTGGGACGGTCCTTGGTCCGGGGTCGTGATCCTTTTTTGTTGGGACGGATCCGGACATCGGATTCGTCCCAGGAACGTGCGTCGCGGCCCATGGTCAGTTGCCGGCCTCATTCGTGCCGGCGGAGTCAAGCATTCGTGCCCACATCTCCGGGAACTCGGGCATCGTCTTGGATGTTGTGGCGATGTCTTCAACCTGGACGCCGTCGACGGCGAGTCCCAGGATGGCGCCGGCAGTGGCCATTCGGTGGTCTGCGTAACTGTGTACCACTCCGCCATGGAGGGAAGCTGGGCGAATTACCAGGCCATCGGCAGTTTCTTCCGCATCGCCACCAAGGCGGTTGATCTCGGCAACCAAGGCAGCGAGGCGGTCTGTTTCGTGTCCGCGGAGGTGGGCGATGCCCGTCAATCGCGAAGGGCCGGTAGCCAGAGCGCAAAGTGCGGCTACAGTCGGCGCGAGCTCGCTGGTTTCGTCGAAATCAGCACCCTTGATCTCATTGCCGCCGGTAACCGTCAGTGTTCCCCCGTCGAGGGTGACGCTTGCGCCCATGGCAGCAAGGATGGTCCGCCAGAGATCGCCCACCTGTGTGGTGCCGGTGGGCCAGTTGGGAATGCGGACAGTGCCGTGCGTTGCCAGGGCGGCGGCCAGGAAGGGGCCGGCGTTGGAGAGATCCTGCTCGATCCGCTGGTCGAAAGCACTGATACTGCCGGGCGAAACGCGCCAGTGGTTGGGTACGGAGTCATCGACAGTAACGCCCACGCTCCGAAGCACCTCAACGGTCATGGTGATGTGGTCCAGGCTTGGAACGGGTTTGCCCACGTGCTCCAAGTGCAGGCCTTCGGTGAAGCGGGCGCCTACCAACAGCAACGCCGAGACAAACTGGGAGGAAGCGCTCGCGTCGATGACCAAGTGACCGCCGCGCACCTCGCCGGTGCCTTCCACCGTGAAAGGAAGGGACGACGGCGTCCTGCCGCCTTCGGCTGCGACCGGAACTCCCAGGGCGATCAGTGCCTCGATGATGGTTCCCATGGGACGGTTACGGGCATGGGGATCGCCGTCGAAGACTGTGGCGCCGCTGCGCAGGGCAGCCAGCGGGGGAACGAACCTCATGACGGTACCGGCCAGACCGCAGTCGATGGCTGTCGTTGAGCTCGAAGCAGAGGGGTCCAGGGGAGTGATCTCCAGGTCGGGCCCATAGTCACCGTCACCGGGTACCTCGGTGACGGTGGCACCCAACTGCCGGAGGGCCTGGATCATCAGGGCCGAATCGCGTGAATGCAGCGGAGCCCGGAGCCGCGAAGGACCATCCGCCAAGGCTGCCAGCACCAGGTACCGGTTGGTCAGCGATTTTGAACCTGGGACCGTCACTGTGGCGTCCACGGGCCCTTTGGCATAAGGGGCCGGCCATAGCGGGAGGCTGGCGGCTTTGTCCGGTTCGGTATTGGCGGCGGTGGTACCTGTCATGCTTCCTTATGCTCCAACTGCGTTGTCTACGGCCTTGCGCACTGCTTTGTCTGCCTTCTTGATCTGCTTGCCGGTGACCTTCCTGGCGTCGGCGGCAAGGTGCTCGGCCCGCCAGGCGATGCTCGGACGGCCTTCGGTGTCCACCGACGCCAACAACACGCCGCCGGTAAGTGAGATGTTCTTCAGGAGCTGGGCCTTCCGGGCGGTGCGCCCCTCCTTGGTGCTGATGTCGGCTGAACGCCATTCGACGTAGGAGTTCAGGGCGGACGTCAGCGCGAGCACCGTCGCTGCGAAACGCGAAAGCTTACCCAGTCCGAGCAGGGCTCCGGCGCCGAGCTGGGCTCCACCCAGGACCCGGGCGAGGGTCTTCTCGTCCGCTTTGAAGGGCAGCGATTCAGAGGCTCGTCGAAGGACCGGTGACAGTTGCTTGGCGGTGTCGTCAGCGTTCTTGAGCTTGTCCAGACCTGCAACGACAAAGCTGGATGCGAGCATGGGCCGCGCGAGAAAACGGATAAAAGACATGTTTTGCCTCCTGGGTGGCTTGCCACACTGTTCGATGAGTGTTGTGTTCACGGGGTGCAGTCGGATCTAGTCTTGCACTTTTGCGGAATATTTACCCGGCAGCGGCCGTTGTGAGTTTCAGGTGCGGTGGAGACCGGACTGCGGCACGGCGTTGCCGCTCGCTGAACGGAGTTGGTTTTTTGACTTTGGTGAAGGACCGCATGGTTCTACCGGAGGCCGGGTACGGGGTGCAGCCGGATTCTCCCAAGCTGACAGTAGACTTGGCAACGATGAGCACCATTGAACCGGCCGCAGCGGCCATGTACGAAGCAGCCGACGCGACGGACGACGATAACGCCCCGGCGCCGGCCGCCGTCGATGTTGCAGCGGAGAGCCCGGAGCAGCGGCGCGAGCGTTTTGAGCGCGACGCAATGCAGTACGTCGACCAGCTGTACTCGGCTGCCATGAGGATGGCGCGGAACCCTTCTGACGCGGAGGACCTCGTCCAGGAGGCCTACACCAAGGCCTTTTCAGCGTTCCACCAGTACAAGCCCGGCACCAACCTCAAGGCGTGGCTGTACCGGATCCTGACCAACACCTACATCAACCTCTATCGGAAGCGGCAACGAGAACCGCTGCAGTCCAATTCGGACACGATCGAGGACTGGCAACTGGCCAAAGCAGAGTCGCACACTTCGGCGGGCCTGCGTTCAGCCGAAGCCGAGGCTCTTGACCACCTGCCGGATTCCGACGTCAAAAACGCGTTGCAGGCAATTCCGGAAGAATTCCGGTTGGCTGTCTATTTCGCGGATGTCGAGGGATATGCCTACAAGCAAATCTCGGAGATTATGAATACCCCGATCGGCACTGTCATGTCGCGGTTGCACCGTGGCCGGAAGATGCTGCGGGACATGCTGGCGGACTATGCCGCCGAACGGGGCTTCAAGGCCCACACCGAAGATCAGGCTGCGGCCGGAAGCAACAATCAGGAGAAAGAGAAATGAGCGACTGCCAGGGATTGGGCGATTGCGACGATACGCGAATGCAGCGGATCTATGAGTATCTCGACGGTGCGTTGACACGTGAGGACCTCACGGAAATTAAGCAGCACCTTGATACGTGTGAAGAGTGTGCAGAACAGTATGACCTTGAGTGCCTCATCCGCACCATGGTCAAGCGTTCGTGCACCGAATCCGCTCCCGAGAACCTCAAGAATTCCATCCTGGACAGGATTCACTCGATCAAGCCTGTTGACGCCTGATCCGGCCGCTGGCTGGCATGGCCTGGTCTTGTGAGGGTTTAACGCCAAGGGCCCCGGAAACCGCATGGTTTCCGGGGCCCTCGCTCTTAAGCCTGTGACGCTAAGCCGTTGGCTTAGGTGTTGGGACGCTTGCCGTGGTTCGCGCCGCCGCGCTTACGGTCACGACGCTTACGTGCACGCTTGCTCATAGCTGGCCTCCTTCAATGATTGATACTCAATAGAGCTGCCCTCCAGTTTCGCACATCCGGGTGCTGCGCCGCGAACCGGGAGGCGTCCGCGCGGCGGGGCGCTTTGCCTCAGCTCAGTTGTTGAGTGAATTCCTGATGGATATTCGAGCCTGATCCAGGACCGCGCGGACCGTTTCCAGTGCCACTGGCGTCAGCGGGCGGGCAGCCCCGTGTTGACGCAACTCCACGCGGATATCGTCCCGAAAGGCCTGCACCATCAATTCTGCTTCCTTGAGGATGCGCTGGCCTTCCGGTGTGTAGCCCGCCGTCCGACTGCGGAAAGCGGCGGAGGTGGCGTTTGTGCGGGCTGCTTCCGCCGTAGCGGCAAGATCGGCACGAAGGCCGCGCATGTTGCTGCGGATGTCCTCGCGTAAGTTGTCGGCGAGCCGCCTGACGGAGGCGGAGATGGTGTCTTCGACGTCCGCCAGTTCCTCCCGTCGGCTGTCCAGTTCCGCGCGCCCGGCTGAGGTGATGGAGTATTTCGTGCGCCGGCCCTCGGTCTCTGTAGCGACGAGACCTTCCTCTTCCAGCTTGCCCAGTCGCGGATAGATGGTTCCGGCGCTGGGGGAGTACGTTCCGCCGAAGCGGTCGCCGAGGGCCTTGATCAGTTCGTAGCCGTGCTTGGGACCGGTTTCCAAGAGGGCAAGGAGGTACAGGCGCAGTGCGCCGTGGGCGAAGACGGGAGGCATCAGAGACCAGCTTCCCCTGGCGACTGCCGGCTGTTGTCCGGTGACGGTGCCGAGCCGTGGATGATGTAGGTCTTGCCGGAGACCGTATTGGTGCGGACAAGCATGAGCCGTTCGTCAGGACCAACGATTGTGTGGACATTGCTGCCGGGCTGGGCGTACATCTGGTCATCGATCACTACGGTTCCGCTGGCTGATTTCGCCACGATATCCAGGCCAACGTCGTGGGGGAGCCGGATGGTGAGGTCGCCGGAGACCGAGTTGGCTCCAAAGTCGTTCGTGTAGTCCTGGAGATCGAAGCTGAGGTCGCCACTGACTGTGCTTGCCCGGACGCTTTTGAAGGTGCCCGACGCCGTAACTTCGCCCGAGACGCTCTTGGCGGTCAGGACGCCGTCGTGGTTCCTGGCGATGACTTCCCCGCTGACGGTGTTCACGTGGAGTTCGCCGTTGGTGCCGTCCGCCATGACGGAACCTGACACAGTGTTCAGGCGCGTGCGGCCGCTGACGCCGGACACCATTCCGTCGCCGCTGACGGTTCCGGCCTCGACGTCGACGCCGGGTGGCAGCGCGATCCCGACCACCACCGAGTTGGTGCTGCTGTTGTTGACGGTCCCCATGAGGTTGCGGAACCAGCCCTGCGGCCCCTGCAGCTGGTGGCGCACTTCCAGGCGCCCGTCCACCAGTGTCACCGTAAGGGGGTCGCCGGTGATTTCGCTGATCTCGATGCGGACAAAGGGTTCGTCGTGGGCCACGACGTCGAATCGACCCTTCACTATGCCCAGCTTCAGGGAGCGGACGTTATCCACTTCAATGGTTTGCGGGCCCGTCACGGTCCATAGTTCGTCTGACATGATCCCTCCAAGTTGCGATATATCGCGTTGATGAAAACACGATATATCGCGTTTCCCGGCGAATCAAGAGCTCCAGCGAATCAAGAGGTAACGCGCCCGGCGTCAGCTCCCGGCTTGGTAGACCTTGCCGATGAGTGACCTCGCGATGGTCACGGCAGGGTCCCGGCCATCGGCCGCCGGTGCCAGATTTGTCCACACCACGAGGGTCACTCCGTTGGCGGGATCGCTGCCCATGAAGGTGTTGAAACCCGGAAGTTCGCCGGTATGGCCGTAGAGCTTCCCGAACTTCGCTATGCCCCAGCCGTAGGAAGCACGGTCGGGGTTTTCAGGGTTGGTGGGGATGACGCTGTCGAGTCGTTGTTGCTGGAGCCCGGCATCGAGCAGCTTCCCATTAACGAGGGCTTCGCCGAGGATCTTCAAGTCCGTGGTCGTGGAGATTCCGGACCCTGCTGCCCAGGCCCATGACGGATTGACATCAGTAACGTCGTTCGGGGCCAGGGTGCCCGCAGCGGCTTCCTTCTGCATGTCCTCGGGAAGGGCGGGATTGGTCATCGTCAGGACGTTGTCACCGTAGAAATAGCCCTGGGGATGTGGCTGCGGAATGCTGTTGGACGAAATATCCGGAAAGACCGTTCCCTTTAAGCCGAGGGGCTGGAAAATGCGCTCCTTGAAGAGATCACCGAGTGGCTTTCCTGCGACCTTCTCGGCGATGAGGCCCAGAAGGACCGTGTTCGTGTTGGAATAGTGGAAGCCTTGCCCCGGCGCGAAATATGGCGGATGGGCAAACCCCAGCGCGAGGAGCTCTTCCGGTTTCCACTCCCTGCGCGGTTCTTTATCCATGGCTGAGTTGAGCTCAAGGGTTTCGGTGTAGTTGAACAGGCCGCTCCGCATGGTCAGGAGCTGCTCGAGAGTGATGCCGTCACCATTGGGAACGTCTGGACGGTACTTTGAAACGGGATCACCAAGGGCGAGCTTGCCCTCCTGGACGAGCTGAAGAATGACTGTGGTTGTCCAGGTCTTGGTGACCGAACCCACCCGGATGTGGTCCGCCATTGAGACCGGCCGTTCGGCGCCGCGGGTACCTGTGCCGTAAGACGCAGTGAGGGTTCCCTCGGGAGTTTCCAGCAGCACCATGGCTCCCGGGACAAGGACTTCCTTGGCTGTCCGCTCAAAGTCCGCGCGCAAGCCCTCTGAATCGAAGCGCTGCAGCGCCGTGGGCGCCGATGTTGGAGAAGCAGTAGATGCCGGTGCCGACGCGGCTGTTGAGGACGCGGGGGAGACCGGGGGACCGGAACTGCAGGAAACTGTGGCTGCCACTGCGGCAATTACTGCCGCCGCTGTTGCTGCTCTGACAGAAACCTGCATGTTCCGCGTCATGGCTACTCCGGTTGAGCGATATTAAGCCACTGGAACCAGCCGCGGTGCAGGACAAGCCACGCAATCAAGCCGTAGCCGGCCTGGCCCGGTGTTCCCCCATTGGCTGCGAGGTCCGTCCTCCACTGCTCATGATTGAGCAACGGGGAGAACGTGTCAACGTAGTGGTGGTTGCGCCGCGTGGTGACATCGGCAAAAGCTGTGTTGAGTTCAGCAAGACGCTTGTTGCGTGCCGGATCCAAAGTGGGAGGCGGACCAACCACGAAGACCTCCACGCTGCTGTGCGAAGCTCCGTCGAGGATGTTGGCCAGATTCAGCCGGCTCCGCGCTGTGGAAAGGCCAAATTCGAGATCGCGACCTGAAAGTCCGATCACCAGCCGGTTCTCATGGGTATCGCTGAAGCGCCTGCCGGCTTCTTCCTGCCATCGGGCGGCCAGGCCCTCTGTACCTTCCATGGGACAAGGGAGCGGAAAGCTCTCCACCACGACGGAGTCCTGGGGTGTGCGGGCCAGGACTCTACCGAGCCAGCCCAGGGCGCGGGGATCCCCCAGGCCCGCGAGCAGTTCATCTCCAACAGCTGCGATACGCAGCTTCCTGTCTTCCACGGTTACCTCTTCACACTCGTTACGGTCCTTGCACAGTTTCCGGATCATCGGCCGGTTTTTGGGACCGGGTACCTGTCCCATTAAACAGAACTGCCCGGCCTGAGGCGTGCTAATCGCTCCTCAGGCCGGGCAGTTTCGTTTTTACTTACGTTCGAATGCCTGCTTGATCAGGGCATCCTGTTCTGCGGCGTGGCGCTTCATGGAACCGGCAGCCGTGGATGCCGACGCCGGACGCGAGACCAGGCGGAGCTTGCGGTCAAGTTCCGGTGCCAGGTTCAGGCCCATGAAGGGCCACGGGCCCTGGTTGGCGGGCTCGTCCTGCGCCCAAACGATGTCAGCGTTCGGGTACTTGGCGAGCTCGGCTTCGATCTCAGCCTTCGGCAGCGGGTACAGCTGCTCCACGCGGATGATCGCCGTGGACGTGTCACCGGACTTCTGGCGGTTGGAGAGGAGGTCGTAGTACAAGCGACCGGAGACCAGGATGACCCGGTCCACGTTTGCCGGCTGGACTTCCGGATCGCCGATAACGGGCCTGAAGCCACCCGTGGTGAAATCTTCGACGGCGGAAGCGGCGCCCTTGAGGCGCAGCAACTGCTTGGGTGTGAAGATGATCAGCGGCTTGCGCGGACGGCTGTATGCCTGGCGGCGCAGAAGGTGGAAGTGCGAGGCCGCGGTGGTGGGGTTGGCCACGATCATGTTGTCTTCTGCGCACATCTGAAGGAAGCGCTCAATGCGTGCCGAGGAGTGGTCCGGGCCCTGGCCTTCGTAGCCGTGCGGGAGCATGAGCACCAGTGAGGAGCGCTGGCCCCATTTCTGCTCAGCCGAGGAAATGAACTCGTCGATGATGGTCTGGGCGCCGTTGACGAAGTCACCGAACTGGGCTTCCCACAGAACGAGCGCATCCGGACGCTCCACCGAGTATCCGTATTCGAAGCCCATGGCCGCGTATTCGGACAGCAGGGAGTCGTAGATCCACAGCTTGGCCTGGTCATCGGAGAGGTTGCCCAAGGGCAGCCACTCGTTGCCGTTGGCACGGTCGTGGAAGACGGCGTGGCGCTGAACGAAGGTGCCTCGGCGCGAGTCCTGCCCTGCAAGGCGCACAGGTACGCCTTCCATGATCAAGGAACCAAAGGCAGCGATTTCGCCGAAGCCCCAGTCGATACCGCCTTCACGGGACATCTGCTCGCGCTTCTCCAGCAGCTGCTTGAGCTTGGAGTGGACGGTGAAGCCCTCGGGGATTTCCAGGTGGGCCTTGCCGATGCGGGCAAGAGTCTCAGCGGAAATCGCGGTGGACGTGGGGGCATTGGTCCCGAAGTCCGCCTGCTGGGCAATGGGACGCTCGATGTCCGAAACGGCCGCGGAGTCCGCGGTGATGATCGGGATCGGGGACGTCTGCGCGGCGTGGGTCTCGGCGAAGACCCGCTCCAGGCGCTCCTGGTAGTCGCGGAGCAGCTGCTCTGCTTCTTCTTCGGTGATGTCCCCACGGCCGATGAGCGACTCTGTGTACAGCTTGCGGACGGAGCGCTTGGCTTCGATCAGGTTGTACATGAGCGGCTGGGTCATCGAGGGGTCGTCGCCTTCGTTGTGGCCGCGACGGCGGTAGCAGACCATGTCGATGACGACGTCCTTGTGGAATCGCTGGCGGAACTCGTAGGCGAGCTGCGCAACGCGCACCACGGCTTCGGGGTCATCGCCATTCACGTGGAACACCGGTGCCTGGATCATCTTCGCGACGTCGGTGGAGTACGTGGAGGAACGTGAAGAAGACGGTGCAGTGGTGAAGCCGACCTGGTTGTTGACGATCACGTGGATGGTACCGCCGGTACGGTAGCCACGAAGTTGCGAGAGGTTCAGGGTTTCCGCAACCACGCCCTGGCCGGCAAATGCGGCGTCACCGTGGACCATGATGGGCAGCACCGGGAAGGACTCGCCCTGATCCAGGCGGTCCTGCTTGGCGCGGACGATGCCCTCAAGCACCGAGTCGACGGCTTCAAGGTGCGACGGGTTGGCGGCGAGGTAGACCTTGGTCTGCTTGCCGTTGTCCGAGGTGAAGGTACCTTCGGTTCCCAAGTGGTACTTGACGTCGCCGGAGCCCTGGACGGAGCGGGGATCCTGGGTGCCTTCGAATTCGCGGAAGACCTGTGCGTAGGTCTTGCCAGCGATGTTGGTCAGCACGTTGAGGCGGCCACGGTGGGCCATGCCGATGGCAACTTCATCCAGTCCGTCGTCAGCGGCGTCCGAAATGACGGCGTCCAACAGCGGAATCAGGGACTCGCCACCTTCGAGGGAGAACCGCTTCTGGCCGACGAACTTGGTCTGCAGGAAGGTCTCGAAGGCCTCTGCAGCGTTGAGCTTGGAGACAATGCGCAGCTGCTCTTCGCGGCTCGGCTTGGAGTATGGGTGCTCAAGCTGGTCCTGGAACCACTTGCGTTCGGCCGGTTCCTGGATGTGCATGTACTCAATGCCTGTGGTGCGGCAGTAAGCATCGCGGAGCACGCCGAGGATGTCGCGGAACTTAAGCTGCGGCTTGCCACCGAAGCCACCGGTAGGCCACTCGCGGTCGAGGTCCCACAGGGTGAGTCCATACGTCAGGACGTCAAGGTCAGGGTGCTTGCGCTGCACGTACTCCAGCGGATCGGTGTCAGCCATGAGGTGGCCGCGCACGCGGTAGGAGTGGATCAGCTGCTGGATGCGGGCAACCTTGTTGATCTCGTCCGCGGGATCCACCTGCAGGTCCGGGCTCCAACGAACGGGTTCGTAGGGAATGCGCAGGGCTTCAAAGATCTCGTCGTAGAAGTTCTGCGCGCCGAGGAGGAGCTGGTGGACGAGCTTGAGGAATTCGCCGCTGCCTGCGCCCTGGATGACCCGGTGGTCGTAGGTGGAGGTCAGGGTGAGGATCTTGCTGATGGCGTTCTGGGCGATGATCTTCTCGCTGGCGCCCTGGAACTCGGCCGGGTAGTCAAGTGCGCCGACGCCGATGATGGCCGCCTGGCCCTTGGACAAGCGCGGGACCGAGTGCACGGTGCCGATGCCGCCGGGGTTGGTCAGCGAGACCGTGGTTCCTGCGTGGTCGTCAGCCGTGAGCTTGCCGTTGCGGGCACGCTTGATCAGGTCCTCGTAGGTGTGCCAGAACTCCGCGAAGTCCATGGTCTCGGCCTTCTTGATGTTTGGAACCATCAGCAGGCGGGTGCCGTCGGGCTTGGGCATGTCGATTGCGATGCCGAAGTTGACGTGCGCGGGCTGCACGGCGCTCGGCTTGCCGTCAATTTCGTCGTAGTAGACGTTCATTGACGGGAACTGGGAAAGCGCACGGACAACGGCGTAACCGATGAGGTGGGTGAAGGAGACCTTGCCACCGCGGGCACGGGCAAGGTTGGAGTTGATGACGACGCGGTTGTCGATGAGCAACTTGGCCGGAACAGCCCGGACGCTGGTAGCGGTAGGCACTTCGAGGCTGGTGACCATGTTGGTGGCGATGGCCTTGGCCGGGCCGCGGAGGACGGAAACCACGTCCTCTTCCGGCGCTGTCGGGGCCTTGTTGCTCTTGGGCAGCTGGGCAGGGATCGGCTGTGCAGCGGTGCCGGCGGCGGGCTTCTTTGCTCCGTCCCGGGCAACCGTGGCAGGTGCTTTTTTCGCCGGAGCGGGTGCGGCCGGAGCCGCGGGGGCGGCGGCCGGCGCTGCTGCGGGGGCCGCCGGCGCCGGTGCCGGTGCCGCTGCAGCCGGAGCTACGACGGGAAGTACTTGGGTAGGGGGATTGGCAGCTGATGGGGCTGCAGAGGTTCCGTTGGAAGAAGTGCCGTCAGCGGAAGCAAAGGATTCGAAGAGCGGCCACCATTTGGTGTCCACCGAGTTCTTGTCCTGTTGGTACCGCTCGTACAGTTCGTCAACGAGCCACTCGTTTCCGCCAAATTCCTCTGGTAGACGGTGGCTGGGCTGCTCTGGCACTTGAAATACGCCTCTTCCATGAGTGTTGTTTTCCCGCTGGCCAAAGTTGCTTTTCCGCAACGATGGGACAGGGTCCGGGTCCCGCGAACTCAGACCCCTGACAGTCTAGTTAGGATCGTTGGTTAACTGCCAATAGTGGTGACCTAAATCATGTTGCGGCTGACTTAGTGGCGTGGCTCTGCTTTTTTGTTGCGAAGTTGGCCCTCCTGAGGGAGACCACGGTTGCCGGACTGTAGACTGAAAGTCTTATGGACAGTAAATCTAGGTGCCGGCCTGGGAACTGTCGGGGGAGCCAATCTGGCAACTCCGCACAGCGTGCCCGTCGAGCCGGCAATACCCGTTCACATGCCCATCACGCGCCGGCGTTCACTGCCGGTGGTGCCGCAGACCGTGCGTCCGCTGCACCCGACCAGCCTCCGCCGGGGCGATTCCCCGAGCCGAAGGCCTTAACCCCGTTGCACGCGCCTGCCCTTGGAGGGATGCGCTAAGTGGAATGGATTCTTCTTCTCGCCGGTTTTGCCCTCATCCTCGGGACCGGCTTCTTTGTAGCTGTTGAGTTCTCCTTGGTGGCCCTCGACCAGGCAAGCGTCCAGCGCGCTGTTGACAATGGCGACCACGCTGCGGCTCCGTTGCTGAAGTGCCTCAAGTCGCTCTCCACCCAGCTCTCCAGTTGCCAGCTGGGCATCACACTGACCACGCTGCTGACTGGTTTCGTCATGGAGCCTTCTGTCGGGCAGTTGCTCCTCGGGCCGCTCGGCCTGCTGGGCCTCCCGAGCGAGGTCGTGCACTCCGTTGCCCTGATCGTGGCCATGGCCTTCGCCACGCTGCTGTCGATGCTTCTGGGCGAATTGGTCCCCAAGAACATGGCCATCGCCCTCGCCTTCCCGCTTGGGAAGCGGCTTGCCCGACCCCAACTGATGTTCACTGCCGTCTTCAAGCCGGCCATCGTGGTGCTGAACGGGTTCTCCAACAAGGTCCTGAACCTGTTTGGCCTGGAGGCCAAGGAGGAGATCTCGGGAGCCCGGACACCTGCTGAGCTCGCATCCTTGGTGCGCCGGTCGGCCGAACTCGGGACGTTGGATGCCGGTACGGCCAACTTCGTGGCCCGTACTTTGAACTTCTCCGGAAGGACCGCGGCGGACGTCATGACGCCCCGGATCCGCATGGAGACCATCGACGCCGACCAGCCGGTGACTGACATCCTTGACGCCGCGAGGCGTACCGGATATTCCCGTTTCCCCGTCATTGGCGATTCCACGGACGATATCCGCGGCGTGGTCCATGTCAAAAAGGCTGTGGCCGTACCCGCTGAACGTCGGGCCAAGCTCCAGGCCGGTGCCATCATGACCGATGTCCTTCAGGTCCCTGAGACCATCCACCTTGATGCCCTCCTGTCTGAACTGCGCGAAGGCAACCTGCAACTCGCCGTCGTGCTTGACGAGTACGGCGGCACGGCGGGCATTGCCACCCTTGAAGACCTGGTCGAAGAAATCGTTGGAGAGGTCGCTGACGAGCACGATAAAGTCCGGCCCGGCGTCCTGCAGAGCGCGACAGGCGACTGGTATTTTCCGGGCCTGCTGCGGCCGGATGAAGTGTCGGAACAGATCCCGAATCTCACCGTTCCCGACGAGTCTGCCTATGAAACCGTGGGTGGTTACGTCATGAGCCAGCTTGGCCGGATAGCCAAGGTGGGGGATGTCGTGGAAACGCCGGGAGGCACCCTGACAGTCACCAGGATGGATGGCCGCAGAATCGACAGGATCTGCTTCCACCACGTAGTCCGTGATGACGAGCAGGCCGACGCCGGATCCGACCACCACGAGGCAGGTGCCGTATGAGTGACTGGGTAGGAATTGTCTGGCTTGTCGTCCTTTTGATCGGCAATGCCTTCTTTGTCGGTGCCGAATTCGCCGTCATGTCGGCACGCCGCAGCCAGATCGAACCCCTGGCCGAGGCCGGCTCCAAGCGGGCGCAGACAACATTGCGCGCCATGGAGAATGTGTCGCTGATGCTGGCGTGTGCGCAGTTGGGCATTACCGTCTGCTCGCTCCTGATCCTCCAGGTTGCCGAGCCTGCCATTCACCATCTCCTGGCGGAGCCGCTCGAACTGCTGGGCGTACCGGTCGAACTGGCGGATATCTCCGCTTTCGTGATCGCGTTGCTGTTCGTCACGTTCCTGCATGTCACGTTCGGTGAGATGGTCCCCAAGAACATCTCGGTTTCCGTTGCGGACAAGGCGGCCCTCCTGCTGGCGCCACCTTTGATGTTCATCGCCCGCGTGGTTAACCCGGTCATCTGGTCCCTCAACTGGTTGGCGAACCACATCCTGAGGTTGATGAAAATCGAACCGAAGGACGAAGTGTCTTCGTCGTTCACGCTTGAGGAAGTGCAGTCGATTGTCCAGGAATCCACCCGGCACGGCCTGGTGGACGATGAGACCGGATTGCTCAGCGGTGCTTTGGAGTTCTCGGAGCACACGGCGTCCCACATCATGGTGCCCCTGGACAAGCTGGTGGTGCTCAAGACGGCCTCCACGCCCGTCGACCTGGAAAAAGCGGTCAGCCGTACCGGCTTCTCCCGTTTCCCGATGGTGGACGACGACGGCGAACTGGCCGGATACCTGCACGTGAAGGACATCCTGTCCATCCCGGACGAGGGTCGCAGGCACCCCATTGCCGAGGGGCGCATCCGGTCCTTGGCCAACCTGTCACCGGACGACGAGATCGAGCAGGCCATGTCCGTCATGCAGCGCACCGGCTCGCACTTGGCCCGTGTTGTTGGCGCCGGTGGAGACACCCAGGGCGTCTTGTTCCTTGAAGACGTCATCGAGCAGTTGGTCGGCGAAATCCGCGATGCCACCCAGGCGACAGGCATTCGACGCTTCGGTGGTCAACAAGCCCAGGCATAACCGCCTGAGAGCTTGGAGTGCGGGCGGGCATCGATTTTTCAATCGATGCCCGCCTTTCGCTAAATAGGAATCATTCCCAATTAGAGCTACACTGGGATCTGCCCAGTAATTGTGTTTGATTCTCATTTTGAGTAGATCCGAGGTTTACGTGCGTCGTTACGCCGCCCGCCTGTCCGTAGCCGCTTCCGCAGGACTGGCCGCGCTCCTGCTGTCCTCCTGCGCCGGAACGGCCGGAGCTAACAGTCCTTCGGCTTCCGGGGCCATCGAAGTTGTCACGTCCACCAACGTCTACGGCGACATTGTGAAAGCAGTCGGCGGAGACAAGGTGAACGTCAACGCCATCATCACCAAGACCAGCCAGGATCCTCATTCCTATGAGGCCAGTGCCCAGGACAAGCTGGTGATCTCCAAAGCCAAGCTCGTGGTGGAGAACGGCGGGGGCTATGACGAATTCCTGCACAAAATTGCCGATGAAACCAAAATCGGCCATGAGAACATGATCAGCGCCGTCGAAATTTCAGGGCTCGCCCCCGAAGGGGAAAGCCACAGCGAAGAGGCCCACTCCGAGGACGGCCACACGCATAACCACGGCGAGTTCAACGAGCACGTTTGGTACAACCTGGACGCCATGGGCAAGCTCGCCGATGCCGTGGCAAGCAAGCTCGGCAGCCTGGACGCGGACTCGGCCGCGACCTTTACGGGCAACGCGGACGCCTTCAAAGCCAAGCTCACTGAACTGACCGGAAAGCTCGACGCCGTGAAGGCTGCGGACGGGCACGCTCCCGTGGCGATCACGGAGCCTGTGCCGCTGTACCTCCTGGAAGCTGCGGGCCTTGAGAACAAGACCCCGGAAGCCTACAGCGCTGCCGTAGAAGAGGGCACGGACGTTCCGCCAGCCGTCATGAAGGAAACCACTGATCTTCTCAGTGCTGGTTCGGTCCGTTTCCTGGCCTATAACGAGCAGACTGCCGGTCCTCAGACCGAAACTGTCAAACGGGCAGCCGAGGCTGCCGGCGTGCCGGTTTTGAATTTCACTGAAACGCTGCCCGAGGGCAAGGACTATGTCCAATGGATGACCGACAATGTGGAATCGGTTTCATCCGCACTGAAGAAGTAGGCGTTTCCGGCTCCGGCAATGCGGTTAAGGGCCCCGCTGGCGTCCTAAGATGTTCAGGATGGCTGCGGGGCCTTTTGCCTGCCGCCACCGCCGCCGGTAGCGCCCCCACCCGGACGCCAGGCAGCGGCCCCCAACAAACTACGTTCACAGCAGCGTATGGATCGAGGACAACCTTTGACACCCGTAGTGAGCCTCCGCGGAGCCAGCCTGCAGTTCGGCAAGAGGACACTCTGGAGGGACCTCGACCTCGACATCAACCCGGGAGAGTTCTTCGCCGTCCTCGGCCCGAACGGGAGCGGCAAGACCAGCTTCCTCAAGGTCCTCCTGGGATTGCAGGAACTGCACTCCGGAACCGTGTCCCTGGGTGGGCATCCGGTGGAACGGGGCAGCAAGCGGATCGGCTACATTCCGCAGCAGAAGTCCTTCGCGCCGGATACACCCTTGCGCGCACGGGACCTGGTGGGCCTGGGCATCGACGGACATCGCTGGGGTATCCGGTTGTCGTCCGGCAAGGTCAACCAGCGCATCGACGAGTTGTTGGAACTGGTAGGAGCGTCGGACTACGCCAAGGTGCCGGTCGGGCAGCTCTCCGGAGGCGAACAGCAACGGTTGAGGGTTGCCCAGGCGCTGGCCACTGAACCGCAGGTCCTGCTCTGCGACGAGCCTCTTCTCTCCCTTGATCTTCACCACCAGCAGGGCGTCAGCTCGTTGATCAACCAGCAATGCCACGAGCGGAACAGCGCCGTGGTCTTCGTGACGCACGAAATCAATCCCGTGATCGACTACGTGGACCGCGTGCTCTATCTGGCCGGTGGCCAGTTCCGGGTCGGAACGCCGCAGGAGGTCATGACTACGGAAGTCTTGTCCGAACTGTACGACAGCCATGTGGAGGTCATCCACACCAACGGGAGGATCGTCGTCGTCGGTCTGCCGGACGCCACCACGCACTTCCATGACGACGCCCACGCAAGTGCAGGGGAGGACCTCTAAGTGGATCTGGACACCATTCTGCAGACCATCTTCAACTTCGAGAACTACGGCGAACTGCTGGTCCTTGTCCAGAACTCGCTCTGGGCCGGTGCCGTACTGGGACTCCTGGGCGGTCTGGTTGGGACGTTCGTGATGAAACGGGATTTGGCCTTCGCCGTCCACGGCATCTCCGAGCTCTCCTTTGCCGGGGCGGCCTTCGCGCTTCTGATCGGAGCCGATATCATCTTCGGTTCCCTGATCGGTTCGGTGGCGGCCGCCGTCCTGCTCGGCTTCATGGGTGTCAGGGCACGGGACAAGAACTCAATCATCGGCGTCATCATGCCCTTTGGCTTGGGCCTGGGAATTCTGTTCCTGGCACTGTATGAAGGCCGGGCTGCCAACAAGTTCGGACTGCTGACCGGACAGATTGTCTCGGTGGATACCGTTCAGCTGCAGGCGTTGGCGGGAACCGCGGTGGTCGTGATGATCGCCTTGCTCGCCATCTGGCGTCCCCTGAGCTTTGCCAGCGTAGACCCGGAAATGGCTGAAGCCCGGGGTGTTCCCGTGCGCGGCCTGGCGATCGGCTTCATGGTGCTGCTGGGCATCAGTGTTGCACTGTCCATCCAGATAGTCGGTGCGCTGCTTGTCCTTGCGCTGCTGATTACGCCGGCAGCGGCGGCGTTGCGTGTGACCACCTCACCCAAGCTGGTGGTGGTCCTAAGTGTAGCCTTCGCGTTGATTGCCACTGTGGGCGGCATTCTGCTGGCCCTCGGCAGCCGCATCCCCATCAGCCCGTATGTGACGACGTTGTCTTTCCTGATTTACGTGGTGTGCCGGATTATTGGCCGGGTGCGGAGCAACCGCGGCCTGAACGGCCGGGTCACGCGGGACCAGCCGGCCGGGGCTCTCTAGAGTTTTCCTGCGGCCTTTTTGGCGGTGCACTCGGGGCACAGACCAAAGATCTCCACTGTGTGGGCTACTTCGGTGAAGCCGTGTTCAGTAGCCGTGCGTGCTGCCCAGGTCTCGACGGCGGGTGCCTCCACCTCGACGGCCTTGCCGCAGTTCCGGCACAGAAGGTGGTGGTGGTGGCCCGTGACGGCACAACGACGGTAGACGGCCTCACCCTCACCATTTCGGAGGACGTCGATGAGGCCATCATCGGCCAGGGACTGGAGAATGCGGTAGGCGGTAGCCAAGGACACCGAAATGCCCTTGTTCTGCATCAGGCGGTACAGCTCCTGGGTGCTGACGAAGTCATCCAATTCGTCCAACGCTGCACTCACGGCCAAGCGCTGCTTGGTGACGCGCTGCTCCTTGACGCCGCCGGTCACCGGCCCGGCCGGGCCCGTAGTGGCGGAATTGGTGCCGTGTGGCATGAAAAGGCTCATTTCCGTGGGGATGCTGGCAAACTTCGATTTTAGCAGCAGCGGCTGCTTGGAAACTCTCAGCGGCCGCCCCTAGGCTGGCCTCATGATGCTCACCAAGTACACCCACGCCTGTGTCCGGTTGGAGAAGGAAGGAAAAGTCCTGGTGATTGATCCCGGGACGTTCTCCGAATCCGCCGAAGCGTTGAACGGAGCTGACGCCGTGCTGGTAACGCACGAGCACAACGACCACCTCGACAGCCCGGAGGTCATCAAAGCTTTGCGGAGCAATCCTGACCTGGTGGTCCATGCGCCGGCCAGGGTAGCTGCCGCACTGCAGGAAGAAAGTGACATCGCCGACCGCGTGCACTCCGTCGACCCCGGTTCATCCTTTGACGTCGCCGGTTTCAGCATCCGGACTTTCGGCGGACAGCACGCCCTCATCCATGCCCAGATCCCGGTGGTGGCAAATATCGGCTACCTTGTGGACGACAACGTGTTCCACCCCGGAGATTCCTTCGTGGTCCCGGACGGGATCGAAGTCAAAACACTGCTGGTCCCCATCCACGCCCCGTGGTCCAAGATCGGCGAGGTTGTGGACTTCGTCATTTCCGTCCGCGCCCCCAGGGCCTTCCCGGTCCACGACGGCCTGCTCAACGAACTCGGGCGTGGCGTCGTCGAGGGTCATGTAACGCGGATCGGTGCACGGTACGGCACCAGCTACACGCGGCTCGCGCCCCGGGAGTCGGTAGAGGTCTAGCCGGGCCACACTCCTGTGTCGTGGAACCGGTCCAGCACTTTCTCGTGTGGAGCCGGATCCAGGCCATGGGCCGCGAGCCACCCGGCGTCGTAATAGCTGCCAACATAACGGTCGCCGCCGTCGCACATGAGTGAAACGATGCTGCCTTTGCGTCCTTCGGCCACCATCCGGGCGACCAGCTGCCAGACACCCCACAAGTTGGTGCCTGTGGAAGGGCCAGCGTGAAGCCCGGTCAGTTTGCGGAGGTGGCGCATGGCCGCGACGGATGCGGCGTCGGGCACCTGGATCATGTGGTCGATGACGGCCGGAACAAAACTTGGTTCCGAGCGGGGCCGGCCGATGCCCTCGATGCGGGAAGGCAGACCGGACGCTGCCGCCGCGTTGCCGTCCCGCCACGCAGGGTAGAAGGCCGAGTTTTCCGGGTCCACCACCGCCAGGCGTGTGGGGTAACGGTTGTAGCGAAGGTATCGGCCGATGGTTGCGCTGGTCCCGCCTGTGCCTGCTCCGACGACGATCCATTCGGGCACCGGGTGCTCTTCGAGGGCAAGTTGTTCGAAGATCGATTCTGCGATGTTGTTGTTGCCACGCCAGTCAGTTGCCCGCTCGGCGTAGGTGAACTGGTCCATGTAGTGGCCGCCGGACGTCCGTGCGGTCTCTTCGGCAACGGCGTAGACCTCCGATGCATGGTCCACGAGCAAGCATGAGCCGCCAAAGTCCTCAATGAGGGCGATTTTCTCCGGACTGGTGGTTTTGGTCATCACAGCGATGAAGGGCAGGCCGATCAACCGGGCAAAGTACGCCTCAGAGACGGCCGTGCTGCCGCTGGACGCTTCCACAATGGTGGTGCCCTCGGTAATCCAGCCGTTGACGAGGCCATAGAGGAACAACGACCTCGCCAGGCGGTGCTTCAGGCTGCCCGAGCGGTGCGTGGACTCATCCTTGAGGTACAGCTGCACGCCCCAGTGTTCCGGCAGGGGCACCGCGTACAGATGCGTGTCCGCCGAGCGGTTGTTTTCGGCCTCGATGGTGCGGATGGCCTCGCTGGCCCAGGTCCGGTCCTGAATACACGAATTGCTCACCGGATAAGCCTAGGCTGGAAACGTGGTTCCGGCAGCAACGGGGCCATCACCCCCCGGACGAAGGAGAACCCATGGCCACCCTGATGACTGCCACTGAGCTGCACCGGCGCCTTGAATCGGGAGAGCGGACCATACTCCTGGATGTGAGGTGGGTCCTTGGCCGGACAGACGGGCACGCGAACTACCTTGAGGCCCATCTTCCGGCGGCGGTCTTCGTGGACCTCCCGACGGAACTTGCGGACCATGCCGCTCCAGGACGCGGGCGCCATCCTTTGCCCTCGCCGGACCGCTTCCAGGAGACGGCCCGCCGTTGGGGGATCAACGACGGCGACACGGTGGTTGCGTACGACGACAGCGGCAGCATGGCCGCCGCCCGGGCGTGGTGGATGCTCCGCAACGCGGGGGTGGACTCCGTTTACCTCCTCGACGGCGGCCTGTCCGCCTGGCGCTCACACGGTTACGCCCTGGAAGCCGGCGAGGCGCGTCCCGCCGTCGGGAATGTCTCCCTGGGCGATGGCCTAATGCCGTCCATTACTGAGCAGGAAGCGGCGCAGTGGAGCCGCGATGGAGTGTTGTTGGATGCCCGGGCAGGGGAGCGGTACAGAGGCGAGGTGGAGCCCATCGATCCCCGGGCCGGGCACATTCCCGGTGCCTTCAGCGCGCCTACCACGCAGAACGTTTCGGAGGCGGGCACCTTCCTGCCTGCCGAAGAGCTGCGGCGCCGGTTCGAGGCGTTGGGTTTGGACACATCATCCAGGGTTGCTGTGTACTGTGGTTCCGGCGTCACCGCCTCCCACGAGATCGCTGCCCTGGAAATTGCAGGCTTCAGCGCGGCCTTGTTCCCCGGTTCGTTTTCGCAATGGTCGAACAACGGGGCGAATGAGGTAGTGGTCGGAGAGGGTCCTTATGGTGACGCTGCCGACGGCCCAAGTAGCATGAGCCGGTCCGACGGGAGTAGCGTCGAAGCATGAATCCTGGACGTCCTGTTCCCCCGCCCCTCGCGAAGACCATCTCTTTGGACACTGCCGGTTCCGAGCCCTCCACTGGAGTGTTGGCTGCGGCATATGGCGCCACTTCGCCGGTGAGCGGACTCGTGCCCCTGACAGTGGCCCGCCGCGAGCCTGGTGAAGACGACGTGGAGATCGCCATCGAATTCTGCGGCCTGTGCCACTCTGACGTGCACGCAACACGGGGAGAATGGCGGCAGCCCCCGTATCCGCTGGTTCCCGGTCACGAAATTGTTGGCAGCGTGACCAGGGTGGGATCCGCCGTGGAGGACTTCGCGGTCGGAGACCGTGTTGGCGTGGGCTGCATGGTGGACTCGTGCCGGGAATGCGACAGCTGCCTTGAAGGACTGGAGCAGTACTGCGAGCGTGGCAACGTGGGCACCTACGGCGCAGCCGATCCCCGCCACGAAGACGCCGTCACCCAGGGTGGATACTCGACGGCGGTGGTGGTGGACAAGCGCTTCGTGCTCCGAGTGCCCGGGAACCTGGACCCGGCTGCGGCAGCTCCGCTTTTGTGTGCCGGGATTACCACCTACTCGCCCTTGAGGTACTTCGATGTTGAAGAAGGCGACTCCGTTGGAGTGGTGGGGTTGGGCGGCTTGGGCCATATGGCGGTCAAGCTCGCCAAAGCCATGGGCGCCGAAGTCACGGTGTTCACCACCTCCGAGTCGAAGTTTGACGCAGCCCGGGAACTTGGCGCGGACCACGTGGTGCTGTCCAAGGACGCCGACGCGATGGAGGCTGCCAACCGCAGCATCGACGTCATTATTGATACCGTCGCCGCTCCGCACGACCTCAACCCCTACTTCCGTACGCTTCGGCTGGACGGTGCACTCTTCCAACTCGGGCTTCCTGCCGACGACATGCCCCCGGTCAGCCCCGGCCTGCTTATCCGTCGCCGCCTCGCCTACGCCGGTTCCTTGATTGGCGGCATCGAGGAAACGCAGGAAATGCTGGACTTCTGTGCCGAGCACGGAGTGGCCAGCGACATCGAGATTGTTGGCGCCGGGCAGTTGAACGAGGCCTACGACCGCATGGTGGCCGGCGACGTGAAGTACCGTTTTGTGCTGGATACCGCAACACTTCAGGAACCCTCCGAAAGGGCAGACGCATGAGCACATTGTTTACCAGGATCATCAACGGGGAGATCCCGGGCCGCTTCGTGTGGAAAGACGAGGAAGTGGTGGCTTTCCTGACCATAGCCCCCATTACCCAGGGCCACACCCTGGTGGTTCCGCGTGAGGAAGTGGACTCCTGGACGCATGCCACGCCGGAGCTTCTGGCCAAGGTCATGGATGTCGCCCAGAGCATCGGCAAGGTGCAGGAAGGGCTCTTCGACGCCAAGCGCGTTGGCGTCCTGATGGAGGGTTTTGAGGTGGACCACCTGCATGTCCACGTCTGGCCTGCGTATTCCACAGCAGATTTTGAGATCCACAATGTCGATCACAACCCGGACCCTGCGGTGATGGACGCGACGGCCGTAAAGCTGCGTTCCGCGCTGCGTTCAGCCGGACACGGAGACGCTGTCCCGGAAGACTGACTCCGCGTTGTTCTTAACCCGGCGGTGCTGTACACGCACCGCCGGGTTTTTTGTGCTTCGGGTTACGCCGGGGCCAGTGCCTGGTTGAGGACCGTGCGGATGCGTTTCTCCGAAACGGAATAGGCCGTGCCGAGTTCGACCGCGAAGAGGCTCACCCGCAGCTCCTCGATCATCCAGCGCACCCGGGTTAACTCAGCACCCGCCCGCCGTCCCGGGAGCAGCGCCGACACGGCGTCGTCGTAGTCATCCTCCAGCGCCTGCACGATGCCCATGTTCAGGCTGTCCCGCTGCACGTTGACTGGAAGTTTCTCCAGCCGCTTCTCAATGGCCTGCAGGTACCGCGGCAGCTGGCTGAGCTGGGCGTAGCCCGTCTGTGCCACAAAACCGGGGAAGACCAATTGCTCCAACTGGCTCTTCATGTCATTGAGGGCGCTGATGAGCGGCAGGCTGGCGTTGGACTTCAGCGCTTTCTGGATGCGCCGCGTACTGGCCAGGATGCGTTCGACGACGGCCGTCACCGTGAAAACGGTGTCGATCAGTTCTGCCCTGACTACCTCATAGAGAGCATCGAAGGACTCCCTGTCCCATGGCAGTTCCTGGGGCACGAGTTTGTCGATCGCGGCCAATGCGCAGTCCGCAATCAGGGCGCTCACCGAACCGTGGGGGTTCTGGCTGAAGGTGAGCTTTTCGGTGTTGCTCAGGTGTTCGAGCACATAGCGGTCCGGAGAAGGTATCCGCAGGGCCAGCAACCGGATGACGCCGCTTCGCATGGCGGCTTCCTGCTCTGCCTTGCTTTGGAACACCCGCAGGGCCACTGACTTCCCCTCGTCCATCAGGGCGGGGAACCCCGTGACGGCATGCCCCTTCACAGCACGGCTGACCTGGCGATCCACGGTGCCGAAATCCCACTCGGTGATGCCGGTCCGTTCGGCTACCGTTCCTTCGCCAGGTGCCGGGGCTCCGGCTGGTGGCGCGGCTTGGCTGGCCGTTCCCTTGCCACTGGGGGTCCGCAGCGTGGTTGCCGGCGTGGCACCCAGTGATTCGGCGATGGCGCGGCGGGTGGCCGGTGCCAGTTTTTCCTGCAGTTCAGCGAGGTCCTTGCCCTCGTCCAGGACCTTTCCCTTGCTGTCCACCACTTTGAAGCTGACGCGCAAATGCGGAGGTACCGCCTCCCAGTTCCACGAGCCGGGCGGAATGATGTGCCCCCTGAGTCGGCGCAGGACCAACTCCAGGGAAGGCTCCAGCTCGTCGACGGCGGGATCGAAGTCCGCTTCCAACGCCGCGGTGGCTTGCCTGGCCACATCCGGTGCCGGCACGAAGTTTTTCCGTACCTGCTTTGGAAGGGATTTGATGAGCGCCGTGACGAGCTCAACCCGTTGGCCGGGAATCTGCCAGCGGAACGGGGCATCGTCCAGCTGGTTGAGGAAAAGTACCGGAACTTCAGCGGTAACGCCGTCGGAAGGATTGGGAGCGGATCCGGGTGCCACAGGGTGGAACTCGTAGCTCAGGGGAAGCTCGAAGCCCTTGTGAAGCCACGTTTTGGGATACGCGGAGTCATCCAGTGCCTCGGCGTCTTCGCTCATCAACAGCGATTGATCGAAGTCCAGCAAATGGGGATCCGACTGCCGGGCATCCTTCCACCACTTATCGAAGTGCCTCTCGGAGACCACGTCCTTGCCCACGCGTGCGTCATAGAACTCGAAGAGAGTCTGGTCGTCAACCAGGATGTCGCGCCGTCGCATGCGGGTTTCGAGCTCTTCTATTTCCTGCAGGAGTGCCCGGTTGCGATGGAAGAACTTGTGGTGGGTCTTCCATTCGCCTTCCACAAGCGCGTGCCGGATAAACAACTCGCGGGAGAGCTCCGGATCGATGCGTCCGTAATTTACCCGGCGGTTCGGAATGATGGGCACTCCGTAGAGCGTGACCTTTTCGTGGGCCAGTACCGCACCCTGGCGGGAGGACCAGTGCGGCTCGCTGTAAGTTCGCTTCACCAGATCAGGGGCCACCTGCTCGGCCCATAAAGGATCGAACTTGGCAGCAACGCGAGCCCACAACCTGCTGGTCTCCACCAATTCTGCGGCCATGACGAAAGTGGGTGACTTCTTGAACAGCGCCGAACCGGGGAAGATCGCAAAACGGCTTCCGCGTGCCCCGGCATATTCGCGCTTGCGCTCATCGAGAAGGCCAATGTGGCTGAGCAGCCCGGATAGCAGGCTGATGTGGATGCCCTCGTAGTTCCCCACAGGGTCGGCTTCGCGTTTGTTATCCAGCGCGATGCCCAGGGGCTTGGCCAGCTGCCGGAGTTGTGTGAAAAGGTCCTGCCATTCGCGCACGCGCAGGTAGTTGATGAACTCGTTGCGGCACAGTTTGCGGAACTGAGTGGAGGACAGCTCGCGCTGCTTCTCCTGGATGTAGTTCCAGAGGTTGAGGAATCCGGTGAAGTCCGAGATCTCGTCGCGGAAACGGGCATGCTTTTCCGCGGCGAGCTGCTGTTTGTCCGTTGGCCGTTCACGCGGATCCTGGATGGTCAGCGCGGCGGCGAGGATCATGACTTCGCGGACGCATCCGCGCTTTCCTGCTTCCACGATCATCCGGCCAAGCCGCGGGTCCACCGGCAGTTGGGCAAGTTTCTGCCCGACGGCGGTCAGTCCACCGCCGCTTCGGCCGTTGCCGCGGGCATCGGCGGACTTTGCCGGGCTTAAGGCGCCGAGTTCGCGCAGCAGGGTCACGCCGTCGTTGATGGCCCTGGTCTCCGGGGGTTCCACAAACGGGAAGTTCTCCACGTCCTTGGGTCCGCGGGCAACACCCATGGCCGTCATCTGCAGGATGACAGCGGCGAGGTTGGTCCGGAGGATCTCGGGATCCGTGAACTGCGGACGTGATTCGAAATCCTCTTCCGAATACAAGCGGATCGCGATGCCCTCCGACACGCGGCCGCAACGGCCTGAACGCTGGTTGGCCGATGCCTGGGAGACCCGCTCGATGGGCAGGCGTTGGACCTTGGTGCGGTGCGAATAGCGCGAGATGCGTGCAGTGCCGGTGTCGATCACGTACTTGATACCCGGGACAGTAAGCGAGGTTTCGGCCACGTTGGTGGCCAGAATGATGCGACGTTTACCCCCGGGATTGAAGACCCGGTGCTGTTCCTGGAGGCTCAACCGGGCAAAGAGGGGAAGGACTTCGGTGCCTGCAAGTCGCCGGTTGCTTTGGATGCGGCCGTTGATGGCCTCGGCGGCGTCGCGGATTTCACGCTCGCCGGAGAAGAAGATGAGAATGTCTCCCGGTGCTTCCTTGGCGAGCTCGTCCACGGCATCGCAGACGGCGTCAAGGGGATCGCGGTCTTCTTCGAGTTCGTCGTCCGAGGTCTCGTCATCAGCGTCCGCAGGCTGTGTAAGCGGGCGGTAGCGGATCTCCACCGGGTAGGTGCGGCCGGAGACCTCGATGATGGGTGCAGGCTCTTCATCACTGCCGAAGTGTTTGGCGAAGCGCTGGGGATCAATGGTTGCCGAGGTAATGATGATCTTCAGGTCCGGACGCTGCGGCAGGATGCGCTTGAGGTAACCCAGGATGAAGTCGATGTTGAGGCTTCGCTCGTGGGCCTCGTCAATGATGATGGTGCTGTATTTCCTGAGCAGTTTGTCCCGTTGGATTTCGGCGAGCAGGATGCCGTCAGTCATCAGCTTGATCTTGGTGGAGGCGCTGACCTCGCCGGTGAAACGGACCTGGAAGCCCACTTCCTGGCCGATTTCGACGTCCAGTTCGGAGGCGATGCGTTCGGCCACTGTGCGGGCCGCCAGACGGCGCGGCTGGGTATGGCCGATCAGGCCCTTGTCACCGAGGCCGAGTTCGAGGCACATCTTGGGGATCTGCGTGGTCTTGCCCGAGCCGGTCTCGCCGGCAATGATGGTCACTTGGTTCGCGGCAATGGCCGCCATCAGATCCTCGCGGCGCTCGGAGACGGGCAGCTCTGCGGGGTAGGAAATTTGAAGTGTCATGGCTGCTGCCAGTCTACTGTGGCCGGGGTTCGGCGTCCGCAGCGACAGCTCCGCTGTTTGTTTCAGGCCCGGCGGCGGCACTGAGCCGGTGCGAGAGGTGCCGTGCAAATGACCGGAATTCCTCCGGCTCGAGAATCTCGAAGTCCAGGTCCAGGGCAGCGAGGTAGGCTGCCGGCGCCGCCAGGTTGTCCCATCCGGACCGCAGGATCGTTGCTTCCGCTCCGTCGGCCGTCAGCGTCGCGTACTGGGAACTGACGACGGCGGCGACCTCGGCGAGCGGGGCGCGGAGGCGCACAACGACGTCGAACCTGTAGGGGGAGCGGGTAATGGATTGCTGGACGTAGGCCGCCAGGTCCTCCGCCGGCAATGGACGGGGCGCGTACTTCTTCCGCTCGGTCGGCAGCGAGGCAAACCGGTCGGCCCTGAACGTTCGCCAATCCTCGCGTTCCACGTCCCAGGCAACCAGGTACCAGCGCCGTCCCGTGTCCACCAACCTGTAGGGTTCGACCAGCCGGCGTGAAGCGTCGCCATCGGACTTGACGTAATCAAAGGAGATCTGGCGCCGATCCGATATTGCCGCCGAGACAACGGTCAGTTGTTGGGGATCGACGCTGGCAGCGTTGCTGGGAAGCGTTGTGACGGCGGCCTTGAGCATGGCGAATTTGGGGCGGAGCCGGGAGGGAAGGACCTGCTCCACTTTTGCCAAAGCGCGGACGGACGCTTCGCCGATCCCTGCCACAGGCCCCGCAGCCACGGAGTTGAGGCCCAGTGCCACGGCCAAGGCCTCGTTGTCGTCCAGGAGCAATGGCGGCAATTGGGCGCCGGCCCCCAGTTGGTACCCGCCGGCAATGCCGGGGGAGGCATGTATGGGGTATCCGAGATTACGCAACTTGTCGATGTCCCGACGCACAGTACGTTCAGTGACTCCCATGCGGTGGGCAAGGGCGGGGCCTGTCCATTCCCGGCGGACCTGCAACAGTGACAACAGCTGCAGGAGCCGGGCCGAGGTTTGGATCATGCAAGTGAATCTAGCCCATGCGCCACGGTGCGGCGGCCAGGCATACAGAAGGGCGCCCGCCGGTCAAAGGATCTCTGCAGTAATCCTTGGACTGGCGGGCGCCGATTGTAGATGTCGGGCTGACCTTGCAGTGGGCTGGCATGCCCTAGTAGATGCGTGGATTCCAGTACGGGGCGCTGGGTGCCTCGAAGGCGCTCCAGGGTTCCCTTGACGTGACAGGAGGGTTGTGGCCGCGTCCGTCTTTCAGCAGGGCTGAGATGGTGGCTGCGACGGCGGTGATGAGGACGATGAAGAGGATGATTCCGAAGATTTCCATGTCTCCAGATTGCTCCTGTGCAGGCGCAAGAAACAGTGGCAGAAATGCCCCATTTAGATAATTTTCTGCCACACTGGAAGTATGTTGAAAACAGTCGCAGTGATCGTGGTTCCGGACTTCTCCGTGTTCGAGTTCGGCACGGCCTTCGAGGTTTTCGGGATCGACAGATCGGACCGCGGGGCTGGAGTTCCGGCCTTTGACTTCCGTGTCGTTACCCCGGAGCCGGGGGACGTTCGCATGAAGTCCGGGCTCTCCCTGCACGTCAACCTTGGCCTTGAGGCGGCGGCCGATGCCGACCTCGTGATCATGGCGCCGTTTGGCCGGGATAAAGTCGTCCCTGAATCCGTCCTCGAAGCCTTGCGGGCGGCGCACGCCAGGGGAGCGTGGGTGATGTCCATTTGCTCAGGAGCATATGCGCTTGCCCGGGCAGGACTGCTGGACGGACGGCGTTGTACTACGCACTGGCACTATTCCCAGGACCTGGCCAGCCGGTATCCATCCGTGATCGTGGATGAGAACGTCCTCTATGTACAGGACGGCACCATCATCACCAGTGCAGGCACTGCAGCGGGCATTGACGCTTGCCTGCACCTTGTCCGCGTGGAGCTTGGCGCCAACGTGGCCGCCGCCATCGCCCGCGATATGGTGGTACCGCCGCACCGCGACGGCGGGCAGGCCCAGTTCATCGACCGGCCGATGCCGACGTGCGGATCGGCGCCCATGGAAGCGCTGTTGCGGTGGATGGTGGAACACCTTGACGAGGAACACAGCGTCAACGAACTGGCAGCACGGCTTCACATGTCACCACGCACATTCGCCCGGCGCTTCCGGGCCGAAACCGGGACCACGCCCGCGGCGTGGCTGAATTCCCAGCGGGTGCTCCGGGCACAGGAACTGTTGGAAACCACAGAGCTGAACATTGACGAAGTCGCCCGCGAAGCCGGATTCGGGCATTCGGTCCTGCTGCGGCACCATTTCGCCAAAGTGCTCGACACGAGTCCGCAGAGCTACCGCCGGGCTTTTCGAGGGCAACTGGCCGAAGCCATCTGACGGCGTCAAGTGCTGGCTAACGGCGCCGGCCGGTGGTTCCCCGCGACTCGGAGCCTTCGGCTTTGGCGCACTCGATCAGTTCCTGCCACGGTCCGGTCACGGCACGGTCCGGCAGGGTGGCGCGGTGCTGTCCGGCCCGGATCGAGTACATGAAGCGGTCCGGTTCATTGACCGCCCGGGCCTGGCCCTTGGCTTCATCCCAGGGGCAGGCCTCGACAATCGGAAGCCATCGCTCCTTCTCATCCGGGGATACGGCTTCCACACTCCAGACACGTGTCATCGCGGCGATTCCTCCACTGCGTTGAACCGTAATTTTCATGACTGGCGGCTTCTCGTTCTACCCCTGCGACGTCAGCCCGTGAGCGGTCCGGATGCAGCGCGTCCGGTCCCGCCTCGTGACTAAACCTTGACCTTCACAGTGTCCCACGCCTTCCGGACGGCGTCATGCTCCGGTGATCCGCTGCCGAAGAGTTCCTCGGCCGTTGCCAGCGTCGTCCTGGCGAACTTCCCGAAAGTGCACGTAGCAGGGAGCGCTCCGCTGGTCAGGGTCCCGTACCAAATCTGGCCCGGTGCCTCCCAGGCCTTGCCGCCGAGTTCTGCTGCCACCAGATAGAAGGCCCGGTTTGGAATGCCCGAGTTGATGTGCACGCCTCCGTTGTCCGCACTGGTGCGGACGTAGCTGTCCATCGAGTCCGGCTGCGGGTCCTTGCCCAGGATGTCGTCGTCGTACGCGGTACCGGGAGCCTTCATGGAGCGGAGGGCTGCTCCCTGGACCTGCTCGGTGAACAAACCCTGTCCAATCAACCAACTGGCCTGCTCCACGGACTCCTGTTTGATGTACTGCTCCACCAGGACGCCGAAAACGTCCGACATCGACTCATTGAGCGCGCCGGCCTGGTTGCGGTAGGCCAGGTTGGCTGTGTACTGCGTGACCCCATGGGCCAGTTCGTGTCCGATGACGCTGACGGATTTTGTGAACCTCTGGAAGATTTGTCCGTCCCCGTCTCCGAAAACCATTTGGCTGCCGTTCCAGAAGGCATTGTCGTAGAGCTTTCCGTAATGGACAGTGGCATCCAGCGGCAGTCCGGCATCGTCAATGGAATCCCGCCCAAAAACTTCACCGTACAAACGGTGCGTTCCACCAAGTCCGTCATATGCTTCGTCAGCCGCGGCGTCCCCGACGGGGGCAGCGCCTTCCTTGCGAACCAGCTGACCGGGAAGATCCTCAGTGGTGAGGGCATCGAAGATGGTCCGCTTGGGCGGCCCTGGCTTGGCCTGCCGTGCGCTGGGCGGTGCCGCGGGAACCGGAGCGGTCCGGATGGCCTGCAGGCCCTTGATGTGCAGCAGGGATTCCTTGGCTGCACGGGCGACCGCCCGGAGCCGGGGTTCGTTCTGGGCAGCAATCCTGCGAAGCATGTACGGCGGGACGATGGAACACATCACGGCAAACCCCTTTTGCTATCGGAAAGACCAACTGGGATCAGCCTAGGAGCAAGGCCGGACAATTTTGCGGCATGGTCCCGGCAAGCCCGTAAGTGATAGTCGGTAGCCGGCATGCAGAAAACCCCGCCAGCAGGACTGGCGGGGTTTTCGTTTGTGCCCTCGATAGGATTCGAACCTACGGCCTTCTGCTCCGGAGGCAGACGCTCTATCCCCTGAGCTACGAGGGCATCCAGGGTATCCCTCCGTTGCCGGTGGGACGTCCTAGAGCTTAGCAGCCACGGCGCCGCAAATGAAAACTGCAACACGGGCCCACATCCGGCCCGTTGTGAGTCCCGCCATCAGCGGGAAGCGGCCCGCGTCGCTTCAGTACCCGGCGAACGAGTCAACATGGACCCGTCGGGCGCCTGCACCGCGTGCCGCGGACCGCAGGGAATCAACGCTGGCGGGTGAGCCGGAGACGAATACTTCCCTGTCTGCGATGTCCGGAACCAGTTCCTTCAGGCGCGCTGCATCGATTCTGGAAGTGCCGGCGTCGCGCATGAACTCCGGGGGAGTGGAACCGTCGGCGAGCCGGGCAATCACGGTAGCTCCTGAGGCTTCCAGCTGTTCCACCCATGCCAGCTCGTCCCGGCTCTTCGCCAGATACAGCACCACGGTGTCGCGGGCGGTGCCGTCGGCCGCCAGTTGCGACAAGAAAGGCGTAATACCGATACCTGCGGCCATCAACAGGACCGGTTTGCCGGCGTCGTGCGGGAGAAGAAAGTCCCCACCAACGGCAGTGGCGGAAACGGTTTCCCCTGGCCGAAGGGCAAGCAATGCTTTCTTGGCGCTCGACAAAGGCTCGGCGGTACCCACGCCAAAAGTCACTTCAGGCGCACCGGGAGCGCTGGTGATGCTGAAAATCCGACGACGGCCCCTGCCGTCCGAACGCGAATGCGGCAGGTTCAGCTCCATGAACTGGCCTGCGGCAAAACGGACCGGCCGCGCCGGTTCGAAACGGAATTCCGTGCTCCCGTGCGTCAAGACCCGTGATTCCTTGAACGTCAGTTCCACCCCGCCCCGTTGGCCCAGGAAGAAAGCGATGAGATTGTCCAGCAGCAGCGCCAGTTCCGGGGAATTGGCCACGAAACCGAAGTTGTAAGGAACCGCGAAGACAACACCCACGACGGCGGCAAGCGCCAGCTGCTGCCAGCGGCGGGGAGGAAGGGTGAGCGGCTCGGACAGCATGAAGCCCACGAAGAACAGAAGGGGCCGTTGGGCCAGGGTCTGCCACAAAGCCTGCCCGAAGGTCATGCTCCGGTTCAGGAGCTCAAGGGTGATGATCCCGCTTGCCACCACGAGGAACACAGTGGCCATGAGCAGCTTGCGGGTACGGTACAGGACCAGCAGAACGCCCGGCACCAGCAACCACAGCATCGCCGGGGTTGCCGCCCACCACGTAGCAATGTTCAAGCCGGTCAGGCCGGTGATGAATGCGCCAGCGGCGGCCGGATTGAAGATGTGCCTGCCGCGAAAGGCCAAAGCGTACTTGGACACGCTCGCCAATACGCATGCCAGCGCCACACCGGCCATGTCGGTGAGCCCAAAAGCGGGCCAGAACAGGAAGTAGAGGAGCAAAGCCGTGATGAGTGAAGACTCCGTGTGTGGTCTGACACGGAATACGACGGCGAGCAAACGGTTCGATCCATACGTAACGCCCAAGCACAGGAGCAGGTGGACCAGCATCTCCGGCAGGCCGAAGGTCAGCCACCCCAGCATGTTGAGGATCATGCTGTACACCACCAGCACCCCGAGGACCCACAGGATCAAGCGGTACATGGTGAAGCGGCCCAACCAGGTGTCAACGCGGGACTTGGCAGCAATCATGTGAACAGTCTCCCCTCAAAACCTGACGAAAACGCGGCACTGCCCGTCGAAGAGACCCTGAGCCACGAGAACTCGAATTCCTTCTCAAGCGGTGCAGGATCCACCATGAACAATGCCGTGGCCAACCCGTCCGCGACCAGGGCGCTCGCCGCCATGGTCCATGTGGCCACTGTGGTGTGGACCGGCTTTCCGGTGGTGCCGTCCAGGACATGGTGCAGGCCGTCGTCCCATGCCCGGCGGTTGGCCGCCGAAGCGCACAGCGCCGCGTTGTCCAACTCGACGGTCCCAATGGCCTGTCGTGGGTTGTAAGGATGTTCCAGCGCGACACTGACGGGATGGGCCCCCGAATGAAGCATGTCGCCGCTGCCATCCACCAGGAAATCATCGAGGCCCGCTCCCCGGAGTATCCCTCCCAACAGGTCCACTAGCTGGCCTTTTCCGGCCGCGCCGATGTCCACCACCAAGGGTTCCCTGGCGGTCATCGTCGTGCCTGTCCACTCAAGGACGTCCTCCCAACGGGGTGGTGCCTGGGCTGCTCCCGTCGGGATGAGGGAGTAGCTGGCGTCGTAACCCAGCCTTTCCAGGCTGCTTCCAATAAGAGGGGTCATGGCTCCGTCGCTCAAGCGGTAGGCCGTGGCATACAGTTCCTGAAGCCCGGTGGCGTGGTCCGGCAACGTGATGCTGCCCGGACCGCAGGAGAGGCGGGCCACCAGGGAATCGGCCCTGAAACGCGACCACGTCTTGTCGTACGCTTCGACAGCGGCAAGCAACTCCCCGGTGAGAACGGGAGCCAGCTGACCCGGCGTCGAAATTTCCCACCGTGTGCCGATCCCGTCGAAGCTGAAGTTGCTCCAGCCCGGATGCGGCATGACCGCTACTTGGCCTGCGACTTGATCTGCTCGAGGGCATCATTGAACCCCCCGGACGTGAGGGAAGAACCGGCCACCTTGGACACCTTCAGTTCGTCCACGTCCTTCCCGACAATCTGTGCCGCGATGCCACTGGCAAACTCACCTTGGAATTTCTTGGTGTTGGGGTTGGAGGGGTGGACTGTGATGTTCACCGCTGAGACCTTATCGGCGGCCAGTGTCAGTTCCACGCCTACTGTTTCCTGCCCATTCGGTGACGTGTAGGTTCCATCCGCACTGTAGGTACCGTCCTTGTAGGTGGAAGCTCCGGTGGTAGCGATGGCGGACGAGCCGGTGGGCGAAGGGCTGCCTGTCGAGGCCTGGCCGCCCTCCTGGGTGGCCGGCGCTTGGGTGGCAGGCGCTTGGGTGCTGGGCGCGCATCCAGCGGCTGTTCCCGCGATGGAGAGGCCGGCAATGCCAACATAGATGCTCTTGCGGAGTGGCGTAGTCATGATTCTGCTCGTTTCAACTGGACAAGTTCAACCGGAAGTGTGTCGTCGTGGGGCTCGTGGTCATGGCACTGGCAGGCCCCGGATGAGGGGCGCGGTCGGCGTCCATGTTCTTCACAACGTTGAAATCAGCGTAATGGTTCAGTCTGTGGCGGCTGCCTGCGGTCCCTGTGCGCCGGCTGTGTCCGGATTGTCCACATACGGGCCCACCAATTCCGCGTCTTTGCGGGCCACCGGTAGGCTAGATCCGTGACTCCCGATGAACTCTCTGCTGCCATATCCGCCTGCCTTAAGGTCGCTGTCTCCACTGGCGAAATCGCCCTGACGGAATCTGCTGTGCCCGACGCCGTGCGCGTGGAGCGACCCAAGAACCGGGACCATGGTGATTGGGCCACCAACATCGCCCTGCAGCTGTCCAAGCAGGCCGGGATGAATCCCCGCGAATTTGCAGGCATCCTGAGCAACCATCTCCAGGGCATCCCCGGCGTCGCCGGCGTGGAAATCGCCGGACCGGGCTTCCTGAACATCACCGTGGATGCCGCTACGGCCGGAACCCTTGCCAAGACCATCGTTGAGGCCGGATCCGCCTACGGCACCAACCAGGCGCTCGCGGGCCGCGTCGTCAACATGGAGTTCGTCTCCGCAAACCCCACGGGTCCGCTGCACATTGGCCACACCCGCTGGGCGGCGCTAGGTGACGCCATTGCCCGTGTCCTGCGTGCATCAGGTGCTGACGTCACGGCCGAGTACTACATTAATGACGCCGGTTCGCAGATGAACGTCTTCGCCAACTCCGTGCTTTCCCGCCTTCATGGCAGGGGTGTTCCCGAGGGCGGATACCCGGGCGAGTACATCCGCGAGCTTGGCGACGAGGTCCTGAAGGCACACCCGGACATCCGCGAACTGACGGATGAAGCCGCCCTGCCGGTCATTCGGGCTGCTGCTTACGAGGCCCAGATGGCGGATATCAAAACCACCTTGGCTGACTTCGGCGTGGAGTTTGATGTCTTCTTCTCCGAAAAGGAACTGCACGACGCCGGAGCGATCGAGTCCGCCGTTGCGCGCCTTCGCGAGCAGGGGCATGTCTACGACGACGGAGGCGCCGTCTGGCTGCGCACCACCGACTTTGGTGACGACAAAGACCGCGTCATGATCCGCGCCAATGGCGAACCGACCTACTTCGCCGCCGACGCTGCCTACTACCTGTCCAAAAAGGACCGCGGATTTACCGAAAAGATCTATCTCCTCGGCGCCGACCACCACGGATACATCAACCGGCTGAAGGCGATTGCGGCCTGCGCAGGCGACGACCCCGAGGTCAATATCGAGGTCCTCATTGGACAGCTCGTCTCCGTGAACGGTGCCAAGCTGTCCAAGCGCGCCGGCAACATCATCGAGCTCAAGGATCTCATTTCCTGGCTTGGCAAGGATGCGGTGCGTTACTCCCTGGCACGCTTCCCGGCCGACTCTCCGCTGACCTTGGATCCGGAACTGCTCAAGAAGAACTCCAACGAGAACCCCGTGTTCTATGTGCAGTACGCGCATGCCCGCTCACGTGGCACTGCCCGCAACGCGATCGAGGCCGGCGTGGACCGTTCCGTGTTCGATGCCTCGCTCCTGGACCACGCAACCGAGAACGAACTGCTCTCTTACCTGGGCAGCTACCCGTCGATCGTGGCCAAGGCCGCCGAGCTCCGTGAGCCCCATAGGGTGGCCCGCCACCTCGAGGTCATCGCCGGCGCCTACCACCGCTGGTACGACGCGTGCCGCGTGTCGCCGCAGGGCGACGAGCCTGTCCAGGACGTGAACCGGACACGCTTGTGGTTGAACGACGCCACCAGCCAGGTACTTGCCAACGGACTCGAACTGCTCGGTGTTTCGGCGCCGGAACGGATGTAGTGAAATGACCACAGAATCCAGCAACGCTTCTCCTCTTGCACCGGAATGGTTGGCCCTCCCGGAAGACCTCAACGCCCTTCAGCCGTCCATGTGGGCGGCCGGGGTGGCGAAGAATGACGCCGGTGAAGTCGCCATCGACGGTGTTTCGGTCAAGGAACTCAAGGAACAGTTCGGGACTCCGCTCTTCGTCATGAGCGAGTCGGATTTCCGTTCACGGGCCCGGGCCTTCAAAGACGCTTTCGATGCTGCATTCGCGGACATTTGTGGGGGAGTGGATGTCTACTACGCCGGCAAATCGTTCCTGTGCACGGCAGTAGCCAGCTGGGTGGCAGAGGAAGGCCTTCGACTGGACACCTGCTCCGGCGGTGAGCTCGCCGTTGCTGCCCGCGCCGGGATCGAAGGACGGAATCTCGGCCTGCACGGCAACAACAAGTCGGACGCGGAGATCAGCCGCGCGCTGGACATGCACGTTGGCAGGATCGTGGTGGACAGCCTCGACGAGCTGGAACGCGTAGCCAAGATCGCCTCCAGCCGCGGCGAAACCGCCAAAGTCATGCTGCGCCTTACTCCTGGTGTGCATGCCCACACGCATGAATTCATTGCCACGGCCCACGAGGACCAGAAATTCGGCCTCTCCATGGCCGAAGACACCACTGAGGAAGCCGGCCTGTCCGCTGCCGAGGAAGCGGTGGCAGCTGCGACGTCCTATCCGGGAATTGAGCTCCTGGGCCTGCATTGCCACATCGGCTCGCAAATCTTCGAGCCTGACGGTTTTGCCGTGGCAGGAGAAAAGCTTCTGCGGTTCCTTGCCGCGATGCAGAGCAAGTACTCCATCGTCCTGCCTGAACTTGACCTCGGCGGTGGCTATGGAATCGCTTACACCCCGGTGGACACTCCGCGTCCGCCGGCCGAGATCGCGCAGGCGATGGCGGCCGTCGTGCGTTCCACCTGCGCCGAACTGGGGATAGCCTCGCCCCGCATCTCAATTGAACCGGGACGGGCGATCGTGGGCAGCACCACGTTTACCCTCTACGAAGTAGGCACCCTCAAAACGGTCCGCGTGGATGCTCCCGGCGTTGACGCAGGGCAGGAGAACGTTACGTATCCGCGCCGCTATGTGTCGGTGGACGGTGGAATGAGCGATAACGCCCGTCCGGTGCTGTACGACGCGGATTATTCGGCGATTTTGGCCTCCCGTGATTCCACCGCGGCTCCGCAGCTGTCCCGAGTAGTGGGCAAACATTGCGAGAGCGGCGACATAGTTGTTAGAGATGTATATCTGCCCGCGGACGTGGCAGCCGGTGATTTGCTCGCAGTACCGGGTACCGGCGCCTACTGCTGGGCCCTCTCCAGCAACTACAACTACCTGGCCCGGCCTGGCGTTGTCGCTGTACGCGACGGAGCCGCCAGGTTGATCGTCCGCGGCGAAACCGAAGAAGATCTCTTGAATCGCGACATGGGAGTGGCGAATGTCTGAAGTGCGAACCTTGAAAGTGGCCCTGCTGGGCTGTGGCAACGTTGGGGCCCAGGTCGCGCGGATTCTGATTGACGACGCCGAGGCACTTGCCGCCCGCAGCGGTGCACGCCTGGAACTGTCCGGTATCGCTGTCCGCACCATCGATTCCCCGCGCGACGTCGAACTGCCGCGCGAGTTGTTCACCACTGACGCCGACACTCTGGTCAAGGACGCCGACCTGGTCATCGAACTCATGGGCGGAATCGAGCCTGCCCGTTCGTTGATCCTCACCGCGATCCAGAACGGCGCCTGCGTGGTCACCGGCAACAAGGCCCTGCTTGCACAGGACGGACCCACCCTCTACGAAGAGGCCGATAAAGCCGGAGTGCAGCTGTCCTACGAGGCCGCCGTCGCCGGCGCCATCCCCATCCTTCGTCCCATCCGCGACAGCCTGTCCGGGGACCGGATCACCCGCGTGCTGGGCATCGTCAACGGCACCACCAACTTCATCCTCGACCAGATGGACAGCACCGGTGCGCAGTTCGCTGACGCCCTCGCCGAAGCCCAGCGACTGGGCTACGCCGAAGCGGACCCGACAGCGGACGTTGAAGGGCATGATGCCGCAGCGAAGGCTGCCATCCTTGCGTCGCTTTCGTTCCATACACGCTTCTCCCTGGACGATGTCTACTGCGAAGGCATCACCAAGGTCAGCGCCGAAGACATCGCCTCGGCCAAAGAAGCCGGCTTCGTCATCAAGCTTCTCGCGATCGCCGAGAAGATCGACTCTTCGGACCACGGCAGTGGCATCTCGGTGCGGGTCCACCCCACTCTGCTCCCGCGTGAGCATCCGCTGGCGGCTGTCCGTGGAGCCTTCAACGCAGTGTTCATCGAGGCCGAAAACGCCGGCGAACTGATGTTCTATGGCCAGGGCGCCGGGGGAACACCAACAGCATCCGCTGTGCTCGGCGATCTCGTTTCCGCCGCCCGCCGCCTGGTTCTGGGCGGTCCCGGCCGTACCGAGACCACCACCGGCCACGTTCCGGCGCTCACCATTGACGCCTCCGATACGAGCTACTACATCGGCTTGGATGTCGCTGACCAGGCAGGCGTGCTTGCCCGGATTGCCCATATCTTTGCGGAAAACGGCGTTTCCATCGAAATCATGCGTCAAACGATCCACCGCGACTCTGCCTCGAATGTTGAGTCGGCCGAGCTGAAGATCGTGACGCACCGTGCATCCGAAGCTGCACTCGCAGCAACCGTTGAGGCCGTCAAGGGCCTCGACGTCATCAATTCCGTCACATCCGTACTGCGGGTAGAAGGGGTCTAAGTGGCTCACCAATGGCGCGGAGTAATCCGCGAGTATGCTGATCGTTTGCCCGTAACGGAAGCCACGAAGGTCATCACCCTCGGCGAGGGCGGCACTCCGCTGGTTCACGCGCAAAAACTGTCCGAGCTGACCGGTTCAGAGGTCTACCTCAAAGTCGAAGGCATGAACCCGACGGGCTCCTTCAAGGACCGCGGCATGACCATGGCCATGACGGCTGCTGTCGAGGCCGGCGCCAAAGCCGTAGTTTGCGCCTCCACGGGAAACACCTCCGCATCGGCCGCTGCCTACGCCACGGCCGCGGGTCTGAAGTGTGCGGTGCTTGTTCCTGAAGGCAAGATTTCCATGGGCAAGCTGAGCCAGGCCATCGCCCACGGTGCCACGTTGCTGCAGGTCGATGGCAACTTCGACAACTGCCTCGACATCGCCCGCAAACTCGGTGAGTCCTACCCCGTCTTCCTGGTGAACTCGGTCAATCCCGCCCGCATCCAGGGCCAGAAGACCGGTGCCTTCGAAGTTGTGGATTCTTTGGGCGACGCCCCGGACATCCACGTTCTTCCCGTCGGCAACGCAGGAAACATCAGCGCGTACTGGAAGGGCTACAAGGAGTACGCCGCGCCGTTCGAGACCTCAAACGGGACCCTTCCGGCCGTTTCCACCAAGACTCCCACCATGTGGGGCTTCCAGGCCGCCGGCGCAGCCCCCTTCGTTGCCGGCCACCCCATCACAGAGCCTGACACGATCGCAACTGCCATCCGCATCGGCAACCCCGCTTCGTGGGAGACGGCCGTGGCCGCACGCGACGAATCCGGCGGTCTTATTGAAGCCGTCACCGATGACGAGATCCTGGACGCCCACCGCTGGTTGTCTTCCAAGGAAGGCGTCTTCGTCGAGCCCGGCTCGGCTGCCGGCGTCGCCGGCTTGATCAAGAAGCACGCGGCAGGCCAGGTACCGTCGGGCAAGACCATCGTCATCACTGTCACCGGGCACGGACTCAAAGATCCCCAGTGGGCTCTCCGGACCGAAGACGGCAGTGAAGTCCAGCCGGTCAAGGTGCCGAACGACGTCGTCACCGTTGCAGCAGAACTGGGACTGGAAGAAAACTAAGAGTGGAATCAAAACAGCCCACCGCGACCGATCGGGTAATCGTCGCGGCAGGCCAACGGCTGACCGTCAAGGTCCCTGGTACGAGCGCCAACCTGGGCCCGGGCTACGACAGCCTGGGCCTGGCCCTCTCCATCTACGACACTTTGACGGTGGAGACCCTCACCACCGGAGAGCTTGAGTTCGAGCTCTCCGGTGAGGGCGCCGACACCCTTCCCCGCGATGCCACCCACCTCGTGGTGCGCGCCATCGATCTTGCACTGGAGCGTCTGGGTTTCCAGCACACCGGCTTGCGGATCACCGCGGACAACGTCAACCCCCATGGGCGGGGTTTGGGTTCCTCTGCCTCGGCAGTGGTCGCTGCGGTGACGGCTGCGAACGCGTTGGTACCGCAGGAGGCCCAGCGCGACACTCAGTGGATCCTGCAGCTGACAAGCGAGATGGAAGGCCACCCGGACAACGTCGCACCGGCGATTTTCGGCGGACTGGCGCTGTCGTGGCAGGACAGCGAGCAGTACAGCAGTACCCGTGCGGAGGTGGCACCAGCTGTTACTCCGGTAGTGGCTGTACCGGATTACGAGCTGTCCACCGAGACGGCGCGTGGACTGCTCCCGGCATCGGTCGGCCACCACGCAGCTGCGATGAACTCCGGACGCGCCGCATTGCTGATCCACGCCCTCACGGCAGATCCCCGACTGCTGTTGCCGGGTACGGAAGACTACCTTCACCAGAGCTATCGTGCCCAAGCCATGCGGCCCAGCGCCGAACTCATTGCAGCTCTGCGGGCAGCAGGGCACGCAGCCGTTGTTTCCGGCGCCGGACCAACCGTGATGATCCTTGCCAATGGTTCCGACGAAGCCGCAGCAGCGGTCCAATTCATCAATTCGTTTACTGCAGCCAACACACCCGACGTTGGTTGGCGTGTGATGACGCTGGCTGTTGACGTTCAAGGTGCTAGAGTGGAAGTGCACCGCCGGTAAAGCCGCGGGCAGTTCCCTGATTTTGGACTTCGGTGTTTCGCCGTACCTTTCGTCAACTGTGCCAACGTTGGTGGTGTCGTCTCTTTCCGGCCTGCATCAGGTGCCGCAGAACTCTCTGTTTCCTGAATTTCAGGCTGGCTGTCCGGGTAACCGGATCCAGTGAAGGCGATCAGTATCCGGCCCTGTTGGCCACAATCCATCAGGCACGGCCAAAATCACCGGCTGCAGATCTGAACTGCAGCCCAGAACAAATCATCGCGTCCAGCTCTCGCTCTGGACGCCGTCGAGGGGGAAGGATCCTTCGTGACAGAAACCACTGAGCTGGCTTCAGCTGTGGACACAACATCTTCTGCTGCTGAGTCGTCAACGGCAGCAACCAAGAGCAGCGGCCTTGCAGGCCTCAAGCTCGCCCAGCTTCAGGCTCTTGCGAGCCAGCTGGGTATTTCGGGGGGATCCCGCATGCGCAAGGGGGACTTGGTTACGGCCATCTCTGCCCACCGTGCGGGCACCTCCACTACCAAGGCTCCAGCCAAGGCCACGTCGGCCAAGGCTCCCGCCGTGGCCAAGGAAGCCCCGGTTGCAGAAGCCAAGGCCACGGAAAAGAGTGCGCCCGTTGAGGCAGCTGCCGAGGCTCCGGCCCAGGAAGCTCCCCGTGGGCGTGGACGTGGACGCAGCCGCCGCGCCACCAGTGATGGCGTTGTTGCAGCTGCTGAGGCAGCCGCGACCACCACTGCCACCGCCTCCGAGCCTGAAGCAGCACCCGCCGTCGAAACGCCGGCCGCGGCCGAAGCAACCGAGGCGGGCTCCGAACGTCGTCAGCCCCGTACCCGCAACCGTCGCCGCGGCGAAGCTGCCGCAGCTCCGGCTGAAGCAGCGGAAGCGCCGGCAGCCGAGCAGCGCAACGACCGCACGGAACAGCGCGAGCAGCGTAACGACCGCACGGAACAGCGCGAGCAGCGTAACGACCGCACGGAACAGCGCGAGCAGCGTGAGCAGGCCGACTCCGGCGACCAGCAGCGCGAACGCCGCGACAACAACCGTGGCCGTCGTGAAGACAACAACGACGGCGACGACACCGGCAACCGCCGCAACCGCCGCAACCGCCGTGACCGAAACGACCAGAACGACCGCAGCGACCGCCGGGGCGGCCAGGACGGCCGTGACGGCAACACCCGCAGCGACCGTTTCCGCGATCGCAACGAACGTCGTCGTGGACGCGCCCAGGGACCGGACGTTGACGACGTCGAGGTTACCGAGGACGACGTCCTGCTTCCCGTGGCAGGCATCCTGGACGTTCTGGAGAACTACGCGTTCATCCGTACGTCCGGCTACCTCCCCGGCGCCAACGACGTCTACGTCTCCCTGGCACAGGTCAAGAAGTACAACCTCCGCAAGGGTGACGCCGTCGTAGGTGCCATCCGTGCACCGCGTGACGGTGAGGACCGCAGCCAGCAGTCGGCCCGACAGAAGTTCAACGCGCTCGTTCGCGTCACATCTGTCAACGGCAAAACCCCTGAGGAACTCAAGGACCGCGTCGAGTTCGCAAAGCTCGTTCCGCTGTACCCGTCAGAGCGCCTGCGCCTGGAAACGGACCCCAAGAAGATCGGTCCGCGTGTCATCGATCTCGTGGCTCCGATCGGCAAGGGCCAGCGTGGCCTGATCGTTTCCCCGCCGAAGGCCGGCAAGACGCTCATCCTGCAGTCCATCGCGAACGCAATCACCACCAACAACCCTGAGGTCCACCTCATGATGGTGCTGGTTGATGAACGTCCCGAAGAAGTTACGGACATGCAGCGCACCGTCAAGGGTGAGGTCATTGCCTCTACCTTCGACCGTCCCGCCGACGACCACACCACCGTTGCCGAGCTCTCCATCGAACGCGCCAAGCGACTCGTGGAGATGGGCATGGACGTGGTGGTTCTCCTGGACTCCATGACCCGTCTGGGCCGTGCCTACAACCTCGCAGCACCGGCCTCCGGCCGTATCCTGTCCGGTGGCGTGGACTCCGCAGCACTGTACCCGCCCAAGCGCTTCTTCGGTGCGGCCCGCAACATCGAGAACGGTGGCTCGCTGACCATCCTGGCAACGGCTCTTGTTGAGACCGGCTCCAAGATGGATGAAGTCATCTTCGAAGAGTTCAAGGGCACTGGCAACATGGAGCTCCGCCTGTCCCGCCAGCTGGCGGACAAGCGCATCTTCCCGGCTGTGGACGTCAACGCGTCCGGCACGCGCCGCGAAGAGAACCTGCTCTCGCCTGAGGAGGTCAAGATCATGTGGAAGCTGCGCCGCGTCCTTTCCGGACTGGAGCAGCAGCAGAGCCTTGAGCTGCTGACCAACAAGATCCGGGAGACCCAGAGCAACGTCGAGTTCCTCATGCAGGTTCAGAAGACGACGCTCGGAGCGAAGTCGGACAACGACAAATAGCTGTGCTCTAACCGCTCAAAATATGCCGGCCCCGCCCCTGCGCCGGGTAGCTTTCGATCTGCGATCGGAAGCTGCCCGGCTCCGGCAGGCCCGAAGCCACTCCCTGGCCGGCATATTTTGAGCGGTCTTTGTTTAAACGGAATCCTTGACCCGACCCCACGCGAGGTCATATGGCCCATGTGGGCCCCGCCAGATGGGCTGTACGTGACCCCACGATGCAGTTATTAGACTTGTAGAAGTCGAAAGAGGTTTGAAAATGTTTGAGTCCGTACAGGGATTGCTTGATGAGCATGCTGCTATTCAGGCACAGCTGAGCGATCCTGCCGTTTATGCCGATCAGTCTGCTGCCAGGAAGTTGGGGCGGCGCTCCGCGCAGCTCCAAGGCATTGTGGAGGCGTACAACAAGTGGCGCGGGCTCAATGACGATCTGGAAGCGGCCAAGGAAATGGCTGACGAGGATCCCGAATTTGCTGCCGAGGTTGTGCAGTTGGAGGAGCAGATACCGGCGGCACAGGAGCGATTGCGCCGCCTGTTGATCCCGCGCGATCCGGACGATGCCCGCAACGTCATCCTTGAAGTGAAGGGTGGCGAAGGTGGCGACGAAGCCGCCTTGTTCGCTGGCGACCTTCTGCGTATGTACATGCGTTACGCCGAGTCCCGTGGCTGGAAGACAGAAATGATTTCAGCTACTGAGTCCGACCTCGGTGGTTACAAGGACGTTGCTGTCGCCATCAAGGGCAACTCGAACGATCCCGCACAGGGCGTTTTCGCCCGCTTGAAGTTCGAGGGCGGCGTGCACCGCGTACAGCGTGTTCCCGTGACCGAATCACAGGGGCGTATTCACACCTCGGCCGCCGGTGTGCTGGTTCTCCCCGAAGTGGACGAGCCCGAAGAACTTGAGATCAACCAGAACGACCTTAAGATCGACGTTTACCGTTCCTCCGGCCCGGGTGGGCAGTCCGTGAACACCACCGACTCTGCTGTCCGCATTACCCACTTGCCCACGGGCATCGTCGTCGCCATGCAGAACGAGAAGTCGCAGCTGCAGAACCGCGAAGCCGGCATGCGCGTCCTCCGCGCCCGACTCCTTGCCCACCAGCAGGAACAGATCGACGCCGCCAACTCCGAGCAGCGCAAATCGCAAATCCGGACCATGGACCGTTCGGAGCGCATCCGCACGTACAATTTCCCGGAAAACCGCATTGCAGACCACCGCACGGGCTACAAGGCCTACAACCTCGACGCCGTCATGAATGGCGATCTTGAGCCCGTCATCCAGTCCGCAATTGAAGCAGACGAGCAGGCACGCCTGGACGCCATCGGCGAATAGCCGAGCCCAAGCGCCTACGACTTCAGCATCCAGGGTCCATTAATGACGTTTTACCAAGGCCAGAGCCTCGCGGACGCAGTTCGCGAGGCTACTGCCGTTTTGTCCGACGCCGGTGTTCCCAGCCCACGCGTGGACGCTGAGTTGCTGGCCGACCACCTGTTGGGTGTGGGGCTTGGCCGGCTCCGTGCCATGCTCCTCGGCGATGCGCCCTCTCCTGATGGCTATGGGGACTTGGTGCTGGAGCGTGCGGCCCGGGTTCCCTTGCAGCACATCACGGGCGTCGCGTATTTCCGTCACCTGGAGTTGCGCGTGGGCCCGGGGGTGTTCATACCCCGACCGGAAACGGAATCGGTGGTTCAACTGGTCATCGACCACGTCTCGGGCATGGCAAACCCGAAGGTGGTGGATCTCGGTACGGGTTCGGGTGCCATTGCAGGCTCGATAGCCCATGAAGTTCCCGGCGCTGAGGTCCACGCGGTGGAATACAGCAGCTTTGCGCACGCCTGGGCGGCCCGGAATCTCGAACCTTTGGGGGTTTCGTTGATCCAGGGCGACCTCCGGGATGCCCTTCCTGAGCACAACGGTACCTTCGACGTCGTCGTCTCCAACCCCCCATACATCCCGTCCGAGGCGATACCCTCGGAACCGGAAGTCGCCCTCCACGATCCTCCCGAAGCCCTGTACGGTGGGGGAGCGGACGGTATGGAACTTCCGACGGCGGCAGCGGCCTCTGCGGCGCGGCTCCTGAAACCGGGCGGCTACTTCGTGATGGAGCACGCCGAAGTCCAGGCACAATGGATCGCCGGTATGCTGCAACGCGCCGGACGCTGGCAAGAGATCACCACACACTTTGACTTGAACGGCAAAGAACGTGCAACCAGCGCGGTACTGGCAAGCATCGCGCCTGATGAGTGAAAGAATAGCGCTGTGACCACAACCTACAACTGCACTTCCGAGGACCAGCGTGCTGAAGGACTTCAGCACGCCCAGCGCGCCATCAGCGAAAAGAAGTGCATCGTCATGCCCACGGACACCGTCTATGGCATTGCTGCCAACGCTTTTTCTCCTTTGGCTGTAACCATGTTGCTCGCTTCCAAGGGCCGCAGCCGGCAGATGCCCCCTCCCGTGCTGATTCCCCGCGTTAATGCCCTGGACGGGCTGGCAACTGATGTACCTGCTGACGCGCGGGCATTGGCACAGGCTTTCTGGCCCGGCGGGTTGACGTTGATCCTGCACGCGCAGCCGTCCCTGGACTGGGACCTTGGCGATACCAAGGGCACCGTAGCCCTTCGCATGCCGGATGACCACCTTGCTTTGGATCTATTGAGCATGACGGGGCCGTTGGCGGTTTCATCCGCCAACCGGACCGGCCAGGAAGCAGCACAGACGGCTTCCGAGGCACGCCTGCAGCTGGCTGAATCCGTTGAGGTATACCTTGAAGGCGGCTTCCGGCCCGTCAAGGGTACCAACGCCGTGCCTTCCACGATTGTTGATGCAACATCCACTCCTTTCCGCGTGGTGCGGCAGGGGGCCATAGAACTTGAACGCCTCCGGGAGATCGTGCCCTCGATCCTTGGCATCGGTGAGACTGTCGCTGCCGCTGAACCGGAAGCCCCCCAGGAACCAACCACCGAGGACGTTGCTGAGGAGCCGGCCCCCGCGGACGAAACCGGCGAGAAACCGCCTGTCGAAGCATCGGAGGAGCCTGCTTCGGTGAAAAACGCCGCTCAGGACGCTGCACCCGCAACAGCGAAGTCCCAGGCTGCAAGCGAAAACCAGCCGGAATGATTCCAGCACGCCAACGCGTCCCCGTCCTCGACGTGGACGCCACTCCGATGCGCGTCCAGGAACTTCTCGATGCCATGGGCAGCCTCCTCGCGGCCGGAACCACAAGTACGGTATTGGGACATAATCTCCACAGCGTCACCTTGGTGCATTCGCACCCTGATGTTCGAGCGGTCTATGAGGAGGGTTCCATCGTCCTCTTGGACGGCGCTCCCGTTGCCATGTTGTGGGGACTCGCGCACAAACGGCAACTGCAGCCGATTGGCGAGGGGACCATGGCTTACAGGCTCGGCTCCATGGACTGGATTCCTGAGTTGGGAAAGATTCATGGACTTCAGCGGGTCGCCGTCGTCGGGGCCGGCCGCGAGGCGAACAGCAAGGCGGTTGCCCGGCTGGCATCCATCGTCCCAGGTGCGACTGTGGACGGGATGCCCGGTGAAGCATGGGATGAGTCCTTGGAAAGTGCCGTCGTGGAGTGGTTGAAGGGGTTCCGCCCGCAACTTGTATTGCTGGGACTCGGGATGCCGCTTCAGGAAACAGTCCTGCATCGCAGGCTGGGTCAGCTTCCCCCTGCTGTCTACTGCGCAGTCGGGGGTGCCATTGAGCAGGTGGCGGGTGTCCAGAAGCTCGCGCCTCGCTGGCTGGGTCGCTTGGGGCTGGAATGGGCCTGGCGCCTGGTTCTGCACCCCGGGAGGGTTGCCTACCGGGTATTTGTTGAACCGTGGAAGCTGGCTGCCCTGCTGATTCGGCGCCGTATCCAACCATCCAAGACCAGAGGCAAATAAATGACGTCCCAAGCTGTCGTGGTCGCTGTGGTAGTGACCTTCAACCGCCGTGATCTCCTCCAGACCACTTTGGAGGGCATCAGCGCAGGTACCCGGGTACCGGATGCGATCGTCGTCGTCGACAACGCTTCCACCGACGGAACCGCCGAATTCCTCAAGCAGTACCAAGGACCGGTGACAACCGACGTCGTCACATTGAACACCAACGTTGGCGGTGCAGGAGGATTCGTCGTCGGTATGGAACGTGCCGTTCTGGATCACAACGCGGACCACGTGTGGATCATGGATGACGACACGGAACCGCAGCCGGCCGCTCTGCGCGAAGCCCTCGAGGTGTCCGATGCCTACCGGCAGCAGACGGGGGAAGCCCCCGCGTTCATAGCAAGCCGCGTTGTGTGGAGCGACGGACGGGACCACCCCATGAACAGAATGCGTCCCCGGATGGGCGCAAGCGACGACGCCCGTAGCGCCGCTGCCCGCATCGGGGCTACGCAGATCCGGAGTGCTTCCTTTGTGTCGGTGCTGATCCGTGCCGAAGAGATCAAACAGCACGGACTTCCGATCGCAGATTACTTCATCTGGAACGACGACCTCGAGTACACGGCCAGGATTTCCCGTCGGGGGATCGCTTTGACCACGAACGCGTCCGTGGCCAACCACCATACGAAAGTCTTCGGCGACGCAGGAGCAGATCCTGGGCCTCGCTTCTACTACGAGGTGCGGAACAAGCTCTGGGTTTACACCCGCTCGAACGCTTTGGCCCCGTGGGAAAAAGTCCTGTTCACGGGGGCTTCGCTCCGCAACTGGACGCGGACCATCGCTGCTTCGTCCAACCGCAGGGTACTGTTGGACCGGCTTTTCAAGGGCCTGCGGCACGCCTTGAGGGCTCCGCGTTCGAACGCGGAGGTACTGGACGGAATCTACTCTCTGCGCGACGTCCAGGAGCCCGCCCGGTAACACCCAAACAGCCAGGTCGCAGCCAAAACAAGCTGCGGCCTTGCGGCTGCGTCACAGGGTGGTCACGGCCATTGGCATTAGTATCGTGACTAGAGTCCACAGAAATCCCGCAACATTCGGCACAGCCGGTGCAGGCATGGCGACGGAGTAGTTCCATTTATCCACTGACAGAATTCCACACCCTGAGCTGCCCTGAGTTGCCCCTCTCTGCAGCGCCCGGGCCGCGTGCCCTGGTCAAGGTGTCCGCAACGTCCAGCGGGCTGCTCCATGGAGTCGCCCCATGATCATGTATCTGCTGATGGCACTCACGGCCGCCGTTGTGGCCTACGCGGGAACATGGGGCGCCCGCGTCGTCGGAAACAAGCTTCGTTTGTACCAGCCCATCCGAAGCCGTGACATGCACTCCGCCTTGATCTCGAAGCTTGGCGGCCTGGGTATTTTCGTGGGTTTTTTCGCCGCACTTGTGGTGGCGTCCAACTCCTTCTTCGTCAAGGACATCTTCAGGCACAACGATGCTCCCTGGGGAATCCTGGCAGGTGCCGTGGTGATTGTGGCGGTGGGGGTCGCCGACGACATCCTGGATATCCGCTGGTGGATCAAACTCCTGGGCCAGGGCGCTGCCGCCTTCATCGTGGCCATTTGGGGCGTTCGGATGTCCGTAGTGCCGTTCATTCCCGAACCCATTTTCCTGGACTCCGAAGTAGTCCAGATAGTCCTTACCGCAGGTTTGATCGTGACCACGATGAATGCCGTCAACTTCATTGACGGGCTGGATGGCCTGGCGGCCGGCGTGGCCATCATCGGGGGAGGAGCGTTCTTCCTCACCGCCTACTGGGTCCACCGGAACAACCCCTCCACCGACAACTCGGACCTCGCAACCCTCCTGATGGCCATCCTGGTGGGCAGTTGCATTGGCTTCCTGCCCCACAACTGGTTCCCGGCGAAGATCTTCATGGGAGACTCCGGGGCGATGCTCATCGGACTCCTCATGGCCTCTGCTGGCGTCGTTGCCACGGGACAAATCGGTTCCGGCCTGTATGACCGCGCGAACGGCATCCCCACGATCGTTCCTATCCTGCTGCCGTTTGCCGTCCTATCCCTTCCCCTCCTGGATCTGGGCATGGCAGTTGTCCGGAGAACAGCGCGGGGGCAGTCTCCGTGGTCGGCTGACCGCGGGCACCTTCACCACAAGCTGGTGGACCTGGGCTACTCGCACCGCACCGCCGTCGTGATGTTGTACGTGTGGACCTGCATCCTGGCCTTCGGTGGCGTCGCCTTTGCCGTGTTCCCCTGGCAAATGGTGCTGATCATCGTCATCGCCGCCGCGCTGGTCATGGCTGTCGTGACGGCGTGGCCTTACATTCGCCGGACCAAGAACGACTCCGCTCTCTAAGTTTCAAGTTGCCGAGCTGGACTTTGGACGGGGCTGATCCTGACGGAACCCTCACCGCGCACCCCATTTCACCAACAGGGTCTGCAGCGTTCCCATTGTTTGACAACTTGTGACAAGCCTGTGACTATGGTGCAGTCAAGTCCATTGCAAATGATGTAAAAGTGATGTCAAGCGATGGGCATTCGGTGATCCTGCAACTCGGGATCGATATTTGGGGGAGTCAAAAGTATGGGACGATTTGCAAAGATTGCCGCTGTCGGGGCACTGGCCTTGGGTTCGGTGGCGTTGGCGCCTATGTCTGCTCAGGCCTCAGCCGGAACTGGAAGTGCCGTGGAAGCTCAGGCATCAACTACGGCTACGGCGTGTGGCTTTCTAGGCACCAGCTACTGGATCGCGGGTCAGACGTCGGCTTACAACCACTGCGGTTCGGGCAAGGTGCTTGTCCGGCTCGACTACAATGTTGGCAGCGACACGAGGTGCCTCAACCCGGGTGTGACCGACGGAATTACTAGTCCGTTGTGGAATCCGATCATTAATATTTATGCCATTGGATCCTGCTAGCCAGCAGGAGTCGATCAGGGTTGGAAGTACAAGAGGACCCGGTTTCAGCGCTAGCTGGAACCGGGTTCTTTTGCGTGATTTGAAGAGGTGGGAATCCCACACTCCGCGAGGGTAGGGCGTCCGCGCATTGAGTGCATGGCTGCGAAGACTGGCCTCTGTGAACATCTGGCGTGCGATGCGCGAGTCAGTCTCTTCGGCATCAGTTGGCTTGGCGTGTCAGCGGTGACCATTAGGTGGAAAACTGCTGGCATGGCCTGCACCTGTTCTATCTCGTGTAGAATTCAGGTGCAGTGCATTGCTGCACACTTCCCCTTTTACAGATGACGATAGGGATCTCCATGGCTTCAAACGCCGAGCCCGGGCCTGAGCCGGGCAATGGTCCTCTTGAAGCTTCCGGTGCCACGCCCTCGCTTTGGCTGCATCTTCTAAAGCTCAGCACCATTGTGGGATCGGCAGGTCTGCTCGTTGCTGCTGCCTTGGCCGCCCTCATGGACGGCCCAGCGGGTGCTCTGTCGGAGGTTCTTGGTGGACTGCTGGTGATGGTGTTCTTCGGCATCAGTCTGTTGGTGGGCCACTACGTAGGACGAAATAATCCCTCCGGGGCCATTGGCTTGTTCGTTGCTACATACTTCGTAAAGGTCGTCGGTTTCGCCGTAATACTTTTCGCGATCGGCAGACCTGAGTGGCTGCACTCGCGGTGGTTCGTGATCGGTGCCATTGTGACCGTGGTTATGTGGCAGGCTGCTGAGCTCTATGGCTTCAGCAAGGCGCGCCTTCAAACCTTCAACGACCCCAACTCCAGTGAAAGAACCGGCGATGTCTGAGCCAAAGCGATCCGGCCAAAGGGCCGGTCAAGAAGTGGGTAGCGGTGGTGCGGGCTACAACGATGGTATGGCCGTATTCAGCTATATAACTGGCGGAATCATCGTCTGGAGTTTGATAGGGTGGGGTCTGGATAATCTGTGGGGTACCCGCTGGATTGTGCTCGCAGGCGCTCTGCTTGGAGCTCTCGGAGGATTTTACTTGTCCTACATGCATGGCCTCACCGGCAGCAAAAAACGAACTGGTGGCGACCGTGCTGCCAGCGGCCCGTCCAAAGACGGTCCCAGCAATGCCAAATAATTTCACAAGGGAACCAGCAGGCCATGCTTCTGCAGGAACCCACCAAACGCCCAATGATGGACACTGCAGAGAGGAAACGCGTTGATCGCGCTTGCGCTCCCGGCCAAAGACTCAGGAGAGTTTGCCCCTCCTGGTATTAACGAAATGCATTTGCCGGCAATCCTGCCGTGGGGTGCGGCAGAAGGATTCTCGAAGCAGATGCTGCTGGTGATCCTTTCGGTCGTCATCATTGCTACCTTCTTTGTGATAGCTGCACGTAAGCAGCAGCTGGTTCCTGGCAAGCTGCAGTTCGCAGGCGAGATGGCCTACGGCTTCGTGAGGAACAGCATCGCCAAGGACATCATCGGTGGCAGGGACTTCATGAAGTACGTCCCGCTGCTGTTCAGTTTGTTCTTCTTCATCCTGGTGAACAACATTTACGGAGCAATTCCGTACATTCAGCTTCCTACCTTCTCTCACGTAGGCGGTACCTATGTGATGGCAGCCATCGTCTACATCACGTGGATTGCCATTGGCATCAAGAAGAACGGTCTGCGCTACTTCAAGTTGGCCACGGTTCCTTCTGGAGTTCCGGCATACATCCTGCCGCTGATCATTCCGATCGAGATCATCTCCAACTTCCTCGTCCGCCCCGTTACGCACAGCCTTCGTCTGTTCGCAACCATGCTGGCAGGACACCTGATCGTCATGATCGCTGGCGCGGGTATCGAATTCCTGATCTCCCAGGAGAACATCCTGCTCCAGGGCACATCGGTGTTGATCCTTGTCGGCGCGATTGCCATGTACATGCTGGAGGCGCTGATTATGGTGCTGCAGGCATACGTTTTTACGCTGTTGACGGCTATCTACATTGAAGGCGCGCTTCACGCCGATAGCCACTAGGCACCCTCAACTTCCCCCGCAGCGGGGATGAAGCAACCCAAACAACCTGCCACAGAGCTGGCATCTTGAAAGGAAGAAAAATGGAAGGCACTCTCAACCTCGTAGGTTACGGTCTGTCCGCAATCGGCGGTGGTATCGGTGTTGGCCTCGTGTTCGCCGCATACATCAACGGTGTTGCACGCCAGCCGGAAGCTCAGCGCGTCCTGCAGCCCATCGCGTTCTTGGGCCTCGCCCTGACTGAAGCCCTCGCCATTCTCGGCCTGGTCTTCGCGCTCGTTCTCTAGCCAGACTTCATAACGAGCGAACATCCAGAACCGAGTAGAAAACGACGGGTGAAATATGAATCAGCTGATCATCTCAGCCGCCACAGAGGGCGAAGAGGTCAGCCCCCTCACTCCCAACCTTTGGGAAATGGGCGTTGTCCTAATCAGCTTTGCCGTTCTCATGTTCATCGTGGTCAAGTTTGTTGTCCCGATGTTCGAGAAGACGTTCGCAGAGCGGGCGGAAGCCATCGAAGGCGGTATCGCCAAGGCTGAGAAGGCCCAGGCTGAGGCATCTGCTGCACTTGAAGAATACAAGCAGCAGCTCACCGACGCCCGGGCCGAGGCCAACCGCATCCGCGAAGAAGCACGCGCCGAAGGCGCCCAGATCCTCGCGGACCTGAAGGCCAAGGCTGCAGCGGAGTCTGCACGCATCACCGAGCAGGCACACGCCGCCATCGAATCGGAGCGCCAGGCAGCTGTTGTCTCGCTTCGTTCCGAGGTCGGCACCCTGGCCACCACCCTGGCCGGCCGCATCGTTGGTGAAGCACTCACCGACGACGAGCGCGCCGCCCGCGTCGTGGACCGCTTCCTGGCAGATCTGGAGACCCAGAGCGCAGGTGCAGCTAAATAATGGCAGGTATATCGAGCGAATCGCTGACCACAGCGCTGGCGCAGTTGGAAGCCAAGCTTCCCTTCGCTTCGCTGCAGTTGGCTAAGGACCTCTTCGGAATCCTGGGAACGGTGGACAGCTCGGCTGGCTTGCGCCGCGCCCTGACTGACCCGTCCCGTTCAGGAGACGAAAAGTCGGCGCTGGTCAAGCAGCTGGTTGGCGGAAAAGTCTCCGCTGATGCTGCTGAGATTGCAGGTGGATTGGCCGGCTCACGCTGGGCATCGGCCCGCGATATCGGCGATGCACTCGAGACGCTTGCCGCCACGGTGGTCATTGCCGTAGCTGAAAACAAGTCGGCCGTTTCTGCCTCCGGTATCACGGGGCTGGAAGAGCTGGAAAACGATCTGTTTGCCTTCAACCAGGCCGTCGCCTCCAGCCACGAAGTACAACGTGCTCTGTCTGAGCCGCAGGCATCGCCCGCGGCGAAGATTGCATTGGCCGAGAAGCTTGTTCCTGGCAGCAGCGAGGAAGCCAAGGTTCTCATCAGCCAGGCAGTTACGCAGCCGCGCGGTGTCAAGCCGAGCAAGCTCGTCGAGTCATTCGCCAAGCTTGCAGCCAAGCGTCAGCAGCGCTGGATTGCAACTGTCAGCGTTACCCGTCCGTTGACGGAAACGCAGGCCAGCCGTCTGCAGACCGGACTTGACGCCCTGTACAGCCGCGAACTGAAGGTCAACGTAAATGTTGACCCCGCACTGATCGGTGGAATCCGTGTCCAGGTAGGTGACGAAGTGCTCGACGCTTCGGTAGTTGCCCGCCTCAGCGAACTCCGCCGTCAGCTCGCTGGCTAGCGAAGACAAAGCACAACTTAACTGATATAAAACCCGGTCATCGTGAGCAACGATGATCACGAAAACAGGAGAGCAGGGACTGCAGATGGCCGAATTGACCATCAACGCCGACGACGTCCGTAATGCGTTGAACGAGTTCGCGGCGTCCTACGAACCCGGTAACGCAGAGCGCGTAGAGGTTGGTCGTGTGACCACCGCAAGTGACGGCATCGCCCGTGTTGAGGGTCTTCCCTCGGTCATGGCGAACGAGCTGCTTCGCTTCGAAGATGGCACGCTGGGCCTGGCCCAGAACCTTGACGTCCGCGAGATCGGTGTCATTATCCTCGGTGACTTCACCGGTATTGAAGAAGGCCAGGAAGTTCACCGCACCGGTGAAATCCTGTCCGTTCCGGTTGGCGATGCCTTCCTGGGTCGCGTTGTCGACCCCTTGGGCCAGCCGATCGACGACCTCGGCGAGATCAAGGCCGAGGCCACCCGTGCACTGGAACTCCAGGCTCCGGGCGTCACCGAACGCAAGTCGGTTCACGAACCGATGCAGACCGGCCTCAAGGCTATCGACGCCATGATCCCGATCGGCCGTGGCCAGCGTCAGCTGATCATCGGTGACCGCCAGACCGGTAAGACGGCCATCGCCGTCGACACCATCATCAACCAGAAGGCCAACTGGGCTTCCGGAGATGTCACCAAGCAGGTTCGCTGTGTCTACGTCGGTGTTGGCCAGAAGGCTTCCACCATCGCAGCCGTCCGCCAGACCCTCGAGGACCACGGCGCGCTGGAGTACACCACCATCGTGGCGTCCCCGGCGTCCGACCCTGCTGGCTTCAAGTACCTGGCGCCGTATGCAGGTTCGGCCATCGGCCAGCACTGGATGTACGGCGGCAAGCACGTTCTGGTGATCTTCGATGACCTGTCCAAGCAGGCCGAAGCCTACCGCGCCGTGTCCCTTCTGCTGCGTCGTCCGCCGGGACGCGAAGCATACCCGGGTGACGTTTTCTACTTGCACTCCCGTCTGCTGGAGCGTTGTGCCAAGCTCTCCGACGAGCTCGGTGCAGGTTCGATGACCGGTCTTCCGATCGTCGAGACCAAGGCAAACGACGTCTCCGCTTACATCCCGACCAACGTGATCTCCATTACCGATGGTCAGATCTTCCTCCAGTCGGACCTCTTCAACGCCAACCAGCGCCCCGCTGTTGACGTTGGTGTGTCCGTCTCCCGCGTTGGTGGCGCTGCACAGGTCAAGTCCATGAAGAAGGTCTCCGGTACCTTGAAGCTGGACCTGGCCCAGTACCGCGACATGCAGGCATTCGCCATGTTCGCCTCGGACCTGGATGCTGCTTCCCGTCAGCAGCTGACCCGTGGTGCACGCCTCATGGAACTGCTGAAGCAGGGCCAGTACTCGCCGTTCCCTGTCGAGAATCAGGTTGTTTCCATCTGGGCCGGCACCAACGGCTACTTGGACGACGTTCCGGTTGAGGACATCAGCCGCTTCGAGTCCGAGTTCCTGGAGCACCTCACGCACAAGTCCTCCATCCTGACCACGCTGGCCCAGACCAACGTCCTGGATGACGACACCGCTGCAGCTTTGAAGGAAGCCATTGTGTCCTTCAAGAAGGGCTTCTTCGGCGAAGGCGACAACCACTTGGTTGGCGCTGGCCACGAAGAGCACGCAGCGATCTCCGGCGGCGACGTCGACCAGGAAAAGATCGTCAAGCAGAAGCGCTAGTTTCGATAACCTGCTCTGCCGGGGTCCGAAAGGGCCCCGGCAGGGCAGCACATCGGGAACTTAGGAAAGGATAAGTATGGGAGCCCAGATTCGGGTCTACCGTCAGAAGATCAGCTCGACGACGTCGATGCGCAAGATCTTCAAGGCGATGGAACTGATCGCTACCTCGCGCATCGGTAAGGCCCGCGCCCGCGTAGCAGCTTCACTGCCTTACGCGAACGCGATTACCCGCGCCGTTTCTGCTGTCGCAACTCAGAGCGAAATCGACCACCCGCTGACCACCGAACCGGAGCAGATCCGCCGCGCCGCAGTCCTGATCGTTACATCGGACCGTGGCCTTGCAGGATCCTACTCGGCGAGCGTGCTCAAGCAGGCTGAAGGTCTCTTCGAGCTTCTTCACGCAGAAGGCAAGGAAGTCAAGGCGTACTTGGTTGGCCGCAAGGCTCAGGCGTACTTCGATTTCCGCAATCGGTCCTACGCCCGCGTATGGACCGGTGGCACGGACGCACCGGAATTCGAAACCGCGCAGGAAGTCGGAGCTGCACTTCTCGAAGACTTCTCCACTGATTTCGAAGAGGGTGGCGTGGATGAAATCCACGTTGTCTACACCCGCTTCAAGTCCATGGTGACGCAGGAACCGACGGTTATCCGTCTGCTTCCGCTGGAGGTCGTCGAAGAGGAAGCAACCTCGGAGTCCGAGCTGTTGCCGTTGTACGAGTTTGAACCGGAAACAGAGCAGGTGCTTGACGCACTGCTTCCGCGTTACATCGAGTCCCGCATCTTCGCAGCCATGCTGCAGGCAGCAGCTTCCGAGCTCGCAGCCCGCCAGCGTGCAATGAAGTCGGCCGGTGACAACGCGACGGATCTGATCAAGAAGTACACGCGCCTTCGCAACACGGCCCGCCAGGCCGAGATTACGCAGGAGCTTTCCGAAATCGTGGCCGGCGCCGACGCTCTCGCGTCCTAGCCTGCAACGGATTCGGCTCGAAGCCGCACCTGCAACAAACAGATAAACTTAACCCACGCCATCTACTGAGTGAAGTGAGAGAGATGACTGCCACTGCTACCGAACACGTAGCAACGGCCGGTGCCACCGGCCGCATTGCCCGTGTTATTGGTCCGGTTGTCGACGTCGAATTCCCGGCTGACGCAATCCCCTCGATTTACAACGCTCTGACCACCGAGATTACTCTCAACGGTCAGACCAAGACCATCACGTTCGAGACTTCCCAGCACCTGGGTGACAACCTCGTCCGCGCCATCTCCCTGCAGGCTACCGACGGACTCGTCCGCGGCACCACCGTCCAGGACTCCGGCGCTCCGATCTCCGTGCCCGTTGGCGACGGCGTCAAGGGCCACATCTTCAACGTACTCGGCAAGCCGCTGGACGTTGAAGAGTCCGAGATCAAGGCCGACGCTTACTGGCCGATCCACCGCAAGGCTCCGAGCTTTGCTTCCCTCGAGGGCTCCACGGAGATGCTCGAGACCGGCATCAAGGTCATCGACCTTCTCACCCCGTACATCAAGGGTGGAAAGATCGGCCTCTTCGGCGGCGCCGGCGTGGGCAAGACCGTTCTGATCCAGGAAATGATCACCCGTGTTGCCCGCAACTTCGGTGGTACTTCCGTATTCGCCGGTGTCGGCGAGCGTACCCGTGAAGGTAACGACCTCTGGGTTGAAATGGAAGAGGCCGGCGTCCTCAAGGACACCGCCCTTGTCTTCGGCCAGATGGATGAGCCGCCGGGAACGCGTCTGCGCGTGGCCCTGTCCGCGCTCACAATGGCGGAATACTTCCGCGATGTCCAGAACCAGGACGTGCTGCTCTTCATCGACAACATCTTCCGCTTCACGCAGGCAGGTTCGGAAGTTTCCACGCTGCTCGGCCGTATGCCGTCCGCCGTGGGCTACCAGCCGAACCTTGCTGATGAGATGGGTCTGCTCCAGGAGCGCATCACCTCCACCAAGGGTCACTCCATCACGTCGATGCAGGCCATCTACGTGCCGGCTGATGACTACACCGACCCGGCTCCGGCCACGACCTTCGCACACCTCGACGCGACCACGGAACTTTCCCGTGAAATCGCCTCCCGTGGTCTGTACCCGGCCGTTGACCCGCTGACGTCGACCTCCCGTATCCTGGATCCCCAGTACATCGGCAAGGACCACTACAACACGGCTGTCCGTGTTAAGCAGATCCTGCAGAAGAACAAGGAACTCCAGGACATCATCGCCATCCTCGGTGTTGACGAACTGTCGGAAGAGGACAAGATCGTCGTGTCGCGTGCACGCCGTATCCAGCAGTTCCTCTCCCAGAACACCTACACCGCCAAGCAGTTCACCGGCGTCGAAGGCTCCACCGTGTCCATCAAGGACACCGTCGAAGGCTTCACCGCCATCTGCGACGGCGAGCTGGACCACATCGCAGAGCAGGCGTTCTTCAACGTCGGCGGCCTGGATGACGTCGAGCGCAACTGGGCCAAGATCCAGGAACAGACCAAGTAGTATGGCTGAGCTCGAGGTTGAGATTGTCGCGGCGGACCACTTCGTGTGGTCCGGAGCGGCCAAGATGGTGAAGGCCCGCACCAGCGATGGTGAAATCGGAATCCTGCCGGGCCACTCGCCCCTTTTGGCCATCATGGCCGAGGGCGAGCTGGCAATCCAGCCGGTTTCCGGTGACCGGATCGCTGTAGTTGTTGACGGTGGGTTCTTCTCCGTGGACAACGATCGCGTGGTCATTGTTGCTGACAACGCCAAACTGGGCGAAGCGGCTACAGCGGGGATCCGATAGCACGACCTTGATGGACGATTCCCTCATTCCGTTCATCGCCTTGGCAACAGCGTTCACGTTGCTGATCATTTCACTGTGCCTTTTGGGGGTGCGCCGCTTCAATCTGCGGCGCGCCCTCGGCACGATCGACGCCTCCATTTGCACGGCTGGAAACAGCTGGCAGATGGGGGTTTGTCGTTATCAGGACAATGATCTCGAGTGGTTCCGCCTGATGTCGCTGAGTGTGGTGCCCAAACATAAGTTCAAACGCAGTTCACTGGAGCTCCTCGGGCGCCGCCAACCGACTGAGGACGAGCTCGTCAAAGTCCAGCCCGGGGTCGTAGTGGTTGAACTGCAGTACGAAGGCAAGAAGTTCATGCTTGCGATGAACTTCGATGCCTATGCCGGGCTGTCCTCCTGGCTGGAGGCCGGGCCGGTTATCGGCGTCGGAACCTGGCGTTAGGCGTTATGGACTTCCTGTTGGACGTCAGCCTCGTCAGTGGCCCGTTTCTGTGGTTCAGCATCGTTTGCGGCGTGGCAGGGGCAGCCTACCTGCTGTGGCGGCGGAAGCGGTCCTGGTTTTTGCTTGTTCCCGCCTCCCTGTTGGCTTCCATCGGCCTGGTGACTTTGGTCCACTGGATCCTCGTGGACGTGCTGGCCGCGTTTTCAGAGAACCTCCCGTTCGAGACGGTGGCCTGGTCCGTCCCGGCAGTTGCGGCCGTCCTGCTCTGTGCCGCACGTTTTCCGCGTAATTCCTGGAAGGGTCGCGGGTTCAGTACCCTGGCGATGCTTGGGGTCATCTTGCTCAGCGCTGTCCAAGTCAATCTGTATTTCGGGTTGAACAATACGGTGGCCGACCTCCTGGGCACCGCTGTTGCACGCATCCAACCGCTGGAGCAGAGCCTCAAGCGTTCTCCCGGTTCCACGCCCGGTCCCTTGGCTTCGGCATGGAAGGCACCTGAGTCCATGCCGTCCAACGGCATTCTGCGTAAGGCCGCGATTCCCGGATCTGTGTCGGGCTTCAGTGCCCGCGAAGCGTATATCTACTTTCCGCCGGCATATCAGACCACCCCACGGCCTGTCCTTCCCGTCCTGGTCCTTTTTTCCGGTCAACCCGGTGGCCCTGCGGACTGGTTGACGGGCGGTCAGCTGCGGGCACAAATGGACCGGTTCGCTGAAGCCCATCAGGGCATTTCACCGGTAACCGTGGTGGTGGATCCCAACGGGTCCGGCAGCGCCAACACCATGTGCATGGACAGCCGGATAGCCCCTGCAGACACATACCTTTCGAAGGACGTTCCAGCCTGGATTTCCGAGAACCTTGACGTTTCCACGGACCACAAGCAGTGGGCTGTGGGCGGATTCTCCTTCGGCGGGACGTGTGCGCTGCAAATGGGCACGGCACACCCGGACATTTTTCCATCGGTACTGGCTTTCTCGGCGGAGCGTGAGCCTGCCCTCGCCAAGGACCGCAACAAGACCATTGCGGACTCGTTCGACGGCGACGTCGCGGCTTTTGAATCCCGGACGCCTTTGGCGTTGATGGGGGAGCGCACCTTTGCCGGCAGCGGTGTGTACTTCGCCGCCGGCGCAACGGACAACGAGTTCACCAATTACATGCACGAACTGGCCCAAAGTGCCGCAAGCGCCGGTTTCCAAACCGAAGAGCACACCATCCGGAACGCTGGTCATTCCTGGGACGCCGTAGTGCGCGGAATGCCGGGTGGCCTGGACTTCCTCGCCACGCGTTGGGGGCTGCGCAAGTGAGCCTTGCTGTCAGAGGGGTCATCTTGCCTGCATTGCGGCAGGCCGCGCAGCACGTCCGGCGCACCCCTTTCACCGTCGGCGTCCTGGCGCTGTTTGTGGCGCTATCCATCATCTCCGGCAGCTTCGTCACGGGGCCTCCGGACACCTGGCTGCGGGTGGCAGGCGTCAGCCTGGCTGGTCTCAAATCGGGTGAGTGGTGGTCGATTTGGACCTCGCTCTTCTTCACGACCAACCCCTTGGCTTACGTCACTGCTGTCCTGATGATCGTCTTCCTTCTAGGGCTTGCCGAACGGCGCTTCGGCTCGTTCAAGACCGCGGCTGTATTTTTCGGCAGCCAGTTTGCCAGTGTGTCGGCATTTCTGTTGGTCACGCAGGTCGCGCAAGCCTTCGACGACGATTGGCTGGCCCGGATGGCCGAAACCCGGCTGATCGGACCCTATGCAGCAGTCCTGTCCACGTGTTTGGCGGCCAGCGCGCTCCTTCCCATGCTGTGGCAACGACGCCTGCGGACAGTGGTGCTGTCAATTTCCTTGCTCCTTGTGTTGTACGTGGGCCACGCGGAAACGGTGGTGGGCTTCCTCGGAGCCTTGATCGGTTTGGCGGCGGGCTGGTGGACCCAAAGCAGCCAGGGGCATCTCCACCTGCACAGGTCCACAGGCAGGGAAGTCCGGAACCTGCTGTCCCTGACGATGGCAATTTTTGCGGTGGGTCCTATCGTGACCGCGGCTGCGAAAAGCCCTTCGGGTCCGTTGGCCTTGCTCCGGGATGTCATCCTCAATCCGATACCTACACTGGGCCAGCTTGAGAGCAACTGCGGGGGCAGCATCGATGTCTCCTGTTTGGAGCTGGGACGCCAAGGCTACACAGGTCCCTTCGGACTGGCGTTGGCCGTGGTGCCTGTGGTGCTCCTGCTGATCTGCGCTGACGGGATGAGGCGCGGACGCCGTCTCGCGCTGGGCATCGCGGTAGGCGTGCAGGTGCTCGTGGTTGTGCTTTCGGCCATCTACCTGGGACTTTTTGCCACCATCCCAAGGCCACAGGGCCGTCCGCATTCAGGGATGATGAGCTCGGCCGTAGTGCACCTCATCCCGCTGGTGCTGGTGCCCCTGATTCTCGCTGTGCTGTTGTTCGCCTATCGGGGACACTTCCGTGTTGTCTCCGCGCACCGTCTCCGGCGCAGGGTGTTCTGGTCTGTTGGCCTGACCGGCGCCGGGCTTGGTCTCGCCTATTGCATCGTGTGGTTTTCCTCCGGGGGCATGTCACGGGACGGTGGCCTCCTCGGCTTGGCTTCGGAGCTTGCCAGGCAATATCTTCCTGTTCCGCTTCCGGGGGCTTACCGGAAGGTCTTCGCCGAGCGTGACGTGCTGGAAGTGTTCCTGTTCTCCTATTCCGGCACTGTCTTCTGGCTGGTCGCGCTGGTTGGGGTATGGGTCCTTTTCATCCGAGGGAACCATACGGGAGGCCGTGACCACGAGGCGCGTTGGCAGGCCCGTCACCTAGTGAAGTCCGGGGGCGACTCATTGTCGTGGATGGCGCTGTGGGAGCCGAACAAGTACTGGTTCGCACCGGACGGGACCGGGGGAGTGGCCTACCAGCAACACGGGCACGTGGCCCTGACGATGGCCGGTCCTTTCGGGCCGGCCGGGAAGCATGTGGAAACAGCCGGCGGCTTCCTGGAGTACTGCTCGCAGCATGCTCTGATCCCCTGCCTTTATTCCTGCACCGATGAGCTGTGGCCCATGCTGGAGGCACGGGGCTTCCGCCGGGTGGCGGTCGCCCAGGAAACCCGGTTGCGGATCAGGGGCCTGGAATTCCGCGGCAAGGAATGGCAGAACGTCCGGACCTCCCTGAACCGAGCGGCGAAGTTGGGCATTTCGGCACGCTGGAGCAGGTTCTCTGAGCTGCCCAATGGCATACGCACGCAGATCAGTGAGGTGTCCGAGGAATGGGCGGCCCAAAAGAAGATCCCGGAAATGGGCTTCACATTGGGAGGCCTGGATGAGCTCGAGGACGATGAGGTCCTCTGCGGCGTAGCGGTGGATGACGCCGGCCATGTCCATGGCGTAACCAGTTGGCTGCCGGTTTTCGAAGACGGGAAGATCGTCAGCTGGACTCTGGACTTCATGCGACGGCGCGGCGATGCCTTCCCCGGGGTGATGGAATTCCTCATCGCCTCGGCTGTCCTCCACTTGCGCGATTCAGTGGAAGTCATCTCCCTGTCGGGCTCGCCGCTTGCCCGGGAAAAGGGTGAGATCGAACAGCAGGCCAAAGGCCTGGCGGGTCTGCTGGATGTCGTGGGTCAGGCATTGGAGCCCGTTTATGGGTTTCGGTCCCTTGCGTCCTTTAAGTCACGATTCCAACCTGAGTACCGGACGCTGTACATGTATTACCAGGACCCGCTGCACCTGCCGGCAATGGGACGGGCACTCAGCCGGGCATACCTTCCCGGGCTGTCGGTTCGACATTCCGCCAGGCTGCTCCGGACATTGGTTGGTTGAATTGTCAATCCTTTTATCGTTGCCCTTTCTTCGCTTTCTTCACGTTTAGTAACAGTCACTGTCGTAATGGGACCCCGCGGCGGGCTATTGAACTGCCTTATGCCGTTGAACCCGGATTTAAACAGGTTGGCCCCGGCTCGAAAGCCAGGGCCAACCTGTTTGTCGTTTCTGCGGGAAGCAGAAATCAACGGTTAAGACTAGACGACGGTAACGCCGGTGGCCTGGGGGCCCTTGGCGCCCTGGCCGATCTCGAACTGAACGCGCTGGTTCTCATCGAGGGTCTTGAAACCACCGGTCTGGATCTCGGAGTAGTGAACGAAAACGTCCCCATCCGAGTCGTCCGGGGTGATGAAGCCGAAGCCCTTTTCAGCGTTGAACCACTTTACGGTTCCCAGTGCCATGTATATCTCCTCATTATGGAACTTCAGTCCGATACACTTCGTACCGGCCTTGTTACTCCGCGAGAAGACCTGAATTCCTCCCAGGCGGACCTGGTCGGATTCGCAGGAGCTTCACGCTCGCAACTCGTCTTGCGAGCATGAAAACCACCTACACAAAGACTGCTACAACACTTTCATGTGCTCTGCCGGAGGTCAACGGTCTTTAGGCGTATTTGAGAAAAATTTAGGTAAAAAGAAGGTAACGCATGGTTGCCTGCAATTACCCCTGACTTCTCTAAGACAACCATTGCCCGTTGCGCATCACACGGGTCAGTTCAAGGTCCTCATTGGTGACAACAACATCGGCACGCAGTCCGCGCCGCAGCCCGCCAATTTCATCCGAAAGGCCCAGGACCGCGGCCGGCACTGCGGTGGCGGAACAGACGACATCAGGAAGGGCGACGCCGGCGGCCACCGTTTTGCGGACAACGTCCAGGAGCGTAGCGGTGCCCCCCGCGATCGAACCGGTGGCATCGAGCGTGGCTACGCCGCTGCTGACCGTGACCGGGGACGGGCCAAGCATGTAGCTGCCGTCGGAAAGGCCGGCCGCCGCCATGGAGTCGGTCACCAGGACAACGTTGGCCGCACCGACCAGCTGGAAGACGGTGGCCACCATGCTGGGGGCCAGATGCGTCCCATCGGCGATCAGTTCGACCACGGCTTTGCCCTCCTGCGCCATGCGAAGGCACGCAGCCACGGGTCCTGGCGCGCGGTGATGCATCGGAGGCATCCCATTGAAAAGGTGGGTGACGGTCGGGAGTGAACTCACGCCGTCGAAACCTGCCGACTCAAGCCCTTCGCGGGCGGCGGCCAACGACGCCGTGGCGGTGGCGTCGTCACAGTCCGTGTGCCCCAAGGAAGGCGTCACGCCATGGGAAGTCATGAGGTCCACCAGTGCGGCCGCGCCGGGGAGTTCCGGGGCGTATGTCATGGTGGCGAGCTTGCCGGCCGCAGCGGCCACCAACTCATCCATGAGTTCCAGGTCGGGCTCGAGCAGGTAGTCCGGGTTCTGGGCTCCGCAGCGAGCGTGGGAGAGGAACGGACCCTCGAGATGGATTCCGGCGACCAACCCTTCCTCTGCGAGCTTCACGAAAAGCTCGATGCCACGCAGGAGGTCCTCCCGTGGAGCGGTGACCATGCTGGCAAGGAACGTGGTGGTTCCCGAACGGTGCAGGAACTCGATTGCCTTGCGGGCCGCAACTTCCTCGCCGCTCGGAAAGTCGCCGCCGTTGCCGCCGTGGCAGTGGACGTCAACCAGTCCGGGGATGAGGTAGCTGCCGCTGGGAACTCCCAGGCGTATGGCCCCTTCGAAACCTTCGAAGGCTTCCTGGTCAAAGGCATCAGCAGGGCCGGCGTAGGCAATCCGGTCCCCGTCGATGGCCAGCAGGCCGTCTTCCACCACCTCGCCGTCGCTGACCAGCGTTCCTTTGATGATCTGGTGGCTTGGCGCGGACGATGTGGCAAAACGGGGTGCGGCAGTCATGTTCCGATTCTAGTGGCCCGGGGCACACTCAGCCCGAGGCGTCCTCAGAAGAGGCGGGACTCGCTGTCATCCACACCGCGCATGGCGTCATAATCGAGCGTCACGCAATCGATGCCGCGGTCATTGGCGAGGACTTTCGCCTGCGGCTTGATCTGCTGGGCGGCGAAAATGCCACGGACCGGTGCCAGCAAAGGATCCCGGTTGAGCAATTCCAGGTACCGGGTGAGCTGCTCAACGCCGTCGATGTCGCCGCGGCGTTTGAGTTCGACGGCGACTGTGGCGCCGGAGGCGTCGCGGGCAAGGATGTCCACGGGGCCGATCGCCGTGAAGTATTCGCGGCGGATCAGCGAGTAACCGGCACCGAGGGTCTCGATCTGTTCGGCCAGGAGGCGCTGCAGGTCCGCTTCGACTCCATCCTTGATCAGTCCCGGGTCGGTGCCTAGGTCATGAGAGGTGTCGTGGAGTTGTTCGTAGATATTGATGATGAGGCGGTCATCGGTCTTGGCTGACTGCACCGTCCATTGCTCCACTACTCCCTCTTCCACCTCGGTTTCCTCGGGGGTAGTCACCCGCAGTGTGGCAGGCGGGCTCATCCAGTTCAGCGGCTTGTAGGAGCCGCCGTCGGAGTGCACCAGCACCGAGCCGTCCGCCTTGACCAGCAACAGCCGGGTGGCGAGGGGGAGGTGGGCCTTCAGGCGGCCAACGTAATCAACAGAACAACGGGCTATGACGAGTCGCACCCGCCCCACATTACCGCGTATGCCCGGTTGCCTGGGGCAGAATGGAGGTATGCCCCGCTCCAACCGTCCCCGCCGCAACGCGTCCGGCCCACGTCCCGGCAGCGGTGGAGGCAAATGGGCGGAACCGGTGCCGGAGCTCGATCTTGAGCGGGCCAGAGCGGGGATCGCCCGGCGCGAAAGTGCTCCGGATGGTGACTGGATGGTGCGGACCATGACGGCCAGGAAGGCGGAAAAGCAGTACATCTGCCCGGGTTGTTCAACGGCGATCCTGCCGGGAATCGCCCACCTGGTGGTGTGGTCCGACAACCACCTCTTCGGCCAGGCCGCGGGGTTGGCTGAGCGCCGCCACTGGCACACCAATTGCTGGACTACCCGGACGTACCGCTACCGCTGATGCGCTTAGGCTTGGATGCATGACTTTCGATCCCGCCTCGTTCGTTTTCACCCCACAGGACGCGCCATCGGAGATCCGTGCTTCAACGGTTCTTCCCGCCAAACGCGAGAATGTGGCATTCACCACCGAGGACGGCAAGGTCCTGCTGGGCGAGCTCGCCCTGCCGGAATCAGGGGAGATCACGGCCACGCTGATAACGCTGCATCCGTTGCCGACGCACGGTGGCTTCATGGATTCCCACGTCTACCGCAAGGCTTCCTACAGGCTTCCTGCCTTGGCCGGCGTCGCGGTGCTTCGCTTCAACACCCGTGGCACATCATCTCCGCGCGGGACAAGTGAGGGACAGTTCGAAGAAGGCGTAGGTGAGCGGTACGACGTCGAGGCGGCCGTGCGTTTCGCCGTTGAACGCGGCCTGCCGAACCGCTGGCTGGTGGGGTGGTCTTTCGGGACGGAACTGGCGCTGATGTATGGAGCGGTAGAGCCGGTGGCAAGCCGGATCGAAGGCGCGGTCCTGTTGTCCCCGCCGCTGCATCGGGCCACGGATGTGCACCTCAAGGAATGGGCGGAGTCCGGCAAGCCGCTGACGGTCCTGGTGCCTGAGCATGATGACTACCTGCAGCCGGAAGAGGCTGCCGGCCGGTTCAGCCTGGTGCCGCAGGCCCGGGTTGTTGGCGTCGACGGAGCCAAGCACCTTTGGGTGGGCGAAAAGTACGCGGCGCGCGTCCTTGATGAGATCGTCGACGACGTCACGCCGGCGGGTGCCGGCGCACAGGGACTGCCGCGTGAGTGGGCGGGGTCGGTGGCCAATGCCTGATCCGGTGGCGAGTGCCTGATCCGGCTGGTTCGTGGCGAACATCCCGGACATGAAGAGGCCCCTGAACCAAACGGTTCAGGGGCTTCTTCATGGGCACATCAGGACCGTCAGTGCCGGTCCTGGCGGACAATGAAGACTTCCTTGATGAGCAGCATGATGGCGGCCGCGGTGGGAATGGCAATCAGTGCGCCCAGGACGCCCAGCAAACTGCCGCCGGCAATAACGGAGATGACGGCCACCGCGCCCGGCACTGCGACTGCGCGCTGCATGATGCGCGGCGAGATGAAGTAGGCCTCGAACTGGAGGTAGGCGAAATAGGCGATCGCGTAGACAACGGCCGTCTGCCACCCTGCGGTGAGGGCCACGAGGATTACAACGACGGCGGCGATCATGCCGCCCACGAGCGGGATAAAGGCGAGCAACGCCACGACGAATGCCAGCAGGACGCTGAAGGGAATCCCCAGGATGGTCATCACGATGAAGGCGAAGATGGCGTTCAAGAGGGCGACGCAAGCCTGGCCGATCACGTAGTTGCCCACGGAATCCGTGATGGCTTCGGACAACGCTTCCACGCGTGGGCGGCGGGAACGGGGTGCCAGCCGGTAAGCCCACTTCTTCATGGAGGGCAGGGCTGCCAGGAAGTACAGGCTCAGGACCAGGACAATGAGGGAACCGAAGAGGCCGTTGGCCACGGTTGAACCGAAACCAACAACACCGCCAAAGATGCCGCCCATGGCTTCGGGGTCCTTGACGAACTTGTCCAGTTCGGTGGTGATCCGGTCGCGAACGCCGAACTGGCTGTCCACGTTGCGGAAGAAGTCCGAGTCGAGGAAGCCGCGGATCCAATCCGGGGCCTGCCGCACGATTTCGGACACCTGCTCAACGATGGTGGGAATCAGGGTCGCAAAGAAACCGGCAACAGCAAGTACCAGGGCGGAGACAGAGATGAGGATGCCTGCCGGGCGCGGTACTTTGTGGGACTCCAGCCAGCGCACCACGGGGTCAAGGCCCAACGCAATGAAGAGGGCGGCCACGATCCACAGGATCAGCTGGGTGGTGTTGCTTGCGATATAGAACACCGCAAGGGCGACTCCCACGCCAGCCGTTCCCATGAAACCGACGTAAAGAGGGTGCTGCGACGACATCCGGGGGCCGGGCGCGCCAAAGCCGTGATCGTCTTCCGGGCGGAAGCCGTCCTGATCGCCCGTTCCGTCGTCTTCCGGCGGCATCTCGAAGCGGACACGGGTGCGCGCGCCGGGGATGGGCTGCCTGAGCCTGCGGCTGATGGCGGCGAGCCGCCCGGTCCGGACGGGAACCGAGGCTGACGGCGCGTCCGATGACGCGTTCACCGCGGCTGACCCGGGCTCATCGTCGGGACGGGACTCCATGTGGTCTTTCACGCGCTTGTACAGCCTTTTCGTTGGTGGTACAGGGTCAATTCAGGCAGTTATGGGCCCGGATATCATGATCATCGCCACACTATCAGGACCGCGGAATCGGGCCACAGCGGCGCCACGGCAGGCTTTTTCCGGTGTCGCCGGGATCACCCCGATCTGACTCCTTGATAACAAAACGGTTACCCTTGAAGTTCAACGACCGCTGATGATAGGTGATCCTGTGCGTTTGAAGACTGCAGCCTTGCTGGTGCTGCTGGGCCTGCTGACGATGTTGGCCGGCATTGGCCAGCTGACTTTCTGGGCCCCCGCTGAGACGGTGACGGCTTCGGTTCCCAGCGATACCAAAGCTGCCCCGCTGACCGTGATCGATCAAAAACTCATTGACCTGCATGAGGGGCCGGTGAAGATCAAGATCCAGGGTGAAGGCAACTACATGATTGCCACTGGCCGCCCCGACGACGTCAACGCCTGGGTAGGTAAGACCGCCCACACCACGCTGACCGGCGTCTCGGCAGACCAGAAGTCACTCGAAGCGACATCCGCCGATGGTGAGGCCACTGCGCCGTCCCCGGCAGGTTCCGATCTCTGGGTCAGCACTGAAGACGCGAGCGGCGATTACGAATACACGTGGAACCCGCCCGCTGACGGCGAGTGGTCCTTGCTGGTGGCTGCCGACGGAACCAAGCCTGCCCCGTCTGCCATCTCCATGACCTTCCCGAACAAGGAAACCACCCCCTGGGCTGTGCCCCTGATTGTTCTGGGCATCATCATCATCCTGGTTGGCGCGGCGCTGCCGTTCATTGCCAAGGCTCTGGGCAGTCGTCGTAAAGACGGCGAAGGAGACGGGCCGCAGGGTGGCGAAGCAACCACCACCCTGCCCGTACAGTCGCCCACCGGCGATGAGGCCCGCCGTCGTACTGGTGGAGTCGAAGGTCCGGCGTTGCGCGTCACTGCCGTCGCAGCCGCCTTGGCCGCCGTCATGGTCGGCGGGTCCGCTATGGCCGCCCAAGCCACCACCTCACCGAATGCCACCTCCACCGCGTCGGCTTCCTCACCAGCTGAGGGCGACGGCGGAACACCGGTGATGCTCGAATCGCAGCTCCAGCGCATCCTGGAGCAGGTAGCCAGCACTGTGGACGCAGCCGATGCCGCGAAGGATGCTGCCAAGCTGGCCCCGCGCGTCGACAAAATGGAACTCCAGATCCGCACCCAGAACTACAAGATCCGGTCCACCGTTTCGGCGTATGAACCGCGCATGCCTGTCCGGGCCACCAAGCTCGAGAGCAGCGTCATCAGCACCAAGAAGGACTGGCCCAGGACCGTATATGCCCTGACCCAGGGTGAAGGAAACGTCGTTCCGCAGGTCCTCACGCTCGTTCAGCTTTCTCCGCGTGAGAACTACAAGCTGTGGGGCACCGCGCCACTCCAGCCGGGCACCAACTTCCCGTCCTTCCCGGTGGCCCGCAAGGGCACTACGCCAGTGCCTGCCAGCGACAGCACCGGCCTGGCCTACAGCGGCAACCAGGCGTTGGAAATCCTGAGTGAGATGCTGACGAACCCGGATTCGCCAAACCGGAGCAAGCTCGCCGATGGCCAGTCGTCCCCGTATATCGCCGGGGCCCTTGCCTACCAGGCGGACACCGTGAAGAACGGCACCAGCGCCAACTTCAAGTTCACCCACACTCCGGTGCCAAACCAGACTGTGGTGCTGAAGACCGCTGACGGGGGAGCATTGGTAGTGGGACGCCTGGACTTCGCGTTCGAGGGAACTCCCAAGGCGGCGGGCGACAAGCTCCTGCTTGAGGACGACTCCGCCGTATTCGCCGGTGGCAAGGAAACCACCACCGGCATGGTCCTGAACTTCGCCGAGTCCGTGGCGGTGTACATCCCGCCTGCGGGATCATCCGATCCCATGAAGCTCGTGGCCGCTACCCGCGGTCTGGTTGGAGCCAGCTTCAAGTAGCCCGACCAGCAGGTAGGCAGCGGCTAGAGTGGACGGTATGAGTTCGCCCGGATACCGACCCACTCCAGCCGCTGCCAGCCAGCTCAACCTGCGCGGCGCCGTCGACCTCTCGTCGTTGCGCCGCCCGACCCCGCCACAGGGGCCTCCTGCCCCCGCGGACGGGGAGACACCCCAAGGGGGTGAGGCCGGCAAAGCCCCGCTCCGTGTGGACGCAACAGAAACAAACTTCCAGGACCTGGTGCAGTTGTCCGCCCAGATTCCCGTACTGTTCCTTCTCTGGTCCCGGTACGCCCCCGAATCGCCCGCTGTCCTGGACACTGCCCAGCAGGTCGTTGAAAGCTATGGCGGACGGCTGGTGCTTGCCGCCGCTGACGTAGATGCCTTCCCTCAACTGGCCCAGGCCTTCCAGGTAGAAGCCGTCCCGACCGCCGTCGCCGTGATCAAAGGCCAGCCTGTTCCGTTGTTCCAAGGCCCGGCGGATGACGCGCAAATCCGGAACCTCGTCGATGAACTGCTCAAGGTGGCGGCCGCGAATGGTGTCACCGGAAGCATCGGCGACGCCGAGCAGGCTGACGATGCCGAACCCGCACCCCTCCCGCCGCTGCACCAGGCCGCCGTCGATGCCATCGAAGCCGGTGACTACGACGCCGCTGTAGCGGCCTACAAGCAGGCGCTCCTTGAACAGCCGGCTGATGCTGAGGCAAAAGCGGGCCTGGCACAGGTTGAGTTGATGGCAAGGCTGGAGAAACTCACCGCCCCCGAGGCAGAAGCCCTCCGCGACCGTGCCGCCCAGGAGCCCGATGATGTCGAGGCGCAACTGGGCGTCGCTGACCTTGACATCTCAGGTGGCCACATCGAGGACGGCTTCAACCGGATCATCAGCTTCATCGGCAGGAACTTCGGTCCCGAGCGGGAGACTGCCCGTCTGCGGCTCTTGGAGCTCTTCGAGGTTGTGGGAATCAAGGACGACCGCGTGGCCAAGGCCCGGCAGGGATTGGCGAGGGTCCTCTTCTAGTGGGATCGGCGCTCTTTTCTCCGCTCACCTTGCGTTCGCTGACCATCCCGCACCGGGGTTGGGTCTCGCCGATGTGCCAGTACAGTTGCCATCCGGAGACTGGTGAGGGGGTTCCGAACGACTGGCACCTGATGCACTTGGGTTCCTTCGCCGCCGGAGGCGCTGCGCTGATCATGAGTGAGGCGGCGGCTGTCAACCCGGTGGGCAGGATCAGCCCGTTGGATGCCGGCCTCTATTCGGATGAACAGGCTGCCGCTTGGGAACGGATCGTGCAGTTCGTGCACAGGCACGGCGCCGTGGACTGCAGGATCGGTGCCCAGCTGGCGCACGCAGGGCGGAAGGCCTCCACTTACTGGCCGTTCGCGGAACGTTCGGGTTCGGTCCCGGCGGACGACGGCGGCTGGTCGACAGTCGGTCCAACGAGCCAGGCCTATGACGGCTATGCGGCGCCGGCGGCCATGAGCGAAGAGGACATCCAGGGTGTCGTGTCCGACTTTGCCGCAGCGGCCGCCCGGGCTGTGGCCGTTGGCTTCGACACTGTCGAAATCCACGGCGCCCATGGGTATCTTCTGCATCAGTTCCAGAGCCCGCTCATCAACACCCGTACGGACCGCTGGGGTGGAAACGAGGAGGGCCGGAACCGGCTCATGCTCACAGTGGTGGAGGCTGTCCGGGAAGTCATCCCCGATTCGATGCCTCTTCTCCTGCGCATCTCGGCCTCCGACTGGGCCGACGGCGGCGTGGAGGTGGGAGACTCGACCAGGCTGGCACGCGCTGCGGCAGAACGGGGCGTTGACCTGGTGGATGTCTCCAGCGGAGGGGCGGTTGCGCATCAGAAGATCCGCGCGGTACCCGGCTACCAGGCCGGGTTCGCCGAGCAGGTAAAGCGCGACGCCGGTGTGCCCACCGCCGCGGTGGGGCTGCTGACAAGTCCAACCCAAGTGGAGGACATCGTGGCCAACGGCAGGGCTGATGCCGTATTCATGGCGCGTGCGGCGCTCCGCGATCCGCATTGGTGGCTCCGGGCTGCCTACGGGCTTGGCTACGATCTGCCCTGGGTTCCGCAGTACCAGCGGGCCGTGCCCCGCCACGGCTTCTAGAACCCCGGCGCGCCTCTGCCCACGAGGTTAGGCTGGTCACATGACGGAACCACGCCATGAATCCATGCCCATATCCACGCCCGCCCAGGCATCCGAGTCCCCGCCCGCGGCTTCCACGCCCGACGCCGCTGCAACAACGCGGCCGGCACAACCGCCGCAGACACCAGGTGAACCGCCCTTGGCTGCCCTGTCCATCAGGGGGCTGGCCAAGAGATTCGGCGAGAAGATCGCCGTCGACGGAGTCAGTCTGGAAGTACCCGCGGGCTCGTTCTACGGAATGGTCGGACCCAATGGGGCCGGCAAGACCACCACGCTGTCCATGGCCACAGGCTTGCTGCGTCCTGACTTCGGCACCGCATTGGTCCACGGAGTCGATGTCTGGGCCCAACCACTGGCCGCCAAGAAGCTCATGGGCGTGCTGCCCGACGGCGTGCGCCTGTTCGACCGCCTGACCGGCGAACAATTGGTCACGTATTCCGGCCTCCTGCGGGGCATGGATCGTGACGTAGTGGGCACGAGGGTTTCGGAGCTGTTGGCGGCCCTTGACCTCGAAGCCGATGCCGGCTCCCTTGTGGTCGACTACTCGGCCGGCATGACCAAGAAGATTGCCTTGGCATCGGCGCTGATCCATGCGCCGCGGCTCCTGGTGCTGGACGAGCCGTTCGAGTCGGTGGATCCGGTGTCGGCGGCCAACATCCGGGGCATCCTGGAAAGCTATGTAGCGTCCGGGGGCACTGTCATCGTCTCGAGCCACGTGATGGATCTCGTGCAGCGCATGTGCAGCCACGTCGCGGTAGTTGCCGGTGGCCGGGTCCTGGCCGCAGGCTCTGTTGATGAGGTCCGCAACGGTTCAACCCTGGAGGAACGCTTCGTCCAGTTGGTCGGCGGCGGACACCGGACGGAGGGGCTGGAATGGTTGCGCACCTTCTAAGCCTGAAGTGGCGCCTGCTTCTTAACGGGTTCAAGCGGAGCCCATGGCAGTTGGTCGGTATGGCGTTGGGATTGCTCTACGCCTTGGGAATGCTGGTCCTCCTTGTTGGAGGCCTTATAGCGCTGCGGTGGGCCGATCCGGAGATCGCCCAAACCGTGGTGGTATTGGGTGGAGTGGCCACTGTCCTGGGCTGGGCGATCATCCCTCTGGTAGCGTCCGCAGCCGACATGACACTGGATCCCGCACGGTTCACCACGTTCGCGATCCCGTCCCGGCAGCTCCTGACCGGTTTGGCTCTTGCCGGATTCATTGGCATCCCCGGCCTGGCAACGTTGATTGCGGCCCTGGGAACGGTAGGGACCTGGTGGCGGAGCGCTCCGTCTGTGGTGGGCGCCTTGCTGGGTGCCGTCCTGGGAGCGCTGACCTGCATCGTGTTGTCAAAGGTGGTGACTACGGCTACCGCCGGCCTTTCGGCCTCACGGCGGTTCAAGGACATCAGCAGCATCATCGTTTTCATCCCCCTGGTCCTGCTGGGACCCATCATGATGGGAATCGTAGAGGGTGTCCGCAACACTTCGGATTACCTTCCCGGGCTCGCCCGTACCCTGTCGTGGACACCCCTCGGTGCAGCGTGGTCGCTCGGCGGGGACCTCGAAGCAGGGGAGTGGGCAGCCGCCGGACTGAAGGTTTTGATTGCGCTGGCCACCATCGGCGCACTGCTGCTGTGCTGGCACTTGCTTCTTCGGCGCGCGCTGGTGACTCCCACCTACTCGGGAGGCTCAGCCCGGAAGGGCGGGAAGCTTGGTCTCTTCGGCACGCTTCCCGGCACTCCGACGGGGGCGGTCATGGCGCGTGCCTTGGTCTATTGGATGAAGGATCCGAGGTATGCGGCATCGTTGGTCATCGTTCCGCTGTTCCCCGTCCTCTTCTTCTTCGGCAGTTCGCAGAGCGGCAGCTACGGGTTGTTCATGATTCTTGGACCGTTGACGGCTTTTACCATGGCCTGGTCCATCTGTGCAGATGTTTCCTACGACAACACCGCTTTCGCGTTGCACCTGGCCGCGGGTGTCCGGGGAATCGATGACCGGTTGGGCCGCGCCTTGGGATGCCTGGTCATCTCACTTCCCGTGGTGCTGGTCTTTACCGTGGGACCGTTGTTCCTCACCGGGGACTGGCAGTGGCTGCCCAACCTTTTGGGATTGTCGCTCGGAACGCTGCTCACGGGGCTGGGACTCTCCTCGGTGATCTCGGCCCGGTATAACATTGCCGTACCCTTGCCTGGCGACAGCCCATTCAAGAAGCCTCCAGGAAACGTTGCCCAGACATTGCTTGTCCAGGGAGCCGGGATGGCAGTCCTGGCTCTGCTCCTCATTCCGGAACTCGCCTTGGTGGCCGTCCAGGCCTTCAGCGGCGGTCCTGAAGCAGGTTGGATCAATCTCGCGGTTGGTCCTTTGCTGGGCCTGGCTCTTTTCGTGGTGGGCGTTCGCCTCGGGGGGAAGTGGCTCGACGCGCGCGGACCGGAGATGTTTGCCGAGCTCAGCGTTAACCGCTGATTCCGTAATAACCGTGATTGCCGTGGCCTATAGATGGGACATGGGATAACCTCTGTGACAGAAGATGATCCTCAGAAAGAAAGGCCATGACGATGGAAGTTGTCATTCTCCCGGGCACCAAGCAGATCGGTGCGCTTGCTGCCGATGCCATCGAGGCATTGGTGCGGCGAAAGCCGAATGCCGTGCTGGGGCTTGCCACGGGATCATCTCCTTTGCCCATCTATGACGAATTGGCCAGCCGCTACGAAGCCGGGGGCCTGGACTTCAGCCAGGCCCACGGCTTCGCCCTGGACGAATATGTTGGCCTTGAGGCCGGACATCCTGAGTCTTACCGGGAGGTAATCCGGCGTGAATTTACCAACAGGGTGAACATCAAACCGGAGAACGTCCACGGCCCCGATGGTGCCGCCGAAGACCTTGAAGCAGCATGCCAGGACTACGAGGACGCCATTAAGGCCGTTGGAGGCGTGGATCTCCAGATCCTGGGCGTGGGCACTGACGGGCATATCGGGTTCAATGAGCCTGGCTCATCCCTTGCCTCGAGGACACGGATCAAAACCCTGATTGAGCAGACGCGCAAAGACAACGCCCGCTTCTTCGACAGCATCGACGACGTCCCGCACCACGTGGTGACCCAGGGTCTGGGGACCATTATGGACGCCAAGCACGTGGTCCTGGTGGCCACGGGCGCCCAAAAAGCCCAGGCGGTCCGGGATTTCGTGGAAGGCCCGGTGGCTGCGATTTGCGCGGCATCGATCCTGCAGATGCATCCCCACGCCACCATCCTGGTGGATGAAGCGGCAGCTTCATCACTGAAACTGGCTGATTACTACCGGCACACCTACGACAACAAGCCGGAGTGGCAGGGCCTGTAGACGGTAAGATGTTTGGCATGACTACGCTTCCTCCGGATCCATTCGAAAACGACCCCATGCGCGAGCTTTCCGGAGCCGGAACGTCCACTTCCACCATTGAGCGTGAAGAAACACGCCAGGAAGTGGAGCCCGGCGACCGCGAGCGGTTCTCCCACTACGTCCGCAAGGAAAAGATCATGGAGTCGGCCCTGACCGGCGAGCCCGTGATTGCCTTGTGCGGCAAAGTCTGGACGCCGGGCCGCGATCCGCAGAAGTTCCCGGTCTGCCCGGAGTGCAAGGAGATTTACGAAGGCCTCCGTCCCGGCAATGACGGTGGAAACAACGGCGGCCCGGGCAACTCCAAGTAGTGGGTGGGAAGAAAACACAGTCCCCTTCTGAACGTCACCGCTTTCCGGTCCGCTTTTGCGTGCCCGAAAAGCCTGAGGCAACCGCAACTGCCGTGAGGCCGGGGGAGTCAGCATGACAGAAACACTTTTTGGTGGTCCTTCACTGCCTCCCGCGTATCCGGAGCGCGCAGCTTGGGGAACGGCTCCCAAGCTGCGCGCCTGGCAGCAGGAGGCACTTGACCTGTACATGACCCGCAACCCGAAGGACTTCCTGGCCGTGGCGACGCCCGGTGCAGGTAAGACCACCTTCGCCCTGCGGATTGCGACCACGCTGCTGGACAGCGGCGTGGTTAACCGCATCACCATCGTGGCGCCAACGGACCACCTCAAGAGGCAGTGGGCCGATGCTGCCGCCAAGGTGGGTATCGCCATCGATCCCAACTTCAAGAACTCCGACGGCCAGCACGGCAGGGGGTTCGTGGGCGTTGCCGTCACTTACGCACAGGTGGCCAGCAAACCAATGCTGCACCGTGCCAAGACTGAAGCCGCACGCACCCTGGTGATCCTTGATGAGATCCACCACGGTGGTGAAGCCCTGTCGTGGGGCGATGGCCTCCGTGAGGCTTTCGATCCCGCCGCCCGGCGCCTGTCCTTGACGGGTACGCCTTTCCGTTCCGACACCTCACCCATTCCTTTCGTCGAATACGCCGAGGACCGGGACGGGATCCGCAGATCCAAGGCCGATTACACGTACGGCTATGGCAACGCACTGCGGGACCACGTCGTGCGCCCCGTCCTGTTCATGGCCTACTCCGGCCAGATGCGGTGGCGAACCAGTGCCGGGGACGAAATGGCGGCTTCCTTGGGCGAGGCAGCAGTCACCAAGGACATCACCTCACAGGCTTGGCGCACAGCTCTGAATCCCACCGGGGAATGGATTCCCGCCGTCCTGGCAGCTGCGGACAAGCGCCTCAGCGAAGTCCGTCGAACAGTGCCTGACGCCGGTGGCCTGGTGATAGCCACGGACCACGATGACGCCCGCGCCTACGCCGGCCAGTTGAAGAAAATCACCGGCCAATCGCCCACAGTGATTCTCTCGGACGACTCCAAGGCATCGAGCAAGATCGAGGAGTTCTCCGCAGGGGACAAGCGCTGGATGGTCGCCGTGCGCATGGTGTCCGAAGGTGTTGACGTACCCCGCCTCTCCGTGGGCGTCTACGCCACCTCTACCTCGACCCCCTTGTTCTTTGCCCAGGCTGTCGGACGTTTTGTCCGTGCGCGCAAAAGGGGCGAAACGGCGTCGGTCTTCCTGCCGTCGGTACCGCCCTTGATGATTCTCGCCAACACCATGGAGGCCGAGCGCGACCATGCGCTGGACCGCCCTGAAAAGGACGAGGACGGACTTTTCAGTCCCGAAGAAAACCTGATGGCCGAGGCCAACCGCGAAGACAAAGCTTCCGACGAGCTCACCAAGGGCAAATTTGAGGCGTTGGACTCCCAAGCGTCCTTCGACCGTGTCCTGTTCGATGGTGGCGAGTTCGGTACCGGGGCGGACATCGGCTCCGACGAGGAACTGGACTTCCTCGGCATCCCAGGACTCCTTGATGCCGAGCAGGTGGGAACGTTGCTCCGGCAGCGCCAGCACGAGCAGCAGTCGCGCAAGAAGCGGCAGTCGCCACTGGCTGCTGCGGCTTCGCCGGCGATTCCGGACCACCGGATGCTCATGGACCTGCGCAATGAGCTGGCCAAGAACGTTGCCGCGTGGGCTGCCCGGACAGGGACGCCGCACGGGGTGGTCCACACCAAGCTGCGCGAGGTTTGCGGCGGTCCGGCTGTTGCCCAGGCCAACGAGGAGCAACTGCAGGCACGGCTTCGGAAGCTTCAGGACTGGTTCATTGGCCGGAAGTAACCAGTAACACGCCCACATGACAAAAGGGCGCCGCTACCAGCGGCGCCCTTTCGTCATCTCCGCGTGACTTCAGGGAACGGGGCCCTGGGGCAGATGCGATGGGTCAACTGTGATCGACGTCGACGCCGGCAGCTTCCATCTCGTCGAAGGTGTCACTGAGGTCCCCGGCGATTCCCGCGGTGAGGCCGGCGATAACAGTGGTGTTGTATCCGGCCTGGACAGCATCCAAAGCTGTGGCTTTGACGCAATAGTCGGTAGCCAGGCCAACAATCACCACGTCTTCAACGTCATGGCTCTGGAGCCAGTCATCGAGCCCGATCGCGTCCTCGTCGAGTACTTCCTCGACCGCTGCTCCCGCCTTCAGGTCCCCGGTAGGAACATCGTCTTCCGGGGCCAGGACGCCTTCGAAGCCCGAGTAAGCGGCTGTGTACTGTCCTTTGCGGAAGTACGCCTGGATGTACTCAGGGTCAAGGTCCTCATGGAGCTCGGCGCCCTTGCTTCGGGCCCGGCAGTGCGGCGGCCACGAGTCCACCATGTCGGGATCGTCCGAGAAATGGTCGCCCGGTTCGATGTGCCAGTCCTGCGTGGCGACGATGTGATCGAAGTGCTGCTGGTTGGCGTCCACATACTCCGTAATCGCGGCAGCGACATCCGCGCCGCCTTCGACCGCCAAAGTGCCACCCTCACAGAAGTCGTTCTGGACATCAACGATGATCAAGGCCCGGGACATCAGTTCTCCTCGTACATGGTGGGAATGGCGGCTTCGCCACGCTGCAGGCGGTTCACTACGGGTGGCAGTTCGGCCATGGTTGCCGCATGGCGCTCCTTGGCGCGGACAACACCTTCCGGCCCGGTCCATCCCGGCAGGACCTCGCCGTTCTTGACGAACTGATGAAGCAGCGGACGGTCGTTGCCGTCATCTTCCGGGCGGTGGCCGATGCCCACGACTTCGGCGGTGGCCCTTCCGCGCTCGTTGAGCTTGCGGAGGGCGTACTTGCGGCCACCGACGCTTGCCTTGTTCTTGGCAGCCTTGGCCACGGAGATGAACTCACCGGCGTCGTTGGTGCGGCTGACCAGCTTGTAGACCATGCTCGCCGTCGGAGCGCCTGAACCGGTGACCAGCGACGTCCCCACGCCATAGGAGTCCACTGGGGCAGATTGCAGCGCCGCGATGGCGAACTCGTCCAGGTCCGAGGTCACCACGATGCGCGTGTTGACGTTGCCGAGGTCATCGAGCAGTTGCCGGACCCATTGCGCCTGGGCAACGAGGTCGCCGGAGTCCAGACGTACTGCGCCGAGTTTGTCACCGGCGAGCTCGACGGCGGTCCGAACCGCAGTTTCGACGTCGTAGGTATCGACCAACAGGGAAGTCCCCGGACCGAAGGTGGCAATCTGGGCTTCGAAGGCCTCGCGCTCGGTGTCATGAAGAAGCGTGAAGGAGTGGGCTGCGGTACCAACGGTTTTGATGCCGTAGCGCCGGCCGGCTTCAAGGTTGGAGGTACTGGCGAAGCCGGCAATGACAGCGGCGCGTGCTGCCGCCGTCGCCGATTCCTCCTGTGTGCGCCGGGAGCCCATCTCGATACAGGGGCGGGTTCCGGCCGCCGAGGTCATCCGTGACGCGGCCGAGGCTATGGCGCTGTCGTGATTAAGGACCGAAAGGACGAACGTCTCAAGGATGCAGGCCTCGGCGAAAGTCGATTCGACGATGAGGATGGGGGAGTTGGGGAAATAGGCATCCCCTTCGGCGTATCCCCAGATGTCGCCGCTGAACTTGTAGTCGGCAAGGTAATCCAGGGTCTCCCTGTTTACTACCTTGTTCTGCTCCAGGAATGCGAGTTCAGCATCGCCGAACCTGAAGTCCGCAATGCCTTCCAGCAAGCGTCCCGTGCCACCCACCACGCCGTAGCGGCGGCCATCCGGCAACCGTCGGGCGAAGGCTTCAAACACAGAACGGCGATGCGCGGCACCTGAGTGCAGGGCGGCCTGCAGCATCGTCAGTTCGTAGTGGTCTGTGTACAAGGATGTTGCGGGGTGGTCCCACGACGCGGCTCTACTCACGAATTCACTCTAGTGCGAGCCGCCATAGAATGGACAGATGAGCCCTAGCGTTGCGTTTGGCACGGACATCGATGAGCGGACGGAAGCTGCAGAGCAAACGTCCACTGATGTCCTGACAGCCCCTGATGTCCCCTGGAACCTGGTGATCTGGAACGATCCCGTCAACCTGATGAGCTACGTGAGCTATGTTTTCCAGAGCTACTTCGGCTACTCCGAGTCGAAAGCACACAAGTTGATGATGGAGGTCCACAAGAAGGGCCGCTCCATCGTTGCGTTCGGAAGCAAGGAACAAGTGGAGCAGCATGCGGTGGCCATGCACGGTTTTGGCCTGTGGGCCACCGTGGAGAAGGCTGCCAGTGGCAATGAAACACCCGGAAAGGGCGGCCGCCAGCGTGGCTAAGGCATTCAAATACGGTCTTAAAGGCATCACCGGGTTCCTTGAACCGGCTGAACGTGATCTCCTCCGCGGATTGCTGGACGACGTCATCTCCATGCTGGACCCGGAAGTCCGGGAGAACGAAGACCCGCTGGCTGCCCTGATTGGCCTGGACATGGACGTTAAGCAGCCAACGGACAGGGCCCTGCTGCGGCTCCTGCCCAACGTTATGAAGGACGACGACGGCGGCTCGCTTGAGTTCCGGCAACTCACCGAACGCTCAGTCCGGGAAAACAAAATCGGCGCCCTGCGGGCAACGGCCATGGGTTTGGACAAGGAAGACCTGGTCCTGACGCCCGAGGAGGCTGCCCGGTGGTCAATGGCTCTCAACGACGTCAGGCTTGTTCTGGCCGAACGTCTGGACATCCGCGATGAGGCGGACGCCGAGCACATCCACACCATGCAGGACTGGAGCCAGGCTGAAGATGTGGAGAGCTACTTGGCCCTGGTCTACAACTTCACCACGTGGCTGCAGGAGTCCTTGGTGCAGGCCATGATCTCTGCCAGGCAGGCAAAATCCTGATCCCGGGGGCCTGGCGCCACCCACGCCTTGTGACACATAAGACACGAGGCGGAGGACACACCTGATGGCCGCACTCCACGGGAAGCCTTATTCTCGAATAATCATGACTTCAGCATCGGGTTCACAAAGCGGCGCTACGGGCAGTAGCGCCCCCGTCAGCACAGGGGAAATCGTGGGAACGCGCCCGATCGGTATTTTTGATTCCGGCGTGGGCGGATTGACGGTGGCACGATCCATCATCGACCAGCTGCCCAACGAATCCATACTCTACGTTGGCGATACTGCCAACGGACCGTACGGTCCGCTCCCGATTGCAGAGGTCCGCGCCAATGCCCTTGGCGTGATGGACGAACTCGTGGACTCCGGAGTGAAGCTCCTGACCATTGCCTGCAACTCGGCATCGGCGGCTGTGCTTCGCGATGCGCGGGAAAGATACACGGCCCGGTACGGTATCCCGGTGATTGAAGTGATTCAACCGGCTGTCCGCCGTGCGGTTTCAGCCACCCGGTCCGGAAAGATCGGCGTCATCGGAACATCTGCCACGGTGGGTTCGCGAGCATATGAGGACACCTTTGCCGCTGCTCCGGACCTCACCATCACCTCCGTGGCCTGCCCGGCCTTTGTGAGTTTCGTGGAGGCTGGCGTCACCACCGGACCTGAGCTCCTGGCGGCCGCCAACGAGTATCTCGCCCCGCTCAAGGATGCCGGCGTGGACACCGTCGTCCTCGGATGCACGCACTATCCCTTGCTGACCGGGGTCATCTCGTTCGTCATGGGTGAGGACGTCACGCTGGTTTCCAGTGCGGAAGAAACCGCCAAGGACGTCTACCGGGCCCTGGCCACCCACGGTATCCAGCGCACCGGGTCGAGTGCGCCGAGCCACGAGTTCATCGCCACCGGGGACGCTGCGCAGTTTGAGATACTGGCGCGCCGTTTCCTGGGACCCGAAGTCCTCTCCGTGAAGCATGTCGACCACGTGGCAGCGCAGTATCCCACCGGCAGCCTCGCCCGGATCACCCCCGAGATGCTGGAAGCAGCCAAGTCCGGTGCCGGCCTTGGGCGCCGCTCGTATTTCGTGAACCCCGGAGCGAGCGCGGACGCAGCCATGGGGCGTGGCCTGTGAAGCTGACCATTGTCGGGTGCACCGGATCCTTCCCCGGACCGGGATCGCCGGCGTCGTGCTACCTCGTCACCGCCCATGACGGCGAACGCGAGTGGAAAATCGTCATGGACCTTGGCAGCGGTGCCCTGGGTGCCATCCAGCGCTACACGGACCTTGAAGACATCGACGCGATCTTCCTCACGCACCTGCATCCTGACCACTGCATGGACCTGTGCGGCCTCCACGTCGCGGTGCGCTGGAAGCCGGGCGGCTGGGGACGGGACCGCCTTCCCGTGTGGGGCCCGGCTGCCACTGCCGACCGGATGGCTACGGCCTACGGTTTGGAGCTGGACCCGGGGATGCATGAGGAATTCGATTTCACCAACTGGACCGAGCTCAAGCCCGTTACTGTTGGTCCCTTCACCGTGACGCCGTTCGCCGTGAACCACCCGGTGGAGGAGGCCTACGCCTTGCGTGTCACGGCCACCGAACCGGGCAAGGACGGTGTCCCCGTGACCAAGATCCTGACGTATTCGGGCGACACCGATTCCTGTCAGGGACTTGAAGACGCCGCCAAGGGGTCGGACCTCTTCCTGTGCGAGGCGGCCTTTGAAGAGGGGCGGGACGACGACATCAAGGACGTCCACCTCACCGGCAAGCGTGCGGGCGAGGCTGCGACGAATGCAGGAGCCAAACGCCTTCTCCTCACTCACATCCCCGTGTGGACGTCGCAAACCAAAGTGTTGTCCGAGGCCAAGCCAGTGTTCGCCGGGGACGTCGCCGTCGCCGTCGCCGGAGTCCACTACACGATCTAGCAGCCACTACACGATCCGGCAGCCACTACACGATCCGGCAAGGCCCGGCGGTGGCAGTACCGTCATCGTCGCTAAGCTTGGAGCATGACTTCTGAAGCTACAGCCACACCCGTCGTCCGTGCCGATGGCCGGACCCCTGACCAACTGCGACCCATCAGTATCACCCGCGGCTGGTCCAAGCAGGCTGAGGGCTCTGCCCTGATCGAGTTCGGCAACACCCGGGTTCTGTGCACCGCTTCCCTGACCGAGGGCGTGCCACGCTGGCTCAAGGGCGAAGGCCGCGGCTGGGTGACGGCCGAATACGCCATGCTTCCCCGTGCCACGAACACCCGTTCGGACCGTGAGTCCGTCAAGGGCAAGATCGGCGGCCGCACCCACGAAATCTCCCGCCTGATCGGCCGCTCCCTGCGCTCCATCATCGATACCAAGGCACTCGGCGAGAACACGATCGTCCTTGACTGCGACGTCCTGCAGGCCGACGGCGGTACCCGCACCGCTGCCATCACCGGCGCCTACGTGGCGCTCGCCGAGGCCATCCGCTTTGCCCGGGAGAACAAGCTCATCTCCCGCAATGCCGAGCCCCTTGTGGACACCATTGCGGCGGTTTCCGTTGGCATCATCGACGGCGTCCCCATGCTGGACCTTCCCTACGTGGAAGACGTCCGCGCGGAGACCGACATGAACGTCGTGGTCACAGGCTCGGGCAAATTCGTCGAGGTCCAAGGCACCGCGGAAGGTGCTCCGTTCGACCGCGACGAACTCAATGCCCTTCTCGACCTTGCTCTGCTGGGCACAACCCAGCTCGCCGCCATCCAGCGCGAGACGCTGGCGGAAGCTCCGTGAGCGCCGCCTCGGCGGCCGGCGGTCCCCGTCTCGTTCTCGCCACCCACAACAAGGGCAAGCTGAAGGAACTCCGCGAACTGCTGCGGGGCCAAGTGCCGGGCCTCGACGTCGATACCCAAGTGGTGGATGCCGCCGCAGCGGGTGCCCCCGACGTGGCAGAAACCGGCGTCACCTTTGCCGAGAATTCGCTGCTCAAGGCCCGTGCCGTGGCCGAAGCGACCGGCTTGGTTGCCATCGCCGACGACTCCGGGCTGGCAGTGGATGTCCTGGGCGGCGCACCCGGGATCTTTTCTGCCCGCTGGTCGGGCCGGCACGGCGACGACACCGGCAACCTGAACCTGCTGTTGGCACAACTGTCCGATGTTCCGGATCAATTCCGTGGGGCAGCGTTCGTGTGTGCCGCGGCCCTGGCTGTCCCGGGGACGGATGGCATCGCCCACGAGACCGTGGAGTACGGCCAGCTGGAGGGGACGCTTCTTCGTGAGCCCCGCGGTGAAGGGGGCTTCGGTTACGATCCTGTGCTGCAACCTGCCGGCATGGACCGCAGCTGCGCCGAGCTGAGTTCCGAGGAAAAGAACGCCATCAGCCATCGTGGCCAAGCGTTCCGGGCTTTGCTGCCTGCGGTCATCGCTGCTCTTTCCGGGACCGGGACGCCGACGCAGCAGTAACGTCATCGGCTGACTGTGCAGCCGTCAAAGAAGAGGCACCCCGCGTTCGCGGGGTGCCTCTTCTTTGCTGTGAAGCTTTTGCTGTGGCGCTGCGGGAGCCTTAGTGCTCGCCGTGCTTCCCACCGTCATGTTCTTCGATGAATTCCTCCACCGGGTCCGTCCCTTCGGCTGCGGCTTTACGCTTCGCCACAAAGCCGCGGGTGACCTCGATGATGACCGGGATGACGGAGATCAGCACGATGACAATGAAGATGATGTCCAGGTTCTTGCTGACCCAGGGGATACGATCGCCCAGAACGTAGCCCAGGAACGTGACGCCGCCGCCCCACAGCACTGCGCCGATGACGTTGAAGATGAAGAACTTGCGCTTGTCCATCTGGGCAACGCCCACAATGACGGGGACGAACGTGCGGATGATGGGGACGAACCGCGCCAGGATCAACGCTTTCCCGCCGTGCTTCTCGAAGAAGGCGTGGGCGCTCTCAACGTTCTCTTTCTTGAAGAGCTTTGAGTCCGGACGGTTGAAAATCGCTGGACCGGCCTTGGAACCGATGAGGTAGCCCGTCTGGTTGCCGATGATCGCGGAGACGATGATCAGGCCGGCCAGGGCCCAGATGTTGAACTTGATGGTATCCGTGGCAACCAGTAGGCCCGCGGTAAACAGCATTGAGTCGCCGGGAAGGAAGAAGCCCACCAGCAGGCCCGTCTCCGCAAAGACGATGCCGCACACGAGGAGTACAACCCACGGTGCCAGGGCAGGATCGGCCAGGAAGATCTGGGGGTTGAGCCAGTCGGGCAGGAACGAAGCCATGGAGGGCTGCACCGGTCCTGCACCCCCGAAAGTGGATACGGCAAGGTCGCTCATCGCAGAAAAGATCACCCAACAAGCCTACTGGACGGCCGTCGTCGTCTTTTTCGGCGAAAGTCTTGACTCAATCTTCGGCGGTTGTATGGTTAGTTACATGAGTAATGAACCAATGAGGCGGTGTTGCTCATGATCGATGACAGCAAACCGATCTTCATGCAGATCGCCGAACTCATCGAGAACGGAATCGTGGACGGCAGCCTGGCGGAGGAATCCCAAGTGCCTTCCACCAATGAGTTCGCAGCTTTCCACCGTATTAATCCGGCAACGGCAGCCAAGGGCGTCAACGTGCTGGTGGATTCAGGAATTCTCTACAAACGCAGGGGGATAGGGATGTTCGTGGCGACAGGGGCGCGCGCCAACGTGATAGCGCGGCGCACCGAGGAATTCTTCGAACAATACGTCAAGCCGCTGGCACTGGAAGCCCGAAAGCTGGGGATCTCGAAGGAGCAGCTGAACACCATGATTGAACGCAGTTCCGGACTCGCACCTGACTCCGGAACGGACAAGGAAAGGAGCGCGGCCCTGTGAGCGATACCGTCGTCGAGGCCCGTAACCTGTTCAAGAAATACAAGGATCTCAACGCGCTGGACAACGTCAACCTGAGCCTCCCGGCCAACCGCATCTACGGCTTGCTCGGACGTAATGGCGCCGGCAAGACCACCTTGATGTCCGTCCTTACGGCCCAGGCCTTCGCGAGTTCGGGCGAAGCCCTCGTCTTCGGCTCCGGCGCTTACGAGGACGACTCTGTGCTGTCCCGTATCTGTTTCATCCGAGAGTCCCAAAAATACCCGGATGACTTCCAGCCCAGGCACGCCTTCCGCTCCGCCGCGCTGTTCTACAGGAACTGGGACCAGAAGTTCGCGGACCGGCTGGCTGAGGACTTCCAGCTCCCCGTCAAGAGACGAATCAAAAAGCTCTCCCGCGGCCAGCTGTCCGCCGTAGGAGTCATCATCGGCCTTGCCTCACGCGCAGAACTGACGTTCTTCGACGAGCCGTACTTGGGACTCGACGCCGTAGCCCGGCAATTGTTCTATGACCGGTTGGTGGAGGACTACGCGGAACATCCGCGAACCATCATCCTGTCCTCCCACCTGATCGATGAGGTAGCCAACCTTCTGGAACACGTAGTTGTTATCGATCGGGGCCGGATCATCATGAACGCGGACGCGGAGGACATCCGTGGTTCCGCCGTGACTGTTTCCGGTTCCGCGGACAAGGTGGACTCTTTCCTCTCCGGCCGGAAGATCCTTCATCGCGAAACCCTCGGTTCCCTGGCCTCGGTGACTGTGGACGAGACGCTCAACAGCCGCGAACGCGCGGAAGCGCAGGAGCTGGGGCTTGAACTCTCGCCCGTATCCCTGCAGCAGTTGGTGGTTCGCAAAACCATGGCCGGAGCCGGCACCAAGGGACAGGGTGCCCAGGAGTTCGCAGACGACGCGTTGGAGGCAAAGCGATGAGCAGAACACTAGCGGTTGCCCGGATGCAACTGATCAACAAGTGGACCTACATTGGATGGCCGCTGACCATCCTGGCCGCTTCGTTCCTGATGTCGCTGGCCATCTTTGCGCTTATTCCCGTCAACGAGGGCAAATACGGCGGTGGAAGCCAAGCCCCCTTGTGGTACTTCCTGGTGCTCGGAATCCAGAGCATGACCTTGGTGTTCCCGTTCTCCCAGGGACTGAGCATCAGTCGTCGGGCTTTCTACCTGGGTACTGTGGGGCTCTTCTCGCTCATCGCTCTTGGCATGACAGGCCTTTATCTCCTGGGTGGTGCCATTGAAGGGACAACGAACGGTTGGGGTGTCTATGGCTACTTCTTCAAGATTCCGTGGGTCACGGACGGGCCTTGGTACTCAACAGCGGCCTTCTTCTTCGTGGTGATGATGTTCATGTTCATCATCGGGTTCTGGTTCGCCACCATCTTCAAGCGCTGGGGGACAACCGGAACTCTGGTATCAACGCTGGGAACGGCGGTGGCCCTCATCGGCCTGGCTGCGCTGGCAACCCTGCTGGGATGGTGGGGCGCAGTGGGAAGCTGGACGGCCCAGCAGACCCCACTGAGCGTCAGCGGGTGGATGGCATTGTTGTGCGTGGCACTCGCAGCCGGCTCCTACGCCACTCTTCGCCGGGCCACACCTTAGGCAACACGGTAAGCAACACGATGTAGCGTTCCCCACATTAGCGGTGCAAGTGGCCGCCCCGCCGTCGAAATCGGCAGGGGCGGCCTTTTCCGGCTGTAATCTTGTCCAGTGGCATTGGACTTTACGGCGATCGACTTTGAAACAGCCAACGGCTTCAGGGGGTCGCCCTGTTCAGTGGGTCTCAGCAAGGTCCGCAACGGGGTTGTTGTGGAGGAAGCCTCCTGGCTGATGCGTCCCCCGGAGAACCACGATCATTTTGAGTTCCACAACACCCGCATCCACGGCATCCGTGCCGAGGACGTAGCGGGCCAGCCCAGGTTCGGTGAGCTGTTCCCCGAAATCGGCGCGTTCATCGGCGGCGACATCCTGGCCGCACACAACGCCGCCTTCGACCTTGGAGTCATCAGGTCCGGGTTGGAAGTCTCCGGTCTCGCCGGGCCGGCCTACGACTACGTCTGCACCGTGATGCTTTCGCGCCGGTGCTATTCACTCGTTTCGAACTCCCTGCCGTATGCGGCCGAAGAAGCCGGCGTACCACTCGTGAACCATCACGACGCCGCAGAGGATGCCCGCGCATGCGCCGGGATCCTGGTGGACATCGCACGGCGCAACGATGCCAACAGCATCGCCGAGCTCTACCTTTCCCTGGGACTCAGCCTGCCAAGCCAGCCCGCTTTCGACCCCGCCTTCGGCTTGTCCAAGGCGACGATGTCCGCGTTGGCCGCCAGGACCGGCAGCTCCTTCGAGCGAACACTGGACCGCACTCCGGGCATCGCCGGCGGCTGGTCTGCCTGGCCGGAGGAAGGACCCAATCCTCTGCCCAACCCCGCGGCAGAGCCCGGCCACCCCCTGTTCGGGCAAACAGTGGTCTTCACCGGAGACCTCGCGATCACCCGGCCGGAAGCCAAATCGCGGGCCGCGGAGATGGGCGCCCGGCCCGAAAGCCGCGTCACCGCCCGGACCACCATTCTCATTGTCGGCGACGGTTTCGTGGCCGGAGACCTTCGTGCCGGACGGCTCACGGGCAAAGCCAAACGGGTCCTGGAACTCCACGCCAAGGGCCAACAAATCGAGGTCGTCTCGGAGGGCGAGTTCCTGCAGATGGTCGGCGGCGCATAAGGCCCCCGCGGGTCATAGTGCGCAACAATGCTTCCTGTCCGGGGAGCGGGACTCCTAGCCTTGGCTAATGAGCAAGCCAAGCGTTCCCCTGGCCCCGGCGCGGCAAACTGCCAACGCGCCGGCGGGCGGGGTTGATTGGCGGAGAGTCTTCGCTTTCCCCAACCCGGTCAACGAATACGCCGCCCGGATAACTGCCGGCCTGGTGGTGATCCTTGCCGTTACGACGCTGCTGACCAGCTGGGGTGGGGGACTGGTAGCACTGGCGACCGGCTTCTGGCTGCGGGTCCTGTTTGGTCCCCGGATTTCCCCGTTGGCACTGCTGTCCGTCAAAGTCCTGGCGCCCAGGATCGGGCGTGCCAAGCTGGTGCCCGGTCCTCCCAAGCGCTTCGCCCAAGGCATCGGGGCAGCTTTGACGAGTGCCGCCGTCGTGTTGTTCTTCACCGGCTTCCGGCCGGCGGCATGGGTGCTGCTCGCGTTGTTGATCGTGGCAGCCTCACTGGAATCGCTGGCCGGCTTTTGCCTCGGTTGCGCCATCTTTGGCTTCCTCCAGCGCCGGAGCGTTGTCCCCGCCGACGTGTGCGAGGCGTGCGCCGACATCTCCGTTCGCAGATCGTAGGGTCCCTCAGCCGGTGGTCACGGCAAGCAGCCTGTCCGCCATGCCGCGAATGACCTCGGGGGCTTCCAGCGCTTCCAGCCAGTCCGCGGGAAGGCATTCTTCACCATAAAAGGCGCCCAGGATGTTTCCTGCGATGGAGCCTGTGGAGTCGCTGTCGCCGCTGTGGTTGACGGCAACCGCCACCGCATTGCGGAAGTGCTCGGCGGGGTCCCCGCCGCTGGTAGCCAGAACGGCGTAAAGCCCGACGGCGAGTGCCTCCTCGGCAACCCACCCCTCACCGAGCGCTGCGGTCAGCTCTTCCGGGCTCAATACTGTGTTCCGGGCGGATAACTGCAACGCGGCTTCAAGGCTCTCGGAGAGCTCCGGGGCCTTGGTGGGGACGTTGTTCACATATGCGAGGGCTTCCTTGGCTGCGTTCCGGACATCGCTGCCGGCAACAATGTGATGGATCAGCAGGCTGAAGGCGGCCGCGCTTAGCCGTGCTGAAGGGTGTCCGTGGGTCAACGAGGCTGCGTCGGAACTGAGTTTGTAGACGGCGTCCCGGGAGATGTGGGGGATCAGGCCGAACGGCGCCGAACGCATTACGGTGCCGCATCCTTTGGACTCAGGATTCACCGGCCGCGCCACCGTTCCCATCTCGCCCGAGGCCAGGCCACTGAGGCAGGCGTTGCCCGGAGCCCGCCGGTGCCGGAGCACAGCCTGGGCATCGATCCACCGGGGCTGCGGGACGGGCGCTGACGAGGAAACCGCAACGTCCTGCGTCGCAAGCCAGCGCAGGTAGGCAAGCCACAGGCAGGCGATCTCGTCTGCCGCCACTCCATCGTTCGCCCATTCGAGCGCCTCCACCAGGCCATCCACCGTGTACAGCGTCATCTGGGTGTCGTCCGAAAAGTGGCTGCCGCCGTCGAGCTGTTCAAACGAGGTCAGTCCCGCGGAGCCGTAGCGTGCCCGAATCGCCGCGATGGAGTCAAACTCGACGGCGTATCCCAGGGAATCGCCCAGGGCCCCGCCCAAAAGGGAGCCGTAGACACGGGACTTGAAGGACGGCGCGGCGGGGGAAGTAGCTTCAACACTCATGCCAGTAACTTACCGTGCCCGTGAGGCCCCGCTGATATGGTGGGGAAGCTGTCCGGCACTGCGAAAACTTGGAGAGATAACGTGCGTGAACCTGCTTGGCGACGAACAGGTAAAACACCTGACTACAGGTTTTCGATGGCGAATGAGCGTACTTTCCTGGCCTGGATCCGCACTTCGCTGGCTCTGCTTGCCGGCGCTGTGGCCGTAGATCAGTTGGCGCCGAATATCGCGCCGACGCCCGTCCGGCTGGTTTTGTGCGTCCTGCTGGCCCTCGTAGGGGCCGGCCTGGCGGCACTGTCCTACCGCCGGTGGGGCCAGATGGAAGCGGCGATGCGGCAGGACCAGGCACTGCCTTTCTCACGGGTGATGTTATTCATGACCATAGTGGTAGCCGTGGCAGCGTTCGCCTTCGCGGTGCTGATCCTGGTGGCCCGATGAGCAGGAAGACCCAGTGACCGGCACCGTTCCGGAAAGTACCCGGGATCCCGGCCTGCAGCCCGAGCGGACCACCCTTGCCTGGCGCAGGACGCTGATCTCCCTGGTGGTGGTGGACCTGTTCATTTGGCGGAGTTGGCTGACATCAGAGCCTTCCTCCGGCACCATCGTTACCGGCCTGCCTGGACTGGACTACCAAGGGATCTGTGCGCTGGCCGCCGCGGCGGCCACCGTTGTCCTCGCTTCCGTGGTGTGGGTGCGCTCACGGCAACTCCAGGCCGGCTTCCAGGCAGCCCCCACGCGGTTGATCCTGGCCAGCACCCTGGCCGTGATGGGCCTGGGCGCCGCCGCGATCGCGGCCATTTCCTTGGGCGGATAAGCTCAAGGGGCAGCTTTCATCGCCTCCAGCGTTAACCCAGCAACCGTCCAGATTCGGGTGGCAAGATACTCGAGGGCTCCTGGCGCGTTGAAAGGCGTGCCCTAGTGTTGCCCGCTGTGCTTCGGCACCAGCGCACCAACTTTCACACCGACCGTAAGGACCCGTTCCACATGACCTCTTCTGTGCAGGCCGCTACCGATCCCCAACCGGGACTCCTGGCCAGGCTGTCGGCTGAAGCCCTGGGATCGTTGTTCATTGTGCTCGTTGCAGTGGGTGTGTCGATACTCTCGAGCCCTGCAGCGGCGCCTTTGCCCTCAGCCTTGGCCGCCGGGCTGACCGTGACTGTGTGCATGTTGGCTTTCGGGCACGTTTCGGGTGGACACTTCAATCCCGCGATCACCTTGGGCAACCTCATTGCCGGACGCATCCGGGCGCTCGCCGCCGTCGCGTATGTCGCAGCACAGCTCATCGGAAGCGTGGTTGGTGCAGCACTTGTCTACGTTGTGGTGACTACCGTGCCCGTTCTCGCGGATGTGCGGGCCGCTTTTGGTTCCACAGCAGCCGGCTTCGGGGAGCACGCTCCCGCCCAAACCCAGCTGGCGGGCGTGCTGCTGGTGGAAGTTATCGGTTCTGCTTTGCTTGTTGCCGTCTTCCTCGGAGCGGCGGCCGGACGCCGTGCCCTTCCTTCCTTGGCACCGTTCGCAGTGGGCCTGGCGACGGCCGTATTGCTGCAATTCGGCCAGGTTCTTGGCAACCTCCCTTTCAACCCCGCACGCGCAAGCGCGCAAGCTTTCTTCAGCCCCTCCTGGGCCATTGAAGGACTGTGGCTTTTCTGGGTGGCACCTCTGATGGGCGCAGCACTTGCCGGACTCGCTTTCCGCGGTTTCCAGGGGTTGTCCGGGCCTGCCCGCGCCACTGCCGAACACCAGGGTGGGACAGACGCCATCAACGACCACTTCGACGCTGGAAACGGGATCGCTGAGGAGGCTGCGGACACCCGGGCCGAAACGACTCCGGAGCCGCTCCCTGCGAAGCCGGCGAACGATGACGCACGCGACTTTTTCGACGGCAAGAAAGGCTAGCAACCGGCCAGGATCGACGCCGGGCGGCTTGTCTGCGCTTTATTGTCGGTGACCCCGGTTAGCTTGGAATTATGCGGTTACTCCATACTTCGGATTGGCATCTGGGCCGGTCGTTCCACGGCGTTGGCATGCTTGAGGCCCAACGCGGCTTCGTGGACCAGCTGGTGACGTTCGTGGACGCCAACTCGGTGGACGTCGTGCTCATTGCAGGGGACGTTTATGATCGCGCCCTGCCGGGCCTGGACGTCGTCACACTGCTGGATGATGCTTTGGTGCGGCTCACCCGGGCCGGGGCCAGCGTTGTGCTCACCAGCGGCAATCACGATTCCGCCATCAGACTGGGTTTCGCTTCCCGGTTGCTGGAACGAGGGGGAGTGCACTTGCGCACGCGGGTGGAGGACCTGGACAGCCCCATTGTTTTCCCTTTTGGAGGCGAACGGGACGCCCCGGGCCAAGTGGCGGTCTACGGAATTCCCTTCCTTGAACCCCGCCTTGTGGCCGAGCGGCTGGGCGTGGACTCTGCCAACCACTTTGACGTCACACAGCAGGCAGTAGGGCTTATCAAGAAGGACGTTGAACGTCGCCGCGAATCCGGACCTGTCTACCCGGTGGTCCTGGCACACACATTTGCCAGCGGAGGCATCACGTCCGAAAGCGAGAGGGACCTCAGTATCGGGGGACTGGGAGCGGTGCCCTTGGACCTCTTCGAAGGATTCACTTACACGGCACTGGGGCACCTCCACGGACGGCAGCAATTGGCCGGCAATGTCCGCTACTCGGGTTCGCCGCTGGCGTACTCATTCTCCGAAGCCAAGCACAGCAAAGGTGCCTGGTTGGTGGACATCAACCCGTCAGGGGACATCGACGTCCAGGAAGTAGTGTGGGAAGCCCCCAAGACCCTGGCCGTACTGCGCGGGACTTTGGATGAGCTCCTGGAGTCCGGGGAGTATGCCTGGGCCGAAGAGGCCTACTGCCAGATCACCATTACTGACGCGCAGCGGCCAACCCAGGCCATGGAAAAACTGAGAGTCCGCTTTCCGGGCACGTTGGTCCTTTCCTTTGATCCCGAAGGCGCCGGGACCCGGACCACGACGAGCTACAGTGACCGACTCGCCAAGGCCCAGGACGATCTCGGAGTCTGCTGCGGCTTTCTGGAGCATGTCCGGGACCGCGGAGCCGGCGAGGCCGAAGAAGCTGCGCTCCGGGAAGCACTCGAAGCCGTCCGCTTGGAAGAGGCGGAACTGTGAGAATCCATCGCCTGGAAATAGAAGCCTTCGGCCCTTTTGCCACTGCCCAACACATCGACTTCGATCACTTGGGAGCGCAAGGACTCTTCCTCCTCAACGGTGCCACCGGGGCAGGCAAGACCAGCATCCTTGATGCCATCTGCTTTGCCTTGTACGGAGCCGTGCCCGGCGCACGCCAGGAAGGAAAACGCCTCCGCAGCGATCACGCGGCACCTTCAGCCGAACCACGCGTCGTCTGCGAATTCTCGGCACGCGGACGGCGCTTCGAAGTGACGCGCTCGCCCGCCTGGGAACGCCCCAGCGCACGGGGCAGGAACGGGTTCACCACGCAGCAGGCGAAGACCCTCCTTCGGGAACGGATCGCCGGGAGTTGGGAGGAGAAATCCTCAAGGAACGACGAAGTCGGTGCCGAGCTCGCGGACATTTTGGGGATGGACAGGGAACAGTTCACCCGCGTGGTGATGCTTCCCCAGGGTGATTTTGCGGCGTTCCTCAGGTCCAAGGCCAACGACCGCCTGGAGCTCCTGCAGAAACTCTTCGGTACGCAACGCTTTGAAGCCGTCGAACGCCGGATCGCACGGCAGGCGGCGGAAGCCGCACGGGCCGTGCAGGAAAATGCCTTGGAACTCAAGCTGTTGCTGGACCGGGCTGCAGCGGAGCGCCAGCAACTGGGACTCGACCAAGCCGCGACGGAAACTGCCGGGACTACAGTTGCTAATCCTGATGCCGGCGGAACAGCCGGGCAGGAACCGGAGGCCTGGCTGGCAGAGGTGGCAGCGGAGGTGAGTGCTGAATGGACGCGGAGGACAGACGAAGCAGACCAGGCAGAGTCGCTGTCCTCGCGCCTTGCCGAACAGTTCCGGCAAGCCCAGGAAAAGTCATTGCGGCATGCCCGGCTCGGAGCCGCAACGCAGAGGCGCGTCCTTCTTGAACTGGCCGCGCCGCGGGCACTGGAGAACAGGGACAAGCTCGCGAGGCACCGCCGGGCTTCCGTTCTGAGCGGCCAGCTTGACGCCGTTGACTCCTCCGCCCGCAAGTATCGCGCTGCCGTCGCAAAGGTTGAGCAGCTACGGGAACGGCTCGAAGCTGCAGGGCTGGAGGCAACAAACTCCAGCGCATCCCTTGAACGCCTCAAGGCCACCTATGCGGTTCTGGAAGCCCGCCTCCCTGACGAAACGCGACTGGAGGACATCGCCGGCCGGCTTGCCGCCAAGCGTCGCGAACAGGCAGACCATGAAGCAGCAGTCGACCGGGCCGTGGACGAACTGGAACGGCTGCGTGAAGAAGCGACAGCTGTGAGCGGCCTGATTGAACCACTGGAACCGGCGGCTGATGGACTCGCGGAGCTTGAGCGCGAAACAGCCAATGCTGCTGAGCTGGTGGAAATTGTGTCCCGCCATGCCGAGGCAGCCAACGAGTTGGCAGAGATCTCCGAGAAGCACCTTCGAGCCCGTGCCACGGCCCAGGATCACCGCCAGGAATGGCTTGACGTTCGCGAGCTCCGCCTGGCCAATGCGGCAGGGGAGCTGGCTGCCGCGTTGGAGAGCGGTCAGCCATGCGCTGTGTGCGGGAGCGAGGACCACCCGCATCCCGCAGCTGCGGTACGGTCGGCCCTGTCCCTGGCCCAGGAAGAGGAACACGCCAGGGAGCGGTTCGAGGCCAGCGAAAAAGCCCAGGGTGTCCTTGTCGAGCAAGTCTCCGCAGCCGCCCAGGTCCTTGCCGGACTGGCGGCCCAAGGCGGCACCGTGGATGCGGAGGAGGCACAGGCGCGTCTCCTGGCTGCCCGGACCTCGACTTCGGCGGCGACAAAGGCATCCCGGACCCTTGACCAGCTTCGGAGCAAGCAGGAGGGCATTACCAGGAAACTGGCTCAAGTGCAGGAGCAGCACGCAGAGGACGCCGGTGCAGCCTCCCGGGCGTCCTCGGCCGTCCTTCACCTGCAGGAACAGCACGACACTTTGAAGGCCGACCTCGCCGGTTTACGGGAAGATTTCCCGAGTCTTCGTGAACGGTTGGAAGCCCTGTCCGCCGAGCGCACGCTCCTTCAGTCGGCAGCTGATGCCGACCGGGAACTCCAGCAGGCAGGACAGGCCCAGGCCGACGCCGCCGTATCGCTCCAAAATGCCTTGCCGGACTCAGGGTTCGCCTCGGCAGAGGAAGCGCGTGGCGAACTGCTTCCGCCGGCCGATGTGGTCGGTCTGGAGAAAGACGTGGCTGATTTCGACACTGAAGCGGCCCGCCTGGACGAGTTGTTTGCCAGCGAGGACTTGGTTCTGGCGGCCAAGGAAGTCCGGATCGGCGAGCTTCCCTTGCCTGAGGCTGAACTCGCCGAGGTCAAGCTCCACGCCGCCGACGCGGCTGATCGGGCAAGGGCGGCAGCATTGTCGGCAGCCCTTGCCGCGAAATCGGTGGAGGCCATTGAACGGATCCGGGTCGAGTACAACACCTTGGCCGAGGCCGGCAGGGAACCCCGCAACCAGGCCCGCATCCTGGCTGAACTGGCCGACACTGTCCGGGGTGCCGGGGACAACAACTACCGTATGAGCCTGAACGCCTACGTCCTGGCGGCACGCCTTGAGCAAGTGGCACTCGCGGCCTCTGAAAGGCTCGTTGCCATGAGCGACGGCCGGTACACGCTGCAGCACACCGACGCCCGCGCGGCCCGGAACCAGAAATCCGGCCTCGGCCTTGAAGTGGTGGACGAATGGACCGGCCAGCGGCGCGACACCTCCACGCTGTCCGGCGGGGAATCCTTCATGGCCTCGCTTGCCCTGGCCCTCGGCCTGGCTGACGTGGTCCAGCAGGAGGCGGGCGGCGTGGACATCGAGACACTGTTTGTCGATGAAGGCTTCGGCAGCCTGGACGAACAAGCGCTGGAGCAAGTGATGGACGCTTTGGAAGGATTGCGCGACGGCGGCAGGGTAGTGGGCCTGGTCAGTCACGTTGCCGAAATGAAGCAACGCATCACCAACCAGCTCCAGGTGGTCAAGGGACGGCACGGCTCCAGCGTGCGGATTGCCGAAGCTGTTCCGGTCTGACAGGTATCCGATAGACTTAACCCGTTACACCGGGTCGCGCGCATCGGGAGGAGGGACGATGCGCAACCTTTAGCGAACCCGGATTAATGGAAAAAACTTCTGTGGCCTCCCAGCCCTTGTCTTCGACACCCGCGCGGACCTCGCGTCTGCCTGGCCGTTTCGCACGGCTTCCGGAACTTGCCGGACCTGGTTTCCTGCCGCTGGGCCTCTTCGCCCGGCTTCCCCTCGCCATGTTGACCGTTGGCACCCTGACCTTGGTGACCTCAGTCAGCCACTCGTATGCAATCGGCGGCATGGCTGCGGGAGCGGTCGGCATCGGCTCCGCCCTGGGCGCACCTGTCCTGGGCTCCCTGGCTGATCGTGCGGGGCAACGCATCGTCCTGCTCGTCGCCGCGGTCATCAATACCCTGGCTGTTGCCGGGCTTTTGGCCGCAGCCTATATCACTCCCGGCTACGGGGAGGTAGCCGATGCTGCGGGCGTCCTGATCGCGGCCTTCCTTGCCGGTGCGAGTTGCCCCCAGGTAGGCCCCATGGCCCGCGTGCGCTGGATGGCCCTGACCACCCGCAATCTTTCTCCCGGCGCAACCGGTGGGAAAAGAAGCGTGGCCGCCAGCCGGGCTGATCTTGACACGGCCCTATCTTACGAAGGCACCGCTGACGAGGTCACGTTCGTGCTCGGCCCGGCGCTGGTGGGTGTGCTGGCCAGCATGGTAGCCCCATGGCTGCCGCTCGCGCTTGCCGCCGTCATGACCATCACCCTGGTCCCTGCTTTCGCCGTCCACCCCAGCCAGCAGGCCGTGGTGCCGGCTCCGCGCAAGGTGAAGGCCGGCGTCGAGGGTTCAGGCGAAGAGGGCACTCAGGCGGCCGCGCCGCGACGCAAGCGGTGGGCCGGGGCGGTAGTGGCGGTGCCGGTGGTGGCGATGGTGTGCATGGGCACTTTCTTCGGTGCGACGCAGAACGCGTTGAGCGCCTTTTCAGCGCAATACGCCACTGCAGAGATTGCGGGCCTGTTGTACGCGGTGATGGGTCTGAGCTCGGCGGTTGCCGCGTTGTCTGTCGCGTTCTGGCCGCAGCGCTTCAGCTTGGCTTCGCGGTGGGTTGTGGCTGCCTTGGCGATGTCCGCTTTGTCCTTGCTGCTGCTTCTTCCTGCGGGTATCTGGCCCATGGTTTTCGTACTGCTGGTGCTCGGCATTCCGGTGGGTCCGGTCATGGTCACGGTCTTCAGCATCGGCGGCGTCGTTGCCCCGTCCGGCCGAATGGCGACTGTCATGACTGCCCTGGCCAGCGGGATTGTGGCCGGTACTGCGCTTGGCTCCTACCTGGCCGGACAGCTGGCCGAAACGCAGGGCCCGGGCGCGGCTTTCGTGGTTTCCATGGCCGCCGCCGCGGGCCTCCTGCTGCTGGGTGTTGTGACGTCCTTGGTGATGAAGCGCCAGCCTCAGGCGTAGTCGAGCGCACCGGACAGGGACCGGGCCATGAGCTCCACCAAACGCTTGGACCGCTCCTCGTCGGGGTCTGCCAGGTGCTGCATGCTGATGCCGTCGATCCCCGAGATGAACAAGCGGGTGATGTCCTCCAGATTGGCGGGGACGGGCTCGCCGGCGGCTTCAGCGGCTCCGCGGAACAACTCCAGCGTTGAGCCCACCCACCCGTCGTACATGGAGCGGTTCATGAGCAATGCCTGTGGCTGGTCGTCGGCTTCCACCCGGAAGCGTCGGAGCAGCAGTTCGAACGTGGTGACTTGTTCGTGGGGGTTTTCCAGCATGCGGCTCCAGATGCGCCGGGCGTGGGCGCCCACCATGTGGCGCAGGCCCATGCCGGGGTCGGGGACGGGGTCCAGTGCCTTGGCGTAGTCCCTGCTGAGGAAGTTATAGACCTCTTCGAGGAGTTCGTCCTTGCTGCGGAAACAGTAGTGCAATGCCGCGAGGGGGGCGTCGGCCTCGCTGGCGATGCGACGTGTCGTAGCCGATGCCAACCCATCCTGTGCGATCACCCTGGCTGCCGCCTCGACGAACTGCAGGCGCCTTTCTTCGGCGGGAACCCTTGCCATCCGTTACCTTCCTCATGCTTCTTTCCACCCGTGATCGGATCCACCAACCCAGCGGTCTCATCGATCGTAGGCGCTCTCCGCCGTGACGGCCTCGTGGCCGTGCCGTGGCGGCGGAAAAGTCCTCTGTAAGAAATTTTACGTCAAAACCTAGTCAAGTGACCCAGTCAAGCGACATACTTCTTTCAGGAACGTTGTCTGCATCACATCCGGATGCGGTGACCTGAGGAGAATCGATGCAGGATTTCGCTGATCTGGTGATCACGAATGCCTCTGTCCACACCATGGACCCGGCGCAACCACACCGCATGACTGATGCCATCGCCGTCAAGGACGGCTGCGTCGCAGGGCTCGGCCAAAACGATGTGAGCCGGCTGATTGGCCCGGAAACGCGGGTTGTTGACGCCGCAGGAGGGGCTGTTATTCCCGGCATCAATGATGCCCATTTGCACTTCGTCTCGGCGGCGATGGCCGCCTTCGGCTATGTGCGGCTGGACCCGGACATCGCCCCGGACTGGGCAGCCGTCGTCGATGTGCTGACGGCAGCACCGGTGGGCCCCGATGGCTGGATCCGCGCCCACGGCTGGGACGAGTCGATACTTGGACCGGCCAAGGGCCTGTTGGATTGCCGCCCTGACGCGCCCCTCGTGGCGTTCGACGCCACCGGCCACCAGCTCCTGGCCAACCGGGAAGCGCTCAAGCGTGCCCGCATCAGCGCCACGACCCCTGATATCCACGGCGGCGTGATCGTCAGGGGAGGGGACGGTGCCCCTTCCGGCCTGTTCCAGGACGGTGCCATGGAACTCATCTCCCGTGCCATGCCACCCGTTCCGGCCGCAACGCTCCGCCCGGCGCTGCTTCGCTTCCAGGAGTATCTGCACTCGCTGGGCATCACCTCCCTCACGGAGCCTGGATTGGGGCCGGCCAGCGCCGGGCTCATGGACGGAGCAGGTTCGACGGCGGCGCTCGGGTTGCTGGGCGACCTCGCCTTGTCAGGCGAACTGACGCTGCGGATCAATGTCCTCATGCTCTTCGCCGGAACCGGGGGAGCCAATGCCCGGGCCGTTGAGGAAGGCCTGCGAAGCGGGCTGGCAGAAAGCTGCAGGAACCGCGGCATCGATCCGGAGCAATTGAGGATAGCGGGCGTCAAAGTCTTCGCGGACGGGATCCCACGCAGCGGCACCGCCTGGATGAGCGAGCCCTATGGCACGGCCTGTACGCACGGCAGCCTGGTGATCCAGGGTGCCAGCGATGGCGAACGGGTGGCTGAACTCAACCGGATTCTGCAACTCATCAACGATGCCGGACTGCAGGCCGGTGTCCACGCCACGGGAGATGCGGCCACCGCCGCAGCTGTGCAGGCGATCATCGAAGCCACTTCTCCCGGCGGGAGTCCCGCGTCCGCCGGGAATCACCACAACCGCCACTACATCATCCACGGAGCCTTCAGCGACACAACCACCCTGCAGACCATGGCTTCCCGGGGCATCGGATACAGCACCAACCCCCTGATCCGCCAGGAAGCCGGGGACATCATGCGCCAGGTCCTCGGCGAGGACCGCTTCTCCCGCCACCAGCCCCTGCGTTCAGCAGTGGAGGCGGGCGTACGTTTCAATATTGCTTCCGACGCACCTGTGACCAGTCCGGATTGGCGGCGCACAGTGGTGGCCGCCGTCCGGCGTGCCACCCGCTCCACCCCTGGTGCACCGGGTGACCCCGAGCGGATCACCGGTCAGCAAGCGCTGGCTGCCATGACCCTCGAGGCTGCCTGGCAGGATCACGCGGAGCACTCCAAGGGCTCCCTGCTACCCGGCAGGACAGCAGATCTGTGCCTGTTATCCACCCCGTGGCCGGCCGATGAGGAGATCGAGAAACTCCTCGACACAGACATCCGGCTCACTATCAGCGGTGGCCGTGAAGTCCACCCGTCCACCAGCTAGAACCATTTTCTTCCGTTCCAAACCATTCGTCATTCAAGGAGCAACACATGCGACGCATTATTCCTTTGGCCATGGCCGCTGCACTGTCCATGGCACTTGCAGCCTGTGGCGGCGGCTCCGGCCCGGCTGCCGTCCCGGCCGCCGATGGGACCACCACCCTTAAAGTGGGAACCATCGGCATAGGGTCCGACGCCGGCATCCGCCTCGCGGCCGACAAGGGCTACTTCAAGGAACAGGGCCTCAACGTCGAGATCTCTGTCATCGCCAACCCTCCCGCGGGAATTGCAGCCGCCCAGAGCGGTCAGATCGACCTCAGCTATACGCCTTCCATTCCGCTCCTGAATGCCTTGAGCCAGAACGTGCCGCTCAAGATCGTTGCCGCAGCTGACGGATACAAGGACGGGGCAGGAAAATCCAGCGACCTCAACCGCGTGGACGATACCGGCCTCCTCGTCCGGAAGGATTCTTCCATCACTCGCCCGAAGGACCTCGAGGGAAAGAACGTCAGCGTTCCGGCAAGGAAAGCGCAGCTGGAGGTGACGGTCAGCAAACTGGTCAAGGATGACGGGGGAGATCCCGCCAAAGTGAACTGGATGGTCCTGGACCCGTCATCGGCTTTGCAGTCGTTGAATTCCGGACGCGTGGACGCGGCGTCCCTGGTCGCTCCGTTTACCTCCAAAGCGGTGTCAGAGGGGAACCGCCTGCTGGCGTCCCCCGGGGTCGAGTTCTTTGAGCAGGGAGCAATTGGCCTGTGGGTCTCCGGGGCTAACACGGTGAAGTCCAAGGAAAAGGCCTTGGCAGGGTTCAAAGCCGCCATCTACAAGGCGAACGCTTACGCCAACGGCCACATCGATGAAGCGCAGCAGCTCAGTGCGGAGATCACCAAGACCCCGCTTGACGTGGTCAAGTCCGGGGCCGTCAACTACTGGCCCGATGAGGTCCGTGTGGAAGACATTGAGCGGGCCAACAACAATCTCGCCGACCTCGGCTTCCTGAATGCGCCGGTGAAACTGCCGGCCGACCTCATCTTCGGCAAGTAGGCAGGAGAACGCCATGGGAGATTCATCATGAAAGCGTCCGTACGCCCCTACGCCTTCAGCATCGTGGGCGTCGCGGGGGCCCTGGTCATCTGGCAGCTTCTCGCAGAGGCCAAGGTTGCAGGAACTGCCCTGCCGCCGGCCACGACAGTGTTCGCGACCCTTGCGACCATCCTGGGAACAGGAACGTTCTGGTCCTCACTGGGGGCCACGATCGGCATCGCATTGCTCGCTCTGGCGCTGTCTGCCGTGGCCGGCGTAGCCATAGGGCTGCTCGTCGGCAGTTTCGAGTCCGTCAAGTACGCCACCTTGGCCGTCTTGGAGTTCCTCAAGCCGGTCCCGCCGATCGTCATCCTGCCCCTTGCCGTGCTGGTCCTCGGCCCAACAGCAGAGATGTCGCTGTTCCTCGTAGTATTCGGTTGTTTGCTTCCCATCGTCATGCAGACCGTGGATGGCGTTCAGGGCACCGACCCCGTGGCACGCGACACCGCCCGTTCCTATGGCATGGGAGAGGGCGAAATCCTGGCCCGTGTGGTGCTTCCCAGCGCCATGCCTTACATAGGAACAGCGATGCGCGTGGCAGCTCCCGCAGCCTTGGTAGTTACCGTGGTGGCCGGACTCCTCGGCGGCGGCCCGGGCCTCGGCCAAAACATCTACCAGGCCCAGGCCGCGGGTGACTACGCCGGACTCTATGGTTTGGTGATTGTCCTCGGAGTCCTGGGCCTCCTGTTCCAAGGTGCCACGCGCCTGGCTGAGCGCCGGGTCCTGCACTGGCACGAGTCCTACCGGGAAGTGGTGCCGCGATGAGAATCACAATGCGTAACTGGGTGATCGGCGTCGCCGCCCCTGTGCTTCTGTTGGTGGCGTGGTGGTTCCTTTCCGCGGACTCCACAGATCCTTTCTTCCCCCCGCTGCAAACCATCCTTGTCCGCTTCCAGGAATTGTGGCTCTTTGAACACTTCCAGTCCGACGTCCTGCTCAGCCTGGGAAACCTGTTTATCGGTTTCGTCATCGCTGCTGCGGCCGGGATCGCACTGGGGTTCATCACGGCTCTGGTTGCTCCTGTCCGGTGGATGCTTGACCCGTTGATCCACTTCCTCCGCGGAATACCCCCGGTAGCGCTGGTGCCGATCTTCATCTCGCTCATAGGCTTCGGCACCCAGATGCGCGTCACCAGCATCGCCCTGGCGGCGCTGTTTCCCACCATGATTGCCACGGTGGACGGCATCCGCAGCGTCAGCAACGACCTCTTGGACGTCTCCAGGGTCTACCGCCTGACCCGCAAGGAACGTGTGCTGAAAGTGCTCTTGCCGGCGGCGACCCCGCAGATCTTCTCCGGGCTGCAGGTGAGCCTGCAGGTGGCGTTCATCGTGATGATCGCCAGCGAGATGCTGGGCAGTTCCCAAGGGATCGGAGCCATGACTTTGCTGGCCCAACAGAGTTTCATGACGGCGGACATGTGGGCGGGAATCCTGCTCCTTGGCGTCATCGGCTTCCTGGTCAACATCCTGTTCAGCCTCCTTCGTCGCAGGGTCCTGTCCTGGTACATCGGATCCCGCCGCCTGGCGCGTGCATCATGAGCAACCGTCCGGCCCCGACTCTTCCCACCCAAAACAGAAAGTCCACCATGGCACAGCAACCAGAAACACGAGTAAGCGCCGCCACGCCCCGGTTGGACGTGGCGCACCTCGCCAAGACCTATGGCAGCGGAGGAAAAGCACGCACGGTCATCGAAGACCTGACCTTCACGGTGGATGCCGGCGAGGTTGTCTGCATCGTGGGTCCATCCGGCGTCGGCAAGACGACCCTCCTCAAATGCCTGGCCGGACTCCAGCCGGCGACCAGCGGAAGGGCCGCCATCGATGGGCGGACCATCAGCGGCCCGCCTCCGGAAATGGCCTTGGTCTTCCAGGACTACAACCGGTCGCTGATGCCATGGCTCACGGTCAGGAAGAACCTGGTCCTTCCCCTGCGGCATCTCAAGCTGTCCGCAGCGGAACTGAAGGAGCGCTGCGACAGTGCGCTCGCCGCCGTCGGCCTCTCCCACGCCGACAACCAGTATCCCTGGCAGCTGTCCGGCGGCATGCAGCAACGCGTCGCGATCGCCCGGGCGTTGGCCTACCGGCCCGAGATTCTGATCATGGACGAACCTTTCGCGTCAGTGGATGCGCAGACGCGGTTCGACCTGGAGGACCTGTGCCTGAAGATCCGGCGGGATTTCAACATGACCATCCTGGTGGTAACGCACGACATCGACGAAGCGGTCTACCTTGCGGACCGGGTGGTGGTCCTGGGGTCACGGCCCGCGCGCGTGCTCAAGGTGGTGGACGTGGACCTGCCCGCTCCCCGCGACCAGATCACCACGCGCTCGCTGCCGGAATTCGCCCGGCAGCGCACAGAGGTGCTCTCACTCATCAAGAGGCCTGCATGACGGGGCAAAGCGCCAGCGGCAACCGCCGGCCCAACGTCCTGTTCATCATCGCCGACCAGCTCCGGGCAGACCACCTGGGCTTCGGCGGCAACGGCACTGTCAAGACCCCACACCTGGATGCGCTCGCGGCCAGGAGCATCGTCTTCGGGAATGCGACAGTGGCCAATCCTACGTGCATGCCCAACCGTGCCAGCCTGATGACCGGGCGGTGGCCGTCGGCGCATGGAACCCGGTGCAACGGCATCACGTTGGATCCCCTGACGCAGACGGTTCCGGGATCCTTGGCTGCCGGCGGCTACCGCACGGTGGGAGTGGGAAAACTGCACCACCAGAACATGGGCTGGGAATTTGAACCCCACCAGGCCGAGGAAATCCGGGCCACCGACCCCATGCTTTTGGACGCGGCGGCCGGGGACGCCCGCCGTCATGCTTTCCCTGCCGGGTGGGACCTGTGGGAAAACCGCGAAGCGCACGATGAGCGGTTCATTGCGCTGCCGTCGGACTACTACGGCTACCAGCACGTAGACCTGGTCATTGGACACGGCGACCGGCCTGGTGGCCACTACGTGCATTGGGCCAGGGAACGGGGCGTCGACCCGGAGACTTTGGGTGGTCCCGGCAACTCGTCCAACAGATATGGCGGGTGGGACCAGGTGTACCAAACGGCCATTCCAGCGGAGGTGCACCCCACCAGCTACGTGAGCGAGAAAGCGATAGAGCACCTGAAGGATGCCGCGGGCCAGGATCAGCCGTTCTTCATGTTCGTGTCCTTTCCCGACCCCCACCACCCGTTCTCCCCGCCGGCCGGCTACTCCGGGCTCTATGATCCGGCGGCCATGCCACTGCCGCTCGGCTTTGACCAGGACCACGAAGCATCGCCGGCGCACGTGCGGGACATGATTGAACACCGAGGAGAGCCGAATCCGGACCCCACCATGACGTGGGCCGCAACGGAGGAGCAGTACAGGAACGCGGCAGCCGCCCAGTACGGCCTGATCACCATGATGGACGAGCACATTGGCCGGATACTCGATGAGCTGGACAGGCAGGGGCTGGCGGAGGACACCATCGTGGTGTTCACCAGCGACCACGGTGACCTGTTCGGCGACCACGGCCTGATGCTTAAGCACTTTGTCCACTACCGCGCCGTCACGAATGTCCCGTTGGTGCTGCACATCCCCGGAAGGCCGCCGGGCCGGACGGAAGCGCTGGTTTCCAGCGCGGATGTGGCACCCACGCTGCTGGAGCTCACTGGATCCCGGGGTTACCGCGGAATCCAGGGACGCTCGCTGGTGCCTTTGTTGGAAGGGGCTACTGAGCAGCACCGGGACGCGCTGTTGGTGGAGGAGGAGCAGCCGTTCGGTTTGCCGGGTTTGCCGGGACCGGTCCGCATGCGGACGGTCATCACGCCTGAGGGGAGGTTGACCAGGTACTTCGGCACTGACCTTGCCGAACTGTACGATCACCGCACCGATCCCGGTGAGTTGACCAACCGCGCCGGCGATCCCGCTTTCGCTGAGTTGGAGGACCGCCTGCTGCGAACCATGCTGGAGGAGATGGCCGCTTTGACGGATGAAGGGACAGCCCCGACGGCGGCAGCGTAGTCAACTGCCCGAAACACCGGCCCGACGGCGTCCCCCGGGTTCCGGTGCAGGGAACCGTTAGTGGCTGTTGCGGTAGCCAGTGGGGGAGTTCCCGAAAGCTGCCCGGAAGATCCGGCTGAAGTGGGCGGCGTCGGTGAACCCCCAGCGGGCCGCAATGGCGGTAACGGGCCGTTCGGCCAGCACCGGATCCCGCAGGTCACGCCGGCATCTCTCCAGCCGCCGTTGCCGGATGGAGGCAGCCACCGTGGTTCCGATTTCCTGGAAAAGATCGTGGAGGTGCCGGGTGGAGATGTAGTGGGCCGCCGCTATGGTTCCGGGGGAGAGCCCGGGATCTCCGAGGTTGGCTTCAATGTAGTCGTGGATACGCCCCAGGAGCAGCAGGTGCGGGTCCCGGCCGGTTTCGATCAGTTGATCGAGTTCGCCGTTGAACAAGGTGGTCACCAGATCCAGTGCGTTGTGGACCAGCCGGAGCCCGTTGGTGCCGGAGAGGGCATCGAGGTTGTCGGCCAGTTTCACCAGGAACGGGCTGATGAGTTCACCCAGGCCTTCGTCGCCGGGTATCCGCAACGCAGTGACGTGGCCCATGGCCTCGGCCGGCAAGTCCAGCAGGACATGCGGAAACATGAGCACCAAAGTGCGGAAGTCGTCGTCGAACGTTAGCTGATAGGGGCGGGAGGTGTCGTAGATGGAGAGGTCCCCCGGGCGCAAGACGGCTTCGCGATCGTCCTGAACCAGGCGACCCGATCCACTGAGCTGGATGCTGAGCTTGAAGAAGCGGCCCGTGGACTTGGCAATCAGCTCCGGGGTGCGCAGTACGGTGTGGGGTCCGGCGGTGATTTCCACCACCGAGATCTGTCCCAGGACGCGGGCGCGCATGGTTCCGTGGAATGTCGAATTGCGTGGCCCCTGGGCCAGCAGGGGTACGAAGGAAGCGGAGATTGCCCTGCTCCACTCCTGGAACGACTCCGCCACGATGGTTTCCACGGTTGCGGGGCCCGTATCAGCCGCGACGGTCATCAAGTTCCCTTTCAATGGCCCGTGGTGCCGCTGCCAGGAGGCAAGAACGCCGGTGGCGCGGATGTGAGCTTGCCCACGATTCTACACCGGCGCCCGGGCGCGAACGTGCTTGCGTGCAGCGACAAGCTCCTTGCCGTGTGAGACAAGTCACGCACCCGCCGTGCGGTGGAAGATTGCGGAATGACAGACATCGTGCCGCGCACATCTCCCGCGGCGCCGAGGCAGGAGCACACTATGAGCGTGGATAACCCCGTTATGGGCACGACCGCCCGAACGGTCGAAAGCAAGAGACGGCTTGGCGTACCGGCAGTGACCTTCATGATTATCGCGGCCTCTGCGCCGTTGACCGTCCTCGCAGGCGGAGTGACCACGACTTTCGCTGTGACCGGCGTGACGGGTGTTCCATTGTCCTTCCTGGTCCTGGGCGGAATCCTGGCGCTCTTCGCGGTGGGCTATGCGGCCATGAGCCGCTATGTCACCAACGCGGGCGCCTTCTACGCCTACATAGCACAAGGCATTTCGCGGCCTGCGGGCGTGGGCGCGTCACTGGTTGCCCTCATGGCCTACAACCTGATGCAGGTAGGCATCTACGGACTGTTCGGCTTCACGGTTTCTTCGCTGCTGTCCGCGCGACTGGGCATCAGTGTCCCATGGTGGATTCCGGTTCTGGTCTGCATCGCCATCGTCGGCTGGCTGGGTGTCAACAGGGTTGACCTCTCCGCCAAGGTACTCGGCGTCCTGGTGGCCCTCGAATTCCTGGTGGTCATCGTTTACGACGTCATCAGCCTCGCCGTGGCCCCGGAAGGTGTCAGCGCTGCCACCTTCAGCCCGGAGACGCTGTTTGTGCCCGGGATCGGAGCCGTCCTGTCTTTCGGCATTGCGGCGTTCATGGGCTTCGAATCCGCCGCCATCTACGGTGAGGAGTCAAAGGATCCCCAGCGTACTGTTGCGAGGGCAACGTTCGCAGCTGTGGGAATCATCGCCGTCTTCTACGCGGTATCGGCCTGGGCCATGACCATGGGGGCCGGCCCCTCCGCCGTCATTGCGACGGCCACAGAGAATGGTCCGGACATGATCTTTGCGTTCCTGGGTGCCAACGGAGGCGTGCTGCTCAGCGACATCGCCCAGCTCCTCTTCGTCACCAGCCTCTTCGCAGCACTTGTCAGCTTCCACAACGCCGTAGCGCGGTACTTCTTCTCCCTCGGCCGCGAGCGCGTCCTGCCTTCGGCGCTGGCCAAGGTCCGGGCCGGCAGCGGGGCGCCGTACGCCGGTTCGCTGGCGCAGACGGTGATCGCCGTCGTCGTGACCCTGGCGTTCGCCATCGCAGGATCCGGTTCCGAACTCGGCGAACTGTACCCCGTGCTGACCATGTTCACGTGGCTGACCAACAGCGGGGCCATGGGGCTGGTGCTGCTGATGACCGTGGTGTCGGTTGCCGTGATCGGCTTCTTCCGCCGGCAGCAGCACGGCGCGAGCCTGTGGGTCAGGGTCGTTGCGCCGGCACTGGGCTTCGTATTGCTCGCAGTGGTTTTCGTGCTCATCCTGGCCAACTTCAACGTCTTGCTGGGACAGACGGAGTCGACGGCTGCCACGTTCGTCCTGCCGCTGTTGGTCCTGCTTCCAGGAGTCGTGGGCGTGGTGTGGGGCCTGCGCCTGCGGCGCTCGCAGCCTGCGCTGTACGCCCGGATCGGGCATGGCTCGGAGGACTGATCCTCTGAGGCCCGCAAAGGAAGCCCCGGCACGTTCTCCGTGCCGGGGCTTCCTTTGTTCCACCCTGCCGTACTAGCCCGCTATGGCCGGATTCAGTTCCGGGGTGTGGTGGGTGATGCTGATCAAGCGGCCGTGTGCGCCGAACGTGAAATGTACGGGTTCCGTGCCTTCCTCGTTCCAGCGAAGAGGCTGCCGTGGGAGCGGATGGCCCGGGGATCGCGGTGGTCGGCCACTGTGACCGAGCCGCACGGGATGACTTTCTCCCGCCAGGTGAAGACGAAGATTCCGGGGCGGACCTGGAGAACAGTGTTGGAGTCTGTGTCTGCCAATCCGCGCTCCGGACCGGCGAGGCATTGCCAGGTGTACCAGGTGGGGCTGAGGTAGATGTGTTCGTAGGCGTGTGATTCGCTGTAGACCCATTCGACGCGCCGGCCGATGAGTGCCGTGCTTTCCGAGATGGCCTCGCCCGTGGCGGAATAACCGTCCAGTGTTCCGGAGCGGAAGTCGTGGTGCACGGCGACACTGGAGGCGGTGGCCCTGCCGAGCGCGGCGCCGATGTAGAGCGCCCGGCCCCGCGCAAGATCAAGGACCAGGGATACGGCGAGTTCCGGTTCCAGGACGCTCTGCCATTGGCAGTAATACAGCTCCTCGGCTACAACGAAGGCTTCGTAGGCGGCTGTTCCTGCGTGGCCGGCGGCAGCCCATTGCACTTCTTCGTCGTCGAAGCTGAAGGTCATGGGTCCGCCGTCGCCGCGGACGGAAAATTGTTGCCCGGCCAGGTCCTGTACGGCGGGGGCCTTATTGGCGTCGAAGCCGGGGGCCAGTCCGTCCAGCGGCAGCCAGTTGGAGGTGTCAAGAAGATTCAGGCTCATGGATTCCTTCTCGTGCTCGAAAGAAGGAGCGGACGGCGTGTCCGGTCCTTCTTCGAGTATTCGGTGCCCTGGCCCTGGAGTCTTGTGCTGTGGGGCACGTCGCTTGACCTGGAAGGAAAGGTTCAGGCCAGTTGGCTTTCGATGCGTGCAGCACTGGCTGCCAAGGCCTTTCCAACGGCGTCGGCGTCCTGGTCCAGGCGGATATAGACGACGGCGATCGCCGCCGGCCGTCCGCCCGGAACCTTGATGGGGGCAGCAATGGAAGACAGTCCGGCAACGACTTCGTCGTGGCTGGTGGCGTAGCCGACGCGGCGGGCTTCGTGGGCCTCGGGCCGGTAGGGGTTGCCCGCGCCTACCTGCTGCCAGCGTTCCTCGGTCATGGTGGATTGGATGGCAATACCGGGGGCACCTGTGCTGACGGGATGACGGCTGCCCGGGTGCTGGGCGAGCGCCGCGCCTGTGTGCCGTGGTTCGACGGTGACAAGGGTGACACATTCCTGGTGGTCCCAAACGGCGATGAAGGCCGTCATATGGAGGGTGTTTGCCAGTTGTGTGAGTTCGGGGAGGGCAGCGGTTTGCAGGTTCCGTGAGACGCCGCTGGCCAGGACCGAAAGGCCGGGGCCAGGCTGGACGCGTCCGGAGTCGTCGCGAACCAGCAGGGAATGGTCTTCCAGGGTCCTGAGTATCCGGTAGGCCACGGAGCGGTGCACGCCCAGTGCTTCTGTGAGTTCTCCAATGGTGAGCGGCCGATCGGCGGCGGCGAGGATCTCCAGTGCCCTGATTCCACGGGAGAGCGTTTGCGACGGCGGGACCTGTGTCCCGGCTTCCGGCTGGCCCTTGACGCCGCTGCTTGGATTCATGCGAACCATCCTATGTTGGCGGCGCGGCGTGGGGGCTGTGCTTTGGGTCACAGGCTGTAGTATTGTTTCCTAACTGACCGTTCTGTCGGTTAATGCACGTCTCGCATCGCTCTGTCACACATCCCTGGAGTTTCAATGACCGCAACTTCCACTGTCGACTCGCCGTCAGGCCCAAGCAGCAAGCGCGAAGAGCGCCGGGTCCTGGCCGGAACCCTGGTGGGCACCACCATCGAGTGGTACGACTTCTTCATCTTCGCCCAGCTCACTGCGACGCTGCTGGCGCCTTTGTTCCTCTCTCCCTTGGAGAAGTCCAACCCGGGAGTGGCCCAGCTTTTGTCCTTTGCCACCATCGGAATCAGCTTCCTGTTCCGTCCTCTCGGAGCCTTCGTCGCAGGGCACCTTGGCGACAAGATGGGTCGCAAGGCCGTACTCGTCATGACGCTGGTCATGATGGGAGCTGCCACCGCACTGATCGGTGTCCTGCCCACCTACGAAACGATCGGGCTTTGGGCACCTGTGCTGCTCATCTTCCTGCGGGTCGTCCAGGGCTTCTCCGCCGGCGGTGAATGGGGCGGTGCTGCCCTCATGGCCGTGGAGCACGCACCGATCAAGAAGCGTGGACTCTTTGGTGCCTACCCGCAGATCGGTGTGCCCATCGGAATGATCCTGGCTACCGGTTTGCTCTTCTTCCTGCAGTCAGGAATGTCCAAGGAGGCCTTCTCTGCCTGGGGCTGGCGCGTGCCCTTCCTGCTGTCCGTTGTTCTGATCGTGGTGGGTTACCTGATCCGCCGCGCGGTCGGCGAGAGCCCCGTCTTCAAGGAACTTGCCCAGCGAAAGGCTGAAAGCAAAGCTCCCCTGGGTGAACTCTTCCGCAGGAACAAGAAGGAAGTTGTCCTCGCTGCGCTGATCTTCATCGCCAACAACGCGGCAGGCTACCTGCTGATTGCGTTCTTCATCTCCTACGCCACCAAGGCCCTGAAGATGCCGCTGCCACAGGTTCTCCTGGCCACCACCATCGCTTCCTTCGGCTGGCTCATCTTCACCATGGTGGGCGGTTGGCTCTCGGACAAGATCGGCCGCGTGAAGACGTTCTTGATCGGCTATGGCCTGGTCTTTGCCTGGATGATTCCGATGTTCGCCCTCATCGACACCAAGGACATCCTGCTCTATGGGACTGCGCTGTTCGTACTGACGATCGGCCTGGGCCTGTCCTACGGTCCGATGTCGGCCATGTACGCAGAAATGTTCCCGGCCCAGGTGCGCTACTCGGGCATCTCCATCGGCTATGCCCTTGGTGCCATCCTCGGTGGAGCTTTCGCGCCGCTGATTGCCCAGGCGCTCCTGGATGCCACCAAGTGGTCCGGTTCGGTTGGCCTCTACATCATGGGCCTCTGCATCATCTCCGCCGTTGGCGTGATCCTCGCCAAGGAAACCCGGGGACGTCCGCTGGGGTACAGCGTCCACCACTGACATCGACACGACAAAAGCGGGTGCGGTCCACATGGACCGCACCCGCTTTTTGTCATTGCCGGGACCCTGTCTCCGCTACCGGGTCCGACGCCGGCTACGGACGCCCGGCGACGCCCGCGCCTTCCAGCTGGCGCACCACATCGGCGTCGGAAAGCTGTTCGAAGTGACCGTAGAAAGCGCCGACAGCATGGAATTTACCTGGCGTGTGCAGGGCAATGACAACATCGCAGACCCGGGCGAGCGATGCCGACGCTTCAAGCGATGCAACCGGGACGGCCACCACTACGGTGCCCGCTCCTGCCGACCGGACGGCTTCCACCGCGGCCCGCATGGTGGCGCCGGTGGCAAGTCCGTCGTCCACCAGGACAACGGTCTTCCCGCGCAGGTCGCGGTCCGTGCCCGGGTATTCCTTGGCCCGGCGCAGCAGCTCCGAACGTTCCCGGGCTTCGACGCTATCCAAGGCCGACTGGGAGATGCCGCGGGCAAGAATGAGATCCCTCAAGGGTTTGTTGACGATCCGGAGCACCTCGCCCTGTGACAACGCCAAAGCCCCGAACGCAGTTTCGTCCCGGCCGGGAATTCCCAGTTTTCGCACCAGAAGGGCGCCAAAGGGCAGGTAGAGTTCCCCAGCTGCTGCAGCGGCTACCGGAATACCACCCCGGGCGAGCCCGAGGATGATGGTGTCCGGTCGCTCCCTCAGCTGCGGGAGTCCTTCAGCCAGGCGTCGACCGGCTTCCGCGCGGTCCTTGAAACGCATGCCCATCTGCTCCACTTCCACGTCATTTGTTGCCCTTCCAAGCCTACCGTCCACACCTTGCCCGGCGCGGCCTCCACTGAAAGCATGGGCTTGTGAACAAGCCCATCGGATATTGGATCAAAAGGCTGGACGCTGCGCTGGAAGTCCAGTTGGACCGCACCTTGGCGCGGATCAAGCTCACGCGCCGCCAGTGGCAGACTCTTGCCACCCTGGCCGAGCACTCCATGCTTCCGGACCAGCTTGAGGAGGCACTGCAGCCACTGTGGGGCGGTGACATCCGGTTGCGCGAGCGGGAACTGGCAGCCTTGGTGGGCCGGGGAATGATCACGATGATCGATGACCGTTTGGCGCTGAGCGAGCGGGGACGGGAGAAGTACCACGAGGCGCAGCAGCTGGTGGAAGATGCGCGTCAGGATCTTTCGATGGGCATCGGCATCGATGAATACGCCATGGCATTGAGCGTCCTGGAGCGCATGAGCCTCAACGCGGAACGGCTGGCCCGCTAGACCAGCCGTACCGCGTCGGGAGGTTTAGACGCCCAGGAATTCGACGGCAGCGTCCTTGAAGGCCCGGCTTGTGATCACATTGGTGTGCGTGCGCCCGGGAATGACCAAGGTCTCCACCATGCCGCCATGCTTGCCCGCAATGGAGGCAAGCTCCGGCATGGTCGCAGCCCTTTCGTCCTTCTCGCCGGCCACCAGCAGCAGTGGCATGTGCGGGGCCGCCTCGGCAGGATCGAAAGGTTCGCCCTTGATGGCCTCGATGAGCGACAACATGGCAAACAAATTGTTGCTGGGCAGCATCTGGGCCATCTTCAAGAGCCCCGCGGTGGACTGGTCCTCTATGGGCGTGCCGTCAGCGAGGTGCTTTTGAGCAGCCACAAGGTCGAACGCTGCCAGCGGATCTGCTGAGCTTGGGCCGCCCAGGACGATCCTATGGACCAGATCGGGCTGCGTGGCACCAAACTCCCACGCCAGCCGTGATCCGAGCGAATAACCAATGACATCAAGTCCCGTGGAAGGGTCGCCGTCGCGCAAGGGGCGTGCACCGGCGTCGGTCACTATCTGCAGGAGATCCGCACGGATCCGGCTGGGGGTGTAGGAGTCCAGGTCCTCGGGGGAGTGGCTTCGGCCATGGCCGGGCAGGTCCACGGTGATGACCCGGCGCCCGGCGTCCTGGAGCGTGGTGATCCAGCCGCTGTCGGCCCAGTTCAGTTTGCTGGAGGAAGAGAAGCCATGGATCAGCAGGACGGGGCGCAGCCCGGCGTCGGAAGCCGGCTCATGAACCTCGACGAACAGCCCAGGGTCGGTACCTTCCACTGTGTGCCGCTGCTGTTCCACGGTGTGCCTGCCAGTCATCATGTCAGTCCTCATCGAGTACGGCGCTCAGGCGGACCCTGCGCTTGGGTGCTTCGTCCTTCGGAACAGTGCCCACGATTCCGGCGGTGTCGTCCGGAACCTCGAACACAATCAGCGGTGCGCCAACGTTGATGGTCTCACCGGGCGCCCCGTGAATACGCACCACTTTACCCGCCTGGGGGCTGGGTAATTCGAGCGCGGACTTGCTGGTTTCGAGTTCCACGATCGGCTGGTTGCGTTCCACTTGCTGGCCGGGTTCCACCAGCCAGTCGAGCACGGTTGCCTCGATGAGGCCCTCGCCGAGGTCCGGAAGCGGGAAGGAAATTTCAGCCACGGCGGTACTCCAGTACGCGTTGGATCCCAAAGAGGATGCGGTCGATGTTGGGGATGTATTCGTCCTCCAGGTCGCCGGAGGGGTACGGGACGTCGAAGCCGGTCACACGCTCCACCGGTGCCTTCAGCGTTGCGAAACAACTTTGCGTAATGAGTTGGGCGACTTCGGCGCCGAGGCCCGAGGTCAGCGGCGCTTCATGGACGACGACGGCGCGCCGCGTCTTCCCGACGGACCTCGCCAAGGCTTCGGCATCAATGGGCTTGAGCCAGCGCAGGTCAAGGACTTCAATGTCTATGCCGTCCTCGGCCGCGAGCTCGGCCACCTGGAGGCACCGGGCTACCATGGCACCCCACGCCACCAATGTGAGGTGGCGGCCTTCCCTGGCCACGCGGGCGCCGGTGAGGCTGCCGCCGTCGGGTGAGCTGCCGTCGTGCGCTGATGTGGCAGGGACGGCGGCAGTGGAGGTGACATCCACCGGGCCCTTCTGCCAGTAGCGGGACTTCGGCTCCATGAAGATGACCGGGTCCGGCCGCGTGGCAGCGTACTTGAGCAGATGGTAGGCGTCGTGCGGGTTTGAAGGGGAAACCACCTTGAGTCCCGGTACGTGCGCGAACAATGCCTCGAGGCTTTCGCCGTGGTGCTCGGGTGCGCGGATACCGCCGAAGCTGGGCACGCGCAGGGTGATGGGCATGGGCAACGTGCCGCGACTGCGGTAGTTCATCCGGGCGATCTGGCAGACGATCTGGTTGATGGCCGGATAGGCGAAGCCATCGAACTGGACCTCGGGAATCGGGTGGAAACCGGCCATGGCCAGGCCCACGGACATGCCTAGGATGCCGGACTCGGCCAAGGGCGTGTCGAACACGCGGTCCTCGCCGTGCTTGGCTTGGAGGCCGTCGGTGATGCGGAACACGCCACCGAGCCGGCCGCAGTCTTCGCCGAAGATGACAGCTTTGGGGTTTTCGGCCAGGACCTCATCGAGTGCGCGGTTGAGCGCCTGCTGCATGGACAGTTGTTCAATGCCGGCCGTTTCAGCGGCGGCGGAGGGCATTTCGGTGATCGTCTCAGACATGTTCTGACTCCTCGCGCCACGCGCTGGCTTGGGATTGAAGGGCCGGAGTTGGCTCCTGGAAGACGAGGCTGAACATTTCAGCGCCCGGGCGGGGACCCAGGTCCTGGATTCCGGTCCGGATGGCTTCTGCTTCTTCCTCTGCCCTGCGTTGGGCGTCGGCAAAGAAGGCTTCGTCTGCAACGCCGTCGGCCAGCAACCTTTGCTTGAACCGCTCCAGCGGGTCCTCTCCGGCATCGAGTCGCTCTTCTTCCAGGGTCCGGTAACGGCCGGGATCGTCGGCGGTGGAGTGCGGCCCGCGGCGATAGGTCATGGCTTCGATCACCACGGGTCCGTTGCCGCGGCGGCAGTGGGCGAAGGCGGAGCGGGTGGCTTCGAAGACGGCGACGACGTCGTTGCCATCGACCTGCAGTGCAGGTATGCCGTATCCGGCCGCCCTTGCTGCGACGGATCCGCCGGCCACCTGGCGTTCGGTGGGCACGGAGATTGCCCAGCCGTTGTTCTGGATGAAGAACACCACAGGTGCCTTCATGACAGCGGCGAAGTTCATGGCTTCGTGGACGTCGCCCTGGGATGAGGCGCCATCGCCGAAGTACGTCATGGCTACCCCGGTTTCGCCGTCAGCGGCGGCAAGGGTCTGGCCGTGGGCCCATCCAACGGCATGCAGGACCGAGCCCGCCACCACGGCCTGGATAGGTGCGAACCTGGATTCCAGGGGGTTGTACATTCCGCCGTGCCACGTGGCCTTGTGGGTGGACATGTAACCCACCATGTCCAGGCCCATGGCCCGGGCCACGCCCATCTCCCGGTAGGTGGGGAAGACGAAGTCCCGGTTCAGGTCCACAGCGTAACCGCTGCCCACCTGGGCTGCTTCCTGCCCAAGCTCAGGCGCGTACCCGGGGATGATGCCCTGGCGTTGCCAGGCTACGGCTGAAGTGTCCAGGTGGCGGACCGCTGCCATCAGCGTGTACAGCTCGCGGAGTTGATGGTTGGATAGCGGGGCGGCGTCGTCATCGACGGCCGCAAGCGCTGGTTGAGTCGTCATGGTTGTGACCCTAGTCACCGCATAAGCTCTTTCGCAATAAGCTCAGTGGTGACACAACACTTTGTACAAGTTGAATAAGCAAAGAAGCCCTGCGCAGTACAAACTGCACAGGGCTTCCGGAATCTTGCTAGCAGTAGATTACCTAGCCTGGTGGTCCGGCTTTCCTGCTTTTGCCTTGGCGTTGAGGAAGCAGCCGGCGGCAATGACCAGGATGAGGATGACGGTGCCGACCAGCTGGCCCGCGCTCTCAGGGTTGGCGAAACCCACCACGAAGATCAAGCCCAGCAGGACCAGGCCCAGGATGGTGAGGTAGGGGAAGCCCTTCATGCGAAGGGGCAATTCTGCGCCTTCGCGGTCTGCCCGGCGCCGCAGGATGAATTGGGACACCAGCGCGGTACCCCAGACAACCAGGCAGGTGGACCCTACGAGGTTCAGCAGGGCAGGCAGGATCTTTTCCGGAAAGAGCAGCTCCAGGATGGTGGCAATGAAGCCGAAGGCTACCGAGATTCCGACGGCGGCCACGGGCACCTTGGCGGTGCTCAGCTTCGACAGGAGGCGGGGCGCTTCGCCACGCTCGGACAAGGAGAAGATCATCCTGGATGCGCCGTAAAGGTTGGCGTTCAAGGCGGAGAGCAGCGCTACCACGGCAACCAGGGTGATGGCCGATCCCGCACCGGGAATTCCTGCGATGTCGAGTACTCCGGCGAAGGGGGACTTCAGGCCCTCCGAGCCCACAGGAAGAATGGCGGCAATGACGAAAACGGAGCCGATGTAGAAGACCAGGATGCGCCAGACCACCGTGCGGATGGCCTTGCCGACGCTGTGGGCGGGATTTTCTGTTTCAGCCGCGGCGACGCTGACGATCTCGGTGCCACCGAAGGCGAAGATCACCACGAACAAGGCCGCGGCGATGCCGCCGATGCCGTTCGGCGCAAAGTCGCCGAAGGCGGAGAGCCCTGGTGAGGTGGCGTTGGGCAGCCAGCCGAACAGCAGCGCGGCGCCGATGAGCAGGAAGATCACGATGGCCGCCACCTTCAGGATGGCGAACCAGAATTCGAACTCCCCGAAGTTCCGGACGCCCACCAGGTTGATGCCCGTGAACACCACCATGAACACCAGTGCCAGGACCCAGACCGGGATCACCGGCCAGACCGAGAAGAGCAGTCCGGCGGCACCCAGTGCTTCTGCCGCGATCACCACCACCAGCTGCAGCCACCACAGCCAGCCGATGGTTCCGCCGGCGGTCTTGCCCATGGCTTTTTCGGCGTAAACGGAGAAGGCGCCGCTGTTGGGGTTCGCCGCCGCCATCTCACCCAGGGCCCACATGACGAGGATGATCAGTGTTCCCGCTACGAGGTAGGAGATGAGGACGGCCGGGCCGGCGGCCTGCACGCCGGCGCCGGAGCCCAGGAAGAGGCCTGCGCCGATCGCGCTGCCCAAGCCCATCATGGTGAGCTGGCGGGGCTTGAGTGAATGGCCGAGGCCGGATGTTGGGGCAGGAGCCGCGATGGACTTCGTTGTCATACGTGTCTACCTTCTATGGATTTCATACGGGGTGTGGCGTGCCGGCCTCTTGGGCCGGGCAGGCGCGGCGTCGACGACGCAGCAAGAGCCGTGGAATAATTCTCGCAGTTTGTAAGATACATCACTTTTTGCTTAGGCGATGTGATGAGTAGAGAACCCCGGGGACAGGAACTTTGATGCTGGTCGATGCGCTTGATGCAAGAATTGTACGTTTCTTCACTGATTCACCGCGATCTTCCGTGCTGGAGGCCTCGCGGGTACTGAAGGTTGCCCGGGCGACGGTGCAGTCCCGGATTGACCGGATGATTGAAAACGGGGTCATTGGTTCCTGGGTCCCGCAGCCCGATCCTGCCAACTTCGGCTTCCCGGTGGTGGCGTTCTGTTCGGTCACCATCACCCAGGAGATCGGCCACGACGCCATCATTGAGAGCCTCAGCGCCATTCCCGAGATCATTGAGGTCCACACGGTTACGGGGAACTCCGACCTGATGGTGCGGATCGCCGCCCGGTCCAATCCGGACATGCAGCGCGTGCTCGATGCCATGATTGCCACCAAATCCGTGGTCCGCTGCTCCTCCGTGATAGTGCTCAACAGCCATATCCAAGGCCGCACCTTGCCGCTGATGGAGGCGGCGGCGAAGGCAGTGTGACGTAAAGCATTTTGCGGACCGGGCGCAGAGTCGTACCATTAGTTCTAGTCAACATGACTTTAACTAAAGCTCCGGTTCCTGGACCGGACGGCGACGAAGCGAGGTGAACGCCGTGAACCCCAGCTCAGCAAACGTCGCCGAGAGGCGGCTCGCACCGCCGTCGTTGGCTATTTCCACGGTGATTTTCGCCCTCCGTCCCAGCGAAACATCCGGCCGTCCTACGCTGTGGCTGCCGTTGGTCCGCAGGATCCGAGAGCCCTACAAGGACATGTGGGCACTCCCGGGCGGTCCCCTTGCCCATGACGAATCGCTGCAGGACGCGGCCTCACGGAACCTTCGCGAGACCACCGGCCTGACGCCGCATTACCTCGAGCAGCTCTATGCCTTCGGGGGACTTCACCGCTCGCCCACGCAACGTGTGGTGTCGATCGTCTACTGGGCATTGGTGCAACCCACCGAGGCTGCGCTGGCGGACGAATCCGAGAACGTCCGGTGGTTCCGCGCAGACCGGCTGGGCGAACTCGCCTTCGATCACAACGCAATCGTGGACTACGCGCTGTGGCGGCTGCGCAACAAGATGGCCTACGGGTCCATTGCCTACCACCTGCTGGGGGAGTACTTCACCCTGGCCCAGGTCCGCGAAGTCTACGAGGCCGTGCTGGACCGGCAACTCGATCCCGCGAACTTCCGCAGACACATCAAGGCCACGCCGGAAATCGAAGAAACCGGTGAATACCTCCAAGGCGGAAAACACCGCCCACCACGCCTCTACCGCTTCACCGGCACGCCCGGCCTCGGGCCAGATAACAGGAGTACACCATGAGCAGCGTCAACACTGCCGTCCAGCTGATCACCCGCGAAGAAGCCGAAAAGGGCCTCTCCCGCGCAGGGTCCACGTGCAGCCCGGCCCTGGCCAGGGGTCCCTGGGAATACGACCTTGCCGAAGCCCTCTCCGGCGAGCCCGCCTACGGCCCGGGCGCCTCCAGCAGCGACGTCGCACCCAAGGCGACGCCGCGACAAGGCCAGCTTCCGGAAGAGTACAAGAAGGCCACAGATGCCGAACTGGATGCCCGCATCCGCGCCGCCAAAGCGGCGCTCGGGGACCGGGCCGTCATCCTGGGGCACTTCTACCAGCGTGACGAAGTCATCCAGTACGCGGATTTTGTGGGCGACTCCTTCCAGCTGGCCAACGCGGCCCTCACCAAGCCCGACGCCGAGGCGATCATCTTCTGCGGCGTGCACTTCATGGCCGAAACCGCCGACATCCTTTCCACCCCCGAGCAAGCGGTGATCCTGCCCAATCTCGCTGCGGGCTGCTCCATGGCTGACATGGCGGACGAAGACTCCGTTGAGGAATGCTGGGAACAGCTCGAAGAGATTTTCGGCACCGGGGTGGACGAACAGGGCAGGGTTCCCGTCATCCCCGTTACCTACATGAACTCCTCAGCAGCGCTGAAGGCCTTCTGTGGTCGCAACGGCGGCATCGTCTGCACCTCCTCCAATGCCAAGGTGGTCCTGGAATGGGCCTTCGAGCGTGGCCAGCGTGTCCTGTTCTTCCCGGATCAGCACCTGGGCCGCAACACCGCCAAGGCACTGGGCGTCCCGCTGGAACAGATGCCGATGTGGAATCCACGCAAGGAACTGGGCGGCAATGACGAGCAGACGCTCCTGGACTCCCGGGTGATTCTCTGGCATGGCTTCTGCTCGGTGCACAAGCGCTTCAACGTGGGCCAGATTGAAAAAGCCCGCCAGGACTTCCCGGGCGTCAACGTCATCGTGCACCCCGAATGCCCCATGGAAGTTGTTGACGCCGCCGATTCTGCCGGTTCCACCGACTTCATCAAGAAGGCGATTGCCGCCGCCACCGAACCCACTACGTTCGCCATCGGTACAGAGATCAACATGGTGAACCGCTTGGCTGCGGAAAACCCGCAGCACACCATCTTCTGCCTGGACCCCGTGATCTGCCCGTGCTCCACCATGTACCGCATCCACCCCGGCTACCTGGCCTGGGTGCTTGAGGAACTTGTCGAGGGCCGCATCGTCAACCGCATCACTGTGGACGACGCCGTACAGGATAACGCGAAGATTGCCCTGGAACGCATGCTGGCCGCGAAGCCCGCATAGCCGACCCGGCACATCAGACCTAGCCGAATCGAGCCCCACATGACTACAGAGAGCCTGGCTGGAAAGACCGCACATGGGCGGTTGATCGTCGTCGGAAGCGGCATCGCCGGCCTGTACTCTGCCTTGCTTGCCGCAGAGGCCGGTGCGGAAGTGGTGCTGCTGACCAAAGGCGCGCTCGCGGACAGCAACACCTACTATGCGCAGGGAGGGATCTCTGCCGTGCTGGAGGAACCCGCTCCCGGTGACACCGTAGCTGCCCACATCGCCGACACCTTGCGGGCCGGCGCCGGTCATTGCAACGAAGAAGCCGTTCGGGTGCTTTGCACCGAAGCGCGGCGGGACATCGCAGGGCTCGGGCGGTTCGGTGTGCGGTTCGATCTTGACGACGACGGCGACCCTGCACTTGGACTCGAGGCAGCGCATTCGGCGCCACGGATCCTCCACGCGGGCGGCGACGCCACCGGTGCAGGAGTAGCCTCGGCCCTGATCAGGACCGTCCTGGACTTTCAGGCACAGGGCAGGATCCAGGTGATCGGGCATGCCCAGGTCACGGACCTGATCCACCAAGCAGGCCAGGTGGCAGGCGTCAACTTCCTCCACGAGGGACGTGGGCAGAGCCTCCGTGGCGACGCCGTTCTTCTTGCCACGGGAGGTGCCGGGCAGCTGTTCGCCCAAACCACCAACCCCTCCGTGGCCACAGCCGACGGCCTGGCACTCGCGTGGCGGGCAGGAGCTGCACTGGCTGACCTCGAGTTCTTCCAGTTCCACCCCACCTGCATGGTGCCCGGTGGAGCCCCCCAAGAAGCAGACGGCGATGCACACCCCCTGCTGATTTCCGAGGCAGTCCGCGGCGAAGGCGCCATTCTTCTTGACGCCAACGGCTATCGCTTCATGCCGGACTACCATTCGGACGCGGAGCTGGCGCCGCGCGATGTGGTCTCGCGCAGCATCGCCCTGCACCTTGACACGTTGGGCGACCCCAATGGGCACGTGTTCCTCGACGCCACCGTCATTGACGAGTCGCGCGGTGCAGGGTTCCTGGAAAAGCGCTTCCCAACCCTGAGTCGGCACACCCGCCAGGCCGGCCTCGACTGGACCAAGGACCTGGTTCCCGTGGCACCGGCGGCGCACTACTGGATGGGTGGGGTGGTAACGGACCTCCACGGCCGGACTTCGGTTCCCGGGCTGCTGGCTGCCGGTGAAGTCGCGTGCACCGGTGTGCAGGGGGCAAACCGGCTGGCCAGTAACTCCCTGCTTGAAGGACTGGTGTTCGGGCGCAGGGCTGTTGAAGGGTTCCTTGGGTCGAACGGTGAGTCGTCTGACGGAGCCCCTCTGCGTGCCGACTCGGCCGCGGGCGGCCTCGCTTTTATGCACGCTGCCGGGACCCCGGCAGGCGACAATCGCAGCGGAACCTTCAGCGAAACCGCCGCGCCAGCGGGAGCCAGCGGGTTCTCGCGGCAGGCCCTTCGGCGGCTGATGACCGCCAAGGCTGGCGTGCTCCGGAGCGGGGAGTTGTTGGCTGAGGCCGCAGAGGTCTTGGGGGAATGGGAAGAGGCTGCCGGTCCCTTGAGCGTTCCGGAGTCCCTGGATGTCCGCGTACACGAGGACGCTAACCTTCTGCTGGCCGCCCAGTTGCTCGTGAGGGCTGCCCGGGAACGGCGGGAGTCACTGGGGGCGCATTACCGCAGCGACAGCGTGAAGGCACCAGCCGCCGTCGACGATTTTGACAAGCGTTACACCATGAGCCGGAAAGTGAGCCTCGTCCATGACTAACCTGACCCTCCCCGCAGCCCCCGTGCGGGATATTTTGGAACGGGCCTTCGCGGAGGATGCGCCCAGCGGGGACATCACGTCCCAGCTGCTCATTCCGGCTGAGGCGCAGGCCGTGGCGGTCCTCAACGCCAGGGTCCCCGGCGTGTTCAGCGGCGGAACCGTGTTCCGCGACGCCATGAAGACAGTTGATCCGGCCACCGAAGTGGAGTTGCTCCTCGCCGATGGTGAAGCTTTCGACGCCGGAACCCACCTTGCACGCGTCAGCGGCAGTGCGCGCTCGGTCCTGCTGGCCGAGCGGGTGGGCCTGAACCTGGTGCAGCGCATGAGCGCGATCGCCACCAAAACCGCAGAGTTCGTCCGGCTGGTGGAAGGGACACGGGCCCGGATCACCGATACCCGCAAGACCACCCCCGGGCTGCGGGTGCTGGAGCGCTACGCCGTCCGCTGCGGCGGGGGAGCGAACCACCGTTACAGCCTCTCCGACGCCGTGCTCGCCAAGGACAACCACCTCGCCGTCATGACCGGCGGCGACGCCGGCAAACTGACTGAGCTGCTGATCGCTGCCAAAGCCCAGCTTGGCCACACCACCCACTTCGAAGTCGAAGTGGACAGCGCAGAGCAGATCGAACCAGTGCTGGCAGCGGGCGTGGACACCATCATGCTGGACAATTTCTCCCTGGAGGAGCTGCGTGCCGGCGTCAAGCAGGTTGATGGCCGGGCCATCGTGGAAGCCAGCGGCAACGTAAACCTGGACACCGTCACCGGCATCGCCGCAGCAGGAGTGGATGTCATCTCCATCGGCGGCCTGACCCACAGCGTGAACGCCCTGGACCTTGGCCTCGACATCGAACTCACCACGGGCCGGAACTGAAAGCCGGCTCCGGTCATGATCTTCCTCGACGCCGCTGCCACCACGCCGGTCCGTCGCGAAGTGCTGGAGGCCATGTGGCCCTATCTCAGCGGCGAGTTCGGCAATCCCTCAAGCCACCACACGCTTGGTGAATCGGCAGCGGCGGCGCTCGCGGCGGCACGGTCCGGCGTCGCGAAAGTGTTCAACTGCCGCCCCGGCGAGGTCACGTTCACCTCGGGTGGCACCGAAGCGGACAACCTTGCCGTCAAAGGCATCGCATTGGCGCGGCGGGAGGCTGACCCTGCATTGAAGCGGGTGGTGATCAGCGCCGTCGAACACCCGGCGGTGGAGGAATCGGCGCGCTACCTGGAACGGGTCCACGGTTTTGTGGTGGATGTCGTGCCGGTAGACTGCGACGGTGTTGTCACTGTGGACGCGCTGCGCAGCGTCCTTCAGCCGGGGACCGCCCTGGTGAGCATCATGTACGCGAACAATGAAATCGGAACCGTGCAACCTATCGCCGACCTGGCAGAGGTTGCCCACGATGCCGGTGTTCCCTTCCACACGGACGCCGTACAGGCTGCGGGGTGGTGTCCGCTGGATGTGAAGGAGCTCGGCGTTGATGCCATGAGCATTTCAGCGCACAAATTGGGGGCGCCGAAGGGTTCCGGAGCCTTGTTCGTCAAAGGCCGGCTGCGCCTGGAACCCCTCATGCACGGAGGCGGGCAGGAGCGGGGCAAACGTTCGGGAACGGAAAACGTGGCCGGAGCCGTCGCTTTGTCCACGGCCCTGGCGCTCTCCCATGCCGATCAGCGGGAACAGGCGGACCGCGTTGCGCTCTTGCGTGAGACCTTCATTCAGCGGGTTTTGGACACCGTTCCTGACGCCATGCTGACAGGACATCGGAGCCGGCGCTTGCCGTCGGTCGCGTCCTTCTGCTTCCCGGGAACCAGCGGCGAATCGGTCCTGCTGGAACTCGAACGCCTGGGAGTCGTGTGCTCCAGCGGTTCGGCGTGTGCTGCTGGATCAGATGCGCCGTCGCCGGTTTTGGTGGCCTTGGGCATCGCTCCGGAAACCGCCCAGACGGCGGTTCGCTTCAGCTTCACTTCCGCCATCACCGGCAAAGAACTGGAGACGGCCGCCGGGGCGGTGGAAACCGCCGTCGCGCGTGTCAGGAACCTCGCGGCCCCGCAAGCCGGCTGACACCGTGCGCTGCGCCGGGTGCTCGGCGCCGGGTGCTCGGCGCCGGGTGCTCGGTGCCGGACGCGCCGTGTTGGAGGTGCCGTGTTAGACGTGCCGCGCCCGGCGGAAAATCCAGTGACGCAGCAAGGTGAAACGGACGGCGGTGGCCACGAACCCGGACAAGGTAGTGGTCCAGAGTTCCTCGGCGACGCTGGCTTCCGGCTTGAAAAGATGCAGGACACCCAAGCTGCCACCTGTGATCAGCAACGCGATGCCTATCACGAGCACGCCGCTTAGGTGGTCCCGCGCACGCTTTTTACTGCCAGTGATCTTGAACGTCAGGCGGCGGTTGAGCGCCGTATTCATGAGTGAGGTCAGGATCAACGCCACGGCATTGGCCAGTTGCGGGTCGATGAGTGGACGCAGCAACGCGTAGATGGCCAGCGAGCTTCCCGTGCAGATAATCCCGACGCCGGTGAAGCGCAGCAGCTGCCTCACGACGGGGTATCTCAGTACGCCGCGATGCCTTTTCCGGGGTGGTTTGTGAGGGGGAGACGGCAGTAGCCCTGTGGCGTCCGCAGCTGTCTCCATGGGGTTAAGCCTGACACACTATGCCGGCAGTTCCTCCCAGGAGGCGCCCGCCACGGGGTTGCTGAGCTCTCCGATTCCTTCGATGCTGCACACCACGGTGTCGCCGGGGTGGATGCGCGCGCTCTCGGCCGGGAAGCCGGTGAGGACCAGATCGCCGGGCTGGAGAGTCATGAACGAGGTGAGGTAGACGAGGATCTCCTCGACGTTCCAGCCAAGATCGGCGGTGCTGGCCGGCTTCAAGGCGGTTCCGTTGTGAATGATCCCGATGCCCAGGCGCGGGTAGTCTACCGTGGTCACTATCCACGGGCCGGCCGGGGTGAAAGTGTCCTGGCTCTTGGCGCTGATCCACAGTTCATCGCTCTTTTGCAGGTCCCGGGCTGAAACATCGTTGCCGATGGTGAAGCCCAAAACTGCGGACCGGGCGGTTTCCAGGGTCAGGTTCCGCGCCGCGCGGCCGACCACAATGGTCAGCTCCGCTTCGGGATCCACATGGCCGACGGATGTGCTGAGCTGGATGGCTTCGCCCGGGCCAATCACGCTCGAGGCCGCCTTGTGGAAGGCCTGGGGAGGCAGGTCGCGGCCGGGTTGTCCGGTGTTGTGGGCCATGCCGAAGACGTTGACCGGAACGGACGGAGCAAGGAACGTGAAGGCGTCTTCAGTGACTTCCGAACCCTTTTCCCACCCCCCGCGCGAAGGGCTGGGCGCATTGGCCCGGGATGACGGAAACGGGGAGTCGATGACGGACCATATTTTCCCCTCCGCGGACGCGAAATCCGGGGCGTCGTTTGCTACAAAGAAGTGCTCGTCCGGTGAAGCCGGATCGAGGGGGCGGACGCGGGCGATTCGACGCGCGGGGGCTGAAGTCATGATGACATCCTACGTCCTCCGTCGGTGATGCCGCACTTGAGGCGCCCGACGCCGTCGTAATCTGCCGTGCCGTGGAGGGAACCCCACAGGCGCGGGGCTTAGAATCCCTCTCATGCGTCTGGCGATTATCGGGTTGATTCTGCTTGTAGCGGGCGGGGTAACCGTGGCCACGGGGGTCCTGCCGTGGCACGAGGTAGCGGTCCTCGTGGACCGGGTAGCTCCGATCCTGGCATTTGTCGTCGCCATGACCGTGGTAACCGAACTCGTCAGTGAAGCCGGCACCTTCCAATGGGTCGCCCGGCATTTGCGCAGATGGGGGAGGGGACGCAGCGTCCTGCTGTGGTTGCTGCTGGCGCTGTTCGCCACCTTGAGCACAATCTTCCTGTCCCTGGATACGACGGCGGTCCTCCTCACTCCCGTCGTGGTCACCGTAGCCCGGCAGGCAGGACTGCCTGTCCTGCCTTTCGCGCTGACAACTGTGTGGCTGGCCAACACAGCCAGCCTGCTGCTGCCCATCTCGAACCTCACCAACCTCCTGGCGCAGCACAACCTGGGTGGGATCACCCCGGCCCAATTCGCCCAGCTCATGTGGGCGCCCTCGCTTGCCGCCATCCTGGTGCCACTGGCCTTCATCGCCCTCGTTTTCCGGCGCGAACTGCGCAAGAGCTACGGCCTGGATGAATCCCGCCCGACGGTCGCTTCCACGGCCAAGGCCCCCGACCGCCTTCTGCTGGTGGGCAGCGCGGTGGTCCTGGTGCTGCTGCTGCCGGCCCTGGTGTCAGGAGCTGCCATCTGGATTCCGGCATCCCTCGCAGCGGCGGTCCTGGCAGTCCTGTTCGTTTTTCGGCGGCCCGCGGTCCTGAAGATCACGCTGATTCCCTGGTCGCTGCTCCTGTTCACCTGTGGCCTGTTCCTGGTTGTCGAGGCCACCCAGTACCTGGGCGCATCAGCAATACTCGGTGAAGTGGCGGGCCAGGGCAGTGGCTTCATCGAACTCCTACGGCTCGCCATGACCGGTGCCCTCGGCTCAAACGTCGTCAACAACCTGCCTGCTTACCTTCTGGCCGAACCGCTGGCGGGAACCCCGGAACGGATGGCGGCGTTGCTGGTGGGCGTCAACGCAGGTCCGTTGATTGCCCCCTGGGCGTCCTTGGCAACACTGCTGTGGCACGACAGGCTGATGCGGATGAACGTACACGTGAAATGGCAGGGCTACGCGGTGATGGGCCTGCTGGTGGCACCGCTGACCATAGTCGCCGCCATTGCGGCGCTCGCAGCCTTTGGACCAGGTGGGTTGTTCGGCTAGCCTGCGTACAGTTCGCCGACCGGCACCTCCGCAGGCAACCTGTTGGCCGGGCCTGCGAGCGGGCACGCCCAGGCCTCGTTGTAGGCGCATGAGGGGTTGTAGGCGAAGTTGAAATCGAGGGTGAACTCCTGCCCGGCGCCCGTTCCCCTTGTCCCGTGGAATGAACCTTTGATGGTGTCCAGAAGGTACCTGCCGGCACCGTAGCTGCCACCCTGTCTGCCGGCGGTCGCATCACGGAACGGAACGAAGATCCCGCCACCGTAGCTCCGGAGCCGCCAAACAGCCAAGGAACCAAGTCCGGGCAGTTCAAACGTGCCGATCCGGGTGAAAGGCACCACTCCGTCAGTCCCGGTCTCGACATTCATTTCCTGTCCCTGGCCTTCCGGCTGGAGCACGGCATGGAACCGGTAGGCGGGGTCGTACCCGGCGGTCTGCAATCCGGAAAACGATGCCTTCATCTCCGGCGTGAGGGCAGAGGCAGGATGCGTGGCAAACATCAGGTCCCGCTCCTGGCGCCAGTACACGTGTGCATCGAAGGGATTGGTCGCTGCGAGTTGCCGGACCTTGTCATAGAGGGCGAAGGTCTTCAGACGCCAGTCAGCTATGTCTACTGCGGACATCGTGGGGATAGTGTCCTCGGATTCATCGTGCTGAGTAGGGGCCATACCCTCAGCCTAGACCTGTGCGTGTCGCGGCACCCCCGCCGCTAGGCTGTGCTCATGACTGGCACGAGGAATCCGGGCGGCATTCCGCTCAAACTAGCCGCCGTGGCGCTTGCGGGTTCCATGGTGGTGGGCACAGCGGCATGCTCATCCGAAAACAAGGGCCCACAGGTCACCTCTACGGCGACATCGCGGCCCAACAGTTCCGAATCGGGGACCGGGGCGCCTGAAGGCTCGACGACGCCCCCCACCACTGAGGCCAGCCAAGCGACATCTCCGGCCGGCTCGAGCGGAACGGACGCTCCTTCCGGGTCACCGACCGCGGGTCCGGATCCGGCTCCCACGGCCCTGTCCTGGAAAACCTATACGGATGCCGCCAAGAGCGTCAGTTTCGAGCTTCCGAAGGACTGGATCGCGCAATCCGCAGAACCTGCCGCCGGCTCGTTGGCTGGCGCCGTCAAGGTGGAAGTCAAAGATGGCGCAGGGAAATACATAGCCACCCTCCAAACAGGGTTGCCTCCGTCCGCTCCGGCTGCCTGCCCTGCGGGGCAGGGGAAGCCCTACGTGGTGATCAGCAGCACGCCCGTTGACGTACCGCACTCCGACGGGCCGGACACCATTGATCCGCGGATGGTCTTCCGCGTCATCCAGGGGTATAGGTTCTTCGGTTCCTATGGGATTACCAACATGGTGGCCGGCGTTGACGGCCAGGCGTGCGAGCTCGTCAACCGCGTACAGGGACCGGCAGGAAAAGGCGACTTCTCGTTCGGGGATGTCCTTACCCTGCATGCCTTCGCTGCCGAGGAAAAAGTGGCGCCCGTGAAGTCTTTCGATACGCTGGACCTGGCCGCTAAATACGTGGCCCACGATTCTGAATTCGCCAACGTCCAGCGGATGCTACTGTCTCTGAAGGTCAATCCGTAGTCCTGGGGTTGGCTGATCCACACACTCGGCGGCGTTGGGGGCCGCGCGCCGCAACCCAGTCCGGAGATCAATGGAACGCAACGTTGCTGCCACGCTCGTTTTCAAGACCGCGGCCAACACCAAAGTGGCCATGGCCATTGCCGTGGCCAACAACCCAGGCTATGACCTGGTGACCGAGAACCTGTCGGTCACTGTTGCGGGCGAGGAACTTCCTGTAGCCGAACTCAGCGACCACCATGGTGGACGGTTCCACTATCTTGAGTTCGCCGAGCCCAGCGAAGTAACGGTGGACTACCGGGCAAGTGTCCACGGCTATGCCGTTCCCGATACGTCCACTCCCATGGAGCTCATCCGGTATGTCAGGCCAAGCCGTTACGCGGAGTCGGACAGGCTGCTGCCCACCTCCTATGCCGAGTTCGGCGGCCTGCAGGGTGCCGAACTGCTCCACGCAGTTCGTGACTGGGTCCACGGAGAGCTCCGCTACGTCAGTGGCTCGTCGCGGGGGACGGATGGAGCCGTGGAAACCCTGCTGCACCGCAAGGGTGTGTGCAGGGACTTTGCCCACCTCGCCATTGCCTTGTTGCGCTCCAAGGATGTGCCTGCGCGCCTTGCTGCCGTCTACGCCCCCGGCCTGAGCCCCATGGATTTCCATGCGGTGGCCGAAGCCTATGTTGACGGGTCCTGGCGGATCATTGATCCCACTGGCCTGGCGCCGCGTGAATCCATGCTCCGCATCACCGCCGGGCGTGACTCCTCGGACACTGCATTTCTTTCCACGGTGGGTGGAAGTCTCTCGCTGAAGACCCTGAAGGTCAGCGCTTCCATCAACGGAGAGCTCCCGGTGGAGAACCACCGGGAGCTCGTCAGCCTGCGCTAGTGTCCGGCCACTGAGGCTCGGAGCTTCTCGGTCAACCGCAAGAGTTCGCGCTGTTCATCGGCCGTGAGAGCGGGCGCCACCAGGGTTGCGATGTCGCGCACGTGTTCGCGCCCGATGGTTTTTTGAAGTTCCCGTCCCGCCTCGGTGAGGGCCAGCAGGACCCCGCGGCCGTCGTCGGGGGCGGTGGTCCGCTCCACGAGTCCGCGCTTCTCCAAGCGGTCCACCAAGCGGCTCAAGCTGGACTGGCTCAGCAGCACTTTGTCGTTGATCTCGTTCAGGCGCAGTTGGCCTGACGGGCAGCGCGAGAGCGTGAACAGGACGTCGTATTCCTTCACGGGCAGGGTCTTGAAGGCAGGTCCGGACTGCAGCTTCCGCATCACCGCCACCTGGGAGCGGAACAAGGACTCCCAGGTTTCGGCGGCGAGGCGGACGGCAGAGGACCCCGAGGGGGCGGGCATCAGGCGTCCTGGCCCGCTGCGCCGGCGGTAGCCGATTCGGTGACCTTGGCTTCCAGGGCGGCTGCCACGCGGGAGGCGTGGGTGGGCGCATCCGGCACGTGTGCGGGCTTCATGGCGGCGTACTCCTTGCGCAGGACCGGCAGGACTTCCTCACCAAAGAGGTCCAGTTGCTCCAAGACGGTCTTCAGTGGAAGGCCGGCGTGGTCGATCAGGAACAACTGGCGCTGGTAGTCGCCGAAGGCTTCACGGAAGGTCAGGGTCTTCTCGATGACTTCCTGCGGGCTGCCGACGGTCAGGGGCGTTTGCGACGTGAAGTCCTCCAGCGACGGGCCGTGTCCGTAAACCGGGGCGTTGTCGAAGTACGGACGGAATTCCTTGACGGCGTCCTGGGAGTTCTTCCTCATGAAGAACTGGCCGCCGAGGCCAACGATCGCCTGGTCTGCCTTGCCGTGGCCGTAGTGCTCGTAGCGCTCACGGTACAGGCCGATCAACTGCTGGTAGTGCTCCTTCGGCCAGAAGATGTTGTTGGCGAAGAAGCCATCGCCGTAGTAAGCAGCAACCTCCGCGATCTGGGGAGTTCGGATGGAGCCGTGCCAGACGAAGGGAGCGACGTCGTCGAGCGGCCGCGGCGTCGAAGTGAAGTTCTGCAGCGGGGTACGGAACTTGCCGGACCAGTTGACAGTGTCCTCATCCCAGAGCTTGCGGAGCAGGCTGTAGTTCTCGATCGCGAGTTCGATGCCGTCCTGGATGTTCTTGCCGAACCAGGGGTACACGGGCGCCGTATTGCCGCGACCGAGCACCAGGTCCACGCGCCCATCGGAGAGGTGCTGGAGCATGGCGAAGTCTTCTGCGATCTTCACGGGGTCGTTGGTGGTGATCAGTGTGGTCGCAGTGGACAGCGTGATGCGCTCTGTCTGGGCAGCGATGTAAGCCAAGGTGGTGGTGGGGGAGGAGGAGAAGAACGGGCGGTTGTGGTGCTCGCCCAGGGCGTAGACATCCATGCCGATTTCTTCGACCTTCTTGGCGATGGCAACGGACGCCTTGATGCGCTCGTTTTCGGTGGGCGTGCGGCCCGTTGTGGGGTCAGTCGTGATGTCGCTGACGCTGAATACGCCGATCTGCATGATGTGCCTTTCTCCCTGCCCGTGGTCCCGGGCTCTGTAAACAGTGTACCTCAAACTAGATGCATTTGCATGTATCAGTGCCTGTAACAGGACAGGGCCGGGAATTGTTCCCGGCCCTGCTTAGGTGATTGTTGAGGAGCTACTCCCCGGGATTGTGGGCCGCGCGGCGGCCCTTGACCCGGGGGATCATGCCCGTGGTCCAGTCCTGGAACTCGTCTGCACCACTGCCGCCCTGGCCGTTGCTTCCCTGGCTGTTGTTTCCGGGTGCTGGAGTTGGCTTCTCCTGCAGCTCACGCAGCAATTGCTTCTTCTCCCTGCGTCCTTCCACCAGTTTGTACAGGACAGGGACCAGCACCAGGGTCAGGGCCGTTGAAGAGACAAGACCGCCAATGACGACGATGGCCAAAGGTTGCGAGATAAAGCCTCCACCGCCTGTCAGGCCCAGCGCCATCGGAGTCAAAGCGAAAACAGTTGCCAGCGCCGTCATCAGGATGGGGCGGAGACGTTGCCGGGCACCATGGGTGATGGCGTCAGCGACGGTCATGCCGGGGCGGCCGTCATGCGGTTTCCGGTATTGATTGATGAGGTCGATCAGGACAATCGCGTTGGTCACCACGATGCCCACCAACATCAGCATGCCGATCAGTGACGGCAGGCCCAACGGCACACCTGTCAGCAACAGGAGGCCGATGGCGCCTGTGGCCGCGAACGGCACGGAGACCAGCAGGATCAGGGGCTGGATGAGTGACTTGAATGCCGCCACCATGATCACGTAGACAATGGCAATCGCCGCCAGAAGCGCCAGGCCCAGTTGGCGGAAAGACTCCGCCTGCTGGGTGGTGGCGCCGCCGATGGTGGCGGTGACTCCGGCGGGCAGATCTACCTTGGCGAGCCGCTCCTGCACGGCGGTGCTGACGCTGCCGAGGTTGGATCCCGACGGCGTGACGGTCACCCGCGCGGTCCGCTGGCCGTTGCTGCTGGTGATGGATACCGGCGTGTCCACTTGTTCGACGGCGGCGATGGTCTCGAGCGCGACGCCTCCGCGGGCCGTGGGGAGCTGGAGCGCCCGAACGGCGGCAAGGCTGGTGAACCGGGTCCCTTGGCCGATCTGGACCGGGTAGTCATCCGTGTCGATCCGGACTGTGCCGGCAGGGATGGGGCTGACCGTGGAGGCGAGGAACGCACCCACTTGTTCCTCGGTCAAACCCGCAGCTACTGCCTTGGCACGGTCAACCCGGACCTGGACCACGGACTGGGTGGATGCCAGGTTGGTTGAGACTTCCGTGCTGCCGGGAACACCCTCCATGGCCTTGACCATGGCATCACTGGCCGTCTTCAGGTCAGCGGAGTTGGCAGCCTTGATGGTGATATCCACTGTGGAGGACGTCCCGAAGCCGCCTTGCTGGGAGCCAACGGTGATCTTGCCTGCCGCCCCGGCCAGCTTGTTCCGGACTTCCTCCTGGAGCTTGCCCTGGTTGACTTTCTCGTCCGTGACGATCGTGAACGTCGAGTTCGATGAACCCGTCGATGTCAGGGCAGCGAAGCCGGTCTGGGCGTTGCCGGAGGTTACCTGCACATCCTTGATGCCCTCGATGCCCTTGAGGGCATCCTCAACCTTCGTGGCCTCTTCGCTGGTTGCCTGCAGGCTGGTGCCGGCCGGCAGGACCTGCCGGACCGTCATGCTGTTCTCCCCGGAGCGGCCCAGCAGGTCCGTGGCCAGCAACGGTGACACGGCAATGGTCGCCACCAGGATCAGGGCTGCGGCGGACAAGGTCATGACGGGGTGCTTCTGGGTCTTTGTCAGGATCGGAAGGTAGCCGCGCTGGAGCCGGCTCCGCTGCTCGGCTTCACGTGCTTTCTCCGCCGTTTCCTTACCGGAGCCTTCCGTATCGGAGTTAGCGGCCTCGGCGACCTTCCTGGGCGACGACAGGAACCAGTAAGCCAGTACGGGGACGATGGTCAGGGAAACCAGGAGCGAGGACAACAAAGCTATGGTCACGGTCAGCGCGAAGGGGCGGAATAACTCACCGGCGAGATCGCCCACGAACGCAATCGGAAGGAACACTGCAACCGTCGTCAGCGTCGACGCCGTAATGGCCCCCGCCACCTCGCGGATCGATGTCAGGATGGCCGTGAGCTTGTGTTCGCCGTAGCTCAAGTGCCGTTTGATGTTCTCGATCACCACGATTGAGTCATCCACCACACGCCCGATGGCAATGGTGAGGGCGCCCAGCGTGAGGATGTTCAGTGAGTACCCGGTGGCAGAGATGCCAATGAAAGTTATCAGCAGGGACAGCGGAATGGACACTGCCGTGACCAAGGTCGAGCGGACGGACATCAGGAACACCAGGATGACCGCCACGGCAAAGCCAAGGCCCAGGAGCCCTTCAGTGGTGAGGTCCTTGATGGATTTCTCAATGAACGGGGCCTGGTCAAAAACAGGAGTGAAGGTGGCGTTGTTCCCCAGTTCCTCTTCCATCGTCCCGATGGCGTCACGGACAGCATGGGAGATCGCCACAGTATCGCCCTCGGGCTTCTTCGTGACGGACAGGGCCAACGTCGGCTTGCCGTTGGTTCGCGTAATTGATGTGGCGGCGTCGTCTTCGATGCTGACGTCTGCTACGGCACCGATGGTGGTGGCTTTGCTGGTTCCTGCCAGCGGAAGTCCCTTGATAACGTCCAGGGAGTCCACAGGACTGCCGAGTTGGAGGGAGAGCGTTTTGCCCTGGTCCTCGATGGTGCCGACGGGAACCAGGGTCCCGTTGTTCTTCAGCGCGCTGCTGATGGATTGGACCGAGGCTCCCGTTGAGGCGAGATCGGCCTGGCGGGGCTGGATCAGGATGTGCTGGCTGGCGCCGCCAGTCACGTCGGCGCCCCGGACGCCGTCGATCTTCTGGAGGCGGGGCACGCTGAGCCTGAGCAGGTCCGCGTTGAGTTCACTCAGCGGTTTGTCGGACGAAACGGCCAGGTAGACGATCGGGAAGTCGCTGATGTTGCCCGCGATGGACTGGGGCTCCACGTTGGCGGGCAGCACTCGCTTGGCGTTGGAAATGGCCCGGTCGATCTGGTTGCGTGCGCGATCGAGATTAGAGCCATAGGTGAACACCATGGTGATCTGCGAGACGCCGTTGCGTGAGGTGGACGAGGTTGATTCAAGCCCTTCGACGCTGTTCAGCGCAGTTTCAAGGGGCTGGCTCAGCTGCTTGTCCACCACCTCCGGCGAAGCGCCTGGCATGGAGGTGACAACTGTAATCTGAGGGAACTCGATGGACGGGATGAGTTCCTGCTTCAGCGACCCCATGGTGATCACGCCGAACACCGCCGCAAAGACGGTGATCAGCGCGATCAGGGCCCGGTTGCCCAGGGAAAGCTTGGCCAGGCGGAACATTGCATCGACTCCTGTGGTCTACGAAACGATTCGTCTGACGGGAACCGGCCGCAGCCCCGGGGTGTGGCCTAGCCCTGGACGGCGTTGGCCACTTCCAATTGCAGGGACCTGGCTGTGCTGGCCTCCAGTTCGGCGGCAAGGTCCGGGTTCTCATTGAGCTTGACGCCGTAGCCCGGCATCATGTCCTTGAGCTTGGACTGCCATCCCTTGAAGTTCTTGGGGAAGGACTTCTGCAGCAGTTCGATCATGATCGGCACAGCCGTGGACGCTCCAGGCGATGCACCGAGGAGGGCGCCGATGGAGCCGTCGCGGGAGGCGATGACCTCGGTGCCGAACTGCAGGACACCACCCTTCTGGGGATGCTTCTTGATGATCTGTACACGCTGGCCGGCAGTGATCAGTTCCCAGTTGCTGCCGACGGCCTCGGGGTAGTACTCGCGCAGCGATTCCACCTTGGCTTCGTGCCGCTTGGCAACCTCCTTGATGAGGTAGGCCGTGAGATCCATGTTGTCCTTGGCCACTGCCAGCATGGGGATGATGTTCCCCGGGCGGATGGACAGGGGAAGGTCAAGGTAGCTGGAAGTCTTCAGGAAGTTGGTGGAGAAGCCGGCGTAAGGACCGAACAGGAGGGAACGCTTTCCGTCAACAAAGCGGGTGTCCAGGTGGGGTACGGACATCGGGGGAGCGCCGACCGAGGCCTGGCCGTAGACCTTGGCGCTGTGCTGGGAGGTGATGGCATCATCGGTGCAGCGGAAGAACTGTCCCGATACGGGGAATCCGCCGTAGCCCTTGCTTTCCGGGATGCCCGAGGCCTGCAGCAGGTGGAGCGCACCGCCGCCGGCGCCAACGAAGACAAAGTTGGCGTGGATACGGCCGTGCTCGCCGGACTTGGCATGCTTGATGGACAGATCCCAGCCGCCGCCTGCTGCGCGGTTGATGTTGGTGACGTCGTGGCCGTAGTTGACCTCGGCGCCGCTGCCCTGAAGGTAACCGGTCAGCTCGCGGGTCAGGGCGCCGAAATCGACGTCGGTGCCTTCCGCTGCGCGGGTGGCGGCGACACGCTGCTTGCGGTCACGGCCCTTGACGATCAGGGGTGCCCACTTGGCGATTTGGTCCTGGTCCTCGGTGTACTCCATGCTGCGGAACAGCGTGTTGGGCTTGAGGGCCTCGTAGCGGGTCTTGAGGAATTTCGCGTGGTCCTCGCCAATGACGAAGCTCATGTGCGGAACGGTGTTGATGAAGCCCTTGGGCGATCCGATCACCTTGCTGTCCACCAAGTGGGACCAGAACTGGCGTGAGAGCTGGAACTGCTCGTTGATGTGGAGGGCCTTGGAAGGATCCACGGAACCGTCCTTGGCTGCGGGTGAGTAGTTAAGCTCACACAGGGCAGCGTGTCCGGTGCCGGCGTTGTTCCACGGTCCAGAGCTCTCGAGCCCCGCTTCGTCGAGTCGTTCGAACAGGGAGATGGTCCAGGTGGGTTCAAGTTGCTTGATGAACGCACCGAGGGTGGCACTCATGATTCCGCCGCCAATAAGGACGACGTCGGCATGTTGAGTCTTGGAAATGAAGGTCACGATCAATCTCCGTTAGCGGCGGCACTGGCTGTCACAGAATATCCCCGTGCAGACCCAATACTGAAATTGTGGGGAATCGTCAAGGCTTTAAGCGGACGTTCGTGAAAACTTCGTTGAGGACCGGTGAAGCGGGGTAGCTTTCCACCTTGTTGGACAACGCCAGGGCCGAGATGGGGAAGGCGATCGGGACTGCCGGCACGGACGCGGCAATCTCGGCATTGATGGCCTGGTACTGGGCATTGCGGTCATCGCCCTCAGGCATGGCGCGTGCCCTTTCGATTTTGTGGAAGACCTCCGAGTCCGTGTAGCCGAACTCCGCGCGGCTTTCTCCGAAGAGGGGCCCCAGGAAGTTGTCGGCATCGGCGTACGAGCCGTTCCATCCGAGCAGGTGCAGCCCACGGTCCCCGGCGGACTGGACCTTTTGGAGGTAGCCGTTTTCCCAGTCAATGGGAACCGGTTTGATGTTGAGGCCAACGGCAACCAGCTGGCGGCTTATTTCGGCGTAGATCTTCTCGGGAGTGGGCATGTAGGCCCGCGTGGCATTCAACGGATAGTAGAACTTCAGTTCCTCACCCTTGTAGCCGGCCTTCTCGAGAAGCTGTTTGGCCTTCTCGGGGTTGTATCCCAGCGACGGGGCGTTGTTGTTGAAGCCGCTGAGCTTTGGCGGCACGAACTGGGACGCCTGAGCAGTGTTGTCGATGAAGAACTTGCGGATCAGGGATTCTTTGTCCACGGCCATTTCAATGGCTTGGCGGACCTCCAGCTTGTCCAGGGGTGCCACTGCCTGGTTGATGCCCAGGTACATCACGGAGAACGGGTCCCGTTGGATGATCTGGACACCCTTCTTGACGAGTTGGTCGAAGGTTGCCGGCGTCACGAGGTCGTAGGCGTCGATTTTGCCATCCAGAAGAGCCTGCTGCCGTGTCTCGGCGCGGTCGTAAGGGATGAAATTGATGGTGGCTATTTGGCCCCTGTTGCCCCAATAGCCTTTGTAGCTTTGGAGGGTGATCTTGTTTTCGTCCCAGGTTCCAAATTGGTAGGGACCGGTCCCCACGGGGTGGCTCGCGTAGGCAGAAACTGCCTGGCCGTTCCGGGTCTGGTCAAGAACGTTGGCGCGCTGCGCTTCAAGGGCGGCGGGGGAAGAAATGGCGAAGGCCGGAAGCGTCAGTGCCTGCAGGAACCCGGTGAAGGGCCTGGTCAGGTTGATTTGGACGTCGGTGGGTGAGACCACCTTGCAGTCCTTGAAGATGGAGAAGACGGGCTCGTCCGAATAGGCCTTGAAAACGCCCTGGAATGAGATTCCCGGTGCCTGCTTCCGGAGATCGGCAGGGAAGCTGAACCAGCGGCTGAAGTTGGCACACACTGCGGTTGCGTCGAAAGGTGTTCCGTCGTGGAAGGTGACTTTGGAGCGGAGGGTGAAGTCGTAGGTCAGACCGTTGTTGCTGTCTTTCCACTCCGTGGCCAGCAGGGGAGTGGTGTCTCCGGTTGATCCGTCAACACCAACCAGTCCCTCAAGGACCTGGCGCGTTACACGGTAGGACTCGGAATCGGCCGTCATGGCAGGGTCAAGGCCCAAGGGCATCGACGCCGTGCCGAAATTGAAGGTGGCCGTCGGCTCGGCCGGGGCTGAGCTTCCGGTAGACGACGACGGCGCGGGGCCAGGCGTTCCTGTACATGCCGCCAGCCCCAGTACTGCAAAAACAGAGCCCACCTTGAGCAACTGCACGGTCAGGCTCCGCATTTTGCTGCTTGCCACTCTTGTCCCCTCAAGCCGGTTGAAATGCCACGGCCGGCTTAGGCCAGACCACATTCCAGTCTAGTTGAACGTCCCGAACGCACTTCCCAGCGCTTATTCAGGTAGCTGTCCCCGCTGCTTGAGGAAAAACCCCCGGCTCTGCAACCGGGGGTGCTCCGTGTGCCCATGGCCACGGTCCTTCTTGACTCTTGTGCGCAAGGGGGGACTTGAACCCCCACGCCCGAAGGCACAGGAACCTAAATCCTGCGTGTCTGCCAATTTCACCACTCGCGCCGGCCGGCATTCAGGCCCCCTTGGGGCGCCCGATGCCATATACGGCCTCCAGTGTACCCGTTACCCGTCCAGCTTGAGGTCCCGGCGCAGCTTGGCTACGTGGCCCGTGGCGCGGACGTTGTACTGGGCCAGGGAAACCTTGCCATCGGGGTCAACCACGATGGTGGAGCGGATCAGCCCCTGGTAGGTCCTGCCGTAGTTTTTCTTTTCGCCCCATGCCCCGTAGGCGTCGGCGACGGTGTGCTCCTGGTCGGACAGCAGCGGGAAGGTGAGTTGCTCTTCCGCCGCAAATTTGGCGATGGCGTCCACGGAATCGGGGGAGACTCCAACAACTTCGTAGCCGGCCGCTTGCAGGGAGCCCAGAGTGTCTCTGAAGTCACAAGCCTCTTTGGTGCACCCGGGAGTTGAGGCGGCCGGGTAGAAGTAGACGATGGTTTTTCGGCCCCGGAAGTCGGACAAACTGATGTTTTCGCCCGAGGTGTCCTGCAGGGTGAAGTCCGGTGCAACGTCGCCGGGGATAAGTCGTTCAGCCAAAATATGCTCCTTGCTTTTGGTCGCGATTTCCCAGTTTAGACCGCAGAAGCCACGTCCCCGGCTCTTGCGCGCATATACTGTCGGCATGCCAGATATGGAGAGATGGCCCACTACCCGACTGCTTTCGACAGCTGCCCGCCTGGTGGAAATCTCGTGGAACGAAAAATTGAAGTCCATCGGCCTTACCCACGCCGGGGTCATTGCCATGCAAGTACTTGCAGCCAAGGGTGCAATTACCCAGGCGGCTTTGGCTGAAGTTGCGAGGGTTAAAGCCCAGACCATGGGGACCACCCTTGCCAGGCTTGAGCTGCACGGGCACGTTACACGCCAACGCAGCGACTCGGACCGCAGAAGCCACGTGGTCACCTTGACGGAGGCCGGTAGCGCAGCCCTTGCGGAAGCTGTGAAGCTGGAGCAGGAAGTGTTGTCGCCTGTCGCTGTGGATACTGCGAGGCTGCGTGAGGAACTCCGGATTGTTGTCCGGGGGCTTGCGGGCTTGCCCGCTCCCGAGCAGGAATCCCAGGAAGTCGAAAGCGACGTGCCGCAGGCCTGATTCAAAACCGGCAAGGGGCTTTCCCTGCCGGCAATTCCTGCCAGTCAAAAAAGTAAAGGCTCCGGATCGTGTGAACGATCCGGAGCCTTTTGTCTTGGTGCACCCCCCGGGACTCGAACCCGGAACCCATTGATTAAGAGTCAATTGCTCTGCCAGTTGAGCTAGAGGTGCAGCTATTGTTTCGGTCTTGGAGGGAATTCGCATTCCTTGCGGACCTCCGCAACGACAAATAACTCTACACCACAATTCGCGGATTCAAAACCACGCTCGAAGTGAAGCTGCGCACGGCGCGGGATGGCATTCCTGAGGAAAAACAAAAGACCCTGGAGTGAATTCACTCCAGGGTCTTTCAGTGGTGCACCCCCCGGGACTCGAACCCGGAACCCATTGATTAAGAGTCAATTGCTCTGCCAGTTGAGCTAGAGGTGCAGCTGTTGATTTCGATCATCCGTGGGGCGTTTCCTTCCCCGGCGATCTCCGCAACGACAAGTAACTCTACACGACTTGGTCCGAAGTGCGAAATCGAGCCGGGGCACTTGCCGCGCATCATGGTTGGCTCCGCAAAATCAGCGCGAAGTCAGGGTTTTTGTTGTTGCTGAGCACCCATAGATCGCCGTTCGGTGCGCGGGCAACGTCACGCAAGCGGCCGTACCCGCCTGTGAAATAAGCCACAGGGGTTCCTGCTGTTGGGCCATCGAGGGGAACGGCCCAGAGCCGCTGGCCGCGAAGGGCGCCGGTGTAAGCCACGCCGTTGATGATTTCCAGCCCGCTCGGCGACGCCTCGGACGTCGAGGGCCAGACGACCTTCGCGTCGGTCAGACCGCTTCGGCCCGGCGCCCCCGTCACCAGAGGCCAGCCGTAATTGCCGCCGGGGAGGATGAGATTCAGTTCGTCGTCCACGTCAGGGCCGAACTCGCTTGCCCACAGCCTACCTTCGGCATCCCAGGCCAGGCCTTGGACGTTCCGGTGCCCATAGCTGTACACAGGATTGTCACCGAAAGGATTACCCGGCGCGGGGCGCCCCTCCGGGGTCAGGCGGAGGATCTTGCCACCCAGGGCATCCGTGTCCTGCGGTTGCTCCCTCCGCTGGGAGTCCCCGGTGCCGACATAGAGCATTCCGTCCGGACCGAAACGAATACGTCCTCCGTTGTGGGTCGACGCCTTCGGGATTCCAGGGAAGATGACCTCCGGTGTGCCGAGCCCCGAGGGCCCGTCGGCATCCTCCTTGAGTTGCATCCGGACAATCCGGTTGTCAGTTGCCGACGTCAGATAGGCATAGAGCCACCGGTCGGAGGCAAAAGACGGCGACACGGCAAGTCCCAGCAATCCGCCTTCGCCGCCGGGAACGACGCCGGGTACCTCGGCTATCGGGGTCGCGCGGCCGTCTCTGATCCCCACGAGCCGCGCCGAATCCCGTTCGGACACTACGGCGGTGCCGTCCGGCAGGAAGACGACGGACCATGGCAGATGGAGCCCGACGTCGAGCTTTTGCAGGACCTCAGGCGCCGGCGGTGCGGCCTGCCCCGTCCGGCTCGATCCGGAGCCGGCCGGATTCGGGGTGGCCGCGGTGCCGGGCGAGGAGGTGCCGCCGGTGCAGGCTGAAAGTGCCGCTGCCAACACAAGTGCATGGCCGGCCGCCACAAGCCGTTGTCCTCCCGTGAAGCCTTTTCCTGCACCTTGGTGTCCCATGCCTGTGTGCTGCTCCTGACGCGACGGATTCCGGATGGCCGGATCAGTGCCTGCTGCGCCGGGGCGGACGGAATCCGGCTGCCTCAGCATGGGCTGCGGATTCGAACCAGACGTCCGCTTCGACGTCGTTGTAGTCGGCGGCGTCCTCATCGTGATACGTCATGGTCGCCGCCATTGCCTTGACAGGATGGCCTTCGCGCTGCGTGCTGGACGAGCCGGTTCCGTAGGGCTCCTCCGCGGCAAGGTGCCCGGACGGGCCGGTTTCCTCGATCGCAGAGCCTTCAGTCGTGGCTTCTTCGGCTGTGGTGTCTTCAACGGTGTCTTCGCCGGCTGCGGTCTCGGCACCGGGGAGTGTGGGGGAGTGCGGAGCAGTGTACTCCTGGTGATGGACCGGTGCGCCTGCAGCGTCAGTCCACGATGATTCCCACTCGGCTTTGTCGGCTGCGTCATCGGCCCTGGCGACGTCGTCAGCGGTGACCTCGACGGCGGGCGCCTCCTGCCAGTCGTCAACGTCGCCGGCGTCGGCAGTGTGCAACCTGGCGTCGGTATCCACTACCGGTTCGTCCACCACCGGCTCTTCGACAACCGGGGCTGCAATGACCGGTTCCTCGACCGTCAGGCCGGGTGTTGCGGCCTTCTGCACGTCGGTTTGCATGTCGGTTTGCCCGTCGGCGGATTCATCGGAGGCCCCGGGGCGAACGCCGGCCTCACCAACGGCAGGTTCACTTGTCTCGCCGTGGGGTTCAACTGCTGTTTCGTCGGGGCGTGGTTCTTCTGCGCGTTCTTCTTCTGCGCGTTCTTCTTCCCGGAGCGGCTCGTCAGCGGTTGGTCCGCTACCCTCGGCAGCTGCTTTGCCAAGGTTGGTTACGCCGGCCAGTCCGGCGACTCCCGCAGTCACCGCACCCGGATCCGGTACGGTTCCGGTATTGGTGGACTCCATTGCTGCGGGAGCCGGGCTAGCGGTGGTATTCGAGGTTTTGTTGCGGCTCATGAGCCACCAAAGAATCGCGACGACCAAAACAATGACAATGACCCAAATTAACCAATCCATGGCGGGTGCCCTTCTGCTCACAGGGGTGCAGTACGTGGTATTTCAGACGTTACGTGCCTGCTATTGGGCTGTCCAGCTTTTGGTCGGCCGGTCCCCGGAATTGATCAGATTACTGAGGAAGGTCGGGCGGCAAATTCTTTGGAAGGAATTCCTGCCCGTCGCCTAGTCTGGCTGCATGGACTTCAAAAGGCTGCAGATTCTGCGGGAGCTGGCTGATCGCCAAAGCGTGGGCGCCACCGCAGATGCCATGAATGTCACTGCTTCCGCCGTTTCCCAGCAGTTGAAGACCCTGCAGGCCGAATTGGGCGTGACCCTGGTGGAAAAGGCCGGCAGGGGAGTGCAGCTGACTGAGGCCGGACACGCCATGGCTGCTGCAGCCGCCGAAATAGCTACAGCCATGGCCCGCGCTGAGTCCACCGTCGACAGCTACCGGAAAGGCTGGCAGACCAATGTTTCAGCGGCATTCTTTCCAAGTGCGGCGGAAATGCTGCTGCCGGGAATGCTGCATCGTGTAGCCGCTGTGGAGGGACTGGGCTTCGATGCCCATTTCGAGGATCCGGGAACGGCACATTTTGCTCCTTTGGTGGCCGACTATGACATTGTGCTGGCGCACAGCGTGGATGGGCCCGAGGTCTTTGCCCGGCCGGGACTAGCGGTAGTCCCGCTGCTGGAGGAAGCACTCGACGTTGCCATGCCTGCCGGGCACCCGCTGGCGTCCAAAGCGCGGTTGACTCCGGAGGACGTGGTGGACCACCCCTGGATCGGCGTTCCTGAGGGATTCCCCTTTGACGCGGTCCTTCGGCAAATCGAAGTCCATGCAGGCAAGCACGCCACGCGCGGCCAGCGTTATCCGGACCTGAGGGTCCTTGAAGCGCTGGTGGGAGCAGGCCACGGAATCTGCCTCCTTCCCCGTTATACGGCCCGCGCCAGTGCACGGAGGGGATTGGTCCTCCGTCCGCTCACGGGAGTAAAGGCGAGCAGAAGCATCGTCGCCCTGTCACGGCAGGAAGTGGCCGCACGGGCCACGATTGCAGGCGTGCTGGAGATGCTCCAGGCTGAGGCTGCCGGGATCGCCCGCCAGTCGGGCGACACCTGAGCCGCCGGCGCAACTCCACATGTGCCGGGTTTCCGCAATAATTGCCGGTTCGGGCTTAACCCGGCGGGGAAGAAGCGCTGGCGCCACCAGGTGCACATAGACTTTGGACCATGACCGACACCAACATTGCTACAGACAACACGCCGGACATCAAACCCCGCAGCCGGGTCGTCACCGATGGCATTCATGCCGCTCCCGCCCGTGGCATGTTCCGCGCCGTCGGCATGGGCGATGACGACTTTGCCAAACCCCAGATTGGTGTCGCCAGCTCGTGGAACGAAATTACCCCCTGCAACCTCTCCCTTAACCGGCTCGCGCAGGGCGCCAAGGAAGGCGTCCATGCCGGCGGTGGCTTCCCGATGCAGTTCGGCACGATCTCCGTATCGGACGGCATTTCCATGGGCCATGAAGGCATGCACTTCTCGCTCGTCTCCCGCGAAGTCATTGCCGACTCCGTGGAGACCGTGATGCAGGCCGAGCGCATTGATGGTTCGGTCTTGCTGGCCGGTTGCGACAAGTCCCTCCCGGGGATGCTCATGGCGGCCGCCCGCCTGGACCTCGCTTCGGTGTTCCTCTACGCCGGTTCGATCATGCCGGGCTGGGTCAAGCTCGAAGACGGTTCGGAGAAGGAAGTCACCCTCATCGACGCTTTCGAAGCGGTGGGTGCCTGCGCCGCCGGGAAGATGAGTATGGAGGACCTCACCCGCATCGAAAAGGCCATCTGTCCCGGCGAGGGCGCCTGTGGCGGCATGTACACGGCCAACACCATGGCGTGCATCGGCGAAGCCCTTGGCATGTCCCTCCCGGGCTCGGCGGCACCGCCGTCGGCAGACCGCCGTCGTGATGACTTTGCGCGCAAGTCCGGCGAAGCGGTGGTCAACCTGCTGCGCCTGGGCATCACCGCGCGCGACATCATGACCAAGAAGGCCTTCGAAAATGCCATCGCCGTGACCATGGCGTTCGGCGGTTCCACCAACGCCGTGCTGCACTTGCTGGCGATCGCCCGTGAGGCAGAGGTCGAACTGACCCTGGATGACTTCAACCGCATCGGGGACAAGATTCCGCACCTCGGCGACTTGAAGCCCTTTGGGCGTTACGTCATGACCGACGTCGACAAGATCGGCGGCGTGCCGGTCATCATGAAGGCGCTGCTCGACGCCGGCCTGCTGCACGGCGACTGCCTCACCGTCACCGGCAAGACCCTCGCCGAGAACCTCGCCTCCATCAATCCGCCGGATCTGGATGGCAAGATCCTCCGCGCGCTGGACAACCCGATCCACAAGACCGGCGGCATCACCATCCTCCACGGATCCATGGCGCCGGAGGGCGCTGTGGTCAAGAGCGCCGGCTTCGATGCCGACGTCTTCGAGGGAACCGCCCGTGTGTTCGAGCGCGAGCAGGGCGCCCTGACGGCCTTGGATAATGGCGAGATCCACAAGGGCGACGTTGTGGTCATTCGCTACGAGGGCCCCAAGGGCGGCCCTGGCATGCGCGAAATGCTTGCCATTACCGGCGCCATCAAGGGCGCGGGGTTGGGCAAGGACGTGCTGCTGCTGACTGATGGCCGCTTCTCGGGCGGCACCACCGGCTTGTGCATCGGCCACGTTGCGCCGGAAGCCGTCGACGGCGGTCCGATCGCCTTTGTGCAGGACGGCGACCGCATCCGTGTCGACATCGCTGCCCGTTCGTTCGACCTCCTGGTTGATGACGCGGAGCTCGAAGCCCGCAAGGAGGGCTGGCAGCCGCTGCCCGCCAAGTTCACCAAGGGTGTGCTGGCAAAGTACGCAAAACTGGTCCACAGTGCTTCCACGGGAGCTTACTGCGGATAATTTCCTGTCTTGGACTCCGCTCCGGCAATGGGGCGGAGTCCGGCAGGCGGACATCGCTGTCCAAATAGTGAGATACGATAGTGGTCAATTGACACGTATCTCACTTTGAGGGAACACTGAACGCATGATCACATTCGTTACCGTCGGCGTCGTCGTCCTTACCAAGCGCGTGGCTTAGCCCGACTGGTAACGAACCGTCACGCGCAAACCCCTCGAAGAGCCGCAAGGCTGAGGGGTTTTTTTATTCCCAAGACCCACCCATTGAAGATCCACTAAGGAAGAGTCCGATGAGCAAAGGATCGCCGATCAGCCCCTCGCTGATGGCTGCAAAGTCCGCTGGAGCCCACAAAGCTCCGGAAAAGGTCGACCGATCGGCGGAGTCCGTCGTCGTCGATTCTGCTGCACCTCTCTCTCCTGTACTTGGGCCGAACACCGTTGTACCCCCGACGGTGATGACCGGCTCGCAAGCAATTGTCCGTTCGCTCGAAGAACTCGGCGTGGACGATATTTTTGGTTTGCCCGGTGGCGCGATCCTGCCCACCTATGACCCCTTGATGGCCTCCAGCATGAATCACATCCTGGTCCGTCACGAACAGGGAGCCGGCCACGCCGCGCAAGGCTACGCCATGGTTACCGGACGGGTTGGCGTTTGCATCGCCACCTCGGGACCCGGTGCCACCAACCTCGTTACCGCCATCATGGATGCCCACATGGACTCCGTGCCGATGGTGGCCATCACCGGCCAGGTTGCCAGCGGAGTCATCGGCACCGATGCCTTCCAGGAAGCGGACATCGTGGGAATCACGATGCCCATCACCAAGCACTCATTCCTGGTGACCGACCCCAACGACATTCCGCACGTCATGGCCGAAGCTTTCCACCTGGCATCCACCGGCCGGCCCGGTCCGGTCCTGGTGGACATCGCCAAGGATGCCCAGGTCGGCCAGATGACGTTCTCGTGGCCACCGAAAGTGGATCTGCCCGGGTACCGTCCCGTGGTCCGCGGGCACAACAAGCAGGTCCGCGAAGCGGCCAAGCTGATCGCAGCATCCAGCAAGCCTGTTCTCTACGTGGGCGGCGGCGTGGTCAAGGGCCACGCATCTGCAGAACTGATGGAACTCGCTCTGGCTACCGGCGCTCCCGTGGTCACCACCCTCATGGCCCGCGGAGCGTTCCCGGACTCCCACCCGCAACACGTCGGCATGCCCGGCATGCACGGTTCGGTCTCCGCGGTAACCGCCCTCCAGCAGGCAGATCTGCTGATCACCCTGGGTGCCCGCTTCGATGACCGCGTGACAGGTGTCCTGAAGACCTTCGCGCCCTTTGCAAAGGTCATTCACGCCGACATCGACCCCGCGGAAATCTCCAAGAACCGTACGGCCGATGTCCCGATCGTAGGTTCGGTCAAGGAAATCATTCCGGAACTCACGGAGGCCGTGAAGACCCAGTTCGAGCAGAGCGGTGCTCCGGACCTCGACGCATGGTGGGCCTTCCTGGGCAACCTGCGCGAGACCTACCCGCTGGGTTGGACGGAGCCCGAAGACGGACTGTCCGCCCCGCAGCGCGTCATCAAGCGCATTGGTGAACTCACGGGTCCGGAAGGCATTTACGTTGCAGGCGTTGGCCAGCACCAGATGTGGGCCGCCCAGTTCATCAAGTACGAGCGCCCGCATGCCTGGCTGAACTCCGGTGGTGCCGGCACCATGGGCTACTCGGTTCCCGCGGCGATGGGTGCCAAGGTCGGCGAGCCGGACCGCGTGGTCTGGGCCATTGATGGAGACGGCTGCTTCCAGATGACCAACCAGGAACTGGCTACCTGCGCCATCAACAACATCCCCATCAAGGTGGCCATCATCAACAACTCCTCGCTGGGTATGGTCCGCCAATGGCAGACCCTGTTCTACGAGGGCCGCTACTCGAACACCGATTTGAACACCGGCCACGACACCGTCCGGATTCCGGACTTCGTCAAGCTGGCGGATGCCTATGGCTGTGCAGCCTTGCGTTGTGAGCGTGACGAGGACATCGACGCCACCATCCAGAAGGCGCTTGAGATCAATGACCGCCCGGTGGTCATCGACTTCGTTGTGAGCCCCAACTCGATGGTGTGGCCGATGGTGCCTTCGGGCGTCAGCAATGACCAGATCCAGGTTGCCCGCAACATGACCCCGGAATGGGAAGAGGAGGACTAGACATGAGCCGTCACACATTGTCCGTTCTGGTCGAAGACAAGCCCGGCGTGCTGACCCGCGTGGCCAGCCTCTTCGCCCGGCGCGCGTTCAACATCAATTCACTTGCTGTGGGCCCCACCGAGGTTCCCGGGATGTCCCGCATGACGGTCGTCGTCGATGCCGACGGCGATCTCATCGAGCAAGTCACCAAGCAGCTCAACAAACTGGTCAACGTGATCAAGATTGTGGAGCTGACTTCCGAATCTTCCGTACAGCGTGACCACATCCTGGTCAAGGTACGTGCGGATGCCGCGACACGTCTGCAGGTTACCCAGGCTGCAGACCTGTTCCGTGCCGCTGTCGTCGACGTGTCCACAGACTCGTTGGTGATCGAGGCAACCGGTACCCCCGAGAAGCTCGCAGCGCTTTTGTCAGTGCTCGAGCCGTTCGGCATCCGTGAAATCGTGCAGTCCGGCACCTTGGCCGTTGGACGGGGATCCCGCTCCATGAGTGACAGGGCGCTACGCTCCGCGTAAAACCAGGCGCGATGGGTCAGCGGATTTCGTTGGCCCGTCCCGCCGAGCGTTGCGTCCAGAACCGCAGCACCACATCAATATCTACGAAAAACCACTCAAGAGGAGTTACGCAAGTGACTGAAATGTTCTACGACGACGACGCAGACCTGTCGATCATCCAGGGCCGCAAGGTAGCCATCGTTGGCTACGGCTCCCAGGGCCACGCCCACGCACTGAACCTGCGCGATTCCGGCGTCGAGGTTGTCATTGCACTCAAGGACGGCTCGAAGTCGACCGCCAAGGCCGAAGACGCAGGTTTCACGGTCAAGAACGTAGCCGACGCCGCCGAATGGGCCGACGTCATCATGATCCTGGCGCCGGACCAGCACCAGCGCGCAATCTACAACGACTCCATCAAGGACAAGCTGACCGAGGGCAAGGCACTTGCGTTCGCCCACGGCTTCAACATCCGCTTCGGCTACATCGAAGCACCGGCCGGCGTTGACGTCATCCTGATCGCCCCGAAGGCACCGGGGCACACTGTGCGCCGCGAATTCGAAGCCGGCCGTGGCATCCCGGACATCATCGCCGTCGAGCAGGACGCTTCCGGTTCCGCTTGGGACCTGGCCAAGTCCTACGCCAAGGCAATCGGCGGCACCCGCGCAGGCGTCATCAAGACCACCTTCACCGAAGAGACCGAAACCGATCTCTTCGGCGAGCAGGCTGTTCTCTGCGGTGGCGTTTCCCAGCTCGTCCAGTACGGCTTCGAAACCCTCACCGAAGCCGGCTACCAGCCGCAGATCGCCTACTTCGAGGTTCTCCACGAGCTCAAGCTCATTGTTGACCTCATGTGGGAGGGCGGCATCGCCAAGCAGCGTTGGAGCGTTTCCGACACCGCCGAGTACGGTGACTACGTCTCCGGTCCCCGCGTCATCACCCCCGAGGTGAAGGAAAACATGAAGGCTGTCCTCGCGGACATCCAGAACGGTGCTTTCGCAAAGCGCTTCATCGACGACCAGGACAACGGCGCAACCGAGTTCAAGGAACTCCGCGCCAAGGCCGAGAAGCACCCGATCGAAGAAGTTGGTCGCGAGCTGCGTTCACTGTTCTCCTGGCAGCAGCAGGACGCCGACTACGTCGAAGGTTCCGCAGCCCGCTGATTGCCCCTCGTGGCAGCAGCACTGCACCAGCATTAAGCAGCGACGCCCGTCCGGCGAGTTTCAGCCGGGCGGGCGCCGCCGTTTCCAGCACCGTTTCTCCACCGAATTGCACTCCCGGTGGTGCTGTGAACTTCTTCACATCGCTTCCGGTCCGGCCGTAACATCCCTCGCCGGCACCGGAAACACGGCCCGGATTCGATATTCTGGGCTGGTCCCGGCGCCGTGCCCCGGGCCACGCATCCGCTCCTTGTCCAGTTCTGTCCCAAGTTGTCCAAAGTAAGGTGCCACCCCGTGTCAGCCAGCAAACCCGTAGTCCTCCTCGCTGAGGAACTTTCGCCCGCAACAGTCGAGGCATTGGGCCCGGATTTTGAAATCCGCCAGACCGACGGTGCCGACCGTTCCCAGCTGCTGTCTGCCATCGCCGACGTCGATGCCATCCTGGTCCGCTCTGCCACCCAGGTGGACGCCGAGGCAATTGCCGCGGCGAAGAACCTCAAGGTCATCGCCCGTGCAGGAGTAGGACTGGACAACGTGGACATCAAGTCCGCGACGCAGGCCGGCGTCATGGTGGTCAATGCGCCGACGTCCAACATCGTCTCGGCCGCGGAGCTCACCGTGGGTCACATCCTCAGCCTTGCCCGCCACATTCCGCAGGCCAGCGCGGCGCTGAAGAACGGCGAATGGAAGCGTTCCAAGTACACCGGCATCGAACTCTTCGAGAAGAAGATCGGCATCATCGGCCTGGGCCGCATCGGCGCCTTGGTGGCAGCACGGCTCCAGGGCTTCGAAACCGAAATCCTTGCCTATGACCCCTACATCACCTCTGCCCGGGCGGCGCAGTTGGGCGTCAAGCTGGTCACGCTGGATGAACTTCTGGAGAACGCTGACTTCATCACCATCCACATGCCCAAGACACCGGAAACGGTAGGCATGCTCGGCGCCGACGCCTTCCGCAAGATGAAGGAATCCGCTTATGTCATCAACGTTGCCCGCGGCGGCCTGATTGACGAAGAAGCGCTTTACATCGCATTGAAGGAAGGCCAGATCGCAGGCGCCGGCGTGGACGTTTTCGTCAAGGAGCCCAGCACCGACCTGCCGTTCTTCGAACTCGACAACGTCGTAGTCACCCCGCACCTCGGCGCATCCACCGACGAAGCCCAGGAGAAGGCCGGCGTTTCAGTCGCCAAGTCTGTCCGCCTGGCCCTCGCCGGTGAGCTCGTGCCGGATGCCGTGAATGTTGCCGGTGGCGTTATTGCCTCCGATGTCCGTCCGGGCATCCCGCTGATCGAAAAGCTGGGCCGGATCTTCACTGCGCTCACCCACGCTTCGCTGACGCAGATCGACGTCGAAGTTGCCGGTGAGATCGCTGCCCTGGACGTCAAGGTTCTTGAGCTGGCAGCCCTGAAGGGTGTGTTCGCCGATGTTGTCACGGAGCAGGTTTCCTACGTCAACGCACCGGTCATCGCCGAGCAGCGCGGCATCAACACCCGGCTCATCACCACGCCGGAGGCTGAGGACTACCGCAACGTCCTGACCATCCGCGGTGCCCTCAGTGACGGTTCGCAGATCTCGGTGGCCGGCACCCTGACCGGTCCCAAGCAGGTCGAGAAGCTGGTAGGTGTCAACGGCTACGACGTCGAAATCCCCATCAGCGAGCACCTCGTGGTGGTGGCCTATGCCGACCGCCCCGGTGTCATCGGCACCATCGGCCACATCCTCGGCATGAACAACATCAACATCGGTGGCATGCAGGTTGCCCGCCAGACTGAAGGCGGCCAGGTTCTGGCCCTCCTGACCATCGACAGTTCAGTTCCGCAGCAGGTGCTCGAAGCCATCAAGGCCGGCATTGGCGCAGACATGGTACGCGAAGTGGACCTGGAGGACTAGGACTGATCCACATCAGCTGAAGTCCGCGTGCCGGCGACACACCTTTGGCACGCAGAAGTGGCCGGTCTGCTTACAATGGCTGGGTCCGGGATTCGGACCCGGCAGCAGGCCGGCCACAACTTTCAGCACACCCAGCCCGGTATTCCGCTGTGTTTTTTCAGGATTACCGGACAATGTGTGCGCGCCCGCAATCAAGGTCTCAGGGAGCCCAATGAACGCCGTCCAAAGGTTCATCAGAAGCCGTGTGCTGCTGCTGACCGCGGCCATTTTGATCGTCGCAATGTGCTTGTCCGTCCTCGTTCAGAGCCAGTCGCAGGCGGCTCTGAACCGGACAGTGGACGAGAACTCGCGGGGACTCTACGACATCCTGGTCCAGGCCAAGCCTGACCAGTCACAAAAGGACGACGGTGGTTCCCTGATCCAGCCGGAAATCGCCAACGGCCAGGGCGGAATCAGCTTCGACCAGTTGGAGAAAATCCGGGGCATGGGCCAGACCGCCGTGGCAGCCCCCATCAGCCTTGTCTCGCGGGTGTCCCAGAACCTTGAAGCTCCGCGCCTGAACGCGATGGACTACCTGGGGTACAACGCAGGACTCGCCGGAGCCGTGACGGCAGGGGACCCCTCTGCCATGGATGCCAGCAAGTGGCCCGCCGCGGAGTCCGTGTTTTCTGATTCTCCCAAGAAGTACCGCTTGACCGCGTCCGCCACGAGCTCTGACGGCGTCAAGGAGCAAACACTCTTCAAGACCAGCGCCGAGGGCACCTTGGGCAAGGGCCGCCTGGTGCAGGAGCAGGCAGCAGGCGGAAGCAACGTCCGGATCGCCGGCCCCGATGGCGAGACCGGCATCAAGTTCCCGGCACCCGCACTCGGCTCCGAGCACAACCTCTTCAATCTCTCGGTAGCGCTTCCCATGGCGCCCGAGGTGACCGAGTCCGTCGTCGCCGTCGATCCCGCCTCTGAAAGGGCACTGCTGGGTTCCGCAGGCGACTTCCTGGCACCGCTGGAGAAGGCACCGCCTGCAGACGCACGCGACGCCGGCGCCATCGGCCGCCACTTCGAAAGCCTTTTCACCACGGGCCTCACCATGGACCAGTTGGAAGAAGGACCCGACTTCCTCGGCGTGAAGCTCAAGTACTGGGCGCCGCTCATGACGCAGTACCAGCAGGCAAAGCGTGACGGACTCCTGACCGCTGATTCGAAGGCCATTCCGTTGATCGTGCGGACGGGCACGTCCCTGGACCTGAAGTACTCGGTGAAGATCGAGGAACTGGACGCCAGCGGGAAAGTGGTCAAGGACGTAGGAACTGTCACCGAGTCCTTGGACAAGGACTACCTGCCCTTCGTTTCGAAGTCCCCGTTCGCCCTCGAATGGCCCGGTTCCACTGACCACAGCCAGTTGCTGGGCAGCACCGCTGCCTTCAGCCAGGGACTCTACAACCCCGCTACCTGGAGCACTGCTTTCGCTGCCGCCCCGCAGTACAAGGACGGCGACGAAGCTGCCAATGGTGCCTCCGACAAGAGCGCGACGCCGGGGGACTGGGTAACCGTCAACCGCCTGCCCGAGAAGTCCTCCTTCGGCGCTGCCGTGGACCAGACCCAGCGTAAGCCCGTGGACGAGCGCTCTTACCGGGAAGACCTTGAGACAGGCAAGAAGCCTGCGGCACCCCTGCCCATGGTCTACGGCACCTTTGACCCCGCCGCGGTCCAGGCTGCGGCCGGCGATGTCAACAAGCTCCCCTTGGGCGGATACGACCCCACGCCCATGAGCCTGACCAAGGACGCAGAAGGCAAAGACGTCGAGGGCAAGGAACTCAAGCCCTCACTCAGCGCGACGGGCCTCGTCAGCCAGTCCGCGGGCGCCATCACCGATTACTACGGTCTTGCGGCTGCCCGCGGTTACGACTCCAACGCCAACGTCATTGACGCAGTGCGGGTCCGTGCATCCGCCACCGGCAACTGGAAGACCGCCCAGCCCGAGGTCGAGAAGCTGGCAGCACAAATCCGTGAACTCGGTCTGGAAGCCACCGTCGTGGCCGGCTCCGCCCGCGAAGACGCCAACATCTTCGTGCCCGGATACAGCAAGGACGACGCCGGCAAGGAGTCTCCGCTGGGCACCGTCCAGCAGTCATGGGTCCGGCAGAATGCGGCTGACGCCGTCTCCGGCTCCCTGACCGGAACCAACATCACGCTGCTGTTCCTGACGTTGCTCGGTGCCACGCTCCTCACAGGAGCGTCCACTGTCAGCTATATCCGCCAGCGCAGAAGCGAGGCAGGCATCCTGCGCGCCATGGGCTGGACCCAGAAGCGCATCCGCTCCTGGGTGCTGGAAGAGTTCGCTGTAGGCGCTGCGGCACTGGCTGCTGCAGGCGTCATCCTCAGTCTCCTGAGCTGGAACATTGCCACCGTCATTGTGTCGGTGACCATGCTGGTCATCTACAGTGCCGCTGCCCTCCTCGCAGCTCAGCAGCTGCGTCACCGTGTGGTGATAGACCAGGAACCCCAGCACGACGAGCGACTCGTCACCGTTGACTCACCCCTGACGTTCGCCAACAGGCAGCTGACCACAAACCGGTTCAACTCCATCTCCCTCGCTGTCGCCGTGGGCGTGTTTGGCGCCGCAGTGGGTGCACTGATCGCGCTGCTGATCGACATCCCCCGCGCGGCAGGTGCCAGCGCCCTCAGTGGCCTGGCCGCGGCCAGTATCGCTTTGCCAAGCGTGATCCTCGCTGTCTTCGGAGTCGTGGTCGGTCTCTTGCTGACCTTGGTCACCGGCAGGTTCGAGCTCCATGCCAAGCGGGAATACCTTGGTACCTTGCGGGCCATGGGCTGGAACCCGGACATGCTGGGCCAGGTCCGGTTCTTCGAAAACGCACTTGTCGGCACAGTGGCACTTCCCTTGGGTGTCCTCGGTGCCCTGGGGCTTGGCTTGCTCCTGGCCCCCTACGCAGCCCTGTGGGCCGGGCTCGCCGGTCTGCTGGCCGTAATTTGCTGGATTCCCATTGCAACGAAAGTAGTCAAATGACTGACAACCTCAACCCCGAGCTGACGGCCACCCCGGAATCCACGGAAGAGTCGCTGCAGACCAGGGCCAACACCATCGTGAGGGCCGCCGACCACGCAACCCCGCTGGAGCTGAGCAGGGTCACCATCCACTACGGCGGTGACAAGGGCGGTGCTGAGGAAGTCGACGTCGTCGACGACTTCAACCTGACCCTCCACGCCGGCGAGATGCACTGTGTCGCGGGACGAAGCGGCTCCGGTAAAACCAGTATCCTCACGGTCAGCGCCGGACTGACGCTGCCGACGTCGGGCAAGGTCTTCTGGGAGGGCCAGCCGCTGGACGCCATGGGCGACGACGAAATCGCGGACCGCCGCCGTGCACTGATCGGCTACGTGGACCAGGGCGGTGCCCTGATCGATGGCATGAGCGCCTTGGAGAACGTGTTGCTGCCCGCTGTCCCGGATGGCGAAGTCGAACAGCGCACTGAGATGGCGAAGGACCTCCTGGACCTCGTGGGCCTTGGTCGCCGAATGCGCCACCGCCCGGCCCAGCTCTCCGGCGGTGAGCGCCAGCGCGTGGCGATTGCCCGGGCCCTGATCCTTGGCACCCGCGTTCTGGTGGTCGACGAACCGACGGCAAGCCTTGACCGTGCCGCCGCCAACCGCATCATTGGCATCCTGAAGGACACCACCAGCGACGGCATCGCGGTGCTGGTTGCATCGCACGACCACGAGCTGGTTCGTCTCAGCGATACGCTGACCGAACTTAACTAAGCTATTTCATCCGAAAAAAAGGTAACTTCTTAGAGTGACGTCTCCAGAGAAATCCCCGTTCTACATCACCACCGCAATCAGCTACCCCAATGGCGTGCCGCACATCGGCCACGCCTATGAGGTCATTGCGACCGATGCCATGGCGCGCTTCAAGCGCCTTGACGGCCATGAGGTTTTCTTCATGACCGGAACGGACGAGCACGGCCTCAAGATGCAGCAGTCCGCGGAGAAGGAAGGCCTCACGGCCAAGCAGCTCGCGGACCGCAACTCTGCCGCCTTCAAGCAGATGAGCCTGGACCTGGGCATCTCGTACGACCGTTTCATCCGCACCACGGACGCGGACCACTACACGGCCTCGCAGGCCATCTGGAAGAAGATGGAAGCCAACGGCGACATCTACCTTTCCAAGTACGAAGGCTGGTACTCGGTCCGCGACGAAGCGTATTACGTTGAGGACGACACCGTGGTGAAGGAGGACGGTCTCCGCTATTCCAAGGAAACCGACACCCTGGTTACCTGGACTGCCGAGGAAAGCTACTTCTTCCGGCTTTCCAACTACCAGGAAAAGCTCCTGGAGCTGTACGAAGCCCGCCCTGAATTCGGTGCTCCACAGTCACGTTTCAACGAGGTGATCAGCTTCGTAAAGCGTGGCCTCGAGGACCTGTCCATCAGCCGCACAACCTTTGACTGGGGCGTTCCGGTCCCGGGTGACGAAAAGCACGTCATGTACGTGTGGGTCGACGCCCTGACCAACTACCTTACCGGCGTGGGTTACCCCGACGTGGAGTCCGAGTCCTTCAGGAAGTTCTGGCCGGCCGATGTACACGTGATCGGCAAGGACATTTCGCGCTTCCACGCTATCTACTGGCCTGCGTTCCTGATGAGCGCCGGACTGGAACTGCCCGAGCGCGTCATGATCCACGGCTTCCTCACCAACAACGGTGTGAAGATGTCCAAGTCCCTCGGCAATGTTGTTGCTCCCCAGGACTTCGTGGCGCAGTACGGCCTGGACCAGTGCCGGTACTTCTTCCTCCGTGAGGTTCCGTTCGGCGCTGACGGCAACTACAACCACGAGGCCATCGTCGGCCGCATGAACGCGGACCTCGCCAACAACTTCGGCAACCTTGCCCAGCGTTCCTTGTCCATGGTGGCGAAGAACTGCGACGGCAAGGTTCCGCAGCCCGGTGCGTTCACGTCCGAGGACGAAGCGCTCCTGGAGCAGGCCGGTGCGTTGCTGGAGACTGCCCGGAGTGCCTTCGAAAAGCAGGAGTTCAGCCGGGCGCTCGAAGCCATCTGGACTGTTTTGGGCGATACAAACGCCTACTTCGCCGAACAGGCTCCGTGGGTACTGCGCAAGACGGACATCGAGCGCATGAACACGGTCCTGTACGTCACGTTGGAGGTCGTCCGGATCGTGGCGATCCTCGCCCAACCGGTCATGCCGACGTCGTCCGCGAAGCTCCTTGACGTCCTCGGCCAGCCCGAAGGCGAGGCACGCCTCTTTGCCGCCATCGCGACGCCGCTGGCGGCGGGCACCGAGCTGCCTGCGCCTGCGCCGGTGTTCCCGCGTTACGAGGAGCCGGCCGAGGCATAAACCCTCGATCAGCTACCAGCCTTATATAAGAAACGCTCCCGCACTTTCTCCCGGTACAACCGGGGAAAGTGCGGGAGCGTTTCCCGTTCACGTGCAATGAGCCGGAGCGACTACGCCGTGGCCAGTCCTTCGACCGGCGACAGCCGGGCCGCCCGGCGGGCAGGTATCACTGACGCCAGGAGACCGGCCACCACCGCGACAGCGAAGACCGCCGCCAACTGAAGCCATGGCACCGTCGGTATCACGGTGGCCACGCCGCCCAGGGTGGCCTGCGCGCCAAGCCAGCCGTACACGATCCCCATACCCGCACCCATGATGGCGGCGACGCCGGCGACGAGCACTGCCTCGATCGCCAACATCCCGCGCAGCTGGCCCGTCGTCAGGCCCAGGGCACGCAGCAGCGAGTTCTCCCGGGTCCGTTCCAGGACTGAGAGGGACAAGGTGTTGGCGACACCGATCAAGGCGATCACCACCGCAACCCCGAGGAGCCCTGTCACCACCAGGAGAAGGACATCGATGATGCTGTTGAAGGTGACCCGCTCGATCGCGGCACCACTGACGGTCCGTTCATGGACACCCAGTGCCGTAGCTATCTCCTTCTGCAGGGCCTGGACCCGGTCCCCGGATACGGAATCGTCCAGTTTCACCCACACCATGCCCGGTGCCCCGGCCAGGGGACCGGAGACGACGCTGGAGGACTCCACGAACGCCGGGACGTGGCGGGTACGCAGGACCTTGGCGTCGAGGGTGACCTGGCCGCCCGCCGTCGACAACGTAGCTGGTCCTTCCGGCGAGTCTTCCGGCAGGTAGACAGTGCCGGGGCTTGGCTTCAGATGGTTGTCCCGCAGGACAGAAGCGGCATCGGCTGCGGACAGGCCGTAAACGGTGGTTCCGCCGGAGGCGTCGTCCTGGATGGCGCCTACCGGCTGAAGCAGGACCGCAGAGCTGACGCCATCGAGTCCCTTGATCCGGGAGACAGCCTGTGCGGGGTCGCCGGAACCGCTGCCTTCCGTTGCCGTCTGCGCGGAAAGATCCACCGGATAGTTCTCCGCCAAGGTGTCGTTGAACGCCTGGCGGGACGTTGCTGCGCCGGTCATCATGAGGGAGACCAGCGTGACGCCGATCAACAGCGCCGCCGCCGTTGCCGAGGTACGTGCCGGGTTGCGGGTGGCATTCACCGCCGCGAGCTTGCCTGGAACACCAGCCGGTGCCGCCAGACGGCCGGCAAGGGCAACCACCGTGGGTATGAACAGCGTGGAGCACAGCAGGATGCCCACAAAGGACGCGGCGCCGCCCAGCAAGGCCACGCCAAGCACCACATTGATGCTGCCGTACACCAGCAGCGCAGCTCCACCAAGCAAAGCTGCCAGGCCCACGAAAAGCCTGACCTTGCCGCGACGGTTCCGGACGGAGGCGTCATCGGCCGGCCGCAGCGCTGCAAGAGGGGCGACGGCGGTGGCCGCCTTCGCCGGGACCAGCGCCGCCACCACGGTCAGCAGCGTTCCGGCCACCAAACCGGCAATGATGGCCGACGGCGGCACGGCCAACGTGGCGAATGCCTGCTCAGGCTGGGACCTGGCCCAGGCAATCAGGGCGGTCATCAGGCCAGTCGCAGCGAGGACGCCCAGCACCGAGGAGATGAAGCCGACAACAAGGGCTTCAAGCATCACCGAGCCACGGATCTGTCCCCGACCGGCGCCGAGGCAACGCAGGAGCGCGAGCTCCCTGGTCCGCTGGGCCACCAGCACGGAGAACGTATTCGCCACCACCAACGTAGAGACCAGGATGGCAATGCCGGCGAAGGCAAGGAGGACGATCGTCAGCTGGTCCTGACCAGCGCTCAGCATCGCCACCGTCGAGGTCACCTTCTCCTGCGCGGTCTCAAGCACCGGCTCCACCGCTCCTGCGGCTTCCATCCGGTGGGCGATGTACTCCTTGGCCGACGAAACATCCTCACCGGGTTTGAGGGCGAACTGCAGCCCGGAGAAACCAGCGCCCGCGTCCTGCACCGCATTAAGGACGGACTCGGAGGCAACAAGCTGCGCCGCTGAAGAGGAGAAGGGGTCGTTGGTGGCCTGGAGCAGGCCTGAAATGGTGACCTTCGCATTCTTGACCGGACCACCGCCCTGCAACACCAGCGTGCTGCCAACCGCCAGGCCAAGGTGCCCGGCGGTCTTGACGTCGATCGCTGCCTCCAAGGCGTTGGCGGGCATGGACCCGGAACTGATCACAGCACCTTCCAGGGACGCTGGTGCCAGGTTCCGCAGGCGCCCGTACTGTTCGCCGCCGCCGGCCTGGAACGTCACGTAGGTGGACCGCTCGGCGTAACTCGCCTCCACGGCCGGGGCGGACGCCGCAGCATCCACGGCAGCCTGGGTGAAGGGCTCGCCGTTCTTGGACGTGGCAACGAGATCTGCGTTGCGGTAAGCCTCCCCGATGCTTGCGCCCAGGGAGGCATTGGTACTGGCGCCGACCATGAGTGTTGAGGACAGGAACATCACGGACAACATGACGGCAAGTCCGATGGCAATGAACCGCCGGAAATGCGTCGTCAACTGCGAAAGGGCAACACGCAACATGCCTCAGGCCCCCAGCTTGCCGAGGGCCGTCAGGACGGAGTCCGCCGTGGGCTGGTGGATCTCGCCCACCAGGCCGCCGTCGCTCATCAACACCACCCGGTCCGCGTAGCTGGCCGCCACAGGATCATGGGTGACCATGATGATGGTCTGGCCCATCTCCTGGCTGCTCCGGCGCAGCAGGGCAAGGACCTCGCCGCCCGCCTTGGAGTCTAGGTTGCCGGTAGGCTCGTCGCCGAACACGACGTCGGGCCGCGTCAGCAGTGCCCGGGCTACTGCCACACGCTGCTGCTGGCCGCCGGACAGCTCATGGGGACGGTGCTTCAACCTGTCCTTCAACCCAAGGGTGCCAACAACGGTTTCCAGCCACCCGGCGTCGGCCGTTGTACCTGCCAAGGCGAGCGGAAGCGTGATGTTCTGCTCGGCCGTCAAGGTGGGCACCAGATTGAAGGCCTGGAAAACGAAACCGATCCGCTCGCGGCGAAGCGCCGTGAGCTGCCGGTCATTGAGTCCGGTGAGCTCTGTTCCGCCCAGGACGATGCTGCCGGAATCGGCTGTATCGAGCCCCGCCAGGCAGTGCATAAGCGTTGATTTGCCGGAGCCCGACGGGCCCATGATGGCCGTGAACTTCCCGGCGTCGAAGCTCACCGAGACTTCGTTCAAGGCCGTCACGCTGGTATCGGCGCGGCCGTAGCTCTTGGTCAGCTTGAAAGCCTCGACGGCGGGACGCGCCTGGGCGGCGTCCGATCCTTCGGGGCGACCGGTTCCGTGGGGATGGGGGAGGGGCGTGAAAGTCGTCATGGTTCCACGCTATGGTCCGGCCCCTGCCTGCGGGATCGGGCTGTGGGCCCATTACCGCCGGGCAGTGCTCATACCGTGGTCTGAGCCTAGGTCCCCGGAGACACAACCCCGGTCTCGTAGGCGATGACCACTACCTGCACCCGGTCCCGGGCTCCCAGCTTGGCCAGGATGTGCCCCACATGGGTCTTCACCGTAGCTTCCGAAAGGAACAGCCCAGCTGCGATCTCGGGATTGGATTGTCCCTGCGCAATGAGCTGGAACACCTCGCGCTCGCGGTTCGTGAGGGACTCGACGGCGGCCGCGTGCTCGCTCTGCTCGGGCGTCTGGGTCCTGAGCAGGGGTGCCACGTGGTCCAGCAAGCGGCGGGTGGTGGAGGGCGCGATGACCGCGTCCCCCCGGTACACGGTGCGGATGGCTTCGAGGAGTTCTTCCGGCGGCGCATCCTTCAGGAGGAACCCGCTGGCGCCGGCCTGGATGGCGGCCAGCGCATATTCATCGAGGTCGAAGGTTGTGAGGACGACGATCTTGACCTCCGCGCGTTGCGAACCCCGGGGTTGCGATGCTGCCTGCTCCAGGATGCGGCGGGTGGCTTCAATGCCGTCCATCCCGGGCATGCGGACATCCATAAGGACCACGTCCGCGGCGGTGGCGCTGAGCGCTTGAAGGGCCTCGATGCCGTTGCCTGCTTCGGCGACCACGTCGAGGTCCGGCTGCGAATTGATGAGCATGCCAAGGCCCGAACGGACCAGTTGCTGGTCATCGACGAGTGCGACCCGGATGGGTGCGAGGAGTTCAGGCATTGCTCAGGCCTCCGAGTAGGGAATGAATGCGGACACACGAAAACCGCCGCCTTGTACGGGGCCGGCCGTCAATGAACCATCGTAGAGCGAGACCCGCTCTCCCATTCCGCGCAGCCCGTTTCCGCCGCCTGCCGCCGGCGGATCGGCAGCGGCGCCCCGGCCGTCGTCGACGATGTCCAGTTGGAGGCCGCGGCCTTGCCAGGTCAGCGTCACATTCGCGGTGGCCTTGGGGCCGGCGTGCTTCATGACGTTCGTGAGGGATTCCTGGATGATGCGGTAGGCGGTGAGTTCGGCTCCGGCAGGAAGGGACCTCCGCGGGGTGCCCACCTGCTCGAAGCCCACCTGGAGGGAAGCCGCCCGGAAGCCCAGGAGCAGTTCGTCCAGATCCGAGAGCCGGGGTTGCGGGCGTGTGGGGGAGTCCTCGTCCGAGCGCAGGATGCCCAGGAGCCTCCGCATTTCGCCCAGCGAGTCCCGTCCCGTGGCGGCGATGGTGGCCAGTGCCTCGGTGGCAAGTTCCGGCTTCGCTGCGGCGGCGTACCGTGCCCCGTCCGCCTGCGTGATGATCACGGACAGCGAGTGCGCCACGATGTCGTGCATCTCCCGGGCAATGTGGGAGCGTTCGTCGGCGGCGGCCAGTTTCCGCTCCTGCAACTGCTCTACTTCCATTCGGCGGGTGCGGTCCTCGAGGGCTTGCAGCTGGAGCCTGCGGACCCGGGTGAGGTCACCGAGGGTCCAGCTCACGAGGACAAGCATCCAGATCAGCACGGTGTACAGGGCACCGATGGTGAGGCCCATGATGCCCGACTCCACACCCGTGGAGTATTCCCGCGATGTGAGCATCACGCCGCCGACCAGGCCGGCCACCAGCACGGTGCGGCTCGCCCAAGCCGGACCGTACGCTGCGGTCGCGTAGATGACCAACGGGACCGCTATCTGGCCGGCCACCGGCTCGGCGCCCACCGCCCACTGGATGAGGCACACCAGAATGACGACGCCGGCCGCAACCGCCGGGCGGGTGCGTCGCCAGGCGAGGGGCAACAGCAGGCTGCAGGAGAGCAGGAACAGCCAGGGGCGGTCAGCAAGGAGGTACACGGGTCCAAAGAGCAGGATCAGGATGCACGTTGCTGTCAGATCAACTGCAAAACGGTTGATGCGGAACCATTCGTATACTGCGTGCCTTCTATCCACGGTAAGACTCTATGTGCTGGGCCGGGGCTGGGCATCATGCCAGGGTCTGAGCCCGTTCACTGCCGAATGTTCGAGGAGTGAGACGATTTTGACCAGCATGTGGATTGCTTGGCTAGATAGACGTATGAGTGCATCGTCCATCAACCTCGCTGTCATCCCCGGCGACGGCATTGGCCCTGAGGTCATCGCCGAAGCCGTCAAGGTTCTCGAAAAAGCCGTAGCCGCCGAAGGCGTGGTTCTTGAGCAGACCCACTACAAGCTCGGTGCCCAGCACTGGCTTGAGACGGGCGAGACCCTGCCTGACGAGGTTCTTGAAGATCTCCGCACGCGTGATGCCATCCTCTTCGGTGCCGTGGGCGCAGCGCCCGGCGATACCCGAATTCCCTCCGGAATCATCGAACGCGAAATGCTCCTGAAGTTGCGCTTCAGCCTTGACCACTTTGTGAACCTGCGTCCGTCGCGGCTCTACGGAACGGTCGGCAGCCCCTTGGCGAACCCCGGGACGATTGATTTCATCGTCGTCCGTGAAGGAACCGAAGGGCCCTACGTGGGCAACGGCGGGACTTTGCGCGGGGGCACTCCCCACGAAGTTGCCACAGAGGTTTCCCTCAACACCGCCCATGGTGTGGAGCGCGTAGTCCGCGATGCCTTCCGCCGGGCCAGCGAGCGTCCGCGCAAGCACGTTACGCTCGTCCACAAGCACAACGTCCTGGTCTTCGCCGGGCACCTGTGGAAGCGGACCGTCGAGGCCGTGGCACAGGAATTCCCCGACGTCACCCACGATTACCTGCACATCGACGCGGCCACCATTTTCATGGTGACTGAACCTTCGCGCTTCGATGTGATCGTCACCGACAACCTCTTCGGCGACATCCTCACCGACCTCGCTGCTGCCGTCACCGGCGGTATCGGCCTGGCGGCATCGGGGAACATCAACATGGACCGCACGGCGCCGTCCATGTTCGAACCCGTACATGGCTCAGCTCCGGACATCGCCGGCCAGCAGAAAGCCGATCCAACCGCGGCCATCCTCTCCGCAGTGCTCCTTCTGGACCACCTTGGCTACACCACGGCGGCCCGCAAGATCGAAGCGGCAGTTATTGCCGACGTCGAGAACCGCGATGGAAAGCCGCGCAGCACAGCTGCCATTGGCGACGCCATTGCGGCCGCACTTTAGGCCCATTACTCAGGCGTAAGCTTGTCTTGAATTATTTATCTGCTTCCCTGGTCCATCGCTGAACCACACCCTTTGGGGGCCCGGTTCGCCATGCCAGGTAGCTGACTGTGGAGGAAACATGACTCAGACTGCCCATGGCGTCGAATTCAGCCAGCAGCTCTCGGAAAACCCGAAGTCTGCTGAGGAGCGTGCAGCCATCCTGGCGAACCCGGGATTTGGCGACTACTTCACCGACCACACCGCCGTCGTCGACTACAAAGTTGACGCCGATGGCAATGGCGGTTGGCAGAATGCCCGGATCGAGCCCTACGGCCCCATCTCCCTGGACCCCTCGGCTGCTGTCCTGCACTACGGCCAGGAAATCTTTGAGGGCCTGAAGGCCTACCGCCACGCCGATGGTTCCGTATGGACCTTCCGGCCCGAAGCCAACGCGGCACGACTGAACAAGTCCGCCCGCCGCCTGGCTCTTCCCGAGCTGCCTGAAGAGTACTTCCTGGGTGCCATCCGCGAACTCGTACAGGCGGACCAGCAGTGGGTTCCGTCCGGAGACGGCGAAGCACTCTACCTGCGTCCGTTCATGATCGCCACCGAGGCCTTCCTCGGCGTCAGGGCTGCACGCGAGGTGTCCTTCCGCGTCATCGCATCTCCCGCCGGCAACTACTTCGGCGGCGAGCTCAAGCCGGTCTCCATCTGGATCTCCCGCGAGTACGCCCGCGCCGGCCGCGGTGGAACCGGTGCCGCCAAGTGCGGTGGCAACTACGCCGCGTCCCTGATCGCACAGCAGGAAGCCGAAGCGAACGGCTGCAAGCAGGTCCTGTTCCTGGACCACTTCAATGACGACGCCGTGGAAGAACTCGGCGGCATGAACGTATTCTTCGTCATGAAGGACGGTTCACTGGTGACTCCCGCGCTGAGCGGCACCATCCTCGAGGGCGTCACGCGCATGTCCGTCATCCAGGTCGCCCGGGACATGGGCCGCGAGGTCACCGAGCGGAAGATCACCCTGGACGAGTGGCGCGATGGAGTAGCATCCGGCGAGATCACCGAAGTTTTTGCCTGCGGTACAGCCGCGGTGATCACTCCGATCGGTGTCCTCAAGGATGCGACCGAGTCCATCGGCGCCGAGGACGCAAAGGCCGGGGAAACCACCATGGCCATTCGCGGGAAGCTCCTCGGAATCCAGACCGGAACTGTAGAGGACACGCACGGCTGGCTGACCCGGCTGGTCTGATCCTCAGGATTTCCCGGGACAACTGAAACGCACGACGGCGGTCCTGCCCTTGGTTTACAAGCGGCAGGGCCGCCGTTCTGCTTCCCGGACGCCTGCTCACATCCCGCGTGTTTCCTTCCGACGCTTCCTCACGTTCCGCGTGTTTGAGCTGGTCGCTTCCTCACATCCCGCGTGCTTCCTTCCGACGCTTGCTCACGTTCCGCGTGTTTGAGCTGGTCGCTTCTTCACGTTCCGCGTGTTTGAGCTGGTCGCTTCTTCACGTTCCGCGTGTTTGAGCTGGTCGCTTCTTCACGTTCCGCGTGTTTGAGCTGGTCGCTTCTTCACGTTCCGCGTGTTTGAGCTGGTCGCTTCTTCACGTTCCGCGTGTTTGAGCTGGTCGCTTCTTCACGTTCCGCGTGTTTGAGCTGGTCGCTTCTTCACGTTCCGCGTGTTTGAGCTGGTCGCTTCTTCACGTTCCGCGTGTTTGAGCTGGTCGCTTCCTCACGTTCCGCGTGTTTGAGCTGGTCGCTTCTTCACGTTCCGCGTGTTTGAGCTGGTCGCTTCTTCACGTTCCGCGTGTTTGAGCTGGTCGCTTCTTCACGTTCCGCGTGTTTGAGCTGGTCGCTTCTTCACGTTCCGCGTGTTTGAGCTGGTCGCTTCTTCACGTTCCGCGTGTTTGAGCTGGTCGCTTCTTCACGTTCCGCGTGTTTGAGCTGGTCGCTTCTTCACGTTCCGCGTGTTTGAGCTGGTCGCTTCTTCACGTTCCGCGTGTTTGAGCTGGTCGCTTCTTCACGTTCCGCGTGTTTGAGCTGGTCGCTTCTTCACGTTCCGCGTGTTTGAGCTGGTCGCTTCTTCACGTTCCGCGTGTTTGAGCTGGTCGCTTCTTCACGTTCCGCGTGTTTGAGCTGGTCGCTTCCTCACGTTCCGCGTGTTTGAGCTGGTCGCTTCTTCACGTTCCGCGTGTTTGAGCTGGTCGCTTCTTCACGTTCCGCGTGTTTGAGCTGGTCGCTTCCTCACGTTCCGCGTGTTTGAGCTGGTCGCTTCTTCACGTTCCGCGTGTTTGAGCTGGTCGCTTCTTCACGTTCCGCGTGTTTGAGCTGGTCGCTTCCTCACGTTCCGCGTGTTTGAGCTGGTCGCTTCTTCACGTTCCGCGTGTTTGAGCTGGTCGCTTCTTCACGTTCCGCGCCACCGTGAACCCCATCACAACCCACCCACCCCCCCCGGACACCCACGCACCCACCCCAACAACCGCCGTCGAACCTCATCCCAGCGGACCGCGACCAAGCGACCGGCCCAAACCCGCGGAACGTGAGCAAGCGTCGGCCTGAAACCCGCGGAACGTGAGCAAGCGACCGGCGCAAACCCTCCGGACGTGAGCGAGCGTCGGCCTGAAACCCTAGGGATGTGAGCGAGCGTCGGAAAGAGGGGGCGGTTATCCGGCAGCGCGCGTCTAAGGGAGGAACGACCGAGCGCGCAGAGGATGACCGCCCCCTCCGCGCCGGCCACCTCTCCGCGACAAGCCCACCGGCCTGAGGAACTGAACAACCCGCGCTTAAACACAAAAAGGGCCGGCAACCATAACGGTCGCCGGCCCTTTCAGAGCTGGGTTGCCAAGGAACCTAGGCCGAGACCTCGATCGTGGCCAGGTTCTTCTTGCCCCGGCGGAGCAGCAAGTAACGGCCGTGAAGGAGTTCGTCCCGGGCAATGACGGCGTCGGGATCGGACACCTTGGTGTTGTTCACGTACGCACCACCTTCGCCAACTGTCCGACGGGCAGCCGACTTGCTCTCGGAAAGTCCGGACGCAACCAGGAGATCGATGATGCCGAGGCCGTCAGCGTTGATCGTCGCTGACGGAAGTTCCGCAGTGGCCGCCTCCAGGGTGCGCTCGTCCAGAACCGTGAGGTCGCCGTTCCCGAAAAGGGCAGCGGAGGCAGCGATGACCTTCTCCGTGGCGTCGACTCCGTGGACCAACGACGTCACTTCGTAGGCAAGCTTCTTCTGGCCTTCGCGGGCAAACGGGCGTTCCGCCACGGCCTCGCCCAACGCTTCGATCTCGGCACGCGAGAGGAAGGTGAACACCTTAAGGCGATCCACGACATCAGCATCCGCCGTGTTCAGCCAGAACTGGTAGAAGGTGTACGGGCTGCACATGTCCGGGTCAAGCCAGACAGCATTGCCTTCGCTCTTGCCGAACTTGGTGCCGTCGGAGTTGGTGATCAACGGCGTACCCAGGGCGTGCACGCTCTTGCCCTCCACCTTGCGGATGAGCTCGGTTCCGCTGGTGAGGTTGCCCCACTGGTCCGAACCGCCGGTCTGCAGGACGCAGTTGTAGTCGCGGAAGAGCTGGAGGTAGTCCATGCCCTGCAGGATCTGGTAGCTGAACTCGGTGTAGCTGATGCCCTCGTCGGAATTCAGGCGCGAGGCAACAGCGTCCTTGCGGAGCATGGTGCCCACGCGGAAGTGCTTGCCGATTTCCCGGAGGAAGTCGATGGCACTCAGGGGCGCAGTCCAGTCAAGGTTGTTGACCATGCGGGCAGCGTTGTCACCCTCAAAGCTGAGGAAGCGGCGAACCTGGCCCTGCAGGTAACCCACCCACTCGGCCACGGTGTCCTTGGTGTTCAAGGTGCGCTCCGCCGTCGGACGCGGGTCGCCGATCAGGCCGGTGGAACCGCCCACCAAACCGAGGGGTTTGTGGCCGGCCAACTGCAGGCGACGCATCAGCAGCAACTGCACCAAGTTGCCCAAGTGCAGTGACGGCGCCGTGGGATCGAAGCCACAGTAATACGTGATCGGGTCCCCGGCGAGCAGTTTTTCCAGTTCCGTTTCATCAGTGGAAACGTGGACCAGGCCGCGCCAAGTAAGTTCCTGCCAGATGTTGGCAAAGGCGGGATCGTTGTGCTGGGACTCGAGGTTGTTTACGTGTGACACGAGATCTAAGTTAGCAGGGTTGCGGGGACGGTTTTGCCTAGCGCTCGATACCGGCAGGCACCGGCGCGGCCGCGATGAGGCGCAGACGCTGCGTGGCCCGGGTCATGGCAACGTAGAGGTCGCCTACCTTGCCGTGCTCGTGGTTGAGCATCGCGGCCGGCTCAAGGACCACCACGCCGTCGAATTCCAGCCCCTTCGCTTCCTTGGGGCTGATGACCACGATGTCCTGCTCGTAGCTGCCTGCCCCGGCACCGATACGGCGTCCGTAGACCTCTTTCAAGGCCGCGGTTGCCTGCGGCAGCAAGGGTCCGTCGGCAATGACGGCCAGCAGGCCGCCGTCGATCGCTTCAACTTCCTCCGGCAGGACGTCCACCAGGCGCTGCACAATACCGTCCGGCGCCACGCGGTCAACGATGGGTGACCACTTGCCCTCACGCACCGCCTTCGGGGCTGAGACCACCAGCCCGGCCCGGTTGGCCATGCGGACGGCAGCTTCTGCGATCTGTGACGGCGTGCGGTAGTTGACCGTCAATTCCTCCAGCGTCCAGCGGTCACCGAACGACGGCGCCAATGCGCTCTGCCACGAATTGGCACCGGCTGCGGCACTCGTCTGGGCGATGTCGCCCACGATGGTGAAGGACTTCAACGGGCAGCGGCGCACCAACAGGCGCCACTGCATGGGTGAGAGCTCCTGGGCCTCGTCAACAACGATGTGGCCGAAGGCCCACGACCTGTCGCTCGTGGCGCGCTCGGCAGCGGTCAACCGGCCTTCGCGCTCCTGGTTTTGCTCCGCCAGCTCTTCGGCCGTGACCAGGACGTCGACACCCATGGCTTCCATGTTGGCCAGGGTCTGCTTGGCATTGGCAAGGTCACGAGCGCGGTCAGCTTCCTGCTGGGCCAATCCCCTGCCGGCTGCCGGATCCAGCTCGCCCAGAAGTTCGGCGGCCTCATCCAGGAGCGGAACGTCTGCTTCGGTCCACGGCGCGTCGACAGGCCGCTGGAGCAAGGAACGCTGTTCGGGCGTCAGGTGCGGCGTGCACGCTTCGAGGATGGCGGGCTTGCTGAAGAGTTCCGAGATGAGCTTCTCCGGCGTCATCGGCATCCAGCACAAGTTCAACGCGATCCGGACGTCCCTGGCAGAGCGAACGTCCTCGGCAAGGTAGGCGCGATCGGCGTTGTTGCCGATGTTCGATTCCTCGACGAGGTCCGTCAGCTGCTCGGTGAGCTCGCGCAGGAGAATCTTGACGAACGTCAGGCGTGCCTCGTTGTGGGGCTTGCCGGTGGCGCGAGCCTTTTCGCGGGCACGGCGCACTTGGCGCACAGTGAGCGTCAGCTTCCGTGAATCGACTTCCAGGATGCGGTCCTCGGCAGGTGTCCGTTGCCGGTTCGCCACAGCGTTGGCCACCACCTTGGCCATGTCGAGCTTGCCCTTGAGGGCAGCGACGTCGGCGTTTTCCTCGGGGATGGCGTTGATGCCGGGCATCAGGCGGCCGAGGCTGGCCATGACCACCCCTGTTTCACCGAGGGACGGGAGCACGCGTTCGATGTAGTGCATGAACGACGACGACGGTCCCACCAGCAGGACGCCGGCGCTCTTGAGCCGGTCGCGGTGCGTGTAGAGCAGGTAGGCCGCGCGGTGCAGGGCAACAGCGGTCTTACCCGTACCGGGACCACCTTGAACAACAAGCGCCCCTGAAATGGAGGAACGGATGATCCTGTCCTGTTCGGACTGGATGGTGCCCACGATGTCCGACATCCGGCCCGTACGCTTCGAATTCAGCGCGGCCAGCAGCGCGCCTTCGCCTTGGAGGGAGTCGTTGTCGGCCAGCATCCCCGCGTCCAGGACGTCATCTTCGATCGCCTTGACGTCGCGTCCCTGAAGGATCAGGTGACGACGGCGGCGCACACCTTGGCGGTCGAACGCGGTCGCCTGATAGAAGTGGCCGGCTTCGGGCGCACGCCAGTCGACCATGAGCCGCTGGAGGTCGGCCGTGGACAGGCCGATGCGACCGATGTACTGCGCCTCTCCGGAATCCAGGTCGAGGCGGCCGAAGACCAAGCGGTCGTCGACGGCGTCGAGCTGGGCAAGGCGGTCCTCGTACAGGGCAGCGAACGCGTCACGCTCTGAGACGTTCTGCATGGTTCCCACCGCGCCTGCCTTGCGCACCTGCGCCAGCTGGGCGCGCTTTTCAGCGCGCAGCTCATCGAGCCGGGCGTAAAGCCCGGCAACGTATTCCTGCTCGTGGACCAAATCAGCGTCGTGCATCGAACCGTAACCCCTATCGCAAAAGACAGACCTACCATTCTACAGCGATTTTGGTAAACGCGTGGGGTACAAGTCATACCTCGGACTGCGTCACAGGAAAGTCGTACTGCCGGAGGGGAAAGTTACCCGGATGCAGGCCTTTTTCTGGGCCGCGCCGCCTTGTACCTGGACACAGTCGGGTCATCCTCAATCCAAAAACGCCACGGGTACTCGGTGGTGCCGCCCGGTCCCGCCACTCCAACGCGGGGACCGCTGGCCACTGCCGCCGCCGGAACCGCAGGCAACCACAAGCTGAAGGGTTCCGCGAGCGCGTCACGGCCGGTGTCCGACGTCGTCAGTCCCAGTGCGGAGGCGAGCCTGGCTGGTCCGCTGGCCAGGTCCTTATGTGCTTTCGAGGCCGGTCTTCGGACGGCGGCGAGGCCTTCGCCGTCGACGATTTCTCCCGCCCGCAGGAGCAAAGCCGAGGGTGAACCGTCGGGTCCGCAAACGATGTTGGCGCAATAGTGCATGCCATAGGTGAAGTAGATGTAGAGAAATCCCGGCGGTCCAAACATGGGCGCGTTCCGGGCCGTGGGGCCGCCGAAGGTGTGCGAACCGGGGTCGGGGTGTTCGGAATCCTTGGGACCCATATAGGCCTCGACTTCCGTCAGGCGGACGGAAACCGGGCCCGCTTCCGAGTTGTGGGTCAGTACAGCGCCAAGGATCAGCGGGGCGATCACACGGGGGTCGCCCTCAAGGAAGCTACGCACTTCCGCCGGGTCGCTGACACCATTCTCCATGGACGAACTCATGACCAGACCCTAGCAACAACCCCCGTAACGGACATGTCCGATTTCCGCTAGCACCGACCCGGGGCGGCTGGCAGGATGAAGCCATGGACTTCTGGCAGCGCTACCGGGCAATCGACGCCCGCGACACCCGGTTCGACGGTCAATTCTTCACAGCCGTCAGGTCCACCGGCATCTATTGCAGGCCATCCTGTCCCGCCCGGACACCCAAGGCCGAGAACGTCACGTTCTATGAAACATCGGCGGCAGCGCACGAGGCCGGCTACCGGGCCTGCAAGCGATGCCTGCCCGAAGCGGTTCCCGGGACGCCCGCGTGGAACCTCCGTTCCGATATCGCCGGCCGCGCCATGCGATTGATCAACGACGGTGTCATAACCCGCGAAGGCGTCGATGGCCTGGCGCACCGTTTGGGGTACTCAGCCCGCCATCTCAACCGCATCCTCAGCCATGAACTGGGCGCGAGCCCGCTCTCCCTTGCACGGGCAAGCAGAGCGCAGACGGCCAGGACCCTGTTGGTCTCTACGGACATGCTTCTGGCAGATGTCGCATTCGCTTCCGGGTTCAACAGCGTGCGCCAATTCAACGACACCATCGGTGAAGTGTTCGCCATGACCCCGACGGCGTTACGCGCCACCGGGGCGAAGACCGGCCTGCGCCGTGGTTCCGGGGTTTCGGAGGCCACGCCCTCGGCGCTGACACTGAACCTGCCCTATAGGGAACCGTTCGACCCCGGAATCTTCGACTTCCTGGCAGTACGCGCAGTTCCCGGCATCGAGTCTGCGGACACCTCGGCGGACGGAACCCGGAGCTACGCACGCACCCTGCGCCTGCCTCGAGGCAACGCATCCTTCTCTGTCTCCTTCAACCCCGAATCCCGTGGAAAGCCCCTGCAACTGACGGTCAACGCCCTGGATCTCCACGACCTCCCGGCACTGTTGAGCCGGGTCCGGAGACTGTTCGACCTCGACGCCGATCCGCAGGCGATCGATGACGCCCTTGCCATAGACCCCCGTCTGTCCGGCAGAATCCCGGCCATTCCCGGTATCCGGGTTCCCGGCGCGGTGGATCCCCAGGAACTGCTGATCCGGGCGATGATCGGTCAACAGATCACCGTCGCCGCCGCCCGCACGGCCCTCACACAGTTGTCGGACGCCGGCTCCCCCGCCGGTGTGGGCGGACCGGGTTTGGATCGACTGTTTCCGACGGCGGCAGAACTCGCCGAGCACGGCCGGGCCCTGCTCCGGGGACCCCGGCGTCGCATCGACTCCATCGTGTCAGCTGCGGAGGCCATGGCTACCGGGACACTTGATTTCGACTACGGCGACGACGTCGAAAGCCTTGGACGCAAGCTGCTCCCCTTGCCCGGGGTGGGGCCGTGGACCGTGGGATACGTCGCGATGCGCGTGCTCGGCGCTCCGGACATTCTGCTGGCCAACGATGCTGCGGTCCGGAACGGCTTGAAGGTCCTTCCGTCAGGGGCGGGACTCAGTGCCGACTTCCGGGAAGTCAGCCCTTGGCGCTCCTACGCCACCATGCATTTGTGGCGTGCGGCGGCAAAGCCCGTTGCGGTCCATCCCTCCCGCACGGCAGCCGTCGTCGGCACCCACGCCTAGTGCCGGCGTCGCGCTGTTGAGTCGACTGGGCGTGAGCAAGCGTCCGGACCAAACACGCGGAACGTGAGCAAGCGACCGCACCAAACACACGGAACGTGAGGAAGCGTCGGTGGACTAACGGGCAGCGGGTTGGGCGGCCGGCCAGGGCAGAAGTTCGGGCAGTTCGACGCCGTCGGCGGCCGCAGTTGCCCGGAGGCTGCCGAGGCTCGGTTCGCGACCCGCCAACCACGCTGCGATGTCCGTCAGCATGCCGGTGATCGCAATCGACGTGCCACCGCTGCCGATGCTCAGCTGCGGAAGGCCGGTAGGCTGCAGGACCAGCTTGTATTTCCCGGGCACGCGCGCGGCCAGGAAACCCACGAGGTGTTCGCAGAACGGGCGGCTCCAGGTCTCCGGTCCGAATCCCAGACGCAGGTCCGCGGCATGGATGGTGAGTTCGCGCCACAGCGCCAGGCCGCCGTCGAGGACTGTTCCGTCCCGATAGGCAATCCGGGCTTGCCAGTCGTCAGGACCCAAGGCGTCGAATGCGGCGAGGGCGGAATCCAGCGCAGCGGTGACGGACTCCGTGTGCTGCGCAAGGCTGTGACCGGCGGCCAGTTCAATCGCTTTCGTGCGTCCTTCCATGCCGCCGTCGTACAGTTCGATGGTTTCTCCACGGCGTGCATATTCGAGCTGGCGTGCCATCGCGTCGGCAATGCCCCTGATATGGGCAAGGACGTGTCCACGGGTCCAACCGGGAAGTTCCGAGGGTTCGGCTACGGACGCGTCGTCCATTTTGGCAAGGAGTCGGGTGACGGTGCCGGCGGCTTTGTGAAGCTCTGCGGGCAGCGTCTCTGGGGTGATCCGGGTCATATCGCCATGCTAACGCAGAGTTAAACGAAGAGCGGGACGGCGCCTTCAGGCACCGTCCCGCTCCCGGCGGACGAGGGTTACAACGCGTAGGAGCGCGCTGCGTCCAGTTCAGCTTCCAAAGCAGCCAGTTGGCGTTCGACGGCGGCCGGTGCGGTTCCGCCTTGCGAGTTGCGGCTGTTGAGGGAACCTTCGGTGCTCAGCACAGAGCGGACCTCGGGCGTCAGGTGCTCCGAAATCGCTGCGTACTCTTCGTCCGTGAGATCCCACAGTTCCACGCCCCGGCCTTCGGCCTGCTTCACCGCTGCCCCGGAGAGCTCGTGTGCCTCGCGGAACGGAACGCCCTGGCGGACCAGCCATTCGGCGATATCGGTCGCCAGCGCAAAGCCCTGGGGTGCCAGTGATTCCATCCGCTCGGTGTTGAACGTGAGCGTGGCGATCATGCCGGACACGGCCGGGAGCAAGAGCTCCAGGGTGTCTGCGGCGTCGAAGACCGGCTCCTTGTCTTCCTGCAGATCGCGGTTGTACGCGAGCGGCAGGCCTTTGAGCGTCGCGAGGAGGCCGGTCAGGTTGCCGATGAGGCGTCCCGCCTTGCCGCGCGCGAGCTCGGCAACATCCGGGTTCTTCTTCTGCGGCATGATCGAGGACCCCGTGGAGTACGAGTCATGCAGCGTGACGAAGGAGAACTCCTTGGTGGCCCAGAAAATGACTTCCTCGGAAATCCGGGACAGGTCAACGCCAATCATGGAGCAAACCCAGGCGAACTCGGCAAAGACATCACGTGAAGCCGTGCCGTCGATCGAGTTGTGCACGGCCGAGAAGAAACCGAGGTCCGCGGCAACAGCTTCAGGATCCAGCCCAAGGGACGAACCAGCCAAGGCACCGGAACCATACGGCGAAACACCGGCGCGCTTGTCCCAGTCCTGGAGCCGCTGCACATCGCGCAGCAAAGCCCAGGCATGGGCCAGCAGGTGGTGGCTCAGGAGAACCGGCTGGGCATGCTGCAAGTGGGTACGGCCAGGCATGGCGACACCATGGTGTGCCTTTGCCTGCTCAACGAGGGCATCGATGGTGGCAAGGACACCCTGGGCGATGATCCGGGCGTGGTCCCGCAGGAACATGCGGCCAAGGGTGGCCACTTGGTCGTTGCGTGAACGGCCGGCGCGGAGCTTGCCGCCCAACTGGGTCCCGGCACGCTCAATCAGTCCGCGTTCCAGTGACCCGTGCACGTCCTCGTCGCTCTCGGCCGGGAGATAGGCGCCGCTCGCGACGTCTTCGTCCAACTGCGTGAGGGCTGCGAGCATGCCTTCGAGCTCGGCGTCGTCCAAAAGTCCGGCCTTGGCCAGCACGCGGGCGTGGGCCTTGGAACCGGCGATGTCGTAACGGGCAAGCCGCCAATCAAAGTGGGTGGACTTGCTCAGTGCGGCCAGCGCATCCGCGGGGCCGCCGGCGAACCGGCCGCCCCACAGTGCACCTTCATTTGTCCCTGAACGCTCCCCTACCTCGCTACGCTCGGCCGCCGGGGACCCCTGCGTCCCGGGGCCCTGCTGCGGCGTCACTCGCCTGCGACGCGGAGGTCGCGGCCGGAGGCTACCTTCGAGGACATGCCCCACAGCTCGATGAAGCCGCGTGCCATGGACTGGTCGAAGGTGTCGCCGGTGTCGTAGGTGGCGAGGTCGAAGTCGTAAAGCGAGGTCTCGGAGCGACGTCCGTTGACGACTGCCTGGCCGCCGTGCAGGACCATGCGGATGTCACCGGAGACGTACTTCTGGGTGTCCTCGATGAAGGCGTCCAGGGAGCGCTTGAGCGGGGAGAACCACTGTCCGTCGTACACGAGTTCTGCCCAGCGCTGGCCAACGGTGGCCTTGAAGCGGGCCTGCTCGCGCTCGATGGTGATGTCCTCGAGGTGCTTGTGCGCGGTGATCAGCGCCATGGCGCCCGGGGCTTCGTAGATTTCGCGGGACTTGATGCCCACAAGGCGGTCCTCGACGACGTCGATGCGGCCAACGCCCTGCGCGCCCGCACGGCGGTTGAGTTCCTGGATGGCCTGCAGCGGGGTGACCTTGACGCCGTCGATGGCTACCGGCACGCCGGCCTGGAAGGAAATGATGACCTCGTCCGGTGCCGGCGGGAATTCCGGGGTGGCGGTGTAGTCGTAGATGTCCTTGGTGGGAGCGTTCCAGATGTCCTCAAGGTAACCGGTTTCGACGGCGCGTCCCCAGACGTTCTGGTCGATCGAGTACGGGTTCTTCTTGGTGGTCTCGATCGGCAGGCCCTTTTCCTCAGCGAAGGCGATGGCCTTGTCGCGGGTCAGTGCGAGGTCGCGGACGGGTGCGATGCACTTCAGGTCCGGGCCGAGGGTCTGGATGCCGACTTCGAAGCGGACCTGGTCGTTGCCCTTGCCGGTGCAGCCGTGGGCAACGGTGGTGGCGCCGAATTCGCGGGCAGCCTTCACCAGGTGCTTCACGATGACCGGACGGGAGATCGCCGAAACCAGCGGGTAGTGGCCCTGGTAGAGCGCGTTGGCCTTCAGCGTCGGCATGGCGTACTCGTTGGCGAACTCGTCGCGGGCGTCCGCGACGTAGGCCTCGACGGCGCCGCAGCCGAGGGCGCGCTGGCGGATGGTCTCCAGGGACTCGCCACCCTGTCCGACGTCAACGGCCACGGCGATGACCTCGGCACCGGTGGCTTCACCGATCCAGCCGATGGCTACGGACGTATCAAGGCCACCGGAGTAGGCCAGAACAATGCGCTCAGTCACGAGAGTGCTCCTTTGTTGTTGCTTGGTTCATTCGAATCAAATGCTGTGTGAATCAGTGCTGTGTAAAGCAGTTAGTTGCCGGGGCCGGCTTCCTCGGCCATCCGCAGGAATCTGGCCGCTAGCTCTGCCCCGCCATCGGGATCCCGTGCGACCAGCAGCAAAGTATCGTCGCCTGCGATCGTACCCAATACCGACGGCATCACGGAGTGGTCAACGGCCAGTGCCAGGAAGTTCGCTGCCCCCGGCGGGGTGCGGAGCACCACGATGTTGCCCGATGCCTCGGCGGTTACCAGGAGTTCGCCGCAGAGCCGGGTCAGCCGCGCGTCGAGAATTTCCTGGGTGACCCCGCTCTTGGCGTTGCGGTCGCCGCCCTCCCCCGGCACGGCGTAGACCAATGCTCCATCCTTGCCGCGGACGCGCACCGCGCCCAGTTCCACGAGGTCGCGGGACAGTGTGGCCTGGGTGACCTGCACGCCGTCGTCCGCGAGCAGGGCTGCAAGCTCTGCTTGGGAACGCACGGACTCACCCGTCAGGATCGCAGTGATGCGGGCCTGTCGGGCGGTCTTGGTGGCCGGGCTTGCGCCCGGCACGGACGGGTTGGCGGACACTAGAACGTGCTCTCCCCAGTGCTCTCCAGGGCAGAGGTGCCTTCGACGGGAGAGAGGCCCTCAACGAACGCAAGCCCGGAGCGGTGCATCAGCCAGGCCATGAGGGCCTTCTGGGCGTGGAGCCGGTTCTCTGCCTCATCCCAGACGATGGACTGCGGTCCGTCAATGACGCCGGCCGAAATCTCGTAACCGCGGTATGCCGGGAGGCAGTGGAGGACGACGGCGTCCGGCGCGGCCTGCGCCATGGCAGCCTCGTCCACGGAGTAGTCGCGGAACAGTTGCAGGCGTGCTTCCTTCTCCGCTTCCTGGCCCATGGACACCCAGGTGTCCGTTGCCACGACATCTGCACCTTTGAGGGCTTCGGCGGCATCGCTGGTGATCAGGACGGAACCACCGGTTTCAGCGGCGCGCTCTTCCGCGGCCGCGACGATTTCCGGTGCCGGGAGGTAGCCTTCGGGACCGGAGATGCGGACGTGCATTCCCGCGGTAACTCCCGCCAGGAGGTAGGAGTTGGCCATGTTGTTCGCAGCATCACCCAAGTAGGCCATGGTCAATCCTGCGAGCTCCCCCTTGTGTTCCTTGACGGCCAGGAGGTCGGCAAGGAGCTGGCACGGGTGGTAGTCGTCGCACAGGGCGTTGATGACGGGGACCTTGGAGTTTTCCGCCATGGCCACCAGGCCCGAGTGGGCTCCGGTGCGCCACACAATGGTGGAGACCATGCGCTCCAGGACCTTCGCGGTGTCCTCCACGGATTCCTTGTGACCGATCTGCGCTTCACCGGGATTGATGATCAAGGCGTTGCCACCCATGTCGGCGATGCCCGTGGCGAAGGAGACACGTGTCCGGGTGGACGTCTTGTCGAAGATCACCGCGACCGTCTTCCGGCCGTTGCCTTCCCCGGCGAAGGGCTGCACGCTGTACGGCGCGGCCTTCATCCGGGCTGCGAGTTCCAGAACCTCGGCCTGCTCAGCCGGGCTCAGGTCGGTGTCTTTGAGGAAGTGACGGGTGGAAATGCTCACTTGTTGTCCTTGGAATTCGTGGCCTTGGCCGTGGAGATCAATGCCGGCAGGGCGGTCAGGAACCGGTCTGCCTGTTCGATGGTCAGGATCAGCGGGGGCGCCAGGCGGATGGTCCGCGGGCCGGGGCTGTTGATAATGAATCCGGCATCCAGGGCCGCTGTCACCATGGCCGGTGCTACGTCGGCGTCCACGTCAAAGCCGATGAGAAGGCCTTCTCCGCGGACTTCGGTCACAGCCTCATGTGCGGCGAGGCCGTCGCGCAGGTGCGCTCCAACAGCGAGCACATTCTGCAGGACACCCTGGCTTTCGATCGCGTGAAGCGTGGCAAGCGCGGCGGCGGTGGCCACGGGGTTTCCGCCGAAAGTGGTGCCGTGCTGCCCGGCGGTGAGCAGAGCCGACGTCGTACTGCCGAACGTGACCAGAGCTCCTACGGGGAAGCCGCCACCGAGTCCCTTGGCGAGGGTCACGGCGTCGGGCACGATGCCCGCGTCTTCGCTTGCCAACCATTTGCCGGTGCGGCCGATGCCTGTTTGGACTTCGTCCAGGATCAGCAGCGCGCCCGCGGCGCTGGTGGCCTCGCGGGCAGCCCGCAGGTATTCGGTACTGAGGGGCCGGACGCCCGCTTCGCCCTGGATCGGTTCCAGGAATACGGCCGCGGTGGAATCGTCGACGGCGGCGCGCAAGGCGTCGATGTCGTTGAACGGGATGTGGACCACGCCACCGGGCAGTGGCTCGAAAGGCGCACGGTAGGCCTCTTTGGCAGTGAGCGCCAAAGCACCCATGGTGCGGCCGTGGAAGGCGCCTGCAAGGGCAATGATCTTGGTGCGCTTGCCGTCGGCGTTGTTCCGCCGCGCGAGCTTGAAGGCCGCCTCGTTCGCTTCCGTGCCGGAGTTCGCGAAGAACACCTTGGACCCGGCCGGTGCCTTGCTCAGGGACAGCAGCTTCTCGGCAAGGGCAATCTGGGTGGGGCTGGTGAAGAAGTTGGAAACATGGCCCAGCGTGGCCAACTGGCTGGAAATCACCGAGGTGACGAACGGGTGGGCGTGGCCCAGCGCGTTCACGGCGATACCGCCCAGGAGGTCCAGGTATTCCTTGCCGTCGGCGTCCCACACAAGGCAGCCGGCGCCACGGACAAGAACCCGCTGCGGGGTCCCGAAGACACCCATGAGCGACGACGAGTAACGGGCAAGCCAGTCCGCGCCATTACTCACTCCAGTAATGACGGAAGCTTTGGCGTCCGATCCGGCGATGGACCCCCGGGTGTGGTCGGGCACCGCGAAGCGGGCGGGGGGTCCATCGCCGGTCGGGCTGAGGCCAACAGTTTCGCTCATGCGTTCACTTCCTCGTCGGGTACTACCTGGGTGCCGATGCCCGCCGTCGTAAAGGTTTCCAGCAGCATCGAGTGCGGCAGGCGGCCGTCGACGATGTGTGCGCGTTCCACGCCTTTGTCGATGGCCTTCAGGCACGCGGCCATCTTCGGGATCATTCCGGACTCGAGGCGGGGCAGCATTTCACGGAGTTCGGAGGCCGTCAGGGAGGAGATCAGCGAGGACTTGTCCGGCCAGTTGGCGTAGAGGCCTTCGACGTCGGTGAGGATGACCAGCTTGGTGGCGCCCAAGGCTGACGCTACCGCGGCTGCGGCGGTGTCCGCGTTGACGTTGAGGACCTGGCCTGTGGTCTGGAAACCGTTGCCTTCCTCAGTGATCTCGGGGGCGACCGTAGAAATCACGGGGATGCGGCCCGCGTCGAGGATGTCCTTGATACCGGCGGGGTCCACGCCGACGACTTCGCCCACCAGGCCGAGGTCGACTTCCTCGCCGTCCACCACGGTGCCGGTCCGGACGGCGCGCAGCAGTCCACCGTCTTCGCCGGACATGCCCACCGCGTACGGGCCGTGGGAGTTGATGAGGCCAACGAGTTCGCGTCCTACCTGGCCCGTGAGGACCATGCGGACAACGTCCATGGCTTCGGGGGTGGTGACGCGCAGGCCGCCTTTGAACTCGGACTCGATGCCGAGCCGGCCCAGCATGGAGTTGATCTGGGGACCTCCGCCGTGGACCACCACCGGGTGGATACCTACGTGGTGGAGGAACACGATGTCCTCGGCGAAGGCACGCCGAAGGTCATCGTTGACCATGGCGTTTCCGCCGTACTTGATCACCATGGTGGTGCCGGCGAAACGCTGGATCCAAGGCAGTGCCTCGATCAGCGTGCCAGCCTTGTCCTGTGCTGATTCGGCCGAGACGTAGCCCGGTGCAGTCTTCTCGCGGGTGTGCGCAGTCATCGTCATTCCGCTCAGCTCGAGTAGGCGCTGTTCTCGTGCACGTAGTCGTGCGTGAGGTCATTGGTCCAAATAGTCGCTTCGGCGTCGCCGGCCTGGAGATCAATTTCCACGAGCACTTCGCGCGGTTCGAGGTCCACCAGGTTCCGGTCATCACCGATCGCACCGTTGCGGCAGATCTGGATGCCGTTCATGGCGACGTTGAGCTGGTCCGCTTCGAACACAGCGTCGGTGGTTCCTACGGCGGACAGCACGCGTCCCCAGTTGGGGTCTTTGCCGAAGATGGCCGCTTTGAAGAGGTTGGAGCGGGCCACGGAGCGGCTGACGGTTTCAGCGTCACGTTCGCTGGCGGCATTGAAGGTGCGGATGGCGATGTCGTGGCTGGCACCTTCGGCGTCGCCGATCAGCTTGCGGGCAAGCTCAGCGCAGACGGCGGTTACCGCTTCGCTGAGTTGCTCTGCCGACGGCAGGGCCTCGGAAGCACCTGAAGCGAGCAGCACCACGGTGTCGTTCGTGGACATGCAGCCATCCGAGTCTGCACGGTCGAACGTGACGCGCGTGGCGTCCCGGAGCACTACGTCGAGCTCGTTCGCAGGTACTTCAGCGTCGGTGGTAAGGACCACCAGCATGGTGGCCAGGCCTGGAGCCAGCATCCCCGCACCCTTGGCGATACCGCCGACGGTGAACGGCTTGCCTTCCGCATCCTTACCCGCGAAGACAGCTTCCTTGGAGACGCTGTCCGTGGTCATGATGGCGGTTGCCGCGGCTGCGCCACCGTCCTCTGAGAGCTCCTTGGCGGCGGCTTCGACACCCGGGATGATTTTGTCCATGGGCAGCTGCTCGCCGATCAGCCCGGTGGAGCACACCACGACGTCGGAAGCTGAGATTCCCAGCACCGCCGCCACTTTCTCAGCGGTTGCGTGGGTGTTCTGGAAGCCCTGCGGACCGGTGCAGGCGTTGGCGCCACCGGAGTTCAGCACTACGGCGTCCACGCGGCCATCGCTGACAACTTGGCGGGACCAGTGAACAGGGGCAGCTGCCACCCGGTTGGAGGTGAAAACCGCGGCGGCCGCCTTGGACGGACCATCGTTGACGACGAGTGCCAGATCCGGCTTGCCTGAGGCCTTGATGCCGGCTGTGATGCCGGCGGCCCGGAATCCCTTGGGTGCGGTAATGGTCACGGTGCAACTCCCTGCAGGTTCAGGCCGGCTGTTTCGTCCAGGCCGAGGGCAATGTTCATGGACTGCACGGCTCCGCCGGCTGTCCCCTTGGTGAGGTTGTCGATGGCGCAGGTGACGATGACACGGCCGGTGTGCTGGTCGAACGCCAGCTGCATGACGGCATGGTTGGAACCCTGCACCGACTTGGTGGTTGGCCACTGGCCCTCGGGCAGCAGGTGCACGAACGGTTCGTCGTCGTAGGCATCCGCCCACGCCTGGCGAAGCTCGGCTTCAGCGACACTGCGACCATCCTGCAGCCGCACTTTCGCTGTAGCAGTGGTGAGGATGCCGCGGCTCATCGGAGCGAGCGTAGGGGTGAACGACACTGTCACGGATTCCCCTGCCGCATTGGACAGTCCCTGTTCGATCTCAGGCGTGTGGCGATGACCGCCACCCACGCCGTAGGGGCTCATGGAACCCATGACCTCCGAGCCGATCAGGTTGACCTTGGCCGCTTTGCCGGCACCTGAGGTGCCTGAGGCGGAAACAATCACGACGTCGTCCGGCTGGAGGAGATTGTTGGCGAACCCTGGCGTCAAGGCCAGCAGGGCCGACGTCGGATAGCAGCCAGGCACGGCGATCCTGGTTGCGCCCTTGAGAACCTCGCGCTGGCCCGGCAGTTCGGGCAGGCCGTACGGCCACGTGCCCGCATGTTCGGAGCCGTAAAACTTCTCCCACGCTGAGGCGTCCTGCAAGCGGTGGTCCGCGCCGGCGTCGATGACTACAGTACCTTCCGGCAACTGTGCCGCGATCCCGGCAGAGGTGCCATGCGGCAGGGCCAGGAACACAACGTCATGGCCGGAGAGGTTCTCCACCGTGGTGTCTTCCAGTATCCGGCTGGCCAAACCGTGGAGATGTGGCTGCAACTCCCCTAGTCTGGAACCGGCGTTGCTGTGTGCGGTAATGGCACCGATGGTGACGTTCGGATGGCCCGCAAGCAAGCGCAGCACTTCTCCCCCGGCGTAGCCGCTGGCACCGGAGACGGCAACAGAAATAGTCATAACTCCACTATACAGCAAGAATATTCATGCTGTCCGATATTTATGCATGCCCGATGTGAGCTGTCACATTTGTTAGGACATTGCGCGTATGCTTAGTGGAGGGTGATCCAGACCGTGCAGTCCGAACGTCGGCTGCAGCGTTGCCCGTTAGCGATACGGGGCACATATATGGCACCCACGTCCACCGCTGAGCGCCCCAAAGCACGCGCAATTCAGCCAAATCCCGTCGTTCAGAGCTACTCAGAGCTCCTCAAGACCGTCAAGTCCGCAGGGCTCCTTGAGCGCCGCAGCGGCTTCTACATCTGGGTTTTCGTAGCCCTGATACTGCTCATGGCCGGCACCTGGCTCGGCTTCGCCCTCTTGGGCGAGTCCTGGTACCAACTCCTCATCGCCGCCGCAGTCGGTATTCTCTGCACGCAGCTCAGCTTCCTGGCCCATGAGGCCGGACACAAGCAGATCTTCGCTTCACGCCGCGCCAACGATTGGTCAGCCCGCCTCCTGGCCACAGGCATTGCCGGCATCAGCTACTCCTGGTGGGAACAGAAACACGGCGCCCACCACAACCACCCCAACGTCATTTCCAAGGACCCCGACATCCGGAACAACGCCTTGGTCTTCTACGAGGATGCAGCGGCAGAACGCAAGGGCCGCCTGGCGTTCCTCACCAAGAAGCAGGGGTGGTTCTTCTTCCCCCTCCTGACGCTGCTTGGCCTGAGCCTTCAGTTCGACTCGCTTCGTTTCGTGCTCGGCAAGCAGAACGTACGTCACCGCTGGGTAGAGGCACCCATCCTGCTGGCAAGGCTCACGGCCCTTCCCGTACTGGCTTTCACCTTCCTGCCCATCGGGATGGCTTTTGCCTTCCTCGGTGTCCAGATCATGGTCTACGGCTTCTACATGGGAGCTTCGTTTGCGCCGAACCACAAGGGCATGCCCGTCCTCCCCAAGGACAGCCGCGTGGACTTCCTCAACCGTCAGATCCTGACCTCGCGCAACATCTCCGGCGGCATCTTCATGGACTTCCTCCTCGGCGGACTCAACCGTCAGGTGGAGCACCACTTGTTCCCTGACATGGCCCGCCCCCACTTGTACAAGGCCACAAAGATCGTCCGCGAATTCTGCGCCAAGCATTCGATCTCCTACACCGAAACCACGCTGATGCAGTCCTACGGCATCGTGGTCCGGTACCTGAACGAAGTCGGCCTGGCAGCGGGCCGCGGATTCGATTGCCCCGTGGCATCGACGCACGGACGCTTCTAGGCGTTCGACACGGGAGGCCCCAACCTCCCTAGGATGGGTTCTGAAACCGGGCACCGGAAGGTCCGCCCCGGAGTAAGGAGCCACCATGACGCACGCAATCGTTGCACAGCAGCCCGGAGGACCGGAGGTCCTCGAGTTCGCTTCCGTCGAAGTACCGGCACCGGGCCCCGGGCAGCTGCTGATCAAAGTCGCAGCTGCCGGGGTCAACTTCATCGAGACCTACCAGCGCAATGGCACCTACAAGGTGGACTACCCCTTCACCCCCGGCGCCGAAGCAGCCGGCGTCGTGGAGGCGGTAGGCGAGGGCGTTGAAGAGTTTGCCATCGGCGACCGCATTGCCACGGCCGAAGGAACCAGGACCTACGCGGAGTACGCCCTGGTGGACGCCGCCAGGGCGCTCCCGGTTCCTGCCGGCGTCGATGACCACACCGCCGCCGCCCTGCCGCTGCAGGGAATAACGGCCCACTACCTGATGAACTCCTCTTTCCGGGTTGAGCCCGGCCACACGGTGCTTCTGCACGCCGGAGCCGGCGGAGTAGGCCTGCTGTTGACCCAACTGCTGAAGGCCCGCGGGGCCCGGGTCATCACCACCGTGTCCTCCGACGAGAAGGCCGATCTGTCCACTCTCGCCGGGGCTGATGACGTCCTGCGCTATGAGGGCTTCGCCGACAAGGTCCGTGAACTCACCGACGGCGAGGGCGTCAACGTCGTCTACGACGGCGTTGGCAAGGACACCTTCGATGACTCTCTGAGAAGCCTGCGGATCCGTGGGGCCATGGTGCTGTTCGGCGCAGCCTCGGGACCGGTCCCGCCGTTTGATCCACAGCGGTTGAACGCGGCAGGCTCGTTAACACTCACCAGGCCCACCATGGCGCACTTTGTACAGAATGCCCAGGAACGCCGGTGGCGCTCGGCCGAAATTTTCGACGCCGCAGCCAACGGCACCCTTGCTGTCAGGGTCGGCGCCACGTACCCCCTGGCCGAAGCGGCCCAGGCCCACAGGGACCTGGAGGGACGCCGGACCACCGGCAAGGTCCTGCTGGTCCCGTAACGACCGGCTTGTCCTGTGACGACCGGCTTGTCCTGTGACGACTGGCTTTGCCCGTAGGGGCAGCGCCCGGCCCCAAACTCCCGGTGACGTTCAGGCGAACATCGCAGCAACGGACTGTGACGGGCAAGAAGCCACCGACATCTTTTGTTCACCTTCCTGCGAAAAGCTGACCCCGTGAGCACAGAACATTCCGTGGGGGCCGGGCAGACGCCTGCCCTGACCACGTACCGCCCCCAGCTGCCGGGCGGCACCGCAGCACCTGCCGAACGTACCCTCGTGGACATCCTGGAGGCCACCGCGGCTTCCTTTCCGGAGTCCTCAGCGCTGGACGACGGCCACAAGTCACTTAGCTACACCGAACTTCTCGCCGCCGTCAGCTCTTTTGCCCGGACCCTGAACGCAGCGGGTCTGGGCCCTGGTGCGAAAATCGGTGTCCGTATCCCTTCCGGAACCAATGAGCTCTACGTGGCTATCCTCGGCATCCTGATGGCCGGGGCCGCCTACGTGCCCGTCGACGCCGACGATCCCGAGGAACGGGCACGCTTGGTGTTCGGGGAGGCCAAAGTGGCGGCAGTCATCGGTGCGGGGCTGGACGTCCGGCTTTCCGATGCTTCGCGCGAACCTCTCTCCGGTCCGGCGAGACCTGGGCTGGACGATGATTCGTGGATCATTTTCACTTCGGGCTCCACCGGCACTCCCAAGGGTGTAGCCGTCAAGCACCGTTCGTCCGCCGCCTTCGTGGACGCCGAAGCCAGGCTCTTCCTCCAGGCCGAACCCATCGGCCCCCAGGACCGGGTGCTTGCCGGCCTCTCGGTGGCCTTCGACGCCTCGTGCGAAGAGATGTGGCTGGCCTGGCGCCATGGAGCGTGTCTGGTGCCTGCGCCCCGCGCTCTGGTTCGCACCGGAATGGACCTCGGTCCCTGGCTGATCAACCACGGCATCACCGTGGTGTCCACAGTGCCGACGCTCGCCGCCCTGTGGCCGGCCGAGGCACTGGAAAACGTGCGTCTTCTCATTTTCGGTGGCGAAGCCTGCCCTCCGGAGCTCGCCGAGCGGCTCGCTGTGGACGGTCGCGAAGTCTGGAACACCTACGGCCCCACGGAAGCCACCGTCGTTGCGTGTGCCGCTCCCTTGGGCGGACCCGGCCCCGTGCGGATCGGGCTTCCGCTGGACGGGTGGGACCTCGCCGTCGTCGATTCCAGTGGCGTTCCGGTCGCCGAAGGTGACATCGGCGAACTCATCATCGGCGGCGTCGGCCTTGCGCGCTACCTCGATCCCGCCAAGGACGCCGAGAAGTACGCACCCATGCCCACGCTGGGCTGGGACCGGGCCTACCGCTCGGGTGACTTGGTGCGGTTCGAAGCCGAGGGCCTGATCTTCATGGGCCGGGCCGATGAACAGGTCAAACTCGGCGGGCGCAGGATTGAACTGGGCGAGGTGGATGCAGCGTTGCAGTCCTTGCCCGGCGTCGCCGGTGCGGCTGCTGCCGTGCAGACGACAGCGGCCGGCAACCAGATCCTGGTGGGCTATCTGGCTCCCGTTGACGGATACGAGCTGAGCATGGACGAAGCCCGCAGGTTGCTTGGCGAAAGCCTCCCGGCTGCGTTGGTCCCCCTGCTGACCGTGGTGGATTCGTTGCCCACCAAGACCAGCGGCAAGGTGGATCGCCATGCGCTCCCCTGGCCCCTGGCCGGCGCCGGCGCTACGGAGGCGAGCAACGCCCCGTTGAACCTGCCCGATGACGCCCGCTGGGTGGTGGAGCAATGGGAAGCGGTCCTCGGCAGTCCCGTGAGTTCGCTCGACGCCGATTTCTTCGCCTACGGTGGCGGGTCTCTGGCAGCGGCCCAGCTCGTCTCCGCCCTTCGCGTCAGGTACCCCACCATTACCGTCGCCGATATTTACGCGACACCGCGCGTCGGCGCACTGATCGACGCCGCCCGCCAGTCACTTCCCGACGGCGGCGCCCCGGGTCCCGCTGCCGAGCGAACCGTCCGCCCCACCGCCTTGAAGTCGCAGATCTTCCAAGTCCTGATGGGCGTTCCGTTGCACATCCTGGTGGGAATGCGTTGGCTGACCTATCTCATGGCTGCCAACAAGTTGCTGGCTGACTTCGCCGGTTTTTCTGCCGCTCCGGTCGTTTCCTGGTGGTGGATCGGCTTGTCCTGGCTGATCTTCGTCAGCCCACTGGGACGCATGGCCATCTCCGTGGTGGCGGCACGATTGCTGCTGGGAAGGGTCGAGCCCGGTACCTACCCCAGGTCCGGCAAGACCCACTTGCGGCTGTGGCTGGCCGAACAGATCCAGGACCTGTCCGGCGCCATCGGGCTGGCCAGCGCCCCATTCGTTCCCTACTATGCGCGTGCCCTCGGGGCCAAAATCGGCCGGGACGTGCACCTTCACTCGCTTCCGCCCGTCACTGGCCTCCTGTCACTGGGCAGCGGAGTCAATATTGAGCCCGAGGTGGACCTGTCCGGCTGGTGGGTGGATGGCGATTCGGTCCACATTGGCCAGGTCCATGTTGGAGCGGGCGCCGTTGTGGGTTCCCGCAGCACGCTCATGCCTGGAGCCAGCATCGGCGCCGGGGCCCACGTAGAGCCTGGCTCCGCAGTTTTCGGCAAGGTCAAGGCCGGCCACCTGGTGGCGGGCTCACCGGCGGAACGGCGCGGCAAGGCCAAACACGATTGGCCCGAAGCGATGATCCGTCGTTCGGCGGTCGACCGGCTGTGGCTCCTTGCTTTTGCTGGCGCGTCGGCCCTGCTCGCCCTGATCCCCTACATCTCTGCCTTCGCCGGTGCCATGGTCATCCTCGCCTTCATCCAAGGACACGATTCCTTGGAAACCGCGCTCCCCGGGATCGCCCTCTCCGCACCGTTGGCAGCGCTGGTGTGGTTCCTCGGCAACCTCCTTCTGATTCTTTTGATGGCCAGGCTCCTGGGTGTGGGACTCAAAGAGGGGCATTACCGCGTCCGCAGCCGCATCGGCTGGCAGGTGTGGGCAACTGAACGCCTCCTGGACATGGCACGGGACCTTCTCTTCCCCATCTACGCCAGCCTGTTCACACCTGTCTGGTTGCGCTTGCTGGGAGCCAAAGTGGGCAAGAACGTGGAAGCCTCGACGGTGCTGCTGGTCCCCAGGATGACCACCATCGGCGACGGCGCGTTCCTCGCCGACGACACCATGGTGGCTTCCTACGAACTCGGTGGGGGCTGGATGAAGATTGCCCCGGCCAAGATCGGGAAACGCTCCTTCCTCGGCAACTCGGGCATGACTGCTGCCGGACGCAATGTGCCCAAGAATTCCCTCGTCGCGGTATTGTCAGCCACCCCGGCCAAAGCGAAGTCTGGAACATCGTGGCTGGGCAGCCCGCCTGTAAGGTTGCGCCGCACCGCCGTCGACGCTGACCAGAGCCGCACCTTCAAGCCGCCGTTCAAACTCAAGCTGGCACGGGCGTTGTGGGAACTGTGCCGGCTGGTGCCCGTCATCCTCACTGTTTCCATCGCCGTGGCCGTCATGGTGTTCCTGGACTGGATCGCGCGCGGATGGGGCTACTGGATTGCTGCCCTGCTGTGCGGCATCGTGATGCTGGCCGCTGGAGCGGTGGCAGCGCTCAGCTCCATTGTTGCCAAATGGGTTCTGGTGGGAACCATCCGGGCCGGCGAACACCCCCTGTGGAGTTCGTTCATTTGGCGCAACGAGGTGGTGGACACCTTCATCGAAATGGTCAGCGCGCCGTGGTTTGCCAGGTCGGCGGCGGGCACTCCGGCCCTGGTGTGGTGGCTCCGCGGCCTCGGCGCAAAGATTGGCCGCGGCACGTGGTGCGAAAGCTATTGGCTGCCCGAAGCCGACCTCGTAACCTTGGGCGAGAACTCCACCGTCAACCGGGGTTGCGTCGTCCAAACGCACCTGTTCCATGATCGCGTCATGAGCCTGGACACCGTGACACTGGGCAACGGGGCCACGATGGGGCCGCACGGCGTCATCCTCCCCGCGGCCAGTATCGGTGACGGCGGGACTGTTGGTCCGGCGTCGTTGGTCATGCGCGGCGAAACCGTCCCCGCAGGGACGTACTGGATGGGTAACCCGGTGAGCCCGTGGGTGGGTCCGTCAGCACAAGCTCCCCGTCTCAAGTAGATTGGGAGCTAATGACCGCACCCATCAGCACCCCCAGTCCCGACCCCTACACCCTGGACCACGGAAGCACCCGCTACCGGGTGGACCGATACGAGCTGGAGCTCGATGTCAGGCTGGGCAGCAACAAGCTGATGGGCAGAGCGGTCCTGAAGTGCACAGCTTTGGAAGCAAGCACGCAGATTGTCCTGGACCTGGTGGGCTTGCGGGCGTCGAAGGTGCATATGGACGGCAAGAAGGTGCAGAAATTCAGCCACCGTGCCGAGCACCTGGTCCTCAATCCGGCCTCGGCCCTCAAAACCGGGCAGCAGTTTTCCCTGGAGATCCGCTATGACGGCAATCCGCAACCACGGCGCGGGTTGTGGGGCGACGTGGGTTGGGAAGAACTGAACGACGGCGTACTGGTGGCCGGCCAGCCCAACGGCGCGGCCTCATGGTTCCCCTGCAATGACCACCCCCGATACAAGTCCAGCTTCCTGATTTCCGTGACCACTGACGAGAACTACCGCCCGGTGTGCAACGGCAGGCTCGTGTCCCATTCCCGCAAATCCAGCCGGGAAACGTGGGTCTACGAGCAGGTTGAGCCGATGGCGACCTACCTGGCCACCGTTCAAATAGGCCGTTACGCCAAAGTCCCGCTGCAGTTGGACGCCGCACACCACCGGGTCCCCCAGTACGTTGCCGTGACTCCTGAAATGACCGGGGACGCCCTTCAGGGCCTGCGTCGCCAACCGGACATGATGCGGACATTCGAGGACTGCTTCGGCCCGTACCCGTTCGCGGACTACACCTCGGTGGTCACTGAAGACGAGCTGGAAATTCCGTTGGAAGCCCAGACGGTCTCCATTTTCGGCCGAAACCACATGAAGGATGCCTGGGATTCCCAGCGGCTGATCGCCCACGAGCTCTCCCACCAATGGTTTGGGAATTCGCTGACGGTCAGCAATTGGAAGGACATTTGGCTTCATGAGGGATTTGCCTGCTACGCCGAATGGTTGTGGTCCGAGGAATCCGGCACCATGACTGTTGCGGCGCGGGCATCGGCTGCATGGAAGAGGCTCGACGCCGGGCCCCAGGACCTGCTGGTGGGCGACCCCGGCCCGGAGCTGATGTTCGATGACCGTGTCTACAAGCGCGGGGCGCTGGCCGTCCACGCTCTGCGGATGGCTGCCGGGGATGAAGCGTTCTTTGGCTTCCTGCAGGAGTGGACCGCCGCGAACCGGCACGGGTCAGTATCCACGGAATCGTTCATTGCAGCTGCAGACGCCTTCATTCCGGGGATCGGTGCTGCTGGAATTCTCCGGCCCTGGCTGTACGAAGCCGCGCTTCCGCCGCTGCCTGCAGCACGTTAGCCCAGGGCCAGGGCGGCCACCAGTCCGTCAGGTAGTTGCATGTGGGTGATGTCGTGCAGACCGGGCAGGCCCAGCACATCCAGTTCCGCAGGGTTATGCCTCAGGCCCTCGCCTGTCATCTTCAGCCAGGCTTCCTTGCGTGCCCAGAGCCGGGCCCGCAGCGTGGCTTGGTCCTGTTCCGGGAAGGACACCAGGAAACGCTTCTCGCTTTCAGTCAGGGCCACGTCATCGAATCCGTCGAAGCCAACCCCCTCTATCGCTTCCAGATCCACTCCCAGCCGGGAGCCATCTGTTGGATGCACGACGCCGGCCAGCAGCACCCAGCCCGACGCCCGGGATGCGCTCAGCAGCAGAGGCGCCGGACCGCCGTCGAGAAGGAAGCCGGGGCGACCGTGATCCTGGCCGGGACCGCATTGCGGGCAATGATAATCAGGCCCGAGGTGTACGGGATCGACGTCGAGAAGCGAGGCGGCGAAATTCAGCAGGGCCAGCCGGCCAGCGACGAATTCTTCACGGTCCTTGGGGTTGGCTAAATGGAGCGCACGTTGCTGGGCGGGTTTGCCGAGTCGTGTGAAGCGCTCGGCAGCTGGAACTTCGTCGAGCCTGCGCAACTCAAGTACAGGCTCGTCCATCACGACCCCCTTTCGCGGCTTTGTCCCCAGCAAACTGTAGCGTGGTGGTGATGTTCACCGGGCAAACAACAGTGTTCCCCGCAGCCAGGATTGCTGCCGGGAACACTGTTACTGAGTTAACCCACCGGCGCTACTTCACCGAGTTCAGGTAGCTCGCCAGGGTGGGCGTGATGCGCGTGCCTGAGTTCGAGCTGCCTCCGTTGGTGTGGATGGCCACGATGGTGTTGGAGCTGTTGTAGACGGGTGCGCCACTCTGGCCGCCGTAGGTGTCCATCTTGTAAAAGACCTTCTCGGCCTGGGTGCTGTCAATGGAACCGGTCATGGACCACATGGTGCCGAAGGCCTTGTCACCGGGATAGCCCCGGACCGTCGCGGTGGTTCCGTTCAGGCTGGTGGTCGTTCCGGTGTAGTTCAGCCAGCCGGTGGTGTTGCCGATGGTGCAGTCGAGCTTGATGACTCCCCAGTCGGCATTCGTGTTGGCCGAATCAATCCAGCGCTGATCCGTCAGGAGCTGGGTAGCCCCACAGGTACCGTAAGGATCAGTTGATCCGTTCCGGCCGGGAGCCACTTTCACACCCCAGGAGTAATCCGCTGTGGAACCCGTGCCACCTTCGTGCACGCAGTGGCCCGCGGTCAGCACGGTGTCATCCGAAATGAGGGCGCCGGAGCAGATGTAGCCTCCGTTGAATTCGATCTGCACGATCGAGCGGTTGGGCGCGGCCGTGGTGTTCGTGATCCGTACCCTGCCATCAGCGCCGATGACTGAGTCCGTGGAAGCGCCGCCACCCTTGGAGGGCATCGCCAGAGTGTACTTGTCGGCCAGCGGAGATGCCGCGGACCCTGACGTCTGCGTCTTGTCCACCGTGTGCGACACAGGCTGCACCCCGGAAATGGCGGCCTGCGGCGTCGGCTCTGACGCTACCGCAGCTCCACCAAGCGAGGACGTCAAAGCCACAACTGCAGCCCCGACAAGCACAGCAATGTTCTGCTTCTTCATGGGTACCTTTCAAAGGACGGCTCCCGTGGAACCGTTCGAGGGATGTGATACACATGCTTCACATGTGTATGACAAAACTGTCATACACATGTGAACAGCCTGTCAAGATGTTGGGAGTTGAATCTCGTTAAAAAGAAAACCCCGGGACAGCAGTCCCGGGGTTTTCTTGAGTCGAGCTAGCGCTGGACAGCTCCAAAGCGGTCGGCGGCTACGGCCACGGCAGCAGCGCGGGCCTCCGAAGCCTCATCCGCCGTCAGGGTGCGGTCGTTTGCGCGGAACCGCAGGCCGAAGGCGAGCGACTTCTTACCGTCATCGATGCCCGGGCCCACGTAGACGTCGAACAACGAGACGTCCTCAAGGAGCTCACCTGCACCCTCACGGAGTGCGGACAGGACCTGATCGGCCGGCACGTCCAGGGGAACTACCAGGGCAACGTCCTGCGTCGCCACCGGGAACCCGGAGATGTGCTTGGCGACAATCACGTCGGCGGCAGCTTCGAACAAGGCATCGACATCCACCTCAACCGCTACTGAACGCGCAGGCATGTCGTGCGCAGCAAGGAGCTTGGGGTGGAGTTCCCCTGCGTATCCAACCACGTCGCCGTTGCGCAGTGCGAGCTGCGCCGCGCGCCCGGGATGGAATGCCTGGTGGCTGCCTTGGCTGACAACCAGTTCAACGCCCAAAACGTCAGCGATCAGCCGGGCCACGTCCAGGGCGTCGGCCCAGTCCCAGGCACGCGGCTTGTGTGTAGCGGCAGCCGGAGAATCATGACCGGTCAGGACCGCGGCGATGTGCAGCGGCTGGTCGGGGACGCCGTCGTACAGTGCATCCAGCACCTCATCGGAAGGCTTGACACCCAACGGCGGGATGGACTCCGTTCCGAGCTTGTCACCCGGCAGGAAGACCGAGCCGGCCTCGTAGAGTGCAAGATCGCGGAAACCGCGCGAGTGGTTGCGGCGTGCCACCTCAATCAGGCCCGGCAGGATGGACGTGCGGAGGTACCCCTGTTCCTCGCTGATCGGGTTGGCGAGCTTCAACGCCGGACGGGCAGCGCCTTCCTCGGCCACTCCGAAGGTGTCGTTGGCTGCCTTCGTGACGAAGGGGTAGGACAGCACCTCTGTCAGCCCGGCATCGGCCAGGGCCTGCACGACGCGGCGCTTTTGCTGCTGCGTGCGGCTCAATCCGCGTCCCGGAGGAGCCACCGGCAAGGTAGCCGGGATGTTGTCGTAGCCCACAAGACGGGCGATTTCCTCGGAGAGGTCGTCCTTGGTTTCGAGGTCGTTGCGCCAGCTTGGTGCAGTCACGCGGTAACCGGAAGAGGTCTTCTCCACCACGGCCCCCAGGTCCTCAAGGGAGGTGGTGATCTGATCTTCGGTGAAGTCGATGCCGATGCGCGCGGAGGCATAACCGGCAGGCAGCTCAATCACGACGGCGTCAGGCGCCGTTCCGACGTCGGTACCGGTCTCGTCCGCGGTACCTCCGGCGAGTTCCACCAGGAGGTCCACCACGCGCTGGGCGGCGACGTTGGCGACGTGCCAGTCCACACCGCGTTCGAAGCGCTTGGACGCCTCGGACGGCAGCTTGTGACGGCGGCGTGAGCGGGCAATGGATACTTCGTCGAAGTGCGCGGCTTCCACAAGGATATTCGTGGTGGAATCGGAAACCTCGGTGTAGGCGCCACCCATCACGCCTGCGATGCCGATCGCACCCGAATCATCCGTGATCAGCAGGTCCTCGGCGTCGAGTGTGCGCTCCTTGTCATCGAGCGTGGTGATCTTCTCCCCCGCGACCGCGCGGCGGACAACGATATCGCCCGAAAGCTTGTCGAGGTCGTAGCAGTGGTTCGGCTGGCCGAGCTCCAACATGACGTAGTTGGAAATATCCACGGGCAACGAGATGGAACGTACGCCGGCCAGGCGGAGGCGTGAGGACATCCACGGCGGGGTGGGGCGGGAGGCATCCACGCCCCGGACCGTGCGCGCAACGAAACGATCGCAGCCCGGCTTGCCGTAAATGGGAGCATCGTCGTTGAGCTTGACTCCGTAGCCACCCTGCAGGGAAGCAGGCGCGTTGACCCTGGACGCCGGATCCACGAACGAAGTTCCCGTGGCGTGGGCGTACTCGCGGGCAACCCCACGGATGGAGAATGCGTAGCCGCGGTCCGGAGTGACATTGATTTCGGCTGCCTGGTCGTACAGACCCAGCAGCTCCATGGCGTCAGTGCCGATCTCGGGGTCGAGGCCGATGCGGGAGAGGACCAAAATGCCATCGTGGTCATCGCCGATGCCCAGCTCTCGCACGGATGCGATCATGCCGGCAGACAGGTGGCCATAGGTCTTGCGGGCCGAGATCTGGAAGTTTCCGGGCAGTACGGCTCCGGGCAAGGTAACAACAACCTTGTCGCCCTCAACAAAGTTGTGGGCGCCGCAGATGATGCCCTGCACGCCGGAGGGGTCGATTCCCTTGCCGGTGAGGGTCTGTTCCTGGCCCTCTGGGACAACCCGGACCTGGCACCAGTTGATGGTCTTGCCGTTGGTCTGCGGTTCCTTGACCAGGCTCAGCACCTGCCCAACAACCACAGGGCCCTTCAGCTCATCGGTGGGACGGTGGACATCTTCTTCTTCAAAGCCGACCTTGACCAGGTCAGCCATGACATCTTCGGCCGTAGCTTCGGCCGGAACCTGCGCGAACTCACGCAACCAGGAAAGTGGGATACGCACTGTTAGATCTCCATCCCGAAGTGCTCGCTAAAACGTACATCGCCTTCGATCATGTCGCGCATGTCGCCGACCTCGTTGCGGAACATGAGCGTGCGCTCAATGCCCATACCGAAAGCAAAACCTGAATAGATGTCCGGATCGATCCCGGCAGCCCGCAGGACATTGGCGTTGACCATGCCGCAGCCGCCCCACTCGATCCAGCGTGGGCCGCCCTTGGCGCCCGGGTGCCAGATGTCGAGTTCTGCCGACGGCTCGGTGAACGGGAAGTAGTTTGGGCGCAGACGGATGGAGGCTTCGTCGCCGAACATCTGGCGTGCGAAATGCTCCAGCGTGCCGCGCAGGTCAGCCATGCTGAGGTTCTTGTCGATTGCGAGACCCTCGAACTGGTGGAACACCGGTGTGTGCGTCGCGTCGAGCTCGTCGGTCCGGAACACTTTGCCCGGGCACAGGACATAGATAGGCACTTCGCGCTCCAGCATGGAACGAACCTGTACCGGTGAAGTGTGCGTGCGCATGAGCAGGTGCGCCTCGGGAGGCTCCACGAAGAACGTGTCCTGCATTTCGCGTGCCGGGTGGTCCGGCTTGAAGTTCAGGGCATCGAAGTTGAACCACTCGGACTCCACCTCGGGTCCTTCGGCGATCTCCCAACCCATGCCAACGAAGATGTCCGACACCCTGTCCTGCAAGGTGGACAGCGGGTGGCGGGCACCGGCGCGGCGACGGCGCGGGGCCGCTGTAACATCGACCGTTTCCTCGAGCAGGATGCGGGCATCATTCTCAGCTTCCAGAACCTGGGTCCTTGCCGCGAGCGCTTGATTGACCCGGCCACGCGAGGAGCCCATGAGCTTGCCCGCAGCTGCCTTGTGTTCCTTGGCCAAGCCACCGATTTCGCGGTTGGCAAGACTCAGGGGCGACTTCTCGCCGGTGTGGGCGAGGCGGACAGCCTTGAGTTCATCAAGGGAAGACGCGGCCGCAATAGCGGCGATGGCGTCCTCGACGGCGGCGTTGATGGCGGCTTCATCCAGCGGATTCGGGATGGCGGCGCCTGGCAAAGTGTCAGTCATCTACTGTTCTTAGCTACGAGTTGGGAGCGGCCGGCAATGCAGGCCTGCAAAACAAAGGGGTAGTGCTCGCCGCGGACGGCGGGCACTACCCCTCAGTCTAGTTGAAGCGCACATGCGGGATTTAACCCGCCCGCGCGCATCCCGCTATGTGAAACAGCCGCCCCTTTTCATCACGACGGCGGTACGCAGCCGGGCGCTTAGGCGCCCGAAGCCGGTGGTGCGGCCGGCGGCGGAGGTACCTGGCCGTCGTCGTGACCATTCCCGTGCTGCGGCGTGGACTGCGCGCCGGGCGTGTAGCCCTGACCGGCCCAGTCCTGCTGTGGCGACTGGGCCGGCTGGCCAGGCTGACCAGGCTGCGGCGCAGGGTACCCGGGCTGTCCCGATGGTGACTGCGGTGCGGGGTAACCGGGCTGCCCCGGGCCGTTCACGTCCTGGCCGTACACTGGGGCGCCTGCGAGCGCCGGCGACTGCCGGGCTGACTTCCTGCGCAACAGCACGAACAGCAGCACCAGCGCCGCAGCAACCACCAGCAGGGCCACGAGGGTCCAGATGATCCACCCCGGGATGCCGGCATTGGCCTCGGCCTTTACCTGAACAGCCGTCTCCTTGATGGACAGCATGTCGAATGTTGCCGTGTTGCCATCAACGACTGCACCGTTGGCTTCAACGATCTTCCCGGGGAAGGTGAACTTGACGGACGCTTCGTCGAACATCGACTTTGCCATGGCGGATGCCTGGGGATCGCTGCTGTCAGCTCCCGTAACACTTCCCATGGACATGACGTAGAAGTCTCCATCCTTTTTCAGATCAAAAGGGTTCTCGGAGCTGGACGATTCGGCCAGCTTGGCCGGGTCAAGGTTCACCGCCGTGATCCGTTTGCCCTTGTACTTGTCGTCTTCGTAGTCCACCACGGTGGCACCCTCAGGAATGTCCATCTCCTGGCTGCCGCCGCCATTGGACTTCATGAAGTCGTCGAAGGACTTGTCCCCCAGAACCGACTTTTGGATCGCGTATACAACCTCGTAGTCGACGCTTTTCTCGTTATTGACCTTGACTGACATGTTGAGCTTGACGCATCCGGTCAAGGCCACCATGACGGCAATCAGCACACCGAGCACGCCTATGGCGCGTTTTACGTTCATGTTTCTTTCCCCATTCATCCCCTGCACGAGTGAGTGCTCGAACAGCGTATCCCTGCCGTCCGTGCCCTGCCACACGCCGCGGGTCTAGCATGGCTTCATGACTCCCGCGCAACGCCTCCGGCAGATCGCCAACGTCCTGAACCTGTCCACTCCGCTCGGACTGGCGGTGGCCGTCACGTCACGGTCGAAGTTGTCGCGCGGGCCGCGCGGCCTGCTGATTGCGTCCGGTTACCAGTGGAAGCTCCCCCTTGCCGGGGCCTTTACGGTCGGCAACGTGGTTGTGTACCGGGCTCCGTACGGTGTTGCCGGAACCAACCCTGTGCTGCTGGGCCACGAGGAACGGCACAGCACGCAGTATGCGTATTGCCTCGGGCTTCCGTTCCTGGTCCTTTACGGGGCTGCGGCCTGCTGGTCGATGGTCCGGACCGGTAATCCGGGACTGGGTAACTGGTTCGAGCGCCAGGCCGGGCTGGAAGCAGGCGGCTACATCGAACCCACCAACCGCCGGCAGGACCATCCTGCCCATGATCGAATCGAGGCTTAGCCATGGAGCGAACCATCACCGTGACGGGTACAGGGAGCGCAACGGCTGCTCCGGACCTGGTGACGCTGACTTTGGGCGTGGAGACGCGACGGGAAACCGCGGCGAAAGCATACGACGACGCCGGCACGTCAGCGGCCGCCGTCGCGGCAAGCTTGCGCGCAGCGGGTATCGGGGACGGGGACCTGCGGACGAGCGGGCTGAACCTGCGGGCCGATGTGATGTGGGTTGAAGGTCAAGGCCAGAAGGTGTCGGCTTACGTAGCGTCCACGACACTGCACGTCGGTATCCGGTCGCATGGGGACGCACCGGCAGCAATTGCTGCAGCCGTCGCGGCCGGCGGCGATGACATCCGCATCAACGGCCTGGAGCAAGGACTGGCCGACCCCTCCCGCGCCACGGCACAAGCCCAGGAAGCCGCCTGGCAGGATGCCTTGGCCCGGGCCGAACAGTACGCGGCGCTGGCCTCCGCCCGGCTGGGATCCGTGGTGTCCATCTCCCAGCAACCGGTACACAGCGGCCCGGTTCCCATGGGTGGAATGGTCCGGGCGTCCTACGTCGCAGAGACACTGCCGGTGGAGGCCGGTGAATCTGTCATCTCCGCCAGCGTCACGGTGGAATGGGAACTTATCTAGTGGATGGCCCTCGCTAGTGGATTGCCCCGGCGGGCAGTTTGGTATCCACCGGGGTGTTGAGCGCAGTGCGGACAACTACGGCAATCCCCTCGGCCGTCAGATACAGCGGCATTGATGGAGCTGCCCCCTCCGGCGTGACCTGTTCCGGAAGATAGGGAACGTGAACGAAACCGCCCCGAACGCCCGGCCGGGACGCCAGTGCATTCATCAAGCCGTAAAACACGTGGTTGCACACGTAGGTACCGGCTGTCTGGGAGATTTCACCTTTGATCCCCGCGATCTGCAGATTCCTGAGCGCGGCCTTGATCGGCAGGCTGGAGAAGTATGCTGCAGGTCCTCCGGGGATCACTTCTTCATCAATGGGGCGCTGGCCCTTGTTGTCCGGGATCCGGGCATCATCGCAGTTGATGGCGACGCGTTCCAGCGATACCCGGTCCCGGCCACCGGCCAAGCCCACGCAGACCACCACCTCCGGAGTGAGACGCGAAATGGCCTGGTGGAGGACCTCCAGTGACTCTCCGAAAACGCAGGGCAATTCGATGGCCTCCACGGCGAACCCCTCTGCCTGGAGGCTCTCCCTGGCGAGCTGGACGGCAAGCCAGGAGGGATTGACCGTATCCCGGCCGAACGGTTCGAAACCCGTGAGCAGAATCATGGGCCTACCATAGCAACGAGGGGCCCGGCCGTGGGATACGAATATTCGGAGGCCTTGACATTGGTTCGAACATACATTCGAATGGAGTCCATGAGATGGGACGCACAAGCACTTTCACCGACGCGTGAACCGGCACCAGATGCGGATGGCAGCATCGTTCCACGCCCTGCCCCGGCGATGGATGCCTTGCTGCCCTTGGCCGGGCTTGTGCGTTCCGTCTCTACGCCCGAATTCTCCGGGGTCACCTTTCATGAGGTCACCGCAAAGTCAGTGCTCAACAAGGTGCCCACCGGTTCGAACATGCCGTTCGAATGGACGGTCAACCCCTACCGCGGGTGCAGCCATGCCTGTGTCTATTGCTTCGCACGCAAAAGCCACACGTATCTGGAATTCGATGCGGGCCGGGACTTCGACTCCCAGGTTGTCGTCAAGATCAATGCTGCCGAGGTGCTCCGCAAAGAACTCGCCAAGCCGTCCTGGGGACACCATCAGGTTGCCCTGGGCACCAACACGGACCCGTATCAGAGGGCGGAGGGCCGCTACGCCCTGATGCCCGGGATCATCCGGGCCCTTGCGGATTCGGGCACGCCGTTCTCCATCTTGACCAAAGGCACACTCTTGGCGCGGGACATCCCCTTGCTCAAGCATGCTGCCACCCAGGTTCCCGTGGATCTGGGCATTTCCCTGGCCATGACCAACGAGGACCTCGCCGCACTCATCGAGCCCGGCACTCCCTCCCCCAGGGCCCGCTTGAAACTTATTGCCCGGCTCCGCGACGCCGGCTTGGGATGCGGTGTCATGGCGATGCCCATCCTGCCGTGGCTCACGGACTCCGACGAAGCCTTGGACTCCCTGTTCGCCGGACTGGCCCAGGCCGGCGCCACAGGAGTATCGGCAGGAGCCCTCTACCTCAAACCCGGCACACGCGAGTGGTACATGGACTGGCTTGCCGCCCAGCACCCCGGATTAGTGGGCAAGTACCGGCGCCTCTACGGCAACGGCTGGTACGCCTCCAAGGAATACCGCACATGGTTGACCGGCAGAATCACTCACTTCAAGGCGAAATACGGCTTCACGGGAAGCTCCGGATTCAGCCATCGGAACGCCCGGCATTCATCTGCCGCCACTGACGCCCAAACGGCGGGCATTGCCGTTCCCCTTCCGGGCCAACAGACTCTATTCTAGACCGGCCGGACGCCTTCGGCGGGCATCGAGACCCGTTGCAGGAGCGCACGGACAATCGGAAGATCCGCAGGTATCCACGCCAGGCCAAGCGCTTCCTCAGGGTCGGCAAGCGAAACCCACTGAAGCTGGTCATGGTCTTCAAGTGGTAGCGGGTCCCCAGCGGTCACCTCGGCAAACCACACTCGCATGGACGCCCGTTCATTGAGGGTCCACCCGTCCGGCTTGCCCGATTCCAGCTCCCGGCCGAGCTTGACCTGGATCCCCAACTCTTCAGCGAGTTCGCGGTGGAGGGCCGCTTCCGGGGCTTCACCGGATTCAACCTTGCCACCCGGGAACTCCCACATACCGGCAAATTGAGGCGGGGCGGTGCGACGTGCAACCAGCAAACGGCCGGGGGCCTCCAAAGAGTCGACGACGGCGGCACCCACGACGTTTATCAATGCAGTCACCGCAACAGTCTAGGGCCCGACCGTACAAGAGGCCGCACGATTCAGAGGCCGCACGATTCAGAGGCCGCACGATTCAGGGGCCGGCAGGTCCACGGACCGCGCACATGGGCGTAGTCACATAAGTAAAGCCCTACCCCGGCGGCGAACTAGACTTGTTATCGGATTTTCTTCCATTCTTCCCAGCTCGCAAGACGCCCCCAGAAGCAGGTCTATGTCTATCACCACGTCCCAGCCCGTCGTCGCCAAAAAATCCCGACGCCACCTTGGCCTGGCCATCCTGGCTCTGGCCATGGGCGGATTTGCCATCGGAACCACCGAGTTCGCCATGATGGGCCTGCTGAAGGAAGTCGAAGAGGGACTCGGCATCAGCACCCCCGAAGCGGGAAACCTCATCTCGGCGTATGCCCTGGGTGTCGTGATCGGCGCACCCGTCTTTGCCGCCTTGGGGGCCAAACTACCCAGGAAGAACCTGGCCCTGGGCCTCATGCTGTTCCTGGCACTGGCGAATCTCACGTCTTTCATCGCCCCCGATTACGGCTTGATGCTGTTGTCGCGGTTTGCCTCCGGGCTCCCCCACGGGGCCTTCTTCGGGGTGGCGGCTGTCATCGCAGCCGGCCTCGTTGCACCAACCAAACGCGGCTGGGCCATTTCAATGGTGATGGCCGGACTCACGGTCTCCAATGTCATTGGTGTTCCGCTGGCCACCTGGGCGGGACAAACCTTCGGGTGGCGGCTCCTGTTTGTCATAGTGGGCGCCATCGGTCTGCTTACTGTTGCCATGGTGTGGAAGTTCGTCCCCTTCGAAGCCGCGCATCCGGATGCCAGCATCCGTCGGGAACTTGGGGCGCTCAAAAGGCTCCAAGTATGGCTGGCGTTGCTCATCGGGATCATCGGCTTCGGAGGATTCTTCGCCGTTTACACCTACATCGCCCACACGATGACATCTGTGGCCGGCATCCCGGAGAACCTCATTCCGGCCGTTGTTGCCCTCTATGGGCTCGGCATGGTGGTTGGCAACATCATCGGTGGGCGGCTGGCGGACAAGTCCGTCATGGGCACCATTTATTGGGTCATGCCGGGGATTGCCGCCGCCTTGGTGGTCTACGCCATTGCCGCCCATTGGGCGTGGTCCGCGTTCGTCATGGCTTTCGTCGTCGGCGGCATCGGTTCCATGCTGACACCTGCTTTGCAGACCAGGCTTCTCGACGCAGCACCAGGGGCGGCCTCGCTGGCATCCTCGCTGAACCACTCAGCCCTGAACATTGCCAACGCCTTGGGTGCTTTCCTCGGCGGCACAGTCATCGCGTGGGGTTGGGGCTACGTAGCCCCGGCCCTGGTGGGAGCAGTCCTGGCCATCCTCGGACTGGTCGTAGCCGTCATCAGCGGTGCACTTGAACGCAGGAAAGCGCTGGCTGCCTGACCCAAGGGAAGAATGGCTGGTGGGAAACGATCTGTCCCAAAAAAGAATGGCTCCGCAAATGCGGAGCCATTCTTTTTAGTCGCCTCTACGGGACTGACGGTCAGGACTAGGCCTGGGCCTGGACCCGTTCGATGTCGGGTTCAAGGTAAATGACCCGGGCGATGGGAACCGCCGCACGGATCCGCTGCTCGGCGTCGTCAATTCCCTGGGCGATCTGCTCGCCCGTCTCGGACGCTCCCATGGAAATCTTGGCGGCGACCAGCAGTTCTTCGGGTCCGAGGTGCATGGTCTTGAGGTGGATGATGCGGGTCCCGTCAGCCTGCAGGGCGTCGGCAATACGCTGGACGTCCTCCTTGGTGGCAGACTCGCCCAGCAGCAGGGACTTGGTTTCCATCGCCAGGACCACGGCAATTGCGACCAGGAGCAGGCCGATCATCGCGGTTCCGAGGGCATCCCAGACGCCATTACCGGTGACCAGCGTCATGCTGACACCAAAGAGCGCGAAGACCAGGCCAAGCAGGGCACCGAAGTCTTCCAAGAGAATGACCGGCAACTCGGGCTGCTTGGCATTGCGGACAAACTTGACCCAGCTCTGCTTGCCGCGGATGTGGTTCGATTCGATGATCGCCGTGCGGAAGGAGAAGCTTTCGGCAATGATCGCTCCCACCAGCACCGCCAAGGGAACCCACCAGAAGCCGCCTTCGATGCCGTGCGGGTGCTGGAACTTCTCCCAGGCCTCGTAAAGGGCAAACAGGCCACCGACGCTGAACAGGACAATGGACACGATGAAGGCGTAGATGTAGCGTTCGCGGCCATAGCCGAACGGATGTTCCGGACTGGCGGCGCGTTTGGACCGCTTCCCGCCCACCAGCAGCAGGATCTGGTTGCCGGAGTCGGCAACTGAGTGGATTGCCTCGGCGAGCATGGACGATGACGCTGTCAGGAAAAATGCAATGAACTTCAGAACAGCAATCGTTAGATTTGCGGCGAGAGCCGCAACAATCGCTTTGGTACCGCCACCAGCAGCCACGAAAGCTTCACCTCTTCGGGTTTGGGAAAGAATGGAAAGGGCCAAGAAGAGTCGTCATCGTCTGATCTTGCAAGCAATACCGTACCCGGCGGCGCGTTGTTTACGCATTCCCCACTCGGGCGCCCTGCTGCGAACGTGCGCTGGCGTAAAGACACACAGTGGCGGCGGTACCCAAGTTCAGGCTCTCGGCCGCCCCGTATACGGGCACGGCAACACGGTGATCGGCCAGTGCAAGTTCGTCCTCCGACAAGCCTTGGGCTTCGTTGCCGAAGAGCCACGCTGTAGGCGACTCCAGGGCATAGTCCGAGGCCACGGAACCGTTGCCGAGCCTTCGTGCAGCGTTCTCATCCTGAAGCTTGTCCAGATTGAGGGTTCCATAGCCATCAGCGGCCAGGATGCCTATTCCCCGCTCCCGGCACCGCGCAACCAGTTCCTCGACGTCCGCCCCCAGGACCACCGGGAGGTGGAACAGGGAGCCTGCGGTGGACCGCACCGCTTTAGGGTTATAGATGTCTACGCTGGAGCCGGTGAGAACCACGGCGTCTGCTCCAGCGGCATCGGCGGCGCGGAGCACGGTTCCGGCGTTGCCGGGGTCACGCACCTGGCACATGACAGCAAGAAGCTGCGGACCGGCGTCGAGCACCGAGTCCAGGCTGACGTCCACGAAACTGCAGACCGCTACGATCCCTTGCGGGTTAACGGTGTCAGCCATGGCGGCTAGTACTTCATCGCTCGCCAGCCGCAGCAGCGTCCCCCGCGCCAGGTCGGCAAGCTCGGGGAGGCGATCAAGGCACGCTTCGCTGGCGAAAACTTCATGTACGACGGCGGATCCGCCCGCCGTTGTCCGGTCGCGGTGCAGGGTCAATGCCTCGCGCACCGCCTGCGGCCCCTCAGCAAGGAACCGCCCGCGCTTTAAACGCGCCGGGCGCCCGGCAAGCTTTGCGACATCCCTCACCCGATCTGCTCGGGGGTTGGTCATCGGAAAGTCTTGCGGGCGCCCGGTTTCGTTCATATAAAGAACTTTAGTGGCAGTTGCGACTAGTTCTTGATCTGCTGGCGGGCTTCGCCGCCGGCCGGCTCGAAACCGGCTGCCTTCGCAGCTTCAACGGTGGAGAACCAGTATTCAGCAGCGGTGGTGTTGTACCAGGTGGAACCCGGAACGTGGTACTTCTTGGATTCGGCGTTGCCCTTGATGGCGTAGCCTTCCGGAGCCTCGTCACCGTCGGCGGCAACTGCGCCATCGATGGCCGGCTTCTCGGAAACGACAGCCTTTACGGCAGGAGCCGTAGCGACAGCCGGAGCAACCTTGGCCTTCGGAGCAGCCTTGGCAGCCGGAGCAGAGGTGTCAGCCGGCAGGGCAGCCTTGGCAACGTTCACCAGAGCGGCGAAAGCGTTGGCGTCGGAAACAGCCAGCTCGGCGAGCATGCGGCGGTCAACCTCGACCTCAGCGGCCTTGAGGCCCTGGATCAGACGGTTGTAGGTGAGGCCGTTGGCGCGGGATGCAGCGTTGATGCGCTGGATCCAGAGGCGACGGAAGTCGCCCTTCTTCTTACGGCGGTCACCGTAGCTGTACACAAACGAGTGCAGCAGCTGCTCTTTGGCCTTGCGGTACAGGCGCGAACGCTGACCGCGGTAACCCTTGGCGCGTTCGAGGACAACCCGGCGCTTCTTGTGGGCGTTTACCGCCCGCTTCACACGTGCCACGTGCGTACTCCTTCAGAAATCTTTATCCCAAGCTGCTACTGCCGGAAACCCGGCCGGCCTGAGAAGGCTTTTGGTGTAGTCGGTCCCTGCCGGATGGCAGTAACCAAAGAACTTGGAACTTAGACGCCGAGCATCTTCTTGATGACCTTGGCATCGCCCTTGAAGACGAGCTTGTCGCCGGCGAGGCGACGGGTCAGCCTGGAGGACTTGTGCTCCAGGTAGTGACGGCGGTTGGCCTGCTGACGCTTCAGCTTGCCGGTACCGGTCAGCTTGAAGCGCTTCTTAGCACCGCTGTGGGTCTTCATCTTCGGCATGGGAACCGATCTCCTTACGTATCCACGGACAAGTCCGCGATTCTATCGCGCAGCCGGCCACCAGGGCCGACGTGCTGGTTGCTTGCCGGTGGAGGCCAGGGCCTCCGCGGCGTTGAACTAATTGGTCTTACGTGTTGCTGGCTTCGGCGTGGCTTTGGGGGCCGCGGGCCGGGCAGCCGGCTTGGGAGCTGCCGGCTTGGCGACAGGCTTCGGGGCCGAAGGAACCGCTGGCTTGGGCGCCGCAGCCGGAACAACAGGCTTCGGAGCTGCCTCCACCGGAGCTGCTTTGGGAGCCGGAGCCGCCTTAGGTGCCGGAGCCGCCTTGGGAGCCGGAGCTTCCTCAGCAACGGGTGCTTCCTCTGCTGCTTCAGGTGCCTCTTCGGCAACCGGAGCTTCAGCTGCAGCTTCCTCGACAACCGGTGCTTCTTCAGCTGCGGGCGCCTCGGTTGCTGCGGGAGCTTCCTGCGTGCTTTCCTCTTCGGAAACCTTGAAGCCTTCGGGCAGAAGATCGGCGAGGCTCTGCGTCAGCGGCGCCTGCTCCCCCGTGGTGTCAACGCGTCCTGCGGCCTTGGCCTCATTCTGGGCCTTGGCTTCTGCACGCTGGCTGGCACGACGGGCTTCAGCCTTCGCTTCGGCCTTGTTCTTCAGCGGTCCGATCACCATGACCATATTGCGGCCATCGATGCGGGGGCTGGACTCGATGACGCCAACCTCGGCTACATCCTCCGCGAAACGCTGAAGCAAGCGGATGCCCATTTCAGGCCGCTGCTGCTCACGACCACGGAACTGGATCATGGCCTTGACCTTGTCACCGGCTCCGAGGAAGCGCAGAGCGTGCCCGCGCTTGGTTTCGTAGTCGTGCTTGTCGATCTTGAGGCGGAAGCGGATTTCCTTTAGAACCGTATTGGTTTGGTTCTTGCGGGCTTCGCGGGCCTTGACGGCGGCTTCGTACTTGTACTTGCCGAAGTCCATCAACTTGCAAACAGGAGGCTTAGCCTGCGGCGCAACTTCAACGAGATCGAGATCGGATTCGGCAGCAAGACGCAGTGCGTCCTCGATGCGGACAATTCCTACCTGTTCGCCGGCAGGGCCGACCAGCCGCACCTCGGGGACGCGGATACGCTCATTGATTCTTGGCTCGCTAATGTTAAAGCTCCTGTGGTTGTGGTGGTGTCACCGGCAAATAGAGAAGGCCCCCAATTGCTGGCGCAATCGAAGGCCTCGAAGATCGGATCCACTTCCCCTATGGAAAGCGCGCACTTCCGGGATCAACCCTGAAATGTCCGACCAGGTACCCGGCAACCTCTTGTCCCATCAAGGGGATCCTGTCCCCGAAGGGAAACGGCTGACGCGGGTGGGAGAGAACTCCGCTTGCAAACTGAAAGTCAATTCTACAGAAACAACCCGCCAAGCGCACATTGCGAACGGCGGGACGTTGACTGCGATGGTTCACTGTCGATGCCCACAGTACTGTAGATGTCCACGGTGAATAACGACTTCCAGTCGGTCTGTGACAAGCTTACCAGTATGAGCACTGAAGACAGCAATTCCCGCAATTCCTTCGGCGGAGACGCCCCCGCCGCCGACGCCGGAGTCTCCCAGCAGATCCGTGACATCGCAGAGGTCCCGGCAGTGGAAGTCATCACCACCGGCGCCGTGCACCTCATGAGTGCGGCAGCGGTCAAGGTTGGGCTTGCCGACGACCCCAACGCCGAGGATCTCAAAGACCTGGACGAAGCCCGCAAGCTGATCACCGCACTCGCCGGCTTGGTCTCCGCAGCCGCACCCGAAATCGGCTCCCAGCACGCAGGCCCGTTGCGCGACGGCCTGCGCTCCCTGCAACTCGCGTTCCGCGAGGCATCCATCATTCCGGATGCCCCCGGCAAGGGCCCGGGCGAAAAGTTCACCGGACCGGTGAACTGACGCCAACTGCCTGAATAATCATCGACGGCGGGCCGACCATCAGTGGTCGACCCGCCGTCGTCGGCTGGTGCCGGTTGACTCAGACCCGGGCAGCCCGTCGTCGGATGGACATGAGCACCAGGCCGGTGGCGCACAGCACGACGCCGGCGATACCAACAGCAGCGAAGCCGCCTGACGGACCCACGGTGTCGATGAAGACCCCTGCCAGGGGCGCCCCCAGAGCAACACCGGCGGTCAGCGCAGAGCCGTACCAGCCCATTGCTTCGCCCCGGCGATCCTCCTCCACAAGGTCCGCAACCTTCTCGGAGGAAGCCGACAGCACCGGTGCGCACAACAAGCCCGGCAGGAGTGAGAGGAACGCCAGGGTCCAGGTGTCCTGGGCAAATCCCATCGGAATGGTCAGTGCGGCCATGCCCAGCAAAAGGAGCATGGGTGAGATGGACCGCTTCATCGAACCGTAGATGAGACCGCCGACTACCGACGCGGCGCACCAGAAGAAGAAGACAATACCGATCTCGTTTTGGTGGCCGCCACGTTCCAGCAGCCCCACGATGCTGACATCCGAGCCGCTGAGCACCATGCCCGAACCAGCGGCTACTGCGAAGAGCGCAGCAACAGAAACGGTGAACCAGGTGAAATTCCTGGCCACTCGGCTCCGGAGCCCGGCCGTGCGCGAGGTTGCAGACGCCATTTCCGAGGCCGCTTCCTGGACATGCGCAGGAGCCGAAGCCACCATGGCCGCCTCCGCTGCCGCAAGATCGGCCGACTCCCGATCGGCGGATTCCTCCGGTGTGCAGGCTGCTTCGCTTCTGGTGGGCGGGTTGAACCACATCAGGAAAAGTCCAGCCACAGATACCGAGATACCAACGGCGGTCAGGCCAAGAGCCGAGTAGCCGCTGGTCGCCACCACAGCTCCGACGGCCGGACCGATCATGAAAACAAGCTCGGTGGCTATGGAATCCAAGGCAAAGGCCGAACGCCGCTGCTCACCGTCCACCATGACGCCCAACGATTGGCGGACGACACTGAAGATCGGCAGAGTGAACAGGCCTCCGATGAACACCAGAGGTAACAGCCATTGGTACGACACGTGCGGGACGATCGACCAGATGACGGTTTCGGAGACAACTGACGGGATCAGAGCTTTACGCAGCCCCACCATGTCAACCCTGCGGCCACGCCACGGTGCGCCCAGGGCAATGCCGATGGTCATGACCGCCGCTGCAGCACCCGCAGCGGCATATCCCTGGCCAAGCGTCAGGACAATGTGCAAGGTAAGGAGCACTCCCGCGGCCGAATGCGGGATACGCGCAACCATCCCGACAACCAGCAGCCGCCGGACAGGGCGTATGGACAGCATCTCTTTGTAGAGAGCGAAGTTCACTGGCTCAATCCTCATTTCCCCGGGCAGTCCCGGGGAACCGGACCTGCCATTAGTGCGGCGCGCGCTCCTGTGCTGCACGCTGCAGTTTTACTTCCATGGAATCAACACCCTCGGCAAAGGAATCCATCCGTGCCCACGCATCGTTCAGTTGCGCGACAAGCGCCTGCACGGCCCCGGCGTCCAAACCGTCCTCGAGGAAAAGCACCACACGCAGTTCCGGGCCCGGACCGCCTCCGAGGACCTGGCGGCCGTCCGCCGTGAGGGACGCAACGCCACCGCCGGGGTGCGTCTCAAGGCGGCGGACCGCAGTGAAGGCTGAAATCGTCGAAACGAGAGCAGTCTCCAGTTGATCATCAAGGTATGACGGCGTCCAGTCCTTCTGCTGCGCGAGCGCCCACATGGCGGGTCGCCGCACGACGAAGGCGAACTGGGAGCCAGGGTCCAAAACCAGGAGTTGGGCACCTTCCGACACCGCCGAGAGTGCTGCGCGTGCTGCGTAAACAGCGACCGGCCGCGCCTGGGGGTGCCACGCTTCCAAGGCTGCCGCCGAGGTGAACACCGGCATTGCCGTGCGGCCGTCGGGGGCCTTCAGTGTGACCAATGCCATATCGGCCTGCTTATCTGCATGCAGGCCGTCGACGCCTTCGGCTTCCTCGGCCAATTGGGCAACCACCGGGACAAAGACACGTGCCGTGGCCAGGGAGGCCACGACCTCCGCCTCGCCACCGGTGCCGTCGATCAGCGCCGCAATAGCCGCAAGGTAACCGGCGTCTGCGGTTCCATCATCGTCTTCGAAGTTGTGGATTTTGGCGTCGTCGCCAGTGAGGCTTCTACCTGCCCAGGGTTGGCCCGCAGAGTCCGCGGCTCCCCCGGCGCCTGCCAAGGCCGCCGCGATGTGACCGGGCAGGTCGCGCTTCTCCCGCTGGTTAAGCTCCGGCTCGTGGGCTGAGTGGCGGCCCATCAGCGGCGGCCGGCCACGTCCAGGGCTTCGGGCAGGGTGAAGGCACCGGCATACAGAGCCTTGCCCACAATCGCACCCTCGACACCCAGCGGCACGAGTTCACGCAGCACGCGAAGATCTTCCAAGCTGGAGATACCGCCGGAAGCCACTACGGGCTTGCCGGTCTTCTCCACCATCTGACGCAGCAGATCCACGTTGGGGCCCTGCAGCGTTCCGTCCTTGGTAACGTCCGTGACTACGTAGCGGGCGCACCCGGCGTCCTCGAGGCGGGCCAGAACCTCCCAAAGGTCCCCGCCTTCCTTGGTCCATCCGCGTCCGGCCAGCGTAGTACCGCGGACATCAAGCCCGACGGCGATCTTGTCACCGAAGCGTTCGATCGCCCGGCGCGTCCACTCCGGGTTTTCCAGCGCTGCCGTCCCAAGGTTTACCCGGGCAACGCCCAAACCGAGGGCCCGTTCGAGTGATTCGTCGTCCCGCAGGCCGCCCGAAAGCTCCACCTTGACGTCGAGCTGAGACACGACCTCGCTGATGAGAGCGGCGTTGTCGCCACGGCCAAAGGCGGCGTCGAGGTCAACCATATGGACCCATTCCGCACCGTCGTTCTGCCAGTTCAAGGCTGCCTCCAAGGGCGTCCCATAGCTGGTTTCAGAACCCGCCTCTCCTTGCAGGAGGCGCACCGCCTGGCCATCGACGATATCGACGGCCGGCAGGAGTTCCAGTACGGACTGGGAGGAGGTGGTCATGAGTGTCCTTGGAGTTGAGGGAGCGCCGGCTTGGGACCAGCGGTTCAGTTACCGGGAAGTGTCAGGAGGTACGCAGCCAGCAGGGACATCCCGGCCAACACGTAGAAAGAAATAGAGACCCAGCGGGGCTTCTTTTGCTGGTGGAAGGAAATCCCACCGCCCACCAGGAGGCCGGCCAGGCCCATGAGGATCACAGACCACATCTAGGCAGCACCGTTTCCGGAAGCTTCCGGTGCGGGCTTCCGAAGGCCATCCACCCAGTTGCGCAGGAGGCGGGCCCCGGCGTCGCCCGACTTCTCGGGGTGGAACTGGGTGGCGCACAGCGGGCCGTTTTCCACGGCAGCGATGAAACGTGCGCCGTGCTCGGACCACGTGACCATGGGGGGCGCCATGCGGGGCTGCACGACGTCGAAGTTCCACTCCTGCACACCGTAGGAGTGAACGAAGTAGAAACGCTCCTGCTCCACACCGGCGAACAGCTTGGAACCCTCAGGTACGTCCACCGTGTTCCATCCCATGTGCGGCACAACGGGAGCAGGAAGGAGTTCGACTTTGCCGGGCCATTCGGCCATGCCTTCGGACTCGGTACCGTGCTCGACGCCGGCCTCGAAAAGAACCTGGAGGCCCACGCAGATAGCCAGCACCGGACGTCCACCGGCAACCCGGCGTCCAATCATGCGGATGGCGTCTACGGCTTTGAGTTCTTTCATCACGGTCTCATAGGCGCCAACACCGGGGACAACCAGGCCGTCGGCGTTGAGGACGTCCTCAGGCTTGGCGCTGAGCACCACGTGGGCACCCGCCCGCTCAAGCGCGCGGACGGCGGACCGGACGTTGCCGGATCCGTAGTCCAGAACCGTAACGGTCGGCTTGCCCTCCGGCGACTCAGGCCTAACGGATGCAGTGGCGTCAGCCACTGCGCCGTTCTTCAGGACCTGGCTACTCACAGTGCCCCCTTGGTGGAGGGAATGCCCTCAACACGCGGATCGGACTCTACGGCGGCACGCAGTGCGCGGGCGAAAGCCTTGAACTGGGCCTCCACAATGTGGTGCGGATCCCGGCCAGCAAGAACGTTCATGTGCAGGCAAATTCCGGCGTGCAACGTGATTGCCTCGAAAACATGGCGGGTCAACGAGCCGGTGAAGTGGCCACCGATCAGGTGGTACTCCTGTCCCGCAGGTTCACCACCGTGCACAAGGTACGGACGTCCGGAAACATCAACGACTGCATGGGCGAGGGCTTCGTCCAGAGGCACCGTGGCTTCGCCAAAACGACGAATACCAGCTTTGTCGCCCAAGGCCGTCCGGAGCACCTCACCGAACGTGATGGCGACGTCTTCCACCGTATGGTGGGCATCGATGTGCGTGTCACCTGTGGCTTTGACCGTCATGTCAATCAGGGAGTGCTTGCACAGTGCGGTCAGCATGTGGTCGTAGAACGGTACTGAGGTGCTGATGTCCGAAATTCCGGAACCGTCCAGGTTGATCTCCACCAATACGGAAGATTCGCTGGTGGTGCGCTCCATGCGCGCAGTGCGGGCAGCGGACGGCGTGGCGCCGGTTTCGCTCATTGGGACGTCCTTATGCAGGGAGGGAGGTTGGGTCTATTGACAAGTTTAGGCGCGCTGTGACGCTGCGCGTTCCAGGAGTGCTTCCAGGGCATCAAGGAATGCGGTGGTTTCCGGTTCGGTCCCGGCGGTAACCCGCAAGTGACCCGGAATGCCGACATCACGTATGAGCACGCCTGCGTCGAGCAGCCCTTGCCAGATCTCGTGCGGGTTCTCGAGTCCACCGAAGAAGACGTAGTTCGAGTCCGACGCCGCGGGCTTGAGTCCCATGCGGAGAAGTTCGGTAACGATCCGATCGCGCTGGACCTTGATGTCCTCAACGTCGGCCATCAGGGCCTCGCGGTGAGTCAATGCTGCGAGGGCGGTGGCCTGCGTGATGGCAGACAAGTGGTACGGCAGGCGGACCAACCTGATGGCGTCCGTAACTTCAGGGGCCGCCGCCATGTAGCCGAGCCGGGCACCTGCCAGGGCAAATGCCTTGCTCATGGTGCGCGAAACGATCAGGCGCTCACGGCCGGGCAGGAGCGTCAACGCGCTCGGAGTGTTGTCGTGGGCGAACTCGTGGTAGGCCTCGTCCACGATCACGATGGCCTGGCTTGCTTCACCGGCTTCATACACGGCCTCCACCACATCCAGGCCCAGGCCCGTCCCTGTGGGGTTGTTCGGTGAGCACAGGAAAACGATGTTGGCTCCGGTTTCGCGCACCTGCGCAGCCGCCGACCGGGCATCCAGCCCGTAGTCATCGGCGCGGACTCCCCGGATGTATTCGGTATCCGTTCCGCTGGCCAGCAACGGGTACATGGAATACGTGGGCGGGAAGCCAAGGGCCTTGCGTCCCGGGCCGCCAAACGCCTGCAGGATCTGTTGCAGGACCTCGTTGGACCCGTTGGCGGCCCAGATGTTGTCTGCTGAAAGGCCGTGGCCAAGATACTCGGCGAGGGCCTCACGAAGATCGGTGAACTCGCGGTCAGGATAGCGGTTCAGTCCTGTGGCGGCTGCTGCCACGGCCTCAGTAATCGCCGCCTGAACATCGGCGGGGACGCCATGGGTGTTTTCGTTAACGTTGAGCAAAACGGGGACATCAAGCTGCGGTGCGCCGTAGGGGCTCAGTCCACGCAGGTTGGTCCGGAGGGGTAGTCGGTCAAGTCGCTCAAGCTGCTCACTCACTGGAACAGTTTAAGGGGCTGGCGGGACTGCGGAGTAACCATGACGTCGCGGCGCGGGATCCGGCCACCGGCTAACAGCCTTAGTGGGCCGGGACGAACAGCTGCTGCCCCGGAAGGATGCGCCCGCCGCGGAGGTCGTTCAACTGGATGATTTCAGCAATGACATCACGCGGGTCCCGCTCCGGAGCCGCCGCGCCGGCAATGCCCCACAGGGACTGACCGGGCTGGACTGTCACAGAGACTGCAACCGGCGGCTGCAGCTCGGCCTGGGAATCGGAAGCCTTGGCAGGGGAAGTGATGAACCCGGCAAGGCTGAGCAGAACAGCCGCCAGCAGCATGGCCGGGATGAAGAAGAACACCACCCGGCCACGGCGGGTCAGGCGCAGGCGGGCGGGGGCCTGCGTGGTGCGGAAATCAGCGAACGAAGTTATTGCGGACATGAGCTGAGCCCTTCTGAGCTATTGCCTTGCTCCGGAGCTTCCGGAGCAAGGCTGCCAATTCTTTGTGTGCTCCTCCCGACTGCGGCCGGTATTCGAACAGTTCGTTCGAACATCCAGTTTCAGCGCGAGGTTTATAGAACACATGTTCGAACCTTGCTATGACATTTTTAGCACTTATCAACGAACGGTGTCGAGACTCGCTAGAACAAATGTTTGATAAACGCCTGTGCCTGCCCTACGTTTGAGTGAAGGAACAGCACTGTTTCAGTGGAACAGGAGGGTCTGACATTTTTTCAGTCCCTGCATCCCCGGTTCGTTTCGGGGCGGAACGAAAGGCATTGGCGAACATGGCAGCGAAAGCCACAGGCGGCGGGGTACCCCTGCGGAGCCAACAGCCTCCCAAGACTCCCAAGAGCCTGACCGTGCGCCAGAAAAAGATCCTGGAAACCATCCAGCGGTCAGTCAACGACAACGGCTATCCGCCCAGCATGCGCGAAATCGGGGACACCGTTGGACTGGCCAGCCTTTCCAGCGTTACCCACCAGTTGTCCCAGCTGGAAAAACTCGGCTACCTTCGCCGGGACCCCAAGCGTCCCCGCGCAATGGAAGTACTGATGCCCTTGACCCTGGACGGCGGCCCCATCCCGGGCGTGGAGGCACCGGCAACGCTTCGGAGCACCGGCGGCCTGGCTGTGACAGAACTCACCAGCGCAAGCGACACCGCCATGGTTCCGCTGGTTGGCCGCATCGCGGCAGGCGGACCCATCCTGGCCGACCAGACAGTTGAGGACGTGCTCCCCCTGCCCCGGCAACTGGTGGGACACGGTGAGCTCTTCATGTTGAAAGTCGCTGGCGACTCCATGATTGATGCCGCGATCTGCGACGGCGACTGGGTCGTTGTCCGCCGCCAGAACGACGCCATCAACGGCGACATCGTGGCCGCTTTGCTGGACGACGAAGCCACTGTAAAGACGTTCCGACAGCGCGATGGCCATACCTGGCTGCTGCCCCAAAACACCCAGTACGAACCCATTCTCGGCGACCAGGCAACCATCATGGGCAAGGTCGTTTCGGTACTGAGGTCCCTCTAGCTTTTTCCGACCCGTAAGGGGCCCGGAGCTGACTGTCCTCTACGCCTTCTTGGCGGATCCCAAGCGCTCCAGGACACCACGAACCACGGTGCGGTCAGTGGTCGCCCAGAACGGCGGCAGGGCGGCCCGCAGGAACCCGCCGTAACGTTCCGTCGAGAGGCGTGAATCAAGGACTGCCACTACGCCCTTGTCACCGGTGGAACGGATCAGGCGCCCTGCACCCTGCGCGAGCCGGATGGCTGCGTGGGTGGCGGAAACAGCCATGAACCCGTTCCCTCCGGACTGTGCCACGGCACGGGAACGGGCGGTCATCAGGGGATCGTCAGGACGCGGGAAGGGAATCCGGTCAATAACCACCAGACGGCATGAGCCGCCGGGTACGTCCACCCCTTGCCACAGCGACATGGTTCCGAAGAGGCAAGTATCCGGCTCGTCGGCAAATTGCTTCACCAACGCAGCCATGGTCGATTCGCCTTGACAGAGGATATCCACGTCCAGGCGCAGCCGCATGGCGTCCGCAGCTTCCTCGGCGGCCCGCCGTGAGGAGAAGAGACACAGTGCTCCCCCGCCGGATGCCCGGATGAGGTCTTCCAATTCGTCCAAGGCCTCCGGTGACGTGCCCCGACCGGGTTTCGGAAGGTGCTTCGCCACGTACAGCACCCCCTGTTTGGGGTAATCAAAAGGAGATCCGACGTCGATTCCTGTCCAGCTGGGCGCGCCGTCGCCAATCAGGCCGAGGCCTCCGGCCGCGGGTTCAAAAGCCGAGCCGATGGCCAGCGTGGCCGAGGTCAGCACCACCGTGTGTCCGGCGAACAATCCCTCGCGCAACCTGCCTGCCACGCTCAGCGGCGCGATGTTGATGAGCGCAGGCGCGGTCTCGTCAGGTTGGGAGTATCCCTGCTGGGGATCAAAAGTGCTGTTACGGGAGAACCACACTACTTCGCGGTTCTCCTTGGCAGCGAGCATCCGTTCGCACAGCTCAAGGATGAGCATCAGCCGCGAACGTGCCAGCTGCCGTCCGCCGTCCGCGGCACTGGAGGAATCCGTCTTCGAATCGGACAGGGCCGCCCGTGTGGCGTCGCGCAGCTGGTCCAGGCAATCGAGTTGTTCGTCGTTGAGTCCGCTGGGAAGGAGCCCGTTGGGTACTCCCGCAATAGCCATGTCCAGCCTATCCGCGGCCGCATTCAGGGCGTCAACGGTGATGGCTGTGTGCTTGCGGGCGCTTGATGCCGCGGCGTGCACCATGGCTACAGAGAGTTGCCCTGACACTGCCCCTGTGACCCGGTCCTGAAGCTCGTGGGCCTCGTCCACCACCACGACGTCGTACTCGGGCAGCACCGCCAAGCCTTCGAACGCGCTGACGGCCAACATGGCGTGGTTGGTGACCACGACGTCGGCTTCGGCTGCCCGGGCGCGTGCCAGCTCGCTGAAGCACTCCTCGGCAACCGGACATTTCTGGGCCCCAAGGCACTCCATGGACGTCACGGAGACCTGCCGCCAGGCACGGTCCGTGACCCCTGGCATGAGCTCGTCCCGGTCGCCGGTGGCCGTCGTTTCGGCCCACTCCCGGAGCCGGACAACCTCCTTGCCCAGCTGGGACGACGGGCCACCGACCGACGCCGCGAAGTGCGGCACGCTCGTGTCCTCACCGAGGGAGAAAAGTTGTCCTTCGGAGGGCTCCTCACTCGGGAAGCCGCCCTCGAGCTTTTGCAGGCAGACGTAGTTTGCCCTGCCCTTCACGAGCGCGACATTGACCGGACGGTCCAGGGCAGGATTGATGGTCTCCAGCAAACGCGGAAGATCCCTGCCTACGATCTGGGTCTGCAAAGCCAAGGTGGCGGTGGACACGAGCGTCGGTTTATCGCTGTCCATGGAATGGGCGATCAACGGAATCAGGTACGCCAATGACTTACCCGTACCGGTTCCCGCTTGGACCAGCAGATGTTCCCCGGTCTCAATGGCCCGGGTGACGTGCTTGGCCATTTCGTGCTGGCCGGCACGGCTTTGGCCGCCCATTCCGGCGACAGCCCGGTCCAACAATTCCAGGGTGGTCTTCTCTCCCACCGACTCGACGGCGTCCGCCGCCACCTTCTCAACCATTACTGACGAATGACTCCAGCTCAGCTGCCAGACCTTCACGGACCATCGCCACCACGCGCGTCCCGCTTTCCTCGTGTTCCAGGCTGAGGATCTCGGAATCGGAATTGTGCAGCTTGTTGATCATGTCGCCGCGGTCGTACGGGATGAGCACTTCAAGCCGCACCCCGGGGCGCGGTATGGACCGGCTGATGTCCTCCAGCAGTTCGGCGATTCCCTGTCCTGTGCGGGTGGAAACCACTGCGTGCCGGGGTTCCTTCTGCTTGAGGCGCTCCACCACGAAAGGATCGGCCACATCAACCTTGTTCAGGACGATGATCTCGGGAACCTTGCGGGCGTCGACCTCGGTGAAGACAGTGCGCACTGCTGCGATCTGACCTTCGGGGTCAGGGTGGGATGCATCCACGACATGGAGGATGAGGTCCGCATCGGCCACTTCCTCGAGCGTTGAGCGGAAGGCCTCAACGAGCTGGGTCGGCAATGAGCGCACGAATCCCACGGTGTCGGCCAGTGTGTAGCCGATGCCGTCAGGAGTCTGCGCTTTGCGGACCGTGGGATCCAGAGTGGCGAACAGTGCGTTCTCCACAAGGACACCTGCGTCGGTGAGGCGGTTCAACAACGACGACTTACCGGCGTTGGTGTACCCGGCAATCGCGACGGACGGAACAGCATTACGACGGCGGTTGGCACGTTTGGTCTCACGGGCCGGCTTCATCGCGGCGATTTCCCGGCGCAGTTTGGCCATGCGTGTGCGGATTCGGCGGCGGTCGAGTTCGATCTTGGTTTCACCGGGACCGCGCGAGCCCATGCCTGCCCCGGCCCCGCCCACCTGGCCGCCGGCCTGCCGGGACATGGAGTCACCCCAACCACGCAGGCGTGGAAGCAGGTATTCCAGCTGCGCGAGCTCCACCTGGGCCTTGCCTTCGCGGCTCTTGGCGTGCTGGGCGAAGATATCCAGGATCAGCGTGGTCCGGTCAACGACCTTGACCTTCACGATGTCCTCAAGACCGCGTCGCTGTGACGGTGCCAGTTCAGTGTCCACCACGACAGTGTCCGCGCCTGTGGCAGCGACAATGTCCTTGAGTTCCTGTGCCTTGCCGGATCCAAGGAACGTTCCCGGGTCCGGCTTGGAGCGGCGTTGGACCAGGCCATCAAGTACTTCAGAACCTGCGGTCTCGGCAAGGGCCGCCAGTTCGCGCAGCGAGTTCTCGGCGTCGGCCAGGGTACCTTCTGTCCACAGACCAGCCAGCACAACGCGTTCAAGGCGCAGCTGCCGGTATTCGACCTCTGTGACGTCTTCGAGTTCAGTCGACAACCCCGCGGTGCGGCGCAAGGCGCGACGCTCGGCCAGGTCTTCCTGGTCGCCGTCGTAGATACTGTGCTCTTGGTCCAGGGTCGAGATGGCCTGCGCCTTGCCGAACACACCACTGGTGTCGTTGTCTTCGGATGCCTGTGCGGGGGCATCCTTGGAAAGAATCCGGTCGATGACGGCCTGGATTTGTTCAGGACTCATGTCCTGGGCGTCGGAATCGGATCCGGAGTGCTTCTGGGTGGTCATGGTCTCCTTAGACTGTTCGGCAATTCCAGAATAGTGCTGTTTGTCGCTCGATGGGGCGCTCTTCGCGCTGGGCTGACGGGCTTGGGCCAAAGTGGCCTCCTGTGTGCTGAACGCCACTGGCCTGTCGGGGACGTGGCGTCGGTGATCTGACGGGTGGATCCGCAGGGAGGTCCTGGCCTGCTTGAAGTCGTTATGCTGCCCACCAGGGTTCGCACGACGGCCCGGTTCCGGGAATACCATCATGTGAAGGCATGGGTGGGGCTTTGATCTTCTGAGCGTCCGGCGCCACGAGGAAGTGGCGCCAACATGTGCCGTGGGACCTGCCGGGCGGAAAGGTCATGGGCCGGGCATGGTGCCAAGCCGGACCTGCGTCGCGGGCGGTGCCGGGGAACGCCTGGAAAGCAGGCGTGGTTCGGCCGATTACTCAAAGATCAAGAACATGACCTCAACACTATCAGCCGTGTCAAACGAACCTGGGACCATGGCGGTTTCCCAAGGCGCCAATAGCCAACTAATCTGGCAAATTATGGAGTCTGCACACTATTTCACCGCCCAGCCGGCTGGGCCGTTCACCCGTAAGCCACTCACAGTTGAACTCGCTGGAGCTACGCGCCACCTGCAGACGTCATCCGGCATCTTCAGCCCCGACGGCGTGGACAAGGGAACGGCAATTCTCCTGTCAGAGGTTCCACCGCCCGCTCCCCAAGGCAATCTGCTGGACATCGGCTGCGGCTGGGGTCCGATAGCCCTCACCCTTGCTTTGATGGCCCCGCACGCCCGCGTGTACGCCGTCGACGTCAACGAACGCTGCGTGACCCTGACCAACGAGAACGCAGCGGCCCTGGGCCTGGACAACGTGACCGCCAGCCTCCCGCATGAGGTGGACCCCGCCGTCGAGTTCGACACCATCTGGTCCAATCCGCCCATCCGGATCGGCAAGGATGAACTCCACTCGTTGTTGCTGACCTGGTTGCCGCGGCTGGCGCCGGGAGGAAACGCATGGCTGGTGGTTCAGAAGAACCTGGGTTCGGATTCCTTGCAGCGGTGGCTGGCTTCTGAACTGGATGCGTCTTTCAGCGTTTCCCGCGAAAGCACATCGAAGTCCTTCAGGATCATTCGGGTCAGGAAAGCGTCCCGCTAGCCACTATGACGGCGGGGCCGCTCAGTTCAACGTGCTCACGGCCACCGGCGCCGGGGAAGAACTTAACACCGACGACGCCGCCGGGAACCTTGACGTGCCAGTCGTTGGGCGCCGTACTGCCGGCCCAGTGACGGATTGCAACCGCTGCTGCGCAGGCTCCCGTACCGCAGGACTGGGTCTCCCCCACTCCCCGCTCGTGCACGCGCATGGTGATGGTTCCGACGCCGTCTTCGACCAACGGTTCGGCCGGAACAACGAATTCAACATTGGTGCCGTTGACCGGCTTGGGATCAACAACCGGAGCCTTGAACAGCTGGGTGGCTGAAAGCTCGCTGAGTTCGGCCAAGGCAACGACTGTGTGCGGGTTGCCCATACTGACCGAAAGGCCGGGGCGTGCCACTTCCAGGCCGTCCGCGCTGACCAGGGCATCCATGGCCTTGCTGGTTGCCTCGTCCGGGAAAATGAACTCCCAAGGGCCCATGTCCACCGCGTAGCCGTTCACGGTACGGACTACTTTCTTGACTCCGCCACGCGTGCCGATGGTGAGGGTTTCGCCGGGACCAAGGTCCACCAATCCCTGCTCATTGAGGAAGTGAACGAAGACGCGCACGCCGTTGCCGCACATTTCGGACAGCGAACCGTCGCCGTTGCGGTAGTCCATGAACCACTCCGCAGCAGGGTCCACTTCCAGGAGTGCCCGCCCTTCCGGGAGGAACCTTGAGGGAACTGCACGGATAAGTCCGTCGCCACCGATGCCCGTGTGGCGATCGCACAAGTGTGCCACCTGTTCGGGAGTGATCTCGTGGGCGTCGCCGGGATCGGCGATCAGGACGAAATCGTTGCCTGTCCCGTGCCCTTTTGAGAACGCCAATCCGGCAAGGCTCGATGTGGGTTCGGCAGCCCCGGCAGCCGAGGGCTGGCGGGTGGGAACTGAGGCGGTTTCATCCATGGAACCAAGGCTACCTTCCACGTGTGTTCGGCCAGAAATCACCCAAGGTTACCCCTGGGCGAGGATTGCCGACACGGCCCGGGATGTCAGCCCGGGGTCCTTCCAGTCCAACCATGAGATCCGTGGGTCTGCCCGGAACCAGGTGAGCTGGCGGCGCGCGAACTGCCTTGTGGCGACGATGGTCTCCTCGGCCGCGGCCGGCACGTCCATCTCACCGTCCAGGACTTTGAGGAACTGGGCGTACCCCAGAGCCCTTGATGCTGTTTTGCCCTGGCGCAATCCCAAGGTGTCGAGTCGCGCGACCTCGTTCTCCAGGCCGGTCTCGACCATGCGGTGCACTCGGCGGGCAAGCCGCTCCCTGAGTTCTTCGCGGTCAACGGAAAGGCCGATCTGAACAGCGGGTTGATAGTACTCCCTCTGGGGCATGAAGGAACTGAAGGCCCGACCTGTCAGTCCGTGCACCTCCAAAGCACGAATTACCCTTCGGGCGTCGCCAAGACGGGCTGCCGAGACCGGGTCCACTTCCTCCAGGCGGGCCCTGAGCGGAGCCAGTCCTTTGGCTTCGTATTCGTCCTCGAGGCTTCGGCGCAGAGCGGGATCCGTTCCCGGAAACTCCAGGATGTCCAGGGCCGCGCGCACGTACAGTCCGGATCCGCCCACCAGAATGGCGTGCTTCCCCCTGGAGTGGATGTCCGCGATGACTGCGCGGCATTCGCTTTGGAAGTCCGCCACGCTTGCCTCTTGCGTGACATCCATGATGTCCAGGAGATGATGCGGAACGCCTTTCCGCTCTTCCATGCTGATCTTGGCTGTGCCGATGTCCATGCCCCGGTAGAACTGCAGCGCGTCAGCATTGATGACTTCTCCACCGAGCGCCAGGGCGATGTTGACGCCCAGATCCGACTTGCCCGAACCTGTGGGCCCGACCACGGCGATGACAGGCCGGGCCTGCTGGGAATCCGACATGGAATGGACGACGCGGCTACGCGCGGCGGATCGGCAATGCGGGCATGCCCAAGGACACCCCGGTCTTGCCGCCGGATGTGCCTGGTGCGGGAACACCGCAGGAGTCGGCCTGCGAACGGTCCCAGGCATCTCCGGCCCTGGAACGCCGCAGGACGTAGTCACTGGTTGTCGCGGGGTCGGCTACCAAGTGGAAAGCGGCTGCTTCCGTAATGGTCACCGTCACGAAGTCCCCGGGACGGGGGGTTTCGGCACCGTCAGGGACGGAAAAGTGCACAAGCCGCTGGTCCTTGGACCGCCCGGAAAGCCGATGGGTCTCCTCGGCCTTCCTGCCTGCCTGGGCTGTCACCAGGACCTCGACCTGCCGGCCAAGCTGCGCGGCGTTTTCCTCGGCGGCGATACGGTCCTGCAGGGCAGTGAGCCGTTCGAAGCGCTCCTGGACCACCGCTTTAGGCAGCTGATCAGGCAAGTCCGCTGCCGGTGTTCCCGGACGCTTGGAGTACTGGAACGTGAAGGCCGAGGAGAACCGCGACTTCTCCACGACGTCCAAGGTCGCTTGGAAATCCTCTTCGGTTTCACCCGGGAATCCAACAATGATGTCAGTGGTGATGGCAGCGTGCGGAATCCGCTCACGCACTTTGTCCAGGATGCCCAGGAAGCGGCTGGAGCGGTAGGAACGACGCATGTCCTTGAGGACTTTGTCCGATCCCGACTGCAGTGGCATATGAAGCTGCGGCATCACATTGGGGGTTTCAGCCATGGCATCGATGACGTCATCGGTGAAGGCCGCGGGGTGGGGGCTGGTAAACCGCACGCGTTCGAGACCCTCGATGTCACCGCAGGCACGGAGGAGCTTGGAGAAAGCCAGGCGATCGCCGAATTCCACCCCGTACGAGTTCACGTTCTGGCCCAGCAACGTCACTTCGACAACGCCGTCATCGACGAGGGCCTGGATTTCCGCGAGGATCTCGCCTGGACGGCGGTCCTTTTCCTTGCCGCGCAGCGAGGGAACGATGCAAAACGTGCAGGTGTTGTTGCAACCGACTGAAATGGAAACCCACCCCGAGTACACAGACTCACGCTTGGTAGGAAGCGTGGACGGGAAGACGTCCAGGGATTCCAGGATTTCGAGTTGGGCCTCGTTGTTGTGCCGGGCCCGCTTGAGGAGGGCCGGCAGGGCGCCCACATTGTGGGTGCCGAAGACAGCATCCACCCACGGCGCTTTCCGGACAATGGTCTCGCGGTCCTTCTGCGCCAGGCACCCGCCAACGGCAATCTGCATGCCGGGATGGGATTCCTTGACCTGCCGCAATTGCCCAAGGTTTCCGTAGAGCTTGTTATCCGCATTCTCCCGCACAGCGCACGTGTTGAAGACAACGACATCGGCAACGTCGCCCTCTGCAGGAACGTAGCCGGCGTCCTCTAGCAGGCCCGCCATGCGCTCGGAATCATGGACGTTCATCTGGCAACCGAAAGTACGGACCTGATACGTCCGGGGCTCAGTCGAAGCAGCGGTGGCAGGTGTTGGGGAGGGAATGGTCAAACTCACTACTCAAGGGTACCGGCTTCTGCCAGCACCTCACCGACGATCCTGAAGGCCAACGATGGAGCGTAGCCCTTGCGCGCCAACATGGAGGCCAACCTACGCGTGTACTTGTCCCGCTCGGCACGGTCCGAGAGGTTCATGCCCGGCCGAAGCTTACGCTGCACCAGATCCCTCGCGGCTGACTCTTCATCCTGGTCACTGAGTTGCGACAGTGCTTCCTCGGCGGCCTCGAGGACGATGCCCTTATCAGCCAGTTCGCGACGAAGTGCACCTTTGGCCAGTTTCTTGCTTTGTGAACGGCTCCGCACCCACATCCGGGCGAATTCAGCGTCATCAATCAGCTGAACTTCCTCGAAGCGGTCCAGTACCGCCTCGGCAACGTCCTTGGGAACATTGCGTTCCGCCAGTTTGCGGGACAACTGCAGGCGGCTCCGTGGCGCCATCGTCAACTGTCGCAGGACGATGGCACGCGCCACGGACTCAGGGTCGGGCTCGGAGTCTGCAGCCAGGGCAGACTCCGGGTCCGGCCCGGTGCTAGCCGTCAACGGCCTTCAGCTTTGGGGAGTCTTCCTCCGGCTTGACGCCAACGCCAAGCTTTTCCTTGATCAGGCGCTCCAGTTCCTGCGCCAACTCGGGGTTGTCCCGCAGGAACCGCCGCGAGTTTTCCATGCCCTGGCCGAGCTGGTCGCCGTCGTAGGTAAACCACGAACCGGACTTCTTGATGATGCCGTGCTCAACGCCCATGTCGATGATGCCACCCTCGCGGGAGATGCCCTGACCATAGATGATGTCGAACTCGGCGATCTTGAACGGCGGAGCCATCTTGTTCTTGACGATCTTGGCCTTGGTGCGGTTACCTACGGAATCCGCGCCCTCCTTCAGCGTCTGGATGCGACGAACGTCGATGCGGACCGAAGCGTAGAACTTAAGCGCCTTGCCACCGGTGGTGGTTTCCGGCGAGCCAAAGAAGACGCCGATCTTCTCACGCAGCTGGTTGATGAAGATGGCAGTGGTCTTGGTCTGGCTCAAACGACCAGTGATCTTACGCAGCGCCTGGCTCATAAGGCGCGCCTGGAGGCCAACGTGGGAGTCACCCATTTCGCCTTCGATTTCGGCACGGGGTACCAACGCGGCGACGGAGTCGATGACGATGATGTCCAGCGAACCGGAGCCCACCAGCATGTCCATGATTTCCAGGGCCTGCTCACCCGTATCCGGCTGGGAAACGAGGAGGGCGTCGGTGTCCACACCCAGCTTCGCGGCGTAGTCCGGGTCCAGCGCGTGCTCGGCGTCAATGAACGCGGCGATACCGCCGGCGCGCTGTGCGTTGGCTACGGCGTGCAGCGCCACGGTGGTCTTACCCGACGATTCAGGACCGTAGATTTCCACGACGCGGCCGCGGGGCAGGCCGCCGATGCCGAGGGCCACGTCCAGCGCAATGGAACCGGTGGGAATGACTTCGATGGGCGCACGGGTGTCATCACCCAAACGCATGATGGAGCCTTTGCCGAACTGCTTGTCGATCTGGGCAAGCGCTGCTTCGAGCGCCTTTTCACGATCCGGGGTTGCCGCCATGGTTCACACCTCTGATGCTTTCTCGCTGTGGAGTGGCCCGATAGGCCGCTTTCCTGTCATCCCAGACGCTATTACGGCGGCCTGACATTTTTAGGTGCCGACTCCGGCTATGTGGATAACCTGCTTGCCGAATGCTGTTGGAATGCGTCCTACGGGATCAATTTTCCTCTCACAGGAGCATATCCCCATCCGAACAGATATTCGAACAATGGTGCGGCGTGTCTCCCGGCGCCGAGGCGTTCCTGCCAGCGGCAGAGTCAGTTCGAGGCGGGCTTGATGTCCCTGCCGAGCCTGCGCTCGGGGGGTACGTCCTGGACCTCGCACACGGCCAGCCAGACCTCACGGGGATGGTATCCGGCCGCCAGGGCCTCCACGGCCGTCCGCCCGCCCACACCGGCGAGTACCAGCGAGTTGGCCAGGACACGGGAATAGCCGGCCCCGAATTCATCGTCCATCAATCGCCAAAAGTCACTTGCCCTCACGGATAGAGTCTCTCATGGCAGTGGACTCTAGAATGGTTGCCATGAGCAATCCTCTCCAGAGCGCGCCAGGTCCGGCCGTGCCAGGCGACGACGTCGACGACGCCCTCCAGCAGGTGGAACACCAGCTGAGCCTGCTCTGGCGCCGCGCCCGTTCGATCTCCCACCAACTGTCCCGCCAGGTCCATCCGGACATGGAACCGGCCGCCTACGGTTTGCTCACCGTCATCCGCAGGGAAGGCCCCATCCGCCTCACCGAGTTGGCCACTTGCATCGGCGTCGGCAAGCCATCGGTAAGCCGCCAGATCGCCTTCCTTGAGAGCATCGGCCTCGTCTACAAGGAAGCGGATCCGCAGGACGGGCGGGCACAATCCATCCGCCTGACCGAAAAGGGCGAAGAGAAGATGCACCTCGTCCAGGATGCCCGGCGCCAGGTCTTCAGGGAACGCCTCGGTGAGTGGCCCTTGGAAGATGTCCAGACCCTGGCCGACTACATGGGTCGCCTGAATGCCATCTACGGTGACGGCGCGCTCAGGGATCTGGGAACCAAGGAAGCAGGAGCCGATTCCGCGGACAACCCCCCGGGCGCGTGACGCGACGCCGCAGCGCTAAAGAAAGAAGGTCCCCAGCCTCAGGCTGGGGACCTTCTTCGTTACTTATGGAACCGTTTAGCGGGCTCCGGAGAGCATTCCCTGGGGGAAGTCGTCCGAGAGGCCCAGATCGCGGCCATAACGCTGTGAGAATTCCTGCGGGACGGTGTCCGGGACAGCAACACCTTCTGCGACGGCCACGCGGTCGCTGACTTCGCGAAGCATGTGGGACAAAGGAACGTCCAAGGCTGTGCAGATAGAGGACAGGAGCTCGGAAGAAGCCTCCTTCTGGCCCCGTTCCACTTCGCTCAAGTAGCCAAGTGAGACGCGGGCGCTGTGCGAAACCTCGCGAAGGGTACGGCCCTGACGCTGGCGGACATCGCGCAGTACATCACCGATCTCGTGGCGTAGTACAACCATTTTGCGCTCCTTCTGTTCGCTCTGTGCCTGATCAGCCAAGCCCACATCCTTCCAGCGGACAACGCCGTTTACGGATACGGGCTGCTTTACCATCTGTATCGCCATGCTCCCTCGTTGATCCGGTTCGCTGGCTGGCGGACCGGGTATGTTTTTACATCCTAGGCGCCCCGGCTCTTCCGAAGCGACACAATGACACAACTATTGGCAATGAGTTTTTGTTCCCGACTACTTTACGAACGGTAACCAAGGTCACCCAGCGCGGCAAGCAGGCGCGCCAGGGCGGCGTCGCAGGCCTGTTCGCGGATGGACTGACGGTCGCCGTCGAAGCTGTACTCGAACGACGCCACCCCCAGCGCAGACGCCACGCCAATGAACACGGTGCCGACATCTTTGCCGTCGTGCGGCTCCGGTCCGGCGACGCCGGTCGTCGAAATCCCGACGTCGGAAGCGCAAGCCCGGCGTGCGCCGTCGGCCATTGCCTCGGCGACACCGCCGTCAACGGAGCCGACCGATGCAAGAAGCTCCTCCGGCACGCCCAGGATGCCGGCCTTGACCGAGTTCTGGTAAGCGACCACACCGCCTTGCAGCATGGCCGAAGCGCCCGGAGTGTTGGCGAGCGTTGCGGCCACGAGACCTGCAGTCAAGGACTCAGCCGTAGCCACCGTGAGGCCACTGCGGACGGCGGCGCCCACCACCGTCGCCGCGGTTTCTGCCGCACCGCTCCCGGACTTCACGCGCGACGTCCCGCTGCGCGCAGCCGCATGGCCTGGATGACATATTCGACGCCGGTCCACAACGTAATGGCGAGGGCAACCATCATGACCAGGAAAGCGACGGCGCCCAGCCATGGGGCGATCGCCTGGAGGGGAAGGATGTACAGGAAGATCGCCACTGTTTGAACGACGGTCTTGAGCTTGCCGCCACGGGAAGCGGGCATGACCCCGTAGCGGATCACAACGAAGCGCAGTGCCGTAATGCCCCATTCACGGACCAGGATGAGGATGGTGACCCACCAGGGCAACTCCCCCAGGATGGACAGGAGCACCAACGCTGAGCCGATGAGCAGTTTGTCGGCAATGGGGTCCGCGATTTTGCCGAAGTTGGTAATAAGGCCGCGCGCCCGGGCGATGTCGCCGTCGAGCTTGTCGGTGTAGATCGCTACAGCGAAGGCAACCACCGCCGCCCAGCGCCAGATCCCGTACGCGCCGTTATCGGCCAGCAGGAACCAGACGAAGAACGGCACCAGGACGATGCGTAGCATCGTGAGGATGTTGGGCAGGTTCCAGATATCGGAACTGCTGGAGGTCGCGTTATCACCCTCGGCTGTAGTCACCCCTCTAGGCTACCGTCTTTGCGACGGCCGCTTTGGGGGCTAACGTCCTGTGAGCGACCAGGCGTCTTCGCCGCCCTCGTCGTCGTCATCCGGGCCGTCCGCGCCGTCATAGTACTCAACAGCCTGGGTCCGGTTGTCCAGGTCCGCCTGCACCAGGTCCTCTGCATAACCGCCGACGGCGATGTTCGAGTTCGCGTTGTCGCTCAGGGCGGCCGTGTGGGCATCAGGGGTGGCCGGTGACTCCTGGCCCTTCATCGCAGCAAGTACAGCGGCGAGGTCATCGGGCTTGACCAGGACATCGCGGGCCTTGGAACCTTCGGACGGGCCCACGACGCCGCGGGATTCCAAGAGGTCCATCAGTCGTCCGGCCTTGGCGAAGCCGACGCGCAGCTTGCGCTGCAGCATGGACGTCGAACCGAACTGCGTGGTGACCACCAGCTCCGTAGCCTGGAGCAGGACCTCGAGGTCGTCTCCGATGTCGTCGTCGATCTGCTTCTTGGGAGCCTCGGCTGCGACGTCGTCACGGTAGACGGCCTGCAACTGGCCCTTGACGTGCTCAACGACCTTGTGGATCTCGGACTCGGTCACCCAGGCACCCTGGACACGCATGGCCTTCGAAGCGCCCATGGGCAGGAACAGTGCGTCACCTTGGCCAATGAGCTTCTCGGCGCCTGGCTGGTCCAGGACCACGCGGGAATCCGTCACGGAGGAGGTGGCGAACGCCATGCGGGACGGCACGTTGGCCTTGATGAGGCCCGTGACGACGTCCACGGATGGACGCTGGGTGGCCAGCACCAGGTGGATACCGGCGGCACGGGCCAGCTGGGTGATACGGACAATCGAGTCTTCGACGTCACGCGGTGCCACCATCATGAGGTCCGCGAGTTCGTCCACGATGACCAGCAGGTAGGGGTAGGGCTTGATGACGCGCTTGGAATCGACCGGCGGCGTGACCTTGCCCGCACGGACGGCCTTGTTGAAGTCATCAATGTGCTTGTAGCCGTAGTTGGCGAGGTCGTCGTAGCGGGCGTCCATTTCCCGGACCACCCATTGGAGGGCCTCTGCGGCCTTCTTGGGGTTGGTGATGATTGGCGTGATGAGGTGCGGGACGCCCTCGTAGGCGGTGAGTTCCACACGCTTGGGGTCCACCATGACCATGCGGACTTCATCCGGCGTTGCGCGCATGAGGATGGAGGTGATCATGGAGTTCACGAAGCTCGACTTACCTGCACCGGTAGCACCGGCGACCAGGAGGTGGGGCATTTTGGCGAGGTTGGCCACGACGTAGCCGCCCTCAACGTCCTTGCCCACGCCCATGACCATCGGGTGGTCGGTACGGCGGGCATTCTGGCTCCGGAGGACATCACCCAGGGACACCGTCTCGCGGTCGGTGTTCGGGATCTCGATGCCGATCGCGGACTTGCCCGGGATGGGGCTCAGGATGCGGACATCACTGGAAGCCACGGCATAGGAGATGTTCTTGGACAGCGCCGTGACGCGTTCCACCTTGGTGCCGGGAGAGAGCTCAATCTCGTAGCGGGTCACGGTGGGACCACGGCTGAAGCCGGTCACCGCGGCGTCGACGTTGAACTGCGTGAGAGTGTCCGTCAGCGCGGCGACGACGGCGTCGTTGGCTTCCGTGCGCTCCTTCGGAATGGAGCCCGGCGTCAGGTAGTCGGAGGCAGGCAGTGTATACGTGACGTCACCGGCCAGTGACAACTGCTCCGTACGCTGCGGAATCGGCGTGGGCGGAGGCGGAGGTGTTGCGGGCCGCGCCGGCACCTGGGCCGCCACGGGAGCCGTCATTTCCGGGGTCAGGACGGGAATGGCTTCCGTGGGGTTGTCGATCCCGGGGTTTGCGCCCGCGAGGCCTTGGGCGGCCTTGATCTTCTCCACGGCAATTTCCGCTTGCGTGGGGCGCCGGACACCCGGCGGTACACGCGGTGCGGATGCGGCGGGGGTTTCATCGTCGTCGACTATTGCGTGCTCGAAGGCTTCGTCACCGACGTAACCTTCCAGGCCGGCGTCGGGTTCTTCATCCTTGCCGAAGAGGCGCATGCGCTTCTTCTTCTTCGGCGGCGCGGACGAGGAGCCGTTGCCGTAGAGGTAGCTTCGGTCGTGGTCGTCCTTGCCGGAGTCGTCCATGAGGTCAACGCCCATGAGGTGTTCGTACGCACCCCGGATCCGGGCGGGAATGGCACCGAAGGGGGTTGCCGTAACGATCAGCAAGGAAACAAAGGCCAGGAGACTGTAGATAATGACCGGAACAGCGACATGGATGGCGGCAAGTGGAGCCGCGGCGAGGAAGCCCAGCATGCCGCCCGCACGGCGCAGGCCGTCGAAGCCATCGGCGACGGTGGGCTGGCCCCCAATGACCTGGGCAAGTCCGGAGCCGGCCAGCGTCATGATCATGAATCCGATGCCCACGCGGTTGTTTCCGCGGCCATCCTGGGGCTTGCGGAACAAGCGGAAAGCGCAGACGAAGAGCATGAAAGGCAGGATCAGGGACATCCAGCCGAAGGTCCCGTTGACCACGCTGTACACGATGTCCGGGAGCCACCCGGTGAGGCCCCACCAGGCAAAAGTAGCGATCGCGATGCCCAGCACAAGGTTGAACAGCGCTGCCCCGTCCCGGCGGTCCGCGGGGTCGAGGTCGCTGACATCGTGGCCGATCCGGCGCACGCCGGCACCCACCACGTGCCCGATGCCCTGCCAGGCACCGGACAGCATGCGAAGCGGAAGCGGAGCCTGGGGCTCGACGGCGGCTGCTTGCTTGGTGCGGGCAGTGCTTCCCCGCCCGCTTTTGCTGGCGGAGCTGGTTTTGGATGCGGCTCCGCCCCGGCCTGTGCCGCCGGATTTATTGCTGGAGCTGCCTCGTGGCGCGGAGGTAGTACGGGTCGCCATACGTGCCACGGTACCGCAAGGGGGTCTGAAATCCGCGGATTTCAGACCCCCTTGGGTATTCATGTTGCTGGCGGACTAGGCCTCCAGGACCACCGGGATGATCATTGGACGGCGGCGAAGCTTGCGGTTGACCCACGTGCCGATGATCCTGCGAACCACCTGTTGCAACTGGTGGTTCGTGTGGTCTGTGTGATTCAGCACAGCCTCTTCGAGTGCGGCGTTGATCTTCGGGATGATCTCGTCGAAGACCGAGTCGTCTTCAGCGACGCCACGGGCGTGGATCTCCGGTCCGGACACGATTTTGCCGGTGGTGCGGCTGATGACCGTGATGACGGAAATGAAGCCTTCGTCGCCGAGGACGCGGCGGTCCTTCAGGTCTGCGTCAGTGATTTCGCCAACGCTCGAACCATCCACGTAGACGAAGCCCACCTCCACTTGGCCCACAATGTTCGCCACGTGGTCCTTGAGGTCGATCACGGTGCCGTTATCGCTGAGGATGATGCCATCCGACGGCACGCCTGATTCCAGGGCAATGTTCCCGTTGGCGATCAGGTGGCGCGTTTCACCGTGCACCGGCATGGCGTTGAGCGGCTCAAGGATGTTGTAGCAATAGAGCAACTCCCCCGCCGCCGCGTGACCGGAGACGTGGACCTTGGCCGTGCCCTTGTGGATGACGTCGGCTCCAAGCTTGAGGAGACCGTTGATGATGCGGAATACGGCGTTCTCGTTGCCGGGGATGAGGCTGGACGCCAGGATGACGGTATCGCCCTTGCCGACAATCACCCGGTGGTCGCCGTTGGCCATGCGCGAAAGGGCTGCCATCGGCTCACCCTGGGACCCCGTGGACATGAGGACCACGCGATCGTCCGGCATGTTGTCGATGTTCTTGATGTCCACCAGGATGCCGTCAGGAACCTCCAGGTAACCAAGCTTGGCGGCGATGGCCATGTTCCGCACCATGGAGCGGCCCACGAAGGCGACCTTGCGTCCGTGCTTTGCTGCTGCATCGAGTACCTGCTGGACACGGTGCACATGGGAGGAGAAGGAAGCCACAATGATGCGCTTCTTTGCCTGCCCGAAGAGTCGGTCCAGTGTTGGCCCGATTTCCTTCTCTGCCGTGGTGAAGCCAGGCACGTCGGCGTTGGTGGAGTCGGCCATGAAGAGGTCGACTCCTTCCTCACCGAGGCGGGCAAAGTGCCGGAGGTCCGTGATGCGGCCATCCAACGGCAACTGGTCCATCTTGAAGTCACCGGTATGGAGGACGTTGCCCCCTTCGGTACGGATAAAGACGGCCAAGGCATCCGGAATGGAGTGGTTGACGGCAACGAATTCACACTCGAAGGGACCGAACTGCTCAACCTGGCCCTCCGTGACGGTGAGCGTGTAAGGCTTGATCCGGTGCTCCTGCAGCTTCGCTTCCACCAGCGCAAGGGTGAGCTGGGAACCGATCAGCGGAATGTCGGCCTTGAGGCGCAGCAGGTAGGGAACCGCGCCAATGTGGTCCTCGTGGCCGTGGGTGAGGACAACCCCGACCACGTCCTCCAGCCGGTTCTCGATGTAGGAGAAATCGGGCAGGATCAGATCAACGCCGGGCTGCGTCTCCTCGGGGAAAAGTACCCCGCAGTCGACTATGAGCAGCTTGCCGTCGATCTCGAAGACCGCCATGTTGCGGCCGATCTCTCCCAGTCCACCGAGCGGAACGATCCGCAGCGTGCCTTTCGGCAGTTTCGGCGGCGTAACCAGTCCGGGAAGGGCGGTTTGGGTCATATTGTGCTACTTTCCGGCGGAACCATCCTGGACGGTGAAGTCCATTCCGGCTTCCGCCAAATCCCCGCGGATGATTTCGATCTCGGCCGCGTCCGGCTCCACGAGGGGCAAACGGACAACCGAGTTGGGCAGGACTCCCTGCCACTTGAGAATCTGCTTGGCGGCTACTGCGCCTTGGACCCGGGTCATGGTTCCACGAACCACCGGCTCCAGTTCAAAGTTGATGGACCGCGCCGTAGCGAGGTCGTTGTTGTTGACGGCGTCGATCAGCTCGCGGAAGCGGCGCGTAGCCACGTGGGTGGTGACGCCCACCAGTCCGACGGCGCCGAGGGCCATCCACTGGAGGGTCAGGCCGTCATCGCCGGAGTAGAAAAGAAGGTCGGTCTCAGCCATGACGCGGGTAGCGGCAGCGAAATCAGCCTTCGCATCCTTGACGGCCACAATGTTCTGGTGCTTGGCCAGTTCGATCATGGTCTCCGGCGCAATGGCGATGGAGGACCGTCCGGGAATGTCATAGAGCATCACCGGCAAGTCGGTAGCCGAGGCAATGGTCTCGAAGTGGGCGCGCACACCAGCCTGGCTTGGCTTGTTGTAGTAAGGGGTCACGATCAGGAGACCATCGACGCCCAACTCGGCAGCGCGCTGCGAAAGGTGCACCGAGTGGGCAGTGTCGTTGGTGCCCGTGCCCGCGATAATGGCAGCCTTGCCACCGACGGCTTCCTTGACAGCCCGGAACATGCCCAGGTTTTCGTCGTCCGTGAGGGTGGACGTCTCTCCGGTGGTGCCTGTAACCACCAGTCCATCGCAGCCATCCTGGACCAGCTTTTCTGCCAGTGCCGCGGCTTGGTCGTAGTCCACCTTGCCGTCGTCGGTGAACGGGGTGACCATGGCGGTCAGCAGGGTACCAAGGGCGGGAATGGGCGCGCGAACGTCAGACATAGGAAAAACGTTACCCTGTCACGGCCTCGTTACAAGAATGGGTATCGCGTGACGGTCCTCATGCGCGTTGCCGCGAAGGCTATGCGACCCCGGGTGTGCGGGCACGCTGACCCGAGCAGTACTGCCCTACGGCCCGCTCTTTGAGTTGTTCTGCCCAGGCGACCAAACGCTGCGAGGCCCGCACGTACTCGAACAGTTCCAGGGGCGTCAGCGATTCCACATCCGTTTCAAACAAGCGGCGGGCCAGTTCAGCACCCGGAGCCTGCTCCGCGAGCACCGTACCCTCGCGGCGCCATTGCGTGTCTTCGGGAGGTTCGCCGGCCACGAGCTGCCGGAAAAGGAAGTCGACAACTCCCGGACTCATCGCTTTCATGGGGCCGCCCATGCCGTCCGGCCGCTCTGGAACTTCATTCATGCCGCCATATTATTCGAACATATATTCGAACACAAGGGCGCGGGCCGGGAACGTCCCGGCAGCCGTCACTCGCCGGTCGCGGGACCCGGCTGTGAGACGATCGCTGCATGACTTCGCAAGAGACGGCGCCTCCGCGAAAAACACGGGGTCAACGCGCGGCTCCCACCCGGTTGACCGGCATCGACGCAGCCAGGGGGGCTGCCCTCCTTGGCATGATGGCCACGCACCTGATGCCGACATTCGGCCCGGCACCCCAATGGGAGCCAACAATGGTGGGCTTGGTGTTCTCGGGGCGGTCCGCTGCGCTGTTCGCGGTACTGGCCGGAATCGGCCTTGCACTGTCCACCGGAAAGCAGGATCCCCGCAGCGGAAAGGAGCTTTGGTCCGCGAGGGCCGGCGTGGCAATGCGCGCGGTGGTGATCGCCGTCGTCGGACTTGCGTTGGGAGGGCTGGACGTCAACGTCGCGGTGATCCTGGTCCACTACGCGATGCTGTTCCTGTGCATCCTGCCGTTCCTCGGCTTGCGGCTCAAAGCCCTTTGCTTCTGGGCGGCTGGGTGGATCCTTGTTTCACCCGTTCTCGCGTTCCTGGTCCGCCCCGTGCTGCTTGACGGGAACCCGCCGCTGCAACTGGGGCACAACCCCGGCTGGGAAGATCTGGAAACCCCCGGCCGTCTGCTCGCCGATCTGTTCTTCACCGGGTACTACCCGGTGTTCCAGTGGATCTCCTACCTTCTTGTCGGCCTGGTCATCGGGCGGCTGGCACTAACGACGGCGGCCGTCCAGCTGATGCTGCTGACATCCGGACTCGTCGTGGCCGGCACGGCGAAGATATGCGGCGTGCTGGCCATGGAGGTATGGGGCGGCCGGGCAGCCCTGTCGGCGCTTCCCGGCACCAGGGGCTATCCCCTGGAGAGCATGCTCCAGGTCAATCTCACCGGGCTCCAGCAAGTGGACTCGTGGTGGTGGTTGGCTACGGCCTCACCGCATGCGGGCACCACGCTGGACTTGTTGCACACCAGTGGCGTTGCCGCCGGCGTCGTTGGGATTTTCCTGATGCTTGGCAGGCTCGCCGAACGCATCAAGGTCAATTTCCTGCTGGTGCTCAGCGGACCAGGCGCCATGACCTTGAGCCTGTATTCAGCGCACGTATGGCTCGTCTCGGGCTTCACCAACCAACCGCTTCCCGCCGGGTGGACCGCCGAAGGCATGTACTGGACGCAGGCGCTCGGAGCCATCGGCATCGGCGTGTGTTTCGCCTTGCTCCGGCGGCGTGGACCGCTTGAATGGGCTGCCCACATGGCATCGAGGCTGGGCAGCTACCGTCCGGCCGCGGTGGGCTGAGAGCGGAACAGCTTCACGGCGTCGCGCATGGATGCGCGCGCACGTTTGCGGTCACCGGAAGCGTCGTAGGCACAGCTCAGCCTGAACCAGGAACGCCAATCCTCCGGCGCAGCCTCGGCCTCGACACGGTATTTCTCAAATTCGGCGTCGGCAGCGGCGCGAACGATCCGTCCGCCCGGGGTCCGGGGCAGGGTGTCCTCCGGCAGTCCACCCTCGGCTTCGAGCACCTTGGCCATCTGCTCTGTCCGGGCGCCAAAAAGCAGCTCGCGGATCATGGCCCAGGCGCCAATGACCGGAAGCACCAGGTAAGCCGCTCCGATGCCCTTGGCCACCAGGTTGGGATCACCGAGAAGCAGGAAGGACCGCTGAACCGAGACCACCAGGTACAACACCAAAAGCAAGGTGATGGCACCTACCCAGATTTTGGTGCGGTTCTTCTTCAGGGCTGCCAGGAAATTTCCCACGTCCTAGAGCCCCAGGTCCAAGTAGCCGTCCAAGCCGACCGTCAGGCCGGGATTGGCTGCCACTTTCCGCAGCCCCAGCAAGACTCCGGGCATGAAGGACGCCCGGTCGAAGGAGTCATGGCGCAGCGTCAACTGTTCGCCGGGTCCGCCGAAGAGTACTTCCTGGTGGGCCACCAGGCCGCGGAGCCGGACACTGTGCACACGGATTCCGTCCACGTCACAGCCCCGGGCACCGTCCAGCGAGGTTTCAGTGGCGTCCGGGCTCGCCGGCACTCCTGCCTCCTGCCGGGCTTCGGCGATGAGCTGGGCTGTGCGTACCGCTGTACCCGAGGGGGCATCCACCTTGTCGGGGTGGTGCAGTTCGATGACTTCCACGGATTCAAAGTACTGGGAAGCCTTGGCCGCGAAAGCGGACGCCAGCACTGAGCCCAGGGCAAAATTCGGGGCAATCAGGACACCTGTGTCCGGCTTCTGCTCCAGCAGCGCCCGCAGGGATTCCAGTCTGTCCGCATTCCAACCGGTGGTACCCACAACAGCGTGGATTCCGTGCTCAACTGCGAACCGGACGTTGGTTTCGGTGATATCCGGAACGGTGAGGTCAACAACGTACTGTGCACCGGCGTCGAGCAGTTTCTCCAGCGAATCACCACGGCCGAGCGCTGCCACGAGCGTCATGTCCCCTGCTGCTTCAATGGCCTTGACGGCTTCGATTCCCATGCGCCCATTGGCGCCCAGCACAGCAACAGCAAGTTGTTCGGTCATGCCTTTAACCCTACCGCCGGGCAGGACCCGGGAAGGAACCGTGACAGCTTCCTACTCCCCCGCACCCACCCATTCAACGGTGCCGTCGGAGAAGAACTGTTCCTTCCAGATGGGGACCTGCTCCTTGACCCGGTCCACGAGTTCCGAGCAAACAGCGAACGCCTGTCCACGGTGGGCAGCTGCAACCGCACATACCAGCGCGGGATCACCGATCTCCAGCGTGCCTATCCTGTGGGCAGCCCAGATACGGACCGGCTGGTCAGCCTCGCCCGAGTGCTCTGCGACGAGCCGGGCCACGACCTCGGACATGACCTGATGCGCTGTGGGATGGGCGCTGTAGCTCAACCGGTCCACTGCCTTGCCGCCGTCGTGGTTGCGCACAACGCCGCTGAAGCTGACGACCGCGCCGGCAGTGTCCGATTCCACTGCACTGATGGCCTGGTCCACCGAGATCGGCTCGGAACTGAGGACAGCGCTGACAACTTCGAAGTCTGTTTCAGTGCCCATGGCTTCCTTCCAATTGCTCGCAGAGATGCCCGATCACAGGGTCAAGGACGGCCAGTCCGTCCATGACTCCCTTGGGAGATCCCGGCAGGTTGATGATGAATGTCTTTCCCGCAACGCCCGCGTGGCCACGGCTCAGCATCGCCATGGGGGTCTTGGCGGCGCCTGCGCGGCGGAGGCCCTCCATGATGCCGGGTATCTCCCGGTCCAGCAGTGGAAGCGTCATTTCCGGTGTGTGGTCGTCCGGGCTGAGGCCCGTACCCCCGCTGGTGATGATGACGGCCGGTTCCTGGGTCAGCAATGCCCTCAGGGCGGCACCCACGGCTTCACCGTCCGGGACCACCATGGTGGGGAAGGTGTCGAAGCCGTGCTCTTTGAGCCAGTCGAGAATGATAGGACCTGTCTCATCGGCGTAGATCCCGGCGGCGGCCCGGGTGGAGGCAATCACGACGCCGGCCTTCCGGGGGCCGTGTGCGTTCGGCTCGCATGCGCTCATGCCCTTGCCTCCGGCCTGGAGTCCCCGGAGACGTCCCAGCTTCCGCTCTTGCCACCGCTCTTGGACAGCACCCGGATGTCGTCCAGGACGGCATGTTTGTCCACGGCCTTGATCATGTCGTAGACACTCAGGGCAGCAACGGAGGCCGCAGTCAACGCTTCCATTTCGACGCCGGTCACGCCCCGGGTCTTGACCGTGGCAAGGATCCCCACGGAATCCGTACCCAGCTCAAAGTCCACCGTGACCTTGGAAATGGGCAAAGGATGGCACAGCGGGATCAGTTCAGGTGTTTTCTTTGCAGCCATGATGCCGGCAACGCGTGCAACTGCGAGCGCATCGCCCTTGGGCAGTTCGCCGGCACCCAGCAGGGCCAGGACTTCGGAGGTGGAGCGGACCGTGGCCGTAGCGGTGGCTTCGCGGGTGGTGACGGCTTTTTCGGAGACATCCACCATCTGGGCGGTGCCGTCCTGCCTCAGGTGGGTCAGGCCTGTGGGGCCTGCCGGGGATTCGGGAGTGTGGTTCACAACATCCATACTTCCACTTCGTCTCCTTCGGCGAGTTCCGTGACGTCCTCGGGGATCTGCACCATGGCGTTGGCACGCGCCAGGGCATGGACCAGATGGGAGCCGGCACCACCTTCCATGCGGACAACGCCATCCACGACGGTTCCACGGCGCACCTGATGCTTGCCCTGCGGGGAGGTAAGGCCTCCGGCCAGGCGTGCCCTCAGCACGGGCCTGGGCGAGGGGGCGCCGGCAACCTGCGAAAGGGCGGGGCGGAGGAACATTTCGAAGGAGACCAGGCAACTGACGGGATTGCCCGGGAAGCCGATGAAAGGGGTTCCTTCGAAAGTGCCCAGTCCCTGTGGTCCGCCAGGTTGCATGGCGACGTGGAGGAATTCCACCGACTGCCCGGTCATGGCCAGGCGTACGACTTCGTAAGCCCCCTTGCTCACTCCCCCCGTGGAAACGATCATGTCCACCGGTTTGTCCGGGTCCGCGAGGTGCTGCCTAAGGACTGCGAGCAGGCCCTCGGGCTGGTCGTCCGAGATACCGGTGCGGACTACGTCGAGGCCGGCTTGCCGCATGGAGGCTTCCAGGAGTGTTCCATTGGAGTCGTAGATCTTCCCGGCTGTCAGTTCGGTTCCCGGTTCCAGGACCTCATCGCCCGTCGTGATCAGGAGGACACGCCAGGGCTGCCGGATCTCCACTTCGACAAGGCCGAGCGCTGCCAGCAGCCCCAGCTGGCTTGGGCCCAGCAGCGTGCCGGCGGCAAGCGCCAAGGCTCCCTTGCCGATGTCGCTGCCGCTATCACGCACGTATGTCCCGGGCTCGACCGTTGGCAGCTCCACCTCCGCGTCGACGTCCGTGGGCGCCGGAAAAGTGCCGGGCGTCGCCTTCTCAATAGGTACGACGGCGTCCGCTCCCTCCGGCATCATGGCTCCGGTCATGATCGGAGCGGCATGGCCCGGCTTCAGGGCTTCCGGCGCGGCACCCGCCGGAACGGGCGCCGCTACGGGGAGCTTCGCACCGCCGTCGGGGATGTCTGCTGAACGGACGGCAAAGCCGTCCATTTGGGAGTTGGCGAAGGGCGGGAGGGACAAAGGTGCGTGGAGGTCGACGGCGAGCACCCTTCCGAGTGCGTCCATCAACGGAAGCCGGTGCGTGCCTTTCCTTGCGGCGGCTGTTGTCAGCAATTCCGCGATTGCCTGGCGGTGGGCTGCAACGGATCTGGGCACGGATATCCTCCTGGGGGCACATTGGCTTCCGGCTACGATCCGGACGTTCCCAGCGTAGATCCTCAGGCCACTTTCACGGTGATGGTGTGATAACCCGTGGCGCCGTCGGGGGCCACTGGGGCTTTGTCTTCGGTTTGCGGTTGGCCGCTTGTGTCAGTGGCCCGGACCTGGACTTCGTAGTCGCCAGGTTGGAGGTCAATGCCGATCTGCCACTGGTACCAGGTGTCGGTGGAGATGGCGCCGGCGAGTTGTGCGCTCTGCCAGGCGCCGCGGTTGACCCGCAGTTCGACGCGTTCAATGCCACGATGTTGGGCCCAGGCAACGCCGCCGAATTGGACCTTTCCAGGCTGGACCGTCCGTCCGCTGCGTGGGACGTCAATGCGCGATTGCGTTTTGATGGGTCCGTGGTCGCTCCACCCCCGGGGTGTCCAGTACGCGGTATCGTCCGCGAAACGGGTGACTTTGAGTTCGGTCAACCATTTTGTGGCTGAGACGAACCCGTAAAGTCCAGGCACAATCATCCGGACCGGGAACCCGTGTTCCAAAGGCAACGGTTCCCCGTTCATTCCCACGGCCAGCAAGGCGTCACGGTCGTCGGTGAGCGCCTCCAGAGGCGTGCTGGCGGTCCAGCCGTCGTTGCTGGTGGACAGCACCATGTCCGCCCCGGCTTTCGGGCCGGCCATGGCCAGCAGTTCGCGCACCGGCCACCCCAGCCACAGCGCGTTGCCGATGAGGTCGCCACCAACGTTGTTGGAAACGCAGGCGATGGTGATGTGGCGTTCAGTCATGGGTTTGGCCAAGAGGTCGGCAAAGTCCAGTTCGATGTCGCGTTCGACCATTCCGGTGACTTTCAGCTTCCACGACGGAGGATCGATGGCCGGGACAGTCAGGGCCGTGTCGATCCTGTAGAAGTCCGCGTTCGGCGTCACCAGCGGGCTGATGCCCGGCACGCTCAAGGACGCGCCAGCGGGAATGGTTTGCGGCGGCGTTGCGGGCGCCGGCAGTGCCAGTGAGCTTCTGAACCCGGCAGCCACAGCGGTGGCCCGGGTGAGGATGGCGGTGACGGTCCCTCCGACCGCCGCTGCCAGGGCAGTTCCGGACAGGGCGTTGAGGAAGCTCCTCCTGGCAAGGGGCGCCCGCCCGGCACCGTCCCCGTCCGCGGCGCTCCCGCGCGGAATCCAGGCATCCAGCCTCCGAACGAGCATCCGCAGGAGCAGCATGGTGACAACTGCGGCCACGATCGGTGCCAGCGCTGCCTGCGGGCCGGCTTGGGCACGGGTGACGACAGCGGTAAGTCCCGCCACGCCCGCCAGGCCGGCAAGTGCCAGGCCCAGTCCGGGCCGCCGGCGTTCCAGGATGCCGGCGAGCGCGGCCAGGAATCCTGCGACCACCACGATGGAGGCAACCAGGACGACTTTGTCGGCCGTTCCGAAAAGTTGCACGGCCAGATCCTTCACCCCGGGCGGGACGGCGTCTATCACTGCGCCGCCGAGGGCCGTCACCGGAGAAACCAGCGGGCTGAGGAATCCTGCCGTCAGCTCTCCCGCGGCAATCCCGGCGGCTCCGGCAGCGAGTCCGGCGGCAGGTGCCCACAACCGGGCTCCGCCGGCGGGACGTCCGGTTTTCGTTTGCTTGACTGCCGGCGCGCTCATGATGTGCCTCCAGGGCCCTCGTTTGTTTCAGTGGTTTCCAGCGGCCCGGGCTTTGGCGAAGCCGGAGCGGGCGATGGCTCCGGAAGCGAACCGGCCGGAAGTTTCAGGGCGAAGCGGCAGCCGCCGTCGACGTTGCGGACCGTCACTGATCCCCCGTGCGCCTTGACGATGCCCGCCACCATGCTGAGCCCGATGCCGGCACCGCTGTAACTTCCCTGCAGGGACCCCTGGGTGCCCCGGGCGGGGTCTTTCTGCCAGCCCGTTTCGAACAGGTGCGGAAGGTCCTCCTCCGGGATGCCACCGCAGTGGTCCTGGACGGCAATGACAGCGTTTCCGTTGTCCCGCCCGACACTGACATGGACGTCGGTCTCCGGCCGGCTGTAAATGATCGCATTGAGGAGGATGTTCCTCACGGCCCTGGCCAGGCTGGGTCCGTCCGCCACGGCCATGCACTCACGGTCACCACCGCCGTCGAGCCTGATGCCCCGTTTCGCTGCCAACGGAGCCAGGTCCGAGAGGGCATCGCTGACGAGGTCGTACAGGTCCAGCGCTTCAGCGCGCAGATGCAACGTCCCGGCCTGGATCTTGGAAAGCTCCAGGAGGTCGTTGACCATGGCAGTCATCTGCTCGGTCTGCCCGATGATCTTCCGGTAATAGCCCTGCACATCCGAGGCCATGCCGTCTTCGAGGGCTTCCGTCATGGCACGCATGCTGGCAAGGGGCGTTCGAAGATCATGGGAAATCCAGGACACCAGTTCGCGCCGTGCCGTCTCGATGGCGGCTTCCCGTTCCCGGGATTCGGCGAGGCTCCGGCTGCTGGCTTCCAGTTCCTGTTCAAGCGCAGCGAGCTCCGATGTCATGGCAGGGGCCGCCCTCCTGCCCTCAGGCCCGGAGGTCTCCAGCGTTTCGCCACGGCCTATCCTGCGGGCGGCCTCCACCAGCCGGGCAGCATTCCTGGACACCCCCGCGCCGAGCACCAAAGACAGCGCTATAGCCACGGCCGATGCCATCGCCAGGATGTACCACATCACTTCGAGGTCCCTGGCGGAGATGAACATTGCGTTGAAGGCGCTGACCATCCCGGCCACCAGCACAGCCACGGTGGCTACCACCACCAAGCAGATCCGGACCAGTACCGAGGCCCGCCGAAGCAACCTCAACAGGAGCAGCGTTGCCGAGCCGATCAGGACTGCCCAGAAGAGCACCCACGCAAGGATGGTCCAGAGCTCGCTACCCTCCATGGACGGCTTCCGCCTTTCCCTCCGTGGGAACGTCAAAGCGGTAGCCGATGCCCCACACGGTCTTGAGGAGTTCCGGCTTGGTGGGATTTGCTTCGATCTTCTCGCGCAGCCGCCGGACGTGGACCGTCACCGTGGAAAGGTCTCCGAAGTCCCATCCCCACACGGCTTTGATGAGTTCTTCACGGCTGAACACCTGGTTGGGCCTGCGCATCAGGAAGGCCAGGAGGTCGAATTCACGGGCCGTCAAAGCCAGCGGTGAACCAAGCATGGTGACAGTCCGGGACGCAGGGTCAAGCTCCAGGCCTGCCGATTGGACCGCTGGTTCCGGCGTATGGTCCTTGATGCTGCGCCGCAGTAACGACTTGACGCGCAGTACCAGTTCCCGGGGAGAAAACGGCTTGGTGACGTAATCGTCAGCTCCCATCTCCAATCCCAGGATCCGGTCGTCTTCGGTTCCCAAGGCCGTGACCATGATGACCGGCACGCTCATGGTTTGGCGTAACCGCCGGCATACTTCAACCCCGTCCAGTCCCGGCAGCATACGGTCCAGGATGACCAGGTCCGGTGTGCGGGCCGTGGCCACTTCCAAGGCCGTGAAGCCATCGCCCGCAGTGTCCACTTGGAAGCCCGCCCTCACCAGGTAGTCGCGGACGACAGCGGCAATGGTCTCTTCGTCTTCGACCAGGAGGATGCGCCGGTTTCCGAGCTCCGCTGACGATGCCGTATTTGTGGTCACGCTCTCAGCATAAGTTTGCTGCGGGTGCCCGGCACCCGATTCCGCCCTTCCCGGGCGAACCGTACGGATTCCGTAAGAACTGAAGGCTGTAACGGGTATCACTGATCAGGGTGCGGTGGCGTAGCCTGAATTTATGAGTGTTCAGTTGGGCATGCCGATGCCCCCTTCCAGCAGTGCCGCAGGCAGCACGGAAAGCGGTGGGCAAACACCGCCGCCCCGCCCTGCCGGAACGCCTGCCGGTTTGTGGGATCAGTACGGTCGTCGGGCCACTGACATGCGTCTTTCCCTGACCGACAAATGCAATCTGCGGTGCACGTACTGCATGCCTGCCGAGGGCCTCGACTGGCTTTCCAAGCAAGCTGTCATGACCCGGGATGAGATCGTCAGGATAGTCCGCATCGGCGTCACCGCCCTGGGCGTGCGGGAACTTCGCCTCACCGGCGGCGAACCCCTGGTCCGCGCCGACCTCACAGACATTATTTCCGGCATCCGCAGCGAACATCCGGATCTTCCCATTTCCATGACCACCAACGGTGTGGGGTTGGACAAGAAAGCTGCTGCCCTGAAGGCTGCCGGCCTGAACCGGATCAACGTCTCCCTCGATTCCCTGCATGAGGAGACATTCACCAAACTCACCCGTCGTCCGTTCCTGGACAGGGTCCTGGCCGGCGTGGACGCTGCGTGGGCGGCCGGCCTGGGTCCGGTCAAGCTCAACGCCGTGCTCATGCGTGGCATCAACGACGCCGAGTCCCCGGACCTCCTTGCCTGGGCATTGGGCCGCGGCTACGAACTCCGCTTCATCGAGCAGATGCCACTCGACGCCGACCACGGCTGGACCCGACGCAACATGATCACGGCCGCGGAGATCCGGGAGCTCCTGTCCCGGGACTTCGTGCTGTCCAGCGATCCCCGTGAAAGGGACGGCGCACCAGCAGAGCGGTTTGAAGTACGACGCCGGGACACGGCTTCGGGGGATGCCTCCGGTCCCGTGCTGGGCACCGTTGGCATCATCGCCTCCGTCACCGAGCCGTTCTGCTCGGACTGCCGCCGCACGCGCATCACCGCAGAGGGCAAGATCATGAGCTGCCTGTTCTCCCGTGAAGAGTTCGACCTCCTGGGGCTGCTTCGCAGCGGGGCTACGGATACCGAGCTCGCCGGCCGTTGGCAGGACGCCATGTGGATCAAGCCCAAGGCCCATGGCATGGACCACACCGGTCTCGGCGCAGCGGACTTCGTCCAGCCGGACCGCAGCATGAGCGCAATCGGAGGCTGAAAACTTGTTGGTCCGTTACTTCGCTGCCGCGCGTGCGGCAGCCGGCGTCGAAGAAGAACTCCACGCCCTCCCGGAAGGCACGAGTCTGGAGGGGCTCCTGGAAGCCGCCCTCGCCGTCGAACGTCCGGCGCCTCCGGAAGGTACGCCGACGCTGGCGAGGATAGTGGCACGCAGCAGTTTCCTCCGCAACGAAGTGGCCGTCCGTGACCACTCCGTGCCGCTGGGCACGGAAGACGTCATTGACGTGCTTCCGCCTTTCGCCGGAGGCTAAGCTCCCGGTTCAGGGCTCTTCCGGAACACGCTCTTCAACAGTGGGCTGAAACCGCTGTGTCCTTCCAGCCGCAAGTCAGCGGTGTGCACCAGGACGCCGTCTTCAACGCGGAAGGTGTGCCTGGCCACGCCGTCGGCCGTGCGCCTGTCCAGGGTCAGGACTCCCCCGCTCCAGGTTCCCCTCACGGGAGCGGCCGGGCCCTTGCCCATGCTGTCCACGTAGTACCACAGGGTGTCTCCGTGGTCGCGGTCGACCGTGAACATGCCATGCCCTTCGAAATGGGTGCCGTCGGGCTCACGGTGCCTGTAGCTCTGGACCACTGCGTGGCCGCCGGCGGCCTTGGTGAACACCACTTCGGCCTCAGCCGTCCGTGCAGTCCCCCAGGGTGAAGAGGCAATCTCCGTAATGCCCCGCCAATGACCGATGAAATCCCGCAGAATATCCGCGGCATGAGCGGTTGCGGGCAGGTCCATCTCGTCTCCAAAGTCCACGGGGGCAGCATCACCTTGTGTGATCATGCTGCCCTGCCGATGCCGGCTGCGTCCAGAGACTTCGGACCCGGATAGGGTCCGCGTCAGAGACCGAAGGTTTCCGATTCCTCGAAGGGGCCAACCACGGTGATGGTGCGGGGAGCCCCGGCCAGTTCGCGGGCAAGGTCGCGGACCTCTTCCACGGTGACTGCCTGAATGCGGGCCAATGTCTCGTCGATGTCCTGGAATTCGCCGGACACCAGCTCTGCCCGGCCCAACCGGGACATCCTGGAGCCTGTATCCTCAAGCGCCAGAACAATCCCGCCGCTGAGCTGGCCCACAGCCTTCCGAAGTTCGTCCTCCGTGATGCCATCCTCAGCCAGCTTGTCCAGCTCCACACCCAGCAGTTCCACCACCTGGCGGACCTTGGAGGGCGTGCAACCGGCATACATCCCGAAGTACCCGGCGTCGGCGTAGGCGGCAGTGAACGAGTACGTCGAGTAGACCAAGCCGCGCTTTTCGCGGATCTCCTGGAACAATCGTGAGGACATGCCTCCGCCGAGGACGGCGTTGAGAACACTCATGACAAAGCGCCGGTCATCGGTGGCGACGATCGTGGGGCAGCCCATGATGATGTTTGCCTGTTCCACGGGGCGCTTGACCACGTGCAGCCCTGACGTCCCTGTGATGACTGCCCTGCCGGTCCCCCGCCGGTTCACCGGAGCAGAGTCGGAATCAAGCTTCCACCCGGCGGCGGTGAGGGCGTCGAGGACCAGCCCGCAGACGACGTCGTGGTCCAGTCCCCCTGCAGCGGTGATGACCAGTTCTTCGGGCCGGTAGTAGCGCTGGTAGTGTTCCCACACGGAATCGCGGGCCACGGCTTTGATGGCTTCGGGCGTTCCGCCGATGGGGCGCGCCAACGGGTGGTCACCCAGGACAGCGGCCACAAACTTCTCATGCGCCACATCCGTCGGGTCATCGCTGTCCATGGCGATTTCCTCGAGGATAACGTCGCGTTCCTGTTCCAGCTCCGCAGGGTCCAGGACCGCTCCGGTGATCATGTCCGCGATGACATCAATGGCCATGGGCAGATCGGTGTCCAGTACCCGGGCAAAGTAGCAGGTGCTTTCCTTTGCCGTTGCAGCATTGGACTCGCCGCCTACTTCATCAAACGCTGAGGCAATTTCCAAGGCAGTGCGGCGTTTGGTGCCCTTGAAAAGCAGGTGCTCAAGGAAGTGTGTTGATCCGTGCTGGCCTTCTGCCTCATCACGGGAACCGACTGCCACCCAGAATCCAATAGTGGCCGATCGCTGGCCCGGCATCGCCTCGGTCAGGACGCGGACGCCCCCAGGAAGAACAGAACGCCGGACAACGGAACCGCCCTCGGCACCATGGATCAATTCGCCGCCAGGAAGTGTTTGCTCCAACGGCAAGGGTACGACAGTCATTAAAGCCTTTCAGGTTAAGGCCGGAAGGGCCGGTGGCGCTTTTTCAAGCCCACCGGCCCCGCCGGGTGTACTGCTTACAGACTACTCTGCGGAAGCTTCTGCGGCCTCGGCCGGAGCTTCCTCTGCGCTTGCGCCTTCTTCATCGGCAACAACCGGCGAGAGGGAGAGCTTTCCGCGGTCGTCGATCTTGGTGATCTCGACCTGGACCTTCTGGCCCACGGAAACGACGTCATCGACGTTGTCCACACGCTTGCCGTTGGCCAGCTTGCGGAGCTCGGAGATGTGCAGCAGGCCGTCCTTGCCCGGGGTAAGGGAAACGAAGGCGCCGAAGGTGGTGGTCTTGACGACCGTACCCAGGTAGCGCTCACCGATTTCCGGTACCTGCGGGTTGGCGATGGCGTTGATGGCCGAACGTGCTGCATCTGCAGACGGACCGTTCGTAGCGCCGATGTAGACCGTGCCGTCATCTTCGATGGAGATGTCCGCGCCCGTGTCTTCCTGGATCTGGTTGATCATCTTGCCCTTGGGGCCGATGACCTCGCCGATCTTGTCCACGGGGATCTTCACGGCAATGACGCGCGGTGCGAACTCGGAGAGCTCGTCCGGGGTGTCGATCGCGGCGTTGATGACCTCGAGGATGTGGAGGCGGGCTTCGCGGGCCTGCTTCAGTGCTGCTGCGAGCACGGAGGCGGGGATGCCGTCCAGCTTGGTGTCCAGCTGGATGGCCGTGACGAACTCGGACGTACCGGCGACCTTGAAGTCCATGTCGCCGAAGGCGTCTTCGGCTCCAAGGATGTCGGTCAGGGCTGCGTAGCGGGTCTGGCCGTCGACCTGGTCGGAAACCAGGCCCATGGCGATACCGGCGACGGCTGCCTTCAGCGGAACACCGGCGTTGAGCATGGAAAGCGTCGAAGCGCAGACCGAACCCATGGAGGTTGAACCGTTGGACCCGAGTGCTTCGGATACCTGGCGGATGGCGTACGGGAATTCTTCACGGCTGGGCAGAACCGGAACCAGGGCGCGCTCGGCGAGGGCACCGTGGCCGATTTCGCGGCGCTTGGGGGAACCAACGCGGCCGGTCTCGCCGGTGGAGTACGGCGGGAAGTTGTAGTTGTGCATGTAGCGCTTGCGCGTTACCGGCGACAACGAGTCGATCTGCTGTTCCATCTTGAGCATGTTCAGCGTGGTGACACCCATGATCTGGGTCTCGCCGCGTTCGAAGATGGCAGAGCCGTGAACGCGGGGCAGAACCTCGACCTCGGCGGTCAGCTGGCGGATGTCCGTCAGGCCACGGCCATCGATACGGACCTGGTCCTTGAGGATGCGCTGGCGCACGACGTGCTTGGTGACCGAGCGGAATGCTGCGGACAGTTCCTTCTCACGGCCTTCGAAGTCACCGGCAAGGGCGCCAAGGACTTCGTCCTTGAGCTCGTCGGAAGCGTTGTCGCGCTCCTGCTTGTCGGCGATCTGGAAGACGGCAGCCAGCTTGTCAGCGGCAGCGGCTTCAACAGCGGCGTAAACGTCGTCCTGGTAATCAAGGAAGACCGGGAACTCGACCGTGGGCTTGGCAGCGCGGGCTGCCAGGTCGGCCTGTGCTTCGCAGAGTGCCTTGATGAACGGCTTGGCAGCCTCGAGGCCCTCGGAAACGACCTCTTCGGTGGGAGCGGTTGCGCCCTGTTCCTTGATGAGGTTCCAGGAGTTGTCCGTGGCTTCGGCTTCAACCATCATGATGGCGACGTCGTCACCGGCAATACGGCCGGCGACAACCATGTTGAAGACAGCGTTTTCGAGCTGGGAGTGCTTCGGGAAAGCAACCCACTGCGAACCCTGCTCGTCGGCGATGAGGGCAACACGGACGCCGCCGATCGGGCCGGAGAACGGGAGGCCGGAAAGCTGGGTGGACATCGAGGACGCGTTGATGGCGACGACGTCGTACAGCTCATCGGGGTTGATCGCCAGGACGGTGACGACGATCTGGACCTCGTTGCGCAGGCCCTTGACGAACGCCGGGCGAAGCGGGCGGTCCATCAGGCGGCAAGCAAGGATGGCTTCCGTGGAGGGGCGGCCTTCGCGGCGGAAGAACGAACCCGGGATGCGGCCGGCAGCGTACATACGCTCTTCGACATCCACGGTCAGCGGGAAGAAGTCGAAACCTTCACGCGGCTGCTTGCCTGCGGTGGTTGCGGAGAGAAGTGCGGTGTCTTCGTCGATGTAGACCATCGAGGCGCCGGCTGCTTGCTTGGCAAGGCGGCCTGTTTCAAAGCGAATGACGCGCTTGCCAAAACGGCCGTTGTCGATGATGGCTTCGGAGAACTGGATTTCGGGACCCTCCATAGAGAGTCACCTCCGTTTCTGTTAGCGGAAGTCCACCGCATCAACCCAGGCCTCTTCTTTTTTCCTGGCCTGTACGACACCCGGTCATCGATCGAGATCCACGGGCGCCATCATCACAGATGGCCCTCCCGGGAATCACTACCGAGGACCGCGAATGCGCGATGCGGTTGATTCCTGTTTTTAGTTGTTGGTGAAGAAGGCGGCCCGTCCTGCAGAGGCGCGGGCCGCCCCTAAAGGCAGACTAGCGGCGCAGGCCGAGACGCTCGATGAGCGAACGGTAGCGGGCAATGTCAGTGTTCTTCAGGTAGGAAAGCATGCGCTTACGACGACCAACCATGGCCAGCAGACCGCGCTGGGTGTGGAAGTCGTGCTTGTGCTCCTTCATGTGCTCAGTCAGATCCTTGATCCGCTGGGTCAGGACTGCAACCTGGACCTCGGGCGAACCGGTGTCGCCTTCAGAGGTTGCGTATTCCTTGATGATGGACTGCTTTACAGCGGCTTCAAGTGCCACGTGAACTCCTAGAGTTGTGCCGTGCTTCCCGATGCAGCGCCTCGCTGACGGGTTGCCTTGCATGCGTTGCCGCACACAAAAACAGGTCCAGCTGCCACGGACTGCGGCCGGATCCACTCATCAGTTTACCGGCAGGTCAGCAGTGTTGTCGAAACACCCTTAGCTGGGGGCGAGCAACTCGCGCGCCTGGGCAACGTCAAGGCACATCTGTTCCACCAGGGCTTCGGGTCCGCGGTAGGCAACCATCCCCCGCAAGCGCCGCGTGAATTCGACCGCCACGGTCTGGCCGTAAAGGTCGAAGTCCTCCACATTTTCCTCCGGGCGGTCGATGACGTGCGCTTCGACCTGACGGCTGACGCCATCAAAGGTGGGGTTGGAACCGACGGAAATGGCGGCAGGCCAACGCGTCCCCGACTGGTCGATCAGCCACCCCGCGTAGATGCCGTCGGCGGGGATGTAGCCGGTTGAATCGGGGGAAAGATTTGCTGTGGGGAATCCGAGATCGCGGCCGCGGGCAGCGCCGTGGACAACTTCCCCGCGCATCCGGTGGGGCCTGCCCAGCACGGCGGCGGCAGTGACCACATCGCCTTCGGACAAGGCCTCCCGCACCCAGGTGGAGGAACAGCGGCGGTCCGCGTCGCCGTCGTGATGCAGCGGAAAACCGCCTGCGCCGTATTCGTTGACCACCTGCACGCCGAAGCCCAGCTGTTCGCCCAATTCCTGCATGGTCACGACGTCACCGACGTTCCCGGCACCGAACCGCAGATCGTGGCCGACAACAACGTGCGCCGCATGGAGTCCGTCGATCAGGACATCACGAACAAATTCGATGGGTGACATCGCAGCAAGGTCCAGGGTGTACTTCATGACCAGGACGGCATCGACACCGGTATCGCCCAGCGCTTCCAGTTTGTCCTGGAGGCCCATGATCAGTTCAGGCGCTGCATCCGGCCGGTGTACCTGTGCAGGATGGGGATCGAAGGTCACGGCGACGGAGGGAATGCTGTACCGCTTTGCGGTGTCCGTCAGTTGCGAGAGGACATGCTGGTGGCCCCGATGTACCCCGTCAAAATTTCCGATGGTGACAACGGTAGGTCCGAAGTCCTTGGGGACCTCGGTGGGATCGTTCCAGATGTGGACCATCAACCTCGCCTTTTACTGCAGATGTTCGTTCCGCCCGACAACCTCCCGGCGCCGGAACATTCTAAGGTTACCCGCATGGGCCGGCGGCTCAGGACGGACGGCGCTTGTTGAGCCAAAGGAGCCCAAGGATCGGCAGCAGCAGGGGCACGAAGCCATATCCCCGGCCAAACAGTGACCATACGGTGTCATGCGGGAAAGCCACAGGATCGAAGAGGCTGATCGCCCCAACCACCAGCACGCCAACGAGTTCCGTGAGCACGGCCGCCAGTGACACCTTGAACCAGGTGCGGCCTGGCTTGGCCAGTGAAACCGTCGCCACGATATAGACGACGGCGGCGAACGCCGAAAGGATGTGCGCCAACGGAGCTTCTGCGAACTTGGTGGCGATCTGGTAGCCGGCGCGGGCTGTGGCAGACAGGGCGAACACCGCGTACACCGCGATCAGCAGTCGCCCCGGACCTGTGTTCCGGGTGTCTTTTTGCTTCGGCTGCTGGCCGGTGGAGTTGGTCTCGGTTCCAGTCACTTTGTGTTCTTCCTTCAAGGTCAGTACCAGATCTGGTTCATGCGGGCACCCATGACAAGTACCGTCACACCTACGGCTGCGAGGACGAAATTGCTCCAGCGGGTTCGTTCAAGGATTGCCCAGTAAACGGCGCCCAGCGGGATGATCAGCGCGGTGATGAGGTAACCCCAGAACTCCCACGGCTCCCCGGCAATCTGTTCACCCATGGCGACGCGGACGATCGAGCCCACCAGGTACACCAGCAGCACCACTTCGACGGCCAGCACGGAGTAGATCGTGGGATCGTTCGGGGCTTTCTTCATCAAGCCGGCCACCAGGCACATGATGGTGGAGACCAAACCGACGATCAGGAGTGCGTAAAAGTATCCGTCCATGCCTACTGCGCCTGCCCCGCTCCCGCGCCTGTTCCCGCGCCTGTTCCCGGGGCAAAGACCAGGACCGGCTTGGCGAAAGTTCCGGTATCGGCGAGCAAAGCGACCAACTCTCCCGACGGCGCGAACGCTGCGGCGGGCTTCTCGGCCGTGGCAGCATCCGGGGTGCCTGCACCCGGGCCGGCAGCAATGCGGCGGCCGAATGAGATCTCCGTGGTTTCGTCGTCGCTCAGTTCCCGGTTGGGCATGAGGGCACGTGCGGCCAGTGACATGTCGAGGACCTCGAGTTCTTCCGCCAGCTCCTCCAGCGTCCTGGCCTGCTCGATCGAGTACGGTCCCACCTGGGTACGACGCAGGGCCGTGAGGTGTCCGCCGACGCCCAGGGCGTTGCCGAGGTCGCGGGCCAAGGCCCTGATGTACGTGCCGGAAGAACATTCCACGGTGACGTCGACGTCGACTACCCTGCCGCCGTCGACCCTGGTGACCGCGTGGATGTCGAAGCGGTGGATGGTAACCGGGCGGGCAGCGAGTTTGACCTCTTCCCCCGAGCGGACCCGGGCGTAAGAGCGCTCACCGTTCACTTTGATGGCGCTGACGCTGCTGGGCACCTGCTGGATGGGGCCCGTCAGGGCCGCTACTCCGGCTGCAATGGCGTCGTCGGTGACGGCAGCAGCGCTGCGGGCCTCGGTGACGTCACCCTCGGCGTCATCGGTAATGGTGGTTTCACCGAGCCTGATGGTGGCTGTGTAGGTTTTGGACGTGCCCACGATGTAGGTCAGGAGCCGGGTGGCTTTGTTGATGCCAAGCACCAGTACCCCCGTGGCCATGGGATCTAGCGTCCCGGCATGCCCCACTTTCCGGGTGCCGGCCAGCCGCCGCATCCGGCCAACCACATCATGGCTGGTCCATCCCTGCGGTTTGTCAACGATTACCAGTCCAGAAAGCACGCTTACCAGTATATGGGTGGCTAGGATGGCTCCCATGCCTGAGCTTGCCGCGCACGTCCGCGACGTCCCCGTGAACCAGATCCGTGAAATCACAGAAGCCGCCTGGGCCACCCCCGGAGCGATCGTCCTCAGCATTGGCGAGCCGGGCTTTGCCCTGCCGCGCCACGTCCTGGATGCCGGCATTGCGTGCCTGGACAGGGATGAGACCAACTACACACCCAATGCCGGCTTCCCGGCCCTCCGTGAAGCCTTCGCTGCCCGGTTCGGAGCCCAGCAAGGCGTGAACATCGGCGCGGAACGGGTTTATGTTGTGGATGGCGCCCAGCAGGGACTGCATTTCGCCATGAGCCTCCTCCTCTCCCCCGGCGACGAAATCCTCATCCCCAACCCCGGGTACCCCACCTTTGCCATGACAAGCCGCCTCCTGCATGCCGTCCCGGTTCAGTACCCCCTGTATCCGCACAACGACTTCCAGCCGCACATCGAGGACATCGAGGCGCTGGTTACCCCGCGGACCAGGGTGCTGATGCTGAACTCGCCATCCAATCCGCTTGGCGCCGTCATCAGTGAGGAAACAACCCGCGAACTGGTGGCGTTGGCAGTCAAGCACGATCTCTGGATCATCTCTGATGAATGCTACGAAGCCTTCACCTTCGACGTCCCGCATGTCAGTCCGGCCCGCTTCGACAGCGCCGTTCCCGGGGAAGCCCGGGTCTTCACGTCCCTGACGCTTTCGAAGACGTACGGCTTGACCGGGCTCCGGATCGGGGCGCTGGTCTGCCCGCCGGGTCTGGAGCAGAAGATGAACAACGTCATGGAATCGATCGTGTCGTGCGTTGCGTCGCCGTCGCAGTACGCAGCCCTGGCTGCCTTGACGGGCCCGCAGGACTACGTTGCCACCGCCCGCGAGCACTACCGAAGCAACCGCGACGCGGCCTCGGCCGTGCTCGGGTCGAAGAACATTCCGTTCCTTGGCGCGCAAGGCGCCTTCTACTTATGGGCTGACGTTTCGCACGTCAGCGACGGGGATGTCCGAACCTGGGTGCGCAAATTCCTTGCGGACTCCGGCGTGTCGTTCGCCCCCGGGACGGCGTTTGGATCCATCGGCGAGGGATGGATACGGATTGCGCTCTGCGGCGGCCAGGAAGCACTGCTCGACGGCGTCAATCGCCTTCCAGCCCGGGCCTAGTACCGGCGCGTCCTAGTAAGAGGTGCGCCGCACGTGGTTCCGCCAGGCGTCGAAGGGTTGCTCGGACGCGAGGAGGACGGCTTGTTCGACGGGGAGAAGTTCGGGCCGTGAGCCGCTGAAATACTCATAGAACACAGCATCGTCAAAACCGGCACGCGCGGCTCCATGCCTGTCAGCGGCGAAGTAGACCTGCCCTATCCTGGCCCAGAGCGTAGCCGACAGGCAGAGCGGACACGGCTCGCAGCTGGCGTAGAGAACCGACCCTGAAAGATCGAACTTCCCGATAGCTGCTGCGGCCCGGCGGATCGCCACTACTTCCGCATGGGCCGTGGGATCGTGGTCCCTCGTGACACGGTTGACTCCTTCATGGGCCTCCCCGTCCGGGGTGACCACGACGGCGCCGAACGGTCCGCCGCCGTCGGCAACGTTCTGTACGGCCAGCTGTATGGCCCGGTTCAGGTATTCATCACGCTGGTGAGCACTGTGCGCCGACATGCTCTGATCCTAACGAGTTTGAGTACAGCTCATGCCCCTAAAACGCAGTCTTAGGGGCATGAGATGTACAAAAACTTGAGGTACTAGCGGTTGGCGTCTTCGTCGAGCTCGTTCTCGCCGGAGAGGTCGGTGTTCTCTTCGTCGAAGTCGTCCTCGTCGATATCCTCCGGGGCGTCGCCCTTGTACGGGTCTGCTTCGCCGGCGTGCTTGGCGCTGGCAGCCAATGCGGCTACCTCGGCGTCGCGTCGCTTGGCTTCACGCAGCAGTTCCTCGAGGTTCGAGGCGTTGACCGGGATCTGGTCCGCCACGAATTCGAGGGTCGGAGTGAGCCTCACTGTGATATTGCGGCCAACTTCCTGGCGCAGCACACCCTTTGCCTTCTCCAAAGCACGCGCGGCATCAGCGTGCGCGACTTCATCGCCAAAGACGGTGTAGTAGATGGTGGCGTGCTGAAGGTCGTTGGTGACGCGGGCGTCGGTGACCGTGATGGACTCGACGCGCGGATCCTTGACCCGGCGCCCGAGGGCCTCGGCGACGACCACCTTGATCCGCTGTGCCAGCTTGGCAGCGCGTGCGGGATCAGCCATGACTTCCTCCTGGAAAGTAGAAACGGGGAACGGAACGGGTCCGCCGGGGCTACCCGACGGACCCGTTCCATGCGGAACCTAGACGCGCGGCTTCTCGCGCATTTCGAAGGTCTCGATGATGTCGCCTTCGCTGATGTCATTGAAGGAACCAAGACCGATACCACACTCGAAGTCCGTACGGACTTCAGTGGCGTCATCCTTGAAGCGCTTGAGCGTCTCAACGGTGAGGTTGTCACCGATGATCTTGCCGTCGCGGGTGACACGGGCCTTCGAGTTACGGCGGATGATGCCCGAGCGGACGATCGAACCTGCGATGTTGCCGAACTTGGAAGAACGGAAGACTTCGCGGACCTCGGCAGTACCGAGCTGGACTTCTTCGTACTCCGGCTTGAGCATGCCCTTGAGAGCCATCTCAATGTCATCGATTGCTGCGTAGATGACGGAGTAGAAGCGCATGTCCACGCCTTCACGGTCAGCCAGTTCAGCCACACGCTCGGCGGGCTTGACGTTGAAGCCGATGATGATGGCGTTGTCCACTGTTGCCAGGTTGACGTCGTTCTGCGTGATGGCACCCACACCGCGGTGGATGACACGGAGCTGAACGTCGTCGTCTCCAACGTCGATCTTGAGCAAGGCGTCCTCGAGGGCTTCCACGGCACCGGATACGTCACCCTTGAGGATGAGGTTGAGGGTGTCGATCTTGCCTTCGGCAACGGCCTGGTCGAAGTCTTCCAGGCTGATGCGCTTGCGACGCTTGGCCAGGGCCGCGTTGCGGTCGGCAGCTTCACGCTTCTCAGCGATCTGGCGGGCCGTACGCTCGTCAGGGGTCACCAGGAAGGTGTCACCTGCACGCGGCACGTTGGACAGACCCAGGACCTGGACGGGGCGGGACGGCAGTGCGACATCGAGTGCCTCACCGTTCTCGTCGAACATGGCACGGACACGGCCGTGGGCCGTACCGGCAACGATCGTGTCGCCGACAGCCAAGGTGCCGGACTGGACCAGGACGGTAGCAACAGCACCGCGGCCCTTGTCCAGGTTCGCTTCGATGGCAATGCCTCGAGCGTCCTTGTCCGGGTTGGCACGCAGGTCCAGGGCGGCATCGGCCGTCAGCAGGACTGCGTCGATCAGTTCGTCGATGTTGAGGTTCTGGCGTGCGGAGACCTCAACGAACATGGTGTCGCCACCGTATTCTTCGGGAACCAGGCCGTACTCGGTCAGCTGGCCCTTGACCTTGTCAGGGTTGGCGCCTTCCTTGTCGATCTTGTTCACTGCGACGACGATCGGCACGTTTGCTGCCTGTGCGTGGTTGAGCGCTTCCACCGTCTGCGGCATAACGCCGTCGTCGGCTGCGACAACCAGGATCGCGATGTCGGTGACCTTGGCACCACGGGCACGCATGGCCGTGAAGGCCTCGTGACCGGGGGTGTCAATGAAGGTGATGTCGCGGGCAGTGCCCTCGTGGACGTGGCTGATCTGGTAGGCACCGATGTGCTGGGTGATGCCGCCATGCTCGCCGGCCACAACGTTGGAGTTGCGGATGGCGTCCAACAGACGGGTCTTACCGTGGTCAACGTGACCCATGACCGTGACAACCGGTGCGCGGGGCTCAAGGACGTCGTCGCCTTCGGCGTCGAGTTCGTCCTGGATGTTGATGTCGAACTGGTCCAGAAGCTCACGCTCTTCGTCTTCCGGCGAAACAACCTGGAGCTTGTAGCCAAGTTCGGCGCCAAGCAAGCCAAAGGTGTCCTCGTCGAGGGACTGCGTAGCCGTAGCCATCTCACCAAGGTGGAACAGCACGGTTACCAGCGATGCGGGGTTCGCGTCGATCTTCTCGGCGAAGTCCGTGATGGACGAACCACGACGCAGGCGGATGATGGTCTCGCCGTCACCGCGGGGTACTGATACGCCGCCCAGCGACGGAGCACTCATCTGCTCCAGTTCCTGGCGCTTTGCACGCTTCGACTTGCGCTGCTTGCCACGACCGGCGCCGCCCTTGCCGAAGGCACCCTGGGTGCCACCGCGACCGCGGCCACCCTTGCCGAAGCCACCGCCGGCGGGAGCTCCGCCGCCAGTGCCCGAACCTGGAGCGCCACCGGGACGACCCGGTCCGCCACCCGGACGACCAGCGCCACCGGGACGGCCTGCGCCACCCGGAGCCGGACGCTCAGTGCGGTTGGGCATCATGCCCGGAGTCGGACGGTTTCCGCCACCGGGGCCGCCGGCAGGACGCGGAGCGCCCGGACGGGGTGCGCCTGGACGCGGAGCACCCGGACGGGGGCCACCGGTACCTGCTGCGGGACGGGGACCGCCTGCACCGGCTGCGGGACGCGGGCCACCGGGGCGTTCGCCGTCATTGCGGCGTTCACCGCGGGGCATGCCCTGCGACGGTGCGAACGGGTTGTTGCCCGGACGCGGCGGACGATCGCCATCGCCACCACGGCCGCGGGGCATGCCCTGCGACGTGGCAAACGGGTTGTTGCCGGGACGGGGACCGCCCGGACGGGGAGCCTGGCCGCCTTGGCGTGCCGGAGCCGGAGTCTCTGCCTTGGGAGCAGGACGGGCACCGGGCTTGGCCGAAACCGGGGTGGATGCGGCGGGAGCAGCGGGGGCTGCCGGAGCCGCGGGAGCCGGAGCTGCCGGAGCGGGAGCTGCGGGTGCCGGGGCCGGAGCCTTCGGCGCTGCAGGGCCCGGAGCCGGGGCAGCCGGACGGGATGCTGCTGCTGGACGGGTTGCCGCCGGAGCGGCAGCGGGAGCGGCGGACTTTGCAGCGCCGGCACCCGGATAGGCGTCGCGAAGCTTCTTCACGACGGGGGCCTCAATGGTGGAAGAGGCGGAGCGAACGAATTCGCCCAATTCCTGCAGTTTGGTTACTGCATCTTTGGAAGTAATACCGAGCTCTTTGGCGAGCTCATGTACGCGGACCTTGGCCACATTTCTCCTGTCTCGGTCCGCACCGAGCCAGGCACGAACCGTCTACTTCTTACTGCGGGCCTTCGCCGCTTGCGCGATTGAAAGGCCCATTGCAGAGCGCAACAAAGTTGTCATCGTTACGCACTCATCGCTGGGAACTCATCGGGTTTCCATCAGTTTTCTGACCCGCTTTCAGGTTTGGACGGTTTTCCTGCGGCTGCCGGGGCCTCCACAAGTGGCGTACCCGGCATCAGGTAGCGTTCGACGGCGTCCGTTTCGGTAGCGCCCGCAAGGGCCCTTCCGAAAGCGCGACGCTTGATCGCCAATGCCAGGCACTTTTCGTTGGGGTGCAGCCACGCACCCCTGCCGGCCATCCGGCGTCGAACATCGACGAGGACAGCGGATGAACCGCTGCCTTGGGCGACCAGCCGGACAAGCTCGGACCGGGAGCCTTGCTTCCGGCATCCGATGCACGTGCGAACAGGCCCCTGGCCGTGTTCAAGCAGTTCAGCCACGACGTGTCCAACCTGCCTTACGTTACTGGCGCCGGCGGCCCCGGTCCTGCAGATGCAGCTGAGGCACGCCAAAGCGCGCGGATACCGGACGTAAGCCCGGTTCCATCTAGTCTAGCCCCCCGGCCCCTGACTCCTGAAACCAGGAGCGCCGGGAGGGCGGCGCGAAACCGGCGGCCGATGGCGTCGGTTCTGCCGCTATTCGGATTTCGCCGGGGCTGCGTCCGAAACGATATCGATCCGCCATCCAGTCAGCTTGGCTGCGAGCCGGGCGTTCTGGCCTTCTTTGCCGATCGCCAGCGAAAGCTGGTAGTCCGGCACGACCACGCGGGCCGACCGGGTCGCCTCGTCGGTGATTGTGACCGAATTCACCCTCGACGGCGACAGCGAGTTCGCGATGAACGTTGCCGGGTCGTCGCTGAAGTCCACGATGTCGATCTTTTCGTCGTTCAGCTCAGTCATGACCGCGCGGACGCGGGAGCCCATTTCACCGATGCATGCACCCTTGGCGTTGACGCCCGGGATGTTCGCTTTCACTGCGATCTTGGTGCGGTGGCCGGCTTCACGGGCCAGCGCCACGATCTCAACGGAGTGGTCCGCGATCTCCGGAACTTCCATTTCGAAGAGCTTGCGGACCAGGCCGGGATGCGACCGGGAAAGGGTGATGGAGGGACCCTTGGCGCCGCGGTGGACGTCCACGACGAAGGCACGCAGGCGGCTTCCGTGCAGGTACTTTTCACCGGGAACTTGTTCGGGCGGGGGAAGCAGGGCTTCCACGGTTCCGAGGTTGACCTGGATCATGTGGGGGTTGTTGCCCTGCTGGATCATTCCGGCAACGAGCTCACCCTCACGGCCCTTGAATTCGCCCAGCACGTTGTCGTCCTCAACGTCACGGAGGCGCTGGAGGATGATCTGGCGCGCAGTGCTTGCTGCGATGCGTCCGAAGCCGGCCGGGGTGTCTTCGAACTCGCCGATGGGCTCGCCGTCGTCGTCAATCTCGGTGGCCCAGATGGTCACGTGTCCGCTCTTGCGGTCCAGCTCGGCACGGGCCTTCTCAAAGGCGCCGGGGGTCTTGTGGTACGCCACCAACAAGGCTTGCTCGATGGTCGGAATCAGGAGATCCAGCGGGATTTCACGCTCACGCTCCAGGAGTCTCAGTGCGCTCATGTCAATATCCATTAGGCCTCCTCGGAAGGTCCGTTGTGCTCGTCTTCCAGCGCAGCCTCGTGGAGGTGGCTGAATTCAATCTCGACTTTTCCATGGCGGATCCTGTCGAAAGGAATAGTGATGGGGTCGCCCTGCTTGGGCTTCATGCCCTTCTTGACTTCGTGCTCGGGGATGATCGTCACGTCGTTGTCACCGACGGAGGTGATGCGTCCCAGCAGGTTGTCTCCTTGGATGACGTTGACCCGCACCATTCGGCCACGGGCGCGGTGCCAGTGGCGGGGTTCGGTCAGGGGGCGTCCCACTCCCGGCGAGGAAACCTCGAGGTCGTAGGGACGTCCGTCATCATGGGGATCGTTGTCCAGAATATCCGACAGGCCCCGGGAAACCTCCGCAATGGCGTCAAGGCTGACACCGCCGGTTTCTTCCTGGGGAAGGTCCACGACGACGTGGACGGTGCGGTGTTTTCCGGCAACGTGGATGGAAACATCCTCGAGGTAGAGCCTGCTGGCGAGGACAGCCGGTTCGAGCAGCGCCTTGAGCCTGCTCTCTTCCGGGTTGTGGATGGTGGCCGTTGAGTTCGATTCAGAACGGTCTGTTGAAGTCGTGGCTTCCGAGTCACTCACGTTGCCCGCCGCCTCCCGATAGATGTTGTTGTGACTACTAGCCTAACGATTATCCTGGGAACATGGTGCACGGAGTTGCCTGCCCGCGTGACACCATGGTGTGTTGTGAACGGGCAAACAAGCGAAAAACGACGAGCACCAGCATGGGGCAGGGTTCTGCTGGTTGCCGTGGTGGCTTTGCTGGTGGCTGGCACCGGGATGGTGCTGATTCCGCGCGATTCCGGGACTCCTCCGCCCGTTTCGTTCTCCGAAGCTGCCCGCACTGATGCCGCGAAAGAGGCCGCGGCTTTGCTCGAAGCAGCCCAAGCCCTCGCGGAAGCCGAGGGGAAGGACGCCAAAAACCCGGGCCTTGGCGGTCTTGTGACATTGCTGACAACCCACGCGCGGGCACTGATGGTTCCGGAAGATGCTACCGGCGCAGCTGCCACCCATCCCACTCTCCAGGCCACACCAGCTACGAAAACCGCATCAGCCGCACCGGCAACACGCGCTTCCCTGGTTGAAGAGCTCGCTCTGAGCGGCCGGAAACGCCTGGCGGCTGCACGGGAAGCCGACGGCGGGATTGCCCGCCTGCTGGCCTCCGTCGGCACCGCCCAACTGCTCCACGCTGAGACACTTGCTGCCCAGTGGCAATTACCGTTGCCCGTGGAGCCGCCGGCGGACAGCAAGACACTGCTTGCTTCGACGGTTCCGGCGGCGACGCCAACCGCGGCATCCTGTCCCTCAGTCAGCCCCACACCGGAGCCCTCGTCGGCAACTACCGATGCTGCGCTTGCTGCGGCAGTCCGTTCACAACAAGAAGCGGTGTACGCCTACCAGGTCGCCCTGAAAAGGCTGGAGAACAGTGCCGGCACCGCTGCGGCAAGGGGTTTGGAAGTGCACGTCCTTTTGCTTCGGCAGGCAGAAGCGCTGACCCGTGCCAATTGCGGGGACGTCCCAGCCACAACGGCCGGCTATCAGCTTCCGGAGCTGTTTGCGCAGGATCCCGCTACGGCCCTCGCCGCCTTGGAAACGTCGTCCTTGCCGGGCTTCGGGGACTTGGTGGCCTTGTCCACTGGTGAGACCCGCGGGTGGGCCGTGGACGGCCTTCTGGCGGCGGCCCGCAGGAGCGTCGCCTGGGGTGCCTCCCTTCCCGCACTGCCTGGACTCAAGCTCGACGCCGATACCTTGCCTTCCCTGCCCACTCCAGGCGCTGTTTCCTCCCGCGCCCAGGCATCCACCGGCGGATAAGCGACCGCACGGGCGCGGGGTGGATAGGCGAGCCTAGCCATGCTGGCCAACGTCGTCGCCGGGTGCTTGGCTAGGAACATGGCTTCAACGGAAACTGCCACCACCCATGAGAATGAACCGCACCGGGACGATCTGGCCCACCGGCTGAACTGGTTGCGGGCCGGGGTGCTGGGCGCCAATGACGGAATCGTGTCGGTCGCCGCGATCGTGGTGGGCGTGGCGGGTGCCACCACCAACACAGGCAGCATCCTGGCTGCCGGAACAGCGGGTTTGGTGGGTGGTGCAATCTCCATGGCCCTGGGCGAGTACGTTTCCGTCAGCAGCCAGAGCGACACCCAAAAGGCCCTGATCGAGAAGGAACGCCGGGAACTCGCCGAGCAACCCGAAGAGGAACTTAACGAGCTCGCCGCGATCTACGAGTCCAAGGGGCTGAGCGCCAAGACGGCCAGGACTGTCGCCGAAGAACTGACCGAGCACGATGCTTTGGCTGCCCATCTGTCCGCCGAGCTGAACATTCACGAAGACGACATCGTGAGCCCCTGGAATGCCGCTTTGGCCTCCGCTGTGGCGTTCACCTTGGGGGCAGTGCTCCCGATGCTGGCAATCCTCCTTCCGCCCGCGGAGATGCGCGTACCGCTGACGTTCGTTGCGGTGCTTGTGGCCTTGGCCATCACAGGAGCAATTGGGGCCTGGATCGGCGGGGCTTCCCGTGTCCGGGCTGCGGTCCGCGTAGTGCTGGGTGGAGCGCTCGCGCTGGCCGCTACGTTCTCCATCGGAACGCTCTTGGGCGCCAGCGGCGTTTTCTAGGGGCCGTCCATTCCCGCAGAGTTAGGCTGTTCGCGTGACCCTTCACGCGATGATTCCTATTCCGGGCGCCCTGCACGCCCGGTATAACCGTGACTCAGCGGGCCGGGACTGGCTGGCCAGCCTGCCGGGTCTCATCTCCGGTGCCCTGGATCGCTGGGAACTCTCTGTGGACCTGGCGCCCGCCGCCGAGCCATGGAACGGCCACGGCGCGTTGGTGGTGCCCGTCCGCCGGCATGGTGCCGCGCCGGCCGCCCTGAAGATTGCCTTCCCGCACGACGAAGCACGGGCAGAACGGCACGCGCTGGCACTCTGGGAAGGGCGTGGGGCCGTCCGGCTCCTGGCTTCCGACGCCGCCAGCTGCTCCATGCTGTTGGAGCGGCTGGACGCCATCCATGGGCTTCAGGACGTGCCGATGGACCAGGCCGTGGACTCGTGGGGCCGCATCGTGCGGGAACTCTCCATACAGCCGGGCGAGGGACGTGAATGGCAGGCCTTCGACCATATCGCCGCGACCGCGGAGCGTTGGAGCGACGAGCTCCCCGCAGAGTGGGAACGCCTCGACCGCCCCTTCCCCCGGTGGCTGCTGGAGGCGGCCCTCGAGGTGTGCCAAACCCGCGGAGCCGTAGGCCGCCGTTCAGGTAAAGACGTGCTGGTCCACACGGATCTGCACTTCATGAACATCCTCGCCACCACCACAGACCAGCAGGCGCGTGGAAGCTACCTCGCCATTGATCCCCAACCTCAGATCGGCGAGGCCGAATTTGCCGTAGCACCGATCCTCTGGAACCGCCTTTCGGACCTTTCGTGGGCAGATCCTGAGGCAGCCCTTCGCGAGCGATGCCATGACTTCAGCCTCGCAGCCGGTCTCGACCCCGGGATTGCGGAGCAGTGGAGCATCGCCCGCGAAGTGGAAAACGCTTTGTCGTACGCAGCCAAACCCGGACACGGCGGTGACCTGGCACGGTCCCTCTGGGTGGCAAGCACCATGGCGGGCCGGACCCTGGACAACCTTCCCCGGGCACACGATCTTCCGGATCCGGGAGAACTCGAAAGCTGAGGAGAACAGCCCGGAGTGTGGGGCCGGACTGCGCCGCGGTTCCTTAGGCGAAGTTCTCGTTCCAGACGTCCGCGCCAAGTTTGACGATCAACGCGGCGACCACCACCAGGAAGACGAGGCGTACGAACTTGCTCCCCCTGGCCACGGCTGTCCTGGCACCCAGATAGCCTCCGGCCATGTTGGCGAGGCCCAGGACCAGGCCTACGCCCCAGAGGAGCGAGCCGTGCGGCAGGAAGAAGATCAGCGCCCCTGCGTTGGTTGCCATATTCACGATCTTCGCCTTGGCGCTCGCTTCAAGGAAGGCGTAACCCATGGCCGAAACCAGGGCAATGACCAGGAACGAGCCCGTTCCCGGGCCGATCAGGCCGTCATAAAAACCAATGACGCCGCCGATCAGGCAGGCCACGACATAGTGTTTGTGGCCATCGTGGCGCAGTGCCGTCAGCTCACCTGCACTGGGACGCATCGCGGTGAAAATTGCGACGGCAACCAGCGCCAGCACGATGATCGGTTTGAAGACGCTTGCCGGCAAGGACGCGGCCAGGATGGCGCCGCCGAAGCTTCCGGCCAAAGCAATCACAGCCATGGGAATCGCGGTCTTGAGGTCCGGACCAACACGGCGGTAGTACGTCACCGCGCTGGTGGTGGTCCCGAAGATGGACCCCATTTTGTTGGTCGCCAGCGCCTGGACAGGGCTGATGCCCGGTACCAGCAGAAGGGCGGGGAGCTGGATCAGTCCCCCGCCACCAACGACTGCATCGATCCAACCGGCTGCGAATCCAGCCACCACGATCAGGATGATAGTGGTGAGCTGGATCGATTCGAAGCCGGAAATCACCGGGAGCGTACGGCGTTGACCACGTAATCCACGGCCTTGTCCACCGGGATGTTCTCGGCGTCACCGCTGCGGCGGTCCTTGATTTCCACGACGCCGTCCACGAGTCCACGGCCAACGGCCAGGATGGTGGGAACGCCTACGAGTTCGGCATCGCCGAACTTCACGCCTGGCGAAACCTTGGGACGGTCGTCGAAGATGACCTCCAGGCCTGCGGCCTCGAGTTCAATGGAGAGCTTCTCGGCAGCATCAAAGATGTCGTCGCCGCGGCCAACGGCCACCACGTGGACGTCTGCCGGAGCAACCGAGCGCGGCCACACGATGCCGCGCTCGTCATGGTTGGCTTCAGCCAGGGCCGCCACGGCACGGGTAACACCAACGCCATAGGAACCCATCGTGACCACCACCTGTTTGCCGTTCTGGTCCAGGACCTTCAGGTCGAGGGCTTCGGCATATTTGCGGCCAAGCTGGAAGATGTGGCCCATCTCGATGCCACGAGCGGTTTCCAAGGGTCCCGAGCCATCCGGCGCAGGATCGCCCGCGCGCACTTCGGTGCTTTCGATGACGCCGTCCCAGGTGAAGTCGCGGCCGGCCACCAGGCCGAAGACGTGCTTGCCTTCAGCGTTGGCGCCGGTGACCCAGCGGGTGCCGGAAACCACGCGGGGATCCACGAGGAACAACACCTTGGAGGACCCCTCAAGACCCAGCACAGGCTGGTCCAGCGACAAGCCAGGGCCGATGTAGCCCTTGACCAGCCATGGGAGTTTCTTGAGGTCCTCTTCGTTGGCGGCCTCGAGGCCGATCTCACCGGCGATCGGCAGGTGGGAACCGATGTTGGCTTCCACGCGCTTGAGGTCCACGGCCCGGTCGCCCGGTACGCCGATGACGACGATCTGGCGCTCACCGGTGGGCAGCGTCACGGCAAGGACCACGTTCTTGAGGGTATCGGCGGCAGTCCATGCGCCGCCGTCGGCCTCGTTGCGCGGAGCCAGCTGGTTGGCTGCCGCGACCAGGGTATCGATGGTCGGCGTGTTCGGCGTATCAAGGACTTCGGCTGCCGGAGCGTTCGTGAAGTCGATGTCCGCCGGAACAACCGTGGTGACGGCTTCCACGTTGGCGTAGTATCCACCGGCCGAGCGAACGAAGGTGTCCTCGCCGATCTCGGTGGGGAACAGGAATTCCTCGCTCTTGGAACCACCCATGGCACCGGCGGTGGCGGCAACCGGAATGACTTCCAGGCCCAAGCGCTCGAAGATCTTCAGGTACGCAGCACGGTGGGCGGCGTAACTGGCGTCCAAACCGGCGTCGTCAACGTCAAAGGAGTAGGAATCCTTCATGATGAATTCCCGGCCGCGGAGGAGCCCGGCGCGGGGACGTGCTTCATCACGGTACTTGTTCTGGATCTGGTAGAGGCTCAGCGGCAGGTCCTTGTACGAGGAGTACAGATCCTTCACCAGCAGCGTGAACATTTCTTCGTGCGTGGGGGCAAGGAGGTAGTCGGCGCCCTTACGGTCTTGGAGACGGAACAGGCCTTCGCCGTACTCGGTCCAGCGGTTGGTGGCCTCGTAGGGTTCGCGCGGGAGCAACGCCGGGAAGTGGACTTCCTGGGCTCCGATGGCGGACATTTCCTGGCGGATGATTTCCTCAACCTTGCGCAGGACGCTCAGGCCCAGCGGGAGCCAGGTGTAGATCCCGGGAGCCGCACGGCGGATATAGCCGGCGCGGACCAGAAGCTTGTGACTGGCGACCTCGGCGTCGACGGGATCTTCACGCAGGGTGCGCAGGAATAACTGGGAAAGGCGAAGGACCACGGGTACGTATCCGTTTCTTTGGCAGATGTGGCAAAACAACTGCGTACTAATCTACCGGCTGACGGCCTCGCGCCTTGAACGGACGGCCTTAGGAGCCTCATTGCCCCGCACACGGAAGAGCCACGCCGTCGCGAGCGGAAGCCCCTGGCCGCTGTGGGCTGGTCATCCTGCGATGGCGTGGCTCAACGGCCGGCCGGCCGCGGGCTTTATCCGTGGACTACTTGGTCTTGCCCTCCAGGGCGACGAGTACGCCTGCGACTGCGAAGAACTTATTGCTGCCGAGCTCGCGGATGGTGTCGATGCCCAGGGAATCCTTCAAGGCCTTTGCCGTGGCATCCGTAACACCTGCCAACGCGGCCGGAGATGCATCCAGAATTTCCTTCAGGGTCTTGTCCTCGTACGCCTTGTCAAGTGCCTTGGAAAGATCAACGCCAACTGCCATTGTCACGATTCCCCTCAATAATCACCCGCGCCCCAACGACACGGTTAGGGATGAACCTATGTGATTGACGACACGTTTTCAAGGATTTTTGTACTTTCGATGGAGAAGAAAGTCCTTGACCACTCATCAGCGGCAGTTCTACCGTTATTTCATCACTTGATGAATTTTCGGATGCTCGTGAGGCCATCATGTCGCGCACTCCCCAACCTGCCGCTCCCTCCGCTGCTGCCGTTGCCATCGCAGCAACGGATCTCCATGTTTCCTTGGGCCGCAAGAGAGTCCTCCGCGGCCTCGATTTCACAGTAGCGCCGGGGCAGGTAGCAGGACTGCTTGGCCCCTCGGGAAGCGGCAAGACCACGCTCATGCGCGCCATCGTCGGAGTCCAGCGGATCACCCGCGGATCCATCACCGTGCTGGGACAGGCCGCCGGCAGTGCCCCGCTCAGGCACGACGTCGGATATGTCACCCAGGGCGCCAGCGTCTATGGAGACCTCAGCGTCGAAGCGAACGTCCGCTATTTTGGCGCCATGCACAGCGCGACGGCGGCAGACGCCGCCGAGGCGATTGCCGCCGTCGGGCTTCGGGATCTTGCCCGGCAAAAGGCGGCCGATCTTTCAGGTGGACAGTTCAGCCGGGTGTCGTTGGCCTGCGCACTGGTGGCCCACCCGAGAGTCCTCGTCCTGGACGAGCCCACGGTGGGGTTGGATCCCGTTCTTCGGGCCGAACTGTGGGAGCGGTTCGCCGCCATGGCCGCAGCCGGCACAACCCTGCTGGTCTCCAGCCACGTCATGGAGGAAGCGTCCCATTGCTCCACCTTGCTGTTGCTCAGGCAAGGACTCCTGCTCGCCCAGCTCACGCCGGCCGAACTTGCCGAACGCGGCCAGAGCGTGGACCTCGAGCGGGCGTTCCTGACCATCATCCGGGCTGCGGACCGCGGCCGGCACGAAAACCAGGTGGCATCATGAACCTCCGGATGACGCTGGCTACGACCACCCGGGTCCTGGGCCAGCTGCGTCACGACCACCGAAGCGTGGCAATGATCCTCGTTGTTCCCGCCCTCCTGCTGACGGCCGTCTACTTCCTCTATGAGAACGAAACCCTGCCGCCCGGGGTACCGCGCACGTTCGATCGTGTGGGCCTGATGATGCTGGCGATCTTTCCCTTCGTTGTGATGTTCCTGGTGACGTCCATCACCATGCTGCGGGAACGCACGTCCGGGACCTTGGAGCGGTTGCTCACCACGCCCATCCACAAAGCCGATCTGTTGTTCGGATACGCCTTGGCCTTCTCCATCATGGCGGCCCTGCAATCCCTGGTGGCCACAGCGGTGGCGTACTGGATCTTTGACTTGGACATCAAGGGAAGCCCTGGCCTGGTGGTGCTGATCGCCGTCATCAACGCGGTATTGGGTGTCGCCCTGGGCCTGTTGTGTTCGGCGTTCGCGCGGACGGAGTTCCAAGCCGTGCAGTTTATGCCGGTAGTGGTTGTTCCGCAGATCCTGCTGTGCGGACTCTTTGTTGCGCGGGAGCACATGAATGAGGTCCTGGACGGCATCTCGGGCGTCCTGCCGCTGACTTTCTCGGTGGACGCCCTGAAGGAGATCGCAGGCAATTCCGAGGCGACGTCGGCGATGTGGCAGGACGCCTCGGTGATGGCTGCGATCGTGGTAGGCGTATTGGTCCTGGCATCGCTGACCCTGCGGCGACAAACGCGATGAGCCTCCCGCAGCTACGACGCGGCCGACGCAGTCAGGAAGATCACTCCAGGGAAGCCATACTGGCTGCCGCCCGGGGGCTTTTCGCGGAGCAGGGGTTCGATGGAACAAGCCTGCGCCAGGTAGCCCGCGAATCCGGCGTGGATCCGGCCATGGTGCACCACTTCTTCAAGGGCAAAGACGAGCTGTTCGCAGCAAGCGTCGAATTGCCGGCCGATCCCGCGGCGGTCCTGTCCGACGTCGAAAACGCAGACCCCCAGGTGAGGGCTGAAGTCATTGTCCGCACCGTCCTGGAGCTCTGGGAAGGCCCGGCACAGCACGCCATGGTGGCCTTCGCCCGTGGAACCATCGGCTCCAAGGCCAAGACGGCACTCATGAAGGAAGTGGTCAGCAGGGCGGTCCTGCCACGGATCATGGGGGGCTTGCCGGGCTCCGCCGCCGAAGTGCGGCTGCGCGGAAACCTGGTGGCTACCCAAGTGGTGGGCCTCATGCTGGCGCGATACGTGATCCGGCTACAGCCCCTGGCGTCCGCCCCACGCGAGGAAGTGGTCCGCTTGGTTGCCCCGAACATCCAGCACTACCTCACAGGCAACCTGGACTCCCCCGAGTAGCTGGCAGTTGTGGTTGTTCCCAGCGCTGGGAACAACCACAACTGCGAGTCAGTTGGGCTGCTACTTGATCAGTGCCGCAGCTTGGTTGACGAGATCCACCGCCCGGGCAATCGCCTCTTCCTCGGTCTTGCCTCCGTAAGCCAAACCGGTGATCACGATGCCATCTTTTGCGCCCCGGACCATGATCATGGATTGCTTTCGCCCGTCGGCGAAGACAGAGTCGGTCCGCATCGCCATGGAGAGCGGAGTGGACACGATCGCCTCGACCTTTCGAGCCTTAAGGGTCACTGTCGTTTCCCCCATCTTCATAGTCATCCCGGAACAATCGCTGATTTGATCCTGCTTTGCGAAGTCCGCCTTGATAAGTTCCTCGTCGACCCCGGAAGACAATGTGACGCCGGTGGAAGAGCCAGTGGAGGTATCGAGGCTTGTCCCTACAACACCTTTCACATTTTCAGTGGGGAGCAGGCTTGCCAGCATCAGTTCCTTGCACTCAGCCGGCTCGATGACAGCGCCTTCAAACATCGCCCGGCTCTGCTGTTCCACTCCACTCGCATCGGCCATGGACATAACGGACAATTTCAGCCCGTTGATGTCGCGCAACTGCAACGCAATAGCCGTGAGCTCCTCTGCGGTGTACCGCTTAGCCGCGGTGGGGGTCGGCGTGGGTGTCGCCGCCACCGTTTCGCTTGCAGGAGCCGAGGCGGCCTCAGTTGACGCAGCCGGCCCGACACAAGCCGTGAGCCCCATAACCAGCAGTGCAGCGGCTCCAATTCCGCGCAGCGCATTCTTATTCATTTGTTCCCCAGGGAAGGTTGAGTGATGTGGTGGCGTGCGCCAACCGAGACAAGACTACAAGTCGCGGCCAGCGACCTAAAACAGGACCGTCGCGAAGGTGCCAACCTGCTCAAATCCCACGCGCTCGTAGGTGGCCCGGGCTTTGGTGTTGTAGTCGTTGACGTACAGGCTCGTCACCGGAGCGAACGTCCTCGAGAGGTTGACGACGGCGGCCATGTACCCGGCGCTCTGGCCACGGCCACGCAGTTCCGGATTCATCCACACGCCCTGCACCTGGGTGACATCCCGTGTGACGGCACCCAGCTCGGCCTTGAAGACCACCGTGCCGCTTGTATCGATGTGAACCAGGGAATGGCCCTGCCGAATAAGGCCGGCCACCCTCTTGCTGTAGAACTCCTGGCCTCCCAAGAAGGGAGAGTAGCCCACTTCTTCCTCAAACATGGCAGCACAGGCGGGAAGGATGCGGTCGAAATCCACCATTGAGCCAAAGGTGAGGGCCGGATTGGCACCGATGGCCGGGCCGCCGGAGATGCTGAGAAGTGGCTGCTCGGCGCGGACCTCATGGGCCACATGGCCCAACTGCTCGAACCGGGCATAAAGCGCAAGCACAGTCTCGGCCGGTCCGAAGATGGAAGCGTACCGGCGTCCGGTCTGGTGGGCGGCGTTGGCCACGTAGCCGGCCAGCCCGGGCTCCAGCTGCACGGGAACCAGATTGGCGCCGGCCCAGCAGGCACCCAGGAGCGTGTCGCCGTCGAAAACTCCGAAAACGCTGGCCCCGCCGCTGGTAGGCGCCGCCGTGCCGGTACTTTCCAGATGGGCAAGGATGAAGACGTTGGCTACGGCGTCTTCGTTTGCGAGCGCGCGAAGAGCCAGGGTGTCGGCACCGCCGAGCACCCTGACCCCCAAGCCGTTCTCGTTACGAGACGCTAACCACGGGGCTACCCTTGACAGCATCTTCGCCATCGGCCTCCCCCATCTCTTCAGCGATACGCATGGCCTCTTCGATCAGTGTCTCAACAATTTCGCTCTCGGGCACAGTCTTAATGACTTCGCCCTTCACGAAAATCTGGCCCTTGCCGTTTCCGGAGGCCACACCGAGGTCTGCTTCGCGTGCTTCACCGGGTCCGTTGACTACACAGCCCATCACCGCAACGCGCAACGGAATCTCCATGCCTTCCAGGCCGGCAGTTACCTGCTCGGCGAGGGTGTAGACATCCACCTGGGCGCGGCCACAGGACGGGCAGGAGACGATCTCGAGCTTGCGTGGGCGGAGGTTGAGGGACTGGAGGATCTGGTTGCCAACCTTGATTTCCTCCACCGGTGGGGCGGACAGGGAAACGCGGATGGTGTCGCCGATGCCGCGGGACAGGAGCGCACCGAAGGCCGTGGCAGACTTGATGGTTCCTTGGAAAGCCGGTCCGGCCTCCGTCACACCGAGGTGGAGGGGCCAGTCGCCCTTCTCTGCCAGCATCTCGTAGGCGGCCACCATGATCACGGGGTCGTTGTGCTTCACGGAGATCTTGAAGTCGTGGAATCCGTGTTCTTCGAACAGCGAGGCCTCCCACACAGCGGATTCAACCAGCGCCTCGGGCGTTGCCTTGCCGTACTTCTTCAGGATGCCGGGCTCCAGGGAACCCGCGTTGACGCCGATGCGGATGGACGTGCCGTGGTCCCGGGCCGCTGCCGCGATTTCCTTGACCTGGTCATCGAACTTGCGGATGTTGCCCGGGTTCACGCGGACGGCGGCACAACCTGCTTCGATGGCGGCGAAGACGTACTTGGGCTGGAAGTGGATGTCGGCGATCACCGGAATCTGCGACTTCCGGGCGATGATCGGCAAGGCTTCGGCATCATCAGCGGAGGGGCAGGCAACGCGCACAATGTCGCAGCCTGATGCAGTCAGTTCCGCGATCTGCTGGAGGGTGGCGTTGATGTCCGTGGTTGGCGTAGTGGTCATGGACTGAACACTGATCGGCGAATCAGAGCCAACGCCAACGGAACCAACCTTGATTTGTCGCGTCTTGCGGCGCGGGGCAAGAACGGGTGGTGGGGCTGCTGGCATTCCCAGGCTGACCGAGGTCACGTGGACTCCTTGGGTTGGGGTGATCGTTGAGGTGGAGGACGCCGCGGCTAGGAAGCGTGGGCTGCCAGGACGCCGATGATGGGGGCCCATTCGGTGGTGCGGATGCCGGCGATAACCCCGGCTTCAGCAAATGGATCCTGCTTGAGGAGGTTATTGAGTTCGGCTTCTTCCGCGGCCTTGAAGATCAGCAAAGCGCCGGCACCGTCACCATAGGGGCCGCTGGCAAGCAGCTTGTCGTCCTCAGCCAGTCCGGCGAGCCACGCACGGTGTGCTGGCCGGGCTTCGTCGCGGAGGGCGTCGGAATCGGCGACGTATACGTACTCAACAGCGAAAACAGTCATGGAGCTAGCCTATCCCCACAGTCCGGTCGTCAATGTTCATGGGTCAGCCGAAAATGTTGACGGGCTTGACGATGTCCGCGTAAATCAGCAGGACGCTCATGCACAGCAGCAACGCCGCCACGACGTAGGTCACCGGCAGGAGCTTCGCGATGTCGAAGGCGCCCGGGTCCGGCTTGCCACGCAACTTGGCCAACCGCCGTCGTGCTCCTTCGTACAGGGCACCGGCCACATGGCCGCCGTCGAGCGGCAGGAGCGGGATGAGGTTGAAGATGGCCAGGGCGAAGTTGAGCCCCGCCAGCAGTCCGATCAGGGTCCCTATCCGGGCCTGCAGGGGTACCTGTTCCATGGCTGCCACCTCGCCGGCCACGCGGCCGACACCCACCACGCTGATGGGGCCGTTGGGGTCCCTGGGCTCCTCGCTGAAGGCCGCTTTGGCGACGCCGACCACCCTGGCGGGCAGGTTGAAGATCACACCGGAAATTTGCTTGATGTTCTCTCCCGCCATGGGAAGGACAGCCGACGCCGGTTGGGGAACCAAGGCGCTTTGCGCACCGATGCCAAGGAAGCCGACTTCCTGGTATTTGAGGACGCCGTTGGCGTCCTGCTCGGGGCGGCCGTCCGCCCCGATGACCGGGCGCGAGGAAAGAACGGGCGTCACGGTGGTCTCCACGCTTGCACCATTGCGTTCCACCGTGATGGGTACTTCCTTGCCCGCGGAGGACCTGATCCAACTGGTCAGTTCATCCCAGCTGGTGACGGCCTTGCCGTCGAAGGAGGTGACCTTGTCATTGGGCTGAAGCCCTGCGGCAGCTGCCGGGGTGAGCTTGCAGTCGGCTGAATCAGGGTCCACGGTTTCGCCTGCCGCCACCTGGCATTTGGAGACATCGGAGATCGTGGTTGTTGCCTGGGCAACGCCGAATCCCATGAGCAGCACGGCCAGCAGGACCAAGCCAATCACCATGTTCATGGCCGGTCCGCCGAGCATGATGATGATTTTCTTCCAGACCGGAAGCTTGTAGAAGACACGTCCTTCGTCGCCGGGCCCTACTTCTTCATGGGCGACCGAGCGGGCTTCGGTGGCGAGGGTCTGGAACATGCCGGTGCTTGAAGGGCGGACTCCGCCGTCCTCCTTGTTGGGCGGATACATGCCGATCATCGAGACGTAGCCGCCCAGGGGCAGGGCCTTGAAGCCGTACTCCGTTTCGCCCTTTTTCCTGGACCACAGCGTCGGCCCGAAGCCGATCATGTACTTGGTGACGCGCACCTTGAAGAGTTTCGCCGGCACCAGGTGGCCCACCTCGTGCAGCGCGATGGAGACAGCGACGCCGATCGCGACGAAGATAACTCCAAGAATGAAGAGAAGGACGGGACTCATGCCGGTGGGACTGCTTCCGTAAAGGTATGGGGGGGGTTACTGGGCGCTGCGTGAAGCTAAACGATCGTGGGTTCGGGCTCGTGCCCACTTCTCAGCATCCAGCACGGACTCCACCGTTAGCTCAGAGGATCCTGAGTGTTCGCTGAGGACGGACTCCACCGTGTCAACGATGTCCGTGAAGCGGATCCGGCCGGAATGGAAGGCCTCAACGGCTTCCTCGTTGGCCGCGTTGAACACCGCCGGGAAGGTACTCCCCTGCTTGGCTGCGTCCTTGGCGAGGTCGACGGCCGGGAACGCCACGGCATCGAGCGGTTCGAACGTCCAGCTCGTGGCCTGCGTCCAATCGCAGGCCTGCGCGGCCCGGGGCACCCTGTCGGGCCAACCCAGTCCGAGGGCAATGGGAAGCCTCATGTCCGGAGGCGACGCCTGGGCAATGATGGAACCGTCCACGAACTGAACCATGGAATGGACCACGGATTGGGGATGGACCACCACCTCGATCCGATCCAGGGGGACGTCGAACAGCAAGTGCGCTTCGATCACTTCCAGGCCCTTGTTTACCAGGCTGGCCGAGTTGGTCGTCACCATGAGGCCCATGTCCCAGGTGGGGTGGGCCAGCGCTTCCTGCGGAGTGACGTGGTGGAGTTCCTCACGGGTGCGGCCGCGGAACGGCCCACCGGAAGCGGTCAGGATCAGTTTCTCCACTTCCTGCTCGGTGCCGGACCGGAGACACTGTGCAATGGCGGAGTGTTCGGAGTCGACGGGAACAATCTGGCCCGGGCGTGCGGCGGCTTTGACCAGGGCACCGCCGACGATCAGCGACTCCTTGTTGGCCAGGGCCAGCGTAGCTCCCGTGCCCAGCGCAGCGAGTGTGGGGGCCAAGCCAATGGAACCAGTGATGCCGTTAAGGACAACATCGCAGTCGATGGCGGCAATCTCCGTTGAGGCATCGGGGCCGACGAAGATCTGCGGAGCGAAGTCCGGCACGCCCGCTTCCGCGGCCGCAGCGGCAATGAACTGCTGCAGGGTGGCAGGATCGCCCTGGGCAATGCCCACCGCTTGCGCCCGGGTGTGAACGGCCTGCTGGGCGATGAGTTCTAGGTTTCCTCCGCCGGCGCTCAGTGCCACCACCTCGAAACGGTGCGGGGCGGCGTCGACGACGTCGATCGCCTGCGTGCCGATGGAACCAGTGGACCCGAGGATGACGATCTTGCGCGGCTGCATTCCTTAAGTATCCCAGCCGGCACGAGGGCCTGCGAACGGGACGGGAACCCCTGCGGCCCTGCACTGCTTGACCGCCGGGCTCCCCTGCGTACCGTGGGATTGTGGAATGGCTGTCCTGGTTTGATGCGTGGGACCATGAATTCGCCCGGCAGGTGTTGCAGCGCGGCACCGCGGCACTCTACGCGGTTGCGTTCCTTTCGACACTGAACCAGTTCCCTGCCCTTTTGGGCGAACGGGGACTGCTACCGGTACCGGCATTCCTGGACCTTGCACGCCGCTTGGCCAGGCCGACTCTTTTTCGCTGGCACTACTCGGATGCGCTGCTCCGGGCCGTGTGCCGGGTGGGGATCACAGTGGCGGCCTTACTGCTGATCGGCCTCCCGCAGGCCGGTCCTCCCTGGCTGCCCATGGTGGCTTTCCTTGCCCTGTGGTTCCTGTACATGTCGATCGTCAACGTGGGCCAGACGTTCTATGGGTTTGGATGGGAGATCCTCCTCCTCGAGATGGGATTCACGGTGGCGTTTCTTGGTTCGGACCAGACGCCCCCACCCACCACCATCCTCATCCTGATCACGTGGCTGGTATTCCGGCTGGAGTTCGGTGCCGGGATGATCAAGATCCGCGGCGGACGCGAGTGGCGCGACATGACAGCGATGTTCTACCACCACGAAACACAGCCAATGCCCGGCCCGCTCAGCCGGCAGGCCCACCTCCTCCCCCGCCCGCTGCACAAGGTCGAGGTAGCGGGAAACCATTTTGCGCAGCTGGTGGTGCCGTTCTTCCTTTTCGCACCGCAGCCGGTCGCCAGCGCCGCCGCGGGCGTCATCATCGTCACCCAGCTGTGGCTGGTGGCTTCAGGGAACTTCGCGTGGCTGAATTGGGCAGCGATCATCCTGACCTTCGGAGCGGTGGGCGACTCCGCGGTCCATGCCGTCTTCCCGTTCATCCCGCTTGAGTGGCACTCAGGCGCCGAAACCCCGGCGTGGTGGCTCGCCGTCGTCGTTATGGTCAGTGTCCTGCTGCTGGTCCTGAGCTACCGTCCGCTCCTGAACCTGTTTTCGCGTCAGCAGCTCATGAATGCCAGCTTCAACCGATGGCGCCTGGTCAATGCCTATGGGGCGTTCGGGACGGTCACCAAACAGCGGATCGAAATCGTCGTGGAGGGCACCCTGGACGAGGAACCTGATGCGCCCGATGACCGCTGGCTGGAATACGGCTTCAAGGGAAAGCCCGGCGACATCCGGCGCCTCCCGCGCCAATGGGCGCCCTATCACCTCAGGCTGGACTGGCTGATGTGGTTCCTGCCGCTGCGAACCGTCCACGAGGAATGGTTTTATGCCTTCCTTAAGAAACTCCTGGAGGCGGACCAAGCGACGCTTGGGCTGCTTCGCCAAGACCCGTTCGAAGGCGAACGCCCCCGCTGGGTGCGTGCGCGCAGCTTCCTTTACCGCTTTGCCAGCCGCGAGGAGTACCGCGAAACCGGCGATCGTTGGGTTCGGTTGCTGCTGTACGAAGCCATTCCGCCGCTCCGGCTCTGACTGCCGGCGTCAATCCGCCTGGCGTCGGAGACCTGCCGGGCTCTGCTGCGTACGCGGCGGGGCGGTGGACTCACGCACCACCAGGTGGGTGGCAAGTTCGACGCGCCGGGAGTCGATTTCCTCTCCGCTCCGTTGGCGGAGAATGAAGCTCAACGCTGAACGGCCCATTTCCAGCAGGGGTTGCGATACCGAAGTCAGCGGCGGCAGGGACTCTTCAGCCTGCGTCGTGCCATCGAATCCCACCAGGCTCATGTCGTCCGGAATGCGAATGTTCTGCCTCCTGGCTTCTGCCAGGACGCCAAGGGCGATGCTGTCGCTGGCGGCGAAGACCGCCGTGGGGGGATCGTCCAGGGCCAGGAGCGACTTCATCGCCGCCACCCCGGTTGACGAACGGAACGGACCTGCCGAGACATACTCCTCCACCACCGGCACGCCGGCGGCCATCAGCGCGGCCATGTAACCATGCAAACGGGCCTGGCTGCATTCGGCGGCCGCCGGACCTCCAATGTACGCAATGCGACGGTGCCCCAGTTCCAACAGGTGGGTAGCCGCCGCCTTTCCCCCTGCCCAGTTGCTTGCTCCGACGCTGTAGACGTCTCCCGGTGGCGGGTTGAGCGGATCCACCACGACCACCGGAATGCGGCGTCGCTGGAAGGCCTTAAGCTGCCCTGGCCCGAAGGCCGAGGTGACGACGATCATGCCGCTGCGGCCCTCATCGAGCAGGCGTTGGGCACGTTCCTCCGGGTCCACGGGCGAGGCGGACTGCCTGCTGGTGACGGAGAGGATCACTTCCATCTGCGAGGCCGCGGCATGCTCCATTATTCCGTTGAGCACCTCCACGGAGTACGCAGAGTTCAGCGAATCGAAGACCACCTCAACGGCTTGCTGCGCGGGAGGACTCTTGCGCTGGAGCGGGGAACGGTAACCCGTTCTGTGCAAGGCAGCGAGGACACGGTTACGGGTCTCCTCGGCCACGTCCTGCCTGCCGTTAACCACCTTGGACACGGTTGGCGCGGAGACGCCAACTTCCTTGGCAACGGCAGCCAAGGTCAATTTGGGCGGACGCACTTCTCGAACCATGTTCCCCAACTTTCGAAATCTTTCGACGTGTTTTCAGTATCGGCGATAAATCTGACGCGTGCAATTCACCGGATTTATGACCGTAGATCTTTACCAGGAGACCCTTGACGGACTGTGACGCAGGCTTTAGTTTAGACCGTGACCTAAATCATGGCATCGAAATTTTTCGATAAATTTCGGGCCAGGCACTCTGTTCGGCAGTAAGCACCAAGGCTTGCTCAGTGATGCGACTACCCCTGGAGAAGCAATGAAGCAGTTCCAATCATCCCGGCGTTCCTTCCTGGCCCTCGCGGCCGTGACTCCCTTCGCCGCCATGGCCACAAGCGCCTGCGGCACGTCCGGTCCAGGCGGTGCGAGCGGAGGAGGAGCCAGCATGTGGTTCCTTACAGGTGAGCCCAACCAAACCACCATGCAGAAGGCCGTGGATGCATTCGGATCGGCCAATCCCGATAACAAGATCGCCGTCACGTACTTCCAGAACGACGCGTACAAGACCAAGATCAAGACGGCCATCGGGGCCGGCCAGGCCCCCACGATCATCTACGGCTGGGGTGGCGGTGGCCTGAAAACGTACGCCGACGCGGGACAGGTTGAAGACCTCACCAGCTGGTTCGATTCCAACCCGGACCTCAAGGACAAGTTCTTCCCCTCCTCCTTCGGAGCAGCAACGGTTGACGGCAAGATCTACGCCCTTCCCAACCAGTACGTGGCCCCGATCGTCCTTTTCTACAACAAGGACCTGTTCGACAAAGCCGGAGTCCAGCCGCCGAAAACCTGGGAAGACCTTATGTCCCTGGTCAAGACCTTCAACGACATGGGCGTAGCCCCGTTGTCCCTGGGCGGACAATCCCGCTGGACCTCCATGATGTGGCTGGAATACTTGCTGGACCGCATCGGCGGCCCCGAGGTCTTCAAGGCTATTTTCGATGGCAAGCCCAACGCCTGGATGGACCCGGCCGTCATCGAAACCGGCACCAAGATCCAGGAACTGGTCTCCGCCGATGGCTTCATCAAGGGTTTCTCCTCCATCACGGCGGATTCAAAGGCAGACCAGGCCCTCCTGTTCACCGGCAAGGCAGCGATGATGCTGCAGGGCTCCTGGACCTACGGCGCCATGAAGAAGGACGGCCAGAACTTCGTCCAGAACGGAAAGCTCGGTTTCGTAAACTTCCCGACCATTGCCGGCGGCAAGGGAGACCCGAAGAACGGCGTGGGCAACCCGGCCCAGTACATGTCGATCTCGGCCAAGGCCACGGACAAGGAAAAGGAATCGGCCAAGAAATTCTTCAAGGACGGCATCATGACAGATACGGTCATCGACGCCTACATCAACTCCGGCTCGGTTCCGATCGTCAAGGGCATTGAAGACAAGCTTGCCTCGTCCCCGGACAAGGACTTCCTGAACTTCGTCTACGCCCTGGGCAAGGACGCCCCCAACTTCCAGCAGTCCTGGGACCAGGCCCTGAGCCCCACCGCTGCCGAAGCCCTGCTGAACAACATTGACCAGCTCTTCCTCAAGTCGATCACCCCGCAGCAGTTCGCTGAGAACATGAATGCCACCCTGGGCAAATGAGCTCCATAACCTCTAACAGGGCTGCCTCTGGTACACAAAAGACCCAAGGAAGCGTGCAGCAAAGATCCGCGCTTCCCTGGCTGACGATTCCGGCCTTGTTCTTCTTTGTCGTCTTCGCCGTTGTACCGCTTCTCGGGGTACTGATCCTGAGTTTCACCAACTGGGACGGCATCGGCGCCATTGGAGCAGCCGGAATGGAGAACTGGACGTCGGTCTTGTCCGACCCCGAGCTCTACAACTCCCTTGGCCTGACCTTCATGATCATGATTGTGTCCTGGCTCGTCCAGACGCCCATCAGTCTGTTGCTGGGGGTCTTTACCGCGGGGACGCAGCGATACAGGGCAGCTCTGGCCGTGTTGTACTTCCTGCCCCTGCTGCTTTCCTCGGCTGCGGTCGCCATCGCCTACAAGGCGTTGCTGGACCCGAACTTCGGCCTGGCCATGGGCCTGGGACTTCCGTTCCTTGCCCAGGACTGGTTGGGAGTGCCCCAGCTGGCCCTCGGACTGATCATCTTCGTGATCGCCTGGCAATTCGTGCCGTTCCACACCCTGATTTACCAAGGTGGCGTGCGGCAGATCCCCAAGTCGCTCTATGAAGCGGCCCAGATCGACGGCGCAGGAACCATCAAGCAGTTCTTCCACATCACCCTGCCTCAGCTGAAGTACACCATCATCACGTCCTCAACCCTGATGGTTGTTGGGTCGCTGACGTATTTCGACCTCATCTTCGTCCTCACAGGTGGCGGACCGGGTAACACCACCCGCATCCTGGCCCTCGACATGTACTTGCGCGGCTTCCGGGCCAACCTCATGGGACCTGCAAGCGTCATCGCCGTCATCCTTGTCGTCATTGGCCTGGCGCTGGCCCTATTCCTCCAACGCCTGGGCGGCAAGGACCAACAGGGCAGCCAACTGGAAGGTATGTAACGTGAGTACTGTCCTCAAGAGCGACTCAAAACCCGGAACACCCGCCTCTGCGGCATCGTCGATCAAAGCCAAGCAAAGCCTTGGCACACGGATCAGGCGGCTCAACATCCCCGGCGGCCTCGGCGGCTGGATCTGGCTGGCCGTCATCATCATTCCGGTCTACTACATCGTCATCACCAGCCTGAAGACCTCCGAAGGCTATTTCGGACAAAATCCGATGGCGCTGCCGACAGCCCCGACCCTGGAGAACTACCAGCTGGTTCTTGAAGCCAACTTCGCCACTTACTTCATGAACAGCGTCATCGTCACACTGGGATCGGTTATCCCCACGGTCCTGATCGCCTTCATGGCGGCCTTCGCGATCGTGCGCGGCAAGGGCAGGTACTTGAAGTTCGTCAACGGTGTCTTCCTGATGGGACTGGCAATTCCCCTTCAGGCCACCATCATCCCGATCTACCTGATGATCATCCGACTGAATCTCTATGACAGCCTGTTGGCCATCATGCTTCCGTCCATTGCGTTCGCCATACCGCTGACGGTATTGATCCTGTCCAACTTCATCCGCGACGTTCCGAACGAGCTCTTCGAATCCATGCGCCTGGACGGGTGCAGCGAGTGGCAGACCATGTGGCGTTTGGCTCTTCCATTGACCAAGCCCGCCATCGTCACCGTGGCTATCTACAACGGCCTGCATGTCTGGAACGGCTTCCTGCTCCCGCTCGTGCTCACCCAGAGTCCCGGACTGCGCGTCCTGCCCTTGGGTCTGTGGTCCTTCCAGGGTGAGTTCAGCGTCAACATCCCTGCCGTTCTCGCCTCGGTCGTGCTGAGCACGCTGCCCATCCTGGTGATCTATGTCCTTGGACGCCGCCAATTGGTCAGCGGCCTGACCGCAGGCTTCAGCAAATAGAAAGGACTCCCCTGTGACACAAGCAAAACCACTGCGTGTAGGAATGGTGGGCTACGCCTTCATGGGCGCCGCGCACTCCCACGCCTGGCGTACCGCACCGCGGTTCTTTGACCTGCCACGGACACCGGAACTTACGGCCGTGGCAGGCAGGAATCCTGACGGTGTCAAGGCTGCGGCAGCCAAATACGGCTGGGCATCCACCGAAACCGACTGGCGGCGGTTGATCGAACGGGACGACATCGACCTGATCGACATCTGCACCCCGGGCAACACCCATGCCGAGATCGCCATTGCCGCGCTCGAGGCCGGCAAGCATGTCCTGTGCGAAAAGCCCTTGGCCAACTCCGTGGAGGAAGCCGAAAAGATGACAGTCGTCGCGCAGGCAGCAGCCGAGCGCGGAGTCCTGTCCATGTGCGGCTTCAGCTACCGCCGCACGCCTGCTTTGGCACTGGCAAAGAGAATGGTTGAAGAAGGCCGGCTCGGCGAAATCCGCCATGTCCGCGCCCAGTACCTCCAGGACTGGCTCAGCGATGCGGACGCTCCCCTGACGTGGCGGCTGGACAAATCCAAGTCCGGTTCCGGTTCCCTGGGCGACATCGGAGCCCACAGCATCGACGCCGCGCAATGGATCACCGGCCTCAATATCACCGGAGTCTCTGCGCTGCTGGAAACCTTCGTCAAGGAACGCCCGGTGGGCGGCGATTTCGTGGGGTTGGGCGGCCACGGCGGTTCAGATGGACCACGTGGCCCGGTAACCGTTGATGATGCGGCCCTGTTCACTGCGCGGTTCGAGTCAGGACCCATCGGCATCTTCGAAGCCACCCGCTTTGCCCTGGGACGCAAGAATGCCATGCGCCTGGAGCTCAACGGCACCAAGGGTTCCCTGGCTTTCGATTTCGAGGACATGAACTCACTGCAGTTCTATGAAGCGGCGCTGGAACCGGACGCGGGCTTCCGGAAGATCATGGTCACCGAACCATCCCATCCCTACACCGCCAACTGGTGGCCCACCGGACATGGTTTGGGCTATGAGCACGGATTTACCCATCAGGTTGTGGACCTCGTGAACGCGATCGACGCAGGCGAGCAGCCCTCGCCGTCGTTCGCTGATGCCTTGCAGGTGCAAAAGGTACTGGCCGCAGTCGAGACCAGCGCGGACAACGCAAGCCGCTGGCAGAACGTCGACAAGGAAGCATCATGACCCGACCAATCACCCTCTTCACCGGCCAGTGGGCTGATCTGCCGTTCGAGGAAGTGGCACGGCTTGCAGGCGAGTGGGGCTTTGACGGCTTGGAAATCGCCTGCTGGGGCGATCATCTGGATCCCCTGCAAGTGGTTGAGGACGACGCTTATCTTCAGGGAAAGCTCGACATCCTGGAAAAGCACAACCTGACTGTCCATGCCATTGCCAACCACCTCACCGGACAAGCCGTCTGCGATGACCCCATCGATGAGCGGCACCGTGACATCCTCGCCCCGGCGGTATGGGGCGATGGTGACCCTGAAGGCGTACGCCAACGCGCGGCTGAAGCCATGAAAACCACGGCCCGCGCCGCCGCGAGGCTGGGCGTCAAGACGGTCACCGGTTTCACTGGCTCGTCCATCTGGAAGTGCGTAGCCATGTTCCCACCGGCTTCGGATGCCATGATTGAGCGCGGCTACCAGGACTTCGCCGATCGGTGGAATCCCATCCTGGACGTCTTTGACGAAGTGGGTGTCCGCTTCGCCCTGGAAGTCCACCCATCGGAAATCGCCTACGACTACTGGACAGCCAAGCGCACCCTGGAAGCCATCGGGCCGCGGGAGAGCTTTGGCTTGAACTTCGACCCGTCCCACTTCATCTGGCAGGACCTGGACCCGGTGATGTTCCTGCAGGACTTTGCCGACAAGATCTTCCATGTCCACGTCAAGGAATCCGTCCGGCAACTCAATGGACGAAACGGCCGTCTTGGTTCCCACCTGCCCTGGGCGGATCCCCGCCGCGGGTGGGACTTCGTCACGGCCGGTCACGGCGACGTGAATTGGGAGCCGATCTTCCGCACCTTGAACGCTGTTGGTTATGAAGGACCAACCAGCATCGAATGGGAGGACGCCGGCATGGACCGGTTGGTGGGCGCTCCCCAGGCGCTCAAGATGGTCCGCGAACTCGCTGCCATCAGTCCTCCGGCCGCTGCCTTTGATGCGGCCTTCGCAACACGCTGAATCCCTACCCTGACTCCAACGAACACGCCCCGATACGAAGGAAACCATGACAAGCAATAACAAGACCGCGTTGGTGGTCCGCGGCGGCTGGGATGGACACCAGCCAATCGAGGCCACGGAGCTTTTCCTCCCCTACTTGCGGGACAACGGCTACGACGTCCGCGTCGAAGAGTCACCCAAGATATATGCCGACGCTGAATATATGGCCGGTGTGGACCTGATCGTCCAATGCATGACCATGTCCACCATCGAGAAGGACGAGTTCCAAGGGCTGCGGACCGCCGTCGAAAACGGCACGGGACTGGCCGGCTGGCACGGCGGAATCGCCGATTCCTACCGCAACAACTCCGATTACCTCCATCTCATCGGTGGCCAGTTCGCCTGCCACCCGGGTAAGCACTCGGACGAACAGACCGGGGAGCAATCGGACAATTATGTTCCCTACACGGTGAACATGCTGCCCGCCGCAGCCGAACACCCCATTACCCAGGGAATTGGCGATTTTGACCTCGTCACGGAGCAGTACTGGGTTTTGAGCGACGACTACGTTGATGTCCTGGCCACCACCACCCAAAAAGTACGTGAGTGGGATCCTTGGAACCGCGAAGTTACCTCGCCGGCCATCTGGACACGCCAGTGGGGCAAGGGCAAAATCTTCGTCTGCACCCCCGGCCACAGGGTGGAAATCCTGCAGGACAGCAACGTCCGCACCATCATCGAAAGGGGCATGCTGTGGGCATCCCGCTGAACCCCGCCAAGCCGCTCAACGTCGGCATCATCGGCTGCGGCGCCATCATTGCCCAGTACCTGGCAAACTTCCGCCGGCTGGATTCGGTGAATCTGGTGGCCGTGGCAGACCTTGATCCCGCAAGGGCGCAGGCTGTGGCCGACTCCTACGAGGGCGTCAGGGCGCTGAGTGTGGACGGGCTTTTGGCAGCGGATGATGTCGAGCTGGTGCTGAACCTGACCATCCCGGCTGCTCACGCGGAGATCGCACTCAAGGCAATCGCCGCCGGCAAATCGGTGTACGGCGAAAAGCCCCTCGCAGCCACAACTACTGAGGCCAAGGAGGTACTTGAGGCTGCGTCCGCCGCGGGTGTCTTGGTTGGCTGTGCACCGGACACCGTCCTGGGTACCGGTATTCAAACAGCCCGCAAGGCGATCGACGACGGACTGATCGGTGCACCGGTTTCCGCCACAGCCACGATGGCAACTCCCGGACACGAACGCTGGCACCCGAACCCCGACTTCTACTACCAGCCCGGTGGTGGGCCCCTGCTGGACATGGGGCCGTACTACGTATCCGCATTGGTCACGTTGCTGGGGCCCGTGGTGTCGGTGGTGGGGGCGGCCAGCCATACCCGAAACGAACGCACCATCGGCTCAGGTCCGCGGGAAGGGCAGAAGGTCCCGGTGGACATCGAGTCCCATGTCACCGGAGTACTGGTCCACGCTTCCGGGGCCCTGTCCACGCTCTTCATGAGCTTCGACGCCGTGAAGACCAAGAGTCCCAACATCGAAATCCACGGCGAAAAGGGGTCGCTGGTCGTCCCGGATCCCAACCATTTCGACGGGGATGTGCAGCTCTTCGCCCTTGGCGCCGAGGACTGGGAAACCCTCCCGGTTTCTGCGGGCTACAAGGACTCGGGCCGCGGCTTCGGCATCGCAGACCTCGCCGCGACACCCGCCGGTGAGGAACCGCGGGCCGGTGGCCAGTTGGCCTTCCATGCACTGGACGTCATGGAATCGGTCCTCGCCTCGGCCAAGAGCGGGAAGGCCGAAGTCATCAAGAGCACGGTTGCCAGGCCCGCTGCCGTCGAACTCACTGAACTCGCGACGGCGGTCCACGCCTAAGGCGTCATAGCGGACGCACACGAATTCGGCCCTTGTTCGCCCAGCAAACCGGTCTACGGTGGCTGCGCAACAAGGGCCGGTTCTGTTTAACGCCTGGCCCGGCGCAGCGTCGCTTCCGCATGCTTGAGAATGGGTCCGTCGATCATCTTGCCCTTGAACTGGAACACACCTGAGCCTGCGGCGGCCGCTGCTTCGAGGAGTTCTTCGGCTTGGGCAACAGCTTCGGGGGCAGGCGCATAAGCCTCCCGGACCACGGCCACCTGGTTGGGGTGGATGCACGCCTTCGCCCCGAATCCGCTGGCCACCGCGTCTGCGGACTCGGTCAGCAGGCCCGCCAAGTCCGGGATGTTCACGTACACGGAGTCGATTGCTTCCTTGCCGGCGGCTTTGGCTGCGAGAAGCACAGTGGAGCGCGCGTGCAGTGCGACAGCGCGGTAGCCGCCGTCGTCGTTCCTGCTGGAGAGTCCGCCCAAGGAAGCCAGGAGGTCCTCCGCACCCCACATCATGGCAACGGTGTTGGGCTCAGCCGCGATGGCGGAAGCATTAACGATGCCTGATGCGGTTTCACACAGTGCGATGACGCTGTAGCCGGCCAGCGCCCGCAGCTGTTGTCCGCTTTCTGCTTTGGCCAGCATGACCGTCCGGTACGGCGTTTGTTCCAAGGCCTGGAGATCGAGTTCGAAGTCACGGGTTCCCACGGGATTCACACGCACTATGGTCCGTTGGGGGTCCAGTTCCCCGGCACCCAGCTGCTTCAAAACAGCATCACGGGCCCCGGGCTTGTCCGCGGGAGCCACGGCATCCTCGAAGTCCAGGATGACCGCGTCCGCGCGGTCCGCGGCCTTGCCGAAACGCTCCGGCCGGTCGGCGGGGCAGAAGAGGAGGGCCGGGCCCATGGTGAAGGGAGAGTGCATGGATTTCCTTGCTGCTGGGCGTGCTGATGGCTGCGCGTACTAATGGTCGGCGAGGTTCGCGGCGTGCGCTTCCTTGGTCCACATCAGGCAGGTGCGGGTGGCCAGGGCTACCACGGTACCGTCCTGGTTGCGGCCCGTGTGCTGCATGGTCACCACGCCTTGTCCGGGCCGGGACGAAGACAGACGCTTTCCCGTGATCACCGTTTCCGTGTACAGCGTATCCCCGTGATACAGCGGGTGCGGGAACGTGACATCCGTCAGCCCCAACTGGGCAATGATGGTCCCCTGCGTCAGCTGTGTCACCGACTGCCCCACCATGGTGGACAGCGTGAACATGGAATTCATGAGGCGCTGACCGAACGGCTGTCCGGAACTCCACGCAGCATCCAGATGGAGCGCCTGGGTGTTCATGGTCAAAGTGGTGAAGAGAACGTTGTCCGTCTCCGTGACGGTGCGGCCGGGCTTGTGGGCGTAGATCACGCCTTCTTCGAGTTCGTCGAAGTAGAGTCCGCGTTGTTCCACGACCCGCGTCATACAGTGAGCTCCTGGTCCTCTTCGAACAGCTCGGCGCCTGTGGCCGCCAGGACGTCGTCTAGGGTGACGTTCGGGGCGAGCTCGCGCAACACCAACCGCGGATCACCTTCGTCCTTGACGACGTCGATCACCGCCAGGTCCGTGATGATCCTGTCCACACAGCCCTTGCCGGTGAGGGGAAGCGTGCAGCTCGGGACAATCTTTGGCTGGCCGTTGCGGTCGACGTGCTCCATCATGACGATGACCTTCTTGGCACCGAACACCAGGTCCATGGCGCCGCCCATGCCTTTGACCATCTTGCCGGGGATCATCCAGTTGGCAAGATCGCCGTTGGCAGCGACCTCCATCGCTCCCAGGACCGCCACGTCCACGTGTCCGCCGCGGATCATGCCGAACGAGGACGCCGAGTCGAAGAACGCAGCACCCGGGTTGGTTGTCACGGTCTCCTTGCCGGCATTGATGAGGTCGGGATCGACCCTGTCCTCGGTAGGGTACGGGCCAACTCCGAGGATGCCGTTCTCGGAGTGGAGGATGACCTCCACTCCGTCCGGGATGTAGTTGGGGATCAGGGTGGGCATCCCGATTCCCAGGTTCACGTACTGTCCGTTGACCAGTTCCTTGGCCACGCGGGCGGCCAGTTCGTTGCGGGTCCAGCCTTTTGCTTCGTGGTGTTCGACGTCGGCCCGCCGGTACTCGTGCCGTACTGCTTCGGGACGTGGCGGTAAGTCCTGATAAGTGTTGTCGGCCATCATGAAGCTCCTGTCTGTCCGTTTGTTGCGGAGATCAACGCGACGGTGCGCTTTTCGATCCGTTTCTCCGCAGCTCCTGCTACGACGACCCGCTGAACGAAGATACCCGGCGTGTGAATGTGCTCCGGATCCAACTCCCCCGGTTCCACGAGTTCCTCGACCTCGGCAATCGTCACCCGGGCCGCCATGGCACAGAGAGGGTTGAAGTTCATGGCCGTCGCATGGAAAACAAGGTTGCCGTGGCGGTCCCCCTTCCAGGCATGGACCAGCCCGAAGTCCGGGGTCAAAGACTCTTCCAGGACGTAGTCGCCATCCTTGAAAGCCCGCACCTCCTTCGGCGCCGAAGCAATCGCAACGTTGCCTTCGGCGTCGTACTTTTGCGGGAGGCCGCCTTCGGACACCTGGGTTCCCACGCCGGCCTTGGTATAAAAGGCCGGGATGCCTGCGCCGCCGGCGCGTAGCTTCTCCGCCAAGGTGCCCTGCGGGGTGAGGACAACTTCAAGCTCCCCCGCCAGATACTGCCGGGCAAACTCCTTGTTCTCGCCCACGTACGAACTGATGGTGCGGCGGATGCGGCCGTCCTTGAGGAGGATTCCCAGGCCCCAATCGTCCACGCCGCAGTTGTTGCTGACAGTTTCCAGGTCCGTGGTTCCCTGCTGATGAAGGGCTTCAATCAGGGAAACGGGGATACCGCATAAGCCAAAGCCCCCTACCGCGAGCGAGGCTCCGTCCGGGATGTCCTTCACCGCTTCGGCGGCGCTGGCAACAACCTTGTCAATCATCCTTGATCCTTCCCTGCCACTGCCGACCCAACGTACGGTTACAGACCCAGCTCGCGGGCGATGAGCATCAACTGGACTTCGGTGGTGCCTTCGCCGACCTCAAGGATCTTGGAGTCGCGGTAATGGCGTGCCACCGTGAATTCGTTGATGAAGCCATAGCCGCCGAACACCTGGGTGGCGTCCCGCGCGTTGTCCATGGCTGCCTCGCCTGCGACCATCTTAGCTATGGCTGCTTCGGTCTTGAACGGCTTGCCCGCCAGCATCCTCGCGGCTGCGTCGTAGTAGGCAAGGCGGGCTGTGTGGGCCCTGGCCTGCATGCGGGCGATCTTGAACTGGATGGCCTGGTACTTGCCGATGTTCTGTCCGAACGCGCTGCGCTCCTTGGCGTACTTCACGGACAGGTCCACGCAACCTTGGGCCGCACCCGTGGCCAGGGCAGCGATGGCGATCCGGCCCTCGTCCAGGATGGAGAGGAAGTTGGCATAACCGCGGCCGCGATCGCCCAACAGATTGGCTTCGGGAACCCGGACGTTGTCCAGGGTCAGCGGGTGGGTGTCCGACGCGTTCCACCCCACCTTGTTATAGGGCTTTTCTGCGGTAAACCCCGGCGTGTCCGTCGGCACCAGAATGGTGGAGATCTCCTTCTTGGTGCTGCCGTCGGCGTTCTCTTTCCGGCCTGTCACTGCTGTGACGGTGACCAGGGTAGTGATGTCCGTGCCGGAGTTGGTAATGAACTCCTTGTTGCCGTTGATGACCCACTCGCCGTTTTCCAGGTGGGCGTTGGTCTTGGTGCCGCCGGCGTCGGATCCGGCTTCACGCTCGGTCAACCCGAAACCGGCCAAGGACCGGCCGGATGCCAGCTGCGGCAGCCACTCCTGCTTCTGTTCTTCGGTGCCGAAGCGGTAAACCGGCATGGCCCCCAGCGATACTCCGGCTTCCAAGGTGATGGCCACGGACTGGTCTACGCGCCCCAACTGTTCCAACGCCAAGGCGAGCGCGAAGTAGTCTCCGCCCATCCCGCCGAATTCCTCGGGGAACGGCAGGCCGAACAGGCCCATCTCCCCCATCTGCTTGACCACTTCGTAAGGGAAACTGTGCTCTTCGTCGTGCTTGGCGGAGACAGGGGCTACTACCTCGTCGGCGAACTCCCTGACGGAATCGCTGAGGTCCTGGTATTCCTCTGTCAGTTCAAACGTGCTCATGGCTGGACTTCCTTGTCTGGGTTCTGGCTCTTGTCTGGGTTCCGGCCGTTGTTGGTGTCGCGGCCCGCGTTGGCCGTGTCTTCTGCGGCGGCCGCTGCATGGATGGTGGCGAGCACCTGGTCGGCTTTGACCAGATCGCCGGGTTTGCTGGTGAGGTGGACGGTTCCGGCGACGGACGCCACAAGTTGGTGCTCCATCTTCATGGCTTCAACAGCCAGGAGGACCTGTCCTTCCTCGACCACGTCACCGTTGGCCACGGACACGGAAACCACCGTCCCCGGCATGGGCGAGCGCACTTCCGGATCGGCTGCTCCTTCGACGCGCTGGATCCCCGCGAGCATCCGTTGCAGGCGCCCGGCCCGGTCAAGGACCTCAAGCCGGCAGGACCAGCCATCGTTGCCCACGAAGATCTCCCGTGCTGCGTCCGCCGTGGCCACCGCATAGGTGACCTGACCGCCGTCGAACTCCAGGGTTATCCCGGTCCCGCTGCGGTCGGCCACCCGCACGCCCACCGGTTCGCCGTCGTCGACCCTTGCCGTCACGGTGCCGGCTTTTTCAGTGACGGCGACCGTAGCCATGGCGGCGCCTGGGACGCCAAAGGTCGCGGTCCAGGCACCGGGAGCCCCGACCCTCCAAGCGTCGGCGCTCTTCCACGCATCTCCTGCGAGCGCCGGGGCCGGGCGTTCAAGCCACAGCGTGAGGGCGGCCGCGATCAGTTCCTTGGGGCCTGCGTGCCGGAACTCCATGGACGGCAGCTTGCGTTCAATCAACCCGGTGTCGAGGTGCCCGGCACGGACATCGGCGTCGTTGATCAGGAGTCGAAGGTACTCGACGTTCGTGTCCACGCCCAGCAAGGTGTAACGGCCCAGCGCAGCATCCAGCGTGTCCAGTGCGGCGGCCCTGTCCGCTCCCCACGCGATAACTTTGGCGAGCATGGGATCGTAGTCACCCGTGATCTGCAGCCCGTCCCGCATGGCGGAGTCGATCCGCACATTGGCATGGGCCTGCTGCTGACCGGACACGGCGGCGTCCGCCGCGCCATGCTCAGCGAGTGCCACGATGCGCCCCATCGACGGCATGAAGTTCCGCTCGGGCACCTCCGCGTACACCCGCGCCTCCACGGCATGGCCTTGCAGTACGACGTCGGACTGCGCCACGGTGAGCACCTCACCGGCGGCGATCCTCACCTGCCATTCAACGAGGTCGATTCCCGTGACCAGCTCAGTGACGGGATGCTCCACCTGCAGCCGGGTGTTCATCTCCATGAAGAAGAACTCATCCGGATGTTCGTCGGACACCAGGAACTCGACGGTTCCGGCGCCGCTGTAATTGACCGAACGCGCTGCGTTGCAGGCCGCCTCGCCGATCCGCGCCCTGTGGGCAGCGCCGTCCGCCAGTGATTCGAAAAGCGCGGAGGGAGCTTCTTCGATGACCTTTTGGTGCCGTCGTTGCAGGGAACATTCGCGCTCGCCGAGGTGGATGACGTTTCCGTGGTTGTCGGCCAGGACCTGCACTTCGATGTGCCGGGGAGCCCGGATGAGCCGTTCCAGGAAGAGAGTGTCGTCACCGAAAGCGGACGCTGCGACGCGCCTCGCCGTCAGAAGCGTGGAGGCCAGGTCCTCGGCCCGTTCCACCACGTGCATACCCTTGCCACCGCCGCCTGCCGATGGCTTGATCAGGAGCGGGAAGCCGACTTCGGTGGCTGCTTCAATGAGATCCTGGTCAGTGAGTCCGGGCTTGGCGATGCCGGGAACGCAGGGAACGTCGTAGGCCATTACGTGGTTCTTGGACCGGATCTTGTCTCCCATCACTTCGATGGCACCGATACCGGGTCCGATGAACGTGATGCCGGCAGCGTCCAACGCTTTGGCGAACGCAACGTTCTCGGACAGGAAGCCGTAGCCCGGATGAACGGCCTCCGCTCCGCTGCGGCGGCACGCGTCGATGATGGCGTCGATCTTCAAGTAGCTGTCCGCAGGTGACGTTCCGCCAATGGCGACGGCCGTATCCGCCAGGCTGACGTGTTTGGCGTCCTTGTCCACTTCCGAATAGACGGCGACTGAGCGGATGCCCATGTCCCTTAGGGTTCGGATGACACGGCAGGCGATCTCACCTCGGTTGGCAACGAGGACGGCAGAAAAGGTCTGCGCTGAGACTGTGGGTTCTGTGGCTGTTGTTGGTTCTGTAGCTGTTGTTGGCAGGGTCATGGTCACATCCTGAAGAGGCCGAAAGAGGTCTCCGGCAGTGGCGGGCGGGAAACGACGTCGAGGGCCATGCCCAGAACCCGCCGCGTGTCAGCGGGGTCGATAATGCCGTCATCCCACAGCCGGGCGGTGGAGTAGTAGGGGCTGCCCTGGTCCTCGTACTGCTGCTTGATGGGGGCCTTGAAGGCTTCCTCGTCCTCGACGGACCATTCCTGGCCGGCGGCCTCGTATTGGTCCCTTTTGACTGTTGCCAGGACGCTGGAGGCCTGGTTTCCGCCCATGACGGAGATGCGGGCAGCGGGCCACATCCAGAGGAAACGCGGCGAATAAGCCCGGCCGCACATGGAGTAGTTTCCCGCGCCGAAGGAGCCGCCGATCACCACGGTCAGTTTCGGCACCCGGGCCGTCGCCACTGCCGTGACCATCTTGGCGCCGTTCTTGGCGATGCCGCCCTGTTCGTAGTCCTTTCCCACCATGAACCCGGAGAGATTCTGGAGGAAGACCAAGGGAATGCCCCGCTGATCGCACAGCTCAATGAAGTGGGCACCCTTCAACGACGACTCGCTGAAAAGGACTCCGTTGTTGGCCACGATCCCCACGGGGTGGCCATGCAGGTGCGCGAAACCGGTCACCAGGGTGGTGCCATAGTTCTTTTTGAACTCATGGAATTCGGAACCGTCCACGAGGCGTGCGATGACTTCCCGGACGTCATATTGGGCGTTGACGTCTGTGGGAACCACACCGTAGATCTCCGAGGGGTCGACGACGGGCGGCAGGACGACGTCGAGCACGTCCCAGGCCGGCTGCGCCGGCTTCGGCAACGTCGCTATGATGTCCCGGACGATTTCCAGCGCATGCTGGTCGTTCTCGGCCAGGTGATCGGTGACCCCGGAGATCCTTGAGTGGACGTCGCCACCGCCCAGTTCCTCCGCGGTGACGATCTCGCCGATGGCTGCTTTGACCAGCGGAGGCCCGCCCAAAAAGATGGTGCCTTGGTTGCGGACGATGACTGTTTCGTCGCTCATTGCCGGGACGTAGGCACCGCCGGCAGTGCAGGAGCCCATCACGGAGGCGATCTGTGGGATCTTGGCCGCAGACATCCTGGCCTGGTTGTAGAAGATCCGGCCAAAGTGTTCCTTGTCCGGAAAGACCTCGTCCTGCTTGGGCAGGAACGCTCCCCCGGAATCCACCAAGTAGATGCACGGAAGCTTGTTCTCCAGGGCAATCTCTTGGGCCCTGAGGTGCTTCTTCACGGTCATCGGGTAGTACGTACCGCCCTTGACCGTCGCATCATTGGAGATCACCAGGACGTGCCGGCCATGGACCAAGCCGATGCCGGCGATCACCCCGGCGCCGGGTGAATCGTCGTTGTACATGCCATTGGCGGCGAGAGGCGCGATCTCAAGGAACGGGCTGCCCTCATCCAACAGGAAATCAATGCGCTCCCTCGGCAGGAGCTTTCCCCGGGCAACGTGCCGCTCCCGGGATTTGGCCGGTCCACCCAGTGCTGCCGCGGCGAGGCGCTCCTTCAGTTCCTCCACCAAGGCACGCTGCGCCTCCTGGTTGGCCTCGAAGGTGCCGGCGGCAGCTCCCGTCAGGCTGGCAATTGTCTCCATCGACCCCTGTTCCATTCCCGGCCCACGGCCATTTCGGTTAGTGCCATGTAACTGAAATTTAGGTTAGTCTTTATTAACTGACATGTCCAGCACAGCGGGGCTCCTGCCGCCTGCGTTGGGACGGGCACGAGGAGGACACCATGACAGCAAGCCCGGAAGCACACGCCGAAGGCTCCCGTGCCGCCACAACCCAGCGGAGCCAAGCCAAAGAGCTCCGCCGGTTGGCACTGCTGTCAGCCGCAGCCGGACTCTTCGCGGACAACGGATTCAGCCGCGTATCCCTGGAAGACCTGGGAGCCGCGGCCGGTGTAAGCGGACCGGCGGTGTACCGGCACTTTCCGGGAAAACAGGCGGTTCTGGGTGAACTGCTCCTCAGTGTCAGCCGCGACCTCCTGGAGGGCGGCCGTCGCGTTGTTGCGGAAGCCGGCAGCCCAGGGGACGCCCTGAAAGCCCTGGTGAAATTCCAGGTGGACTTCGCCCTGAGCAATCCGGATGTCATCCGGGTACAGGACCGTGATTTCGCCAGCCTCACTGAGGCAGACCAGGCCGAGGTCCGCTCCCTGCAACGCAGTTATGTAGAGACCTGGGTGGATGTTCTGGCCCGGATTCATGCCGACGCGGACATCGCAGGCCTGCGCGTCCGGGCACACGCAGCCTTCGGGTTGATCAACTCCACCCCGCATTCGGTCCGGCATCACGGCCGCAGGATCGCAGTGAAATCAGCCAGGCCCATACTGGAGCAGATGGCCTTGGCGGCGCTGACATCTGCCTGAGTGTGCAGTTTCCGGAACGCGGAGCAGCCGACAGGGTGAAGCACTAATAATGTCAGACCCTGGTGAAAAGCTTTATGCATGGGAGCTTTGGGGCAACTGACAGCAGCGCGGGTGGCGTCGTCACCTGCTGTCGCTGCCCTGACCGCGAGCTGCTCACGGCAATCCCCAGGCAATCTCCAGTGGATCAAGGGTTCGACGGCGGTAGCCACCGCTATCGGCCACTTCCACGGCGTTGGACTACTCAGCCGCGAGGGCACCACCTCCAGGGGTTCCGACGGCGGGAAACCTGCTCCGCCTGCGGGGCCGGATCTCGCGGCACTTCTTGAGGACGGACAGGCTCTTCTGGACACCGCACGGTTGTCGTTTGCCGAGCAGGCACCCTTGTTCAATCTAGTCCGGGCTGCTGACCTTGCCGGCAGGATCGAGGACCTCTCGCGGTCGATCGAGTACCTCCAGGTCGTTGCGGCGCAGGCTGTGGAGCGGACCCGGACGGAGGCGCAGCGTGCGGCGCCGGCACCGCAGCCCGGACAGTCCCCGGCGTCCGGCGCCCAGGAATGGCGGACGGGGTGGACCGGGCCAGCCGGTGAGCCAGAAGGTGGCGTCGGCGGTGGATCCGGTGGTGGTACGGGTGAAGCAGCCTCCGGAAGCGCCGTCAAAGCGGATGGTGCTGGTGGTGGTGGCAGTGTTTTGGATGATGGGTACCGGAACGCGGCGGAGTTCCTGAGGGCCCGGTTGAGGATCGGGATCGGCGAAGCACGGCGCAGGCTCGCCCTCGCGAACGAGGTCCTGCCCGGGGCCGGAATAACCGGCCAGGAAATCCCGGCCCGTCGTCAAAGACTCGCCGAGGGCCTCCACACCGGACAGGTCCCGTCCCGGTCCGCGACGATCATCAGCACCGCCCTGGACAAAGCCCAACACTTCACCGACCCGGACACCCTCACCGGCATGGAACACGCCCTCACCACCACCGCCACACAATCCGACCCCGACTTCGTCACCACAATGGCCAACCGCTGGATCGACCACATCGACCACAACGGCCCCGAACCCACCGAAGAAGCCCTCCGCCACGTCCAAGGCGCGTTCCTCCGACGCCGACGCCGCCACGGACTCCACCACCTGGAAATCTTCGCCACCACCGAACAATACGAAACCCTCACCACCGCCATGAACGCCGCCACCAACCCACGACTCACCAACACCACAAACTCCCAAACCGGCACCACCGGCCCTCAGCTGGACCGGCGCTCCCGCGCCCAGAAACTCCTCGACGGCCTCATCGGAGCCTGCGCCGTGGCCATGACCACCGGGAAACTGCCCAGCAACGGCGGACTCCGACCCCAACTCACCGTCACCATCGACCACCACGACCTCTTCCAACAACTCACCCACACCACCACGAGCGCCACAGAAGAAACCAACACCACGAGTCAGCCGCGCCTCCGGAACACTGTCAGTACCGGCACCGCGACCTTCACCGGCCCGATCCACCCCAACACCATCCGCAAAATCGCCTGCGACGCCGACATCCTGCCCGTCCTGCTCGGCACCGACTCCCAAATACTCGACATCGGCCGCACCACCCGGATCTTCCCACCCCACATCCGCAAAGCCATCACCGCCCGCGGCGGCGGCTGCGCGTTCCCCGACTGCACCCTCCCCGCACCCTGGTGCGAAGCCCACCACATCACCTACTGGTCACAAGGCGGCACCACAGGAACAAACAACGCCACCCTGCCCTGCTCCCACCACCACCTCATCCACAAAGAACACTGGCGCATCACCATCCAAAACGGCGTCCCCTGGTTCATCCCCCCACCCCACATCGACCCCCACCAAACACCACGACGCAACCACCACCACACACCACCCAAAACATGACACCGGGCGGGAAAAACGTGACCCCAGGGCGGGAAAACCAATACGCATCCCAATGCCCGCGCGCCTAAGGCAGGCCCAAGACGCAGCTAAACAGGAACCCGAACGGGCGCCGGACATGCCCCCCGGACATGCACTGCTCCCAACGCGCTGGCCACGACAGCTGCCGTCGTTCGCACGCCTGCACTGCCACGCGCGTGGGTCGCTCCGGTATTCCTAGGACTCACAGAGCCTGCCTTAGGGGCTGCGCACGGCACGCGTGCGGCCTAGGCTGGAAAACCGAACCCCGCTGGAAAGCACACTGCAGCAGGGCAAGGTCCAGTCACTATCAAGGAGCACACCATGAGGATTGCCGTCACCGGCGGAAGCGGGAAACTGGGCAGGAGCGTGGTGCGTCGCCTCACGCAGGATGGCCACCAGGTTCTCAATATGGACCGGGCCGGCACACGCGGACGAGGCTACGTCAGTGTGGACCTTCGGAACTACGGACAGGTCCTGGACGTCATCCTGGGCCTGGATGACCAACATGACGGCCTCGATGCAATAGTTCACCTGGCCGCCATTCCGGCGCCGGGCCTCGCGCCCGACGCTGCGATCTTCGAAAACAACATGGTCTCCACCTACAACGTTTTCCAGGCAGCACGGCGTGCCGGCATTAAAAAGGTGGTCTATGCCTCCAGCGAGACCGTCCTTGGCCTCCCCTTCGACATCGACCCTCCCTACATTCCGGTCGATGAGGAGTACCCCGCCCGGCCGGAAAGCACGTACTCACTGGTGAAGCACCTCGAGGAGCAGATGGCCATCCAGCTCACGCGGTGGGATCCCGACCTGAGCATCACGGCGCTTCGTTTCTCCAATGTCATGGACCCCGAGGACTACGATGCCTTCCCGTCCTTCGACGCCGACGCCACACTGCGCAAATGGAACCTTTGGGGCTACATCGATGCCCGGGACGGGGCCCTGGCCGTCGTGCGTGCGCTGGAACACGGGGAACCGGGATTCGAGACGTTCATCATCGCCGCGGCCGATACCGTGATGAGCCGCAGCAGCGCTGAGTTGGCAGCGGAAGTCTTCCCCGGCGTCGAGGTTCTCAAGGAGCTGGGCGAGCACGAAACCATGCTGTCGATCGACAAGGCGCGCAAACTGTTGGGCTTCGAACCTGAGCACAGCTGGCGCAACGTCCACTCCAACCGCACCACTCCCACCGAGGACTAACGCTCAGCACGGACGCGGCACCATTGTGCCCCGACGCGCGACGGCCCATCCCCTGGCTGCAGTTTCCTGCATGCACTCGTAAGGGGATGGGCCGCCGCAGCTTGGGACGCGTCAGATCATGGTCATGACCATGGCGGGGTCGGACAGGATGGCGCCCAGGTCAGCCAGGAACCGCGAGCCTTGTTCCCCGTCCACCAGACGGTGGTCGAAGGACAGGCTAAGGGACATGACCTGGCGCACTGCCAGTTCATCGTTCACCACCCATGGCGCCTTCCTGACAGCACCAAGGGCCACAATCCCGGCCTCGCCCGGATTGAGGATCGGCGTGCCCGCGTCGATCCCGAACACGCCGATGTTCGTGATCGAGATCGTGCCACCGGAGAGATCGGACGGAGACGTCTTGCCTGCCCGCGCCGTGTCGGTGAGCTGGGTCAACGCAGTGGAGAGCTCGCGCAGCGACAGTTGGTCAGCGTCCTTGATGTTCGGGACGGTCAGGCCCCGCGGCGTCGCGGCCGCGATACCCAGGTTCACATAGTTGAACTGGACAATCTCCTGGTTTGCCTCATCCCAGCGGGAGTTCAGCGAGGGATTGTTCCGCAGGGCCACCAGGACCGCCTTGGCTGCGATGGTCAGCGGCGTCAGTTTGAAGCCTTCGAAGGTCCTGTTGCCCTTGAGCCTGGCCAGCAATTCCATGGTCGCGGTGACATCCACTGTCAGGAATTCCGTGACATGCGGTGCCGTAAAGGCGCTCTGCACCATGGCAGCGGCGGTGAACTTCCGGACTCCCTTGATGGGCGTGCGGGTTTCCCGCTCGCCCTGCCCTGCAGCAACCGGCGCCACGGCAAGCTCATCCGCTGTGCCGGAAAAGTTCTGGACATCCTCGCGGGTAATAAGTCCGCCCGGGCCGGTTCCTGGCACCAGTTCCAGGTCGATCCCGAGGTCGCGGGCCAACTTGCGCACCGGAGGCGTGGACCTCGGACGCTCCCCCGAGACCTCCGCCTGCGGCTCGGCGACCGGTTCCGGGATCGCCGGAACTTCCGCCTGCACCGTAGCCTGCTCTGCTGCGGGCGCCTGAACGCGGGCACGTCGCGTTGGACGTCCGGAGTGTTCGACGACGGCACCGTAACCCACCAGGTTCGGCTCACGTTTCGCGGGGGTCCCCACCGCTTCAACACCGCTGGCGGCAGGCGCACCATGCGCAGAGGCCCCGACGGCGGACCCGGCACCAGCGGTCGGCGAGCCAGCCCCGTTGGAGGACCCGGCGTCGTCGACTTCGAAAGAGACGATCGGCTTCCCGACCTCCACGACCGTTCCGGGCTGCTCGTGGAGCGCGGCCACCGTGCCTGCAAACGGTGACGGCAACTCCACCACGGCTTTGGCGGTTTCGACCTCGGCGATGACCTGGTTCAACGTGACAGTGTCGCCCACTGCCACCTTCCAACTCAGGATTTCCGATTCCGTCAGCCCCTCACCCAAATCCGGGAGCCTGAATTCCTTGATCATGGTGGCGGTCATCCTTCCAGTCCACTCAGGGAGTTGGGGCGGCCGAGGGCGCGATCCACGCCGTCGAGGATCCTGTCCAGATCCGGCAAGTGGTGCATTTCAAGCTTGGAGTAGGGATACGGCACGTCAAAGCCGGTAATCCGGACTGGCGCGGACTCCAGGTAGTTGAAGCAGCGTTCCGTAATGCTCGCCGCGATCTCCGCGCCAACGCCACCGGATTGTCCTGCTTCGTGGGTGATCACGAGTCGTCCCGTCTTGCGGACGGAGGCTTCCACTACCGGGTAATCCACTGGGGCCAATGACCGGAGATCGATCACTTCAACCGATATGCCGTCGTCAGCGGCAGCCAAGGCGGCATCCTTCGCTGTTTTGACCAGCGGACCGTACGCAATCAGGGTGACGTCGGAGCCGGCGTTGACGACAGCAGCCTTATCCAGGGGCAATGCCGTGGCGAGGTCGAGCGACTCATCCACATCACCCTTGTCGTGGTAGCGCCTCTTGGGCTCAAAGTAGAGGACGGGGTCGTCCGATGCGATGGCCTGCTGGATCATCGTGTAGGCATCCTGGGGGTTGGAAACGGCCACGACGCGCAAACCCGAAGTGTGGGTGAAGTAGGCTTCCGGCGATTCGGAGTGGTGTTCCGGCGATCCGATCCCGCCGCCAAAGGGCACCCGGATAGTGATGGGCATCTTGACGCGCCCCTGGGTGCGGTAATGCATCTTGGCTACCTGGCTGACGATCTGGTCGAACGCAGGGTAGATGAAACCGTCGAACTGGATCTCGCACACAGGGCGGTAACCGCGGTAGGCCAACCCCACTGCGGTGCCAATGATCCCGGACTCGGCCAGGGGAGAATCAATAACGCGGTGCTTTCCAAAGTCTTTCTGCAGCCCGTCGGTGACACGGAAAACGCCACCAAGGGAGCCAATGTCCTCACCCATGAGGACCACTTTGGGATCATTTTCGAGCGATTTCCGGAGGCCGGCGTTGATTGCCCGGGCAAAAGTGAGCTTGGACATCAGAGTGCACCTTCCTCGACGGGCTGGTTGAAACTGTTCAGGTAGCGGGAGTAGTGGTCCTTCTGGCGCTCGATCCAGGAATTCGGAGTGCTGTAGACGTGGTTGAACACGTCCAATGGCTGCGGGTCGGGCATGCCAATGCAGCTCGAACGGAGATCGGCTGCAACGGCATCGGCCTTGGATTTGACGCGGGCTTCCACATCCTCCGTGAGCAGGCCCTTGGCCTCCAGGAGCTTCCGGAGCCTAAGAATCGGGTCCTTGGCAGCCCAATCCTCCAGCTCAATCGGATCACGGTAGCGGGTGGGGTCATCAGCGGTAGTGTGCGGACCCATTCGGTAGGTGACGGCTTCAATGAAGGTTGGTCCCCCACCCTTGCGCGCCCGGTCAAGCGCCACACGAGTGGCCGCCATGACAGCCAGGACATCGTTGCCGTCCACGCGCATGCTGGGAATACCAAAGCCAGTGGGCCTGTCGGCCAACTGAACGTGCGACTGGATGCGCACGGGCTCCGAAATTGCCCAGTGGTTGTTCTGGCAGAAGAACACCACAGGAGCTTGGTAGCTGGCTGCGAACACCATGGCCTCGTTGACATCGCCTTCGCTCGTGGCGCCGTCGCCGAAGTACGCGAGGACTGCCATGTTGGCTCCGTCCAGCTGCACACCCATGGCGTAGCCCGTAGCGTGCAGGCTCTGGGAACCAATGATGATCTGGGGAGTCGCCAGGTTGATGCGCTGCGGGTCCCAACCGTACGAAGCGTTACCACGCCACACTCGCGCGATCTCGGAAAGATGGGCACCCCGGACGTAGGCCACTCCGCTTTCCCGATAGCTCGGGAAGACGAAGTCGTCGTCGCGCAGAGAACGGCTTGAACCGATCTGTGCCGCTTCCTGGCCAAGGAGCGGCGGCCACAAGGCCAGTTCACCCTGGCGTTGGAGTGCCGTGGCTTCTGCGTCGATACGGCGGATGACGGTCATGTCCTCGTAGAGCGAGCACAATTGTTCGTCGCCGACATCCTTAACCCATAGATCAAACTCGGGATGGCTGATGCGCTCGCCGTCCGGAGACACCAACTGGAGCAAATCGCCGCCAGTCCGCAAGGAGATATGTGCACTTTGTTCCGGGCCCGGAGCATCATGTCGCACTCCCTTGCCCGCCTGATCCGTCAACACAGGTGATCGCAACCTTCCGGCTCGTTTTCGTCGGCGCTCGCAGGACTTGTGATCCTGCCGCACGCCGGCCCTCCGGCACCTTCGCCGGAGTTAATTGTGACCCTACTCACAGAACGCATCGGGTACAACTACCCGGGATGAAGTTGAGCATTATGCACTATTCGGAGTATCGGGGGCGTGCTAATCTTGCGCATTATGCAACCCTTGGATGGCACCGACACCCGCCTTCTTTCCGCCATGGCGAAGGATCCCCGTGGCACTGTGGTTGCCCTTGCGCAGAAGCTCGGCCTCTCCCGCAACACGGTGCAGGCCCGCATGGCGCAGCTCGAAAAGAAACACGCCTTTCTGTCGTTCGAACGACGGATCAACCCTGTGGCCCTCGGCTACCCCCTGACGGCCTTCATCACCGTCCACGTGCAGCAGCAGAAGCTCGCTTCCCTGGCGCGGGACCTGGCCGACATCCCGGAAATCCTCGAAGGCTTTGGCCTCACCGGCTCCGCTGACCTGTTGTTGCGTGTCGTTGCGCTGGATGCGGAAGACCTCTACCGCATCAATGGAAAGATCCTCGGTTGCGACGGAGTGGACAGGACGGACACCGCGCTGGCCATGCGTGAGATGATCCCGTACCGCGTGCAGCCGCTCCTGGGACGTCGTTCCGGGGCTTGAACCGCCACTTCACCTGCGGTGTTCCGTCGCGCCTCTTGCCCGCGGAAGCGGAAATGCGCTTTGATTCAAGAGGACGCACCGGGGGCCGCCCAGAGGTTCCCGGCCAGGTGGTGGCGCTGCCGAAGGCTGCCGAAAGGGGCACTACCGTGAGCAACCCGCAAGAACCCAGCCAGAACCAGCCCGGGTACAACCCGCCACCGGTTCCCCCGGGGCCCGGCTACCCGCCGCAGACCGGAGCGTCGCCGCAGTGGCAACAGCCGCCGTCGTCCGATCCCCAAAGCGGGAACCCGCAATACGCGGCTCCCGGCCAACAGAACCCCTATCCCCAGGGACAAACCCCACCAGGGCAGTATCAACCAGGCCAATATCAGCCGGGCCAATACCCGCCCGGGCAGTACCAACCAGGCCAGTACGGCCAGCAACCTCCCAAGAAGAACCGAAAAGTTCTGTGGATCGTCCTCGGCATCGTGGCGGGCGTCATCGTGCTGGCGGTAGTCGGCGTCCTTATCCTGGTCAACGTGGTGGGCAATGCCACCTCCAAGGCCCGGTCGCTGGCGGACGAATTCACCAACCTTGTGGTCTCCGGCCAGACCGAACAGGCCTACGACAACTACCTCAGCCAGCCCCTCAAGGACGAACTGGACAAGCAGTCCTTCGTGGACGGCATCGCCAGCCTGGAACTGGACAGCTCGTGCAAGCCGAACTACAACTCCGTAAGCGTTGACTCAAACAACGGGAACAACAAGGCCAACCTCGCAGGCAAACTGCAATGTGACGGCAAGACGATCGACCTCCAGTACGTTTTCGAGGGCACCAACGACCTCAAAATGAGCAGCATCCGCCTCCGCCCCTAGCCGGCAAGAAATAAATCCGCCCATCCACCCATCCACGCAAACGCATGATCCGAATCACTGCTTGAGAGTCCCGACCGGGACTCAGCAGGTCGGCCGGGAATCCCGGCCATCACCGGAAGGCTCGGACCAATGCGTACTTCGCCCAATCGCTTGATCGCCACCATCTTCGGAGCCGTCTACCTCTTGGTAGGCGTGCTCGGATTCTTCGTCACCTCGGGAATCGGCTTCTTCGCCACCGAGGGCGCCAATTTGATCATCTTCGCCGTGAACCCGCTTCACAACATCATCCACTTGGCCATTGGCGCAGCCCTCCTCATCGCCGGCATGAACAGCGTCACGCTGTCCAAGTCCATCAACACCGCAGTCGGCGGCGTCTACCTGCTGGTCGGCATCGTGGGCCTCTTCCTGGTGGGCAGCTCACTGAACATCATCGCCCTGAACGGCGCGGACAACGTCCTGCACCTCGCCAGCGCCGTGGTACTGCTGGGCGTTGCATTGTCCCAGGACAAGGCCACCGTAGCTTCCGCCCGCGCCTGATCATCGACTCCAAAGGACGAGGACGGTAACAGCCATGCACCGCGTGAACCACCCCACCCTGAGGGCAGCTGTAGTGCTGTACGTATACTTCGCTGCGATGGCAGCCGGGATGGTTGAACTGTCCCTGGCCGCCGGGTACCTCGCTGGAACTGGATCCGCCGCCCTGGGCATGGTTGTTGCCGGCGGTGCAGCCCTCGCGGCGGGCCTGGCCTTCATGGCCTGGTCGCTGTGGGGCCTGCACCGCAATTCCCTCGTCCTGGCCCGTTTCGCGCTCCCGGCCCTCGCCACGGCAGCGGTCGCGCACGTAGCGGCCATGGCTGCAGGGATCACCTCCCAGCGCTCCCTCGACGTCAGCCACTTTGCCGCCTTCGGCCTGACCCTCATGGCACTTGCCGGGGCAGGCTGGCTCAGGCGGCAGCACAAGACCAACGACGGCGGCGCCCACGGCCAGCCAAGGACCGGGCGGCTTCTGGCAGCCGCGTTCGGAGCCGCCGTCGTTGTTGCCTCAGTAGCAACACCCGGACTGGCCGCGTCGATGGCCGGCCAGTACGCCGTTCCGCACGGGGAACACGGCCAGGCACCCGTCGGAGAAAACGGCCAGGGCACCAATCCCGCCCTGGATCCGGGCCACCACCACTAGGTGGCGGTCACGGACCGGCGCACCATCAAACCGTGCCCACTGTTGATGGTGCGCCTGGTTCGTGGATCATGGAGCCATGGATCCCATTGAGGCGCTCGACGAAATTTCTTTCTGGCTGGAACGCAGCCAAGCACCAACCTTCAAGGTCCAGGCTTTCCGGAAGGCGGCCGACGCCGCACGGAAACTCTCAACAGATGAACTGGCCCGACTCGTCGCCAGCGGCAGGATTACCAGCCTCAAAGGCGTAGGCAGCCGCAGCGCCGAAGTCATCACCCAGGCACTGGAGGACCGCGTCCCCGACTACCTGGCCGACCTCCGCGGGAAGGGCACCGAAGCCCTTGCCTCCGGCGGAGACACACTCAGGGCCGCGTTGCGCGGCGACCTGCACAGTCACAGCAATTGGTCCGACGGCGGCTCGCCCATCGAAGCCATGGTGGCTGCGGCCCGCACGCTCGGACGCGAATACCTGGCCCTGACCGACCACTCCCCCAACCTCACCATCGCCAACGGCCTCAGCGTCGAACGGCTCGAAAAACAGCTGGACGTGGTGGAAGGGATCAATTCTTCCCAGGACGACTTCCGCTTGCTCAAGGGCATCGAGGTGGACATCCTGGAGGACGGCACACTGGACCAGACCACTGCAATGCTGGACAAGCTCGACGTCGTGGTTGCCAGTGTCCACTCCAAGCTCCGAGCCGACAAGAAGACCATGACCGAACGGATGCTTGGCGGTATCAGCGACCCCCACACCAACGTTTTGGGTCATTGCACCGGTCGGCTGGTCCAGGGATCACGCGGGACCCGGCCCCAATCGGAATTCGACGCCCCCAAGGTTTTCAAGGAATGCGCCGAGTGGGGCGTCGCCGTCGAAATCAACTCGCGGCCCGAGCGCCAGGACCCACCGGATGACCTCGTCAAGATGGCCCTCGACGCCGGGTGCTTGTTCAGCATCGACAGCGATGCCCATGCTCCCGGCCAGCTCGACTTCCTGCAGTATGGTGCCGAGCGCGCGGAAGCCCTGGGGGTGCCGATGGAACGCATCGTGACCACCTGGCCGCTGGCCCAATTGAAAGAGTGGCTCAGCCTGAAGAAATGACGCACGCAAAAGGCTCCCCCGGAAAACGCTGTTTCCGGGGGAGCCTTTTGTTCCGGTCTTAGTGGTTCACCGCCTTTTCGGCGCCGATGCCGGTCAGCGAACGTACTTCCATTTCAGCTTGCTTGGCCGGGTCCTCGCGCCGCTTGTCCAGGACAGTTCCGAGCCAGCCCAGGAAGAAGGCCAACGGGATGGACACGATGCCCGGGTTGCTCAGCGGGAAAATGGCGAAGTTGGCGCCGGGGATCATGGACGTCTTGGCGCCGGAGACCACGGGCGAGAAAGTGATCAGCAGGATGGCTGCGGCGAGGCCGCCATACATGCTCCAGACTGCGCCCTGGGTGGTGAACTTCTTCCAGAAGAGGGAGTACACGATGGTGGGCAGGTTTGCTGATGCCGCAACAGCGAAGGCGAGCGCCACCAGGAAGGCCACGTTCTGGCCGTTGGCGAAGATGCCTCCCAGGATGGCGAGGACGCCGATCACCACCACTGTACGCCGGGCGACCTTGACTTCCGTGGTGGCGTCCGCCTTGCCCTTGGAGATGACGTTTGCGTAGATGTCGTGGGCGAAGGATGCTGCCGCAGTAATGGTCAGTCCGGCCACCACCGCAAGGATGGTTGCGAAGGCTACGGCCGAGATGAATCCAAGCAGCAGCGGGCCACCCAGGTGGAACGCCAGGAGCGGGGCGGCCGAGTTCACGCCGCCGGGTGCGGACTTGATGGTTTCTGCACCCACCAGGGCTGCTGCGCCGTAGCCCAGCACCAAAGTAAACAAGTAGAACAGGCCGATCAGCCAGATGGCCCACACCACTGATTTGCGGGCTTCCTTGGCCGTCGGGACGGTGTAGAAGCGCATCAGGACGTGCGGCAGGGCGGCTGTTCCAAGGACCAATGCCAGGCCAAGGGACATGAAGTCGAGCTTGGACGTCTCGGTCTTGCCATACTGCAGGCCCGGGTTGAGGATGTTCGGGTTGTTGGCCGCTTCCGCTGCCGATCCCAGCAGGTTGGAGAGGTTGAAACCGTAGATCGCGAGGACCATGGCCGTCATGACGGCGGCACCGGCGATGAGCAGGATGGCTTTGATGATCTGCACCCAGGTGGTGCCCTTCATGCCGCCGATAAGCACGTACATGATCATCAAGGCCCCGACGACGATAATCACCAGGGCTTGTCCGCCCCAGTCACTGATACCCAGCAGGAGCGAGATCAGGCTGCCCGCACCGGCCATCTGGGCGAGGAGGTAGAAGAAGCAGACGGCGAGGGTGGACAGTGCCGCCGCGATGCGCACGGGGCGTTGCCTCAACCGGAAGGACAGGACATCGGCCATGGTGAACTTGCCGGTATTCCGGAGCAGTTCGGCCACCAGCAGCAGGGCCACCAGCCAGGCGACGAGGAAGCCGATGGAGTAGAGGAAACCGTCATAGCCGTTGATGGCGATGGCGCCCGTGATGCCAAGGAACGAGGCCGCAGAAAGGTAGTCCCCGGCGATGGCGGTACCGTTCTGGGAGCCGGTGAAGGAACGTCCGGCTGCGTAGTAGTCGGCAGCTGTCTTGTTGTTGCGGCTTGCCCTGAAGACAATCACCATGGTGACGGCGACGAAAAGGGCGAAAATGCCCATGTTCAGGAGCGTGGTGTCTTTTAGGGCAGCGACCTCTACTGCCGGGACCATGGTGGCGTTCATTTGGCTCCTCCGTGGATGACGTTGCCGTCCTTATCGAATTGGTGCCCCTCGATCTCATTGCGGATTTCGGCCGCGATGGGGTCCAGCTTCCTGTTGGAGTAGCTCACGTACCAGGCCGTGATGCCGAAAGTGGTGACGAACTGGAGCAGGCCAAGAATCAGGCCGACGTTGATGTTGCCCCAGACTTTGGTGGACATGAAGGCGACGGCATAGTCGGCCAAAAGAACGTACGCGAAATACCACAGCAGGAAGATCACTGCCATGGGAAAGACAAAGCTGCGGTGCCGCTTGCGCAGCGTCTTGAACCGTTCCGTCTGCTGGACTTCCTGGAAGTCCACGGACGCCGTTGCGTCCTGGGGTTGGGCCTCATTACCCATGGTTCCTCCTGGTTGTGATGAGTCCACGTCAGCGCGCGCGGCTGATGTGACTGCAATCACTATCGAATGCGCTCCGGCTTCCCATCCATAGATACGCCGGTCGGCGTCGCCCAGCGGCTGTACCGCTGCGCCAAACGGTGGGTTGCAGCAGGCCACAGGCGATAACGGGGTTCGGGGAACACATCGGACTACGCTGGCCTTATGCCCGATTCCCCGCTCTTCACCGCAGCCGCCATCGCCGTGATCGTGCTGGCGGTCGCCGTCGTCGTGGGCGTTGGCCTGAAGGTGATCCGCTCCTTCCGGGACCTCGGCACGGACGCCGAACGCGCCACGTACAACACGCTGCACGCAGCATCGCGGGCCGGCCAGCATCTGCGCGCGGGCCTCCAGCCTGCGGGAGCTGCCAAAGCCAGCAGGCAGCTGCGCGTCCTGCTGGGCTGCGACGCCTTCGCCATGACAGACACCGCCTCTGTACTTGCGTGGGACGGGGCGGCGGAGGAACTCCGGCCAGCACTGATGGGGCTCGCAGCCGAAGTTCTTGCGACCGGGCGGACTGCCGTGGTTCCCCACGCAGGCCATTCCACGGACAAAGCCGGGCCTGATTTCAGTGCTGTCATCGCCCCGATCAGGGCAGGATCCAGGGTTGTCGGTTCGGTTGCGGCGTTGGCTCCCGCCGCCGGAGCAGGTCTGGTGCGGGCGACCAGTGAGGTTGCTGACTGGATTGCGGCACAACTGGAGCTGGCGGAGCTGGAGGCCTCAAGGACCCTGCTGATGGAAGCGGAAGTGCGGGCCCTGCGCGCGCAGATCAGCCCGCACTTCATCTACAACTCGTTGAACGCCATTGCGTCCTTTATCAACACGGACCCGGCCAGGGCCAGGGAACTCGTCGTGGAATTCGCCGACTTCACCAGGTACTCCTTCCGCAGGCACGGCGACTTCACCACGGTGGCGGAGGAGCTGCGGTGCATCGACCGTTACCTCCTGCTGGAGCGGGCACGCTTCGGTGAGCGCGTCCAAGTCAGCCTGCGTATTGCACCCGAAGTGCTGAGCACCGTCATTCCGTTCCTCAGCCTCCAACCGTTGGTGGAAAACGCGGTCAGGCACGGTTTGGAAGCGAAGGAAGGTCCGGGGCACATCACCATCTGCGCCAATGATTCAGGGGCGTTCGCCGAAGTCACCATCGAAGACGACGGCGTGGGCATGGATCCGGAGCACCTGCGGTCAGTCCTCGCCGGACATACGGATAGCGACCATGTGGGGCTCCGCAATGTCGATGCCCGGCTGCGTCAGGTCTACGGAGATGAGCACGGCCTGGTGATCGATACGGCCCCCGGCGAAGGCACCCTGATCACGCTGCGGGTCCCGAAGTCGCAACCCGGCCACGACGCCTGAGGCGGCGGTTAGTCTTTAATCATGATCAACGTGCTCGTCGCCGATGACGAACTGCCCGCGGTGGAAGAACTTGCCTTCCTCCTCGGACGGGATGCGCGGATTGGCGCCATCCATCGCGCGTCCTCCGGGACCGAGGCGCTCCGCAAGCTGGAAACTGAATCCGTCGATGCCGTCTTCCTGGACATCCATATGCCCGCCCTGTCAGGCCTGGACATTGCCCGCGCCATTTCCCGCAGCAGCAGCCCGCCCGCCGTCGTCTTCGTCACCGCCGACGAAGACTGCGCACTGGAGGCCTTCGACCTCGCCGCCGTCGACTATCTGCTCAAGCCGCTCCGGGCGGAACGGCTGGCCCGTTCGGTGGACCGGATCAGTGAACTCATCAAGGACGGTACTCCTGCCCCGGAAATGATTACCGTTGACCTCGGCAGCACCACCCGGATGATCCGCCGGGACGATGTCACGTACGTGCAAGCACAAGGCGACTACGCAAGGCTGCACACCGCCGAGGCCAGCTACCTCATCCGGGTTCCCCTCACCGACCTCGAGCAGAAATGGGCGGACGCCGGGTTCATCAGGATTCACCGCTCCTACCTGATCGCGCTGCAGCACGTGCAACACCTCAAGCTTTCCACTACCGGACCGAGCGTCGCTGTCTCGGGTGCTGAGCTGCCCATCAGCAGGCGGCACCTGCCCTCGGTCAGGGACAAGCTGCAGTCCACCCGCATCCGGCCACAGGCATGACGCGCGTCCGCGTTACCGCTCCACGCCAGTCGGCCGCGCCGGCCACCGGCCGGGTGCCGCACCCACATGAGGCCGCAGAAGACTCGGACGCCGGCCGGATCTTTGTCCGTTCCCTCATCCGCTCCCAGCTTCGCCTGGCGTTGGTGGTGGCGTGCGGATTCCTGATCATCCTCGCTGTACTTGCAACGATCCTGGTCTACGGTCCCGGCGTAGCGGAGACGCGCGTTGTGGGAATCCGCTTGGACTGGCTGGCGCTTGGGGTGGGCATCTATCCGGTAATCGGCCTGAGCGCCTGGCTTTACAACCGGGCAGCAGCACGCAACGAGGCCCGCTACCGGGACCTGGTGGAGGACAAGTGAACCCAGCCGTTGGCTTGTTCGCGTTCCTCGCCGTTTCCCTCGCCACGGCGGTCATCGGCTTTTACGGGTTGCGCGTCTCCCGGACCACCAGCGACTTCTACGTGGCCTCACGCACCGTCCCTCCGTGGTGGAACGCCTCCGCGATTGGCGGCGAGTATCTTTCGGCCGCGAGTTTCCTGGGGGTAGCGGGGCTGATCCTGCTCTCCGGCACCGACGCTCTCTGGTTCCCCGTTGGCTACACGGCCGGTTACCTGATGCTCCTGCTCTTCGTGGCAGCACCGCTGCGCCGCTCCGGCGCGTACACCATCCCCGATTTCACCGAGGCCCGCCTGGACTCCCCCTTGGTCCGCCGCGTCACGAGCCTGGTGGTGGTGGCCGTGGGCTGGCTCTACATCGTTCCGCAACTGCACGGCGCCGCGCTCACCATCCGGATAACCACCGGCCTGCCGTCGTGGGTAGGCTCGACGGCGGTGGTGGCGGTTGTGTGCCTCACGGTGGTGGCAGGTGGCATGAGGTCCATTACGTTTGTCCAGGCTTTCCAGTACTGGCTGAAACTGACTGCCCTTGCCGTGCCTGTGGTCTTCATCCTGTTGGTGCTGGTTGGCAACGGAACTCCACCGCAGGCGCCCTTGCCGGTCAATCCCACCGGCCAGGCCGCTGCGGGTGCCTACCAACACATCTCGCTGCTGGTGGCCTTGCTGTTCGGAACCCTTGGCCTGCCGCATGTGCTGGTGCGGTTTTACACCAACCCTGACGGCCAATCTGCGCGCCGGACCACGCTGATCGTCCTGGGCCTACTCTCCGTGTTCTACCTCTTCCCCACTCTCTCCGGCGCCTTGGGACGGATGTTCGCCCCCGAGCTCGCACACTCCGGACAAGCGGACGCCCTGATCCTCCTCCTCCCGGGCAAGCTGATCGGCGGGGTGCCAGGTGACCTGTTGTCAGCGCTCGTGGTGGCAGGCGCCTTCGCTGCCTTCCTGTCCACGACATCCGGCCTGGTGGTGTCGCTGTCCGGTGTCATCAGCCAGGACCTGTTCGGGGGAAGTGTGAGGGGGTTCCGCCTCGCGGCGGTGATGGCCGCCGTCGTGCCTTTGGGTTTTGCTTTCATGACGGACACCCTGGCCCTGGCCGGCAGCGTCGGCCTGGTCTTCGCGTTCACCGCTTCCACCATCTGTCCTGTCCTGCTGCTGGGCATTTGGTGGCGCGGCCTGACGGACTTTGGTGCGATCGCAGGGATGGTCACAGGCGCAGTGCTGTGTGGGGGTGCCATGGTGGCGGGCACCCTGACTGGGACAGGGAACGCTCCCGCTTGGCTGGCCCAGCCCGCGGCGTGGAGTGTGCCTTCAGCCTTCGCCGTCACGGTAATCGTGTCCATCGTGACGCGGAACCGCGTTCCCGCCTCAGTCAACCGGGTGATGTCACGGCTGCATGTACCTGAGCGGCCGGTAGCTACCGAACGCTGAAAGCTGTTGTCCGCGCAACTGCCCGGGAGGACAATGTCGCCATGTCCGAGGAACCACAAACTGCCGGCCACGGGCAACCAGCGGCCGGTCCCGCGGAGTTGACGCCCAGCGTCCGCGCGCAACTGCTGGCCACCGAGCATTGGAGCCTGCTGGCGTCACGTAGCACCACACAAGGGGAAGTCCTCACCCGGATCAGCATGTTCCTGACGTTCACCTCGGCTAGCCTGCTCAGCGTGGCACTGGTGGGCCAGGCAACCCAATTCTCCGGCGCCTTCCGGGACTTTGCCCTGACCGTTCTGGGCATTGACCTGGTGGTGGGCCTGTTGACGCATCTCCGCGTCATGAGCGTCGGCATGGAGGACCTCATGTACGTCATTGCCATGAACCGGCTCCGTGCCGCCTACGTGGACCTGGACCCGGGAATGGCTCCGTACCTGATGGCCGGGTACCACGACGACGAAGAAGGCTCGAAGCACACGTACTACTTCCTGGGCGGCAGGAAGGACTTCAGCCAGGTGGCAGGCAGCAGCATGGTTTTCATGGGCTTCGCCAACTCTGCCCTGATCGCCCTGCTGCTCGGATCAGCCCTGTTGGCAGCCGGCCTGCCTGTTGTGCTTGCCGTGGCCATCGCAGTTGTTGTGGCCTTGGCGTTCTTCGCCACATCCTTGGTACGGGGCAGGCGCCACTACATGGACGTATGGAAGAACAATCCGCCGCTCTCCCCCACGCCTCACCAGCCCGGGTAGGCGTCAGTCAATGGCCGCCATCAGCTCCACGACTCGGGCGAGGAAGGCATCAACCTGCGCTTCTTCGTAGCCCTCATCGCCCTTGGCTGCACGGAACACGGCCCGTCGAACGGTGTCTACGCTCAAGGGCTGATCGTTTTCCAGGTAGCCGATCAACTCAACGCACAGGGCATCGACATCCTGGATGTTGTAACTGCGCGTCCGCTTGCGTGCCGGGCGGCGGAAACGCTCACCGTCGGGCCTGTGCAGCCTGCCGCGAAGTATCCCGGAAAGCTTCCCGATCTGGCGCAACCAGGCTTCCTCGCCTTGTTGGCTGATCAGTTCGTCCCGCTCACGGCGTGCGAACGCGTCCTCAAGGCGGTCCAGGGCCGCGTCCACGCTGTGGGCGTCGTAGCCACCCTTGACGGGGTCGAAAGCCACCTCACGGACATCCACGCTGGCAACCTGGTCAGCGGCGCCAACAGGGTTCTCAAACGACGTCCGTGCGCGCTGGAGAAACTCGTCTACCTGCTTGGCGTTATAACCATATTTGCTGCGTTCCACGCGGTCGAACGTCGCGGGGATCTGGCGTCGAATATCCAAGGCCACTATTTTTCCTTCATCGGTTGTCAGACGCCGCTCAGCAGCGCGAACAAAACATAGGCCACAGGGGCCGCGAACACGATCGAGTCCAGACGGTCCATCACACCACCATGGCCCGGCAAGATACTGCTCATGTCCTTGACGCCGAGTTCCCTCTTGACCATGGACTCGGCAAGGTCGCCAGCGGTTGCTGCGGCAACCATTCCAACGGCCAGGACAAGGCCGACCCACCAAGGCCGGTCCAGCAGGAAGATGCAGGCCAGGACACCGATCACCATGGCACCACCCACAGATCCCGCGAACCCCTCCCAGGACTTCTTGGGACTGATCTTCGGAGCCATCGGGTGCTTGCCGAACGAAGCTCCCACGATGTAGCCGAAAGTGTCATTCGATACCACCAGCAGCAGCATGGAGGCGATCTGCCATGCCCCGTCCGGGATGCCATGCGGCCAGAAGCCCACGGGGGTGGCTCCGCCGGTGGCGTGAAGCGGCAGCGCAGCGAAACTGATCAGGAACGGTATCCACGCCAAAGTGAAGACACCCGCGAAGACGCTGCGCGGCGCCCCGGCTGCGCTTTCGATGGAGCGCCAGAGCAGTACGGCCACCGAGCTGGCTGTCATGGTGAAGAGCAGGCCTTCGAGACCACCAAAGTAGGCCGAAACCGGCATCACCAGGCTGCCGACCATCACTGGAACGATCGGCATCCTGGTGCCTTGGGCTTCGAGGGCACGGAAAACTTCCCAAACACCAAGGACCGCGAAGGCCGTGGTGAGCAGGACGAACCCCAACGGGAGGAACAGCAGCCCGCCCAGGACGGCCAGCAGCATGGCAAGGCCGACGCCGATGGCCGCGGGCAGGTTGCGGCCTGCCTTGGGTGTGGGGTTCGCCCGCACACGCCGTGCGCGCTTGGGGGTATCGCGTGTCGGGACCCGTTCAGCGGGCGCCGGCTCAGCCTGGCTCATCAGACCTCGAGCAGCTCGGCTTCCTTGCGCTTGAGCAGCTCGTCGATGCTGTCGACGTGCTGCTTGGTCAGGGCATCGAGCTCCTTCTCAGCGCGCGAGCCCTCATCTTCACCGGCTTCGCCGTCCTTGACGAGCTTGTCCAGGGTGTCCTTTGCCTTGCGGCGGATGCTTCGGATGGAGACCTTGGCGTCCTCACCCTTGCCCTTGACGATCTTCACGTATTCCTTGCGGCGCTCTTTGGTGAGCTCCGGGATGGTGACGCGGATGACGTTACCGTCGTTGGACGGGTTGGCCCCGACTTCGGAGTCACTCAGGGCCTTTTCGATGTCGCGCAGCGCGGTCTTGTCATAAGGCGTGATCAGGATGGTACGGGCATCGGGCACACCGAAGGACGCCAGCTGCTGGAGCGGGGTGGGTGTGCCGTAGTACTCAACGATGACCTTGTTGTAGAGACCGGGGTTGGCCCGGCCCGTACGGATCGTGGCGAAATCGTCCTTGGCTACTTCCACGGCTTTGTCCATCTTCTCGCCGGCTTCGAGTAAGGTCTCTTCGATCACGGGTTTCTCCTCAGAAATAGTTGCTGCCCAGCTGCAGGCGGCAATGCACAGTAAAGATCCGCCACCAGGGGCGGACGGTCCTAGAAATATCCTAGCCCTTGCTAGGGAGTTACCAGGGTTCCCAGCGTTTCGCCGAGGATCGCCCGGGTGACATTGCCTTCGCCCTCCATGCCGAAGACCACCATGGAGAGGTTGTTGTCCTTGCACATGGTCATGGCGGTCTGGTCCATGACGCGGATGTCGCGGCGCAGGGCGTCGTCGTAGCTGAGGACATCGAGCTTCTCGGCGGTGGGGTCCTTCTTCGGGTCGGCCGTGTAAACGCCGTCCACGCCGCTCTTGGCCATCAGGACAACATCTGCGTGCACTTCCAGCGCACGCTGCGCAGCCACCGTGTCGGTGGAGAAATACGGCAAGCCGGCGCCTGCACCGAAAATGACTACCCGGCCTTTTTCCATGTGGCGGATGGCGCGGCGGGGAATGTAGGCCTCGGCCACCTGGCCCATCGTGATGGCGCTCTGGACACGGGTCTCCACTCCGGCCTGCTCCAGGAAGTCCTGCAGCGCGAGGCAGTTCATGACGGTGCCCAGCATGCCCATGTAGTCGGCGCGGGAGCGATCCATGCCGCTTTGGGACAGTTCAGCGCCCCGGAAGAAGTTGCCGCCGCCAACAACGATTGCAACTTCCACATCCGCAACACCTGCTGCGATCTGCTTGGCAATGGCCCTGACGGTCTCGGGATCGACGCCGAGCTTGCCTCCGCCGATGACTTCGCCGGAAAGTTTCAGAAGTACACGTCGGCGGGTCTTCTCGGGCTGGATTGCAGTGTTGACGGTTTCCATGGTGCCTTCCCGTTGGTGGACTCTGGCTAGATTATCGTGCTGGGGGTCCGCGCAGGTACTACCCGGACGCGTGCATGAAAAAGGGGCGGCCACCGAAGTGACCACCCCTTTTCATGAATTACTAGTTTCCGACGCGGAAACGGGTTACTGCGGTTGCCTTGACGCCGGCTTCTTCGAGGACCTGTGCAACAGTCTTCTTGGAATCCTTGGCGAATGCCTGGTCAACCAGAACTTCACCCTTGTAGAAGCCCGTAACGCGGCCTTCGACGATCTTCGGGAGAGCAGCTTCGGGCTTGCCTTCAGCCTTCGCGGTCTCTTCGGCGATACGGCGCTCGGACTCGACCAGTTCGGCCGGGACGTCTTCGCGGGTCAGGTAGTTCGGTGCCATTGCTGCAACGTGGACAGCGATGTCGTGTGCGGCGGTGGCAGCGGCTTCGCCTTCACCGTCAACAGCGAACAGGACGCCGACCTGGGCCGGGAGGTCCTTGGACGTCTTGTGCAGGTAGGCGTCAACCGTGGTGCCCTCAACGCGGGAGATGCGACGGACAACAACCTTTTCGCCGAGGACAGCGCCCTCTTCGACGACGACCTCGGACAACGGCTTGCCGTCGACTTCGGTTGCCAGCAGGGTTTCGAGGTCGGCTGCGCCGGACTCGACTGCAACGTTGAGGACCTTGTCGGCCAGCTGGATGAACTTGTCAGCCTTGGCAACGAAGTCGGTCTCGCAGTTGACTTCGATCATTACGCCAACGCCGCCGTTGACCTTGGCAGCAACCAGGCCCTCAGCCGTGGAACGGCCTTCGCGCTTGGTGGCACCCTTGAGGCCCTTGATGCGGATGATCTCGATGGCCTTCTCAGCGTCACCGTTGGCCTCGTCAAGAGCCTTCTTGACGTCCATCATGCCGGCGCCGGTGCGCTCGCGCAGGGCCTTGATGTCAGCAGCAGTGTAGTTCGCCATGTGAACCCCTCTGTCTAGAAATTTGTGTGTTTACGGACTGACAGGACGGCAGCCCACCGTGTGAGCCGCCATCCTGTCAGTTGCCCCCGACGCTGTCTCCAGCATCAGGGAAGGTCCAGATTTACTTGGCTTCGGCTTCGCCGGTTGCAGCTTCAGTTGCTTCCGGAGCTTCGCCTGCGGGAGCTTCTGCGGCCGGAGCCTCAGCTGCTGCTGCTTCTTCAGCCTTGCTGCCTTCGAGGAGCTCGCGCTCCCACTCGGCCAGCGGCTCTTCCGGAGCTTCGGTGGTACCGGTTGCGCGCTGGTTGCGGGCGATGAGGCCCTCAGCTACGGCGTCGGCAACAACGCGGGTGAGCAGGTTGACGGAGCGGATGGCGTCGTCGTTGCCCGGGATCGGGAAGTCGACTTCATCGGGATCGCAGTTGGTGTCCAGGATGGCAACAACCGGGATGTTCAGCTTCTTGGCTTCGTCAACAGCAAGGTGTTCCTTCTTGGTGTCAACAACCCACAGAACCGAGGGAGCCTTGGTCAGGTTGCGGATACCGCCGAGGTTGGACTCGAGCTTGGTGAGTTCACGCTTGAGGAGCAGGAGCTCCTTCTTGGTGTAAGCGGAGCCGGCGACGTCGTCGAAGTTGATCTCTTCGAGTTCCTTCATGCGCTGGATACGCTTGGCGACGGTCTGGAAGTTGGTGAGCATACCGCCCAACCAACGCTGGTTGACGTACGGCTGGCCAACACGGGTAGCCTGCTCGGCAATTGCTTCCTGAGCCTGCTTCTTGGTGCCGACGAACAGGACGGTGCCGCCGTGGGCGACAGTAGCCTTGACGAACTCGTAGGCGCGGTCGATGTAGGACAGCGACTGCTGAAGGTCGATGATGTAGATGCCGTTGCGTTCCGTGAAGATGAAGCGCTTCATCTTCGGGTTCCAACGACGGGTCTGGTGTCCAAAGTGGACGCCGCTGTCAAGCAGCTGGCGCATGGTTACGACGGGCATGCCGACGCTCCTTCCGGCAGGTCATTCATGAGAGAGCCCATGGGGCTGCTCTTACCCTGCCAATAGTTGACGGTTGTTTAGCCTCTGCCCGGACGGGCGCGGCTCCTGGCATCCATTGCGCTTCTCATCCGGCATGGAACCAAAGGCTCCTCCGGACCGCAAGAGGCACAATCCTCCGCAGCATGAAACCATGGGCTTCGCTGGAGGAGGGCTGGATACGCGTAGTCAGCCTGGCACCCCCACACATCTGAATGAGACATGTTCCTGAACAAGCTTGAGGGCACAGCAAACTGCTCCACCAAGTGTACTACAGCCATACCGCCCAACGGACCGCCCATCACCGGCAGTTGTCCACATACCGGCTCCCCGCGGTAGCCCCGGGATCACGCAAAGGGAAGGCTGGATCCATGTCCTTCCTGAAGCTGGCAGCCACCTTGATCCTTACCCTCAACATCACTCTCAGCATCCCGTCCGGGGCGGACGGCGCCCCGGACGCTCCCCAGGGAAGATGGAGCTGGCCGCTGTCCCCCAAGCCGTCCGTCCTGCGGACGTTTGATCCTCCGGACAAGCCGTGGCTGAGCGGACACCGCGGCGTGGATTTAGGCCCAAGGCCCGACGGCGGACAGGTCACCGCGCCGTCCGATGGCGTGGTGGCCTTCGCCGGCGTCGTGGTTGACCGCCCGGTCCTCACCATCGATCACGGCGACGGACTCAGGAGCAGTTTCGAACCCGTGGCCAGCAGCCTTAAGCAGGGCGACCGCGTGGCCAAAGGGCAAACGGTCGGCACCCTGCAGTCGGGACACTGCGGAAGCACCACGTGCCTGCATTGGGGTGTTCGGCGCGGCGAGGAGTACCTCAATCCACTGGGCTTTGTGTCCGACCTGCGCCCATCAGTGTTGCTGCCGCTGGAGTGAGCCCCGCCGCGCCGTCCGCGGAGGTTCTAGACGATGGCAGAAACGCCCGTGATGGCCCGACCGGTCACCAGAGTGTTGATTTCGTGGGTGCCCTCGTAGGAGTAGATCGCCTCGGCATCGGAGAAGATCTTGGCCATGCCGTAGTCCGTCACGATGCCATTGCCGCCGAGGATACTGCGCCCCAGGGCGACACTTTCGCGCATGCGTGCAGTGGTGAAAGCCTTGGCCAGGGCGGACTGTTCGTCTTTGGCAACGCCCGCGTCCTCAAGCTGTGCAAGCCTGACCATCATGCCCATTGAGGCGACTGTGTTGCCCAGGATCTGCACCAACTGGTTCTGGACCAGCTGGAAGGCTGCCAACGGGCGCCCGAACTGCTGGCGCTCCACGGCGTAGTTGCGGGCAACGTCGAAGGCGGCCATCTGAAGGCCGACGGCCTGCCACGCCACAGCCAGGCGCGTGACCTTCAGGACCTTGTTGGTATCCCGGAAGCTGTTGCCGTTGGCCAGCTTGAAGAAGTCCGGCACCACCACGTTATCCAGGGTGATGTCCGCGTTCTGGACCGTGCGGAGGGAAATCTTGTTCTCGATCTTGCTGGCGGAATAGCCCGGCAGGGTGGTGTCCACCAGGAATGCTTTCACCTGGTTGTCGGCCACGTCCTTGGCATAGATGACCACCCAGTCCGAGAAGGTGGCATTGCCGATCCAGCGCTTTGCACCGTTGAGAATCCACGTGTCGCCTTCACGACGTGCCGTCGTGCGGGTTCCGCCTGCAACATCGGAACCACCCAGCGGCTCGGTCAGCCCGAAAGCGCCGATCTTCTTCAGGGAGTAGATGTCCGGCAGCCACGCATCCTTTTGCTCCTGGGAGGCGAGGGCTTCAATGGAGCCCGTGAAGAGGCCGTCATGGACACCCATGAACGTGGCAATGGAAGCATCCGCTCGGGTCACTTCGGCATGGAGCATGCCGGCAAAGAGATTGGAGTATCCCTGGCGCCGAACCGGGCTTACGAGGTCCAGCTCGCCAAGCTTGGGAATGAGGTCCATGGGGAATTCGCCGCGGTTCCAGCAGTCCACTGCGATCGGAGTGACCTCGCGGGCAAGGAACTCCCGCACTTCGGCCAGACGGTCCTGCTCCTTGCCTGTCAGCAACTGCTCGAAGGCATAGAAGTCACCATCGGCGTAAGGAAGTGTGGTGGCGTCGAATGCGGTGTTGGACATGTTCGCTCCTTCAAGGGTGGTCACCTGCGACCACGTCAAGGTCCCGGAAGGACTGCGCTGTGACCCGGGAGTCGGCAGGGCAGCCAAGTTACCGGCGGGTAATAAGTTACTGATCAGTAACTTACCGCATGACGCCACCTCCTGCAACGATGCATGGTGCTGCTTGCCCAGGGTCGGCACACAAAAAATCCCCCTTGCCGACTTTGAGTCGGCAAGGGGGATTTTCCGGTAGGGCTACTCGGACTTGAACCGAGGACCTTAGGATTATGAGTCCCGCGCTCTAACCAGCTGAGCTATAGCCCCGTGATGCCCGAACAGCCGCCGTCCAGCAGCCGTTCCGGGCAAAGCACTCTAGCAATACTAATAGCTAACGGGGAGTGCTTTGGTCACACCACCATGTCCTCATAGGACGCGCCCCGGTAAAGGTCCTCAAAGGTCTGCAGAGTGCCGTTAAGGCTGTGCGGCTCCACCATTTCGCGGCTCACCTTGCCCATGGCTTCCAGCTCGTCCTCGGGAAGCTGAACCAGTTTGGTGATTTTCGCGGCGAGTTCAGAGCTGTCGTTGGGGGTGAAGAGGTAGCCGTTTTCTCCGTCGCGGACCAGGTGCGGCAGCGCCATGGCATCGGCAAGCAGGACAGGGGTGGAAGCGGACATGGCTTCCAGCGTCACCAGGGACTGCAGTTCGGCCGTGCCGGGCATGCAGAAGATGTCAGCCTTGATGTAGGCCTCACGCAGGTCCTCGTCGCTCGCGAGCCCGAGGAATTTGACCCGGTCTCCCAGGCCAAGCCGGGCCACTTGGGCTTCCAAGGCCGGACGGACTTCTCCGCCGCCGACGATCTCAAGGTTGACGTTCAACTCCCGGGGAGTCTTGGCCACGGCGTCGATCAGCACATCGATGTGCTTCTCCTCCGCGAGGCGCCCAACGAAAAGCACGGTGGGATGGCTGTGCGGTTCAATGACTTCACCGGGGTGAAGCTCATACGCCGAAGAATCGATGCCGTTGGACAGTGGCAGGACTTTGCGCAGGAAGGCGTGCTGGTGCATCGCCTTGGCGGCCAGAGGCGTAGGGGTGGTGACAACGTCAGCCTGTCCCATGACCTTGCCCATGTCCTTCCAGGAAATGCGGCCCACGATGTCCTTGAACCACTGCGGGAACGGCAGGAACGGGTTCAGGTTCTCCGGCATGAAGTGGTTGGTGGCAATGATCCTGATGCCGCGTTTGACGGCCTCATAAAGGACGTGTTCGCCAATCATGTAGTGGCTTTGGATGTGCACGACATCGGGCTGCACCTTGTCGAACAGGAGGCTGATTTCCTTCTTGATTTCCCATGGGAAGCAGATGCGGAAGTACTCATGGGTGAAAACGCCATGGGAGCGCAGCCGGTGCACGGTGGCCTCGTCGCGGAATTCCGTGTAGCTCTTGCCCGAATCCGGACGGCAGGCCAACACGTGAACGTTGTGTCCGCGTGCCGTCATCCCCTTGGCCAGGCGGTAGCCGAACTGGGCAGCACCGTTGACATGCGGCGGGTAGGTGTCCGCGGCAATCAGGATGGTGAGGGGCTTGTTGGTGTCGGGAATGGTCACGTGGAGAACTCCTGATGGTCACGGTGCGGACAGCACTGCTTGTGGCAATGCTGCGGTGTCGCCGGGTTGCCGCCCGCAAAAGCGGTGGCGCAAGGTAAAGATCTGCCCTAGGCCTTCCGGCTGGCAGCCGCCTTCGCGTCCTTTTTGCGCTTGGTGACTTCCGGATGGTGCCTGCTTAGGGCAATAACCCCCACGATAGCAAGCGTAGCGGCCGCTGCCATGGCGATCGCCATCACGGCGTGGACATCGGGACGAAGCTCACCAAGGATGACGATGCCGATCGCAATGCCCACCATCGGGTCAATCACAGTCAATCCCGCGATCACGAGGTCCGGCGGTCCACCAGAGTACGCACTCTGGACAAACCATGAACCCAGGCCACCTGCAGCAACGATGGCTATCAGCGTGTACCACTGGACGTTGAGCAGGAAGAGTCCGTTGGGATCGAGCAAGTGCTTGCCGATAATCCGGGTCAGTACGGCCACGAAACCGAACAGGACGCCTGCGCCCAGGATGTAAATGAAGGCGCTCATCCGGTGTTTGAACAAGACGGCCAGGGTGCCGAAAATACCGACGGCCAGGGCAAGGAGCAGCACGATCGTCAGCTCATCGTCATTGCTGACGTGGTGGTTTTCCTGTGTGACGAACACGGCCAGCAATACAAACAGCGCGGAACCGGTGACACAGGCGCTGATCGCTACAACTGTTGCCCGGTTGATGCTCAGTCCTTGGTCTTTGGCATTGACCACCGTGGTGATGACCAGCGCAATGGCGCCGATCGGTTGCACCACCGTCAAGGGCGCAGACACCAATGCAATGGCGTTCATCACCATGCCCAAGGCAAGGAACAGCAGGCCCAGCATCCAGCGCGGATTCCGCAGGAGCCGCAGGAAGCCATTGGAGCTCAGCGCCAGGCCACCCGTATCGGCTTTCACCGCGCTCCCCTGCCGCTGGGCGCCGATGGCGAGGAAGAAGGCCCCAAGTACCGCCAGGCAAACCGCCAGCCAGACCATCAGCCGAGTCCGCCGTCGTCGGTTTTCAATTCTTTTCCTTTTCGCAGGATGGCCCAGAAGTAGTTGTATGCCGCAATCCAGTGGCCCACCAGGCCCAGGCCCAGGAACGTCCACGCCGCCACGAAATACACGTCAGTCAAGGGTATGGGCAGTTTGGACAGGACGAGCAATGGCGTGCCCACCAGCAGCAGGGCGGTGCGGATTTTCCCGACGATGCTCACGGGAAGATCCGGGTGGCTCCGGAAATAGTTCAACGATGCGATCGCCAGGATCGCGTCAGGGACCAGAAGCGCCGCCAGATACCACCACTGCACGACGCCGGCAATCGCCAAAGTGAAAGCCACGGCCAGGAGGGCGGCCCGGTCGGCCATCGGATCCAGGATCCTGCCCAACTTGGAGGTCTGGTCGAACCGCCTGGCGATGTAGCCGTCCACCCAGTCCGTGCTGCCCATGACGACGAGCACCAGGACCGCGAACCCGTACTCCTGTTCGGAGAGCACGAGCCAGACAAAGAGAGGCACGCCCATGAAACGCAGGACGGTGAGGATATTGGGGACAGTGAAGATGAGGTCATGGTCGACCTGCGGACGATCCGGGTGCGAACCAGCACCGATCAGCCTCATGTGTCCCCCTTCCTCGTGTTCAGTATCCGGTGCTCAGAAACCTGCTATTTCTTCAGCAGCTTCCTCAGCGCAACCACGAAGACCACCGCGGCGGTGGCGAAAGCTGCAAGGTCTTTCCAGTGCGCGGCCATCCGCTCGCTGACGCTTTGGGGAACGGAATCGCCGAGGTCGGCAAACTTTGCGGCAGCGAATTCCTTGCCCTCCTGGAACCTGACGTTGGCGCTCTCGAGCAAGGCCTGGCCCTGCTTTTTGACGTCCAGCTGTTCACCCAGCTCATCGCGGACACCCGTCAGGTGTTCGCGGCGCCTCTTCAGGCGGGAGCGAAGCTCGGCTTCCGTGGGGGCCTTGACGGCATCGGCTTCCTTGGCCGCTTCCTTTGCTGCCTTTTCGGCCTTGGCCTTCTCAGCTGCGGCTTCCTTTTCGGCTTTGGCGGCCTTGGCGGCAGGCGAGTTCGGGTCGAGGATCGACTCGTCGAACGCTGAGCCTTCCTTGGCGATCCCGAGGTCATGCTTGATGCCCCGGATGGTGTCCTCGGGGACCAACGGCATGGCCTTCTTGAACTTGGCGATGCCGATCAGCGATGCGATGGCGACAACCACAAGGAAAAACGCTGAGACGAGCAGAGCCGCGAGCCAGCCGGGCATGATGGTGGCCAGGCCCAGAATGGCTGCCACCACCAGTGCAATGACCAGCAGCGCCATGAAGACGAGGGCAACACCGAAAAAGGCGCCGGCCACGCCAAGCTGTGTGGCCTTGCGTTTGAGTTCCACCTTGGCAAGGGCGATCTCATCATTGATTTGCCGTGGGGCCAAGCGTGCAACGAGCTTGAGGGTCTTCGGCAAAGTACGAATGGCTGGTCCTTGACTGGTCCGGCCGGTGTGACGTCCACTCATGGGTTCCGCCTAACTGCTTCCTCTTGGCATCGTGTCGGGCGAACGCAGCGGAAAACTCCGCCGCGGACACCTGTCCTCAAAGCTATCATTCAGGTTCCTGCTGAACTTTCGGGGCCACGCTCCGGCGCGCCCGTCATAGCAGCAATAAATATGATCCGGGCCATAGGATAGATGATCGTGACCCCTCCCATTGCCCCGGGCGATTCCCTGAGCCGACGCGAAAAGCTTGTCTACATTCTCCTCCTGGGCGCCTTGACGGCCTTGGGTCCCTTCACCATCGATCTCTACCTCCCCGCGTTCCCGGCCCTGGAATCAAGTTTCAACGTCTCGGAAGCGGCAATCCAGCTCACCCTGACCGGAACAACCGTCGGCTTCGGCCTTGGCCAGTTGGTGGTGGGACCGTTCAGCGACAAGGTAGGCCGCAGGCTGCCGCTGATCCTGGCCACAGCCGTGCATATTGGCTCTTCCCTGGGCGCTGCGCTGGCAACCGACATCGGCATGCTTTCCGTTTTCCGTGTCCTCATGGGAATCGGGGCGGCCGGAGGTGGCGTGGTGGCCATGGCAATGGTCAGGGACCTTTTCCACGGCTACTCCATGGTGCGGATGTTCTCCCGCATGTCACTGGTCAACGGGCTCGCGCCCATCCTGGCTCCGGTGATCGGGTCACAACTGCTCCTTGTCTTTCCCTGGCCCGGGATTTTCTACTTCCTGGCGTGCTACGGCCTGCTGGTCATCATCGCCTCCATCTTCTTTATCCGGGAGACCTTGCCTGCCGAACAGCGCGGCAAGTCCACCGTGACGGTCGGACAGCGCTACAAGAAGGTACTTACGGACCGGATTTTCGTGGGCATGGTGCTGGTGGGCAGCCTCAACTTCGGCGGCCTGTTCGCCTATTTGTCCGCGTCCACCTTCCTCTTCCAGAAGGTCTACGGCTTCTCCCCCCAGGAATACGGCATCCTGTTCGGCATCAATTCATTGGGCATCGTGGCCGGTGTCCAGATCAGTTCCCGCTTGATCCGGCGCGTAGCCCCGCAGTGGATTGTGGCCGGAGCAACGCTGTTCATGTTGTGCATGTCCCTTGTGATCATCGTGCTTGATCTGTTCCACGTGGGGCTGTGGGGCACCTTGATTCCCCTGTGGTTCTACATCTGCGCCACCGGGTTCATGTTTCCGTGCGTCCAGGTGTTGTCCCTGGCCAACCACGGCGCACAAGCCGGCACGGCGGCCTCCCTCCTTGGCGCTTCACAGTTCATGATGGCGGGCATCGTTCCTCCGGTGGTCGGCTGGCTGGGGGTCACCTCCGCCGTCCCCATGGGAGCTGTGATGGCCGTCTGCATCACGGGTTCCATGACCGCACTTTGGTTGGTTGTGCGGCCACGGACCGTGCCCTCCATCCACTAGCTGCCATCCATCAACCGCACCGTAGGCTGTCACTATGACGAACAAACCGCACCGTAATGGCAGGGGCCTCTTTCTCGGTGCGATGCTGGGCGCGGTGGCCGGGGCACTCATCGGCCGCGCTGCAGGAAGCGCGGTTTTCGGCGCGTTGCTCGGGGCCGTGATCGGCGCCGCGGTTCTGTACCGGGTCAATCCTGGACCTTGGAACCGTGACTAGGCAGGAACCGTGACTAAGCGGCGTCACTTGCCGACCCTCCGGCGTCGAACGTTTCAAAGCCTCCCCTAAAGCCCTGCCGCAGGGCAGAATGGTGGCCAGCCGGTGTTACCGGTGCCTAACCGGTGAAGGGGACATCACATGAGCACGGCGGTCGGATTTCGTGGCACCCTACGGGGCCTGGCAACCGTGCGGAGTTTGCCGCTGACGCTTGCCTTGGTGGTGGTCCTCTGGGTTTTGGCACTGGCGACGGGAAGCGTCCTTAACGGTCCTCCCGAAGCACTTCTGGAGCAGGTGGGGCTTGGCTTGGCCGTGGAACCCGGGCCGTGGTGGTCGGTCTTCACGTCAACGTTCTTCGGTTCCTCGCTTCTCGACTACCTGGCGTGCACCGCAGCGATCCTGCTGGGGGTCGGTATTGCCGAAAGGGTCATGGGCCCGTGGCTGGCCCTGGCTGCCTTCATCGCCGGCTCCGCCCTCAGCGCACTGGTGCTGGTCGCGCTGGTGGCTTTCGGTACCGACAACAGCGACCAATGGCTGAGCTTCCTCGGCGGGGAGTACGCGGTGGGCGCTTACGGCGGAGCCGCGGCTGCCCTGGGATTTTCGACGGCGGCACTTGACTCGCTGTGGCGGCGCCGCCTCCGGACGTGGTTGCTCGCTGCAGCACTGATGTTCGCCCTCTTCGTTGGAGTGGCCCAAACTTTGCAGGCTCTCGCCGGCGCAGTGATCGGAATCGTTGCCGGCTGGGCCGCACACTCCGTGGTCCTTCACAAGAGCGGCGGATCGTTCAATGCCTCCAGCCTCCGTGAGACGCGTTTCCTGGTCGGCACGGTGGTTGGCGTCTTCGCCCTGGGGCCCCTGTTGACCCAACTGACGGGTACCTGGGAGGTGGGCCCGCTCTCGGTGGTCTCCGAGGTCATGCTCCAGGCAAGCCCCGACGTCGATGAGGTTCAGGAGGCCTGCAGGAACGAAGCGAACTGCGTGGCCCTGCAAAACATCGTTGGTGTCCGGAGCTTTGGTGCGGCCATCCTGACGGTGATCCCTGTCCTGCTCTTGCTGGTCTGCGCCGAAGGCCTGCGACGCGGTCGCCGCCTGGCTTATCGGCTGACACTGATCATCCAGGTGTATCTGGCTGCGGTGACCGTCCTGGCGATTGTCCAATACATCAGCGACCCGGATGTCACCATGGGCGACGACGATTTCGGCTACCTCCTCCTGTACGTGGTCCCCGCGCTCCTGGCGCCAATCATCATCGTGGCACTGCTGCTGGCAAACCGGCACAGGTTCAGGGTGGAGTCCAGCGACGCCGGATACCGCGCCCTCGGCCGGGCTGCCTTGATCCTGGCCGTGACTTCAGTGGCCCTCTACGTGGCGTTCTGGTTCCTGGAGGGCAACCCGGGCCAGTCAACCCTGTGGGACCTCGCCGGACAGCTGACGCACATCCTGGTGCCCTTCCCGGTCCCGTTCGTTGTGGCGCTGCCCCAGGGACTGCTGAGCACTGTGCTGTACGGCCTGGGAGGAGACGTCATCTGGCTTCTCATCCTGGTCCTGGTCCTCAACAACTTCCGCCGCTTCAGGATGATCGCCACCGACCCTGCTGCCGATCTCGGCCACACCCGCGAGCTGCTGCACCAGGGCGGTGGCACCTTGTCCTGGATGGCATTGTGGGACAACAACCAGTACTGGTTCACTCCGGACAGGAAGGCCGGCGTCGCCTACCAGGTCCACAACGGGGTGGCGTTGACCGTTGCCGGTCCCTACGGCGATGCCGGCCACCATGACGAGGCAGCGCGTGGTTTTGTGGCGCACTGTTCCGCATTGGGATTGGTCCCGTGTTTCTATTCCGCCGACTCCGGGCTGGATGGCCCGCTGCTCCCCTACGGCTTCAGGAAACTGGAGGTCGCGGAGGAAACACTTCTCAACGTCCAGGCAATGACGTTCAAGGGCAAAGAGTGGCAGAACGTCCGCACTGCGCTGAACCGCGCTGACAAGCTGTCCATCAAGGACCTCTGGTACCACTACGGCAGCATGCCGCCGGGCATCAGGGCCCAACTGGCTGAGATTTCCGAGGAGTGGGTGGCTGACAAGGCCCTACCCGAGATGGGATTCACCTTGGGCGGCTTGAACGAACTCAAGGATCCCGAAGTTCTCTGCTGCGTGGCGGTGGACGACGACGGCCTGGTCCACGGGGTGACCAGCTGGCTTCCCGTTTTCAGCAACGGTGCGATCTCAGGCTGGACCCTCGACTTCATGAGGCGCCGCACGACAGGATTCAAGGGCGTCATGGAGTTCCTGATCGCCTCAGCCGTGACGTACTTCAAGGAGCAAGTTCCGCAGATCTCCCTCTCAGGCTCTCCATTGGCCAATGCGGGGACCGGAGGCGCGGAAGGTGACCGAAGCACCCTGGACCGCGTCCTGGCCCTGTTGGGAAATGCCCTGGAGCCGATGTACGGCTTCAAATCATTGGCTGCCTTCAAGTCAAGGTTCCAACCCGAGCACCGGACCTTGTACATGTACTACCAGGACCCCCTGGCCTTGCCATCGATCGGACTGGCGGTCGGCTCGGCCTACCTGCCCGGGCTCTCGCCCGCACAAAGCGCCGGTTTGTTGAGGCAGATGGTGGCCCGGGAGCCTGCCGCATGACCGGTCATCCGGCGGCGCGTCCATGAACGATGTCCTGAAACTCGAAATCAGCAGCCCGGTAGTCCTGACGATCGCCGGGATCATCGCCGTCGGGTTCTTCCTGGTGCTCTTCCTCCGGCCGTCTGCCCGCTGGGTCCTCACGGCGATGAGCGCCATTGTGGTGGCAGGGCTGGTGGGGTGGTTCACCGTGTGGATCGTGGAGGACGTGCTGGACGTCTTTCACGTGGGACTGACTCCGCGGGTATGGTTCTGGTCGATCAGCTGCTTCGCCGCTTTGGGGTTGGTCGCGGTGAGTTTTCTCCACAGCGCGCGCTGGCGGAAAGTGGTGGCCATCATCTCGGTCCCCGTCTTCGTCACTGTCTCCGCCCTGCAAATCAACGCCGAGTTCGGACTGAACAACACCCTGGGTTCGGCCCTGGGGATCTCAACCGAGGACGTCATTGAACTGAACAAGCCGGACCCGGATGCGTCCATTCCGGCCGGACCCTTGTGGCAGCACTGGACTCCGCCCGCCAACATGCCCTCGAAAGGCAAGGTGGGGACCCAAGTCATCCCGGCCACGGTGTCGGGTTTCGACGCGCGCCCGGCCGGTATCTACCTTCCACCGGCTGCCCTGACTGCCAATCCACCGAGGCTTCCCCTGTTCGTCCTCATGATGGGCCAGCCGGGCCTCCCCGATCCGCAGTACGTCTCCGCCGCCCTCGACGAGTTCGCTGCAAAAAACAATGGACTGGCCCCCATTGCGATCGTCGCCGACCAGATCGGCCCGGACCAGGATGACACCCTGTGCCTGGACACCCCTAAGTACGGAAACGTCGAGAAGTACATCAACCAGGACGTGGTGAACTGGGCCAGGGACAACTTGAGCATCCTTCCGGACAGGGACCACTGGACCATCGCCGGTTATTCCAACGGCGGCCAATGCGCCATCTCCTTCGCCGTCAAGTACCCCGGAATGTGGGGCAACGTGGTGGACATCTCAGGCGAGGAGTTCCCCGGCGCAGAGGACCCCGCGGAGAACCTGGCCGGGATCTTTGGCGGTAACCAGGCCGCCTATGATGCCCAAAAGCCCATCAACATCATGAAGGGCAAACAGTTCCCCGACACCACTGCCGTGTTCACTGCCGGCTCGGACGACCCCACCTACGTGGCCGCCGCGAAAGCCGTGTCCGCGGCGGCGCAAGCGTCCGGAATGAAAGTGACGTACTACGAGGTACCCAACGGCGGACACGTGGGCCTGGCATTGAACGCAGGCCTGGAGAAGGGCTTCGAAGTGCTGTACCCGCGCCTGGGCCTGTCCCGCTAGAAGCTCTTTTCGCGGCCACCCACCGGCGATAAAGTTGAGATGTGCCACATTGGCAAGAGCTGAACCCGTTACCGGCACCGTGGCAGCGCAAGGATGACCGCATCCTCCCGCTGTGGTGGGAGCGCCTGTGCTCGGTGACCAGTCCGCCGTCGGCCGCTTTGTACGCGGGTGGACTCTTCACGGACGACCGGCGACGGCCCATAGCCCAGTGGTACAACCCCGAAACGGATGCCGCACTGTTGGTCGCTCCGGAGACCTCGCCGGAGTGGCCGGTCCAAAGGTTCGGGATTTTCTATGCCCCTCCGGGCGGCGGTTTCACGAGAGTCTACTCGGCGCCGCATGAGTGGCATCCGCGTGAGCCCAGGACCCCTCCCACCGAGCAGGACTCGTTCATGGCGGCTGTGGCGGAAGCCGCGCGCTTCCTCCAGGTGGAGATGGATTTCGTTTAAAAAGCAGACCCCGCACCAGCCATAAGGCGGGTACGGGGTCCTTGTGCTCCTCCGACTGGACTTGAACCAGTAACCCTTCGATTAACAGTCGAATGCTCTGCCAATTGAGCTACGGAGGAATGAAGCGGTTATGACTTTAGCAAAGGTTTTACCGGATGTGAAATCGGTCGGCGGTACCCCCTGGGGGTATAAAAATACCCCCGCTCCGGCGAACCGGAACGGGGGTATTGTGCGCTCCTCCGACTGGACTTGAACCAGTAACCCTTCGATTAACAGTCGAATGCTCTGCCAATTGAGCTACGGAGGAATGAAGCGGTTACTAGCTTAACAGGGGGCTGCCGGAAAACGAAATCGAGGATCTCAGCCGTCCGAGCGCAGCGCCCGGCGTTCCATTTCGAGTTGCATCAACTCACGGTTCAGCCGCTGGAATTCCTCAGGCTGGGAGGCAGCGTCGAGCCGTTGGAGCTGCCCCATCTTGTCGGCCTTGATGCGGGTGATCTGAAGCTCGAAGAGTCGGGCCAGGATATCCCGGCAATACCGTTGCATCGCTTCCGGGGTGCTGGCGGGCAGTGGTGTCACAGCAAGTTCGGACACCAGATTGCGCAGGGGTTCGGGTACTTCCTGCCGGATCTGCTCCACCCATGACACCGGGTCTGCCGTATGGCCGAGCCCAGTGGCGCGGATCGCCGCATGGACGGCAGCATAGGCCGGCGTGGCGAACATCGTAGCCGCAAAGCGGTCCCACGCCACTCCACCGAGCACTGCGGGATCCTGAAGCACCACCTCGAGTGCTTGGCGTTCCATCCCCGCTACGGGGTCGCGGGGGTTGGGACGGTTGAACACCGGACCGCCCGACGGCGGTGCTGCCGCGGCCGCTGCTTGCTCGCCGCTGCCTGCAGGATTGCTGCCGCTTGTCCCCCGTTTAGCAGCCGCGCCAACGTATCGGCTGACTTCCTCGATGGGCATGCCCAGCCAGCCGGCAAGGTTCCGCGTGTACTCGGGCCTTGTGGCTGAGTCCCTGATCTGCGCCACCACCGGAGAAGCCTCACGGAGCGCTGCTACGCGGCCCTCCACGGTGTCCAGGTTGTGCCGCCGCAAGGTGGCCCTGATGGCGAATTCGAAGAGCGGTTTCCGGGTGCCGATGAGCTCGCGCACCGCGGCATCACCTTTGAGCTGGCGAAGGTCACAGGGATCGGCACCGGAAGGCTCGACAGCCACGTAGGTCTGGGCCGTGAACCGCTGGTCCTCCTCGAACGCCCTGAGAGCGGCCTTCTGGCCGGCAGCATCACCGTCGAAGGTGAAAATGACCTCTCCCCCGCTGCCGTCGTCGGAAAGCAGCCGCCGGGCCACCTTGATGTGTTCGGTACCGAAGGCTGTACCGCAGGTGGCTACCGCCGTCGTGACCCCTGCAAGGTGGCAGGCCATCACGTCCGTGTACCCCTCCACCACTACCAGCTGGCGCTCCTTGGCGATGTTCCGTTTGGCGAGGTCGATGCCGTAGAGGACCTGGGATTTCTTGTAGAGCGTGGTCTCCGGGGTGTTCAGGTATTTGGGGCCTTGGTCGTCTTCGTAGAGCTTGCGCGCGCCAAAACCGATGGTGTCCCCCGCGATGTCCCGGATGGGCCAGATCAGCCGGCCGCGGAAACGGTCGTAGATGCCGCGATTGCCTTCTGAAAACATTCCAGTGAGCTTCAACTCAGCATCCGTGAAGCCGCGTCCGCGCAGGTGCTTCAACAACGCGTCCCAGCCTTGTGGCGCGTATCCCACTCCGAAGTGTTCGGCGGCAGCACGGTCGAACCCGCGGCCATCCAGGAAGTTACGGCCTTCCGCCGCTCCGGGGGTCAGAAGCTGTGCGCGGAAGAACTCATCGGCGATCTTGTGGGCGTCCAGCAGGCGCTGGCGCTTGCCCACTTCCTCGCGGCTGGGACCCGTCCCGCCGTCTTCGTACCGCAGCTCGTAACCGATCCTGGCCGCGAGCTTTTCCACGGCTTCGTGGAAGGAACTGTGATCCATCTTCTGGACGAAGGAAATGGCGTCGCCATCCTCGCCGCAACCGAAGCAGTGGTACCTGCCCACCTGCGGGCGGACGGTGAAGGAGGGAGAACGTTCGTCGTGGAAGGGGCACAGGCCTTTGAAACTGCCCAGTCCGGCACCTTTGAGTGTGACGTATCCGTCAACGACTTCCTTGATGTCCGTGCGCTGGCGTACTTCGTCGATATCTTCACGTTTGATCAGGCCAGCCACGTGTCCATCCTAGTCGCATCGACCAAACCGCCCGGCTCCCGGGCGCGCCTCACCAAAGCGACGGGAGGCTGCCCACCAGACGCTCGTACATGGCCAGGGCAGAGACATCCGTCAAGGACGCCACCTGGTCGATGACGACGCGCAGGCGGGCACCGTCGTCGACGGCGTCCCTCCAGTCAGCGGCGAACATCGGCTCCAGGTGGCGGTCGCCTGTGGCGTTCAAGACGCCCACGAGCGCGTGCAGCACTTCGCGTTGGCGTTCGTAGACAGGCTGCCGGTGGTCCGTGGAGATGACGAAGGTGGTGGCCAATCCCTTGAGCACCGCGATCTCCGTCACGGTCTCCTCGGGGACCATGAGCTCGGCGTCATAACGGGTGAGGTTGGCCGGTCCGAAATGCGCCCGCGTTGTTTCCATGGCACTCTGGCAGAACCTGCCGATCAACTGGCTGGTCATGTCCTTCAGCGCCGCCATCGACTTGCGGCTGCCGTCAGCTTCCCGGACCCAGACCTTGGTGGCCTCGAGCCGGGCCAGGGCAGCATCAATTTCGGCGGGGTCGTTGTGCGGGAGGTACCACTGCTTGGTGTAGCCCACCACCCGCGCCCGGTGGTCAGGGTTCTCCATCCACTTCAGCTGGAAGTGGCCGGCAACGATCGCATCTTCCACGTCGTGCACCGAGTACGAGATGTCATCGGCCAGGTCCATCACCTGCGCCTCGATGCAGGAGCGGTTGCCGGGCGCGCCCTCGCGCAGCCACTCAAATACGGGAAGGTCGTCTTCGTACGCGCCGAACTTGCTGGTGCGGTGGCCATGGATCACGGGGGCGTCGACGGCGGACCACGGGTATTTGGAGGCGGCGTCCAGGCTCGCGCGGGTCAGGTTGAGCCCTGCCGGCCTGCCGTCCGCAGCGAGCACCTTGGGTTCGAGGCGGGTCAGCAACCGAAGCGTCTGGGCGTTGCCTTCGAAACCGCCGATCGTGTGAGCCACTTCGTTCAATGCGGATTCGCCGTTGTGGCCGAAGGGAGGGTGGCCAAGATCGTGGCTCAGGCAAGCGGTGTCCACGACATCGGGATCGCAACCCAGCGAACGGCCCAGTTCGCGGCCTACCTGCGCGACCTCCAGGCTGTGCGTGAGCCGGGTGCGGACAAAGTCATCGGTATCCGGGGCCACGACCTGTGTTTTGGCGCCCAGGCGTCGCAGCGCGGAGGAATGCAGGACCCTGGCGCGGTCCCGTTCAAAGTCGGAGCGGTAGTTGCTCTTGCGCGGCTCTTCAACCCACCGGGCAGAGTCTGCCTCGGCGTATCCGGGGATGGCCAGCACAAAATCGTGGCTTGCTGCATCGTGGCCAAGCATTGCTTCGGTTCCCATGGGTATCTGCCTCCTTCAAGCGCCGGGGTGTGGAGCTTCTTGAGCCAGTCTTACACGTGTGAGGCTAACCGCCCGAAACGTCCAGCTCCGCTGCGGAGATATCCGCGCTCTGTTCAGCGTTCAGCTGACGGCTGTCCAGCCAGTCCTTGGGCAGCGCCGGCTTTTTCGGGGATCCGGCACGCCCCCGGGGGCCTTCGGAATCGACGCCCGGATAAGGAAGATCCATGTCCAGTTCGTCGAGCAATTCCCGCAGGACCTCCAGGGTGGGCACTGTGGCAAGTTTCGCCCGCAGCTCCCCGCCCACCACGTAGCCCTTGAAGTACCAGGCCATGTGCTTGCGGATCTCGCGGAGAGCCTTGTATTCGTCGTTCCCGAAGGTCTCCACCATCAGTTCCGCGTGACGGTAGACGCCCTCGGCAACCTCGCGCAGCCCGGGCCGGTGCCGCTGGTCGCTGCCTTCGAAAGCAGCCTGGAGATCGCCGAACAGCCAGGGACGGCCCTGGCACCCACGGCCCACGACAACACCGTCGACGCCGGTTTCGCGCACCATCCGGACAGCGTCTTCAGCGGACCAGATATCGCCGTTGCCGAGCACCGGGATGTCCGGCAGGGCTTCGCGGAGGCGGGCGATCGCGGACCAGTCGGCCTGGCCGGAATAGAACTGTGCAGCCGTCCGGCCATGGAGCGCCACTGCGGCGACTCCGGAGTCACGGGCGATGCGTCCTGCCTCCAGGTAGGTCAGGTGGTCATCGTCGATGCCTTTGCGCATCTTGATGGTCAGCGGGATTCCGCCCTTGGAGGCTTCCTTGACCGCGGTCTGCACGATCGAGGTGAAGAGGTCGATCTTCCACGGCAGCGCGGACCCTCCCCCGCGGCGGGTGACCTTGGGGACGGGGCAGCCGAAGTTGAGGTCGATGTGGTCGGCGCGGTCCTCGTCCACGAGCATCCGCACCGCTGCGCCTACGGTTACGGGGTCCACGCCATAGAGCTGGACGGATCGGACTTTTTCGTCCTCGTCATGGGAGATGATGCGCAGCGATTCCGGCGTCCGCTCCACCAAGGCACGCGAGGTCACCATCTCGGCCACGTACAAGCCGCCACCGTATTCACGGCAGAGCCTGCGGAAGGCGGAGTTGGTGATTCCGGCCATCGGCGCAAGGATTACCGGGGTGTCCACGGTAATCCCGCCGAGCTTCAGGGGCGGGAGCTCAAGCTTTGGTGCGGGAGGCGTTGCTACTACAGTCACCTATCCATTGTTGCAAAGCAGGGCAAATCGGGGGCGCAGGCCCTCACAGAAGCCACCCGTTCTCATGTGCCAGGCGCACGGCTTCCGCCCGCGTCCGGCCGCCGGTCTTGGCCATCGCCGCTGAGAGATAGTTCCGTACCGTGCCCTCCGAGAGCATCGCCGCTTTGGCAATGTCCGCCACCGTACCGCCGTCGGATGCAGCCTTCAGCACCTCGACCTCCCGCTCGGTCAGCGGACTGTCACCGGAGGTCAGAGACTCCGCGGCGAGCATCGGGTCCACCACGCGGAGCCCGCTGTGCACGCGACGCACGGCTTCGGCCAGCTGCCGCGCAGGCGTGTCTTTGACCACGAACCCGGAGGCTCCGGCCTGCATGGCCCTCCTGAGATAACCCGGCCTGCCGAACGTCGTGACCATCAGGACGCGGCATGTCGGCACCGCACGGCGGACTGCCGCGGCAGCGCTGATGCCATCCAGGCCGGGCATCTCGACGTCGAGCATCGCCACGTCGGCGGCATGCTCCAGCACGGCCGACACAACGCCTGCGCCGTCCGCCAGCTCCGCCACCACCTCGATGTCCTCTTCAAGCCCCAGAAGGGCGGCAAGGGCACCGCGCACCAGCGCCTGGTCGTCCGCGATCACCAACCGGATGGTCATACGTCAACAGCCAATCTGAACCCTCCCAGGTCGCTCGCACCTATGTTTACTGTGCCACCGGCACTGGCCACTCTCTCCCGAAGCCCCGCCAGCCCGTTGCCGCCCGCTGCCGGACCCGGCCCCACGCCGTCGTCCTCCACCAGAACCGTCGACGCCGTCAACCGGACCCGGCAACGTCCGGCACCGGAATGCCGCACAACGTTCGTCACGCCCTCGCGCAGTACCCAGCCGAACAGCTCACGGTGCTTGGCGGGCACCTGCTCCACAGTCCCCGGAAGATCAGCGTCGATACCCGCCGATTCCAGCGCCGTCCGGGCCGCCGCGAGTTCTGCCAGAACATTGACCCCGCGGTAGCCGGCAACGGTGGCCCGGACATCTGCGAGCGCACCACGCGCCAGCTCCTGGACTTCCACGATTTCCGCTGAGGCTTTGTCCTTGGCCGGTCCGCCGGGTGCCTGCTCCAACATCCGGGCAGCCAGCTCGGCTTTGACCGCTATGACAGTGAGGGAATGCCCCAGGATGTCGTGCATGTCCCTGGCCACACGGCTGCGTTCGGCGGCGACAGCGGCATCCGCCAGTTCAGTCTGGGCGGTCCGGAGTTCAACGGTCTGGCGGATCAGGCGCGCAAACGAGGACATCATGAATCCCAGGGACAGGATGAGGGCCGGTTGGAAGAAAGCCTGTCCAGGGTTGCCGCCGGCGAGTTCCGACGCAAGCGAAATTCCCGAAAGTGCCATGATCACAGCGAAGTCGACGCGCGGCGGAAGTGTGGTCATTCCAATGGCGCACGCCAGGAAAGGCCACGTCCACAGCGCTTCCCTGCCCACCAGGAGGATCACCAGGCCGTTGAGTGCCAGCAGGATCGCGAGGCACAGCAGGCCGGTCCGGCTGTCCCGTACCCGGCTGAACATCGGCAAGAAGGCATAGGCGGCGAAGAAGGCCACCAACGACGCCGAGGCCAGTACCTTCCAGTCTGCCGGTTCGTCCACGGACCACACGAGGTTCCAGGTGGGCCACGCCCAGAGGACAATGGAAAAGCCGGCGCCGATGAACCATTTGCGGGGTCCGGGACCGCGGAAGGCATCCCCCAGGGACTGGCTGCTCATGGATCCCACCTTAGCCACGCCGGGGCAACTCAGACGCGGCTGGTGTCGCGGCGGAAGGCCATGGCGGCGCCGCCGACGAAGATGGCGAGCCAGACCAGGACGTTGAGAATCCACAAGACGTCGAACTCACCGGTGATGGGGCTGCGCGCCAGTTGACCGATCCCGTAGGCGGGCGTGAATTTGGCGATGGTCCCGAAGGTATCGCCCATGATTTCGATCGGCATGAAAAGGCCTCCCAGCATGGCAAGGATCGCCAGGGCCGGTCCAAGGATCTGCATGACGTTCTGGCTGGGCATGAGGTACCCCACGAAAAGTCCCAGGGCGGCGAACACCAGGGAACCCAACCAGGCCACCAGCCCGGCGGTCAGCCACGTCTGCGCGTCCATGGTCACTCCGGCGATGGCGCCGATCACGAACTGGGCGATCACAGCCACCAGCGAGAGGGTTAGCGCCGCAGCTGCCTTGATGGCGATATACGCCCCGGGCAGCAGGGGCGTGAGACGCAGTTGCCGGCTCCATCCCTGGGCACGTTCGACCGCCACCTGGCTGCCGGCTCCCGTGGCGGCCGTCATGGCTGCGTACACGGTCAGGCTGATCAGGATGTACTGGCCGTAACTGTGGCCGTTGGGCAATTGCTGGTCTTTGTTCGACAGCCCGAAAATGAAGAAGAAGATCGCGGGCATGAGCACGGTGAAGACGATGGTCCGGCGGTTCCGGAGCATCCGCTTGATTTCGATCCACAGGAACGTCGTGTTGACACCGCCGGCGGAGGGCTTGCGGTCCTGCATTGCTATCGACTGGCTCATGCCCGCTCCCCTTCCAAAGCAGTGGGGGCTGAGGTATACGTGGGGGCTGAGGTATACGTGGGGGCTGTTGGATCCGTGGGGGTTGTGGCCGTCCCGGCTTCGTCCGCGGTGAGGGTCACAAAGGCCTCCTCAAGGTTGTTCGCAACCACTTCAAGATCGTGGGCTCCTGTTTTGGTGAGCAGGAACCGGACTACGGAATCCGAGTCAGAGGTGCGGACGGTGACGCGGCCGCCGTCGAACTCCACATGGTCTGCCGGCGGCAATCCTGCCAGCAGCGCGCGGTCACCGGCCGGCAGCGAAGCCCGTACTGTCCTCCCGGACGCCAGGTTCTTGATCTGCGCTGCCGTGCCGTCAGCAACCACTGTCCCTTGGCGGACCAGCACAATCCTGTCTGCGTAGGCGTCGGCCTCCTCGAGGTAGTGGGTGGCGAAGATGACGGTGCGACCCCTCGACGCGTCGTCGCGGATGGCGGACCAGAAGTCCCGGCGCCCCGCAACGTCCATGCCCGTGGTTGGCTCATCCAGGATCAGCAGGCCGGGGTCCGAGACCAAAGCCATGGCGAAGCGAAGACGTTGCTGTTGGCCGCCGGAGCACTTTTCAACCCGGCGGTCGGCGATGTCCAGGATTCCCGCGCGGGTCAGGACTTCATCCACGGGCCGTGCCGAATCAAACATCGCGGCCGTGAGCTGCACGGTTTCCCGGACGCTGACGTCGTGCAGCAAACCCCCGGTCTGCATGACGGCGGCCACCTGTCCGCGGGAAATGGCTCCCCTGGGACTATGGCCGAAAATGGACACCTCGCCGGCATCCGGGGTGCTCAGGCCCAGGATCATGTCGATGGTGGTGGTCTTTCCCGCACCATTGGGGCCCAGGAAAGCCACGACCTCCCCCTGTTGAACCGTCAGGTCCAGGCCGCGCACCGCCTGCACTTTTCCGAAGCTCTTATGAAGTCCGGCGGCGCGAACCGCAGGAACACCCGGTGTTGTCATTGCTCTCCCTGGAATAGGTCTGGTGTACCCATTCAAGCCGGAGGAGCATCCACACACCCGTAGCGGGTGTCACCTGTTCGGGATGACAAATGTCATCGGGCTAGTCGCTGCCCCGGCGTTCGGCTTCGCGCTGCGCCCGGCGACTCCCGGGCCGCACCGGCCCGTCCCCGGCACCCGGGCGGGTACCGGCGTCGTTCCTTTCGTCCTTCTCGGAACCGGCCACGACGGCGGCAGCGGCCAGCGCGCCGGTGTCGTCAAGGTCGTCCGGACTGACGGCGGTCCCCGCGGCGGCAAGGCGCTTCATCCCGGTGGCCTTGACCACCAGTACGGCGATGAGGGTAGTGACCGGGATGGCAAGGACGAGGCCGATGGAGCCCACCAGGGTCCGGATGACTTCTTCCGACAGTTCGGCGCTGGTCAGGGCCTCGGCCAAGGGGCGGTCGTACAGCATCACAATGATCAGAATGGGAAGGGCGGCACCCGCATACGCAAAGGCGATGGTGTAGACCGTGGAAGCAATGTGGTCCCGGCCAATCCGCATCGCAGAGGAAAACAGCTTGCGGGCGCTGGTGTTCGGCGCCAGCTCATAGAGTTCCCAAACGGCCGAGGACTGGGTGATGGTGACGTCGTTGAGGACACCGAGGCCGGAAATAATCAAACCGCACAGGATGATCCCGGAGATCGATATCTGCGGTGACATGTTCACCAACGTTGAAGCGTCGTGGTTTCCTACGCCCGCCAGGTTTGCTGCATCCGTGGCCCAGGCGGCCAGCAGGGCGGTGATTCCCAGGCCGAAGATGGTGCCCAGCAACGCTGTGGACGTTCTCGCCGAGAACCCGTGGGCAAAGTAGAGAACCCCGATCATGATCACCGTGGACCCCACGAGCGCCAGCAGGAGCGGTGGCTTGCCCTCCACCAGACCGGGCAGGATGAAGCTGACCAGGACGAAGTAGGCCCCCACCAGGCCCAGCAGGGCACGGAAGCCGCGCCAACGGGCAACAGCGATCACCACCACCGCGTACAGCACCGCCAGGGCGGCTATGGGGATGTTGCGGACAAAATCAACGAAGACGTACGCCGGGGCGCCGTTGCCTGCACTGCTTCCTTGGACGCCGGAAAGGTTCAGGTAGCGGATGGAGTCGCCGACATCCACCCCGTGGGACATCGCAACATCAGGGTTGATGACCACCTTGACCGCCTCGCCGCCCTTGTCCGGAACGGTGAAAGCGAACGTGCACTGGGACCCGCCGGTTTGGTTGGACTGGCTGTTGCCGGGCTGGCTGCTGTTCGGTTGGCTGCTGTTCGTTTGACCCGTCTGCGAGCAGCTCTCCACCACCACGCTCTGGATTTTGCCGGTATCGAAAGTGACCCCCGGGGCAGCCTGGTAGGGACTGGAAAAGTTGATTCCCTCCCGGCTGCCCGACGGCCACATAAGCAACATCGCCACGAGAGTGAGCACACCCAACGGCACCAGGACGGCCGCCAGCAGCCAGTTGGCCCGTTTACGGGAAGCGATCGCCTGCGGAGTTGGTTCCGAACCCTCGGAATGACCGTGGGAGTGACTGTGACCCATCAGCTGCAAAACCTCATGGGTTAACCCTACGTGGGACGGCAGCGGACTCCCGACTCAGGCCGGCGCAATGTTCTGGTTGACGCGGAAGAGGTTGCCGGGATCGTATTTGGACTTAATGGCCACCAGCCGGTCCCAGTTGGGCCCATAGTTGGACCTCACGCGGGACTGGTCCTCCGAGTCCATGAAATTGATGTATCCGCCGGCTTCCGAATACGGAGCGAGCGCGTCTGCGTACGCGCGTGCCCAGGCAATGTTTGCTTCGTTGTCCGCAGGATCCGCCCACTGCGTGGCGATGACCGGCGCAAACTTCATGTCGCGGTGGACAAAAGCCGTGTCCTGCGCCCCTACCCGGGATACTGCCCCGTCGATCGGATAGACGTGGACGGCCGTATTGACGCTGGTGACAGTTGCCCCGAACCGGGCGTGCGCCTCAATGGCACCGTCGTTGAGGTCACGCAGGAAATTGGCTTTCCAGTAGCCCTGCATACCTTTCTGGTTGAGTCCGTCGAACGCCACGTTCAAGGCTGGATAGGGCATGGGACCCACCATCGAGCCTGCCACCGGGGCAGCCTCCAGGAACGGCTGCCAGCGTGCCTCGCCTTCCGTCGGGTTGCCGGTCCACATACCCACCACCACACACACGGACTTGCCATGCCACTCCTCGGGCAGGAAGGGGACGGGTGGCCCCTGGTGGAATCCCAGGAAAGCTCCGAACTCTTCCGGCGCGGAAGCGATGTAGTCACGGTAGAACCTCGCCACTGCGGGGATATTCTCCGCGCCGTAGATGATGATGCCGGCGTGGACCATATCCACGTGATGGAGCTGGAACTCCAGGGACGTGACCACTCCGAAGTTTCCTCCGCCGCCGCGGATCGCCCAGAACAGGTCCTCGTTGCGTTCTTCGCTGACAGTCAGGAAGTTGCCGTCCGCCGTCACGATGTCGGCCGAAACCAGGTTGTCGCAGGACAAGCCGTATTTCCTGGCGAGATAGCCGATACCCCCACCCAAGGTCAGTCCCGCGACCCCCGTGGATCCCACGATCCCGCCGGTAGTTGCCAGCCCGAACGCGTGGGTCGCGTGGTTGAAGTCGGCCCACGTGGTTCCCGCTTCGGCCCGGGCCCTGGAATTTTCAGGGTCCACCCGCACTCCCGTGCGGTTCACGAAGTCCAGGACCAACGCGTCGTCCCATGTCCCGAATCCGGGAGCGCTGTGGCCGCCTCCCCTGATTGCCAGTGGCATGGAGTTTTCCCGGGCGAAGTTCACACCGGCAATGACATCGGAGACCTGCGCTACTCGGATCACGCCGGCGGGGCGTTTGTCCACCATCGCGTTGAAGACGGCGCGTGCTGCGTCATAGTCAGGATCTTCGGGAGTGACAAGTTGCCCGCGCAGCTGTTCCCGCAGCCCGTCAAGGGCTATTTGGCTCATTTTGATTTACCACCGATACAGACGAGAGACCGATCTGTTCCACGCGCCGCATCCCTCCAGCGGTGGCGGCGCGGGGGCTTACTCCGATAGGCCTACTCTTGCCCGGGGGCGGCGTCAATCATCTTTATTACAGGGCCGGATTACAGGGCCGGGTTACCGCTTAAGCACAGGATCCTGCCGTCCGCACCGAAACGGGCGAAGGCAGGATCCAGACGTGCAGAAACGGTGGTCAGTCGCTCACGATCAACGTGTCCGCACCGCGTACGTGTGCTTTACCGGACTCCAGCAACGGCTCAAGGACGGACCGCAGAGCCACCATGGACTCATCCACCTCCAGCAGCACCGGGTGCTGGTAGGCAATGAGCGCCAGCAGGTCCCGGACGGCAAACGCAGCGTCCTCGGCCGACAGGCTGGGATCGTGCCCAAGGAAGACGTCCGACGGTTCGTCGGTGCCGCCCTGCGCATAGCTGATGGCAAAAGCCTGGATCTTTCCCTTGCGGCTCGCCGGAACACCATCGCCGAAGGCGCTGGCTTTGGGTGCCCGCAGCACAATGGCACCATGGGCGCCGGTGAGATCGTGCAGGAAAAGTCGCTGGACAGTGGCGATGCTGAGCTCCCCCGGGCTGTCCCAGTGGTGGACGTGGGAGTAGTACTTACCAACAACGTCGCTGAGCTCAACCGAGCCGGTCGCAAGATCCTCCACCCGCTCCGATGCTGCTTCCTCGGAACCGTCCCCGAAACGCGGCAGCGTCAGAGGCTCAGGATCCACCACCACCAGCTGGGAGCGCTGGATCGGTGCCAGCCCGGCGGCAGCGGCGAACGCCGCACCTGCAGTGTCCGGTTCAACTTTGCTGCGGAGCTTGGAAACGCCCGACGGCGAGTTCCCGGCTTCGCGGCGAAGCATCGTCAGGAGGGTGGCCCCAACGCCGCTGCGGCGGTGGTCCTTGGCAACCTCGATGTAGGCCCAGAGCCGTTCCGGGTGCAGCGAGGCCTCGTGGACCACGCCGGCGGCAACGGGAATCCGTACGCCGTCGACTACGTCCTCGGCCACGATGCACCGGCGCCACGGTTGGTTGCTCGATGGTGCAAGGGCAGCACGGAACTGTTCTGCCGGGAGGGTCTCAGGACCACCCCAGATTTCCAGAAGGGCGAGGTCGTCGCCTTCCTTCCATTCGCGGTATTCCAAGGCCATGGCTAAGCGCCGATCAAACGCGCGGCCAGGTAGCCCTCAACCTTGTCCAGGGAAACGCGTTCCTGGCTCATGGTGTCGCGCTCACGGATGGTCACGGCTTGGTCTTCGAGGGTGTCAAAGTCCACGGTGATGCAGAACGGCGTACCGATTTCGTCCTGGCGACGGTAGCGACGGCCGATGGCACCGGCGTCGTCGAAGTCGATGTTCCAGTTCTTGCGCAGCTGGGCGCCCAGCGCCTTGGCCTTCGGGGACAGGTCCTCGTTGCGGCTCAGCGGCAGGACGGCAGCCTTGACCGGTGCAAGGCGCGGATCCAGCTTCAGTACCGTGCGGACGTCGACGCCGCCCTTGGCGTTGGGTGCCTCGTCCTCGGTGTAGGCGTCGATCAGGAACGCCATGAAGGAGCGGGTCAGGCCGGCGGCGGGCTCGATGACGTACGGCGTGTAGCGCTCGTTGGTGGCCTGGTTGAAGTAGCTCAGGTCCGTGCCGGAGGCCTTGGCGTGGGTGGAGAGGTCGAAGTCCGTGCGGTTGGCGATGCCCTCGAGCTCGCCCCACTCGGAACCCTGGAAGCCGAAGCGGTACTCGATGTCCGTGGTGCCCTTCGAGTAGTGGCTGAGCTTCTCCAAGGGGTGCTCAAAGAAGCGCAGGTTCTCTTCGCGGATACCCAGGCCCGTGTACCAGGACATGCGTTCCTTCATCCAGTACTGGTGCCACTCTTCATCCGTGCCGGGCTCGACGAAGAACTCCATCTCCATCTGCTCGAACTCGCGGGTGCGGAAAATGAAGTTGCCCGGCGTGATTTCGTTGCGGAAGGACTTGCCGATCTGGCCGATGCCGAACGGCGGCTTCTTGCGCGAGGTGGTGAGCACGTTGTTGAAGTTCACAAAGATTCCCTGTGCCGTTTCCGGGCGCAGGTAGTGCATGCCTTCGTCGCTGGCCACGGGGCCAAGGAAGGTCTTCAGGAGGCCGGAGAATTCCTGGGGTTCGGTCCACTGACCACGCGTACCGCAGTTGGCGCAGACGATGTCCGCCAGGCCGTTCTCTGCCGGGCGGCCCTTCTTTTCCTCATACTCTTCTTCGAGGTGGTCCGCGCGGTAGCGCTTGTGGCAGGAGAGGCACTCAACCAGGGGATCGGAAAAGACCTCCACGTGGCCGGACGCTTCCCATACCTGGCGGGGCAGGATAACGGAAGAATCCAGGCCCACTACGTCCTCGCGGCCGCGGACCATGCTCTGCCACCACTGGCGCTTGATGTTTTCCTTCAGCTCTGCGCCGAGGGGGCCGTAATCCCAGGCAGAACGGGAGCCACCATAGATTTCACCGGCCTGGAAGACAAAGCCCCTCCGCTTGGAGAGGGAAATGACCTGGTCAAGGACGGATTTTGCTGCCATGGGTGACTCCATTTGTTCTACAGGGCCGCTGGGTGCGGTCCGCGGTGGTTTGACCCCGGATTCCGGACGAGGTTGTCCGGCGGGGTTTGGGGGAAATTTACTGACTCCTACCCTACCGGCCTTTCGCCGCACCTCTCCGTGCGAAAGCTCCCTTGGGCCAGGGCAAGGTGGCGACGATGATCGCGGCGAGGGTGAGGACCGTACCCAGCACCGTGGGCAAGGCGACCACCGCACCGGGACTGGGGATCACGACGTCGAGCACCAGAGACCCGACCAACTGCCCGGCAATCATGCCCAGGCCGGTGATCAGCACGCCCAGGCTGCGGACCAGCAGGGCCGCCAGCCCGATAAAGACGCAACCCATGGGGCCACCGAGGTAGTACCACCACTCAGCCGGAAGCGGATTACCCGGTCCCGCGATGGCGAGCTTGATGAGCCACGCTGTCCAGAGAACCGCTGAACCTGCCACGAAGTTGACCAGGGTCGCCGCCACGGGCGTGCCGTAATGAACCGTGGCGGTGCCGTTCATGGCTTGCTGGAAGCTCATCAGGAAGCCTGCAGCCAAGGGAAGAAGGACTGGCAGCACCAGCGAGGCGAGGTCGGCGTCTCCGCCGAAGCGTGGCGAGACAGCCCAAGCGACGGCGGCGACGGTCAGGACGCTGCCGAGGACCCGCACCCCTGTGATGGCGCGGCGCCCTCCCGGCCCGATGCCCATGCGGTCAACGAGCAAACCGCTCAGCGTCTGCCCTGTCACGGCTGCCACGGTGAACAGCGCGACTCCGAGCAGTGCCACCGTGAAAGACTGCGCGAAGACGAACAATGCACCGATCGCACCGGCCATGACGTAGAAGCGGGGAAAGCTGCGGTTCCGCACGGCGGGGATGATTCGTTGGAGACCAGCTCTTCCTTTGGGCGTCGCCAAGGATATCGCGCTGATCAGCAGCAGGCCTGTGGTGAAGCTCACCACAGCTGCGGCGATGCCGTCGTCGAGTTTGGCGCCGAGCGCCCCGTTGATCCTTCCCTGCAGCGGAATGACCAGGCCCGTTGCTACTGCAATGGGCAGGCCAACGGCCAACGGAAGGGCTGAACGGGGAGAAGGCTGCGGCACCGTCTCAACACTACTTCAGGCATCATTGCTGTATGAGCAACCCCGAAATTGAAGAGATCCCCATCCGTGACGACATGATCCGCCTTGGCCAACTGCTCAAGCTCGCCAGCTTGGTGGAGGACGGCGTAGAGGCCACGGAGCTCATCAAGAACGGCCTGGTGAAGGTCAACGGCGAGATCGATGAACGGCGCGGCCGCCAACTCCACGCCGGTGACACCGTGACCGTCAACGGTCAGACAGTGCGGATCACCACCGCCTGAAACAACGCCCCTTAGGGGGCGAGGACCTTGTGGGTGAGGAACTCCCCTACGTGCCCGATTTCCTGCTGGTTGATGCCGTGCCACATGCCCGTGTAGAGGACCTTGGTAAGGTCCACGTGCTTGCGGACCCAGCCCATGGTGTATTCGATCTTGTCCGGCGTAATGACAGGATCCTGCTGGTCACGGCCCCAGAACATCGGCACCGATCCGTCCAGCTCGTCGTCCTTGAACGCGGCGTCGCCACCGGCGTCGATCACGAAGCCTGAAAGCCCGACGACGGCCGCGAAGTCCGCGGGACGGTACCGGAGCATGGTGGTCGCCATGGCCATGCCCATGGAGAAGCCAAGAAGCGTAACCGAGGAATGGTTGGCCTTTACCGTGTCCAGCCATTCCAGGGCGTATTCGGCGGCAAGCTTCACGGCGTCCAGGGAGTAGTCGATGGACGCAGTGAGCGGGAACCACGTAAAACCCGGGCCCATGGGCATCGGTGCACGCAGCGATGCCACGACGAACCCCTCGGGGAGCAGCCCGGCCAGGCTGAAGAGATCGTCCTCGTTGGATCCGTAGCCGTGCAGCAGGACCAGGAGGGGCTTGCCGGCGCGTTCGGCTTCGTCGTGGGACCAGAGGACAACAGGTGCTGGAAAAGCGGGGGCTTCAGTCATGCCTCCATTCTTGCAGTTACCCGTAAGTAACAACCTACGGTGGCGTAGGTCGGCCCTCTGGGGGCAGGATATGAGCGTGAGTGAGAACAATCATTTAGTGAAACCGGGCGAACCCGCCCAAAAGCACCCGTGGAGCCGTTACGTGGCGTTGGGTGATTCGTTCACGGAAGGCATCGGCGATCCCGAACCTGCCAATCCCGGCGGTTACCGCGGCTGGGCGGACCGTGTCGCCGAAGAGCTGGGACGCGGACACGAGGACTTCGCCTACGCCAACCTCGCCATCCGGGGCCGGTTGCTGCAGCAGATCGTCGACGAGCAAGTCGGCCCATGTCTGGAACTGCAACCGGACCTCGTCTCCATTTCCGCCGGAGGAAACGACCTCATCCGACCCGGCGGTGATCCCGACCTTCTGGCCGAGAAACTCGACGCCGCCGTCGGCGAACTGGGCTCGGGTGGCGCCACGGTGATCCTCTTCAACGGTCCGGATACTGCGTCCTCGGTCCTTGGCCGCATCCGGGGCAAAGTTGCCATCTACAACGAGAACCTGCGAACGGTCGCAGCCCGCCATGACGCCATCATTGCCGACATGTGGTCCTTGCGGCAGCTCGCTGACACCCAGATGTGGGATGCCGACCGCCTGCATTTCTCCCCCCTGGGCCACCACACCATCGCCATGATGGTCCTGGAGGCATTGAACGTCCAGCACACCCTGGAGCCGCTGGTACCCAAGGCCCTTCCTCCCCGGACATGGCGGGAAGCCCGCTCATCGGACCTGGTCTGGGCACGGGAGTACTTCGTGCCTTGGGTTATCCGGAGGCTCCGTCACCAATCGTCCGGCGACGGCATCACGCCAAAGCGTCCGACGCCGGGACCGGTCTTTGGTGCCGCCGGTACCGTGATGCCGCGGAGCTAGCCGGGAGCGATGGGCCGGTGAACCAGCATGGCGAGTGATGACTCTCCCCGTACAGCGGGGGTCCGGCAGTTGCGTCTCCGACGGCAACAGTTACGTCCTCCCCTGGGTGCAGCTCCAGGGGATGTGGTGCGCAATCTCCTGGCCGTCCAGTCGCAGGAATTCGCCTATGCCCGTTGGACCGTGGCGCAGCGGACGCCCTCGAGCACTGCAGCTGCAGTAGAACAGGCCGTTGCCGACGGAACCATCCTGCGGACGCACATCCTGCGCCCCACATGGCATTTTGTGCACAGGGATGACCTTGGCTGGTTGATGGCGTTGTCCGCTGACCGGCTGCATCAAGGCAACAAGGGCATGTACAAGCGGACCGGGGTGGACGGGGAAACTGCCGCACACAGTGGGAGGATTCTTGCAGCAGCCGTGGCGGATGGTGCCCACAAGACCCGCGAGGAGTTGGCTGATGTTCTGGGCCAAGCCGGCTTTCCCGGCAAGGGGCTGGGTTTCATCTACCACCTCATGCACGCCGAAATCAGCGGCATTCTGGTGAGCGGCGCTCCGGTTCGTTCGGCTGGAGGAGCCCTGAAGCAGACCTACGCTTTGTTCTCCGAACGCGTCACCGCTCCGTTTTCCAGGCCACTCAGCGGAGCGGACCGGGAACACGCCCTGGGGCAGATGGCCCTGCGGTATTTCAGCAGTCGCGGACCGGCTACCGTGAAGGACTGTTCCGCATGGTCCGGGCTGACCATGAAAGACGTCACGTTGGGACTCAACGTCGCCGCGGAATTATCACCGGGAACGTTGGCCCGGGTCTCCTTCGATGACCTGGACTTTTACGTCGCCTCGGCTGACGCAGAAGCCCTGGAGGCTCCTGCCGGTCCAGCGGCCGGTTCCGTGCTCCCCCGCGTCGACCTCATCCAATGCTTCGACGAATACGTGATGGGGTACTCGCAATCCCGCCACTACCTGGGCGGTACCGCACCGTACTTGCCTGAGGACAACGGCCCCATGCATGTAGTCCTCGTGGACGGCAGGCTGGCCGGATGGTGGCGGCACAGCTTCGCAGGGGGCATGTGCGGGCTCGAGGTCCGGATGGACAAGCCGGCAACCAAGGAAGAGCAGATGGCCCTGGAAGCCGAAGCGGAACGCTACGGGATTTTCCTGGGCATGGAGGCCAAGCTGCTGTGATGGGCACAGGGCTAAGCTGGGGTTAAGACCTAGGAGGCCTGCACTGTGAACAATCTGATCTTCTGGATCATCGTCTGCTCGTGGCTGATTCCCATGGGAATCCGCATGTACAACCGGTCCAAGGCCCGCCGCCTGCAGAACGGGAATTTTCGTGGTCAGGATTATCCTCAACAGGGTTTCCCACCACAAAATTACCCGCCGCAGGACTACCCGCAACAGAATTACCCGGGCTACCCGTCAGGGCCGGCAGTCATCCGCCCTGCAGACGAGGCTCCGCAGGTCGCGCCGCCGTCGAACGCCTCCTACCCAAGCGGTTCCTACCCAAGCGATTCCTACCGGGCCGGACAGCCCGCTCCCGCGCCGTTTCCCATTGCCGGTTCCGAGCCCCAGGGCTACCGCGCCCGAAAGCTGGCTGAACTGGATGCGAAGTTCACCAATGGCCAGATCGCCATGGAGGACTACATGAAGCAGCGCGGGGAGATCATGAACGGCTAGGCACGTCCACAAACAGGCAACTCTACGAACAGGCTCCTCACGGTCAGGCGAAGAACGCCCCGCGAAGCTGCTCCGACAATTGGCCGATTTCCGTGAGGAAGCCATCGTGGCCGATCGGCGCCTGGATGGTGTGGACCGGAACATTCCCCGGCAGTGCTGCCGCCAGCTCCTTGGACTGGGCCGGGAAGTACAGCCTGTCCGTGTCCACAGCAGCAACAAAGAACTCGGCGGTGGCACGAGAAAGTGCTTCCTGCAGTGTGCCCCGTCCCCGCCTGATGTCGTGAGACATCAACGCTTCGGTGATGGCGATATAGCTGTTGGCATCGAACCGCCGCACAAGCTTTGTCCCCTGGTGGTCCAAGTAGCTTTCCACCTGGTAGCGACCACGCTCCCCCAGGACTGCTGCGGAGAGCGGCGTTTCCTGATGTTGGGCTTCCCTGCCGAAGCGGAGATCCAGTTCCAGGGCGGAACGGTACGTGATGTGCGCAATCCGGCGGGCCAGGGCAAGTCCGTGTTCCGGGGCCGGACCGCCGTAGTAGTCCCCATTGTTGAAGTGCGGGTCCTGCCGGATGGCCAGGGTTTGGGCCTGCGCAAAGGCAATCTGCTCGGCGGTGCTGTAGGCTCCCACCGAAATGACGGCGCAGCGGTTGACCCTCTCCGGAAACGTGACAGCCCATTCGAGGGCCCTGGCCCCACCCATCGAGCCGCCCAGGACCGCGTGCCAGGATTCAATCCCCAAGAGATCCGCCAAACGGGCCTCAGCAACCGTGCTGTCGCGAAGAGTAACCAGGGGGAACCGCGAACCCCACGGCTTGCCGTCCGGCGCATCGGAGGACGGGCCGGTGCTGCCATAGCAGCCACCCACGATATTGATGGAGACAACGAAGAACCTGTTGGTGTCGATGGTGGCGCCCGGACCCACCAACTGCTCCCACCACCCTTCCTCGTCCGTGGCTCCGCGGGCAACGTGGGTGCTGCCCGTCAGCGCATGCTGGATGAGCACGGCATTGGACGCGTCGGCGTTGAGTCGTCCCCAGGTTTCGTACGCCAACACGACGTTGGGGAGGTGACCGCCGGCTTCGAGCGCCAGCGGCCCTATGCCCGCGTACTTGACGGTTCCGTCTTCTTCTCCGGATTTGGGAAGTGCTGTAGCAGTGATGGTCATTCCTTTGACACCTAACTTCGCGCTTGCCCGTCGCCTTGCGTGCGAACAGGCCAGGTCTTCACCCGGGGCACCCCACCGCGGAAGGAGGGTTGCCGGCCAGCAAGCCGGGGCTATCTGCTGGCACTCATGACCTAATACGTAGAGTCTAGGAAAGACACCACCGTTATGGCGAAGAATGTGACACCAGTGTGACGTTCAAGGGCAGCTTCATTCACGAAAGAGCACTCCGGGGTGCCGTCCGGCGAATAATCGTCGATGTGGACGGCGCCCCGGGTCCGTCAGCCAGGTGCGTCAGCTGCAGACGTGGAGGGCAGGCTCAGGCGCCCTTGGCCGCGCGGAAGCCGGCTTCGAGGTCGGCAATGATGTCATCGATGTGCTCAATGCCCACGGACAAGCGGACCAGGCCCGGGTTGACGCCGGCGGCTACCTGCTGCTCGACCGTCAGCTGGCTGTGCGTGGTCGACGCCGGGTGGATGACCAGGGAGCGGACGTCACCGATGTTGGCGACGTGGGAGTGCAGCTCCAGACCGTCCACGAAGCGCTTGCCGGCCTCTACGCCACCCTTGATGTTGAAGGCCACGATGGCTCCCGTGCCCTGGGGTCCGTACTTGCGGCCCCGCTCGTACCAGGGGCTGGACGGCAGGCCCGCATAGGCGACCGATTCGACGTCGTCATGCGCTTCCAGCCACTCGGCCACCTTGGTGGCGTTGGCGACGTGGCGCTCCACCCGCAGGCTCAAGGTTTCCAGGCCCTGCGCGATGAGGAACGCGTTGAACGGCGACACGGCCGAGCCGAGGTCGCGAAGGAGCTGGACACGGGCCTTCAGGATGTAGGAAAGGTTGGCTCCGAGCGCTCCGTCCTTGCCCAGGTCGCGGGCGTAAACCAAGCCGTTGTAACTGGGGTCCGGGGTGTTGAAGCCGGGGAACCGCTCCGGGTCTTTGCCGAAGTCGAAGTTGCCCGAGTCCACGATCACGCCTGCGATCGCCGAACCGTGTCCGCCGAGGTACTTGGTTGCGGAGTGGACCACAATGTCCGCGCCCCACTCGATGGGCCGGATGAGGAACGGCGTGGAGAGGGTGTTGTCGACGATGAGAGGCACGCCTGCCTCGTGCGCGACACCGGCGACGCCTTCGATATCCAGCACGTCCTGGCGTGGGTTCGAGACGACTTCACCAAAGAACAGCTTGGTGTTCGCCTGGACGGCCGCACGCCACTGCTCGAGGTTGTCCGGGTCCTCGACGAAAGTCACGGAGATGCCGAACTTCTTCAGCGTGTGGGCCAGCAGGTTGTACGTGCCGCCGTAGAGGCTGGGGCTCGCGACGACGTGGTCGCCGGCCTCGGCGATGTTCAGGATGGCAAAGGTCTCGGCTGCCTGGCCCGAACTGAGCAGCAGTGCACCCAGACCGCCTTCGAGGCTCGCGACGCGCTGTTCCACGGCGTCCTGCGTGGGGTTGCCGATCCGGGTGTAGATCGGAGCCAGTTCGGCCAGGGCAAAGCGGTTGGCCGCGCTTTCAGCACTCGGGAAAACGAACGACGTTGTCTGGTAGATCGGCAACGAACGCGCGCCCGTGGCGGCATCCGGCTCTTGGCCTGCGTGGATCTGGCGGGTTTCGAAAGACCATCCTTGGGACATGGAGTTCTCCTGTTCGTGGCGCGTGTGGTCGGCGGAATAGCTGTGGGAAGGAAGCTGCGGCCAGTCTAGGAAGTGTCCGGGTCCTTGGACAGCTTTGTGACGCCAGCAGAATATATGGGCTCTTTTGCGACCTTCCATGACGCCCGTCGCGAGATCCCACCTTAGTTAGGGTTGGCTTAGCTGAGACACCGATCACAAAGTGCCAAGATGAAGCCATGCGCATGGATCACGTCTCTTACGCCTGTGAACGAGATGGCCTCTTGGCCACTACCGAACGAATTTCCGCGGCTCTGGGAGTGGACGCAGTCCGGGGCGGAGTGCACCCGCGCTTCGGCACCCGGAACATGATCATTCCCCTTGCGGATAACAAGTACCTGGAAGTCGTGGAGGTCCTGGACCACCCTGCTTCCGACAAAGCACCCTTCGGCCAAGCTGTCCGTGCACGCTCAGCCGCCGGCGGCGGTTGGATGGGCTGGTGCGTGGCAGTTGACGACCTCGCCCCGTTTGAGGAACGCCTCGGCCGCGCAGCAGTCCCGGGCAACCGCAAGTTCCCTGACGGCCGCGAACTGGTGTGGCAGCAGATCGGCATCCTCGGCTTGATCGCCGATCCCCAGGTGCCGTACCTGCTCAAGTGGGAGGGCGACCCCTCACTTCACCCGTCCAAGGTGTACGAGAGCGATGTGAAGATGTCCAGCCTCACGATCGCGGGTTCCGCCGAACGCGTGACCGAATGGCTGGGCGAGCCAGTGGAGAAGCCTCTCGAGGACGTCGCGGTCCAGTGGATAGCACCACGCGGCACGCCGGGCATCATGGCCGTCACTTTCGAAACCGCCTCCGGAGCCGTCACCATCTGACCGTTCCCCTGATCCGGGCTGGTCCCGGCCCTGGACACCGCTGTCCAGAGAATGCTTCGGCCGCCATCAGCGGGTGCCAATGACGTCACCCACCGATGGCGGCCGGATACTTTTAACGGCTGCAACGGCTGCAACGGCTGCTCAGCCCAGGCCCACCGCTTTGCCGAACAGGCTGAATCCAACGAATGCCACAATGTCCAGCAGGGCATGGGCAACCACCAAGGGCATCACCCTCTTGGTCTTGGTGTAGATCCACCCAAAGACCAGGCCCATCACCACATTGCCGATGAACGGGCCAAAGCCCTGGTAGAGGTGGTAACTCCCGCGAAGGAGGGCGCTGACGACGATGCCCGCCGGAACGCTCCAGCCGAACTTGCCGAAGCGGTCCAGGAGATACCCCACCACAATCACTTCTTCCACTATGGCGTGTCGCACGGCGGAGAGAATCAGCACGGGAACCGTCCACCAGTAGGCATCCAGGCCGCTGGGCACAATGGCAGTGGTGATTCCCAATGCCCGGCCGGCCGCGTAGAGGCCAAGGGACGGTATGCCGATAAGCGCCGCGAGGCCCAGGCCCTGAAGCAGATCCTTGCCGGGGCGGGCCAGGTTGAAGCCGAGCCGGGCGAACGCCGAACCTTCACCGTCCCTTGTGGCCTGGACGTGCGTGGACAGGAAGTAGAACACCAGCGCCACGGGCACCAGGGCGAACAGGATATCCAGAAGCTGGTACGTGAGATCGAAATATTCGCGGGTGCTCTGGGACCTGTTCAGCGTGGACGTTGCATCAGCCAGCGGCGCCCGCGTCATCTTGTCGAGCAGTTGCACCACGGAGTAGACAGCCGACTGGCCCAGGGAAAGGCCCAGGACAATGAGCACTTCGGCGCGCAGCCGGCGACGGGAAGCAAGGAACATGTACCTATCTTGCCCGCAGTTCCTGCCTCTTTGCCGGGAACCGCCGCCCTATGCTTGGTGGGATGGGTGCCCCAGAGAGAATATTCATGATCCGGCACGGACAGTCCGCCGCGAACGCCGACACGTCCATCTACAACCGCGTGCCGGATTATCGGATTCCGCTGACGGACCAGGGCGTCGAGGAGGCGCGGTTGGCCGGCGAGGACCTGCGGCGCAAACTCGACGGGCAGCAGGTCTGCGTCTATGTTTCCCCCTATTTGCGCGCCTACCAGACGCTGGAAGCCCTCAACTTGGGGTCCCTGATTGAGCGTGTCATCGAGGAGCCGCGGCTCCGTGAGCAGGACTGGGCCAATTTCCAGATCGCCGGGGACATTGAGGACCAGAAGGAACTCAGGAACCTCTACGGCCACTTCTTCTACCGCTTCCGCGAAGGCGAATCAGGCTCGGACGTCTACGACCGGGTGTCTTCCTTCATGGAGACGCTTTACCGGCACTGGCAGAAGCCCACGTACGCACCGAACACCCTGTTGGTGACGCACGGGCTGACGATGCGGCTGTTCTGCATGCGATGGTTCCACTGGACGGTGGAGTACTTTGAGTCGCTCAACAATCCGGGCAACGCTGAGCTGCGCACGCTGGTCAAGAACGACGACGACCAGTACAGCCTGGATCTGCCGTTCAGCCAGTGGGTGCCCAGGGATGTGGACGATTCGGTGCTCCACGCCCCGCGGATGCGGTTCTAGGGGTCCCCGTCAGCTTGCCGGTGCGACGATGACTTCCGTGCCGTTGGCTTCGAACGCCGCTTTGTCGTCGGGGCTGATGCCGGAATCGGTGATGAGGTGCCTGAAGTCGTAGCCGGCCATGGCGGCGAAAGAGCGCCGGCGCACCTTCGAGGAATCGGCCACCACATAGGATTCCGTGGCTCGGCGTGCCATCACGGTGTTCACCATGGCTTCGCCCTCATCAGTGATGGTGGGGCCGAGGTCCGGGTCCACGCCGTTGACGCCAATGAAAGCGATGTCCAAGGCGACCTTTTGCATGATCACGTCTGTGTACGGTCCCACCAGCTCATAGGACCGCGGGTTCAGGATGCCGCCGGTGACCATGATCTTGATGTTGGGGCGCACCGCCAGTTGGGAGGCGATGTTGATTGCATTGGTCACCACGGTAAGAGTGGGCCTGTTCGACGGTGCGTTGAGGTCTTCGCGGGTGGACAGGAGCTGGGCCAGGGCGGTGTTGGTGGTTCCGCCGCTCAGCCCTATGACCGCTCCGGGACGAATCAGCGCGGAGGCCGCGAGCGCAATTTCCTGCTTGGCCTCGGCGTGGTCGTCACGGTTGTATCGTCCGGGAAGGTCGTATGCCACCGATCCCGTCGTGGCGCCTCCCCTGGTGCGGCTCAGCAGCCGCTGCTTGGCGAGGCTGTCCAGATCCCTGCGGGCCGTGGCAGGTGACACGCCTAGACGCGTCACGATGTCCTCGACTTCCACGTGGCCGGATTCGGCCAGGAGATCGAGGATGGCGGTCAGCCGATCGGTGCGGGTCATGACAAGCCTTTCGCGGTTTCCGGCTATTTCGCTTTGGCGAACAGCGTCAGCATACGTGCCGACTCCAGCACCAGGGCCTCCCGGCCGGCCTTGATGTACTTCCGGGAATCCACCACTGCGGGGTTGGCAGCGAGGTACTCACGGACGGCGCGGGTGAAGAACCCGTTCAAATGTGTGGATACGTTGATCTTAGTCATACCAGCGCCGATAGCGGATACGAGCATCTCATCTGTGACACCGGATGAGCCATGAAGAACCAGTGGTTTTCCAACGGCGGACTTCAGGCGGGTGATCAGGTGCAGGTCCAGCGCTGCGCTGCGTTCCGTCATGGCGTGGGACGAACCGACGGCCACAGCGAGTGCGTCCACTTCCGTGGCCTCAACGAAATCCCGGGCCTCGGACGGGTCGGTCCTGACACCCGGTGCATGGGCTCCGTCCTTGCCTCCAACTTTTCCGAGCTCGGCCTCAACGTACACACCGCGCTCGTGCGCGTATTTGGCGACGCGGCGCGTGACCTCAACGTTCCACTCATAAGGCAAGTGGGCGCCGTCGTACATCACGGAACCGAACCCGAGGTCGACGGCGGCGAGCGCCAGGTCTTCGGACTCGGCGTGGTCGAGGTGGAGGGCCACCGGCACGGAGGCCGAACGCGCGATCGCAAGCGCTGCGGACGCGATGGGTTCCAGGCCGCCGTGGTACTTGGCGCAGTTCTCGGAGATTTGGAGAATCAGCGGAACCCCGGCGGCCTCGGCACCTCCCACCAGGCCCTCCGCAGTTTCAATGTGGATGACATTGAACGCGCCTTGGCCGGTGCCGGCGGCAGCTGCCTTGTCCATCAGTTCCCGCGTGTTGACCAGGGTCACCGGGTCTCCTTCCATGTCACGATCAGTTGGTCCTGCAGTTCCTGGTACCGCGGCGAGATCTCGCCTGCTGCCGGCATGAGCACGGCTGCTGCGGACCAGGCGGTGGCACGGCGAAGAATCTCGCGCGGCTCGGTGATGCCTTCGGCGAGCGCGACGGCGGCAGCCGCCACACCGGCGTCGCCCGCCCCTGTGGGGTTGCCGCTGAGCGACTCAGGCAAGCGCGCACTCCAATAACCGCCGGGGGCGGCGTGGTCGAAGGCGAGCATGCCGTCCGCTCCGGCGCTCACCAGCACAGTGCGGGCGCCCATGTCGATCAAAGAGAGGGCCGCTGCCTGCAGGCTGGACTCCCCCGTGGCTTCGGCGAGTTCATGGTGGTTCGGCTTGAGGATGTCCGCGCCGGCCTTGGCTGCGGCGATGATCCCGGGACCGGAGGTATCGATGATGGCGGGAATGCCGGCGTCGTGAGCCAGACGGACCAGCTCCGGGTAGAAGTCAGCGGGAGCGCCGGGAGGCAGGCTGCCGGAACCGACCAGCACGGAGGCGGGGAGATTGCGGTTTCCGGTGACGGCTTCAGCGACGGCGGTTCGCAACGACCGCCACTCATCGGGAAGCAGCGCCTGGCCTTCCTCGTTGAAGATGGACGTTTCGCCGCCCACGGTGTCCACCAGGGCAATGCTGCGGCGCGTCTCCGCAGCGACCCCCACCAGGATGTGCGGCACGCCGCTGGTCCAAAGTTCGGCGGCCAGGGTCTGGCCGGCGGCACCGCCTGTGGGCGCTATGGCCAGCACCGGGTATCCGAGTTGGTGCGTCACACGGGCAACGTTGATGCCTTTGCCCCCGGCACGGCTGATGGGAGTGGGGACGCGGTGGCTGGCGCCTTCAGTGATGCCGTGGACGGTGTACGTCATGTCGATGGCAGGGTTCGGCGTGACTGTGATGATGCGGTTCACGTTGGCTCGCTTCATTGTCCGGCTCCCAGCAGCTTGCGTGCGTTGTGGGCGGCACCGAGCAGGCCTGCGTCCTGACCCAGCTGGGCACGGATCAGATGGGGGCGGCGTTGGAAATCCAGGGTCTGGTCAACCCGGGCGCGCAGGGGCTGCAGGAGGTCCTCACCGGCCTCGGCGAGGCCTCCACCGATCACCACCGCTTCGGTGCCGATGATGTTGACGCATTGGCAGATGGTGAAGGCGAGCGCGTCCATCGCCTCTGCCCATACGCGTTCCGCCAGGGCGTCGCCGGACTTTGCCCTGAGCAGCACGCTGCGGGCGCCGTTGACCTTGTTTCCAGATTTCAGGTGGTAGCGCTTTGCGATGGCCCCGGCTGAACCGACGGCTTCCAGGATGGTGGCTGCGGTGCCGCCGGGACCGGCGTCGGGATCCGGAACCTGCGCGTGGCCGAGTTCGCCGGCGAAACCCCCGGCAGTAACGGCTTTGCCTCCGGAGAAGACTGCGGCCGCGATGCCGGTGCCCACCACCATGACCACAACGTCGCTGAACTCCCTGGAGCCTCCCAGCGCGTGCTCAACGGCAGCGGCGGAGCGGACGTCGTGGTCGAAGGCCACCGGAATCCCGAGACGCCTTTCGGCTTCGGCCGTGAAGGGAAAGTTCCGCCATCCGAGGTTGGCCGAGTAAACGCCCACCCCTGCCACCGAGTCGACAATGCCGGGGACGATGATTCCGGCGGCTTTGGCAGGGGTGCCCGGGAACTCGGCAGCCAGCTCGGCGGCGAGCTCTGCCAGCCGCTCAACGACGGCTTCGCCAGGACGTGCCGGGTCCAGTGGCGTGGGGACGCGGCGCATACCCAGCACCACGCCCTTGACATCCACCAAACCAGCTTTGATGTCGGTCCCGCCAACATCGAATGACAGCACCGGTGATTCTGCGGCTCCGAGAACCATGACGTGTACCTAGGCGGAGGCGTCGAGAATGACCGAGCGGGTCAGGTTGCGCGGCAGGTCCGGGTTCAAGCCACGGACCCGTGCACGCTCGAGGGTGACCTTATGGACCCGGGCGAGCTCGGCCAGGGGGTGCTTGTCCGTGTGGAGGTAGAGGGCGCCGGTGGCGGCCATGTCCTGGTCCAGTCCTTCGGGCTGGGTGCCAAACAACCAGGTAACCCGGCCGGGAGCGGCGATGGAGATCGGACCGTGGCGGTATTCCATGGCCGGGTAGGACTCGGTCCAGCCTTGGACGGCTTCGCGCATCTTGAGGCCGGCCTCGTGGGCCAGCCCTACCGTCCATCCCGTGCCGAGGAAAGTGAATTGCTCGGCGTCCAGGAGTTCCTGCGGGACCGGAGCGGACACGGCGTCGCGGGCATCGGCGATGGCCTGCTGCACGTCGATGTCGAGGCTGGTCAGCATGTACACCAGCGCGGTGGTGGCGAAACGGGTCTGCACCACGGAGCGCTCGTCGGCATACTGGAGGCCGATCACGGTGTCGGCCAGTTCGATGATGGGCGAGGTGGTGTCTCCGATGATCGCGACGGTGGGGACGATGCCCTTCAGCGCGGCGAGGATCTCCAGCACTTCGGTGGTGGTGCCGGAGCGCGTGATGGCCACGACGGCGTCGTACTGACGGTCCGCACTGTTGCTGTTAAGGAAAGCCTCGGAGGCCGCAAAGGCGTCCGTGACCCCTTTGCCTGCGGATTCGCGGGCAGCTGCGTAGCTTTGGGCCATGAACCATGACGTGCCGCAGCCAATGACGGCGATGCGTTTTCCATCTGCGGGAAGCAGGTCTTCGCTGCGGGCCTGCTCAACGGCGCGCTGCCATACGACAGGCTGGGAAACCAGCTCTTCCTCCATGAAGGCACCCAGTATGTTCTCGCTCATCGTGTGTTTCGCTCCCGCTCAAGTAATGACGTTTTTTGATCTATAGAAACACTAAACGATCATTTTCGATCTCACAAGGATCATCTACTGGAGAAGACTGCTCATTTGCCGCTCATGACGGAAGAGGTCCCACCCACGCCGCAATCATGTTCTTGCGTGTGCTTTTAAGTTAACTACCTGTTAACTCTTGTCATGTTCTTGTTCGTGCAGCAGGCTTGGATGAGTCCGCAAGAAAGTGATTATTACTCACTCGGAATAATCAATAAGGAGCATCATGCCCCGCTTATCATCCCCAAGACGCCTCGCCTCGTTGAGTTTGGCCTGTGTCGTCGCCTCATCATCGCTGGGCTTGATAGCCATCCAGCCCGCCACCGCAAGCCCCCTGGTCCTGCCCGCCGAGCTCGTCGGCGCCGCCGAAGCCGCCACCATCACCTCCGGCAGCCTCGCCGTGGACATCGCCACCACCTTCCCCCAAGTCCTCGGCTACACCGACACCGCCACCAAGGCCCGCCTCGACGGCACCCCGGCCCGGTTGAACACCATCACCCTCAACGGAGTGGAGTTCAATGTCAGCGGAACGTCCACGGCCTCCGGAAAGGATGCCCGGGATTACGTCCTCACCGTGCCCGACTTCGGCAACACCGTGATCAAGGCGCGGCTCTCCGTCAAGAAGAATGTGGTGTCCTTCAACGTCACGGAAATCAAGGACTCCGCGGACCACCTCGTGAAGACCCTTCAACTCCCCCGGCTGAACCTGGTCACTGTAGGTTCCACCCAGGCCGGGGCCCAGATCTCCACAGCCAATCTGTCCGTCGACCGAAGCGTCAGCGGAGACGAATTCACGCCCGTTACTGCAGCTACGCCCCTGGATACTGCACCCAAAAGCTCCGCGTACGCGCTGGCCAACACCGCCGCACTGGGTGCCGCCGTCGAATCAAACGCCCTCTACGACACTTCCTCCGGCCCGGGAGCGAAAGACAAGGGACGCTTCTGGCGCCAGGCCGTCAGCGACGGCGCCGGCGGGGTGGCCATGGGCATCGCCAGCGGCCAGTGGCTGTACCGTGCCGATGGTTCCACCACTACGGAGGAACTTCCCTGGACCCGGGTTGCCATCACCACCGATGCGAATGCCGATGGCGGCGTGGATTGGCAGGATGCGGCCATCGCCATGAGATCCATCCAGGTGTCCGCCAACAAGGGCGAACAGACCCCGGACAACGTGGTCACCCATATCCCCTTCAACTTCGCCTCACAAGCAACCCACCCGTTCCTCCGCACTCTGGACGATGTCAAACGCATCTCCCTGGCAACGGACGGACTGGGCCAGGTGGCCATGCTCAAGGGCTACACCAGCGAAGGCCACGACTCGGCCAACACCGACTACGGAAACAACTTCAACACCCGTGCAGGCGGCCTGGAGGACCTCAACACTTTGGTGAAGGAGGGCAAAGACTGGAACGCCAGCTTCGGCGTCCACATCAACGCCACAGAGATCTACCCCGAAGCGAAGTCCTTCAGCGAAGACCTGTTGCGCGCCGACAAGGGACTCGGCTGGAACTGGCTGGACCAGTCGTACTACATCAACCAGCGCCAGGACATCAACTCCGGCAAGCTCGCCCAGCGCATCAAAGAACTCCGCGAAGCCACGGACAAAAACCTGGACTTCGTGTACGTGGACGTCTACTACGAGTTCGGCTGGCTTGCCGAGAAGCTGCAGCAGGAACTGGTCAAGAACGGCTTCCGTGTCGGCTCGGAGTGGGCCGACCATCTGTCCCGCAACAACACGTGGTCCCACTGGGCCAACGATGAGAAGTACGGTGGCTCCACCAACAAAGGCGTCAACTCCCAGATCCTGCGCTTCATCAACAACACCCAATCAGACGTGTGGAACCCGGACCCCAAGCTCGGCGTGAGCCACATCGTGGAGTTTGAAGGCTGGACCGGGCAGAACGACTTCAACGCCTTCAGTGAGAACGTCTGGACAGCCAACCTCCCGGCGAAGTTCCTGCAGCACCACCAGATCACCAAATGGACACCAGACCGGATCGACCTCGCCGATGCCGTGGCCGTCACCGGAAACACCGCGGAAGAACGCAACATCACCGTCGCCGGAACCTCCGTGCTGCAAGGCGGAAGCTACCTGCTGCCGTGGTCCTCCAAGGAAAACGGCAAGGCCGACAAGCTCTACCACTACAACCCCGCCGGTGGCGCCAGCACCTGGACGCTCACCGAGGAATTCGCCAAGTCAACATCGCTGGAAATGTTCAAGCTGACCGATAACGGACGCGTGAAGTTCGCTGATGTACCGGTAGTCAACGGCCAGGTCACCGTCACCGCTGACCCGAAGCAGCCCTACGTTCTCACGAGCAAGAACAACGCGCTCCCCAAGAAGGCGGACTTCGGCGAAGGCACAGCCTTCAACGATCCCGGTTTCAACGGCGCCGACCTCTCCCCCTGGAACCCCACGGGCAACGTCACCCAGGTGCGCGACGACAAGGGCCGCCGCTTCGCCGAAATGGGGGCAACGCCGTCGTCGATCAGCCAGGACGTCAAGCTGGACGCCGGAACCCAATCCGTCAGCGCCTGGGTTGAAATCCAACCCGGCAAGGTCCGGCCCACCACCCTCTCTGTCGAGATCAACGGCAAGACCGAAAGCACCACCATCGATTCATCCAACGCGGAAAACTACGTGGCCGGCGACGAGAAGCACGGGACCTCGTTCCAGCGCGTGCGGGTACTGGTGGACGTGCCGCGGAACAACACAAAGGCCACTGTTTCCGTCAAAGCCGCCGACGGCGACGCTACAGTCCGCGTCGACGACTTCAGGGCGGTGAAGACCGCCCGGGTTGCCACCACCGGCGTGCTCAGCGAAGACTTCGAGAACGTGGACCAAGGCTGGGGACCCTTCGTGAAGGGCAACGCCGGCGGCTCAACGGACCCCCGGACTCACATCACCGAGCGCAACGAGCCGTTCACCCAGAAGGGCTGGGACACCAATGTGATCGACGAAGTCCTGGACGGCACATGGTCCCTGATCGCGCACGACGAAAACACCGCCCCTGACGGCGGACCGGGCATGGTGTACCGCACCACCGAGGCGGGCGTTCCGTTCCAGGCCGGCCGCAAGTACAAGGTGTCCTTCGACTACCAGAACTCCAAGGCCGGGCAATACGCCTGGGTTTCCGGCTACGACTCGCAGGCGGGCCCCGCAGTGACGGGCAGCCAGGCCATCGACGCGAAAACCACCACCACGCGGTTCGAGCAGATCCTCGACACCGGCTTCTGCGGTGACTACTTCGTGGGCTTGCAGCGTACCGGCAGCGCCAACGGATCGGACTTCACGCTGGACAACTTCCTGGTGGAGGACCTCGGTGCCTCGGAAGCCGTCCCGGCGTGTGCGCAACTCACCGCCGGGCTTCAAGGCGACGTGGTCCAGCAGGGCAAGGCACAGGACTTCGTCACCACGTTTATCTCCGACGAACCGGCAGCCATCAGCGGCCTCGCCGTTGCGCTTGAGCTCCCCGAGGGATGGACCGCGACACCGTCCACGCCGGCCACGGCAGCAACCCTGCCCGCCGGTGGCACCCTCACCACCACCTGGAAGATCACGGCACCCGCGTCCGCGGACGGCGACTACCCCATCACGGCCAAGGCCAGTTACACCGCCGCAGCATCGGGCAACAACCCGGCAGGCGGCCGGACCATCAGCACCACCACCATTGTCCGGACACTGCCCAAACCGCCGCAGGCCACAGTGTTCGCCAGCGACCACCCATGGGTCAGCGCCACCAACGGCTGGGGCCCAGTTGAAAAGGACCAGTCCAACGGCGGAACCGGGGCCGGCGACGGCACCCCGCTAACGCTGAACGGCACCGTCTACGCGAAGGGTCTCGGCGCACACGCAAACGGCAACATCCGCTACTACCTTGGCGGCTACTGCACCGCCTTTACCGCAACAGTAGGCATTGATGACGCCCAGCCGACGCGGGGCAGCGTGAAGTTCTCCGTGGTGGCTGACGGGACAACCAAGGTAACAACCCCCGTCCTGGGAGCCACCAGCGCTCCCCTGCCGCTCACCGTTGATGTCACCGGCGCCCAGTACGTGGAACTCGTGGCTGACGACGCCGGCGACTCCAACGGCAACGACCACGCCGACTGGGCCGACGCTAGGTTCACGTGCTCGTCCACGTCCCAGGAACCGCCCGCACCCGTCCTGCACGGCACCGTGTTCGCCTCCGACTTGCCCTGGATCGGCAGCATCAACGGTTGGGGTCCAGCGGAAAGGGACCGGGCCAACGGTGAGCAGAACGCCGGTGACGGACCCGCATTGCGGCTTGACGGCGTCGTCTACCCCAAGGGAATCGGCGTCCACGCCGACTCGAAGATCAGCATCGCCACCGAAGCAAAGTGCACCGCCTTCACCGCCGTGGCGGGAGTGGACGACGCGAAGCTGAACAAGGGCCTGCACGGCTCGGTGGTCTTCATCGTGAAGGGAGACGGACGGGAACTGCTGCGGACTCCCGTTCTCAGCGCCGACTCTGCAGCACTTCCCCTCAACGTGGACATCACGGGAGTCCAGAACGTCGAGCTGATCGCCGACAGGAACGGTGACGACGCCGGCGACGACTGGGGTGATTGGGCGGACGCGAAGTTCAGCTGCGCATAGTCCCTTCGCGCAACAGTCTTTCCACGCACCAGTAAAGAAGGGCGGTGTTCCTACCGGAACACCGCCCTTCTTTGCTGTTATCCCTTTGCCGTCATCTCTTTGCTGTGGCGCCTTTACTGTTGTCCTGGAACGCGCACGCCCGCCCGCCACACCGAGTGCGTCAACGGAACTCCGGGACGGTACGCCAGGTGGGTCGCCGACGGTGCCTTCAGCATGTGCAGGTCAGCCCGGTGGCCGACGGCGAGCGAACCCACCGCCCGTTCGCCGTCGACGTCGTTCCCGGACTCCCGGCCCAACGCCAAGGCGCCGCCGTACGTCGCCGCGCGGACGGCCTCGTGGACGCTCAAGTGCATCTGGAGAACCGCTGTGGTGACGCAGAAAGCCATGGACGTGGTGTACGACGTTCCAGGGTTGCAGTTGGCCGCAAGCGCGATCTGCACGCCGGCGTCGATCAATTCACGCCCAGGCGCCAAAGGCTGGCGGGTGGAGAGATCGCAAGCCGGAAGGCAGGTGGCAACCGTGCCCCGTGCTCCCTGGCCTGTAGCGGCGTCCCAGCCGGTCCAGGTTTCCGCGAGGGCTGCGATGTCCTTGTCCGAAAGATAGTTCACGTGGTCCACACTCGCAGCCGCGAACTCCACGGCCAGCGCCACACCCGGCCCCTCGCCGAGCTGGTTGCCGTGGACCCGCAGGCCGAGACCTGCGTTGCGGGCCGCCGTCAGGACGCGACGGGACTGGTCTTCGGTGAAAGCGCCGCGCTCGCAGAAGACGTCTGCCCAGCGGACGTGCGGGAGGACGGCGTCGAGCATGGCACCGCAGACCAGGTCCGTGTACTCCTCAGGGTCCGAACCGGCGGGGACCAGGTGCGCGCCGAGGTACGTGACCTCGTCGACCTCGGCCGCGGCGATCCTGGCGCTGCGGGCTTCGTTGTCCACGTCCAGCCCGTAGCCCGTCTTGCTCTCCAAGTAGGTGGTCCCCTGGGAGACCGCCTCTTTGACCCGGTCCCGCACGAGGCGGCTGAGTTCGTCGTCGCTGACGCTGCGCGTAGCTCCCGTGGTCACGGCGATGCCGCCCGCGCTGTAGCTCTGCCCGGCCATGCGGGCCTCGAACTCGGCGGTGCGGTCCCCCGCGAAGACAAGATGGGAATGCGAATCGACCCAGCCAGGCAGGACGGCGCGGCCTTCGGCGTCGACTTTTTCATCGGCGGCCGGAGCGTCCTGGCGGGACCCGATCCAGGAAATCCGTTCGCCTTCAAAGACGATGGCCGCATCCGTGAGGACCCGGTGCTCCAGGTCCTGGGTCATCAGCTCGCCGATGTTGGTAATGAGTGTGCTGGCTGGTGTGGTTCCGCTCATATGCCTATTGTTCAGCGCCGGATGGACCAACGGGTGGCCGCGAGTTGCTCCGCTGTCCGGGATTCCGGACTCTCCGCCTCGACGGTGCCAAGGATGAGGGCCGCAGCCAATTCAGCGATGGCAGAGGACGTCTGGAAACCGTAGCCGCCCTGTCCGGCCAGCCAGAAGAAGCCGGGTGCTTCGGCGTCGAATCCCACCGCCGGGATGCCGTCGGCGGCCTCGGTCCGCAGGCCGGTCCAAGCGCGGTCCACGGACTGGATGCCCAACGTTGTCACGCTGTTGAGCCTGGAGATGAGGCTTTCAACGTCCCCGGGCTGTGGTTTCGCGTCTTCCGGACCGCTGGGAACGTGCTCTGACGGCGAGATCAACACTTGCTTGCCTTCAGGCCGGAAGTAGAAGGAATCATCCGCCGCGCACACCATGGGCGTTTCCGGCGTCAGCGGATTCCGGACGTTCACGATTGCGGCGGTCCGCCGGAACGGCTGAAGCCCCAGCTTCTCCACGCCGCTGATGACTGCCAGCTCATCTGCCCAGGCACCGGCCGCATTCACCACGACGCCGGACTGGAACCCTTCGGTGCCGGCGCCCACCTGCCAGCCACTCCCCAAGCGCTGGGCCGAATGGACCTTGGCACCGGTGATGATGTCCACGCCTGCGGCCTCTGCGGTGCGCCGGTGTTCGTCGAGCAGCAGTGGAGCATTACATCCGAACGAGCCGTTGTCGAGTCCTGCGGCAGTGAAGGAATCCGGGGCGAGGACAGGGCACAGGTCCATTGCCTCAGCGTGGGTGATCCGGTGCATGTTGCCACTGGCCTCGGCACTCACCGTCTCCTCATCCCCCACCAGCATGAAGCCTCGCGGAGTGAGGATCGGCTCCGTTGCCCGGGTGTCGCGGGCGGCCAGCAATTCCAAGGTCCGGAGAGTCAGCTCCTGCACCACCGGCGGCCCGTAGCTGGGGATCAGTTGACGGGCCGAGCGTGAAGAAGTGTGGAAGGCCAGCGATTGCTCAGCTTCCACCAGAGCTACTGTGCATTTGCCCGCCAATGCCGCCGCCAAGGACAGCCCGGCGATACCGCCGCCAACGATTACCACGTCATAATTCGAAGCCATGGATCCATCCTGTCAGAAGCCCGCCGAACCGCCAGCGATCCTCGCTCACATCCCTCGGGCTTCCCGGGATCGCTCGCTCACTTTCTTGGGAAAAGCGATGGAGGGACGCCTTGAAACCCGAGGGATGTGAGGAAGCGACGGCAGGAAACCCGAGGGGTGTGAGCAAGCGACGGAATTAAGCACGCGGGATGTGAGGAAGCGTTTGGAGGGGTGACCGCGGTGCGACGGTTGACGACGGCCCGAACGCACGCACCGCCGTCGACGTCGCCTGTCCGGGCAGCACCAACTACCAACGCTTACTCACGAAACAGGCCTTTAAACCCCAACGCTCACTCACATAACAGCCCCTTAAACCCCAACGCTCACTCACTTGTTAGAAGGAAGTGAATGAGCGTCGGAACCAAGCACGCGGGACGTGAGCGAGCGTCGGGATCAAGCACGCGGGACGTGAGTGAGCGTCGGAACCAAGCACGCGGGACGTGAGTGAGCGTCGCGGGCAAGCACGCGGGACGTGAAGAAGCGTCGCGGGCAAGCACGCGGGATGTGAGCGAGCGTTGTTAGGCGACGGCGGCGCGGCTCTTGACGAACGCTTGGACGCACGCTTCGACGTCGTCAGCACTGTGCGCGGCCGAAAGCTGCACCCGGATCCGTGCCACGCCCTTCGGCACTACGGGGAAGCTGAAGGCGGTGACGAAGACACCATTGTTGAGCATCTCGTCAGCGATCTTCGCGGCCACCACGGCATCGCCAAACATGACGGGGATGATGGCGTGTTCGCCGTCGAGGAGTTCGAAACCTTCCTCGCTCATGCGGCGGCGGAACAGCGCGGCGTTCTCGAAGAGGCGGGTGCGCAATTCTCCGGATTCCTGGACGAGCTCGATCGCCTTGATGGTGGCCGCAACAATGGCCGGGGCGAGGGAGTTGGAGAACAGGTAAGGGCGGGCTTTCTGGCGCAGCATGGCGACAATTTCGCCGCGGCCGGAAACGTATCCGCCCGAAGCCCCGCCGAGGGCCTTGCCGAAGGTTCCCGTGTAGATGTCGACGCGCTCGGAGACTCCGGCGTGCTCCGGCGTGCCGGCGCCGGTGGGGCCCATGAAACCGACGGCGTGGGAGTCGTCAACCATGACCAGGGCGTCGTGCTTCTCGGCGAGATCGCAGATGGCTTCCAGCGGAGCGAGGTACCCGTCCATGGAAAACACGCCATCGGTGACGATGATCTTGCGGCGTGAGCCCTCGGCTTCGACCAGCTTGGCTTCAAGGTCTGCCATGTCCTGGTTGGCGTAGCGGAACCGCTTGGCCTTGCTCAGGCGGATGCCGTCAATGATGGACGCATGGTTCAGCGAGTCCGAGATGATGGCATCCTCGGGGCCGAACAGGGACTCAAAGACACCGCCGTTGGCGTCGAAGCAGCTGGAGAACAGGATTGTGTCCTCCGTGCCGAGGAATTTCGATACACGTGCCTCAAGTTCCAGGTGGAGGTCCTGGGTGCCGCAGATGAACCGAACGGAAGCCATGCCGAAGCCACGCTCGTCCATGGCGGACTTGGCGGCGGCGATGATGTCCGGGTGGTCGGCCAGGCCCAGGTAGTTGTTGGCGCAGAAGTTCAGGACCTTGTTGGCCGGCTGGCCGAGCTGGCCGGCGGCGATGTGGCTTGCCTGCGGGGAATCGATGTGGCGTTCGGTCTTGAAGAGGCCGGCGGTGCGGATCTCGTCGAGTTCGCCCTGCAGCTGGTCTTTGATGGCTGAATACATGGGTGCTCCTAAGTCTTTGGCGGTCCGGGTTGCAGTTCGGTCCGGGTGGCGGTTCGGTCCGGTTTACAGTTCGGTCCAGTCAAGGACCACTTTGCCGCCGGTGCCGTTGCGGGCGATTTCGAAGCCCTTTTCCCAGTCGGCTGCGGACAGCTTGTCGGTGACGACGGCGGAGATGCTGCGGTGCAGCACGGGGTTGGACGAGAGCATGGCGCTCATGGCGTACCAGGTCTCGAACATCTCGCGACCGTAAATTCCCTTGAGCGTCAGCATGTGGGTGACAACCTTGCCCCAGTCGATGTCGATGGACTGGCTGGGAAGGCCGAGCATGGCGATGCGTCCGCCGTGGTTCATGTTGTCGATCATCTCAGGCAGTGCCGTGGGGTGTCCCGACATTTCAAGACCGATATCAAAGCCTTCGCGCATGCCCAGTTCCTGCTGTGCCTCGCGGACGCGCATCTTGGAAACGTCGACGGCGAGGTCCACGCCCATCTGCCGCGCGAGTTCCAGGCGCGGTGCGGAGACGTCGGTGATGGCGATCTTGCGTGCACCGGCGTGCCGGGCCACAGCGATGGCCATCAGCCCGATCGGGCCGGCGCCGGTGATGAGCACGTCTTCGCCGACCAGCGGGAAGCTCAAGGCGGTGTGGACGGCATTGCCGAAGGGGTCGAAGATGGCGCCGAGCTCAGGGGTGACGGATTCGTCATGGTGGACCCAGACGTTCGTCTCCGGGATCACGACGTATTCGGCGAACGCGCCATCGCGCTGCACGCCCACGGAGACCGTGTGGATGCACATCTGGCGGCGTCCGGCGCGGCAGTTGCGGCAGATTCCGCATACTACGTGCCCTTCGCCGGAGACGCGGTCGCCGACCTTGACGTCGCGGACGTCCTCGCCGACTTCAACCACTTCACCGTAGAACTCGTGGCCTGCGATCAAGGGGGTTTCGATGATGCTCTGCGCCCAGGCGTCCCAGCTCTGGATGTGGAGGTCCGTGCCGCAGATTCCGGTGGTCATCACGCGGATCTTGACGTCGCTTGCGCCCGCTTCAGGTTCCGGACGGTCGACGAGATCGAAACCGGCGTGGGGTCCGGATTTGTAGAGAGCCTTCATGGGATTCCTCACTGCTGGGGCTGCTTCACTGCTGCTGAGTCCATTGAAGCCCCGGCAACGATTTAGCACAACTAGATTCTTCTCAATCAACGATTTAGGATTTGCTAATGGAAATTCATCAGCTGCAGATGCTCCGCGAACTCGGCGACCTGGGCAGCGTCAAGGCGGTAGCAGAGACACTCATGGTCACTCCTTCGGCCGTGTCGCAACAGCTCGCCCTGCTCCAAAGGTCCGTGGACGTGCCGTTGACACGGAAGGAGGGCCGCGCCCTGGTCCTGACCGACGCGGGCCGCGTGCTCGCCGAGGCGGGCGCCGCCGTCGTAAATGCCATGGCAGACGCGCGGGCAGCGATCGGCGCGTATCACGATGCTCCCGACGCGCCGGTCAGCGTGAGCGCCTTCCACAGCGCAGGGCAGGCGCTGTTCGCGCCGCTGGCAGCGCTGTTGGCGTCCGACGGCGGGAACTCGCCTCGCCTGCGCCTCGCCGACGAGGACGTGGCGCAGGAGGATTTCCCGGGGTTGGCAGCACGGTACGACCTGGTTTTGGCGCATCGCATGGACAACAGCCCGCAATGGCCGGAGGACAAAGTCGCGGTGATCCCACTGGCCGACGAGCCGCTGGACATCGCGCTTCCGGCGGATCACCCACTCGCATCCCGCCGCGAACTGGAGCCTTCCGACGTCGTGGATGAACCCTGGGTGACCAGCCGCGACGGTTACTCCCCCGCAGACGTGCTCGCCGCCGTCGTTGCCGTGAGCGGGAGGCCTGCGGAGGTCCTGCACCGCATCAACGACTACTCAACCGTGGCCGCGCTCGTCTCGGCCGGCGGCGCGATCGGGCTGCTCCCGCGCTTCACGGCCCGGCGTGTCCTGGACGCCGGCGTGGTGCTGCGCCCGTTGTCCGGCGTGAACTCGGTGCGCAAAATCGACATCCTGGCCCGTCCGGAGACGCTTAAACGGAAATCGGTCATGACGGTTTGCGAGTCACTTCAAACCGTCATGACCGGGCTTTCCTCACCCCGCTAGGTCAGTCGCGGACCAAAGCGGGCTGGCCGGCGTCGAAGTAGGCCACCAGCTCGGCCGGGAGTTCCGGCACCTCTCGCGCTGAGCCGTCGCCCCGCAGCGATTCTGCCGCGAGGATGCCTGCAACCACCGCCTGCCGTGCAGCAATGGGGCTGGTTTGCGTCTGCCCGCCCTCCGACGCGAAGCGGAGGAACTCCTTGATCAGGCGCGGGTCGGCGCCGCCGTGGCCGCCCTCGCCGTCCTGGATGGTGATGACCTCATCCGGTGCCGCATATCCCGACGTCCGGGAACTCCACACATTGATGGTTTCTCCCGGTCCATCGCCCAGGTTCTCGATCCGGCCCTTGGTTCCGATGATCGTGTAATTGCGCCAGTAATCCGGGGTGAAGTGGCACTGCTGGTAGGAGGCCAGCACACCGTTGTCCAGGACCATGTTCATCATGGAAATGTCCTCGACGTCGATCACTTCCGCCAGATCCTTCTGCTCCGTCGGCGGCCAGTTGTCCAGGGAGAACCAGTCCCCCATGCGTTTGCCGGTGTTGTCGGCACGGTTGGCGACATCACCATAGACAGCCAGATCTCCGACGGCGGCAACCCGCTTGGTGTAGCCACCGGCGAGCCAGTGGATGACGTCGATGTCGTGGGCGCCCTTTTGAAGCAGGAGGGACGTGACGTTGGCGCGCTGGGCGTGCCAGTCCTTGAAGTAGTAGTCCCCGCCGTGGCCGACGAAGTGGCGGCACCAGACCGCTTTGACGTCCCCGATCCTGCCTTCCTCGATGAGTTGGCGCATCTGTACTACCACCGGCATGTGGCGCATGTTGTGGCCGACGTACAGGCGTGTGCCGGTTTCGAAAGCCGTGCTGAGGATCAGGTCCGCGGCCTCAACCGTGATGTCGAGCGGCTTTTCGCAGAAGGTGGGGATGCCCGCCTTGAGCGTCCGGACCGCGACGGCGGCGTGCTGGCTATCGGGGGTCAGGACCAGTACGGCGTCCAGGCCGCTGGCCAGCAGTTCATCGAGGTCGGCAGTCATGCGGGCTGTGGGAATGCGCTGGGCAGCATCGGCCCTGCCGCGTTCACTGAGGTCGCAGATGATGGTGACCTCGGAGCCGTTGCCGGGTTTGTGGGCGTGCTTCCACAACCCCGAACGCAGGCCGAATCCTACGATTCCGACCTTCAAATCCTTATCCATGGTGTGCATTTTCCTTCTGCTGTTTCTTAGTAAAGTCTGGTGGCGGTGCTGCGGTGGGGCGCCGATTCGCGGACGAACAGATGCCAGGGGAAGTCGAGGACGGCGGGCTCGTCGTGTTCGCCGTGGCTGGCAGCACGCTTCAAGAGCCGCCGGGCGAGCTTGTCGAAGAAGTCCACGGGACCAACGGTGCTGAGCGAGGGCGACATCCGCTCACCCTCCACTGTGTTGCCGACACCGATGATGTCCACATCCACGCCGACCCCGAGCCCCAGGCGCTGTGCTGCATTGATGGCACTGACCGCCGCGTAGTCCGTGGTGGCGTAGATGGCGGTGGGACGGTCCGGCAGGCTGAGGAGCCGGGTGGCAGCGGCATAGGCACTGGCTGTGGTCCCATCGAAGAGCCCCACATAGTCCTGCCGCTCCGGGATGCCGGCCGAGGCCAAGGCTTCCGAGTAGGCCCGGTACCGCGATCCGCCGGAGGTGCCCGCCGCCATTGCCGGAGTCAGGCAAGCGATCTGCCGGTGGCCGTGGAGCAGGTGCTCCACGGCCATCCGGCAGCCGGGGCCGGCAATGGAACGGATGACATCGAAGCCGTCCGCTTCCAGAACCTCGTCGAAAACCACCAGGGTGGTCCCGCGTTCCGCGAGTTTGCGCAGGTCATCGCGCTGGTTCTCGCGGACAGCATCGACGAACACCGCGTCTGCGTTGTGCGTGCCGAGTACTTTGACCCAGTCAGCATCGCCGAGGATCATCGGCGTGATTCCCAGCGGGACCGCGGCCTTCTGCACGGCTTCGATGACGGACAACGACCAAGGATCGGAGAGCATGGTCAGCGACAGGATCACGGTGTTCGTGCGGCCCGTCCGGATGGCCCGGGCCGCCTGGTTGGGGCGGTAGCCGAGCCGCTCGGCAGCAGCCTTGACCTTTTCCGCCGTCGGATCCGAAACGCCTGGTCCGCCGTCACCGCGCCGCCCTGACAACACATAGGACACCGTGGCGGTGGAGACGCCGGCCAGTTCGGCCACCATTCGAATGGTGGGCCTTACTCCGGTGCTGCTCGCTTTTGCCATGGTTCCCCCTGATTGTTCGCTGATCTCTGGTCACGCCATTCTGTGTCGAGGCTAGCTCCTGAACCGGCCTAGCTTCGGAAGACTGGCGCGTTGGGGTCCAACGCGGCCTGGTACTCATCGCGCATCTTGTCCCCGCCTTCGCTCTTCCAGCGCTTGACCGCGTCCTTGAGCTCGTCGATCTTCGCCCGGCCTGTGATGATGTCCACCACTTTGTCGCGCAGCTGCTTGGTGATCTTGGCACCCACCTTGGCGTTGGTGTCCGAGTAGGAACCGTTGGTGGGGTTGCGCCAGGCGAACTCGAGGAGTTTCTCCTCCTGCTGGCTGACGTAGCGGGTGTCGTCGTCGAATCCGGGGTTGAAGATGACGTTTTCCGGGCTGGACATGATGTTCAACGCCGACACCAGGCCGGGTGCGTTGGTGGTCCCTGTTTCCGTGCGGACCGGGTTGCCGGCGGCATCGATGGTGTAGTCCTGGCCGAGCTCGCCGAAGTTCTTCTGCATGTACTCGACGGTGCCGAAGGGTGCGGAGAGGTAGTTGATGAGTGCCAGCAGTTCGCGGATCCTGCCTTCGTCGGCCTTCTTGAACGGGGTGAATCCAACCGTGCCGTAGCCCATGTCATAGACAGGCTTGACCTTGCCGTCGGCGCTGAAGGGGATCAGGATGTCGAACTGTACGTCCTTGTTCAGCGCACGGTAGCTGCGGATGTCGTGTGGACCCACGACAACCTGCGCCGCCACGCTGCCGTTGGCCACGCGGGAACGGATGTCAGTGGCCTTGGAGTCCGGGTAGAAGACTCCTGCTGCGAACATTTTGGCGGTGAACTCGACGCCGGCCAGGTATTCGTCGGTCTCGTACAGGTGCGTCAGGGTACGGTCCTTGTTGACGGCCCAGCTGTTCGGGGCGCCGAACCACTCAGTCACCATGTGCAGGGCGTTGATGTAGGCCGGTTCCAGGGCGTATTGCTGGTCCCCCGGTCGCGTCAATTCCTTGGCTTTGTCCAGGAATTCATCGGCGTTGGCCGCTTCAAAGCCGCCCACTTTCGACCAGACATCGTGGTTGCCTACGTATACCTGTCCGAACGGGGTGCTCGGGATGGGCGCTCCCCAGATCTTGCCGTTCACGACGGCGGTCTTCCAGGAATCGGGCTTCAGCGCGGCCAGGTTGGGGTACTCAAGGACTGCGTCGCCGGAGAGGTACGGCGTCAGGTCCTGGAACTTGGCTTCAAGCATGGGACCGACGTTGGGAATGCCCTGGTTCGGCGGAACCCACATCATGTCCGGGAGATCGTTGCTGGCTAGGACGGTAGCGAACTTCGCAGGGTAGCCGTCTCCGATGTCTTCGGCGATCTGCAGTTCCAGGTCCCCGCCGAGCTTGGTGTTGAGCCGCTGCCAGAAAGGATTGTCCTTCAGGCCGGGGCTCATGGTGTCGAAGGTTTCGGTCAAGCCGGTGACCTTGCCCTTGAGCGGCGGCGTCTTCACGGACTGCACGGCTGTGGGCAGCTTAAAGTAACCGGACTGCAGGCCCTTGGCGTTGCCGGCGATGTCCGGGGTGACGCCGGTGAATTCCTTGTAGGTGGGCAACTTGACCGAAGCGGAGGCAGCGGCGCCTCCGTTGCCGCCGGCTCCGCCGCCACCGCAGGCGGACAATCCTGCTGCGGTCACGGCCAGGCCCGCTAGGCCAAGGAAACCGCGGCGGCTGAATCCAGCCTGTGAGGAAGTGCTCGTCATGGCATAACCCTTTCTGGTTATTTGCTTCATGGTGTGGGTTTCAGTTCTTTCGGGCGCCGCGGGTGCGGGTTAGCCCTTGACGGCGCCGGTGATGACGCCCTTGGCAAAGTGCTTTTGGAGGAACGGGTAGACCATCAGGATGGGAACCAGGGCTACGACCACCACTGCCATTTGGATGGACTGCGGCGGAGGGGTTGTAGTGATGCCGAGCTGGTCGGCCGCCCCGCTCCCCTGGACCACGAAGTTGCGGAGCAACAGTTGGATTGGCCATTTGCTGTGGTCGTTGATGTAGAGGAGGGCGTTGAAGAATGAGTTCCAGAAGCCCACCGCGTAGAAGAGGCCGACGACGGCGATCACGGCTTTGGAGAGCGGCATCACGATGCGCCACAGTATTTGCCAGTCGTTGGCGCCGTCGATCCTGGCACTTTCGATCAGTTCGCCCGGAATGTTCATGAAGAACGAGCGCATCACCACAAAGTTGAAGGCTCCAAAGATGCCCGGAAGGATCAGCGACCACAGGGAGTCCAGCAGGCCGAGTTGACGGATCATCAGGAACGACGGGATCAGTCCCGGTGCGAAGAGCAGCGTGAAGAGCACTGCCAGGATGACGGGCCTGCCGAAGAGGACCGAACGGCTGGTGGCATAGGCCATGGTGATGGTCACGAACAGCGCCAGAATGGTGCCGACCGCGGTGATCAGCACGCTGACCCCAAGGGATTGCAGGACCATGGGGCCCTTGAAGATGGTGGCGTAGGCCTCCAGCGTGGGGCGTTCAGGCCACAAGACGAAGCCTCCTGCCTTGACCAACTGCTCCGTATCGGCCAGGGACGTTGAGACCACCAGCAGGATGGGAGTGAGGATGGACAAGCTGAACACGACCAGGACCACTGCCTTGACCGTTTGGTACAGCGCAGATGGCTTTTCTTTCCACACCGGGCGCTTGGGGTTGTACGTCAGTTCCCGGGGTTTCTTGCTAAACAATGGTGTTGCCATGAAATTCTCCTTGTGCGGCAGCCCCGCGGGCTGGCATGACTTTCAGCGCGCTTGTTTTGCGAAGATTCCGTCTTCGCCAAAGCGGTGGGCAAGTTTGTTGGCTCCGTAGATCAGCAGGGCACTGACAACGCCCTTGGCCAAGCCGGCAGCAGCACCCGAGCTCCACCCGCCACCCACTACGCCGGTGTAGTAGGTGAAGGTGTCCAGGACCTCGGCCGCGCCGGCTCCGACGGCGTCCCGTTGCAGGATGAACTGCTCGAATCCGACCGAGAGGATGTCGCCGATGCGCAGGATGAGGAGCAGCACGATCACGGGGCGCAGGCCGGGGAGGGTAATGTGCCACATCCTCCGCCACCTGCCGGCACCGTCGGCGGCGGCGGCTTCATACAGCGAGGCATCGATGCTGGCCAGGGCTGCGAGGAAGATGATCATTGCCCAGCCGGCGTCCTTCCAGATCATCTGGACCACGACCATCACGGGGAAGGTCTCCGGGTTGGTCATGAAGGGAATGGGCTCCATGCCCCAGTCACGGAGCAGGTTGTTGACGAAGCCGGCCCCGCCCAGCATCTGCTGGAAGAACGCGATAACCAGTACCCAGGACAGGAAGTGCGGGAGGTACGCGATGCTTTGGAAAACCTTCCGGACCCGCGTGCTGACGAGCGAATCCACAATCAGGGCCAGTACCAGCGGCACCGGGAAGAGGAAGACCAACTGCCAGGCCGCCAGGTACAGGGTGTTCCAGAAGGCGTGGATGAAATCGGGGTTGCCGAACAGGTCCACGAAGTTCTGCCAGCCCACCCAGAGGCTGTCCCCGATGCCGAGGTATGGCTGGTAGTCCTGGAAGGCGATGACGTTGCCAAGGATGGGGATGTAGAAGAAGAGCAGAAGGAAGAGCACTCCCGGGACCATCATGAGCAGCATCTGTTTGTCCCGCCTCAGCCGGGACCGGAAGCTCTGCTGCGGGACCTTGTTCCTTTTCCGCTTCTTCGCACCGGCTCCGGCGGTCTTTCCACCTGCCCGGGCGGGGACTCGGCGAGCTTCGGGCAATGCCGGAGCCTGTTTCGTCGTCGAGTTCATGCTGTCTCCTCAAGTGTTGAGCGAAAGCCATCAATGTGATTCAAGCCACGCTCGTTAACCGTTTAACAAACCATAAGTGACGCCTGTCTCTTTTTGCAAGATCATGATCGAAACAGCTCGCAGAAATCAGCTTTCATCATTTTCGACGGCAGGTAGGTGCCAGTAGGATGTGTTGAGCGGGGCGCGCGGCGGGAAGCCCGCGCCGCGTGGAACAAAGCCGCGTGGAACAAAGGAGATGGGTGTGGCAGATTGTTGTGCCCCGGGCCCGGGTGCCAGGGATCATTCGACGCCCAAGCTGTCTTTGCCCCTGTCCCAGGCGAGTGGCGCCACCGGCGCGGACACCGGCGTCGCGATATCCGGGCATGGGAAGCCTTCCACCCCCGCGGCCACGGGCGGCGACGTCCAGATTTTGGCGGGGACTTTCGCCATGGGCGACCCGTTCGGAGAAGGCTATGAGGCCGACGGCGAGTCCCCGGTGCACCAGGTTCGGCTGCCTGCTTTCAGGATCAGCGCCACAACCGTCACCAACCAGGAATTCGCGGCATTCATCGATGCCACCGGATACCGCACCGAGTCGGAGATCTTCGGGACATCGGCCGTGTTCCACCTGGCTGTCAAAGCGGACAGGAAGGACATACTCAACAGCGTCGGAAACGTCCCGTGGTGGCTGAATGTCCGCGGCGCCGACTGGGCCCACCCTGCCGGTCCGCTTTCCCACTGGAGCGAAGCCGCGGACCATCCGGTGACCCATGTGTCACACAACGATGCCCTTGCCTACTGCGGATGGGCCGGCCGCCGGTTGCCCACCGAAGCCGAATGGGAGTACGCGGCCCGCGGAGGACTGTCCGGGCAGCGCTACCCCTGGGGCAACGAACTGCACAGTGACGCGCCGGGACAGGCGGCCCACCATTGCAACATCTGGCAAGGCGACTTCCCGGCCCGCAACGACCTCGACGACGGCTATCTCACCACAGCCCCCGCGCGGTCCTTTGCCCCCAACGGCTACGGTCTCTACCAAACCAGCGGGAACGTGTGGGAATGGTGCAGCGACTGGTTCCTGCCCAAGTACTACAAAACGTGCCTGGCACAAGGAACGGTGGAGAACCCGCAAGGGCCTACCATCGGCCGGGGCAAGGTGATGCGGGGCGGCTCGTACCTCTGCCACGACTCCTATTGCAACCGCTACCGCCTGGCCGCACGAAGCTCAAACACACCGGACTCGGCCAGCGCGAACCTCGGCTTCAGGACCGTAGCTCTGTAGCCTGCCTGGGTCCGTGCCCGCGGTGCCCGCCCATGAGACCGTGCCCACCCATGAGGCCGTGCCCACCCTTGATGCCGGCCGGCAGCTCACCGGCGACGATCTTTGTTGCGGTCACGGTGCCGCCGTCCTTGATGCCGCTGATGTGGACCTTGTCACCGGCTTTCAGCTCGGCAGCCGTCACCGACGGCAATGCAGGCTTGCTCTTGCCGTTGCCATTGCCGTTGCCATTGCCGTTGCGGAGCTGCGACACGTCAGCGGGAATCTTGGCGATCCTTGTGTCGGTGTTGATCGCATACCCCTGGGTGAAGCCGTCTTCGCTCTTCACCGTGATGTCGGAGCCACTCACCGAATCAATGGTTCCGGCCTGGGTGAGGACGGTCCGGTAGCTCCCGTCCGGCTGCTTGACGACGTGTTCGCCATGAATGGCCTGGCCCCGGGCCGCCTGGGATGGGGCCGCCTGGGATGGCTTGGCGGAAGCAGAGGAACTTGGCGTGGCTGAAGGTCCCTGCGTCCCTGAAGGGCCCTGAGTGCCGGCCCACACGGCAGCGCCTCCGGCGCAGGTCAAGGTGACAGCGATTCCGCCGGCAAGAATGGCCTTCCGAAGGCCCGGTTTGAGAGTGGCCATGCATCCATTGTGCGCCCAAAACAAAGCAGGCCGCAGCATCAACTGCGGCCTGCTTTGTAGGGAAATACAGGCGTCTAGCCCTCGACGCCGAGCTTCTCCAGGATGAGCTCGCGGACACGGCCTGCGTCTGCCTGGCCACGGGTGGCCTTCATGACGCCGCCAACAATCGCGCCGATGGCCTGGATCTTGCCACCACGGATCTTCTCCGCGACGTCAGGCTGTGCCGCCAGGGCGGCGTCGATGGCTTCCAGGAGGGGACCGTCGTCGGACACGACCGCCAGGCCGCGCTTTTCAACGATCTCCGCCGGAGTTCCTTCGCCGGCGAGGACGCCGTCCAGGACCTGCGTGGCCATCTTGTTGTTGATCTTGCCGCCCTCGACGAGCTTGTTCAGCTCGACGATGACCTGCGGCGTGACGCCGAGCTCGGAAGGATCGACGTCGGCCACCTTGGCGCGGCCGACGATCTCACCCATCCACCACTTGCGGGCAACATCGGCAGATGCGCCGGCGGCAATGGTTTCCTCGATCGAGTCCATGACCCCGGCGTTCACGACATCGCGGAACTCCAGATCCGAGTAGCCCCAGGCTTCCTTGAGGCGCTTGCGACGCTCAGCAGGCGGCTCGGGAAGGGTGGCGCGCAATTCCTCAACCCACTCGCGGGAAGCGACGACGGGAACCAGGTCCGGCTCCGGGAAGTAGCGGTAATCGTCAGCGTCGGACTTGGGCCGGCCCGACGTCGTCGAACGCGTGTCCTCGTGCCAGTGGCGCGTCTCCTGGATGACCGGTTCACCGGACTCAAGGACCGCGGCGTGGCGCTGGATTTCATAACGCACGGCGTGCTCGACGGCGCGCAGGGAGTTGACATTCTTGGTTTCCGAACGGATGCCGAAGCGTTCACGGCCATGCGGCCGCAAGGAGACGTTGGCATCGCAACGGACGTTGCCGCGCTCCATCTTGGCATCGGAGACGCCGAGGTTCTTCACGATCTCGCGGACGGCCGCGACGTAAGCCTTGGCCAGTTCAGGGGCGCGGCTGCCGGCACCCTCGATCGGCTTGGTGACAATTTCCACCAGCGGCACACCGGAGCGGTTGTAGTCCACCAGGGAGTAATCGGCGCCCTGGATACGGCCCGCAGCGCCACCCATGTGGGTCAGCTTGCCGGCGTCCTCTTCCATGTGGGCCCGTTCGATCTCCACGCGGAAGACCGTGCCGTCCTCCAGCTCGATGTCGAGGTAACCGTCATAGGCGATCGGCTCATCGTACTGCGAGGTCTGGAAGTTCTTGGGGGTGTCCGGGTAGAAGTAGTTCTTCCGGGCGAAGCGGCAGGACTCGGCGATTTTGCAGTTCAGGGCAAGGCCGATTTTGATGGAGGACTCCACGGCGGCCTTGTTGACCACCGGAAGAACGCCGGGCATGCCGAGGTCAACTTCGTTGACGTTGGTGTTCGGCTCGTCACCGAAGACGTTGGGTGCCGAGGAGAACATCTTGGTCTTGGTGTTGAGTTCCACGTGGACCTCGAACCCCAGGACGGGATCGTACTTCTCCATGGCTTCTTCGAAGCTCAGGGTTGCGTCGACGGACATTAGTTGGAACCTCCGGCGGTGTTGGACGTTGCGCCAAGGGCAGCACTTTTCAGCTCCGGCGCCTGCGCCAGAATCGGGCCGCCCCACTTCTCTTCAAGGATGGACTCGAGGACCGCACCCACGCGGTACAGACGGGCATCTTCGCGGGCCGGAGCCAGCAGCTGGATGCCGACGGGCAAGCCGTCCTCATCAGCCAGGCCACCCGGCAGGGACAGGCCGGGGATACCGGCGAGGTTCGCTGGAATCGTGGCGACGTCGTTCAGGTACATGGCCAAGGGATCATCAAGCTTCTCCCCCAGCTTGAACGCCGTGGTGGGCGCCGTCGGGGAGATCAGGACATCGGCCTGGGCAAAAGCGGCGTCGAAGTCACGCTGGATCAGGGTGCGGACCTTCTGCGCGGAACCGTAGTAGGCGTCGTAGTAACCGGCGCTCAGCGCATAGGTTCCCAGGATGATGCGGCGCTTGACCTCATCGCCGAAGCCGGCAGCCCTGGTGGCACCCATCACGCGTTCGATGGTCATCGGACCGTCCTTGGGCAGGACTCGCAAGCCGAAGCGGACGCCGTCGAACTTGGCCAGGTTGCTGGAGACCTCGGACGGCATGATCAGGTAGTAGGCACCCAGGGCGTACTTCAGGTTGGGGCAGGAAACCTCGACGATTTCCGCACCGGCGTCCTTGAGGATCTGGAGCGACTCGTTGAAACGGTTCTCGACGCCGGCCTGGTAGCCCTCGCCGTGCAGCTCTTTGACGATGCCAATCCTCATCCCGGCGACGTTGCCCGCGCGGGCGGCGGCAACCAGGTTGTTGAACGGATCGGTCAGGGACGTGGAGTCGAAGGGGTCGTGACCGCCAATGACTTCCTGGAGCAGGGCCGAGTCAAGCACGGTACGGGACACCGGGCCGATCTGGTCCAGCGAGGACGCCATGGCGATGGCACCGTAGCGGGAAACAGCGCCGTAGGTGGGCTTGACGCCGACGGTTCCAGTGACGGCACCGGGCTGGCGGATGGAACCTCCGGTGTCCGTGCCGAGCGCCAGGGGCGCTTCGAAAGCGGCGACGGCGGCCGCGGAGCCACCGCCCGAACCGCCGGGGATGCGGTCCAGGTCCCACGGGTTGCGGGTGGGTCCGAACGCAGAGTGCTCCGTGGAGGAACCCATGGCGAACTCATCCAGGTTGGTCTTGCCCAGGATGGGCATCCTGGCCGCGCGAAGCTTCTTCACCACAGTGGCGTCATACGGGCTGTGCCAGCCCTCAAGGATCTTCGAACCAGCGGTGGTCGGCTGGCCAATGGTGACAATGAGGTCCTTGACCGCGATCGGCACGCCGGCAAGGGCGTGCAGTTCCTCGGCAGCGGCACCGCCGGCAGCGCGGGCAGCGTCGACGTCGGCGGCAACGGCCAAAGCCTCTTCGCTGTTAACGTGCAGGAACGCATTAACCTGACCGTCGACGTCGGCAATGCGGTCGAGGTGCGCCTGCGTCACCTCGACGGCGGAAACTTCGCGGGCGGCCAGCTTCGCTGCGAGGTCGGCAGCGGAGTGGCGGATGAGTTCGTTCTTCAGCTCAGTCATAGTGATTAGTCCTCATCCAGGATTGCCGGGACCTTGAAACGGTTCTCGAAAGCATCCGGAGCGCCGGACAGCGCCTGTTCGGCCGTGAATGTGTGACCCACGACGTCCTCACGGAACACGTTGGTCAACGGAATCGGGTGCGATGTCGCCGGAACATCGTCCCCGGCAGCCTCGCTCACGCTCTTCACCGAATCCACGATGACAGCAAGCTCAACAGCCATCCTGTCCAGTTCTTCGGCACTCATTTCAATGTGAGCCAGACGCGCAAGATGCGCGACGTCGTCACGGTTGATCGCAGCCATGGATCTCCCCTGCAAAGTTCAAATGGTTTTCCGAACCAGTCTACTTGGCTGTGCACCGGCTTCAGCGCCGGTTCAGGTGCTGCGCGTTCAGCTCCTCCAGTTGCGCGTCCGTCAGTTCATCGAAACCGCGCGCCTCACGTTTGTCGCTCCTGGAGAAACGGATGAACATGAGGATGATAAGTGGCAGGTCGACGATTTCGCAGATGAACCACAGGACATCCCCCGCCAGTTGCTGGTCGCGTAGCGGGTCCGGGAACCACCCCGCCATGGCCTGGGTTGTCATGACATGGTCCAGGACCTGGCCGTTGAGACGCAGCAGGATACCCGGCACGGCATCGGCCAGGAGCTCAATGAAAACGAACACGAACTCCAGGGTGATGTACGCGCTGGAGCGCTGGAAATCCGCTTCTTCGATGATGGGCAAGGCCATCAGGAGGCCCAGCAAGGGAATGCAGACGGTCAGCAGGGTTTCGGCCAACGGATCGGCACGCAGCGCATGGAAGGCCGGTGTCAGGAAGGTGGAGAAAAGCGCCAATCCGATCAGCGGGGCGGCCAGCGAGTTGCTGAAGAAGCGCACAACGCGGTGGGCCAGCACTGCGTTCAGCACCGCTGTGCCGGTGTCTGGCAGTGCCGCACGGGCCAGCGTGATCGGCCGGCCCAGCCCCAGCAACAGTGGGACGACAAAAAGGAGCAAGGAGACTTTGAGGGTAAATGCCCAGCGAAGATCGGCACTGTAGACCCCGGTGAATCCGCAGCAAAGGACAGCCATGGATCCCAGGCCGGGACCGTAGAACGCAGCCGCCCGCCAGAGGGGCCATCTATGGCCGTTCCTGGTGGCGGCCCTGATCCCCAGGCCGTAGAGCACGCCAAACGTGCTGATCATTGCGACGGCTGCCCAGTCGATTCGCCAGGCACTGCCAAGGAGTTCAAGTGGCGGCACCAGCCCATGATATTCCCACCGCCTGAGCAGTTGGCCGATGGGGGAAATTCCCAGAATGGCTCAGTAATATGAGCCGCTTCTGACCCCCAAGGAAAGGCCGGCCCTGTGCAAGGTCGTCACGAAAGTCCCGACCCCAACCGCTCCGACCCAGCTCTTGCTGCCTACCCCGGGCAGGGAAACCTGGTTGACGGCAGCCTCGGTTCGCCCACCCGTAAACGTCGCCGCTGGCTGCGGCTCGGCGTCCTGGTGATAGCCGCAGTCCTCCTCGGTGTGCTGTGCTTCGGCGGCTATTGGTTGTGGCGGTTGCAGTCCAACATCTCCACGAGTGCGCTGGGAGCCGGAGGCGCCCGCACCGAGGGCCCGGTTGATGACCGCAAGGACCGGCTCCAGATCCTGGTCCTGGGCAGCGACACCCGCAGCGGCAAGAACAGCCAGTACGGTACGGCGGACCAGTCTTCGGGCTACGGTCAATCGGACGTCATGATGCTGGTGGATATTTCGGCAGACAACAACAACGTCAATGTCATCAGCTTTCCCCGCGACCTCATGGTGGATGTTCCTGAATGCCAGGACCAGGCCACCAAGCAGCAGCATGCTGCCCGTGAGGACGCGATGATCAACAGCGCCATGGCCGAAGCCGGCATTGGCTGCGCCGTGGATACCGTCAACAAACTAACGGGCCTGGAAATCGACCACTTCATGATGGCGGACTTCAATGCCGTCAAGGAACTCTCCACCAAGGTGGGAGGCGTGGATGTATGCGTCAACTCGGATGTCTACGATCCCGATTCCGGCCTCCGGCTTCCCAAGGGAACCTCCCAGGTGGAAGGCGACCAGGCCTTGGCGTTCCTGCGCACCCGGCATGCTTTCGCCGACGGCGGGGACTTGGGCCGCATCCAGGCCCAGCAGGCCTTCCTTGGCTCGCTGGTGCGCAAGCTCAAATCCGAAGGCACACTGACCAACCCGCAAAAAGTGCTGGATATCGCTGACACGATGACCAGCAACCTCACAGTGGACACCGGTTTGTCCTCCGTTCCGGCACTGCTGACCATCGCGGACCGGCTCAAGAACATCGACCCCGCAAAGGTCAACTTCATCACCGTACCTACTGTCCCCGCGCCGTCCGACCCCAACCGGCTGGCCTTGGCGGAGCCGGCGGCGTCGCAACTTTTCTCCGCCCTCCGGCAGAGCGCCGACCTCAGCCAGGGTGCGGCCCCTACGGCTGAGCCTTCCAGCCCGCCCGCCAAACCTTCCTTCGACAAAGCACTCCAGCCGGTTTCCGTCGCCAACGGCACTTCCGTGACGGGCCGGAGCAATGCCATCGCCGCGACGCTGGCCGCCGCCGGCTACACCAAGACAACCCGGATGCAGGCCCAGCCACAAACCCAAACGATGATTTACTACCAGGCCGGTTTCGACGACGTCGCAACCGACATCGCCGCCATGTTCGGACTTCCGGCTACCAGCGTCCAGCAGGCCGCCGGCATTGAGGGCGTCCAGCTCTACGCAGGCGAGGACTTTGCCTCGGGCGACAAGCCGGTCCCGGCCCCGGCGGAGGGAAGCATTCCGAGCCAAACGGCAAATGACCAGACCTGCCAGGCAACAAACCCGGCAGGCTGATCATTTACAGCGGCGTATTCGGCGGTGCCGCAGCTTGTAGTCGAAGCTCGCGGCGCCTGCGGGCGGTCAGCCGATGCCGATCGCTCCGGTCAGGACACCTACGGCCAGCATGACGATCGAGATGACAGCGGTGCGCCAGAGCACCTTCTTGTGGTGGTCGCCCAGGTCGACCTTGGCCAGTGATACCAGCAGGAGGATGGCCGGAACCAGGGGGCTCTGCAGGTGGAACGGCTGGCCCGTGATGGAAGCACGCGCCATGTCGGCGGCGCCCACTCCGTAGTGGGCTGCGGTTTCGCTCAGGACCGGCAGGACTCCGAAGTAGAAGGCGTCGTTGCTCATGAAGAAGGTCATCGGGATGCTCAGCAGGCCGGTGATGACTGCCATGAACGGGCCCATGTCCGCGGGGATGATCTGGACCAGCCATTCGGACATTGCCTTGACCATGCCCGTGCCGTTCAGCACGCCGGTCAGGACAGCGGCTGCCATGACCATGCTGACCACGGCGACGATTGACGGCGCGTGCGCAATCAGCTGCGCTCCCTGGTCCTTGACCTTGGGGAAGTTCACCAGCAGGGCGATGGCTGAGCCGACCATGAAGACGAAGGGCAGCGGAACGATGTTGGCAACCAGGGTCACCATGACGGCAACCGTGAGGCCCAGGTTGAACCAGAACAGCTTGGGACGCAGCGTGGTGCGGTTGGGGTCCAGGGCCGTGTCGGCCATGGCGGTGTCGTGGTCGTCCACCAGGGTTTCGGGACGTTCAAGAACGGCGACGCCGGAACCTCCGCCGGTGCCCGGCTTGCCTGAGGTGCGGCCGAACCCGAAGCGGCCCTTGACCGAACCCGATCCGGAGCCCGTGCCGGAAGCTGCGGCGAGTGCGCCACCGCGTGAAGTGCCGCCGTCGAACGCTTCGGACGGATCAGCGACGTCGCCCCAGATTTCGGGAGCAGTGGTGCGGAGGCGGTTGCGTTCCTGCAGACCGAGCAGCCAGGAGAAGACCAGCACGACGATCAGGCCGACGATCAGGGACGGGACCATGGGGACGAAGACGTCGTTGACGTCGAGCTTCAGGGCTGTGGCAGCCCGTGCGGTGGGGCCGCCCCAAGGCAGGATGTTCATGGTGCCGTTGGCCAGGCCTGCCACACAGGTCAGGACCACGGGGCTCATCTTGAGGCGCAGGTACACGGGGAGCATGGCGGCGGTAGTAAGGATGAAGGTGGTGGAGCCGTCCCCATCGAGGGACACTGCGGCGGCCAGGATGGCGGTGCCGAGGACAACCTTGGCGGGGTCGTTGCCCAGCTTGCGGAGGATGAACTTCACCAGGGGGTCAAAGAGTCCGACGTCGATCATGAGGCCGAAGTAGATGATGGCGAACATCAGCAGCGCCGCCGTGGACGTCATGGACTTCATGGAATCCATGACCATGGGACCGATACCGAGGCCTGCCCCGGCGAAAAGGCCGAAGACGGTGGGGACGATGATCAGCGCCAGGACGGGCGTCAATTTTTTGGTCATGATCAGGACCATGAATACCGCAATCATTGCGAATCCAAGCAAAACCAGCACGGCCGGCTCCTTACTACTGTGAATGGCGCCACGTCGGTGTGATGCGCACTACAGACATTAGGGTGGCGTCCGTCACTGACAGGGGTTTCCGGGAATTGTTGGGAATACTGCTCGTTGCGAACGTTTTGCGCATTATGCTCAATGCTTCAATGGATCTGGAGGAAAGGAGTGACGGTGCCCCGCGACAACAGAACCAGCATGCGCTTTTCCACCCAGACCCTCCTCCTCCAGCTCGGGGTGGTACTGCTGGTAGTCCTGCTCAGCGGCATCGTCCACGCTTGGCTGGTGTATGAACGGATCGGTGACGAAGCAGAAAACCAGGCCCTGACCCTGGCAAGGACAGTTGCCGCCGATCCCGACATCCGCGCGGACGTCCAGACCATCAGCAAAGAAGAGGGCACCCCGCCGCCCGACGTCCTCGCCGCCGGCCCCCTCCAGAACGCGGCGGAAGCAGCCAGGGTCCGGACCGGCGCGCTGTTCGTCGTCATCACGGACGAAACCGGGCTGCGGCTCGCGCACCCGGACACCGCACGCCTCGGTGAACGGGTCAGCACCGATCCCTCAGTGGCCCTCGCCGGCGAAGAAATCACCACACGCAATACCGGCACACTGGGGCCTTCCGCCGGTGCCAAAGTGCCCGTCTACTCCCCCGACGCCCCGGGCACAATCGTGGGCGAAGTCAGCGTGGGATACTCCGTGGAATCCCTGACAAAGAGCCTGGTGCGGGACATCGCGCCCATCGCCCTCACCGCCGGCGGCGCCCTGCTCGCCGGTGTCCTTGCCTCGTTCCTGCTCCGCCGCCGGCTCCAGCGGCTCACTCTCGGCTTGGAACCTGAAGAGATCAGCACCCTGGTCCATGACCAGGTTGCTGTGCTCCAGGGCGTGGATGATGGCGTGATCGGCATCGCGGCCGACGGCCGGATCTCGGTGTTCAATGCAGCCGCTGCCAGGCTCCTGGACATCCCTGATGCGACCGGCCAGCACTGGACCTCGGCCAACGTCCCGGAACAACTCAAGCAGCTCACGCGGCCGGCAGCGCGGGACGCCGAAGCCGTTGAAATCGTGGCCGGCGAACGGGTCCTCGTGGCAAGCGCACGCAAGGCGTGGCACCGGAAGGAAGACCTCGGCTGGGTGGTCATGCTGCGCGACCGCACCGAATTGCAGCAGCTGACCCGGCAGCTGGATGCTGTGGGCACCATGTCCGCCGCGCTCCGTGCCCAGCGCCACGAATTCGCCAACCAGCTGCACACCATCGCCGGATTCATGAGCATCGGCCAGTACGACTCCGCCAAGGAGTACCTGGCCAGGATCTCAGCCACCGGTCCGTTGAAATTCCCGGTGGAGCAAGCCGAACTGTTGCAGGATCCCTACCTCCAGGCCTTCGTCGGCGCCAAGGGCGTGGAAGCTTCCGAACGCGGCGTCGCCCTGCGGATCGGCCCTGAAACCCTGGTGCGCGGGCACGTGGCCGACCCCCAGGACGTCACCACCGTGCTCGGCAACCTGATCGACAACGCAGTGAGCGCCGCCGTCGCCGGGTCTGCCGCGGAGCGCTGGGTGGACATAGAACTGCTGGACGAGCAAAGCCCCGGCGGCGGCGCGCTGCACATCGTGGTGGCGGACTCCGGCGACGGCTTGGGTGGCCTGGAACCCGAAGAGGTTTTCGCGGAGGGCTTCACGACGGCGGAGCAACCGTCACGTCCGGGGGCCGGACAGGGTTTGGGGCTTGCGCTGGTACGGCAGCTGGCGCGTCGGCGCGGCGGCGATGTCCGCGTCCTGGAACCGGGAACCGCAGGAGGGCCCGGTGCAGTGTTCATGGCCACCATCCCCGGAGTGATGGACGGCGCCGGATCCGGAACCACCGGATCCGTCTCAACGATGAGGGAGGACAACGGTGGCTGAGGACCTGAGGGTGCTGATCGTGGATGACGACTTCCACGTGGCACGGCTCCACGCTGCATACGTGGATTCAGTGGCGGGTTTCATGGCCCTGGCTCCGGCCGGATCTGTATCCCAGGCACTCCAGGCGATCCACAGCCTGCGGCCGGACCTAGTGCTGCTGGATGTCTACCTGCCCGACGGATCCGGGCTGGATCTCCTGGGCCAACTGGACGTGGACGCCGTGATGCTCACCGCCGCTTCTGATGCCCAGTCCATCAAAGTGGCCTTCCGCAGGGGCGCTTTGGGGTACCTGCTCAAGCCATTTACTGCAGAGTCCTTATCGCAGCAGCTCAGGTCCTATGCCCGCTATCGCCGGATCCTGGGACAGCAGACCGCCATCGACCAGACCACCATTGAGCGGGCCAAGCGTTCCCTGATTCCCGGCGACGTCGCTCCTGCTGCTAAACCGCGGTCCGCCACCGAGGCTGCAGTCCTGGAATCCCTGCTCCCCGACGAACAGTATTCCGCCGCGGAGGTCGCGGAACGGGTTGGCGTTTCCCGGGCCACAGCGCAAAGGTACCTGTCCTCGCTCGCGGACGACGGCGCCGTCGAGATCCAACTGCGCTACGGAACCACCGGCCGCCCGGAACACCGCTACGGCATTCCGGGCTGACCCGGCAGCCCACAAAACCGGTTTGCCGCGCTGCTACGCGGACTTCTGAGCCACCAGCTCGATCTCCACGAGCATTTCCGGATCCAGGAACGGCAGTACGTGGACCAGTGAGAGCGTCGGGCGGATCTCGCCGAAGACCTCGCCGTGCGCGCGGCCGGCATCTTCCCACTTGCTGATGTCCGTCAGGTACAGCTTGGACTGCACCACGTCTTCGTAGGAGAAACCGGCGTCTTCCAGGACCGTCCCCAGCTTTTCGAGGATGTACTTGGTCTGGGAGTAGAAGCCGTCGCCCACAATCGCCGGTTTGCCGTCCACGGTCCCGCTGGCAGCCGTCGCCGAAATGAAGAGGGTGTTGTCCACCTGGACTGCGCGGGAGTAGCCAAGGGTCTGCTCCCAGACCGAACCCGTACCGAATGTCTTGCGCATGCCGCGCCTTCCTGTCGTTGCGCCCGGCCCGGTGACCGGCGCTTCGAAGGAAACTTTATGACTGCCCGAGCTCGAGCCTGTAAACGAACAGTTTTATGTCGGTGCCGGGCACGAACCAGTCGCGATGCGGTGCGCGGCCAAAGCCGGTGCGGGCGTACAACGCGTTGGCGCTTTCCCAGGTGGCGCCCGTGGTCAAGGACACGGCGTTGATACCGTCCATGGCTTTGGCTTGGTCGACGACGGCCTGTACCAAGGCGCGCCCCGCGCCGGAGCGCTGGACAGCCGGATCCACCACAAGGGTGCGCAGTTCCAACTCGTCCTCAAGGCCGATGTCCGAGAAGCCCCCACCGGCCGGAGCAGCCGTGACGGAGCCGATGACCTCGCCGTTGCGCTCAGCCACCAGGATATCTGCGTGCTCTGCGCGGCCGGCCACGTCCTGAAGCTTCTGCAGGTACGGGTGGTCGGCATCGCCGTAGTACCCCGCGGTGACGTAGGAGTCCTGCGTAATCCGGGCAACGGCGTCGTAGTCTTCGGGCAGGGCGGGACGGACGGTAATCGGCGAAAGCACCTACCAATGGTAGTCGCGCCCCACCCATCCAGGTCACCAAAGGCGGCTTTCCGTGATGGAACTATCACCTCTGGTCACAGCACGACGCCGGATGGCCGGCTTGCGCAGCCGTGTGGCGGAACCGCCCGCAGCGCCTTTCTGTTGCCTCCCGTGGCGTTCAATGCCGTTCCGTTGCGCCCGGTGAACCCCGGTTTCGCGCTGTTGCGGGCACATGTCGGGCTGCTGGCGGTGCTCTTCGCGGACGTGCTTATGTTGCCACACACCCGCCCCCACACCGTCCTGAACCGAGGAGAAACCATGACCCCGCCAGACCGCCAACTGCACCTCAACGCCTTCCTCATGAGCACCGGACACCATGAGGCCTCATGGCGCCTTCCGGAAAGCGACCCCTTTGCCTCGACCAAAATAGAGCACTACCAGCACCTTGCCCGTACCGCGGAACGGGGGAAGCTGGACTCCATCTTCTTCGCCGACTCGCCCGTCCTCTTCGGCGAGGTAGGCCGGCGGCCGGCCGGAAAACTCGAACCGACAGTGCTCCTGACAGCCATCGCCACGGCCACGGAAAAGATCGGCCTCATCGCTACAGCCTCCACCACCTACAACGACCCCTTTAACCTCGCACGCCGTTTCGCCTCCGTGGACTGGGTCAGCGGCGGACGCGCAGGGTGGAACGTGGTGACCACGGCCGGCCCTGACGCGGCACGGAACTTCGGAGTGGACGACCAGCCCGCACACGCAGTCCGCTACGAACGGGCAGCCGAGTTCATCGAAGTGGCGCAAAAGCTCTGGGACAGCTGGGACGACGACGCCATTCTTGCCGACAAGGCCGACGGAGTGTGGGGCGACGATAAGAAGATCCGCGTCATTGACCACGAAGGCAAGCACTTCCGGGTCCGTGGACCCCTTAACGTCCCCCGGTCACCGCAGGGGCACCCACTGATTGTCCAGGCAGGATCCTCCGAAAACGGAAAGAACCTGGCGGCGCAGTATGCCGAAGCCGTCTTCACAGCACATCAGACGCTGGCAGATGCCCAGGACTTCTACTCGGACTTGAAGGCACGCACCGCGGCTGCGGGACGCGATCCGGAGGGGATCAAGATCCTGCCCGGCATCGTCCCGGTGATCGGTTCCACCGAAGCCGAGGCCCTCAAGCTGGAGCGGGAGCTTGATCACCTGATCAAGCCCGAGTACGCGCGCGAGCAGCTTGCCCGGACACTGCGGCTTTCACCCGAGGACCTTCCCTTGGACCGGCCACTGCCGGCCGACCTGCCGTCGGAGGACGACATCGAAGGAGCCAAGAGCCGGTACACACTGATCGTCGAACTGGCCCGCCGGGAGCAACTGACCGTCAGGCAGTTGATTGCCCGGCTCGGTGGCGGCCGGGGCCACAGGACGTTCACCGGCACGCCGGAACAGGTTGCGGATGCCATCCAGGAGTGGTTCCATGCCGGCGCGGCTGACGGTTTCAACATCATGCCTCCGGTCCTGCCTTCCGGCCTGGAAGTTTTTGTTGACCAGGTGGTCCCGATCCTGCAGGAGCGCGGTCTGTTCCGCACCGAGTACACGGCCTCCACGCTGCGCGGACATTACGGTCTGGAACGGCCCGTCAACCGCTACGCCGGAACGGCAGCGCAGGAGCTGACCTCCATCGGTTCGGCCTTCTAGTCCAGTCCATCTAGTCCAGTCCATCCGCTGCGGTGATCACCGCTTTGGCCAGCTCCACGATGGGCCCTCAAGCGCGCCGAGGCCCTTGATCCTGGTCTCGCCCTTGTCCTTGTAGAGATCGTGCTCGTGTGCCGACCCGCTGGCCCGGAGTGCCGTGAGCAGGGCTTCGGAGTGCGTCACCACGATCACCTGGCTGTAGGCGCTGGCCTGGACAATCAGTCCGGCCAGCGCCGGCATCAGGTCAACGTGGAGACTGGTCTCCGGTTCATTGAGCACCATGAGTTCCGGAGGCCGGGGAGTCAGCAAAGCGGCAGTGAGCAGAAGGAAACGCAGGGTTCCGTCGGAGAGCTCCGCGGCTTTCATGGGCCGGAGCATTCCGGGCTGTTTCAGCTCCACACTGAACCTGCCGTCATTGACCGCAATCTCCAGCCGGCTTCCGGGAAAGGCATGGTGCACGGCGGCGTCCAGTTTCTGCTCGAAACCCACCTCGCGGAGGGTCTGGAGCGCGGCCGCGAGGTCCCTGCCGCTGGGATGCAGCACAGGGGTGCGGGTCCCGATCTGGGCTTGTCGGGCCGGTGCGTCCGTGTCGGTCCGGAAATGATCATAGAAGCGCCATGAACGGACCGAGTCCCGTACCCGCAGTACCTCCGGTGCCCGGTCCTGGTCCGACACTTCCGTGAGCATGCTTTGGAAGGTATCCAGGCGGCGCGACAGCTCGGTCCATTGGCCCTCGGCGTCACGGAGCCTGGCCAGGCTTCCTTTACGGTCCACCAACAAGGAGCCAGGTCTGGCGACCGGCCCTGAGAATATCTGCTCCCGCTTGATTTCGGGATCGAGTCCGAACGCCGAAGGCCTCGGGCGGCCGGTTTCCTGGTCAAATCCGACGCCGCCGGGCACCGGCATGCCAAGATCCACCAGATAGCCGAATTCGTCCCCGGAATAGCCCAGTTTCAGGTTCACGGACTCCCGGCGGACAGTGCCTTGGACGGGAACTTCACCCCGGCGCATGGCGTCGCTGATGTTCTCCGGCCCTGCCCAGAGCGTCGATGACAAACCGCCGTCCCTGGCCAGGGAGCCCACCACGTTTCCGGAGTCTCCCCCGGCGCATTCGGCCAACAACCGCAGGGCCCGGTACAGCGACGACTTGCCGCTGCCGTTGGCCCCGGTCACGACATCCAGGCCGTGAAGCTCGATGGCCAGATCCCGGATGGAGCGGTAGTTGGCGATGGCGAGTGTCTTGATCACGGGACGGTTTTCCTCCGGGGAAGTCGGATCACAGGGAAACCCGGGTCACAGCGAAATCCCGTCACAAGGGGAATTTGCCGGAAAGTTCCAAGGCACCGGCACACATCCACGCCGCCAGGCGATCCTCCGTGCTGGGCCCTCCATCCAGCGGACTCCTCAGTCTGGGCCGGCGAACCCAGCACCCCGCTTCTTCTGCGATCAACGCACCCGCAGCAAAGTCGTGTTCGTTCAAGCCACGCTCACCGTAGGCATCGAAGGTCCCGTCTGCCACCAGGCAAAGATCCAACGCCGCGGAGCCCAAGCGGCGCACATCCGCGAACCCCTCCATGAGCTCAGCCAGACCTGCCGACTGATCGGCCCTGGTCAGGGGATCGTAGCTGAAACCGGTGGCCAGGATCAGCCCTGTCCGGCCCGGCACGGGCCCCGACAAGGAGATGGTTTGCCCTCCGGTTTCCAGTTGCGCTCCCTGGCCCCGGGCTGCTGAGTACACGCGTCCCAAGGCAGGTGCGTGAACGACGCCGGCCAGCCATACGCCGTCGGAATCCGCCACGGCAACCGAGGTGGCGTAGTAGACAATGTTCCGGATGAAGTTGGTGGTCCCGTCCAGCGGGTCGATGGACCATCGGTAGCGGGAAGGCTCCGCGGGACGCGTGGTTCCGTGCTCCTCCCCCGTGATGGTGTCATCCGGCCGTTCGGACAGGATCGCCTCGCGGACCGCATTCTCCGCCGCCACGTCGAAGGCGGTGACCCAGTCGCCGGCCTCGCCCTTGTTGGTGGTTTCCAGGCCGTGGCCTGCCGTACCGCTGACCGAGCGCCCGGCCAGCACGGCAGCCCCTGCGGCTGCGGCGCGCCTGGCAACGGCCAGTAACTCTGTGGTGTCCGTCATTCTGTTTCAGCCTCCGCCGCTGTGGCTTCAGGGTCTGCTTCGGCTTCGGGCTCTGCTTCGGTCTTGGCCGGTCCGTTGGCCAGCAGCTCACGGAATCCGTCCTCATCCAACACCGGAATACCCAGTTGCTCGGCCTTGTCCAGTTTGGTGCCGGCACTCTCGCCGGCCACCAGGTAGCTGGTGTTCTTGGAAACGGATCCGGAGGCCTTGCCGCCGCGGATAATGATGGCTTCCTTGGCCTCATCCCGGCTGAAATTGGGCAGGGTTCCGGTGACGACGACAGTGAGTCCCTCAAGGGTCCGCGGCATTGAGGTATCCCGCTCGTCCTCCATCCGCACTCCGGCTGCAGCCCAGCTGTCCACGATGTCGTTGTGCCAGTCCACAGCGAACCATTCCTTCAGTGCCGCCGCGATGGTAGGGCCTACGCCGTCAACATGGGCAATCTGCTCCTCAGTGGCGCTGCGGATGGCGTCCATGCTGCCAAAGGCGGTGGCCAGGGCCCGGGATGCCGTAGGACCTACGTGCCTGATGGACAGAGCCACCAGCACGCGCCACAGTGGCTGCTTCTTGGCCTTCTCCAGCTCAACGAAGAGCTTCTCCGTGGTGGCTGTGGGCTTCGACGGCGACTTGGCTGTTCCCTTGGTGTAGAAGTACGGAACGAGCTCGTATTCACCGGTTCCCACACCCTTGGAACGCTTTTCACGACGGATCTTCACGTCCGCCAGGGCTTCACGGGTCAGGCTGAACAAGCCGGCCTCGCTCGTCAGGGGCGGGGTCTCGGGCTCTGCCGGCTGGGTGAGTGCGATGGCGGCTTCCCAGCCCAGGGCTTCGATGTCGAAAGCACCGCGGCCGGCCAGGTGGAACACGCGCTCACGGAGTTGGGAAGGGCAGGACTTGGCGTTGGGGCAACGGATGTCCACGTCGCTTTCCTTCGCCGGTGCCAACGGAGTGCCACAGGACGGGCACTCGGTGGGCATCACGAATTCGCGCACCGGAGGATCCTGCTTGTCGCGCAGTGCCAGCACGGGCCCCACGATTTCCGGAATGACATCGCCGGCTTTGCGGAGGATCACGATGTCGCCGATCATGACGCCCTTGGCTTTGACCACATCCTGGTTGTGCAGGGTGGCCATCCCCACCGTGGAGCCGGCCACTTTCACGGGTTCCATCAATCCGAAAGGAGTCACGCGTCCTGTGCGCCCAACGTTGACCGCGATGTCCAGGAGCTTGGTGTGCACTTCCTCCGGCGGGTACTTGTACGCTGCGGCCCATCTGGGGACTCGGGAGGTGTACCCGAGGGCGCGCTGGGTGGCGAAGTCGTCGATCTTGACCACAATGCCGTCGATCTCATGCTGAAGGTCGTGACGGTGCGTTCCGTAATGGGCGATGAACTCCAGCACTTCCTCAAAGGAGCCGAGCACTTTGAGGTAGGGGCTGACCGGGAGACCCCACTGCTCCAGCAGCTTGTAGGTCCCGGACTGGCTCTTCGCTTCCAGACCTTCGCGCGCACCGATGCCGTGCACGTACATGCTCAGGGGTCGCTTGGCTGTCTCGGCCGGGTCCTTCTGGCGCAATGAACCGGCCGCGGCGTTGCGCGGATTGGCGAGGGGCGCCTTGCCCGCGGCCACGAGTGTCTCGTTGAACTCCACGAACGCTTTGGAGGGAATGAACACCTCCCCACGGATTTCCACTTCCGAGGGGAATCCGGAGCCACTGAGTTCCCGCGGGATCTCCTTGATGGTGAGCACGTTATGGGTGATGTCTTCACCGGTGGTGCCATCGCCACGTGTAGCGGCACGGACCAGTTTGCCGTCCCGGTACAGCAGGTTCACGGCGAGCCCGTCGATCTTCAACTCCGTCAGCCACGCAATGGGTGGAACGCTTTCCCCGAGTTTCGCCACGGAAGCCTCGGCCTTCCGGACCCAGGCCTCAAGTTCTTCCAAGGAGAAGACGTCATCCAAGCTGTACATGCGCTGCAGGTGTTCCACGGCAGCGAACGCCGAGGAGACTTCCCCGCCCACTTCCTGGGTGGGGGAATCATTGGTGACGAGTTCCGGGTGGACAGCTTCGAGTTCCTCGAGGCGACGGTAGAGTTCGTCGAACTCCGCATCGGAAACCGTGGGCGAGTCCTCCTGGTAATACGCATACCGGTACTTGCGGACGAGGTCTGCCAATTGCTCATGCTCGTCCCGCAAGGACTCCGCGGGCGGTGTTCCCTCCCCCTCCACGGCAACAGCCGGGGAGTGGTCACCTGTGGTTTCTACCGGATTCGCAGTTTCTGGTGTGCTCACAGGTCTATCTTGCCGCAAGCCACCGACATTCAAGCCCAACGGCCTCCTAGCTGCGGTTTTCCGGTGGCATGGCAATCTGCAGCTTGCGGACCTTTCCTCGACCCACGATGTACCCGCGGCCCGGGATGAAATCCTTGCTGATGCGGCCCAGGGAAGTGTTCAGGAGCGTGTCCCCTTCCACGTCCCCCGGGTTGAGCAGGAGGCCCCGGCGTCCGGACTTGAATGGCTGCGCCAAAGACCAGGCCTGGGACCAGGTGGATGTTTCGGACTCGCCAACCACCCATTGGTCTGCCTTGATGGCAGCGGTGACCAGCCGGCCAACCCCGGATTCGGCCAATGTGTCCGTGAACTCGGTCAGGCCCTCAATGAAGATGGCCATGCTGCCCGGGTTGTCGGAAGCCTTGTCAACGAGGTCGTCGATGACGTCGGAGACCTCATCGGCTCCTACCAGCGACCGGCTCCAGATGTTCAACGATGCCACCGCCGAGCGGCGCGAGCCGATGTAGATAAGGTCGGTGCGTGGGTTGGAGCGCCGCAGGGCGTAGGCCAACGTGACCAGCGCGACCGTCCGGCCCGAGCCGGGAGGGCCTGCCAGCAGGAGCGAGCCCTTGGCGGCGATGGCCGCTGAACCCAGCGTTTCGTCGTCGACACCAATAACGGGGTTGTCCGGAGCGCCAATGGGCAGGATATCCAGATCCACAAGCTCCGGTAGGCGCTGGATCTGGGGTGCCTGCTCGAGGCCCTGGCGAACCATTGCCTGGCTCAGTTTGGACACTTCACGGGCCTGCAGAGCCAGGTTCGAGTTGCCGCCCAACACGGCGAGCTGGACTTCGAGGCCGTCCAGCAGTCCGCGGCCCGGAGGTGAGGCAGCGTTCAGGACATCCTTGGGGACGTCCAAGGTCATGTAGTCGTCTTCAGAACTGAGCCGCAGCACCAGTCGCTTCTGGATGGAGGCAAGCAACGACGCCGGAACGGAATTGGTGCGGTCACCGCTGACGACGAGGTGGATGCCCAGGGGACGGCCATCGGTTGCCAGGGTCAGGAAGATATCCCACAGCGCGGAGAGGTTGCTGTACTCATAGCTTTCCCGGAAAGAGGACATACCGTCCACCAGGATGAAGATGCGCTTCTCCTCCGGCCGGTTCGCCAGTTGGCGGTATTCAACAATGGTGGAGGCCCTGACTTCGGCGAACCTCGCTGCCCGGTCGTCGGCTACTTCCTTGAGCCACCGCAAAAGGCGCCCTACACGCTCGACGTCGTCACCATTGATGATCTCGCCAACGTGGGGAAGGCCGTCGAGCATTTTCAGGCCCGAGGAGCCACAGTCGATCCCATAGACGTGTACCGGTCCGCCACGGGGAGTTACCGCTGCCGCAATCGCGATACCCCGCAACGCTGCCGACTTGCCGGATCCACCCGTACCGTAGACGGCCATGTTGCCGTCCTTGTCCGGTTCGTAGAACACGGTGGGCTGGTCCTGGTGCGCGGGGTCATCGGCAACGCCCAACAGGAGCCGCTCATCGGTGCGCGGATTGGGGAGCTTGGAGAAATCGTAGGTTGTCGCGAGCTCGTTGAGCCACGGTTTCCGTGGCGGGGCAATGGACAGGACATCGGCTGCCCGGATGATGTTTCCCGTCATCCGCGCGATGTCGTTCGGGCCGGCGGGTTCTTCTTCCACCTGGGCTTCCAGCGGCGGCTCCCACACAGGTCCGGACCCGAAGGCCATCTCCACGATGTCGATCCTGGGACGCTGCGGTTTCTCGGTGGTCCAGCCACCGGCATATCCGGTCTGGAACCCCTGAATGCGCCCCGGTCCCGTCTTCGCGGCACCACGGCCGGGAATGGACGGATCAAAGTACGCGGCCGTGGGGACGCCCAGAATGTCCACGGCGTCCACTTCGTCAGCCATGCGCAGCGCGACACGGAGGTTGGTGTTGGCACGCAGGTTGTCCTTGATGACACCGGCGGGGCGCTGCGTAGCAAGGATGAGGTGCAGGCCCAGGGACCGTCCACGGGCTGCCACATCCACCACCCCGTCAACGAACTCGGGAACTTCGGTGGCGAGGGCCGCGAACTCATCGACAATGATGATCAGGTAGGGCGGAGCCTCGGGATCGGCCTCGCGCTGCAGCGCCAGCAGGTCCTTGGCCTTCTTGCGGTTCAGGAGACGTTCCCGGTAATGCAGCTCGGCCCGCAAGGAAGTCAGTGCCCGGCGAACCAGGTGCGGGGACAAGTCCGTTACCAGGCCCACCGTGTGGGGCAAGTGCAGGCAGTCGGCGAAAGCCGCACCGCCCTTGTAGTCGACGAAGAGGAAGCTGACGCGGTCCGGGCTGTACGCGGCCGCCATGCCCATGACCCATGACTGCAGGAACTCGGACTTGCCGGCACCGGTGGTTCCACCCACCAGCGCGTGCGGGCCCTCGTTCTTCAGGTCCAGGTAGAACGGTTCCACGCCCTTGGATCCCACGAGGGCACGGAGGCTTCCGTTGTCCTTGCGGTTGGGAACGGCCGTGGCGTGTACTGAGTTGTTTTCCTGCCACCGCTCGGCGACGGCCTGCGGGTTGTCCATCAGCTCCTTGCCGATCAACGTGGCGTAGGAGACTGCACGCGGGAGGTCGGAGTCGTCCTCAAGCGGGTTGCCGACGTCCACCAGCGGCGACATCATGCGCGCCAGTTGCGTGGCGAGATCGGCGTCGAGGCTTTCACAGCTCACCGGGTAGGTGTGCCGGCCCAGGCGGACCTGGCCCGTAGTGGTGCCGTGGTCGCCGTCGACGGACAGGAAGTCGCGGCACGCGGCCGGAAGGGACTGCACATTTGCCGCCACCCACATGACGTGCACACCGTAGTCCGGACCCCGTTCAACCAGCCTGGTCAGGCGGCCGCGGTCCACGGGAGCGTCATCCTCCACGATCACCAGCACGGCGGGCACTACGGGAGACGGGATTTCCTGATTCTCGTCCTTGAGGCCCGGACGCGGCTGGGGGCCCGGTTCCTTGGACAGGGACTCGCGCTCTTCCACGAGGTTTTCCAGGCGGGACAACAGGGCAGCGCCCGCGCCAGGGCCGGCCGCAAGGTGGTCACCCGAAAGGGGGCTGTGGCCTGAACCGACATGCGGGAGCCATTGCAACCAATCCCAGCGCTCACGCGAACGCGGCGACGTCAAAGCGGTCAGGACCACCTCGGCAGGCGAATGGAGGGCCACCAACTGGAGCACCATACCCCGGGCTACGTCATCAACCACACTGCGGTCCCCCGCAACGCCGAAGGAACCGGAAGTGCGCAGCTGTGACACGATCGGCACGCCCTCGATGACGCGCACCTGCTGCAGGCATTCCTGGATTTCGCGCATGTACTGCGGCTCTGTCTCGTTGGCGGCAGGCTCATCGAAGGGAATGCGCGAAGGCGCGGAGCCCAAACCGAAACGGACGCCCAGGAAGTGCTGGTGCTCGGGACGGTTGGTCCACAGCAAGGGCCCGAGCTTGTAGATCGCGTCCACGGCATCGCTCACCGAGGGCGCTTCCTGGAGCCGGACGGCGCGCTCAATGTTCTGTTGCTTGTCGATGTCCTCGCGGAATGCCAGCATGGCGGCCTTGAACTGCTTGTGGCCTTCCTTCGCCTGGCGCTTGCCCTGCATCTTGTGATCCACGTAGTGGCCCACAATGAACAGCGGCATCATCGCCATGAAGAGCACGGATAGGAGGTTCTGGGTTACCGCGAAGAGCACGCCGCCCATCAGCAGCGGAGCAACCAGCATGATGTACGGGAACGGCTGGTGTTCCGGGCGTTTGGGACCAGCTGGTGGAACCCGCTTGGGCGATTCAAACCGAGGCAGCACCCGCGGCGAGCGATTGAAATCCACCAGTGGCGACGACGGGCCGCCACCGTGGTTCCGGGAGAGGGAGACGACGCCCACCGTAGTGTCGCCCAGCGTCACGGTGTCCGATGATGCGAGCGTGGCCCGCGTTACCGGCAGGCCGTCCATGAGGAGACCGTTGGCGGAGTTCGTGTCCACGATCTCCACCGTCTCCCCCACGGTGATGCGCGCATGGCGCTTGGAGGTGAGCGGGTCGGAGAGCCGGATGTCGGCGTCCCGGTCCCGGCCGATGTAGCTGGTGCCGAACGGCAGCGAAAATTCGCGTCCGACGTCGGGCCCTGACATGACACGCAACGTCGCCGCGGCTGGGCCCCTGTTGGTGCCGTGGCCGTTGGAGGCGAATTCCTCACTGACGTGCGCCAGCGAAACCTTGGAACCCGGGCGAAGGCCCGATTCCAGGAGGTTCTCCGTGGGCCTGAGGACATGACCGGACAAGCCACCGCCGACGAACGCTTCGTCCACGCTGATAGACAGGTTCGACGGCGGTTCGGTGCCCTTGCGTGCGGGGTCGGCAGCCCACAGCTCGGTGGCGATGTCGGCCACGGTGGCGCGGCCGTCCACGGTTACGGCGAGGTCCTTTGCTTCCGCAGGGTCACGCCGCAATGTCAGGCGGAACTTCATCCTTCGTCGACCTCACTCATTTTCTCAAGAAGATGCAGGTCAGCCGGCGTCACCAGGTGGGACGTCACGGCATGCTCCACCAGGCGCGCCCGGCGGTTGGTGGCCAATTTTCCGGCTCCGCCGCGAAGACCCACGACGCCAACGCGGTCGAGCTTGTCGCACACATTGTCCAGCTTGCGGTTGAAACGGGTCAGGGCCCACCCCAGGCGTTTGGCGGCCTCAGCAGAAGACGGTATGGCGCTGAAACCGGTACCCTCCCGGCGAAGCATCGGCTCGGCGAGGGCCACGATGAGTGCTTTTTGTGAATCGGTGAAGACCACGGGGCCAATGGTGGTGTCCCCGGCTTGGTCTTCCTCGCGTGCCTCGTGCCGGAAAGACGGCGTCTTCAGGTGCACCGCAAACTCGTAGGTGGTGGGGCCCGCGGTGAAAATGACGTTGGTGTGGCTGAACACCAACGGGATCCTGGCACCCGGTGCCAGCCATGCCTGCATGCCTCCGGAGCCATCCGCGATCGTGGCCGACAGCATGCTGCCAACGTTGCTCAGCCACCAGATTCCGTCGTAACGGGCAATCTGCAGGAAGCGGCGATGCAGGTACGGGTTGTCGTCTACTTCCAGGTCACCTTCGCGGCCGATGTCAAAGACGTCCTCGTCGGATGGTTCGTACCATTCCCCACAGAAATCTATTGCTAGATCCCCCATGATCTGTGCCTCCTTGCTGGACAACGTGTTTCTGTCATGAGCCGTCTATTTCTCCACACAGGCAATGGACTCAGGGCCGCCCGGCGATGCCGAACCATCCGCCCGGACCATGATGACCTGGATGCAGAGGGGCCGCTCGGCGTGGCCCGTGATGATGGCGTAAAGTTCGGACGTCGATTCGTAGGTGCCCTCGGACTTCGCGGATTTGAGTCGCCACTTGAAAGTGTCCGTCACCTTCCAGTCAGGGCTGTCCCAGCGAAAAACCACCAAGGGCGTCGTTGAGGTGCCCCCGCTTTGGATCTCGTAAGTGATGTCCGTAACCTCGGGAACCCCACCATCGCCTATCGGGTCCGCCGGCGGCTTGCTGGCCGCCTCTGTGGGTGCCACCTTCGGCTGCGCCTGGGCGCCCAGCACCACTCCGACCACGATCGCCACAACCAGCACCGCCGCGCCCGTTGCAGCAAGCCACAAGTTTCGTTTGCTGTGGTCCGCAGCCGGCGCTTCATTGCCGGTGTCCTGGGATGCCTGCGACGCGGAGCGACTGACAGTATCGTCAACGATGTCCTGCCTGCCCGAGGGTTGCCAGCCGCGAAGGACGGTGGACTCCGAAGAATCGGGCTCGTCCAAGACCGGCTGGGCCGTGTGGAATCGCGGCGGCGCTGTCTGTTGGGCAGCAGCTGCTGCCTGCTGGGCAGAGCCTTGGGACAGGGTCGGCCGTGCTGCCGGTTGCGGGGCTGTTTGCGGCGGGTTGTTCCCGGGAACAGTCGAAGGAAAAGTTCGGGCAGGGAAGGTCGGTGCAGAGCCTGTCGTGGCTGTGCCCGACGCGTCCGGGTCGATCGACGCGATGCTCCGGACCCGGGTTTCCTCGAAGTTGTCATCCGGGTGCTGCTCATCGCCGTGACCTGGTTCTTCGAGCACTTCGAAGGGCGTCACGGACAGGTTCAGCTCGGTCTGGATCCGCTGCAACGCCAAAGCGAAGGCGTGCGCTGAGGAGTAGCGGGAGCCTGGGGACTTCGCCATGGCGGTGGCCAGCACCAATTCCAACGATTCCGGAACGTCGGCGCGGCCCAGCCTGGGAAGGGGCGCGTTGGTGATGCGCGAGATCAGTTCCCGCTGCGAGTTGTCCTGTCCCGGAAGCACGAAGGGTGACCGGCCCGCCAGCAACGTGTAGAGCGTGGCCCCCAGGGCCCAGATGTCCACGGGAACGCCCTCCACGGCACCACCACGGAACTGCTCGGGCGGCGACCATGGAATGGACATGCCGGCGTCGTCCTCGGCATCGGCACCGATGGTGCCTGAGATGCCGAAGTCCGTGAGGGCCGGACGGTTGTAGTCGGTGACCAGGATGTTGGCCGGCTTGATGTCACGGTGCACGATTCCGGCCCTGTGGGCGGTCTCGACGGCGGACGCAACCTGGATGCCGACGGCAAGGACCTCGTCCACGCTGAAGCGCTGCCGCCGGTAGCGCACGTCAAGGCTGGGCCGGGAGCAGTACTCCATGGCCAGATACGAGTGGCCGCTCTCGGTGATCTCCGCTTCGAAAATCGTCACGATGTAGGGGTGCGAGGACAGCTGCGCCATCAGGTTCGCCTCGGACTCGAAGCGGCGGCGTGCCCCTTCCGTCTTGAGGTCTGACAGCAGCACCTTGACCGCTACCTTACGGCGCGGCCTGTCCTGCTCGTAAAGGTAAACATCGGAAAAGCCACCGGAGCCAAGCAAGCTGATGTACTTGAACCCCGGGATAGGCGGAGGCGGCGCGGGGGGCCTCTTGGAACTCAAAGAATCTCCTCGAAACGCAATGAAATGTCGTCGCCGAGTTCGGCGATATCGCCATCCAGCAGGATGGCCATCTCGTTTTGGGCAAGCCGTCGGGGCGCTTGGCCCTCGCGGATAAGCACGGTGCCGTTGGTCGCCTTCAGGTCGCACAGCATCACGTGCCAGCCTTCAAGGCGGACCTCGACGTGGGATCGCGAAATGTCCCCGCCGGGGCTCTCCACCTGGACCAGCCGTGGCATGGTGCCGCCCTGGACGCGCGAAACCGAGGGTTGGCGGCCGATGATGAGCGACTGATCGAGGTCGATCAGTTCCCCGGTGGAAAGCCGCATGCGTCCCAGACGGGGCCGCGGGACATGGACAGCATCCCCGGAGACGGGAACTCCGCACACCGAGCACAGCGGATAGGTGGGCGGGTTGGCATGTCCCTGGGAGCAGACCCTGGCCAGCACACTGGGACCGTTGACGGCCGGCGTCGCACCGGACGCGGCGGCAGCTTCCCCGTCATCGGCCGCGGGCAGGCTGCTCTTCATGATTGTCTGACCGTCGTGGTCCGAGTCCTCGTCCACCGGGCCGCTGGTAGGCGCGGGTGTCCAGGCTGCAGGCACCTGTGGGGCGGGAGCAGCCACCGGCGCCGAAGTAGCGCTGCGCAGCCACGGCACCGAATCAATCAGTCCACCGGCCGGCGCCGCGCCGGCGGACTGACCGGCCACCGGCGCAGTTGCCTGCACGGGTGGGATAACCAACGGTTGGGGTGAAAGCGGTTCAGGTGAAAGCGGTTCCGGGCCAGCCAGGTCCGGGACGGTTCCTTCCGGCTCCGACGGCGGTTGCGGAGCCGACGGCGGTTGCGGGCCAAGTGCCTGGCCCGCAGGAGTGTCGTGGTCATCAGAGTCGCTCTGCAGACGGACTGCGGCGTCTTCGATGGTGCGCATCACAGTCTTGTCCCACAAATGGTCATAGTTCGTGGTGTTCTCCAGCGAGGGACCCACGGGATCAGTCGTGCTGGTGTGGACCGGGACTTCCGAATCGTCCACGGCACCGTCTTCGCCGGACCGGTCCGGAGCGGGGAGCTCCTCATCGCCGGAACGGACTTCAGCTTCTTTGGCTTCAGCAGCAATGTACCCCGCAGGCTCTTCCTGTCCAGCGGGCTCCCCCACTTCAGGCTCCCCCACTGCGAGCCCGGCCTGCTCCGTGTCTTCCTGTCCGCTGTCCCCGTCCTCGACGGCCTTCGTTTCAGGTGCGGCCGGGACAGGGCCCTCGATGGCGTGGGCTTGGCCTGGTGCAATCGTCAGCCCGAGGTCGGCTTCCTGGTAGCCGACCATGGTTTCGTCGGAAACAGACGCGACGTGCGCGTTCGGCATCACGTGGGTTTCGGGCGCTGTGTCTTGTTCCGGCGCTATGTCGCTTTCCGGCACGGGATCCGCCGCTGAAGGGGCCGAACCGGCGGCTTCCAGGGAAGCCAACAGCACCACGCCGTCCTTGACGGGGAGGGAATCCAAAAGCGGCCGGTCCATCCCGGCGGCAGCCGGCGCACCGATGTAGACGTTGAAGGAGGACGCACCGACAATGCGGCGCTCCGTCCAGGTGGTGACGTCACGGCCTGTGAGATGTTCCTGGCGCCCGTCCAGATGCACTGCCAATTCGAGGTCGCCACGGAGGAACACCCGCAGCGCGTCCTTGGAATCAATGATGCCGAACGGCGGGATACGGCTAAGCGAGACACCAAAAGCCCCGGTGACTTCGTTCAGTACTTCATGGGCCTCGGGTGAGGATTCCAGCAGCTCCCAGACAGTGTCGATCAAGGCATGGGGTGTTTCCGGCCCAAGAAGGACAACGGTTCCATTGCGAACAACACCAAACCAGTCACCCTGCTGGTACCGCGTGTGGGAGAGGAGATTACTGCTTGCCATCGCTGCCTTCCTCTTGGTCGTTTTGGCCGGTGCCGTTTACCCAGGCCTTGGGAAGGGTGTCCTCCTCCACCTCGGACCCGACTTCCGGGCGGGGCGCCGTAATGGCGATACCGGCGTCGTTCAGGACGTTCTTGGCATCAACCACAATCACGGTGACGTTGTCCCGACCACCGCTCCGCAGCGCTGCCTGGATAAGTGCGTCCACCGCGTCCTGCGGGTGGGCGACCGTGCTGAGAATACGGAACATGTGGTCATCGCTGAGTTCGCCGTTGAGTCCGTCCGAGCAGACCATGATCCGGTCGCCCTCCTGGATGGGCAGCAACCAGAAGTCGGCCTCCGTCTCATCGCCGGTTCCCAGCGCGCGCGTCACAACGTGCCGGCGGGGATGAACGGCCGCCTGCTCCGAGGTGATATCCCCCGAGTCCACAAGCTCCTGGACTTCCGAGTGGTCCACGCTGATCTGGGCGAATTCGCCCTGGCTGAGCCTGTAGGTCCGGGAATCACCGATATTCATGACCAGCCAGTACGGAAGACCCATCTGCTCCACCACAACCACACCCGAAAGCGTGGTGCCGGCGCGGGCACCCGTTGCGTCGCGGATGGCGGCGTCGGCCTTCAACAGGCAAGCCTGGAGATCCGCCGCTGACGCCGTGCGGACCCCGGAAGCCAACTCGGGAGCGCTGCCCAGGGTGCGCACGCACATGCCGCTGGCTATCTCGCCTGCCTCGTGCCCGCCCATGCCATCGGCGACGGCGAAGACCGGGTCCGCGGCGATGAACGAATCCTCATTCAGCTCGCGACGAAGTCCGCGGTCGGTTCCGTATCCGTAGCTGAGACGGAATGAGGTACCGCCTGCGGCTGGGCCGGCGTCGGCGTTTGCGGGAGTGGCCGGCTGTGAATTCATGCTTGTCCTAGGTGGAAGGAGCGGTCCCCGAAGTGGACTGTGGAACCGGGGCGGACGAAGACAGCTTCGCCCGGTTGGAGCCTGGTTTGGATGCCGTCGGGGGTGGTGACGGCACTGCCGTTGGTTGAATTGCGGTCCGTTACCCACACGCCGTCGCCGTCCACCCGGAGATGAAGATGGGTTTTGGAGATGGACCTGCCGGGATCGGACACCGGCAGGAGCTGCTCAACGTTTTCCCCGGGCTGGGCAGCGGGATTGCGGCCCAGCAGGACAGTTCCGCCGAGCTGGACATCCTGGCCGTCATCCACCCGTATCCGCAGGACTGCCTGGGCGCGGGCTGTGCCGGGACGCATCTGGGTGCGTTCGACGTCGTCGTCGGGGTGGGCGGCCGCAGCCGGCTGCGGAACGACCGGAGCCGCATGGGACGCGGCGGCCTGCTGCGGGGCAAGCTGCACCTGTGGCGTGACAGGAACCTGGCGAGGCGGGGTCGGTGGACGCCACTGGTTGGGATCATGCAAGGGCTGCACGGCCGGTGCAACGGACGACGCCGGAGCGGCCTGGGCGGTCGGGGTCACCGGCGCGGTCGCCTGGGTTGGGTGAGCCTGCGCCGGGGCCGGGGCCCGCCCGGACGGCACGGGGGAAGCAACCGGTTGGACCGGGGGAAGGTCCATGGGAGCGAAGCTGTAGGGACCTTGGATGCCGCCCGAGATTACCGGATTCCGGCCGGCGTTGACATCGAACACCAAGGACTTTGCCGCTTTGTCATGCCAGCCGCGCAACTTGCCGTTTTTGTCCCAGGCGTTGGAGACCACCACCAGGATGGCCCATACAACACCGAGCACCATCAGCGGGAGCGCGATCCACGCGACAAGCCCCAGCAGGCCGAGGGCCGACAGGATGACTGCAGCCAAGGACCCCACAACGAGAAGGCCGCCAGTCACGATGCCGCGAACGAAAACCGCCCCAGCACCCGGTGCGTAGCCGTCCGCGTCGGCGCTGCGGATGCCCATGAGCTGGTTGCCGATGGTGTTGCCCGACTTTGCCTCCACCCCCAGCAGAACGAACGTGTAGATCACGGTGACTGCGAGGCCGATGCTGCCAAGAAGAACCAGCAGGCCGGTGTCGTAGACAATAAAGCCATTCCGGCGCGTCTGTGTGATGCCGGCGATGCCGATGGCAAATGTCGTGGCCAGGACGGCGACGGGACCCAGCCAGTCCAAGGCTGCCGCGCCCATCCGTTTCCCGGCGGAAGCGGGTACGAGGTCGAGCTTGGTGGTCATGGTGGTCCCTCCCCCTGGCCCCTGCAGTCTGTCCGGTTCGGCACTTGTCCCCGGAAGCACCGGCGATACTGGCGCCGACACTACGGAGATACTACCGGGATCGGCCACGCCCTGCCGGGCGGCGGACTCCAGGGCCGCCCTTTGGGCATGGTTGATGTTGCCTTCTTTACGGGCGCCCCGGTTGTTCAGCGGCGATCCGCATTGGTTGCAGAACGCCGCCCCCGGACGGACAGCGTGACGGCAGGCCGGGCACAGTTCAACGTCACTGCTCATCCGTGGTGTCCTTCGTGAATGGCAGTTTCAAACGCCGCCCGCCGGGATTGGAAGGGTCTTGTTTCCGACGGCGGAGGGCCGCCCTGCCGTCGGACAACAACGAGCGCGGAGAGAACCGTGCCTGCTGCCGCTTCCAGAATCCGACGCTTCCAGTGATATCGGTCAGGGACGAGTCGACGATCTCCCAGTACTCCTTGACCTCCGACTCGCTCGGCTGGCCGGCACCGAACACCGCGGCGTCGGCGCGGTGCGCAAGCACGGTAGTGGTGTTGCCGGCTGTGGGGAAAGCGTCCGCAATCACCGAGGCAGACTCGCGCCTGGTGGACTTGGTGTCGATCGATGCACCCATGTCGGTGACAAGGCTCAATACCTCGCTCCATCCTGCGCCAACCCGCTGGGCCGGGTGGCCATCACGGAAACGTGCCTTTCGGCGTCGAGACTTCAACAGGAGGATCAACAGCAGCGGGATAGCCAGGATCCCCAAAGGAATCAGGGCAACACCGATCGCAGCCAGCAGTGGTCCCCAGAACAACCAGGGGTTGTTCTTCTTCTCGTCCGCGTCCAGGGCGTCGGGAGTGGAGTCCGGCGGCAGGTCCGCGGGCTCCTGCGGCGGCGGTGGCGGCTGCAGTACCTGGGGCTTCGGCTTTGACTTGTTCTGCGGATCCGGCGGGATGGGCACGTTGTCTTTGGGCGGTGTGGGATCGAAGGAGACCCAGCCAACGCGGTCAAAGGCCACCTCTACCCAGGCGTGGACATCCTTGCCCGTGATCTTGACATCGCCGGCGCCGTTTTCGGGGCTCTTGGGATCCGGGTAGAAACCCATTACAACGCGCGAAGGAATGCCCAAATGGCGGAGCATGAGGGACATGGATACTGCGTACTGCTCGTCATCGCCCAGCATCTGCTTGGCGGAGAGCATGTTGCGGATGCGGGCCGCGCTGTGGCCCGGAAGGCTGGGCAGCTGCCCCTCTGCCACCAGGCCGTTGCTGAAGGCACCACTCTTCTGGAAGTGGGCCTCGATCTGCCGGACACGGTCGATCGCGGTGGGTGCATCCGCGGACAGTTCGTTGGCCTGCGAGGCAACGATCGGGGGAACTTCCTCAGCGTCGGGCAACGTGAGCTTCGCAAAGTCGTACTGGGTGAGCTGTCCATGCTCCAAAGTGCCGGGATCGGAAACCTGGACAGTGTAGTTCTCGCCCTTGCCCAGTCCCTTGGTGGTCACCGCAGTATCAGTGCCTGCATTGAAGTAGAGCCCCGATGCCGCGCCGGAGGTGTCCGCGAAGCTCATCCCGGTGGTGTGGCGGCCGCCCGGGACAAAGTAACCCTGGTAGTCCTCCACCGTGATGTCCAGAGTGTAGTTGGTGCCTTCCACCGGGCTCCCGGAATCAGCCAGCGTGTTCAACGACTTGGCGTCGCCAACTTTGCTGAAGTTCCCGGAACTGTTCGGATCCATGGTGTAGTTCAGGCCGTTGAACGCATCCAGCGCTGCCAGCCGTACACGGGCGTCCTTGGGCAAGCCCTTGACCGTGAAGAGCGTGGTGTCCTTTTCGTCCTTGACGAAGCTCCGGAAGCTCGCCAGTGGAGTGATGTAATCACGGGGGTCGAACGGCGGGACGATCGTGTTCCGCAGCACCTTGCGGTCGTCGCTGGCGGTCACCAGGGGTGATGCGATAGCCGTTACGCCCACGGCCACGGCGATGACCGCGGCTGCAGTCCCCAGGCGGCGGAGCTGGCCGCGGCGGGCCGCACCGGCGTCGGAATCCGGCCTGTTGGCTGAGACGGTCCGGGTACTGCGCTGGCGGAGGACATCGCGGCGGAACGTCGCCCAGACGATCGAAACAATGGTCAAGGACACGCCGCGCTCCACGTTCAGGAAGCCCGAGCTGGTGCTGAAGGCGATGCCCGTGACGAACAGGACCAGAACCGGCAGCAACGGCCAGTAGGGGCTTTTCAGCCGCCAGGTCAGCAGCCCTGCCGCCAAGGCCATGAGCAGCGAGCTCAGGAACGGCACGATCAACGTGCCGTTGGCTGTTCCGACCGGAACGCCGACCGTGAGCATGTCCTTCCACGAGAACACAATGCCCAACAGGAGCGTTCGCAGGGAATCGAAGCTTGGCAGGAATCCGAGAACCGCGGAATCCGGCACGGCAAGCGCCGAACCGAACACCATGTAGGCGCCAAAGGCCAAAGCTGTTGTGATGAGGAGACCGAGCCGGAGATGGGCATTCAGGACGGCAACGCCGAGCCCGAGGATCACCCCGCCCAAACCAGCGACGAGGAAGCGTGCGTCCCCACCGAAGCTCAGCGTGAAGCCAAGAACGCCGAGGAACAGCAGCACTGTCAGGGCGCCGCAGTCCACGAAGAAGTGCCACAATGGCCGGTCGTCGGCAAAGACAGATCCGCCTGCGGCTCGTGCCTTGGCCCGGGCACCGGACTTAGCCTGCTTTTCCGCACGCGGACGGACGCGGAGGTTGGGCGCGGTGCTCATGCTGCCGCCTTTCGAAGGACAATGGCGAGATCGTCCAGGTCGCCCACAGTGAGGACCGTCAAGTCCGCGATGTTGGCCCTCGACGGCGCGGCGCCGGGTTGGACGCGGACGGCAAGGCTGCGGACTCCCGGTGGGACGGACGCTGAGGCCGAACGCAATTGCGTGGCCGTGACATGGCTGCCGACCACGAAGAACACCACGGAAGCATTCGGGACGGTATCGGAGAGGGTCCGGGCAAGATCGACGGCGGTCTTCCGCATGGGTGCACCGACAATCCTGGTCATGTCGTCCAGGAGGTTGCGGCCGGTTTCGCAGCGGAGCGGCCCCTTCTGGGTCAGGACGTCCAGGTCCCGCTGTTCACTGATGGCTTGGCGGCCGATGGAGGCCGCCACCGAAATGGCCATTTCGAATTCCGCTTCGGTGTCGTACTCGTCGGTGTTGATGGACAGGGAAATGGCCAGGTGTGCCCGGCGCGTCTCCTCGAACTGGCGGACCATGAGTTTGTTGGTGCGGGCCGTGGTCTTCCAGTGGATGTGTCTCCGGTCATCGCCCGGCACATAGTCGCGCAGGGCATGGAAGGAGACGTCGGCGCTGGAAAGTTCCGTGGTGGGCATGCCTTCGAGGTCGCGGATGAACCCGGCGGCGGAACCCCCGAGCGCCACGGTCCTCGGGTGCACGAACAGATCAACCGGTTCGGTCCAGAGCACGCGGCGGCGCAGCAGGTGGAGAGGGTCGGCGCGAACGGAGCGCACCGGTCCGACCACGATCACCGCACGGCGGGCTGTGGGAATGGTGAAGAGATCCTCGTGGACCTGGGCCGGCTTCATCCGCGGCAGGTGGAAGACGGCCGTGTTGGCTCCCACGGGAAGTTCCAGCGCGGCAGGCAGCAACGGGCGTGTGGAGACATTGGAAACGGCAATGCTTCCCACGGCGTCGTCACCCACCGCGACACGGGTGCGGGCAAGGTCCAGAACCACGCCGTACGCCGAGCGGCCCACAATGAAGCCAACGGCCAGCACGAAGAGCAGGAAGGCCACCAAGGCCGCGGACTTGGCTTCCTGCCAGCCCCAGGACTGGCCTGCCCACCAGAGCCCGATCGCCGCTGCGAGCACCACCCAGCCGAGCAGGCTGACAACGGAGAGTGCCGGCCAGACAAAGCGCAGCCATAGGGAACGGACTTTCTCCCAGGCCGGCGCGAGGAACTCCCCTGCCGTGCCAGCAGCCTCGGCCCACACAGCGGCGGGGTGCAGTTTCCTGGTTTTTCCGGACGTGCTTCGGCTGCCAGGGCGGTTGCCCGCTTCTTTGCCGGAGCCACGCAGGGAGCGCATCGTGCCGCCAACTGCTGACGTGGCGCGCTTAAGCGAATCAGCAGCCCTGGTCAGGGGTTTGCTGGAGGACATGTAGGGGCCTTTGTTCGAACGGTGCGAGAAGGGAACTGCGCTGGCTTAGGCGGTGGCGCGTTGCTGCGGGGCGGCCACTTCGGCCAGGACGCGCGTGAGCACGACGTCCGGCGTGGCGCCAGAGAACTCTGCCTCAGGATCCATCACCAAACGGTGCGTCCACACCACTGGAGCGAGCTCCTTGATGTCGTCCGGAAGCACAAAGTTCCGGCCCTGTCCCGCTGCCCACACCTTGGCCGCACGGACCATGGCCAAGGCTCCACGCACCGAAACGCCGAGGCGGGTTTCGGAGGCGTTACGGGTCTCCTCGCACAGCCGGGAAATGTACTCAAGCACTGCGGTATCCACGTGCGTGGTAGCGGCGAGATCCGCCATGTCGGCCACGGCCTGCGTCGTGATCAACGGCGTCAGATCCTTCGACCGGTCCTTCAGGTTGGCCCCGCCCAGCAGCCGGACGGTGGAGGCGTGGTCCGGGTAGCCAATGGAGGTCTTGATAAGGAAGCGGTCCAGCTGGGCTTCCGGAAGCCGGTAGGTACCAGCTTGCTCGATGGGGTTCTGGGTGGCCAGGACCATGAACGGGCGGCCTGCCTCGTAGGTGGTGCCATCCACGGTCACCCGGGACTCCTCCATGACTTCCAGCAGCGCAGACTGCGTCTTCGGGGAAGCACGGTTGATTTCGTCGGCAAGAACGATGTTGTTGAAGACCGGTCCCTTGTGGAACTCGAACTTCTGCGTCTTCTGGTCGTAGATGGTCACACCCGTGACATCCGAGGGCAGGAGGTCGGGGGTGAACTGGATGCGGTTGTGTGAACCCTGCACCGTGGCAGCCAAAGCACGGGCCAGGGAGGTCTTGCCCGTGCCGGGTGCATCTTCAAAGAGGACATGCCCCTCAGCCAGCATCGCAGTGAACGTCAGCCGGATGACGTGTTCCTTGCCCAGGACGGCTTGGCCCACGTTGGCAACGAGCTTCTCGAACGTTTCTGCAAACCACGCGGCCTGCTCGTTTGTCATGGTCATCGGTTGATCCTGTTCCTTGTGTTGGGGTGTTGGGATGAAGTTGTTGTTGGTGCCGGCCGGCCGGACGTGGCTAGCAACCGCCGGGCTTGGTTCCGCGCAGATCCACGGTGGTGGACTTCACGAACCAGCCGGGGTGGCTGCCCTGGGTGACGCGGTACCAGGGAGTGCCGTTGTTGTAGATGTCCTTGGTGCAGTTGACGTTCAACCACCCTTCGGAGTTGGAGACCCAGCCAACGCCGCAGCTCGGGCCGCTCGGGTTGTAGGTATCGGCCTGTCCGGGCTTACCGGGGCACGTGTTGTTGTGGGCCCTGATCTCGCCTGCCGGAGGCTGCGGGGGCGGCGGCGCATCGCCACTGCGCGAGGTGTCGCTGCCAACCCGTCCTGCCTGCCCGCCGCTGACGGCGCGGACCTGCAACGTGTGCGTTTCGCTGAATCCGACAGTCTTGGAGAAGCTCCGCTGGGACGTATCCTGCCAGGCACCGCCGTCGAGGCTGTACTGGTAGCCGGTAACCGGCCGGCCGTTGCCATTGGGGGCGTTCCAGGTCCAGGACACTGTCTTGTCCCCCACGCCGCTGCTCTTGCTGCCGGTAACGGTCGGAGCGTAGGCAAGGCCGTAAGGATTCACAGTGTTCGACGCCGGGCTGCGATCACCGGGCGTCGGGTTACGGGTCGAGATCGCCCAAACCACCACGGCGGTGTCTGTACCGTTGGGTGCTGCCACCACGCCGCCGCCGGCGGGAATGGCACCGCTGCCGCCGCCTGAGGTCAGCGCATATCGGTAACTGATCTCGTTGGCGTTGGCACCGTTGCGTTCGGACGCGGAGAGCGGGTTGAACGCGACGCGGATCTTGCCGCCGTCGGCGTTGGTTTCCACCAGGGCCGCCGACGGCGCGCCCACCATTCCGGGCTTGCCTGCAGCACGGATGGCATTGGACTGCTGGCTCACGCCACTGACGCCTGCCTTGTTCGTGGCCGAGACAGTGAACGAATAGTCGGCTTCGGAGTTGTCAACGGTCACGTTCTGGGACGTCGCTGCTACAGCCTGCGAACCCACGACGGCGCCACCACGGTACGTGGTCAAGGTGTAGCTGGACACGGCGTCGCCGTTGTTGTTCGGCGCCGCCCAGCTGACCTGCAACTGGCTCTGGCTGCCGACCGATCCTGCGCCGGCCACCGACGGAGCGGCAGGTGTCGCGGGGACACCTGCCGGGGTCTCCGCAGCAGAGTAGGTACTCCACTCGGAAGGCTCCTTGGCGTCGTTGCGGGCCAGGACCCGGACCTTGTAGGCCACGCCGTTGGTCAGGCCCGTCCAGACGTGGCTGTTGCCCGTCAGGTTCTGGATCTGGGGATTCTGTCCTGCCGGGGCCGGGGAAATCTCAAGGTCGTACGACTTGATGGGCGAACCCTTGCTGCCGGGGGGAACCCATGCAACCGACAATTGCTTGTCGCCGAACTTCAGCGTTGGAGCAACCGGCGTGTCCGGTTTCACGTCCGGCCGGACCTCGGCCGAGACCGGGGATCGTTCGGATTCGTTGATGGCGTTCGTGGCAGTGACCGCAAAGTGGTATTTCACGTTGTTGGTCAGGCCGGTCAAGGTGCACGTGTTGGCCGGGCAATCCTGTTTGAAGCCGTTCTCGCCATAGACCGTGTATTTGGTGATGGGTGAGCCGCGGTCTGCAGGGGCGTTCCACGTGAGCAACGCTGTCTGGTCACCGACGCTTTGAGCCAAGGGTGTGGTGGGCGCCGCTGGTTTGTCCTTGACGGTCAAGCGGATACGCGCTGTGGCGTAGCGGGAAATTTCGCCCGTCTTGTCCTGCACCGTGTAGGCAACCACCATGGTCCCTGTGAAGCCGCCGGCAGGCGTCACGGTCACACTGTCGCCGCTGGCCTCGGCAGTTCCCTGCCCCGTCTCCGTGACCGCCGAGACTATCTTCAGCGGGGTGTCCGGGAACGGATTCGAATCATTGGCCAGCACGTTCACGGTGACAGGCTTCCCGGACTGTGCATCCGGTTCAGCGTCATCGTTGGCAACAGGCTTGGGACGGTTGGACGCCGAGAGCGCGAGCTTGTAGGTAGCAACAGCTTCCAGGCCACGGGGGTCCTTGGCCTTCACCTGGACAGTGCCGGACTGCCCGATCTGCACGGAGTCATCCGCGGAGACCTTCAGGGTTTTGCCGTCCACCGACACCTTGAAGCCACTCGTGGCAGAACCAGTGAGCTCGTACTTCATGTTCTGGACATCGTCGGAGTCAGGATCCGATGTTAGCTTCCCAAGATCCAGGCTTGCGGAATCACCCTTGGGAACTTCCACATCGCTGCCCAGGAGGACAGGCGGGTTGTTCTTGTTGGGATCAGGCAGGACCTTGGTGCGGATGCTCAGGGTGGACTTCAAGCCATTGGGGTCGTCCGGCCCGGTTCCGTCTGTAACTTCGAAGCTGATGGAGCCAGGACCCACGTATTCGGCTCCAGCAGTGTATTTCAGGCCGGTACCACCGTTGGCCACGGGATCAGCGCCGTCGGCGCCGATGAGCTTGATGCGGTCAGTCTGCGTCAGCCGTGGCGAGCGGCCCTCACGGACCTTCACCCATTCGGCCAGGTCAACGGTCACCGACTGGCCCGAAACGAGTTCAATGACCTCGTCCTTGGCGAGCGTCGGAACCTGCTGGCCGATGCCGGGAACCCAGATGATGGCCGTGGATTTCTGTCCGTCCACGTCCTCCACGGTGTAGGGCACCAACTGCGGCTGCTCGGTGAGTTCGACGATCACATTGCCCTCGGGACCCGGGCGCGCGGTTGTCACGTCGGTGCTGATCTTCAGGTTCTCCCCCACGCCGTCGGGGTCTTCGTCGTTCTTCAGGACCGGAACATCCACGGCGGTCTTGCCCAGTGTCTGTGCAGACGTCACCCGGTCATCGCGGGCGATCGGTGCCTGGAGCGGGATGTCGTTCTTCACCACCACGCGGATGCTGGCTTGTCCCACTGCGTCACGGTCATCGGCCACGGAGTAGCGGACGTTGACGGTGCCTTCAGCGGCGGGCGCGGTAACCAGTATGCGGCCGCTGGTCTTGCTGACATGGGCGTCGAGGCCCGCATCGGCTTCAATGCTGTCCGTGAGGATACGGATGATGTCACCGTCGGGATCGGTGTCGTTGGCAGTGGCATCAACGGCGATCTGCCGACCGGGGCGAACCTTGACCTCGTCATCGACGGGAGCCGGTTTCTGGTTGTTCTCCCCCCGGGGCGCGACGCCGACCGTGACAGTTCCGGTGTTGACCGCACCCTGCCGGTCAATCACTTTGTACCGGAACGTGTCCGTTCCTGCACCGTCACCAGCGGCGACGAAATCGATGAAGCTGCTTCCCGCCGTCGCGGTTCCCATGGTGGGTGTGCTGTCGATGCCGGTGAGCTGCACCGAGTCGCCGTCGGGATCGATGCCGTCCAGCGGGACCGGGATCCGGACGCTGCCTCCGGCCACGACGCGAGCGGTCAGGTTCTGCGGCTGCGGCCGCGAGTTCTGGGTGCCTTCCAGGGGAAGGATGTGGATGGTTACCGCGGCAGCACTCTTCTGGCCCTGCGGGTCCACTGCGTTATAGATGGCGCGCACCGTTTTCGGCGTGGGTCCGGCGATGAAGCGCAGGGTCTTCTCGGAAATGAAGGCCTTGCCGTCTTCTTCGGGAATGCCCTGGGCCAGGACGGGGTCCACGGAGAGCTCTTCGCCCTGCGGGTGCGTGTCGTTGTCCAGGACTGGAATGGTGACGACGTCGTTCACCCGCACGTTCACTTCGTCCGGTTTCGGTTGGGGAGCTTCGACGACGGCCGGAGCCGGCACCGGGACGACGCCCACCGTTCCGGTCGCTGAGGTGCGTCCGTTGGACATGGTGTAGCTGAAGACGAAGGGGTCCTTGGCACCGAGGACATCGGTGACACGCAGGACACTGTGGTCAATGACGCTGACCGAGGCGGACGAGCCGTCTGGGACCGTCACTGACTGCAGGACCAGTACTCCCCCGGAAGGATCGGAGTCGTTGGCCAAGGGGTCCACCAGGACGCTGCCTCCAACGGGAAGCAAGGCAACGTCATGGACGGCAACGGGAGCTCCTGCGTCCTTGCCGGACTCGACATCGACGCGGATGAGGCCCTGGCTGCTCTGCGGCCCGTTGCTGGCGATGTAAGTCAGGTAGATCGGACCCGGCGTGGTGCTCCGGAAGGTGAAAGTGCCGCCGTCGGTCACCGGTCCCAGCTCAGCGGGTCCGGCAGCCTCAACGTGGGCAACGCGCAAAGCGCCGCCGTTGGGATCGACGTCGTTCTTCAACGGCGCAATGACCAGGTCTTGCCCCACAACGGCTGTCACGTGGTCGGCGTTGACCACGGGTGCCAGCGCGCCCGGGGGCTGTACGTTGACGACGATACGGCCCGTGGTGGTGGCCCTGCCATCCCACACGGTGATGGTGACGTTCTTCTTGCCCGGTGCTGCGCCGGAATCCTGGTAGGTGAGCAGGCCATCGCGGCGAACCTTCACCTGGTCCTGGTCGTTGTCCGTCTTGGCATCGAGCAGGACGAGGTCGTCACCGTCGGGATCCATCCAATCGGTGAGGATGTTCTGGCTGACGGACTTTCCCTGCTCCACGAGCATGGTGGTGGGCTCGCCCCGCTTGAAGAAGGGAGGCTTGTTCTCTTCGGGAGCCACCACATGGAGGGTGACCTTGCCACCGGCCGACAAACTCCGTCCGTCTGCGGCGCTGTAGTCGAAGACTTCCGTTCCCGGTTTGGCCTCCGCGGGAACTTTGATCTGGAAAGCGGAGCCCCCGTAGATGTTTTCCAGCGTCCCCATCTTGGGGCCGTTGGGACCCACCGAAGCGGTGAGGACGTCGCCGTCGGGGTCTGAATCGTTGTCCAGCACGCTCAAAATGGAGGTCCGGCCCGGCCTGACGCCGAATTCGTCCGGCTTGGTCTCCGGCGGTCGGTTTGGCTTGGTGCGGTCCGGGAGGACGTTGATGGTGTTGTTGTCCGCGGACTCCTGGTCCTGGTCATCGGACTGGTTCTTGGGCGGGACAACGTCGTCCCAGTTGTTGACCAGCTGCATGTTCTGGTTGACCAGCCATACGCTGCCGGAGTTCACGTCGTTAAGCACCACGAGGTCGCGGTTAACGCGGAACACATAGCTCGGGGAAGCGCTGGCTTTGGGGACGTCGTTCTTCTTGTCGTCGGCGTCGTTCTCGCAGTCGCGGACGTACTTGTTGGCGCCGGACCAGGCGGCGTGGACGCACTTGCTGACCTGGACCGGGGCAGCCGGAACTCCCTCGCCGTCGGCGTTGACTGTTGCGGCCGTGGATCCGTCCAGGGGCTGCTTCAGGAGGGCTTTGCGGGTCGCGATGGCGACGTAGCTGCTCTCCCCGCTGGTCTGCTGGAGTTTGGCTTCGCGGGCATCCTGGAGTTGGAGCTTGCGGCCACCGGGAAGGAAAAGGTTTCCGGAGGCGGCATCGAGGACAACAGGTTTGTCTCCCACCACCGAGATTTGAAGATCGCCTGCGCCCTTGAGCTCGTCCACCTTGGTGACTTCGGAGTTGGTCCGCTGGCCGTCCGCGTCCACGGTGATGGCCGTGATCTCGCCCTTGCCTGGGTCGGCGGTGTAGATGCGGTTATCCGCGCCGACTGCGGAGACGATGCCTTGATCGCCGGTCAGGACGGGTTCGGTGCCTTCCTCGTCGAAGCCGTTGACCGTGGACGGAGAAAGTGCCCACACCTTGCCACGGGCAGGATCGGTCACGGACAGGACCGTGGAACCATAGCTGACTTGCGACGACGACGGCAGCTGCTTATCGCCGCCAAGCTTCAGGTTGGCGGCGGACACCTGGTTGATGGTGGAACCGGATTCGTCATCGACGAAGACGTTGCCGTCGTGCTGCAGGACGTCGAACGTGGTGGTGGCAGGCGTTACGGCACCATCGAGGACGCGGGACGGGTAGTTCAGCCGCCCCACAGCGTTCTTGGTTTTGCTCACAACCCACACGCCGCCGTCGTTCAAGTCCACCTCGGTGGTCTTGAAGCCCGGGTACAGAACAGCACCCGCGACCAGCAAAGCCCCTGCTGCAGTGGCAGCGGTGCCCGCTATGAATTTCTTGTTTTGACGCTTTTTCAGCCCCAGCTTGCCGAAGAAAGTTGTCACAGCCCCAGAATTCCCTTTGTTTGCAGCCGCCCCCCAGTGGCTTCCAAGCCATCCGGCAGGTGCCGGCAGCCGTACAATCCGCAGTACCCCCGAACGGCGGCGGAATTTTCAGTCCCTAAGACTATCCCACGCGCCCCACGGCCAGCCAAGGAAACCCGAGACCGGGCTATCCATTGGCTTTGACAGCGTACTGTCTTGGAGCCGTGAAGCGCGATGGGGACAACTGCCCCGCGCCGCGGTGCTGATGGCCTCAACATTGCGGTATCTGGTGGGGTCCGGGATCGCCCAGGGTGGTGTTGCCCTGCGCAATGAAGCGTCCGGCATTGGGACCGCTGGTCAGCCGGTACCACGCCGCGTAGTTCAGGTACGGGGTGCTGCGGTTGATGTAGCAATTGACCGTAAAGGAACCGTTTGACTCGTACTGCCACGGGGTGCCGTAGACCACGCCGTCACAGCGGTGGCCCGGCGTGTTCGGGTCCCAGGACGTCTGTCCCGATGCCGCCGTGTCCGTACAGGTACGGAAACTGCCGGCCGGCAGCGTAGCGTCCCACGACGTCTTCTGCGGACCGCTCTGGGCACTGGCCGAAGCCACGGCTCCACCTTGGCCCACCGAGTTGAAGGTCTGGACCTCAATGGTCCGGGTCTGGTTGTAGCCGCCCGTGTTCACAACCCGGCTGCCGGAGGCGGATTCGTTGATCCACCCGGTGTCCGTTCCCCCGCCGGTGATCCTGATCTTGGTCGCGGCGACGTCGTTGCTGCCCGTGGAAGGCGAGGACCAGTTAAGGGTCAGCGTGGTTTGGTTCTGGCCACCGTTGGCACCGGAGGCCGAGGGGGTGCCAGGCGAACCATACGGTGTGGTGGTGGCGGGTGCACTGGGATTGGAGCTTGGGGCCACCGTGGACACGGCATTGACCGTGATGGTGGTGGCCTGCCCATTGGTGAAGCCGCTCACCGTCTGCCCTGGGCTGATAGGACCCGACTGTCCGGTACTGGCGACGTAGCGGTAGCTCACTTCGCTTTGGCTGGACCCATTGCGTTGACTTTGGTCGAGAACGGTGAAGTTGATGGTCACCGCACGACCTGCTCCCCCGGTGTTGGCCGGGGTTGCCGACACGTTGTTGACGGTGCCGAGCATGCCCGTGGCACGCCGGGGAGCGGAAGGCGCACTAACGCTTCCCTTTCCGGCCTTGTTCTCCGCTTGAACAGTGAATGTGTAGCCCTTTTCGTCGTTCTGTGCGGTGAAGACTGCGGAGCGGACGTTGCCTGGGATCGTTTGCGTCTGGGGCACCCCATTGCCACCACTCATGGTGACGTAGTACGCCTTGATGGGATCACCATTGACATCCGGTTCAGTCCAATCGGCGCGGATCTGGTTTTGGGCTCCCACGGACTGCACCACAGCGGTAGTGGGAGCCGCCGGTGCCCCCGGGAGGCCTGCGGGGTTGTCCTCAACGGAATACATGCCCCAATCGGAGGGCCCGAGCTCATTGACCGCTTGGGCACGCACCTTGTACTTCACACCGTTGGTCAGTCCCGGCCAGGTGTATGTGAGTCCGGTGACCTCGTTCTTCACGGCAATGCCGTTGGCCGGAGGCGGTGAAATTTCCAGGTTGTAGTGCTTCACCGGCGACCCCTCCGTCTTGGCAGGGGTCCAGGTGATTGCCATGTTCTTGTCCCCGGCCTTGACCGTGGGGGCATCCGGCGGCGAGGGCTTCTCGTCGGGCCGGATTTCGTTGGACGCCGTGGATGCCGGCGAGTCGCCTACCTCGTTCGTGGCGTAAACGGTGAACACGTACTTCACGTTATTGGTCAGTCCGGACAGCGTGCAGGTGGTGGTCGGGCATACCTGCTCAAAACCTGCCGCCTTCACGGTGTACTTGGTGATGGCTGCGCCATTGTCCGACGGCGGCGTCCACTTGAGGACGGCAGTCCGGCTCCTGACGTCGGTCGCTACGGGGGCGGACGGAGCATCGGGCTTGTCCCGCACTGTGATGCGGACACGGCCGGTTGCTTGCCTGGAAGGGTCCTTGGTCTTGTCCAGCACCGTGTACCGGACCACCATGACACCCTTGAAACCATCGGCCGGGGTGACGGTGATCGACTCTCCTGACACCGTCGGCTGGCCGGCGGCGGACCCGGTCTCCACTGCCGCGTTTTCGATGGTCAATGGTGCGTCGTTGAAAGGATTGAAGTCGTTGGCGAGGACGTTCACTGTTTCCGAACGGCCCGCGTTGGCCTTCTCAACGGCGTCGTCGTTGGCAACCGGCCGCGGCCGGTTAGACGAGACGACGGTGGCGGTGACAGTTGCGCGCACCGCGTCGGAGCGGCCATCGGTGACCTTGAGCGGGAACGAGCCTACGGCCCCTGGATTGAGCGAGAGGTCCGGGGTGATCTTAAGGACGGTACCTTCCACTTTGGCCTGGAAACCTGCCGCTTGCTGGCCGTCGAGCTCGAACTTCAGGTTGCCTTGGTCTCTTTCGTCGACGTCCTTGGCCAGGTTGGCCAGTTCAACGTCCGTAGTCTCACCCTTGGGAGCTTCCACGGATGCTCCGCTAAAGGTCGGCGGGTGGTTGGCGTTGGGGTCCGGAATGACCTTGGTAAGGATGGTCAACGTGGACTTCAACCCTTGGGAGTCGTCCGGGCCGGAGCCGTCAGTGACCTCGAAGGTGATGGATCCGGGGCCAACGTAGTCGGCTTGGGCTGCGTACCGCAGCGCGTTTCCATCACCGGAGATGACGTTTGAGGGGTCCCCGCCTTGAACGCGGATCTTGTCCGCCACGGTGATGCGGGCTTGGCGGCCTTCCCGGACGCGGACATATTCCTGCAGCGCCAGCGTGACGTCCTTGCCGGACATCACTTCCACAGGTTCTGTTTTTGCCAGGGTCGGGTACTGGAGGCCCTGGCCTGGAATCCACATCACGGCGGTGGCTGACTGACCGTCCATGTCCGTGACGGTGTACGGGATCAGTTGCTCTTGCGGGACGAGGGTCACTACCACGTTGCCGGCGGTACCTACCCGTGCGTTTGGATTTCCATCCGGCAGTGAAATGGTGAGGTCCTCGGCGACGCCGTCGGGGTCGGAGTCGTTCTTCAATACCGGAACGTCGACGGCGGTCTTGCCCAACGTCTCAGCCAGTGTGACGCGGTCGTCCACAGCCACAGGAACGTGGAGGGCCGCCGTTGGACTTGTCTGGACCCTGACCACAGCGCTGGCTTCGGCCTTTTTGTCGTCCTGGATCCGGTAACTGATGCTCTCGGTTCCGGCAACGCCGGGTGCCGTCAGCAGGATCTTGCCGGAGGCAGCTTCCACCTGGAGATCAGGATTGGCTTCGAACGAATTGACCAGGCCGATGGGGTCGCCATCCGGATCGGAATCGTTCTTGAGGGCATCCACCGCAATGCGGCGCCCCGGCCGGACATCAATGGCGTCATCGACGGCGATCGGCTTTTGGTTGTTGGCCTCTGCCGGAGCGATCCCCACAATGACGGTGCCTGTGTTTTCGGCGCCGATGCGGTCCCGCACGCGGTAGCTGAAGGTATCCGTCCCGGCAGACTTGCCGCCGGCGGTGAACTCCATGTAGCCGTCCCGCACCACAGCGGTGCCCATCGCGGGTGCTTTGTCCACGCCGATGAGCTGGACGGAGTCGCCGTCGGCGTCAATGCCGTCCAGCGGGACCGGGATCTTGACGGTCATCCCGGCGACGACCCGTGCGGTCAGGTTCCGGGGCTCAGGGCGGGTGTTGGTGGCGTCATCCCTGGCGCGGATGCGTATGGTCACCTGCTGCGAATCGGTCTGCCCCGAGGAGTTGCTGACCTTGTAGATCGCATACACAGTCTTGGGGACGTCGCCCGCAATGAAGCGCAGGTAATTGCCCGCGATGAACATCCGTCCGTCGGCCGCGTCCGGCTGCTGCGCCAGGACTGGATCGAGGGTCAGCTCACCGCCGTTGGGGTCGGAATCGTTCTCCAGGACGGGGATCGTGACCACATCGCCAACCCGTACTGAAACTTCGTCGGGCTTCGCCTGCGGTGCCTGCAGCTTGCTGGGGGCGGGGACCACCTGGACCGAGATGTCTCCGGTGGCGGAGGCCTTGCCATTCGAAATCGTGTACTTGAGGGAAAGTTGCCCCGTGGCATGGATATCGGTGATCTTGACCACCGAGTGGTCCAGTACCGCCACCGTGACAGGCAGGCCGTCCGCGGCCGTCACGGACTGGACAACCAGCACGCCGCCGGCCGGGTCCGAGTCGTTGCCAAGCACGTCCACCACTGTGCTGCCGCCGCTGGGAAGAAGGGCGATATCGCGCACCGCCACGGGCGCGCCGTCGTTGCTGCCGGACACGACGTCGACGCGCACCAGCTGCTGCGCGCTGGCAGGTCCGTTGGTGACCATGTAGGTGACGTAGTGCGGACCGACACTCGTGGAGTTGAACGAGAAGGTCTGCTGGTCCGGACCTATCACGGCCGTCGCCTGGTCATCCGCCTGCGCCTGAGCCAGGCGGAGCGTGCCTCCCTGTGGATCGGAGTCGTTCTTGAGGGGTGCAATAACCGTGTCCTGGCCGGCGACGGCCACCACGTGGTCGGCGTTGGCAATGGGTGGCAGGGCTCCCGGCGCACGGACATCCACGCTGATCCGCCCCTCGGAGCTCAACGTGCCATCGGAGACCGTCACGGAAATCGTCTTCTTCCCCGGACCGGCCCCCGAGTCCTGGAACGTCAAAAGCCCGTCGGGCCTGATCCGCACCTGGTCCGCGGGATCGCTGCTGCTGGCCGCCACGGCGAACAGGTCATCGCCGTCGGGGTCGATCCAGTCACTGAGGATGTACTGGTTGGCGATCTTTCCGGCCTGCACCACCAAGGCGTTGTTCCGGTTGGGCTTCTGCTGCGGTGCGGCGTTCTCACCGGGGGGAACGATCCTCAGATCCACAGTGGTCGAGGCAGTCCCTCCTCGGCCGTCATCCACGGAGTACTTGAACGATTCGCTCCCGGACTGATCGGCAGGAACCGTGATCTGGAATCCCGTGCCGCCGTAGACGGGGGCCAACGCCCCCGATTTGAGCACCTGGTCGGCCGAGACGGTCAGGACATCGCCGTCGGAGTCGGCGTCGTTGTCAAGCACGGGCAGGAGCGTTGTCTTACCCGCCCGCACGCCAAAAGCGTCCGGCTTCGCGACAGGTGGAGTGTTCGGTTTGCTGCGGTCCGGAAGGACTGTCTGCTGGACTTCGTCCGCGGAGTCCTTGTCGGCGTCGTCAGATGTTTGCTGGGGTGGGATGACGTCGTCCCAGTTGTTGACCAGCTGCATGTTCTGGTTGACCATCCAGACGTTGCCGGAGTTGACGTCGTTCAGTACCACGAGGTCCCGGTTGACCCTGAAAACGTACGACGGCGACGCACTCGCCTTGGGGACGTCGGCGCGGCGGTTGTCAGCCTCGTTCGTGCACTCGCGCAGGTACTTGTTGGCCCCGGACCAGGCCGCGTAGGTGCAGGAGCCCAGATGGACAGGCGCTGCGGGCACGCCTTCGCCGTCAGCTCGGATGGTTTTGGCTGTGCTGCCGTCCAGGGGCTGCAGCAACAGTGCCTTCTTGGTGGCGATGGCCACGAAGTCCGCGGCAGTCCCGCTCTGTTGGAGCTTGGCGTCGCGGGCGTCGTCCAAGTGGACGGTGGCTCCGCCCGGCAGGACGATGTTTCCTGTGGCCTCGTTGAGGACCACAGCCTTGTCCCCCACCGCGGTCAGCTGGAGGTCGCCGGCGCCCTTCAGCGCATCATCCTTGCGAACCTGGGAATCCACCGACTGGCCGTTGGCATCGACTTTGGTGGCCGTCAGGCTGCCGGTCTCCGGATCCACGGTGTGGATGGTGTCATCGGTGCCAACGACGGACACGATGCCGGTGGACTGTTCCAGGACGGGCTCGGCCTCGTCACTGAATCCGCCGACCGAACCGGCTGTGAGCGCCCAGACTTTGCCCTTGGAGGGATCGGTGACGGCCAGGACCTTGTTGCCGAAGCTTACAGCTGCCGACCCCGGGAGCTTTTGGTCTCCGCCCAGGCGCATGTTGGCGGCGCTGACGGGATTGATGGTGGCGCCGTCGGCATCATCAATGAACACGTCACTGGCCTGCTGAAGGATGTCGAAGTCCTTGCTGGCCGGAGTGACGGCACCATCCAGGGACTTGGACGGATAGTTGAGCCGGCCGGCGGCATTCTTGGACTTGCTGACTACCCAGACACCGCCGTCGTTCAGGTCCACTTCAGTGGTCTTGAACCCGGGGTAGAGAATGGCACCCGTCACGAGCACTGCTGCGGCGGCTGTGAAGGCGGTAGCCGTGATAACCCTCCGCCGCCGGATCTTGCCACGACGATTCCCGGACCCATTGGTCAGAGTCATCCAAATTCCCCACTTTTAGGCAGCCAGCACCGAACCCCGGGCCATCACAACACAAACAAGCTAAGAGTACCGGGTTAATCCATCGATTAGCCAAGAGTGCGCAACATGGGCTGCCAGGAACGCAACAGTCCGTGGGGCCCGCCCATCGATCGGCGGGGAACGTCGGGCATTGCCCGGGAACGAACAGTCCTAGTCGAGAACCAGGCCCTTGCCACGGCCGCGGGCCAGCATGACCGGATGGATCTCGCCAAAGCCACGGACGTTCTCCGACTTCTGGGGCACCAGCACGAAGCGGTCGTCCTGGCCGAGGGCAGCTGCGGTCATGGCGTCCACCAGCACCGTCCCGGGCTGGGCGAGCGTCGTGAGGCGCGCGGCCAGGTTCACGGTGGGACCATAAATGTCGCCGAGCCGCGAAAGAATGCGTCCCCACACCATGGAAACCCGGCATTGGGGCAGGATCTCGTCCTCGGTAAAGGCCTGCGCCAAAGCAAGCGAGATCTCGGCCCCGGCGGCCGGCGTCTCGGCAATGTACAGCACTTCGTCGCCGACAGTCTTGACCAGTCGACCACCGCCAACGGAGATGATTTCGGCGCATTTGTTCTCGAAACGCTGCACCAACTGGGCCAGCGTCTTCTCGTTCATCCTCCGGGAAAGGCTGGTGTAGGAGACGAGGTCCGCAAAGCCCACTGCGCGTGCCAAGGGCAACGGGGAATCGTCCTCGTCCCCTTCGCGGCCTTCCTCGCTGGCCTGCAAACCGGCTTCGGCCCGGACAGCGAGCCGTTGGACGCCGGCGTTGAGCTGGCGTCGGTACGAATAGACGAGGATCTCTTCCAGGGAATCCACCAGCGACGGCAAGCGACCCACCAGTTGCTTCCGCGCCACGGCATCCGGAATGCCCTGTTCGGACACCATGTCCTCGACCAACGCTTCGATCTGCCAGACCACCATGCGGTCCGTCATCTGGCCGATGGAGCGGGTCACGGAGATCGCGGCTTCTTCGGTCAGAATGCCGGCGCGCACCAGGTCCAGGATGCTGGACAGTGCGGCCTGGTCGCGCTCGGTGAACGCCACGTCCTCGTCATTGAAGTTCGGGAAACCCAGCGCGCGCCACACCTTACGGGCAGACAAAATGGAAACGCCGGCACCAGCGGCCACTTCACGACGACGCAGCTTCCGTTCGCCGCCAAGAAGCTTTGCCTCCAGGGCCTTGATCGCCAGCCGCTCTGCCGACATCACGCCAGTGGGCGGGCCTGTAGGAACGGAGGCCTGGGATGGCCCGGCGGCTGTGTCGTCGTCTGTGTCGTCGTCGTCCGTGCCGTCGTCGTCCGTGTCGTCTTCTTCCGTGTCGTCGTCCACTGAAGGTTCGGGTACGGCGTCGAACTCCTGGTCCAGGTCCTCGCCGGACTGCTGATCCTCAACGCTCATCTCATCCACCTTCTCTCAATTCCCACGGCAATTCTTCATAGTCCCCCAGCAGTTCACCCTCAAAAACCTCACCTTGCGGGAGTTCGTCCAACGCGTCAAGGATGAAGCCCCTGAATTTCCCCACCTCCGGGACATCTGCCAGCAGCGCTGTTCCGGAGTGCCCGGTATCCAAGGATATATTCCCTGAGTGCAATGTCCGTTGGAGCAGGCTCTGATGGATTTCCACATGGCGGATGGCCGCCAGGGAAATCTGCCAGTCGTTGCGCCTGAACATTCCGTATCTGGCAAGTATGCGTCGACTGGTGAGGGTGTATCTGATGGATCGCCATTTCAGTACCCGCTTGATGCTGTAGGCCAGCAGGAACCACCCCGCCAGCACCACGCACGCACCCACGAGCCACGGTGTCCACTCCGTTGATATGAAGGGCACCAGCCGCTGGGCGTTGCCCTTGATAACCCAGGCACAGGCATAGGCAGCGACGGCAGGAACCACAATGAAGGCCAGCACTGGAAAGAAGAGCGAGCGGGCCTGTTGACGCGTGATGGTGATGACCTGCTCCCCCGGAAGCAACTCTTTACGCATAACCGCTTTCTGTGGCGCGGAGGTGCACCACATCGCCGGCAGTTATGACGTGTTCCCGGCCACCGTGGTCCACCACCAGCAACGAACCATGCTCATCCAGGCGGGACGCGTGGCCGACCAGCTCGAGGTCGCCCGGCAGATGCGCGCGCACCTCCCGGCCCAAGGTGACCATGGCCGATTCGACCCGCTTATGCAAGGACGCTCCCCCGGCCAAACCGGCCGAAGGGTCACCCTCGGAGTTGCAGAAGCTGCGGTAGAGCCGGGCGAAACGCGACAGGTAGCTTTTCAGCAGCGTGGTGCGGTCCGTCGTCGTGGCTCCTTCCACGGCGAGCGATGTCGCAGTCGGTACGGGGAGCTCGTCCTCGGCGAGAGAGACATTCAGTCCCACCCCGAGGATCACCGCTGGGACAGATCCGTCCCCGAGAGGCGTCATCTGGGCAAGGATGCCGGCGATCTTCCGCCCGTTAACAAGGACATCATTCGGCCATTTGATGTCGGCCGGCAGCCCGGCCGTTTCCTGCAGGGCTTCGCGCAGGGCAACGGCTGCGAGAAGTGACAGCCACGAGTAGCTTTGGGTCGGAACGGGCATTCCTTGGGACGTCACGGGCCGCAGCACGATCGAAACTGAGACCGCAGAGCGCTCCGGGGCTTCCCAGTGCCGGTCCAGGCGTCCGCGTGCGGCCGTCTGGTGTTCGGCCGTCAGCACCGCGAGATCGGCCCACTCGCCCGGCTCTACCGTCACGGCCCGAACCAGGTCCGCGTTCGTGGACCCTGTGGAGTCGACAATCTTCAGTTGCGAGATGCCGGCGGAGGACAGGAAGTCCGGATCCAGCAGCGCCGCGCGGTCCAGTGCGGGCCGCTCCATGCCGCTGGGCGGGTCAACTGCTTCGCTGCTGTCTGGCTGTTCGGCATCCATAGCTGAATCCTATCCAGTTGTGCCGTCCAGGAATGCCGGCGGCCCTGAAAAGAACCCGTGAAAACGCTTAGAGGAAGATGTCAGGCACCAGGCGGTCTTCCGGCGCACCGAGGCTGTAGGGGGAAAAGTCGGAGACGCCGGCCGCTCGCAGGACCTGCTCATCCGTATAGAAGTTGCCTGTGGCTCCGGACCCCGTCAGCACTGCATGCGCTGCGTCGGCCATGATTTCGGGGCCACGGGCTGCCTGCACCATTTGACGCCCACCGGGCATGTTGCGGATCGCGGCGGTGTCGATCAGGGTGCATGGCCACAACGAGTTGACCGATACGCCGTCGTCCTTCAATTCTTCCGCGAGGCCCAGGGTCGTCAGGCTCATCCCGTACTTGGCCATGGTGTAGGCCAGGTGCATCCCCGCCCACTTCGGGTCGAGGTTCAGTGGCGGGGACAACGTGAGGATGTGGCCGTGACTGGATTCCCGTAGGGCAGGCAGCGCCAGCTTGGACAACAGGAATGTTCCACGGACGTTGATGTCCTGCATGAGGTCGTACCGCTTCATGTCGACAGCGTCGGTGCGGGACAGGTCGATGGCCGAGGCGTTGTTGACCACGACGTCGATGCCTCCGAAACGCTCGACGGCGGCTGTGACTGCCGCGGCGACGTCGTCGTCATTGCGGACGTCCCCCACCAGCGGCAGGGCCTGGCCGCCGGCAGCGACCAACTGCTCCGCAGCCGTAAAGACCGTACCCTCCAGTTTCGGGTGGGGATCGCCGGTCTTGGCCATCAGGACGATGTTTGCGCCGTCGCGGGCCGCGCGGGTGGCGATGGCCAGCCCGATGCCACGGCTTCCGCCTGACATCAGGATGGTCCGGTCCTTGAGCGAACCCGTGGCGACGTAGGGGCTGCCACTCGGGGAAAGTGTGCTGGAAGCGTCGTTGCTTGAAGTCATGGGGACACTCTAACCCAACTATGTTACCGACGGGTAACATAGTGAAGGATTTGGCTACGACGCGGAAAATTGTAGGGTTTCTACAGCGGTTCGCGGCAAAGGCGTCACTAGACTGGCCTGCGGGGCCTGTTCTTTGTACGGAAGCTACTTAAGTGAGCTTCCGTCCGCACCCAGGACTGCGCCAGCGAATATCAGCTACAGAGCCGGAGACACTTGATGAGCCACGATCTGACAACGACAGCGGGAAAGATTGCCGACTTCCGCGACCGCCAGGCACGGGCAGAGCAGCCTTCCGGCCCGGAAGCGGTTGAGAAGCAGCACGCACGCGGCAAGAACACCGCCCGTGAGCGCATCGACCTCCTGGTTGACCCGGATTCCTTCGTTGAGTTCGACGCCCTTGCGGTCCACCGTTCCACAGCCTTCGGCATGGAAAAGAAGAAGCCGCTCGGGGATGGCGTGGTCTCCGGTTACGGAACCGTAGATGGCCGCCTGGTGGCCATCTACAGCCAGGACTTCAGCGTCTACGGCGGCTCGCTGAGCCAGGTCAACGGCGAGAAAATCGTCAAGGTCCAGGAATTCGCCCTCCGCAACGGCTGCCCGGTTGTCGGCATCAACGACGGCGGCGGCGCGCGCATCCAGGAAGGCGTGGCCTCACTGGCCATGTTCGCGGACATCTTCCGCAACAACGTCCATGCCTCCGGCGTGGTCCCCCAGATCTCCCTCATCATGGGCCCTTGCGCCGGCGGCGCAGCCTACTCCCCCGCCCTGACCGACTACGTGGTGATGGTGGACAAGACCTCGCACATGTTCATCACCGGCCCCGACGTCATCAAGACCGTCACCGGTGAAGACGTGGACATGGAAACCCTGGGTGGCGCACGGCAGCACAACGCCACCACCGGTACCTCCACCTACCTGGCATCGGACGAGGCCGACGCGATCGAATTCGTGCGCGAACTCCTGGACTTCCTTCCGTCCAACAACCTCTCCGAGGCCCCGGTTGTTGAGCACGACCAGGAACTGGAACTCAACGACGACGACCTCGCCCTGGACTCGCTGATTCCGGACTCCGCCAACCAGCCCTACGACATGCGCAAGGTCATTGAGCAGATCGTGGACGATGCCCACTTCCTGGAGATGCAGTCGCTCTACGCGCCCAACGTGATCATTGGCTACGGCCGCGTCGAGGGACACACCGTGGGCATCGTCGCCAACCAGCCGATGCAGTTCGCCGGCACGCTGGACATCTCGGCCTCGGAAAAGGCGGCACGGTTCGTCCGCCATTGCGACGCCTTCAACGTCCCCATCATCACGCTGGTTGACGTCCCCGGCTTCCTGCCCGGCAAGGACCAGGAATTCCAGGGCATCATCCGCCGCGGCGCCAAGCTCCTCTACGCCTTCGCCGAAGCCACGGTCCCCAAGCTCACCGTTATCACCCGCAAGGCCTACGGTGGCGCCTACATCGTGATGGGTTCCAAGAAGCTCGGAGCCGACCTCAACCTTGCCTGGCCCACGGCACAGATCGGCGTCATGGGCGCCCAGGGTGCTGTCAACATCCTCTACCGCCGCGATCTCGCTGCCGTCGCCGAGGCCGGTGGAGACGTAGAGGCCAAGCGCGCCGAGATCATCCAGGGCTACGAGGAAGAACTCCTCAATCCCTACCAGGCTGCACAGCTGGGCTACGTTGACGCAGTGATCGCCCCCTCGGACACCCGCCTGCAGATCATCCGCGGCCTGCGGGCCCTCCGCGACAAGCGCGCCAGCCTGCCCACCAAGAAGCACGGAAACATCCCGCTGTGACCGCACCCAAGCACCGCGCCGATTCCGCGCCGGACCAGTTGCCCGCCGAAGCAGCCGCCGAGCCCCTGTTCTCAGTGGTCAAGGGCGAACCGACGGCCGAGGAACTCGCGGCGATTGCCGCCGTCGTGGTTTCCCTCAACGCTCCGCAGGAAGCGGCTCCAACCAAGCCGAACGTCCGGCACTGGGTCCGTCGCCAACAACTGCGCCTGGACCCCAGCCCGGGTCCCGGCGCGTGGCGGCGCAGCCGGGGGTAGTTTTCCTACCGGCCAAGAGTTCAACAACCCTTTCACGTAGACGCGGACGCGGTTAGGCTCTGTGGGTGACTACTGCAAACACCCCCGTACGCCCAAAGTCCGCCATTGATGCCGTCGCTGACGCGTACACAGAAAAGCTGATCGAACTCAATCCCGGTTTCGCCACCACGCTGGGCTTGCCAGGGCACGAAACGGAGTACCAGGACTACTCGCCTGCCGGGGCCGCAGCCCATGCGGAGGCCACAAGGTTGGCCTTGGACGCCCTGGCAGGCCTTGAGCCTTCCGATGATGTGGACGCCGTCACCCTCGACGCCATGCGCGAGCGGCTGGGTCTGGACCTTGAGATCCACGAGTCCGGCTGGGATGCCGCGGACCTGAACAACATCGCCTCTCCCGCCCAGGACATCCGCGCCGTTTTCGACCTCATGCCCACGGACACCGTGGAGCAGTGGGAACACATTGCCGGCCGCGCGGCCAACGTTCCCGGGGCCATCGAGGGCTACATTTCGTCCCTGCGCGCGGCCAAGGTAGACGGCAAGGTGGCCGCAGCCCGCCAGGTCCGGATTGTCATCGAGCAGACCGGCCGGTACGCCGCCGGGGACGGATTCTTCGCCAAGATGGCTGCCAACGCGGCCATTGATGGCTCGCCGCTGCCCGCCGGGGTCCAGGACAAGCTCGACGCCGGCACCGCCGCGGCACGCGCTGCCTACAGCTCTTTGGGTGCTTTCCTGCGGGACGAACTGCTCCCCGCAGCCCCGGAAAAGGACGCAGTGGGACGCGAACGCTACGCCCTCGCATCCCGGTCCTTCATCGGCGCCGAAGTGGATCTCGAAGAAACCTACGCGTGGGGTGTCCAGGAGCTTGAGAGGCTCATCGGCGAGCAGGAGAAGGTAGCCGGACAGATCAAGCCCGGCGCGTCGATCGAGGAAGCCAAGAACATCCTCAACAACGATCCTGCCCGCCAGATCAAGGGCACCGACGCTCTCAAGGCCTGGATGCAGGAGCTCTCCGATCGCGCCGTCTCGGAACTCGCCGACGTCCATTTCGACATCCCCGACGTCATGAAGACGCTTGAGTGCATGATCGCCCCTACCGATGAAGGCGGCATCTACTACACCGGCCCGTCCGATGATTTCTCCCGGCCCGGCCGCATGTGGTGGTCCGTACCGGCCGGCGAAGACACTTTCACTACCTGGTCCGAAACCACCACGGTGTTCCACGAGGGCGTCCCCGGCCACCACCTCCAGGTAGCGACGGCAACGTACCGGCGCGAACTCCTGAACAACTGGCGCCGCAACGTGTGCTGGGTCTCCGGGCACGGCGAGGGCTGGGCACTCTACGCCGAGCAGCTCATGCTCGAACTGGGCTACCTCAAAGACCCGGGCGACCACATGGGCATGCTCGATGGCCAGCGCATGCGTGCAGCCCGCGTGGTGTTCGACATCGGCGTCCACCTGGAACTGCCCGTCCCCGAACGCTGGGGCACCGGTGCCTGGACCCCGGAAAAGGGCTTCGACTTCCTCAAGGCCAACCTCGATATCAGCGAAGGCCAACTCCAGTTCGAATTCGCGCGCTACCTCGGCTGGCCCGGACAGGCTCCGTCATACAAGGTGGGGCAGCGCCTCTGGGAACAGATCCGCGCTGAACTCGAGACGCAGGAGGATTTTGACCTGAAATCGTTCCACAGCAAAGCATTGAACATCGGCTCGGTGGGGCTGGACGTCCTGCGCCGGGCATTGCTGGGTTAGCCAAAACCCGCCCGGGACGGGCGTCCGACGAGACGCACGCCACGTCCCGGGCGGGAATAACTTTCACGCACGTAACATTTCTCAACGTCCGTTCGCTATGTTATTTGAGGTGCACCTACCGTGTTCCGGTGAGCACCTCAACCAACACCTCCCCTTCAGCTGGAAAATCCGGCTTCCGGCTCCCCAAGTGGGCCGGATCCTTCGGCGTCCAGATCATCGCAGCCCTCATCATCGGCCTCGTTCTCGGCCTGATCGCCAAGTACACGGGCAGCACCAAGACAGCCCCCAACGGTCTCGGCGCAACCCTCCAGACGATCGGCTCCAGCTACGTCTCGTTGCTGCAGACCGCCGTAGTTCCCTTGATTTTCACCGCCGTGGTGAGCTCCATCGCGAACCTGCGCCAGGTCTCCAACGCCGCGCGCCTCGCATGGAACACGCTGCTGTGGTTCGCCATCACCTCGCTGGTTTCGGTGCTCATCGGCATCGGCCTGGGCGTGCTCCTGCAGCCCGGCGCCGCCACGGGCATCACCCAGAAAGCCGAATACGCCGGCAAGACCGGTGACTGGTGGGCCTTCCTGATCGGCCTGTTCCCGAAGAACTTCCTGGGCCTTGGTGCGAGCTCCACCGTCACGGAAAGCGCCAACGCAGCCACCACGGTGAGCACTTCCGTCAGCTTCAACGTCCTCCAGATCCTGGTGGTCGCGATCGCCGTCGGCATCGCAGCCCTCAAGGTGGGCAAGCAGGCTGAGGCCTTCCTGACCTTCAACGCCTCCGCACTGGCCGTCATCCAGAAAGTCCTGTGGTGGATCATCCGCATCGCCCCGCTGGGCACCATCGGCCTGATCGGCAACGCCGTTGCAATCTACGGCTGGGACACCATCGGCTCGCTGGGCAAGTTCACCGCCGCCATCTACATCGGCCTGGCCCTGGTGCTGTTCGTCCTTTACCCCATCCTGGTACGGGCTCACGGACTCTCCATCAAGCAGTACTTCTCCGGCGTCTGGCCGGCAGTGCAACTGGCGTTCGTCTCCCGCTCCTCCATCGGCACGCTGCCGCTCACGCAGCGCGTCACTGAACGGAACCTGGGCGTGCCCTCCGGTTACGCTTCCTTCGCAGTGCCCCTGGGCGCCACCACCAAGATGGACGGTTGCGCTGCCATCTACCCGGCCGTTGCCGCAATCTTCGTAGCGCAGTTCTTCGGCATCAACCTGGACTTCACCCAGTACCTGCTCATCGTGCTGGTCTCCGTCCTCGGTTCCGCCGCTACGGCAGGTACCACCGGCGCCGTCGTCATGCTGACGCTGACCCTGTCCACGCTGGGACTGCCGCTGGCCGGCGTCGGCCTCCTGTTGGCCATCGACCCCATCCTGGACATGGGCCGCACGGCCGTCAACGTGGCAGGCCAGGCCTTGATCCCTGCCATCGTGGCCAAGCGCCAGGGCATCCTGGACGAGTCGCTGTACAACGCGCCGCGCAACGGTGCCGCCTTCGCCGATGAGTACGCGGCAGACAAGGCAGCAGCTGAAGCCGACGAGCGTGAACTGGCCGGTTCCAAGGCCTAACGCCTGCCGTCCTCAGCGCCAGTACGGACTGACGGAAATCCCCCGGGGAGATCTCCCCGGGGGATTTCCCCGTTAAAGGACGGAAAGCTGGATAGGCTCTGACCATGTTGATCGTCACCTCCAATGAAATCCCGGGCCACCGGATCGACGCCGTTTTCGGCGAAGTCATGGGCCTCACCGTCCGCTCGCGGGACATCGGTTCCCAGATGCTTGCCGGTTTCCGTTCCCTCGGCGGCGGCGAGCTGCCCGAAATGACCAAGGCACTCTACGAAAGCCGCCAGGAAGTCATGGCGCGCATGGTCAACGAGGCACAGCAGCGCGGCGCCAACGCCATCGTTGCCATGCGCTTTGACACCTCCGAAATGGGCACCAACTGGACCGAAGTCTGCGCCTACGGCACGGCCGTCTACGTCCTGCCCCTGGGCGAGGGCGAGCCCGGCGCCACGGGACAGTCGGTTTACCTGACAAAGACGGCCTCCCAGCAGCAGCCCGCTCCCGCGGCTCCGCCTCAGCAGCCGACTCCGCCAGCCCCGCCTCAGCAGTTCTGATCTGAAGCTCCGATAGTCCCGCCCTCGTTCGAACGAGGGCGGGACTTTCCACATTCACCATCCTCAAATTGCGCAGAGTGCAAACTTGCACTTAGTGTAATTACGTGACCCAAAGCAACACCCACGATCCCGCCGCGGATTCCCCTGCCCTTTCCGGCGCCGGCACCCCATCACGGCGCGAGCTGAACAAAGCGGCCACCCGTAGCTCCATCGCGGCCGCAGCCCTGGACCTTCTGCGCAGCCAAGGGTCCGGCAACTTCACCGTCGAAGACATCGCTGCCGCCGCAGGTGTATCGCGGCGCACATTCTTCAACTACTTCCCCACCCTCGAAGCCGCCCTCGCCTCCGTGGCGGACGGCTTCATGGACCACGCATTGGAGCAGTTCCGGCTGCGCCCGGCCGACGAGTCCATCCTCGAATCAGCACAGGCCGCACTGATGGCCCTCGCTGACCCGATGTCCGTTGCCCCCATGGCCGAGTTGTTCAGCCTCACCCAGGACAACCGTTCGCTGGCCCGCTCCGAGCTTGAAGCCTGGGACCACTGCACGGAGCAGATCATCGACGCCGCCCGCACCAGATTGGGTTCCGGCGTCAGCGAGCTGTACCTCCACGCACTGGCGGGCTCGGTCATCTCCTGCGGCAAAGCCGCCATGAATGTCTGGTTCGCCGAACGCGGACCGGACCTCTCCTCCGAATCACTGGCGACCCTGCGCCAGCACCTCATCGATGCGATGGGCCTCCTCGGCGCCGGCTTCGCGCCGCCGTCGGGCGCCTCCCGCCATCCCGTCCCCACCTCCGCCGCAACCACCACAGATCGGTTCTGACATGGCTTCGTTCCTCTACCGTCTCGGCAAGTTTTCATACCGCCGCCGCTGGCTGGTCATCTCGATATGGCTGGCCGTCCTGGTGGCAGTGGGCGGCTCGGCCGCAGCCTTCCACGGCACCATGTCCAACAACTTCACCATCCCGGGCACCGAAACCCAACGGATGGCCGACAAGCTCAAAGAAGCACTGCCTGACGCTTCCGGCGGGTCAGCCTCCGTGGTCTTCGACGCCGGGGATGCCGGATTCGACCAGGCCAAGAAGGACGCAGTGTCCGCAGCCCTTGAGAAGCTCAAGAGCCTGCCGGACGTCCAGGGAACGGTCAACCCCTTCACCACGCAGGAGCAGCTGGACAAGGCACCCGGCGACATCGCCGCCGGTGAAGCCAAAGCCGCCGAAGGCAAGGCCCAGCTGGACGCGGGCCGCGCGCAGCTGACCGCAGGCGAAGCACAGCTTGCCGGTGTGGAGCAGCAGCTTGCAGCATCCGGCCTTACGCCCGCCCAGATCGAAGCGCAACTGGCTCCGCAGCGCGCTGAACTTGCCGCAACCAAGGAAAAGCTCGACGCCGGGGCGAAGGAAGCTGCCGACGGCGCCGCGGCTTTGGCGCTCGGCAAACGGCAGGCTGAAGCCTCCGAGGGGCTGCGTTTCGTCTCCAACGACAACAAGGCCGCCGTCGCTCAGGTCCAGTTCAAGACCTCCATCAATGCCGTCGATCCCGCTGTTCGCGAAGAAGTCCAGGAGATCGTGCACGGCGTCTCCTCGGCAGGCGTCACAGCCTACGCCAGCAAGGAGATCACCGAGGACGTCTCGGAAATCTTCGGCATCGCTGAAATCGTCGGCGTTGCGGTTGCGGCCCTTGTCCTGATCCTCATGCTGGGCACCCTTATCGCCGCCGGCCTGCCATTGCTCATGGCCCTGATTGGCGTGGCAGTGGGTGTGGGTGGAACGTTCGCGCTCACCGGCGTCATCGACATGAGCTCCATCTCCCCCATGCTCGCGCTGATGCTCGGCCTCGCAGTGGGCATCGACTACTCCCTCTTCATCGTCAACCGTCACCGCACCCAACTCCTCGCCGGCATGGACGGAGAAGAATCGGCCGCACTGGCTACCGGCACATCCGGCAACGCGGTGCTCTTCGCGGGCCTTACCGTGATCATCGCCTTGGCGGCCCTCGTGGTTCCGGGCCTGCCGTTCCTTGCTGTCATGGGTGTTGCCGCCGCAGCGACAGTTGCTGTCGCCGTCGTCGTGGCTTTGACCCTGACCCCCGCCGTCCTCGGCCTGATTGGCCGCAGGCTCATCTCCAAGCGCGCCTGGGCCAAGGCCGCCAAGCACAACGCCGAACCCGGCCACGAAGCTGCCGACCGCGAACTCGAAGAGAAGCGGAGCAGCGGCGGTTGGGGCGGCCTTGTGACGCGCCACCCATGGGTTTCCCTGATCGCAAGCGTCGTGCTGTTGGGCGCTTTGGCGCTGCCGGCTTCGCAGCTCCGCCTGGCCCTGCCCGACGGCGGATCGGAACCTGTCGATTCGCAGGCATACAAGGCCTACGACCTCACCCGCAGCAGCTTCGGCGAAGGCATGACCGGCCCGATCATCGTGGTGGGCGAATTCCCCGAGGGATTGAACGACAACGACGCCAAGAACAAGCAGTACGACGTCGCCGACCAGCTCCGGAGCGTCGACAACGTGGTTGCGGCCGTTCCGGTTGCGCTGAGCGACGACCACCGCACCGCAGTCTTCCAGGTCATCCCCAAGGAAGGCCCGGCCAGCGCCGGGACCGTCCAGGTTGTCTCTGATCTGCGGGCCAAGGGCACGGCCATCCACGACGACCTTGGCGTGACCATCGGCCTGACAGGCCAGACGGCAGGCAACATCGACGTCTCCGCCAAGCTCGGCGCGGCCCTGCCGCCGTACCTCGCGATCGTGGTGGGACTCTCCCTGATCCTGCTGCTCCTGGTGTTCCGCTCCATCGTGGTGCCGCTGCTGGCCACGGGTGGATTCCTGCTCTCCCTCGCCGCCGCCTTCGGCGCAGTGGTCGCCGTTTACCAGTGGGGCTGGCTGGGAGGAATCTTCGACGTCGCCAATCCGGGTGCCGTCCTGAGCTTCCTGCCCATCATCCTGATCGGCGTGCTGTTCGGCCTGGCCATGGACTACCAGGTGTTCATTACGTCCGGCATGCGGGAGTCCTTCATGCACGGTGAGTCAGCCAAGCACGCCGTCCGCTCCGGCTTCAGCCACGCCGCCGCAGTGGTGACCGCGGCCGCCATCATCATGGTCAGTGTGTTCTCCGGCTTCATCTTCAGCCACTTGACCATGGTCCGGCCGCTCGGCTTCGCGATGGCATTTGGCGTGCTGATCGATGCGTTCGTTGTGCGCATGACAATCGTCCCGGCCATCATGTACCTGCTCGGCGAAAAGGCCTGGTGGCTCCCCAAGTGGCTTGGCCGGATCCTGCCGGACGTTGATGTTGAGGGCGCAAAGCTGAACCGCAGCGACCGCTCAAAGGACGGCGCCGAGGAACTGGTGCACTAACCCTTCCTCACATCACCACTGATAACCACGGACGCTCCCTCACTTGCTTCTCGCCAGTGAGGGAGCGTCCGGTATTTAAGGCCGGGATGTGAGGGAGGGTCCACGGGAAGCACACGGGATGTGAGGGAGGATCATATTAGGCTGGGGAGCGTGACCCGATTGATCCTTGCCTCCCAGTCCCCCGCCCGCACCAAACTCCTAGCCGAGGCTGGGATCAGGCACGAGGTCCTGGTTTCGGACGTGGACGAGGACGCAGTACAGGCAAAGTACGGCGTGACCGACGCCCACGACACCGCGCTCCTGCTGGCCAGGGCCAAGGCGGAGGCCGTCGCTGCCCTGCCTGAGGCCGAAGGTGCCCTGGTGATCGGCTGCGACTCCGTGTTCGAGTTCGACGGCGAGTCCCACGGCAAGCCCTACACAGCGGAGGTTGCCCGCGAGCGGATGCTGCGCATGAGCGGCTCACAAGGCGTGCTGCACACCGGACACTGGCTGGTTGATTGCCGGGACACTGCCGCCAACGTGGAAAACGATGAACCCGCCGAAGGCACGGGCGCTACTGTGGGAGCTGTGTCGAGCGCCGAGGTGCACTTCGCATCGATGAGCGAGAACGAGATCAATGCCTACATCGCCACCGGTGAACCGCTCCACTGCGCTGGCTCGTTCACCATCGACGGATTGGGCGGGGCCTTCATCCGCAAGGTGGACGGGGACCCGCACGCCGTCGTCGGTCTTTCCATCTCCACCCTCCGCGACTTGCTGGTGCATGCCAAGGTGGGCATCACCGAACTGTGGGGCGCGGACAGCCAGTAGGGCAATTTGTAGCAACCCTACAAAGGAACATCGCCTCACACACGGAATCCCCCATCAATATGGGCGGAACCCTCACAATCGCGCTAGGCTCCCTGAAGGACAGAAGGAGTCAACAACTTGTCAGCTAACCCGGCGCAGCCCATTTCCAGCCCTCTTACCAAGGTCTTGATTGCCAACCGCGGCGAAATCGCGGTCCGCATCATCCGAGCCGCCCGGGACGAAGGCATTGCCTCCGTAGCCGTCTACGCAGACCCGGACCGCGACGCCCTCCACGTCCGCCTCGCCGACGAAGCGTACGCCCTGGGTGGGAACACGGCCGCTGAGTCGTATCTGGTGATGGACAAGATCATCGACGTCGCCAAGCAGTCGGGCGCGGATGCCATCCACCCCGGCTACGGCTTCCTGGCCGAGAACGCCGAGTTCGCCGCCAAAGTCATCGACGCCGGCATCAACTGGATCGGCCCGTCACCTGAGGCCATTTCGGCTTTGGGCGACAAGGTCCAGGCCCGCCACATTGCCGAAAAGGTGGGCGCACCCTTGGTCCCCGGCACGGCTGATCCCGTGGAATCCGCGGACGAAATCCTCAAATTTGCCGAAGAATTCGGCCTTCCGGTTGCCATCAAGGCTGCGTTTGGCGGCGGCGGGCGCGGCATCAAAGTTGCGCGCACCATGGAAGAAATTCCGGAGCTTTACGAATCCGCCGTCCGCGAAGCCACTGCAGCCTTCGGCCGTGGCGAATGCTTCATCGAGCGGTTCCTGGATGCCCCCCGCCACGTCGAAACCCAGTGCCTGGCCGACGCCTACGGCAACGTGGTGGTGGTCTCCACCCGCGACTGCTCGTTGCAGCGCCGCAACCAGAAGCTCGTGGAAGAAGCCCCTGCCCCGTACCTGAGCGAAGAGCAGAACAAGCGCCTCTACGAATCCTCCAAGGCCATCCTCAAGGAAGCCAACTACCTGGGTGCCGGAACCTGTGAGTTCCTGGTGGGCCAGGACGGCACCATTTCCTTCCTCGAGGTCAACACGCGCCTCCAGGTGGAGCACTGTGTTTCCGAAGAGGTCACCGGCATTGACCTTGTCCGCGAACAGTTCCGCATTGCCCGCGGCGAGGCACTTGGCTACGAGGACCCCGAGGTCCGCGGCCACTCCTTCGAGTTCCGCATCACCGGCGAAGACCCGGGCCGGAACTTCATGCCCGCACCCGGTACGGTCACCACCCTGAAGAACCCCACGGGCCCGGGTGTCCGCGTGGATTCCGGCATCGAGCAGGGCGACGTCATCAGCGGCAACTTCGACTCCATGCTGTCCAAGCTGGTCGTCACCGGCGCTTCCCGCGAGCAAGCACTCCAGCGTTCACGCCGCGCACTGGAAGAAATGGTGGTGGAGGGTATCCCCACCGTCATCCCGTTCGACCTCGCAGTGGTCACCGACCCTGCTTTCGCTCCCACGGAGGGCCCCTTCTCGGTCCACACCCGCTGGATCGAAACCGAGTTCGTCAACAGCATCCCGGCCTGGTCTGCTGCGGGCGCAGACGCCGGAACGCCCGACGCCGGTGAGCGCCAGCGCGTCGTCGTCGAGGTTGGCGGCAAGCGCCTTGAAGTGGTTCTGCCGTCCGGCCTGGGTGCCGGCGTCGCCACCGCCTCTGCCGGGACGGGCACTAAGTCCGGCAAGTCCAAGAAGCGTTCCCGCTCGGCAGGTGCTGCGGCTGCCGCTGCCGGCGGCGATGCACTGACCTCGCCCATGCAGGGCACCATCGTCAAGGTGGCGGCCTCCGAAGGTGACGTGGTGGCCGAGGGCGATCTGATCGTGGTTCTCGAAGCCATGAAGATGGAACAGCCCCTCACCGCCCACAAGTCGGGCACCGTCCGGGGCCTGTCTGCCAGCGCCGGGGAAACCGTGGCCGCCGGTGCGGTCATCGCGACCATCGAGGACTAGGAACCGACGCTTAACGACGCCGGCCCCGCACCTTTCGGTGCGGGGCCGGCGTCGTTATTGGGCAGCTTGTTCTTAAGGTTCTTAGGCGACGTTGTTCTCGTAGTCCATGTCCTTGGTCTCCCGGGTGAGGAGCAAGGCAATGAAGGTGACCACGGCAGCGGCGGCCATGTAGACGCCCACCAACCAAGTGCTGCCGTTTGCCGCCGACCACAGGGCGATGGCCACGAAGGACGCAGGGGCCGCTCCGATCATGGACGACAGGTTGTAGGTGACAGCCGAGCCGGTGTAACGCACGTTCGCCGGGAAGAGCTCCGGCAGGATCGCCGCCATCGGGCCGAACGTCAGGCCCATGAGGGTGAAGCCCACGATCAGGCCCACCATGGCTGCGGCCTGGCCGGGTCCAAACATGGTGAACCAGAGGGCACCGAAAACGAAGATTCCGGCCGTGACGCCCAGCAGGAACTTCCGGCGGCCCCACTTCTCGGCCAGCGGGCCCGAAACCACAGTGAAGATGCCGAAGAAGACGACGCCGATGATCAGCATCCAGAGGAAGTCGGAGCGGGTGATGCCCAGCCCGGGGACGAACGCGGCGACCTGCTCGGCCGTCATCGGCTTGCCGGCCTTTTCGGCTGCGGCCTGGGCGCCGGCCAACGTTGGCTTGGTGCCGTAGGACAGCGTGAACGTGGTCATGATGTAGAAGAGCACGTACGTGGCGAACATGATGAACGTACCAGCGAGGACCGGGCGCCAGTGGCTCTTGAGCGTTGCAGCGAGGGGCAGCTTCTGGACCTTCTCCTGCTCGATGACCTTGGTGAAGGACACGCTCTCCACCAGCTTCAGGCGGACGTAGAGACCGACGATGACCAGCACGGCGCTGAGGATGAACGGCACGCGCCAACCCCAGGCAAGGAACTCATCAGCACTGAGCGCCACGTTCATCCAGATGAAGATCACGTTGGCGATGATGAAACCGATCGGCGCACCCAGCTGCGGGAACGTACCGTAAATTGCGCGCTTGCCTTCAGGCGCGTTCTCCGTTGCGAGCAAGGCAGCACCGGACCACTCGCCACCCAGGGCGAGGCCTTGGAAGAAGCGAAGCACGACCAGCATGATCGGCGCGAGGATGGCCCAACCCGGCATGGAGGCGGTGGGCAGGAGGCCGATGAGGAAGGTTGCAATACCCATGGTCAGCAGTGAGGCAACCAGGGTGCCCTTGCGGCCGATCTTGTCACCAAAGTGTCCGAAGACCACTGCGCCGATGGGACGCGCGAAGAAGGCTACACCGAAGATGGCGAAGGCGCTGAGCAGCGCGTTGATGTCGGTGGCGTCCGGGAAGAAGAGCTTGGGGAAGACGAGTACCGACGCGGTGGCATAGGCGTAGAAGTCGTAGAACTCGATCGTCGTGCCGATCAGGCTCGCGAAGATCACCTTGCCCCGCGAGTTCACTGGTTTAGTGGACTCGCCTTCCTTGGATGGTGCGGTGGAAGACATGTAGTTGCAGCTTTCGTTCATACCGGCCGATGCCCCTCGGAGCTTGCCCGGCGAAGGATTATTTGAGAGTTCAATAATAGTTCCCGCTGTCCATTGACTGGACAACCAAGTCCAGTATGCGGACGAACGAGAAAGTCCCACCATGTGGTCTGCGCCACATTACCTCACCGCCGTCTCACGCGCTGGTGACCCCGCCGATAGGGAAATGTCACAGGGCGTTTACAAACAGCGACCGTCCGTGAAATGCGCCAAACCTACCTTGGAAGAACAACGTCCCCCACCAAGGAGGCACTCCGTGACTGTTGATAGCACCGCAGATGCACTGGCCCCCATCCAGTCCACCACTGCTGCCACCCCCGCCCTTGAGCACCGCCCCGGCCGCTGGATTGCCAACTGGGATGCCGAGGACAAGGGCCAGTGGGAAGCCGAAGGCCGGTCCATCGCCAAGCGGAATCTGTACTGGTCCATCTTTGCCGAATTCCTCGGCTTCGTCGTCTGGCAGCTGTGGTCCATCGTGGTGGTCCAGCTCCCCGCGGCAGGCTTCACCTTCGATTCCAACCAGATCTTCTGGCTCATCTCCATCCCCAGCCTCGTGGGCGCCACACTCCGCATTCCCTACACCTTCATGGTTCCGAAGTTCGGTGGCCGGAACTGGACCATCGTCTCGGCCCTCCTGCTCCTGATCCCCACCACCGGGCTGGCGATCTGCGTGTCGAATCCGCAGACTCCGTTCGGTGTCATGCTCCTCATCGCCGCCCTCGCAGGCTTCGGTGGAGGCAACTTCGCCAGCTCGATGGCGAACATCACCTTCTTCTACCCGGCGCGCGAAAAGGGTTGGGCGCTGGGCCTGAACGCCGCCGGCGGCAACCTCGGTGCCGCCGTCGCCCAGCTTGTTGTTCCCATCGCCATCACCCTGCTGGCCGCCGGAACCGTCAACCTGCCCATGGCGGGCATCATCTGGATACCGCTGATCATCATCGCCGCCTTCGGCGCGTACAAATACATGAACAACCTCACCAGCGCCAAAGGTGATGTGGCCGGCTCACTGGCCGCCCTCAAGGAACCTCACCTATGGATCATGGCGTTCCTGTACATCGGAACTTTTGGCTCGTTCATCGGCTTCGCGGGCGTCTTCCCCAAACTGATCAAGGACTACTTCCCGGACTTCTCCTCGATCCACGTTGGCGCCGTGGCCTTGTCCCTGGCTTTCCTCGGCCCGCTGGTCGGTTCCCTGGCCCGACCCTACGGCGGACGCATGGCCGACCGCATGGGCGGGGCACGCATGACCATCGCCTCGTTCGCTTCCATGGCCGTCATCACGTTGACCATGATCTGGACGCTGCCGCTGAAGAACTTCTGGCTCTTCCTCAGCCTGTTCCTGCTGCTCTTCCTGGCCAGCGGCTTCGGAAACGGCGCGACGTACCGCATGATCCCGGTCATCTTCGCAACGTCCAGCCGCGCTGCCCGCTCCGGCGCCAGCAGCGCCGCCACAGCACGCCTCGCAGCATCGTCACTCGGCCTGATCTCGGCGATCGGCGCCTATGGCGGCTTCGTCATCCCGCAGGTGCTCAACGCATCCAACACAGCCAGCGGCTCCTACACCCCGGCCTTCTACGGCTTTGTCGGAGCCTACGTCCTGATGCTCACCGTCTGCTGGGTCTGCTACATCCGCCCCGCCCGGAAGCGCAACACGATCGGACACATCTAGATGCCCAACGGCGCCGATACCCACTGCCCCTACTGCGCGCTCCAGTGCGCCATGACGCTGACCCCGGCTGCACCCGCAGTCCAAGGCACAGCGGCAGCGCCCGCCGCAGAACCGGCCACCCCCGCCGTCCCGCTCGAGGTTTCAGGGCGCGACTTCCCCACAAACCGGGGCGGGCTGTGCCGCAAAGGCTGGACATCGGCGTCGTTGTTGCGCCATAGCGGCCGGGTCACGGAGCCGCTGCTCAAAGGATCCGACGGCGTCCACCAGCCCATCTCCTGGGACCAGGCCCTCATGCTGATCGCCGCAGCCGTCAAAGACACCCAGCAGCAATACGGGAACGACGCTGTTGGGGTCTTCGGCGGCGGCGGCCTCACTAACGAGAAGGCGTACCTGCTGGGTAAATTCGCCCGCCTGGCACTGCGCACGTCCCGCATCGACTACAACGGCCGGTTCTGCATGTCCTCGGCCGCGGCCGCCGGCAACCGGGCGTTCGGAGTGGACCGCGGGCTCCCCTTCCCCGTGACCGACCTCGATTCGGCCTCGGTCATCCTTATGCTCGGATCCAACGTCGCCGAGACCATGCCGCCGTTCGTCCAACACCTCCAGGGCGCCCGCGACGCCGGCGGGTTGATCGTGGTGGACCCCCGCCGCTCGGCTACCGCCGCGTTCACGTCCGACGGCGGCGGCCTCCACCTGCAGCCGACGCCCGGCACCGATTTGGCACTGCTGTTGGGCATCTCGCACGTGGTGGTCCACGAAGGGCTCGTGGACGCTGAATACATCGCCGAACGCACCAGTGGATATTCAGCCCTGGTGCGCAGCCTCAACGCGTTCTGGCCGGAGCGGGTCCAGTCCATCACCGGCGTCCCTGCCAACCTCATCCGCGAAACTGCCCGGCGCCTGGCCCAGGGTGCCCGCGCGGGCGGCAGCTACATCCTTAGCGGCCGTGGCGTGGAGCAGCACGTGGACGGCACCGATACCGCCACCGCAGCCATTAATCTAAGCCTCCTCCTCGGGCTGCCCGGCTCGGCCCGCAGCGGCTACGGCACCCTCACCGGCCAGGGCAACGGACAAGGCGGCCGGGAACACGGACAGAAAGCCGACCAGCTGCCCGGCTACCGCAAGATCACCGACCCCGCCGCGCGTGCCCATGTGGCCAGCGTCTGGGGCGTTGACGAGTCGCTGATCCCCGGACCCGGCCTGCCCGCCGTCGAACTGCTCAAGTCGCTGGGACAGCCCGACGGCGTCCGCTGCCTTTTCGTGCACGGCGCCAACGTGGTGGTTTCCGCACCGGACACCAACGCCGTGACACAGGGCTTGCGCAGCCTGGATTTCCTGGTGGTGTGCGACTTCTTCATGTCCGAGACGGCCGCCGAAGCGGACCTGGTCCTGCCTGTCACGCAGTGGGCCGAGGAAGAAGGAACCCTGACCAACCTGGAGGGCCGGGTGATCCGCCGTCGCAAGGCACTCACTCCTCCCCCGGGCGTGCGCAGCGAGTTGTGGCTTATGGCCCGGCTCGCCGAGATGCTCGAAGCCCCTTCTACGTTCAGTGATGACCCTGAGACCGTTTTCGAAGAGCTGCGCCTGGCTTCGGCCGGCGGCCTGGCGGACTACTCGGGCATCGACTACGCCATGCTGGACCGTGGCGAGGCAGCCTATTGGCCATATCCAGCCGGCAGCACCGGCACTCCGAGGCTCTTCGGTGACGGCTTTGCCCACGCTGATGGCCGGGCCGTGATGGTTCCCGTGACGCCGTCGAAACGGGCTGCGCGTTCATTTGCGGACGACTCCCTGGCGCTCGCTACGGGTCGCCTCCTGGAGCACTACCAGTCCGGCGCCCAGACCCGCCGGGTTGCCGAGCTGCTGGCGGCGCAACCCCAGGCACGGCTCCTCATCCATCCCGGAACCGCGGCAGCACGCGGGATTTCCGACGGCGATTACGCCACAGTGACCAATGAGCGGGGAGAAGTCCTGTGCCGGGCCGAGCTGAGCACCTCGGTCCGCCCCGACACCGTCTTCCTGCCCTTCCACTTCCCCGGCCAGGAAAATGCCAACCGCCTGACGGAGTCGGCCACAGATCCCATCTCCGGCATGCCGGAGTTCAAGACCAGCAGGGTGTGGGTCCGGCGCGCGGTCTCTTCACCAACCCTGGATGGCGTTCCTGCCGGAGCGGGAATTCCACTGCACATCAAGGAGGCTTCATGAGCGAGCGCATTGTCGTCGTAGGATTCGGGCCAGTGGCTGCCCGGCTCGTCGAGGAGCTTCTCCCCGCTGTCCGGACCGGTCTCGTGCAGTTGCTGGTGGTCGGTCAGGAAAGCGACGCTGCGTACAACCGCGTGATGGTGGCAGAACTGGGTGTCGGGCGGACAAGCGCCGAAGCACTGGCCATGGCTGATGTTCCCGGGCTGGAGGCCGACGGCGTGCAGCTCCGCCTGGGCGTCAAGGTCAAGAGGATCGACCGTGCCCGGCAGCACGTGGTCCTCGCCGACGGCACCACGGAGCACTATGACCGCCTGGTGTTCGCTACCGGGTCACGACCCGTCATTCCCAACCTCACGGGGCTCAACCCGGATCCTTCCGGTCCCGTCCTTCCTCCCGGCGTCATCACGCTTCGCGATCTTCAGGACGCCGCTGTGCTTCGCGCGGCGGTTAAGCAGCAGAAGCGGGTTGTCGTCCTGGGCGGAGGCGTCCTCGGCCTGGAAACAGCACTGGCAGCCTCGGAGGAGGGCGCCAAGGCCACCGTGGTCCACAACGGCCCCTTCCCCTTGGCCCGCAGCATCGACCGAGGCAGCGGCTCCGTCCTTAGCAACAGCCTGCGTGCAAGTGGCGTCCGGATGGCCGGCAATGCCCGCTCCACCGGGGTAGAGACTGCAGGTCCTGGTGGCTCATTCTCGGCCCTGCTGCTCGATGACGGATCCGCGATTGACGGCGATCTGCTGGTGTTGTCCTGTGGTGTCCGCCCTCGCCTTGAACTGGCGGAGGGCTGCGGGCTTCCCGTGGCGTCCGGCATCCTGGTGGACCACCACCTCCGGACCCATCACGAGCCTCACATGTTCGCGATCGGTGACTGCGCCGAAGTCCATTGCGCCGATCCTTCCTGCAAGGAGTGCCGGACCGCGGGCGGCCCTTCAGGACTGGTGGGGCCGGGCTGGCGACAGGCGGAATGGCTGGCGGAGTACCTGTTGGTCCTGGCCCGCGATGGCCAGTCGGCCGCGGACTCCCTGGAACCCCTGCCCTCGGAAAAGCCCGGCGTTGTGATCCTGAAGGCCCGCGGCATCAACCTGGCCATGGCAGGCGACAACCAAGCCGATCCCTGGGACGAAGAAGTCCTCGAAGCCGGTGCTGCGGCTGGACGTGCACGGCGCCAGATCTCTCAATGGGCCGATCCCGAGCACGGCCGCTACGTCAAGATGACCACGCGCGGCGGAGTGCTGGAGGGCCTGGTGGCTGTGGGAATGCCCCGCACCGCCGCTGAACTGGTGATGCTCTTCGAACGCTCCTCGGAGCTGCCCGCGGACCGCTCCCTGCTGCTCCGGCTGGACGGGCCGGACCAACTCGACGCCGGCGCCTCCAGCAACGATCCCCAGCGGACCGTGTGCCGTTGTGCTGGCGTGAATGCGGCCAGCATTGAGGATTCCGTGCTGGCTGGCTGCGGCACCGTAGGCGAGGTCTCCAAGGCCACCCGCGCAGGGACCGGCTGCGGAGGATGCCATGAGGACATCAAGGGGATCATCGAAAAGCACTTCCAGGCCGCAACTGCCTGAATCCGCCATTTCGGGGCCGCGCTGCTCACAGTGCCGCGCCTTCGGCATTGTGCGCAGTGAGGCATCGAAACAGACGGTCTAAACTTCCGGAGTGAACATCTCCGAACCCGCGCCCGGCGTCCACTTCGTCGAAGGACCCGCATCCAACTGGCTCATCGTCCGTAGTGCCCTGGCCCCAGCGGGCGACTCCGGCTTCATCCTGATCGACGGCGGCTACCCCGCCGACCGCGACCTGGTGCTGCAGTCTGTCCGCGAACTCGGACTGGACCCTGCCGATGCCAAAGCCATGCTCATCACCCATGGACACGTGGACCACACGGGATCGGCCGCCTACTTCTCAAGGACCTTCGGCACAGCCATCCTGTGCTCCCCCGAAGAACTTGCCCACGTCCAAGGCAAGGAGAAGCACCAGGTCACCCTCGGCCAGGTCCTGGCCCGGGTGTGGCGTCCGAAGGTGTTCCGCTGGATGCTCCACGTCATCAAGGCAAAGGCCCTGCAGGCAGAGCCGGCCACGCATGCAGAAGCCTGGACCCAGGACAGGCTCGCCGGCCTTCCGGGCAAACCCACGCCGATTGCAGTGCCGGGCCACACTCCGGGCAACGTAGCGATCCTGCTGCCGGATGCCGGAGCGATTGCCGTAGGAGACACATTTGTCAGCGGGCATCCGATCAGCAGCAGGCAAGGCCCGCAGATGCTGCACAGGATGTTCCACCACGATCCTGCGGCCGCCCTCGAAGCAACCCGCCGGCTGGAGGAAGTCCAGGCACGCGTGATCCTCCCGGGGCACGGACCCGCGCTGCACCTGCCCATGGCCGAAGCGGTGAACCAGCTGCACTCCTAGGAACGCAAAACCCGTTTCGATGGCTCGCTGCGGATCATGCCGCTCGTACGGCATGGCCCGCAGCGAAGCCCCGAAACGGGCGTCTGCGCTGGAACTACATGTGCACGTGAAGGCGGCGTGCAGCTTCCGAGATGGATCCTGTCAGCGACGGGTACACGGTGAAAGCGCTCGCGACGTCGTCAACGTGCAGTTTCTGGGTCACGGCCACGGAGATCGGGAAGATCAGTTCCGAAGCGTTCGGCCCCACCACCACGCCACCAATGACGGTGCCGGATCCCTTGCGGGCGATGATCTTGACGAAGCCGTCCTTGGTGTTGCGCATCTTGGCACGGGCGTTGCTGAGCAGGGACAGCATCACGACATCGCCCTGGTACTTACCGGATGCGAGGTCGGCCTCCGAAACGCCCACGGAGGCGATCTCCGGGGACGTGAAGATGTTGGACGCCACCTGGTTGAGCTTGAGCGGCTTCACGCCGTCGCCCATGAAGTGTGCAATCGCGATGCGGCCCTGCATGGCAGCAACGGAAGCCAACGCGAAAACACCCGTGCAGTCGCCGGCAGCGTAGATGTTGGGGGCCGTGGTGCGGGAAACGCCGTCAACCTTGATGTGCCCGGATTCGGTCAGCGTCACGCCGGCTTCCTCGAGTCCGACGCCGGCCGTGTTCGGGATGGATCCGACACATACCAGGCAGTGTGAGCCCGTGACGACGGAACCGTCACCCAAGGTGACCTTCACGCCGTCGTCCGTCCGCTCTACCGCGTTGGCCCGCGACTTGGACAAAACGCGCACGCCGCGGCGCTCGAAGACGCCTTCCAGCAGTTTGGCGGCGTCGGTGTCCTCGCCGGGGAGGACCTGGTCGCGGCTGGAGATGAGGGTGACCTTGGAGCCCAGGCCGTTGTAGGCGGAGGCGAATTCTGCGCCGGTCACACCCGAACCCACCACGATCAGTTCCTCGGGCAGTTCGTCCAGGTTGTAGATCTGGGCCCAGTTGAGGATGCGCTCGCCGTCGGGCTTTGCAGTGGGAAGTTCGCGCGGGTGGGCGCCGACGGCCAGGAGGATGGCGTCGGCGTCGATGGTCCGGGTTCCTTCGAGGGTCAGGACCTCAATGGTGTTGTTGTCCAGCAGCCGGCCGGAGCCAATGACGATTTCCACGCCCAGGCGCTCGAGGCCGGCGCGGATGTCGTTGGACTGGCCGTGGGCGAGGTTCAGGACGCGGTCGTTGATGTGCTTGAGGTCGGCGCGGGGCTTGGAGGCCGTGCCGTCGCCGTCGAACTTGACTCCCAGCTCGTCCGCCTCACCCACGCGGGTCATGAGGTCGGCGGTGGCGATCAGGGTCTTGGAAGGCACGACGTCGGTCAGCACGGCGGATCCGCCGAGACCGGCACGCTCAATGATGGTGACGTGGGCGCCGAGCGAGGCGGCTACCATGGCAGCTTCATATCCGCCGGGACCACCTCCCAGGATCGCGATACGGGGGGCACTGAAGTCAACTTGGGTGGTCACAATCCTCAATTCTCGCTCATTGCCTCCGTGGCTGCCAGTCAGCCCACCCTCACCTCCGCCCCTACCTGATTCAGCTGGCGGCAAGGTAGCTTGTACCAGTGAGTAACACTGAGCTGATGAACACAGACCCTTTCGAAGCCGCACAGGCCGCCGCAGACTTCATAGCCGCGGAGACCGGCGTCGAGTCCCACGACGTAGCGCTGGTGCTCGGATCCGGCTGGGCCGAAGCCGCCGATCTGATCGGCGAAACGACGGCCACACTGAACGCCTCGGAGGTCCCGGGCTTCCACAAACCAGCCGTGGTGGGGCACGTCGGCACCATCCGCTCCGTCCTCACCAAGGAGGGCCAGCGAGCTTTGGTCCTTGGCGCCAGGACGCACTACTACGAAGGCCGCGGCGTCCGCTCTGTCGTGCACGGCGTACGCACTGCGGCAGCCGCCGGATGCAAGACGCTGGTACTGACCAACGGCTGCGGCGGACTCAACGAGGATTGGACCCCGGGCACTCCGGTACTCATCAGCGACCACATCAACCTCACAGCAACATCGCCGCTGGAGGGCGCCACGTTCGTGGACCTCACGGACCTCTACTCCTCGCGCATCCGTACGCTGGCCCGTGAGGTTGATTCCTCCCTGCAGGAGGGCGTGTACGCGCAGTTCACCGGTCCGCACTACGAGACACCCGCCGAGGTGCAGTACGCCAAGCGGATCGGAGCGGACCTGGTAGGAATGTCCACCGCGCTGGAGGCAATTGCCGGCCGGCACGCGGGCATGGAAGTCTTCGGTATCTCCTTGGTTACCAACCTCGCTGCAGGCATCAGCCCGGTTCCCCTCAGCCACGCCGAGGTACTGGAAGCGGGACAGGCGGCCGGAAAGCGTATCTCCAAGCTCCTGGCGGAAATCATCGCCAAGCTCTGATCCACCAGCAACAATGCGCGGCCACCGCCTGGGTGCCCGCGCATTGTTGTTTAACCGTCAATGGAGTGTGCACGCTAACAGGCACGGCCGAAAGTAAACGCACAGTAAATTCCCAGATTAAATAAGATTTATTGCGCAACATTTGATTCCTGACGCTGGCCTGTGGCACGCGCGCCCGTTGGCAATGTAAGCGCTTGCGCATCTACCGGCGGGTAGCCCGGACGACCCACGAAACACCCTTTGATTTGCGGCCTAACACGTGTCTAGCGTGGAGTGTGCTCCGGTAAGTCGACGTGCCGGAGCCATGTGCGGCGAGCGCCGTGACGGGCTCACCGCCACCTCGAAACGATGGCGTCCCTCGAAGACGCCACCAGCGGATCGAGGGACGCCGGAGTAGAGATCCCCAACCGGGGAACAGGGCATGCGCCCCACTCCACGAAGTCCAACACTCCGCGAGAAGAGCAAGCATGAACACGCACTCAACCCCTCAACGGCCGCGGCGCCGTCTGCGACGGGCAGTAGCCGTCGCAGCAGCAGCCAGCGTGGCGGGCAGCATCCTGCTGGTCACGCCGGCGGCACAGGCAAACCTGCCGGCCGATCCGCCGTCGAGCACCATGCCGGCGCCCACGCCCGGCTTCCCGCTGCCGAGCCAGCACACCCAGCAGGCCTATGACCCGGCCGCGGACTTCACGTCCAAATGGACGCGCGCCGACGCCAAACAGATCATGGCCCAGAGCAACACCAATGTGACACCCGGCCAGAACTCCATGAGCCCCAACGTCACCATGCCGGAAATCCCCAAGGACTTCCCCGCCATGAACGACGACGTCTGGGTTTGGGACACCTGGTCATTGACTGACGAGAACGCCAACCAGATCAGCTACAAGGGCTGGGATGTCATCTTCGCCCTGGTTGCCGACCGGCACGCCGGCTACGGCTTCGACCAACGCCACTGGAACGCCCGGATCGGCTACTTCTTCCGGAAGACCAACGCCGATCCCGCCAAGGACAAGTGGAACTACGGCGGACACCTGTTCCTGGACAACACCTCCATCGGCAACACCGAATGGTCCGGTTCCACCCGCCTTATGCAGGGCAACAAGATCAATGTGTTCTACACGGCCACCACGTTCTACGACGTCGCCGAACGGAACGCAGGCGGTGGCGGGATCGCTCCCGACGCTGTGATCGCCAAAGCCCTGGGCAACATCCACGCCACCAAGAACGGCGTGACCTTCGATGGCTTCCAGCACACCAAGCTGCTGGAACCGGACGGAAAGCTCTACCAGAACAAGGCCCAGAACCCGGGCTTCGCGTTCCGTGATCCGTACACCTTCAGCGACCCTGCGCACCCGGGCAAAACCTACATGGTGTTCGAAGGCAACACCGGTGGCACCCGCGGCTCCTACAAGTGCAAGCAGGAAGACCTGGGCTACCGGCCCGGCGATCCCCACGCCGAGACCGTCGACCAGGTCAACAGCACCACCGGTGCCTGGTACCAGACCGCCAACGTGGGCCTGGCAGTAGCGGACAACAAGGACCTCACAAAGTGGACCTTCCTGCCCCCGATCCTGTCAGCGAACTGCGTCAACGACCAGACTGAGCGTCCGCAGATCTTCATCCAGAACGAGAACGGCAAGAACAAGTACTACCTGTTCACCATCAGCCACCAGTTCACCTATGCCGACGGCATGCGTGGCCCCGACGGTGTCTACGGCTTCGTAGGCGACGGCGTCCGCTCCGACTACCAGCCGGTGAACAACAGCGGGCTGGCCCTGGGCTCGCCCACGGACCTGAACATGCCGGCCAACGCACCGGAGGGTCCCGACCCCCGCCAGAACGGGCGGCAGTTCCAGGCCTACTCGCACTACGTGCAGCCCGGCGGCCTCGTCCAGTCGTTCATCGACAACGTCGACGGCGTCCGCGGCGGCTCCCTGTCACCCACCGTGAAGATGAACTTCAAGGGCGGCGTGACCCAGGTTGACCGCAGCTTCGGCCAGAACGGCCTCGGTCCGTTCGGCTACCTGCCCACCAACGTCCGCGTTGGCGGTGAAGGCCTCTACAAGTAGGCCGGCACACCCCGGCCGTCAGGCCACGGCAGGGGTGCCGGTTCCAGAAGAGCCGGCACCCCTGCCACCCCCAACCCTTCAGGATTTCTCCCCATGACTTACCCCAACCCCCTCCTGTCCCGCCGCCGGATGCTGGCCGCAAGTGCCGCCGTCGTGGTCTCTTTCGCTGCGGCCTCCTGCACAGCCGGCCCGACGCCGTCCCCCACCCCGGCGGGCCGGACGCCTACGCCTTCAGACCCGTGGCGTCCCGTGGCGCACCTGACAGCCGAAAAGAACTGGCTCAACGACCCCAACGGACTGGTCTACCACGACGGCACCTACCACGCGTTCTACCAGTACAACCCGCATGCGAACTCGTGGGGCAACATGTCCTGGGGCCACTCCACCAGCACCGACCTGGTGCACTGGGAGCAGCAGCCTGTGGCCATGGAGGCGAGCGGCGAGGAAGAGATCTTCTCCGGCTGCATGGTGATGGACACCAAGAACGCCTCGGGCCTCGGTTCGGCGGAAAACCCGCCCATGATTGCCCTTTACACCAGCGCTTACGGCAAGAACGGCGCGCTCCCCCAAGGCGCCCAGGCCCAGTCCGTCGCCTACAGCCTTGACGGCGGCACCAAGTGGCAGAAGTACCAGGGCAATCCAGTCCTCAACCTCGCGCCTACCAACAACAACTTCCGAGACCCCAAGGTCTTCTGGTACGAGCCGGGCCAGTACTGGGTGATGACCACGGTGGTGGCAGACGCCCAGGTGGTCAAGCTCTTCAAGTCCACCGACCTGCTCCACTGGGACTACCTCAGCGATTTCTCCGGGGCGGGTGCGCAAGGAGGACTCTGGGAAGTGCCCGAGCTTGTCAGGATGAACGTGGAAGGCTCAACCGCCAAGAAGTGGGTCATGCTGCTGAGCATCAACCCCGGCGGCATCGCTGGAGGTTCGGGCATGCAGTACTTCGTGGGCGAATTCGACGGCACACACTTCGCAGCAGAGAACGCGGCAGCCCCGGACGCACCCCTCAGCGACTCACAATGGCTCGACCACGGCGCGGACTACTACGCGGCGAACTCCATTACCGGCGCGCCAGGCGAAAAGCCCGTGCTGCTGGGCTGGATGGGCAACTGGGACTACGCCCAGCACGTTCCCACGACACCCTGGCGGGGTTCCATGGCGATTCCCCGGGAGCTGACGCTGGTCCGGGGCGTGCACCGTTACGAGCTGCGCTCGGCCATCGCCACCGCAGCCAGGGAGGCCCTGGAACGCCGCAGCGGTGAGGTCAGAAGGAAAAACCTCACCATCGGCTCCTCAGTCCAGGACCTGGGAGCGGACTTCACGGGACGCAGCCAGCTGATCGAACTGGACCTGGACCTTGGATCGTCCAAGGAGGCCGGGGTCATCCTGCGCCAATCCTCCGACGGCACCTCCGGCTTGCGCGTCTCCTACACCAAGGAAACCCGGACCCTGAAGGTCGACCGTTCGCAGGCGGGAACCACCAACTTCTCAGAGAAATTCAGCCCGTACCACCAAGTCCCGCTTCCTTCTGCCGGGAGCGACGGGAAAGTCCGGCTCACCATCCTCCTCGATGCCTCGTCCGTGGAAGTCTTCGCCCACGATGGCGTGGCCGTCATATCGGACACGTTCTTCCCGGATTGGGACGCTACGGGAGCATCAGTGTTCAGCGTGGACGGCGAATCCACCATCTCGGTGCAATCCCGTCCCCTCTAAAAGCAACGCGGGGTCGGATATGGCCCATTACGACCCTGTTTATGGGCCATATCCGACCCCGCGTTGCCCTTGCTGTGCGCAATGAGGATAGTTTTGACCCTATGACATCCAGCGATGCCGCATTTGAACAGCTGATCACCGACGCCCGCCACTGGGCTTCCCAAGACCCGGACCCGACGACGACGGCGGCGCTCCTGGAGCTCGCCGACCTCGCCGGCGCGGGCGATGCGGGAGCTGCACAGGAACTGGGCGACAGCTTCAACGGCACCCTCCAGTTCGGCACGGCAGGCCTCCGCGCAGCCCTCGGTCCAGGTCCGAACCGCATGAACCGCGTGGTCGTCCGCCGGGCAGCAGCGGGCCTGGCGGCCTTCCTCACCGAAACCGTCGCCGCGGCGGCCCCGGGAACCCGGCCACGCGCCGTCGTCGGTTTCGACGCCCGCCACAACTCGGACATCTTCGCGGAAGAAACGGCCGCCATATTCACTGCTGCGGGAATCGAAACGTTCCTCATGCCGGCCGCGCTTCCGACGCCGTTGCTCGCCTACGCGGTCAGGAACCTCGACTGCGACGGCGGCGTGATGGTCACTGCCAGCCACAACCCGCCGCAGGACAACGGCTACAAGGTCTACTTGGGCCGCCATGCGGTGTCCGAGAGCGGCCGGGGTGCCCAGATCGTCGCACCGTACGACGCCAAAATCGCGGCAAAGATCGAGGCCGTCGGTGCCTTGGAGTCCATCGAGTTGGCCGATTCCGGCTGGTCAGTACTGCCGACGTCTATCACCTCGGACTACGAATCCGCAATGGCCGGGCTGGTCGACCGTGAACACTTCCCGGCGCGGGAGCTGAAGATTGTCCTGACTCCGATGCACGGGGTGGGCGGCGGGACGGCCGTCTCCGTCCTGAATGCGGCAGGGTTCAGCGACGTCACCCTGGTGGCCGAGCAGGCCGAGCCGGACCCCGACTTCCCCACCGTCGCTTTTCCGAACCCGGAAGAACCCGGGGCGTTGGACCTGGCACTCGCTGCGGCGGCTGCTGCCGGCGCGGACATCGTGCTGGCCAATGATCCCGACGCCGACCGCGCCGCCGTCGCTGCCTTGGACCCCGCGACCAATGCCTGGCGCATGCTGCGTGGCGATGAAGTCGGAGCCCTCCTGGGAGCGCACATTGTGGCGCGTTTGGCCGCTGCCGCACCCGACGAGCCGCATGCCGGCGTATTCGCCAACTCGATCGTTTCTTCACGGCTGCTCTCGCGGATTGCAGCCGCCGCAGGCTACGCCCACGAAGAAACACTCACGGGTTTCAAGTGGATTTCCCGTGTGCCGGGCCTCACCTACGGTTACGAGGAAGCCCTGGGCTACTGTGTGGCACCGGAGCTGGTCAGGGACAAGGACGGCATTTCAGCCGCTGTGCTGATCGCCGAGCTGGCGGCAGCCGCCAAAGATGAAGGCAGGACGATCTTCGACACCCTGGACGACCTGTACCTCGTGCACGGCCTTCACGCGAGCGATCAATTGAGCATCCGGGTTGCTGACCTGGGTCTTCTCGACGCCATGATGAACCGGCTCCGGGTCAACCCGCCGGAAGCGTTCGGAGGGTCCACGGTGGAGGTTTCCGTTGACCTGGCCGAAGGCAGCGACAACCTTCCTCCGACGGATGGGCTGCTGTACATCACTCGCGACCAGAGCCGTGTCATTATCCGGCCCAGCGGCACCGAACCGAAGCTCAAGTGCTACCTCGAAGTGATCCGCCCCGTGGAATCCGCGGCGGAACTCGCGGAAGCACGCCAAGCCGCGCGGACCTCCCTGGACGATGTCCTCAGGGATGTCCGCGAAGCACTGGGACAGTAACTTCCTAGAGCCCGACCTCAACGAAGCCGTCCACCAAGCGTGTAGCGAAGGCGTCAAGGCGGAGCTCGGGATTGGTGAAGCACTCACCCGTTTCAAGGTCGTAAACCTCTTTGTGAAGCGGCGAGGCGATGGTGGGCCGGCTTCCGCGGGACCCGATGATGCCGCGCGCCATGACGTTGGCGAGTGTCGCCGGGTCCTGCTGGGCTACGGCGAAGACTTCCGAAGGCCCGGTGCGGAACAGGGCAACCTGCCGGCCTTCGATCAGTGCTGCTTCTCCCCAGGCGGGCTCAAGTTCGTCCAGCGGGCACACACGGTGCCAGGTGGCGGCTGCGGCCGGGCCTCCGGCACTGTCAAGAGTCTCGGCACGGTCCAGAATTACGGTCATTTCAGCCCCTCTCACTGTGTCCGGGTGCTGGCATATTCGGTCATCACTCCCCGGACCGGGCCACGCTTGCGGCCACTCCTCCACGCTAGGACCGGGGTGTTTCAGCCGGGGTGCTCGTTTGTGTCCGGCGGGTAAAAGACACCTCACACGAGCTGAAACGCGTTCGTGATGCAGAAGTTAAGACCACGAAACAAAAGGGAAACTGAAGCGAAACTGCCCGTCCCTAGGCTGGGATCACAAGTTGCGGAGATCCGTCTGCAACATCTGCGAAAGGCCCACCAGTGACCGGACACACTTCAAGCACAGTGACTCCACGCCGCGTCGTCGTTATCGGCGGCGGACCTGCTGCCCACCGTTTCACCGACGCCATGGTCAATCGCGGTCTTGAAGGCTGGCAGCTCACGGTACTGACCGAGGAGGCACACCTCCCCTACGACCGCGTGGCATTGAGCAAGGCCCTCACCGAAACCGACGTCGACCTCACCTTGGGCGACGCCTCCATGTGGGACCACCAGGCGGTGGAGTTGAAGACCGGCGAGCGCGCGGTCAGGATTGATCCCGTTGCCCGGAACGTGGTGACCGCGGCGGGCAACGTTTACGGATATGACCATTTGGTGGTCGCTACGGGTTCCGATGCCGCCCGGCTCCCCATTCCCGGGTCCGAGCACACCCACGTTTACCGCACGCTTGAGGACGTTTGGTCCATCAACAAGGCCATCGAGGAATTGACCGCGAAACTCGGCCGGAAGGTCAACGCGGTAACCATCGGCGGCGGCCTCCTGGGACTCGAATCGGCTGCCGGCACGGAGCAACTCGGGGCGACGCCTGTGGTCATCAACGGCTCGCCGTGGCTGATGAACACTCAATTGGACGAAGGCGCCGGCCAGGCTTTGGGCCGCTTGATCGCGGCCAAGGGGTTCGAAGTGCACGGCGGTGTCTTCCCCTCCGAAGTGAAAACGGACGACGACGGCCAGGTCACCGGAGTCCTGATGGCTGACGGACGCACCATCGACGCCGACCTCGTGATTGTGGCCATCGGTGTCAGGCCCCGCGACGAACTGTTCCGCGCAGCCGAAGGCGAAGAGCAGCTCTTCAGCCTGGGCCAGCGCGGCGGCGTGGTCATCAACGATTTCTGCGCCACCGAAGTGGAGGGCATCTGGGCCATCGGCGAAGTGGCCAACTTCGAGGGCATGTGCCTGGGCCTCGTGGCTCCCGCCAACACCATGGCCGAGATCGTGGCGGACCGGCTGCACGGCGGTGAGGCGACATTCCCCGGTTTTGACACTGCCACCAAGCTGAAGTTGTCCGGTGTGGACGTTGCCAGCTTCGGTGATGCCTTCGCCAGGACCGAACACGCACTTGAAATCGTCTACGCCGACCCCGCCCGCGGCGTTTACCAGAAGATCGTTACTACCGACGACGCAAAGACCCTCCTGGGCGGCATCTTCGTGGGCGACGCTTCGCCCTACATGAGCCTTCGCCCGCTCCTGGGCCGCGAGCTGTCCGCCGAACCGGGCGCCTACCTGAGCGCCGCCGGTGGTGGCGAGGCTCCGGAGACCGAACTTCCCGATGACGCGATCCTGTGCTCATGCAACAACGTGGCCGCCGGAACCATCCGTGACACCATCAACGGCTGCGGCGCCTGTGAAGGCAACGCCCCGGTGCAGGAACTCAGCGAACTCAAGGGCTGCACCCGTGCCGGAACCCAGTGCGGTTCCTGCGTTCCGATGCTGAAGAAGCTCCTGGAAGGCGAACTCACCAAGTCCGGCATCGAGGTCTCCAAGGCCCTCTGCGAGCACATCAGCCTTTCCCGTCAGGAACTCTTCGATGCCATCCGTGTCCTGGAGCTCACGTCCTTCGAAGACATCATGGCCAAGTACGGCACTGGTGCCGGTTGCGACATCTGCAAGCCGACCATCGCTTCCATCCTGGCCAGCCAGCACTCCGCCTACGTCCTGGACGCCGGGCGTGGTTCCCTGCAGGACACCAACGACCGCGCCCTTGCGAACATGCAGAAGGACGGCACCTACTCCGTGGTTCCCCGCATCGCCGGCGGCGAGATTACGCCCAAGGGGCTAGGTGTCATCGCTGCGGTGGCTGAGAAGTACAACCTGTACACCAAGATCACCGGCGGCCAGCGCATCGATATGTTCGGTGCCCGCCTTGAGCAACTGCCGGATATCTGGAAGGAACTGGTGGACGCCGGCTTCGAGTCCGGCCAGGCTTACGGCAAGAGCCTGCGCACGGTGAAGTCCTGTGTTGGATCCACGTGGTGCCGCTTCGGCGTCCAGGATTCCGTGGCCATGGCCATCGCACTGGAACTGCGCTACCGGGGCCTGCGCAGCCCGCACAAGCTCAAGATGGGTGTTTCCGGTTGCGCCCGCGAGTGCGCCGAAGCCCGGGGCAAGGACGTCGGCGTGATCGCCACCGCGGACGGCTGGAACCTTTACGTTGGCGGCAACGGTGGTGCCACTCCGGCGCACGCCAAACTGCTTGCCAAGGACCTGGACGACGAAACGCTGCTGAAGTACATCGACCGTTACCTGATGTACTACATCCGGACGGCCGACCGCCTGCAGCGCACTGCCCGCTGGCAGGAAGAACTCGACGGCGACATCAAGCACGTCGAGGACGTGGTGGTCCACGACTCCTTGGGCATTGCCGCTGAGCTCGAGGCCGCCATGGCCAAGCACATCGACACCTACGAGGACGAGTGGGCCGAGACGTTGAAGGATCCGGAGCGCCTCCGCCGTTTCCGTTCCTTCGTCAACGCCCCCAACCAAAAGGACGAGTCCATCTCCTTCGTTCCGGAGCGCGGCCAGATCCGCCCTGCCACGAACGAAGAAAAGGGCGGCGTGCTCATCGCCTCCACCATCCCGGTCCGCAGCGAATAACAAGGGGTCACCATGCAGCTCACCATTGACCTGACCGACCGTGATGTCCTGGTCACAGGATCCGACAGAACCGCCCGCCAGGCCGTCCGCCGCTATCGGAGCGCCGGAGCCAACGTCTACCGGCTGAGCACGCCCGACGGTGCACCGGCCGACGGCCAACTCCCCGAGCGTCCGTTCCTGGTGGCGGTAGTGGACGACGGCGACGACGGCTGGGGTGCGCTGGTGGACCGGTGCCGTGAGGCCGGCATCCCTGTTGCGTTCGAGCCGCAGCCGGGCGCCGAAGGCCACGTGACATTGGTGGGCGGAGGTCCCGGAAGCCTTGAGCTGCTTACCGTGGGCGCTGTCGATGCTTTGCGGGATGCCGACGTCGTCTTCTTCGACCGTCTGGCCCCCTACCAGGAGCTGGCGGGCCTGACCTCCGCGGACCTCGTGGATGTGGGGAAGCAGCCCGGCCTGCACAAGGTGACGCAGCGCGACATTGAGAAGCTCATGGTGGAAGCGGCGCTGCTGGGCAAGAACGTGGTCAGGCTCAAGGGCGGTGACCCCTACGTCTTCGGTCGGGGCGGGGAAGAGGTAGCCGCTTGTGTTGCGGCCGGTGTTCCCGTCCGGGTGATTTCCGGTGTCACCAGCGCCATCTCCGTGCCTGCTGCCGCGGGCATTCCGGTGACGCACCGCGAAGTGAGCCACATGTTCACGGTAGTGTCAGGGCACGCGCCCCTGACGGAAAAGGAGCACACCCACCTCGCCGGACTCGGCGGGACGATCATCGTCCTCATGGGCATCGGTACTCTCCCCCAGTTGGCCGCCGGACTGCGTCGGGCAGGGATGGATCGTGAAATGCCGATGGCTGTGGTGGAACGTGGGTATCGGCCGGGCCAACGCACCACAATTGCCGACCTCGGTAGTATCGAAACAGCAGCGACCGGCTGCAGCAACCCTGCCGTGCTGGTGATCGGCGAGGTGGTCCGGGTGGCCGAGGCCAACCGGAACCACGCCGAAGCATCCGCTGAACTGAGCCGACTCGCGGCTTCGCTTCTTGAAGCCTGAAGGTAAGAACACATGACTGTTGCACGTGCCATCGAAAGCCTGGACCCCAATGCCGCTCCGGACACTTCCGAGGCGCCCGAGGCGCCCTTGGACGGATTCCGCATCGGCGTCACCTCGCACCGCCGTTCCCGTGACCTCATCGAGGCCCTGGAGAGGCGCGGCGCCAGTGTCCTGCACGCCCCTGCCCTGAAGATCGCCCCGGTCCAAGAGGACATGATCCTCGTAGAGGACACCCGGACCATCATCGAAGCGAAGCCGGATATTTGCATCGCCACCACCGCCTACGGCATGCGCCGCTGGTGCGAGGCGGCCGATTCTTTTGGCATCGGCGAGCAGCTCCTGGAGACCTTGTCCGCCTGCCGCATGTTCGTCAGGGGACCCAAGGCCCGCGGTGCAGTCCGCGCGGCCGGGCTTGCCGACGTCGGAATCAGCAGCGACGAAACCACCGCCACCTTGGTGGACATGCTGCTGGTGGAGGGAGTTCGCGGCAAGACCGTGGCTGTGCAGTTGCACGGGTACACGGACGTTCGCCAGCTCGAGCGGCTCCGCATGTCCGGCGCGACCGTGCTGACGGTAACTCCCTACCGCTGGGTGAAGCCCGATGGTGAAGACAAGTTGCCGCGCCTGATCGAGGCCGTGGTCAATGGGAACCTGGACGTCCTGACCTTCACCAGCGCCCCGGCAGTGGATGCCATGTGGAGCACGGCGCATGAGATGGGCCTCTACCGGCAGCTCATTGAAGCGCTCAAGGGCCCGGTGACGGTGGCCGCGGTCGGGCCGGTGACTGCCCAGCCCCTGGTCGACGCCGGGCTGACGCCCCTGATCCCCGACCGTTACCGCATGGGTGCGCTTATTCGGCTTGTGACCGAGCACTTGTCCTTGAACCATGTCCGCCGCCTGGAGACGAAGAGTGCCACCATCGAGCTGCGCGGACGGTGCCTGCGGATCAACGGCGAAGTGGTGGAGCTGGCCCCCGCTCCCCTCCTGCTGTTGCGGGCGTTGCTCGGCGCCGGCGGCGCGGTCTTGTCGCGTGAGGCGCTCTCTGACCTGTTGGATCTGCGCGGTTCCGTGCACGCCTTGGACATGACGGTCAGCCGGCTTCGGTCCGCGCTCCCGGACGGAAAGCTTGTGGAAACAGTGGTCAAACGCGGATACCGGCTGCGGGCCTAGGGTTGCGGCCCTGCTACGCCGCTTTCACCAAGGGCAGTTCATCCCAGTTGGTGGTGTAGCGGGGGCTGAGCATATCCCTCTTCATTGACCAGTCCGGGCCGCCCTTGATGCCGGCATGCCCCAATCCGATGGAGCCGCGGCCATAGCGTTTGCTGACCTCCTCCAGCAAGCTTCCGATACCCCGTTCCTCGTGGCGGTTCTCGAAGATCTCCAAGGGCTTCTGGTTGCCGCTGGGACGGAGGTCGGTGACCATGATTCCGGCCTTGGCGTACCTGACGCCCTCCTGGATTTTGGGGACCAGGGCGTGCGCAGCCTTGGTGAGCAGCACGGGATCGGCGGTGGGCATGGGCAGCTTGACGTTCACAGCAGGAAACGATTTGTCGTTCGGGTTGTACACCGACGTTGCTGCGAACGCCGTCAGCAGCTTGGCTTGGAGGTCGTGCTTGGCCAGCCTGGCGCTGGCCATCTGCCCGTAGACGCTGAGCACCTGCCGCAGCTGGGCCGCCGTCGTAATCGGCGTCGAGAACGAACGCGAGAAGATCAGCTGGTCCCGTCCGATCCTTTCCTCTTCCATGGGGATGCACGGCGTTCCCTGCAGTTCCAGGACGGTGCGCATCATGACGATGGAGAACTTGTCCCGGAGGGCCACGGGATCTGCCCGAACCAGGTCCAGGATTGAAAAGATGCCCATCGCGTTCAGCCGCTTGGTGAGCCTGGTAGCCACGCCCCAGATCTCGATGACGGACAGCCGGGCCATGAGCGCTTCGCGCCGGGCTTCAGGAACCGAATCCCAACGGCACACGCCGTTGAAAGCCGGATTGTGTTTGGCCCATTTGTTGGCCAGCTTGGCAAGCGTTTTGGTGCGGGCGATTCCGACGCACACCGGAACTCCAACGTTCCTGCGGCAAGCATCCTTGATGGTTCGCCCCAGCTGCAGCAACTCCTCCGGCCGGCCCTTGACGCCCAGGAACGCTTCGTCGATCGAATAGACCTCTTGCCACGCCGAGTAGCGCCGCAATAGCTCTACTGGTAGGGGCGCGTACTCGAAAGTCCACTATTCGTCTCAAAAGTGGCTGCGTGCGGTGGCAGGGTGCTAGTGGCGGGGCCAGCCCCGAAAGGATGCCTCGAACTCTGGCGTTCCTGGGTATTGAAGAGTCTGCCTTAAAGGGCCCTTTCGTGGCACCGGCTAACGGATAGGGACGGGACCTGAGTAGAGGCCAACACTCGACCTCGTGAAGGTCGCACCTTTCACCCGGTTGGGGACCGGCTTTCGGGACGACTCTAGGGCTCCCGCCTTACGAACGATGCAATTGAACCCCAGCCCGGTTCTGGGAAGGAGAAGGGCGCCAGCTTTCGGATACGACGACCAAGCTAGAGTGCTCATTCCCAACCTGACATGATGAGAAGCATGGCTGCTTCCCGTCCTGATCCTCAGGCTTCTCTTGAAGGTACCGTTGTACTTCTTCGTGCGCTAACCGAGAAGGACCTACCGGCCCTATTTACGGCTATTGGAAGACCCGAGATCTTCGCTGGCGGCTGGGGTGGAGGTATGGGGGCTTATCGAGAGGACTTCGAGCAGTGGTCGGAGTTCCTGAGGCAATGGCTGCCCTGGCAACAAAGCAACGTGTACGCCGTGTGCCTTCGTTCAGAGGACAACAGGGTTATTGGCACCACCACGCTCGGCGATTTCGACTTGGTAAATGAGTCTGCGCACGTCGGGTGGACCGCGTATTCCCCGGATGTTTGGGGAAGCGGGGTGAATGCTGACGCCAAGCGGCTCCTGCTAAGTACGGCCTTTACCCATGGCTTCGAGCGGATCCGCTTACAGGCCGACGTACTAAATGTTCGGTCAAGGGCGGCCATTGAGCGGATCGGCGCGCAGCAAGAGGGCGTGCTCAGACATGTACAACGGCGGGCAGATGGCAGCTGGCGCGACACAGCCATCTATTCCGTTCTGCGCGAGGAATGGCCATACGTGCGCAGTGTTATTGATCAGCGTTTGGTGACGTAGCTTGAGGAGCCCGAACGGTGAGGAGAAGCCGCGGAAGGTTCGTGACACGATCGTCGTATGACTTCATTGCCACTGCCAGTTGTACGCGAGGAGCGAGGAAACGCAGCCGCGAGAGATGCTGCAGGGATCTGGGCTCGTGCTACTGCGCGCCGCGACCGACTCCCCTCGGTCCCGATGCTCGAGGACAAGCTGCCCGGTATTGAATCAGCTCTTGCCTGCGATGGGGCGTTGCTTTTGATCGCTCGCGTCGAGGGAGAAGCAAGGGCGTTTGCGGTAGTCATTCCCCGCGTCGATGTTCTGGAAGTGCTCTACTTGGCGGTTGATCCGACGGCCTGGGGCACTGGCCTCGCCCGCGAGGTCCTCGACCACCTCCGCCATCACTCAGCAAAGGAAAAGACTCCGATGGAACTTTGGGTTATCGCGGACAACAGCAGAGCGATAGCTTCCTACGAAAGTGCTGGATGGACCCGAACGACCGAAGTTAAGGTTCGTAACTCGTCAGGCCAGCCGGAACGCCGCTACATCTTGACTCATTGAAGGTTCCAGAAGGGACAGAAGGAACATCAGATCCAACCTGCCTTAGCGCGTCGTCTGATGTCCCTATGGCCCTGACGGCTTCCTCATCATTCCAAGAATGGCGGTCCCGGTTCTGCGCCTGGCTGAGTCGTTTAGCGGGCAGTTTTCAGCGGAGTGCGGGGTAGGAGGCCCAGTCTCCTCCGGCGAGGCGCCACCACGCGGTCGCTGAGGTTGTGCTGATTCCGAGGAGGTCCGAGAGGACTCTGGGGTGCATCTGTTGCGCGAGTTCAAGGAGTGCGGTGACTCGGGCGCTGCCGGTTTGCATGCCGTGACGGTTGAGCCGTTTTCCGAGGGCGCCGGCCGTGAGGGGCGCGCCAGGGTTCCGTCCGGCGAAGAGCCAGCGGTCTGATCGGGGCTGGCTCAGATTGAGGAGGTCCGTGAGGGCTTCGCCTAGCGCACGGGGCAGCTCGATCGGTTCCTTCCCGAGGGTCAGGGTCACTCGATCTTGGAGGAAGTCTACTTGGGCGCGTTCTATGGCCACGATTCTCGTTAGGTGCATGCCGTAGAGCAGGACGAGCAGGGCCGCGACCCTATCAACGGGTGATATGTGGGTGTCTTTGAGGAACAGGCGGGCCATTTTCCAGCGGTGGTCGGAGTCGAATCCGTTCCCGGCGAGTTGATTCTTGCGGTGTTCAACTCTGAGGCGGCTCATGCGATTCTGGCGCAACCAGCGCGTGAAGGGCGCCAGTGCGTCTTGTTGACTCGGGGAGCCCGTGAGGAAGGCGTCGAGTTCGCGTTGCGGATAGGTCGTGAGCGCGTGGCCTTGGACGTGGATGTGTCGGAGAAGCTTGGCGCAGTACCTCAAGGCTGCACGTTGTTTCTGGTAGCGAGCTTTGGCGGTGCCGCGTGGTGTGGTGTGGGTTGTGGAGTTCAGTCCCCACGCATTGTATTGGCGCAGGAGGAGCCGGTCCTCTGGTGCTTCAAGAGAGGCGAGCCAGAGGCGAAGCCAGTGCTCGAAGCGGGCGTGTTGGACGTGCAGGTCAGGCAGGGTGCCGGATTGAACGAGCAGGGGGAGTAGGAACGAGGCTGATTGCGCGGAACCTGCCCGCTCGATGATCGCTGCGGGTTCCAGTGGCAGTGTCCCGCCGGCAAGGTCGCGGAGCGTGGCGGCGGCGCTGCTGTTGTCTACCCAGCGGCTCAGTGACTCTGCTCGCGGGTGGTGGGAGATCAGGTAGTCGGCCAACGCCTGCATCTCGTCCCGGATCTCGCCCGTTTCGTCGGAGAGAAGCCGCCGGACGACGAGGGGTCGGCGGCATTGTGCGCACAGGTGATGTTTGCGTGATTCCTGGACCGAGCCGCAGCCGGGGCAAGCCATGGTGACTGGGGCGCCTGCGCATTCAGCACAGACGAGTTGTTGGTGCAGGAGATTTGTCAGCATCCGCCGCTGGCCGCATTCGGGGCATGGGTGTGGGTTCCGCATGCCGTAGTAGCAGCGGGCGCATACGCATTTTCCTTCAAGGTGTGTGGCGACCCGGCCGCTTCTATGGCAGAGGGAGCATGTCTTTTCCGGGGCTGTGTAGCAGTTGAGGCACACCAACTCCGGTCGCCGGACGACGATGGTCGCGGACTTACCGCAACGTGAGCAGGTGTCGAACGACCGGGGGTCTGCCCGCCAGCACGCCCTGCAGAAACGCTCTCCACCGATATTGCGCTGAACTGGCTGGGTCCGCCCACAGCTGGCGCAGGGCGCCGACAAGTTGATTCGGGCGCAGCGTGAGCAATGCCGTCCTCCGCCGGGCGCCTTGTGGGGCAGCCGAAGGTGCCGGCCGCACCCTTCGCAGGTCGGAAGAACGATGCCGCGGGCGCCGGCGGCAACGAGCGCATGACACAGTTCCTGGACGGTGATCGGGACGTTCTTGTGCTCGCCTTGCAAGACCCCTGGCTGCTTGATCAGCGCAAGCTGGAGTAGACGCTGCGTTCGCTCGACGGGAGCGACCTCGATTACGACTGTCGTGATGTCTGGGGCTGGGAGTTCAAGGTTCGTGTCCTGGATGAGCGAAACGATCTCCGATAAGTGCTGCCCGGTACTCTGGTCGGCCACTTCAAGCTTGCTCGGGTCCGGGACGCCGGATGGTTGCCCGGAGCGGACGGAGATCACCGATCGAACCGCGTGTCTGTTCGCCGACGGCGACGGGCCGGGTTTCTGCCGTGCCGCGCTTCACCGATACGAGGTCATCCAGGGAACATTCCAGTGCGTCGCACAGAGCCGAGAGAACATCCAGCCGCACTCGCTGCGGCGTCTGGGCAACCAGCCGGTACACCTGCTCCCTGGACAGGTCGATGCCCCGCTCCGCGAGCAGGGGGCCGAGCTTGGAAGTCTGGAAGATTCCCCGGGAAGCCATTACCGATCGGAGATTCCAGGTCGTCTCCAGCTCAATCGTCACGGTCGTCTCCTTCTACGAGGTTCTTCAGTGCCTTCGCGAGCACCCGATTCTTGAAATCAGAACTGACAGAAGCGTAAATCGACGTTGATGACGCCTGCGCATGCCCGACCTGTTCCTGCACAAAGCGCTCGGCATAACCAAACTCGATCAGGTGAGTGACGTACGAGTGCCGAAGACTGTGCAGCGTGAGGGCCTTCGACAACCCCGCCTCATCCCGCAACGCCGCAAAACGCCGGTCCAGGAAACCCGCCGTCACGCGCGTGCGCCGCTCAGTGACCCAGATTGCCTCAAGCTCGCCCGGCGCGAATCTCTGCCGGGCGTCTTCAACCCACTGTTGCATTCCTTGTATCCACCAGTCGAACTCAGGAACCAGTAGGACCGTTCGTCGCCGCGGAGCGCTGCCCCTGGAAGCCTTCGCCCACCGGACATGAATTGCACCGAACCGCCCCCAACCCGGCACCGCGGAGCTGTGGTGGAGGTCGGTCAGGTCGAGCTTCACCGCTTCCGTGCGACGCAGACCGAAGGCATACACCGTCTTCAGCAACTGCGCGTCGCGCAGCGCCCCCAGAGCCCCTTTCCGACGCGACCTCACCAGCGCCTCAACGCGCGCATCAGCCGTATCGAACAACACCTGGACTTCTTCGTAGGAGAGCGGCCGCCGAGCGGCGTCGCCTTCGAACTCGAAGCGGTGCGCGACCGTGTTCCACGGCAGGCACACCTGTGATGGCACCTCACCGAACTGCGCTTCGCAGATTTCCATCCAGTCGTAGTGCGGATTCGTGATGTACTCGCAGAAGACCCGAATGGCGCCGTGATAGTGCCGAATGGTTGACAGGGCCCTCTTGTCACCGCCGATCGTATCGGTGAACTCATCAAGGTCGCTGACTCTCCACTGCCACGGAGGCTTGTCGGAGAACTCACGGAACCGCGTAGCTATCGCGAGTCGTGCCCGAATCGTTGCTGCTCTCAGGCCCCGGCTTTGCTGCTGGTTCCGCCATCCGTCGATCATCGCCTCGAACACCGTCTGTTCGGGCTTCATCATCGAGACGTTCGAGGCCGAAGATAGCAGCCTTAAGGCGGGGGCGGCGTTCTCATTATGTTGCATTAGATACAACAAAGTACGGACAGATGCATCATCAGGTCAAACTGGACCGCTTGGGCCGCGGAATTTCCTTGCTACCTTCGATTGCAGTACCTCGCATCACCGCAATTAGTGTGCAGTTGCAACCGTAGACAGTTGCATTTGCTGCAACAGTGCAGGGTTCATGACACGCGAGCTGATGTCTCCGTATAGTTCGTAGTTGCTGGACAGCGCAATGAGCCCCCATTCCTTGGCCCGTGGAGCCAGCTTGAACCATGGGTCGCCCAGCCCGATGCCAAGCTGCTTCGCCTCCGGCGACCTCGTCACGGCGCAACCGTCATTGTTGGAGAGCACGATCAGGGGTTTGCCCTCCAACGCGGGATTGAAGGCCCGTTCTGCTGAGGCATAGAAACAATTGATGTCCACGTGGGCGATCTCCTGCATCGTGTGCATAACGGCCGGCCTGGACATGCTCCTCCTCGATTGGTCACTAACATGCGCGACCTCGGAAAATAGGAGGACACGCCGCTGATTCGAATATATGTTCGAATAAGTCAACTGTACCGCCACCCACCGACAACGAAACTTCCCTTGACCAATTGAGCCCGCTGCAGGAGGAATGGGCACGGCTAATCACCCATGCGCGGCACCACGATGCCATCGGCTCCGCAGTGGAGCACAAGGTTGCTACTTCCGCCCGTCAGCGTGCAGTCATTGGGGTCGAAGACCTCTGTGGCGGACAGCCACGGGACAGTTCGTTGCCAGAGTCCCCACGATTTTTGTGAGTAAACGGAATAGGTTTGCGGGTCGAAACCTGATTGTTCGACGACGACACTGTCTCCGCTGCTTGCCGTCACCTGGGCGTATGTTGCCGCCATGGCGGCCAGCCCCATGCCGGCAGCATAAATAGACCACGGCAAAGCCGCCGTGGCACTGGCCAGAACCGCCAGAACCGCCAGAACGGCAGTCAGCCGACGGATCCGGCCGCGTGGAATCCGCGCGACCAGCGCCGGTACCAGCAGAACCAGCGCTGCCAAGGCGGCAGCCCCGCTCAGAAGGTGACCACACAGAATGAGCGCCCACCCCGGCATGACGAAGTAGACCAGAACCTCAGGCCATGAATCACTGACCCACGCTGCGGAAGCTTGGGCTGCTACTCCCAGCAGCACCGAGACGAGGGCCAACACGATGCCCCACTTGAGGCGCCGCCGCGCTGCGGTAGATCGCGCCGAATCCGTTTCCGCGGAAACCTCCGCCCCCATCCGTGAAGCGCCCAACCGGGTCTCCGTTACATCATCGCCCGGCAACCGTTTCTGCACACCGCCATCCAACCACGCTTTTGACGTCATCGTGGGGCTTTGGCCAGCGGAGCCAACGAGGAGCCGGGGCTGTTTGCGCAGGCCTTATTGCGAACGTTACGAAACATCCCGCCTTCCGGACTGCGGAAAAGTCCGAAGAGCGGGATGTTTCGCGCTATGAGATTCACACCATGAGCCCGGCTACGGGCGGGCTGCGGCGTCCTTCTTGTGCACCAGATAGATGGCCCCGGTAGTGACGTCCTCTTCAAGCGCTTCCAGGGTGCGCCCACGGGTCTCAGGGACCTGGGTGTAGATGAAGATGAGGGCCGCGATGCCCACGCCGCCGAACAGGAAAAAGGTTCCGGTGATCCCGACGCCGGCCACCAGGGTCGGGAAGAACAGGCCCAGCAGCGCGTTGGCGATCCACAGGCAGAATACCGACAGGCCGATGGCGAAACCACGGACGTGAAGCGGGAAGATCTCCGACAGCATGACCCAGACGGCGATATTCAGGAACGTCTGCATCGAGCCGACGAACGCCACCACCAGGAACAGGATCACGAATGGACGGGCCTCGTTTCCTACGGGAAGGAGGACGGAGGCGATGCCGATCAGGAAGTGGCATGCCGTGGTCAAGGTGAAGCCCAGGAGCAGGGTGGTGCGGCGGTTGACGCGCTGCATCAACGTCAGGGCAATGACGCCCCCGACCACCGCGATCACGCCGGGAGCGATGTTGGCGATCAGGGCTGCGTTGGAGTCGAATCCAGCCTCGACCAGCACCGACTGACCGTAGTACATGATCGAGTTGATGCCGGTCAGCTGCTGGGCCACACCCAAGCCGATGCCGACCAGGATGATGCGAAGGATCCACTTGTCTTTGAGCGCGCCCCACGACGTCGCCTTCGACGCCCGCTCTTCGTCGGCGAGGTGCTTGACGTCGGCCATTTCGGCCTCGGCGCGTTCCACTGACCGGATGGTCTTGAGGACAACGAGGGCTTCTTCCCAACGGCCCTTGGATATCAGCCAGCGCGGCGATTCGGGCATCCGGAGCATGCCGAAGAACAACGCGATGGCAGGCAGTGCGGCAACGGCGAGCATGAGGCGCCATACTCCCCCGAACTCTCCCCAGACGTTACCGATGATGGCATTGACGACAAACGCCGCCAGCTGGCCGATAACGATCATGAGCTCATTCCGGCCGGCCAGCGAGCCCCGGATCTCGTAGGGCGCCAGTTCGGCAAGGAAGACAGGCACCACGGTGGACGCTCCGCCGACGGCAAGTCCAAGAACAACGCGTCCGAGCACCATCACTTCAAAGTTGGGCGCGAAGACGCAGGCGATGGTGCCGGCCAGGAACAGCACCGCGAGCAGGAGGATGGACTTGCGGCGGCCCCACGAATCGGACAGGCGGCCACCTCCCACGGCTCCGGCTGCCGCACCGAACAACAGGGAGCTGGTCACGATCCCTTCCGTCAGGGGCGTCAGGCCGAGATCGGCCGTCATGGGCCTCAGGGCACCGTTGATGACACCAGTGTCATAGCCGAACAGCAGTCCGCCGAAGGTTGCAACCAGGGCTACGAGGCCAAGGCGCTTTCTGTGCGGGCCGTTGGTCAGCGGAGGAAGGGCGGCCGCTTGGGCGCCTTCCCGCTGCATTTGCGTTGCAGACATCAGGACTCCTTTGTCAGTGTGTTGCGGGTCATACTCATCCGCTCTGAGTACAGACTAACGCGCGAAAGGCTTAAATGTAAGGTCAAACTAACAAACACCCGAATTAACCCTTTCTGTGACGTGGGAAGATGGAGGACATGGCCCCCGACCGCCCACTCCGCCCAGCTACGCAAAGTGATGTCGCCCGGGAAGTAGGCGTTTCCCGAACATTGGTGTCTTTCGCCTTCCGGGGCGCTCCTGGAGTCAGCGCCGAAACCAAAGAAGCCATTTTCGAAGCCGCCCGGCGTCTCGGATACCGACCCAACGCCGTAGCCGCCGACCTGGCACGCAAGCACCGCTCCGCCGTCGGGCTTTACCTGATGGATATCCGCAACGAGGTCTATGCCGACATTCTCAGCGGCGTCCGCGTGGCCCTCCCGCAGGACGGCAACCGGCTCATCCTGAGCGTATCCCGCTCGGTTGATGGTGTTGACCGGGGCGCGCTGGAGTCGCTCATAGAGGCCCGGGCCGGGATCATCATCGCCGCCACGCTCTTGGATCCGGACGAACGCGTGCAGGAACTGGCGCAGATCGTGCCGCTGGTCAGCGTCACACGGCCGGTACCGGGCGTGGACAGCGTCTATTCGGATGACGTCGTCGGGGCCAGGGCCGCGACTGAACATCTCCTCACCCTCGGGCACCGGCGCATCGCCCACCTGGCGGGTCCCGTGTACGACGGACACACCATCCGCAGGCGGAGCTACCAACAAACCATGCGCGACGCCGGGCTGAAGCCCCAAACGCTGGCGGCCGAGGACTTCACGCAGGAAGCCGGGGAACGCGCCACCATGCTCCTCCTCAAACAACCCGAGCCCCCGACGGCGATTTTCACGCACAACGACCAGCTGGCCCTGGGCGCCCGCGAAGCCGCCTATTCCCTGGGTTTGTCCATCCCGCAGGACCTGTCGCTGGTGGGCTATGACAATTCGCGGATCGCCAAGCTTCACGGCATTGACCTCACGACAGTGGACCTCCATGCCGCAGTGTTGGGCCAAAGGGCGGGCGCGATAGCGCTGGAACGGCTCGGAAACCCGGAGGGCCCCATCGCCGACGAAAGGCTCACGCCTGAGCTGGTGGTCCGCAACTCAACAGCACCGCCGCCTCTTCAGACGTGATGCAGGCACGTGGTTGCGACGCCCCAAATAGTCAGCTCCGACAAGGCAGCCACCCTGATGTCCGGGAATGCAGGGTTGTCCGCCTGCAGCACCACGCCCGTCGGGGTGATGCGCAAGCGTTTGATGGTCAGCTCACCATCCAGGACAGCCACGACGACGGACCCATCCTTGGGTTCCAGCGCCCGGTTGACAATCAGCTCGTCTCCGTCGCTGATGCCGGCGCCCTCCATCGATTGGCCGGTCACCCGGACGACGAACGTGCTGGTGACGTCCTTGATCAGGTGCTCGTTCAGGTCGATGCGGCCATCGAAGTAGTCCTGCGCCGGCGAGGGATACCCCGCGGCCACTGACACGGGAGCCAACAGCACCGACATCAAGGACAAGCCCGCATCTATCACGCGGCGGCCGACTATCACGCCCACAACACACCTTTATTCGAATATATGTTCGATAACTGAGTGTACAGCGAACTGCGGACATTCACGTCGTGGATGAATTAGTCTAATGAAATGATTATTTGGCGTGGTTGGGGAATTTTGGTCCTCGTCGTGTTCGGTATTTGCGGTGGTTTGGCGGGCGGCTTGTCGCACGGCAATCCGATCGCAGTAGGTGTGGGCTTCCTGGCCGGTGCAGCCGGGATCTGGTATCTCGGAAACTGGTTCAACCGCACCAGGCCCACAGCGGGCTACGAGGCAGCGGTCAACGCCAGAAGCCAGGAATTGTCCAGAATGGTAGAGGTCGGCGCCTACCAGCACCCCGGCCTTCCCGCTCCTCAATCCTTCGAGGAGGCACGTGCCCTCGCGGATGAGCAACTGAAATACGAGGCCGAGTCCGCCCGGCGCGGGTACTTCAACCGGCACAGCCTCTTCTTCCTGCCCATGCAGTACTGGGCGTTTGTGGCGGCCTTCGCCGGCGTTGCGATGATCATCAGCGGCCTGGTCCGGGGCTGATCCAAGAAGGGACGGGTTCAGCCCACCTTGTACCGCAGATGCGAGACCAGGCTGGTACCACGGACCTCAAGGGGTTCAAGCTTCAGCTCGCCTACACCGTCCAGCAAACGCTCACCTGCGCCCAGGACGATCGGCGCGATATGGAGCCGCAACTCGTCAATGAGGCCAGCGGACAGGAATTGTCTGGCGGTTGAGGCTCCACCGGCGATGGCAACGTTCTTCCCGCCCGCAGCTTCCTTGGCGCGCGAGAGCACTGAGCCGATGTCGTCATTGACGAAATGGAAAGTGGTGCCGCCCTCCATCACCATGGGTTCGTGCGGGTGCGAGCTGAGAACGAACACCGGCGCGTGATACGGGGGTTCTTCGCCCCACCAGCCGCGCCACTGCTCCGGCCACAAGTGCTCGCCCGGTCCAGCGAACATGTTCCGGCCCATGATGTAGGCGCCGGCTTCGAGGATCCCGGCGACCTCGGCGGCGTTGGTATCCCGTTCCTTGAACTGCCAACGGTGCAGCTTCTCTCCCCCTTCGCCGAGCGGTTGTTCCATACTCTGGTTCGGTCCGGCAACAAAGCCGTCAAGGGACACGGTGAGGTCACACGTAACGAGGGTCATGCGCCCATCCTGCCATCGGGGCACCGGGGCCACCAGAGCACGCGGGTCTCAGGAGACGTTGAATCCGCCATTGCTGTGCAGGACCTGGCCGTTGATCCAGGAACCCGCGTCCGAGAACAGGAACCGCACCAGGTTCGCGGTGTCCGTGGGTGTACCCAGGCGTCCGGTCGGGGTCGCCCGGGTCGTCCAGCCGCGTACGTCGTCGTCCATCCAGCCGGTGTCAATCGGCCCGGGATTGATCACGTTGGCCCGCACCCCTTTGTCCCCGAGTTCGACGGCGGCCGCCGTTACTATCCGGTCCAGGGCACCCTTGCTCGCACCATATGGCAGGTTATGGACGGTGTGGTCGCTGGTCAACGCCACGATCCTGCCGGCCACTTCGCCGGGAGGTACGGCGGGCAGCTGCTCTGCAAACGCCTTGATGAGCAGCCATGGGGCCCTGGCATTGACGGCAAAATGGCGGTCCCAGCTTTCCACCGAAGTAGTGAGGATACTGCTGTCCACAGATTCGCAGTGCGAGACCACCAGCCCGGTCACGGGGCCCAGTTTCCGTCCCGCTGCAACGAGCGCCGCCGGTACACCAGGGTCGCTGAGGTCCCCGGATACGAGTTCGACGGCGACACCCTCCGCGCGGCACCCGGCGGCTATGGCGGCGGCATCGCCAGGTGACGATTCGAGGCCAAGCCGGTCGTCGTAGGGCTTCCAGTGGTTCAGGACAAGGGACCAGCCGTCGGCTGCCAGGCCCCTGGCCAGTGCTGCCCCGATGGAGCGGCGCCTGCCTACGCCTGTGACAACGGCAACCTTGGTTTCTTTTTCCAACGTCATCCCTTGACCCTATGCCGCGGCCCCGGCGGGTTCTACGCTGGACCTCTTAGCACCCACGAATCAGCACCGCGGAAAGAAGGCGGCCATGGCACGGAAACCAGGACCCACGCTTGAGCAACTGAACATCCTCGTGGGCTCGTGGGAGACCACCATCCCCAGTGCCGGAACACAGGGACGGACCACTTTTGAATGGCTGGAAGGTGGCGGCTTCCTCATCCAGCGTTCCACCGTGGCAAGGCCCGAATACCCCAACGCAGTCAGCGTCATCGGTGCAACGGGCTCGGACCGGGCATTCCAACAGCACTACTTCGACTCACGCGGCGTTGCCCGCATCTACGACATGACGCTCAGGGACAACGTCTGGACGCTTTTCAGGGACGGACCGGACTGGCCGCAGCGCTTTGTTGGCCACATCAGCCCGGACGGCAACACCATCACCGCCCGCCTGGAGCGCGGCACCTATCCGGGAGGCCCACTGGAGCACGACTTCGACATGGTTTACTCGCGGATTCATTGAACCCTGTGCACCAACAGCATTACTCCACCTCATTTACAGATCCCTTGCCCGGTGGGAACATAAGGCCCATAGTCCGCGGAGGCAACGCCCGGCCACGCCCGGCATCCTCTGCCGCTGCCATGTAGTCAGCTCTCCTCTGAGAGGAACGGCCATGGGTCGTCTGGGGACCGGGAACAGTGGGGATGCGGGTCCCGAACCCGCTGATGATCCCCGACGCCACAGCCTGGACCGCATCGAAAAGGTGGACGCGGTGGTTGTCGGATCGGGGTTCGGCGGCTCGGTGGCAGCCCTGCGGCTCGCCGAAGCCGGACAGTCCGTGGTGCTCATGGAACGCGGCAAACCGTACCCGCCCGGAAGTTTCGCCCGTACGCCGTCGGAGATGGGCAAGAACTTCTGGGACCCAGACCGTGGGCTGTACGGCCTCTTCGACGCCTGGACCTTCCGCGGGACAGAGGGGCTGGTATCCAGCGGACTCGGCGGCGGCTCCCTCATCTACGCCAACGTGCTCTTGCGCAAGGACGAGAAGTGGTTCGTCAACGAATCCCCCATCCCGGGCGGCGGCTACGAGAATTGGCCGTTTACCCGGGCCGACCTGGACCCCTACTACGACGCCGCCGAAGCCATGCTTCAACCCGTTCCCTACCCCTACCAGGACACCGCCAAGACCGTGGCCATGGAAAAGACGGCAGCGAACCTGGGACTTGCCATCACCCGGCCACCCATTGCGGTCACCTTCTCCGCTGAGCCAGGAGCGGCACCCCGGACCAACCAGGCGCTCCCGCTCCCCCACTACGGCAGCATCCACGGCCCCGATACGGTGCGGACCACCTGCACGCTCAGCGGCGAATGCGACATCGGCTGCAACGCCGGCGCCAAGAACACCCTCGACCACAACTACCTCTCGGCGGCTGCCTTCAAAGGCGCCGATATCCGTACCTTCCACGACGTCCGCGGCATCCGGCCCCTGGACCGGGACAGCGGCGGCTACGAACTCCGCTACGTCATCCACGAACCGTATCGTGGGGGCGGATTGCTCACCGAACGCATCATCCATTGCCGCCGGCTCATCCTGGGAGCGGGCACCTTCGGCACCAACTTCCTCCTGCTTCGCAACCACGGCTCCCTGCCCGCGCTCAGCGACGCCCTGGGCACCCGCTTCAGCGGCAACGGTGACCTCCTGACGTTCATCATGGATGCCAAGACACCCGCAACCAACGGCTCGCGGCCAGGAGTCAGGGCACTCTCCGGGAGCAAGGGGCCGGTGATCACCACGGCGGTCAGGGTCCCGGATGGGAACGACGACGGCGGCGACGGCCGCGGCTACTACGTGGAGGACGCTGGGTACCCGGCGTTCATGAACTGGCTCATCGAGACGGCCCAGCTGAAAACCGCTGTAAAACGCACGGCGAAGGTGGCGGGTCAGTTGTTCAAGGACCGACTGTTCGACGCCGGCCGCTCCAACGTCTCGGCAGACCTCGCCGCCGCCCTGGGAGACGGGCGCCTGTCATCCAGTTCCATCCCCTTGCTCGGCATGGGGCGCGACATACCCGACGGCGTCATGACACTGCGCGACGGACGCCTCGCCATCGCCTGGACCATGGCGACGTCCACCGCGTATTTCGACCGTGTCCGCCGAACGATGTCGGATATTGCCAAGGACCTCGACGGCAACTTCATCGACAACCCGCTCTGGTGGGCCAAACGCGTCATCACCGTCCACCCCATTGGCGGAGCCCCCGCCGGGCGGCACCCGGGTGAGGCAGTGTGCGACTCCTACGGTGAAGTTTTCGGCTACCCCGGGCTGTTCGTGGTGGATGGCGCCGCAATGCCCGGACCGGTAGGCGCCAACCCCTCGCTGACCATCGCCGCCTTCGCTGAGCGCACGTGCGCCCACATCGTCGAGACCAGTGACAAAGCCCGCCACAGGGGCATCAGCCCCAGCGATGCGGTGGCCGTTCAGCAGGAGGCGGCCGGCGCCGTCGTCGACGTCGGAAGTGTGGCTCCGCGCGCTTTGGCCCCCGACGCCACCAAGGGCAAGGCCGCGCTCCCGGAACGGCCTGCGAGCGCCGTCGCCCCGGGCACAGCGCAGCGTCCGGAGGGGCCCGGCACCCGTGGCCTGGCAATGCCCGGGAGCTCAAGGAAGGAAGCGACCTCCGTTCGGTTCACCGAGCAGATGCATGGGTGGTTCAGTCCAGGAGTCAGTGATCCGGAGAAGGGGCGCAGCCTGGGCAGGGACCGGTCCCGGCGGATCATGTTCGAGCTCACGATTACTGCCGAAGACATCGATCAGTTCGCTGCGGATCCTGAGCATCCGGCCAAGGCCGAAGGGTATGTGCTGGCTGATTATTTCGGCGGCCGGATGCCGGTGGAACGTGGATGGTTCAACCTGTTCGTCGCGGACACCTCCGACGACGGCGGGCCGGCCAGGCGCATGCTGTACAGGTTGTGGCTGCGCGACCCCGGCGGTACGCCGTTCACGTTCACGGGTCACAAGCTCATCCACAATGAAGCGGGATTCGATCTCTGGCCGGACACGACCACTCTCTACGCAACGATCGCCCGGGGCCATGTCCCGCCATCTGAAAGGGACGCGCCACCTGAGGTCCCTGCTGAACCTCCAAGGGTGCGGCAGGAGGGCACCGTGGGCGCCGGCATCCTCTACATCCGGCCTTTGGACTTCGCCCGGCAACTGACCACCTTCCGGGCCGAGGGCGCTGAGCCGGCCACTGGACTGCTGACGTTCGGGAAGCTGTTCGGGGGCGAACTCTGGCAGGTTTACGGGCGAACGCCCCGACGCATATCATTTCCATTCACGCCGAAGCAATGAAGATCCGGGAGCTCGCGCAACACCACGCCGTCCTGGGTTTCACTCCACGGACCGCGGTCCGCTGGCTCTCGCCCATGTCGCTGGCGCGTACCGCCCTGAAGGTCATGGCCGCCACCGTCTTCGCCGATTTTGGCGACAAACGAGAGTTGGAGGGCGGCTTCCCGGACGATCCGCTGAGCCTGGACAAGCTGCCCGACGCTGGCCAGCCTGCGCAACCGGTGGTCAGCGAGCGCGGCCTGCCGGATCCCGCTGGCCCGGATCCAGGCAGCCCGGATCGACCCGCCGAACTGTGGCTCGACTTCGCGGCGGACCTCGGCGACGGATTCGATGCCACGTACACGGTTGCCTCCCTGCTGGCCCAGGATGCCCTCAGCGTCGGGGGTCTGGTCCTCCCGAGGGGCCACGTCCTGGTCCTGGGCGGCGATGAGGTCTACCCCGTGGCGTCCCCGGCCGGATATAAGGACCGGATGGTCGGGCCGTACCGGATGGCGTTGCCACGAAACCAGGCGCCATCTCCCGGCATGCCACCAAACCGGGCGCCGATCATGCTGGCCCTCCCCGGAAACCACGATTGGTACGACGGCCTGACCTCCTTCATCCGGGTCTTCACGCGGCAACGAAGCATCGGCGGATGGCGGACCATCCAGACCCGCAGCTACTTCGGCCTGCGGCTCACCGGACAACCACCACGGCCCGGCCATCACGGCGTTCCGGGCTGGTGGCTGCTGGGCCTGGACAGCCAACTGGGCCAGTACATCGACGAACCACAACTGGAATACTTCTACCGCAGCGTCACGTCCCAGCTGCAGCCTGGAGACGCCATCATCCTCTGCGTAGCCGCCCCCTTCTGGGTCAAAGGAACCACTGAATTCCAGCAAGTGAGCTTCTTTGAGCAGGACTATCTGCGCCGCCGCTTCAATCCGGCCACGCAGCTGTTCGAGGACACAGGGGCCAACGTCCGGCTCTGGCTCACCGGGGACCTCCACCACTACTCCCGCTATGAACAGGACACTTCCGACGCCGATGCAGGGAAGACACAGCTCATCACGTGCGGGCTGGGTGGGGCGTACCTGTCGGACGCCCACTGGCTGCCGGACGAACTCCTCTTGCCTGCACACGCCGTCCCGGGAGACCCGTTCAGTGTGCCCGCCGCCGGGAGCCACCCGGCAGCGGGACGCCGTTTCACCAGAAGCTCCACCATCTATCCTGACCAGTCCGACTCACACCTCCTGGGACCACGCCTGGCCAACCCCTTGTCCCCTTCATGGCTACCGGTGCGCAACCCGGGCTTCGGATTGTCCATTGGCCTGCTCCATGTGGTTGCCGCTCTCACGGCATGGACGGTGTTCAGTGCTTTCCGCGGTGAATCGTTCGTGGACGGGCTCCACGGGCTCACGCGCGGAAACACCGTTCTCCTTCTTACCGTGCTGGTCCTTGTCGTCCCCGTGCTGCTGGGCGTGACCACCCTGGCGGCCCGGACCTTCCGTATCGCCAGTTCCGGCGTTGTCGTCTTCGCCCGGGGAGCGCTCTTCCAACTCGCGGCTCTCGCGGTGAGTGCCGGCGTCGTCATCCTTGTTCCGTGGCCCGGCAATTGGCCGGACGTGGTGGTGGTGCTCCTGGCGCTGGCATTGGTCCACGTTGGCGGGTGGGTGCTGGGCAGCGAAGCCTTCGCACTGTACATCCTGGCTACCCCAAGCGGGGAAGTGTCCACCTGGAAAATGTCAGGACAATCCATCGAGGACCACAAAGGCTTCCTCCGCCTCCACCTGGACGCGGACGGCTCATTGACCGTCTACCCCCTGGCCGTGGACACCATCTGCCGCGACTGGCAGCTGACCGGAAACGACGACGGCGCGCGGCTGCTTCCCGAGGCCGGCCTTCCTGCCGTCCGGCTGCTTGAACAGCCCATCACCATCGCACAGGAGGGACCCGCATCATGATCAACACCCGTGCCGGACACCGGACCGAGGTCATCCCGTTCCGTGCCCGGGACAACACTCCGCTCAGCCTGGTCCACGTGACTTCGCCGGCGGAAACCACCAAAGGGCCGGTGCTGCTGGTCCACGGATCCGGCGTCAGGGCAGAACTGTTCAGGCCACCGGTCAGGACCACCATTGTCGATGTACTCCTCGAGGACGGCTGGGACGTGTGGATGCTGAACTGGAGGGCCTCCATCGACCTCGACCCCCTGTCCTGGACGCTCGCCGACGCCGCCGTGTACGACCACCCTGCCGCCGTCGAACACGTCCTGAACGCGACCGGAGCCGAAACGATGAAGGCCGTCATCCACTGCCAAGGCTCGACGTCGTTCACCATGTCCGCCGTCGCCGGGCTGCTGCCCCAGGTGGACACGATCGTCTCCAACGCCGTCTCGCTCCACCCGGTAGTGCCACCTTTCTCCCGCCTCAAGATCGACTACCTCACGCCGGTGGTGAAAGTCTTCACCCCGTATCTCTCGCCCGCTTGGGGATACAAATCCCAGGGCTACTTCACCCGGGCCATCCGCGGCCTGGTCAAAGCCACCCATCACGAGTGCGACAACACCGTCTGCAAAATGGTCAGCTTTACCTACGGCAGCGGACGCCCGGCCCTCTGGTCCCACGAAAACCTCGACGACGCCACCCACCAGTGGCTCAGCGGCGAGTTCGCAGAGGTGCCCGTGACTTTCTTCGAAGAGATGGGCCGAAGCATCAAGGCCGGGCATATGGTGGCTGCCGGCGACCACGCCGAACTCCCCGACAACCTTGTGGCGGAAGCCCCGCAAACGGATGCCCGATTCGCCTTCATAGCCGGCCTGGACAACCGCTGCTTCCTTCCCGAAAGCCAGCAACGTACCTACAACTTCTTCCAGCACCACCGTCCCGGCAAAGATTCGCTCCATCTCATCCCCGGATATGGCCACCTTGATGTCTTCTTTGGCGACCATGCCTGGCGGGACACATTCCCCGTCATCCTCCAGGAGCTGAACGGAACCAAGGAGCCGAACACATGAAAACCCTCACCCAACTGGTCACTCCCCTGCTCAAGCTCATGCCCTCACCGGTTCCCCGCAGACAGGAACGCCTTCGCGGCCAGCATGCTTTCGCCGACGGAATCAAATATGTGATGCCGGTCAATTCCGATGACTCACCAGTGCTGATGGCAGCCTTTCCCATCAACAAACGCGCGGCCGCAGCGGTTCTCCCCGGGACTGAAATGCGCCCCTTCAGCCTGGGCGGCAAAGGGCTGCTGGTAGTCACAGTGGTCAATTACAAATCCACGGACATCGGCAAGTACATCGAATACTCCCTGGCCATTGCCATCACCCATGGCAGCCGGCCGGCGCCGCCCATCCTGCCGTTGCTGTTCCAGAGGACGTTCAAGCTGGGCCAGTTCGTGGTGGACCTGCCAGTCAGCACGGAAGTTTCGGTCAAGGGCGGCAAGGGAATCTGGGGCATGCCCAAGCACCAGGCCAACCTCGACTTCGTCGTCACAGACTCAACCGTCTCAGCGCTCTACGAGCAAGACGGGAAGCTGGGCTGTTACATCGAAATAGAGCGGCCCGCCGCTCCAAGTCCACTGGCGCTGCCCCTGAAACTCGCCGCATCCAACTACTGCGTCTTCCGGAACATGCTGTGGAAGTCCGATATCTACTTCGAAGCCATCGGAGACATCGCCCTGGGAGCACAAGCCAAGGCGCGCCTCATCCTCGGCGACGTTCCCGGCGTCGAACCCTTAAAGGAACTGCAAGTGGAGACCAAACCCGTCTTCACAGCCTGGCTGCCCCAGGCCCACGGCATCCTGGACGACCACTACGAAGCCTGGTTCCTCACCGCCCCCACCCCATTGGAAGCAGCGGCCCTTCAAGGGGGCGACATGCTGGACAGCGTCACGGACCTCGGCCAAAGCCAGGAATGGCTCGCGCCCCCGGACCGCAGCAGGGTACCGGGCGCCGTTTCCAACCCTCATGCCGGCGGCACACCGTGAACTGGCTCCTCCTGATCAACGCCCTCTACTTTCTCTTCGGCGCCACCATGTATGTCGGCACCATGTGGGTTCTCAAGTTCTTCCTCTACCCCACCTGGCACTCGCTGGCACGGGACAACGTGGACATGCATTTCGGCATCCCCACCCGCGCCGCCACGAAGTTCTTCACCGTCGTGGTGCCTGTCATGTTCATCTCCGGAGGCATCCTGGTGTGGTCCGAATGGGGAACCATCCGCGTCGTCTTCGCCATCATCTGCCTGGCAGGAATCATTGCACTGACAGTTGTCGGGCAAGGCCTCATCATCCCCATCAACGTGAGGATCCGCGGCGGCGACTTCGCAGATGACACCGAACTCCGGTCCCTGCTCAAACGGTGGATGATGCTCAACGACATCCGTTTCTACGTCTCCACCCTGACCTGGGCCTCGATGGTGTGGCTGCTCGTTGACCGTGGCCGGCTGCTGGAGTCCTTCACATGACTGATCCCCTCCGTGCCGTTCTCGCGGTCATTGCCGCCATCACCGTCCTCACCGGCGCCGCGCAATTGCCCTTCGGCGGTCCGATCCTTCAATTGCTGGGCTCCGAGGACACTGCAACGACCCGCCAACTGTTCGGGACAGTGGGCATGTTCATGGTGGTGGTGGGCGGGCTGCTCCTCCACACACTCCTCAGCGGCGCCCCCTCACCCGACGTAGTCCTTTGGTCAGGACTGCAGAAGGCCGGAGCCTTCAGCGCGGTGGGCATCGGGGTGCTGAACGGGGTATTTTCTCCCCTTGCACTCTGGGTTGCGTTCTTTGACCTCGCGACGGCGGGACTGCTGTTCGTCTACTGGCGCAGGATCCGCTTCGCTGCAGCCAGCCCTGGGCTGGCCGGAGGAAGAACACCGTGAAACGCTCCCTGGTCCTCGCCGGCGGAGGGATGCGGGTGGCGTGGCAGACAGGCGTGGTCAAGGCGCTCGCCGAGGAGGGTTTGGAATTCCAGCACATCGATGGCACCTCCGGCGGCATCCTCACGGCCGGAATGATGCTCTCCGGAATTCCCGCCGAGGAAATGTGCCGCCGCTGGTCCGGCGTGGACGTCAAAGACTTCAGCTCCGCCCTGCCCTTTGCTGATTACGTCAAAGGGCCGTGGTCCCTCCCCGCGCTGGGAGACGCCGACGGCATCCTGGGCAAGATCTTCCCGGCCCTCGGCATCAACGCAAAAAGCATCCGTGACCGCGCGGCCGGACCGGACGCTGTCGAAGGCTCCTTCAACGTAGTGGAGTTCACTTCGAAACAATGCCACGCCATCGATGCCGCTCACATTGACGCCGAACTGATGGCGGCCGGAATGTCGTTGCCCATCTTCCTCAAGCCGCTGCGCCGGGACGGGAAAATCTGGACGGACGCCGTGTGGGTCAGGGATGCCAACATTGGCGAAGCCTTACGGCGGGGGGCCGAGGAAATCTGGTTGATTTGGTGCATCGGCAACTCGCCGTACTGGGGGGACGGGCCGCTGGAACAGTACGTTCACATGATCGAGATGAGTGCCATGGGTGCCCTCCTGGCCGACTTCGAAGCTGCCGCCGCCGCGGGGCGCGAGTTTGTGCTGCATGTGATCCGGCCCGAGCACCCGTTGCCGCTGGATCCGGAATTTTACCTGGGCCGGATCGACGCCGACACACTGATCGGCATGGGGTACCGCGACGCCAGGGCATATATAGGGACGATGTCGCCGACCGGACTCGCCAAAGACCCCCTCTGCACGGCGATGACCGAGCCGTCGCCAGGAGTCCGTTTCATCGATGTCCTGCACGGCGAACTGGACGGTCAACCGCTGACATTCCGGGCCGCCGTCGTGACGCCCTCCGAGCCCGGAGAAGGACTGGCGCAGCTCAGCGGCCACCTGGACTACCCGCCGTGGGGGCGCGTCTTCCTTGCCGGCGGTCATGCGGAGACCGTGGGGGATGACGTGGCCTATCGCTTCCGTTTGCGGCTGAACGGTGGGTGGCGGGATGCGGCCGTCATCCGGACCCTGCACGACGACCCCGGAGCAGATGCGTGGTCAGACAGCCGGAACGCCCGGCTCCACCTGGGCGAACAGGTGGTGGATCTCACTATGAGCCTGATCGATGCGGCTGGCCTCCTGGCTTCTGTTGAACCCGTGGGCGTACATGGCCTGGCCGGGCGGGCACAAGCAATAGCCCGCTTCACAGCCAACGGATTCCGGGAGCTGTTGCGCCGATACTAACCGCGTCCCGGCTTCAATGTGATGCACGTTATTACCGGCGGGTAAACGGCACGCTACGAATGCGCCAAAGATGGCAACAGCGGTGAAACACCCGCGAAAAACCGGCATCCTACGCTGATGAACAACAGCACCAAACAGGTCATCAGCGAAAGGGCCCACCATGTCCTCTACTTCCCTTCACATCGTCATCGCCGGCGCAGGCCCGGCAGCCCAGGCACTGGTGCGGCGATTGGCTGGCAGGACCGACACCCGTCAGCGGCCCTTCGCCGGCACCATCACCGTGCTCAGCAACCGCGACGACTGCCCGGACGCCCTCCTCGAACTTGCCGAACTGCCCCAGGTTTCCGTGCGATTCGGCCAGGCCGCCAGTTTCATCGACGCTGAGGCCAAGGTAGTCACCACGGTGGACGGCATGGAGTTCGCTTACGACCAACTGGTCATCGCCACGGGTTCGGCCCCCCTCCTTCCCCCGGTAGACGGTGCCGAGGCGGTCCTGAGCTACTCCACCATCGACGATGCCGCCTCCATTGGCGAAGCCGTCAAGGACGTCACCCGTTCTGTCGGCCGCCGTCCGCTGGGAATACTCGTCGGCAACGGTCCAGCAGCGGGCCAGGCCGAAGCGGTTCTCCGGGCACGCGGCGTACGTCCCGTCCGAACCACTCTCCGCCCCACAGCTGTGGTTGCCTCCATTGCTGAATCGGCCATCCCCGGGCAAGCCCTGTCCCCCACGGGAATCGTCTTTGAGGACGGCAGCAGCATGAAGGGCGACCTCGTGGTCCTGGCCGAGGAACGCGCCGCACGCAATGGCCTCGCCGAAAGTGCCGGCCTCCGGATCGCGTCCGACGGCGGGATCGCCGTGGGGCGCGACCTCGCCACGTCCGTCCCTGGCATCTGGGCGATCGGTGATGCCGCTTCCTGCGACGGCCTTCGCTTGGGCCTGCTCCTGTCCGCAGAATCTTCCGCGATGCTCTGCGCTTCCGGCATGCTGCTGGGAGCCGTGAGCAGCGAACCCCAGCCAGCCATGGCTGCGTGATTCGCCGACTACGTAGCTCCCGCCGGGTGTCGGGAACCAGGGAAGAGCAGGTGACGATTTCCTACGCAAGCAGTCTTCAGGCGCGACGCGTGCGACTCACGGCCTTGACACCTGGGAAACTTCACTCACGGCCGCCAGCGATAACTAATCCCGGCCATCCTTGGTCGACCTGATTCTGTCCGAGCCCCCTGGCAGCGGTGGGGCTTTGGATTCGTAGTTGTGCCCGCTGGGTGTTCGGAGTTTGAGGGTGTGGCGGGTCCTCGTGCCGGGATCTGCCGGGGTGGGGTTACCGGGCCTGGTGTTTGCGGCCTCGGCTGTTATGGGCTGGGTGGTTCCGGCCTCCGTGGTTGCTGCGGTCCAGCCAGGATGTTCTTTGGTGTGGTTGCATGCTTCGCAGAGCCCGGCGCCGTTGTCCACAGTGGTAGGTCCGCCGTGCTGCCAGGGCACCACGTGATCGATGTGCCTGATGGGCGCGTCGCAGTAAGGGGTTCGGCAGGTGTAGTCACGGGTTTCGATGAAACGCCGAAGCCGCGGCGGGAACAGCCTGGATTTGGAGTCCGTGGTGAGAAGTTCCCCGGAGGTCGGGGCGGTGTAGAGCCGCCGAAGCCAGAGTCCGTACTCGGAATCCCGAACCGGCGCTAGGGTTTGGGAAAGCGTTCCTGCCCGACCCATGCCGCCGGTTCTGCGTCCTGAAATCCCGGCCTGTCCAGCGTCAGCGGTTGTGTTCCCCGCCGCCTCCGGGTTTGCAAGTTCGCGCGCCCATTGTGCCGGGACGACGCCATAGCCCTGCAACCGGGCGGGTTCACTGTCGCCTTGGAAAAGGGCCCGATCGGTCATGACGAGCTGGACTTCAACCCCGCTGATCCCGCCGGCCTTGCCCGTGAGACGTTCAACCAAGGTATCTGCCATGACCTGGCCCCGGCCCCGTTCCGCAGCCCCTGAGCCAGCACCCCCGCGGGCCCGGACCGAATCCGCGGCACGAGACAACGCCGCGTAAGCTGCAACCCCCTGGGCCGCCGGCAGCAGGGCAGTCAAAACCGTCATTGTCTCCGGCGCCGGTCGCAAAGTCACCGTCCGGTCCGCGGCTGCACGGGCCGCACGCTGGGCAACCGAGCGCGGATCACGCTGATACGCAGCAGCCCTGGCAGCCGCGATCACGCCCTTATCCCCCACGCCCTCAAAAGTCCCGGTATCCGCGGCCAATTCCGCATCTACCCCAGCCCGGTCCTCCACTGACAAGCACGCTGTTTCCTTCACCAACAACGTCGCCCGCCACTCATTCAACATCCCCGAGTCCAAAGCCGCCATCGTGCGCGGCATCTCGAACACCAGCGCCTTCGCCAGCCCCAGAAGCCGCGCTCCCCGGTTCGGGGATTCCCGCCGCGCCAACGCGATCTCGGCTCCCACATCATCGCCGCGTTCGGACACCGGCACCCCGGCAGCGGCCCGCTCAGCAGACCGGGCTGCCTCAAACGCCGCCGCAACCCTGGCCTGCAATCCGCAAATCGCCGACTTCATCTCCTCCAACACCCGCAACTGCCCAATCAAGTCACCACTTAGGGACCCAGGGCCCTCAACACCCGAACCGGGAACAGCCGGCCCGGGATCACTCTCAACCACCGACGCCCCAGCAGAACCAACCGGCCCCGCCGCCGACTGTTCTTCCACCGGCTCCCGCCCCTCCCGAATCCACTCCATACCGCAACCCTTCCAGCCACCACCAACAGCCAAAAGACACCGAGCCCCCTATGTGGAAAACCCCGCTCCAGCACCCGCGGAAATCCCCGCGCCCCACCCACCAGCGACCCCCACGGGGCCGCGGGGAGCCCCGCCGGATGTGGCAAGATGGTCCTTTGACGGGCAGTGACAACCCTGCGGCCACCGGGCCGGCCACGCCCTGCACGGAAGGATCCCATGAGCAACGAAGCCGTCGCCCCTGCAAACATCGCCTCCTACATCGACCACACGCTGTTGAAGCCCGAGGCCCGCGAGGCAGACATCCTCAAGGTGTGCGCGGAGGCCGTGGAGTACCGGTTCAAATCTGTCTGCGTGAACCCCGTGTGGGTCAAGACCGTCACCAAAGCGCTCAAGGGCTCAGGAGTCCTGACCTGTTCGGTGATCGGGTTCCCGCTGGGTGCCACGCCCACCGACGTCAAGGTGTTTGAGGCCCGAGGTGCCGTGCTCGATGGTGCCAACGAAATCGACATGGTGATCAACATGGCTTCGGCCCGCGCCAATGACAAGGGCGCGTTGGTGGACGACATCCGAGCTGTGGCCGAAACGGTCCACGCAGGCGAAGCCATCCTTAAGGTGATCATTGAAACATCCATGCTCAATGACGAGCAGAAGGTCATCGCATGCGAGGCAGCAGCGGAGGCAGGCGCGGACTTCGTCAAAACGTCCACGGGATTCAACGGCGGTGGTGCCACGGTTGAAGACGTTGCCCTGATGCGCAAGACCGTTGGGCCCGGCCTCGGCGTCAAGGCCTCCGGTGGCGTGCGCTCCCTGGCCGACGCACAGGCTATGATTGCTGCTGGTGCAACACGTATCGGAGCGAGTTCCGGAATTGCCATCGTCAAAGGTGAACAGGGTTCATCTGCCTACTAAGGCTTCCGCTACCGCCAGAGATTTTTGAGCCCTGCGGGGCCGAGGAGGAATGAATGTCCAAGAACACCACAAGTGCCCCCATTGAAAAAGAGAACAATCTCGGCACGAGCATTGTCTTGTTCCTGGTCATGATCGTGCTCTTCCTGGGCGCCATCTACTCGCTCTCCTTCCTGAGCCTGGACAACCCGTGGCCGATGGCCGTGTGCCTTGGCCTATTCGCCCTGGCTTTCTGGATTCCCCAGACCATTCTTGGCCGGTCGGACTCCGCCGGCGAAAGCTAAACCTCAAACAGCAACGCGGTGTGACTTACGGCCCATCCCGAAGGGGACCATGGGCCGTAAGTCACACCGCGTTTGGCTTTTAAAGCGCCAGCGCGGCAAGAAACGCGGGCCAGTGAAGCTTCGCCAGTGTCCAGGCAGCGGCCCCCATCCCCACCATGGCGTAGCCGCTCACAGGAATCAGCACCAACCATTCCCGCCGTGACCCCGCCCTGCCCAACAGCGGCAGGGAGAAAGCCCCGTTCGCCCTCCAGATTCCACTGACAACGGATTTCCGCAAAAATTTCGGTGGTTTGATGACAATCGGCCACAAGAGCGGCACCCCGCCAACGGTGATCATGTCCCCCACAATGTGGACCACCACGCCCGTCAGCATGGACAACGGGAGCCAACCCCATTGGGCCGGGGCGAACCAGGTCACCAGGCCGGCCATGAGCAGGGCGAACAGCCAGTTGGTGATCCACCCGGATTTGGGGAACAGGTTCAGCGCCTTGGCGGCCAGGTTGATCATGAACATGCACAAGAGTCCGGCACCCACCGACAGTTTTCCCACCGGCGTCACCATCTGGAATTGCGCCGCCATGGCGGCCAGCACCACGAAGGCCGAGGCGCCGAGAAGTGAGTGCGTCCCTTGCCGGTGCCCACCGCTGGCTTTCTCGATGCCCACGGCAATCACGTTGGACAGTGGCGGCAGCGAGTTGGCGATGGTGCTGTGCCGGTGGTCCCAGTCGCATACCAAGGCCGTTCCCGCCGTCGCCATGGCGCCAATCAGGATCCCAGTGGCATCCAGCGGGTACCAGCCGAGCGCGTAGGGGCCGGTTGAGGCAATAGCTATCCACGCCGCGGCTCCCGACGCGGCGTGGTGTCCTCCCATCATTCGCCTAGCCTGCCTTCACGGGGGCTTCGGCGAAGATGGCTTCAATGACGTTGTTGGCCCACTGCAGGATCTCGGCGTCCTGGAGGTCGCGTCCGCCGATCCGGGCGGTCTTGGGCTTGGGGATCAGCACGGCGTCGAGCGCAGGCTTGACCTGGGAGCCCGGGTACATCCGGTTCAGGCGCATGGTTTTGGATTCGGGCAGTTGCGCCGGCGAGAAGCGGATGAAGTTGCCTTGGAGCGCGACGTCGGACAGGCCGGCTTCGCGGGCACCCACCCGGAAGCGCGCCACGGCAATGAGGTTTTGGGCCGGCAGCGGCGGCTCACCGTAACGGTCCACGAGTTCGGCCAGGACTTCATCAATGGCCTCATACGTGATGGCGGCAGCGAGCTTCCGGTACGCCTCAAGACGCAGCCTCTCCCCGGGAACATAGTCATGGGGCAGGTGCGCGTTGACCGGCAGCTCGATCTTCATCTCGGCGGCCTTCTCTTCAGCCTCACCGCGGTACTCGGCCACGGCCTCGCCCACAAGCCGGATGTAGAGGTCGAAGCCGACACCTTGGATGTGGCCGGACTGTTCTCCGCCGAGCAGGTTGCCTGCACCGCGGATTTCCAGGTCCTTCATGGCCAGCTGCATGCCGGCGCCGAGCTCGTTGTGCGCCGCCACTGCCTTGAGCCGTTCCAGCGCCACCTCACCCAAGGGTTTCTCGGAAGGGTAGAGGAAGTAGGCGTAGGCGCGCTCACGCCCACGGCCTACGCGGCCTCGGAGCTGGTGCAGCTGCGAGAGGCCATACTTGTCGGCCCCGTCCACAATCAAGGTGTTGGCGTTGGAGATGTCCAGGCCGGTTTCGATGATGGTGGTGCACACCAGGACGTCGAAGCGTTTTTCCCAGAAGTCCACGATGATTTTTTCCAGGCGGCTCTCGGACATCTGGCCGTGGGCAACTTCCACCCGGGCTTCGGGAACCAGTTCACGGATCTGCGCGGCAATGCGTTCAATCGAGGACACCCGGTTGTGGACGAAGAACACCTGCCCTTCGCGCATGAGTTCACGGCGGATCGCGGCGGAGGTTTGCTTGTCGGTGTACGGACCTACATAGGTCAGCACCGGGTGGCGTTCCTCCGGCGGTGTGGCCAGTGTGGACGTTTCGCGGATTCCCGTCAGGGACATCTCCAGTGTTCGCGGAATGGGCGTGGCACTCATGGCAAGGACGTCCACGTTGGTGCGCATCTTCTTCAGCGCTTCCTTGTGTTCCACGCCGAAGCGCTGCTCTTCGTCCACGATCACCAGGCCGAGGTCCTTGAACTCGAAGTCCTTGGACAGCAGCCGGTGGGTACCGATCACGACGTCGACAGCGCCGCTCTTGACGCCCTCGGCCGTTTCCTTGGCTTCCTTGCTGGTCTGGAACCGGGACAGCGGCTTCACGCGCAGCGGGAAGCCGGAGAACCGTTCGGTGAAGGTTTCGTAGTGCTGCTGCGCCAACAGGGTGGTTGGCACGAGCACCGCCACCTGCTTGCCGTCCTGGACAGCCTTGAAGGCGGCGCGGACGGCGATTTCGGTCTTGCCGTAGCCGACGTCGCCCGATACCAACCTGTCCATGGGGATTTCCCGCTCCATGTCGGCTTTGACCTCGTTGATGGTGGTCAACTGGTCGGGTGTTTCCACGTAGGGGAACGCTTCTTCGAGCTCGCGCTGCCACGGTGTGTCCGGTGCAAAAGCGTGGCCGCGGGATGCCATGCGGGCAGAGTACAGCCGGATCAGTTCCCCGGCGATTTCCTTGACGGCCTTGCGTGCCCTGGACTTGGTGCTGGCCCAGTCCGCGCCGCCCATTTTGCTCAGCGCAGGCGTGTCCCCGCCCACGTAGCGGGTCACCTGGTCCAGCTGGTCCGTCGGTACGAACAGCCGGTCGCCAGGGGCACCGCGCTTGGACGGCGCGTACTCCAGCACCAGATACTCGCGCAGCCCGGCATCGGACGACGACGTCCCGGTCACCTTGCGCTGGATCAGCTCCACAAACCGGCCGATTCCGTGCTGTTCGTGGACCACGAAGTCCCCCGCGTGCAGCTGCAAAGGATCCACGGCGTTGCGCCGTTTGGACGGCATGCGCCGCATGTCTTTGGTGGAGCTCGCTGTCGCCCGTCCCAGCAGGTCGGCTTCGGTCAGCAGCCCCAGTTTGAGGCCGTCCAGGACAAAACCGCGTCCGACGGCGGCGGTGGTCACCTCGATGATGCCCGGTTGGGGTTCCTGATCCAGGGAGTCGACGCGGGAACAGGGAATCTCTGCGTCGTGGAACAGCTCAGCCAGGCGCTGCGCGGGACCCGGGCCGTCCGTAACCACTACGACGCGCCACTGCTCGCGGACACGGGAGCCGATGAACTCCAGCATCTCGGCCACATCGCCCTGGTAGCCACGCGGTTCGCGGGCACGCATGTTGAGGACATCGATGTCCAGGACCAGGTCCTCGTCAGAGGCGAGGGAGGTGATGGACCACCAGGACACGCCGTGTTCCAGCGCTGCCGAGCGGGTATCGGTCAGTGAGCGGAAACTGGCGGCGTGCAAGTCAGTGGAGGCCTGTGACGACAAATCAAGGGGCGCCGCACCGCCGTCGGACGCCGTGGACCAGGCCGCTTCCAGGAACTCTTCGTTGGTCGCCGCGAGGTCGTGCGCGCGCGTGCGCACCTTCTCGGGTTCGATCACAACGGACAGGGAGCCGGCCGGGAGCTGGTCCACGAACGGAACCATGGCATCCACCAGCACCGGGGCCAGGGATTCCATGCCTTCCACCGCAATGCCCCCTGCGATCTTCTCCAGCATGTCGGCCGCCGCGGGCATGTCGGCTTTCAGCTTCGCCGCACGGGACATTACCGAGGGTGTGATCAGGATTTCCCGGCACGGAGGGGCATGCAGTTCCGTGGGGTGGTGGATCCCGGGTGCACTCAAGGAACGCTGGTCGGCCACGGCGAACCAGCGCATCTGATCCACCTCGTCGCCGAAGAACTCCACCCGGATCGGGTGGTCCTCGGTGGGTGGGAAGACATCGAGGATTCCGCCACGGACGGCGAATTCGCCGCGGTGCGTCACCATGTCGACGCGCGCGTAGGCGGCGTCGGAGAGGGCCCGGACAACGTCGGTGAAGGAGCGTTCCTGGCCTACTTGCAGGGTGACCGGCACCAGGTCACCCAAGCCGGCCACGATCGGCTGGACCACAGCGCGGACCGGAGCCACCACCACACGCAACGGGGCCGCCGTCGAGGTTTCCGGATGGGTCAGGCGGCGCAGAACGGACAGGCGGCGTCCCACGGTGTCCGACCGCGGCGAAAGGCGCTCGTGCGGGAGGGTTTCCCAGCTGGGGAAGGTGGCCACAGAGTCCGCGGGGAGGTAGGAGCAGAGCGCCGCGGTGAGGTCTTCGGCTTCACGGCCGGTGGCGGTCACGGCCAGGACCACCGGGGCTGCCGCGTCATCGGCGCCGGTGTCCGCCAGGGCATCGGCCATTTCGGCGAGCAACACCGCACGCATCCCCGTGGGGGCGCTGATCTGGTAGTCGGCGTTCCGGTCGCTGAAGGACCGCTCCGCCTCGGTACGAATGCGCGCGAAAGTCTTGTCCTCCGCCAGTGCGCGGCGCAGACCGTTGAGGCTCATGGCAGAAACTCCTAGGGTGGGTCCAAGGGCAGGCAACACAAATGCCCGGAAATTCAGATGAATGCCGGGTCATTCCAGCCTACCTCCACCCCCAGCCACAGGAGTTCCTTTGCAGCCTTCGGAAGCTACGCATTCCAACACCACGCAGGACACCAGGACAGTGCTGGTGACCGGCGCCACCGGCTACATCGGCGGGCGGCTGGTCCCCCGCCTCCTCGAAGCCGGCCACAAGGTCAAAGTCCTGGTCCGCACGCCCCAAAAAATCGCAGACGTTCCGTGGCATGACGACGTCGACATTATTGAGAACAGCCTGTCCGACGCCGACGGCCTCTCCGAGGCGCTCAACGGGGTGGACGTCCTGTACTACCTGGTCCATTCCATGGCCTCGGGCAGCGGTTTCGAGGCCAAGGAAGAAGCCATGGCCCGCCTCGTCGCCGGGGCAGCTGCGGAGGCCGGAGTGGACAGGATCGTGTACCTCGGCGGACTGCACCCGGAGAACACGGAACTGTCCACACACATGCGTTCCCGCGAAACCGTGGGCAAAGTCTTCCTCGAATCACCCGTGGACTCGATCGTGTTCCAGGCGGGCGTGGTGATTGGCTCCGGCTCCGCATCCTTCGAAATGATCCGGCACCTGGCCGACACCCTCCCGGTCATGCCCGCGCCGAGCTGGGTCAACAACCGGATTGAGGCGATCGCGGTGCGCGACGTCCTGCACTATCTCGTGGCGGCGGCGGCCCTGCCGGACAAGCTGAACCGCTCGTTCGACATCGGCTCACGGGAGGTCCTGAAGTACAAGGAAATGATGAACGAGTACGCCGTGGAACGTGGCCTGCCTCGGCGGCTGGTCATCGCGCTTCCCGTTCCCGCGCCGAAACTCGCCGGACTGTGGGTCGCCTTGGTAACACCGATTCCGCTGTCCATGTCGCTGCCGCTGGTGCAGTCACTGCAGCACGACGCCGTATCGCGGGAGCACGACGTCGACCGTTACATCAAGCAGCCCGACGGCGGCCTGACCTCCTACCGGCGAGCCGTAGCCTTGGCGCTGGGCAAGGAACGGGACGGTCAGGTGGAGACCACCTGGGCCAACGCCGGTATCGACGCCGATCCCCTGCCCAGCGACCCCGATTGGGCCGGCTACAAAGTGTTCCTGGACGAGCGGACCTTCCATAGCGAAGCCAAGCCGGAGCATGTGTGGACCATCATCGAGGGCATCGGCGGCAAGAACGGCTGGTACTCGCTGCCTTTGGCGTGGCGGGTGCGCGGCTGGCTGGACAAGCTGCAGGGCGGCGCCGGGCTGCTGCGCGGCCGCAGGCACCCCAAGACGCTGAACACCGGCGAAGTGGTGGACTGGTGGCGGGTTGAAGCCATCGACCGCGGCCACCTGCTGCGGTTGCGCGCCGAAATGCGCGCCCCGGGTGGTGCCTGGCTTGAGTTGTCGGTGGAGCCCGACGGCGACGGGAGCCTCTATAAGCAGCGCGCGATTTTCTTCCCCCGCGGCTTGGCCGGACGGCTGTACTGGCTGGGCGTGTATCCGTTCCACGGCTTCATCTTCCCGTCCATGGCCCGCAACATTTCGGCAGCCGCGACCACCCTTCAGGAGGAATCGGGTTCAAGTGTGTCCACCCGGACCCCGTAGGATGTTGGGAGCTAAAAAGCTTCACCACCACCATCCACGGAGGACCCATGGCCCTGAGTGCATCCACCACCCTGCCCCACAGCGTTGACCGCGTAGCGGCCGTCTTTGTCGACGAGGATTTCCTGCGCCACACGAGCGAATACGTGGGCGGCTCGCTGGAATCGTTCACCGTTGACGGCGACACTGCCGGCGCTTTCACCACCACCACCGTCCGCACATTGCCCACCACCCGCCTGCCGGAGATCGCCCGCAAGTTCGTCGGCGAAACCTTGAAGGTCACCCAGACCGAGCAGTGGGAAGCCCCGGCTGCCGACGGCTCGCGCGCCAGCACCATCGCGCTGAAGATCGCCGGCGCACCGTTGGATGTCACCGCGGTCCAACGGCTCGTGGCCGAGGGCGGCAGCACCCGGATCGAACTCGAAGGCAATGTGACGTCCTCGGTTCCGTTCCTGGGTGGAAAGATCGCTGACGCTGCCGAGCCCATGGTGGGCAAGGCCTTGGGCATCCAGTCGCAGCAGGCCCAGGCCTGGCTCGAAAGCCACTAGCATGCAGATTCCCGCAATCCTTGCGGTGGTCCTGATTGTGGCCGGCGTGTGGTCGCTGGCTGTGTGGCCGCAGTTCCTCAAGCGCGTCATGAAGGATCCCCGGGCCCGCGACGCCGCAGGCAAGGCCACAAAGTTCCTGACGGTCCACGTCGTCCTGGTCACCATCTCCATGGTGCTGGGACTGGCGACGGCGGTCATCGGAATCGCGGGCCTCGTCGCCTGAGCCTCGTCCCACCCGACCGGGGACGGCAAACGCTCCACTGAGCCCTCAGTGGAGCTTTTGCCGTCCCCAGGTTGGGTAAGATGGACATTGGTGTGCCGGGAAGTCTGGTCGGCGTGTATTTGCTGTACCCGCCCTATGACCGCCCACTGTTAGGAGCCCTCAGTGGCCCAGCTGCCTCCCGTCCCGCCCAAAACCCCCTCCAGCAAAGTCTTCACCCGCTCCAGCTACCCGGAGTATCGCAGGATCCTCTCGATCCTGCGTACGGAAACCGTGGGCGGAGCACTTCTCCTGGCCGCAACAGTGATAGCCCTCATCTGGGCAAACTCCCCCGCAGTCGACGGCTACTTCGCACTCCGCGACGTCAAGATCGGCTACGAACCCTGGCACCTTGAGCTCAGTCTGGGCCACTGGGCCTCCGACGGACTGCTGGCGGTGTTCTTCTTCCTGGCGGGACTGGAGCTCAAACGCGAATTCGTGGCCGGGGAACTCCGCAAACCAGCCCGGGCTGTTGTTCCTGTGGCTGCAGCGATCGGCGGCGTCGCAGTCCCTGCGCTGATTTTTGTTCTCTTCAACCTCGGTTCCCCTGAAACCCTCAAGGGCTGGGCCATTCCCACGGCGACGGACATTGCCTTCGCACTGGCGGTCCTGGCTGTGATCAACACCCACCTGCCCGCCGCGCTCCGGACCTTCCTGCTGACGCTTGCCGTGGTGGACGACCTCATCGCCATCGGCATCATCGCCTTCTTCTACTCCACTGGGCTCCAGCCGCTCATGCTGCTGGCCGCGCTCGTCCCGTTGGCGCTCTTCACGTTCTTGGTACAGAAGCGGATCCGCAGCTGGTACCTCCTGGTGCCGCTGGCCCTGGCGACGTGGGGGTTCGTTCACGCATCCGGCATCCACGCCACCGTGGCAGGGGTGTTGCTGGGCTTCGCTGTCCCTGTGTTTGCCAGTGGGAAGAAGGGTGAGCCCGCCGAGGGCCTCGCCGAGCACTTTGAGCACCGCCTGCGCCCGTTCTCGGCAGGTTTTGCCGTTCCGGTGTTCGCGTTCTTCTCCGCCGGTGTGGCCCTGGGCGGGCTGGACGGCATGGGCGCGGCGTTGCGGGATCCCGTGGCGCTGGGCATCGTGGCCGCGTTGGTGCTGGGCAAGGCTGTGGGCGTCTTCGGCACGACGTTCCTGGTCACCAAGACCACGCGCGCCAGCCTGGATTCCGGCATCGCATGGATCGACCTTTTCGGGCTGGCGCTTCTGGCCGGTATCGGCTTCACCGTCTCGCTGCTCATAGGGGAGCTGAGCTTCGGTGCAGGTTCAGCCCACAACGACCACGCCAAGGTGGCCATCTTGGCGGGTTCCTTGATCTCGGCGCTGCTGGCCGCCGTCGTCCTTAAGGCCCGTAACCGGCGGTACCGGCAGGTGCAGGCGGACGAAGAACGGGACGACGACGGCGACGGCGTACCTGATGTCTTTGCCCGCAGCTGACGCGGAGGTGCCTCGGAGCTAGGCCGTTGCCTGGTTGAGGGCGTCCTCGGCAGCCACCCACGAGATCATGGCGCACTTGACCCTGGCTGCGTAGCGGGCTACTCCCTCGAACGCTGCGGCGTCGCCCAGGATCTCCGGGTCTGCCTGCACCTTCCCGCGGGAACGCAGGACCTCCCGGAAGTTGTCGATCACGGAATGCAGTTCCGCCACGGACATCCCCTCACCCATCTCGCTGAGCACGGAGGCCGAGGCCATGGAAATGGAACAGCCGGCACCGTCCCAACTGATCTGCTGGACTGTTCCGTCCGCGACGGCGAGCCGCAACGTCACTTCGTCCCCGCACACGGGGTTCAGCTGGTGCGACTGACCGGTGGAGGCACCCGCAGGGGCCAGTGTTTCGGCGAGCCCGCTGCCGTGCCGCTGCTTGGAATGGTCCAGGATGATCTGCTGGTAAAGCTGGTCAAGACTCATGGTGCTGATGCCCGTTTCTTTGCAAAGTCAGTGTGATCAGGCCTGGAAGTAGGCCCGCACGCCCGAGACGGCGTCTAGGAAAGCATCGACGTCGTCCGTGGTGTTGTAGAGGTAGGTGCTGGCCCGGGTTGTGGCCGTTAGGCCGAGGCGCCGGTGGAGCGGCTGGGCGCAGTGATGGCCGACGCGAACAGCGATGCCGCGGTCGTCGAGGAACTGCCCGACGTCGTGGGCGTGGACACCGGCGACGTCGAAGGCTGCCAAACCGATCCGCTCAGCGCCGGACGCAGGACCAACGACGCGGATACCCTCGATGCTCTCGAGTCCCTTGACCAGGCGCTGGCCCAGGGTGGCCTCCCAGGCGTGGATGCGGTCGATTCCCGTTTCGGAAAGGTAATTGACGGCTGTTGCCAACGCCACAGCCTGGGAGATGCGCTGCGTTCCGGCTTCGAACCGCTGCGGCGCGGGCAGGTATTCCGCACGTTCCATGGTGACTGTGGTGATCATGGAGCCACCCGTGAGGAAAGGCGGCAGCACGTCCAGGAGCTCCTGCTTTCCATACAGCACCCCGACTCCGGTGGGAGCCAGCATCTTGTGCCCGGAGAACACGGCGAAGTCGACGTCGAGCTTCTTCACGTCCACCGCCATGTGGGGAACCGACTGGCAAGCGTCCAGCACTACGAGCGCCCCGACACGGCCTGCCATGGCCACAAGATCGGCAACGGGATTGATGGTGCCCAGGACGTTCGAGGCATGGGTGAAAGCAAGGAGCCGGGTCCGGTTCCCGATGACCTCTCCGGCGGCATCAAGGCGAAGCGCGCCGTCGTCGGTAATGGGGATGTGCTTGAGCGTGGCACCGGTGCGGAAGGCGAGTTCCTGCCAGGGAATGAGATTGGCGTGGTGTTCCATCTCCGTGACCACGATTTCGTCGCCGGGACCGATGGCCAGTTCCTTCAAGGCGGAGCTGCCGCGGCCTTGGGCTGCCCACAGCGCCGCGTTGGACAGGGCATAGCTGATGAGGTTCAGACCCTCGGTGGCGTTGGAGGTCCATACGGTTTCCTCGTAGCGGGCACCGATGAAGTCCGCCACGGTCTGGCGTGCGTCTTCAAAGGCTTCGGTCGCTTCGACAGCCAGGTGGTGGGCGCCACGGTGTACGGCAGCATTGCGTTGCTCGTAGAACTCCTGCTCGGCTTCGATGACGCTGAGCGGATTCTGCGAGGTGGCACCGGAATCAAGGTAGATCAGCGGTTTACCGTTGACCAGTTGGTCCAGCACCGGGAAGTCGTTCCGGATCCGCAACACCTCCGCGTTGTCCATGGCATGCATGGACTGTTGCAGTGAGGCTGGAGTTGATACGGCAGTCAAGGGGCGCTCCTTGGGAATCCTTCAGGGACTCCTCATTATCCCACGTGGGCCCGGATCGGGCGGTGTGCCGTACAGCACGTCAGTTCCCGGCCCAACCCAGGGGTGGCACGGCCTCGCTCTCCGTGACACCGCGGAGCCGCTCAACGAGGACCGATACCCGCCGGGCCGCCGCAGTGCGGACCTTCGCCTGGTAACCGGCAGCCGCACGTGCGTAGCAAAGTGCTGCGTGGGCGAATTGCCGGTCTGCTGACAGTGAGCGGCCGGCCGCCTCCAGCGACTTGGGGTCGTCTTCCACCATGGCGGCCGCAAAAGTCCGCAACGCCGCACCACCGGTACCTTCGACGCCGGAAGCCGCGGCGGCCAGCCGCGGCAGGATGGCCGGATCCACGACGCCGGCACGGCCTGCGTTGAGCGCCAGGAGGGACAGCGCCTCAGCTTCCAACAAGACACTTCCCGAGGATTGGGCTTCGTCCGCGAGCGCCATCAGGTGGGTGAAGGTACCGGACGAAACGTCCCTGGCCGCGGCACAGTAGAGGGCACTCATCCGCGACAGGAGATCGTCAGGCGACCCCCCAGTCAACCCTGTTTCGGCTCCCGAGGTGCTTTGCGCGGCCAGTTCCAGTGCCTCACCAGGGTTTCCGCTGAGCGCCTCGCAGTAGGCCATCATGGCCGCAGCCAAGGATCGCACCGGCGGCAGCCCGGCGTCGGACAGTTCTGCCAGTACCGCCTCAAGCGTGACGCGCGCCGCACGAGGGAATCCCTGGCCGAGCTGGGCGTAGGCCCGTGCTGTTTCTGAACATGCGGCCAGGTGGCTGGGCACCCCGTAGGCGGAGTACTCCAAGAGCGGGACCATGGCACTCCACCCCAGATTGTGCCGCAGGCAGATCACGTGCCGAAGTGCCGCGCCCGCACGGAACGTCGCCATGGACGGATCACCACCGACGACTTTCATTGCCTCAGTGGTCTTTTCCAGGGCCTCGACGGCCGCACCGGACAGGAGCAAGCGTTCGGCCTCCCGCACCTTTCCTGCGATCCGCGCGGCGGGGTCGGCAACCGTGTCCCCTGCAGTCAGCCCGCCGTGCGCTGCGCCGAGCAGCTCCAGCGCCATGAGCCGCCCACCGGCGTCGGCCTTCACCTCCGCCGAGCTCGCCGCCGTAGCCAAGTGACGGAGGACAGGTGCGGCCTCAGCCAGTTGGCCTTCGGCAATCAATGCCCTCGCCCTGAGCATTCCTGCTTCGTCCAGGTGGCCCGGAGCCTTCACAGCCGAGGCAGCCTGGAGGGCAAGTTCGGCGGTTACGGGCCGGTCGGCGGCCGGCGCCGCCGCCAGCAGAAGCTCATCCGGCAGGCCCAGCCCGCAGTCCAGGGTCCAGGTCATCCACCGCAACATGCTCGGTGCCGTCTCCAGCGTGAGCCCGGGGTCCTCGATCCGTTGATGAAGGGCAAGGCTCCGTGACCTCGGAACTGCAAGCCGGAGGCCCTCCCCCCGCAACCACGAGCCCATCCGGACCATCGGAGACCTGCCGGGCAACAGCCTGATCTGGCCTTCGGACAGTAGGTTCTCTACGGCTTTGTGACCGCAATGGCGCTCCAAAACCTCGACGGCGACCGGCTCGGCCAACGCTGTCAGCTCCAGTGCCAGCCGCTCTTCAGGCAGCCGGGCAGCGTTTTCCGCCTGGACGCGATCCACGACGCCAGGCCACTGGCAATGCGCCCGGGTGTTGATCGTCCAATACCCTTCCCTCTGCACCAGGAGCCCGGCGCGGCGTGCGTCCTCCACGGCGAGGCACAGGATGCCCACGTTGAAGCCGGTGATGACTGCCAGAAGGCTGCTGGCCCGGCGTTGGACCTTTCCGCCGAGGAGAGAAACACACAGGGCGTGCGCCTCCGTGAAGGTGAAAGGCGGAAGAAGGTACTGCTCCATGAAGCCGTCTTCCCAGAGCTGATAGAGATCCTGCGGCAGCGGGCTCCGGCTGTCAGCCGTAGCAACGAGTTTGGCACCGAATCCAGGGATGAGCTGGAGCAGCACACCCAGGGAGGCAGGATCCACGTAGTGGATGTCGTCCACCAGCAGCACCAGCTGGGGACGGGCCTGCTGGTTCCGGCGTTTGTTGCCTCGCCGGGCGACGGGAGGCGAATACAGGTAGCTGGCCGGTCCGAGTGTGCTGGTCAGGGCGCGCAGGACATGGAGCCCCGGGAGCAAGCCCTCGCCGGTCCCCTCGGTGCCGGTCCCCTCGGTGCCGGTCCCCCCGGTGCTGGTCCCCAGGACACGCGCGGCGCCACCCAGGACGCCTGTAGAGGCACCCAGGACACCGTATTGGGTCGCCGTCAGGTCCAGGCTTCCGGCGAAGGTCCTGACATCCATGGTCCCGGGAAGTCCGGCTTTGAGGGAGAGCAACATGTGGCTCTTGCCCGAGCCCTTCTCCCCTGCCACCAGGATGCCGCTCTTGGAAGATGACCGTACGGCGGAAAAGACGAGTTCCAGCAATTGCGCCCTATCGGGCAGTGTCGGAGATCCCAGCCTGGCTGCGACGGTGTCTTCGTCCAGCCAAGGGTCCGGCAGCATGCACACTCCAATAGCAGCAGTCCCATGTCCGGGAAGTTTTGATGTCCGCGATTCGCGGGGTCCCTGGCTTAGAAGCCGGCGGCGGCTGGGGGGAGAGTCTCGGTCTCAGAAGACTCTGTCGCCGCCGGCTTCGTTCAGGGCCGGACCACCCTTCGGTGGCCGGGGCATCGGCTGAAGAGACCACCGATGCGGTTGATGCGACTTTCGGAATCCCGGTGATGCTTGGGGCTGAACCGTTCTTCCAAGATCAATACTGCCGGGGGCGCAAAAGCCAAACACCAGTAATCGGTACTCGATTACTGGGGGGCTTTTCAGGGCTGGATACTGTGTTGTACTCAGTACGGGGAAGGGGCACTACTTGGTTCCGACACGAAAAACCCGCGAATTACTCCATTGATTAGTTAAATAGGGCAGGATTCCGCGCCAGAGCGCTAAAGGGAGTTTTCGGGTACTCGATCGGGCTCCGCGTCAGTGACGGACAGCAGCGCCAAGATCTTCACGACGACGGATGCCCAGCTTCGCGTAGCTGCGGTACAAGTGGCCTTCCACGGTGCGAACCGAGACCATGAGTTTCTCGGCGATCTGGCGATCCGTGAGACCTGATACGGCCAGCGCCACAATGTCCTGCTCACGCCGGGTCAGGGGCACGGCGTGATCGGACTCGGTGTTGGGGTCATGGACCACGGAGTCGCCCAGGCTGGCCTGGTTGACGTCCCGCATGACGGCGGCCTGCCGCGCTTCCGGACGCTTGCCTTCGGCGTCGAAGGTTGCCGCCGCCTTGTCGAACGCTGCTGCAGCAGGCCCCGGCATCCCGGCCGCGGACAGCAGGTTTCCTGCGTTCACGAAGGCCTGGCCGCCACCCTTCAATTGGGCTGCGGCGAGCGATTGCCATCCGGCCGCCCAGGCGCCCGTCATCAGGGATGCGGTCTCCTCGATGGACTCCACTGCAGCGACGTCCCCGAGTTCAGTCCTCAGGATGAGGTTCTGCAGGTGCAGGCCCGGCAACGTGTGCAAACGGCCGGTCTCCGGCAGGTCCCGCAGTTTTGGAAGTCCGGATCCTTTGCTGAGGAGTTCTTGGCCGGCCAGCGTGAACAGCCCGGCAAGCGCCTCAACGTAGTTGCTCCCCCTGCCAGGGACCTGTTCGCTTACCAGTCGCTGTGCGAGCGCAGTGTTTCCGGTTTTGCCGGCCGCGTAGAACGCCAGGGCGTGCCCCAGGCTCCTGAGCAGTTGCGGGTCCTTCACCCGGAGGGCTTCGACTGCGGGGGTCAGGAGTTCCGTGGCCTGCTCCGTGCGTCCTTGCCGCAGCAGGGCCAACCCCTTGAGCGCCTGGATGTCTCCGCCGAAGGTGATGAGCCCCATGGCTGAGCTTGCCGCATACCGGTCCAGGGCAGCATCGGCTGCACCCCAGTCCCCCGATTCCAAGGCCGCCAACGCGTATCGGACCAGGACGAAGTCGCCGAAGTACAGCAGGTTGTCGCTGTGTTCATCCACGAGGACCATGGCTTCGCGTCCGGCGTCGAAGGCTTGCTCGGGCTGGCCCTCAACGGTGAGGAGCTCGCATTTCATGGCCAGGAGGAAAATCCGGTTCATCACGCTGTCGGGCTCGTCGGTCCGGAGTCCTTTGGCAAACAGCTCCAGCCCCTCGCGAAGTTCACCGTAACGGCCTTCGTGGGCCAGTGCGGCCAGTTCCAGGGCCGAGGCATGCCTGTTGACCTGCGCGGCCATGGGGTCCGACGACGCTGACCCGTCCGTCAGGGATTTGGCGGCGTTGCGGGCGTCCGCTGCGATGCTGGACGCCGAATCGCCTTTGGCCGAGCGGGCGGCAGCCCACAACAAGCCCGCGCCCGTCGGTCCCAGCGGATCGGCGTCCAGGAACCCGTTTCCCTCCTCCAGCAGACGCACGGCACTGCTGTAATCGCCGTCGTTATAGCTGACCATGGCCATCACAGCGCGAGCCCGCGGCCGCAGCGCCTCTGAGCGGACTCTGCTGGCGGCGGCAACCGCCAAAGGATTCTGCAGGAGTTTGGCCGCAAGGAAAGCTGCCTGCAGCAGCTGTTCATCGGCGACGTCGGCACCACAGTCAAGCGCCCAGCTCACCATGCGGAGCAGCCCCTCAGCCGTGGCCGGTTCCACCGCAAGATGCTGCACCATCCGCTGGCGGATCTGGAGGCTGCGGGCAGGCGAAACGATCTGGCGCAGGGCCTCGCTGTACATCGGATGCCACATCTTCAATGGGCTGCCGGGGCCGTTCGTGGGGATCACGAGCCTGTTGTCCATCAAAGCCCGAACAGTGTCCCTGCCGACCTCCGCGTCCAGCAAAGCGGCAGGGACGGGCTCGGACAAGGCAATGACGAACATCGCCTCCCGTTCGGCCTCACTGGTTCGCAGCACCCTGTTCCGGACAACCTCGGCCAGGTTTTCGCCACCGCCCGAGGGTTCCCGTGTCAGGAGCCAGACGCCGTTTCGCCGCACCAGGTTCCCGTCCGCCCTGGTGTCATCCAGGAGACAGCGCAACAGCAGCGGATTGCCCTCGGACAATCCATGCAGCACGTCCACCGCGCTTGCCATGACCGTCCCGCCCAAGGTCTTCTCCACAAGTTCCGTGGCTGTTTCCTTGTCCAGGGGATGAAGCTCCAACCGCTCGGCCAAACCGTCGTACCAAAGTTGGAGCAGTGCCGCCGGAAGGCCAGGCCTGGGCCTGCTGGTTGCAACCAGCCGGGCCCAGCCTGCAGTGACCAGTTCAGCCAGGATCTGCGTGCTGCCTTCGTCGAGCTCGTGGGCGTCGTCAACGATGAGCAGAAGGCGCGCACCTTCGCCGCCACGCCGCTTCTCGAACTGCGACCAGAATTCACGGAGGATGGCCACCGGCGATGTGGCCTGCTCCACGGGAAGGTCCAGCAAATAGGGCGCCAGGACACCATAGGGAACGGCGGACAGCGCAGGGCTGCCATGGACCCGCATCACCACCATTTCCGATGCCAGGCGGGCGGCTATCTCATCGGAAAGGGCGGTTTTACCGATGCCGGGATCTGCCACGACCAGAACGGCCCCGGCACCTTCCTGACGCAATATCTCCAGGGCCAGCTCCAATTCGGAGTCCCGGCCAACAAGGTGCTCAGCCAGCATGTGCAGCCCGTGCCGGAGTTGCGGATACTGCCCGCCCTACCTCACAGGAGCCCATTTAGCTCGCCCCGAGACGACACACCGAGCTTGGTGAATACCTGGTACAAATGGCCTTCTACTGTTCGCACAGACACCCCAATATCCATCGCGATTTCGCGGTTACTGACACCCTTTCCGGCGAGTTTAGCAATTTGGCGTTCCCGCTCGGTCAATACCGGCGCGTCGCTTCTTGGCTGGATGGGAAGAGCGGAGACGGAATGCTCCAGGCGTTCCAGCCTCAACTGGGCCGTCCGCGCTGTTGTCGTCTCGCCGGCATCGCGGGCGAAGTCCAATGCCATGGCCACGCACCGTGCTTCGACTACCAGCAAATCCAAGGAGGCGGCGGCGTCGGCGGCTGCCAACAGGGACCGTGAGCTCTTGCTCAACGAACCACGGGCAAGGTCGCCGGAGATTTTCGCGAGCGGCCCTTGGCGGCGGCCGGCAATGTCCTCAAGCAGCCTGTACTCCTCATCGGAGCCTTCCACCGTGGCGCCGAAAAGGCAGATGCCCGCCGTCGTGTACCGCTGTTGCCCGATGTCGTCGTGGACCCTGGCAAGAAGCCTTTCCTTGACGTCGGAGTCGCCCATCCACCTGCCCGCCATCTCGGCGCAAAACTCCGCCACGGACTCGGAGAAGTACATCCCCACGCCCCGGCAGGTCCTGTACAGATCCAGGTAGCGGCCTGCTTCGGCGGAATTGCCCAGTTGGGCGTAAGCGAACGCGGTGGCAGCGTAGGCCACCTTGTTCATGTTCATGGCGGGTCGGAGCTCGAGCTGGGCAACAGCGGAACGCAGCGGTTCGATCGCGCTGGCGGGCTTGCCGGCGTAGGCGAACGCCAAACCAACGCCCAGCTCAGTAAGTGCTCCGCGGTACTGGAGGCGGGACGGCCTTGACGGTGTGCGCCGCATCAGTTCGATGCATTTGCGCCACTGGCCGGACAGCAGGAGAACCAGGAAAGCGTGTTTGGCGAACGCCTCCTCCAGTTGGGCGGGCCTGTCCGTGTCCCCCAGATGCCGTGAAACACGTCGGGCGAGCTCCTGTGCTTCCAGCTCCCTTCCCAGAATGCACCGCGCTTCCATGAGGAAGAACGAGGACCTCAGCCAGTGCTCACGGTCCTCGCAGGGGTCCTTGGCCAGTTCCCGTTCCAGGTCCTCGATCATGGCCGCGTACTCGCCCATGAATGTCTTGTACTCGTAGCTGCACAGCTGCAGACGGTTACGGGCCTTTGACAGTTCTTCTGCCGGATAATCGGCGGACTTCGCCTCGAGCGTTTCGAAGGCATCTGCGATGACACTCGGAACCATCCCGGACCGGCCGTCAATACAGGTCATGGCCTGGCATTGTGCTGCCGTGACCTCGGCGAACTCCAACGGGTCCAGCCCGGCGAGGTGGGACTCGGAGATTTCATCCAACGCCTGGGCAGCGTGCAGCGGCAGGTCCAGCATCAGGTAGGCAGCGGCTTTGAGCCGCTGGCCACGGACCCATTCACTGTCCTTGGGGTCCAGGGATGCGATGCACTGGATGGCGAAGTTGGGGTCGTAATCGTTCAACGCGGCGCGGCCTGCCGCAAGGGCCAACGCCGGTGAAGGCTGCGGTTCGTCCTCGCAGGCATGCATCCATGCGGCATAGCTCAACAGGTCCTGTGGAGCCAGTCCGCTGAGCTCCGGCTCTTTGGGGCCGTACAGCATCGTCTTGAGTTCCTTGGTGCGGCGCGTGCTCAGCCAGCTACGCACTACCTCGCCCACGTAGGGATCCCGCAAGGAGACCCAGTGTTCACCATTCCTCTGGACGGTGAGCAGCCCGGATTCTTCCATCTCCACCAGGACCTGTGTCCCAAAGATGGCCGCAAGATCCACCAGAGTAGCGCGCTGCGCGCAAGCCAGGACTTCGACGACCGTCCTGCTGGCCTGCGGTTCGCGCGCCAATCTGGAACGGACGAAGTCCTCCACCACCGTGGCTCCCTCCAGTGTGATCCGGTCACGGAGGGTCCACACGGAGTCGTTGAGAACCAGGTTGCCCCTGTGGCGCTGATCCTCCAGGAGCGCATGCAGCAGCATGGGGTTGCCGCCCACGGCCGCGTGCAGCGACCCCGCCAGGGTTGTTGATACGTAGTGGCCCAAAACCGAACCAAGCACCTGCTTTGCCTGTTCTTCGCTGAGCGTGTTCAAGTGAACCTCGCCCAGTTCACCGTCCAGGACCATGCGGTGGAAATCCGCCGGAAGATCGCTGGCCCGCTGCACCGTGGCCACCACTTTGGCCGTGCCCGTGGCCATGAGGTTCAACAGCACGCCGGTACTCATCGGATCCATGCCGCCCGCGTTGTCAACGATGAAGACCGTTTCACGTCCGGCGGCTTCGGTCCTGATCAGGTTGGTGACCGCGTGCAGGATGCCTGTCGGGGAACCCACGGCTTCCGAGGGCAAACGGGCCAGCAGGAAACCCAGGCATCCATAGGGGGTTTGGCCGTTTGCAACGGTATTGCGGAGCTGCAGGCTGTGGACCTTGGGGCCGAGTGATGACACCACTGCCCTGGCCAGCCCCGATTTGCCGATCCCCCGTTCGCCGGTGAGGACCACTCCGAAGGTCAGGGGCGATTCAAGGTACTTGATGGCCTTGGACAGGTCGTGGCTGCGGGCCAGAAGCGACCAGGTCTGGCGATCGCTGGGTCCGCCCACAAGATCGGGAGCCGCAGCCCTCGCTGCGCCTCCACCGCTCCTGTTTAGCAACTCCGACGACATCCGCATCCTTAGCTAACACATTCGCGATAGTCCCCCACCGCTCATCTGCGTACCATGCACACTACCTTCGGGCGCCGACAGTTTGTAGGCCTTAAGGTCCTCCGGACCGTCAGTCTTTGATCAGGCTTTACTCAAGATTTGCTCAAGCTTTGGCCGGGTGGTGCTTCTGCTGGGCCGCCAACAGGCCCTGGCTGATAAGCAACTCCACAGCGTCAGCTGACTCGTCGAGGAGGAAGGGCAGCTCTTTCTTCTCCGCGGTGGCGAAATCCCGCAGCACGTAGTCGGCCGTATCCATCCGTCCAGGAGGCCTTCCAACGCCCACACGGACACGCAGATAGTCCTTTGTAGCCAGGGCCTTCGAAATGTCCCGGAGGCCGTTGTGGCCTCCCTCGCCGCCGCCAATTTTTAACTTGACTGTGTTAAAAGGGATGTCAATCTCATCATGGACAGCAATCACATGGTCCGGAGCGATGTCGAAAAACTTGCACAGCCCCGCCACGGGACCTCCGGAAACGTTCATGTAAGTCATCGGTTTGGCCAGCACCACGCGGGGACCGCCGATGCCCAGGCGTCCCTCCACTACCTGTGCGCGGGCCTTGTGGACCTTGAACTTTCCACCCATGCGGGAAGCCAGTTCGTCCAGCACCATCTGGCCAACATTGTGCCGGTTGTGGCTGTACTCACTGCCGGGGTTGCCGAGGCCGACGATCAGCCAGGTGTCAGTCATGGGTCTCATCCTAGGGAACGTAGTTGGGAGGAGCGGAGATGCGGAGGGCTGGAGCAAAGGAAAGTGGCCGGGACCCAAAGGGACCCGGCCACTGAACGGCGTCAGCCTCAAGCGGTCAAAAGACTACTCGGCAGCTGCTTCCGTGGTCTCTTCTTCTTCGGTGCTTGCCTCTTCAGCAACGCGGACCACCAGGGTGTCACCTTCGGTGAGGAGGGTGGAACCCTTCGGCAGTTCGAGGTCCGAAGCGTGGATGTTCTCGCCGGCCTTGCGGCCTTCGATGTTGACCTCGACGGCGGTGGGCACGTGGGTTGCCTCGGCTTCGAGGGAAACCGTGGTGGCTTCGAGGCTGGCAACAGCACCCGGAGCAACTTCACCGGAGACGTGGATGGCGATGTCGACGGTAACCTTCTCGCCGGCCTTCACGGTCTGGAGGTCAACGTGCTCGATGATCTGCTTTACGGGATCGCGCTGGATGTCCTTCACGAGCGTCAGGTGCTGCTCGCCGTCGACGTCGATTGCGAGGAGGGCGTTGGAAACGCGCACGGCCAGCGTGGTGGCGCGGCCCGGCAGGTTGATGTGGATCGGCTCTGCGCCGTGGCCGTAGATGACAGCCGGGATCTGGCCGGCCATGCGTGCACGACGGGCGAAACCCTTGCCGAATTCGGTGCGCAGTTCTGCGGTGAGCTTCTGCTCAGACATGTGTACTCCTTGATTACTGTGGCGCCCGGAAGGATCCGGGCTGGTATTTCAGCAAGGGCGGAGGTCTGGAGACCTTCTACGCCCGGCTGAAGCCGGCCGCGGAGCAGCCGTTCTGCCTGTGTCGAAGGAGATGCAGACCCAGTCGATAACGGAGACCCGCAATCTGGTCCACGAACTGCGGACCGGATGTGCTCTCCCTCGCCAAGGTATCCCCAAGAGTTTAGCAGCGGAACGTCCGCTTTCTGAAAACGGGCATGAAAAAACGGGCCACCCACTCGCCCGGAGGCGGCGGATGGCCCGTTCAGTCAGCTGGCTTCAGGCCTAAGCTTTGCCGTCGAACAGGCTGGTGACCGAACCGTCGTCGAACACTTCACGGATGGCGCGTGCAATCAAGGGTGCGATCGACAGAACCGTGAGCGACGGGAATCGCTTCTCAGCCGGGATGGGCAGGGTGTTGGTGACCACAACTTCGCGGGCGCCGGAGTCGGCCAGCCGCTGCGCTGCGGGATCGGAGAAAACGGCGTGGGTGCAGGCGATGATGACATCCTTGGCGCCGGCATTCTTCAGCACCTGGACAGCGCCCGAGATGGTTCCACCAGTGTCGATCATGTCGTCGATCAGGACACAGGTGCGGCCCTCGACCTGGCCCACAACGGTCTTGGAGACAGCCTGGTTGGGCACCGTGAGGTCGCGGCTCTTGTGAACGAACGCGAGCGGGGCGCCGCCCAGGCGTTCGGCCCACTGCTCGGCAACGCGGACACGTCCGGTGTCGGGGGAAACCACAGTGATGTTGTCGGCTTCAACCTTGGTCCGGATGTAGTCAGCCAGCAGCGGGATGGCCATCAAGTGGTCAACGGGGCCATCGAAGAAGCCCTGGATCTGCGAGGTGTGCAGGTCCACGGACATGATGCGGTCCGCGCCGGCCGTCTTGTACAGGTCCGCGACGAGGCGGGCCGAGATCGGCTCGCGGCCGCGGCCCTTCTTGTCCTGGCGGGAGTACGGGTAGAACGGCGAGACAACCGTGATCCTCTTGGCAGAGGCGCGCTTGAGGGAATCGATCATGATCAACTGCTCCATGAGCCAGTTGTTCAGCGGTGCCGGGTGCGCCTGGATGACGAAGGCATCGGTGCCTCGCACGCTCTCGGCCGAACGGACATAGATTTCACCGTTGGCGAAGTCGTAGGCGTCTATGGGCAGGAGCTCGGTCTCCAGCTCCTTCGCGATTTCCTGCGCCAGCTCCGGATGCGCCCTTCCGGCGGCGAGAATCAGTTTCTTCTCACCGTGTGCGGTAATTTCGCTCATGCCTGATTGCCTTCTTCTGTGGTTGCCGGGGATTGTGAGGGAATGGAGGAGGTCTTCTCTTGCGCGGCCTCGGCCAGCTTTGCGGAGCCGCTGCCGGGACGGTTCGCGATGACCCAGCCTTCAGCGTTGCGCTGGGCGGCCAGGCTGACGGCCAGGGCGCCTGCCGGCACGTCCTTGCGGATGACTGCCCCGGCACCGCTGTAGGCGCCGTCACCAACGGTGACAGGGGCGACGAAGACGGTGTTGGAACCGGTGCGGACGCCCGAGCCGATCACCGTGCGGTGCTTCTTCTCGCCGTCGTAGTTTGCGGTGATGTTGCCGCACCCGATGTTGGTGTCCTCACCGATTTCGGCGTCGCCTGCGTAGCCCAGGTGGGAAAGCTTGGAACCGCGGCCGATGGTCACGTTCTTGGTTTCGTAGAACGCGCCGATCTTGCCGGTCTCGCCCAGCACGGTGCCCGGGCGGAGGTATGTGAAAGGTCCCACGCTTGCCTTGGCGCCGATCGTGGAACCGGAACCGTGCGTTCGGGTCACCTTGGCACCCTCCCCCACGTTCACATCGGTGAGCGTCGTGTCAGGACCCACGACGGCGTCGCGCGCCACGGTGGTGGAACCGTGCAGTTGCGTGTTGGGCAGCAAACGGACGTCTTCGTCGAGGGTGACAGTGGAGTCGATCCACGTGGTATCGGGGTCCACCACGGTCACTCCGGCGCGCATCCAGGCTTCGATGATGCGGCGGTTGTGCTCGGCGCCGAGCGCCGAAAGCTGGATGCGGTCGTTGGCACCCTCCACCTGCCAACGGTCTTCGGTCACGACGGCGGCAACCCGGCCGCCGGCGTCGCGCGCCAAACCGAGGACATCGGTCAGGTACATCTCGCCTTGGGCGTTGTCAGTGGTCACCTTGGCCAAGGCAGTCCGGAGCACTGCAGCGTCGAAGGCGTAGATACCGGAGTTCACCTCGCGGATGCTGCGCTCAGCATCGCTGGCGTCCTTGTGTTCGCGGATGCCCGTAACGGTGCCGTCATCGGCGCGAAGAATGCGGCCGTAACCGGTGGCGTTATCCAGGACTGCAGTGAGAACGGTGACGGCGTTGGCTTCGGACTCGTGAGTGGTGACCAGTTCGGCCAGGAGCTCGCCGGTCAGGAGGGGAACATCGCCGTAAGTGACCACCACGGTGCCCGTGAGTTCGCCTTCGGTATCCAGGGCGTTCAGCGCGACTTCCACTGCACGGCCTGTGCCGGGAACCTCGTCCTGGTCAACAATGAGGGCCTCGGGGTCCAGTGCAGAGACGTGCTCGGCTACCCGGTCCCGCTCGTGCCGGACAACCAGAGCGAGCTTCAAAGGGTTAATGGCCCGGGCTGCGAGGAGGGCGTGGCCAACCATTGACCGGCCGCCGATTTCGTGGAGGATCTTGGGAGTGCGCGACTTCATGCGCGTTCCGGCGCCTGCGGCCAAGACGATCACCGCTGCGGGACCGTTGGTTTCGGGGCTCACGTACTGGCTCTCCTTGCTCGGTATGTCCCGGGTAACCCGGCTTCGGAATGCTGCCATCCAACAATGGACCCAGGCACCGTTAGAGCCGTCGCAGGTACAGAGAAGGAGCGCGTTTTCCGACCGTTCCGCCCATAGGATTCGAACCTATACTCCACGGCTCCAAAGGCCGGGGTGCTGCCGTTACACCAGAGCGGACCGTGCATGGTTCATCCTTAGGACCAGCGGCCCGTAAGGTCTCCCGGCTCACCGGGTTCCACACACAAGAAACTAGTTTGCCATGACCTTTGCATGCTTCGCGACTTGACCCCTCGGCAAACGCTTCGCGACGCACCATTGCACGGTGCGTTCACCCGCACCACCGGCCATCTGGGGCATGATGGTCACGTGAGCAAGCGCACTGATCTTTCCCGGCCTGTGGGCACCCCTGCCCCGCTCGACCAAGCGTCCGAAGGCCAGCCAGTGCGCGTCAGGATGACGGGCCAACAGCGCAAGTCGCAGTTGATCGGCATCGGCCGTGCGCTGTTTGCCAGCCGGGGCCTGGACGGCACCACCATCGAGGAAATTGCCGCTTCTGCCGGTGTTTCCAAGCCCGTGATCTATGAACATTTTGGCTCCAAGGAAGGGCTGTACCGGCAAGTCGTCGAGACCGAGTTCCGGATCCTCCTGGACTCCATCACCGAGGCCCTCAGCACCGAAGCCAAGCCCCGCGTGCTGGTTGAGCGGGCCGCTTTGGCTCTCCTCGGTTACATCGAGGACCGCACGGACGGCTTCCGGATCCTGATGCGCGACGCCCCGCCGTCGCAGCCCGAGGGAGCTTTCTCCACTCTGCTATCGCATGTCACCGCACGGGTGGAGCACCTGCTATCCGACGAGTTCGCCCGCCGCGGCTTCAGCGCAGCCGACGGAGCAATGTACGCCCAGATGCTGGTGGGAATGGTAGCGATGACCGGCCAGTGGTGGCTCGACAGCCGCGAGCCCGATAAACGCGCCGTTGCAGCCCACTTGGTGAACCTTGCCTGGAACGGGTTGACGGGGCTCCAGAAGGAACCCGGACTGCGCTCCGAGGACTGACCCTCCCTCACATCCCTCGGGCTTCACCCCATCCCTCCCTCACATCCCTCAAGCTTGAGCCAGACGCTCCCTCACATCCCTCAAGCTTCACCCCAACCCTCCCTCACACCCCACGCCCTTCAACCCATCCCTCCCTCACACCCCACGGGCTTGAACCTATCCCTCCGCGGCATGAGTAGGATGTGCGCATGACAGCACCCCAGCTCTATCTCAGCTTTCCCGGCACAGCACGCGAAGCTCTGGGTTTCTACGCAGGAGTGTTCGGTGGAGAACTTACTCTTCACTCCTATGAGGACTTTTCGCGCACCGACGGTCCCGCCGACGCCGTCGCCCACGGAGTCCTCACCGGCGTCGTTGCCCTATACGGAGCCGATGCAGCCGCGGACCAAATGCCTGTCCGGATCGAAGGCGCCATGCTCTCGCTGCTGGGCACGGCGGAGCCTCGGATCCTCCACGAGTGGTTCGACAAGCTCGCCGACGGCGGCCGCATCGTGGACCCCCTGGCCAAGAAACCGTGGGGAGCTTCCGATGGTCAAGTCATCGACCGTTATGGTTTGCACTGGCTGATTGGCTACGAACCCACGCCGTGATGTGAGCAAGCGCCACGCCCAAACCCCAGGAACGTGAGCAAGCGTCACGCTCAAACCCTAGGGATGTGAGGGAGCGTCGTGGCCAAGCGACGGCGGACCCCGCCGCCCGCAGCCGACGAGATTGCCGCCGGACGCACCAAGGCGCGGACTACTCGCCCAGGATCTCAGCGGCCTCGAGCCACTCCAGTTCCAGGCCCTCTTTTTCGTCGAGCAACTCACGGAGCTTGGTATTGAGTTCTCCCAGGGCGTCGAAGTCACCGGATTCGGACTTCGCCGCCATCTGGGCGTGGAGTTTCTCTTCCTGCTGCGCGATCTTGCCGAGCTGCCGGTCGATCCTGTTGAGGTCCTTGCGGGCTTCACGCTTCTCGGCTTCACTGGCACCGGACGGAGCGGCTGCGGGCGAAGAAGACCCGCTGGCAGAAGTCGGCGCACCGGATCCCCCACCAACAGCGCCCGACGCCAGGGCGGCTTCACGCAGTTCGAGGTACTGGTCCACCCCACCGGGCAGACCACGGAGTTTGCCGTCACCCAGCAATGCCATCTGGTTGTCGGTGACGCGTTCCAGGAGGTAGCGGTCGTGGCTGACGACCACCAAGGTGCCCGGCCAGCCATCAAGAACATCTTCGACGGCGGCAAGGGTGTCGGTATCGAGGTCGTTGGTGGGTTCGTCGAGCATGAGGACGTTGGGCTCCCCTACCAGCAGGCGCAGCAACTGGAGCCGCCGCCGTTCGCCACCGGAGAGGTCGCTCACGGGCGTCCACTGCTTCTCCTTCGTGAACCCCAACTGCTCGACCAACTGTCCGGCGGTAAACTCCTTGCCGCCAACACTGAATGACCGCTTTTCGCGTTCGATGACTTCGATCACACGCAAGTCCGACACGTCATCGAGCTCTTTGACGTCCTGGGTCAGCACTGCCGTCACTACGGTTTTGCCGCGTTTGACCTTGCCGGAAGTCGGCTGGATCTCGCCGTTGAGCAGTTTCAGGAGTGTGGACTTGCCGGCTCCGTTGACACCGACCAGGCCGAGCCGTTCGCCCGGCGCGAGCCGGAGGGTGATGTTGTCAAACAGTTTTTGACCGCTCTGGCCACCCTCGAAGTCCAGGGTGACGTTTTCAAGGTCCAGCACGTCCTTGCCCAAGCGGGCTGTTGCCATCTTGCTGAGCGCCACGGAGTCGCGGGGGTCCGGCACGTCGGCGATGAGGTCGTTGGCAGCTTCGATGCGGAACTTCGGTTTCGCCGTCCGGGCGGGCGCACCGCGGCGCAGCCAGGCAAGTTCCTTTTTGACGAGCTGCTGGCGTTTACCTTCGACGACGGCGGCCATGCGGTCGCGCTCGGCGCGCGCCAGAACGTAGGCGGCGTAACCGCCGTCGAACATGTCCACCATGGCGTCGTGGACTTCCCAGGTGTAGTTGCAGACTTCATCCAGGAACCAACGGTCGTGGGTTACCACCAGGAAGGCGCCCTGGTTGGTGCGCCACCGTGTCTTCAGGTGCCGGGCAAGCCAGGCGACCCCTTCGACGTCGAGGTGGTTGGTGGGTTCGTCCAGCATGATGACGTCATGGTCTTCAATGAGGAGCTTGGCCAGGGCCACACGGCGCTTCTGGCCACCGGAGAGGGCATGGACGTTAGCGTGCCAGTCGACGTCCCCCACCAGGCCGCCCATGACTTCGCGGATCTTGGCGTTGGCCGCCCATTCGTGATCTGCGCGGTCACCGACAATCGCAGCGCCTACCGTCAGGTCGCCGTCGAGCACGTCTCCCTGGTCCAGGTAGCCCACAGTGACGTCACCGCGCTTGGTGACGCGGCCGGAATCCGGGGTGGATCGCAGGGCCAGAAGCCGCATGAGCGTGGACTTGCCGTCGCCATTGCGGCCCACCATGCCGATCCGGTCGCCATCCTCCAAACCGAGGGTGACGCCGTCAAGGACAGTGCGGGTCGCGAACGAAACGGTGAGGTTTTCGCCGCCAAGCAGGTGGGCCAATGGGTACTACTTTCTACTGCCGGGAATGCGGAGAGGTACTAAAGGAGGGTATCGGAGATGATCCGGGCTCCGGGAACGGGGCCGTGGACGGCCACCGCGGTGTGCCCGCGGTGGGTCAGCTCCTCGGCGAGGACGCTGGCGGAGACGGAGTCCCGGGCCAACAAGGCGATGGTAGGGCCGGAACCGGAGACCATGCCGGCCAGGGCGCCGCGTGCTTCGCCCAAGCCGATGGTGTCGCGCAGTTGCGGCGCAAGGGTGATCGAAGCCCGCTGGAGATCGTTGATGAGGACGCGGCTCAGGGTTTCGGGATCCCCGTTGCGCAGGGCCTGCAAAATGGTGGGATCCACGGCAACCGGCTCGGGAATGTCCGCACCTTCGGAGTCACGCAAGCCATCCAGGGTACGGAACACGTCCGGGGTGGAGAGCCCGTAATCGGCGAAGACGAGCACCCAGTCCATTTGGGCCTTGGCCAGAGCCGGCGACAGTTTGTCGCCCACGCCGAGCCCGACGGCGGTGCCGCCAAGGAGCGAAAACGGCACGTCTGCGCCCAGTTCAGCCGCCAGATGCGCGAGTTCCTCGCGGGAAAGGCCGCTGTTCCATAGCGCATCGCAGGCCAGGAGCGTGGCCGCCGCGTCCGCGGAACCGCCGCCCATGCCGCCGGCGACCGGGACCCGTTTGGTGATCTCAAGGTGCACACCCGTGGGCTTTTCGGAGACCTCGGCCATTATTGCTGCAGCCTTGTAGGCGAGGTTTCGTTCGTCCAGGGGAATATCCACGCCGTCCAGGTCCAGCGTGCTGTCCGGACTGATGCTGACGGTGATTCCAGGGCCTTCGGTGCTGGTGGCCGCAACTTCTTCGTACAGGGATACGGCAAGGTAGACGCTCGCCACGGAGTGGTAGCCGTCTGGCCTGAGCGGACCAACGCTTAGGGAGACGTTGACCTTGCCGGGTGCCTTGACGCGGACTGTCCGGGCGTGGAAGCGGTCTCCCGCGAATGGGAGACCGCCCGGTCTGCTGGTTCCCGGATTCATGCGCCCACGGGGTGGCGGGCTTCGGCAATCCTGACATAGGCGGAGATATCCAGGACTTCGCCGCGTGCTGTGGGGTCGACGCCGGCCGCCACGAGGCAGCGTTCAGCCTCTGCGGCGCTTCCGGCCCACCCCGCCAAGGCGGCGCGCAGGGTCTTCCTGCGCTGGGCGAAGGCAGCGTCGATGACGGCGAAGACCTGCTCGCGGGTGGCGTGCGTAACGGGAGGTTCGTGCCGGGTGAAGGCGACCAGTCCGGAGTGGATTTTCGGTGCGGGCCAAAACACGTTCATCCCGATAACGCCGGCCTTGCGCATGTGCCCGTACCAGGCTGCCTTGACCGACGGAACGCCGTAGATCTTGGAGCCCGGGCTTGCAGCAAGGCGGTCGGCCACTTCGTCCTGCACCATGACCAGGCCATGTTGCAGGGTGGGGAAATGCTGGAGGAGGTGCAGGACCACGGGAACGGCCACGTTGTACGGGAGGTTGGCCACCAATGCCGTGGGGTTGACGGGCAGCTCCGTGACCTTCATGGCGTCGGAGAGCACCAGGTGGAAGTTGTCCTGGGCCTCCGGGCGCCATTCCCGCACCGTCTCGGGCAGTTTTCCTGCCAGGACGGGGTCGATCTCCACGGCCACGACATTCTTGGCCGCATCCAGGAGTCCGAGCGTCAGGGAACCCAGTCCGGGTCCCACTTCCAGTACGGTCTCGTCGGCATCGATAGCGGCCGCTGTCACGATCCTGCGGATGGTGTTTCCATCGATCACAAAGTTCTGCCCCAGTGTTTTCGTGGGGCGTACACCGATTTCCTCGGCGAGCCGCCGGATGTCGGTTGCGCCCATCAAAGGCGCGACGGCGGCGGGTTCGGAATTCGGTTCAGTCACCTAGGTATCGTATCGCCTGTCCGGGGTCAGGCTGCGTGCGCGCAGCCCCAGTCGCTGAGGCCGTTCTTGGCGTACAGGCGGTTGGCGATCTCGATCTGCTGGGCCTTGGTGGCGAGGTTTGCGGTCGGAGCGTAGGCGCCACCACCGTTGGCAAGCCAGGTGGGGCCGGAGAACTGGAGTCCACCGTAGTAGCCGTTACCGGTGTTGATGGCCCAGTTTCCACCGGACTCGCACTGGGCGATCCTGTCCCACATGGCCTCGTTCGGGGCACCGGTGGGACCGCTTGATACCGGGGCTGCTGCAGCAGCAGCGGCTGCGGGTGCTGCCACGGGGCGGGCCTTGGTGCCTACGCTGATCTTTTCTGCGACCGGCGGGGTGGACACGTTGCTGGAGACCAGGGTTCGCGACGCTTCGCGTCCATCCACGAGAACCAGCTTGAAGGTCTTGACCAGGGAACCGGCGACGCCTTCCTGGGTGACTTTTTCTTCACCCTTGAAGAGATCGGCGCTTTCGGTCTTGACGCTGTCGAACGGCACTTCTTCAGTGGCCTCGGCCGTCTTGCTGGTGTCCACGCGGGAAACCTTGATGACCATGTCCTGGATGACGGGGGCGTTGCCGGGCTGGGACAGGCGGTCGTTGGCGCCTACCGTGACACCGGCGTCCTTGAGGACGGTGGCAACGTCAGCAGCTGTGGTGGTGGTGCTGGTGCTCTTGCCGTCGGCAACCACGCTGATGGTCTTGGGGGTGGAAATGGAGACGAAGGAGCCCGTAACTTCCAGGGCAGCTTCCTTCGGCTGGGAAACCTGCGAGGAGCTGGCTACACCAAGTTCACTGACCAGTCCGGCGACGTCGGAGGCGGTGGTGTTGACCGTTTTGCGGGCGCCGTCCAGTTCAATGGAGACCGCCTTGGCCAGGTTGATGTTCACCACGGAGCCGTTATCGACACGCGCGTCCAGGGCCGGTGAAACGCGGTCTGCGTCCTTCAGCTCGACCTTGGCTGCCTTGACTACTTCGTCAACAGTGCCGCCAAAGGTCTGGATGGAGCTTACCTTTCCGTCAACGTTGAGGGTGACGGTCTTGTTGTTGCCGACGAAGGCGACCACACCGACCACCAGTGCTGCAACTACCAGCATCTGGGCACCTACTTTGAGGAAGCTGAACTTGCCATCCGTTGTGAAGAACTTGATCACGATTGCCCATAACTCTCAGACCATCCGGGCACGGGGAAAAGCACAGAAATAATGCCAGCCGCAAAACCGAGGGGCCAGGCAAAACTGCCTGGTCCCACTCTTGCTGCCGGCATCTGTGCCGCCAAAAAACATTCAACTGAACGGTCCGGAATCAACTGGACCAGTTGTCCGAAGGCCTTCCCCGACCCCGGCTACTTGTTTAACACAGTAACCGATCTGTTATAAACGATCCAAGACTTCTGCATACCGGGTATCCATCCCCGAACGCCGCTGCGCGCAAATCACTACTGGTTCAGGCCCAGGAACCGTAGGCTTCCAAGGTATTTTCGGCCAAGCGCGAACAGAGTTCGGCCAAGTCACTTTCTGTCACCTCGGCCATGGACCGGACGGTGTACGGGACCATGTAGCTCGCGTTCGGACGGCCGCGGTGCGGGTGGGGCGTCAGGAAGGGCGAGTCGGTTTCAACCAATATCCGGCTTGGCTCGGCGATGGCCAGCGCCGATCGCAGGTTTCCGGCATTCTTGAAGGTCATGGTGCCGGCGAAGGACATGTACCAACCGTTGTCATTGCAGATCCGTGCGAGTCCCTCGTCCCCCGAGAAGCAATGGAACACCACGCGTTCCGGCGCTCCTTCTTCCCGCAGTACCTGCACCACGTCGTCGTGCGCGTCGCGGTCATGGATCTGCAAGGTCAGTCCCAGTCGCTTGGCGATGTCGATGTGGCGACGGAAGGAATAGCGCTGGTGGGCCAGCCCCTCACCGTGGGTGCGGAAAAAGTCCAAACCGGTCTCGCCGATGGCCCGGACACGGGGATGTGCTGCCAGTTCCTCAATTTCCGCGAGCGCGGCATCCAATTCACCGCGGCCCGCATAAACGGGAGCATCGTTGGGGTGGATTGCCACTGCCCCCAGCAGCCGCGGATCAGCGTCCACGGCCTGCACAGTGAAGCGCGAAGACTCAAGGTCGCAGCCAACCTGCACAGCTCCCTGCACGCCAACTGCCTCTGCGGAGTCCATGGCATCCCGGACCGAAACCTCGATCAATCCGTGCCGGAAGTCCAGATGTGTGTGGTTGTCCATCACCGGTACGGGCAGGGGTTCGGGCGCGGGCGGGTATTCCCGGCGGGCGTCCGGCTTTTCGTCAGCGCCCGGTGACGCGCGGTAAGGGGCAGGAGCAAGGGAATTGCACATGCTCCCACCTTAATCGGACTGCGGTCCTCCTGCAGTCCGGATAAATTCCAGTTGGCACATAAATTCCGGGAGCACTATGTCAGGGACGGCCAAAGTCTGGGTAGTCTGGAACGGACAGGCGGCCAGCACCGGCGGTGCCGCGGCGAAGGCTGAAGGGCATTCCATGGAGTCAAAGCGACAAGCCACCGTTGAATCCTCGCCTCTTCAGGGCGAGGATTACAGTTCGCTGCCCCGTGATGGCGCAGGACTGAACGGGCACAGGCCCCAGGTCCTGGACCAGGACAGGTTCCATGATGCCAGCGAGCGCATCCTTGGATCCATTAACAAAGTCATCGACGGCAAGGCCGATGCCGCCAAGCTCGCGCTCACTGTCCTGCTCGCCCAAGGCCATCTGCTGCTGGAGGACGTACCCGGCGTCGGAAAGACCCTGCTGGCGAAGACGCTGGCCCGCACCGTGGACTGCACCGTCTCCCGTATCCAGTTCACCCCGGACCTGTTGCCCTCGGATGTGACCGGCGTTTCCATCTACAACCAGTCGTCACGGCAGTTCGAGTTCCGTCCCGGAGCGGTGTTCGCGAACATCGTGATCGGCGACGAAATCAACCGGGCATCGGCCAAAACCCAGTCTGCTCTGCTGGAATGCATGGAAGAGCACCAAGTCACTGTGGACGGCCATTCGTACCAGCTGGGTTTGCCGTTCATGGTGGTGGCAACCCAGAATCCGATCGAGATGGAGGGCACCTATCCGTTGCCCGAGGCCCAGCGCGACAGGTTCATGGCCAGAATCTCGATGGGGTATCCGGACAAGGACGCAGAAATCGAGATGCTGGAAACGCACCAGGCCACTTCTCCCCTGGCCAAAGTGACCCCGGTGGTCACGGCCAGCGACGTCGCGGCAATGATCGCCACAGTCCAACAGGTCCATGTCTCCACTGCGATCAAGGAATATACGGTGGCAATCGGCAGGGCCACCCGGGACAGTGCCCGCCTTCGCCTGGGTGCCAGTCCGCGGTCCCTGTTGCAGCTGCTGCGCACGGCGAAGGCCACAGCCGCTCTGGATGGCCGGGATTTCGTCCTTCCGGATGACGTGGTGGATGTCGCTGAATCAGTGCTCGCCCACCGGATCATCCTGGACCGCAAGGCGGCCAGTTCCGGTGATACGCCGCAGAGCGTCCTTCGTGGAATCCTGGGGTCGCTGCCGGTGGCCCAGGACCCGCCCGGTGCGTGGCGCAGGGACCGCCACGCCGTTTAGGAGGTACCCGCAATGGCACTCATGGACCGGCTTCCCAAACACCTGTTCACTTCCCGGGGCTGGGGTCTGCTGGCCGCGGGCGCAATCTCCCTTGGGGCCGCCTACGTGATGGGCCGGCGCGATCTTCTGACCCTTTCGGTACTTCTGCTCCTGCTCCCCCTGGTTGCCCTTGCCGGAGTACGGGTCCTCAAGCCCAAGTTCCAGGTGTACAGGGAGTTCAATCCGTCCACGGTGGAAACATCCAGCACCACCACAGTCCGCTTGGCTGTTGCGCGGACGTCCTATTCCACGGGGCATGTGATCATGGAGGAACAATTGCCGCCCCGTTTCGGCCAGCCGCCTGCTTTCCGTTTCCCCGCCCGTTCCGCTTCGGGAGGCACAAGCCGCTACGAGTACCACCTCCGATCCGGTAAGCGCGGACAGTTCCGGATCGGTCCCGTCACCGCAGAGTTCAGCGATCCCTTCGGCCTTTCCTTGCGGCGGCACTCAATCGACGACGGCGACCTCCTCACCGTGACGCCGGCCGCCGTCGAGCTTCCGGTCACCGGCCTCGCCGGGGCCCGCGGGAACGACGGCGTGACAGCGACGCGGATCCGCGCCAACCCCAGCGACGACGACATCATGACCCGCGAATACCGGCACGGCGACCCCATGCGCCGCGTCCATTGGGCTGCCACGGCACGTCACGGCCAGCTCATGGTCCGCCAGGAGGAATCCGTGACCACCCCGGAGGCCACCATTGTCCTGGATCAGCGCTTCTCGGCCTTCGCTGCCGGCGCTGGTTCCGTTTTTGGCGGCCATGACGAAGACTCCGACCTGGTGACTGGCCCGGATTTTGAATGGATGGTGACCGCCGCCGTATCGATCGCGGCGCATCTGTCGGAGCGGAACTATTCGCTGCGGATTCTGGATGTGTTCGGCGCACCGGCATTCCTCCGTTCCCGCTCGGCACCGGATCCCGACGCGGAGGAATTCTCCGGTGTTGGCGGCCTCCAGGCCATCGCGGAAGGGTTGGCGGCCATCGAGCTCAGCGGTCCCCGGCACGCCAGGGCGGAGCATCACCGGCCGGAGAACGGTTCCGGTCGCCCGAGGCCCCGGCCTGCACGCACCGAACATCCGGCAACAGGGCAACGCGACGTCAGGACGGGCCAGGCACCGGCCGACGCTGCAGATTCAGTCTTCGACGACAGGCTTATGGACAAGCTGGCGGCACACCGTTTGCGGGGACCGCTTCTGGCGTTGTTGGGTGCGCTGACACCCGCGGAAGCCAGGGCGCTGGCCCCTGCGGCCGCCTATGGCGCCAACGCCTTCGCCCTGGTGGTCAGCGATTCTTCGCGAAGCAGCGAGGATGCCCTGGAGATCCTGCGCCAGGCGGGCTGGCGGGTTGCCGCCGTGACCTCGAAGACCCAGTTGGCGTCTGCCTGGTCCTCCTTCGATGAAGGTGGAATAGTCGCCGCCGCAGGGGCTGCCATGGATGTCAGGCGTGGAGCGGCGGTGCCCCGATGACGACTACTTCCCACCGGAACTCCCCGGCCTCAAACCCAGCGAACGGAACGCCCGGCCAGAAGCAGCCAACACCACCGGCCCGCCCAAGGACTGCGGGTCCGGGACCCTACCCATGGGTCATGGCCGCTGCCATTTCCGTAGCCGTCCTGGGCGCCGCTTTGTCGCTGAACGGTGTCCTCAGGGGCTGGGCCTGGTTCCTGCCGCTGATCACCACTGTCCTGGTGGTTGGCCTGACCCTGGCCGTCCTTCGGGCCCTCCGCGCCCAGCCCTTGCTGGCCACGCTTGGATCCTTTGTCTCCCTGGCAGCCGTGCTCACCTTCACTTTCTGCCGCCAGGACAGCCTGGCCGGCTTCATCCCCACTACCAGTACCTTTACCGCCGTCGGGCGCCTGATCAAACGAGCGGCCGAGACGGTGGTCTCGGAGAGCGCGCCGGTGGCACCGAACGCCGGGATCGTATTCGTCATGTGTGCGTGCCTGGGGCTCCTGGTGATCCTCATTGACGCTTTGGCGGTTCCTTTGTCCATGCCTGCTGCCAGTGGCATCGGGATCCTGGCGGTGATGGTGGTCCCGGCCACCATCAAACCCCAGAGCGTGGGCGTTGCCGGTTTCCTGGGTGCCGCCGTGGGATACCTGCTGATTCTCGGGTGCAGCCACTGGTTCGCCCCCGATGCCCGCCTGCAGTCCGGGGCGGGGCGGGGCGCCGGGCAGTTCCGGCGGTCGTTGGTGACCGGCGGCCTGGCGCTGGCCTTGACCATGGTGGTGCCCCTGGCGATTCCGGGATTCGAAACGGGAACGTTTCCTGAGGGTTCGCGGCTGAGTCCCTGGGGTGCTTCCAACGGACTAAACCCGATGATCACCTTGGGCAACAGCCTTCGGAGCCCCACCGGATCAGGCCGGATCACTTACTCAACCAGCTCCAGCGCACCGCTTTACCTGCGCTCGGTCACCATTGACCACTTCGACGGCGAAACCTGGGCGCCGGATGACCGCACGGCGCAGCGCCGGGCAGGTGCGGACAGGATCGAAACGGGCTATGCAGTCCAGGGTGAAATCGTTAATGCCGTTACTTCCGTCAGCGCCGGCCAGTTCACCAGCCCCTACCTCCCCGCACCGTTCGCCCCTGCCTCCGTCAACGGCCTCAACGGTCGATGGACCTGGGACCCTGACACCCTGAGCATCATGAGTACGGAAACCACGACGCGAGCACAGCGCTACGTGGTTTTCTCGGCCGCACCCAAAGTCACGGCAGCGGCCCTGGCCCAAGCTACCGCGCCACCCCGCTCCATCTCCGATGATTTCCTCCGGGTTCCCGGCAACCTGCCGGACATCGTCCGGCAAACCGCAGACTCCGTTACGGCGCCCGCGGGCAACAACAATTACGCCAAGGCGTTGGCCATCCAGAAGTACCTGAGGTCGGGCGCGTTCACCTATTCACTGCAAGCACCTGTCCAGAACGGCTACGACGGCAACGGCCTCTCTGTCCTGGCCGATTTCCTCACGGTCAAGAGCGGCTATTGCGTCCACTTCTCCTCAGCCATGGCCGTCATGGCGCGCGCCGAAGGCATCCCGAGCCGCATCGCGGTTGGCTACGCTCCCGGCCGCCTTACGGGAGAATCGGTTGCCCTGGTGGGACAGGGTTCGTTCCCTGAATATGAGGTGGACGCCAGGGACGCCCACGCATGGCCTGAACTCTACTTTGAAGGTCTTGGCTGGGTCCCGTTCGAGCCCACACCCTCGCGCGGCGTGGTACCCGACTACGCAACGGAAAGCTCCGTTGCCGGCAACCTCAGCACCAACACTGACGAGAAAGAAACCCTCACCACTCCCGCCCCGGTGGCTACCGCTCCCGGCCCTATCCCGGAGGTGGGCACACCCGCAGCAGGGTCCCCCGGCGTCAATCCCCTTCCTGCGATCGCAGCCGCGACGGCAGGGGTGTTGTTGCTGCTCGCTTTCCTGTGCTCGCCGAGGCTCAGCAGGATTGCCCTTCGACGACGCCGGTTGAGCATCAAACCCAGGGCTGACTCGGACATTCTGCCGCCAGGATTCAAGGATCCCGCCCCGGAACTGGCATGGGCTGAACTGCAGGATCTTGCCAGCGACTACGGGGTTCCTTCGACCTCCAGCGAGACGCCCCGGCACTTCTCCAGCAAATTGCGTTCCAGCGCCGCTTTGGGCGAGTCGGGAGGGCTCGACGACGCCGCGCACCAGGCCGTCGCGTCCCTCACCTCGGACTTTGAACGGCAACGCTACGGCCGCCTTACGGTGGCGGCCCCGGCGGCCGCGCCCCGCATCGCCGTCGTGCGTGAGTCGTTGCGGAACAATGCACGCTGGCTGGTCCGGTTCCGCGCGGAGTGGCTCCCGCCGTCGATGATGCGGCGCTGGGCCCGGGCACTCGGTGCGCCGTTCCGGGCCGTGGCTGCGCTGGGCAAGGCTGTGGCTTGGGCAGCCGTCCGCGGCTGGCGGTCCCTGCGCGGGGTCCTCCCCCAGCGGCGCTGACGCAGCGCCGGCGGTCTACGTCACTGAACGTCAAAGGGCCCGGCAGCGGAACTTGTGGTTCCGCTGCCGGGCCCTTCAATCGTCAACCGTCTTGTTGCGAGAGCGGTGGACGGGATCCCTGCGCAGTCTAGTCGGCGTACGGGTCCGCGATACCTACGTACTGGGTGTAGAGGTACTCTTCGATGCCTTCGGAGCCGCCTTCGCGGCCCAGGCCGGACTGCTTGACGCCACCGAACGGTGCGGCGGCATTGGAGATCACGCCGGCGTTGAGGCCAAGCATGCCGGTCTCGAGGCGTTCGCTGATCCGCAGGCCACGGTTCAGGTCCTTGGTGAAGACGTAGGCCACCAGGCCATATTCGGTGTTGTTGGCCAGGCGGACGGCATCGTCTTCCGTGGAGAAGGTGATGATCGGGGCTACCGGTCCGAAGATCTCTTCCTGCAGGATGCGGGCATCAGCAGCAACGTTCTTCAGCACCGTGGGCTTGTAGAAGTAGCCGGGACCATCCACGTGCGCACCACCGGTAACCGCCGTGGCGCCACCTTCGACAGCTTCGGTGACGAGGGCGTGGACGCCGTCGCGGGCCTTGCCGTCAATCAGCGGACCAACCTTGGACTCAGGCTCGGTACCACGGGCGGTGGTCAGCGAACCGATCTTCGCGGCGAACTTCTCAGCGAAGGAATCCGCGATGGACTCGTGCACGATGAAGCGGTTGGCCGCCGTGCATGCCTCGCCCATGTTGCGCATCTTCGCGGCGATGGCGCCTTCAACGGCTTTGTCCAGGTCCGCGTCCTCGAAGACAACGAACGGGGCGTTGCCGCCGAGTTCCATGGAGGTACGCAGGACTTTGTCCGCAGCTTCACGGATGAGGGCCTGGCCCACCGGGGTGGAGCCGGTGAAGGAGATCTTGCGGAGGCGGTCGTCCTTGATCAGCGGACCCGTCACGGCACCGGCCGTGGAGGTCTGGATGACGTTCAGGACGCCGGCCGGGAGGCCTGCTTCCTGCATGACCTGGGCGAACAACAGGCTGGTCAGCGGGGTCAGGTTGGCGGGCTTGAGCACCATGGTGCAACCGGCGGCGACGGCGGGGGCAACCTTGCGGGTGGCCATGGCCAGCGGGAAGTTCCACGGGGTGATCAGCAGGCAGGGACCAACCGGCTTCTTCTGCACGAGCAGGCGGTTCTTGCCGTCCGGGGCTGCGGAATAGCGGCCGGAAACACGCACCGCTTCTTCGGAGAACCAGCGCAGGAACTCGGCACCATAGGTCACTTCACCACGTGCCTCGGCCAACGGCTTGCCCATTTCCAGGGTCATGAGGAGGGCGAAGTCCTCGGCGCGCTCAGTCACCAGCTCGAAGGCGCGGCGCAGGATCTCGCCGCGTTCGCGCGGGGCCGTGCGGGCCCAGTCAGCCTGGGCGGCAGCAGCGGCGTCGAGTGCGGCGGCGCCGTCCTCAGCACCGGCGTCGGAGATGCTGAGCAGGACCTTGCCGGTGGCCGGGTCCTCAACATCGAAAGTTTTTCCCGATCCGGCCGGACGCCACTGACCGTTGATCAGCAGGCCGGTGGGAACGGAAGCCAGCAGTTCGCTTTCGCGTTCAACCGTGACAGTCATGGCGACTCCTTCGTCTAGGGTGCTTTGGAGATTTGCACCACTGGGGGTTCCTTGCCAGAAGTGGCTTGAATTACTGCCACGGTACTGCCCGGCCGGAAGCAGTGTCTACGCCTTGACGCACTGCCATACGGATGCCAATTTGTGCAGGTGCACAGCCATGTCAGCGGGCAGCAAGGACCGCCGAGTACAGCTCCCGTTTGCTGACCCGGGCGTCCTCGGCTACTGCCGCAACCGCTTCCTTGAGGCGGATCCCCTGCGATATGAGCTCGTTGACTGCCGCAACGTGGTCTTCGGGTTTGCCGGGCTCCTGTTCAGGCGCACCACCGACTACCACTGCTATTTCGCCGCGGACTTCGTTGTTCTCGGCCCACTCCAGCAGCTCACGGAGGGTTCCGCGGATGACTTCCTCGTAGGTCTTGGTGAGTTCCCGGCAGACAGCAACCCGGCGTTCGGCGCCGAAACGCTCGTGCAACGCGCGCAGCATGACCTCAAGCCGGTGCGGAGCCTCGAAGAAGACCATGGTGCGGCGTTCATCAGCGAGGTCGGCCAGGCGCGAGTTCCGCTCTCCCGACTTTCGGGGCAGGAAGCCTTCAAAGCAGAAGCGGTCCGTGGGTAGCCCGGACAGGGCAAGGGCGGTCAGAACGGCCGAAGGACCAGGGACCGCAGTGACCGTCAAACCGGCTGCAACGGCACCTTCCACCAAGCGGAACCCGGGGTCCGAGACTGCCGGCATGCCGGCGTCGCTGACCATCAGGATGGTTTTTCCGGCGCGGACGTGGTCCAGGAGTTCGCCTGTCTTGGCTACTTCATTGTGCTCGTGGTAGCTGATGACGCGTCCGGAAACCTCCACGCCCAGTGCTGTCACCAGACGGTGCAGGCGGCGGGTGTCCTCTGCCGCCACGATGTCGGACGTAGCCAGGAGCTCCACCAAACGGGTGGACGCATCGCCGACGTTCCCTATGGGAGTCGCCGCCAGGACGATCCTGCCGACCCCCGGTGCCGCACCGGAACCCGGGGCTACCGAAGGAAGCGCCCCGTCCTCGTCGTCGCTGAAGCGGGCCTCGTCCGGGGTATTGCGCTGTTCGTCCACCTGCCAAGCCTAATGCCGCGATGCCTGCAACGCCTCACCTCAACGCTGCGGCAAGCATGGAAAGGTAGCATGGGCGGGTGAACCAGTCGCCCGTTCCTGCCGCCGCTTCCGGCACTCCTGTGGCGTCGTCCGCCGTAGCCGAAACGGATGAGCCCGCAGTCCAACGTCCAGCCGGCCACCTCGACGACGCCGCGAAAGCACATAATGCAGTGCGCGGCGGCACGAGGCAGGCCGGCACCGGATACCTGCCGGGCCGGGGCCTTGAACGCCACCGTTGGATAGAGCGGCCCGCAGAGGCTTTCAGCGTGGAGGCCCTGCGCACCCGCCTGATCGGCGGAATCCAGAGCTGGCGCGACTACCCTGCGTCCCTGCGGTTGTGGTTCTGGCTGATTCCCACCATCACCGCCGTCCTGGGCGGAATTCTCCGCTTCTTCAGGCTTGACGCCCCGCACAGCCTGGTTTTTGACGAAACCTACTACGTCAAGGACGCGTACTCCTACTTGGTGAGCGGCTATGAACGAAGCTGGCCGTCCAACGCCAACGACTCCTTCAATGCCGGCAATCCCGATGTCCTCCTGAACACCCCCGAGTATGTGGTCCATCCACCGGTGGGCAAATGGATGATCGCTTTCGGAATGTGGCTGTTCGGCGGAGACAACCCCTTTGGCTGGCGCTTCAGCGCGGCACTGACCGGCACGCTGACGGTATTCCTCGTGGCGCTCATCGCCATGAAGCTTTTCCGCTCCCACACGCTCGGGGCGGTTGCGGGCCTGCTGCTCGCCGTTGACGGACACCACCTGGTGCTCTCCCGGACAGCCCTGCTGGATGTCTTCCTCGCGTTCTGGATCTTCGCCGCCTTCGGTGCCCTGCTGTTGGACCGCGACGACGGCCGCCGTCGTCTGGCTTCCCGGCTCGCCGCGCAGGCGGCTGCTTCACCAAGCGGCATCCCGTTGACCAGCCAGCTGGTGGCAGGTCCTTGGCTGGGCATGCGGTGGTGGCGCCTCGTTGCCGGCATCTGCCTCGGACTCGCTGTGGGCACCAAATGGTCGGCGCTGTTCTTCGTGGCTGCCTTCGGCGTGATGACTGTGCTCTGGGATCTGAACGCCCGCCGGATTGCCGGGATCCGGAATTGGTTCAGCGCAGGCATCATCAAGGACGGGATCCCGGCGTTCTTCACCATCATTCCGGTTGCCGTTGTCACCTATATCGCCAGCTGGACCGGCTGGTTCCTGTCCAAGGACGCCTACTACCGGCAATGGGCCACCACCAACCCGGCACCTGGCTGGGACTGGCTGCCTGACCCGGTAAGGTCCCTGGCCCACTACCACCTGGAAGCCTACAAATTCCACCAGGGGCTCAGCTCAGACCACCCCTATGAATCCAGCCCGTGGACGTGGCTGGTCATGGGCCGTCCCACGTCGTTCTATTACCAGTCCCCCAAACAGGGAACCTCGGGTTGCCTCGTGGAGACCTGCTCCTCGGCGATCCTGCCCGTGGGAAACCCCGTGGTCTGGTGGGGCGGAACCATTGCCCTGGTCATCCTCTTGTTCTGGTGGGCGGGACGTCGCGACTGGCGGGCCGGTGCCATCCTCGCCGGTGTTGCTGCCGGCTACCTGCCCTGGTTCATGTACCCCGAACGCACCATGTTCATCTTCTATGCGGTCTCCTTTGAGCCCTTCCTCGTGCTTGGCCTGACGTACGTGTTGGGATTGGTGCTGGGCCGCAGCAGCGATCCGCCGTGGCGGCGACGGTCAGGACTCTACGTCGTGGCCGTGGTCCTGGTGCTGGCTGTCCTCGCAACGGCTTTCTTCTATCCGGTGCTCACGGCAGAAGTCATCAGTTACCAGGAATGGCGCATGAGAATGTGGATGCCATCGTGGATCTAGGAGGCAAGCAGTGAGGGAAGCAAGCACGGAGCTCCTCTTCGAAGCCGACACGGACTCCAACGTCACCGACCTCCTTCTGGAGCGGTGCGCCAAGGATCCGTTCGGCGTCCTGTACGCGCACAACACCCCCAACGGGTGGCTGAACGTGTCAGCTGCCAGGTTCCTGGCGGACGTCACCGCCCTGGCCAAGGGCCTCATCGCAGGCGGCCTCACCCCAGGTGACCCTGTGGCGGTGCTGTCACGTTCGAGCTTCGAATGGACCTTGGTGGACTTCGCCATCTGGATGGCGGGCGGCGTCACGGTGCCCATCTACGAGACCTCCTCTGCCAGCCAGATCGAATGGATCCTGGCTGATTCCGGAGCCCGCCGCATCTTCGTGGAGGACGCCTCAAAGGCCGCGCTCGTCCATTCCGTCGTGGAAAAGTCAGGCCTCCTCGGCGAGGACCCCGTCGCCATCATCCGGATGGAGCACGACGGTGACGCACCCAACCTGACCAGTGTGTCCGCCGTCGGCATCGGCGTCATGGACGCTGAGCTGGAGCGGCAACGCAGCACGGCAAAACTGGCCGACATCGCCTCCATCGTTTACACCTCAGGCACCACAGGCAAACCCAAAGGGTGCGAAATCACCCACGGCAACTTTGTGCTGGTGGCCAGGAACGTTATTCCGTTCCTCCCGGAGCTTTTGATGCAGCCCGGCGCGCGGACCCTCATGTTCCTTCCGCTTGCCCATGTCCTGGCCAGGGCTGTGCAGGTTGTTTGCCTCACTGCCGGTATCACCCTGGGGCACAGCGCCGGTGCCAGCGGTCTGATGGCGGACCTGGGTTCGTTCAAGCCGACGTTCCTGCTTGCGGTTCCCCGGATCTTCGAGAAGGTCTACGCCGGGGCCAGCCACAAGGCCGCAATGTCAGGCAAGTCCGCCCTCTTCTCGGCGGCTTCTTCAACAGCGGTGGAATATTCGACGGCGGTGGACCTCGCCTCCCGCGGTGAGGGGCCGGGTCCGGGTTGGCTGCTGAGAACCAAGCACAGGACCTTCGACAAACTCCTGTATCCCAGGGTGCGGGAAGTCTTTGGCGGCGATGTCGGCTACACGGTGTCCGGCGCCAGTCCCCTGAGCCCACGGGACAACCACTTCTTCCACGGTGCCGGGGTTCCCGTCCTGGAGGGCTACGGGCTGACCGAGACCACGGCGCCCTGCACAGTGAACACCCCCACCATGTCCCGGATCGGAACGGTGGGCATCCCGTTGCCGGGCACCACCATCCGCGTGGCCGACGACGGTGAGGTGCTGGTCAAGGGCATCGGAGTGTTCAAGGGCTACCACGGAAACCCGGAGGCCACGGAGGCCGCCTTTGTGGACGGGTTCTTCCGCACAGGGGACCTGGGCGAGCTCGACTCCGACGGCTTCCTGACCATCACCGGCCGCAAGAAGGATCTCCTGGTGACGGCCGGCGGCAAGAACGTCGCTCCCGGCCCCCTGGAAGAAAAGTTGCGCGAACACCCGTTGGTGGGTCAGGCCGTGGTGGTCGGAGACGGGCGTCCTTTTGTGGCGGCCTTGATCAGTCTCGACCCCGAGGGCCTTGCGGATTGGTGCTCGGAGAATAAAACCGGTGCCCTGTCCCTCGAAGAAGCAGTCCGCGACGACCGCGTCAAGGCGGCCGTGCAGTCTGCTGTTGATGAGGCCAACAAGCTCGTCTCGGCCGCCGAATCCATCAGGAAGTTCGCTTTCATCACGGCGGAGCTCAGCGTCGAGTCCGGACACCTGACTCCGTCACTCAAGCTCAAGCGGGCGGCTGTGGTGGGAGACTTCGCGTCGATTGTCGAAAAGCTATACGCCAAGTAGGCCCACCACCTAGCAGCTCGTGGCCACCACCTGGTTCTGCCCTTTTCAGCACCTAATTTTGCCCAATCACCACCTAGCCAGGCCAATCTCTGCCTAGGTGGTCCTGGTGCACCCGTAGCGTTTCCTTCACGAACCAACGTTCAAAAGGGATCTCATGACAAGTCCATCACGCATACCAACACCCGCGCTCTACTATTCGCGTGTCCGGTCTACCTTGGTACCGCGAATCATGGGTTTCACCATGATTACGCTAAGCCCGGTGCTGTTCGGGCTGATCGTCCTCAAGAACACGCCGGAAGTGCTCTTCGCACCGCTACTCACCACCGCAGCTGGTTCATTCATCGCTTTCATGACCGTCACCGTCAAGGTCGACCCGCAAAACGTCGTGATCGCCTTCTGCGACGTCTTCAAGCGGACACTGCCCAGGGACCACATCGCAACGGTGACCACCGACAACGCGGCCGGTCCCAGCGGTTACGGGCTCCGCTATCTGGGGCCCGGGATGGTCGGTTACCTCGTCGGCGGTCCCGAGATCCATATCGGGATGAAAAGCGGCAAGGCCGTTATCGCCAGCACGGACCGCCCTGAACAGCTCATTTGTGTTCTGACCGGAAGTCACCCTCCGGGACAGTAGGTCTAGCGCTTTGAGCTCGTCGTTTCCTTGGAAAGGGCATCATCGTCTTCGGCTGCGCCGTCAACCGCACCATCAGAATCCTCGTCATCGAGCTTCTCCTGGGAAACGGCAACGCCGCGGCGCCGCTTCGTGGGCCACGTGAAGATGAACGTCAACGTCGCCGCGATGAACACCAAAGCACCGATCACGATGCCCGCGTCAACCCAGAACTGTCCCGGGAAGAGCCGGATCAGGGTGTCCTCCAAGGAGAACGTCCATGTGCCATTGGCAAAGAAGATCCGGTGGAATTCGGTGAAGAACTGCTGCCAGCTCAAAGCTGCCAGAACCGCAAGGCCGATGATGATGACAAGCGTGACAATGGAGCCGGCGAACAAGCCGCGGCGGATCCCGCCATTGCTGCGCTTTCGCAGGTACACAATGGCGATAATGCTGAGGATGATGAGCAGGACTCCCGCGCCGAATGAGGACAGAATCACCATCTTGACGTCCGCCATGTGCGCGACTTCGCTGTCCTTGAACAGCTTGGCGCCGTCTTGGTTGACCAAGCCTCCCAGGTACCGGGGACCCGCCCAGTTGCTGAGGTAGTCAACGGCATAGGAGCCATAGGTCATACGGTCGTCAGTGTTGAAGCCATAGCCGTCACCGGGGAAACCGGGACGGTTGTACTCCACCCACAGGAACAGTGGACTCGTGACCGCCCTGACTGCCAGAACCAAGAGGATCACGGGGTAGAAGACAGCCAACAGCACCTGGAAAACCCGGGGCCCTACAGGCTTGACCTTTGCCGCCTGCTCCCGTTCAGCATTGCGCCTGGCCACCTCATCTTCCGGCGGCCGGACCTGGAGGGCCGACGTCGGCAGCGGTTCGGAATAGTGCGACGGCTGCTTGCCGGAAGAGGCATTCGCAAGTGTGTCAGCGAACAGCGGCGGCTCCGTGTCGGCGTCCGCGGCTTCTGCAGCCTTCCGGTCTGCGCGGCTCTCCGGCTGGGCCGTTCCGGGCGCAGCTGACGCTTTTCCAGGCGCTCCAGACGCCGGTGCAGGCGCGGCGGTTGAGGCCGCGGATGAGGCACCACTGGACGTCTTTGGCTTCATCCAGTCGAAGGCCGGTTCGTTGGGGTCCTCGTGGACGTCCGTGTCCGGTTCTTGTGGTTTTGGGCTCTTGTCGCTCACAGCGGGGGTTCACTTCCGTAGGCATCCACCGGCGATTGCGTGCTGCCGGCTCTCTTGTCTGCCTTCGAGCCTACCGCCCGGCTTTGCGCCGACACGAGGAACTACCCCGCCTTGGAGCAGATTGAAACGCAACTGTAAGGTCTACGCGGCGATGCTTCTGTAACCGCCATCGTTGGCGTCCAAGTCACCTGTCTCCCCCGCACGGACAGCCCGGCCGCCAACAAGCAGCGTGTACGTCCAATAGCCGGCCAGCACCAGCGCGCCGATGGTGATCTTGGCCCAGACGGGGAGCTGGCTCGGAGTGACGAATCCTTCAACGATGCCGGAAACCAGGAGGACCAGCACCAGGCCCAGTGCGATGGTGATCAATGACCGCCCTTCATCCGCAACAGCCTGCATCCGGGTCCTGGGGCCGGGCCGCACCATGGCCCAGAAAATCCTGAGCCCTGCGGCGCATGCAATGAACACAGCCGTGAGTTCCATCAGGCCGTGGGGCAGGATGTAGCTGAAGAAGACGTCGATCTTGCCCGTTGCCAGGAAGACACCGGCGGCAACTCCCACGCCCTGGGCATTCATGAAAAGAATGTAGGGCACCCAGAATCCTGTGATGCCGAAGGCCACGGCTTGGGCGGAAATCCAGGCGTTGTTGGTCCACACGGCGCCGGCGAAGGAAGCCGCCGGATTCTCGGAGTAGTAATCGATGAAGTCTTCCTCGACGTACCTGCGCACCCTCTCGTCGCTGCCGAAGACGGCTCGAAGCGCATCCGGGGAGGTACCTATCCAGAAGGCATACGCGGCACCGACAACCGTGAAGGCCAGCCCGCACCAAAGGGTCAGCCACCTGATCCGGTAGAAGGCGGCCGGCAACGAGATGACGAAGAAGCGGGCCAGGTCTTCCATGAAGTTCGAGCGGGCACCGGTAAACCTGGTGCGCGCCTGCGCCAACGCGGCGGACAACGACGACGACAGACCGGTTTCAGGAGCCACCGAACGGATCAGGGACAGGTGCCCGGAAACTGTTTGGTACAAGCGCAGCAGTTCATCCGCCTCGTCTCCCGTCAACCGGCGCTTGTGCGCCAGGAAATGAAGCCGCGACCATTTGTCCCCATGTACGGCCGAGAAGGCATCGATGTCCACGGCACCACCCTAATGCCTGAGGCCCGCGCGAGCGCCTGATCGGCGTCGTTTTGGCCTGTCACGCCGCTAGACTCGTTGTGCAGGCGCTGCTGGGCGCCGCATTGTCCGGAAGGCGTGGGGGCTGGCTTGAGTTCGATCATCACAGGCGAGGCAGTGGTCCTCGAGCTGCGCTCAGCGTCTTTTGCGGCCCGGGGGCTGGGCCTGATCCTCGACGTCATCTCGCAGGTGGTCCTCGCGATACTCCTGATCATCCTGGTCCTGATGGCTTCTTCGGACCTGGACGAGTCGGCCATCCGGGCTCTGGTCCTCAGCAGCGTCGTTTTCTCTGTGGTGGTCGTCCCTGTCACTGTGGAGACCCTCACCCGAGGCCGGTCGCTGGGTAAGCTCGCCACGGGTTTGCGGATCGTCCGTGACGACGGCGGTTCCATCCGTTTCCGGCACGCCCTTATCCGCGGGCTCCTCGGTTTCCTGGAAATCTACCTGACCTTCGGCGGACTGGCCATCGGAGTGGCGCTGTTCAACGAGAAATCGAAGCGGCTGGGCGATATCGTTGCCGGCACGTATTCGCTCCGCCTGCGCGTTCCCTCGAAACCCCGTATCGTGCCCAACGCACCGCACTATCTGCAGGGGTGGATTGCCATGGCGGACATCGGCAGGGTCCCGGACGCCACCGCGCGCCGGGCAGGGACGTTTGTACAGCAGGCTTACCTGATGGCTCCCGCCTCACGCCTGGCCATGGCGATGTCCCTGGCCACGGAACTCGCACGCTATGTCGCACCGCCACCGCCGCCCGGCACGATCCCCGAGGACTACATTGGCGCAGTCCTCGGGGAACGACGCAACCGGGAGCTGGCGCGCCTGCGTCAGGCCGAACAGCGGAACGCCACGGTGGGCGCCCGCTTGCGCAAGCTGCCGTTTACCCAGGAGCCCTAGTTCCGGGCTGCCGGAGCCAGTGATCCGGTCTGGTGAGTTCCGTGGGCAGGAGCGTCCGTGCATCGCCTTCGGCAGCATTGACCTGCGGTTGAGTCAGGTAGAGGGCCCTGGACAGGTCCGCCCCCGCCAGCTCTGCACCACGAAGATCCGCCCCCAGAAGATCCACGTCAGCCAGGTCGCTGCCTGCCAGGTTGGCCCCTATCAGGTACGAACCCCGCAGATCTGCTCCACAGAGGCGCTGGTTCCCCAGGTCTGCGCCCATCAGGTCGGCACCCGGCTGGAGGCCGCCGTCGTGACTTTGCCGGTCTTCCGCGCCGTAGGACGCGCGGACTTCTTCGCTGACCTCCATCAGGAGGGCCCGCACCTGCCCGTGGTAGGTTTCGACGTCGGCACCCAGGACCGTGGCTGCGTCACCCACGGCGGTGGTCGCCAGCTGTTCCGCAAGGTGGGCGGCTGCAGAGGCGAGCTCGGGGTCGAACGTCCGTTGCCGGGCCTCGTTCAGGTACCAGAGCATCTCGTGGAGTTGCCTGACCCTTTTGAAAACGTCGAACATCGAGGACGCGGAGGCAGGGTTGTCCCGCCAGCTGTTTCCCCCGAAAGTGTGCTGGGAAACGAGCTGGCCGGCGCCGAAGCAATCGAAAACTGTGCAGCCGCGGAAACCGCGGGGGCGCAGCCGTTGGTGGATGGCACAGGAAAAGTCCCCGGCCAGGTTTGGGCACGCCGAGGCGGCAGGCTTGTCGATGGCAAAGTCCGCTGAGCGGGTAAATCCCAGTGCGGTGCAGCACAGCGCAAAGCAGTTGCTGCAGTCAGGGCGAAGAATTGGTGTGATGGTCATGCGGTGCTCCAAATGATGAAGAGGGTCCGGGGTAAGGAGCCGGGGAACCCGTCAGCGGGTTCCCCTGAGGGACACCCGTGATCACCAGAGGGCAGCACAAAGTGGAGGCCAACACATGGTCGGCACAAATAGTCCGGGTCAAAGCGAAGTCCGGGTCAAAGCGCGCAGGAAATAATCACTGCGGCCATCTTAACAGCAGGTCTACCGTTGGGCGTAGCTGGCCCAGGGAATGTTCCAGTCGCCGAAACCCTCCAGTGGCTCGACAGCCGGGGCTCCCGTGTTCAGGATCTGCACCACGTCGCCGGTCTTCATGTTGTTGAAGAACCAAGCGGCATCATCCGGCAGCAGGCCGACACAGCCGTGCGAGACGTTGACGCGGCCGATGGCTCCCCACGCTGATTCCAGCGCCTGGTGGACATAGACTCCGGACCACGTGAGGCGGTTGGCGTAGTCCACCACCATTGGGGCGTAGTAGCCCTTGTCGCCGGGCTTCAGGCCGATGCTGCCGGCGTTGAAATTGGATTTGCGTTCCTGCTCCAGGATCACTGCGTAACCGGTGGGCGAGAGCCAGTCTTCGCCGCCGAGAGACACGGGCGCGGTGTGGAGCAGTTGGCCGTCGGAGTACACGTTCATGGTCTTGGTGGTGTCATCCACCACGGCAATCCGCTGCGGACCCGTCGTAAAGGTGGAGACGACGTCCCCATTACCGATCATGTTGTTGCCGAAATCCACACCAAGCAGCTTCATGTCCACTGTGACAGTAGTGCCGGAGGCCCAGAATGCCTCGGGCCGGATCCGCACTTTCTTGTCGGAGTACCAGTGCCATGCCACAGGTTGGCCGGACGACACAGTGATGGCCACCCGCTTCTCCATGGCCACCTTGTCCACGACGGGTTCGCTGAAGTTGATTTCGATGGGCTGGCCTGAGCCTGCCGTGGTGCCGTTACGGGGGTAGATGGACGCGTCTGCCTCGTACGCGGCGGAAACCGTGGTGAAGGTCTGGGTCTTCTTGGTTTCCTTGCCGGCGGTGTCCACGACGGTGAAGGAGTAGTTGTACTGCGTCTTGAACTTCAGGACTTCCTGGGTAGTCCAGGTAGAGCCGTCAGGACTGATCTTGCCCACCACGGGCGCCCCGCCACCGGCAGGGGTCAAAACGACATCCTTGACCTTGCCGTTGACCGCCTTGATCTGGGGACCCACCACGGGATTCCATTCAACAGCCCCATCCAGCGGAGTGATGCCCAACTCCACGGGCTTGGCCTCGATGGTGGGAGTCGGGGAAGGTGCAGCAGCGTTGTTCTGCGTAGAACCGGGGAGCAATCCGGGTATGGTGGCCACGCCGATTCCGCCCGCCACAATGGCGGCGCAAATCCCTATGATGGCAAGGACCTTGCCCGTTTTCCGTTTGGCGGCCTGTGTCATGGTTCCCGTCATCCTGTCCCCCGGCAAGCTATACCGAACACCCAATTCTAGCCGAAAGGCCGGCCACGCTGTTCGCGTGTCCGGCCTTTCGCCATCGAATGTTCTTTGCGGAGGGCTGCTAGTAGCGGTAGTGCTCCGGCTTGTACGGACCCGCAACGTCCAGGTCCAGGTAGTCTGCCTGGTCCTTGCTCAGCTCGGTCAATTCCACTCCCAGGGCGTCCAGGTGCAGGCGCGCCACCTTCTCGTCCAGAATCTTCGGCAGAACGTAAACCTGCTTCTGGTACTCGCGCTCCCCGGCTGGCTGGTCCTTCTTGGTCCAGAGTTCGATCTGCGCGATCGTCTGGTTGGCGAACGAGTTGCTCATCACGAAGGACGGGTGGCCCGTGGCGTTGCCCAGGTTCAGCAGGCGGCCTTCGGACAGGACGATGATGGACCGCTCGGAGGCTGTCCCGGAGTCGAAGACCCACTCGTGGACCTGCGGCTTGATCTCGACCTTCTTGACGCCGGCAACCTTGGCAAGACCTGCGATGTCGATCTCGTTGTCGAAGTGGCCGATGTTGCCCACGATTGCTTTGTTCTTCATGCCAAGCATGTGCTCGGCCATGATGACGTCCTTGTTGCCGGTGGTCGTGATGAAGATGTCGCCTTGCGCCAGCACCGTCTCAAGCCTGGCCACCTGGTAGCCGTCCATTGCTGCCTGGAGGGCGCAGATGGGGTCGATCTCAGTAACGATGACCCGCGAACCCTGGCCACGCAACGCCTCGGCGGCGCCCTTGCCGACGTCGCCATAACCGCAGACGACGGCGACCTTGCCGCCCATCAGCACGTCCGTGGCCCTGTTGATGCCGTCCGGGAGCGAGTGGCGGATGCCGTACTTGTTGTCGAACTTGCTCTTGGTGACGGAGTCGTTGACGTTGATGGCCGGGAACAGCAGCTTGCCCTGCTCGGCGAGCTGGTACAGGCGGTGGACACCGGTGGTGGTTTCCTCGGTGACACCCTCGATGCGCGCTGCCAAGCGCGTCCACTTCTGCGGGTCGGCTGCGAGGGTCCTGCGGAGGAGGTTCAGGATGTGGACGTACTCTTCGGGATCGTCCTCGGTGGCGGCAGGAACTGCGCCGGCTGCCTCGAAGTCCACGCCCTTGTGCAGCAGCAGTGTTGCGTCGCCGCCGTCGTCGAGGATCATGTTGGGACCCAGCTCGGGGTTGGTCTCAGCGCCGGGCCAGGTAAGGATCTGCTCGGCAGTCCACCAGTACTCTCCAAGGGTTTCGCCCTTCCAGGCGAAAACCGGAACACCCTGGGGATCTTCCGGGGTGCCCTTGCCCACAACGACGGCAGCCGCGGCTTCGTCCTGGGTGGAGAAGATGTTGCAGGAGGCCCAACGCACCTCTGCGCCCAACGCGGTGAGGGTCTCGATGAGAACGGCCGTCTGGACCGTCATGTGCAGCGAACCCGCGATCCGTGCACCCCTGAGCGGCTGCGAAGCACCGAACTCGGCCCGAAGCGACATGAGGCCGGGCATTTCGTGCTCGGCAAGGCGGATCTGGTGGCGGCCTGCCTCGGCGAGGGAAATATCAGCCACTTTGTAGTCGAAAGTCATGGAAGTCCTTAGGGGTACCGTGCGGGTGTTAAGAAAAAGGGGCTGCTAGGCCTTGGCATCATGCTGGCTGGAGCCGGCCGCGTTGGCCGCTGCCAGGAGTTCCGGCGGCAGGAGCAGCGGAATGCCGTCCTCGATCGAGTAGCGGAGCTTTTCGCCGTCCGCGGCGGCAGCTGTTGATACCAGCTCCTCGCCCTCCTGGACCAGCGGTGAACCCGTCACGGGGCAGCGCAGGATGGACAACAGTTCAGGACTGACCTTTGGCATGAATGATGCTCCCTGGGTGGCGCCGGCCTGGCGCCGCTGGCGGATTTATCTGCAGATTCCAGACTACCGCGCAAGATCGCAGGGTTTTGATCACGACGCCGCTTTGAGTCACGACGCCGGTGCAGTCACCTTCGGTGGCTTAGGACGGTTCGCGGAGGATCCGCAGGTGTCCCCGGCGGGTACCTTCGACGCTTGCGGGCGGCTCCATCTGCGTGTGGTTGTGGCGGGCCGGCGTTTCGGGTGCCGCGGAGGCAGCCTCACGGACGGCGTTGGCCAGAGCGAGCAGATCGTCGGGTCCGGGCTGCGGTGGCGTGCTGGGCATGGCCAGGCGCAGCACTTCCCAACCCCGGGGAACGGTGAGGCTCTCGGCGTGCTGCGTGCAGAGGTCGTAGGCGTGCGGTTCGGCGTACGTGGCTAGGGGACCCAGGACGGCCGTTGAATCGGCGTACACGTACGTCAAAGTGGCCACCGCAGACTGGCGGCAGGCTGATCTTGAACACTGACGAATAGCACCCACAACATCCCAGATTAGCGCCACTTGGCTCCCGTGGCGCGCATTGAGCGTCCGTGGCTGCCCGGGAGGGGCTGGTATCGGCAGCTCCGGCGCGGTGCGCACGATGATGTCGCGCTGGCGGTTCCTCAGGACTAAAGTCGATATATGCAGTCACAGCCACATGTTCCCGGGTTTACCGTCCGGTGGACTGACGCCGATGGCGATCAGACAGAGGAACACGCCGTACCGGGCGTGCGGGGGTTCCGGAAACGCCGCCGCAACCGTCATGGCAGGGGACTGCGTGGCGAGCTGATGCTGCCCAATCTTCCGGGTTTCCGGACGCGTTCCGAGCGTTTCGACGACATGGTGCTTGACTCCGCCGAACGCCTTCAGGACATGTGGGGCAAACAATTGGACGGCGTTCTCTTCGCCGTTGATGAGATCCCGCCGAACCTGGAGCAGCTCGTTGCCACCGGCAACCCTGCACCCATGGGGTCCTACACTCCCGGCGGCCGTGGAGAACCGCCGATGATCACGGTCTACCGCCGGGTGGTGGAGCAGGGCTCCAACACCAGGGAAGAGTTGCAGGATCTCGTCCATGACGTCGTGGTGGAATACACCGCGGAAATGTTGGGCGTACCGCCGGAGACACTGGACCCGGTGTACCGGCGCCGGTACCAATAGGACGACGCCGGTCACCCGGCTGGCCGGTGAGGCCTGCAGCGGACCGAACCGCCGCTAGTAGCCGACGGAAACGGGAACCTTTTCAAGTCCCGCCGCAGCATCCTGGATCGCGACAACAGACACATCGTTGCGGCCCTGTTTTCCAAGGACCAGCGCGCCGTAGACGGGATCGCCGGATGCGGAAACAACGTAGCCCGCTATGACCGCGTCCCCGGCCTTTGCAGGGAGTTCAATGACTGACGTGGTTCCACCGGCAAGGTCCATGTCAACAGCCTTGCCTACTTTGCCGTCGGCCGTGACCGGGGCGTAGCTGACGGTAGCGCGGCCTTCGGGCACCCCGAAGCTCAGGGAACGCAGGCCATCGCGGGGAACGGCCACCAGGTGCTGGCTGCCAAGCCGGGCCGATGCTGGAGACCAGGCGAAATCGGTGGCCTCTTCGGCCTTTGAGCCGCGGGTGACCCTGGCCGATGCCACGAAGGAAACGTCCGAGCTGGCACGGATTGTGTAACTGCCGGCCGGAACTCCGTCGAGGCTCAGCGAGGCCACCGATCCACCCTTGACCGTCACCACTCCCCCGTTGGGAAGCTTTCGCTCGCCGTTCGCACCATACAACTTGACCTGGACCACGGCGTCCGTTGAGCCCGGAACAGCGATCTGGAGGGCCGGCACAGCGTCCGCGAATCCTGACTTGGCGGCGAGTGCCTTGATGCCTTCCGAGTCCTGGATGTCGACGCCGGACATCACCTGGAGGTTCGACGGTCCTTCACCCGGCGAGAGGTATTCGACTCCCCCGGGAGCCAGCCCGCGCAGTACGCTCTGCTGGATGGTTCCGGCCACCGGACCACCAGTGCTGCGCACGCGGATGCCCAGCTGGGATTGGCCCGGAGCGAGCCCGGCGAGGTTCACGGAGCGGGTGGTTCCCGGCGCCACCAGAAGCCCCCTGGCTCCCGGAGCCTGAATCTGACCTTCGTACCCGTAGAGATCAAGGCTCACCGTGGCGGGCGTCTCTGATGAATTGCTGAGATTGAGGACAGCTGTGCGGCCGACAGCCGTGTTCGCGCCCAGCACCCACGCATCGTTGCTCGGCGGCTGGCATTGTGCGGAAGCGAGGCCACGGAGGTCGCCGTCGGTTGCCGAGTAACTGAGGTGGGCTGCCAAGGATGCTTGCTCGTTTCCGATGGGCCCGGCTTCCACCACCGTGGGCGAGGTTACCGGACTGATGGAAGCCACGCCCGCAGCAAGCACAGGGGGACCCGCCGTCGGCGTAGGAGTGCTCGTGGGAGTCTTGGCGATTTCCGCGACGTTCCCGCCTCCAAGGGAAGTGACCTTGCTGCCGGGAACGGTGCCGGCCGGATTGCTCAGCACCACAGCGTTGAGCGCGCTGGTAGCCGTCGTCGACACGGGGCTGAAGTCAGCATCCGTGCCCACCACTGTCCCATTGACCAGGCGGGCCGGTTCCGGGCAGACGCCCAAGGCCCTGCCGGCGGGAACATCCGCCTGCTGCACGTCGGTGCTCGTGCCGCCGGAGGGACCCGGAACCATCGAGCTGGCAGCCACAGCGCCTCCCCCGGCAGCCAGGATGACCACTGCCGACAGAACACCGGTGACCATGCCTTTGCTGGAGCTTCGGGACCCCCGCATGCTGCGGGAAGACTGTTCGCTGCGGGAAGACTGTTCGCCGCGGCGAGACTTTCCTTTAAACGTTGGCTTGTCCTCGACCGGCGTTTCGCCGGCCGTCTGCGGTGCGTCGTCGGCGTTTTTCTTCTGCTCGTCAGACACTGCTGTACTCCTTACGGAGGGAGACTTCGTCCCTCGACATGCCGGTACGGGACCGGCGGGCAGGCATCGGGATCGCCAGCAGGACCGTCAAGGCGATCACTACGGCCTGCAGGATCCCGAGCCACAGGGCCCACGGGTTCGTGTAGCGGATCTCCAACTGTCCGCCACCGGCCGGCAGGTCGAACGCCTGTGACCACCCGGATGTTGTTGCCTGCAGCTGCTTACCGTCCAACGTGGCCGTCCAACCGGGATCGGATCGCTCAGCCACGACCACTTTCCTGCCCCCATCACCGGATGGGACGCTGGCGTTGACGTTCACATCCTCCGAAGGCAAGGTGCCCACAGTGCTTCCTTGGGCGTCGATGATACGGACACGATGCGCCGTTTCTGCGGCGCCCGCCGAGGGCTGGTTCCGCGGAGTTACGCGCCACAACCACCCGGCGTCGGTCTGGCCGACAGCCACCAACCCTGGGACGGCGTCGATTCTGCTTGCCGTCAGTTGGGCAGCATTGTCCGCGGCCTTGAGGACCACGAAACCGGCACCGAGTTGCTCGAGGTCGGGACGCGGGTCAACGCCGGTGCTCGCCACGATAGTGGCCACTGCCCGCCGCAAAGACGCTGTAGCGGCATCATCGCTCGTGATTTCCTCGCGTCCGGGAGCGCCAATGATGGTCCTCGCCGAGGCGATGGTGGACAAGCTGTCCAGGGTTGTTCCGGCCCCTCGCATGAGCGAGGAGGTAAACGCACCTTGCTCGCCGCTGGTGATCACCAATGTCCGCGTCCGCTCGGGTCCCTGGCCGCGGTCGACGGCGGTAGCAGGCAGCGTGCCTGATTCCATCGGCCGGACCTGACGCGGGCTACCCAATGACGAGGCCGCTTGCCGGGCTGCCGGGGCAGCCGGTGAATCCGTCGACGTCGAGGGCTGCAGGACGTTCTGCGCAGCCCAGGCACCCATTCCGGCCACAGGCCCGGCAACGAGGAGAGCAACCACCACACCGGACGCGACGCGACGCACCTGGAACTTCCGGCGGGCAGGATCGGATGCCCGCCGGCTCGCCGAAAAGAGCTTCTCCGCTCCGAGCAGGGCAGCACCGAGCAGCAACATGCCTGATGCTGAAACCGCCGGACCGGTAAACGGCCCGACAATGACGTTGTTGTTGACGCCGGTGGCTACATGCCCCACCAACCAGGCGCTGGCCAAGGTGGCCAGCGCAGCCAACCAGAACACCCTGGCCAATGCTGTGCGTTTGCCGGGGAGGAACAGCGAGGCCACCGCAAGCAGCAACACCGGAGCACCAATCAGCAAAGCCAGGATCAAAGCCCACGGAACAGCACCGGGACCGAACACCGACAGTCCTGTCAGGCCGCCGTCGATACTGAAAGCCAGCGGTTGGCCGAGAAGCTGCTGCCACAAGGGAGCCGCATCAAAAGCAAGGGGAAGTCCAGGATCAGCCAGCAGGGACCGGGGCCTGTCGAGGACGGAAATGCCGTACGGAAGGAACAACGCAAGAGTCGGCAGCAACGACCACCACATGGTTTTGCCGCGCTGTCCCAGAACTACGGCAGCGAGGATCACTGCAACGGCAATAGGGCCCAGCAACGACGGTGCTGAGGCGGTGACGACGGCCATCACCAGGCCGGCGGCCGCTGCAGCCGTCCAGGAGGATGTCCCGTTAATGCCGGGCTTACCGCGAAGAGGGGCCGGGAACCGGCCCGCAACGGCTGACGCGCTTCGCTGCGCGCCCGCCGTGCTTGATTGTGCCGTGCTCGTTTGACCGATGGCAGATCCGGACGCCCGCACCAAGGCCAGGAGCAGCAACGGCATCATGATGTGCGCCACGAGGGCACCGACGCGGCCTTCATTGATGGCGATCAGGAGACTCGGCGCACCGGCCCACAGCAGGGCTGCCACGGTCCGGAACCGGCGCTTGGTGGTCAAGGCACCCGATGCGAACCATGCTCCGACAGCGGACAAAGGCATGGCCAGGACGAGGAGCCACGCCATGGATGCATTCGCATCCCCGCCACCGAGGAGCGACAGCACCCATAAGACGTAGCCAAAGGGATCACCGTGGCCCGGAAGTCCGGCGCCCAGGGAAATCCACCACGTGGAGCCGTTGGCCCAGATCCCGGCCGGTGTCGCGGAAAGCGGGAGAAGCCCACCACCGGTGATCGCGTCGGAACGGAGCAGACCCAGCAAACCCACGAGGGCCGCTGCCAGGGCAACGCATGCGGCGGCAACAGCACCCGTTCCCACCCAACCACGTTCGTTCGTGGCCAGGGCGGCGAAGTCGTCGGCGGCGTCGCCACTTGGTTCGGGAGCCAGCAGGTCGCTCATGGGCGCGGCGTCATCGGCAGGCCGGATGGCTTCCAGCAAGGAGCGCCGGTTGGCCCGGACCTCGCGTGTTGGTGTCTGGAGGCCCCGGACGACGGAACGATGGACCCGTCGCGTTTTCGCAGCTGTGCGGCGCCCCCTCGCGATTGCGACAGGACGCATCAAAGCGGCAAGTGTGGCAGTGAACTGGGAGAAGCCATAGCCTGGCTCCTTCACCAGGATGCTCAGCACCAGGCGGACAACCGCGCCAAAAAGTGCTCCCAAAGCCTGGAACGGAACGTTCCACCAGGGCGTGTGCTTCAGGCGCAGGTGGATCTGGGCCTTGCGCGCTGCCGAGGACGTTCCCAGGCCATGGGGACGGTGCTCAACGTGGAACATCCGGGCGCTGGGCACAACCACCACGCGGTTCCCGGCGAGCCAGTTCCGCCAGCAAAAATCGACGTCGTCGCCGCTGCCGGGCAGCGCGGGGTCGAACCCGTCCAACTGTTCCCAGACATCGCGTCGGATCAGCATGCCCGCCGAATTGACCGCGAACGTGTCGGAGCGGGCGTCGTACTGCCCTTGGTCGACTTCGTCGGCGTCAATCAGGGTGAGTCGCTCAGCCCAGCGGCTCGTTGAGAGGCCCACATCCACCAAGTGCCGGTCGTTGTCCCAGCCGAGCTGCTTGCAACCAGCGACGGTTACCGACGGCGCGCGCTCAACGGCATGGAGCAGCTCCGCCAACGCGTCAGGCGCGGGCGCCGCATCATCGTGCAGGAGCCAGATCCACTCCACGGTCCGGCTGTCATCGGTCGCAGCAGCGGCGGGAGCGAGCTCCTGCAACCCCGCACGGACAGCCGCGCCAAAGCCTGACTTGGCTTGGTGGAAGGTGGTGGCATTGCCTTGGCCAAAGGCCTCCCGGAGCAGGCCCAGGGAGTTGTCCGTGGAACCTGTATCAACGCCAATGGCGGCATCTGCCGAACGCGTCTGGTCCGACAATGCCGCCAATGTCCTGGGCAGATAGTTGCCGCCGTCGTGGGAAACCACGACGGCGGTAACGTGCACTTCCTTGAGAATTAGACCGCTCGCTTCCTTAGCCGACGGCGCTCCCGCTCGGAAAGCCCGCCCCAAATACCGAACCGCTCGTCATTGGCGAGGGCATACTCCAAGCACTGCGAGCGAACGTTGCACGCTCCGCACACTTTCTTGGCATCCCGGGTCGATCCGCCCTTTTCAGGGAAAAACGCTTCAGGATCGGTCTGCGCGCACAACGCGTCCGTCTGCCAGCCAAGTTCACCTTCGTCATCGAAATCCCCTTGGCCGGGGAGACCGATCCACACAGGCTGTCCGGGCGTCTCAAGCGGACGGCGCAGCTCCATGGGAGGATCGTCGAGGTCTTCTTCCGGACCAGCCGGCAGGTCGCCAATCAATGCCTCATGTGCTGCGAGGAGGGCTGTCGCCTGATCCTCCAAAGACTGCTGCACATTCTGGTTGTATCGGTCTGCCGCTTCCGGATCCGCAGGATCTACGTACCAGTCTCCCGGCACCTCCCGCGAACGGTATTTCACCGACGCATGTTCTGCGACGACTGCATCTTCCTGGATACGCAACGCTTGCCCCATGGCGTCCCTCCTGAGTTTGCAGCTGCTGCTTGGATGTGTTTCCGATTCCCGGTGTCCCGGTTGTCTGCGCAGCGGCGTTGATTACTAATTACACGCGTGTAACTACCCGCCAGTCAAGCCGCGCCGGGATAATAATCAAGAAGCTGTGGAAAAGTGGGATGCGCCACGCCCAACATCCAGGCCGCGGCTTCCGCGGATTGCCGCGGGAAATGGAAGCACAGGATCGGTTGAGGTTAACTTTCGTTGAATTTCCGCGGAAATAGCAGCGGCACCCTCCCGAAGCCCAGCGAATGGACAAACATTGATGTGTCGCAATTCACATCCAAGGGGTTGCTGCCCGGAGTGGTGCGGAACCTGCGTGGCAAGATTGATCCATGAGCATTCCGGCAGTGAACTTGATGACCGCCCTGAGGTCCGGGAATTCCACCTCGCCCAGGCTCACCTGGTACGGCCCCGGTTCCGAGCGTGTTGAACTCTCCGGACGGGTCTTCGACAACTGGGTGGCCAAGACTGGCAACCTGCTGCAGGACGAACTCGATGCCGAGCCGGGAATGGCCGTCCGGCTGGACCTCCCCGCGCACTGGAAGTCCTTTGTATGGGCCCTTGCCGCCTGGCAACTGGGCATGGAAGTCGTGCTTGACGGCACCTCGGCGGAGCTGCTGATAACCGACAAGCCCGACGACGGCGCCGGGGCGGGCTTCGACGCGGTCGTCGCCGTGCCGCTCGCAGCGCTTGCGATGCGCTGGCCGGGCGAGCTGCCGTCCGGCGTCGTGGATTACGCGGCGGAAGTCCGCTCCCACGGCGACGTGTTCATGGCGCATGACGAACCCGGGGCGGAAAACTCCGCGGTACGTGGCACGGCCGGATACGCGCACTCGGCTCTCCTCGAGGGATTCGCGGCTGCGCAGGAACCGGGTGTCCGCCTCCTGGTCCGCGCCGGCGATGGCTTGGAATCATGCCTCTCGGCCGCCCTGGGAGCATGGAAAGAAGACGGCTCCGTAGTGCTGGTGCACGAAGATGTCGAGGTCACCGCGCATCTTCTGGACAACGAGCGCGTCAGCCGGCCTTAGCGTTTGTGCCGGCCTTAGCGTTTGTCAGGGCTTCTTGACCGAAGGAAACTCGCCGGTCGACGGGTTGCCGGCGCCGGCTTCCGCCCCCGCCTTGGCCTTGGGATGCATGTCCAGAAGTTCGTGGTCGTGCGAGAACTCGGGTTCCTGGTCGAGTTCCTTGTTGAAGACCAGGAAGCGGTAGGCAAAGAAGCGGACCACTGTCGCCACCAGGATGCCGACCACGCCGGCCGCGAAAAGCATGTTCTTGTCAGTGATGTTCAACCAGTAGTTGGCAATGAACGTGAAGCCGGTGGAGATACCGATGCCGATACCGTTGATGATGACGAACATCACGAACTCGCGCACAACGTTGTCCTGCCGGCGGTGCCGGAAGGTCCAGAACCGGTTGGCAATCCACGAGAAGATCGTCGCCACCACGGCACCGACAAAACGTGCCTTGGACGGGCTGTCGGTCATGGGGCCATGCATCAGGTAGTACGTGAGGCCGTTGTCGATAACGAACGCAACACCACCAACAGCGCCGAACTTGGCTACTTCGCGCCAGAAAAGCGAAGCAAGTCCGCGGATGCGATCTGCGAGTGTGGTGATCATGACCCTCCATGGCCGTTGAAAGTGGGCCGATGGGCCTCGACCATTTTAGCGCCGATTTCCAAGCGCTGCCCGGGAGTACGCTGTGAGAACGCCAATACAGTGGCCGGAACTGACGATAAATGGCGCCAAAAGGGCGGCAGAATCAGTGATCCCCCTGCCGGTTCGGTAGGCTGAACCTTGTGACTTTTCCAGTAATTGGCGTTGTTGGCGGCGGCCAACTCGCACGAATGATGGCTCCGCCCGCTACCGCACTGGGCTTTGAACTCCGCGTTTTGGCCGAAGGCGAGGACGTTTCGGCTGTGGCTGCCGTAGCCACGGCCCCCATTGGCGACTACAAGGACCTCGAGGCCCTCCTTGAGTTCTCAAAAGGCCTGGACGTACTGACGTTCGATCACGAACACGTCCCCACCGGGCACCTGAGGGCGCTGTTGGACGCAGGCGTCAATGTCCAGCCCGGCCCCGATGCCCTGGTCAACGCCCAGGACAAGCTCGTGATGCGGGCCGCCATTGACCGCCTGGGCCTGCCCAACCCCGAATGGTCTGCCGTGCACACGGTTGACGAACTGGTCGCCTTCGGTGACAGGATCGGCTGGCCCGTAGTGCTGAAGACACCTCGTGGCGGCTACGACGGCAAGGGCGTCAGAATTGTCGACTCCGCCCAGGAGGCCCTGGAGACCAACGATTGGTTCCAGGCCATGAGCCCCCTGCTGGCCGAAGCGAAGGTGGAGTTCAGCCGTGAACTCTCAGCCCTGGTGGCGCGCACGCCCAGCGGCGAGTCCCGGGCCTGGCCGGTGGTCCACACCATCCAGGTGGACGGAGTCTGCGACGAAGTCATAGCCCCGGCACAGAACATTCCCGTGGAAGTAGCTGCCGCTGCCGAGGAAGCTGCGCTCCGCATCGCCAATGAGCTCGGCGTCACAGGCGTGATGGCGGCAGAGCTGTTCGAAACTCCCGGCGTCGGCGCGGGCTTCCTGATCAATGAACTTGCCATGCGTCCGCACAACACCGGCCACTGGACCCAGGATGGTTCCATCACCAGCCAGTTCGAACAGCACTTGCGTGCAGTTCTGGACCTGCCGCTGGGCGCCACCGATGCGCTCGCTCCGGTAGTGGTGATGAAAAACTTCCTCGGGGGCGAAAACCAGGACCTCTTCAAGGCCTTCCCGCAGGCGCTGGCCTATGAGCCCGCGGCCAAGGTGCATTCCTACGGCAAGTCCGTCCGCCCTGGCCGCAAGATCGGTCACGTCAACCTCGTGGGCACCTCTGCCTCCGACGTCGACTCGGTGCGCCAGCGCGCGACCACCGTGGCCAACATCATCCGCGACGGCCGCAAGCCTGAGCAGCCCACTCTGGAGGAGACCGTATGACGACAACACCGCAGGCCCCGCTGGTAGGACTCGTCATGGGCTCGGACTCCGACTGGCCCGTCATGGAGGCCGCGGCCGATGCCCTGGCCGAGTTCGGCATACCTTTTGAAGCGGACGTCGTTTCGGCCCACCGTATGCCCACGGAAATGATCAGCTACGGACAGAACGCCCACCAGCGCGGTCTCCGCGTCATCATTGCCGGAGCCGGCGGCGCGGCCCACCTTCCGGGCATGCTCGCCTCGGTGACCCCCCTCCCGGTAATCGGCGTTCCGGTTCCGCTCAAGACACTGGACGGCATGGACTCCTTGCTGTCGATCGTGCAGATGCCGGCCGGCGTCCCCGTCGCCACGGTGTCGATTGCAGGGGCCCGCAACGCCGGCCTCCTGGCCGTGCGGATGCTGGCCTCCGGTACTGATGAACTTGCCGCCAAGCTTCGTGGCGACCTCCTGGCTTTCGCCCAGGAACTCAACGATGTGGCCACCAAAAAAGGGGAGAACCTTCGCCACAAGGTTGAGGAAGTCTTCTCCCCTGCCAACCCGTCAGCCCGGAGCCCCCGCTAGGAAGGCAGCGGATGACTACCATGCACAAGAACACGAATCAGCCCGGTTCCGCCCTGACTGATCCTGTCCGCTATCCATCCGGCGCCAGTGCGCCGGTGCGGACCAAACGCGCCTTCGTGCTGGTCCTCCTCACGCTCCTGGTCCCCGGCAGCGCACAAATCGTTGCGGGCGACCGCAAACTTGGCCGCATCGCGCTGCGCGTTACGCTCACGGTGTGGGCGCTGGCGCTGATAACCATCGTCATCGCAGTCACCAACCGGACCATGCTGCTGAGCATTGTCACCCACCCCGTGGGGTCGCTGTTCATTATCGTGGTCCTCGTGGCGCTGGCCCTGGGATGGGCCTACCTGTTCCTCAACACCCTGCGGATCATCAGGCCGACACTCCTGGCACCCGGCATGCGTCCCATCATTGCCGTCGTGGTGGCAATCTCCACCGTGCTGGCGAGCGGATCGCTGGGCTACATTGCCTATGTCCTGAACGTCAGCCGCAACGCAATCGGCAGTATTTTCGACGCCGGTCCCGCGATCGATCCCGTGGACGGGCGTTACAACTTCCTGATGATGGGTGGCGACGCCGGCGATGACAGGACGGGACGCCGTCCCGATAGCCTGTCCGTGATCAGCGTCGATGCGAAAACGGGCGAAAGCGCCATCATTTCAGTCCCCCGCAACCTCCAGAACGCACAGTTCAGCGAGAGTTCGCCCATGCGGAAGATCTACCCCGAGGGCTACAACTGCGGCGACGAGTGCCTCATCAACGCCGTCAACACCGAGGTGACCAACAAGTACCAGGACCTGTATCCGGGCGTTCAGGATCCGGGCGCACAGGCAACCCTGGAAGCTGTGTCCGGAACCCTCGGTATCACGGTCCAAGCCTATGTCCTGGTGGATATGGATGGGTTCGCCAAACTCATCGACGCCATGGGCGGCATCCGCATCAAGGCCGGCGGTTGGGTACCCATCAGCGGCCCCGTCACCGATGAGGCCAACGGAATCCATGGCATGCCCGACGGCTGGATCCCTGCCGGCGACCAGCATCTGGACGGCTTCCACGCCCTCTGGTACGGCCGCTCCCGCGAATTCGTGGACGACTACGCCCGCATTGCACGCCAGCAATGCGTGCAGCAGGCCATGCTCAAGCAGCTGGACCCGGCCACTCTCCTGACCAAGTTCGAGGACATCGCCAACGCCGGGACCAAGGTGGTCGATTCCAACATCTCGTCCAACCAGCTGGGCAGCTTTGTGGACCTCGCCTTGAAGTCCAAGAACCAGCCCGTCAAACGCCTCACCATCGGGCCGCCGGACTTCGACGCATCGTTCTCCACGGTGCCTGACTTTGACCTGATCCACTCCAAGGTCCAGGAAGTCCTCGCCTCGTCCAACAGCCCCAAGGCAAGTGACGCCGTCGTGACCCATGACCGTCCGGGCGCCGGGCCCGTCATGGCCGCCGGTCCGGTTACTGGCCTGCTGCCCGCAAGCCAACTGCCTTCACCCTCTGCGGACTTCACTCCGGTGACCACAACCCCCGACGGCACGCCGATCACCATTGAGTTGTTGAACGGCCTCAAAGCCCAGGGCGATGAGCAAGGCATCCGCGACCTCGTGGCCACCAACGGCCAGTGCGCACCACTGTAAATTCCCCCTTTGAGCTCCATCCCACGTCCAGCGCAACGATAAGGACTTTCTTTCGTGTACCAGATTGAGAATGTTTTGCGGCCCTATGCGTGGGGTTCGACGACGGCCATCGCCGGACTGCTGGGCCGGCAGGCCTCGGGCGGCCCGGAGGCCGAAATGTGGATCGGGGCCCACCCGGACTCCCCTTCGACGGCCATTCACCCCAACGGTGTCACCCAGCCCCTGGATGCCTTGATCGCCTCGGATCCGCAGCGCTTCCTTGGCTCCGAAAGCCTCGCCGGATTTGGTCCCCGCCTGCCGTTCCTCACCAAGCTCCTGGCGGCCGAAAAGCCGCTTTCCCTCCAGGTCCATCCGAGCCTGGAGCAGGCCCGTGAAGGGTTTGCCCGCGAGAACGCCGCCGGGATCGCCCCCGACGCCGCTGAACGCAACTACCGCGATGACAACCACAAGCCGGAAATGATCTTCGCCCTCACGCCCTTCAAGGCGTTGTGCGGCTTCCGCTCCCCTGCTGACTCCCGCGGCATCTTTGAACACCTGGCGCACGTCCTTGACTCCGCCGCCATCGACGTTCCCTCGGTTATCGCGGACGTCGTCACCGACCTTGCGCAAGCTGATGCTTCCGCTGCGCTGAAGGCTGCCTTCAGCCGGCTCATCCAGGGCGGCAGTGACGTCTCCGATGCCATTAACGAGGTAGTCGCGGTACTTTCTGCCGGGGCACCGCTGGAGCCGCACCGGGAAGCGCTGACCGCAATGCTGGACATCAATGAAGCCTTCCCCGGAGACCCCGGCGTCCTCATCTCCCTGCTCCTGAACCATTTGTCCCTCGAACCCGGTGAAGTGGTCTACCTCCCTGCGGGGAACATCCACGCCTATCTGCACGGCCTGGGCGTCGAGGTCATGGCGTCCTCGGACAATGTCCTTCGCGGTGGACTCACGCCCAAGCACGTGGACGTTCCGGAACTGTTGAAGACCGTACGTTTCGAATCCCTCGGGGTTCCACGCGTCGAGGCCAGCGGGACGGAGTTCGGACAGGAGCTGTACCGCCCGCCGTTCAAGGAGTTCCAGCTCCAGCGCATCGAGCTCGGCCCTGACGCAGCACCGGTGCCGCTGGCGCAGACCGGGCCCGCCGTCGTCGTGGTTGTTTCCGGCTCCGTGCTTCTCGACTCGCCCAAGAGCGACCTCCAGCTTGGACGTGGCGCTGCAGCGTTCATCCCCGACGTCGAAGCCCCGGTCAACGTCCACCCGGTCCAGGGCGCGACGGACACCAGCATTGCCTTCGCAGTCACGACAGGCTTGGGGAACTGAACCGTGGAATTCTTCCTCCAAACGCCCGCATGGGCGGCAGTCCAGCGTTCCCTGGGGCGCCGCGTCCACGAAAAAACCGGCCCCGGATGGAGTTTCCTCGCAATTGAGGAGAAGAACCCCGCCGGCAAAGTCATCTATGCCCCCTATGGGCCGGTGGCTGATTCCGTCGAAGCATTCGACGCCGCCACGGCGGCTTTGGTGGCGCTGGCCAAGGCGGAGCACGCCGTCTTCGTCCGGATGGAACCTGCTGCGGCAGGTTTTACCGCGTCCGACGCCGGTCCCCTGCTCCGCGCGCGGGGCTTACGGCCCGCGCCGGTCAACCAGCAGCCGGAACTGAGCTGGATTGTGGATCTGGACGGGGATTTCAAGGACGTCCTCGCGGGCATGAAGCCAACAAACCGGAACTTGTACCGGAACATCCACAAAAAGGGAGTGACGTTCCGGACCTCCCAGGACCCGGCGAACATCTCCATCCTGCTGCACTTCCTCCACCTGACGGCGGCGCGGAATGGCTTCAAGCCGCAGAGCGATGAATACCTGACCCAGGTGGCGGCGTCATTGCTGCCTGCAGGGGCCGGAACCTTGTTCATCGCCGAACTGGAAGGTGAGCCCATCGCGGCCGCCTTCGCCTACGATTCGGCAGATACCCGGGTCTACGCGCACGCGGCACTCGATGACACGCACCGCAAGCTCAGCGCAGGCATCCCCCTCCTGGTAACCCTCATGGCAGACGCCAAGGAAAAGGGTCTCAAGCACGTGGACCTCTGGGGCGTCGCACCCGAGGACCAGCCGGACCACAAATGGGCGGGCTTCACGGCGTTCAAGAAATCCTTCGGAGGCCGCGAAGTCTCCTACCCCGGCACCTGGGACCTCCCGGTCAACAAACTCCGCTACGGCGCCTACCAGCTGGCCAGGAAGCTCCGCAACAAACTCCGCTAAGCCTTTCCCCGCTCCACCCGCGCCCGGCACACCCCACAACAGCGCGAAGCGGAAGCCGGCCGGACACAGAGAAGGACGGCGGGTATCGCGACAGCGGCATCAAATCGACGAGGTACGAGGAGATAGCCGCCGAGCGATGCTCGCCGTCCTTCTGTGAGCTGCGGAGGTTACGCCTTGCGCGCGTACGTCTCCCACTTGGATGCGTGGTGCTCAGCATCAACGAAGCGGACGGTGCCGGACTTCGAGCGCATCACGATGGACTGGGTCAGGACGCGGTCCTTCTGGTAGCGGACGCCGTGCAGGAGGTCGCCGTCGGTGATGCCGGTGGCTGCGAAGTAGCAGTTGTCCGAGGTGACGAGGTCGTTGGTGGACAGGACGCGGTCGAGGTCGTGTCCGGCGTCGATGGCCTTCTGCTTCTCGTCGTCCGACGTCGGCCAGAGGCGGCCCTGGATGACGCCGCCGAGGGACTTGATGGCGCAGGCTGCAACGATGCCTTCCGGGGTGCCGCCGATGCCCATGAGGGCGTCGACGCCGGTGCCGGTACGGGCTGCTGCGATGGCGCCTGCGACGTCGCCATCCATGATGAACTTGGTGCGCGCGCCGGCTTCGCGGATTTCTTCAACCAGCGGGCGGTGGCGGTCACGGTCAAGGATCATGACGTTGAGCTGGTTGACCTTGACGCCCTTGGCCTTGGCGATGAGGTGCAGGTTCTGCTTGACGGGCAGGCGCAGATCCACCATGTCGGCGGCCTCGGGACCCGTGACGAGCTTCTCCATGTAGAAAACAGCGGAGGGGTCGAACATGGAGCCGCGCTCAGCGACTGCCAGCACTGCGAGGGCGTTGTTGATGCCCAGGGCGGTGAGGCGGGTTCCGTCGATGGGATCGACGGCGACGTCGCACTCGGGACCGGTGCCGTCACCAACCTGCTCGCCGTTGAACAGCATGGGGGCTTCGTCTTTTTCGCCTTCACCAATCACCACGACGCCGTTGAAGTGGACGGTGTGAAGGAACGAACGCATGGCGTCGACGGCGGCACCGTCGGCTTTGTTCTTGTCGCCGAAACCTACCCAGTGGCCGCCGGCAATTGCCGCGGCTTCGGTGACGCGGACGAGTTCAAGCGCAAGGTTGCGGTCGGGTTCGTCGATGCCGACGGCGAGCGACGGCGAAATCGTGGAATACTGCTGGGTCATTGGTGCAGGAGACACTTGAACCTCTTCTTCGAGTGACGATTCACGGGACCGGACATGGTTGCGCGGGGCAACCCGGGGTTCCTCTACCAACGATCATAGTCGCCACGTCCACTCCGGGTGGTTGAATGACCACCGGCCGCAATACCGGCGGTGAGGTTGCCCGATGTGTGTTCCCTGCCCCGATAAGGGATCATGGAAGGGTGAGTGAAACGCAGGACAAGCCCGCTGCCGGCAACCAACCGGATGCTGCCGCGGCTGAGCCAACCAGTGCCCCGGATGCCCCCTTCAAGCCCGTCATCGCGGCGAAAGCTGCCAAACGGGCCAACGCGTCCGTGATTGGCATGGTCATTGCCCTTTTGGTCTGCGTGCTGGCTTTCCTCCCCATCGTCCTGATGAATCCGGCTCCGAAGGGCGACGGCTTCAGGCCTCCCATCGATGTCTCCTCCATCGCCAGGAACGCCGAAGGTGTGGCGGGATTCACACCTGTCACTCCCGATACCGGCGACACATTTACCCCGAATTACGCGCGGTGGGAATCGGGCAGCGGGACAGGCGTGCCCACTTGGGAGGTCGGTTTCCTGACTCCCAAGGAAGCTTTCATCGGCCTCACCCAGACCAATAAGGCCAATCCCACCTGGGTATTGCAGCAGACGGGCAACCTCCCGGTCACCGGCACGCGCAACGCCGGCGGGCAGGAGTGGGAACTGCGCGATTCGGGCAAGGAAAAGCGCAGCATGGTCCTGGACTACAAGGGCACCACCATCATCCTGAGCGGCACGGCAAGCCTCGAGGAATTCGCGACGTTGGCCACCGCCGTCGTCAAGTCAGCGGACCAGAGCACCGCACCTTCGGCCTCAGCTGCCCCGTCCGCCTGACCGATTGGCGCGCAACAGTTTCACTGACTGCTGCCTCTGCGTCGTAAAGTAAGGTTCGTGCCTACTTACCTGACTCCAGCCCTGGCGTGGCGCCGTCTCCGCGAGGGCAACGAACGCTTTGTCTCCGGCGAATCCCTGCACCCCAACCAGGATGCCGCCCGTCGCTCGTCCCTCATCGAGGACCAAAACCCCTTCGCCGTCATCTTCGGTTGTTCCGATTCCCGGCTCGCTGCAGAGATCATTTTCGACCTCGGCCTTGGTGATGCTTTTGTCGTGCGGACCGCCGGCCAGGTGATTGACGATGCCGTCCTCGGTTCCCTGGAATACAGCATCAGCCAACTCCGGGTTCCGTTGATCGTCATCCTCGGCCACGACAGCTGTGGTGCGGTGAAGGCCACCAAGGCAGCTGTCGAGACCGGTGAGATGCCTGCGGGCTTCATCCGGGACCTCGTCGAACGCATCACCCCCTCCGTCCTGACTGCCAAGCGCAACGAGCAGGAAGACGTCAACGACATGGTGGTGGAGCACGTGAAGCAGACCGCCGCACGCCTGGCTGACAGCTCCCGTGTGATTTCCGACGCCATCGACGACGGCCGCGTCGCCGTCATCGGCCTGTCGTACAAGCTCGATGAGGGCCGCGCGGCCCTCGTTTCCGGGATCGGCAAGCTCTAAGAGGACGTGCTCCGGCGGCAACGCCGGAGCACGTAGCACTCTCCTCCGGGTTTTCTGTGAGGCGTCGGATCGCCATAAGCTAGCCCCATGACTTCCACCACTGAGTTCCGTATTGAACATGACACGATGGGCGAAGTTCGCGTCCCCGTGAACGCCCTGTACCGCGCCCAGACGCAGCGTGCTGTGGAGAACTTCCCCATCTCCGGCAAAACGCTCGAGCGCACACACATTGAAGCCCTTGCCCGGGTCAAGAAGGCCGCCGCACTGGCGAACGCCGAACTGGGGGTGCTCGATGGCGAGCTCGCCGAGGCCATCGCCGCAGCTGCCGATGAGGTTGCAACGGGCAAGTACGACGGCGACTTCCCGATCGACGTTTTCCAGACCGGCTCGGGTACCTCGTCCAACATGAACACCAACGAGGTCATCGCGGAACTGGCTTCCCGCGCCCTCTCGGCCGCCGGCAGCGACAAGGTGGTCCACCCCAACGACCACGTCAACGCTTCCCAGTCCTCCAACGACGTCTTCCCGACTTCCGTCCACGTAGCCGCCACCTCGGCCCTGATCAATGACCTGATCCCGGCCCTTGAGTACCTGGCAGCTTCCCTGGACCGCAAGGCCGTGGAGTTCAAGGACGTCGTCAAGTCCGGCCGTACGCACCTCATGGATGCGACCCCGGTCATGCTTGGCCAGGAATTCGGCGGTTACGCAGCGCAGGTGCGCTACGGCATCGAGCGCATCAACGCCGCTCTCCCCCGCGTAGCCGAGGTCCCCCTGGGCGGTACCGCTGTTGGTACCGGCATCAACACCCCGGCAGGCTTCCCGGAGCGCGTCATCGAACTCCTCGCAGCCGACACCGGCCTCCCGCTGACCGAAGCCCGCGACCACTTTGAGGCACAGGCGAACCGCGACGGCCTGATCGAGGGCTCCAGCCAGCTGCGCAACATCGCGATCTCCTTCATGAAGATCAACAACGACCTCCGCTGGATGGGCTCGGGCCCCAACACGGGCCTGGGCGAAATCGCCCTTCCGGACCTCCAGCCCGGCTCCTCGATCATGCCCGGCAAGGTCAACCCGGTCATCTGCGAAGCGTCCATCATGGTGTGCGCCCAGGTCATCGGCAACGACACCGCCATCGCCTGGTCCGGCACCAACGGCGCCTTCGAACTCAACGTCGGCATCCCCGTCATGGCCGCCAACCTCCTCGAGTCCATCCGCCTGCTGGCCAACACCAGCCGCGTCATGGCCGACAAGATGATCGACGGCATCACCGCCAACGTCGAGCGCGCCCGGTTCCTGGCCGAGGCCTCCCCCTCGATCGTGACGCCGCTGAACAAGTACATCGGCTACGAAAACGCCGCCAAGATCGCCAAGACCGCCGTCAAGGAGGGCCTGACCATCCGCCAGGCTACCCAGCAGCTCGGCTTCGTTGGCGAAGGCGAAGGCAAGGTCTCCGAGGCCGACCTCGACAAGGCTTTGGACGTCACCACCATGACGTCGCCGGCCCACAAGGCCTGACCCTTGGCTTAAACCCAAAGCACGACGACGGCCGGTACCTTTCGCACGAGAGGTACCGGCCGTCGTCGTACCCGGGAGTTTTTGTACACCAGGTGCCCTCAAGAAACCTCCTTAGCGGCATCAGCTGTACAAAACCTCCGAGCGAGATTTTGCACCCTACAGCGTAAAGTGCAAAACTTTACTTTGTGAGTAATAGTGCAAATATCGACGGCGGCCTCCGCGAGCGCAAGCGCGCCGCCACGCGGCTGGCCATCACGGCATTCGCACGAACCCTGACCGCCGAACGCGGCCTGAATGGCTACACTGTGGAAGAGGTGTGCGAAGAGGCGGGCATCTCCCGCCGGACCTTCTTCAACTACTTCCACTCCAAGGAAGACGCAGTCATCGGAGCGTTCTCCGATGACCTGCCCCAGGATTCGCTGGATAACTTCAACCGGGATCCTGAACGGCTGCCAGACGGCATCTCCGCCACGTTGCTCGCTGCCCTGTACCACCTCACCGTGGACATCGTGGAGCGTTCCACCATCAGCCGTACCGAGATCCAGCAACTGATTGCTGCCATCAAGGCCGAGCCCCAGCTCCTGGGCCGCATGACCCTTGAAGGCGAGGCCAGGGAGCGGCAGTTCATGGAACTGATCGCCGCCCGTGAGGGCCTCTCCCCCGGACATCCGGAGATCATCATGGCCTCGGCCGTGTTCGGCGCTGTTTCCAAGAAGACATCCCATCAGTTCTTCTCGGAGGACAACACGCGGCCTTACCGCGAGCTCCTGGACCAGAACCTTGCCGCAGCCCGGAAACTCTTATCGCAACCGCTGGACACCACTCCTGCACAGACACCGAAGGACCCCGCATGAGTACACTCTCGAAGGCGGCAGAACCACTGCTGCTGACCCAGAAACGGATCTGGATCATCTTCTCGGCGCTGATCGCAGGCATGCTCCTGTCCAGCCTCGACCAAACCATCGTTTCCACCGCCATGCCCACCATCGTGGGAAAGCTCGGCGGTGTCGAGCACCAGGCCTGGATCACCACGGCCTATCTCCTGGCCACCACGATCGTCATGCCCATCTACGGCAAGTTCGGTGACATCCTGGGCCGGCGCAACCTGTTCCTGGTTGCCATCGCCCTGTTTACCCTCGCTTCGGTGGGCTGCGCTTTCGCCACCGACTTCTGGGGCTTCGTGATCTTCCGCGCCATCCAGGGTCTGGGCGGCGGCGGCCTGATGATCCTCTCGCAGGCCATCATCGCCGACATCGTTCCCGCCAAGGAGCGCGGCAAGTACATGGGTCCGCTGGGCGCCATCTTCGGTCTCTCCGCCGTCGCCGGACCGCTGCTGGGCGGCTTCTTCGTGGACCACCTCACGTGGGAATGGGCGTTCTACATCAACATCCCCATCGGAATCGCGGCCTTTATCACCGCATGGTTCACCTTGACGCTTCCCAACAAAAAGGCCGAAAAGAAGATCGACATCCTGGGAGTCATCTTCCTCTCTGCCGCCACCACCTGCCTTATCTTCTTCACCGACTTCGGCGGCAAGAAGGACGAAGGCTGGGATTCACCCCTCACCTGGGCCTTTGGCGCCGGCATGGTGCTGGCCGCTTTTGCCTTCGTCATGGTTGAACGGCGCGCCGAGGACCCCATCATTCCGCTGAGCCTGTTCAAAAACCCGATCTTCATCAACGCGACCGCCATCGGCTTCACGCTCGGCCTGGGCATGTTCGCTGCCATCGCGTTCGTTCCCACCTTCCTGCAGATGTCCTCCGGTACTTCAGCAGCCGAATCCGGGCTGCTCATGCTGCCGATGATGGTTGGCCTGATGGGCACGTCCATCTACTCCGGTATCCGTATTTCCAAGACCGGCAAGTACAAGATGTTCCCGATCCTGGGTGCGGCGTTGACCATTGCGGCCATGCTGTGGCTGACCACCCTGACGGCAGCAACCCCGATCTGGGTCATCTGCGTGCAGCTGTTCATCTTCGGAGCCGGCCTGGGGCTGATCATGCAGGTCATCGTCCTGGTGGTGCAGAACTCCGTTCCGGCGGACCAGATCGGCACGGCAACCAGCACCAACAACTACTTCCGCGAGGTCGGTGCATCACTGGGTGTCGCCGTGTTCGGTTCCATCTTCACCAACCGCCTGGCTGAATCACTCAGGGAGGCATTCACCGGTGCCGGCGCTTCTGCGGAGCAGGCTTCGCAGTCCACCAGCACGCTTGATCCCCAAGCCCTGCCGCAGCTGCCTGAGCAGTTGCGGGATGCGATTGTGAACGCGTACGCCAATTCCTTGGCTCCAGTGTTCTGGTACCTGGTGCCGTTCATCGCCATCGCCCTGGTTTTGGCCATCACGCTGAAGCAGATCCCACTCTCCGACACCGCCGGCATGGTGGCCCGTGGTGAAGCAATCGGGGGCGCGGAGGCTGACAGGCTTGAGGCTGAGCGCCGTGAAACCACGCAGACGGCGCCGGACGAGGACGACCTCAGGACGGATCGCCCGACAGCCGACGCCGGAAGCCAACAGCACTAATCCTCCATTTGGTAAGCCACGGGGCCTTCGGGCTCCGTGGCAAGCCTGATGGCTTCAAGGTTGCCGGCGCTCATCTCCGGAAGATCATCCAAGGCGAACCAGCCCACGGCCAGTGATTCGTCGTCATTGACCCTGGCGTCTCCCGAGACGTACCTGCACCGGAAGGTGATGTCCAGGAAGTCGCACACGTCGCCGTTCGGAAAGGTCACGGGACCTACAACGCCGACGCCGACAATCCGTTCCGTTTCCGCCACCACCGCAGTCTCCTCGAAGATCTCGCGCACCAGCCCTGGGGCGGGGTGTTCGCCCGGTTCGAGCATTCCGGTGATGAGGGCCCAGTGCCCGTTGTCGGCCCGCTGGCCCAGCAGCACCCTGCCTTCGTCGTCGAAGACCACTCCCCTGACGGCCGGCAGCCAGAGGGGGTCATGGCCGATCTTCTCCCGCAGTCTGAGCACAAAATCCGGGGCACCCATGGTTCAGCGTTCCTCACAAGAATGGTCGGTCCCGGCGCGGTTTGCAGCCTTGCAGACAGGCTAGCCTCATGCGGGCAGCAGCACCATCGCAACAGCTGCTCCGGCCAGCATGAAAGGACCGAACGGAATGGCCGAACGCAGCGTTCCCCGCCGTGCGGCAAGGATGAACAAGCTCCACAGCCCTCCCAGGAGGAAGGCCGCAAAGGTTCCGGCAAAGATGTGGCTCCAACCCAAATAGCCCAGGTAGAGGCCCAGCACCCCGGCCAGCTTCACGTCGCCAAAGCCCATCCCTGGTGGATGGATGAACCGCAGCACGAAATAGAAGAACCAGAGGGCCGCGCCGCCGGCCAGAACCGCCAGCCCGGGCACCCCCAACAGAGTGGCGGATGCTGCCCCTCGCGTAGGGGTACCGGGGAGCGACGCCGCGATCGCGGCACCGAGCAACAGCACTCCGGCCACACCGTAGGACGGAAGCACAATCCGGTTGGGCAGCAAGTGGCTGCGGACGTCGATGACCGTGAGCCGGACAGCCATCACCACGAAATACAGGCAGGCTGCCGCCACCAGCCAAAAACCCAGCGGGCTGGCTGTCCAGAGCTCGGAGAGTCGTCGGATCACCCTCGGATGCTACCCCGTTTTGCTCGTCCGACCCGTTTGAACGCTTGGGTAAACTGTGGATATGGGGCGCTACAGTGCAGACGAACCGGGCTTTGACTTGTCCTCCACATTCCGGAATCTATGCCGTTCTTCGCCATGGAAGTGGACCACCCTGCGATTTGAATATCTTGAGCGGCCCGGCAGTGGCGCCAATATTGTCCGTGCCTGGCTGCGGCGCCCGGGGGCCCTCCGCCTTGAGACGGCTGACGGTCAATTGCTCCACAGCACCACCGGCATCAACGACTCCCGGGATGACCTGTACGTCAGCTCCACGCGACGGTCCTGGCTGCTGCCGGCGCATCTGGTAACCCCTGTCTACGACGACGCCGGGCTGGTGCGCAGGCGTCCCGAGGCGGCGTACGGTGAGCCGTCCTTCGGCAATGGCCGCCTGGCTGCAGCCTTGGATCCAGTGGAGTTGGCCGGCAACGCGCCGGTTCCCATCGAATTCCCGGACACCAACCGCGTCTTCCTCGAACCCCCCATGGAAGTGGACCACGAGGGCCGTCCTGCCCTGGAAACCATCGTTAGGCCCAGCCGGACCTACGTTCCTTCCGATCCCGCCCAGCCTTTGGTCCATCCCGGCCGGACGCTGATCAGGATCGACACCGGAACAGGGGTCTGCGTGGCCAGCCAGAGCCTGGATGGCGACACTTCCGGTACGGGCCACTGGCTGAAGATCCTGGGTGTCGACGAGTACATGCTCGATGACCTGTTCCTGGCGGAGTCCATGAACCTCACGGACGTCCGGCGGCACATTCCGTGGGACATCGGCCCGGCCGCCTGACCGCGCCGCCTTTTCGGGCTAAGCTACGGCGATGACATCGCTGGCAGACATCTGGCCCCCGTTCGGACTCATTCTCACCACCCCGAGGCTGACCGTCCGTCCGATTCTCGACGACGACATCCCCGCCGCTGTGGACGCGGCCCGCTCAGGTATCCACGAACCCGGCAAGAGCCCCTTCAGCACGCCGTGGGCTGAAATGCCGGCGGACGAGCTGGCACCGAACATGGCCCAGTGGTACTGGCGGTGCCGCGGAAACTTCACCAAGGATTCCTGGACCCTCCTCCTGGCGGTCTGGCGCGACGACGAATTCCTCGGCGTACAGGACCTCGGTGCCAAGAACTTCGCGACGCTCAAAACAGTAAGCACGGGTTCCTGGCTCAAGCAGTCCGCGCAGGGCCAGGGCGTCGGCAAGGAGATGCGCGCCGCCGTCGTCAGCTACGCCTTCGATTACCTTGGCGCCGAAGTGGCCGAATCCGAAGCAGCGTCGTGGAACCAACAATCCCTGGGCGTCTCCACCAGCCTCGGCTACGAACTCAACGGCATCTCCCGGGACGGCTGGGGAGAAAAAATCGAAGAAGTCCAAAGAGTCCGTCTCACCCCCACCACCTTCAAACGCCCCGACTGGACCCTCAAAGTCCAGGGCCACGAAGAACTAAAGAACTACCTGAAGCTGTAACTGCACCTGCACCTGCGTCGTGTCTAAGCGACGGCGAAGGGCCGTGGCCCGGCGAACCGGACCACGGCCCTGGACACCACGTTCCAAGGAGATGCTTAGATCTCGGCGCCCTCCAGCAATTCCGTAACAAGGGCAGCAATCGGCGAACGCTCGGACCGGGTCAGCGTGATGTGCCCGAACAGCGGATGTCCCTTGAGGGTCTCCACGACGGCGGCAACGCCGTCGTGCCGTCCCACGCGCAGGTTGTCGCGCTGGGCAACATCGTGGGTGAGGACGATCTTGGAGTTTTGACCGATGCGGCTCATGACGGTCAGCAGGACGTTCTTTTCGAGCGACTGGGCTTCATCCACGATGACGAAGGCGTCGTGCAGCGAACGCCCGCGGATGTGGGTCAGGGGCAGGACTTCCAGCATGCCGCGGTCCATGACTTCTTCCACGACTTCCTGGCTGACCAACGCGCCGAGGGTATCGAACACGGCCTGGGCCCACGGGTTCATTTTTTCGGACTCGGATCCGGGAAGGTAGCCGAGCTCCTGGCCGCCCACTGCGTACAGGGGCCGGAAGACGACCACCTTCCGGTGCTCACGGCGCTCCAGTACGGCTTCAAGGCCTGCGCAGAGGGCGAGCGCGGACTTGCCTGTGCCGGCCCGTCCGCCGATGGACACGATGCCCACGGAAGGGTCCATGAGCATGTCGATGGCCAGCCGCTGTTCGGCGGAGCGTCCGTGGAGGCCAAAGACGTCCCGGTCGCCCTTGACCAGACGGACCTGCTTGTCGGCTCCCACGCGACCCAGAGCGGATCCCCTGTTCGACAGAAGCACCAGTCCGGTGTTCACGGGGAGTTCGGCGGCTGCGGGAATGAAGACAGGTTCATGGCCGTAGAGCGTGGTGATTTCGTCGTCGTTGGCTTCTATTTCCGCCATGCCGGTCCAGCCGGAGTCCTTGACGAGTTCGTTGCGGTACTCGTCCGCCTGGAGTCCCATGGCGGACGCCTTGACCCGCATGGGGAGGTCTTTGGAGACCACCGTGACGTTGTGGCCCTCGTTGGCCAGGTTCTTGGCCACGGCCAGGATCCGGCTGTCGTTGTCGCCACCGCGGAAGCCCGCAGGAAGCACGTCCGGGGAAATGTGGTTCATTTCCACCCTGAGCAGCCCGCCGTCGTTTCCCAGGGGAATCGCCCGGTCCAGTCCGCCGTGTTCGATCCTGAGGTCGTCGAGGAGACGCAGGGCTTTCCTGGCGAAGTAGCCAAGTTCCGGATCGTGGCGCTTTCCCTCGAGTTCACTGATGACCACGATGGGAACTATGACCTCATGTTCTGCGAACCGCAGGAGTGCGTGGGGATCGGAAAGCAGGACGGATGTATCGATCACATAGCTGCGGCCCGTGGCGGACGCTGTTGCCCGCGCTTTTTGTGGGACCCGCTTGGCGCGAAAGGTAGCTGCACTTTCCCCGTCGGAAACCATTGCGGGCAGTTGCTCAGAAATAGCCACATCGACTCCAGCCCCGGGCGGTCGCCCGGCCTAATGGTGAAGCGGCTCGGCCGGAAGGCCGGGCGTGGCCTCCCATGTAACTGGTGCGATGTTCCGCTCCATATACTGGCCTCCCCGATCAGCGGGCGGTTTTGCCTGCTGATGGGATTAACGTAATCCCCGACACATTCATTTCCGCAATCCGTCGTCGGCAAGTCGCATGTCGGGCTCGTTAATTTTCGGTGAACCGCGCCTGGGCTAGGTTCCGTAGCGGCGCTGCCGCCCGGCATAATCCCTGAGCGCACGGAGGAAATCGACCTTGCGGAAGGCGGGCCACAGGGCTTCGCAGAAGTAGAACTCGCTGTAAGCGCTTTGCCACATGAGGAATCCGGAGAGCCGCTGCTCGCCTGAAGTGCGGATTACCAGGTCCGGATCGGGTTGGCCCCGGGTGTAGAGGAACCGGGAGATGTCGTCCACTGAAAGTTCATCTGCCACCTCGGTCATGGTGCGTCCTTTGGAGGCGGCGTCGTGCAGGAGTTCCCTAACGGCGTCGACAATTTCGCGGCGGCCACCGTAGCCGACTGCGACGTTGACGTGGATCTTTTCGTGGACCGGCGTCCGGGACGTGAGTTTGTTCAGCCGATCAGCCAGGTAGTCCGGCAAAAGTTCCGGTGCTCCCATGGCATGAACAGACACGTCTTCGTCTTCGTCGAGCCGGTCCATGGTGTTGGCGATGATGCCCATGAGCAGGTCCAGTTCCTCACCGGAGCGGTTCATGTTGTCCGTGGAGAGCATGTAGAGCGTGACGACCTTGACGCCCAGTTCCTGGCACCATCCCAGAAATTCGTGGATTTTGTCTGCGCCGGCCTGGTGTCCTTGGCTGGTGGGGGCATTGAACTGGCGCGCCCAGCGCCGGTTGCCGTCCACCATGACGCCGATGTGCCGTGGGATCTGGTCCTGCTTGAGTGAGCGCAGGAGTTTGCGCTCGTAGAAGCCATAGAGGAAACCGGGCAGCTCCACCGGACTCTCACCTGACTTCCTTGCTTGTACGACGACGCACATCCAAGGCTACCTTCCCGAGCTGCCGGGGCGGTGCAGTGGACAGTCAAAAACCGCCCAACACTTGTTACCCAGAAGTAACTTACCGAAACGTAGGTTATTCTTGGAGCATGGCTGAGCTCCTCGAAACCAAGCCCCTCTGGCGTGGATGGATCCACGCAGTTGCCGCTCCTTTTGCACTTGCAGCAGGGATAGTCCTGGTGACGGTTGCTCCCACTCCGGACCGCAAAGTCACGTCCACCATCTATGCCCTGACCGGTTTCCTGCTGTTTGGCGTCAGCGCCGTGTACCACCGGGGAAACTGGTCCCCTAAGGTCCGCATGCTCCTCAAACGGCTGGACCATACCAACATCATGCTGGTGATCGCCGGGAGCTACACGCCCCTGGCATGGTCCCTGCTGGAACGCTCTGAAGCTGTCACCTTGCTATGGCTTGTGTGGTCCGGGGCGATCGTCGGCGTCTTGTTCCGGATTCTGTGGACCCATGCTCCGCGCTGGCTCTACGTCCCGGTTTACATCGCCCTCGGTTGCGGGGCCCTGTTCTACCTGCCGCAGTTTTTCGCCGCGAATGCCGCCGCAGCCATCCTCATATGCGTCGGCGGCGCCCTGTACATTGCCGGCGCAGTGTTCTACGCCCTCAAGAAGCCAAACTTCAGCGCCCGGAACTTTGGTTTCCACGAACTGTTCCACGCCTTCACCGTGCTGGCCTTCGCCGCGCACTTCATCGCCATCATGATGGCCGTCCTGAGCTAGCCCGGACAAACGCTAGCCCGGAAAGACGGGTTCACCGCCCACAGCCATGGCCGCCAGCCGCGCCCCAGCCATGGAGGCAGCAACGGGACGTCACTCCGGGGGCCGCCGACGCGTCGTCGTACGTTTGATGGGCGACCACCACCCCTGGGCGGGCGACGTCAGCAACGCGCCGCACAGTTCGCGGCGATGCCGCGAGCCAGGACCGGCGACGGCGGCCGCAACCCGGCAGCGGCAAACGCCAAGCCGTCATCCCCGAACGGACGGCAGTGGACGGGATTGCCCGCGTGTTGCCGGAGATAGGCAGAGGGTTCCGAACCCAAGGCATCGCTTGCCCCGGGACAGCCGGTTCCGCCCGTTTTAGCGGGCTCCGGGGCCGCCATTGCCGATCTCGTCAGTGGGACCGCCGCTTTGTGCCGGATTCCCGTCCGCGGACGGCTCACCCGCTTCAGCAGCCAGACGGGCTTCCTCTACCTGTGCGCGATAGCGGACGCGTCGGATCCTCCGGACCATGTCCACGATCAGGAAGGTAGTGAGGATCACGATGAAGGCCGTGAGGACGAAACCCCACGTGCCCGGCGTCACCTGATCCTCGGACAGGCCGGGCCGCAGCGTGCCCGTGGGATCGGGCGACGGAGTGACGGTCAGGGCGAGAATCAAGTGGTGCACGGTCAAACCTTCTATGGGAACTGGTGCGCGCCGGCCGGCAAAGCGTAACCGGGATGCTGATGGGCCATCCGGTAATTTCTACGAACGATAGAAACTACCGGCGTTCTTATCTTATCCCTGCGAAGAGATCCTTTTCCGGCAGCTCGGAAGGCACACGGGACTTGATCAGGGTGTAGTCCTCCCAAGGCCATGTGGTCCGCTGCAGCTCCGGCGATACGGCAAAGAAGAAGCCCAAAGGGTCGATCTGGGTGCGGTGGGCCCGCAGGGCGTCGTCGCGGACCTCGAAGTAGTCGCCGCAGTCGATCTGGGTTGTGGTCTGGTGACCGCCGGCGGGTGGCGTGTGTCCCTCGGCGTCGGCCTCCAACCACGCCGCCAGCCGCTCGGCGTACGGAGACTGCAGCCCTGCTTCCTCCAACGCGAAATGGAGGGCACGGAAACGTGCGGGGCTGAAAGCACGGTCGTAGTAGAGCTTGTCCGGGGCCCACGGCTCGCCCATGCCGGGATAGCGTTCGGGATCGCCCGCGGCTTCATAAGCTTCAACCGCCACCTTATGGGCCATGATGTGGTCCGGATGCGGATAACCGCCGTTTTCGTCGTAGCTGAGGATGACGTGCGGCTTGAACTGACGAACCAGGCGCACAAGTGGAGCTGAAGCCCGCTCCAGCGGCTGCAACGCGAAGCATCCCGGCGGCAGCGGCGGGAGGGGATCTCCTTCCGGCAGGCCTGAGTCCACGAATCCGAGCCAGCGCTGTTTGATTCCCAGCACCGCTGCCGCGTTGGCCATTTCCAGCCGGCGCGCACCGGCCATGTCACGCTTGGGATGCGGGGCATCCTCCATGGCGGGGTTCTGGATGTCTCCACGTGATCCGTCCGTGCACGTGGCGACCATGACGTCCACGCCTGCGGCGGCGTACATCGCCATGGTTGCTGCACCCTTGCTGGACTCATCATCCGGGTGGGCGTGGACGGCGAGCAGCCGCAGCTGCTGGTCGGAACTGCTGGACGCTGTCACGTGACGGCTCCTCTTTCATGGATCTGCTTCAGGGGCGGCAAAGTGCCACCGGGATCGGCACTAAACTGGATGGGTGACTTCAGAGGACCTTTCGGCCACCCAAGTACCGGCAAGCACCAGCCTAGCCAATCGCTACGGCGGTCAAAAGCGCGCCATGACAGGCAAAACCAAGCGGAACATCATCATCGCCGCGCTGGTGGTCGCCATTGGCTTGGCCGGGTATGTCGCGACAGGGTCCGCGCAGGCTCCGGTCACGTTCAAGGACATTGGCTACAGCACGGTGGACGACACCCAGGCCGAGGTCGATTACCAAGTCACCAAGTCCCCTCGCGCCACCGCGAAATGCGCCATCAAGGCCCTGGACTCGAAGTTCGCGGTAGTGGGTTGGAAGGTGGTCGAGATCGGCGCCAACGAGCCCCAGGACGACCCCGACGGCGGGAGGACCACTGTCCAGCGGACCACCCTGAGGACCGAGTCCCCGTCCGTCTCCGGCGTCGTGGATAACTGCTGGATTGTGGACAGCGGCAAATAACAAACGTGTGACCTACGGCTCAACCGGTTTGGGTTCGTCCAGAGGATTTACTACAATGGATGAAACCTTCACCCCGTTAAGTTGGTTACTGAGTTTTACGAGTGGCCACCTCGGCGGGGTCTTTTGCATTGTCAGATCTAGAGGAGAAATCCGTGTCTACCACCAACAGCGCCACTGCGGCTTGGCTTACCCAGGAAGCTTTCGACCGCTTGAAGGCTGAGCTGGACCACCTTTCCGGCGCTGGCCGGGCGGAAATCGTCCAGAAGATCGAAGCTGCCCGCCAGGAAGGCGACCTCAAGGAAAACGGCGGCTACCACGCAGCCAAGGAGGAGCAGGGCAAGATCGAAGCCCGTATCCGCCAGCTGACCGCCCTTCTGCGCGATGCGCATGTGGGCGAGGCCCCGGCCGACGACGGAATCGTCGAGCCCGGCATGCTGGTTGTTGCCCGCATCGCCGGTGACGAAGAGACGTTCCTGCTGGGCTCGCGCGAAATCGCCGGAGATTCCGATCTGGATGTCTTCAGCGAGAAGTCGCCCCTCGGTGCAGCCATCATCGGCCACAAGGAAGGCGACAGCCTCAGCTACGTCGCTCCCAACGGCAAGGAAATCGCGGTAGAGATCGTCTCCGCCAAGCCGTACGTCGCCTAGGCATCAGCCCGGGCACCACAAGCACGACGCCGGCCCCCTCCTTTGTGGAGGGGGCCGGCGTTTTTTGTGCCCGGCCCAGCTTTGGGACTTACTGTCCCCGTTGGGTCAGGGGGTGATGGCGGGCTTGGGCCGTAGCAAGAGGGCCGCGATGATGCCGCCGATGGCGCCACCCAGGTGGGCCTGCCAGGAGATGTAACCCATCACCGTAGGCAACACCCCGAAGAGGATGCTGCCGTAGGCCATGAACAGCACCACGGACAGCAGGATCTGCCACCAGCTCCGGTTGAAGAAACCCCGGACCAGTAGGAACGCGAAGAAGCCGAACACCAACCCGGAGGCCCCAACCGTCACCCCTCCCCCGCCGATGAGCCACACAGTCAGCCCCGAGCCCAGCCAACTGAACGCCAGGGCCGTGATGAACACGCGGATGCCGGACAGGAACACCAGGAAACCGAAGATGATCAGCGGCAAGGTGTTCGAGATCAGGTGGTTGAAGTTTGCGTGAAGCAAAGGAAAGGTGAGGATGTCCAGGACACCGTCCATGGAGCGTGGGCGGAGTCCGAAAGTGGCGTTCAGGGCGTGCCGCATCAGCGTATTGAGAATCTCGATGACGTAGAGCAGGACCACGAACCCGCCCATGAAGAGCAGGCCGCCCTTCGCCCGTCCGGCCAGCGATTCCTCGGCTTCGGCTCTTGATCCTTCAGGCGTTCCAAGCACCATGGGCGCTCCTCCCGTCAGTGCACCACGATCGGCTGGAAGCCCTCGGCCCGCAAGGCGCCAAGGACCTGTTCGCCGTGTTCGTGGCCCTTCGTTTCCAGGTTGATGGTGATGGAGACATCGCCCATGCTGATGGAACCGCCAAGGCGCGTGTGGTCCAGGCCGGTCACGTTGGCATCGTTCTCTGCGATGATCCGGGCGATCGTAGCCAATGAGCCGGGACGGTCATCGAGCATCATACGGACCGTCATGAAGCGGCCTGCAGCCGACAAACCGCGCTGGATGACCTTCAGCATCAGCATGGGATCGATGTTGCCGCCGGAAAGCACGACGGCGGTGTTCCCTGGGTTTTCGATCTTGCCGTCCATCAGTGCGGCTACTCCCACCGCGCCGGCGGGCTCAACGACCATCTTTGCGCGTTCCAGCAGGAAAATGAGCGCACGGGCCAATGAGTCTTCGCTGACGGTGACAACGTCGTCCACAAGCTCGCGGATGATGCTGAACGGCAGCTGTCCCGGTCGTCCCACTGCGATGCCGTCAGCCATCGTGGATACCTTCTTGAGCGGCACCAGGGCATCGGCAGCCAGGGAGGGCGGGTATGCCGCGGCGTTTTCTGCCTGCACACCAATGACCCTGATCTCACGGCCAAGCTCCTTGGCGCGGGCTTTGATGGCCACGGCCACGCCGGCCAGCAGTCCACCGCCGCCGACGCCCATAAGGATGGTGTCCACATTGGGGATCTGTTCCAGGATCTCCAGTCCGATGGTGCCTTGACCCGCTACGACATCCACGTTGTCAAAGGGGTGCACGAACACGGCACCGGTTTCGTTGGCGTAGCGTTGCGCTTCGGCCAGTGCCTCGTCCACATTGTGGCCGTGAAGGATGACCTCTGCCCCGTGGCTGCGCGTGGCGGCGAGTTTGGGGAGGGCGACGCCCAGCGGCATGTAGATCCGGGCGTTGATGCCCAGGCTCTTGGCGGCCACTGCGACACCTTGGGCGTGGTTGCCGGCGGAGGCCGCCACTACACCGCGCTTCTTTTCGTCGGCAGTGAGGCGGGCCATGCGTACATAGGCACCACGGACTTTGAACGAGCCGGCGCGCTGCAGGTTCTCACACTTGAAGAAGACATTTCCGCCCACAAGGTGGCCCAGCGCCCGGGACGACTCCACCGGAGTCTTGGTAATAATGCCCTCGAGCAGCTCCTGCGCCTTGAGGACATCGTCCAGGGTGACGGGCAGGGTATCGAGGGTATTCACTGACTATTCTCCTTTGTTGGTGTCGGCCTCGGGGCCCTCAGCAGAGGTGCTCCCCGGAGCCTTGGTCGTGCCGGCGCCGCCCCTGGCGAGACGGGATTCGGACTTTGGAAGGTGCACTTCCTTGAAGTTGGCGTCGCCGGAACCCGCGGAAGCGGCCGCCGGTTGGAGTCCGGCGCCACCCAATCCTTCATCATGTTCCCACGTCCGGCCGGCAATGTAGCGAACTGCCGTGTTTACTACGGCGAGCAGGGGAACTGCGAACAGGGCTCCCGGGATGCCTGCCAGATAAGAGCCTGCAGCCACCGAGAGGATGACGGCCACCGGGTGCAGGGCAACAGCCTTGCCCATGACCAGCGGCTGCAGGATGTGACTCTCAAGCTGCTGCACCAGCAGGACGATGGCCAGCATGATCAGGGCATTGACGGGCCCATTGGCGACGAGGGCCAGCAGCACCGCGATGGCACCGGTGACCAGCGCGCCCACAACAGGGATGAACGAGCCGATGAAAACAAGGACGGCGAGGGGCAGTGCCAAGGGGACCTGGATGATCGCAGCACCGACACCAATGCCCACGGCGTCCACGAAGGCAACAAACATCTGGATACGGACGTAGCTGACCATCGAGGTCCAACCCCGCCGGCCTGCACCGTCAGTTGCCCTCCGCGCCGTTTTAGGCAGAAGGCGTACCAGGAAGGCCCAGATCCGGCTTCCCTCCAGCAGGAAGAAGATCAGGATGAACAGCGCCAGCACCAGGCCGGCCGCGAAGTGTCCTGCGGTACTGCCAAAGGACAAGGCACCGCTGAGGATGCTGCTGCTGTTGTTCTGCAGGGCGTTGGCACCATCGGCGATGTACTGGTCGATCTGGTCGGCGGTGAGATGGAGGGGGCCGTCGGCCAGCCAGGTCTGGATCTGCTGGATTCCGGCGAGCGCTTCCTGCCACAGTGCGCCGAAGCCGGAAACCAACTGCCGGCCCACAAGAGCCAGGGCGCCGGCAATGACGCCGATGAACCCGACTACGGTAATGGCGACGGCAGCGCCATTGGGAAGTTTGCGGCTCCGCAACCAGGCCACCACCGGATAGAGCAGACCGGCCAGCAGCGCTGCCACCATGACGGGGATGATGAGGAAGCTGACCTTCCCCAGGAGCCACACCAGAGCACCGATCATGAGCAGTATCAGACCTGCCCGCCACGACCAGGCTGCAGCAATGCGCACCCCATAGGGGATGTCCTCGGCGATTTGGCGGTCAGAACGGGGCTTGGCGTCCGGTGTTGGCGTCATGAACCCATAATTCCGTAGCCCGCTCCGTATGGGAAACCGACCCGCAGGCAGCGCCGCGGACTAAAGGGATGCAGTAATGCCCCAGTTCATGGTGAACGACTCCCCCGGCGCCAACCAGCGGAGGCCGTCACCACTGTTGAAGGCGTTCGCCGGGCCAGTCATCGGTTCGATGGCCACTGCCCTGGAACGTCCAGGAAAGGTGTCAGTGATGAAGACATGGACATACTGGCAGTTCGTGTCCTGCTCCAGGCTTACACTGCGGCCATCAGGTGCGGTGAGCGTATGGCGGGCCACGCCGCCGTCGAACTCCAGGTCCGTTAACGCGACGTCCACCAATGACGGGCCAACCGCGATGCCTGATGAAAAGTCGTACGGCCCGTCCGCCGGGGCCGTGCTGCGCGGGATCAGGCGCTCATCCGCCACAAGCCGGGTCCGGGCGTTGACGGTAAGGATGAGGTCTTCGGGGGCAGTGTCGCCCAAGCGCAAGTAAGGGTGGGCGCCAAGGACAAAAGGAGCCGGGCTCTGCGCCTGGTTGATCAAGGTCTGGGAAACACGGAGGTCCAGGGCGTCGTCGAGTTCGTAGCGCACCCGGTGAAGCACCAGAAACGGGTAGCCGTGCTGGGGAAAAACGGTGGCTTCCAGGGTGACGGAGAATTCGGACTCATCCACCAGCGCATAGCCGGTGTTGCGCAATAGTCCGTGGCTGGCGTTGTTGCGTGAAACTTCCGTGATGTCGAGCTGCTGCTTCTTGCCGTCGAGGTACCAGATTCCGTCTTCCACCCGGTTGGCCCACGGCGCAAGGGTGATGCCGGTGGCCCCTGGAGAGATTTCAGCGTCGCCGTAGCTCTCGGTCAGCTGGATGCCGCCGCGGGAGTACAGCCGCAGTCCCGCAGCCAGTTCCGTGACGACAGCAACGGCGTTGTCCCGTCGCAGCTCGAACTGCCGCCCCGTGGCGAAACGGCGGGATTCGGGGTGGTGGGCGCTGTCGGCTGGCATCGAAGAGGCAGGCATGGCATTACCGTACTGCATTCGGAAGGTCGGACCGGACCCGGCAATGTTTGCTTTTGTTAGAAACTATGCGCTTTTGGTCATTTGTGGAACAATGAAGTCATGAGCCGCATCACCACAACCCGCCTGGCGGACAGCCGGGAGCTGATCTACTTTGACGACCCCGGAACGCCGGAACGGTCACCGGAATCACTGGTTGACCATCGCCGGCTCCCCGCGCGGGGCGAGCCCGGCGAAGTCAGGTACGACGCATTGTCAGGAGACTGGGTGGCTGTGGCAGCCCACCGGCAAACACGGACGCATCTCCCCCCGGCTGATCAGTGCCCCATCTGCCCCACCACTGCCGCGAACCCCTCGGAGATTCCGGCGCCGGACTACGACGTCGTGGTGTTTGAAAACCGCTTCCCGTCCCTGGGACCGGCCCTGGGCGACATCCCTCCGCTGCCTGCAGCGGGACAGAACGCCCACGGCATCACAGGTCCCGCTTTTGGCCGCTGTGAGGTCGTGGCTTTCACGCCGCAGCATACTGGCTCCTTCGCAGGGTTGGGCGAGACCCGCGCCCGGACAGTGATCGAAGCGTGGGCTCAGCGGACCGAGGCGCTGAGCGCCCTGCCCGGCATCAAGCAGGTCTTCCCCTTCGAGAACCGCGGCGCCGACATCGGCGTCACCCTGCACCACCCGCACGGCCAGATCTACGCCTACCCGTACGTGACGCCGCGGGCCGCCCAGCTCGGTGCCGTGGCCCGCAAGTATTACGACGACGTCGACGCGAAGGAAACGCTCGGGGCCTCGCTCCTGAAGGCGGAACGTGAAGACGGCAGCCGCATGGTCCTGGAGGCCGAGCACTTCAGCGCCTATGTTCCCTTCGCTGCGCGCTGGCCCTTGGAAATCCACCTGGTGCCCCACCGCAGCGTGCCTGACCTTGCGGCGCTCACAGGCGCCGAGCGGGACGAGCTCTCGCACGTCTACCTGGACCTGCTCAAGCGCCTCGACGCCCTGTACCCCACTCCCATGCCGTACATCTCCGCGTGGCACCAGGCACCACTGGATCCCTCGCTTCGTCCGGCGGGCCAACTGCACCTGCAGCTCACCTCCCCCCGGCGCGCGGCCGATAAGCTCAAGTACCTGGCCGGATCGGAAGCGGCCATGGGAGCGTTCATCAACGACACCACCCCCGAAGCCGTGGCCGAGCGGCTCCGCAACGTCGCCGTTGCACCGGCCACCGACAAGACCATGGAAGGCATCCGAGCATGACCACCACCACGGACGCCAGCGCCCTCACCGCCCGTTTCCAGGAAACGTTCGGAGCAGCTCCCGACGGCGTGTGGCAGGCCCCGGGACGCGTCAACCTGATCGGCGAACATACCGATTACAACGAAGGCTTTGTGCTTCCCTTCGCCATCGACAGGACGGCGAAGGTGGCCCTGCGCGTCCGCGACGATTCGACGGTGCGCATGCTGTCCACATTCGGCGGCCACGGGATGGTGGAAGCCAGTCTCGTGGAGCTGGAACCCGGCTCGGGCGAAGGCTGGTCCCGTTATCCCCTGGGAGTCGCCTGGGCCTTGCAGGAGCGCGGCATCACCGTACCCGGCTTTGACCTGCTGCTCGATTCCGACGTCCCCTCGGGCGCCGGACTGTCTTCCTCCCACGCCATCGAGTGCGCCGTCATCTCCGCACTCAACGAACTCACGGGTGCCGGCTTTGCGGCGGAGGAGCTTGTCCTGGCCACCCAGCGCGCCGAAAACATCTTTGTCGGAGCTCCCACGGGAATCATGGACCAGTCGGCATCCCTGCGTGGCGCCAAGGGACACGCTGTCTTCCTCGATTGCCGCGACCAACACGTTGAGTTGGTCCCGTTCGACGCCGAGGCCTCGGGCCTGGTCCTGCTGGTTATCGACACCAAGGTCTCACACTCACACGCCGACGGCGGATACGCCTCGCGCCGCGCGTCCTGCGAGCTGGGAGCCGAAATCCTCGGCGTTAGAGCACTGCGCGACGTCGGCGTCGAGGATTTGGAGGAAGCTTCCGGGCTGCTGGATGAGACCACGCTTCGGCGGGTGCGTCACGTGGTCACCGAAAACGACCGCGTTCTCCAAACCGTCGAGATACTTGGCACCCGGGGACCTGCGAGCATTGGAGCCCTGCTGGACGCCAGCCACGTTTCCATGCGCGACGACTTCGAGATCTCCTGCCCCGAGCTCGATCTGGCCGTGGATACCTCCCGTGCCAGCGGCGCAATCGGTGCGCGAATGACCGGCGGCGGTTTCGGTGGTTCTGCCATCGCCCTGACGCCGGTGGGCCAGGAACAGCAGGTGAGGGACGCCGTCGTGCGTTCCTTTGCGGAGGCGGGCTTCACCGCACCGGACATCTTCACTGTCACCCCCGCTGCAGGCGCCTTCCGCCTGGCCTGACGCGCCCGGCCTGCGCCCGGTAAGCACAGCGATGCCGGGCGTAAGCTGGGGCCATGACTGAGGCTGTCATTGTTTCCACTGCCAGAAGCCCGATCGGGCGCGCCTTCAAAGGGTCCTTGAAGGATGAACGACCCGACGACCTCGCCACTGCCATGGTGCAGGCGGCACTGGCCAAGGTTCCTGGCTTCGACCCGGGCTCGGAGGACGGACGCGGCCTGGACGACATCCTCCTGGGCTGCGCGGAACCCAGCGGCGAAGCAGGCTCGAACATGGCCCGCGTCGTGGCGGTGCTGGCCGGATTGGACCAGGTTCCGGCAGCCACCATCAACCGCTTCTGCGCATCGAGCCTCCAAACCCTGAGGATGGCCTTCCATGCCATCAAATCCGGGGAGGCCCACGCGGTGGTTTCCGCCGGGGTGGAGAGCGTTTCCCGCTACCGGAACTGGGTGGGCGCCGGCGAAACCGACACCGCCGACCACAATCCGCGCTTCGAAGCAGCCGCCCAGCGCACCGCAGCCCGCGCCGCTTCCAACATCCCGTGGACGGACCCCCGTTTTGGCGGCCGCTTGCCGGACATCTACATCTCCATGGGCCAGACCGCGGAGAACGTCGCCACGAGCTACGGCATCAGCCGCGCCGAGCAGGACGAATGGGGCGTCCTGAGCCAGAACCGTGCCGAGGCGGCAATTGCCTCCGGGTTCTACGCCCGGGACATCACACCCTTCACGCGTAAGGACGGAGTGGTGGTTGACCGTGACGACTCCCCCCGGCCGGGGGTGACCCTGGAGGCGGTGTCGGCACTGCAGCCCGTGTTCCGCCCAGGGGGCACTGTCACGGCAGGTAATGCCTGTCCCCTCAACGACGGCGCGGCGGCCGTGGTGGTCATGAGCGATACCCGGGCACGCGAACTCAGCCTGGAACCCTTGGCGCGGGTGGTATCAACAGGCGTCAGCGCACTCTCACCCGAACTGATGGGCATGGGGCCGGTGGAGTCCACCCGGCGGGCACTTTCCCTCGCTGGCCTGACCATGGACGACATCGATCTGGTGGAGCTTAACGAGGCCTTCGCCGTGCAGGTGGTGGCAAGTGCCAGGGAGTTGGACATCGATCCTGCAAAACTCAACGTTCACGGCGGCGCCATCGCCCTGGGCCATCCATTCGGCATGACTGGCGCACGCATGACCAGCACGCTGCTGAACGGGTTGAAGGACCGGGACGGGACACTGGGGCTGGCAACACTCTGCGTGGGTGGCGGCCAGGGCATGGCCGTGGTGTTCGAACGCCTGAGCTGACGCGAGGGGTTGGATCCCACCCCTTTGACACACCCTTTCCCCCGAAACCTCACCCCTCGAAGACACGAAAAAGCCCCGAAGACGAATCTTCGGGGCTTTTTGCTGTGTAGCTAGTCGTCGCCTCGCAGGATGGCGAGCAGTCGAATGATCTCGACATAGAGCCAGACCAGCGTGACTGTCAGGCCGAATGCTGCAACCCAGGAGTAACGCTCCGGGGCACCGGCGCGGACGCCTTCTTCGATGCTGGTGAAGTCCATGATGAGCGAGAACGCTGCCAGGCCGATGGCCAGGATACCGATGAAGACACCCAGCGGGATGCCGGCAATGGTGATGCTGGTGCGGAGACCGAAGGGCTCCTGCACGGCACCCGTCCACATCATGACCAGGTTGATCAGCGCGAAGACCGCATAGCCGATGGTCGCGATCATGAAGAAGCGCACCATCTTCGGCGTAGCGCGAACCTTGCCGCTCTTGAACAGCACGAGTGTCACGCCGAAGACTGCAAGGGTACCGATGACGGCCTGCAGGCCGACGCCCGGGTACATGCCATCGAGGATCCGGGTCAGGCCGCCGAGGAACAGACCCTCGAGTCCGGCATAGGCCAGGATCAGGGCCGGTGACGGCTGCTTCTTGAAGGTGTTGACCAGGGCCAGGACGAATCCGCCCAAGGCGCCAACGATCATCAGCAGGCTGGACAGGCCAGGTGCCACAAACAGCGTCACGGCTGCGCCGATCACGAGGACCACCAAGCAGGCAACGGTCTTCATAATGACATCGTCATAAGTCATGCGGCCGGTGTCAGCGGGGCCTGCCGCCGGCTGGTTGTACATCTGCTGCAGTTGTTCGTTGGTCATGCCCTGCTGCTGGGCTGACCATGCGGCCTGGCCGTCCATGACCTGTCCGGGCGCCCGGCCAGCCTGGTTAAACTGCTGGCCGTACGGATTTTGCGGTACAGGCGGGGCCTGCTTTGCTCCACGGAAATTCTTTCCGTTGAAGACTGGGTTTCCGCCAAGTGCCATTACGGGTGTCCTCCTGAAAAAGGGCTAAGTGATAGTTCACGGTACCAATTACCACGCGTGCGCGGCAGGGAAAGTTCCCCTGTTCACCGAGACGAAACGCAACCGTGACACGGCAGGGGACGAATCCGGGACGCGTTTCGGCCCGCGAAACTTAAGTGACACTGCCACACAACAAACTTTTTGTTTAGGAATCCTGCATTAATAGTTGCCTATAGCTTCACAGTTGTTATCTGATCGCGATCTTCGCACCCCCGAACTGGGCATTCATTCGGTCCGTCGAGCGGTAACATAGGCCACACATGGGTGACTTAGATCACAATCGAGGCAGCTAGGCAAGAACTGTTCACAAGCCCCATGACCCGTTCGCACCGGCTGCAATGGCGCAGTCGGGACCACCCCCACTGTGGAGGTTTCCATTTTGAGAAGCACACTGCGCGACCCGTCCAAGAGACGGTCCAAGGGACTGCAGAGAGTCGTGGGGGCACTGTTCGCAGCCCTGATCGCAACTCTGTTGATCGCCGCCCCTTCGGCACAGGCAACCACCCCCTCGCCTTCGCCATCACCCACCAATTTCCAAAACAACATCAGCGGGTTCCTCCGCGATGACGCCCGGGCCCCCATACCCGGCGTCAAGATCAAGGCCTCGGGCAACGGATTCGAAGGTGAAGCCACCTCCGGAGCCAACGGTGCGTGGAGCATCGGGGTACCAGTCCAAGGCACCTATACCGTTGAGCTCGATACCTCGACCTTGCCCGATGGCATCAAGCTCGCCGATGGCCAGGACAACCCCAGGGATGTCACCTTCAGCCAGACATCCAACTTGTCGGTGATCTTCGCCTTCGGCAAAGGCATCGTGGTCCAGCAACAGGACTTCGGCCAGAACCTCTTGAACCGCCTGGTGGCGGGTTTGAGCTTCGGCCTCCTCCTCGCATTGGCTGCAGTGGGACTTTCGCTGATCTTCGGAACCACCGGCCTCACCAACTTCGCCCACGGCGAGATGGTGACCCTCGGCGCAGTCCTCGTCTTCATGTTCAACGGCTTCGGCCTCCCCTTCTGGCTGGCGATCCTGCTGGCCCTCGTAGGCGGTGGGCTCTTCGGCTACGTCCAGGACGCAGGACTTTGGCGTCCCCTGAGGCGGCGCGGTTCCGGACTGGTCCCGATGATGATCGTCAGCATCGGCCTCGCCCTTGCCATCCGGTACGTCATCCAGTTCTTCTTTGGCGGTGCTACACAGCAGCTGCCGGGAGCACAGAGCGCTGAGATCCAGATCGGCCCCGTATCCATCTCCCCCAACAACCTGTGGTCGTTGCTCATCAGTGCCGTGGTGATCGCCTTGATCGGGTTCATCCTGTTGAAGACCCGGCTGGGCAAGGCAACCCGCGCGGTCGCCGACAACCCGGCGCTGGCAGCAGCCTCCGGCATCGACGTCGACTCCGTCATCCGGATCGTGTGGATCGTCGGCGGCGTCCTGGCCTCCCTGGGCGGCATCCTCTGGGCCTACTACCGCCCGGGTGTCACCTTCGATATGGGTTCACAGATCCTGCTGCTCATCTTTGCGGGTGTGACGCTCGGTGGATTGGGCACAGTATTCGGTGCGCTGATCGGTTCGATCGTCGTAGGCATCTTCGTGGAACTGACAACAGTCTTCGGCCTTCCCGCCGACCTCAAATACGTCGGCGCCCTTTTCATCATGATCGTTGTTCTTCTGTTCCGACCGCAGGGTATCCTCGGCCGGCGTGAGCGTGTGGGTTAGGAGCGGGCCATGGATTTCGGATTTATTTTCTCCAGCGCCCTTGGTGAATTGTTCAGCCCGACGACGGCGGCCTACGCGCTTGCCGCTTTGGGCCTTGCCGTGCACTTCGGCTACTCGGGCCTCCTGAACTTCGGCCAGGCAGGCTTCATGGCTGTCGGCGCCTACGGTTTCGCCATCTCCACTCTCACCTTCGATGCCCCGTTCTTTGTAGCCCTGCTCGTTTCGGTCATCTGTTCGGTCATCTTCGCCTTCATTCTGGGTATCCCCACGCTGCGGCTTCGAGCCGACTACCTGGCAATCGTCACCATCGCAGCCGCGGAAATTGTCCGCTACGTGGTCACCACCAACCAGCTCACCAAAGTCACCGGTTCCGCCAACGGCCTGGCTGCCTTCGAGAACACGTTCTACGCCATGAATCCCTTCCCCGAAGGGTCCTACATGGGAATGAACAACCGCGATTTCTTCATCCGCGTCGTGGGCTGGGGCCTGGTTATCGTCTGCTGTGTCCTGGTGTGGTTGCTGATGCGCAGCCCGTGGGGCCGCGTCCTGAAGGGCATTCGTGAGGATGAGAACGCTGTCAGGTCCCTGGGCAAGAACGTTTACGCCTACAAGATGCAGGCACTCGTCATCGGTGGTGTCCTTGGCGCCCTGGCCGGCATGATCTTCACGCTCCCCCGCGGTGCTGTCCAGCCGTCCAACTACGGAACAGAACTGACGTTCTTCCTCTGGACATGCCTCCTGCTCGGCGGCATGGCCACCGTACTGGGGCCCGTTATCGGAGCAATGATCTTCTGGGTTGTCCTCTCCCTGACCCAGAGCCTGCTCTATGGCCTCATCGAATCAGGGGCGGTCACCTGGCTGACAACGGTCCAGGCGGGCCAGCTGCGCTACATCCTTGTGGGCGTGGCGCTGATGCTCCTGATGATCTTCCGCCCACAAGGCGTGTTCGGCAATAAGAAGGAGCTTGCTTTCGCATGAGTGAGACCAACGACAGCAATATCGGCAACAGCGAAAATATTGATTACATGACAGATTCGCGCCCGATCGCAGTTGGGGAAAACACACCCGGTTGCAAGAAACGCGATCCGATCGTGGTGGCAGAGGACGTGACCCGCTCCTTTGGCGGCATCAATGCTGTGGATGTCGAGTACCTCGAAATCCCCCGCCACAAGATCACCGCATTGATCGGACCCAACGGTGCGGGCAAAACCACCCTGTTCAACCTGCTGACGGGCTTTGACACTCCCAACTCCGGGAAGTGGCAGTTCGAAGGCAACAGCCTTGCCGGTGTTTCCTCCTACAAAGTGGCACGCATGGGCATGGTCCGGACCTTCCAGCTCACCAAGGTCATGGGCAAGCTGACGGTTATGGAAAACATGCGCCTGGGGGCAGCAGACCAACCGGGCGAGCGGCTCTCCAGGGCTCTGTTCAAGGGCATGTGGGGCGGCCGTGAAAAGGAGATCACCGCCCAGGCCAACATCCTGCTGGAGAAGTTCAAGCTGGATGCCAAGAAGGACGATTATGCTGCGTCGCTTTCCGGCGGCCAGCGCAAGCTCCTGGAGATGGCCCGCTCCTTGATGGTCAAGCCCAAACTGGTCATGCTCGATGAGCCGATGGCAGGCGTGAACCCGGCACTTACGCAGTCGCTGCTGGACCACATCAAGAACCTTAAGGCCGAGGGCATGACCGTCCTCTTCGTCGAGCACGACATGAACATGGTCCGCCACATCGCTGACTGGGTGGTGGTCATGGCCGAAGGCAAGGTAGTGGCCGAGGGACCTCCTGGCGAAGTGATGAAGAACCCTGCCGTCATCGATGCCTACCTTGGCGCCCACCACGACGTCGATCTTGGCGACGCTGAAGGCATCAAGGAACTCGAGGCCGAGCTGGAGGCCGACGACGAGTCGGTGGTCGGCACGGAAGACGCCGGCATTCTGTCGGACATCATCGAACCCAGGATCGTTGAACCGAAACACGCTGAACCGAAACACGTTGAACCCAATCACGTTGAACCCAATCATGTTGAACCCAGGAATGAGGAGGGGAAATGAGCAGCACCAGCGCCATGCCGGCTCCGGCTCCGGCCCCCACAGGCGATTCAGTGGTGAAGGTCACCAACCTCGTTGCAGGTTACATCCCGGGCGTCAACATCCTGAACGGCTGCAGCATCGAAGCCCGCAAAGGTGAACTCATCGGCATCATTGGCCCCAACGGCGCCGGCAAGTCCACGCTGCTGAAAGCCATGTTCGGTTTGGTCAAGGTCCACTCGGGCACCGTTGTGGTGCGAGGACAGGACCTCACCGGGTTGAAGGCCAACAAGCTGGTCACCCAGGGCGTTGGTTTCGTACCGCAGACCAACAACGTTTTTGCCACGCTGACCATCGAGGAAAACCTTCAGATGGGTATGTTCCAGCGGCCCAAGGTGTTCGCCGAACGCTTTGACTTCGTCACCAGCCTCTTCCCGGAGCTGGCCAAGCGGCGCGCCCAGCGTGCAGGGTCACTTTCCGGAGGTGAACGCCAGATGGTGGCCATGGGCCGGGCGCTGATGATGGATCCCGCAGTGCTGCTCCTGGACGAGCCATCCGCTGGCCTCTCCCCCGTCAAACAGGACGAGACCTTCCTTCGGGTCCACGAAATCAACCGGGCCGGAGTGTCCGTGATCATGGTGGAGCAGAACGCCCGCCGCTGTCTCCAGATCTGCGACCGCGGCTACGTCCTGGACCAGGGCAAGGACGCCTACACAGGCACCGGCCGGGAGCTCATGAAGGACCCCAAAGTCATCCAGCTCTACTTGGGAACCTTGGCTGACGAGGTCTAGCGAAAAACAAAGCGGGGTCACTTCCTGCCCATGTTGGGTCTCCCAACGGGCCGGAAGTGACCCCGCTTTGTTGTTGCTGGCATGCTGGACGGATGACTGAAGGCCTCACTGAAGAACAGCGCGCCTTGCTGGAGTCCTGGCTGGGCCACTACCGGGTGGTGCGGGATCATTCCTGGCCACTCCAGGACACCACCGTGCTGCAGTTGGAAACCGCCTACGGAGACCAGGTCATCATCAAGGCGAGTGAGACCAGCCACCATATCCGCCGCGAGATTGCAGCCTATTCCCGTGGATTACCCGGGCTTGATGGCAACGTCCCTGTCATGCTCCACGCCGCCCCTGGCGCCGGTCTCCTGGTCACGCGCTACCTTCCGGGGGCGGTGGTGGCAGGTACGCCGGCAGAGGACGATGCGCAGACCTATCGGCAGGCCGGGGAACTCCTGCGCCTTTTGCATCAGCCGGCAGGAACGTCGGGCAGCTATCTGCGGTCACTCAGCATCAGAACCAGCTCGATGCTGGACAAGGCGCACGGGCTATTGGCGCGGCCCGTGCTGCGCGCCCTGGCTTCGGCGATTGCCGCCGTCGAACATCTTCCCGTCGAGGTAGTGACCACCCATGGCGACTATCAGCCCCGGAACTGGCTCCACGATGCCGGGACCATACGCGTCATCGACTTCGGGCGGGCCGAGCTGCGCCCTTGGGTCCATGACCTGGTTCGTCTCGGCCATCAGCAGTTCCTGGAGCAACCCGGGCTGTCAGCGCCCTTCCATGAGGGTTTGGGCAGGCTTGTGGACACAGAAGAGGAATGGCAGTCGTGGCGGCTGGAGAACCTCAACCAGGCGGTCGGAACAGTGGTCTGGGCACACCACGTGGGAGACCGGGACTTTGAACAACAGGGCGTCCGGATGGTGGAAAGAGTGCTTGACGGTTTCGAACCCTATCCCGGTTGACGCAGCAAATCCGGGTTGACGCGGAACAGGCCCCCTTCCTGGTGTGGAAGGGGGCCTGTTGCAGACCGTGGTCTGTCGGTGTTCGGCTTAGAGCTTGCCGAACTCCTCACGGACCGGCTTGTAGGTGTTGTCGTCCTGGTACTCGTAGATACCGATGTACGCCTCGGTGGGGTCACCGGCGTCGGAGAACGTCACCGGACCCGACTGGCCGTCATAGTCGATGTCCTTGCCCTCGCGGAGCAGAGTGACGCAGGCGGGGTAGCTGGTGCACTTCTCGCCACCTTCGGAGACTTCCTTCAGCTTGGCTGCGATATCCGTGCCCTTGGTGCTCTTTGCGGCTTCGGAAGCCAGCGCGATCAGGTTCACGGCGTCGTAGGATTCACCTGCGTAGCTGTAGTCCTTCAGCGCGGGATCGATGGCCAGGAGCTTCTTCTTGAAGTCGTCCTTGGCGAACGTACCGGGAATCGTTCCCTGTGCACCCTTCAAGGTGCCTGCCTGGAAGTCCTTGCTGTAGTCCGAGGTGTTGCCGTCGACCATGAACAGCTGCGTGGGCTTGATGCCCTTGCCGGTGATCAGGGGGACAATGCTCTTGGCCTGGTCAAAGGTAATCAGGGCAATGGCATCCGGCTTTGCGGCCAGGACCTTGTCAACCTGGCTGCTGAACTGCGAGTCGCCTTCGTTGAAGAGTTCCTCAGCTACAACCTTGCCGCCGGCCGCCTCGAAGGCCTCCTTGACGTTCTTCTGAAGGCCGGTGCCGTAAGCGTCGTTGAGAACGATCATGCCAACGGTCTGGGCGCCACAGGTAGCCATGTAGTTACCAAGGACCTTGCCCTGCAGGACATCTGACGGTGCAGTACGCCAGTACAGACCCTTGTCATCCCAGGTGGTGAAGTCGGGCGAGGTGTTCGCGGGCGAGAACTGGATGACGCCGGCACCCGTGATCTGGTTGATGACAGTCTTGGAAACACCCGAAGACGCCGCACCGATAACCGCGCTGACCCCCTGGCCCAGAAGTGCAGTGGTGGATTGCGTCGCGATGTCGGTCTTGGTGTCGCCGGAGTCACGGTGAACTACGGAAACCGGAGCGCCAAGGACGCCGCCGGCATCATTGACTTCCTTGATACCAAGGTTCACACCAGCGATTTCGGGTGGGCCGAGGAACGCCAGCGACCCCGTTGTCGGCAGGAGCGAACCAATCTTGAGCGGTGTGGACGTTGTAGTGGTCGAGGGGGGTACAGGTCCCGTGTTGGTGGCAGCCTGGCTGTTGCCGGCTCCCGCTCCGCCGCTCGGTGCCGGGCAGGAGATGCCTGCCGCCGCGGAAGCGGAGGAAGACCCAGTCTGTGTCGGCGTCGAAGACCCGCCACAAGCTGTGGCCAAAAGGGCGACCCCAATGCCAAGCGCTGTTAGCTTGGCGGCTCGGGGCGCCGCTGGGGAAAGATCAAACATTCGTTGTCTCCTCGATCGAAAGGTGCGAACTGCCTTTGATGCGATTACTCAGGTGTTCCTGATTAAGACTCAAACTAGTGCAATTGATCGGCGAACATAAGTGATTCAGGTCACATCCCTATAACACTCGTTGCCTGTGGGGAATCTACGAGGTCACTGGGAATTTTCACTGAAGAGGGAATGTGCTCCCCCTGCTTCCTGTGGCAGGGGGAGCCGTCGACGGCCGTACCGGTGCCCGTCAACTGTTCAACGCGGCAGTAGGCGGTGTTCTCGCGGCCCGAACTGCGGGGACAACACCTGCCACGGCGCCTATGGCCACCGTGGCGCCAACTCCAGCCACGAGCACTTCACCAGGTATGTCGGTGAGCCATCCGTTGCTGCGGGAAACGATCGCGGTAATGAACCACCCGAGAGTGACGCCCGCAATCCCGCCGTAGGCGGCGAGCAGCATGGCTTCAACGAGGAATTGTGCTTTGATGTGCCGGCGGGTTGCACCAAGGGCGCGTCGAAGGCCGATCTCACGGCGTCGTTCCAGTACGGAAATGACCATAGTGTTAGCCACCCCGATGCCCCCGACCAACAGTGCGATTGAACCGACGCCTACGAGCAGCCCCGTGAAAGCTAGATCGACGGTGTTCTTCGCCGCGAGCGCATCCGACGGTCGGCTGACCAGCACTTCATTTGGTGCTTCAGGGTTGATGGTGGCGGGGACCAATTGACGAATGCGATTGACTTCGGAATCGGCGGAACGTTGGTAGATGGTGGTAGGGGCGCCGTCATAGCCGAACATCGATGCGGCAACAGGCTCGCCGATCAGCGCTGACATGTCCAGTTCAGGAGCCAGCGGTGAACGATTCAGGATTCCGACGACGGAAAAGGTGTTGCCGCCAACATCAACCAACGCCCCCGGCGCGTTGAGGCCCAGACGTTGTGCGGTATCGAACCCCAAAACTACGGCCGGAAGCTCGATGGTCGCTGAATTCAACCACGTACCGCTCAGCAAGGTAGCACTCGTAGCTTCGAGTAGGTTGACGTCCGCGGCAACTACCGTGAATCCGCCGGAGTGGCTCTTCGGTACCTCTGCATTGCGCAGAAGGGGGACGTTCTTTATCGTCGACGTCGAACTCGCAGAGTCGACGCCCTCGATACGGCGGACGGCCGCTACCGAGTTACTTGGAAGTGAGGTCTCTTTGCCAAAGGCGTCCTCGCCGCTTGTCACTGTCAAAAGGTTCGTGCCCAAAGAAGCCAGTTCGCGTTGAACCAAGGCTTGGCTTGATGAGGAGATGCCGATAACAGCTACCATCGCAGCGATGCCAATTGCGATGCCCAGCGAGGAGAGAACGATGCGCATAGGGTGGGCCTTAAGGCCATGAACGCCCAATACCAGGACATCACTGAGTCGTAGACGGGAGGTAAGCGGCGCACTCATGCGGTTCCGTTCTTCGTATCGTGGATGATTTCGCCGTCGCGAATGGCCACCCGTCGCGGTACTTTCGCGGCAAGCGATTCGTCATGGGTGATTATCGCCACCGTAGTGCCCGTATTGTTGAGTTCGTCAAGGATTTCCATCACGGTGCGACCGGACTTGGTGTCGAGGCTGCCAGTAGGTTCGTCCGCAAGGAGCAACGGCGGTTCCCCGACGATGGCGCGGGCGATGGCCACCCGCTGGCGTTCTCCTCCGGACATTTGCTTGGGCTGATGACGCATTCGCCGGCTAAGTCCCACACGTTCGAGTGCGATCGCGGCCCTGGCCCGACGTTGACGGGCGGGAGCACCCGTGTAAAGCAAGCCCATAGCGACGTTGTCGACCGCACTCACCCCGTCAAAGAGGTGGAACTGCTGAAACACAAATCCGATGGTGTAGGCGCGCAACGCTGAGAGCTGTGCGTCGGTCATCCCTTCCACGTCCCTGCCCGCAATGGACGTCGTGCCTGAGGACGCGCGATCAAGCGTGCCGATCAGATTGAGCAGGGTGGATTTTCCTGACCCACTGGGGCCAACGATTGCAAGGTACTCCCCCTGGGTAATGCGCAGGTCGACCCCTTTGAGCGCCTGGGTGGGCGGAGAACCGTAGACGCGCGTTACCCCCTGAAGGGCGACGATGTCAGTCGTCATCGTCCGACCACCACGTTGTCGCCTTCGGTGAGCTCTCCGTCGGTCACTTCAACATTGCCGCTGGCGAAGGCGCCCAACGTCACTGGAACGGAACGGGTCTTTCCCGGCTCCTCAAGAACATCGACGGCATATCCACCGCCGCTTTGGGCGAGCAACGCGAGTACCGGAACAATCAGCACGTTCCGGCTCCTGACCTGGGTAAGGCCCACGGTCACGGTGACGTTGTCGAAGTCGTTCGCCGCGGAAGGGTCGTTCAGGGTAACAGTGGCCTGGATCTTGAGGGACTTATCCTCCATTTCTTTCGGAAGTCCGACTTTGGAGATCGTTCCTGTCGACTTGGAACCGTTCGGCAGGGCAATGGTGACCTCTGCCCCTGCCACGGCCACAGACTGAAGCGACGGGTCCAGGGCTGCGACTACTTCTTTGCCGAGCGCGGACACAGCGAGCAGTGCAGGGCCCGAAGGGTCGCCGACCGATGCATTGATGGCCGATACCCGCACATCGCCGCCCGCAAAGACAATACGGCCTACGGGGATGGTACCAGTTACTTCCAAGCCGATTGACATTTGCCAGGCTTTGATCGCATCGGCTGTTTGCCAGCTGAATTCGCGGTCGGGCTGACCAGTAAAATACCCCAGAGCCGCCAGATTTTGCTCCAACTGGAGTACATCCGTTCCAGCCTCCATCCCGGATGCGAACCCGCGCCACACCGGTAAGGCGCCGTGCATGAGAACAACAGGCTGGTCGTCGACTCGAAACAGCTCCCGCCCTGCGCCAATTACGGACGCCAAGTCCGGTAGCGCTGTTAGGACGCCGGGAAGAGGGGTGCCTATTGACCTCATCCCGGCGTAAGCCAGGGTGCCGGAAGCCCGAACCTGTTCGGTGAGGTCTCCCCGGGTCACCGCGACCGACTCAAGCGTGACCGTCGTCGCCTTCGACTCCGGCGTCGGTTCCATGAGGACCCCAACAAGGGCCAGTGTCGCAGCGACCGCCAGCCCTGCGCCGGTGAAAGCCCTGATGCGCCGCAACCTTCGGGAATGTACCGGCGCCGGGCCTGCGGGTTCAGTCGTTGTCGAGGTCACTTGCTTCCTCCGAAACCATTAAGGAAGTTCTCGCCATAAGCCTTGGACATGCAGTCGGTGAGGATTGTGCGGTCAAAGTCCCCCGGGCTGACGGCTTGTCCGGCCGAGGTGTCGTCCGCGTCGGGGTCCGGGTCCGGGTAGTCGTATCCGGCTTCGCGCATGCACTTTGCAAAAGCAAGGTCCATCTTCAGGCTTTCCTCCCTGGACGGTCGCGGCGGACCGTCGACCTGCGGGGGCGGGCCGACCTCTGCGTAGCACTTTGTGTAGGCGGCCTGGGAACCACCATTCGGCTGTCTCTTCCGGTTGGGATCCACCCCCTCTGCTGCGAGGCAGTCGTTGAGTTTCGTCTGCCAATCCGCCATCAGTGCTTGCCCGTTTCCAGCACTCGGCGCCGTGCCAGGGTCCGCATCCGGTTCAGGGGAGCACGCAGCCAGCGACAATATCAGCGCCACAGCGGCCGTGCCCAGCAGTGAACATGCAAAAAACGGTTTTGAATGGGTTCGGGTTCTCAACAATCCGGGTCCTCGATACTTCTGCTTTGACGGAGACCTTGTGTCACCGTCTGGATGAAGCACATCAAGGAGAAGGTTTTGTTAGCGTAAAGTGATCGGCTTTCGGGCCTGGCATAGTCGAATTTGCCTTCAAGACGTCACCAGCGTTGCCTCAAACGAGGGCCCCGGGAGACCGGGGCCGGACCCGGCGTTGGATCATCCCTCGTCAGCGGCTTTACCAGGAAGTAACCCCGGCTCTGCTTAACTGTTTCCGGGAAGAGAGGAGGGTTCGCGCATGCGGGTTCTGATCGTGGAAGATGAAGCTTTCCTGGCCGAGGCCATCCGCGACCGTCTTGAAGTCGACGCTATTGCCGGGGATATCGCCTTTGATGGTGACGCTGCCCTGGAGGCGACGACGCACACACAGTACGACGTTGTTCTCTTGGACCGCGATATTCCAGGCATCCACGGAGACGAGCTATGTCAATTGCTGTCCTCGAACCCGGAGGGACCGGCTGTCATCATGCTGACGGCGTCCGGGCATCTGGATGACAGGGTTGGCGGACTCGGGCTCGGTGCAGATGACTACCTCACCAAGCCGTTTGAGTTCACCGAACTGATAGCCAGACTCCGTGCGGTCCACCGAAGGCAGTTTGTGTCCCACCCACCCGTCCTCCGTTCCGGCGGGATCTCGCTGGACCCGTTCCGTCGTGATGTGACTCGAAATGGCCGGGCTGTGAATCTTACCCGCAAAGAGTTCGCTGTCCTGGAACTATTGCTCCGCGCAGGCGGGGGAATCATCAGCGCAGAAACGATTCTGGAGAAGGCTTGGGATGAAAACAGCAACCCATTCACCGGAACCGTCAAAGTAACAGTGAGCAACCTCCGGCGGAAACTCGGGTCTCCGGATCCCATCACCACTGTGATTGGTGTCGGTTATTCCATCACTGACCCTGGCCGCTGATATGCCCGTCCGACCCGCTTCCCGGTCCCGCCGCCGTCGGCTGACCATTCGAACGCGCTTCGCACTCACCTACGCCGGACTATCCATTGCCACCGGCACCCTCATGCTGACGATGATCTACCTGTTCATGCGTTATGTGCCGAACTACGACTTCGCTGTGTTCGACGGCAAAACGCTGCAGGTTGGCCCGTCGGTACCACCCGATGGTGGTAACAGCGTCACCAGTGGTGCGGCCGCTCCCTTTCTCATTTCCTCAACCGAAACCCTCTTCAACGTACTGCTTGCGACCTCGGCTGTGGTCCTGCTTATCCTCATTGTCGCGGGGATCGCAACAGGTTGGTGGATAGCCGGGCGAATGGTCTCTCCGCTCCTGGCCATCAACGCAGCGGCCCTGCGGGCAGCCACCGGTACACTTGACCAGCGTGTAAATTTGCTGGGGCCCCGCGATGAGATCTCGGACCTTGCCGCGGCTTTCGACCATATGCTTGACCGGCTGCAACACTCAATGACAATGACCGGTCGCTTCGCCGCGAATGCCTCCCACGAGCTCCGCACGCCCCTTGCCACCAACCGGGCGATGCTCGACGCAGCCGTCGCGCGGGTAACCGATCCCGCAGAACTGAGCCTGCTGAGCCGTCTCCGGCTCACTAACGAGCGCAGCATCACCATCGTTGAGGCACTTTTGGATCTGGCCGAGATCGAGGCCACGAGTGCACCGCTGACGCCGACCGAACTGTCAACGGCCACACACGAGGCACTCGCCAGCTGTGCAGACGAGGCCCGGTCCCGCGGTGTTGCAATCGAACTGCATCTGGACCCGGTTGTCATCTATGCGAACCAGGCGCTCCTCGTGCAGCTCATCTCGAACCTTCTGCAGAACGCAATTCGTCACAATGAGCCGGGTGGATTTGTGCAGGTGAGCGTCGCGGCGAGCACGGCCGACGCGCTTCCCCGTTTGGAGATTCTCAACAGTGGCCCGGTGGTCGACGAGCAGACACTCGCGAAGCTGACCGAACCGTTCACCCGTGCCGAAGGTCGTACCCGATCAACCGGCTCAGGGTCGACTGGTCGCGGCCTTGGCTTGTCCATTGTTTCCGCCATAGCAGTGCGCCTCGACGCAGACCTCGACCTGAAGGCGCGACCCGAGGGAGGATTGCGGGCCACAGTATTCTTCCCGCTCACAACGTGAGCGCGGCCCTCGCGCGCCGGTCCTGCTGGGAGGCGAATAAAACTCCATGACAAAAGGCCGATGTGCACCTCCGTAGACAGTTCGAGAACCCTGGCCCGGCCCTGAAGACCGTGGCCTCCCGCCTGTCTCGGGGCGTTTACCAGAGTAGTCGGAGGCCGTCGGAGCCATCGATCACGGATACGCGAGGCCGGTTGGTGCGAGCGGTCGGGATGGTGCACACCTTTCTGAGTGCTGGCCAGATCGATGAACTGGTGGCTCTGTATGTGCAAGGCATGACTCTGCCGGAACTAGGCGAGAGATTCGGCGTACACCATCGGACTGCCACGGCGCATCTCGTTCGCCGGACGGTGCCGCAGGTCTACTGCGGCGAGCGAGTGTGCATCACTGCAGTGAAGGCAAACCTTTCGTCAGGCGAGACGTGCAGGTGAAGGTTGACGGGACCCGCTATTGCAGCGTGGCTCACACGACGACCCTGCACCGGTTGCGTTAAGGGTTGCATCCGCAACTCCGGGGTTGCACGGCGCAATCGTGCGCACCAGTCCGCACCACCACCCAACGCTCCAGCATCACCTTCGTGCACCCACGGGAAAGCCCTCTGACCAGCCTATTTGCAACAATGTTGCGGAGCGGGCTCCCACTTGCCCTGTGTGCCCCAGGTGGGACTCGAACCCACAACACGCGGATTTTAAGTCCGCTGCCTCTGCCAATTGGGCTACTGGGGCGCCCGGACCATGGTATCCCAGCTACAGCCGGTTGAAGGGTTCGGCGTACCGGAAGGTGCCGTGAACGCCGTCGGGCCAGTCCGGCAGTGCCAGCAGCTGGAAGTGATCTCCCCACCCCGTTTCCGGTGGTGCCACGCCCAGGGACCTTGCCGGCACGAAGCCGAACCGCTGGTAGTAGCCCGGGCTGCCCAGCAGCGCGATCCCCGGTTCCCCCATGGCGGTGGCACGGGCCACCGTCTCGCGTATGAGGGCAGAACCGACACCACGGCCCTGGAACTGCGGAAGCACGCCGATCGGCCCCAGCCCAAGGAGCTCCAGGTCTCCCACCCACCCCCGGGTTGAGATCGCATGGCCCACTATTTCGCCGCCTGCCTCAGCCACCACACTGAGTTCCGGAAGGTACCCGCTGCAGTCAAAGAGTTCCCGGAGCAGCCCTGCTTCAATCGGAACGCCCTCCACCGGCTCGCCCGTCACCGGCGAAATGGCGAAAGCGCGCGCGGTCAGTTCCAGGATCTCCGGGCGGTCTGCCGGCCGCTCAGTGCGCAGGACCAGACCCTGCGCCAGCAGCCGCAACACACCCATCGCCCGCGGCGCGTCCGCCACCGGCACCAGCAGGTGGTCGTGGTGGAAACCGGCAAGGACGTTGCAGCTGATGCCGGCGTGCGTGAGCGCTGCGCTGACCGCAGCGGTCAGTCCCACGGCTTCCAGCGCGGAGCGGACCTGCAGCGTAATCCACGAGGCCACAAAGTCGTAGCTGAGTCCGAGCCTGTCCGCCTCATCCCGGTGCAGCACCACCGTCAGGCCCTCGGCCTCCCGGACAGCGGCCTCGATGGCGCCTTCCAACGGCCGACCGTGGGGCCAGAGCGCGTACACATAGTCGCCGTCGCGGAATACGGGGTGCAGGGATTCCAGCAGGGTGGTCAGATCTGTTTCACCGGGCATGGCTTCAGTCTAGAAGACGGATTAAACGACGACGGCGGCCACTCCCCGCAGGGGGCGGCCGCCGTCGTGCTTGTAGTGCTTGGTGCTTGTACTACTTGGCGTCAGCAGTCACCGGGGTCTTATCCTCGACAGGCTTCCCGGGCGCAGGAGCGGGCGCCGGAGCTGCGGCAGGCTTGGGAGCCGGCGTTGCTGCGGCCACGAACGCACCGCGCGGGTTGTCGAGGTCGATCAGCTGGGTGGTGTCGCGGCCTGCGAAGAAGGACAGGATCCAGCCAAAGATCACACGGAACTTGCGCTCAACCGTCGGCATGGCCATGCCGTGGTAGCCACGGTGTGCAAGCCAGGCGAGGCCGCCCTTGAGGCCGATGCGGCCCAGCAGGTTGATGTTGGCAACGCCCTTCCACTCGCCGAAGCCGGCAACAGCACCAAGGTTCTTGTGCTTGTAGTCGTGGAGCGGCTTGTCCCAGCGGGAAGCCCACAGGTTCTTGGCAAGCTTCTTGGCCTGGCGGAGTGCGTGCTGGGCGTTGGGGACGCAGGTGCCGTCCGGCAGGCCCTTGCCCGTGAGGTCCGGAACAGCGGCGATGTCGCCGGCCGCCCAGGCGTTCTCCACGATGCCTTCGTCGCCTGCGATGCGCAGGTCCGGGAGGACGCGGACGCGGCCGCGCGGTTCCAGCGGGAAGTCGGTGGACCGGATCATCGGGTTGGCCTGCACGCCGGCAGCCCAAACGAGCGTGTCTGCTTCGACTTCACCGGCAGAGGTCTTGTCCGGCAGGTTGATGAGCTTGAGGTTGCCCTCGGCGCTGTCCAGGGAGGTGTTGAGCAGAACTTCGATGCCACGGCTGCGGAGGTGCTCCACGACCCACTCGGCCTGCGAGGCGGTGACCTCGGGCATGATGCGGCCCATGGCTTCAACCAGGATGAAGCGGACTTCTTCCTGGCGGACGCGCGGGTTGTTGCGGACTGCTGCGCGGGCGAGGTCTTCCATTTCGGTGAGGCACTCGATGCCTGCGAAGCCACCACCGACCACTACGAAGGTCAGTGCCTTGGCGCGCTCTGCGGGGTCGGTCATGGTGGAAGCGGCTTCAATGCGCTCCAGGACCTTGTTGCGCAGCGCAACGGCTTCTTCGATGGTCTTCAGGCCGATGCCCTTGTCCGCGAGGCCCTTGATGGGGAAGGTGCGGGTGATGGCGCCGGCTGCGATCACGACGTCGAAGTACGGGATCTCGAAAGGCTCACCGCCATCGGAAGGAGCCACGACCGCAGTGCGGTTGGCGTGGTCGATGCTGGTGACGCGGCCCTGGATGAGCTCAGTCTGCTTCAGGTGCTGACGGTGGGAGACGACGGCGTGGCGTGCCTCGATGTTGCCACCTGCCACCTCGGGGAGGAACGGCTGGTAAGTCATGTAGGGCAGCGGATCCACGACGGTGACGATGCCACCGGCATTCGCGATCTTCTTCTGCAGTTTGAGTGCTACGTACAGGCCGACGTAGCCGCCGCCGACGACGAGAACCCGGGGACGGTCAATGAGCTCTGGGGTGGTTGCCATGGATCCAGAGTACAACACTTTGTGAAAATCTTCACTAACTACGTTTTGCCGGGCGGATCCACCGTCTCCAAGGTGCCGGTTTCAACCTCTTCAGGCACGGCGGGAGGATTCTTCGACACCCGCCGCAGCTGGATGGCGGCGCCGGCCACCAAGGCGATGAAAAGCGCGCCAAAGCCCAGTACGACGGCGGCGGGCAAGGCATCGTCGACGGTCGCCGGAGACTTGGCGGCAGGAACGGTGGGGTCGGCCAGGGTGGGCACAGCACTGGTCGGGCTGGCTACCGGTGCTTGTGAAGGCTCACTGAGCACCCCGCGGCGATGCACCCGGATCCAGTCCGCGATGGATCCCAGCGGATTGCTGCTGGTAGTGGGAACATCGGCCTTAAGCGCAGCCTCGGCGTCGAGGACGCCATAGCCGTACAGCGGATCCTTCCCAGGCGCTCCGGCATCCTTGGCCGTACTGACAATCCGGTTGATGACCTGGCTGGCACTCATCTCCGGCCATTTGGAGCGGATGAGGGCCGCCACGCCGGAAACGATGGGAGCGGCGCCCGAGGTTCCGGCCCATTCGGCGTAGCCGCCGCCGGGAATGCCTCCCACAAGGTTCTCCGCCGGTGCGGCCACCCCGATGCTGATGCCCTGTGACGACGAGTCCACGCTGGCGCGGCCTTCGCCGTCGAGCCCGGCAACGGTAAGGACGCCCGGGATGGTGGCCGGGGCCCCTACCTGGACGTTTCCGCCCACGCGGTTGCCTGCGGCAGCGACAATGACGACATCCTTCTGCTCCGCATAGAGGAAAGCCGCGTCCCAGCTCTGCGGCCAGTCCGGTGACGTACTGCCGAGGGAAATGTTGATGACCTTCGCGCCGTTGTCCACGGCCCAGCGAACGGCGTCGGGAATTTGCTCCTGATCGGTCTTCCCGCCGGGGTTGGGCGAACCAAGCCAGGTGGACACCGACAGGATCTGGGCTTCCGGTGCCACGCCGGTGATCCCGTCCGGTCCCCCGGCAGGAGGAGTCGTGGGGACAGGCGGGGACGAGGGTGTCGCGGAAGCCGAAGCCGACGCCGACGGTGGGGGCGTGGGCGTCGCATGCCCTCGCCCTGCCAGCATGGTAGCCACCAGCGTTCCGTGCTCGGTCTTGGCACCGATGCTCTTTTGCCCGTCGGGGGTACCGGCTCCGGAGACATCCGTACCGCCCACCACGGCACCCTTGAGGTCGGGGTGGTTCCCATCGACGCCGCTGTCGATGATCGCCACTTTGACCCCTGCCCCCTTGGAGACCTGCCAGGCGTTGGCAACCCCGGAATCCTTGATCCAGAACTCCTTGTCACGCCAGGCGTCCGCCACCGCGGCCGGAGCCGTCACGACGGCACCCAGCAGCGCACCGCCGGCCAGCACGGAGGCAAGGGCGGCGGAGAGGGTACGGCGGCGCAGCACCGTCATTCAGCGTCCCGGATGCTCAGGGCAATGCCGTCCAGGATGTCGTGCTCGCTCGAAACGGCTCCACGGATCCTGCCGTTGCCGGCCTCAGCCAGCCGGGCCAGGATCCGGCGCCACACCAAGGCTCCGGCCCCGATGACATCCACGCGTCCGGGATGCATGTAGGGAAGCGCTGCGCGTTCGGCCCGGGTCATTTCCAGCAGGCTGGTGCAGGCGTCGCTGATGGTCACAAGGTCCAGGGATGCGCCGTGGATCCGCTCGGGCTGGTATTCGCTCAGGCCCAACGCGTGCGCGGTGATGGTGGTGATGGAGCCCGCCACTCCAACCACGGCTGTGGCGCGGTCAAACGGGACCGTCCGGGCCGCGAGGTCGATCGCGGCATCGACGTCGGCCTCTGCGGCAGCGATTTGAGCGGCAGTGGGCGGATCGTTGCGAAGGTGGCGTTCGGTGAGCCGCACGCAGCCGATGTCCACGGATCGGGCGGCGATCACGCCGCCAGAGTCGCCCAGGACAAACTCCGTGCTCCCGCCGCCGAGGTCCACCACCAGGATGGCGTCCTCCCCCGTGACGGGCAGGACGCTGCTTGCGCCGGCGAAGGACAAGGCAGCTTCCTCGTCACCGGAGATGACCTCGGGCTCAACTCCCAGCAAGTCCCGGATCCCGTCCACGAAAACCTGCCTGTTACGGGCATCGCGGGTAGCCGAAGTTGCTGCGAAACGGACCCGCCGGGCGCCATGGTCCTCGATCAGGCGCGCGTAATCGCGGGCGGCTGCGAAGGTACGCTCAAGGGCCTCCGGAGCAAGCTCGCCGGTGGCATCCACGCCCTGGCCCAGCCGCACCACGCGCATCTCACGCACGACGTCGGTCAGCGGCCCCGGTGCGCCGCTCGCCGAAGCGTCGGCGATGAGGAGCCGGATGGAGTTGGTTCCGCAGTCGATGGCGGCCACACGGCTCATGCGTTTCCCTCTTCTGCAGGGGTTGTGGACTGGGCCTTGCGCACCGGCGCCGGGCGTCCCACGATCTCCGGAAGACCCTGGGGTCCGTGTCGGCTCAAGTCCCGGGAGGGCGCCTCCCCCGCGGTGTCCCATGCTCCGTCGCAGTAACAACGGTCCTTGGTCCACCACTCGGAGATGGCTTCGATGGCCTCGTCGCCGAGCGGATTGACGCCCGGACCAGCGGCCAGGGCGTGGCCCACCAGCACGTGCAGGCATTTCACGCGGGTCGGCATGCCCCCGGCGGAGATTCCGTCGATCTCGGGGACGGCACCGGTGCCGGAGCGGCCGGCGATGTCGTTTCGAGCCTGCAGATACGCCTCATGGGCGCCCCGGTAGGCGTCAGCAAGGTCCTGCTCACCGGTCAGGCGCTGGTTCATTTCGTTCATGAGCCCACCTGCTTCAAGCCTCGAAACAGCGGAGGTGATGACCGGGTGGGTCAGGTAGAACGTGGTGGGAAACGGGGTCCCGTTGCTGAGCCGCGGCGCGGTCGCCGCCACCAGCGGGTTGCCGCACACACAGCGTGCCGGGATCTCCACGACGTCCCGGACCGGCCTGCCGAGCTGGCGGCTGAGGACCTCGAGGTCGTGTGCTGATGGCTGGCGGGATTCCTGCGGCACGGCTGCCGTGTTCTCTTCCACTTGCGCTGCCAACCTTCCTGCCCTTGTTGCCGTGTCCCATGCGGACACGACGGCGGTGGGCGCCGCGTCTAGTCTGTTGCCGATCGTCTGATGGACTCCCAGAGAGCATCCACCCAGGGCAGATTCTCCGGGTTTGCAGTTGATCCGGAGCCGGTGCGGCCACCCGGCGTGCCGGCGGCATCTTCCCCGCCAAACACCCAGTAACCTGTTTCACCCGGCATAACCATGTTAATGCGGTCGCGGGCCTGCTGTTTCACATAGTTGGGATCCTGCCACCGTGAGATCTGCTTGTTCAGCTCAGTTTGCTCCGCCTTGCGGCTGGCAATTTCGGCCTCCAGGGCTGAGATTTCAGCACGCTTCTCCAGGAAGATCTTCACGGTGGGCGCCAACAGGATGGTGATGGCAATCATCACCACGGCCAGCGCCAGCATCCTGCCTGAGAAGGCTTTTGCGGGCACGGGATCAAGATTGTCGGAGTCCTTGTCCGTCTTGCCTGCGGTGTCGCCCGCCTTTGCTGACGCACCTTTGCCGCCGGAGCCCGTCTTGCTGCCGCCTGCTTTGCCGGAACCTGTTCCGGCCTTGCCGGTGCCTGGCGCGGGGGTGCCGGGCGCTGTGGTGCGTGGCGCGGTCGGTTTGTCAGAGGTGCGCGGCTTATCAGCAGCGCGTGAGGCACCCAGGGAAATGACGTCGGCGTCCTCGGAGGCCTGCGGGGTGGCATGGCCGCCAGCGGACGTCCCGGGAGGGCGTGTTGCGCCTGCGGGGCGGGCTGTGCCTGAAGAACGGCCAAGGGCGTCGGCCCTGGGTACTTTTGGACGACGGGTGGCCATGACACTCCTGTAATGCCCGGTGCTTGCCTGGCGGGGTTGCTGCACTTGCTTGTCGAAACTTGCTTGTCGAATCTGGCCAGCTTTAAACAGAACCGGTGGCCATGGTCTTTCCACCATAGCCACCGGTCAACTGATTTCGCTGAAGGCTAGCCCTTGAAACGCGGGAAAGCGCCGCGGCCGGCGTAGCGTGCGGCGTCGTCGAGTTCTTCTTCGATGCGCAGCAGCTGGTTGTACTTTGCGACACGCTCAGAGCGGGCCGGGGCACCGGTCTTGATCTGGCCGGCGTTGGTGGCAACGGCGATATCGGCGATCGTGGTGTCCTCGGTTTCGCCGGAGCGGTGCGAGGTGATGGTGGTGTAGCCGGAGCGCTGGGCCAGGGAAACGGCGTCCAGCGTCTCGGTCAGGGAACCGATCTGGTTGACCTTGACGAGCAGGGAGTTGGCCGTGGCGGCGTCGATGCCCTGCTGCAGGCGGACCGGGTTGGTGACGAAGAGGTCGTCGCCCACCAGCTGGACCTTGTCACCGATGGTGTCGGTAAGGGTCTTCCAGCCTTCCCAGTCGTTCTCGTCCAGCGGGTCCTCGATGGAGACCAGCGGGTAGTCGGCAACGAGTTCGGCGTAGTAGGCGCTCATCTCGGTGGCGGAGAGTGCTTTGCCTTCGAACTGGTAGGCGCCGTCCTTGAAGAACTCGGAGGAGGCAACGTCCAGGGCCAGTGCTATGTCCGTACCCGGGGTGTAGCCGGCGTTCTTGATGGCTTCCTGGATCAGGTCCAGTGCAGCGCGGTTGGACGGCAGGTTGGGGGCGAAGCCGCCTTCGTCGCCGAGGCCCGTGGAGAGGCCCTTTTCCTGGAGGACAGCCTTGAGGTTGTGGTAGACCTCAACGCCCCAGCGGAGGCCTTCGGAGAAGGTTTCGGCGCCGATCGGGGCGATCATGAATTCCTGGATGTCGACGTCCGAGTCGGCGTGCGAGCCACCGTTGAGGATGTTCATCAGGGGAACCGGAAGCACGTGGGCGTTCGGGCCGCCGAGGTACTTGTACAGCGGCAGGTCAGCCGAAGCTGCTGCAGCGTTGGCCACGGCCAGGGAAACACCAAGGATGGCGTTGGCGCCCAGCTTGCCCTTGTTGGGCGTGCCGTCGAGGTCGATCATGGCCTGGTCGATGCTGCGCTGGTCAGTGGCGTCGAAGCCAATGAGTGCCGGGGAGATCTCGTCGATGACGGCGTCTACGGCCTTCTGGACACCCTTGCCGAGGTAACGGCCTTTGTCTCCGTCGCGGAGTTCGACAGCTTCGTGCTCGCCGGTGGAAGCACCGGAGGGAACTGCTGCGCGGCCGATCTGGCCGTCGGAGAGCAGGACCTCAACTTCTACGGTCGGGTTTCCGCGGGAATCAAGGATCTCGCGTGCGTGGATGGCATCGATAAGCGCCATGGATGTGCTCCTTATGGGCAAATTACAGGAATGAGGAGGGAAATTCTCAACGTCCTCGTCGCTACTAGCGTAGTCCAGAGTGGCTCAGGTTACGGAACGGCTTCCAACCTTTCACGTCATGAAGGCTGGCCCGGGCTGTTCTGAAACGATCGAACTGCGGCGCGGAGGGCGCGTTCGGCGTCGAGTCCCTGCTCCCTGGCCCCGGCGACGACCGCCAGCAGCAACTCGCCGAGCGCCTCTTCCGTGGCAGGGATGACGGGAACAACGACGCCGGCCGGCGCGCCTTGCGCGTCGACGTCCAAGCCTGCACGGACCGCCCGGTCCAGGGACTTCTGCGCCGCCGCCAACGCCGGAAGGTGGGGCGGAATGCCCTCGAAGGGGTCCTCCCGCTCCGGTTTCTCCGCACGCTTGGCCGCGTCCCACTTGAGGATGATTTCCTCGACACTGGCCGGAGAGCTTTCCTGGAGGGAACCGTCGGGCTTGAAGACGTGCCGGTTCCGCCGGATCATCTTGGCATTGATGTCCGCGGCCACGGCCTCGAAGTCGAAGCTGCCGCGCTCCTCGGCGAGCCGGGCGTGAAGTACTACCTGAAGCAGTACATCGCCCAGCTCGCCGCGAAGCTCATCGTCAACAGCACCCGCCTCGATCGAGTCCACCACTTCATAGGCTTCCTCGATCAGGTACTCCACCAGCGACTCATGAGTCAGGGCACCCATCCAGGGGCAATGCTCACGTAATGCGGCGATCGTCCCGATGAGCTCTGTGAGCCCGTAGCAATTGTCAGCCGAGGTTGGCGTAGGCATCGTTGATGTACTCGACCAGCGCCTCGCGCTCATCCAGCGGCAGGAAGGCCGCTTCGGCTGCGTTGAGTGTCAGTTCCAGCAGGTCATCGAGGTCATAGTCGAACGTCTCCACCAGGAGCTCGAACTCATCCGTCAGGGTGACGCCGCTCATGAGGCGGTTATCGGTGTTGATGGTCACGTTGAAGCCGAGCTGGAAGAGCATGTCCACCGGGTGGCTTTCAATGCCCTCGCCAAAACCGGAAATGGCGCCGGTCTGGAGGTTGGACGACGGGCAGATCTCCAGGGCGATGCCGCGGTCGCGGACCCAGGCAGCCACGCTGCCGATGGTCACCATGCCCACGGTGTCTTCGCCGTCGTCGTCCGAGTTGTCCTCGAACTCAACCGAGATGTCCTCGGCGATCCGCACGCCATGGCCAAGGCGCAGTGCCCGGCCGTCCACGAGTGCGGACTGGATGCTTTCGAGTCCGGCTGCCTCTCCTGCGTGGACTGTGGCGGGGAAGTTGTTCTCCGCCAGGTAGGTGAACGCATCCTTGAAGCGCGAGGGCAGGAAGCCGTCCTCGGCCCCGGCGATATCGAAGCCGACGGCTCCATTGGCCCGGTGACGGACGGCGAGCTCAGCGATTTCCTGGCCACGGTCGGCGTGGCGCATGGCGGTGATTAGTTGCCCGACCTGGATCTGCTGGCCACGCTCTTCTGCTGCATCCACGCCCGCTTCGAGGCCGGTCTGGACGGCTTCCACCACTTCGTCCAGGGTCAGGCCCTTCTGGAGGTGCTGTTCCGGGGCCCAACGGACTTCGCCGTACACCACGCCGTCTTCAGCCAGGTCCTCAACGAATTCCTTGGCGACCCGGAACAGGCCTTCCTTGGTCTGCATAACCGCGATGGTGTGGTCGAACGTTTCGAGGTAACGGACCAGCGAGCCGGAGTCGGCGGACTCGCGGAACCATTCACCGAGGGCGACAGCATCGGTGGATGGCAGCGTGTGGCCTACGGCTTCGGCCAGTTCGATGATGGTGGCGGGGCGCAGGCCTCCATCCAGGTGGTCGTGAAGGGAAACTTTGGGGAGGCTCTTCAGATCGAAGTCGAGGGCAGGGGCGGCGTCAAGTATGGGCTCAGTCACGTACTAAGACTAGGGCGACGGCGGGACCTTAGCCAGCAGGCTTTGAACGGTCGACGCCGACAACCGCCTTTTGGGACTTTTCCACCTCAGGTGCCTCGGCACTCGCGGCGGCGTCCTTGGAGTGATCCTTCTTCTCGAGGTACTTGTGCCACCAGCGGAGCGCGTGATCGACGACGATACCCAGGACTACGGCAAAGGCAACCGCAATGCCAACGCCCAGGAGTGGGTTGTTGTGGACCCACTGCCCGGCGAGCAGACCGATCCCGATGGAATAGGCCACCCACGTGATGCAGGCGAAGGCGTCCAGTAGGAAGAAGGTCCGGTGCCGGAATCCGGTCTGCCCGGCGACGTAGTTGACAGCTACGCGGCCCCACGGGATGTAGCGTGCCGTGAAGATGAGCACCGCGCCGCGCTTGTCCAGTTCGTACTGGGCCCACGCGAACATCTTCTGCACCTTGGGGCGGCGCATCCACTTCCACCGTGTGAGCCCGATCTTGCGGCCGAGCATGTAGGCCATGTTGTCGCCCGCCATGGCTCCCACCAGGGCGGTTGCCCCCAGTATCCACAGGTTGGGCTCTCCGCTGTGAAGGGACAGCGCCGAGAGGCCAACGATGGCTGTTTCGCTGGGAAGGATGGTGGCAAATCCGTCGATGAAGAAAAAGACCAGAAGTACCGGATATATCCAGGGCTGCCCGGCTGCATGCTCGAGCATTTGGTTCAAAAACTCCACGCGGCGGTAGCTCCTAGATGAATATGACTTGACAGTGTGACCGAAGTCGCTCTTAGTGTCCCATGGCCGGGACGTCGTTCGCTACGCCCCAGCCCCGGGATCACACGCTTAACGCTATCGGTCACGCTTCGTGGAGGCGTCAACCGGCGGACTGATCTTGGGAGGCCGTGAGTGTCATACCGTGGGTGGAGGCGGGACGTCCTGCCCGGGAATGTTCTTGCCGTCCAGGGGCACGGATCCGCGCACCCGGCTGATGATGCGGTCAATGATGATGCCGAGGATCACTGCCACCACAATCGCTATGACGGCACCCAGCAGATGGTTGTGCTCGAACCAGACGCCGAAGAAGTATCCGAGCACCACTGAGTAGCTGGCCCAGAGAACTGCCGAGGCTGCGGTCAGAAGAACAAAGCGGCGGTGATTGAAATGCGTGGCTCCGGCGGTGAGGTTGACCGCCACCCTGCCGATGGGAATGAACCTGGCGACCATGATGAGCGAAGCAGCACGCCTGCGCAGTTCCTTGCCGGCCCAGCGGAAGGCGCCCTGCATCCGTTGCCTCCGCATCCAGCGCCAGCGCTGCGTGCCGATCCGCTGGCCGATGATGTAGGCAATGTTGTCGCCGGCGAAAGCCCCCAGTGCCGCCATCAAGCCCAGCAGCCAGATGTTCGGCGAACCGCTGCTGCCCGAGACCGCGCTCAGGCCCACCACCACGGACTCACTGGGGATCGGTGGGAAGAAGCCGTCAATGAGGCAACAGGCGAGCACCAGGAACAACACCCACGGCTGTTCCGCCGCGGCGAGGATGAAGTCGTTGATGCCCTGCACGGTTTCCTTCGAGTAGCGGCTCCCCCACAGGCGCCGGACGACGATTATTCCGGGCCATCCGCAGGACGGCCCGGAATAATCCAGCCTAGGCGATGCGGCTGATAATTAGCTGACGGGCGGGACGTGAACCCTCAGGGGCAATGACCACCGCGTCCTGCAGGGCTTCCTTGGCACGATCAAACTTCTCCGGAGTGTCCGTCAGGAGCGTCATGAGCGGCTCGCCGGCGCGGACCAAAGCGCCGGGCTTGGCGTGCATGCGCACGCCTGCCCCGGCCTGGACCTGGTCCTCTTTACGTGCCCTGCCGGCGCCCAAGCGCCAGGCTGCGACGCCCACGGAAAGAGCGTCCAATTCCACCAGGACCCCATCTGCCGGGGCGTAGACAACCTCGGATTCCTTGGCTACCGGCAGTGCGGCCCGGGGATCGCCGCCCTGGGCTTCGATCATCCGGTTCCAGACATCCATGGCCCTGCCGTCCTTCAGCGCCGCTGCCGGATCAGCATCGTGGATACCGGCACCGGCCAGCATTTCCTCAGCCAGGCGGACCGTCAGTTCGACGACGTCTTCCGGACCGCCGCCGGCCAGGACCTCCACGGATTCCTCTACCTCGATGGCGTTTCCGGCTGTCAATCCGAGCGGGGTGGACATGTCCGTTATCAGCGCCACGGTGTGCACGCCGGCGTCCTTGCCCAGGGCCACCATGGTTTCGGCAAGCTCCCGGGCCCGGGCTTCATCCTTCATGAAAGCACCCGAACCAACCTTGACGTCCAACACCAGCGATCCCGTGCCCTCCGCGATCTTCTTGCTCATGATCGAGGAAGCAATCAGCGGAATCGCCTCCACCGTTCCCGTGACGTCGCGGAGTGCGTACAGCTTCTTGTCCGCAGGCGCCAGCCCCGAACCTGCCGCGCAAATGACCGCTCCCACGTCCTGGAGCTGGGACATGATCTCGTCATTGCTGAGGTTGGCCCGCCATCCGGGAATAGCCTCAAGCTTGTCCAGGGTCCCGCCGGTGTGGCCAAGTCCGCGGCCCGACAACTGCGGTACCGCGACGCCGAAGACGGCCACGAGAGGTGCCAGCGGCAGCGTGATCTTGTCCCCGACCCCGCCGGTGGAGTGCTTGTCGCTCGTAGCCTTCATGCCGCCGTCGGGCCTTGTGAGGGACGAGAAGTCCATCCGCTCGCCCGAGGCGATCATGGCGGAAGTCCACCGCGATATTTCGGCGCGGTCCATGCCGTTGAGGAGGATGGCCATGTTGAGCGCTGCCATCTGTTCCTCGGCGATCACGCCACGGGTGTACGCGTCGATTGTCCAATCGATCTGCTCAGGCGTGAGCGTGCCCTTGTCCCGCTTGATGGTGATGATCTGAACGGCGTCGAACGCTTCGGTACTGGTCACGTGGTTTCCTCCAGGTGTTCCGGACCAAAGGCGTCGGGCAGTACCTGGTCCATGGTTTTGATGCCTTGGGTGGTCATGAGCTGCATGCCGGGGGCCCTGAATTCATAAAGCAACTGGCGGCAGCGGCCACACGGCATGAGGATGTTGCCTTGCCCGTCCACGCAATAGAACGCGGCAAGCCTTCCGCCACCGGTCATGTGGAGTTGGCCCACCAGCGCGCACTCGGCACAGAGGGTCAGCCCGTAGCTGGCGTTCTCGACGTTGCAGCCGCTGACGATCCTGCCGTCGTCGGTGAGGGCAGCAGCCCCCACCGGGAACTTCGAGTACGGAGCGTAGGCGTTTTCCATGGCCTGTTTCGCGGCTGCTTCCAGGGCGGGCCAGTCGACGTCGTTTTCCGGCATCGTCAACCCTTCACGTACGGTATGCCGCTTGCGGCCGGTGGCCGCGACTTACCCACCAAACCGGCGACGGCGAAGATGGTCACCAGGTACGGCAGCATGGCCATGAACTGGCTGGGCACCGGGGTACCGATGATGCCCAGAATCGACTGCAGGTTGTACGCGAAACCAAAGAGCAGCGACGCCAGGAACGCGCCGATCGGATTCCAACGGCCAAAGATCAGGGCAGCGAGGGCAATGAAGCCGCGGCCACCAGAGATGTCCTTGGTGAAGGAATCGATGGTCACCAGGGTGAACACAGCCCCGCCGATACCGGCGATCGCACCGCCCAGGGTGACATTCCAGAATCGGGTGGCGTTGACATTGATGCCCAGGGTATCGGCCGCTTGCGGGTGCTCACCGACAGCGCGGACGCGCAAGCCCCAGCGGGTCTTGAACAAGCCGAACCACACCACGGCCACCGCGATGTACATGAGGTAGCCCGCGATGGACTGCTCGAACAGGATGGGCCCGATGATGGGGATATCCGAGAGCAGCGGGATCGGCAGGATGTCCAGGCGGCCCGGGGTGTTGAACTGCTCCTTGTTGGGAACCATGAGGGTGCCGTACAGGAAGCCCGTGAGGCCCGAGACCAGGACGTTGAGCACCACGCCGACGATGATCTGGTTGACGAGGTACTTGATGCTGAAGACCGCGAGGACCATGGACACCACCGCGCCGGCGGCAGCAGCCGCAATCAGGCCGATGTACGGGCTGCCGGTCATGGTGGCTACGAGCGCCGCCGTGAAAGCGCCGCCCAGAAGCTGGCCTTCGATGGCGATGTTGACGACGCCGACGCGCTCACACAAAACACCGGACAGCGAGCCGAAAACCAACGGAACAGCGAGGGTCACCGACCCGGCGACCAGGCCCGCCAATGAGATGGATGGCTGGCGGGCCCCGGCCACGATCCACACCAGGAGGGCGAAGACAAAGACCACGGCAAAGGCAATGGGGAGCCACTTCGGCGATTTTTCCCCCTGCGTCCAGAGGTAGATCGAGTAGGCAGCCATGGCCAGCAGCAGGATGCCGAAGACAATGCCGCCCACCTGTCCCGGAATCATGAGGGCAGGAACGGCAACGGCGTCACCGGCGTCGCTGATTTTCATCTCCGCGGTCTTGTCCGAGCCCAGGAAGCCGAAGAACACCAGCGCGATGAGGGCGAGGACGCCCAGCGAAACCGGAACCTTCAGTGAGGGCCGGAACCCCGGCAGGGCCGTGGACCCGGGCGTTGGAGCGGTGGTTGTCGCGCTCATTTGGCACCTCCGGTGGCATTGGCAAGGGCAGCTTCAGGAGCCGCCTTCGGTGTCTTGTTCTTCTTCTTTTTCTTGCCCTCGAGCCGGAAGATTGACCTGATCAGGGGCGGTGCGGCGATGAACAGGACGATCAGGGATTGGACCACGAGCACGATGTCGATGGGGGTTCCCGTCTGGATCTGCATCTGCACGGCACCGGCACGGAAAGCCCCGAACAACAGTCCGGCGAAGAACGTGCCCCACGGTGTACTGCGGCCCAGCAGGGCAACAGTGATGGAGTCGAATCCGATCTGTGCAGCCACGCCGCCGGTGAGGACTTTCTCCGTGCCCGCAACCTGTGCGACACCGCCGAACGCCGCCAGGGCACCGGCCAAAGCCATCACCATGATGGTGGCGCGTGGCACCTTCACCCCGGCCGTACGCGCGGCCACGGGGTTGGCGCCGACGGCACGGAATTCGAAACCGATGGTGGAGCGGTTCAGCAGCCACCACACGCCATAGGTCAGCGCGATGGCCACCAGGAAGCCCAGGTGGAGCCGGGATCCCGGGATCAGCACCGGATAGGTGGCCGATTCATCCAGACGCGGCGAAATGGGGCTGTTGTCCCCAGGGCGCCGGAAGGCGGCGGTGTTCAGGAGGAAGTCCAGCAGGAACAGCGCCACGTAGTTCAGCATGATGGTCACGATGACCTCGTGCGCGCCGGTCCTGGCCTTAAGGATCCCAACGATTGCGCCCCATGCGGCGCCACCGAGGACACCCATGATGATCACCAGGAGGAGGTGCAGGCCAAACGGCAGGTGCCAGGTGAAACCAACATAGGCGGCCAGGGTGGCACTGATGATGATCTGCCCCTGCGCACCGATGTTGAACAGGCCTGCGCGGAACGCCAGGGCCACGCCCAGGCCCGCGCAAATGAGCGGCGTCGCCACTGTCATGGTTTCAAGCAGCGGAGCGAACCCCTGGCGGGTGTTGAACACCGCACCTTGGAAGAGGGCCACGTAGCTGTCCGTCATGGCAGACCACAGCGCACTCAGGAAGTCGCTGGGGCGGGCGAACAGGTACCCTGCGGTCTTGGCCACCTGGGTGTCCGTACTGGCAATCAACAGTCCACCGAGGAAAAGGGCCACGATCACGGCCAGGACCGAAACGAAGCCATTGCCCATCACGATCCGACGCATGACGTTGCCTTGTTGGTGCCCCGGTTCGCCGCTCTGGGAGGAGACAGGAACGATCGACGGCTCCAGCGCACCGCCGGCAGTATCCAAGGCAACGTCAGCTGCCCGGACTTCCGCGGTGGATTCTCCAGGTCTCTGGTCCTTGGCGGACCCGTCGCTGCTACTGGTCATCGGAGCCTCCTTCGGGGCCGACGCCGGCCATCATCAAGCCGAGCGTGTCGCGTGGTGTTCCCGCCGGGACGATGCCCACGAGTTTGCCCTTGTAGAGCACGGCTATCCTGTCTGCGAGCTCAATGACTTCATCAAGCTCTGTGGAAACGATCATGACCGGCGTTCCGACATCCCGCTCGGCGACGATGCGCTTATGCAGGAACTCGATGGAACCGACGTCCACACCGCGTGTGGGTTGGCTTGCAATGAACAACCGCAGCGGACGCGAAAGTTCCCTGGCCATGACCACTTTTTGCTGGTTACCGCCGGACAGGGTCCCCGCAGCCGACCCCGCGGAGGGGGTACGGATATCGAATTCCGCGATCTTGGCCTTGGCATGCTCTGCAACCTTGGCAGGCTTCATGCTGATGCCGCTGGCAAACGGTGCTTGGTCGTAGAGGTCAAGCACCAGGTTTTCGGCCACGGAGAACGGGCCCACCAGGCCGTCCACGGTACGGTCTTCAGGAACGAAGCCGACGCCGGAACGCAGGACTTCCTTGACGGGCAGGCCGAGAAGCTGCTTCCCGTCCAGGACCACCGAACCTGTGACATGTTCCTGGATGCCGAGGATGGCTTCCGTCAGTTCCGTTTGGCCGTTGCCCTGGACACCGGCGACGGCGAGGATCTCACCTTGGGCGATATCGAAGCTGATGCCGTCCACGACGTTGGTGCCGTTGGCGGCGCGGACAGTGAGGTTTTCGACGACGAACGTGGTTTCCTTCGGCTGCGCGGCAGCCTTGTTCAGGCTCAGGCTGACCGGCCGGCCCACCATCATGGAAGCAAGCTCCGTGGCCGATGCCGTAGGAGGGGCGTCGCCTACCACTTTGCCGCGGCGGACCACGGTAATGACGTCGGAAACAGCCTTCACTTCCCGCAGCTTGTGCGAAATGAAGACGATGGACGTGCCGCCGGCTTTGAGCTGGCGCATGATGTCCAGGAGCTCATCGGTTTCCTGCGGGGTCAGCACGGCTGTGGGCTCGTCCAAGATGAGGACCTTGGCTTCCCGTACCAGCGCCTTGATGATCTCCACGCGCTGCTGGACGCCCACGGGGAGGTCCTCCACCAGGGCATCGGGATCGACGTCGAAGCCGTACTTGTCGGAGATTTCCCGGATCTTCTTCCGGGTTTCATCGATGCTGAGGACACCGCCGAACGACGTCGGTTCAGCACCGAGCGCAACGTTCTCGGCGACCGTGAAGACCGGGACCAGCATGAAGTGCTGGTGCACCATGCCGATGCCCGCCGCCATGGCATCGCCGGGGCCGCGGAAGTTGACGGGTTGGTCATCTACCAGGATCTGGCCGGCGGTGGGCTCGTAGAGCCCGTACAGCACGTTCATGAGGGTTGATTTGCCGGCACCGTTTTCGCCTAGAAGGCAGTGGATCTGGCCGGATTCGACCACGAGGTCGATGTCTTGGTTGGCGTAGAAGGTCCCGAAGGCTTTCGAGATCCCCTTCAATTCGAGTTTCACAACTCCCACCGTTCTGTGAGTCCGAGGGACAGCTGAACAGCTCCAAAGCAACGAGCTTTGGGTTCAGCCTAGTCAGGGCAAAAACGCGCCGCCAGTACCGGGGCTCGGTACTGGCGGCGCGTCCAGGAATTGCTTACTTCTTGGGGCTTGCCTTCGATTCGACCACGAGCTTGCCGGAGACGATATCCGCCTTCAGAGCGTCAAGTTCGGACTTGGTTTCTGCAGAAACAGCCGAGTCGAGATCGTGGAACGGGGCAATGGCCACGCCGTCGTTCTCCAACGTGCCAACGTAGGCTTTGTTGCTGAACTTGCCGTCCTTGTCGTCCTTCACCACGGTTTCGACGGCCTCGCCCATCTGCTTGACCACGGAGGTCAGCATGAGGTCCTTGTATTCGGGAGCCGTCAGGTAGCCGTCGGAGTCAACCCAGATCAGCTTGACGTCCTTACCGGCGGCTTTGGCTTCCTTAAGCGCGGCACCGGCACCCTTGCCAACCGGACCGGCGACGGGCATGACGATGTCCGCGCCCTGGTCCAGGAGGTTGATGGTGACCTGCTTGCCGGTGTCCTGCTTCTCGAAGTCGCCGGTGAAGGAGCCGTCCTGGGTGTTCTTGTCCCAGCCGACAACCTGGACGTTCTTGTTCTTGGCCTTGTTGTAGGCCTGGACGCCGTCGTAGAAACCATCCATGAAGATCGTCACCGTGGGGATCTTGATGCCGCCGAAGGTTCCCACCTTGCCGGTCTTGGTGGTTGCAGCAGCGGCGTAGCCCGCAAGGTATGCAGCCTGGGCGGTGTCGTAGACGACGGGCTTGACGTTGGCGATCGGGGCGTCGTACGCGAAGTCGATGATCGCGAAGTGCTTGTCGGTGTTCTTTTCGGCAGCGGCCTTGGTGGCGTCGCCCAGGAGGAAGCCCACCGTGACAGTCAGGTTGCAGCCTGCGGAGACCATGCCGTTGAGGTTGGTCTCAAAGTCGCTGTTCGCCTTGGATTCGGCCGACTTGGTCTGGATGCCCAGATCTGCTTCGGCCTTCTTCAGTCCCTCGAAGGAGGACTGGTTAAACGACTGGTCGTCGAATCCGCCGGAGTCGGAAACGATGCATCCGAGGAAGTCGCTCTTGGTGGCGGCGCCGGATCCGGCGTCGGGGGCCTGGCCACAGCCGGTCAGCAGGAGCGCTGCTGCGCCGACGGTTGCAACACCGGCCATTGAACCGCGCTTCAGGGTGGCACGCAGTGGTTTCTTCAATTTTCCTCCAGGAAGAAAGTGATTGGCGCTACGACGGATGGTCAATGAGTGTCCGTTTCCTATACCTGAGGCAGAAATTCTGTTTTCACTGATGCTCGCAGCTGCGCCGAAGCGCATTGATGACACCACCCTAGTGGCCTGGAACACACCCGGATAGCACAAAGGCGGCCTGCCGCTCAGATTGTTGACTTTTTGTTACCAAGCAGTAGCCGGGTGTGCAAGTCACACCCGGCTACTGTCGCATCACAGGCGGACGAGCATCTTTCCTGTGTTCGCTCCATCCAGCAAATCAATGAACGCCTGGGGCGCATTTTCCAAGCCGTCAACGATCGTCTCGTCGTAGCTGATGGTGCCGTCGGCAAGCCATCCGGCCATCTTTTGGGCAAACTCGGCAGCATGCTGGCGCTGCCCGCCGACGAGGAACCCGCGAAGGGTCAGCTGCTTGCCGATCGCCACTGCCATGTTCCGCGGCGCTGCCGGAGGTTCAGTGGAGTTGTACTGGGCGATCGCACCGCACATTGCCACGCGTCCGCCTACCGTGAGCGTTGCCAGGGCGGCCTCGAGGTGTTCCCCGCCAACGTTGTCGAAGTACACATCGATGCCGCGCTCCCCTGCAGCTTCCTGGAGCTGCTCGAGGACGGGACCATCGTTGTAGTTGAACGCGGAGTCGAAGCCCAGTTCCAGCAGCCGTGCGACCTTTTCCGGCGAACCGGCGCTGCCGATGACCTTGGAGGCGCCCATGGCCTTGGCAATCTGGCCCACCATGGAACCGACTGCACCGGCCGCTCCGGAGACGAACACGACGTCGCCCTCTTTGAACTCGGCAACCTTCAGCAGGCCGGCATAGGCCGTGAGGCCGGTCATGCCCAGCGCGCCGAGGAAGGCCGAGGTGGGAGCGAGTCCGCCCGGCACCGGCGTGATGTCCGCAGCGTCAACCACCGCGTGTTCGCGCCACCCCAGTTGATGCACGACGACGTCACCCACCTTGTGCGCGTCCGAACGGGACGCGATCACCTCACCTACGGCACCGCCGTCGAGCGCTGCATCGAGGCGGAACGGCGCCGAGTACGACTTGACGTCGTTCATCCGGCCGCGCATGTAAGGATCCACGGACATGAACTGGTTCTTCACCAGGAGCTGGCCTTCAGCGAGCTCCGGCAGTTCAGCCTGTGCCAGACGGAAGTTCTCCGGCGCCGGACGGCCGACGGGGCGGGAGGCAAGGTGGATTTCGCGGGTCTGCACCGGGGTGCCTGCTACGGCGCTCATGCTGCGAACTCCACGAGCTTGAGGTCAACGTTCATGTTGCCGCGGGTGGCGTTGGAGTAGGGGCAGATCTGGTGCGCCTTGGCCATCAGGGCTTCGGCGGTTTCGCGGTCCAGGGCAGGCAAGGCGATCTCGAGTTCGGCAGCGAGGCCGTAGCCTTCGCTGTCGGTCAGCGCGCCAAAGTGGATCTTCGCCGCAACGGCAGAGTCGCTGACGTCGGCACGCTCCTTGCGGCCAACCAGCCGCAGCGCCGAGTGGAAGCAGGCTGCATAGCCGGCTGCGAAAAGCTGCTCGGGGTTGGTTCCCTGGCCGTTGCCACCGAGTTCCACCGGGCTGGCGAGGGCTACATCCAGCTTGCCGTCCTTGGTGCGGGCGTTGCCGTCACGGCCTTCGCCGGAGGCAAGCGCCTCCGCTGTGTAGAGAGTCTTCATGGTGTTTCCGTTTCTCTTCGGGAATGGGATGGCATGGAAAAATTCAGAGTGAGCTGTTCAGGGCCTCAAAGTGAGCTGTTCAGGGCTGCGGTGAGCTTGCCGAGGGTTGCGTGGAGCTGCTCGATTTCGGCTGCGGAAAGTCCGGCAGCGTCGGCCAACCGTTGGGGCACTGCCTGGGCCTTGGCGCTCAGCGCTGTTCCGGCGTCGGTCAGGACCACATCCACGCGGCGTTCGTCCTCGGCGGAGCGTTTCCGCGCAACGAGCCCCAGGCCTTCAAGCCGTTTTAGCAACGGCGACAATGTTCCGGAGTCCAGCCCCAGTTCGGCACCGAGTTCCCGGACGCTTCGCGGCTCCTGCTCCCACAACACCAGCATCACCAGGTACTGCGGGTAGGTCAGGCCGAGGTCGTCGAGGACGGGGCGGTAGACCGCCGTCGCGGCCTTTGATGCCGAGTACAGCGCAAAGCAGACCTGGTGGCGGAGGCGGGGTGCATCACTCATGGATAAAACGATAGTGCACAATTCAATTGCGCACAACTCAATTGGAGGCAGGCTGCCCAAGCAAGGGACAGCGAATGCTCCAAAGAGGGCTCAACGGGACATCTGCTGTCCCCCGGTCGGGCTACTGGGGAAGGTCGCGGATGGTACGGAGTGCAGCCGCAGTGAGGACGCGGACAGCGTAGCCAAGGGCGCGCTCATCAACGATGAAGTCGCCGCGGTGAAGATCGTATTCCTCGCCGCCGGGGGTGTGCGTACCCAGGCGCATCATGGCGCCGGGCAGGTCCGCCAGGAACCACGCAAAGTCTTCGCCGCCCATGGACTGCGGGGTGAGCACAACAGCGTTCTCCCCCAGTTCCGCGCGGGCAGAGGCTTCGATGAGGGCCGTCTCATGCTCGGAGTTCACCACGGGAGGCACGCCCCGGGTGTGCTCCAGGTGCACGTCCACGCCGTAGGGCGCAGCGACCTGCCGGACGACGTCGTCCAGCAACTCGCCCGCACTGTGCCAGGCATCGCGGTCCAGGCAACGCATGGTGCCGGCCATGTAGCCCGTACCGGGAATGGCGTTCGGCGCCGAACCTGCCGAAATCTGTCCCCACACCACGGAGACGCCGCTGCGGACGTCCACCCTGCGGGACAGCACTGCGGGAACATTCACCGCTATCTGGGCCAACGCGAACACCAGGTCCTCGGTCAGGTGCGGCCTGGAGGTGTGGCCGCCGCGGCCGGAGAGCTCGATTTTGATGGTGTCCGACGCTGACGTGATGGCGCCGATGCGCGTGCCGATCTGGCCCACGTTGATCCTCGGGTCGCAGTGCAGTGCCAGGATGCGCGGCACGCCCTCAAGCACCCCCTGCTCGATGCAGGACAACGCGCCGCCGGGCATCGTTTCCTCGGCAGGCTGGAAAATGATCCGCACCGTGCCGCCCAGCGGGTTGTTCTTGTGCATCCGCTGGAGTGTCAGGGCAATGCCAAGCATCGCAGTGGTGTGGACATCATGTCCGCAGGCATGCGTCACGCCGTGGTTCTTGGAGGCGAACGGCAGGCCGGTTTCCTCGATGATCGGCAAAGCGTCAATGTCCCCGCGAAGAGCCGTGGCGATGGGACCCTCCCCCACGTCGACGGTGAGCCCGGTTCCTTCGAGCCGGCGCGGCTTGAGTCCGGCTGCTTCGAGCCGCTCTACGAGTTTGTCCGTGGTGCGGAACTCCTTGAACGACAGTTCCGGGTGCGCATGGAGGTCCCGGCGGAACTCAATGAGCCCGGGGAGCAGTTCATCAACCCAGGGACTCACAACGGGGGCGGGCTCGGTTTCAGTCGTGTAATTGCGCACGTCACAACTCTAGCCATCCGGGGCACCCGAAGACCGAAAGCCACCTCTTGGTTACGCCGCGTTCAGACGCAGGACAAGCAAAGAGGTGGCTCACGGTATAAGGCTCGGGCTACAGGACGTCCGTGTCGCCGCTGGCTTTCAGGGCGTCAACGGTGCCTTTCACCAGTTGGGCATGCTCTTTCGTGGTGACCAACAGGGCATCCGGGGTGTCCACGATGACCACGTCTTTGATACCGATCAGGGCGATCACACGCTTGGTGTCCGAAACCACCACGCCGCTGGCATCCTCCGCGAACACGCGTGCGCCCTCGCCGAGAACCGTCACTTCGTCGACGTCGCCGGCGTTGTTCAGGCGACCGATCGCGGCAAAGTCGCCAACGTCGTCCCACCGGAAGGTGCCAGGCACGACGGCGACGTCGCCGGCTGCCGCTGCGGGCTCGGCTACTGCATAGTCAATCGCAATCTTGGGCAGGGTGGGCCACACACGGGCGGTAACCTCAGCCCGCTGCGGGGTGTCCCAGGCCTCGGCGATCTCCTGGAGGCCGGCGAAGAGTACGGGCTGGTTGGCTTCGAGGTGCTTGAGCATCAACGCGACGGGAGCCACGAACATGCCTGCGTTCCAAACGTAGTCGCCTGCTTCGACGTACTTATTGGCAACTTCCTGGCTGGGCTTCTCCACGAATTCGGCCACCGCCAGCGCGTTCGGAGCGCCGTCAACGTTGAGCGCAGCGCCCGAACGGATGTAGCCGAAGCCCGTGGAGGCGTGGGTGGGCTTGATGCCGATGGTGACAATCTTGCCCGTGGCTGCGGTGTAGATCGCCTCCCGGACAGTCTCCTGGAACAGGTCGTCGGGGCTGATCACATGGTCAGCGGCGAAGGACCCCATGATGGTCTCCGGATCGCGGCGGTAAAGGATGGCAGCGGCCAGGCCGATCGCCGCACCTGAATCCTTGGGCTCGCTTTCGAGCACCAATTCGTCGTCCCCTACTTCCGGGAGCTGGCGGCAGACAGCCGCACGGTGGGCCTCGCCCGTCACTACCAGTACGCGTTCACCGGCCAGTGGCTCCAGGCGGTCGTAGGTAGCCCTCAGCAAGGTGCTGCCGGACCCGGTCAGGTCGTGCAGGAACTTAGGCGCGGCGGCACGCGAGAGCGGCCATAGCCGGGTCCCCACACCGCCCGCCGGAATAACCGCATGGAAGCGGTTCATGGGCGATTCCGGGTATTTCGCGTCTTCTGTACTCACCGCAACACTTTATCCGACGCAAGCGGTAAGCTCCGCAGAACGCCACGCATGTGGCGTTCGTCTCAGACAGTATCCAAAATCGCCTGAATCCGGGCAGGAAACATGGAATTAACAAGCAGAGAAGCCCGTCCTAAATTGAATATGCTGTGAGCGAAGCCTAGATTTAGGCGTGAGCTACGAGTGCTCTCGCAGCAGGCGTTCCCCCCGCGTGGATCCCATGCCAGCGCCGCTGTGTTGCAGGAAGGTTTAATCAGTGCCGACAAAACCAGCTGGCACCTTGTACCGCGGCCGTGAAGGCATGTGGTCCTGGGTTGGACATCGTATTACCGGTGTAGTGATCTTTTTCTTCTTGTTGGTCCATGTGTTGGACACCTCATTGGTGCGCGTGTCCCCTGAGGCCTACACGGCCGTCATTGGTGCTTACAAGAACCCCCTCATGGCCCTGGGGGAAACGGGCCTGGTCGCCGCGATCATCTTCCACGCCTTCAATGGCCTGCGTGTGATCGCGATCGACTTCTGGAAGAAGGGCGCAAAGTACCAGCGCCAGATGCTCTGGGTCGTGCTTGCGCTGTGGCTGGTCACGTTCGCCGGCTTCGCCATCCGCCACCTTTCCCTCGCGCTGGGAGGCCACTAAGCCATGACAACCATCGAATCTCCGCGCAGCGGAAAGATCGCCCCGAAGTACAACCGCACCGGCTCCAGCCGTGGCAACTTCGAGATGATCGCCTGGCTCTTCATGCGCCTCTCCGGCATCGTCCTGGTGGTGCTGATCTTCGGCCACCTCTTCGTTAACCTGCTGGTAGGCGAAGGCATCCACGCCATCGATTTCGGTTTCGTCGCCGGTAAGTGGGCCGATCCCTTCTGGCAGTTCTGGGACCTGGCCATGCTGTGGCTTGCCATGCTGCACGGCACCAACGGTGTCCGCACCATCATCAACGATTACGCCGAGAAGGATTCCACGCGCTTCTGGCTCAAGATGGTTCTCTACGCAGCCACGCTGGTCATCATCATCCTCGGCACCCTGGTGATCTTCACGTTCAACCCGTGCCCCGTCGTCGACGGCGTTCAGCTTCCTGGCGGATTCTGCCCGGCCCCGTAGCGGCCCGTGCCGCATTGGCGTGGCCGGCTTGCCGGCCCGCCTGACGTAGCGGAGCAGCCTCCGCCGACCATCTGAATTTTGAAAGAGAGAGCATCTGGTATGCAGGTCCATAAGTACGACGTCGTCATTGTCGGTGCAGGTGGCGCCGGCATGCGCGCCGCGATCGAGTCCGGTCAGCGTGCACGCACAGCGGTACTGACCAAGCTCTACCCCACCCGCTCGCACACCGGTGCGGCCCAGGGTGGTATGTGCGCAGCACTGGCCAACGTCGAAGAAGACAACTGGGAATGGCACACCTTCGACACCATCAAGGGTGGCGACTACCTGGTTGACCAGGACGCAGCCGAGGTCATGGCGAAGGAAGCCATTGACGCCGTGCTGGACCTGGAAAAGATGGGTCTGCCATTCAACCGCACGCCTGAAGGGCGCATCGACCAGCGCCGCTTCGGTGGCCACACCCGTGACCACGGCAAGGCTCCTGTCCGTCGCGCTTGCTATGCAGCCGACCGCACGGGCCACATGATCCTGCAGACCCTGTACCAAAACTGCGTCAAGCACAACGTTGAGTTCTACAACGAGTACTACGTCCTTGACCTGCTGATCGTCGAGGAAGACGCCGTCCGCGAAGACGGCACGCCGTACAAGCAGAAGCGTGTCGCCGGTGTGGTCTCCTACGACCTCGCCTCGGGCGAGCTGCACGTCTTCCAGGCCAAGTCCGTCGTGTTCGCCTCCGGTGGCGCGGGCAAGGTCTTCAAGACCACATCCAACGCCCACACCCTCACGGGCGACGGCATGGGCATCGCCTTCCGCCGCGGCATTCCGCTGGAAGACATGGAGTTCTTCCAGTTCCACCCGACAGGTCTTGCAGGCCTGGGCATCCTCCTCACCGAAGGTGCACGCGGTGAAGGTGCCATCCTGCGTAACTCGGAAGGTGAGCGCTTCATGGAGCGCTACGCCCCCACCATCAAGGACCTCGCTCCCCGTGATATCGTGGCCCGCGCCATGGCTAACGAGGTGCGTGAGGGCCGCGGTTGTGGTCCGAACAAGGACTACGTCCTCCTGGACCTGACCCACCTCGAGCCGGCCCACATCGAAGCCAAGCTCCCGGACATCACGGAGTTCGCCCGCACCTACCTGGGTGTGGAACCGTTCACCGATCCCGTCCCCGTGTTCCCCACAGCGCACTACGCCATGGGCGGCATTCCCACCAACATCACCACCGAGGTACTCCAGGACAACGACACGATCGTTCCCGGACTGTACGCCGCCGGTGAGGTTGCCTGTGTTTCCGTGCACGGCTCCAACCGCCTTGGCACCAACTCGCTCCTGGACATCAATGTCTTCGGCAAGCGTGCAGGCATTGCAGCTGCCGAGTACTCCAAGACGGCCGACTTCGTCGAGCTGCCCGAGGACCCCGAAGCAATGACCCGCGGCATCCTGGATGGCCTGCTCAGCGGCACCGGCACCGAGCGTGTTGCCCAGATCCGCAAGGAACTGCAGGACACCATGGACGCCAACATGCAGGTGTTCCGTACCAAGGAATCCCTGGAGCAGGTCCTTCGCGACATCGCATCCTTCGAAGAGCGGTACAAGAACGTCACCGTCCAGGACAAGGGCAAGCGCTTCAACCTGGACCTCCTGGAAGCAGTGGAGCTGGGCTTCCTGCTGGACATGGCCAAGGTCATGACCGTCGGTGCTCTGCACCGTGAAGAGTCCCGCGGTGGCCACTACCGCGAGGACTTCCCGGACCGCGACGACGAGAAGTTCATGAAGCACTCCATGGCTTACCTGGACACGTCCGTCACTGCCGCCTCCTCGGCGGAATCCGTTGCGGGCATCCGTCTGGAGACGAAGCCCGTGATCTTCACCCGTTACGAGCCGATGGAGCGTAAGTACTAATGACGACCGAAATGGCAGAGCCCGCATCAAAGATCGAGCTTCCGGCGAGTGTTGCCGGCGACGGTGAAATTCCCACGTTCCACATCACGCTCCGCGTGCGCCGCTACGACCCCGAGATCTCGGAAGAAGCGCGCTGGGACGACTACAAGCTGACCATGTACGGCACGGACCGTGTGCTGGACGCCCTGCACAAGGTCAAGTGGGAAATCGACGGCAGCGTCTCCTTCCGTCGCTCCTGCGCCCACGGCGTCTGTGGATCCGACGCCATGCGCATCAACGGCCGCAACCGCCTCGCCTGCAAGACGCTGCTGAAGGACCTGGACACGTCCAAGCCCATCACCGTCGAGCCGATCAAGGGCCTCCCAGTGGAGAAGGACCTGATCGTGGACATGGAACCCTTCTTCCAGTCCTTCCGCGAGGTCATGCCCTTCCTGATCAACAAGGGCCACGAGCCCACCAAGGAGCGCCTGCAGTCCGTTGAGGACCGTGAGCGTTTTGACGACACCACCAAGTGCATCCTCTGCGCAGCCTGCACCTCGTCCTGCCCGGTCTTCTGGACCGATGGCCAGTACTTCGGCCCGGCAGCAATCGTCAACGCACACCGCTTCATCTTCGATTCCCGTGATGACGCCGGCGACATGCGCCTTGAGATCCTCAACGACAAAGAAGGCGTGTGGCGCTGCCGTACCACCTTCAACTGCTCGGAAGCATGCCCCCGCGGCATCCAGGTGACCAAGGCAATCGCTGAGGTCAAGCAAGCCATCCTGGCCCGCAAGATCTAACCAGCCGTTCCTCGAAGAACAGCACGTCGACGGCGCCGCTCACCTCTGCAGGTGAGGGGCGCCGTCGTCGTTAATCAACTCCCGCAACCACACATCGCAACGCAAGGAGACCAGCGTGTCACGCTCTGAGAAGATCACCTTCACGGGAAGCACCGGCGATACGCTGGCCGGAATCGTGGACGTGCCCGAGGGACCGGTACGCGGCTGGGGCCTCTACTCTCATGGTCTTACCCTGGGTAAGGACAGCCCGGCCGCTTCACGGATCTGCAAGGGCCTGGCTGAGCAGGGAGTAGAGATGCTCCGGTTCGACAACCTCGGCCTTGGCGGCTCGGGTGGCGAATGGTCCGCCGGCTCGTTCAGCGTCAAGGTGGCCGACACAATCCTGGCCGCAGCCTTCATGCGTGAGCAGGGACGCGCGATTTCCCTGCTGGTGGGTCATTCCTTCGGTGGCGCAGCCGTCCTCGCCGCTGCCCGCGACATCCCCGGCCTCAACGCTGTCGTGACCGTGGCGGCGCCCTACGAGCCCAAGCACGTGGAGCACATGTTCGACACTGAGATCGACTCCATCCTGCGCGACGGCAGCGCCGTGGTCGACCTGGGAGGGCGTCCGATGGAGGTTCGCCGCCACTTTGTGGAGGACGTCGAAAGCGCTGACCTGCGCGACTGCATCCGGACGCTCCACAAGCCGCTGATGGTGATGCACTCCCCCACGGACAATACGGTGGGTATCGACAACGCCAGCGAGATCTTCCAAACCGCCCGGCACCCTCGGAGTTTCATCTCCCTGGAGGGCAGCGAGCACCTCCTCACGGGGAAGGGCCAGGCTGCGCGCGTGGCGCGGATCATCGGCGCGTGGGCCGACCCCTACCTGGAAGTCTCCTAAAGCAACGCGGGGTCACTTGTGGCCCATGTTCCACCCCTGGACGGGCCAAAAGTGACCCCGCGTTGCTCCTGGCTACTTGCCGATGGCCGCTTTGCTCTCGCTGAGCCACTGCTCGGCAGCCTTCTCAGGAGTCAGGCGCTTGAACAGGACATCGGTGTTTATGCGCGCAGTGATCTCCGAAACCGCCGTGGAACCGGTGGGGCCGATGAACGTCGGCGCGAAGTCCATCTTGCCGATCTGGTCAATGTAGGCGGCCTCAACCTTGCCTTGGGGAGTGAGCAGGTCCTGGATGGCCGTGCGCATGCCCGGGTTGCTGGGCACCCCGCGGTCGCTCTGGATGATCTTGGCGGCGGCCTCGTTGTTGACCAGGAAGCTCACCAGTTTGGCGGCGGCATCAGTGTGCTTGCTGCGGGCCGAAATCGTGTAGAACTGCGAAGACTGGAGCCAGATGCCCGGGGTGGGAGTTTCGCCCGGGAGCTTGAGCAGCTTCAGCTCCGCGCCGGAAGCCTTGCTCAGTGCTGAAAGGGAGTTGCTCCAGGTAAGCATCATGCCAGCCTGCCCCATGCCCATCAGCGTCTGCTCCGTGCTGACATTGAGCTTCTCCACGGTCTCCGAAGCGCTGGGGGCCGCGCCGGACTCGCTGAGCTTCAGCGAGAAGTCGAAGTAGTCCTGCACAGTGTCCTTGTCGAGCCCCAGCTGGCCATCCTGGGTGTACAGGGACTTGCCGCGTTGACGGGCGAAGGCGTCCAGGGAGTCGTGCGTGAGGACGGTGGCCGTGCCGTACGTTCCCTTGGGACTCTTGGCCGTCACTTCCGAGGCGGTCTTGGCGAAGTCGTCCCAGGACCAGCTGCTGTCATCCGGGACGGCTACGCCGGCTGTCTGGAAGACAGCAGGATTCACTACAACCGCCAGCGCGTTGGCACCTGTGGAGACACCATACTGCTTGCCCTGGACCTGACCGTTTTCCAGGGCGCCCTGGTCCAGCTTCGACAGATCCAGCGAGCCTTGGACCGTTGACAGATCCAGGAGAGCACCCCGGTTGGCGTATTCGGCCGGGTAGGCACCACCCATGGTGATTACATCGGGAGCATCGTTGGCAGCCACTTGAGTGGCCAGTTTGTCGAAGTAGCCACTGATGTCGCCGTATTCGGGTTTGACCTTGATGTTGGGGTTGGCGGCCTCGAATTCCTGGATTGCCTTGTTGGTCAGTTCGGCGCGGGAGGCATTGCCCCACCACGAAAAGCGGATCTCCACGGGCCCGTCTTCGGGCTGGTTTGATGAGGGACTGGAGCAGGCCGCGGTCAGGCCCAGCATGCCCACGGCCGTCACGAAGGCCAGGGATTTGCGAATACTTCGGAGGGATTTACGCGTCATTGGGTAAGCTTCTTTCAACCTTGAGAAAACGGTTCCTGAAACGTATCAAGGCGGTGTATATTCGTCAATAGTTTTGAGCTTGAACTATTCATTCCCAGAGGAGCCCGCCGTGTCACAGCCCTTGGAACAGATCCAGATCCGGGATCCCTACGTCCTGACGCTGCCCGGCTCGCAGGGGTATCTGCTCTTCGGCAGCACGGACCGGAACATCTGGTCCGGACCAGCAACCGGGTTCGACTGTTACCGAAGCAGCAACCTCGTGGACTGGGAGGGCCCGTACCCGGCTTTCCGTCCTGCTCCGGACTTCTGGAGCAAGGAGCAGTACTGGGCGCCGGAAGTCCATGAGTACAAGGGCCGCTACTTCATGTTCGCCACCTTCACCGCTCCGGGTCACACCCGTGGGACCCAAATACTGTCGGCTGCGGCCCCGCACGGACCCTATGAACCATGGAGCGACGGCCCCGTCACGCCCCGGGATTGGGAGTGCCTCGACGGGACGCTTCATGTTGATGACGACGGCGTCCCCTGGATGGTTTTCTGCCACGAATGGAAGCAGGTCAACGACGGCGGCATGGTCGCCCAACGCCTCAGCCCGGACCTGCGTACATCCGAGGGAGGACCGGTGCTGCTGTTCACCGCCTCCGAGGCTCCATGGTCGCGAGCCTTGGAGCAGGCATCCGGCGCGGCCAAGGAAGGCCCCGTGTACGTCACCGACGGTCCGTTCCTCCACAGGCTCACCACCGGCAAGCTCATCATGTTGTGGTCCAGCTTTGCCCACAACGGATATGCCATGGGCATCGCGCGCAGCGAATCCGGGACCGTCCTTGGCCCCTGGATCCAGGAGGTGGAACCCCTGTGGAGCACCGACGGCGGCCACGGCATGATCGGCCGGAAACTGGACGGCAGCCTGTTCCTGACATTGCACCAGCCCAACAAGAGCCCCCACGAACGGGCGGCGTTCTTCCCGCTGCGGGAACTGGAAAACACAGTGGTGCTGGAGCCGGCGGGTGGGCCGCACTCCCCCGGCGGTATCGACCGGAAATCACTCGTGCGGCGCCATAACGTCCACCAACAGGAACTGGATTCCCGGAGCCCCGTATCCGTGGGCAACGGCGAATTTGCCTTCACCATGGACCTCACCGGTTTCCAGACGCTGCCCGATGCCTACCCGGTTGCTTCCCGCAATGACCTTCCGGCAGGCACACTACTGGGCACGCAATCGCAGTGGGGCTGGCACACCATTCCGCCGGCGGAACCCTACGACCTCGCCGGGTCCACCGTCCTCTACGATTCGCCGCGCGGGCCCGTCCCTTACGTCGACATGGTGGGCGACATCGTCAACGACCGCGAGACCAACACATCCGCAGCCGAAGATTGGCTCCGTGCCAACTCCCACAGGCTCGATCTGGGCCGCGTCAGCCTCCGCTGGCTCGAGAACGGTGTGGAGCGCGAGGTACAGCCCGGGGAACTCACGCGTACCGTGCAGACGCTGGACCTGTGGACCGGAGTGGTCACCAGCCGCTTCTTCCTCGCCGGGCACCCCGTCAAGGTCACGACGGCGTGCCACCCGGACCGCGACGAGCTCGGCTTCCGTGTGGAGTCGCCTGCCCTCGGGGCCGGTTTGGTGGTGGGCGTCGCCTTCCCTTACGGCTCGGGTGCATGGCATGACGCGGCCGATTGGAACAACCCGGGGGCACACCGGACCGTCCTGGCTGGTGGGACGCCATCCGATCTACATGCTGGTTCCACTGTGTGGACGGCTGACCGGGAGCTGGACGAATCGCGCTACCAGGTCCTGATCACCGGCCCGGACCTCACCGTGGAGCAAACGGAAGAGCACCGGCTGCGTGTGCTCCCGGGAAGTCCAGCCCACCCCGTCACCAACGGCGTCCTCGACTTCAGCATCTCCTTCCGCTCTTCCGGCGACGGCGACTGCCTTCCGCGGGGTGACCACAGCTCCGGTGACCGTGCGCCGGACCCGGGCGGCGCCGCCACGGCACGTACCGGCGTCGTGCTTTCTCCGGGCAGCAGCATTGCCGCGGCCTCCTCGGCCCATTGGCCCGGGTTCTGGTCCACAGGAGGTGCCGTGGAACTCCATACCACGGAGGACCCCCGGGCTAAGGAGCTGGAACGCAGGATCGTGCTGTCCCAATACCTGATGGCGATCAACTGTTCAGGTTCGCTGCCGCCGCAGGAGACGGGACTCGTCTGTAATTCCTGGCGCGGCCGCTTCCACCTGGAAATGCACTGGTGGCATGCGGCGCATTTCGCACACTGGAACCGGGTGGAGCTGCTTCTGCCTTCCCTGCGCTGGTACGCAAGCATCCTGGAGGTGTCGCGGCAAACGGCCAAGGCACAAGGATTCGACGGCGTCCGCTGGCCCAAGCAGGTAGGTCCGGACGGGCGGGAGAGCCCCAGCCCGATCGGCACCTTCCTGATCTGGCAGCAGCCGCATCCGATCTACCTTGCCGAACTGGTGTACCGGGCCAATCCCAGCCGTGATGTGCTGGAGGAGTTCGCGGAGATCGTGTTCGAGTCGGCCGCGTTCATGGCCGGCTTCGCACACCCGACCCAGCGGGGCTTCGAGCTGGGTCCACCCCTGATCCCGGCACAGGAGAGTTACGGCTCCATCAGGGCATCGGTCACCAACCCAACTTTTGAGCTGGCGTACTGGCAATGGGGCCTGGAAACAGCTGCTGCCTGGCGCGAACGGCTGGGATTGGACCCTGTGGAGGAATGGTCCGTCGTAGCGAAGGCGATGGTGAAACCCAGGGTGATGGACGGCGTCTACGCAGCCATCGACGTGGAACCCTTCACCATCCGCACAGACCACCCGTCAATGCTGTGCGCACTGGGTGTCCTCCCCAAGACCGAGCTGATCGATCCTGACATCATGCGGGCCACCTTGAAGGACGTGCTGGCGGATTGGGACTGGGCGAGTACCTGGGGGTGGGACTATCCAGTGATGGCGATGACCGCTGCGCGCTTGGGAGATCCCGAGGCCGCGGTGGAGGCGCTGCTGTTTGATGCGGGAAAGAACACCGTGCTTCCCAACGGCCACAACCGCCAGACTGATTCGTTGCCGCTGTACTTGCCGGGCAACGGCGGTCTCCTGGCCGCTGTGGCACTGATGGCGGCCGGCTGGGACAACGGACCCGGGCGGAACGCTCCCGGGTTCCCCGAAGACTGGACCGTGACGTGGGAAGGGCTGGTGCAATCGCCCTAGCTGGAGGGCACTGCTCCTAACCGCGGCGGGGGCCCACTGCTGCGCCCACGAGCGCTCCGAGGCCAACGCCGATCAGGATGCCCAGGAAAGGCGAATTGAAGATCAGCTGCCCTGTTATCAAGCCCGCGGCAGCGCCCAGGAGGCAGGCGATCCACAGCTGATTGTTCATTGCGCCTCCACTGGATGCTCAGGTACGCGGTGCTACGCGACGCGAACCGAGGACTTTCTTGCGCGGTGTCTCCCCCGATGCGAGGTCGGCCTCGCGGATGGCTGACCAGGACGCTGAAACGAGGTAGACCTGGCTCACCAGGTTGAACCAGATCAGCAAGCCGATGATGATGGCGAACGAAGCCAGGACAGGGTTGTTGCCGGAGCGGGCCAGAAGTTCCGTACTGAAGAATTGCAGAACCGTTGTCCCGACGCCGGCCAGCACCACGCCTTCGAGGAACGCCCGGCGCGTCAACGCCAGGCTGCCGGCGACGCGGAACAGGACGGCCGCCGTCGCGCAGTTCAGAAGGAGGGGGACGACGATCTTGACGACCGCCGCGATGGGGGCCGCGACGGTTTCGTCGAGCTTCAGGAGGTCGAAGAACCAGTCGGCCGCGGTGCCGAAAATCAGGGATGCCCCGGCGCTGACCACCAGGATCACGCCAAGGAGCAGCAGGGTTCCGGCGTCGATGAGTTTTTGAAGGATGGCGTTGCGGACCAATGGGCCCAAACCCATGACTCCGCGCAACCCCTCCCTGACGCTTGCTATCCAACCCAGCGACGTGAAGATCGTGACGGCGGCGGCGATGACCGCGGTCCAGCCCAGGCCGGAGGGGTTCAGCAGGGATTGTGGATCCACCAAGCCCTCACCGCCATTAACCTGAAGCAAGCCGGGCGCCGCGGATGCAACGCTGCCGATCACGGCGTCCTCCAGAACCGGATTTCCGCCCAGGACAATGCCTGCGACGGCAAAGCCCGTGGTGAGCAAACCTGTCACCGAGAAGAACATGTTGAAACCGATGCCCGCACTCAACAAGGGGCCGTGCTGTCGGGTGTAGTGCTGGAAGGAGCGCATGACGCGATTGGTGTTCAGCCGCGCCATGAACAACGCAAAGAAGGCGCCGGCCTTCTTCAGTGCGCCGTCGCCGGCACGCTTGGCATGGCCCCAGTCCTGCCGCTTCCGGAGCAGCTCAAGCTTGAGCTTTGCCAGCTCAGTTGGCAGTGGAGGAGTGTCCGCCTCCGTGGCCTGAATCCGCTTGCTGTTCTTCGTCAGTATCGCCGCCAAAGTCGAGCTCTTCCCGTAGCTGCCATATTCCGTTGGTGTCGTGCTCGTAAAGTCCCATGCTAACCACAGGGAAGGTGGCCCGGTAATCTCTGAGGACCGTTTCGGCCTCATCAAGATTTTCCTGGGCGACATCGTGAGCCACAGTGACGTGCGGGTGATAGGGGAAGGGCAGCCGCCGCTCAAGGGGACCGGTTTGAAGTTTCTCGTGCAACTGCACGCATTCTTCAAAGCCCTGTTCGACGTTGACGAACACTACCGGCGACACCGGACGGAACGAACCAGTGCCGGAAATCGTAATGTGGAACGGCTCCTGTGTGCGGGCTACTTCCCTGACGTGTTCGCGGGTGGCGTCCCAGTCCTGGGTGGGCGTGGTGGTGATCAAGGTGATGTGGGCCGGGATGACTTCGGCCATGGGATCGCCGAAGGAAGCCCGCCATTCCTGGAGTTCGCGGGCTATCTCCGGGGGGAAGCCAAGGATCACTCCAACGCACATGGCGTCACCGGCGCCGCAGTCGGCGCCGGTGACAGCAGGCTGGCGAGAGTCGTCAGGACCAACACCCTTACGGGTGTCGGTCTTGACGTTGAGCTGGCCAGCAGAGCACATGGAGTTAGCGGACCCCTTGCTCACCGTTGGCAGTCCCGCGGTACGGCAGGAAGCCGACCTTGGAGTAGACGTCAGTCAGGGTGGCTGAGGCGATTTCCCGTGCCTTGTCCGCACCGTGTGCCAGGAGCCGGTCCAGTTCCGCGGGATCGGCCAGGAGTTCGTTGGCGCGTTCACGGATGGGAGCGAGGTGCCCCGAGACCAGTTCCGCGAGGTCGACCTTCAGGTGGCCGTACATCTTGCCCTGGTAGTCGGCCACGATCTTCTCCACCGGCGTACCACTGATGGCCGAGTAAATGGTCAGCAGGTTGGAAACGCCGGGCTTGTTCTCGCGGTCATAGCGGATCTCGGTTTCGGTGTCCGTGACGGCGGATTTGATCCGCTTGGCCACGGTCTTGGGGTCGTCCAGCAGGTTAATGAGTCCCGCCGGTGATTCCGCGGACTTGGACATCTTGGCCGTGGGGTTCTGGAGATCGTAGATCTTGGCCGATTCCTTCTGGATGAAGGCCTCGGGGACCTGGAACGTTTCCCCGAACCGGCTGTTGAAGCGGTTGGCGAGGTCGCGGCTGAGTTCCACGTGCTGGCGCTGGTCTTCGCCCACCGGTACGCCGTGCGGCTGGTACAGGAGGATGTCGGCCGCCTGCAGGATGGGGTAGGTGAACAGGCCGACACTGGCGTGGTCTGATCCCTGTTTCTGGGCTTTGTCCTTGAACTGGGTCATCCGGGCGGCCTCGCCCATGCCCGTGATGCAGTTCAGGACCCATGCCAGCTGCGCATGTTCGGGTACCTGTGACTGGACGAACAAGGTGCACTTGTCCACGTCCACGCCACCGGCGATGTACTGGGCGGCAGTAACCCGGGTGCGTCGTGCGAGTTCCGCAGGATCCTGGGGCACGGTGATGGCGTGCAGGTCCGGGATGAAGAAGACGGCGTCGTACTCATCCTGCATGCGGACCCAGTTGACCAAGGCGCCGAGATAATTGCCCAGGTGCAGGGAGTCCGCGGAGGGCTGCATGCCGGACAGGACACGGTGCTTGGCGCCGACTGCCGGTTTGGTGGACGTGGCGGCTTCCGGTGCGGCCACCGGGTCGGTTTCAGTCGTGGTGGAACTTGTCATGGAGAAATACCTTAGGGAGCTCAGAGCCGGTAGTCGACTACCAGCGGTGCGTGGTCGGAGAAACGGGTGTCCCACGAAGGCGCCCGGTCCACCACAGCGGAGAAAGCAGCTGCAGCAAGGTCCGGCGTAGCCAGGTGGTAGTCGATGCGCCAGCCAGTGTCAGTGTCAAAGGCCTTACCGCGCTGGGACCACCAGGTGTAGGGGCCGGCGACATTTCCTGCCAGGCCCCTGTGGACATCCCTCCATCCGATTTCTTCGCCGAGGAAGCGGTCAAAGTAGGCGCGCTCCTCCGGGAGGAAGCCGGCACGCTTGACGTTGCCCTTCCAGTTCTTGATGTCGAGTTCCGTGTGTCCGACGTTGAGGTCGCCAACCACCAAGGCGTGGTCGCTGTGCTTGGCGAGCTCAGGGAGCCGGGTGATCATGGCGTCCAGGAAACGGAACTTGTCGTCCTGCTTGGGGGTTCCCACTTCGCCGGAGTGCACATAGGCGCTGACCACGGAGAGGGTGGTGGACTCCCCCGCACTGTTCTTGACGTTGAAGTCCGCTTCGACCCAACGACCGGAAGTGTCGAAGTAGGAATCTCCGATGCCGATCCGGGTGGCCGTGGGCTCTTCGCGGGATGCAATGGCAACACCGGCACGGCCCTTGGCTTCAGCTTCGGTGTGGAGGATGTGCCAGCCTTCGCCGATCAGCTTCCGGACGATGTCATCGGGGGCGCGGACTTCCTGCAGGCAGAGAATGTCAACCTCGCGGGGCTCCAGCCATTCCGCCATGCCGTTCTTGTAGGCAGCCCTGAGGCCGTTGACGTTGACTGATGCGATGCGAAGGAAGTCCTTCTTCAATGCCGTACTCACCCGCTCTACTCTAGTCGATGATGGTGCCGGCAACGGGCTCGTCCGAGCCGCCGGAAGACTTGATCATATCCCTGGCGTTGGTGGCCGTAATGGCGATGGTTTCCAACGCGCGGTCGATGGTGTCCTGGTCCGCGGCAGCGCCCTTTGCACGCTCCCCGTCAACCACGCGCACCTGCACCTGCACGATCTTGAACGAGTGGTCCAGCTTGAGGTCACGAACCTCATCGGCCTGGCTGCGCTCGGCCACCACCCGCGTGCCACCGTTGTCCGCAACGTTCGACGACGGCGCGCGGCCGGTTGCCGAGTTGAAGGCGGCTTGGGCTTCGCTCAGCTTTGCCCCGGCCCGCTGTGCAGCCCTGCGGATGCTCAACACGACGAAGGTGGCAAGGGCCAGCCAACCGAAGGCGACGACGGCAACTACCCAGCCCACCACGTCGTTCTGGTTTGCCGCGAAGATGACGGCCACCAGGAAAGCGATGATGACAACGGTCATCCCCAGGCCGCCGATGCGGAAGCCCTTGAACATGCCTTTGCCGGCGGGGGACGTGGACGGGTGCGGGTCACCGAGAGATTGCATGAGCCCATTCTCTCAAACCCGGAAAGGTGCCCGGGACTCTTCCACGGACGGCGAACACGAGCCCCCATCCGTGGGAGTTTTTGTACACCAGATGCCCTCAACACGCCCTTTTGCGGGCAGGAGGTGTACAAAAACTCCATCACTTGAGGAACAGCCGGCGCAGCCTTCCGGTGGTCAGCACGATGCCGAGCGCAATCATCACGACGTAGTAGCCCACATGGATGGCCGTGGCCGGGCTGAAAGACCCCACGCTGATCTGCCGCAGCAACTCCACACCGTGCCACAACGGCATGGCCTGGATAAACCACTGGATGACCTGCGGGTAGACGCTGAGCGGGTAGAACGTGGCGCTGAACAGGAACATGGGCAGCAGGAAAAAGTTGATCCAGTCCATTTGCTGGAACGTCTTCATGAAGCTGGTGATGCCCATGCCGAAGCTTGCGAATCCGAAGGCGATCAGCACCGACGCCGGGATGACCAGGAGGGACCACCAACTGGTGAGCAGGCCCATGACACCCATGACCGCGGTGAACCCTGTGGCATAGAGAAGTCCCCGCAGCAACGCCAGGAAGATCTCGCCAATGGCGACATCCAGCGGCCCCAAGGAGGTGTAGAGCATCCCCTGGTAGAGCTTTGCGAAGTTCATCTTGAAGAAGACGTTCCAGGTGGAGTCGTAAACGGCACCGTTCATGGCGGACACGGCGAGGAGTGCCGGTGCGATGTAGGCCGCGTAACTGATTTCCTGGCCGCCGGGGCCTTCGACTGTTCCAACGATTGAGCCCATGCCCACGCCCATGGCCAGCAGGAACAGCACGGGCTCAAAGAACCCGGACACCAGGACCAGCCAGGTACTGCTCTTGGCCGCCATCAGACCACGGCCCACAACAGCCCTTGCGTTGCGGGAGTACAGGGAACCAAACTTGCGTTCGCGGGCATGGTCGGTGGCGCTGTGGCCGCCTGTGAGGACACTCATGAACCCATCCTTTTCACGAACTGCCGGCGCACGAGAACCCAGCCCCCAACGGCAGCCGCCACCAGGAACACCACGTGGGTGATGGTCAGCAACGGCGGTTCATCCAGTCCGTACGTGAACACCCTGCCCAGCTCGGTTCCATGCCAGACCGGCGAAATCCAGCCGATCCAGCGGACAGCCAACGGCAGGGTATCCAACGGGAAGAAGGTCCCGGAGAACAGGAACAAGGGCATCACAATGAACCGCTGCACCAGCGCGAACTGCCCTTTGTCCTGAGTGATGCTTGCCGCATAGGCCATCAGGGGCAGGCCAAAGGACAGCGCCGCCACGGTCGCCACCAGCGCAGAGACCCAGCCCCACGGACTCGGTGAAGCTCCAAAGATGGCCACTACCGCGAAGTAGACCACTGATTGGAGGAGGAAGCGCAGGGAACTCGCCATGATGTGCCCGCTGGCGATCTGCTGCGGAATCAACGGCGAGGCGTGCGGGCCATAGAACACCCGGCGCCATTTGAAGCCATCCATGACGGGGTACGAGAACTCACCGGACGCCGTCATCACCGCTGCGGAGACCAGCAGCGCCGGCGCAACGAATTCCAGGTAGCTGACGCCGCCGAACGCCGACGCGCTGTTGGCGTCCACCAACGTGGCCAGCCCGACTCCCATGGCGAACAAGTACGCAACGGGCTGCCCCACGCTGTAGAGGACCACGGACCAGCCGTAGTTGCGCATCACGCGGAGGACTTGCTCCGCATAGTAGAAGGAACCCCAGCGGCGAGCCCTGGCGGCCGAAACCTGCGGCGAGTGGGCCCGCAAAGGCTGCTCCGTCGTCGTGGTTTGCTTCTCAGTCAACGAGGCTCCTGCCGGTCAGCCGCAGGAACACGTCCTCCAGCGACGAGCGGCGGACCAGCGAGGTCATGGGCCGCAGTCCGCGGGCGGACACCTGCTCCAGCGCGGCCTCGCCGTCGTGCGCGTATATCAGTACGCGGTCCGGGAGGGTCTCCAGCCGCTCACCGATGCCTTCAAGTTCGACGCCGATGGTCGCGTTCCGCTCGGACCCGAACCTGAGCTCGAGTACTTCGCGCGAGGAGTGCTCGCGGATGAGGTTGGCAGGCGAACCCTCCGCCATGATCCGGCCCTTGTCCACCACGATCAGACGGTCACAGAGTTGCTCCGCCTCGTCCATGTAGTGGGTGGTCAGGATGAGGGTGACGCCGCTTTCCTTGAGCCGGAACAACCGGTCCCAGAGGATGTGGCGGGCCTGCGGATCAAGGCCGGTGGTGGGTTCGTCCAGGAGGAGTATGCGGGGCTCGTTGATCAGCGAGCGGGCGATGGTCAATCGCCGCTTCATGCCCCCGGAGAGCGCGTCCACCTTGGAATTGGCCTTGTCAGTCAATTGCGCGAACTCGAGCAACTCGTCCGCCTTCGGACGCAGGTAGCGCAGGGGCAGGCCGAAATAGCGGCCGTACACGATCAGGTTCTCGCGGACCTTGAGTTCTTCGTCCAGGTTGTCCTGCTGCGGCACCACGCCCAGATGCGCCCGTACCTCGGGGCCGTGCGTTTCGGGGTCCAGGCCCATGATGCTCAGCGAGCCCGACGTGCGCTGGGAGACGCCACCGATCATTTTCATGGTGGTGGACTTGCCTGCGCCGTTGGGCCCGAGCAGGCCGAAGGACTCCCCCGCCGGGACGTCGAAGGAGATGTTGTCGACGGCGATGAGGTCACCGTAGGCCTTGGTGAGGTTCCGGGCACTGATGACGGTGGGTCGGTTCATGTCGAAGCCGGGTTGCAACGATTCTGACTGTGTTGGTGACGGTGTCGATGACGGTGTTGGAGACGGTGACGGGGAGCGGATTGCTTCATTGTGCACCCTCAGCAGACTAGTAGCGCCCACCGACATGTGAAAGATGTGTTCCGCAACTTTCTGGATTTAGCCGATGCAGGCACCGGGGACCTGCGCCCGCAACCAGCTGTCCTTCCCGAAAGACAGGCCCGGAATCGCGTCACAAACACGGGAGCAGCCGCACGACGTTCTTGGGGTGAACCGCCCCCAACACAAACAACCTCCAAAACTGAAAGGCTCAGCATGGCCAGCCGCAATACCAAAACCATCCCACGACCCACGGATCCCGGTGCCGGCCCGGCTTTGGTCTCCAGGCTCGGCGCTGAAGCTTTGGGCACATTTATTTTGGTTTTCGGTGGCGTGGGAACTGCGCTGTTCGCAGCAAGCTTCCCGGATCCAGCTAACGCCGTGGGGGTTGGATTCCTGGGCGTGTCCCTGGCTTTCGGCCTGACGGTCGTCGCCGGTGCCTACGCTTTCGGCCACGTCTCAGGCGGGCACTTCAACCCTGCGGTGACGATCGGACTGGCAGTCGCCGGGCGTTTTCCGGCCAAGGACATAGCGGCCTACATTGGGGCGCAGCTTGTGGGCGGCGCGGCAGGCTCCAGCGTGCTGGCCGTCATCGCTGCCGGCGGCTCCGACGGCTTCTTCACTGCCGCCCGGGCAGCCGGATTCGCCTCCAATGGTTTCGGCGACCACTCCCCCGGGGGCTTTGGCCTTGGTTCGGCGCTGATGACCGAATTCGTCCTGACCGCCGTCTTCGTCCTGGTCATCCTTGGCGTCACTGACCGGCGTGCTCAGGCCGGATTCGCCGCCCTTGCCATTGGCCTCAGCCTCACGCTGATCCACCTCATCAGCATTCCCGTGACCAACACCTCGGTGAACCCGGCCCGTTCGATCGCCACGGCCCTGTATGCCGACATCTGGGCACTGGGCCAGCTCTGGGTCTTCATCGTTGCCCCCATCGCCGGAGCCATCGCCGCAGCCGCCCTGTACCGCCTCGTATTCGCAGCGAAAACACCATGACCGAGGTCCGCTAGGGCGCTCCCCGCGGGACGGAAAAGGGCGCCTGCTCCCAACGGGAGCAGGCGCCCTTTCTGCATTCAGCGAGGTTACGCGATGCCGGCCTGGCGTTCGGCGCTCTCCACGACGTTGGCAAGCAGCATGGCACGGGTCATCGGACCCACGCCGCCCGGATTCGGGGACAACCAGGCGGCGACGTCGGCAGCTGCCGGGTCCACATCGCCGGTGACAACAGCCTTGCCGTTGCCGTCGTCCACGCGGCTGACGCCGACGTCGAGCACGATTGCGCCCGGTTTGAGGTCTTCTGCCTTGATCATGTGCGGCACGCCGGCGGCGGCAATCACGACGTCGGCCTGCTTGAGTTCCGCGGGCAGGTCCACGGTTCCGGTGTGGGCCAGGATCACCGTTGCGTTGACTTCCTTGCGGGTCAGCAGCAGTCCGATGGGACGGCCGATGGTCACGCCGCGGCCAACCACCAGGACGCGCTTGCCCTTGAGGTCGATGTCGTGGCGGCGAAGCAGCTCCACACAGCCCTTGGGCGTGCAGGGCAGCGGCGACTTCATTTCACCGTTCACGTTGGCCACCAGGCGGCCAAGGTTCATGGGGTGCAGGCCGTCGGCGTCCTTCTCCGGGTCCATGGCTTCCAGGATGACGTCCTGGTCGATGTGCTTGGGAAGCGGGAGCTGGACGATGTAGCCGGTGCACTCGGGGTTCTCGTTGAGTTCCTGGACGACCTTCAGGAGGTCTTCCTGGGAGATGTCCTCGGGGAGGTCGCGGCGGATGGACTGGATGCCCACCTCTGCGCAGTCCTTGTGCTTGCCGCCGACATACCAGGTGCTGCCGGGGTCGGAGCCCACCAGGATGGTGCCCAGGCCGGGGACGATGCCCTTGGCGGCAAGGGCAGAAACGCGGGTGGTCAGTTCTGCCTTGATGGCGGCGGCGGTGGCCTTGCCGTCAAGGATCTGTGCGGTGGACTGTGTCATTCCATCTGCTCTTTCTGCTGGGAGGCTCATGCCAACGGGACCCGCCGCCGTAGGTGTGGCGGCGGATCCCGTTGGCTCCGGTTCAGTGCCGGGGTAATGCGTGTTCAGCGCTTGTTGTCGCAGGAACCGCTGGTTACCACTGCTCGTGCTGCGGGTACAGCGGGAAGTTGTCGGCGAGCTTGTCGACGCGTGCCTGGAGGGCCTCTGCATCAACGCTGCCGGCGGCGCCCTTTACGAGTGCGGTGGCGATGATGTCGGCAACCTCGGTGAACTCGTCGGCACCGAAACCGCGGGTAGCCAGGGCGGGCGTACCGATGCGGAGGCCGGAGGTGACCATCGGCGGGCGGGGATCGAACGGAACGGAGTTCCGGTTCACGGTGATGCCCACCGAGTGCAGGAGGTCTTCGGCCTGCTGGCCGTCCAACTGGGAGTTGCGCAGGTCAACCAGGACCAGGTGGACGTCGGTGCCGCCGGTCAGGACCGAGACGCCGGCTTCGGCGACGTCGGCCTGGTTGAGGCGGTCAGCGATGACCTTGGCGCCCTCAAGGACGCGCTCCTGGCGTTCCTTGAACTCTTCGCCGCCGGCGATCTTGAAGGCAACGGCCTTGGCTGCGATGACGTGCATGAGCGGGCCGCCCTGCTGGCCCGGGAAGACGCTGGAGTTGAGCTTCTTGGCCCACTCCTGCTTGCCCAGGATCACGCCGGAACGCGGACCTGCCAGGGTCTTGTGGACCGTGGAGGTGACGACGTCGGAGTGCGGCACCGGGCTCGGGTGCAGTCCTGCTGCTACAAGGCCTGCGAAGTGCGCCATGTCGGTCCAGAGGAGCGCACCGACTTCGTCGGCGATGGAACGGAAAGCTGCGAAATCGAGGTGGCGCGGGTAGGCAGACCAGCCTGCGATGATGACCTGCGGCTTCTCGGCGATGGCCTGCTCGCGGAGCTTGTCCATGTCGATGCGGAAGTTGTCCTCTTCCACCTGGTAGGCCGCTACGTTGTAGAGCTTGCCGGAGAAGTTGAGCTTCATGCCGTGGGTCAGGTGTCCGCCGTGGGCCAGGGACAGGCCGAGGATCTTGTCGCCCGGGTTGATCATGGCGGACAGTGCTGCAGCGTTTGCCTGGGCACCGGAGTGGGGCTGGACATTGGCGTATTCGGCGCCGAAGAGTTCCTTGACCCGGTCGATGGCGAGCTGCTCAGCGACGTCGACGTATTCGCAACCGCCGTAGTAGCGGCGGCCCGGGTAACCCTCGGCATACTTGTTGGTCAAGACGGAGCCCTGGGCTTCCATCACAGCGCGGGGGGCGAAGTTTTCGGAGGCAATCATTTCCAGGGTGCCGCGCTGGCGGCCAAGCTCCTGGTCGAGGACTGCTGCGATCTCGGGATCGAGTTCGGCGAGCGACTGGTTGCTGACAGACGCTGAAGTGGTGGTAGTCACGGAGATCTCCTGGCTAGGGAACGGGTGGTGCTACAGGTCAGGCTACCGGCAGCAGCATTCCCGCGTCCCCTTGATGACAGGAGGCATCGGTCACTTGCGTGCGACGGTAAGACATGACCCTCGGCCCAGGCGTACGATCCGTGGTCTTCGTGATTGCCGCTCCCTGGTGGTAGTCCACCCAACGCCAGTTGCGACCCGTTAACAGTACAACAAGGCAGCACCGGTAGGCTTGTCCGTGTGACTGACTCCACCGCTTTTGTTGTGACCCTCTCCTGCCCCGACCGCCCCGGCATCGTGCACGCTGTTGCCGGCGCACTCCTTGACGCCGGGTGCAATATCGCCGATTCGCAACAATACGGAAGCCCCACCACCGGCAACTTCTTCATGCGCGTGGAGGCAACGACGTCGAGCACCCAGGCGGAACTGGCCGCCGCCCTGCGGCCGGTGGCCGAATCCTTCGGCATGACGTGGCAGATCAACCCCGTTGGCCGGAAGGTGCGCACCATCATCCTGTGCTCCAAGGACGCCCACTGCCTCAACGACCTGCTGTTCCAGCAGCGCACAGGCACCCTGCCCATCGAGGTTCCGGCCATCGTCTCCAACCACCGCGATCTGGAGGAACTGGCCAACTTCTACGGCATCCCGTTCCACCACATCCCCGTGACACCGGAAACCAAGCCGCAGGCGGAGGCTGAGCTCCTGAAGCTGATCGCCGAGCACGACGTCGAATTGACCGTCCTGGCCCGGTACATGCAGGTCCTCTCCAACGAACTCTGCACGGAGTTGAACGGCAAAGCCATCAACATCCACCACTCGTTCCTCCCCTCTTTCAAGGGCGCAAAGCCTTACCACCAGGCGCACGCCCGCGGCGTGAAGATCATCGGCGCCACGGCGCACTATGTGACCGCAGACCTGGATGAGGGGCCGATCATCGAACAGGAGGTCATCCGAGTGGACCATGCGCGCACGGCGGCCCAGTTCGTCCAGATGGGCCGCGACGTCGAGGGCCGCACGCTGGCCCAGGCAGTGCAGTGGCACGCCGAGCACCGCGTCCTCCTGGATGGCACCCGGACCGTGGTGTTCAACTAACACCACTCCTAAGCTGGGGGTATGCAGGGCCTTCCTGATCCGGAGCGCGACCTCGCCGTCTATTACGACCGCCATGCCGCCGCACGGAATACCCGCTCGCTGACTCCCCACCGGGTTGAGTGCCGGGAGTGGTTCATCCGGCTGCTCAAGTCCGAACACCGTCGTTCCTTGCTGGAGCTCGGCTGTGGCACCGGTGTTGAAGGCGTGGAGTTCGTCCGTGCGGGGCTGCACTACACGGGTGTGGACCTGTCGCCGGAGAGCGTCCACGTGGCCCGCGCCGCAGGACTCGACGCCTCGGTTGCGAGCGGGCGGGACCTGCCGTTTGCGGATTCGGTCTTCGAAGCGGCGTGGACCATGAGCACGCTGTTACATGTCCCCAACAGCGGGATTCACGACGTCGTCCGCGAACTCGTGCGGGTCACCGCACCGGGTGCGCCAATCGCCGTCGGACTCTGGTCCGGTGACGACGACGAAGTTCTGAACCCGGAGGACCTGGAAGAACCGCGGCGTTTCTTCAGCCGCCGCAGTGACGAAACCGTGCGGCGGATTTTTGGGGAACACGGCGTGGTGGAGCATTTCCGAACGTGGCCGGAAGGTGTGGGCGTTGAGTCCGGCCCCGGCGCGGGAAACTGGGAGCAGCACTACCAATTCCTGGTGCTCCGCACCCCTTCAGCCAACTAGGCTGGGCTTCATGGCTCCTTCTTACACTTTTGCCGGGGACACTCCGGACATCCATGAAACCGCCTTCGTGGCGCCCACCGCGTCCATCATTGGCAAGGCCACCTTGGCCCAGGATTCCAGCGCTTTCTACGGCGTCTCCGTCCGCGCTGATACAGCCGCGATCAAGGTGGGGGCGGGTTCCAACCTGCAGGACAACGTGGTCCTTCACGCCGATCCCGGTTTTCCCTGCACCGTCGGCGAGCGCGTCTCCGTCGGGCACAGCGCTGTGGTCCACGGCTGCACAGTGGAGGACGACTGCCTCATCGGCATGAGTGCCACCATCCTCAACGGCGCGGTGATCGGCACGGGTTCCCTCATTGCGGCCGGCGCCGTCGTGTTGGAAGGCACCGTCATTCCCCCGCGCTCCCTCGTAGCGGGCGTTCCTGCCAAAGTCCGCCGCGAATTGACGGACGAAGAATTCGAGGGCGTGAAGCACAACGCCGCCCACTACAAGGAACTCGCAGCGGCGCACCGGGACATGCACGCTTAACGCCGAATGCGAGGCCCGCTCTGCGTCCCCTGCGATGGGTTTGGGGCGTAGAGCGGGCCTCGCAATGCAAAAGGGACTAGTCCAAGCTGATCGGGCCGAGCTCGTCCAGCAGGTCACCCGGGCCGGGGTTTCCGGCGGCGGACGAGCCACCCAGGTGGTTCACCACGCCCCAGACGGCATTCAGGCCCGTGGTGACGGCGCCCTCGGCCCACCCGGCGGTGAAGGACACGTCATCACCGGCGAGGAAGATGCCGCGCTGGTTCCCGGGCAGTTTGTCCTGCTTGAAGTGCGTGAACAGCCGCTGCTGGTAGCGGTAGTGTCCGGGCAGGTTGGCCTTGAAGGCCCCCATGAAGTTGGGGTCCGCTTCCCAGGAGACGGTGATCGGCTGCCCCACAATGTGGCTCGCGATGTCAACGCCCGGATAGATCTGCTCCAGCGAGTGGAGCATCAACTTGACGCGCTCCTCCGCAGTGAGTGCGAGCCACTTCAGGGCGTCGTCGTTCCACGTGTAGGACAGGAGGATGACAGCGGGCTTGTCCGGGCCGTCGTCGAGCAAGTACGTTGCCCGGTTGAGGCGGTCGGTGAGGGTCATGGACAAGACTTCACGCCCGGTCTCCGGGTCGATGTCCTTCCAGAACGGCCGGTCCACCATCACGAAGGTCTTGGACGACTGCATGTAGTGCGAGCGTTCGATCGCGGTCCACATCTCCGCGGGGAACAGTGCCTCTTCGGTGTGGATACGGGTGGAGAGCAGCCACGACTGGCATGTGGTGACCACGGCCTGGTAGCTGGCTTCGCGTCCCCAGTTTTCCCGCACCACGAGGTCGCCGTTCTCTGCCCGGCGGATGTTGTCCACGGCACCGCGCGGCGAACCTGAGTGCAGGGAGGCCAGCGAGGTTCCTTCCGGCCAGTGCTTCAGGCCCGACGGCGCGTGGTTCCAGAGTGCCTCCGGGAGCCTTTGCGCGCCTCCCGAAATGGAGCGGTGCTGGTCGTCGGCGTCGGTGTATACGACGCGCAGGATCTCAAGGATGGAGTTGGGGAAGTCGGTGTCCCAACCGCCCGTGCCGAAGCCGACCTGGCCGAATGCCTCGCGGTGGGCGAAGCCGGCTTCCTTGAAGGACTTGCTGGCAGCGATGAAGCCGTAGAAGGTCTGCTCGTCGAGTTCGGGCAGGAGCGCGTTCCAGAGTTCCTTGATCCGCTTGGTGTCCCGGGCCTTGATGGCTTCCTGCATCTCCGCGAAGGCTGCGCCATCGTTGATCGCGGCTTTCCAGGCATCGGCAACTTCGCGGAAGAACACGGGCAGTTCGTCGGCGGTGGTGGCGTAATGCTTCTTGCCGGCGAGCTCGATCACAGTGCTGGATGTTGCCGGTGCCATGGGGTTGGGGAAATCGTTGGTGTCCAGCCCCAGGAGGTCCACGTAGTGGTAGAACGCCTTGCCGGAAACCGGGAAGCGCATGCCGCCGAGGTCGGCTACGACGCCGGGCGCCGACGGGAAGCTCGCGGTCCGGAGCCGGCCACCGATCTGGTCGGCCTCGTAAATGACCGGTTTGAGGCCAAGCTTCATGAGTTCGTAGGCGGTCACGAGTCCTGAGAGGCCCGCACCGATAACGGCGACTTCGGTGCCGTACATTTCCTCCGGGACGGAGCCAAGCCCGTCCGGGTGTGCCAGGTAGTGGTCGTAGCTGAAGGGGAAGTCCGGGTTCAGCATGGTGATCGGCGCTTCACTGGCGCCGGGTGCTGCGGGTTCCCCGGCGACGGGAAGTTCGGTGGCGATGGTCATGGTTTTGCTGCTTTCACAGGTTCCGGGCTCATGGCCCTGGTGGTCATTTCACGGTAGTCCTGCTCGCTGAGCGCGGCTACCTTGGAGTTCCGGCGTCCATAGCCGAAGTAGACGGCGATGCCCACCAGCATCCACACCCCAAAGGTGATCCAGGTATCTGCGCCGAGGTTGAGCATCAGGTAGGCGCACATCAGGGCGCCCAGGATCGGCGTGACCGGGTATAGGGGAACGCGGAAGCTTCGCTCGAGGTCCGGGCGGTTGCGTCGCAGGTAGATCACGGCGACGTTGACCAGGGCAAAGGCAAACAGCGTGCCGATGCTGGTGGCGTCCGCCAGCGCGCCCAGCGGGACAAGGCCCGCAGTGAGGGCGACGGCGGTGCCGATGATGAGCGTTCCCGCCACCGGAGTGCCGGTCCGCGGGGAGACGCGGCCGAAGATTTTGGGCACCATGCCGTCGCGGGACATGGACAGCATGATGCGCGTCTGGCCGTAGAGGACCGTCAGGACGATGCTGGCGATGGCGAGCACAGCACCGATGGAGAAGACCAGGGCGATCCAGGGCTGGCCGGTGATCTCGTGCAGGATCTGCACCAGGGCCGCTTCTGTACCATCGAACCATCCCCACGGGCGGGCACCGATAGCGGCCACGGATACGAGGACGTAGATGCTGGTGACGATCACCATGGACAGCATGATGGCCCTGGGAAGGTCACGCTTGGGGTTCCTGGCCTCTTCCCCTGCCGTGGACGCGGCGTCAAAGCCGATGTAGGAGAAGAAGACGCTGGAGGCCGCTGCCGAAACACCTGCGGCGCCCATGGGCAGCAGGGGCTCGAAGTTGCCGGCATTGAAAGCCGTGAAAGCCACTGCGCAGAAGAAGATCAGGATGCCCACCTTGATGATGACAATCGCTGTGTTGATCCACGCACTCTCGCGGGCGCCCCTGACCAGCAGGATCATGGCGAAGACCACGATCACCACGGCCGGTATGTTGACCAGGCCGCCATCCCCCGGAGGTTGGGACAACGCGTCCGGAAGGACCTGCCCAAAGGCGGCCAGGGTCTCATTGACGTACTGTCCGGCGCCGACGGCAACTGCTGCCACGGAGACGGCATACTCCAGCACCAGGCACCAGCCGCAGATCCACGCCATGCCCTCACCCATGGTGGCGTAGGAGTACGAGTAGCTTGACCCGGCAACCGGCACGAGGCCTGCCATCTCGGCATAGGAAACAGCGGAGAGGAGCGCAGCAAGGCCGGCGATGACAAAGGAGATCCAGATGGCCGGACCTGCCAGCGGAACGGATTCGCCGAGAATGACGAGGATGCCGGTGCCGAGCGTGGCACCAACGCTGATCATGGTCAGCTGCAGCACGCCGAAGCTGCGGACCAGCGGAGTGCCGCCTTCGCCGCTGCCGGACTCGCTGACCATCTGCCCAATGGGCTTTCGGCGCAGCAACTGGGCTCCGAGGCTCGGCCTCGCAGCGCCCACCGCCGCTGGATTTTCGGTGTTCACAGGCACAGTCACCCTTGACGTCCCTTCAAAGTAGTTTCGATTTCCCCTCCACAAGACTGGCATGTGAGCCACCTCTCACCGCGGTGCAAAATGACCTATAGTGTTCAACCATGAGACGTAATGCACACTATCAAGAGGCTGCCCCAGCGGCCCTCTCCGGACAGGTCACCGTTGACCTGTCCGCCATTTCAGACAACGTCAAGGCCCTGAAACAGCGCACCGAGGCGCCGTTCTTCATGGCCGTGGTGAAGGGCAACGCCTATGGGCACGGCCTGGTGGAAGTCGCCCAAACTGCTGCCGATGCCGGGGCCGGTTGGTTGGGAACAGCCCAACTCACGGAAGCCATCGCCCTCCGCAAAGCAGGCATCACCCTACCCATCCTTTCCTGGCTCTATCTGGCATCCCAGACAAGTGCCACCATTCTCGAGGCGCTGGAAAACGACATCGACGTGTCCCTCGGGAGCGTTGGCCAACTGGAGGTCCTGGCGGGTATCGCCAGCCGCCTTGGCCGCCCCGCCGTCGTCCATCTCGAACTGGACAGCGGCCTCAGCCGTGGCGGCGCGCGCAAGGAAGACTGGGCGGAACTCGTGGCGCACGCGCGGCAAGCCGAAATCGACGGGACCCTCCGCGTCCGCGGCCTCTGGACCCACCTGGCCTGGGCCGATGTCCCGGCACACCCTGGCAACGCAGCCGCCGTCGCCGAGTTCGAGGACGCCGTCCGTGAAGCCCGTGACGCCGGGCTGGCCCCCGAACTGCGGCACGTTTCCAGCTCCGCCAACATCCTGGACCGCCCCGAATTCCACTTCGACATGGTCCGCGCAGGGCTGGCAATCTATGGCCTCGCTCCGGCGGACCACCTCAACCCGGCGGACTTCGGGCTGCGCCCGGCGCTGAGCGTGACTGCGCCGCTGGTCATGGTGAAAAAGGTCCCAGCGGGCACCGGGGTCAGCTACGAACACCAGGCCATCACCTACGAACCCCGGTACCTGGGGCTCATCCCGCTCGGCTACGCGGACGGCATTCCCAAGGGCATCAGCGGACGCTCGGTGGTGAACATCGCTGGCCGCAGCGTGCCGGTAATCGGCAAGGTCTGCATGGACCAGTTCATGGTGGACCTTGGGCCGGATGCGTCCGGAATCGCCGTGGGAGACACCGCCGTACTGTTCGGCGATCCCTCCAGCGGAGCGGCGAGCGCCGACGACTGGGGTGCCGCGATCGGCAGCCATGGAGACGAGATCATCAACAGGATCGCACCGCGCCTCCCCCGCGCCTACTCGACAACCGCCTACCAGTGCCCCGACTACCAGGAGCCGGCAGCCGCCGGGCAAGGCAATGTCGCCTGAGCCCGCCACCGCCCGCCTGAGCTTCGTCACGCTTGAGCAGTTCCTGGAGCAGCTGCCGCCCGAGTTGAAAATGATTCACGACGGCGGCAGCGGCGGCTCGCTGCTGCGGTGGGTGGAACCCAGTGAGCTCGAAGACCCCACGCCCTACCTGCCCGAGGGCGAATTCCTCCTCACCGCCGGGCTGCCCTTCCTTGGGGAGGGCGGCACGGCGGCGAAGGTGGACGCCTACGTCCGCCGGCTCGTGGACGCCAAGGTCGCTGCACTGGGGTTCGGCATCAGACCCTACTTCGACGCCGTACCTGAGGCCCTGGTCGAAGCGTGCCGCACCCACGACCTCACCCTTTTCGAGGTACCGGAGTCCGTCCCGTTCGCCGCGATCGGTCTTGAATTCTCGCAGCTTCTGGAGACAGACAACGCACGCGTTTTCCGGCAGCTCGCCGAGACCAACCGGCAGCTCATGCGCGCGGTCCTCTCCCCCAGGCCGGAACACGAACTGCTGGCAGCCCTCGTCCAGCGCGTACCGGTGTGGGCGCTGCTGGTGGGGGCGGACGGGCGGGTCAGGGCACGCGGGCACAATGCCGGCGGCAGCAACGGCGTCGAGCATTCACTGCTGGCACCGATGCTGGAGCGGCTGCTGTCCGGCAGCGGTCCCCGCGTGGAGATGGACAGCTTTGAGCAGCCGGGATCGGCGCTGGTGTTCGGGCACCCCCTGCGGAGTACCAAGGACGCGAACCTTGGCGCGTTGATCCTTGGTTCGGACGCGCCGCTGACACCTGCGCAGAACAACGTGGTGCAGTCGGCCGTGGGGTTGCTGGAACTGCTGGTGCGGCAACGAACCAGCGGATCCCTGGCTCCGAGCCAGCTCGCCACCGCGGTGTTGCTGCATCCGGACTCCCTGGCTACCGGCGGGACCAAGCACGTCAACGGCCTCAAGGACCTGCTGGCACAGAGTTTGTCGTCCACCAGGTCGGCGCAGATGCGGGTGGTGCAGGGTGTCAGGGTGGATGGGGCGGCCGACGATGGTCCCGTCCGCGAGGTGCTCCAATGGCGGCGTCTGCTCGACACCAAGCTGGTGGAGATCACCGAGTACGGTTTCGCGGCGATCACCCGTTTGAGGGTCGATGATTCGCTGCTGGCCGACATCGAAAAACTGGGCTGGCGCCTGGTGATTGGCGAACCGACGGAACTTCACGGGCTCTCAGCGGCCTACCAGCGGGCAAGCTCCCTGCGGTCCCGGGTTGTCTCCAGTGGCATGAGCGCACGCGTGGACGAAGTGACGTGGTCGGTCACCGGCCTTCTGGGACGCGAAGCGGGGACCATGCTGGCCGAGCGGCTTCTGGCGCCCGTGCTGGCGTTGGAACCGGACCGCAGGGATCCGATGCTGTCCGTGCTGCGGGGATGGCTCAGCGAAAACGGAAGTTGGGACGGCTCCGCCAAATTGCTCGGCCTGCACCGGAACAGTGTGCGCCGGCAGATCGGCGTCCTCGGGGAGCTGCTGGACATGGACCTCAACCAGGCGCAGGTACGGGCAGAGTTGTGGTTCGCGCTGCAGTACGTGGACGGGTTTGTGACGGCGGACCGGGAGGCCACTGCCTAGGCCTGCTGCTCCCACTCGCTGTACAGTTCCGGCCTGCGTTCACGCAGGTACGGGACTTCGTCACGGGCGGCCTTGACCGTTTCCGTACCGACCTCCGCGAACAACAACGCTGCGCCCTCCCCTGCGGCGGCGAGCAGCGAACCGTCAGGACCGGCCACCACGCTGCCGCCCAGGAAGTTGTAGATGTCCTCGTGGCCGGAATGGTTGGCGTAGGCCACGTTGAGCTGGCTTTCCAATGCCCTGGCGCGGATGAGCACTTGCGGCACGTTCTCGAACCCGGCGGAAAGAGCTGTCGGCACCAGCAGGAGTTCAGCACCGCGGGTGGCCGCGGCACGCACTGCCTCAGGGAACTCGACGTCGTAGCAGATCAGCATCGACGTGCGGATTCCGTTGAAATCCACGACGGCGGGAGGTACGTGGGCGCCGACGAACGCCTTGTGTTCCTCCGGACCGAAGAGGTGGACCTTGGCGTAATTGAGGATTTCATCGCCCGAAGCGTCCAGCAAAGTGGCCGTGATGTGCCAGGCGTCGCCGGCCAAAGCCGGCTGCGCGGCGTCGTCGTGTGCTGCCTCCTTGGGGGCGACGGCCGGCAGGCTGTAGACCAAGCCAATGCCGTGAGTGCGCGCGATCCCGGCCAAGCGTTCGCGAACTGCCGGCAAAGTGGCGGGGTCCAACTCGGCATGCAGGCGCAGTGGCGCGTAACCAACAGGGAACAGCTCCGGGGTGAGCAGCAGAGCAGCTCCCGCGCTGGAAGCACGCTGGGCTGCGTCCTCGATTGTGCGCAGGTTGGCGTCCACGTCCATGACGGAGGCGTTCGCCTGCAGGATTGCGAGCAGCATCATTACCACCTTGTTTCACCTGATCCCTGCCGTCCGTGGGCATGGGACATCTTCTTGGTTCAAGCCTAGGCTTAGCTCCGTTGCATGCGGCGATGCAATTGGACCTGCGGGCCGCGAACCCGGGACGCATTGCACGCGCCTCCCTGTTGCGGGGCCCGCTCTGCGCCTAAAAAGTTGGGGATAGGGCGCATATCGGGCCTCACAAGGGGTACTTAGAGAGTGTCCTTGCGTTGGAGTATGTCAGTGATGCTTGACTCGCTGTGTTCACTTCTTGACTACAACGCATCTTCTGGGGCAATCTTCTTGTCATGCCCGCTACGCAGCGCTCAACGAAGAGCCACCCAAGAAAACCCGGCTCGCAGTCCGCGCTCCGCCACCTCAATCAGCAGCGCATCATCGAGTGCTTGCTGAGCGGACCGTCCACGCAAGCCGAGCTTTCGCGGCAGACCGGCCTCTCCACCGCCACGATCTCGAACATCGTCAAAATCATGCAGGACGCCGGCCTGGTGTCCACCGAACCGACCACGAGCTCCGGCCGCCGCGCAACCAACGTACGGCTGAACAGCAACGGGGCTGTCGCCGTCGGAATCGACTTCGGACGCCGCCACCTGCGGGTGGTTCTGGCCTCGCTGGGTTACCACGTTATTGCCGAGGACTACATCGAGTTGCCCTTGGGTCACCAGGCGGAAGAGGGCATCGCCGCTGCGGTCCGCCTGCTGGAGAAACTGCTCCGTGAGAACGGCATCGACCGAACGGCCGTAGTCGGAGCAGGAGCCGGCATTCCCGGCCCGATCGACCGCAGATCCGGCACCGTCGCGCAAGGCGCCATCCTTCCCGAATGGGTGGGCATCGACATCCTCCACAGGCTGGAGGAAGCACTGAATTGCCCCGTCTTTGTTGACAACGACGCCAATCTTGGCGCGCTGTCCGAAGTGACCTGGGGACCGCACAGCGGGGTCTCCAACCTCATGTTCCTCAAGATCGGTTCGGGCATTGGCGCCGGCCTGATCCTCAACGGATTCCCGTACTACGGCAACGTCGGCATCACCGGTGAAATCGGCCACGCGACGATCCATGAACACGGCCTCGTGTGCCGCTGCGGGAACCGGGGTTGCCTGGAAACGATAGCGTCCACCACCACCATGATCGAGCTGTTGGGCCGCGGCCAGGAGACATTGCTGACGCCCCAGGACATCGTGCGCAATTGCCTCGCCGGGGACTCCGCGACACAGCGCGTCGTGGACGACGCCGGCCTGGCCGTGGGACGTGCACTGGGGAACGTTTCCAACCTGATCAACCCCGAGGTCATCGTTGTCGGTGGCCCGCTGGCTGGTCTTGGCGACCTGCTCCTGGACCCCATCCGCAGGGGCCTGGTACGCCATGCCGTGCCCGTGGTGGGCGAGACGACGCACCTGGCAATGTCCTCCCTCGGCGCCCGGGCAGAGGCCCTCGGAGCGGCCGCTTTGGTGTTCCAGCACGCCGGTATTACTGGTAGGTAACGAAATCGTTAGCTGGATCATGCGTTCAAGTCTTGACGACAAGATAGGTGATCCAGTTTACTTTTTCATCAGACAGCTCCGCCGTTTGCGGGGCCGACAACGAAGTCATGCATTGGAGGCGTAAGGGCTGATGACAACCCTCGACACGCAAGGCGAGCCCATCCTTTTGGAGATGCGCTCCATCACCAAGGAATTCCCTGGAGTGAAAGCCTTGTCGAACGTAAGCCTGCGCGTAATGGCCGGCGAGATCCACGCAATCTGTGGTGAGAACGGTGCAGGCAAATCCACGCTGATGAAGGTCCTGTCCGGGGTCTACCCCTACGGCAGCTACACCGGCGACATCGTGTACCAGGCCGAGACGCAGCAGTTCAAGGACATCCGCGCCAGTGAAGCGGCCGGCATCGTGATCATCCACCAGGAACTGGCACTGATCCCGGAACTGTCCATCATGGAGAACATCTTCCTGGGCAACGAACCGACGAAGTGGGGTGTCATTGACTGGGCCGAGGCCCGTAAGCGTTCCCTCGAACTCCTTGCCCGGGTAGGCCTCCGCGAAGACCCGGACACCCCCATCAAGGAAATCGGCGTCGGCAAGCAGCAGCTGGTGGAAATCGCCAAGGCGCTGAACAAGTCCGTGAAGCTCCTGATCCTGGACGAGCCCACCGCAGCACTGAACGAATCGGACTCCCAGCACCTGCTGGACCTGATCCTTGGCCTCAAAGGCCGCGGCATCACCTCGATCATCATTTCCCACAAGCTCAACGAGATCGAACAGATCGCGGACGAGATCACCATCATCCGCGACGGCAAGTCGATCGAAACGCTGAACGTCAAACGCGATGGCGTGGATGAGGACCGCATCATCAAAGGCATGGTCGGCCGGACGCTCGAGTCCCGGTTCCCGGACCACGAGCCCAAAATCGGCGAAGTCTTCTTCGAGGTCAAGGACTGGACAGTGGGTCACCCCCAGATCCAGGACCGCCTGATCTGCAAGGGATCCAGTTTCTTTGTACGCCGCGGTGAGATCGTCGGCTTCGCAGGCCTTATGGGCGCCGGCCGCACGGAACTTGCCAGGTCGGTCTTCGGCCACTCCTACGGCCGGTTCATCAAGGGCCAGATCTACAAGGACGGCAAACCGATCCAGCTCCGCAGCGTCAGGGCAGCGATCGACGCCGGACTCGGCTACGTGACCGAAGACCGGAAGTCGCTCGGGCTGAACCTGCTGGACGACATCAAGACGACCACCGTTGCGGCCAACCTTCGCGCCATCAGCAACTACACCGTAGTTGATGACCGCAAGGAGTTCAGCGTCGCGGAGGAATACCGGAAGTCGCTTCGGACCAAGACCCCATCGGTTGAAGAGGGCGTAGCCAAACTCTCCGGTGGCAACCAGCAAAAGGTGGTGCTGGCCAAGTGGATGTTCACCGACCCGGACCTCCTGATCCTGGATGAACCCACCCGCGGCATTGACGTGGGCGCCAAATACGAGATCTACGGCATCATCCAAAGGCTGGCCGACCAGGGCAAGGGAGTGATTGTCATTTCCTCGGAGCTTCCGGAGCTCCTGGGCCTGTCCGACCGTATCTACACCATCTTCGAAGGCGCCATCACCGGCGTCCTGGACAAGAACGAAGCAAGCCAGGAAAGCCTCATGAAGCTGATGACTTCCTCCCGCAAAGCAGCCTGACCCTTTGGCCCAGCCCCGCCCCTTCCTGACACAAGGACCAAAACAATGAACGCGCTCAAGAAGCTATTTGGTGGCAATACCCGCCAGTTCGGCATGATCTTCGCCCTGGTGGCACTTATCGTCTTCTTCCAGATCTTCACGGACGGCCGCACGTTGACGCCCGGCAACGTGATCAACCTGTTCAACGGCAACTCTTACATCCTCATCCTGGCCATCGGCATGGTCCTGGTTATCATCGCCGGCCACATCGACCTCTCCGTGGGATCCGTGGCAGCATTCGTGGGCGTGTTCGTGGCCCTCGCAATGCGTGACTGGGGCCTGCCCTGGTGGGCCGGTGTGCTCTTCGGGCTGCTCCTTGGTGCCGTGATCGGTGCCTGGCAAGGGTTCTGGGTGGCATACGTCGGCATACCCGCGTTCATCGTGACGCTGGCCGGCATGCTCCTGTTCCGCGGCTTCAACCAGTTTGTCGGCAAGTCCAACACCATCCCGGTCTCCAAGGACTTCCAGTACCTCGGTTCCGGCTACCTTCCGGAGATCGGCCCGAACACCGGCTTCAACAACCTCACCTTGCTCCTCGGCATCGTTGCTGCAGCATTCGTCGTCATCATGTCGCTGCGTGCCCGCGCTGCCAACAAGGCTTTGGGCGCAGACGTTCCCGAGCTCTGGGTTGAGGTCACCAAGCTGGTCCTCATCTGCGGAGCGATCCTCTACGCCACGTACTTGTTCGCCACCGGCCGCCCCGGAACGTCCTTCCCCATCCCCGGCCTGATCCTGGCCGTCCTGGTCCTCATCTACGGTTTCATCGCAGACAAGACGGTCCTTGGCCGCCACGTCTACGCTGTGGGTGGCAACCGCCACGCAGCCGAGCTGTCCGGCGTGCAGTCCAAGAAGGTCAACTTCATGGTCATGATGAACATGTCCGTCCTGGCAGGCCTGGCCGGCATGATCTTCGTTGGCCGCTCCACGGCATCGGGCCCGTTCGATGGCGTTGGCTGGGAACTGGATGCCATCGCAGCCGTCTTCATCGGTGGCGCAGCCGTTACCGGTGGCGTCGGTACCGTGATCGGCTCGATCGTCGGTGGCCTTGTCATGGCCGTCCTCAACAACGGCCTGCAGCTTCTGGGCGTCGGCGCCGACCTCACCCAGATCATCAAGGGCCTGGTGCTCCTGGCCGCAGTTGCCTTCGACGTCTACAACAAGTCCCAGGGCAAGCGTTCGATCACCGGTTTGCTGCTGAAGAACTTCCAGCGCAACAACAACGAACTCAAGCCCGACGAAACCACCTCCACCAAAGAGGTCATCTCCAAGGAAGCGTAATCCCGCTTCCGCTCGACTCGCTCCACCCCACCCACACAGAAAGTGAACCAAGATATGCGAATGTTTGGTAAAGCAGGAAAGGCAGCAGCAGTCGCTGCCATCGCGGCACTGGCGCTGACAGCCTGCGGCCGCACTGACAGCGGCTCAAGCAGCAGCACGGCAGGCGGGGAAGCGTTCCCCAAGGACTCGCTGATCGGCGTCGCACTTCCGCAGAAGACCAGTGAAAACTGGGTCCTCGCGGAGAAGCTGTTCAACGATGGCCTCTCCGGCGCCGGCTTCAAGGCCGACGTCCAGTTCGCCAACGGCGGCGTGTCCGAGCAGCAGAACCAGATCAGCGCCATGGTCACCAAGGGTGCCAAGGTCATCATCGTGGGAGCCATCGACGGCGCCCAGCTGGGTACCCAGCTTCAGCAGGCCAAGGACTCCGGCGCCACCGTTATCGCCTACGACCGTCTGCTCCTGAACACGGACAACGTGGACTACTACGTGGCCTACGACAACTTCAAGGTCGGTGTCCTGCAGGGCCAGGCGTTGCTGGACGGACTGAAGGCCAAGAAGCCTTCCGGCCCGTACAACATCGAGCTCTTCGCCGGTTCCCCGGATGACGCCAACGCCAAGGTCTTCTTCGACGGCGCCATGAGCGTCCTGAAGCCGAAGATCGACGACGGCACCCTCAAGGTAGTCTCCGGCCAGACCTCCTTCGAGCAGGCCGTTACCCAGGGCTGGAAGGCAGAAAACGCACAGCGTCGCGCTGACACGCTGCTCACCGGCAGCTACGGCACCGCTTCGCTCGACGGCGTCCTGTCCCCGAACGACACCCTGGCCCGTGCAGTGCTGACGTCAGTCAAGGCCGCCGGCAAGCCGCTGCCCGTGGTCACCGGCCAGGACTCCGAAGTTGAGTCCGTGAAGTCCATCATGGCCGGCGAGCAGTACTCCACCATCAATAAGGACACCCGCAAGCTCGTTGAGCACGCCATCACCATGGTGAAGGACCTCCAGGCCGGCAAGCAGCTGGAGATCAACGACAAGGACTCCTACAACAACGGCGTCAAGACCGTTCCTGCGTTCCTCCTGCCGCCGCAGATCGTTACGGCTGAGAACGTCAAGACGGCTTACGTCGACGATCCGGTACTCGGCCCGATCACCAAGTAACACCCGAGCACCAAGTAATACAGCAAGCCCCGGTCCGCCAGCAGGCGGGCCGGGGCTTTCGCTTGCTCAGGTTCTGCTGGATCATCGAGCCCCCGGGGCGGGCCAGAGACCCGGAATTCGGGGTTCCGGGTAACAGCGAATGTGAATGATCCAGCAGAATTCGTGACCCCAGGCTTTCACAGCCCACACATAGCTTCGGCTGGAGTGCCGCACAGCAGCGCTCAGCAATGTTGGACCTGCAGCCCGCGTCCCGTGGGCCACGAACTTGCAGGTCCAGAGGAGAAACGTGAGCGTCCTTGCCCGAAGCGTAGGCAATGCCTTCCGCAACAAAATCAGAACAGCGGCGGTGGTCGCCGTCCTCGCCGTAGCGATCGGGCTGGCTTTGGCCATGCTCGTGGCCAACCAGGCGGTGGGCGCCAAAGTGCAGGAGCTCAACGCCTCCGTAGGCACCACCCTGACGGTCAACCCGGCGGGCGGGCAAGGCTTCGAAGGCGGCGGCGAACCCCTCACGACGGCGGAAGCCGGGACCGTGGCGTCGGTCGCCAATGTCACCTCGGTAGTCGGAACCAAGGCCCTGCGCCTGCAGACTGCAACGACAGGAACCACAGGAACCACGCAGCAGGCGGCTCCTGGAGGCGGCTTCGGCCCTGGAGGCCAGCAGGCTACGGTCAGCACCAACCTGACAGCGGCCATCGACGCCGGCACCCTGGGCAACCGCAACAATGCCAACGGAAATTCGGGAACGGGCACCACCGCCCTGCCCGCCCGGGCCCTTCCGATCACGGCAACGGGCATCGGTGCGGAGGTCGACAGCACCGGCAAAGCACTGAATATCACCAGCGGCACCGGGCTGGGCGATTACACGGCTGCCGGTGGGAAGGCCCTGGTAGGCACGTCCTTGGCGGAAAAGAACAGCCTGAGTGTCGGGTCCACCTTCACCGTGCAGGACAAGACGTTCACAGTGGCCGGTATCTTCGACGCCGGCACCGCGTTCGGCAACAATGCCGTCTACCTGACGCTCCCCGAAGCCCAGACCCTGGCGTCAACACCGGACGAGCTCTCCAGCATGATCGTCACGGTCAACAGCATGGAGAACGTCGACAGCACCAAAACGGCCGTCCAATCGGCTCTCGGCACGGATAAAGCCGACGTCACCCAAGGCCAGCGCAACCTTGAAACAGCCGTCAGCTCCTTGGACAGCGTGAAGAGCATTTCCATGGTCGCCTTCATTGCGGCCCTCGCCACGGCGGGGATCATCATCCTGCTCATCATGGTCATGCTGGTCCGTGAACGCCGCCGCGAAATCGGCGTGCTGAAAGCCATCGGTGCTCCCAACCGCACCATCGGCCTGCAATTTGTCCTCGAGTCCCTGGTTCTCGTTGCCATGGGCAGCGTAGTGGGCGCGGTGATTGCATCGTTCGCCAGTGGCGGCATCGCCTCGGCACTGATCAGTTCAAACACAACCACGACGGCGGCCCCCACCAACCAGCGCGGCGGCGGCCTTGCCGGCGCCATGCCAAACGGGGCGGTACCCGGTGGTGGCGGCTTCCCCGGCGGCGGGCAGGGAGGTCCGTTTGGCGGGGCCTCACAGTTGCTCAGCTCCGTCACGGCCAGCGTCTCCCCCGGCGTCCTCGCGGCCGGCATCGCCGCAGTGTTCGCCGTCGCCATCATCGGTGCGCTGGTTCCGGCGCTGCTGACCGCCCGCATCCGTCCCATCGAAGTACTCCGAGGAGAATAGCCGTGATTGAAGTCAAGGACCTGGTCCGTCAGTTCAAGTCCGGTGACCGGACCATCAAGCCAGTCAACGGCGTGAGCTTCGAGCTCGAAAAGGGTTCGTTGTCGTCCATCGTGGGCAAGAGCGGCAGCGGCAAGAGCACACTGTTGTCCCTCCTGGGCGCATTGGACAAGCCCACCTCAGGGGACGTCGTCGTCGATGGCGTCAGCCTGGCGGGGCTGCCGGACGGCAAGCTGACCGAGTACCGCCGCCGCGACATCGGTTTCGTCTTCCAGCAATTCAACCTGATCCCCAATCTCAGTGCCGTGGACAATGTCATGCTGCCCATGGAGTTCGCCGGAGTCCGCAAAGCGACCAGGCTGAAGCGGGCCAAGGAACTGCTTGAGCAGGTTCAGCTGGATCCGGAGAAGCATTCGCGGCGGACCAACCGGTTGTCCGGTGGGGAGCAGCAGCGTGTGGCGATTGCCCGGGCGCTGGCCAACGAGCCCAAGCTGATCCTCGCCGATGAGCCCACCGGAAACCTCGATGAGCAGACCGGCGAGCACATCATCGAACTCCTGAGCTCCCTGAGCCGCGACCACAACACCACCATCCTGGTGGTCACGCACGACCGCAGCCTGGCTCAGAAAACCGAACGCTGCTTCCGTCTCCAGCAGGGCCGGCTGACCGAGGAGCTCAGAACCGGATCGCGTCGATGACCTTGACGCGCACCGCCACGAGCGCCGGAATGGCTCCGCCGAGTGCGCCCACAAGGACGGCTGTGCCCCTGGCCGCCAACGCCTGCGCGGAATGAGAGGATGGCTGGCATGACTCTTCCTATTGCCGTGCCGTGGCTCACAACCCAGGACAACCAGGATCCTCGCGCTGCCACCGGGCAACCTTTGCGGTGGGGCGTGGTGTCCACGGGCAATATCGCCAAGAGCGTCTCCCAGGACCTGGCCCTCTTGGAGGACGCGGAACTCTACGCCGTGAGTTCCCGGACCCAGGCTGCCGCGGATGCCTTCGCCAACGCTTCGGGTTTCGCCAAGGGATACGGGGACGACGCCGGTGTTCCCGGCTACCAGCGTCTGTTCGAGGATCCTGCGGTGGACGTGGTCTATGTGGCGACACCCCACGCCCAGCACTTCCAGATCGCCTCTGCGGCGTTGCGGGCCGGAAAGCACGTCTTATGCGAGAAGGCCCTCACCATTAATGCCCGTGAGGCCACGGAACTGGTGAAGATCGCGCGTGAGCAGAACGTGTTCTTCATGGAGGCGGTGTGGAGCCGCTTCCTGCCGAGCATGCAGCGGGCTTTCGAGATCGCAGCGTCCGGTGAGCTGGGGCAAATCCAGTGGGTTACCGCGGATCTCGGATTCCCGGCACCGTACGATCCTTCGGCCCGCATCTGGGCCCTGAACGACGGTGGCGGAGCGCTCTTGGACATCACGGTGTATCCCTTGCTCTGGGCCTTGGGGACGCTGGGCTTCCCGCAGTCGGTCACGGCGATCGGATCGCTGAATGAGGACGGCGTGGACACGCAGAACGCACTGACGCTGGGATATGACACGGGCGCACAGGCGCAATTGACGTCGTCCCTGATGGCCCATGGGCCAAGGACAGCCACCGTTGCCGGCGGCCTTGGCTACTTGCAGACAGTGGGATCGGTGAACAATCCGCGTGAGCTGCTGGTCAGGGTCGGCTGGGACGAGCCCCGTCACGAGCACTTCGACGTTGCAGGCATCGGCTACACCTATGAACTGCGCGAGGTGACCCGCTGTGTTCAGCAAGGACTCCTCGAGAGCCCGGTGATGCCGCTGGAAGACTCCATCAATGTGATGCGCCTCTTCGACGGCGTCCGTTCCCAGCTGGGTGTCCGTTACCCCAATGACGCCCGGTGATTTAACCAGGACGGGTTAAGACCCCTTGCGGCCTGGCTGCCTGGCCAGTTTGCGGTCCAGCGAGAAGGCCCCGGAGCCCAGGAAAACGAAGGCCACGGACACGGCGAAGTAGATGATGAGCAGCTCCGCCGTCACGCCCGCTTTGTCCGTGAGCAGGGGCTTGCCCGCTTCCGTCACGAACCAGATCGAGGCGAACATCAAAGCCGACAGGAACCCTGCCACGCGGGTCAGCGCTCCGAGGACCAGCAGCAGCCCCAGCCCCAGCTCACCGGCGATCACCAGCCACGCAACGATTTCCGGCTTCTGCACACCCATGGCAGCAACGGATGCTGCGAACGCGGCATGGCCGGCCATGAACTTCTGGAAGCCGTGGACCATGATGAGCGCGCCGAAGACCACGCGGAGTATCGTGACGCCACGGGCGGAGGACTTGGGTGAAGGGTGAAGGAATTTCACGCAGTCCAATCTTCCATGCCCGGCGCTCCCGGCCAAACGCCCGCAATCCGGCGACCTTGGAAAGAGAAGCTAGGACAGCAGCGCCGGGATGTCCTTCACTCCGGCCAGTATGTGGTGATGCGGGTGCGCGGCAAGCTCGTCGCGCCCGAGCTTGCCGGTTAGTACGCCGACGGCCAGGACCCCTGCGTTGTTGGCCGCAGCGAGGTCGTTGACAGTGTCGCCCGCTGCCATGACCGAGCGGACATCCTGGACTCCCGTCAGCTCCATGGCGCGGTGGATCATGAACGGCGCCGGACGCCCGGCGGCTACTTCGTCGGAGCACACGACGGCGTCCAGCAGGTTGCCGTCGCCGACGCCCCACCCCAGCCGCTCAAGAAGCGGCTCGGCGACGTCGCGTGAAAAGCCTGTCGTCAGGGCCACCTTGATGCCCCGGCGGCGGAGTTCGCGGAACGCGTCTTCGACGCCTTCCAGCGGGACGGGCGGGTTGGCATCGTAGAACCCGCCCAGGAGTTCCTTGAACCGCGCGAACGCTGCGGTCGCTGCGTCCTTCGTTGCGGTTCCTCCCCCGGCTTCGATCAAAGCGGTAATGGCCTCCACTTTGTCCGCACCCATCCACTCCTGGACGGCCTCGGGGCTGGTGTCGGCTCCGGTTTCTTCGACGCAGCGGGCCAGGGCAACATAGACGTCACCGTGTTCGTCGATGGTGGTTCCGGCCATATCGCAGGCTACGAGCTTGATCATGGGGTGGCTCCTTCGGTGTGGATGCGGACCAGGGCTGCCCTGCGCTCCACGGTGTTGTCGATGGTGAAGTTGGTAAGGGCCGGCAGGTAGCGGTCCTCTGAGTATTCAAGGGGCTGACCGTCACCGGAACGGGTGATGCGGCGTTCGCGCAGGAGCGGAATTCCTTCGGGTTGCTCCAGGAGTTCGGCGTCCTCGTCGCTGGCCGCTACTGCGTCGATGGTGTGCCGTGCGCTGTGCAGATCCACGCCTTGGTCCTTGAGGAACGCAAAAATGGATCCCGAGTCGGTGTCGAAGTCGAACAGTTTCCGGCCTACGTCCAGGACGAACGTGGTGCGCTCAATCATGGCCGGAGCTTCATCCAGATAGCGGACCCGCAGGACTTCCACAACCGTTGTCCCCGGCACCAGTCCGAGCGCTTCCGCAGCTTCCGGGCTCGCTTCGCGTCGTGCCACCTCCAGGGTTCGCTGGCCGGGCTTCTTGCCGATCCCCAGCGCCCACTCGGTGAACGAGTTGAAGGTGGAGAACGACTGCGACGGCACGGACGAACGGACCATCGGAGGACGGCCCCGGCCACCTGTAACCGCGCCTTCGGAACGGAGGAAGGCGAGCGCCTGGCGGATCGGTCCGCGGGAGGTTCCGAACTCCCGGCACAGCTCCGCCTCGCTTGGAAGCTGGAAACCGGGCGGCCATTCGCCGTCAGTGATGCGGCGCATGAATTCCTCGCTGAGCCGGACATGGAGGGGTGCGTTTTGCTGAGTGCTCACCAGTTGATAATACAAGTTTCCAGCATCAAGAGAGCCTCTTTCGCTGCATCCCACATGAATCCGGCGTGAACAAACATGAACGGAGGTTAAATTCTGATTAACTTGTATATACAAGTGGCGATGTAGCTTGATTCACCTCTTGCGTGCCGTCAAGGTCGATAGTGTGAACAACGCAAGCAACCCCACCTCAGCCACCGGCAACAGCCCCGGCCAAGCCGTCGACGTCGTCGTCGTCGGCGCCGGCATCATCGGCCTGGCGCATGCCGCCCACGCTGTTGCCAACGGACTGACTGTCACCATCATCGAACGCGACCACCACGCCGCCGGCGCCTCGGTACGGAACTTCGGCCACTGCTGCATCACGGCGCAGTCCGGCGAACTGTACGAGCTCGCAAAGACGTCCCGGAAGTACTGGCTCGAGTTCGCCGAGCAGGCAGGTTTTTGGGCCGTTGAATCCGGCGCAGTGGTCCTTGCCCGTGCCGATGCAGAGATGGCTGTCCTGCGCGAACTCTCCGCAGTCCGCGAGCCCGGCCAAGTGCAACTGCTCTCCCCTGCCGCGACACGGGAGCGCCTGGACCCGGTTGCGGCCGGACTGCCCGACGGCGGCACCCGCCAAGGCGTTTGGCCCGGCCTGGTCGGCGGAGCCTTCCTCCGCGACGACCTCCGCGTCGATCCCCGGACCACCGTCGCAAAGTTGGCCGAATGGCTGAGCCGGCAGCCCGGCGTCGAACTTCACTGGAACACCGCGGCACTGGGCTTCAGCCAATCGCCGGACGGCGTGACCGTGCAGACATCGCGCGGCGTGCTGCAGGCGAAGCAAGTGTTCGTGTGCGTGGGCCACGACGTCGACTACCTGTTCCCGGACCTCGCTGCGGAACACAGGATCCAGCGGTGCGCGCTCCAGATGTCATTGGCTGCCGGGCCAGCCGGAGTCCGCTTCACACCGGCTGTGCTCACCGCAACGTCCATGCTCCGCTACCCGGCTTTCACCGATATGCCCGCGGCGGAGGCCCTGCGCTCCGAAGTGGAAGCCAAGCAGCCGGAACTGTTGGACATCGGCGCCAACGTCATGTTCACCCAACGCCCCGACGGCACCATCATCCTGGGCGACTCGCACCACTACCACCGCACCGCCGACCCGTTCCTGGACGAGACAGTCACCGACGCCCTGAACAACGACATCAGCGGCAGGATCGGCCGGCCCCTGGAAATCATCGAACGCTGGCAAGGCATTTACGCGTCCTCGGACGTTGCCCCGATCCTGGTCCGCGACATCCAACCGGGCGTCACTGTGGTGTCCGTGACCTCCGGCGTCGGCATGACCCTGTCCTTTGGCCTGGCACACCGCAACGTGTCGCGTCTGTCCTGAGTTCCTCCGTACCCCCACCCCTCCCTTCGCCTAAGGATTCCCATGAAAACCACGCTCTTCACCGGCTCCGCGCTTGCCCTCGCCGCTGCTTTGGCATTGACCGCATGCGGCGGCTCAGCCCAGTCGTCTCCAGACCAGTCCTCCCCCGGGACGGTGTCGGCCACCTGCCCCAACGGCGGGATCAAGTTCGGCATCGAGCCCTACGAGGACCCGGCCAAGCTGAAGCCCGCCTACGACGTCCTGGCCGCTGCCCTTTCCAAAAAGCTCGAATGCCCGGTCACAGTCCAGGTGGTGGAGGACTACGCAGCCGAAGTCCTCGCCATGCGCAACGGCAAGCTGGACCTGGGGCAGTTCGGTCCGCTGGGCTACGTGTTCGCCGACACCAAGGCAGGCGCAGAACCACTGGTTTCATTCGGCACGGCAGAAAAGGAGCTCAGCAGCTACACGGCCGGAATCTGGGTACCCAAGGACAGCCCCATCCAGGCAATCGGCGATCTCAACGGCAAGTCCCTGGCCCTGGGCAGCGTCGGATCCACCAGCGGCGATGTCCTGCCCCGGTTCGGTCTCCGTGAGGCAGGCATCGCTGACGCCGACCTCACCATGGACTACACCGGCGGCCACCCGGAGGCACTCCTTGCCCTGACCAACGGGAAGGTGGACGCGGCCGAGATCAACTCGCAGACGCTGGCCACGGCGATCGCCGCGGGAACCTTCGCCAAGGACGATTTCCGCCAGGTCTGGACGTCCAACCCCATCCCGAACGATCCCATCACCGTACGCGGCGACGCCGATCCCGCCTTCAAACAAGCCGTCAAGGAGGCGTTCCTGTCACTGGAGCCCGCCGACGTTGCCAAGGTTGGAGAGTTCCTGGACGTGACCCCTCCCGGCCCGTTGCTGGAGGTCACCAAGGACAACTACACGCCCCTGTTCGAGCTCGCCAAGACCATGCACCTCACGGAGAAGGATCTGTAATGCCGCTCTCCGTCCAAGGGCTGGGTAAGTCCTTCAACGGCAGGACCGTCCTTCAGGGTGTCGACTTCTCCGTCGCCCCCGGTGAACTGGTTGCCTTCCTCGGCGCCAACGGCTCGGGCAAGTCCACCACGCTGCGTTGCGTCATGGGCATCACCGCTCCCGATGCCGGAAGCATCAGCATTGACGGCACGGCACTGGACCGTCTCCAGGGCCGCGAACTCCTGCAGGCGCGGCAGCGGATGGCCATGATCTTCCAGAAGATCCACCTGATTCCGCGCCGCACGGCCCTGGATAACGTCTGCGCCGGAGCCCTGGCACGCATCCCCACAGTCCGTTCCCTCACTCCGCTGCTGTTCCCCGCCGAAGTCCAGCAGGAAGCCCTGGACTGCCTGGACCGCGTTGGCATGGCGGACCGTGCCTTCGACCGAGTTGGCCGGCTTTCCGGCGGACAGCAGCAACGCGTGGCAGTAGCCCGGGCACTGTGCCAGCGTGCCGACGTCGTACTCGCTGACGAGCCGGTCTCCGCGCTGGACCCGCACGCCGCTGAACAAGTCATGGCACTGCTGCGCGAACTCGCACACTCCGAAGGCCTCGCCGTCGCGGCCGTGCTGCACCAGCCGGACCTTGCACTGCGTTACGCGGACAGGTCCATCGGGCTGCTGCACGGCTCAATGAACTTCGACCTTCCCTCCACGGAAGTCACCTCCGAACACCTCAACACGTTGTATGCCCCGGACAGGAACATCGCAGCATGACACCCCATACCTTGACCCCCGCCGTCGTGCGCCGGGACTCAACAAGCAAAAGCCGCGTGGCCCTGGTCCGCCCGAAGAAGCCCCTGCGGTGGATCACGACGGCGGCAGTGGCGGCCGTCGTCGTCGGACTTCACGCTGTGGCCATCCAAGGGACGGGCTTCAAACCCGAGTTGCTGGTGGACGGTTGGAGAGGCATGGCGGCGTTCATCGGCGATGCCTTCCCGCCGGACCTGAGCTGGGAACGGACCGTGAAGCCCGGACTGGAAGCGACGCTCGTGACCCTGTGGATCGGCTTGCTCGGCACCACGTTTTCCGTGCCGTTCGCCTTGCTCCTGGCCTCGCTTGCGGCAAGGAACACCAGTCCGCATCCTTCGGTGTACCAAGCTGCCCGGGCTGTGTTGTCCTTCTTCAGGGCGGTTCCGGACATAGTGTTTGCCCTGATCTTTGTCACCGCCGTGGGCCTGGGTCCGTTCGCGGGCGTCCTCGCGTTGATCTGCCACAACACCGGTGTCATGGGGAAGCTGTGGGCCGAGTCCATGGAAGAGATCGACGCCGGGCCGCAGGAGGCGCTGCGGACCGCCGGCGCCAACCGGATCCAGCAGGTCGCCAATGCCACGCTGCCCATGGTGATCCCGCAATTCGTGGGCCTGCTGTTGTACCGCTTCGACGTGAACGTGCGGTCCTCGCTGGTCCTTGGCCTGGTGGGCGCCGGTGGCATCGGGTTGCTGATCAACCAGTCCATCAAGTCCTTCCAGTTCGATTCCATGCTCACGCACATCCTGATCGTGCTGGTGCTGATCGTCGTGGTGGACCAGTTCTCCGCGTGGATCCGCCGGCGGTTGGCTGCGTAACCCGCATTCCGGCCCAATCCACGTTCCAACCCAACTGGGGGCAGAATGGGAGGTGGCTCTTCTTGGAGCCACGGTTGGTCTCGCGGACGTTGTGGATGGAGCAGGCATGCAGGTTGATGTTGTAGTTGTTGGCGGAGGAGCCATGGGATCGGCCGCTGCATGGCAGTTGTCCCGCTCCGGACGTTCGGTGGTCCTGCTGGAACAGTTCGAGGCCGGCCACCACATCGGTGCCTCCCACGGAGCAACCCGCAACTTCAACACCGCCTACGCCGAGGCCGACTACCTTGACCTCCTCGCAGAGTCCAAGACCCTCTGGGACGAGCTCGCGGCAGAAAACGGGGCGCCGCTGCTGGACCTCGTGGGCTTGGCCAACCATGGCAACATCCCCAAGCTGGAACTGGTGCGGGAAGCACACCAGGAACGCGGCATCGAGAGCTACTTCATGTCCGCCGACGAGGCCGCGGACCGTTGGCGGGGCATGAACTTCTCCACCGATGTCCTCTTTGTGCCAGGATCCGGCCGGATCCGCTCGACTGACGCCTTGGTGGCGCTGCGGAAATCGGCGGAGTCGCACGGCGCGGTCTTCAAGTATTCGACGCCGGTCCGGGACATCCGGGTGGACGGCGCCGATTCGGTGGTGGTGGTGACGGAGGAAACCGAGTACACCGCCAACCGCGTGGTGGTGACGGCCGGAGCCTGGACCCCCAAAGTCCTGAAGGACCTCGTCAAGCTGCCCGCACTGGTGGTCACCCAGGAGCAGCCCGCCCACTTCACCCCGACCGATAACACCTTGGTGTGGCCGAGCTTCAACCACAATCCGGACCCCGACCCGAACAACGAACTCTACGAATACTGGTTCAGCCCGGTCTACGGCATGCTCACCCCTGGAGAGGGCGTCAAGGCCGGCTGGCACGGCGTCGGGCCCGTCATGGACCCTGATGAGCGCACGTTCGAGCCCATCCCCCAGCAGCTCGAAGCCCTGGTGCGGTACGCGGAAGAGTGGCTCCCCGGCGTCGATCCTTCCACTGCGGTTCCCATCAGCTGCACCTACACCACCACCCCCACGGAGGACTTCGTCCTGGACGGTTTCGGCCCGTTGGTGGTGGGCGCCGGATTCTCGGGGCACGGTTTCAAGTTCACGCCGGCCATTGGCCGGGTGCTGAAGGACATCGTCGACGGCGGCGTGGCACCTGACCGGTTCCTCGCCGACCGCTAGGAGTTTTTGTGCACCTAATGCCCTTTAGAGGGGCTTTTAAGGACGCTATGTGTACAAAAACTCCAATGGGGGGACGAAAAAGACCCCGCAAGCGTGATGCTCGCGGGGTCTTTTCGCGGTGACTACTTCAGGGTCGCAACGACCTTGTTGAACGTAGCCGACGGGCGCATGATCTCGGCAGCCTTGGCGGCGTCCGGACGGTAGTAACCGCCAAGGTCGACGGCGGGACCCTGCACGGCTGCCAGCTCACCGACGATGGTCTCCTCGTTGGAGGTCAGGGCTTCGGCGATACCGGCGAAGTCCTTGGCCAACTCGGCGTCTTCGGTCTGCTTGGCCAGTTCCTGTGCCCAGTACATGGCCAGGTAGAAGTGGCTTCCACGGTTGTCGAGTTCGCCGACGCTGCGGCGCGGGGACTTGTTTTCCAGCAGGAACGTGCCCGTGGCGCGGTCCAGCGTGTCAGCAAGAACCTGTGCCCGCGCGTTGCCGGTGGTGGTGGCCAGGTGCTCGAAGCTCACGGCCAGGGCCAGGAACTCGCCCAGGCTGTCCCAGCGGAGGTGGTTTTCCTTGACCAGCTGCTGGACGTGCTTGGGAGCGGAGCCGCCGGCGCCGGTCTCGAACAGGCCGCCACCGTTGATGAGCGGAACGATGGAGAGCATCTTGGCACTGGTGCCGAGCTCGAGGATCGGGAACAGGTCCGTGAGGTAGTCGCGGAGGACGTTGCCCGTGACGGAGATGGTGTCCTGGCCCTTGCGGATGCGCTCCAGGGTGAAGGCCGTGGCCTCAACCGGGGAGAGAATCTTGATTTCAAGGCCCTCGGTGTCGTGGTCCTTGAGGTACTCGTTGACCTTGGCGATGAGGTTGGCGTCGTGGGCGCGGCCCTCGTCCAGCCAGAACACTGCCGGGGTCTGGGACGCGCGTGCACGGGTGACAGCCAGCTTGACCCAGTCGCGGACGGGGATGTCCTTGGTCTGGCAAGCGCGCCAGATGTCACCGGGGAAGACCTGGTGTTCGGTCAGGACGTTGCCCTTGCTGTCCACGAGCTGGACGGTGCCCGCTGCCTGGATCTCGAAGGTCTTGTCGTGGCTGCCGTATTCCTCCGCTGCCTGCGCCATGAGGCCCACGTTGGGGACAGTGCCCATGGTGGTGGGGTCGAACGCCCCGTTGGCACGGCAGTCGTCCAGCACAACCTGGTACACGCCGGCGTAGGAGCTGTCCGGGATGACGGCCAGGGTGTCGGCTTCCTTGCCGTCCGGGCCCCACATGTGGCCGGAGGAGCGGATCATGGCCGGCATGGAGGCGTCAACGATGATGTCCGAGGGAACGTGGAGGCTGGTGATGCCCTTGTCGGAATCAACCATTGCCAGCGCGGGACCCTCTTCGAGGCCCTTGGTGATGGCTGCCTTGACGCCTTCGCGGACGTCCTCCGGCAGGTCTTCCAGGCCGCTCAGGATGGCTGCGAGGCCGTTGTTCGGGCTGATGCCGGCGGCTGCCAGCTGCTTGCCGTAGGTGTCGAACAGCTCGGAGAAGTAAGCCTTGACCACGTGGCCGAAGATGATGGGGTCGGAGACCTTCATCATGGTGGCCTTCAGGTGTGCGGAGAAGAGGATGCCCTCTTCCTTGGCGCGGGCAACCTGTGCTTTGAGGAACTCGTCCAGGGCGTCGGCGCGCAGGACGGTGGCGTCAACAACTTCGCCGGCCAGGACCGGGAAGTCCTTCTTGAGGACCTTGGTGGTGCCGTCTTCGCGGACAAGCTGGACGCTGAGGGAGTCGGCGGCGTCGAGGACGACGGACTTCTCGTTGGAGCGGAAGTCGTTCTGGCCCATGGTGGCGACGTTGGTCTTGGAGTCAGCGGACCAGGCACCCATGGAGTGCGGGTTCTGGCGGGCGTAGTTCTTGACCGACAGGGGTGCGCGGCGGTCGGAGTTGCCTTCGCGCAGCACCGGGTTCACGGCGGAACCCTTGATCTTGTCGTAGCGCGAGCGGATGTCCGTCTCGGTGTCCGAGGAGGGGTTGTCCGGGTAGTCCGGGAGGGCGAAGCCCTGGGCCTGGAGCTCGGCGATGGCAGCCTTGAGCTGCGGCACGGAGGCGCTGATGTTGGGCAGCTTGATGATGTTGGCTTCCGGCTGCTTTGCCAGTTCACCAAGTTCGGCAAGGGCGTTGCCCGTGCGCTGCTCTTCGGTCAGGAAATCGCCGAAGACGGCGATGATGCGGCCGGCCAGCGAAATATCGCGGGTCTCCACCTCTACACCTGCGGTCGAGGCATACGCTTCCACAATCGGCAGGAATGAGTAGGTTGCCAGCATCGGCGCTTCGTCTGTGTGGGTATAGATAATCTTGGCCATTGGCGGGGTTCTCCCTGAAAGTCTGCAGATTTCAACACTCCTAACTTACCCGAGTAGACCGTTTTGGCGGCCCTTCGTGTCCGGGATCACTCTCTGGGTTACCGCCCGGGAAAGCGATTTACCCCCGACGGCGACCTGACCGCCGCAGCTGCCTGCCGCCGTCGTGTACTCCTCCCCACAGCACGACAAGGAAATGACAGCAAATTATCACAAACTCTGAAACATCTCTTTACAAACTTGTCATACGTTGGGTAGCTTCGATTCCGTCAGTCGGCGGTCGCCATCACTGGCCGCCTCACTCCCTCGATAGGTAGGAACAACGTGACAAAAACCAAGACCCTGGCCACAAGCCTGCTGAGTCTGTCCGCTGCCGCAATCCTGGCGCTGGTAGGAACAACCAGCGCCAACGCAGCACCGTCAAAGGACGCGGACACCAGCGGCGCAGCGGTCAGCAGCCATGCAGTCTCCGACGCCGGCGCTGCAGATTACTGGACACCGGAACGCATGAAGAACGCCAAGTCCGGCGACATCCTGGCCGCAAAGGCACTGGAACGCGGCCGGCTCCTCAACCTGGGCAAAGCGCCAGCCACCGAAGCCCCGGGCGCCATCAGCAGCATCGCCGGCCAGCCTGCGGCCACCGACTCCACCACGATCGACCGGAAGGTCAACCAAAGCGAAACGCCGGTCAAGCACATCGGCAAGATCTTCTTCACCCTGGGCGGCTCCAACTACGTCTGCTCCGGCAACTCCGTGACAGCGGCCAACAAGAGCACAGTGTCCACCGCCGGCCACTGCCTCAACGAAGGTCCGGGCGCCTACGCAACCAACTTCGTCTTCGTGCCCGCCTACCTCAACGGTGCAGCACCCTACGGGAAGTGGACGGCAAAGGCGCTGTACGCCCCCACCCAGTGGGCATCGAACGGCAACATGCAGTACGACACCGCCTTCGCCGTCATGAACACCCTCAACGGCCAGAAGCTCGCCGACGTCGTGGGCTCCTCCGGTGTCCAGTTCAACGCCGCCCGTGGCCTGAGCTACAAGTCCTTCGGTTACCCGGCAGCCTCACCCTTCAACGGCGAATCGCTGAAGAGCTGCTCCGGCACCGCCACCAACGATCCCTACAACCCGCAGTTCGCCACGCAGGGCATCCCCTGCAACATGACCGGTGGTTCCTCGGGCGGTCCGTGGTTCATCGGCAACAGCTCCAGCGGCTACCAGAACTCCGTCAACAGCTACGGCTACGGCAGCAACTCCAGCACCATGTACGGCCCTTACTGGGGCACCGTAATCCAGTCCACCTACAACACCGCTGCGGCTTCGTAACTGATGTAGCAAGTCCCTGTTAACAACGACGGCGGCCGTCCCCTTCCGGGGCGGCCGCCGTTTCCGTTGTGGGCCCACGCCGCCCGGGTTCCCTGGCCGAAGCGCAGCGAGGTTAGGGCGGCGGTGGGGACTAGTGGAAGAAGTGGCGTGCGCCGGTGAAGTACATCGTGATGCCGGCAGCGTTGGCTGCGGCGATGACTTCCTCGTCGCGGACCGAGCCACCGGGCTGGACGACGGCGCGGACACCGGCGTCGATCAGGATCTGCAGGCCGTCAGCGAACGGGAAGAACGCGTCGGAGGCTGCAACCGCGCCGCGTGCCCGTTCCGGTGCGTTGGCACCGCTGGCGTTGGACGCGCCGCCGGCACCTTCGACGTCGGACTCCACCTGGACGCCCAGCGTGTTGGCGCGCTCCACGGCAAGGCGGCAGGAGTCCAGGCGGTTGACCTGGCCCATGCCGATGCCCACGGCAGCACCGTGGTTGGCGATCAGGATGGCGTTGGACTTGGCAGCGCGGCAGGCAGTCCAGGCAAATGCGAGGTCCGCGAGGGTGGCGGCATCAGCGGCTTCGCCGGCAGCGAGGGTCCAGTTGGCGGGGTTGTCGCCCTCGGCGTCCACTTTGTCGCTCATCTGGACCAGGACACCACCGGAAACCTGGCGCATCTCGGACGGGTAGCGGCCATAGCCCTCGGGCAGGGCGAGCAGGCGGATGTTCTTCTTCTTGGAGAGGATCTCCACGGCTTCGGGCTCGAAGTCAGGTGCGATGACGACCTCGGTGAAGATGTCGGCAACGGTGCGGGCCATGCCTGCAGTCACGGTGCGGTTGGCAGCGATGACGCCACCGAAAGCGGAGACGGGGTCGCAGGCGTGTGCCTTGGCGTGGGCGTCAGCGATCGGGTCGGCCGCGTCAGCGGAACCGACGGCGACACCACACGGGTTGGCGTGCTTGACCACTGCAACGGCGGGCTCGGCGAAGTCGAACGCTGCGCGGAGGGCGGCATCGGCGTCGACGAAGTTGTTGTAGCTCATTGCCTTGCCGTGCAGCTGGTCGGCCTGGGCGATGCCCGCCGGAGCGGCCTTGTCCACGTAGAGGGCAGCCTGCTGGTGCGGGTTTTCGCCGTAGCGGAGGACCTCGGAGCGCTCCAAGGCCAAGCCGGCGTAGGCGGGCCAGTCAATGACGCCGTCGCCGTCTTCGTCCAGGAACTGGCTGGCGGTCCAGGAGGCAACAGCGTTGTCGTAGCTGGCCGTGTGCGCGAAGGCCTTGGCAGCCAGGCGGCGACGGGTGTTCAGGTCGAAACCGCCGTGCGCAGCGGCGTCGACAACGGCACCGTAGAAGTTCGGGTCCGTGACGATGGCGACGGCGGCGTGGTTCTTCGCGGCCGAACGCACCATGGCGGGGCCGCCGATGTCGATCTGCTCCACGACGTCATCCTGCGCCGCGCCGGACTTCACGGTCTCGACGAACGGGTACAGGTTCACCACAACGAGGTCGAAGGTTTCGATCTCCATGCCGGCAAGGGTGTCCATGTGCGCCGGAACGCGACGGTCGGCCAGGATGCCGCCGTGCACGCGGGGGTGCAGGGTTTTGACCCGGCCGTCCAGCATTTCCGGGGAGCCGGTGACTTCTTCGACTTCCTTGACCGGGATGCCTGCGGCGGCAATCTTCTTGGCGGTGGAGCCGGTGGAAACAATGGCGACGCCTGCTGCGTGCAGGCCCTTCGCGAGCTCCTCCAGTCCCGTCTTGTCGTAAACCGAGATCAGTGCACGGCGGATGGGAACACGGTCAAGCTGCGTCAAGCTCACAAAAGTCTCCGTCTTAGTTCGCGTAGATGTCGCGGGTGGTGGGGATACGGAGAGTTTATCGTGTTTCGTTGGCACCCCGCTTTTGCGTCTTCGCTCCTGGATTGCGGCACCCCGTTGCGGGGCCTGCTCTGCGCGGCATTCGTCCGGCTTGGGACGCACACCAGGCCCCACAAACTCGGCCACCCCGTTGCGGGGCCTGATCTGCGCGCCATCCTTCCCACATGGGACGCACACTAGGCCCCACAACTCACGACGGCAGTCGCAGCCACCCGCGCGAACTCAGGGCATCCCTGATCTTCCGCTCGGAATGTGCCCATCCAGCATTCATCTGGACCTGCGAGAACCTCAGCACGATCCACCCCATGGCCCGGAGCCGATCATCACGTTCAATGTCCTTACCCCATTGCGCCGGGTCACTCCGATGATGGTCACCCTCATATTCGAGAGCGATCTTGTACTCCTCGTATTGCAGGTCGGGCGTGGAAATGTAGATTCCACGCTCGTCGAAGATCGGCCGGGTAACCGCCGGCTCCGGCAGACCGGCGTCGTCGATCATCACGCGCAAGCGGGACTCCTGCGGTGAGTCCACTCCTGGGCGCAACAGCGGCAGGACCTCTCGAGCCATCCGGATTCCCTTAACCTTGGGGCGCCGGTCAATGACTTCCTGGATGGCATCGATCGAAGAAAGCGGGTTCGTCCGCGCCAGCAAGTAGTCGCCGGAGGCTACGAGGGAAGCCCGGCCCATGTGTCGCGCGAGATCCACCCACGTCCACTCCGGAGATGTCAGGTTGATGCCCTTGAAGACCCGGACATCCCTGGCCAGGAGTGGAGCCCGATGCCCAACCACTCCCCGACGTTTTACGCGGCCTATCTCCTGGCGTCGAGTGACATGGATCAGGCCGCTGCGGCCTTCCTCTTCCAGATAAAGGGGCAGCGGAATGGACCACAGAAGCGCGGCGGTCACATGGCTCACGGCGCTCCGTGGCGTCACTGAGGAGTGCAACCGGCCCAGCAACTCAAGGTCGGGCTCGCTGGTTCTTGGCACTCGTATGCCCCTGCTGGGGGTGATGAGGTCACCGGTCTGAAGGCGCCATCGCGGGACTCCCTCGGCGTAGGCGTCTTTCACGAGGAAGCCACCGGGATCAAGGGAAGCTGGCAAGGGTGTCGGATTTCGCATTCAACCATGCTCCCGAAAAACGATATCCAACATTCAGATATCCACAGATTCGTCCCTTCGAGCCGGGGCGACCCCTCCTCCACAGGGCATTGTGAGGCCCGGTCTGCGCCTGATATCCGAACAATGGCACGCAGAGCCGGCCCCACAACGACATGCAACATAGGGTTGAGCCATGGAAGCGCCCAACGATGTCGTTCTTGTTGCCGATGTAGGAAAGAGCCGCTGCCGCGTGGAATTGCGCCGCGGAACTGAGCTGCTGGGCGCCGCAGACCAACACGGTTTTCCCGGCGTCCACGTGGAGAATGGCCCCACACTGGCGTTCGAGCTGCTCCTTGAAACTGTCGCCTTGCTTCCACCCGCTCTTCCCCTCGGCGCGGTCACCAGCGTCGGGGCGGCCGTAGCGGGCGTGGCAGCTTCCGAGACGAAGGCCCAGGAACTGGCCACCCTGTTGTCGCAGCGCTTCAGCGTCCCCGCAGCTGTCCTGTCCGACGCCACGGCCGCCCAGCTCGGCGCACTCCAGGGCGCCCCGGGCACTACGTTGATTGTCGGCACGGGCGCCGTTGCCTTCCGTTTTGACGAAGCCGGGGTCCTGCACCGGGCCGACGGTTGGGGACCGTATCTGGGTGACCGCGGCAGCGGCCGCTGGATCGGCCAGCGGGGTCTGCAGGCAGTCCTCGAAGCGCACGACGGCGGTCCCTCCACGTCTTTGTCGGCCGCGGCAGGGGCGCTGGTCGAGTCGCCGGAACTCCTTCCGGGATGGTTGGCCGAACAGGAGAACCCCTACCGGGCGATGGCCCGGTTCGCGCCGCTGGTTCTGCAGGCAGCGGAGGCGGGTGACGCCGTCGCGCATGGCATCGTCGGTGAGGCATGCCGCATCCTGTCCCGCACCGTGGAGCTCGCCTCCGGCGGGGACGGCACGTCACGGCGCGTGGCATTGCTGGGCGGAGTGGTGGGATCGGACTTCTTTGCCGCGCTCTTGCGGAAGTCCCTCGCTTCGGCTGGGATTGAGGTGGTGGCGCCGCTCGGCGATGGCTTGGACGGTGCTGCCCTCGCTGCGACGCGCCGCGGGCTCATCCAGGAAAGGTACATCCACCGTGACGGAACAAACTGGCCCGACTGACGCGGACAAACTCGCAGGCCTGCGCTCGGAACTAGCCGGATTGCAGACCGAAGCCGCCGCCGAAGGCCTGGACAACCTGGACATCCTGGGCACCGAAGAACTCGTGGCGGCCATGCTCGCCCACAGCGCGGGAGTACACGCCGCCGTCGCAGCGGCCAGCCCGGCCATTGTGCACACCGTCGACGCCGTTGCGGAGCGGCTCCAGCGCGGAGGCCGCCTTTTGTATGTGGGAGCCGGGACGGCCGGACGTTTGGGTGTGCTCGATGCCAGTGAGTGCCCACCGACATTCGGCACCCCGCCGGGACTCGTCGTCGGGCTGATCGCAGGCGGACTTAAAGCGATCCAGCACCCTGTGGAGTACGCCGAGGACAACGCAACGGCCGGGGCACGCGACCTGCACGATATCAACGTGACCGAGGCGGACGCCGTCGTCGGAATCACTGCCTCCGGGCGGACCCCGTACGTGATCGGCGCGCTGGAGGAAGCCCGGAAGCGCGGCGCGTTCACGGCGTCGCTGGCGTGCAACAAGGGCTCGGCCGTGAGCCATGTGGCGGATGCGGCGATCGAGGTGGTGGTGGGTCCCGAGTTCATCGCCGGCTCCACCCGGTTGAACTCCGGCACGGCGCAGAAACTTGTCCTCAACATGATCAGCACGCTGGTGATGGTGAAGCTGGGCAAGACCTACGGAAACCTCATGGTGGATCTGCGTGCGACGAACGAGAAGCTGCAGGCCCGTTCGCAGAGGACCGTCCAGCACGCCACCGGGGTTTCCGCCCAGGAAGCCGCCGCCGCATTGGACTCCGTGGGCGGCTCGGTGAAAGCCGCGATTCTGGTGCTCCTGACGGGCATCGATGCTGGTCAGGCCAAGGGTGCGCTGGAGGAAGCCGGCGGTTTCCTGCGCAGGGCCATCGAGAACCAGAAGTAACGTTGCCCGGCAGCGCATAAAGTTGCATGCAGGAGGCCCAATGAATACATACACAGCCGTGCCCAGCGGCGAACAAGTAGTGCAGGAACTGCCGTGGCGGTGGAAGGTTCAAGGCAGGATTTTCCTGATCGGTGGCCTCGGGTTCATGTTCGATGCCTGGGACGTCACGCTCAACGGCATCCTGATCCCCCTGCTGTCCAAGCACTGGTCGCTGCAGCCGGCCGACGCTGCGTGGATCGGTACCGCCAACTTGATCGGCATGGCCGTGGGTGCGTTTGCCTGGGGCACTATCGCCGACACCATTGGGCGGAAGAAGGCCTTCACCGCCACCCTCCTGATCTTCAGCATCTTCACCGTTCTGGGTGCGTTCTCGCCGGACATCGTGTGGTTCTGCATCTTCCGCTTCATGGCCGGCTTCGGCCTTGGCGGCTGCATTCCCGTGGACTATGCGTTGGTGGGTGAGTTCACGCCGCGCAAGCAACGTGGCCGGGTACTGACAGCCATGGACGGTTGGTGGCCGGTGGGCGCTGCCCTGTGCGGGTTCGTATCGGCCTGGCTGGTTGCAGCTTACGGCGACTGGCGGCTCACCATGCTGATCATGGTGCTCCCCGCGTTGCTGGTTTTCTGGATCCGGCGCAGTGTTCCGGAGTCTCCTCTGTTCTTGATCCGAAAGGGCCGGCGGGCCGAGGCAGCGGCCGTCATTGATCGGCTGGTGGACGCGACCGGGGCTGAGCCGCGCGCTTACAGCCTGCCCGAGCCCCAAGCCGCTCCCCGCCTCTCCGCGGGCTCCGCGTGGACCCAGTTGCAGCGGATATGGCAGTTCAACTGGAAGATCACGACGGCTGCCTGGGCTTTGTTCTTCAGCATTCTGCTGGTCTACTACTTGTCTCTGACCTGGATGCCGCGCATTCTCATCGGCGCGGGGTTTGAGGAGTACAAGGCGTTCGTGACCACGGCGGGAATGGCCGCCGTCGGGCTTTTGGGCGTCGTGGTGGCCGCAGTCCTGGTGGAGCGTGTGGGACGCAAGTGGATCCTCGCCATCACCGGTCCGCTGTCCGCGTTGACGCTGGTGATTGTGGCGTTCGTGGTGGATGTGCCCTCCGCGGCCGTGTTCTGGCTGCTGGTGTTCGGCTTTGTGGTGCAGGTGGCCATCCCGGTCCTGTACGCCTATGTTTCCGAGCTGTATCCGACGGAGCTGCGTGGCTCCGGCTTCGGCTGGGCTTCTACGTTTTCCCGCATCGGCGCCGGATTCGGCCCGTTGGTGTTTGCTTCGTTCTTCTGGCCGGAGTTCGGGTTGGCGACGTCTTTCGCGCTGGCGGGTGGGCTGGTGCTGCTCTCGGTGCTCTGGATGGCGTTCTTCGCCCCGGAAACCAAACAGCAGATCCTCGACTAGCCCGTTTAGCCAGCGAGGGGTGGGCGCCCTTGGGGTGGGCGCCCGTGGGTGGGCCGGCTCAGTTGGCTGCGGCGGCGAGCTCGGCGAGGGTCTGGACCAGGAGGCGGCGCTCCACTACCTTGATGCGTTCGTGCAGGGTTTCTTCGGTGTCGTCCGGAAGCACTGATACAGCTTCCTGCGCGATGATGGGCCCTGTGTCCACACCGGCGTCGGCCCAGTGGACCGTGCAGCCTGTGACCTTCACGCCGTAAGCCATGGCGTCGCGGACACCGTGGGCGCCCGGGAAGGCCGGCAGCAGGGCCGGGTGCGTGTTGACGTACTTGCCGCCGAAAGCGTCGATGAAGTCCGCGCTGACAATCCGCATGAATCCTGAGGAGACCACAACATCCGGGCTGTAGGACAGGACCTTGTCCCGCAAGGCAGCATCCCACTCCGCGCGGGTTTCGAACGAGTTGAAGTTCACCACGAACGTCTCAATGCCGGCTTCGTCAGAGCGCTCCACACCGTAGGTATCGGGACGGTCAGCGCCCACAGCGGCGATCTCGACATCCAGTTCACCCGACTTCACGGCGTCGATGACAGCCTGAAGATTGGAACCGGTACCGGAGACAAGGACAACAATGCGCATTGCACTAGCTTATGGGCGGCTCGCGTAGGCTGGAAAACATGAATCCCGACGTCGGCCCCCGGCCGAGCCAGCAACCTCGCTCCGAGGCCGAAAAGTCCGCCCTCGGCGTGACCCAGAACCTCTTCCGCGCTTTCCTTTTGTCGGCTTTGGGCGCGTTCTTTGTGTTCTCCCTGAACGTGAATTACGTGTGGTTGAGTGCCATTCTGACGCTGGCCGCGTTGGTGTTGGGCATCGCGGTTCTGGTGCGGACCGTCAAGTACAAGCACCCGCGGTTGATTCTCTTCGGGACCATTTCAGGCCTGGTGGTGACCGGCGTTATGTGCCTGCTCATCCTGACGTCGGCCCTTTTCTTCAAGCAGGTCAGCACGTACCAGGATTGCGCCCGGTCAGCACTTACGGAGTCCGCGAAGACGCAGTGCCTTACGCAACTTGAGAAGTCCATGCCGGGCTCGCTCAGGTAGCCCAGCACCACCGGACCTGCGCGCTCAGGCGTGCTCGTCGTCGTACGCTGCCTCGTCCAGATTGGCCTCACGCAGCTTCTGGCGGCGTTCCAGCCAGGGCCCGACTGCGTAGCCAATCACGACGCCGATACCCACTTCCGCAGCCAGCCAGACTGCCGTCCACAGCGGGTGGGGCCCGATTTCCGTGAGCCGCCCTATGCCGGCAGAACCGCGCGCGACCCACGCCAGTGCGCCACCAAGCAGGCCCGCGACGGAACCAATGAAAGCGCCCAGGAACAGCGTGGACACGGTGGCCGTGAACCAGCGGGCCTTGATCTTGATGGAAAGCCACTCGTCAAAGTGGTTTTCGCCCTCTCGGAGGAACCACCAGCCGGCCAGGATGCCTGCCACTACCGGCAACGCGAGCGCCATGGCTCCGAAATCCAATTGCCCAGCCGGCAGGCTGCCCAGGATCGGGACCGCCGGAAGTGGTCCCACGGAAGTGCCCAGCGGACCCGCGGTGGAGCCGATGCCCAGTGAGAAGCCGGCTCCCGAGGACCACGACAAAGCGAAGATCACCAGGTTGGGCAGGAAGCCGAGTTGGGCGATCGTGAGCACAGCGCCGCCCAAGGCGCCGGCCTGCAGGCCTTCGTAGACTGCGATGATGTCCGTCCAGTGCCACACAATGGTCACAGCCAACAGCACGGCTGCCAGGCACACGGCGGCCATCGCGGCCACGAAACCGGCCTTCAGTGCTGAGCCGACATACGAGCCGGCCCACCGTGAATGCTGGCTGGTCTTGGAGAGCCAGGCGACGGCGTCGACACCGATCAGGCGGCTCCAGGAACCGGCCTCGCGTCGGGCGCCGACGATCATGCCCAGGCCGAACGAGATCAAGGGGATGGACATGGCCAACCACAGATTGATGACTACTTCGGGTGTGCGGCACACAAATCCGGTGGCTGCGCCGAACGCCGCGTACACAACGAAAGCGCCCAGGAACGCCTGCCACAGCTGATCGGTGTAGGAGGCACGGGCCAAGCGACGGCCGGCACGCCATGCCAGCAGAAACGGGATGAGGGTCAAACCCAGCGGAATCAAAGACAACAGTCCCGACCCCGGCTGCGCAGCCGCGGCGCCAACGTTTACGTGAGCCAGTTCCAGCGGCACCCCGTGGATCAGCAACCAGGCCTGGCCGCCCAGCCGCGCAAGGGTGTCCACGGCGCGGTCCTGGAAACCGTCTGTAGCCCACACTCCGACGAGCGGAAGCACCACAACAATGGCCGAAATGAACGCTGCCTGGGCCGCTTCCAACCCGCCCTGCAGCCAAAGGGGCATAGGGAGGCCACGGTTTCCGGTCTGATCAGCGCGCAGTTTCATCGTGTTCAATCGTGCCACGACGAGCCGCTCTCCCCCGTCAGGCGCCCCTGAAATACCGCGAATTTCAGCGCTTTTTCCTGCTGGCCGCCGTAAGATGGGAGGTGTTCTCCCGGGGCAGACCACCACCCCCTGACTGACATTGAAGCCCGGAAACAAACCGAAGCCGGGAACTAGGAGCGGCCAATGGATAGGTGTCACAACTTTTAACAGAAAGTCGTACTAGCAGCTGGTGCAGCCGCCTTGGAATTCTTTCCCAGGCTGCACCAGCCTTCTTTTGCCCACGCGCTCTTTCACCGAGGGGTTGGCTCTCAGCACTTTGGGGGCGCACCTTTCGCCGAGGGGTTGGCTCTCAGCACTTTGGGGGCGCACCTTTCGCCGAGGGGTTGGCTCTCAGCACTTTGGGGGCGCACCTTTCGGTCGAAACCTCGCCCCTCGCGGAAACCACGACGGCGGGCGGCCGGGTTGGGGCGGCCACCCAACCTGCCCTGCGCCAACCTTCCCGACCTGTGCCACGCAAACGGATTGATGCCACCCAAATTTGGGTGTCGTCAATGCGTATCCATGGCTGCTATCGGTTTGCGCGTCATGAACGGTCAAAGCTGGCAGCGGCGTCGGCTCTCACCTCGCCGAGGGGTTGGCTCTCGGCACTTTGCAAGCACACCTTTGGGTCGAGACCTAACCCCTCGCGGCCACCCACAAGACGCTCGAACGCTCACTCACAGCTGCGGGCCGTAGATGAACTCCTTGGCATGATTGACGGCCTTCTTGAAGGCGTCGTTGCGAAGTGTCACCTGCTCCTGGTTGGCGCCTCCTTTTGGTTCCACGAACGTGGTGGGTCCGGGGCGCAGCATCCAGATGTCACCTGCCGGCGGCAAATAGAACACCCCGAAGGAGCGATGCTCTGGATCGTCGGTCCAGATGGGGACGACGGCGACCGCGGCACCGGTGTCCGGGTTGATCCACTGCGCCCGGGGAAGGGGTTGTTCGTGGACTTCCGGGTCCAGGAACGGCGCTGTCCCCCTGCCCCAGCGTTGTTCGAACCGCTCGTAGAACGCGGGGATGATGTGGCCGTCATACGGACGCCAAGCACTCATGGATTACTCCTTGGTGTTCTCAGGTTTCTGGACGAAGGTTCCCAACGGGTGGGCCCAAAGGTGAGCGGTGACTGCTCGCCGCTCGTCCCAGGCCGTGGTTCGCGCCTGTGCACCCGGACCTTCACGGGTGTTCCGCCGGCACCAACAATGGATCCACTCCGCCGCGCCCGATCGTATGCCGCCCGCTTTCCTGGGTCCGACAACACGACGTACGCCTGCATGATGGCGTGCAGTTCCTGGAGGTCGGCCGCGGAGGTGGTGTCGCCGTCGTCGACCTTTTGGCGGGTGTCCGGGTGGTGGGTTCGCAGCAGTGCGCGGTAGGCGCGGGTGATTTCACGCGCCGTCGCGTCCGGCGGCACGTGGAGGGTGGCGTAGTAGTCGGGTTGCGTACTCACTGCGGGTTCCGGTTCATGCTGCGGATCAGGCGATGGCCCCCGGCCTGGGCCGGGGGCCATCAATCGGGAGACGACGGGCGGGGGTCGCTTTCATGTGCGCTAAGAAACGCTGTGACGTGGCACGAAGCCTGCGCCCGACTTTTCCGATGCGGCCGCCTCCGTCGTTCCCGGTCGCTGCCCTGCCGGTCGGCCACCCCCGGGTGAGCCTTCCGGCAGGACGGACTGGATTATGCGTTGATCTCCTGCCTCTGCCCATTGGAGGTGATTTCAATGCGCCGTGGCTTGGCCTTTTCGGCGACGGGGATGCGGAGTGTGAGTACCCCGGCGTCGTAGCTGGCCTGGACGCCATCGGTGTCCAAAGTGTCACCCAGGATGAGTTGCCGGCTGAAGACACCCTGCGGGCGCTCGGCGGCAATCATCTCCGTGTTCTCGCCCGCGGGCGACTTCCGTTCTGCCTTTACCGTCAGGACGTTCCGTTCGACATCCAACTCCACCGAATCAGGGCTTACGCCAGGCAGATCGAAGGCAACAACGAATTGTCCGTCCTCCTGCCATGCATCCATCGGCATTCCGGCCGGGCGTGCTGTTGTGCCAAAAACCTGTTGGGCGAGCCTGTCGAATTCGCGGAACGGGTCAGTGCGCATCAGCATTGGGTTCTCACTCCTTTGGTTTTGATGCTGATTCTGTTAGGTTCCAGCCTGTTCGATCTGTGTTGGCTGGTATAGATTTTTTATAGCACTGGTGAGAGAGTGGTGCAAGTAGCTTTTTGGAAGATTTCGGAGGTTCTAATGGCGGTTTCGGATCGCGCGACTGCTGCCCAGGAGCACGACGGCGGCCTGCCCACCCCAGCGTCCGACGGCGGCACTGATGGTGGCCGGGACACGCAAGGGGTCTATGCGATCTCAGTTGCCGCGGAACTGGTGGGAACCGGGCAGCAGAACATCCGGCAGTACGAGCGCAAGGGTCTGCTCACCCCCGAGAGGACCGACGGCGGCACGCGCCGCTACAGCGAAAACGACCTGACCACACTGCGCCGGATCGGGGTGCTCCTGGACGAAGGACTGAACCTGGCCGGTGTGAAGCGGGTACTGGAGTTGGAGGAGGCCAACCGCGGGCTGAGCGAGGACAACCGTGGGCTGAGTGAGCACAACGAGGAACTCCGCGCGGACAACCGTGGGCTGCGGAAGGATTTGAAGCGGGCGCGGGGTGGGCGACCAGCCGAACATCAGTAAGTCGCTTCCGGCATTCCTACTCCCAGTGCGAGTGTTTTCTTCAAGACTCCCCCTGCTTGCTGCGAGTCGGAGACCAGCCCAACCCACCTGTTAACCCACTCTTCCCGCACAGGCCACCCCCGCGCACCCAGTAAGCCACCCGCCGCGACCACCGTTGAAGGCGTGAGGATCGCAATCGTCGCCGAATCATTCCTGCCACTGATGAATGGGGTCACCCACTCGATACTGCGGGTGCTGGAGCATCTGCAGGAGCGCGGGGATGAGGTGATGGTGATCGCGCCGTCGACCTCGGACACTGATGTTTCGAGCGTCGAGAAGGGCGCGTATGTGCACCGGCTTCCCTCCGTGCCGCTGGCCGGTTACACGAATGTGCGGGTGGCGTTGGGTGGTGTGAATCGGGTCAAGCGAATCCTTGCCGATTTCGCGCCCGACGTCGTTCACCTCGCCTCCCCTTTCGTCCTCGGCTGGCGCGCCGTGCAGGCCGCCCACCAACTCGGCATCCCGACGGTCGCGATCTACCAAACCGAAGTTCCCAGCTACGCGGGCCGTTATGGCGTGCCGTTCCTGGAGAACTGGGCCTGGAACCGCGTGGACAACATCCACCTCCTGGCCACCCGGACGCTGGTGCCGTCCACGTTCGCGCTGAACCAGTTGCGCGGACGCGGCATCCTTCGCGTGGACATGTGGCGGCGCGGTGTGGATACCGCGCGCTTCAATCCCGCGAAACGTTCGACGGCGTGGCGCAGCAAAGTAGCACCTGACGGTCAGCGCATCATCGGCTACGTCGGCCGGCTCGCCGTCGAGAAGCAGGTGGAGGATCTCGCCGTGCTGGCGGATGTGCCGAACACCAAGCTGGTCGTCGTCGGCGATGGCCCGCAGCGCGAAGCTCTCCAAGCCGCGCTTCCCAACGCCCATTTCGCCGGTTTCCTCGGCGGCGAAGCCCTGGCGGAGGCCGTCGCCGGTTTCGACCTTTTCGTCCACCCCGGAGAGTTCGAGACGTTCTGCCAAACCATCCAGGAAGCCATGGCGTCGGGCGTTCCGGTGGTGGCCACGGGTCGCGGCGGCCCCTTGGACCTGGTGGAAAACTCCCGCACCGGCTGGCTGTACGAGCCCGGAAACCTCACCCAGCTCCGCGCCTACGTCCAGGACCTAATGGGCGACGACGCCAAGCGCCGCGCGTTCGCAACGGCAGCTGCCGCTTCGGTCCAGGGCCGGACGTGGCCGGTGCTCAGCGCCGAGCTGGTCCGTCATTACAACGAAGTCATCTCCGGCGTGCCCAGCGAAACAACCGGCCCCTCGGAACTCACCTCAAGCAAAGGACCCTCCTCATGAAGATCTCCGTGATCGGCTGCGGCTACCTCGGGGCAGTCCACGCTGCAACTCTGGCGTCCATGGGCCACACCGTGGTGGGCATCGACGTTGATGCCGCCAAAGTGGAGCAGCTCAACAAGGCGCTGGCCCCGTTCCATGAACCGGGTCTGGATGAGCTCCTGAAGGATGGCCGCACCACAGGCCGGCTCTTGTTCACCACGGATTTCGCGGCTGCAGCGGACGCGCAGGTGCACTTTCTCTGCGTGGGTACCCCGCAGTCCAAGACCTCGGACACCGCGGACCTCTCGTACCTGATGGGCGCCACGAAGAGCCTCCTGCCGCACTTGGCGAAGGGCGCCGCCGTCGTCGGTAAATCGACTGTGCCGGTAGGCACGGTGGAAACGCTTCGCACGGTGCTGACCCGACGCTCTGACGTCCTGCTCGGCTGGAATCCGGAGTTCCTGCGGCAAGGCACCGCGGTGAAGGACTCGCTGGTGCCCGATCGGCTGGTGTATGGGGTTCCGGGTGGCAAGGGCGCCGCTGCGGGCGCGCCCGTCACCGCCGTGCTGGATGCGGTATACGAACCTCTGATCTGCGCCGGCATCCCGCGGCTGGTCTGCAACTTCGCGACTGCGGAGCTGATCAAGTCGGCGTCGAACGCGTTCCTGGCCACGAAGGTCAGCTTCATCAACGCGATGGCCCAGCTGTGCGACGCGTCGGGCGCGGACGTGAGTGAGTTGAGTGAGGCGATGGGCCTGGATCCTCGTATCGGCAACCGCTACCTGCACGCTGGGCTCGGCTTCGGTGGCGGCTGCCTGCCCAAGGACATCCGCTCCTTCCGGGCCCAGGCGCGTGAATTGGACGTACCGTCCGTGGATGAGTGGATGGCGTTGGTGGATTCAGTGAACCTGGACCAGCGTTCCCGCGCGGTGGAGGTGGCCCGCGAAATGTGCCGCGGTTTCCTCTCCGGCCGCACCGTCACGATCCTCGGCGCCGCCTTCAAACCGGACACGGACGACATCCGCGACTCCCCCGCCCTGGACGTCGCCCAGCAACTCGCCGACGCCGGCGCCCACGTCACCGTCACCGACCCCAAAGCCATCAACAACGCGTGGATCCGCTACCCGCAGATCCGTTTCGAGGCCTCCACCAAACGCGCCCTCGATGGCGCCGAACTGGTGCTGCTGCTCACCGAATGGGACGAGTACGTCGCGTTGTCGCCCTCTGTTGCCGGTTCACTGGTACGACGCCGGATGGTGCTGGACGCTCGAAACGTCTTGGACGCGGAGGCCTGGCGGGGCGCCGGGTGGACGGTGCGCGGCTTGGGTACGGGCGCGTCAGTGGTTGTCGACGAGGAAGGCACCACCGGCGGTGCCGACCGGAAGCGGCACGCGCGGGCGTAGCCGGCTGATCAGCGCTGCCGCTGTGCGGCCTCTGTTGCAGACAGCAGCCGCGGCTGTTCGGGAAGAGTGTTGTCGACAACCCGTGAGGCGCGCATCCATGGCCGGCTCTCTTCAAAGTAGAGCCGCTGCCCACCAACGTAGCGGCGCATAGAGGGGTGTTCAGGGTCCGGGTTGCTGCCATCCCTGACGGACATGCGCCTGGCCGTTTCCGCGAAGGGAACATCGAGGAAAACGGAGTAGTCCCAGTGGCCGGCCATCCGGTCGCGGTGGAGGAACATTCCCTCCACCAGGATGATCGCATCGGACGGCGCCTTCCGGGGTTCGGGGTGTAGCGGCACATCCTTTCGGACATCCGCAGCTGCCGGACGATACACGCCGTCGCCGCCCTTCCCGAGCGGGGTGAGGACGTACTTTTCGAGCGCGTCGTAGTCATATGTGTCCAGCCAGAATCCCTCGGGCGATGCCCGGCCCCGGCGGTGTCGGACTTCCTGAAGATTGAGGAAATCATCTACGTGAATAATCAGGACCGGGCGGGCCTGGGACAACGTAAGCGCTTCCGACAACCCCTCGGCGAAGGTTGATTTGCCACTGCCATCCACGCCGTCGATGCCAACGAGCTGCCGTCCAGCCCCGAGTGCCTGCAAGTCCGCTGCCAAGAGACGGAAAAGCCCAGCCTTTCCCATGGTCTCGTTCTCCCCAAGCATCCACCCATGGTTGCACAGGCCAGGCTCAGCCATGTGGCACGTAATATGCGACTTTTTCACTCCCGCCCTTAAGGCGGGTGTTATGGTCGCAGCACGCGCCATCGCATCGGCGCACTAAAAGGGGGCATTACGTTGCAAAAACAATTTTCGCGCGCCGAAAAACAGTCAGCATCCAGCCGGAGTACTCGGCCCAAAGCACTTGGCATCGCGGCCATGGGATCACTGTTCATTCTGTTGACGGCCTGCGCACCGGTTGGAACTGCCAGCTCAGTGAGCAGCTCCAGCGGGTCGCCGGCCACCACCGCATCACCAAAGCCCACGCCAACACCCAGCAAGATCTCGGGCACGTCCTGTTCTGCGGAGAAAAAGACCCAGGTTCTGGCAGGCGAGACGTACGTGTGCGCCGTTGATCAGACCGGAAAACTGACGTGGTTGGATTCAGCCACAGCACAGGCACTGAATGACCAGCGTGCCGCGTCGGCCAAGGCAGTGGCGGATAAGGCAGCTGCAGACAAGGCGGCAGCTGACCAAGCCGCAGCGGTAAAAGCAGCAGCGGACAAGGCGGCCGCAGACAAGGCGGCTGCCGACCAGGCAGCTGCAGCGAAGGACGCGGCCGACAAAGCTGCAGCCGACCAAGCGGCCGCGAACGCGGCACCCAAGGCGGTTCCCGTCGCGCCGGCACAAAGCCAATGCGACCCGAACTATGCCGGTGCCTGCGTGCCGATTGACTCCGACGTCGACTGCGCTGGCGGCAAAGGCAACGGTCCCTCATACGTCCGAGGCCCTGTGACTGTGATCGGTTCGGACATCTACGGCCTGGACAACGACCACGATGGCATCGGCTGCGAAAAGTAAATCCTCGCGCTCCATGGACAAGATGATCTATGCACAGATAGTCTGTACATAGATCATCTTCCAGAGGAGGCAGCCATGTGGGACTACGAACACAGCGTTGAGACCGGCGCGGCACAACAGGACATCTGGCGCCTGTGGGCCGACGTCGAAAGTTGGGGCGACTGGAACGCCGAGATCGAGCGGATCGAGATCGACGGCCCCTTCGCTGAGGGCGCGACCATCCTGATGACACCTCCGGGCGAGGACCCCATCGCGCTGCAGCTCGCCGAGGTGGTGCCGGGTGAGCTCTTCGTTGACGAAGCGCGATTCGACGGCTTGCTGCTGCGGACCACCCACCGCATCGAAAAGCTCGACGGCGGCCGCGTCCGGGTTACCTACCGGATGGAGATCTCCGGCGCCGGGGCAGACGATATCGGTCCCGGGATTGGACCTGGTATCACGGCAGATTGGCCCGAGACTATGGCTTCCCTCGTCGAACACGCACAGCTCTGATGCCGCTCAGCCCCGGCGAAAGTCCAGGATTCCTGCTGTGGCACGCCACTCTTCGCTGGCAACGTGAGGTCGCGGCGGCCCTGGCCCCGCACGGCATCACCCACGTGCAGTTCGTCCTGTTGGCGTGCACCTGGTGGCTCAACAAAGAGGGCGGCCATCCCAATCAGCTGGCCGTAGCCCGTCAGGCCGGCACCGATGTGAAGATGGCGTCGCAGGTTCTGCGCACATTGGAACAGAAGGGCCTCATCGAGCGCGAAGTGGACCCTGCGGACACGCGGTCCAAGCGGCTGCGAGTCACAGCGGCGGGGGCAGAGCTGGCCCCGCTTGCCATTGCCGCCGTTGAACTCGCCGATGCCCACTTCTTCGGACCTGCTTCCGGCGGTGACATGGTCCCCCTGTTGAAGCGGTTGGCGCATCCGGAGGATTAGCCGGCGGTATTTCGCGTCATGGGTCCGCAGTTCGTCGCACTACCCCTATGCCGGGGGTAGGGCCGACGAACGACGAGGATTTTCCAGTGATTACGCACTTCTACCCTGCAGCCCTTCGAATACTCACGAGCATCGTTGCTGTCTGTTCTGCGGTGTCGGCTACCCTCCTGGGAATGGCTCCACCCCCGGAAGGCCTGAAGGTACTTGATCCCGCGGACCTGCGGGCTACCGCGGTTGTGCTCACCATGGCATTGGGTGTGGTGGCGCCGGTAGCCGCCTTGGTAATGGACCCGTTGAGGTGTTTGCTGCTGAAAGCGGGAGTGTTTGCGGCGTCCGGATTCGGCAACGCCATGATGCTCAGTCCGTTGCTGGTTGTTCCCTTCCAGGAGACTCCCGCCGTGCTGGCGGTGATGTGTTCCCTTGCCATGACCCTCGCCAGCATCGTCACGTTCATGGAATCCGTTGAGCGCAGGAATGCCCGACGACGTGCCAACACCTAGAGCGGCCACACCCAACACCTAATTTCATGCTCTTTGCGAACTAAACCGCGCCCAGGACCACCTAGTTTCGGGGTTTCGATACCTAGGGCCGGAAATCCGGCCATATGGTTCTTTTGTGCCTCCGGAGCAGGGATCCCGGTGTCCGGCGGGTAACCCCACCTGCTCCAGACGTAGGCGGCACTACGGCACGGCTCCACCCCACTACCCCCGGTGGAGTCGTGCCCAGCCGGACCTCATTACACTTAGGTCCGGTTTCGGCGGAGCCGCAAAAGGCGGTAGATGATCCCCGCCGCGAACATCAGCACACCAAGCCCCACGGAGAGCGGCGGCAACGTCATCACCAGACCCACGCAGGCCACAGCGCCAGCCACCTGAAAAAACTTGGGATATCGGCGGTCTTCCTGCGGTTGGGTGTACGCGGCCACATTGGCCACCAGGTAGTAGAGCAGCACACCGAAGGACGAGAACCCAATGGCGCCCCGGAGGTCCGCCACTGCGATCACGAGGCACACCACAACGGCCAAGGCCGTTTCTGCCCGATGCGGGACCTTGTACTTGGGGTGCACGGCAGCCAGCCATGGTGGTAGGTCACGTTCCCGGGCCATCGCCAGGCTGGTGCGTCCGAGGCCCGCAATCAAGGCCAGCAGCGCCCCCAACGAGGCCACGGCCGCGCCGACTCGAACCACCGGAGCCGCCCACGCCACCGAGCCTGTCGCTACGGCGTCGGCCAGTGGCGTCGGTGTCCCGGCTACCCCCTGCGGACCGAGCACTCCGAGCAAGGTAATCGCAATGACGGCGTAGATGACAATGGTGATTCCCAGCGCGATGGTAATTGCCCGGGGGATGGTCCGCCGGGGGTCACGTACTTCCTCGCCCATGGTTGCGATTCTGGCGTAGCCGGCAAACGCAAAGAACAGCAGGCCGGCCGATTGGAGGACGCCGTACCAGCCGTGTGCCAGGAGCCCCTCGCCCACAATGTTCCCGAAGTCCGGGCCGGAACCACCCCAGACTGCTGCAATAGCGATCGCCAAGGCACCCAGCACGGCAACCACGAGCACCCGGGTAAGGCCCGCGGTTCGGGTCACGCCGTGATAGTTCACGGCGGTCAGAAGTACGACGGCGGCGATCGCCACCGGCCGCTCCCAGCCCTGCGGTGCGGCGTAGGCGGCGAAGGTCATTGCCATCGCGGCGGCACTGGCCGTTTTGCCGATGACGAACCCCCATCCGGCAAGGAACCCGGGCCATTGGCCGAGCCGTTCACGACCGTAAATGTAGGTGCCACCGGAAGTGGGGTACCTCGCCGCGAGCTGCGCAGAGGAGGTGGCGTTGCAGAAGGCCACGAATGCCGCCAAAACCAGCCCGATCAACAAGCCTGATCCGGCTGCTGCGGCTGCGGGGGTGAAGGCCGCGAAGACGCCGGCTCCGATCATGGATCCCAAGCCGATAAGGGAAGCGTCGAAGGTACCTAGGCGTCGGGCCAACGTGGGTGGCTGGTTCACAAGAGCCCTTTCAGCAGCTGCCACGGCACTTATGTAAGTGCCATGGGAGGGACGCTGACAGCATATCCAGTGTCACTCGGGCGGCAGTGAATTTCTGGCCAGGATGAAGAGACGATTGCGCGAAGTTGCGCCGGTCTTTCGCAGAGCGTTGGAAATGTGGTTCTCCACGGTCCTGGCACTGATTCCAAGTTGTTCAGCAATCTCCACATTCGAGCGGTACCCGGCCAGCAAGGCTATTTCGGTTTCCCTGTCCGTGAGGAGCATTGACTTCACCGCAATGAAGGAGACCGGTTCGAAGGCTGCCGGGAATCGGGCCGCGAACAGTGATGACTCCCCCGCGAGGACTTCCGCAGTGTCTGAGTCGCCGTCCAGAACATGACGTTTGAGGCCGCCCTGGAGCAACATGCCAACCTGGTAGAGGTCGATGTCCGGTTCGTAGTGCTTCAACAAACTGCTGAGCGTCTTGTGGTCTCCCTCCACCACAGCAGTTGCGATGGCCAGGAACTGTTCATGAACGGTGATGTTGCTTTCCCTGAGGATCCTTTTCAGCAGGTCCAGCACCGGGCGAGCCGGACTCAGGCAGGTGCACAGCAGCGCCGTCATCATTCCTTCCAGTACGTAACCGCTCTTCAGCTGCCGGTTGATCAGTTGTAAGGCGCGGCGGTCAAATCCCGCCGGCCGAGTGTTGCTGCCGGCGACCAGTGCGTAAGTCCCCTTACCCACACCAGGCAACGGACCGACGTCGGGCACTTCCGTCCGCGCCTGAGTGGCGATGGATAGTTCCGGCGCCGCCGAAGACGTGGCGTGCCGCAGGCCCGCAAGGCGCAGCATGGCGTCGTAAAGTACGTCCACCACAAAGCCCGGCCGGCCCATCGCAAACACGCTGCTCATCAGGTATTCGGCTTCCTCGAAGTAGCCGCGGTAGAGCAGCCCGTGGACCGCGATGTAACTGCTGCTGACCACTCCGAACTGGTCGAGGTTCTTACGGGCTTCGGCACGCCAGTCCAGTGCGAACACCAGCGATTCGTCGATCTTGCCACTGGCAAAGAGGGAAAAGCCGGTGATGAATGGCCGTAGGTGCGGGAAGGTCTCGTCGTCTTTTGTGTCCTTGATGACTTCCAGGGCCATGGTCGGATTGAGGCGGTAAAGATGCATAAGGCCCTCGATCAACTTGCCGATCCCCGGCACCTGGCCTGTTCCCGACTCAAGCCGGGCCATGGGGACGCGGCTGTGGGATCCGCTGAAAAATAGAATGGCGGCGTCCGCACCAAATTTTAGTCCTGGATGTGTTTCACCCAAGTTCTTCAGGATCCCAACGGCCGAGTTCAATCCCCTGCCCGTGTTGATGGCGAGGAGGGCCTTGGAGATGGTGAACAGCAGCAGGTCCGAAGGGTCGGCGTCGTGGGTTGATGTTTCCGTGCAGACGCGCTGGGCGCGCTTCACATCCACAGGTGCGCCCCAATAGATGCGCAACAGCGCAGCCGCATTGGCGACAGACTTTTCGGCTTCCCACCGTTCAAAGCGGGCGCGCTCACGGACCGTGCTGTGTTCATGAAAGTGCCTGGCCGTAACGGCGTCGTCGCTGCTGCGCTCTCGGCGGAGTGAGGCGAGCACACGGGAGAGGCAGTCTGCGGTGGTGAAGGTGTCGGCAGCCGCTGGCGTTGACTCCAGCACACCAGCGATTCTGCTCCGCAGCAGGTGCCTGTCCCGTAGGGACTTCTGCCCGTTGAAGTAGTCTGCGACCACAGGCGGGCTGACCGCCGCCGTGGCGCCGTTGTGGTGATCGTCCATGACGGACAGCAGGCCCTTGCGCTCAAGCGCATCCAGCACGTCGGGGTGCACGATCTTCTGAAGGACATCGATACGGGCCGTACCCAGAATGGCCATGGTGTTCAACCCCGTAAACTCGTCCGCGGTGAGCTCCGCCAACAACCCCTCGATGGTTCCGCGGAGATGATCGCTCCAAAGCGTCTCACCGGTCATGCGCCACAACCCACCACGCCTGACCAACAGATCGCTCAGTGAGGCGGTCTCTGCGATCTTCACGATGAGGCGAGGGTTGCCGGCCGCCTTGGTCAGAATCCGCGCTGTCGTGTCAGCATCGGCTGATCCGCCCAGCACTTGGGAGAGCAGGGTGTGGACTTGCTCGTAGTGAAGAGGGTCCAGCTGGAGGACGGCTTCCCGCCCGTGGTTGAGGACAGCTAGTTGGCTCTCGGAGAAGGTGACGTTCTCGGGTGCCGTGGCAATCAACGGGCTGCTCGAACGGCCGCGGACAGCTTCAAGAACAGCCAAGGATTCGTCGTCAACGAAATGGATGTCATCCAGGATCAGGACATGTTTGCCACTCATGGCCAGGTGACTTGAAAGGACATCAGCCAGATCCAACACCCCGCTGCGGCCTGGCCGCAGATCGAGTCCAAGGCTCTTGATGGCCGAGAAGGGGATGTTCCTGTGTGTACGGAGACCTTCGATGACATGGACCATCGCTCCGGATTTCTCCAGGCTTGCGATGACGTTGCGCACCACCGTGCTTTTGCCGCTGCCGGGTACCCCAACGATGCGCACACCAATGCCGTGCGCTACATAGTCCAGGACACGCTGGACCTCTACATCGAACACCCGATCCAACCTTCTGCTTCTGTGCATGACCGACATTCGGCTCACCTCGCAGGTTAGATCTTGAACAGCGGACTAGGTGTTGAAAATGGCTTGCACAGGCGAGATCTGCCAAATCTAGGTGATGATTTGGGTCGATTCAGGTGGTGAGCGGCATCAACTAGGTGGTGGCGGCGGAGTTCGCGCTGGTGTTTGGTGTTCGGGCAGATCATCGGTACCCCTTGCGTCGTGGTCTCTTGCTACCGACGCTACGGTCTGCGTTGGATGAATTACATTGGTGTAATTCGCTATGTGGATATGTATTCGAATCCACTCTCCATCGGTAGTAGACATCTTCTATCCGGGGAGCGACAAAAAAAAGCAGGGCCGGTCAGTGACCGGCCCTGCTTTTTGCGTTATCCGAAGACTAGATAGCCTGGATGTTTACTGCCTGGGGACCCTTGGGGCCCTGCTCGACGTCGAAGGAAACCTTCTGGTTCTCTTCGAGGGAGCGGTAACCCGAGGAGTTGATCGCAGAGTAGTGAGCGAAAACGTCCTGGCTGCCATCTTCAGGAGAGATGAAGCCGAAGCCCTTTTCGGAGTTGAACCATTTCACGGTACCTGTAGCCATTTTTTCAGTCCTTACTGAAGGTGGAGATTCTCCCGACTTTCGGGTCTCCGGTGTGGGGTGTTCTCCACCGTTACTTCAGAAGGTCACGATCCAGATGGATCATGGGGACTGCCTGAACTACCAAATGCCAAACACAACAACACCATCAAGTCTACAGAGTTCTGAGCAGATAGCTAGTGCTGGGAAATGTTTTATCCATCGGATGTGCCGGATTGGCCTGGAATCGGCTGATTTATGGTCCCTGAGGTGCCTGTGCAGCGGCTGATTCCGGAGCTTCCTGCTGAAGTTTCCCGTCGGTGCCCCGGGCCCAGTGACGTCCGTCGCTGTCCATGAACGTCACGTTGCCCATGTAGTCGACATTCCCCGGAAGGGGTTCGCAGACATGGCTCGCGTCGATGTACGTTGGCCAGCGATCCTGATGGCTGAAGAAGTAGCGACCGGGAGGGATAATCTTGGCGGTCGCCTTGATCGCCGGGATCGGGACGCCTTTCCGGGTGACGCCTTCGGGCCGCTCAAGGGTCAGCCGGAAGATCGGTGCCTCACTGGAGTTGACCAGCTCAATCCCCCACTGCTCTTTGCCCTGGTACTTCTTGCTGACGGGCCAGAAGGCAATCCGCCCGGCCTGGCGCCGCTCCGCCGTCGTTATTGCTCTTTCGTCCCGTTCTGCCTCCAAGCGGCGCATCCGCTGGGACTCCTCCACCGTCTGCCGCGAATGGCGTGCTGCCTTGGCGACGAAGAACAGCGCCGTAGCTGTAGCCAGCGCCCCAATAATCTGCGCTATATCCACCCAAAAATCCATGCCCAGCCTTTCCGAGATCCGCCTTCGCGTGCCCTTCCTCTGATACAAGGCACCTCTTGTATGTGATCCGAGCCGGCCGGATATGACGGCGTTCGCGTCACGACCCGGCCTCAGCCCGCACTTCTCCTAAAGGAACACTGCGAGCGCCCAGGGGGCCAGTCACATTGAGTACCACCGAGATCCCGCCTGGCGGATCGTTGTCCGATCACGCGCATCCCAAGAGTCCTTGGAGCAGTAATTTGCTGCGGAACTTCGACCTCGAGGTCATCATTGAGATCTCTGGATGCGAGCGCAGCGCCTCACGCCTGCTGCGCGGGGAGCCGTTGTCCGGAGTCGACGTCGGACCTCTCGCCATGGCGAATCATGCCGCCCTGCACATGGGCTACCTGCCCCTGTTCGAGCTGGGCGGCAAGGCGCCGTCCGTTGCTCCCGGTGTGGAGGATGTGCTCCGCAAAGTTCTCCCCAACGCACTGTTCCCAAGGGGTGGCCGGGCGTAAAGTCCACCCATGGGACGCATCCCGGAAACCGTCGTTATCGGCGCAGGCCAAGCCGGCCTGACGACGAGTTATTGGCTCACGCAATTCGGCGTGGAGCATCAACTCCTGGAGCGACGCGACACTTTGGGTGGCGCTTTTCAGGATCGTTGGGACGGCTTCTACATGAACACGCCCAACCTTTCGCTGGACCTTCCGGGGATGCCGTTCGACGACGGCGACCGTGACGCCTTCATCCCCCGCGACGCCGCCGTGAACCTTTTCAGGCGATACGCGGAGCTGATTGCGGCACCAGTGCACACGGGCGTTGACGTGACCCGGTTGTCCGTTTCTCCGGAGGGCGGGTTCCTGATCGAGTCCTCCCAAGGGAGCCTGCGAGCCCGGAACATCGTCCTGGCCACGGGTGCCTATCAGGTGCCCAAGGTTCCTGCTGTCGCCGCGAACCTCCCCGCCGCCGTGACCCAGCTGCACACCCACGATTACCGTAATCCGGAGCAGCTGCCCGATGGCGCCGTGTTGATCGTAGGGACCGGCCAGTCGGGCGGTCAGGTCGCCGAGGAGCTGCACGACGCCGGCCGCGACGTCCACCTCGCCATCTCCGTCGTTCCCGAAGCCCCTCGCCGCTACCGAGGCCAGGACCTCATCTACTGGATGCTCGAGACCGGCAAACACGGACCTGACTACGGCGTCAACGCACTCACCCGTGAGGCACTACCCTCCCCCGCGTTGCGGTTTGCGCCCAATCCCCTGCTTTCCGGTACCGACGGCGGCCACAGCATCCACCTCCGCGAACTCGGCCGCCGCGGCATACACCTGCACGGTCACCTTGAATCAGTCGACGACGGCGTCATCACCTTCAGCGACGACCTCCCCGAACGCCTCGCAGCCGTTGAGTCCGCGTTTGGACAGCGTTCAAGCAAGGCGATTGATGCGTATATTGCGGCAGCGGGGATCGATGCACCGGAGCAGGCGACTGCGGAAACGGATGACTGGTTGCCTGCGGAGCCTTCACGGGTGAGCCTTGCGGAGGCGGGCATCACTTCCGTGTTGTGGGCTTCCGGATACAAGCTGGACTTTGGGTTTGTGGACCTGCCGCTGGTGGATGAGTGGGGCTATCCGAAGCACTCACGGGGAGTAACGGAGTTTCCCGGGCTGTATGTGGTGGGGCTGCCGTGGTTGACCCGGCACTATTCGTCGATAGTTGGTGGCGTGGGGCTGGACGCGGAGTACGTGGCGGGGCGGGTTGCCGGGGATTGACGGACGCCCCGGCCTGCCGATAAACGGAGTGCGTTGCTGCTAATGTCACGGCATGACCGAGGGCCAGTCATTTCGATCTGAATTGCGGCGCATCTATTGGACGCGCCAATCCCTTCGGCTGCTCGTCCTTGTCTCCGGGGTCTGGCTGTTTGCGGCCGCTTACCTGTCGTTTACAACCCCGCGGGCCCTCGGCAACTTCGGTACTGGCTCACTCGAAAACGTCCTACAGGAAGTCTTTGGCGGGTTATGGACCGCCGTCGGAATGCCTGCTGCATTCGTTGTGATGTTGCTGGTTGTGGCTATCATGCTGCGGACGAGCGACGTTCGTCGTCGTGATCCGCAACGTCGGTTCACGCGGTACCAGCGTTGTGAAGGAATGCTGCGGGCTGGCGGAATATGTGAACTGGAATCGGGTTACGGGAGGCGCTGCAGCCGAGCTGCGGAACACGGAGATCATTTCTATCCATGGTCCAAAGGTGGAGCCACCTCGCTCCGGAACTTCGTGGCTGCCTGCAGTCACTGCAATCGGCATAAAGGCGCCAGTATTCCAAGCCCTGGGCTATTGACGCGCCTCGAGCGACGGCGGGCTTCGTATATTGGGACTGGTGATGCGGTTACGGTGGGCGAACGACGAAGGCTCCAACCTACGTAACTTATCGCCACGTCAGGCTCTCGCGGCCCCTACGCCTGATCAATCTCCGCCATGTTTCCCACCCCAGGAGTCCCCTCAACCAAGGCGTAGCGTTGCATCACGGCACCCTTCGGTGAAGCAACTACGGGCTCGATAAGCCTGAGGTTCGTCGGCACCACCCCATCGGCGAACACTTTCTTCCCGTGGCCCAGGAGGATCGGATAAACCCACAGATTGAGCTGATCGAACAAGCGCTCCGCGAAAAGGGTTTGAACGAAGTCGAGGCTCCCGATGACGTGGATGTTTTGATGCTTCTCGCGTAACTCCCCCAACGACGCCACCGTGTCGGGGCCGAGCAACGTGGATCCTTCCCACTCAAGCTCCGGCGACTGACGCGAGGCTACGTACTTCGGAATTCGGTTGAACAGCTCCGCGATTTTGCCATCCTGGTGCGGCCAATACGAAGCGAAGATGTCATAGGTCCGCCGGCCCAACAACAGCGCGTCCATCCCCGCCATTCCGGAATCGATCTGCTCGCCGACAACCTCGTCGATGAGCGGCGCCTGCCAGCCGCCGAACGCAAAGTCGTTGGCAGTGTCCTCTTCCGGCCCGCCCGGTGCCTGCGCGACCCCATCGAGGGTGGTGAACAGGTCAATGTGGATCAGTCCCATGTCGGGTTCCTTCCCTGCTGCCTGCCGTCACCCCGGCGGCAGGATCAAGTCGAGAGTTCCACAGGTGAGGCGACTAGGCAATGGTCACCGGACAGATACGACGACGCCGACAGCATCTTGCGCTGGCACAGGCCCACCGTCTTGGCCTTGGTAGATGAGAAGACAGGCTAAGCCGAGTCCCGCATCTTCTCGGCGCCCTGGCGCCGCTCAAGAATCACCCAAGCCACCGTCGTCGGGGCCCCGACCAGCACCAGGAGTGTCATGCTCCAGAACCCGTCGATCACTTTGGTGGACTGCAGAGTCAAAACAGCTAACAGCAGGACTGTGGCTGCAATGTTCAAAATGCGGAGCTTACGTGCCGTAGTCATTTTCAGAATCGTCCCCCTACGATGTCGTCCAAGAAGCCTAACGTCATCCGCAGAAAGCAATGACTTTCTAGGCTTCCTTCAAGTCCAGCTGAGGTGCCGGTCGGCGGAACCCGCGGGTCAAGTACGCGAGCCAGACCAAACCAACTGCAGCCCATGCCAGACCGAAGCCGATGGACAACCCGCTCAAACTCGTCCACAACCAGACCGTCAGCGCGAACCCAATAGCGGGCAGCACTAGGTTGTGAACGACTCCCCTGGCTCCGCGGGCCTTCTCATCAATGAAGTAGTGCTTGATCACGGCGAGGTTTACCACGGAGAACGCAACCAGGGCGCCGAAGCTGATGAGCGAAGAGATGGTCAGAAGGTCCAAAACGAAGGCCAGAAGTGAAACAGCCGACGTCAGAAGGATCGGCAGTACGGGAGTGCGGAATCGTTCCTGCAAGCGACCCAAAGCTGCCGGGAAGACCCCGCTACGACCCATTGAATGAATGATGCGCGACACCGAGGCCTGGGAAGTAAGAGCCGAACCAAGGCTGCCTGCGATGTAGGCGGCAGTGAAGAAGGCGACCAACAGGTTCCCACCGGCCGCGCCAATCACTTCAATCGCGGCAGCGTCGACGTCGTTAAAGGCGCTGACCGGGAGAACAAGGTGACTGATGTACGCGAGCCCAAGGAAGATCACGCCGGCCAGGACGGTGGTGATCATGATGGCACGGGGCAGGTTTCGCTTCGGGTCCTTGGTCTCTTCGGCAAATGTCGAGACGGCGTCGAACCCCAGGTAGGAGAGGCACAGAATCGCGGAGCCGGCGAAGATTGGCGAGAGTCCGTCAGCGCCGTCGACGCCGGTGAAGGGCGCCAACAGGTCGACGGTTCCCGCGCCGGTGATGGACGAGAGTCCCAGGGCGACGAACAGCACTATGAACAGCCCCTGCAGCCCCACGACAACGAAGTTGGCCTTAGCGATCGCCGTGATGCCGAGGATGTTCAGCACCGTCACTGCTGCGATGGAGGCGATCATGAACACCCAGGCGGGGATGGCTGGGAAGGCAGCTTCCATGTAGATGCCGATGAGCAGGTAGTTGATCATCGGGAGCAACAGATAATCGAGGAGGAGCGACCAGCCGGCCATGAAGCCCAGTCCGGCTCCGAAGGATCGGGTTGCGTATGTGTACGCGGATCCCCCGAACGGGAAAGCTTGCGACATCCGGCCATAGGAGCGGGCGGTGAACAGCATGACTACCAACGTGACTGCGTAGGCCGCAGAAAGGCGCCCTCCGGTCAGCTCGACGACGATGCCGTACGTGCTGAAGATCGTCAGCGGCACCATGTAAACCAAGCCCAGCAGGACCAGCGACGGAACGCCAAGGACACGGCGCCAGCCTTGGGCGGGTGGCTGGGCGGATGTCGGCCCCACAGGCTTCTCGCCTGCCGGTGTATCTGTTTCAAACGTGGGGGTCATGGGAATCCTAAGTCGTGATGCTGGTGTGAGCTTGGAAGCTGCGGCGCTGCAGAACTTCGTAGCTGCGACTGGATCTACGGGGTGGCCGAGATCCTGAAGTGCTGGGGGCGGCTGGCGAGATCTGGATGGAGGTCGCGGGCCATATGAATGGGAAATGAATAGCGTTCATTTAGTGTGACGGTGAGCCGGGTCACAGTCAATTTGTGACGGGGATTCTGTTAGCTGGGCATGGCCCGGACTACGGCACGCGCGCCCTCACACGGGCACTGCCCTCTCCTGCCGCGCGCCTCGCCCTCAATCCCTTGCTCTCCGGCACCGACGGCGGTCACAGCATCCACCTCAGCGAACTCGGCCGCCGCGACATGCACCTGGACGGTCACCTTGAAGCACTCGACGACGGCGATACCATTCTCAGCGACGACGTCCGCGAACGCACCGCAAATGTCGAGCAACGCTTCAAACAGCTGCGGCAAGTGATTGACATGTGGTTTGACGCGGAGGGCATCGTCGCCCCTGAGCGGTCACCGGCCCATTGGCCACTCCAGAACCCACTTTGCGGAATGATCTCACCAAGAGCCATTGTGGAATTCTGTGTACGGCGAGGCGATAGGTAGCCTGTAACTCTGGGACTCACCCCGCAACGCTTCTCCGTTGTGCGGACGTTCCGAAACTGGCCCAAGGATCGAATAGCATGCACCAAGACACACCAATCCTCAGCCTGTTCGCAGGTATCGGCGGCTTCGAGGAAGCCTTCCGTCGCGCCGGCTTCAGCGGCAAGGTCACGGCTTACGAAAATTGGCCCTCGGCTCAGATGGTGTTAAGCCAACGCTTCCCGTCATCTGACCAGTTCGAGGACGTAAAAGACCTTCCCTCCACTCTTCACGACGCGGATCTGGTCACCGCAGGCTTTCCGTGCACGGATCTCTCTCCCGCCGGGCTCCAGGCTGGAATCGACGGCCACGCCTCCGGCTTGATTCTTGATGTCCTCCGTGCCGTTCAGATCAACAAGCCAGAGTGGGTACTGCTTGAAAACGTACCCAACATGCTCCGTCTCAAGGGTGGCGAGGCTATGGCCATTATTGGAGAAATGCTCACCACTGCCGGATACCGTTGGTGCTACCGCACTCTGGACGCTCAGTACTTTGGAGTGGCCCAGAGGAGGAAACGGGTCTTCCTTCTGGCAAGCCGGAATCATGAGCCCGAACGAATCATGTTCAGGGACTACGCGAAGAGCAGCACTTCTGTGAGCCCACCAAAATCGGTTGTTGCGAAGGCGAACGGATTTTACTGGACTGAGGGAAATCGCGGCCTAGGTTGGGGTAGCGGCGTGGTACCTACTATCAAGGGATCAACAACGGCCGGCATACCATCGGCGCCAGCAATTTGGCTACCGGGCCAACTTACGGAATTGAAATTTCGCACTCCCTCGATTGAGGCCCTGGAGTCCCTGCAAGGATTCAGACCTGGCTGGACGCGGGCAGCACCACAGCGTGACCGCTGGAAACTCGTGGGAAACGCTGTAGCTGTTCCCGTCGTCAAATGGATAGCGCAGGGACTGAGGGAGTATGAGGATCTGGCTCCGATCACAGCTCCAGTTGGACTAGCCACGAAGCACACTTGGGGCCTAGCGGGCATATCTATTGGTGGGAACACTCAAGCCTTCTCTGCGTCGGAAGGACCCACGACAGGGCAACTGCCGAGGACGTTCAGTCTTCACAGGCTGCTTCAGGAACGCGGGTCAAATCCCCTTTCAGTCAAGGCGACCCGCGGATTTTGCTCCAGGCTGGAACGAAGCACCCTGCGATATGACCTGTCCTTTATGAGCGACCTCAAGGCATATGCTGCCCTTTAGGGTGGAGTGGTTGTGTATAACTTGTATCTAAAGGACGAATTACAACATGGGGGCTAGATGACAGACGCGGCCGCGCGGTCAATGGTTAGTGATGAGCTTCCAGAAGTTGGGCAGCTAGTAACCGTTCGAGGCTCTAAGTGGATTGTCACGGATGTTGCAAGTCAGGCACTGGAACGGTCCAGCGCAGACGACGGCAAGGCCGAGCTTCAGCACGCAGTGTCGCTCCAGTCAATCGAGGAAGAACACTACGGCCGCGAGATGACTGCCATCTGGCAGCTTGAGCCTGGACGGGGCGTCATTCTCGACCAAGGCCTCCCCACGACAGTCGACCCGGAACATTTCGACGACCCGACCACGTTCGCCGCCTACGTCGACGCCCTTCGATGGGGTGCCCTAACCTCGGCCGACGCCCGGACGCTTCAGGCCCCCTTCCGCAGCAGCGCTACCATCGAGGCCTACCAGCTTGAGCCGCTCCGACGAGCACTGGAAGCCCCTCGAGCAAACCTCCTCCTTGCCGACGACGTCGGCCTCGGCAAGACCGTCGAAGCCGGACTCGTCGTGCAAGAGCTGCTGCTCCGTCACCGCGCCCGGTCAGTCATCATCGTATGCCCGGCCGGCCTCGTCATTAAGTGGCAGGAGGAGATGCGCGACAAGTTCGGGCTCGGCTTCGAAATCGTCAACTCCAACACCATGCGCGACTTCCGGCGACGCTTCGGAGTGCACGCAAACCCATTCATCCTGTTCCCCCGGGTGATCGTCTCCATGTCCTGGCTGCCATCGCCGCGGGCCGAACGACTCGTCCGGGACGTCTACGCGCGCGCCGACGACAAGCGTGTTGCTGACCGATACGCCTTCGATGTCGTCATCGTCGATGAAGCCCACCACGTTGCCCCGTCCACACCCGCGCGCGGCGGCAATGACAAGAGCCGCTACGCCGTCGACAGCCTCCGCACGGTCTCCGTTCGCGAACTCGCGCGGCGCTGCGAACACCGGCTCTTCCTCAGCGCCACCCCACACAACGGATACACCGAATCATTTACGGCACTCATGGAGATGGTCGACCCGCAGCGCTTCGCCCGCGGCGCCGATCTCGATGCCAAGGCGCTGCGCGAAGTGGCCATTCGCCGACTCAAGAAGGATCTTCCAGATGAAGGCTTCCAGCTGCGCGAAGTGCACGCCCTGCTGTTCCAGCCGTCCGACGACGAGTCTGAGGCTTACGACCGACTGGTCGCGTTCACCAAACGGCGCAACGCAGCTGTAAAAGCCGAGAAGGGCAAACGCGCCGCCGATCTCGCAACGCTGATTCTGAAGAAGCGGTTCTTCTCCTCCCCGACAGCATTCGCCTCGACCGCCGAAACGTATCTCGCCACCCGATTGCGTGGAGACGACGACATCGACTTGCCTGACTACGACGAGGTGCTCGGCGAGGAGGCCTCCGATGAAGAAGAAGGCCGTCTGGAGCAGCCTGAGCTAGAAGCACTCCGCATGGCACAGCGCGCACACGTTCCGCTGACAGATGAAGATGTCGCAGACCTTGAGTGGCTCATCGACTGGGGACGGTGCTACTCGTCATTGCCTGACACGAAGCTCCAGTCGCTCATCAACCTGATACGGGGTCAGCTGCTTACCCCCGACGGAATGTGGTTGAACGAACGCCTCGTCGTCTTCACCGAGTACGTTTCCACACTCGACTGGATTCGCGACATTCTCAATGCGTTTGACCTCGGAGGGGACCGTCTTGCGGTGATCGAGGGCTCAACCGATGCCGAAGAGCGCGAACTGATCCGCGTGCGCTTTACCGAGAACCCCTCCAAGGACCCCGTGCGGATCCTGATCGCGACTGACGCCGCGGGTGAGGGCATCGACCTGCAAACACACTGCCACCGCCTAGTCAGCTTCGACATCCCCTTCAACCCCAACCGCCTGGAGCAGCGAATCGGCCGCATCGATCGATATGGGCAGACCGAACGCCCACAGATTTACCACCCGGATCCGGAGGACAAGTCGGCTACCTCCTCGAACTACGCCAGGGACACCGACTATCTTGCCCGTGTCGCCCGCAAAATCTCCCGTGTGCAGGAAGACCTCGGGTCCGCGGGCGATATCATCGATCCGGATATACAGCGCACGCTTGGCTACGGAAACCTACCCGCCCGGCCCAAACCAGTCAAAGGCTCTGGCGAGCAGATCATTCAGACTGCCATGCAGGGCGAACACAATCTCCGCCGTGAACTAACTTCCCTTGCCAACAGGCTTGAGAGTTCCCGTGACCACCTTCACCTGCATGACCGCAATCTGCGCCGCGTTCTGGAGACCGGACTGCGCGTCTCCGGTCAGCCTGGCCTCACTGGTGTAGTGGACGACGATGAACAGGCAGACCTCTACGCCCTGCCGCCCGGACTCGACCGGACCTGGACGCCCGGGCTGGAGGGGCTGCGCACGCGTCTTCGCCCAGATAGGCTGCGCCCCATCACCTTCGACGGTGAAGAGGCGAGGGGTCGCACCGACATCGTCTACGCGCACTTGGGACACCCGCTCATCCAGCGCGCTGCCCGGGAACTCCGCGGTCAGATCTGGACCCGCTCAAGTCACATTCATGGCGTGAGCGCCGTGGTAGTCGACGGACTGGAGCAGTCGTTCGTGGCCGGCGTCGCACGCTTGGTCATTGTCGGCGACGGCGGCACTCGCCTCCACGAGGAGGTGTTCCTTGCCGGCACTCGCCTAACCCGACGTCAGGAACTCGGCGTGGAACGGTCGGAGGACCTTCTGGTTACAGCTCTGGACGCCGAGAAGCTGACTTCACCCGCCCCTGGCGTGCTCGCCGGACTGGCCGATCTTTGGAACGTAGATGGCCTCGACGACGGCGGCATTCGCCAGCGCGTCGCGGACGCGGTCGCGTCCCGCGCCCAGAGGCTTCGCAGCGGAATCGAGCAGGATCTGATCAAGCGCAAGACAGCCGATCTCGAACGAGTAAACGAGGTTTTCGCCCGGTTCCGCCAGACACTGGCTGGCACGCTCGACAACGCCGAAGAGCGCAATCGCGAGCTTGAGGACATGCTGTTCCACGAGGAGCAGCGCCAGCGCGAGAAGGACCTAACAAACATCCGGCGGCGCCTCGACGCCCTCGCCGAGGAGCAGCGCGATGAGCTGCAAGCGGTGTCTAGGCGCTACGCCAATCTGCGACCGCACACATTCGTCGCCGCGGTCGTGTTCGCACTGAGTCCGGCCGATGCAGAGAGATTGGGGAAGAACGATGGCAATTGGTGATCCTTGGGAGTGGCTCTCCCTTGTGGATGTTGACGGTCCGTTCCTTTCTCGCGCCGCCCTCAAATCGGTGTTCCCCAACGGACTTGACCGGCCTTACAACGCCATCGACGATGTCAACAGCACCTTCGTGTACGAGCACAGGGTTTGGTCAAAGGCGTGGACCGCCCGTCAGAATCGGCCAGATGGCGTTCAGGACCTCGCCTGGCGGGACCGCTGGGTCACGTCAGTCCTCCGCGATCTGCTGCAGTGGGGCGACTTCCTAGACGAGCATCCCGACTCCTCGATCGCCGCCAGTTCGCCTGATGGAGACGTGACCGTACGTCCGTGGGCCGTGCTGGACGCAGGTGGCGGCCCGGCCGCGCTGGTCCTAGTTGTCGACCCTACGGACGATCTCCGACGAACTGGCTCCGACGGGTGGGCCGCCAACGCCGTCGACCGAACCGCTGCCCTCCTGCGCGAAGGGAAAGTCAGTGTCGGGCTCGTCACCGACGGCCGCTGGTGGGGCATCGTCTCGGCCGTTCGAAACGTCACTACAGCGAGCGGCATCTTCGATTCGCTGATTTGGAGTGAGGAAAGGGACAGCCGGGACGCGTTTCTCGCTCTCGCTGCGCTGGTCTCGCTCGCTGGGGGCGCCACCGAAAAGCGTCTACCGAAGTTGTTCGAGCTCAGCGTCGCTAGCGCCGAGGCAATCACAGAGGCCCTGGGCGACCAAGTTCGTCGAGCTGTGGAGCTCGTCCTCCAGGCCATGTCGGAGTCGCATCTGCGAGCGATCGCGAACGGAGAAGAATCCCCTCTGCCGGACGACAGCAAACAGGTGTACGAAGCCGCAGTATCCGTGCTGATGCGCGTCGTTTTTCTCCTCTTCGCCGAGGAACGCGCCCTCCTGCCGCAGCACGAAATGTACCGGAGCGCCTACGCCATTTCCGGAGTGCGCAGCGCTTTGGAGCGTCAGGCCCAGAACGCCACCGAAGAAGCCCTCGACCACACTTGGGAGACCTGGCACCGCCTACTCGCCGCCAGCACCGCAATTTTTTCCGGTGCCACCTTCGAAGATACGCGCATGCCGGCGTACGGCGGGTCCTTGTTCGCCCCGACCCGTTTCCAATGGCTGCGGAAGACCAATGCGCAGGGACAACTTTCCGTACGCGTCTCTGACCGGGTCATGCTGCATGTACTCAAGGCCGTTCAGATCGCCCAGGTAGGCGGTGAGGCCCGCCAGCTCTCTTTCCGCGACCTCGACGTCGAACAAATCGGCTACGTCTACGAGGGACTACTCGGGTATTCCGCCGAATACACCCAGGACGTGGTCGTCGGGCTCCACGGCAAGAGTGGATACGAGCCTGAAATCGCGTTGTCCGAGCTACGCGAGCTCTCCGGTGCCGCGACAAACGGTGCAGACTTTGCCAAGAAGCTCCTAGCCCGGCTGAGACAGACCCAACCCAATGCGAAACCCGCGACAGCACGGCAGATTGCGAAAGCTTTCGAAGAGGACGACGAAACGAATGCCGCAGACGCCCGCACCCGCCTCGGTTTCGTGCTGCTCGGCCATGCCGAATTGGTGGACCAGCTCGCACCGCTGCACGCTCTAATCCGAAACGACCTTCGTGACTTCCCATATGTGGTCCCCGAGGGCGGAGTTGTAATGACCGAGTCCCCGCAACGTGCCAACACAGGAACCCATTACACACCACGATCACTCGCTGAAGAAGTGGTGCTTCATGCGCTGGAACCGCTCGTCTTCTCGCCGGGCCCCCTCGACACAGAAAACCGGGACGACTGGGTCCCGAGGAGTTCCACTGAAATCCTCAACCTCAAAGTTGCGGACATCGCCGTCGGTTCCGGTGCTTTTCTCGTTGCCGCCGCCCGATACCTGGCGGAACGCCTGATAGAGGCCCGCTCAAGGGAGGGGTTGAGCGCCGCTGCGAACGAGGACGCCAAACGGTGGGCCATACGAGAAGTCGTTGCCCGTTGCCTATACGGTGCCGACATCAATGGCATGGCCGTAGAGATGTGCAAGCTCTCGTTGTGGCTCATCTCGATGGACCCCGGTAAGCCGTTTTCATTCGTGGACGATCGAGTCTTTCATGGCAACTCGTTACTGGGTGTCACCACTGAGCGGCAACTCCGCGCGCAGCACATCGACCCTAGCCGGAGCCGAGTCGTTCAGAGCAAACTGCTGCAGCTAGACGTCGAGAGCGATCTCACCCGGGCTGCGCAGCTCCGCTGCGAGCTCTCCAGCGGCCAAGTCGACGACACTGACCGGATGCGCTCTACTCGTGCCAAACGTAAGCTCCTGGAAGAGTCGCGCGATATAACTGCACGCCTGCGCGACGTAGCTGACGGCATAATCGCCGCGGGGCTCCGCGAAGGCGGGAAGCCCGGCAAGGCCCTCGAAAGTCGATATGACGAGCTGGCCGATGCGCTTTACACTGCATATCCAAGGAATGGCGCCGTCGGTGACCGGAGTCAGCTTGACGCGATACTCACCGCCGGACTGACTTCCGAAGTGGACACGGGCGGCGCTCATCTAAGACCCCTGCACTGGGTGATCGAGGCGCCAGACGTGATCGTGAACCATGGTGGATTCGACGCCATCGTCGGAAATCCACCGTTCTTCGGCGGTTCCAAGATAAGTGGATCAATGGGCACTAATGTGCGTGAGTGGTTCAAGCATCGCGTTGCGAATGGTAAGCCCGGCAATGCAGATCTGGTCGCGTACTTCTTGCTTCGGGCTTCTGGCTTACTAAATGCGACAAATGGCTATTTGGGACTCATCACGACAAATTCCATCAGTGAGGGAGACACGCGCGAGGTCGGACTTGATCAGGTGACTAGCGGAGAACTCTACGTGTACCGATCAGTCAAAAGTATCCCTTGGCCCGCCACTACCGCAAAGTTGGCTTGCTCTTATGTTTGGGCTTCCCGTCAGAACTTACCGGTGAAGATATGCGATGGTCGTCGGGTCAGTTCAATCAATTCGCTCCTGGAAGAAGCCACACGGGTCCTAGGACACCCGATACCGTTGAGCTCAAATCGAGCGGGAGCTTTCAACGGATCGAAAGTGTACGGCGATGGCTTCTTCCTCACTCAAGAAGAAGCTTCCGAGATGATCCGCTCCAACGCACGCAACAAGGAAGTCATACTTCCATTCCCGGAGGCGAAGGGCGACATCCTGAAACGCCCCAGCCAGGCGGCAGGCTTGTATGTAATCCATTTTAAGCGAATGAGCATAGACGAGGCGTCGTTGTTCGTCGAACCTTTCGAACGGGTAAAGCGGCTCGTTCAACCAGTGCGCGCGACCAACAATCGAAAGGTACGTCGTGAGCGATGGTGGCAGTTCGGGGAATATGCGCAGGGCTTGGAACGTGCTGCACACGGCCTTGACCACGTCATGGTGCAAGTCATCACCAGCAAAATGGTGATGCCGACCCGTGTACCGGCTAGGCAGGTGTTCGGGCACAATTTTGCCGTTTTCGTTTCCGACGATTTCGCTCTTCTCGCCTTGCTAGACTCCTCAATTCACCAACTTTGGGCCGTGGCTCGCGGCACAACTTTGGAAACTCGCATACGTTACACGCCGTCTGACGTGTACGAGACTCTTCCCCAGCCCACTTTGACTAAGCAATTGCGTGAGCTGGGCGAAAACCTGGATCGCGAACGCCGCGAGAACATGCTTCGCCGAGGGCTCGGGCTTACTGCGCTCTATAACTTGGTCAACGACCCAAAAGTGGTGAATGACCAAGACGTCACCCAGCTCCGTGAAATGCACGTCGAGATCGACAATGCTGTGATGGATGCATACGGCTGGACAGATATTCGGCTCGAACATGGCTTCCATACCTACCGACAGATGGAGCGCTTCACAGTGAGTCCGGCGGCGCGAGTCGAAATTCTCGACCGGTTGCTGGAAGAGAACCACCGCCGGGCGGCGCTTGAGGCGCAGAACGGCGGAAAGGCGCCTACCCCGATGGAGCTCGACCTTGATCCGGAGACCGCCCCGGAAGGAGCGATGTTCTAAATGACCACACAGTCAGCGACCTCCCAACCGGCGACTTCCGCCGAGGTTCGAGACGAGCTCGTAGACCTATTGCATCGGGATCTGATCGGGCCGTGGGGCGGGCCGGACGAGACCGTCAAGGGCACGCCGCGTGCTCGCTACCTTGTCGGAGCGCTGGCGCCCATCGCAATCGGCGACGACGACCCGCTGCTTCAGGCAAAAGCTCAACCGGACGTAGGCGGTCCTGATGACTTCCGTGACTCGGACTTCCCAGCCGTGCAGGACGCCGATGCGAGGCGCGAGGTCAAGGGCGTGTTGGACGAACCTGACGAGTCCATCGCTGATTCGGGTGGGGTTGAAGCTGACGAAGACCGCGGCCCGGAGTCCAAGCTCATCGCGCCGTCGTCGATGGGCCTCCGATTCCAGGTCGGCCCCGACGTTGGCAACCTCATTTTCACGGCGCGATGGGGACAATACAAGTCTCGCCGGGAGACCGACGAGGACGGGCGCACGCAGACGTTCTACGAGCGGACAGACCACGTTGAGCGGCGGCCGATCGACATCGCGGCAATCGGCGCCGGTCAGACGCACACCGAAGTGATCGTCGAGGGCCATGTAGCGATCTCAGTCGAAGTTTTCGACCACGACGGGCTCCGAGTAGTTGAAGCCGCACTCCAAAATACCAAGGTCACCGGTAAAGAGCTGCCGCCCAAGGTGTGGCTATTCCAGACCCAACTCGAAGTCAGCGCCGAAGATGGGAGTGCCGTCTTCCGACCCACCCGGGACGCACTCGAACAGGCGCGTGACTTCGGCGACCCCGAAGTGCTGCAGCTCGATCTGTTGTACCGCGATCGCCTTGAATTCGCCGTCGGCCGCACGACCTCAGCTACGTGGACTCTGCCGGATGCACAGTCCCGCACGGCCACTGCGGTGGGTACCACCTGGCTCCCCACCGCTGAGGTCCCGCAGACCCTTGCGCCCACAATCGAGCGCGCCGAAATGAGCATGCGGCTTCTGATGGAGGCGTCTCCTGACCAGCTTGGGCAATACCTGACACCTTTGCTTGACGGCTATGAGCACTGGATCAATGACCGACGCCTCGACGCCGCGGCTCTGCCTGAGCGCCTCCAGAACGTGGCCGAAAGCGGAATTCAAGACGGCGAGGACGCGCTGAAGCGCCTGCGCGCTGGCCTCGGCCTGCTGACGAATACTGATTCGAATGCCCACGCAAGCGAACAGGCTCGAAAAGCCTTCGCCTTCATGAACCGAACGATGCGCGACCAGCGCATCCGGTCCCAGATTGCCGCACTCAGGAATGCAGACCGCACACTGACTGTCAAGGATGCGACCGCAGCGATCGAGGCGAAAGGTGATGGCGCTGCTTCATGGCGCGCCTTCCAGCTCGCATTTATCCTGATGCAACTGCCGTCTATCGTTGATCCGACGTTGCCTCGGCGGTCCGGTGATTTGCCCAGAGCAGAGCTCCTATTTTTCCCCACCGGTGGTGGCAAGACTGAGGCGTATCTAGGTCTCGCGGCATTCACATTCGGCATCCGTCGCCTCCAAGGCGTTATCGAGACGCCAGGCGGCCTGATTGATGGCCACGATGGTGTCGCAGTGCTGATGCGGTACACGCTCCGCCTGCTCACCTCTCAGCAGTTCCTGCGTGCCACCACGCTCATGTGCGCCGCCGAAGTAGTGCGGCGTGAGAACCCTGCAACGTGGGGGCAGGAACCGTTCCGCATCGGACTTTGGGTGGGCTCCAGCGTCAGCCCGAAACGTTTTGCCGAAGCCGAGAAACAGGTCAGCGACGTACGGGACGACGACGGCAACTCCGCCTACGGACTCACCGTGCTCCAGTTCAGCAGCTGCCCCTGGTGCGGAACGCCAATCAATCCCAAGGCGGATGTCGTTGCCGTGAAAGCGACCCAGCGCATCCATGTGTACTGCGGCGACAAGCTCCAACGGTGCCCGTTCTCCGCGGGGGGCAGCGCAATGGACGGCCTTCCCGTGCTGACCGTCGACGACGAGATCTACCGGAATCCCCCGACCTTCCTACTCGCAACCGTCGATAAGTTCGCCCGACTCGCCCGCGAAGGTGAGGCGGCGAGCCTGTTTGGCTATGTGTCTCAGCGCTGCGAACGGCACGGCTACAAGCACCCGGACACCGTGGCTTCTGTGTGCGGAGCGAGCGGACACACCGCAAAATCGGAGGGCGGGAGAACCTATCCGAAGGCTATCGTGAAGAGTGTAGACCGGCTGCGTCCGCCGGACCTCATCATCCAGGACGAACTCCACCTCATCACCGGCGCGCTCGGCACCGCCGTGGGATTATTCGAAGGAGCAATCGACACGCTTTCAACCTGGGAATACGGTTCTGCCGACCGCCCCGCGCTAGTGAAGCCGCTGGTTATCGCCTCCACCGCGACCGTGAGGAATGCGCGCGACCAGGTGATGAAGCTCTATGCACGCCAGGTGCAGATCTTCCCGCCCCAGGTCCTATCAGTGACAGACACCTTCTTCTCGAAGGAAGTCCCTATCAGTGAGAAGGACCCCGGCCGTCGTTACGTCGGGGTTTGCGCCCACGGGGCACGCCTGACGCTGGCGGAGATCCGGGTCAGCGAAATTCTGCTCCTCGCCGGACAGAAGCTATTCGATGCGCACGGCGGGGCGGCCGAGCCGTACGCGACGCTGGTTGATTACTTCTCCGCCACCCGGGAGCTGGCCGGCATGCGCCGCTATCTCGAAGACGACATCGTCACCCGAACCAGCAACCCCGACAAAGACTCTGGTTACCCCCGTCGGGGGTCCACGGGGCTGCGGATCGGCGAATTGACGTCCCGCATCTCGTCAGCGGATATCTCGAAAACCCTCACTACCCTGGGTGTTCCGTTTGACCCTCAGAAGGACACAACCGCAGCAAAAAGGCAGTACGCTCAACTGGCCGCAGCCGCCAAGAAGGCCCGCAAGAAGCTCCCTCCCCGGGACATGCCGTATGACGTGGTACTCGCTACCTCCATGCTCCAGGTTGGTGTGGATGTGCCGCGGCTTGGCTTGATGCTGGTGGTTGGCCAACCGAAGAATACTGCGGAGTACATTCAGGCGACTTCACGTGTTGGTCGTGAAGCCTCCAAACCCGGACTTGTAGTGACGCTCGCCAACCGGTCTCGGCCGCGGGACATGGCGCACTATGAACAATTCGAGCACTACCACGACACGTTTTATGCACACGTCGAAGCACTGTCGGTTACACCGTTCTCCGACTCCGCGTTGGAGCGGGGCCTGACTGGCGTACTGGTGTCGGCAGCCCGCGTCGCCGACCAAAGGAACGAGCCCTCACTCTCGCCCGAAACTGGGGCTGGGGCAATCGCACAGCGTCGAACGTTTGTCGACACCCTTGTCGACCGGCTCGTCACAAGGATCAGAATTGCCAGCGGTGGGGACGACGCTGTAGCGGACGCCGCCAAGAGCAAGCTCATCCTGCGCCTCGACAAGTGGACGGACGAGTCGGACAAGTGGTCAGGCGCATTGACTTATCAAAAGGACGCCTTGGGCGGTGGGCAGATCGTTTCGCCGCTGCTGGTGAGCCCTGAGACTGTGGTTCCCGACGAAGACAGCCGTCTGTTCCAAGTCGCCAACTCTATGCGCGAAGTTCAGCCCGAGATCAATCTCCTTGTAACACCGATCGTTGGCAGACTAGCGGAGCCACTAAGTGCTGCTGCGCCGAAATGGGTCTTCTCGAAGAAGGATGCAAAATGAGTCAAGTCCCAGAGGAAGAGGTTACGACCGTCGCAGGGGTGGTAGCAAACCCGTTTGGTGAGCTGGAAAAAGTCGGCGCGAAAAACCACAGCCGCGTGGGCTCGGTGAGACCTAGCGCCCTGCTATACACTTCGGGCATTGGCGCCACGGTGGATATGCCTCACATAGCAGTGATGCCCCAGGGGCTGGACGCCTGGGAGATCGCTTATTCAAAACAGGGCGGCCCGCAGCTGGTCTTGGTGCCGCGGCTCCTGGCGGCGGTACGCAAGATGCTGCCTCGTGTTGAAGAGCTGCGGCAACCCCCCTGGGTGCCTGAGAAGGCCCATGAAAGCGGCACTCCGATCGGAATTCCCACCCGTGTGTTCCCTCAGTGGCTGCGCTGCACCGGCTGTGACCTATTGGCGCCAATCTCGGAATCGACCAAGTTCGAGTTTGTGAACACCAGCAAGCACCGGCCTGACAAGGCGCAGTTCGTCCACAAGTCGTGTAAGGGTCGTGCGAAGAAAGGCCAAAAGCAGGGTGCCTTGGAAGGGCGGCCGCGGCTAGCCGTGCCTGCCCGTTACCTGATCGCCTGTACCGACGGCCACCTCGACGAGTTCCCGTACGTCGAGTGGGTGCACGGCGCCGACGGAGACCCCGTAAAGTGCAAGGTCGCCAAGCCCGAGATGCGAATGTTGGAATGGCGCTCGAACCTCGGACCGCAAGTGAAGATCTCTTGCATGGCTTGCGAGGCCTCTCGAAATATCGCTGAGCTCACGCGGGCCGGCGGAGAAGAGATGCTTCCCGACTGCCGCGGACGACACCCACACCTTCCCACTTATGCACCCGCCGAGCATCCGTGTCAGGCGGACGTTAGGCTCATGCTGTTGGGCGCCGCGAACCAATGGTTTCCAGCATCGGTGAGCGTGCTCGTGCTGCCTGCTCGCAGGCACATCACGGCCGCAGACGTAGCTGAGACAGTGAAGGGTTTGCCAGCAGTCACGTTCGCAGACGTGCAGACGCTCGATGACTTACTCGGGTGGCGGAAGTACGGGCCGAAGGATGTACGCTCGATCTTCGACGGAATTGCAGATGAGGCCCTATGGAACGGAATTCAGGTCGCCCGGGGCCAGGCTGTCCCTGAACCCGAGTCCTCGCCCTCGGGCTTCGATCCGATCAGTCTTTTGGAACCAGAGTGGGACACCCTCGTTCACCCAGAGGATTTCGAACGCGAAGACCGAAGAGCTGGCTTCCGTGTTCGACCAGTGGAGGTGGCGCAGGCCCTGCGGCCGGTTCTATCCCATGTCGTGGCGGTGGAGCGAGTCAAGAAGGCCAACGCGTTCGTCGGCTTCACACGCATCGATGCTTTGGATCGGGTAGGCGACGCTCCCAGCCGGATCGCGCCGCTCGTCCAGTCAGGAAAGCCGAAGTGGGTTCCGGCAACGGAGGACCGTGGCGAAGGAGTTTTTCTCCGCTTTGATGAGGATGTGATTCGGGCTTGGGAGGACGGTGTACTCGGATCCAAGGTGTGGCAATCCCATGTTGCCGCTCACGAACGCAACCTTAAAAGGCGCCAGAGTCGCACCGCTGAGGCGATTGATCCGGCGGACCGGATGCCCCCGCCGCGCTACTGGGCGTTGCACACTATGTCCCACCTGCTCATTCGTGAAATGGCCATGTCCAGTGGCTACGGCTCCGCTTCGCTGTCCGAACGTCTTTACGCATGGCGTGAGACGGACGCACGGGAGGCTGCGGCAGGCATCCTGATAGCCACGACATCGCCGGACAGCGAGGGAACTCTCGGCGGGTTGGTTGATCTGGCCAGAACGGAACGCCTGGAGGAAGTAGTCCTGGACGCACTCCACAGGGCGGAGCGGTGTTCATCAGACCCGATCTGTGCTCATCGGGTGCCCGCCGGACAAGAAGACTTTCTCCACGGTGCCGCCTGCCATTTCTGTCTATTCGTGTCGGAGACGTCCTGCGAGAAAGCCAACCGCTTCTTGGACCGTCGCTTTGTACTCACCCTGAATGCAGGGGCTGAGCACGCGGTTGATGGCCTGCTACAGCCCTTATTGCCACCGTTTGGAGCTTGAGAGTCATGGGAGATGTTCTCCTCCAGGTAGCACAAACTTTGACTGCCTCACAGGCAATTAGCATTGCCGCATCGCTGGAAATCGACGGACGGCTGGACCGAGCAGTATCGTTCCTGCCAAAGTCATCCCAAGCCACCACCGCCCTACTTGGAAAAGCTCTCTCCTTGCTCGGGGATCCACTGCTCCTGGCATCGGTCTTGCGGGGCTACGCGGCCGCTGCGGATCGGGGACTCGCCCCGCCGCGGGCAGTCTGGAGCGGCCCTAGCTTTGACGGTGACGGCGACCACACGACCGCCGCTGTCGCGCATCTGGTCGACGAAGCGAAGGAAGATGTGCTCGCTTCCACTTATTCCGCATCAGTCGACTCCCCATTCGTCGAGGCCCTTTGGCGCGCAATCGCGAGGGGCGTCTCGGTAACCCTCGTGCTGGAGGGTGCCAAGATGGAAGCAACGGTTGCCAAGCTTATGGCCAAGCTTGGTGGCGCCGAATTCCTGAGGTATATCCCGCCGGCAGGACAATACGGGGTCCAACATTCAAAGGTTGTCATAGTGGATTCCACTGTGGCATTCGTCACGAGTGCTAATTTCAGCGATGCCGGTGCCCACAGAAACCTAGAAACTGGCGTTCTAATCCGCGATCCAATTTTTGCCTCAAAACTCCGACAACGCTTTTCCTCTTTGCGCAAATCGGGGTGGCTTGACCTCGAGTCTCCGAGGTCCGCTTAGAGGCATTCCAGTGGTTGGAGCAGTCTGGTCCTAGTTGGATGGAAATGTAGTGTTTCGCGGCCTCAAGAGTCGCTTGAGGCTCAGTACGTCGGCAACATCTGTTCGCCAGGGGCAACACAATTCAGCCGCGATTAGTGGACGATATTACGCGGGCGTCGCTCTGAAGGAAATGGCGTCCAACCTGCAGGTCTTGTTCAAGTCCCCGGCTAATTGGTAGAGCCCAGTGCCTTTAGAAGATCCAAACCCATAAAGTCGATACAAATGGTACGAATCTGAAGCTGATTCGGAGGCTAGGATCTCTCCGCGAGTGACGAAAAAGGGTACATCTATGGCATAGGTCGTGGTTTTGACCTCTATCATCTTTTCTCGACCGTTGATGTCAAACGATAGGACGTCGTAGCCCAGGCCATCACCTTGCGTCACCGCAACATGCTCAACTCGATCCGCCAACTTCTTGCGACCAAGACCGTGCAGCAGCCGTTGCTCTCGCCGCACAACGGCCAGCTCCCCCTCAAGACCTAACTTTCTATTCGCAGCCTCAAGCTCAAGATAGTTCCGTTTAAAGGGACGGGCAGCCTTCCTACCGTGCAAAAGATCCGTAATAACCACCGCCGGGGCGGGTGATTCTCGGACTATGTCGACGGGGCCAATCGGGGCAATCTTTGATAGTTCGACCTCAATAACGGAATCCAGTGACTCGCGCATTCCTAATTGTCCAAGGACCGATTCCACGAGACTTCGTTGGTAGTTCGCTAGCGGAGACAGACCTCGAAGATGAGGGTATCCCAAACCGACAAGAACTGCACTGATGTTACTCATCTTGCGCTCTATTGAATTCACATTTCGTGCGGGGAAGCGCCGTGAAAGTTCCCTGTACACTCTGGCTTTCACAAACTGCTGCCCCTGAATGTCAAGCACCATCATGTCGAAGTAAGCCTCGACGGCGGCGTCGATCTCAGGGCTTGTCCATGGCATTCCCGTTTGTCCGGCGGTCATCGGTCCAGGATAGCGTGTCGCCCTAGGTGTTGCATTTGTTGTACTGGACCGAAGATTCGCAAGCTCTGCCAGGCCCAGTACCTGACAAGTTCGAACGCTTCATACCCAGAAAGCCTCATAAGCCTCATAAGCCTCGAAACGCCATACGGCTGGCACAATGAGCATTCGCACGCCGCAATTCCGCCTCCGGGTGACTCGGAAATACTCCGACCCAAGTACGAGCACCGCCCCCACCAACTGCCAGACCGGCAACGCCTCCCCAGGAAAACGACCCCCACCACTTTGGCCACAAGCGGGCTCAGGAATCCCAGGAACGAGACCACCATCGTCGGCAGCCGCTGGATCCCCGGAACCAGACGGCGTAAGCCACCAAAGCGCCGATGACGCTGAGGTAAGCGAAGCCCGCAACATTAGGCAAGGTCACCGACGTCGGCAGTCCTTCAACAACCCAGCGTCACCGGCAGGAGCATGATGCCTCCCACCGCTAACTGCAGGCCGGTAAACCCAAGCAGCCCCACGCCGTCGGGCCTTCCCCAACGCTTGGTCAGGACAATGCCCGCCGCCATGCTCAGCGCGCCCGCCATCCCGGCAAGCACACCGATGGCGGTCAACGTCGCATTGGACCTCAGGACCAGCAACCCGACTCCGGCAGCACCCACAGCGCAGGCAACCACGTGGGTCAGGCGAATCCACTGCCCCAGCAACGGCACTCCCAGAAGCAGTACGAACAGGGGCTGAATCGACCCGACCAACGCCGCCACCCCACCCGGCAACTGGTACGCAGTAAAGAAAAGCAGGAAGAAGAACAGCCCAATGTTCAGTGGAGAGGCCGGCCTGCGTTTGCCATCCCACCGACAATCAACAGCACTTCCTCGCCCCAAGGAGCCGTGGGGACAAGCCGGCGAACTGCTACTCAGTAGGCTCAGGCCGGAAGTCCCACCGTATACCCGTTAACCCACCACTCAGTCGCCGCCCCCTACCCACACAACCGATCCTGCACCTCCATCAGCGCCGACAGTATCTGGCTGCTCATCAGATCACGTTCGTACAGCGTGCCGGGATTCTCTCGCGGCGACGGCTCCGGCGCTGGGGAAACAGTCATGGTTGCTTCGTACCGCCCATCGCTGGAACTGAGTGCGATGGTCCGGAAGTCGAGGAAACCGCCCCTGGCGAAGAACCTCGGTGCGCCGCTGCAGTCCGGTGACCACTTGTACACCCCCAGCGCGAAGGAGCCGATGACAGCCTTCTTCATCTCAACCAAAGCGCCGGCGGAGATCAGCCGGCCACCAAACAGGCCAGCCATGAAGTCATTGATGTCGGACATGGTCGAGACCACGCTTGGCATAGGGGAACCGAGCCGTTCCAGTGCGGTGCCGCCGGTGACACGCTTACCCTCAATGCTGACGTAGCCCTTGAGCAAATCAGCCGCGTCCGATACCTCCCCGTCGACGGAAGTGTGGCTTAGCCCCAGAGGGTTGATGATGTCATCGCGAAGAATCTGCTCGTAGCTCTTCCCACGGAACTTTTCCAGAATCAGTCCCAGGGCCAGGTTGTTCGAGTCCGAGTACTGGAACAGCCCGACAGTCCGCGATTCCCAAGGCAACGTACTGGCCAACCTCAAAGCTTCAAGCGCGGTCAGTCCCTGGTTGGAACCGGACACGTAGTCATCCACGCCCCGGAACATCAGGTCTCCGTAGGAGGGCATTCCCGAAGTGTCGGAGAGTAATTGGCGCAAAGTGATCGGGATAGGCGGCTTGAGGCCAACCGCAAAACCCTCCAAGAGCCCGTTGACGGGATCATCAAGAGCGATCAATCCATCGTCAACGAGTTTCAGCACAGAAACCGCCGTCATGGTCTTGGTAACACTGGAAACCGGGACGCGATCCTGCGGCTGGGCTGGTTGCCTGGTGTCAAGGTCGCGGACACCGTAGGCCTTCGACCATTTGCCGCCCGGCCACCGCACCTGCGCGAGGACGGCCACAGCGTCCTGGGCCATGAAGGCGTTCATCGCGTACTCCAGTGAGGCGATCGCCTCGGCGTCACCGAACGACGACGACGGCGAGGGCGACGGCGACGGCGACGGGCCCGGCGATGTGCACCCCGCCAGAACCGTCACAACCAGAAGTGCAGTCAACCGAATCAGCCAGCCCCGGCGCCTCATCGACACACCAACCTTGACGGAATGTCAGACCTCGGAACCAGCTCCCATCACGGCCACGACTAGCCGATGAACGCTGGTTCCTGGATACGGCTCAGGGCCGCCACAACGCAGCTCCGCACCGCGCAAATAGCGATGCAGCTACGTTGATCGTCCTCCCACGCCACCCGCGGGACAAGTATCAGCGTCAGCTCAGCACTTCCGCCTGCACCGGCTGCCGCCGCCCCGCACCAGCCGCCGCTCGCTGCACCAGATACACCGAGGCCAGCACCAACAACGCGCCCACCAATTGCCACCCCGACAACGCCTCCCCCAGGAACACGAACCCCAGCACCGTCGCGACCAGCGGGCTCAGGAATCCCAGGAACGAGACCACCATCGTCGGCAGTCGCTGGATCCCCCGGAACCACACCGCGTAGGCCACCAAGGCGCCAATGACGCTGAGGTAGGCAAAGCCCGCAACGTTAGGCAAGGAGACCGACGTCGGAAGTCCTTCAACCACCAGCGTCACCGGCAGGAGCATGGCCCCGCCCATCGCCAACTGAAGGCCGGTAAACCCAAGCAGCCCCACGCCGTCGGGCCTCCCCCAGCGTTTGGTGAGAACAATGCCGGCCGCCATGCTCAGCGCGCCCGCCATCCCGGCAAGCACACCAATGACCGTCAGCGACGCGTCGGAACGCAGAACCAACAAACCGACCCCGGCAGCTCCCACGGCGCACGCCACGATGTGCGCGAGACGGATCCTCTCCCCCAGCAGCAACGCACCCAGGAAGAGCACGAACAGGGGCTGGATCGACCCAACCAACGCCGCCAACCCACCCGGCAACTGGTAGGCGGTGAAGAACAGCAGGAAGAAGAACAGCCCGATGTTCAGTGCGCCCAGTGCCGCTGCTTTGAACCACCACGTTCCCCGCGGCCATGTCCGGGTGACGAGCATCAGCACGATTCCGGCAGGCAGGGCCCGCACGGTTGCGGCAAGGAGCGGCCTGTCGGCGGGAAGGAATTGAGTTGTCACCAGATAGGTGGAACCCCAGACCATCGGCGCGAGCGCGGTGATGAAGAGGTCGCGGGGAGACATCCGAGCCATTGTTCACTTCCATACATTTCGATGTCGAACTATTTGATGTATGACAATGTAGGTGTTGTACTGTTTGAGGTCAAGCATGGGAGGGCAATGGACCGCGACGCAGTGGACACGATTCTTGACCAATGGAACCGGGAGCGCCCCGATCTGGATGTCAGCTCCATGGGCATTTTGGGCCGGCTCGCAAGGGCGAACCGTTTGGCGTCACTCGATGTCCAGAAGTTCATGAACCAATTCGGGCTGGAACCTTGGGAGTTCGACGTCCTGGCAACGCTGCGGCGCTCCGCAGCTGAGGCCCCCCTCACCCCTGGCCGGCTCGCCAGCCTCACCATGATCGGTTCCGCAGCCATGACCAACCGCGTCGACCGCCTGGTCAACCGCGGTCTGATTCACCGCGAGACCAACCCTGACAACCGCCGTCAACTACTGGTCAGCCTCACGCCTGAGGGACTCGCCCTGGTCGACGAAGTGGTGGAGCATCACGTGGAGAATCAGCAGAAGATGCTCGACGGCCTCTCCAAAACCGAACGCGAACAGCTGGCGAACCTCCTGCGGAAGTTCCTCCTGGCAAACAACGACAGCGAACCCTCCTGAGCGGGTAGCGTCGCCCATGCGAGGATGAGGGGTGGACACTTCCTCTGAGCAGCTGGCGATCGCAATCGGCAAGGCCATGGTGGGTGGTGACGGCACTTCCTACGATGCAATCTCACTATGCCAAGCTGGTGGGCACACTGAGCGGTACGCCATCTCAGTGCTTCCAAGAGGCTTCATATGGTCCGCGACGCGGCTATTGGACGGAACCACCCAGAGCTTTGACCCTCACACCATGACTGTTCAGGTTGACGGCGCAGCCCAGCATTCCCTCTCCATAGAGCGCGTCCCCCGCGCCTTTCCTGAGTCCGTTCAGTTGGCCTTCCCACTCTCCCTCCCCATATGGGGCCGGAGCATGGACAGCTACCATCCGGCGGCCGTGGAGATAAATGGCACAGACACAACACTGCTGCTAAGGCACCGCTCCGACCCAACAATCTTTGGATCCTTCACGTTCGAAACGGAAAGCGGAGTCGCGAAAAGCTACTTCACGCCCAGCGAGGTACGGAAGCTGGAGCGCGAGTCAAAACCGGACGACGGCGGAATAGACTTCGGCTTCGTAGCGGGCATTGGGGAGAGCCTGCCACCAGGGATGCAGTATCCCACGAAATCTACGCAGACATAGAGGTGGCATCCAGTCCATCACTACCGGATCACTCAGACTCGCCGGCCTCCCGGGGTGCAGCCTTCTGCTTGGCTTTCCGGAGGACATAAACTCCGTAGCACCCGAATCCCAGCATGAGCACGGCCCCCGCGGCCCGCCACCAGACCAACGGTGGCCACATCGCAAAGATGATCGCCAAGGCAAAGAACATCACTACTTGCAATGGGCTCGGTGCGTTCTTCACAGGTCTTCCCCCCGAACTGGCGAAATCTTCCTTGAACTGTGAGTCTACGAAACAACCCGAATGTCACAGCGTAAGACGACCAACTTTTCATTTCGGAAATTTCCGACATATCATAAACCCGTGCCCTCCGACGTCTTCGGTGCCCTCGCGAACCCCTCGCGGCGGACCATCCTCGATACCCTCCTCGCCGGTCCCCTGACCGCGGGCGAACTGACGGGTCGACTGGAGCTCAGCCGCTCATCGGCGTCGGAACACCTGGCCGTCCTCAAGGAGGCAGGCCTGATCCGCGAGGAACGGCAAGGCAGGCACAGGATCTACCACCTCCAGCCGCAAGGACTGCGTGAAGTCAGCGGTTGGCTGCAGCACTACGAGCATTACTGGAACCAGAGGCTCGATGCCCTGGCCGGTCTTCTGGATGAGGAGAACACCCATGACTGAAAACGCCATCCGCCTCGAGCGCACCTTCCCCCACCCCAAAGAAGCCGTGTGGGCCGCCCTCACGACGCCGGAACTGCTTGCCCGCTGGTGGGCGCCTGGCGATATCGCACCCGTGGTCGGACACCGCTTCACCATGGACATGGGCGGCTGGGGCCAGCAGCAGTGCGAAGTCACCGCCGTCGAGCCCGGCGATTCCATAACTTTCGTCTTCGCCGAAGGCGCCTTGGACACGACCATCACCTGGACGTTGGAAACGGTCGACGCCGGGACAACACTTCACTTCGAACACGCCGGCTTCAACCTGGACTCACCCATGGGACGGCAGGCCATCGAGGGCATGGGCAACGGCTGGCCGGGCCTGCTGGGGCGGATCGGGCAGGTGTTGGTGAGCGTGGGCTAGGATCGCCGCGGTGACGGGTTCCCGCCTATAGCTCGAAGTAGGTGGAGAATCACTCGTATGGGTGGATCTATGTATCAAGCGGCAAACGACTATTCAGTATCGGAGGATGCCCGCCGAGCTCGCAGCTCCCGCGCGGAGGAATTCGGCCAGTTCGCCTACGGATTCTCTGCTACCGCGCCGAGCCCGCTCTCGATCTCGGGTCCATCGGAAGTCGAGACAGGGCTCGTGGTCGATGCACGCTTCGACCATCCGCCTATTGAAGGTGAAACCAGCCCACCGACAGAATGGCTGATCACCCTCAAGCCCGTTCTCAACCATCCACTGGGTGCCGGGCAGCTTATTGACCTTCTAGCCAAGGAACTTGTTCGATTTGGTCTTGGTCAAATGGTTGCCACGAATCCCACGGAACTACTCCGGGCACTCGCCAGCGCCAGCGCCCAGCCGACGTCCATAACCGTCAACGGCGTCGCAACCGTCGGGTGGAGTCTTGAACTTGCTGAAGTCCGGGGGTTAGTCGCCGGTTCCCATGGTCGGGTGTTCATGTGGCTCGCCACGCGAGTCTCATCAGCTCCCAAGCTCTTGGTCACGAAAGACCTGGGCTCATATGTGCGGGCACTGCTCGGCACCTAGACCGGCTGCTATATTGCAGGGAACCGCATGTTCAAGGGGGAACGGCATGGAAGCTTTGCAATGGATACCAGCGATCTTGGCGGGAGCCGCGGCACTCTTTGTCATGGGATCAATCATTTGGGGCTTGTTCGACGTTCTTGGTGACAAGCGCCTTGACCAAGCAACGCGAACTGTATGGGCGCTACTGATCTTCGCCCTGCCGCTCATTGGCATCTTGGCATGGCTTTACACCAAACCCCAGATCGCCGGCGGCAGTGACCACGTCCGCCTGAAAAAACCCTTTAGGGGCACTTAGCCGCCGGGCGCCCGGCCCCCGCAAGCCGCGCCCCGCCGTCGTACGGCTTCCGACGGCTTGCCGTCACCCGCCCGCAATCTCCCGCAGCGTCTGCAGGTGCGCAGCCCACACGTCCCGGCCCAATGCCGTCAGACTGGCCGACGTCCGCGGCATCTTCCCGGCGAAGCTCTTTTTGATCTTCACGTACTCGGCCTTCTCCAGGATGGCCAGTTGCTTGCTCAAGACGGAATCGCTCACCTGGATGGCATCGCGGATGTCCTTGAAGTCCATCGATTCCGCGCCGGCGAGCGCAGCCATGATGGAGAACCGGACGGGTGAATGGACCAACTCGTTGAGCTTGTGGCGCGGGTGCTCCGCCGGGGCGCTCATGCGCGCAGCTCACGGAAAGCCGCTGCCAGGCCCACTGCACCGAGAGCAATGGCCGCCGGGAGGTAGAACCACAGGTTGCCGTCCCGGAAGAACGAGGCGCCCACCACGAGCGCCACTATGTAAAGGGCAAAGTACGCAAACAGGGACGTGAGGAAGCGCCTGGTGTAGCCGGCCTTGGTGGACCGCTGGAACATGGGCCAGACGGAGGCTGTGATGGCAGCCCAGGCACCCACCGAAATGGCTAACAGGGCTGCGCCGTAACCTGTCACGAGCACGATGTGCATACCGATCATGAGCAGCGATCCAATGATCGCGAGGCTGGTAAAGGTGACGGCAACCGGCCAGGCGGCTGCGTTGGTTGAGGTGGCACTGATGGCCTCTGCCTTGGCAAGGAGCTCGCGTGCTTCTGCAGCGGAAGGGCCGCCTGTGGTGTCGTTCATGGTTCCCCCAAAGGTGCGTTTACTTGATAGAGCAACTCTAAGAAAGTACTTTTCAGTCTGTCAAGTACTTTCCATTGCACTCCCGTTACCACCAGCCCCGCCAGACCCGGTAAATTTGATTCCACGAGTTTGACCCTCGGTGAGCAACACCACTCGCGCGCCTCACGAAAGCAGGATCATATGACCGTCTCTCCCCTCATCTGGGGCATCACCATCGTCGTCATTCTGGCGCTCTTGGCCTTTGACTACTTCTTCCACATCCGCAAGGCCCACGTTCCTTCCCTGAAGGAAGCAGCCATCTGGTCGTCCATCTACGTAGGCCTGGCCGTCGTCTTCGGCATCCTGGTACTGGTCTTTGGCGGAGCACAGATGGGTTCGGAGTACTTCGCCGGATACATTACGGAGAAGGCCCTCTCGGTCGACAACCTTTTCGTCTTCCTGATAATCATGGCGAGCTTCCGGGTGCCGCGTGAAGACCAGCAGAAGGTCCTGTTGTTCGGCATCGTGTTCTCACTGATCGCCCGCACCGGCTTCATTTTCCTCGGCGCCGCGCTCATCAACTCGTTCGCCTGGGTCTTCTACATCTTCGGCCTCATCCTGCTCCTTACGGCCGGAAACCTCCTCAAACCCGGCGACCACGGCGACGACCAAGCGAACAACTTCATCATCCGACTCGCCAAAAAGCTCTTCCACACTACGGATAAATACGACGGCGACAAGCTCTTCACCATGGTCAACGGCAAGCGTGCCCTGACTCCCATGCTCCTGGTGATGGTGGCCATCGGCGGCACGGACATCCTCTTTGCCCTCGACTCCATCCCCGCTATCTTCGGCCTGACGCAGAATGTCTTCATCGTGTTCACGGCGACGGCGTTCTCGCTGATGGGCCTGCGCCAGCTCTACTTCCTGATCGACGGACTGCTGGACCGCCTCATCTACCTCTCCTACGGCCTGGCGGCCATCCTCGCGTTCATCGGCGTCAAGCTGATTCTCCACGCGCTGCACGAGAACAACCTGCCGTTCATCAATGGCGGTGAACACGTCAACGTCATCGAGATCACCACAGGCCTCTCGCTGAGCGTCATCATCGGCGTCCTGGTCATCACCGTGGTGCTCTCACTGATTAGCCCGGCAGGCAAGGCCCAAACTGCCATCAACAACGCCCGCCGCCACGCCGTGGACTACTTGGACCTCGACTACACCGCCGACGCCAATGAGCGCGAGCGTATCTACCGGGCATTGACCGCGGAGGAAGCCCAGATCGTCCAGATGCCCCTGAAATATCGGAACAAGGCCAAGGACGTGGAGAAGATCCGCGAACAGGTGGCAGAAGCCCACCGCCAGCACGAGGCGTTCCTCAACCGCTAAGCACAGCCCTCGGTTCAGCATGAAAAACGGGACTCTGGCACCACTGCCAGGGTCCCGTTTCGATGTTCACCTGCACATTCGATGACGGGCAACGTCGAATGCGCAGCGGACCATCGAATCGGACCCAACCGATCCGCTAAACGGCCGCCGGTTTCCGCCACAGCACCGCGAGCACCAGCACCACGGCACTAAGCCCGAGCATCACCAGGACCATGATGCCCCAGTTCGCCTGGTTCACACCCGGACCGTACAGCACGCCGATCAGCACGGTTGCGGTGATCGCGCCAAGGTAGCGGCACGTCTGGAAGATGCCAGCCGCCACACCCCTCTCCTCGGGACGGGCCGAAACATACAGGCCTTGGTTCGACGCCGTACTGACCACACCATACGGAACACCCATCAAGGCAGTCAGCACGAACACCACCGGAGCCCACAACGTCATCGTCAGGACGCCAAGTGTTCCTGCCGCGAGCGTCAAAATCCCGACGCCGGCGATCAGCACCGAACGCACACCGAACCGCTCAATGAACCGCACCGTCAGCGGCGTCACCACAACCGACAACGCCGCAAGGGGAAGCATCAGCAGGCCTACAACACCGGCGTCGTAATGGCCTGCTTCCTGCAGCAGCTGCGGCAGGCCGAAGAACGCAAAGTAGTACACGCCGCTGAAAACAATGAACAGCATGTAGACCAGCAACAGCGGCCGGTTGCGGCCCAGCAGCCGGAGGTCCAGGAACGGCGGCCTGAACCGCAGCTCGCGCCAGGCAAAAAGCGCGCCAATCACGGTAGCCGCTCCCAGAAGGTACCAGCGGTAGCCCGGCATCACGTTGAGCAGCGCCATCATGGCGAGCATGAGGGAGGTGACGAACGCGAGGATGCCGGGGATGTCGGAATCCCGTATCAGCGTTCCCAGCGAACCGGTCTCCCTCCCGGAATCGGCAGGTGCAGTTTGCCGGACAACAAACAACGCGAGCAACGCGATGGGCACGTTGATCGCGAACAGCGCCTGCCACCCCACCAGGCTCACCAACAGGCCGCCCACCACGGGACCCACAGCAGCGGCCGAGGTGTTGGCCATCTGGATCCGGCCCAGCGGCCGGGTGGACGGCAAGTTCGCCAGCCGGCTTAGTTCGGTGACCATCACGACGGCGGACGGGTACGCCGTCGCGGTCCCTACAGCCATGAGCGCGCGGGCCACGCAAACCAGCGCAAAGTTGGGCAGGAACGGTGCGATCGCACAAGTAACAGCGACCAAGGCCATGCCGAACATGAACAGCCGCCGGGGCCCGAAGCGGTCAGCCAGCCTGCCCATGAGGGGTTGCCCTGCCGCGGACGCCAGATAGAACGAGGTGATCACCCAGGTGACTGTTGCGACGTCGAGCTCAAAATGCTCCCGAAGGACCACCAGTGCCACAGCGATCATGGACGAGTTCAGCGGGTTCAGTGCAGTTCCGAGGCTCAGCGCAGCAATCGCGAGCCCAGGACGGGGTTTCTTGGCGGTCACCCAACCCAGTCTGCTCCATGGTTGCCTCGGGTTACGAAACGGGTTCGGTGGGCGGACTTACTGGTTCGGGCAAATTTTGCTGGATCATCCGGAGTGGCACCGGCACCCAACCCTGGAATTCCGCGGGTGCACCGATGTGCGGGCGACGATGATCCAGCAGAATGTACTCACTCCTCGAAGTGCGTGGTGATCTTCCCGGAAGACACAGCCGCGATGATGGACTTGGCCAGATGCCGCAGCTTGATGTTCCGGTTGCTGGAGGCCGTCCGCAGGATAGTGAAAGCTTCCTCCTGGCTGCAATGGTTTTGCGCCATGATCGCCCCGACCGCGAGGTCGATGACGGTGCGCGACTGCATCGCTGTTGCCAGGTCGTTCCGGGCATCGCTGAGTTGTGCGATTTTCAAGGCGAGACGCAGCGACTTGGAGGCGTGGGAGGCGAAAACCTCGGCCCGCTCCATGTCCTCGGCTTGGAACGCATCCGGTTTCTCGGAGTACAGGTTCAGGGCAGCGCGCGTATCGCCCTCGACCAGGAGCGGAACGCTCAGGATGGAGCGAAGCCCTTGGTCGGAGGCGGCCTGGATATAGGCCGGCCAACGCTGGTCGCTCAGGAGATCCGGGACCAGTACGGGGGTGAGCTTGTCCATGGCCGTGAGGCAGGGACCTTCGAAGGTGCTTTGGAGCTGATCCATGACGCGGGCGCGCTCGTCACTGCTTGCGGCAGTTGCCGACTTCTTGCGACGTAACACTGTGATGCCGCTGTATACCGGGCTCTCCGGGTGAGAGAGGCTCTCGGCTGAGAAAGCCGCGAGGTCGCTGAGAAAAGCCTCAACGTCCTCGCTTCCCAGGACGAGATCCAAAAAGTATCCGTTCTGGAGAGCTTCATGCTCGGGGAGGGGGTTGACCATGCACGTTCCTACTGACTGAAATGCGTCCCCAGCAGACAGCAAAGGAGCGAAAAGGGCCGCCCTCTGCAAAACGGTCTGGCAATACCTTATCGCCCAACGATCGACGGTACAAAGTGCGGCGCAAGACGTCGTTGACCTGCGGCTATGGTGAAACGCCCCCTGATGGTTTACCCCCTCACCCTGAGTCGGGCCCGCTAGCCGCTGGCCACGAGAGAACGTTCGTTCAGACGTCCACAGGGTCCTTGGAGAAGCGCGCTGCACGAGCGTCCAGCTCGTTTCCCTGCTGGCGGCCGAGGATGCCGTACAGCTCTGGCCTGCGGCCACGAATCCATCTGCGCCCGGTTGAAAGTGGCACGAGATCAAAGTCCAGATCTGCCGTTACCACGGCTTCGTCCGCCACCCAGGTCTCGGCCACGATCGTTCCGTAGGGATCGATGATCATCGCATTCCCCGTCCGGATCTCGTCGTCGTCGCGGCCCACACCGTTGCTGAAAAGGATGAACATGCCGTTGTCGTGGGCACGGGCAGGCAGCCACCGCATAAGCCACCCACGGCCGTTGACCCCCCGGAACGCGTCCTCGATGGCCGCGGGATCCGCTGCACGGTTGTCCCATAGCTCTGCCGGGACAGGCTTCATGCCCAGGGGACTGGCCGAGTTGGTCCCGCCCGTCTGGTGGGGAGCGATAAGCACCGTTGCCCCGAGGAGGGCCGTGGCACGCACATTCTCCACCAGGTTGTTGTCCCAACAAATCAGAATCCCTGCTTTGACACCCCAAGGCGTATCGAACACTGTGAACTCCGAGCCGCTACTGATGGCCTCGTGCTCGAAGGCGTGGAGTTTCCGGTGGGTGTGAACGGTCCCGTCCGGGAGGCAGACGGAGTAGGAATTGAAAAGCCTCCCGTCGGCCTGTACTTCCAGGAACCCGATACCGATCCCCAGTTCGAGCTCTGCGGCAAGCTTCCTGATGGTTTGGACGTGTTCACCGTCCTCGGACTGTGCTAATTCATACAAGCGTTCCGGGGTCTGCTTGCGTAGATGCCAGTAACCGATCAGGCACATTTCCGGGAACGCAACAATCCGGGCGCCGTCCCTCGCCGCCTTGATGGCCAGCCGGCGAATGGTCCTTAGATTGAGGTCCGGGCGATCCGGGGCGGCTTCGAACTGGACAACCGAAGCGCGAAGGGTGGGGGCGGTGATCATTGGTTTCTCCTTGGTTGGGACACCTCCCATGCTCGCCTCCACCTAGCATTCCGTCTAATGAAACTTTAAGGACTTTTGATTCCCTTCGGGAATGAAACTAGGATCCCAGAATGGAACTACGGCTGATTCGCTCCTTCGTTGCTGTCGCCGAAACCGGGAACTTCGGGTTGGCGGCCAAGGCGCTTTCCACCACGCAATCCAACCTCACCAAACAGATTCAGCTCCTGGAGCGTCAGGCCGGAAGCCAGCTGTTCACCCGGGGTCGGCATGGGGCAGCACTCACCCGTGCCGGAGAGGCGCTGCTTGCCGATGCGGTCGACCTCGTGCGCCGCGCCGACGGGCTCGCACAGCGCATGGAACGTATCGCGGCGGGGGCTGAGGGTGCGTTGAAGGTGGGATTCGGCATGTCCGCGATCGACGTGGCTCCGCGTGCTGTGGCCGCCTTCAGGACCGAACATCCGGCCATCGACATCGGATTGGACGACATGTCATCCACAGCGCAGTTCGAGGCACTGCGCAACGGGACGCTCAGTATCGGATTTGTTCGGCTGCCTGCCCCACCGGACATTGACACCCGGATGATTCGCCGCGATCGTCTGGCCCTGGCGATTCCCAAGAGTGAGTCGGCTCCCCTATCGACCCGGGATGCGCTGCATCGGTTCATCGATGGTCGTCCTCTCATTCGCCTTAATCCGGCGCGCGGCCCAGGACTCACTGCCCAAACCAGCAATCTCTTCTCGGATCTGCGCGCACGGCCAGGCGTCCTCTATGAGACCTCGGACCTTCTCACTGTGCTGGCGCTCGTTGCAGCCGGAGCCGGCTCCGCCGTGGTTCCCGCCAGCACCTCGGCCATCGTTCCGGAAGGCGTGCAATTGGTGCCCATCGACCTCGAGTCCTCAGTGTGGAGCATTGGAACCGCGTGGCTGCCCGGAAACAACGACCCACTCATCCCATTGTTCCTGCAATCCATCGACGCCCTCAGTCTTTAGCCGGCCCCGCCGTCGAGCCCCTCACCACCAACTCAGTCCCCAGCTCGATCCTGTAGGTTCACGACCCACTTTGACATTCGGTGGCCCCAAATTCAGCCGATTCCGGTTGCATAAGCGTCCAACGGAGTTCAAAGAAGGTAGCGGAAGCACGGCCCACGGCGGGGTCAGCGGCCGGTAGGCTTCGGAGATGCTCCCCCTCCCAACCAAACGATTGCGCTTTCGCGAGATGACGCCAGCTGACATCGACGGGATGAGCAGCCTGCTCGGTGACCCCCACGTCATGACGTACTACCCGGCGCCCAAAACCCTGGAAGAAGCAGCCGCCTGGATCGACTGGAACCGGGCGAACTATGCCCACCACGGGTACGGGTTGTGGATCGTGGAAACCCACGACGGCGATTTTGTCGGCGACTGCGGGTTGACGTGGCAGAACGTCAATGGCCGGTCCGAGCTTGAGGTTGGTTACCACGTACGCCTGGATCTTCAGCGGCGGGGCTATGCCACGGAAGCCGCTTTGGCCTGCCTCGAATACGCCCGGGACGTGGTGGAAGTTGATCGCCTGGTAGCCATCATCCACCCCGACAATGGTGGCTCGAGGCGCGTCGCCGAACGGATCGGAATGCGGCACCTTGAGGACGACCTTGCGGGCTCCACGGTTCGGACCGTGATGGGTGTCAGGCTCCGTTAGCTGCCTCTCCGGCGTCACGCAAACTTCACGTCCGTGTCCGGGTCCTTCCGGGTATCCAGCATTCCGGCGATCTTGCCTTCCAGGGCGGCGACCGTTGCTTCCGGCAGGACAATCAGCCCGTCGAGTTCCTTGCGTGCGCGCTTGTACGCAGTTTGCCGTTCCGCAGGTGTAGCTGCGGTGTCCTCCGCAATGCGCAGCAGTTTCCGTGCCGTAGCCAGTCGTTGCCGCTCCGGGCCGCTGAAGTTACCGTCCTTGATTCTCCGGGCTTCGCGTTCGGCTACGTCGAAGGCCAACTCGTAGCTGTGGACTGCCGCGCGGTACTCGGCGAGCCGGGCCGGCGTCGAAATTTCTTCAGGCGCTCCGGGACGCAAGCCGTCGGCTTCCTTCTTGGCGCGCAGGAAAGCGACGGTCAGTGGCTCACGGACGTCGGTCATCAGCGGAAAGTCGATGAGATTGCCGACGTCGAGTTCGTACTCCAGCCATCTGTGATTGACCGAATCGTGGGCGGACATCAGCGAAACCACTTCGGCCTGGTTCGCTTTCTCATGCACGGCCAATTGGTTTCGCAGCTTCAGCAGTTCCACCTTGCGGCGGTGCCGCTCTTCACTCGCTTTGGACCACGATCTCGCCCAACCGCCAGCCATCCCGCCGATGGGGAAGATGAGCCACCAGTAACTGCCAAGGAAGTCGAAGAGGGGTTCCACCGCTCCATCCTCCCACCGCTGCCGACGGTGCCTCAACAGGCCATGGCGAGTCGCTCAATCATCTGGATTTTTGGGCCCGCAGACGCTGCCACCGATCGGAACTTCAACGTCAAGCAGCCACACTCACTGGCTTGCTTATAGAACCCAATAAGCACCGAGCATTAGATCCTCTATCCCTAAGCTAATCTAGGCATAAGCCAGCCTTGTCCACCGGATATGCTCCTTCCGACCGTGATTACGTCTTGGAAGGACACACCTTGCCTACTACGAATGACCACAACGACGTGGCATCCACCCCCGCCCTCAACGTTGTGGTGGCCGGTTCCACCAGCGCGGCAGGCCAGGCAGTGGTGAGCGCGTTGCTCGCCGCAGGAGCCCGTGTTGCCGCCGTCGACCTCGACGCCGCCCGCCTGGAGGAACTCGCCCAGAACCACGACGGCGTGATCCCCTACACGTGCAACCTCGCGAACCTTGAGTCGGTGGAGAAGCTGGCCGCCGCAGTTCGAAGCGACCTGGGCCCAGTGGACGGACTCATCCACCTGGTCGGCGGATGGCGCGGAGGCGACGGAATCACGGGTCAGAAGGACGAGGACTGGGACGTCCTGCACACCAGCATCATGACCACTCTCCGGAACACCTCCCGCGTGTTCTACCCGGATTTGGAGGCATCACCGCGGGGTCGCTTGGCTATTGTTTCCGCCACGGCGGCAGCGAACCCCACCGCCGGGGGCGCCAGCTATTCGGCCATCAAGGCCGCCTCCGAAGCATGGGTCCTCGGCGTCGCCGACGGTTTCAACGCAGCCCAGTCCGGCCACAAGACTGAGCCCAAGGAACAGACCTCGGCCGCCGTGGTTTTCATTGTGAAAGCCCTTTTGGACGATGCCATGAAGGAGGCCGCGCCGCACCGCAAGTTCCCCGGCTACACGCATGTCAACGAACTTGGCGAACACATCGCCGCGCTCTTCGACGCCCCGGCTTCCCATCTGAACGGCACCCGTCAGCGCCTGAGCTAGCTTCCGGCGTCGTACCCTGTCGCTAGCATGTCCGTATGGACCAGCGACTGCACTTCATCACGTTCGCCACGCCTGATCTCGACCGGGCCCGCGCCTTTTACAAGGACGGGCTCGGTTGGGAGCCGCTCATGGACGTGCCCGGCGAAATCCTCTTCTTCCAGGTTGCCCCGGGTTTGATGCTCGGCCTGTTCGACGCCGAAAAGTTCGACCAGGACCTGGCCAGCGGCATCCAAACCCCTGGTGTGAGTGGAGTGACGCTCTCCCACAACGTCGGCAGCGCAGCGGAGGTCTCCCGCACCATCGACGCACTTGTGACTGCGGGCGCCACGCTGATCAAACCCGCACAGGCAGGCGCTTTCGGCGGCATCTTCCACGGGCACGTCAAGGATCCCAACGGCATCGTCTGGGAGATCGCGTACAACCCCGGCTGGCGAATCGACAATAACGGAAAGGTGGTTTTTGAATGAGCGCATCTACGCAAGAGGTCACCAACGAGGACATCCGGACGCAGTTCGAGGCGTTTCTGGACGAGCACCGCCGTGCGCTCACCGCCAGTCTGGACGGTCTCACCGAAGAACAGGCACGACGGCGGCTGGTCCCGTCGCGTACGACGCTTCTGGGCCTGGTGAAGCACGCGACTTTCGTGGAAAAGGTGTGGTTCGACGAAGCCATCACCTGCAGGTCGCGGGCCGACATTGGCATCCCCGCCACACCTGACGAGTCCTTCATCCTTGGCGCAGATGACACCATCGCCAGCATTCAAGAGGCATACTCGGTGGCCTGCGAAGCTTCGCGGAAGGCTACGTCGGACCTGGGGCTGGACGACCTTCTCCCCGGTAACCGCCGCGGACCCCTCCCCTTGCGCTGGGTGTATCTGCATATGCTGCGTGAACTGGCCCAGCACTGCGGGCACGCGGATATCCTGCGGGAACAGGTGACTCCTCCGAACGTCGAAGCATAGGTCTTGCAGCCCGCCTCTCCCTACGAAAAACCGTTGACACGTGACCAAAAGGTCACCTATCCTGATCCCATGGACGCCGTGTTCAAGGCCTTGGCTGACCCCACCCGCAGGGAACTTCTGGACGAGTTGTTCCGCGCGGATGGCCAATCTGCCACCACCCTCGGAGCCCGGTTCGAGATGACCCGTTTCGGCATCGCAAAGCACCTCAAACTGCTTGAGGATGCCGGGTTGGTGGTTGTCCGCCGTCGAGGACGCGAGAAGCTGCACTTCCTGAATCCGGTCCCCATCCGCCTCATCCACGATCGCTGGGTGAGTAAATACGCAGAACCATGGGCCGCTGCCCTCAGCGACCTCAAATCCAGATTGGAAAGTCCCATGGAAAAGATCTTCGAGATTTACATCAAGACCACGCCGGAAAAGCTTTGGGAGGCCATCACCGACAGCGATATCCGCAGCAAATACCAGTTCGGGAACACCTTGACGTCGGACTGGACGCCGGGCAGCCGCTTCGAGATGCGCAACCCCAAAGCGGACGCGCCGCTGGGTGAAGGCGAGAACATCGAGGTCGATCCCCCACGCAGGCTCGTCCAGACCATGACGGCGCTGTGGGGCGAGGACGTCAAGGCCGAGGGAACATCGCGGATCACGTGGGAGATCGAGCCAGTCGGCGATTCCTGCCACCTCACCGTCACGCACGATCAACTCCGCGAAGGGGCGAACGACCAGCTCTACGGCGGCTGGCCCATGATCCTCTCCGGCCTGAAGACCTGGCTGGAAACCGGGGAAAAGCTCACCACGCCCGGTTCGCTGATGTACGCATAAGGCCCTTAAAGATGGACGACGACGGCGGGCCGCTGCCGCCGTCGTCGTCGATACCTCAGTCTCCCGCCCGTCAGGCGACGGGCTGTGCTACCTGCTCTTCGCTGAGCCAAGCCGTCTGCAAGGTGCCCAGCAGGTGGGGAGCGAAATCCTCGCCGATCTCCAGGACGACGCGGCATCGCGCGCCGCGCTGCTCCGGGAACCCGGCGTACTGTCCTCGGAGATCGCAGACCGTCTGGCCCCGGCCCGGGCCGTCGGTGGTGTCCACTTGGACCCGGACGGTCGGGGCCAGGGTGGGTTCTACTCCCCTGACGGCGATGGCGGCGGCAAGGGGATCGTGCATGGCCGAGCAGGCCCGTCCGAAAATGTCGATATAGAAGCCGAAGTAGTAGCCCAGCATCTCCCCCAAGGCCTGGGACACCGGGTGTTTAGTGGACAGCAGCTCCTGGCGGTGGTTTTCCTCCAGGACGTTGGTCATGGTGACATCCAGGGGAACCAGCGTCACGTTCCAGTCCGCGGCCAGGACCTCGGCTGCGGCCTCGGGGTCGTTGGCGATGTTGGCTTCGGCCACAGGAGAGATGTTTCCCGGTGCCAGCGCAGCGCCGCCCATGATGGTCACCTCGGCAATAAGCTCAGGCAGCTTCGGTTCCAGCCGCAACGCTTCGGCGATATTGGTCAGCGGACCGATGGCCACCAACCGCAGCTCCCCGGCGTACTGGTGGGCCAACTGGACCAACAGTTCGGCAGCCGTGGTCTTCACCGGTTCGCGGTCTGAAGGAACCAGGTCCACTCCGCCGATGCCGTTATCGCCATGGACGTGCGGGGCGCCCCCATGGAAAGTGCCCACCTGGGGATCGTGCGCGCCGACTGCCACGGGAATGTCCGGGTGGCCCACAAGATTCAGCAGGTCCAGGGTGTTGCGGGCGCCGCCGGCCGCACTGACGTTGCCGCTCACGGTCCCGATTCCTACGAGCTCGGCCTTGGCTGAGGCCAGGAGGTAGGCGAGGGCGAGGGCGTCGTCGATGCCGGTATCGCAGTCAAGGAAGAAGGGTGCAGGCTGGTTCACAGGTCTCTCGTTTCAGGTGTAGCGGTGATGGGGGTTCTGCTGGGTGTCCGCGCGGAACCGGCGGACCGGCGTCGCGCGTTAGATCTTTTCGCCTTTCGGCGCGGCGATGAACAGGCTGACAACGAACGCCAGGGCAGTGATGGACACCGAAATCCAGAGGGCAGCAGAGTACCCGGCGGCGGTGCCTTGGCCTGCGAACGGCGCAACAACCACGACGCCGAGGCTCGCCCCGATCCCGAAGGAGGCGCCGTTGATGCCCGGCAGAGCTGCGGGTGCTTCCTTGGGCGAGAGCAGGACGGACAGGCCGTTGATGGCAGTGAGGAAGAATCCGTTGTAGAAAATGCCCAACGCGGCGATGGCGATGAGGACCGCGATCTGGTTGTGGGCGAACAGGGCGGCGATGATCGCGCAGGCGAGGCTGGTTGCGGTGCCTACACGGACGGTCTTGATCCAACCGCGGCGGTCGGCGATCCAGCCGGCCAGCGGAGCGGCGAACACGCCAATCAGTGCTGCAGGGGTGAGGAACAGCAGGGCTGCCACCGACGCGGACAGTCCGAAGCCGTTGTCCTTGTCCTGGCTGAGCAATACCACGGTGAAGTTGATGATGGCGAAGATGCCCGCAAGTGTCAGCACGGTGGTGGCGATGACAGGCCACACCTGGCGGGAACGGAGGTGGTGGACTGCAACCAACGGGGTTTCGCGCTTTTTCTCGATGAGCCAGAAGGCCGTGAACGATGCAATACTGCCGGCCAGCAGTCCGAGGGCCGCCGGTGAAGTCCAGCCGGCAGAGGAACCCGTGGACACGAAGTAGGTGATGAACACCAGGAACACCGACAGGGAACCCGCTCCCCACCAGTCCATCCGGCCCGGAGCCACGCTGGACCTACCGCCCGGGACTACCTTGATGACACAGACGACGGCGATGGCTGCCAGCACCAGCACGGCGACGAAGATCGACTGGAAGCCCAGGGTCTCGGCCATGAGCCCGCCAAAGTAGCCGTCCACGCCACCAACTCCACCGTTGATGGCGGCAATGATCCCAATGGAGGTGCCGAAGAGCCGGGCGGGCAGGTACTCGTTCAAGACGATGTAGGAGAGGGCGAAGATCGCGCTGGAGACGCCCTGCATGAAGCGGCCCGTCACCAGCAGCGGCAAGGTCGGGGCGAAGATGCACAACACGGTTCCGGCGCCCATGATGGCCAGCACCAGCAGCAATGCGTTGCGGCGGCCTATGAAGTCGCTCCACCGGCCAATCACAGGACCGGAGATGGCGCCGGCGAGGAAGAACATGGATTGAACCTGTGCGACGGCTTCCGGGGTCTCGCCGAAGAAGGAGCCGATATGCGGCAGTGCGGGGGTGATCATGCTGGCGTTGAGTTGGAACGCCAGGACGGCCAGGACCAGCGTGGTGATCAGCAGTGCGGCAGCTTTGCCGTGCACCCTGCCTTCGTCGCGGGCGTCAAGATCGCCGGCCGGGGTTTGCGGGTCTACGGCCTGCGGATCTGCAGCCTGCTGGCCTGTGGCGGTGGGGATGTTCACATCAAACTCCTTTGTCCAGGGGCGCGGGGCGGCGCCACGAGATGTGAGTTGTTATACAAGCATGTATTACGAGCTTGTGCAACCTGTCACATTCATCCGGTACAGTGTCGGTAACCCATTCCAAGTGAGGCCTCTCTTGACCGACAAAGCCGTCCCGTTCCTGTCCCGTCCCATAGCTACCCAGCCCGGGCAGCCCCTTCGTGTTGCCGCGTACTCGCGCATCGCAGAGGCGATCCGGACAAAGATCCTGCCGCCGGGTTCGCTGCTCCCCACCGAGACCGAGCTGGGCACCATGATGGATGTCAGCCGCACCGTGATCCGGGAAGCGTTGATGTTGCTGGAAGAAGACGGCCTCACCCGGGCACGCCGTGGAGTCGGACGGTTCGTGGCTGATTCACTGCCCAGGATCGGCATTGAACACATCCGCCCGTTCGATCAACTCCTTGGCGGGCCGGACCAGGACATCCAGGTCAAGCGCGTGGCAGCCATCAAACAACCGGCGTCGGAGTTCGTTGCGCCGGGTATCGGAGTGGAGCCCGATGAGGACGTCTGGTTCTGGGAGAGCGTGCTCATCCGCAACGGCGAGCCCGTGGCCCACCTCCAGGAAAACGTCGCACAGGGAATTCCCGAAGCCGACCAACTCGCCGAGGCAGCAGAGGCGCCCACGCTTTCCGCGTCCACACTCCTGGAGGTGCTCAGCGGACTACCCGGCGCTTCCCTGGGACCCGGCGAATGCGAGATCAGCCTCAGCACGGCCGGACCAAGCCGTGCAAAGCTGCTGGGACTGCGCCCCTCTGATCCGGTGCTGGTCCTCACCCAGTACGTGCGCCGGAACGGCTCCCCGTTCTACCTCGCAAAATGCCTCGTAGCCGCGAAAGCCGGCCACCTCTCCGTCATCCAGTCCTCCTGACATTCAGCTGATTTCTTCCAAAAAGGACCTTCCATGAGCACTCCCCTGCACTCTTCCGCGCCCATTTCCAGCTCCACGCTCACGGTGGTGGGCAGCATCAACCTCGACATCACGGCAACGGCCAGCCGGCTGCCCTCCCCCGGTGAAACCGTCGGCGGAGCAGTCCTCCGCCAGCAGCCCGGTGGGAAGGGCGCCAACCAGGCAGTTGCCGCGGCCCGGCTTTCCGGCCGCTCCCGCATGGTGGGGGCCGTTGGCCAGGACGACGCCGGCCGGACACTTCTGGACGCAATGGCCGGTGCCGGCGTCGACATCCACAGCGTTGCCCGCGTGGAAGCGGCGACGGGAACTGCCTTGGTGCTGGTGGACAGCGACGGCGAAAACCAAATTGTGGTGTGCCCCGGCGCCAACGGCTCAGTGGCCTTGGACGGGGTGTCATTCGGCGAAGAAGAAGCCCTGCTGTGCCAGCTCGAAGTGGACCAGGACGTGGTTCTGGAAGCTGCCCGCCGCGCACCGGGATTCTTCGCACTCAACGCCGCACCGGCAGCGCCGATCCTGCCGGAACTCCTGGAGCGCTGCGATCTGGTAATCGTTAACGAAACCGAATACGAGCTGATCCCCGCCCTCAAGAATGCGCCGCTGGTCGCGGTGACCTACGGCGGCGAGGGCTCGGCAATCTTCGTTGACGGCGAACGCGTCGCCGAGGCTCCGGCGGTAAAAGTCAAGGACATCGCCAACACCATCGGCGCGGGCGACGCCTTCTGCGCAGCCCTGGTCCTTGCCTTGCAATCCGGCTTGGACCACAGCCATGCCCTGGCCATAGCCAACGCCGTGGGCGCTGACGCCGTCCGCGATGCCTCGTCCCAGCCCGGCTTGCATTCCTTGGAACACTACATTGAGGCGACGCGCCTGCCTGATGCAGCGGGTTCCGCCGCCACCAAGTAATCCGCCCACCGCTTCAGGGCAGTCTCCACAGGCGGATGATGCAATCCGTGTGCCTCAGCCAAGGCGAGCGCTGCCGCGGTGGGATACCGCTCTTCCGAGAGGAACGACAACGTCTCCGGATCCGCGCCGGTGAGTTTGGGCGGGAGCCTCTTCAGAAGAGCACTGGGGATTCTCAACCACGGGACCCTGACCTTCAGGTGCTTCCCGAGCATGCGCAACAGTTCCGGCAACGGCGGCGTGGCGTCATCGAGAACCCAGTACGAGGCGTTTTCCGCCTCGGATGTGATGGGGACCAGCGCCATGAATGACGCCAGGTAGTCCACAGTCACCACGGGGACGAACGTGCGGTTGTTCCCGGGCAGTGCGGGCAGCTTTCCACGGGAGAGGTCCATGACGCTCGCCGCGAGGCCCAGACCCTGCTGCGACTCGCCGTTGACGGAATCTCCGATCACGGAGGCCGGATTGACCACGGTGAAAGGGACGCCCAGGGAACGCGCTGTCGCTTGCACGACGGCGTCGGACTCCACCTTGGACCCTTCATAGGCGCCCAGGTGTTTGTATTCCCTGGCGCGGCGCGAGTCGTCCCACGGCACCTCGTTCGGGTCCTGGCCGCCCACCCGGTAGCCGGACAGATGGACCAGCCTGGTCAGGGCCGGCAGCTGCGAGGCGAAACGAACCACGCGTTCTGCGCTGGTCACGTTCGCGGAGTAGGCATCGTCGGCCGTCATGCCAAACGCGAACGCACCGGCGACATTGTGGACCTCAGTCACGGTCCGGAATTCGTCCGACCCAGGATCAACACCCAAGCCGGCGTCGTTGAAGTCCACGAGCACGTGCTTTGCGGTGCCGTCGGCATCGTGACGTGCGAGCCAGTCCGCCAGCCGGTGGAAGGAATCCTCGCTGCGCACCGCGGCTGTGACGGTCACCCCCTGGTGCAGGAGTTCCCGCACCAGCCACTGCCCGATGTGGCCCGTGGCTCCGAAAACGAGGGCATGGCGGAGGCTCATGCGCCTGATCCGACCCGGGTTGCTGCCAGCAATGTCTTGAGCGCCCCGGCGGCTGCGTCCATTGGCTGGGTGGACTTGTGGGCGCGGGACAGGATGAGCGAGCCCTCCACCAGGCAAATGATCGATGTCGCCAGGCTATGGGCGTTTCCCTCTTCCACCCCGAACGTGGACAAGTAGCCGGATACGGCCTGGATCCATCCGTCGTAGACGCGGCTGCACGCCTCCCTCAGCGGCTCATTCTCCGATGCCGCGTCCAAGGCGACGGAGGAAACGGGACAACCTGCCTGATAATCGCTGGTTTCCAGGATGTTTTTGAGTTCGGCAATGAGTGCGTCCACTACCGCCGCAGGTGAGGTGGCCGTCGTCGTGGCCTTGCCAATCAGTTCTCCGAAGTGATCGCCGGCCAGCGCCACGGCGGCAACACCGAGCCCCGTCTTTCCTTCGGGGAAATGGAAATAGAGCGAGCCTTTGGGAGCACCGGACCGGGCCAGGACAGTGTTGAGTCCGGTTCCGTGATAGCCGTGAAGTTGGACCAGATCAAGCATGGACTCGACCAAACGCTGCCGGGTTGCGAGTCCCTTGGGGTATGAAGAAGACATATTTAGATAATAGACCAGTCTATATATTATTTCCACAAACAGTCGGGTTAGATACTACAGTTGCTACGATTGCTACGGAGGATCATCATGACAACTATTCCCCACCGGGAACTGCGCAACCAGAGCAGCAAGATTCTGGAACGCGTCAAGAATGGCGAAGTCATCGACGTCACCAATAACGGCCAGGTCGCGGCCACCCTCATTCCGCCATCCGCTTCGCCCTTTGAACGATTGCTCCAAGCAGGAAGCATCCGGCCTGCGATCGAGTCACCCGTGGACTTCCGCCTTGTGGCGCGTGTCAGCAGCGATCTGACCACGGCCGACATCCTGGCTGACCTCCGCGGGGACCGGTGATCGTTTACGCGGACACCTCCGCGATTCTTAAGCTTGTTGTGGATGAGCAGGAATCTGAAGCTCTGGCCGCGCATCTCCAGGGAGTCCGGTTAGCTGGAGGTCACTTGGTGGCTTCCATGATCCTCTACACCGAGCTTCACTGCGCTGCACGCCGACGCAGCCTTCCCTTTGACCAAGTCAACGATGTCCTTGCCGGCCTCAACCTTGTTGATGTCACCCGTTCGGATCTAATGTATGCCTCAGCGCTGCCCAGGCAACTTCGGAGCGCAGACGCCATTCACTTGGCAACCGCCATCAGGCTTCAAGTGGACTCCGTGGTGGCCTATGACCAGGAACTGTGCTTGGCCGCGAAGGAATCCGGGCTCACGACCACGTCGCCCGGAACCTAGCCAGGCCTACCCCACGATCCGGAAGTCGTCGAACTCCCCTGTACCGTCGGAGAGTTCGAAAGCCACCTTCTCAACGCGGCCCGGCGCCTGCGTGGACTGGAGCCACTTCGCGAGGCGGTCAACGTCGGCTGCCGAACCCTCGGCAAGCAACCGGACGGAACCGTCGTGATCATTACGGACTGTCCCAGTCAGCAGGAGTTCGTCGGCCTTCCGCGCAGTCCAGTAGCGGAAGCCCACCCCTTGGACGACGCCGGTGATGCGGGCTGTGAGCCGAACGGTCCCGTCAGTCATGGCTCCACTTTAACCAGATCCGCCCTTGTCCGGCCCGTTCACCGTATAAGGGCGTGCGGGCCTGACAAGGGCGGGATCCGGCAGCAAACAAGCTAGCCGATCACGATGTCGCGCGTTTCGTGGCTGTAGGTGATGGTGACCGTGCCGCCGTCGTGGTTCAACTCGTGGTTGGCGCCGTCACGGACGCCGAACGCACCGTAGTTCTCGTCCCACGAGCGGTTCAGGGCCACTTTGTAGGTGTAGAAACCAGCGGGCAGTTCAGCCGTCAGCGTCCATACCTGGACCAACGGGTTGAACGTCATCTGGGCTTCGTCATACTGCGGCGCCCAATCCTCGGGGGCACCAAGGATCTTGTTGAAGTCCCCGGCAATCGCGACGGCGTCCGGCTGCGGCAACGTCTCGACGGCGGTGGCCGCCTTGCCCTTGCCCGACGCCTTGCGCGTGGTGGCCTTCTTTGCCGCAGGTGCGGCTTTCGCCGCGGCAGCCTTGGTGGCAGTGGCCTTCGGGGCCGACACCCTGGCGGCGGCAACCTTCGGCTCGGCCACGTCGGTGGCCGCTTCCTTGGGTGCGGTCACTTTCTTCGCAGCAGCACGTTTGGTCGCCGCTGCCTTCTTCGCCTGGGGCTTCACCGGCGGCGCGGTGGGAACCGGGACGTCGGCTGGTACCGGCGTTCCGGCGTCGAGCGCTGCTGCAAAAGCTGCAACGTCGCCGAACGCGACCGTCGCACGCAAGCCGTCCTCGGGAATGGTCCAGCCCGAACGTCCCTTGACCAGCCAGCCGGCCTTGACCAACTTGGCCGAGGCGGAGGTGAGCGTCTTGTGGCCGCGCGGAATTCCGCCACTGAGCAGTTCGGCCTCGTGGTCGTTGAAAGGAACGCGCGCAGTCGCTTCGGCCAGCACTTCGCCGGCGTTCAGCGTTGCCCCGGACCATACGCCCTCTGCGAGGATGTCCAGAACGGCCTTCAGACGAAGGTTGGTGTTCTCGGCGGTGTTCGCGCCCATGCTTCTCCTTCTACGGTGGTTATTCCCTTGCAGTTTGCCAATGAATTGTTAATTCCCGCGACTGCAGTTGGTAAACACCGTGTGTCGTGACTGAGTGTGACATCACAATCGCCGCAAGTGATCTACGGGTCTCGGCTGGAGCGGTTCAGGCCCGCGTCACCGATGATTTGACCCACTCTGTGACCTCGTCCAGGAGCTCTGTCTTGCGCGCCTCGCTGGCGAAGGATGACCGGATCGAATTGGCAGCCAAGGTAGCCTGCTCGGGCACCGAGAACTTCAGGACCTCAACCAGCTTCCCGAAGTTATCGTCCACGTACCCGCCAAAGTAGGCGGGGTCGTCCGAGTTGACGCAGACGTTCAGGCCGATCGCCAGCATTTCTGGAAGCGGGTGGTCCTCCAGCTTGTCCACGGCGCGAAGCCGGACATTGGACAGGGGGCAGACCGTCAGTGGCACCTGCTCGGCCACCAGCCGCTGCACCACATCGGTGTCTTCCATGCACCGGATGCCGTGATCGATCCGCTCAACCTGCAACACGTCCAGCGCCTCCGTGATGTAGGAGGCGGGGCCTTCCTCGCCGGCGTGGGCGATCCTTCGCAGCCCGGCCTCGCCTGCGCGCTGGTACAGGCGCTCAAACTTCGACGGCGGATTGCCCACCTCGGCCGAGTCCAGGCCGATGCCAGCAACGGGAGCATGCATGGCAAGGAGCTGGTCGAGCACTTCCAGCGCGGATTCCTCTGACATATCCCGCAGGAAGGCGGCAATGAGGAGGGTGGAGACACCAAAGTCCTCTTCCGATGTTGCCAGGGCCTTGGCCACGCCGTTGACGCAGGTCTCCAAGGCCACACCGCGTGAGATGTGGGCCTGGGGGTCCATCATGATTTCCGCGTGCCGTACTCCTCCGGCGGCGGCGCGCTCCAGGTAGGCGCGGGTCATGTCCGTGAAATCCTGTTCGGTCTGCAGGACGGCCATGTTGGCGTAATAGAGGTCCAGGAAGGACTGCAGGTCGGAGAATTCATACTTCCCGCGGAGTTCTTCGATGTCTTCATAGGGCAGTTCAATGCCATTGCGTTCGGCCAGGGCAAAGATCAGCTCTGGCTGGAGGGTCCCTTCGATGTGCAGGTGCAGTTCGGCAACCGGAGGTGCCGGGGTGGTTGTTTTCTCGCCAATAGTTTCCACCCTGCAACTCTAGGCCCGAACACGGGCACGTGTCCCGGAGCACTCAACTTGGTTCTCACGCCCGGCACCCTCAAACTGAAAGGATGCAGACTTTCCTCCCTTTCGCCGATTTCCGTCAGAGCGCTGCGGCACTCGACACGTCAAGGCTCGGCAAACAGCGCGTCGAAGCACTCCAGGTCCTCCGCGCGTTGGTGATCCCGGAGTACGGTTGGCAGTCCCACCCGGCGGTCCGCATGTGGATGGGCCACGTCCCGGCGCTCACCATGTACGGCCTGGCCATGGCCGACGAATGGATGGAACGCGGTCACCCGGACAACACCCGCACCAACATCGCGGAGTTCGCACCGCAGGCCGCCCACCCGGACTACGCGTCCAGGATCATCATGCCGCCGTGGCTGGGACACGAGGACCTGCACCTCAGCCACCGTTCAAAACTGATCAGCAAGGACCCCAAGCACTACACACAGATCTTCCCGGGTACCGAGGAAAAGCTGGAATACGTGTGGCCGGAGCCCAAGCATGAGTTCCACCCGGAAGATCCCGAAGAGGACAGCCTGTGGATCCTGCGCTCCAACGTTGAGGACCTTCGTCCCGAAGAGCTCACCACCGTCAGCATGCCTCCGCATGGCAAGGCCCGTTCCACGGCGCCGGCAGACCCCGACGAGTACCAGTTCGTCTACGCCGAGGAAAAGTCGCGGCGGCAGGTGAAGGGCCCCAAGAAGCGCCCGGTGAAGCAGCTTGAGAAGAAGCCCACGCGCAAGCGCCAGGCCCAGGAGCAGGCGTTCAACACCCTGCCCGGCAAGACCGAACTGGCCGTCCCGTTCGACGGCGGCCAGACCTTCGCCGTCGGCCTTATCCATGGGCGCCCCATCACCGTGAACGGCCGCTTCGCACGCAACTTCGAGGTCACCAACGTGATCAAACGCTCCGACTTCGACTACCCGGCGCTGTTGCAGGATCCCCGGGTGTTCTTCCCGGTCCCCGCACCCGCGCAGTAGCGGCACGTTTCCACCAACGCAGGGAGGGCCATGGATTTCCAGCACATCATCGAGGCCGTTGGCAGGTACATGGATGCTGCAGGGGTGGCCGTCATGGTGGTTGGAGCTTTGGTTTCCATCCCCATGGCCCTGCGCGGCTACCAGCCGGAACGGGCCAGGGGCTTGGCGCCATTCACCCCATACCGGGCCTACCGGCAGTTGCTGGGCCGCTCCATCCTGTTGGGCCTTGAGCTCCTGGTGGCGGCGGACATCATCCGTACCGTCGCGGTGACGCCAACTTTCGAGAGTGTCGGCGTCCTGGCGATCATCGTGCTCATCCGAACCTTCCTCAGCTTTTCGCTCGAGCTGGAAATAACCGGCCGCTGGCCGTGGCAGAAGGAAAAAAGCCCGGACGCCACCGAGCCGCTACGATCGGATGCATGACGCAGCCGTGGGGACAGGACATTCTTGGCGAAGGCTTTGAACAGCAAACGCTGAAGCTCGACGGCGACGCTGTCGCCACCTTGGTGCGTTACGTCGGTTCCGGTCCGCAATGGCTCGATGCTCCGGAGGGCGTTGGCCTCGACGCAGACGTCCTCTACGTTCATGGCTGGTCCGATTACTTCTTCCAACGCCACCTCGCCGAATTCTGGCACCGGGCCGGGGCGCGCTTCTACGCCCTGGACCTGCATAACTACGGCCGCAGCCTGCGGCCTGGACTGGTACCGGGGTTCGTCACCAACCTCACGGATTACGACGCCGACATCGCGGCCGCCTTGGACGCCATGGGGCGTTCAGGTGCGCCGGGTGAAGACCGTCCACTCATCCTGCTGGGACACTCCACCGGCGGGCTGACACTAAGCCTCTGGGCGCACCGCCATCCCGGTATGGCCTCGGCACTGGTCCTCAACAGCCCGTGGCTGGAGTTCCAGGCCACCGAACTTGGCCGCCGCGCGATTGCGCCGCTTGTGGGTCTGCATGCCCGGCTCCACCCGCTGGCGCCGCTGCCGCCCGTGGATCCGGGAATTTACACCCGTGCAGTCTCAGCAGCCCTCGACGGCGAATGGGACTACAACCTCGACTGGCGCCCCGACCGGGGATTCCCCATCACGCCGGCATTCCTGGACGCTGTGTTCCGCGGCCAGGCAACAGTCGCCGCAGGTCTGGGCATCGACACACCCGTGCTCGTGTTGCTCTCCGACAAGAGCTACCTGCAACCGAAGTGGTCCGCCGATGCGCTCACTGCGGACGTGGCACTGAACGTAGACGCCGTGGCCCACCGTGCCCTTTCCCTGGCGGACACAGTCACAGTGAGCCGGCTGCCGAACGCCTTCCACGACATCTTCCTCTCCCCGGAACCCATCCGCCGGGAAGCGTTTGAGCGCATCGGCCGCTGGCTGCCCATGGCCCTGCAACCGGCCGACGCCATGGAGTGGGAAGCCAGGACAGCGGGCTTGTAGCCCTCGCCCGGTCCCGCCGTTGTTGGCCCGCTGCAGTGGGCCATGCAGCCCGCTGCAGCACGGAGGGTACGCCAGCGAGGGCAGCCCGCGGGGATCCGTAGGCGGCAGGCCTACTTGCCAAGCCCCGCCCGGCGCAAGGCCTCAGCCATGGCGGTGTTGGCCGGAGCTGCTTGGGTCTGCTGGGGTTTGCCCTGTCGCGGGTTGCGTTGTTGCGGGCTGCCCTGGCCTTGCCGCTGGCCCGGCTGACCGCCGCGCTGACCCGACTGGCCGCCGCCCCGCTGGCCCGGCTGACCGCCCGAGTCGCGCCCTCCTGCTGCACGCCCACCCGAGGTGCGGCCACCCGCAGAGCCGGGTTCGTCGTCGAGCCTGAGCGTCAGGGAAATGCGCTTGCGCTCCGGGTCGGCCTCCAGCACCTTGACGCGGACCACTTGGCCGGACTTCACGATTTCGCGCGGATCAGAGACGAACTTGTTGGACAGGGCCGAGACGTGCACCAGACCGTCCTGGTGCACCCCGACATCCACAAAAGCGCCGAACGCGGCAACGTTGGTGACCGTACCTTCCAGGATCATGCCCGGCTTGAGGTCGGAGATCTTCTCGACGCCCTCGGAGAACGACGCCGCCTTGAACGCCGGACGAGGGTCGCGGCCGGGCTTCTCGAGTTCGGACATGATGTCCTTGACCGTCGGCAGGCCGAAGGTACCGTCAACGAACGCCTGCGGATCCAGCGCCGTGGCGGGACCCCCTCCCGCTGCCACGAGGATCTTGCGGGCCACGGAATACGCTTCGGGGTGCACGCTGGAGGCATCCAGAGGCTCCGCTCCCCCGGTGATGCGGAGGAAGCCGGCGCACTGTTCGAACGCCTTGGCCCCCAATCGGGGAACCTTCTTGAGGTCGCTGCGCTTGGCGAACGGGCCGTTCTCGTTCCGGTAGGCCACGATGTTTTCGCTCAGCAACGGCCCGACGCCGGCCACGCGGCTCAGCAACGCAGGCGAGGCGGTGTTCACATCCACGCCCACGGCGTTCACGCAGTCCTCCACCACCGCATCCAAGGACCGGTCCAGCTTCGCGGCAGTGACATCGTGCTGGTACTGGCCCACGCCGATGGACTTTGGCTCGATCTTCACCAGTTCCGCCAAGGGGTCCTGGAGGCGCCGTGCGATGGACACAGCGCCACGTAGCGAAACGTCCATCCCGGGAAGTTCCGAAGCCGCCAAGGCAGATGCTGAATAGACAGAAGCTCCGGCCTCGGAGACAACAAACTTCTGGATCCCCTTGGAGCCGGCAGCTTCAAGGGACTTGATCAGCTCGGTGGCAAGCTTGTCCGTCTCACGGGATGCCGTTCCGTTGCCGATCGCCACGAGTTCCACGTTGTGCTGCTTGGCGAGCCGGCCCAGGGTTGCCAAAGCTTCGTCCCATTTCCTGGCGGGAGCGTGGGGGTAGATCGTGTCCGTGGTGACCACCTTGCCGGTGCCGTCCACCACAGCCACTTTCACACCCGTCCGCAGACCCGGGTCCAGTCCCAGGGTGGCCCGGTTGCCTGCCGGGGCGGCGAGCAGGACGTCGCGAAGGTTGGCCGCGAAGACGCGCACAGCCTCGTCCTCTGCGTCAGCGAACATGCGGCCGCGAAGATCCGTGGTGAGGCGGTCCAGGATCCTGCCACGCCAGGCGAGCTGAGCCGTCTGCATCAGCCATGCATCGGCGGGACGGCCCTGGTTGGCGACGCCCAGGCACTTGGCCACAGCGTTCTCGTACTTGCCCCGGGCGGCGGCCAGGGCGTCGTCGTCGGCCGGGTCTGCTTCGGCGAGATCCAGCTCAAGGACGCCGTCCTTCTCGCCTCGCAGCAGGGCAAGCACGCGGTGCGACGGCATCCCGGACGGCACCTGCGTGAACTCGAAATAGTCCTTGAACTTCTGGCCCTCGGCCTCCATGCCCTTCTTGACGCGGGAGAGACCATGCGGCCTTGCTTCCACAGGCGTTCCCGGAGGTCCTCGGCGAGGTCCGGGTCCTGCCCGACGCGCTCCACCAAAATGGCACGGGCACCGGCGAGCGCCGTGGCGGCGTCCTCGATGGAGTGCTCGCTGTTAAAGTACTTGGCGGCTTCGGCGGCGGGGTCCAGCTGCGGGTTGGCGAGAAGGACGTCGGCCAAGGGCTCGAGACCGGCTTCGCGGGCGATCTGCGCTTTGGTGCGCCGCTTGGATTTGAAGGGAAGGTAGATGTCTTCGAGCCGGGCTTTGGTATCGGCCCCGACGACGGCGGCCTCCAGTTCCGGGGTCAGCTTGCCTTGCGAGGCAATCGCCTCGAGGACGGCCTTGCGGCGTTCTTCCAGCTCACGAAGGTATCTGAGGCGCTCTTCGAGGTCACGCAGCTGGGTGTCATCGAGCGTCCCGGTGACTTCCTTGCGGTAGCGGGCGATGAAGGGGACGGTGGATCCGGCGTCGAGCAGTTCCACCGCGGCCTTGACTTGCCAGGCTTTGACGCCGAGTTCTTCTGCGATTTGTGCGTGGATGGCGGAGTCGGCTGACTGGTGTTGGAGATTTGAAGTCACCATGACAGTTTGCCTCACGAGGGCTTGCCTGTGGGAACGGGCCGCGAGGCGTTCCCGTGGCGGGAGTGCCTCGCGGCAGCTGGCCTTGCCCTCCGGCGTGGTTTAGTGCGCCATGTGCTCCTTGGCGGAGATGTGCTCCACCATTTCGCCGAGGCGCTGCTCGGCGTAGTGGTTGCGGGCAATGTCACCCTGGCTGATGATGCCCACCAGTTTGTGGTCGCTGATGACGGGCAGGCGGCGCACCTGGTGCTCCTCCATCATGGCCACGGCGTCGTCAACGCTGGCATCGGCGTCCACCCAGTAGGGCTTGCCGCCGGCGAGCTCGCTGGCTAGGACTTGCCGGGCGTCCTTGCCCTCGGCCAAACACTTGACCACGATGTCGCGGTCCGTGATGAAGCCGGTGAGCTTGCCGTCATTGCCGCAGATGGGAAGCGAACCGCAGTCCAGGTCCCTCATCAGCACGGCGGCTTCCTGGAGAGTTTTGTCCTCGGCGATGCACTGGGCATTCGTCGTCATGAATTCACGCACGGCACTCATGGGTCCTCCTTCATCGATTGGGATTATCGACGCGGGGCCCTTCGGCTCCAACGCCGATGATGCCAGACTACGCCCGCCAAGTAGCCGTGACCAGACGGATTTCAGTCCTCCGCGATGTCCTCGGCCCAGAGTTCCGGATGCTCATCCTGGAAGGTGCGCATCATGTCCACGCAGCGTTGGTCATCCAGCACAATGACCTCCACGCCGCGTGAGCGCAGGAGTTCGAATTCGCCCGGAAACGTCTCGGCCTCCCCCACCACCACGCGCGGAATCTTGAACTGGATGATGGTCCCGGTGCACATCGCGCACGGGGCAAGGGTGGTGTACAGGGTGGTGTCGCGGTAACTCTTTTGCCGGCCGGCCGCACGCAGTGCCGACATTTCCCCATGCGCAATGGGGTCGCCGTGCTGGACGCGCTCGTTATGCCCGCTTGCTATGACTTCTCCGGCCCTTGCCAAGGCGGCTCCGATGGGGATTCCGCCCTCGTTGAGGCTCTTCTGCGCGGCTTGGTAGGCGGCTTCGAACGCGGGATCTGCCGTGGGCATTGTTTCGGTCATGGGTGCAGTCTAAATCGGAGGGAGGCTACATTGCCGGGCTATATTGTCGGGGCCCGCTGATAGCTTGGCTTGCAAGGGTATTCACAGCAAGGAAGGCAGGTGGCCCGCGGTGTTCTTTCTCGATCCGGAGCCGGCAGGCGCCCCGCAGGATCTGGTCTTCTCGGCCAGCGATCTGGTGATCGCGGCTACCTGCGAGTACCAATTGCTCCGCAAGCTCGACGAAAAACTGGGCCGCACTCCGAAGCCGGATTTCCCTGCCGATGCCATGCTGGAACGCACTGCGGCACTCGGCGACGTCCACGAACACCGGGTTCTGGAGGAATTCGTGGACCGGTTCGGTCAGTGGGACCCGGCCACGGGAACCGGGGTTTACGACGTCGTTCCCGCCACTGCGATGGACCGCGGCACGCTGAGGGCCAAGCATGCGGAATCCCTCGATGCCTTGCGTGCCGGTGCGGATGTCGTTTTCCAGGCCGCCTTCTTTGATGGCACGTTCCACGGTCGATCCGACTTCCTGGTCAAGCGGCCAGGCGGTCAGTATGCAGTGTTCGACACCAAGCTGGCGCGCCACGCCAAAGTCACAGCCCTCCTGCAGCTGGCCGCCTATGGGGACCAACTCATTCAGGCCGGCATCACACCGGACCCCCACGTCACCCTGGTGCTGGGCAACCGGGTCCAGAGCGATCATCCGCTTTCCCAAATCCTGCCCGTGTTCAAGGAACGCCGCGAACGGTTCCTCGGAATGACCGCTGCGCACCGTTCAGGCAGCGAACCGGTTGCCTGGGGCGACCCCCGGTACTCTGCGTGTGGCCGCTGCGACTACTGCGCGGAGCAGGTCCAGCTGCACCGGGACCTGCTCATGGTCGCGGGCATGCGTATCAGCAGACGCAAGAAGTTGATCGAGGACGGCGTCACCACCATCGACCAGCTGGCCGCCCTGCCGGCCACGGGCGATCCCACGCTGCTGCGGCTCCGGGAACAGGCGAGGCTCCAAACGGGAACCGGGACCCCGGACGGCACTGTGGAGTACACGGACGCGTCCGGAGAAGCCAAAGCAATCAGTTACAACGTGCTGACTGACAACACGCTGGGACGCCTCCCGACGCCGGACCCCGGGGACATCTTCTTCGATTTCGAAGGCGACCCCCTGTGGCAGGATCCAGCTACCGGAAAATGGGGCCTGGAATACCTGTTCGGTGTCGTGGAGAACCCTGTTGAGCCCGGCGCATCTCCGGTGTTCCGTCCCTTCTGGGCGCACTCCCGGACGGAGGAAGGCCAGGCGTTCGTGGACTTCCTGGAATACGTCGCCAAGCGCCGCGCACAATATCCGGGCATGCATATCTACCACTACGCTGCTTATGAAAAAACTGCACTGCGTAATCTTTCCTTGACACATGTGGTGGGTGAAACCGCCGTCGACGACCTCCTGCGCGAAGGCGTCCTCGTGGACCTTTACGACACCGTCCGGCACAGTATCCGGATTTCCTCGAACTCCTACAGCATCAAGAAACTTGAGCCCTTGTACATGGGCCAGCACCTCCGCTCCGGTGACGTGACCGACGCTGGCGCGTCCGTGGTGGCCTATGCGGATTTCTGTACGGCCCGGGACACCGGACAGGCTGCCGTAGCCGCTGAGATCCTGGAAGGTATCCGGGACTACAACGAGTACGACTGCCTCTCCACGCTGGAACTGCGCAACTGGTTGCTTGCGCGGGCGGCGGAACGCTCAATCACTCCCGGATCGTTCCGCGACGAGACCGGTGACACGCAGCCAGGGAACCCGAAAGACCGGGACGCGAACAGGTACGAGGCCGCACCCGAAGAGACGGCACTGTTCGACTACCTCGCCGGGCTCCCGGAGGCCGAACGAGCCACTCCGGATGCCCTGGCCATCCGCATTGTCGCAGCGGGTGTCGGCTACCACCGGCGTGAAGACAAGCAGCATTGGTGGGGCCACTTCGATCGTCTTGAGAAACCCACCTCCCAATGGGACGACGCCCGTGACTTGTTCATCGTGGACCATGCCGAGTTGCTGCAGGACTGGGCCAGGCCAACGCCCCGCAGCAACCCGGTCCGGATCGTCAAACTGCTTGGACGTTCCGGTGACGGTGCGGGGTTGGATCCGGGCAAGAGCTACTTCAGGATGTACGGCCCCCCGCTGCCGGAGGCCCTGTCAGCGAAGGAATCATCAGTTCTTGGCCGCGCCGGCTGGAGCAACACGAAGGTCACCGAAGTGGGCGAAGACGGGGACTTCGAGTCAGTCATCATCGCCGAAAGCCTCCGCAAGGACTCCACGGAGTTCACCCAACTGCCCATGGCCTTGACCCCTGACAGCCCCATTCCGACGAACGGTCAGAGGGCAGCGCTGGCAGCTTTGGCCACCAAGCTCCGGGACGGGTTGCCCGCATGGCCCAAGGACGCGGCGCTGGATCTGGTCCGCCGGCAACCACCCAGGCTGCGCAGCCTCGACGCGCTGCCCGCTGTTGGGTCCGGGCCCGACGGATACATTGACGCAATTACCGCCGCAGTGAAGGACCTTGACCATTCCTACCTGGCGGTCCAGGGCCCTCCGGGGAGTGGGAAAACCTACGTTGGCGCGCACGTCTTGGCCCGGCTCGTGGCCGAGGGCTGGAAGGTCGGCGTCGTGGCACAATCACACGCCGTGGTCGAGCACATGCTGTGTGCCGCCGTGGAGAAGGCCGGGGTGGACCCGATGCGGGTGGCCAAAGAGGTCAAACACAACGACCCCGTGCCGTGGAACGGGTGCGGGAAGGCCGACGTGGCGGAGGCGTTGTCCATGCCCGGCGGTGCCCTGATCGGCGGCACAGCCTGGGCCATGGTGGGCAAGGAGGTCCCTGCGGGAGCCCTGGACCTGCTGGTCATCGACGAAGCAGGCCAGTTCTCCCTGGCCAATACCATGGCCGTCAGCCGGGCAACCAAGCGGCTCCTCCTGCTGGGTGATCCCCAGCAGCTCCCGCAGGTCACCCAGGGGACGCACCCTGAGCCCGTTGACGAGTCAGCACTGGGCTGGTTATCCGACGGATACAACACACTGCCGGCTGAGCTTGGCTACTTCCTGGCGCTGTCATGGCGCATGCATCCGGATCTGTGCAGTGCCGTGTCCGAGCTCTCGTACGACTCCCGGCTGGAAGCGGCACCCGCAGCCTCAGAGCGCTGGCTGGAAGGTGCCGGCCCGGGAATTTCGACCGTCTACGTCCACCACACCGGGAACTCGACATCCTCAGCCGAGGAAGCGGCGGAAGTCCTCCGGCAAGTGCAGGCCCACCTCGGCCTGACATGGCACGACCCCTCCCAATCCCCGAAAAGCCCATCCCCGGAGGGCCGTGCTTTGGAGGGCCGTGCCCTGGAGGTCCGTGCCCTGGACGAGAGCGACATCCTGGTGGTCGCGCCCTACAACGCGCAGGTACAGCTCATCAAGCATGAACTCCACGCTGCCGGCCTGATTAAGGTCCGGGTAGGGACAGTGGACAAATTCCAAGGCCAGGAAGCTCCCGTGGTCATCGTGTCCATGGCTGCATCCGCCGCCGGAGAAGTCCCTCGCGGCATGGAGTTCCTGCTCTCACGCAACCGGATCAACGTGGCGGTCTCCCGCGGACAGTGGCGGGCCGTCGTCGTGCGTTCTCCCGAACTGACCAACTACCTGCCGACACATCCGGAAGGACTGGAAAACCTGGGCGGCTTCGTGGCCCTCTGCCAGCGGAGTTTTTGTACACTTACTGCCCTTTAGAGGGCGACTTAAGGGCGTCTGCTGTACAAAAACTCAGGGCCTCATCCAGGACACGGCCAAAGTTCGCGGCGTCGTGCGCGAAGCGGCCAAGGAAGAGGCCGGAAACACCCGTAACTCGGGGCAGGAGGCCGGGTTTCGCCGAGCCCCCGTAGATCACGGGAAGGCCCTGCAAAGCGTGCTGCGCCAAAGCCTCGCGCAAGGCGCCGACCACCAGGGAAACGTATTCGGCCGAGGCCGGTTCGGGAGCGCCAATGGCCCACACCGGCTCATACGCAATCACGAGCCGGGCAGCCACGGCCCAGTCGCCGGAAACAGCCGCCTTGATCTGGTGGAAGACAATCTCTGCTGCGGCCTCCGGCGCGCAGGCCTCGGTCTCGCCCACGCACAGCAGCGGAGTAAGGCCGGACCCGACGGCGGCGCCCACTTTCAGGGCCACCACCGCATCGTCTTCGGCAAAGTGCCGGCGGCGTTCGGCGTGCCCGATTTCCACCAGGCCAACGCCAAGCTCAGCGAGCATCGACGGCGCTACCTCACCAGTCCAGGGCCCGTCGGACCAACCACAGTTCTGCGCGCCGAGGACCAGCGACGAGTCAGCCACCAGCGCAGCCGCCGCAGGGAGGACCGGGAACGAGGGGATGACAAACGGGACTACCCGCCCGGCCGCGAGGGCCGGACGGGCGTCCACTTCTGCCACCAACTGCTCCAGCCACGCGAGGCTGCGGGCGTACCCCATGTACATCTTGGTACTGACTCCGATGTACAGGGCGTCCTGAGAGGTCATGGCTGCTGCGTTCATTACTACTTGTCCAGCAGCTCGTCGGCCTTGTTGGAGAAGACACGGGTGCCGAACATCATCACCGCGGCCAGGAAGGGCAGGACCCCGAGGGCGTAAACACCCATGGTCCCCGTGTCCGAGGCCGTCATCTGGTTGACTGAGGTGCGCAGGATCGGTGCGACGAAACCGCCCAGGTTACCCAGGGAGTTGATGAGGCCGATGCCTGCAGCTGCAGCCGTTCCGGTGAGGAACGCCGTCGGGTATGACCATGCGATCGGACCGATCGCCAGGAAGCTGCACACCGCCAGGGTGATAAAGATGATGCCGAGGACCGGCTGGTGGTTGGCGCCGGCCCAGGCGGAACCGAAGATGCACAGACCTGTGGAGACGAACAAAGCCGTGCCCCAGCGGCGCCGGCGGAGGACCGTGTTGGCTGCCTTCCCGATGAAGAAGCAGGCAAAGATGCCAAAGAACCATGGGATGGCGGTCAGCAGTCCGACGGCGAGCCCTACCTTTTGTCCTGTCAGCTGGGACACCTGTTGGGGAAGGTAGAACGTGACACCGTACACCGCGATCTGCAGGCAGAAGTAGATGACGGTGAAGTACCAGACCTTGCCATTCTTCATCGAAGCCATGACGCCGCGGGGGCCGGATTCTTCCTTCACGGTGTCTTCCAGCGCCATGACATCGGTCAGGGCCACCTTTTCTTCCTTGCTCAGGAACTTGGCATCCTGGGGGCTGTTGATGAGGAAGAAGAAGGCAGCAATACCTGCCAGGACAGCGAGCATGCCTTCGACGAAGAACATCACCTGCCACCCGGCAACCCCCGGAACCTGGTCACCAATGTTGATGAGCCAGCCCGAGAGCGGGGCGCCGATCATCTGCGAGAACGGCTGGGCAAGGTAGAAGATGGCGAACATCTTCACACGGACCTTGTTGGGGAACCATGCGGCGAGGAACATGATGACGCCGGGGAACAGCCCGGCTTCAGTCACGCCCAGCAGGAACCGGAGGATGATGAACGAGGTTTCACCCTGCACGAACGCGAAGCAAGCGGACACTATGCCCCACGTGACCGCAATGCGTGCAAGCCACATTTTCGCGCCGAACTTGGTCAGCAGCAGGTTGCTGGGGATTTCAAACAGGGCGTAGCCGATGAAGAAAATACCGGCACCCAGGGCGTAGGCCCCGGCGGTGATGCCCTTGTCCACACCGAGTGCCGCTTCGGCGAAGCCCACGTTGGTGCGGTCAAGGAAAGCTACTACGTACAGGATGACCAACATGGGCATCAGCCGGAATGAAGCCTTGGATATGGCCGATTTCAGGACCGGCGAATCCAGCAATTCCTTGGTGGAACTCGAGGCAACAGACATCGAAACTCCTCTTTGAGTAGTCAATTGGGGGGGAGATAACCTCAGTGCGCTATCAGCGCGGGAAGAAAATGAGCACCAGGCCCACGACGCAGACGACGACGCCCACGGCAAGGTAGATCTTTCTTTCTCGGGTCCAGGTCTTCATCGGCGAAGGCCTAGTGCATGTACAGTCCGCCATCCACATTCAGCGTCTGGCCGGAGATGTATCCGGAGTCCTCGCTGATGAGGAAGGCGATGGCGGCGGCGATGTCACGGGTGGAGCCCACGCGGTTCACCACGAGGTCCTTGGTGAGTTCATCTTTGCGCTCCTGGCTCAACGTGCCACCCATGATGTCGGTGTCGATGGGCCCGGGTGAGATGGCGTTCACGGTGATGTCGTATTCCCCCAGCTCGCGTGCGGTAGCACGGGTCAGTCCGATAACGCCCGCCTTGGCCACGGAGTACGGGGTCTTGGAGAACGTGCCGCCGCCACGCTGGGCGGAAACCGATGAAATGTTGACGATTCGTCCGATGCGGTTCTTCACCATGGACTCGGCAACGCGGCGGGTGGCGTAGTGGACGCCGTTGAGGTTGATGTTCAGCACGCGGTCCCACTCGGCCGGCTCGAGTTCGAGGTAGCCGATGGGCGAGCTGACGCCGGCAACGTTGGCCAGTGCCACGATCTGGGGCAGTTCAGCCTCAAGCTCGTCAATGGCTGCACGTACTTCGGATTCGCTGGCAACGTTGGCGCCTACGCCGTGGGCCTGGACACCGTATTCGGCGGCGATCTCCTTGGCGGCAGCCTTGCAGGCGGCGTCATCGAGGTCGATGATGCCGATGTTCCAGCCCTGCGCGGCGAGGTAGTTGACGGTGGCGCGGCCGATGCCGCGCTCGGAAACAGCACCCGTGACGATTGCGGTGCGTTCTGCGGGGAAAGTCATGTGGTTTCTCCTGGATTAGTTGATCGGGGCCGGGCCAAGCTCTTCAATGAGCTTCTGCATGGCGACGTAGGCCTTGTTGCGGTAGGCGATCAGTTCCGGGGTGCGTTCTGCCGGAACATTGAGGAAGCCCGCACCGGTCTTGGTGCCGAGCTTGCCGGCCTCCACCAAGTCGGAGAGGATCTTCGGCGTCGCGAAGCGCTCCGGGAATCCGGTCTGCAGCGACTTGTAGCAGAAGTTGTAGACATCCAAGCCGGCCATGTCCGCAATGGCGAACGGACCGAAGAAGGGCAAACGGAAGCCAAACGTCGTGCGCACCAGCGTGTCGACGTCGTCGGCTGTTGCGATTCCCTGCTCCACCAGCTGTGCCGCCTCGTGGAACAGCGCGTACTGCAGGCGGTTGAGGACAAAGCCGGTGACGTCCTTCACGACGGCGGTCTGCTTGCCGGCCGCGTGGACGAGGTCACGCGAAGCGGACACCGTTGCCGCGGAAGTACCTGCGTGGGGAATGACCTCCACGCCGGGAATGAACGGTGACGGGTTGGAGAAGTGGACGCCCAGGAAACGCTCCGGGTTTGTCACGGCCTCGGCCAGCGCCGCAATGGAAATCGTTGAGGTGTTGGAGCCGATCACTGCATCCGGACGGGCTGCGGCGCTGATCCGTGCGAGCGTTTGGTGCTTGATCTCCAGCACCTCGGGAACGCATTCTTCGATGAAGTCGGCGTCGGCAACAGCTTCCTCGATGTCCTTGGCAGCCCACAGGTTCTGCTTGAGGATCTCCGTGGAGCCTTCAGGGAAAAGGCCGTCCGCGATGAACTGCTCGGACTCCACCAGGAGGCGGTCGTAGTTCTTCTGCGCAACTTCGGCGGACACGTCAGCCAGCGCAACGCGTGCTCCACCGAGTGCCAGGACCTGCGCGATTCCGCCGCCCATGTAGCCGGAGCCAACGACGGCGATCTTCCGGGCTGCGTTGTTTACAGCGGCTTCAGTGGTTTGAGTGCCTTCGGAAACGGTCATGATCAGACTGCCTTTGTGTAGTCGGGCTCGTACGAGCAAATGGCGTCCACCTTGGCGGCGGAGGATGAGTTTTCGTCAAAACGGTGGCTGAGCCACTCTCCGACCAGCTTCTTGGCCAGTTCAAGGCCAATCACCCGCTGGCCGAGGGTGAGGACCTGTGCGTTGTTGCTCAGGACTGAACGTTCCACGGAGTAGCTGTCGTGCGCGGTGACTGCGCGGATGCCGGGCACCTTGTTGGCCGCGATGGCCACACCCAGTCCCGTTCCGCAGATCAGCAGTGCCCGGTCCGCTTCGCCTTCTGCCACCTTGCGGGCAGCGTCGACGGCCACGTGCGGGTAGGCAGTGGAATCGTTGGGACCCACGCCGACGTCGGTCACTGACGCAACACGCGGGTCAGCTTCCAACAGGGCCAGGAGGGCGTTCTTGTATTCCACTCCGGCTTCATCGTTGCCGACGATGATGCGCCAGCCTGGTGTGTTGCTCATTCTGATGCTCCGTTTCCGGCCGCTGTGGAGGGAGCCGCGGCGGCCAGTTGTGAATCGATGTGGTGGGAGATCCTTGCGGCGATCAGGCCGAAGGACACTGCACCGGGATCAGGGTGGCCGATGCTCTTCTCGGCGAGGGGACGTGCGCGGCCCTTGAGCGGCCGGAGGTCAGCGGTATTGGCGGCAGCGGACTCGGCCGCTGCAGCGGCGACTGCCAGTGCGCGGTCAACGGGAGCTCCGCCGTCGAGCTCTGCAAGGAAGGCGTCCCGGAACGGCAGGAGGGCATCCACCATGGTCTTGTCACCGGGGTCGGCCTTGCCGAGTTCGGTGATGGCGCTGGTGAAGGCTTCCACCGCAGCAGCGGCATCCTTGGAACTGTAGGACTCCCGGTTTCCGAGCGACAACCCGGCTGCGATGACTGCCGAACCCCACAGCGCCCCCGAAGTGCCACCGGCCCGCTCACTCCACGCCTCGCCGGCGCTGGCAAGAATCCGCGCAACGGAAGAACCGCTCGCAGCTTCTCCGGCCTGCGCGGCGGCATCCACGCCGCGGCGCATGCCGATACCGTGGTCGCCGTCGCCGGCGATTGCGTCCAGCTTGCCGAGCTCCTCTTCATGCTCGACGACGACGTCCCGCACCTGGGCGAGGACCGCAATGGCCTGCCGCCCGAGTTCGGCGGCAGCCGGGGTGGGCTGTTCGATGTCGGCGGTTTCGGCGTAGTCGATGGCCGCGGCCGCGCGGGCTGCGCGCGGTGCCATGCTGCCCTTTCGGAAGGCGGGAGTGTCAGCGGGTGCTGCCCAATACTGTTCGAGTTCCTCGTCCAGCCACAGCAGCGTCAGCGAGAGTCCGGACATGTCCAGGCTGGTCACCAGCTCGCCGCATTCAGGTTCAACGACCGTCAGTCCTGCGGCACTGAGCAGTTTTTCGATCTTCCCGAACAGCAGGAAAAGTTCGTCGTATTTGACGGTGCCCAGTCCGTTGACGATCGCTACGACGCGGTCCCCTGCGTCCTCCGGCTTGTCGGCCAGCAGCTTAGACACCAGGAGATCGGCGAGCTCGGAGGCCGTGGGCATGGGGTGCTCGGAGATGCCGGGTTCGCCGTGGATCCCCAGGCCGAGGGACATCTGGCCGGCAGGGACATGGAACAGCGGATCCGTGGCTCCCGGGAGCGTGCAACCGTCGAACGCCACACCGAGGGAACGTGTGCGGTAGTTGGTCTTGATGGCCAAACGCTCGACGTCGTCGAGGTTCAGTCCTGCTTCTGCGGCGGCGCCGGCGATTTTGAAGACCGTGAGGTCCCCTGCAATGCCGCGGCGCTTTTCGATCTGCTCAATAGGCGCACTGGCGATGTCGTCGGTGACGGTGACCGTGCGGGTTTCGATTCCCTCGGCGTTAAGCCGCAGCTGGGCCTGGCCGAAGTGGAGGACGTCGCCGGCGTAGTTTCCGTAGCTGAGGAGGACTCCCCCGCCCGCATTTGCAGCCTTGGCCACGCGGTAGACCTGGCCGGCCGCCGGGGAGGCGAACATGTTGCCGCACGCCGAACCAGCCGCAAGGCCGGGTCCGACGAGTCCTGCGAAGGCCGGGTAATGCCCGGAACCTCCACCAACCACCAGCGCCACCTGGCCGGCGGGTACTTCGGTGGAGCGCACCACTCCGCCGTCCACCCTGGCTACGTAGCCGCGGTTGGCAGCGACGAAACCGTCTAGGGCTTCGTCGGCGAAGTCTGCCGGGTTGTCAAAGATCTGTGTCATTTCGCGGCTCCTGCCAACGCTGCCACGGGTTGCTGCCGTCCCTGGGCGACCTGGCTCGTTCCCAGCGCATAGCCATCGGACTTCGGGAGGACGTGCCGGCGGAGGTAGTCCTGGTTGCTCGCGGTCACGCTGAGGCCGTCTCCGCCGTAGTGCTCAGTGCAGAGGATGCCCTGGAAGCCCACCGAAAGCGCCACTTTGAAGGCCTCGCGGTAGTTGATGAGTCCGCTTTCCATCGGGGCAGGCATGGTGATGTAGCTGTCGCGGGCTACGTCTTCGTCGCGGATGTAGTTCTTCATGTGCCAGTAGTTGGAGTACGGGAGGGTCTTGGCCACCATTTCCCGCCAGTCCTCAATGGGCCTGTGGAGGCGGATCAGGTTGCCAAGGTCCGGGTTCAGGCCAACGTTGTCCAGGCCGATGTCCTGGACCAGCTGAACGGAAGAGTCGGAGGTGCCCAGGTAGGTGTCCTCATACATTTCCAAGGAGAGCAGGATGCCGGCCTCTGCTGCGTGCTTTCCGAGTTCCCGGATACGGGAGACCGCGTTGCCCCATGCTTCCTTGTCCCCGACCGGATCCTTGTAGCCCTCCACGGTCCAGAACCAGAGTTGTTTCTGCTGCTCGGCAGTGATGGCCTGGTGGAGTCCGATGGAGACAACTTCGCAACCGAGCTCTGCGGCGGCGTCGATGGTGCGGTGGCTGTAGGCGAGGTTGTCGGCCCAGTCCGTGCTGTGGATGACGCTGCGACGAATTGCTGAGATCACCGGCATCCCGATGCCCACATGGTCCGCGGTCTGCTTGAACTCGGCGAGGCGGTCCGTGCTGAGGTTTCCCGGACGGACCCAGCTGTCGGTCAGGTCGGCGTTCGCGAACCCTGCTTCCTTCACTTCCTGAAGGACTTCGGCCCAGACGGAAGCATCGGCGTCGTTGATGTCCCGGCCCGTGCTGTCGGTGCCCGGGAACTGCAGGAGGGCCGCTGTAATGGGCCAATTCTCGGCGGTATACGCCATGATGATCACTCCTTCGTGGAATCCTGTTTCCTATAGGATTTACGAACAGAGAGGAACTGTCAAGCCTTTTCGGAAACTTCCTAGATCCTATATGTCATACATATGTCTGTGAAGGGGGTCACAGGAGCTGGTGGCGGGGCGCGCGGGTCTCTGCGGGCATGCGCGTGCGGTCAGCGGGCAAGTCCATGCCCGAACCAGACGCGGGCGGTTAGTCCGCCGGCGTGGGCCGGTTAGTCTGCCGGCGCGTCCGCGATCGCCCGGCCGCGCACCTTTTCCACGTGCTCGGTCATTTTCTGCGCGGCTTTCTCCGGGTCGCCGCTCATCATCGCATCCAGCACGGCCTGGTGCTCGGAGATTGCCTGCTCAGCATCCGTGATGCCCACTCCCCCGAACAGCCTGAAGCGCTGAATCTGTCCACCCAGGGTGTTATAGGCCGCCAAGAGGAACTGGTTGCTGGCCTGGGCCGCGATGAGCTGGTGGAATCGCTCGTCCGCTTCGAGATAGTTGCGGTATTCAGCGAACGTCCCGCCCCTGGGAGCTGTCTTCAAGTCCTCCACAGCCTGCTTCAGTGCTTCCAAGCCCTCCGGGGTCATGCGGGCACACGCCAGGCGGGCGTTGACGGGCTCAATTGAGAGCCGGGCTTCCATCAGTTCGGCGAAGTCTTCGCGGGTGAACACCGGCGCCACCCGGTAACCCTTCAGCGCGACACGACGCACCATCCCCGTATGCTCCAAGCGGGCCAGCGCCTCACGCACCGGCGTCGGCGAAACGTCCAGTTCCCGCGCCATTCCGTCGATGCTGACGGCAGCTCCGGGCTCCAACCGGCCGTCCATGAGCCATTCGAGCAAAGCTTCATACACGTGGTCGGCCAGGACTTGGCGACTGACAGGAAAGCCGCGGCGGGCGACTGCCGGCGAAGGTTGAGACATGCCACAAATCCTATAGGAACGCGGACCCATGGCCGATAGGGAGACGTCGTCACATTGCGCTGGATGCCGGTAGTTACAGGTGACCGGTACTTAAGGCACGACGCCGGCAACGCACCACTGGAAACGAGTGGTGAGTGCCGGCGTCGTGGCGTGCTGTGGGTTAGTTCGCGTAGAACGGGTAGTCCGTGTAACCCTCGGCGCCGTCCGCGTAGAACGTCGAAGCGTCCGGTTCGTTCAATGGCAGGCTTTCACGCCAGCGGCGGGCAAGGTCCGGATTCGCGATGGCGGGACGGCCAACCACTACGGCGTCGGCGAGACCTTCTTCGATGATGGCGAACGCTTCATCGCGGGTAGTGATCTCGCTAAAACCCGTGTTGACCAGGAAAGTGCCGTTGAAACGCTCGCGAAGATCCTGGACCAGCGCACCCTTGGGCTCGTGGTGCAGGATGCTCAGGTACGCGAGGTTCAGCGGGGCGATGGTGTCCACCAGCACTTCGTAGGTGGCCCGGACGTCGGTGGCATCCGTCTCGGCGATGCCCTGGACGTTGTGCTCCGGGGAGATCCGGATGCCAACGCGGTTGGCACCCAAGGCTTCAACCACAGCGTTGACGGTCTCGATCACGAAGCGTGCGCGGTTCTCGGGAGAACCACCGTAGCTGTCGGTACGGACGTTGGAATTCGGGGCAAGGAACTCGTGCAGGAGGTAACCGTTGGCGGAGTGGAGCTCGACGCCGTCGAAGCCTGCCTCAATAGCGTTCTTCGACGCTGTGACGATCTCCTGGATCACTCCGGGGAGCTCGTCAGTGCGGAGTTCACGCGGCACGGGGTAGGCCTGCTTGCCCTGCGGGGTCCGCACCTCACCGTCAATGGCTACCGCGCTGGGAGCCACGATCTCGTGGCCACCAGTGATGTCGGCATGCGAAACCCGGCCGCCGTGCATGATCTGGGCGAACATCCGGCCACCCTCTGCGTGAACGGCATCAGTCACCTTTTTCCATCCGGCAATCTGGTCCTCGGTCACGAGGCCAGGCTGCCCCGGGTAGGACCGGCCTGCCGGCGTCGGGTAGGTTCCTTCGCTCACGATCAAGCCCAAGGAGGCGCGTTGACGGTAGTGCTCGGCGATCAAGGAACCGGGCACACCCTGTTCGCCGGCGCGGAGTCGCGTCAGCGGGGCCATTACCAGTCGGTTGGAAAGTTCAAGCTCGCCGAGGGCCAAGGGGGAAAACAGCATGCGCAGTTCCTTTCAGAATGAAACAGGTTCACTGCGCACAACTGCATGGCGTCTGCAACTATTCCGGCTGAGTGGCAGATCACATCCTCGTGTCCGCTCCTGCTTCGCCAGGCCCCCCCGCTTGCTGATCCAGCAGCGCATTCACCCTGCGGAGGTAGGAGCCCCAGTAGCGGCGGTATTCTTCTCCTTCCAAGGAGAAGTCACCAGAGACTTCAAGGTCGCTCTCAATGGTCAGCCGGGATCCGTCTCCGGTGCCCTCCAGCCTGTACCTCGTCAGCATGTCAGGGCCGACCGGCACCCGCGGGCGGGTGACGGCCAGCTGCTCCGGAACCTCTTCGACGACTTCCAGTACGCCGATGTAGCCGTTGCGGTGGAAGAAACACTGAAGTTCGCCCGGCCCATCCGGAATAGCCGGCACGGACAGGGCGTGGTACACGCCGTCCTCCAAGGAGAGGGACGATTCAGCAGGGCGAATGACGGCCCACACGGCGGACGGTGAGTGTGCAAAATCCTCGGAGGCAACGACGGTGGTCGTCGTCGACTCCCGCGCGATGGCCCCGGGAGACCCAACAGCGCTCCCGGCCTTGCTTTTCCGCCCAAGCATCACCCCCTGAACGAAGGTCAGCAACAGGCCACCGACCACCAAGGCAAGAACAGGGATGCCCCGGTTGTCGTTGCGCTGCAGCATGGATGCACCAAGGACACTAAGGGACACCAGCCCTGAGAGCGCCAGCACCGCAAAATAGCCAATAACAGTACTTTTCACAGGGATAGAGTGTCACGGCCACGCGCCCAGCCCGGGCTGACACACGCCGCCGCTGTTACTTGGTCAGCTCCCGCATGGACTCGTCGAAGCACTCACAGAGGGCAAGGACGGCCACCAGGTGCGCTTCCTCGGCATGTGGGGGGTCCGTGTTGATGTTGATGGCTTCACTGACGGATTGGGCCAGGTCCTTGGAGTCCCTGCCTGTCAGAGCCCACACCTTGGCGCCGGCGGCTTTGGCAGCGGTCGCGGCGTTGCGGAGATCGTCCGTAATCCCCTTGGCAGCCAGGAGCACCACGATGTCTCCCTGCCTGACCACTGAGGGAATTTGGTCACTGATGGTTTCCCCGGTTTCCTTGCTGGCGACGATGGCCGTGAACGAGCCGGGGCTGCCGTCGTGAGGATGCGCAGCGCCATGGGCGGTCAGCTCGGAGGTAAAACGGTCGGCTTCGTGGGCTGAGCCGTCGCTTCCGGCAGCGAACACACTGCCTCCCCGCAGGCGGACACGGGCCAGCTCTTCGCCCCACTCGGCGAGCCTGGACGACTCCCGGCGCAATGCCGCCACGGCCGGGCCGATCTCACCAAGGTGGCCAAGGACGACGTCGACCGCATGCCGGTTCGCCTTCGACTCCGTACCGCGGATCGCCTGACCTGTCCGTCTCACCACAATGCTCACTTTCCTACCTCCGCTTCGTCGTTGAAACTACAGGTTCCTTTCATCCTCACGCGTCGAGCGGTCGCGCCTGCTCCGGTCGCGTGTGAGCCGCTCACCCTCAGCCAGATTGGAGCGGTCAGATGAACCGTTCACGTCCTCGGCACGGTCCGCGCCGGCAGTGCCGCGGTCGTTTGCGCGGCTGGCATCGGCGGGCCGGGCCGAAGCGGCATTCGGATCAAGCTTTTCGGCATGCCGAAGGTGTTCCTCGACGCGTCCGTGCGCTTCGTGGGCCTTTTCCGCGTGCTTTTCGGCGTCCATACGGAGCCGGTTCGCTTCGGCTTCAGCTTGCAAAGCATTGGCCTCGGCTTGGGCAGCATCCGCTTTGGCTTGATGGGCGCCAATGGCTTCTTCCTGCGCCTTTTCGCGCAATTCCTCGGCCCTGCGATGGTTGACTTCGGCCTTCTTGCGGCGTCCGACGACGACCGCGAAGATCACAGCGGCGATGACCACCACGGCCAGCACGATGATCAGTACCAGTTGTCCTGTATCCATAAGGATTACCTCCCTGGTGAGCGGGCTTCTGTGGGCGCCGCTCGCGGCCCTCGCTGTGCTTAATGTCCGAGTCGTACCCAGATCGGGTTATTCCTAAACGTTTCCGGGTCCGCCTCTCCTTTATGGTAGCTAGTTATCAGGTTACTTACTAGTTTCAGCTGCCGGTCTCCTCCGGATCTTCCCTGGCACGCTTCGCGTCCGGCGTCTCCCCGGAGTCATCCGGGACAAAAGTGGGGTCCAGTTCAGTTGTGAAGTCGCCCGATCCGGCGGTGCCTTTGTCATGTTCGACGGCGGCAGGCGCCGCTTGCCCGGACTGTTCCGCTGGCGTCTCTTCAGCCTTGTTTGCTTCCTCGCTCATGGCCTCAATGTAGGCTTCGCCGGGGAAGCCTGTCGAGAGCGGGCGACCTTGTGCCTCGGCATGATCTCTGTTTCGCTGGGAAGGTCTCCAGAAGAGCGGGACCTACCCCCAGCAGCACAGCAGGGAGATCCAAAAGTGAAAGCAGTGACATGGCAAGGCCGGCGCTCACTCAGCGTCGAAGACGTTCCGGACCCCTCCATCCAGGAGCCCACGGACGCGATTGTCCGGATCACCTCCACAGCCATCTGCGGCTCGGACCTGCACCTGTATGAAGTCCTGGGACCGTACATGCATAAAGGCGACGTCATTGGCCACGAGCCCATGGGCATCGTGGAAGAAGTGGGATCCGGGGTCCATCGCCTCAAGAAGGGCGACGGCGTGGTTGTCCCCTTCAATATTTCGTGCGGGCACTGCTACATGTGCAACCTCGGCCTGCAGTCCCAGTGCGAAACCACTCAGGTCAAAGCAAAGGGTTCTGGAGCGGCTCTGTTTGGCTATTCCGAGCTGTACGGCTCCGTTCCGGGCGGACAGGCCCAGTACCTGCGAGTGCCCTTCGCGGACTACGGCCCCGTGAAAGTGGACTCGGACGCGCCGGACGAGCGTTATCTTTTCCTCTCCGATATTTTGCCCACCGCGTGGCAGGCAGTGGAGTACGCCAATGTTCCCGAAGGTGGAACCCTGGCGGTCCTGGGCCTGGGACCGGTAGGCCAGTTTGTCACCAGAATCGGCCTGCACAAGGGCTTCCGGGTCATTGGCGTCGATCCCGTTCCGGAACGGCGTGCCATGGCAGAGTCGCGTGGTGTGGAAACGCTGGACTACAGTTCGGACGTTTCCGGAAAAGTCCGCGAGGAAACGCTTGGCCGGGGGCCCGACGCCGTGGTTGACGCCGTGGGCATGGAAGCGCATGGCTCCCCGGTGGCTTCCTTCCTTCACCGGGCGGTATCCCTCCTTCCGGACAAGCCCGCACAGGTCGCCATGGAGACCATGAGTGTGGACCGGCTTGCCGCGCTCCACACGGCCGTGGATATGGTCCGCCGCGGTGGCACCATTTCCTTGAGCGGCGTCTACGGCGGCCAAGCCGACCCCATGCCCCTCATGACCATGTTCGATAAGCAGATCCAGCTCCGCATGGGTCAATGCAATGTACGCAGCTGGATGGACGACCTGCTCCCGCTGGTAGAGGACGACGCCGATCCCCTGGGAGTGATGAACCTGGTCACGCACACCGGTGGCCTGGAGGAGGCGCCTGCACTCTACGAGAAGTTCCAGAAGAAGCAGGACGGCTGCATCAAGGTGGTGCTGAAGCCCTGACGGCGGGACGGGTATCCCGGACGCCTACGCCAGAGGCTTTCCGCCCGTGACACCGATGACCGAGCCCGAAATGTAGCTGGAATCCTCGGTGGCCAGCAGCACATAGGCAGCCGCGAGTTCGGCGGGCTGTCCGGCCCGGCCCAGCGGAATGCCCAAAGGGGACTCCCCCCGTTCTTCGTGGGCTGGATTCTGCGCGGGCCGGACGGACGGTTGCGCCGTTGTTCCTATGTCCCCGGGAGCAACGGCGTTGACGCGGATCCCCCGGGGTCCCAAGGCTTCGGCCAAGGAAAAAGTCATGCTGTTGACGGCTGCTTTGCTGGCGGCAAAGTCGATCAGCCACCGGCCGGGTTGGTAGGCCTGGTATGAGGAAGTGTTGATGATGGCAGCCCCGGGCTGCAGATGCGGCAGTGCAGCCTTGCAGAGCCAAAACAGGGCGTAGACGTTGGTTTTGAAGGTCCGGTCGAACTGTTCGTTGCCCAGGTCTTCAAGACCATGGCTGGTAAAGAGCTGATAGCCGGCATTGTTCACCAGGACATTGAGTCCGCCGAATTCAGCAACGGTCTGCGCTACGGCTTCCTGGCAGAACTCCTCGTCCTGCAGGTCACCGGGAAGGGCGAGCGCCCGGCTTCCGGCGTCTTCGATGAGTTTGACGGTTTGCTCGGCCTCCTGCTCATCCTCCGGAAGATACGTAAAGGCGACGTCGGCACCCTCCCGTGCGTAGGCGATGGCCACGGCCCTGCCGATACCGCGTTCACCGCCGGTGATCAACGTGCGCATGCCCATCATCCGGTGGTGGCCAACATAGTTGCGCTCGCCGTAGTCCGGGCGGGCAATCGCGGCCTCAGCCCACCCCGGGTCCTGGAGCTGAGGCCCGCTGGCTGCGGCCGGGTTTGCACCGACAGGAGCTTCGGATTCCCGGGCGTCGTCTTTGGGAGGATCCTCGGAAGGGCGGATTACCTGGTTCACCAAGGCCATCGCAATGTCCTCGTCCAAGTCCGTTTGTCCCGATTCCCCATTCGGGGTGTCCTGAACCATGGCTTCAGTGTAAGCATCCTGGCCGCTGGCGGAGTACGTTCAGGAAGTACCCAGAATTGCTCGTTAGCCTAGCAATTGTCAGCGTTGGACTACATCGAAGGAGATCCCATGGGACTCGGAGACAAGATCAGCAACAAGGCACAGGAAGTCACCGGCAAGGCCAAGGAAGCCTTGGGTGACGCCACGAACAACGAAAAACTGCAGGCCGAAGGTGTTGCCGACCAGGCAGCAGCCAAGACCAAGCAGGCAGGCGAGAACGTCAAGGACGCCGCGAAGGACGCCTTCGACAAGTAAGCCCCACAGCTCGACCAACAAACGCAGAACACACAGCAGAACGCCCCGGCTCCCCCAAAGGAAGCCGGGGCGTTCTGCGTCGGCCAAGCAGGTAGCAATCAATGCCGTCCGGGTTCTGATAACCGCGTCGGCCGCTCCCCGTGGGGCGGGTCCGGCTACTTTTGAGCGGGAAGGACCAGGCCGCCCGACTTGTCCGTGGACAAGGCGAGGGACGAGATGTACTGCGGTTCGCCGTCGGGACCGTCCTGGCCGGAGCGGAGCATGTCGGGGCGTTCGAACTCCAGGCCTGTGACGTGGCAGAGGAGCTTGGCGTCGCTTGGGTTGCCGTCGGCGTCGAACATCGGCAGCTCGATGCCGTCGTCGGTGCGGCGCAAGTAGTAGCGGCCCTTGGTCGCCAGAGCCAGCACCGGCGGCAGCACCAACGCCAGGCCCACAGCGAAGATCGGCGAGAACGGCTGGACGGCGGAGCCGAAAGCACCGAAGAACACCGCGATGGAAACTCCGGCGGAAACCAGCATGGACACGAAGCCCACCGGGTTCACGGCGTACAGCATGCCGCGCCGGAATTCCGGAACCTTGGGCGAGATCTTCAGCAGGTACTTGTTGATGGCAATGTCCGAGGCTACCGTGACCACCCACGCCATGGCGCAGTTGGCGTAGAAGCCCAGAATGGTGTTGAGGAACTCGAACATGTTCGACTCCATGAGGATCAATGCGATCACCAGATTCACCACCACGAACACCATGCGGCCCGGGTAGGTCTTGGTGATGCGGGTAAAGGAGTTGGTCCAGGCAAGTGATCCGGAGTAGGCGTTGGTCACGTTGATCTTGATCTGCGAAATGACCACCAGCACCACGGCCAGGGTCATGGCGAGCCAGGCCGGCATCATCTCTTCGTAGACGCCCAGGAACTGGTGGACCGGCTCATTGGCGTGGACTGCGGCTGCGGGGTCGAGCTTGGCGATGAGGTAGATGGCGATGAACAGGCCGATGATCTGCTTGATGGCGCCGAAGATCACCCAGCCCGGCCCGGCGAGGATCACTGCACGCCACCAGGCGCCCTTGTTTTCGGCGGTCTTGGGCGGCATGAAGCGCAGGTAGTCGATCTGCTCGGCGATCTGGGCCATCAGGGACAGACAGACGCCTGCGGCCAGCATCACCGACGCCAGTTTGGGTCCGCCGTCGCCCGAAGCACCGGTGAACGCGAAGAAGGCGTCGATGCTCTCAGGGTGCGAAAGAAGAAGGTAGCCCACCGGAACCACCATCAGAAGGAGCCATAGGGGCGTGGTCCATACCTGCAGCGTGGCCAGGGTCTTCATCCCGTAGATCACCAGCGGAATGATGATGATGGTGGACACGGCATAGCCGATCCACTGCGGAATGCCCAGGCCCAGCTGGAGGCCCTGGGCCATGATGGAGCCTTCCAGGGCGAAGAAAATAAACGTGAAGGTGGCAAAGATGATGTTGGTGACCACCGAGCCGTAGTAACCAAAACCAGAGCCACGGGTGATGAGGTCAAGATCGATGTTGTAACGGGCCGCGTAGTAGGCAAGCGGAAAACCTGTGGCGAAGATGATCACTGCGGCCACGATGATGCCGAAGATGGCATTCACCGTTCCATAGGCAATCCCGATGTTCGCTCCAATGGAGAAGTCGGCCAGGTACGCAATTCCACCCAGGGCGCTGGTTGCCACCACGCCGGCGCTCCACTTCCGGTAGGAACGCGGTGCGAACCGGAGCGTGTAGTCCTCCAGGCTTTCTTTCGCTGCGCTCATTGCGTCGGCGTTGCCTGACGCTGGAACGGTTGAGGTGCCGTTGACGACGGCGGGGCCTGCCGCCGTCGTCGGCTCCAGCGTTGCGGTACTCGTCGTGTCGTCGCTCATGCGGGCTCGCTTTCTTCGTGGGTCCTGGGCTCGTCCACGACGCTAGTCACGCAGCGCGTCAATTCAGTCACGGGCGTGTTTCGCAGTTGTAACTTCTGCATCAGGGCTACCAAAGCTTCCATTACCAAAATCCCGGATCACCCTTTGTGCGCACCCCACAAAATGCCCTTCCACCTGCACGGATACCGTCGAGGACATGACCCACGCACCCCAGGAAAAGACCGTCCACGCCATTCTTGACACCGCCCGTCGGCAGGTCCTGGAACGCGGCGAGGGCCTGAACGAAGACCAGCTTGTCGAGATTCTGCGGCTGCCTGATGAGGCCATCCCGGCGGCACTTCAACTCGCGCACGAAGTTCGGCTGAAACACTGCGGCGAGGACGTGGAGGTGGAAGGCATCATCTCCATCAAGACCGGAGGCTGCCCTGAAGACTGCCATTTCTGCAGCCAGTCAGGACTGTTCGACTCCCCCGTCCGCGGGGTCTGGCTGGACATCCCGGAACTCGTCAAGGCAGCCAAGGAAACCGCCGCGACAGGTGCCACGGAGTTCTGCATCGTCGCCGCCGTACGTGGCCCCGACATCAAGCTCATGAACCAGATCAAGTTCGCGATCGACCGCATCAACGAAGAAGTGGACATCAACATCGCGTGCTCCCTGGGCATGCTCACCCAGCGCCAGGTGGACCAGCTGGCCGGGTGGGGCGTGCACCGGTACAACCACAACCTCGAAACGGCCCGCAGCTACTTTCCCGAGGTCGTCACCACGCACAGCTACAAAGAACGCCTCGAAACCTGCGTCATGGTCAAGGCTGCCGGCATGGAACTCTGCTGCGGCGCCCTGATCGGCATGGGCGAATCCGTGGAGCAACGCGCCGAACTGGCCACCCAGCTCGCCGCCCTTGAACCGCACGAAGTCCCCCTGAATTTCCTCAATCCCCGCCCCGGAACGCCTTTGGAGAACCAGGGGATCATGGACGGCAAGGACGCCCTCCGCGCCATCGCCGCCTTCCGCCTCGCCATGCCACGCACCGTGCTCCGCTACGCGGGAGGACGCGAACTGACACTCGGCGACCTCGGCACCCGGGAGGGTCTCCTCGGCGGGATCAACGCCGTCATTGTCGGCAACTACCTCACCACCTTGGGCCGTCCTGCCAACGCCGACCTCAATCTCCTGGTGGAGCTGAACATGCCCATCAAGGAGCTCCAGAAGTCGCTGTGAGGGCCGCGGTGCCGCCCGCCTACTGCGGGCACTGCGGAGGTGAGGGCCCGACGTCGGACGCTCACCAAAGCTGCCGACAGCAGTTGGTGATGGAGCCGCCGCGCTATTGCCCGGCGTGTCGGAGGCGCATGAAGGTCCAGGTCACGCCGTTGGGATGGACAGCCGAGTGTTCACGCCACCCCCTCACGAGTTTTTGTACAGATAATGCTCCCAAAAGCGCCCCATAAGGCCATTATCTGTACAAAAACTCCCTGGGTAGAGTGGTCTTATGGGCGAGAGCCGGGACCTGTTGACACCGGAGCAGCGCAGCCGCAACATGTCCAAAATCCGGGGAAAGGACACCAAACCGGAGTTGCTGGTCCGCAGGCTCCTGCATGCCAAGGGCTACAGGTATCGCCTGCACGGCCAATCCGGCGGATCAAAGCTCCCCGGCCAGCCCGATCTGGTGTTCGCCGGCCGCCGCAAGGTCATCTTCGTCAACGGCTGCTTCTGGCATTTCCACGACTGCAAGGCCGGCCTGCATGCTCCTGCCGCGAATGCGGACTTCTGGGCGGCCAAGCGTTCCCGGACCCGGGAGCGGGATGCCCTGCAGCGGGAGCAACTCGGTGCGTCCGGCTGGCAGGTGCTGACGGTCTGGGAATGCGAGCTGAAGGATCTTCCGGTTCTCGAAAACCGCTTGACGGATTTCCTGGGCAGGCGCGCCGGCTACGGCCTGGAGGACGTTGAGGGGGCAGACTCGACGGGGTGATCGGAGCCAACACTGTGTGATCCCTGCTCCCAGAGAGCATAGGCTGCGGTCCCGCCGATGCCGAGGAGGATCGCCAGGCAAAAGGCAATAGTGACCATCAGCCCAGGCGATGGGCGAGCACTGCTGTCCACGCTTTTCCCCTCTCCTTGGTAGACGCTGGAAGGTCCCCCGGATCAGGGATTTCTTCTGTTCGCCCTACTCTGCGGCCCGGGAATCAAGACTCCCTCTGAGTCCGCTCAAGATTGGATCAAGCTTCGCTTTTATGGCACTTCCGCTGTTCCACGGGTTCTACTGTTGAAGCGTGAATCGATTGTTCGGAGGCGGGAGGGGTTTGGTGTCTGAGTATGACGAGTGCACAGACGCCTTGGTGGATCACACCGTTCTCACTGGACTCCAAGCCGAGCTCGGCGGCGACCCCACCATCATCCACGCGTTCGTTCGCAATTACGTGGCCCTGCTGCCCTGGCGGGTTTCCCGGCTGCATCGCGCCCTGGACAATCTCGACATCGAAGACGCCATGGACGCGGTCCTGAGCTTGAAGACGTCCAGCCATATGGTGGGGGCGATCTGCATGGAGCGCCTGGCGACGGAACTGGAGATGAGCATCCGGCTGCTGCCCACTGCCGATCACCTGCACGAACTGACGGATCAAGTCCGTGCGATCGAGAACTTCGTCTTCGGGACCATCCGGGAGCTGGAAACCCCGATTCCGTAAAATTCTTCACCTTAATGAAGAAAACCATTGACTCGCTAAAAATCTTCACTATAGTTGTGTGAGTTAGCTCACCAACGAAGGATGCGGCAATGACCACCGAGACTCCTGCCCCACCAGCCACCAGCGAACTGCTGGCGACTGTAGGAAACAAGGTGCGCACCATGCGCAAGGCAAAGGGCATGACCCTCGCCCAACTCTCGGACATTACAGGCCTCAGCCAGGCAATCGTCAGCCAGATCGAACGCGGCATGGCCAACCCTTCCTTCACCACGTTGGCCCAGCTGGCCCACGGCCTGGACATCCCCGTAGGGAGATTCTTCATAGGCCAGGACGAATCAAAGTCCCCCGTGGTCCGCAGGTCCGATCGACGCAACCTGAAGAACGTCACGCGCGAATCCGTCGGTGAAGCAGTACATGAACTGCTCACCCCGAACCGCGATGGAAGCATCGAAGCACAGTGGATCAGCACGCCCCCAGGGCACGACACCAGCGACACCCCTTTTACCCACAGCGGTGAAGAGTTCTGCTACATCATCTCCGGCCGTAAAGACGTCTATTTGAACGGCGTCTGCTACAGCCTCGAAGAGGGCGACTCCATCACCTACTCCTCAGAGATCCCCCACTGGTACAAGAACAGCTACGAAGAGGTATGCGTAGCCATCTGGGTCAACGCACCACACGCGTGGTAACCCTGCCGCCGTACAACGGCGCCGGCGTTTTCCCTTAACCGTCCGGGCACGAACACGTGGCCGCTGACACTCCTTGCCACTTTCGCATCAAACGCCTCCAACGGGCGTTCCTGCGTCATACCCTCCCACGCCCTCCCGGGCGTCAGCGTAAGGACACTTCCATGCTCGACATCCAAACGGACAACGTAGTCCCCTCACCCAAAACCCATGAATCCACTGCCGTGAAGAACGCCAGGTTCACCCCGGAAGTCCGTAAGGGCCTCCTCGGACTTGGCCTGGGCAACGCCCTTGAATGGTACGACTGGATGGTCTTCGGCCTCCTGTCAGCCTTCATCGGCCCCAACTTCTTCCCCAACACCGATCCCCTCTCGGCAACGCTGAACGCCTTGGCCGTGTTCGCCGGCGGGTTCGCTTTCCGCCCCTTGGGCGGCATCCTCCTGGGCACGCTGGCGGACCGGATCGGCCGACGACGCGTCATGCTCCTGTCCATCATGCTGATGGCAGGCACCACCCTAATCATCGCTATCACCCCGAGCTACGCAACCATCGGCCCTGCCGCCGGCATCATCCTCCTGGTGTGCCGCGTCCTGCAGGGAATCTCGACCGGCATCGAAGCTCCGCTCTCCACGTCCCACGCCGTGGAACTGGCACCGGAAGGCCGCGAAGGGTACGTCGCAGGCATCATGTCCTTCTATGTGAACATCGGCATCCTCATGGCCTCCCTGGTCAGCTTCCTCTGCAGCCTGGTCATCGGCGGGACCGCCATGGGCGAGTGGGGTTGGCGGGTCCCGTTCATCATCGGCGCCCTCTTCGGCTTCGTGGTCCTCTACCTTCGCCGTTCCCTCCCGGAAACCCTCAAGCAGGAGGAAATGGCAACCAACACCCCCCGCGCAGTCTGGAAGGGCGTCGGCAAGCACTGGTTGTCCGTCCTGGCCATCATCTTCGTGGTGGGCGCGGCACAGGCCTACAACTACGCCTGGAACGTAGGCCTCCCCAGCGCCGCCCGCAGCGGATTCAAGGAAGATCCCACCGCTGTATTCGCCCTGACCACCATCCTGGGCGTCATCCTGGTCATTGGCAGCTGGGTCATCGGAAAACTCGCCGACGGCAAAGCGATGTCCACCTGGTTCCTGGTCACCCGCATCCTTGCCATCCCCGCGGTCTTCCTGATGCTGCTCTACGTACAGCCGGGCATCGGAGGCTTCGCGGCAGTCCTCCTGGGCGGCTCGATCGTTCTGGTGCTCAACATGACCCTCTACAACGTGGTCAGCTCCTCCCTGATGCCCAAGAACATCCGCGGCACCGGCGTAGCCCTCGGCTACGGGATCGGTGTGGCCCTCTTCGGCGGAACCGCCTCCTACCTCCTGGTCTGGTTCCAATCACTGAACCTCAGCTGGATCTTCCCGGTCTACGTGGCCGTCCTGTCCATCCTCAGCATCGTTTTCTACATCGCCGCCCGCCGCAGCAACGGCATCTTCGTCGGCAAGTAAGGACTTCACCATGAACCCGCTCGAACACCACACGTCCCTCGAACTCAGCACTTCGACGGCGGACCTCACCGCCCCGGTCATCTCCCGCTCCGATGTCCTCGTCGTAGGTGGCGGGCCCGCCGGTGTGGCCGCCGCCGTAACCGCAGCGCGCTCCGGCGCGAAGGTCACCCTGCTCGAACGCTACTCATCCCTGGGTGGCCTCGCCTCCGGCGGCATGGTCCTTGTCCTCGACGACATGATCAACGGCCAGGAAATCACCGTCACCGGCATCGTCTCCGAGTACGTCGAACGCCTGCAGAAGCTGGGCCTGGCCATCGTCCCGCCGGCCGATGACCGCAAGACCTCCGAGGAACTCTGGAACAAGTGGGGGCGCTTCGGCACCTTCGACTTCCACTCCCACACCAACCCCAAGCCCATTTGCTACGCCGCCGCCTTCGACCCCGACGGCTGGAAGCGGGTATCCAACGACCTCGTCCGCGAAGCCGGAGTGGACCTCCGCCTGCACTCCTGGTTCTCCCGTCCCATCGTGGACAACGGCGTGATCAAGGGCGTCATCTGCGAAACGAAACTTGGCCCGCAGGCCTTCATGGCCGACGTCGTCATTGACACCACCGGTGACATCGACGTCGCATCCCGTGCCGGTGCCAGCTACGCCAAGGACAACTACCTCACCACCTTGGTCTTCCGCCTCGGGAACGTCGACACCAACGCGGCCGAAGCCTTCGAGCAGGCCAATCCGAAGGAAGCCCGCGCCATCAACCGCAAGATCAAGCGCCTCCTCGGCGGCGCCTGGGAACTGTGGTGGCTCAAGACCCCCATCGACGGCGTCGTCTGGTGCAACGCCCCGCACATGACCGGTTTCGACGGTGTCGACCCCGCCGACATGACCGCAGCAGAGTTCGCTGCCCGCGACCGGATCTCCGAGGCCGTGGATTACGTCCGCGCCAACCTCCCGGGCTTCGAAAACTGCTACATGCTGGACGTCGCCTCCCAGATGGGCGTCCGCCAGACCCGGCTCCTGCAAGGCGAATACGTCATGACCAAGGACGACATCACCCAGCGCCGCCACTTCGCAGACACCGTGGCACGCGGCCGGGACTACTACTACCCCTACCGTTCTCTGCTGCCCAAGGAAGTGGACCAGCTCCTGGTAGCCGGACGGCACTACTCCGCAACGCCCGAGGCCCAGAAGATGTCCCGCGAGATCCCGCCCTGCATGGCCATGGGCCAAGCCGTTGGCGTCGCGGCGGCTCTCGCCGTCGAGAACAACGTCCTGGTCCGCGATGTCGCGGCAGCGGACATCCAGCAGGGCATGCGCCGCCACGGTGCAGACCCGGGCGACGTCCCGTCGTCGAACGCCACCGTCGACTCCGAAGCAGCGGTGCCGGCATGAGCACCGTGACCCTGGAACAAGCAGAACACACGACGGCGGCACACGCCGCAGAGTCCCGGGCACCCATGCGGCTCCCCCTGGACGGCATCAAGATCGTGGACTTCACCCAAGTGTTCATGGGCCCGTCCTGCACCCAGCTGCTGGGCGACTACGGTGCCGACATCATCAAAGTGGAACGGCCCGGCGCCGGCGACATTTCCCGCAACTCCTTCCCGGACCAGGACGGGCAGGACAACCCGATCTTCCTGTCCATCAACCGGAACAAGCGCAGCGTCTCCGTAGACACCCGCACTGATGAGGGACGCGAGGTACTGCACAGGCTCATGGCCGACGCAGACGTCGTGGTCAGCAACTTCCGCTCAGGCGTCATGGAACGCATGGGCTTCGGCTACGAGGAACTCAAGGAGAAGAATCCGGGCATCATCTGGGCCTCCGGTACCGGCTTCGGCCCCGTTGGACCCTACTCGCACAAGGGCGGCCAGGATGCGATCGCCCAGGCCTATTCCGGCGTGATGTGGCGCCGCGAGTCCGAAGACGCCAAGCCGGCCATCTACCCCACCACCCTGTGCGACTACATCACCGGCATGCACCTCATGCAGGGCATCCTGCTGGCGCTGCGTACCCGGGAGACCTCGGGCACCGGCCAAAAGGTGGAAGTGACCATGTACGACTCCATGCTGCACCTCCAAATGCAGGAAGCGTGCATGCAGCTCAACCGCGGCTACGAGGTCAACTGGGGTGCCATGCCTTTGAGCGGAGTCTTCGAAACCACCAACGGCGCCGTGTGCATGGTGGGTGGTTTCACCCCGGACCCGTTGGCCCGGATCTCCGATGCGCTGGACCTCGACGAGGACCTCACCGAACGGCCCGGGTTCGCCACCTTGGAACAACAGTTCAAGAACAAACCCGCCCTCCAGGCAATCTTCCGGGAGCACTTCGCCACGAACACCACTGAATACTGGACCGCGAAGCTTGAGGAACAGGGCCTGCTGAACGCCCCCGTGCACACCTTGGAGCAAGCGCTCGCCGACGCACAGACCGAAGCCAACGGGATGATCGTCGAAGCTGAACATCCGACGGTGGGCACCGTGAAAATGCTGAATGCTCCCATCCGGCTCTCCGCCACCCCTCCCACCATCCGCAGGACAGCACCCCGGCTGGGCGAGCACAACGTCGAGGTCCTGCTGGAAAACGGCTTCGATGAGGAAACCATCGAACGCCTGCAGCAGTTGGGAGTCCTGCGATGAGCGTCGTGGTTGAAGAAACCGTGGACGAGGTCACGCTGACGATCACCGGTGGAGTCGCCACCGTGGTCATCGACCGGCAGGGCGTGCTCAACGCCGTGGACGGCGCCACGCACGCACGGCTCAACGAAATCTGGGCCCGGCTGGAGGCAGATCCATCCGTGCGGGCCGTGGTGGTCACCGGCGCCGGGCCTCGCGCGTTCTGCGTTGGCGCCGACATGTCGGCAGAGGCAGTGGACAAGACCGGGCTGGAATACTGGGCAGGACTGGACCCCAACGGCTTCGGCGGCCTCAGCCTCCGCACCAGCCTGGACATCCCCGTCATCGCCCGGGTCAACGGGTATGCCTTGGGCGGCGGCATGGAAATCGTGCTCGGCGTAGACATCGTGGTGGCGGCCGATACCGCGAAGTTCGGTTTGACCGAACCCCGGGTCGGGCGCTTGGCGCTCGACGGCGGTATCCATCAATTGGTGCGACGTGTCCCCTACACGCAGGCCATGGGAATGCTGCTGACCGGACGCAAGGCCGATGCTGCCGAAATGCGTTCCATGGGGCTCGTCAACGAGGTGGTACCCGCCGAGGAACTCGACGCCGCAGTCCAGCGCTGGGTGGACCAGATCCTTGCCTGCGCGCCCACTTCGGTCAAAGCCGTCAAACAAATGGTCAGCCGGACCGGCCACCTCACGGCCAAGGAAGCCCGGGGCATGCGTCTTCCCGCCCTGATGGCCGCGCTGGACAGCGAGGACTCCGTAGAAGGCGTCCGGGCCTTCCAGGAGAAGCGTCCGCCTTTGTGGCCCGGCCGCTGAGTAAGCGCCCACCACCAGCCACTTCAGGCACCACAGCACCGCATTTGCACTGAAAGGAACCACATGCCTCTCTCTTCTGCGCCCAAAAACCGTGAATCCCTCCCGCCCGGCGTATGGGGCGTTGTCGCCACGCCGTTCCAAGGCAGCACCCTGGACGTGGACCTGGACAGCCTCGCCGGACTCGTGGAGCACTACGAGGCCATAGGGACAACCGGCCTCACTGTCCTGGGCGTCTTCGGCGAAGCGGCCTCCCTGACACCGCAGGAACGCCGCGATGTCCTGGAAACGGTTATCGACAGCACCACCCTTCCGCTGGTGGTGGGCATCACCGCTCTGGCCACCCGGCCGGCCATCGAAGAGGTCCTGGCCGCACAGCAGATCGCCGGCCCGCGCCTTGCCGCGGTCATGGTCCAAGCGAACTCGCCCCGCGCCGAAGCAGTCATCGCCCACCTTGATGCCATCCACCGGGCAACAGGGGCGAAGGTTGTCCTGCAGGATTATCCCCTGGCCAGCGGTGTCAGCATCCCGACACCGGCATTGATCACTGCGGTCAACGCCTGCGCCTCGGTCATCGCAGTCAAAGCCGAAGCCCCGCCCACCAGCGTGGCCATCGCGCAGCTACGGGCCGCCGTCGGGGTTTCCATCTTCGGCGGCCTGGGCGGCCAGGGCCTCCTGGATGAACTCCTGGCAGGCGCAGCCGGTGCCATGACCGGTTTCTCCTATCCGGAAGCCCTCATTTCCTGCGTGCGGGCCTGGCAGGACGCCGGATATGCAGCCGCCGAACGCGAACTGCAGCCGTACCTGCCACTTATCAACTTTGAGCAACAGGCGAAAGTTGCCCTCGCCATCCGCAAGGAATGCCTTCGCGAGCGCGGCCTTATCAAGGACTCCGGCGTCCGTGCACCGGCGGCCGGATTCCCGGACGTGCTGCGCGAGGCCATGAACTTGCACCTGGCAGAAGCCGCTGCCGCACTGGCAGCACACACCACAGCAGGGAGCATCTGATGGATCTGGGCATCGCAGGAAAGACAGCGCTCGTAGCGGCCTCGACAGGCGGGCTTGGGTTGGCCGCTGCACGGGCACTGGCCGCCGAAGGCGTCCGGGTGGCAGTGGTGGGCAGACGGCGTGAGCGGGCCAAGGAAATCGTTGCCGAACTGCAGGCCGCCTACGGCACGGGAATGCTTGGCAGCACCGGCTTCGACGCGGTCGCGATCGAAGCTGACCTGGGCACTGAGGAAGGCATCGAATCCGCCGTGGACCAGACCGTGGCAAACCTCGGCCCGATCGACATCCTGGTCCTCAACGGTCCCGGGCCCAAGCCCGGCGCCGCCGCGACCCTGAGTTCGGCGGACATGGCAGCGGCTTTCGACCTCCTGGTCAAACCCCATCACGCCCTGGTCTCCAGGGTCTTGCCGGGAATGCGTGAACGCCGCTGGGGACGCATCCTGGCCATCGGTTCCAGCGGGGTCACTGCCCCGCTCCCCAACCTGGCGGTCTCCAACACCGGTCGTGCCGCGCTTGCCGGCTACCTCAAGACCCTCGCGGCCGAAGTCGCCTTGGACGATGTCACGGTGAACCTGCTCCTTCCCGGCAGGATCGCCACGGACCGCGTTGCCCAATTGGACCAGGCCGCCGCCAAACGCCGGGGTACCACACTGGAGGACATCCAGCTCGAATCCCGCAAGACCATACCCGCCCGACGGTATGGAGAACCTGCCGAGTTCGGTGCCGCCGCGGCCTTCCTGTGCAGCGCACCGGCGTCGTACATCACCGGAGTCGCGCTCAGGTGCGACGGCGGCCTGATCCGCAGCCTGTAACCCATCTACCTAAGGACCGACATGACCTCCACGACTTTTGATACCAGCCTCACAACCGGCGACACCCCCGGACCACACCTCACCGCCCAGCACCTCATCAACGGCCAATGGCTCGGCGAGGCCGGAACCAGGCGGATGAACCCGGCCCGTCCGGATGAGCTCGCCGCGCTCTCCCCCAGCGGCTCCGCCCAGGACGTGGACGCCGCCATCACGGCCGCTGCTGCCGCGCAGCCTGCGTGGGCCGCCCTGCCCGCACCGGCTCGCGGTGCCATACTGATCGCAGCCGGAAACCTCCTCCTCGACCGCCAGGCCGCCATTGCCGAGGATCTGGTCCGTGAAGAGGGCAAGACCCTGGCCGAAGCCAAGGGCGAAGTGAAACGGGCTTCCGACGTGCTCCGCTTCTTCGGCTCCCTGGGCTGGGCCGCCACGGGTGAAGTCCTGCCCAGTGGGCTTCCTGACACCACCATTACCACCCGCCGCGAAGCATTGGGCGTTGTCGGGCTCATTACGCCTTGGAACTTCCCTATCGCCATCCCCGCCTGGAAGACCGCACCGGCCCTCATCAGCGGCAACACCGTGGTGATCAAACCCGCCGAGCTCACTCCCCTCTCGGCCACGCACCTTGCCCGCGCCCTCCAGGATGCGGGACTCCCGGCGGGAGTCTTCAATGTGGTCCACGGCAAGGGCCGCATCGTGGGCGATGCCCTGGCCCGGGACACCCGGATCGCCGGGCTGTCCTTCACCGGCTCAACCAAGGTAGGTCTCGGGCTGCAGGAAATCCTCAACGCACGCCGGGCCCGTGTCCAGTTGGAAATGGGCGGCAAGAACGGGGTCCTGGTGCTGGACGATGCCGATGCCCGCAAAGCCGCGCAGGTGGTGGCCGCCGGGGCATTCGGGCTGACGGGCCAGGCGTGCACGGCAACGTCGCGCGTCTACGTGACACCCGGCATCCGCCCTGCCTTCCTGGAAGCCCTCGTAGCGGAAGCGGCCACCTACAACCCCGGGGACGGCCTTGGCAGTGGTGATTCGGGTGAAGCCCGAATGGGGGCCGTGGTGAGCAGGCAGCAGTTCGAGCAGGACCAGGACGCGGTGCGGACCGCCGTCGAACGCGGTGCGACGCTCCTGCACGGAGAGTACGACGGCGACCCCACCGGTCCGCTGTTCCTCGCACCGGCCGTCCTCACGGACCTGCCGTTCGACGACGCCGCAGTCACGGAGGAGATTTTCGGTCCGGTAGTGGCCGTGCTCGAGGTTGCCGACTACGAAGCGGGACTGGCCGCCATCAACGATTCCCGGTACGGCCTCACGGCAGGAATCTGTACGGACTCGCTGGCGTTGGCCACCGACTTTGCTGCACGGGCACAGGCCGGAGTAGTGAAAGTGAACCGTCCAACAGCGGGCCTGGACCTGAACGTTCCCTTCGGCGGAGTCAAAGATTCCTCCACCAACACGTTCCGCGAACAAGGCCGCTCCGCGCTGGACTTCTTCACTTGGGGCAAGACCGTTTACACAGGGGTGTAGCCCGCCATGAGCTACGTGATCGCCCAGCCGTGCGTGGATGTGAAGGACAAAGCCTGCATCGACGAGTGTCCGGTCGACTGCATCTACGAGGGTGACCGTTCACTGTATATCCACCCCTCGGAGTGCGTGGACTGCGGGGCCTGTGATCCGGTGTGCCCGGTGGAAGCGATCTACTACGCGGACGACGTCCCGGACGAGTGGGCAGACTATGTCCGGGCGAACGCCGAGTTCTTCGAGGATCCGGCCCGCGACCATTCTGTGGTCGCGGCCGAGCCCTTGCGGGTTGCCTAGTTGTTGTTGACGGCCGGGGCGAGCCGGTACCCGACGCCGCGGACCGTCTCGAGCCACCGCGGGCCCTGGATGCTGTCGCCCAGCTTCTTGCGCAGGTTGCCCATGTGCACCTCAACGGCACGTTCGTCCGCGTCGCTGACGTAACTGCCGACGTCGTAGGGTTCGTTGCGAAGGCGACGGGCGAGGTCGGCTTTGGTCCGCACAATCCGGCCGGTTTCCAGGAGCGCCAGCAACAGATCGAACTCTGTGCGGGTGAGCTTCAACTCGGTGCCGTTCAGGATTGCCGTGCGGGAACCGGCCGAAACGGCCAGTCCGTTGTGGATCATCTCGGGATCCGCTTCTTCCGGCGCGCTCTTGGTGTCCGACGACGCACGCGGCCTGCGCATCATGGCCTCCACCCGGGCACGCAATTCGCGCGGCCGGAAAGGCTTGGTGAGGTAGTCGTCGCCACCGGCCTCCAGGCCCATGAGAGTATCGAGTTCCTCGGCGCGGGCCGTGAGCATGATGATGTAGGCGTCGGAGGACTTACGGATCTGCCGTGCGACCTCGAAGCCGTCGATGTCAGGAAGGCCGAGATCCAGGGTGATGACGTCCGGGTTGAGTTCGCGGGCCGACGTCACACCGGCAGAACCCGTCGACGCCGTGTGAACATCAAATCCTGCTTGGGAAAGAACTACCCGCACCAACTCGCGAATATCCTGGTCGTCTTCAATGACCAGCCCCACACGTACTTCACTCATCGCTGCCCCTCAGCCCCTTCGATAACCTCAGAAGTATATCCGTTATGGTTAGGCTGATCTCATGAACCGAATTTCTTCCGCACCCGTGGTGGTTGTGCCATGACCCAACCCTCAGCTTGGGATATTGGTGAAAAGAAGAAATTGTTGATTTTTCAGCGCTCGTTCCACGAACATACCCTGCGGATGCGGGTTGTCCTCAGTCAATTGCCGTTATCGGTGTGTGTCTGTCTTTCGGCAATTCTGGTGTGGCTGTTTTTTCCCGCCACACTCGAAAACCCGTTGTTCCTCATCTTCCTGCTGAGCCAGGCATTCCTGTTGGCACTGTGCATTGTGGTTCCTTGGCACCGCCTGCCCTTCGCCAGCTTCCTCACCATCCCCATCCTGGACATGGTTTCCATAGCCTTCGGCAGGGAAGGCGGACAGGAGGCGCTTACCGGCCTCAGTGTCCTGGTGGTGTTGCCTGTCATCTGGTTGTGCGCTTCCGGCCTCTACCCGCGGCTGGCCATCGTCATGTCCTTCCTGGGCCCGCTCGGAATTGTCTGGGTACCGGTCTTCCTTCATAACCAGGTCAGCGAACAGGCCCTCACCAAACCCCTGCTGTTCCCCATCCTTATCCTCGGCATCGGCGTCTCGGTGAGTGTGCTCACCCTGAGCATGGTGCGCCAGCAGCGCGTCCTGGAGCAAAAGGACGAGGCCCTGAAAGAAGCGCTGGGTATCAGCACCAAACAGGAACGGCTGCTGAACACCGTCATGGAAGCCCTGCCGCTGGGCGTGGTGGCTGTTGACGGCGACGGGCACGACATCCTCATGAACAGGCGCCAGCGCCAGACCCACGCATTGGCCACACCGCCGGACAACGACGACCCCAACGAATCCCAGCTGCTGGTGTTCGACATTGACAGGAGCACTCCCCTGCCGCCCGACCGCCGGCCGGTGCGGCGCGCCGTCCTGGGCGAACGCTTCACGGACCAGCTGGTCTGGCTGGGTACAGGAGAGGAACAGCGGGCCTTCACCACCAGCGCCCGTCCCATGCTGGACGACGCCGGGAAGTTCGCGGGCTCTGTGGTGGTCTTCAGCGACGTCACGGATCTGGTGAATGCGCTGGCAGCCAGGGATGACTTCGTGGCCAACGTCTCCCACGAGTTCCGCACCCCGTTGACGTCCATCCTGGGTTACGTCGAGCTGATCCTGGACGACCCTGCTTTGGATGCTCATTCCCGCAAACAACTCGACGTCGTCAGACGGAACGCGGAGCGGCTGCTGACCTTGGTTTCGGACCTGTTGGCGGTGCGATCCGGACAGATCGTCATTCAACGACACACGGCAGACGTTGCCGAATTGGTGCGGGGAAGCGTCACCTCCGCCGAGCCCCGCGCAGCCAAGGCCGGCATCCGGCTCTCGATGGACCTGCCCGATGCCCTGGAAGCACGCGTGGACTCATCACGCCTGGCCCAGGTCCTGGACAACCTGGTGTCGAATGCCATCAAGTACTCCCCCGACGGCGGCGATGTGGAAGTTGCGGCCTGGGAAGATGAGGACTTTGTCTTCTGCCGTGTCACCGATACGGGCATGGGCATGAACGAGGAAGAACAGGCCGAGGCCTTCACCAAATTCTTCCGCGCCGGCGGGGTCCGCAAGAGCGCCATCCCCGGGGTTGGGCTGGGACTGCCCATCAGCAAGGCCATTGTTGAAGCGCACGGCGGGACCATCACCTTGGAGAGCGAGCCCGGGCGCGGAACCACCTTCACAGTGAAGATGCCCGCCTAGCTCTCAGCGTTTTGCCGGGGTGCCGCCCACCAAGCCGGATTCGCGTCGCCTGCCGAACAGGAAATAACTGACCGGCCCAAAGAAATTGATGAACGAAAGCGCACGCCACATCACTTTCTTCCCCCTGATGTTCGAGTCCGGGGTTTTGGCGATGCTTCGCTGCGCTGCCACCAGCAACGCCAGGTTCACAGCCCCACTGACCAGCACAGAGATGCGCTGCCCTTTGCTCATATCACGCCACGTTTTCTTGCCGGCCATGGTGCCTCCTCAGGGCGAAAGGTCTACTTCACAGGCTAGTCCGACGCCGATCGTCCCGCCACAGCCTGGCGCACTACTTCGCCCCACGACTGTTCAGCGAGGTCTGCCACTGCAGCAAGGATTTCCGACGGCGGCCGGGACAGGTCCAGCGGGTACTCCACGATGTCGATGTCCGTGTTCAGGATGCGCCGCAGCTTCACTTCCCCCGCCCCGGCATAAACCAGCCAGGCCGTAGGGACCCGCAGGGCGGTGCAGTAGGCCAGCAACTGGTAGTGGTCAGCGCTGAGGGAAGCCCCGGCGTCGGAAGCTGCCTTGTATTTGGAGTCGTACACCACCACCGGGCGGCCGCCCAGGAAGTGCACGGCATCCGGCCGGACGGTCAAACGATCCGAATCCCGGACGGCCTCGTTCAGGAGCGCGCCGTATTGCAGGCGCATCTCTCCCGGGTGGGCTGCCATGGCGCTTCTGAGGGCGGTCCCCACGAATTCCTCGAACACCTGCCCCATGTCCACCACGAATGACGCCGTCTGCTGCCTGCCCTGGCCTGCCTCTGCCGAGGCATTGCGCAGGATGACTTCAGCCAGGCGCAGCACCGCGTGGAATCTCAGGTTCATCCGGCTGGCCCGCCACGGCGGCAGCGGCGCGCCGGGCTGAAGGCGGGTCACGGCGTCGAGCTTTCCCTTGAGCTGCCGCAAGCGGCTCAGGACGTCGGGACGGACCCCGGGAACCTGGCCCATGCGTTCCAGTGCGGCCCGGAGGATCCTGTTCTCGGCGATGTCCTCGGTGAACTCGTCATAGGAGACCTCCAGCGGCACCATCATTCCGGGACGCCGTGAGATCTGGTCCGAGATCCGGATACGGCCCTTGACGGTGCGCAACGACTCTTCGACGGTGAGGTAGCCCTGCAGAACCCCACGGCTGAGCGCTTTATCGGCCAGCTGCGCCAGGGACTCCGCCAGCGCACTCCACAGGTCCGGGTGCTCCACGGCTTCCACGGAATGGTCGCGAAAACCTTGGTCCCCGGCGTAGCTGAGCAGGAACAGCAAGCGGCTAAGGCCCAAACGGTCCTTGGGCCGGACTTCCAGTTGCACTGTGGCCGTCCGAACGGAGCCCACCTTGCCCGCGGGCTCAATGCGGTAAAGGCCCATGCCCATGGGGGATGCCTTGGCCAGCCCGCTGGTGTTGATGAAAGCCGCGGATTCGGGATCGAGTTTTTCCACCACCCCGCCCGAGAGCTCGTCCATGACGATGTGCCGGGGCCCCTTGTTGGCGCCCCGGGCACTGGACGGTGCCCTCGCCGGCCTTGGGGGGATGGCGTTAGCGGTCCCCAAGACGTCCCAGCAACTGGTCCAGGCCGAAGCGCTCTTCCAACTGGGCCCGGTTCAGCTGCCCGTGGTAGTGCTCTTCCAGCAACGGCATGAGCTCGTACTTCCAGATCCGGCGCAACCCAGTGGGGTTCTGGGCGGCGTTCTTCATGAAATACGAGGGTCCGATCATGAGGTCCCGGTCCCAATCGTCGATCGAATCATTAAGGGCATCCAGCAGGTCCGCGTTGAGGGTGTCCAGCCCGCGGGCCTCCAGGAAGCGGCGCAGCGAACCACGGACCGGTTCCACCTTGGGGTGCAGCTCGATGAACGCGAAGCGGCGGCGGATGGCCGCATCCATCATGGCGATGGAGCGGTCCGCGGTGTTCATGGTGCCAATGATGTAGAGGTTGTCCGGCAGGCTGAAGGGCTCATTGGGGCTGTACTGCAAGTAGATGCGGTCGTCCCGGTACTCCAGCAGGAAGTACAGCTCACCGAAGACCTTGGCCAGGTTGGCGCGGTTCATCTCGTCGATGATCAGGAAGTACGGCTTGTGGGCGTTTTCCGGCTTTGCCGCTTCCTCGGCGAGTCGCCGCAACGGTCCGGCGACCAGCTTGAAGGACACCTGCCCGTCGTCGGTCTTGTCCGGCCGGTACCCCTCAAAAAAGTCCTCGTAGGCGTACGACGGGTGGAACTGGACCAGTTTCACCCGTTCATCGGTGTGGTCACCGGCGAGCTCAGCGGCCAGGTGCTTGGCGAGGTAGGTCTTGCCGGTCCCCGGAGGGCCGTAGAGGACCAGCTGGCGGTTCTCTTCGAGCAGTTCCGCGATCTCCTGCAGCGGCTCAAGGTCCATGTGGAGGGACGCTGCGAACTCTTCGGTCAAAGGCCGGAAGCCCTGCTGCACAACCTCGACGGCGACAGTGGGCGGCGCTTCGTCCTCGCCGTCGGTTTCGGCTTCCACGGGGAGCAGTTCCTGCAGCGCCTGGATGACCCTGGTGACATCGACGAGGATGCCGGGGGTGGACAGCTGCCGCTGGGCGTGGCGGGGAAGTTCGGGGATGGCATAGCTGTCGTCGAACCACCGGACTTTGCGGCGGATGCGGCGGTTGTCCTCGTCGTGCTCCGGCTCGCCAAGGACCACGCCAACGCGCACACGGCCGGCATGCTGGTACAGCGTGAGATCGCCGGGCTTCATGACGGTGAGGAAAGCGAAAACAGCCGTCTTGGTGTCTTCGCGTTCCACGTAGCCCAAGTGTTTGTAATCCTCGTCCACGGCGTGCTGGACGACACCGGCTGTGACGCCCGCGGTCAGGGTGCGGAGGTGCTGCACGTCCAGGGTTGCCTTCTCTTCGGCGACCCAGGAAGCGAGCAAATCCGCGTTGTCATGGTGGGTCCGCAGGAGCCAGGACCGGCGTCCCGGGTCTCCCACTTTGCGCCATTGGCTCACCAATTGCCGTGCGTACCAATCGATGCGCTGCCCGGCCTGCTCGTCCAGGTGCAGCCGGATGCGGTGGATGTCCGCTGTGATGTCCTCATCCGTGTCACCCTTGGCACCGCCCACCAGCGAGGCGAAGGCGTCCCGGATTTCCTGGCGTTCAACGTCAGCCACCACGGGCTCGAAATAACTTGGCCACACCAAGTACTCGATGCTCCGGCGCAGGGCAGGCTGGTCATCGGGCGTTGCTGCTGCCAGTTCGTGGAACATCAAAGGGTCCGCGAGGGCCCTGTTGATGGTTGCCGTGCTTTGGCTGTCCACGTGGGCTACGAAACGGCACAGCCACTTCAGGTGATCCCAGATGGTCCAGTTGAATTCTGCGGTACGGTCGCGGATCACCCCGTGGTCCGTCATGCCCTCGTACAGTTCTTCCGGAAGCTCGATGGGCGGCTCAACCCACGACGCAGCCTCGGCTACCCGGGCGCGCTTGACCCTCAGGGACTTGACCTCGTGCGCCAGCGGCAGCGACTGCAGGAAGAGCAATTCGACGGCCAGCAGCTTGGCTTCCCGGGAAGCGCCCTCCAGATTGTTCCGAAGGTTGGTCATCATGGGCGCCTTGGAGTCTTCCACCCCGCGCTCGAGCCTCTCGAGGAGCTCGGCGGCAGCATCCGCAGTCCAGGTGAGCGTCCGGCCATCCAGCGCCGAGGGTTTCCCGTGAAGCGCCGGACCGAGCACATACCAGGCTGCGTCCTCGATCTCCTTGGAGACTCCGGGGGCGCGGTCAATGGCAGGTTTCAGGGAGGGAATCACCCTGCCAACTTACCTTGTTTGGTTTAACCAAGCATCTGGATATCCACAAGCTTCACGTGCTATTGGCCCCACCTGCTGCTAGCTGCCGTCCCGGAGGTCGGCGGGTGGTTCCTCCGTCAACTCGATGGCGTCAAAGCGCGCCTCGCAGCTGGGTCCGAGTGGCGCCTGGGACATGAAACCCAAGTGGACCGGTTTTTCCGTGTCCAACCGGAAAAGCCTGACGAATGACCATTCCCGCCCGTCCGCAGAGGAGTGGAACGCCCATGCCGGCCCTACCCGGCTGACCCGCAGATATACCCAGGGCGCAGTGACCACAGGCCCGTTGGAGTCGTCCGAATAGCTGTTGGTCACCACGCTGACCACCATGGCCTCGCCTTGCGGAGAGAACTCGAAGCAGAGCTTGGCCCAGTGTTCGCTGTCCGCCCACAGACTCAGCACCCCGGCGTCGAACGTTGTCCTGGGCGACGCGACCAAAACCCTGGCGGAGAGCGAGAAAGCCGCTGGGGCCCTGAAGCCCAGCGCTGTGGCTCCGTGTTGCGGCTCTCCGCCAAGGGAGTCGTTGGTCCAGTCGACGCCGGGTGCGGCGGTGAGCACCAGCGCTCCCTCTGCGTCGTCGTAGCTGGCTTGGCCAACCGTCGAGGTCCACTCCAAGGGCGGGAGTCCTGCAATTTCGGGTATCACGTCCGTGCTCCGTTCATCGTCGCTGCTTTTCATCGTCGCTTGAGTCGTCCAGAACACGCTTTCAGAGCTTGCCCCGGATGTGCGGGAGGCCACACCGGGGCACCCCTCAATGCATTCCGAACTGGTAAGCGGCCGGCACCGGTTCGTCAGGACACACCTCTTGCCACAGCGCGGCAATCGCGTCCTCGCCCTCGCGGAGGTCCGGAACCTCCACGCCTCCGCGCAGAATCGAGGCCGCTTCATTGGCGTTTCCCGTTCGTGCCAGCGCCAGCGCCTTCAGGAAACGCAAACGCCCGACGGCGGCACCATCGTTGGGTACCGACTCCGCCAGTTCCAGGGCCATGGCAGGGTCCCCGTGGCGGATGCTGAGCGTCACGGCCTCCGTGAGCAGGGCTCTGTTGGAAGAGTCTGCCCCGACGCCCTTGCGGAGTTCAGCCAGCCCTTCGGCGTCCTGGCCGTTTGCGAGCAAGGCCAGCCCCAGTCCACGGTGCGCGAGCGCCTTGATACCCGGTGCTACCCCGTCGTCGGAGATTACCTCGCGGTAAAGATCCTTGGCGCCGTCAAGGTCCTGCCGGGCATGGCGCATGGTGGCCAGGTGGAACGTTGCCGCAGGACTGTCCTTCCCGGCCAGCAGCTGTTCCCAGTCCACCCCCGCGACGAAACTGGTCGCGCCGTCGAACGCCTTTCCCTTGAGCAGCCCAAGCCATGGCTCCTGTTCCGCGGAAACGCTCTCGTCCACGAACGGCGTACCGCTTTCGTCAATCCACGACAGACCGGCCTTCAGCCGCCGGGCCCTCTCCACCACGCCCCAGCCGCTGCCGTGCAGCAGCATTTTCGACGGCGGGACGTCGGCATTGGTGATGGCCTCGGGCAGCATGGCTTCAAGGGATTCGTGTGGCAGGAGCTCTTCCAAACGCTCACCGGCGTGGGCTACCGCGGCATCCCAGTCAGTGCTGTGGGCCGTATCCGTGTTCAGGTGTCCGTTGCCGTACGCCTCCACCCACGCCCACTCTGCACCGGCGGGCATGACCAGGTGTTCGAATTGCGTTTGTGCCAGGCCGGCCTGGATCTCCGCGTACGGGCCGGCTCCCGGGCTCAGCCATTCCTGCCAGCGTTTGCCGCCCTGTCCCTGGCCCCATACGAAGAGCTTCTTTCCCCGCAGGAGCCCCGTTGACAGCATCGCCAGCCCGTCGCCGTCGTCGTCCGCTGCCACAACCCAGCGCCGCTCGGAAGGGTCGATGTCGAAGAAGAAGTCCGCCGCGTGCGGGCTGTTGACCGGCCACGTGCCGTCATAGCCTTCGTGGGTGGTGGGCCTGACGCGGGTGATGTCCGTGGTGTAGTCGCTGCCGTAGGCCTCGTGGGCGGGCGCGATGACACGGGTGCGGTCAGTCTCCGGGATCGCGGCATTGCTCCACCAGTACATGGGGACGTCGTGGTCGTTCGGGTTCCGGATCCGAACCGCTGCCAGCACCACGGGCGATTCTGCGGGCAACCAGATGTCTACTTGGAACACCACTTCCCGGAGCCGTTCGTACTCCCACATCCGCAGGATGTGTTTGCCGTCCGGGGTGTGGACGATCGCCGTGTGCAACGGATCGCAGCTGGTGGGCGAATGGCCGCGGGTCCCGATGTTCCACTCAAGCCCGCCCGCGAACCAGGCCTTGCGCAACGCGATGTTGGCCAGCTGGGGGGCGTCATGGGTGTGGAGGAGCTGCTTGCCTGTTGCTTTGTCGAACAGTTCCCAGATGCGGCCGCCCAGGGACGGGAGGACTGTCACCTTGAGCTTGCTGTTTTCAAGCACGACGGCGGGAAACTCCCTGGGTGCCGCCTCCCGGCTGTAGCCGTCCTGCATGAGATACGGGTAGATGTTGGGCACCACGCCGTAGCGGGCCGATGCCTGCAGTTCCTCCGGCACGCCTTCGCCTACCGTATAGGGCTGGTCCAGTTCGGCGGCAACTACCGGTAGCGGGTTGAGCGGGCCGAGCTCAGCCATGGTCAGGGAGATGGTGGTGACGGTGATGCTGGAAGTTGCGGTGTCTGGCACGTCAGTATCCGATCGTGAGAAGGAGGCCGCGCTGCGGCTCAAGGGTGATGGCCTGGCCGGGCGCGTAGTCCATGGCGGGCTGGAAGCCGCGGATCGCGGGCGCCTTGATACCGGCGGCGGGGGCTGTGGAGGTTTCGTCGGTGAGGGCCGCGTTGTCGAAGATCAACGTCACGTCCTCAGTTTCCCCGGCCCATGAGGCCAGCGCCACCACCATCCCGTTGTCCGTCAACCACGTGGTTGCCAGGACATCCGGGTGGCTGGTCCGCACTGGCGTGTGGGGGTCCCAGAACCCGTGCATCCGGGCACGTTCCAGGTTGTTCGCCGTCCAGAACTCCCACAGCGGACGGTTGTCCACCGCGGGTGCCCGGCCCGTCATGCCGAACACCATTCCGCGCCACGGGTTGCCGCCGCCTTCGAGCATCTCGCCCATGAGGCCAAAAGGAATGCCGGACAATTCCACCAGCCAATAGTCGGGGTCTGTGCCGTCGTAGTCGAAATACTCCCCCAGCCACAGCCTGTCCACATACGGCAATTGCTCCATATACAAATTGGCTGATGAGGCGTAGCCGTCGTTGGCGGTGAACTGGTTGGCAGAGTGGAGGTCAATCTCCGGGCCCTCCACTCCCCTGTCCCTGCAGGCCCTTTCCAGGACCTTGCGGACGCGCACCATGGCGTGCCGGTCAAAGGCCAGGTCATCGAGGTAGATACCGTCGATTCCGTCGTCACCGGCAGCCAGTTCCTGCAGGCTGCGCACGTAGAAGTTCTCCCACCGCGACCCGCCCGTGGTCACCACCGCGATGTCCTCCACGTTCGGGGCAAACCAGGCCGAGACGTAGCCACTGCCGGCATGCTCCTGCAACCAGCTGTGGCCGGCGCCCGGACCGTCGCTGAAAATCTCGTGGTCCAAATGCAGCAGCGGCAACAGCTCGGGGCTGTGGAACGTGAGCTCACGGACAGTGTTGTAGATCTTGGCTGTCAGGCCCTCCCGATGACACTGCGCCACGTATTGCCGAAGCGTTTCCTTCGTGAGCAACGGATCATTGATATACGGTGCAGGCGCTGTCGCATGGTGGATATTGACCACAGTGGCTCCGGCCGCCCTGATCTCCGATGGGTCTTCAGGGGCGTGGAAGTAGCGCTTGCCCAGATGCCTGCCGGGTTGGATCGGCTTGAAGGGTGTGAGCAGAAGCCGGAATTCGAAGTGGAGCGGCTCGTTCGGCGTCAGCGTGCGGGCACCGCTGAACGCGCGGACCGACACTTTGCCGTTGGCAGTCCGAAGCCGGACGCCACCCCTCACCCTGTCCTCCTGGCGGTTGGCCCACGACGCCGGTTCGAGCAACGGCTTTTCCCGGTAGAAGTTGGTGTTCAGGGGACGCTGGTACTTCTCATCCCGCAACGACAACTGAAGCCCGGCGTTCACCCTTCCCAGCCACAGTGCATCCTGGTTCCTGGCAGCCACGTCCCACATCCAGTCCAGGGTCTCCGGCCGCCGGCCGCCCGGAACGCCCAGACCCATGGCCAGCGGGACGGCGTCCTCGTCGAACGAAAGCTGCAGCCCGACGTCGTTCACGTCCAGAGTCTTCCGCGGCGCGAGCCGCAGCGAGTACTCGACTGTTCCATCGGCGTCGAGGGTGGCGTTCAGCTCCAGCGACAACACCGCAACGCCTTCCTGGCTGCCCGTCCAGTTGCAGCCCCACGAGACCCGCGCAGGCCCTTCCGCGTTGAACGTCAGTGGCGAAAACTCCCAGCTGGTCCCCTCGATGTGCATAGCCATCGGAACGTCGAAAAGCCCGACGGCGGGACCATCCGTCGACGTCACGTCGCCCGTGAAGCTGGACGTCACTTGGGCGGGCAACCCCGATGCCGACAACCGCAGGCTCCGGCCAAGAATCCCCAAGGTTCGTTCCCGCTCGTCCACGGTGATGGCAGTGAAAGGAGCCACGAGCTCGGCGTCCTGGGCCACGGCAGAATCCAGCCAGGCCAAGCGCCGAAGGAAACGTGGATCGCCGAAACCACCTTCCAGGATGTCCGGGTCCGTTTCCGTCGCCACGTCCAGCGTGACCTCGATTTCCTGCGCAGCCTCACCTTCCGCATGGATGGTGACCATGGCGGAATGCGTGCTTCCGGCGGCGCCACGGGGCACGGGAAGGACCACGAACAGGGCCCGCACCGTGCCCGCCGGGACGGCCAGCTCCTTGTGCCATGGCCTGCCCAGCCGGTCTACGCCGTCGGAGTTGATGCAGTGACCCCCGGCTGATGACATGACGTCCACGGAGACGCCAGCAAGGTCCTTGAGCGCGTACAACCCCAGCTGCACCACATAGTCCTCGCCCGCAACGGCGCCCGCCCGAAAGGTGTCCGACGGCCCGTTGGCCACCCAGTGCGCAGGCAGGCCAGTACTCATGGAGACGGGATTCAGCCGGTCTTCGGGAAACACCAGGAAGGCCTCGCCCTTGTGGCACGAATGGAACTGTTCCAGTTCGTCCGCCCGGGCCGTGAAGTTCATCGGCGCGAACGAGTCCCGCTCACTTGCGGCCTCGTAACGGACGACCGTCGCGTTGGGCAGCCCGGCCTGCGCCGGTTCCCGCCAGGCCGAATACCCGACGGCGGCAGCCCACCCCGGCTCTGCCGTCGGACGACGCGGGAGGTACTGGGCCTGGGGATAGTGGGGTTTGCCCAGCATCGCGTAGGGCAGGTAGTAAACGTAGTAGATCCCCGGGCCGTCGATGGCTTCGAAAAGGAGGGTTCCTGATTCCCTGGTGCACTCCTCTATGACCACATTGCGGACCCTGGCGCCCGTCTTCCCGGAGACGACGATGACATCCACTGTCGCGGGGTCCTCATCCTGGCGCCGCCACGGCAGGACAAGCTTGTATGCCGGGGCCGTTGGGGCAACCTGGGCCGTCGGGACAACCTGGGCCGTTGGGGCAACTTCCACCACGAAGCGGTGGTTGCCGTACAGCAGTTTGTCCCACGTTCCGATGCCGCATGCCACCTCAGGATGGCCGGAGGTTGCGCTGTTGCTTCGACTGCTGGGTGGACGGGAATTGACGGCCGGTGAAACCGGCGAGGGCAGCGGCATCGCTGGGACTCCTGGAAGTAGCTTCGGGGCTTCTTCACCGAGTTGGTGAATCCTTACATCATCCGGTCGTTCCGCGGAATCGTAAAGGGTCATTGCGATGCGTACTCACTGGGATTTGCCCTGCCAGAGGCTGGACGGCAGGACTAATTCAGCCTAGCCAGATTCAAGGCGTTGATTTTCGCTTTGGCGGCACGGACGGTTTCGCGGTCCGTGACCGTGTAGGCCGTGGGATCGCTGCCGTCCTGGGTACCCAGGGAAATCGTTCCTCGGCCGAGCGTGGAGACGGTTTTCTTGGCGGACAGGTGGACCGCACTCAAACCTGCAGCGTGCATCGCCGGGATGTCTGCCAGGGCCAGTCCCCCGCCGGCCATGATCTCGATGGCACCTCCGGCGCGTTCCACCATGGTGGCGAGCGTGCCGAGGCCTGCTCCCGCCGTCGCTGCATGCCCCGAGGTGAGGACCCTGGTGAACCCCAGCTCCATGAGCTGGTCCAGGGCAGCCAACGGATCCTTCGATTGGTCGATGGCCCGGTGGAAGGTCAGCTGTGCCTCCGGCCTGGTCTCCTTTGCCGATTCCAACAAGCGCCGGATGGTGTGCACGTCGACTGTCCCGTTGGGTTCGAGTGCCCCGATGACAACCCCGTTTGCTCCTTGGCGCAGCAGATGCCTGATTTCATGCACCATGGTGTCCACGTCGGAGGCCGAGTACAGGAAATCACCGGGCCGGGAGCGGATCAGTGGATGGATTTCCAAACGGCCGTCGACGTGTTCCATGCTGGCTTCCAGCAACCCCTGGCTGGGTGTGACGCCGCCCAGTTCCAGGCTGCTGCACAGCTCAATGCGATGGGCACCCTCAGCGGCAGCCACACCTGCACCGGCGGCGCTGACCACAGCGATTTCAAGTTTCATGGTGAAACTCTACGGGCAATCGGGCAAAGTCCCGGCTAGGCCTTATAGCGTTCGAGCTTTTCCTTCTGGGCAGCCGTGAGCCTTAGAACCCTTCCGGTTGCCTCGGCGACAAAGGCCAGGTGGGTGGTAGCCTTCACGCACTCTTCCCGGGTCACGGGATCCTTGATGACGTAGTGAAGATCGAAGCTGGCCCCTTTGATGGCGCCCACCCAGATCTCCACGACCGCCGGAATATTGCGGTAGTCCAGGGTCCGGACGTAGCGGACCCTGTGCTCCACCACCAGGGTCATGACGCCCTCCTCAACGTCGTTGAAGAGGGCTGCCGGTGGTTCGACGCCGGGAAGCCCCGCACCGCTGGGCGGCCCGAAGGCTGCGATGCGGGCTTCCTCGAGGATGCGCACAATCTGGACATTGTTGATATGTCCGTAAGCGTCCATGTCACCCCAGCGCATGGGCACCAGGACCTCGATGCGCCGGGGTTCCACGGACTCCTCCGGTTGCTGCGTACTCAGCTGTGCACCGCCGTCGAATCATCCACCGCAGTCTCTTCCCCGCCAGCGAACTGGGACATGTACAAGCGGTAATAGGCGCCTTCGAGGGCGAGGAGCTGGGTGTGGTTACCCTGCTCCACGATCTGGCCGTTTTCCATCACCAGGATGGTATCGGCGTCGCGGATGGTGGACAGGCGGTGGGCGATGACGAAGCTGGTCCGGTCCGTCCGGAGCGCTGCCATGGCCTTCTGCAGCAGCAGTTCCGTACGGGTGTCCACCGAGCTGGTGGCTTCGTCCAGGATCAGCAAGGAAGGATCGGACACGAATGCGCGGGCGATGGTGATGAGCTGCTTCTCACCGGCGCTGACATTGTTGCCTTCTTCATCAATGATCGTCTGGTAGCCATCCGGCAGGGCACGGACAAAGCGGTCCACGTACGTGGCCTTCGCCGCTTCCATGATCTGCTCTTCCGTGGCATCCAGCTTGCCGTACTTGATGTTGTCGTAGATGGTCCCGCCAAAGAGCCAGGCGTCCTGCAGCACCATGCCCACCTTTGACCTGAGCTCGGAACGGGTGAGGTCCTTGATGTCCACGCCGTCCAAGGTGATGCGGCCGGAATTGAGCTCGTAGAAACGCATCACCAAGTTCACCAGGGTGGTCTTGCCGGCTCCTGTGGGCCCAACAATGGCCACAGTGTGGCCCGGCTCGGCACTGAAGGAAAGATCCTCAATGAGTGGCTTGTCCTCCACGTAGCTGAACGAGACATGCTCGAACTCAACATGGCCGTCAGTCTTTGCCGGAAGGTGGCGCGTACCGTTCTCTTCGACCTCTTCATCAGCGTCCAGGAATTCGAAGACACGCTCAGCGGAGGCGACGCCGGACTGCAGCATGTTGGCCATGCCGGCAATCTGGCCCAGCGGCTGCGTGAACTCGCGTGAGTACTGGATGAAGGCAGTGGCATCGCCCAGGCTCATGGAACCCGAAGCAACCCGCAGGCCACCCACCACGGCGATCCCGACATAGGACAGGTAAGAGACGAAGTTCATGGCCGGGAAGATCACGCCTGAGACGAACTGTGCACCGAAAGATGCCTTGTAAAGTTCCTCGTTCTTCTCGTCGAAGCGCGTCAGCATGTCAGCGTCGCGGCCGAACACCTTGACCAGGTCATGGCCGGAGAACGACTCTTCGATCTGCCCGTTCAACGCGCCGGTGTTCTTCCACTGCGCAGCGAAGAGCTTCTGGCTGCGGGCACCGATGACCCCGGCAACAACACCGGAAAGCGGCAGTGCGATCAACGCGATAAGCGCCAGCTCCCAGGACACGATGAACATCATGACCGTAATGCCCAGGACCGTGAGGACGGAGCTGACCAATTGGGAGAACGCCTGCTGGAGGCCTTGCTGGACGTTGTCGACGTCGTTGGTCACGCGGGACAGGATGTCGCCGCGCTGGCGGGTGTCGAAGTAGTTCAGCGGCAGGCGGTTGAGCTTGGCCTGGACATCGTTGCGCAGTTTCTTGATGACCCGCATGACGATCCTGTTGAGCAACCAGCCCTGCGCCCACAGGAAGATGTTGGCCACGAAGTACATGAGCAGCACTATCGAGATCAGGAACGTCAGCTTGGAGAAGTCGATCCCGTTGGTGAGTTCCATCTTGGAGACCATGTCGGCAAAGTTCCCCTGGCCCTGCTGCCGCATGAGCTCAACGAACTGTTCCTGCGATACCCCGGGCGGAATCTGCTTGCCCATCACACCGCCGAAGATGACATCCATGGCACTGCCCAGAACCTTGGGTGCGATCACGTTGAGGACCACGGAAACGATCACGAGGCCGATCACGATGAACACACCGATGCGTTCGGGCTTCAGCAAGCCCATGAGCCGCTTGGCGGAAGGCCAAAATTCCTTGGCCTTCTTTGCGGGCACATCACCGAACATGCCGCCATCGGCCTCCGAGGGGACGTACTCCTCCTCAACGAAGTCGTCGTCGTCCAGTGCTTCCGTTGCAACCTCTGCCGCAGCGGTTGCCTTGGCATCCTTCGCGGCTTCGGCCTTGGCAGCCCAGCCACGCTTCTTCTGCTGGTTCTGCTCGCTCATGCCACTTCCTCCACACTCAGCTGGGATTCGACGATTTCCTGGTACGTCGGTGACGTCTCCAGCAGTTCGTCATGCGTTCCCCGGTCAACGATGCGGCCGTTGTCCAGGACAAGGATTTCGTCAGCATCGGCAATGGTGGAGACACGCTGGGCCACGATGATGACCGTGGCATCCTTGGTCTTCCCCTTCAGGGCCTTCCGGAGCCGGGCGTCGGTAGCCACGTCCAGTGCCGAGAAGGAATCGTCAAACAAGTACACGTTCGGCTTGGTCACCAAAGCCCGGGCGATGGAAAGCCGCTGGCGCTGTCCACCGGAGACGTTGGTACCGCCCTGGGCGATGCGCCGGTTGAGGCCGGAGGACTTCTCCTCCACGAAACCCTTGGCCTGCGCGGTTTCCAGCGCGTCCCACAGTTCCTCATCCGTGGCATCGGGCTTGCCAAAGCGCAGGTTGTGCTCGATGGTTCCGGAGAACAGGTACGGCTTCTGGGGTACCGCCGATACACGACTGGTGATTTCAGAGGCATCCATCTCGGTGACAGGAACGCCGTCGAGCAGAACCTCACCGGAGGCGACGTCATAAAGGCGCGGCAGCAGGGAGACCAGGGTGGTCTTGCCCGCACCGGTGGATCCGATGATGGCGAGGGTCTTGCCCGGCTCCGCCGTGAAGGAGATGTTGCTCAAGACCGGTGCTTCAGCACCCGGGTACTTGAAGGTGACGTCACGGAATTCGACGCGTCCCTTCTTTTCAGCCGGCACTACCGGCGAAGAGGGGTTGTGGATGGACGGCTCAACGTCCAGGACCTCGCCGATGCGGTCTGCACAGACGGAGGCGCGCGGAATCATCATGGCCATGAAGGTTCCCATCATGACGGCCATGAGGATCTGGAGCAGGTACTGCAGGAAGGCCGTGAGGGCACCCACCTGCATGTCACCGGAATCGACCCGCTGCCCGCCGAACCAGAGCACCGCCGCAGTGGACAGGTGCAGGATCATGCCGATCGCCGGGAACATCAGGACAAAGAGGTTGCCGATCTTCACGGATACGGCCGTGAGGTCCTGGTTGGCATCGCCGAAACGCTTGGCCTCGTGGGGTTCGCGAACGAAGGCGCGGACAACCCGGATGCCGATGATCTGCTCGCGCAGAACGCCGTTGATGGCATCGATCTTGGTCTGCATGGAACGGAAAAGCGGCATGAGCCGGACAACGAGATAGCCAACCACTGCCACCAGGACAGGGACCGATACCCAGACGAGCCAGGAAAGGCTGAGGTCCTCACGGAGGGCCATGATGATGCCGCCAACGCACATGATGGGCGTGGAGACCATGAAGTTCAGGCCCATCAGGACGAGCATCTGGACCTGCTGGACATCGTTGGTGCCGCGGGTGATCAAGGTAGGGGCGCCAAAGCGGTTGACATCCTGGGCGGAAAAGCTGCTGACCTGGCGGAACACGCTGCGGCGCAGGTCGCGGCCGATGGCCATGGCAACGCGGGCGCCGAAGTACACGGCGATGATGGCGGAAAGCACCTGTCCCAGGGCGACAGCGAGCATGAGCGCACCGGTCTGCCAGATGAAATCAGTGTCGCCGCGGGAAACTCCCTCATCGATGATTTTGGCGTTCAGGCTGGGGAGGTAGAGCGTGGCGATGGTGGACGCCAGCTGAAAAAACAGCACGGCCACAATCTGCGGCAAATACGGCTTTGAGTAGCGCCGTATAAGGGTGACAAGCATGCCCACGGGTCCTTAGAAAGAGTGCGTGAATGTGATGAAAAGAAGTTTGGCAGCAGAGGCCGACAGTATTAGCCTCCCCACTCTACGAAATCCGTTGCCCCGGCGAAACAACTTCGGGAAAAGATCATCCCAGCGGAGTATCTGCCGTGTCGTGCATGCTCCCCCAGCGGCAGAAGGTTGCCGGAACACAGCAAAGCGCCGGCTGGAATCCCAGCCGGCGCTTTCAGTCCTGCCCTGTTCGGCCCTGTTCGCTGGACCTGTCCCGGGCCCCGTTCGCTTGACCTGTCAACTGCTCTGTTTCGCTGCAGCCGGCCTTGCGGGCCCGGAATCCCGAACCGGGTGGGGTCAGTGCCTTTCAGCCTGCGTGCTTGCCGTGTTCCTGGCGGGCTTCAACACCCTGGAGCAGAAGCAACGCCATACGTTCCTGCTGCCTGCGTTCGCGCTTGAGTTCCTTACGGATCGCGGCAAGTTCCTCAGCGGTGCGGGTCTGCTGTTCCGCGATGGTCTGCTGATCCCGCAAGCGGGCCTGCAGTTCCACGTTGGCACGGCTAAGCTGCAACTGCTGTTCGGCCAGGACGTACTGCGTGCGTGTCAGTTGCTCCTGTACTTCCTTGACGTCGGCCGTCGCTGAGGGCCGTTCCTGGGTCAGGATGCGGGCGAACTCCAGGTCGAGGTCGGAACCGGAATCCTCCGGCCGTACCTCACGCCCGGTCCCCGGAAGGGGACGACGGGCACCCACGGGGCTCGCGGCGTCGTCGGTCTTCACCCTGTCGCCAGCCTTCACCGCGTCCATGGACGCAGTGTCCAGCGACATGCCGGCTTCTCCCGAGGCCGTGGCCACGAGTTCCTTTTCCGGTGCGGCATCAACGGTGCGGCGCAACGGGCGTTCCTTGATGAAGAGGACTGCCAGGAGGGCCACCACGCTGATGATCGCGGAGATCAGGAAGATCTGTGCAGTCGCGTCACCGTAGGCGGCACGCATGATGTCTGCGATGGGAGCGGGCATATCCGCCAGGTCCATGCTGGCGCCTGAAGCGCCGCCCTGGACGGGGATGCCGGCGGCGGCCATGCCTTCAACCGCCAGGTCCTTCACATGGTTGGACATGATGGCGCCAAGAACGGAGACGCCGATCGCGCCACCCACCGAGCGGAAGAACGCCACCGATGCACTTGCGGTGCCGATGTCCTTTGCCTGAACGGTGTTCTGTACGGCCAGCACCAGGTTCTGCATCAGCATGCCCAGGCCCAGGCCGAACACGCCTGTGTAGATGGCCACGATCCAGAGTTCGGTGGTGTGGTCCATGGTTCCTGCAAAGGCAAGCCCGCCGATAAGGAGAACGGAGCCTGCAATCAGGAACCTCTTCCACTTGCCGAAGCGGCTGATCAGGATGCCCGATGCCACCGAACCGATGAGGTTTCCGGCGATCATGGGCAGCGTGAGCAGGCCGGCCTCGGTGGGTGTGGCTCCACGGGCTACCTGGAAGTACTGTCCCAGGAACGTGGAGGAGCCGAACATGGCGATACCAACCGCAACGGAAGCAACGATGGCCAGCGCCGTGGTGCGCTCCGAGATGATCTTGAGCGGAATGATCGGCTGGGCAACCTTGGTTTCGACGAACACCAGGAGCGCAAGGAGTGCTACGCCGCCGCCGACCATGAGTGCCGACTGCCACGAGAACCAGTCGTAGTACTCCGGGTTGCCGGCAAAGGAGACCCAGATCAGGAGCAGGCTCACGCCGGAGGTCAGCAGGATGGAACCGAGCCAGTCGATCTTGGCGGGCCGCTTGATGTGCTCGATCTTCAGCGTGATCTGGAGCAGGATCAGCGCGACGACGGCCAGTGGCACGCAGACGAAGAACGTCCAGCGCCAGCCGAGCGGGCTATCCACGATGAAGCCACCCAGCAACGGGCCGCCGGCCGTGCCGACAGCCATGACGGCACCCATGTATCCGGAGTACTTGCCGCGGTCGCGGGGCGGAATCATGGATCCGATGATCGCCTGTGCCAGGGCCGTGAGGCCACCCATGGCGATGCCCTGGATAACGCGCGCGGTAAGCAGGAGCGGGATGGTTTCGGACAGGCCCGCCATGACCGAGCCGGCCACGAAGATGATGATGCTCAGCTGGACCAGGAGCTTCTTGTCGAAGAGGTCCGCGAGCTTGCCCCAGATGGGCGTTGTGGCCGCGTTCGCCAGCAGGGCGGCCGTGATGACCCAGGCGAAGTCGGTCTGGGTGCCCTTGAGCTCGGACATGATGGTGGGAAGTGCGTTGGCGACGATGGTGCTGCTGAGGATCGCCGTGAAGAAGGCCGCGAGGAGGCCGGTCAGGGCTTCCATGATCTGACGGTGGGTCATGGGCGCGGCAGCCTTGGCTGCGGCGTCCACCGCCTGCGGATGTTGTGGTGCTGCTGTAGCCATGCGTGGGCTCCTAAGCTGTCTGGTCTGTTGTGATGGAGCCGGCCGCCGTTGCCCGGATTGAATCCTTGAGGGATTCGGTGAGTTTGTTGATGACCTGGGAGGCCTCGAGGGCGTCAGCCTCGCTCCAATCCGCCAGGTAATCCCGCAGTCTCACGCTGCGTTGTTCTTCGAATTCGTGCAGCTTCGCCGTCCCGCGTTCAGTCAGGGCCAGAAGCTGCGCCCTGCCGTCTGCGGGATCCGGCCGCCTGGTAACGAAGCCGAGTTCTTCGAGCTCCGCGACGTGGCGGCTCAGTACCGGCGCACTCACGCCAAGGCGCGCGGCCAGGTGCGTGGCACGGGTCTCCCCCTCGCCGATGAACCGCATCACCCCTTGGACCGCCATTCCGACGTCGGGAACGCGGGCCATGTGCGCGGTTACCACGCAGCGCAGAGTCCGCTGCAGGTCAAAGATCTGATGCACAAGATCGGTTGCTGTGGCAGAACCGACAGACATGTAAAACACCCCTTTTTGTTTGCCTAAAGCAACTATAACGCAGATTGATTGCTTTGGGAAACTAAAGGAAGAGCTTAGGCCTCCGGGCGGGTCAGCTCCCGGGCCGCGTTGATGACTTCCTCCACGCGGCGCGGACGGCTTACGCCCGGCGCCACTACGGCTGCCAGTTCGTTCGCCGGCACCTTGTCCTCGATCGGGACAAGCGCAACACGCGCACCCGTGTAGAGGGACTCGATTCCCGGCCAGACATTCGTCACCGAGTACGCCCGGCCGCTGGCCACGATGCCGCGGATTGTCTGGGCCACCACGCTGCGCCACCGCACTTTCGGCTCGATGCCCGCCGAATGGAACATCGCGATGACCCGCTCCGCGCTGGGTGGAACATCGAACAGGACTACATCCTCATCGGCGAGATCGGCAAAGCGCAGCGAGGCACTGCCGGCCAGAGGATGATCGGCGGCCAGCATGAACTGCGGCCGGGAAGGAGCCACCGTCAAAATTTCGACGCCGGGAACCGCCTGGAGCGAATAGATGAACGCAACGTCCAACTCGCCTTCCCCCACGGCACGCTGCAGCTCTTCGGCGTTTCCCTCCACGAAGTCGAGCTCCACCTCCGGCCATTTGGCCGCAAAGACATGGATCAGCTCGGGGATCAAGCGAGGCGAGATGGCAATCATGCAGCCGATGGCGACCCGACCACGCATGTCCTCATGGGAACCACGAAGTGCCCCCTGGAGATCTGCGGCTTCACGGAGGATCCGCCGGGCCCGGACGCCGAGCTCAACTCCGGCCGGCGTCGGTTCCACCCGCTTGGCGCGCGTCCGGATCAGCAGGTCCAGGCCAAGGTTTTTCTCCAACTGGGCGATGGCCATGGATGCGGCAGCCTGGGAGATATTGCTTTCACTGGCGGCCTTGGTGAGCGAACCGTGGTCCAGCACGGCCACGAAATATTCCAGCTGCCGAAGCGTAAACTCACCCATCAGTTCTCCTTATGAACTTCTTTGAATTGATTGATTATACAAGTGACGTGGTCCGCACCACACTGGAAGAAAGCCCATTCAGTCAAAGGAGCATCCATGACACCGACGTCATCCCTGAAGCCGCACATCGTCACCCTCGGAACGGCCGGCGGACCGCGATGGTGGGCAGCGGCTGACACCGGCGAGCGCACCGGGATCGCCACCGCCGTGGTGGTGGGGGATGCTTTCTACCTGGTGGATTTCGGCCAGGGCGCCGGACGGCGGCTCAGCCAGTCCGGCTTGCAGCTCAAGGACCTCCGGGCACTCTTCATCACGCACCTGCACTCGGACCACGTCTACGATCTCGCCGGGCTGGGAATCTTCGGCCTCTACGCCCTGACAGACCGCCTCGACTCCCCCGTAAAGATCATTGGACCGGGCAACCGCGGCGAGCTACCCGCCGTGTCGCCGCGCGCCGTCGTCGAGCCTCAGCCGCTGGCGCCTGAAAATCCGACGCCGGGTACCCGGCAGATGTTCGAACAGCTCATGAAAGCGCACGCCACCGACCTCAACGACCGCATCCTGGACAGCCTGCGGCCCAGCCCCTTGGACATTTTCCACGCCGAAGACATCCGGATCCCGGCGGAATCGGGCTACCACCCCAACAACAACCCGACGCCGGACATGGAACCCTTCGAGGTCTACCGCGACGAACTCGTCACCGTGACCGCGATCCTGGTGGAACACCCTCCCGTGGCCCCGGCATTCGCCTTCCGCTTCGACACCGCCGAGGGTTCCGTGACCATTTCCGGTGATACCGCTTACACGCAAAACATGATCACCTTGGCGCAGGACACGGACCTCCTGCTGCATGAAGCGATCGACTTCAACTGGGTGGAGTCGCTGTACGCAGACAAGACCGATGAGTCCAGCCGGGCTTCCCGCGACCACCACTACAAGTCCCACACCAGCGTCCGCGAAGCCGCGAAGCTCGCCGAGCTTGCCGGTGCCGGCCACCTGGCCCTGCACCACCTCGTGCCCGGTTCTGCTTCCGAAGCCGTATGGCGGGAAGCCGGGGAGCATTTCTCCGGGACGTTCACGGTTCCCAACGATCTCGACACCATCCCGTTCGCCCGTCAGCGCTGACGAGCCAGTACCCACACTGAGGAAGCACATGAGCTCAGCACCAACCGCCCCGAAGACAGGCACGGCCACTTCGGCGGATGCGTCCATGAACACCAAGGACATGCGTCGCATCCTCGCATCCAGCTTCATTGGCAGCGCCATCGAGTACTACGACTTCGTTCTCTACGCCACGGCAGCAAGCCTGGTCTTCAACAAGGTGTTCTTCGCCAACCTCGGCCCCGGCTTTGATTTGTTCGCCTCGTTCGTCACGCTCGCCGTGGGCTACATTGCCCGGCCGGTGGGCGGCCTGATTTTCGGACACTTCGGTGACCGACTTGGCCGCAAGAAGATGCTGGTCCTGTCCATGCTCATCATGGGACTGGGCACCACGGCGATCGGCCTGCTGCCCACCACCGCCCAGATCGGCATGGCCGCGCCGCTGGCTTTGGTTCTTCTCCGCCTGGTCCAGGGTGTTGCCGTCGGTGGCGAGTGGGGTGGTGCCGCGCTCATGGCGATCGAGCACGCCCCCAAGAAGCACCGCGGTTTTGCGGCCGCCTTCGCCAACGCCGGCGGACCGGCCGGCGCCATTCTCGGCACCCTTGCCCTGTCCTTGTTCGCCGCGGTTTCCGGCAATGACTTCCTCGTGTGGGGTTGGCGCGTGCCGTTCCTGCTGAGCGCATTGCTCATTGTCGTCGGCATGGTCATCCGGCTCAAGGTGGCCGAAACACCTGCCTTCCAGCGTCTGGAAGCTGCCGGCGAACAGCGCCGGGTGCCCTTGCTCGATGTCCTGAAGAACAACCCCCGCGCCGTAGTCCTGGGCCTGCTGGCCACCACCTCGTTCTACGTGTGCCAGTCCATGACCACGGTGTGGGGCGTCTCCGTCGCCGTCGAGAGCGGGGCGGACAAGAACGGTGTCCTGAATATCAAGGCCGTTGCCGCGCTGCTGACCCTGGTGATCTGCTTCTACTCCGCCCGCCTCAGCGACCGGATCGGCCGGCGTCGTGTCCTCATTGGTGCGTCCCTCCTGGGCGCCGTGCTGGTGTACCCGATCCTCATGCTGATGAGCAACGGTGAGTTGTGGGGCTTCGCGGCCGCGATCATCCTGGGCAACGGACTGGTCCAGGGCTTCCTGTACGGCCCGATTGCCGCATACGTCGCCGAACAGTTCCCTACCCGCAACCGCTACACGGGAGCATCGCTGGCCTACCAGGGTGCCTCGATGATCGGTGCGGGCTTCACGCCCATGATCGTAGCCGGACTGAGCCTTGCCGCCGGCGGTGGAATCTGGCTCATCGCGGTCTTCTGGATTGCCGCCATGCTGGCATCGGCCATCGCCGTGAAGGCCACGCCCGAAGGCACCCAACGCGAACTCGACTAACCGCTTCCCTTGCCGCCGGCATCCCCGCAACGCAGTCAGCCCCCGCACGGTATTCCGTGCGGGGGCTGACTCTTTAGGGACTTGATCGCCTTAGTCGTCCAGGTGGGTGGGGCCGAACATCTTCAGCAGCGTCTCAACCACGACGACGTTGGGTCCGTCCGCTGCGAAGGACGCCTTAAGCGCGTCCCCGACATCCTCCGGGGCAACCCGGCGGCCCGGGACACCGAAGGCTTCAGCGAGCTTCACGAAGTCCGGGCGGGCGAGCTCGGTGGCTGTGGCCTGGCCGAAAGCGCCCACCATGTACTCGCGCAGGATGCCGTAGCCGCCGTCGTCGACGATCAGCCAAGTGACCGGGACGTTGTGCTGCTTGGCGGTGGCGAGTTCCGAGATGGAGTACATGGAGGAGCCGTCACCGGAGACAGCCAGCACTCGTGCAGAACCACCGGTCTTGCCGGTGGTTTCCAGGCCCACGGCTCCGCCGATGGCCGCGGGGAAACCGTAGCCGAGGCCGCCGGCGCCCTGGGCGGAGTGGAACTGGCCCTGCCGGGCATCCCAGCAGCTCCAGCCCCAGTAGGCGGAAATGGTCATGTCCCAGAACGTCTGCATGTCCGCCGGGACGGCCTCGCGGATGTCGGACATGAACTTCAGCTCCTTGGCAAGGTCCTGGGATTCCAGGCGGGCCTTGACCTTCGCCAGGGATTCCTTGACCACATCTTCCGGAGCGGTTCCGTGCCAGGAGCGCGTTGTTGCATTCGCGGCTCCGGCTGCTTTGAGCGCTTCGTCGAGGGCCGCGAGGGCCTGGCCGGCGTCGGCGCGGATGCCCAGGCCGGGCCGGTTGGACTCGAGGACCCGGGGTTCGGCGTCGATCTGGATGATGCGGCCGCGGGGTTCGAACGTGAAGTAGTTCGACGTCACCTCGCCCAGGGAGGAGCCGATCACAATCAACACATCGGCGTCTTCGAGGACATCGGTCATGTACCGGTCCTCGATCCACGACTGCAGGGACAGCTCGTGGGTCCACGGGAACGCGCCATTGCCGCCGGGGGTGCAAATGACCGGTGCGCGCAACTGCTCGGCAATCGAGAGCAACGACTTTTCGGCCCGCCCACGGCGTGTACCGCCACCGGCGATGATCGCCGGACGTTCCGCCGTCGAAAGCCACTTCACAGCCTCGCGGACCAGCTCCACCCGGGGCGGGTTGTCGAAGGCTTCGGCGAGCGCGTCTTCAACCGGGGGCACCATGATCGGATCCAGCAGGACGTTCTGCGGGATTTCGATCCAGACCGGCCCCTGGGGCGAGGAGATGGCCTCGGTCCAGGCGTCCTGGATGGCCGACGGAATGCCGGATGCGTGCTGGATGAGGCGCTGGCTCTTGGTGACGTTCGCCGCTGAGGCCTTCTGGTCATCGAGTTGGTGCAGCATGCCCTTGCGGCGTGCGCCCAGTCCGTCGAGCGGGATCTGGCTGGCAACAACCACCATGGGAACACCCGTGGCATACGCTTCCTGGAGGGCGGCGAGGGACGTCAGCGCGCCCGGACCGGTGGACAGGAACAGCACACCGACTTCGCCGGTGGCACGGGAGTAGCCGTCAGCTGCGAACGCCGAGTTGTTCTCCACACGGGAGGACACGAAGTGCAGGTTGCCGCGGCCCATGGCGTCGAAAAGACCCAGGGCGTGCTGGCCCGGGATACCGAAAACAGTCTTGGCACCCAGCGCTTCAAGGGTCTCGACGACGAGGTCCCCACCGTTGCGCTGGTTGGTCCCCTTGGTGGGAGCTGCTGTCCCAGGATCGAAATCGATCATCGCTGCCCTCCGATGGCCTGTGCGACTTCCTGGATGCGGGCGCCGAGGGCCTGCTGCGCGTAGCCGTTCGGGGCACCGTGGCGGTCGCCTTCAACGGCGTTGTCTGCCATGAGGGTCACCAGTTCATAGGCAACGTGGCTGCCGGCGACGCCGGTGATTTCTGCGTGGTCGTAGGCCGGGGCGACTTCCACCACGTCCGCGCCGACGAGGTTCATGCCGCGGAAGCCGCGGATGATCTCCAGCAGTTCGCGGCTGGTGATGCCGCCCGCTTCGGGGGTGCCGGTGCCGGGGGCGTGGGCCGGATCAAGGACATCGATGTCCACCGAGATGTACAGCGGGCGGTTGCCGATGCGGTCGCGGATCTTTGCCACCGTCTCCAGGACGCCCTGGTAGTAGACGTCGGCGGAGGTGACGATTCCGAACCCGAAGCGGTGGTCGTCGTCGAGGTCCTTCTTGCCGTACAGCGGACCGCGGGTACCGACGTGGCTGATGGCCTCCGTGTCCAGGATGCCTTCTTCGACGGCCCGGCGGAACGGCGTACCGTGCGTGTATTCGGCGCCAAAGTAGGTGTCCCAGGTATCCAGGTGGGCATCAAAGTGCAGCATGGCGATGGGTTCGCCTGCGCGTTCCGCTGCTGCCCGGAGCAGCGGGAGGGCGATGGTGTGGTCGCCGCCGAGGGTAACCAGCTTGCTGCCGTTGGCCGTGAGGTCCAAGGCGTTCTGCTGGATGGTTTCGATGGCCTCGTTGATGTTGAACGGGTTCACTGCCATGTCGCCGGCGTCGGCTACCTGGATGTTCTCGAACGGGCTGACGTCCCAGGCCGGGTTGTACGGGCGGAGCAAACGGCTGGCCTCACGCACGTGGTTGGCGCCGAAGCGGGCTCCGGGGCGGTACGAAACGCCGGAGTCGAAGGGAACGCCGACCACGGTGACGTCGGCCTTGGAGACCTGGTCCAGGCGGGGCAGGCGGGCATACGTGGCGGCACCGGCGTAGCGCGGGATACGGGATGAATCGATGGGGCCCAGGTTGCCGTTGGCCTCGATGCGGAGTTCTTCCAAAGTACGCCACTCCTTGAGTGAATAGGGGGATTGATTCTGCGGACTGTGACACCCATCATACACTCAAAGTTGTCTAATATGCATCACTTGTTTACAACCTTCCAAAAGGATGAGACGCCGCTCACAGCAGGCGTAAAGATTCCATAAAAACCGGTGTCCCGGCGTCGAACCGGGCCATACGCTCCATGCGGAAGCAGTACCGTGCTGCGCGAAAGGACACCGTGACCACCCTGTCGAGGCCTCCGGCCGACCCGGCCAACCGGCCCAAAAATTCCTTCAAGCTCAAACCCTGGTTGCTTGAGGGAATGCCGGACACTTCAGGCAAGCGGCAAGGCCCCCACGGCCAGCCCTCGGAGTCCCACAAGCCGCAGGCCTGGTGGAAGGTCATGTGCCTCACGGGCTTGGACTACTTCTCGACACTGGGGTACCAGCCCGCCATCGCCGCCCTGGCAGCGGGCCTGCTTTCTCCCTTGGCGACGTTGCTGCTGGTCACAGCAACCCTGGCCGGAGCGCTGCCGGTTTACCGCCGGGTGGCAAAGGAAAGTCCACGCGGCGAGGGCTCCATTTCCATGCTGGAGCGGCTCCTTCCCCGCTGGGGCGGCAAGCTCTTCGTCCTGGCACTCCTTGGCTTCGCGGCCACGGACTTCATGATCACCATTACGTTGTCGGCTGCCGACGCCACGGCCCACCTCATCGAGAACCCGTTCGCGCCGGACTTCCTTGAAGGCCAGAACGTCGCCATCACCCTGGCGCTCATCGCGGGTCTGGGCATCGTCTTCCTCCGCGGATTCAAGGAGGCCATCAACGTGGCCGTCGTCCTGGTGGGCGCCTTCCTGATGCTCAACCTTGTGGTCATCGCCGTATCCATCGGCCACGTCTTCACCGAGACCCGCGTCATCACGGACTGGTGGACTGCTTTGACCACCTCCCACGGCGATCCGATCATGATGATCGCCCTGGCATTGCTGGTATTCCCCCGCTTGGCGCTGGGCCTCTCGGGTTTTGAAACAGGCGTCGCCGTCATGCCCCAGATCAAAGGCCATGCCACGGACACGGAAGCCAATCCGGCCGGCCGCATCAAGGGTGCCCACAAGCTCCTGACCACCGCCGCGATCATCATGAGCTCGTTCCTCATCACCTCCAGCTTCACCACGATCATGTTGATTCCGGCCGCTGAATTCGAACCCGGCGGAAAGGCCGATGGCCGCGCCCTTGCCTACCTCGCGCATAAGTTCCTGGGCGATGGCTTTGGAACCGTGTACGACATCAGCACAATCGCCATTCTGTGGTTCGCCGGAGCCTCCGCGATGGCCGGATTGTTGAACCTTGTTCCCAGGTACCTGCCGCGCTACGGCATGGCACCGGCCTGGGCGCGGGCACTCCGCCCCCTGGTCCTCGTCTTCACGGTCATCGCCTTCATCGTCACCATCATCTTCCAGGCTGATGTCAATGCCCAGGGTGGCGCCTATGCCACTGGCGTGCTGGTCCTGATCACTTCCGCGTCCATCGCCGTGACGCTGTCGGCACGCCGAAGGAAGCAAAAAGCACAGGTCATCGGCTTCGGCCTCATTTCCCTGGTCTTCGTTTACACCACCGTGGTCAACTCCATCGAGCGCCCGGACGGCCTGAAAATTGCCGCCCTGTTCATCCTTGGCATTCTGGTGGTCAGCTTCGTCTCCAGGATGAGGCGGGCATTCGAGCTGCGGGCCACGCACATCAAGATGGACCGGAAGGCCCTGGAGTTCACGGCCAACAACACGCACGGACCGGTCCGGATCATCGCGCACGAACCCAAACGCTTCAGTGCCGACAGGTACCGGGAGAAGCTGCAGCACGCCCAGCAGGCCAACCACCTCCCCCTGGACTGCGACGCCGTCTTCATCGAGATCATCGTGGACGACAGTTCAGACTTCGAGCAGGAACTCCAGGTGGTGGGCAAGGAACGGCACGGGTTCAAGATCCTGGAAGTGCACAGCAACAATGTGCCGAACACGCTGGCGGCAGTACTCCTCCACATCCGCGACGTCACCGGTTTCATGCCGCACATCTACTTCCGGTGGACTGAGGGCAACCCGATTTCGAACCTGAGCCGCTTCCTCTTCTTCGGCGAAGGGGAGATCGCGCCCGTCACCCGCGAAGTGCTCCGGGAAGCCGAGCCGGACATCACCCGGCGCCCCTGGGTCCACGTGGGCTAGCCGCCTCGCACGCTCCTGCCCGGTTAGTCCCTTCGCAGGCTGCGCTCCTCCCCAGTTCGTCCCCCCGCGGACTCCGCTCATCCCCGGATTTCGGGCGCTCCGCTTGGCCCGTGGGACGAAGGGCGGCGGCAACCGGGGAGGAGCGCCGCCACCAGGAGCTCAAACCGGGATGGAGCGTCGGCTGGAGTTGCCCACATACGGCAAGTGCGTCATTTCGTGGAACGTTGGAAGCCTGTGGACTGGTCCGATGGACGCCTTCCAGTACCTCGAAAAAGTAGGCGGCGTGGCTCGGACCGGACAACTCCTGGCCGCAGGCTATTCGCGCCGGGACATCGCGCGCCTTCCAAGCAAGGGTGCGAAACAACCCCGGCGGGGCATCTTCATGCTTGCGGATCACAGACCCGAGTTGGCAACCGCCCTCCGCTACAACTCCTACGTCTCCTGCGCCAGCGCAGCTCAACACTACGGATTGTGGATACGCAAAGCACCTGATCTCCACCATCTGGCATGCGATCACGGTCACGGCACCGGGTTCGTCAGGCACAGGACCATGAGATTCGAACCTCATCCCAGCCTCCCAATCGCCGCGGTGGAAGATGTAGTCCTACATGCCATGGCTTGCCTGGCGCCGCCCGCTTCAACGGCAATGGCAATCTCGGCGGTTCGACTGCACGGTGTGCCGTTGGAACTGCTGAAGGAACAGTTGCAGGGAGACAGGTCGCGGCCCGTCCTCAACGCGCTCAAGGATCTCGACCTGCGTGCAGAGTCCATTGTGGAGGTCGATGCACAGCATCTGCTCCGCACCCACGGCATTGCATTCGACGCCCAAGTGGCAATACCTGGCATCGGGCGCGTCGACCTCCTTCTGGAAGAGTTCCTCATTATTGAAGTGGACGGCTTCGCGTTTCACTCCGATAGAAAGGCCCTCCGCAACGACTTGGCACGCAACAACGCCTCCACCATCAACGGGTATTTGGTCCTGAGGTACCCACCGGAAGTCATCTGGTTCGAGCCGGAGCGCGTGATCGCGGAGATCCAGGCGGTTCTCAAGCTGCGTCGTGACGATCCCGCCCGGTTGGTGGACGGCTTTGCCCAGCCGAGCCCCGGACTTTCGGGGATCGGCCCGGTCCCTGGCTTCCAATACAGGAGGTAACTGGGAGGGAGTGCACAACGCCGGGAGGGAAAACTACCGGCTTGCTGCGGGCACCAGCACCCAGAGCACTTCCACGGTTTCGTCCGTCGGGTTGATCCACGTGTGCGGTTCGCGGCCCGGGAAGGAGAGGGTGTCCCCTTCCTCAAGGTCGTATTCTTCGTTGGTCAGGATGAGCTTGATGCGGCCCTTGACCACATGCAGCACGTCCACGTCGCAGTCCACCGCGTAAAGCTCGTTTTCGCCGCGCCCGCGGGGCTCGATGGTGGCTTGGAGTATCTGCAGGCGCCGCTCGGAACGTGCGGTCAGCAGGCGTTCCACAATGCCTTGGCCGCCCAGCGAGATCCTGGGGCCGTCGTCGCGACGTGTCAGATGGGTCTCCGGCGCGGCGAACAAGTCGCCGACGGAGACGGACAGAACCTGGCAGAGGGTCACCAAGGAAGCCACCGACGGCGATGTCAGGTCGCGCTCCACGCGGCTCAGGAAGCCTTTGGTCAACCCGGTGGCGTCCGCAACCTGCTCGATGGTGAGGCGCTGCGCTTGCCGGGCTGCGCGGATTCTGGAACCGATGGCAACGGGAACATTGCTCGGTTCAACGGGTAGAGCCTTCATTCACGAACCTTTCAGGCCTGTCATGTGGCCCTGTCATTGGAGCAATAGTAGCCGGGAGGCACGCCAACAGGGCCACTGCGGGCGTAACCAAGTCCAAAGGATCTTGACTGTTACTCCGATCACAACATATCCTCATAGGCAACAAGTGTTGTCTGTGAGGCACACAACACATCCCCAAGCTCCAAACCCAAATCTCCAATCATCCGCACAGAGACTTCGACGCATCGCAGGAGTATCGTCGAAAACCCCAACCTCCGTGCATCAGCTCCAAGGACCGTTCATGGAATCTTCGGCTAGTAATATCGCAATCGTGGTGGTGTACCTGCTCGCCATGCTGGCCTTCGGCTGGTGGGGCAAGTCCCGCACAAAGAACAACAGCGACTTCCTGGTGGCCGGCCGCCGCCTGGGACCCTTCCTCTACACAGGCACCATGGCCGCCGTGGTCCTCGGTGGCGCATCCACCGTGGGCGGCGTGGGCCTCGGCTACAAGTTCGGCATCTCCGGCATGTGGCTCGTGGTGGCCATCGGCTCCGGCGTGCTGCTCCTTAGCCTCCTGTTCGCCGGCACCATCCAGCGGTTGAAGATCTACACGGTCTCCCAAATGCTGAGCCTGCGATACGGCAGCAAAGCCACCCAGACATCCGGAATCGTGATGTTGGCTTACACCCTCATGCTCTGCGCCACGTCCACCGGCGCCTACGCCACCATCTTCGTGGTGCTCTTCGACTGGGAACGCTGGTTGGCAATCGCCGTCGGCGGCGCCATCGTGCTGGTCTACTCCACCATCGGCGGCATGTGGTCCATCACCTTGGCAGACCAGGTGCAGTTCCTCATCAAGACCGTAGGCATTTTCTTCCTGATGCTGCCGTTCGTCCTGAACGCAGCCGGCGGAATGGACGGCATCCGTGAGCGCCTTGACGCCAGCTTCTTCCAGATCGACGGCATCGGCGTCCAGACAATCATCACTTACTTCGTGGTCTACACCCTCGGCCTCCTGATCGGCCAGGACATCTGGCAGCGCGTCTTCACCGCCAAGACCGCCACCGTTGCACGCTGGGGCGGAGCTACCGCCGGTGTTTACTGCATCCTCTACGGCATCGCCGGCGCACTGATCGGCCTGGCTGCCCGCGTCGCCCTCCCGGACATCGATGTCGCCAACCTCGGCAAGGACGTTGTCTACGCAGAGGTGGCAACCCACATCCTGCCCGTCGGCATCGGCGGACTGGTGATGGCCGCGGCTGTGGCTGCGATGATGTCCACCGCTTCGGGCGCCCTGATCGCCGCCGCTACGGTGGCCCGCGCAGACGTTGTCCCGTTCGTGGCCAGCTGGTTCGGCAAGACGATCAACACCGACGACACGGAAAACCCCGAGCACGACGTCAAGGCTAACCGCTACTGGGTCCTGGGCCTGGGCATCGTTGCCGTCCTGATTTCCATGGCAGCGCAGGACGTCGTTGTTGCCCTGACCATCGCCTACGACATCCTGGTGGGCGGACTCCTGGTCGCCATTCTCGGCGGCCTGGTCTGGAAGCGCGGAACGGGCATCGCGGCTGCATGGTCCATGGCAGTCGGCTCAGTTCTGACACTGGCCCTGCTCATCATGTACGCGGTTGGTGTCATCCCGAGCGAAGACGGCGTCTACGCCAACGAGCCCATCTACTGGGGCCTCGGTGCTTCCCTGGTGGTTTACGTCGTGGTCTCCCTGCTGACTCCGCCCACGGACGCAGCCGTCCGCGAGGCCTGGGACAAGCGCGTAGCCGGCGCCATCTCCGAGGAACTGCCGCCGGAAGTCCACCCGGTGGGCAGCAGCAAGTAACCAGGCAATACCCGACGGCGGTGCCGCCCCTTCGCGGGGGCGGCACCGCCGTCGTTTTGTTCCCGGCAAAAGGGCCTTCACAACCGCAGGTGCGGTACTGTTGTCCCAGCTTCAAGAGATGTGGCGCCAAGCTCCGACTGGCCATGCACCAACCCCATGTTCACGGGTGGTTCGGATGAGGAAGCGGCCCGTCCCGGACCTGAGACAACCGAGCGGGCAAGAGCACTCTCCACAGGAGCAGCACCTTGCCGTATCAGAGCGATGCCAGCCACGCCCACAACACCACCGGCCCAACCGAAGCCCGGAACGTCACGGTGATTCCCGCCGTCGACCTTTACCTGGGCACGGTCACCATAGTGGCCAGGAACGAAACCCTGTTCTTCCGGCATCCCCATCCGCAGCAGATCGCCAGAGCGCTGGCCCAGGCCGTCCGGCCCTCAACGTGGTGCGAGGCGTCCCGGACCCTGACGGTTACTGTGGCCGCGACAGGAAAACGGGATGGCCAGCCGCGCCTGTTCGCCCTCGGCAGCCGGGACGAGGACTAGATTTCCTCTTCCTCCCCACGGAATTCCTCGGTCTCATCGATCGGCACCACCCGTTCGTCGTCCTCGGGGGCGTCCACTTCCTCAACCCAGGGCTCGTCCACTTCCTGGTCTTCGGCGTAGTCGTAGGCCGGGTCCGACTCGATGGTGGTGCGTTCCGGGTACTTGGCGTGTGATTCGGTGGTGTCCATGGTGCAACCTCCGTCCCGTGGGCCTGTAAGAGCCCGCTAACCGAGTGCGGGGAGGCTCCCCGCCCCTGTCCTTCCATCTGAGCACCGGCCAAAGCGAGGGTCAAGCAGAGCCGGAAATTACGGTGCACCGAACATTCCAGCTAAGGAATACCAGCCAAAAAACCCTGCAAATAAGCGGTAGTGTGGGGCGTGCAATGGGGCCGCAACTACCCCACCCAGCACAGGAGATAAAGTGCAGATGCACCAGGAATCCCACAGTTCGTCGAGCCCCGCTCCGGACCCCGCAATCGAACCCGCAGCCCTCCACCACACCGCAGAACCGGCAGCACCCACTGCGTCGGACATCAGGCGTTGGCGGCAGTACCTTGCCGATGAACGCGCCGAGGCTGCGGTCTACCGCGAACTCGCCCAGCGCCGCGACGGCGAGGAACGGCAGATCCTGCTGGCTCTGGCCGAAGCCGAAGGGCGTCATGAAGCGCACTGGCTCAAACTCCTGGGTGAGCACGCAGGCATGCCCAAGGCAGCTTCCGCCCGCAGCCAGTTCCTGGGGTTCCTGGCCCGCAACTTCGGTTCGGTCTTCGTCCTGGCCCTGGCGCAACGTGCAGAGGGCCGCTCCCCCTACGGAACCGAGCCGGCCGCCACCCCCGCGATGGTGGCCGATGAACAAATCCACGAGGAAGTAGTCCGGGGCCTGGCGACCCGTGGACGCAACCGGCTCTCGGGTACCTTCCGTGCTGCAGTTTTCGGCGCCAACGACGGTTTGGTGAGCAACCTGTCGCTGGTCATGGGCATGGCCGCGACGGGTGTACCGAGTTCCGTGGTCCTCATGAGCGGCGTTGCAGGGCTCCTGGCTGGCGCACTGTCCATGGGTGCCGGCGAATACGTCTCCGTCCGCTCGCAACGCGAACTGCTCAATGCCACCCTCCCCACCCAGGCCACCCTGACCGCAGCCCCGTCGCTGGACATCGACCACAACGAGCTGGTCCTCGTGTACCTGGCACGCGGCATGACCCGCGAAGCCGCCGAGCACCGGGCAGCCGAGCGCATGGGATTGTTCAGCTGCGACTGCGATCCCAGCCTCTCCCTGCAGCCCGAGAAGCCGGTGGCCGATGAGCATGAATCGGTGGGTTCGGCGTGGGGCGCGGCGCTGTCCAGTTTCTGCTTCTTCGCCTCGGGAGCCATCGTTCCGATCCTGCCCTTCCTTTTCGGGATGACGGGTATGGCCGCGCTCCTGGTGGCCGGAGTCCTGGTGGGCATCGCGCTGCTGGCGACAGGCGCCGTCGTGGGTTTGCTGTCCGGTACGTCGCCGCTCAGCCGCGGCCTGCGGCAACTGGCCATCGGGCTGGGAGCAGCTGCTGCCACCTACGGTCTCGGTTTGCTGTTCGGCGCGGCGATCGTCTGAGTTTGGACTGCTCCCCCGGCAGACCGTAATGTTGGTTCGTCCTCCGCGCTGCCCCGCGTGACCAAGGGCCTGAGGAATGGAGAACCGTGGACTGGGAGCGGGAAGCTACGCACGTGCCGAAGCACCGGCGATCGGGAACAACCCAGCGCGTTCTGCTCGGCCTGCTGATGGCATTCATCGCGGCGACGGTCGCTGTGCTGGTGTCCTGGTTCCTGAATGGCGACCCCCGCATCACGGCACTGTTCCCGGGCGTCAGCGTCCCGGGCGGCCCGCAAACCGGGAAGATACAGCCCACCTCGGCCCGCATTCCGGACGCACCACCGCCGGGACTTGAGGAAGCTGACGCCCCGCTGGCCTCGCCGACGGCACCGGGCACCACCAATGATTCGTACAAGTTCCTGGCCATGAACGACGACGGCACCCCGGTGGGCTATTCCCCTTGCCGGCCGCTGCACTACGTGGTGAACAACGCCTCCGCTCCCGAAGGAACCGACCCCCTCCTGGCGACGGCCATTGCCAATATCTCTGCAGCCTCGGGCATCCAGTTCGTCAACGACGGAACAACCGACGAACAACCCGCGGACCGGCGAGAGCCCTACCAACCCAACCGCTACGGCGACCGGTGGGCTCCCCTGCTGATCTCGTGGACCACACCAGAAGTGGCGCCGGCCCTTGAAGGGAAGGTCATCGGCACGGGCGGCAGCACCATGTATTCGCTGGACAAGGGCCCCAAAAGCTACATCACCGGAAGCCTGGAGCTGGACACACCCCAGATCGCGGAACTTCTGGCCGATCCCGGCGGTGCGGACTACGTCCTTGCCGTCATGCAGCACGAGCTGGGACACGTGATGGGACTGGACCATGTGGACGATCCGATCCAGCTCATGTACCCGGAAATCGGGGCACCGGACGGTCTGGCCGCCGGTGACCTGAACGGCCTCCATCTCCTGGCATCAGCCCCCTGCCGCAAGGACATCTAGCAGCTTTCAGGCGTTGGGTACAAAGGCCATGGACTCACGGGGACACTGGACTTATGCTGGCGAATACGGCCGACGGCGGCGCCCCACCGCCCGTCCGCGGCCTCCACGTCAGGGGGTTCCATGGAACCTTATGGGTCGTCCAAGTGGCCGGACCCGGATCCTCCCCGGCCCCATTACCTTCCGCCTTCGGGTCCGCACGAGCCGCCTGAGCACCGCCCGCCGATCAAGCACAGCAGCGTCGCCGCCATCCTGTTCCTGCTGGGCATCCTGGGGCTCGTGTGCGCCGGAGCCTATTTCGGCGGAGAGCTGCAGCAATTCCTCTACGGATCATCGGAAAGCCAGAGCCAGCCGCCACGTCCCGGGCTGGCACCCTTCGGACAACGGGACGATCCCCTGCCCGGACGTGAAGAAGCCGACGCGCCCCTCGGCACGCCGCCCCCGCTGGTCCAAGCCAGCAGCTCGTACAAGTTCCTGGCAGTCAAAGAAGACGGCACGCCCTTGGCGTACTCGCCCTGCAGGCCCATCCACTACGTGGTGAATTCGGACCTCGCACCGGCTTCCTGGCAGGTTCTTGTAGAGAAGGCTGTCCATGAAACCGGGAGAGCTACGGGGTTGAGATTCATTTACGACGGGCCGAGTTCCGAGGTTCCCTCCCCCAACCGTTCCGGGTATCAGCCGGCCAGATACGGGGACCGTTGGGCGCCGGTGTTGATCGCCTGGAGCACCCCGGAGCAGGTACCGCGCCTGACCGGGCAGACGGTGGGTCTGGGCGGAAGCTCCTCCATTGGCCTGAGCAACGGCTACAAGGCATACGTGACCGGGACAGTCTCACTGGATGCACCACAGTTTGCCGGGATCGTGGACACCCCGGACGGTGAGGACATCGGCGTGGCGGTCATCCTGCACGAGCTCGGACACCTGGTGGGCCTGGACCACGTGGACGATCCCCGGCAACTCATGTTCGGGCAGGCATCGTGGGTACGGGAATATGCCGCAGGCGACCTGACGGGGCTCGCGGAACTGGGTTCAGGTCCCTGCAGCAAAGACTTCTGAGCCGGGCTGTGTCTTAGCGGGCCAACACCGCGAGCGCATCCTCCACCGTGTCCACCAAAAAGATACGCTCCGCCATGGGCTTCCCGGCGGCCAGGCTCTGCAGCATAGGCCACGCCGGGAAGGTCCGTTCCCAGTGTTCGCGGCCCACCAGGACCATGGGGGTAATGGTTTCGGGCGCGCCGTAGTAGTTCTCACAGGCGTCCTGGAAAATCTCCTGCACCGTGCCTGCAGCTCCCGGCAGGAACACGATCCCGCCGTTGCAGACTTCCAACAGGATGGCTTCCCGGATGGCGTTGGCGAAGTACTTGGCGATGTGGGTGGCGAACAGATTGGGCGGCTCGTGCCCGTAGAACCAGGTAGGGATGCCGAGGGTCGGGGTGCCTTGCGGGTAATGTTCGACGACGGCCGCCGCCTGACGCGCCCAAGCCGTCACCGAGGGCCTGAACCCCGGTACATCGGCGAGGGTCGCAAGGGCCGCCTGCAGTTCGGCGTCGGGCCTTCCGCTGAAGTAGGCGCCCATATTGGCCGCTTCCATGGCACCGGGACCCCCGCCCGTGGCGACGGCGAAGCCGGCTTGGGCGAGCAGGCTGCCCAGCCGGGCGGCGTCGGCGAATTCCCTGGATCCTCGCTGGGCGGCATGGCCGCCCATGACTCCCACAATCCTGCTTCCTGCGAAGGGGCCCTGATCCAATGCCTCGTCCAGGGCGTCGCCTATGGCGTGATCGTGCAGCGCTGCGGCGAGCGTGGCGTCGAGGCTCTGACGCTGGCCGGGCAGGATGCTCCACTGGTAGACCTGCGCGTCGAGGGTGGACTCGTACTCAGTAGCCGGGATGTCCCGGTAGAGCTCCGCCGGGGTGTAGAGAGTGCCGCGGTACGGGTCAAAGGGAACACCCAGCAGCTTCGGAAAGATCAGTGCGCCACGGCTTCGCAGACTTTCTTCCACGCCGGTGTCGAAGGTGCAGCCGAGGAAGATGGCACCTTGCGGATCCATCGCTTTGAGCTGGCGCGAGTAGCCGCGAAGGTCCAACGACTGCGCGTGCCAACCGTGCATTGACCGGGCTCCGGCACCGACCAGCCGATCGAAATGAACCACGCTTTCGACGTCGAGTGTTCGAGGACTTGGGTTCAAAGCTGCGGTGCGGTTCATGAATTCAGCGTAATGCGGGGTTTATGCGGACCGCCGGGATTTCGCAGAGAGGGGCCCGGACCCTAGCCATGTATTTCGCCGAGGAGTACAGTATCGATCACTGCTCCACTTTCGATCCATGAAAGGCAATGGCAGTACCCAACTGAATTCCGCAATGACGTCCCGGGGGCGTCGTAAATTTGCCGGCTGGGGGGCCCAACATCTGCTCGAGGAGCATGGTTGTGGACCGTCCAAAATACGCTCGGCGTCATACTCATTCCACCCTGTTCAGTACCCGTTCCCTTTTCCGGAGAATCCTTGTTTTCCTGCTGGGTTCCGCTGTTGCCTTTTCTGCCCTGACCCTTGGTGTGGCGGCGCCTTCCGCGGCTGCGGTCCCGCCGTGCCCGGGCACAGGCGGCGCCATGCAGATAGTGGCCCACACCGATGATGACCTGATTTTCATCAGTCCGGATTTCATGCGTGACATCCAGTCCAAGCGCTGCGTGCAGACCGTGTACGCAACGGCGGGTGAAGCCGGTGAAGGGGCTGCGTACTGGAACAGCCTGGAAGCGGGAATCAGGGCAAGCTACGCGAAAATGGCGGGCGTAGCCGATGCCTGGACCACCTCCGACGCGGGCGTACCGGGCCGACCCCTCACCCTTCAGACCTTGAATGCGGCACCCAACGTTTCCGTCGTTTTCATGCGGCTTCCGGATGGCTTCCCGGATGGGAGGGGCAGCAGCCGCTACAACGGCCAGAGCATCCTGAAACTGTGGGACGGCCGGCTCAGCTCCATCCGTCCGGTTGATGGGGCCGCAGCGTTTACCAAGGCGCAATTCCAGACGACGTTGAACCAGCTGGTGGCCAATTACCAACCCACCACCTTCCGGACCCAAGATTGGACGGGAAATTACCAGGACCCCTACGACCACAGCGATCACTGGGCCACAGCAAAGTTTGCCCAGCTGGCCAGCAGGGCCTACACGGGACCCCATACGGCATCTGCATACGACGCCTATGTAATCGATGAATACGCCCAGAATGTGACGGGCGCGGACCTGACCAACAAAGTCAACACCTTTGTGCGCTTCGCCGATTTCGATAAATACCTCTGCGACACTCCCTGCCCGGCGCCGCCTTACAGCGACTGGCTCAAACGGCAGTACATCACGGCCATCGAGTGGACGGGCAATGCTGCCAAATCAGCAGGCACAACAGTGAGCGCTTCTTCGCAGAAGGCCTCGGGGCAGAGCCCCGAGAAGGCCCGCGACGGGTACGCATGGGGTACGCCCATGGACGCCAACCGCGAATGGGTCACCAACGGCGGCAAGGCAGGCAGCTGGATCCAGTACAACTTCTCCCCTGCCCGGACCATCAACGCCGTGACGCTTTTTGACCGACCGGTCCTCAGCGACCAGGTAACCGGCGGCAACCTGGCCTTCCCGGATGGCAGCACCGTGCCAGTGGGCGCCCTGCCTAACAACGGTTCGGGACTCACAGTGAATTTCCCGGCACGGACAGTCAGTTCGGTCCGCTTCAACATCACCTCCGTGAGCGGCTCCACCACGAGCGTCGGCTTGTCCGAGTTCGAGGCCCACATCACGGCCGACGTCGTTGCACCCGAAGTGACGGCGACACCGCCCGGCGGCACCTATGACATCGGGCAAAAGGTCACCCTGTCCGCGAACGAACCTGCGACGATCTTCTACACACTGGACGGGACGACCCCCACCACCGCGAGTGCCAAATATGCCACGCCGATCACCGTGAATGGTCCACTGACGCTGAAGTACTTCGCCGTGGACGCTGCGAACAATCCGTCGGCCGTCGTGACTCAGAGCTACTCCACCGGCCCGGACGTGACCAAGCCTGTGGTGACGGCCAACCCGCTGGGCGGCGCCTACGCCCCGGGCACCAGCATCACGCTTACGTCCAACGAGGCAAACTCCGTGATCAAGTACACCAAGGACAGCAGCGATCCCCTCACTGCAGGATTGGTCTACTCCACGCCGATTGTCTTCGCGGGCCCGGATCCGATGACCCTGAAATTCTTCGCCACGGATCCTGCCGGAAACGTCTCCGATGTCGTCACGCAGACCTACAACGTTCCGCCTGACACGCGGGCGCCTGTGGTGACGGCGAACCCAACCAGCCGTGCGCTGGCCAGCGGGGCAACCATCACGCTTTCCGCCGATGAACCAGGCGCAAGCATCTACTACACCACAGACGGCAGCAGCCCCACGGCTACGGAGTCTGCCACCAACTTCAAGTATTCGGCTCCGCTTGTCATGGGGACATCACAGCTGACCCTGAAGTACGTCGGTGTGGACGCTGCAGGGAACACCTCACCCATTGGAACCCAGACGTACAGCGTTCCCGCAGCCGGGCCACCGTCGTCCCATGACTTCAACGGCGACGGCAAGGCCGACGTCTTGTCCTCCGATACTGCCGGCAACCTGTACCTCTACCCGGGCAATGGCGGAGGCGGTCTGGGGCCGCGGCAAACGGCCTTGGCGGCACCTGCATGGTCCACGATCACCGACACCATAACCCCGGGCGACTTCAACCGGGACGGCAAACCGGACCTGCTGGCCCGGGCAGGTGACGTCCTGTGGTTCTACCCGGGCGACGGCGCCGGCAGCTTCGGCGCCAGGGTCCAGGTGAGCACCGGATGGAGCACCATGAGCCAGTTGTTCTCCCCGGGCGACTTCAGTGGCGACGGAATCCCTGACCTGATCGCCAGGCGGAGCACCGGCGATCTGCGCCTTTACGAAGGCAACGGCAGCGGCGGGCTCCGGACGCCAATCACGATTGGAACCGGCTGGAATGTTATGAATGCAATTCTGAGCACCGGGGACTTTAATGGAGATGGTACGGGAGACGTGCTGGCCAGGCGTTCGGATACTGGCGCCCTCTGGCTCTACCCCGGCGATGGAACCCGCGGATGGCTCGCATGGAAGCAAATCTCCGCGGGTTGGGACAACCGAACATCGATCGCAGGCCCCCGGGACCTCGACGGCGATAACAAGAACGACGTCATCGGCCGCATCGGAGACACCCTGTGGCTCTACCCAGGCAGCGGCAACGGGACTCTCAGCAACGTCCCGCCCACTAGCCTCGGCACCGGTTGGCAGGCCATGAAGATCATCGGCTAGCCAACCCCATGGACCTGGCGCGGGTCGGAGTTTTCCCCCAGACTCTTCGGCCCGCGTCAGCCATGTCCGGAGCCTGTCCGGGGTGGGCTGCTAAAAATGTCAGACCCTCCTGGCAGGGTTGATGCATGGGAAGCATTGGGGATGTTTTGGCGCGGCGGGCAGGTTCGCCCGGCGCCAAAGTCCTGCCCCGACGCGTTCGCCACAGCGAGAAAACAGGTTCGACGGCGTCACTCGCCGCCGCGCTGACCGGCAGCGACCCTGGCGTGCGGCTAACCGGCGGTATGCCATTTGAGGGCCGCGCCGGAGCTGCAGGACTCGCCGAATCGCTGGCATGGGGTGCTGCAGCAGTGGCGGCCGTGCGTTCACTCGCGGCCGAGGAGACACGGCTGTTTGACTTCACGGAGGCCGCAGATTTCGCAGGATCGGTCGAAGAGATTTGCCGGGCCCTTGAGTACGTGCAGGTCGTTGCGGCGCAGGCTGTGGAGCGGACCCGGACCGAGGCGCAGCGTGCGGTGCCGGCACAGCAGCCCGGACAGTCCCCGGCGTCCGGCGCCCAGGAATGGCGGACGGGGTGGACCGAACCAGCCGGTGAGTCAGAAGGCGGCGGTGGCGGTGACTCCGTCCCGGCTGCTGCTGCTGATGGTGCTGGTGCTGGTGGTGGTGGCAGTGTTTTGGATGATGGGTACCGGAACGCGGCGGAGTTCCTCCGGGCCCGGTTGAGGATCGGGATCGGCGAAGCACGGCGCAGGCTCGCCCTCGCGAACGAGGTCCTGCCCGGAGCCGGAATAACCGGCCAGGAAATCCCGGCCCATCGTCAAAGACTCGCCGACGCCCTCCACACCGGACAGGTCCCGTCCCGGTCCGCGACGATCATCAGCACCGCCCTGGACAAAGCCCAACACTTCACCGACCCGGACACCCTCACCGGCATGGAACACGCCCTCACCACCACCGCCACACAATCCGACCCCGACTTCGTCACCACAATGGCCAACCGCTGGATCGACCACATCGACCACAACGGCCCCGAACCCACCGAAGAAGCCCTCCGCCACGTCCAAGGCGCGTTCCTCCGCCGCCGACGCCGCCACGGACTCCACCACCTGGAAATCTTCGCCACCACCGAACAATACGAAACCCTCACCACCGCCATGAACGCCGCCACCAACCCACGACTCACCAACACCACAAACACCCAAACCGGCACCACCGGCCCTCAGCTGGACCGGCGCTCCCGCGCCCAGAAACTCCTCGACGGCCTCATCGGAGCCTGCGCCGTGGCCATGACCACCGGGAAACTGCCCAGCAACGGCGGACTCCGACCCCAACTCACCGTCACCATCGACCACCACGACCTCTTCCAACACCTCACCCACACCACCACGAGCGCCACAGAAGAAACCAACACCCCGAAGCAGCCGGGCCCCCGGAACACTGTCAGTACCGGCACCGCGACCTTCACCGGCCCGATCCACCCCAACACCATCCGCAAAATAGCCTGCGACGCCGACATCCTGCCCGTCCTGCTCGGCACCGACTCCCAAATACTCGACATCGGCCGCACCACCCGGATCTTCCCACCCCACATCCGCAAAGCCATCACCGCCCGCGACGGCGGCTGCGCGTTCCCCGACTGCACCCTCCCCGCACCCTGGTGCGAAGCCCACCACATCACCTACTGGTCACAAGGCGGCACCACAGGAACAAACAACGCCACCCTGCTCTGCACCCACCACCACCACCACCTCATCCACAAAGAACACTGGCGCATCACCATCCAAAACGGCGTCCCCTGGTTCATCCCCCCACCCCACATCGACCCCCACCAAACACCCCGACGCAACCACCACCCAAAACATGACACCGGGCGAAGCAGACACGTCTCAGCTAGGCAGAAACCCTGACCGGCGCACCCGTCTCCAGGGACTCCTGTGCTGCATCCGCCACCTTGGAAGCAGCCACAGCGTCCTCCGGCGTGCAGGGATTCTTCCGCTGCCCGCGCACCAGTTCAACAAACGCAGCCATCTCCGAGCGATAAGCCTGATCAAACCGCTCCGCAAAAGTCAGATGAGGAATGCCCGTGGGAAACGCGACGCCGGGTTCGGCGGACCGCATGGCCATGTGCTCGTCCATCCCAACCAGGACGGAGCCATTGGAGCCTTGGAGTTCCAGCCGGACATCATGGCCGGCCCCGTTGTAACGGCTGGCCGAAACCGTGCCTACCGTGCCGTCGTCGAACGTCACCACCGCCAAAGCAGTGTCAACGTCGCCAACCTCACCAATTGCCGGATCGCCGTTGTTGGAGCCTTTGGCATAGACCTCCACGATTTCCTTGCCGGTGAGCCAGCGGAGGATGTCGAAGTCGTGGACGGAGCAGTCCCGGAACAAGCCACCCGAGGTGGCGAGGAACTGGACCGGCGGCGGGGTCATGTCGCAGGTGACTGCCCGAAGCGAATGGATCCAGCCAAGCTCTCCGGCTTCGTAGGCCCGTTTTGCCTCGAGGTAACCCGCATCGAAACGACGCTGGTGCCCGATCTGCACCACGCCGTTCTTCTCCCGGATATAGTCCAGGACCAGGAGGGATTCCGGAACGTTCACGCCCACAGGCTTTTCGCAGAACACAGGGATCCCGGCATCGATGCCGGCACGGATGAGCTCCGGGTGGGTTGCCGTGCCTGTGGCTATGACCAGACCGTCCACCCCGGAGGCAAGCAATTCCTCCACAGAGCCCAGGAAGTCGGCGCCGACAGAGCCGGCCACCACGCGCGCATGCTCCTCCGCGACGTCTGTCAGCTTCAGTCGTACCTTCACACCGTCCTGCGCCATGATGCCGTTCAGCGCGCTGATGTTATTCGCATGCATCACACCGATCCGGCCAACGCCTACCAATCCGAGGGTCACTTCGTTCGTCATGTTCTGTCTCCGTCACTGCAGCAGAAAGCGGTCTCGGGGCGAGAATCCTGAAGCGAGACTAGACCTTGTTAGTTTGTCCTGTCAAACTTTTTGCTTCAATGACTCCTCCAGTGCAGCATCCGCATCCAACAGGACCTTCGCCGCGACCTCCAGCCCTTCGATGCGCCCCAGGGACACGTCTTCATGCTCGATGTTCACCAGCATGTCCGGGTCCACGTCATGCAGCGCCCGGAGGAATTCGGTCCAAAAAGCGGTATCGTGCCCACGGCCCAGGGCAACGAAGTCCCACGCCGAGTTCTTGGGCCACTCATTGGCCCACTCATCGCCGCCAAGGTTGGTGCGATTCTCGTCGGCTGAGAGTCTGCGGAAGCTGTTGTCCAGCACACCGTAGAGCGCGGCATTTTCCTGGTTGACGCGCACGTCCTTTGCGGCCGCCTGGAACACCAACGGGCCAAGCTCCCGGACCACGGCCACCGGATCCATCTGCTGCCAGAACAGGTGGGAAGCGTCGAGCTCCACGCCCACATGGGTGGCGCCGGTGAGCTCGATCAGCTTGTAGACGTCGGCGGTGTTGAACACGATGTTCTGCGGATGCAGCTCCAAAGCCACCTTGACACCGTGATCGGCAGCGAGGCGATCGGTTTCCTTCCAGAAATCCGCAGCCACGCCCCATTGGTAATCCAGCACATCCAGTGCCGCCGAGTTCCAGGCGTTGACCACCCAATTGACGGTACTCGCGCCAGGCTCACCACCCGGAAGGCCGGACATGGTGACCACCCGGTTCTGGCCCAGGCGGCTCGCCAAACGGATCGAGCGCCGAATGTCCTCCGCGTGCTTTTCACCGATCTCGCGCTTGGGGTGCAGGGGGTTGCCGTTGCAGTTCAAGCCTGCAATGGACACGCCAGTGCCCTCGAAGACCGCGAGGTAGTCATCACGGGCTGCGTCGCTTTCCAGAATCTGGTCAAAAGTAGGCACGTGCACAGCGGGCAGGAAGCCGCCCGTGTTGATCTCGATCCCCGTGAGCCCAAGGTCGGCAATGACTTTCAACGCTTCGGGCAGGGGGCGGTCATGCAGGATCGCGTTGTAGACGCCGAGCTTCATAGCGTGATCTTCTTTCCGTTGTTGAGAGCGGAGTCGGTGACGGCGCCAAGGAGCTCCATATTGCGGACACCTTCATCGAACGTTGCACAGCGGGGCAGGGAGGACTCCGCGCTGAGGCCGGCAACCTCTTCCAGGAAGGCCCGCGCCTGGTAGCCGAACGCGTCGTTCTGGCCGAAACCAACCTCGGGCGCATCCATGGCAAGGCCTCCGGCGATGTAGGGGTGGCCCGGGCCAAGGATGACTTGGCGGTAGCCGTTCTCATTCCCGGATCCATCGTTCAGGAACAACTGGATCTCTGAAGGCCTGCGCTGGTCGAACTTGGCTGCGCCGTTCTCGCAAAAGACTTCAAATTGCAGGCTGTTGGCGTGGCCTGCCGCCACACGTGAGACTTCGAAGCTGCCGGCGCCGTTGGTGAACTCAGCGTTGAAAGCGGCGTAGTCGTCATTCTCCACGGCTTCAAATACGTCACTGACAGCAACATGGTCATGGCCCATCACGGCGCTGAGCGGCAGGGGACGCTTGTCGATCGCCGTCGTCAGTCGTCCGCCGCTGATGGATTTGATGTCGCCACAGAGGAATTCGGAGACGTATGTCAGGTGGCTTCCGACGTCGGCCCGCGCACCTGATCCGGGCCCGCCCTTGTAGCGCCAGCTCATGGGCGCGGCGGGGCTGAAGCCGTAATCCGTCCAGTATCGGCCACTGAAGTGGAGCACATTGCCAAGCGTTCCATTGCGGATCAGGTCGCGAATGTAGGCGATGCCAGGGGTGCGGCGGAATGTGAAACCGATGCGGGCAAGGGTTCCGCGGGCTTCCGCTGCCCGGGCGGCGGAAGCCATGGCCCGTGCGTCGTCCAAGGTATCGCTGAGCGGCTTTTCGCATAGGACATGCTTGCCGGCGGCCAACAACCCTTCGACCACTTCGCGGTGCAGGGAGTTGGCGATGACCACGCTGACCACATCGATGTCGTCAGCTTCGGCGATGGCCTGCCAGGAGGTGTCGTTGCGCTCGTACCCGAAACGGCGTGCTGCCAGTGAGCCGAATTCAGCATTGACGTCGCCGATCGAGACGAGGCGGACCGGTGGCAGCACCGGGCTGTAGAGGGCAGATGCGGTCCGGTAAGCGGCAGCGTGGGCCTTGCCGGCCATGCCCGCACCGATGACGGCGACGCCGAGGCTTTCAGCCATGATTTCTCCTTCGAAATTTCGCCTGCGCCCGAGGCGCTTTACGGCGTTTTGTAGCGCTACAATTTTTACGCTGGATCTGATCGTAACTATGTCTATATGTCCTGTCAATCATTAACCGACTATCCTCGAAGACAGAACGAAAGGCATCCAGGAATCCCGTGACAAGCCCCGGAACACAGAACAGTCCCCTGGCCCGTCGGCCAACGCTCTACGACGTCGCTACCCAGGCGGGAGTCTCGCCGTCGTTGGTTTCCTTGTTCCTCAAGGATCCCGCACGCATCAGCGAAAAGCGCCGGGGCGCTGTGCAGAAGGCCATCTCGGAGCTCGGCTACCGGCCCAGCCGGGCCGCCACCACCCTGGCGAGCAGCAAGACCAAGAGCATCGGCCTGGTCATCGACGACTACCGGAACCTTTGGTTCGTGGATCTTCTCCGCGGCATGGAGTCCGTCCTTTCCGATCTCGGCTACCAAGTGATGCTCGCGGACTCCAGGCCAGGCGAGAACCGCATCAAGGAAGCCACCGACGGCCTGCTTGCCATGCATGTTGACGCCCTGGCACTCGCGGCCGAGCCCAGCGAAGCCATGTTGTCCGGAACCTGGGTTCCCACCGTGGTGGCAGGCTGGCGCAAAGGCATCCCGGAAGGCGCGGACCTGATCACCAACGACGACGACACCGGCGGCCGCCTGGCCGCCAACCATCTGCTGGAACTGGGTCACGTCCGCATCGGTCACCTCTCAGGTTCCGACGGCGCCTCCGCACACCGGCGGGCCGGCTTCCTGCGCGCTGTGGAGACTGCCGGCGTCGGGCCTGTCGTCAGTGAGTCCGTCGGCACGTCGGAGGAAGACGGCTACGCTGCGACCGTGTGGCTCCTGGAGCACCACCCGGACACCACCGCAGTCTTCGCAGCCAACGACACCATGGCGCTGGGCGCCTTCGCCGCCCTCAAGGCCCGTGGCTTGTCCGTGCCGGATGATGTATCGGTGATTGGCTACGACAACTCCCCCTTGGCGAAGTCGCGCTACTTGGACCTGACCTCCATCGACAACCGGAGCGATCTGGTCGGAGTGGACACCGCCCGCAGACTGCTCGCACGGATCGAGGACCCCGCGCTCCTCCCCGAGCGGAAGCTTATTGAACCCGCCCTGGTACTGCGCGGCACAACGTCCATGCGCTGAGGCCCTGCTGCTGAAATAACTCTGCCCGGAACCGTTGCAGGCTCCGGGCAGAATTCCATGAAGGGCTGCCTAGTGGCGCTTGGGGGCGGCCTCCGTCGTGGCCTCGGCGACATCCGCTACCTCGGCTTTGACTTCCTCGAGCGCCGCGGAGTGTCCGCCAAGCTGCTCCAGCTCATGGGCCAGCTCAGCCAACTCCGCGCCACCAGCCATCTGGGCTGTCAGTTCATCCAGGGTGATGTCCTTCTTGTCGTAGTAGCCGATCGACTTGCCGCGCTTGAGCAGCAGGAACCGGTCACCGACGGGGAAGGCGTGGTGCGGGTTGTGGGTAATGAAGATGACGCCCAGGCCCCGGTCGCGCGCCTGCAGGATGTAGCGAAGTACGACGCCGGATTGCTTGACTCCCAGCGCTGCTGTCGGTTCGTCCAGGATCAGGACCTTGGCGCCGAAGTACACCGCACGGGCAATTGCCACACACTGGCGCTCACCACCGGAAAGCTGGCCGATGGGCTGCTCGACGTCGCGCAGGTCGATGCCCATGTCGGCGAGTTCCTTCCTGGTGATGTCCTTCATCTTCTGGACATCCATGCTCTTGAACGGACCGAAACCGCTGGTGAGTTCGGAGCCGAGGAAGAAGTTCCGCCAGATGGGCATCAGCGGGACCACGGCGAGGTCCTGGTAGACGGTGGCGATGCCGGCGTCGAGGGCGTCACGGGGTGAGTTGAACTTCCGCTCGTCACCCATCACCTGAAGTGTGCCCTCGTCGTGCTGGTGCAAACCAGCGATGATCTTGATCAGCGTGGACTTGCCGGCGCCGTTGTCGCCCAGGACGCAGGTGACGCGGCCGTTGTCCACGGCCATGGTGACATCGCGCAGGGCGATGATGTTGCCGTAGTGCTTGCCTATGCCATCGAGTGAGAGCAGGTGCACCGGTGTGTGCGTCAAAGGGTCCTTCTCGTCTTTCAGCAGGGTTTGCTGGTCAATCTGTTGTGCGTTCATGGTTCCGGCCCCTTACTTCAGCTCTGCCCGGCGTTTGACGATGAGGTTGACGATGGTTGCCAGCAGGAGCATCAAGCCAAGGAAGAACTTGAACCAGTCCGGATTCCATTGTGCGTACACGATGCCCTTATTGGCCATGCCAAAGATGAAGGCACCGATGGCGCCGCCCACTGCTGAGCCGTAGCCGCCGGTGAGGAGGCAGCCACCAATGACTGCGGCGATGATGTAGAGGAACTCGTTGCCGACACCTTCACCGGACTGCACGGCGTCGAAGGCGAAGAGGTTGTGCATGCCCAAGATCCAGCCGCAGAAACCCACAGCCATGAACAGGCCGATCTTGGTCTTGGTCACCGGGACACCTACGGCCCGGGCAGCATTGGCGTCGCCGCCCACTGCGAAGATCCAGTTGCCGACCTTCGTGCGCAGGAGTACCCAGGATGCGATCAGGACAAGGACGATCCAGAAGAAGACGGTGATCTTCACTTCCACTCCGCCAATGCTGACGGAGGACGCAAAAACCGCACGTGCTGATTCGAAGCCGTCAAGCTTGGAGATGGACGGGGAGGAAACACTGCCGCCGATCAGGCGGGTCAGCGCCAGGTTGAGGCCGGTGAGCATCAGGAACGTGGCCAGGGTGACGATGAAGCTTGGCAGCTTGGTCTTGACCAGTATCCAGCCGTTGATGAATCCGATGCCCAGCGAGACCACCAGGGCCAAGCCCACACCAACCCAGGCGTTCAACGAGAAGTTCCAGCTGAACAGCGAGGCGGTCAGCGCTGACGAGATCACGGCCACGCCGGTGGAAAGGTCGAACTCGCCACCGATCATCAGCAGCGACACGCCCACGGCCATGATGCCGATGGTCGAAGAACCGTAAAGGACGGTGGCGAGGGCGTTCGGTTGGGTGAACGTCTGCGACACCGAGGCGAAGAAGATAAAGAGGACCACGGCACCAACGAGGGCACCAACCTCGGGCCTGGCGAGGAATTTCTGGAAGGGGTTGCGGCGGCCGACCCGTTCATCACCAGGCGATGTCGCCGGCGGCAGGGTTGCTGTGTTTGCCATGGGAGTGACTCCTTGTTGTCCAGGCTGCGCGGCGGTTGCCCGCCGCGCAGCCTGATGCCGGGATCTAGCGGACGCCCTGCTGGGCGAATTTGAGGACGTCGGAAGCGTTGGACTTGTCCACGATGGTTGGTCCGGTCAGGACCGGCTGGCCGCCACCGATCTTGAAGCCGCCGCGCTTTGCCTGCCACAGGGAATCTACGGACATGTAGCCCTGAAGCCACGGCTGCTGGTCAACAGTGAAAATGACTGCTCCGTCAACGATCTTCTGGGCGAGGTCGGCGTTGAGGTCGAAGCTGGCCACCTTGGACGAGCTTCCAGCGTCGGTAACAGACTTGAGCAGGGTCAGCGTGATCGGGGCACCGAGCCCGATGATCACATCCGCGTCCTTGGCCGCCTGGAGTTTGGCAGTGGCCGTGGACTGGACGGCTGTCATGTCCTTGCCGTCAACATAGAGGATCTCCGTTGCGGGAACCTTGGCCTTGACGCCGGCGCAACGGGCTTCCAAACCTACGTGGCCCTGCTGCTGGATGACGCAGACGGGGTGCTTGTAACCTTCGGCTGCGAGCCTGGTACCGACGGCCTCGCCGGCCAGTTGCTCGTTGGAACCGAAGTGGGTGAAGGCGCCGAGCTGGGCCGAGACGGATTCGCCGGCATTGAGGCTGACCACCGGGATACCCGCATCGGTGGCCTTCTTCAGTACATCCTTCAGGGCGTCCGGGGTCGCCAGCGTTACGGCGATGCCGTCCACCTTCTGGTCAATGGCCTGCTGGACCAGCTGCGCCTGGCGGCCGGCTTCGGGGTCGCTGGTGTACAGCAACTCAACATTGTCCTTCGCCGATGCTTCCTCCGCACCCTTGCGGACGATGTCCCAGAAGGTGTCACCGGCAGCGGCGTGCGTAATCAGGGCAACTTTGATGCGATCAGTGCCGGCCACCTGGCCGGCGGCTGCTCCCCCACCGGAATCTGCCGGCTTGCCACCCTGGCTCGAACAAGCGCTCAGTGCCACCAAGGGAACCACTGCAGCGACGACCGCCGCTTTGCGCCATGAGAATTTTGCCACCGTTATCTCCTTTGATTTCAGGTTGAGGGGTCCGAAGACTCGTATCCGGATCTCCCCACTACACCGATCATGGTGACTCGCCTCACACTTTGTCAATAGTTTGTCCTGACATTAGGATGTTTTTACTTGACCTCCTCGTGTAGACGACAAAGAACGTCCCGCGTGGGGCGATGACCTTGACGGCCATAACCCGGCTGCTATCATCAAAAAAGGCAGTATGTCCTATCAAGAGAACATGAGCGGACATACGCTTCCATCCGGCAGAGGAGCCACATCCTGCTTCCCTGGCCGGTCTTCAGCAGGCGTCTAGGAGAATCCAGTGGCGAACCAACTCAGTCTCAGCATCGATCGTTCGTCTCCAGTGCCCCTCTACCACCAAGTGGTCCAGGGCATCGAGGCCGCGATCCACAGCGGCATCCTGGAACCCGGGAGCCGCTTGGACAACGAGATCGACCTCGCGGCACAACTCAACCTGTCCCGGCCCACCATGCGCAAGGCAATGGATGAGCTCGTCCGCGCCGGTCTCCTGGTTCGCAAACGCGGGGTGGGAACACAGGTGGTAGCCAGCCAGGTCCGCCGGCCGCTGGAACTCTCCAGCCTCTACGACGACCTCAGCAACAACGGCAAGAAGCCCACCACCGAAGTCCTGAGCTTCTCCCACGTCGAAGCCGACGCGCTCACGCTCACAGCCCTCCAATTGCCCGCCGGCTCCAAGGTCTACCACTTCACGCGCTTGCGCAAAGTGGGCGGCAAGCCGCTGGCGCTCATGGAGAACTGGGTCCGCGATGACATCACCAGCATGGATGAAGCCCAGCTTTCCAAGGAGGGCCTTTACGCCATCCTCCGCCGTGGTGGCGTCAACTTCAGGCTCGCTTCGCAGCGCATCGGCGCCATGATTGCCAACGACTACCAGGCTCCCCTGCTCGAAGCAGAGGTGGGTTCAGCCCTGGTCACCATGGAACGCACTGCCGTGGACGACACCGGCCGCATGGTGGAAACCGGTCACCACGTCTACCGTGCCGACTCCTACAGCTTTGAAATGACACTCGTACAGCGCTAAAGCAAGGACTGATTACATATGGCCAACTGGGTCTACCCGCTGGGGACAGCCAATGACGGCAAGTGGGACATCTCCCTGGGCACGTCAGATTCCAACCTCGCAGTCGACACTTGGGCCCACACGGGACTGAAGGTGGCGACGCTCGCCGCCGGGGCCGCCGTCGAACTTCCCGCAGCCGCGGAAGAACGCATAGTGGTGCCGCTGAGCGGCTCGTTCACCGTAACGGTCGACGACGGCGAGTACGTCCTCGCCGGGCGGCAGTCCGTTTTCCACGGGCCCAGCGACGTCCTGTACACGGGTATCGACAAGGCAGTCACCATCAGTTCGAACGACGGCGGCAGGGTCGCCATTGCGACCGCCCCGGCCAAGGCCGCGTACCCGACCCGGCTGATCACCGCAGCCGAGACCCCCGTGGAACTTCGCGGTGCCGGTAACTGCTCGCGGCAGGTCCACAACTTCGGTACGCCCGCCGCACTGGAAGCGGACCGTTTCATCGTCTGCGAAGTCATCACCCCGGCCGGCAACTGGTCGTCGTACCCTCCCCACAAGCACGATGAGGAGAAGGACGGCGAGACCAGCCTTGAAGAGATCTACTACTTCGAGACCCGGGTAGCTGCCGGTTCGCCCGCGCCTGAAGATGCCGACGCGTTCGGCCACGCGCGCGTGTACGCCTCCGACGAGCGCCCCATCGATGTCTCAGCCGAGGTCCGCACTGGCGACGTAGTGCTGGTGCCGTATGGCTGGCACGGACCTGCCATGGCGGCGCCGGGCTACGACCTGTACTACCTCAATGTCATGGCCGGTCCTGGCCGCGTGCGCGACTGGCTCATCAGCGACGACCCCCACCACGGCTGGATCCGCCAGACCTGGGAAGGCCAGGACATCGATCCCAGGCTCCCGTTCACGGCCTAACCGGCTGAGTTTTTGTACGGCTAATGCCCCCAAGACCGCGTCTTGGGGGCATTAGCTGTACGAAAACTCGCGTTACTTGGCCTGGGCGATGTAGTCGTTCATCGTCTTGAGCTGGTAGCGGGACACGTCTTCCGCGTTCTCATCCTCGGCGAAGACCGAAGAAACCATCACGGTGTTCGCCTTGTCCAGGAAGCCGATTTCTTTCAGCCCGCCAAAGAACCCGTCCCAGTTGACGTCCCCGTCGCCGATCTTCAGGTGCTGGTGGACGCGTACGGCGTTGCCGGGCGGGTTGGTGATGTAGCGCAGGCCGTGGGACGCGTGATGGTTCATGGTGTCCGAGACGTGGACCAGCCGCAGCTTGTCCCCGGCCGCCCGCATGATCTCCAAGGGTTGGTTCCCCATGTGGAACGTGTGCGAAGCGACATAGACCATGCCGATATTCGGCGAGTTGACGCCGCGGATCACGCGCAGGGCAGCAAGCCCGTCTTCAACGAAGTCGTCCGGGTGCGGGTCAATCAGCACGTCCAGATCTTCGCGTTCGATGATTGGCAGGAGCTCTTCCATGGAGCGGTAGAACGCCCGCTCCGACTCTTCGGCCTTCTCGGGGCGGCCGCTGAACTCCGTGTTCATGGTCTGCACCCCAAGGTCCACGGCAATCTGGATGGCGCGCTTCCAGTAGCGGACCGCGGCTTCCCGCGCATCCTCGTCCGGACCGGACCAGCGCAGGACCGGCAGGACCGAGGCGATCTCGACGCCGGCGTCCTTGCACGCTGCTTTCAGCTTCCCCACCAGCTCGTCGTCTGCCTTGGGGTGGTTGAAGAACGGGATGAGGTCCGCGTGCGGGGTCATCTGCAGGTATTTGTAGCCCAGGTCCGCGGCCACACGCGGGAACTCCAGCAGGCTGTGACTGTGGTGGAACGGTGTGGGATCCAGTGCGATCTTCATGCTCAATCCCCTACTTGTACAGGTCCGGCTTGGTGTTCAGCTGGACTTTGACCTTCTCGCCGGACTTCTGGGCCTCGACGCCTGCCTCGCAGCAAGCCGCGGTGGCGTAACCGTCCCAAGCGGTGGGCCCGCCGATTTCGCCACGAAGGGCGGCGTCCACCCAAGCCTGCACCTCGACGTCGTACGCCGCTCCGAAACGCTCCTCAAAGCCCGGGGTGACGTTGCCGCCCCACTTGCCCGCGGACTGGATGTAGGGGCCGGAGTCCCCGCCGATGCTCACAATGCCGTCCTCGAAGGAAGCCTGCGTAGCCACCTGGTAGCCGAACTTGGCGTTGACATAGATTTCGACGTCGGCCAGCACACCTGATTCGGTCTCCAGCAACACGTGCTGGGGATCGTGCTGGCCGTTCGGGGCGTTACGCGTCGCCTTGCCCAGGCGGACCTGCACGGAGGTGATTTCCTCACCGGTGAAGTAGCGGATCGCGTCGAATTCGTGGACCACGGAGTCGTTGATCAGCATCTCGTTGGTGAAGCCCTCGGGCGTTGTCGGGTTGCGGTGCTGGTGGTGCAGCATCAACAGCTCCCCCAATTCGCTGTTGCGGATGACCGAACCGAGCGCCGCATACTCGGCGTCGAAGCGGCGCATGAAGCCCACCTGGATCCGCTTGTGGCCGAGCGCCTGCTCGGCCTGAACAACCTTCCAGGCGCTTTCAGCGTCAGGGGTCAGCGGCTTCTCGCAAAGAATCGGGAAGTCTTTTTCGAGCGCCTTGTAGAGGATTTCCTCGTGGAGGAATCCCGGGGTGGCAATGAGGACGGCGTTCACGTCACCGTTGTTGAGGGCCTCGTCGGCGCTGGCCAGCGCCACGGCGCCGTCGATGCCTTCAATGGCGGCTTGCGCGCGGGCGAGGTCGACGTCGACGACGGCGGCAACTTCAGCGCCGTGGATGCGGGTGCTGAGGCGCTTGATGTGGTCCGCACCCATGCGGCCCGCACCGATGACGGCAACGCGGAGAGTCTTGGTCACTGTTCTTATCCTTCGTGAGGTTCTTGTGGGGTGCTGTTGGCAGGCGTTACTGGACTGCGTTACTCAACGCGGGTACGGGATCCGCAGGAAAGCAGATAGTTGCGGGTCCGCTTGGCGATGGGCATCGGTACATCGAATGCCACCGGGTACATGTCCTGCTCGACGATGCCGAAAATGGGGCGGTTGAGCGCCTCCACGGCGTCGATGACGGCGCGCAGGTCCGGGAGTCCGTTCGGCGGCTCGGTCATCACGCCGGCAATGTTGGCAGCTGCCCACGTCATGTTCTTCTCGTTGACCTCGGCAAGGACCTCGGGGTTGATCTGCTTGAGGTGCAGGTAGCCGATGCGGTCCGGATAGTTTTTGATGAGTTCCAGGCTGGAAGCGCCGCAGTATTCCGCGTGGCCCGTGTCCAGGCAAAGGTTCAAGTACCGCGGATCCGTCGCCGCCAGCAGGGTTTCGATGTCCTGCTGCGCACCGACGTGCGAATCGGCGTGCGAGTGGAACTGCTGGTGCAGCCCGAAGTCCTCCAGCAGGACCTTGCCCATGCGGTTGTGGCCTGCGAAGAGGTCCGCCCACTGCTCATCCGTCAAGTTACCGTTTTCCACGGCCTCGCCTGTGACATCGTCCCGCCACATCGCGGGGATGACCACCACGTGTTCACCGCCCATGGCTGCCGTCAGTTCGGCAACCTTGCGCGCCGGTTCCCACGCCTCGTCGTACTGCTTGGCCCCGCGGTGGAAAGCCGTGAAGACCGTTCCCGCAGTGACCTTGAGGTCGCGCTGCTTGAGCTCTTCAGCCAAGCGTGCGGGGTCGTTCGGCAGGTAGCCGTACGGGCCCAGTTCGATCCACTTGTAGCCGGACTCCGCAACCTCGTCCAGGAAGCGTTCCCAGGGGGTCTGTTGGGGATCATCCGCGAACCATACGCCCCAGGAGTCGGGGGCGGTGCCGATGATCAGCTTGTTCTCAACATCAGTCATGACAGCGTTGTCCTTCTTCGGGAAGCTGCTAGTTGGAGGGGAAGTTGTACGAGGCGCCGGAGGCGTGGGTGGGCTCGGGCCAGCGTGAGGTGATGACCTTGCCCCGGGTGTAGAAGGAGACGCCTTCGGGGCCGTAGATGTGCTTGTCTCCGAAGAGGGAGTTCTTCCAACCACCGAAGGAGTGGTAGGCCACCGGCACGGGCAGGGGTACGTTGATGCCGACCATGCCCACGGTCACGGAGCGCTGGAACTTCCGGGCGTTCGCGCCGGAGGAGGTGAAGATCGCGGTGCCGTTGCCGTACGGGTTGGAGTTGATCAGGGCGATGCCTTCCTCAAGGTCGGCCACGCGGACCACCACCAGGACGGGTCCGAAGATTTCCTCGGTGTAGGCGGTCATTTCGGTCTTGACGTGGTCGATCACGGTGGGGCCCACCCAGAAGCCGTCTTCGTGGCCGGGGACCACCAGGTCACGGCCATCCACCACCATTGCCGCGCCGGCCGTTTCGGCTTCGGTGACGATCTTGACGATGCGTTCCTTGGAAGCCGGGGTGATGACCGGGCCCATTTCAGCGTCGGGTTCGGTGCCGTTCTTGACCTTCACGGCCAGGGCGCGTTCTTCGACCTTCTTCACGATCAGGTCGGCGGCGTCACCGACGGCCACAGCGACGGAGATGGCCATGCAGCGCTCCCCCGCTGAGCCGAAAGCGGCAGCGGCGAGGTGGTCTGCGGCGTTGTCGAGGTCGGCGTCGGGCATTACGATGGCGTGGTTCTTCGCCCCGCCCAGGGCCTGGACGCGCTTGCCGTGCTTGGTGGCGGTCTCGTGGACGTACTGGGCGATCGGGGTGGAGCCGACGAAGGAGATGCCGTCCACGTCCGGGTGGGTCAGCAGGCCCTCAACGGTTTCCTTGCCACCATGCAGGACCTGGAACACTCCGTCCGGCAGTCCGGCCTGCTTCCACAGCTTGGCCAGCAGCATCGAGGCGGACGGATCGCGCTCGGAGGGCTTGAGGATGAACGCGTTGCCGGTGGCGATGGCCATCGGAGCCATCCACAACGGAACCATGACCGGGAAGTTGAACGGCGTGATACCGGCTACCACGCCCAGCGGCTCACGGAACGAGAAAACATCGATGCCCGTGGAGACCTGGTCAGAGTAGTCACCCTTGAGCAACTGCGGAATGCCACAAGCGAACTCGATGACCTCCAGGCCACGGCCGATCTCGCCCTTGGCGTCAGAGAGGACCTTGCCGTGCTCGGCGGTGATCAGCTCAGCGAGTTCGTCCACGTGGGCGGCCACGAGCTCACGGAACTTGAACAGCACGGCGGTGCGCTTGGCCAGGGAAATGTCACCCCAGGACTCCGCGGCCTTCTTCGCGGCGGCAACCGCTGTGTTCAGGTCAGCCTCGTTGGCCAGGCGCAGTTCAGCCGTAACCTGGCCGGTGGCCGGGTTGTACACCGGCTGGGTGCGGTCGCCCTCACCGGTGGTTTCAGCGCCGTTGATGAAGTGGTGAATGGTGGTCAGTGTGGTCGTCGTCGACATGTGCGGACTTCCTTTGGTCTGTAGCGTGACGTGTGCGGGAATCAGCCGAGCAGTTTGCGCTGGCGGTTCTTGTGGTCGGTGTATGTCTTGTAGGCCTGCTGGGTGGACTCCAGGTCCGAGACCTGCGAGACGGGGACGTCCCACCAGGATTCGGAGGACGGCGCATCCAGCAGCGGATCGGATTCGACGTGGATCACGATCGGGCCGGTCTCCGGGGCTGCCTTGGCTTCCTTGATGGCGGCGCCCAGGGACTCAATGACGTTCTCTCCAGGCTCGATCCGGATGACCTTCGCGCCCAGGGATTCGGCGTTGGTGGCGAGGTCGATGGGCAGGTGTTCACCGGCGTCGAAACTGTGCTGTTCTTTGTCCAGGACGCGGTACTGCGTACCGAAGCGCTGCGAGCCGAGGGACTCGGACAGCGAACCGATGGAGGCGTAGCCGTGGTTCTGGATCAGGACCACGATCAGCTTGATGCGTTCGGCGACGGCGGTGACCAGTTCGGTATGCATCATCAGGTAGGAGCCGTCCCCCACCATGACCACCACATCCCTGTCCGGACCACCGGCGGCGGCTTCGGCCAGCGCTGCGCGCTTCACGCCCAGCCCGCCGGGGATTTCGTAGCCCATGCAGGAGTACGCGTATTCCACGTGGTAGCCGAACGGGTCGCGGACACGCCACATCTTGTGCAGGTCACCCGGCAGCGAACCGGCGGCACAGATGACAACGTCGTGGTCATCCATGGCCTTGTTGGTGGCACCGATGATCTCGTTCTGGGCCGGCAGCGGTGTGTAACGGGTCTCGAAAGCCTCGTCCACGATCGCGTTCCAGCGCTTCTTTTCCGCAGCGACCTTCTGTTCGAGGTCAGCACCGACGCGGTACCCGCCCAGGGCCTCGTTCAGCTTCACCAATGCCTTGCGGGCGTCAGCGACGATCGGGAGCGTTGTCCCGTGCTTGTAAGCGTCGATTGGGGCCACGTTGATGTTCACGAACTTCACGTCCGGGTTTTGGAACGCCGTGCGGGACGCGGTGGTGAAGTCCTCGTAGCGCGTGCCGATCCCGATGATGAGGTCCGCTTCGGCGGCGATGGCGTTGGCCGCCGTCGTGCCGGTTGAACCGATGGCACCGAGGGAGAACTTGTGGTCCCACGGCAGGACGCCCACGCCGGCCTGGGTGTTGCCTACCGGAATGCCGGTCAGTTCAGCGAACTTGGCGAGTTCATCGTTGGCGTAGGCGTAGAGGACTCCACCCCCGGCGATGATCAGCGGGCGCTTGGCCGCGCGGATGGCCTCCACGGCGCGGCGGATGTCGTCATCCTCGGCCTCGGGGCGGCGGATCCGCCATTCACGTTCGGCCAGGAACTCTTCCGGGACGTCGAAGGCCTCCGCCTGGACATCCTGCGGCAGCGAAATGGTGACGGCACCAGTCTCCGCCGGGTCGGTCAGGACACGCAGCCCGTGGTGGAACGCGGAGAACAACTGTTCCGGACGCGAAACCCGGTCGAAGAATTTGGACAACGGACGGAAGGCATCGTTGACCGTGATGTCGTAAGCGTACGGGAGCTCCAACTGCTGCAGCACAGGGTCCGCCGCGCGGGTTGCGAAGGTGTCACTCGGCAGCAGCAGAACGGGAAGGCGGTTGGTGGTGGCCAAGGCGGCACCTGTCAGCAGGTTCGAGGAACCCGGGCCGATGGAGGTGCTGATCGCGAACGTCTGGCGGCGGCGCGTGTGCCGTGCGTAACCTACCGCCTGATGGGCCTGGGCCTGCTCGTTGCGGCCCTGGTAGTACGGCATGATGGTGGGGTCCGCGGCCTGGTACTGCTTCAAGGCCTGTCCCACACCAGCAACATTGCCGTGTCCGAAGATGCCGAACGTGCCCGGAATCAGGCGCTCACGATACTCCACTCCGTTAATGGAATCCACGGTGTACTGCTTGGAAAGGAACTCGACCACGGCCTGCGCCACGGTCATCCGACGGGTTGCTGTTCCCATGGGTCTTCTACTCCGATACTTTCACTGGAATACGGGCATCAGCGCCATTCTTCGCCGCGACGGCGGGCACGGACGCAGTGTTGTTCAGCAGCGAGGCGGCCGTTGCTACGGCACCTGCGACGTCGCCGTCGTGCGGGTACAGCAGGGTGCGCCCGACCGTCAGGCCACGCACGCCCGGAAGTGCCAATGCCGCTTGCCAGCTGGCGAACACCTCGTCCTGGGTACCGTCCGGGTCGCCGCCCAAGAGTACGGTCGGCAGGGTGGTGGAGGCCATGACGCGTTCCATTTCGGCCACCACCGGCAGCTTCATCCAGGTGTAGGCACTGGTAGAACCGAGGCCCTCGGCAATTCCCACGGACTTGATCACAGCATCCGCGCGGAGGTCGTTGCGGACTTTGCCGTGGGCGTCACGCACGGACAGGAACGGCTCCACCATGGCGATCAGCTTGCGTGCTGCCAGGGAATCAATGGCTTTGGCAGTGGCTTCGAGGGTGGCCACCGTGTCCGGGTCGCCCAGGCAGATACGGGTCAGCATCTTGCCGCCATCGGCGCCGAGTGCTTCAAGGGCCTCTGCCGTGTGTCCGGTGAAACGGTCGTCGAACTCGTTGACCAGACCGGCCAGGCCGCCACGGTTCATGGAACCAAAAATGAGTTTGCCATCCAACGCGCCCAGGAGCAGGAGGTCGTCCATGATGTCCGGCGAGGCGAGGATGCCGTCCACGGCGGGGTTGGCCAACGCAATCTGGAGGCGGTCCAGGAGGTCGCGGCGGTCGGCCATCGCCATGGGCTCGGAGCCGACGGCCAGGGCACCACGGGCCGGGTGGTCAGCCGCGACGATGAAGTTCTGCTTGCCGTGCTTCAGTCCAGGGTGCCTGCGGCGCGTGGCTGCCGCGCGGGCAACAGCTTCCGGGTCTTCAAGCCTGATCCGGCTCAGGTGCTCATAACGGCGGGGGTCATCGTTGAGGCTCAACGCACTGCTCCTTCTGCGAGGGTCGAGGAGGCTGCAAGTGAGGCACCGGGAATGGGCCGGCCACGTTCGGCGAGCAGCGAGGTGACCTCGTCCGGCGTCGGCATCGCATCCGCGCACGACACCCGGGAGGCGACAATCGCGCCCGAAGCGTTGGCGTAGTCGAGGACTTCCGACAGCGGCCAGCCGGACAGCAGTCCGTGACAGAAAGCGCCGCCGAAGGAGTCGCCGGCGCCCAGGCCGTTGACGGTTTCCACCGGGACTGGCGCCGAGACCACGCGTTCCGTGCGGGTCTTGGCCATCACGCCTTCAGCGCCAAGCTTCACGACGGCGATTTCGACGCCGGAGGCCAGCAAGCGGTCCGCCTGCTCATCAGGCGTTCCCTCACCCACGGCGACGGCGCATTCCTTATCGTTGCCGATCGCGACAGTGACGTGCGGGAGGATCTTGGCGACCTCGGTGCGGGCTTCTTCTTCGGACGACCAGAACATGGGGCGGTAATCCAGGTCCAAGATGGTGAACTGGCCCGGCTTCAAGCCGGTCCGGGGACGGGCCTGGTGTGCGGCGATGTGTGCGCTGCGGCTGGGCTCCTGGCACAGGCCGGTGACGGTGGACCAGAAGATTCCTGCTTCGCGGACAGCTTCCAGATCAAGCTCTTCGGCTTTGATCTGCAGGTCAGGCGCCGTGGGGAAGCGGCCGTAGAAGTACAGCGGGAACTCGTCCGTTGCGGGCTTGATCGCGCAGAACGTCACTGCCGTGGGGTATTCCGCAACCGGCGACACGAACGAATCGTCAACGTTGAACTTGTGAAGTTCGCGGTGCAGGTACTTCCCGAAGGCGTCATCGCCGGTGCGGGTGATGACACCGGTGCGGCGGCCATGGCGGGCTGCCGCAACAGCCACGTTGGAGGGCGAGCCTCCGAGGTACTTACCGAAGGACGTCACGTCCTCCAGGTCCACTCCGATGTCATTCGGGTAGATATCAACGCTGATGCGCCCGATCGTGAGTAGTTCGTGGGTCACGGTAATCGTTGACCTTTCTCTTGTGAACTCTGAACCTTTGAGCGCTGGGCCCCAATGCCTTGCCACCCCTCAGTGAGCGGGGCCACATGACTACTTTGCACCAGATTTCATGTCCTGTCAAAGGTTTGTACTGACATATTTACAACATGACACGGACAGCTTTTACTTGCTCGGAACGGCCAGTTCCCCACTGACATATTGGCTGCGCCCAAAGCCAAAGGACCAGTCCCCCGGCGAGTTCTCCATGTATCCCACGAAGACATCCTCGCCCGCCACGCCCACACCGGCCAGACCAGTCGCGATGGCCTCAAAGAGGGAGCTCTTGGCCTCCTGGCTGCGTCCACCCTGGGTGAAGATCTGGATCATGACCACACTGTCGGTGCGCTCGAAACCGAGGCCTGCGTCCTGGGCGACGATTTGACCCTGCGCATGTTCCGTAAGGATGTGGAAGTAGTCCCGCTCGGGGATTCCATACTCGGCAAGGATGGCGTCGTGGATGGCGCGGCTGAGGGCAGCCAGCTCCGCGGGCGAGCGACCTTGATTTACATCGATTCGAACAAGCGGCATTGCGATCCTCCTGGAGTAGTTTGTCCTGACATACTAACAAACAATTGCATCTGGAGTACAGCAAAAGCCCGCCCGGGACATTCCGGACGGGCCTTTGCTTGAGCGTTGCGAGGCCCACTCTGCGCCCCAAAACATGCGAATACCCCGCAAAGCGGGCCCCACAACGGGGAACCTCACGTTGCAAGGCCCACTCTGCGCCCCAAAACACGCGAATACCCCGCACAGCAGGCCCCACAACGAACGCTTAAAGTACGACGGCGGCCCGGCACCTTCCGCGGGGAAGGGACCGGGCCGCCGTCGTAAATGACACCCAAACTCCTGAGCGACACCCAACCCGATCCAGGACACCCACATACGGGCGTCACCAACGAATATGCGTGTCCCCAGCGAACATGCGCGTCACTCGTCCCCGCGCTACGCCACCCAAACACGCGAATACCCCGCACAACAGGCCCCACAACGAGGAACCTCACGTTGCGAGGCCCACTCTGCGCCCCCAAACACGCGAATACCCCGCACAGCGGGCCCCACAACGAACGCTTAAAGTACGACGGCGGCCCGGCACCTTCCGCGGGGAAGGGCACCGGGCCGCCGTCTTAAATGACACCCAAACTCCTGAGCGACACGCAACCCGACCCAGGACACCCACATCCGGGCGTCACCAACGAATATGCGCGTCGCCAGCAAACATGCGCGTCACTCGTCCCCGCGCCGCCCCCAAACACGCGAATACCCCGCACAGCAGGCCCCACAACGAACGCTTAAAGTACGACGGCGGCCCGGCACCTTCCGCGGGGAAGGGAGCCGGGCCGCCGTCGTAAATGACACCCAAACTCCTGAGCGACACCCAACCCGACCCAGGACACCCACATCCGGGCGTCACCAACGAATATGCGCGTCCCCAGCGAACATGCGCGTCACTCGTCCCCGCGCTACGCCACCCAAACACGCGAATACCCCGCACAACGGGCCCCACAACGAGGAACCTCACGTTGCGAGGCCCACTCTGCGCCCCAAAACACGCGAATACCCCGCACAGCAGGCCCCACAACGAACGCTTAAAGTACGACGGCGGCCCGGCACCTTCCATGGGAAGGCACCGGGCCGCCGTCGTTAGTCTTACTGCGGAACCTTGAGCGTTGCGTAAACTTCGCGCAGCAGCTTCGCGGTCTCGGACGGCGTCTTGCCGACCTTCACGCCTGCAGCTTCGAGGGCTTCCTTCTTGGCCTGTGCGGTACCAGCGGAACCGGAGACGATGGCGCCGGCGTGGCCCATGGTCTTGCCTTCGGGAGCGGTGAAGCCAGCCACGTAGCCAACAACAGGCTTGGTGACGTTGGCCTTGATGAAGTCGGCTGCGCGCTCTTCAGCGTCGCCACCGATTTCGCCGATCATGACGATTGCCTTGGTCTCGGGGTCAGCTTCGAACGCGGCCAGGGCGTCGATGTGCGTGGTGCCGATGATGGGGTCGCCACCGATGCCGATCGCGGTGGAGAAGCCGAGGTCACGGAGTTCGTACATCATCTGGTAGGTCAAGGTACCGGACTTGGACACGAGGCCGATGGGGCCCTTGCCCGTGATGTTCGCAGGGGTGATGCCAACCAGGGCCTCGCCCGGGGTGATGATGCCGGGGCAGTTCGGTCCGATGATGCGCGTGACCTGCTTGCCGTCGGCGTCCACCTTGGACTGGGCCAGTGCCCAGAACTCTGCGGAGTCCTGAACCGGAACACCTTCGGTGATGACAACCACGAGGCCGATGCCGGCTTCGATGGCTTCAACCACGGCGTCCTTGGTGAATGCCGGCGGAACGAAGACGATGGAGACGTCAGCGCCGGTTTCAGCCATGGCTTCCTTGACGGTGCCGAAGACAGTGATTTCCTTGTCGCCGTGCAGGACCGTGGTGCCGGCCTTGCGGGCATTGACGCCACCAACAATATTGGTGCCGGCCTTGAGCATCAGGGCGGTGTGCTTGGTGCCCTCGCCGCCGGTGATGCCCTGAACGATGACCTTGGAGTCCTTGTTGAGGTAGATAGACATTGTCGCGTCCCTTTACTTAGCTGCGTTGGCGAGCTCGGCGGCCTTGTCGGCGCCCTCGTCCATGGTGGCGGCCAGGGTTACCAGCGGGTGGTTGGCCTCGGTCAGGATGCGGCGGCCTTCCTCAACGTTGTTGCCGTCGAGGCGAACAACCAGCGGCTTGTTCGCGGAAGACCCGAGCTCGGCCAGTGCACCCACGATGCCCTTGGCAACAGCGTCACACGCAGTGATGCCGCCGAAGACGTTCACGAACACGCTCTTGACCTGGGAGTCGCCCAGGATAACGTCCAGGCCGTTGGCCATGACCTCGGCGGAAGCTCCACCACCGATGTCCAGGAAGTTGGCGGGCTTGACGTTGCCGTGGTTCTCGCCGGCGTAAGCAACGACGTCGAGGGTGGACATCACAAGACCGGCGCCGTTGCCGATGATGCCTACTTCGCCGTCCAGCTTGACGTAGTTGAGGTCCTGGGCCTTGGCCTTGGCCTCGAGCGGGTCAGCTGCGTCCTTGTCTTCCAGCGTTGCGTGGTGCACGTGGCGGAAGTCGGCGTTCTCGTCCAGGGAGACCTTGCCGTCGAGGGCAACGATGTCGCCTGCTCCGGTGCGGACCAGCGGGTTGACCTCAACCAGGGTTGCGTCTTCCTTCTTGAAGACATCCCAGAGCTTCAGAATGACGTCGGCGACCTTGCCGCGCAGTTCTTCAGCGAAGCCTGCAGCTGCGACGATCTCGTCAGCCTTGGCCTGGTCGATGCCCACAGCCGGGTCGATGGCGATCTTGGCCAGGGCCTCGGGACGCTCGACAGCAAGCTGCTCGATTTCCATGCCGCCTTCAACCGAGCACATGGCCAGGTAGTTGCGGTTGGCACGGTCCAGGAGGACCGAGAAGTAGAATTCCTCGGCGATGTCAGCACCCTGGGCGATCATCACCTTGTTGACGGTGTGGCCCTTGATGTCCATGCCCAGGATATTGGTGGCGTGCTCAAGTGCCTCGTCGGCAGACTTGGCAACCTTGACGCCGCCGGCCTTGCCGCGGCCACCAACCTTAACCTGTGCCTTGACGACTGTTACGCCGCCGATCTTCTCGGCAGCTGCCTTCGCTTCTTCAGGAGTGTGCGCCACGATGCCGGCGAGCACGGGTACACCGTGCGCTTCGAACATATCGCGCGCCTGATATTCAAACAGGTCCACGGTTTAGTGTCCTTCTACGTCGAAGTAGTTTTCTGTTCAGCCGGGAACCGCGATGACCGCGATAGCCAGCTGCGGAGAGTACGCGGTAACAACCAGGATTGAAGCCGGTCACATTGCGTAAGGTCCTCTCGGAACTTTAGCCCTTTGAGGAGTCCCGCCAGCTACACAGTACCCGTTAAGTGAGTAACCTTACACTTCTATCGTATGTAGAAAAACCGCATAATCACGCGGATTTTGGGTTCTTCCGGATCCGTGCAAAGCCCATCAGAAGCCTTCCTTCAGGCTCCCGCGGACCGTCTTGCCGCCGTCGGAAACCAACTGGTAACCCTCACGGCTGACGAAGAACGCCACGCCCCCGGAGACGTTTCCGCAGGCTACTCCCCCGTTGTAGGCAGAACACCGCAGGCCGTTGCGTTCGATGTTCTGGCCGTCGGCCAGCTCGCGAAGCTTGGAGATGGGACCGTTGCGGCTGCCCTTGGGTCCGAACTCCGACTCCATTTGTGTTACGCCGGAACGACACGAGCCGTAGACGGCCTTGTCCGGAGTGAGGAGCGCTGTTCCGCCAAGGTAGCCCAGCCCGGTGCCTGCGCAATCGTCCGCCATGTCGTCAAGCTCAGCCTTGGCGTACGCGGCAAGTTCGCAGTGCGCCACCGGCACTACCGCGAATTTGTTGTTGGCTGCGTCCGAGTAGCTGTTGGCCTCGTACGGGAGGTTGAGGTGGCCGCCCCTTGAGGAGGTCATGGCGCACACGATGTTCCGGTCCCCGGTGACGAAAGCTGTCACGTCCTCGCCCGCAGCCAGAGTGGTCTGCTCAGAGACAGGTACCTGCTGCAGTTGCTCCAGCGGCGGCAAAGGGGCAGGCGGAACGTAGTCCGGGTCCTTGGTGGCGAAGGAGCAACCCGACACCAACACCAGAAGCAAAGCGGCCAGAATCCCCCACACTGTGCGTCGCATGGCACCAATTATGCCGTGCGGCCTCATGCATCAAGCTTGGTCAGCGGCGCATAACGCAACAACAGGCGCTTCTCGCCGACGTCGAACTTCACCTTCGCGACCGTCTTGTCGCCCGCACCTTCGACGCCGAGCACCACGCCGTTGCCGAAACTCGTGTGGTTGACTTTGTCCCCCACCACTACGGAAATGACTTCCTTCTGTGGCTGCACCCTGTTGCGTGCGACGGCGGCAGGAACGTCGGCGTCGAACCCGGCGGTTGGGCTCGCGGCCACACCGCGGGAGGTACCCGCACCCCAGAACGAACCACCGTAACGGTTGGAACCGATGGGAGCACTCCCCCATCCGCCCGCCTGCCGGCTCATGCCTTCGCGCTTCCACTCCACGAGTTCGGACGGAATCTCTTCGAGGAACTGGCTGGCCGGGTTGTACTGGCTTTGGCCCCACATGCTGCGGACCTCCGAGCGCGTGACGTAGAGCCGCTGGCGTGCCCGGGTGAGCCCCACGTAGGCCAGCCGGCGCTCTTCTGCCAGTTCCTTGGGGTCCGTGGCCGAGCGTTGGTGCGGGAAAATCCCGTGCTCCATGCCGGTCAGGAAGACCACAGGGAACTCAAGGCCCTTTGCTGTGTGCAGAGTCATCAGCGTGACAACTCCCATGCGCTTGGCTTCTGCCACCGCAGCATCGATGTCCGCGCCGGGAGCGTCCGGAATCTGGTCGGCATCAGCCACCAGGGACACCTGTTCCAGGAACTCGCCCAGTGAACCCTCCGGGTTGTCCCTTTCGTACTCACGGACGACGGCTACAAGTTCGGCAAGGTTCTCTACCCGCGATTCGTCCTGCGGGTCGGAACTGGCGCGCAGTCCGGCGAGGTAGCCGGTCTGTTCCAGGACTGCCTCGAGGGCTGCAGCCGCGCCGGATCCGGAGGCGACTTCCGCGAGGTCGTCCAGGAGCTTCACGAAGCCGAGGACAGCGTTGACCGAACGCGTGGCCATGCCCGGCGCCTGGTCCGCCCGACGCGCCGCAGCCATGAAGGATGTCCGCTCGCGCTCGGCAAGGGCGGCGACGGCACCCTCGGCACGGTCGCCGATCCCTCGTTTGGGTTCGTTGAGCACGCGGCGGAGGTTGACGTCGTCGTCCGGGTTCACCAGGACGCGCAGGTACGCCAGGGCGTCCTTGATTTCCTTGCGCTCGTAGAAGCGGGTGCCGCCAACAACCTTGTACGGCAGGCCCACGCGGACCAGGACGTCTTCAATGGAGCGCGACTGTGCGTTGGTCCGGTAGAAGATGGCAACGTCTCCGGGACGCAGGCCTTCCTCGTCCTGCAGGCGGTCGATTTCCTTGGCAATGAACTGGGCTTCGTCGTGCTCGTTCTCGCCCACGTAACCGATGATCTTCTCGCCATCGCCTTCGGCCGTCCACAGCCGCTTTTCCTGGCGGTTGGGGTTGCGGGAGATGACGGAGTTTGCTGCGCTGAGGATGTTCTGCGTGGAACGGTAGTTCTGCTCCAGCTTGATGGTGCGCGCGTTCGGATAGTCGGCTTCGAACTCCACAATGTTGCGGATGTCCGCACCGCGGAAGGCGTAGATGGACTGGTCCGAATCACCCACCACGGTCAGTTCGCTGGGTTGGACCTCTGTGTCAGTGCCCAGGCCCACGATCTCCCTGACCAGAGCGTACTGTGCATGGTTGGTGTCCTGGTACTCGTCCACCAGGACGTGCCGGAAGCGCCGCCGGTAGGACTCCGCGAGCGCAGGGAAAGCCCGGAACATGTAGACGGTCTCTGCGATGAGGTCGTCGAAATCCATGGCGTTGGCCTGGCGCAGGCGTTGCGTGTAGCCCTTGAAGACATCAGCCACGGCGGTTTCGAAGGGGTCGTTGTGATTCGCCGCGGAGGAGTAGGAGTCGGCGTCGATGAGCTCGTTCTTGAGGGCCGAGATCTTGTGCTGGATGGCCTTGGGCGCGAACTTCTTGGGATCGAGGTCCAGGTTCTTGGCCACCAGGGTGATGAGGCGCAGCGAGTCGGCGGAGTCGTAGATGGAGAAGTTCGAGTTCAGGCCCACGTTGGCGGCCTCGCGCCGCAGGATACGGACACAGGAGGAGTGGAAGGTGGAGATCCACATGCCCTTGGCCCGCGCCCCCACCAACGCCTCAATGCGCTCCCGCATCTCGGCTGCTGCCTTGTTGGTGAAGGTAATGGCCAGGATTTCGCCGTGGTGTGCCCGTTTGGTGGCGATGAGGTAGGCGATGCGGTTACTGAGCACGCGCGTTTTGCCCGAACCTGCGCCTGCAACGATGAGCAGCGGACCTCCGGCGTGCTTGACTGCCTCTTCCTGCTGCGGGTTCAGCCCTTGGAGCAGGGCATCGGCAGAGGGGAGCCCGGACGTGCCCAGGTTGCCCCATCCCCCTGAGGCAGGACCGTCCGACTGGCCGCCGCCGCCCTCCTGAAGACGGGGACCCGGCGCACCACCACCTGGGCGTGATAGCTCCGGGGCAGCCTTGACTGCGGCTTTGGTGCCTGCTTTGAAGGGTCCGTCTGCGTAGGGGTCAAACAACATATCCATGGTGCCTACCAGTCTAGGCGGTGCCCCCGACACTATAGGGCGGTACGTCCACGGCCCCGGGGCCAACCACCGGAATCTACTGCCGCGGGTCCTCCAGCAGCCATCCGCCGGCAGTGAGCCGCTCCCGGAGTCCCAGCCTCGTCAGGGGCTCGGGACCGTCCTGGAACTTCCGGCGCACTGACGCCAGGTGTTTCTTCACACCATCCACGGAGATACCCAGCAGCTGGGCTGTCTCCGCCATGGTCCCGGCCTCTCCTCCGAGGTAGACGGAGACCACTTGGTGCTCCCTGGCGGACAATTGCGGTTCCCCCCTGCCGGCATCCATGGCTGCGGCCACTTCAGGGGTGATGTGTTGCAGCCCTTGCGCTGCGCGCCGGAGCGCGGTTTCCACCACACTCGCGGAGGCTGTCTTGGGGATGTAGGCCATGGCGCCGGCCGCCATGGCCTGGCGCATTACGGCAGGGTCAAGGACAGAACTGCACACCACAACCTGCGGGCCGGAGGAAAGGATGGCCTGGATCTTGGCGCGCAGCGGGACCTGGTCACCCAGGAGAACGTCCAGGATAACGACGTCGGACAGGGCACCCAGGCTTGCTGCGGCTTCGGCCCAGGAGGCGAACCGGCCAACCACACGGATGCCCGTGGTGTTGTCCTGGAGCCACTGGGAAAGCCCTTCGAGCAGGACGGCGTGGTCCTCCACGATGTCCACTTCGATCGTGGGTTGGGACACCGGGTATCGCACTTAAATCGGCCCTCCCCGCATATGATGCTGGCTAAGTGGTCATCATATTCCGATGACGGGTTTTGGGGAGACATTCATGGGGGCATGGATAACGCGGCTGGCAACCTGCCGGCCCGCGTTGGAGCGCTCGGACCTGCTGGCCAGATCCGGGACGGTAATGAGCTTCGTTTTCATGGCGGCCTCCTGGCTATACCTGTTTCCGATCATGGGCGGACCCCTGTGGCACCGGGCCTTGGCGTGGGTGCTCGTGATGATGCTGGTGATGTGCTTCGCTACGATGCTGCGGACCGATTTCTGGCCCCTTCGGCTGATGATCGTCGTGGGCCTGATCGCCCTGTCCGAACTCCTGGCAGGAGTCAGCTACCGCCAGGATTCGGACTCGCTGCTCCTGGCGCACAGCCTGCTGATCGGTGCCAGCTCCACGGTGGCCTTGTCCTTGCGAGCTTCTTGGCAGTCGGCGGTCTATACGGCGCTGCTGGCCGTCCTGGTATTTGGGCATACCATCGCGACATCAATCCTGCATCGCCTCGGTCCCATCACCTTCTCGATTCTTGTGGGATTCTGGCTCATCATGCTCGCCATCCGTCACTCAGCGCCCAGGGCCCTGGATATTTTCCTGCGCGACCAAGCCGTGAAGGCGGAATCCCTTGCTGCCCAGGCGGTCGTCCGTGACCGGACCAGTGCTGCCGCCCATGACGCCCGATTGCTTCACGACACCGTGCTGCGGGGGCTGACCCTCTTGGCCCGGGGCGGCGCCGGGTTGGCTCCGGAGGACTTCCGCAGCATGTTCGCCGCTGGGGAGTACGACGGCGTCGGGTCAGGTCACCGGAGCCCCGGCACCCCGGCGGAAGCCACCAAGCTGGACGGCCGGCGCGCGGCCCTTGGCAGCGGAGGCGGGCTGGCCGTCGTCGAGTCTTCCACTGCCGCTGACGTGGCGTCGTTGCTGAAAGAGCGGGCCCGCGAACACAGCCGGAACGGCTTCACCGTGGACGTTTTCGGCGAGGGCGGAACCCTGCCGCCGGATACCTTGCGGGCGGTTGCTGATGCTGCCGGGGAATGCATGGTCAACGCGGCCCGGCATGCCGGGAGCGATCACGTGGATGTGCTCATTTCGCGCACAGGTCCTGTGGTGTCGGTCCTCGTCAGCGATGCGGGCCGCGGATTCGACCCCGGGTCCCTCCCGGCGGAGAGCTTCGGGGTGAGGCATTCGATCATTGAGCGAATGGCACAGGTCGGCGGGAACGCCAGGCTGTTGTCGACACCAGGGCGTGGAACCACTGTTGTCCTTGAGGTCGAGGCGGCATGAACCGATTCCTTCCGGATGTACACGGGGCCACTGCCGGTCCCCTTTTCCTGTCCCGGGGCATCCTGGTGAGCACCAGTCTGACGCTCTGGATATTCTCGGCCATGACGCAGGTGGTGTCCTTCGACGGGAGCAGCCTTGATCGCTCAAGGTTTGCTGCCGTGGCCCTCGACCTCATTGGCTGCTGCGCGGCTTTCCTGGCGTCTGCGCCGGCAACGCCCCGCAGGCATCTTCCCTATGTGCGCCTGGCCTGGCTGGCCACGTCCATTATTTCGGGCGTGATGACGGCCCAAGTGGTGACGCTGGGCTCGGGCTACCTGGCCCTCGCCTTCAACGTCATGCTGGGGTCGGCTTTGGTCTTCCTTGTCTGCATGCGGTGGGACCTGATGGGTTTCATGCTCCTGTCGGCCGCCAACTCGGTCCTGAGCAGCTTCTACTACGCCACCACTCCGCGATTCGGGTCCGGCGAGGGCCTGCTGATTTTCTTCATCACGCTGATCCCGGGGCTTTTGGGCGCTTTGTTCGTCGTGGGAATCCGGAGCCGCATGGAGGAACAGCTCGCCCGGCATTCCGCCCAGGCCATGACTGCCCTGACCCGGCAGGCTGATACCCGCAGTTCGGCCCACACCGAGGAGCTGTCAGCCACACACCATCAGATCCAGGAGCTGTTTGCGAGGGCAGCCCGGAGCGAAAGCCACCCGCTGACGCCGGGCCTGGCGGAGGAAGCCCAGTGGCTCGCCTCGAGGTTGCGTGCCCAGTTGATGGTGGCACAGGGCGGCGACTGGTTGTCGGAGTCCTTGGTGCTGGCCGGCCTGGACTCCACGGCCACTGTGACGGCCCAGCCGGACCTCCTTCAACGTATCCCGCAGGCACAGCGCCCGGCACTCCTCGCTGTCACCATGCTGCTGCTGAAGCCGGTGCCGGACGGGCCGCGCCAAGGCAGCAGTTTGCCCGGAAGGGTACATGTCTATGTGGAGCCGCATGTGAACGATCATTTGCTGATTACCTGGCGTGTGACCGGACTCAATCCGAACCGCTGCACCCCCGCGTTGTGGAGCGAAGTGGAAGCCCTGGGTTCGCCACGCGTTCACACGGACCCCGGAGGAGCCAGCATCATTGTCCCCATCAAGGCACCCAAGCCATGGTGACGCGCCTGATGGTGGTGGACCAGCACCAATTGATGATCGATACCTTGGATGCGTGGTTGCGCCGCAACGCCCCGGACCTGGTGGTCGCGGCGGGCTTCACTACTGTTCCCACGCAACTCCAGCAGGAGGCCTTGGCCGGCCTTTCGGTGACGGTGGCTGTCCTGGGTACCCTCGATCGCCGGGAAAAACTGGTCCCGGCAGTTCAACAGCTGGTGCGGGCCGGATTGCGGGTGGTAGTCCTTGCCACCGCCCTGGACCGCTGGGACGCGGGCGCGGTCCGCTCTGCCGGTGCCTTGGGTTATGTGCCCAAGGCAGCTGGCCCCCGGCACACGGAACTCGCCCTCCGCGCCGCCGCATCCGGACAGGAATATCTGCATCCTGACGTCCTGGCCGGTCATGACAGCAGCACACCGCTGCGCATCACACTTTCACCCCGGGAACAGCGTCTTGCCGAGCTGTACCTTGGCAGTGACGCCATGTCCGTTCGTGGCGTTGCGGATGCCATGGGAATCAGCGAGCAAACAGTCAAGGCGCACCTTCACCGGATCCGGCAGCGCTACGCCACGGCCGGCATCAAGCTCGGCAATGTCATCAGCCTCCGCAAGCAGTTAAGCAACGATGGCTGGATCAGCTGAGCCTTGCTGTGCCTTGGCCCGCCGGCCCCTGCGCTTTCGCGCCGGCACCTTCCCCGGCTCCGAAGCCAGGATGCTGATCAGGGCCACCAGCAATGGCCCGCACAAAGCCGCCATGAAGCCCGCAATGATCATCTGCTTGTAAATTTCGGCCTGGCCGCCATTGAGCATGACGGCCCAGAACTGGAACCAGCATCCCAGCACCATGATGACCGCCAGCCTTCCCACGGCACTCCGCTTCCGGAAAGCCACGGCCAGGCCCAGCAGCAACGTCACCAACTGCATCCCGACGAAGGCCACCGGAGCAGCTTTTACGGCGCTGAACAAGCCCAACACCACGGGAAAACGCCGTTCCTTTTCATAAGGGCCATGATCGGAACCCTCAAGGTACGAGCCAACATAGCCCAGTTCCGGAGTCAGCATGGCAGTCACTCCGCGTTCGCCCATGGTGATGAGCCGTTCCGGATGCGTGGCGTAAAAACCGGCGATCGTGCCCAGGCTGATCTTCTCCTGGAACTGGGGGTACAGCGGGTTGTAAACAGCCGAACGTGTGGAGGCCACCGTAGTGTCCATGGAGTTGATGAAACTTGGGTCCAGCCCCAACCATTCGAGGTCTGCCTCAGGGGTTGGGCTGTACGGAAGAAGCTCCACAAAGACGGCGTTGTAAAGGTTCACTTCCGAGAAGCGCTTGGGTTGGACGTTGATGAATGCCACCGAAAACGCAACGATGAGCAGCACCGCCGTCGCGGGCAGCAATAGCGCGCGCCAATGTCGACCCCTGCCGAGCGCACCGTCGGCCGGTTTACCGTCGGACGGAGGCACGACGACGGCCGCCTCACCGTCCGCTGCACCCCGCCGCCACGGCACCCAGAGCAGCGCCAGGGCAATAACGGGCAGCCACGAGACAGTTTGTGTTTTTGCCGCAACGGTAAAGACCGTCGCGAAGACGACCAGCAGCAAAGCCAGCCACCGCGGACCGCTGCCGTTCCAGTAGTGGAGCAGCGCAACGGACACGGCAAGAATGCCAAGGAAGGCCGCGGGTTCGCTGTAGGGCGAGACGAAGAAGTCAGCGAAGACGCCGTCTGCCATCACCCCGGTGACCAGCGCGGCGATGAGGATACGGAACCAGGTCCGGCCAGGCAGCACGTTGATCAGGGCCGCGATCAGCAATCCGAAGACCACACAGCAGACGATTCCAACGGCACGGGTGTCCAGCCCTGGTCCCCAGCCCAGGAGGGGTGTCAGCAGTTTCCCCAACCACAGGAACAGCAGCTGGGAAGAGTAGTACGGCTCCCCGGTGCCGTTGGCGCCGCAGCCTTCACCGTAGAACTGGTGCGGGACCCAGGAAGGGTGGATGTACTTCGTGAACCCCGCGTAATCCCAGGGCCGTTGGTTCATGACCCCCAGGGAGCACAGCAAACCATGCCCTTCGCCCTGGTCCCCCATCCCCACAGGTTCCGGAATGAACAGCCGGACCATCATGAGGGCGGCCGCAACCAGCCCCGCGATCAGGGCCGCGCCGTGGACTGGTCCCAGCGTCAAGGTACCGGGACCGAAGGTCCTGGCAAAGTATCGTCCCAGGCTGCCGAGCGGACGGGCCTTGGTGCCCTTGCGTCCGCGCACAGGGGCAGGGGTGAACGTTCTCTGCGCTTTCCCGCCACGTTCACGGAGCTGCGTGGCGCTCCCGGATCCTTGATCAGCCATTGTTTACTGCTCCCCCGGTGACAGGCACGCGCACGGGAGCCAGGGTTCCGGTCACCAATTCCGGAGCTTCACCCGGTACTGGCTGCCGGGCGGAGGCGACGGCACAGCGGACGGTCCGGGCAGTGCCCACCGTCCGGATGATGGGATGGACTGTGACGCCTGCCGGCAGTTTTTCCGTGCCGAGGAATTCGAGCGCATAGGGAAGGCAACGCGCTTCACGCGCCACGGGTGTTGCCAGTGACGCGTCCTGGGCGATCCATGCGCTGATGTCTTCCGCGGTATGGGGCTCCGAACACGGGACATCGGTTCCGTCGTCGGAAAGAACGCCGTCCTTGTATTCCTGCCGGTAGCAGAGCCGTACCGCTGCCGAGTGTGGTCCCGCCAAAGCATCCTTGAGGTCAAGGCCGGTTTCCTGCGGGGTGCCGTCTTGGTCCGTGACCGCTACGTCGCAACGAACCGCCCGGCTGCCGGCAGCCCAGGCGTCCCTGTCAGGGAAGTAACTGGTGACCGCCAGTCCGTACGTCCCGTCCCTGTCGGACGCGGAGAGATAAGTACGCAGGTCCTCGCTGGTGCACAGCCGTTTGCCGACAGCCTTGAGCTGCTGCTGGTTGGGACGTGACTCCTGGCGGGCCAGGGGTTCGGGCATCGTCGTGACCAGGAAAGTCTGGGTGGTGTGGCGTTCGGTGCAGGAAACAGGCGGGCTGGCTTCGCTGCTGGCATCGAATTCTTCCGGGGACACCACGGCATGGCAGAGTCCTGTTTCCGGACTCGCCGTGTCCACCCCGGGTTTTCCTTCATCACAGGCGGCCAAGGCTGCCGTTATCATCACCGCGGCCATGACGGTCGACGCCCGGAACAGACTACGAGGACGCACGCCGGCCCTTGCTGCGGGTCTTTGCACGGTCTTTGCGGACGACGGCGGCCCGGACCAGCACGATGATGGCCGCGACGAAGCCGAAAATCACCACGAAGGAACCCAGGAAGTGGTGCATGACATCGAATCCCTGCTGCCCCCAGCTCTGTTGCGCCGCTGCGATCATGAAATAGCGGGTTGCGTTGCTGATGCAGACTATGAGGAGTGCGATGAGGGCCGCGGGCATGAGCCGGGAGACGGGGATGCGTCCCATCAGGAAAAGAATCCCGGCGAGGCCTGCGATCGGCGTGAGGAGGACGGCGCTGGAGCACAGCCCGGTGACTTGGAGGGCGAAGGGCTGGCCCCCGCCCACATTGTGGAAAATGATGTCGCCCACGCTGTAGGAAGCCCCGCCGAGGACGCCGTCGAAAATGGCGGACATGAGCCAGGCTTCGGCTGCCCTGATGTGCTCCTGCTGCAGCATGGCCGCGGCCGCGGCAGCGATGAAGACCAGCCCGATGAGGCCCCCGCCACGGGCCTTCCGTACGGGGATCGCACGGGGTCCGGTGGGGACGCTGATGTTGCCGGCTTCGGCGCTCATGGCCACTAGGCTTCCTTCGCTAGGAGTTTGACGTCTGTCTCCTGGTTGCGGCGGGTCTTGGCCCACCCCTGCCGTCCTGTGATGAGGCGGTAGGTTGCCCTGAGCACCGTGACGTAATTCTGGTACATGTAGAGCCAGTAGCCGAAGCCCCAGAGGACACCGAGCATGAAGTTCTTCTCCGGCGTGACCTGCTTCCGGTACACCAGGCCCCACAGCGCGAACGGCAGCACGCCTGTTGCGAAGATCAGGGGAATGATGAACCATGCCGCACTGATCCAGGCGCCAAAGCTGCCCATGGTCAATGAGCCCTGTGCCACCATGGTGATAAACAGCGTTGGCCACAGGACCAAGCCGAGAATCTGGATGAAAGGCTGGACCAGGAAGTAGCTGGATTCGATCGCGCCGACGTTGCTGAAGTAGGGCGATTCGAAGATCCGCTTGAGGTAGACGCTGCACTGCATGCCGCCGTGGCACCACCGCGTGCGTTGCGTGAGGAGCCTGCGGAGGTCAGGGAGTGCTTCCTGAGCTACGTGGGTGTCATGCATGTAGACGGTCTTGTAACCACCCAGCATGATGTGGATCGCGAGTTCGTAATCTTCAAGGAGCGCCCCGTGCCATGGCTGGCCGGACGTCCTGGCGATGACATCCAGGGCGGACAACCGCGTGAACTGGCCGTTGCCGCCCAGGCCGACCGTCAGGGTGTGCCGCCGAAGGGACTGCATGGCCGCGATGGTGGTGCGGAACTCCATGTCCTGCATCAGGACCAGGTACCGTCCGAAGGACTTCCTGAGACGCTGCATCCCGGTGCCGCCTTCGAGGGCCGGGTCCTGCAGGTTGGACATCCAGACGGCGGTTTGGGCGGCGCCGACTTCCGGGTCACCGAACGCCAGGGGACCAGCCGCCTGACGGAACGCATTGTCAGCCAGGTGGCCATCGGCGTCGACCACCAGGACAATCACCGACGACCGGTCGACGTCGGCGGGCAGCCAACCGTCCAAAGTGCGGTAGGCGGCGTTAAGCGCATCTCCCTTGCCGGTGCGGGCCAGTGGCCGGCGACGGCGAACGAGGTGGATCATGGCGTCGCGCTCAGAGGCCGCGTCCACGATGTCGGCGGTGGCGTCGTCGCTGTCGTCATCGACAACCCATACGTGAGCCTGCGGGAATTGCCTGCGGAGCAATCCCAGGGTTTCGCCGATCACCACTTCTTCATCGCGGCACGGAATGAACACATGCCACGAGAAAGAGTCGGGATCGCCCTCGGGATCGGGTTTGCGCCGGAGGAAGGGCACCAGAATCACCAGGATGTACGACAGAAAAACCACCAGGAGCACAAAAGCCAGCGCCTGTGCGGATTCGAGTACCGACATTTACTTCCGATGCTTGGGCGAGGCCGGAAAGGCCCGGGAAAAATGGGGATGGCGGGACGGCCCGGAAAGAGCCGCCCCGCCGATGGTATTACGAGTTGGGATGTGTTCCCCGCTTTGCGGCTTTGAGCCTGCTGTTTCGCAGGACTACAAAACCGGTAATCAGCAGGGCTACCCCCACGAGGATGACCCAACCAAGGGTTGGGGCTCCCGTGACAGCGAGCGTGGTACCGCCGGCGGCGGTACCGCCTGCGGTCCAGTTATTGCCGTACATTGACTGTTCTCCTTTCGCCGTGCGTGATCGCCGGGGCGATCAGACAGCGGCTACCGCGGTGCGGCGGCGTGAGCGGACGAACAACCAGGTGAGCAGAGCCAGGAGGGCCACGCCACCGCTGATGGCCATGGTGTCGGCGTTGACCAGCGGGATCGCCGCTGCGTCAAGGTTGGGTCCGACGGTTGCGTTGGCCAGGTTGACGGTGGCGATGGAGCCGCCGGCAACGGCGATCTGCAGGGCGCGCTGGGTAAAGGCGCCCGACGGAGCGGTTTCCTGGACGTTGACCTTGGCCGAAACGAGGGCGGTCAGCGCGGTGCTCAAAGGAGCCACAACGCTGGTAGCAACTGCTCCGGTCACGCCGTTCAGGGTGGTGGTCAGGACAGACAGGGCAGGTCCTGCGACGAGCTGGGCGATCGGTCCAAGACCGTTGACGGCGGCCGTGGCGGTTGCCAGGGTGCTGCTGACGATGGAGGTCAGCTTGTTGGCAACAGCCTGCGGCAGGAACGAGATCAGGTCGGTTCCGGCCGGCAGGGAGTTCAGGTCCGGCACGCCGGCAACGGCCAGCAGGTCTGCCTCGGTGATGGAGATGGTTCCACCGGCCACCGGGTTGGCCACCGTGACGCCCAAGGGGGTCAGGACGGCGTTGGCCGTGTTGATGGCGGTGCTGATGGTGCCTGCGACGCCGCCAATGACAGTGCCGCCGACTTCAGCCGAAACGCCGGCCAGTGAGTAGGCACCCTGGGGGGCTGCACCCTGGTCCTTCTTGGCTGCCGCCGCGAGGGTGGCCACCTGAAGGTTGACGTTGACCAGGTCCGTGCCACCGAGGATGGCTGCAGTGCCGAGGCTGACGCGGGCTGCCGGGATGGCAGGATCACCGGACGTGGGAAGGCCGCCGGGCAGGGTCACCAGACCGGGAGCGCCGCTCACGGTACCGGAGAATGCTTCCGAGGAACCATCGTTGACTGCCTTGCCGTACTGGCTGACAGCACCAACCTGGATGATGCCGTTGTTCTGGAGCAGCGGGATGTTGCCCGCGCCCACGTTGACGACGCCGAAGACTGCGCTGAGATCCAGCGGGTCGGTGGCCTCAATGACTGCCGGGCCGCTCGGCGGGGTGCCGATCTGCTGGGCAGTTGCTGCTCCGTTGGATGCCAGGTTGGCAAAGTTCGGAAGTGTCAGGACAGAACCATCGATGATCTGTCCGCTACCCACCGAGATGACGTCGGTGGGCGCTGCGTTTGCGGCTGGTGCGGCCACGAGGCCGATTGCCAAGGCCGATACGGCGGTGACGCCGACGGCTGTGGGCCACAGCTTGCTCTTGCTGTTCAAGTATTTCCCCCTTGCGAACGCTGCAGGACAGGGCTGTTCTGCAGCTGAGACCGTGGGGGCAAACGCCCCCCGGTGCAAAATAACAAGGGGAATGGGGCCAGGTCCGCGGGGGTACCCGAAGGGGTTAACCGGCGTCCTGGTTCTATAGCTGTTCTATTTACTGAGTTGGTGTCAGTCCGGCAGTTCCAGCTGGAACCCGCACTGGCACCGCAGCAACTTCGTGCCGACGTCGACTGCCGAAGCGTCGTCGCCGGGTTCGTCCGTCGACAAGGGCGCGTAGATGCTCTTGACGTTGGAGCCTGCCAGGGACATTGCTTCGCCGCAATGGAAGTACTCTCCTGCGAAGCGGAGCAATCCCTCCAGCGAGCGCACCTTGTTCAGGACCGCTGCCACATCACGGAACCGTGCCCTGTGCAGGTAGTTGCCTTGGCATTTGCGGCAGACGTACCCGACCTGGACCTGCAGTTCGCCCGGATGCGGCGGCAGGGACTCGATGGATTCGATGGCAACATTTTCGTTCGTTCCGCAGTGCAGGCAGCCAAGGGGCCGCATGTCTTGCGTCAGCCGTGGAAGGCTGGGACCACCAATGCCTTGCATGGCGTCTCCTGGGGCTCGGCAGCTGACCGGTCAGCACCTGGGCAGCGGGACGAACCATTCGTCCCAGTACAAGGAAACCATTACTAAGGCTACTTAGCAATACCCTGCGGGGTACGTTGGCGGCAGCTAGGCGAACTGCGGAACCGAGGTTAGCGCGGCACCCAACTCGCGGACCGCCGTCGGGCTTCCGGCAACGAACCAGTTCATCCCGTTGACCTTCACGACGGCGGTGTCCCCGCCGGCCGCGCGAACGATCGCCTTGCCGGGCAGCCAGTCCCATTCGGGGCAACTGTGCTGGAACCAGCAACCGAGTTCGCCATCGGCCACCCGGCCCAGGTCACAGGAACCTGAGCCAAACATCCGCAAGGAGGCGGCGGTGATGGCGGCCGCGTGCCATGGCATGGCCGTGCGCGGATCCGCGAGCCAGGTCGGATGGATGTACGTGGCTGCGCAAATCCCGGCCACCGAAACATCGCCGGAACCGGAAATGGGTTCTCCGTTGAGCGTCGCCGCCTGGTCCTCGCCGCCCAGCCAGAGCTTGTCCAGTTCGGGCTGGTAGATCGCCCCCAGCAACACCGACGGGTCCACCAACGGGCTGCCGGACTGGCCACTGTGGGCGGTGTCATCACGCTTCAAGGCAATGGCCGAGCACCAGTAGGTAGAGCCGTGCAGGAAGTTGTAGGTGCCGTCAACGGGGTCGATCACCCAGGTCCGTCCGCTGGTCCCGGCCACCGAGGCACCCTCTTCACCAAGGATGCCGTCCTCCGGCCGGCAACGGCGCAGTTGCTCCAGGACGTAGGCCTCGGCTGCGTGGTCGGCTGCGGTGACGACGTCCGAGACGGACGTCTTGCGTTCGCCCTGCAACCCGCCCATCCGCATGAGCAACGCCAGTTGCCCCGCTTCCCGGACCAGGGCGCTGGCCAACTGGTAGTCATCAAGTGAAGGATCGAGTTCAGTTGCGGTGTGCCTGCCGGTGGTCATGGATCCAGCTTAGGTGGCGGGATAATGAATGACATGGCCAAGACACCAGCTCAGCGGATCAAAAAGCACGGAGCGAAGGCAGTGGTTCCCGACCACACACTGCCTCCCGTGATCAACAGCACCACCGCGCGGACGCCGCAGAAGGCACAAAACAACTCCAGGTTGATCGTGATTGCCGGCGTGGTGGCCAGCCTGTTCCTCTTCTGGTACCTGCACCTGTTGACCCTGAACCAGATGACCCAGCTTTCCGGCGGGCTGGCAATGCCGGACTCCCTGATCGGCGGTTTCTCCCCGGACTACATCGCCCAACTGCGCGCAGCCATGGATGACGCGGCACGCGGCCAGCTCAACTACGTCCACAAGACGGCCGGCACGCTGTTCCCGTTGATCTTCGGCTTCAGCTGGCTCCTGCTGATCGGCACCAACGTGGCGAGGAAGTCCTGGCGCTGGGCCATGTGGGCCGCTCCCCTGCTTTTTGCCGTGGCCCACTTGTGGTCGAACGTGGCCATTGATTCGGTGCTGGCCGCAGAGACGCCCGACGCCGGTTCGGTCGCCGTGGCATCGGCCGTCACCGTTGCCTCCTGGGTACTCTTCCTGGTGAGCCTCGTGTGTGGCGTCGTCGCCGTCTTCCTGGGAAAGAAGCGCGCGTCCTGAAACGGGGGGCCACCTCCCCGCCCCCGCCCCCGCAGCAACCGTTGAGGATAGCTCTCCCCATTCCGCGTCCCGGCCCGCCCGGATAGTGTTGCGCTTGCCGCCAAGTGCTGGCGCGCAGTAAGTGGATCTTGGGGGATCAATGGGGGAAATTCACGTCGATGCGAGGCTCAACATCGTTGAGCTCAGCGGAATCGCCTGGGCAGAAACTGTCCGCAGGGCGGCCGAAGCAACGGGCAGCGAGGCCGACGCCGCCGCCTATCCGGAGTACTTTCCACATCCGGACGCGCACCACCAGGACGCCGGGGACGAACTTCGCCGTGCCGGCATCCTCGATGCGCAGGGCACCTTGTCACCGCAATGGATACTGGCGGTTACCCTCGCTGTATCGGCACCCCTGACGGCCACCACGGTGGTGCAGTTCCAAGACCAGTCCATCCACAGCAGGGCCGGCCTGGCAGGAGGGCGGGGCGTCGCCGTCTCCTATCGACGCCGTATAAGCCACCAGCCAAACGGTGTGGTGGTGACGGAAGTCCGCAACGCCGTCGAGGTTTCCTTCTTCCAGGAGGAAAATGCGTGGGCTGCCCTCAGCCGCCATTTTCCCCGGTTCCATCAGCTGGAGCCGCTGCCCGAAGCGACGCCGCAGGCGGTAGCGGCCAACACCAGCTGCACCATCCACCTTGAGGTGTCAGGCCACCTTGATGTTCCAGGCACTCCGGCGCCAGGTTTCCGCCCGTATACCAGCCGGCGCGTTTGGGCCGTCGCGGACCAGCTGTACTCCGTGGACCAGCTGAACTCCGTGGAAACCGGGCCAGGACAGAACCCCTCGCCCACCCTGACCGCCGTTCCATCCACGGACCCCGGGCTCGAATTCGCCTGGTCCCTCCTGGGAGCAAAGGAATACCTTGGCAGCGCCGCCGGTCGGAGCGTGCGCTCATGAGCCTTTACGGAATGGATGTGGAGGGCGGGCGACGCCTCAGCAAAGAGTTTGCCCGCAGCAGCCAACGCCTGCTGGACCTGAGCGGCAACCTCACTCCCTTGATCACCGGTGTGGACTGGCACGGCGATGACGGGAAGCGCTTCACGCAGGAGTGGATGGCCTACCGCAGCCAGCTCATCGCGGCAGGGCATGCGCTCGCCGCCGCCTCCAGTGCCGTGCAACGCAACGTCGACGAGCAAATGGCCGCCAGTACCACCGCGGCCGGCTCCGGGAATCCGTCCGTCCTTGACCGGCTCCTGGACGCCGCCGCCGGGGAGGCTGAGGACCTGTGGGATGCCAGCGGAAAAGTCACCAGCCTGTTGGCAGGCACTGCGTCCACCATATGGAACCTTGCCCAGGACCTGGCTCCCCTCCCTATGGGGAACCTCATGGATGCCGAGGAAAACCGTGCCTCGCGGCTGGGCGACTTCGTGAACATGGGCTGGGGGTGGCTGACCTCGGGCGAGCCACCGTCGATCACCCAGCTGGTGTCCAACGGGGTGCTGTTCGTAGCGGCGACACTGAACACAGCCGCGACGGTGACGAGTTTCGGCTTCCACAATCCGCATTTGATGGATGACGGCAGGCCGGTGGCCGGCGAGCCCATCCCCCTGACCGTAGGCAAACCCGGAACCGCCGACGTGAACGGCAGGCCGGTCACGCCCGTGCCGTCAACCATCAGCTCCGTCCTGGCCGCCACCGACGCAGCCTACGCCGACGCAGGAATCGCGGGCACGGAAGATACCGGGATCCGGATCACCACAGTCGACAAGCCGGGCAGTCCCCCTGCCTACATCATCAGCATTCCAGGAACCACCCGGTGGATGCCGGACGGCGCGGCCAACCCCACCGATCTCACCGGGAACCTTGAACTTGCCGGTGGGAACCTGTCCACTGCCGCCCAAGCGGTCCGCATCGCCATGGAGAAAGCCGGCATTCCCCAGGACGCACCGGTGATGCTGTCAGGTCATTCGCAGGGCGGCATGATCGCCACGGCCTTGGCATCCGACAGCAGCTTCACCGACAGGTTCAACGTCACCAACGTTGTCACGTACGGATCGCCGGTGGATTCGGCCCCCATCCCGGCATCCATCGACGTCCTGGCCCTTCAGCACGCCGGTGACCCCGTCCCGCAGGTGGACCTGGCGGATGCCACTTTGCTTCCCGGCGGCAGCATCACCACGAGCCGGGACAACAACGCCCTGGTGGTGACGCTGCCCAACCCGGACATCGATCCGGGATTCGCCGGAATCAGCTACCACGACTCCTACCGTTACGTTGACTCGGTAGCGCAGCAGGAAGCCGGGGGTCCCATCGCCCAGTACAGTCAAAAGGAATCCACCCAGCAGTTCCTCACAAGCGATGCCGGCCAGGTGTCCTCAACCGTGTCCAACATCTCCCGAAAGCAGTGACCTTGAAGAAACTTCCCAAGCCGGTGCCGGCCCTGATCATCATGATGCTGATTCTGGGCATCACGGCTTGCGGTGTGGGTGGCCCGTCCAAGGCCGAGCGGCTCGGCAAGGACATGCAGGACGCTGCTGCGTCCGTGCCGGGAGTAAAGGACGCCCAGGTCCACGTGAACATGAATACGTCCGGCAACTTCATCACCGCCAAGCTCACAGGAATCGGCTCCGAGCACGCCGCGCTTGCACAGGCCCTGGAAGAGGCCCTTCCGGCCATGCTGGAGAAGACCACGGACTTGGACTCGGGATCCTTCTCGGTCAGTATCTTTTCACCCGACGACTCGGTTTCGGTGGGTGCTGGCGACCTCGGCTACGCGGGAGGGACTTCACTCGTGGACTTCCGCGAGTACTTCCTCAATCGGCCCTGAGCGCTTTTTCGTTCCGTTCGTACCCGCTGGGCAATAACAAGGCCTGCAGTGGCCAGGCCGATAGTGACCGGATACCCCATGAAGCGTTCCAGAGTTCCGGGCCGGGGTACATCCATCGCGGTGATGCCGCCAATGACCAGCGCCCCAAGGCAGAGAATCCCGCAGATTCCGAGGAACCAACTGACGGGGGTTTGCCTGAACCACAATACGGCCAGCAGGAGCAAGGCGAACCCTCCCCCAATGAAGAACATGAGGGCCCCTGCAAAATGCCACGGCGAGCCCAAGTCTTCGGGTACCAGTCCCACAATCACGGTGCCCACCCCCGCAACGCCCGTCAGGATCCGGATGGCGACCGCCATGATCCAGGGCACGGCCAGCACGCGGATGGGCGTTTCACCCTCCTGCGTCGCCCGGAAACGCCTGGCCCGGACTTCGGGCCTCGCCGCGACGCACAGGAGCCCGGCCGTCAGGAGGATTGCCCCGAGGACCAACGCCAGCCCCTGGACCACGAAAGAGGCATTCATCAGCCAATGCAAGGGCGAACAGACTGGCCGGTCCTCATACAGTCCGCAGGAAACAGCGCCCAGGTCGCTGATGAAGCCCGTGGCCCTGCTGTAGGGCTCCGGACCGGCCCAAGCCTCGATCACAGCAGCCTCGGCCACGAAGTACTGGACGACGCTCAGTTGCGCCCATCCCCCAATATTTGCCCTGATGCTGCGGACATCCGGAAGGAACCATCCCGCCGGTGCCGACGCCGTTGCACGCCCGTTCATGGTGGCCAGCCTAGCTGTGTTCGGGCATCGCCCCGGCAGCTTGTATGCTTGTAGTCGTGTCCGGGCCCTTGAGCTCCAGCAGTGGGATTCCGAGCCATGGACACACAGGCCCTCGTAGCTCAGTGGATAGAGCACGGCTCTCCTAAAGCCGGTGTCGTTGGTTCGATTCCAATCGAGGGCACTTGAAGCACCAGCAGCGCATCCAGGACTTGCGGGCCTACCTGGCCGGCAGCTGGAGGGTGGAGCGAAACCTCCTGGACCGCGCCTCCGGCACCCGCGGAACCTTCACCGGCGTCGTGCACTACAGCCCGAACCCCGACGGCGGCCTGGACTACCGCGAAGACGGCACCATGCACTGGCCCACCCACACCGGCCCCGCCTTCCGTGAATACGTCCTGACACCCGGCGCCGCACCGGACACCATGGACGTGTCCTTCCCCGACGGCAGGCCTTTCCACGTCATGGGATTCTCCGAAGAGGGCCACGAGGACAAGCACTGGTGCGATCCCGACGACTATCAGGTCAACTACACCTACAACGGCCCGGATTCGTTCAGTTTCACCTGGGACGTCACAGGGCCCGCCAAGGACTTGCTGCTGGAATCGCATCTGGTCCGCATCGACGCCGGGAGGCCTGAATGACAACAACGGACCTGATCGTGGTCAGCGCCGTGTGCGTCTACAACAACGAAGGGCAGCTGTTGACCGTCCGCAAGCGCGGCACGGACAAATTCATGCACCCCGGCGGCAAACCCGAACCGGGTGAAACCGCCGCCCAGGCCGCTGCCAGGGAACTGTCCGAGGAAGTCGGCATCGAGGTATCACCGGAGCAGCTGGAACCCTTGGGTGTCTGGCTCGCCGTAGCCGCCAACGAAGCCGCCACGAACATCGAAGCCACCGTCTTCACGGCGCCCGGAACGTGGGACGCGCACCCCTCCGCCGAGATCGCGGAAATCCGCTGGCTGGACCTCTCAGCACCCCTGCCGGCGGACCTGGCGCCGCTGCTCACGGACCACGTCCTTCCGGCCCTCAAGTAGCGCTAGAGCTCCGGGACAGCTTCCTGCGCCACTGCCGTGGCCTCCGCGAACTGGGTCTGGTACAGCTCGGCGTAGCGCCCGTCCGCCGCCAGCAGCTCGGTATGCGTGCCACGCTCCACGATCCTGCCGTCCTCAACCACCAGGATCGCGTCAGCGGCGCGGATGGTGGACAAGCGGTGCGCAATCACGACGGCGGTACGTCCCTCGAGCGCCTCACCCAGGGCCGCCTGCACGGCGGCTTCGTTGGTGGAGTCCAGCGCCGCCGTCGCCTCATCCAGAATCACCACGCGCGGCTGCTTGATGAGCAAACGTGCGATGGTAAGGCGTTGGCGCTCGCCGCCGGAGAGCCGGTAGCCACGCTCCCCCACCACTGTCTCCAGGCCATCGGGCAGGGAACGGATCATCGGTTCCAGGCGGGCGCGCCTGAGCACATCCCACATGTCGTCCTCGGTAGCATCCGGCCGTGCCAGGCGCAGGTTGGAGGCGATGGTTTCGTGGAACAGGTGGCCGTCCTGGGTCACCATGCCCAGCGTGTCGCGCAGGGAATCGAAAGTGATGTCCCGCACATCGGCACCCGTCCGGGGCCCGTTCCCGCCCAGGCGCACTGCTCCGGAGTCGACGTCGTACAAGCGGGACAGCAGCTGGGCGATGGTGGACTTGCCGGCACCCGAGGAACCCACCAGGGCCACTGTCTGGCCCGGTTCCACCCGGAAGCTCACCCCGTGCAGCACTTCCTCTCCGCCGCGGGTGTCCAGCGTGGACACCTCCTCCAGGGAGGCCAGGGAAACTTTGTCTGCTGAGGGGTAGGAGAAGCGGACGTCATCAAATTCCACCGCGACAGGGCCCGGAGCCACCTCAATGGCATCCGGCTTTTCGGTGATGAGCGGCTTCAGGTCCAGGATTTCGAAAACCCGTTCAAAGCTGACCAGTGCGCTCATGATTTCCACCCGCGCGTTGGACAGCGCGGTCAGCGGCGCGTAAAGCCTGGTGAGCAGGAGCGCCAGGACCACCACATCGCCCGGTGCCAGCTGGCCGCTGAGGGCCAACCAACCGCCCAGGCCGTACACGAGGGCCAGTGCCAACGCCGAGACCAGGGTCAGGGCGGTGACGAAGGTGAACTGCAGCATGGCGGTGCGGATGCCGATATCCCGCACCCGTCCAGCCCGGTCGGCAAATTCACGCGATTCCTCGTCCGGGCGGCCGAACAGTTTCACCAGCGTGGCACCGGGCGCCGAGAAACGCTCCGTCATCTGCGTGCCCATGGCGGCGTTGTGGGCTGCAGCCTCACGGCGAAGATCTGCCAGTTTGGAGCCCATGCGCCGCGCGGGGATGAGGAAGATCGGCAGCAGCACCATGGCGAGCACCGTCACCAGCCAGGAAGTATTGAGCATCACGGCGAGGGTCAACGCCAGGGCCACTACGTTGCTGACCACACCGGACAACGTGCCGGCGAAGGCGGACTGCGCCCCGATGACGTCATTGTTCAACCGGCTCACCAAAGCGCCGGTCCGTGTCCGGGTGAAGAACGCGATGGGCATGCGCTGCACGTGGTCGAACACCCGCGTGCGCAGGTCCACGATGACGCCTTCACCAATGATCGACGACAACCAGCGCGTCAGCAGGCCCACTCCGGCCTCACCCACCGCAACGATCGCAATGAGGACGGCCAGCCAGATGACCGTTCCTACGCCTGCGTTCGCGATGATCGCATCCACCACCTGTCCGGCAAGCACCGGGGTGGCCACTGCCAGGAAAGCGCCCGCGATGGAGGCTATGACGAAGGCAATCAGCTTCCCCTTGTGAGGGGCAGCGAAGGCGAGGACGCGTTTGAGGGTTTCCTTGGAGAACGGCTTGGAGCCGCTCTTGGCAGTGGTGATGTTGTACAGCGAGCTCCAGGCCACGCGGTCCATGCTCATGGGTTACTTCTCCTGGCTTGGAGTGTGGTGGAATTCCCGGACTTGTCCGTTGTCCAGGTGCCACCGCGAATCGAGACGGACGTTTTCCAGCAGCCGGCGGTCGTGGGTGACCAGCAGGAGCGCACCGTCGTAGCTCTCCAGCGCTTCTTCAAGCTGTTCGATCGCCGGGAGGTCCAGATGGTTGGTGGGCTCGTCCAGCACCAGCAGGTTCACGCCGCGGGCCTGCAGCAATGCGAGCGCAGCCCGGGTCCGCTCCCCCGGGGACAACGAGTCCACAGTGCGTGAGGTGTGGTCCGCTTTGAGCCCGAATTTGGCCAGGAGGGTGCGGACGTCTGCGCTGTTCCAGTCCACGAGCACGGCTTCCACCGCGTCGCCGAGCGGCTGCCCGCCGTCGAGCAATCCGCGTGCCTGGTCGATTTCGCCGATGGCGACGGACGCGCCCATGGAGGCAACGCCGTCGTCGGGTTGTTGCGTCCCCAGCAGCAGGCGCAACAAGGTGGACTTGCCGGCGCCGTTCGGACCCGTGATGCCGATCCGCTCCCCACCGTTGAGTTGGAGGTTCACCGGTCCCAGCGTGAAGTCGCCCTGGCGCGCGACGACGTCACGCAAGGTCGCGACGACGGCACTTGAGCGGGGTGCCTGGCCGATGCTGAACTGCAGCTGCCACTCCTTGCGGGGCTCCTCCACCTCAGTGAGCCGGGCAATGCGGGACTCCATCTGGCGGACCTTCTGCGCCTGCTTCTCCGACGATTCGACGCTGGCGGCCCGGCGGATCTTGTCGTTGTCCGGGTTCTTCTTCATGGCGTTGCGGACACCTTGGGAGCTCCACTCCCGCTGGGTGCGCGCGCGGGAAACAAGGTCCGCTTTGGTGTTGGCGAACTCCTCGTAGCGCTCCCGGGCATGGCGTTTGGCCACCGCGCGCTCTTCGAGGAAGGCTTCGTAGCCGCCGTCGTAGACAGCTACCAAGTTCTGGGCCAGGTCCAACTCCACCACTGTGGTGACGCAGCGGGCCAGGAATTCGCGGTCGTGGGAAACCAGCACCACTCCGCCGCGCAGGCCCTGGACGAAGGCTTCAAGGCGTGCCAGCCCGGCGAGGTCCAGGTCATTGGTGGGTTCGTCCAGGAGCACGACATCGAAGCGGCTCAGCAGCAGCGCCGCCAGAGCCACGCGGGCGGCCTGTCCACCGGAAAGGCCGGTCATCAGTGCCTCGGTCCCAACCTCCAGCCCGAGATCGGCCAGAACGGCGGGGATGCGGTCTTCCAGGTCTGCCGCGCCGGAGGCCATCCAGCGGTCGAAGGCAAGGGAGTAGGCGTCGTCGGCTCCTGCGGCACCTGAGCCGAGGGCTTCGGCAGTGGCTTCCATCTCGGTGGTGGCTTGCGCGCAACCAGTGCGTCGGGCGATGTAGCCGGCGATGGTTTCGCCTTCGGTGCGCTCGTGTTCCTGCGGCAGCCAACCCACGAACGCATCCGAGGGTGCAAGGCTGAGGCTGCCTTCCTGCGGCTGGTCGACGCCCGCCAGGATACGGAGCAGCGTTGATTTTCCGGCGCCGTTGGCTCCCACTACGCCAACCACGTCGCCGGGCGCCACCGTGAGGGACAGCTTGGAAAAGAGTGTGCGGTGGCCATGCCCACCGGCCAGTTCCTTGGCCACCAAGGTTGCAGTCATTTGTCTATCCTCCAGCAAGGAAACGCAGATCATCAGGCCCCGATTCCCGCGGGCATGGAAAAACCCGCTGGTCCGGACTTGGGGGGTGTACGGACCAGCGGGTTCAATCATCAAGCATAATTCAATGTGGCGTCGGCGTAAAATCGATCTGTACTCCCACTTACCGCAATTTGCCGGTTTGCCGCGCCCCACATCACAGAGAGTTCCACATGCCCTTACAGTCCAAGGCGTTCCAGCGCTGGCTTCATGGCGTTGCGCCCGATGCCAGCACGGCGGACGTCTGCAGGATCGCCGGCATCAAACGGACAACCCTGGCCCAGCAGCTGGTCCGCGGCAAGGTGGCCGAGTCCACGCTGGTGAGCATCAGCCGGGGCTTCAACATCAACCCTGTGCAGGCCCTGGCCACTTTCGACCTCTACTCCGATCTCCGCGGCGACCCCGTTCCGCCCACGGGCTGCGAACTGGTCAGCCAGGTTGCCACGATCGATCTTCTGCGTGCCGTAGTGGAGCGCAGCGAGCCCGGCTCCGCGCCCGTGGCCCGCCTTTCGGAGCCACCTCACCCTACCTCCGTGCGCAACTGGGTGGACGCAATCGACGACGGCGAGTTGCGGCACCGGGTCAGCGACACCACCGGCATCGCGCCCCAGAATTTCTCGGCCCACCTGACAGCCAACAGGCTTCCGCCGGAGCTGGCGATTGCCACCTCCCGTGCGGCCGGGGTGGGACCGGCAGGAGGGTTGGTGGCCGGAGGACTGATCACCGAAGCCGAAGCCGGCTGGCCACCCAATGCACGCCGGGAGGCCTTGGACGCAATGTCCCAAAGTGCACTGGTGACCCTTGCCGGTGAGCGGCTGCTGGCATTGGGAAAGACCCTTCGCCGCCAGGAACAAGACCACGAACGAACTGAACGAATTTGGGAGAACCTCGGATGACGGCTGTCCTGCCCTGGGTCACGCTGGCAGTTTGCCTGGCGATTACGATCGCACGGATTCCGAGCGCACTGCGTGGGGAGAACCGCGTTGTCTTCTACATCTTTTCGTTGATCTCACTGAGCATCTTCATCAGCATCGAGGCGCCCTACCTTGTCATCGACGGCTGGCTTGGCGGGATGAACGTTGGGAACCTGATTCTGCGTTTCCTGCTGTATGCGACGTTCTTCTTCATGGGCATCAAGATCGCCACCGCGTTCGGCTCCCAATCGGCAGTGCGGGCCATCCGCGGGCCACTGGGTATCACGGTTGCCGCAATCGTGGGCGTGCTGACCATCTACTTTTTCCTCATCACCGACACCCGGGGCTCGTCGGCGGGGATGAGCGGGCTGGTGTGGGGGCCGTCGTTGGAGGCCTATGCCTTTATGGGCCGCTTCTACCCGGGATTCGTTGCTGCCTGCCTGGTGCCGGCCATCTGGCGCACGGTGGCGAGCCAGGCGCCTGTGTTGCTGCGCGTCGCCTCGGGCCTGCTTTTGCTGGGACTTTCGTTGCTTTTGCTGTCACAGCTTTTTCCGCTGATCCCGTTTTCGGAGGCCTGGCTGCGGGTGCTGATCAACTACTCCGCAGCCATGTTCACGTGTATCGGATTGGCCGGAATCTGGTTCTCGAAAGCAGTTGCGCGTCGAAAACGGCGTCTCTCAGCGTAAGACTTTCACAAAACCATTAGATCGTGGCACAATCATGAATGTGTGAACGCGGCTGCAGCCTGACACCGGAATCAGAGAACGGGTTTCCGGTGGATGTGGCGCCCACGGGATCACAATTGGGGGGATGAGTGGTGGCGGGCTGTTGGGGACCGCCCCCACTCAGCCTTTTTAACGCACCTTTACCTGGCACTGGTGTCCACCGCCGTGCCCGTTCCCTCCGGTGACTAAGATGGCTCCATGAACAGCCTCCGCACCCGACGTTCCATCCTTGCCGCCACCTTGGCTTCCGCTGCCCTCGCTCTTTCGGCGTGCGGTGGTGGCTCAACGCCGGCGCAGTCCGGCGGGGACACCTCCCTCTCTGACGTGAAGTCCAAGGGCGAACTGGTAATTGCCACCGAGGGCACCTACCGCCCGTTCAGCTTCCACGCCGAGGGAGCCGGCGACCTCACCGGATTCGACGTCGAGATTGCGCAGGCCGTCGCCGGGAAGCTCGGCGTCAAGGCGTCTTTCCAGGAGACCCAGTTCGACGGCATCTTCGCAGGCCTCGACTCCAAGCGTTTCGATACCATCGCAAACCAGATCTCCATCAACGACGACCGCAAGGCCAAGTACGAGTTCTCCACCCCGTACACGATCTCCACCGGCGTAGTGGTCACCAAGTCGGACAACTCCAGCATCAACAGCTTCGCCGACCTCAAGGGCAAGACCACCGCCCAGTCCCTCACGAGCAACTTCTACAAGATGGCCGTGGAAGCCGGCGCCAATGTCCAGGCCGTTGAAGGATGGGCCCAGTCCGCCACGCTGGTCCAGCAGGGTCGCGTGGACGCCACGGTGAACGACAAGCTGACCTACCTGGACTATGCCAAGACCACTCCCGACTCCGGCTTGAAGGTGGCAGCCGAAGCACCGGACAAGACTGAGAGTGCCTTCGTCTTCCGCAAGGGTTCCAGCGAGCTCACCAAGGCCGTGGACAAGGCTCTTGAAGACCTCCGCGCGGACGGAACCCTGGCGAAGATTTCGGACAAGTACTTCGGCGCGGACGTCACCAAATAGATGAACTGGGACCTCATCTGGAGTTCCTTCGGACCACTCATCACCGGCGCCGTGACAGGGACCATCCCCCTGACACTGGCTTCCTTCGCCTTTGGCTTGTTGCTGGCCTTGGTAGTGGCCCTGATGCGCCTGAGCCCCAACCGGTTGTTGTCCGGCATTGGCCGGTTTTATGTCTCAGTCATCCGCGGCACTCCCCTGCTGGTGCAGCTGTTCGTGATCTTCTTCGGACTGCCCAGCATCGGTGTGCGGCTTGATCCGTGGCCCAGTGCCATCATCGCGTTTTCGTTGAACGTGGGTGGTTACGCCGCCGAGATCATCCGCGCCGCCATCCTTTCCGTGCCCAAGGGCCAATGGGAAGCCGGGCACACCATCGGCATGTCCAACCGGCAGACGCTGGTACGGATCATCCTTCCGCAGGCTGCCCGGGTCTCGGTTCCACCGTTGTCCAACACCTTCATTTCCCTGGTGAAGGACACGTCCCTCGCATCACTGATCCTGGTCACCGAACTGTTCCGGAACGCCCAGCAGATCGCCGCTTTCAGCCAGGAGTTCATGGCCTTGTACCTGCAGGCAGCCCTGGTCTACTGGGTGATCTGCCTGGTTCTGTCCACGGCGCAGTCCGCGGTCGAAAGAAGATTGGACCGCTATGTCGCCCACTGATCCGTCATCCATGGTCCTGGAGGCAAGGAACCTCGCCAAGGCCTTCGGCAGCAACACAGTATTGCGGGACATCGATATCACCATCCGCCGCGGCCAGGTGGTGGCCCTGATCGGGCCTTCCGGCTCCGGTAAGACCACGGTCCTGCGTTCGCTCAACGGCCTGGAAGTTCCCGACGCCGGTACGGTCACCTTCGGCAGCGGCGATGCCTCAAGCGGGCTGACCATTGATTTCGGGGCCAAGGTGGGCAAGAAGGAGATCGCAGCGCTCCGCGACCGCAGCGCCATGGTTTTCCAGCACTACAACCTGTTCCCGCACATGACGGTGCTCAAGAACGTCATCGAGGGGCCCGTCCAGGTGCAGAAGCGGCCGAAGGCGGAAGCCATCGCGGAGGCCGAGCGGCTCCTGGAACGCGTGGGCCTGGCGGACAAGCGCGATGCCTATCCGTTCGAGCTTTCCGGCGGCCAGCAGCAGCGTGTTGGCATCGTCCGGGCCCTCGCCCTCAAGCCGCAGCTCCTGCTGTTCGACGAGCCCACGTCCGCCCTGGACCCGGAGCTTGTGGGTGATGTCCTGGGCGTCATCAAGGAGTTGGCCGAGGAAGGCTGGACCATGGTGATCGTGACGCACGAACTCGCCTTCGCCCAGCATGTTGCCGACGAGGTGATCTTCATGGACGGTGGAGTCGTGGTCGAACGTGGCCCGGCCGCCGAGGTACTGCGGGCGCCACGGCAGGAACGTACCAAGCTCTTCGTGAAGCGGCTTCAACACGACGTTTAGCCTTTTCAAAAATATGGGGGATCAGACTTTGGACGAGACCAACAAGGACTCCGGGCGCAGCAATTCCCGGCGTACAGGCATCATTGTTGTCGTGGTGGTCCTGGCCTTGGCCGCCGGGGGGTTCGGCGCCTGGTTCGCCTTTCTCCGGCCAACCGGAGTGCAGCGCGCGGACGTGGAGCGGCTGGACAAGCAACGGGGCATCGTGGATCGCTCCATGAACCTTTACGACCCCTTGCTTGAGGAGTTCACGGCACGGTACACCAACGTGGTCGCCGAGGAAGAGGGCGATCAGGAAAAAGAGCAGGTGTTCACCCGGGAAAGCGATGTGATCAAACGCGAGTCGGCCGCCAACACCGGCAGGCTCGACGCCATGGCCGCTTCTCCCGTGGCGCAGGAGCCGGAGATTGCCGAGGCGTTCCGGCGGTTCAAGGACCAATACGTAGCGGTGATCGCCTACAACGACCAACGACTTATCAATACGGCCAACATCACCCGTTCTGTGGGTGGACCATGCGCCCCGCTCCACAGGGACCTGAACGTCAGCGGTGGTGACTATGCGCAGGCGTACGTCAAGACGGCCGATTCCTGCCTGCTGGCCTTGGCAGGTGCCAAGGACAAGGCAGATGCGGACACGGTCCAACTCCTGCAGGGGATCGAAGGCATCGTCAAAGGACAACGCGACAAGCAGCAGGAAGTCCTGGACTCGACGGATGACCTCGGACGCCTCGCCAAAAGCACCACCGCGGGAGTGGCCTTGCTCGACATCAATGATGCACTGAACAAGGTCCGCACCACGTATGAGGACGCCGTGAAGGCCAGCTCAACCAAACTCGTCGACGACGCAAATGCCGCCAATGCCGAGCTCGAACGTGTCCTGAAATCCCGGCTGGACCAGTTCAAGGCCTCCGGCCAGGAGGGGAAATAGGCCATGACCTACGAGAACCCCGGGGTCACACCCGAACCCGCCCGCTCACGCCGCCGCCCCGTCATCCTGGTGACCTGCATTGTCCTTGCCGTGCTGGTGATCGCCGTCGGCGCCCTTGTGGCCGTCAACAACGTCGCCGGACAGCAAAAGGCCGAAAGCCTTTCCGCGTTGAAGGGAGACCGCCTCAACGCACTGGGCGACGCCAGGGGCAAGGTCCAGCCGGCAGCCAATGCGTACCTGGCCGCCTACAAGAAGGCCCGGAACGCCCCTGCCTCGCGGGACCAGGCCGTGAGGGACAGCCAAAAGGAAAAGGACGAATTCCAGCAGGCATCGAAGTCCGCCCGCTCTGCCCTGCAGGAGCTGAAGTCAGGGAATGACTCCGTCGACACTCCCGTCGGCGTCGCTGTTCACCAGCTGGTCGAATCCCACGAGGACTACTTTGACTACATGGAAGGCCTGGTGGAGTCCTACCCGCAATTTGAGGGCCTCTTCCGCGATGACGACGCGGCCCGATGCAACGGCCTGTTCGTCGGCTCGAAAGCATCCACCCTCCGGGAACGCCAAACCCTGCTTGCCCAGGCTGCGGAGCCTTGCCGGAAGGCGGCAAGCGATCTGTTGCAGTCAAAGAACAATGCCTACGTGGAGTTCGCCCGGACGTTCGACAACAAGGTGGCTGAGCTGCAGGAACGCGCCGAAGTTACGGCCAAGGGCGAAGAAAACTACGCTGGGTTTGTCCGGCTCAAGGACGACCTCGTCAAAAGGGCGGATGATGCTGAGGCACGCAACGCCCCGGAGGCGGAAGTGCAGAAAATTGCCGATGACGCCAAGGCAGTTAACGCCCAAATACGTACAAACCGCTCCGAGTTCGACTTTGCAGCCAAGCGCTACCTGGCCGGAGTGAAGGAGATGCCCTCCACAGTGGAGAATGTCTTTTCCAAAGAGGTCTCAGCCGACATCAAGCACTTCGACGCGGTGATCCCGGCCAGGGAGCAGATCCTCAAAGACACGATCGACGTCGAGTTGACCACCAAGTAGGCAGTCGTTGAGGGTCCTGCGCTTCTGTGCAGGACCCTCAACCGCTTTTTACCTGGAAAAACGCAGCGTGACCAGCTGGAACGGACGCAGCGCCAGGCTGACAGCGGAGTCGTCCTTCACCGTCACGCCAGGGGCGTCGGTGGCGCGCTCCAGCAAGTCCGTGGCAGTGGCTCGCCTGGCATCGAAGCCAGGCTTAACCAGGGCAACTGACCGCTCCCCCAGTGATTCGTAGAGCCGCACTATGACATCACCCGAACCGTCCTCAGCCAGCTTCACGGCTTCGACCACGATTGCCGGGTTGGATACGAGAACCACTGGGTCCACCGCATGTCCGCCGGTAACGAACCGCGGACGGAGATTGGTGCGGTAGCCCTCCTCCACGGCGTCGGCGATTGCGGCGCCGGGCCTGATGGACAGCTCGAGCGTGTGCTCGCCCCTGTCTGCTTCCGGATCCGGGAAACGGGCCGAACGCAGCAGCGAGGTGCGGACCGTCGTCGTAGTTCCGCCGTCGTCGCGGACCGCCCTGGTGACGTCGTGTCCGTAGCTGGAAGCGTTGCTGATGGCCACGCCGTAGCCGGGTTCGGACACGTGGATCCAACGGTGCGCGCAGATCTCGAACTTCGCCGCTTCCCACGAGGTATTGGTGTGGGTAGGCCGGAAGACATGGCCGAACTGGGTCTCCGAGGCCGATCGGTCCGCCCGGACGTCCAGGGGGAAGGCGATCTTCAGCATCTTCTCCCGTTCCTGCCAGTCCACCGTAGTGGAGATCCCCAGCGACCTGGCGCCGGCGTCGAGCGTCAGGCGTTGGGTGATGGATGAGCTGCCCACCGCGCGCTTAACCACGACGACGGCACCGTTGGGTGTCCGCTCCAGCTCAATTCCTTCTGCCTGGGTCAACGGAGTGACGTTGCGGCGGTAGAACTCCTCGATGTCCCAGGCGTCCCATTCATTGGGGGTGTCCCGGAACAATTCGAGCAGATTGCCGGCCTGCCCCGGAGCGATGGCTTCCCTGCCGCTGGCATGGTCCACCACGGAGGTCAGGAGGCCGTTTGCGTCCACCACAACCCGGATCAGTCCGTTATCCAGTACGAAACCATCGCCGGACTGGTCCACCTCAACCACGGAATCGTCGTGGCTGATCTTCGCGATGCCAAGAGCGGGCACGCCATGACGCTGGTGCGGAGCGGCGTTGAGCAGGAACTCCTCGGTGCCCGGCCCTGCCAACGCCTGGGCCGCGTGGGTGATGATCCGTTCAAGATCGCGGGAAATGGCCTCATAATTCCGCTCGGCATCCTGATGGACCCACGCGATGGAGCTGCCGGGAAGGATGTCATGGAATTGCTGGAGGAGAACCAGCCGCCACAGCCGCTTCAGTTCCTCGCGGGGATACTCGTATTCGTTGCCCAGCCGGACAGCGGCCGTGGTGCACCACAGCTCAGCCTCGCGAAGGAGGTGTTCGCTGCGCCGGTTGCCCTTCTTGGTCTTGGCCTGGCTCGTGTAGGTTCCTCGGTGCATCTCCAGGTACATCTCCCCCACCCAAACGGGAAGGTTGGTGTACTCGGCTTCCGCTTTGGTGAAGAAGTCCTTGGCCGTGCCCATCCGGACCTTCGGTGAGCCTTCCAGGTTCTCCGTGCGGTGTGCCGCAGCCACCATTTCGCGCGTGGGTCCGCCACCGCCGTCGCCGTATCCGAAGGGCACCAGCGACATGGTGCCGCGGCCGTGCTCACGGTAGTTGCGCTCGGCGTGCGCCAGCTCGCGGCCATGAAGCTCGGCGTTGTAGGTGTCCACCGGTGGGAAGTGGGTGAACAAGCGGGTGCCGTCAATGCCTTCCCAGGAGAAGGTGTGATGCGGCATGCGGTTGACCTTGTTCCAGGAAATCTTCTGCGTGAGGAACCACCGGGATCCCGCTTCCTTGACGATCTGCGGAATCGCGCCGGAATAGCCGAAGGAATCGGGGAGCCAGGCTTCCCGGCATTCGATGTCGAACTCCTTGAGGAAGAAGCTCTTGCCTTCCACGAACTGCCGCGCCATGGCCTCGCCGCCGGGCATATTGGTGTCCGATTCCACCCACATGCCACCCACGGGGACGAACTGGCCGGCCTTCACTTTCTCGCGGATGCGCACAAAGAGCTCGGGGAAGTATTCCTTGATCCAGGCCATCTGCTGTGCCGAGGAGCAGGAGAACACAAAGTCCGGATCTTCGTCCATGAGCGCCACCACGTTGGAGAACGTCCTGGCGCACTTGCGGATGGTTTCGCGGACAGGCCACAGCCAGGCTGAGTCGATGTGTGCATGGCCCGTCGCCAGGAGTTCGTGGGCTGAGGCATACGCGGGACGGCCCAGCACCTCCCTGAGGGCCTCACGGCCGGCTGCGGCGGTACCGGCGACGTCGTCCGGGTCCATGATGTCCAGCATGCGTTCAAGGGCGCGCAGGATCTCGTGGCGGCGGGGCAGCTCCATGGGCAGCTCATGCATCAGGCCGGTGAGCGTCCAGATGTCCTGGTTGAGTTCCCAGACGGTCTCGTTGAGCTCGGCGATGGCGATCCTGCCAAGGCGGTACCGTGGCTCGTCGCCGGAAGTGGCCTTGTCCCCGAGCGGAGTGGGGGCAAAGGACCAGCCCTGCGCCACATCCGGGTTGGCCGCCGCTTCCACATAGAAGTCAACGGATTGTCCGCCACCCAGCAGCTTCAGCGGAACGTGGTAATTCCGGGGCGATATCGCTTTGATGATGCTTCCATCGGCACGCCAGGCAGTTCCTTCGCACTGGAAACCCGGGACGTCGCTGTTGAAGCCGAGATCCACGATGATCTCCACAGCGGTCGCATCGGACATGCCCCAGTCCGGCGGAACCTCGCCCTGCAGACGCAACCACTTGGTGCTCCATGCCTTACCCCAGGGCGCCCCGGGCTCCTGCGGTGTGAACAGTTGGCGCATCGCTTCTGCGGCCGGCACCGGTTCTCCGGGTACATCCCAGCTGCTGAGTTCAAGCGGTATCGCCCTGCCGTAAATGGCCGGAAGAATGCGGTCCCGAACAAATCGGTCGAGACGCTGTTCAGTGATCCGGCGGTCGTCGTGCAATTATTTCCCCTTTGGGCGTTGGCTGGGCGGCCAGGCTTGGTGACCCGGCCCCGGCGTGCTTGGCGTGGACGGCATTTATGGTTTTCGCCGCGCTTCCAATCGATGGATAAAATCTACGGCGTTCGCGGACAATAGCCAAGTGATTGGACACTATCCCCAGGCACCCACCAGCTTTAACCTGGCTGCCCGACTATCCGGTCCCGGCCGGCGTACACGTTCAGGCTCGATCCCCGGCTGAAGCCCACCAAGGTGATGCCGGACTCCACGGCAAGTTCAGCAGCGAGGCTGGAGGGCGCGCTGACCGCGGCCAGGACGGGGATCCCGGCCATGGCAGCTTTCTGCACCAGCTCAAAAGATGCCCGCCCGGAAACCTGCAGCACGGTACCGCGCAAGGGCAGCTTGCCGGCGCGCAGTGCCCAGCCCACCACCTTGTCCACCGCATTATGCCGGCCGACATCTTCCCGGAGGCACAGCAGCTCGGTGGTGCCGTCGTCGTGAATCCGGAAGAGTCCGGCAGCGTGGACGCCGCCCGTCTTGTCAAAGACCGCCTGTGCCTCGCGGAGCCGGTCCGGAAGTGCGGCCAGCGCCGCCACGGGGATGGTGACGTCGTCCTCCTTGGGGCTGTGGCGGGAGGACTTGCGGACGGCCTCGATCGAGTCCGTGCCGCAAATGCCGCACGAACTGGACGTGTACACGTTCCTGCCCGTGTCAGGGCGCTCCACGTCAGGACGGAGCTGGGCATCCACGACGTTGAATGTCTGAACCCCGTTCTCGTCCTCCCCTGAACAAAAACGCTCGGAAATCAGCTGCGAAGGCTCCCACACAATGCCCTCCGACACCAGGAAGCCCGCCACCAGGTCAAAGTCGTCCCCCGGGGTCCGCATGGTCACCGAGAAGGACATGTCTCCAAGCCGGATTTCCAGGGGCTCCTCCACCGCCAGGACATCTTCCTTGAAACGGACGGGATGCTCCAAAGCCTGGGGCGAACCGTCCAGGACGAACTTGTGCACCTTGCGGCGTTGCGTCACGCGTCCCACGTCAGGATCCGTTCTCCTCATGGTTTACAAAGCGCACAGTCATGGCCTTGTAACCGGGGGTGTTTGATTCCCGGGCCACCAGCTCACGGTGCACCAGGGCATTGGCTTCCGGGAAGTACGCCGCAGCGCATCCCCTGGCGGTCGGGTAACCGATGAGCCGGAACTTGTCGGCCCGGCGCTCGGTTCCGGCGAAGGTGGAGATGACATCCACCAGATCACGGTCATTGAAACCCAGCTCCGTCAGGTCGTCCGGGTGGACCAGGACCACCCGGCGCCCATCCGAGACGCCACGGTAACGGTCATCCAGGCCATAGAACGTGGTGTTGTACTGGTCGTGGCTGCGCACGGTTTGCAGGATCAGGTGGCCTTCGGGCGCCTCAAGGTACTCCAGCGGCCGCACGGAGAACCGGCCCTTTCCGATATCCGTGGCAAAGGTGCGGGAATCACGGGGCGGGTTCGGCAGTACGAAGCCGTTCTTGGTCCGGACCCTTGCGTTGAAGTCCTCAAATCCAGGTATGACGCGCGAGATGTGGTCCCGGATCACGTCGTAATCCTCGGCCATGGCACGCCAGTCCACGCTGTGGTCGTCACCGAAGGTGGCCTGGGCCATGCGGGCTACGATCACGGGTTCGCTGAGCAGGTGTTCGGAGACCGGTTCCAGCCTGCCTTGTGTCTTATGGATGACGGACATGGAGTCTTCCACCGAAAGGAACTGCTTGCCTTTGGGGTGCTTGTCGTCCGTGTCGGTCCGCCCCAGTGTCGGCAGGATCAGCGACGTCCGGCCATGGACAATGTGGGCGCGGTTGGGTTTGGTGGAGATGTGCACGGTCAGCCCGGCCCTCTTCAGGCCCTCCTCCAACGCCGCCGTGTCCGAGCCGGCGGCGGCAAAGTTCCCGCCCATGGAGACGAACACGTCCACGTCTCCCTTTTCCAGGGCGTGCTGTGTTTCCACGGAGTCGTAGCCGTGGTCCCGGGGCATGTGGAAGCCGAATTCCTGGTCCAGGGCAGCCAGGAAGGATTCCTTGGGTTTCTCCCAGATCCCCATGGTGCGGTCGCCCTGCACGTTGGAGTGGCCACGAACCGGACAAGCACCAGCGCCGCGCTTGCCGAAGTTGCCCTGCAGCAAGAGCAGGTTGATGATCTCGCGCAGCGTGTCCACCGAGTGCGGCTGCTGGGTCAGCCCGAGCGCCCAGCAAATGACCGTGGCCTTGGAAGCTGCCATCATCCCGGCAACCTTGGTGATCTCCGCGCGCGAGAGTCCGGTGGCCCGTTCCGTCTCAGCCCAGTCCAGCACGGAACGCGCTTCCCGGTAGGCGTCAAAGCCTTCGGTCTGGCTCTCGATAAAGGAATGGTCGACGACGGTGCCCGGGTTGTGCTTCTCTTCCTCCAGGAGCAGGTGGCCCAGGGCCTGGAACAGCGCGAGGTCGCCACCGACCTTGATCTGCAGGAACTCATCGGCAATCGTGGTGCCGCCACCGATCACGCCGTTGAGGGACTGGGGGTCCTTGAAATTCAGGAGTCCGGCCTCGGGAAGCGGGTTTACGGCCACCACTTTGCCGCCGTTGTTCTTGCAGTCCCGCAGGGCGGACAGCATCCGCGGATGGTTGGTGCCCGGATTTTGGCCCACTACCAGCACCAGCTCCGAGTGGTGGATGTCCTCCAGCGAAACAGTGCCCTTGCCGATCCCGATGGTGGGGTTCAATGCACTGCCTGAGGACTCATGGCACATGTTGGAGCAGTCCGGCAGGTTGTTGGTGCCCAGGCTTCGTGCGAACAGCTGGTACATGAAGGCGGTCTCGTTGGCTGTCCTGCCGGAGGTGTAGAACACACACTTATCCGGGGTGGTGGCATTGATGTGTTCGCCGATCAAGGCGAAAGCATCGGTCCAGCTGATCGGTGAGTAGTGCGTGTCCCCCGGCCTGATGACGACAGGCTCGGCGATGCGGCCCTGGCTGCCCAGCCAGTACTCGGTTTTGCCTTCCAGTTCGGCAATCGGGTGTTCAGCCCAGAATCCGGCACCGACTGTACGGGTGGTGCTTTCCTCGGCGATGGCTTTGGCGCCATTCTCGCAGAACTCTGCCGGGCTCCGCCTGCCGGTGATCGATTCCGGCCACGCACAGCCGGGGCAATCGAAGCCGTCATGCTGGTTGACCCGCAGCATGGACCGGACAGTCCGGGTTACACCGGCTTGGGCATAACCGCGCTCGAGGGCGACCGTGACGGCCTTGACACCTGCTGCGGCTCGTTTGGGCGGATGGATTTGCAGGTCATCTTCATTGATGTCCTGTTCGGGAGCGTGCCTGTTCATAGGTCCATCATTGCATCTTGCATCCTGCGGTCAGGCGTCCAGTCCGCTCCAATCGACAGGACCCGCGGGAGCCTTGCGCGGAGGCCGGGCCTGCGTCTTCCGCGGTTTGTCCTCCGGCGGCTTCGGCGCGGGCAGCGGCTTCGCCCAGGGCAAAGGGAAAGCAGGGACCAGTTCCCCCAGCTGGACTCCATGGGGAGGCACAATCATGACCCCGTCAGCGCCGGCCAATCCCCGCATCATTCCCGGACCTGTGTGCTGGGCCGGCGACGCCAGGCCATAGACCAGTCTGAAGGGCATCAGACGCGTTCGCCCCGGATCAGCATCGATGGTGGTGCCGCACGGCACTTCTCCCACGTCAGCCGGGCGGGCATGCCCGAGGGCTGCAAGCAACGGCGCCCCGACAGTGAAGAGAGCCATCATCGCGGCCAAGGGGTTGCCCGGCAGCCCCACCACGAACCGTCCATCAGGAAGTTCCGCCAAAACGGCCGGGTGCCCTGGCCGCATCGCGATGCCATCGATCAGCAGGCGGCCGCCGAGTTCGGCCACGGCCCTCCGGAAGTGGTCCGTTCCGGAGCGCCCGGTCCCGCCGGTCGTGATGACGACGTCGGCCGGCGGCTCTGTTTCTGCGTCCGGTCCGCCTGGTTCCGGCTCAGTATCCTGAAGCGCGGCCATCCATTCCTCGTAGCTGTCACCCACCCGGAGTTGTTCGCCGGCGATTCCGCCCAGGAGTTCCACTACTGCACCTAATTGTGGCCCGAAAGTGTCCCTGACCTGACCCGGTTGCGGGATGCCGCGCTCCACCACTTCCGAGCCTGTCAGGAGGAAGCGGACCAAGGGCTTTCCCAGAACATCCAAGTGATCCAGGCCGGCAAGGGCCGCTAGGGCAATGTGCGCGGGGTTCAGGCGTGTTCCGGCCTTGAGAAGGACGTCACCTTCGGCCGCTTCTTCTGCGGCCTTGCGGATGTGCTGGCCGTTGCGGGGCTCCCCCGGCTTGGCGGCGCCGCCAAGCGCGAGAACCGGCAGGCCGTCGTCGTCGGTGGTGATGATACCGCTCTCGCTTCGCAAGACGGCCTTGGCGCCGGGCGGAATGAGTCCGCCGGTGACTATCGGGCTCGCTTGGTGGGGCGCCAGACGCTGACCGGGTTCACTGAGGATCCACGGGCCGCTGCCGTTCACTGCCCACCCATCCATCGCGGAGGAGGCGTAGTGGGGCATGTCCTGGAGAGCCAGGGCATCAGAGGCCAGGGTACGGCCAAGGGCTTTTGCCAGCGAAACCGGCCCCGGGGGTATGGGCGTGGCGACGTCGAACGCGCGCTGCCGGGCCTCCTGCCATGTGTGTGCCGCGTGGTGGCCCTCGCCGGGGGCCTCCGTCATTCGGCGTCAGTCCCGGTCTCCGAGTACTCCTTGGCGATTTTGCGGGCCAGGTCCAGGGCCGTTTTCATGGAGGCGTCATCGCTGGCCTGGCCAATACCACGGGCCATTCCCGCCGCGAAGCCGGCAATGAAGGTGGTGAGCGGCGCGGCCGGGCGAACCACCGAATGCGCGGCCACTCCTGCCACGGCCAGTACCTCGTTGATGTCTATTTCCACGCCCTCAAGCTCAAACGCCTGCAGCAATATGCGGCACCAGTCCTCGAGCGTTTCTTCCTGGCTCTTCACGTCCGCCTCCAACTCGTAGTCAATACCCAGCACCGCGGCGTCCTCCCACGTATCCACGTCGTCTGTGGACCCCGCGGGGACGTCAACGTCCAGCAGGTTCAGCCTAGCAAGCAGCTTGAACACTGAAGAGTTCGTTAACCCGGAACCCCGGACGGCCGAGGCCACCTCCCGGTCCAGAGCGGCCGTGCTGTATATGCCCAACAACGGTTGCTTCCGCCCGTCAGCGGATACCGCCATGACCCCTTCCACCGCGGGGTGCGCAGCGAGCACTTCCAACAGGCGGCCGATCCCCTGCGATGCCTTGGGCATATCGCAGGCCAAAACAAGCGTCCAGGGGGATCTCATCCCGGCCGTATCAAGTGCCGACAACCCTGCGGCGATCGCCGCTGCCGGGCCTGCGAAGGCCGGCTCCTCACGCGCGAGCAGCACGGATCCGGGCAAATGCACTCCGTGCTCGCCGGGACCCACCACTACTGTGGCCGCAGCAGCCCGGGCAGCCTCCAGTGCGCGCGAAAGGAGGGTGCCGCCGTCGTACTTCAAGGTGGGCTTGGGCACGCCACCGAGGCGGGTGGCCCTGCCACCCGCCAAAACAACGGCGTTGAACTCCATCCGCCCAGCGTACCCGGACGGCGGGAGGTCAGCAGAAATCGATCAGGCAGCGGATTCCGGCAGAAGGAACGGGTCCCAGTCCGGCGCAGGTTTCTCGAGTTCTTTGATCTGCCACATGGTCCCCTGGGGCACACCGGGTTTGAAACGGAGTTTCCAGCCCATTTCGGCAAGTGTGTGGTCGCTCTTGGCGTTGTTGCATTTCAAGCACGCCGCAACCAGGTTTTCCCAGGAATCCGCGCCGCCCCTGGACTTGGGGTGTACGTGGTCTATGGTGTGGGCTGTTTTCCCGCAGTAGGCGCACCGGTGACCGTCGCGGCGAAGAACCCCGCGGCGACTCACGGCAGTGATCTTGTTGTACTTGGGGCGGATGTAGCGGTTAAGGAGGATCACGGAGGGGCGTCCGAGAATCTCCTGTGGCCCGACGACAGGCTCGTCGCCTTCGGCCACTACGCTTGCTTTCCCAGTGAGCACAAGGACCAGCGCCCGGCGGAAAGTTATTACCGCCAGCGGTTCATATCCAGCATTCAGAACGAGTGTGCGCATGCACGTACCTCTTCACGGCCGCACCCGTCAGGGGCACGAGGGCCGGCTGCCCTCTGCATGTACGGGCTGTGGATCGACAACACAAGGGTAAGCACTTATATGCCGTATCAACGAATTTATTTGTCGTTTCGCTCACAGTGTCGGCAAAAGTTCACGCGTGATTAAAGCAAAACACCCCGCAGGCATCTGCCTGCGGGGTGTTCCGGGAGCTGATTGTCAGCCGTTGACGCGGATGAAGACCGGGCCGGAGCCGACGTTAACGCTGAACAGTGCCGTGGTGGATCCGTTCCATCCACCGTGGACTGCCATGCCGTTGCCGACGTACACAGCAATGTGTGCCTGTCCGGCCAAACCGCCGTTGGCGTAGTAGGCGAGGTCGCCGGGCTGTGCCTCGGCTGCACTGACAGTGCGGCCAAGCGACAGGTAACCGGCGGGCCAGTCGTGGAAGTGGATACCCACGGCTGCAAGGGAGTTGGTAACCAGCATGGTGCAGTCCTGCGTGACACCGAGCTGGGCGTACGCGGCGGCAGCAATTGCTGCGCCGAGTCCGCTGGACGCAGCCGGAGCAGCGGGTGCAGGGGTGGCAGTGCTGACGGCCACTGAGGCGTTCGTGGCCGGAGCTGCGGTGGCGGTGGACTTGGTCGATGCCTTGGCCTCAACCTTTGCCGGAGCCTCTTCAACCACGGGAGCCGGAGCTTCCACGGTGGTGACCACGGGACGCTCGTAAGAGATGGCAACCGTGGAGTCCGCAGCGATGGTGGCCTGGGCAACAGACTGGACATCGAGGGCGGACGTCGACGTCGATTCGCGGTCGACATTCGTCTCAGCAGCATTGGCAGCGATACCGCTGGTCAGCACCAAGCCTGAAGCTGCGGCGATGACTGCTGCCTGGCGGCCGACGCCACCGGCGTTGACGGTGACGGCCTTTGCGATGACGGCAAGCGAGCTGGTCTTGGGGGCCTCAGCGCGGTGCCGTGCAACTTTGTGTGCACTGGTCATTGTTTTCTCTTTCGTATCCGCAGGCAGTTGGGGTACCTGTGGGTAGTGGGTCAGCTGGCAGGGGTACGTCAGCCGGCCCCGAATCGGGTTGTTTCTAGCGGAGGGTGAAGAACGAAGACGTGCCGGTGGAGGCCACGGAGTGCAGCAGGGTTCCCTGGCCCGGGTTCAAAGCACTGATCATCATGCCGTTGCCGACGTAGATGCCTACGTGCGCACCGCCGTTCTGCATGACCAGGTCACCGGGCTGGGGGGCGCTGGTGGGCTTCATGGCCGTCCAGGCGTTGACGCGGGGGATGCTGATGCCGGCCTGGGCGTAGACCCACTGGGTGAAGCCGGAGCAGTCCCAGCCGCTCGGAGTAGTGCCGCCCCATACGTAAGGCGAGCCGATTCCTGTGTAGGCAATCGCTGCGAGCCCGGATGCTGCCGCGCTGGAGGCGGACTCCTTGGCTTCGGAGGACTGGGCAGTGACTGCAGTGGCTTCATCCGCCGTGCGCTCTGTGACCTGGGCCGCACGCTGGACAACCTTGGGGGCTTCCTTGGTGGCCACGACGGGGCTCTCGAAGGAGACGGTGGCTGTTGGCTCTGCGGTGACCACCGCGGTGGCAGCCAGCTGCTGGGTGCTGGAGACTTCCGAGGTGGAGACGTCGGTGTCAGCGGCGTGAGCCGGCAACCCGACAGTAAGGACGAGGCCTGAGGCTGCTGCCAGCACGGCGGCCTGGCGGCCAACGGTACCGGCGTTCGAGGAAACAGCCTTCGAAAGAGTGTTCAACGGGTTCGAACGAACCGATTCAGCGCGATGGCGCGCAGGGGTAGTGCGTGATGACACGTAGGTAGCCTCTCCCAATGCCTGCGAGGTGAGCTGTCGGATTCGGATGGGAGTCATCCGGCCGCGCTGCTTCACTGGGAAACTTTGCGACTTAACCCCAAGGCCTTCATTCGAAGACCAGAAGTGGTTCCCCCGCCCCTGCCAGACGATTTTGCGAACGGACCTCGAGTGGTGGCAGAGCTAGGCAATCCACTCAAGTGCACCGGCCCCCTAAAAAGCCGATGCGCTCTGAAGGTTATAACAATTGAAAGCGAATGTCACATTCAGGTCACGAGGCCTGTCATCAATGCGAGAGAGCACCATCAACTGGCTTAGAGCCAGCCCATGGGGTCAACGACCTCGCCGTTGACCTGTACTTCGAAGTGGAGGTGGCAGCCGGTGGAGGCGCCTGTGGTGCCGCTCAGGGCTACGGTGTCCCCGCGGTTGACCGTCTGGCCCACCTGGACGTTGAAGGACGACAGGTGGTTGTACGTGGTCTCCAGGCCGTTGCCGTGATCCACAACCACGCGGTTTCCTCCGCCGTACTCGTGCCACCCGGCAAAAGTCACTTTGCCTGCTGCAGCTGCATGCACGGCAGTTCCGCATTGGGCCACGAAGTCCTGGCCGCGGTGGAAGTCGCCGGTGCCGCCCGTGAGGGGGCTGACGCGGTAACCGAAGGGGGAAGCGGTGGTGAGCGTGTCGAGGGGGCTGCCCAGGGTGCCCACGGAAGAAGCACGCTGGATGCTGCCGGCCGACTGGGCGCTGAGCAGTTGCTTCAGCTTTCCGTCAGGGTCCGCAGCGGTGGCTACAGCTGCGCGGCTGAAGTCGATTTTGGCTGATGCTGCCGCGGAAACTTCGGGCTGGCTTCCGACAGTGCCGCCAACGGCCAGGGCAGATTCGGACTGTCCCGATTCCGAGGTGGCCATGACGGGGCTGGTGGCCGGCAGGCCGACAGTCAGGGCAAGTCCGGTGGCGGCAAGCGCAACTCCGGCCTTCTGCCCGACGCCACTTGCTGCGGCGAAGTCGGCAACCTGGCGCAACGGGCTCTTACGGCGGCGCACCTGGCGTTCGGTGTCGCGGGGCCGGATCTCCGTTACGACGCGGGCTGGCCGCAGCTCAGTAGCGGGGCCGGACGCACGGCGGCGGCCCCTGACGTTCTGCGATGTCAAACTCTGTTCCTCTCTGAAAAGCCTGCGAAGTTAGCTGTCGGATTCGGGTCAGAGAGTTCAAAGACCCGGTCCGCACGAAGCGCTCACGGCACACAGGTATCCAAGGAGGGACTTGCATCAATGGGCACTTCTGCTGCGGACTTCACCCCAAGGCTGCTTCTTTAGACAGCCGCTTGTGGTTCCCCCGCCTCTGCCAGTGGTGATGGTTCACCCGATCCGCTGGCAGAGCTCGGCTCCGGATCAGGTAACGCTTTGGTATCAGCGCTAGTAGATAACTATAGGGGATTAAGGCCCTTGGTAATAAATTCGTTATCAACAGAAAGACGCCTGCGGCGGCGGGCCATTATCATCAATTTCGAAAAACCGCAGGTCACACGCGCGCCAAAGCCTCTCAAAGTGAGGTTTGACACTGCCGGGAGGGTTGTCGGACCGGAAGGCTGTCAGTTGAGGGACACGAAGACGTGCGCCGCAACTTCAGGCGGGAGCTCCAAGGCTCCTTCGATGCCGGGCACCCGGACGGAGATGTACTCGCCCACGCGCTCGAGCGAGACCGGCGCCCCGGGCCGGATTCCGCCCTCATCCAACTGGGTGAGCAGTTCCGGCTCCACCTGGATGGGCTCGGCCAGCCGCGTGACAACCACCCGGGAGTCGGAGGCGTAGCCGTCCATGGCCTGCAGGAGGTTCACGTCGATCCGGGGGAACTGTGTTCCGGCCATGCCTCCCAGTGCTTCCAGTCCCGGAATCGGATTTCCGTAAGGTGACTCGGTGGGATGCTCAAGCAGTTCATAGAGCCGGCGCTCCACGCGCTCACTCATCACGTGCTCCCAGCGGCAGGCTTCATCATGCACGTACGCCCAGTCGAGTCCGATGACATCGGCCAGGAGCCGCTCCGCCAGGCGGTGCTTCCGCATGACTTCGGTGGCACGCTTGCGTCCGACTTCGGTCAGCTCCAGGTGGCGGTCGTTGGACACAATCACCAGGCCATCGCGCTCCATCCGCCCGATGGTCTGGGAGACCGTGGGGCCGGAGTGCCGCAGGCGTTCGGCTATGCGGGCCCTGAGAGCCACAATGTTTTCTTCTTCAAGCTCCAAAATGGTCCGAAGATACATCTCAGTGGTATCGATCAGATCCGTCATCCAGCTCAGCTCTCCTCGAACGCAGTTCTTGCGTAATCTCCACCGTACCGCGTCCCATACCGGGGTGGGCGGTGCCACCGCCACCCTTTGAACGCCAACCCCCAGCCTAGCTTATTTGGAATTACTCCGGATAATTCCGGACCCATTGCGGTCGCATCTTGTTCGTCCGCGTTCCACGTGGCGGACTATGACAGGGGCAGGTTCCTGCGCGCGGGCCATGTCAGGCAGAATTGGGGTGTCGAAGGGGCAGCTGACGCCACCTGCCACGACCCATCTTGAGCCGATACCCTTTGGAGCCACACGTGAGCGACAACAGCATCACCATACCCGCCGACCTCCTGCCGAAAGACGGACGCTTCGGCGCTGGACCGTCCAAGGTCCGCCCGGAACAGCTCGAGGCCCTGTCTGCCGCTGCCACCACCATCCTGGGCACCTCCCACCGGCAGGCTCCCGTCAAGAACCTGGTGGGTTCCGTCCGGGAGGGCCTGAGCCAGTTCTTCCGCGCCCCCGACGGCTACGAGGTTGTCCTCGGCGTCGGTGGTTCCACCGCGTTCTGGGACGTCGCCGCGTTCGGCCTGGTGGACAAGAAGGCCCAGCACCTCTCCTTCGGTGAGTTCGGTTCCAAGTTTGCCGCCGCCACCAACAAGGCACCTTTCCTTGATGCGTCCTCCATCATCAAGTCCGAACCCGGCACCCGTCCTGCCGCCCAGGCAGAAGCCGGCGTTGACGTGTACGCGTGGCCGCAGAACGAAACCTCCACCGGCGTCGCGGCTCCCGTAAAGCGGGTCCAGGGAGCCGACGAAGGTTCGCTGGTCCTGGTGGACGCGACCTCCGCCGCCGGCGGCCTGGACGTCGACGTCTCGGAGTCGGACGTCTACTACTTCGCGCCGCAGAAGAACTTCGCCTCCGACGGCGGCCTGTGGCTCGGTCTTTTCTCCCCCGCCGCCTTGGAGCGGGCCGCCCGCATCAAAGCCAGTGGCCGCTGGATCCCTGACTTCCTGGACCTCCAGACAGCCATCGACAACTCCAAGCTGAACCAGACGTACAACACGCCGTCGCTCTCCACCCTGGTAACGCTGGATGCCCAGGTGCAGTGGCTGAACAGCAACGGCGGCCTGGACTTCGCCAGCAAGCGCACGGCAGATTCGGCCAACCGCATCTACTCATGGGCAGAAGCTTCCGAGTACGCGACGCCGTTTGTCGCCAACGCCGAAGACCGTTCCAACGTCATCGCCACGATCGACTTCGACGATTCGATTGACGCCGCCGCCATCGCCAAGGTCCTGCGGGCCAACGGCGTGGTGGACACCGAGCCGTACCGCAAGCTTGGCCGCAACCAGCTGCGCATCGCCACGTTCGTAGCCATTGAACCGGACGACGTCTCGGCCCTGCTCGCCAGCATCGACTACGTGGTGGGCGAACTGAAGAAGTAGCTCCCCCAAAAAAGGATCGAACGGAGCCGCCTGGGTCATGCCCGGGCGGCTCCCCCGTTTAAATCCCCCAGGCGCCTTAGCGGACCGGCCCAGGGCCGCCGTCGCCGTCCTCAGTAACCGGACCGGACAGCAGCGACTCCACCCGGAAATGCCGCAGGCCGCGGGCCCTGCGATCGAAGCGGAGGCGCAGTTGCTTAGCCCTGATGATCCACACCAAACCCACGACGGCGGTGCTGACGCCGGCTACGGCCGCGACGCCGACAGCCCAGCGGGGGCCGCCCACATTGGCCACCCAGCCCACCAGCGGAGCGCCGATGGGTGTCCCGCCCATGAAAATGGCCATATAGAGGGACATCACGCGGCCACGCATGACTGCCTCGGTGGTGGACTGTACGTAACCGTTGGCGCTGGTAATCAGGGTCAAGGCGAACAGGCCACATGGGACCAGGGCGAGCCCGAACATCACGGCGTTGGGAGCCAGGGCTGCGAGGGCACTTGCCACGCCGAAACCACCGGCTGCAGCGAAGATCAGCCTGAGGCGGGGCCGGCCACGGCGCGCGGCCATAAGCGCCCCGGTCACTGAGCCGATGGCCATGACGGAGTTCAGCAGCCCGAATGCGCCTGCATCCATGCCGAACTGCGTACCCACCATGGCTGCGATGAACAGCGGGAAGTTAAGTCCGAAAGTGCCCACGATGAAAATGGCCACCAGGACCACCTGGATATCGGGCCGGCTCAGCACGTAGCGCAGCCCTTCCCGGATTCGTCCCTTCCCGGCGGCGGCACGGGGTTGGGCACGAAGCGACTTCACCGGAATCAGCTTCAATGCCACAAGCATGGCCACGAACGAGACGGTGTTGATAAGGAAAACCCAGCCGGGGCCCACCACCACCGTCAGCACGCCCGAGACCGCGGGTCCGATCATACGTGCCACGTTGAAGGAAGCGCTGTTGAGGGCCACCGCATTGGACAGGTAGTCGTCGGTAACCAGCTCGGAGACGAATGTCTGGCGCACCGGCGCGTCCAGGGCAGTCACGATTCCCAGGAGCAACGCGAAAATGTACACGTGCCACAGCTCAGCCACGCCCAGCAATACCAGGATGCCCAGGCCGGTACTGAGCAAGGCCATGGCTATGAGCGTGATGAACAGCAGCTTGCGCCGGCTGTAGCGGTCAGCCAGCAGTCCCGCCCAGGGCGCAAGGAACAGTTGAGGCCCCAGTTGCAGGGCCAAGGTAATGCCCATCGCCCCGGCGTCATGCGCTGTCAGGTGGTCAAACACCAGCCAGTCCTGGGCTGTGCGCTGCATCCAGGTCCCGATGTTGGATATCAGCGCACCGAAGAACCAGATGCGGTAGTTGAGGATTCCGAGCGACCTAAACGTGGACATCAGTGTCCGCCATCCATTGAGTCACCCAGTGTTTCCGCAATGCTTATTCAGCCCCGGCTTCGTCGCTGTCCACAGCGATGTCTTCGTCCCCGGACTCGTCCGGTTCGTCGTCGTCTTCGGCGGCCGGGCCGGTTGCCTCGTCTTCGGCAGCCTGCACGGACTCTTCGGAAACGTCACTTTCTGTCTCCTCCACCAAGGGCGTCTCGTCCTCGGGCCGGACACGCTTGGCCCAAGGCACCCACTCCGGCGCCAGGATGGAATCCTCGGAAGGCAACAGCCCGAGCTCACTCACAGTGACGATCTTGGAACGCGAGTTGCGGGTCACCACGGCATACCACTGCCAGCCGCCGTATCCGGCAAGCTTGGACTCAAACAGGTGGGTGACCACTCGGTCACCTTCGGATTTGGCGCCAAGGTGCGCGCCCACCTCGCCCGGTTTGGCGATGCCCTCCACAGCCTCACGGGCAGTATCGACGGCGGCTGCAAGGAAGGCGTCCGGCTTGCCAGTGCGCCACACGGGCAAACCGGCACGCGGCTTGGTGGCCGTGGGCTTCCGCGCGGGAGCTTCCCCGTTGCCAGGAGCCTGGGCACCACGAGGACCTGCCCCGGCGTTATCCAGGACATCCTGTGCGGGCGTTGTTTCCTGTGCGGATTCCGAGGTCATGGCCGGTCCTAGGCTTCCAGCTCGTCGGCAACCTTGCGCAGCGCCATGCTGATGGCCTTGGCCTTGTTGCCATCGGGGTACTTGCCGGAGGACAACGAACCGGAGAGGTTGTCCAGGACGGTGACCAGATCCTGCACCATCGGAGCGAGGTCCCTGGCATTCATGCGCTTGGCCTTGGCAATCGACGGAGTCTTCTCCAGGACGCGAAGTCCCAGTGCCTGGGCACCGCGGCGGCCGTCGGCGACGCCGAACTCCACGCGGGTACCGGCCTTGAGCTCCGTTACGCCCGCAGGCAGGGACGTCTTGGGCAGGAAGACTTCCTGGCCGTCTTCAGCTGCGAGGAAGCCGAAGCCCTTTTCCTTGTCATACCACTTGACCTTGCCGGTAGGCACGTAATCAACCTTCTTCGTTCTTGCTGTGGGAGACACGCCGGGCCGTTACCGCATCCGCAGATAGCTGCGGGATCGAGGGTGACAGTCCGGTCCGTGTTGGTCTGTTCCTTCAAGGTTATCCTGCCGGACCCCCTAATCCCGCTTTGTCGGCCATGCACGGGCAAGCTGCGGCTTCATTTCCTGCGGCGCGCGGCCCCGGACTGTCTGCTGCTAGCGTTGAAGGCATGACTTCCCCGGGTTACCGCCGCCCCCTTATGATTGCCGCCGTCGCCATTGCCGCCTTTTCCCTGGCAGCTGTTGCCGTGGTCATAGCAGTGGCATATTACGGTGGCGTGGCGCCCGTTTGGGTTACCTCCACTGCCCTTTATGGTTTGCCTGTGGCCTTCACGCTCGCGATGGTCCTGATGCTGGACGCAGTCCGGCAACGCCGCCGGCAGTAGGGCGGCCGGCCCAGGATCGGGCACGAGTTGCCGCGGGGCGGTAACGTTGGATTGATGTCCCTTATTCGCGCGCTCAGCAAGGAACTGGAAGCGCGCAGCGACAATTCGCTGCGGGCCTTGTTTGCCGCGCGGCCTGATCTCATTTCCCCCATGGCGCCGGACTTTGCGGCATTGGCTGCGAGGGCGAGCGCACGCGTCAGTGTGCAGCGGGCACTTGAACGCCTGAACAAGCCGGAAATGCAGGTCCTGGAAACCCTCCATCTGTGTACCAACACCGATACCGGGCACAGCGTTTCGGCGGCAGGGTTGAAGAAGGTCATCGCCGGTTCCACTCTTTCGGCCTTGGACCCGATCCTCGCAAAGCTGCAGGAGCTGGCCTTGATCCACCGGGCTGATCCGCCCCAGGGCTCACCGCCCACCTCGTCGCGCCAGCGTTTCTACCTTCCGGTGGGCAGCCTCAAGGACGTGATCGGCATCTACCCGGCTGGACTGGGCAGGAGCTACACGGAACTTGTGCGGTTGCAACCCGCTTTCGCCCAGCGGGTGGTCCAGTTGGTCGCCGAGCTGCACCAAAGCGGCCTGGGAATCCATCCGGCCAGCACACCCATGGATGCGGCCCTGGCCCTGCAGCGATGGACGGCCACTCCCGAGAACCTGCGGGCCATCCTTTCGTCAGCGCCCGAACGGACGCTTGGCCTGCTGAACAAGTTCGGCAGCTGGGCCATGGGCGCAGTACCCCAGGCACAGCGGCGGGCTTCCGTCACGCACGAAAGCCACGACGTCGGGCCCATTGACTGGTTGCTGGCGCGCGGCCTGCTGGTTCCCCTGGATGCCGGCCACGTCGAATTGCCCCACAGCGTGGGCCTTGCGCTCCGGGGCGGCGCCATCATTGACGACTTCACTCTTTCCCCGCCGGTTCCGGAGTTGGGGCACACCAGTGCGGCACTGCGGCGCAACGCGGCCATGGGTGCCATCGCGGAAACACTGCGGTTGGCCAACGAGCTGCTGTTCGCTGTCCGGGAGCAGCCCCTCACCACGCTCCGGAGCGGTGGCGTGGGCGTCCGGGAACTGCGTCGCCTTGCCGAGTCGATCCGCCTGGGTGTGCACGAAACGGCGATTCTCCTGGAGCTGTGTGCCTTGTCCGGCCTGCTGCGCCTGGACGTCGACAGTTCAACGTGGATCCAGCCGCCGTCCCTGGAATGGCTCAGTCTGCCCCGGCAGGAACAATGGCTGTGGCTGGTCAATGCCTGGCTTGCCAGCGAGCGCGCCCCTTCGCTGGTGGGGCAGCCGTTGACGGGCCCTTCGTCCTCGACGGCCCATCATGGTGCAGCGGGCACCACCATCAACGCCTTGTCCGCGGAGGCCCAGCGGCCGGATGCCCCGGTGGTCCGGCGTCGTGTCCTTGAAATCCTGAACGAGCTGACCGTCGAGGCAGCCGCGCCCGACGGCAAAGCACCCGTCCTGGACGCCAGGGCCGTACTCCAACGCGCCGAGTGGGCTCAGCCGAGGATGTCCCGCCGTTTCAGCTCCCTGGTCCGCGGCATCCTCGAAGAGGCCGCCCTGCTGGGTTTGATGGGTTCCGGGGCGTTGACGCAACTGGGCTCAGCCATTGCCGATGCCCAGCCGGAGCAGGCCATCACCATCCTTGGCGAGCATCTGCCGGCCGCCGTCAACCACATCCTCCTGCAGGCCGACCTGACGGCCGTCGCCCCGGGCTACCTGGCTCCGGAGCTCAGCGAGACGCTGTTGCTGATGGCCGATGCCGAAGGCCAGGGGCCGGCGTCGATCTACCGTTTCTCTGCCATCACCATCCGCAGGGCCCTCGACGCCGGACAGGACGCGGAGTCGCTGTTGGCTTTCCTTCGCGAGCACTCGGCCACCGAGGTACCCCAGCCATTGGCGTACCTCATCCAGGACACAGCCTCCCGCCACGGCCGCCTCCGGATCGGAACCAGTGCCAGCTTCATCCAAAGCGACGACGAAACCGCCATCTCCGATCTCCTGCAGGAAGCCAGGACCTCCGTGCTGAGCCTGGTACGCATCGCCCCCACCGTGCTCACGTCCTCGGCCAGCCCCCGTGAAACGGCCCGCGTCCTGCGCGAGCTGGGACTTTCGCCGGCCGTGCAGGAGGCCGAACCCGCCGTCGTGCGTTTCAAGCGGACCACCGCGGTGCCGGGCAGCGCGCGGCCTGTCTACACCGCCCCCAGGACCGCACCCCCGGACGACGACGTCGAGGCGCAGCTGACGGTTCTTCGTCAGCACCGCGGCGTCCCGGCCGAGGCGACGGGCGAGGCATCCACGCAGCTGGGCCTGGAGACGCTCCAAACCGCGATCCGGCTCAAACAGGCGGTCACCATGAACGTGGTGGACAGCCTGGGGAATGCCAACACCGAAACCGTTGTTCCTGTATCCGTCTCCGGCGGACGGGTCAGGGTGTTCGATCCTGCCAGGGACACCGAACGGGTGTTGTCCATCCACCGGATCATCGATGTGGAACCCGCCGGAGAAATGCGTTCATGAAAACAGCGCTGCCAGCCAAACGGCGCTTTGACGGTGCCAAGTGAGGATTCAGCTGTGAACGTGAGGATTCAACTGTGAACGACGGTCCGCTGATCGTGCAAAGTGACAAGACCATACTGCTCGAAGTCGACCACGAGCTCGCCACCGAAGCCCGGCACGCCATTGCGGCCTTCGCCGAACTGGAGCGCGCCCCGGAACACATGCACAGCTACCGGCTCACGCCACTGGGCCTGTGGAATGCACGCGCTGCGGGCCTGGACGCCGAGCAGGTACTCGATACCCTGCTGAAGTACTCGCGCTTCCCCGTGCCGCACGCACTACTGATCGACATTGAAGAAACCATGTCCCGCTACGGCCGCCTGCGGTTGGAGAAGGACCCCCAACACGGCCTGGTGATGCGCACCGACGACTATCCGGTACTCGAGGAAGTCATCCGCGCCAAGAAGATCGCACCCCTGCTGGGGCCGCGGATCGACGGTGAAACCGTGGTGGTGCATTCCTCGCAGCGGGGACAGCTGAAACAGTTGCTCCTCAAACTGGGCTGGCCCGCCGAAGACCTCGCTGGATACGTTGACGGGCAGCCACACCTCATCATGCTGGACGAGAGCGGCTGGCAGCTGCGGCCGTACCAGAAGCTGGCCACGGAGAACTTCTGGGCCGGCGGCAGCGGCGTCGTCGTGCTCCCCTGCGGTGCCGGGAAGACACTGGTGGGCGCGGCAGCCATGGCGACGTCCTCCACAACAACCCTGATCCTGGTGACCAACACTGTTTCGGCGCGGCAGTGGAAGGACGAACTCCTCAAGCGGACGTCCCTCACCGAAGACGAAATCGGTGAGTACTCCGGCTCCGTCAAGGAAGTCCGACCCGTCACGATTGCCACCTATCAGGTCCTCACAACCAAGCGCGGGGGCCTGTATCCGCACCTGGAACTCGTGGATGGGCACGACTGGGGACTCATCATCTACGACGAGGTCCACCTGTTGCCTGCCCCGATCTTCCGCATGACGGCGGATCTGCAGGCCCGCCGTCGACTGGGCCTCACCGCCACGCTGGTCCGTGAGGACGGCCGGGAAGGCGAAGTCTTCAGCCTCATTGGTCCCAAGCGGTACGACGCGCCATGGAAGGACATCGAAGCACAGGGTTACATCGCACCTGCGGACTGCGTCGAAGTGCGGGTGGACCTCCCCCGCGACGAACGCGTGGCCTACGCCATGGCCGATGATGCCGACAAGTACCGCCTGTGCGCTACCTCCGAAACCAAAACCAAACTGGTGGAAGACCTGGTGGCCGTCCACAAGGGCGAGCAGTTGCTGGTGATCGGACAGTACATCGACCAGCTGGATGAAATTGCCGAGCGCCTGGACGCGCCCCTGATCAAGGGCGAAACCACTGTCAAGGCCCGCCAGAAACTCTTTGACGCTTTCCGCAAAGGCGAGATCCAAACCCTGGTGGTCTCCAAGGTAGCCAACTTCTCCATTGATCTCCCCGAAGCGTCCGTGGCCATCCAGGTGTCAGGTTCCTTCGGTTCCCGGCAGGAAGAGGCGCAGCGGCTGGGGCGCCTCCTGCGTCCGAAGCAGGACGGCAGGGCTGCCCGGTTCTACTCACTGGTGGCCAGGGATACGCTCGACCAGGACTTTGCCGCCAAACGCCAACGGTTCCTGGCCGAACAGGGCTACGCCTACCGGATCATGGATTCAAAGGACGTCGGCAAGGACGTGGGCCAGGAACAGTAGCGGCCCTTCCGGGAATGTGCCTCAGGACCCTTGCTATTCACCTCCAGCGAATTTACGATTCCTAGTGAAGCTCTCCGCCCTACGTGGTTGCCCCTGGTCCAGGCAATCCGGCGGCCAGCCGTCGGCGGTGGGGGTAGCCCGCAGCCAGGGAGCCGGCGGTTCGAAGGCCTAGAAGAATCCGAAAAGAAGTTTTCCCCAGAGGATTCCCCATGCGTAAAGCCCTCCTGGTCATTTCCGCAATCGTCCTGTTGTCAGCACTCGCGCAGTTGTTTTTCGCAGGATACTTCCACTTCCAGAACACCATTGAAGCCCAGCGCGAAGCTGGTGTCTTCCACGTGATGAACGGCCAGTATGTGCTGCGTTACTCGGCGCTCCTCGCCGCCATTGTGGCCGCCATCGCCCGGATGGGCGCCCGGACAATCTGGCTGGCAGCCGGAATTTTCCTGCTTTCCTGGGTCCAGCTGTTCATTTTCATCATCGGCGGCATGTTGACCGGTTCTTCGGAAGACTTCATCACCCCTGCCGGATCATGGGTTGTCTCCATCCACCCGATCACCGGTGTGCTGATGATCTTCATGTCCTACTGGCTCTTCAACCGCGCACGCGCAGCGGCCCTCAATCCGCAGCCGTTGCCTCCGAAAGCTGCTGCTTCGGATGCTTCTGCCTCCTCCAGCGCAGCCTGAGCAAAGGCAGCTGTGAATACCTCGCAGCTGCTGGCGGTGGATTTGGTGTTGTCCATCCTCGCGGCCGCAGCCTGGACGGCTGCCGTGTGGATGACTGTTGTTTCAAGCACTGACCCCAAGCCGGGGCCGCGCCGCGGGATTGACCTGGCTTTGCTGTTGGTGGGTGTTGCCGTGATCGTGACGGTGTCACGCTATGCCTTGCTTCCGTCTTTGGTGGCCGGCGGTTGGTGGTTTGCCAGCGAACGCATAATCATCAGTCTGCCTCTGACCGCCATCCCCGCGGCTTGGGCCGCGATGGCCGGTGTTCCGTTCTTGCTGAGGAGGCGGAACACCGGCGCCAAACCTGCCAGGGCCCGGTGGTGGTTCGGGCGAAGCCGCCGAGGGGCGGTGATGGCAATGGTGGCGGCGGCCTCGTCCGCTGCCGCCGCACTGGTTCTAGTCCTGGTCCTCGGACCGTTCCCCGCACCGTGGAGCATCGCAGTACTTCTCTTCATGGTGGGCGGAACAATGCTGATCGCCTGGATCACCCTGGGACAGCCGGCCGGCACCGGCGTCGCGCGAACCCATGGCAGACGTTCGACGACGGCGTCGGCCGCCGTGGCCGCCCTTATGCTTTGCACAGTGTTGGGGTCGGGAGTCTTTGCATGGCTCGGGAGCCGCTCCGCCGATGGCGCGGCGATAGCCGCCGCTGTAAGCCATCACCGCGGTAACAGCGCCGCCACGGTCGCGGACCCGACGCCGGTGACCAGCCTTGTGGGTGAGACACCCAAAGATGCGGTGGTCCGGCACTACGAACTGACAGCCCGGGTGGAGCAGCTGACCCTGCCATCCGGACGAACCACGGAAGCCTGGACCTTCGGGAGCGTTCCTGGCCCGATGATAGAAGCCACGCTGGGCGAGGTAGTGGAGGTGGTTCTCAAGAACCGGGATGTCGCCGCCGGTGTGACTGTCCATTGGCACGGCTACGACGTCCCCAATGCCATGGACGGAGTGGCTGGCGCAACACAGGACGCAGTGATGCCTGGCCAGTCCACCACCTACCGCTTCACCGCAGCACAGGCCGGTACATACTGGTATCACACACATCAGGATTCGGCCGAGGGGGTCCGCAAGGGCCTCTACGGCGCATTCGTCGTGCACCATCCCGCGAAGGTCCGTGCTGACACGGATATCGTGGTGGCGGGGCACGACCTCAGCGGTCTGGGGTTGCTGGGCTCCTCAGACCGCAGCAGCGAATACCGGGCCGCCCCGGGGACCAGTGTGCGGGTGCGGCTGGTGAACACCGATTCCTTGCCCCAGCGCTACCTTGTGGAAGGCACGTCCTTCAAGGCCGTGGCCGTGGACGGTACGGACGTCAATGAGCCCGGGGACATCAAGGGAAAGTTGGTGCGGCTGGGAGCGGGCGGCCGGGTGGATGTTGCGTTCAGCATGCCGGACTCCCCCGTCACCCTGCGCTCGGATTCGGCAGCCGACGCCGTGGTGGTCATTGCCCCACCCGGATTCCCCACAACGGCCCAAGGGCGGGCGCCGTCAGGCGTTTTTGCCACCACTCCTGTGCTGGACCTTTTGGATTATGGCAGTCCACTGTCCGCCGGGAATACGCTGGCCGGGACTCCGACAGAGGCGTCCGGTCCACCTGCCTCTGCTGTCACCCGCGAAGAGGTAGTGGTGCTGGACCGGCAATTTCGTTTTGTGGATGGTGTCCCGCGGTATGCCTTCACTGTGAACGGGGCGGCGTACCCGCTGGTGCCGTCCATTGAGGTGGCGGAGGGTGACACCGTGAAAGTGACGGTGGTGAACAGGACCGCCGAACCCCACCCGATGCATCCGCACGGTCATCACGTGCAGGTCCTGAGCAGGAACGGCGTGGCACCCAGCGGCTCACCACTGGTCCTGGACACCGTGGATGTGCTGCCCGGCGAAGTATGGGAAGTACTGCTGCATGCCGACAACCCGGGAATTTGGATGGATCACTGCCACAATCTGGATCATGCTGCCGAGGGCATGATGATGATGCTCAAATACGAAGGCGTGTCATCACCGTTCGTCCACGGCGGCCACGCCGGGAACCGGCCCGAGTAAGGCGTTCAGGCGACCTGCCAGGGGTTCAGGCGACCATCCGGTTTGAGGGCGTGGTATCCACTTGGTCAATGACGGCCCAGGAGTCCGCGTCGCGGAGCTGCGCACTGGCGAAGCGTTCTGCCTCCATGAGGTCCTGGAAGTCTTCACGCCGGACCCGTCCGGCGTCCGTGTCCAGGTAGGTGACATGGAATTCGACCTCACCGGTGAGGTGATGGATGCTGACTGGAGCTGCTGTGTTTGCCATGTTTTAAGTGTGGAACGGGGCACCGACATTTTTGGAAGCATCGGCGGGCGTGTTCGGATTTAGCGTCTTCAGGACTGGCGGAGGTATTGTGCCGACACCCGGCGGACCGTCTCGCTGAGCGTGTCCAGTGCAGAGGACGCCGTGCGCCACCGCTGCCAGTAAAGCGGCACATCGAATGGCTGCTCCGGAGCGAGCTCGATCAGCCGCCCGTCCGCAATGTCGGGACCGCATTGGACTTCCGGGATGAGACCCCAGCCGAGTCCCAGCCGGATCGCATCGCCAAAGTCCTGGGATGCCGGCACATAGTGGCGCGGGCCTTTCCTCTCGGGAACCGGCCGCCCCTCGGCGTTGATCACGGACTGGACGAAGGCCCATTGGTAGGTGTCTTTGCGGTCGAAGTCCACTGTTGGCGCAGCATTGAGTGCTGCGCCGTCGAGGCCCATGGGAAGGCCCGGAAACCAACGTTCCACGAACGTCGGAGCGGCCACGGGGAGGTACCGCATGATGCCGAGGCTTTCGACGCGGCAGCCTTGGACGGGCTCGGGCGTGGCCGTCACAGCAGCCATGACCGTGCCTGACCGGAGCAGCGACGTGGAGTGCTGCTCGTCGTCACGGTGGAGATCGAACGTGACGTTGAGGCTGCCGGGCACTTGGGCAAGCGCCTTCAGGAACCATACCGCCAAAGAATCCGCGTTGACCACGATCGGCAGGGCCAGTTGGGGCTGGCCACCATCCAGACCCAGTTCCTTGCCCGCGTCGGCTTCCAGCTGTCCCACCTGCCGCGCCAGCCGCAGGACGACCTCGCCGGCTTCAGTTGCCAGGGCAGGGTTGCTGCGTTGCAGCAGTACCCGGCCCGTGGATTGTTCCAGTGCTTTCAGCCTTTGGGACACCGCCGACGGCGTGATGTGAAGCATGCGCGCCGCCGCTTCCAACGTGCCCTCGGAGAGGACAGTGGCAAAGGTCAGCAACTGTTCGGATGGAAACTGGCTCATAAGCTCAGCTTACGCAGATTCAGAAACTTTAGCTGGCCTTAGGTTTGGGACCGCCGTAACTTCGGGAGGGTGACTTCCCTTGACTACTTCCATTCCGCAGGCCTCGGCCTGGCCACGGGTCTTGCCCTCATTGTTGCCATCGGCGCCCAGAATGCGTTCGTGCTGCGCCAAGGCATCAGAGGCGAACACCTCGTCCCCATCGTCGCTGTCTGTGCGCTTTCGGATGCCGTCCTGATCGCGGCCGGAGTTTTCGGTACAGGTGCGCTGATAACGGCAGCGCCTGCCGCCGTCGTCGTCCTCCGCTATGTAGGCGCCGCATTTTTGGTGACGTACGGCGTGATGGCGGCCAGGCGCGCCATACGGCCGCAGTCGTTGACGACGGGCGAAAGCACCAGTGGTAACGGTGGTACCGGCCGCAAGGGCGGTGCCCTGGCCGCGGTAGCCACCGTCCTCGCACTGACCTGGCTCAATCCGCACGTCTACCTGGACATCGCCCTCATCGGCTCGCTGGCGAACGCCCAAGGCAGTCCCCTGCAGTGGTGGTTCGGGGCCGGCGCCATGGTGGGCAGTATTCTCTGGTTCTGTTCCCTGGGATTCGGTGCGAGGTTCCTCCGCGGCTTCTTCGCCCGTCCGTTGTCCTGGCGGTTCCTGGACGGCGGGATTGCCGTGACCATGGTGGCGCTGGGAGTCGGGTTGGTCCTGCAGGCATAACCAACCTGACACGCCGTTGGCACTTGGGGGGCTCACATGCAGCATTCAGAGAACTCCCAGTTTCTGGGAGCACTATGGGTGTCATGAAAAAGAACGGTCCTGAAGCCAAGCTCCTTGTGGTTGACGACGAGCCCAACATTCGCGAGCTTCTTTCCACGTCTCTGCGTTTCGCCGGCTTCGAGGTGGTAGCCGCGGCCAACGGTCGCGAAGCCCTCGCCGCCGCCGACCTTCATGCCCCGGATCTGGCGGTCCTGGACGTCATGCTTCCGGACATGGACGGTTTCACCGTCACCCGCCGCCTCCGCGCGGCCGGCAAGCACTTCCCCGTGCTTTTCCTGACCGCGAAGGATGACACCGAAGACAAGGTCACCGGCCTGACGGTAGGCGGCGACGACTACGTCACCAAACCGTTCAGCCTTGACGAGGTTGTGGCCCGGATCCGCGCCGTACTCCGCCGCACGCAGCCGCTGGAGGACGATGACGCCGTCATCCGCGTTGATGATCTTGAACTCGACGACGACGCGCATGAAGTGCGCCGCGGCGGCACCGTGATCGAGCTGTCCCCCACCGAATTCAAGCTGCTCCGCTACCTGATGCTCAACCCCAACCGCGTGTTGTCCAAGGCCCAGATCCTTGACCACGTGTGGGAATACGACTTCAACGGAGATGCCTCGATCGTCGAGTCCTACATTTCCTACCTTCGCCGCAAGGTGGACATCGATCCCGATGCCGCAGCCCTCATCCAGACCAAGCGCGGCGTGGGCTACGTGCTGCGGACGGCAGAGAAGCGCTGACCTTGCTGCAACGCTGGAAGTCGGCTTCCCTGCGGTCGCAGCTGGTAGCCATCATCATGTGCCTGCTCCTGCTTGCCCTCGCGGCGACTGGTGCAGGTACCCTGACGCTCGTCAAGAGCTACCTGCAGGGCCAAGTCGACGACAAGCTCAAGGCCGCCGTCGCCTTGGCCCAGGACCGCCAGTCCTTCGACAGGCTGACCGAGCCTAACAGCGCCGTGCCCGCAGACACCGCGGTTCCCACGGACTATTCCCTGACGCTTTACGTCCCTGACCTCGCCCCGTATCCATTCGGCGGCAGCCAGAGCGATCGTCCGGCGATTTCCAACATCACCCCGCTGGAAGCGAAGCAGCGCGCCAATGCGCCCTTCCAGGTCAAGGGAACCGCCGGAACCAACTGGCGGGTTGTTGCTGTGGGAGTCGTGGCCAACGGGCAGAATGGCGTGGTCATCATTGGGCTGCCGCTGACTCCCGTGGACAAGGTCATGGAGCACGCCGTCCTCGTGGTGGTGGGCGTCGGCCTACTGACGCTGGTCCTTGCGTTCTTCATAGCCACCTGGACAGTTGCACGGTCCTTCCGCCCCCTGGCCAAGGTGGAAAAGACCGCAGCAGCCATTGCCGCAGGCGACCTCTCCCGCCGTGTGGAAGTAGACAATCCGCATACCGAAGTGGGCAGGCTCGGCGGTTCCCTCAACGCCATGCTCGCCCACATCGAAGCCTCGTTCGCAGCACGTGCCGCCTCTGAGGGCCGGATGCGCCGCTTTGCCGCGGACGCGTCCCACGAACTGCGGACTCCCCTGGTGACTATTCGAGGCTTCTCCGAGCTGTACCGGCACGGAGCCCTCTCCACCGAGGAAGACGTGGCCATGGCAATGGGGAGGATCGAAAGCGAAGCCAAGCGGATGGGCTCAATGGTGGAAGACCTGCTGCTTCTGGCGCGCCTGGACGAACAGCGGCCGCTCCAGCTCAAGCCTGTAGACCTGCAGCTCCTTGCCCACGACGCCATGGTGGACACCAAGGCCTCCTCCGGCGACCGGACCATCACCCTCACAGGTCTCGACGGCGATTCCCCCTCTGCGGCGCCGGTCCAGGGGGATGAAGCGAAACTTCGCCAAGTGATTGGGAACCTGGTGGGCAACGCCTTGCGGTACACGCCGGAAGGAAGCCCGATTGAGCTCGCCGTCGGCGTAAGCACCACCCCCGCCGGGAAGATGTCCGTCATTGAGATCCGCGACCATGGGTCCGGCATTCCGGAGTCGGAAACCAACAAGATCTTCGAACGCTTTTACCGGGCAGACACCTCGCGGACCCGGGAAACCGGTGGCAGTGGCCTGGGACTGGCGATTGTGGCGGCGATCGTCGGCTCCCACGGCGGCTCGGTCCAGGTGAAAGAGACCGACGGCGGCGGCGCCACTTTGGTGGTCAGCCTCCCCTTACGTGAAGAACCGGCCGAGGTGCCGTCCGCATAGTGCTTTTGCACATAGCAGTCTTATCCACATAGCGATGAAGGGTCGTTACGGGCTGCAGGCGCAGTCCCTAGGCTGAATGCAGTGGCCACGCTTCCCAAGCAGCCCGCGCATACGGCGGGACATCTCCATCGAAAGGCACCATCCATGACCGTCATCTCCGTTGATACCGAGCTGCTGCAGCTCAAGTCCGCCAACGTCAAAGGAACTGTGGACCGCATCAGTACAGACGTGCACACCATGAGACGCGGCTTGGAAGAACTGCAGGCCAGCTGGAAAGGCTCAGCGGCCAACAACTTCCAGGCCCTCCTGGTGGAATGGTCGCTCACCCAAAGCAAGGTCGAAGCTTCTCTGGATTCCATCACCATGGCATTGGCCTCGGCCGCAACCAGCTACTCAGAGGTGGAACAGGGCAATACCCAACGCTTCGCCTACTAGGATCCCCTCGGACCAAACGTCCCGGTCCAGGACGCTTCGAACTCCTGCGGGGCCGTTGAACTCCTGCAGGGCCGGCTGTCTTCCCCCTGTGCATCCGGCCCTGCAGGTTATACCGGGCTGTCTCAGCTACTGTTTTTCGAGCGTGCCCTGGTGGAACCGCAGCCGCCACTGGCCCCGGTCGAGCGTCCAGACGGAGCTGCGGAGCGCTGAACCGGAATGGCTGAAACTGCGGTAAGTCAGCAGGATGGTGTTTTCGCTGAGCCGGTCCGCGCTCAGGAGTTCCAGTTCCGTTGCCTCTCCCGGGTCTTCTTCCAGGGCCATCATCATGGCATCGCGGGTCCAGTAGCGTCCCGAGCTGCCGATCTCGGCGAAGTCCGGGTGAAGGAGAACTCCGATCCTTCCGATGTCGGCCCTGACGTCCGGCCTGAGCAGTTCGCGTTCCAAGGCAAGGACGGTGTCCTCAGCCGAGAGCTCGGGCGCTGAAGTGTCATCTCCCAGTTCGCTGAACAGGTCGGGCTGGCCGAAAAGGCCCGCCTCGCCAAACAGGGTGGGCTCGAAATGTGGCCGGATGCTCCGGTCAGGACGCGCGGACGCCGGAAGTGCATTCGAGCCGGACACAGAAGCGACCCCGGAGGCCACGGCAACGGGCTCGGGCCGGACCGGTACCTCCGATACCGTCGTCGCTGCCGGAGATCCCTCGCCGGCAGCGGTTGCCTTCTCCTGGGCTCCAGGGAAGCCGGGGCCACTGCGCGGCGCTATGCCCTGCTGATAAGCCGTGGCCACCGCGCGTGCGCGCTCGTCCGCTGCCTCATTGAGGTCATGGCCAGCATGGCCCTTGACCCACTCAAACGTGTACTTGCGTCCCGCGATCGCGTGGTCGATCTCTTTGAGGAGGTCCACATTCAAGACGGGCTTCCCATCGGCCTTCCGCCAACCCTTTCGCTTCCAGCCCGGCATCCACTTGGTTATGCAATTGATGACGTATTGGCTGTCGCAAAGGATCAGCAGTTCTTCGTGAGGTACGTGGGCTGTTGACCGGAAAAGGTCAAGCACAGCCATCAATTCACCCTGGTTGTTGGTGCCGTGCGGCCACCCTCCCGCGCGCCAACAGGAGTCATCAACGTACCAGGCCCAGCCGGCCGGTCCAGGATTACCGAGGGCAGACCCATCGGCGGCAGCAATAATCGTCATGCATTAATCCTGCCAGACCGCACCGACACTTAAACGCGCCCGCGCCCCGGCAGCCAGCAGCAGGCTCCAAAAACCTGGCCGCAGACGCACAACGGCGGCCCCCACCGGAGTGGGGACCGCCGTCGCGTGTTTTCAAGCGTGAGCCTGGCGCTGTATCGCTACAGCTGTGGGGCTTAGAAGCCGCCCATGCCGCCCATGTCGTCGCCGCCGGGAGCCGGAGCGTTCTTCTCGGGCTTGTCTGCAACAACAGCTTCAGTGGTCAGGAAGAGACCAGCGATGGAAGCAGCGTTCTGGAGAGCCGAGCGGGTGACCTTTACGGGGTCGTTGACGCCGGCAGCCAGAAGGTCTTCGTAGACGCCCGTGGCAGCGTTCAGGCCGTGGCCGGAAGGCAGGCCGCGCACCTTGTCCACCACAACGCCCGGCTCCAGGCCGGCGTTGAAAGCGATCTGCTTCAGCGGTGCGTCGATGGCAACCTTGACGATGTTGGCACCCGTTGCCTCGTCACCCTGCAGGGTGAGGTTGGCGAACGCCTTGGCGCCTGCCTGGATGAGGGCAACGCCACCACCGGCAACGATGCCTTCTTCAACAGCAGCCTTCGCGTTGCGGACTGCGTCCTCGATGCGGTGCTTGCGTTCCTTGAGCTCAACTTCGGTGGCGGCACCGGCCTTGATGACTGCAACGCCGCCGGCCAGCTTGGCCAGGCGTTCCTGCAGCTTCTCGCGGTCGTAGTCGGAGTCGGAGTTCTCGATCTCGGCGCGGATCTGGGCCACGCGGCCTGCGATTGCGTCAGCGTCGCCGGCACCTTCAACGATGGTGGTCTCGTCCTTGGTGACAACAACCTTGCGGGCGGTGCCGAGGAGGTCCAGGCCGGCGTTTTCGAGCTTGAGGCCAACTTCTTCGGAGATGACCTGGCCACCGGTGAGGATGGCGATGTCGGCCAGCTGGGCCTTGCGGCGGTCACCGAAGCCCGGAGCCTTGACGGCAACAGACTTGAAGGTGCCACGGATCTTGTTGACGATCAGGGTGGCCAGGGCCTCGCCCTCGATGTCTTCGGCGATGATCAGCAGCGGCTTGTTGGACTGCATGACCTTCTCCAGAACCGTGACGAGTTCCTTCACGTTGGAGATCTTGGAGTTGACGATCAGGATGTACGGGTCTTCGAGGACCGTTTCCTGGCGTTCTGCGTCCGTGACGAAGTAAGCGGAGATGTAGCCCTTGTCGAAGCGCATGCCTTCGGTGAGCTCGAGTTCCAGGCCGAAGGTGTTGGACTCTTCAACCGTGATGACGCCTTCCTTGCCCACCTTGTCCAGGGCTTCGGCGATCAGGCTGCCGATTTCCGGGTCACCGGCGGAGATGGAAGCCGTAGCTGCGATCTCTTCCTTGGTTTCGATTTCCTTGGCGGAGGCCAGCAGTTCGCTGATGACTGCCTCAACAGCCTTCTCGATACCGCGCTTGAGGGACAGCGGGTCGGCGCCTGCGGCAACGTTGCGCAGGCCTTCCTTCACCAGTGCCTGGGCGAGGACGGTTGCAGTGGTGGTACCGTCGCCAGCGACGTCATCCGTCTTCTTGGCAACTTCCTTGACCAGTTCTGCACCGATCTTCTCGTAAGGATCGTCCAGCTCGATCTCCTTGGCGATGGAAACGCCATCGTTGGTGATCGTGGGGGCGCCCCACTTCTTTTCGAGGACGACGTTGCGTCCACGCGGGCCGAGGGTGACCTTGACGGCGTCTGCGAGGATGTTCAGGCCCCGCTCGAGGCCGCGGCGTGCCTCTTCATCAAATGCAATGATCTTGGCCATAACGGCGGTAGTCCTTTCGGGACAGTCGTTAAGAAGGTACCTGTCAGATGGGGTGCCCGCGACGGACGGTCCTTCACGTGCGGCCTCTGTATGCCCCGCGTTCCGAACCTCACCCCACCAAGGTGTTTCTTGATCTCCCAGCGATCCCACCACTGTCCGCCACCGGGGAAACCCGGGCCGGATTTAGCAGTCGAACCGCAGGAGTGCTAAATCAATAATTAGCACTCGACCGGGGAGAGTGCAAGCAGAGCCTCCACTTTTCGCAGTAAAAACACGGGTTTCAGCCGATAGCTGATGGCGATGCGGGACAACCCTGCAAGTCAGGCGACTCGAACACCCTCGGCCTGCGGTCCCTTCTGGCCCTCCCCCAGTTCGAACTCCACCCTCTGGCCCTCCTCCAGGGCACGGAAGCCATCCATCTGGATAGCCGACCAGTGCACGAAGACGTCGTCGCCGGACTCATCCACAGTGATGAATCCGTAGCCCTTTTCGGCGTTGAACCATTTGACGGTTCCCAATGCCATGATGCCCACACTTTCGCAGTAGCCAAGACCGGTTGCCGGGATCTCCGGACCGGAATTAGTCCACTGTAACCACAGTCACTCCGCCGGCGCTGCCCCCAATGGGCGGGGTGCTGGTTTTGTTATTGAGGCTTAACCGAGTTGGCCGTTTTGGGCCGTGGAGCCGCGCCGTTACTGGTAGCCGGGTCCCGCTACGACAACCAGCGGCTGCTGCACATCCGGGGTCTCAATGATCTTCTGGATGCCCAGGAGGGTTCCCAAGGCCTCTGCATTGGCCTTCTGCGCCGGAGCGTTGTAGAAGATCACCGAGGTCTGCTGGGGAATGCCGCCCCAGTTGGCTACCGTGCTGAGCGTCCAGCCACCGCCCTGCACCAGGCCTGCAACCCTGCCCGCCAAGCCGGCAGTACCTGCCCCGTTGTAAACCGCCACCGGAACGCTCTTGTCCACCGGCGCCGATGACGGCGTCGCTGACGGAGTGCTCGACGGCGTCGGCTGGGTGCTCGGTTCGCTGGAAGCGGGCGGGGCGCTGCTCGATTCGGAAGGCGCAGCGGACGGCGAGGTGGACGTTTGCTGGGGCACCGGCGTCGAGACGTTTGACGACGCGCTGGGCGCGACAAGCCCAAGGTTCGGCAGGATGAGGAACGCTACGAGGCCGAGCACCAGAGCCACAGCTCCAACAGTCAGAACCGGCCACAAGGTGGGACGCGCAATGTCCTGGCCGTCGCGATGAACGCCCTGCCGGGAGGTGTTCTGTGGGACCTGGTCGAATTCGTCCCTGGCATATTTGGTCATGGTGAAGCGTTGTCCTTGCTGGTTGCTGCTGACAGATCAGCCTGGCGATTTACGCGTCCGACCCCAAGCGCCGCGCTGTCCGCGCGCGTTGGCGGGACGTACGTAGTCTACGCAATCTCTTGACGAGCATGGGGTCGTGGGCCAGCGCGTCCTCGGTGTCGATCAGTGCATTCAGGATCTGGTAATAGTGGGTGGCAGAGAGGTCGAAGAGCTCCCGGATAGCCTGTTCTTTCGCGCCGGCGTACTTCCACCACTGCCGTTCCAGCGCCAACATCTGCTGATCACGCTCACTCAATGGGGAGTCGCTTCGGGTTCCGGCCGTGAGATCTTCCAAGGCCAACCCGTCGGCCTGCGGCGCCATTGGTTCCGGTGCTGGTTCTGCCACGGCACACTCCTTCGACGCTTGTTGGGGAAAATGTCCTACCCCCATGTTACGGGCGAATAACATCACTGTCATTCGCCCGACCTCCGCCACGCGGGAGACAATGGCCGGGTGACTGGCGAGGATGCTCTCTTTGATCTTGAACCTGCGGGCCCGGAGGACGCGGGCTTGGCTGCGCTGCTTGACCGTCCGATTGAGGAGCTGATGGCTCCCGACTGGGCCGATGCCCTGCGTCCGGTCGAAGGCCAACTGCGCGATGCCCTGTCCTTTGCCGCCCGGCGTGCCAACGACGGCAAACAGATCCTCCCCGCCTCCGGGAACATCCTCCGGGCGTTCCAGCAACCCTTGTCCGACGTCAAAGTCCTCCTCCTGGGCCAGGATCCCTATCCGACACCGGGACACGCCGTGGGACTTTCCTTCTCCGTCTCGCGCGAAACACGGCCCATCCCCCGCAGCCTTGCCAACATTTACCGAGAGCTTCATGACGACCTCGGCCTCCCACCCCGCGTCCATGGCGATCTCAGCGCATGGACGGAGCAAGGCGTCCTCCTCTTGAACCGCGTCCTCACGGTCGAGGCCCGCAATGCCGGCGCCCACCGCGGGAAAGGATGGGAGGCCATCACGACGGCGGCAGTCACCGCCGTCGCACAGCGGACGGACGGTGCGGGACGGCAGAAGCCGCTGGTCGCAATCCTGTGGGGCAAAGACGCCGAAAGTGTCGTGCCGCTGCTGGAGGGGGCGCCGTCGGTGGTCTCCGTCCATCCAAGCCCGCTCTCGGCGTCCCGGGGCTTCTTCGGTTCCAAACCCTTCAGCAGGACCAACGCATTGTTGGTCGAACAAGGCGCGAAACCTGTCGACTGGGAACTCCCGGTCCTGTAGGACGTGAGGGAGCGTCCGGCCCAAGCACGCGGAACGTGAGGGAGCGTTTGTAACCTTCGACTCATACCCGGCCGGGGCCCAGTCGATTAGCTTAGGCTTACCTATATGACTGCTCTCCCCGTCACCTCGTCCGCCACACGCAAAAGCCGTCCGCAGGTCAACCTGACCGTCTTGCGGAACGAGCGCCTTTCACCCCACATGGTGTGGATCGTGGCCGGCGGTCCGGGGTTCAACGACTACGTCAACAACGACTACGTGGACCGCTACGTCAAGATCGTCTTCCCGCAGGACGGCATCGACTACGAGCAGCCCCTGGACTTGTGGGCCATCCGCGAGACGATGCCACGCGAGCAGTGGCCGCATACCCGGACCTACACCATCCGCTGGGTGGACCTGGAGGCACAGGAACTGGCCATCGACTTCGTGGTGCACGGGGATGAAGGCCTTGCAGGTCCTTGGGCGGCCAAGGCCGGGCCCGGGGATTCGCTGATTTTCACTGGTCCGGGCGGCGGCTACAACCCATCCCCCGACGCCGACTGGTACCTGTTTGCCGGAGATGACGCAGCGATCCCTGCGATCGCCGCATGCATTGAGGCCCTGGACGCCGACGCCCGGGGAACCGCATACCTCGAGGTGGACAGCGAAGCCGACATTCTTCCCCTCGCAGCGCCCCAAGGCGTCGAACTGCACTGGCTGCTGCGCAAGGGCACGCCGGCCGGCTCCAGCGCGCTACTTCTGGACGCCCTGCGCAGCACCGAATGGCTGCCGGGACGCGTCGACGTCTTCGCGCACGGCGAGCGGGGGTACATGAAGGGCCTGAGGGAGATCTTCTTCGTCCAGCGCGGCCTGGAGCGTTCGCAGGTTTCGTTGTCCGGGTACTGGGCCCTGGGCCGTGTGGAAGAAGTGTTCCAAGCTGAGAAGAAGCTTCCCGTCGGCCAGATCTAGCCGACTTTTTGTACAGATATTGCCCCTAAAAAGGCCTTTTAGGGGCAACATCTGTACAAAAACTCCAGAGGGGGGAGGCGGCCTAGCGCCGGCGCACCCGGCGGCGTTCGTTGCTGGAAAGACCCTTGGTCAGCGGCCTGGCGAGGTTGTCGCCGAGAACGATTCCTGCGGCTACCCCGAGTACGATCGCGCCTGCATTCAGCATTCCGCCCGCACCCAGCAGGATGTTGCCGCCTTCCACGGTCAAGGCATACATTGACCGGAAAATGGTGAGCCCCGGCAGCAGGATGAGCGCGGCCGGAACAGCCACCACCAGCTGCGGGGCACCCAGCTTCAACGCCACCACACGGGCCAGGAGGCCAATGGCCACGGCCGCAACGGCTGGAGACAAACGGTCCCCCAGGCCGGCCTGGCCGACCCCCCACAAAACGAAGAAACCTACCAACCCGACTGCCGCCGTCGGAATCAACAACCGCATCTGGGTCTGTTCCGTCACGCCGATTGCCACTACGGCGACGGCGATCAGGATGGCCTGGCCCCACAGCGGGTACGCGTCGGGGAACGTCTGGGTGACGTCGAGGACGGCGCTGCCCATGAGTGTCCCGACCACCACGGCCACGCCGATGCCCGCCACGATCGCGCCAAAGGTCAGCAGCGTGGAGAGGAACCGGCCTGCGGCAGTAACCGGAAAGCCGTTGATGGCATCCTGCACCGAGGACACCAGCCGGCCCGTGGGAAGGAGCAGCAGGATTCCACCGGCCACCACAATGGATGGGGCGATCTCCACCCCCGCCCAACGGAGCATCAGGGCAACGAACGTAACCAGGAAGGCGCAGGCCATGGTGTTGAAGAAGTCCGCCGTCCGCCATCTAACAAGCTGGCGGGACAGCAGGCTGATGAGGATGTTGGAACCGAAAGCCACCGCCGAGGCACCAATGCCGCCACCCAACACACCCACAAAGACTGCGGCGAAGATACCGAAGGCGATCGTCACCATCCACCGGGGGAAGGGTTTGGCACTGCGGATGATGCCGTTCAGCCGGCGAACGGCTTCGTCACGGCCAACTCCCCCGGCCACGATGTCGGTGACCAGTTGATGGACCTGAGCCAATCCGGCGTAGTTGTTGGTCCAGGAGCGCACCACCCTCAGCAGGGTGATGGGGGTCTGGTCCTTGGGAGCGTAGTTGATGGCCACCGACTGGTTGGTGATGTCCACTTCCACGTTCTTCAGTCCGAGCGCGGCCGTGACAGCGATCATGCTCGTCTCTACTTCCAACGCACCCGCACCGTAACGGAACATCACTTCGGCCAAATGGAGCGCGAAGTCGATGGTCTTGCGGGCCGAGGCGTCCACGCCAACCACCTGGATGGTGGGATTGGCGTAAGGACTCCCGGCGAGCCGGTCCACGATGTTCATGGGAGCGGTAGGCGGACTATCGCCCTGCACCAGGCGCATCAGCATGCGTTTGGCGTTGACGTTCTGCCGGACCTGCGACGGGCGCAACGGCTGGGTCTTTGGCAACCCGTCGGTCTGGGGCCGGCTGGCGGACCCATCGGGGCGTTCAGTCACGCGGCGATCCTCCCTTGGCTGTTTGATCAGCGGTTACCCCGCAGGTTTCGTACTACCGGCAATTTGCCCAGCGGCAATCGTCCCAGAACTGTCTGGGCGGCCCCTGCGAGCTTCCTGGCCACACGGTACGCCGTGTACTTCAGGGGACTGACCGGAGCAACGAAGTCACCCAGCAGCTGGACTACCTCGCCACCGAATCCCTTCTTGAATTCATAGCCACCGTGCCCGGTTTCGTCCTGGCCCTGGATGCCGAAAGTCCCGTAGAAGTTGTAGCGGGAGTAGCCGTTGTTCAGCGCGTGCAGCATCATGCCCCAGTAAAGGGACGTTGCGCCGTTGAAGTAGATGTAGTCCTGCACGGTGCCGCCGATGACGCACGTGAGTTCGTCACCTGAACACGCAAAGTGAATGGCAGCTACGGTAGCCACGCCCACGGAGTCCGGGAAGCGCTCGATGTCCTTCAGGCTTCGCTCGTAGCTGTCCACGAGATCCTGGACCACTTTGACGCGGTTGGCTTTCTTCTTGCTGCCGGTTTCCTCAACCTCCCGCTTGAGGTCAGCAAGGGTGGCGGATTCAGCTTCCAGGCGCTCGGTAATGGAGGCCCGGTACTCCGGGATGTTGATCTTGGCCATCATGAGCTTGGTGAACTCATCGGAGGTGTTCCTGAGGAGTTGCTCGTAGTACTCGCGTTCGCGGTACGTGAAGCCCTTCTCGTCGCCGGCAGTGCTCAGCGCGCTGTAGAAGTCATCCAGCGTTTCCAGCGTGGCCTGTTCCAGGTACACGCCGTTCTTCTCCGCTTTCCTGATGGCCTTGCGGGTGCGGTAGTTCATACCCATGATGAGCTCTTCGGAATCGGCGATGCCGTCGAGCTGCTTGATGAACATCCAGTTGATGTTGGCGAAGTTCATGTCGAAGCCCTGGTGCTGGAAGCCAAGGCCTTCCAGTTCCTTTAGCAATGGACGGTTGTCCTCGACTTCCGGGTGCTCCGCGCCGTCCGCATCGCGCGCGATGTACCGGAGGTTGGGTGATATCCGCAGCTCTGCGGCCTTCTTCGAGGCCGCGTGCTTCTTCAACTGCCCGACGACGAAGTGAACCACTGCCGGGTCGCTGTAGTCCATCAGTGGTCCCTTGGCGCAGTCGGCTGTCTTGTAGCCAAAACGGTTGGACGTGTACACGAGCTTTCCTGCTGCGATAAGGCTCCCGCCCCGGGTCACGCCGAAGAGCTCGACTTCCTGTCCGCGGGCGCGCTGGAAACGCGTCAGGTCCATGGACTGGATGAAGCTCCCCTGCGGGTGTCCCTTGGCAAACGTCTCGAAATCAGCGTCGCTGAGAATCACGAATTCCATGTCGGTTCCAGCCTCGATCGGAGTCAAAGAAATTACCTCGCCTAAGTTAGATTTGCGCCCGTTGGTGGCCGGGGCGGGCCTTTTCGCTGGCTTGTTGGCTTTTGCTGCCGGTCAGTAGAACTGGCCTCCGGTGCGCATGGTTTCAAGTCGACGGAACACCCGCTCGGCCCCTTTGAGCCACAGCTTGTAACGGACCGGACCCAGCACGAGGTCGTAGCAGCCCACGAAGTCCGTGACCGTCTTGGTGAAGCTTGTCTTGAACGATCCCAGGCCATACAGCGGGTGGGTCTTGTCCTTGATCCGGGCTCCTGGAGGGGTGCCGCAGAAGTCATACTCGACGCAGCCAAGTTCCTGCATGCGCTGAATGGCAGCCCACTGGACCAGGTGGGAGTCGCCATACTGTTTGCGGTTCTGTGTCGACCCGCCATCCTTGTAGGTGGCTTTGGAACCGTAATTGATCACAAACGCGCCTACGCTCGGGGCATCGTCCTCGTACACGAAGAAGAACTGTCCCTGTCCACGACTGCAGAATGCACCCCAGAACGCGGCATAGTACTCATAGCTCCGCAGAGGCATGGCGCCCTTGGCGTTCACGGTGTTCTGCATGAGGGCGTAGAGCTTGCGGTAGCTTTCCTCGCCCGCCTCTTCCTGCCGGACAACGCAGCCCTCGCGCTCTGCACGGCGGACTGCGTTGCGGGCCCGGGAGGAAATGCTCCGAAGCACTTCATTGGCAGGCGCTGAGATGTCCAGCAGCGCGGTGGAGTCGTTGGACTGGATATTCGGGGCCTTGACCAGGCCACTGGCCTTCAGGTGAGCGGCTACCTCAGGCGACTCCACGACGTCGGGCTCTATCTTGATGGTGAAGACGTTCATCTTCTGTTCCCGCGCCAAGGAAGCGACGGCGTCCAGCATGGGCTTGATGTCGTCAACGGACCCGGCGTCCGGACCCTTGATCAGGTACCAGAGCCGTCCCAGGACGGGGAACTTCTTCTCCAGCAGGAGGTTGTAGCTGGCGTAGTCAGCGGTCTCGATGACGAGCCGGCGGACAAGCCACCCATTGCCGTCCTTGACTGCCGCGTAGGCGTCCGACTGCAGCATGTTGCCACCGTTCGGGTTGGCAGTGACGTGCTTGTCCCAATTATCGATTTCCTCGGCAGTGGCAAAGCGGGCGGTAAATTCTCGCAAGGTGGCCGTGTCCAATCTCAGGGTTTTGGTGCAGTGTTCAAAAGCATCGTGCGCATGCGGACATGCAGCCCCAAGTCTATCGGGCCGAGAAAAATCGGGCTGATTTACCAGGATAAATGCATTGTTGGAGCTACTTACAGACGAATCTGCTCCATGCTCTCCAGTTCCATCGCTTTCGGCTGCTTCCCCAGTTCACGCTGGCCACTGCCAAGACGGTCGGCGTTCGCGAGGCGGCTGAGGCTCAGCCCGGTGAGGTCTGCGATCTCCCCGATAGGGACCTGGAAGGTCCGGAAGGGACCCAGGGGCGGAGGTTCGCCTTCCAGAAGCCGTTGATCAATGGCCCTCTTCAGTTCCACCTTCCCGAGCAGTGGTGACTGGTCCAGAACGAACCCGACGGCGGACAGCTTGGCATCGTTGGTCCATGCCGCAATCTTCCAGAACTTTCGAGGGATCCGGACACCACGGTAGGGCTGATCATCCTCAAGCAGGACCGGCCCCGTGAAGACGCTGATCTTGGCGTCATGGGCATCGGCGTGCCCCAGGACATGGTCCTCCAAGCCCACCCAGAGTTCCTTGCCTTGGTTGAAATCGTCCACTTGCGGCGCCGCATTGGTGAATGAGAACGTCTCCTGGTTGGCCTTCTTGGCAGTGGCGGCGTCCCCCCAGACGGGATCCAGCCGGCGCACCAAGTGGCCGCGATCGAAGGCGTTGTTCTTATAGACGTCCGGACCCGCCTGCTGTTCCCGGGGGACCCTGTCATCGAAATGCCAGGTTCCTTCCCGCGCCAACGGGTTCAGTTCTGCACCGCTGATGTTGACTCCCACGATCGCCGCGAGCTTCCGGGCAGCCCGGAAACGCACGGAGAAGTGGGTGTAGTCCAGCAGTATCGTCGTTGCCGACGGACTGGGCAGTTCAAGGCGTGCCCGCAAAAAATCCCTGTCGTATCCCCCGCTCATGGATACAGCATGGCACTACGCACTGACAGTAAAAAGACTCAGCATTCGACGACGTTGACGGCGAGGCCGCCCATCGCGGTTTCCTTGTACTTATCGGACATGTCCTTGCCCGTCTCACGCATCGTCACGATCACCTCGTCCAGGGAAACCCGGTGCGTCCCGTCCCCCCACAACGCCATCTTCGCCGCGTTGATCGCCTTCGCCGCAGCGATCGCGTTCCGCTCAATACACGGAATCTGAACCAACCCCCCGATCGGATCACACGTCAACCCCAGATTATGCTCCATCGCGATCTCCGCAGCGTTCTCCACCTGACCCGGAGAACCACCCATCACCTCAGCCAACCCCGCAGCAGCCATCGACGACGCCGAACCAACCTCACCCTGACACCCCACCTCAGCACCGGAAATCGACGCCTGCTCCTTATACAACACACCCACCGCACCAGCAGCGAGCAGGAACTTCACCACCACATCATCCCTGTCCTGCTGACTGGCCTGATCCATGCCCGGAGCGTAATTCAACGCGTAATACAACACCGCCGGAATAATCCCCGCAGCCCCATTGGTCGGCGCCGTCACCACCCGACCACCAGAAGCGTTCTCCTCATTGACCGCCAAAGCAATCAGGTTCACCCACTCCTGCCAATACTTCGGATCGTTCCGGTCCTTGTCCTCCTTCAACAACCGCTCCAACCAATCAGGAGCACGACGCCGGACCCGCAACCCGCCAGGCAACACACCCTCACGCTTCAAACTGGTTTCAACACAGGCCTCCATCACCGACCAGATATGCAAAAGACCCTCCCGGATCTCCTCCTCAGACCGGGACGCCCGCTCATTGATGAACATGATGTCCGAAATCCCCAACCCCTTGGACGCACACCTGCCCAACAACTCCGCCGCCGTCCTGAACGGCAACGGCAACTCCTTCTTCGACTCCTCCAACTCCTGCCGCGCAGCGTCCTCCTCACCCTCACGGACAATGAACCCACCACCAACCGAAAAGAACGTCGCCTCATGCACAGTGTTCCCCTCAGCATCAGCCACGGCGAACTTCATCCCATTCGTATGCCGCGGCAACACCGTCAACGGATGCAACACCATATCCTCCACCGCATACGGCAACTCCACACCCCCGCCGGATGCCCCCGCAAGGTTCAGCACACCGCTCTCAGCGATCGTCGCGAGCCGCTCCTCCACTTCCTCGGGAAGGATCAATTCAGGGTGGTAGCCCTCCAAGCCCAGCAACGTCGCCGTCATGGTTCCGTGACCACGACCCGTCGCCGCCAACGAACCATACAAATCAACCCGCAACGACGCCACCGAGTCCAGGACACCAGTGTCCTTCAACTCACCAGCGAACACAGCGGCGGCCCGCATCGGCCCCACAGTATGGGAACTCGACGGACCAATGCCCACAGAGAACAGATCGAAAACACCAACAGCCATAGCCGGGATCCCTTTTATACAGCTTGAAACGGTCCGGCAGATGGTCCTGCCGGATGGCCTCCCCCGCTTGTGGCGGAAGACGACCGAAGCACGACGCCGGATGGCCCCCAAAGGCGGCAACCCGGCGTCGCAAATTATTCAGTTACTACAAACGCTACGCCCTGCACGCTCGTTCCGTGCCGGAGCGCGGACCTTAGGAGAGGTCGCCGCCGTTCTTGGAGGCGTATTCCTCTGCCGAGAGCAGCGGGCCGTCGGACTCAGCAGCGACCTTGAAGAGCCAGCCGGCGCCGTAGGGGTCGTTGTTGATCAGGGCCGGGTCCGAAACAACGGCGTCGTTGATTTCCGTGACCTCGCCGGTGACGGGCGAGTACAGGTCGGAGACGGACTTGGTGGATTCAACTTCGCCGCAGGTCGCGCCTGCGGTCACAGTCGAACCGACCTCGGGCAGGTCAACGTACACAATGTCACCCAGTGCGTCGGTGGCAACCTCGGAGATCCCGACGGACACCGAGTTCCCCTCGCCGCGGGAGACCCACTCGTGCTCGTCGGAGTACTGAAGTTCGGGCGCTACTTTGGGCATTCTGTTTCCTTTACGTGGTCGAAATGAAAAACGTGGAGTTTTTGTACAGCTAATGCCTTTATAGCTGGGCTATGGGGTCATTAGCTGTACAAAAACTCGCTACTTTTGGCGCTTGTAGAAAGGCAGTGCGACGACTTCGAACGGCTCGCTCTTGCCACGCAGGTCAATGTCCAGCGCGGTTCCAAGCTCGGTGTGTTCGACGTCGACATATGCCAACGCTACCGGGTACCCGAGGGTCGGACTGGGCTGGCCGGAGGTCACTTCGCCGACTACCGCGCCGTCCTTGAGGACCGGGTAGTGGCCGCGTCCGGCGCGACGCCCCAGGCCCTTGAGGCCCACGAGCTTGCGTCCCGTGGTGGAACCGGCACCGTCGGCCTTCAACGCAGCCAGTGCGTCCTTGCCAACGAAGTCACCTTCCTTGGACAGCGCCACCACGGCTCCGAGCCCTGCAGCGAAGGGGTTGCCTTCACGGGAGAGCTCGTTGCCGTAGAGCGGCATGCCGGCTTCCAGGCGCAGGGAATCGCGGGAGGCAAGGCCGGCCGGAACCAGTTCTCCTTCTTCGGCGACGGCGGCAATTGCCTGCCACAGCGCGGCAGCGGATTCGTTGGGTACGAAGATCTCGAAACCGTCCTCGCCCGTGTAGCCGGTGCGTGCCAGGAGAAGGTCCTGGCCGCTGCCTGCCACCAGGAAGGTCACCTCAACTGCGGCGTAGTACTTGAGCCCGGTGACCAGCGCGTGCTGGTCGGCCGGAACCAGGCGCAGCAGGATGGCTTCGGCGAGCGGACCCTGCACGGCAATCAGGGACGTCTCGGCGGAGGCGTCGTCAACCACGACGTCGAAACCGGCGGCGCGTTCAAGCAAAGCGTCAGCCACAACCTTGGCGTTGCCGGCGTTCGGCACCACCAGGAACTTGTCGGCACCACGGCGATAGGTAATGAGGTCGTCGATGATGCCGCCGTCTTCCTGGCAGATCAGCGAGTACTTGGCCTTGCCGTCCGCCATGGCCGAGATCTTGCCCACCAGGGCGTAGTCCAGGAAGGCTGCGGCTTCGGGGCCGGTGACCCAGACCTCGCCCATGTGGGAGAGGTCGAACAGGCCGGCTGCGTTGCGGACCGCGTGGTGCTCGGCGAGTTCGGACTCGTACTTGAGGGGCATCTGCCAGCCGCCGAAGTCCGTGAAGGAAGCGCCGGCCTTTTTGTGTTGCTCGTACAGAGCGGTGTAGTTCTCAGACATGTCAGGAGTCCTTAGTTTTCGAAGTCCGTGAGGGGCGGGCAGGAGCACACGAGGTTGCGGTCCCCCGCGGCACCGTCAATGCGGCCAACCGGTGGGAAGTACTTGTCCTGCTTGAGGTGGTGGACCGGGAAGGCGGCCTGCTCACGCGGGTAGTCGCGGTCCCAGGCGGAATTTACGACGGCGGCAGCCGTGTGCGGCGCGTTGCGCAGCGGCGACTTTTCAACAGTGAAGTCGCCGGTGGCCACCTGCTCGATTTCGGCACGGATGGTGATCATGGCTTCGATGAAGCGGTCGATCTCTGCCAGGTCCTCGGATTCGGTGGGTTCCACCATCAAGGTACCCGCAACCGGGAAGGCCAGGGTGGGGGCGTGGAAGCCGAAGTCGATGAGGCGCTTGGCCACGTCCTCAGCGGTGACGCCGGTCTTCGCGGTCAGTTCACGCAGGTCCAGGATGCACTCGTGGGCCACGAGTCCGCCTTCACCCGTGTAAAGCACGGGGAAGTGCTCGTTGAGGCGCGATGCGATGTAGTTCGCGGCCAGCAGCGCGGACTTGGTGGCTTCGGTGAGGCCCTGGCCGCCCATGAGCTTCACGTACGCCCAGGAGATCGGGAGGACACCGGCCGAACCGAAGCGGGAGGCCGAAATCGGGACATCGTTGCCTTCGGTCCAGGATGCCGCGTCACCGGGCATGAAAGGTGCGAGGTGTGCCTTGGCAGCAACCGGGCCAACGCCGGGTCCGCCGCCGCCGTGCGGGATGCAGAAGGTCTTGTGCAGGTTCAGGTGCGAGACGTCGCCGCCGAACTTGCCCGGCTGTGCCAATCCCACAAGTGCGTTGAGGTTGGCGCCGTCGATGTACACCTGGCCGCCGGCCTCGTGGATGGCATCGCAGACTTCGCGGACGTCGGCGTCATACACGCCGTGCGTGGACGGGTAGGTGATCATGATGGCCGAAAGGGCGTCGCGGTGGGCTTCGATCTTGGCCTTCAGGTCAACGTGGTCGATGGTGCCATCAGGAGCGGTGGCCACCACCACGACCTTCATGCCGGCCAGCACTGCCGAGGCAGCGTTCGTGCCGTGCGCGGACGCCGGGATGAGGCAGACGTTGCGCTGCTCGTCGCCATTGGACAGGTGGTAGCCGCGGATGGCCAGCAGGCCCGCGAGCTCGCCCTGGGAACCGGCGTTCGGCTGGATGGAGACTTGGTCGTAGCCGGTGATCTCGGTCAGCTGGGCTTCGAGGTCGCTGATGAGTTCACGCCAGCCCTCGGTCTGGGAATCCGGAGCGAACGGGTGGATCGAAGCGAACTCCGGCCACGAAATGGCTTCCATCTCGGCAGTGGCGTTGAGCTTCATGGTGCAGGAACCGAGCGGGATCATGGTGCGGTCCAGCGCGAGGTCGCGGTCAGAGAGCTTGCGGATGTAGCGCAGGAGCTGGGTTTCGGAGCGGTGGGTGTTGAACACCGGGTGCTGCATGAACTCGCTGGTGCGCTCAACGGAAGCCTCCAGCGCAAAGTCCTCGGCGGCATCGGTGACCGAAGCGCCAAAGACATCGAGCAGGCTGCCGACGATGTCGGACGTAGTCGTCTCATCAACGGAGATGCCAACAGTGTCGGCATCGATGCCGCGCAGGTTGATGCCCTTGGCCTCGGCGGCGGCGACGATCTCTGCTGCCTTGCCCGTGACGCGGACGGTGATGGTGTCGAAGAACGAACCGTGGAGGACCTCGACGCCGGCAGCCTTCAGGGACGCTGCGAGCGTGCGGGCGTGGCTGTGGGCGGTCTCGGCGATCGCCTTCAGGCCTTCAGGGCCGTGGTAGACGGCGTACATCGAAGCGACGATGGCCAGCAGCGCCTGCGCGGTGCAGATGTTGGACGTGGCCTTCTCTCGGCGGATGTGCTGCTCGCGGGTCTGCAGGGCCAGACGGTAGGCGGGGACACCGGCGTCGTCCTTGGAGACGCCCACCAGACGGCCCGGCATGGAACGCTCGAGACCCTTCTGGACGGCCATGTAGGCGGCGTGCGGGCCGCCGAAGAAGAGCGGGACACCCAGGCGCTGGGCGGAACCCACGGCGATGTCAGCGCCCTGCTCACCCGGAGGGGTGATGAGCGTCAGGGAAAGGAGGTCGGCGGCAACGGTGACCAGTGCGCCGCGTTCCTTGGCCTCGGCAATGACGGCGGAGTGGTCGAAGACGCGGCCGGAAACACCGGGCTGCTGAAGGACGACGCCGTTGATGGCACCTTCCGGAAGGCCGGCTGAAAGATCGGCAACCTCAACCTCGAAGCCGAGGGCTTCAGCACGGCCCTTGACGATGGCGATGGTCTGCGGGAGGCAGTCTGCGTCGAGCACAGTCTTGCCGTCCTGCACGGCCTTGTTCTTGTTGGCGCGGCGCATCATGAGGACGGCCTCGGCCACGGCGGTTGCTTCGTCAAGCAGCGAGGCGTTGGCGATAGGCAGGCCAACGAGGTCCTGGACCATGGTCTGGAAATTCAGGAGTGCTTCAAGGCGGCCCTGCGAAATTTCAGGCTGGTACGGGGTGTAAGCGGTGTACCAGGCCGGGGACTCAAGGATGTTGCGGCGGATGACCGGCGGCGTGATGGTGTCGTAGTAGCCCTGGCCGATCATCTGGACCGCGGTCTTGTTCTTGGAGGCGAGCTTGCGCAGCTCGGCCAGGACCTCGACTTCGCTCAGCGCGTTCTGCAAGGTGAGGGCGACGTCCTGGCGGATGTCGTTCGGAACGGCAGTGTCGACCAGCGAGTCAACAGAGTCGTAGCCAACGGACTTGAGCATGGTCTCAACGTCGGCCTGGCGGCGGGCGCCGATATGCCGATCGACGAAGGTGGTGGAGGCAGAACTAACCGTCACGAAGGAACTCCAATACTTGGGCGGCGTTTGGGTACGCCACAGCGGCTCGGGTTCCTCCCCGCTCTGTATTGGACCTGAGAGTTTCCGCGTGTTGTCCGCACAACGAATCGCTTGCACCGTCGGTGAGCACAGCATCCCACGTCAATGGCGTGGAGTGCCTGCTGCTTTCCAGAGTTGCCTCGCCGCGGCGGTGCGTGGGCCTGAGAGATTCCTGGGGAGGGTTTGCTCCTACGGCGCCTGCATCACGTGCCTGCAGGACTCTCCCGCCGCAGATCAAAGGCATGTTCAGTTGTCTGTGGGCGCCACGCTGGGCACGCCACAAGGCTTAATTGTCCTACGTGTAAGGCCCTGCGGCAAATGGATGAGCAGTCACTTCCGCAGGCGGTCCAGGACCCCCAGCAGGATTTCGACGTCGGCCTCCCGGCCGGCGTTGCCGGCCCCCTGCCCGCCCTCGAACATCGCGTTGAAATAAAGGCCGTCGCCCATGTAGCTGACGGCCTTGGCGATCTCCGGTCCTACGTCTTCGGCCAGGACATCAAGCCACTGCTGCTGGATTCCTGCGAAGCGCCGCCGCGTTTCCTCATGGGCTACTTCAGCGAGCCTGGTGGCGGCAACGAAGGCCCTGTCCATGGGGGTGTCGGCCCAGAGGGAGGACCGGATGAAGTAGGCGGCGGAACCGTCCGGCGCGGCCTTCATCTGCTCAATGTCTTCCTGCGCCAACTCGTCCAGGCGTTCCAGCAAGGCGCTGATCAGGGCTTCCTTGTTGGGGAAGTGATACAGGAGCCCGCCCTTGGAGACACCGGCCCTCTTGGCGACGGCATCCAGGGTAGCGGCCCGCTCCCCTACCTCGATCAGGAGGGATTCGTAGGCATCCAGGACGGCGTCCCGGGCAACTGGTTTTCGTGGCATGTGTACATCATTCCCTAAAGAATTGCGGGGGTTGAATTTGTAACTATACCGTCTGGACGGTACAGTAAGAGGCATGTTCTCGCCGTCCTCAACCCAAGCACCCCGTTCCGCCGCCCCCTTGACGGGCCCGGCTGCACCGTGGCGCGACTGGACGGCCTTGGCACTGCTGATGTTCCCGGTGCTGCTGGTGGCCGTCGATAACACCGCGCTCACTTTCGCCCTGCCGGAAATCGCCCGCTCCCTGGACGTGGGCGGCATACAGCTCCTGTGGATCGTTGACGCCTACCCGCTGGTGCTCGCTGCGCTCCTGGTCTCCATGGGCAACCTTGGTGACCGGATCGGACGACGCCGGTTGCTTCTGATCGGCAGCACAGGCTTCGCCGCGGTTTCGGCTGCTACGGCATTCGCTCCGTCCGCGGAGTGGCTTATTGCCGGACGCGCTGCACTCGGCGTCTTCGGCGCCATGCTGATGCCATCAACGTTGTCCTTGATCAGGAACATCTTTATCGACCCCAACCGCCGTCGGCTCGCGATCGCTGTATGGGCTGCCGGATTCTCCGGCGGCGCAGCCCTCGGTCCCATCTTCGGCGGCTGGCTGGTGGAGCACTTCTGGTGGGGCGCCGTCTTCCTGGTAGCAGCATTCCTGCTTCTGCCGCTCCTTGCCTTTGGCCGGATACTCATTCCCGAGTCCAAGGACGCCAACCCCGGCCGGGTGGATGTGTCCAGCATTGTCCTGTCCGTGGTCACCATGGCGCCCTTCGTTTACGGCATCAAGGAATTCGCGGTCCACGGCTTCGGTGCGTCAGCTGCTGCTTTCATGGGCTTTGGCCTGGTGATGGGCATTCTGTTCGTCCGCCGCCAGCAAAGGATCGAAAGCCCCATGCTGGATGTTTCCCTGTTCAAGAACAAGGTATTCAGCACGGCCATCGTGGCGAATGTTTTGTCCTTGTTCTCCATGACGGGGTTCATCTACTTCTTTGCCCAGCACCTGCAACTGGTCGAAGGGCAGTCCCCCATGGAAGCCGGCATCGCCATGATCCCGGCCCTCCTGGCCACCGTCATCGCCGGCCTGCTCGTAGTACCGCTGGTCAAGAAAGTACGGCCCGGATTCGTGGTGGCCGGCGGACTGACTCTGAGCGCCATAGGCTACCTGGTGGCCGTCGTGGGTGACCACGGCAGCGGACCGGTGTTCCTCCTGTCAGCCCTGACGGTCCTGGCCGTCGGCGTGGGTGCAGCGGAGACCATCTCCAACGACCTCATCCTGGCGTCCGTGCCGGCAGACAAATCAGGGGCGGCCTCGGCCATCTCCGAGACCGGTTACGAACTCGGTTCCCTCCTGGGAACAGCCGTGCTCGGTTCAATCCTCACCGCGTCCTACCAGCACAACCTCGTCATTCCCGACGGTGTGCCCACAGAGGCGGCGAGGAAGTCCGGGGAGACTCTGGCAGGTGCGGTTGACGCGGCATCCGGGCTCCCCGCCCAGTTGTCGGAGGCACTGACCACCGCCGCGCGGATAGCCTTCGACTCCGGCGTCCACATCACCGCGGCGATTGGGCTGGTACTGATGGCCGGAGCAGCAGTGATGGCCGCCGTCGTACTGCGCAAGGTTCCCAGAGCGCAATAAGGGAAGCTACACCGCTTCCGTGGGTGCCGCCTTCTTGTCGACGCCGGCAGTCAGTTGGTCGATTCGCTCCAGGGCGTCGCTGAGCCGGCCGACCGTTGTCCACAGCCCGGGCTGCTGCTCCCTGACCTCCTCGAGGGAAGTCCCCGCGGAGGTCAGGGAAGCGAGGTCGAAGCTCACGTTGGTCCTCGCCCCCGCTATGGCGGCCCGCAGCGCACCGAAACCCACCACGACGTCGGCGACGAGGGCCGGGTTCCCGTGGGAAGCGAGCCAGCCGAGGTCTTCAATGGCGTCGATTGCCCGTTCACCCAGGACGGCGGAGGCCTTGGCTGCGTCCACGGAGGCTTGGTGGATGGCTTCTTCGCGTTCCGGTCCGGGGTCGAGGCGGAAAGCAGCCCCGAAGGCGTTGGAGGCAGATGCGTCCTCGTCCGCGAGCCGGAGAGCCGCTTCCCTGAGTTCATGGGCCCTGGCATGGATAGCGGAAAGCTCGTCACGCTGCTGCCCCTCGGCTTCCGTGTACCCGGCCACCATTGACGTCAAGGCAGCCGCAATGGATAGCATCACCCCGGTGCCGGCGCCGCCCCCGGGCGAGCCGCTCGACTCTGCCAGGGCTGCGGTCCAGTCCTCAACCGTGGAGTGCTGCGTGGTGGCGGGTTCGGAATTCGTCATGCCATCAAGTGTGCCGTGACAGCCAGGTTCGCACACACAGGGTTCGCACAAAGCGGATGGATACACTGGCCGGACCGAAGGCGTCGAACGAAGGGTAAACCCATGACCATTGACCTCGAAGAGCTTTACAAGGACCTGCACGCCAACCCGGAGCTGTCCTTCCAGGAGACCAGGACCGCCGGGATCGCAGCCGGGCACCTGGAGAATCTTGGCTTCACCGTCCACCGCAACATCGGCAAGACCGGCGTGGTGGGCATCCTTGAGAACGGAGCCGGGCCGGTCGTCATGCTCCGGGCCGACATGGACGCCCTCCCGGTCAAGGAGTCAACGGGACTGGACTACGCAAGTACTGCCATGGGTGTCGACCCTGACGGAAACGATGTTCCGGTCATGCATGCGTGCGGACACGATGTCCATGTCAGCTGTCTCGTGGGAGCAGCAGAAGCGTTGGCCGGACAACGTGACCGGTGGCAAGGCACACTGATCATCGTGTTCCAGCCCGCCGAGGAATGGGGTGGCGGTGCGCAGGCGATGGTTGGCGACGGCCTCTATGACGTCGTGCCGAAGCCCGATGTAGTGCTCGGACAGCATGTGGCCCCCTTCCCCGCCGGATGGTTCGGCGTCCGGGCCGGCGTCACCATGGCCTCCGCAGACTCCCTCAACATCACCTTGCACGGCCGCGGCGGGCACGGATCGCGCCCGGAAACCACCATTGATCCGGTGGTGATGGCCGCCGCTGCCACCATCCGCCTGCAGGGCATCGTGTCGCGTGAACTCGCCGCCAGCGACTCCGCCGTGGTCACCGTAGGACAGATCCACTCCGGCACCAAGAACAACATCATCCCCGAGACGGCAACCCTCGGCCTCAGTGTCCGCACCTTCAGCGATTCCACCAGGGACAAAATCCTCGGTTCGATTGAGCGCATTGTGCAAGGGGAATCAGCGGCATCCGGCGCTCCCAAGGACCCGGAAATCCATTTCGAAGAGCACTTCCCGCTGACAGTTAACGACGAGTCGGCAGCAGGCAGGATTACAGCGGCCTTCAAGGCCAGGTTCGGCGAGGCACAGGTCATTGACCCCGGGCCCGTATCCGGAAGCGAAGACGTAGGAGCCTTGGCTAAGGGCGCCGACGCGCCGTTGGTGTTTTGGTTCCTCGGCGGCGCCGACCCTGCCCTGTTCCGCGAATGGGCGACGACGGGGCGCCTCCCCGAAGATATTCCCTCGAACCACTCGCCCTACTTCGCGCCCCTGATCCAGCCCACGCTGGCCAAGGGAACGGAAGCATTGGTCACAGCCGCTCTGGAGTACCTCGGTTCAACAGGCGGAAACAACTAGCCTGCGCGTGGACGGGCACACGGGAAAGGCGCCGGCAGACCGGCGCCTTTTTCGTGATCTTCTACTCGTTCCAGTCCAGGCGGGGCCTAGACCTTCTCGTGGATGCGGTCAACCTTCGGTTCGTAAACCACAGGTTCCCTGCGACGGCGTGCCAGGAAAGTCCAGAGTGTCCCTTCCGATGCCTGGCGGGTCTCCGCCGGGGCAACCGGTTCCTTCCTGGCCTCTTCAGTTGTGGTCTCGGGCTTGCGCGCGGAGTCCTTCTTCGTGCGCCGCTCGAAGTCGTCATAGTACGCGTAGCACATACAACCTCCCTTAGTGGCGTTCTTTAATAGTCCTCGCACTCCGGCCGCACGTCGACCACTTTTTTGCAGGGGTTCCGTTTCAGCTTGTGGTGGTCACCGGGCGAGGCTGGACAGCCGCGCAACGTCCACCGCCAACCTGGTTTCCTCCGCCACCAAGTGGGCGTTGATGGCGGCCCCGGCCATGACGCCCGAAGCGGCCGACGCCATGACCTGTCCCATGAGGTCCGCGACGTTGCCCGCAGCCCAGACGCCGGGAACCGCGGTGGCCCCGCCCATGGGATTCACTTCCACGTGGTGCCCTACTCCCATGGGGTGTTCCACCACCGGGACGCCAAGCGACTCCAGCACTCCGGACCTTGCCTCCAGCCTGGTTGCGGTCACTACGGCCTCCACCGGGATGACTGTTCCCGAGGCCAGGACGACGCCCCTCAACGCATCATCCTGGATGGCGAGTGACTCCACCTTGCCTTCCACCACGCTGATCGAGCGTGCAGCCAACTGCTCCCACTCTGCGTCCGTCGGCTCCACCATGTCATTAAGGAACAGCGTGATGTTCGGGCTCCACTGCCTGAAGAGCATCGTCTGGTGCAACGCCATGGGAACAGAGCCCAGTATGCCGATCGCTTTGTTCCGGACCTCCCAGCCGTGGCAGTAGGGGCAATGCAGGACATCACGACCCCACCGCTCCCGGATGCCGTCGATGTCGGGCAGAACATCGGTCAGCCCCGTGGTCACAAGGATCCGGCGGGCCTTCACCGTCCGCCCATCGGCCAATTCAACATCAAAGGAGAGCTCCGCGCCTTCCTCGGCCCCCGCCGTCGAGCGCGCTGCGACGGCGACGCCCGCGATGAAGTCCACCCCGTAGCCGCGTGCTTCTTCCCGCCCCATATCCAACAATTCCCTGGGATCAATGCCGTCCCTGGACAGGAAACCATGGACCCCGGCAGCCGGCGCGTTCCGCGGCTCGCCGGCGTCGATCACCAGGACGGACCGGAGGGCCCTGCCAAGCGTCACGGCGGCACTTAACCCAGCTGCGCCACCTCCGATCACCACAACCTGGTACTCGTCCGCGGTTTCCGTCTTCGTATCTCTGCTCACTGTGCCTCCGTCGACTCGTTGCGGCCTACCGCCGCTCCTACCATCCTTGGTCGATGTCGACAGAAGCGGCAAGAAAAATTGCCACTATGGCAAACTGGGGACATGGCAAAGGATTTCAGCGCAATGCTCGACGCCGTCGGCCCGCGCCTGCGCGCGATGCGGACCCAACGGAACCTGACGCTGGCAGAGGCATCGGAAGGCACGGGGATCTCGGTGAGCACACTGTCCCGCCTGGAGTCGGGCCAGCGCAAACCCACCCTGGAACTGTTGCTGCCGATTGCACGGCTTCACCAAGTACCTCTTGAGGAGTTGATCGACGCCCCGGAAACGGGCGACCCCCGCATCCATCTCAAGCCACACGTCCATCATTGGGGCACCGCGCTGCCCCTCACTCGCCGCCCCGGCGGAATCCAGGCCTTCAAGATGGTGCTGAAAGCCGGAACGGGCAAGGAAATTCCAGACCCGCAATCCCACGAAGGCTACGACTGGATGTACATCCTCAATGGGAAACTGCGGCTGGTCCTGGGCGGGAACGACTTCATCCTCAAACCCGGGGAAGTGGCGGAATTCGACACCCGCACCCCGCACTGGTTCGCCAGCGCTACCTCTGAACCGGTGGAACTGCTCACCCTGTTCGGCCAGCAAGGCGAGCGCCTGCACGTCCGGGCACGGCCCAAGCGGCAGGACCAGCAGGCGGAAATCTAGGAAGCCAGGAACTCCCGGGCATTGCGGCGCGACACGGCGGGGTCCGCTCCGGCGTCGGGCTGGTTGATCTCGGACCACACCTCATCGAGCGAAAGTCCAAGAACATCGGCAATGGCCGCCACCGTGGGAAAGGCGGGAGTGGCAACCCTTCCCGACTCGATTTTGCGCAGCGTTTCGGGGGAAACACGGGCGTCGAGGGCGATCTCCAGCATGGAGCGTGCGCCCCGTGCACGGCGGAGCAGGGCACCGAGACGCTGTCCGCGCTCGGCCTCTGCGGGTGTGAGCGGCAACCTGACCATGGCTCCAATTGTAATACCGGGATAATATGGCCGGGATAGTTATTGGCATCAACCCCGGAAAGGTCCCCTATGATCGAGATCCTCAGCACCAGCGAACTGACCCGTGCCCGGGCTGCAGGGACCCTGGTGGCCAACATCCTGCACACGCTCAAGAGCCGGTGCACTGTTGGCACCAACCTCCTGGAGATCGACGCGTGGGCCAAGGCCATGATCCTCGAGGCCGGCGCGGTGTCCTGCTACGTGGACTACGCGCCATCGTTTGGGCGCGGCCCCTTCGGCCACTACATCTGCACAGGCGTCAACGACGCCGTCCTCCATGGACTGCCGCGGGACTACGCACTTGCCGACGGCGACCTGCTGACCCTTGACCTGGCCGTCTCCCTGAAAGGGATCGCAGCAGACTCTGCCATCAGCTTCATCGTCGGCGACGCGAAGCCCGCCGAAAGCGTGGCCATGATCGAAGCAACCGAACGCGCCCTCCGTGCCGGCATAGCAGCGGCGCGGCCCGGCGCGCGGATCGGCGATCTGTCCTACGCCATTGGCTCCGTCCTCGGCGAGGCAGGATATCCCGTTAACACGGAGTTTGGCGGCCACGGAATCGGCTCAACCATGCACCAGGAACCGCATGTGCCCAACATGGGACGCCCTGGCCGCGGCTACAAGCTGCGCCCTGGCTTGCTGCTCGCTTTGGAACCGTGGGTCATGGCGGATACCGCCCAGCTCGTGACCGATCCCGACGGCTGGACCCTCCGCAGCGTCACCGGCTGCCGGACGGCCCACAGCGAGCACACGATCGCCATCACCCCGGACGGAGCCGAGATTCTTACCTTGCCCACCGTGGCCGGCTAGGCCTGCTCCCGGGACGGGACGGGGCGGGACAGGGCGGGAGGGGCGCTCGGCCAGGGCGTCCGCAGGTGTGCTGGGCAGGGGTCCGGGCTGACATAAATGATTGGCATTCGTTTTCCCCTTGCACTCCGGCGTGACTCGCGTCATACTAAATGAACGCTATTCATTTAGTGACTGTCGTCTCATCGGAGTACATGCCACCATGATTGAAATAACCCGCCTCGAAGCCCCGACTTCCCTGGCCCGCACCGAACCCTCCACGCGGACGCCGCTGCGCGTCGGCGTTGTCCAGCACCGCTGGCATGCCGACGAATCCGCCCTCCGCGCAGAACTTACCGAAGGCATCGAGCGCGCCGCCAAGCTGGGAGCCACTGTTGTTTTCCTGCCTGAACTGACGCTCTCCCGCTACCCCGCCGACACCCGGCCGGAGAACAACCCCGCGGCAGGCATCCGCCCATCGGACATCACCGAGGACCTCCTCACCGGCCCCACCTTCACCTTCGCTGCCGAAGCAGCCCGGAAGTTCGGCGTCTCGGTCCACGCATCCTTGTACCAGCGGGCTGAGAACCCGGATGGCACTGACGACGGCCTCGGCCTGAACACCGCGATCCTGGTCTCCCCCGCCGGGGAACTCGTAGCCCGCACCCACAAGCTGCACATCCCCGTCACCGCCGGCTACTACGAGGACAAGTTCTTCCGCAAGGGCCCGGAAGCCGAGGATGCCTACGCAGTGTACGCACCGGCCGAACTCGGCGGTGCACGCCTGGGCATGCCCACCTGCTGGGACGAATGGTTCCCCGAACTCGCCCGGATGTACTCCCTGGGCGGAGCTGAGATCCTGGTCTACCCCACCGCAATCGGCTCCGAACCGGACCACCCAGACTTCGACACGCAGCCGCTCTGGCAGCAGGTCATTGTGGGCAACGGCATCGCCAACGGCCTGTTCATGATCGCGCCGAACCGCTACGGCAACGAAGGCACCCTGAACTTCTACGGCTCCTCCTTTATCTCCGATCCCTACGGCCGCATCCTGGTCCAGGCACCGCGGGACGAATCCGCCGTACTGGTCGCCGACCTCGACCTCGACCAGCGCAAGGACTGGCTCACGCTCTTCCCGTTCCTGGCCACGCGCCGCCCTGAAACCTACGGTCGCCTCACCGCACCGGTGGACCCCAACGCGCCACTGGGAGCAAGCGCTATCGCCACTGCCTACCAGGCGGTCTCCGCGTGAGCGTCTGGCGCATGCCGTCGGAGACGGCCCCGCAGGACCGCGTCTGGATGGCCTTCCCCACCGGCGGTTACACCTTGGGCGACACCGAGGAAGAGGCGCATGCAGCGCGCTCCACCTGGGCCGCCGTCGCGAATGCCGTCCTTGAGTTCGAGCCGGTCACCATGGTGGTAGCGCCCGACGACGTCGAAACAGCCGCCCGCTACCTGGACCCCCGCGTCGAGGTACTCACCGCGGAACTGAACGACGCCTGGATGCGGGACATCGGACCGTCGTTCGTGTTGGATGCGAACAAGCAACTCGGCGCCGTGGACTGGATCTTCAACGGCTGGGGCGCCCAGGACTGGGCGGCGTGGGACAAGGATTCGCAGATCGCTGCCAACATCACCGGCCGTGCCAACGCCACACACCTCCCCTCGGGGATCGTGAACGAAGGCGGCGGCATCCAGGTTGACGGCGAAGGCACCGTCCTTGTCACCGAGACCGTACAGCTTGACGAGGGCCGCAACCCCGGCCTGACCAAGTCCGACATCGAGGAAGAGCTCGCCCGCACCATCGGCGCTACCCACGTGGTGTGGCTGCCGCGCGGCCTCACCCGCGATTCGGAGAAGTTCGGCACGCGCGGCCATGTGGACATCGTGGCCGCCATCCCCTCCCCGGGCACACTCCTTGTCCATTCCCAGCAAAACCCTGAGCACCCCGATCATGCGGTGTCCCGGGAGATCATCGAATTCCTGCGCACCACCCATGACGCAGCCGGACGGGACTGGAACATCATCGAAGTTCCGGCACCCGAAACCCTCACTGACGACGAGGGCTACGTGGACTACAGCTACATCAACCACTTGGTAGTCAACGGTGGGGTCATTGCGTGCAGCTTCAACGACCCCATGGACGAGAAAGCGCTCCGCATCCTCGCCGATGCCTACCCCGGACGCCGCGTTGTCAGTGTTGACGCGCGCGAACTCTTCGCCCGGGGCGGCGGCATCCACTGCATTACGCAGCAACAGCCTTCGGCCATCTAGAAAGGGCCATTCATGAGCCAGACAATCCGCGCCGGTGCTTCCAAAAGCACTGGAGCCGCTGCAGAGTCGCACAACATCAGCGGCAAGGGACTGAAGACGGGGCAGTTGGGGCTCCTCGCCGTCGTCGTTCTTGGCATTTCAACCATCGCCCCGGCGTACACGCTCACCGGTGCGCTCGGTCCAACAGTCAACGAAGTCGGGCTGCAGTTGCCCGTCATCTTCCTGATCGGGTTCATTCCGATGATCCTGGTATCGCTGGCCTACAGGGAGCTCAACGCAGACTCCCCGGACAGCGGCACCACTTTCACCTGGGTCACCAAGGCATTCGGACCCTGGGTGGGTTGGATGGGCGGCTGGGGCCTGCTCGCAGCCAACATCATTGTCCTGTCCAACCTGGCCGGTGTAGCGGTGGACTTCTTCTACCTTTTCCTCGCCCAGGCCACAGGTTCCCCTGAGCTGGCCGACCTCGCCTCGAACAAGCTGCTGAATGTGGCCACCTGTTTTGTCTTCGTGGCACTGGCCGTGTGGATCAGTTACCGCGGCCTGCACACCACCAAGATCGTCCAGTACGGGCTGGTGGGTTTCCAGCTGCTGGTTCTGGGCTTGTTCGTGGCCATGGCCTTCGCCAACTGGTCCACGTCCGAGACCGCCGTTCCCTTCAGCTGGGATTGGTTCGACGTCACGAAAGTCGAGACCTTCGGCCAGATCGCCGCGGGCATTTCGCTGTCCATCTTCGTGTACTGGGGTTGGGACGTCTGCCTCACCGTGAACGAGGAAACCGCCAACGGCAAGAAGACCGCGGGCGCCGCCGGAACCCTCACGGCAGTCATCGTCCTGGGGATCTACCTGCTGGTGACCATCGCCACCATGATGTTCGCCGGCGTCGGCGACACCGGAATCGGGCTGAACAACCCCGAGAACCACGCCAACGTGTTCACGGCACTCGCTTCTCCGGTCATGGGGCCGTTCGCGATCCTCATGTCGTTGGCGGTGCTGTCCAGCTCTGCGGCTTCGTTGCAGTCCACGTTCACTTCGCCGTCACGGAGCCTGCTTGCCATGGCGCACTACGGCGCGCTGCCGGAACGCTTCAGCCACATGAGCAAGAAGTTCTCGACGCCGGGCTTCGCCACCATTGCGGCAGGCGTACTGTCCGCGGGCTTCTACGCCGTGATGCACGTGATCAGCGAGAACGTCCTCAACGACACCATCCTCGCCTTGGGCCTGATGATCTGCTTCTATTACGGACTGACGGCCATTGCCTGTGCTTGGTACTTCCGCAACAGCGTCTTCAGCAGTGCCCGCAACTTCCTCCTGCGCTTGGTGTGCCCGGTACTGGGTGGCGTGGGCCTGTTCGTTGTGTTCCTGCAGACCGCGATGGACAGCTGGGATCCGGAGTTCGGCAGCGGCTCGGAGATCTTCGGAGTGGGGCTCGTGTTCATCCTCGGCATCGGGATCCTGGCCTTGGGTGCCGTCGTCATGCTGATCCAGTCCCGCATGCGGCCAGGGTTCTTCCGTGGCGAGACCATCCGGAAAGACACTCCCGCCCTGGTGGTCCCTGAGTAGCCGGGCGCGCCGACCAGCGAGAACGCCGGAAAGCGGCCAGTTCGCCGGAGCTATCCGGCGAACTGGCCGCTTTCGCGCGTTCTGGCACTGCTTCGGCGATCCCGGTCACCAGTGATGGGCGACATCCACGACAAGCCGCGAGCCGCCGTCGGGTCCGTCCAGGGTGAAGACCCGGAACGGAAGCCTGGCACGGACACCCAAGCCGATGCTGGTAGTTCCTTCGAAACTCCCGGCGTAGACCACCTGACGGAACGTCTGGTAGCCCGATACGTTGGAGAGCTCGGCTTTGGCTGCCGGAACGTAGGTGGGCTGGCTGTACTGGTTGTACGACGGCGCCGTCACCACCACTTGCAGGTCGGCGTCACCGAGCACCGGGATGGGGAAGCCCGTTGCATCCTGGGTGATCACCGGAACGTACTGCACTGAATAACCGGCCACTTTCCCGGTCATGTCGATCACCAGTCGGTCGTAGCAGAGCTGTTGGCCCGTGCGGACATTGGTGACCTGCGCGGCGCTCATATCGGGGTCGGCCTTGGCCAGGGAACCCCAGGTGATGCCGCAATAGGAAGCCGCCGAGGCTGGCCCCGGTGCTGCTAGACCGAGCCCGGCCGCTGCCACAACAGCCGCCAAACCCGCTCCAATTTTCCTCATTTTTTGTGCCCCCTTCAGGCGAAGTTGATACTTCAACTGTAGGAGTGCATCCACGGGTTTTGGCGGGTTGTGGCCGCTTCGGAGCACAACCGTTAAGAGGCCCCCCGTCAGGTTACGGGCGGGTCATCCGAAGCCGCTTCCGGCATCAATTCCGGGCCGTTTCAGTCGGCTTCAACCACGTTTTCGTGACCGAAGATAACGTGATCAGCGCGTTATTCAGCCTTCGCAGTCCTTGCAGAACTTGAGGCCGTTCTTCTCCAAGGCAATCTGCGACCGGTGACGGACCAGGAAACAAGACCCGCACGTGAATTCGTCCGACTGCTCCGGAACCACAACGACGGTCAGTTCCTCGCCCGAAAGATCGGCGCCCGGAAGGTCGATTCCTTCGGCGGTATCGACGTCTTCCACGTCGATGACAGCGGTCTGGGCACCGCCCCCGCGGGACGCCTGGAGAGCCTCAAGTGATTCAGCGGGAGACTCGTCTTCTGTCTTGCGCGGGGCGTCGTAATCAGTAGCCATTGAGGGTTCGCTTTCGTTGCTGCATAGTGCCTATTCCGGCACCTCAGTGAAGCAGTTTAGGGCATACTACCCGGCATCAACGAAAAGTGTGCTCAACGCAACATTGTGCAGCTTATAGCGCGGTTCCTACGTGGCCGTCGGCGGGCGTCCTGCGTGCGATTGGATGGCCTGGGCTCCTGCCACTGTCACCCCGCTCAGGGCTGGAAGCCATGTCCAATCCGAAGCCGATCCGTGCGGTCCTTCAGACTCGGGACCGGCGCAATCCAGGACGTACGCGGCCTCGATCCAGCGGCCCAGGGAATCGCCGAGTCGGGTAGCAAGTGCGGCCATTGAGGTGATCATGGAGCAAAGCTATCCACCCCGCATGTGGGCGCCGTTTCCGGATCGTCACGGGCTTGTTAACTCACGCCGCTCCCGACCCTCCCCGGCCAAACAGCCCTCGCCTGCTAGTCCAGCAGCGCCTGCTCCACGATGTACTCGGCGATCGCCATGGACGAAGTAGCCCCGGGCGACGGCGCGTTCCGCACCAAAACGGTGTCCCGGCGTCGTGCGATGACAAAGTCGTCCACCAGCGATCCGTCGCCGTTCATGGCCTGGGCGCGGACGCCGCGGGTGCCGGGTAGAACAGTGGCGCCCTCCAGGGAAGGAACAAAGCGGACAGCTTCGCGGATGAATTTCTTTCGGCTCACCACGGTCTGGAATTCACGAACAGCCGAGGGCACATTCTGCCGCGCAAAATTCCAAAAGCCCGGGAACAGGGCATAATCCAGGACATCGCGGACCCTGACATCCTTCCAGCCGTAGGATTCCCGGCCAAAGGAAATGAACGCATTCGGTCCGAGCATCATTTCGCCGTCAATGCGTTTGGTCAGATGCACGCCCAGGAAGGGATGCCGGGGGTCCGGGACAGGATAGATAAGGCCCTTCACCTGCTCGCGGGCCGCGCGGTCCAGGAGAAAGTACTGCCCGAAGAACGGCACGATCCTCGGGTTCGCGGCCTCGCCCGCCGCCTTCGCCAAACGGTCCGATTGCAGGCCGGCGCAGGCGACCACCAGGTCAAAGTGTTCACTGTCGTCCTTCGTATGGACAACCGCGCCACTCGCTTGCTGTTCCACCGACGTGACTTCCTGCCCAAGCCGGATGGTCCCTCCCGAGGCCCGAACGTCGTCGGCGAGCGCTTCGGTGATGGCCGAATAGTCGACGATCGCCGTTTCCGGCGAGTGCAAAGCGGAAAGCCCGACGGCGTTCGGCTCCACCTCGCGTATCCGGTCACCGCCCAGCATCCGTGCTCCGGGCACCCCGTTGGCTGTGGCGCGGGCAAAGATGTTGTCCAGGCGTTTTTGCTCTTCCGGCGTCTGGGCAATGACCAGCTTCCCGCATGCTTCGTAGGGAAGGGCCTTCGCGGCGCAGAATTCCTGCAGCAGCTCCACTCCCCTGCGGCACAGCCGTGCCTTCAACCCGCCGGGTTCGTAGTACAGCCCTGCGTGGACCACCCCCGAGTTGTGACCTGTTTGGTGGGCAGCGAGGCGTCCTTCCTTCTCATAAACGGTGACCTGGACGCCGTCGAGCTTGTTGGAAAGTTCCCGCGCAACCGCGACGCCGATGATCCCGCCGCCAACCACGGCGAAGCGCTTGATCGGTTTCATGGCTGGCTCTCCTCGTCATCGGGGTCGGTCCGCGTTAAGGACAGCATTTCACGGAGTGGCCCCGCGGGCACACAGTGCGGGCACGAAAAAGGGGCGGCACACTGGGTACCGCCCCTTTTTGCGTGGTGCGTGGGTTACTACGCGGTCGGCTGGTCGAAACGCTGGCCGGCCGGGTTGGACGGCAGGAGCGAGAGCACGAAAACAACGATCGGCACCACAACGAGCAATGCCAACCAGCCGCTGAGGTTGGCGTCGTGGAGACGGCGAACCAACAGGGCGAGAGACGGAATCAGGACTGCCAAGTAGAAGACGAGGACGAGGATGAGCCCCACTGCAGCACCAGGACCGGGAATTGTTCCGGTGCTTGTAGTGGTTGAGCCTGCTGCGCCGAGAATGCCGGTGAGCAGCTGCAGGACGAAGCCCACGACGCCCAGTACAAGGGCGACCCACCAGTATTCACTGCGGCTGGCACGGCCCGAGAACGCGGCGTACTTCTTGAAGAAACGCTTGACGGCTGCACCGATCGGAGCGCCATAGTAGGGTGCCCACAGCGGCGGCTCGCCGGCTTGCGCTGCGTAGGGCTGGGTCTGTTGCGGTTGTTGCGGGTAGCTCATTGGTATATCCCCCGGGGTTTCGTTGTGATGAATGCGTACTCAGAGACGAGTCGACCCAATCGTAATGCCCCGAACGCTGTTTAGGCAGTTCGATGGACAAAATTAACCGGGATTTAGCCCAGTAACGGAATATGTCGCCCGAAAGCCGCATTCAGCACCCGGAACGTGAGCACGCGTCCGCCCCAAACACCCGGAACGTGAGCAAGCGTCCCACCCAAACACCCGGGACGTGAGGAAGGGTCCCACCCAAACACGCGGGACGTGAGCAAGCGTCCCACCCAAACACCCGGAACGTGAGCAAGCGTCCGCCCCAAGCACCCGGAACGTGAGCAAGCGTCCGCCCCAAGCACGCGGAACGTGAGCAAGCGTCGGGAGGGCTACTGTGCGTAGTGCTTGCGGAGGTCGGTCTTCCTGATCTTCCCGCTGGCCGTGCGCGGCATCTCTTCCACAAACACCACGGACTTGGGGATCTTGTAGCGTGCCAATCGTCCGTCCAGATGCGAGCGCAGCTGCTCTTCGGTCAGGGCAGCACCCTCCCGCAAAGTCACGATCGCCCTCGGGACTTCGCCCCATTTCCCGTCGGCGACGCCGATCACGGCCACGCTTCCCACGGCGGGCAGTTCCGCAATGGCTGCTTCCACCTCGGCCGGGTAGATGTTCTCGCCGCCGGAAATGATCATGTCCTTGAGTCTGTCGGAGACGAATAAGAAGCCTTCCTCGTCCTGGTGTCCCATGTCCCCGGAGCGGAACCAGGAGGAGTCCGCGTAGCTGTCGGCAGTTGCCTCCGGCCGGTTCCAGTATTCCTTGATGACGTTGGGCCCGGAGATCTGGATCTCCCCCACTTCGCCCGCGCCCACGACGCTCCCGAACGGGTCAACGATCCGCACATCCGTGAAGAAGTGCGGCAAACCCGCTGATCCGGCCTTCACCTTGGAAGCGGAAACCGGGAGCATGGTGGCTCCTGGCGCGGTTTCGGTCATGCCGTAGCAGGCGGTGAATCCGATGCCACGTTCCTCATAGGCGTCCAGTACCCGCTGCGGAACGGCGGACCCGCCGCAGGTGAGTTTATCCAGGGAGCTGAGATCCGCCGTCGACCATTCCGGATGGTCGCAGAGCATCTGGAAGGTGGTGGGGACGCCGTTCAGGGTGGTGACCCTGTGCCGGCCCACCAGTTCCAGGACGCGACCGGCGTCGAACTTGGATTCGAGGACCACCGTGGCGCCCTTGAGCAGCATCGGGAGCAGACCCATATCCAGGGATGCGACATGGAAGAGAGGCGAAATCAAGAGCGCTATGTCGTTGCGGCTCAGGTCCATGTCCACCACGGTATTGATGCAGTTCCAGGTGATGTTGCCGTGCGTGAGCAGCGCACCCTTCGGCTTCCCTGTGGTGCCGGAGGTGTAGAGGATCATGGCGGCGTCGTCCAGGGACACCGCAACATCCATCGCTGTACCGTCCGAGGCGCCAATCACCTCCTCATAAGGTTCGACGCCGGTCGGCAGCTTAACCGCGGACCCCTCAGGTCCGCCGTCGGGAGCCACCACAACCCGGTGGGTGACCGCAGTGTCAGCCACGGCGGCCGTCCCAACAGGCTCCAGGGCCGCGGCGTTGATGAGGATCCGGGCTCCCGAGTCCTGCAGCTGGAACTGAAGCTCGGGAGCGGCCAGGCGCGTATTGAGAGGCACGAAGATGGCGCCCACCAACCCGCAGGCAAAGAAGGTTTCCACGAAGGAGGGGTGGTTCTCGCCAAGGTAGGCAACGCGCTCTCCCTTGGCTACTCCCCTGTCCTTGAGGGCATTGGCCAGGTGATCGGCCCGGTTGGCCAGTTCGAGGTAGCTCAGCTTCTGCTCACCGCAAACAAGTGCCGTTGCGCTTCCGGACTTGCTGCGGCGGCGGTGCAGCCAGGATCCAACTCCGTTGTTGTCCATGGTGGTTTCTCCTAACTGACCGTAGAGAGGTCGTTGTTCTTAGACTCCCGCGTCAGCAGGATGAAGACAATCGACACCAAGGACATGATGGACAGGAACACCACGACGGGGACGATGCTCTGGCCTGCGTCCTTGTACAGTCCGGCGACGATTCCAGGGGTGAAGCCCGCACCGATCAGGGTAGCCAGCTGATAGCCGACGGCAGCACCCGTGTAGCGGTTGGTGGTGCCGAACTGTTCCGATACGAACGCTGCAAGGGGTCCGTAGAGGGACGAGTGCAGGACGAGCGCCACCGTGAAGGCCAGGAAAATCAGGGCGATGTTGCCTGAGCTGAGCATCCCGAACATGGGGAACAGGTAAAGGATGAACAGGGCCAAACCGGCGACCATCACGGGACGTCGACCGAAGCGGTCTGACAATCGGCCGCCCAGGAGGACGAACAGGATGGAAATTGCCGAAGCTCCCGCGAAGGCATAAAGCACGCCCTGCTGCGGCGCGCCCTTGGAAACCGCGTAGGTGACGGAGAACGTGGGAAGCACTACCTGAAGGCCGAAGCCAGCAGCACCGGCAAACATGATCATGATGAGTGCTTTGGGGCGCTTCAGGACCTCCAGCAGCGGGATCTTGCGCTTGCTGCCTTGGGCGCTTTCCTTGGCTACGGCCTCGGCGAAGATCGGACTCTCGGAGACCCGGAGCCTGACGAACATGCCCACGATCAGCAGCACGAAGGAGAGCAGGAACGGCACGCGCCAGCCCCATGCCAGGAAGGCGTCCTGCGGCAGTGCGGAGAAAATGCCCATCACAACCGTGCCGAGTACGGCGCCTGTCGGCGCACCGGCGTTCACGAACGATGCCGCGAAACCGCGCCGCTTGGGATCGGAATGTTCCAGCGCCATCAGCGCGGCGCCACCCCATTCACCCCCGACGGCGATGCCCTGGCAGACGCGCAGGAGCACCAGCAGCACGGCACCCCAAGGACCGATCACGCTGGATCCCGGGATCAAGCCGATCAGTGTGGACGCGACGCCCATCATGGCCATGGAAACGATCAACATTCCCTTCCGGCCGATCCTGTCGCCGAAGTGGCCGAAAATGATGCCGCCCAAGGGCCGGGCAACGTAACCGGCGGCGAACGTTGCGTAGGCAGCTACGACGCCCACCCATTCGTCCGTTCCGGCGAAGAACACCTTGGGGAAGGCAACCGCTGCCGCCGTCGCGTACAGCAGGAAGTCGTAGAACTCGATGGTGCTGCCCAGATAGCTGGAAAGGATGACCGTACGCGCTTCTTTACGCTTTGCGGCCGTGCTCGACTGTGCGAGCGCAGTGTGTCCTGACATGGCTGTTCCTTGGAAGACGAGGGAAGTTGCTGGAAAGGGAGTGCTTATTTGTAGAAGCGTGCGAGGAATTCGGCCACGACGGCGGGCCGTTCCTGGCCTTCGATTTCGATGGTGGCGTTGACCTTGATCTGGGCGCCGCCCTTGACCTCGGTAACCTCGGCGATGCTGCCCTGCATACGGACTTTGGAGCCCACCTTCACCGGTGACGTGAAACGGACTTTGTCCAGGCCGTAATTGACCTTGGTGGTCACCCCGTCGACGTCGAAGAGTTCGCCCCAGAACGGGATGATCAGGGACAGGGTGAGGAAGCCGTGCGCGATCGGTGCACCGAAAGGACCGTCCTTGGCGCGTTCGGGATCAACGTGGATCCACTGCTGATCGTCCGTGGCATCGGCGAACAGGTTGATCTGCTGTTGGGTGATCTCCCGGTAGTCGGTGGTGCCCAGGTCCTTGCCGGACATGGTGAGCAGGGTGTCGAAATCGACGACGAGATTGGGCATCGTTGCCTCCTGGTTGTTGTGTTTTTCTGTGCGTTGTTCAGTGGGTGAAAGCACTCTCGCCCGTCAGGGCGCGTCCGACGATCAGTGCATTGATTTCGTGGGTGCCTTCGTACGAATAGACAGCTTCCGCGTCGGCATGGAAACGGGCGACGTCGGCGGCGAGCGTGATGCCGTTGCCGCCCACGACTTCGCGGGCCAGGGCGACGGTTTCGCGCATCATCAGGGACGTCTGCATCTTGGCCAGGGCGGAGTCCTGGTCCCGGTAGATGCCTTTGGCCTGTTGTTCGGTCAGGCGGGTCACCAACGAGAGCGAGGCGGTGGTATTTCCGAGCATTCGCGCCAGCTTTTCCTGCACGAGTTGGAAGGACCCCAAGGAGCGGCCGAACTGCCGGCGGCCCCTGACGTAGGCAAGGGCGGCTTCGAAGGCACCGGCCTGGATACCGGTGGCGATCCACGCGACGTCCGAGCGCATCGCCCGCAGCATCGCGGCCACGTCCTTGAAGGAATTTACGCTGTGCAGCCGCATGGCTTCCGGCACCCGGACGCCCTTCAGGGTGATGTGGGCGTTCTGCATGATCCGCAGGGACGTCTTGCCGTGGATCTTCTCCAAGCCGACCCCGGGAGCGGTCCGGTCCACGAGGAACCCCTTGACCTGTCCGTCGGCCACATCCCGGGCGAACACGCACAGCACATCCGCCGTCGAGGCTCCCCCGATCCAGCGCTTGGCGCCGTCCAGAACCCAGCTGCCGCCGTCGGCGCCTGTTCCTGTGCCACGTTCGAAGCGGGCGGTAGTTGCTAAGCCGCCGGCAATGTCCGAACCGTGTTCCGGTTCGGTCAACGAGAAAACACCTTTGAGGGAGAAGTCCACAACGCCGGGCATCCACTCCTTCTGCTGTTCCTCGGAGGCCCCTACCCGGATTGCCGTCCGGAACAGGCCGGCCTGTGCCGTGTACCAGGTGGCCAGGGACGCATCGGTTCGGGCGAGCTCGAAAATCCGGAAACCGTGGAAGATTCCCCGCGCCGGATGTTCGAACGGCTCCATCAGATCAAGGTCGATCAGCGGCTGCGCCAACTGCTCCGGAAATTCCGCTCGTTCCCAGTACTCGGCCAACAGAGGCTTCGCCTCGGTGTCCAGGAACTCCCTCAGGCGGGCCAGCGCTGTGCGTTCGTCCGTGGTGAGGAGAGCTTCGGCGTCGTACCAGTCAGCATCGCCGTAGAGCCGGGCACCCAGGCGGGCTTCCGTCGTCGTGCTTGTGACCATTTCAGCTACCCAACCCGAGCAGCCGGACGGCGTTGTCCTTGAGGATCTTCGGGCGGACTTCGTCCTTCAAGGGAAGGTCGGCAAATGCGCCCAGCCACTTCTGCGGAGAGATCAGCGGGAAATCCGTCCCGAACAGGACCTTGTCCTGCAACACCGAGTTCGAGGCCTTCACCAGCGATTCCGGGAAGTACTTCGGCGACCACCCGGAGAGGTCGATGAACACGTTGGCTTTGTGTGTGGCGATCGAATTTGCCTCGTCCTGCCACGGCACCGAGGGATGGGCCATGATGATCTGCAGGCCCGGGAAATCGGCCGCCACGGCGTCGAGCAGGAGCGGGTTCGAGTACGCCAGCTTGATGCCGTATCCCCCGGGAAGCCCGGCACCCATGCCGTTCTGGCCGGTGTGGAAGATGCACGGCAGACCCAGTTCCTGCAGTGTTTCCCAGAGCGGGTAGAACTGCTCGTTGGATGGGTCGAAGCCCTGGAGTGAAGGATGGAATTTGAATCCCCGGGCACCGAGCTCAACGGCCTGGTGCTTGGCTCCGGCGATCGCGTCCTCCCCCGTCCGCGGGTCCACGCTGCCGAACGGAATCAGAACATCGTTGTTCCGCCCGGCTCCGGCGATCAGTTCCGGGATGCTGTTGGGTTCGTGCTTTAGTTGCGTCCTGGCGTCGACGGTAAAGACGACGGCGGCCATGTTCAGTTCGCGGTACACCTCGGCGATCCTGTCCAGGGACGGGGTCCTGTCCTCGGCTTTGAAGTACTTGGCCGAGGCTTCCGTCAGGGCATCCGGGAGCGAGCCGTGGCCGCAGCTGTCCACTTCGAGGTGGACGTGCATGTCGATCGCATCAAGGGCTGCGGCGTCGATGCCGAGCTCGTATCGGTCAGCCATGATCAGCGGGCCTGTACCGCTTCGGGCTTGGCTGGCTCGGGCTGGAGTTCCTCGGGAAGGGGCAGGAATTCCTCACCGTAGCTCTGCAACGCATCCGGGCCGAAGAGTGATCCGGCGTTCTCCACCAGTGCTTCGTAGCTCCAGCCGCCGTCGCGGTATTCGGTGGTTGCCGCCGTCGGGTGCGTCCAGACCTGCAGCCGGTCACCGCCGGCACCGATCGCCTGGCCGGTAATGCCGGCCGCCTTATCCGAGGCGAGGAAGGCGATGAGCCCGGCGACGTCGTCGGCAGTTCCGAAACCCAGGTCATGACGGAAGAACGACGGCATGGCCTCGCCACGCTCGTCAGCTTCCACGGCCTTCTGGAAATAAGGGACTGTCTTGGTCATTGCCGTCGCCGCCACCGGAATGACAGAGTTGACGGTCACACCCGCCTTCTTCATCTCCAAAGCCCACGTGCGGACCATGCCCACGATCCCGGCCTTCGCAGCCGCGTAATTGGTCTGCCCGAAGTTGCCACGCTGGCCCGTCGGCGAACCGATAGTGATGATCCGGCCCGCGACGTTGTTTTCCTTGAAGTACGCGAAGGCCTCACGGACGCAGGTGAACGTGCCCTTCAAGTGGACGTTGATGACAAGGTCGAAGTCCTCGTCGGTCATCTTCAACAGGCTCTTATCGCGGAGGATTCCTGCGTTCGTGACCAGGATGTCCAAGCGACCGAAGGTCTCCACGGCACCGGCGACAAGTGCCTTGGCGGCATCCGTGGTGCCCACCGGAACGACGACGGCGGTGGCCCGGCCGCCGTCGGCCTCGATCTGCGCGACTGCTTGCGCTGCGGTCTCAGCGTTCACGTCATTAATGACGACGGCGGCACCCTGGCGGGCGAGCTCCCTCGCGTAAGCGAGACCAAGACCCTGTCCACTCCCGGTAACGATTGCAACCTTGCCGTTCAAGCTCATGGCGTGCTCCTTCGCATGCAGTAACCGGCCGGAGCCGGTGGGGCCGATCCCACTGCGTCGTGAGATCCTTGTCATGATCAATGAGAATACGGATCATTGAGAAAGTCAACGATTGTTTTTCATTACTATTGGAGTTGTCATGGGCCCGCAAAGCACCGAAGTGGAAACCCCGCGCCTGGCCGAGGCCAAAATCGGCAACGATGTGGGCCTGTTGCTGGCCAAGCTGCACGCGACAGGCTCCCTCCTGAACAACAAGGCACTGGCGGATTACGGGCTTCGTGAGCGGTCCTTCTCCGTGCTGACACTTGCCTGCAGCGGCCTGGAACCTACGCAGCGCGAGCTCGCCGATTTCCTCAGCCTGGACCCCAGCCAAGTGGTCAGTCTGGTTGACGACCTTGAACACCGCGGCCTGGTCAAGCGGGCGCAAGGCAAGCAGGACCGGCGGGCCAAGATCATCGTTTCCACCGCGGAGGGCCGCCGGATCCACAACAAGGCCCGGGCTGCGCTTGAGGTGTGCGAGCAAACACAGCTGGCAGCGCTCAGCGAGGACGAGAACACGCAGCTGCGGGCACTGCTGAAAAAGGCGCTGTGGGGCTAGGAGCAATTACGATGTCGGCTTCCTCGGCCGGCCGGACTCCTACGCCATCGATCCAGCCCTTCCGATTGCGCGGGGCACCCACTCCGTGAGAGGACTGCCAGGTGCATTTGCTGACGCCTCCCGAAGTTCTGACGAGCAGCCCCGCAGAGCACGCCAGCGGGAAGTAGCAATTGTTGCCGATGACCTCCGCGCGGTAATGGCGAGGACCGCTGGAAACGGAACCGTGCGTTAAGAAACCACCCACAGGGGTACATCCTCACCATGGGCATCCACATCGGCACATCGGGCTGGAGCTACGATCACTGGGAGAGCGTGCTCTATCCCCCGGGACTGCCCGCCTCCAAGCGGCTGGCCCACTACACTGCGCGGTTCACCACCGTGGAACTCAACGCGAGTTTCTACCGCTGGCCCCGGAACACTACCTTCGCGGGTTGGCGGAACCGCCTGCCGGAAGGCTTCGCGATGTCGGTCAAAGCGCCGCGTGGCCTTACCCATGCCAAGAAGCTCTACAGCCCCGAGGTATGGGTGGAAAGAATCGTGCGCTGCTGGCACGAGCTCGGCGACAAAAGGGCGGTTCTGTTGGCGCAGTTGCCACCTGATTTTGCCCGTGATGATGCCCGGCTCGACTACTTCCTGGCCGCCCTGCCGCACTGGATCCGCGTCGCCGTCGAGTTCCGGCACGACAGCTGCGACCACCCGGACGTGTACGCGCTGCTGGAACGCCACCAGACCGCCTACTGCATCATGAGCGGCGCCAATCTGCCCTGCATCCTCCGGGCCACGGCTCCGTTCGTCTACATCCGCATGCACGGCCCGGACCACCAACACCTCTACGGCGGCTCCTATTCGGACGACGATTTGAGGTGGTGGGCGGACAGGATCCGCGAGTGGAGCGGCGCCGGCAAGGACGTGTACGTCTACTTCAACAACGACGGCGGTGGTAACGCCGTGCGCAACGCTGACACTCTGCGGTGGCTGCTTGGGGTCAACTGACCCGGTGGCGGTCAGGCCAAGCGGGCGCGCACGATCTCGCTGACGGTCTTGCCATCGAAACGTCCTGCGACCTTCGCGGTAACAGGCTTCATGACGGCACCGATGGAACGCATTGAGAGTTCCTGGCCTTCAGCTTTCAAGGCATCAATGGCCTCGTCCACGATGGCCTCAACCTCTTCGCGGGTGAGCGCTTTGGGGAGGTAGGCCTCTATGATCTCCGCCTCGGCAACTTCGGCCGCTGCGCGGTCAGCTTCCCCCGCCTCGGTGTAGATCTTCGCCGTGTCCCGGCGCTTGGCGGCTTCCTTCTGCAGCAGCGAGGTGACCTGGGCGTCGTCGAGCTCCACTGGCGTCTTGCCTGACTTTTCACGGGTGGTGATTTCACCCAGGACATTGCGAACCGTGGTCAGGGCAACTTTGTTGCCGGCCTTCATGTGGTCGACGACGTCTGCCTTCAAGCGTTCTTTGAGTGTCATACTGCTCCTTGTTCGAATTCCTCCTGCTATCTTCCCAGCAGATCCCCACGGGCGCTCATTGCCGGCAAATTGATGCTTGCGATCTTAATAATCAGCATGCTTAGCTAATTTGGAAACCTAGCGCCGAGGAGGACCACTATGCCGCTTTCAGAACGCGAGCGCAGGGTTCTGCAGCAGCTTGAGCGGGAGCTCTTCATCCAGGATCCCCACCTCGCCCGGCAACTGGAATCCGGTGTCCCCGTGCGCGGCCCCATCCACCCGCGCCTCCGTGACGTCATGGCCGCCGCTTTGGGAGTACTGCTGGTCCTGATGGCGATACCTCTGCACGTACCCCTGTTTGGCGTGGCCGGCACACTTCTTGGGGTTCACGCGGTGTTGTCCCACCGCAACTACAAGAAACAGGCCCCCTCAAGATTCCTTTAACGGTGCCGGCACAGGCGGCCCCTGCCCGGGAGGTTCCTTGTCCAAGGGTCCGCTGACCACCACTTGGGCGGGACTGTGCAGGAGATAGCCGTTGAGCCAGGAAAACAGTGCCCGGATCTTTTGCTGGAGCCCTGACAACAGGGCTAAGTGCACCAGCAGCCAGGACAAAAACGCAAAGAGGCCCTGAAGCTGGATGCGCTTGCGACCAAGTTCCGCCACTGCCGCACCGCGTCCCACCATCGCCATGTAGCCCTTGTCGACGTACCGGAAAGGCGTTCGGCTGCCGCCGCCAAGGTCAGCAAGGATGTTCTTGGCCGCCCATTTACCCGCCTGCTGGGCTACCGAGCCCAGCTGCGGCAATTTGGCTCCCGTTGAGTCCGTGATGTTGGCAGCATCCCCAATGACGTAAACGCCATCCACGTCCGGCGCTGTCAGGTCCGGGTGGACATCGACACGTCCACCCCTCCCCTGGGCCAGCCCCGATCCGGCGATAATGCCGCCCGCTTTCAGGCCGCCGGCCCAAACGACGATCTGCCCCGGGACGGAGCTCCCGTCCGCCAAGGTGACACCATCAGGCCGGACCTCAGTGACACCCACACCCATGTGAAGCTGGACACCGACTTTCTGCAGGTGTTCGGTCGCGTACTTTTGGGACTTCTGGGAGAACATGTTCAACACGCTGGGAACCATGTCCACCAGGTGTACCCGGCAGCGGGCAGCCAGCTCGGGCGAGAAGTACTTCCGCACCACGTATTTGACGTTTTCAGCCATCGCTCCGGCTGTCTCTACACCTGTGGGACCGCCGCCGACCACCACCACATCCACGAAGCTGTCGGGATTCCCGTCAGCCTGGTCCAGCAACCGGGTGAGCCCGCCGCCAAGTCTTGTTGCGTCTGTGACGGAGTACAGGGGGAAGGCCAATTCCTCCGCGCCCGGAGTGTTGAAAAAGTTCGGGACGGCCCCCACGGCAAGGACCAGGATGTCCGCCCGCAGGGTCTGCCCGTCGGACGTCGTCACTGTGCGTTGCGATGCGTCCACGGATTCCACTTTGGCAGTGAGGACCTTGACCGTTTTGAGGCGGCGAAACACCGAACGGAGTGGCCGGGCAATGGCCGACACCCCGATTTGGGACGTAGCAAGCTGGTAGAGGAGGGGCTGGAACTGGTGGTAGTTGTTCGAGTCGATGAGCAAGACCTGTACACCCTTGCGGCCGAGTTCCCTGGCTGCTGCAACGCCTGCAAATCCGCCACCGACCACAATGACCTGGTATGTGTCCTTCATGCGAGCAACATACTTCACCGGGGGTCCGGGCAACAGAGGTTCCCGATCCGTCGTCGCGTGTTTATTCTCTGGACCGGTGGGTACGCAGTGGGTAGTGTTCTGCATTCGGCAACGCACGCGGAGGGGTGGCTTTTGTGAACGAGGACGGTCTGACGGACGCCGTGCAGGAGGCCGGTGCCGTGGAATTACTGCTGGTCCGGCATGGTGAGAGCGAAGGGAACCTGGCGGCCACCGAGGCGCGGCTGGCAGGGGCGGAGGTCATTGCGGTCCCGGCCCGGGACCCCGACGTGAACCTCTCGGGCACCGGACAGGACCAAGCCAAAGCGCTTGGGACCGCGCTGGCCCGCATCGCCGAAGACATGAGGCCGGACGCTGTTGTCTCCTCCCCCTACGCCCGTGCCAGGCAGACGGCGGAAATCGCCGTCCAGACTGCCGGATGGCCAGTGAAGGTGCTCACCGACGAACGCCTCCGGGACAGGGAATTGGGCATCCTGGACAGGCTGACAAACCGGGGCGTGGAAAACCGCTACCCGGATGAGGCCGAGCGGCGTCTGTGGCTGGGCAAGCTGTACTACCGTCCGCCCGGCGGTGAGTCCTGGGCCGATGTTGCCCTCCGGCTGCGCTCGGTGCTGGACGAACTCAACACCTTGGGCTCGGGCCAGCGGGTGATGCTGGTCTGCCACGATGCCGTCATCCTTTTGGTCCGCTACGTCCTGGAAGGCATGTCCGAAGAGGAGATCCTGGACCTCGCTGCGACGACGTCGGTGTTGAATGCTTCGATCACGCGCTATGTGCGTCCCACCGGCTCGGGGCCCTGGGAATTGGAGAGCTTCAACGTCGCCGACCACCTCACAGAGCAGGGTGTCACAGTCACCGAACACGCCGGAGATGCCAGTGTCCACCCCCAGTGAACCCACTTTGGTGACTCCGTCCCTTCTGCGGGACTGGCCACTGCCGGCCCCTGGCGAGGACAAGTATTCGCGCGGGGCAGTCCTGGTCATCGGCGGGGCACGCGCGACCCCCGGGGCGGCCATACTCGCCGGGACGGCGGCGCTGCGTGCCGGGGCGGGCAAAATAACCTTGGCCGTGGCCGAATCCGCGGCGGTGCAGGTGGGCGTAACCCTGCCGGAGTGTGGTTCACCCGGTCTTCCCGAAACAGCCGACGGGTCATTGACCGGAGAAGGGCTGGAGCGTATCGGATCCGACCTGGAGCGGGCCGACGTCCTGCTGATTGGGCCGGGGCTGGATGATCTGGATCTGGCCGGGACGATGCTGCGGGCGCTCTTGGAGCGGGAGGAATCCAACGGTCCCGCTGACGCTGCGGGCGGTCCCGCCGTCGTTCTTGACGCCTATGCCCTGGGGGCACTTGGGAAGGTTGAGTCGCTGCTGGGACCATGGCGTGGGCGCCTGATCCTTACCCCCAATCCCACAGAGGCCGGGGTCCTGTTGGGGAAGGATGTCGATGACCTGGAAGCTGCAGTGATGGACATTGCCCAACGGTTCGATGCCGTGGTGAGCTGCCAGGGATTCATCGCCGGCCCGCAGGGGATGTCGGATCAAGGATCCGGACTCTGGAAGATCACCACAGGCTACGGAGGGTTGGGAACCTCGGGCAGCGGGGACGTCCTGGCGGGTGCGATTGCCGGTCTCAGGGCCCGCGGAACCAGCGACGCCCAGGCCGCCTGCTGGGGTACCCATCTGCATGCGGCCGCTGCGGACCGCCTGGCCAGCAAGCTGGGTCCCCTCGGATTCCTGGCCCGGGAGCTCGCCGACGAACTGCCGGCCCTGATGGTGGAACTGAACACCTGAGTCCTCCACTAGGCTGCCAGCATGGGGACAATCGGGGGAAGTAAACGAACACCGCGTGTCATTGCCAGTTTGTTCGGGCTGGCTGCAATAGCTGCATTCGCAGTTGTGGGAGCGTTCCAGATTCTTGTATGGAATCCCCTCGCAGCTGTGCCCGGTGCCAGCCTGGACGAAATTCATGAAGGGCTGGCGCGGGCCAACGAGTCAATCTCAGCGCCCACGGTTGTGACATGGGCCTTTTTGGGAACAGCGCTGGGGGCCGTTGTGGTGCTGCTTTCAGCGGTCGGCTCTCTCGGGCGGCTGAGGACCGTTGTCCTCCTCGACCTCCTGATCCTTGGGCTCGGCGCCCCATCCTATTCGTTGGTGTCTTTCCACGCCGGAATGGCTTTGGCTGATGCGTTCTTCATTTCCGGCGGCGATTACGCCCCGTGGGGCGGAGTGCTGTACACGGTCAGTGCGGCAGCCTTGCTTGCCGTGTTGATCGTGGTGGTCACCAATGGCCGATCCGGCGCGGCTCCCGCCACCGCCTAGGCCGGTTTCAGCAGCTCATGCTCCACGACGGCGGTACGGGACAGGGTCTTGTAACCCTCCTGTTCGAACAGGACAGTAATGACGTCGTCCTCGTGCCGCATCACCAGGCCAGGCCCCCACTCCTTATGGACCACGGTGGACTGCAGGGGGAACTGTTCCTCGCCGCCCGGGGCCGCGGGGTTGCCGGAACCCGGGGCCTCTTGTTGGACCTCAGCGCAGGAATCGCAGTTGCCGCAGGGCTCCGGCAGCTCCTCCCCGAAGTAGCCCAACAGGAACTGGCGGCGGCAGGCATCCGTCTCAGCGTAAGCCCGCATCATGGTCAGCCGGGACTGGTCAACCCTTTGCCGTGACTCGGCCAGATCCACAGCGCGGTTGACCAGCGTAGCCGGTTTTGCCCTGGAAATGAGCCGGGTGCCGCGCTTGCCGGTTTTCACCGCGCCGGCCTCCTCCAACTGGTTGACCAGCCCGGTAACCCGCCGGGCGGGGAATCCCGTCAGTTCCACCAGGGCGCTCTTCGGAGCCGGCCCACCGGCGTTCCTGATCACCTTCAGGATCGTTTTGAGGGCATCAGGGTCCGGCGAATGGGTACCGAAGAACTTGCGCAAGCCCAGGTCCTCGGCCCGGTAATGCAGGATGGCCGCAGCAGCTTTGCCATCACGGCCCGCCCGGCCGATTTCCTGATAGTACGAGTCCAGTGACTCGGGGATGTCCGCGTGCACGACGAACCTGACGTTGGGCTTGTCGATGCCCATGCCAAAAGCAGTTGTAGCGACCACCACATCAAGTTGGTCGTCCAGGAAGCGCTCGTGAATGCTTTCGCGGTCCGCGTCCGTCCTGCCCGCGTGATAGGCCTCAGCACGCAGGCCCCGTTCGGTCAGTTTGGCAGCATACTTTTCGGTGTCTTTTCGCGTAGCCGCGTACAGAAGCCCCATCCCCTTCGACGCGGACAGCTCCACTACCTGTTCCACCACGGCTTTGCGCTTGGCCTTGTCCTCCTGGTGGCGTATGACGTCCAGGCTGATGTTGGGCCTGTCGAACCCCCGGACCAGGACCAAAGGATCGCGCATGCCAAGCCGTTGGACGATTTCATCGCGGACCGGCGGGGATGCTGTTGCCGTCAGCGCTATCACCGGCGGGTTGCCCAACCGTTCGCGGACGTTGCCCAGCTCCAGGTAGTCGGGGCGGAAGTCATGGCCCCACGCGGAGACGCAATGGGCCTCGTCCACCACGAACATGGAGATGTCCAACGTGGCGATCCGGTCCACTGTCTCCTGCCTGGCCAATTGCTCCGGCGCGAGAAAAAGGAAGACAGCCTGGCCGGATTCGGCCGCTTGCCAGGCGGCCTCCACTTCAGAGTCACTGCGGGACGAATTTATGGCGACGGCGGAACCCTCCCCCAGGTCCCCGGCAAGGCCCTCCAGTTGGTCCTCCTGCAGGGCAATGAGGGGAGAAACCACGACGGCGGGGCGCTTGGTTTGTTGGTGAAGGTGAAGTGCCGCTACCTGGTAGGTGGCAGATTTTCCGTATCCGGTCGGCATGACTGCCAAAACATCACGGCCCTCAGCAAGGGCGCTCATGCCGGCGAGTTGGCCATCGCGCAACTCAGGAAGGGAAAAGGAGGACGCCGCAAGGGCAGTCAGGGCAAGGTCAACTGACATGGAAAGATGGCTCCGCTTGGTGGTTCCTGCGGCCACTTGCATCAGCCGAGATGACCAGCCTAGCGCGAGGCACGGCTCTGCGCCGTTTACGAAGTTTGGCTTGTGGATAAGCGCCTTGGGTTGCTGCGGTTTTCTTGAGGGTTTCCTGAGGAAGTGTTGTGGGTTTGCAGGATTGGTTCTTGATCCAGGCCCGGCAAAGTATTTCTTGTCAGCCACACAGGCTGAAGAAACGGCCGGCCGGTCTCACGGTGGCCACACGAAAGGACTCTGATCCCCATGGCCATCAGCCTCAAGACCACCTCCGGCAAAATCCTCGCCTCCGTCGCACTGGTCGGCACCGCAGCCGCCGTCGCCGGCATGGGAACCTACGGCGCGTTCACCTCCTCAACCTCCGCCTCCCAAGCCGTCACCGCAGGCACCGTCACCATCGCCCTGGGTGCCCCCGGACCAGCCAACACCCTCAACGTCCCCATCGCCGGCCTGCTGCCCGGCGACAAAGTCGAAAAACTCGTCACCCTGGCCAACACCGGCAACTCCGACCTGAACAACGTCACCCTCACCACCTCCGCCGGCGCCACCGCCTCCCTCCTCACCACCGACACCACCAACGGCCTGCAACTGACCATCGAAAACTGCTCCACCCCCTGGACCGGCACCGCCGCCCCCTACACCTGCGCCGGCACCAAAACCACCGTCCTGGCCAACGGCCCCGTCATCGCAGCGAACAAAACCCTGAACAACCTCACCTCCCTGACCTCGGCCAAGACCGACAACCTCAAAGTCACCACCGCGTTCCCCACCACCGCGGACAACACCTTCCAAGGCGCCACCTCCACCATCGCCTTCGCCTTCACCGGCACCCAACGCACCGAAACCACCAAATAGACCACCCCAAACCCCGGGAACCGGCCCGTCTTGCCCTTCAGGCCGGTTCCCGGCCATTACTGTGCCGGTCAAATCCAGGCTTTCCCTGAGTCTTGAGTAGACCTTGAGGGTCCGAAGGATCCTTTCCTGAGGATCCCTTGGGAGAGTTGGATCAAGGCCAATCCACACCATCAGAAACGGAAGTGACGACGAGCATGCGGATCAAGTTCATCCTCTGGCGCGGACCGGCCATCTTCCTGGCCGTCCTGCTGATGCTGATGGGCTTTTCGTTGTCTCCGGCCCATGCACAGTTCCACGACACCGAAAGCGCCGGCATGGCCGTGGCGGCAGCGCGGATCCCGGCACCGGCGGCCAATACCGTCTCCGTAACCAAGAGCTGTGATTCCTTCTTGTGGTTCGGCCAGGCCAAGATCAGTGTAGGAAGCTACACCGCCGTAACCTATGCGAACTACTACGAGCTCAAAGTCATCGATCCCGACGGCGTCGTCCAGTTCACTGGAGATCTGAGCAAGTCGTCCGGCCGTTCCTACAGTTCGGGAATCCAGAGCGTGGGAAACCTCAGCGGAACGTGGACTTACCAGATCCGCGGTTATTACAAGGTGCCCAACTCCACCAACAGCTGGGCAGGCCAGCCGCTGACCGGCACGCTGAACTGCCCCTGAGCCGCGGAATCCGCGACGCCACGAAGAGCTTCTAGATGGGGTTGCCGAACTCACGGATGGTTATCCCCGTGAAGTTGGCAGGGCCACCATCGGCATAGAGGGAAATCCCGGTGTCCCCGTCCGCGAAGTGAACTTGCTGCGAAACAACGGTGTGTCCGGAATTCACAAAGACCTCCACGCTTTGTTTATCGACAAAGATGCGCAGGTGGACGGAGCGGGCGTTGGCATCGATGGGTGCGGCAGCACGGGTGTACGGTGCCAGCGAATAGCCGGCCAGCTCGGAGGGACTCCTGTCCACGTACAACTCATCGCCGTACTTTCCGATGTTCGTGTGCCGCGTTCCATCGGCCGAACGGCCCACTGACACCCCGACGTTGGCTGCTGCGTCCCAGGAGATACTGAGCTCCAGTTCATAGGCACGGCCGGTCCATGGCAGGACGGCGCTGCCATTGACGACGCGGTCCGGGAGGGCGGTGGTGGCGCTGACGTAGCCCTGCAAGGCAGCGACCGGGGAACTCAGCAGGCTGTACCAGCCTCCTGCCTGCCCTTCCAGCCTCAGCTCCCGGACAATCGAGTTTTGCCCGTTGTACCCATCGGATGCGTCGGTGGGGACGTCCCGGGCGGCGTATTTCCAGTTGTTCATCCACGCAACGGCAAGACGCTTGGTCTCCGGCGCATCCACGGCCGGCCAAGTCACCCCGGCGTACCAATCCCAGCCCCAATCCAACCACTGCGGCGTCAAGTCATCGGCAATGAAGGCCGAGCCGTTCCAGCTGCCGGTCCAGTACGCATAGGTCATGGGCAAGCCCACGCTGTAGGCATCCATGCTCGCGGCGAAGATCCAATGCCGGGTGCCATCGCCTGCGGTCATTTCAAACAGGTCCGGGCACTCGATCCCGCCGAGTGCGTGGTTGGGGTAGTCGAAGTTGGAGGTCCATTGCCAATCGCGCAGGTTCGCGGAGGTGTAGAAGGCCGCATAGCGGGCCCGGCCGATGACGCACACCCATTCGCTGCGTGCCGCGTCCCAATGGATCTTGGGATCGCGGAACCACTCAGCGTTGTCGATCTCGGCAGGTGTGGTGGCAGCCCGGCCGTCAGTGTTCACGATCACCGGATCCGGCAGGGCCGTGAAGTTGTAGCCGCCGTCGGTGGACCAGTACAGGTACTGCTCCTGGTACTTGCGGATTCCGTCGGTCGGCTTGGTAGCCAGCACGACGACGGCTCCCGCGCCAAAGCCTGCGGTGTTGGCCGTGTCCACCACTCCCGACCCGGACCAGACGGGGAAGTTCGGTTGGAGCGGTAGGACTACGCCGTGGTGGCTGAAGGACACCGCGTCAGTTGTGGTGGCGTGATCCCAACCGCCCTGGCCGTTGTTGATGCTGGAGTGCAGGTAGTACAGCTGGTAGCCGCCGTTGGTGTACACCGGCCTCTGCGGATCACACAACCATCCGGACGGCGGTGTCATGTGATAGACCGCCCGCTGCGAGGCAGCAGCCTGGGCGGAGCCGGACACGGCACCACTCATCAGCAGGGCCAAAGCGCCGGCTCCGGTGCCTTGGAGAAGGGTTCGTCGTGGAAATTGGGGCGTCATGAAGCGGTTTCCTCTCAAACATTCTTTGGTTGAGAACGCGGTGGGTGTGCGGATACGGCTGCGCATCCGGGCACGCCAAAGTGCGCCATCAAAGGAACTGGATTACTTCGTCCGGTGGGCGTGACCAAAGGTGTCTGCTCGGCGTCGAGGGACACAGGTGTGCCTCCGGTAGCAAGGACGTTAGTGGCTGGGGGTTTCGGTGGTCAAGCGTTTTAGCGAAGAATATTTTTGAGCAAATTAACTTTGCTAAAACGCTTGATCAATGTGTGTGACCTGCGCTACCTTCAGTGTGATCAAACGCTTTAGCAGAATGGACATCAGCGCAGATGAAACGCTCAGTCTTCTTCCAACCCGCCGACGGCTGGGTCGGCGACCTCATCCCTTTCGAGAAAGACGGGGAGTTTTGGCTCTACTACCTCCATGAAGTCCGGTCACAGCCCAAACCGGGCACTTCATGGAACCTCATCACCACCAAGGACCTCACCCAGTTCGAGGACCACGGCGTTGCCCTCCCGCACGGAACCGAAGCGGAACTGGACTTCAACGCCTACACGGGCAGCGTCGTCGTCGATGACGCCGGAGTCCACCACCTGTTCTACACCGGCCAGAACCCCCGCAACCTGGGCACCGACGGCGCACCGCTCCAACTGGTCATGCACGCCACCAGTACCGACGGCATGCAGAGCTGGACCAAGCACCCGGAGCTCACCTTCGGAGCTCCCGACGGGTACGAATCCGGGGACTGGCGGGATCCCTTCGTTTTCCGGGATGAAGCCAAAGGCCAGTGGCGGATGCTGCTCGCGGCTCGGCATTCAGAAGGACCCGAGCGGCGTCGCGGTGTCATCGCCCAGTGCGTATCCACGGACCTGATGACCTGGGAGCACACCGAGCCTTTCTGGGATCCCCGCCGCTACATCACTCACGAATGCCCGGACGTTTTCCAGTGGGGCGACTGGTGGTACATGGTCTACTCAGAATTCTCGGAATCGTTCACCACGCGGTACCGGATGGCCAAGAGCCCTGACGGCCCATGGACCGTACCGAACCTGGACAGCATCGATGGCCGGGCCTTCTATGCGTCCAAAACAGCCGAACGCGACGGACGCCGCTTCTTCTTCGGATGGATCGCCAGCAAGGAAGGCAACAAGGACCACGGCCCTTGGGAATGGGCCGGCACCATGTCCGTCCTGGAGGCCCGACAGAATCCGGATGGCACCCTCGGGTTCTCCTTCGCGGATGAACTGGTGGAGAGCTTTTGGGAAGACGTGCACGTATCGCTTGCGGACGAGCTGCCGGCAGCTTTGGACGTGCCGGACAGCTACGCAGCCCTGGTCTCCCGGGAGGAGCTCCCCTCGCAGTTCTACGCCAAAGCCGTGCTGGACATAGGGCCCGACACCACCGAATGCGGCCTGCTCCTGCGGGCAAGCCACGACGGCGACCAGTCCTATATCCTGCGCCTGGAACCCAAGCGCGGCCGCCTGGTCTTTGACCGATGGCCCCGCGCCATCACCGGCGACGCCCAGTGGCACGTTTCCGGGGACGTCCCCTTCGATATCGAACTGGAACGCCCCTGCGACCTCACCCCGGGCGAGCACAGCCTTGAGGTGATTGTCGACGGCGACACTTGCGTCGCCGTCGTCGACCGCCAAGTTGCGCTCAGCGCCCGGATCTACGACCTGACGGCGGGACGGATCGGCGTTTTCGCCGGTGAAGGTTCCGTCAGCGTCACCGAACTCGAAATCCGTCAACGCACCGAAAACTAATACCCCCAACCCCAACCTCTGTTCCAATCAAGGGAGATTGCCGCAATGAAAAAACTACTCCGCGTTGCCGCCGTCGCAGCCGCAGCCGCACTGGCATTGACAGCCTGCGGCGGCGGAGGAAGCACCGCCGACCCTGCCAATGTCAGCCCCACCGGCGAGATCAAACCCCGCGAAATCTCGTGGCTGCTCTCCAGGCCCGCCGACGGCGCAGTCATCAACATCATGAAGAAGCTCGCCGATGACTACGCCAAGGACCACCCCGGCTTCGCGCTGAACCTCATCACCACACCGGACCGGCCGTCCTACATCCAGAAGCTCGAGACCCTGGCTGCAGCGAACAAGCTTCCTGAACTTTTCGACACCGACGCCACCCCGTTCGCCCAGCAACTGGCGAAGCAAGGCAAGATGGTGGACGCTGACAAGCTGTTGAAATCCTTGAACCTCTACGACGACTACCGTCCGGGCGCCTTGGACTACCAGCGTTTCGACGACGGTTCGCTCTACATGATTCCGTTCCAATTCGAGCTGGAATTCATGTGGTACAACAAAGCCCTCCTGGAGAAGGCCGGCGTTTCCATCCCCAAGTCCCTCGATGACATCCCGGCCATGTGCACGGCTTTGAGGAAGGCCGGGATCACCCCGATCGCCATTGACGGGCAGGACCAGTGGCCGCTGGAACGCTACGTTGCCTACCAGCCCTTCCGCGAAGCCGGTCCTGACTTCGTGCAGAAACTGAAGAAGGGCGAGTCCTCATTCTCCGACGCCCCGGGCCAGAAGACAGTCAAGTGGATGGCTGATCTCGGCAAGGCCAATTGCTTCCAGGACGGGTTCTCTTCGCAGGGATACTCGGACGCGCAGAACCAGTTCACGTCCGGCCAGGCGGCCATGTACAACATCGGAACGTGGGAGCTGCCTAGCCTTGCCACGGACAAGCTCAACCCGGCAGTCCGGGACAACATAGATTTCTTCACCCTTCCCACCACTGAGGGGTCCGTGACCGCGCCCAACGAGTTCGTCTCACCGTCCGGCATCGGCATGGCCGTGAACTCGAAGACCTACGATCCGTTGGTCAGCGACTTCCTGAAGTTCGCCCTGGAGAAGTACCCGTCCGAGTACGCGGCCACCGGCGCACTGTCCCCCACCACCAATGTTCAGACGGCAATCCCGGCCAACGCCACCCCGCTCTACAAGAAAGCGCTGGAGACGGCCAACGATCTTGGTGACAAGCAGGCCATGCCGTGGGATACGCAGTTGGACCCGACCACCAACGGCAGGCTCCAGCAAGAGCTGGTCCTGCTGGTCCAAGGCAACATCACTCCCGAACAGTTCACCAGCACGATGAACGACGCCATCAAGCAGAACGCGCCCAAGTTCTTCAAGTAAACGTAGCAGCGGGGGGTCGCAAGGCCCCCCGCCCGAAAGGCCCCGCCATGCTTCCCAACCGGTCAAGGACGTCCGTCCTGGTCTTCCTGCTCCCTCCACTGCTGCTGTACTGCGCAGCCGTGCTGTTCCCCATCCTGCAATCCCTGTTTCTCAGCTTCTTTTCCTGGAACGGCATCAGCGACATGGAGTTCGTCGGGCTCCAGAACTACGTCCGCATGCTCACCGCCGATGATGTTTTCTGGCGCTCCTTCTTCAACGCGCTCCTCTACCTGGCCATCTGCCTGGTCCTGCAACTTGGCGGCGCCCTGGTTGTCGCCAGCCTGTTGACCTCGCTGCGCCGGGGTCGGGAGCTCATCAAGACCCTGTACCTGCTGCCCGCGGTCATCTCCACTGTGGCGATCGCCTTCCTGTTCGTGCGCATCTACTCCATCGATCCCGTCGGCCTGCTCAACCAGCTCCTGCACTGGGTGGGACTCGGTTCCTTTGAACGCGCCTGGCTCTCCGATGTGAATACCGTGCTTGCCGCAGTTTCCGCCCCGGAGGGATGGCGATTCACCGGGCTCTACATGCTCATCATCTACGCCGCACTGATCGCCGTTCCCAAGGAACTTGAAGAAGCCGCCGTCCTGGATGGCGCCTCCAAATGGACGCTCTTCACCAAGATCCGCTTTCCGTACATCCGCCCTGTCTGGATCACTACCACCATCATGGCCACCACCTACGGCCTGCGCGGCTTCGACATCCCCTATCTCATGACCAACGGCGGCCCCGGACAATCCTCCGAGCTGCTCACCACCTACATGTACAAGACAGCGTTCACCAGTACGGACTTTGGTTACGCAAGCACCATCTCCGTCTTCATCGTGATCGAGTGCCTCGTCGCCGTCGGCCTCATTCTTTTCATGCTCAAGCGGAAGGCAGACTCATGATCGCCCAGACAGCCCCGGCCACCAAGTCACCGGCAGCTCCGCCGTCCGCGCCGGCACCCAAACGGCGTCGCCGCAAGCCAAGCCTGTACCGGACGCTTTCGCGGGTCCTGATCATGCTGATCGTGATCGTCCAGGTGTATCCGTTGGCCTGGCTGTTCCTGACAAGCCTCCGCACGGAACAGGACTTCGCCACCGGAGACCCGTTCGCCCTGCCAAGCGCACTGACCTGGGACAACTACGCCCGGGCTTTTGAGACGGGTGACCTCGGCCGGAACATCCTCAACAGTTTCATAGTGACCATGGGCGCCAACCTTCTCATCGTCCTGTTCGGCATGATGGCCGCGTACGCCATCCAGGTCCTTGGCTTCCGTTTGAGCCGGTTCGTGCGGGGATTGTTCCTGGTGGGCATCATCGTTCCCGTCCAGATCGCCCTGGTCCCCCTGTTCATCGACTACTCCACCGTGAATCTGCTGGACACCTACCAGTCGATGATCATTCCCCTGGCCGGCTTTGCGCTGCCCATGTCCATCTACCTGTTCTCGTCCTTCTTTGAGTACATTCCCAGGGAAACCTATGAAGCAGCTTCCCTGGACGGTGCCGGGCCGTACCGGATCTTCGGCCTGATTACCCTGCCGTTGTCGCTGAACACAGTGGTGACCGTGGTCCTGGTCAACAGCATCTTCATTTGGAACGACTTCATTTTCGCCAACACCTTTGTCCTCTCCGAGGATCTCAAGACCATTCCCCTCGGTCTGCAGAACTACATCGGCGCCATGGGCAAGGTGGACTGGACAGCAACGTTTGCTGCTGTCTGCGTGACCATCACACCGCTGCTGCTGGTCTTCCTGGTGTTGAACAAGGCCATGATCCAGGGCCTTGAGAGCGGGGCGAGCAAGGGATGACCACCACAGCGGATGGATATACTCCTGATGGAGGACAGATGATTTCGCAGGAGAAAAATTCAGGCAGCGCGGCCGATGTTCCAATCACCAGCGACCGCGCCCATCCGGTAACCCTCCGCGAAGTTGCTGAAGCAGCCGGTGTTTCAACGGCAACTGTCTCCTTGGTCATCAACAAGAAGAAGAACGCCCGCATCGCTGACGACACACGGCAGCGCGTCCAGGAGGCCATCCAGCTCCTGGGCTACCGGCCCAATGCGATGGCCAAGAACCTTGTCAGCGGAACTTCCAAGTTCATCGGACTCGTAGCGGACGGCGTGGCAACCACCCCGTTCGCGGGGCAGATCATCCACGGCGCGCAGGACGAAGCCTGGAAGCACGGTTACGCCCTGCTGATCGCCAACACCGAAGGAAACGTGGACCTGGAAAAGGACGCGATCGCCATGATGCTGGAGTACAAGGTCCGCGGCATCCTGTACTCAACCTGGTTCCACCGGGCCACGGAAGTTCCGGAAACCCTTCGTGAGTCCGACTTCGTGCTGGTCAACTGTTTTTCGCCGGATTCGCCGGCATCCCGCGCCGTAGTGCCCGATGAAGCCCAGGGCGGGAAATCGGCCACGGAAATCCTGCTGCGCGGGGGGCATCGTCGTATCGCCTTCATCAACACCACCACTCCCGCTCCGGCCAAGGACGGCCGGCTCGAGGGCTACCGGGAGGCGTTGGAAGCGGAGGGAATTGCCTTCGATCCGGAACTGGTGATGGAGGCGTACCCGGACCAGGAAGGTGGCTACGGCGCGACGGAGGAGCTGCTCAAGCTCAACGTTTCCGCCGTCTACTGCTACAACGACCGCATGGCCATGGGCCTCTACGATGGCCTGCGGGAACACGGGCTCGCCATTCCTGAGGACATGGCCGTTGTGGGCTTCGATAACCAAGAGGTCATTGCCGCGCACCTCCGCCCGCCGTTGTCCACCGTTTCCCTGCCGCACTACGAACTCGGGGCGGCCGGCGTCCGCATGTTGCTCGGCCTGGATCAGGCCGCTGGCGACGGCCCCGTGAAAATCGCGTGCCCCGCCGTTGAACGGGCTTCCGTGGCGGTGCACACAGCAGCTTGATACGGGAGGTGGTTCCCCGGTTTGGCAGGGACGCCTTCACGTGTCTAGGCTGGAAATCATAAGCTTACTTAGCTTTCGTGTTCCACGCCTAAGAAACCGGAGGACCACCATGACTGACCAGTACACCTTCCGCAACCCGGTCACCGCCTACGAGCAGATCTCCCCGCCAAAGCAGCACCAGCCCGAGCCCGGCCTCGACGCCGAACTCACGCCCAAGGCGGATCTCGGCGAGGAAAGCTACCGCGGCACCGGACGGCTTAAGGGGCGCAAGGCGATCATCACCGGCGCCGACTCAGGGATCGGCGCAGCCACCGCCATCGCCTTCGCACGTGAGGGGGCCGACGTCGTACTGTCCTACTTGCCCGAAGAAGAAGAGGACGCCGCGCGGATTGCGGCACTTATCGAGGCAGCAGGCCGTAAGGCCGTGAAAGTCCCCGGCGACCTCAAGGACCCGGCGACCTGCCAGGAACTGGTGGGCACCGCCGTCGCGGTTTTGGGCGGCGTGGACATCCTGGTCAACAACGCCGGAAAGCAGGTTGCCCAGGAAAACCTGGCCGACATCACGGACGAGCAATTCGACCACACACAGAAAACCAATGTGTATGCAATGTTCTGGCTGACAAAAGCGGCGCTCCCGCACCTGCCGGCGGGCTCGACGATCATCAACACCACGTCCATCCAGGCATACAACCCGTCGCCCACCCTGGTGGACTACGCCACGACCAAGGCGAGCATCAACAACTTCACCAAGGGACTCGCGCAACAGCTCGCACCGAAGGGCATCCGCGTCAACGCTGTTGCACCCGGACCCATCTGGACTCCCCTGCAGGTCAGCAGCGGTCAACCCAAGGAAGAGCTCCCCGAGTTCGGCCAGTCCACTCCCCTGGGCCGCGCCGGGCAGCCGGCCGAACTGGCTCCGGCTTATGTCTTCCTGGCGTCGGCGGAATCCAGCTACGTAGTGGGCGAGACCCTCAACGTCAACGGGGGCAGCCCCACGCCATAGGCGCCACTTGGCACCATCACGACGGCGACGCCTCCACACGCTGGGGCGTCGCCGTCGTCGTCCCAGCCGCGCAGCCCTCGCGTCAGGGCCGGACAGCACTTCTGGGAGATGCGTCCGGCCCTGCGCCGCGGATCCGATTGGCAGCACCGGCCGACGAGGGGGGTCATGGGCCGTTGCTTGGATCCGCTGGATTCAGTCAAGTCGCTCCCACCCGCGGGGACACGAGTAATGTGTACTCGTTTTTTGCTCCCGTTGGAGCCTCCCGCTACTTGGACTCTCTTCGGGACTATTGGGAGAGCAGCCGTTCTCGAACAGCTTCACGGTTTACCTTGAGCTCCTGGAACAGGGCGGACACGGGGTCATGCTCCTCCCGATCCAACAGGGAGAGTAAAAGGCTCGATGCGGTGATCTTCCGGGATTTTTGATCCACAGCAGATTTCACCATGCTCGCCATGACCTCCTTGGCTCCGGAGCTGAAAGGCGGCTTCCTTCCGCGGGTTGGCATGGGTGCCCGTACAAGTCCCTTGCTTTTGAAGCCGATGGCGTCCAGCGCAGCGGCGTCAAGCCTGGCCGCCGCCTTCCGCGCATCGTCCAGGGAGACGCCCAGGACATCAGCGGGGCCGCGTTCGTGGAGTGCCCCCAGGAGCAGGTGCTCAGTTCCCATTCGCTTGTCGCCCAGACTGCGTGCTTCTTCCATGGCAAACCCCACGATCCGGCGGGTGTCATGGGTAAATTGCTCAAACATTGCTCAACTCATTCCCTGTACTTGGTCATTCTCCGTAACTGGTCATTCCCTGTATTTGGCATGCACCGATTGCCGGGAAACACCCAAAGCGTCACCTATCTGCTCCCACGTCCAGCCTTGCTCGCGTGCCGCCCGGACATGGACGGCTTCCACTTGCTCGGCCAGGCGGTGAAGGGCACCCACGGCCCGCAATCCGACGGCGGGGTTGGTGGAGTGGATCTGCTCGGAGAGTTCATCAGCTTCCATGCTGTCAGGCTAGACTGACACGAGTCATTGTGTCAATGCAGACTGACAAGGAGCTTCTTGCCGGCATCCGGACCTACACGGCTAGACTCGTCGTGAAGGACGGATTGGGGGATCCACAACGACGCGCGCAATCGGTCGTTCCGCTGGTCGGTCGAAACCAGCGAGCAAAGGACCCCATGGCCTTCTTCCAGGATTTCCCCATTCCAACCCAGCCCAAACGTGGGCGCCAAGGCCGCTTCGTTCCCCCGCCATGGTCCGGAACACCCCGCTACGAGCTCCCCGCGCTGGTCCACATCGGTCAGTTCCTGTACTTCAGCCCCACCAGGGTGATCGCCGTCAAGGGCGTTGAAGTGTTCTCCACCGGATGCAATTTCGATCTGACCTGGATCATCCGCCGGGCCGACGAGACAGACGAGGAATGGGAAGCCCTCAATGGCGTGTTCTTCCAGCACGGGTTCCGGCCGAAGCCCGAACAAAATCTGCTGGATGTGCTCCTGCTGTTCGGCGTAGAACTCCCTGACGGTTCCCGCGCTTTCACCGGAGCCCACGGAGGTGGCCGGTACATGGACCCGTCACAGCAGCCCACAGCTCCCGTCCTCTCCTTCAACGGCGGTGGAGGCAGTGGCGGTGACGACGAACTTGCCGGCTCGGGATCACTCTGGCTGTGGCCCCTTCCCGAGGAAGGCGACCTTCGGCTGGTCACGCAATGGCCCGCCCTCGGCATCGAGGAAAGCTCTCTAATTCTCGACGGCGGACAGCTGCGGGCCGCTGCCACAGGGGCCAAGGAGTTCTGGCCGGGCGAGTACACGCCATAAAAACGCTCGAAGGCTACGCAGGCAAGGAACTGCAGTGAGTAGCTGCCACTACCGTGTGCCTCCGGAGAATCCAGTTGACCAATATAGCGGCCACGATTGTGATCGCCGCCAGAGACCGCGGACGTTCGAGCCGGAACAGGGCAGCGATTCCGATCATTGCGCCCATGTTGCCGCAGTCCGTCACTGCCCGTCCGACTCGCTAGGCTGGCCGTATGCCTTCGCCGTGGACTTTCCTGATCGCCCTGCACGCCATCGCTGCGGGCTACGCCCTGATCTTCGGCGCCGTAAACCTGCTCAAGCGCAACAAAGGCACCGCAGCACACAAGATCCTGGGCCGCATCTGGGCGGCGACCATGTACGTCGTTGTCCTCACCTCATTCGGGATCCGGACCATCGACGGCGGGTTCAACTGGCTTCACGCACTTTCTGTGCTGACTTTCTGCACCTTGACCCTGGGCTTGTGGTCCGTCCGTAAGGGCAACATCCGCGCTCACCAACGATTTATGACCGGCAGTTACTTCGGACTCATTGGCGCGTTCATTGGCGTCGTTGCTGTACCGGACCGACGTCTCCCCCAAATGGCCGTTCACGACCTCGTCGGCTTGACCCTCTGGGTAGCAGCGTTGGCTCTCACCGCCGGGCTGGCTGTCGCCGGCCTGACGCAGCTTAGTCAGAAGACCACGCCAGCGGCCAGCGTCCGGCATTAGTGCCGAACAGCGTCCCGAGACTTTCAATAATATGAAGGTGCGCCCGCTGAAAGACCTGTAACACCGCCGCCCAGCCACGGCCACACCGCACAACAGCCGATCCACCAGACCAACCAACGAGAAACGAATATGGACCTTCTTGACGCCCCCACAGTAGTGATCCCTGCCGTCCTCCTAGTGCACATCACCGGCGTGATGATCGTAGTGGCATCGGCTGCCGGCCTGGCGATTTCCCTGTTCACCGTAGTGATGGCCGTGCACTTCACCCGAACAACATGGGGACTGACGCAAAACCTGCGAGACCGGGAGCCGTTCCGCAGCAGCTGGAGTAAGGTTCTTGGCACTTTGAAGGCAGGGGTTGTCGCGGCACGCCCTCTGATCGTGGCGACACGGCAGAAGATCAGCCAGTTGAAATCGTACAAACCCCAGTAGCCCGGCTGACGTCCATGCAGCGCTTCTTCTTCTCGTCGGGCCCGCTCCATCGTGTGCGTTGCGTAGGCTGGGGCGAATAGGCGACGTGACTCGGCTTAGGGAGACGACCCCTCACCAGTCCCACAAGATCTGCATGATCGATCGGTCGGAGCAGATTGAATCCCTCGCCCTACGAGACGGCGTGTCCCTTATCGTGTCATGCCTGGAGTGGGCCTGCTGCAGTCCTTGAATAAGGCATCGTGGCGGGCAGCGACGTGCCAGCACACTCCTACATGTTGAACATCAGACGCCATTTGACCGGCACACCGTTGACGGTGCTGATGACGGTGCAGTACTGAACGATAGTGCCGCGCTGGGCGTAGTATTCAGCGGCCTGGTTGCACGTTGAAAGTGACTCATAGGTGTACACCCTCAACGTGGCCGCCTGGGCAGGAATCGCACCGCCGACGAGTGTGGAACCTGCGATGCCCAATCCGAGCAATGCTGCGGCAATTCTGCGTTTCATGGTTACTCCCCCAAATAGTCCTGTATGGATAGAGCGAAACTATCAGCGGGGGTTTCTGGCGTATATGGGCAGGGGTGCCCATGTCCGCCAGATGTAGGCGCCATGCCCTCTCCGCAAGAGTTTCCCAGGGAGCCGAAGTGGCGGCTGAGCTCAAGTAGCTCCGCCACCACACGCTTAGCCCAGCCTGGCCGCCCAATACTGGCGCTGCTGCGAAGTTGCGGAGAGAACCCGCGGCGCTAACACCGCCTCAGGCCAGATCTGCACCAGATAGTCTTCAACAGCTGTCGAAGAGACCAAGTCGGGAGCCGCATCGCGGCCCACAGCGGACACTCGGATTCTGTAGTCTCCGGATTCGTCCTCCCCCATTTCTCCCAAGGCCGTCAGTTCCTCCATGGGTCCGCCGGCGGCCACCCGCCCTGCAGGAAGATTGGCTGAGACTTCATGAACGTCCTCCCACCCTTCCAGAACAGACTCGGGACGGGCACCTAGGACGTCTACAGTCATGGTGACCGGCCCCAAATTGATGCCGGTGTGGAACAGTGTGGTCCGGAAAGGCTGCTGGGCTCCACCTGCCCGGCTGGCTTGCAACGCCGCCACGGGGTCAGCAGGCGGGACCGGCTCCACTACCTGCTCGGCGGCTCGTAGCCCGTAAACACCTGAGATAATCATCGCTGCCTTATGAGACGTGTGCTTCCCTCCAGACGCTGGGAAGCGGCTCCGCGAGGCTCGTGGTGCCAAGCCACAACCCCACCCTCTATGACCCGGCACAGCGGACCTTTCACTGCAGTGGGGGACTTGACTTGCAATCCTCAGATCCTCTCTTAACACTGGACTGATCGGCAGCGGACCGAAAAATAGTCAAGATTACTGGGGGATACCTTGAAAAAATCCGCGTTCGGAACCGCAATTCTTCTTGCTGCTGGTTTGACCATGGCATCTGTTCCGGCAGCAACAGCTGCTCAGTCGCCGGCACCCAAAGTGGCCGTTTCAGACGTGAACCAGTCCCTGGAACAGGCTCGTGAGTTCCTTACCCTTTACAAGGTAACGGCGGAAACTCAGGAGAGACTGGTCGCCAAATACCAGCGTGGTGAGACCTGGGACTCATTGAATGGGGCCACGCCGGTGGATACCCAAACCGTCGAGAAGACGGGCAAGACAGAAACTGTTTCCCGGTTCGCTGACGGCTCCGTTAACGTCACGTCAATTCAAAAGCCAGCGGCCGCGCCTCAAGAGGGCGAAATAACAACCCGTGGTATCAGCGAGTGCGGGTACTACCGTGTCGGAGCGACCGAGAACTACGACAATTGCTTGGTCGACTTCTGGGCGGGCCTGGTCTACATGGGCTTCCGCGCCGACTACTCCGCTGTCGATAACAATGTCGACTACATTCGAAGCATCTACTCCCCCGATTACATCATCGGCGGAGCATCGAGCGCAGAACAGACGGAGTTCGCGGTAACTCGAGAGTATGAAACACCCGGGGCCCCCGCGACGGCTCGCTTGACCGTCCTCGCCTATCCTGCCGGTACGCCCTTCGCGTTCAACTTCTGGGTTCAGCTGAATGTTGGCTTCGGCGGAGCCTACATGACCTACTCGTCCTAATTATCCAAGGAGGATCACCATGGGTGGAATCGCCGCCTGGCACCTCATCATTGCCGCAGTAGTCATACTCGTTCTCATCGTCGTGGGAGTGCTGATCTACATAGCCAAACGCGGCATCCCGAAGGGCATCGCACGCCGTGCTGCCCGCGGTAACGCAAAACGAACCCACTGACGGTCCCTATACGCAGGAGTCAAAGGCGACGGAGAGATCCTCCGTCGCCTTTGACTCCGCAGACCGGCCGTCTGCTTCAGCTCGAATGACAGCTACGTATTCAAGCGAAATGCTGTTAGCGAATCCAATTGGTGGTGGAACCAGACGGGCATAGTTTTGAATTGGAAGCCCCGCCGGTCCCCCATCGGCGGGGCTTTCCTGCGTTGTGGCTAGAATCAAACACACAAGAGCCTGAGGGGGCAGCGCCATTAAGAAGCCAAAGTTCGCATTCCTAGTCACGACGCTCGCAGTTAGTTCGTTTCTCGCGGGTTGTTCCGGCGAGGCACCCGGTTTCAAGGCGCTCGAGCGTCAATCCACAGCGAGCGACAGCCTTCCCGACGGTGTGAATTTCGGGCCCGACACAAACCTGAGCAAAGTACTTTTGGTCGCCGAGGCCAACGGTAAGAAATTCTTCCTCGGACAGGATGAGGAAGGGCTTACCTCATGCCTCGCTGTCTATCCCGTTGAAAACCCCGCCGGCTGGCACGCCAGTTGCGCAGGAAAGGGTTCAGGACGTGGAGAGATCCTGAAGGCGTCAGGGCCTGACCAGAAAACATCCATTCTCGTCCTAGACGGCTACGACACCAAAGACCTGGAAGCTTCCGGCTTCACCAAGGTACACGCCAACATTCTGGTCTCGAATAGTTAAGGCACGTCGGCTCGGCGCGAGTTGTTTAGAAAGCTTGGCCCGCCATGCACCTGGTTCAGCACATAGACGACGCGGTCGACCGCTACTGGACCGTGGACGTGAAGATCATCGGCATCTGGGAGGACGGACCGGCCGCCTGCGTAGTGCACCGCCGCTCCATGGACCCAACCACGATCCTGGGCCACCGGTTCGAGTTCACGCCCACCTCAGCGGACGGCACCATCGAAGGCTACGCGCGGGACATAGCGATCAATCTTGCCGAACCCCTAGGCACACTTGCGGCCACCACCCGACAGGACGAGCACGGCATCGTCTGGGTCGTCATCCCCGCGGACCGGCCAACACCGGAGCCGCCTGCCGAGGTCTTGGAGAAGCTCGGCGATCGGTAGGACGTTAGTTCACTTCACCACAGCAGTTTGAGGCTGACGACATCAACTGTCGGCCTTGAACGCTGCCAAGGAAGCAGGGGTCATCTTCGGCCCGCTCATGGCCCTGATCTTCATCCCGTTCTACGCAATCAGCCTCATCCTGTCCGACCCAACAGCGCCCATCGTGCAGGTGTTCACGTATTTCCCGCTCTCGGCCCCGGTCACGGCCAAGCTCCGCAACGGCTTCGGAGCCCTCGGCACCGGCGAAGCGATCTTCATCATCGCCATGCTCTTCATCCTGGGCGTCCTGATCCTGCGCCTGGCAGTCCACCTGTTCCGTTACGGCTCCATCCAGTACTCCAGCAAGCTCAACATCGCCAAGACCCTCCGCCGCCGGCCAACCGAACTCGCCGACAAGTAGAGAGGGGACGTATCCGATGACAGCCGGACGCTGGCTTTACGTCGCCATAGCCTCAACGATCCTCGTCGTCTCCGTAGTCATGGCCCTACAAGGCTCCAGCGGGCTCTGGTTCACGGCGCTGGCAGTGATTTCAGTCTTGTGGCGATCCCGCAAAGGCTCAGCGAAGACTCCGACGAGTCCGCAGCGACACTGACGACACACGTGGGCCACGGAGCCGTTTGGTTTGCATAGCATTGAGGCTCAAAGACTATTGGGGGGTAGCAATGGATTTAAGTCCGACTTTCGGAATCATCGGGATCCTATACGCGGTCTTCGTCATCGCCGTGGCCGTCCTAGCCGTGTGCGCCTTGATCCTTTCCATCATCTTCCTCCGGCTGAGGATCGCCGAATTAAAGAGGGCCGCCCAGGCCGGAGACAGCTGACTGCTCGAAGCACCCGACGACTCGGGCTTCACGGTTTTTCACTGGGTGGGCTAAGAGTGCCTGCCACGCAACGACTCAATGGGGGAAGAAGACTGTGGAGAAGATTTTCATGGGAGTCATGGGAAGCATTGGTTTGATCGTCGGTATCTTGATGATCGTAAAACGCACGTCCCTGACCAGGTTCATGTCCGATGCTCAACGAGCAACCTTCGGCAAAGCCGGAGACAAAGTCGCGGCCCGGGCCAACCCCGGGATGACGGCGGCAGTAGGCGCCGGATTCGTCCTGATGGGTGGAGCGATCATTGTCCTGCTCCTGACCGGCGCTAACACTTAGAGCCGGCTGCCGTGGATAACTTCTGGCCGGCAGTGCTTTTGGGGGCTCCTCTCGTCCTCGCAGGATCCCTCATTCTCATCTTCAGACGGCAGGCTCAACGAGCGGTGCACGCCCGCTACCTCAAAGCTCAGGAACGACGCCCGAACATCCGGTTCCCCGGAAAATCTCTCGTAGTGCTTCTGGGAGCAAGCATCCTGCTGTTCGGCATTGTTGCCATTGCGCTCGGACTGGTCATCCCCATCCGGACCGGGTAGGGGACAAGATGATTGGATGAGGAGCATGGACATTATTGGGGACGGGACCGCCGAACATTTTAAGGACCTGGTAGCGGTCGACCAGATCGCGCAGCAGGATGCAAACGTCGAGAAGAGCTCCGGAAATGGCTCGAGTCCGGGTCGGTCAGAGTCGCCACAAGTGGCGGCTCCCCCGCCGGTTACACAGTCGTTGAGCCTTCCTTCTTCGGCAATGACTTCCTGGTGCTCATCGTGGTCGGAGAGCAGCATCGAAATGCGGGCATTGGTCAGTTGCTGATGGGCGACGTAGAGGCCAGGGAGCGGGATACGAAGCTTTTCACGTCGACCAATCTGTCGAACCGGACCATGCAGCGCCTTCTCGCACGCCGCGGCTGGGTCTCCTCGGGCATGGTCTTCGGATTAGATGAAGGCGACCCCGAGCTCTTCTACCAATTCCCGCAGACGCTTCACTTGGCTTCAGAGCGTGACGACGCTGCTGCGATGCCACATTCCGAATCCTGACCTTTGGCGAGCATCACCCGTTTCTTTGCCTAGACTGTCGGAAGCTGCGCCACAGAGCGCACAAAACTATCAGGCGTACCAGCAGAAACGGAACTGATCAATGTCACTATTCCGCCGCAAATCCTCCTCCGCTAAGGACGGGACGTACACCTTCCTCACCCAATCGCAGGGCGAAGAGATGCGACGGCTTTGTTCGGAGGTTTTTGCCCAGTCCGGCCGCCAAGCCACTGTCGCTGACGATCACATTTCCGGCGGGGACGGATACCAGTACGGCCTGGAAACGGTCGCCCGCATCCTCAAGGAGGTGCCCGAAGGCGAATGGAAGAGCGTCCTGAACCAGTACTTTGACACGCGCTTCCGGGGACACGATCTGCCCAGCCTGAGGGACTTGAGCGTTGAGGAGCTCGCCTCGAGGACCAGGGCGAAAATTATCGACCCCGCGACCGTCACCCCAGAGCAGGCTGAAGAATCCTTCAACTATGTTCGGTGGATTGCACGGCTGCCACTTCTGATGGCCTACGACGGGCCCGAGACCATCTCCTACCTCACCGATTCGGACTTCGAACGGATCGGGAACCTCGCATGGGATGTGGCACGGCAGAACCTGCTGTTGGAAGGCACCGGACAGCCGCAGCACATCACCTCTGATGACGGCGGTTCCATGTACGGCATCATGTCGGAATCGAACTTCCAGTCGACGTGGGCTGTCTATCCGGCAGACCTAGTTGAAGCCCTGAACCTGGACGTCGGAGAGCACGGCATGTTGATCTCCGCTCCGGCCGCCACCGCCTTGAACTTCCACATCCTCGGTGAAAGCAGCACCAGCGAGGACCTGCAGTTCATGGCCCGGATGGCCGCGACCCAGTATGACCGACTAACCCATCCCCTCAGCCAGCACGTCTACTGGTGGCATGGCACTGACATGGAACCGTTGACTGTCATCGAGGACAACACCATGGCGTTCAGCATCCCGGAATCGCTGGCATGGGTCCTCAAATAGTCCTGCGTCCGCGTCGGAGCCGGGTCACCGGCGGAGGATGGCTGGGAATCGCCTTCGGATTGCTGATCCTCACGGCCTTCACGACATCCTGTGCTTGGTGGGCCGGGTTCGATCTTTGGCCCGACCAGCACTCCGCCGCCTACTACAGGGACCGGATCCCTTACCGCCGAACAGTCATGGCAATGTCCGTCGCAGTGGCGGCAGTGGCTGCCTTAGTGGCCGGTTACTCGGTGTTCGCCCGGCCCCGTAACGTCCTCCGGGGCATCACCGGGTCTGTTGTCGTCCTGATCTGCCTGGCCGCCGCCGTTCTATGCTGGATCCTCGGGACCGAGGCCGTCCGCAGAGCCATCTACTGGGCCGAGCACGCCACCGGTCAGTGGTAGTCAGGCGCAGACCTCACACGCAGCGGTCGTCGAGTTCGGCGTTCCAGATGGCGTCCTCGTTCTCCTGGATGTGCAGCCGGATGTCCCACGCCTTCGAGTGGCTTCTCCGGTCCGGCGCAGCCGCCTCATTGGGGCCTGCCTGAGCGATGGTGTTCTCCCAGTCCACGAGCTCCGATGTCAGTTTCAGGTCTGTCGTCATGCGGACCATCTTGTCCAGCGTCAGTGTGTAGTAGACGCCATCGGATGGCTGGTCGAACGGGTACAGGCCCTGGTCCTTGTAGAGCTTCCGGATGACGGCCATCTGCTTCTTGTTCGGATAGAACGCCTTGTAGACGGACATACCGTTGAACTTCTCGTACTGGACGCTGATGAACGCCGCCGTGTACTCACGCACCGCTGCCGGCGCTTCCAGCAGTGTCGGGGCGACCAGGACACTGAGTCGCGGGTTGGTGATCTCAAACGTCGGGTAGGCCAATGTCCCATGCTCATCGAGGCCTACGCTCAGGGATGCCTCCGCCGGATGAGAGCTGTACCGCTGCAGGCTTTGCTCAAATTCGGTCCGGGCGTCATCCCAAGGGGTGGGCTTGGCAAAGCGCTTGTACCCGGTCATCGGGAACGTCGCATCATAGGGCGGGTATTCGACGCCGGACGGGTGGAGCTGCTTCCATTCAACCGGCTCCTGGCAGACCCGTTGGGTCAGATCCTCGTAGCCTGCTCTGGCTTCTGCCAAGGTGTATCCGAGCCGTTCCCGGGAATCCCCAAGCAATTCGATCATCACTGCGCGGCCGGTCGGGACGTAGAAGTCATCCTCGAACGGTTCCAGTCCAAGCTGACGGCAGTACTCGACGAGCATCTCGTGGGTGAACCGGTCCGTCGTTTTCGGTTCCTCGTACTTGGACGTTTCCTCGAAATCGTAGGGCTCGCCATTCTGGTTGAATTTCCACGGCTCAAAGTTGCTGAGGCTCAGGAACCGCTTCAGCCCTTCCTTGTCGTGGACTGTGAAGGTCCGTGAACCCCAACGGCCTCGGCCTGGTTCATCGTCGAACCGTTTGATGTTCCGGGGTTCGTCCTCGACCTCGACAGTAGTGATTCCGCAGGCGTCCGGGAAATGCATGTGAAGGGCGGCATGAAGGTTGGACCCTCCGCGGGAGTTGTCCACGATGGCAGTCCATTCCGGGTTGCTCGTCTCCAGAAGAAGCCACCGATAGCTCCAGTCGAGGGGTAGGAGTTTCTCGAAAAGTTCGGGAAGCGTGCCGTTCAGTTCAGTGACACCAACCCCTGTCCCGCCTTCCGTCGGACGGCCTTGAGCCCACACCCGCCACTCGTGAGCGCTGTCGTCCAAGGGCAGGTTGATGAAACCCATCCGGGTGGTGATCGGCGCCCATTCATTGCCCAGCAATAGCTTCGCTGACAACTTTTGGGCAGGTGTTTGACGCGGTGGCACTATGAGTTCCCTTCCTGAACGGGCGATTGATCGCCCCGACAGCATGCATGCTGCCACATCAAGCCCTTCAACTTTGACCGTGCGTAGTTTCAGGCTGCGCTTTGCTCTTACGTCAAATAACAATGGCCGGGACTTTATGACCATTGTTTTTAGACAGCCGCTCCTCGACGTTGTCAGCCGGATTTGAGGCGGTTGGCTGGCGGCAGGCTGTGATTGGCGGCAAGTATGCGCAGCGCGTCCATCGCCGGTGTCCGGTCGACCGGGTCCAGCAGCTGCCACGATCGGTGCCCCGGATCGGCCAGCTCTTTGTGCAGGGAAAGAACCCTTGACCTATCGCTGCCCTTCATCTGGGCCGCCGTGGCCAGCGGTGTTCTGATGGTCGCGCAGAGGACGACGGCATCATCGAGGTGCCGATCCCTGTCGCGGGAGTCCTCGCGGTAGGCCGCGCCTTTCAAGACCAACGCCCCGAGGGCATTCGGGATGCTGATGAGTACCGGTTCGTCGTCGTCGACGCTCATCCGGCAGTTCACCGTCCGCTGCAGCGCCTGCGTGCCGCCGGATACCTGGAATGGTTTGCGGCCACCCAGGGTCGGTATCTTCGCCGGGGGCAGGTGGTCCGCCACCATCACGTCGATCTGCTGCTTGCCACGGAGGAAACGGTGGGCTGGTGCGTCATGAGAGATGGACTTCTCCAGGGTGTACCCGAGCCCTTTCAGGACAGCGCTGACTACAGCCGTCGTCGCCGCACCGGTCTCGATGTGCAGCACAATGTCGACATCCGCCGTTGGCCTGGAGACGGCAAGACCGGCGGCCGCAGCGTGCAGTTGCACCATGAGCCCACCGACCAACGTCCATTGGGTGGACGGCAGGGCACGGGCCAGTTCCACGCACTGTGGCCATGGTGTTCCCCAGCCTCCAGGAGGCACAGGCACGTCCCAGGTCTCGCGGTCATCTTCCGCTTCGGCGACTGCGTCCAGTTCAGGTTCAGACATGGAGCAGTTCGTTGATGACGCGTTGTCCGGCGCTGCGTTCGCGGGTTGCCAGTGAGTCCATGAGGTCCACGGCGATCGCTGCCACCGGCGCCCGGCCGTCGGCAAAGGGTTCATCCAAATCGACTTCATGAATGATGGCGTTGCCGTCTGGATCTTCAACCAGGCCGAACGCGTCCGCGAGGGCGGATACGTCGCCGATCATGACATAGCCCTCTGCAGTCCCGCTCCCGCCGGCCATCCCGAAGGTCCCTGCAATGGACTCCTCGCGCATGGCCGAGGCGCCACTTGGGATCAGGTGGTCGCTAAGTGCGGCCAGCCCGTCCGAAGTCGCCCTATAGCGATGGGTTATGTCCTTGTTCCGGGCAAGAACACGAACGGCGTCGGCGTCCAGCTCACGCAGTCGCCTCTTCAACCGGGACTTCTCCGAAGCACTGATCCAGGTGGGGTTCTGGCCAGAGAGCAGCGCCAATGCAGCCCAAGCAATCCTGGCCGTCCAGGCGCGGCCGCGACGGGTACCGGCCAGGGCCAGGCGCTCCACCGACTGACGATCGATGAGCAGCATACGGCCAGCCCTGCCACTGGCCGTCAACTGGCCAGAGCCGAGCAGGCCATGAACGGACGCGCGGGTGATACCGAGCCTCTCCCCCACCTCCGCGACGGTCATCCCGTTCATGTTCTGCATACACTAAACCATACCTAGGTAAGGATATGTGTCAATACTAGGAGCCACTGCAGTGTGCGTCCTGCCAATCCTGCGGGCCCGATACTGAGTGCGAAGATTGAGGCCAGATGAAAGGGCTGTGATGGGGAAGAGCAGGCCAAAGGCATGGGGCATTGTTGTGCGCCTCGATACGGGCGAGACGCTCTATTACTAGCTGCACCCCAGCCGGCCAGGAGACCGCTGACAGCTTCAAGTCTGGTCTCTCGCGTCTGTCGTCGCACGTTCAAAGTGGGGTTGGCTGCGCGGTTGTGGCTTTGCCCTTGGTCGAACCGAACTTGCTGTACGTCCGAGTGGCCCCGTCCCAGCCGCGGAACCTGCAACTGGCCCGCCACTTCCCTGTCGTCTCGTCCTTCGCGGCGCTGATCGTTCCCCAAGTGCCAATCGGCAGGCTGGACCTTCCCATCAGGCGGTCCCGTTCAAAGGCTCAGAATCAGTCCGGTTCTTGGCCGTCCTTCGCACACTGCCTCTGCAACTCTGATGCTTCGACGCGTCGGAAGTACAGCCGGCACCGGTGTTGTTCCTGGTGTCCACCGGAATGGGTTGACACCTGCCGACGGTCTTATTTGTAATCCCTGAGCGTCCCTACGTTGTCTCGGTCCGTCGTCGCCCTCAGGGCCTTCTTCTCTGGCTCCATGGCTCCCTCTATGCAGCTGGGGAGCCCGCTGGTGTCGTCTGCCTTCTTGAAAGCGTGTAGTAAACGTGTAGTGCCCTGCATTTCAGACACGAAAAACCCCTCCGTTCCGGGCAAACTCGCCGGAATGGAGGGGTTCGTGGAGCCCCCTGTCGGATTCGAACCGACGACCCCCGCTTTACAAGAGCGGTGCTCTGGCCAACTGAGCTAAGGAGGCACGCTCCGGCTACCCGGAACCATGCGCGAAAGAGCGCTAGATAAGGTTAGCCCAGACCATCCCCGTCAACGAAATTTGCCTGAGCAACAACGGCCGGCCACCTCAACGAGAAGGTGACCGGCCGCCGTCGTGATGTCAGATAAAGGCTTAGCCCTTTGCCGTGATGGCGGTCTGGATCTCGGCGTTCAGGTCAGTGGAACCGTCCCACTGCTTGCCGTCGACGAAGATGGTCGGCGTGCCGGTGATGCCGATTGCGGCTGCTTCCTGCGTGGCAACCTTCACCCAAGGACGGAACTGCTTGCTGTCCACGCACGAGTCGATATTGGCGGCGCCAACCTCAGTGGCCATGGCCTTCAGGTCCTTGTCGGAGATGCCTGCGCTGCCTTCGGCCGGCTGGCGTTCGAAGAGCAGGTTGAAGAAGTCCGCGTACTTCTCCGGGGAGGTGTTCGCTACGCATGCTGCGGCGTTGGCTGCGCGGGATGAGTAGTTGGTGGTGGACTGCAGGTCCAGGAACCCGAGGGGACGGTATTCGAGGGAGATCTTGCCTTCGTTGCGGAGGTTGGTCAGGGACTCTCCGTAGGTGGTCTCGAACCGCTTGCAGACGGGGCAGATGAAGTCGATGTAGGCGATCACCTTGACGGGCTTGCCGGCCTCAGCTTCGCCGCCGGGCACGGTCACCGTGGCAGGCTTGGTGGCGGGAGCGGAGGGAACATCGGCGACGTTGACGCTGCCGGGCTCCGACTTCACCACTTCGCTGCCAGCCAGCAGCGTGACGCCGCCGTGGACGTTGCCGTTGGCCGGCGTCGGGCCTTGGTCTGCAACCGGCGCGTTGTTCTGGATGTTGCCGATGACCACTGCGGCGATTATGGCAATGATGACGACGATGGCAACCACGATGCCCCAGCCGACCAGAAGCTTGTTGCGCTTCTCCTTCTTCAACTGTTCTTCGCGGATTGCTCGCGCTTTTTCCCGTGCCTGGGCGGTGCGTTCAGCCTTTGACAGGCGGGATTCGTTTGCGGGGCTCATCAGTTCCTCGGGTTACTCGACGTCGTAGTGAATAGCTAGGGCAACGGGGACAGTTTACGGGAGCCAACTTGGAGCTCTACCGCGCACCCGTCCGCCCGGTAGTTGAACGATCAACCGCCGGGGAAGATTCCGCTAGTAGGCTGGGAGTTGAGTCACAGCAACCCCAGGGAGCATTGATGCAGGATTTGGCAAGCGAGAAACTCACAACCGAAGAAGGCGTTCGGGCTTCCCCCGTCAAGAAGCCCACGGCAACCAAGTTCGATTTTATGGTGGTCTCCAACAGGTTGCCCGTCGATCGGATCAGCGACGACGGCGATGAGAAGGACGGCTGGCGCCGCTCGCCAGGCGGCCTGGTGACGGCGCTCGCGCCGATGATGACCAAGTCCGACGGCGCGTGGGTAGGTTGGCATGGCGCTCCGGATGAGACCGTGCGCCCGTTCAGCCATGAAGGCATGGACCTGATCCCCGTACAGTTGAGCAGCGATGACGTTGAACTCTTCTACGAGGGCTTCTCCAACGCGACCATCTGGCCGCTCTATCACGACGTCATCGCACCGCCGGAGTTCCACAGGACCTGGTGGGATTCGTACCGCAAGGTCAACAGGAAGTTCGCCGACGCCGTAGCCCGGCACGCAGCACAGGACGCCACTGTGTGGGTGCAGGACTACCAACTCCAACTGGTTCCGCGCCTGTTGCGGGAATCCCGGCCGGACCTCAAGATCGGCTTCTTCAACCACATTCCCTTCCCGCCGCCGGAGATCTTTGCCCAGCTGCCGTGGCGCCGCGAAATCATCGACGGCCTCCTTGGCGCTGACCTGCTGGGCTTCCAACGCCCCAGCGACGCCGGCAACTTCATGCGCTCCGCCCGCCGCTTCCTGGGCGCCAGCGTGAAGCAGCAGCAGGTTCATGTGAAGGGCCCGGACGGGGAAGTGACCCACATCGCCAGGGCGCAGGCGTTCCCCATCTCCATTGATGTGGACCAGATCCGCGAGCTCGCCGCCAGGCCGGACATCATTGAGCGGGCCCGGCAGATCCGCACGGACCTGGGCAACCCCAAGACCATCCTCTTGGGCGTGGACCGGCTCGACTACACCAAGGGCATCCGGCACAGGCTCAAGGCTTTTGAGGAACTCCTGGCGGACGGGCATATCAAGGTAGAGGACGCTACCCTTATCCAGGTGGCCAGCCCCAGCAGGGAGCGCGTGGAGCAGTACAGGCTTCTGCGCGAGGAAATCGAGGGCACCGTAGGCCACATCAACGGCACGTACGACACCATCCAGAACACGGCCGTGCGCTACCTGCACCACAGTTACCCGGTGGAAGAGATGGTGGCTCTGTATCTGGCTGCGGACGTCATGTTGGTGACGGCCTTGCGCGACGGCATGAACCTGGTGGCTAAGGAATACGTCACGGCCCGTTCCGAGGACGACGGCGCGCTGGTCCTCAGTGAGTTCGCCGGCGCAGCCGATCAGCTCAAGCAGGCCCTGCTGATCAACCCGCACGACATCGACGGCCTCAAGTCCACCATCCTGCGCGCCATCAATCTCTCCCCGAAGGAAGCACGCCGCCGCATGAAACTGATGCGCAAGCAGATCCTGGACCACGATGTCGATCATTGGTCGGCCGAGTTCCTGGCCGCATTGGAGGAGAAGGTGGTTCGTGATGACAGCTGAGAACCTGTCGCTGTCACCGGAACTTTTGGACGCCGTCCGTCGTATTTCCGGCACGGAGCACCTGCTGGTGGCGCTGGACTTCGACGGAACCCTCTCGCCGATCGTCGACCGGGCCGAGGACGCGCGTCCCCTTCCGCGTTCGGCTGCAGCGCTTGCGAGCCTCGCCGAACTGCCACGCACGACGACGGCACTCATCTCCGGCAGGGCCCTGGACAGTCTGCGGCGGGTCGCCTCTCCCCCGGCCAACACGCTGCTGATCGGCAGCCACGGCGCCGAGGTGTGGCTAGGCGAAGGATCCCTGGGCCTGGAACTGGATGAGGACCAGCGGAAGAAACTGGCTGCCGTCCGTGAGGTGCTTGCCGAAATCGTGAACATCGCCCCCGGGACCGTCCTCGAAGACAAGCCTGCCGGGGTGGTCCTCCATACCCGGATGGCCGACGACGACGTGGCGGAGGACGCCGTCGAGGCCGCCACGCGGGTCCTGGGCGACTATCCGGGGGTGTACCTGAAGACGGGGAAGCGGGTGTTGGAAACCTCCGTGGTCCACGCTTCCAAGGGCGAAGCCGTGGAGTTCCTCCGCCAGGCGACAGGTGCCACGGCCATCCTGTTTGCCGGGGACGACGTCACGGATGAGGACGCCCTGGGCAGGCTCATGGGTGATGACGTCGGCATCAAGGTTGGCTTGGATTACACCCAGGCACAGTACCGGGTGGAGGCTCCCGTCCACGTGGCGGAGTTGCTGGAAGCGCTTTTGCGGGAGCGCCGACGGGTCACCGCAGAGGCCTGATATGTGAGCAGTTGCATATGTGATGTTCGTAACATTTAGGTAGTTAGTCAAAAAGTCTGACATACTCTTGGTTGTGATGTGACGCACAGTACCGTGCGGCGTTACACGATCCTCCCCGGCCTCAGGCCGGGGAGTTCAACTGAAGAAAATGAACCATTCACAACGGATCGTCCGGCACGTACCTGCCGGTGAAGGGATTGATAACTGTGGCTACAGTTACTTTTGATAACGCTACGCGTCTGTACCCGGGCACAGATAAGCCCGCCGTCGATAAGCTCAACATCGACATCGCCGATGGCGAATTCCTGGTCCTCGTTGGACCCTCCGGTTGCGGTAAGTCCACCTCCCTGCGCATGCTCGCAGGTCTTGAGGATGTGAACGCCGGCCGCATTCTGATCGGTGACCGCGACGTCACGGATGTTCCCCCGAAGGACCGGGACATCGCAATGGTCTTCCAGAACTACGCCCTGTACCCGCACATGACCGTTGCGGACAACATGGGCTTCGCACTGAAGATCGCCGGCGTTTCCAAGGAAGAGCGCGCAGAGCGTGTTCGCGAAGCCGCCAAGCTTCTTGACCTTGAGCAGTACCTGGACCGCAAGCCGAAGGCTCTCTCCGGTGGTCAGCGTCAGCGTGTTGCCATGGGACGCGCAATCGTCCGTAACCCGCAGGTCTTCCTCATGGATGAGCCGCTTTCCAACCTTGACGCCAAGCTCCGCGTCCAGACCCGTACGCAGATCGCATCCCTGACCCGCCGCCTCGGCGTCACCACGGTTTACGTGACGCACGACCAGGTCGAGGCCATGACCATGGGTGACCGCGTTGCAGTCCTGAAGGACGGCCTGCTCCAGCAGGTTGACACCCCGCGCAACCTGTACGACCGCCCGAAGAACGTCTTCGTTGCAGGCTTCATCGGCTCCCCGGCCATGAACCTGCTGGAACTGCCGGTCGTCGACGGCGGCGTCCAGTTCGGCGGAACCGTTTACCCCGTGCCGCGTGACGTTCTCCAGGAAGCCCACGGCCAGACCGTGACCGTTGGTTCCCGTCCGGAAGACCTCGAGACCGTCGGCAACGGCGAAGGCCTCCAGGTTGAGGTTGACGTGGTTGAAGAACTCGGTGCCGACGCTTACGTCTACGGCCACACCATCCTTGATGGCAAGAGCCACGACATCGTCGCACGCGTCGACGGCCGCCGCCCCCCGATGAAGGGCGAGTCCATCTTCGTTCGTCCGCAGTCCGGCCACGTGCACCTGTTCGACACCAAGACGGGCCTGCGCCTGGGCGACTAATCGCGTCTGTACGTTCCGCATTGTGATGGCGGCCCGACCCTTCCGGTCGGGCCGTTATCACGTTAACCTTCTTCCCGGAAAGAACGGCATGAACACCACAGATCACCTGATTCCCCGGCCCTCCCACGTCGCACCCCAGGACGGCCCGGCTTTCACCCTCTCCCCCGGCGCCAGGATCGCGGCCGGCCATGCCGCCGCGCAGCCCGCTGAACAGTTAGCCGCGCTGCTCCGCACCGCCACCGGCTTTGCACTGCCGCTGGTTGAAGAACACCGCCCAGGAGATATCGCCCTGGAGTTGGTGGATTCGTTCGACGGCGGCCGAGAGGCTTACACACTGACCGTCGCCGAGGATGGCGTCCGGCTTACCGCCTCCACCCCTGCCGGCCTGTTCAACGGACTGCAAACGCTCAGGCAGCTCTTCCCCGCAGCGATCGAAGAAACCGACGCCGCCCAAAACCGCGACGCCGGCACCTGGGTGGTTCCCGCCGTCGAGATCCTGGACGCTCCGCGCTTTGCCTACCGCGGCCTCATGCTCGATGTTGCCCGCAACTTCCTCACGGTGGAGGAGGTCAAGGAGCAGATCGACGTCATGACGCAGTTCAAGTTCAATGCCCTTCACCTGCATCTGACCGACGACCAAGGCTGGCGGATCGAAATCCGCCAACCGGAAGAGAACCCGTCGGGCTTGGACTACAGCAAGCTGACCGACGTGGGCGGCCAGGGAGCGGTGGAAGTCGCCACGGCAGTTCCGCCCCGCGGCAAGTCCGGTTTCTACACCCAGCAGGATTACAAGGAACTCCAGGCGTACGCCGCTGTCAGGAACGTCGTCGTCATTCCGGAGATCGACCTTCCCGGACACGTCAACGCCGCCCTCGCGGCCATTCCGCAGCTCAACCCGGACGGCGTCGCCAAGGACATGAGCACCACTGCCGACGTCGGCTGGTCAACGCTGGACGCCTCACTCCCGGCCACCTATGAGTTCGTAGCCGAGGTCCTGGGCCAGCTTGCCGCGATAACCGTTGGCCCCTACCTGCATATCGGTGGCGACGAAGCATTGGTAACGGGGCACCGGAACTACCTCGACATGATGCAGGAATTTGCCCGCTTGGCTTCACTCACCGGAAAGACCGTGGTGGGCTGGAACGAGTTCGCCGAGGCAGAGCTTCCGAACGGGGCCGTGATCCAGTACTGGTTCGGAGATCTGGAAGCGATTGTCCAGCAGGCTGATGCCAGCACACCCACACTGATCATGTCGCCGGCAGCCAACACCTATCTGGACCAGAAGTACTCCCCGGAGAGTCCTGTGGGCCTTGAATGGGTCAAGGGCGGCCCCTTCACCTGGGCCGAGTACTACAACTGGGACCCGGCCCAAGGCGGCCTGACGGACCAGCAGATCCTGGGTGTCGAAGGCCCCCTCTGGACCGAGACCGTCCGCAACAATCAACAAGCACAGTGGTTGCTCTACCCCCGGGCCATCTCGCTGGCGGAAGTCGCCTGGACCGGCCAGGAGTTGCGCAACGCCGGTGACTTCCGACGTCGGCTGGGCGCCTTTGGTGAGCGCCTCGCCAAGCAGGGCGTCGTCTTCCAGGAGGCCCCCGACGTCGAATGGTCAGCCCCGCCGCTGAACCCCTTCACGGACGCGGGTGCGTCCGCTTCCCCTGAGTACGGAACAATTGAGGCATGAGCGAGCAAAACGAAGCCCAGTGGCACGACGAACCCACCGACTACGGGCAGATCGGCAAGCTCCCGCGGACCGAGGCTGCCAGCGCGCAGGATGCCGCCCCTCCGGCCAGCGTCATCGGTTCGCTGAACATCACGGCGGCAACGGCAGATCCGGAGTTGCTGGATCTGCCCTGGCACATTGCGTTGGAGGATTGGCCGGCTGAGAACCTTGCCGCCCTTCCCCGCGGTATTTCCCGGCACATTGTCCGGTTCGCCCACTTGGGCGGTTCGGTGATCGCCATCAAGGAAACGTCGGAGCACGTTGCACGGCACGAGTACCATATGCTGCGCAAACTGGCGCGGCTGGATGTCCCCTGTGTGGAGCCCGTAGCCGTCATTACCGGCCGCACCACGGCAGATGGCCGGCCGCTCAATCCGGTGCTGGTGACCCGGCACTTGAAGTTCTCCATGCCTTACCGCGCCCTGTTTTCGCAGATGCTCCGCAAGGACACCCTGACCCGCCTTATTGATGCGCAGGCCCTCCTGCTGGTCCGCCTGCACCTGATCGGCTTCTACTGGGGCGACGTCTCGCTGTCCAACACGCTGTTCCGCCGTGACGCAGGTGCCTTTGCCGCCTATTTGGTGGACGCCGAAACGGGCGAGCTCTACCCGGACCTTTCCATGGGCCAGCGCGAATACGACCTTGAGATCGCCAGGGTGAACATCGCCGGTGAGCTCATGGACCTGCTGGACGGCGGCCTCATTGAGGAGAAGGTGGATCCTGTAGCCACCAGTGAGCTGATCATGGGCAGCTACCGCCGGTTGTGGACTGAACTGACCGAGAAGGAATCCTTCGAACTGGGCGAGCGCTGGCGCGTGGGTGCACGCATCCGGCGCCTCAACGAGCTCGGCTTCGACGTTGAAGAATACGCCATCAAGACGACGGCGGACGGCTCCACCATCCAGCTCCAGCCCAAGGTGGTGGACGCCGGGCACCACCAGCGGCGGCTGCTACGCCTGACCGGTTTGGACGCCCAGGAGAACCAGGCCCGCAGGCTCCTGAACGACATGGACCAGTTCCGGGCCGACAACAACCCGGACCTGGACGAGGAAATCAGCGCGCACATCTGGGTCAGCCAGATCTTCGAGCCCATTGTCCGCTCCATCCCACGCCATCTGGCGGGAAAGCTGGAGCCGGCTGAGGTTGTTCACGAGGTCCTGGAACACCGCTGGTACATGAGCCAGAAACAGGACAGGTACGTGCCGTTGGCTGAAACCGTGCAGTCCTACCTGGACACTGTGCTGCAGCACCGCCGTGACGAGGCCGCCATCATGTTGAACCCGGACACGGAACTGCTCAAGATCCTTGAGGTCGAAGTGGAGGAGTCAGGCCGGTACGACGACGAGGACGAGTACCCGGACGCCGACGACTAATGGAGTTTTTGTACAGCTAACGCCCCTAAGACGGCTCCTAAAGGGCGTTATCTGGACAAAAACTCAGGGTTCCAGGGTTTCCGCGAGCCCGTTCAGCACGGGCTCGCGGCCCAGCTCGATGTGCGAGTACGCCAGTGAATACGCCAGGTCCGGCTTGCCCTTGAGGATCGCGTTGCAGAGTTCCGTATGCTCGTCGCGTTGGAGTTCGTTGCTGCGGTTGTGCGTGAGCCCGAAAATCCAGCGCATACGCCCAAACAGCGGCTTCACGGATTCGATGAGGAGCCTGTTCCCTGACAGGCGCACGATCTCGGCGTGAAGCTCTGCGCTGATCACGGCGACATCCTCGGTCCGGTCCTCGTCGATGGCGGCGTTGGAGGCCTCCATGAGTTCCTCCAACCGGCCGCCGTCGCTGCCCTCGGCCACCCGGGTGGCGGCCATCCTCGCGGCGAAGGTTTCCAAGCACAGGCGGATATCAAAGAGCTCATTGACGTCCGTGAGAGTCAGCTGGCGGACCACCGCCCCGCGGCGCGGGAAGGTCTCCACGAAACCGTCCTGCTCCAGGCGCTGGATGGCCTCACGGACCGGGATGCGGGAGACGCTGTAAATCTCCGAGAGTTCGCGTTCGCGCAGCCGCACGCCTTGGGCGTACTTGCCCGTGACAATGCCCTCCAGTACCAATTGGTAGACGTTCTCCGCGCGGGCCTCGTCATCGCGGCCATTCCCGGTTTCCGGCGTCGCCTCAGCCACTGTGGAACTTCCCTTCATCACTGCGTACGCTGCCGCCGCCGGGCGGCGCCGGTCAGCGTTCCAACCGAGCATACACGGGCGGAAACAGCTCATCGGCCGGGCGGTTCCCAAAGTCACGGCTGCTGTAGGCTCCACGCATCCTGTCGAATAATTCCTGCCCCTTGGACCGCCAAAAGGCCAGGTCAACGCCTTCGATCGTCCCGTCAACCATGATGGTCCGGCCTGCCACGACGGACAGCACGGCCTGGCGGGCTGTGCCGTTGAGAAGGAGGGTCCGCAGCGGGTCGTCGTGGACGCCGTCGCGGAAGTCTTCCAAGGAGAACGCCACCAGGTCAGCCTGGGCGCCGGGCTCAAGCCGGCCCAGGTCCGGGCGCCTCAAGGCGTGGGCACCGCCCAGCGTGGCGGCGTCGAAGTATCCGGCGACGTCTCCGGCGTCGTTGCTTCCGGCGAGGATCTTGGCGAGCTGCACGCCGGCATCGATGCCCCGGATGAGATCGGGCGGGAATGAGTCCGTGCCCAGGGAAATGTTGATGCCCGCGCTCTTGTAGGCGTTGAAGGAGTCCAGTGTGCTGCCGTAACGCATGGAGGTGAGGGGGCAGTGGATGATGCTGGCGCCGCTGTCCGCCAACTGCGCGAGGTCGCCGCGATCCTCGCCATGGACCGCAGGGTTCCTGTCCGTGTAGGTGGCGTGCGGGATCAGGAGCCGCTCGTTGAGGAGGCCTACCTGGTCGAGGAGTTCCAGTGGCGTTACGCCGTGCCAGTCCTGGATGAGTTGTCGCTCCACGAGCCCTTGCAGGGAGTGCAGGCGCACCAGCACGTCCCGCTCGCTGGAAGCTGCGGCAGTGGCTTTGAGCAATTCGATGTCCAGCGTCTCAATGCGGCACGGGAGCAGGACTCCGTTGACCAAGGGATCGTTGAGCTCGTTCGCGTGGTCAATGAAGCGCAAGGCGTCGGCAAGACCCTCACGGCCGCGGTCGTCGTCGAACATGACTGAACGGCTGCCATCGTCCAACACGACGTTCACGCCCGAGCGGTAGGCCGGGCCGAGGTAGCCGCGCAGGCCCAGCCGCCGGCTTGTCTCTGCCATGCCCGCCAGCTCCTCGAACGATTCCGCCCATTCGGAGTGCACTTCGGAGGCGATGGGCATGTAGGTGGTGATGCCGTGCAGGACGAGTTGGATCAGGGCGTACTGACGGATCTGCTGGCGTTCCCCGGCCGTGAAGACATCGGTGCGGCGGTTACGGAAATAGTCCTCGGACCACTGGTGGCCTTTGGCCTGCTCAGCGCCGGCCCAGCTGTCCAGGATGAGGTGGTCGATGTCGGTGAGGGCATCGAGGTCGATCAGGCCGGGCATGAGCAGCGCATCCCCCATGTGCCGTTCCTCGTCCACAGGACCGGTGAAGTCATGGCCCACGAAGTCGATGGTGTGGCCGCTGTAGACCACGCACGCGTTTTCCAGCAGCACGTGATGTCCGTTGTGGTGGCCCAGCACGTAGCGGGCGGTGACCTTTGTGCGCACGTCGTCTCCTGTTTCCTGTCCCGTCCGGACAACTCGTATTACTCTCTGGTATTCCAAACAGTACATTATTTGTGATTTACATCGCATGAATCCTGCTCTAGTCTATTTTGGTATACAAGAACTCCGGAGCAAGCTCCTGATCACGAAACGAGCAGAACCGTTGACCCAGATACAGTCCGTCGAACCAAGTACCGGCAGTCCGCCGCTGCCTCCGGCAACGACGCCGGAAGGCAAAGTGGCGGCACCTGCCGAAGCCCGCTCACTGCTCGCCACCGCATGGATGCGGATCCGACGCAGCAAGGTGGCACTTCTTAGCCTGTGCGTCGTGGTGGCAATCCTGTTGTTCGCCATCCTTGCCCCTGTGCTCAGCGCCATGTCCGGCAACGATCCCTACACGTCCAACACCAGCCCCGAAGTCCTGGACGACTTCCAAACACCCGGGCTGCCCCTCCCCGGGTTCATGTACCCCTCGGCGCAGCATTGGTTGGGTGTGGAGCCCGGACTGGGCCGGGACCTCTTCGCGCGGCTTGCCTACGGCGGCCAGGTCTCCCTGACCATTGCGCTGCTTTCCACTGCAGTCTCCGTGGTCCTCGGCACGGTCCTTGGCGCAGCCGCCGGCTACTTCGGCGGCAAGACAGACGCCATCATCAGCCGGATCATGGACCTGTTCCTCGCGTTCCCGCACCTGCTCCTGGTGCTCTCGCTGACGCCCATCCTGCAGTCACGGCTCCGCGATACCCCGCTGGGCGAAGGCAGCTTCCTGCCCATGGCCTCGCTGGTGATCATCCTGGGCTTCTTCGGCTGGGCCTACCTTGCACGCATCGTCCGCGGCCAGGTGCTGAGCCTCCGCGAGCGCGAATTCGTGGAAGCCGCCCGGTCCTTCGGTGCCTCCCACCTCAGCGTCCTCTTCCGGCAGATCATCCCCAACGTCATGGGAGTCGTCCTTGTGTACGCCACCATGCTGATCCCCACCAACATCTCCGCCGAAGCGGCACTGTCCTTCCTCGGCGTCGGTGTCAAGGACCCCACACCGTCGTGGGGCCAGATGCTCAACGCCGCCCAGTCCGGCAACTGGTACCTCAGCGACCCGTGGTTCCTGGCTGTACCGGGCATCATGCTCATCGTCACCGTGCTGGCCTTCAACCTCCTGGGCGACGCCGTCCGGGATGCGCTGGATCCCAAGTCCTCCCGCTGACAAAGAACCCCGCCGACAAATTCCGCACCATTCCCCGCATCGCCCCACCCTCTACAAGGAGCATCATGAAAACCCCCGCAAGAGCCCTTGCTCTTTCCGTGCTGATTGCCGTGGCAGCCACCGGCTGCGGCGCCGGCCAAAACCAGCCGGGCAACTCCAAGCCCGCGGAGTCCGTCACCGAACTGGCCCCCAATGTGGTCAAGTCCGGCTTCACTTCCAAGGGCGGAAACCTCAACGTCCTGATGTCCTCCGATTTCCAGACCCTGGACCCGGGCAACAGCAACTACGTCCAGACGGCCAACGTCGGCCAGCTGTACTACCGCACGCTCACCATGGCCAAGGAAACAGCGGGCCAGCCGCCAACGGTGGTCCCGGACCTCGCCACGGACACGGGCAAGGTCTCCGATGACGGCCTCAGCTGGACGTTCACCCTCAAGGACGGCGTGAAGTTCGAGGACGGAACACCGATCACCTCCGCCGACATCAAGTACGGAGTGGAACGCACCTTCGCCCAGGATGTCTTCACCCAGGCGCCGCAGGAGTTGAATGCAGCGCTCGACGCCGGCGGGTACAAGGGTCCGTACAAGGATCCTGCCGCTGTGCTTCAGGCTGTTGAAACGCCCGACGAGCGCACCGTGGTCTTCCACTTGAAGAAGCCCTTCGCCGAGTTCCCGGCCTTGGCGTCGCGCTCCAACACGGCTCCGGTCCCCAAAGCCAAGGACACCAAGCTGGACTACACCAACCACCCCGTTTCCTCGGGCCCGTACATGGTGGAGTCCTACAACCGCGGCAAGTCCCTCAAGCTGGTCCGCAATCCGCACTGGGATCCGGCAACCGACCCCAACCGCTCCGCCCTCCCGGACACTTTCAGCTTCTCCCTGTCCACGTCCCAGGCCACCATCAGCCAGCAGTTGCTTGCCGACTCGGACCCCAACGCCATCACGCTCGACTCCAACGGCGCGCTTCAAACCTCCGACTCCGCAAAGCTGGCAGATGCCAAGGTCAAGGACCGCGTAGCTTCGGGCCTGCTGGGCTGCAACGACGTCCTGAGCCTGAACACCCAGAAGATCAAGGACCCGGACGTCCGCAAGGCGATCGCCTTGGCCCTGGACCGCCAGTCCATCCTGGTCCAGTACGGCGGACGCCGCTTCGGCGAGATCACCCAGAGCCCGCTGAACTCCAAGATGCGCGGCTACGTGGAAACGGAGCTGGAACTGGACCCCACCGGCAAGCCCAAGCTCGAGGAAGCCAAGAAGCTCCTGGAAGGCAAGGACTACCCCAAGACCCTGACGTACGGCTACGCCAACAACCGGGACGCCTTCAAGAACACCGGCACAGTGGTCCAGCAGAACCTCAAGGCCCTGGGCATCGACGTGGAACTGGTTCCGATTCCCGCCCCGAACTACTACTCGGTCCTTGCCAGCGAACAGCTCCCGGACATGGGCCGCTCCGGCTGGTGCGGTGGCGCCGACCCGGCGTCGATCCGCACCTCCGCCGACCCTCTGTTGGGACCGAACAATGAGGGCACCAGCTATGGCTTCTCCAACACGTCCCGTTACTTCGACCCCGTTGTGTCCAAGGCAATGTTCGATCTGCGCAACACGGACGGCACCTCCGAGGAACTTGGCAAGAAGTGGGCAGAGGCCTTCGGTTCTGCCTTGAAGACCTACCCGATCGTCCCGCTTATCCGCAGCCACACGAACAGCGTGGTCGGTTCGAATGTCCGCAATGCCCAGGTGGGCTACTTCTTCGGCGGCATCGACCTCTCCATCGTCGGCGTCGAGCAGTAACCGGGCTTTGACAACCATTCGGGCATAGTCCAGAAGGAGAAGCGGGCCGCCTGCCCCGGCGGGCGGCCCGCAACCACCACCATGATGACTTTCATTCTTCGCCGGACCGGATCGCTGGTCCTGCTGCTTGCCGCCGTCAGTTTCATTACGTTCACGCTCTTCCAGCTCGGTCCGTCCGATCCCGCCGCCGCAGCCTGCGGCCAGGAGTGCACTCCCGAACGCGTGGCTGAAGCCCGCGTAGCCCTGGGCATGGACCAGCCATTCCTTATCCAGTACATCGACTACATCCGGGGCTTCTTCTCCTCGCGCATGATCGGCGCTCCGGGAGCCCAGACGCTTTGCGAATGGCCCTGCCTCGGCAAGTCGTTCCAAACCAATGAGAACGTTGCCGACATCATCGGCCGCTCGCTCCCCTACACCTTCTCCATGGCCATCGGCGCACTGGTCCTGTGGACCATCACCGGCGTCGGACTGGGTCTGCTGGCCGCCCTCCGCAAAGGAACGCCGGTGGACAAGTTCATCGTGGGTGCTGCCTCAGTGGGGGTCTCGCTGCCCATCCCGGTCACCGGCTTGTTTCTGCTGCTCCTGTTCGTCAACCAGCTGCATCTTCTGCCGTTCACCACCAACGAAATCAACAGCCCGTTCGGACCGCAGGGTCCCGGAGCCTGGGTGGCCAACTATCTGTTGCCGTGGATCGCCTTGGCTGTCCTGTTCAGCGCCTCTTACATCCGCGTCACCCGAACCAACATGATTGAAACCTTTGGCGAGGACTTCATCAGGACCGCCCGCGCGAAAGGACTGGCACCCCGGACGGTCACGTTCAAGCACGGCGTCCGTGCCGGCATCACCCCGGTTGTCACCATGCTCGGAATGGACATCGGCCTCCTTCTCGGGGGCGCGGTCCTCACTGAACAGATTTTCTCCGTCCCGGGCCTGGGCTTCACGGCAGTGCACGCCGCCATCTCCGGCGACCTTCCAGTCACCATGGCCATCACCATGCTGGCCGCGTTCTTCGTCATCGTTGCGAACGTCGCCGTGGACCTCGCCTACGCCGCCATCGATCCCCGAGTGAGGCTCCAATGACCCAGCTTCAGACCAACACCGCGAGCGCTACTGCCGGAAGTACAGCAACCGCTGCTTTCCTTGAAGTCCACGGCCTCACAGTGAAGTTCCCTACGGATGACGGCGTTGTCTCCGCAGTGAACGGCATGGACTTCGCCCTGGAACGTGGCGAGACCCTGGGCATCGTGGGTGAATCCGGATCCGGAAAGTCCGTCACCAGCCAGGCCTTGATGGGCCTGCTCAAAGGCACCTCCGCGCAGGTGACCGGGCAGGCCATGTTCCAAGGCAAGGACCTGGTGACGCTGCCCGAGTCCGCCATGCGCAAGCTCCGCGGCCGCAACATCGGAATGATCTTCCAGGATCCACTGTCGGCACTGCACCCCTTCTACACTGTGGGCCACCAGATTGCCGAGGCCTACCTGGTCCACAACAAGGCGAGCAAAAAGCAGGCCCGGGCAGCCGCCGTCGACATGCTGGGAAGGGTGGGTATCCCCAGCCCGGAGCAGCGCTTCGACGAGTACCCGCACCACTTCTCCGGTGGCATGCGCCAGCGCGCAATGATCGCGATGGCGCTGATCTGCGAGCCGGAGCTGCTGATTGCCGACGAACCCACCACCGCCCTGGACGTGACTGTCCAGGCGCAGATCCTGGACCTCATGTCAGAGCTCCAGGAGGAAACGAACTCTGCGCTGATCCTCATCACGCACGACCTCGGCGTAGTGGCCGAGGTCTGCGACAACGTGCTGGTCATGTACGGCGGCCAGTGCGTCGAGTCCGGGCCGGTGGACGACATCTTCTACGACACCCGGCATCCATATACCCTGGGCCTGCTCAACTCCATGCCCACGCTGAACAGCGCCGCGGGCCGGCTGAACCCGATACCCGGCCAGCCGCCGTCGCTCCTTGACCTGCCGAAGGGCTGCATCTTCAGCGCACGCTGCCAGTACGCCGAGCTCGTCGGCGACGGCGTCTGCGCCAAGCAGCGCCCGGAGCTGACAATCGACGACGGCCACGGCCAACGCTGCCACTTGAGCGGCCCGCAGATCATCACCATCCGGAATTCGCGTTAGGACCAGCCGTGGAACATGAACCAATTCTCCAGGTGGAGAACCTGCAAAAGCACTTCCCGCTGAAGGGCGGGTTGCTGCCGGGAGCCGCCAAGCGATCGGTCAAAGCGGTCGACGGCGTGTCCTTCAGTCTCGCCCGCGGCCAGACTTTGGGGCTCGTGGGTGAGTCCGGTTGCGGCAAGTCGACCACCGGCCGCATGGTGGCCCGGCTTATGGACCCGACGGCCGGGCGGATAGTGATCGACGGCGTGGACATCAGCCAGTTGCGGGGCCGGGAGCTGTACAACTTCCGCCGCAAGGTCCAGATGATCTTCCAGGATCCTTTCGCTTCCCTGAATCCGCGGCAGAGCGTGGGCACAGCCATTGCCGCTCCCATGGTGGCGCAGAAGATCAACCCGCCTGGCGGCCTTAAGAACCGGGTCAAGGAACTCCTGGACCAGGTTGGCCTGAAGCCGGAACACTACAACCGGTTCCCGCATGAATTCTCCGGCGGGCAACGCCAACGCGTGGGTATTGCCCGGGCCATTTCCCTGAACCCGTCGGTCATTGTGTGCGATGAGCCCGTCTCCGCGCTGGATGTCTCCGTGCAGGCCCAGGTGGTGAACCTCCTGCAGCAGATCCAGCAGGACACCGGCGTTTCCTACATTTTCATCGCCCACGATCTCTCCGTGGTCCGGCACATTTCCCACGAAGTTGCGGTGATGTACCTGGGCAAGATCGTGGAGCAGGGACCCCGCGACGAGCTCTTCCGGAACCCCCTGCATCCCTACACCAAGGCCCTGCTCTCGGCAGTGCCCCTGCCGGATCCAAGGGCTGCCCGGGAACAGGTGAAGATCCGGCTTCGAGGCGACCTGCCCTCTCCTGCCAATCCGCCCAGCGGCTGTGTCTTCCGGACCCGTTGCCCCTTGATCGGGACCCTCCCGGAAGAACAACGCCAGCGCTGCATCAACGAGATTCCAACACCGGCGACGCCCGCCGCGCCGGCCTGCCACCACGCGGGTATGGCCGCAACGGCCCTGGCGGGCGTGAAATAGACGCAGGCAATTGATCCACAACCAAAGGAGCAACCATTGAATACCCTGATCCGTGCCGTCCGCCCGTGGGGGCAAGCGCTCAGCGATGTCACCATCGTCGCGGGAGAAGCAGGCGGCAAGATCACCGGCGTCGAACCTCATGACCCGGACCGCGCCGTTCCAGCCGACGTGACCGTAGTGGAGGGACGCGGACGCTTGCTGCTGCCCTCCTTCTCCGACGTCCACGTCCACCTCGATTCCACCCGGATCGGTTTGCCGTTCCGCGAGCACACCGGCGGTCCGGGTGTGTGGACCATGATGATGAACGACCGGAAGAACTGGCGCAACGCCGAGGTGCCACTGCAGGATCGCGTGAACGACACCCTGGGGAGGATGATCGCGAGGGGCACCACCCGGGTCCGCTCCTACGCACAGGTTGACGTGGACTGCAGGCTGGAACGCTTCGACGCCGTTGCTGCCGCCAAGGAGAAGTTCGCCGGCCAGGCTTCGGTGGACATTATTGCTTTCCCCCAAGCCGGCTTGTTACTGGAGGAAGGGACGGTGGAACTCATGGAGGAAGCGCTCAAGGCCGGCGCCAACGTGATGGGTGGCATTGATCCCTGCACCCTGGACCGGGACCCTGCGAGGCACCTCGACATCGTGTTCGGCCTCGCCGAGAAGTACCAGGTCCCCATTGATATCCACCTTCACGAACCCGGCGAACTCGGCGTCTTCAGCACGGACCTGGTGCTGGAACGGACGCGGGCCCTGGGGATGCAGGGCAAGGTGACCATGTCCCACGCCTACCAACTGGGCAGCGTCAATGAGGCCACCACGCGCAGGCTGATTGACGCCTTCGCAGAGCTTGATGTCTCCCTGGCTTCGGTGGCTCCAGCTGCTGCCGGCCAGTTGCCCATCCCGCTGCTGACCGAGGCCGGGGTACGGCTTGGCCTGGGCGAGGACGGCCAGCGTGACTACTGGTCCCCCTACGGCAACACCGACATGCTGGACCGGACGTGGCAGCTCGCTTTTACCCATGGCTTCCGCAAGGACGAGTTGATCGAGCACTGCCTGGCCATCGCCACCATCGGCGGGGCGAGCATCCTGGACCCCGCCGCGACCCGGCTGAAGGACACGGCCCACCGTCCCGGCGTCGAGGTTGGCGATCCGGCGGAACTGCTCCTGGTGGACGGCGAAACTGTGGCGTCCACGGTGATGGACCGGGGCAGGGACCGCACGGTCATCCACGCCGGCAAGGTAGTGGCCGACCAGCTGGAACTCGTCTAGCCGGCACGAAACCCGCCCCTGACCAAGCTCCCGCCCCGCAAGGGGAAGAAGCCGGACAGGGGCGGGTTTCTTGGTTCGGCCTATTCGGCGCGGGCCGTGGAGGCGTTATCGAGCGGCGTCCACCAGGTCACGGCGGGAGTCACCGTGAAGCGCCGTCCCGTGACTTTGTTGGGCGTGATGCGGATGAACTGGTCCTTTTGCCCTGCCTCCCAGGGAAAGAGCAGGAGCCCGATGGTGTCCAGCACCTCCTGGGTCAGTTTCACGGCCGACGCCTGGCCTTTGACCACCACGCTCCACGCCACGCCGGTTTCGGCGTTGACCCCATCGGCTTCGATGGCCACTGGCGCGTCGCCGAGGGCAGCGTGGAGCTTGGTACCCTCGCCGGTCCGGAACACCATGGTGCCGTGGTCAACCTTGTAGTTCACGGGGAAGATGTCCGGGTGGTCGTCCACCCACACGGCAAGCCTGCCCACTGAGACGCCCCGGAGGAGCTCCCAACATTCGTTGGTTTCAAGGATTTCGGTGGCGGGTGTTGCTGGCTGGTTCGTCCCTGATGAGTTCGTCATAACGCCGAGGATACGCCGCGGGGGTGCGCCCCGACAGGCCCGGCCGGCTCCGGGGCTGACTCGGCTGATCCCACGCTGACCAATGGTCCGCGGATTGCGAAGAATCCAGCACCGGCCAGCACCACAGCTTCCGCGGCAAGCACGCAGAACGTCACCTCCCACCCTCCGGTCACCGCATGCAGCAACCCTGCCAGCAGCGGGCCGAGGGAGGCCAGGGCGAATCCGAAGCCCTGGCTCATGGCCGATCGCCGCCCGGCAGATTGCGGCCCGGCTGACCGGATCACTACCAGGGCCATGGCCAATCCGAAGCCTGCGCTCTGGACAACCCCCAAAACCCCGACGGCGATGAACTGCAGTTCCGTAGGTGCGGTGAGGACTCCCAGGAGGGCAACGGCCACCGACAACCCCAGTCCCGGCGCCATGACCCGCAGGATACGCGGGCGGCTGGCAAGGACCGGGGCCAGCAAACTGGCCGGGAGTCCCGCCAGGCTGAACCAAGCGAGCAATGCCGCAGAGTCGGCTGGCGAAAGACCCCGGGATACCAGGTACACGGCCAGCCACGACGTGATGGCGAAGTACAGCATCGCCTGAAGGCCGAAGAACGCCGTGACAGCCCACGCCGTGCGCTGTCTCCGCAGCGGTGTGGCTGCACCGGAGGCTCCGGAAACCGTACCCGCAGCGGCGGGTGCCGCCGTCGGCCGTCCTCCGGACCGATGGATCAGGAACGCGCCGATCAAAGCGGGCACCGCCCACACCGCGAGGGCTGAGGGCAGGTTTCCGCCAAAGGCCTGCTCCAGGGGCTGAACGAGTCCCGCGCCCAGCGCAGCGCCGAGACCGAATCCCATAGTGCACAGGCCAGTCCACCAGCCGGTGCCGCGATTGGCTTTGACGATCTGCGGTACCAGCACACTTGCGGTCATGATCGCCGAGCCCGCCAGGAATGTACCGGGCAACAGCAGCGCAGGCACCGTCGCACGAACGATCAGGGCCGCAGCCAGTACCAACAGGGCCACCGCAACGGCACGCCCGGTTCCGACCCGCCGGGCCAGCCAAGGCCCGATCGGACCCGAAATACCAAAGGCCAGCACCGGCAGGGTCCCCAGCAGCGGAAGCAGCGCAGGATCCAGCCCAAACACCCCGGGAACCTGGTTCAGCACCCCGGCGACGGTGGTAATGGCCGGCCGGAGATTGATGGAAACCATCACGAGAGCAAGCAACACGAGCCCCGTAGCGAGTCGGCCCCCACTCCCCGAAGGTAGGACACCAGCTCTGCGCCGTTCTTCCACGTCAATCTCCTCATAGCCACTTTGGTATACCAAGTAAGACTATGAGGTGATTGACGGAAAGTAAATGCAGGGAATCGGCGGGATGTAATAAGCGGTCGGTAAATTTTGGGATACCAGTGGGTGCTCAAGGCGCACCGGCCCAAAGGGCCGGAACGCGGCAGCGCGCGTCTAAGGGAGGCACGACCGAGCGCGCAGAGCGTTCTGGCCCTTTGGGCCGCCCACGCGCCCACGGACTGCCCTAGATAGCCTTCCCCGGATTCAGGATCCCCTGCGGATCGAACAACTCCTTGATCCGCCGCTGCAACTCACGCACCGGCTCAGGCTGCTCAAGCCCCAGCCAGCGGAGCTTGTACTGCCCGATCCCGTGCTCGCCCGTGATGGTCCCGCCCATTTCCAGGCCTACCCGGATGGATTCGTCGAGGGCGGCGTTGAGCCGGACCAGTGCGTCGGCATCCGTGGCGGGGTCTACCCGGTCCATCCAGAACGTGGGGTGGAGGTTGCCGTCGCCGGCGTGGGCCACTACTTTGAGGCGGACCTGGAAGCGTGCGGCCATGGCTTCCAGTTCGGCGACAAAGTCCACCAGGCGTGAACGCGGCACCGCGATGTCTTCCCCTACCCTGAACTCGTCGTCGACTTCCACGCCGCGGCTGTTGCGGCGCAGTTCCACCAGCATTTCCGCCTCGGCGCTGGCTTCGGTGGTGACTGTGGCGCCGCCCGCGGCGAGGACCTCCCGGACGACGTCGGCCTCCGCAGCGGCGCCGAAGCCGTCGGTCTGGATGAGGAGCAGGGACTTGCCGCGCTTTTGTAGGTCGCCTCCGTGCAATTCGTCCAATTGCTCAAGGGTCCCGTTGTCCAGGAGTTCCATGATGGCCGGTTGTACCCTCGCCCGGCCAACGGCCAGCACTCCGGCGGCAGCGTTGCGGAAGTCCTGGTAGAACGCAGCGATGGTGTGGACTTCGCACGGGAGGTACTTCAGCCGGACAGTTATCCCGACCACGATGCCCAGGGTTCCCTCGGAGCCCACCAGCAGCGCGGTCAGGTCGTAGCCTGCCACGCCCTTAAAGGTCTGGTGGCCGGTGTGCATGAGCGAACCGTCCGCCATCACGACATCCAGCGCCAGCACGGAATCGCGTGTCACGCCGTACTTGGCGCAGCGCAGGCCTCCAGCGTTCGTGGCCACGTTGCCGCCGATGGTGGACATTTTGTAGCTCGCCGGGTCGGGCGCGTACATGAGGCCGTGCGGGGCGGCGGCGGCGTTCAGCTCGGCGTTGATGACGCCCGGTTCGACGACGGCGGTCTCGTCATCGGGGTTGAGGTCCAGGATGCGGTTCATCCGTTCCAGGCTCAGGACGATGCAGCCTTCGGTGGCGTGCGCTCCTCCCGATACGCCGGTTCCCGCGCCACGGGCGACGATCGGCACGTGATGGGCGGCGCAGCTGCGAACCACGTGCTGGACATCCTCTACGGATTCTGCCCACACAACGGCCAATGGAAGGTGTCGCTCCACTGTGGGCCCTTGGTCGATTGAGTAGACCGTGAGGGTTTCTTCGTCCCGGGCGAGTTGGCGGTCTTCAAGGCCGTTGGCCAGTTCCGCCAGGAAGTCCCTTTGCGCGGCGGTGTGCCGTGCAGTTTCTGTTCCGCCGACTGTGCGGCTCCTGACGCTTTCTCCTGATGTTCCGGCGATAGCCGTTTCGTCCGACAAGACTTTCCCTCCACATGTGCACCGCGGACACGCCAAACCGGCAGTCTTCGCAGTGTTTTCTGTGGTGCCAGTCTAGCCAGACCGGCGTCGGCCGGCACGGAACCTGGCGCCCCCTACCGGCCCGGCACTGCGGTTCCCGGGAGCTCCCAGACGCCGGCCGACGGCCCTTCCGCCCTCAGCCGCACGCCGTCGACGCCGGTTGGTCCGGCCGGTGCCGACGTCACCGTCCCGGACTGGTGCCGTGGCGCGGCCAGCAGGGCCCGCAATTGCGGTTTGGACAGGACAGAGGAATCCATGACGACAGTGGCGTCGCACCTCGCGGCGAAGACCAGCGCTGAGGTCCCGGAGCATTCACGGATGAAGACCAGGGCATCCCCTTGGGCGTGGAGCCATCGGATCCCGCCGTCGCCCAGTGCCGGCAGCTCTTTGCGGAGCCGTCCCAGGGTGGCGTAAGCCGAACGCAAGTCCTTGCCCACCCGCTCCGGGGCGTCCCAGGGCATGGGGGTCCGGGAGTCTTCGCCGTTGAACCCTTCCAGGCCGAACTCATCGCCGGCGAACATGACGGGAACGCCCGGCAGGCAGAAGGCGAGTACTGCGCCCACTTCCGGGCCGCCGTCGATCATGACCGTTGCCGCCCGGGCGGTGTCGTGCGTGTTCAGGGCGTTCATGTTGTTTTGTCGCACACCCCAGCTAAATCCGGCGGACAGATCCTGGTGGGTGGCCAGGAGATCTTCCGCGCCGATCCTGTTTGGCCCTGTTTGGGGGGAGCCGAAGAAGTTCACATCCGGAGCGTCCTTGGCGAGCCAGGACCACAAGGGGCGGGTGAAGTTGGAGTACGTCATGGCACCCTGCCAGTGTTCACCGGTGACATCGGGGGCTGCGTCGGACGTGGACTCGGCCAGCAGGGCGGCGTTCGGGTTGATCTCGCGAACCCGGTCCGCGATGAGCCGGGCTACTTCGTGATTGAGGTCCACGGATCCGAGGCGCCCGGTCATGTTGCCGACGTCGATCCGCCAACCGTCCAGGCTGAATGGTGGCTTGAGCCAGCGCGCCACCACCGAGTCTTCGTCGGTGATGAAGCGTCGGCGCAGAGCATCCGAGGCCCAGTTGAACTTGGGCAGCGACGGCACTCCCCACCAGGACTCGTAGCTGGAACGGTCGGCGCTGAAGTAGTAGTAGCCTGCTTCCTCCGAGCCCGGATCTGCGAGCGCCTTGACGAACCACTCATGCGCAGCGCCCGAGTGGTTCGCGGTGAGGTCCCCCAGGACCTTGATCCCGCGTGCGTGCGCCGCTTCCACCAGCTGCACCAGGGCCTGGTCCCCGCCCAGGAGCGGGTCCACCGAGTCGAAAGTGGATGCGTCGTAACGGTGGTTGGAGCGGGCCGGAAAGAACGGAGTCAGGTACAGGACATCGACGCCCAGCTCCCGGAGGTGATCGAGCTTGCCCGTGATTCCCGGCAGGTCTCCCCCGTAGAACTGAGTAGCTGCCTGCCCGCCCGTCCCGACAACCGGCTCATCCCAGGAACATCCGATGGCCCAATCGGGAACAGGGTGGCCATCTGCCTGCTCCGAGCGGGCGAACCTGTCCGGGAACACCTGGTACATGGTTCCTCGGCGGAGCCACTCCGGCGCCGGGGCAAACGTTGTCGCCCTGAAATCGGCGGCGTCGGACACATCGCGCCGGAAAAGCCCTTGGGCGTTGAGGTTCCAGTAGCTCCGCCCCACCGTGCCGGATACCGCCGTGCCAGATGCCGCCGTGCCAGATACCGCCGTGCCGGCGGGAGCGCCGTCGTCGTGCGCTTCTGTGACTTCCAGCAGGAAGCGGTACTTGGCCACGGGGTTGGCTACCAGCATCGCCGCTTCCCACCATTCCCAGCCGTCGGCCGTGCCCAGCCGGATGGCGGCGTCGTAGCGCGGCTCGCCGTTCGGGACGGACCGGACCCAGACCTTCGACGCCGGACCCCACCCCTGGGGGACGCGTACCCGGAGGCGGACGGTATCGCCAAGGGATACGGACAGAGGGGAGGACGTGGAGACGAAGAGGCTGGAGCCGTCGTGATGCGGAAGCGCGATGGGCATGGTCAGCCTTTCACTGAGCCGGCGGTAAGTCCGCTGACAATGTATTTCTGCAGGAACAGGAACAGCGCCATGACAGGGATGGCCGCGATGACTGCGCCGGCTGCGAAGACTCCCCAGTTCTCCGAACGCTGCTGGGCCACGTAGGAGTAAAGCCCGACGGCGAGTGTCTGACTGTCGGGGTCTGTCAGGACCACGCTGGCGATGACGAATTCGCTGGAGATTCCAATGAATGCCAGCAGTCCCACGACAGCAAGGATCGGTGTCACCAGGCGGAGGATGATGCCGAAGAAGATCTGCACGTGGCTGGCGCCGTCGATCTTGGCGGCTTCGTCCAAGGATTGCGGGACAGTATTGAAGAACCCGTACATGAGATACGTGTTCACGCCCAACGCACCTCCGAGGTACACCATGATGAGGCCCAGTTGGCTGCCGAGCCCCAGGGCCGGGATCACCTGTGAGATGCCGCTCAGGAGCAGGAAGATCGCGACGACGGCCAACAGTTGCGGGAACATCTGCAGCAGGAGCAGCGTCAGCAGGCCCACCCGGCGGCCCTTGAAGCGCATCCGGGAGAAAGCGTACGCGGCCATGGCACCGAGGAACACCGTGGCGGCTGAGGTCACCACCCCCACCACCAGCGTGTTCACGAACCAGCGGCCGAATGGGCGGCTTGGATCGCTGAAGAGAGCCGTGAAGTTGCCGGTGTCGAATCTGGAGAACAGCCCGTTGGAACCTACCAGGGTGCCGTTGGAGTCCAGTGCCGCGGACAATACGTACAGGAGGGGGAACACTGCGAAGATCGTCGTGACGACTCCCACCACATGCCGCCACCCCTTGTCTTTGAACCAAACCCCGAACGGGCGGCGCTTGGGCACCAGCGGCGAGGGGCCGCCGTCGGACGCTGTTTCCTTGCTGGCGGCGAGAGTGCGTACGCTCATCAGTTCACGTCCTCGAGTGCTTTGGTCTGCTTGAAGCTGATGGCCGAGATCGTGGCCACGATGATGAAGATGATGATGGCCAGTGCGCTGGCCAACCCGTAATCACGGCCTGTTCCCTGGCCGAAAGCCACCTTGTAGACCAGGGTGATCAGGATGTCGGTGGCTCCGATGTCGCGATCGGTGTCCGCGAAGCGTGGCCCACCGCCAGTCAGCATGTAAATCACGTTGAAGTTGTTGAAGTTGAATGCGAAGGACGAAATGAGCAGGGGTGCCACGGACACCAGGAGCAGCGGCAGCTTGATGGAGCGGAACACCCGCCAGGCGGAGGCGCCGTCCATGCGTGCGGCCTCGTCAATTTCGGAGGGCAGTGACTGCAGCGCGCCGGTGCAGACGAGGAACATGTACGGGAAGCCGAGCCACACGTTGACCACCAGCACGCTGACCTTGGCCAGGACGGGGTCGGTCAGCCACCCGATGTTCGCACCGCCCAGCAGGGTCTGGTTGAGCCAGCCGAACTCGGGATTCAGGATGCCGGACCATACCAATCCGGAGAGGAAGGCCGGGAACGCGTAGGGCAGGATCATCAGTATCCGGTACACCTTCTTGCCACGGAGGTCCTCACGGTTGAACGTGATGGCCAGGAAGAGGCCCATGATGAAGGTCAGTGCCACCGATGCAATGGAGAAGGTGAAGGTCCAGATAATCACGCCGAGGAGCGGTCCGCGGAGGCTGGGATCGGTGAAGGCGCGGGCAAAGTTGTCCAGGCCGACGTCGATCTTCCAGCCGGTAGCCAGCGTTTCACCCTTGGAATCCGCGAACGCACCTTTGCCGTTGTCGGTGTACTGGGTACCGGTTTCAGTGTCCGTGAAGGTGTCCGTGCCGGCGTCATAGTGCAGGGCGGGCTTGAACTGGTAGGCCGTGCTGCCGTCCGCAGTGCGCAGCGTTCCGTCAGCGGGATCGCTGGAGACCGGGACCGCGATCTTCAGGATCTCCTGTTGATTGGCCACGATCTCCTGGAACTTGAGGGTCTCGTAGCCGGGCAGGGAGTTTGCTTTGCCGGTGGAATCCTTGCCCGCAGCCGTCGCGTCAGCGAGTGCTTGCCCGGTGCTGCCAATCTGCGCTTTCCCGGAGGGGTCCGTGAGCAGCAGGTAGAAATCACTGCCCTTGGTGAGCACGGATGCCTTGTAAGCGGGCGAATCCGGGACACGCTTCTGGGCAGTTAACTGGATGGCGGAGATGGCATCATCCTTGGTGCTGTTGTGGCCATCTCCGTAGTTGGTGAACGCGATGTAGCCGCTGAAAACCACCACCAGGACCTGGAAAACCAGCAGGAACAGCACACCGGGAGCGAGGTACTTGGCGGGCAGCCCACCCTTGCGGAGGTAGATCCAGTTGATGGCAACGACCACCAGGGCGGACACTCCCAGCGCAGCCCACGACTGGCTCAGGAAGAGCATCATCAGCACGTAGACGGCGAAGGCATCCACCAGGCCCAACAGGACAATCTTCAGGATGGTGCCCTTGAGGGAATCGGGGTGGTGCTTGCCCTGCATGCGGCGGGTATTGCCGCGACGCGGCCGGGGCGGTGCGGTGCTGGCGGCGGTTGCCGGGAGTTCTTGGAGGTCTGGGGTTGGCATTGTGGGTCCTTGCGTCAAGCGGATGGCGGCAGGCACGGGCCGGACGGTGGTGTGCCGCCCGGCCCTGGGCAGACCGGTGGAATCACCGGTGCGGGATCAGCCGCCGATCTTGGACTTGATGCTGGCGGCCATCTTGGCCCATGCCTCAGCCGGGTCGCCCTGGCCCTTGATAATGGCAAGCTCCGTAGCTCCCCAATCAGCCCACACTGCACTCATCTCGGGGATGGCAGGCATGGGAACGCCGGTGGCACCGATCTTGCCGAACGCTTCCACCACGGGATCGCTGGCAGCCTTCTCGAAGGAGGACTTGAGGGCCGGCGGACGGCCACCGGCTGCATACATGGAGTCCTGGGCAGATTCCGAGGTGAGGTAGTTGGTGACGAATTCGTTGGTGGCCAAGGCGTTGGCGCTCTTGGCACTGATGAAGAAGCCGTTGACGCCGATGAAAGGCTGGGCGGGTTCGCCACCGGCAGTCGGCAGTTCATCCACTGCGAACTTGATGCCCTTCTTCTGCACGTCCGGAACGTTCCACGGTCCGGTCAGGAAGTACGGGGATTCGCCGGCCAGGAACTTCTCCTTGGCGATGTCGCCGGTGATGTTGGAGTTGATGATCTTCTCGCCGGAATCGCCCCAAGCAGCCAGCTTCTTGGCAAATTCGACGCCGGCGGCGTCACCAATGAGGAGCTGCTTGGCGTCATAGCCACCATCGGCATTCTTGCCGAAGACCTGCGAACCCATGGAGGACTGCAATGGGTACAGGTGGTACGGGTCGCCCTGTTTGGGGTCCATGCCGACCAGGAACGGGAACGTGGCTTTACCGTCAGCAACGGCTTTCTTTCCGTTGGCCACAACTTCGTCCAAGGTGGCGGCTTTGCTGTCCACGATGCCGGTGTTACGAAGGAGCGCGATGTTCTCGATGGCGTACGGGACACCGTAAACAGCCCCGTTGTAGGTCATGGCCGTGATGGAGGAGTCCTGGAACTGGCCGGCCTTGTCGCCGAGTTCCACGGGTGCGATGACGCCGTTCTGGACGAATTTGCCGATCCAGTCATGGGGTCCAACAATGAGGTCCGGCCCCTGTCCGGTGGGCACCTGGGTAATGAAGTCGTCCCGGACCGCTGCGAAGTCCTTGACCACGAGCTTCACTTCGATGCCGGTGTCCGACTTGAATTTTTCGGTGATGTCCTTCAACGCCGGCGAGCGTTCGGCGTCTACCCACATGGTGATGACACCGGCTCCTGACGCTTTGAGGTCGGGCTTTGCGGCTTCGGAGGTGGGCGATGTGGAAGCGCTTCCGCCGCAAGCGCTCAGGGCCAGGGCTGCCACGGCAGAGATGGCTCCCGTGGTGAAAACGCGGCGGGTGGTTCGAGTCTCGAGGGTGTTGTGCACCTTCATTGGTGTCCCTTTCGTTCTTTTTCCTTCGACGGCAGGGGCTCTGGGCCCGGTCGCATCGCCGGTGACATGGCTCACAACTGCAAGCGCTTCCACACACTACAGTGCAATTGCTTCTTTTGAAAAGCGCGCTTGCGAGTCAGCCCGTAAAGAAAGCATCCTTAGGACTGGAAACGTTTACAATTTCGCGCTTTCTCTTCTACGATGACTCCATGTCCGTTGATTCCTTGCTCCAGGTTGCGGCCCACGAGCCGCCTGCAGCCTTCACACAGCTCACCCCGGTCCACGACGCCTCCACGGCTCACGGATGGTGGCGCTCCGCTGTGATTTACCAGATCTATCCACGCTCCTTCCGGGACCTGAACGGGGACGGTGTGGGAGACCTGGCGGGCATCACTGCCGAACTCAGCCAGTTGGCACGCTTAGGGGTCGACGCCGTCTGGCTGTCGCCCTTCTACCGCTCACCGCAGCGGGACGCCGGTTACGACGTCAGCGACTACTGCGACGTAGATCCACTGTTCGGGACCCTGACGGACTTCGATGCCCTTATCTCGGAGGCCAACAGGCTCAACCTCCGGGTCATCGCCGACATCGTTCCCAACCACTGCTCGGACCAGCACGTCGCCTTCCAGGCAGCGCTGGCCGCCGGCCCCAACAGCCCCGAGCGGGATGTTTTCATCTTCCGGGACGGTCTGGGACAAGACGGCAACGAGCCACCCAACAACTGGCAGTCGCACTTCGGCGGACCCGCCTGGACGCGGATCATCGAAGCCAACGGGCGGCCAGGACAGTGGTACCTCCACCTCTTCGATTCCTCGCAGCCCGACTTCAACTGGGACAACCCCGCAGTGCACGCCGAATTCGAACGCGTGCTCCGCTTCTGGCTGGACCGTGGAATCTCCGGCTTCAGGGTCGACGTCGCCCATGCCCTGGTCAAGGCCCCCGGCCTGCCCAACTGGGGTGGCCGGGCTGACGGCAACAGCACGGAAGGCTTCCCCGGCCAGGACGCCCCCATGTTCGGCCAGCCTGCCCTCCACGGGATCTACCGCCGCTGGCGGACCATCCTGGAAGAGTACGGTCCGGACCGCATCCTGTGCGCCGAAGCCAACGTGGACCCGCTCCCGCGCCTGGCCCAATGGGTACGTCCGGACGAAATGCACCAGGCGTTCAACTTCCCCTACCTGCACGCAGGTTTGGACCTCAACCGCCTGCGCCACATCATCACCGACTCCTTGGTCTCGCTGGACGCCGTAGGCGCCCCCAGCACCTGGGTCCTTTCGAACCACGACGTCGTCCGCCACGTCTCACGCTTCGGCTACGACGGCCCTGGTCCCCGTGACGGCGATGGCATCGGCCCTGACGACGTTCAGCCCAACGAACAGCTGGGACGACGCCGGGCTGCCGCGGCCACCATGTTCATGCTCGGCCTCCCGGGCGGTGCCTATCTCTACCAGGGCGAAGAGCTGGGCCTTCCCGATTCCTCCAGCATTCCCGGGAGCCTGCGTCAGGACCCCACCTTCGCGCGAACCGGCGGAGCCAGGATCGGACGCGACGGTTGCCGCGTACCCCTGCCGTGGCGTTCCGCGGAGCCCCATGCAGGATTCGGTCACGGTCGGGACCCCTGGCTTCCCCAGCCCGAGTCCTGGCCCGCACTGGCGAGGGACGCGCAGGAGTCTGATCCGGCGTCGCACCTTAACCTGTACCGGGCGTTGCTGGCGGAACGGGCACGGCTGCGGCTGGGCGCCGGGTCCCTCGCCTGGGTGGAGGACTACTGCACGCAGTCCACACTCGCGTACCTCAACGGGGAAACACTGGTGGTCATGAACGTCGGCGAAGAACCCCTTCCGCTTCCGGCGGGCGAGGTCATCCTGCGCAGTTCCGCGGCGGACGCCACCCATCCATTAGGCTCGGGGGAGACAATCTGGCTGTCAGCCAGCTAACTTTCCCACCAAGGAGCAGCATGACCGGCATCAAGGACGTAGCCGAGCGCGCAGGGCTGTCCGTTGCCACTGTTTCACGGGCCTTGAGCGGGAAGGGCCACGTGTCCCCCGCCAGCCGGGAACGCGCGCGGGCAGCAGCCGCGGAGCTCGGTTTCGTGTTGTCGTACCATGCCTCAAGCCTCGCTTCCGGCCGTACGCACAACGTTGGCCTGGTGGTGCCCTCGGTCCACCGCTGGTTCTTTTCAGCGGTGATCGAGGGCGCTTCGGCAGCCCTCCTCGAAGCCGGCTACGACCTCACCCTGTACAACATCGGTGAAAACCCGGCTCATCGGCACAGCGTCTTCAGTGACTTCCTGCTCCGCAAACGGGTGGACGCAGTGATCGCTGTTTCCCTGGAACTCAGCGAAGCCGAAATCCAGCAACTCCATGCCATGCACCGGCCCATTGTCGGCATTGGCGGCCCCCTTCCCGGGGCTTCGACCATCCGGATCAACGATGCCGCCATCGCAATGCAGGCCACCAATCATCTGCTGGGGCTTGGCCACACCAAGATTGCCCACATCACGGGAAGCGAAACCTACGACCAGGACTTCCAGCTGCCCGGAACCCGCCGCGGCGGTTTCGAAAAAGCAATGAACGACGCCGGCTGCCCGGTCAGGCCCGAATGGATCGTTACGGCGGACTTCACCATCGAAGGCTCCTACGCCGCTGCCCGGCAACTGCTGGCCAGTGCGCCCGAACGGCCCACCGCCGTGTTCGCAGCATCGGATGAGATGGCGATCGGCACCATCCTGGCCGCCCGCGATTTTGGGCTGCGGATTCCCGAGGACCTTTCCGTGATGGGCATCGACGGCCACGACCTGGGGAACGTCATGGGCCTGACCACGATCGACCAGGATGCCAAGGGGCAGGGGGCACTGGCGGTTCACACTCTGCTGGGTGCCATCAATAACGGCCTGGTACTGGAGCCCGAGGACGCCGAACACCCCACCAAACTGGTGGTGCGTACAAGCACGGCAGTGCCCAAGGTGGGCTCAGCCTAAGTTTGGGAGCGGCCTAGGAGAGCTTCCGCTCCATCACGAGCTCACGTTTGGTGGTGTCCTGCGGATAGGGCTTGCTGGCTCCGGTGGTTTCGAATCCGTGGCGTCTGTAGAAGGCCTGGGCGCGGGAGTTGTCCTCATGCACGCCCAGCTCCAGATAGCCGGCCCCGAGCTCGTTTGCCGCAGCTGCGCAGGCCTTCTGGAGAAGCTCGTCAGCCAGGCCCAGCCCACGATGCTCAGCTGCGACGTACACGCTGATGAGCATCGCCTGCAGTGGGCGCTCGGGATCTTGTGGATGCTTGGCCACTACCCGCATCAGGCCACAGAGTCTGGAGCCGTCCTCGCCGCCGTCAGCCACCAGGGTAACGCTGGAATCCCCGGACATGGCAGCGGCTCGTTCCCGCCACTGGCTGTCCGTCTGACGCCGCGCAGCTGCAAGGCTCTCCACGTACGCCATGGGGGTGTCGGCAAGCATCTCCAGCCGGACGTTCTTGAGCAGCAGCCAATCGCCTGTGTGGAGCCTGCGGACCCTAGGCAACTGCTCCGCCCATGAACCGGGCGTAGCGCTGGAGGACCCGAGGCCAGCCCTCGGCATAGGAGGCCCTGGAGGCCGCAGGATCTTCTGCGCCCTCCCAGCCATCGTGGATCAGGCGCACCTCCGTACCATTTTCGACGGCGCTGAACACCACCCGGATCTCGGTGGACCACAAGGGAGTTCCGGCGGGATACCAGCTGGCGTGGAAGGACAGCGGGGGCTGCCAGTCATCAATTGTTCCCCACACGGACGTCCGGCCGTCTTCAGCCGTCTCCAGGATGAGGTTCTCCTCGAACTCAACGTGGGAGCCCGCACCGTAGACGCTTTCCTCTTCCAAGGGCCACCAGAGATGCGGGTGGTCCGTGAATCCTTGGAAGGCGTGGGAGACGTTGCTGGGTACCACGACACAAACGATGAGCGGCTCGAGGTCGTTGCTGCCCTGTTGGGCCGACTCGGGCTCCGACTCGGGGTGGCTGAAGAGGTTTTCCATGACCACCAACTCTACCGGTGGACCGAGCCCAGACGCATTGTGGTCCTGAGGGCCAGTACGTGGGGAAGTTGAAGTGTGTGTTAAATGGAAGAGCCCCAACCGTGGTTGGGGCTCTTCGTTAATGGTTGTCCGGCGGTGTCCTACTCTCCCACACCCTCCCGGGTGCAGTACCATCGGCGCTGTGGGTCTTAGCTTCCGGGTTCGGAATGGGACCGGGCGTTTCCCCCACGCTATGACCGCCGTAACTCTGTTACCCGTCCCGACCCCGCGTTGGTGTGGGGGTGGGTGGGAAGCTTGTGGTTACAACTGTGGTGTTATGTAGTTGTTGTTGTTGTTGGTTCCTGGAACGGTTGTTGTTCGGGAACCACATAGTGGACGCGTGCAGTGTTTTGTGTGTGGTGTAAGTTGTTGGCCTATTAGTACCGGTCAGCTTCACGAGTCTTTAGTCCTCGCTTCCACATCCGGCCTATCAACCCAGTGGTCTGGCTGGGGGCCTCTCACACGTAATGTGTATGGAAATCTCATCTTGAAGCGAGCTTCCCGCTTAGATGCTTTCAGCGGTTATCCCATCCGAACGTAGCTAATCAGCGATGCACTTGGCAGTACAACTGACACACCAGAGGTTCGTCCGTCCCGGTCCTCTCGTACTAAGGACAGCCCTTCTCAAATTTCCTGCGCGCGCAGCGGATAGGGACCGAACTGTCTCACGACGTTCTAAACCCAGCTCGCGTACCGCTTTAATGGGCGAACAGCCCAACCCTTGGGACCTACTCCAGCCCCAGGATGCGACGAGCCGACATCGAGGTGCCAAACCATGCCGTCGATATGGACTCTTGGGCAAGATCAGCCTGTTATCCCCGAGGTACCTTTTATCCGTTGAGCGACGGCCATTCCACAATGTACCGCCGGATCACTAGTCCCGACTTTCGTCCCTGCTCGAGATGTCTCTCTCACAGTCAAGCTCCCTTGTGCACTTACACTCGACACCTGATTGCCAACCAGGCTGAGGGAACCTTTGGGCGCCTCCGTTACTTTTTAGGAGGCAACCGCCCCAGTTAAACTACCCATCAGGCACTGTCCCTGACCCGGATCACGGGCCGAAGTTAGATGTCCAAAGTGACCAGAGTGGTATTTCAACGATGACTCCACCCGAACTGGCGTCCGGGTTTCAACGTCTCCCACCTATCCTACACAAGCCACTCCGAACACCAATACCAAACTATAGTAAAGGTCTCGGGGTCTTTCCGTCCTGCTGCGCGTAACGAGCATCTTTACTCGTACTGCAATTTCGCCGAGTTTATGGTTGAGACAGCGGGGAAGTCGTTACTCCATTCGTGCAGGTCGGAACTTACCCGACAAGGAATTTCGCTACCTTAGGATGGTTATAGTTACCACCGCCGTTTACTGGGGCTTAAATTCTCAGCTTCGCCACAAGTGGCTAACCGGTCCTCTTAACCTTCCAGCACCGGGCAGGAGTCAGTCCGTATACATCGTCTTGCGACTTCGCACGGACCTGATGTCCCCGGAATACTGCCATGGCGGCGAGCCTGTGTTTTTAGTAAACAGTCGCTTCCCCCTGGTCTCTGCGGCCCACACCCGCTCACGGAGAGCAAGTCTCCATCACGGGGCAGGCCCCCCTTCTCCCGAAGTTACGGGGGCATTTTGCCGAGTTCCTTAACCATAATTCTCTCGATCGCCTTGGTATTCTCTACCTGATCACCTGTGTCGGTTTGGGGTACGGGCGGCTAAAACCTCGCGTCGATGCTTTTCTTGGCAGCATAGGATCACCGGATCCCCCCTTACGGGAGTCCCATCAGATCTCAGGAACGTGCTCGAAGCACACAGGAACGGATTTGCCTATCCCTGACCCTACATCCTTAGACCGGGGCAACCATCGCCCGGCCCGGCTACCTTCCTGCGTCACACCTGTTAATACGCTTACCTCCCGGGATCAGGTCCCGCGCTCGGCCAAAACCCACAACACCACAAGGGTGAGCGGGCAGGCTCCGGGCGGTTAGTATCCCCCGCTTGGCATGGGCGGTTTTTCGCCGGTACGGGAATATCAACCCGTTGTCCATCGACTACGCCTGTCGGCCTCGCCTTAGGTCCCGACTTACCCAGGGCAGATTAGCTTGACCCTGGAACCCTTGATCATTCGGCGGACGGGTTTCTCACCCGTCTTTCGCTACTCATGCCTGCATTCTCACTCGTGTAGGCTCCACCGCTGGTTTCCACCGCGACTTCACTGCCCACACGACGCTCCCCTACCACTCCACACCCCTGAACCACGAAGGCTAGGGTACTGTGTGAAATCCACAACTTCGGCGGTGTACTTGAGCCCCGCTACATTGTCGGCGCGGAATCACTTGACCAGTGAGCTATTACGCACTCTTTCAAGGATGGCTGCTTCTAAGCCAACCTCCTGGTTGTCTTCGCAACTCCACATCCTTTCCCACTTAGCACACGCTTAGGGGCCTTAGTTGGTGGTCTGGGCTGTTTCCCTCTCGACTATGAAGCTTATCCCCCACAGTCTCACTGCTGCGCTCTGACTTACCGGCATTCGGAGTTTGGCTGACGTCAGTAACCTTGTAGGGCCCATCGGCCATCCAGTAGCTCTACCTCCGGCAAGAAACACGCAACGCTGCACCTAAATGCATTTCGGGGAGAACCAGCTATCACGGAGTTTGATTGGCCTTTCACCCCTACCCACAGCTCATCCCCTCCATTTTCAACTGAAGTGGGTTCGGTCCTCCACGACGTCTTACCGTCGCTTCAACCTGGCCATGGGTAGATCACTCCGCTTCGGGTCTAGATCACGCCACTACACTCGCCCTATTCAGACTCGCTTTCGCTACGGCTACCCCACACGGGTTAACCTCGCGACGTAACACTAACTCGCAGGCTCATTCTTCAAAAGGCACGCCGTCACAGTAACAAGACTGCTCCGACGGATTGTAAGCACACGGTTTCAGGTACTGTTTCACTCCCCTCCCGGGGTACTTTTCACCTTTCCCTCACGGTACTGGTCCGCTATCGGTCATTAGGAAGTATTTAGGCTTATCAGGTGGTCCTGACAGATTCGCACGGGATTTCTCGGGCCCCGTGCTACTTGGGATACTCTCCAGGCGGCACACAACATTACGGTTACGGGGCTCACACCCTCTCTGGCCGGCCTTTCAAGACCGTTCACCTATGCACGCACTCTCACCTCACTGGCCCGGCAGAACCAGAACGGAAAGTCCCACAACCCCGCCCATGCAACGCCCGCCGGCTATCACACATGGAAACGGTTTAGCCTGATCCGCGTTCGCTCGCCACTACTAACGGAATCACTCTTGTTTTCTCTTCCTGCGGGTACTGAGATGTTTCACTTCCCCGCGTTCCCCCCACGCACCCTATGTGTTCAGATGCGGGTCACACAATCACCATGACAGCGTTGTGCGGGGTTTCCCCATTCGGACATCCTGGGATCAACGCTCGGTTATCAACTCCCCCAGGCTTATCGCAGATTCCTACGTCCTTCTTCGGCTCCTAATGCCAAGGCATCCACCGTGTGCCCTTAAAAACTTGACCACACAAACATGATCAAAAACTTACTCGAGAGAACCACGAGCCACTACGGCCCAAGGTTCATTCATAAGAAATTGCTGTATGGAACACACACACCAAAGCGTGTATGTCCCAGATGCTCGCGTCCACTATGTAGTTCTCAAACAACAACCCCATCAACCAACCCCCCAACCCGCCACAACCCACACACGCAGGCCGCAACACAAAGACCGGAGGAACCGGCTGCAGGAACAAAAGAAACACCAGAAGTGCCCCCCTGCATTGCTGCAAAAAGGTCCTGTTGCCTCAGGACCCAACAGTGCGCCAAACACAACCCCCACCAGCCGCACCCCGGACACGTTCCCAACAACCCACACCCCCACACAAAGCAGGAGCACGAACCGCCGTACTAGCACCAGGACACAACCACGAAAGCCATGCCAAAAAAATGATTCGTTGATATTCCACCCATGAGCACCCACCGCAGAACAAACGCCTGCGCAATGGGCAACACTGACAACAACCAGACACCCCATGCAGGGCACCAATCATTGCAAGCAGCTCCTTAGAAAGGAGGTGATCCAGCCGCACCTTCCGGTACGGCTACCTTGTTACGACTTAGTCCCAATCGCCGGTCCCACCTTCGACGGCTCCCCCCACAAGGGTTAGGCCACCGGCTTCGGGTGTTACCAACTTTCGTGACTTGACGGGCGGTGTGTACAAGGCCCGGGAACGTATTCACCGCAGCGTTGCTGATCTGCGATTACTAGCGACTCCGACTTCATGGGGTCGAGTTGCAGACCCCAATCCGAACTGAGACCGGCTTTTTGGGATTAGCTCCACCTCACAGTATCGCAACCCTTTGTACCGGCCATTGTAGCATGCGTGAAGCCCAAGACATAAGGGGCATGATGATTTGACGTCGTCCCCACCTTCCTCCGAGTTGACCCCGGCAGTCTCCTATGAGTCCCCGGCCGAACCGCTGGCAACATAGAACGAGGGTTGCGCTCGTTGCGGGACTTAACCCAACATCTCACGACACGAGCTGACGACAACCATGCACCACCTGTAAACCGACCGCAAGCGGGGCACCTGTTTCCAGGTCTTTCCGGTTCATGTCAAGCCTTGGTAAGGTTCTTCGCGTTGCATCGAATTAATCCGCATGCTCCGCCGCTTGTGCGGGCCCCCGTCAATTCCTTTGAGTTTTAGCCTTGCGGCCGTACTCCCCAGGCGGGGCACTTAATGCGTTAGCTACGGCGCGGAAAACGTGGAATGTCCCCCACACCTAGTGCCCAACGTTTACGGCATGGACTACCAGGGTATCTAATCCTGTTCGCTCCCCATGCTTTCGCTCCTCAGCGTCAGTTACAGCCCAGAGACCTGCCTTCGCCATCGGTGTTCCTCCTGATATCTGCGCATTTCACCGCTACACCAGGAATTCCAGTCTCCCCTACTGCACTCTAGTCTGCCCGTACCCACTGCAGAACCGGAGTTGAGCCCCGGTCTTTCACAGCAGACGCGACAAACCGCCTACGAGCTCTTTACGCCCAATAATTCCGGATAACGCTTGCGCCCTACGTATTACCGCGGCTGCTGGCACGTAGTTAGCCGGCGCTTCTTCTGCAGGTACCGTCACTTACGCTTCTTCCCTACTGAAAGAGGTTTACAACCCGAAGGCCGTCATCCCTCACGCGGCGTCGCTGCATCAGGCTTGCGCCCATTGTGCAATATTCCCCACTGCTGCCTCCCGTAGGAGTCTGGGCCGTGTCTCAGTCCCAGTGTGGCCGGTCACCCTCTCAGGCCGGCTACCCGTCGTCGCCTTGGTAGGCCATTACCCCACCAACAAGCTGATAGGCCGCGAGTCCATCCAAAACCACAAAAGCTTTCCACCCCCCACCATGCGATGAGGAGTCATATCCGGTATTAGACCCAGTTTCCCAGGCTTATCCCAGAGTCAAGGGCAGGTTACTCACGTGTTACTCACCCGTTCGCCACTAATCCCCCAGCAAGCTGGGATCATCGTTCGACTTGCATGTGTTAAGCACGCCGCCAGCGTTCATCCTGAGCCAGGATCAAACTCTCCGTTGAAGTAAAACAAAATCAAACAGACACAACCACACCCACCGGAAATAACGGCAAACACGGCTGCACAAAATTCGAAACCAGCTGAAAACCAGACCACCACACACGGGGGTGCGCAGCAACCTGGCAAAAATTCAACCAATCAATAAAACAATCGGTATCAACAAACTTGGCACACTATTGAGTTCTCAAACAACAGACACTACCGGCACCACCCACACCCCACAGGGTCCAGGATCGCTCCGGAGCAACTTTCCAAACCTACCGGCTGCTTCCCTCCGAGTCAAATCGGCAAGCTTGACTTGATTTTTCCTTGCGGTTTCTTGTCAGCTTGCGATCTCAACTCGTGGAGCAGCGCGGGTATTAACTATACACACACTCTGCCGGGTTGGCAAAGCCCCTCTCCGATGGACTCCCTGGCCCCAACGAAAGCAGGCAACGCTCCCCCGCCGCAGTGAGGGAGCGTTGCCTGGAAACACCGGTTATGTGAGCGGGCGTCAGGCCCAATCACGCGGGAACTGGAGGAGCGTTACTCAGCCGGCGTGAACCAGGATGCTCCGAGCGGCGGCAGCGTGACGGACAGCGCCGCCGGCTGCCCGTCCGTGCCGGGGGCAGTGGCCTTCAGCGAACCGGCGTTCACCACACCTGACCCGCCATATGCTTCGGCATCGGTGTTCAGGACTTCGGTCCACTCCCCCGCCAGCGGAACACCCAGGATGTATTCCTGGTGCGGACCGCCGGAGAAGTTCACCGCGCAGACCAACGGCTTGCCGTTGTTGCCCCAGCGGATGAAGGTGAGGACGTTATGGTCCGCGTCGCCACCGTTGATCCACTGGAACCCGCCGGCCTCGTTGTCCTTCTCGTAGAGCGCAGGAGTGGCGGCGTACACCTCGTTGAGGTCCTTGACCAGGAGCTGCAGGCCGCGGTGGGCCGGAATGTCCGAGAGGAACCAGTCCAGTCCGTACTGCTCGGACCACTCCGCTTCCTGGCCGAACTCAGTACCCATGAAGATGAGCTGCTTGCCGGGGTGCGACCACTGGTACGCGAAGAAGGCACGAAGGTTGGCCAGTTGCTGCCAGCGGTCGCCCGGCATCTTGCGCAGCATGGAGCCCTTCCCATGGACCACTTCGTCATGGCTGATGGGCAGGAGGAAGTTCTCCGTGAACGCATAAACCAGCGAGAAGGTGATGGTGCCGTGGTGCCACTTGCGGTTGATGGGGTCTTCGGAGATGTACTTCAGGGAGTCGTGCATCCAGCCCATGTTCCACTTCAGGCCAAAGCCCAGACCGCCGTGGTTGGTGGGTGCCGTAACGCCGGGGAATGCGGTGGACTCCTCGGCAATGACGATAGCGCCGGGGTGTGACTTGTAGACCGTCGCGTTGACTTCCTGCATGAAGGAGATGGCTTCCAGGTTCTCCCTGCCGCCGAACTTGTTCGGGCGCCACTGACCCTCCTCGCGGGAGTAGTCGAGGTAGATCATGGAGGCCACGGCGTCCACGCGCAAGCCGTCAATGTGGAACTCCTCCAGCCAATACAGCGCGTTGGCCACCAGGAAGTTCCGGACCTCGCTGCGGCCGAAGTCGAAAATCAGCGTGCCCCAGTCCGGGTGTTCGCCCAGCGCCGGATCGGAGTGCTCGTACAACGGCTGGCCGTCGAACTGGGCCAGGGCCCAGGAATCCTTGGGGAAGTGGGCAGGGACCCAGTCCAGAAGGACGCCGATACCGGCCTGATGGAGCGAGTCCACCAGGAACCGGAACTCATCCGGGTGCCCGAAGCGTGAGGTCGGGGCAAAGTATGACGTCACTTGGTAACCCCATGAGCCGCCGAACGGGTGCTCGGCGACGGGCATGAATTCAACGTGGGTGAAGCCAAGCCACTTCACGTACTCGACGAGTTCCTTGGCAAGTTCCTTGTACCCCAGACCCAACCGCCAGGAGCCCAGGTGGACTTCGTAGACGCTCATGGGCGAGTTGTGCGGATCCCGCTTGGCCCGGGCAGCCATCCAGTCCGCGTCCTTGAAGCGGTAGCTGGCGTCCACTACCCGCGATGCCGTGAGCGGAGGGACCTCGGTCCCGAAGGCCAGCGGGTCGGCTTTCTCGATCCACTGACCCGTCTTGGTCAGGATCTCGTATTTGTAGCACGCCCCTGCTACAACACCTGGAATGAAGAGCTCCCAGACGCCCGAGGACCCCAGCGAGCGCATTCCGTGCGAGCGTCCGTCCCAACCGTTGAAGTCACCCTTCACGCGGACAGCCTGCGCATTCGGCGCCCACACAGCGAAGGAAACACCATCCACGTCGCTCAAGGCGGACCGGTAGTGCTGGACGTGCGCACCCAGGACATCCCAGAGCCGTTCGTGGCGGCCTTCGCCGATCAGGTGCAGGTCAACCTCACCCACAGTGGGCAGGTAGTGGTAGGGGTCATCGATGGTGACGGGTTCGACGTCGTACACCACTTCCAAACGGTAGTCCGGCACATGCCCGGCCTGCAGCGGTTCCAGGACCGCAGTCCATACTCCGTGCGACTCGTGTTCCATGGGGGTGCGGCCCGTCTCCGTCACCACGGTGACGGACTTGGCCAGGTGCTTCACTGTCCTGATGGTCACGTGGCCGTGGTCATCTAGGTGGGCGCCAAGGACCGAATGCGGCGCGTGGTAAGCGCCGGCCGCCACGCGTTCCAAGGTCTCGGAGTCCACGTGCAAGGGAACTCGGGGCCGTTCGGTACGTGCTGAGCCAGTCATGTCATTACCTTCCGCTGTTGCTGCCGCATGCTTGCCGCGGCTTGTGTTGTCGAGGATCCGTCGGGATGCGTTCACCGGTATCGACAACCAGTCGGGCCGGTTACGCAGCTCGTACACCACCTCGTATAAGGCCTTGTCCAGCCACAATGCCACAAAGAGCGGCGACTGGAGGTCAATGGTTCCCGGGGTGACTTCGCTGTACCCCTCAAGGAAGGCGGCAGCACAGTCATCCACCCAGGTCTCCGGTACCTGCGCGTCAGGATTCTCCCTGGTCGCGGCACCGGCGGCGTAGTCGAACGAGCGCAACATGCCGGTGACATCGCGGAGCGGAAGATCAGGGGTGTTCCGCTCGTCGATCGTCCGCAGCGGCTCGCCCTCAAAGTCCAGGATCGCCCAGCGGCCCGGTTGCGCCCCGTTACCGGCAACCCGCAGGATCTGGCCCAGGTGGAGATCACCGTGGACGCGCTGCAGCTGTCCCACGGCCCGGGGCTCCAGGGCCGCCAGCAGTTCTTCAAGGTTTGCGTCATAGGGCCCGACGGCGGACGCCGCCTCAGCCCACGACTGCCGGACCCGCCGGGCAACAGTGGCGATGATGTCCGGGCCCTGCTCCTGGCCGTCATGGGTGCCGAAGGTTTCCGCCAGCCTGGCGTGAACCGTGGCGGTGGCGTTGCCGAGTCCCCGCGCTTCAGCCGTGAAGTCGTTGCCGGCCGCGGCGGCATCAACAGCCAGACGCCAGGCGTCCAGGCCGCCGAGCAGGAATTCGTGCGCGACTGTCAGCTCACCTGTGGCCACTGCACCGTCTTTCGACGCCGGTTCATTCCACGAGCCCGTGATCCAGCCCAGCGTCGCGGGAACCTCGCTGGTCCCTGCAGCGGTCAGCGCCGCACCCAGCTCAACCTCGGGATTCCGGCCGGGCGAAAGCACCCGGAAGATCTTGACGATCGCCGCCGAGTCACCGTCGTCGATAATGACGGACGTGTTGGACTGTTCGCCGGAAAGGACCCGCACGGACACTGGGTTTTCCGGAAGCGGGATGCGGCCACGGGTGAGGTGGCCGCGGGCTGAACCAACATTCCCTTCGCTGCGCATGAGCTGCAGCCACGCCGTGACGAATTCGGAGTCGTAAACGGCGTCGTACACCAAACGAAGGCCCAGTTCCGGATCCGTGTACTCGCCCAAAAGCGCCGAAGGCGCATCCACAAGCGGTTGGCTGTGGAAGCTCAACGGCACCTGGACCACATCGGTCCGGGGACCGCCGTCGGCCGTCCGGTGGGTGACGGCCAGCACCAGGACCTCCAACACAGCGTCGCCGCTGCCCTGAAGTCTGAAGCCGCCCACCTGCTCCAACGCGAAGTCGGGGCTCTTGACCGGGAACCAGCGTTTGCCGGGAAGCCAGGTCCGCAGAAGTCCTTCAATGGAGGGGTTCAAGTTTTCCTTGTTCATCTCATCCTTTGGAGGTCACCACTGGAATCGCCTGGGTAAAAGGCGACGAGGGATTCGAAAATGCCGAGCGTACCCGCAGCCAGTAGAAGCTGTGGCTGCCCAGCATCACGGTCAGGTGACCGTTGTCACCGACGGCCGGGAAAGGCTGGCCGCCAAAAATATCGCGCAAGCCGCGGCCTGCGAACTCGGGAATATCCAACGTTGCCGCGACCGGGTGCTGCGAGAGGTTGAAGACACAGAGAATGGTTTCCGCGTCTTCCCCTTCCGGGTTTCCTGCAGGAAGCTCACGGACGTAGGCCAACACCACCTCGTGGTCGGCCTCGATGTGCCGGAAACCGCCCAAGCCGAATACCGGGTGGTTCTTCCGGACACTAAGGATCTGCCGGGTCCACCGGAGCAGGGAGCCTGAGTGTGCGGCTTCGGCCTCGACGTTGGCCATGCTGTAGTTGTAGACCAGCGACTGGATTACCGGAAGATACAGCTTGCCCGGGTCCGCCGAGGAGAACCCGGCGTTGCGGTCCGGGTTCCACTGCATGGGGGTGCGGACGGCATCGCGGTCATCAAGCCAGATGTTGTCGCCCATGCCGATTTCGTCCCCGTAGTACAGGAACGGGCTGCCGGGCAGGGACAGCAGCAGCGCATTGATGAGCTCGATCTCGGAGCGGGAGTTGTCCAGGAGCGGTGCCAGACGGCGGCGGATACCGATGTTGGCCCGCATGCGTGGATCCGGCGCGTACCAGCCAAGCATGGCCGCACGCTCCTCCGCAGGCACCATCTCCAGAGTCAGCTCGTCGTGGTTCCGCAGGAAAGTACCCCACTGCGCACCCCGCGGGATTTCCGGCGTATCGCGCAGCGTGTCAATGATCGGCGCGGCTTTCTGGTCACGGAGTGCGTAATACAGCCTGGGCATGATCGGGAAGTGGAAAGCCATGTGGCATTCGGGCGCTTCTTCTGTCCCGAAATACTCCACCACTTCGTGCGGAGGCTGGTTGGCCTCCGCAATGATCACCCTGCCCGGATAGTTCGCATCCACCATCCGGCGCAGGTCCTGCAGGAAGGTGTGGGTCGCCGGCAGGTTCTCGCAATTAGTGCCCTCCTCTTCGAAGAGGTACGGAATGGCGTCAGCCCGGAAGCCGTCGATGCCCTGGTCCAGCCAGAACCTGATGACGTCGTAGAGAGCCTCGATGACCTTTGGGTTTTCGAAGTTCAGGTCCGGCTGGTGGCTGAAGAACCGGTGCCAAAAGAACTGCCGACGGATGGGATCGAAGGTCCAGTTCGATTCCTCCGTGTCAACGAAGATGATGCGGGCGTCCTGGTACTTCTCGTCCGTGTCGCTCCACACATAGAAATCACCGTAGGGACCGGTGGGATCCTTGCGGGACTCCTGGAACCAGGGGTGCTGGTCAGACGTGTGGTTCAGCGGAAGGTCGATGATCACCCGGACGCCACGGGCGTGGGCCTCGGCCACCAGCCGTTTGAAGTCGCTGATGGTACCGAATTCGTCCAGCACCGAGGTGTAGTCCGCGATGTCGTAGCCGCCATCGCGCAACGGGGAATGGAAGAACGGCGGCAGCCAGAGGCAGTCAACGCCCAGCCACTGGAGGTAGTCCAGTTTGTCGATCAGGCCTTGGAAGTCGCCGGAACCATCCCCGTTGGCATCCGCAAAAGCCCGCACCAGTACCTCGTAGAAGACTGCCTTCCGGTACCAGAGCGGATCATGCTGGAGGCCGGGGGCGTTCAACTCGAAGGTGTTCTTCGGGGTGAAGTACTGGCTGGGATTCTGCGGAGAAAAACTCACTAAGGCTGCCTCCGGATGCTCAGGACGTGTGCCGGTTCAACGTGGGCATCGAGGCGGACATAGTTGTGCTCGCCCCACCACCAGCTCTGGCCGCTGATGAGGTCGTCAACACGGAAGAGCCCGTCTTCGTTGAGATCGGCCGGGTCAAGGTCCAAGGCCGCCAGATCCAGTGAAACGGTGCTTTCACGGGCACTGTGCGGATCCACGTTGACCACCGTGATCAAGGTGTCCTTGGTACCGTCAGCCAACGTCTTGTGCTTGGAGTAGACGATCGTGGCGTCATCGGTGCTGCGGTGGATGGTCAGGTTCTGCAGGTCACCCAGCGCCAAGTGGTCCTTGCGGATGGTGTTGAGGCGTGTGATGTACGGGGCCAGCGTCCGGCCGGATTCGGCGGCACCTTCCCAGTCCCGGGCTTTGTACTCGTACTTCTCGTTGTCGATGTACTCTTCCGCGCCGGGACGGGCCACGTGTTCGTACAGCTCGTAGCCGGCGTAGACGCCCCACAGCGGGCTGGCCGTCGCTGCAAGGACGGCCCGGATGCGGAAGGCCGCGGGTCCGCCGTACTGCAGGTACTCGGTAAGGATGTCCGGGGTGTTGACGAAGAAGTTCGGACGGAAGTATGCCGGGCTCACGTGGCTGACTTCGTGGAAGTACTCCTCCAGCTCGGTCTTGGTGTTCCGCCAGGTGAAGTACGTGTAGGACTGCTGGAATCCGGCCCTGCCCAAGGCATGCATCATGGGCGGGCGTGTGAAGGCCTCCGCAAGGAACACGACTTCGGGGTTCTTCTTATTGATCTTGCCGATCAGCCATTCCCAGAACCACACCGGCTTGGTGTGCGGGTTGTCCACACGGAAAATCTTGACCCCGTGGCTGATCCACAACTGCACGATGCGCAGGATCTCCTTGGAGAGACCCGCGGGGTCGTTGTCGAAGTTCAGGGGGTAGATGTCCTGGTACTTCTTTGGCGGGTTCTCGGCGTAGGCGATCGAGCCGTCCACGCGGGTGGTGAACCATTCCGGGTTTGACGTGACCCAGGGGTGGTCCGGAGCTGCCTGCAACGCCAAATCCAGGGCCACTTCCAGGCCAAGCTCATTGGCCCGGGCCACGAAAGCGTCAAAGTCCTCGAAGGTTCCGAGCTCCGGGTGGATCGCGTCGTGTCCGCCGTCCTTGGAACCAATCGCCCATGGCGAACCGGGATCCTGCGGCCCCGGAGTCAAGGTGTTGTTACGGCCCTTGCGGTGCTGGACACCGATCGGGTGGATGGGCGGCAGGTAGATGACGTCGAAGCCCATGTCCGCGACGGCGTCGAGCCTCTTGGCCGCCGTGCGGAAGTTGCCGGACGTCCACACCCCGGTGGAGTGGTCCAGGACGGCGCCTTCAGAACGCGGGAAGAACTCGTACCAGGAACCACGCCCCGCCAGGTCGCGCTCCACTTGAAGCGGAAAGCGCTCCGAAACGGTCACCAGCTCGCGGATGGGAAGACGCCCGACGGCGGCCAGCACCTCAGGGCTGAAGCCGGCGCCAAGGCGCTCCTCGGCCGTCTTGGTGGTATCGGAAAGCACGACGGAAGCGGCGCGCAGGGTGCGCTTTTCAGCGCCGGTGCGACCGGCGTCGTCGGCTGCTCCCGCGAGGAGGGCCGCGCCTTCGGCGAGCATCAACTCAACGTCAATGCCCGCGGCGACCTTCACCTCGGCATTGTGGTGCCAGGTGCCGTAGCGGTCATGCCATGCCTCAATGACGAAGGACCAGGCGCCGGTGCCGCTGGGGGTGATCAGGCCCTCCCAGCGGTCCAGGCCCTTCCACTGCTCGCCTTGGGCCGGGTGCAGTCGCACGCGCTGGCGCTCCCTGCCCCGGGGATCGAGAAGCACGGCGGAGACGCCCAGCTGGTCATGCCCCTCTCGGAAGACGGTGGCTCCGACCACCAGATCCTCGCCAGGCAACGCTTTCGCGGGGAAACGGCCACCCTCAACCACCGGCTGCACGGCAGTGATGGGGAACCGCCCGAAGCGAAGGCCGGCGGTGATGTCCGAGGTCGTCTTGGAATTCAGAACGGTGGTGGTTCGCGCAGTTTTCGTCACAACCACGACGTTAGCGACAAAAATCACAGAATGCTAAGCAAACGAGGTTTCTCCTTGACGCAAGATGACTTTTACCTAAAAGAAACCCAATGCAGTTCCGGCTGCCATGGGAGTCCGTTAGTGTGGCGCTCGTGAAGGCTATTCGAAGGTTTACAGTCCGTACCGTCCTCCCCGAGCCCATCCGGCCGCTGGCCCGATTGGCGACCAATTTGCGCTGGTCATGGCACCGGCCAACAAGGGAACTTTTCGCGAGCCTTAACCCGGCTCTTTGGGAGGCCTCGCAGCACGACCCCATCGCTCTCCTGGGATCAATCAGCCGCGAGCAGCTACAGGATCTGGCCAACAACGGCGAGGTAGTGGACCGCGTACAGCACGCCGCAGCCGACCTGGACCGCTACCTCAGCGAACCGCGCTGGTACCAGGGCCTCGGCGAAGATGCACCGGCCTGCATCGCCTACTTCTCCCCCGAATTCGGCATCACCGAAGTTCTCCCCCAGTACTCCGGCGGCCTAGGCATCCTCGCCGGCGACCACCTCAAAGCCGCCTCCGACCTCGGTGTGCCCCTGATCGGCGTCGGGCTCCTCTACCAGGCCGGCTACTTCAAGCAGTCACTGTCCCGCGATGCATGGCAGCAGGAAACCTACCCCGTGCTGGACCCCGATGGTCTCCCCCTGACCCTGCTCCGCCACCCGGCCAAGGACGGCGCCCAAGGCAAGCCGGTGCAGATCTCCCTCCCGCTGCCCAACGGCCGCGAGCTTCACGCGCACGTGTGGCGTGCCGACGTCGGACGCGTTCCGCTGCTGCTGCTGGACTCCAACGTCCCTTCGAACGATGAAGCCGCCCGCGGCATCACCGACCGCCTCTACGGCGGCGGCGGCGACCACCGCCTGCAGCAGGAACTCCTGCTGGGCATGGGCGGGGTCAAGGCCCTGCGCGTCTACCAGGCACTCACCGGCACGCCCGCGCCCGAGGTCTTCCACACCAACGAAGGCCACGCAGGGTTCCTGGGGATCGAACGCATCCAGGAAGCCATGTCCGACCCCAACGAGCCCCTCACCTGGGACGAAGCCCTCGCAGCCGGCCGTGCGTCCACCGTTTTCACGACGCACACGCCGGTGCCGGCCGGGATCGACCGTTTTGAGTCCCTCCAGATCAAGCACTTCTTCGACGCCGGACTGGCACCTGCCGTCCCCACCGAACGCATCCTGGAACTCGGCCGCGAAAACTACGACGGCGGCAACCCCTCCGTGTTCAACATGGCCGTGATGGGCCTGCGCCTGGCGCAGCGCGCCAACGGTGTGGCAAAGCTCCACGGCGTGGTCTCCCGCGAAATGTTCTCCGGACTGTGGCCGGGATTCGACCATTCCGAAATTCCCATCACCTCCGTGACCAACGGCGTCCACGTCCCCACCTGGGTGGACCCGCGGATCTCCTCCCTGGCCCGGCACCAGTTCGGCGCCGAAGCTGAGGCGATGGGACGCTGGGACCTGGCCTACAACGTCAGCGACGAAGACGTCTGGAGCCTCCGGCGCGAACTGCGGGCACAGCTCATCGAGGACGTCCGACGCCGGCTCCGGGCTTCGTGGAAAAAGCGCGGCGCCGCCGATGCCGAGCTCGGTTGGACGGACTCCGTCCTGGATCCGGACGTACTCACCATCGGCTTCGCACGCCGGGTACCCACGTACAAGAGGCTCACCCTCATGCTGCGCGACCCCGCCCGGTTGAAGGCCCTGCTGCTGGATCCGAAGCATCCCATCCAGCTGGTCATCGCCGGCAAGTCACACCCTGCCGACGACGCCGGCAAGAAGATGATCCAGGACCTGGTCCGCTTCACCGACGACCCCGAGGTCCGGCACCGGATCGTGTTCCTGCCGAACTACGACATCGCCATGGCACGCACCCTGTTCCCCGGCTGCGACGTCTGGCTCAACAACCCGCTGCGCCCGCTCGAAGCCTGCGGCACGTCCGGCATGAAGGCCGCCATCAACGGCTCCCTCAACCTCTCCGTCCTGGACGGCTGGTGGGATGAAATGTACGACGGCGAAAACGGCTGGGCCATCCCGACGGCCAACAACGGCGCATCCGCCGACGAACGCGACGACATCGAGGCCTCGGCACTGTACGAGCTCCTGGAAACCCAAGTGGCACCACGCTTCTACGGCACCACCGTCGCCCAGGGCGCAGGAGCAGCAGGCCCGTCCGAGTCCAGCCAGGAAACCGTGCCGACCCACTGGGTGTCCATGATCAAGCACACCCTCGCCAACCTCGGCCCGGCCGTCTCCGCCGAGCGGATGCTGCACGACTACGTCAACAACCTCTACTGCCCCGCCGCCGTCTCCGGACGCCGGGCGGTTGCGGAATCATTCAAGGAAGCCAAGGAGCTCGCAGCCTGGACGTCCAAGGTCCGCAGCGCATGGCCCGAGGTCGTAGTGGAACACGTGGACTCCGTCGGTGTGTCCGAGGAACCCCAGGTCGGCGACAGCCTCCAGGTCAACGCCTACGTCGCCCTGAACAACCTCACTCCGGACGATGTCTCCGTGGAGGTGGCCTTCGGCCGCGCCGAGGAATCCGACGAGCTCGAGGACATCGTAGTGGCGGAACTGGACTCCGTGGAGGACCTCGGCAACGGCCGGCACCTCTTCAACGGCTCCTTGGTCATCAACCGCTCGGGCTCGTTCGGCTACACCGTCCGCGTGTTCCCGAAGCACTCCGCGCTGGCGTCCAAAGCTGAACTTGGGTTGATCGCGAACGCTTAGTCCCAATCACGTCGGTGACCCGCTTTCCCGTTGTTGGGTAACAACGGGAAAGCGGGCCACCGACGTTTTAACAGGGCACAGGGATCTTAGCCTTAGCGAATTCTTGGGGCTTGCTAGCCGCGAATAGCAATAGCGGGATCCTTGCGGCTGGCGACCCAAGCCGGGTAAATGGCGCTCACAATACCGGTAGCCGTACCCAGAAGGATTCCAACCAGCCATAGCCCTGAGGGCAACACAGGTGGCCAGGCCTGGATCCAAGACACAGAAAGCGTCGTGATGGTTCCGATGACCCCGCCTAGAGAACCCGCTGTTATTCCGACGATGAAGCCCTCAAGGATGAAGGATCGGCAAATTAGCCATCGACTAGAGCCGATCGCTCGTCGTAGGGCTATCTCGGCCGACCGGTTTTGGACGGTCAGGTACATCGAGGAAGCCGCAGTGATAATGGCCAGGAGTATGAGAACGAGGGATAACAAAGCGATGAGTGACCCGAGATCATTTGACACACCCTGTCTGATCGACTGAATATCGGACGTGACGTCGACCCTAGCCTTACCAGGGTCGCTCGGCGAGTACGCCAGCGGTGCTACTTGGGCGATCGCCCCCGAAAAGCCCTTTTCGGTTCGAACCTGAATTTTAAGGTCCGCCCTGGAGACTGCACGCATGATGCTGGCGTCTACGAATACAGAGTTGGAGTACTCCGGGAAATTAGTACCGGGATCGAATACACCGACAACCGGTACAAGTCGGTCCTCGATCCATATGCTCGCACCGGCCACAGGCCCAGTTTTCTGACTGAACGGTATGTTGAGCGCCGTTGCTGCCTTCATCGACACCACTGCGAGTGGTCCGGCTCGTGGGTCGTCGAAGGCACTCCGGCTGTTCTGGGGAATCAGCTTGATGTCGAAGTCCTTGAAGTAGTCCTTAGAGGAGGAATGAAGCGACAAGGGCGTTTCAGGTTCGGGGTCGGAAGGTCCAACTCTAGTAATACGTACGTCTGCCGGAACTGCTGAGTACACAAAGGACGCGCCAACTACGTGAGGAACGCGGGTAATGCGGTCTACCCCGGCACGAAGCTCGTCGAAATCATCACGAAGTACAGAAGGACCGTCTCCGACGGTGATGGCCAGCCTTTCCTGTGCCGCGATCGCCAGCCGATTATTGATTGCATTCGAAGTCGTCGAACTAATACCCAGGGCACCCGTCATCCCGCCAATAGCAATCGCAAATGCAAGGATGAGGAGCATTGTTCGGAGGGTCCGGGTGGACAACGCGTTAAGTGCATCACCCCAATCGTCCACGAGGGAACGGACGAAGCAAGACACCCATGACTGCCGCTTTCGCGCCAGTGTAGGCTCTGCGTGGGCCGAAATCTGAGAGGGCCGCTTGGGATGACTATTGGTGCCTACGTCACTCGTGATTCGACCATCTCGAATCTGAATTCGGCGGTCCGCTTGGTTCGCGACCTCGGAGTCATGGGTGATGACAATTACGGTGACACCCTCGGAGTTGAGCTTCCGAAGATATTCAATGATCCGTCTGCTGTTGTTTGAATCAAGATTGCCTGTCGGTTCGTCCGCAAGGATGATCCGCGGTTGCGTCGCAATTGCGCGTGCTATTGCAAGCCGTTGCCGCTCGCCGCCCGACAGGAGCTTAGCTTGGCTCCCGTACTTATGCTCAAGCCCAACGAACTTCAGCGCGTCCAGGGCAATCGCTGCACGCGCATCCATCGGCACGCCCTGGACCCGCAAACCTATAGCAGCATTGCTGATTACGCTTTCGTCACCGAGGACGTTTGAAGACTGGAAAACAAACCCGATCAGATGCAGTCGCATCCTGTCAAGGCTTCGCTCTGAAGCGGATTCGACAACCTGACCACGAATAGCGATACGGCCGGAGCTGGCCCTGTCCAACAGGCCCATGATGTTCAAAAGCGTCGATTTTCCGGAGCCCGAAGGGCCCACAACGGACACGAACTCGCCCGCTTCAATTTTCAGTGAGACGTCAATTAATGCGGAGGACTCGGCACCCGGATATGTGCGCGATATTCCTTCCAAGCTGATGGCCAATGCGTCCTCGGAGCCCGCATCTTTCGCTTTAGGTTTGAGGGCCACTGGCCGCACAATCCTCACGATATCTGGACCTTGTCTCCCTGGCTGAGTTCACCGGAAATTGCGGCAAACCCTCCCCCCGACCGAAGAACAGTGACGGGAACACGTGTAATGGGGGCCTTCGACGTTGCGTTCCCGCCAGAGGCTTTGAGGACGTAGGTCCCTTCGGCATCCTGCCGAATACCAGATAACGGCACCGCGAGGGCCTGGGCCGCACCACCCTGACCAGCCACAGTGACGCTCAAATTGGGAGTAAACAGGACGACATCCGCCCTGTTTACCGGCTCTACCGTCACGGGATGTCCCGCACGTTGGCCATTCCCCGCATCCGTGAATGGGCCTATCCCAGTTATCCGTCCAGTCAGTTGCTTCTCCGATACCCTGACAGTAACCTCCTGCCCAGGTTTGAGTGACTCAGCTTGCTGGATCTCAGCGACAAACTCAACGTAGTTGTCGTCGGTTTGGAACGTGGCGAGAGGGGTTTGGGCCGTGACTTTTTGCCCCATCTCCAGGGCGGTGGATACAGTCACGTTGGCTACGGGGAGTGTAAGTAGCTGCTTGAATGGGATCGACAGCGAGGGGGAAATCGCCCCGTCCGGTGCCAGCTTTTCCGGTGTAGCTCCAAGTTCCGGTTCGCGGCTTGTCTCGGTGGTCTTTCGTCCGCTGCCCAAGGTGAATCCTTCGCTGGCAAAGAAAGAGGACGCAGCTTTCAAGGTCGCGCCGTCTACGTGACCAGTTTCGGGGCTGATGTACCCCATCTGGACAAGCGCCCGTTGGAGAGCCAACACGTCGTCTCCCGCATCTCCTTGCGAAAGATCGCGGTACAACGGGAGCGGACCCGGTAGAACGAAATAGGGCTTGCCAGAAACCACACCCACAAGATCGCCCCACTTTAACGTAGCTCCCGCCCGAAGTGTTTGCCGCACGACAATCGGCTCTTGTCCCTCCAAATCGATGAGTATCGGCACTGTGGGGCCAGCCTTCACAACTCCGGCAAACGTAAGGCGGTCGTCGACGATACGGTTTTCAACCGTCGCATAGACAGGAACTTCAGCCAGAGAATCCTCGGGACGAATAATTTCTGACTGATCAAAGATTCGGCCAGCCACCAGGCCCACCCCAGCGGAAATGATTGCGGTCACTGCCACCAGAATGATCAGCCACCGTCGCGAAAGCCTGCTCAAGCCAGCGGTCGCGATCGCTTTCTCCTGGGGCTGGACATCATTCACTGCATCTCTTTCAACAACTTCTCAGCGGCGTCTACGTACTGCTGGCTCTTCTTCTTGAGTTCCGTAAGTACCGCCTCATCCTGCCTGATGAGCGGCAACTGGTAGCTTGCTTGAATATCACCGAGCGTTTGGGTTAGTCGTACTTCCTGATTGCATTCGGCTTCAATCGTGGCGAGTCGGACGCCCTCAGCAGCGTCCGACTTCGACGGGTTACGCTGATCTATCCTCCCCTGCAGATCAAATGACTGCTGGCTGGACCACTTCGCTTTGGTGGGGTCTTGTCCCGGCGTCAAGCCGGCAGCCGAGATGCAATCGTCCCAATCGCCTTTTGCATCGTTCCAGGCATCAGTTTCTGATGCCATACTCAAACTTTTTAAGGCAATCGCTGCTGCGGCACCACCGTTCATTAAATCGTCTGGCGGAGTAACTTCATCCATCTTGCTCTTTTCACTCGAAAGACACTCGTACCTGGCCTCCCCCCAAGGGCCCGCCTCATCGTGTACCTGGCTCGATTGCGCCTCCTCGCCAATAAGCCGGAAGCCGTACTTCCTCACACGATCAACATTCCATACGCCAAAGTTTCGATTCTCTGGCTCAGGATATGCTGCATTCGGATCATCATTGAAGCCAAACTTCCGCATGCAATTGGTCATGATCACTTCTCTTGCAAGAAGAATTCGAGAACGATCATGGGCTGATATTCTATACGCGTCAACTGGGAATACAATCAGGGAATTTTCGTAATCCAGATTTACTCTTCCAGCTGGGTCCGGGGTGATTGAACTACCAGGGGCCCCGGAACAGGCTGAAACAATCAAAGCGACGCCCAAAGCCAGCGGGCCGACCACACTTCGTGCCAAGCGCACCCTTCGCACAGGAATTCTTCGCGTCACTGTGACGCCTCCAATCTCATCTCTTGCGCCTCGACCGAGCAGCCAGGCCTCCTATCGGACAGCAACTTTGACCTGTCGATACTCTGATCGACAGGTCAAAGCGTGGTGCTACTCGCTCTATGACAAGCGAACAATGGGTTAGGTTCAGCCCCGGTGGAAGCTGCTGATATTGTCGTTCCACGTACCAAGGAAGGGCACATACCAACCCATGGCGCTATAGTCGTTCGCGCTGCCGAAGCCAGCTCCGCCGTAGTTGATGTCCTGCCACCAGGTTACGTAGTAGCCGAAGTTCTTTACCGAACTTGCCTGTTGTCAAACGACCCCATCCAAGTCGAATAGTCAGCTCCGTACGTAGCGCCGCCGTAATCATTGTTTTCATAAAAGATACTGGCATTCGCTGACTGGCTGGCGGTAAAGAGTGCCCCGGCGGACAGCGCGGCCACAGCAGCCACCCGTGTAATCTTTCTCATATCTTGATCCTCATTTGGCTAGTGCGATATGAGGTCAGCAATTGACTCGGCGCGTTCCCCAATACGCAAGTGACGAGGCACACAGTCGCCTCTCCCAAAACGTATTAGCTCAGGATGCTTAAATACAAACTTTCGAAACAAAGAAAAATTCGATCGAAATATTCAATTTTTCGCGTCACGATTAGCTTGCGCGGGCAACTTAACCTTTTATGGACGGTTGTAACAACGCGCGTGGGAACCGATACCCACTACGTCGGTTCCCTGCATGGTCATTCCGGGCGGTTCCTGTCCGGGCGGTGGCCGGCACGGAAGGTACGTCCGCGCAGTTAGTGCTCGAAGACTGCAATGACGGCCAGGTCGCGGCCGGCGTAGCGCTCTGCGTCTTGCAGGATTTCGCACACGACACCGAAGGAGCGGTCAGTGCGGTAGGCCGCGGGGACCTGCCAGATCATCGTGACGGGGCTGCCGTCGTCCTCCGACAGGGCATCCGCAAAGTCGTGGAGGGAGTCGTTCAGGGCATCCAGGTTCACGCCGTAATACTCGGGGAAATCCAGGACTTGGCCGAAGACCTCAAGGACCGCCTGCTTGGTGGTCGCAGGTGGGACCATGACGGTCCTGCGGCCGGCGTCGGACACCTGCTCCTGCAGTTCTTCCAGGGTCCAGGTGTCTGCGGAATAGATCTTCATGGGCTCCTACTTGTCCTCGACGATGAACTTGAACGACTCGTAATGATCCGGCGTGTAGTACTTCGCAGCGTCCTTGCCAACAATGATCCGCCGTGCGCCGCGATCCGACTCTCCCGGGGTGGGCACGGTGTACTCCTTGTAAAAGCCGCCGGACTTCTTGGGCAGCAGGCCCTCGAAATTGCCGAAGTTCACGCCGTCCCGGTCGTAGGGATACGGGCCGCCTTTGGCGATCAGGGCCAGGGTTTGGCGGGCTTCCTTCGGCAGTTGGGAGGCATTGATCGACGGCAGGCCCGACGGGTTCTCCACAGCTGCCGCCGCCGTCGTCCGGCTTGGCACGGCGGCGGGTGAGGTCGGCACCAAGCCTGCGGACGGCGTCGTGGTTTGGACGCCGGCACCTGGTGTGGAAGAGGGCGCCGTCAGCGCGCCTCCACCCACCATCGCGACCACCAGCACGACGACGGCGATCACCAAACCCGCGAATGCCGCGAGTTTGCTGCGGCTGCGGTTCATGCGGAGTTCTCCTGTGTGGTTGGTGCCTACGTGCGGTAAATGTTGATCGTATTGGCTTGCAGGATATCCCGCTCCCCGGAGGCAACCAACGCGCCCTTGCGGCGGTCGTGCAGCACCGACGTGGTGAACCGGAGTTCGAACATGCGCTTGCCGATCCCTGTTTCACTCAGGATCTCCGGAAGCACCATCTTCACGTCCTGGTTGCTGCCGTTCACGACGATCAGGCCACGGATTTCGCTGTCCTCGTGACCCATCAACAGCTGGACCGCACGAACGCCCGGATCGTTCCACCGTGCCGGTGTCATCCGCTTGCCCTTGTCATCAAACCACTGAAGGCTTGAATCGTTGGCCTGGCCCGGAAAGCTCTCGGGCTGGTGCCGAAGGAACCAGCGGCGGAGCCTGACAAGCTCCCGGGTGGTCCGGAACATGGCGTTGGCTTCCTGCGTGCGGCTCCAGTCAAGCCATGCCGTCGGGTTGTCCTGGCAGTAGGCATTGTTGTTGCCCTGCTGGGTGCGGCCGAGCTCGTCCCCGGCCGTGATCATGGGCACGCCGATGGAAATCAGCAGCGTGGCCATCAAATTCCGGATGGACAACGCCCGCGCCGCCACAATGGCCTCGTTCTCGCTGCGGCCTTCCACACCGTGGTTGTAGCTGCGATTGTCGCCGTGACCATCACGGTTCTGCTCGCCGTTGGCCTCATTGTGCTTGCGGTCGTAACTGACAAGGTCTTTGAGGGTGAAGCCGTCGTGGGCCGTGATGAAGTTCACCGACGCGAGCCGGGTGCGGCCAGAGGACGCAAAGAGGTTCGCGGAACCGGCCATCAGCTCAGCCAACGACGCCACCGACCCTCCTTGGCCACCGGCTTCGATGGCCGCGCGGTCCGAAAGCCAGAAGCTGCGGACGCCATCCCGGAAATGGTCATTCCAGTCCGACCATCCCTGCGGGAACCGGCCCGTCTGCCAGCCGCCGTAGCCCACGTCCCAGGGCTCGGAGATGAGTTTGACTGCCGACAACACCGGATCCTCGGCGATGGCCTGCAGGAAGGGGTGCTGGGGATCGAAGGTGTTTCCGGCGTCACGGCACAAGGTCACGGCGAGGTCGAAGCGGAATCCGTCCACGTGGAACTCGTTGACCCAGTAACGCAACGAGTCCAGCGCGAGGTCCACCACTACGGGGTCGCTGAAATCCAAGGTGTTGCCGCAGCCAGTGGTGTCCAGGTAACGGCCATGCGCGTCATGACGGTAGTAGCGTTTCTCCCCGAGTCCCCGGAAGCTCAGCGCCGGCCCGTCAGGACCGGCCTCGGCAGTGTGGTTATAGACCACGTCCAGGATGACTTCGATCCCGGCCGCGTGCAGGAGCTTGACCATGCCCTTGAGTTCGTCCTGAACAGCGTGGGGACCTGCGTTGCGGGCAGCTTCCGTGGCGTAGTCCGAATGCGGGGCGAAAAAGGCCGCGGTGTTGTAACCCCAGTAATTGGTCATGCCAAGGTCCTGGAGGTGCGATTCATCCAAGTGGAAATGGATGGGCAGCAGCTGCACGGCGGTAATGCCCAGCTCGGTGAGGTGCTGGATCATCACAGGGTGCGCCATCCCGGCATACGTGCCGCGGAGGTGCTCGGGAATTTCCGGGTGAAGCATCGTCTGGCCGCGGACGTGGGCCTCATAAATGACCGAAGTCCGCATGGGGGTCCGGGGCGGTTTGTCCTCACCCCAGTCAAAGCCGGTGTCCACGTGGACACTCGTCAGGAACTCGCCATGCTGATCCACGGCGCGACCGTAGGGATCGAGCAGGAGCCGCTGTCCGCCGTCGTCATCCGGGTCCAGCGCCGGAACCGACATGGGCAGCACGTCTTCCAAGGGCGCCGCGCGGAAACCATAGCGCGTGCCCGGAGGGAAGCCGCCCACCAGCCCGAAATGCACGTCGTCTTCGATGTTGGGAAGTATCCGGGCGCGCCACGGTTCGCCCGGCGCTTGGAATACGATCTCCACCCGTTCCAGGTCGGGCGCGAAGACTGCGACGTTTACTTCCTGGTTTTGCGTTCTCTCCGCATCCGTAAGACCGGGCTGGGGCGTGCTCAGTCCGAGGGGTCGTGGCCGCGACGCGTCGACGGCAGCTGCTGTGTCAAAGATAGGCATAACCATTGAAGGCAAGTTTAGTTCCACGCCCGGTATGTGCAGTGCCCGCAGCCCATATGACGACGTTCGAGGCAGCGATTTTGTGTTCCTTGGCATACTGGGAGGCAGAGAAGTGGAGGTTCTATCGTGCGCGTGGCACTCGCCCAAGTCATCTCAGGCCGCGACCTGGCCGAAAACCTGCGTCTCCTGGAGGAGTACGCGCGGCGTGCCAAGGATGGTGGGGCCGGCCTGGTGGTCTTCCCCGAGGCGATGATGCGCGCGTTCGGCAATTCACTGTTGGACATCGCGGAACCTTTGGACGGTCCCTGGGCAGGCCGTGTTCGTGCCATCGCCGAGGAGCTGCAGCTGGTCATCGTGGCGGGCATGTTCACGCCCGGCGCTGCTGCGGAGTCCGGGGCGCCGCGTGTGCGCAACACCCTTCTCGCCACCGGGCCCGGCGTCGACGCCAGCTACGACAAGATCCACCTTTTCGATGCGTTCGGCTTCGCTGAATCGGACACCGTTGAGGCCGGTACAGAACCCGTGACGTTCGACGCCGGCGGCCTCACCTTTGGTTTGGCCACCTGCTACGACATCCGTTTCCCCGCCCTGTTCACTGCCAACGCCCAGCGCGGTGCCGTGGTGAACATCGTTTCGGCGTCCTGGGGAGCTGGTCCGGGGAAGGCCGATCAGTGGCAGCTCCTGGCACGTGCCCGCGCAGTGGACACCACTACGTTCGTCCTCGCCTGCGGCCAGGGTGATCCAGCCACTCAGGGAATTGAAGCCAAGGGTGCCGCCCCCACGGGAGTCGGGTACTCCGCCGTCGTGTCCCCCTTCGGCCAAGTTCTGGAAGCCCTCGAAGGTGAGCCGGGCCTGATCTTCGCCGACCTCGACGCCTCAGTAGTGGACGACGCCCGGCAGAAGCTCCCCGTCCTGGCCAACCGCCGCGACTTCTGACCCTCGCTCACATCCCTAAGGCTTCCCGCCGACGCTCCCTCACATCCCCCGTGCTTCCAGCCGACGCTCCCTCACATCCCCCGTGCTTCACATCGACGCTCACTCACATCCCCCGTGCTTCACATCGACGCTCACTCACATCCCTAAGGCTTCCCGCCAACCCTCCCTCAACTTTTGGCTGTGGGGCCAATGCTGCCTTTGGTCTATTCGCGGTCAGGAATCGAACCGCTAAAAGGCAGGACGCCAGGCGGTCTACGTCCGAGCGATTGGCGCTCAGGCGGGTGGACAAACCGAGGCCGCTGTCGCCGTCGTGATTCCAGAGCGGCCTAAAGGGTGAGAACGTGAGCAAGCATCAGGCTCAAGCACGCGGAACGTGAGCAAGCGACCGGCCCAAACACGCGGAACGTGAGCAAGCGACCGGCCCAAACACCCGGAACGTGAGCAAGCATCACAAGCGGGACGTGAGCAAGCATCAGGCTCAAGCACGCGGAACGTGAGCAAGCATCAGGCTCAAGCACGCGGAACGTGAGCAAGCGACCGGCCCAAACACCCGGAACGTGAGCAAGCGACCGGCCCAAACACGCGGAACATGAGCAAGCGTCGGGCATGCGAAAGGCGGCGGTCGCGTCTGCGACCACCGCCTTGGGCACTGCTTACTGGGCGGAGCGTTGCCTCGACACTTCGTACAGCGAGATGCCGACGGCCATGGATGCGTTGAGAGACTCCATGGCGGAGTCGATCGGGATGGAGACGATCTGGTCGCAGTTTTCGCGCACGAGCCTGCTGAGGCCCTTGCCTTCGGAACCAACCACGATGCAGACCGGTTCGGTGGCGACCGTGAGGTCGGGCAGCGAGACGTCGCCGTCGCCGTCCAGTCCCAGGACGTAGATGCCCATGTTCTTGAACTGCTTGAGCGCGTTGTTGAGGTTCGACGCGCGGGCCACCGGTACGCGGACAGCGGCACCGGCGCTGGTCTTCCATGCGGACGCGGTGACGCCCACGGAACGACGCTCGGGTACGATCACGCCGTGCCCGCTGAACGCGGAGACGGAGCGGATGATGGCGCCGAGGTTGCGGGGATCGGTAATGCCGTCCAAAGCCACGAAGATCGGCGCATTGGAAATGTGCCCCTTCTTCCACTTGGCGAGGGTCTGCTCGGCGAGGTCGTAGGCGTCCTCGTATTCGTACGGCGGGATCTGCAGCACGAGTCCTTGGTGGACGGCGTCCTCTGTCATGCGGTCCAGCTCGGGCTTGCCGGTTTCCAGCAGCGGGATGCCGCGCTCGGCCGCGAGCTTGAGGGACTCCTTGACGCGGTCATCCATTTCAATCCGGATGGCTACGTGCAGTGCCTTGGCAGGGATGCCGGCGCGCAGGGCTTCGACCACGGAGTTACGGCCGGTGACCAGTTCCTCGGTGGCGCGGCCCTTGGGGCCGGAGCGGGCGCCGGCGCCGCCCGCACGTGCCGGTCCGCGCTTGGCGGCCGAGCGTTCAGCGAGCTGCTTGTTCTTGTACGCCTTGTGGTAGGTGCGGTCCTCCGCCTTGGGCGTGGGACCCTTGCCTTCCAGGGCCTTGCGGCCATGGCCACCGGTTCCGGTGGAGGGGCCCTTCTTGTTCTTGACCGACCGGCGACCATTGTTGGCCATGAGATTCCATCCTTGATTTTGTGAGTAAGTCTGGAATCAAGTCTACTGACCCGATGCAATTCGGCCGCAGCGCCCGTTTGTCAGTCGCGTTTGAGGCTCCAGGTGGCCCCGTCCGCACCATCTTCGACGACGACGCCGGCGGCGGCGAGTGTGTCGCGGATCGCGTCGGAGGCTGCCCAGTCCTTGTTGGCCCTTGCGGCAGCGCGGGCCTGGAGCTGTGCGTCCACGAGGACCTTCAGCGCCGCATGCTCACGGCCCTGCACGGCTTCGGGTTGCTTCACTGCGTCCAGCCCCAGCACCTCGGTCATGGACAGCACGCTGTAAAGGGCCGCCTTGGCGCCGTCCAGGTCACCGCTCGCTAGGGCTGTGTTGCCCGCGCGGACGGTTTCGTGCAGCACACCGAGGGCTTGCGGGACGTTGAGGTCGTCATCCATGGCAGCAGTGAACGCGGCGGGCATGTTGGCCTGCGGTGCCACGTCCGCGCCTGACCTGCCGGGAACTTTGGCGGACGCTTTCGAGATGAATCCGTCAATACGTTCGACGGCGGCCGCGGCCTCCTGCAGCGACGTGGGCCGGTAATCGAGCACCGAGCGGTAGTGTGCCTGGCCGAGGTAGTAGCGGACGACCCGGGGTGAGGCGAGGTCGAGCATCTCTGCCGGGCTCACGGTGTTGCCGATGGACTTGGACATCTTTTCGCCCTCGTACGTGACCATGCCGTTGTGCATCCAGAAGTTGGCGAATTCGTCGCCGGCGGCCTGCGACTGGGCCATCTCGTTCTCGTGGTGCGGGAAGCGCAGGTCCAATCCCCCGCCGTGGATGTCGAAGCGCGCACCAAGGTACTTGGTGACCATCGCGGAGCATTCAAGGTGCCATCCGGGACGGCCCGCACCCCACGGCGACGCCCAGCTCGCGGACTCCGGTTCGCCTTCCTTGTAGCCCTTCCACAGTGCGAAGTCGCGGGGATCGCGCTTCCTGCTGACGAACTGGGCTTCAACGTCGGGGGCGCCCTGCATGTCGTCGATGTTCTGCCGCGTCAGGGAGCCGTACTTGCTCCACGAGCGCACGTCGAAGTAGACATCGCCCGAGTCGTCCGGCGCGGGGTAGGCGTGGCCCCGGTCGATGAGGCGCTGGATCAGCGCGTGCATTTCCGGGATGTGTCCGGTGGCCCGCGGCTCGTAGGTGGGGCTTTGGACGCCGAGGGATTCGTAGGCGTTCTCGAATTCCTGCTCGTAGCGGTAGGCCAGGGCCCACCATTCTTCGTTCTGCCGTGCGGAGGGTTCGGCGTCCCAGTCCGGGCCGAACGACTGGGCGGACTTGGCCAGGATCTTGTCGTCGATGTCGGTGACGTTGCGCACCACGGTGACACGGAGGCCACGGAATTCGAGCCAACGGGTCAGCTGGTCGAAGGCGATCGCGGACCGCACGTGGCCCACGTGGGGCATTCCCTGGACGGTGGCCCCGCAGTAGTACACGCTGGCCTTGCCGTCTTCGAGGGGAACGAAGTCGCGGACTTCGGCGGAAGCGGTGTCATAAAAGCGCAGGGTCACCGCTCCAGATTAGCCGATGACGCGGCGTGACCTGCCTACTTGCAGTATTCGCCGATCTTATTGAACTGCACCTTGAGTTTTTCCTGCTGCTCCTGGGTGGCCGCGCCCAGCGACGACGCTGCAGCCTTATCCATGATCGCGGCCATCTCCTTGATGGGGTCGCCGATCTCCGGAGCCAGCTTGTCCGCGATCTGGTGGTAATGCTCAGCGATCTGCTTGGATTGCTGCTGCTGGTTGCCGTCCGGTTTGAAGGCGTCGTTGTTGAGGAAATCGCAGCTGGCTTTCACGTCCATCTTCGGCGTACCGGCACAACCGCCCAGCAGGAGCGCTGCCGCCAGGGCCGCCGGCAGCAGGACAGCGGAACGCACGACGCCGGCACCTGGCTTACGCATGCGGCGCCCCTTTCGCGGGCCCAGGCACTGCGGCGGGTACCTCGTGGCCGGGCATCGGGTAGACCAAGGCTGTGGCGACGGCAGAGATGCCCTCTCCACGTCCGGTGAAGCCCAATCCGTCGCTGGTGGTGGCCGTGACGGTCACGGGAGCGTTGGCGGCTTCGGAGAGGACCCGCTGGGATTCTTCCCGACGCGGAGCAAACTTGGGGCGGTTGGCCACGAACTGCACAGCTACGTTGCCGATCTCGAAGCCGGCAGCACGGACAAGCCGCGCTGCCTCTGCGAGGAGTTTGACGCCCGATGCGCCGGCGTACTCGGGACGGTCCGTACCGAAGTGCGTGCCAAGATCCCCGATGCCGCTGGCGGAGAATAGCGCATCAGCGGCTGCATGGGCGACGCAATCGCCGTCGGAATGGCCGGAGAGTCCCTGTTCGCCTTCCCAGAAGAGGCCACCCAACCAGAGCGGCTGGGGGTCGTCTTCTGGCGCGAAGGCGTGGACGTCCATCCCGATGCCGGTGCGTGGCAGGATCATGTTTTCCGGGGCCACTATCCCTCCACCCAACGAATCCCAAGGGGGCCTTCCAGGAGGCCTTCGGCGATGATGAGGTCCAGCGGCGTGGTGATCTTGAGGGATTGGCTTGCCCCGCGGACGGCGTGGACCGGGACGCCAAGGAGTTCCACCAGCATGGCGTCGTCGGTGACCGCGGCGGCTTGCTTGTCGTCAAAGAGTTCTGCGGCCTCATGTGCCCGCCGCAGGGTGGCGAGTTCGAAGCCCTGGGGGGTTTGGACGGCGCGGAGCTGTTCGCGCGGTGCCGTGCCGGTGACAACCTCGGGGGCTATGGAGGCGTCCTGGACATCCGTTTCTGCGACGGTCTTGATGGTGTCCACCACCGGCATTGCGGGTATGACCGCCTTGGCGCCGGACGACAACGCATCGGCGACCCGCTGGAAGACCCGTTCAGGGGTGAGCGCCCGGGCTGCGTCGTGGACGAGGACGAATTCCGTTCCGTCTTCCAAGGCAGCCAGGGCAGCGCGGACGGAATCCGCGCGGGAGGAACCGCCGTCGACGACTGTGACCTCAGGGCCACCATCCACCAGGTCGACTGTGAAGTCCGCGATGGACTCGCGCAGGACGGTGTCGCCCTTGGGCACGGCTACGCAGATCTGGCGTGCGACGTCGGACGAAACAACTCCGCGCAGGGCGTGCATCAGGATGGTCTCGCCGCCCAGCGGAACCTGGGCTTTGGGCATGCCGTAGCCGAGCCGCTCACCGGAGCCGGCGGCAACCACGATCACGGCCGTGACGGCGCGCTTGGAAGGAATACTCATGGTCACCAGAGTACTGCGAGGCATCAGGGGTGATTTGTGGCAAAAAGAAACCCGGCGGCGCTTTCGCACCACCGGGGCTCAATTCTTAGGAAGCCAAGACCTCGTCAAGAACGCTTGCAGCCTTCTCTTCGTCCGTCTTCTCAGCCAGGGCCAGTTCTGAAATCAGAATCTGCCGTGCCTTGGCCAGCATTCGCTTCTCGCCTGCCGAAAGGCCGCGATCGTGATCGCGGCGCCAAAGATCGCGAACGACCTCTGCCACCTTGATGACATCGCCGGAAGCAAGCTTCTCCAGGTTCGCCTTGTAACGACGTGACCAGTTGGTAGGCTCTTCAGTGAACTCGGCGCGGAGAACGTCAAAAACGTGCTCCAAGCCTTCTTTGCCCACTACGTCCCGGACCCCAACAAGGTCAACGTTCTCTGCTGGAACTTCAATGGTCAGATCACCCTGAGCCACCTTGAGCTTGAGATACATCTTCTCTTCGCCCTTGATGGTGCGCATCTTGATTTCCTCAATTTTTGCTGCACCGTGGTGAGGGTAAACTACTGTCTCGCCGACCTCAAAAACCATGTGGACTTTCCCCTTTCCCGCAGATTAGTCTATCACGATTAAGGCATACGACTGGCACCCAAAGGCCTCCTCACCCGCGCCAATACAGGGAAACAGGCCTTAAACGGGTTCATCCAACCTCTTGACGTATTCGCCGAAAGATGCATCAGGCACCCAGTGTGAGCGGCCGGGCTTCTCCACCGACTCCGCCACAAAGCCCTCCCGAATCCTTGTTTTGGACCGTTTGCCGATAGGCTATGGCTGAAAAAGTTTCCAATGACTCTAGGAGTAGGTGTCGTGCGCATTTCTGCGATGAACACTGTCCAGCGCGGCAAGCTGGCAATTGCGGCCGCTGCAATCGGCGTCGGCCTTCTGTCCGTCACCGGCTGTGGCTTCGTCAACGCCCAGCAGACTTCGCACCAGTATTCGGCTTCAGACGGGGTCAAGGCCGACCTCGGCAAGCTGCAGCTGCGCAACATGCTGATTGTTGCTTCCGGCGAAAACCAGCCTGGCCGCGTCATCGGTGCGGTCTTCAACCAGTCGAACTCCGACGCCACGCTGTCGATCAGCGGCGCCAACGGCTCCCAGACCGAGATCCCGGTCAAGGCAATGTCCGAGACTTATCTCAACGACGCTGCCGACCCCGCCATCCTCAGCAGCGCTGGAGTCATTCCCGGCGGGCTGACTCCCGTGACGATCCGCAGCGGCTCCGACTCCGCCACGATCAACGTCCCGGTGGTTGACGGCACCCTCCCCGAGTACGCCAAGTACCTCCCGAGCCCCAGCCCTTCGGCCAGCCCGAGCGGTTCGGCAACTCCCGGCGCAACGGGCACCGAGACCAGCTCGGCCACCCCGTCGGCTACCTCCACGAGCTCCGCAGCCGGCCACTAAGGGCCCCTGCCAAGAACCACACAAAAGGAAGGGTCCCGCCGCGGCGGGACCCTTCCTTTTTGCCCCCTCTGGAGTTTTTGTACAGATAACGCCCTTTAGAAGGCTTCTAAAGGGCGTTATCCGTACAAAAACTCCGACAGGGGTTACGGCTCGAACTTGTAGCCCAGGCCGCGCACGGTCACCAGGTAGCGCGGCGCTGACGGATCCGGCTCGATCTTGCTGCGCAGGCGCTTCACGTGGACATCCAGGGTCTTGGTATCCCCCACGTAGTCGGAGCCCCACACACGGTCGATGAGCTGTCCACGCGTCAGGACGCGGCCCGAGTTCCGGAGCAGCATCTCCAGCAACTCGAATTCCTTCAAGGGCAGGGAAACCTGCTCGCCGTTGACACTGACCACGTGGCGTTCGATGTCCATCCGGACAGGACCGGCCTGGACTGTGGAGGTGATGAGCTCCTCGGGCTCCCCTTGCCGGCGGAGGACCGCGCGGACACGGGCCACCAACTCGCGGGAGGAATACGGCTTGGTGACGTAGTCGTCGGCTCCGAGTTCGAGCCCCACAACTTTGTCGATCTCCGAGTCCTTGGCTGTCAGCATAATTACCGGGACGCTGGAGCGTTGGCGCAACTGGCGGCACACCTCTGTTCCCGGCGTTCCGGGCAGCTGCAGGTCGAGGAGGACGAGGTCGGCGCCGTTCCGGTCGAACTCCACCAGGGCATCGCTGCCGTTGTCCACTACCTCGACGTCGAACCCCTCTTTGCCCAAAAGATAGGACAGAGGGTCGCTGAAGGACTCTTCGTCCTCCACTATCAAAATCCGGCTCAAGCGCTGGCTCCTTGCTCTCGGGCGCCAGTGGCGCCCCCTTGGTGGTTCACGTGGTGGGGTTGCCGGGCAGCAATTCCAGGTTCGACGGCGGCACCAGCCGTTGCGGGCCCGGACGGAAGCGCCGCCGTGGCAGCCGAAGGCGGGAGGCCGGCGTCGTCGTCCTGGCCTTCCATCTCGGGCAGTCGGATGGTGAAGGTGGAACCCTGGCCGGGCTGCGACCAGACGGTCACTTCGCCGCCGTGGTTGGAGACAACGTGCTTGACGATACTGAGGCCAAGGCCGGTGCCGCCGGTGTGCCGCGAACGTGCTGCGTCGACGCGGTAGAAGCGTTCGAACACCCGTTCCTGGTCCTCGGGCGTCAATCCCTCGCCCTGATCCGTGACGGAGACGGCAACCACGCCTTCCCGGGTCCGGACACCCACGCCCACGCGGGTGTTTTCAGGGGAGTAACGGATGGCGTTGTCGATCAGGTTGCGCAGGGCAGTGACCAGGAGGTCGCGGTCACCGAAGACCAGGGAATCGGAGTGGCCGCCCACCACGATCTGGATGTTCTTGCTCTCGGCGGGAAGCTGCGAACGGTCCACGGCTTCGGTGATCACCGTGTTGATGTCCACAGCGTGGCCCTGCTGGGCGACGTTGGCGCCTTGGAGCCGAGAGAGTTCGATGATGTCCTGGACCAGGGCCGCCAGCCGGCCGGACTCCTTGTGCATGCGCTTGGCGAAGCGGCGCACCGCTTCTTCGTCGTCGGGCGATGCTTCCAAGGCCTCGGCCAGGAGCGAGATCGCGCCGACGGGGGTTTTGAGTTCGTGGGACACGTTGGCCACGAAGTCGTTGCGGATCTCCTCGGTGCGGGTGATCTCGGTCCGGTCATCGGCCAGGAGGACGATATATTCCCAGCCGAGCATGGCGGCCCGTACCTGCACCACGATGGTGCCTTTGCCGAGCGGCCCGCGGGGAAGTTCGTATTGTTCCTCCAGGATCACACCGTCGCGGCGGACCTTGGCGGTCATGTCCAGGAGCTGCTTATGCACTACCGTGTGGCCGCGGACCAGCCCGTAGGCGTAAGCGGCGGGGCTCGCACGGACCACGCCGTCGATCGCGTCGACCACGACGAACGCACGCCCGACGACGGCAAGGACTTCCGCTGCCCCCTCAGGGAGGAGGGGCTCGGCGACGTCGAGGTCCACGATGCTGCGCTGCCGTTCGCTGATCCTGAAAGCGAGCATGCCAAAGACGCCCAGCGACAAGCCAACGAGGCCTGCAATGACACCTATGAGCAACGGATCCACGTGTCCAGCTTATGCTGTGGAATCAGGGCGGAGCATTGATCCGGCGCCAAATGCCGACGGTTCAACTAACGTTCATCTAAAGGTGCCAAACAGTTCACGGGGCCCTGACACAGTTACTGGTTGGACTGCCAATGTTTTTGAAGTCCTGTCCCTTCAGGGGGCTCGGGATTTCCAAGGAAAGGACGCCTTAGTGCGCAAGGTTTTTCAGGAGGAGCTCACCCAGGTAGGTGACGACCTCATCGAGATCTCCAAGCTGGTTCACGAAGCGATCACGAAGGCCACGACGTCGTTCGAAGGCGCCGATGTGGACCTTGCACAGGATGTCATTGCGGCAGATGCCAGGATCGATTTCCTGCAGAACAGCCTTGATGAGCGCGCCATCGACATCCTGGCATTGCAGGGTCCCGTGGCCAGCGACCTCCGCATGATCGTGGGTTCGCTCCGCATGAGCGCTTCCCTGGAGCGCATGGGCGACCTCGCCCGCCACGTGGCCCAGCTGGCCCGCTTGCGCTACCCGGCAACCGTGATTCCTGCTTCGCTGACCCAGACCTTCAAGGCCATGGCCCAGCACGACATCGACATCACCGCGAAGGTCATCGAGCTCCTCGAGACGCGCGACCTTGAAGTTGCCCGCGATATCCTCAAGATCAACATCGCCGTGGACGACCTCCACCTCAGCGTCTTCAAGGCCATTGCCTCCCCCGAATGGAACGAGAACCCCGCCACCACGGTGGATGTTGCCTTGGCCAGCCGCTACTTCGAGCGCTTCGCCGACCACGGCGTCTCGGTTGCCCGCAAGGTCACCTACCTGGTGACGGGCGAATGGCAGCCTGAGGGCTTCTAACGCACCAACCGCAGAACATACGACGGCGGCCGGTCACCTGAGGTGACCGGCCGCCGTCGTTAGTCTGGGGCGAAGAACCGCGAAGCCCTATTTCTTGCCCTGGTTCGCTACCGCGAGGATGGCCTCAGCAGCTGCGTCGGGATCCAGGTAGGTTCCACCGGGCTTGATCGGCTGGAAGTCCTCGTCCAGTTCGTAAGCCAGCGGGATGCCGGTGGGGATGTTCAGGCCGGCGATGGCGTCGTCGCTGATGCCGTCCAGGTGCTTGACCAGGGCTCGCAGGGAGTTGCCGTGGGCCGTGACCAGAACGGTCTTGCCAGCCTTGAGGTCTTCCTTGATGTCCGATTCCCAGTAAGGGAGGAGGCGGACCAGGACGTCCTTGAGGCATTCGGTGCGGGGCAGGGCGTCGCCGAGGTCCTTGTAACGGACATCGTGCGCCTGGGAGAACTCGCTGTCATCGGACAGCGGCGGCGGCGGTGTGTCGTAGCTGCGGCGCCATTCCATGAACTGCTCTTCGCCGAATTCGGCGAGGGTCTGGGCCTTGTCCTTGCCCTGCAACGCACCGTAGTGGCGTTCATTGAGGCGCCAGTCGCGCTTGACGGGGATCCAGCCACGGTCGGCCTTGTCCAAAGCCATGTTGGCCGTGTTGATGGCACGCTTCAGCAGGGAGGTGTAGAGGATATCCGGGAGGATGTTGTTCTCTACCAGGAGCTCCCCGCCGCGTACTGCTTCTTTGCGGCCTTGGTCGTTCAGGTCAACGTCCACCCAACCGGTGAACAGGTTCTTGGCGTTCCATTCGCTGTGGCCATGGCGCAGCAGAATCAGCTTGTAAGTCATGGTTCTCATCCTAGCCGAGGGCTCCGGTGCCCTGCCCGGCGTTACGAACAGCAACGTGGGCTCAGTCACGGTCCATCAGACGCCATCGAACGGGCAATAAGAGACCCAGGGTTGCAGGATAAAGTGGGGCCGTGGTGCAAAAGGCGGAACGGGTGGGCTCTCCCCGCAGTCGGGGCGGCAACCCGTTACGCAAACCGATCGGCAATATTACCCGCGGCACCACCAACCCCAACCGGATGCGGCGGCTGGACCGCTGGCTGGCCGGCCCGCAGGCATGGCGGCTGCGCACCGCCGTCGAGCCTTTGGTAGTGGACCTGGGCTATGGCGCCTCGCCGGCCACCGCCGTGGAGCTTTTCGAGCGGCTGCAGGCCGTCCGCCCGGATGTACAGGTCCGTGGAATCGAGATTGAACCGGAGCGTGTCCGCAGCGCCAAGGCCCTGGAAAGACCCGGACTCAGCTTCTCGGTAGGCGGTTTCGAAGTTCCGGTGCCGGGCAATCCCGTGCTGGTCCGGGCATTCAACGTGCTCCGGCAATATGAAGAAGCGGACGTCGCCGCGATCTGGGCCCTGGTGCAGTCCCGCCTGGCGCCGAACGGACTGTTCATTGACGGCACGTGCGACGAAATCGGCCGCCGTGTCACCTGGGTGGCCCTGGATCCGGAGCGTCCGCTGAGCCTGAGTTTTTCTGTCCGGTTCGGAAGCTTCGAGCTGCCTTCCGAGGTTGCCGAGCGGCTGCCCAAGGCGCTCATTCACCGTAACGTGCCGGGTGAGCCGATCCACGCGTTCCTGCAGGCAATGGACAAGGCCTGGCTGGAGGCGGCGCCGTTGGCTTCGTTCGGCAACAGGCAGCGCTGGACCGGGATGTGCCGTTCACTGCGCGACGCCGGGTGGCCGCTTCAGGATGGTCCTTCGCGGTGGCGCCTTGGAGAAATGACGGTGGCGTGGGACGCGGTGGCGCCCGGCCAGCGCTGATACAGCAGGGGCTGGGTCTACCAGGGTCCGTACGGGCCGACGTTGCGGTTTCCGCCGCTGCCAGCCTCGCGGACTGCCGGCCGGACATCGGCGAGGTAGACGCAGGAGGCTGTGACTGCGGCGATGCCGAAGAGGCCAAGGCTGCCGCCGCCGGTGAGCATCGTCAGTCCACCGATGGCGAGAGCCACGCCGGTGAGGGCCAACCAGAACGTCTTGGTCCGCTTGGAAGCGGCCACAAACAGGGTGGGTCGGTGGCGCAGGCAATCAACGAATGCCCACAGTTCCAAGGCAAGGGCCACCAGTCCCAGGATTATGTAGACCCCGGAGGTGACGTACGCGATCAAGATTTTTCCGTCCACGTCCTCCAGCCTAGCTGTCCAACGCCTTCAGTGCTTGCTCAAGGTCGGACCAGAGGTCTTCCACGTTCTCAATTCCGACGCTCAAGCGGACCAGGTTCTCCGGAACGCTCAGCGGCTCGGCGGTGTGCCGGCGTCGTCGCTCAATCAGCGACTCAACTCCGCCCAGTGATGTTGCCGGGAGCCAGAGCTGCAACGCGCGGACCAGTTCGTCAGCAGCTTCGGCGCCGCTGCGGGTGTTGTCACCGGCGATCTGGATGCACAGGATCGAGCCGAAACCCTTCATCTGGGCCTTCGCGCGCTCATGGCCCGGATCCGTGGGAAGGCCGGGGAACCGGATGGCTTCCACGCGTGGATGGGTGCTGAGCCTTTCAGCGAGCGTGGCTGCGGAGGCCTGCGAGCGCTCGATCCTCAACGCCAGGGTACGCAGGCCGCGAAGAGCCAGCCAGGCCTCGAACGGCCCGGCGATTCCGCCGTGGATGATGCGGTGGTGAAGGAGCGTGGCGCGCAGCTCAGGGTTGGACGTCACCAGAGCCCCGAGGACGACGTCCGAATGCCCGGCCAGGTATTTGGTCACCGAGTGAAGCACGACGTCGGAGCCCAGGCTGAGGGGCTGCTGCACCAGGGGCGTGGAGAAGGTATTGTCCGTGACCACGAGGGCGCCCACGGCGTGGGCGGCATCAGTGAGCGCGCGGATATCTGCGATTCCGAGCATGGGATTGGTGGGGCTTTCCAGCCACAACAGGTCAGCTTTTTTGCCGTCCTCAGGGCTGATCAGGGCCTTCACCGCCTCCGTGTCCGTGATGTCCACGGTGCGGAGTTCCAGGAAGCCTTTCTCCGCCAGCTCCGTGGCCATGACAAGCGAACCTGCGTAGCTGTGGGACGGCATCACCACGACGCCCCCGGCGGGAACCAGGGAGAGCGCCGAACTCACTGCGGCCAGCCCGGATGCGTAAAGCAGTCCCGGCAGGGAGGCGCCTTCAAGTTTGGCCAGCGCGTCCTCGAAGGGGTCCCAGGTGGGGTTGGCGTAGCGGCCATAGCCCCGGTCGCCGTCGCCCAGGCTGCCTGTACCGAAGTATGTGGAGGACAGGACGATGGGTGGATTCACCGGTTCGTCGTGGGCGCGTTCAGGACGACCGGCAGCAACCACAACGGTTTCAGGCGACAATTCGGCGGCGTGCTGATCGGAAAGGCTCATGCTTTCAGCGTAGTCGCGGGGAATGCTGTGGATGAAAGGCATTACGCGCCTTTGCTGTCAGGGAAGCTCGGTAGGCTAGACGCGTGAGTATTCAGAGCACAGGTCTTTTCATCGCGTTCGAAGGCGGGGACGGAGCGGGCAAGTCCACACAGGCCGCCCGGCTCTCCGACGCCCTCGAATCCCGGGGGCTCACCGTACTGCGCACCCGGGAACCGGGCGGCACCCCTATTGGCGAGAAACTGCGCTCCCTTGTGCTTGACCATGGCCACGGCACCATCGATGCCCGTACCGAGGCCCTGATGTTTGCCGCTGCCCGCGCGGCCCACGCGCACCAGGTCATCCGCCCGGCTTTGGCTCAGGGAACGGTGGTCATCACGGACCGCTATGTTGATTCCTCCGTCGCCTATCAGGGTGTTGGCCGCGGCCTGGGCGCTGAAGGCGTTTTGTCCCTCAACGAATGGGCCACCGAAGGCCTCCATCCGCACCTGACGGTACTGCTCGACGTCGACCCCGCCCATGGCCGCCGACGCCGCACCGCAGGGGACACCGCCGAGGACCGGTTGGAATCCGAGCCTGACGAGTTCCATTCAGCCATCCGCCACGCTTTCCTGGATCTGGCCGAGGCCGCACCATCGAGCTATCTGGTCCTGCCGGCCGGCGAGGAAATCGAGGCCTTGGCTGCCCGGATCCTTGAGCGCGTGGAGTCACTGTTGGGTGACCGGGTTCCCGGTTCACGCCAGTGAGCGTCTGGGACGACCTCCAGGGCCAGACCCCGGTTGTCGCACAACTGAAGCAAGCGGCGCAGGGCGACACGGGCCTCACCCACGCGTGGCTCTTCACCGGTCCCCCCGGCTCCGGCCGTTCAAATGCGGCCAAAGCGTTCGCCGCGGCACTGAACTGTGAGCAGGATGATGTCACGCAGCGTGGCTGTGGTGTCTGCGCAGCGTGCCACACCATCCTCGGCGAGACCCACTCCGATGTGACCTTCGTGCGGACGGAAAAAGTCACCATCACCATCGATGAAGCCCGCGAGCTTGTTTCCAAGGCCGGAGACCGTCCGGCCACCGGCCGCTGGCGGATCATCGTGGTGGAGGACGCGGACCGCATGGCCGAGCGCACCACCAATGTCCTGTTGAAGGCCATCGAAGAACCGACCCCGCGCACCATCTGGATGCTGTGTGCCCCTTCGCCGGCCGACGTCCTGGTCACCATCCGTTCGCGCTGCCGTCCGGTGAGCCTGCGGCTTCCGCCGGCTGCCGACGTCGCGGACCTCTTGGTGAGGCGCGACGGCGTCGAGCGCCAGCTTGCGGATCGGGCGGCGCGGGCGGCCCAGAGCCATATCGGCATTGCCCGCCGCCTCGCCCGCGACGCGGATGCCCGGGAGCGCCGCCTGGAGACCGTTCGGATCCCCTTGGGCCTGCGGGGAGTCACGGCCGCTGTGATGATGGCCGAGAAGCTGGTCAAGATCGCCACGGAGGAAGCCAACAGCTCCAACGATGAACGGGACGCCGCTGAGAAAATAGCGCTGCTCGCGAGTCTTGGCGCCCCCGAGTCCGGGACTCTGCCGCCCTCCATGCGCAGCCAGGTCAAGCAGCTTGAGGATGACCAGAAGCGTCGCGCCAAACGCTCCATCACGGACTCCCTGGACCGTACCCTGACGGATCTGTTGTCCTTTTACCGGGACGTACTGATCATCCAATTGGGGAACGCCGTTGAACTGGTCAACGTTGAGCTGAAGGGTGATCTGGAAGAATACGCAGGCCGTTCAACGCCGGAAACCACCCTGGCCCGGATGGACGCCATCAACAAAGCCCGGGTCCGTATCACCACCACCAACGTGGCCCCGCTGTTGGCGGTCGAGTCCATGGCAACCAGCCTCATCCAGCAATAGGAGAACGCATGACGTCCGCACCCCGCCGGCCAGCCGGCAACCCTTCAAGGGACCGGTCTGCCCGGCTGTCTGCGGGTGGTGCCGTTCCTCGGGGGGCTGCACGACGTGGAACCCGCAGCCGCGGGTTCGCGGCGATGTGCGTGGCATTGGCGTCAATGCTGGTCCTCAGCGCCTGCACGGTGCCGTTCCTGCCGGCGCCCACCGCGAAGCCCTCCACCAGCACTGTGGATCCCTCCATCGCGGCCTCGGCCCCCAAGGGCCTGGAGAAGTTCTACTCGCAGTCCGTGGAATGGAGCTCTTGCGGAGACGGACTGCAGTGCGGCAAGATCCAGGTCCCCATGGATTACGCGCAGCCGGGTTCCGCGGAGATAACCCTCGCGGCCATCAAGCTGCCCAGCACCGGAGACAAAAAGGGCTCCATCCTGGTCAACCCCGGGGGTCCCGGGGGCTCGGGGGTGGACTTCATCAAAGATGCAGGCACCACGCACTTCACAGAAAAACTCCGGGCGAATTACGACGTCGTGGGCTTCGACCCCCGTGGCGTGAAGAACTCCGCGCCGGTCAAGTGCATGACCGACGCCGAGCGTGATGCCGCCAGGGCAAAGGTGTTCCGCAAGAACACCGACGAAGGCCTGGCCGCGGCCATAGCGTTCAACAAGTCTTTTGCCGAGCAGTGCGCCCAGCAGACAGGGCCCGTCCTCGGACACATTGATACCGTCAGCGCGGCCAAGGACCTCGACATCCTGCGTGCCGTGGTGAACGACGCCAAGCTCAACTACCTGGGCTTTTCCTATGGGACGTTCCTTGGGTCCACCTACGCTTCGCTCTTCCCGGACAACGTTGGCCGGCTGGTCCTCGATGGAGCGGTGGACCCGTCCATCAGCAATGAGGAGCTGACCGCAGGCCAGGCCAAGGCGTTCGAAAAGGCAATTCACACCTACGTAGCCAGCTGCCAGAAGCAGAACCAGTGCCCTATGAGCGGGTCGGTGGAAAACGGTGTGCAGGAAATCAGGGACCTCATCAGCGCCGTGGACGAGAACCCGCAAACCGCCAAGGACGGCCGGTTGGTTACCGGCAACGACTTCGTCAACGGCCTCATCCTGCCCCTCTACAACGACCAGAGCTGGCCGGCACTGACCCAGGCCCTGGACAGTGCCTTCTCCGGCGACGTTTCGCAGATGATGCGGCTCGCCGACCTTGGCGCGGACCGCGAACCCAACGGAACGTACAGCTCCAACTCCGCTTTCGCTTTCCAAGCCATCAACTGCCTGGACTACCCCATGGTCATGGACACCGCAGGCATGCGTGCGGAGGAGGCCAGGCTCATCCAGGACTCCCCCACGTTCGGTGCATTCTTTGCCTACGGCGGCGTGAACTGCAAGGACTGGCCGTACCCGAACACCCGGACACCGGCGCCCGTCAAGTACAGCGGTGAAGCTCCCATCGTGGTGGTGGGCACCACGGGAGACCCCGCCACTCCCCTGGCGTGGTCGCAGTCGCTGCGCAAGCAGCTCGAGAACGCTTCCCTCGTCACGTGGGAAGGCGAGGGGCACACCGCCTACGGCCGCTCGAACTCATGCGTCAGCTCCGCCGTCGACGACTACTTTGTTGACGGAAAGCTGCCGCAGGACGGCCTCACCTGCTAGAGGTGCCGACGCCCGCTAAAGGTGCCTGGCTTCGCGTTTCTCCACCAGGAGCGGGATCTGCTTGATGGAATCGACGACGGCGGTGGCGCCGGCCGCGCGCAGGGTTGCCTCTGAGTGTGAGCCGGTCAGCACCCCCGCGACGAGTGAGGCCCCCGAACGGACGCCCGAGAGCATGTCCGAGCTGGTGTCGCCCACCACGGCGACTTCGCGCACGTCATCGAGGTCGAGTGCGAGCACTGCGGTGAGGATCATGTCCGGGTAGGGTCGTCCGCGTCCGGCATCCGCCGGGCACAGACTGAGATCGGCCAGGCCCATCCACCCCAATGATTCGAGCACCATGTTCTGGGTGTGGCGTCCGAAGCCGGTGGCCAGGCAGACCTGCATCCCGGCCTCACGCATCCACAAGATGGCGTCTTCCGCTCCGGGAATGGGGCGGACGCCGCCGTCGGCAATCATGTCGTCGTACGCCCGTTCGAAGACGTTGTTGGCACTCCGGGCCACGGCAGGGTCCTCGAACAAGTGGCTGAAAACCGTCATCTTGGAGAAGCCCATGGTGTCCCGGGCATAGCCGAGCATGCTCTCGAAACGGCTGCTGCCCGGTTCAATCCCGTGTTCCACCAGCGCCCGGGACATAGCCTGCCCGGTCCGGCCATCGTCGGTGATGGTAGTCCCCGCCATGTCCACGACCGCCAGCTTCAGCCGGTTGGGTGTGTGGTTGGCGTCCCTGGTCAGTGCGTCCCCGGTCATTGAGCGGCTCCTTCGGCTGTGCTTCGCGGCGAGTGGACCGCGCCGCAGTTGATTCCCCAGCTTCCGGCGAGCGGGAAACCGCAGCCTGAACCGGGCCCGACGCCCGGGTGAACATCCCCGCAACGGCCGCCACCGTGCTCGTTTTGACCCGGGCGCGGTGCCTCTATTACAGTTATGTCTTGCGTGATCGCCCGGGAAACCGGGGATGAACGCGGTGCTTCCTTAGCTCAGTCGGTAGAGCGTTTCACTCGTAATGAAAAGGTCATCAGTTCGATTCTGATAGGAAGCTCAGACAAGGAACCCCCGGAAATCATGTGATTTCCGGGGGTTTTCTTTTGCCCTTAGACGCCTCGGCGATGGTCGAAATATCGAACATATCCGCCAACGGGTCGATATGTTCGAAATATTGATCAAAGGGGGATTTTGAGGTGGCACTGGTACCGCGCTTCTCCAAGCTTCAGGTTCGCCCATGACCCGCCGGAAGACGCTCGCAACCTAGCCGATCAGCGCCCGATACTTGGACCGCCGTGCCTGCAAACCGGGCGCACCCCGCCGCGCCAGGCCTTGAAGCTCGACGGCGATCACCTCACCCATCCGGTGGCAGAACTCCACCGGGGCGGCCGCCGCATCCGGGACTTCCTCCACCACCACGTCCACTATTCCCCGGCCTGCAAGCACAGAGGCAGTGATGCCTTGGCTCTCGGCGAGCGCGGGAGCCTGGGACGTGGTCCTGTGCACGATCGCTGACGCCCCTTCCGGGGGCAGGGGTGCCAACCACGCATGCTGGGCTGCGATCGTACGGTCTGCCGGGAGCAAGGCCAGCGCCCCTCCCCCGGTTCCTTGACCCAGCAGGACTGATAACGTAGCTGTTCCCACTCCGAGGAGGTCGTACAACGAGCGGGCGATCTCGGCGGCGAGCCCGCCTTCTTCGGCCTCCCGGGAGAGGGAGGCCCCCGGTGTGTCGATAACGGTGACCAGCGGCAGCCGCAGTTCCTTTGCCAGACGCATCCCGCTCCGTGCATCCCGCAGCGAGGCCGGTCCCATCGCGTTGTTCCGTTGATGCCCCACCAGCACGCACGAGGTGGCGCCGAATCGGGCAAGGGCCACCAGCATGCCGTGGTCTTTGGTGCCATCACCCGCCCCACGCAGCAACACAACGCTGCCCGCGGCATGCCGCAGGAGTTCAGCAGTGGATGGCCGCAGGGGATCCCGGGAACGGAGGACGGACTCCCAAGCAGTCTGCCCGGCTGCCCCGGCCGTGGCGGACCTGGTGGACGGCAGCGCACCGCCGCCCACCACGTGCCCGGGCTCAAGCAGATCCAGCACCCGCCCAAAGTAGTCCCCCAACCCTTCAGGCGGAACCACGGCGTCCACCAATCCGTGGTCGAAGAGGTTCTCCGCCGTTTGGACACCTGAGGGGAAAGCCTCTCCATGCAGTGCCTCATAGACGCGCGGGCCCAGGAAACCCAGGAGAGCACCCGGCTCGGCAGCAGTCACGTGCCCGAGCGAACCCCACGATGCCATGACTCCCCCTGTGGTCGGATGCCGGAGGTACACCAAGTACGGCAGGCCCGCGGTTCGATGTGCCTGCACGGCCGCCACGATTTCCACCATTCCCAGGAACGCAGGGGTTCCCTCCTGCATGCGCGTCCCCCCGGATGCCGGCATGGCGATGAGAGGCAAGCCCTGTTTGGTGGCGCGTTCGACGGCGGACACCAACCTTTGGGCGGCATCGCGCCCGATGGACCCGGCCAGGAAAGCGAAGTCGGAAACCACGACGGCGACCCGATGGTTCCGTATCCGGCCCTCCCCGGTGAGAACGGATTCGTCGCTGCCGGACTTGCCCCGGGCCGCTGCCAGGTCGGCCGCATACCCGGTGTTTCGGGTCCCGTCGCCTGCCACCCCGCGAACCGGGGCGTCCCACGAAAGGTAGCTCCCGGCGTCGAGCATGTAATCCAGCAGTTCGCGCGCGCCGAGGCGCCGTCGCGTAGCCGTTTCAGTCATCAATGTCCTCCCTCGCGAGCCAGCCCCGGATCTCCTCGTTGTGCTGGTTGAGCACCGGAGGCGCACAATGGGCTCGCCGGGTGGCTTCCGCCCCGGAGACGTTGTCGAAGAAACGCAGCGGCGGTCCGGGCAGCGTGACAGCTCCGAGCACCGGGTGGTCAACGTCGATCAGCAGGCCTTGCGAAGCCAGTTGCGGCCACTCATAGACCTCTTTCAAGGACCGCACCTTCCCGGCGGGAATTCCCGCGCCGGCAAGTTTCGCCAGCAACGGTTCGGCGTCGTAGTCGGCAAACGCTGTTTCGACTACGTCGATCACGTGCATGCGGTTCCGCACCCGATCAGCGTTGGTGGCAACGCCGTCGGCCGTGGGATCAAGGCCAAAGGCGGAGGTGAACGCAGCCCACAGCTTCTGGCTGCCGACACTGATCTGCACACTCCCGTTCCGGCAACGGAAGAGCCCATACGGCGCGATGGAGGGGTGGTGGTTGCCCTGGGCTTCAGGCGACTCCCCCGCAACCGTCACCTTGGTCCCTTGGAAAGCATGGACCCCCACCAGTGATGCCAGTAGCGACGTCCGCACCACCTGTCCACGGCCGGTTTGTTCGCGTTCCAGCAATGCCGCGACCACCCCGTATGCCCCGTACATGCCGGAGAGCAGGTCCGCGATGGGCACCCCCACGCGTTGTGGATCATCGGGTCCCGAGCCCGTCAGCGACATGAGCCCGGCCTCACCCTGGAGGATCTGGTCGTAACCGCTGCGCTGTGATTCGGGACCATCGTGGCCAAATCCGGTGATGGACAGGATCACCAGGCGCGGGTTGATGGCGTGCATGGCGTCGGTGCTGAAACCAAGCCGCTCAAGCACGCCCGGCCGGAAGTTCTCCACCACCACGTCCGCACGTTCCAGTAGTTGGCGCAGGATTGTCCGGCCGTCGTCGCTCTTGAGGTCCAGGGCCAGGGACTCCTTGTTGCGGTTGCAGGAGAGGAAGTAGGTGGCCTGTGGATCGTCCTCGGGGCCGACGAAAGGCGGACCCCACCCGCGGGTGTCATCCCCCGTGCCAGGATTCTCGATCTTGATGACCCGTGCACCGAGGTCGCCCATCATCATGGCCGCATGCGGGCCTGCGAGCGCCCGGCTGAGGTCCACCACGAGCCTGCCGGAAAGCGGGCCGCCGGTGTCCTGAAGCGCAGGTGCCGGTTCGGTCAATGCTGAAGTCATGGGGACGCTCCTTGCAGCTCAGTTGCCCAGGCGGGACAGGAGGACGGCGACGGCGGCAGAGATTCCCCCGGCCAGGGAACCTTCCAGCTCGGGGGCGAAGAAGGGCGAATGGTTGACCGGGACAGGTCCCGGACCGTCGAACACAGCACCCGGCGTACCGCCGAACATCCAGAACACGGAAGGGACGCCAATGGCCGTACCCAGGTGTCCAAAGTCTTCGCTGCCCATCATGGGCGGGGTCACCTCGACAGACTCAGCCCCCAACGCATCTCGCAGTGCCTCCAAAACAGCAGGAACGGCGTCGGGGTCGTTGTAGCACTGCGGGAAGCGGTACAGCTCTTCGATCTTCGGGCCCGGTGCTCCGGAGGCAGCTGCCTCGGCCTCAATGATGCGTCGGACGGCGGTCAGGACCTGGCCTCGGACCTCTTCGTCGAAGGTGCGGATGTTGAGGGTAAACTCCGCGGAAGCCGGGATGATGTTCTCCTTCAGGCCGGCGTGGAAGGTTCCAACCGTTACGACGGCGGACTTCCGGGGATCCAGCTCGCGGGACACGATGGTCTGCAGCCGGGTAACCATGTGGGCTGCCATGACGATGGGATCGATGGAGTCCTGGGGCTGCGAGCCGTGCGACTGCTGTCCGTGGACCGTCACGCGGAGGGAATCGGCCATTGCTGCCACCGGACCGCTGGAAATCGATACTGTGCCCACGGGCCGTGGCATGACGTGCTGCCCGAACACGACCTCCGGGCGGGGAGCCCTGTCCCAGAGCCCGTCCTCCAGCATGGCCAGCGCCCCGGCGGCCGTTTCTTCACCGGGCTGGAAAATCAGCACCAGCGTCCCTGACCAGGCGTCCTGGTTTCCGGCGAGGATTTCCGCAGCTCCCAACAGGCTGGCCACGTGGGTGTCGTGGCCGCAGCCGTGCATCACCGGAACCTCGGAACCGTCCAGCATCCCCGTGTCCGTGCTGGCGTAGTCCAGGCCTGTGGCCTCTTCGATGGGCAGCCCATCCGTGTCCGCGCGGAACGCGACGACGGGCCCCTCACCGTTGCGCAGGATGCCGACCACTCCTGTCCGGCCGCAGCGGAAGTGGTCCGCACCGAGCCGGTCCAGCTGTTCCTCGATAAGGGCAGCCGTGGCGTGCTCCTGCATGGAGAGTTCGGGGTGTGCGTGGAGCCTGCGGTACAGCTCGTGGAGCGCCGTGGTCTGTTCGGTATCGAGCTGGAGGACAGTGGCGGTTTGGGTCATGGTCTTCTTCTTTCTGCTGCGTTCTGACGGTGTGGGGGGCGGCGGCTACTACTCGATGTGGACCGGTGTGGCGGCTGCAACCTGCTTTCCGCGGAAGAACCACGCCAGCAGGATGGTCCCCAGCACGGCGATCGCGGTGGACACCATGGCAAGCGACGGCACCAGGGGCAGCACCACGAAGACGACGACGGCGGACACCACCAGTGCGAACACGGTGGTGCGGGGCTGCTTCATGGAGACGATGGCCTGGACCAGCACCGCGCCGAGGACGGTGGGCAGGACGTACAGCCGGGTAACGGTCAGCACCGACGGCGGAATGACGCTGATGAGCCAGCTGCCCAGGAGGCCGACGAAGATGGTGAGCGAGACCAGGTGCACCACTGCGGCTCCGCAGATGGCAACAACGGCGGCCAGCTCGGCCCGCTTGCTTCCCGGCTTTGCGCCGATGTTGGTTTGGGCAATCAACGCCGCGGGCAGGAGCTTGTTGGAAATATTGCCGATCATGAATGCTTGGTACATAGCTGCAGGGCCGAGGATCGGGAAGTAGGTCAGCGGCTCGACGATCCAGATGATGCCGAATGTTGCGGCGACCGCGGCAAAGGCGATCCAGAGTTGGGCCGGTGCGATGTCCAAGCCGCCGGCGAAGACCAGGTACAAGGGACCGGCCACTGAGATGAGGAGTCCGGCGATCATGGTGATCTGCCCCCAGCGGGACGTGGTCCGGTTGAAGTCCACCATGGCATTCGTGGTGGCTGAGGTGGTGAGGGTGGAGGTCATGATGTTGTTCCTTTCGTGTCCCTGACGGACTCTCAGGCGGCCAGTCCGGGCGCGGCGGCCAGGAAAGCGGCACCAAGGCCAATGACGATTGAGAAGCCCAGGCCCCATTCGCGCAACCAGCTCTTGCCGAGCCGTTTGGCCAGCAGCAAGCAGAGCCCCATGACGGCGGCAGAGACGACGAAGGAGAGGACGTGGATGCCGGACTTGGGAAGTTCCGTGAGGCCAAGGCAGGAGAACGCACCGATCAATGCTGCTGCCGGGACAATCGCCATGGCGGCCGGATTCACCGAACGGATCTTGGCGTCACCCTTACGGAGGATTGGAGTGAGGATGAGGGTGGCCAGCATCCACATGGCTCCGCCGATGCTCATGGCGAAGAAGGCCACCGCGAAGACGCTTTGGGTGTAGCTGGCATCGCCGAGTTTGGCCCCCATGGACCCGGCAGCGATGCCCGCGGCCGAGACGTCGTAAGCTGCGGAGCCGATGAGGCCGATCCTGGAGAGGACCGCCGGTGCGCCGAACAGACCAAGGAGGGCGATGGCTACGAGGGAGACGGCGAGAGAAGGGCCGATCGCCGAAACCGCCCCGGACCGGAACGACGTCCGGATGTCTTGGCTGCTCATCTCCACGGAGGGGGCAGCACGTCGGGCCGCCTTCATGAAGATGACGGACTGGATGATGATGACGCCGAACACGCCTGCAACGCAGATCCAGAGAACCGGGTTGTTGGCTATGGCCAGGATGTCGCTGGAGCTGCCGGCAGCCAACGGCTGCGCTGTCAGGGGCTGAAATGCCTGGGGTTGGAACATGGAAACCTCCGCGTGAAAGCCCCTCCTGCAGTTCCCAACCGGACGACGTTGTGCGGCGCGGGCTACAGCTTGGGGCGGGTCCATGCCCATCGACCGGATCGGCCAGTGGGTTAGCAACACCTTCTGCTATGAGCCGGATCACACACAATAGCTGACGGAATCCGCCAAATATCTGGCCGAAACAGTCAAACGATGCCGCTTGGGTGGGGCGCCCTTCCGGGGTGCGATGTGACTCGGCACACTTTCAGCAAGCGAATATCCAGCAAAGGAGCACCATGTCCAGCACCATTGGCGAGCTGTCCGCCGTCGAACTCACCGCGGCGATCCGCAGCAAGGAAATCTCGGCGCGCGAAGCCCTGGACGATCATCTCCAGCGGATTTCGGATGTGAACCCGGTGATCAACGCCGTGGTGACGTTGGATGCCGAAGGCGCACGTGCCCTGGCGCTCAATGCCGATCAGCTGACGGCGTCCGGGGCCGAACTGCCTCCCCTGCATGGCCTGCCCATGACCCATAAGGACACGAACAACACTGCGGGCATGCGCACCACCCAAGGCTCCCTGGCGTTGCGCGACTTCGTGCCCGACGCCGACGACCTCATCATTGCGCGGCTCAAGTCGGCGGGCGTCGTCAGCACCGGCAAGTCCAACGTTCCCGAGTTCGGAGCCGGATCACACACGTTCAACGACCTCTTCGGAACCACCACCAACCCGTACGCGCCCGCCCTGAGCGCCGGGGGCAGCAGTGGCGGGGTGGCCGCCGTCGTCGCTTCCCGGATCCAGGCGATCGGCGACGGCAGCGACATGGGCGGTTCGCTCCGGATCCCGGCTTCGTTCTGCAACGTGGTGGGCTTCCGGCCGTCGACGGCGGTGATCCCCATGCCGTCCGACGTCAACGCCTATGCGTGGCTGGGAAGGACTGGGCCTATGGCCCGCAGCGTGGAGGACATTGCGTTGTTCATGTCCGTGACCGCAGGCAGTGATCCCCGGGTACCGCACCCCGAAGGGCTGGATCCCAAGGTTTTCCGCTCCAGCTTGGAGACGGACATGCGGGGTGTGCGGATCGGCTGGTCCCGGGATTTCGGGATCGGCGTGCCGGTGGAACCGGAGATCCTGGAGCACCTGGAACGGCAGTTGTCGGTGTTCGCAGACCTGGGTGCGATCGTGGAGGAAGCAACGCCGGACTTCAGCGAGGCTGACCTCGTTTTCGGGAACACCCGGGCCATGGACTTCGCCGCAGGACTGGGCCCGATCCTGGAGCGTTCCGGTGACGTCATCAAGCCGGAAGTGCATTGGAACGTGAACAAGGGGTTCGCGCTGACTGCCCGGGACCTCATCGAAACCACGGCTGCCAGGACTCGCCTGGAACGCAGCGTGCAGGAGTTCTTCGGCCGCTTCGATCTCTTCGCAAGCCCCTGCGCCCAGGTCCTTCCCTTCGACGCTACGCTTCGTTATCCCGACGACGTCGCGGGCGTTGCCTCCGAAACCTACCTGGACTGGATGCGCTCGGCGTGCCTGTTGTCCGCTACGGGGCTCCCCGTCCTCAGCGTCCCCGCCGGCTTCAGCTCCGCCGGGCTGCCCATCGGGCTTCAACTCGCTTCCAACCACTACACCGATATGCAGCTTCTCCGCTATGGGCGCGCCTTCGAGCAGCAGACGGGGTACGCCGCCGTCGCCCCTGTTGTCACAGCAGAACCGGCACGGCTTACGACGGTGAGCGCATGAGCCGACCACCGCGCTTGCGGGCATCGAGCAGGATGGAAACGTCCACGCCAGCGGCGTTCCGGGCCCATTCCGAATCGGTGATGAAGCGATAGAGGGACGACATGTCCTCCACAGTGACGTCGGCCATGATCTGATAGTCGCCGGCAATTGCCGCAGCATAGCGGACAGTGGGGAGCTCCGCGAGGCTCTTGCCCACCGGCTCGACCTGGTGCGGCGACGCCCGGATCCACAGCAGGGCCTCGACACCAAGACCGATAGCGGCAGGCTCAACGATCGCCCGCAAGTGGACCTGGTTGTTGGTCAGCAGCCATTCGCTGCGCCGACGCGCCGTAGCCTCGGAAACACCAACCCGGCGCCCCAGCGCTTCGAAACTCATCCGGCCGTCGGCGCACAGCGCATCGATGAGCTCGTTGTCCTGGCGGCTGAGCTCCTGCCGCGGAACCAGGACGCCCGAATCAGGGGTCAGGGCTGAACGGAATGCCTCTACCCGGTCAGCGGTGAGGATCTCAGGCCGCCAACCTCGGATAGTGCGGAAGTACCGAAGGACGGGATAGCTGGTGGAATCGCGTAAACCAATAGTGGACGGCAACTCATCGGACAGGACGGTGCCCATACGGGACGGTTCGGTGAGGATCTCGGCCACACAGTCGCCGGTTCCCGTGGTGGTGTAGACGAACGTAGTGTCATTGCGCTGCGACAAGGCCTGAGCGGCGGCACGGACCGTTCCAGGCATGCATCGCATCTGCACCAGCACTACAGCGGGCCTGGGGCGAATCCCGACAACGGCCACCGCACCGGATTCCAGCAGCTGCGATCCACGGCGCGCCACTGTCCGCTCGGCCTCCCCGAGCACCGCGGCCATCTTGCGCCACGGGCAGCGGGGGTCCAACTGCAAGGCGGCAACGATCTGCCGTTCCAAGGGGTCAAACAGCACCATGCGCGCTCCGTCCGCTCCGGTTCATGGGTACGGGTCAATTTGACCACGGACTCCCGGAGCGGCGGAGCGCGGCGACGGTCAGCGTTCGGGGCTGAGCACCTTCGAGAACACCGCAGCTCCATTGGCGTTGCGCAGACTCACGGTGAACGAATCATCCGAACCGAGTTCCACATGCCCGAAGAACTGGTTCTCCCCGTTGCGCGGGGACTCACCCGGGAACCGGCCCGCCTTGGAAAACACGACGTCCGGCCCGAAGGTCCCGTCCATGTCGTTCGGGCCGAAGGAGCCGGCGTTGATGGGCCCCGCAACGAACTCCCAGAATGGCTGGAAGTCCTTGAAGGATGCCCGCTCCGGAGAATAGTGATGGGCGGCGCAGTAGTGGACGTCGGCGGTGAGCCACACCGTGTTCTTCACGCCATACTTCTTGAAGGCGCTCAAAACCCCGGCGATCTCCAGTTCCCGGCCCAGCGGCGCACCATTGTCCCGGTTGGACAGGCTCTCCTGGTTCACGGGACCGTCAGGCACCACGATGCCCAAGGGCAGGTCCGCGGCGATGACCTTCCAGGTGGCCTTGGACTGCCGGACTTCCTTGATCAGCCAGTCCACCTGCTCCTGGCCCAGGATGTTGGTGGTGTAGGGCTCCTTGCCGTCGGTGTTCGGCGACTTGTACGTCCGCATGTCCAGGCAGAAGATGTCCAGTTGCGGGCCGCGTGGAATCTTGCGGTAGATGCGTGCGGGCTGGTACTGGCCGGCGTCGTAGGTTCCGGGGCGCCACAGCGCCGCCGAGTCCGCGATCGGCATGTTCTCCTGCCACGCCTGCCGCCCGCGCGCGGCGAGGACGTTGGCGTTGCGTTCGGTATAGCGCGCGTCGTCCAGGACCTGGCCCGGGTACCAGTTGTTGTGCGTTTCGTGGTCGTCCCACTGCGCGATGACCGGCACGTCGGCGAACAAGGAACGCATGTTGGCGTCGAGGGAGTTGTAGCGGTGCCGGCCCCGGAATTCCTTGAGGGTTTCGGCTACTTTGGAGACTTCCTCGGTGACGATGTTGCGCCAGACCTGGCCGTCCTTCTCAATTACTGATTCCGCGATGGGGCCGTCGGCGTAGATGGTATCTCCCGAATGGATGAAGAAGTCCGGCCGCACGTCATGCATGGCCTTGTAACCGCGCATGCCGCCGATCTCCTCGTTGATGCCCCAGCCTTGGCCGGCGGTATCGCCGGTCCAGACGAAGGACTGGGAGGACGACGCCGGCCTGCCGCCTCCGCGGCCTCCCGACGGGTCGCCGTCGTTGGGTTCCTTGTTTCCGGGCGCCGTGCTGAAAGTGCCTTGCCCGGCTTCGCCCATGCCGTTCTCATTCTCAAAGTTCAGCTCCAGCCTGAACCTGGTGCCCGCAGGCAGTCCCTTGGCGTGGATTTTCGCGGTGAAGTCACTGGCTTCCGTGGCCAGGGGTCCACGAATGGTTCGGCTGAACCCGTAGCGTCCACGCAGGAGCTCCCCGGCGTCGTCGATGGCGTTGAGGGTGGCGGTGAGACGTCCGGGTCCTGAGGCGCGCGACCACAGGACGGCCGAATCCGTGGTGACGTCCCCGGTCGCAATGCCCGTGGGGAGCGTGAGTCGCTTGCGGACCAGCGGGATGGCTGCAGGTGCTGCGCCGGCCGGGCCGGCGGCCCCTACGGTGAGGCCGGCCAGCGTAAGGCCGGCGAGGGAGGACTTGACGAGGGTGCGTCGTGAAAAGTCGGTCATGGCATCCACCCTTTCCGGCCGTCATGAACGGAATGTGAGGGTGGGGTGAAGATTTTCGTGGGTTGCCAGTCCTGAAGGGAGCACACCTTGCGGGCCCGGATCCCGGGGTGGGGTGCCGATCTCGACCCCGCCGACCGCCCCTCCTACCCCCGCGAACAGCCAGGCATCGAGACTGGCGCGCACTGGGACTTCCCCGAGCGCCAGCCTGAGAAATGGCCCCGGGAAGCGAAGGCCGGATCGTCCGCTGGCTGCTGCTCGTTGCAGGCGCCGTCGTCGTGTTCAGGTCCCTACGGAAGGTCCGCTCAAGCTGACCTGTCCGCAGGACCCTGAAGGCTAGGTATCTCTTCCTGAATTGCGTGTTGCCCGCGTGGAACTTTCGCGCACAACAAGGGTGGGCGAAATCGGGGTGCGGTCAACCTCCCGCCCCTCCATGGCGCCCAGGAGGACCTCCATGCTCATGTGCGCCAGGGCTGTGAAGTCCTGGCGCACAGTGGTCAGCGGGGGCAGGAAAAAGTCTGAACCTTCGATGTCGTCGAAGCCCACCACACTGACGTCCTCCGGGACACGGATTCCATTTTCGGTCAAGGCCCGTATGAGTCCGAGTGCCGTATGGTCGCTGGCTGCAAAAATGGCCTGGGGAACCTTTCCCTCCCGGACAAGGCGGAGGCCGGTTTCATAGGCCCATCGGGGACTCCAATCGCCCTCCACGCACAGCCCCGGCGGAAGTCCGGCGTCACCCAGGGCTGCCTCCCAGCCGCGCTTACGCACGCGCCCGTCAAACCAGTCCATGGAGCCTGCCAAGTGCGCGATGTCGGTGTGGCCGAGGTCGATGAGGTGCTGGGTGGCGAGCCGGGCCCCGAGTTCCTGGTTTTCCGAGTAGGTGAAGACATTCGGAGTTGATGACGCTCCTGCCGCGATCATCTCCACCGGTACCCGGCAGGAGGCATTCCAGACAGCCGACGCCATGTCGACCAAGGGTGCGACGACGATGATGCCCCCAACGCCGGTGTCGTCCAGAGTGTCCAAGGCCGCCTGCACGGACTCGTCGTAGGGTTTATCCACGCTGATGACTGTTGTGGCATACCCCTTCTTCCGTGCAACGGTTTCCAGGGCCATGAGTGTCCCTACCGGACCGAACCGCGGGGAACCATCAGAGAGCAGCCCGATGGATGTTGACCGGTTGGTGACAAGGGCAGTGGCTGCCCGGTTCCTGCGGTAGCCGATGTCCTTTATGGCCTGCAGGACGCGTTCCCGGGTGGCCGCACTCACGTCCGGGGCGTCGTTCAGGACGCGGGAGACAGTACCAACGGACACGCCCGCAATCTCCGCCACATCGTTGATGGTCGGCTTCCGCCGCAACGTGGCTCCTGTTTGCCCGTTCGCTCCACGTGGAACCGTTATGCCTGACACGCTCTCTCCTGTCCCCACACCGTCCAACCGGGCCGATGCGTACCAATACTACGTGCGCCCGTCCCATCCGGTTACTTCGAAATGGGCGGGGCGTGATGTTTGACACTCTCTACCGTAAACGTTTACGATCGGTTCCGTAAACGTTCACGGAACTCCCGTTAGCGATTACGGTCCGGGTTCACCAAGGATGAAGCGGACCGCCCCCGCAGACTCTTCGGCGTCCACCATCGACGGTTCCGCCGAGAAGGGTCCGTCCGCCCTAACACCGGTTGCAGGCGCGCTCGTTCCCGCCCTCCACCACCACATCCCCTCATAAGCACTGGAGAACAATGATGATCCGCAGGCTTCCCCTCGTGGCTTTGGCCGCTGTCCTGTCACTTTCCGTAGCCTCGTGCAGCAGCTCGGCGGCGAGCACGTCGAACGCACCCGACGCCGGCGTGTCCGAAAAGGCCCAGCAGGCCCTCGACAAGATCAAGGGCCAGGTCCTGAGCAAGGGCCCCAACGGCGAATCCCCCTCCCCGGCATCCGTGTCAGATCTGACGCCGGAGGAGATCGAGAAGATCAAGGCACTCAACGCCAAGGCAGCAATCGTGATGCACTACGGCGGCAACGACTGGGCAACGGCCCAGGTCAACGGCCTCAAGAGTGAATTCGAAAAGCTCGGCATCAAGGTCATCGCGACGACGGACGCGAATTTCAAGCCGGACAAGCAGGTTTCGGATATCGAGACCGTCATGACGCAGGACCCGGATGTCATCGTCTCCATCCCCACGGACCCGGTGGCCACGGCCTCCGCGTACAAAAAGGCTGCGGCTGCCGGCACAAAGCTCGTCTTCATGGACAACGTCCCCCAGGGTCTGACTCCCGGCACGGACTACGTTTCAGTTGTTTCGGCTGACAACTACGGCAACGGCGTCGTCTCCGCTCACCAGATGGCCAAAGCCCTGGGCGGCAAGGGAAAGATCGGCCTCGTGTTTCACCAAGCCGACTTCTTCGTGACCAAGCAGCGACACGAAGGGTTCAAGGAGACTATCGCCAAGGAATACCCCGACATCCAGATCGTCGAAGAAAAGGGCATCGCGGGCCCGGACTTCGCTGGAGACGCACAGGCTGCTGCCAACGCGATGATCAGCAAGTACCCTGACCTGGCCGGCATCTGGGCCGTGTGGGACGTCCCGGCTGAAGGCGTCATGGCGGCGGCCCGCGCGGCCGGCCGGCAGGACCTGAAAATCGCCACGGAAGACCTCGGCAAGAACGTGGCCATCGCCCTGGCCAAGGACGAACTCGTCGTCGGCCTCGGCGCCCAGGTTCCGTTCGACCAGGGTGTCACCGAAGCCCGGCTCGCGGCAGGAGCACTTCTCGGCAAGCAAGCACCTCCGTACGTGGCCCTGAGCGCCCTCCCTGTTGACCACTCGAACGTCCTTGAAGCCTGGAAGCAGGTCTACCACGAGGACGCTCCCAAGGACATCCAGGACTCCTACAAGAAGTAGCCAGATCCTACGGTGCGGGGGCCCAGGCCCCCGCACCGCGCCGAAAGGGCGGGAAATGAACACCGCAGACAATGTCGTCGAGATGCGCTCGATATCCAAGGCCTTCAACGGCGTGTCCGTTCTGAAGGATGTCGGCTTCGATGTCCGCAAGGGCGAGGTCCACGCACTGGCCGGGGGCAACGGGGCCGGCAAGTCCACCCTCATGAAGATCCTCCAGGGCGTCTACCAGACGGATGCCGGAGAAATCCTCATTGGCGGCAAACCGGCCGCCATCAACTCGATCCAGGATGCGAAGTCCGCCGGAATCGGGATGGTTTTCCAGGAATTCACCCTCGTACCCAGCCTTACCGTTGCCCAGAACATCTTCCTTGGCGCAGAGCCGCTCGGCCGGGGCGGCCTCATCGATGACCGCGCCGCGGTGCGACGGGCCAAGGAAGTCTTCGCCGAGATGGAGGTCGACGTCGACGCCGGCGCCCAGGTCTCGCGGCTTGGCACCGCCTATTGGCAGCTGACCGAGATCGCCAAAGCCCTCGCACAGAACGCACAAGTGCTGATCATGGATGAGCCCACGGCAAGTTTGGCCCGGCACGAGTCCGAGGCGCTCTTCGAATTGATCGACCGCCTCAAGCAGCGCGGAATCTCCATCATCTACATCTCCCACCGCATGGATGAGGTGTACAGGTTGGCGGACCGGATCACCATCCTGCGCGATGGAAGGCACCTCTTCACCGAGCCACTGACGGAGGTCACTCCCGAACAAATCGTCGAAGGAATCGTGGGCAAGAAGGTCGAGGGCCAACTTTCCTATCGGGCGCGGAACGATGTGGGCACCGACGTCGAGCCACTGTTGGAAGTGCGCGGGCTGAACGCGGGCCTACGGGTCCGGGACGTTTCTTTCGCACTGCGGCCCGGCGAAATCCTCGGCCTGGCCGGGCTCATGGGCAGCGGGCGGACAGAACTCGCGCGGGCACTTTTCGGCATCGACAAACTGGACAGCGGGCAGGTCCTCATCCGGGGCAGGAAAGTTACCCTGGCATCTCCGCAGCAGGCCATCAACGCCGGTATCGCCCTTGTCCCGGAGGATCGCAGGGCACAAGGCCTCGTCCTGGAACACTCCGTCCAGGACAACCTGCTGCTGCCGCTCCTGAAGCACATTCAGCGTGGCCCCCTTCTTGATGGCGCCAAGGGCAACGAGTTGTCCGCGTCGTTGATCAAGAGGTTCGCAGTCAAGGTCGCCCACCCCCACCGGCCCGTGCGGCTGCTCTCGGGCGGCAACCAACAAAAGGTGGTCATCGCCAAGTGGCTGGGCACCGATCCCGACATCCTGATCCTCGATGAGCCGACGGCCGGCGTCGACATTGGCACCAAGAGCGAAATCCTGGACATGATCCGCGAACTGGCAAGCGATGGCAAAGCCATCATCGTCATCTCCTCCGAGTATCCCGAACTACTCGCGGTCAGCGACCGCGTCCTCGTCCTCAAGGACGGCTCCATCATCCGCGACATCCCCCGCAGCGACATTGCTGACGAGGAATATCTACAACTTGCAGTCCAGGGAGTCTGAACAGTGAGCAAGACAAACACCATCGCGCCACGGGACACCGGGGCACCCCGCAACGTCGGCACCATCCTGAAGGACCTCGACTGGCGGCGCTACGTCATTTACATCGGCTTCGTCGTCGTCTTCCTGATCTTCGCGGTCCTGCTGCGCGACCAGGGATTCATGTCACCGAACAACCTGCTGAACATCTTCCGGCAGACGGCCACCATCACCGTCATCGCAGTGGGCATGACGTACGTCATCGCCTGCGCCGAGATCGACCTGAGCGTGGGATCCGTCGCCGGCCTCTCCAGCGTCTGCACCGCTATGGCCCTGTCCCAATGGGGCCTGGTCCCTGGCATACTTGCCGGACTGGCCGTGGGCCTCGTGGTCGGATCGGTCAACGGCGCACTGGTCAGCCTCCTGGGCATCCCTTCCTTCCTCGTGACACTCGGCATGCTCGGCATTGCCGTGGGCGTCGCGCAGTGGATCACCGCCTCAGCGCCCCAGCCCATCCTGGACGACACCTTCAACGCGGTGTTCGGATCCGGGAACTTCGGACCCATTCCGGGCCTTGTGGTGTGGAGCGGCATCTTCGTAGCCATCGGCGCCGTCGTGCTTAACCGGACCAAATTCGGCCGGCAGGTCCTGGCAACGGGTGGCAACCGCAACGCCTCCGAATTCACTGGCATCAATACAAAGCGCATCAAGTTCCAGGTGCTGCTGATCTCCGGCATGGTTGCCAGTGTTGCCGGAATGCTCTACGCCGGCCGCCTCCAGTCCGGACGGTTCCAGTGGGGCGCCGGTGACGAACTCTCAGCCATCGCTGCGGTCATCCTCGGCGGGACCAGCCTCTTCGGCGGATTCGGCTCCATCATCGGAACCCTTTTCGGCGCCCTGTTGATCGGCCTGATCAACAACGGACTGATCCTTGCAGGCCTCGACAGCAGCCAGCAGCAAGTAGTGCGCGGAGCCATCATCATCCTTGCAGTCGCCCTCGCCCGGAAGAAGTGACAGTCCATGGCCTCCACACCACGTGCCGGGATTATCGGCACAGGATTCATGGGCACAGTCCACTCCCATGCCGTCCTGGCCGCAGGAAGCACGGTCAGTGCAGTAGCCGGGAGTAGTTTGGCCAGTGCCGAGGCCGCTGTGGCCCGATTGGGTGCACAGGCCGCGGCCGGCTCCCCCGAAGCCCTGATTGCCCGCGATGACGTGGACGTCGTCCACATCTGCACCCCAAACGCCACCCATGCGGACCTTGCACGTTTGGCCATCGCCGCCGGCAAGGCCGTCATCTGCGAGAAACCCCTGGCCACCACCATCGAGGACGCCAAGGAATTGACGGACCTTGCAGAACAGGCAAATGTGGTCACCGCCGTGCCCTTCGTCTACAGGTTCTATCCGGCAGTCCGGGAGGCCCGCGAGCGCATCCACAACGGGGAGGCAGGCCGCCTCTGGCTGCTGCACGGATCCTATCTGCAGGACTGGCTGGCAGGTGCAGCGGCAACAAACTGGCGGGTCGACTCCAAGCTCGGAGGAGCGTCCAGGGCCTTCGGTGACATCGGAGTGCACTGGTGCGACCTGATGGAGTTCACCACGGGACACCGCATCTCCAGGATCATCGCCAGTACCAGCCGGGCCCATGAACAACGCGAAAGCCTTGGCCAGTTGTCCCCGGTATCAACTGAGGACGGGGCAACACTGCTCTTCGAAACCGACAAGGGGGCCGCCGGTTCGTTGGTGGTGAGCCAAGTTAGTCCAGGAAGAAAAAACCGCCTCTGGTTCTCTTTCGATGGAACTGCGGCATCGTTCAGCTTCAACCAGGAAACACCAGACACCCTGCACATCGGACGCGTGGATTCCACTTCGCACATTCCTGTGGGGCCGGAGACCCTTTCCACCCCGGGCGGCGGGCGCTACGCCAAGCTCCCTGCGGGTCACCCGCAGGGATACCAGGACAGCTTCAACGCTTTCGTCGCTGACACCTACGCAGCTGTCCAAGGACACGAACCCGAGGGCCTGCCCACCTTCCGGGATGGCCTCCGGGCAGCACTCCTCACGGACGCAGTGGTTACCTCCGCGGCACGACAGTCATGGGTGGACGTTCCCACCGGCAACCTCTTCGATTTTCCCAGCTCTTCTCCGGCAGTTGAAAGGCAAATGCAATGAAACTCGGTTACTGTTCCATCACCTGGGGCGGGGTCGTCGGACACCCGCAAGGCGTGACCAGCGTCAAGGACCTTTTCTACATGACCCACGGATCCATGCGCGACGCCGTGCGTGACATCGCCGCCGTCGGCTATGAGGGCGTGGAGATGTTCGACGGAAACCTGGTCGAATATGTCGACAAGCCGGAGGAACTCAAAGAGATCCTCAGCAGCAACGGAGTCGTGCTGACGAGTGTCTACACGGGGGCCAACTTCATCTACGCCGACATCCTTCCCGACGAGATGCACCGAATCCACAAGGCCGCAGAACTGGCTGCGAACTTCGGAGCTGAACGGCTGGTGGTTGGCGGCGGCGCGCGCCGGGCTGCTGGAACCACCGAACAGGACTATTACCTGCTGGGCCAGGCGCTGGACCGCGTAGCGGACATCGCGGAGAGCTTCGGCCTGTCCGCGAGCTACCACCCGCACCTCAGCACCATCGTGGAGAGCCCGGACGAGCTGGAAAAGCTCATGCCGCTGACCAGGATCGGGTTCTGCCCGGACACGGCGCACCTTGCGGCAGGCGGGGCGGACCCGGCCGCGGTTATCCGCAAGTACTCCGACAGAATCCAGCATGTCCACCTCAAGGACTTCCAACAAGACCCGTTCAACTTCCTCCCCCTGGGCGAAGGTGAGCTCGATTTCCCGGACATCATCGCTGCGATCCGGGAGAGCGCCTACGACAGCTGGCTCATGGTCGAACTCGACAACTACGACGGCGACCCCGCCGAAGCAGCAAAAATCAGCAAGAAATACCTCGAGACACTCCTCTAAGCAATCCTTACGGAAGGACCTGATCCACATGCAAAACCTCAACGTTGGCCTCATTGGTGGAGGCTTCATGGGCAAGGCCCACTCCTTGGCCTATGCCGCCATGCCCATGTTCTTCTGGCCTGCCCCGGCATTGCCGGTCCGCAAAGTCATCGCCGAGGCGAACCCCGAGCTGGCCGCAGAAGCCGCCAGGCGCTTCGGTTTCGAGAACTCGACCTCGGACTGGCGGTCCATCATCGACGATCCCGACATTCACGTCGTCGACATCGCGACGCCGAACCACCTTCACGCCGAAATCGCCATCGCCGCCGCCGAGGCGGGCAAGCACATCATTTGCGAGAAGCCCCTCGCACGCACCGGCGAAGAGTCCAAGGCCATGTATGACGCCGTCAAGGACAAGGACATCGTCCACATGGTCGCCTTCAACTACCGGCGCACCCCAGCCGTTGCACTGGCAAAGAAGTACATCGAAGAAGGTGCCATTGGCCAGATCCTCAGCTTCCGCGGAACCTATCTCCAGGACTGGAGCGCCGACCCGAACTCGCCGCTGTCATGGCGGTTCCAGAAGTCCATCGCAGGTTCCGGCGCGCTTGGCGATATCGCGACCCACGTCATAGACATGGCGCGGTACCTCGTGGGAGAGTTCAGGGCCGTCAACGCAGTCCTGTCGACGTGGATCCCCGAGCGGCCACTCCAATCCGGCGGGGCCGATGCCCTCGGCACCGTGCGCGGCGGAGAGGGCCCGAAGGGCCCGGTTGACGTCGACGACGAAGTGATGACCATGATCCGTTTCGCAAATGGAGCGGTTGGATCGGTCGAAGCCACACGCAACGCGCACGGCAGGAACAACTACATCACCTTCGAAATCCATGGAACCGAAGGCAGCATCGTCTTCAACTACGAGCGGCGCGACGAGCTCCAGGTTTGCTTCGCTTCAGACCAAGCAGACCGTCGCGGGTTCCGGACCATCTACACAGGCCCGGCCCACCCCTACGGTGAGGGGCTGTGGCCCATTCCGGCCCTGGGCATCGGCTATGGAGAGACCAAGATCATCGAGGCCCATGACTTCTTCAAAGCCATCGCCGAAGGCGGAAGCGTTAGCCCCAACTTCGCCGACGGCTACCAAGTCGCCCTCATCGATGACGCGATCGTCGAATCCGCGGCCAAAGAGTCCTGGGTTGAGGTTCCACAAATCACCGATTGATCCCTTTCGGGAGGGACGGCGAAGTTCCGTCCCTCCCGGCCCCTCCGGCCCATCATCAAGGAAACAAGAATGACCAGCCCAACCCACAAAGAGCCCGCAGAAGTGTGGCTCATGCCGGTATTTATCGCCAAAGCAGGACGCGAAAGCGAGCTGCAAGGAGTCCTCAGCTCACTGCAGACGAACAGCCGCAAGGACCAGGGCTGCCTGGAGTACACCGTTTTCGCCGATGGGCAGCAGCCCGGCACCTTCGTCATGTTTGAAGGCTGGGCAAGTGCCGAGGATCTCGAAGCCCACAACCGGCAACAGCATGTGAAGGACTTTGTGGAAGCGGTAAAGACATTGCTGGAAGTGCCCTTCTCAGTGACCACCCTCGCGCCCATCAGGTGAAACGCCAGGTGCCCCGCCCCCGGAAGGGAGCGGGGCACCTGAGTAAGGCGCGGGGCCTAGGCGAAGTCGGAGACTGCCGGGTCCGGGCCGATGCGGCCTTCAGCGCCGCGGTCCAGGCTGTTGATGGCCTCGACGTCGGTGGCGTCCAGCGTGACGTCCAGGGCTGCGAAGTTCTCCTGGATGCGGGACTCCGTGACCGACTTGGGGATCACGACGTTGCCGATGGCCAAGTGCCATGCGATGACAACCTGCGCCGGCGTGGCACCATGCTTGGCTGCGATCTCAGCAATCGTGGCGCTCTCCAGGAGCTCGCCACCCTGGCCCAGCGGGGACCATGCCTGCGTGAGGATGCCCTTGGAGGCGTTGAATTCGCGCAATTCGGCCTGGTTGAAGAAGGGGTGCAGTTCAACCTGGTTGATGGCCGGAACGACGCCGGTTTCATCGATGATGTGCTGCAGGCCTTCCTTGGTGAAGTTGGAGACACCAATGGACTTCACCCGTCCGCGCTTCTTGAGCTCGATGAGGGCCTTCCAGGTATCGACGTACTTCTCCTGCTTGGGCTGCTGCCAGTGGATGAGGTAGAGGTCCAGGGTTTCCAGGCCAAGGCGGTCGAGCGACTTCTCGAAGGCCTCCAGGGTGGATTCGTAGCCCTGGTCCGCGTTCCAGAGCTTGGTGGTGATGAAAATTTCTTCGGCGGAGAGGCCCGAAGAGGCGATGGCACGGCCAACGCCGGCCTCGTTGCCGTAGATCTTTGCGGTATCGATGTGGCGGAACCCGGCGTCGAAAGCCTGGCGTACTACCTTTTCGGCTACATCGTCTTCAACCTGCCATACCCCGTAGCCGAGCTGGGGGATGGTGTTGCCGTCGTTAAAAGTAAGTTCTGGTGACGAAGTCATGGTTGTCATCCTGCCAGCTACCGCCTGGGTCATGGGCCGATTATGACGAAGATCAGCTATCCGCTTAACTTCTTGCATGCAGGGAATAGGGGCGCACGCGTGTAGTTGTCAACGCCTGCCTTATTTCCGGATTACTCCGGATTACTTAGTTTCCGGATCAGGGATTGAGTTGGCGCTCCGCGTCGGCCACCTGCTCGAAGACGGACTCAGCACGGCGCCGCACGGATAATGCACCGACCGGTACAGGACCTACAGCCAGACGCAACATCGCCGCAGCCTCAGCCGTGGTGGCGAGCGAGTTGCCGGCTTTGGACAGCGCCCTGTGCACGCCCGCGAGCGCTCCTGGCACGTCCAGCCCATCGCTGGGCGAGCGCTTTTGCGCCTCTACGCAGATGCTCCGCACCCGTGGGGACAACTCCGCCAGTTCATTGGCGATCTCCACAAGCTCGTTGTAGAGCTGCTCGTCGTCCACGCCTTCAAGGACCTGGTGATAACGGTCTAGCCCGCGATGGAAGCGGTCGTGGGCGCGGCGCCACAGGCCCTTGCCGAGCTCAAGATCGTCCTTCCGTCCCTGCCGGACGGCCCCAAAGAAACCCACCCGCGAACTCAGAGGTACTGGCCCGGGCCGTGGTCGGGATCTTCCGGGCGTCCATTGGAAGCAGCACCCGAAGCCCCGGGCGCAGCAGCCCGCTGCGGTTGCCCGTTTTCGCCAATGATGATGCCCGGCGCGATGACCGTACCCGGGGGCAGCTGCCGAAGCTGCATTTGCGCGGCAGCGTGTTCTTTCGCTGCCTGCTGGGCGGCAATGGCTGCCTGGATGCCATGGAACAGCCCTTCCAACCAGCCCACCAGCTGGGCCTGTGCGATGCGAAGCTCAGCGTCCGAGGGGGCCTTGTCCTCGGGAAACGGGAGGCTGATGCGTTCCAACTCGTCAATGAGCTCAGGTGCCAACCCATCTTCGAGCTCCTTGATGGACCGCTCGTGGATCTCGGCGAGGCGACCGCGCGCTGCATCATCAAGCGGGGCGCTCTTAACTTCTTCCAGAAGCTGACGGATCATCGTGCCGATCCGCATCACCTTGGCAGGCTCGTCCACCAGTTCCTGAAGGTTGCTGGGCTTGGGCTTGACGTCGTTCGCTGCCTCGCCCTGCGGGGATTGCCCGCCATTGGGCGCAGCCGCATCCCCGTCCAGTGTGGTTCCTTCCACGGGAGTGTCGTCCGAAGCCTCATCCGTGGGCTGAATGTCGTTCAGATCGCTCATTAGTTCATACTCTCATGTGCTTCCCGTGAACCTCCGGCCACAGCCGGATTTTGGACTTCGTTCGTAGCGAAACTACAGCTCAGCAGCAGCGGCCCTGGGGATTGCTGTCCTGCCGGTCCATCCGGTCCCGCCAAAACTCGCGTTCGGTCATGGCGGGACCGGCGTGGCCGGAGGCGGTGAAGTGCTCAAGGTATTTCGTGTACGCGTCAGCGCCCATAAGCGAACCCATGTATGCGGCAAAGCCACGAAAGCCCCTGGTGACCGCGTTCATCAGTGGTGCCCCGCTTTGTGGGTGCGCTTGTCAGCAGGCAACGCGTTCCATTCGGCGAGCAGCGCTTTCTCGGCCGGGGTGAGAAGGAGTCCTGCAGGAGCAAACACCTTGGACGGCACGGCAGGATCTTCATGATCCTGTCCCCCACCGGCCCGGATGGCCTTGACGGTGGCGATCAGCGCCGTGAGGATCACGATGATGCTCAAGACAACAAAGATCACCGACAACCATCCCTGAATGGCCGTATTCCGGACGACAGCTTCCATGGCCGCGACGCTCTTGGCCGTGCCGAACTCCGTCTTGCCATCAGCAAGTGCCTTGGAGAATGCCTGGTTGTTGGCGAAATAGCCTACGGCCGGTACCGGGGAGAAGATCTTGTGGAAGCTGGCAGTGATGGTGACGACAGCTGCGAAAGCCAGCGGGACGGCCACGATCCACAGCCACTTGAACGTGCCCCGCTTGGCCACGATGGCCAAGCACACCGCCAGGGCGATGGCTGCCAGCAGTTGGTTGGCGATGCCGAACAGCGGGAACAGCGTATTGATGCCGCCCAGCGGATCCGTCACACCCATCAACAGCACAGCGCCCCAGGCACCCACCATGATGGCCGTGCAGAGCCAGGCACCGGGGCGCCATGAAGCTTCCTTGAACTTGGGAACAAAGTTGCCGATGGAATCCTGCAGCATGAACCGGGCAACGCGGGTTCCGGCGTCCACGGCGGTAAGGATGAAGAGCGCCTCGAACATGATGGCGAAGTGGTACCAGAACGCCATCATGGCGGGACCGCCGATGAACTGCTGCATGATGTGCGCCAAGCCAACGGCCAGCGTCGGGGCACCGCCGGAGCGGGAGATGATGCTTTCCTCGCCCACGTCCTTGGCCGTCTGGGCCAGCACGTCCGGGGTGATGTTCACGTTGGCCAGGCCCAGGCTGTTCACCCAGGTGGCGGCTGACTCCACCGTGCCGCCGGTCAGTGCCAGGGGCGCGTTCATGGCGAAGTAGATGCCGCGGTCAATCGAGATTGCAGCCACGAGCGCCATGATGGCCACGAACGACTCCATCAGCATGCCGCCGTACCCGATGAAACGGGTCTGGCGTTCCTTCTCGATCAACTTGGGGGTGGTCCCCGAGGAAATGAGGGCGTGGAAACCGGACAAGGCACCACAGGCAATCGTGACGAACAGGAACGGGAACAGCGCGCCGGAGAACACCGGGCCGTTCTCGCGGCCCGCGAACTCGCTGAAGGCAGGGACGGTGATTTCCGGCCGCACAACGATGATGGCGAGGGCCAGCATCACGATCACGCCGATTTTCATGAACGTGGAAAGGTAGTCGCGCGGCGCGAGCAGCAGCCACACGGGCAGGATCGCGGCAATGAATCCGTAGATGATCAGTCCCCAGGCGATGGTCACCTTATCCAGGTGGAAGAATGCCGCACCCCACTCGGTACCAGCCACAGCACCGCCGCCGATGATGGCCGCCATGAGCAGCACGAAACCAATGATGGAAACCTCCATCACCTTGCCGGGCCGGATGAACCGAAGGTACACGCCCATGAACAGCGCAATCGGGATGGTCATTCCAACGGAGAAGACGCCCCACGGGCTCTCACCCAGGGCATTGACCACTACCAGCGCAAGGATGGCCACGATGATGATCATGATCAGCAACGTTGCGATCAAGGCCGCTGTACCGCCAATGACTCCCAGTTCCTCACGGGCCATCTGGCCCAGGGACCGGCCGCCTCGACGCATCGAGAAGAACATCACCAGATAGTCCTGCACGGCACCGGCAAACACGACGCCGATGATGATCCAGATGGTGCCTGGAAGGTAACCCATCTGCGCCGCGATGACCGGGCCCACCAAGGGGCCTGCACCGGCGATCGCCGCGAAGTGGTGCCCGAACAGGACGTTCCGGTCCGTGCGGACGTAGTCCTTGCCGTCGGCCTTATACTCGGCGGGCGTAGCCCTTCGGTCATCCGGCTTCAGCAGGTAGCGTTCAATGACCTTGGAATAGAAGCGGTAGCCGATGAGGTAGGTACAGACAGCGGCGAAGACAAACCAGATGGCATTCACCGTCTCGCCGCGAACCAGGGCGAGCATGAACCACGCCACTGCACCGAGCAGCGAAATCGCCACCCAAAGACCGATTTTCGCCGGAGTCCATTTGCGTTCCTCGGCGTCCCGGGCGGAACGGTCCACCGCGGGTGCAGGCAGCGTAGGATCGAGTCCTTCCATGAGTCCGGTCTGGTCAGGGTTCTTGCCCATATCTCCTCCTTGAGAACTGCTGCGCTGCCTTGGCTCGGACGTGCGTCACGGGCAAGTTAGCAATAAGGTTCCCCGGGAAGTGTCCGTACTCACCGCCGGGTCCGTTGGCTGCGCTGAGCGGTAGCCTGCCTGCGGCAAACGGTGGGCCGGTTGTACAGCTAGCTGGCACCAGCGGTGCTTGACCCGCCCTTGCCCAGGCTCTGCACCATGCGGGCTTCGCACAGGTCCAGCCACCGGACTTCGGCCTCTGCCTGGAACACCAGGGAATCGAGCACCAGCAGGAACGCCGTGTCTGCTGAGCGCTGGTTGGCCGAGACCGCTTTGCGCGCCTGGGTGTGCTCCTGCAGCGCCTTGACGGAAACTTCACGCTGGGACTGGATCACCGCAGCGGCATCCACCCCGGGCATGGTCACGGCGAGCGCCAGTTTGATGGCGATCTCGTTCCGCGGCGGATTTCCCCGGTCGACAGCCCCGGAAAACCACGCCGCGACTTCCTCGACCCCAGCGTCAGTGATGCTGTAGATGACGTGCCCGCCGCCGTCGTCGCCGTCCTTGCTGACCAGGCCGTCGCGCTCAAGCCGGTCCAAGGTGGTGTAAACCTGGCCGATGTTCAGCGGCCAGGCGGCGCCGGTCCGGTCCTCGAATTCGACACGCAACTCATAGCCATACCTGGGCTGGTCCTGGAGCAGGGCCAGAAGGCTGTGCCGGATGGACATGGAGCTCCTTGCTGCGGGTTGGCTGGAATGTCAGAGGAGCAAGAGGACCTTGCCCACGTGCTCCCCCGAGTCGAAGTACTCATGCGCTTCGCGGACCTGGTCCAGCGGGAAAGTCTTGGCGACGAGCGGCGTGATACGACCGTCGGTGACCATGGGCCACACGGACTCGCGCACCGCCGTCATGATGATGCCTTTTTCGGCAACCGAACGGGGCCGGAGGGCTGTGCCGATCACGGCTGCACGCTTGCTGAGGAGCTGGCCCAGGTTGATCTCCGCCTTGGCGCCGCCCTGCAGCCCGATGATGATGAGCCTGCCGTACTCAGCGAGCGCGTCGACGTTCTGCTGGAGGTACTTGGCACCCACGACGTCGAGGATAACGTCCGCGCCTTTGCCGCCGTTTTGTGCCTTGAGGCTTTCAACGAAGTCTTCTTCGGTGTAGTTGATGGCGATGTCGGCCCCGAGGAACGCCTTGGCCGTGCCGACTTTTTCATCCGACCCCGCAGTTGCCGCAACTGTGGCACCGTAGGCTTTCGCGAGCTGGATGGCCATGGTGCCTATTCCGCCGGTGGCGCCGTGGATGAGCACCGTCTCTCCGGGTTGCAGCTGGGCCGTCATGATGAGGTTCGAATACACGGTCGCGGCAACCTCCGGCAGGGCAGCTGCGGTGATCAGGTCCACGCCTTCAGGAACGCGAAGTACCTGTTCGGCAGGAACCGCCACCTGTTGGGCGTAGCCGCCGCCGGAAAGCAGCGCCACTACCTTGTCCCCCACGGAGAAGGCCTTGGTAACGCCGGGGCCGAAGGCGGAGATCCGACCGGAAACCTCGAGTCCGGGGATTTCCGATGCCCCGGGCGGCGGTGGATAGAAGCCGCGGCGCTGCTGGACGTCCGCACGGTTCAGGCCCGCAGCAACGACGTCGATCAGTACCTCGCCATCGCCCGGCACCGGGGAGGGGACCTCGCGGACCTCGAGGACTTCGGGCCCGCCCGGCTCTGGGATAAAGACGGCTTTCATGACGAACTCCCGGTTTCTTGCTTGTCCGCCGGCCCCGGGACGGGGACTGGTGGACGTGATGTTTTGGAACAGCCAACTCCCTATGAAACACTACTAGGCGAGGAAGGTTGTCCGAGCGGCCTAAGGAGCTGGTCTTGAAAACCAGTGTGCGGTAACCCCGTACCAAGGGTTCAAATCCCTTACCTTCCGCCAACGAATGCCCCGGGTTCTTCAACCCGGGGCATTTTTGTTGCTTCCAGTACCTGCTCGCCCCCCGCTCCGGGAACCGGCTTCCGGCAGATCATTGAAAGTGTCAGACCCCCGGCATAGTGTTCTGACTGTCTCCACACGACCGACATCAGACGCGGTTTTCATCGCGGAACAACAACAGGAGCCTCACCTATGCCAACCCCTGACATCGCTCCGGGAGCACCTTGCTGGATCGACCTGATGACCTCCGATACCGAACAGGCGAAGTCTTTCTACGGCACCCTTTTCGGTTGGACGTTCGAGACCGGCGACCAGGAGAAGTACGGCGGCTACATCACAGCGTCCAAGGACGGCCGGATGGTTGCAGGGATCATGCAGAAGCAGGAGGACATGGGAGCCATGCCGGATGTGTGGTCCACTTACCTGCGCACCGATGACATCAAGGCAACCACGGAAGCCGCAGCTGCCAACGGCGGCCAGGTGTACCTGGAACCGATGGAGGTTCCCGAGCAAGGCAGCATGGCCATGTACGGTGACTCTTCGGGTGCCTCGATCGGTGCTTGGCAATTCGGGGAGATGAAGGGCTATGAGATCGCAGCCGAGGCCGGCGCTCCAGCTTGGCATGAGCTCCTCTCCAAGGACTACGACTCCGCGGTCGCCTTTTACCAGAAGGTGTTCGGCTGGGAAACGGACGTCATGAGCGACACCCCTGAGTTCCGGTACACCACCCTCGGCTCGGGAGACAACGCACAGGCCGGCATCATGGATGCCTCCGGCTTCCTCCCCCCGCAGGTCCCTTCCATGTGGAGCGTGTACTTCGCGGTGGCGGACACCGATGCCACCGTTGAGCAGGCTGCGGCCTTGGGCGCCACCGTCATGGAACCCGCCGAAGAGACGCCCTTCGGCCGCCTGGCAACGTTGTCCGATCCCACGGGTGCCGTCTTCAAGGTGATCCAGGAGCAGGGCCAGACGGCCTAGACTATGAAAATTCGGGTCCAGCCGGTCTGCCTCCTACCCAGGGGCAGTCCGGCCGGAGCCTCTCATCGTCGGCCTTGGGGGATCGACCGGCGTGGGAATACCTTGTTGGGTCCCTCATCGTTGACCACAGTGCCTTTCCGATCAGGAATCCTGTGCTCCTTCTGGAATGAGGACCAGAATGCTCCACCTTTCAAAGACCCTCAGGGCTGCTGCCGTGCTGACCATGGGATCGCTGGCACTGGCGGGATGTTCGCTCATCAGCAGCGGGGACGCCAAGCGGGATGAATCCGGCAAAGCAACGGAATCGTCCAAAGCAGACGCCTTCAAAGTGAAACTGGGCGACTGCATCGCCAACCCTGATACCCAGGAAGTCGTGGACGTCACCATCATTCCGTGCGACCAGAGCCACGACCTCGAGGCCTACGCCGTCACCAAAATGGACACGTCCGCGTTCCCCGGTGACACCGAAGTGGGCACCAAGGCAGAGGAGTTCTGCGGTGCCCAGTTCGCAACTTTCGTAGGCGTACCCTTCGAAGAGTCCGCCCTGGATGTCACTTTCCTCCACCCCACCAGCGATTCCTGGAAGACCGGCGATCGTGAGATCGTCTGCCTGATCGGCGCTGCTGCTGGAGCCGCAACCACCGGAACCCTCAAGGGCGCGGCCAAATAGGAGCCTCGGTGGCCGGGAGAACCTTCCGGCCACCGATGCGCCACCTCCCATTCATCCGTTCGTGTTCAGCTATGCCCGAGGCAGCTTTACCCCGGAGTAACTTCCGGGCATATCGCCCACTTCACAAGACAGCGGGCGTCGTCCACAGGGCCCCACAGGGCTCCCTAATGAAAGTTAGAGCGGATGCAACATCAATATTGGAAATCAGCTGCGGGAACGGTCCTGTCAGTCGGGTTGCTTGCAGCCCCGCTGACCGCGGCACCCGCGTTCGCGGCGGACGATCCGGCAGCACCCACCGGCACTTCGCCTGTGGTAATCACTGAGGCGTACCTCAGCGGCGGCAGTACCGGCGCCGCCTTCAAGAACAAGTTCGTGGAGCTCTACAACTCCTCGGACACTCCCGTCAGCCTGGCTGGATGGTCCCTGCAGTACAGATCAGCCACCGCCACTACGGCACCTACCGGCATCACTCCCTTGACGGGCAGCATCCCGGCCAAGGGCTACTACCTGGTTCAGGGAGCCACGAACAACGGCAGTTCCACGGCCCCGAACCTCCCCACGCCCGATGTGCAGGCAACCGGCACCCTGAATCCCAGCGGCACCACGGGAACCCTGGTCCTGGCCAAGCAAGCCAACGCGGTCTCACCGCTCCCTGCCGGCTCGGTCACCGGAAACCCCGCCATTGCCGACCTCCTTGGCTACGGCACCTCCAACACCTTCGAGACCGCCCCAGCCAGCGCACCTGCCAGCAACGCAGACGTCAAGAGCCTGAATCGAACCAACGGTGTGGACACCGACTCCAACGCCGCCGATTTCAGCCTCAGCACCACCATCACCCCGACAGGTTCCAACGGCGGAACCCCGCCCACGGACCCCGGTCCGCAGCCCGGCGTCAAGACCATCGCAGAGATCCAAGGCACCGGCACGGCAAGCCCGTTCGTAGGCAGCACCGTCACGACGCGCGGCAAGGTCACGGCCGTCTACGCAACCGGCGGATTCAACGGCTACTACGTCCAGACCCCCGGAACCGGCGGCGACGCCGGCGGGGCGGCCAGGACGGCGTCGGACGCTTTGTTCGTCTACTCGCCTACGACGGCGGCAACGGTACAGCCGGGTGACTACCTGGAACTCACCGGAGCGGTGAGCGAATTCGCCAACCAGACGCAGATCACGGTCGAAGCCGCAGGCTTGAAGAAGCTCAGCGAGGCTGCGCCCGAGGTCAAGTCCACCCCGTTCTCCCTGCCGGCCAATGAAGCCGCCCGTGAGAGCCTGGAGGGCATGCTCGTCGCTCCGCAGGGCGAGTTCACCGTCACGGACAACTACTCCCTCAACCAGTACGGCGAGGTCGGCCTGGCGGCCGGCACATCACCACTGGTGCAGCCGACGGCAGTGGCCACTTACGGTTCGCCGGAGTACGCCGCTGTGGTTGCCGATAACGCCCTGCGGGCCATCAAGCTCGACGACGGCGCGTCCACGAACTTCCTCAAGGACGCCACCACCAAGGCACAACAACTGCCCTACCTGAGCACCTCTGATCCGGTGCGGGTGGGATCGCCGGCACACTTCCGCACCGACGTGATCCTGGGCTACGGCAACAACTCCTGGAAATTCCAGCCACTGGCCGCGCTGACCCCGGCCAACGCGGACTCAGTCCAGCCTGCGTCGTTCACCTCCACCCGGCCCGACGGTCCGGCCAACGTTGGTGGAAACCTTAAACTGGCGTCCTTCAACGTGCTCAATTACTTCCCCACCACCGGTGACCAGCTGAGCGGCTGCGTCTTCTACACCGACCGCGAGGGCAACCCGATTACGGTCAAGGAAGGCTGCAACGCCCGCGGAGCCGCCAACGCGGAGAACTTCGAGCGCCAGCAGGCCAAGATCGTAGCAGCCATCACCAAGTCCGGCGCGGACGTCATATCCCTTGAAGAGATCGAGAACTCGGCACAGTTCGGCAAGAACCGCGACGATGCCCTGTCCAAGCTGGTTGACGCGCTCAACGTCAAGACTCCGGGTGTTTGGGACTACGTGCGGACTCCGGCCAACGCTCCCCCGCTGAGCGATGAGGACATGATCCGCACCGCGTTCATCTACAAGAAGGCCGCTGCCGAGCCCGTGGGCGAGTCCATCATCCACAACGACACCGTGGCCTTCGCAAGTGCCCGCAAACCGCTGGCACAGGTGTTCAAGCCTGTGGGCGCTGCCGACGACAAGAAGTTCATAGCAATCGTGAACCACTTCAAGTCCAAGGGTTCCGCGGCCACCCCGGACGATACCGACAAGGGCCAGGGTGCCTCCAATATCGCCCGCACCAAGCAGGCCGAATCGTTGCTCGCATTCTCCAAGGACCTGCAGGCTTCCAAGGGCACGGACAAGGTCTTCCTCATCGGTGACTTCAACGCCTACGCCAAGGAAGATCCCATCAGCGTCCTGACGGGCGCCGGCTACACCGACCTTGAGGCCGGCACCGGCAAACACTCCTACCTGTTCGGTGGCATGGTGGGTTCGCTCGACCACATCCTCGCTTCCCCGGCGGCTGCGGAAAAAGTCACCGGGACCGACATCTGGAACATCAACTCCGTAGAGTCCGTCGCGCTGGAATACAGCAGGTATAACAACAACGTGACCAACTACTACGCCGCGGACGAATTCCGGGCCAGCGACCACGACCCCGTGGTGGTTGGACTGAACCTGACTCCCGACGCGCCGGCCACCGTTGACCTGCAGTTCCTGGGCATCAACGACTTCCACGGCCGCATCGACACCAACACCGTGCTCTTCGCAGGAACCGTGGAGAAACTCCGTGCCGCTGCAGCACCGGGCGCAACGGCGTTCATCTCCGCTGGTGACAACATCGGCGCTTCCTTGTTCGCGTCGTCAGTGGCGAAGGACCAGCCCACCATCGATGTCCTCAACGCACTGGAGCTGCAGGCTTCCGCTGTGGGCAACCACGAGTTCGACGGCGGTTGGCAGGACTTGCACGAGCGAGTCATCGCGGGAGGAACCAACGCGAAGTTCGCCTACTTGGGTGCGAACGTCTACCAGAAAGGCACCACCACCCCGGTCCTGCCGGAGTACAAGGTACTGGACATGAACGGGATGCGCGTGGCTGTGATCGGCACCGTCACCCAGGAAGTTCCCTCCTTGGTAACTCCGGCCGGAATTGCCGATCTTGAGTTTGGGGACCCCGTGGAAGCCATCAACCGGGTGGCGGCAAAAATCAAGGCTGAGAACCTGGCAGACCTGATCATTGTGGAGAACCACGACGGCGCCGCTTCCGGTACGCCCGAAGGCGCCACTTTGGAACAGGAAGTCGCAGCAGGCGGACCGTTCGCCAAACTGGTCAACGAAACCACTCCTGACGTCGCTGCCATCTTCACCGGCCACACGCACAAGGAGTACGCCTGGGACGCACCGGTCCTGGACGCCAACGGCCAGCCCACAGGCAAGACCCGGCCGATCGTGCAGACCGGCAACTACGGCGAAAACGTGGGCAGCGTGACGCTCACGGTAGACACCGCAAGCAAGTCCGTCACTGCCTACAAGGCCGCTGTGGTGGACCGGACGACCGATACCGCCGAGAGCCTCGTGGCCAGCTACCCGCGGGTGGCGGCAGTGAAGACCATCGTGGACAAGGCCCTTGCCCATGCTGCCGAGATCGGCAACCAGCCGGTGGGTGCAGTGACCGCTGATATCACCACCGCTTTCACCCCGGACCCCGCCGGCGGGGCTCCCAAGCGTGACGACCGCGCGAGCGAGTCCACGCTGGGAAACCTGGTGGCGGACTCACTGGTGGACACGCTCAAGGCGCCTGAACTGGGCTCGGCGGAGATCGGCGTCGTAAATCCCGGCGGCCTGCGCAACGAGCTCTATTACGCACCGGACGGCACCATCACCTACGCCGAGGCCAACGCGGTGCTGCCGTTCGTGAACAACCTCTGGACTACGTCCCTGACCGGCACGCAGTTCAAGACACTTCTTGAACAGCAGTGGCAGACCAACCCGGACGGCACTGTTCCCAGCCGCCCGTACCAGCAGCTGGGTCTGTCCAAGAACGTCAACTACACCTACGACGCCGCCCGCCCTGCAGGTGACCGCATCACCGGCATCTGGGTAAACGGCGCCGTGATCGACCCCGCCAAGCTGTACAGGATCGGCACCTTCAGCTTCCTGGCAACCGGCGGTGACAACTTCCGGGTCTTCAAGGAAGGCAGCAACACCAAGGACACCGGCCTGGTGGACCGTGATGCGTGGATCAAGTACCTGCGCGAACACAACCCGGTGTCCCCGGACTTCGGGCGCCGTTCGGTTGCCGTCGCCAACTCGACGGCGGCCCAGGTGAAGTCCGGTGAGCCAATCACCCTGGCTGTTTCCAAGCTGAACCTGACGTCGATCGGCAGCCCGGCCAACGCCTCGCTGAACGCCGTCTTCGTGGACAGCAAGGGCGCCGCTGTGGCGCTCGGTTCCGTGCCGGTGACGGCAGGCGCGGCAACGGTGAACCTCAAGGTTCCCGCGGCGGCAGCTGCAGGTACCGGCACCCTGGTGCTGACCGCCGTCGAAAGTGGAACGGTGGTGAAGGCTCTGATCACTGTGGCGGACAGCGGACCGCAACCGCCCCAGTGCACCCCACCCACCAAGCCGTCCAAGTGGTACGACATCGCGGGCTGGCTGCGGTATGCCTTCGCCTGGTTGGACTACCAGAAGTGCTTGAGGGGCTGACCACTCCCGGCAAAAGCAACATAAGCAGGGCCCTTCACGCAGCCAGCGTGAAGGGCCCTGCTTATGCGTTCGGGAAGCCTACTTGGTGGCCGGCTCCGGCTCGGCCGTCCTCTCAGCATCCCGCTGCAATTCGGCCTGGAACGCCGCGTAGCGTGCCAGGTGCGCGGGCCGGCGCCGAAGGATGATCCACGCGACCCCCAGAATCACAAACCACACGGGGGTGGCGAGCAAGGCAATCAGGGTGTCCGGCTGGGTGGTAAGGGCCCACAGCACGAAAGCGAAGAACGCGAACACCACCCACACCATCACCACGCCACCGGGCATCTTGAACGCTGACGACTCGTGCAGGTGTGGCCGGCGCTTCCTGAAGGCAAGGTAGCTGGCCAGGATGATCGACCAAACGAACACGAAGCACACCGCGGACACTGTGGTCACCATGTCGAAGGCCTTGCCAACGTCCTGGCCGGCGTACATGAGCACGACGCCGGACAGCAGCAGGACGCAGGACAGGAACAGGGCGTTGCGGGGTACTTTGCGTCCGGAGAGGGCGCCAAACACCTTGGGCGCGTCGCCCTCCTGGGCGAGACCAAACACCATGCGGGACGTGGAATAGATGCCGGAGTTGGCAGAGGACATGGCCGATGTCAGCACCACGAGGTTGACGATGGTGGCCGCTGCGCCGAGGCCTGCCAGGGAAAACATCGCGATAAACGGGCTGTGGCCGGCGGCGAACTGCGTCCACGGAGTGACGGACATGAGGATGATGAGGGCACCGACGTAGAACAGCAGAACCCGGATGGGGATCGAGTTGATGGCCTTGGGGAGGTTCTTCTCCGGGTCCTTGGCTTCGGCAGCGGTGGTGCCCACCAGTTCGATGCCCACGAACGCGAACACGGCGATCTGGAAACCGGCCACGAAGCCCATGAACTCGTTCGGGAAGAAGCCGCCATGGCTCCACAGGTTGGAGAAACCGGCCGGACCGGCGTCGGACTCGAAGCCGCTGAAGATCATGAACAGGCCAACAATGATGAGCGCAGCGATAGCCACGATCTTGATGAGCGCGAACCAGAACTCCGTCTCACCGAAGGCCTTCACGGTGGCCAGGTTCAGGAGCAGGAGAATGCCGATGGTGATGAGTCCCGGAACCCACAAGGGCAGGGAAGGCCACAATTCCTTGGAATAGCCGGCGATGGCGATCACGTCGGCGATCCCGGTAATGACCCAGCAGAACCAGTAGGTCCAGCCGGTGAAGAACCCGGCCCAAGGGCCCAGGAGGTCAGCGGCGAAATCGCTGAAGGACTTGTAGTTCAGGTTGCTGAGGAGCAGTTCGCCCATGGCACGCATGACGAAGAACAGCATGAAGCCGATGATCATGTACACAAAAATGACGGATGGGCCGGCTGCGGAAATGGTCTTTCCCGAGCCCATGAAAAGGCCGGTGCCAATCGCTCCACCGATGGCTATGAGCTGGATGTGGCGGTTGCTGAGCTGGCGTTCGAGATGGGGTGAACCGGCACTCGCGGAAGGATGAATCGTCAAAGGAACTCCGTCGTTCAGGCGGCACAAGGTGCCGCATTGATTCGGGTTCCTCCCCGCTCTGTACGTGGACCTGAGAGTTTCCGCGGGCATGGGCCTGCTTGCACCTTCGGTGAGTCCGGTGTGGCCGGACTGCTTTCCAGAGTTGCCTCGCCGCGGCGGTACATGGGCCTGAGAGATTCCTGGGGAGGGTTTGCTCCTACGGCGCCTGACGGGATGTACCGGCAGGACTCTCCCGCCGCAGATCAAAAGCGCGCACACCCTTGCGGGTGATGCAGCTCACACAGTAACGAAGGCTGGCAGGCAACGCAAGCCTGTGACGGCTAGAGGCCCAGGATGCTGCGGGCGATCTCGTCAGCGTCGCGCAAGGTCCGCTGGCCGCTGGCATAGGCCCGCCCGGAGCGGGGACGGGCTTCGGCGGCAATGGCATTGCCCCACTGCGACGCGGACAACTGCAAGCCCAGAACGTACATGTTTTCCGTGATGGATCCGTTGGCGGCAATGGGACGGTAAGGGTGCGGCTCAACGTCCAGGCCGGTGGTTTGCATGGGCGTCCCCTCCACACTCATCATGATCTTGGTCCGCACCAGGCCGTCGGCCATGAGCTGCTCGAGCAGCGGAGAAATGTTGATGCCCACCCTGTTGGCGGGTGACATCGCTTCGATCAGGGTGCGTGCTTCAGCGGGTCCCTCGTGGACCCAGGGTGACGCCGCCCGGAACACTTTGGCGCCACGATCGACGCTGAACTTGGGGTCCGGTCCCACAAAACTCACGACGCCGGCACGCGCCAAGGCGGCCAGCTGCTCCGAACGCAGCGCAGGAGGTCCGCTGGCCAACCCTTCGACAAACGACTCGAACCAGCCGCGCAGCCCTGCCAGCCAGGACTCGTCGGTGATGCCGCCGTCGGCTACAACGGTCTTGAGGATGGCACGGCCGGTGTGGAGCGCGCCGATGGCCATCTTCACGGGGTCCGATTCGCCCAGCGCCGAACGCCGCGCGTCGTCGTCCAGGTACGCGGTGATCGCAGCATCCAGGTCACGCCGTGACGCGAACGTCCGGCCCGCCAACGGCGCCGCGAGCCCGCGCAGGTTCAAACGCCGTGATGCCGCCACATGCTTTTCAACCAGGACCTCCACGTCGCTTTCCCAGTTTGCCGTGGTGTGGGCATGCGGTTGGAGCGCGTCTTCGAGGTCGGCCAGGAACTGCGCCGGGTCCTTGATCGCGGCCGGCTGGGACCGGGCCAGCGTCGAATAATAGGCCCACAGCGCGTCCCGGTGCAGCAAGGGCCACAGGTCATGGTCGAAGCCGGGCTGGATGCCTGCGGCCCGGAACCGGTCCACTGCGTCCTCGGTCAGGTAGCGCATGGTGATGCTGCGCGGGTAATAGCCCTCCAAACCGGCCTTCGCCCGGTACGGCGTTCCCCTGCGTGACGCGGCGATGATCCTGGGCTCCCGGCCCGAGGCCCGGTACTCCAACACCCCGGCACCGGGAGTTCCGGCTTCAAGGAACTTGCCGCCGCGGCCTTCGGTCAGCTGGCCCATCACATCAAAGAAGTTCAAGCCCATGCCGCGGACAAGAACCGGCTCAGTGTCCGGCACAACCTGCCAGTCAACGTCGGCGGGCGGTGCCGGCGGGAAGTACAGCAGGCCCAACTCGTCAGCTGCGCGCTTGAATGATTTCTGCTCCGGATTCAGCCTTGACTCGATGTGCCCCAGAGCCAGCACCACCGAATCGACGGTGAGCGTGCCGCCGTCGGCCAGTTCGACGTCGAACATCCCGTCCACGGGCCGGGCCGCAACGGCGAGCGTTTCATGGAAGGTGACTTCCACGCCGTCGGGCTTCCGCTCCAGCAACCCGGCCAGGGTTTGGCGCAGGTACCGCCCGTACAGCGCACGGCTGGGGAAGTCGTGGGACTCGAGCGTGGCCAGCTCTGCCTTTTCGGCGTCGTTCAGCCCGGCACCGTCGCGACGCCGGGCCTCGCGCCACTGGTCGAAGGAACCACCCGCCAACGGTGCCGCCAATCCGGAATCCTCGGGGATGAGGGTGGGATAGAACGACTGGGTGTTCATCAGGTAGAGGCGCGACTGTTCCGGCTGCCACACGTGTCCGGAGCCGGCGGGGTACGGATCCACCACATGGATCTGCAGGGTGGCGCCTTCAGCTCTCTTCGCAGCCCAATTCGCGAGCAACCGTTCGAGGACACTGGTGCCCCGAGGGCCTGCCCCCACAAGGGCAACACGGTTGATTTGGGATTTAGCCACGCTCCAGCCTAACTTCTGCGTGACTTGCTTACCGTCGAAGTGTGTTGCTTGGATGGGGCGATGACCACCACAGAAGCTGATCCGTCGCCACTTTCCGGGAATGACACCGCGCCGGCCTCCGGACCGCGCCACGCGGCGGAGTCCGCACCTGAGCCCACGGATGAAAACGCCTGGCTTGAGGACATCCACGGCGAAGAGCAGTTGGCCTGGGTCAGGGAACAGAACGCCCGCACCGAGGAACTGCTCGAAGACGCCGATTACGCGGCGGTCGAGTCCGGCATCCTGGAAGTCCTGGACTCCACGGACCGGATCGCCATGGTCAACAAACGCGGCGATTTCTACTACAACTTCTGGAAGGACCAGGAGCACCCCAAGGGCCTTTGGCGCCGCACCACCTGGGAGAGCTACCTCACCGAGGATCCCGAGTGGGATGTACTGCTCGACGTCGATGCCCTTGCCGCTGCTGAAGGTGTTGAGTGGGTGTTCCACGGTGCCGGTTTCCTCCGTCCTTCGGACGGCGCGGAGTACCGCTTTGCCATGGTTTCGCTCTCCCCCGACGGGGGCGACGCCGACCGCCACCGCGAGTTCGACGTCGAAACGCGAACCTTCGTGGACCCGGCAGCAGGTGGCTTCGACATTCCCACAGCCAAAGGCAACATCAGCTGGTTGGATGCCGACACCCTTCTCGTGTCCAGCACAGCTGAAGGCTTGCCCGCCACGTCGTCCTCCTATGCACGGACCGGCGTCAAGCTTCGCCGCGGGCAGTCGCTAGCGGACGCTGAGCGCCTGTTCGAAATTCCGGAGAACCACATGCTGGCCATGGTGGCGCACGATTCCACGCCCGGTTTCGAGCGGACCTTCGCCGTTGACTACATCGACTTCTACAACCGCAGTACGTGGCTGCTGCGCGACGACTCGTGGGTGGCCATTGACGTGCCTACCGATGTCAACATCAGCGTCCACCGCGATTGGCTGCTTTTCCGACCCCAGGGCGACTGGGAAGCAGCGGGGGTCACGTACCCGGCCGGCTCCCTGCTGGCCGCAGATTTCGAAAGCTACCTGGCTGGCCCGGCTGAGCTGCTGGTCCTGTTCACCCCTGATGCGCACACGTCATTGCAGTCCTGGAGCTGGACCAAGGATTACCTGCTGCTGAACCTCCTCCGGGACGTCTCCTCCGAGATCAGGGTCCTGGATCCGTCGGCTGTTGACGCCTCAGGCTCGTGGGCCTCCACCGTCCTGGACGCCTGCCCTCCCCTGCATGACGTCAATGCCTACGCCGTGGATGATGAGGACGTCTCCGACTCCGGTGCCGGGAACGACTTCTGGTTGGTGGCCACAGGCTTCACGACACCCACCACTTTGACCCGGGGTACGCTTTCGCCTGCAGCAGCGCAGGACACGGCCGACGGTGACGTGGCTGACGGTGGCGTGGTGAGCGGTGGCGTGGTGAGCCGGCACACCGAGGTGAAGCGGTCGCCGTCGTTCTTCAACGAAGCCGCCTACGAGGTCCAGCAGCACTTCGCGGTTTCCTTGGATGGCACCAAGGTTCCGTACTTCCAGGTGGCCTCCAAGGACCTGGTACTGGACGGGGAGAACCCCACCCAGCTCTCCGGCTACGGCGGGTTCGAAGTTTCCCGTACCCCGGCGTACAGCGGGACGATCGGGCGCGCCTGGCTGGAGCGCCGTACTGCGGGCATAGCGTCCGACGACGGGGCTGCCGCCCACTCACGCGGCGGCGTGTACGTGGTTGCCAACATCCGCGGCGGCGGGGAGTATGGCCCCTCGTGGCACCGTGCAGCACTCCAGGAGAACCGTCACCGTGCCTACGAGGACTTCGCCGCAGTAGCCAAGGACCTGATCTCGCGTGGCGTGACCAGTCGTCGTCGCCTTGGCTGCGTGGGCGGCTCCAATGGTGGCCTGCTGGTGGGCAACATGCTGACCCAGTACCCGGAACTGTTTGGCGCTGTCTCCTGCGGTGTGCCCCTCCTGGACATGCGCCGGTACACCAAGCTCTCGGCGGGCTACTCCTGGATTGCCGAGTACGGTGACCCGGATGTGCCGGAACAATGGGATTTCATCCGGACTTTCTCGCCGTACCACCTGCTTCGGGACGGCGTGGAGTACCCCGAAACCTTCATCTGGACAGCAACCTCTGACGACCGGGTGGGGCCGGTGCAGGCCCGGAAGATGGCGGCACGGATGCAGGCCATGGGGATTCCGAACGTCTGGTTCCACGAAGCCCTCGAAGGTGGGCACGCGGGAGCCTCGGACAACCGGCAGGCTGCAGCACTGCAGGCACGGAGCAACCACTTCCTGTGGGTTTCCCTGGCCGGAAGCAACTGACGCCTGTTTCGATGGTTCCCTGCGCACAAGGCCACGCGCACGGCACGAATAGCAGCGGGACATCGAAACGGACACCCGGCTTTGGCGTGTTTTGCGCTGGACGGCAGGTTCTGCGTATCCTTGGTGGGCTAGCAATAGCAAAGGGAGACGTGCCAGAGCGGCCGAATGGGCTTCACTGCTAATGAAGTGTGGGGCACAACTCCACCGGGGGTTCAAATCCCCCCGTCTCCGCGAACAGGCCCCGGTTTTCGAACCGGGGCCTTTTGCGTTTAAGCGAGCCAATGGCCGTGGCAGCGCCCGTGGCGGCGGCCGTGGCAGCGCCAGTGTCAGCACCCGTGGCAGCGCCAGCGACCAAGCCGGGACGCCCGCCGGCAGGGTTCAGGCGCGCTTTGCCCCGGCTGAGGTACCGCTGACCTCGGCTCCTGCGTGACGGTGGAGGGTCAGGCTGTCCACCGTGCTGATGAGCATCAGGACGGCCATGGCGATGAAAGCACCCTTGTATGCCCCCACCTGGTCCGTCCCGAAAAGACCCGTGGCTTCGAAGAGGCGCAGGAACAAAGCTCCCACCGCGATCCCGGCCGCGGCTGCCAACTGAACGAGGGTTGCCGAGATGGCGTTGGCCGAGGGCAGCTGCCCCGGGACGATGTCCGCATATTGCACCGAAGCGTAGGCGGAAAAACCGATGGAGCGGAAGGCGCCGCTGAACAGCAGCAAAGCGAAAATCAGCGGTTCCGGTGTTTGGGCGTCAAGGAACGCGCACAAAGCGAACGTTACGGCGGAAGCGAACGACGCGAAGACAAGCACGGCTTTGAACCCGAAGCGCCTGATCAGTGGCGTGGTGGCAGGTTTGATCCCGATATTGCCGACGAAGACTGCCGCCACCATGACGCCGGCCTTCAGCGGGTCCCAGCCGAATCCAGCCTGGAACATCAGGGGCAACAAGAAGGGGACCGAACTGATGGTCAGCCGGTAGATGAAGCCACCGGTTGAGGTCGCCCGGAAAGTCCTGGTCCCGAAGACGCTGAGGTTGAACAGTGGTACTTTCGCTTTCCCCATCCACCAGACCGCCCCTGCCAAGGACAGCACTCCGGCGGTTACCACCACTACAGCGAGGACATTGGATGCGTGGCCGCCCAAGGTTTCCAGCCCCACCACCAACGCCCCGACGCCAAGGGTGGTCAGCATCAGCCCGAACCAGTCAAGGCGGCGCTTTCCATCGAATTGCGTCCGAGGCACCAGCCGAAGTGCAGCGATGAAGGCTGCCAGGCCCAGCGGGATGTTGATGAGGAAGATCCAATGCCAGGAAAGGAACGTTGTGAGGGCGCCACCGACCATCGGCGCAAGTACCGGTGCGAGGAGCCCGGGCCAGACCAGATAGGCCGTTGCCCGGAGGAGCTCGGATTTCGGCGTACCCCGCAGGACCACCAGTGTCCCGACAGGAACCATCATGGCCCCGCCCATCCCTTGGGCCACCCGGCTGAGTGTGAGCATGGTCAGGTCGGTGCTCACGGCGCAGAGCAGGGAAGCAATGGTGAAAACGGCTATGGCCAGGCAGAAGATCCGGCGAGCGCCGAACCGTTCAGCGAGCCAACTGCTCAGTGGGATTCCCATCGCGACCGTCACCAAGTAGGCCGTCATGGTGATGTTGATGTCGGCCGGTGCGACTCGGAAGTCGGACGCAATGCTCGGAATAGCGGTGGTCAGGATAGTCCCGTCAAGGAACTCCATGAAAAACGTCGCGGCCACCAACAAGGCCAAGCGGGGACGCCAACTGGTCTCACTGGCTTCTTCGATGCCTGCGCTGGGTCTTATGGTCATGGCTCCGGTCCAAGTTCGTCGCTGGTGCTCCACGAAGGCAGCAGGGGGCGTTTCCTCGATCCTATAGACCTGATGTGGGAGCGATCACAAAATGACGCTTTCCTACCTTCCGCTACCCCGCTTGCGCCAATGCAAGCGGGAGGACCGCTGCTGCGCCTGCCTGCCGCAAAGCCCGCGCCGATACCGTCATCGTCCAGCGGCTGTCGACCAGATCGTCCACCAACAACACAGGCTGGCTCCCGATATCGGCCAGGGCCTGGGAAAGTTCAGGCGCGACCACCAGCCGGTCCCACACGCCGGCGAGCCTGTAGGCGCTGTTGCCGCCACGCGCGCCGGTTGGACCACCGTGAGCGGGCTGGAGCTGCCCCAGGTACGGCATTCTGCCTATTCCGGCTATCCCCTGGGCCAGGGAATCCACGAGTTGCGGTTTGCTTCGCGACGGGATGCTGACGACGGCCACCGGGCGTCCGACGCCGCTCCACGGCGTTCCACCCTCGGCGCCTGACCACTCCCTCAGGACCTGCACGCATGCCTGCAGCATCCCCGGATCCACGGCCCGGTCCGGCGCACCGGCAGCAAACAGTTCACGGAGGGCGCCGCCCCAGCCCAGGTCTGTCAGCCTGGCCAGCACACGTCCCTCTGCAACGCTTTCGTCGGGTTTGATCTTTCCCTTGACGGCAACACCGAGCCGGTCCATTCCGCTGGGCCATTGAAGGCGCGGCTCTATTGCGATTCCTGCTCGGCGAAGAGTCTGGCCTGCCGCTTCCACCGCCGAGTCCGCCACATCCACGGGGAACCATCGGCCCGCACAGTTGTCACAACGTCTACAGGCGGCAGCAGTTTCATCATCAAGCACCGAGGTGATGTACTCCATCCGGCAACCGGCCGTGTCCTGGTAGACCACCATGGAATCCTGCTCATCCACCCGCGCCTCGGCAATGCGCGCATAGCGTTCGGCGTCGTAATTCCATGGCCGGCCGGTTGACCGCCAACCGCCGCCAACGCGCTCGACGGCACCATCCACCGCCAAAACCTTCAAGAGCAATTCCAGTGGCGTCCGGCGAAGGTCCACGCGGGCTTCCAATGCGACGGTGGACATGGCTGTGCCGGCATCGCCGAGGACAGCCAGCACGGCAGCTGCCTTCTCCTCGGACGGCATGGATGCTGTAGCGAAGTATTGCCAGATCTCGCGGTCTTCCGACCCAGGAAGGAGCAGTACATCGGCATTGGCGGCGCCACGGCCCGCGCGGCCGACTTGCTGGTAGTAGGCGACCGGTGATGATGGCGCCCCAAGGTGGATCACGAAGCCGAGGTCGGGTTTGTCGAAGCCCATGCCCAGGGCAGAGGTTGCCACCAGCGCCTTCACCTGATTGTCCTTGAGCAGTTGCTCTGCCCGCTCCCGGTCAGCGGGATCGGTCCTGCCTGTGTAAGAGAGCACGTTGTGTCCGGCTCCGGCAAGCAACCGCGCAGTGTCCTCGGCCGCAGAGACGGTGAGCGTATAAATGATGCCGCTCCCCGGCATGTCTGCAAGGTGGGTCAGCAGCCAGCCCAGCCGGTCCTTGGAGTCGGAGAGATTAAGGACCCCAAGACGCAGCGACTCCCGCCCCAAGCCCCCGCGGATGGTCAGCACTCCTGCGCCGAGCTGCTCTTCAATGTCATGGACCACCCTGGAGTTGGCAGTAGCAGTGGTTGCCAGGACTGGAACGGTCTCCGGCAACTGGGCGATGAGGTCGGAGATGCGGCGGTAATCGGGCCGGAAGTCGTGTCCCCAGTCGGAAATACAGTGGGCTTCGTCGATCACCAGAAGCCCTGTCCTCCGGATAAGCTCCGGAAGCTGGTTCTCCCGGAAGGACGGATTGGTCAGGCGCTCGGGAGACACGAGGAGAACGTCGACCTCGTCTGCCGCCAACTGGGCCAGGACTGTGTCCCATTCAAGGGCGTTGGCGGAATTGATGGCCACAGCACGGACACCTGCACGCGCAGCGGCGGCCACCTGGTCACGCATGAGCGCCAGCAGGGGTGAGACGATCAGGGTTGGTCCGGCTCCCCTGCGGCGCAAGAGCAAGGATGAAACGAAGTAGACGGCGGACTTTCCCCAGCCGGTGCGCTGGACCACGAGTGCCCTTCGGCCGGCATCCACCAAAGCCTCGATCGCTTCGAACTGGCCATCGTGGAACTGCGCCTCAGGGTGGCCTACAAGTTCGCGAAGGCAAGCCAGCGCCTCCTGCTGGGTTGTCGGTTGCACGGGAGCGGCAGTGTTTGGGGAGTTGTTGGCCATGACCCCAGTATTCCAGTCGCCCCTGACAGCAAGACCGGAGCAGATCAGCTATGTGGATAAACAGCCGGTGGATGACTGCTATCCACATGGGGAGGCCCCCGGTTCATGCCGTGCTGGGTAGCCACAGTAGGATTGAGCCCGTGACTAGCGAGCAGAACAAGACATTCGACCTCTCGGCATCCTTCAAGGCGTACGACGTCCGGGGGATCGTGGGTGAATCCATCACGTCTGAAATCGTCGAGGCAGTCGGCGCTGCCTTCATCGACGTCCTGGGCCTTGAGGGCGAAACTGTCCTGGTCGGTGGCGACATGCGTCCTTCGTCACCGGAGTTCAGCCAGGCCTTCGCCAACGGCGCGGCCACGCGTGGGGCCAATGTACAACTCCTGGACCTGATCTCCACCGATGAGCTCTACTACGCATGCGGCGCCCTGAATGCAGCCGGCGCCACGTTCACCGCCAGCCACAACCCCGCCGAATACAACGGCATCAAGATGGCCAAGGCCGGCGCCCAACCCATTTCTTCCGAAAGCGGATTGAAAGAGATCCAGGCACTCGCGGAGCAGTACCTGAACGCAGGCACCATCCCGTCCGCAGCGACGCGCGGCGAGATCGGTGTCCATGATGTCTTGAAGGACTACTCCGAGTACCTGCGCAAGCTGGTGGACCTTTCCGGTTGCCGGCCGCTGAAGATCGTGGTCGACGCCGGCAACGGCATGGCCGGCCTCACCACCCCTGCCGTCCTGGGAGACAAGTTGCTCCCGGCCCTGCCCTTCGAGATCATCCCGCTCTACTTCGAACTGGACGGTTCCTTCCCGAACCACCCCGCCAACCCGCTGGAACCGGAAAACCTCCGCGATCTCCAGGCGGCGGTCGTCAAGCACGGCGCGGACATCGGCCTGGCGTTCGACGGCGACGCCGACCGCTGCTTCGTGATCGACGAAAAGGGCGAGCCCGTGTCCCCGTCGGCCATCACTGGCATGGTTGCCCGCCGCGAGATCGCCCGGGCACGGAAGGCCGGGGAAGAAACTCCAGTCATCATCCACAATCTCCTGACCTCAAAGGCCGTTCCCGAACTCGTGGCAAAGGACGGCGGCCGTGCCGTCCGGACCCGTGTGGGGCACTCCTTCATCAAGGCCGTCATGGCGAAGGAAGGTGCGGTCTTCGGCGGGGAGCACTCCGCGCACTTCTACTTCAGGGACTTCTGGAACGCAGACACCGGCATGCTCGCAGCCATGCACGTACTCGCTGCCCTCGGAGAGCAGGACGGCCCGCTCTCCGAACTCGGCCGCCAATACGAACCCTACGTTTCGTCGGGCGAAATCAACTCCGAGATCGAAGACAAAGCCGGCGCCGTAGAGCGTGTCCGCGTCGACTTTGAAAGCGAAGACATCGAGATCGACCACATGGACGGCAGCACCTTCACCGCGAAGGACGGCAGCTGGTGGTTCAACCTCCGCCCGTCCAACACCGAGCCCTTCCTGCGGTTGAACGCCGAGGCCAAGGACCAGCCCACCATGGAGAAGATCCGCGACCGCGTCCTGGCGCTGGTACGCGGCTAGGCTTACAGCCGTGACGCAGCTTTCGCCCGAGGAACGGACCTCTCCCGAATCCGAATTGGCCGCTGTCGTGGCCGAGGCCTTGAAACTGGCCGACGCTCAATTGGTCCTCAACAAGAGCTTCGCCCCGTTCGTCTTCATGCTCGACGCTGAGGGCGCCGTCCACCGCGGCGAGGTCCCCCAGGAAATCCGGGGGACCATGCCCTCGGACCCGGAGGTGTCCGTTAAGCTGACCGTCGATCTCTTTTCGGGCTATGCCGAAAACCTCTTCGCGATGGTCGCTGTATTGGATCCGGAGTCGGGCAAGAACGAGGACACGCTCCACCTCTGGGCCGAACACCGCAGTGGCATTGCCCAGCTCATCCGGGTGGACTTCACCCGCAAGAAATTCCTGAAGCACCCCACATTCAGCGAACCCCGGGTCGAGGCCCAGGCTGCCCACCTGTGGAATGGCGAAACGGCCTCACCCGCGGAGGAATGGTGGCACCAAGGACTTTCGGAGCAGGCCATCCAGGATGTTTTCAAGCTTGTGGGTGTCGCAGTTCCGTTCGCCGAGGATCAGCTGTCCAGGAACGGCGGTCTGGCCCCGTACGGGATCACCACCGACCTCGCCGGCGAGTTGGGGCATCACATGGCCTACCATGAGGCCAACGCAGACGGCGAAGTAGATTCTGCGGAGTCCGTTCAGATGATGGCCGAGGGCTTCCGCAACAAAAAAGACACGCTGAGGGGAACCTGCATCCTGTCAGACGTTCTGGTTCAGGTTGAAGACGGTGGGGCCGTGGACGCAGTCCGACTGCACATCGAACACTCCGAAGGACTGTCCATGAACATCTTGAAGCCGTACGAGATTGACGGGCAATCCAGAGCGGTCATTTTCGGTGATTCGGCGGTTATCCCTACCGACGCCCAGGTGTGGTCAGTATGAGCGAACAACCAAACGACAGCACCCTGCCGGAAGAATCGGAAGAATCAGCCCAGGACCGCGAGCTCCGGGAGACCCTGGGCACTGGCCTCGGAACCGCCCAGGAGCATCTCCAGCAGAATGGCGGCTTCTTCCCCTTCGGCATCACGCTCGGGAGTGATGGCGAACTCCGGATCGTCATGGTGACTCCCGGGGAACCTGACGAGGATGGCCAGGTAGATGCCGGTCAGATGCTGACCGATCTTCACGAACTCTTGCGCCAAGGCCGGGATGAATACCGTGCGGTTGCCATCGTCAGCGATGTCAGTTTGCCCGAACATGGTTCAGACGGCATTCACGGCGCGGCGGAGCACCGTGATGGTGCTGTCCTGGCCGCCATCATTCCGTATGTCCCGGGAGCTGAGGGATTTACCTTCGCTGCCATGGAACCGGACACCCACGAGCCATCCATCTGGGTGGACTAGACCTACGATCTAGACTGATTCCATGAAAATCAACGCCTTCGCAGATGTGAGCCTTCGGGCCATCATGGTGTTGGCCGCAGCTCCCGAGGGTGCACTGCTGACCACCCAGGCAGTGGCAGATGCTGTTGGAACTCCGTACAACCACGTCAGCAAGGCCATGGTCCGCTTGCGTTCACTTGGGCTGATCGACGTCGAACGAGGCCGGCTGGGTGGGTCCCGGTTGAACGAAGCCGGGCGGAAAGCCACTGTGGGCGAGGTGCTGCGCCATTTGGACAGCCGGCAGGACCCGGCAGAGTGCCAGTCCCCCACCAAGAACTGCCCCCTCATCACCGAGTGCGGACTCCGTCACGCCATGACGCGCGCCAGGGAGGCGTTCTACCGTGAGCTCGATGCGGTGGTCATCTCATCCCTTCCCCACGCCCGGCAGATGAACCCGGTGTTCCAGTCAATCGGTCTTCGGCCTGAGATCCGGATGCCTGCAGCGCAGTAGCGGCCCATAGCCTCGCGCAAAAGGCCTTCACGGAGCCTCCCGCTTCATAATTTGCACATGATTTCTACGAGGTGTAGAACTTGGAGTAATACATGCATTCGAAATGCGTGTATTTATCCGGCCGGACAGAAGGCCCGGCCTCAACCGCCAGGAGAACCATGCTCTCGGAAAAATTCCGTCCCGTTATTGAAGCCACCCTGCCATTGGTCGGATCCCGGATAGGCGAAATCACCGCGGATTTCTACAACCGCCTCTTTACCGCGCACCCCGGACTGTTGGACGGCCTGTTCAGCCGCTCCAACCAGCGTTCAGGCGAACAACAGAAGGCACTTGCCGGGAGCATCGCCGCTTTCGCCTCGCACCTGCTCACTAACCCGGACTCCCTGCCCGAGAAGGTCCTCTCCCGCATCGCTCACAAACACGCTTCCCTGGGCATCACCGAGGAACAGTACGACGTGGTCTACAAGCACCTGTTCGCAGCAATCGCGGCGGATCTGGCCGACGTCATTACCCCGGAAATTGCCGAGGCCTGGACCGAGGTCTACTGGCTCATGGCCGATGCCCTGATAAAGCTCGAGAAGGACCTCTACGCTAGCCAGGCAAACGACCGGATGTGGATGCCGTGGCGCGTGGTCTCAAAGGAACCCGCGGGCAAGGATTCCATTACTTTCACCTTGGAACCCGCGGATGAAACCCCGGTCACCGAAGCCAAACCGGGCCAGTACGTCAGCGTCAAAGTGACGCTCGCCGACGGCCTCCGACAGGTCCGTCAGTATTCGCTGTCCGGCGATGCCGGCACCAGCCGGATTTTCACCACCAAGCTCAACGACGGCGGTGAGGTGTCCACCGTCCTGCATGCCGACGTCGAACCCGGTGACATCCTGGAAATCTCGAATCCCTATGGTGAGATCACCCTCAAGGATGGCGAGGGACCGGTGATTCTCGCCTCGGCAGGCATCGGCTGCACTCCCACCGCATCCATCCTGCGTTCACTCGCCGAATCCGGCACGGATCGCGAGGTCATCGTGCTCCACGCCGAAAAGGCCATGGACAACTGGGCACTCAGCGGCCAGATGACCCAGGACGCATCCAGGATCGACGCCAAACTCGAGCTCTGGCTGGAGACGCCGCACGCCGGAGCCAAGGAGGGATTTATGTCCCTTCGCGAAATGGACCTGCCGGCTGACGCGTCACTTTACCTCTGCGGCCCGCTCCCTTTCATGAAGTCCATCCGCGACGAAGCAATCGACGCCGGGATTCCGGCCACCCGGATCCACTACGAAGTCTTTGGACCGGACGTCTGGCTCGCAAACTAACGCCGGACCGCCAGGGAAACTTGCAGCCCAGGGACTCCAGCACCAAGCACGACGGCGGCCCGCCACCTTTCCAACGAAAGGTGACGGGCCGTCGTCGTTCACTTAAGAACGCCGTTGTTCCTAAGAGGTCTAGCCCAGACGGGTCTTGAGGCCGTCCAGCTCGGACTGCAGTGCCGCCGGGAGTGACTCGCCGAAGTTGGCGAACCATTCCTCGATGGATGCCAGCTCGGTTGCCCACTCTGCAGGGTCGACGCGCACCGCGGACTCAACCTCAGCCGGAGTCATGTCCAGGCCTTCGAGATCGATGGACTCGCCGGTCGGAACGAAACCGATCGGAGTTTCCACAGCGTCGGCCTTGCCTTCGAGGCGCTCGATGGCCCACTTGAGCACACGGGCGTTGTCGCCGAAGCCAGGCCAGGCGAAGCCGCCTTCAGCCGTGCGACGGAACCAGTTGACCAGGAAGATCTTGGGCAGCCGCTCCGGGTTGGCCTTGGCAGACAGATTAACCCAGTGGTTCAGGTAATCGCCTGCGTCGTAGCCGATGAACGGGAGCATGGCCATGGGATCGCGGCGCACAACGCCGACTGCACCGGCGGCAGCAGCAGTGGTTTCCGAGGACAGCGTGGAGCCCATGAAAATGCCGTTGGACCAGCTGCGGGCTTCGGTCACCAGGGGGATGGTGGTCTTGCGGCGGCCGCCGAACAGGATCGCGGACAGCTCCACGCCTTCCGGGCTGAAGTATTCTTCGGCCAGCATGTCGATCTGGTCGATCGGCGTGCAGAAGCGGGAGTTGGGGTGCGCTGCCGGGGTATCGGAGTCCGGAGTCCAGGACTCGCCACGCCAGTCGGTCAGGTGCGCCGGAGTTTCCTCGGTCATACCTTCCCACCAGACGCCTCCGTCATCTGTCAGGGCAACGTTGGTGAAGATGCTGTTGCCCTTGGCGATGGCGCGCATGGCGTTGGGGTTGGTGCCCCAACCGGTGCCGGGTGCGACGCCGAACAGGCCGGCCTCGGGGTTGACGGCGCGGAGTTCGCCTTCCTTGCCGAAGCGCATCCAGGTGATGTCGTCTCCGAGGGTCTCGACCTTCCAGCCCTTGATGGTGGGATCCAGCAGGGCGAGGTTGGTTTTGCCGCAAGCGGAGGGGAACGCAGCGGAGACGTAGTAGGTCTTCTGCTCGGGGGAGGTCAGCTTCAGGATGAGCATGTGCTCGGCGAGCCAGCCTTCATCGCGGGCCATGACCGATGCGATGCGCAGTGCGTAGCACTTCTTGCCGAGGAGGGCGTTTCCGCCGTAGCCGGAGCCGAAGGACCAGATGGAGCGCTCTTCGGGGAAGTGGACGATCCACTTGTCCGGGTTGCAGGGCCAGGCGACGTCGGCCTGGCCGGCTTCCAGAGGTGCGCCCAGCGAGTGGAGGGCGGGAACGAAGAACGCGTCGGTCTGGGTAATGCGGTCCAGGACGTCGGTGCCGATGCGGGCCATGATGCGCATGGAGGCTACGACGTAGGCGGAGTCAGTGATCTCGACGCCGAATTTGGGGTCCTCTGCGTCAAGGTGGCCCATGACGAACGGGATGACGTACATGGTGCGGCCACGCATGGAGCCGGCGAACAGGCCGCGCAGCTTCTGCTTCATCTCGGCCGGAGCCATCCAGTTGTTGGTGAAGCCTGCGTCGCGTTCGTTTTCGGAGCAGATGAAGGTCTGCTCTTCCACGCGGGCAACGTCAGCGGGGTCGGAGAACGCCGCGAAGGAATTCGGGAACGTTTCCGGGTTGAGCCGCTTCAGCGTGCCGGCCTCGACGAGTTCGTCGGTGAGCTTCTTGTTTTCTGCTTCGCTGCCATCAACCCAGTGGATGCGGTCCGGCTGTGTCAGCTCGGCAACTTCCTCAACCCAAGCCAGCAGGCGTGCATGCGTAGTAGGTGCCTTCTCAAGCAGCGGCAGTCGCGCCAGATCGCCCATTGCGGTTCCCTTCCTCGGGTTCAGTGGTGTGTCCTAAACGATAGGGGCCGCGGACCAGACCATTCCCCTGTCAGACATCGGACATCCACCTACTCGAAAAGTAAAAACCCCTAAAAATCAACGATTCGGATTGAGGACTCGGCGATTTAAGTGACTAAGGTCACGTAGACCGGTCTAGTTGCGCAGATTACAGCTTTTCGATTTGGAACTTCACATGAACTTCTGTAAAGTTTATTGAGGTTCGAGGGGGTCAGAGAAACAGACCGCCGAGAATCACGCGAAATGCGCCCATAGCTCAGCTGGATAGAGCGTCTGTCTACGGAACAGAAGGTCAGGGGTTCGAATCCCTTTGGGCGCACAAATCAAGACCCGCACCGGTTCGCCGGTGCGGGTCTTTTTTATGCCCGGAACAGCGGCAGGCGAGCCGTCCCGAAAACCGCAAGGGCCGCCGTCGGGCTTCTTCAGAAGATTCGACGGCGGCCCTTGGCATCCGCTCAAGCGTCCGGAATAAACGGCAACGGCGGTGCGTACACGCGCCGCCGGGCCTTGGGGACCTCATGGACAGGGGCCGCGCGGCCCACAAGGTTGGTCAAAGTACCCAGACGCTCCACCGTCAGGCTCACAACATCGCCTCGTTCCAGCGGCGGCGGGGTCATGGCCCCGTACCATCCCCAAAATTCAGCCAGGCAGCCGCCCCCGCTGGTCCCGGATCCCAGGATGTCACCGCGACGGACCCAGGTTCCCCTGCTGGCGTAGGCCACAAGCTCCGCGAAGGTCCACGCCATGTTGGCCAGCGAATCCGTGGCAAGAACCCGTCCATTGACAGAAACGCTCATGGAGAGATTCAAGAAGCCGTCAGAAGTAACGTCGGCGAGTTCATTCTTGGTCACGAAGACCGGGCCCAGGGACGTGGCGGTGTCCTTGCCCTTGGCCGGCCCCAGCCCCACGGTCATCTCGCCGCGCTGAAGATCCCTTGCGGACCAGTCGTTCAGGATCATGTACCCGGCGATGTGCTCCGCGGCTTCCTCCACCGAGAGGTTGTAGCCGTCCGCACCAATGACCGCCGCAACCTCCAGCTCAAAGTCGAATTGCCCGGTACCTGGAGCCATCGCGACCGTGGCGTTGTGTCCGGTCACCGCGTGCGGGTTGGTGAAATAGAACGACGGCGCGTCATACCAGGCGGAGGGAATGCCCTTCCCTGCGGCTACTGAACGCAGGGCTCCGACGGTGTGCTGCTCGAAGGTGATGAAGTCCCGGATGGTCGGAGCCACGACGGGAGGCAGCAGTTCCACCGCCGCGAAATCCAGGGGCTCACCCTCCGTTGCTGTCCAGGGGCGGTCCAGCACGTCGAAGGCATCGAGCCCTGCCGGGTACAGGCGGCCTGACACCAAGTCGTCGTCGGCTTGACCAAGACGCGGTACGCCGTCAATGAGGAGTCTGAAGAATTTCACGCGGCCGCCCCGGAATCAAGAATGGCTACAGCACGGGTCCAGCCGGCGGAGGCTCCATGGATCTTCACCGGGAAGCACGAAATGTTGAACCCGGTGGCCGGGAGCGCTTCCAGATTGTGCAGTTTCTCGATGTGGCAGTAACCGATCTCCATCCCGGCTTTGTGGCCTTCCCAGATCAACGTGTTATCGCCGGATTCCGCATACCGCTTGGCGGTGTGGATGAAGGGGGCGTCCCAACTCCAGGCATCGGTGCCGGTGACGCGGACGCCCCGGCTGGTAAGGAAAAGAGTGGCTTCGCGTCCCATCCCGCAACCCTTGGAAAGGTAATCGTCAAAGCCGTACCGGGTGCCGGCAGAGGTGTTGACCACCACGATGTCTCCCGGGACCAGCTCGTGCCCGATCCGGTGAAGCTCGGCCTCGACGTCGGCGGCCGTGGCAACGTAGCCGTCTTCGAATCCACGGAAGTCCAGTTTCACCCCGCGGCCGAAGCACCACTCCAAGGGAACTTCGTCAATGGTGATGGCGCGCGCTCCCCCGTCCATGGTGGAAGCGTAATGATAGGGAGCATCCAGGTGTGTACCGGTATGGGTCGTGGCACTGATGCGCTCAATGGCCCAGCCTTCTTCCCCTGGAAGGTCCTCTTCGCCCATCCCCGGAAAGTAGGACACCAGGTCCTTGGCCGTTTCCTTGTGGGTGTAGTAGTCAATATGCGGCGTCATTCCGGGTGGATCAGAGGCGATACCGGCTCGGAGGCTGACGGAAAGGTCTATCAGGTCAGGCATTCTTGATGGATTCCTTCTCAAAATGGAAGTCGGTTGCGGAGTTGTCCGTGGAGGCGCCGCGGTGGGTATGGGGAAGGAGCAGCATGAGGGCAGCACCGGCCAGGAACACTGCTCCGGACAGGATCAGCCCGGTCGAGAATCCCCAGGAGGCTGCAATCCCACCCATCGCCAGGGGTGCGAACGCCGCCACTCCGCGTCCGATGTTGAAGCAGAAACCGGCGCCGGTGGTACGGATCCTGGTGGGGTACAGCTCCCCGAGGTACGAACCAAAAAGTCCGGCAAAGGTCATGAAGAAGGCGTACAGCGGTCCCATCCACAAGAGGACCGACTGGTTGGTGACCAGGCCGTACAGCGGCATCAACAGTCCGGTGCCGGCCAGGGAGAGCAGGATGGCGTTGCGCCTGCCAATCCGGTCGGCGATCCAGCCGAACACTATGTAGCCGGCAAACATGCCCAGGTTGAGGACGGTCATGAAGAGGCTGACCTGCCGGGGATCGAGGCCCCGCTCGGTGGAGAGGTAGCTGGGCATCCACGTTGAGGCTCCGTAGAAACCTACGAATGCGCAGACTGCCACCACGGTGGCGATGACTGTGCGGCGGCGATAAGTACCGGTGAAGAGTTCTTTGACGGTGACGTTGCCCTTCTGTTGCCGTGCGCGTTCTTCCAGCCAGGCCCTGGATTCGGGGAAGAAGAACACAACCATGAGCAAGGGCAGCAGTGCCGACAAACCGGTAACCAGGAAAAGGAGCCGCCAATCGGGCATGAAAGCGCCTGCAATCAGCGCCGCGGCCGCCCCGCCCAAGGGGTAGGCGGCCAGCACGAACGCCACGGCCCGCCCCCTTTGTTCGGCGGGCCAGGTCTCCACAATGTACGTGGACAGCACTGACCAGACTCCGCCAAGGCCTATGCCGGCCAGGAAGCGGAGGGCGACGAACACGCCATAGTTCGGCACCACGAAGAGCGCCGACGTCAGGGCAACGAACACCGCCATGGAGCCGATGAGCGCGATGCGGCGGCCGCGGTTGTCGGCCACCCACCCGGTCACGACGCTGGAACAACCCATGCCAAGCAGCGTGGCGGTAGCCAGGAGGCCGCCGGCAACCGGGGTCAGCTTCAGTTCGGCACTGATGGCCGGCAGCGCGAACGACAGCACTGCGATTTCCAGTGCATCAAACAGATAAATGATGAACGACCCAACAAGGATGAACCACTTGGTTCCACGTTTCATGGGATCCCTTTCGATGGGGGCATCGTTGCCCGGAACAGAAAGAGAACTTTGACACCCGTTCAGTTTCTGCTGGAATAGAATTTATACACCCATTCAATTTGTGTCAACGCTCACAGCTCCGACCAGCAAGGAGGCCGATAAGGTGGGACTCATGTCCACGGAAGTACAGGGAAATACCGCCGGAACCCGCCGCCGGGAGCAGATCTTGGATGTCGCGGTGGAAATGTTTGCCAACCGCGGCTTTGAAAGCACCACCATGCGGGCGGTTGCGGAGGAAACCGGCACAACGGCACCCCTGGTGATCTACCATTTCGCCACCAAGCTGGAGCTCTACAGGGCCGTCTTCGCCCGGTACCAGTACCTCAATGAGGAACGCCGCCGGCAGGTCCTCGCGTTGGATCCTTCGGCGGCCGACGCCGTCGAACGCATTGTGGACGCTTTCCTGATGCCGACCCTGAAAGCGCAGGAAACCGCGGACGGAAAGCTGTTCGCCCGCCTCGTCCTTCGGGAGGCCTCGGACCCGTCAGCCCACGACCGCGGAATCCTTGCCGAATACTTCGATCCCATGGCCAGGGACTTCATCCAGGTGATGCGCAAAGCCCTTCCGGACAAACCACCGGGGTTCCACGAGTGGGCCTATATGTTCGGCGTGGGCGCACTGACCGGCACCGCACTCCCCCACCGCATCGCTTCCCTGTCGGAGCTGCCGAACATCAACGACTTCCGCTACGACTACCTCCGGACAGTCCTCGTCGACGGCTGGCGCGGCCACTGACCCGCGAAGCTGAGCCGCGCCGTTAACGGCAAGGGCCGCCGTCGTACTTCCGGTGAAAGCACGACGGCGGCCCTTGGGTGGAGTGCGTTACTCGCCGACAGCCTCGCTGATTCGGCGGCGAATGCCATCGAAATGCCGGTTGAGCAGCTCAGCGGCCGCTACCTTGTCCCCGGCGGCAACGGCGGCGTAGATGTCGCGGTGCATCGCTGCGGTTTTGACGAGGTCCTCGTTGCCCGGGCCGATCTCCACGTGGATCTTGCGGTAGACCTTCCAAAAGACGCCCATGAGGTTGATGAGGAGCTCGTTGTTGAGGGGTTCAAAAAGGCGTCGGTGGAACTCGGCGTCGGCGGCAACGAAGTTCTCGCCGGCTCCTGCCAATTCCTCCATCTGCTTGACCGATTCTTCGATGGACGCCAACTGCTCCTTGGTCATCACGTCCATGGAGGAACCAATCAGTCCCGACTCAAGGGCCTGGCGTACGTCCACCAACTGCAGCGCCTCGAGTCCCTGGTGACGCAGCGAGAGCCTGCCGCGGAAGGTCAGCCCATCGGCGAGCGCGTCGAAGTTGCTCGGCGCGACGAACATCCCGAACCCGTGGCGGATTTCGATGACGCCCAACGCCTGGAGCACCTTCAGTGACTCACGGAGGGTGTTGCGCCCAACGCCGAGGGCTACCGACAGTTCGCTTTCCGTGGGCAAGGGATCGCCGGCCTCAAGCTCGCGCTCAAGGATCAATTCCATAATGTCCGACTGCAATGCGCGCAGCCGGGCCTGTGCGCTGAACCGCGCCTGCGGAACCACACCGGAAGTTGTCATGGCTTTCTCCTTGCCGTGCACCGGCCCCAAGTGTTTGAAGTGGTGCGGTGTTAATATTGAGGCGAGCTTAGCGCTCACCACAGAATGAGTAGCTCGCAACATACAATATCGGATGTCCCACCTCCCTGATAGACATGGAGTGCGATTTCCCCGGATATCCCTGAGATTTCCGCCACGAACCGGCCGTAGCCGGATAACCGCAAGGCGCGCGGACTGCGCCCCGGCCGCTTAATCTCACTTGACGTTCCGCTGTGACCGCCCTTACAGTTTCCATACGAGCATCGGACGTCCTACATCCGATAACCCACGAAACTCGAATGGTGAGGCACCCTATGAGCAAGACGATCCAAAGCCCGCCGCTGGTCAACGATGCCAGCCGCCGGAACTTCCTGAAGCTGAGCGGCGCAGTTGGTGCAGCAGCCGCCTTCACGGCAACCCTTTCTGCGTGCGGCGGCGCTGCCAGCACCACGACCGGCAACGCAACGAACACAGCTGCAGTGAACAAGGACCTCATCATCGAGGCAGGCATTTCCTATGCACTCTCCACAGGCTTCGACCCCCTGAGCTCCTCGGGTGCGACCCCGATGGCAGCCAACCTGCACATCTTCGAAGGACTCATCGAGCTGCACCCGGCTACCCGCCAGCCGTACAACGCCCTGGCGGCAGCGGACCCCAAGAAGGTCAACGACACCACCTACCAGGTGACCATCCGCGACGGCGCGAAGTTCCACGACGGCTCCCCCGTCACCACCGAAGACGTTGCCTTCTCCTTCACCCGCGTCATGGACCCGGCGAACAAGTCCCTCTTCTCCCAGTTCATCCCCTTCATCCAGGCCGTGAAGCCGCTGGATGAGAAGACGGTTGAATTCACGCTCAAGTACGCTTTCCCGGGCTTCGGTCCACGCATCTCCGTAGTGAAGATCGTCCCCAAGGCCCTCGCCACCGACCTGAAGGCCTTCGACGCCAAGCCGGTCGGCTCGGGCCCCTACAAGCTGGTCTCCGCCGTCAAGGACGACAAGATCGTCTTCGAGGCATTTGCCGACTACAACGGCCCCAAGCCCGCCCTGGCAAAGGGCATGACCTGGCTTCTCCTTTCCGATGCAGCAGCACGCGTCACCGCCGTCCAGTCCGGCCGAGTCCAGGCAATCGAGGACGTTCCGTACCTGGATGTCGACGGTTTGAAGTCCAAGGTGAAGGTCGAATCCGTCCAGTCCTTCGGCCTGCTGTTCCTCATGTTCAACTGCGCCAAAGCACCGTTCGACAACAAGCTGGTCCGCCAGGCCCTGCACTACGGCCTGGACAAGGAAGCCATCATCAAGAAGGCACTGTTCGGCAACGCCAAGGCAGCCACGTCCTACTTCCAGGAAGGCCACCCGGATTACGTCAAGGCCAAGAACGTCTATGGCTTTGATACCTCCAAGGCCGCGGACCTCCTGAAGCAGGCCGGCGTCACCAACCTGGAATTCGAGCTGCTCACCACGGACACCGCCTGGGTCAAGGATGTGGCCCCGCTGATCCTCGAATCCTGGAACAAGATCCCCGGTGTCAAGGTGACGGTCAAGAGCCTCCAGTCCGGTGCTTTGTACAGCGACCGCGTGGGCAAGGGCGACTACTCCGTGGTCGCAGCACCCGGCGACCCCTCAGTCTTCGGCAACGACGCGGACCTCCTCCTGAGCTGGTTCTACTCCGGCGCAACCTGGATGGACAAGCGCGCGTTCTGGACCACCCCGGAGCGCATCAAACTACAGGACCTCATGGACAAGGGCTCCCAGGCCTCCGGTGATGCAGCCAAGAAGATCGTGGGCGAAATCGTGGACATGGTCTCGGACGAGGTTCCCCTGTACCCGGTCTTCCATCGCCAGCTCCCCAGCGCCTGGGACGAGAAGAAGCTCAACGGCTTCCAGCCTCTGCCCACCACCGGCCTGTCCTTCATCGACGTCGGACGCACGGCCTAAGCACCCCTCGCGTTGCGGGGCCTGCTCTGCGGCCTGAAACCCCCACAGAGCCCGCAGAGCAGGCCCCGCAACCAGCACCACCAACCTACCGGAGAACAAATTGGTCACGATATTGCGTCTGCTTGGCCGCAGGCTTGCAGCATTGCCATTGATGATCCTGGGCATCACGTTGCTCGTCTTCCTCGTCCTGCAGGCCGCTCCCGGAGACCAGGCAAGCTCCGCCCTCGGTGACGGCGCCAGCGAAGAAGCGAAGCAGCAGTACCGCCAGGACAATGGCCTCAACGATCCCCTGGTCCTGCAGTACTTCCGATTCCTCGGCAAGCTCCTGCAGTTCGACCTTGGCACCACCACCCCGCCGGCCAAGTCCGTGGCTTCCATGATCGGCTCGGCTTTCCCACTGACGCTCCAGCTCACTTTCCTGGGCGTCCTCATCGCCATCGTGCTCTCGCTGGCGTTCGGCATCCTCGGCGCGCTCTACCGCGACAAGTGGCAGGACCAGTTGGTCCGCGTCTTCTCCATCGCCGCGATCGCCACGCCCTCGTTCTGGTTGGGCATCCTGCTCATCCAGTGGTTCGCGCTCGGCGAGAACCCGATGTTCCCCTCGGGCGGAATTGCGACGCCGGAGTCCGGCTTCGGCGGTTGGCTCAACTCGATGGCCCTCCCGGCCCTCGCCCTCGGCATTCCCGTGTCCGCCTCGCTGATCCGCGTGGTCCGCACCTCGATGGTGGAAGAACTGGACCGCGACTACGTCCGAACCGCCATCGGCAATGGTGTCCCCTACCGTGAGGTCGTCTCCAAGAACGTCCTCCGCAACGCTCTCGTCACCCCGGTGACCGTGCTGGGACTGCGCGTCGGCTACCTGCTGGGCGGCGCCGTCGTGATTGAAATGATCTTCGCCCTGCCCGGCATGGGCCAGCTGATCCTCAACGGCATCACCAACCTGGACGTCAACCTGGTCCAGGGCGTGGTGCTCACCATCTCCGTCACCTTCGTTCTGGTGAACATCGTGGTGGACCTTCTTTACCTGCTCATCAACCCCCGAATCAGGACGGTATAGCTCATGCGCAGCAAGCTCGCAGAACGGCTAAGTGCCCCGGGCATTCGTTTCAAGGCCCTGCCCTGGGGCTCCCGTATCGCCCTGCTCTTCCTCATCGTGATTGTCCTGGCCGCGGTCTTCGCGCCGGTCATTGCCCCGCACGATCCGCTGGAAACCTTCATTCCAGCCACACCGCCCGGCGCCGAGCACTTCTTCGGTACCGACCGCCTAGGCCGCGACATCTTCTCCCGGCTCCTGTTCGGCGCACAATCGTCGCTGATGATCGGCCTCGGTGCAGTGGCTCTGGCCATCCTCGCCGGCGCTCTCCTGGGCTCCTTCGCGGCGACCTCCAGCAAGTCCGTGAACGAAATCATCATGCGGCTCATGGACATCCTCATGGCGTTCCCGGGCATCGCCCTGGCCGCCGTGCTGCTGGCAGCATTCGGCAACTCGGTCCCGACCATCATCATCGCGATCGCCATCATCTACACCCCGCAGCTGGCCCGCGTGGTCCGCGCCAACGTGCTGGCACAGTACGGCGAAGACTACGTCCGAGCCGAACGGGTGATCGGTGCCGGACGCTTCTACATCCTGGTCAAGCACATCGTCCGCAACACCGCCGCTCCGGTGCTGGTGTTCGCTACGGTCATGGTGGCAGACGCCATCATCCTGGAAGCTTCCCTGTCCTTCCTCGGCGCCGGCGTGCAGGATCCCGCCCCGTCGTGGGGCAACGTGATCTCCTACGGACGCAATCTGGTGCTGTCCGGCGGCTGGTGGGCCACCACCTTCGCCGGCCTGACCATCCTCCTGACCGTTCTGTCCCTGAACATCCTCGCCGAGGGCCTCACGGATGCGATGGTGAACCCGAAACTCCGCCGTGCGCCCGTAGTAAAGGACGACGACGGATCCGCCGCAGTTGTGGCCGTTGACACTGAGGTGGCAACCTCAGTTGCCCAGCCTTCGGTGGTTGAGGAACATGAGCTCGACGGCGTCCTTGCGGCTTCCGGTGACGGATCCGCTTCTGATGTGGCCACTTCAGCCGTGCTCACCGACGTCCGACTCGCAGCCGCGAACCCACACCTCCTGCTGGACCGTGAGCTGGAACTGCTCGCAGCCATCGAAGCGAAGCGCACCGACCGCCTCCCCCAGGTTTCGGCCGGCGCACGCAACGTCCTTGAAGTGAAGAACCTGTCCATCCGTTTCCCGGGCCGCTTCGGCGACATCGCGATCGTGGACAACGTGTCTTTCACCGTCCGCGAAGGCGAAACGATGGGCCTGGTGGGCGAATCCGGTTGCGGCAAGTCCATCACCTCGCTGGCCGTCATGGGCCTTCTTCCCAAAACAGCCCAGGTCACCGGTTCCATCATGTTCGACGGTAAGGAACTCCTGGACGCCAAGACGCAGCACAGCAATCCCAAGGCGTACGAGGGCCTCCGCGGTGAGCAGATTGCCATGGTCTACCAGGACGCCCTGAGCTCCCTGAACCCGTCCATGAAGATCAAGGACCAGCTGGAGCAGCTCACCAAACGCGGCGGACGGAAGACGCCCACCGAGCTCCTTGAAATGGTGAAACTGGACCCTGTCCGGACCCTCGCCAGCTACCCGCATGAGCTCTCCGGCGGCCAGCGTCAGCGTGTGCTGATCGCCATGGCCCTGTCCCGTTCGCCGAAGATCGTGGTTGCCGACGAGCCCACGACAGCCTTGGATGTCACCGTCCAGAAGCAGGTTGTGGATCTCCTCAACGAACTGCGCGAACAGCTCGGCTTCGCGATGGTATTCGTCAGCCACGACCTCGCGCTGGTGGCTTCCTTGGCGCATCGCATCACCGTCATGTACGCCGGCCAGGTGGTGGAATCCGCACGAGCCTCCGAACTCCTGCAAAACCCCAAACACGAGTACACCCGGGGTCTGCTGGGCGCCGTCCTTTCCATTGAGGCCGACGCCGTCCGGCTGCACCAGATTCCCGGCACCGTCCCGTCGCCCCGGGACTTCGCAACGGGCGACCGCTTCGCGGCCCGCTCACTGCGACCCGACGCCGATCCCCACCAGAAGCTGGTCCTCACCACGGTTTCTTCGGTTGACTCCGCAAACGGTGACGATGCCGACCACTACTGGGCCAGCCACTTGAAGGAGGACGCGAAATGAGCGAGTCAACCGGCAAGCCGGTCATCGAACTCAAGGACGTCAAGGTCTACCACCACGCACGGACCGGTGGCCTGTTCCGGCCGAACATCGTCAAAGCCGTGGACGGCGTGGACTTCACCATCAGCCGCGGCGAAACCGTGGGCATCGTCGGTGAGTCCGGCTGCGGCAAGTCCACGCTCGCGTCAGTGCTCGTGGGACTGCAGCCGCCGACGTCGGGCCAGGTCATGTTCCACGGAAAGCCTGCCATCAAACGGAACGCCGCCATGCGCAAGCAGTTCGGCCGCTCCGTCTCCGTGGTCTTCCAGGACCCGGCAACGGCACTGAACCCGCGCATGACCATCCAGGACATCCTCACGGATCCTTTGCAGATCCACGGCATTGGTAACGCGTCATCACGCGCCGCCAAGGTCAAGGAACTGTTGGCGCTGGTTGGCTTGCCGCAATCGGCAGCCGAAGTAACGCCGTCGCAGGTTTCCGGCGGCCAGCGCCAGCGTGTGGCGATCGCCCGCGCACTGGCCCTGGACCCGGACATCATCGTGGCGGATGAGCCGACGTCGGCCTTGGACGTTTCAGTCCGTGCGCAGGTCCTGAACCTGCTGTCCGACCTGAAGACCCAGCTGAACCTCGGCATGGTGTTCATTTCGCACGACATCCAAACCGTCCGGTACGTCTCGGACCGCATCTGCGTCATGTACTTCGGCAAGATCGTCGAGCAGGGCACAGCCGCGCAGGTCTTCGACAACCCGAGCAACGACTACACCAAGAAACTGCTGGGCGCCGCGCCGAGCCTGCTTCACATCTAGTTTTTCCCTTCACAAGTTACAAACAACGGAGAATTCTGTGTCCACTCAGTTCCAGGGCGTCATCCCCCCGGTCATCACCCCCCGCCACGCTGACGGCAGCATCGACACCGCGTCGCTGAAAAACGTCACCAAGCACCTGATCGACGGCGGCGTGTCCGGCCTCTTCGTCCTGGGCTCCTCCGGCGAAGTCCCGTACCTCAGCAACGACGAGCGTGAGCTGGTGGTCTCCACCATCGCCGACGCCAACGCCAGCGCGGTTCCGCTGATCGTGGGCGCCAACGAGCAGACCACCAACCGCGTGATCGAAGAAGCGCGCAAGGTGGTTGACCTGGGCGCTGACGCGATCGTAGTCACCTCCATGTACTACGCAATCGGCAACGCAGCGGAAACCGAAACGCACTTCCGCAGCATCCACGCCGCCATCGACAAGCCGATTTTCGCTTACGACGTCCCGGTCCGCACGCATTTCAAGCTGCCCACCGACCTCCTGGTCCGCCTCGGCCGTGACGGCGTCATTGCCGGTGTCAAGGATTCCTCGGGCGACGACGTTTCCTTCCGCCAGCTGCTCCTCGCAGCCAAGGACATCCCCGACTTCGACATCTTCACCGGTCACGAAGTTGTGGTGGACGGCGCCCTCCTGGGCGGCGCGCAAGGCGTTGTTCCGGGCCTTGGCAACGTTGACCCGGCAGGCTACCGCCGCCTGTTCGACGCCGCGCAGGCAGGCGACTGGGCAGGTGCGGCCCGCGAGCAGGACCGCTTGGCCGACGTCTTCGAGATCGTCTACACCCCCAACGGACGTGTCTCCGGCGGTGCCGCCGGCCTGGGTGCCTTCAAGACCGCGCTGCAGGTGATGGGCGTGATCGAGTCCAACACCATGAGCTCGCCCATGCTGTCCCTGAATGAATCCGAGACTGCTGCGATCCGCGAAATCCTTGAACGGAACGGGCTGGTCTAAGCATTCATGACCGCTCCCCTAGCCCAAGCGACCCACGTGATCGGCGTTGACCTCGGCGGCACCAAAACCGCTGCCGGGGTTGTTGACTCCACTGGTGTTGTGCTGATGTCGGAGACCATTCCGACGTTGAACCGGGCAGGTGGTGAAGCGATCCTCGACGCCACCTCTGCGCTGATCGCGGGCTTGGTGGAGCGCGCTGCCGACGCCGGACATACCGTGTCCGGCGTCGGTGTCGGCTCCGCAGGGGTTATCGACGCCGCTTCAGGGACCGTGGTGTCGGCAACGGATGCCATCCTCGGCTGGGCTGGGACGGCGCTTGCCGCAGGCTTGTCGGCGCGCCTCGGCCTGGGCGTGCGTGCCGTCAACGACGTCCACGCCCATGCCCTCGGCGAAGCCTGGCTGGGTGCCGCCGCGGGATCGTCGAGTTCCCTCATGGTGGCCTTCGGGACCGGCGTCGGAGGCAGCTTTGTCCTGGACGGCACCCCTGTTCTTGGCCACCGGTTTGTCGGCGGGCATGTAGGGCACTTCGCTTCGCCTTACGCCACGTTCGACGGCGTTCCCCTGGCCTGCGTCTGTGGCGCTGCCGGGCACGTGGAGGCGATCGCTTCCGGACCTGCCATCCACGAGTCCTACCTCCGCTTGGGGGGTTCTGCCCTGGATGCCGCTGACACCCGTGGCGTGTTCGCGCTGGCCGAACCTGACAGCAACGCCGAGGGAGCCACCGCGAGCACCCTCGCGGCGGCCCAAGCCGTTGAACTCGGCGCTGCCGCCGCCGGGCAAGCCGTCGGTGGCCTCATCAATATCCTGGACCCTGAAACCGTCGTGGTCTCCGGCGGCCTTGCCGACGCGGGCGGCCTCTGGTGGAAACCCATGGAGATTGCCTTGCGCCGGGAACTGCTCTCGCCGCTGCTTTCCGTGCCGGTAGTCCGGGCAACCCTCGGCAACAGCGCTGCCATTGTTGGTGCTGCGAAACTCGTCCTTCAGTAAGGAAGACATCTTGATCCTCACTCCAGCAGGCCTCGAAGGCCTCCGTGCCCAACTGATCGTCTCCTGCCAGGCCTACCCGGGCGAGCCCATGCGCGATCCCCGGACCACCGGGCAGGTGGCCGCTTCGGCCGTGATCGGCGGGGCTGCGGCGATCCGTGTCCAGGGGTTGGCCGACGTGCAGTTCACGCGCACCGCCGTCGAGGTCCCTGTCATTGGCTTGTGGAAGGACGGCCACGACGGTGTCTTCATCACTCCCACACTGCGGCACGCCCTCGCTGTGGCCAATGCCGGTGCACACGTTGTAGCCATTGACGGGACACGGCGTTCCCGACCGGATGGGCTTTCCCTCGCCGGGACCGTTGCCGGAATCCATGCGGAATCCCATGCTTTGGTCATGGCTGATTGCGGTTCGTTCGACGACGCCGTCGCCGCCGTTGAGGCGGGCGCGGACCTGATCGGGACCACCTTGGCCGGCTACACCGGCGAGCGCCCCAAGACCGACGGGCCGGACCTGGAGCTCCTGCAACGGATCGCTTCTGCCGGCTTGGGAAAGCCCTTGATCGCCGAGGGCCGCATCCACACCCCCGCCCAAGCCCGCCAAGCCCTCGACGCCGGCGCCTTCGCCGTGGTTGTCGGGACCGCCATCACCCACCCGGCCAGCATCACGGGCTGGTTCAAGGGTGCGATGCACGCGTAGCTGCATTTTCTGCTGGATCATTCCGTGGACCCACCCTGTGTGTGCCCCGCATGGCGCGGGTTACCCCGCTCGGGACGGCGATGATCCAGCAGAATCTCCACGGACCTGTCCCCAGGACGTCTCCACCGGCCTGTCCAGCGCCTGTCCGTACTGGGACCACCCGCCGACAAACAGCTTGCCGCGGCCCATTCCCAGGTGCTCCATCATCAGCAGGTTGTGGCAGGCAGTCACCCCGGAGCCGCAGTAGGAAATGGTGTTGTCTGCGGAGTTGATGCCTGCCCGTTCGAAGTTTGTACGGATCCGGAGTTCGGGCAGCAACTGCCCGGATGGGTCGAGGTTGCCGCGGCAAGGGACGTTGACGGCTCCGGGAATGTGGCCCGGACGAGGATCGATGGGGTCCTGTTTGCCCTCGAAACGGTCACGGTTCCTGGCATCCACCGTCACGTACCTCCCGGAAGCAGCGTCCGAGATATCGGCGAGATGGCCCGCCGGCCATGCCCGGGCCGTGAAGTTCCCTCGCGGCCTTGGCGCGGTTTCATCGGTGACTCGGCCTGGATGGGAGTCCATCCCTCCCTGCAGGACCGCTGCCTTGTGCCCCGTCGACCTGAGCATCCACACGAGCCTGGCCGCGATGACTCCACCGGCGTCGTCGTAGGCAACTACTGTGTCCGCGTCATTGATACCGGCGGCCCGCATCCCCTCGGCGAACACTTCGGGATCGGGCAGCGGGTTCCGCCCGGCCTCAGGGGACGCCGGACCGGATAGCCAGCGGTCCAGATCGATGAACACCGCGCCAGGGAGATGCCCGCGCAAGTACTCGTCCTTCCCGGACGAGCCGTCGAGATACCATCGGGTGTCCGCCAGGACGATGCCCTCACGGCGCCCCGCACACCACTTCCAATCAACAAACGGCCTCAGGTGTTCGTTCATGTTCGGCAGCCTAATCAATCAATCCATATTTTGAGATATGGATATCAATATATGGACAATGCAAAACTCCTTCCCTCACAACGCCAGCGGAGCGGTTGTAGGCTTTCCCCATGACTGCCGAGAGCTCCCGCGAATACGACGTAATAGTGATCGGCGCAGGCGCCGTTGGGGAAAACGTGGCGGACCGGGTGGTTCGGGGCGGCCTCTCGGCAGTGATCATTGAAAGCGAATTGGTTGGCGGCGAATGCTCGTATTGGGCCTGCATCCCCTCCAAGGCACTTCTCCGCCCCGGCAGCGTCCTCCATGCCGCCCAGGGAATTCCGGGTGCGACGGAGGCCGTTACCGGGACAATTGATGCCAACGCAGCTTTGAAGCACCGGGACTGGTTCACCAACAATTGGCAGGATGGCAGCCAGGTTGAATGGCTGGACAGCGCCGGCATTGACCTGATTCGCGGGCGCGGCCGGATAACCGGCCCCCGCGAGGTTCACGTGGATGGGCTTGACGGCAACAGCTACGCCCTCAAGGCCCACCACGCCGTAGTGGTCGCCACCGGCTCGAAGCCCACCGTCCCGGGCATCGAAGGCCTGCAGGACGTACCTTTCTGGACCACCAGGGAGGCCACAGCAGCCAAGGAAGTCCCGAAGCGGTTCGTCGTCCTCGGCGGCGGCGTGGCCGGTGTCGAACTGGCCCAGGCATTCGCCCGCTTGGGTTCCAACGTCACGCTGGTGGCGCGGGGGCGGTTGCTGAGCAGCTATGCGGAGGAAGCAGCGAACCTGGTCCTGGCCGGCCTTCGCGCCGATGGCGTCGCGGTCCACCTCCATAGCGACGTCCACAAGGTGGAGAAGAACGACGACGGTTCCATCACCGTGGCGCTCGACGGCAAAACACTCGTTGCCGACCAGCTGCTGGTCGCCTCTGGACGGCATCCCGCCCTGGCCAGTCTGGGCTTGGAAAGCGTTGGCCTTGAAGCCCGGGACGGCAAAGCGCTCCGGCTCACGACGGATGCCAGCGGGCTCGTCGAGGGCCCATCCGGCGGCGAAAGCAACGGACCGTGGCTCTATGCCGCCGGAGACGCTGCCGGAAAGGTGCTCCTGACACACCAAGGCAAATACGAAGCGAGGGCAACAGGGGACGCCATCGTGGCCCGGGCCAAGGGCGAACTGAAAGGCAGTCCGCAGCCGTGGAGCCCCTGGGCGCATACCGCCAATGATCACGCGGTGCCCAGCGTCGTCTTCACCGACCCCGAGGTTGCGTCCGTGGGTCAGGGCCTTGAGCAGGCACTCCTGCAGGGCAAGAACGTTACGGGGGTAGAACTTCCCATCAACGTCAGCGGCTCACAGTTGTACTCCCCGGACTACAAGGGGTGGGCCCAGATTGTGGTGGATGAGGACAGGAAGGTGATCCTGGGAGCGACGTTCGCAGGTCCCGGCGTCGCCGAACTCCTCCATTCGGCGACGATCGCCATCGTTGGGGAGGTGCCGCTTGACCGGCTCTGGCATGCGGTTCCGTCGTATCCGACCATCAGCGAGGTATGGCTGCGGCTTATGGAAAAATATGGCCTCTGATTCTTATTTGAACTGACCAGTCAGTTCAGTTAGACTTTCAGCAGACAACAGTTCTGCGAAAGGCTTCATTGTGCTGTCCGTACAGCAACTCCAGATCAACGGCCGCCGGGACGATCTCCTCCCGGCAACCTCGCTCCAGGTGCACCGCGGCGAACTCCTCCTGGTTGCAGGGGAAGGCCAGGACCAGCGGACCGCCCTCGCTTTGGCCCTGAGCGGCCGCATGAAGCCCAGCAACGGCGTCCTCAGCTGGGACAACACCACCAAAACAAAGAAGATCAGGCTTGCCAGCGCCCTGGTGGACTCCCCCGGAGTCAACGAACCGGAGCAGCACCTCAGCGTCCGCGACCTCGTCACCGAAGACCTTTCCCTTATCCCGCGACGCTACCGCGGTGCGCTGCTGAGCAAACCCTGGCTCAAAGTGAACAGCTTCGAGGACATCGCCGGCCTCTGGATCGAACAACTTCCCGCCGGCCGACGCCTTGAACTGCTGACGGCCCTCGCCCTGGCAGACCCTGCCACGGACCTCCTGGTCATCGACTCCCCCGACCGACACAGCGCGGATCCTGAGACCTGGTTGCCCCGGCTCCAGGCATTGGCGTCCGACGCCGGGCGGCCGCTTGCCGTCGTCGCCGTCGTCGGTGCCCTCCCGGACAACTGGACGGGCGCCGCAGCCGTGATCGGCAACTCAGTGACCCATCCCCCTGAACGGGAAGCGGAGCCCGCGCCGGCACCGGCCGAGCCGGCCGCCGTCGTCGAACCGGCGGTCGAACCCAAAGCCAAGCACGCCGCCGGCGCAACGCCGGACGTGACCGAAGAACCTGAAACCGAAAACCTCCAAAGGACTGCAAAGTGACTGTTCTGCGGCTTGCCCGCTCCGAACTCAAGCGCATGACCGGCGGGCTCCTGCCCAAGCTGACCATCCTCGCCCTGACCATGGTTCCGTTGCTGTACGGCGCCGTGTACCTGTACGCGAACTGGGATCCGTACGGCAACCTGAACCAGATCGACGCTGCCTTGGTGGTCGAAGATACCGGAGCGACGTCGAAGGACGGCACCGAGCTGCAGGCCGGCAAGAAGGTGGCCGACAGCCTGGAAGAAGGCCATGTCTTCAACTGGAAGCAGGTCTCCAGCGCGGAAGAAGCCGACGCCGGCGTCCGGACGGGCGAATACGCCTTCGCATTGCGGATCCCCAAGGATTTCTCAGCAAACCTGGTCTCGCCCGGCAGCTTCGACGCCGCAAACCAGGCCATGCTGCACGTCACCACCAACGACGCCAACAACTACCTCCTGAGCACCATCGTGGACAAACTCACCACTGCCGTGCACTCGACGGTGGCCAAGGAAGTAGGCGAGGAAACGGCCAACCAGCTCCTCACCGGTTTCGGCACCATTCACGCGTCGATCGTGAAGGCAGCCGACGGCGCGTCCGAGCTGGCCACGGGCGTCGGAAAACTCAGCGACGGCGCCGCGACCCTCCACACGGGCACCGGCCAGCTGGTCACCGGCGCGGATCAGCTCGTGTCCGGCCAAACCCAGCTGCGGGATGGCGCTGTGCAACTGAACACGGGTGCCGGCCAGCTGAGTTCCGGCCTCACGGAATTGAAGAACAAAACCGCCACTTTGCCTGCCGATTCGCAGAAACTCGCGGACGGTGCAGCCCAGGTGGCCGCTGGAAATGCGGAGCTGAACGCCAAGGTCCAGGAGGTCGTCGGACAGTTGGACGCCGCCGACAAGGGCCTGCGCAACCGCGTCGTGGAGTCGAACGCACGGCTCGTCACGGCGGGCGTGCTGACACAGGAGCAGGCCGATAAGGTCCTGGCAGATTTCGATGCCGCCGCAGCATCCAGCCCGGTCACCGATGCCAAGGCGAAGATCTCCGGTGATGCGGCCAAGATCCAGCAGCTCTCGGACGGTTCGGCAGCAGTGAGCGCAGGCGCCCAGAAGCTTGCCGGCGCCACGCCGACGCTGACCGATGCCATCTCGCAGGCTGCGGCTGGTGCCGGGCAGCTGAATTCCGGCGCAGCAACCCTGGCCGCCGGCCAGCAGACCGCTTTGGACGGCGCAGTAAAGCTCGACGACGGCGCCCGCCAACTGGACGACGGCGCGGGACAACTTGCCAGTGGTGCAGTGACCGCTTCCGATGGCTCGCACACGCTGGCCACGGAGCTCGCCAAGGGTGCGGGTGAGATCCCCAACCCGAACGATGAACAAAAGAGCAACGTCTCCAAGGTCATCGCCGACCCCGTTTCGGTGAACAACGTCTCCCAGGCGAAGGCAGGTTCCTACGGCGCTGGATTGGCGCCCTTCTTCCTGACCTTGGCCCTGTGGATCGGTGTCTTCATGCTGGTCCAGGCCATGCGGCCAATCACCCAGCGGGCCCTGGCGTCGAACGCCCCCGCCTGGAAAATCGCCGTCGGAGGCTGGCTGCCGTTCTTCGTGGTCTCGGTGCTGCAGGCCACCATCCTCACCCTGGTGGTGGACCTCGGACTTGGCTTGAATCCGGCCCATCCGATCGGGATGTGGCTGTTCATGCTGGCCGCGGTGATGGCGTTCAGTGCCAGCATCCAGGGCATCGTGGCGCTGATGGGTACGCCCGGCAAGTTCGTTGTGCTGATCCTGCTGGTCCTGCAGCTGGTCTCCTCCGGTGGTACCTTCCCCTGGCAGACCACCCCCATGCCGCTTCATGTGGTGCATGAGGTCCTGCCCATGGGTTACGTCGTCACTGGCATGCGGCACCTGATCTATGGCGGTGAACTCAGCATGATCTGGCCGACGGTTCTGGGCCTGCTTGGATACACTTTGCTCGGAGCGGCGCTGTCCACCCTGGCAGTCCGCAAGCACAAGATGTGGACCCTGAAGACCCTGAAGCCGGAGATCGCAGTATGAGCACCACCCAGCCATCCGATTCCGGCGATACCGGAAAGAAATTGCGCCCGGGTCGCACCAACGCCACCAAGCAGCGCCTGTTCGAAGCGTCCATGGAGCTGATCGGCGAACGTGGTGCAGCGGGAGTGACGGTTGACGAGATCGCGGCCGCCGCAGGAGTGTCCAAGGGGACTGTGTATTACAACTTCGGCAGCAAGTCGGACCTGATCGCGCAGCTCCTGCGGCACGGCGTGGACATCATGCTGGTCAGGCTCCAGGACGTCCAGGGGCAAAGCAGTGATCCGCTGGAATCCATGAAGAACATGGTGGCACAGGCCATGGAATTCATGGACGACTACCCGTCCTTCGCCCGGCTGTGGGTCAGCGAAAACTGGCGGACACCCGGCGAGTGGAGCGCTGTGTTCACCGAACTCCGCGCAGAGCTGCTGGCCGTGATCGGTTCCGCAGTTGAGCGCGTCGCCGCCGGCTACAAGGTTGACCAGAGCATTGTCCGAGGCAGCCTGGAAGCAGCCATCTTCGGGGCCATCTTCGTGGTGGGCCTGGACCGGCAAACGTACAACCCGGAGCGGACCCGCGAGCAAAGCGTGGCCGCAGTGATGACCATCATGCACGGCTACGTGATCAAGTAGCTTCAAGCACGTTGTGAGGCCCGGTCTGCGTGGCATGACGCGCTCATAGCCTGCTCAGCGGGCCCCGCAACGGTATGCAACTGCAATGTACGACGGCGTGGCGCGGCCACATGGTCGGCGATGATTAACCTCATGCGTCACATGGGGAACAGCGGGAAGCTTGCGGTGGTGGCCGCCTTTGTGTCCCTGGGACTCTTGGTCATGGCCGCCGTCGTGCTCGAGGAATTGGTGCTGTACCTGTTCCTGGGCAGCGTGCTGCTCTGCTACCTGGCTTCCCTGGTCCAGGTCTTCAACCGGCGGCGGTACTTTGTGATCCTGCTGGGCGCCATCGGAACGAGCCTGTTCATCGGCTGCAGCATCGCCTTCCTGCGGATGTGGGGCATCGCGTTCACCCAGGATGCCAACGCTTTGGGCAGTGCGGTGAGCACCAAGGACTCTGACATCTATTTCTACTTAGCGGTGGCCGCCGGGGTGGGAACACTGGCCGTCATGTTCCTCGGAGCCGTGGTGCCTTCGTTTGGTTCGCGGGCTGCAGCTCCCGCGAAACGGCCCGTCCCTGCGGCAAGGAAACGGCCGGCAGGGCGCACGCCAACTTCCCGCCAGGCGACGCAGTCCAAGCGTCCGGTTGTGCCGGCCCAACGCCCCGCGGGCACTGCAAAGCCGGCTGCCCCTAAGCGCCCCGCACCATCCCGGACGCCGACCACGGCAGCCAAGCGGCCGGCGTCGAACGCTCCAAACCAACGCAAGGCAGCGCCCAAACGCTAACGCCCCTGCGTTGCGAGGCCCGCTCTACGCGCTTACGCCAGGTTTAGACGCGCAGAGCGGGCCCCGCAACGGGAACATCCGGGCGTTTCCGTGGGATTCCCAGCACCGCCGTCGCGACGCCGAGTAGCAGGATCAGGCCACCCATGACTTCGGCGGGCGTGGGAATTTCGTTCAGGACCAGCCACGCAGCCGTCATGCCCACCACCGGAACCAGCAGCGTAAAAGGCACGACGTCGGAGCTCGGGTACAGCGACAACAGCCGGTTCCAGATGCCGTAACCCACCAACGAGGCAAACACCGCCGTGTAGACCGCGCTCAGGATCGTGGCCGGCTGGAGATCGGTGAGCGTGCCCCACACGACCCCGGGCCCGTCCACCAGCAGCGACAACCCGGCCAACGGCAGCGGCACCACAGCGCCGGACCACACCACCAGCCCCAGGCCCGATGCAGCTTTGGAATGACGCGCCACCACGTTCCCCACGGCCCAGGACAATGCCGCCGCGAGCACAATCATGAGCGGCAGCACGGGCGCCACGGCACTGCGTCCCAGCGCCACGACGGCCAGGCCTGCGATACCGAGCGCCACACCGGCCAGTTGCCTCCGGCTTGGCTTTTCGCCAAGGAAACGCGCGGCGAGCAGCACCGTAAACAGCACCTGCGCCTGCAGTACCAGGGACGCCAGGCCTGCAGGCATCCCCAGCGCCATGCCGAGGTACAGCAGACCGAACTGCCCGGCACTCATGAAGAGTCCGACGCCGATAATCGCCTTCCAGCCGACGTCCGCTTTCCGGATGAAGAAGATGAAAGGAAAGACCACCAGGAGGAAGCGCATGGCCACGAAGAGCAGCGGCGGGACGTCCCGGCCGTTCGTGTGGAGTCCGAGGTCGATTGCGACGAAGTTGATGCCCCAGAGGACGGCGACAAGCACGGCAAGGAAGGAGTGGCGAAGGTTCACAAGTACACTCTGACGCCCTTTTCCTTGAAGCACCAGCGTTGAATTCAGCAATAAACCAAGTAGATTTGCTTCATGATCGATATCTCGGCTTTGCGCGCACTGGTCGCCGTGGAACAGCACGGTTCCGTAGTGGCTGCCTCGGACGTCATGGGCTACAGCCCCTCAGCGGTTTCCCAGCAGATCAAGAAATTGGAGAAGCAGACAGGCGTGGCCGTCCTGGAGCGGAACGGCCGTGGAGTGCTGCTGACTGAGCGGGGGCTGGCGCTGGCAGGGTACGGCCGGCGGATCATGGGCGAACTTGAGGAACTCCAGGCAACCCTCCTCGCCGATCCCGCCAAACCGTCTGGGCTGCTGCGGTTGGTGGCTTTCTCCACGGCCTGCCGGGGCCTGGTAGGACCGGTCCTCGGACGAATGGCGGCCGCACATTCCGCGCTGGACATCACCGTCCTGGCGGAGGATCCCCGGGAAGCCGTGCAGCGGGTGGCATCGGGCGAAGCCGAACTGGCGGTGGTCCACAACTGGAACTCCGTTCCGCTGGTGATACCGGATAACGTCGTGCACGAGGACCTGTGTGTCGACCAGGCCGATGTCCTGGTCAACAGCACGCACCCGCTTGCGGCGCGTACCGCCGTCGAGCGTGAGGACCTGCTGGACGAGACGTGGATCAGCACCCCGGCAGGAGCCATCTGCAATGAGGCTCTTTTGCAGATCTTCGCCGGACTGGGCCGCGTCCCGGACATTCGCGTTTACGATCCCGATTTCTCTACCCACATCGCCATGGTCGAACAGGGGGTGGCGATTGCGCTGGTGCCCCGCCTGGGCAGGCCTACCCTGCCGCCCGGCGTGGTGGCCATTCCCGTGGTCAGGCCTGCCCAGCAGCGATCCGTGGGAATCGTGTACAGGAAGACCATGACGGCCAGCCCCAACATCCGGCACGTTGTCCGCTTGCTGCGTGAAGTGGCCGCTGAGGAATTGACTGAATAGCGGCAGCTAGTGGCGGGGCACAGTGAAGTGCGTCAGCCGCGCATCCTGCCCGTCGAGCTCAGCCCAGGACTTTTCCGTTTCCATGACCGTCAACGCGCTGGTTGGGTAGCGGGTGGCGGCATCCATGTAGGCGTCGTGATCCGAATCCCGGGAGGCCAGGTGCATGGCGAGATCCTGCACCCCCGGCATGTGCGAGATAACCATGAGCGTTGTCACCGTGTCCGGCACGTGGTTGATGACCGTCAGCATGCGGTTGGCCGAGGCGGAATACAGGCCGTCCTCAAGTTTGGGCGTGGGCGCCTTCTCGCCGAGCTCGTCGCACACCCAGGTACAGGTCTGGCGCGTCCTCAGGGCTGAGGAGCAGAGGATGAAGTCCGGAACAACACCGTTTTCGAGCAACCACTTGCCGGCCAGCGGCGCCTCGCGGTGTCCGCGTTCCTCCAGTGGACGCTCATGATCCGGCACACCCGTGGGCCAGTCGGCCTTGGCATGGCGCATGATCACAAGCCGCTTGATGTGGTGGTCACTCATAGATCAACCCTATCCGTCCCCTTGACCGTGGAGGCCAATTCTCACTGGCCGGACAACGCGAAAGCGCCCGCCCTGGAGGGCGGACGCTTTCGCAGTCAAAAGATTAGATCGAGTATTCCGGAGCGGCCCAGACGATGACCTCGGGGTGCTCGTAGAAGCGGTAACCCTGTCCACGGACTGTACGCACGGTGTTCGCCAGGCGGCCCAGCTTGGAGCGGAGGCGGCGGATGTGGACGTCGATGGTGCGCTCGTTCGGCACCTCTTCGGCGTTGCGCCACAGGCCTTCCAGCAGCTCGTCGCGGCCCACGGTGCGGGTGCCGTTTTCGACGAGGTAGTTGAGAAGCTCGAACTCCTTGAACGTCAGGTTCAACGACTCGCCATCCAGGTGCACTTCGCGACGGGCAAGATCGATCAGCACGCCTGAGGGGCGGGCTTCCTGCTGCGGAGCCGGACGTGCCGCTTCCGCACGCTGGCGGGAGGCTACGGTGGGGTCGCCGAAGGTGGAACGCACGACGTCGAGCGCGGACCCGGGTGCCCCGGCGGGAGCGACGGCCACGGCCGCGTAGCTCTCGGCGCCTGTCACCAAGGACTGCGCGTAGGCACGGATTTCCTGGGCCAACTTGGCAATGGAGGTTCCAGCCGCAGCTGCGGTCTCTTCGTCAATACCCATGTAGAGCACGAAACCGCGGGCTACGTTGTCGTTGGCGACGGGGCGCAGCCTGTCCGACTGGGCGATCACCGGGGTGGGCGCAGTCATGGGTGCCGGCTCGGCGGCAGGTACTGCACGCAACTGGCCGTAGGAGTTGGGGTTGTAGCCCTGCGGCACGTACCCGGGAGCCTGCTGGCCGGCGCCTTGCTGGGCGGGGGCGTAGCCGGGGCGGTTGCCGAAACCGGGGCGGAGCCCTGCGTTCGACGCGGCCTTGTTGGCGTTACGGACGGAGATGTGGACGTATCCAGATGCAACTGACATGGAGTGCTTACCTCAAAAGTGAATAGCCGTCATCGCGGCTTCGAATGCTGAATGTCCCCGCAATGAGTTTGGGGAGGGGCGCCCAACGCTGGGCTAGGGGGCGAATGCCTGAAACTTCTTGGGGTGGAAAGTTAGGCTTGCATTCGACAACAGCGGTCATCATGGCCAGCGGGTGTGCTGGACCAGGTTGCTGCGGCTGCAGGTGCTGTTGAGTTCTTGTTCACATTGGAAGTGTGCAACGTAACAATGGCAACACGCAAGTAACAAAGCGCCGAACCGTCCACATTTTGAGACGTAGAGGTCTATTGTGCTGCAAATCACAATTCCGTGGACCCCTAAAATGAACGCCATTTCATTCGTTGCGAGGAAGAAATATTAGCCTTCCAGTGAATTTTCTTCGGCTGATCGGGCATGATTCGCACTCTCGTGTTCGCGATCGCAGCTGATTCGGAATCTCACGTTCTGAAACACTTGTTGTCCAATCGTCGGCCGGCAACTTCTCGAATTTTTTGTCCGGAATCTGGTAGAGACGGCGAAATCGTCCCCCGTTTCAGGACCAAGTGCCACCCCGGGCCGGGTCCCACCTCGCTAGTGTTGACTTCACAGCGTCTTCACAGGACCGGCAAAGCGCTGGCAAACCAGCAGAACAGAGAGTTGTCCCATGGCCTCCTCGCACTCCATGACCAACAACCTTCCCCAGCTCACCCATCCTGACGGGTCCCCCATCCGTGCACTGGTGGTGGACGACGAACCCAGCCTTGCCGAACTCATGAGCATGGGCCTCCGCATGGCCGGCTGGTCCGTAGCCGTGGCTGCCGACGGTCCCGGGGCGGTAAAGCTTGCCAAAGAATTCCGACCCGACGTGCTGGTGCTCGATGTCATGCTGCCCGGTTTCGACGGCGTCGAGGTCCTCAACCGCATCCGTGCTTTCGCCCCGGAAGTTCCCGCCCTGTTCCTCACCGCCAAGGACGCCGTCCAGGACCGCATCGTTGGCTTGGCGGCCGGGGGCGACGACTACGTCACCAAACCTTTCAGCATGGAAGAAGTCCTCCTCCGCCTCCACCGGCTGGTCCAGCGTTCCGGCGTCGCTGCCATGGACACCGCCGAACTGGTGGTGGGAGACCTGACCTTGAACGTGGACACCCGGGAGGTAACAAGGGCCGGCGAGGACATCACCCTCACCGCCACGCAGTTCGAACTCCTGCGCTACCTCATGGAAAATCCCAAGCGCGTCGTCAGCAAGGCCCAGATCCTGGACCGCGTCTGGGACTACGACTTTGGCGGCCAGGCCAACATCGTGGAGCTCTACATTTCGTATCTCCGCAAGAAGATCGAGGCGAACCACCCACCCATGATCCACACCATCCGTGGTGCCGGCTACGTCATCAAACCCGCGGACTAGGCATTGGGCACCCTTTCAGGAGTTGCCAGGAGCTCCCGGCGCAGCTGGCTCAATCCCTCCACCTGGCATTTGCGCACCCGCCTGGTGCTGGTAGCCATGGCCTTGCTGGTAGCAATCTGCAGCGCCGTCGGAATCGTCAGCTACGCCTCCATGGACGCGGTGTTCAACAAGCAACTGGACCAGCAGCTTCAACAGGCCTCCAGCCGCGCGAACGAGTTCGGCAGGCCGCCGTCGAGCTTTCCGAACGCACCGTCCGGGAGGCCGGATCCGCTGGAGGCCCGCGGCCAGGCCGCCGGGACGCTGAACGCCCGGATCGACGGATCAACTGTTCGGAGTTCAGGCCTGATCGACGCCCAGGGCAAGAGGGTCTCCCTTTCGGACGCTGACGAGCAGGTACTTCTGACACTCCCCCGGGACAGCCGCCCTGTGGACCGTTCCCTGTCCAACGGCGACTACCGCCTGGTGGCCGTGACAACAAACTACGACGACGTGATCGTGACGGGTCTGCCGCTGGCGGACAAGCAGACCGCCGAGGCGTCCCTGGTCTGGACCATGGTGCTGGTATCGCTGGGCGGTCTGGTGGTGATCGGCCTGGTTGGCACGGTGATTATCCGGCGAACCATGCGGCCGCTTGAGCAGCTCTCCGAAGTCGCCACCAAGGTTTCACGCCTCCCTCTCGACGCCGGCGAGGTGGCACTTGCGGTGCGGGTCCCGGCGTCGGCCTCCCATCCCGGCACTGAAGTAGGGAGCGTCGGCTACGCCCTGAATCAGATGCTGAACAACGTATCCAGCGCGCTGGAGGCCCGGCAGGAAAGCGAAACCAAGGTGCGGCAGTTCGTCGCCGACGCCTCCCATGAACTGCGTACCCCGCTGACCGCCATCCGCGGCTACACCGAGTTGCTGCGGATGACCGAAAACTTCACGGACGACGGCAGGAAGTCGCTGGCCAGGGTCCAAAGCCAGTCCGAGCGCATGACCACGCTGGTCGAGGACCTCCTGTTGCTTGCACGGCTGGATGAAGGCCAACCGGTCAAGGTCACCGATGTGGACCTGACCCAGCTTGTGGTTGAGACAGTGAGCGACGAGAAAGTCATGGCCCCGGACCACATCTGGCAGCTCTCGTTGCCTGATGAACCCATCACCGTCCGCGGCGATGCCACGCAGCTCCACCAGGTGCTGGCCAATCTGCTCTCGAACGCCAGGAAGCACACAGATCCCGGAACTACGGTTGTCACCGGCGTGATGCTCTCGGCCGACGGCAGTGCAGTGGTGACCGTGACGGACAACGGGCCCGGCATTCCGGACGATTTCCAAGGCCGGATCTTCTCCCGCTTTGCCCGGGCCGACGCAGCGCGGTCGGGGTCGGAGGGGACGTCGGGGCTGGGCCTGTCGATCGTGGAATCCATAGTGGAAGCGCATGGTGGAAGCGTCGAAGTGACCTCCCGTCCGGGTCGTACGGAGTTCGCCGTGAGGCTTCCAACCGTGAGCGGCGGACAACTGTAACGATCCCGGCAAGGCGACTCACCGTCGTCGTGATCTCTGTTACCTAAATGTGACTTCTGCGGAAACCTCCTGTACCGTCGAAAGGGTGGGTCGCCCCAACTGGCCCGCATCCGGGATGCGCCGAGCTCTGCCACTTCCCGGAGTCCGTACTTTCTCCGAGGCAGAGACGGGGGACCCAGAGTCTCCGGGCCCAGGCATTTATTGCCGGCCCTTGGGGTGAAGCCGCAGCGTGATGCGCGGCCGGATGACCTCATCCGAACCCGACAGCTAACTCCGCAGGCGCTGAGAGGTAATCACACATGTCTGAATTTAACGATCAGACGCGCCCTTCCGCGCGTCACCGCGACCATAACGACAACCCGTCGACCAAGTCGCAGTCAGTCCTCAAGAAGGCAGCCCGTGACGGCAAGTCCGGTGCACGCATGTCCGTAGTAGCCGGCGTTATCGCCGCTGCACTGGGCGTTGCATCGCTCGGAACCGCCGCCAACGCAGCTCTTACTCTCCCTGAGGCAAGCCGCGTGGCCGAAGCCCGGACCGCCGCCGAGGCCAGCAACAACAAGGCCGCTGAGGAAGCCGCAGCAGCCAAGAAGGCCGCAGCTGAGAAGGCTGCCGCCGACAAGGCCGCAGCTGACAAAGCCGCCGCCGACAAGGCCGCAGCTGACAAAGCCGCCGCCGATAAAGCCGCTGCAGATCAGGCCGCCGCCGCACAAGCAGCAGCCGACCAGGCCGCCGCAGAAAAGGCTGCCGCCGAAAAGGCCGCCGCTGACGCTGCCGCAAAGCAGGCAGCCGACGCCGCTGCTGCCGCCGCCGCAGAAGCCGCAGCCGCCGCAGCTGCTCCCAAGGCTGTGGATGACCCCGCTGCTGCCAAGGCCTACGCCGCCAGCATTCTGGGCAGCTACGGCTGGAGCGCCGCCGAAATGACGGCACTGAACACGCTGTGGGAGAAGGAATCCAACTGGAAGACCACTGCCACCAACGCCTCCAGCGGCGCCTACGGCATTGTCCAGTCCCTTCCGGCCGGCAAGATGGCTTCTGCCGGCGCTGACTGGCAGACCAACTACCAGACCCAGATCAAGTGGGGCCTGAACTACATCAAGGAACGCTACGGATCCCCGTCAGCTGCCCTGGCCTTCCACCTGGCCAACAACTGGTACTAAGCCAAGCTGTTTGATTGCCGCCCCGGCTTCCGCCGTTTGCCTCAGTTCTTACTGGAGCGGATGGCGGAAACCGGGGCGGCTTCTTTCGTTTTCACAGGTGCTTGCCGGGGCTCACAGTAGTGTCACAGCTTCCGCCTAAAGCGTTCATAATCTGATCCTTCATTCTGGATCCATGACCATCACGGATCCAGGGACCGTAGTCCACCACCCGCAGGACCCGGGCGTGGGCGTCCCCGCCCGGGTTCCTGTCCTGGACCTCACCGTGCCCGTCTGCGACGAGGAAGCGCGGCTAGAGGCGAACCTCCGCCGGTTGCACAGCCACCTCATGGAGTCACTGCCGCACGCGTTCCGGATCACTGTTGCCGACAACGCCAGTACGGACGGTACGCTTCGGATAGCCGAGCGCCTGGCCCGGGAACTGCCCGAACTTCTCGTCGTCCGATTCCAGGACAGAGGCCGTGGGAACGCACTCCGCCAGGTCTGGCAAAACTCGCCGTCGCCCATTCTGGCCTACATGGAAGCCGAGCTGCCGGCGGACCTTTCCGCTTTGGCACCCTTGCTGGCCCCGCTGCTCTCCGGGCACTCGGATGTCGCTGTCGGCACCCGGCTGTCACCGGCCTCGCACACGAACCTGAGCCCGCAGCGGCAGATCATTTCCCGCAGCTACAACGCCCTGCTGCGGACCCTCATGGGCGCCCACGTCTCCGATGCCCAGTGCGCTTTCAAAGCCATCCGGGCCGACGCCGCACGCAAGCTCCTCCCCTACATCAAAGACGACCGCTGGTTCTTTGACACTGAACTCATGATCGACGCCGAGCTCTGCGGTTTGCGCGTCCACGAGGTCCCCGTGGACTGGACTGACGATCCCAACTCAAGCGTCGACGTCGTACGGACAGCCTTTGCCGATCTGCGCGGTATGGCGCGGTTGATGCGCGACCTCGCCCGGGGACGGGTCCCCGTCCGTGAGCTTAGGAGGGAGCTCGGTGCGGTGGCGGAAACGGGAAGCGGTATTCCCGGCAGAGTACTTCGCGCCCTGGGGTGGGCTGCGGTCTTCGTCGTTGTGGTCCTGCTGACGTCCAATCCCCTCGGTTTATTGCCGGGCGCCCTGACCGCGCTGGTTCTGACGGGATCGGCCGCCCGGGTGGCCGCAGGGTTACGCGTCGTCCTGCGCGGGCAGAAGTCCGCCCACCGTCCCCACAGCATTGAGCTGCCGCAGGCCAGGGCACAGTAACGGGCGTCTATTCTTCAGGTTCCGCCTCAACCGCGCCACGGACGGCTGCGATGGACGCTGCAACGTCCCCGGCGTCCGTGGTCCAGTTGCTCACCGAGATCCTGAGGATTTCCCGGCCGCGCCAGGAAGATCCGGACATCCACACCGCCCCCTCGGCCATGAGCCGCTGCGTGATCCTGTGGGTCCGGTTATCGCTGCCGAAGCTCACAGAGACTTGGGTGAACACCACATCATTGAGGATCTCAACCCCAGGGATAGCGGCCAGGCCTTCCGCCAACGCCCGTGCGTTCGCTGCGAGCCTGTCCACCATGGCGATCACACCGGAGCGGCCCAGCTGCCGCAACGCAGCCCACACCGGGATACCGCGTGCGCGGCGGGACATCTCAGGAACCTTCTCCAACGGATCCCCCAGGCCTGTTTCCGTGGCGATCAGGTAGCTGGTGTGGACACTGAACGCGCGGCGGAGGGATTCCGGCCGCGAGACGATCGCCAATCCGCAGTCATAGGGAACGTTCAGGGTTTTGTGGGCATCCGTTGCCCAGGAATCTGCCTCCTCGACGCCGGCCAGCCTCGGCCTCAGGGTGGGGCTGACGGCTGCCCACAAACCAAAAGCACCATCAACATGGACCCACGCTCCGCGGTCGTGGGCCACCGCGATGGCTTCTTCCATCGGGTCGAAAGCGCCTGAGTGCAGGTTGCCCGCCTGCAGGCAGACCAGCGACGGTCCGGGCTGCTCATCCATGGCCGCAGCCAAAGCTTCGGGAACGATCCTTCCCTGCCGGTCCGCTTCAACAGGGACGCATGCTCCCAAACCCAGGTACCGCAGCGCCAGGTCCACGGCGGCGTGGCGCTCCCTGCCGGCAAAGGTGGTGATGCGCGGCCCACCGTTGAGTCCCAACGATTCCAGGTCCCAGCCTGCCTCATCCATCAAAAACTGTCGTCCCGCTGCCAGGCCCACGAAGTTGGCGGTGGTGGCACCGGTAGTGAATCCGACGTCGGACGTTGCCGGAAGGTGGAGAAGGTCCAGCAGCCAGGCAGCCGCGGATTCCTCGATGGCGGCCGCCGCCGGTGTGGCGAAGCGGAGTCCGGTGTTCTGGTCCCATGCCGACACGAGCCAATCGGCGGCCATGGCTGCGGGCAGGGTCCCGCCCATGACCCATCCGAAGAACCGGCCGGACTGGATGGCCATGAGGCCGGGTTCAGCCAAAGCGGCGAGTTCATCCACTACCTCGGCGGCATCGGTGGCCTCATCAGGCAGCCGCGGCAGGATGCTTTTAGCCACCTGGTCGGCGTCGGACGAAGGACGGACAGGGCGGGTAGGCACTGACGTGAGCCAAGCACCGGCATGGACCATGGCCCGTTCCAATGCAGCACCGTAAGCCTCCGGCATCGCAGACATGCGCACAGCCTACGCCCGGTTAACGGGCTGGAACAGTACGAATTGAAAGCTAGAGGGTCAGCGTCAGGAGGTGGCCGCCGTCGTCATCCTTCACGACGGTGACCGTCACGGCTGAGTAGTCCAGGATCCGCCACATGCCAGGCTCAAGGCCGCCGCCTGCGTCGCCCACCACAACAGTCCGCATCCCCGCGGCCCGCGCAGCCGCGATACCTGCCGGTGCGTCTTCGAAAACCACGACGTCGGCCGGCTCGGCTCCCAGCAGCGCGGCCGCTTTGAGGTAGCCCTCCGGATGCGGCTTGCCCCGGGTGACGGACTCTGCGGTGACGGTGGTGGACGGCATGGGGAGCCCGGCGGCCTGCATGCGGATTTCTGCCAGGATGCGGTCTGCGGAGGTAACCAACGCAATGGCCTCGTCCGGCAGGCCAGCCAAGAGCGCTTCGGCGCCGGGCAGCGCGATCACACCGTCCGTCCGGGACCGCTCCATTGCACCGAGCTCGGCAGTCAGCGCCTCCATGTCGGAACCCGCGGGAGCATAGCGGCGCACAGTATCGCCTGCCTGGACGCCGTGGGACGTGCGGAGGATCTCGTCGAAGTCCAGGCCATAGCGTTGGGCGAACTCCAGCCACACCTGTTCCACGATGGCCGTGGAATCGACCAGGGTGCCGTCCATGTCGAAAAGGACGGCACGGGCATTCAGCACCGGCGGGGAGGCAGGCTCGGCAGGATGGCTCATGGTTCCATCCTGCCGCACCCGCGGGACGTGGTGCTGCTGTGTGACTTAGCCGTTCGGCCGCTGCGGCAAGTACTGGAGGGCCCACTTGTTTCCGTCGGGGTCGGCGAAGTACACAAAGTGGCCCCAGTCCTGGATGTCGACATCGCTGACGTCCACGCCGTTTGCCTTGAGCTGATCGTGGGCTTTGTTGATGTCGCTCACCACCACCTGCAGGTTAGGGGCGGTACCTGGAGGAGCATCTGACAAGCCCTCGCCGATAGCGATGGAGCAGGCCGAACCCGGCGGGGTCAGTTGCACGAAGCGAATGCCGTCCATGGGACGCTCGTCAAAGTCGGCGTTGAAACCGACCTTGTTGACGTAGAAATCCTTCGCGCGGTCGACGTCGGACACAGGGACAAATACCAGTTCAAGTTTCCAGTCCATGCGCCACAGGCTAACGGGGCCGCCGGGAAACCGGTAGGGGTGTGAGTCAGCCAGCCACGCCGTAGAGGCGGTCGCCGGCGTCGCCCAGGCCGGGCACGATGTAAGACTTTTCGTTGAGTTTCTCGTCGATCGAGGCCAGGACGATCTTCACGTTGGCGTCGGACAGCTCTTCTTCAAGCTTGGACAGGCCTTCGGGGGCTGCGAGGAGGCAGATGCACGTGACATCCGAGGCGCCGCGCTTGAAGAGGAACTTGATGGCTTCCCGGAGCGTACCGCCGGTTGCCAGCATGGGATCCAGGACAAAGATCTGCCTGCCTGTGAGGTCCTCGGGGAGGCGCTCGGCGTAGGTGATGATATCCAGTGTTTCTTCATCGCGGGCCATGCCCAGGAAACCGACCTCGGCCGTGGGAACCAGCTTGGTCATGCCCTCCAGCATGCCCAGCCCTGCGCGCAGGATGGGGACCACCAGCGGCGTGGGCTTGGTGAAAGCCGTGCCGATGGTCTTGGTGACGGGGGTCTCGATCTCTACTGGCTGGACCTTGACCTCGCGGGTGGCTTCATAAGCCAGCAAGGTGACCAGTTCTTCGGTGAGTTGCCGGAAGACCGGTGAAGGGGTGTTCTTGTCCCGCAGAACGGTGAGCTTGTGAGCGACCAGCGGGTGGTCCACGACGAGTGTGCGCATCCCCCAAAACTATCATTGAGACATGAGCGCCACCGAGCCGTATCACGCAGGACACCTGGCCTGGATGGGCCTTGCCCTGGACGAAGCCCGGTTGGCGTTGAAAACCGACGACGTCCCGATCGGCGCCGTGGTGCTGGGGCCCGACGGCGTCGTGCTGGGTTCCGGACGCAACGAACGGGAGGCGCACGGTGACCCGACCGCCCATGCCGAGGTGGTGGCGATCCGCCAGGCGGCCGCCGCGCTGCAACGGCACGCGCTTGAATTGGGCGAAGGCGGCGACGGTTGGCGGCTCGAGGACTGCACCCTGGTGGTCACCCTGGAGCCGTGCGCCATGTGTGCCGGGGCGATCGTCCTGGCCCGCATTCCCCGCGTCGTTTTCGGCGCGTGGGACGAGAAAGCAGGAGCGGCGGGATCCGTGTTCGATATCCTCCGCGAGCGCCGCCTCAATCACTGGGTGGAGGTCTACGCCGGGGTCCGCGAGCAAGAATGTGCGGCGCTCCTCAAGGACTTCTTCGCCTCGCATCGCGCTCCGGCAGGACACGCTCCGGCGGAACACGCTGTAGAGCACCGCCCATCCTGATCCCTTCCTTCACGGGAGCAAGCCATGACAGTTTCGTTCAATCACACCATCGTTTACGCCACGGACAAGCAGCGATCCGCAGAGTTCCTTGCCCGGATCTTCGGGCTCCCGGCACCGAAGCCCATGTGGTCCTTCGTCACGGTGTCCTTCGAGAACGGCGTGACACTGGATTTCCTGGACGCGGACGGGGACATCACACCCCAGCACTATGCCTTCCTGGTCAGTGAAAAAGAGTTCGACCAGATCTTCCTCAGGATCACCGCAGAACACGTGCCCTACTGGGCCGACCCTGCACGTTCCCGCGGGCAACAGATCAACCACAACGACGGCGGCCGCGGCATCTATTTCGCGGACCCCGACGGACATTTCCTGGAGGCGATCACCCGGCCGTACGGTTCGGGCTGATGGTGCCCTACCGCCCTGCCGCCGCGTCCAACGCGTCGATCCGCACCTGACGTGATGCCGGGGAGTCCAGGCTGAACGAACGGAAATCGCCGAGTTCATCGCGGATCCAGGCCTCCACCTCGGCGATCCGTTGGCTCACAGCTGCAGTGGGAGCGTCAAAAGTCCACGCCGCGATCCGTTCCTTACCGGGATCGTATTGCCATAGTCCGATGATCCGCCCGCGATCCAGGATGGGGTGGTCCGGCAGGTCGGCCTGAAGTGCCAGCGTGGTGTCCAGGACCTTCTTTCCCTTGTCCTCATCGGCGAACATGTCCCCCGAATTGCGCCTGTGGAGGACCAATGAGTCTGTGCCTGCCAACAGCTGGATTTGTTCGTCACCCGGCTCTTCGAAGTCCGCCAAACGCTCGACGTCGGAAGGCAGCATCCAGAGCACGTCTCCACTGGCCGTGGTCACCTCCATGGCACCAATGGAGGCGAGCGCTGCCTTGCTCTGGGCCACCGTAAAGGCAGTGAACCACTGGGTCTGCTTGAACGTCGCTCCCCCGGTCCAGCGCAAGTACCGTTCCAGCAGCAGGCGGCGGGCGCCGTCGTCGTCCATATCGCTGGGCGGCAGGCCCCAATTCGTGTAGGCGTAGCGCTGTTGGTCCAGGCGGCCGTTGACCGGGACGCGACGGATGCGGCCTTCCGCCTGCAGTAGCCCCAGGGCGGTGGGCAGCGTGGTGGAGGCGCCCTTCTTCTTGCCTTCCTCACCCAGGCTGCGGACCGAATCGCCCAGCACGTCCCTGAGTTGTTTGGGGTCCATTGGCTCACTGGACTCTTTGAGGGCGTGTTCCACTTCGCCCTCCAGGAGGGTGATCTCGCCACGTTCCACGCCGAGCCGTGCCAGCACCTTGAACGGGGCAATCGCGGCGTCGCGGCCGATCTGGAGAGCCCACGGGTAGTCACTTTGGCCCAGGACATACGTGCATCCGCGGGCGGTCGGGAGTTCGTGGATTCTGAGCGCCCTGACGTCCTTGTCAGCTTGTTCGCGACTGGTTCCTGCCCTGGCGAACAGAGTCAGGTACGGGTTGGCGCCGCCTACGGATCGGGCCCAACCGGCGTGGTCCAAGACTTCCTCTGAGGTTTTGCCTTGGAGCGAACCGTCCAGGCCCTGCTTGTGCCAGGCCCAGGCCCGGAGCCGTTCAGGGGTCAGGGTGTCTGCGGCAGGCGCGATGCTGGTCATGGCCCCATTCTGCACCCGGTTATCAGGGCGAAGCTGTCACGGCTTTCAAAACAATCGCAGCAGTGTTGTCCCAGCCCGAAAGGTTGTCGCGGGCCCGGATGGCGTTTTCATGCCAGGACCCTTGGATTTCGACGTCCGTCAGCCAGCTCCGGAGAGTGTCCGCGAGAGCTTCCCGGATATCCCACGCCGCGCCCGCTCCGGTACCGCCCAGTGCCTCCACTGCACCTGTCCCTTGCCGGACAAGGACCGGGACACCATGTGCCAACGATTCGGTCACCACCATCCCAAAGGACTCGGAGTGCGAAAGCAGGACGCTGAGGTCGGCTTGGTGCCACTGCTCTTCGAGTGCGGTGCCGGTTAGCTCGCCGGTGACACGGATGCGGTTTTGCAGCGCGTGATGTTCGACGGCGGCCCTCACCTCGGCCGCGTACGCCGGGTCAGCTTCCTCCGAACCGATGAGCGCTGCGGTCCAGGGCAGGTCCTTTATCTGGCTCAGGGCCTCTACCAAATGTGCTTGGTCCTTGTTGGGCAGCAACGCCGCGACAGCAACGATGTGCTTGGGCTGTGAACCTGCGCTGAGGTCTGCTGGTTCCGCGCCGGGGGTGGCCACCGCTATGTCCAGGGAGCCGTGTTTAGCCTGCAATTCAGCGGCGGAGTGGAGGCTCGGGCAGATAATCCCGGTCGCGGCCGCCAACGCCTTCGACTCAAGGTCACCGTGCTCCGCCAATGCCATGTGCGAGAGGATCCAGACCTTGGTTCCGGCTTTGACCGCGCCGGCGATCTCCTCCGGAGCCCCACTCGCTACCAAGCCGTCGGCAATCACGGTGGTGCCGCCGTCGAGCGCTTGCGCGAACCGCTGCCGGTCCGCCGGGCTGCCAACCGGCCAGTCGCCGTCGACGGTTACCGTCTCAACCGAGGCGCCGAGGGCCGTCAGGTGCTCGGCGAGTTTGGCGTTGTATTTGTTGCCGCCGGAGCCGTGCCTGACGTTCCCCGGAACCAGGAAGCGGATGTGCACTTACTTGGCCGGAAGCTCCAGCGAGTAGCCCGCCCAGGCGTCGGGGTTCTCGCGAAGGACGACATCGATGCCAGCGAGCGCGGGCCCGTCTTCGGTGTCCTGGATCCGGGTGGCCATGGCGTCTGCGATGTGCTTTGCGAGTGCCTCGGTGGTGGAAAGTTTGCCCTTGAACGCGGGGTGTTCGTCCAGGTTCTTGTAGTTCAGGTCTTCAAGGATTTCCTCGAGGATGCCGCCTGCTGCGCCGATGTCCAGGACGATTGCGTCGTCGTTGAGGTTCTGGCGGCGGAAGCTGACTTCGGCAACGAACGTGGCCCCGTGGAGGCCCTGCGCCGGGCCGAACGCTTCACGGGGAAGGCTGTGGGCGATCATGAAATGGCGTCGGACGGTCAGGCTGAACATGTACTAATCCTCCGGGTTTGGGTACGCGACCACATGGCAGAAACCGCCGGGCCGTTCGAACAACTTAACAAGTGTGGTGGGCAGGTTCTGGAACTGACATTCGCTGCTGAGGAACGTATCGAACAGCGGATCCTTGAGCTGGTTGACCGCTTCCTGAAGCCGCTGGGCGTTGGTGCGCCGGTGCCTCCTGGGGAGAGCGACGGCGCCCACCTGGCTGGAGCGGATGTTCAGCCTGCGGGCGTGGAAGTCCTCGCCGAGCGGGAGCGTCACTTCCTTGTCCGCGAACCAGGAAAGTTCGATGACGTCCGAATCATCACCGGCCAGTTGCAGGCTCAGCTTCAGGCCGTCGTTGGAGGCGGAGCAGTGGAAGACGATGTCGTTGTCGTTGGCTGCGTCCTCAGGCTCGGCGAATTCGATGCTGAGCTTTTCGGCGAGGTTGCGCTTCTCCGGGTCGGCATCCACCAGTTGCAGACGGCCCAGCGGATACTTCCGCAGGAGCGTCGCCAGGACGCCACCCACCAAGCCACCACCGACGACGGCGACCCGGTCTCCCAGCCTCGGTCCGGCTTCCCAGAGGGCATTGATGGCAACCTCGACGATGCCGGTCAGTACGGCGCGGCGGGCCGGGACGTCCGCGGGGATAGCCGTGAGCTGGCTGGTGGGAACGATGTAAAAGTCCTGGTGCGGGTGGAGGCTGAAGACAGTCTTTCCCCGCCATTCCTCCGGGCCCTCTTCGACGGTGCCAACGCTCAGGTACCCGTACTTCACCGGGCCGGGGAAGTCGCCTTCCTGGTGCGGAGCCTGCATCAGATCGGCGACCCGCTCCGGGACGCGGCCTTCATGGACCACGCGCTCGGTTCCGCGGCTGACTCCTGAGTACAGCGTCCTGACCAGGGCTTCTTCCTTTTGCCTCGGCGGCAAGGACTCAGGGCGTAGTTCGCCATCGCCTGACTTGGTGACCCAGTAGGCGTGGGCTTCGTGCACTTGATCGCGAGGAATAGTCATGATGCTTATGAATCTATCGGTGGGTTGCTTCGGATGGAAGTTGACCTTGTTTCGCGGGGCTTGGGGTGGTTCTGCCGACGGCTTCCCGCGGGCCCGTTTTGGGGAACCGGCCCCGACTCCGGTACCCTATTTCAGTTGGTGACGTGTCCGAGCGGCCGAAGGTGCAACACTCGAAATGTTGTTTGGTGTAAAAGCCAACGTGGGTTCAAATCCCACCGTCACCGCCAATGAAAACCCCCGGGAAACCGGGGGTTTTCTGTATTCTCAGCGTCTTTGTGGTGTATTTTTCGAGCAGTGGTCGTCCACCAATAAGCCATTTCGGAAAGGCCACTGCCGCCATCGAAACAAGGGGAATCCACATGCGTCGACGCATCGTGTTGGCCGCATTGGCGGTCTTCTGTGCGGGAATGGCCACATCCTGCGCCGGCTCCGCTCCTCTTCAGTTGGATGCCGGCACCACAACTGTCGAGTACAGCTTCCGCGACAGCTCCGTCCCGCCCCAGTACCACCGCAGCTACGTGATCAAAGCTTCGAAAAACGAGGCATCCATCACCGTGGACTCATATGGCGACGTGCTGGGCCAGGAAACCAGTGTCATGCCGGCTGATACGTGGACCCAGGTCTTGGACTCGGCAAAAACCCTGCCCTCCCGTGCCGCCAAGATCAGCGAACCCCAACCCGGTTGCACGGGAGGCACGGGATCGAAAATCACCATCCGGGACAGCGGCGGGGAGCGCTACTCCAAGTCAGTTGAAAACTGCGGTGGCCGATCCGACCAGCCTCTGACCGAGACCGCGGGCCTCCTTGAAGCCCTGTTCGACATGGACAAACTGCTGAAAACCGGCAAATAGCGCGTCGAGGGGCGAGGTTTCGGGACTTTCGTGAAGGCAAAGAGCCGGGATCTAACCCTTCGCCGCGGCCAGGAGTAGATTTAGGCCGGATGCCGCATGGCACCCTCGGAACCTCACGGACCGTGGAGGCGGCAATGGCCAGGTCATCACAGCAAAAAGGCAAAAGCACGGACTACGAGTTCGTCACCGTGTGGCGAGTGGCCGGCACACGTGAGGAAGTCGTGGACATCCTCGGCGACGCCGGAACCCTCACCGAGTGGTGGCCGTCGGTCTACCTCACTGTCACACCGGTAGCCCGAGGAGGCCCCGACGGCGTGGGTGCTTCCTTCGACCTCTACACCAAGGGATGGCTCCCCTACACCTTGCGGTGGCGGCTCACCATCACCGAACCGGTCACCCTTGACGGCTTCGCACTCACAGCCAAGGGCGACCTGAACGGAACCGGCCGCTGGACGTTCGAAACCGACGGCCCCGAAGTTGTCATCACCTACGACTGGCGCGTCAGCACAGCCAAACCGCTACTACGCAGACTGAGCTGGCTTCTGAAACCGGCCTTCTCCGCCAACCATCACTGGGCCATGGCCCGAGGTGAGGAAAGCTTGAAACTTGAGCTTCGCCGTCGTAGGTCCACAGCCGATCCGGCCCGCGTCCCGGCACCGCCGGGTCCGACCTTCACTCCGCGGCGCAAAGCAACGCCCGGGCAAAGCAGTTGACATTCTTTCAGCTCGCCCTGATCTCGGCAGCGGCCCTCTTGGGGCCGCTGCTCGCGTTGCCACGGAAATGGCATTTGCCTGTTGTCCTGGGCCAATTGCTGGCGGGCATCGTCATTGGCCGGACAGGCCTGCAGGCAGTGGACCCCGGGGACCCTGCGTTTACGTTGATGGCCGATGTCGGCTTCGCGCTGATCATGTTCGTTGCCGGCACGCACGTCCCTATACGGGACAAAGCGATCAGGGCCGCCGTGGGCGGCGGCGCGACCAGAGCGGGGGCCGCGGCACTACTGGCCGTCGTGACGGGTTTGGGGATCGCTGCCGTTTTCGGAACCGGCCATGCGCCCGTGTACATCGTGTTGCTGGCGTCGTCTTCGGCCGCCTTGGTGCTGCCGATCGTCGATTCCTTGGGACTGCGCGGACCGAAGGTACTGACCATGACCGCCCAGGTGGCGATAGCCGACATAGCCTGCATCGTGGCACTCCCCCTGACGGTCGATCCGCCCAACGCGGGCCGCGCAGCTCTGGGCGCCGCCGCGGTAGCGGTCAGCGCGCTGCTCCTGTACGTCATCCTCCGCGCCTTGGAACGCCGCGGCACACGCGGCCGCCTGCACGACGTTTCCGAAGACAGAAAGTTCGCGCTGGAGCTACGAATCCAGTTGACCTTGTTGTTTGCCTTGGCAGGTCTGGCCGTTTTTGGGCACGTGTCCGTGATGCTGGCCGGCTTCTCCTTTGGCCTTGTCGTGGCAGCCGTGGGTGAACCCCGGCGGCTTGCCCATCAGCTTTTCGCAGTGAGTGACGGTTTCCTGGGACCGATCTTCTTCGTATGGCTTGGCGCGTCCTTGAACCTGAACGACCTCGGATCGAACCCCCAAATGATTCTCCTGGGCCTCTGCCTTGGCGCGGGCACCCTTTTGGTTCACGCCGCCATGCGGCTCCTTGGACAGCCTCTGCCGCTGGCCGTCCTCTCGGCATCCCAACTCGGCGTTCCCGTGGCGGCCGTAACCATCGGCGCACAGTCGCACCTTCTTCAACCGGGCGAGGGCGCGGCGATGCTTTTGGGCGCGCTCATCACCATTGCGGCCAGCGCAATCGCGGGGCGGACGGCAGCCGCCGCCCAAGACGCGGCAGCGAACCCATCCGGGACCAGACCGGCGTCGAACTCCCGATAGAATCGAAGCCGTTGCCGTCCACGTCGACAAGCCAACACAAGCAAGAAGAAAGGGAGGACCCGTGCGCACTTCACAGCCCCGGGCACCCTTCCACGCCTTGCGGTCCGGCGCGATCGCGCTGGTCATCCTTGGCTTGGCTGCCGGAGCCCACGTCATTGGCGGCGGATTGCTGCCTATGGCCCCGGTGCTCCTGGCCTTGCTCGCGCTGACGGCGCTGGCCACCACGCTGGCCACCCGGTTCCGGCTGAACGCCGTCACCATGGCAGCGCTGCTTGGCGCAGGACAACTCGCACTCCATGAGGCTTTCACTGCCCTCGGGCCCGTTGCTGCCGACTCACCAGGAACAGCCCACCACCTCGGCAACGAATCACTGAACCCTGCCCTGCAAACGGTGACAGAACATACCCACGAGCTTGGTTCCACCGTGGGCGTCCTGATGCTGATGGCGCACGTCGCGGCTACCCTGGAGTCTGCCCTGGTCCTGGCCAAGGGCGAGGATGCGCTCTGGCAGCTGGCCGCGTGGCTCCGACCGCTGGTTGCCCTGCCCACGCTGCTGTTCAGGCCCGACGCCGGTGCGTCTCCTGTCGCAGTAGGCGCACCTGACGTTTTCATCCCCCGCCCCTGGCGGAACCTAAGGCAAGACAGCCGCCGCGGCCCGCCCGCCGTCGTCGTCCTTAGCTAGTTCCGCCCGGCACCCAAGCTGCAAAGCACCAATGCTGCAAAGCCAGCAAACGCCTTTGCACGGTGACGGGCTCCCAAACCCGTACCCCAGCGCCCCCTCACTTGGCGCACCCGAAAGGCAACCCCATGAAGAAGTCCTCGCTTCGCCGTACCCTGTCCGCTACCGCCGTTGCCGGTGGAACCGCTGCCCTGATGATGGCCGGTATCGCAGGGGCGTCGGCCCACGTCGGCGTCGACCCCAACAAGACCGCGGCAAACTCCTACGCTCTGTTGACGTTCAGCGTTCCCCACGGCTGCGGCACGTCCGGCACCACCAAGATTGCCATCAGCCTCCCCGAGGAACTGACCGACGCAACCCCCACCGTCAACCCGAACTGGAACGTGGAGAAGGTGACGGAAAACCTCGCCGAGCCCAAGAAGCTGGACGACGGCACGTCCATCACCAAGCGCACCAGCCAGATCGTGTACACGGCCAAGGCGCCACTGGATCCGCACATGCGCGATGCCCTGGTCCTCTCGGTGAAGCTGCCTGACGCTGCCGGCAAGACCATCTACTTCCCCACGTTCCAGACGTGCGAAACGGGAAAGACGGACTGGATCGAGATTCCAAAGGACGGCCAGAGCGAGGATGACCTGAAGTCGCCCGCTCCGGCCATCGCCATCACCCCGGCGGACGCTGCGGGAGACCACCACGCTGCCGCCAGCGTCTCCACCGAGCAGGCGTCCTCGGTAACCGACGACGGGTCGCAGACCCGGAGCTGGGCCGGCCTGATCGCAGGCATCGCGGGCCTCGGACTCGGTGGCGCGGCGTTCTTCCGCAGCCGCTCGGCCAAGCCCGCCGCAGTGAAGGCAGACACCAAGTAAATCAGTGCAGGTGGCGCCCGGAAGATCACGATCCGGGCGCCAATCTGCCCTGTAACCCGTGGCTGAATTGACTAGCGCCACCGCCGAAGCAAGGCTGGTGCCCATGTGGACTCAGCGCATCAAAACCGGTCTTGTGACGACGACGGCGGCCGCCTCGCTGCTGCTTCTTGCGGCTTGCGGGCCAAGCCCCAGCCCGGCGGAATCAAGCAGTGCCCCGCCAAGTTCTTCCACTCCATCGGCATCGTCGACGTCGGCCTCCCCCTCCGCGACGGCCTCCACGACGCCTTCGCAGTCTCCCACCCCGACCACCACGTCCGCGCCTCCTGCAGCCGTTGGACAGTGCAAGGCCGCAAGCCTGACTGCGGCCACCGATGCCACTGGTGGCGGAGCTGCCGGCAGTGTCTACGAGAAGCTGATCCTGACCAACTCGGGAACGGCTCCGTGCATTGTTGAGGGCTTCGCCGGGGTATCCCTGACGGCAGACGCCAATGGCGAACCGATCGGCGAACCGGCGACCCGCGAAACCACCACCCCGGTGACCAAGATCGAGCTGGCTCCGGGCAAGTCGGCGTGGGCGGAAATCCGCTACACGCAGGCGGGCAACTACGGCGACTGCACCAAGGTTCCTGCGGCCGGGCTGCGCATCTACCCGCCGAATGACACTGCCTCGCTGTTTGTCGCCGAACAGCACGATGCGTGCAGCAACGCCGGGATCAAGCTGCTGACAGTCACTGCCTTCCAGGCTGTTTGACCGCTCCCCCACGGTTCCGGCTTATTCTGTCGGAGCCGTGGGGCATGATGGATGAATGCAGGAGCCGCAGACGTCCGTTGGCGCCATCAGCCGTTTCAGCCAGGCAACCAGGGAATGGTTCCTCGGCGCTTTTTCCGAGCCCACGCCTGCGCAGGACGGCGCCTGGAATGCCATCTCTTCGGGTTCCCATGCCTTGGTCGTAGCGCCCACCGGATCCGGTAAAACGCTCGCCGCCTTCCTGTGGGCCCTGGACAGACTCCACGCAACCCCCACTGACACGCTGCCCGGGCTGGAGAGCGTGCCGGCGAACGGCAAGGGGCGGGCCAAGCGTCCGAAAACCAAAACACGCGTCCTCTATATCTCACCGCTTAAGGCGCTGGGTGTCGACGTCGAACGAAACCTCCGGTCACCGCTGATCGGCATCACGCAGACCGCCAAGCGCTTGGGATTGCCGGCACCACTGGTGACGGTGGGCGTTCGCTCCGGAGATACGACGGCGGCGGATCGCCGCACGCTGCTGACCAACCCTCCGGACATCCTCATCACCACCCCGGAATCCCTGTTCCTTATGCTGACGTCCCGTGCCCGGGAGACGCTCAGCGAAGTGGACACCATCATCATTGACGAAGTGCACGCCGTTGCGGGTACCAAGCGTGGGGCACACCTGGCTGTCTCCCTTGAGCGCTTGGATGCGTTGCTTCCCAAACCCGCGCAGCGCATCGGGCTCTCTGCCACGGTCCAGCCCCGCGAGTTGGTGGCCCAGTTCCTGGCCGGCCAGGCTCCCGTCGAAATCGTCGCTCCGCCGTCAAAGAAGAACTGGAACCTCACGGTCACTGTGCCTGTGGAGGACATGTCGGACCTGCAGGGTGCTGCCGGAGCGTTCGATTCCGGCCCTGCGTCAGGGCTGCAACCGCAGGCGTCGATCTGGCCGCATGTGGAGGAACAGATCGTGGATCTGGTCCTGTCCAAGCAATCCACCATTGTCTTTGCAAACTCCCGACGCCTTTCGGAACGCCTGACGGCCCGCTTGAATGAGATCTATGCCGAACGCCAGTTGATGGCAGTGGGAGGTGGGGAATGGGCGGCCCCCGAGTCCAACGCGGGCGAGCCCAACCCTGCCGTTCCGGCCTCCACGTCAACCCCCGCGCACATGATGGCCCAGGCAGGCAGTACCACCGGCGCGGATCCTGTCCTCGCCCGCGCCCACCACGGCTCGGTTTCCAAGGACCAGCGCGCCATGATCGAGGACGACCTCAAGTCGGGCAGGCTGCGTTGCGTCGTTGCCACGTCCTCCTTGGAACTGGGCATCGACATGGGTGCCGTGGACCTCGTGATCCAGGTGGAATCGCCGCCGTCGGTAGCCAGCGGACTGCAGCGCGTGGGACGTGCCGGCCACCAGGTGGGCGAGATCTCCGAAGGCGTGTTGTTCCCCAAGCACCGGGCTGACCTCCTGCACACCAGCGTCACCGTCGAGCGGATGCTCAGTGGCCAGATCGAGCGGCTGAGCATACCTACCAATCCTTTGGACATCCTGGCCCAGCAGACGGTCGCAGCCACGGCATTGGGAAGCATCGACGTCGAAGAGTGGTTCAGCACGGTGCGTCGTTCGGCGCCGTTCGCCAGCCTTCCACGCTCAGCGTTCGAGGCCACCTTGGACCTGTTGGCAGGCCGCTACCCCTCGGACGAATTTGCTGAGCTCCGGCCACGCATCATCTGGGATCGGCACGCAGGAACCATCGAAGGCCGGCCCGGCGCCCAACGCCTGGCGGTAACCTCCGGCGGTACCATCCCGGACCGTGGCCTCTTTGGCGTCTACATCATCGGCACAGAAGTTGAGGGCTCGTCCTCCCCGGCCAGTGCGGACGGCAGTGAACCCACGGCCTCTGCCCGCGCAGCGAAGGGCGGACGCCGCGTCGGCGAGCTCGACGAAGAGATGGTGTACGAGTCCCGGGTAGGCGATGTCTTCGCCCTCGGTGCCACCAGTTGGAAGATCGAGGACATCACCCACGATCGCGTGCTGGTCTCCCCCGCTTTCGGCCAGCCCGGGAAGCTTCCTTTCTGGAAGGGTGATTCCCTGGGCCGTCCTGTTGATTTGGGCAAAGCACTGGGCGCCTTCATCCGGGAACTCTCAGCTGCCGATGATGCCCCCGCCATGGAACGCTGCCAAGCCAGCGGCCTGGATGCCTTTGCCGCCAGCAACCTGCTGCAATACCTCCGGGAACAAAAGGAAGCCACGGAAATCGTTCCCAGTGACCGGACCCTGGTGGTGGAGCGTTTCCACGATGAACTCGGAGACTGGCGGGTGGTCCTGCACAGCCCCTTCGGCATGCCGGTCCACGCCCCGTGGGCCCTCGCCGTCGGACAACGCCTGCAGCAACGCTACGGCCTGGATGGCTCGGCCATGGCCGCTGACGACGGGATTGTCCTCCGCGTGCCCATGATGGAAGACGAACCACCCGGAGCTGAGCTGTTCCTCTTCGACCCCGAAGAACTTGAACAGATTGTCACGGCAGAGGTCGGTGGCAGCGCACTGTTCGCCTCACGATTCCGCGAGTGCGCCGCCAGGGCCCTGCTCCTCCCCCGGCAGAATCCCGCAAAGCGTCAACCCCTGTGGCAGCAACGGCAGCGCTCGGCCCAGTTGCTGGATGTCGCCCGGAAATACCCTTCTTTCCCCATCGTGCTCGAAACGGTGCGGGAATGCCTGCAGGATGTTTACGATCTGCCGGCGCTGAAAGACATTGCAGCATCCGTGGAGCGCCGCGAACTACGGATCGTGGAAACCACCACCCAGCAGCCCTCGCCTTTCGCAAAGTCACTCCTGTTCGGATACGTAGCCCAGTTCCTCTACGAGGGCGACTCCCCCTTGGCCGAGCGCCGGGCTGCCGCCCTTGCACTGGACTCGACGCTGCTCAACGAACTCCTGGGCCGCGTGGAACTGCGCGAACTCCTGGACGCCGCGGTCATCGACGCAACCGAAATGGAGCTGCAACGGCTTGCACCGGACCGCCGGGTCCGTGGGATGGAAGGAGTCGCTGACCTGCTGCGACTCCTCGGCCCACTCAGCATCGACGAGGTGGCCGAGCGGCTGCAAGGGATGGAACAGCCGGAGGCTTCACTGCAACCGGCCACGCCGGACCAGCCGCTGGACCATCCGTTGGACCCGGACGATCCGGACCACGTTGAGGAAACACCTCCGGCCGCTCCCCACGGCACAGTGTTCGACGCCGAATCCCACCTCGCTGCGCTGCAGAAAGCCAACCGCGCACTCAAGGTGACAATCGGCGGCGTCGAACGCTTTGCTGCGGTGGAGGACGCGGCCCGGCTCCGCGACGCCATCGGTGTCCCGCTGCCCATGGGCGTTCCGCTGGCCTTCATCGAACCGGTCAGCGATCCCCTGGGCGATCTCGTTTCCCGCTACGCCCGCACCCACGGGCCCTTCACAGCCGCGGAGGCAGCATCGAGGCTGGGTCTGGGCGTCGCTGTCGTCAATACCGCCCTGAAACGCCTGGCCGGGGATGGCCGCGTGGTGGAAGGCGAGTTCCGGCCGCACGCTGTGGCGGAGCAGCCCACCGAAGCCGTTGAACCGGAACTGATGACCCTTGATGCACCGCCCTCCAGCGAGTGGTGCGATGCCGAGGTCCTCAGGAAGCTCCGGCGTCGTTCCCTCGCCGCGCTGCGCGCCGAAGTGGAACCCGTGGACACAGCAGCCTACGGACGGTTCCTTCCTGCATGGCAGAACGTGACCACCCCCGGAAAGTCCCGCAGCCAGGCGCTCCGCGGACTCGACGGCATCATCACGGCCGTGGACCAGCTCTCCGGAGTACCCATCCCGGCGTCCGCGTGGGAACCGCTGGTGCTGGCGAGCCGCGTGGCTGACTACAAACCAGCCATGCTCGATGAACTGATGGCGGCCGGTGAACTCCTCTGGTCCGGGGCCGGGTCGCTGCCAGGAAACGACGGCTGGATCAGCCTGCACGTGGCCGATTCCGCAGAACTGACCCTCAACCCCGCACCTGACTTTGAACCGGGCGACGCGCAGCAGCGGCTCCTGGAACACTTCAGCGCCGGAGGCGGCTACTTCTTCCGGCAACTTACCGAAGTGGCAGGGGGCATGGACGCAGTACTCAGCGACGACGCCGTCGTGACGGCCCTGTGGGACCTGGTGTGGGCCGGCCGCGTCACCGGAGACACCTTCGCCCCCGTGCGGGCCATGATCTCCGGCGGCAAGACAGCCCACCGGCAAGTTGCCAAGGCCCCCAGGGCGAGGACTCCGCGGATGAGCAGGCTTGGCCGCTCGCACGGGACCGGACTGCTGGGCTCGCCCGGTCTCACCGGCGGACGCTACGGCTCGGTTAGCGGCGGCGTTGCACCGGCACCACCCTCGGCTGTGGGCCGGTGGTCGGCGTTGCCTGCGCCCGAACTGGACTCCACCATCCATGCCCGGGGCACCGCTGAGCTGCTGCTAGACAGGTACGGTGTGGTGACCCGCGGTTCGGTCATGTCGGAGAACATCATCGGCGGCTTCGGCCTCATGTACAAAGTCCTTGCACGGCTCGAAGAAGCCGGGCGGTGCCGCCGCGGTTACTTCATCGAGCACCTCGGAGCGGCCCAGTTCGCCGTCCCCGCGACGGTGGACCGGCTGCGGTCATTCACTGAAGACGCCCGCATCTCCAAGGCGGAGCCCGTTGCCCTTGCACTGGCCGCAACCGATCCCGCGAACCCGTACGGTGCAGCGCTCCCTTGGCCGGCCCTGTCCGTCGACGCCGGGTCCGGCCACCGGCCCGGACGCAAGGCGGGGGCGCTGGTGGTCATGGTCGACGGCGCCCTGGTCCTTTACGTCGAACGCGGCGGCAAGACGCTGCTCACCTTCAACCAGGAAGAGCCCGTGTTGGCTGTTGCCGCCCAGGCGCTGGTTGATGTGGTGCGTCGCGGAGCCGTAGACAAGCTCTTCATGGAGAAAGTCAACGGCCACGACCTCCTGGACACCCCGATTGCCGCTGCTTTGGCGTCCGCGGGGGCCTACTCCACTCCGAAGGGACTACGGATCCGTGCCTGAAGGCGATTCCATTTGGCGGGCCGCCAACCGGCTCAACGAGGCCTTGGCGGGCAAAGTCATCACAGCTTCCGACTTCCGCGTGCCCCGTTTCGCCACCCTCAACCTGACTGGCTGGACCATGACCGAAGTGGTCCCCAGGGGCAAGCACCTGCTCATGCGCTTGACCGGCCCCGTTGACGACGAGCCCGGTGCCAGCAGGAAACCCCGGGCACTGACCATCCACTCCCACCTCAAAATGGAGGGTAACTGGATGATTTACCCGCCGGGTGGTCGATGGACCAAGCCGGGCCACACGGCACGTTGCGTCCTTCGCACGGCAGTTGCCGACGCGGTCGGGTTCTCCCTGGGCATCCTGGAAGTCGTGCCCACCGCCGAGGAAGACAAGATCGTGGGACACCTCGGCCCCGACCTCCTGGGGCCGGACTGGGACGAGGAAGAAGCCCTGCGCAGGCTGAAGGCCGAGCCGGACGTTACGGTCGGCTTCGCCTTGCTGGACCAACGGAAACTGGCAGGGATCGGCAACATTTACCGCTGCGAGGCATGCTACCTTTCGGGCATCCACCCGGCCCTGCCTGTCGGAGAAGTCCCGGATCTGGCCAAGACCGTCAACGACGCCAAACGCCTCCTGGGCGAAAACCTTGGACCTGGCCGCCGGACCACTTTGGGCCCACGAGCCCTGCGTCCCGGTTACTGGGTTTACGGCCGGGAACGCCAACCCTGCAGGCGATGCGGCGCCACGATCCGCCGTGGCCTGCTGTCAGGACCGGACGGAACCGAAGAACGCGACATCTACTTCTGTCCGCGCTGCCAACCCGCTCCCTAGAAGCCGGCTGCCTGGAGACCAAGTCCCTGGAGATCGGCTCTTGCCAGCCCACTTCCCGGACACCTGGCCGTGAAACCGTGGCCCGGCCGGAGACGTCGGAGTCGCCCCGGCCGGGCACAGCGGCAACCGCCGCGACGGCGCCGCGCCCCATGCAAACCCCGCCGACTACTCCAGGAAGCTCCCCAGCCGCCCCAGCAATAGTCGTCGGATCCGCGCTGGCTGCGCGTCGCCGTCGGACGTTTTCTACACCGTCCGCCACCATTTCTGGTTGGCGGACCCGGCGCAATCCCATAACTGCAGGCGTGAACCATTCGACCACGACCAGTCGGCTACGTCCACGCATTTGTTCGCCTGGGGGTTCACCAGATCTCCGGCAGAGTTCAGCACGAACTGCTGCGCGGCGTTTCCGTTGCACGTGGCCAGCTGGACGCGGGCGCCGTTACTGGTGGAACCCCAGGCCACGTCCATGCATTTGCCCAACGACTGCACCGTGCCGTTGGAAGCGAAGGTCCATTGTTCGGAGGCAGCCGCCTCACAGTCCCACAGTTGCAGCTGGGCACCGTCGGTGGCCTGGCGTCCGGCAACATCGATGCATTTGCCCGCGTAGCCCTGGATCCTGGCACTGGCGGGAGCCGCTGACGGAGCCGCAGCGAGCTCGTACACACGGACGTAGTCGACCAGGAGCGACTGCGGAAAAGTGGTGCCTGAATCCGGCGCTCCGGGCCAATAACCACCCACGGCCAGGTTCAGCAGCAGGAAAAAGTTGTGGTCGAATACCCATGGCCCGGGTGTGTTGGCCTTGGTCTTGTGTGAGTACGGGACCCCGTCGATGTACCAAGTGATTGAATCCGCCGCCCAATCCACGGTGAACGTGTGGAAAGCGTCCCCCAACGCGGCACCGTGCGGCAAGGTGTAGCTGGCGTTGGCGGCGTTTGCACCTGAATACCCGGGACCGTGGATGCTTCCCCACGTTGTCCCGGGTTCCTTGCCGACGTTTTCCATGACGTCGAGCTCGCCGCTGTTGGGCCAGCCATCAGTGAAAACGTTGTCGCCCAACATCCAGAACGCGGGCCACATTCCTTGTCCTTTGGGCAGTTTGAGCCGGGCTTCGAACCGGCCCTGGGTGCGGCTGAACTTCCCCGCCGTCAAGAGGCGCGCGGAGGTGTACTGACATGCCCCGTAATGGCATTGATATCCGGCCGGGTTTTCCCGCCGCGCGGTGATGGCAAGGTTGCCCTGCCCGTCGGCGGCGGCGTTCCGCGTGCTGGCGGTGTAGTACTGAAGTTCGCCGTTACCCCACCCCGATCCTCCGGTGTCGTGGACCCATTTGGCGGAGTCCGGAGCTGTTCCGGCGGGTCCGTTGAATTCATCGCTCCACACCAACGCCCCGGGAGCCGGCATGCCGGCCGCTGCCAGCGCCGGCGGTTCAGGAGCGATGAGTGTCGCTGAGACGGCCAGTCCGACGATGACCACCACCAAAGGCATGAGTCTTCGCTTCATGGTTGCCACTCTGACCGTCTTTTCGCCACGCACGCAAGGCTTTTTGTAGCGACACGCAAAACGTCACTGCGAGGAAATATTGCGCGCGAAATTACTTATCAAGTCCGTAACGGCGACGAAATGTGAGCGGGCGAAAGTGGGATAAGGACAGGTAAATTCCGTTCGCAACGTATTTCCTTCCTCTGAGCATCGACGATGCATGCTCCAGGCGCGTCAGCCGTGTCTTCCCAACTTTCGCCTAGCGGCGTCCGGACAGACTGACGTGCCTTTGCCTTTTCCCCAGCAGTTACCCGGAGGCTAAAAATGGGCATTCGTAAGCAGATTTTGGTAAGGATCCTTGCCGTCCTGGTGGTTTCCTTTGGATTGATCTACATCAGTTGGCGCTGGTCGGGCACCGTTGCGTGGGACGCATGGTGGATTTCCCTGCCCCTCGTTGCGGCGGAAACGTACAGTCTGGGCGAATCGGCGTTGTACGCGGCCACCATGTGGAATGCACGACGGCGCCCGCCTCCCCCTCCTGCCCTGCCGGGCAGGACCGTGGACGTTTTCATCGCCACCTATAACGAGCCGCTCGACCTCGTCCTCAGGACGGCCATCGCGGCCAGAGACATGGAATATCCGCACGAAACGTGGATCCTGGACGATGGCGACCGCAGCGACTTCGCCACGGCAGCCCGGCAGATCGGCGTCGGATACATCAGGCGGGGCCCCGAATGGGATGGCCGGCAGCGGTTCGCCAAGGCAGGCAACGTCAATAATGCCCTCTCCATGACCACCGGTGAATTCGTGGCCATTCTGGACGCGGACCAAGTCCCGGAACCCCGGTTCCTGGACCGTGTCCTTGGCTACTTTGATGCCGGAGAGGTGGCGTTCGTCCAGACGCCGCAGCACTTTTGGAATGTTCCGGACCGTGATCCCCTGGGCAGCCAGGCGGAGCTGTTCTACGGACCTATCCAGCAAGGCAAGGACGGGTGGGATGCGGCGTTCTTCTGCGGTTCCAATGCTGTCCTGCGCAGGGAAGCCCTCATGGCCCTGGGCCTGACGCGTTACACCCGGACCGCCACCGAACATACGTGGAGCGCCCTGCGCAGGGGTCGCACCCGGTTGCAGGATCTCCTTGGCGAGCTGGGCAGGCGGCATCCGGCGGCCATGCCGGTGGTTGAGCAGGCGCTGGAGGCGATCACCCGCGCGGAACATCAGGTCCGCAGGGGCGATGTCCTGGCGGAAATCACCTTCGAACTCCGCGTCTCCTTCCATGCTGCGGCGTTGGGGAACCCCGATGCCATGGACGATGTGGTGCCTGAACTTGATGCGGTGCTGGAATCGGTGGATGTGGCGCACACGGACCAGGCACTTGCCATCCACCCGATGGACACCACCACCATCACCGAAGACATGGCAACCGCCATGCACCTTCACGCCATGGGATGGGGAAGCGTCTACCACCATGAAGTGCTGGTGCACGGGCTGGCCCCGGAGGACGTGTCCACCATGTTGTCGCAGCGCCATCGCTGGGCAGCCGGCACCATGCAGGTGTTCTTCAAGGACAATCCGCTGTTCCTTCGCGGCCTGACGTTGGCACAGCGCCTCATGTACCTGGGCACCATGACCAGTTACCTCAACGGCTTCGCCGCCTTGAGCTACATTGCGGCGCCGGTGGTTTTCCTGGTCGCGGGAACCTACCCCCTCACGGCTAGCCCCGTGGTCTTCTTCTGTTTGTTCCTGCCGTTCTTCATTTCCTGCCAGCTGCTCTTCCAGGTGGCGGGCAACGGAGCCAAGGGTCTCTGGCGCGGCCAGCAGTGGTCCTTTGCTCTTTTCCCCACGTGGATCGCGGCGACGTGTTCCGGCGCGGCAGCCGTCTTTCTGGGCAAACACCTGGCGTTCTCGGTCACTGCCAAAAGCAAACAGGCCACTGGGCGCGGTTTCCAGCACGTCCGGCTCCAGATCGGGGCCATGACCGTCTTGGTTTTGTGTTCGGGCATAGGGATAGCCAGGGCAGCGACCGGCGAAGCTCCCCTGTACCCCACCCTCATCACCCTTGCCTGGGTGGCCTTGGACCTGGCCCTTTTGAGTGTGGTGATCGGCGCCGCAAGGTACCGGGGTCCCGGAGATGACCTGAAGGATCCCATGCCCGTCCCCAGGGAACTCGTTGAGGTCCTCGGGCCGGATTCCGCTGGAGCCCCGCACAGCGCAGGGCCACACACCTGAGCACCGCACATCACAACGCCGCACAGTGAGAGCTGACCGGCTACCTTTCCCCACGACCGCCGTTCCAACCCCCAGCCAGGAGCGACCACCATGTCCACACTTTCCCGTGTCCACAACATCATCCCCACATCACTGGCGCACGTCGACCTGACCCTCACCGGTGCTTTGAACGCGGCAACCGTTCAGGCCATCCGGCAGGACTCAGCCAAGGCAGCAACCGACGGGCCCGTGCTGGTCCTGCTCGACGTGACCGCAGTGACCACCATCGGCGCGTCCGGCGTCGTCGGTCTTCTGGAGGTGCTGCACTTCCTGCGCGCCCGCGGAGGGGATCTTCGCCTTTTCGGTAACTCCCCGGCGCTCGAAACCACCCGCCTCCAGGCCCATCTGGGGCAAGTCGCCCGTGTCTACGAGAACCGCGAGGAAGCCGTAGACGGTGGTCGGACACTCGTGCGTGCACGCCGCCTGACGTCCAGGTTCGCCTGGCTCAACGTGTTCACCCGACGTCCACGCACTCTTGGTTGGGGCTGACATGGCCCGGACATTAGTGTCTCCGCCACGGCCGCCGCGCCAGAAGCCGGCTCCGCCTTCCTTCACTGGCCATCCTGACCGCAAACGGAGGCGTGCAAGCCTTCTTGTTCCCGTCGTGGTGACAGCACTGGCCGCCACCGGTTTGGGGTTCGCTTCCAGGGAAGTGGTCCCCATCGTCCAGGCGTTGTCCTTGTGCAAGGCCGCGGATGCGGCATCCATCATTCCCAAAGATGGCGTGCTTCTGGGGGTCAACCTGGATTGGGATTCAGAGACCTTGGCCGAACACCGCGCAAACCTCGGCCATGATCCCGCGGTGGTGGTCCAGTTCTCGGACATCCCCTACGACGACGAGACGTGGTCCCACACCACGAACGCCGTCACCCAGGTCCGGGCAACGGGCGGTGCGCTGCTCCTGACCCTTGAGCCGCACGGCGGCCTGGCGACCATGAGCGATGAGGTGATCGCGAAATTGGCCACAGACTTGCGGGCCATCAACGATCAGGGGACGCCCGTCGTCGTGCGTTTTGCGCATGAGATGAACGGCTCCTGGTACTCGTGGGGCCAGCAGCCGATCCACTACGTGGAGGTGTTCCGGAAGGTGGCGGCAGCCATTCATTCCCAAGCCCCCGGCACCTCCATGATGTGGGCGCCCAACTACGGCGGAGGCTATCCGTTCACGGGTGGCCAGTTCGCGGCCCGTCCGGGCACCCCGGACTTTGCCGCGCTGGACACCGACCACGATGGCACGCTCACGATGTCCGATGACACCTACGCTCCCTACTATCCGGGGGATGACGCCGTGGATTGGGTGGGCGTCTCGCTGTATCACTGGGGCAACCAGCGGCCTTGGGGCAACAACGACATTGCCGAACCGGGCAAGTTCCTGGCCATGCTCACGGGCACGTACAGCGGCACAGCAGGTAACGACAGTGCCGTGCCGGATTTCTACCAGGTATACGGTGTGGACCATAACCGCCCCGTGGCCATCCCGGAGACCGCAGCGATCTTCACTCCTGCCCGCAGCGGGGCCTCCGAGCTGGACGTCAAGCAGGCATGGTGGCGCCAGGTCTTCTCCGCCGAAACCCACCAAAAGTATCCGCAGTTGAAAATGATCAACTGGTTCGAGTGGAAGAAGTACGAGATCGAGATTAACGACGACGTCGACTGGAGGAGCGCAGGATCGCCCACCATCCGTGAGGCGCTGGCCCGGGACCTGCCGGACTGGTTGCGCTACGGCGAGGACTTGGGGGCGTGCCGCTAAGCGGGAGGTCTGCCCTCATACGCCTGGGGTTGGCCAGCCATCCCCGTCCGCAAAACCCGTGGACTCCCGTTCGACGATTCTGAATCCGGATTTCACGGTTTTAGGCGCCGCCTTAGTGTCTTTTTCCTGGATCCGGTTGACGAGCAGGGCAACGGAGGTATCGGCGATCTCGTCCCTGCCGGGATCAACGCTGGTCAGGGACGGGAGCGAAAAACGGCCTTCATCGAGGTTGTCGAACCCAATGACGGCAACGTCGTCGGGAACCCGCAAGCCGTCCTGGGCAAGGGCGCGCAGCACACCCAGTGCGAGGGTGTCGTTGAGGGCAAACACGGCGTCGAAATCCACATTGCCTTCGCGGAGCCGCCGAATGGCGGCCACACCTGTTTCCCGAAGCCAGGTACCGCCCCGGACCACAAGCCGGGGATCCACACCGATACCGGCGTGCTCCAGCGCCTGACGGTAGCCACGCTCGCGCAGGTTCGCCGAGCTCGCTTCATCGGCCGGCTGTTCAGGCGCCCCGACAAGCGCAATCCGGGTCCTGCCAATACCGAGCAGATGCTCGACGGCTGCCCTTGCTGAGGAGGTGTTGTGCATTGTCACGTGATCGGTGGGACCCCCGAAGATCCGTTCACCAAGGAGAACCAAGGGGTCATTCGTAGCGAGAACATCAACGTCCTGCTGACCGATTGCAGCGGGACTGAAAAGCAACCCGTCGATGAACCGCATCTGGCCGCCTGAGAGCGTTGCGATTTCCAGGTCACGGTTTCCGTTGGTTTGCTCAATGACTACACGCAGGCCGCGTTTGGCAGCGGCGCGGATTACCGAATCAGCCAGTTCCGCAAAGTACGTCTCGCGAAGGGAAGGAACCGCGAGACCGATGACACCCGTCTTACCGGAACGGAGTCCGCGGGCCGACAGGTTGGGCCGGTATCCCATCTCGTCGACAAGTCGTCTGACCCGGAGCCGGGTTTCGGGGCCGACCTTCGGGTTGTCGTTGAGGACGTTGGAGACCGTCTTGATGGAGACTCCTGCCGCGCGCGCAACGTCATGAATCGTCGGATTCACATTCATCCGCGTCCTTCCCACCCCGCAGGATCTCCGACTGGGGCACTGCCTAGATCATAGCTCTGAAGCACTTTCCGGCTTTTCCTTGACGGTCCATCACGGACGGCCCTAGCATGAGGTTCAACGTTGTACCCACCCAGTGATCTCCCTGCGAAATCAGACGTGCTGCCCGGAAGCAGCCAGAGGTGGCGGAAAACTGCCCACAAGTCGCCCGCCCTGCCTCCTTTTGCACTCCAGGTACAACGTTGTACATGGGCGACCATGACTGCGCTGGCGATTCCTGGTCGCAGAACATCGATACGAAGGAGTATGCAATGCCGAAGAAACGTCTTAGGGCTGCGGCAGCGATCGCTGCATCAGTCGTGGCCCTTGCCGGCTGCTCAAACGGAGGAGGAAGTGCTTCGACCAACACCGAGGTTCCCACTGACAAGCCGATCACGCTCACGGTGTGGAGCTGGGATGGAACGGTCAAGGAAGCTGTCGCAGGATTCGAAAAGCTCCACCCGAACATCACGGTCAATGTAGTGAACGCAGGCTCGTCGACCGATGAGTACACCGCCCTGGACAATGCCATCCAGGCAGGATCCGGGGTACCGGACATCGCAATGTTCGAATACTTCTCCCTCCCGCTGTTCGCGATTCCGGGAAAACTCACTGACCTGTCGGAGTTTGGGGCCAAGGACCTTGCCTCTGATTACGTTGAGGCAGCCTGGGGCAACGTCACGATCGATGGCAAGCCGTACGGCTTGCCATCCGACTATGGTCCCGCAGCGATGTTCTACAACCAGTCGGTGCTTGCCCAGGCCGGAGTCACCGCGCCTCCGGCAACGTGGGACGAGTTCTATCAGGCAGCCAAGAAGGTGCGCGCACTGGGCGGTGACCACTACATCACCAATGATTCTGCAGACATCTTCGTACTTATGTCGCTGATGTGGGAGGGCGGCGGCCGACCGTTCAAGGTTGACGGAACGAACGTCACGATTGATTTCAAAGACCCTGGCAGCAGCCGTGCCGTAGCTTTCTGGCAGAAACTCCTGGACGAAGACCTCGTCAACACGAAGATCACCAACTGGTCCGACGATTGGAACCGCGGACTGAACGAGGGAACCCTGGCCACGCAGCTCATCGGTGGCTGGTTCACATCAACTCTTCCCGAACGGGCACCGAATGCGGCCGGTAACTTCCGAGTGGCACCGCTTCCCCAGTGGGAGGCCGGGCAAACGTCCGGTGCCGAAAATGGCGGCAGCGCCATGGCTATCCCGGCGGCCGCCCAAAACAAGGCAGCTGCGTACGCCTTCCTCAAGTACTTCACGCATGGTGACGGCCTCCAGTCCCGAATTGATGCAGGCGCCTTTGTCCCGAATCTCTCGAACCTCAACAACGAGAAGTTCCTGAGCACCACCAACCCGTTCTTCGGCGACCAGAAGTACAACCAGGTCCTTGCTGATGCGTCCAAGAACGTGGCCACTGGCTGGCAGTACCCACCATTCTTCGGCTGGGCACGCACCAGCTACGAGGACGTATCCGCTCCCCTCTATGACAGCAGGCAAGGAACTCTGGCAGAAGTCCTGGAGACCTGGAAGCAACGCAGCATCGCCTACGGCAACGAACAAGGATTCTCGGTCCGTTAGTGGTCTCCGGCGCCGCGGGGGCATGCATGCTCCCGCGGCACCGGACCTATCCCGTTACACCAGATGAAACATGAAAGCAGGGCCTCCATGAGCCGACAGCTGCTCACCCAAGACACATCGGTTTCAGACGTGGTAGCCGATCACCAAACTCTCCGAAAACCAAAACGCAGGAACATTGGACTGGCATTCATTGCGCCTTTCAGCGTGTTGTTCCTCTTCGTCTTCATTGTCCCCATTGGCTACTCGGCCTACATCAGCCTTTTCCAGAACAAGCTGATCGGTGGGAAGGTCTTTATTTGGTTCGACAACTACATCAAGCTCTTCCAGGACAGCCAGTTCTACGACGGCGTGATCCGGGTGGTGCTCTTCACCGCAATCCAAGTCCCCATCATGCTGTTCAGCGCCATTGCCCTGGCACTGGCGATCGATTCCCTGCGGCTTCACGGTTCAAGGTTCTTCCGCATCATTGTGTTCCTTCCCTACGCCATTCCCGCGATCGTTTCCACCCTGATGTGGGGATTCATGCTTGGCATCCGGTACGGACTCATTGGAAGCCTCAACAAGGCAGCAGGCACCGATTTCAATCCATTCGCACCTGAGACGACCATGGTTTCCATCGGCGTCATGGTCACCTGGGGCTTTACGGGTTACAACATGCTGATCTTCTATGCGGCCCTCCGGGCCGTGCCCCGTGAGCTCTACGAAGCCGCAGCAATCGACGGAGCCTCGGAGTTCCAGATAGTCAGGCACATCAAGCTACCTGCATTGCGGAGCTCTCTCATCGTCACGATCATCTTCTCGATTATCGGTACCTTCCAGCTGTTCAATGAACCCAACATTCTCACCACTTTGGTTTCCAACAGCGGCATCACGTCCTACTACACACCGAACATGTACGCCTACAGCCTTGCTTTCACTGGTGCCCAGCAGGGATACGCGGCGGCACTTGCCCTGGTCATGGCCGTCTTCACCATCGCCATCGCCTACGCAGTTCAAATCAAGGGAATGAAGAATGCCTTCAACAAGTAGCCCCGCCACATCCGCAAGAGCCACCACCATGCCGTCCCCAAGGCCATCCCTGCAACGCCCGCGCAGGCTGTACACGTTGGCGAACCCGAGAAAGAGCCTCACGCTGACCCTCGTGACCGGGCTGTTCGCGTTGTACTGCATTGTGCCCATGGCCTGGTTGGTCATCAACGCCACCAAGTCGCAACAGGACTTCGTGTCCTCTTTCGGGCTTGGCTTCGGTGGCCGCTTCGCGTTGTGGGACAACGTAGTCCAGGTTTTCACGTTCCAGGACGGAATCTTCTCGCGCTGGCTCCTCAACACCGTCCTGTACGTGGTGGTTGGTGCCGTGGTGTCCACATTCCTGGCAGCGTTGGGCGGCTATGCGCTCGCTAAACACGATTTCATTGGCAGGCGTGTCTTTTTGCTCGTCGTACTGGGGTCGATTTCGGTTCCCGGCATCGCCCTGGCCATCCCCCAGTTCCTGCTCTTCGCCCAGCTTGGGATCACGAATACACCGTGGGCCATCCTCATTCCGTCCTTCATCAACCCGTTTGGTCTTTACCTGATGTGGGTGTTTTCGGACCAGGCAGTGCCCACCGGGTTGATCGAGGCCGCCCGTATTGATGGTGCCGGAGAATTTCGCATCTTCCTGCGGATCGCCTTCCCCCTGCTGGCCCCCGCCACAGTTACGGTGCTGCTGTTTTCCTTCGTGTCCATCTGGAACAACTACTTCCTACCGCTGATCATGCTGAAGGACCCGGCGTGGTATCCGCTCACGATCGGAATCAACCAGTGGAACAAGCTCGGCTCCACCGCTGGAAACGGCGAGTTGATCCAGAATCTGGTGATTACCGGCTCGCTGCTCATGATCATTCCGCTGATCGTCGCGTTCCTCAGCCTTCAGCGCTACTGGCAGTCCGGCCTCTCGATGGGTGCCATCAAGGACTAGGCTCACGCAGCGGCTGCGGCCTCCACGGCTTCCGTGGGGGCCGTTGCCTTTGGCCGCTCCGGGAACATGAACTTCGGCAGCAGGACCTGCACGATCGGACCGATGGCCAGGGCGTAGACCACGGTGCCCGCTCCCACGGAGCCGCCCAGCAGGAACCCCACAGCCAGGACCACTACTTCGATGCCGGTGCGGACCAGTCGCACGGACCACCCGGTGCGCCGGACAAGGCCGGTCATGAGCCCGTCACGCGCGCCGGGACCCAAGCGGGCTCCGATGTAGCAGGCGGAGGCGATGCCGTTGAGGATCACGGCGCCGGCCAGCATGGCGATCTGCCCGCCGAGGTGCGAGAACGACGGGATAAGCCAGAGTCCAAGGTCTGCGAAGAGGCCCACCAGGACCGCGTTGGCGATGGTACCGATGCCGGGCATCTGCCGGAGCGGGATCCAGAGCAGGAGAACCAGGAAGCTGACCGCGATGACCACTACTCCGATGCTGAGGCCGGTCTTCTGGGACAGGCCTTGGTGGAACACATCCCAAGGGTCCAGCCCAAGGCCGGCCCGGATGAACATGGCCAGGGAAATGCCGTACATTGCCAGGCCGATCAGGAGTTGAGTGATTCTGCGGGTCATCATGTTCTCCATCCTCCAAGAAAACTGGCCTTGTATTCCATAGCCAGTTTGGAATACTGGTCTTATGGCTCCCTCACTGAATCCCACCGCCCTCCTCCGCCTCCTGGGGCAGTGGAACGCCGGCGTCCTGCCCGCCTACCGCGAGCTCGCCGACGTCGTGCGTTTACTCGTGATGGACGGTCGCATCCCGCTGGACGTCGCGCTGCCCAGCGAGCGGGCACTGGCCCAGTCGCTGGGCGTCAGCCGCACCACCGTGACGGCCGCGTACGCGAGCCTCCGGGAACAAGGATTCCTCACGGCCGGGCAGGGCAGCCGCGGGCGGACCTGCATCCCCTTCCGCTCGACACCGGCGAGCATGCCTGGCCTGGCCGCACCGGAGGGTATCCTCGACTTGGCCTACGCCTCCTTGCCCGCGGCGGGTGAAGCAGTGCACCGGTCCTTCGCGGAAGCACTCACCGAGCTGCCGGCGCTCCTGCCGGGCTTCGGTTACGACGCCGTGGGCGTAGCGGCCCTTCGCGAGGCGATCGCGGACAAATACTCGGCAGAAGGCGTGCCCACCACCCCTGACCAGATCCTTGTCACTTCCGGGGCGCAGCATGCGCTGAACATCGTCCTGCGCACCCTGGCGGGCAAGCAGGACCGGGTCATGGTGGAACACCCCAGCTACCCCAACGCACTGGATGCCATCCGTGCCGCAGGATGCCGGATCCTCCCGGTCGCCTTGCCTGCGGGAACCTCTCCGGCGTGGGACATCGACGCCATGGTGGCCATGATGAACCACCAGCGGCCCGCGATGGCCTACCTCGTTCCGGACTTCCACAACCCGACCGGGCGCATCATGTCCGATCTGCAGCGCCGGCGACTGGCCCGCGCGGCCGCGTCCGCGGGGACGGTGCTGGTTGTTGATGAGACGCTGCGCGGGTTGAACCTCGACGGCGTCCGCACAGCTCCGATGTCCGCCTTCAGTCCCGCCGTGGTTTCCATCGGCTCGCTCAGCAAGTCGCATTGGGCGGGCCTGCGGACCGGGTGGATCCGGGCGGACGAGGACCTCGTCGCCCGATTCATAGCGACCCGCACCGTCATGGATCTGGGTGGCCCCGTGGTTGAGCAACTGGCGGCGGCGCGCCTGATCAGGTCGTTCTCCGATCCCCTGGACGCACGCCTCGAGGAGCTGCGCCATAACCGGGAATCACTGTTGCGACTCCTGGGGCAGCAATTGCCCGAGTGGGAGGTGGAAACACCCAAGGGTGGATTGACTGTTTGGTGCCGGCTGCCGAGTCCATGCAGCACCGCCCTGACGGTATTGGCACCTGACTTCGGCGTGCGCCTGGCCGCCGGTCCGCGCTTCGGCGTGGGAGGCGCGTTCGAGCACTACCTGCGCGTGCCCTACACCTTGCCCCCGGCTCAGTTGGAGATTGCCGTCGGTGCCCTGCGCGCCGCCCAGGACAAGCTCGACGCAACACCCCAGCTCCGCCGCACGCTCAAGACCGGGCCGGCCACCGCCGTCGCGGTCGCCTAGTGGGCCGCGCGGGTTGCTGAACCCATCCGCTGCTTGGCCGTGTTCGTGCCGGGGCCGATGGGAACCTGCGTTGTCGCCTTGGCCAGGCCGAACAGCGGCATGCCGTTGTACACCACTTCGATGCCGGACGCGGGAACCTGGTACGTCTCGTGCCAAACGCCAACGTCGCCGCTGCCCGCGATCTCCTTCATGAACTTCCGCCAGGGCCCAAGGTGGGGCGAGTCCCGGTCCGCCGCGAACCGCCGCAGGTGTTCCGGGCTTTCCCAGTAGCTCAGGATGATGGTGGTGCGCCCAAACCACTGTTCGCTCCCGAGCAGGCCGGCGTCGGGGTTGGTGGCGAGGTGTTGCATCATGGCGGGCATGGCCGAGGCAACCTTGGCTACCTGGCCCATCTTCCACCACTTGTTGGCCCGCATGCCGATGAGGAAGACCGTGACGTCGCTGCGGCCGATGTCCGCGGTGAAGCGGCCGGGAAAGACTTTTTGTGCCATGACATTCCTTCGCTTTGTGGACTCTCAGATCCGGTTTCGTAACAACGTTATGAAACGATGTTATGAAACAATGGAAGGCATGGCAAGACCCATCGTTCATGACCATCTGGTCCAGCAAAGACTCCTGGCCGTCACGGCCGAACTCGTCGACCGCGAGGGCCCCGCCCGCGTCACCCTGCGCGACGTCGCCACGGCAGCGGAAACGTCAACATCGGCCATCTACTCGCTTTTCGGCGGCAAGGCCCAGCTGCTGCAGGCAGCCATCGACGACGGCTTCCGCTCCTTTGGCGGATCCCAGCGCCAGGCGGCTCCGGGCGGCCTGCTGGACCTTGGCCGGGCTTACCGGACCTGGGCCCTGGACCACCCGGCGCTGTATCGGCTGATGTTCGGCGGCGCGCTGGCGGCGTACGTTGAATGCACTCCGACGCCGGAAGTCGCCTCCGACTCGATGCTTCCCCTGGTGGAGGCGGTCACCTCCGCGCAGGAAGCGGGAAGGCTCCGGGCCGGAGACCCTACGGTGGTGGCGATGGCTATCTGGGGCCAGGTCCACGGCCTGGTGGGCCTGGAACTGGCCCGGATGAATGCGCCGGAAACCAACTGGGCCGGCATTTACGAAGCCGCCCTGGAATCGGTGGCCCGCGCCTGGGCCCCGTAATCCCCGGACAGGGGAACCCAGGCACCCAGGCAGGGGAACCCTACGCGTACACCTTCTCCAGGAAGGCGCCCCAGGTTTTCGCGGTCAGCTCCGCATCTCCGGAACCACTGAAATCGTGCACGGTCATCCCCACCGGGGCCCCGAAAACGTTGCGGCCGAAGAACCGGTACATGGCATCCGCCGTCCGCAGGCCGAGGAAGTTCTCATCAGAGAAGTCCACCTCGCCGCTCAGCCGCCCAACGCCGTCGAGCTCCAGGTCAACAGCAGTCCCGGCAGCGGTGCCGTCGACTCCCAGGGCCTTCTTCAACTGCACGAAACCATCCGGCACCTGCGACGCCGCCGGCGCCTGGATGTCCGTGAACGTCACCGGCTTGCCGTCGAAGTACTGCAGGTACTGGCCCAGGGTGTGCAGGTAGAAGCGGGTGTGCTTGCTGGCGCCGTCGTACTGCTCATCCCAGTTGTCGGCGAAAATCCCGCTGTGGACGTAGTGCAGCTTGGCGCGGCCACCTTCCAACGGCTCCAGGACGTGTTCCAACTGGTTGAACCAGCCGTCGGGGCCCTCCATCCGCGACACCAAATGAGTGGGGTACTCCTCCACCGTTTTCTCCGCGGGCCACTGGTCCGTGGGGAACATCCAGGCCGCTGTGTCGGCAGTGACGGCGTTCCAGACGCGTTCGGGCGTGCCGGGCAGCTCGGTGTCCGCCACGATTTCGAATTTACGGTTGTCAGTCATTGCATTGGTCCTTATCTGCCGGTTTTTCCGTTTGCGAGGGGGTCTTCAGTGCGGGGTGGAGGACGACGACGAGCCGGTGCTTGCGCCCGCCGCCCGCCACTGCGGCAGCACCGCCGTCGTGGTACTTGTCCACGAGGCGCGTCACCGCCACCCCAAGTTCTTCCGCGAACGCCGCGCGTTCAGCGGCGGAGCGGAAAGTGATTTCGCCGTCGATGGCGAAGCTGGCCAGCTTCTTCCTTGCCAGGGCCGCACCGGAGATGAGCTTGCCCATCTCCTGGACGGTGCGGGAGGCGAGCGCCAACAGCCAGAACGCCGAGAAGCGGTCGGAGAACCGCCGCGGGTCCGGTGCGACGGAAGCCAGGGCAACGGGCGAGATCAGGTAGGAGGCCGCCGTTGCGCGCAGGACCCGTTCCGTGACGTTGCCTTTGCGCCGCTCCTCCACCAGCTCCACCAAGCCGTGGCGTTCCAGGGCTTTGAGGTGGTAGTTCACCTTCTGGCGGGGCAGCCCGACTTTGGCAGCCAGTTGCGTGGCCGACGCCGGCTCGACGAGTTCCCGGAGGATCCGCGTCCGGATGGGGTCCAGCGAAGCTTCCGCCGCCGCCGGGTCCTCAATCACTTCGATGTCCAACATGCTTACAGTATGACCACCGACAACTTTTATTGTCAAGAACTTTTTTATGTTCGGAAGCTGCATCTGTTGTGGGGCCTCCTCTGCGCGCTTTCAGCCACGAATTGGACGCAAAGCAGGCCTCACAACGCAGGCAAAGTAGAATTGCCCGGTGATGCAATCCCCCCTCCCCGTGCGCGACGGCGTGAACGCGACCCGCCTCCGCCTCCCGGACGAAGGGCCCTGGGTCACCGCGATGGACTACATGATGCACCGCTGGGGACACATCGACCCCCAGGGCATCGAGGACCGGTTCGATGCCGGCGAAATCGTGGGCGAAGGCGGCGTACCGCTGACCCGCAGCACCAAGCTGGAGGACCACACCTTCATCTGGTACTACCGCACCCTGCCCCCGGAAACCCGGCTGCCCGTGGAGATCAGCATCCTCCACCAGGACGAGCACATCCTCGTGGTGGACAAACCGCACTTCCTCCCCACCACCCCCGGCGGAACCTACATCCAGGAATCCGCCCTGGTCCGGCTGCGGAACCTGCTGGATCTCCCGGACCTCATCCCCATGCACCGGCTGGATCGCATGACTGCCGGCCTGCTCCTGCTCTCCACCAACCCGGAGACGCGCGGCAAGTACCAGGTCCTCTTCGAGAAGCGCCAGGTCCAGAAGGGATACGAGTGCGTGTCCGCCGCGACACCTACCGCAGGTTTTCCCGCCGTCGAATTTCCCGCAACCGTCCGCAACCGGATGACCAAGTCCCGCAGCTACCTGCTGGCCGAAGTCATCGACGGCGAACCGAACGCGGAAACGCGCATAGAGCAGGTAAGGACGTTCGACGCCGGCCCCCGGCAGCACGCGCTGTACCGGCTGGAGCCGCACACCGGCAAGACACACCAACTGCGGGTACACATGGCTTCGCTCGGACTGGGCATCGTCAATGACGCCTTCTATCCGGACCTGCTGGACAAAGCCCCGGACGACTACAGCAAGCCGCTCCAACTCCTGGCACGCGGCATCACCTTCGTGGACCCCATCACCAAGCAGCCCGTGGAATACCGGAGCCAGCTGGAACTCAGCGAAGCCCACCCCTCTTAAAGCAACCCGGGGCAGCCGGCGTCAGGCGTCGAACACGGACCGGAAGACCGCCGTCGTGTCCTCGGAGAACAACACGAACTCCACCAACTCCAGCGGACCAGCGGCCGTATCGCGTTCCGCTGACGACGCAAACGACCCGACGGCGTCGAACGCCACCTCGGCAACCTGGCGGGCGTCCCATCCATAGATTCCGGCGCTGATCGCAGGGAAGGCGACGGACCGGGCACCAAGTCCGACCGCCACCTTCAGGCTTTCGCGGAAGCAGGATCCAAGCAATGCCGGATCAGTTTCTCCGGCATGCCGGTTGGGGCCCACCGTGTGGATGACCCAACGTGCCGGAAGCCGGAAGCCAGGCGTCGCGACAGCCGCGCCAACCGGCAGCCCGCCGGGCAATTCCGCGTGCCTCAGCCCCCGGCACGCATCAAGCAGGTCCGGACCGGCGGCCCGGTGAATGGCCCCATCCACTCCCCCTCCACCGAGCAGCGACGAATTGGCTGCATTGACGATTGCGTCCACTGAACGCGTTGTGATGTCACCGTGCAGGATGTCGATGCGCATGCCCACAGTCTCGCGCCCGCGCGGCGGGGTCGGCAAGTGCGGTACCTTGTGCCCATGGACATCACTGCCCCGGAGACATGGGGATCCGCTATCTACCTGTGGATCGTCCCCATTGTGCTGGGCGATGCCATCTTCCCGCCCATCCCCTCCGAAATGGTGGTCATCACCGGTGGAGCGCTCGCAGCCGATGGACACGCCAACTTCTGGCTGATTCTTTTCCTGGCCGCTTTCGCCTCCTGGCTCGGGGACATGGCGGTCTTCCTGCTGTTCAAACGGCGGATCAGCCATGTCCTGGACCGCTGGTCATGGGGCCGCCGGGTCCACCGCGGAATCCACGAGGCCATCGCCAAAGCCGGCCGCTCCTCCACCTACGGCACCATTATCGGCGCGCGCTTCATCCCCGGCGGCCGGCTCGCGACGTCGGCCGCAGCAGGAATTGCCAACGTTTCGGTCCGCGGATTCGGATTGTGTGCAAGCCTGGGCGGAGTCCTGTGGGCTGTGTGGCAGGTGGGTCTGGGCTACTTCACCGGCTCCACCACCAAGCTGCCGTTTTGGGCCAGCTCGCTTATCGGCGTTGGTGTGGGCCTGGTGATCGGCGTGGTTGTTGGCCTGATCGTCACCCGGCGGCGCGGGACCCGCTCCCCCGTGGACGAACCGTTCGACGGCGACGCTCCCGGCGACGTAGCGCGGCCCGAAGAGGGCCTGCAGCCCTAGACAGGCGACCAGCGGCCCCGGTTCCGGCGCAGCACGTACAGGCTGCCGGTCACCGCAACACGTTCGACGGCGTCACGCATCATCGCAGCCGACGTCCGGGCCTCGTCGTTCTCACCCGAATAGTCCCGGGCATCCACCATGAAACGAAGGCTGATCTGCGGGACGCCGCCCACGATATCCAGCTGGTTCGCTTCAACGTGGTGGCGGGTTTCCAAGGCTTCGACCGCTGCGGCCATGACGGACTCAGGAGCGTTGCCCGGCTTGAGGCCAGTGATCTTCAACTTGGTCTGGAACGACGGCATCCCACCACCCTAACGCCCTCCCGTGGCCCGCTTAAGCAGGAATGCTCCCCCACCAGGAAGTGAGGGAGCATTCCGGTCCGGCGGCTGCCTAGCCGGTGTTGCGCAGGCCGGCTGCCACGCCATTGACCGTGATGAGCATGGCCCGCTGAAGCCGCTCGTCGATCTCGGCACCGGAGACCGACTCCTCGCGTACGCGGCGGAGAAGTTCCACCTGCAGGTAGCTGATCGGATCCAGGTACTGGTCGCGGATTTCCAGGGAACGCTTCAGCGTCGGCTGGGCGTCCAGCAACTCCATCTCACCGGTGAGCCGTTCAACCTCAGCCACGGTGAGTTCGTACTCGTCACGGATCATGTGGAACAAGCGGTGCAGTTCCTCAGGGACCAAGGAGGAAACGTAGTGCCCCGCAATCTCCATGTCCGTCTTGGCCAAAGTCATTTCCACGTTCGAAATAACTGAACGGAAGAAGTGCCAACGGTCCATCATTTCAACGAGTTGTCCGGTGTTCCCGGCCTCGCGCGCAGCCTTCAACCCTGAGCCCACACCGAACCAGCCCGGAACGATCTGCCGGGACTGCGTCCACCCGAAGACCCACGGAATGGCACGGAGCCCGCCAAGTCCTGCCCCGGAATCCGGACGCTTGGAAGGACGTGATCCGATGTTCAGGGACCCCAGCTGCTCCACCGGGGTGGAGGCGAGGAAGTAGGCAGGAAGGTCGGGATCGTCAATGAGCTTGCGGTACCGGGCAAACGCGGCGTCGGAGATGGTCTCCATGACGTTGGCGTAGCGCTCGCGCTCGTCTTCGGAGGTACGCGGAGTGCGGTGGAGCGCCGAACCCTGCATCACCGCCGCCAGGGACAGTTCAAGGTTCTCGCGGGCCAGTTCAGGAAGCGAGTACTTGTCCGAGATGACCTCGCCCTGCTCGGTGAACTTGATCTCTCCTTCGAGCACACCGTTCGGCTGGGCCATGATGGCGTCGTAGGTAGGTCCACCACCACGGCCAACCGAACCGCCGCGGCCGTGGAACAAGCGCACCCGCACGCCATGCTTCGCAGCAATGTCGCGCAGCTTGCGCTGGGTCTTGTGGATCTCCCACTGGCTGGTCATCACGCCGGATTCCTTATTGGAGTCCGAGTACCCGAGCATGACTTCCTGGATGTCGCCGCGGAGGCGGACAAGTTCGCGGTACGAAGGATCGGACAACAGCTGGTCCACGATCTCCGCCGAAGCACGCAGCTCTTCCACGGTTTCCAGCAGCGGAGCAAAACCGATCTTGGCGTGGGGCTTGGCTCCGAAGAGGTCGAACAAGCCGGCCTCGCGGGCCAGCACAGCTGCGGCCAGGACGTCGTCCGCGCCGCGGGTCATGGAGATGATGTAGGTTTCCACCACGTCCGGGCCATAGGTGTGCAGTGCTTGGCGGATGCTCCGGAAAACGTCGTACGTGCCATCTGCCGTGCCCTCGAGCTTGATCGGGTGGCCGGAGAGGGGCCGGCGTGACGCGAGCTCCGCACCGAGAAACGCAAACCGTTCCTCGCGGGTCAGCTCGCCGTACGGCTTTTCGGTACCGAGGCGGTCCACAAGCTGTCCGACGGCGTCATGGTGGTAGTCGGCGTGCTCACGGATGTCCAGGGTGGCCAGGTGGAGGCCGAAGGCGGCGATGGCCCGGCGAACGCGCGCAAGGGCACCATCGGCCACCAGTCCGGCCGAGTGGTTCCGCAGGGAATCCTCGAGCAAGCCGAACTCTGCCAGCAGCTCGGACGTGGTGGCGTAATCGCGGCCCGGTTGGTGGTGCGTGGAACCGGAAACCCGGCGGCCCGTGTTGATCAGCTTCGCTTTGATGCAGGTCAGCTTGAGCCGGTACGGCTCCTGCGCATTCAGTTCAAGGATGCGCTTATCCAGGCCCGGCAGGTTCTTCAGGTCCTCGGTGATGGAATCAAGCAGCGCTTGGTCGGCACCGAAAAGGGCCGTGGAGTTGGACAGGACCGAAATGAGCTCATCGATCAGGGCAATGCTGATCCGCACGGCATTCTGGTTCTGGAGCTGCAGGATCTCGCGGGTCACGGCAGCCGTCACATTCGGGTTGCCGTCGCGGTCTCCACCAATCCAGGAACCAAAACGAAGAGGGGCAGCCGCTGCGGGCAGCTTCACGCCGTGTTCCTCGAGGAGCTCGGACAGGTCAGTCAGCATCTCCGGCATCGCATCGGTGAGGATGCTGTTCAGGTAGTAGATGGCATTGCGCGCTTCATCCACCGGAGTGGGGCGCACTTGGCGGAGTTCATCCGTCTGCCACATCTGGTCGATGATTTCGGCAAGCTGGCGGTCCTGGCGGCGCCTCGCCGAGGTGCCTTCCTCCGTAGCTTCGGCCAGGACATCAGAGAGCTTGCGGACCTTGTCCAGCACAGAACGCCGCGAAGCCTCCGTGGGGTGCGCCGTGAAGATGGGACGCACATCGAGTTCATTGATGACGTCCTGGAGAACCTGCGGGCCTGCCTGCCCGGCGATCTCGGACACGGCCTTGGCCAGCCAGCCATCCTTTTCCTGACGGGTGCGGAGTCCCCGGACGCGGTGCACTTGCTCGGCCGCATTGCTGAGGTGGAAATAGAACGCAAAGGCGCGGACCAGATCCGTCGCCTGGTCCAGTGGCAGGGAGGCGAGCAACTCGCGGACCTGGGCTACGACGTCGTGCGCGCTCCATGGACCCGTCGCATCCGCGCCGCCCCGCGCGGCTTCCTTCGATTCCTTGGTCAGCAGACGCACCTGCTCCACGAGCTGGAGCAATTCCGGACCGTGCTGCCGAACCAGCGACTCCCCCAGAAGAGTCGAAACGCGACGCACGTCGGCCCGCAGTTCTGCAGCGAGGTCGGTGTCTTGATGGGCAGTGTGAACCATGGATACATACCTTCGGGGTCAGGTTTGGCCCGTACACTGCGCTGGATACTGTGAGCCGGATTACTGTTGTTTCCTACGGGATCTTACCCGGCCCCGACCCCAGCAAAGAATGCGTCTCAAAATTTGGCACGGGCTTCTACTCCCGTCCGTAACGCACTATGGCCGGGCTCCGCGACGACCACCGGGTCCCAACCCGGTTGGTTCGAGCTCGTTCCAGCCAGCCTGCCGGACTGCAATCAGTCACACGGCTCCCCGGAGCATCTGCCCGGCCGCGTACTGCCTCATGGCGTGCTCCAGGAGCTCGGGCGCGTAGGCACTGTTGGCACCAAAGCGGGCATTGACTTCCAAAACCACAGGGCGCCCGTCGGGCATTCGACGGATGTCGATGGCAGCGGCGCCCGTGAGCCCCAACGCCTCAGTCGCTGCCGCTGCCGTCCTGGCCACGTCGGGCGCCATCGACGCTTCCAGTCTCTTGAGCGGGACCACGTTGTCCGAACGTCCGCGGGTGAGCTTGGATTTCTCCAGGACCACCACAAGGGTGTCGTGGTCATGGCCTGCTCCATCTCGGTGAACCATTGACGCGTATCCGGTTCCGGAGGCACAGCGTTGAACAAGCCAGGAGTCATCCAGGGAACGCCAAAACCGTTCGGCGTTCCGGCCGCCGTCGCTGTGTCTTGTCAACACCCGCGCCTCCCGGCCACCACGCGAAACCCTTGGCTTCACCACCAGGCATCCGCCCATCCTGGCCATGGCCTCGTTAACGGAGCTGAAGTCCCCCGGCAACCCGAAATCGGGAACTCCCACCCCCGCGGTGGCAAGGCATCCCATCGTCAGGTATTTGTCGTGCGCGATGGACATCGGAGCCGGATCGGCGATCAGCACCTCCACCCCGGGTGCGAAGCCTTCCCGGGCAACCGAGGCGTTGAGCAGCTCCGCATTCACCGTAGGGATGACCAACTCGATCCCGTGGGCCGCCACGAGTCCGCGCAGCTCCCACAAATACGCCGGTGCGTCGACTGGCGAAACCACCGCCAAAGCATCTGCCGCCGAAGCGTGGATCCGCCGCATGTCAACGCCCAAAACCCAGTGTCCTTGGTCCCGCAACTGACGGGACAAAGAAAGCCCGGCTGAACCGCCAACGCCTGTTACCAACACCCGCACCATCGCAACTCCCCTCAGTACTCGCAGGCAAAGTTGGCCGGCGTGAGCCCCGTGCCGCTGAGGGAGTACCTGAGCACTCCGCCGGTATTGGGCACTTTGGGGGCGGACTCCAGATGGAAGTGGAGGTCGCTCCTCTGGACTGAATCCGTTACACAGGAGACAGCATTGGAACTTGCTGCCGAACACGACCAACCATCAGGAGCCGCAACGGACCTGGCTTGGATCAGGTCACCGTTTTCCAGCGCAATGACGACTTTGCCGTTTCCCAGGGGTTGTGTGCCTGACGCGGTGAAAGCGATATCCCAGCTTGAAACGCTGGAAGTCTTCGCGCCGTTCCGATCCGTCGTAGTGACCCATTTCGCTGAACCGCCGACAACGGCCAGCGACGTCGAAGGCGGCTTGGGCGCGGTGGCGGCGGACGGCGTCGGCACCGGAGCAGGCGTCGCCACCGGTTCGGGGGAAGTGACGGGTACCGGTTGCTCTTCCACGGGAGCAGGGGCAGGTGTGGGCGCGGTAGTGGGTGTAGGTGGGAGCGGGGGTGTGAAGGGCCATGGACTGGGATCCACATGCACAGCGCCGGTTTCAAGGGCCCGGGGCTCCAATGAAGCATCGGGCGAAATGAGGTCGACGATTCCCACGGCACCGAGCACCAATCCAACGGCGGCAGCAGTGGAGAGGGCCATGACCGCCGGCTGCGCAAGCGCAGGTACGGCAAGGAAACCCTTGACCGGCAGAATCCCGCCCAGCATCCCAAGTCCGGCACCTTTCCCCACCCATGCTGCAAGCGGGATGCCCGTGATCAAGGGCAGAAGGACGGCACGCATGGTTCCTTGGACATCGTTCAGCTCGGCGAGGGCTGCCGTGCATTTTGCACAGCCGCGCAAGTGTCCGCGGACTTTGGCCTCGGCACCGCTGGAGAGGCCGCCGCGAATGAAATAGCCGAGCTTCGTGACAAATTCCGCGCAGGCGCCCTCGGCTTTTTCGTCAAGGTGGAACTGCAGGTACTGTCTCCGCAGACCTTCACGGGCTCGTACGGCCAAAGCGGAAACGGCGTTGGCCGACACTCCCAGTATTGGCGCAACAGCCGCCGGTTTCATGCGTTCAACGTCCAGGTACCACAGGACTGCCTGCCACCGTTCCGGCAATGAGCGGAACGCCCGGGCCACCGTGCTCGACTCGAAAGCCTGGACGGCGGCATCGGGCTCGGCCATGGTCTGGTCCAGCACCGAATCATCCCCGCTGGGAACAACCCTGCTGCTCTTACGATTCTGCTGATGCGACAACCGGGTCACCGTGGACAACAGATATGCCCGGAAGAATGTGTCCGGGCCTTTGCCGGCCACCAGGCTCTGAAGAACTGACTGGAAGGCCTCGGCCACGACATCTTCAGCATCGCTCGGATTATCCACATTGCGCTTGGCAACGGTGGAGGCAATGGCTACGTGGCGCTCATACAGGTGGTTAAAGGCCGACATATCCCCGCTGCGGACCAGCTCAATCAGATGTCCATCGTCGTTGACTCCGCGGTTTGATTTGTTGCTCGAGCGTGACCGCCGTGCCATCTAAGCGCCCCCAAAACGTAATGAACCCTGCCCATACATATGAAGTGGGGGTCGCCCGGGAGTCGTGACGCGAATTTGTCCACAATGTTTACCAACGATCTCTTGGAGCTGTTTCGTCACGAAACGCCCGAAAAGTGCACTGCTCGAATATGACATCGTTCCGCACAAAATCACTGGGCGAATGCACCTTTGCGCGGCACCTTCTGCTGCGCAGATGGCAGAGCACCAGCTATCAGGCCGGCTGGCGTTTCCGCTCGGATTGGTTTCAGCCGGAGGTCCGCTCCGTGGTGACATCCCTCGCCACAAGCGCGGCGGTTCCGGCAACCTCAGCAAAATCCCTGGGCGCCGCCAGGGCGAGGAACGGCGTGAGCATCGGCGAGACCATGACGGATTTCAGGGCACTTTTTACTGCGGCCAAACAATCCCTGGACATCGATGCCCTCCAATCACTGGCAGAAGGCTGGGCGGAAGTTGCTGAGACGGCCCCGCCCATTTCCTGCACCGACGTGTACACGGGCCTGGCCAGCAAAGCCCATTTTCAGCGACGCATCCATGAAGTGTCCGGGATCGCCACTGAATGCCAGGGGGCACACGCACTGGCCGTCATCTCGGTTCCCGGCCCGCAGGAAACCCGCAGTCATTGCTGGACGTTGCTGGCCCTCATAGGGGAAGTCGTCAAGGCGCAACTGGGTGGAACAGGCGCCACAGCCATGTACTTGGACTCCGCTGTCCATGTTCTCTTTCCGCTCAGTGAAGGCAACCTCGCCCGGGTGATGAAATGCAGAACAGCCATGGAGGAGGTCGGTGACGGCGCCCTCAGGCCGTCGCGCATCAAGTTCTATCCACTGGCAGGAGGGACGGCGGCAGTATCAACGGCCGTCCCCTCCAAAGCCCCGGCGGTCTCTTTCTTCGAATCGAACTAAGACCCGGGTTCCATCGCGTCATGAAATGCGCGGTACGGCCACTCACCCTCTGATGGATCGTTCCCGGGCTCTCCGGGGATCGACCATCAAACGCGGCTCGCGCTGGCATGGGTTGGGGGCCAGCGCGAGCCGTTCCAACGCCATGTGCCGGAGACAGGAATTCGGGGAATGCCGCAGCCCGGTGCATGGTTGAGGAAAGTGCACCAACGCACCACCGCCAGCCAAGGAGAGCCATGAGTTCATCTGCCACAGCAACCGACCCGCGGATCGCCCGATGGGAGCGGTTCCGTGAGGGCCGTAACTCAGCGCTTGCCACAGGGCATGGCTGGCTGACCCTGACCTCCTTCCAGTGGCTGGCCGAAGAACCGTCCGAGGTCGAGCTCGCGCCCGGGCTCTGGTCCACTGACGGAACAACAGCATTTCTGACTGCCAGCGCCGCAGACGGCCTCACATTGGTGGCCAGCGGTGACAAGGTGGACGGCACCATCAGCGCGGTCTTGGAAGACGAAGAATCCCTGATGTGGGTCCAGTACGGAGGCGCAGACGGCAAGCAGGTAGTGGTTGAGCTGGCCATGCGTGCCGACAAGTACGCCATCCGGACCCGGGATGACGCATCTCCGGTCCTCACAGAGTTCACGGGCGTGCCGACCTACGACTACAACCCTGACTGGGTGGTCACTGGCCGCTTCGAGCCGTATGAAGAACCCCAGGACGTCCCCATCGGAACGGCCAACCCCCTGGTGGACGGCGTACACCGTTCCGTGGGCGAGGTTGTTTTCCACGTCCCCGGCATCGGGCACGGGATCCGGCTCCATGCCGAGGCGGAGAAGCTCGGCGCGCTCAACGTCACGTTCCACGATGAAACCAATGGCGACACAACGGACGAGTGGCGCAAGGTCTTCATTCCCCGGCCCCGGCCTGACGGCTCGGTGGTGATCGATTTCAACCGTGCCATCAACTACCCCAGCGCCTTCACCCCATACGGCACCTGCCCCATGCCCGTCCGGGGAAATTCGATCGACGTCCGGGTGGAGGCCGGTGAGAAGGTCCCCCAGGCCTAGGCAGCCCCGGCTCCGGCCTGGGCCTAGGCGATAGCAGAAACGCCCGTCACGGCGCGGCCAACGATCAGCGAGTTGATCTCATAGGAGCCTTCGTAGGTGTAGATTGCCTCGGCGTCAGCGAAGATCTTGGCCATCCGGTAATCGGTGACGATCCCGTTCCCGCCCAGGATGGAACGGCCCCGCGCCACGGTTTCGCGCATCCGCGCACTGCAGTAGGCCTTCGCGAGCGCCACTTGGGCCATATCCGCACCACCGTGCCGGAGACCCTGCGCGTCAGTGAAGATATCCTCCTGCAGTTGGGCTATGCGGACCATCATCCCCATGCTGGCCACCGCGTTACCGAGCATTTCCACCAGGTGCTGCTGGATGAGCTGGAACCTGGCCAGCGGCTTTCCAAACTGCAAGCGCTCGACGGCGTACTGCCGGGCGACGTCGAAGGCGGCCAACTGCTGGCCTACCGCCTGCCAGGCGACCATGATTCGGGAGCCGCGCAGAAGGTGGTTGGTGTCGGCAAAGCTGCTGATGCCTGAGAACCTGTCTGCCTCGGCCACTTCCACGTCCCTGAAGACGATGTCGGCGTTCTGCACGGTCCGGAGTGCGATTTTGTTCTCGATCCGGCTCCTGGTGATGCCGGGCAACGAAGCGTCCACGATGAATGCCCGCACGGCTCCGTCGGCTTCGTCCTTCGCCCATACCAGCATGTAATCGCAGAACGTCCCGTTGCCGATCCAGCGCTTGGCGCCGTTGAGCACCCAGTAGTCGCCGCCGTCGGACGCTGGGCGTGCCACGCGGCGGGCCGTGGTTTCCATGCCACCGGCGACGTCGGAACCGTGGTCCGGTTCGGTGAGCGCAAAGGCGCCTGTGGTGCGGAGGTTCGAGGCGTCGTCGAGGTAGCGGTCCTGCTGGGAGTCGCTGCCGAAGTCGTACAGGGACTCGACGAAGAGATCGTGGTGGACCATGAAGAAGGTGGCGATCGAGGTGTCGACGCGCGTCATCTCCGCGATGACCAGGCCGGCGAAAAGATGGGTATACCCTCGCTGGGCCGGCGCGCTGAGCCGCAGCGCGGCGAGTTTCGGCAGGATATGCTCCGGAAATTCCGCTTTCTCCCACCATTGCCCGGCGTACGGCGCGATCTCGGAGGCGAGAAACGCCCGGAGTTCGTTGAGTTTCCGCTGTTCCTGGACGCTCAGGAGCGACTCGAAGTCGAAAAAGTCCGCTGTGGGAAGATCCGCTGCTGACGCCTGGGTGCCACCTGAGGATCCCGCCGTTACCGGTGTGCCGCTGTAGTCGCCCATCATTTGATGCCCATCCGGATGGCCCCATCCAGGCGGATGGTTTCACCGTTCAACATGGCGTTTTCCACGATGTGCGCGGCCAGGTTGGCGTATTCGGCAGCCCGGCCCAGGCGTGCGGGGTGCGGGACCTGCTGGCCCAGCGAGTCCTGGGCCGCTTGGGGAAGTCCGGCCATCATGGGTGTTTCAAAGATGCCCGGGGCAATGGTGTCCACCCGGATCAGCGAGCGCGCCAGCTCGCGCGCCAGCGGCAGCGTCATGGCAGCCACCGCTCCCTTGGAGGCGGCGTAGGCGGGCTGGCCGATCTGGCCTTCGAAGGCCGCCACGGATGCGGTGTTGATGATGACGCCGCGTTCGGGACCGCCCAGCCCGGTGGTCACCGGTTCTGTTTCCACCATGGCAGCAGCTGCCAGCCGGATCACGTTGAACGTGCCGATGAGGTTTATTTGGATCACTTTGTTGAAGGTCTCCAAGGGCAGGACGCCGTCCCGGCCGAGGACTTTTCCCGGCGTTGCGATACCGGCGCAGTTGACCACGATGCGCAGCGGCCCCAGTGATGTCGCCGCGTCCACGGCGGCCTGGACCTGGGCCTCGTTGGTGACGTCCGCAGGAGCGAAGACCGCCTTGCCTCCGCTGCTCCCGGCGTTGAGTTCCGCCGCGTAGGCCTCGCCTGCGGACTGGGGCAGGTCCACCAGGACTACTGATGCTCCGGCGTCGAACAGGCGCTTTGCGGTGGCAGCGCCCAAACCTGAAGCTCCTCCAGTGACCAGCGCCACCGTGCCGTTGATGTCCATCCATCCTCCTTGATGCAGAACCCAAATCCGTTAATGCATGTTAACTGGAATTGTGAGCCAGTGCACACCCGGTCCCCGGATAGGCTGTTCCCATGCCCGTGCACGATGCCCTCGACAACCAACCGCTCCCCACCCCGGATGATGCCGATTGGGCCGGCCGCGCCGACCAGGCAGCCCGTTCCGTGACCCGCAGCTTCGGGCGGCGGCTGCTCTTCCTGCCCGGCACACACATCGGCGCCATCAGGATCCCGGGGAACACGATCCGCAGCCTGCTGGGCCCCTGGCACTACTGGTGGCAGGCGCATTATGTGGATTGCCTGGTGGACACGGGTCGCCGGGAGCTCGCCAGGAAAACAAGGTTCGACGGCGGCTCCCGCCCGAGCGCCGGAAGGCTCGCTTCCCGGCTGGTCACCACTATCCGGCTAAGGAACCTGTTCAGGTTCGAGAACCACTACTACGACGACATGGCATGGCTCGCCCTGTCAACGCTCAGGCTCGAAAGGCTCGCGGAAGAGACCCGGAAACCGGGGCGCCGACGCAACGCGTACATCCAAAAACGGTTGACGCTGCAGTTCGATTCTGCGTCCACTGACGATCTGGGCGGCGGGACGTTCTGGAGTACCAAGAGGGACTTCAAGAACACTCCTGCTACCGCACCCGTAGCCCTGTATTTCGCCCGGACCGGCCGCCGCGAGCGGGCACAGGCCCTGGTGGGATGGCTCAATTCCAGGCTGCTTCATCCTGAACGCGGCGTTTATCAGGACGGGATCCGGATCAGGAACGGTGAACCCGTCCTGGAGGACGCCGTGTACACCTACAACCAAGGCCCGGTTCTTGGGGCGCTGCTGGAACTCGGCGGCCCGGTCAACCTTGAACGGGCAGCGCAGCTGGTGGCGGCCGTTGACCGGGAGTTGACGGTTCCCGGCACCCGGGTGATCCGAGGCGATGGAACCGGCGACGGCGGCCTGTTCACCGGGATCCTGGTCCGTTACCTCGCTTTGGCGGGACGGGACGAACGGCTTCCCCTGGAGGCGCGCACGGTTGCCCGCGAACTGGTCCTCGCCACCGCCGGGGCCTTTTGGACAGGCCGCCGCGAAGCACCGGAGCTGGTGCGCGGCACGCCGACAGGACACACTCCGTTGCTCTTCTCTCCCAACCCCCTGAGTCCGGCGACCGAGACCTATCCGGCGGGTGCCGCCGTCGAACTTTCCACCCAACTGCAGGCCTGGATGACTTTCGAGGCCGCCGCCACGCTTTAGACGGCGGGTTTCGGGGGTGTTGCCGGCTTTTTCTTTTGCGGATAAGGCGTTTCGTGGCGGGACAGCATGTCCACGAACCCGGCGATTTTGCGCGCCCGGGTATCGGCCCGTTTAACCAGGTTGGTGCGGTGGATCAGGGCGAAGCGGTTCTGGGACGTGAGGACGTCGAACATGGCCTGCGCCTCAGGATCAGCAGCGATGGCAGCGGCGAGGTCGTCCGGAACCACGGAGTCGGCAGGGCCGGCGTAGGCAGCCTCCCAGCGGCCGTCGGCTTTCGCAGCGTCGACGGCGGCGCGGCCGGCGTCGGTCATCCTGCCCTCGGCTTCGAGCCGGGCAATATGGCCTACATTCCGCGCGGACCAGATGCTGCGGCGACCCCGCGGGGTCATGCGCTGGAAGTAGCTTTCGGCGTCCCGGCTCCTGGACTGCCCGTCGATCCAACCGAAACACAGGGCCTCGTCCAGGGCGGCGTCGTAGTCCAGTTCCGTGACGTTGCCGCCCTTTTTGTGCAGGATCAACCACACGCCAGGGCTCTCTGCTGCGTGTTCAGCCAGCCAGGCGCGCCAGGCCGTGCCGTCTTTGACTACCAATTCCTCAAGCTCAATGGGCATGGTCCCATTCTGCTGGTGAAAGCGCGGGACCCGATACGGGCACGCGGAATAGGCTTGGAACGACGCCCAGAACCTGGAGGACCAATGTTGCGCGCACGCCCCATCCATTACACGTCCCGTCCGGAACAGTGGTCTGTACTCATGCGGGCCCTGGGTTTGGTGGTGACCGTCGAGGACGGTGACTGGTTGGAGTTCGACGCCGGTTCCGGGCGCGTCGCCCTGGGGCGTGTGGAGCACGGACACCCCCTGGATGGCAGCACGGTCTTCAGCGTCGAGGCAGGAGACCTGGAAGAGTTCGCGCGGCGTACCGACGACGACGGCACGCAGGCCGAAGTCCACCATGGCCCCGACGGGCCTGCCGTCCGGATCTCGTCGGACGACGGATTCGAGTTCTTCGCCTTCCCGGCCACGCGTGCCGCTGATGGCTCCTGGGCCACGTCCGCCGACGCTGATCCCGCCCTCACTGTCGTGGCGACCTGGGTCAGCCCGCTGGTGGCCCTGGCCGCCGGCGACCTCCGGAACATCGGCGCACGCCCACGCGCAGACGACGACGAATCGGCCTCCTTCACCACAAAGAACGGCGGCGTCCTGCGGGTTATCCACGGCGCGGACAGCACCAACGGCGACCTCGCGTTCGAATACGACGGCGACCTGGAACCCTTGCTGGGACGGCTGAAGGCAGCGGACATCGAGGCGAGGATCAGCGAGGACGTCCTGTACGTGGCCAATCCGGATGCCGTGGGCGGTTCCGCGCCGGCGTCGATTGTGGTGGAGAAGGCCCCCGGCTCCCATCCGTAATACAGCCGAGAGCGTAACGGCCCCGGCAACCGGAATGCCTCCACGGAACTTCGGCCGGGGATGCGGTAGAACTTAACCATGAGCGTACGTACACCGGACCCGTATCCAGGCTGGCTTTCTGATGAGGACCTCTTCGAAGCCCGCGGCCGCCTCCCCATGGTCTACGTGGAGGCCGTCCCCGTCCGGCTGGATCCGCTCGGATACGTGAACGAGGTTGGCACGCTCCTGCAAGGCGACGCCGACGGCAACATGGTGCGCTACCTCGTCTCCGGCCGCGTCCTCTACCGCGAAACCATCCGCGCGGCGCTTCTACGGCACATGGAAAAGGACCTCGGTCCCCTGGCCTTCCCGCAGCTGCCCATCAGCCCCGTTCCTTTCACCGTGGCCGAATACTTCCCGGCGCCGTCCCAGACAGGCTTCACGGACGACCGCCAGCACGCGGTTTCCCTCGCCTATGTCATCCCGGTGACCGGAGAATGCGATCCGCGCCAGGACGCCCTGGAACTGACCTGGATGACGCCTCAGGAAGTGCTGAGCGAGAACGTCCAGCAGGAATTCGACGGCGGCCGGGGCAACCTCGTGCGGCAGGCTTTGGCATTCTCGGGCGTGATCCTCTAGCGGGTCCCGGCCCCGGCAGCAGCGCGTCTTTGTAGACTGGACGGCGGACCCCAAGAGAACCAAAGGACTTCCGATGACTCACAGCCCAGCCACACAGCAGTACAGAGAGAAGCAGGCTGGGGACCTGCGGCCCGGGGATTTTGTGTTCCCACCCGGTGACGGGCCGGCCCAGGAAATCGTCAGTATCGACGTCGAGAACGATGACTACGGCGTCGCCGCTTTGCTGCGCCTGGCAATGGACGACGGCGGCACGGTGCGGATCGCTGTCGCGTCCAGTGTTCCTGTGGGTGACGGGGCTCCGGCCGACTCAGGCGCGGACGCCGGCGACGCCGGCACGGCCGACTCGCCCGGGCCCGACTCCGGCACCGCCGACTCCAGCACCACGGACTCCAGCACCTCCTCCGAAGCCGACGCCGATGCTCCCGCCGGACCCGCCGTCGTCGTGCCTCCACGCCCTGAAACGCCGCCCGCCTACACCGGACCGAGTGCTGAAGAACTCGCGCTCATTCCCGAACCCGAAGGAACCCCGGAATCTGTGGTGAGCGCCGCCGCGGCCAACCACAAGGGCAAAAACGGCGTGCAAGTGCTCGCAGACCGGCTCGCGAAGGGCATCAACACCAAATCCGGAAGCTGCCTCCGGGACCTCAGCAACCTCGCATTCGATCTGTGCATTGTGCTGCGGGATCCGGACCACGCTTTGGAGGTCGCGGATCTGCTGAACGTTCTGCCGTTCGATGGAAACCTGGACCGGTGGGCGTCGATCGAGCGTGCTTTGGCGTTGTCCAGTTTCATCTGCCGCGAGGCCGGCCAGCCTGAACGCGCCGCCGTCTACGAGAAGCTGCTCCGGGCACCGGAGTCCCAGGAAGAGGACCCGTTCAAGGCCCGGATCAACGCCAGGGTGCGGCAGCGCTCGCTCAACGAACCCAACCTTTATGACAAGGAAATCTTCCGCGCGATCGACAACGGCAACCACGAAGCCGAACGCGAATGGCGCTTCCTGCGCCTCGAAGCGCTGATGTTCCTGCGCGCCCACGGCGGGTCCAAGACCATTGGCGAGGACGAGCTGGCCCGAAGGATCGCAAACGAACTGGAATCGGTCCGCGCCTAAGCCGTTTTCCGGGAAATTCAAGACCTGTTATGTGGGCGCCAACGGCGGTAGATTCGGGGCCATGACGAACAATCTGAGCGTTGTGGTTAATGCCGATGCGCAGCAGGTTTGGAACATGCTGCGCGAACCGTCGTTGGTTGCCCAATGGCACGGTTGGGAAGCCGACGATCTCGCCGACGAAATCAAGCAAATCTACTTCAACACGGACGTTGTGGAAGGACCCGATCACACCAGCCTCACCGTCAACGGCGGGGACATCTTTGAACTGCACCCCGTCTCCGGCGGCACGGAAGTAAGAATCACCAGGGTCGCCCTTGACCACGATTCCGAGTGGGCTGACTGGGACGAGGACATCACGCAAGGCTGGCTCACGTTCCTGCACCAGCTGCGCTTCGCCCTGGAGCGGCACCCGCACGGGCACCGGCGGACGCACTTCGTCTCGCTGCCGGGCAAAGGCGGCCCCGCGATCGAGAAGCTGGGGCTCGGAGATTTGCCGCCCGTTGGGGAGGAGTACTCACTCACTCTCGCGACGGGTGAGAAGATCTCCGGCAAGGTCTGGTTCAAGAGCCGGCACCAGGTTGGCCTCACCGTCCACAGCTACGCCGAGCACGGAGATGGGCTTTTGATCGTCGCCGAGCAGCTGCCAATTCCGGAGAAAAGGCCCGACGGCGGCTCCATGGTGATTGCCTCCACGTACGATCTGGGGGCCCACACCTTGGCGGACATCCGGTCGTCGTGGGACAACTGGAAAGCTGAAAACTACGGGTCGTAGCCTTACCCGGGCAGGTTACCCACGGTAAAGCTGGCACACTTGGTAGCGTGCCAGCTTCAGTTCCTGCTCCTGCTTCTTCCCCTGCGCTGCCCGGTTTGTCCGATCGGCAATCCGAGTTCTCCTTCTCGGTGGGCACGCGCCTGACTGAGACGTGCTCGCCGTCGGACGCTCAAGTAGACGCCAACGGCGGCGCCTTCCTGGGCCGCACCGGGACCATCACCACGCCGCACGGGACCATCCAGACGCCCACGTTCATCGCCGTCGGGACCAAAGCCACCGTCAAAGCGGTGCTGCCTGAGTCCATCGCCGAGCTCGGCGCCCAGGCCGTCCTTGCCAACGCCTACCACCTGTACCTGCAGCCCGGCCCCGAAATCCTCGACGCCGCCGGCGGGCTGGGCGCGTTCATGAACTGGTCCGGGCCCACCTTCACCGACTCCGGCGGATTCCAGGTGATGAGCCTGGGCTCGGGGTTCAAGAAGGTCATCGACATGAAGAACGTGGATTCTTCCGGCCCCGATGACGCCGTGGCTCCCGGCAAGGAGCGGCTGGCCCACATTGACGATGACGGGGTCTGGTTCAAGTCGCACCTGAACGGGGACCGGCACCGCTTCTCCCCCGAGATCTCCATGCAGGTCCAGCACCAGATCGGCGCGGACATCATGTTCGCCTTTGACGAGCTCACCACGCTGCAAAATTCGCGGGCGTACCAGGAAGAGTCACTGGAGCGGACCCGTTTGTGGGCGCTGCGGTGTTTGGAAGAGCACGCTTCACTGACCGCGTCCCGCGTGGGCAAGCCGTACCAGGCACTGTTCGGCGTGATCCAGGGCGCCCAGTATGAGGACCTTCGCCGCAAGGCTTGCCAGGACCTCGGTGCCATGCCCTTCGACGGCTACGGAATCGGCGGTGCGCTGGAGAAGGAGAACCTGGGCACGATCGTCCGCTGGTGCAACGAGGAACTTCCGGAGGACAAGCCGCGGCATCTGCTGGGCATCTCCGAGCCGGACGACATCTTTACGGCCATTGAGAACGGCGCCGACACGTTCGACTGCGTCTCCCCCACCCGCGTGGCCCGGAACTCCGCGTTCTACACTCCGTTCGGGCGCTTCAACTTGTCGGGAGCCCGCTACAAGACGGACTTCGGACCCCTCCAGGACGGCTGTGACTGCTACACGTGCGTGAATTACTCCCGCGCGTACATCCACCACCTGTTCAAGGCCAAGGAAATGATCTCGGCAACGCTGATCTCCATCCACAACGAGCGATTTGTTGTGAAGATGGTGGACGATGCCCGCCTTGCCATCGAATCCGGGGACTTCTTTGAGTTCAAGGCCGAGACGCTGGGGCGCTACTACTCGTAGGCCGGGGTTGCGCTCGCTCCCGGCCCGACGCCCGCTGGCGCGCTCCCGCTGGCGCGCCGAGATCGCGAGACCGGTGCCAAATCGCTAGTCCGGTTCCAAATCGCTGGAGCTGAGCCGCGACCTCGCACAGCTCCCGCGTCGTCGGCATGACTACAGCGATCTCAAGCGTTTTCCACATAGCGGCAGCAGGGGCTGTCTTGGGGCGGACGCGCAGCCAAGGCTGGTTACATGAGCCAGAAACTTATGCCGACCCTCCCCCAGCTGGGAACACTGTGGCGCACACAGCAAGTCAACGAACTGGGACTTGGTTCACGCGCAATCGCCGGATTGGTCCGGAAGGGTGAGCTTCTCCGTGTACGCCAGGGATGCTACGTCCGAAAGGCGGCGTGGGACAAACAGCCCGTCGATGCCCGCGGTAAACAACTGATTCACGCGCATGCTCACGGAACTCTCGTCACGTCCAAAGGGGACTTCGTCTACAGCCATACTTCTGCGGCCCGCCTGCACGGCTTGTTCCTATGGAACGTGGACCAGCTGATCCATGTCATTCTTCCCACCAACCCCTCCAGCGGCCGGCTTGGCAAGGATGTTCGCGGCCACAGGCTGCGGTTGCCGGCCTCCCAGATCGTCACCGTGGAGTACCTACCCGTAACGGACCTGGAACGAACGGTGGTGGACTGTGCCATGACCCTGAGCTACCCGCAGGCCCTGATCATCATGGATCATGCGCTTCGGCTCGGAGCCGACAGGCTTCTCATGATGGCGTGCGCCGGTGCCTCAACGGGACGCCGAGGAGTCACGACCCTGCGGAGATGCTTGGCCAATGCTGACCCCGCCTCCGAATCCGCAGGTGAGACGCTGTGCCGTGATCTCCTCCAGCGGCTCAAGTTGCCGATGCCCGAGTCGCAGGTAGAGGTGCAAAGCCGGGTCGGCCGCTACCGGATGGACTTTGCGTGGAAGAAGGAGAAGGTGGCCCTGGAGTTCGACGGAGAGGTGAAGTACTTCAAGTACGCCCGTACGGATCGTGTGATCTTCGAGGAACGACGCCGGGAGAAAGCACTCGTCGAGGACGGCTGGTTCTTTATCCGGGTGGAGTGGCGGGACCTGTTTCAGGAGCAGGAGTTCAAAGCGCGCGTCCTGAAGGCCCTCCGTCGGTGAGCTCAACGCCGGCCGCGAGGACCGCCGTCGTGCTGGTTCGCGAGATCGCCTGGACTGCGCGGGAAGCGGGATCTGTGCGAGATCGCCGCTCGTGTCCGGCGATCTCGCACAGCCCCAGCGTCCGCAGCGCTGTTCCGGCGAACTCAGCTAACTCCGTAGCTCGGCTCGCGCTTCTTGATCCAGCCGACAACCAGCACGGTGACCGGCACGAACAGGAACTCCACGGCGGTCTTGTAGACGAAGCCCACCAGGACGTAGTTGACGAACGAGCCGGCGTCGGTGATGCCGATGACCGACGCCGCGATGCTGCAGAAAATCAGGGTGTCCACGAACTCGCCCACCACCGAGGAGCCCATGAGGCGTGCCCACAGGCTCTTCTCACCCGTGCGTGCCTTCATCTTCACAAGGATCCACGAGTTGATGGTCTGGCCGGCCAGGAAGGCAAGCAGCGACGCGAGCACGATCTGCGGCACGGGGCCGAGTGCGCCCTCGATGGCGGCCTGCTTGGCGGTTCCGTAGTCGTCGTTGAAGCCGGGAAGGATGATGATCACCCAGTAGCAGAGGGATGCGAACACCGAGAGGGCAAAGGAAGTGATGATGGCCTTGCGTGCCACTTTGAAGCCGTAGACCTCGCTCATGACATCGCCCAGGATGTAGGCCAGCGGGAACAGGAAGAACCCGCCATCGGTGATGATCGGCCCGAGCACCACACCCTTCGAGGCGCCGATATTGGACAGGATCAGCACCACGGCCATGACGGCAAGCATGATGCCGAAGTACGGTGATCCGATCGAGGCGAAGCGGGGTGCAGGCTTGCTCAGCGTGCTGGAGCCGGAGGGCGAGGGCATGGGTCATCCATTTCGTAGTGGTTCGCGCAGGCATCCTGTTCCGAGGAGCCCCGCTGTATTAGCACTGGGGTGGTGGGGCATGCAGCCGGCACCTCCATCATTCTCCCACCCCCTTCAACCAAACCCTCCCTCACACCCCACCCCCTTCAACCAAACCCTCCCTCACACCCCACACCCCCTCATCTTTTGAACACGTTCAAGAATGTGCCATACTCATTTCTGAACACGTTCAAAATTTCCGTCAGGAGCACCGCATGGCCGCGAAAAGTGAGCAGACCCGCCAACTGGTGGCCGACGTCGCGCTGAAGATGTTCCGCGAGGTCGGCTTTGAAAAAACCACCATGCGCGCCATCGCCCAGGAAGCCGGGGTGTCGGTCGGCAATGCGTACTACTACTTCGCATCCAAGGATGAACTGGTCCAAGAGCTATACATCCAGGTACAGGATGAGCATGCAGTTGCCGCAGCGCAGGCACTCGAAAATGTCCAAGACCTCGCGGGCCGGCTCAAGGCGGTCCTCCACACCGGAATTGATGTCATGGCGCCGTATCACCAATTCGGTTCCGACTTCATCTCAACTGCCATCCGGCCGACGTCGCCCGTCAACCCGTTCGGCCAGGCGTCCACCGCCGCCCGTGACGCTTCGCTCGCGATCTTCCGTTCCGCCGTTGAGGGTTCCTCCCCCGCGGTCGCTAAGAAATTGCGCGCCGATCTGCCCGAATTGCTGTGGCTGGCATACATGGGCGTCGCGTTGTTCTGGGTTTACGACAAATCCGCGGGCCAACGCCGCACGCGAAAACTGATCGACGGTGCGGCACCGCTGGTGGCTCGTGGTTTGTCGCTCGCGAAAATTCCCGGGGTGAGCAAGGTGTTTGACGACGTCCTGGGACTCGTCCGCAGCGTGAAGGAGGACTCGTGATGACCCGGACCGTGGTGATCGCGGGCGCGAGCGGCTTCATCGGCAGCTACTTCCGACGGCGGTTTGCTGATGAAGGATGGCAGGTGCGGACGGTTGGACGCGGCCCTTCGTCAGACGCGCAATGGAACGACGACGGCGCCATCACCAAGGCGCTGGACGGCGCCGAACTGCTGGTGAACCTCGCCGGACGATCCGTGAACTGCCGCTACGACGAGCGCCACCGTCAGGAAATCCTGGACTCCAGGGTTCTGACCACACGGGCATTGGGCCGGGCCGTCGCTGCATGTGACGAGCCGCCCAGGACCTGGATCAACTCAAGTACCGGCACCATTTATCGGCATGCCGAGGACCGTCCGCAGTCAGAGATCGCAGGCGAACTGGGCAGCGGGTTTTCCGTGGACGTTGCCCGGGCATGGGAAGACGAGTTGGCGTCGGCTGTTGTGCCGGAGACCCGTAAGATTCCGCTCAGGATTGCGATCGTGCTGGGTCCCGGCGGCGGGGTCATGACTCCTTTCCGGAACCTTGCGCGGCTGGGTTTGGGTGGGCACATGGGGCCAGGAACGCAGAAGTTCAGCTGGATCCATGTGGAGGACCTGTTCCGGACAGTGTTGTTTCTCCACGCCAGGCCTGAACTGAGCGGCCCGGTCAATGCAGCGTCGCCCTACCCGGTGGACAATCGGGAGCTGATGGCACTGGTTCGGCGGAGCCTTGGTATTGCGTTTGGCATCCCGACGCCGTCGTGGCTGCTCGAGGCTGGCTCTGTTCTCATTCGGACCCAGACCGAGCTGGTGCTGAAGAGCCGGTGGGTGGAGCCCCGGAAACTGCTCGACGCGGGGTTCGCATTTGAATACCCATCGTTGGCCGGTGCGCTCAACGAGATCGCCACAGGGCGCCCCAAACCCTCACTCACGTAACCACCCCGTCCCCCAAACCCTCACTCACCAAACCGCCCCATCCGCCCAACCCTCACTCACCAAACCGCCCCATCCGCCCAACCCTTACTCACCAAACCGGGAGCAACTATGAACGATGACAGTTGGGCGGACGAGTCCGAGTACGGACTGGTGGCGCCTGGGTCGCGGAATAGCTGGCGATACGGATCGAAAGACCGGGTAGTGATCGGAGGCGGAGGCCTCGCTGTCGGCGTCGCGGTGGCGCATCTGACTTTCTGCCTGTTGCTTGCAGTCCAGTCACCGGGGGGCTGGGCCCTCGTCTTCTTCATTTACAGCCTGATTCCAGTGTGGGCTATCGGTGTTTCCGCGGGATCTCTGCTCGGCCTCGTCCTGCGACGCATCACCAACCAATGGATCCACGTGGCGGTCTTTTTCCTCGCCCCGTTGCTCGTCTGCGCGCCATTCGGCGGGCTCTCCCCGAACGGCGCGATCTTCTTTTCAATGTCCATAGCCAGTGCAGCTGGCTTCGGACGGCTCGCAATCTGGAAGCTCGTTCGCATCAATAGGCCCCTCCCGATCATGGACGGATGGATGTGAGCAAGCGTCCCCACCAAACCCAAGGGATGTGAGCAAGCGTCCCCACCAAACCCCCGGGATGTGAGCAAGCGTCCCCACCAAACCCTAGGGATGTGAGCAAGCGTCCCCACCAAACCCCCGGGATGTGAGCAAGCGTCCCCACCAAACCCTAGGGATGTGAGCAAGCGTCGGTTGTACCCGGAACGGGGCCCCCTCCACCGCATCCGAAACCTAAGGAAGTGTTAGGAAATCCCCTCCCACGTTGGTTGTGCCGTGCATCACCCATAGTTTGGAATACGTCCTCTTCACCCCAAGAGGGCCTTTCTTAGTCGACGAAGAGCCATGCGCAAGGACGCCATGAGCACGAGCTTCATGGACAGAACGAACTCATGCAAGACACGGCTGCCGCATGCGCAGCCGCCAGGAAGGTTCATTGATGAGCACCCAACAAGCTGCACCTCTGAGCGAAGCCGCCCAGACACGCAAGGCAGTGAGCAACATCCTCAAAGGCTCCGCGGGCAACCTCGTGGAGTGGTTCGACGTATACGTTTACACCGCATTTGCGGCGTATTTCCAGTCGCACTTCTTCAACTCCTCGGACGATCTCCAAGCCGGCCTTGAAGCGATGGCCGTGTTCTCGACGTCGTTCCTCATGCGCCCGATCGGTAGCTGGTTCTTTGGTCGCTACGCCGACCGCAAGGGCCGTAAAGCCGCGCTTACTCTCAGTGTGACCATGATGTCCGCCGGCTCGTTCGCCATTGCGATCATGCCGACCCAGGACGTCATCGGTCTATGGGCCATGATCCTCCTGGTCTTCATCCGCATGGTCCAAGGCTTCTCGGTGGGCGGCGAGTACGGAACCAGCGCCACCTACATGTCCGAGGCTGCTACGGCCAAACGCCGCGGCTTCTTCTCCAGCTTCCAGTACGTGACGCTGATTGGCGGCCAGATGCTGGCACTCCTGGTGCTCGTGATCCTGCAGAACACCATGAGCAAGGAAGACCTGACCGCGTGGGGTTGGAGGATTCCGTTCGCGATCGGCGGCGTGGCCGCACTGGTGGTGCTCTGGCTGCGACGCTCCATGGAGGAGACCCTCTCTGCCGATCAGCTGCGCGCTGCGCACATCAAGGTTGAAGGCGAAGCCCAGCCGGGCACCATGAAGCTCCTGTTCACCAAGCATTGGAAGCCGCTGCTGATCTGCATCGGCATCACGCTCGGCGGCACGGTTGCCTTCTACACATACACCAACTTCATCCTGAAGTTCATGAACGATACGTCCGGTATAGCCAAGACGGACACCTCCGTGATCAACTTCTGGGCGCTGTTCATCTTCATGCTGCTCCAGCCCGTCTACGGCATGCTTTCGGACAAGATCGGCCGGAAGCCGCTGCTGATCTGGTTCGGTGTGACGGGCGTTCTGTTCACGTGGCCTTTGCTCTCGGCGCTGGCCGGGACCAAGGATCCGTTCGTGGCATTCCTGCTGATGTTCGGCGGCCTGTTGATGGTGGGTGGCTACACGTCCATCAATGCCTTGGTGAAGGCCGAACTCTTCCCGGCATCCATCCGTGCGCTCGGTGTGGGCCTCGGCTACGCGATCGCCAACTCGCTGTTCGGCGGTACGGTTCCGCTGATTGGTGCAGCTTTGCAGAAGTCGGACCAGGTGGACCTGTTCTTCACCTACGTCACGGCGGCCATCTTCATCTCGCTGCTGGTGTACATCTTCGCGCTGAAGAACAAGAAGCCGACGCACTTGGATGCGGAGCAGGGCCACGCGTTCAAGGCCCGGGCCACTGCAGACGACGACGGCGACAAGAAGGATCGCGTCAACGCCTGACTTGGCTGCCTCTTGGGGCCCGCTCTGCACTCTTTGGATACTCCGAAGGGCGCAGAGCGGGCCTCACAACGTTAAGCTCTAGTAGCGAACCCAACCAGCGAACCCAACCAACGAACCCGACCAACGAACCCACCAGCGATCCCCGCTCAGCGAACCCCCGAAGGACTACACCGTGCATGTGCTCATCGTCGAGGATGACGACGCCATGGCCTCAGCCTTGAGCGCCGCCGTCGCCTCTGCCGGGCACAAGCACACCCGGGTTTCCCGCGGCGAGGACGCGCTCCTGGCCCACCGTCAGCACGAGGTCATCCTGCTCGATCTGGGCTTGCCGGACCTTGATGGCCTGGACGTCCTCAGGAAACTCCGCCAGGTCACGCAGATCCCCATCCTGATCCTGACGGCCCGCGATGACGAGCGGAGCGTGGTCCTTGGCCTTCGCTCGGGCGCCGACGATTATCTGGTGAAGCCCGTGAAACTCGTGGAATTGCTGGCCAGGATCGAGGCGGTGACGCGCCGGACCAACCGCGGGGGCCAGGCAGCACCACACACTATCGCCCTCGGTGAGCTGGAGGTCGACCTCGACCGCCGTGTGGCATCGGTCGGCGGCAAGCAACTGGCCCTCACCGCCACGGAGTTCGACCTCCTGGGCCTGCTGGTCAGGCATGCGGGCTCGGTGGTCACCCGGGAACAAATCCTGGACGCGCTCTGGGGCGACGCGTTTCTTGCGCACTCCCGGTCGTTGGACGTGCACCTGACCGGTCTCAGGTCCAAGCTGCAGCTGCCCGGCTTCATCATCAATGTCCGAGGCGTCGGCTACCGCGTCGAGCAGCCGTGAAACTCCGGGTCCTGGGCATCCTCAGCCTGCTGGTGGTGGTGATTGTGGTGACGGTGTCCAGCGTGATCCTGACGTCGGCCAGCCGGGAGCTCACGCAGGAGCTGCAGATCAACAGGGTCGCTGCCCTCAACCGCTTCGCCCAGCTGGCCAGTGATGCCCTGGAGGACAACAACACAACTCAACTGCAGCGTGAAATGGACCGCTACGCCGAGCTTTACGGCGAAGGAATACTGATCCACATGCAAGGCCAGAGCATCCATTCCGGCGGCCTTCGCGACGATCAACCGGAGGTCATGGACGCGCTCGGCAGGGCAAGCCTGAACCTGAGCGACACAACGCTCAGTCCAATCCGCGCCTTCGGGACGGGCAACGAGATCATCTCAAGGTCCTTCGGCACGGCCAGCCAGGTTCTCGGTGAAGTTGTCATGGAGGTGAACCTCGACGCCGCCCGCCAGAAGCTACGGGAGCGGTGGCTCGTCGTCGTCGTTGCCGCCGTGGCGCTTGGCGCGCTGCTCCTGCTGGCCGCTGCCCGTATCACCGGCTGGGTTTTGCGCCCGGTCCAGCGCCTCAGCAAAGCCGTCCACGAGCTCGAAACCACCGGCGCGACCACCCAACTGCCTGAAGCCGGGCCGCCTGAGCTGCGCGAACTCAGCCGCTCCTTCACCACCATGGCCCATGCCGTGAGCGAGAGCATGGAATCCCAACGGCGACTCATCGCCGACACCTCGCACCAGCTCCGCAATCCGGTGGGGGCGTTGCGGTTGCGGATCGATCTGCTGCAGCTCGCCTTGCGATCGGAACCGGAAAAGGCCGCCGCTTCGGGCGTCGTCGCTGAACTTGAGCGCGTGGAGGAAATGCTCGACGGCGTGCTGAAGCTGGCCACCGCGGAACATCGCGCCTCTGCCGGGGCTGCCCGCGGGGATCAGGAAACGGGACACCAGCGCCTGACGGTCATCGACCCTTTTCCTGTCCTGCAAGGTGAGGCGGAACGGGCCACGCCCTCTGCCCTTCAGGCAGGTGCCACGATCACGCTTCTCGAGCCTGTCCGGCCCATCACCATCGCCTGCAATCCGGAAGAACTTGCGCATATGGTGGGCGAGCTTCTGGCCAATGCCGTCAAATACGCCCCAGGTTCCCACATCACGGTGGCGACCGAACCCACCCCGGGTGGCACCGCCGTCGTGGTTTCCGACGACGGTCCCGGCCTCCCCGCCGATCAGCTCGCCGCGTCAACCACCCGGTTCTGGCGGGCGCCGCAGCACAGCAAGATCCCCGGCAATGGCCTGGGCATGACCATTGTGGAACGGTTGGCCGAAGCGAACGGAGCAAGGTTGGTGCTGGAACCCCGCGTGCCGCACGGGCTGACAGTGCGCCTCGAGTTTGTGCACCCGCAGGGCGGTTCCGATGCCTGAAAGCCGCACAGTGACGCGAAGGAATGCCATAAGGGCAGCTGTGTCGTTCGGCCTGCTGGCGTCAACGGCTGGCTGCTCCGCGGAGGAACGGCCGCAGGAACTCACGGTGGCCGGTGGCGAATCGGGCGGCTTCTACCTTGAGTTCGCCACCCTCCTGGCGGACCTGCTGCAACGGGAACGGATCGCCAACAAGGCGCGGGCACTGACCACCGGCGGGAGCCTCGAGAACATCCAGCGGGTGCTGTCCGGCGAGGCGACCTTCGCCGTCGCACTCGCCGATGCGGCAGCCCAACCCGCCGCGAACAGCCACAGCGAAGGACGCCTGATGGCTTTGGGGAAGGTCTATCAGAACTACGTGCACTGCATTGTGCGGGAGGACAGTTCGATCCGGTCCTTCGCGGACCTCGCCGGCAAGACCGCGGGGGTGGGCGAAGTCGGTTCGGGGACCACCCTCACCGCCGGAAGGATCATCGCCGCAGCGGGGCTGGCACCGCAGTCCGCCACGCCGGACCGGTCCTTGAAACAGGTCAACCTTGGCTTGAACCAGGCGATCGCGGCCCTTGCCGACGGTTCGATCGACGTCATGATCCAGTCCGGAGGGGTTCCGACGGCGCCGATCGCCGCGGCTGCGCAGGACCTTCGCGTGCGGCTTCTTGATCTCTCCGAACTGATTCCGGCAACGCGAGCACAGTCAGGCTTCTTCTACGACCGGGTCCTCATCCCCGCCAACAGTTACGGGGACGCGCCCGCCGTCTGGACGGTGGGGGTCGCCAACCTTCTCCTGTGCCGGAGCGACCTTGTCGACCACGTTGTCCGGCAGACCGTCGAACTTTTGGTGGAGCAGGCCCAGGACCTGGTTCCTAAGTCCAGCGCAGGGGTCCAGTTCCTCAGTCCCGAAACGCTGATCAACACTGCCGGGGTGCCGCTGCATCCGGCCGCTGAGGCCGCTTACCGGGCGTTGCACGGCTAGCCCCGTTTAGGAGTCAAACCGGAGCAACTGCCAAAATGAAGTCATGACTTCTGCCGTTGCCCCTGCCATTGCCCTGACCATCGCCGGCTCCGAAGCGACCGGTGGCGCCGGCGCCCAGGCCGACCTCAAGACCTTCCAGGAACTCGGAGTGTTCGGCATCGCGAACCTCACGTGCATCGTTTCCTTCAACCCGCAGGACAACTGGAACCACCGCTTCGTGCCAGTGGACCAGCAGGTCATCGCGGACCAACTGGAAGCCACGACGGCGGCATACGGCGCCGCTTCCGGCGCACCGTCGGTTCTGGATACCGTGAAGATCGGCATGCTTGGAAGCCCGGCAACCATCAGCACGGTGGAGAAGGCTTTGACGGACGGCTCGTTCAAGCACGTGGTGCTGGATCCGGTGTTGATCTGCAAGGGCCAGGAACCGGGCCACGCGCTGGACACCGACCAGGCTTTGAAGGCACAAATCCTGCCGCTGGCTACCTTCGTGACGCCGAACCATTTTGAAGCCGAGTCGCTGTCCGGGCTCACCATCACGGACGAAGAATCGCTGAAGGCTGCTGCCATCCGCATCCACGAAATCAGCGGCGCGGCAGTCCTCGCCAAAGGTGGGGTGCGGCTGGAAGGCCCGGACGCCGTCGACGTCTACTACGACGGCGACACGCTGGAAGTCCTGCGGGCTCCGAAGGTGGGCGAGGTTGCCGTGTCGGGCGCCGGTTGCTCGCTTGCCGCTGCTGTGACCGCGGAGTTGGCAAAGGGCGCAACCCCGGTGGAAGCAGCCCGCACGGCCAAAGTTTTCGTGACGGCGGGTATCAAGAACCGCGTGGCCTCGGGGGCGCCGTTTGATGCCCTGTGGCAGGGCGGCGCGCTGAGCTAGCGCCTCCCTGCGTGCGAGAGGCTAGCGCCTGCGTACGAAAGCCAAGCGCCGGCGCGCGAAAGAGCCGCCCTGGAAAGCCTTCCGGGGCGGCTCTTCTTTTGCAGGCGCTTAGCGCGAGACTTTGCCCATGAGCGAGGCAATAGGTCGCAGGAACAGTGGCCTGGCAAGGAACCAAGCGGCCGCCGTGAACACGATCGATGCTGCGAAGATGGCGAATCCCCACCAGCTGTAATCGTTGTTCGAGGCGTACATGTGGTTGAGGTTGTTCAACGCACCGGTGGCCAGCACCAGGGTTACGTGGACGATGACGAAGGCTACGAAGTAGATCATCACCGGGAAGTGGATCTTGCGGGCCAGTTCGATCGGGTAGAACTTGTTGATCGCGGCTTTCTTGGGCCATGCCCCAGACATCCGGATGCCCGTAATGATGGCCAGCGGGGCGGCGATAAAGACGGTGATGAAGTACGTCAGCAGCTGGAGGCTGTTGTAGTTGTTCCAGCCGTTTTCCCCCGGCCAGTTCAGGGAGGCGTACTGCAGGCCGGCCGAGACGGCGTTCGGGAAGACGTCCCAGTTGGTGGGAACAATCCTCAACCATTGGCCTGTGGCGAAGAGGAGCACGATGAAGATGATGCCGTTCAAAACCCAGAGGGCGTCCAGCGTCAGGTGGAACCAAAGGTCCAAACTGATTTTGGCGGGTGGGTTCTTTGTCTTGATGAGGCCCTTGTTGTTCCGGGTCCAGTACGCCGGCGGGCGAGTGGTGGTGCGCACCTGCCAGCCAGAACGGATGATCAAAACGATGAAGAACATATTGAGGAAGTGCTGCCAGCCAAGCCAGGCCGGGAACCCCGTGGGCGTGCCGTCGGGGATTGCGGAATGGCCGGGGTAGTCCGTCAGGAACTGCTGGACCGGCTGAAGGGTCCGAAGCCATTGCGCAACGAGCACGAGGATCAGTGCCACCACCAAAGCTCCTGCGGTGACGACGACGGGCTTGAACCACCTGTTCGACGTGATCCCGGACGACTTGCTTGAAACGGACATCAGGCCGCGTTCCTCTCTGGCTTGGTTGGCTGCGACCAGTTGGCGCTATATAGCGATTCAACCAGTTGCAGCCCGACGGTGAAAACGGCACCCGGGTTTCGGGGCGTCCGACGTCAAAAATCGCAGCATTCGGATACATGCCGCAATATGTATTTCTAGAACAGACTTCCAGAATTATTTCCTTTCACTCACTGGTCCGTCAAGGTTCGCTGTTCGCTATGTGGATTATTCCGGGGGTAGGATTCCAGAAAATAGGCAGTAGACACACCGGTCTTCGTTCTGACTGAGGGAGGAGCCCCACGATGGTCCGCAAGACCTCCGAAGTTGCCAGCAACGCGGGCTCCTGGCAGTGGACCCGGACGGCGGCTACGCAGCGCACCTTGCTGGACGCGGCGGCCGGGGTATTCGTGGAACATGGATTCACCAATGCCAGCATCTCGGACATTGTTTCCCGCGCAGGATCGAGCGTAGGCAGCCTCTACCACCACTTCGGCGGCAAGACCGAGCTGTTCCTTGCCCTGTGGAACGACTACCAGAATGAACATGAGCGACTGGTGGCTTCTGCAGTGGCCAAGGCACGCAAGGCAGGCGAGACAGACCCGCTGGCACTGTTCAACGTGGGCAGCCGCAGCTACTTCGACTACACCTGGAAGCACCGGGAACTGGAGAGGGTGTTCATTGAGGGCGACACTCCCCCGGGCTTCGAGGTTTTGCGGCGCGAGCGCGGACGCGAATGGGTCCGGCAGAACTCGGTCCTGCTCGGCGCCAGCGACGACACCCTCGGTCGATTGACGGTAGCGGTGATCACGGACATCGTGACTGTTTCGGGGCAGGAAGTGGCGTTGAGTGCCTCAAAGCGTGAGGCGGACGAGGTTGTGGGTGCGGCGGCCGAGCTGGTGGGCCGCTTGGTCCGCTGAGGCTCGGCCCTTAGTTGCCGTGAACGGCTTCCTGGGCAGCTCGCCTCGACCTGGTGATGGCCAATCCGACGACGCTACCTGCGGCGGCGAGGAAGAAGACCAGAACCAGCAGCGGTCCCGTCATCCCCGGGAAGAGCGGGCTACCACCCGTCAGGAAAATCGAGGCCAACAAACCCACCATCGACAGGCCGAATACGAGCGCCAGTGCTCTCTGCAGGCGGCTTTGCCTCATCAACAGTGACTCGCTTGTAGTGGCCATAAGTGGAGTCTATCCGGCTTCTCCACGGGTAGCTGCTCTGGGGGTAGTCGATGTCGCTGTACAGCGACAGAGGGAGGTTTCTCCATGGATTCCTCACCCGGCAGCCAACTGGAGTGCAGTGCGAGTAGACAAGCAGTCGCTTCGATGAGTCGTGAGAACATCATTGAGTGACCGACAGTACTTCGCTTGAACTGCCGCCCCTGTACGAGTCCTTGACCTGGCTTACCCCGCTCTCCGAAGAACGTGCTGCACACCTTGTGGCATTCCTGACCGACCCGGCGCCGGCTGAGGTTCTGGACATGGGGTGCGGATGGGGTGAACTGCTTCTTCGGGTCTTGGACTCGGCCCCGCAGGCTCGTGGACGCGGAGTGGACAGTGCTTCCGTGTTCATCAACCGGGCCAGGCAACAAGCCTTGGCTCGTGCACTGCTTGAGAGAGTGACTTTTGATTCAGTGCCCGGGCTGGAAGCCCAGGATCGGCCCGCAGACGCGGTCATCTGCATCGGTGCGAGCCAGATCTGGGGACCGCCGGTAGAGGACGCGCAGCCGCTTGACTACGCCGCAGCCCTGCGGGCCCTTCGGGCTTTGGTGCTGCCCGGCGGAAGGCTCGTCTATGGCGAGGCAATCTGGTCAGCAGCACCTCATCCCGCGGCCACCGCACCACTCGCTGGGCGTGATGACGAGTACCTGACAGAACATGCGCTACGCGATCAGATCAGGGCTGCTGGTTTCGAGGTAGTGGACCACGACCAGGCAAGCGTTCAGGAGTGGGACGTCTTTGAGGCCGGGTATCGCGACAGGTTCACCCGCTGGCTGGAAGCACATGATGCCGACCACCCCGCGGCAGAGCACGTCCGCGCGAGACATGAGGAACAGCGCGCTGCATATGAAGAAGGCTACCGAGGCGTGCTAGGGATGGCGTATTTCTGCTTACGGGGTTAGAAGTCCAGCAGACTGACGAGCAAGTCCATGCGTTCTGTGGCGGGAAGATCATCAACCGGATCTTGCCCAATCATCGACAACAGGGTCTGAGTTCATCCGTGCGGCCGCTGACCTGTCAGGCGTCCAAGTCCATGTTGGATGCCCGTCGATTACGGGCGCAACGTATCGATACCTGATCATGCAGTCCACGAGTAAGTATCCCTGGAGCCTCCAGCGATAGCATGCCGAATTCGACACCCCGCCCCGGTGAAGATTCCGGGTGTGCAATGATTCAGGTCATGGGGAACACGTTGAAGACGTTCTTCTTACGCTTCACGCCCCAGAGGCGCACTGATCCGTCCGCCCTCATAACAGCCACAGACTGTTGTACTTTCAAGATGTCAACGTCTTTTGGGTAGTCCTCTTTGGTGTGCGCGGCAAACTCTGCGGCGAATCGCTGGTTGATGAGGGGTGCAAGCTCTTTCTGCTTCCGCCACCCGTAAATGGAAAATGCCACGAACAGCGCGAATGAGATGAGCCTTAGGCTGAACCACGGAAGGTCCGGGACATCCGAACCCCCGAAAGAATCGATACCCCACAGAATCCAGAACACCAGGAAGGAAGCTGTGGCCAAGGTGCTGGCCGTTCTCGTTCTTTTAGCCTCGGGAAAGGCAACTGTAAAAGCGGTGTTGCCTTCATTCATAAGACGCCCCCGTATCGCCAAAAGACTCTGACGATAGAGTAACGCGGCGGGAGCCGGAATGCAGCACAGCTTGTCTACGCCCAGTTGAACTTGGTCACTTGGCCGCATCCCGGCCGGTAGATGTGTCCGGGTAACGATCTTTCACCGGACGCCGGGAGCCCCGTTGAGTGTTGTGCCTGACTCCAGCTGGGGAACGCTTTCGTCGTGGAGGATCACCGCAACGACGGTCTCGGTAGCATGCTCCGCAACGGGATCCTTCACGGTGCACCTTCCTACTGCCTCGTTGTGCAGTTTTTTCCAGGCTTCGATGAAGTCCGCGATCAAGTTTTGCCCACCCGACGCTTCCCTTAGCAGACGCCTTTAGATCCACCGGCCCTCTGCCAGGTCAGACCAGAACTCGATGCGATGCGGGGATGATTCTCGGTCAGCAGTGTTGAAGAACTCTCTTTGAAAGTAGGAGGCGAGATCGCTGCCGTAGTAGATGACATCAGTTTGATACACGGAAAAAACCGGGCTGCCGGCGGGTGCAGGAGCTGCGGGCATGAAACGGTGCGAATAGATCGGGACGAGGACAGGCACCGTGCGCAATCGCTGACGTGCCGCTGGGAGGGCTTCCTCAACTTCGGTTGGCCGCTCGCCCCATTCCTCAGGCCAGAAAGCACTCTCCCGAACGTCAAACAACACGCCATCGCGCGGCCAGTCGAGCCTCTTCTGAATTCCGACGGGGTCGCCCAGCCAATCAACCCAGCCAGGGCCTATAGGCATCGCCAGACTCAAAAACCGCGCATGATCAGGACTGAACTCGAACGAGAACTGCTCTTCAACATCCTCGAGCTGCCATGGCGATAAGCCCGGAGCCAGAGGAACCTTGGCCGCATAAAGCACCTCTAGGGCTTCTTCAACAAGAGAACTCACGCAATAAATCTAGCCGTAGGGTTACTCGTTCCAGTTCAACACGTCACGCTGCCAGTCGTGGTTCGAGTGCCGTCATGTATCGAGAAATTACTGCGACGGACTTCCGGAATGTCCACGGCAGTAATGCTCCCGCAAGCATCGGTCCCTTAACGGACGCCGAGAAGTGTGAATGACTTCCAGCCAGTTGGGATGATTTCCGCGGTTAGTGGACCGAAGGGGGAACTTCCGTGGTGTCGCAGGATCAAATACGCGAAGCGCTCTATGACCTCATACAGTTGCGTCGTCCATTAGCCGAGTTGTCAGCTCGATTGTTGACGTTTGAATGGTCTTCCCAAGAGGAGCTAGCCACTGCTTTCGCTCAGGATATCGGCCATGCCCTTGACGAATTCTGGGCTGGGAAGATCAGTGCAGATGATCTTTGCGCATGGGCGGAGGAGCTGCAGGGACGCGAAGATATTGCACTGAACCCGCAGGAACGCGATTTCTTGGCAGATGCACTCTTCCAGCTGTCCACGCCCGAGCTTTGCGGTCCCGCCGATGACGTGGGCTTACCACGTCTTCACACGTTCAGCAGCGGGACCACCGCGAACCTGGTGCGCGATTGATCAAAAGCTGGTCACCCTGCCACCTCTTTAGCATTGAGGACAAACCATTCCAATTAGTCGCCCGCATGGCAGCGGAGACTCCGATTCCGAACGCTGCTGAGCAAGCGTCACCCCCAAACACCCGGAACGTGAGCGAGCGTCCAGCCAAAACACGCGGGACGTGATAGAGCGTGGGGGTCAGCGCTCGGAGTGCGCCGCCAGGAAGGAGTAGACCTCGGTCTCGTCCACGCCCGGGAACGCGCCCGGAGGCATGGCGGCAAGCAGGTGCGAGTGGGCCCGGGCGGAAGGCCATGCGTTGCCGGCCCACTCGTTCGCCAAAGAAGCCGGGGGCCTCTTGCAGCAGTTCGGGTCCGGGCAGTTGGATGTGGCACGGGCAGTCGTTTCCCGGCCGCGGAACCACTTCACGTGCTGGTAGGGCACCCCGATGCTCAAAGAAAATTCACCGGCTGCCGAGCGCTCCGTCCGGGCCGTGCACCAGTACGTGCCCGACGGCGTATCCGTGTACTGGCTGTAGGCGCTGAACTTGTCCGGCACATCGAAAACGGCCCGGGATGTCCACGCTTTGCACGACGGTTGGCCCTCGATCGCCCCGGTGTGGTCCTGCGGGAAGGTCACGCCATCGTTCTCGTAGGCCTTGTAGATGATGCCCGACTGGTGGGTTTTCTGAAAGTGCGTGGTGATGCCCAGGTGCTTGGTGGCCAGGTTCGTGAACCGGTGCGCGGCGGTCTCGTAGGACACAGCGAAGGCGTCGCGGATGTCCTCCACAGCGATTTCCTTGGCGGCCTTGGCCTTTTGGAGGAACTCCACCGTGGCCTGCTCCGGCAGCAGCAATGCCGCAGCGAAGTAGTTAGTGGCCACCCGCTGCGCCAGGAAGTCCCCATAATTCCGCGGAGTTTCATGCCCCAGGACATAGTGACCCAGCGCCTGAAGCAGTACTGAGCGGGGGTCGTGATCCTGGCGCTGGTTCTGCGTCAGATAAATTCTGCGGTTCTTCAAATCGGTCACGGACCGCGTCGAGTGCGGCAGATCGCCCACGTGATGGAGGGAGAAACCAAGGTTCTCGGCGATGTCAGCAATGACGTGCTGGCTGAGCGGGCCGGTGGTGTACCCGACCCCTTTGAGGACCTTCTGTGCCTCGGCTTCATACTCGGGGAAATAGTTACCGCGCTCACGCATCATGGCACGCAACTCGCCGTTCGCGCGGCGGGCCTCTTCCGGCGTCGCGACTTGCTCGTTGAGTTTGCGTTCGAGTTCCTGAAGCAGCCCCACCTGCGACTCCAGAACATCCAGCGGAAGCCGCGAGCTGATGCGGATTTTGGGCAGGTTCAGCGACTCGTAGAGCGGTCCGCGCTGGTACCGTTCCAGCTCGATTTCCAAGGCAGCGCGACGGCTCGGCGGCTCCGCCCCGAGCAGTTGGTCGATGCTCACGTTGAGGGACGCAGCGAGCTGCTGAAGCAGCCCCAGTTTGGGTTCGCGCTTGCCGTTTTCGATCAGGCTCAGCTGGCTTGGCGCGGTCCCGACGGCGGCACTCAGGTCATCGAGCGTCAGTCCCGCCTGCTTGCGCAGATGGCGCACGCGGCGGCCAAGGCTGATGACGTCCAGTTCGGGGGACGCAGGGGACAACGACGGCGACGCGACTTCGCGGTTCCAGCTCACAGGCGACATTTCTTGAGAATACGCGAAGAAGTGCATTTCTTTCCATAGTTTTCCTCTAGCAACCCTCTCGGAAGTGCAGAAAAGTAGGTCTTACGAAAAAGAAATACAGACCCGGGTAAGCCGGCCGATGCAGCAAAGGTGCAGCGGAGGCCGGCCCGGGCACCACAGAGGAGATCAAGATGACCGCTTCATTTGAACCCGCAGAGCAGTCCGCAGAGCAGCAGGCAGCAGCGCTGGAACTCGAATGGTCCGCCAACCCGCGGTGGGAAGGCGTCACCCGTGATTACTCGGCTTCCGACGTCGTCCGCCTCCGTGGCCGCGTCTCCGAAGAGCACACCCTGGCCCGCCGCGGTTCCGAAAAGCTCTGGAAGCAGCTCACCGAGGAAGCTCCCACCGGCGGCTACACCAACGCCCTGGGCGCCCTAACCGGTAACCAGGCTGTGCAGCAGGTCAAGGCCGGCCTCCGCGCCATCTACCTCTCCGGCTGGCAGGTCGCCGCCGACGCCAACCTGTCGGGCCAGACCTACCCGGACCAGTCCCTGTACCCGGCCAACTCGGTGCCGCAGGTTGTCCGCCGCATCAACAACGCGCTGCTCCGTGCGGACCAGATCGAGTATGCCGAAGGCGTCAAGACCGTTGAAGACTGGCTGGTCCCGATCGTCGCCGACGCCGAAGCAGGCTTTGGTGGCCCGCTGAACGCCTACGAGCTCATGAAATCCATGATTACCGCAGGTGCCTCGGGCGTTCACTGGGAAGACCAGCTCGCTTCGGAAAAGAAGTGCGGCCACCTGGGCGGCAAGGTGCTGATCCCCACCCAGCAGCACATCCGGACCCTGAACGCAGCCCGCCTGGCAGCCGACGTCGCCGGTACCCCGACGGTGGTCATCGCCCGCACCGACGCCGAAGCAGCAACCCTGATCACCTCCGACGTTGACGAGCGCGACCAGGAATTCATCACCGGCGAACGTACCGCTGAGGGCTTCTACAAAGTCCGCAACGGAATCGAACCCTGCATCGCCCGCGCCAAGGCCTACGCACCGTACTCCGACCTCATCTGGATGGAGACCGGCACCCCGGACCTGGAGCTGGCCCGCAAGTTCGCCGAATCGGTCAAGGCCGAGTTCCCGGACCAGATGCTCTCCTACAACTGCTCCCCGTCCTTCAACTGGCGCAAGCACCTGGACGACACCACAATCGCCAAGTTCCAGCGCGAACTCGGTGCCATGGGCTTCACGTTCCAGTTCATCACTTTGGCCGGCTTCCACGCCCTGAACTACTCGATGTTCGACCTCGCCCACGGTTACGCCCGTGAAGGCATGAGCGCCTACGTCGAGCTCCAGGAGAAGGAATTCGCCTCCGAGTCCCGCGGCTACACCGCCACCAAGCACCAGCGCGAAGTCGGCACCGGCTACTTCGACGACATCGCAACCGCGCTCAACCCGAACGCATCCACCCTCGCACTGGTCGGATCGACCGAAGAGGGCCAATTCCACTAATCAAGCGCCCAAAGGTGAGCTGTTCGCTGAGCTCACCGGAAGGCACGACGGCGCTTGTCGCCTCCGGCCTGCGGACCGGTACCGCTCTGCCTGCTATTCCCCACGTCCCGGTTTCGACCTCGCTGAGCGAGGACGGACCGGGATGCAGGGCCCCTTTTACGCAGGCTGCCGCGGCACCGGCTCCTTGGCCTAGTGCCCACGCGACCCAAGCACCGCCGTCGAACATTTGCTTCTCATAGGAGAGATTGAAATGAACAGCTTCACTGACAACTTCACTATCAATGGCATCACTATCACCGCGCAGCCCATTTGCCGGCAGAACGAGGTTTTGACGCCGGATGCCCTTGAGTTCATTGGCAAGTTGCACAGGGCTACGGCGGATCGTCGTCAGGAGCTGATGCAGGCGCGGCATGCCCGCCGCAACCAGATTTCCGGTGGCCAGGATCCGCGGTTCCTGCCGCAGACCGAGGCCATCCGGAACGACCCGTCCTGGCGGGTCGCTCCCCCGGCACCGGGTTTGGAGGACCGCCGTGTTGAGATCACAGGACCGGTGGACAAGAAGATGACCATCAACGCCCTGAACTCCGGCGCGAAGGTGTGGCTGGCCGACATGGAGGACTCCTCCACGCCGACGTGGCGCAACGTCATCCAGGGCCAGCTGAACCTGACCGACGCGTTGGAGCGCCGGATCGATTTCACCTCTCCCGAGGGCAAGGAATACAAGCTCAAGGCGGCCGAGGATCTGCCCACCATCGTGGTCCGTCCCCGTGGCTGGCACCTGCCGGAGAAGCACATGCTGATTGACGGCAAACCCATCGCCGGCGGAATCGTGGACTTCGGACTGTTCTTCTTCCACAACGCCCGCCGCTTGCTGGCGCAGGGCAAAGGCCCATACTTCTACCTGCCCAAGATCGAGAACCACCTCGAGGCACGGCTGTGGAACGACATCTTTGTCCTGGCCCAGGATCTGCTCGGCATCCCGCAGGGCACCATCCGCGCCACGGTGTTGATCGAGACCATCACGGCAGCGTTCGAGATGGAAGAGATCCTCTACGAACTGCGGGACCACGCAGCTGGTTTGAACGCCGGCCGCTGGGACTACATCTTCTCCCTGATCAAGAACTTCCGGACCCGCGGACCGCGTTTCGTGCTCCCGGACCGCGGCCAGGTGACCATGACCCAGCCGTTCATGCGGGCCTACACCGAGCAACTGGTCCGGGCCTGCCACCGCCGCGGTGCCATGGCGATCGGTGGCATGGCTGCCGCTGTTCCCAACCGCAAGGACGAGGCCGCCAACACCGCCTCGTTCGAGAAGGTCCGTGCGGACAAGACCCGTGAAGCCAACGACGGTTTCGACGGCTCCTGGGTTGCCCACCCGGACCTGGTGCCGGTGTGCCGCGAAGTGTTCGACTCAGTTCTCGGAGACCGCCCCAACCAGCTGGACCGTTCCCGCGAGGACGTCACCCCGGATGACCGTGCGCTGATCGACATCTCCACCACCGAGGGCACCATCACGGAGGCCGGGGTACGCCTGAACATCGAGGTAGGCATCCGCTACATCGAGTCCTGGCTGCGGGGCAACGGCGCTGTGGCAATTCACAACCTCATGGAGGACGCCGCCACCGCCGAAATTTCGCGGTCCCAGCTGTGGCAGTGGATCCACTCCCACGCCATCACCGACCAGGGCGACATCATCAGCCGTGAATGGGTAGAGGACATGTTGGACGAGGAATTCGCCCGCCTGGAACGCTTCGATGGGGATCGCTTTGCAGATGCCCGCGCCATCTTCGAGGAAGTCACCCTGGCTGAGGAATTCCCCACCTTCCTGACCATCCCCGCCTACGCCCGTTTCCTCACCGAGGCCCGTGAAGAGGCCACGGAAGAGGAACTCGTCGCCGCCTAGCTGCACTGTACTGGTCGTCGACACGCCAAGCCCCGACGCTGGGCTGCCTGCACTCTTCGCAACAAGTGACCCCGATGGTCGGGGAGGCAGCCCAGCAACGGGGCTTTTCCATGCTCAAAGCCCTCCGGATTCGATGGTTCGCTGCACACCATGCCGTGCGCACGGCATCCTGTGCAGCGAACCCCCGAATCAGCCGCTGGAGGGGCCCAGCCGGCCCGGCCCGGCCTCTAGCGCTGCCGGGCCACCCAGCGCACGGACAACGTGGTGCACACGCAGAACGCGAGCACCGATCCGAGGATCACGAAGAGCGGACCCGTCCAGCCGTCGGTAACACTGTGCACGTATCCGACAACGGTGGGCGCCAGGGCAGCAAAACAGTAGCCAACACCCTGGACCACGGCGGACATCTTTCCTGCGGCGGCCTGCGAGCGGGCGAACTTGATGATCGCAATGAAAATCACCGTGATTCCACCACCTTGGGCAACGCCTCCCAGCGAGGACCACAACCACCAGAAGCCCGGTGCCAGCAACAAGCCAACGGGAACGGTCAGCCACATCGCACTCAAGGTGACCGCAACCGTCGTCGTACTGGTGAAACGGGCCAGGAGCGGAACGCCCAGGCCGCCCACAATCGCGAAGATCTGGAAGAGCGAGGAGCCCGCGCCGGCCTCGGCCGTGCCCATGGCGAGTTCGTCGGACAGGAAGCTTGGCAGCCACGCGGTGACGCCGTAGTAGGAGAACGCCTGGCCGGCGAAACCGAGCGTCAGGCCGACGGTCAACCAGCCCACCCCCGCAACGGGTCCCGAACCTGAAGGAACGGCAGCCTCAACCGCGGCTGGGACAAAGGCCCGGCGCGTACCCACTGTGGGCACCCAAAACAGGATTGCCGCCAAGGCCAGCAGCGCGCTGGCAGCCAAGGAAAGCCGCCACCCCACCAGCTCGGCCAGCGGAGCCGTGGCTACGGAGGTGAGGAACGAACCGATGTTCAGGGCCGCGGTGTAGACGCCCATCGCTGTCGCTTGCCGGCGGGGAGCGAAGTCGCGGCGGATGATCAGCGGCACGGCGATGTTGCCGATGGTGATGGCCACGCCAATGACCACTGTGCCGGCCATGACCAGGGCGCCACCGCCGCTGGAACGGATCACCACACCGGCCAGCACGCCGAGCAACGTGAGCATGACGGCGAATTCGGCGCCCAGCCGGCGTCCGGCCAACGAAGCCAACGGCGAAGCCAGGGAGAAGCAGAGCACGGGGATGCCTGTCAGCAGTCCGAGTTCAACCGGGGAGAAGCCAAGGTCCTGTCGGAGCAGATCCACTACGGGCGCCACGGCGACGAACGGTCCGCGCATGTTCAAGGCAATCAGCCCTATGCAGGCGAGGATCAGCCAGCCTCGGGGAACTTTGGCGAGGAACTGGCTCATGGTGCGGACCGGAAAGGGACAGGAAGCGTTTTCATCAGTTTCATTGCTATCACGCTCCCGGCCGCCCCACGGCATCCATGAAGGCCTAGCCCGTCGCTTGGAGTGTGGCCTCAATCACCGCAGGCGAGAGAACGTACTGGGTCACCATCTGGCTGGCACCCAGGATCGCGGAGCGGTCTCCGGCCATGGAAATGCCGATCCGAAGATGCGTGGTGGCCAACGGCAACGACCGCCGGTAGACCACTTCGCGGATTCCGGCCACCAGGTGTTCGCCGGCCTCCCCCACGCTGCCGCCAATGATGATCATGGAGGGGTTGAGCAGGTTGACCACGGTTGCCAGGACATCTCCGACATCGCGTCCGGCCTGTCGCAGCGCCTGGATAGCCTGGAGGTTTCCCTCGCCCACGAGCCGCAGGACATCGGCGCCGTTGGTGGCTTCCAGCCCCTGCGTTTGCAGTTGATGCGCGACGGCGGGACCGGAGGCGAGCGCTTCAAGGCACCCGTAGTTGCCGCAGCGGCAGAGGACGTCGTCGCCACGTGGCACCCGGACGTGGCCGAGGTCGCCGGCGGTGCCGTTGGCACCCCGCTGCAGCTCACCACTGCTGATGATGCCCGCACCGATGCCGGTGGCCACCTTGATGAACAGGAAATTGTCGTGGTCCGGCCAGTAGGCGGTCCGCTCCCCCAGGGCCATGATGTTGACGTCGTTGTCCACCAGTACGGGAACAGGCAGCGAGCGCTGAACGTAAGTGACGACGTCGAATCCGTCCCAGCCCGGCATGATCGGCGGCTTCACGGGCCGTCCGGTGTCATGCTCCACGGGCCCGGGGAGGCCGATGCCTATCCCGGCGAGGTCGCCCGGTTCCCGCCCGGCTTCGGCAAGCAGCTCCCGGCCTGCTGAAACCACGCGGCCCAGCACTACCTCGGGACCGTCTGCGACTTCCTGTCCCAGCCGGCGCTCCGCCAGGATGCTGCCCCCGAGGTCGGTGACGGCAACAATCACGTGGGTCGCTCCGACGTCGACCGCCAGCACGACGCGCGCGGCCGGGTTGAAGGCAAAGCGCGACGGCGGCCTGCCGCCGCTGGAGCTTGCCTCACCGGCCGGGCCGACCAGCCCGGAGTTGATCAGGGCGTCGATGCGGGAAGCGACGGTTGAGCGGGCAAGTCCGGTGGTGAGGGCGAGTTCGGCGCGTGTCCGGGCTTGGCCGTCGCGGAGAAGTTGGAAGAGATCGCCAGCGCGCGACAGGTTGCCGGCCTCTAAGACCATGGTGTTTCCGGCGTCGTTTCCGGGTGCTGGAGTCATGCATTTAGTGAAGCACGATTGCTTATGCATGTCATGCAATGAAAGTTTGTCGGCCATATTTCAACTTTTGCTTGACGATCGACAAAAGTCCCCCTAGGTTGTGATGAGCAGCACATCACGACGCTCGATGTCAGGGATCCACAGCATCGATCCCTCCCGTTCCGCTCATGCGCCAGTCCGCTTACGAAGAGGTAACTGAACTTGTCCAGCCCTACAGACGCCACCCGAATCCTGGGTGTTGGCATCCTCGGCGCCGGCCCGGTCACCCAGGCCATCCACCTGCCATCCTTGGCGCGTTTGGACCACATCCTGTCTGTCCGCCACATCATGGATGTCGACCCCAAGGTGGCTGAGTCCGTTGCCGCCCGCGTTGGCGCCACCCACAGCACCAGCATCGACGCCCTTCTGGGTGACCCGGACGTGGACATCGTGGCCATCTGCAGCCCCCACCAGTTCCACGCCGAGCAAGTCATCGCAGCATGCCACGCCGGCAAGAAGGCTGTCCTTTGCGAGAAGCCCTTCGCCATGAACGCCGAAGAAGCTGCCCGCATTTCGGCGGTCAGCGCGGAAACCGGAGTACCGATCATCGTGGGCGCCATGCACACCTTCGATCCCGGCTGGCTCGCCGCCCGGAACAACTGGGGCGAACTTCCGGAGAAGGCACACACGATCCGTTCCTCCATCGTCCTCCCGCCCAACTCACGGTTTGAGGACTTTGCCACAGAGATCATCACCCGTCCCGCCGGCGGTGCCCCCGACTACTCGGACCCCGAGGTCATCAAAGGCGCACTCCGCGGCGGGGTCATGGGGCTCGCCATTCACGACCTCCCCTTGATCCGCAGGTTCACGCCGGACTTCAAGGACATCGAAGTGCTTGAAGCACGCCATGTCCGCCCGTTCGGCTACGTCATCTCCCTCCGGACCCCCACCCGGACCATTGAGCTCCGCGCAGCTATGAACAACACCTGGAAGCCCGAATGGAGCTTCGAAGCCCTGTCCGACGACGAGTCCCTCCGCATCGACTTCACCCCGTCGTACGTCCAGGCCGGCTCAGCGGTGGCAACGTTCTCCCGCGGGTCGCAGAAAACCATCCTTGGCCCCTTTGAGCACAACGGTTACGAAGGCGAATGGCGCGAACTCGCGGCCCTCGCCGCCGGCACCAAGCAGCCGCCGTCTGCCCAAACCCTGATTGACGACCTCACGTTCGCGTTGGACATCGCCGAGGCCACGGTGGCCACCCTTGATCGCCGGACGGTAGTACAGCCCGCAGTCTCCGAAGGAGTCCACGCATGAGCGCCGCCGCCTTCGAGCACTACACAGTCCAGGCCACACCCGAGGCGCAGAAAGCAGGCGCCGTTGCCTTGGCAGTGGCTTCCCTGCCCGAATCGTTCGGCCCGGCCATGGATGAGAACAGCGCCGACGTCCAGGTCATCGCCGGACAGCCCGGCTGGACCCGGCACGCCGTGGAAGCCATCAGTGCGGGAGCCCGCGGCATCGTGGTGGTCAACCCTTCACCCGAAAACGTCAACGAGCTCACAGAGACGGCAGCACGGCACAAATCGGCCGTGGTCCTCGACCAACGTTGGGCGTCCAACCCGGCCACCGCGGCAGCCGAGGACGCAGTCCGGTCCATGGCCGGCCGCGCCGTAGTCCTCGACGTCGTCGCCACCGCTCCGGTGGGAACCGACAGCGGCGCGTTGCTCGCGGACCAACTTGCCGCCGTCGTGCGTCTCACCGGACCGCTGGGAAACCTCAGGCTCCTGGACCGCAGGCCGCACGGCTACACCGCGACGGCGGTACTCGCCAACGGCGCACCGGTGGCCCTGCAGGGCATCCTTTCCAACGCCCGGCCCGCAAGCGTCACCATCACCATGCTGACAGACGACGGCGGCGCCGCCGTTTCGCTGCCGGATCCGGTGGCTGCCTGGCCGGCCACCGTGAAAGTCACCGGTCCGCACGGTGAACTGCTTCTGCCAACGATCTACGAATCCGCTCACCGCGCCACCTGGCGCCGGCTCAAGGAACACCTCGACGCCGGCACCCTCCCCTCGGATCTGCAGCAGTTCGCTGCGGTTTCGGAATCCATCGCAACCCTCACCTGAAACACCAGCACCTCCGTTCCACCAGCCATTCAGTATCCGTTGCCCTACTCAAAGTTGAGCTGGACCGGCAAACCAACGCACAGCGTCGCCGGTCCCGAAAGGAATCACTATGAATGTTCAGTCCGCAGCCACCCGGTCCTTCTCCCGCCGCAATTTCCTCGGCCTGTCCGCGGCGGCCGCTTCCGTGCCGCTGCTGGCAGCCTGCGGCGGAGGCTCGGCTACCCAGGGCGGAGGTGGCGGCGCCGGTGGAACGGTCAAGTTCTGGGACATGCCGTGGGCCACCCCCGCCTACAACGAATCCGCCAAGAAGATCGCAGAAGGCTTCTCCGGCGCGAACAACGCCAAGGCCAACTACCAGATCATCCAGTGGAACAACTTCTACCAGACGTTCTCCTCGGCCATCGCTTCCAAGACCGGCCCGGCCGTTTCCACCGGCGGCGGCTTCCAGGCCTTCCAGTTCGAGCAGCAGGGCCAGATCGCGTACGCCGACAAAGTCATTGAAAAGCTGAAGTCCAACGGTCAGTTCGATGACTTCCTACCCGGCGTGCTGGACCCGTTCAAGTCCGACAAGGGATACGTCGCCGTGCCGTGGCAGTTGGACATGCGCGTGTTCTGGTACCGGAAGTCCCTGTTCGAGAAGGCGGGCGTGTCGCTGCCCACCGACTGGCCGTCCCTGCTTGAAGCCGGCAAGGCGCTGAAGAAGGTCGGCGCGTTCGGCTTCGCCACGGGCGCCGGTTCGGGCAACAACTACGGCAACCACTCGATGATCATGATGATGGTCAACAACGGCGGCGGTGTCTGGAACAAGGACGGCGAGCTGGACCTCCTGAACGACCGCAACGTGGAAGCCATCGAATTCGTCCGCGAGCTTGTCTCCAACGGCATCGTGGATCCCGCAGCCGTCAGCTACACAACGGACAACATGTCAGCACAGTGGAAGGACGGCAAGGCCGGCTTCGGCCTGTTCCAGGTCAACGTTCCGCAACGCGTCGGCGACACCTCCGGAGACCTGCTGGTGGCCGACCCCATCACCGGTCCGCACGGTGACAAGGCAACCATCGTGTTCCCGAACAACATCATGATGTACAAGAACACCCCGTCGCAGGAAGCCTCGGAAGAGTTCCTTGTGTACTACCTGGGCCAGCTCAAGGAACTGTGGAAGCAGAAGCTCATGTCCGCACTGCCCGTCTTCAAGTCGATCACCGAGCTGCCCGAGTTTGCCGACGACCCCAACAACGTCAAGATCGTCAAGGACTGGCAGCCGATCGCCAAGACCTTCGCAGCCCAGGGCAGCACGCTCAACGCAAACCTCGCAGCCCTTGACGGCGGCCAGGCGCTGAACCAGTTCAGCCAGTCGATCCTTACCGGCCAGGCAGCTGATGCCAAGAGCGCCCTGCAGGCCTTCCAGTCCGGCCTCGAATCGGTCTTGAAGAAGTAGAACGGTACCTCTGCCATGTCATCAACTACTGCAACATCGGGCCTGTCCCGGGCCCGCCGGGGAGTGGCCCCCGGCGGCTCGGGGGCCGGCCCCGGCAAACGCAAGAGCAAACTCAGCGCGCAGACCACCCGTACTTTCTTCTGGCTGTTGCTGCCTTCGGTGGTGCTGCTGGTCCTGATCCACGGCTACCCGCTGATCCACGCCGCGGTACAGGCCACCCACGACGGCGACCTCCTCCAGACGGGCAACTTCGTGGGCGGCGAGAACTTCGCCAGCGTCCTGTCCTCCCCCGCGTTCTGGAAAGCTGCACAGTTCACGCTCTGGTTCACGATTGTCGGAGTCTTCGGCTCCTGGCTGGTAGGACTGGGCCTGGCCCTGCTGCTGCGGACCAGGATCCCCGCAGGCAATACCTTCAAGGTCCTCTTGCTCCTGCCGTGGGTAGTGCCGATCGTCGTCTCCTCCACCGCCTGGAACTGGTTGGTGGCCACCCCCGACAGCCTGATCCCGTCGATCTTCCGCGGGCTGGGACTGGGGACCCCGCTGTTCCTGGCCGACCCCACACTGGCATCCATCACCGTGATGGTGTTCAAGGTCTGGGTCTCTTTCCCCTTCATGATGATGATGATCTCCGCGGCCCTGGCCTCGGTGGACACCACCGTCTACGAAGCGGCCAGCATGGACGGCGCCTCCAAGTGGCAGCAGTTCACGCAGATCACGCTCCCGCTGATCGCCCGCTCCACGTACATCTCATGGATCCTCATGACGATCTTCTGCGTCAATGACTTCCCGACCATCTACCTGCTCACCGGCGGCGGCCCCGTCAGTGCCACCACCTCCTTGGTGGTCCTTGCCTACCGCACGGTCTTCCAGGACTTCGCCACCGGCCCCGGCGTCGCCATCGCCTTCCTGATGACCATGACCCTGGTGGTCATTTCCGTCATCCTGTACCGCCAGATCCGAAAGTCGAGCGTCGAATAATGAGCACAGTACTTCACGCCCACCCCGAATCCGGTCCCGCCCTGGGTATCACCGATTCCGGAAAAACCCGCCGGGTGCTCTCGGAAGCCGGTATGCGCGGACGCTGGTGGAGGTTCGCCCTGATCCTGGCCATCACGGTGATCGTCCTGGTCCCCATCATGGTCACTGTGGTCCTTGCCTTCACTCCCGGAGCCAACAGCACCGCCACCGGGTTTACTTTCGAGAACCTGGCCAACGTGTTCAACGGGACGCTCGCCGCCACCTGGCTGCAGAACAGCCTGGTCACCACGCTGTCCACTGTCCTGGTTTCGGTCGCGGTGGCCGCTCCCGCCGGCTACGTCCTCTCCCGCGGACGTTCCAAGGCAGTGTCCGGTTACTCACTGCTCCTGTTCGTCATGCAGTCCCTGCCGATCATCACTTCCGTGGTCCCCCTCTTCATCCTCTTCGCTGCCATGGGCCTGGTGGACAACCTCCTGGGCATCACCATCATCTACGTCGGTTCCACCATGACCGTGGCTACCTGGATGATGGCCGCCTACTTCGACTCCATCCCCATCAGCCTCGAAGAAGCCTCCTGGATCGATGGCTGCTCAGTCTTCGGATCCTTCACCAAGGTGGTGCTCCGCAACTCACTGCCGGGCATCCTCTCCACCGCGATCTTCGCCTTCCTGCTCGCCTGGAACGATTACCTGGTTGCCATCGTGTTCCTCCGTTCCAACGAGATCTTCACCCTGCCCATGGGTGTCCAATCCTTCTTCCAGCAAAACGCGACTGACTGGACATCCGTCATGGCCCTGGCCGTGGTCATGATGCTGCCGCCGATCATTGTTTTCGCCACCCTGAACAAGTACTTCAGCGTCGGCGGAATCGGCGGCTCCCTGGCCGGCCGCTGATTAGACTGGCGCCAAGTCCCCGAACTCCCGGAAAACCACTCCCGAAAAGGAAACCCATGTCTTACTCACTCCAGCTGTACACCCTCCGCAACGCCATCCAGGAGGACCTGCCTGGAACCATCAGGAAGGTCGCTGAGATCGGCTACACGCAGGTGGAGCCGTACAACTTCGTGGCCACAGCTTCGGAACTCGGCAAGGCTTTGAAGGAGAACGGCCTGACCGCTCCGTCCGGTCACGCCCCGCTCCTGTCACAGGACCAGGACGAAATTTTCGCTGCCGCCAAAGAGCTGGGCATCACCACCGTCATCGATCCGTTCCTCCCGGCTGAGCACTGGCAGGATGCGGAAACCATCCAAGGCACGGCAGCCAAGCTCAACGCCGCCGCGAAGAAAGGCGCCGAGTACGGCATCCGGGTTGGTTACCACAACCACGCCTGGGAGCTACAGTCCACCGTCGAAGGCACCACTGCGCTTGAATACTTCGAAGGACTGCTGGATCCGGAACTCGTCCTCGAGGTAGACACGTACTGGGCAGCCGTCGGAGGCCAGGACCCCGTCGAATTGCTGGCCCGCCTGGGTGACCGGGTCAAGCTCATCCACATCAAGGATGGCCCCGGCAACACCGACACCAAAGCCCAGCAGCCCGCCGGCCAGGGCACCATTCCGGTGCTGGATGTCATCGCAGCTGCCAAGTCCCTGGAAGTGGGCGTGGTGGAGTTCGACGATTATTCGGGCGACATCTTCGAAGGAATCACGGAGAGCCTCGCATTCCTCAACGCAGAATCGGCAGGGGCCAAGGCATGAGCTTCACACCCTCAACCCGCAAGGGCCCCGTAGGCGTCGCCGTCATCGGCGCGGGCAACATCAGCAAGCAGTACCTGGATAACCTCACCACCTTCCCGGACGTCAAAGTCCTGGTGATCGCCGACCTGTTCGAAGAGGCAGCCAAGGCCCGCGCCGAGGAATACGGGATCGCCGAGTTTGGCGCGCCGGAGCTGGCACTGAACCATCCCGACGTCGAAATCATTGTGAACCTGACCATTCCTGCGGCGCACGTCGAGGTAGCCACCGCTGCCGTCAACGCGGGCAAGCACGTATGGACTGAGAAGCCGTTCTCGCTGGACCGTGAATCCGGTCTGGGCCTCCTCAAGGCCGCAGATGCAGCGGGAATCCGCCTCGGAACCGCACCGGACACGTTCCTGGGTGCCGGCCTGCAGACCGCGCGCCGCATCATTGAACGCGGTGACATCGGCACGCCACTGACCGGCATGACTACGTTCCAGACCCCGGGTCCGGAATCCTGGCACCCGAACCCGGCCTTCCTGTTCCAACACGGCGCCGGCCCGCTGTTCGACATGGGTCCGTACTACCTCACGGCCCTGATCCAGACCTTCGGCTCCGTCCGCAAGGTGGCCGCCGTCGGCTCCTCCGCCAAGGCCACCCGCGTCATCGGTTCCGGACCCAAGGCCGGCGAGGAGTTCGCCGTCGAGGTTCCCACGCATGTGTCCGCGATGGCGCAGTTCGAAGGCGGACAGTCCAGCCACAGCGTGTTCTCCTTCGAGTCGCCGCGCCTCCGGATGGGCTTCGTGGAAATCACCGGCACTGAGGCGACCCTCTCACTGCCGGACCCGAACTATTTCGACGGCGAGCTGAAGCTCTGGCGTCCAGGCGCGGAAGAACCCGAGATCATCGCCGCAACCGGCCCCGCCAACGGCCGCGGCCTGGGTGTGCTGGACATGGCCCGTGCGCTTCGGGCCGGAACTCCGCACCGCGCCACCGGCGATCTGGCCTACCACGTGTTGGACAGCATGGTCTCGATCGCCGAGTCCGTGGAATCGGGCACGTTCGTGGATGTCACCAGCAACGCGCCGGCCTCGGCGGCAGTCCCTGAGGACTGGGCTCCCGAAACCGCCACACTCTAAGTCCGCAGCAACAGCGAGGAACCTGACCATGAGCACGCCCACACACTCGTCCCTGCCTTCCGACAGGCTGGCTTCCCGCGAGGATAAGGCCCCCTTGGGGGTTGCCGCCATTGGCTATGCCTTCATGGGGAAGGCCCATTCGAATGCGTGGCGGAATGTGGCCAGTTTCTTCGACGTCCCGGCCTTCGAGCAGAAAGTGCTCGTTGGCCGGGACGCCACCCAGGTGGCCGAGGCCGCTGCCAAGTACGGCTGGGCCGAATCCGCCACCGACTGGCGCTCCGTGATTGAACGCGATGACATCCACATCATCGATATCTGCGCCCCGGGCTGGATGCACGCGGAAATCGCCATCGCCGCCCTTGAAGCGGGCAAACATGTGTTGGTGGAGAAGCCGCTGGCCAACACATTGGGTGAGGCCGAACTGATGACCGCCGCTGCCGCGAAAGCCCGCCAACGCGGAGTGCAGTCCATGATCGGCTTCAACTACCGCCGCGTCCCCGCCCTTGCACTGGCCCGCGAACTCATCGCCGAGGGCCGCCTCGGCACCGTCCGCCACGTCCGTGCCGCCTACCTCCAAGACTGGCTCTCCGACGCGCAATCCCCCATGACCTGGCGCCTCCGTAAGGAAACCGCCGGTTCCGGCGCGCTCGGCGACATCGCTTCGCACGCGATTGACCAGGTCCTGTTCCTTCTGGGCGATGCCGTTACCGAGGTCTCCGGCCGCCTGCAGACGTTCGTGGACCGACGCCCCGGAACCTCTGATCCCGCAAGCGCCATGGAGGATGTCACGGTCGACGACGCCGCCTGGGCAACGCTGACGCTCGCCTCCGGAGCAATCGCCTCCGTTGAAGTCAGTCGCGTGGCCACGGGCCAGAAAAACTCCCTCAAGCTCGAAATCTACGGCGATAAAGGCACCATCCTGTTTGACCTCGAGGCACTGAACGAACTCGGCTTCCTGGACGCCACCGTCCCGGTCCGGGAGCAGGGCTTCCGACGGATCCTGGTCAACGAGCCCGTTCACCCCTACCTTGAAGCATGGTGGCCGCAAGGCCACATCATCGGCTGGGAACACACCTTCACCCACCAGATCCGGGACTTCCTCCTTGCCGTTCGCGACGGCAGCCAGCCATCGCCGTCGTTCGAGGAGGGCCTGAACGTCCAGCACATCCTCGCCGCCGTTGAAGAGTCCGCAGCCGCCAAAAGCTCACTGATCCAGTTGCACGCAAACCCTACCGAAGGAGCCTGACATGCCCCGCCCGTACACCCTGTTCACCGGCCAGTGGGCCGACCTCCCCTTCGAGGAAGTCGCGCGCCTTGCCTCGGGCTGGGGCTACGACGGCCTGGAAATCGCCGTCTCCGGAGACCACTTGGACGCCTGGCGCTGGGACGAACCCGGCTACGTCGAGTCCAAACTCGCCATCCTGGACAAGTACAACCTCAAGGTCTGGGCCATCTCCAACCACCTCAAAGGCCAAGCCGTCTGCGATGACCCCATCGACTTCCGCCACGAGGCGATCGTTGGGTCCAAGGTGTGGGGCGACGGCGACCCCGAAGGCGTGCGCCAACGCGCTGCCGAAGAAATGAAGCACACCGCCCGCCTCGCAAAAGCGCTCGGCGTGGACACCGTGGTGGGGTTCACCGGCTCCTCCATCTGGCAATACGTCGCCATGTTCCCGCCTGTCCCGGAGAAAGTCATCGAGGCCGGCTACCAGGACTTCGCCGACCGCTGGAACCCCATCCTGGACGTCTTCGACGAATGCGGGGTCCGCTTCGCCCACGAAGTCCACCCGAGTGAGATCGCCTACGACTACTGGACCACCGTCCGGACCCTCGAAGCGATCGGACACCGGCCAGCTTTCGGCCTGAACTGGGACCCGTCGCACTTCATGTGGCAGGGCATCGATCCCGTGTCCTTCATCTGGGACTTCAAGGACCGGATCTACCACGTGGACTGCAAGGACACCAAGCTCCGCCCTACGGGCCGGAACACCGTCATGGGCTCCCACTTGCCGTGGGGCGACCCGCGCCGCGGTTGGGACTTCGTCTCCGCCGGACGCGGCGACGTGCCTTGGGAATCGTCCTTCCGCGCCCTGACCGCGATCGGCTACGACGGACCCATCTCCGTGGAATGGGAAGACGCCGGCATGGACCGCCTGCACGGCGCCCCCGAAGCCCTTGCAGCGCTCAAGAAGTTCGATTTCCCCGCCTCCCAGACCAGCTTCGACGCCGCCTTCAGCCAGGACTAACCCTCCGGAGTTTTTGCACAGCTGACGCCCTTTAGAAGCCTTCTTGAGGGCGTTACCTGTACAAAAACTCCCATCAAAGTGGCAAGGAGCCAACCGTGATCCGCACCCTTCAACCCGGCCAGCGTTGCGAGGTGCGGATCGCGTCGGTCACGGGCCACAGCGAAACCCTCTACGCCACTGACCACATTCTCCTCGAAGCCCCGAACTGGACCCTGGACGGTTCAGCCCTCATCCTGAACGGAGACGGGAAACTGTGGCGTCTTGACACTTCCACTGCGAAACTGACCCAAATCCCGCTCAGTGGCATCCCCGACCTCAACAACGACCACGTCCTGGCGCCGGATGGCACCGGCATCTTCCTCTCCGCCAACGACGGCCATATCTACCGTGGACTGCTCAAGGGCGGCCCTGCCACCCGCATCACCGAGGACGACGGCTCCTTCCATTTCCTCCACGGCGTCAGCCCCGACGGCAAAGAACTCGCGTACGTCGGAATTGAGGCCGGCGACTTCAAGCAGCCCGGCAAGCTCATGACCATGGCGTCCGACGGCGGCGCTGCCGCCCGGGTCGACGTCGGTTCGGGCCACTGCGACGGACCCGAATACTCGCCTGACGGGCAATGGATCTACCTGAACACGGAGTCGTTCTCAACAACTCCGGGGCATGCCCAGCTTGCACGGATCCGACCGGACGGCAGCGACTTTACTCAGCTGCTGAAGTCCGACACCGTCGACTGGTTCCCCCACCTGTCCCCGGATGGCCACTACGCCAGCTACATCCGGTTCCCCGGCGGTACCGTTGGACACCCCGCTGACTTGCCCGTCGACGTCGTGCTTGTTTCGACCAGGGACTGGACCACCCCACTCCAAGCATGGCCACTTTACGGTGGCCAAGGTACCCTCAACGTCAACAGCTGGTCGCCGGACTCCGCGCGCTTTGCGTATGTGGCGTACCCGCTCACTGACTCTGCAAAGGACTAACTACGTGACCCTAAGCAACGGTACTTCCGACGGAACCATCCGCTGGGGCATCCTCGGCACCGGATTCATAGCCGGGCTGCAAACGCAGGATTTGAAGGAGAACGGCTTCACTGTCCAGGCGGTGGGTTCGCGTTCGGCAGAGTCCAGCAGGTCCTTCGCGGAAAAATTCGGGATCGCCACCGCGCATGGCAGCTACGAAGACCTGATGGCCGACCCCTTGGTTGACGTGGTCTACATCGCCACGCCGCACCCCTTCCACCACGCGAACGCCCTCTTGGCCTTGAACGCCGGCAAGCACGTGCTGGTGGAAAAGTCGTTCACCATGAATGCCCGTGAAGCCCGGGACATTGTAGGACTCGCGGAATCAAAGGGGCTCGTGGCGCTCGAAGCCATGTGGACCCGTTTCCTCCCGCACATGATCCGTCTCCGGGAAATCATCGCCGCAGGCACCATCGGCGAAGTCCGCAAGGTGGTGGCCAGCCACAACCAGAACCTCCCAAAGGACCCGGCACACCGCCTCAACAATCCCGCCCTGGGCGGCGGCGCACTGCTGGACCTGGGGGTCTACCCGGTCTCCTTCGCGTTCGACATCCTGGGCACGCCGGCCTCGATCAGGGCCAGCGCTGCCATGACTGCTACCGGCGTCGACCGCCAGACTGCGGCGGTTTTCGATTACGACGGCGGTGCGCAGGCGATCGTCGACTGCGAACTTGACGCAGCAAGCGCCAACCGGGCCATGGTGATCGGAACCGAAGGCTGGATCGACGTCGAACACACCTGGTACAACCCTGTCCCCTTCACCGTTCATGCGGCCGACGGTTCCGTGGGTGAGCGCTACGAGCAGCCCGTGAACGGTCGCGGCATGCAGTTCCAGGCAGCTGAGCTGGAGCGCCTGGTCCGGGAAGGTTCCACCGCAGGCACCATCCTTCCGCCGGACGAGAGCGTTGCCGTCATGGCTGCCATGGATGAGATCCGCCGCCAGATCGGGCTGAGCTACGACGCTGATGCCGCCCCGGAAGGAAACCACCGTGACTGAATCCCCACGCCTCGCCGAGCTTCGCCGGCAGGAAGAAGAACTGGTCTTTGCTTCGTTCGATCACCATGACGCCTGGCGCCTTGGTTCGTTGATCGCCAATCATGCCATCAGTTCGGAGTTCGGGGTTGCCATCGACATCCGCCGGCACAACATCGTGCTCTTCCGCTGCGTCCTGCCCGGCGCCACGGCGGACCAGGAAGAGTGGATCCGCCGGAAGTCAGCTTCGGTGCTGCGTTTCGAGCACAGCACGGCACTGTTGACCGAGCTGTTTGCCTCCCGTACCCACAGCCCCCTGGGCAACGGGTGGCTGGCCCACGAGGACTACACCCTGGCGGGTGGTTCCTTCCCTCTCCGCGTGCGTGGTGCAGGTGTGATCGGGGCTGTGACGGTGTCCGGCCTCAGCTCCGACGAGGACCACCAACTGGTGGTCGATGGCATCCGGAACTACCTGAAGACGGTCGGGGTTTAGGGGCAGCAGGGCTCGAACCCGGCCAGGGCTGGTTTGGCCTCACCGCCCCTTCAGCACATAGCGCCTTTCGGGACGTCCGACGCCGTACTTGAGTCGAACGTCCAAGGCGCCTTCGTCGTGGAGGTACTCAAGGTAGCGGCGGGCACTGACACGGGAGGTCCCGAGTTGTTCTGCAAGCTCAGCGGCTGACAAATCACCCGGTGCTGATTTCAACGCGGACTCCACCAGTTCCAGGGTCTCCACGCTGCAGCCCTTCGGCAGGGTCCGCTCGGAAACACCCAACCCAAAGACCCTGTTCACGTCGGATTGTTCAGCCTCGACCTTGGAAGCATCCAGCCCCTGGTAGGCGCTGAGGTAGTGCTCCAGCCGTTCCTGAAGATCGGACTGGGAAAAGGGCTTGATCAGGTAGTGGACGATGCCGCCGCGGAGGGCTTTGCGCACGGTCTCAACCTCGCGGGCTGCACTGATCACCAGCACGTCGAGGTCCGGGGCAACGTCCCGCAACTGGTGCATGAGGTCCAGGCCGTTGATGTCCGGGAGGTGGATGTCCAGGAGCACAAGATCGGGTTGCAGCCTACGCGTTTCCGCCAAGGCCTGTGCGCCGGTGTGGGCAACACCCACCACCCCGAAACCGGGGCTTCGCTGGATGAACCCGGCATGAACCTTGGCCACCATGAAGTCGTCATCGACAATCAAGACCTTGATCACTTGTGGAGAGCCCCTTTGCTGAATCGTGCGGTGAACACTGCACCGTCGTCGTTGGCCACGGTCAGTTCGCCCCCGCTGCGCCGGCAGATGACCCGCGAAAGCGCCAAGCCGAAGCCCCGGGCATCCCCCGGTCCCGGTTCCTTGGTGGAGTAGCCCTGTTGGAAGATCTCCTCGGCAGAACCGGCGGGCACGCCCGGGCCGTTGTCCTGGACAGTGACCCCGACACCGTCCGGCGAGTCCTCCACGAGCACGCGGACCGATGCCCCTGCGAGGCCAGTGACGGCGTCGAACGCGTTGTCCACGAGGTTGCCCACCACGGTGGTGATGTCCCGGGACAGTTCGTCCTTGACGCGCGGAAGCGCGGACCGGGGGTCCAGTTTCAACTCGACGCCGCGCTCAGTGGCCAGGCTGGCCTTGGCGATCAGCAGGGCAGCGAGCGCGGGATCCTCGATCCGCCGGGTCACGTCGTCGTTGAGCCGGGTCCGCTCCACGGTGGCACCGTTGACGAACTGCACCACGGAATCGTACTCGCCGATCTGGATGAGGCCCGAAATGATGTGGAGCTGGTTGGCGAACTCGTGGGCCTGCGCGCGCAGGGTGTCCGTGACCGTACGGGTGGCACCAAGTTCGCTCTCAAGGGAGGACAACTCGGTGCGGTCCCTCAGGGTGGTCACCGAACCGATGTCGCGCCCATGCGAGCGCAGCGCCACCCGGTTCATCACCACCAGCCGCTCCCCTACCAGCACCAGTTGGTCCGGGTCCGACTGTTCGCGGGTCAGCACCACTTTTAGGGCGGATTCGACGGGGAGGGAGCGCAGCTTCCTGCCTACGCAGTCGTCGGGCAATCCGAGCAACTGGCGGGCGCTCTGGTTGGCCACCGTGATCCGCTCATGGGGGTCCAACGCCACAACACCTTCCTTGAGGCCCTGCAGCATGGCTTCGCGGTTTTCCACCAGTCCGGTGATTTCCCGGGGTTCCATGCCGAGGGTTTGCCGTTTGACGCGACGGGACAGGAGAAGCGAACCCGCCACCCCCAGGACGCTGGCCACGCCCAGGTAGGTGAGGAGGTTGGGGACGGCGTCGCCGAGTCTTTCCAGGGTGGAAGGGTAGTTGCGGCTGATGGATGCGATGCCGATCATCTGCCCGGAGTCGTCGATCACCGGCACGTGGGCGGACAGCACTGTCACGTTGTTGCTGGTGACGACGCCGGTCCAGGCCCTGCCTTCCATCACCCGGCTCTCTCCCAGTGGCAAGGGCCGGCCGATCAGTCCGGGGTCCGAGGCCGTGATGACTGTGCCGTCCAGTTTTGCCAGGGCCACGTGCGCTGAACCCGAGACCGTCCTGACGGATTCGGCGACGGCGGGAAGCGCCGAACCGCCGCGCGGTTCCGCCGTGGGGAGCAGCGCGCGTACGGTGGGGTTGTTGCCCAGGGCTTCGGCTGCGGACAACGCCCGCCTGCCCTCAGTCCGTTCGAACGCGGCGGCCGACTGCGCCAGGGAGATGGCGACCACCGCCACCAGCACCGCCAGGACGATCAGCAACTGCAGCACAAGGTATTGCCCGGCAAGGGACATTCCTCTTCTTCGAGTCACTGCGTGGTTTCCTTTGGTGGTGCCAGAGTCCGGAGGTGTCTGGGGGCGCTCCGCGTGGCGTATCGGAACTATACCCCAGAGCCGTGATGGACCGTCCAGGACCGTGAACGCAATGAACTTAAAGATCACTGCGAACACAAGAGTGATCGGCGTCACTGCGGCCCCTAGCATCAGTTCACGGGGCACAACGTTGATCGCCCTGCAGAGAATTCAAAACTGAGAAGAGGAACACCATGCGCCAGATCCGCGCATTGCGAGTCGCCGCCGTCGCCGCCGGCCTCGCCCTGATGGCCACCGGTTGTGGTGCCACCGGCAAGAACTCCACTGGTTCCGAAAGCTCCGGCGCTGCCGCCGGACCCATCACCGGCCTCCAGATCATGGTTCCGAACACTCCCGGTGGCGGCTACGACACCACCGCCCGGGCAGCGGCCAAGGTCCTGGACGATGAGAAGATCGCCAACAACACTGAAGTGTTCAACCTTGCAGGCGCAGGCGGCACTGTGGGCCTTGCCCGCGTGGTGAACGAAAAGGGCAACGGCGATCTGACCATGCTCATGGGCCTGGGCGTGGTGGGTGCCAGCTACACCAACAAGTCACAATCGAAACTGACGGACACCACGCCCTTGGCCAAGCTGATTGAAGAGCCGGGCGCCATCATGGTCAGCAAGGACTCCCCCTACAAGACCATCGATGACCTGGTGAAGGCGTGGAAAGCAGATCCCGCGTCGATCTCCGTAGGCGGCGGCTCCTCGCCCGGCGGCCCGGACCACCTCCTGCCGATGCAGTTGGCCGGCGCTGTGGGCATCGACGCCACGAAGGTCAACTTTGTCTCCTACGACGGCGGTGGCGACCTCCTTCCCGCCATCCTTGGCAACAAGCTCGGCTTCGCAGCTTCCGGCGCAGGCGAGTACCTGGAACAGATCAAGTCCGGAGAGGTCCGTGTCCTTGCCACGAGCGGCGAGAAGCGGCTTGACGGCGTGGACGCCCCCACCCTCAAGGAATCCAACATCGACCTCGTGTTCACCAACTGGCGCGGTGTCGTAGCCCCTCCGGGCATCAGCGACGCCGACAAGAAATCCCTGATCGCCGCGCTGGAGAAGATGCACGAGTCCGCTGGTTGGAAGGAAGCACTCAAGACCCACAGCTGGACGGATGCCTTTGTCACCGGCGACGAATTCCAGACGTTCCTGACTGACCAGGACAAGCGGGTGGCGGACGTCCTCACCAAGCTTGGCTTGGCGTGAGCTCTCCAGCAACAGGCTTGAAAGGCCGCGCCGAGCTGGGGGTCGCCCTCCTGCTCGGCGTGGTCGGAGTCCTGGTCTTCCTGGACGCCAACGGCCTGGTAACCCCGTACTCGAAATCGGACCCGGTGGGTCCAAAGACTGTCCCGTTCATCGTTGCCGGACTCCTGGTGGCCTGCGCTGTTCTGCTTGCCATCAATGTCCTCCGTGGCGGCAGGGGCGAGGCCGAAGGCGGCGAGGATGTGGACCTGGCGCACCCTGCCGATTGGAAGACCGTCCTGCCGCTGGCGGGAGCCTTCCTGCTCAACATCCTGCTGATCGATTGGGCTGGTTGGGTCATCTCCGGCACGGTGCTTTTCTGGGGCAGCGTCCTGGCCCTCGGAAGCCGCCGTTATGTCCGTGACGGACTCATCTCCGTGGCACTTTCCCTGCTGACCTTCTACGGCTTCTACCTCGGCCTGGGCATTGCGCTGCCGGCCGGACTCCTGGAAGGAATCCTCTGATGGACGTCTGGTCCTCCTTGATGGACGGGTTCTCCACCGCCCTTACTCCTTTGAACCTCATGTACGCCATGATCGGCGTCATCCTCGGCACCGCTGTGGGTGTCCTTCCCGGGCTCGGTCCGGCCATGACCGTTGCCTTGCTGCTCCCGGTCACGTACGCACTGGAACCCACCAGCGCCTTCATCATGTTCGCCGGTATCTACTACGGCGGAATGTACGGCGGCTCCACCACCTCCATCCTGCTGAATACTCCCGGCGAATCGTCGTCCGTGGTGACGGCCATCGAAGGCAACAAGATGGCCAAGGCGGGGCGGGCGGCGCAAGCACTCGCGACGGCGGCCATCGGCTCGTTCGTGGCAGGCACCATTGGCACTACCCTCCTTGCGGTCTGCGCACCGATCGTTGTGAAGTTCGCGGTCAGCCTGGGCTCCCCCAGCTACTTCGCGATCATGATGTTGGCCCTGCTGGCTGTCACTGCGGTCCTGGGGTCGTCGCGGTTGCGCGGCTTCGCCTCCCTCGGCCTGGGACTGGCCATCGGTTTGGTGGGCCTGGACTCCGTTACGGGCCAGAGCCGGCTCACGTTTGGCCAGCCGCTGTTGTCCGACGGTTTGGACATTGTGGTGGTGGCTGTGGCCATCTTCGCGGTGGGCGAGGCCCTCTGGGTGGCGGCACACCTGCGCCGCACCCCGTTGCATGTCATTCCCGTTGGCCGTCCCTGGATGGGCAAGAAGGATTGGCAACGCTCCTGGAAGCCATGGCTTCGCGGCACGGTTTTCGGTTTCCCGTTCGGGGCTTTGCCGGCAGGCGGAGCGGAAATCCCCACGTTCCTGAGCTACGTCACCGAGAAGCGCCTCAGCAAGCACCCCGAAGAGTTCGGCCATGGAGCCATCGAAGGCGTGGCGGGTCCGGAAGCTGCGAACAACGCAGCCGCCGCGGGTACCCTCACTCCCATGCTGGCCCTCGGCCTGCCCACCAACGCAACCGCGGCAGTGATGCTGGCAGCGTTCACGTCCTACGGCATCCAGCCCGGCCCGCAGCTCTTCTCGAGCCAGGGACCACTGGTGTGGGCGCTGATCGCGAGCCTGTTCATCGGCAACCTTCTCCTTCTGCTGATCAACCTGCCCCTGGCGCCGCTGTGGGCCAAGCTGCTGCAACTGCCCCGCCCGTACCTGTACGCAGGCATCCTGTTCTTCGCCACGTTGGGCGCCTACTCGGTGAACCTCCAGGCCTTCGACCTTGTGATCCTGCTGATACTGGGTGCTTTGGGGTTCATGATGCGCCGCTTCGGACTCCCCGTCCTGCCGCTCATTCTTGGCGTTATCCTGGGCCCGCGGCTGGAAGGCCAGCTCCGCAAGACCCTGCAGCTCAGTGCAGGCGACCCGGCAGGGCTCTGGAGCGAGCCGATCGCCGTCGGTATTTACGTCATCATCGGAATCATCCTGGCCTGGCCGCTGGTCCTCAAGCTCATCCGGCGGAACCGTCCGACGGCAGCTCTTACAGGGCCGTCCATGCTTTCGGACCAAGATGAGCCGCAGACCCCGGCGACGCCTTCAACCACGAAGACCGAACCAACCACGCCCGCACACCATCGGCAGGAGAAACCATGACCATCGTGGTGGGATACGTCCCCACACCAGAAGGCGAAGCAGCACTGACGCAGGCCATCGCCGAGGCCAAGAAGAGCAACGACACCCTGCTGGTCATCAATTCCTCCAAGGGCGACGCCCTGGTGGACAACCGTTATGCCCAGGAGCCGGAGATCCAGAGCATCGAGGACCGGCTGGCTGAGCACGGCATCCAGCACATCATCAAGCAACCCATCCGCGGTCATGACGCAGCGGCCGAGGTGCTTGATGCTGCCGACGAGCACGACGCCGGATTGATCGTGATCGGCCTCCGCCGGCGCAGCCCGGTAGGCAAGCTCATCATGGGCAGCGTTTCCCAGCGCATCCTCCTGGAAGCGGACTGCCCGGTCCTTGCGGTGAAGGCGGACTAGGAGTTTTCGTACAGCTAATGCCCCTAAGAGGCGTTCTTAGGGGCATTAGCTGTACAAAAACGCTCGACGGCGGCTTACCACATCGCCTTGTTGAGCGGCGTGACGGTGAGGCTTTCGAGCCGGGCGGTCCCTCCTTCCGAGAAGAGGGACAGGGAGCTGGCGCCTGCCGAAGGGAAGACCTGGTCCGTGAGCGTCGTCAGGCCACCCTGGGCAAACACCTCCACGGAGGCCTTGTCCACAAAGATCCGCAGGGTGAGCTTGCCATTGATGAGCTGGACCGGCGCGTCGTCCAGCGACGCGAACGCAGGGTGGAAGCCCTCGTTTCCGGAGGCGGTCCTGTCAATGAATGCCCGCCCGGAGCCCGTCGTGTAGCCGATCCTGGTCGCCTCCGTGCCGTCGCCCAGAACCTTCAGCCCGAACGCCGTCGCCGTTCCCGGCGAGAACTGCGCGTCGATCTGCAGCACGTCCCCGGAAATAGGAAGACTGCTGGTTCCCGAAGCGATGTCCTGTGCGGTCGCGGTGTAGGCAGCCCCCGTGTTCTTCAGGCTATCCACCTGCTGGACGGCTTTCTGGCTGAGTCGGGGGCCCTGGCTGGTCTGCGTGAGCTGGACTTCGCGGGGCAGGGCCATGGAACCCCGCCAAGTGCTGGTAGGTGTGGACTGCCCATAGTCCCAGTTGTTCATCCAGCCGAGCATGACCCGCTTGCCGTCCGGGACGTTGTTGAACGAGACGGCCGCGTAGTAGTCCCTCCCCCAGTCCAGCCAGTCGTGCTGTTCCAAGCGGGTGATATCGGAAGCCACAAACTCGTCCGCCAGGATGTGCCCCCACCCACCACGGTTGTTGTCCACGATCCGGATGGTCGCCTGGCTTCCTTTGTAGGCACTGACGTCCCAGGTTTTCCAGTCGAGGTGCTCTGAATCGGAGCCGGTGGTAGTGCGGATGGCTTGTCCGTTGACCATCAAGTTGACCGTTGTCTCGCTGCTTCGCGGTTGCGCCGGTTGAGAGCCCAGAACCATATTGTCCAGTGTCAGGTGGCCCCAAGGTCCTGTGGCGTTGTCCACGATCCGGATCCGTGCGATCTGCCCGTAATACTGGGAGACATCCCAGTTCTTCCAGTTGAGGTCGCCCGAGTTGCTGCCGGTGGCGCTCCGGACAGGAACGCCGCCTACCAACAGTTCCACTTGGAGCGAGCCGTCAGTCCGGTTGCCGCCGCCCAGGAGGAACCCGATGTTCGTGTTGGTCAGATAGAACTCCGGTGAGGTGATGGTTCCAGTGTTGTTATCTGCGCTGGGTCCGCCTTCAAAGGTGTTGATGCGCTTTCCGATGGCGTATTCACCACCCGCTGTTGACGGGTTCCTGGCTGCTTCGAAGTCTCCGGTCAGCTGCCAGCCGGCGGCACTGAGGGTTCCCGGGTAATCAAAGCCGTCGAACAAGAGGTAGCCCGGTGGCGGTGCGTTGCCTGGCTGCTCCCCCGGTTGCCGCGGGTGGTTTCCTCCGCCGGCCAGGAAGTTGATGTAATCCTTGGTGAGGGTGAACGGCGCCGACTCCAAGGTGCCGGTTGGGACGTCTCCGCCGTTGAACCCGTTCACGAGCCCGGAACCGATGGAACCTGTCACGGTTTGCTGGCCCGTCAGCGTTCCACTGGCCGGCGTACTTCCCCAGGGGCCCCCGGGGTTGGCCGGGTCATTGCCCACGTTCCAGCCGCTGTAGCTACCGCCATTGAACCCGGCGATCACGTTTCCCGGCGGAGCGACGTCTACCGGATCGGTGGTTTCGGACGTGAAGGTGGTGCCATCAAAACTTCCAACGAAATACTGCCCCCCACTACCGCCGGCTACTGATCCCGGGTTGATGTTCACCACCAGGACCCATTTGGTGTTGTTGGTGTTGCCGTCCACTGCCAAGGGGAAAAGATCGGGGCATTCCCACTGCCCGCCGGTGGCATTGGCTGGCTTGAAGTCGTCCAGGTAGGTCCAGCTCTTCAGATCGCTGCTCTTGTAGAACAGGACCCTGTGCTCGTTGGCCTCCACGGCCGACATCACCCAGTAGGAACCGGCAGAACCTTGGTACCAAAACACTTTGGGGTCCCGGAAGTCCGTGGTGTTCCTGCTGAGCACCGGATTTCCGGAGTACTTGGTCCACGTCTGCCCGCTGTCCGTGCTGTACGCCAGCGATTGCGCTTGCTTCCCCGGATAGAGGGGATGGTTGCCAGTGAAATTGCTGGTGTAGACGGCAACCATCGGCGGGTTTTGCGCTGTGCCCAGGCCACTGGTGTTCTGCGAATCCACCACGATGGAACCGGAGAAGATGTCCTCCGTGGCCTGTCCGCTGCCGTTGAAGGTCTGCGGGATGGCCAGGGGCTGTTCGGACCAATGCAGCAGGTCCGTGGACGTCGCATGGCCCCAGCTCATGTTCCCCCACGTGGTTCCGTAGGGGTTGTACTGGTAGTACATGTGGTAGGTGCCGTTGTTGTAGACCAGCCCGTTGGGATCGTTCATCCAGTTCTTCAACGGGGTGTAGTGCACAGAGGGCCGGTACTGCTGGGTTGCGGGGTCGGGATCGGTGGCGTGCGCCGGAGCGCTTGTCGTCGCGAGGGATAGGGAAACCACGACGGCGGCTATCACCGAGGTGACCACCGGCGGTTTGGTGCGTCTTGTCATCATTGACAGACCTTCCTGCTCAGCCGGGCGCTAAGGGGTTGCCCGGAACGAGTAGGAGCTGGTGTAGTGCACAAATTCACCGGTACCGCCGCTGTCCAGCACCTTAGTGCCGGTGGTTGAACCGTCCAACACCACCGTGTTCGCCGCCACCGAGGAGATGGTGTTGTTCGCAGCAATGTAGTTGTTGGCACCGGAGGCCACCAGGATGATGGTGGGTTTCTGGCCGGCCGGGCTCACTGAACCCGAGGGGACGTCGTAGCTGAAGTGGTTGCCCGTTACCGTGTTCCCGCTTCCTGCCAGATGAACCAGACCAAAGAGGTCATCCAGGCCATTGTTGTAGGGCTTGAGGGGATCGAAGGGTTCCATTTGCCGCAGGAAGTGGTTGGCGCCCACGAGGTTCTCCGTGCAGCTGCCTTCGAAGTTGACCATGCCGGGATAAAACGCGTGGAAGCGGTTGCTGGTGATGGTGGAGCGCGTGCAGTTCTTGAAGTGCACGCTGCTCTTACCCCGTGGGAAGACATTGTTGGAGCTGACCAGCAAGCCCATGTGACCCTCCGCGTAAATGGAGAAACCCACGTAGCCCGCGCCGATCAGGTTGTCGGTGACCTTGGAGGCCTGCCCTGATCCGGTGAGCTCCACGCAGCTGCCGCATTCGGCGAGGAAGTTGCCGCTCACACTCAGGGCATCGGTATCCCGGACCACCAGGCCGTGTTCCAGATAGACCATGCCCATGCCTTCCACCCGGCAGGAGTCGTTCGCGGAGTCAAAACGGATGCCCGTTTTGCCGTTGACGTAGGAGTTCTGGTTGGAGTTGAAGGACACCCCGTCCAAGCAGAAGTTCTGAAAGACGATGGAACTCAGGCGTGGGTCGCCGGTCCGGTAAACCCTGAAGGCATCGGTGTTTCCGTCCGTATTTTCCACCCGGATCCGACTGCCACCGGGGTTGATTTCATGCCAGCTGGACGTGTTGCCTGCGTTGTAGCGGATGCTGCTGGACGTGAAGCCGTGACCGGATCCGCGGATGGTCAGGAAGCTGATGTCGACGTTGACCCGGGTCTTGAGCGAGTAGTCTCCTGGCGGGATGTAGACCACCGCGCCGGGCTTGGAGGCCTGGTTGGTCTGTTGGGATTTCACATCGGCGATGATGCTGTTGATGATGAGCCCAATGTCGTTGTAGGGCGTAGCGGACGGGTTTCCGGGGACAGACCAGGTGGTGACGTCGTAGACAGTGGTCACAGCGTGTTCTCCTCACATCGTTGGGGGTACTGCTTGAGTGGCCTTGCGTAGTGCTGGCGTTGCGCTAGAGCATGCCGATGATGGCTCGGTGCCCGTGCACTGCGGGGTGCTCCGGGGCCGCCTGCCGGGCGGGCTCCTTCGCCAAAGCTTCCTTGGCGGACAGCACGACGGCGGTGGCCGCCACTGCCGCAGCGGGAATCAACCGGAGGATGCTCCTTCGGCTCAGCGATGGGGATGGGGATGGGTCCATGGTTCTCCTTCGAACTCGTGGGGCTGGTTTGGAGTGGGCCGGTGTCCGGTTCATGGGCAGCGGCGCACCCGGTGCCAAAATGTGCCAAATCAGCCAAAATTTGCCAAAACGATTTGTCGAGTGGCGCGGATCACTTTATGGGCATCCCATCCCTACCGTCAAGAGGCCGAAAAGTTTCGCGGGAAACAGTTGACACAAGCATTCGTCCGGCCCTAATGTCATTGCCAAGTCGTTTTGGCAAAACGATTTTTCAAGCCAAAGACGTGAAATCCCCATCTCTCTGCAATTTCCGTTCAAGAGAAAGTGAGTCGACAGCGATGTCCACTCGAAACACCATCTCCAAGCTCGTCACCCTCGGCGGGCTGTGCACCGCCGTCGCACTCGTTGCCACCGGTTGTGGCGCCGGCGGTCCCGCACCATCCTCAGGCGGATCGGGCGGCTCCAGCTCCATCAATGTCCTGGTTGAAGCCGGCGGCCACGCCGAGCTGACAGGCGTAGCCGAGCAGTGCAAGAAGGACGCCGGCATCGACGTGAACTTCGTCGAACTCCCCTACGACGGCATGTTCAACCGCCTCTCCAGCGAGTTCTCCTCCGGCAACGTCTCCTTCGACGTCGCCGCACTCGACTCCGTATGGCTTCCCAGCTTCAAGGACGCCGTGCAGCCCCTGGACGAACTCTTCACGGACGACGTCAAGAAGGACATCTTCCCGGCCCTCGTCAAGGAAGCCAACGTGGATGGCCACTTCATCGGCATGCCGGCCTGGACCAATGCCGAGATCATCCTGTACCGCAAGGACCTGTTCGAGGACGCCAAGAACAAGGCTGACTTCCAAGCCAAGTACGGTTACGAGCTCGCCGCCCCCAAGACGTGGAAGCAGTACCAGGACATTTCCGCGTTCTTCACCAAAGACGGCATGTACGGCACGGACGTCAAGGGCGCCGTGGAAACTGAATGGCTGGCCCACGTCCTTCAGGCGGGCTCCCCCATGGTCCTGGACAAGGACAACAATGTGGTCATCGACAACGCCGCCCACAAGGAAGCCCTGGACTTCTACGTGAGCTTGGCCAAGGATGCCCCGAGCGGTGCAGCGCAGGTTGACTGGGCAGCAGCACAAAACCTGTTCAACCAGGGCAAGACCGCCATGACCCGCTTCTGGGCCCACGCCTACCGCCAGATTCCCGCCGATGCTCCGGTGGCAGGAAAGGTGGGAGCCGCAGCAATGATTGGCGGCAGCGCCGGCGTCGCAGGTGTTCCGGGACCGTGGTACCTCTCCGTTCCCAAAGCCACCAAGAACACTGACGCCGCCAAGAAGTTCGTCAAGTGCGCCTATGACTACAACGACAAGGGAATCGAATCCAAGCTCGGTTTGGCCTCCCGTATCAGCGCGTTTGAAAAATACCAGGACCAGCCTGGCTACGAGAGCTTCAAGCCGCTGATCGAGACCCTCAACGGCCAGGCAACGGCCACCCGACCCGCTACCGCCAAGTGGCAGCAGATCGTTGATACCGTCCTGATCCCGTTGCTGCAGAAGGCCGTGGCCGGTGGCGACACCTCAGCCCTCCTGGCCGATGCCAAGAAGCAGATCCAGGACCTCCTGAAGTAGAACTCCGCGGCCGGCACCGTTAGCAACTGAATGACAGTGCCGGCCGCGGTCCCAACCAGCAGAAAAGAAATACCGTGCGTATCTCCGATCGCCGCTTCGCCCTCTATCTGATGACGCCCGCGGCACTGTTCCTGGCCGTATTCGTGGCCTACCCCCTCTTCCGCCTGGTGGCAGACAGCTTCTTCAAGATCTCCCCCATCGCCGGCGGGCCCCGCGATTTTGTGGGGTTCCAAAACTACGTCACCGCCTTCACCTCCGAGGCCTTCACCAGCGCCGGGTGGCGTACGTTCGCCTACACCCTGGTGGTGGTGACCCTCGAATTCGCGCTCGGCCTGGGCATGGCACTGCTATTCACCACGCTGGGCAGGAAATCCCAGATTTGGCGGACCGTCTTCCTCTACCCGTTGATGATCGCCCCGATCGTGGCGGGCCTGCTGTGGAAGTTCCTGATGATCGACAACTTCGGTCTGATCGGAACGCTCCTCCACCAGGCAGGGATCCTTTCGGACCCCAACCAGATCGGCTGGCTGTCCGACCCCAACATCGTGCTGTTCTCGGTGGCCATCCCGGACATCTGGCTCACCACGTCCTTCATGTGCCTGGTGCTCTTCGCAGGCCTCCAGAACATCCCCGGCGATCTGATTGAGGCCGCCCGCCTGGATGGTGCACGGGCTCCGGCACTCCTGTTCCGGATCATCCTTCCCCTGCTTCGCCCAGTGATCGCCGTTGCACTGGTGGTCCGCGGAATCGATGCGGCCAGGGCCTTCGACACCATCCTCATCCAGACCAACGGCGGACCGCAGTCAGCCTCCGAGACGATGAGCCTGTTGATCTACCGCACCATGATCCGCTTCGGCGACCCCGGCCTGGCCAGTGCCATGGGCACCATCTACCTCCTCGCAATGCTCGCCATTGCCTTTGTTGCAGTGACCACCATCTGGCGGCCAGGAAAGGACAACTGATGAGCACCACGAGCGTCACCACCAAAGCCAGCCCGCCGTCGTCGGACTTCCCGGAAGCGCAGCCGCTGCGCAAGCGGCGCGGGGCCAACCGCGAAGGCCTCGAAGCCGGCCGGCGCAGCACCCGGACCATCCTTTGGATCCTGCTGGCAGCGGCCATGGTCCTCTACGGTTTCCCGTTCCTGTACCTGCTGTTCACGTCCTTCAAGACGCCGATCGATACCATCGCCGTCCCACCGACCATCCTTCCCAGGGAATGGACGCTGGAGAACTACACCAACGCCCTGGGCCGGAGCGGGGTGGTGGCATCCTTCATCAACAGCATCCAGACCGCCGTCATCAGCACCCTGCTATCGCTGGTTCTGGCCGTTCCGGCCGCCTACGGCATTACCCGCTACAAGACCCCCAGCGGTCAGGTATTCATCATGGCTGCACTGGTGACCCGCATGGTTCCACCCGTGGCCATCGGCATTCCGCTGGCGTCCATGATGGCCTCGGCGGGCTTGTCCGATACCCCGATCGCCCTCTCCATTGCGCATACCACCATCTCTCTGCCGCTCTCCATTTGGCTGATGTGCAGCTTCTTCGAATCCGTCCCCCGGGACCTTGAAGAGGCCGCAACCGTGGACGGCTGCAGCAGGCTTGGCGCCCTGTGGCGGGTAGTGATCCCGGTAGTGTCCGGCGGCATTGCGGTCACTGCGATCTTCGCCTTCCTGGCATCCTGGAACGAATTCCTGTTCGCACTCCTGATGACCGCCATCCGTTCGCAAACCACACCTGTGGTGATCGCGAACTTCCAGACCCAGTTCGGCCTGGATTGGGGATCCATGACGGCCCTCGCCGCCGTGTACTCGATTCCGGTCATCCTGCTGACACTTCTGCTGCAGCGCAAGATCGTCGCGGGCATGACGCTGGGCGCAGTCAAGGGCTAATGCCACCAAGGCCACTGCCACCATCAACGAGTAGCCTACTGATAGCCCTTCCGGGGCATCGCCAACCATAAGGACGTGGGAGCCACATGAGCAGCAAGAACATCGGTATCAAGGACGTTGCCGTCGCCGCCGGCGTGTCCGTCACCACCGTCTCCCACGTCCTTAACGAGGTCTCTTACGCGCGGATCAGCAGTGAAACCCGGGACAAGGTCCGGAACGCCGCCGAGGAGCTCGGCTACGGCCCCAACCGCCTGGCCCAGGCCCTGCGCACGCAGCGGACAGGAATGCTCGGCCTGGTCAGCGAGGAAATCGCTACCACACCCCATGCAGGCCGGATCATCCTCGGCGCTGATGAGGCGGCCAAGGCCCGGGGCTACAACCTGATGATCATCAACACCCCGGGCTCCGCCAGTCTCGAATCGAGGCAAGCCGACGTCCAGGCCCTCCTGGAGCGCCGGGTGGACGGGATCCTGTACGCCACCATGTACCACCGCAACGTGGAACTTCCCCGGAACCTGGAAAACGTACCGTCGGTCCTGGTGGACTCCGTGGCCATCGGCGGAAACATCACCGCGGTGGTCCCGGACGAAGACGGCGGCGCCCGCGCCGCCGTTGGGGCACTCCTGGACGCCGGCCACACCCGGATTGGATTCATCAACAACACCGACGACGTACCCGCCACCCGCCAGCGGCTCCAGGCCTTCCGGGCCATGCTCACCGAAGCAGGGCTCGACGGCGATGCCGCACCGGTCGAGTCCGAAGTCTCCGAAGTTCATGGCGGCTATGCGGCTGCCAAACGGATCCTGTCCCGGGAAGACCGCGCTGACGTGCCGACGGCACTGTTCTGCTACAACGACCGGATGGCCATGGGCGCCTACCGGGCAGCCGCCGAGTTAGGGCTCAGCATTCCCATGGACCTTTCCGTTGTGGGCTTCGATGACCAGGAACTCATTGCCGCCAACCTCTACCCCGGCCTTACCACCGTGGCCCTCCCCCATTACGAGATGGGGGCTTGGGCAACGGATCACCTTATTGATGCCATCGAGGGCAAAGAAGATCTTTCCTTAATGGCGCTCCACCCCACCGTCCTGGGCTGTCCCCTGGTTCGCCGTGACTCGGTCGCGGCTCCACGGTAAGCCCAACCAGCCCTTCAACGTCCCAAAAGGAACGCACCACATGTCCAGTAGCCTTGACGCCGCACGCCCGGAAACAGCCCCGGCCGTCACTCCCAGGTTCCGGCCTGCCATCCATTTCACGGCACAGGACACCTGGCTGAACGACCCCAACGGCCTGGTCTTCCACGACGGTTTGTACCACCTCTTCTTCCAGAACAATCCCTACGGCAGCGTCTGGGGCAACATGTCCTGGGGGCACGCCACCTCCCCGGACCTCCTGCGCTGGACCGAACACCCCGTGGCTATCGCAGGCGATGAAACAGAGGACATTTTCTCCGGAAGCGTGGTGGTGGACCACGGCAACACCTCCGGTTTCGGCACAGCCGGGGCGCCGGCTTTGGTGGCCATATATACCAGCGCTTTCAAGCCCGGGACCGAACACAGCGGCACGCAGGCGCAGTCCCTGGCGTACAGCTCCGATTCGGGAATGACCTGGCAAAAGTACGGCGGTAATCCGGTGCTCACCCGGGACTCAGCCCACTTCCGGGACCCCAAAGTCTTCCGTTACCACAGCGGAGCGAGCGCGTACTGGGTCATGGTCGCCGTCGAGGCCCAACAGCAGAAGGTGGTTCTCTACCGTTCCGACGACCTCAAAACCTGGGACTTCCTGAGCGACTTTGGCCCGGCCAACGCCGACGCCGGTGAGTGGGAATGCCCTGACCTCTTTCCCCTGGCGGTGGACGGGGATCCTGAGGACATGAAGTGGGTGCTGATCGTCAACGTGAATCCCGGCGCTGTCGCGGGAGGTTCCGGTGGACAGTACTTCGTAGGACAGTTCGACGGCGTCAGCTTCGTTCCGGACGCGGGTTCCCTTGCGGCGCCAGCGGGAGTCACCTCCCTGCCGGACGAATCTGCCAGGGCTGAGGCACTGCAACAATGCCTGTGGTTGGACTGGGGCCGCGACTGCTACGCCGCGGTGTCCTTCAGCGACGTCCCGGATGAGAAGCGCATCATCATCGGCTGGATGAATAACTGGGACTACGCCAACCAGTTGCCCACAGCACCGTGGCGGTCCTCCATGACCCTCGCCCGCGAGCTGAAGCTGACTTCAACCAGCGGCACCGCCCGGCTGGTCCAGTACCCCGTCCTCGCGGGTCCGGAGGAAGAACTGTTTCGCGCGGGCACCATCGAGTTGGGGTCGGAAGCCCTCGCCTTGCCGGACGCCGTACCGGGCACGGCGCTGGTTATTGAGGCTGAGATCGCGGCGGGAACCGCAGAGCGTGTTGAGCTGCGACTGCTGGCCAGCTCCGACGGACGCCAAGGCACCCTGCTGAGCTACACCCCCGGCAGCGGCAGGCTGACCCTTGACCGGACCCAGTCAGGGGACACCTCGTTCCACGGGAAGTTCGCATCCGTCGAATCCGCACCGGTTGCACTGGAAGACGGCGTCCTTAAGCTGCTCATTGTGGTGGACCAGTGCTCCGTGGAAGTCTTCGCCCAGGACGGCACGGTGGTCCTGACGGACCTGGTCTATCCGGATGCCGACAGCCGGGAAACCCGGTTGTCCGCCCAAGGCGGCACCGCCACAGTTCTCAAGCTCGTTGTCTCAACACCCGCCTAAGGAGCAGGTTCCAATGCAGAACATCCAAAAGCCAACCAGCAGTCCGGCAACCGAAGTCATGGTTGTGGGCGAGGCCCTGGTGGATATCGTCGTCTCGACCCACGGCACCGCGGAGCATCCGGGAGGATCTCCGGCGAACGTGGCCTACGGCCTCGGCAGGCTCGGCGTGCCCACCTCCTTGCTGACCTCCATTGGAGAAGACCACCATGGTGCTGCCATCCAGCGGCACCTGGCCGGTGCCGGCGTCGAACTCCTGGCCGGTGCCCGCGCAGGCGTCCGCAGCGCTACGGCAACCGCCACCCTGGCGTCGGACGGTTCAGCACGCTACGACTTCGACATTCAGTGGGACCTTCCCCGGATCACCCCAACCACCCTGCCCAAGATCCTGCACACAGGATCGATTGCCACCTTCCTGGAACCCGGAGCGGCAACTGTGCGCGATCTTCTTGAGCAGGTACATCAACGCTGTGTGGTCACCTACGATCCCAACATCCGGCCGGCCCTGGTGGGCAGCCACGCCCAGGCCACCACCACTTTCGAGGAACTCATTCCTTTCACCGACGTGGTCAAACTCAGTGATGAGGACGCGCACTGGCTTTACCCGGGCCTGTCCCTCGAAGACACTTCACGGCGCATCCTGGGCCTTGGGACCGGCCTCGTGGTGGTGACCAAGGGTTCGGAAGGATCCATGCTCTCGACCACCGGCGCCCAGGTCTTGGTTCCCTCCGTGACGTCCACCGTGGCTGACACCATTGGCGCGGGCGACTCGTACATGTCCGCCTTGATCTACGGGCTCCTCCAGACCGGAGTTGACCGACTCAATGAGGAGGCCCTGGAGTCGTTGGGCGGCCGGGCTGCCAAGGCCGCAGCCATCACTGTCCGTCGTGCGGGCGCCAACCCGCCGACGTCGGACGAGCTGCTGGCCGAACTGCCCGAACACCAGCCCGCCACCTGACCACCCCCAACTCCACGAGGATCCACAGCATGTCCAGCAGCAACTACTACGATGTGACCACCTGGCCCACCCCTACGGGTCAGGATGAGTTGAGGCCGGTGGTTCATAGCAAGTCCGCCAGCGTGGGGCGTGAACCAGGAGTCCAATCATCATGAGTTCGTCTTTGATCGCGGTGCGCGACGATGGTCGTATGCCCAGTCCCGGACCTCGTTCGGGGGGTCCGACCTCGCGGAGGTCGTTCTCCTCGGCGCAGAAGCTTGACCACCTGGCCGCCTACGAGGTGGCCGTCGCCAGCGGCCTGGGCGGTGCGTACCTGCGCGAGCACGGGTTGTACTCCTCGCTGGTCAGCGAGTGGCGCCGGATGCGTGACGCAGGGGTCCTCGCGGGGAAACAACCTGGGGAGAAGATCGGGCGGCTGTCGGCCGAGCAGGCGGAGATCGCCCGGTTGCGCCGTCAGCTCGACAAGGCCGAGCGGAGGTTGGTGACGACCGAGGCGGCGCTGGTGATCATGGGAAAAGCACACGATCTCTTGGACGTGCTTACCAAGAGATCGCGGGACGACTCCGAGCACACCACGCGTTGATGGCTACCTACCGTGAGCTGACCGGTGCGGGGGTCCCGACCCGGGCCGCGGCGATCCTGGTCGGGGTGTCGCGGGCGACCGCGACCCGCCGCCCCCGCACCCCGGTGGTGACCAGGGCCCGGGTGCCGGTGAACAAGCTCACCGACGCGGAACGGGCCGAGGTCCTGGCGGTCGTGAACAGCCCCAGGTTCGTGGACCTGCCCCCGATCCAGATCTACGCCCACCTGCTCGACGAGGGCGTGTATCTGGGGTCGATCTCCACGATCTACCGGGTGTTGACCGCGAACGCGCAGATCAAGGAGCGCCGCCGGTTGGCCCGCCACCCGGCCCGGACCATCCCCGAGCTCGTCGCCACCGCCCCCGGGCAGGTCTACTCGTGGGACATCACCAAGCTCGCCGGGCCCATCAAGGGCACCTACTTCGACGCCTACGTGATGATCGACATCTACTCCCGCTACATCGTCGGCGCGCACGTGCACGCGGCCGAGTCCGCCGTCCTGGCGGCCGAGATGATGAAGGAGATCTTCGGGGTCCACGGCATCCCGCAGGTCGTGCACGCCGACCGGGGCACGTCCATGACGTCCAAGACCGTCGCGGCGCTCCTGGCGGACCTGGAGGTCACCAAGTCACACAGCCGGCCCCGGGTGAGCAACGACAACCCCTACTCCGAAGCGTGGTTCAAGACGTTGAAGTTCGCGCCCGTGTTCCCCGAACGCTTCGGCTCCCTGACTGACGCCCGGTCGTTCATGGCCGACTTCGTCGCCGGCTACAACCATCACCACCACCACACCGGCATCGGACTGAACACCCCCGCTGACGTCCACTACGGCCTCGCCGCGGCGAAGGCTGGCGAGCGGGCTCTCGTCCTGGCCGCCGCCCGCGCCCGCAACCCCGAACGATTCGCCACCAACCGCGATCCGAAGATCCTGGCCATCCCACCGACGGCCTGGATCAACCAACCCGCCGACAACACCGGCATCGAGCTAGCCGCCTAACACCCACCGGCCTCAACTACCTTGACAAATTCCGCACCGGCGACCCGTCCAAGGATGTCGGCGAGGTCATCAACAGCATCATCGCCGACGTCAAGGAACGCCAGAACGCCACAGATGTGAACGACGGCGGCAAGCCCGGTGCGGTGATCTACCTGCCACCGGGCGACTACCGGCTGCGCACGCAGGTCCTGATCGACATCAGCTTCCTTCGGATCCAGGGCTCAGGCCACGGATTCACGTCCTCGAGCATCAGGTTCAACGTTCCCCAGGACGAATGGTCCGACCTTCATGAGCTGTGGCCCGGCGGCAGCCGCGTGCTGGTGGATCTTCCTCCCGCTGACAGCTCGGACCCCGCCAGCGGAGCAGCGTTCCTTGTTGAGCGTGCGGGCAGCCCCCGGATCAGTTCGGTGGAGTTCGCCAACTTCTGCATTGATGGCCTGCACTTCACCCCGGACGGCTCTGACCTTCCGGCCGAGAACACATACGTCAATGGCAAGACCGGGATTCACGTTGCCAGCGCCAACGACTCCTTCCGGGTCAACGAGATGGGCTTCATCTACCTCGAACACGCCCTGACCATCCACAACGCCGATGCCCTCTCCATCCACAACAACTTCATCGCCGAATGCGGAAGCTGCATCGAATTGCGAGGCTGGGGTCAGGCATCGAAGATCACGGACAACCTGATCGGCGCGGGATTCAAGGGCCGCTCGATCTATGCGGAGAACCATGGCGGACTCCTGGTCACGGCCAACAACGTCTTCCCACGGGGTGCCAGCAGCGTCCATTTCAGCGGTGTGACGCGCTCCAGCATCACCAACAACCGCCTGCATTCCTTCTATCCGGGCATGGTGGTCCTGGAGCGGAACAGCTCGGAAAACCTCGTGGCCACCAATCACTTCCTCCGCGACCACGAGCCCTGGACGCCGTTCCTCGGGATCGATAACGGGCTGGATGACCTCCACGGGGTCCTCAGTGTAAGCGGCAACAACAACTCGGTGATCGGCAACCACTTTTCACAGATCATCGACTCGGAGAGCGTCCGTCCGGAGGGCGCAACGCCGGTCATCATCCGCTTGCGTGAAGGCGCGGGCAATTTCGTGTCCAACAACCATGTGGTGGCCTTGAACGTGCACGCCAACGCCAGCAACGACTGCTTCGAGGCCCAGGTGGATGCCCTGCTGACCACCGACGCGGCTGAAGACCTGGCCGTGACCGCGGTCCTGGTGGACCGGGAATCAGCGCGGAACACCATCCTCGACTCGGGCAGGGAAACCCAAATCACCGCGGACCGGGCAAGCAACGCCATCCGTCCCACCCCTTAACCTGGCAGTTTTTGTCCAGCTAATGCCCTTAAGATTCGTTCTTAGGGGCATTACCTGTACAAAAACTCGCAAGGGGGACCACGTGCCAGAGACTATCCGCACCGCAACAGCCAACGACGCCGGGAAGCTGGCTGAGCTTGCCGCCATCACCTTCCCGCTGGCGTGCCCGCCGGGCTCCTCACCGGACGATATCCAGGCGCACCTTGAGAAGACACTCAGCGAGGCCAACTTTTCGGAATACCTCGCCGATGCGAACATCACGGTCATGGTGCTCGACGACGACGGGCAGCTCACCGGGTACACCATGCTGATCGCCAAGCCGGCAAGCGACCCCGACGTCGCCTCGGTGCTTTCGGCGCAGCCCTCCACCGAACTGAGCAAATGCTACGTCCACCCGGACCACCACGGAAAGGGCGCCGCAGCACGGCTGATCCAGGCATCCCTGGCCCTGGCCGCGGACAAGGGCGCATCCGGGGTGTGGCTGGGCGTCAACAGCGAGAACGCCAAGGCCATCCGCTTCTACGAGAAGAGCGGTTTCCAGCGCGTCGGCACCAAATCGTTCAAGCTCGGCAACACGGTGGAACACGACTTCGTCATGGAGAACAGGCTCTAGCCAAACAAGTCCCCGGCCAGCTGCGGCCGGGGGTCGTTGCGCAAATGGAGTCCCTCCGGAAGGCCGCTGACGGTACCCGAGGAACCGGACGCCCGCACGGTGAGCCGCGAACTCCCGAGCAGCACGTTGTCGGCCGTGAACCCACCGAAGGACTCCGGGAGGATAGGAGCCAAGTGGAGCACGTCCCGCGTGAAATCGGGATCGAACCGCAACAGGATCCGGGCCAGTTGGACCGGTGCCGCAGCCGCCCACGCCTGCGGGGAACACGCCGTCGGATACGGTACGGGCTCCGCGAACTCTGAACGGTCAAAGCCGCAAAAGAGCTCAGGGAGCTGACCGCCAAAGTGCTCGGCGGCGTCGAACAGTCCACTGGCCACCCGGCTGGCTTCGTCCACGAAGCCGTAGCGCATGAGTCCCGTGGCGGCGAGCGCCGTATCGTGGGGCCAGACTGAGCCGTTGTGGTAGCTGACGGGGTTGTAGGCACCCATGTCGGAGCCGAGGGTGCGGATGCCCCAGCCGGTGAACATCTCCTTGGTCATCAGCCGCTCCGCCACCTGCGGCGCCTTGTCCTCGTCGACGATGCCCACCCACAGGCAATGGCCCATGTTGGACGTACACGAATCCACGGGGTTCTTGTCCTTGTCCAGCGCCAGGGCGAAGTAACCCTTGTCCGGCAACCAGAAGGTCTTGTTGAAGGCCTCTTTCAGCTCTGCGGCCTTGTCCGCGCAACGGCGTTCGACGGCGGTGTCGCCCGCCGCACGCGCCAGCAGGGACCGGCCCACGTAGGCCGCGTAGGCGTAGGCCTGGACTTCACACAGGGCGATCGGTGCCTCCGCCATCCGGCCGTCAGCAAAGTTGATCCCGTCCCACGAATCCTTCCATCCCTGGTTCACCAGTCCGTGGTTGTTGGGGCGCTGGTATTCGATGAACCCGTCCCCGTCCCGGTCGCCGTACTTCTCCATCCATTCGATGGCCCGGTCAGCATGAGGGAGAAGGGACTCGATGATGTCCTCCCCCAGGCCCCAGCGGCTCAACTCGCCCAGGGTGGAGACGAAAAGCGGTGTCGCATCGGCTGTGCCGTAATAGGCGGTGCCGCCCAACGACAACCCCGCCGTGATCCCGAGCCGGACCTCGTGCGGCATGCGCCCGGGCTCCTCTTCGGAATCGGGGTCCACCTTGCTGCCTTGGAGTCCGGCCAGTGTTTGGAGCGTCCCGGCGGCCAGGCTCGGATCAACCATGAGGGACATGTAGGAGGCCAGCAGGGAGTCCCGTCCGAAGAGGGCCATGAACCACGGCGCCCCGGCGGCGACGGCGGCACGGCCGGGGTGTTCGTCGTCGAAAATCCTCAGTGATCCGAGGTCCCGCTGACTTTGGGCAAGGACGTCCGTGACGTTTTGGTCGCTGACCGTGATGCGCGGAACGTGCTCCTCCCATTGGGTCTGCCGGCGTGCTCCCGTGCTGTGTTTAAGGGGCGTTCCTGCGGTGAAGGGATCGTCCGGGGCCTCACCGTTGACCAGCGGCAGGGCAATGATGGTGGTCGACCACTGCTCACGGGCAGGGATGGTGACGTTGAACGTCAGCCCTTCCTCCGTGACTTTTGCCCCGTGCGCCTGGAACAGCACTCCCCGTCGCTGTCCGCTGGAGTGCAGGGCGTCTATGTGCAGCCCGTCCTGACGCGCCGCCTTGATGGTTTCCTCGGCGGTTCCCACCCTGCCGCCTTTGACGTCGAAGAGGTCGGCGAGGTCGGCGTCGATCAGCAGCTCGATGGTGCACGTTGACGGGGTGCCGGAGTAGTTGGTGATGGTGAGGTCATCGCGGAGCCCTGATCCGATGCTGCGCTGGTGCCGGACCAGCAGCGGGCTTTCAAAGCGCCCGTCCTCGGTACACGCCCGGCCCACGTATTCAGCCTGGAACGACGTCGGGTTGCGGGCCACCAGGGGCTCCCGGGGTTCGCCGTTGATGCGCAGCACCCAGCGGGACACAATGCGCGTGTCCTGGTAATACGCGCCTTGCGAACCGCCTGCGTGGATGTCGCCCGGGTGGGCGGAAATGCAGAAGGACGAGCCTTCGACGACGGTCACCGCCCCCAGTTCGGATGCTCCGGCTTCCGTGTCTGCGTTCCAAGCGGTCATGCGCGGCAGGGCTCCTCTGGCGGGGTTGGTTTCGCGGACAAGCGACCTCTGGCTACGAGGCCTGCCTCTGATTCTCTTCCACGTAGCCGCCGTCGGGAAGTCCCTTGCTGCTGAATTGTTGAAGGATGCGCGAATAGAGGGCCAGATGCTCGGCAGCCATCCGGCCGGCGCTGAAGTACTCGTCCACGGAGCGCCGGCATTCGGCCCGGCTCAAGTGTGCGGCGGTATCCAGGAAACCGGCGAGGTCCCGGACCTCGCCCAGGAAGCCGGTCTTGCCGTGCTTGACGATTTCCGGAGCGGCACCCATCGGGGTGGCGACAACAGGTGTGCCCGTGGCCAGTGACTCGATCATGACCAACCCAAAAGGCTCGGGCCATTGGATGGGGTTGATCAATGCCACGGCACCGCCCATGAGCTCGTATTTTTCGGGGTCGGAGAGTTCACCCAGGAACTCCTCCTGCGGGCCCAGGGCCGGCTTCACGACTTCCCGGAAGAAGTCCTGTTCGTCTTTGGCGTGCATTTTGGCGGCTATTTTCAGCGGTACACCGGCCTCGCGGGCAACCGCTACCGCTTCCATGAGCCCCTTGTCCTGGCACATCCGTCCCACAAAGCACGCATAACCGCCTAGCCCGTCCCCCATGGACACAGTGGACAAGTCCAAGCCATGGTGGATGACCGCTGCAACGTTGAGGTCCGGGAACATGGACCGTTGGTCATTGGAGATGGCGATGATGGACGTGTCCCGCTCCATGGCGCGGTAGAGCTCCGCCGACTGGGCGGTGAACTGGCCGTGGATGGTGGTGACCACGGGGATGGCAGGGGGACGGTGGGCATAGAGGGGGCCGGCCAGCGTATGGTCGTGGATGACGTCCACCCCGCCCAGCCCGCGGTAGGCCTTGATGACGTGGTCCAGCTCGCTGAGGGTCAGGCCAAGCGCATCCGGCTGGCTTGGGCCGAAACCGGGGATGCGGGGCACCGGACAGGTGCTGTCGGAGGCCGCCGCCAGGAGGACTTCATGCCCGGCGTCAACCAGCGCGCGGGCGAGGGCGTCCACCACCCTTTCCGTGCCGCCGTATTTTTCGGGCGGGACGGTAAACCATGGTCCAACAATGAGTCCAATGCGCATCCGGGCCTCCGCGCATAACCCCCAAACCATGGGCTGGCTTCATAACCCTCCTCAAGGCTAGGCGTCCCGTGAGGAAAATAACAGGCCGCCGCCGGAATGCCCTGGAGCCGGGCGGGGTTGACGCAACCATGAAGATTGAGATCTGGTCAGACGTCGCGTGCCCGTGGTGCTACATCGGCAAGCGCCGTTTCGAGACCGCACTGGCACAGTTCCCCCACCGCGACTCCGTGGACATCGAATGGAAGAGCTACCAGCTGGATCCGTCCGTTCCGGGGCATTATGACGGCACGGAGCTGGACTACCTCAGCCAGCGCAAGGGCATGGCTCCGGAGCAGGTCAAGCAGATGTTCGCGCACGTCACGGAGACCGCCAAGGGCGAAGGCCTGGATTACCACTTCGACAAGGTGGTTGTGGCCAACAGCTTCACCGCCCACCGCCTCATCCACCTGGCGGCCGGCCACGGACGCCAGGACGCCGCCAAGGAACGACTGCTCAGCGACCACTTTGAGCACGGCAAGGACATCGGCAACCAGGAGTACCTGACGGAGCTCGGTGAAGCCCTCGGCCTGCCGGCACAGGAAGTTGCCGAACTCTTCACGTCCGACAAATTCACGGACGAGGTCAATGAAGACATCAACGAGGCCCGTGCCATCGGCGTGACCGGCGTTCCGTTTTTCGTGATCGACCGCAAGTACGGCATCTCCGGTGCCCAGCCTGCCGAACTTTTCAGCCAGGCCCTGAACCAGGCATGGCAGGAAGCCAACCCGCTGATCCCGGTCGGCGCTTCCGACGCCGAGGCCTGCGGCCCGGACGGCTGCAGCGTTTAACCCAACGCGGGGTCACTTATGGCCCAAAATCCCTCTTGGGATAGGCCATAAGTGACCCCGCGTTGCTTTATTGGCGAGGGCTAGGCCTTCGCCACCTCAAGCTCGACGACGGCCCAGGACAGGGCGGGCAGCGTCAGGCGCAGCTCCGAACCAGTCGCCTTCACGCCGTCCAGCGGCTTGAGCCCAACCCGGCCCGGCTGGTCCTGGCTGTTGATGGTGAAGCGGTCGCCGCCGTCGGGAATTTCCAGGACCTCGGCGCGGACCACCTGCCGGGCGTCGAACCCGCGCAGGGCGGTCTCGACGTCGGCCGCTTCCTCCAGGCCGCGGTTCGCGAAGAACAAGGCAACCCGGCCCGTTTCCTCGTTCCACGTTGCGCTGACGTCCACCAGGTCGGTGTCCCCGAACCGGTTGTTGGAGTACTTGTCCGAATCAACTGAGAGCCGCAGGATCTGTCCTGTGGCGAGCTCTGCCATCCGGGCGAACGGGTGGAAAATGGTCTGCTTCCAGGCCGGCCCGTTTTCCTCGGAAAGGATCGGTGCGATCACGTTGACCAGCTGCGCCTGGTTGGCGATCTTTACCCGGTCGCCATGGCGCAGCAGCGAGTTGAGCAGGGTCCCCACCACTACGGCGTCGGTCACGTTGTACTGGTCCTCGATGACACGCGGGTGTTCGCGCCACGGAGCCTTGACGATGTTGCTCAGCTGGTCCTCGGTGTCCCGGCCGCGCTGGTACCAGACGTTCCACTCATCAAAGGACAGGTTGATGTGCTTCTTGTGCTTGCCCTTGGCCCTGACGGCATCGGCCGTAGCGATCACTGACTCAATGAAGTAGTCGGTGTCGACGGCGGACGCCAGGAAGCTGCCGACGTCGCCCTCCTCCTCGAAGTAGTAGGCGTGGAGGGACACATAGTCCACTTCCTCATAGGTGTGCGTGAGGACGGTCTGCTCCCAGGCCCCGAAGGTGGGCATCCTGGAATTCGAGCTGCCGCACGCGACGAGTTCAATGGACGGATCCACGTATCGCATGGCCTTGGCGGCTTCCTGGGCCAGACGGCCGTATTCATCGGCTGTCTTGTGCCCGATCTGCCACGGGCCATCCATCTCATTGCCGAGGCACCAAAGCTTGATGTCGAACGGGTCCTTGTGGCCGTTCTTCGCCCGGAGGTCAGACCAGTACGTGCCTCCGCTGTGGTTGGAGTACTCCACAATGGCACGGGCTTCCTCGACTCCCTTGGTGCCCAGGTTGATGGCTTCCATGATTTCGGTGCCGGCCTGCCTGGACCAGTCGACGAATTCGTGCAGGCCAAAGGCGTTGGTCTCCACGGTGTGCCAGGCGCCATCCAGGCGGCGGGGCCTGTTTTCCCGTGGACCGATCCCGTCTTCCCAGTTGTAGCCGGAGACGAAGTTGCCGCCGGGGTACCGGACAACGGTGGCGCCGAGTTCCTTGACGAGCTTGAGGACGTCCTGGCGGAAGCCGTGGTCGTCAGCCTCCGGGTGGCCGGGTTCGTAAATCCCGGTGTAGACGCAGCGGCCCATGTGCTCCACGAAGGAGCCGAAGAGCCGGCGGGGTACCTCCCCGATGGTGAAGTCGCGATCGAGGGTGATGCGTGCGCGGGACATGTATCTCCTTGGTTGTGTGTTTCAGGTCTGGTGGTGCAGCAATGCGGACCGGTCAGGTCCCGGCAAGTCCTGTGGTGGAAATGCCCTTGATGATCTGGCGTTGGAAGAACAGGAAGACGACAATCAGCGGCAGCGCGGCCAGCAATGCCGACGCCATGTTCTGGGCGTACTGCACGCCGTAGGCGCTCTTGATGGTCTGCAGGCCCACCGGAAGGGTCAGCAGGGAATCGTCGTTGGTGGAGATGAACGGCCACAGGAAGTTGTTCCACGCGCCGATGAACACAAAGATCGCGACGGCGGCCAGGATCGGCCGGGACAACGGCAGGATGATCTGCATGAAGATCCGGAGCCGGCTGGCCCCGTCCATCACGGCCGCTTCTTCGAGTTCACGCGGAATCTGGTCGAAGAACCTCTTGAGGACGAACACCATGGCGGGGTGGATCACCTGCGGAAGGATGATGGCCCACGGGGTATCGATCATCTTGAACGCGAGCATTTGGTAGAAAAGCGGGATCATGAGTACCGGCGGCGGCACGATGATGCTGGCGATGATGGCCGTCATCAGTACCTTCTTGCCCTTGAACTCGATCCGGGACAATGCATAAGCGATGAGGGCGGAGATCACCAGCGTGATGAGGGTGATCGCAGCGGAGGTGTAGAGCGAATTCCATGTCCAGAGCGGGATGTTGCCGGCTTGGAAGACGTTGGCAAAAGCGTCGAACGTAAAGCCCGACGGCGGGATCCAGCTGACCTTCGAGGCCGAGGCGTCCGCTTCGGATTTGAAGGCGGTGACCGTTGCCCAGGCGAAGGGAACCAACCACAGGACAGCGAGGACGGCGGCGACCACGACGGCTGCGGCCTTGCCCACTGTCAGCTTCTTGCGTGGTTGGCGGATGACCTGGCCGGCAGTGCTGCGCGGGATGGATCGGGTGAGGGTTGTATTTGCCATGGCTATGCACTCCTGCGGCGGGTGATGACGAACTGCAAGGCAGAGACCAGCACGATCAGTCCGAAGAAGATGTAGGAGATGGCTGCGGAGTATCCCAGCCGGTATCCGGTAAACCCGGTTTCGAAGATGTACTGGACCACGGGCCTGGTCGATCCGCCCGGACCGCCGGACGTCATCTGGTAGATCTGGTCGAAGACCTTCAGGGAAGCGAGGATCTGCAGCAGCACGATCATCACCGTGGTGGGGGTGAGCTGTGGCAGCGTGATGGAGAAGAACTGCCGCCAGGCTCCGGCACCGTCCAGCGATGCCGCCTCATAGTGCTGAGCGGGAATGTTTTGCATTGCCGCCAAGTACAGAAGGAAATTGAATCCCACGGTCCACCAGAGCGTTGCAATCACGATCGACCACATGGCCACATTGGGATCGTTGAGCCACCCGATCTTCGGGATGCCGAACTTGGACAGGAAATCGTTGATCAGTCCGAGCTGCGGGTTGTACATCCAGACGAAGAACAGGGAGACAACCGTTGATGCCAGAAGGAAGGGCGCGAAGTAGGAAAGCCGCCAAAGCCACTGGGCGGGAAGGCCGATGTTCAACAGCGCAGCCATCACCAACGCCACCAGCACCAATGGCACGGTGCTGATCACGGTGAAATAGAGCGTGTTTCCCAGGGAACGCCACATACCGGCATCGGCAAAGGCCTCGGAGTAGTTGGAAAAACCAATGAGGACGTCGTTGGCTCCCGTGAGGGATTTGCCCGTCAGGCTCATGTAGAAGCCGTACAGGATTGGCCACACAAGGAACACGAGGAAGAAGACGAGGAACGGCGCCGCGAAGGTCCAGCCGCTCACGTTGTCCCTGCTGCTGCGCAGGGAGGGCCCGGTCTTGGTGCCGGGAGTGGGTTTTGTCCGTACTTGGCTGGTCTGCCGGGACACTGTAGAGGAACTCATGAAGGACTCCTTTGTCGCTCGGTGTGCTGTGCCGGTCAGACCGGGTTGGGCCGGGATAGAAGGTCGTTGGTGCGGGCCACGAAACCGTCCCACCCCTCAGCTGCTTTGCTGCGTCCCAGAAGTACGTTCTGGATGTACTCGGCAAAATAGTTCTGCCAGTCCGAGCCTGATCCGCTGAACCAGGCCTCGGGGTCGTAAGCGATGATGTCTGCGGCGTTGGCATAGTGGACTTGAGGGGTGAGTTCCCGGTATGCCTGCGACTGCACTACGGGCTGGTATGCCGGGATGTGCCCCGCCTCGGCCCACGACAACGAACCCTTGAGGATGTCGCTGACGAACTTGTAGGCGTCCCTGCGTTTTTCTTCATCCACCGCGAGTTGCCGTGGAAGCACGAAGGAATGCGAATCGGCGTACGACGCAGGCGTCCCGTAGAGCGTCGGGATGGTGGCAGCGTCAACCGGAAGCTTGGCCTTCTTCATGGTGGGCAGTTCCCAGCCGCCGCTGAAGAGCATTCCCGAGTCGCCCCTGACAAACTCGGCGATACCGGTGTTGATGTCGTTGCCCTTGGCCGCGATCGTGTCATCAAAGAGCGACGCCATGAATTCCAGTGACTCAACGGCAGCGTCCCTGTCGGCCTGCATGGGCTGACCTGGAGTCAGTACGATCTCGGCCCCGTGCTGCTTGTAGAGCGTGTAGAACAGGCGCCACATTTGCGAGCCGAGGTTCAGGTATCCGAAGGAGAGGCCGTGGGCCTTGGTGACCTTTTGCATCTCCAGTGCCATGGCTTTGAATCCGTCCGGCGAGTTCACTTCCTGCAAGAGGCCGTTGCTTTCCAGGAGCCCCGCTTTACCGGCGATGTCCGTGTTGTAGAACATGATGAACGGGTGGGAGTCCAGTGCGAGCGAGAACACCTTTCCGTCCTGCTGGCTCTTTTCCCAGATACGCGGGGCAAAGTTCTCCGGCGTGATGCCGTTCTCTGCCAGCAGGCCCAGGTCCCAGGGCTCGATGAGGCCGCCGGGGGCGTAGCCGGGAACCCGACTGGCATGCATGATGGCTACTTCCGGCGGCCGTCCGCCGGCCGATGCCATGGCCAGCTTGGTGTAGTAGGGCGGTCCCCAGGCCAAGACCGTGGGGTGGACCTTGAAGCCCGGATTGGCGCTGTTGGCGTTGGCGATCATGGCCTGCATCTTGGTGCCGTCTCCTCCGGAGAGGAGGTGCCAGAAGTTGATGGTCGGGACGGCCGCGGCTCCCGCCGATCCGCCGCATCCTGTGAGGCCCGTGGCCAAAAGCCCGCCGCCCAGCAGCGCCGAGCCTGTCAATAGCTGTCTCCGGGACAAACTTCTCCCGGTCAAAGTTTCAAACTGCTTCACCCGTCACTCCTTTGGAAGGGTCCGCTGAAAGGACACACAATGCTGCACGAAAGTCCGACTTCGCTGCGTCTCCACGCGTGGGTAAAAGGTGGCCCCCGGGTGACGCAGGTCTCACATTACATCGTTGTAATAGGCAGGGCAAGAGAAATTGTTAGCGCCAACAATTTCTCTTTTCGGGAACCTATCGGGTGCTGTCCCGCTCTTCGATGCTGTACGGAACGGACACTATGCGCTGTCCATGGCCCCTGTCCGCCATACGTTCGGTGAGCAGGCGCAACGCCTCGGAAGCGATCATGCGTTTGTCAAAGGACACGGTGGTGAGCGACGGTACAGCGAACCGGCCATCGGCAATATCGTCAAAACCGGCCACAGCAATGTCTTCGGGAACCCGCACGCCGCGCTTCCACAAAGCGTTCAAGGCACCAAGGGCCATTGAATCCGTGAAGCAGAAGAGTGCCTCCGGCAGCGGGTTGCTGTCGAGATACCGCATGACGGACTCAGCCGCGGAGCCAGGCGTCCATTCATCGCAGGCGATCATGAGGGATTCGTCCCGCGGGATGCCCAGGGAGCGCAGGGCTGCCTCATATCCCTGGGTCCGTTGGATGGCGGTGGCCGATTTCCTTCCCTGGTTGATGCCCAGTACCGCTATGCGGCGCCGCCCCGGGCGGGCCAGGGCCAAGGTCATATCCCGGGCCGCGGCAAAGCTGTCCACAAAAACGCGGTCGGCGAGTTCTTGCGACACCTCACCCAACAGGACCACCGGAGGCAACGCCACACCCACCCGCACGGCACTCTCATCGAGAACAACGGGATTCAGGATCAGGCCATCGATCAGGTTGGCCCGCGCACGTGTCATCAGTTCCTGTTCCCGTTGGGGGTCGGAACCGGTTTCTTCAATCTGCACGCTCCAGCCCCGGGCATGGGCAACTTCAACGAGGCTTTGGGCGAGTTCCGCAGAGAACGGGGTGCCGAGGTTGGGCAATGCCAGGCCGATCACACCCGAGCGTCCATTGCGCAGTCCACGGGCCGAGAGGTTGGGGACGTAGTCCAGCTCCTGCATGGCCTGCTCAACCCTCAGCCGCGTAGGTCCACTCACCGGAACGATTCCGTTCATGACATTCGAGACCGTTTTGGGTGAGACCCCCGCGCGGCGCGCTACGTCTTTGACCGTTGCGCGCAAGACGCCCCCTTGCTGCAATGTTTTACGGATTTTCCCGTTTTCCACGATGTTACCGCCCGGTTCCCCGGGTACCGCGTCGGGACCCGGTTTGCTGACAGATCACTGTAAAGTGTCTATATGCCCAGGATCACGGCCCCCACCAACGCTGCCCAACGCGCCGAGACCCAACGTCGGATTCTCACGGCCTTCGGCGAGCTCCTCTTCACCCATGGCCTGCCCGGATTGACCATGACCGATGTCGCCCGCCATGCAGGCGTTGGCCGCACAGCCGTCTACAACTATTACGCGGACATGGAGCAGCTCCTCATCGCGTACGCCCTGGACGAGACCGAACGTTTCATCGTCGACCTCCGGGAATCCCTGGCCGCGCTCCAGAACCCGGTGGACCGGCTGGCCCTCTACGTCCGCGCGCAGGTGGAGGACCTCAGCCGACGCCACCTGCCGCCGGGTCCGGCCATGGCAGCCGTCCTCTCCCCCGGCTCCTTCGCCAAGCTCGCCGACCACGTGGGCGACCTCAACGCCTTGCTCGAGGACATCCTCCGGGATGGTGTCCACCAGGGCTACCTTCCGGACATCGACGTCACCCAGCTCGCGCGGCTCATCCACGGCACACTGTCGGCAAGTGCCGCGCGACGCAACCGGACGCCCGACGGCGGGACTCCCCCGCCGCCCCCGGCCTCCGACGTCGGGCTTCTTGCCGCGCAAGAGGCGCAGACAGCGCAGACTGTGCGTTTCATCCAGTTGGGTGCGGGTGCGCGTTTCGACGACGCCGGCAGGCCGGTCCTGCTGGCCACCGCTACCCCAACTGTTTAGCGCCACCCAAACGGGCTGACGCCACGCAAATCCCCGCGTCGCCCACGACTTTGAGTGGCGAAAACCGGCAAGCGTGTCAGCCTGCGGGTCGTGTGGGGATGATGGGCCACTTGGAGTTGTCCGCGATCCGCAGTTCCTCACGCGGACAGAGGAGCTTGCCGGGAGTCTGATCCACCAGCTGCGGCTCCACCAGACCCTCATAACCCGGGGTGATGATGACGTCCACCGATTCGTCTTCGCGGTTGTCCTGGAAATAGTCAGTCCCCGCCAGGTTGCGCTGGATGTTGAAGGCGGCTGCTTGGCCCTTGACCCCGGACACCACCACGCCGATGCCTGAATATGTGGTGTCACTGTTGCCCACGGACGCCACTGTGTATCCACGGGCAGTGAACTGGTCGGCTACCGTTGCCGCGAGTCCGCCGCGGGACGTGGCATTGAGGACGTTGAGCCGCACGGTGTTGTTGGGCACGTAGTCGAAAGTGGTGGAAGGGCACAGGCTGGTGGGGGCTTTGCTGGCAATCGCCGTCGGGACTTTGATGACGCCGTTCATGACCGCCCAGGCACCAACTGCTCCCGCGGCGATCACTCCGAGCAACACCACCAGGACAATGCCGTGGAACAAACGACGCCCGAAGCTGCCTCGCCGGACCGGGGCGTCGTCGGCAAAGGTTGCCCGTAGCTCCGGCCCCGTCACAACACGGTGGCCATGGAGCTGCGTCACATCTTTGGGACGCTTACGTTTTTTTGGCCGGGAGTTATCCTCCCCCGGACCGGACAGCCTAGCCATCGATGACCAATACACGTGCGTGGATGGCAGTCCTTTGGTGCAGCGCCGTGCGGACCGCCCGGTGAAGACCGTCCTCGAGGTACATCACGCCCTGGTACTGGACCACGTGCGGGAACAGATCGCCAAAGAAAGTGGAGTCCTCCGCCAGCAATGCCTCCAGGTCCAAGGTCCGCTTGGTGGTGACCAGATCGTCCAGGCGGACAGGGCGCGGGGGCAGGGCAGCCCAGTCCCTGGGCGCGGAGTATCCATGGTCAGGGTACGGGCGTCCCTCGCCCACAGCTTTGAAGATCACCCTGCAAGACTATGGAAGATACCGCCGTAACGGAACTTGTGACCCGCGGCACAGGCAGGTTGTAGCCAAAAGGTGACTATCCTTCGCGGGGCGTCACAGACGTCATAGCTGTGTGGTGGGTCTGCGGGACTGACAGAATAGGGGCATGACCCAACCGTTCCCAGGTACTGACCGTGCCGCTGCCCGCACCGAGCCCGCACTGGCCCTGCTGCTGGACGTCGATGGCCCCATAGCCAGCCCTGTGACGCGCGACGTCAAACCGGACATCATCGCCGACATGTTGGCCCTTGCCTCAGCCGGAATCCCGGTCATCTTCAACACGGGCCGCTCGGACGCGTTCATCGCCCAGCAGGTCATGGAACCCATGATCGCCGCCGGCATGCCCGCCAACACGGTGATCCACGCCATTTGCGAGAAGGGAGCCGTGTGGTTCAGCTACACCGCTGACGGCCCCGGCCCCATCCACGTGGACCACGAACTCGCGGTACCGAAGGCCTACGGCGACGATATCCGCCGGCTGGTGGCCGAGGATTACTCCGCCCACATGTTCTTCGATGAGACAAAGCGCGCCATGGTTTCCGTGGAGCAGCACCTGAACGTAGCCAGCGCGGATTACCTGGCTGAACAGAAACTCTTCGACGCCGACGCCCTGGGCATCATGGAACGGCACGGCCTCAGTGCCGCCATCCTGGACCATCACGCGCCCGGATCCGATGACACCGCGGACTACCGTCTGGACCCCACCATCATCTCCACGGACATCGAGTCCGTGCGCCTGGGCAAGGACCTTGGAGCAAGCCGGGCCGTTGAACTCCTGGCCGCCCAGGGCATCACCCCGCTCTCCTGGCGCACCGTGGGAGATTCCCGGACGGACTACGCCATGGCAGACTGGCTACACCACAACGATCATGACGTGAAGCACGTGGATGTCCGGCCCGCGGACGGCGTACCGGTAAAGCCCTACACCATCCTGACTGCCGCAGACCTTGACCTTACAGAGGACGTGATCCACGACGACGCCGGCGGAGCGTTCCTCCGCAGCTGGCGCGAGGCCCTGGCCATCTAGCGGCGACGCAGCACCACCTACACCCAGAAACACCGAAGATCCCGGAGAAACAGCCATCACACAAGCACAGGTCGATCCGATTTACCACGGCAGCCCTTCCGTCGAAGAGGACACGATTGCGGAGGCGGTTTCGCCTGCCGTCGTCGCGCATCTCAAGCACAGGTCCGACGTCGTCCGTCACCGTGGGCGGTACGCCCTGATCAACAGCGACCTGACACCTCAACAGGCCATGGTTTCGGACCTCCTGGCTGTGCGGGCCGCGCTGGATGCCGCAGGCATCGATTTCATCCTGGTGCGGGGCAACGATGAACGCCCGGTCATCGCCGTCGACTGGGAGTCCCGCAAGGACGTCCGGGATGCACTGGCTGCTGCCTTCAAGAATGAGCCCTTCTACGCCATGACGGTGGACGCCAGGAAGAAGACCTCCGTGCTGGTGGCCGACGGCGAACTCTCGGCCAACAGGAAGGCCCGGATCTTCCGCCTGTACCGCCCCCGCGTCGAGGTCGGCGGCGGGCTTTGGTACGGCCCCGCCTTGGGCGTCCAGCTTGAGCTGTGGAGGTTCGAAGGCGACCACCTGGAACTCCCCGTGGAGAACTCACTGACGCGCCGGACCATGCTCCGGCAGGACGCCGTCCGCGGAACCGTGCAGCGGCATGGTTTGGCTTGGCCCACTATCGAGAACATGTTCGCCGACCACGCCAGTGACATCGATTTCGACGTCGACATCGTCTTTTCCTGGGTTGATGGCAGCGATCCCGAGTACATCGCACGCAGGCGCGCCCAGCAGGCCGAAGCCGTCCTTGGTGAAGGCGATGACCATGAGGCCCGTTTCCGGCAGATCAACGAACTCAAGTACGCGCTGCGTTCGGTGCACATGTTTGCGCCGTGGATCCGGCGGATCTTCATTGCTACCGATTCTCCCGCCCCTGAGTGGCTGGCCGACCACCCTGCCGTGACGATCGTTCGGAGCGAGGAATTCTTCGCCGATCCTTCCGTGCTGCCCACCCACAACTCCCAGGCAGTGGAGTGCCAGCTCCACCACGTCGAGGGCCTGTCCGAGCACTTCCTGTACTCGAATGACGACATGTTCTTTGGCCGGCCCGTGGGACCGGACATGTTCTTCACGCCCGGCGGCATCACCAAGTTCATCGAGGCGGACACCCGCATCGGCCTGGGCGAGAACGACGCCGAACGCAGCGGCTTTGAGAACGCCGCCCGCGTCAACCGCAAGCTTCTCTGGGAACGGTTCGGCCGCATCACCACGCGGCACCTGGAGCACACCGCTGCCCCGTTACGGCGCAGCGTGGTGGCACAGATGGAGAAGGAATTCCCCGCCGAGTTCGCCAAGACCGCAGGCAGCCGTTTCCGCGCCGCGGACAACATTTCGGTCACCAACTCGCTGTACCACTATTACGCCCTGCTGACCGGCCGCGCCGTGACGCAGACCGCCGCCAAGGTCAGGTATGTGGACACCACCATGTGGGCCGGGCTGCACTACCTGCCCAAGCTTTTGGCCAAGCGTCACATGGACTTCTTCTGCCTGAACGACGGCAGCTTCCCTGAGGTTGACTCGGAAGAACGAGCTGAGCTGGTGACCGACTTCCTGGAGAAGTACTTCCCGGTCAAGGCGCCTTGGGAGAAATAAGCGGCAAGGACGATGTCAGGGTTCCCGGGGAAGTGTGGGCCCCCACACGGGACTCGTGCGGAATGCGGATGCCGGCAGCGGCCAGTCGCCGCTGAACCTCCGCCGCGTCCACGGGTTCGCCCACGGTGACACCGCCGGACATCGGCACCACGGAGTGCACAATGGTGTGCTCGTACACGTGGATCATGTTGTAGGACTGGGCGCCGTCGCGTCCCCGTTGCCCGCCCGCGCGCACGCCCAGGTCCTGGGTGTAACACGTCGCCGAGGCGACGGACACCGGGATGCCGGCGAAGCTCGCCGTCGTGGAGTAATGCAGGTGTCCACCCAGGATGGTCCGGACGTCGGTATTACGGACGACGGCGGCCAGAGCGGCCTGGCCGCGCAGCTCCACCAGGACCGCGAGGTCCTGCACGCACGGGACCGGCGGGTGGTGCAGCGCCAGGATGGTGCCGTCCGGCGCCGGGGTCGCGAGCTCGGCTGCCAGCCAGTCCAGCTGGGCCTCGGACAGTTCACCGTAATGGTGGCCCGGGACCGTGGTGTCCAGGGTAATGATGCGGAGTCCATCGACGAAGTAGCTGCGGTCAACAGGGTCCTGCGGCTGGCTTGCCTCCGAGGCGTCCATGAAGGCGGTGCGGAAGTTGGCCCGGTTGTCATGGTTTCCCATGGCCCAGATCGCCTTGGCACCCAGGGCGTCGCAGACCGGCTCTATCATGACGCGGAGGCGCTTGTAGGCTTCGAGCTCGCCCTTGTCCGCGAGGTCGCCGGTAAAAATGATGGCCGCGGGCTTGATCCGGGAAGCAATGATCTGTTGGCAGATCTCCTGCAACCGGGCAGAACTGTCGACTGAGCCGTGGAGCGTGCCTGGACCACCCACCAGGTGAAGATCGCTCAAGTGCAAAAGCACATGACCTGGGTGGGGGTACTCTGCCTCGATGAGCTCCATAGCTTGCCTTAGCGTTTGGTGGGAGACGGCGTCTCCCGTGTCAATCCAGTAGGGCCAATCCAACCAGACAACAAGCCAACAACTGGCTAATTTCCGGCGGAATGTTGGAAAATTACTTTCCTCCCTTCAGGTTTGGCGGCTTACGCCAACGCCTTTTCCACTGCCGTCAAAAGGTCTTCGGAGTCAGGCTCCACTGCGGATGGGAATCTCCCCACGAGTTCTCCCGCCCGGTTGATGACGAACTTTTCGAAGTTCCACTTCACCTTGACGGGCTGGCCGTCGTCGTCCCGGGTGAGCTCGGCGAAAAGGGGGTGCTGCTCCTTGCCCAGGACGTTCGCCTTGCTGGTCAGCGGGAACGTGACACCAAAGTTACGCTCGCAGAACTCCGCGATCTCCGCATCTGCACCCGGCTCCTGGCCGCCGAACTGGTTGCAGGGGACGCCGAGAATCTCCAGTCCCTGCCCGCGGTACTTGCCGTACAGTTCCTCAAGGCCCGCGTATTGACGGGTGAAGCCGCACTCCGAAGCCACATTCACCACCATTACAGCCTTGCCCTGGAACCGTCCGAAGTCACCTTCGGAGCCGTCATTGAACGTGATGGGAATGCTGTAAAGGCTGGTCATGGGATTCGCTTCCTGACGTCTTCGGCTGGCGGGATCGCCGCCATCGAGCTTACGGGAGCCGGCTGAGGGCCACGAAATGCAGGCCCTTGCGGTTTTTAGGGAGCGGGAATGACGAGCGTGGACAAAGGCACGATTACGCCGTCCGGCCGCTGGACCAGGTCCGGTGCGATCAGGATGTAACCGGGCGGGAGCGTCACAACCGGAAGCGCGGACGGGAGGACCGCCACCGGCGTCGGCGCGGGTGCCGGGGCCACAGGCGTCGGAGCGGGTGCCACGGCTTGCGTAACCGTAGGAACGATCGGTGCCACCGCAGGTGCCGGCTCCACGACCGCAGGTGCGGGTGCGGGCTCCACGACCGCGGGTGCGGGCGGTGCGGGTGGTTCGACGACGGCGGCCGGCGGCGGTGCGACAGCTGACTGGACGGTTGGTGCCTGGACGGTTGATACCGGATCCGTCGGCGCAACCGGAGCTGTGGTGGTTTCAGGAACCGCGGGCGGGGACGTCGGAGTATCGGTGGGTGTCGGCGTGATTGTCGGCGTAGGGGTAACCGTCGGCGTCGGGGTGACCGTCGGCGTCGCGGGGGCTGTCGGCGTCGCCGTCACGGACGGTGACGGTACCGGCGTCGTGGTTTGTGTCGGTGACGTCACCACAGGGCCGGGCGGGTTGACTGACGTGACGGGCGGGACCACCACTGGTGGCGCGACGGGTTCTTCGTGTTCGCCGCCGATGACGGCGCGGTTGGTGCCGTCGGCAACGGGGACGGCCCACTGGGGCGCGGAGGCTCCCGTGCCAACTCCCGGCTGGTAGTTCACGAACGTCATGGTTTGCAGCGGATCCACCTGCTTTATGGGCAGGTACGTCCAACCGTTGGGGTTGGTGTGGAGTCCGTTCACGATTGTTTCGAAGTGGAGGTGGCATCCCGTGGACCAACCGGTGGTGCCAACCTCGGCAATGACTTCGCCGACGCGGACCGACTGGCCCTGCGTCACTCCGATGGCTTGAAGATGGTTGTAGGTGGTGACCAGGCCGTTGCCGTGTTCGATCTCCACCCGGTTGCCGCCACCCCAGATGTGCCAGCCAACCGCGCGGACCACGCCGGCGTCGGCCGCATAAACACGCGTTCCGCAAGCTGCAGCGTAGTCCTGCCCCCAGTGGAACTCACCGGCCAGCCCGGTCAGTGGGCTGTAGCGGTAACCGTAGGGGGAACTAGGATTGAGGACTTCGAGAGGGGCGTAAAGGCTGCCGGCGGGCGGACGGGAGAGTCCGGCCGAAGCCACCGTCAGCCCGGTGGAACCGTCCTTGCTTACTGTCCGGACCATCGCCCGGTCAAAGAAGACCATTGGCGTGCCGGGCGTTTGCTCGGGGGGCGCCTGTGTGGGGTCAATGACCATGGTTTCGGCTTCCGGCGGGGTAAGGCTCCCCAATGCCGTGGGGCCTACGACGCCCTGGGCAACTGTTCCGTCCACATTTCCTACGGGGACGGACGTCAGGGGCTGGAAGCCGAAGGCGAAGAAGGCCAGGGCCGCAAGGCATCCGGCGATAAGAACGCGGCGGAATTTTTCAGTGCGGATCAGGTCAATCGCCCGGTCTGATTCATGATGCTTGCCCACAAAACACTCCCCAAAAGCCAGCGGCACCAAACCCCAGCCTGGCGTGCAAGCACCATTGTTGCGGGTATCACCTCAGAAATAAAGGCTTCGCGGGCGCCGTGGAGCGAAAGGTTGGATCAGTTTTTGCTCAAGACGTCTTGAGCTTCGCCGGGGGCGCTTTTGCTGTGGATACTCATGGAAACCGACAGGCTCAAAAAGCACCCCTACCGTCGAGTGAATGCGTTGCGTTAAGGGCCCCTTTACCGGCAGTTTTGCGGGCGGCCTCACGGGCGGGCCTTCGCGCGGGCGGGTCTTCGGGAAACCCTGGAACGCAGGGAGTATTGATGCGCGCCGAGTGAGTATCGACGGTGGCCGGTGGAGGACCCTTGGGTTCTTGCCGTGATTGCACGACTTAGCGGAGGGGGCATCGAAATGCAGGAATGGAAGACCGTGAAAATAGACACCGGCATCGACATCTACTTCTGCGACCCGCGCTCACCCTGGCAACGCGGCATCAACGAAAACACCAATGGCCTCCTGCGCCGGCACTTCCCCAACGGCACCGACCTGAGCATCCACAGCGCCGAAGACTTAGACTGGGTCGCACAGGAACTCAACGACCGACCACGCAAAAGACTAGAGTTCAGAAAACCGATCGAACTGATCGAAGGACTCCTGTTGCAATGACAGCCTGAATCCGCCGATCCCTTTGCGGGAAGCGCCACATGACTAGAAGTCTTGCTACGGTAACGGCACCATGAGCGTTTCAGAAAGACTCCAGCAATCAGCCGATCGGTTCCTTTGCGGCGACGAGTCCATGCATGCTGCACAGGCGTTGGAACGAGCTCTTATCGACGAGTATCTCGGCGACGACCGGACGGAAGCGTTGCTGTACGTTCTTTCGCTGTATTCGCCTGGAAGCAGTGTGCCGTACTCCGAGGCATCAGACGTTCGTCCTCTGGTTCTTTCAACACTGGAAAGTCTGGCCAAAAAGGGTTGATCTAAGGCGACTGTGATGGGCGCACTGTAAAGGATCCTGGCCGAACGCAGGACCCTCTTATATGCGCAGAAGCGTGTCGCGCACAGATACGTGCTCACCGACCTGCACCACTAATTCGCCGCCCAGTCCTTCCCAGCGCGACCAGACGCGGAACTCAATGACGCCGCGCTCGTCGCGCACGCTGATCTTGACCGGGGTCTCTCGCTCGACAGCAAGCCGCACTACGGCACCGTCCAGCCAGCGGACGCTCATTGATCCAGCGATCTCATCCCAGGTCAGTGTCACAGTGCATCCGTCGTTAGCCCTCGCGACCAAGGAAACTACCCCAGACTGATCAGACGGCTCGACCGCAATCCCGAGGCCACTCAGGTCTCCAAGCCTCGGAACCTCAAGCTGCGCGCTCATAAGCACATGTTGTCACACGCGCGGCAAATGACGGGGGCTCTGCTGCACGTTGAGCGATCCTTGGATCCTTCACCGGGCACTCCCACCGCAGCCCTGCAGCGGCTGGAGGGGCAACCCTGTACGGGCGCCAGCAAGCATCCGCCGCCGAAAGTGAATTGAGCTGAGAGGATAGGGACCATGCGAGGAAATGTGTGGGCGTGGGCCAGCGCTCTGATTGGGGCTGCAATTGTGGTGCTGATCTTCTTTTACGGCACCGAATACGGGACCTGGATCGACGAAGCTGGCTCCCTTAGGGTTGAGCCCCCAACCTTTATCCTTCCGTTCGCCATCGGCGGACTTGGCTTTGTGCTCCTGATCGGTGGCGTCATCGCGGGATCAAAGGGAATGCCGAGCGCCGCAAGTTCCGGCCGCGAAGCTAGGCGCTAACGCTAGCGGTCACATCAGAGCAAACGCGCTCCTACTGCGTCGTAGAGCGCAGAAGTACTTAAGCCGATCGCCCTGCGGACGCTAGGGCCCTTTCACACGGGTAGTGAATTGGAGCTGGATGCTCTTGAGCTCGGCGCGTGGAAGCACGGCCGTCACGACGCCGCCGGTTGCTAGTTGGGCGCCGACGCCGTAGACGAACGGGTCCGTATCAACCTCCGCACCGGGCACACTGACTCCATTGATGACGATTCTGGCCTGATTGTTGACCACCCGACCGGTTATTGGGGGTGCGTGTTGGTCCCAAGGTTTGCTGCCCGGCCAAATCTCCTGCCGGTACTGATTCATCAGGATGTGGTTGACATGGTCAACCAGGAGGCATTGAACCGATGAGCGCTCGGATGGAGCGCGGTGCCAGACGGTTCGCACGGCCTCCCACAGTTGCGGGTAGCGCAGTCGCTCCACCTGCTCGATCAGCCAGCGCGGCCGGGGCCATGGCGGAACTTCCTCGATCGATCTGCGTGTTTTTTCGTCGAGGTCTGCAAGGTTTACCGGGTCTGAGCGATCATCCGGGTTTCGCCAGAGAGTGTAGGTGATGCTCGCGGTCATATCGCTGTATCCACGATCATCCAAGCAATAGGTCAGCCCGACGGAGTCCGTGTCCTCCAGCGAAGGTTGGGGCGCGAGTCCAATGATCGGAATGGGCATGAGTTTGAGATTGTCGGCCCATGCGACACGGGGGTCGGGGGCGTCCTCAGGAAGAATGCCGGCCTCCCTCATGGCTCGACTATGAACCAACGTAGGGCACGTGTAAACGGGACCAGGTTTTCGGGTGTCAATGTTCCACTGAGGGAGCCCCCCGGGACGCCCGGGGTTTGCCCGCGGCCGGATCAGCCCAGGTTTTCCTTGAGCAGCGCGCGGTGTTCGACGGCGGCGGTGGAGTGGAGCGCACGGCCCGCCTCAGTAAGTTCCAGGAACAGCGAGCGGCGGTCCTCTTCGCAGGTCTGCCGGGACACCAAGCCCGCCTTTTCCAAGCGGTCCACCACTTTGGAGACAGCACTTTGCGTCATGGGGGTCCGCTCCCCCAGGGACTTCATGCGGCACGACGACTCTTCGCTCTCGGCCACGAGGTCAAGGATTTCGAACTCATTGAGGCCGATGTCGAATTTGGCTTCCAGGGCGCGGTCGATTGCTCCTGCGGTTCGGAAGTAGGAGCTCTGGATGTCGCGCCACTGCTCGACCAGTTCACGGTCTTCCAGCTGGCGGTCACGCGTCGTTGCCATGCCCCGATTCTAGTTCATGAACCACTTAAAATCCACGTCATAAGATTCCGCGTCATATTCCTTGTCATTGAATGACGTGTCATATAGATTGATCGCATGACCTCACCCACCACCCTCAAAACCTCTGCCGAGCCGCTCTTGGTTTCAGCTGTTCGCTGGACACGGGCCCAATGGCTCCTGTTGATGGTCGTCTGCACCGTCCTGGCCTTGGACGGGCTGGACGTATCCATGGTTGGCGTCGCGCTTCCATCCATCGGACAAGAACTCCACCTCGGAACCGATTCGCTGCAGTGGATCGTCTCTGCCTACGTCCTTGGTTACGGCAGCCTGCTGCTCCTTGGTGGCCGCCTCGCGGACCTGCTGGGCCGCCGTCGAATCTTCCTCATCGCCTTGACGGTGTTTGCCGCAGCGTCGCTCCTTGGCGGCCTGGTGGACGACCCCGCTGTCCTGATCGCCACGCGTTTCGTGAAGGGCCTCGCAGCGGCCTTCACCGCACCTACCGGATTCTCGATCATCACCACGAACTTTGCCGAAGGACGCGAGCGCAACAAGGCGCTGTCCATCTTCACAACGTTCGGAGCCAGCGGATTCTCGCTGGGACTGGTGGTCGGCGGCCTGATGACCAGCCTCAGCTGGCGCTGGACCTTCCTGGTCTCCGTCCCGATCGCCGTCGTCGTGGTCCTGCTGGGTATCAAATTCATCCCCAAGGACAAGCCGTCCGCCGAAAACAGCGGACACGACATCTGGGGTGCGGTGACGCTGGCACTGGGCATGCTCGGCCTTGTGTACACCTTGGTTTCAGCACCGGAGCAGGGCTGGGGATCTGTGGCAACAATCGCCGGGTTCGCAGTTTCTGTCGCCGTGCTGGCAGCCTTTGCAATCATTGAAAACAAGGTCAAGCATCCGCTGATCCGTTTCGGCATCCTGAAGGAAGGCTGGGTAGCAAGGGCCAACCTCAGCGCCGTGGGACTGTTCGGGTCCTACCTGAGCTTCCAGTTCATCGTCACCATGTTCCTGCAGTCCGTCCTCGGCTGGACACCGTTGGGTATGGCGCTGGCTCTGCTGCCGGCCGGCCTTCTGGTGGCCACCAGCGCACCGTTTGCGGACCGGCTCATCGAAAAGTTCGGGGCTACGCAGCTGATCCTCACCGGCCTTACCGCCCTCGGCCTGGGTTACGTCCTCTTCCTCCGCGTGGGCACAACTCCGAACTACGCCCTGGACATCCTGCCCTCGGTGGTCCTGCTGGGCGTCGGTTTTGCCCTGGCCTTCCCTTCCATCAACGTCCAGGCCACAGCCGGGATCAAGGACTCCGAACAGGGACTCGCTGCGGGCCTGATCCAAACGAGCACCCAGGTTGGGGCGGCGCTGGTCCTCGCCGTCACCACCGCATTGGTCAGCGGTCACGGCCAGGCCGCGGGAACAGTCAGCGCCCAAGCCATGCTGGAACAGTACCGTCCGGGACTTATCCTGAGTGCCGCCGTCGCAATTGCCGCCCTGCTGGTGGCCGCAGCGCCTTCCCGTCGTCGCGTCCGCCCCTAACCCGGAGTTTTTGTACAGCTAATGCCCTTATGAGCCCTTCATAAGGGCATTAGCTGTACAAAAACTCCCTCTGTACGGTCTGGCGAATCTGCGGTCTCATGGGATGCATGAGGAATTACCTCACTGAGTACCGCCACGAATTGCAGCGCACGTTCACCGGCACGTCGGGGACGCCGCCTGAGTGGGTGCCGCGCCTGGCGGAAGGGAACGACGCCGGATATCACCTCCCGGGCTCGGCCGTCTGGGCGGTTCACGGCCACGTCGCCACCATCGTGGCAGGCATCCGGGTCCTGCTGATGCAGGCCCTCCACCCCGGCGCGCTGGCCGGAGTGTATGAGCACTCGGGTTTCCAGAAGGACCCCTTGGGTCGCCTGGCTAACACGGTCCGGTGGATCTTCACCGTGACCTACGGATCCACCGAAGCGGCCGAGTCCGCAACCGCCGTGGTGCGCAGGATCCACGAACGCGTCCGCGGGACCTATGTGGACGGGCTCGGCGTCCAACGACCGTACGCGGCCAATGATCCCGAACTCCTCCGCTGGGTCCACGTCACCTACGCCGACTCGTTCCTCACGGCCAACCGCATTTGGGGTGCTGCCATCCCGGGCGGGGCCGACGCCTACGTCCGCGAATGGGCTGCGGCAGGCCGACTCATCGGCGTTCAAGATCCGCCGCTCACCGAAGCGCAGGTCCGTGACGAGCTGGAGGGTTGGTACGCCTCTGGCATCCTCCGGGCGGATGACCGCCTGGCAGAGACCGTCTCGTTCATTCGGCACCCTCCCCTGAGCCCGCTCCTCAAGCCCGGCTACCGCATACTGTTCGCGGCCGCCGTCGCAAGCCTTGAACCGAAGTACAGGGAACTGCTGGGGCTCCAGCGAGCCCGGCTGGGCTTCGTCCCGCTGCCGGTCATCACGGCGGCGAGGGTGGTGCTGGGCATGGTCCGGCTCGCTCTGGGATCACACGGCCCCAGCGAACAGGCGGCGCGGCAAAGACTGCAACGTCTCGGCTACGCCGCCTGACATCACTCAGGGGCGAGCTCTCACCCTTTTGGGGAACCCGCGAAATGCAGAAAGCCAACCCCTCAGCGGGACCTCACCTTGTGTGGGGTTCGCCGAGGGGTTGGCTTTCAACCTTTTACGGGCATTTATTGTGCCGAGAGCTCACCCCTCGGCGCGCGAACTAGATCAGGTGATCCGACAGGTGGTTCGGGGTGCCGAAGCGGTGGGCCGTGATGGACACCGCCTGCTCGCGGAGGAACGGCAGCATCTCGATCCGTCCGGCCTGGGTCACGGCGCCGTGGTACACCGCGACGTCGGGACGGCCACCCATCGCTGCGCTCAGCGCGGCGAAGTCGCCACCGATCAAGCGGATCCGGCCGGCGTCGAAGTTGGCCGCACGGCCCAGCCACGCGGCGTCGTCCTCGATCCGCACGTTGACGCCCAGACCGGCGAAAGCGGTCACCACAGCGTCAGGAAGTGCGACGGCGGAGCTCACCGTGAGCTTCGAGCCCGCCACTGCACCGGCTGCCACAACGCGGATCAGCTCAGCGAGCCGCTCGCCTTCGGAGAGGCGGATGGTCACGGGCAGGGACCGGTATCGGAAGACGTTGCGCTCTGCTGTCAGGGCGGAGACGTCCTTGCAGGTGCCGAACTCGGATTCCCAGGCTGCTGCGTCGCTGAAGAGTGCCTTCTGGAGGGTCTCGTATTCCTCGGCGGTCACGTCAGCGGACTTGGCTGCAGCGAGGAGCTGGGCAGCAGCACCCTGAAGGACGGTGCCCCGCTGGCCCTTGGCCTCGGCTGTTACCCACGAGCCGAGCCCGATCAGGTAGTTCGGTCCGCCTGCCTTGGTTCCTGCACCGACGGCCGACTTCTTCCAGCCACCGAACGGCTGGCGCTGCACAATCGCACCTGTGATGCCGCGGTTGACGTACAGGTTTCCGGCCTGGATCTTGTCCAGCCAGACACCCATTTCAGCTGAGTCCAGGGAGTGCAGGCCGGCGGTGAGGCCGTATTCGATCTCGTTCTGGATGGCGATGGCTTCTTCGAGGGTTTCAGCTGTCATGACACCCAGCACAGGGCCGAAGAACTCGGTCAGGTGGAAGTAGGAGCCACGCTTGACGCCCGAACGGATGCCCGGGGACCACAAGCGGCCGGTCTCGTCGAGGCGCTCGGGCTTGATGGCCCAGGTTTCGCCGTCGCCCAAGGTGGTGAGGGCGTTCAGGAGCTTGCCGTTGGCGGGCTCGATGATCGGCCCCATCTGCGTGGTGGCGTTCTCCGGGTAGCCAACGGTCAGGGAGCGCGCGGCGTCGATCAGCTGGTTGTGGAAGCGGGCGCTCTTCGCGACCGAGCCCACCAGGATCACCAGCGAAGCGGCCGAGCACTTCTGTCCGGCGTGGCCGAACGCCGAGTACACGACATCCTTGGCTGCGAGGTCAAGATCGGCGCTCGGGGTGACGATGATGGCGTTCTTGCCGGAGGTCTCGGCGAGCAGCGGCAGGTCCTGGCGGAAGGAGCGGAACAGCTCAGCGGTTTCATAGCCACCGGTGAGGATCACGCGGTCAACGCTCGGGTGCGAGACCAGCTGGGTGCCCAGTTCACGCTCTTCGAGCTGCACCAGCGCCAGAACGTCACGCGGCACACCGGCTTCCCACAGGGCATCCACCATGACCGAACCGGACCGGCGGGCCTGCTTTGCAGGCTTGATCACGACGGCGGAACCTGAGGCGAGCGCTGCGAGCGTCGAGCCTGCGGGGATCGCCACCGGGAAGTTCCACGGTGGTGTCACCACGGTGAGGTTCGCTGGGACGAATGTGGCGCCGACGACCGTTTCCAGGTCCTTGGCGCGCTCGGCGTAGTAGTGCGCGAAGTCGATTGCTTCGCTGACCTCGGGGTCGCCCTGGTCGATGGTCTTGCCGGTTTCGGAAGCCATGACCTCCAGGAGTTCGGCGCGTCGGGCCTCAAGGACTTCACCGGCGCGGTGCAGGATGGCTGCCCGCTCGGCGGCGGGACGGGCGCCCCAGGCCTTCCCGGCGTCAACGGCGGAGGCAATGATCTGCTCGAGTTCGGCGGCGTCGGAAACCTTGGTGGATTCGACGATCTTGTTCCCGGCCGTGGATCCCGGGATGCGCTTGAGGATGTCGCGGCCCCAGGCACGGTTTGCCGGGAGTGCCGGGTCGGTGTCAGGGGTGTTGCGGAAGCCCTCGGTGGGGGCGGGTTCGGCCGGAAGGCGGCGGTCCTGCTGGCGGTTGGGCCCCGGAACTTCACTCTTCATGTTGGCCAGTGAGCTCAGGAAGCGCTGCTGCTCGCGCTTGAAGAGACTCTCATTTTCACTGAGTTCGAAGACCGCGGACATGAAGTTTTCCTGGCTGGCACCCTCTTCGAGGCGGCGGATCAGGTAGGCGATGGCGACGTCGAACTCGCCCGGGTGGACCACCGGTGTGTAGAGCAGGAGGCTGCCGACATCCTTGCGGACCGCGGTGGCCTGGCCGGTTGCCATGCCCAGGAGCATTTCGAACTCGATGCCCTCAGTAACCCCGCGCTGCTTGGCCAGGAGCCAGGCGAAGGCAACATCGAAGAGGTTGTGACCGGCGACGCCGATGCGGACGGCGTCAACGCGCTCCGGGGTGAGGGCGTAGTTGATGACGTTCTTGTAGCTGGTGTCCGAGTCCTGCTTGGTGCCCCAGGTAGCCAGCGGCCAGTCGTGCAGCGAGGCTTCGACCTGCTCCATGGGGAGGTTGGCACCCTTGACGACGCGGACCTTGATGGGTGCGCCACCTTCGGCGCGACGGGCAGAGGCCCACTCCTGCAGTTCCTGCATGGCACCAAGTGCGTCAGGCAGGTAGGCCTGGAGGACAATGCCGGCTTCCAGGTTCTTGAACTCCGGCATGTCCAGGATGCGCTTGAACACCGCGATGGTCATGCTGAGGTCCTTGTATTCCTCCATGTCCAGGTTGATGAACTTGGGCTTGGGGAAGGACGCTGCGAGGCGGTAAAGCGGGGTGAGCTTCTCAACAACGTGGTCGACGGCTTCGTCGAAGGCCCACGGGGAGTGCGGAGCAACTGTGGAGGATTCCTTGATGGAGACGTAGTCAACGTCCTCGCGGGCCAGCAGCTTCAGGGTGCCTTCCAGACGACGCTGGGCTTCGTGCTCGCCTAGGACGGCTTCGCCGAGGAGGTTCACGTTCAGGTGCACGCCGTCCTGGCGGATCTTGGCGATGGCCGGACCGAGCTTGGCGTCGGTGGCGTCAACGATCAAGTGGCCCACCATCTCGCGGAGCACGCGGCGGGCGATCGGGATGACAATCTGCGGCAGGATCGGGGCCATGACGCCACCCACCCGGACAGCGCTGCGCATGTACCAGGGAAGGAACTTGGGAACCTTCGGGGCGAGCTCGGCGAGTTTACGGCCGGCGACCGACAGGTCCTCGGGGCGGATGACGCCGTCGACGAATCCAACCGTGAAGTCAAGGCCGTTCGGGTCCTTCAGGACGCCGGCGAGGCGCTGGGCGGAGACGTCCACGGGGATCTTGCCGGCTTCAGTCAACCAGTGGCGGACCAAGGCAATGGCTTCCTGGGCCAGAGCATCGAACTGCCCCGATTCCTCGGTGCGCGGGGCGGTGGCATCCGGGAGGGTGCTGGTCATGGGGGCTCCTTCTGAGACGGAGAAGTTTGTTTGTTTCCATCAGTATGGATCTACAATCTCATTAGGAAAAGCGATCTTTTCTGACGAATATTGATTACTCATCCCGAACCTTTGGAGGCCGCCTTGCTGGATGTCCGCAGGCTGCGTTTGCTGCACGAGCTGAAGATCCGCGGGACCCTGGCCGAGGTCGCCGACGCGATGCAATACAGCCCTTCATCGGTATCCCAGCAATTGACGCTCTTGGAGAAGGAAGCCGGGGTGGAACTGCTGCGCAAGGCGGGCCGCCGGGTCCAGTTGACGCCCCAGGCCGAGATCCTCGTGGCACACACCGCGGCGCTGCTGGAGACCCTGGAACGGGCGGAAACCGAGCTCGCTGCATCCCTGTCCATGGTGACCGGGACCGTGCGCCTCGCCGTGTTCCAGTCCGCAGCACTGGCGCTGCTGCCCGATTTCCTCAGCATTATGCGCCGGGAGTACCCGGAAGTGCGCGTGGAAATGACCCAGCGCGAGCCCGAGACCGCCCTCTACGAAACCTGGGCCCGCGACTTCGATCTGGTGGTAGCCGAGCAATACCCCGGCCATGCCGCGCCGCACCACAGCGGACTGGACCGGGTCACGCTGACCAGCGATGCCATCCGGCTGGCCACTCCCCCGGTCGGGCTGGGCGGCGAAACAGTTGCGACCCTGGCCGACACGGCCTCGATGCCGTGGGTCATGGAACCCCGTGGTGCCGCTTCAAGGCACTGGGCCGAGCAGGCGTGCCGCTCCGCAGGCTTCGAACCGGACGTGCGCTACGAAACGGCCGACCTCCAGGCGCAGATCCGGCTCATCGAGTCCGGAAATGCCGTGGCCCTCATGCCGGACCTCGTCTGGACCGGGCGAAGCAGGACGGTCCAGCTCCTGGATCTCCCGGGCCTGCCGAAACGGACCGTGTTCACCTCCACCAGGACAGCCGGCAGAATCCACCCGGCCACCGCAGCGTGCCGCGAGGTACTGGAACGCGTGGCGGCAACCCAACAGCAGGACGCCGAACAACAGGCGGACGCAGGCTAGCCAGGCTCAGCCGCCGCGTCCAGGGAACGCAAAAGGCCCCGGTCCACTGGACCGGGGCCAAACGCGGAGAATGGGGGATTTGAACCCCCGAGGGCGTTAACCCAACACGCGTTCCAGGCGTGCGCCATAGGCCGCTAGGCGAATTCTCCTTGCTTCCGATTCGAAAGCAGATACTACTGTACCTGAGAATTTCGGCATCGTGTAATCGGGCCGAATCGCCCCTTTTGCCCAGTCAGGGGAGCACGCCGCTTAACGGAAAAATGGACGCCCCCAACGCGCCCATTCTTGCGGCACAACCGTTGAGCTACCGGGTCCGGCCCCTCGCCCCCAGGCCCCGCAGCTCACAACCTTGAGATTGCCCCAATCGGTGTACATACCCATGGTCCGCTGCCACCCCTTCTTTTGCAATGGTTGAGACCGCTTTGTAGCCTAATTTGCTGACAAGATGTCCCCATGACGCAGCTTCATGCCTTGGTGGTCTACGTGCCCGAGTCGCATCTCGAAGAGGTCCTGCTGGCCATCGGCGACGCCGGCGCGGGACGGATAGGCGACTACTCCCACTGTTTCTACACGTCCCCGGGCACAGGCCGGTTCACTCCCCAGCCCGGCGCGCAGCCCTTCGTGGGAGCGGTCGGCATCGAGGAGCAGGTGCCCGAAACCCGGGTTGAGTGCGTGGTTGAGGAGGCAGCGCTCGACGGCGTGGTGCTGGCCCTGCGGGCGGCGCACCCATACGAGGAACCGGCCTTCATGACGTGGCCGGTGAACGGCTGGCGGTGACCCAACCACCCGCCGTCGAGCGTTATCCACAGCCGTCCGCACCGATTCGAACCCCGAACCAAGTTCGGGTAAGCTTATCGACGGCCCCTCATGTGGCGTCATCCTGTTGAACTCCCCCAGGACCGGAAGGTAGCAAGGGTAGATGGGCTCTGGCGGGTGCATGAGGGGTCACTTACTTTAACTGTCAGTCCCTATAGGTAGGTTTCACTTGTGACTGTTACAACTGCCCTGTATCGAAGGTATCGCCCGGACTCTTTCGCGGACGTTATCGGGCAGGAACACGTCACAGAGCCACTGATGACGGCACTCCGGAAGAACCGCGTGAACCACGCCTACCTCTTCTCCGGTCCGCGCGGCTGTGGCAAGACCACCTCCGCGCGCATCCTGGCACGCTGCCTGAACTGCGCCGAAGGCCCCACTGACACGCCTTGCGGCAAGTGCCCCAGCTGCATCGAACTTGCCCGCGGCGGCTCGGGCTCCTTGGACGTCATCGAGATCGATGCCGCCAGCCACGGTGGCGTGGACGATGCCCGCGATCTTCGTGAGCGCGCCACCTTCGCCCCGGTCCGGGACCGCTACAAGATTTTCATCATCGACGAGGCCCACATGGTCACGTCTGCCGGCTTCAACGCTCTGCTGAAGATTGTGGAGGAGCCGCCGGAACACATCAAGTTCATCTTCGCCACCACGGAGCCGGACAAGGTCATCGGCACCATCCGCTCCCGCACGCACCACTACCCCTTCCGGCTGGTGCCACCCGAGCCGCTGATGCACTACCTTGAGATGCTCTGCCAGCAGGAGAACGTTCCTGTTGCCCCCGGCGTGCTCTCGCTCGTTATCCGCGCTGGCGGGGGTTCTGTCCGGGACACCCTTTCGGTGCTCGATCAGCTCATGGCCGGCGCCGGCCCTAACGGCCTGGACTACGAGCTCGCCGTGGCGCTGCTCGGCTACACCCACGCTTCGTTGCTGGACGACATCGTCGACGCCGTCGCTGCCGCCGACGCCGCCACCGTTTTCCGCGCCGTGGACCGCGTCATCCAGACCGGCCACGACCCCCGGCGCTTCGTCGAGGACCTGCTGGAGCGCTTCCGCGACCTCATCATCGTGCAGGCGATGCCCGAAAGCGCCCAGGCCATCCTTCGAGGAATGCCCGCCGATCAGATCGCCCGCATGCGCAACCAGGCAACCAACCTGGGCGCGGCTGAGCTGTCCCGGGCCGCGGACGTCACCAACACCGCGCTCACGGAGATGACGGGCGCAACCTCGCCCCGGCTCCACCTTGAGCTGCTGTGCGCGCGCATCCTGCTCCCCAGCGCTGAACAAACCGAGCGTGGTATCGCCGCGCGCATCGATCGCGTGGAACGTCGCCTGAACTACGCGGGCGACGGCGGCACACCGGCTGTTGCTGCCGGCGCGCCTACAGCTGCGGCTGCTTCGGCTGTTCCGCCGGCGGCCGCGCCCGTTACACAGTCGGCCCCGGCCCCCACGGCTTCTCCCACACCTGCAACTGAGCCCGCAGCAGTCGAGCAGGTCCCTGCGGCTTCAGTCCCTGCCGTTCCCGAATCATCCACCGCAGCTGGTCCGCGCGATGCCATCTCAGCACCGAGGGTGTCCACCAACGATTGGCCCGTCGAGGAACGTACGTCTTCCGGTCGCGCTGGCCAGGCCGCTGCGGCCCCGTCTGCTCCGAGTGCTGCGGCTGCTCCGACCCCGGCACAAACCCCGCAGCCTGAGCCTGTCCAGGCATCTGCTTCCGCAGCGCCGCAGACGCAGCCATCACAAGCAACGCCCCCGGCAGCGCCGTCGCAACCAGCGCCGTCACAACCAGCGCCGTCACAACCAGCGCCGTCTCAGGCGATGCCCTCTCAGGCAGTGCCGCAGGCACAGCCGTCCCCGGCCGCATCTCAGGCACCTGCGTCAGCGCCGCAACCTGCGGCTGCCCCGGCTCCGAGTGCTGGAGGCAGCGGGGACGTCGAGGCCCTTCGCCGGGCATGGCCGGATGTGCTCCAAACGCTGACCAAGATCAAGCGCAGCACGTGGGCCCTCGTTGAGCCCAACGCTCAAGTTGCCCAGTTCGACGGCCAGGTGCTGACCCTCGCGTTCACCACCGGCGGCCTTGCTGGTGCCTTTGGACGCGCAGACCACTCCGAGAACCTACGCCAGGCAATCCACAAGACCATCGGCATCGACTGCCAGATCGTCGCAGTGGCCGGCGGCAACAGTTCAGCGAGCTCTGAGCCAAACCCAAAAGCGCCTACTAGCCGGGAGAGTCCGGCTGCTTCAACGCCAACGGCTGCCCCGGCACCGGCTCCGGTGTCTTCGGTCGACTCGGCGTGGGGCCTCGCTCCAGCCACCCCTGCCTCGGGGACCGTTCCATCGGCCGGCCCTCACGCGGGCACAGTTGCGTCCTCGGCGCCATCCCGTGCAGCTGATGTGGCTCCTGCAGAGCAGCCCCAGCCACCGGCGACCCCCGTCCCGGCAGCAGCATCAGTTCCTGCCACTACGGCGCCGGCTCAGGCAACCGGTCAGACGCCCACTCCGGCTTCTGCTCCCGCTCCAGCTACAACACCGACACCGACACGACCACCGGCCCCCGCTCAGGCTGCGCCTGTGCCTGTGCCTGCCGTCGTCGAGACCGCTCCCTCCTCCGCCGGAGAGTACTCCTACCCTGACGACGACTGGGGTCCGCCCCTGGACGAGGACGCCCCTCCACTGGAGGAAGAGCCGCCAGCTGATTGGGAGCCACCGTACGGCCACCAGGGGGAACCCCGGAGCTACCCACAAGCAGCCTCCGCCTCCTCTGCCGCCCCAACACCTGCACCAGCACCAGCACCTGCACCAGCACCAGCAAGCGCGCCCACACGCACAGCCGCGCCTCAAGCCACCACGGCACACGTCTCCTCGGATGACCCGTGGTCCCGCGCGGTGGAACAAGCTCCGGGCACGTGGGTGGTCGGCACGGAATCCAACGTCGGCAAAAACCCGCAGGCAGCAGAAGAAACCGTCGTTCCAGCAGCGGACACCCCGGACTATGAGCCCGCCGCGGCACAGGTCCCGGAGCCGGCCCCCGCCGCATCGTACGGTCACCCAACCAACGCCGAAGAGAACCCAAGCTCCAGCTGGGACGTCGCACCGGCGTCGAACTGGCCTGGAACTCAGGCGCCCAGCGCGGCCGTTTCGGGTGCACCGGCCGCCGGCAGCATCCCCACGTGGCCGTCGTTGGCGACCCAACCTGAGGAAGCACGCGGTTCCGTCGCCACGCTCGAGGACGACGCGCCGTCGGGCAATCCGAACGGACGCCAGAGCCTGTACCAACGGCTCACTAACAGCCCCGAAGCCCAGGCAGGACGTGTGCAGGCGCCTGTTCGGGCGCAGGCAGCGCCGGCCGCCGCGCCGGAGGACATTCCCAGTCCCGAGGACGAAACCATCGAAGAGTCGAGGGTCTTTGGGCGGGCTGCGGTGGAGCGTATTCTGGGCGGAAAGCTGATCGAAGAGCGCGCCTTGGACGGTTCTCCCCTGCAAACCCGCTGATCCCGGCATTGATTTCAAACAAACGAGGACATTGTGTACGAAGGTGCAGTTCAAGAGCTGATTGACGAGCTCGGCCGGCTTCCCGGCGTGGGCCCCAAGTCAGCGCAGCGCCTGGCGTTCCACATCCTGGAGGCCGACCCCGAGGACATGAAACGCCTGGTCACGGCTATCACCACGGTCAAGGAACGCGTGAAGTTCTGCTCCGTCTGCTTCAACGTCACCGAGCAGGAAACATGCAACATCTGCCGTGATCCCCGTCGGGATCCTTCGGTGATCTGTGTGGTCGAAGAGTCCAAGGATGTGCTGGCTGTGGAACGGACACGTTCTTTCCGCGGCCGGTACCACGTGCTGGGCGGCGCCATCAATCCCATTGCAGGCATCGGCCCCGAGCAGCTGCGCATCCGCGAGCTCCTGACGCGGCTCAACGACGGCGCCATCCAGGAAATCATCATCGCCACGGACCCCAACCTGGAAGGTGAGGCCACGGCCACCTACCTGGCCCGCATGCTCAAATCCATCGGGATCACGGTGACGCGGCTGGCGTCCGGCTTGCCCGTCGGCGGAGACCTTGAGTATGCCGATGAGGTCACGCTGGGACGCGCCTTCGAAGGCCGACGCAACGCCCTGTTGTAATCTCGCAACCACAACATCAATCGTGATTGGGGTCCCGTGCGAGAACTTGTCTACTACGTTGCCGTCAGCCTGGACGGCTACATTGCCGGTCCGGGAGGCGAGTTCGACGCTTTTCCCGTGGAGGGCGATCATATGGCCGCCCAGAATGAACGCTTTGCCGATGCCATCCCCACGGTCATTGCCGATGCCATGGGCATCGAGCGCACCGGAACCATGTTCGACACCGTAGTGATGGGTTGGAACACGTACGCCGTCGGACTGCCGGTAGGCATGACAAGCCCGTACCAACACCTCCGCCAGGTGGTGTTCTCACGGACAAAATCCGAGGCTGACATCCCGGGCGAACATCCCAACCTGACGTTGACCTCCGAGGACCCCGTAGAGGTGGTGCGACGGTTGAAGTCAGAGCCTGGCCGGTCGATCTGGCTCTGTGGTGGCGGAGAGCTGGCCACAAAGCTGGCCGATGAAATCGACAGGCTTGTGCTCAAACGCAGCCCGCTGCTCTTTGGCGACGGGATTCCGCTCTTTGCACCCGGCACCTACCAGCCACGTGCTTTCGACGAGGCAGGCACCACGGCATTCGACTCGGGCGTCGTGATCTCCGAATACGTGCGGCGGAAGATCTAGCCGGAAACCGAATCAGTCGTCACCCGTCGGGAGGCCAGCCAGCGGCCTGCAGCAAGCACCACCGCGGCGAGCAGGCCCTGCAGGAACAACCCCGTGAGAGCCACCGGCACCGCGGGTGCCAGGCCGTCGCTGGAGACCCCGCCGAGACACGGGACTTCCCTCGCAGGCCCGTCAGCCGCGAACTGGAGCCCGGACAAAACCCAGGCTACGTCGTTGTCCGGCGGAACAAACTCCGCCCCGACGCTGGCTAGCAACAAGGCCGGGTGCGACGCCGCCAACCACGCCACCCTGTCCGTGTGTGCCACTTCCACCTGGTGCAAGCTGCCAACACACTCGTAGGCAGTGATTCTCCCGGCGTCGTCGCGCTCCACATTCACGGGGACTGAAGCGCTGGCAAGGTCCGTGGTGCCGGGCAGCAGGAGAACGGTGAGGGCTACATTTCCTGCGCAGAAAAAGGCCGCCAGCACGGAGGCCAGGGCGACGCCCGGGACGGTAGCAGCGAAGCAAGCACGCGAACCGGCCCCCATGAGCCCGAACACAGCCACTTCAAGGACCACCACGACGACGGCGGCACCGGCCAGCGCGAGAGGCCCGCCGCTGCTGATGCCCAGCATGAGCAAAAACGGCAACGCCACCACAGCCAGAGCCAGCCCCCGCAGAGCCCCTGCCAGAAGCATCACCAGGACGCTTTCATGGACGTGCCGGAATCCCCAGACGACACCGAGCACGGCTGCCGGGAAACCAAGGAATACCGCCATAATCACGAAGGTGGCCGCGGGCATCGCGTTCTCGATCCAACCATTCCGCAGAGCCCAGGCGACCAGTCCTGCAGCCGTTCCCCCGGCAAGGGCCACCCCTGAACAGCACGAGAGCCAAAACAGCCACGATGAAAAGGACTTCCGGGCATCCCGCCAGGCGATTCCGACGGCGTTCTTGAAGGCTGCGTTCTTGTAGCCGGCGTCGCGTGGTGGATTGGAACCATGGCCGGACTGCCCGGTACGGGGCTGGTCATCAACCAACCCACCCCCGATGACCTCATACTCGGGCTCATTCCAGCCGTCATCACGGCCTGGATGGTCAGGGACGCCGGCCATTGCCACACGCAATCCTCATGATGTGGATGGTACGCCGGGCGGACCGGCACCGACATCCATTCCGGGGAGAAGGTGGCACCATGGAGAGATGGTCCCCATTCCCGGTTTCCCCCGTTCCAAGCGTCCGCACCGCATCCCTCCCGCGCCTGGACAGGAATCGGTGTGGGACTATCCGCGGCCGCCGCAGGTCGAGGCCCGTTCGGAGCGGATCGTGGTGCGGCTGGGTGGCCATGTCATTGCTGACACCGTGGATTCAGTGCGGGTACTGGAGACAAGTCATCCGCCCGTCTACTACCTGCCGTTCGATGCCTTTGCGCCCGGGGTGCTCGTCCCCGTGGACGGCGCCACCTTCTGCGAATACAAGGGCATGGCCGGGTATTTCGATGTCGCGGCAGGCGGGATGGTGGCTTCCCGTGCCGGATGGACCTACCCGGAACCCAGCCGCGGTTTCGAAGCACTGCGGACCCGGGTGGCCCTCTACCCCGGCCGGATGGACTCCTGCGAGGTGGACGGCGAGCAGGTAACGCCCCAGGACGGGAACTTCTATGGCGGCTGGATTACGCGGAACATCGTGGGTCCTTTCAAGGGCGCTCCGGACACTGCCGGGTGGTGAGCTCCCCCGGCCGCTGTTTGTGTGGCCGCCATATGGTCACAATTCCTGCCAGCACTCCACGCGGCGATAAACTGGGCAAATAAGCTACGCAGGCGTGCTCCAATTTTGGAATCCAGCATGCCGCGTTCGAACCCTATTGATGCAGTGAGGGTGCGCGCATGACTATGCCCACTACCGAAGTGAAGATCGAAGAGCTCTCCAACGAGGCTGCCATTACCAAGCAGCTGATCGTTCAAAAGTTCGGCGGCTCCTCGGTTGCCGATGCCGATGGCATCAAGCGGGTCGCACAGCGCGTCGTGGATGCGCAGAAGGCCGGCAACGAGGTCGTGGTGGTTGTCTCCGCAATGGGTGATACCACCGATGAACTCCTGGACCTCGCCGCCCAGGTGACGGACTCCGCACCTGCCCGCGAGATGGACATGCTGTTGTCCGCCGGCGAGCGGATTTCCATGGCCCTCCTTGCCATGGCCATTAACAAGTTCGGTGCCTCGGCGCAGTCCTTCACGGGTTCCCAGGCCGGCATGATTACCGACGGCATCCACGGCAAGGCGCGAATTATCGCCGTCGACCCGCACCGCATCCGCACCGCCCTGAACAAGGGACACATCGCGATCGTCGCGGGCTTCCAGGGCATGAGCCGCAGCACCAACGAGATCACCACTTTGGGTCGCGGCGGTTCCGATACCACTGCGGTCGCCCTGGCCGCAGCCCTCGAAGCCGATGTGTGCGAGATCTACACGGACGTGGACGGCATCTACACGGCCGACCCCCGCGTGGTGACGTCGGCCCAGAAGATCGACCGGATTTCCAGCGAGGAAATGCTGGAACTGGCCGCCTCCGGTGCCAAGATTCTCCACCTGCGTTGCGTTGAGTACGCCCGCCGCTTTGGTGTGCCCCTGCACGTCCGTTCGTCATTCAGCCAGAAGGAAGGCACCTGGGTCATCCCGGGCGCCGACGAAAAGTTCACGATTGAAGAGGGAGTTGCCTTGGAGCAGCCAATCATCTCCGGCGTTGCACACGACCGGTCCGAAGCCAAGGTCACCGTTGTGGGCGTCCCCGACATCCCCGGCAAGGCTGCCGCGATCTTCCAGGTGATCGCAGACGCACACTCGAACATCGACATGATCGTCCAAAACGTGTCCACGCACGGCACGGGCCGCACGGACATTTCGTTCACCCTGCCCATCGTGGAAGGCGCCGACGCCCTGGCTGCCCTCCGCGCTGCTGAAGGACAGATCGGCTTCGAGAGCATCGAGTACAACGAGCACGTAGGCAAGCTCTCCCTCATCGGCGCAGGCATGCGTTCCCACCCCGGCGTTTCGGCCACCTTCTTCAAGGCACTCTCCGACGCAGGCATCAACATCGACATGATCTCCACGTCGGAAATCCGCATCTCCGTTGTCACCAGTGCCGACGCCCTGGATGACGCCGTTCGCGCCATCCACAATGCGTTCGAGCTCGACGGCGACGCCGAGGCTACCGTTTACGGCGGCACCGGCCGCTAGGCCAGCCGCTACGACGACATGAAGGACCGGAGCCAGTGCTCCGGTCCTTCATGTCTTTCAGGCGAAAAGCCCTTCGCCGACGAAACCGCCGGGAGCGCATCCCGGTGGAATCGCGAAGACGGCCGAACCCACGGGCGTGGTCCAGAGATTCAGCAGGTCCAGCTCGTCGAGGCGGCGCTGGATGGGAACGAACTGCCGGCCGATGTCCGCTTGGTAGGACGCGAAAATCAATCCGGAATCCGACACGCTCCCGGCCCCGGGAACGGAGTCGTAGTTGAAGGCCCGCCGGAAAATCCGCTGGGACGGGTCGTCCGGGCGCGCCCTCCGCAGATGGGCGAAATCGGCTATGACCGGAAACCCGACGGGCGTGACGGCGGCAAAGTCCGGCTCGTCGTGCTCGGCCGTGCCCGTCAACGGAGCGCCGTTCGCCAATTTGCGGCCCACGGACTCTTCCCGTCCGGACCTGTCCAGCTCGTCCCATTTGTCCAGGTGCATGCTGATCCGGCGGATCACCAGGGATGTTCCATGGGGCGCCCATGACCCGGTACCGCCGTCGCCATAGACAACCTTCTCAAACTCCGCGCTTCCCGGCACTGGATTCGATGTCCCATCCACCTGGCCAAAAAGGTTCCTCATGGTCGTTCCGGACTGTTCCGTGCCGTAGGCGCGCCGGAACCCCGTTTGGACCCAGCGCACCGTGGTGAAACGGCGGCTGTCCTTAAGCAGCATGCGCTGGGCGTGCGCAACCGAAAGGGGGTCGTCGGCGCATATCTGCAGCAGGAGGTCACCTCCGCAGAACTCCGGTACCAATTTGTCGATGGAGAAGGCCGGAAGTCCGGATACGCCGTCCGGGACCGGCACGGTGCCCGCAACCCGGAACAGGCCAGGACCAAAGCCGAACGTGACGGTCAGGCGCGCGGGCCGAAGCGCCAATTCACCCTCGGTATCGGCCAGCGCTGCCTTTCCCTGGGTCAAGTTCGCGGCATCGTCACTCAGCAGCTTCAGGAGCGACTTGAGCCGCTCAGGCGTTGTCCCTTCCTTCAGGTCGAGAGCAAGGAAAACACCGTGGGCCTGGGCAGCCGTGCCAACGCCCGACTGCCTGTCACCGTAAAACGGCACCGTCCTGGCACCGTTTGCCCCGTCCCCGGAATCACTTGGCAGCGGTGGGACCGGTTTCCCGGCGAGTTGCGTGCCCACGGCGGCCAATGCTCCGACGCCCGCGGCAGCACCGCCAAAGAGGAGGTGCCGCCGCCGCACTCGGGTCCCGGGCTTGGGGGTGGTGTTGTCCCGTCCGGAACTTCCCACGGCTGCTGCCCTACTTGGCTGGCGCAGCGGGTGCCGAACCGCTGCCTTCGCCTGCTGTGTAGTTCTCGTTGGCACCCGTGAAGTCCTTCGCTTGGGCAGTAAAGGTGACCGAGCCGCCGTCGGACGTCTTCAGGTCAAAGGCGACTTGGTCCCCGGCCTGGACCGGCTTGGTCAGGTCCATGAGCATGATGTGGTTTGCCCCGGGCTCGAGTTTGATTTCGCCCTTCGCGGGGACGACGAATCCGCCCTGTTTGGCCTGCATTTTCATGGTTCCGTCCGGTCCCATCACGGTTTCGTGCAGTTCCACCATGGTGGCCACCGGTGCTGCCGCGCTGACGATGGTCACATCCTTGTCACTCGTGTTCCGGATGGTCCCGAACGCGGCCGACATCCCTGAGTCCGCGGCTTTGATCCACGTGTCACTCACCGTCAATGGTTGGGAGGACCGGGAAGCGGACTGGGTTGTGGTGGTTGGTGTGTTGCTTTGTCCGCAACCCACCAGGGCCAACGAGGCCGCTGCCAGGATGGACACGACGGGAATCACTTTTCTTTTTGTCATGGTGATGCTCTCTGTGAAAGTAGTGTGCTGCACCGGGCTGAATCTGCTCCGGAACAGGTGGGATGGCAGGTTGGTGGCTTAGCCGCCCCGCGGGCCGGACCGGCGTCGGCGCTTGAAAAAGCCCCAGCCCAAATACAAGGCGAGGCCCGCGGCCGCCCCGAGGGCAGCAGCAATCACCCAATCGGGTACCTGGACCGTGGAGGCCGTGGCTCCTGGTTCGGCTGATCCGGGAGGAACACCGGGGGTGGCCGTGTTTCCGGGGGCCGGGATGGCACCTGCTGTGGCGCCGGCCCCCACCAGGAATGAGTAACTGCCGTTGATGGGGTGGCCGTCGCTGGAAACCACGCGCCACCTGACCTGGTACTCCCCGTCGGGCATGCCCGGGGCGAGCGGCTGGGTCAAGGTCCCGCGGTCCAGCGCAGAATCACCCTGGACCCAGTTCTTTGATGCCGCATCTACGACGCGGACTTCGTGGCCGATGGCCAGCAACGGTGCACTGAATTTCAGTTCAATGGCCGACGGCGGCACGGCCAGCCGCTCGCCGGTGGAAGGTGTGGACGAAACCAGTTGGTCATGGGCGGACGCCGCCGGCGCGCTGACGAGCCCGAAGGCGATGCACAGCGCAAAGACGGCAAGGAGGAACGCTCCGCCGGGTCCTGGGTTTCGCCATGAAAAACTACGCAAGGATTTTCTTGCCATGGCTGCTTCCCGCCCCGCTGCCTGTGAAAAAGGTCCGGCAGTCCGTGGAAGGATGGCCTCCCCTCACGGGGTGGCGGGGCTTATAGGGTGATGAAGGCGCCGGGCGCCTGGGACGTTGCTGGACGCCGTGGCGGTCCTCGATGGCGCATGGCAAGCAACGGAACGCCAAGATTGCGCAGCGGGCGTACCGCCCAGTCCGAGGGGATGACATTCGGCCCGGGGTTCACCGCCAAGGGCTGGATGATCCTCAGGAAAGGAATCAGGCGCAGGCCAAGGGCGGCCAGCAAACGGACAGCCGTGACCTCGCCGTACCGCAGGACTGCGATGGTGGCGACGGCTGCGAGGACGTGCCCCACCACCATCGACGGCGAGGAGTGGTCCGAGGGGCCGGCGGCGACGGAAGCGAGTGTGTGCGCCCCGTGCCCGGCGTGCCCTGCTGCGGCCGCGGTCCCGACGTCGTGGTGGGCACCGGGATCAAAGCTGTACAGGCCATGGAACACGGTTTGGCTTACCAGCACGGCCGTGGCAAGACGCCATAGCGACAGCACTTTACCGGCCAGGGCCATGCACACAAGCCCGGAAAGAGCCAAGGACAGGATCAGGACAGGGGCTCCCGGCGCGTTGCCGCCGGACAGCACGTGCGAGGCAGCAGCGATGAGGGTGGCGGCAACGGCTCCCGCCCACCCGCGCGCGAAGCGCACCGTGCGTGCCGTCATGTCCCTCCCGCCTGTTGAGGGGCCGCCTGGGGGCCCTCCCATGATGAAGTAATTCTACGCAGCGTAGAATCTTCCAAGCATAATCACAATCCGGGCGCCCCGGCGCCGGCTGAATCCCCGGCGTCGGCTGCACCGCCGTCGTCTTCCGCGCCGCCGGCAGGGGCCGAAGCGCCAGGAGCCAGCAGGATGTTCGTCAATTGCCGCAACCCCTCGGCCATGTCCACATCTTTGTCGTACAACCACTGCAATTGAAGGCCGTCAAAGGCAGCTACGACCAGCCGTGCCAGAGGGATCGCTGCAACATCCGTCCGGACTTCTCCTGCTTCCTGGCGGCGGGCAATGTCCGCGCTGACGTCGCGCACGATCACCGAATAGCGTTCCTGGAAGTACGCGTGGGAGTCGTGCCCGGGGTCGTTCGCCGTAGCCGATGCGACCGCGTAGAGCGTGGTCAGCCCGGGCTCGCTCCGATTCCGTTCGGCGATGGTAGGCATGTGGTTCAGCCCGATGTCACTCTGCCCCGTTGCCGCCAGAGAGCGCTTATCCCGTTCCGTGAGGACCGCTGTAAGGAGCTCCTGCTTGCCCTTGAAGTAGTGGAAAAGCGTGGCTTCCTTGACCCCCACAAGTTCGGCGACCCGCTTGAGCGCTGTTCCTTCGAAGCCTTCCGTAGCGAAGACGTCCGTGGCCGTCTGGATGATCTGTTCGCGGCGTTCCGCACCCTTTGCGTACTGGCCCCGGGCCTTCGACGATGACATTCGTTCAGTCTAGATGAGCAGACGAAAACCTAGTCATACTAGATTTTGACGATTAGACTCAACAAAGATGCCCAACGATGGGCCACGAAGGAGTCATGAAATGAACCCGACACTCTCGGCCGCCGTCACCGTCCCGCCCGCCGAAGGCCAGGACGCCGATACGAAGATCCGCGAACTCGCCCGGAGCCTCAGCCTTGAGCAGCAGATCCGGCTTCTGACAGGGGCGGACGTTTGGTCCACACACGCCATCCCGGAGATCGGCCTGGCGCGCGTGGTGCTGTCGGACGGCCCAGCCGGAGTCCGTGGCGAAGACTTCGACGAGCGCCACGATTCCGTTTCCCTTCCGTCCTCCTCGGCGTTATCGGCTACGTGGAGTGTCGAAACCGCCCACCGCTACGGCCAGATCCTGGGCCAGGAAGCGCGGCGCAAGGGCGTCCACGCCGTCCTCGGTCCCACCATCAACCTGCACCGCTCCCCGCTGGGCGGCCGGCACTTCGAATGCATGAGCGAAGACCCGCGGCTCACGGCAACCATGGCAGCCGGGTACGTCGCCGGAGTGCAGTCCATGGGTGTCGGCGCAACGCCCAAGCACTACCTCGCCAACGAAGCTGAAACCGAGCGCTTCACGGCGGACTCCGTGGTGGACGAGCGGCCCTTGCGCGAGCTCTACCTTGCGGCGTTCGAAGACGCCATCACCGAGGCCCGCGCCTGGCTGGTCATGAGCTCCTACAACTCCATCAACGGGACCACTGCCAGCGAGAACAAGCTCCTCGAAACGCCGCTGTCCACCGAATGGGGCTTCGACGGCGTAGTGGTTTCCGACTGGACGGGCGTCCGCTCAGTCGACGCCGCCAACGCGCACCAGGACCTCGAAATGCCTGGCCCGGTGGGCCACTGGGGCCCCAAGCTACTCGCCGCCGTCCATGATGGCCGGGTCAGCCGTGACGCCATCCTTGAAAAGGTCACCCGCATCCTTCGCCTGGCAGCCCGCGTGGGCTCATTGGAGGGTTTCGAACCTGCGGTGACCCAGCTTCCGACGCAGCTTGACGGGGCCGCCGTCGCGCGTGAAGTTGCGGTCCGCGGGGCCGTCCTGGCCCGCAACAAGGGCCTCCTGCCGCTGGATGCCAAGGCGCTCAGCAGCGTCGCGGTGATCGGCCACAACGCCGACGAGGCCCGCACGCAGGGCGGCGGCAGCGCCACCGTCATGCCAAAGTACACCGTGTCCCCGCTCGAAGGCCTCCGGAAAGCATTGCCCGACGACGTCAAAGTCACCTATGCGCGCGGCGCCAAGGTGGCCGAGGGCATCCAGGCGTTCCCCCGCACGAGCCTGCACAACCCGGTGTCCGGCGTTCCGGGAATCCGGGTGACGTTCCTCGCGGAGGACGGCTCGGAGATCTCGGGCGAAGACCGCCTGGCGTCCCACCTGATCTGGTTCGGCGTGGGGATTCCCGACGGCGCCGCCTCCATCCGGATGGAAACGGACTGGACTGCCGAAACAGCGGGCGTGCACCACCTGGGCGTCGGTACTGTGGGCCGGATCCGTTTCGCCTTGGACGGAGCAGAGGTATTCAACAGTGAGCTCGAGGACGACACGGAAGTCCTCGGCGCCGCGCTGTTCGACCCGCCCAAGACAACCCACCCAATCGAAGCCGCTGCCGGGCAGACCGTGCGGATCGAGGCCGAATACCAACTGCCCAAGCAGCAGGTCATTCCGTTCACCGCGATTCTCCTGGGCGAGGAAACGGTGGTAGCTGATCCACAGGCCGAGATCGACGCGGCAGTGGAGGCCGCCAGGGCGGCCGATGTCGCCGTCGTCGTGGTGGGTACCAACGCAACGATCGAATCGGAGGGCTTCGACCGGAAGGACCTTGACCTCCCCGGCTATCAGAACCACCTGGTGGAGGCGGTGGCGGCAGCCAACCCGCGGACAGTGGTGGTGGTGAACTCCGGCTCACCGGTGGTGATGCCTTGGCTCGACACGGTGGATGCGGTCCTGTTGGGCTGGTTCGGAGGCCAGGAATTCGGCAGCGCGATCGCCGACATCCTGTTGGGCAAGGAAGAGCCCGGCGGCCGCCTTCCCACAACCTGGCCGGCCGCGCTGGAGGACGTCCCCGTCCTGAGCACCACGCCCGTTGACGGCAAGGTGGTCTACTCCGAGGGAATCCACGTCGGCTACCGCGCATGGCTGAAGCAGGAAGCCGAAGGGGGAGCCAAGCCGGCCATCCCGTTCGGCTACGGCCTCGGATACACGACGTTCGAGCTCGGGACCGCCCACGCACCGCAGGTGGTCACGGCGGGGAACGATGTTGTGGTCCACGTGCCCGTCAGGAACACGGGCTCGCGTACAGGCCGCGAAGTGGTGCAGGTTTACCTGGACCGACCGGCCTCCGCGGTTGAGCGCCCGGTCCGCTGGTTGGCCGGTTACGCCGGAACGCACCTCGCTCCAGCCGGCACCGAGAGCGTGGAGGTCCGGATCCCCGCCAAGGCATTTGCGCATTACGACGGCGGCTGGCAGTTTGAGCAGGGCACGTTCCGCCTGCTGGTGGGTCGCCATGCAGCTGACGAATTCCAGTTCCTTGACATAGAACTCCGGTAATACAGGAGTAGGATCTCCGTGCGTGGCAGCCTTTTTTTGACCGCCACGCACGTGGTTTTCGCCACAAGCTGTAGAACTGGGGTATGGTATGGAATTTTCATGGCATGCTGTACGTTGCATACCCGGTAACCCCCTAACACGAAGAGGCATTAAAAAGTGGCAGCCGATTACGACGAACTCCGTACCGATGTAAAAGAGAACCAGGAGCAGTCGCTCCAGGCTCTTCAATCTGCCAGCGCCCCCACGGCCAAGAGCGTCGTGCTGGAACTGGACGAAACCGACGGCCTTGACGCCAATGGCCCCGGTGGCGAAATCGTCGCCGAGGAACTGGTCATCCAGGTCATCCCGCAGGCAAACGACGAGTTCACTTGCAACTCTTGTTTCCTGGTCCGCCACCGCTCGCAGATCGCGCGCGAAAAAGATGGCGTTGCCTACTGCACTGACTGCGAAGGCTAAGACGACCCCAACACCCCGGCGGACTGAACGTCGTCAGGGAGTGCCGGCGTCGGGATTAAATTGCGGAAGGACCGGAGCATGCGCTCCGGTCCTTCCGCAGTTAAACCTGGGCGCCGTATGAATCTAGGGTGCCGTTCCCGGACCGCCCACGACCTTCTTGCGCCGATGATTGCCCATTCGGAGTTGAAGGATGCGCGCTCCCCCGGCGAGGGCAACCAGCACTCCGCCACCCACCGCTGCGATGAAGAGCGTGGTGCCCAGGGCGAGTGTCCCCTCCAGCCCGAAGAACCGGACGGTGATCATGTCCTGGTTTTGGACGAAGAACACAATCAGCATCACCAGGACCACCAGGCCGACTGCCACCGCTACCCACAGGGCTGCGGTGCGGGTGGGCCGGGCGTGGCCTGGCGCGGACGGTGGGATCACCCGCTCGTGGTGCCCGGAACCGGCCCGGTCCGGGCGTGCCGAACCGCCCGGAACTCCTGCTGCATCTTCATGGAAACTCATTGACGGCCCCCTTAGTACGCCAGCACCTACCGTGCAATTACATAATAAGCATGCTGACTAGTTGCTCAACAGTGGCACGGCCACCAAACCGGGGTCAAGGTGGCGCGTTTGCCGGCACGCAAGGAAGGGCCGGAGTTCGCGGTCCGGCCCTTCGGCATCTCATGCCCCGCTACAGGGCATAGCCCTACAGGGCATAGTCAGTGGTGGTGGGCCCGGGATCGTCGTTGCGGACTGCGTAGTGGTGACCCTCGGAGTCAGTCTCGATATCGAAGTGCTTCAAATCTTCCTCGGAAGCGGATTCGAAATCATCATGCTTATGCACCACGGGGCTGTCCGTATCGCCGTGGGTTGCCGGTCCAAAAACGGACTGCAGCCGCTCGGTCACGTGGACGAAGCCTTCCATTCTGCGTCCCATGTTTTCCACCTCCCTTCTTACCGGAGAGCGAAAAAGCGGCAGGGCTGGTGCGTGCCGTTCAGTGAGCCAATTTTACGCCCGCAAGCCCGAAAAGGCTCCGGGTCGGCCGTGCGCCGAGTTGGCAGTTAATGACAATCCGCCTGCGGCGGTTTCAGCTTGCTAGTGCAACACCATCGATTAGTTTGGTCAGTCTTTCAGTTGGGGTGTCCCATTGGAGTGTTTGACGCGGTCGGATGTTGAGCAGGTGCTGGGTGTGGGCGAGTTCTTCGTCGCTGACCTGGTTGAAGTTCGTGCCTTTGGGGTGGATATCGCGGACCAGTCCGTTGGTGTTCTCGTTCGTGCCGCGTTGCCAGGGTGAGTGCGGGTCACAGAAGAACAGTTGGCAGCCGGTCGCTACTGTGAACTTGGCGTGTTGAGCCATTTCCGTGCCTTGGTCCCAGGTGATCGTTTTAAGGATCGCCTGGGGCAGGGTGTGGATCATTTTCTGCATGACCTCGATGACCGTCGCGCTGTCCCTGGCTCCCGGCAGCCGGCCCAGCAAAGTGAACCGTGAGGAGCGCTCGACCAAGGTGACGATCCCGGAGTTACCGGGACCCACGACCAAATCACCTTCCCAATGGCCGGGCACGGCCCGGTCCTGGACTTCGGCGGGCCGGTCGCTCAGCCGGGCCCCTTCAAGCCAGGGCCTTACGTTCCTGGCAGGCAGCTTTGATTGGGGCTTACGACCGGTCCGGCCCGAACGTAGGGCCTTCTCCACGGCAAGTTCATGCCGCAAGGCACCCCGGCCCTGCACGTAAAGGGCTTGGTAAATTGACTCGTGGGACACGTGCATCTCCGGCTGCTCGGGGAACGTCTTCTTCAGGTCCGCAGCGCTCTGTTGAGGTGAGAAACGCTGGTTCAAGCGTGCCACGACCTCCTTCCACACCGCCGTTCCCGCAGAGAGCTTCACGGGCCGGTTCCGTCTACGGCGGACCAGTGCCCGGTGTTGGGCAACCCCGGCGTCGTAATAGCGCCGGGCCCAATGCTCGATACTGTGTCGGCGGATCTCCCGGGACACCGTTGATGGATGCACGCCCAACTCCTTGGCGATCTGTCGCATGGAACGCGGCTCCGGCAAGCCCAGACAGGCCTTGATATAAGCCCGGTCCTCCAAAGTCAGCCGCCGGTACCTTCGCTCCTTATCCCGCGAAAGCATCTCCGAAGCCATCGGAAGACGCACGCCACCACCAGGGCCGGAGATAAGTTCCATGCCCGCTAGTTTCGCCCAATGCGACACCGCTTGCCGGGACACCCCAGCCGCGGCAGCACTTCGTCCCGTGTCCTCACCCGCCAGCAAGTGCTCATACGCACACGCACGAACCGACCACGGCAACTTCTTGACCATGACACCCCTCCAACTACAGGGGTGTTGCACTAGCCACCTGAAGACGCCTGCCCGGCATTGTCATTAAGTGCCACCTCGGCGAGAGGAGAAGGGGCTTAGCGCAGGGACTTGTCGTCCGGATTGCGGGGAACCACGTAGGTACTGCCATCCGGACGGCGGAGGGTTTCCCACTGCTGGGTCTCCGCTTGGCGCTGGGCGAGCAGCTTCCGGTTGGCTTCCGTCATTTCGTGATCCAGGGAGCTGCTGTGCGCCGGGCCAAAAATCACGCGAAACTTTCCGGTTGCGCGCATGAATTTCCGGGTGAAGGATTCCTTTGCCACGCGGATCGACTCCTCAGTGTTCGACGACTCTATACGTTCATAGTACGCTAATCATTAGTACACTAACTAATTGGTTCGGTGTAGCCTCGTCAGTGCAGCAAGCGGGAGGAAGCCATGACGACCATCAGCGATACCAGCCAGGAAACCGATGACCTCCTTCTGGAGCGCCAACTGTGCTTTGCCCTCACCGTAGCCTCGCGCAGCGTTGTGGGTGTCTACAAGCCCGTTCTTGAAAAGCTCGGCCTGACCCACCCCCAGTACTTGGTGATGTTGGCACTGTGGGAACGCAGCCCGAGGACGTTGAAGGACATCAGCGACAGCCTGCTCCACGATCCCGCCACCCTCTCCCCCTTGCTCAAACGCCTGGAAGAAGCACAGCTCATCACCCGCGAGCGCGTGCCCGGTAATGAGCGCGCACTGGCCATCACCCTCACTGACAAGGGAGCGGCCCTCCGCGCACAGGCCACGGCTGTGCCCGGCGAAATCCGCAATCGCCTGCACCTCAGCCGCGAAGAAGTAGCCGAGCTCCACCAAGCGATGACCGGCCTGATTGCCGCCACTCAGCGCACCGCCGACGAGCCACGTAAAATGGAGGCAACCTAGGAGATCCCATGAGCATGCGAAGTGTCCGCCCGTTACTGGCAGTACTTGCTGTCGCAAGCCTCGCCGCATGCTCCGGTGCCCCCTCACCAGGTTCCACAGGCAGCCCAACCCAGGCGCCGACGTCGGGCCCTTCAAGCAGCAGTACAGCACCCGGCAGCCCCTCCACCAGCAGCACCCCGACGGCGGGCGGCAGCCAATCGGCAACGGCCGGACGCGGCGACGCTGAACTGAGCATCACACTCCTGGAAACCCCCGAGGCCGCGCCCAAGACCTTCACCCTTGTCTGCACGGGCGGAACTCCCGCTGCGGAGAGCAACCACCCGTCGGCCGCCGAAGCATGCGCCGCGATCAAGAACAACCCCTCCATCCTCAGCCCGGCTCCGCCCCGGGCCGACCGGGCCTGCACCATGCAGTACGGCGGCCCCGCAACCGCCAAGGTGACCGGCGTCGTGGACGGCAAGGAAGTGGCGGCCGCCTTCAACCGCACCGACGGCTGCCAGATCGGTATGTGGGACGCGGCCAAGAGCGTCCTCGGATCAGATGGTGGTTTCTAGGCTGCGACACCTCCCCCAAGAGGAATGGCTTGGGCTGGAGGCTGCCCATCACACTCGGGTCGCACGCTATGCGGACCCGTACTTGGCCCGGCGTTCGGCCGGAAAGAAGCACCCCGTGGAGGACTTCCTCTTCACCTACTACACCCAGAAGCCGGGCCAGTTGCTTCGCTGGCACCCCGGGGATGCCGTAGTCCTCAGCGGTGAGCGGGCATTGGAGCGCAGCGCGTGGAAGTTCTACAGGACACCCGACGACGGCGAACTCGCCTCACTGGGGCTGCCCTCCGGTACACCGGCGGTCACCTTCGACCGGGCCGGCTTCCTGGCCGACCGCGCCGAGGCCGTCCGCTTCGCGGGCATCATCCTCTCCGGGACCGCGAAACGTCCGGCCCAGTTCGGCTGCTTCGGCCTGCACGAGTGGGCCATGGTGTACCGGCAGGAAAAGTTCGAGCTGCGCCACGAATACCTCAAGCTCAGGCTGGGCGGCGAGGGTACTGACACCGTGGTGGAAGAGAACCGGATCCGCTGCTCCCACTTCGATGCCTTCCGCTTCTACACCCCCGACGCCTTGCCCCTTAATGAGCTCACGCCAACCCGCGAAAACCAGCGGACCATGGAGCAACCGGGCTGCCTGCACGCCAACATGGACCTGTACAAGTGGGCCTACAAATTGACGCCCGCGTTGCCAAGCGGGCTGGTGATGGACTGCTTTGAGTTGTCGTGGCGGATCCGGGCCATGGACATGCAGGCCTCTCCGTACGATCTCGAAGAATGGGGCTACCCGCCCATCAGGATTGAGACACCGCAGGGCAAGGCCGAGTACGTTGAGTACCAGCGGGCTTTCGCAGCCGAATCCCAGGAGCTGCGGGCCCGCGTGCTTCAGGCAGTAAGCCCGCTCTTGGACGAGCTGAGCGGCGCGGCCGCCTGAGCACCCGACGCCACCAGCGAAAGGTCACCATGGGTTCCCCAAGCAGCAGCGACACCACCGACACAAACGCAAGCGAATACGACGTCGACCTCACTGTCACGCTGACAGAGTCACCGGGCGCTGACAGCCGGGTGTTCCACCTCCGGTCCGCCGGGGGTGTCCTCTCCCCCGACCCGGACTCGGTCGACTCAAACCTGCCGGATGCGACGGCGGCGCTTGCCGCCGTCGAGCAGTTCGGGGAGGAGATCTTCTTCCCGCAGCCGCGGCCGGACCGGATCTGCACGCAACAGTACGGGGGCCCGCAGGTAGCCGAAGTCCGGGGATGGTTCCGTGGGCGTAAAGTCCATAGCCATTTCAGCAGGACGGATGGTTGCGAGATCGCCCGTTGGAAGACCATGGCGGCGTTGCTGGGCAATACCGGAGGCGCAACTTCCGGCTCATGACACGCAAATGGGCTGGGGACGCCCGGATTCGGGTGTCCTCAGCCCATTTGCGTGTCCCGCAGAGTTTTAGCCGGCGTTGTTGCTCTGCGTCGGCTCATCGCCGCGGATCTTGCCCCGCGGCTTCTTGTCCTTCTTGTCCTTCTTGGGGTCTTCCTCATCCGGAACCACAACAGCTCCGCCGGGGTTGACCAGGACCGTGACGAAGCTCGGCTCGCTGGTTCCTGCGAAGGTCAGGCGGCCGATGTAGGAACCCGGTTCCAGGTTCTTCCAGTTCAGCGAAATCTGGCCCGTCTTGCCGTTGGCGAGTCGGATCGGATTCGGCGTCACGGTGGCGTTGCCCTGGTTGGCCCCCAGCACTGCAGCATCAACGGTTGCCTTGGTGGGCTGGTTGTTGGGGCTGGCGTAGAGGTTGGCGTAGACAAAGTAGTCGCCCGGGGCCGGGTTGGGAACGGACAGGGTTTCGCTGGCGGATGCCGTTGCGGCCGGCAGCTGCTGACCGGACGGAGTCAGGACCAGCATGTCGAAGTCGGCGGCCTCATTGGAGGAGATCACCGAGAACTTGGCCAGGGCACTGCCCTCACCAACGGTCACCTTCTTCACGAAGTTCGATGCGTTGGTTTGGCCGGCAAACGGGCCGGGAACCAGCTCGATAGCCGAAGAATCAGCCTTGGACAGGCCATCAATGGTCACACCCACCGGCAGGTTGGTGCCGGAGGTGATGTTGATGGTGCCCGAGCCGTTGGGGCCCGTGCCGGTGAAGGCCAGGGCCTTGTCCGCGATGACGGACTGCGGACGGACAGCGATCGGCGAGGTGACGGTCTTGTTGGCACCCTGCCAGTTGAGCGAACCCATGGCGAACTTGCCCAGTTCGGCGTTCTTGTTCTCAAACTGGACCTTGAAGGTCTTCTTTTCACCGGGTGCACCGAAGGTCAGCACGGACGGTGTCACCTTGACGTTGACGCCCGGAACGTTGGCCGTGGCCCGGTAGGTGCCCGGCGTCAGCGCAGTCAGCGTACGCGTGACTTCGATCTTGCCGGCCAGGTTGCCCAGCGCGAAGGAGGGAACGTTCATGTCGCGCGCGGCCGTGGTGCCGAGCCCTTCCATGCCCAGGTCCATCCCGGTGCCCTGGATGAACTTCAGGTAGTCCTCGGTGGTGGCGTCGTAGACCAGGCCCGGGTTGAGGACCTTCGCCGGGTCAACTTGTCCGGCGCCGGTGGCGAAGACGTCCTTGTTGACGGCGCCGTTGGCCAGCTTAACCGGACCAGCGGTGGTCATCATGGCGGACTTCACCGTAGCCGGGGACCACTGCGGGTTCTTGCCGAGGATCAATGCGCCGAAACCGGCCACGTGCGGTGAAGCCATGGACGTTCCGGACAGGAAGCCGAAGTTGTCGCCTCCGGTTCCGATCGGGGATACACCCGCGAGGATGGCGACACCGGGTGCCGAAACATCCGGCTTCAGCAGGTCCGAGTCAGTGGCAAGCAGCGGCCCGCGCGAGGAGAACCCGGCGATCTGCGGCTGTGCTTCGGCCGGCAGTCCCGTGGTGTCGCGGTTCAACAGGGACACAGTGATGGCCGGGTTCGCCGTGACCTTGTCCTTGATGGTCTGCGTGGCGGGCGGGTTCACGTGCACGGTGGGAATGACGTGCTTGTCAGTATCCAGCGACGAGTCCGTCAGGTTGACGAGGATCATGCCAACGCCGCCGCCGCGCAGGACTTCAGCGCTCTTGGCGGTGCGGTCAACCACGCCACGGTCACAAACAACAACCTTGCCGGCAACCTTTGCCGGGTCCAGGGACCCGGGAGCACACAGCGCTGCGTTACCTTGGCCGCTTGCGGCGTTGGTGGACAGCACGACGCCGGCCCCGCTCACCTCGCGGTTCATGATGCTCGCTCCGCGGAACTTGCTGCCGTCGGAGAATTCAACTGTGCCCTGGAGTTCCTGGGAGAAGGATGTCGCAGCAACGGTGGTCAGCCAGGGAGCTCCGTGATTGACGGTGCTGGCCGTTGGTCCGGAGTTGCCGGCCGAGGTGGCGACGAAGATGCCGGCTGACGCTGCGGACAGGAATGCCAGCGACACCGGATCCGTGGTGGAAGTGGTGGAACCGGAGATGGAGTAGTTCAGTACGTCCACGCCGTCCAGGATGGCCTGCTCGATCGCATCCACGGAAGCGGAGCCGTAGCAGCCACCGGTGGCGGGATCGGTGTCTTCCCAGCAGACTTTGTAGATGGAGAGCTTGGCGGCCGGTGCAATGCCGCTGGTGGTTCCGAAGCTCCTGCCATCCACGACGGCGTCAACGTTGCCATTGCCTGCTGCCGTGCTGGCGGTGTGGGTGCCGTGGCTGTCCACGTCCACCGCTGAAATGACTTCTTCGGGAGCCCGGTTTTCCGGGGGAACTGTTTCAAGGAAGGCGTCTGCGAAGTAGTGGGTGCTGAGGACCTTGGAGTTGCAGGCGCTGCCGTCGTAGTCGGCGCCCGTCCCGGTGCCCGGCTGGCATTCGCCGACGAAAGTGTCGCCGTCGGCCTTGAGCATGGCGATCTTGCCGTCCGCAGTGCGGTAGGGAACGCCAACCTGGGGGTTGCCGACCAGCGGCCCCACGGGCTCACCGGCGAAGAACGGGTTTGAAGGGGTGTAGCCGGTGTCGATGACGCCCACGACCGTGCCCTTGCCGGCATTCTCCTGCCCGCCATACTGGGTGGCCCAGGTGCCGTTGGGGCCGCTGAGCTTCAGGAAGTCGGTGGTGGAGTAGTCCGGAGCGTATTGCGTGTCCGGTGCGACCATCAGGACTTTGGGATCCTTGGCAAGGTTGATGGCCTGGTCCGCGGTCAGGTTGGCGCTGAAGCCGTTGACGGCGGTGGTGAACTCGCGCTTGATGGTGACGTTTTCCTGCCGGGCAACTTCCTGCTGCTTCTGCTGCAGGTGCTGCTGGTATTCCTTCACCTCGGCACTGTCGGCGTCGAGCTTTTTGCCTTCCTCCGGTTTGGTCGGCGCGAGCCCTGCCGTGCCGCCGTCGTAGGTTGCCGCAGGCTTTTCGGCAAGGACCACCATGTAGCGGCCGTCCTTGTAGGAACCGGGGTCAAGGTTCTTCTTGGCCACGCCTGCAACATTTCCGGGCGCCTCCGGGGCAGGGGCGGCCTGGGCCGGCATCGCCATTGACGAGAGCAGCAACGGCAGGCCGACGGCAAGCACCGCGGCCTTCCGGAGTCCCCCGCTTCTGACGAAGCTCTTTCCTTGTGATTTCACGAGTGGTTGCACCTTTCACTGAGGAGGCCCGGGCTCCATCGCCAAGGCCTGTCAACTTTCAGATGGTTGAACCTTTGACAGTTCTTGTCAAAGCCGCACAACCAGCCGAGTCATAGAGTATCTACTGAGAGCCGAATATGACATACAGCACATTTCAGCGAATTTGTCTTGTCACAATGGCCGCGATTCGTCATGGAAAGCGCGACGGACCGCAGGGAACAACCCTGCGGTCCGTCGTGTGCAGCCAGCCGTAAACGACTAGCCCTTGGGTGTCACCTGGAGCCGGTCAAACGAAACCTGCACGCCATCCTTGTCCAGGACCACGACGTCGTCGCGGCCGTTCTTGACATCCGAAGGCAGGATGAACTCCACGGTGTTGTCGGTGGTGGGGAAGATCCAGCCGAGACGGTACATCGTCTTGTTGAGATAGACGTAGTACCACTGACCGTATTCAAGACCCTTGAGCTCTACCTTCTGTCCGGTCCGGTACTTGTCCGTCGTGCCCAGGTCAAAGGGCGGCGTCCGGCCATCGAAGTCCTGGACTGTCAGCGCAGGCACGTTGCCCGGCTTGGCCGGCTGGACAGTCAGTACCAGCGGATCCGCTGCCGCAGCCGCAGCCACTTCCGTTGCACCGTTGCGGGCCGTCGCCTCGAAACCCACTGCCGCAAGGCTTCCGGCGGCCACGTCCGCAGCTGTCAGGACATGCTCCCGGGTGGACGTCACCGTGGCGCCCTCAGCAAGCGCGGCTGCGGAAATACCGGCGTCGGGGGCCTCCAACCCGGTTACCGCAACGTTGCCCGCGTTGCCCACCGTGTACGTGTAGGTCACGGGATCACCGGGGCTGGCGAAACGATCTCCGTCAGCGTCCCGCCATTCAGCGGAAACCGTTGCCGCAAGCTTCGGTTCGCGCACTTTGAGGTCCACCTCGCCGCCGTTCACCGTAATGGTCTTGGTGCTTTGGCCGGCAGCGCTGACCTCCCAGGTGGTGTCCGGGACGAAGAAGCCCTGCTCGGCTTCGGCGGCCGTCACCGTGTGCCGCGGGGTGGTGCACTCGTAACTCTGCCCGGCCGGGAGCACGCTGTAACGGCAGTTCCCCGGACCCTCGGGAAGGAACGGGCTGAAGTTGCCGGCGGTGGGGACTGTTTTCTCCACCAAAGGGCTCGTGTTCTTCACCGTGAAGGTGTACGGGACCAGCTCACCTGCGGCGTAGGGCCGGGTTGCGAGGTCACGCCCGACGTCGGCACGCGCCCCGCTGATGTCGGCCGTCAGCAGACCGTCGCGCAACGCGACCGCAGCACCAGTGAACTGCACCGTTTTGCTGAGCGACGGCGTCGCGCTGGCAGTGATGGTGAAGCCCGCCTCCGGAAGGAAGTAGCCACGCTGGACGTCCGTAGCCGTGATCACATGCTTGGCAGTGGTGCAGTTGTACGCAGCGCCTGCGGCCAGGTTGTTGAACCGGCAGTTGGGAGCCGAGGGCGGCAGGAAGCCGGAGTCGAAGGTTCCCGAGACCGGTACGGAGTTGGCCGTGACGTTGGCCGTGCTCTTGACATTGAACGAGTAGCTGAGGACTTCGCCCACCTGGTAGGGGCTGGCCACGACATCGCGTGCGGGTGCAGAACCGGTGATGGTGAGGCCAACCTGGGGCGCCACCGGCACGGTGGCGGTGAAGGTGAACTGCGAAACCCGGCCATCCGCCGTCGTAAAGGCCGCGTTGAGGTTCTGCGGCCCGCTGGCGTTTGCGGGTGCGGTGAGGGCTACGTTGACGGTGACCGAGGCTCCCGGCGCGACATCGGGAACCGGCACGGTGCTGGCGGACCAGCCGCTGGGTGTGTAAACAGTGGCGTTGGCGCCAGTGAGCGTGGTGGCTTCCTGGTTTGTCACGGTTACCGGCACTTGCTGCGTAGCGCCGGGAGCAGCGGTGACGGCCGGCACGGACAACGGTGCGCAAACGTAGTTCAACCAGGCGTCGTCGAATTTGGCGAACGGCATGTTGTCCGTGTAGTTGCCCTCGTAGAGCACGCCGAACTTGCCGTCCTCCAGCCGGGTCACAGTGGAGTACGCGGAGAAACCGGAGCGGATGGTGCGGACGCCCGGCCACGTAGCGCCGTCGTCGCAGGAGACACGGGCGGAGACATTTTCGCGGCCGGTCTTGGAGTTGGCGTTGGTGAAAATGAGCTTCCTGGCATCGGCCGAGTCCTGCGCAGCGTTCGGGAACATGCGCGCGATGGCTCCGTTGTTGGCGGGATCCGGAAGCTCCGTGTCCTGCGTGACCGGACCGTACGTGGCGCCGCCGTCAGTGGAAACGGCCACCTTGCGGTAGCCCTGGTTGGCGTTGTCCCGGGAATTCAGGAGGACACGGCCGTCGGAGAGTTCAACGGTCTTGTTTTCGTCCATCCGGTCACCGACGTTGGCACCCTTGTGCCAGGTGGCGCCGTGATCGTCCGAATAGACGCTGTAGGCCTGGATCTTGTTGGTGCCGTCGGCCTGGCGCACATCGCCGGCGTACTGCTGGATGAGCCGGCCTTTGTACTGGCCGTACTTGAGCTGGATGCCTTCGCCGGAGGAGGCAAAGTTCGAGCGGACGTCCCCGGCCGCCGGGCTGGTCTTGCTGGTCCCGGGCTTGGTCACGTTGGTGATGAGCCGGGGCTGGCTCCAGGTGATTCCGCCGTCGGAGGACTCGATGACTGCCGAGGAGATCACTGCCCTGTCGGCGTCGTCGTTGCCGAACTGGCTGCCGCCGAAGCCTTGGTCCTTGGAGTAGACGAAGAAAGCGAAGACCTTGCCTGCTTCCGCGTCGTAGATGTAGGAGGGGTCGCTGTAACCGTATTTGGGTCCGCTGGCGTCAGCCACGTGACCCGCAGCGATGACCTGCACCGGCCCCCAGGTCTGGCCGCCATCAGTGCTGCGGCGTTGGACTATCGAGTTCGGGTTGGGTGCGTCGGCCGCTGAGCCGGGACGTCCGTCCCAGGCTGCCAACACCACATTGTTGCCCAGATAGGTCAGGGCGGGGATCCGGTAGAAGAAGTTGGCAGCCGTGCGGTCAGCGGCGATGTTGGCCTCGGTGAAGGTGCCGGGGGATGCAGAGGGGTTGCTGGGCGGGATGGGGGCGGCGGTGGCCGGAAGGCCGAGCCCGGCCAGCAGGCCCAGGCTCAGGGTGCCGGCAGCTGCGATGCGGGCGAGCGATGGTGCAGGGGGTATGGATTTCAAATCCAGTGTCCTTTCGAATCGGCTCCGGGTTGGCACTTCACGCGTGGTTGGTTCAGGGATTTGCGTGTAGTGCTACCTCGTGATGGGCGTTCGTGTTACGTGCTACGTCGAACGTCCTACAACCATAGAGTGCTGGCCGTCACATTGCCAGAGATGGAGCAGGAGCAGATGCGCGGCGGGATAAAGCGGTAGCCTCGAGTGCAAACTGCCCGACGCCCGTAAACCTTGGAGTTGCCGTGAAAATCCTCATCCCGGACACCATCGAACTGGACCTTTCCGATCCCGCAACCTCCGGGGACGAGATCGTGGTCTACGCAGTGGACAAGCCCATCCCTGGCGAGCACCGCGACGCAGAGGTTCTGGTGGCATGGCGGAACACCTCGGAGAACCTCGCCGATGCCGCCAAGGAAATGACCTCACTCAAGCTGGTCCAGACGCTCGCAGCCGGACCCGACTCCGTACTCGCCGCTGGATTCGGGGACACCACAGCCATCACGTCCGGACGCTCACTCCACGACGACCCGGTCGCTGAACACGCGCTGGCGCTGGTCCTGGCTGCCGTGCGGCGCCTGGATGTCCTCCTGGAATCGCAAAAAGCCGCTACCTGGAACCAGCCGTACAACGCCGAGCAGTCCAACCCCGGCACCGAACAGCTCTACACGCTCGACGGCGCCAAGGTCACCATTTGGGGGTTCGGTTCCATCGCCGGGCGGCTGGCTCCCCTGCTGGCCGCGCTGGGCGCGGAGGTCACCGGCGTCGCAAGTTCCGCCGGCGAGCGCTATGGCTTCCCGGTGGTGGCCGCGGATGGGTTCCCGGAGGTCCTGGGCACCACGGACGTGCTGATTTCAATATTGCCCGCGACCCCGGAAACCGCCGACGCCCTCAATGACGAGGTCCTGCGTCATCTGCCGGCGACCGCCGTGTTCGTCAACGTGGGCCGCGGCGCGACGGTGGATGAGGACGCGCTGCTGGCAGCGCTGAAGGAGGGCCGCCTGCGAGCAGCAGCACTGGATGTGACCAAGGTGGAACCACTGCCGGCCTATTCGGAATTGTGGTCGGCGCCCAACCTGATCATCACGCCCCACGTCGCGGGCAACCGCCCCAAGGGTTCGGCGAAGCTGGTCCTGGCCAACATCTCCGCCCTCAAGGAAGGCAAGCCGCTCACCAACCAAGTGGCGGGCTGAACGAATCTCCACTTACTTGCGAAATTCCTTGCGCGGAAATAGTAAGCATGCTTATGTTAGGTGGGTCCGGGGTGGCCAGCAGAGGGTTCCCATCCCACGCATAGCATGAGGCAACGTGAGGAAACGTATGTACCTGCACACCCAACTTCTCATCAATGAAATCGCTGCCGACGAGCCTGATCCCGCTGCAGCCAACGCCCTCCAGGAAGGCTTGGGCGGACAGTTCGGCGAAATGCGGACCATGATGCAGTACCTCTTCCAAAGCATGAACTTCCGCGGCGATCCCGCCTCCAAGCCCTACAAGGACCTCCTCCAGGGCATCGGTACCGAAGAGATCAGCCACGTGGAACTCATCGGAACCACCATTTCCCAACTCCTTGATGGGTCACCCCGCTACCAGGGCAAGAAGTCGGATCCGGTGGACGAGCCCGGCGCCGGCGGTGCCACTCCCCTGAAGATCGCCCTGGACACCAGCAATATCCACCACTACCTGGTGGGCGCCCAGGGTGCGTTGCCCGTGGATGCGGCAGGCAACCCTTGGAGCGGTTCCTACGTCTACAACAGCGGGAACCTCGTCCTGGACCTGCTCTACAACCTGATGCTCGAATCCACGGGGCGGCTCCAGAAATGCCGCATCTACGAGATGACGGAAAACAAGACGGCACGCTCCACCATCGCCTACCTGATTGTCCGCGACCAGGCCCACGAGAATGCTTACGCAAAGGCCCTGGAAAGCCTGGGTGTGAACTGGGGCAAGGTCCTCCCGATCCCCAAGACCAACGCCGAGCAGTTCCCGGAAGTGAAGAAGCTCCTGGACCTGGGACTCCAGAGCATTCAGTACACCTTCAGCGCTGACAACCTCAGCGAAGCAGGCAAGCTCTACCGTGGGGCGTCACCGTCCAACGACGGCACCGAACTGAGCACCGAGCAGATGCCGGACGGTTTCCCCATGACCATGTCGGCGGAGCGCAAGGAAGAGTTTGCGCCCGGACTCGATCCTGAACTCCTGGCCTTGATCCAGGCTACGGCCGAGCAGGAGATGAAGGACGCCGACAGCCCCAAGGAAGCCGCGGCAACCCCGGCCAAATCCAAGACGGCCAAGAAGTAGCCTGACATCAAGAAAGTGGGCCCAACCTCGCAGGAGGTGGGCCCACTTTTCGCTTAGTCAGCAATCAGGCGTGCTCGTAGGTAAGGCAATCGGCGGCTTCGCGGCCGGGTCCGACCTTGACGTCGTGGGCCTCGCACATGAGGTTGTTGTTGTTGACGCACTCGGACCTCTGGCAGGCGCCGACGTGGGCCAGGACCTTGGGCAGGCCGCCCATGGCATTGGTGTCAATGAAGGTTGCGCAGGAAGCGTGGTCCTGGGTTCCGCCGATGGTGATTCCAAAAGCGGTGCAGCCATCGTGGTTGAATCCGCAGCTGCCAACGCTACAGGCGGATACTTCTGCAATGTGATCGGTCATTGGTCCTCCTGGTTATCTTTGTTTTACCAGGGGGGTGAACCCCCGCGTGTATCTCCAAAGTACGCCGGAATCACGCCGTTTAACCCCTTTGAATAGCGCATTTGTACGTGCGCTAATGTCAGGTTCCCTACCGGGGTCCGCGCAGGGCGTCGCTGATTTTCGCCCGGGTCTCCGCGTCCAAGGGAGCTGTCACCCTTTGGTCGCGGGCAGCTTTGTCAGCCCTGATCTTTTGGATGACCATGCGGCCCAAACCTGCAAAAACGGCTGCGGCCACAACACCCAGCACCATCGATTTCGGTTTTTCAGCCATGCGACAATCCTAGTGACGCCGGGCCGCGGCGGCCAGCGCCGACAGGCGCTCCTACCTGCCGCCGTCGGACGTTCCCTTGGCACGATTTCCGCCGTGACGGCGGGGTGTCCTCGCAGAATCGGGCTGAATAGGGTATGTGCGCCGCTCCCGGTAGAATGGTTGTGCAAGCTCGCGGAGCGCCCCCATGCCGTTCAAACAATGCAGTTCACAACCGTGTTTAACCCTGTGTCCATAACGCTGTTTGAATGCGGCTGAACGGCGTGAGACGGCATCTCCGCGGCAGCCTTATTTAAGGTTCACCCAACTCACGCACAGGAGTTACCGGATGCCCCGGATCGTCGTTGACGTCATGCCCAAGCCCGAGATTCTGGACCCCCAGGGGAAGGCCATCGTGGGTGCACTGCCCCGCCTCGGCTTCAACAGCTTCAGCGCAGTCCGCCAGGGCAAGCGCTTTGAACTGACTGTCGACGGCGAGGTGACCGACGCTATCCTGGCCCAGGCCCGCGAAGCTGCCGAGACCCTCCTGTCCAACCCGGTGATCGAGGACGTCGTCAACGTCGAGGTCGTCGAGGCCTGATATGACTTCACTCCCCCTGATCGGCGAGGCTATCGCCGCCGACGCTTATGGTGCTCGTGGCCTCGCTGGTGCCAAGATCGGCGTCGTCACCTTCCCCGGCACCCTTGACGACCGCGACGCCGCCCGTGCAGTGCGTCTCGCAGGTGGCACAGCGGTGCCGCTCTGGCATGCCGACTCCGAACTCGGCGATGTTGACGCAGTCATCATCCCCGGCGGATTCTCCTACGGCGACTACCTCCGTGCAGGCGCCATCTCGCGTTTCGCACCGCTGATGTCCAAGATCATCGATGCTGCGAACTCCGACGCCAAGCTCCCGGTCCTGGGTATTTGCAACGGCTTCCAGATCCTCACCGAGTCGCACCTGCTGCCCGGTTCCATGATCAAGAACGACCACCTGAAGTTCATCTGCCGCGACCAGACGCTGCGCGTGGAAAACGCCAACACAGCCTGGACCGTGGACTACACCGATGGCCAGGAAATCATCGTGCCGTTGAAGAACCAGGACGGCCAGTACATCGCCGACGAGAAGACCCTGGACGCCCTTGAGGCTGAGGGCCGCGTGGTGTTCCGCTACGTGGGCTTCAACCCGAACGGCTCCCGCCGCGACATCGCCGGTATCTCCAACGCAGCCGGCAACGTGGTGGGCCTCATGCCCCACCCCGAGCACGCAGTGGAGGCCGGCTTCGGCCCCGAGTCGCTGAACGGCGAACCCCGCGACACCGACGGCCTGGGCTTCTTCACCTCCGTACTGACCAAGATTGTGGGAGGCGACAAGTGACCACGGAAACCACCAAGAAGTTCAACATCGACACCGTTGAGCACGCTGCCAAGACCCCGGACACGGAACTCCCGTGGGCCGAGCTGGGCCTGAAGCAGAACGAATTCGACGAGATCGTCAAGGTCCTTGGCCGGCGCCCCACCGGTGCCGAGCTGGCCATGTACTCGGTCATGTGGAGCGAGCACTGCTCCTACAAGTCCTCCAAGAACCACCTCCGCCAGTTCGGCGAGAAGGTCACCGAGGAAATGAAGAAGGACATGCTGGTGGGCATCGGCGAGAACGCCGGCGTCACCAACCTGGGCGACGGCTGGGCCGTAACGTTCAAGATCGAGTCCCACAACTCGCCGTCGTTCGTTGAGCCGTACCAAGGTGCCGCTACCGGCATCGGCGGCATCGTCCGCGACATCATTTCCATGGGCGCCCGCCCGGTAGCCGTGATGGACCCGTTGCGCTTCGGCGCCATCGACCACCCGGACACCGCACGCGTCATGCACGGTGCTGTTGCCGGTATCGGCGGCTACGGCAACTGCCTTGGCCTGCCGAACATCGGTGGCGAAATGGTCTTCGACTCCGTCTACCAGGGCAACCCGCTGGTGAACGCGCTGGCCGTGGGCGTAATGCGCCACGAGGATATCCGCTTGGCCAACGCCTCCGGCAAGGGCAACAAGGTTGTCCTCTTCGGTGCCCGCACCGGCGGCGACGGCATTGGCGGCGCCTCGGTGCTGGCCTCGGAATCCTTCGATGACACCAAGCCCTCCAAGCGCCCGGCCGTCCAGGTGGGCGACCCGTTCGCTGAGAAGGTCCTCATCGAGTGCTGCCTTGAGCTCTTCAAGGGCTCCCTGGTTGAAGGTATCCAGGACCTCGGCGCTGCAGGCATTTCCTGCGCCACGTCCGAGCTCGCCTCCAACGGCGACGGCGGCATGGAGGTCGAGCTGACCTCGGTCCTGCTGCGGGACCCCACGCTGACCCCGGGCGAGATCCTCATGTCCGAGTCGCAGGAACGCATGATGGCCGTCGTTACCCCGGAGAACATCGAAGCCTTCGAAGCCGTGATGGACAAGTGGGCCGTGGAGTACTCCTGGTTGGGTGAAGTCACCGACACCGGCCGCCTCATCATCACCTGGGAAGGCGAAGTAATTGTCGACGTCGATCCCCGCACCGTCGCGCACGACGGCCCGGTCTACGACCGTCCGTTCGCCCGTCCGGAGTGGCAGGATTCCGTCCAGGCAAACTCCTTCACCGGTTCCGTTGAGGACGCCGGCCGCCCGTCGGCTCCCACCGAGCTGGCTGCGGCTGTCACCGAACTGGTGGCATCGCCCAACATGTGCAGCAAGTCCTGGATCACCAAGCAGTACGACCGCTACGTTGGCGGCAACACCGCCATGGCGTTCCCGGATGACGCCGGCGTAGTCCGTGTTGACGAGGAAACGGGCCTGGGCGTTGCCCTGGCCACCGACGCCAACGGCCGCTACACCTACCTTGAGCCGTACCAGGGCGCACAGCTTGCACTGGCTGAGGCCTACCGCAATGTCGCTACCTCCGGCGCCGTTCCGATGGCCGTCAGCGACTGCCTGAACTTCGGTTCCCCCGAGGACCCGGATGTCATGTGGCAGCTCGCCGAGGCCATCCGTGGCCTCTCGGACGCCTGCATGGAACTTGGCATCCCGGTAACCGGCGGCAACGTCTCTCTGTACAACCAGACCGGCACCACGCCGATCCACCCCTCCCCCGTTGTGGCGGTCCTGGGCAAGCTTGACGACGTCGCCCGCCGTACGCCGTCGGGCTGGCGTGAAGATGGCCAAGCCATCTACCTGCTGGGTACCACCGCAGCTGAGCTGGATGGTTCAGAATGGTCCAACCTGCGCGGACATCTCGGTGGCCTGCCGCCGAAGGTTGACCTCGCAGCTGAGCGTGCACTGGGTGAAATCCTGATCAACGCTTCACGCGACGGCATGGTTGACGCGGCACACGACCTCTCCGAAGGTGGCCTCGCGGCTGCTTTGGTGGAGTCCTCGCTGCGCTACGGCGTCGGCGCCCGCATCGCCCTTGAGGAACTCATGGAGCGCGACGGCGTGGACCTGTTCACGGCCCTCTTCTCCGAGTCCCAGGCCCGGGCCATCGTGTCCGTGCCGCGCTCCGAGGAAGTCCGCTTCAAGGACATGTGCACCGCCCGTGGCTTCGCCCACCTCCGGATCGGCGTCGTTGACGCTGCCGGTGGAAAGCTGGAGATCAACGGCGTGGATGAGCTCTCGCTGGACGCCCTGCGCGAAGCCCACGAAGGAACCCTGCCGAAGTACTTCGGCTGATCCTCTCCGCCTGAAGTGACGCGAGGTCACTTATGGCCCGTAAATCCCTCCGGGATGGGCCATAAGTGACCTCGCGTTTCCTTTAGCCGGGCAAGGAAGTCTGCTTCGGGCAACGGCCTGCCGAAGAAATACCCCTGTCCGCTCGTACAGCCGATACTCCGCAGCAACTCCGCTTCCCGCGCTGTCTCAATGCCTTCCCAGACCCCTTCCAGCCCGCACGAGCGGATGACTTGCTGGATTGCCGCCAGGAACTCCAGCTGGGACGGGTCCTTCTCCAGGTCCTTCACGAACTGCCGGTCGACCTTCACCCGATCCACGGGGAGTTTGCGCAGGTAGCCCATCGAGGAATAACCGGCGCCGAAATCGTCTATCTCCAGGCCTACGCCCAGCCTGTGCAAGCTCATCAGGGTGTAACGGTCCAGCTCGTTGTTCTGGATGATGGCGCTCTCGGTAAGTTCCAGGACCAGTGAATCCGGGGACAATCCTTCCTTTTGGAGAACGTCGCGGACGTCGTCCACGAATTCCAGGCTTTGAAGGTCGGCGGCAGAGACGTTGATGCGCATGGAGAAGGCGGGATCCGACGTCGCCGGGTTATCCCGCCACTGCCTCAGCTGGCGCATTGCTGTGCGGAGGACCCACCTGCCCAGTTCCGCAATCAACCCGGTGGCCTCTGCCACGGGAATGAACTGGTCGGGCATGATGAGCCCGTGTATCGGATGGTTCCAGCGGACCAGGGCCTCGCAACCCTCAATGGTTCCCGTGGCAAGGTCAACGATTGGTTGGTAATAGAGGACCAGCTGCTCAGAGCGGATCCCCTCCCTCAAGTCGCCCACGATCTGTCGCTGGAGTTGCCGGGAGTGCACGGTCACGGGATCGAAGAGCTTGAGCTTGTTCCGGCCCTCGCTCTTGGATTCCTCCAGGGCGAAATCGGCTTCCTGGAGGAGGTCCTCCAGGGTGTGGTGCGGCTCGGCGATCCGCAGGCCCATGCTGGCAGCACACTGGACACTGTTGTTGCCGAGGTCGATGCCGGGTTCCAGCGCGGCCAGGATGCGGTTCCCCACGGCGGCAGCCCGGTTCTTGGGGGTGCCGGGCATCAACACAGCGAATTCGTCGCCACCCAGGCGGGTCACGACGTCGCTCTCCCGGACTGCCGAGCGGATGCGCATGGCAACGGTGACCAGAACCTGGTCCGCTGCCGCATGGCCCGCAGAGTTCTTCAACGTCTTGAAGCCGTCCAGGTTCAACAGGAGCAGCGCGGGCGGGGCGATGCTGTTGGCCATGGCAGCCGTGGCTTCCTTGAAGGCATCGGCCAGGGCCAGCCGGTTGCCGACGCCTGTCAAGGGGTCGGTAAGGGCCTCATGGCGTCGTTCATTCCGGACCTCATGGAGTTCTTGCATGAGTGCCCGGACCTGCCGTTCCAGGCTTTGTATTCGGGGGTCGTCATCATCAGTGGACACCAGCCGGCGAGGCTTGGTACTGGTCACGATTCGTCCAGGCTGCGCAGCGTCATATCGGCTACGGCCTGGGGCTTGGGAACCGGGTTGCGGTGCTCGTCCAGGAACAAGCGATAGGAAGCGATATCCAGCCGGCCGTCGGGCTTTGCCTTGTTGCCCATGCGGTAGACGTTTGTGATCCATGACCCGCCCAGGATGGCCTCGATCCAGGCATCGCATTCAGCGAGCGGGAGATGGACGCGCGTGCCGGTGTTCCGCCGGTGGCCGGCGATGGATACTGTAATGCAACTTCCCAGGAGGCCCTTGTCCGCAGTGAACCAGGCGAGACCTTCGACATCGGCCACGATGGTCAGGTTGGCGTTTCCGTCCTCAACGGACTGGACAGGACCCATCCGCACCGAGCGCCGGTCCGCGTTCAAGGATGTGGCTGTTCCGGCTTTGTAGGGAGCACTGGTGATGTCTTTCCTGAAGACGGACAACTCCTGGTTGTGCTGGATCTGGATCCTGGTGGTCAGTTCATTGAGCGTCATGATCGTGCCTCATCCGCAATAGTGGCCGCCTCGAGGCGGTCGGCTCCTACAATCCGGTTTCTTCCTTGTGCCTTGGCACTGTAAAGCGCTGCGTCAGCTACCTCGATCATGAAGTTCAGATCGGCTCCGGCAGAGATGCTGGACGTAACTCCATAACTGATGGTGGGGAACGGGATACCTTCCGGTGTGCGCATGCCTGCGGTCCGGCGGCTGATTTCGACGGCGATGCTCTCAGCCCGCTCCTGTGTGGCCCCGGGCAGGAAAAGGATGAACTCCTCCCCGCCGTAGCGTCCAATGAGGTCCGTGGACCTCACGGACGCGGCGCAGGCCGCAGCGAAGGCCTTCAAGGCCTCATCCCCGGCACCATGACCGTATTCGTCGTTGACTGCCTTGAAGTGATCCAGGTCTGCCAGGACCACGGCAGCGCCGGATCCTGTGGAGTACAAACGGTGGAGCTCGGTGGTGGCCAGTTCGAGGAACGTTCCACGGTTGAGCAGGCCGGTCAGGTGGTCGCGGGCCGCCCGCTCCTTCAAACCCTTGATGAGTTGGTCGCTGGTGAGGGCCGTCATGCTGAAGGACACCGTCACCAGCAGCACCAGCGAAACCAGGCCCGACGGTCCGGGACCGAAGTACATACGGAAGGCCTCACTTGCCGGCCCTTCCAGTGCATAGACCGTAAAGCGGCCCAGATAGTACGTGGCCAGGAGACCTGCTGCCAGCGACAAAGCCTTGTGGACCTGCGAATGGGAAGCTTTGATCAGCCAAAGATCCCGGGCGGCCAAGGCAATCCCGGTGGCCATCATGGCCAGATAGACGAAGCCCCCGGACCAGACATTGGTGGCGGGGCTTTCGAGGAGAGAAGCAACAGCAGTGACCGCAGGACCTGCGGCAAGTTGCCAGCGGGCGGTCTTGAGGTCCCGCAAGGAGCGGGCGCCGGCCCACACGCTGAATGCTCCAGCCACCACCAGGACGTTTCCCACCGGATTGGCCCATTGCTGATGCGGGGACCCGTTGAGCAGGAAGGCTGTGTTGCCGGCCATGAATTGCAGCAGGGCCAGGCTCCACCAGCCGGCATACGGCGAACGGGTGCGGTGGAAGGAGGTACAGAACAACACCAAGAGGGTTACTGTGACGACGCCCAGGGCGACTCTTACAGAGAACGGATCGAGCACCGTGTCCAACCCCCTCAGCTGGTCATCCTGCGGCTTTGGATTCAGTGTGGCGGTGCTTACTCAACCTCTCTGCGGCATTTGCTCAAGATTGGCTCAAGATCAGGTGCGGTACGTCACCCGACCCAGTGGCCGTCGTCGTGGTATTCCGCCTCCAGTCCGTGCGGGGTCTTCTCCCATTTATGGGGGCTGGTCAGCATCTGCCAGGCCGCGCGCCACGCCGCCACGGAATGCAGGACCCAGTAGAACGGGTTCAGCAAGGCAAAAATCGCGATCCGCCAACCATGCCTGCGGAAGGTGGCGACGCCGGAGACGATGATCATCATGGCATTGCCGAACAGCATGGACACCACCCCTCCGGCCAGCAACCACCCGGGAAGGACCAGGCCTACGATGTCGTAACCGATGTAGGTCACCACGGTGAATCCGACCACCAGCGGATAAGCCAGGAAGGCCAGCGGCGTGCCGAGGATCAGCCCAAGGAAGCCTACTGTTCCGGCTACCCCCGTGCTCTTGATGTACCTCAGGGAGTTCCGGGTATTCACTGCCGAGGTAATCATGTACCCCTTGATCCAGCGGGTGCGTTGCTTGATCCAGGCAGGCACCTGTGAACAGGCCTCCTCCCACGTTGTGGAGTCGATGACACCCACCCGGTAACCGTCCACGGCCGCCCGGAGTCCCAGGTCCGCGTCCTCTGTCACGTTCCACGGGTCCCACGCGCCAACTTCCTTGAGCAGCGCGGTGACGAAGTGGTTGGACGTGCCGCCCAGGGGCAACGGGATCCCGGAGTTGTCCAGGCCCGGGAGCATGGAATCGAACCAGTGCGTGTACTCGATGGTGAACAGGCGCGTGAGCACGTTCTGGTCGGCGTTGAAGTAATTCAGCGCGGCCTGGACACAGATGAGCGGTTTGCGGCCGGGGTTCAGGTGCTCCCGCTCGAACTCATCCCGTTTGAAGGCTGCAATGGAAGCCCTCAGCTGTCCCGGATCAGGGCGGTCTTCGGCGTCGTAAATGACCACGTATTCGCCCCGCGCAAACGTCAGTCCGTAATTGCAGGCCCTTGGCTTGGTTTGGGGCTCGCCCCGCGGAACGATGAGGATACGGACGTACTCCGGCGGCCTGGAGGCCTTGGCCGCGGCGATGGTCTCGGCGTCGTCTTCCTCCAGGAGGACCAGCACATCCAGCTTGGACCGGGGGTAGTCCAGCTGCCCCAGGTTCGTCAGCAGTTTGTCGATGATGTTGGCCTCGCGGAACACCGGGACGAGGATCGTGTAGACGGGCAGTTCGGAATCCGGAATCCGCTCATCGGCCACCGGCGGAAGGCCGCGTCGTGCACGTTCCTTGTTCCGTGCCCGGACCACTGCCGCCTCGTGGAGCTTGTCGAAAGGCCGGCGGAGACTGGCCAACGTCTTGAATCCGATGCTGATCAGGAAGACGATGTTCGCTGCAGCCAGCAGCACGATGACCGCCGTCAGCGGCGAGATCACGAACCCCACCATGATTGCCGCTACAAGGACCACAGGAAGGTACCGTTGCCACGGCGTCAACGCGATGCGTGCGGAGTCACCCGGCCGTTCCTCGGCCAGGCGTTCAGCGGATTCGTAGAGCAGGTGGCGCCTGAAGGAGCGTTGGATGGATTGGTTGATGTCCCAGTCCGTCGTGGTGCGGAAGACGACATCGGTGGCGCCGAACTTCGCTGCTGCTTCCTCGGCGATTGCCGCGGACGGAACAACCGCCGTCGCCACGGTCAGGACGCCGTCCTCGCTGCGCCACGGCAACCATTGAGGTTCCGCAAGCTCGCTGAAAATGAGCTGCTCCATGAGTTCGTCCGCTGGTGGCTCGGCCATCAGATCCACCAGCGGGGCGTCCCACTGCCGGGCCAGCACTTCATAGATCCGACGCCGGTCCAGCCCGGCTTCCAGGATCAAGTGCCGTCCCAGCAAACCGCCTTCGATCGCGGCCCGATCCAGTGCACGCTGCAGTTGTTCAGGGGTCACAAGGCCTGCGGCGAGCAGTGTCTGGCCGATCGACTGCCGGTTGAACTGTCCTTTGACGAGAGAAGCAGGGGTCATGAATCCGAGGACCTTTCATAGATCCGGTGCGTGGGCGTGGAAAAGGCGACGGAGTAGCGCAAGCCGAAGGAAGGGTTCATGATGATCGCCTGGTAAACGAGGTCGGTGGGGCCCGAATCCCGCGCTCCTGTACCTGCTTCGACGTTGACGAACACCCATTTGGCATACTTGGCCGGATCATCCAGCGCAGGAGCGAAGTAATCGCCGGAGGCCCTGTTGTAGATTTCCTTGAGCGGGATGCCCATCACGGGAAGCACTGCGTTTCCGCGTGCGCTTTCGTCCATCAGGATCCCGCCGGATTCGTAGTGCTGGTTCAGCCAACGGGCGGCGGCGGTGGAGTTGGTGGTGGATTCAGCTGACATCCTGCCTTCCGCCAGGACGGCCAACCTCCCGGTGGGGTCCTCGTTCCACCACACGTTCTGCACCACCAATGCACCCAGCAAAGCACAGATCAGCCAGGGCCGGAGCCGCGCCGGCCGGGTCAGTTCCTGCACGAAGACGGCCACCAAAACCGCTACCAACGGCAACGCCGTCAGGGCGAAGCGGTTGTTCCACCAGGTGGTGGGAAGCGAGTGGTCATTGTTGATGGCCGTTTGGCCCAGGAAAAGGCTCAACAGCGCAAAGGCATAGGCGCTGCCGGTCACCGCCACCAGGAGGGTGCTGTTCGCGAAGCCCCTCCTGAAGACCAGCACGACGGCGCCGCACGCCGCCAGGGCGAGGACAACCACCCCCGCGGTTTCCAGCAACGACCAGTGGAAAGTAGTCAGCGTCAGTCCGAGGTTGCCCTTGGTAGGCAACAGGCCGCCGTCGGTGATGTTTTTCTGCTGCGCGTAAGCGGAATACTGCCCGAACATGAACTCAAGCGGGTTGCCGTAGATGGCCCAGTTGTACGAAAGCCACCACAGCACCGCCGCAGCAGGGATCATCACGTAGCCGCCGGCCATGGTGAGGGCTTCGCGCCATTGGCCTGTGCGTCGTTTGGAGACGATCAGCACGAACAGCGTCCCGGTCATCACCAGCGCCCACCCCTCATAGCGGGAGAGGACGGCTGCGGCCGAGGGAATGCCTGCAAAGACTGCCAGTTCACCGGCGCTCATCCGACGCCGGCTGGTGGACCAATGTGCCAGCCCTGCCATGCCGCCCACGATGCACATGATCAGCACGGGTTCGGTCAAAGCAGTGGTGTAAACGTAGAGGACCGCCGGGTTCGCCAGGACCACCAGTGTGGTCGCCAGGCGGCCCGCCCGGACCAAACCGAGGCGCGCTGCGATCAGGTACAGGCCCGTGGCGGTAGCGGACAAGGCGAGGATCCCCAATAGTCCCGCAGCCCAGCCCGTGCTGAACAGCCACATGTTCACCACGAACGGCGCCAGCAGAAGGTGGGGCATGGGCAGCCACACCGTGCCGAGCTGTTCAAAGCCGGGCGCCTTGCTGTCGAAGATGCGCCGGGCGATGGTCAGGTGGCTTTGGGCGTCGGAGTAGTCCAGGTTGGTGCCGTGGCCGATGGTGTACAGGCAGGCAAGGTAGCCCACCACTGCGGCCAGCAAGGCAACAATCCTGGTGCCTGGGACCTTGCGTCCGTCCACCGGGGCACCCAAGCGTTCCCAACCCCGGATCATCAGCGATGACAGGGACCGCAGCACTGGTTGCCGGTGGGCAGCGCGGCGCCGCGTGGCAACGCTAGTTGCCATGGCCCGGTTCGGTCGCCTTCTGTTCAGCGTCCACGTAGGCCTGAGCTTCCTTGGCCCGGCGCCGCATCAGGATGGTGCGGGCGGCGAACGCGAGGCCCAGCACCAGCACTGCACCGCCGATCCACCAGGCGTAGGGACGGTAGTCGTCGGTGACGGCCTTCTGCGGAACCACCACGTTGCTTTCCAGCAAGACCGGCGTACCCGAGGGCTGGGTGACCAGGAGGTTCCGGGACAATGATGCCCAACCGCCGTCAACACCACTGATGTGCGAGGTCAGGGAAGCCTGCAACGCAGCCGCGGAAGCGTCGCCGTCCGGTGCCCATGCCCCGAGGAGCAAAAGATCACGGCCGCCTTGTTCGAACGCCTCCAGGACACCGAACGGTGCCGACGTGCCCACCCCGTATTCGACGTCCTTCGGGGAGATGGTGCGGAACTCGGCCAAACGCAGGGGTGCCGAGAGCTTGTCGGCAACATCGCCGGTGGCGCCCACCACCAGTCCAGACTCGCTGGAGCCGGCCAAGGTATCCAGGCCCACCACCCGGGTGTCCAGCAAGGTGGCGCTCTGCCGCTGCAGGGAAGCTACCAGGGTGGCCGCGTTCACGGTGTTTGCCTGCGCGTTGCCGTCGCCGAACGCTACGGGAACACTCTGTCCCAGGGCCTGGGGGAACCGTGCAAAACCGGCCTTCATGGAACCGCCCCGGGCGGCAGTCAGCGTGCTGCCTGCCGTGTCCACGGTGACCTCCATGGGCATCACACCTGCGGGGCCGGTGCAATCACCGCCCGCGGGAAGGGCCGCGAGCCGGATCCGGAGGCCGTTGTTCGCCTGCAGCTGCCCGGCTGGTACTTCGGCGTCCACCGAAAAGCTGTCACCGCCGTCGAGGTTCCTGGAGCTGAGCAGGTAATCGTTCCAGAAGACGGAAAGCTGAGCCTGGGCGTTGGCCGGGACCGCCGTGTGCGTGCCCTTGAGCTGGACCTTCACTGATTGGACGGGACCGCCGAACTGGGACTGGGTGACTCCCACGTACGACTCCGGCGTGCCGTATCCGGAGAGTTTCAGGGTGCTGCTGCCCAGGTCCTTGAGGCTTTGCGTCAGGCCCGGCGACGCAGGCAATGCGGACGTCAACCCGGTGACGGACGATGTCACGGCGAGCGCTGTATTGTCGCTGGCCAGTGCGCGCGCGGCGGTACGGAGCTGTTCGTCATGGCCGCTGAGGATGAGCTGCGGGAGGCCGGCTGTGGTGGAGAGTTTGGTGCTGGTTTCGCCTTGGTCACCCACGACGCTGAGGACCCGGCTGCCCGCAGGAAGGCCGGCCGCCCGGGCGGCAAGTCCGGCTTCCGGGACCACGCTGACAGAGGCGTCCGGGTAGCGGTGCGTCATCGAGGCGGCGGCAGTCATGACGGCTGCGGAAACATCGGCACCCGGGTCCGCCGGGACGGGAAGTACGACGGCGGGCACGGACACCGGGAAGAACCCGCCGACGGTCGTGGGAACCTCCGCGGTTCCGGAGAAATCGACTGCGAGGTTGTTCAGCGTGGCTGTGGCGTTTGAGAGGACGCACATAGTCTGCGCCGCCGGGATGAACTGCAGTCCAACGGTCATCTGTTGGTTGATGACGTCTGCGCTGCTCACTGCCTGGTCCAGGGCGATGGCTGCTGCTGCGTTGGCTTCGAGGACTATCCTGCCGTTGACCGTTGCGCGGACTGTTCCTTCCGGCTTTCCGGAGACCACGATGCTGCCCTTGATCCGCGTAGGCTCCAATCCCGCAGTCACCGGAACCACAAGTGTCTGCTCCACCTGGCCGGCCATGGCCGACACGCTGGAGGACGCCCGGACCACTGCTCCCTGTGCGGGACCGGCCGAAGCCATAGGGGCCGTGATGGCGGAAACCGCGAGGGTGGCGGCGCAGGCGATGAGTATGGCTGCGGCGCGGGATCGGGCGCGGGCTCTGGCAGGGTTTTGGGTCACGATGTCAGTCCTGGGTAACTAGCAGCGGATGAGTCGGGGGCCCTTTTGGGCCAACCTCATAGACACTGCCGGGCCGAACTCAAGACGCCTTGCTGCGTTCGATCAAGATTCCCTCAAGACCTCAAACAAGGCGGGGTCACTTTTGGCCCGTAAACGCCCCTGACATGGGCCTTAAGTGACCCCGCGTTGCTGTTGAATGGGGTTTATGTGGATCGGGTGGATCGAATTTGATGTCCTGCTGGGCGATGTTCACAGCCTGAAGGAGAAGCGTTCGCTGGTCCGGCCGCTGGTCGCCGAACTCAAGCGCCGTTTTGAGGTCTCCGCAGCTGAGACCGGCTTCCAGGACCAGCACCGGCGCGCTTTGATTGGCGCTGCTGTGGTGGCCCCTGACCACGCCCACCTTCAGCAAGTGCTCGACGCCGTTGAACGTTTCGTGGCTGCCAGGCCTGAATTTGAGCTGCTTAGCGCACGGCAGCGGGAGTTGCACAGCGAAGATTAGTAGCCGATGACGGCCCATCGGGTGGAGTCCAAGTGTGCATCGATGGCTTGGTGGGCCGCTTCCAGGCTTCGGCTGCGCAGGGCGTCCACAATCAGTTGATGCTCGCGAAGCACATCACCGGCGCGATCCGATCCCCGGGACACTGCTTTGACGCCGATTCTCAGCTGCTTCTGCCGGAGCGAGGCGTAGAAGTCGGCGAGGACCGGATTTCCGCCGGCCTGAACCATGAGCGTATGGAACTCGGTATCCAGCTCAATGAAGCGCGCGGGATCATCCTTGGCTTCCCGTTGCTGGTCGATGACGCTCTGGAAAGCGTCGATCTGTCCGTCGGCCATGGTGTCCAGGGCTGACACGGCCCACTTTTCCACCACGGCCCTGGCCTGCAGGATTGCCCGCACATCGGGGTCGGAAATTGGGGGCACGAACGCGCCCTTATGGGGGATCCGCTTGACGAAGCCTTCCGCTTCGAGGCGCAGCAGGGCCTCCCGTACCGGCGTACGGGATGTGCCCGTGGTCTTGGCGAGGACGGCCTCGTTGAGGAACGTTTCCTCCTCCCGCGGGAGGGCAGCGATGTAGCTTTTCATCCACTGATAAGCCACTTCGGGCTGGGATTGCGCAGTGGGAGTCATTTGGATCATGGAGAGCCTTTCTCGCGAAGCCCAGTATACGAGTTGCCTCCAGGAGGGTCCCGGACGTCTGGAAGAATCTTTAACCCCAACTATAGACAGGTTGTATACAACTCGTCTACAGTAGTTTTCAGTGGCGGCTCAAGTGATTCCGCTCACGCACTGGAACCCCTCAATTTCTTGGGACATCGGCCCGCCTCACAAGAAGCCCGGCCGCTCCCAATCGCAAAAGGATCCCCACAATGACCGATTTGAAGAAAGCCGAGCCAAGGCAGCAAAAGCACTCCAGCTTGCCCGTGGTTGCTGCTTCGAGCCTCGCCGGTACGGCAGTGGAATGGTACGACTTCTTTCTCTACGGCACAGCCGCTGCACTGGTATTCAATAAGCTCTTCTTCCCCACGGACGATCCCCTCGTCGGCACCATGCTGGCGCTGGGCACATTCGCTGCCGGCTTCCTCGCCCGGCCCCTCGGCGCGATTGTCCTGGGGCACCTTGGCGACAAACACGGCCGACGCGCCACGTTGGTAGCAAGCCTCATGCTCATGGGGGTCGCGACGACCCTCATCGCCTTCATCCCGTCATACGCGGCCATTGGTATTGCAGCACCGTTGCTGCTGCTGTTGCTGCGGCTGATCCAAGGGTTCGCACTCGGCGGGGAATGGGGCGGCGCTGTCCTTCTTGTGTCGGAGCACAGCAATGACAGTTCACGCCGCGCGTTCTGGTCCTCCTGGCCGAACGTGGGCCCGCCCCTGGGCAATCTCATGGCAGCCGGCGTGCTCGCTATCCTCGCAGGCACCTTGCCGGAGAGCGAATTCCTTGCATGGGGCTGGCGCATAGCATTCGGATTGTCCGCATTGCTGGTCATCATTGGCCTGGTCCTCCGCCTCTACGTGCAGGAAACACCGCTGTTCAAAGAAGCGCAGCGGAAGCGCGAGACCATGGCAGTGTCCGAGCGCAAGATGCCCTTGGCCATCCTTTTCCGCCGCAACTGGCGCGAAATCCTCATCGCCACCGGAAGCCGCATGGGTGAGAACGCAGGCTTCTACATCTACTCGCTGTTCATCATCACGTACGTCACCCAAATCATGGGATTGCAAAGGCAAGCCGGGCTCACCGCCGTCATGATCGGTCAGGCAGCGGCCGTCGTCGCTATTCCTGTCCTGGCCATCTACGCGGACCGCGTAGGCCGGAAGCCCATCATGATCGGGGCTTCGATCGCCACCGTCATCTGGGCATTCGCCTTCTTTGCCCTCCTCAACACCGGACAGATGTGGGGCATCATCGCCGCGGCGGTAGGTGGCCTGTTGATCTTCGCCGCGTACAGCTCGGTGATCGGCGCCTTCTTCTCCGAACTCTTCCCCACCGATGTCCGGTACAGCGGCACCTCCGTAGCCTACAACCTGGCTTCGCTGATCGCCGGCTCGCTGTCTCCCATCATTGCGTTGGCTCTCTACAGCGCCTTCGGTACGGGCTACGCGATCGGCATCTACCTGGCAGGGATGGGCTTGATCTCGATGGTCTCGGTGATGTTTGCCAAGGAAACCAAGGGCCTGAAGCTCAGTGATCTGGACGAGCCGAGCAGCAAAGAGAAGGAACAAGCATGAAAATCGCGTTGGTCCAGGTAGCCAGTCCGGACACCGAAAGCCGCGGGGACCGGATCGACCGGGTCGAGAAGATTCTTCGCAACATCAGCGGCGCCGAGCTGATCGTCCTCCCGGAACTGTGGAGTGCAGGCTACTTCCACTTCGATGACTACGCGACCCTGGCTGAGACACTCTCCGGCCCCACCGTTTCAATGTGCTCACGGGTTGCGAAAGAACTGGGCGTCCATCTCCATCTCGGCAGCATCATTGAAGCCGGCGCGGACGGGCAACTCAGCAACACATCAATCCTGCTGGGCCCGGACGGCAGCGTGGTCCACACCTACAGGAAGATCCACGTCTTCGGTTACAAATCGAAGGAAGCCAGTCTCCTGACAGCCGGGGCCGCACTGCCCGTGGTCCCGCTCCCCTTCGGGGCCACGGCAGGAATCACGTGCTACGACCTGCGTTTCCCGGGGTTGTGGATGGAGCTGAGCACCCGCGGCGCAGAAATCGTGATCGTTCCGGCAGCCTGGCCCGCCGCCCGGCGCGAACACTGGCGTCTCCTCACCACCGCCCGCGCCCTGGAGCACCAGATCTTCGTGGTTGCCTGCAACGCTGCCGGTGTCCAGGAGGGCGTGGAGCTCGGCGGCCACAGCAGGGTGGTGGATCCCGCCGGCAACGTGCTGGCCGAGGCCGACGCCGGGGAGTCCGTGCTCATGGTGGACATCGATCCGCAGCAGGTGGGCATTGTCCGCAACGAGTTCCCGGTGCTCAATGACCGCTTGGCCAGCTACGAAACTCTGACCGTCTAGAGGAAGTCCAATGCAAACACAGCAAACAACACGGCAAGTCCCACTCACTTTCAGGGTGGTGGGCACGGACAAGACAATCGTCATTTCGGATTTCCACGCAGTGGTGGCCGGCTACACGGGCCGGGATCCAAAAGCGGTGCAACACCATATTGACGAGCTGGCTGCCATCGGCGTGGCCCCGCCCCCGGAGGTGCCCATGTTCTACCGCATGGACTCGGACCTCTTCGAGACCTCGGGCGAGCACGACGCTTCGGAAAACCTGACCTCCGGTGAGATTGAGCCCCTGTACATCCGCCACAACGGCCAGTACTACCTCGGCATCGGATCCGACCACACAGACCGTGACATTGAAGCCCGGGATATCGGCGATTCAAAGCGCGCGTGCCCCAAGCCGGTGGCCGCTGAGGTGATCGCCGTAGAGAACCTGGAAAATCTCGACCTCGACGAGTGCACAGCGCGCTCGTGGGTTGACGGAGCCCTGTACCAGGAAGGTTCGCTGAGCGGCCTGCGCAAGCCGGCCGACGTCGTCGAGCGTCTCCTGGCCCGGACCGGCATCGGCGACGCCGACTTCATGTGCCTCGGCGGCACCCTGCCGCTTCTGGACGGAAAGTTCATAGACGGAACTTCCTGGAAGTTGGAGCTCTCGTTCCCAAATGGGACCACCATTGAACATAACTACAAAATCAAGAAAGGCTCACTCTGATGAGGACCGGAAAAGAGTACCTGAAGTCCCTTAATGACGGCAGGACGGTTATCCTCGACGGCGAGGTTGTCGGCAACGTCCTGGAACACCCGGCCTTCGCGAAGGTTGCCCGGACCATGTCCGAGCTGTTCGACATCGCGGCTGATCCCGCCAATGGAATGCAGTTCCATTCGGAGGAAATCGGCGGGCCGGCAAACCGCACGTTCGCAGCTCCCCGGACCCAGGAAGAGCTGGTGCTGCGCCGGCAGGCCATCGAAAAGTGGGCCAAGCACACGCACGGCTGGGTGGGCCGCAGCCCTGACCACGTCGGCACGTTCTTTGCCGCGTTCGGTTCCCATCCGGAGGTCTTCAAGAACGACGAACGCGACTTCGCAGGCAACGTGGAGCGGTACTACAAGAAGATCCTGTCCGAGAACCTGTACCTCTCCTACGCGATCATCCCGCCGCAGGTCTCCCGCGCCACCACAGCGTCAGGGTGGGAAGGCGAATACCTGCAGGTCGGCGTCGTGCGCGAAACCGAAGAGGGCATCATTGTCCGGGGTTCGCAAATGCTCGCCACGGGCGCTGCGATCGCCGACGAAGTTTTCGTCACCTGCATCAAACCGCTGGGACCGGACGACGTCGACTTCGCCGTCAGCTTCGCCGTCCCGGTGGCGACCGACGGCCTGAAGCTGTACTGCCGCCGCCCGTTCGCGCCTGCCGCCACCAGCGACTTCGACTACCCGCTCACCAGCCACTACGACGAGCCGGACGCCCTGGTGGTCTTCGACGACGTCCTTATCCCTTGGGACCGGGTATTCATCAACCGGAACATCGACACGCTGCGCCGCCAGTTCTTCGAGACCGGCGCCCACGCCCTGGGCAACTGGCAGGCCCAGATCCGGTTCTCCACCAAGCTCAAGTTCATCGCCTCGGTCGCCCGCAAGGTCACCCAGGTGAATGGCACGGACAAGATCCCCGGCGTGCAGGAGAAGCTCGGAGAACTCGCCGCAATCGTCCAGTCCGTCGAATCGGCCGTGCTCGCCGCCGAGTACACCGCAACAACGGACGACGCCGGCATGCGGGTTCCCGGGAAGAGCGCACTCTACGGTGCCATGGGCCTGCAGTCCGAGACGTACCCTCGAGTGATCTCCATCCTTCGCGACCTCGTGGGCGGCGGCGTGCTGCAGCTGCCCTCCAGCGTCGCCGACATGACCAGCAGCGTGACGCGGCCGGACATGGAACGCTATGTCCAGTCCCCCGGCGTCACCAGCGAGGAACGCGTCAAGCTGTTCAAGCTCGCCTGGGACATCATCGGTTCGGAGTTCGCGGGCCGCCACCAGCAGTACGAAATGTTCTACGCCGGCGCCCCGTTCGTAGTCCGGGGTGCGTACACCTACCGGAACTACGGCTACGACGCACTGGTCGCCGAGCTGGACACGTTCCTTGGTTCCTACAGCATTGCCGGCACCACCGAGTTGGAGGAGATCTGATCATGGCCAAGCCCGAATTCGAGTTCACGCCCACGGACTCGGTGGACTTTGCACCCTGCAACCCGCACATTGAGGGTTTGTCCGAGGCCATCCTGGCCCGGGACTCGGACAACGACTCAGTCACCCGAATCCTGAAGTTCGAACCTGGAACGGACACCTCCCCCAACGGCGTCCTCACTCACGATTTCTGGGAAGAAGTGTTCATTTTCGAAGGCTCGTTCGTTGACCAACGCCTGGGCAGGACCTTCAAAGCCGGCGACTGGGCTACCCGTCCGCCCGGCATGGAACACGGCCCGTGGGTTTCCGAGAACGGTGCCAAGATGTTCGAAGTCCGCTACTACACGGACCCAGCACCAGCTGAGCGGAGCAACTGACATGAGCCTCGCACCGCTTTTCACTGTTCCCGATGCCATGGGGATGCGCCGGGCCATGGGCCGGTTCCTGACGGGCGTTGCCGTGGTCACCACCCAACACGAGGACGAGCAATACGGGATGACCATCAGTTCGCTGACATCCATCAGCCTGGAGCCGCCCATCCTGATGATCTCTCTGAACTTCGGCACCCGCACCGGTGAGGCCCTGATGGAGAGCGGCAAGTTCGCGGTGTCCATCCTGGGGTCCAAGCAGGAGTCGATCGCGCGGCGGTTCGCGGTGCGCGGCGGTGACCGCTTCGGCGACGGAGACTTTGACGTCACCGAAAGCGGCCTACCCGTGATCAAGGGCGCCCTCGCCCAGGCGGATTGCACCGTTGTGCAGAAGTACGACGTCGGCGATCACCAGGTCTTCTTCGGCCAGGTCACCACGTGCCGGGACCGGGACGGCGAGGTGCTCGCGTTCAAGGCCGGACGGTTCGGATCCTTCTCCGACTTCGGCCACGCGGAGATTCCGTGGATGTTCTGAGGAGTTAAACAGGTGGTGCCCGGCTCGTTCGAGCCGGGCACCACCTCTACCCTCCGGCTAGGCGATGGTCAGCTCACCCATGCGGTCCCAGCCACTGCCCTCGATCTGGCGGCTGATGATGTGCGGCGTTTCGGCGAGTGCCTGCGGCATGTCCGACATGGCCTTCTTGAAGTGTTCGCTGTTCACGTGCGCCTCGGCGGCATCGTCCTGGAAGGCTTCCACGAGGACGAATTCGTTCGGGTTCTCCACGCTGCGGGACCAATCGAACCACAGGTTCCCGGGTTCCGCGCGGGTAGCATCGGTGAAGTCACCGACGAGATCCAGCCAGCGATCGGACCAGTCCGGCTTGACGTTGAACTTGACCACGATGAAGATCACGGTTGCTGCCTTTCGTTGCGTTGCGGTTTACCGTCCATGTTTACTGTCCATACTGTCAGAATTCCTGTACTTCCCTCCGCCGTGGAGATCCCAATGACGCTTTCACGCATTGCTGCCACCCTCAGCTCCACAGCCCGGAGGATATTGGACCCGGCGCACGATAAGGACCAGGTGGTGGAGGCATGTACGCGGACACTGCGCCCCCACACGTTGCGCCTTAACGGCAGGACATCCCGGCTTGCGGCGCGGCTCGACCATCAGCAGATTGGTTCGCTTTCGATCAACCGGCTGCACTACGGCGCTGCAGTCACGGTGTCGCCGGCGGAGCCCGACGAGAACAGCTTCCTGGTGAGCATGCCCGTCCGCGGCCGCGCACTTTTTCGCTACGGCTCGGAGACCGCCGTCGCAACGCCTGACAACGCAGTGGTTGTCGGCCCGTATGACCTCTTTCAATTCGACCTCGACGCCGACTACGACCAAGTGGTTTTGAGGCTGGATCGTCATCGCGTCGAGAACGTGGCCGGCCAGGCAATGACCACTGGGCCAGGCCGAAGAGTCGAGCTCCCCTTGTCCCTGGGGCTGCCGCCGGCCCTGCTTTGCAGCTTGATCGAAAGCAGCATGAGCATATCGACGGTGAAAGACTCCAGCTGGCAGCATCGGGTGAGCCTTCACCTTGAAGAGCTCATCATCGAGTCCCTCCTCATCCCCAGCGGAGACGTTGCCACCCCCTTCCAGCCACGGAGCCCGGGCGGGATTGCGTCTTTGCGTGTCCGCCGGGCAACCGAGTACATGCTGGAGCGTATTGGCGAACCAGTAAGCCTCAGCAGCGTCGCACGTTGCTGCGGCATCAGCATCCGCAGCCTGCAGGCAAGCTTTCGCCGCGAGCTGGACACGACGCCCGGCCAATGGCTGAAAATGAAGCGGCTCGAAACCGCCTACCGGATTCTGCGGGAATCAGATCCGGACGGGACCAGCGTCACCGAGGTCGCGTTGCGGTGCGGTTTCTTCCATTTGGGTGAGTTCTCCACCCAGTTCAAGTCCCGCTACGGCACGACGCCCTCCGTTGTCCTGAAGGCTGCGCGAATCCGATAGGACCGCCGTCGTCTTTCCGATAGCGGCCCCGTCCGCCGTTGAACATACTTCGATGACAGGCAATTGATCCCGGATTCGGAGAGAACCATGAAGTTTGTCCTTGTACACGGCGCTTGGCACTACGGCGAAATGTGGGACCCCGTTCGCACCCACCTTGAGGCGGCAGGGCACGAAGTTCATACCCCCACTGCGGGTGGACTGGGGCCGAACGACAGCAAATACGTCAACCTGAACGGTGCGGCCGAGCCGATCATCGATTACATCAGGGAGCACAACCTCAGCGACTTTGTGCTGGTGGGCCACAGCTGGGGCGGTTATCTGATCTCCAGGGTCGCCATTGAAATGCCCGAACGGATCCGACGACTCGTCTACTTTGCAGCGTTCGTGCCGGAGCACGGCAAAGCGCTGGTGGACGAGGTACCGCCGCACCTCCGGGCCGCCCTGCAGGCAAGCGCCGACGAACGCGCTGACGGCTCGGTGGTCCTGCCGTTCTTCGTGTGGAGGGACGGATTCTTCAACGATGGAAGCGCCGAACATGCCCAGGAAATCTACGATGTACTGCGCCCCCAGCCCTTCGGCGCATTCACGGACCCGGCAGACATGACAGGTTGGGAGCGCGTTCCCCAGGCGTTCAGCTACATCGCGCCTTTGGACGACAACGACATCACCCAGGGGGAATGGGGACGGCACCCCCGGCTATCAAACAGGTTGGGCGTCTTCCGGCTGGTCAGTATGGAAGGCAGCCACGAGGTCCTCCTGACAAACCCCGGGTACACCGCCCTTAAGTTCATTGAGGCCGGCAGGGACTGAACCGGACCGCGACCCCTCCCCCGCTGCCCTTAACGCCAACGCCCGACGGCGGCCCGCACCTGGGGTGCGGACCGCCGTCGAACGCTGTTTTTAGCGCGGTTGTACTACTTTGAGGTGCCCTGTGAAACGGAGCCCTGCAACTGGCGCTGGAAGATGATGTACACGATCAGCACCGGAACCACGGTCACGGTAACGGCGGCGAACAATGCCCCGAAGTCCACCGCGTAGCCCATCTGGCCGGCGAAGGCCGCCAGTTCCTGCGACAGCACGCGTGGGCCGGCGGCGTTGATGGACACCGGGATCAGGAACTGGTTCCACAGGCCCAGGAAGTTGAAGATGGCCACCGAGGCGAGGCCCGGCTTGGCCATCGGCAACATGACCTGGAAGAACGTCCGCCACTCCCCCGCACCGTCAAGGGCTGCTGCCTCTGTGATTTCGTGCGGCAACGACTTGAAGAAGGAGAAGAGGAAGAACACCGTGAACGGCAGCGCGAAGCCGACGTAGACCAGAATCAACCCGGGCAGTGTGTTCAGCAGTCCCATGTTCTTCAGGACGAAGAACAACGGAACCATGGCCAGGAAGATCGGGAAAGTCAGGCCGGCGAGCATCAGGTAGTAAATGGCCCTGCTGCCCGGGAAGGTGTAGCGGGCAAGCACGTAGGCACACATGGCGCCAAGGACCATGACGATCACCAGGGCCACAGCGACCACCAGCACGGAGTTCAGGAATGCAGCTCCGATGCCTGCTTCACTCCACGCCTTGGTGTAGTTATCCAGGTTCCACTGGGACGGCAAGGCGAACGGCGAAGCAAAGATCTCGCTGGACGTCTTGAAGGACGACATGACCGTCCACAGCAACGGCAGGATGACAATGAGCGTCCAAATGGTCAGGGCAGTGTGCGAGACCGCTCCCACCACTTTGTCGGACGTGGATGTTGCCGGGGTCCGCGGCTGGAAGTGCAGGGACTTCATTTCCGGAGTTGAAACTTTTGTCGTCATTACAGGCTCACATCCTTATCGCCGCCGGTGAGCCGGTTGACCAAGAAGACCAATCCGGAGAAGATCAGCGTCGCAATGGCCAGCACGACACCCATGGCGCTGGCGAGACCGAACTGCCCCTTGCTGAAGGCTGTGAAGAACAACTGCTGCGCCATGACCAGTGTGGAGTTGTCCGGACCACCGCCGGAGTTCAGTGCGGCCATGTAGACAAACGCGTCCAATGCCAGGATGCCCATGTAGATGTAGGCGGTCTGGATGTTGTCCCGGATCAGCGGAATGGTGATGGACACAGCGGTGCGGAAGCGGCCCGCGCCGTCGATCCTTGCCGCTTCGAAGAGTTCAGCGGGAATGCCCTTGATGCCTGCAACGAACAGGACCATGTAGAAGCCAACGAAGCCCCACACGATCACGAACATCGTGGCGATCATGGCAGTGTCCTTGTTGCCCAGCCAGGCGAAGTCCTTGAACTGGTCCAGACCCAGCCCTGTAAGGATGCCGTTCAGCAGACCGCCCGAAGGATCGTAGATCTGCCCCCACATGATGCCGATGGCAATCGCGGGAATCGTGTACGGGAAGAATGACACAACCCGGTAGAAGCTGGAATTCCGGAGGCCCTTGATCTGCCCCTTGCTGCTTCCGCCAACGGTCACCAGGGAAGCCAGCACCAGGCTCAGGATGATGGTGATGATCGGCAGGAAAATAACCAGGAGGATGTTGTTCCCCATGGCTTTCATGAAGATATCGTCCGTGAAGATCTTGGTGTAGTTCTCCAGGCCGATGAAGTTCTGCGTGGGCGAGAAGCCGGACCAGTCCGTCAGCGAGTAGCCGAATGCCTGGATGAACGGCCAGATCACGAACAACAGGTAGATCGCCAGCGGAAGTCCGAGGAATACCGCGAAGAAGCTGACTTTGTCCCAGGTCAGCGGCTTGCGCCGCCGCTTGACCAATTGCTGTGGAGCTGCGGCCGGAACGACGGCGGCCAGGCCGTCGTCGTTCCGGCTCTGCTGTGTTTTCACTACGGTCACTTCACTTCGATCTTCTTGACCGAGCTGTCGTTACGGACCTTGTCGGTGATGTTCTGCAGTGCGGAGGTCAGGGTTGCAACGTCCGACTTGCCGTCCAGGAAGGTGTTCCAGACAACGAGCTGGTCCTTGTTGGTTCCGTAAAGGTCGATGAAGTTCCATGAGTAGACGTCGTCGCCGGCATCGCCCAGCATCTTGGTTTGCGAGACCAGCGCGGTGGATCCGAAGCCGTCTGCCGGAACGGTGTCCTTGACGATCGTTGGAGCCAACTTGGTCTTGGCGAAGTTGGTTGCAGCTTCCTTGGACAGCATGATGCGGAGCATTTCCTTGCCGCCTGCCGCGTTCTTGCCTTGCGACGGGACGATGTACGGTTCGCCGGCTGCGCTGTGGAGGGCGGTGTAAGGCATCTTGGGGCTGGCACTGACCGAGGGCGCCGGGGCGCCCATCATGTTGAAGCCGGCCTTCGTCTGGTCCTTCATTTCGTTCTCGATCCACGAACCCGACGGGTAGAACACAGCCTCCTGGGCGTTGCTCCACTGCGCCTGGGCGGCCGTGAACTGCGTGCCCGAGCCGCCGGGCTTGAAGAAGCCGGCCTTCACGATCTTGTCCAGTGCGGTGAAGACGGACTGGATGGCCGGGTGCGACCAGCAACCTTCCTTGAGGTTTTCCAGCGCGAGGCGGACTTCGTCCCCGCCTTCCTTGATGGCGGACGCGATGGCGAGTTCCTGGTAATAGGTGGCGGCTTCCTTGCCCCACACGAACAAGTACTTGCCCTTGGCTTTTGCCTGCTCGCCGAGCGCATACATTTCATCCCAGGTCTTGGGAACGGTCCAGCCGTTTTCCTTGAGCAGGGAATCCGAGTACCAGACGGCGTAGACGGTCAGTACGTAGTTCAGCGCGGCAAGCTTGCCGTCGAAAGTGCCCGGAGCCAGCACGCCTGTGTACAGGGTGTCCTTGATGACCTTGCCTTCGAGGTTCTTGGCCTCCACCACGGGGGTGAGGTCCTCGAGCTGGGCCAGGATGGTGCTGAAGCCGATTGCCTTGGCGCCGGAGTTGTCGATCAGGTCCGGCGGGTTGCCACCGACGAAACGGGGCTGGAGTTCCTGGGCGATGTCCGTGGACGGAGCGATCTTTGCGGTGGAACCCTCGTGCGTCTTTTCAAAGATCTTGCCGGCGAAATCCACGTAGTCGATACCGTAGCCGCCCTTGAAGATCACGGCGTCGAGGGTGGCCTTGTCAGCCATGCCGAACGGGTTGGTGTCGGAGACAGTGCCCGTGGGGCCGGTGGTGGTGCCGCCTCCCCCGGCAGCACAGGATGCGATGGTTCCCCCCATGGGCACGAGTACGGCTGCTGCGAGTGCCCCGCGCAGGAATCCACGGCGACCGACGGACTGGTGCTGAATGGTCATTTCAATACCCCTCTAGTGACTCGTAAGGCCGACTCCGGCGGCTAGGGCCGTCCAGTCGGACAGTCTGGGCTGACGCTCTGGCAGCACCAACCTTCGTGTGACATACTTCACCACGAATGATCGAAAATCAATATTTCTCCGCAGTTTCGATCAACATTTGTCAAAGCGTGATCTTTTCACGGTCCCTCCGCGAGAGCCTTTCCGCATTCCGTCCGGGACCGGCGATACACCCCGTCGGGATGTTCAATTCCCTTTGGTTCCGCCCAATTTTCGACCATCCCGGACTCCGTCGCGTGGTCAGTGAGGCGTTTTTTACCGTCCGGAAACACTCCGGAGCGAGTGCGCGAAGCAATCATCCGCCGCGTGGTTCGCTCATCCAGGGAAGCAGTGGCATATCCGTGGGCTTTGCGCATCGCTTCACCGGCTCAGCGCGATCGGTGGGACGTTCCACAGCTGCGCCTGTGCTTTCGTGTATCCACCATCAAACCGCTCCTGACCAGCCCGGTGGCTGATGTCGCCTGGTATGCACTATCAATCTAGTCCGATGTCAGCGCCATGGGGAGGGGGCATCAGCCCCCTTGCGGGCGCGCCAGCCGGGCCCAGCCGAGTTGCTCCTGCTGCTTGCGGCTCAGCGTGGCCACCACGAGGTCGTAGGAGTCCTCCACCATGTCCCGGACCATCCCGTCCGGAAGGGCACCATCCAGTCGGACACCGTTCCAGTGGGTCTTGTTCATGTGCCAGGCACCGGTGATTTCCGGATTGGCCGCCCTGAGTTGTTCGGCCAGGGCAGGCTCGCACTTCAGGCTCACGGACCAGTCGTCCGGATCCATGGAGGACAGCGCGAACATCTTGGCCTCGTGCCGGGCACCACCGGCGACGGCGGCACGGACCTTGAAGACCGATGTCCCGGGCCCGAACGGGAAGTCCTCAAAGGCGCCCGGGAAGCCAAGGCATATCTCACGGAGCTGGGAAACATCCATGGAGCGAGCCTACTGGAGCGCCACCGCTGCAGGTACGGCTACGCCACGCCCAGGAAGTCCTCAAGCAGCACCACTTCCAGCCCCGCTGCAAGCTGCGCAGCCCGGAAAGCAGCCAGGTCAGCGGCGAACTCTGCCCGGAAATGCATCAGCACAATGTCACCCGGTCGCAAAGCGTTGCCCACTTGGTAGTCCATTTTTCCCGCGTTGGCTTTGGCTTCCCAAGTAATGATGGCTTTCATGCCGGCATCGGCAACGGCCTGGCGCATCACGTTGGAATATGCGCCTCCCGGCGGACGGAAAAGTGTTGGCCGGCGGCCATAGTGCTGGAGGGCGTACTCCTGCATTCCCACCATGTCATTGAGCTGCTGCTGATATCCCCATTGGCGCACCATGTTGATGTTATGGGTGACCGTGTGGTTTTCCACCAGGCTGCCTTGGGCTTTGAAGGCGTTGAAGAACGCCGGATTGTCAGCGATGGTGTCCTTGGTGAGGAACAGCGACGCCGGGTAGTCGTATTCGGCCATGAGTCTGACCGATTCCGGGGTTTTGATGTTGCCGTCGTCGATGGTCAGAAAAACGACCGGGTGCTTGGTGGGGATCTTGGTGATGACCGGAGCGAGGCCGCCCACGACCGGCGGCAGTTGGAAGTCCGGAATGAAGGAGCGGCGGATCCGCTTCGTTGCTGCGGGGGTCGGCGTGGGGGTGGGCGTCGCCGTCGCCGAAGGGGAGGCCGCTGGCGTTGCCGTGTCAGTCGGCGCAGGTGCCGGCGTCGAACTTTCCGCCCCTTCAGCGGCAGTGCAGGCGGTTAGACCGGCCACCATGGAGGCGCCGAAGAGACCCAAGGCGGCCCGTCTGCTGGGAATGGAAAATGGCATTGCAAAATGGTCGCCGGACATGGCCGTCCCCCGGGGCTGAAGAGATGAGTCAGCAGCAATCTAGCAGAAGAACCAGCGCAGGAATCACAAGCCGTAATGCCAGCCTTCACGCGCCGGACATGAATTCACCACGACGTCGAGGCCTGCGTCCATTGCGCGTTGCGTGGCGTCGTCGTCGAAGACTCCCAGCTGGAGCCATACCGCCTTGGCGCCGACCTCGATTGCCTGGTCGATGACCGCACCAACACGTTCGGAATTGACGAAGCAATCCACAACATCGATGGGGTGCTTGTCGAGGGGAATATCCCCCAGGCTTTTGTAGCCCTTCTCGCCGTGCACGTCCTCGCCCTTGAGGTTGACGGGGATGATCTCCATGCCCATCTTGTCCCGGACGTAAAGCGAAACGTCATAGGCCGAACGCCACTCGTTGTTGCTGAGGCCGACGATGGCCCACGTGCCTTTGGTCCGCATCAACCGTTCGACGACGGCGGGATCGTTGACGTGCATCATGGTCCAAGCCTACTGCCGTCCTCACGCGGGGAATCACGGACGTGGCTGTGCCGGATCCTGCCGTTTCAGCTGCTTCTTCCACTGCTTCAGTTTTTCTTCAGCGGCTTTGAGCTGCGCCAAGGCCTCCTTTTCAGAAGCTACGGAAAGGCCGTTGCCGGGCAGGGCGCCTGGGCCCGCCGGGCCGGGCCGCAGCCAAGGCGCCGGCGTGGTGGGCGCAGCGGGCATTGCTCCCGGCACAGCCTTGGCCGGTTGCGGCGCTGGCGGATTCGCGGCGGGCACGACGGCGGAGGCGGCAGCGGGCGCGGTTCCCGCCGGCGTCTGGGGTACTGCTTGGGATGCTGCCGGCGCCTGTTGCTGCGCGGGAATCGGGATCATCGTTGCCGGCGTTGGCTGCACCGGAGAGGGCTGCGGGATCGCGGCCGGATCCACCGACGGCGCCGGCGCGGTGCTGACCTTGGGAGCATCGGGAGCGGGCAAGGCGGGCGCTGCAGCGGACCGATGCGGGGCGACAGTGCCCAGCAGACCCTCGAACGACGGGCTCCGCGTAAAGCCTGAACTTGCGGCTGCAACACCGCTGGCACCAAGTCCCATCGCCGCAACCACGGCAACACTTACTACTGCGGTCCGGTGCTTATGCCGCCAACGTCGTTTGGAAACCTCATCATGCGGTCCCGCCAGCATGGCAGCGAGTTCCGCGCCGGGTGCAGGAGCCGCCGCGTCGGCAAGCTGACCCATGGCCAGAAGCGCCTGCCGAACATCGGACGCGTCGCTGAGACCGGCGTCGAGCAGCAGCTCGTCCACGATCTGCCCGCGGTCCAAATCCTTGTATGTCATGGCGACACGTATTCCTTTACTGCCGAATGCTCACGGAGGGTGATCAGTGCCCGCCGTTGCAGCTGCTTCACTGCACCGGCGGTTTTCCCCATGATTCCGGCCACCTGCTCCACGGTGAGGCCTGCAACGATGCGGAGCGTCAGGACCTCCCGCTGCTCTTCGCCGAGGTGTTCCAGCAACGCCATCACCTCGTAGGGGGCCAACCGCAGCATCGCCTCAGCCTCTGCCGAGCTCGCTTCGCGCGCATCCCGCTCGGGCTCAAACTCGTGCTGGTCAGGTGTCCGGCTTTCCTTCCTGTGCTCATCCACCATTCGGGCGTGGGCGACCGAGAAGATAAAGGTCCTGAGGCCGTTGACGCCTCCATTGATCTCGTCCAGGCGTGGAAGGACAGCGAGGAAAACATCCTGCGTGGTTGCTTCCGGGTCCGGGACGCCTTTGGCCGTCAAGTACCCAAGAACCTGGCCCGCATAGGCCTGGTAAACGGCGCTGAACAGTTCCGCGTTATTGCCTTGGAGTGCGCGAAGCGCTTCGTCGGTCAATGCGTCGGTCACAGATTTCGGACTTTCGATCGGCGGTTGGTCCAGGCTGGGAGCCAGATCATCCGATTCCCGCAACGGACGACCCCACCAAGAGTAACTGCTCTGCCGGGCCTGCCAAAGGACGAACCCTTGACCGGCAGGAACTCCCGGACATGGAAGAGCCGGGCTGGAAGATGATGGGGGACAAATTCCAACCCGGCCCTTTCACAGACGTAATCGTCGGAGCGCGGCAAAGGGTTACGCGGGAGTACAAACTTTTTTTGGAAGCCTTTCCGGCGCCGTTCAGCGCCCGTCCGGGCGGGGTAGCCGGGGCAGGGACAGACTGGCCCCTACTGCCCGTGGATCAACCACTGCGCCGTACGGATGACCGCCTGGTCACCGTGCACTGTTCGAAGTCCCGCAATATCAGAACGCGTGACGGCCGCACCCTCGAACAAGCTCACAATTGCGGCGGCCACTGCGTTGGCTTCCTGGTCCGGGAGCTCCGGCCTTCCCCTGCGGACCAGACCCTGCACGTGCGCGGTGTACCGGGAATAGAAGCCCCGCAAGGCCCCGGCAGCTGCTTCATCCGAGGCGGCCAGCGCCCAGATCTCCAGGTGCATCCTGACGTCGGCCATGTCCGAGTGTTCCCGGAGCAACGCGGTCAGGAGCCGCTGTGACTCATCCATGCCAAGCCCGCCGGCAGCCTCCGGCGCGAGGTCCACGTCGGTGACGTCATTGAGCCGATGAAGCGAGCGCTCCAGCGATCGCTCAAGGACCGCGCGAATGAGGTCAGCCCTGGTGGGAAAGTAGTGCTGGAGGTGCCCGACCCGCACCCCGGCGGCGGCTGCGAAGTCCCGCATGGCAGCGTTTGCGTTGCCTTTGGTAACCAGCACTTCTTCGGCCGCGTCCAGAAGGGCCGCCCTGCGCAGCGCGCCCTTGCTTTCGGTCATGACCTCAATATTGTCACACCGTATGACTGGAGTTTGGCGAGCTGCGCAGCTGGTTCGGGCGCCGATTCGGGAAAGGAAACGCCGGGCCGCGCATCATCGCTGAGCACCGTGTGGAGCCCAAGAAGTCCACCCGCTGCCGTCAGGTGGGCCTGCCCCAGGGGATCGGTGATAGTGGCAGTCCCGGTGCCGCCCGGACCAGTCACTTCCACCCGGATATGCGCCGTCCCGCCCGATCCCGGGGAGTAGAGCAGCGAACGACGCAGCGATGCCCATTTCTCGCCGCTGCCCCACCGGAACAGCCCCACCGCGCGCGCGGCGAGCAACGCCGTCGTCGATGTATTGGAACTGAAGCCGATCCTCGTTGCCACAGAACCTGCACCCAAGGTGAGCGGCAGCGTGAACTGCTCGGGGGTGTCAAGCCTGGCGACTTTGGTGCGGTGCCCGGCGATATCCACCCAGCGGGTGTCGGTCAAGGGACGTACGACGGCGGCCTTGCCGCCTTTGCGGGCTTCGAACTCCAGTCCCAGCCGGTCCATGAAGTCAACGGAGTCGGCCCCGGCCTGGTCATTGATGTCATACCTGATGGAAATGTCCACGTCGGCTGCTCCGCCCACTTCCCGGGCCAGGGCTGCGGCCACGGTATTGGTGACGCCACCCATCCACCCCGAACTGAGCAGCACAGGCGCCGTGGGCTGCAACAGGGTGGACAGGGTGACGGCCCGGGTGACCCGGCTGGTCCAACGGGTGACATCAACGTACGGAATCCCGGCGCTTACAGCTGCCCGAAGCACCCTGTCATCGGGGTCATTGACTGTACTGATTACTGCCCGGACCCGCGCTTCGAAGGGCTCGGACTGGTTGAGGTCCCATGCCCGGACAGTCACTCTGTCATTGGTCAGGTGGCTCCCGCGGTCCGGGTTCCTGCCGGTCAGGAGAAGCGGCCACTCCCCCTGTGCATGCTGCGTGAGCGCTGCGCCGACCGTTCCGTAACCGCCGACAATCAGCACTGGACCGGAGGTATCGAGCTTGAGATGATCTTTCATGAATCTGATTTTAGGTCATATGACCTAAAAATTGAAACAGCCCACGGAGTGGTGGCGCAGCAAGGGGCCCGCGCCTAGGCTGCTGGTATCTACCCCGAGCACCATTCACCAGAACGCAGAGGAGAGATCATGACATTGCCCCCAGCCCACGAGCCCGAGCCGTTCCCGCCCGACCCCGGCCCCGTACCTCCGCCACCGGACCCCACGACGCCGTTTCCTCCGAGCCCCATACCGGACCCCAATCCGACGCCGGGACCATCACCGGTCCCCGACCCCGGCCCGGTTCCCCCCCCCCCCAATCCGGACCCCACCTACTAGTCACGCCGGTCCCTGTTCCGCCCAGGAGGAGCCAATCCCCGCAAATAGTCAGTAGGCTTACGTTTGATCCCATCGGCTGACCGATGCGAACGAACAGGAGTTCACATGACGCGATCCGAGGAAACGGCTCCCCATTCCACGCGCAACAAAACCAAGCCCGACCTGTGGAAGGACTCACTGGGTCGGACGGCTATCCGTGCCGCCCAGATTCTCCTGATTCTGGTCGTGGCAGTAGTGGTGGTGTTCGCGCTGCTGCAGATCCGGCTGCTGGTGATCCCGGTCCTTGTCTCACTGATCCTGGCCGCCGCCATCGGCCCGTTCGTCAACATGCTCCGGCGCCGTGGCTGGCGTGGCGGTCTCGCCACCGCCGTCGCATTCCTGGGACTGTTGATTGTCCTGGGCGGCGTTGTGAGCATCATCGTCCTGTCGGTGCGCAGCCAGTGGGACGAACTGATCAGCCAAGCGGCAGAAGGCCTGGACGAGCTGGAAAACTTCCTGCTCACAGGGCCCTTCCCCCTGGATCAGGAACAGCTCAACCAAGCCCGGCAAGCTGTAGTGGACTTCGCCCAGAGCAGCCAAGTGCGCTCCGGTGCCGTGACCGGTTTGTCCGTGGTGACCGAGTTCCTGGCCGGCGCGAGCCTCATGGTGGTCATACTCTTCTTCTTCCTCAAGGACGGCGCCAAGATCTGGGACTTCTTCCTGCGTCCGTTCAAGGGCACTCGCGAAGCAAAGCTCCGCCGCGTGGGCAAGCGGACCATGGAAGTACTGGGCGGTTACGTGCGGGGGACGGCGATTGTGGCTTTGGTGGATACAGTCGCCATCGGAGCCGTGCTGCTGATCCTCCAAGTGCCGCTGGCCATTCCCCTGGCGATCATCGTCTTTATTGGCGCGTTCATCCCCTTGGTGGGTGCTACCGTCGCCGGCATTCTGGCGGCGTTGGTGGCCCTCGTGGCGAACGGTCCGATCGTGGCACTCATCGTGGTCATTGCAGTGATCGCGGTTAACCAGCTTGAGGGCGACCTTCTCCAGCCGGTGGTCATGGGCAAGTCGTTGCAGTTGCACGCCCTGGTGATCCTGATGGCACTGACGGCGGGCACCATCCTGGCCGGCATCATCGGCGCCGTCCTCTCTGTACCCATCGCCGCGGTCACCTGGGCCATCGTGCAGGTGTGGACGGCGGAAGACCCTGACCTTGAGCCGGTCAACCCGGACCTGCCGCCGGCCAACAGCCAGCCGGTGTAGCGGCCGCCCAAGCTGGAAGTCCGACTGTCAGGCGAGTGCCTTCTTCAGCAGTTCGACGATCTTCGCTTCAACAGCCGGCGTGATCTCCTTGAGGGCGAACGACGTGGGCCACATGTCGCCGTCGTCAAGCTTTGCATTCTCCTCAAAGCCGAGCGTGGCATAGCGGGCCTTGAACTTATGGGAGCTCTGGAAGAACACGATGTTCTTTCCGTCCCGGGCATAAGCGGGCATTCCGTACCAGGTTTTTGGGGTCAGTTCCGGCGCGTGTTCCTTGACCAGGGCGTGCAGGCGTTCGGCCATGGCCTTGTCCGCTTCGGGCATCTCGGCGATCTTGGCCAGGACATCGGCCTCACCGTCGGCTTTGGAGGCCTTCTTGCGCGGCGCCTTCTTCAGCTCCTGCGCCCTTTCTTTCATGGCCGCGCGTTCGTCCTCGGTGAAGCCGTCGTAGGACTTTTCTTTGGTAGCCGTTTGCTGGTTGTCCGTCATGGCGATCTCTCTCCCCTGGTCTTTTTGCTTGACACCATCAACGCTATGACCCGGCGGCCCGTGGGGCTTCTCCAAAACTGCTCGATCGGAAACTTCGTCGGTCGCTTGGCATTGAGAGCCGGGACGAGCAAGCAGTGGGTGCGGTTTTCTTGAGGTTTTCCTGAGGAAGTGTTGTGGGTTTGCAGGATCGGTTCTTGATCCAGGCCCGGCAAAGTATTTCTTGTCAGCCACACAGGCTGAAGAAACGGCCGGCCGGTCTCACGGTGGCCACACGAAAGGACACTGATCCCCATGGCCATCAGCCTCAAAACCACCTCCGGCAAAATCCTCGCCTCCGTCGCACTGGTCGGCACCGCAGCCGCCGTCGCCGGCATGGGAACCTACGGCGCGTTCACCTCCTCCACCTCCGCCTCCCAAGCCGTCACCGCAGGCACCGTCACCATCGCCCTGGGCGCCCCCGGACCAGCCAACACCCTCAACGTCCCCATCGCAGGCCTGCTGCCCGGCGACAAAGTCGAAAAACTCGTCACCCTGGCCAACACCGGCAACTCCGACCTGAACAACGTCACCCTCACCACCTCCGCCGGCGCCACCGCCTCCCTCCTCACCACCGACACCACCAACGGGCTGCAACTGACCATCGAAAACTGCTCCACCCCCTGGACCGGCACCGCCGCCCCCTACACCTGCGCCGGCACCAAAACCACCGTCCTGGCCAACGGCCCCGTCATCGCAGCGAACAAAACCCTGAACAACCTCACCTCCCTGACCTCAGCCAAGACCGACAACCTCAAAGTCACCACCGCGTTCCCCACCACCGCGGACAACACCTTCCAAGGCGCCACCTCCACCATCGCCTTCGCCTTCACCGGCACCCAACGCACCGAAACCACCAAATAGACCACCCCAAACCCCGCCGGGCCTGATCGGTTTCCTTTCCCCCCAGCCCGATCAGGCCCGGCGAGCCCTGAAACTCCAACGGCCCCGACACGCTTATGCAGATGGCGTATCGGGGCCGTTGGCCTATTCAGAGCTCGAGGGAAGTGCTACGAGAATCGCCCTGGACGGAACGTCGCGAGCATCGGATGCTTCTCGCCGGTCAGGATTTCTCCGGAGAGCAATTCACCGGCAATGAGCCCCAACGTCGCACCGGAGTGTGTGAAGGCAACGAAGCAGCCCGGCACCTGACCCAGTTCGCCGAACACGGGCTCGCCGTCCCCCGGAATGGGCTTGTAGCCGATCTTCCACGACGCCGGCTTCAGTTCCGGGTTGCCGGCAATGAGTTTGGAAGACTCGTCGGCCAGCTCCTGGACCACCTCATCGGGGATGGTGAATGAACCGTCGGCGTGCTCGGTGATGCGCTCCTCGTACCAGTCGTGATCCAGCGCGAACGTATTTCCCGGGTTGGGGCGCACAGCGGCCCGCGGCGTGTTCATCACAGCGGTGACATTGTGCTCCACTGGCTTGGTCACCACAAGCATGGACACCGGGGAACCGTTGGGAATGTCAACGCCCAGAGCCTTGACGACGGCGGGTGTTGCGGCACCGCAGGCAACCAGGACGGCGTCCGCGGCGTACGTATCGCCTGCCGCGGTTTCGACGCCGGCGGCCCGGCCGCCGTCGACCGTCACCGAGACTTTTCCAGCGTTCAGAACGAGGTTGCCGCCCAAGGCGTGGAAGTCTTCCATCAGGAAGTTCACCAAGTCCGGGAGGCTGACCCAGCCTTCGCCCGGGTTAAAAATGGCGTTTTCGGGAACAGCGCGTGCATCAATACCCGGGGTGACCGACTCGATCTCATCCGGAGCCAGCAGTTTGGAGTCGTAGGCGATGGACTTTTCGTAAGCGTGCCGGGCTTCCGTGACTTCGCCCTGCCCGGCCGCGTTCCACATGAGCCCTCCCCCGAATTGCAACCACTCGCGGCTGGGATCGGTAGCAAAGAGCGTGCGGTACCGGTCCACCCCGGCTACGCGAAGCTGGTGGTAGGGCGTGGAGCGTTCACCGGCCGAGTTGAGCCAGGACAGAGAACGGCCCGTAGCTTCGCTGGCGAGGCCCTGCTCGCTCAGGAGGGTCACAGAGGCGCCCTGGCGGAGCAGGTGGACTGCGGTGGAGACGCCCAGGATGCCGCCTCCGATAACGGCAACGTGCTTGGTGGAGGACATGGTTCTCCCTTTCTATGTGTTGATGCGGTGAAACGCCGTTATGCGTAGGCGTGAATGTTTTCGATGATCCTGAGGGTTTCCAGCGCTTCTGCAGCTTGCACGGGCAGCTGGCCCTGGCCCCGGAGCGAGGCGGCGAGTTCCCTGTAGAACCGGGGGTAGTCGCCCTTTTCCGCGGGGACAGGCGTTGCCGAACCGTCGATTCCCAGAACGCCCCAAGACTCCTGGGACTCCACACCGTAGGACGGGTCCGACGGCGTGACGCCCGCTGCCAGCGCGGGTTCCTGGCCGTCGAGTCCCCATTTGGTGTAGCCCGCCTTGGAGCCCAGCACATGGAATCGCGGACCCACTTGCGCTGCCATGCCGTTCATCCACAGCCGCGAGCGGACGCCGGATTCGTGGAGCAGGGAGACGAAAGCCTCGGTGTCCGCAGCCTCAGGATGCGGCCCGTGGTTGGCGACCTCGCCGTAGCTCTCCGCAACCGGCCCGAAAAGCTGGATCGCCTGGTCTATCAAATGCGCCCCGAGGTCGTGGAGGATCCCGCCGCCTTCGGCCAGCGTTGCCGAATCGCGCCAGTTGCCGAAACCTTCGGGCCGCCACCACTCGAACCGGGATTCGAAAGTGCGCACTTCGCCAAGCCCGCCGTCCCGCACAAGCTTCCGGAGCGTAAGGAAGTCAGCGTCCCACCGGCGGTTCTGGAAGACCGTAAGCTGCACACCGGCGTCGGACGCGCGGGCCAGCAGCTCCTCGCCGTGCGCAACCGTGGACACGAAAGGTTTGTCCACCACCACGTTCAAGCCATGGGCGATCGCCGTTGCCCCGAGTTCCAGGTGCGTCAGCGGCGGGGTTCCCAGCACCACCAGGTCCAGCTCGGCGGCGCGGTTGAACATGTCCTCCGGTGTGGGCACGATCCTGGCTTGAGGGTAGAGGCGAGCGGCCTCGGCGGCCCGTTCCGGGTCCGCCGTCACAATCACGTCCAGCGAATAGTTCGGGTCCGCTTCGATGAGCGGTGTGTGGAAGACCTTGCCGGAAACACCGAATCCGACGACGGCGGTCCTAATGGGTGCCGCTGTTGCCGCGCCCATCACAGGACTTCCGAGAGGAACCGCTGCAGGCGTTCGCTGCGCGGGTTGTCGAAGAGCTCGGTGGGTGTGCCGATCTCCACTACCTCGCCTTCGTCCATGAACACCACTTGGTCGGCGACTTTACGGGCGAAGCCCATCTCGTGGGTGACCACCAGCATGGTCATGCCACGCCGGCCCAACCCGGCCATGAGGTTCAGGACGCCCTTGACGAGTTCCGGATCCAGCGCACTGGTGGCTTCGTCGAAGAGCATGACCTCCGGTTCCATGGCCAGTGCCCGTGCGATGGCGACGCGCTGCTGCTGCCCTCCGGAAAGGTCCCGGGGCCGGTGGTCGGCGCGTTCGGCGAGACCGACCTCGGCGAGTCGGCGCCGGGCGCGCTCCCTGGCCTCGGCCTTGGACATGCCCTTGACGCTCCAGAGTGCGAGTGCGACGTTCTCCAGGGCCGTGTGATCCGGGAAGAGGTTAAAGTGCTGGAACACCATGCCGATGCGGGCCCTCAGGATGTCAGGCTTCACCTTGAGGGCACTTTCGCCGGCCAGGAGCACGTCGCCGCTTTTGGGCTCGTGCAGGCGGTTGGCGCCGCGCAGGAGCGTGGACTTGCCGGAGCCGGATGGACCGATGATGCAGGTGGTGGTGCCCGGGGCCACGGTGAGGCTGACGTTGCGGAGTACTTCCACGTCCCCGTAGGCCATGGTCAGGTTCTGCAGTTCCAGGCTGGATCCGTGGAACTTTTCGATGTCCTGGCTGGTCTTGTTGGTGCTGGTTGCACTGCTGCTGGTGAGGTTCACGTGTTGCTCCCGGTGATGAGCGGCGAGGCCGCGTCGAGTTCCTTGACTTCCTTCAGCCCGCTGGTGGGTGCCGTGGGACGACGGCGGCCGGTGCGGAACTTGTTGTCGAAGTAGTTGACGAGGTGGGTCAGGGGAACGGTGATGATCAGGTAGAAAATGCCCGCCATGACCAACGGCGAGAGGTTGCCGGAGAGCACCGCCGCGTCCTGGCCCACCCGGAACAGTTCCCGCTCGCTGACAAGGAGGCCCAGGAAGTAGACCAAGGAGGAATCCTTGACGATGGCGATGAACTGGTTCACCAAGGCCGGGAGTACCCGGCGAACGCCTTGCGGCACCACTACCAGCGCCATGGATTTGGTGTAGCTCATTCCCAGTGCGCGGCACGCCTCTCCTTGGCCTTTGTCCACACTGAGGATCCCCGCACGGAAGATCTCTCCGATGTAGGCACTGGCGATGAGGCTCAGCGCAATGATTCCCAAGGGGTAGGGAGAAGGACCGAAGACCGACTGGCTCAACCGGGCAAATCCTTGGCCGATCAGCAGGATGGTGAGGATGGCGGGAAGCCCGCGGAACAGGTCCGTGTAGATCCTTGCCGGGATCCGCAGCCACTTGGAGCGCGAAATGCCCATGACCGCCACCACCATCCCCATCACTACGCCGAGGATGGTTGCTGCGATGGAAATGATGAGGGTGTTGAGGAGGCCAACTCCGAGGAGTTGGGGCAGCACTTCGACCATGGCGTCAAAGTCGAAGAACGTGCGGCTGATGGTATTGAGCCAATCCATTGAGTGCTCTCAGACGTTGGTTGGTTGGGCGGAACGGCTTACTTGGCGGCCGTGGGGGAAGGGCTGGAGGTCTGCTCGGCCTTGGGGAGGTACTGCTCGGGCATCGGTGAGCCCGGGAACCACTTCTGGTAGAGCTTCTTCCAGGTGCCGTCCTCCATCGCGGCGGCGAGGCCCTTGTTCAGTGCTTCCTTGAAGGCGGGCTTGTCCTTGGCGATCGCGAATCCTGCCGGGGCGTCGAAGGAGGGGATGTCGGCGGCACTGACCAGGCCGAACTGCTCCTGGTAAGCCTTGGCGGCCTCGTAATCGAGGAAGTGTGCATCCACGGACCCGCTGTTGACGGCGGCTATGGCCGTGTTGTTGTCAGGGAACTTCACAAGCTGGGCGGAGGTGAAGTTCTTCACCGCATAGGCTTCCTGGAGGGTGCCCTGGACCACGCCCAGGCGCTTGCCGTTCAGCCCGTCCACATCCTTGATGCCAGAGGTTTTCGTGGTGATGACCGTCAGGTAACCGGCCAGGTATCCGTCGGAAAAGTCCACGGTTTCCTTGCGCTTGTCGGTGATTCCGATAGCGGCCACGCCGACGTCGAACTGGCCGTTAGATACCGCTGCCAGAAGCCCGGAGAAGTCTTGGCCGGTGAAGACGACATTGTCCACGCCTGCCCGGTGGGCCACGTCCTTGAAGAGTTCAACGTCGAACCCTGTGAAGTTCCCGGTGCCATCGGTGAAGGTGTACGGCTTGGAGTCACCGAGGCTTGCTACGCGGATGGTGCCGGGCTGGATGAGTCCATAGGGGTTGTCGGCTGACGGTGAGCTGCTGGCCGAGGATCCACCACAGCCGGAAAGGGCGAGGATGGCCGCCAAGGCTGTGGCTGCGAGCGCTGCCGGGCGGAAGTTCATTTTGATCACAGCGTTGTCCAATCGTGGGAGGGAAAGCGGTGCTGTCAGGAGCCGCTGGAGATATTGCTCGATGTCGGGTCTTGCTGAGTCCGGTCTCAGTCCCTAGGATTGAGACCGGACTCACATCGATTGATTGAAATGTAGCGGAACTCACAAAGCCGCGTCAACACCCTTTCGGAAAGGTGAACATGAGCACTGACGGATCCCGACGGCGGGACGTGACGGTTGCCGACGTCGCCAAAGCTGCGCAAGTGTCCAAAGCCCAGGCGGCGCGGGCGCTCGGCAATTACGGCGCCGTCAGCGACGACGTCCGTGAACGCGTCCTCGCCGCGGCCGAGGAACTTGAGTATCGCCCCAACGAGCTCGCCCGCAGCATGAACACCGGCAAATCCAACACCATCGGGGTGGTGGTAGGCGATATTGAAAACCCGCACTTCGGGCTCGCCACCAGGGGCATCACGGACGCCGCCAAGAAGAGCGGCTACAACGTCATCCTCATCAACACCGACGAGGAACAGGCCGCGGAAGTGGATGCGGTCCGGGTGCTGCTGGACAAACGGGTTGATGGACTCATTGTTGCTCCGGCTTCCTCGGTGGAAACCGCACACCTGCGGCAGGTCCGTGAGTCCGGGCGTCCGCTGGTCCTGCTGGACCGTGCCGCCGAAGGGCTGGATGCCGAGACGTTCGCGGTGGACATGGGAGGCATCTCCTACGAGTCCACCAAGCACCTCATCGCGGCCGGACACCGACGGATCGCCTTCGTCTCCACGGTCCGGACCAATGCCCCGTACGTTGCCGGGATGAAGCTGGACTCCTCACAAATTTCAGACCGTCTGGACGGAATACACAGGGCCTTCGACGAAGCGGGCCTCCCGCAGCCCACCGATCTTGTCCGCCTCAACGCCGGCGACGCCGACTCCATCATGCGCATTACCCGCGAGCTGCTCCACGGCCCGGATCCCGCTACGGCCATCATCGCTTCGGACGGCCTTATCGCGTTGAGCGTGGTGGAAGCGGTGCAGAACCTCGGCCTCTCCATCCCGGAAGATGTCTCGTTCCTGATGTACGACGATTTCGCGTGGACCCGGCTCACCACTCCCCCGCTCACGGTCATCGCGCAACCCGTCTACGACATGGGCATGGCGGCGGCGTCAGCCCTGATCCGGCAGATCGAGGGCAGGAAATCAGTTTCCCCTGCCCCCGAACTGGCGGCGAGCTTGATTCAGCGCGGCTCCGTGGGGGCGCCCAGGAACGCCGACGCCCTCAGCAAGGCAGGCAGCTGAGGCTCAATCAAAGTTATTGGTGGCAAGCAGGAACAATGCCAACGCAAGGGTAAGGCGTACGCGGCCTTGGGGCGTTCGAATGTCAAAGCCCAGGGCAGTCGAAAACTCCGCCGCCCGGTGCTGAACGCTCGAATGGTGCAGATTGAGCTGCCCTGCCACAGCACGGAGGCTGCCTGCCTCCGCTATGGCCTCGAGCAAGGAATACGCCTTGGGCTGAGCCTCGATCAACCGCTTCAAGGCCGTCAGGTCAGGCGGTTCCCGTGTTGTGTCAGTGGCCACCCCTGCCAGGACTACCAAGCCGCCGAGCTCGCCGGCGTCCTGGATCTGATGGCGCGGGCTGGTGAGCCGGAGAGCCAGCAACGCCGTTTCCCACGAGAGGTAAAGCTCGCGGGGAGGTTTGGGAAGGCCGATTCCTGCCGGGGCGTGCTGTTCAACCATTGCACCGGCCGGGCGGATTGCCGCCTTGATGGCCCCGAAGGGGGTGTGCAGCAAAGCCGTGGGACCTGATCCCTGGGTAGCCCCGGGCGTTGCATGGACCCGGTACAAGGCGTCGCGGTTCAGATGGAGGAGTTGCGCCGCCTCCATGCGCTTGTCGTCGGAAGCGTCAGCGTCCAAGAGGGTATCCATTGCCCGCCGTGTTGCAGCGACAGGGCTCCTGCGGTCCCAGAAGATCCCAAGAGCGATGGCGAGCCGTTCCAGGATGAGCTCATCATTGGCGTACGCCGGGCCGGGGCGCTGGATCCAGGCTTTCCCGTCGACACCGAACGGCCTGGATGGCCAGTCGCCCTGCTGCCCGGAGATCTTCCCGCCCGAGGCATCCACGCAGACGCTCCTGCCGTCCATGGCATAGCCAACGGGGCACCCGCAGAGCGCCGCCGCTCCGTGGATGAGCATTTCCGCATTGGCCCGGCTGTTGACCAGGGCATCGAAATACGTAATGACTTTGAGGCTTTCCGAAGCCTCAGGGTCGAGCGCCTTGAGGCGCCACACCAGTCCTTGCATTTCCTACCGCCCACCACATCGTCAACCTTCGGGAACTCAATGGTGCTCCAGTCCTGCCGCTGCGGCAACAAACTGCAGCGGCGGGACAGGTCCATCAGGTGCCCAATATGCGTCGGAGCCACCTGGTCCTGGCTTCCCGGGCCAGGACCGAAAGCGCTGCCTGGGGGAAGAAAATATCGAAACCGTGGAAGCCGCCGGGCCAGACGTGCAGTTCCGCATCCCCTCCGCAGGCCCAGATGGTCGACGCGTAGGCCACGTCCTCATCCCGGAACACTTCGGCGGAGGCAACGTCAATGAAGGCGGGCGGCAGGTTCGAAAGATCGGCTGCGCGGGCAGGCGCCGCATATATGGATACCTGACTGGTTTTGCGGCGGTCACCCAGGAGGGCATCCCAGCCGGTGTCGTTGCTGGTCCGGTCCCAGACGCCGATGCCGTCGAACTGGTGGCTGGACAGGCTCTCGTTGCGGTCGTCCAACATGGGGTAGATCAGCAGCTGCCCTGCCAGGGCGGGGCCGCCACGGTCGCGTGACATCAGTGCCACGCCTGCAGCCAGTCCTCCTCCCGCGCTGGCACCCGCGACGACCAGCCGCTCGGGATCCACACCCAGCTCTTCTGCGTTCGCCGCCATCCACTCCAGGCCCGCATAGCAGTCCTCCACGGGTGCCGGATCAGGGTTTTCGGGGGCCAGGCGGTACTCCACCGAGACAGCCACCGCGTCCAGTTGCTCCACCCAGTCAATCAGGGAGTCCGCTCCAAGAAACCGGTCACCCATGACCATGCCGCCACCATGGATGTGATAGATACCGGGCCCTCCAGGGGCGTGGTCAGTTCGCTGGAAAACAGACACTGTGAGGTCGGGAGCACCCAACGGGCCCGGAACGGTCCGCTCAAAGTGCGTTACGGGGCGTCCCGACAAGAGATCATCGACGGGAGCCACAACGAACGACTCCCGCATTCCTTCAATCATGTCCGGGGTCAGGGTGGGAGCAATCAGGTCGCCCAGCGCCCCGAGGGTAGCCCCTAGTTCGGCATCAAATGGCGGCACTTTCCGTAAAGTTGTCATCTCGACCTCCATCAATTCCGGCCACCTCGTCGTGACCTGATGCAAGCCTAGGCGTCCCTGCGTGCTGCGCTAACCGCCAGCTGTCCGCAAAAGAGCGGGCCCTGACCGCCGCGTGGCGGGCCAGGGCTAGGCCTGGATGTCGCCTTCTTCGGGATCGTCGGCGGAACGGACGTCGCTCCGGATAATGCCCAACTCCTCGAGCCGGGCCGACATGCCTGCACCGTCCGGGGCATAGATCCAAGGAACCCCCGGTGTGGGTTGACCGCCCGTCTTCGACCGACCGCCTGCGAGGACCGCTTCGCCGGCCGAGAGTTGGCGGATGGCAATGGCCCGGACATTCTCCGGGTGCCGCTGGGCGAACTCGGAGTAAATGGCTTCGTCATGTTGTCCGTCGTCACCAACCAGGAGCCATTTGACGTGGGGGAACTCCTCCGCGAGGCGTTCCAGCGAGGTCCGTTTGTGTTCCTGGCCGCTGCGGAACCAGCGATCCGGCGTTGGGCCCCAGTCGGTCAGCAGCTTGGGACCAGCCGGGTACAGATTGCGGGAAAGGAAACGCGACAGCGTCGGGGCAACGTTCCAGGCCCCGGTGGAGAGATACAGTACCGGCGCCGACGGGGCCGTCCTGGCGATCCGTTCATACAGCACCGCCATGCCCGGAGTGGGAGTCCGGGCATGTTCGTTGAGCACGAACGTGTTCCAGGCGGCCAGGAAAGGCCGGGGCAGCGCGGTGACCATGACCGTGTCGTCGATGTCCGAGACGACTCCAAAGTCCGTGTCGTCCGCAACAATCCGCACGGGAGCCTCCACGACGTGGGACTCCCCCGACTGCAGCGTGATGGTGTGCCAACCAGCTGTCAGGGTCACCGGGATGCGCACATCAACCACACCGCCGCGGTCTGCGACGACGTCATGGACGGAACCGGCCACAGTCACCTTTACCGCGGCGTTGGCTACAGGAGCACTCGTGAAGTTCCGCCAGCCGCGCATGCTTTCCTGCAAGGGCTTTGCGTGACCTGCAGCGTCGCGCGGATCACTTCGCACCACGCGGGCCAGCACCCGGACCCAAGTCGTCGAGCCGTAGCCCGTATACGGAATCACGGTCTCCACCCGGCCACGCCGGATGGCAAGGCGGGTCTGGAAACCCAGCCACGCGTCGTCGAGCCTCATGGCCAGGTGGCGGCGCCCCTTGCCCGCAGGCTTGGGACCGTCAGTTTCGACGACGTCGGGCTGGGGGCGCGGTTTCACGGGACGGGAAGACATGTGTCCAGTCTTCCACGGCCCGCTCGCTGCGGCACCGCTTCCCTCCAGCCCGCACGCATTACGCAACAATCCGCTACGGCCTGCGCTCCGGGCTCGCCTGCACGACGATGTTTTTCCCCCACAGATCAGCCGCGTAGCAAGTGATGAGAATGAGACGCCCCGGCACCCTGTCCCAGATCTCACTGTCCCGCAGGGTGTCCTTGTACTCCGTTGCCACCGAGTCGACCCTGAACTCCAGAAGCCCCTCCGCGGTTGTGACGGTGATGCGGTCACCCGCCTGCGCGAGGGTGCTGATGTTGTTGAAGGGAGATGCCTGTCCATCCCAGCTATGTCCCACCAGGTACGTGGTGTTGGTTGATCCCGCACCCGGCATGCCGTACGGGTCCAGCCAATACGCATCGTGTGTGTAAGGCGGGACGATGGAACCCAGTTCCCGTTCGGCCTCCGTCGGGGCAAGGGGCACGATCGCCTGGTCCATCCCGACCCTCGCGTACGTTATGTGCAAGGGTGGCGAACCGGTCGCCGCTGCGACTGCCTCGCTGGGCGCTGGCTGCGGCGCGGGTGCAGCAGCAGGTGCCGTGGAGGGTGCCGCAGAAGCGCTGATCGAAGTGAACGGCTGTATAGCGCTGACTGCCTTGGATGGTTCACCTGCCGCGACCGTTGGCCCGGAATCAGTGGCGGCCTGCGTTGACCACCCCGGAAGCAACGCCGCCAACAGCACTACAGCCAGGGAGCCGATGACCGCCGTTCGCCGTTGTTTCCAACGCCCCGGCGAACGGCGGTGCCTGCCTCGCTGCACAGATCCTCGACGCAAGCTGCTAGTCCCGCTGGTTTTCCCTGCGAATAGCAATCAGGAAGCGGATGCCCAAGGTCAGAATTCCTGCACCGCCCAGGGCCACCAAGATCGTGCCGAGCACGGCCGTGCGGCTCATGGGCTCCGTGTTGGAAACCCTTGCTGCAGTGTCCACGTTGGTGCCCTGATTCCTACCCGTCCCAGCCAAGGGTGCGGACTGGACCGGAATGGCGCCGTCAGTGGAAGTGGCAGTCGGGGTCGCGGTCGCCGTCTCTGTCACTGTCTCCGTCGGGGTCGCGGTCGCCGTCTCTGTCACCGTCTCCGTCGCGGTCGGCGTCGCAGTCGCAGTCGCCGTCTCTGTCACCGTCTCCGTCGCGGTCGCGGTCGGCGTCGCAGTCGCCGTCTCTGTCACCGTCTCCGTCGCGGTCGGCGTCGCCGTCGCAGTCGCAGTCGCCGTCTCCGTCGCGGTCGGCGTCGCCGTCGCAGTCGCAGTCGCCGTCTCTGTCACCGTCTCCGTCGCGGTCGGCGTCGCCGTCGCTGTTGCAGGTGGCGCGGAGGTGGTGGGGGTCGTGACGCAAGCGGGTGCGGTTACCACGTTGGTGTCCAGGGAAACCTGACCATTACGCGCCAGGAGCCGCCCCTCCACCACTGCGTTGGTCTGGGCTGTAATCGACGTCAGCGCAAGTACGGTGCCTTTGAAGCTTGAGGCAGTGCCCAGGGTTGCCGAGCTGCCGACCTGCCAGAACACGTTGCAGGCTTGGGCGCCGTTGGTGAAGATGATGCTGCTGGCGGACGCAGTAATCAGCGTGGACGCCACCTGGAACACGAACACAGACGCCGGATTACCCTGGCCATCCAGTGTCAGCTGGCCGCTGAGCGCCAGCGACGATGTTGACTTGTAGACACCTTCCGTCAAAGTCTGGCCAACCAGGTCGCCCGATACGCTCGCCGTCAACGCTTGCCCTGCCGCATTGTTGTAGGCGGTGGTCAGATCCGACTGTGCTTGCAAAGCCACCGCGTCGGCCGCGTGGATTGTGCCAGCAGCGGTGCCGGGCGGAAAGCCGGTAATGGCGGTGCCGGGGCTCAGGCCCAGGTCTCCTTGGAGGGTGGTGGGGCCGGTGTTGGTCACGGTGGTGGCGGCAAGGACCGAGTACGACCCCGCAGTACCCAGGTTTACCGGCGTCGCCGCAAATGCAGGTGATTGTTGGAGCATGATGGCACCGGCAAGGAGAAGAACTCCGGAGGCGGCCCCCACTGTTACCGACGTGCGCCGGCGGCTCGATCCCGCTGAATGTATCCCTGGATTTTTTCGCGCGGAGCTATGGTGCATGGCAGTTCCTTCCCCCAGCGGGGCGACCGCCCCAAAGCAACTGCCCAACAGGATGCGGGGGAGCTATACAGCGGACTGTACGCCTGCGATCGCGGTGTGCCTAGGGCCGGCGATGGAGCGATAAGCCGGTGCGGGAGCGCCCCGGCGACCCCTCCATCCGGCCGTTTTGGGTATCGTCCCTGCTCAAACCATCAGGGTGCTGACTATCGGCGTTTAGGGATGGCTTTCCAGCACGGATTAATTACTCCAAAATATTTATGAAATACGGCGACGGCGGCAGCCGGGACGCGGACAGCCGCCCCTAAACAGCCGTTGTAGGAGCCCGGCCCTCGTCACCGTGCTGCTTACGCGCTTGCGCAACGCGAAGTCGATCCAGCCGGTTCATTAACGGCGCGGTGGTAGCCCCGTGGACCACGATGGACAGCGCCACCACCAATCCAACCATTGCCCACAGACTGTGGGCCTCGTCTTCGAAATGTCCGTGGCTGATCGCAAAGGCAATGTAAAAGAGGGAGCCGATCCCTCGAATTCCAAAGTACGAAATGGCCAGGCGTTCGCGGGGTCCGGTCTTTCCACGCATCAGCCCTATCCAGCCGGCCACGGGCCGGACCACCAAGAGGAACGCCAGGGCTACCAGCACTTCACGCCAACCAATGCCTTCCAAAAGACCACGGGCAATAGCGCCGCCAAGGAGGACCAGGATCACCACGGTCATCAGCCGCTCCAACTGCTCTACATAGCTGTGCAGGACCTGGTGGTAGGCGTGGTTATGCTCGGCGGAACGGATGGTCAGGGCACAGATGAAGACTGCGATGAAGCCGTATCCGGCCACCAGCTCCGTAGCGCCGTAGGCCAGGAACGTGGCCGCCAGGGCAACGAAGCCCTCGGAGTGCTCGGACAGGCGGAAACTCTTTCCCTTGGCAGCGAAGAAGATCAGGCTCAACAGCTTGCCCGTGCCGAATCCGATCAGGACCCCCGCGGCAATCCGCCAGAGCAAATCAACACCCACCCACTCCCCTGACCACGCAGCCGGCGCGGCTCCCACCAGGCTGATGAGGATGGCGAGGTACACAAAGGGGAAGGCAAGCCCGTCATTCAAGCCGGCTTCCGAGGTCAAGGCAAAGCGCACCTCGTCCTCGTCCGGATCCTCTTCGCTGTCCGCAGGTTTTCCCACCTGGACCTCGGAGGCCAGCACCGGGTCAGTGGGGGCAATCGCGGCCGCAACAAGAATGGCGGCGGCGAGCCCCAACCCCAACACCCACATTCCCAGGAGCGTCATCACCAGGATGCACAAGGGCATAACGATGCCAAGCAGCCGCCAAGTGGTTGACCACCCGCGCCAACGGAACGGTCGGTCGAGGGCCAGACCTGCGCCCATCAAGGAGATGATGACGCAGATTTCAGTGAGGTGGGTAGCGAACTCCCCGTAGCGGACAGGATCAGGGTCCGGCAGATCCGGAAGCAGAGTGAACGCCAGGATTCCGCTGCCAAGAAAGACCATCGGCATGGACAGCGGCATGCGTCGCAACAGTTTTGGCAGGACGGCAGCGGCCAACACTGCAAAGCCTGCTGAGAGGAACAAGATGCTGGGGGCTTCAAACACGAATAGTCTTCTTCCTGCCGCGCCGTTCGGCGCGTCCAAGAAGCCTAGCCCCGCCGTGCCCGTCGGGGCTATCCCGCAACGCTGCGCATCAGCCGGTTCCTGCGCCATGGATCCAATGGCATCCGGGAACCAATCTTCCGTTGACGTAACCCAGGTCACGTCGTAGGATTATGAATCGATTCAAGACGAGGTTTGTTCTTTGCCAACGACGCCAGAGGAGTACAGCGACGTGACCGTCATGCACCGGAGGGAGATCCCTCCAGCACCCAGCGAAAGCATCGCCCGAAAGGACCCGAAGAAGGCCGCCATGAGCGGCTGGATCGGCAGCGCACTGGAGTACTACGACTTCGCCCTGTACTCGCTGGCAGCAACGCTCCTGTTTCCCACGATCTTCTTCCCCACAGAGAATCCCACGGTGGGAATCATCGCTTCCTTGGCCACCTACGCAGTGGGATATGTTTCGCGACCCCTGGGCGCAGTGGTCCTGGGCGCTTACGGTGACAGGCACGGACGCAAGAAGGTGCTCGTTTTCGCGATGCTGCTCATGGGTTTCGCCACCTTTGCCGTCGGTCTCCTCCCCACCTACGGACAGGTCGGACTCCTGGCCCCCGTCATGCTGGTGATCCTCCGCCTGATACAGGGCTTCGCCGTCGCCGGCGAACTCGGCGGTGCGAGCGCGATGATCGTGGAACATTCCCCCGACGCCCGGCGGGGATTCTTTGCCAGCTTCAGCCTCCAAGGCACGCAGGTCGGCTCGATTCTGGCCACGGCAGTGCTGATTCCCCTGGCCGCCCTGCTGCCGGATGAAGAGTTCCACTCCTGGGGATGGCGGCTTCCCTTCCTGCTCAGCGCCGTAGTGATCGTGGCAGGTTACGTTATTCGCCACCGGGTGCAGGAGCCACCGGCCTACCTGGCACAGTCCGAGGCAGCCCCCGCCAAACGCCGGTTCCCATTGGTCGACCTCCTGCGCACCCACCCCTGGGTCCTGGTCCGCTGCATTGCCATGACCTTCACCAATGTCATCGGCATGGCAACCCTGATCTTCGGGGTTTCGTTCGCCACCCAGAAGGGCTACGGGATCGGCTTCTCCAGCAGCGAGTTCCTCTGGGTGACCATGGCCGCCAATGTCACCGCCGTCCTCACCATTCCGGCGTTCGGCGCACTCTCGGACAAGATCGGGCGGCGTGCTTTGATGGTGGCCGGCGGCATGACCGGGGGGCTGCTGACCATGGGCTACCTTTGGGCCATCGAACAGCGGAGCCTGCCCTTGGTGTTCGTCTGCGTTGTGATCGTCCAGGGCATCCTCTTCCAGATGTGGAACGCCACCTTCGCCACGTTCTTCCAGGAGCAGTTCCCCATGCGGATGCGCGTCACGGGATTCGCGGTGTCCCAGAACATCGGACTCATGATTGCCTCGTTCTTCCCGAGCCTGTTCACCGCAATTGCCCCCCCGGGGTCTGCCAACATCCCCATGGTCATCGGGCTGACAACGCTCGGCATCTGCATCATCTCAGCCATTGCCACCCTCAAGTCTTCCGACACCAAGGGCAAGACACTCGAGGAGCTTGAGGCCCGCTGAGGGCGGCGCCGGGACCGGCAGGTTCCGGACCAGGAGGCAATCCGGCTAGGAAGCCTGGCCCAATGCAGCGTCGATCAGCACTTCGGCGGCCTGCCGCGCTTGTCCCGCAGCCTCGGGCGAGCCGGCGATGGCCGCCGTCGTTTGCGCCCCCTCGGCGAGGATTGAAAGCTGGGGCGCCAAGTACGCCGGCGCACCGGCCCCGGCGGCGAGGCCTGCAACGTATTCCTGGAACGATTCCTTATGCTTCCGCGCATACTCAGCTACTTCGGGGCTGACAGCACCCAGCTCCGCGAAGCTGTTGATGAAGCCGCAGCCCCGGAACGAATCCTGGCAGAACCATCCGGCGAGGTAGTCAAAGATGGCCAGGAGCTTGCCCCGCGGATCCGGGGCCTTGCGCACCATCGCGTCCAGCCCCTCGGTCCAGGACTCGTGCCTGCGCTCCAGAACCGCCATGACAATGCTGCTTTTGGACGGAAATTCCTGGTAAAGCTTTTTCAGTGAGACACCCGCCGCGGTCCGCAGCTCGTCCATACCCACCGACTGGATTCCTTTGGCGTTGTAGAGCCCGTCAGCCGTCGCGACGATGCGGTGCCGGACCTCGGAAATATCCATACCCCAATACTACTTGAAATGAGAACGATCGTTCTATAGTATTTGTTAGCAGAGAGAGAACGATCGTTCTCTACTTCGAGGAAAGGGAACAGAATCATGGGCTTCATCAAAGTCGGAACTGAGAACACCACGGATATCGAGCTCTACTACGAGGACCACGGCTCAGGCCAGCCGGTTGTCCTGATCCACGGCTACCCCCTTGACGGCGCCTCCTGGGAAAAGCAGACCGCCGCCCTCCTGAACGCCGGTTACCGCGTCGTCACCTACGATCGCCGCGGGTTCGGCAAGTCCAGCAAGACCACCACCGGTTATGACTACGACACCTTCGCAGCCGACCTCAACGCAGTCCTTGAAACGCTCGACCTGCAGAACGCCGTCCTGGTCGGTTTCTCCATGGGCACCGGCGAAGTTGGACGCTACATCGGCACGTACGGCGAGTCCCGCGTTGCCAAGGCCGTCTTCCTCGCTTCGCTCGAGCCGTTCCTCCTCCAGACCGACGACAACCCAACGGGCGTCCCGTCCTCCGTGTTCGACGGCATCCGCAACGCCGCCATCGAAGACCGCTACGCCTGGTTCACCAACTTCTACAAGGACTTCTACAACACCGACAACTTCCTCGGAAACCGGCTCAGCGAAGAAGCCCTTCGCAACTCCTGGAACGTCGCTGCAGGCTCGTCCTGGTACGCATCGTTCGCCGTGGTGGACACCTGGCTGACCGACTTCCGCTCCGACATCGAAAAGGTCACCGTTCCGTCCCTGATCGTCCACGGAACAGGCGACCGCATCCTGCCCATCGATGCCACGGGCCGCGAATTCACCAAGCGCCTGCCGGCGGCGGAATACGTCGAGATCGAGGACGCACCGCACGGCTTCCTCTGGACGCACGGCGCTGAGATCAACGAAATCCTGCTCAGCTTCCTGGCCAAGTAGACCTCACCGGCCATCCGCTTAAAGCACGACGGCGGCGGGTCACCTTCGGTTCCATGGGAGCCGAGGGTGGCGCGCCGCCGTCGTCGTGTCTGGTACCCCGAAGCTAGTGCCTGGTACCTCGAAGCTAGTACTTGGAGAAGAACGTGGAGTATTGCAGGTAGATTTTGAGCCCCCCTGCGTCACTGGAGACTCCGGTACAAGTCTTCCGCATGGTCCAGAGGTTCATCGGTTCGCAGCGTTCCTGCGTCAGCCCCATCTCCGCTGCAATCGACTGCGATGTCTGAGGTGGCTTGACGTTTACGGTCATTACCCGGGAACAGCCTCCCGAACCACAGTGTGTGCTGATCGCCCCGGCTTCGCTGGGCGACGGAACGGTAAGGAACGACGAGTCGGCGGGCACCGCACCTTCGTCGATGGCAGTCCAGAAAATGGAGCCGATCCACGCCATCAACAGGATTCCTGCCGCCACTACGGAAAAGCAGCCGCTGCGCTGACGAGTCACCATAAATTCCCCCAAATCGAAATTCCCAGACTACATGGCGCGCGTACCACCTCAGGGTTCCGGAACTTACTTCCTTACGACGGCAACTCCGTGAGTGATCCGTCATGGTCCAGGTTCAGCACAAGGTCCAGATCCAGACGGTCCAGGAAGTCGTCGTCGTGGCTTACCAGGATCACGGCGCCGCGATAGGCGTTCAACGCTTCCACGAGCTGGTCCACGCTCTGGATGTCCAGGTTGTTGGTGGGCTCATCGAGAATCAGTACCTGTGGCGGCGGATCGGCAAAGAGGAGCCGGGCCAGCGAAACCCTGAACCGCTCGCCACCGGACAACGTATGAACGGGCCGGTAGACGCTGTCGCCCCTTAGCAGGAACCGCGCCAACTGGTTCCGGATTTCACCTTCGGGAACGCTTGGTGCCGAAGCCTGGACATTTTCCAGCGTGGTCGCGGCATCGTCCAAGCCGTCGAGGCGCTGCCGCAGATAGCCGGCACGCCCGGTGAGAAGGCGACCACCGGCGGTGCCGGATTCGACGACGTCACTCACCTCGTCGTTGTCGGGCAAGGACTCGCCGGCGACCACGCGTTCGAGCAAGGTGGTCTTTCCCACTCCGTTCGCACCAATGATGGCCACACGTTCCGGGCCTTCTACGAAGAAGGCACGATTGGTCCCGCGCAACTCGGCTATCCGGCGTCCGCGGGGAACGTCCGGATCCGGAAGATTCAGGCTGATCCGCTCCTCTTCCCTGATTCTGGACGAGGCCTCGTCCAGTGCGTTCCGGGCGGCGTTAACCTTGTCGTCCGACCCCAAGCGCAGCTTCCCCGCAGACACCTGCGCGTCGGAGGCCCGCTGGTTCATGAGAATCTTGGAGCCCTTCTTGTTGTCGTAGCTGCTTTGGCCGGTCCGGGCACGCTTGGCCAGCTTCGTTTCAGCATCTTGGCGTTGGCGCTTCTCGATCTTCACAGCCTGCATTGCAGCCTGGGCAGCCTGCACAGCTGCTGCTTGCTGCTCATCCATGTGGGACCGCCAGGCGCTGTATGGACCTCCGAAGACCGTGAGTTCCCCGGCATGAAGCTCCGCGGTGTTATCCATCAACTCCAGCAAGCTGAGGTCGTGGCTGACCACCACCAGCGTTCCTGGCCAGGAAGTGATGAGGCCGGAGAGTCTGGCCCGGGCATCCCTGTCCAGGTTGTTCGTTGGCTCGTCCAGCAGCGTAATTGCCGTCCGTTGGAGCCGAAGTCCGGTGATCGCGACCAGCATGGCTTCGCCGCCCGAAATCTCGCCGACGTTCCGGTCAAGGTCCGATCCTGAAAAGCCGATATGACGCAGGGACTCGTCTGCACGGGTTTCAATGTCCCAGTCATCGCCCACTATCTCGAAATTCTCCACTGCGGCGTCGCCGGATTCGATGGCGCGCAAGGCCCGCAGCTTAGGGCCGATACCGAGCAAGTCGGCTACGGTTGAGTCGGTTTTGAGGGTAAGTGTCTGCGGAAGGTAGCCGACCTCGCCGTTGGTGCTGATCCGGCCACTCGTTGGAGTCAACACGCCGGCAATGAGGCGCAGCAACGTCGATTTTCCCGCACCGTTGGATCCCACCAGGCCCGTGCGGCCCACTCCGAAGGTCCCGGAAATCCCGGTGAGGGCAGTGGTGCCGTCCGGCCATTGAAGGCGGACGTCAGTCAGGGTGATGGACGGATTTTTTGTAAAAGGCATGATGTTTTCAGGACTCCAGTGATTTCAGCGAATGCGCTGCAACCACCGGCCCGGAAGGAAATCAGGTGCGTGTCAGCGCTTGGTTTGCGTCGCGAAACCTTGAATGTCCGTCAAAACATCGGCCTAACACTGGGGAATAGAGGATTTCAGTCTCACAAAGATGGCCTAACAAGGCAAATTTCCCCATGCTGAAGAAACTCCGGGCTGAAGGAACACCTGCTGAAGAAACACCATGCTTCACGCAAAACGGCGGGCCGACGCCAGGTTCCGAAACGAAACCCAACGTGACCCGCCGCCGTCGTTCGCGTTATGCCCTTAGGCTCCGACCGTGACCACGATCTTGCCGCGCGTGTGGCCTTCCATGTTGAGGCGGAACGCCTCCGCCGCCTCAGCAAGGGGGAAAGTCTCCGCTACCTCAACCTGGAGTTTGTTCCCGTCCACCAAATCGGCAAGTTCCTGCAGCTCAGCACCCACGGGATTCACCCACATCCAGGTGCCGCCGTGCTCCTCGACATCACTGTCCGCGATGGAGGCGTGGCGACCGTTTTCCTTCAGGACCTCCAGGGTGGTCGAAAGGTTGCCGCCCACGAAGTCCGCAACCACTTCCACGCCTTCGGGGCGCAGGGCACGCACCCTCTCCGCCAGCCCTTCGCCGTAGGCCACGGGTTCGGCCCCCAGGGACCGGAGGAAGTCATGGTTCTTCTCCGAGGCAGTGGCGATCACCTTCGCACCAAGGGCCTTCGCAATCTGGATACCGAGCGAACCCACGCCGCCCGAACCGCCATGGATCAAGACAGTCTCGCCCGCGGCCAGTTCCAGCCGCTTCAGCACCTGAAATGCAGTCAACCCGGCCAGCGGCAAGCCAGCGGATTCGTTCCAGTCCAAGGACTCCGGCTTGCGGGCCAGGAGCCGCTCCGGCAAGGCAATGTATTCAGCAAAGCTGCCACCGTGGACGTAATCCTTGCGGCCGTAGGCGATGACCTCATCGCCGGGCTTGAAGTGCGGAGCGTCAATACCTGTCGACTCCACTACGCCGGCGACGTCCCACCCTGGAATGGCCGGGAACTGCAGGTCCATGAGGGGGTCCAAGTAGCCGGCCATGATCTTCCAGTCCACCGGATTCACTGAGGCCGCCTTGACCTTGACCAGGACCATGCCCGGCCCTACTTTGGGCATTGGCTGGTCAGTGAGTTCCAGGACGTCCGGGTTTCCGTACTTGTTATAGGTAATTGCCTTCATGTGAGCGTCAACTTCCACTTGAGGCCGGCTATTCCTTAGCTGGCCGGCTCAGTCGAAGAACCCCACGATGTACCCGATGAAGTACAGCATCGACAACAGGACAAAGACGCCTATGATCGAGAGCCACAGGACCTGGGTGCCCTTCCTCGGGCCACCCTCATCGTGGCCTTGGGGGCCGGCCGTCGACGACTCGCCGGGCGGGGTTTCGCCCGGCGGCACTCCCCCACCAGGTTCCAAGCCTGTGATCTTGTCCTCGTACGGGTCGGGATTAGGTCCTGACACGCTCACTCCCCTGGTTGCAGTGGTGTCGCTTTGACCCAGCGTATCGAACCAGCCCGGCCAGAACCACAGCAACCTTATAAATCAGCGGGAGCCCGGGTCAGCGCGTCCACACAGTGTCGCGCGTCCCGGTGCGAAGGCGGTACAGAGACGTGGTGGCCGTGATGTAGAGGTCGTGACCGTCGGGACCACCAAAACACAGGTTGGAAACCCTTTCAGGAAGTTCGACGGCGGCCAGCAGGCTGCCGTCCGGCGCGTAAACACGGACAGAAGCCCCCGCCGATGTCCACACCCGGCCCTCGACGTCAACGCGGAAACCGTCAGAAGCCCGGTCCTCCTCCAGCTCTACGAACGTGGTTCCGGCCCCACACGCCCCGTCTTCCACGGGGTAGGCTGCGATGCGGAACGGGACGCCATGCGCGGCCCCCGCCGTGTCCGAAACATACAGCAGTGACTCGTCCGGCGAGAAAGCCAGGCCGTTGGGATGGACCAGGTCCGTGACCACCGGCTTTAGTTCCTCCGTCGCAGGGTCGAAGCGGAACACGTAGCAGCCACCGTACTCCTGTTCGCCTTCATGACCTTCAACCGTGCCCGGCAGTATCCCATAGGGCGGATCAGTGAACCAGACCGTTCCATCTGCGGCGACCACGACGTCGTTGGGCGAATTGAGCCGGTACTCACCGAACGAGTCGACGATCGGCGTCACATCGCCGTCGTCGTCCCGCTCCACGCGCCTTCGGCCGTGGCTGCATTGCACTACGTCCCCGTCGTGGTCGAGCGTCCGGCCGTTGGTGTATTCGACGGCGGTGGCGTACTCGCGCGTGGCGCCCGTGGCGGGGTTGAACTCCAGGATGCGGTTGTTGGGGATGTCGCTCCAGCGAACCGTCTGAGATTCCGGAATCCAGACCGGCCCTTCGGCCCACACAGTGCCTTCAAAGAGCTTTTCCAGAGTGCCGGTGATCAGTTCATCCATACGTTCGAGATTAGTCCTCCGCAGGTGTCACAGCGGCCTTTTCTTCTTTCGGGGTGTTGCTGTCCGCCCGCTGCGCAGCGGGCATGGCGATCACGGCCACGACAGTGAGGACGGCGCTGACAAGCACCGCCACGAACACCGCCGCAGACGCGTTTATGGTGGTTTGCGGATCAGTGCCACCACTTGGACCGCCGGCGTAGATGGCGTTGGCGATCGCACCAAAGACGGCGACTCCCAGGGCGCTGCCGATGGAACGGGCAAAGAGGTTGGTTCCGGTGACCACTCCGCGTTCGTTCCATTCAACACTCGACTGGGCGGCGATGAGGCTGGGGGTCGCAACCAGGCCAAGCCCCAAGCCCACGATGAAGCACGCCAATGCCACCAATACGACGTTGGGCGAGGACGCGGTGAGCGCCAGCACTGCTGCACCCGCCACCGAAATGGAGATGCCGATCAAGGCCGTCCGCTTGAACCCGATCCGCAGATAGAACCGGCCGGCCTGTGATGCACTGATCGGCCAGCCCAGGGTCAAGGCAGCCAATGCAAGGCCGGCCAGAATGGGAGACGTCTTCAGGGCACCTTCAAGGAAGGTCGGGACATAGGAAGTGAGGCCCAGCATGACTGCGCCCACGCCGAAGGAAATGAAGGCCGTGGTGGCGAGCAATCGTCGCGACAGAACCCATGACGGGAGGATCGGCTCCGCCGCCCGCCGCTCAGCCAAGACAAAAGCGCCCAGCAGCAAGGTACCCACCGCGAAGACCGTGATGCTGACGGGTGAGTTCCAGGCCCATGCCTGGCCACCCTCGAGCGCCCCGAGAATCAGCAGGCTCAAGGAAACGGTCAGCAGGGTGGCACCCAGGTAGTCGATCCGGTGCTTGCCACGCTCAATGTCCTCGTGGAAGGTGCGCACCAGCATCCAACCCGCCAGGAAGCACAACGGGATGTTGATCAGGAAGATCCAGCGCCAGATCCCCAATGACGCAAAGACGCCACCGAGTGTTGGCCCCACCACGGAAGAGATGGCCCACACGCTGGCCAGATAACCCTGCACCTTGGCGCGCTCGGCAAGGGTGTAAATGTCCCCCGCGATGGTGATTGACACTGGTTGCACCGCGCCTGCCCCGAGGCCTTGAAGCACCCGGAAGGCAATCAGGGCCGGCATGCTCCATGCCACCCCGCACAGTATGGATCCCAGCAGGAACAGGCCAATGCCGCTGAGGATGATCGGTTTCCGGCCCACGACGTCGGAAAGCTTGGCGTAGATAGGCACGGAAACAGCCTGTGCCAACAAGTACGCCGAGAAGAGCCAGGGGAAGGAACTGAAACCGCCGATGTCTTCCACAATGGACGGCACGGCCGTGGCGACGATCGTTGAATCGATGGCCACCAAGCCCGTGGAAAGCATCAAGGCAATGAGGATGGGTCCGCGTCGGGAACGGAATCCGACTCCGTCAGCAGTCTCTGTAGTCATGTATCTCGTCCCCGTCGTCGTCTGGTTGCGTTCGTTGCCGGGGCATGCCCCAAAGGAGGTAACGGCGGGGGTAACGGAATTAGTCCCGGGTCCGGGCAGAGCACGACGACAGGCAGCTGTTTTGTGACAAGGACCTGTAGTGCTCATCTGACAGGATGGCTGGATGAGAACAGGCGAGTTACCCAGGGATTCGATGCTCTCCCGCAAGGGCCTTCCCGTCCCCGGACCGGGGCTGGACATCGCTGTTCCCGTACCCTCGGAGCGGCTGCAGAACCTGGTGGAGTTGGCCCGGACGGTGTGCGGACAACCGGTGACGGCCATCAACATCATCACGGAGGATCTGCAGTACCAAGTGGCCACGGCCGGCCTGGAGCCGTATCTATGCAGCCGCGAGGATTCGATGTGTGCCGTCGGTTTCCAAAGCGGGGCCTCGACGGTGGTGGAAGATGCATCGCTTGATGCGCGGTACAGGGACAACCCGTTTGTGGACGGCCGCCGCGGCGCGATCAGGTTCTACGCTTCCGTGCCGCTGGTCAGCGACGACGGTTTTGTTCTGGGCACGCTCTGCGCCGGCGCACGGGAAACCGGCCGGCTCAGCGACCGGCAACGCCAGGGCCTCGAGATCCTGGCAGCGGAAGTCGTCGAAGCCCTCGCCCTTGAACACCGCGCACGGGAACTGGCCGAGGCGCTGGCCGAGGCGCAACGCAGCAACGCCCTGCTCGCCGAATTCGCCGGCCGCATCAGCCACGACCTGCGCAATCCGCTCACTTCCATCCTCGGCTTCGTCGAACTCAGCCAAATGGAGGCCCAGGACGCCGCCGATGCAACCATTGCCCAGTACCTGGACGTCGTGGCCAATTCCGGGCAAAGGATGCTGAGCATGGTGGAAGACGTCCTTGCCTACGCCACTATCGGCGGAGATGTGCGGCCTGCCCAGATCTCGCTCAAGGCTCTGGTGGAAGACGTGGTCCAGGACTTGGCTGCGAGCCTTGAAGCGAACGGGGCTTCCGTGGACTGCCATGATCTTGTGTTCAGTGCCGATCCCGGCCAGATGAGGGTCTTGCTTCAGAACCTGATCCACAACTCGGTCACCTACACCAGACCCGGAGTTCCGCCGGCCATCCACGTCACGGGCGAACGGACGGACGAGGGCGCAACCTTCCGGGTGATCGACAACGGCAAGGGAATCAGCGAACCCGACCGTGACCGGGTGCTGGACCCCTTGGTCCGTCTGCACAGGGAAGACGACCCTCCCGGAACAGGCCTCGGCCTGGCAACCTGTGCACGCATCGTGGCCGCAGCCGGTGGACAGCTTGAGATCGGTTCCGCACCGGGCGGCGGCACCATGGTAACCATCCACCTGGGCAGTGGCAGCTGACCGTAACTTAACGACGACGGCGGGTCCCCTCAGGTTCCGTATGGAACCGAGGGGACCCGCCGCCGTCGTAAATCAGCTGGTGGTCAGTCGTTGATCAAGTCGTGGACCACGATGGTCTGGTCGCGGTCCGGGCCGACGCCGATGGCCGAGAAGCGCGTGCCGGAGAGCTTCTCGAGGGCCAGCACGTAGTTGCGGGCGTTCTCGGGGAGGTCTTCCAGGGTGCGGGCACCGGTGATGTCCTCGGTCCAGCCGTCGAAGTACTCGAAGATCGGCACTGCGTGGTGGAACTCGGTCTGCGTCATGGGCATTTCATCATGGCGGACACCCTCGACGTCATAGGCAACGCAGACGGGGATCTGCTCGATGCCCGTCAGGACGTCCAGCTTGGTGACGAAGTAGTCCGTGAAACCGTTGACGCGGGAAGCGTGGCGGGCCAGGACGGCGTCGTACCAACCGCAACGGCGGGGACGGCCTGTGTTGACACCGAACTCGCCGCCGGTCTTCTGCAGGTAGACGCCCATCTCATCGAACAGTTCCGTGGGGAACGGGCCGGCGCCAACGCGGGTGGTGTAGGCCTTGATGATGCCGATTGAGCGGGAGATGCGGGTGGGGCCAATGCCCGAGCCAACGGATGCGCCGCCTGCCGTGGGGTTGGAGGAAGTGACGAATGGGTACGTGCCGTGGTCCACGTCCAGGAACGTTGCCTGTCCGCCTTCCATGAGCACAACCTTGCCCTCATCCAGGGCGTTGTTCAGCTCCAGGGTGCTGTCGATGACCAACGGGCGGAGCCGCTCGGCGAAGGACAGGAAGTAGTCCACGATCTCATCCACCACGATGTCGCGGCGGTTGTAGACCTTGACCAGCAGTTCGTTCTTCTGGCGCAGCGAACCTTCCACCTTCTGGCGGAGGATGGACTCGTCGAAGACATCCTGGACGCGGATGCCCAGGCGGGCCACCTTGTCCATGTAAGCCGGACCGATGCCGCGGCCCGTGGTGCCGATGGCGCGGCTGCCAAGGAAGCGCTCGGTGACCTTGTCCAGCACCTGGTGGTACGGCGCAACAAGGTGGGCATTGGCTGAAACGCGCAGGCGCGAGGTGTCAGCGCCGCGGGCTTCAAGGCCGTCGATTTCCTGGAAGAGAGCCTCCAGGTTCACCACGCAGCCGTTGCCAATAATGGGAATTGCGTTGGGGCTCAGGATGCCCGCGGGAAGGAGCTTCAGCTCATACTTCTCACCGCCAACAACCACGGTGTGCCCGGCGTTGTTACCGCCGTTGGGCTTGACCACGTAGTCAACGCGGCCACCGAGCAGATCGGTTGCTTTGCCTTTGCCTTCGTCGCCCCACTGGGCTCCGACGATCACGATAGCGGGCATGGGATCCTCCCCCATTCTTTCGGGCTGACCCCAGAAGGATGACTGGGGCTTGGCGCCGTACATGAGAATGCCCCGACGTTACCGGTGCAGCCTGCCACGTGGGCTGGCATACGCAAGAGTTCGGGGCTCTTACCAGCCAAGTTTAGCCGATGGCAACGGTTTCTCTGGTGTTGGCCCAACGTTGGCCTGCAGTTGTGGACAAAGTCAGGGGACAACCAGGGCGGCAGGACCAGCCGACGAACTCCCCAGCGACAGGCTCAGCAGGCCGGCACTGTCCACCAGCCCCACGCGAATGGCCGAGACCTTGTATTCTCCCGCCGCAGCAGTGACATCCGCCGGTTTGGTGCCGGGCCAGCTCTGATCGGGCTGGACGTTGACATTGATGGCCACCAGCGTCCGGACAGCTGTCAGGACCGGCCCGACGGCGTTGATCACCGGTGTGATCAACGCCTGCAGGCTTGTACCCAGGTTGGCGACCAGGCCGGTGTTGAAGATGGTGGCGTTGAGGACGGTCTTCACCACGTTGTTGGTTCCGGTGAGGAGGGCCGAGGTAATGGGTCCCAGCAAAGCAGCCACCACACCTCCCAAATCCAGGCCAATGACGTTGGCGGTTACTTGGGGTGCCGTGGCGGCGCCATCCAGGAAGTCGCCCAGAGATATACCTGTGCTGGCGCCGGTGGCCGCGCCTATCTTGACGCCGATGGTCGCTGCGTTGAGCCCGGCCAGTTTCAGGGTGATGTTGGTGGTGGCGTTCAATGTGATGGCGCGCAGCGCGGTAGTCAGCGCAGCCAGCACCCGGTTCTTCCACGAATCCAGCAAGGCAGTAACCCTGGAGGTCACCGCCGTCGTCGTGGCCGCATCCAGAACTACAGCGTGATTTGGTTCCATGCCGTTCAAGCCAGTCACCGAGCTGCCGGTCAGGGCCGCGATGTTGACCTTGACCGTCCCGGTTCCCAGGTTGACGGTGACGATCCCGTCCGTCATGGACTCGGTCATCATGGCGGTGACCCCGGTCAGATCCGGGGCAGAGAGCGTCGCAGTGGTGCTGATGGACCCGAGCGACAATGTCCCCAGCAACGGGTTGATCAGTGCCGAGACCCCGTCGGAAATCCCGGTAGTCAACCCACCCGTCCCCAGCAACGCATTCAGTTGCGCAGGAACCGTCCCCACCAGTGAAGCCCCGCTGGTGGACAACGTCCCGACGGCGGGAATCGCCGCCGTCAGGTCCAGCCCGGCAATCCCGTACTGGCGCTGGACGGTAGGTGTGGTGTCCAGCATCGGCCACCCGTTGGTCATGACACAGCTGTCCACCTTGGAGGACGATGCAATCGCCCCAACATCAAGGGTCACCCCGGACAAGGAGGCAGGAACGATGTTGCCCAGCGAAATACTGGCCGCTTTCGGGGCACTGCCTGCTCCCTGCGCTGTCCCTGCGACATCCACAGCACCCGTCTGGTCCGACACCAGCCCCGAAGCGCCCTGGGCCTGCCCGCTTTTCTGCGAGCGCGCCCACTGCGTATACGTCCCCAGGCCACCTACGGGAACACCCAATCCCAGCCCCACCGAGACCGGGCTGCTGCCCAAGGCCGTCACCGGAATTTTGGTGACATAAGCGTCCGTAGTGCCGGGCACCAGCACCGCAGAGACCGGGGTTGGCGAAGCGGTGGTGCCGTTGTTCAGCACAGTCAGCCCTTGGACCCCTGCCACGGTGTCCAGATTGGTGTTGAGCACTGTGCCGTGCAGTTCCCTCGCCCAGGCCTGGTTGGTGAACATGGAGTTTGTGCTGCAGTCTCCGGGCGAACTTACGCCGACGGCGCTTTTCACCCATTCGCTGTCCGTCCACGCAGCTGTGGTGATGCTTGTGGTGGCGGCCAGGCTGATGGCGGCTACTGCTGCCACGAGAATCGAGCGGCGTGGACGGTTGAGGAATGCCCGGCGCAGGGGTTCGCTCAGCGGGCGTCGGAGCGTCATGCGCCTTGCTCCTTGGCTTCACTCGGCCGTTTCAGCATCGCCAGGACGGCGGTTCCCAGGAGGAGCAGCGCGCCCCCGGCGAGCAGCGCGGGGAGAGACGAGGCACCCGTGCTTCCAAGGGGTTCTTTGCTTCCGCCGTCGGCGGCCGGTGGCAGCGAAGGCGCGCTGCCGCCGTCGTCGTCTCCCATGGCGGTGACCCCGATCCCCAAGGTGAGCGCCGCGTCTTGGGGCGGGGCGCTGGCGGGTCCTGCCAGGGTGAAACGGAGGTACGGTGCGGTCCCGGCCCGGAGGTTGCTGAGCGGGACACGGAGGCCTTGGTCCCAATCGTTGAGGCGGGTGGGCTGGATCCTGGGCGTTGAGCCTTCGGGACAGCTCAGTTCCTTGTTCAGCCCGCTGTCGCCCTGCCACGGGGACGGGCATTCATCGACGGCGATGCCGTATCCGTCAGCGGCGGCCAGGCCGCCTGTGGCAACGAGCTGCAAGGAGGAGGTGGCTTGGGGCTTTTCCAGCGACAACCCGATCTGCCACACGAACGAATCGCCTGGTGCCAGTTGCGGGAACTCCAACGGGTACACGGAAGAGGAAAGCCAAAGGACGCCCGGGGTTCCGTTCTCGGGTACCGGGATGAGCTGGTCGGCGGCTTGGGCGGGGACGGCACAGAACAGCACCCCGACGACGGCGGCACACGCTGCCGCTGCGGGCCTCACCACCCGGTTCCACTGCTTCACAGCTCTTTCACCTCCCTGTTGACACCACACCTTTGTGACGGGGTACCCGCTTGGGCCAGTACGCCCACACCACAAGCGCGGCGACCGCCATGGTGGCAGCGCCGATGAAACCAGGCCCCCGCATGGCCATCACCCAGGAACCCACTGCGGGTACCGTTGCCAGTACCTTCCGGGCGGTGTCCACCTGGTACGGCAGCGGATCTTCCGAGCTGTTCGCGTCGCCCTTGAGCCGTAAGGAAGCACCAGAGCCGTCAGGCTCCACCGACACCACGCGGTGGGTGACCAGGACGCCGGATTCCGAGCGTTTCACGGAGACGACATCACCCGGGACCAGCTCCGCGGCGGGGACCTGCACGGTAAGGGACAGCGCCCCGACCGGGTAGATGGGCTCCATGGATCCGGTCCGGAAGACCACGAACGACGCCTTGTAGACGAAACCCAGGACCAGCGCCAGAATGCACACCAGCCCGAGCAAGGCCAGCAGAGTCAAGGCAATTTCACGGGAGACCTTGAGGATGCGGGACAAGACGGCCCAGAAGCCCGCCCCGCCTAGGGCAGGGGCCGAAGGGGGCAATGGGGACGAGCTTCTGGTCCGGGTCAAGGGCTCTGTCACAGAGCTGCGTTACGAGCTGACGATGCTGGTGAACCTCCACAGCGGAACCGTCTGCTTTCCCTGCAGGGTCACGTCCGTCACGGCGGACGGGAGGGTGATGGCGAAGCAAATGTTCACCGCGGAGCCGGCCGTTGCTGCGTCGGCACCCTTCGGCAGTGTGATGGGGGTTGCGGAAACTGTCGTCAGCGGGACGCCGGCAGCTGCCGAACCTACGATGTCGGTGCCGCCGGTCAGCGTACCTGCAGCGCAGTTGGCCGGTGTGACGCCCTGGACCGCACGGTAGGTCAGGGCGTTGTAGAGGGCCAGGGAATTGGTGGTGGTGTCGGCTGCCGGCGCGGTTCCGCCGAGCTTGACTGCCTCCGCCAAAGTGGCCGTCAGGGCTTCGGAACCTGCCGCGGCCCGGAGCTGCATGGGCGCGTAAGCAGTATCACCGGGCTTGAGGGCGGCCGAGATGGCGCCGAACGTCAGTGCCCCGTCAGTTGCCGAGCTCGGCACGGTGGGGATGTTCGGCTTGTCGCTCCACGCATCGGCGCCCGTACCGTTGGTGTTGCTGAAAGTGTTTTGCTCCATGTGGTAGGTCAGCGTGCCCGGTCCGTTGTCCCCACCGGAATTGCCGAAGACCCACTCGTTGTCTGTCCATGCAGCCAAGGTGAACGCAGCTCCCACGCCCAGGACAAGCCCGCCGGCGAGGAGCGCCCGAACTTTCGTTGCCTTGTTGGATGACGTCTTAGCGACCATTGTTTAACCCCCACAGTTGATGATGCTGAGCTGGCGGGGAGGCCGAACGGTTCCCCCGGAACCAGTAGTTTCAAACGTCATTATCTGGGGAAGGAAAAGCCCCACCCGGCCGAGGTGCACTTTAGGGTTAATGCCGGCGTTCGACGCTGGCAGGGAGCGCCGCACCGGCGTCGAACCTTGTGCCGCAGTTGCGGGCGGGCCGAGATGCCTGACACGTTTCCCGGGCAACACGCCGCGTCGCATTAAGTGGCGCGCCGGGACGGCCCCCATTGGGGCAGTAAGTCCGGTAAGGTTAGTTAGCCCCCAACAGCACCCTTTGAGGTTCGGCTGCGGCATGCCCGCGGCCCCTTGGAACGGTGCGCTGTAACACCTAGGAGACCTAACCCCTGATGCAAGAACTGGCGACTGAATCACCCGAAGAAATCCTCTGGAACCGCCGCTACGAACCGCACATCGCTGAGGTCAACGAGCTGTGCGACTCCATCAAGGAGCAGAAGCCAGGCAGCGAGGTCCTCTACATCGACCCCGCCCACAGCATGGATGACTGCCGCATCGTCAGCCTTTTCTCCAATCAGCGCACCACCACCGGTGAGGGCTTCATCACCCCCGGCGACGAGGAAGCAGCCACCCGCATGCTCGGCATGCAGTGGCAGCTGGGCCTCCGCCCCGAGCTCATGATGCCGTGGAACGCCTACCCGTGGATCGAGCCCAACGAGGAGCCGGGCAAGCTCACCCCCGCCAACATCACCGAGGGCCTCAAGCCACTGCTTCGCCTCCTGCAGCTCCTGCCGCGCACCTCTGCCCTGGTGGCACACGGAAACGAAGCCCACCGCCTGGCGGACCAGCTCATGAAGGCTGCACCAGCCAGCATCGCGCGCCGCGGTTTCAAGACGTTCAAGGTCCGCTCGCTCGGTGGCCGCTCCTTCGCGGGCACGCCGGCGCGCCAGCAGGAATACCTGGACGCCATCCACGGTGCCTACGCCGAGGCCATGGCCCGCACGGGCATTCCCCGCAAGGCCTAGTCACACCTTCGTTGTGGGGCCCGCTTTGCGCCCCAATCCCCCGGAATAACCCGCAGACCAGGCCCCACAACACACACGACGACGGCGGCCCTCACCTCTTTGGTGAGGGCCGCCGTCGTCGTTGGGGTTCTTGTGGTGGGGCCGGGTCAGCCGACCAGCATGCTGCGGAGGTCCTTCAGGATCAGCTGGGCGCCTGTGGGGCCGAGGCCGAGGAACCAGACGTCGTCATTGACCGCTTTCGCGTGGCCGGCTTTGACTGCGCCGAGCTTGGGCCAGACAGCGCCTTCAACTACAGAGGTTTCCCCGGTGGCTGAGGGGTCGCCGTAGCTGCTGTAGAAGATCCAGTCGGCGTCGCCTTGCTCGATGTTCTCGGCCGAGATTTCAGCCGCGAGCTCATCAATGTTCTGGTTCTCCGGGCGCGCCAAGCCTGCGTCCTTCAGAATGACGCCGATGAGGGACTTGTTGGCATACAGGCGGATCTTGCCCGGCAGGAAGCGGACCAGCGAGATCTTCGGGTCGCCCTTGACGTCTGCCTTCAGCGCGTCAGCTTCGCCCTGGTAGTCGTTGAGGGCTTTGGTGGCCTTGTCTTCCTCGCCCAGTGACTTGCCGACCAGGAGGAAGTTTTCCTTCCACGGGAAGCCTGGCCGGATGCTGAACACGGTGGGGGCAATGGATGACAACTGCTTGTAGAGTTTGTCGGCCCGGAGCTTGCTGCCGAGGATGAGGTCCGGCTTGAGCGCTGCGATGGCTTCAAGGTTGAGGTCCTGGATGGTGCCCACGGAGGGGACATCCTTGACCTTGTCAGCCAGGTAGGTGGGAACAGGGTTGGCGCCTTCGGTGGTGGCCATGCCCACCGGCGTGACGCCAAGGGTGACGACGTCGTCGAGTTCGCCGGTGTCGAGTACCACCACGCGGGTGGGCTTCTTTTCCAAGGTTGTTTCACCGTTTGCGTGCGTCAGGGTGCGCGGGAAAACGCCGGGCGCGGCGTCTGTGCCGAGCTTCGCCGTTTCCTGGTCAGCGGTGGTGAACTTCGATCCTCCCGTGGCAACATCGGCGTTGCCCGCGCTGGAACCCGAGGTACCACTGGTGCCGCAGCCCGCGACGAGGGCCATAAGCAAGGTGGCACCGACCGCCTTCATTACGAGCTTTCGCGCACGGGAGCCCTTGGGCGGCTGAACTTCAAAATCGTCATTTTTCACTGGGTAAGGCTAACCTAATTAGGGCACACTTCTGTGACGTTGTGACGACAGTCACGGATAGCCCTTCCTTTATTGCCCCTCTCTGAAATGGTCCCTGTCGTGTCCCAACTGATGGCTCCCGCTCCCAAGCCGCACGCCGGCGAGCCAGCAACCGCGGCCCAGTCAGGTGACAACGCGGCCCCATGCGGCGGCGTCGTCAAGAGATCCGGCTGGCGCGTCACCTTTTTGGTCGCGGCGGCCGCAATCCTTCTCGGTGCCGTGGTGCTAAGCCTGGGTGTCGGTGCGAAGCTCATCCCGGCGTCCACCATTCTCCAGGCCTTCACCAACCCGCAGGACACCGCCGATCACGCGATCATCCTTGAAAGCCGGTTGCCGCGCACTTTGATGGGGATCGCTGTGGGAGTCGCCTTGGGCATGGCCGGCGCGCTGATCCAGGCCATTACCCGGAATCCCCTGGCCGATCCCGGCATCCTCGGGGTCAACGCGGGTGCCTCGTTTGCGATCGTGGTGGCCATTGGTGTCTTCGGGGTAGCTACCCTGAGCGGCTACATCTGGTTCGCGTTTGGCGGGGCCATCCTCACCACCGCAGCGGTCTACCTGATCGGAACCTCAGGACGGAACGTGGTGAATCCCATCCGGCTGACACTGGCCGGTGTTGCCCTGGGCGCCGTCCTCACCGGCATTGGCTCCGGACTCACACTCCTGAACCCCAAGGCCTTTGACCACCTGCGCTCGTGGAGCATCGGCTCACTGGACACCCGCAGCATGGAGTCCGTTGCCACGGTGGCACCGTTCATGGGCGTGGGATTGCTCGTGGCGTTGTTGTGCGTCCGCGGCCTCAACGCCCTGGCACTGGGAGACGACCTCGCCACTTCCCTTGGCGCCAACGTCAACCGCACCCGCATCCTGGGCGTCGTGGCCATCACCCTCCTCAGCGGCGCAGCCACAGCAGGAGCTGGCGCCATCGGCTTTGTGGGACTCATGGTTCCCCATGTGGCCCGGTGGATCGTGGGCCCGGACCAGCGGTGGATCATGGCCACGACAGTCCTGCTCTCCCCCATCCTGCTGCTGGTATCGGATGTTGTTGGCAGGGTTGCCGCACCCGGTGAGCTGCAGGTAGGCGTGGTGACAGCGTTCATCGGCGCGCCTGTACTCATCGCCTTGGCACGGCGCCGGAAAGTGAGCGGGCTATGAGCCGCCTGGACCCAGGGAAGAGGGTCGACTTCGGCCGGCCTGTTGCTGTGGTCCGCAACCGTTCGCTGAGCCTCCGGCTGGATATCCGCAGCATGCTCGTCTGCGTTCCGCTGCTTCTGGCCGCGCTTGCAGTAGCCGTGGTTTCGCTGGCGACGGGTGACTACGAGGTCCCGGTACAACAAGTACTGCAAGCCTTCACCGGCGATGCCCCGGGGCTCGCCCAAACAATCGTCATAGAATGGCGCCTTCCCCGGGTCCTGGCGGCGCTGGTGTTCGGTGCGGCGCTTGGCATGAGCGGTGGCATCTTCCAGTCCATGACGCGCAACCCGCTGGGCAGCCCTGACATCATCGGCTTCAATACGGGTGCCTACACCGGGGCGCTCGTTGTGATGCTCACGGTGGGTGGCAGTTATGCGGGAGTTGCGGCCGGCGCCTTGGTGGGCGGAGTCCTCACAGCCCTGGCCGTCTATTTGCTGGCCTACCGCCGTGGTTCCCAGGGCTTCCGGCTCATCATCGTGGGCATCGGCATCAGCGCCATGCTTGCTGCGCTGAACCACTGGCTCATCCTGCAAGCCGAACTCGAGGCCGCCCTGGCGGCCGCCGTCTGGGGAGCCGGGTCCCTTAACGGCATCACGTGGGAGCAAGCGGCGCCGGCCGCCGTCGTGGTTGTTGTGGTTGGTTTGGCCACGCTGGCCGTGGCGCGTCGCATGCAGCTCCTGGAAATGGGCGACGACGCCGCCCGCGCCTTGGGCGTCCGGGCCGAACCCACCCGTTTGCTGTTGCTCATCCTGGGCGTTGCGCTGACGGCTGCCGTCACTGCAGTGGCCGGTCCCATCGCCTTCGTGGCCCTCGCCGCTCCCCAGCTTGCCCGGCGGCTAACCCGGAGTGCCGGCATCACATTGCTGCCTTCCGCGGTGATGGGTGCCTTCCTGCTGGTGTCCAGCGACCTGGCAGCGCAGCGTCTCTTCGCTCCGATCCAACTGCCAGTCGGGGTTGTGACGGTGTGCATCGGCGGTATCTACCTCGTTTGGCTGCTGGCCAGGGAAGCAAGGAAATCATGAGCCTCACCACTGCTGCACCGCAGCTCCACGCAGAAGCCCTGACCATTGGCTATGAGCAGCGCGTCATCTCCGAGAACCTCAATGTGCGCATCCCCGAGGGGAAGTTCACGGTGATCGTCGGGCCCAACGCCTGCGGCAAGTCCACGCTGCTGCGGGCGCTCGCCCGGCTCATCAAGCCCCGCAGCGGACAGGTGCTGTTGGACGGAAAATCCGTGACGTCGCTGCCCGCAAAGGAACTGGCGCGCCGGCTCGGGTTGCTCCCCCAGTCCTCCATCGCCCCCGACGGCATCACGGTCGCTGATCTCGTGGCCCGCGGCCGGTACCCGCACCAGAAACTCCTGCGGCAGTGGAGTGTGGAGGACGAGTCCGCGGTAGCGGAGGCCATGGAAGCCACTGGAGTCTCGGCCCTGTCCGGGCGCCTGGTGGACGAGCTCTCCGGCGGTCAGCGGCAGCGCGTGTGGGTGGCCATGGTGCTCGCCCAGCAGACGCCGCTGATGCTCCTGGACGAACCCACCACCTTCCTCGATATTGCTCACCAGATCGAGCTGCTGGAACTCTTCCGCGAGCTCAACCTGGACAAGGGCCACACACTGGTTGCCGTGCTCCACGACCTCAACCACGCCAGCCGCTACGCGGACCACATCATCGCCATGAAGGACGGCGTGGTGGTGGCCGAAGGCGCCCCCGCCGACGTCATCACCGGGTCCTTGGTGGAGGAAGTGTTCGGGATGGCCTGCAAAATCATCGATGACCCCGTGACGCACACGCCGCTGGTGGTCCCGCTGGGACGCCCGCGGCACTCAGCCGTCACGGACTGACGCCCTTAACGACGACGGCGACCCTCGCCTTTTGGTGAGGGTCGCCGTCGTCGTTTGCTTGGCTTTAGCGGGCTTCGAGCGCTGCCTTGGCCTTCGGGTCCGAGTCGTTCAGGAACTTCTCGATCCGCTCAGGTTCTTCAGCTTCACCGATCGCCGAAGCGGCCCGGCCCAGTGCGTAAAGCGCGCGCAGGAAGCCCTGGTTGGGCTCGTGCTCCCACGGGATGGGTCCGACGCCGCGCCAACCGTTGCGGCGCAGCGAATCGAGGCCGCGGTGGTAACCGACGCGGGCGTAGGCGTAGGACTCGATGGTCCGGCCCTCCGCCCAGGCTTCCTCGGCGAGGATGGCCCACAGCAGTGACGATGTGGGGTTCTGCGCCACGAGGTCCAGTGCTTCCTTGCCGAGGGCCAGGTGCTGGTAGATCTCGTTCTCGGCGGGCAGGAGCGTGGGCTCCGGCCCCATCAGGTTCTTCCGGAATTCGTCGGACATCAGAAGGTCTTGCCCACCGATCCGAGCTGCTGGGCGGCTTCGACGATGCGCGCGGCCATGCCGGCTTCGGCGGAAGCACCCCAGACCCGGGGGTCATAGGTCTTCTTGTTGCCCATTTCGCCGTCGACCTTCAGGACGCCGTCGTAGTTCGAGAACATGTGGCCGGCAACCGGGCGGGTGAAAGCGTACTGGGTGTCGGTGTCGATGTTCATCTTGATGACACCGTAGGAAACGGCGTCAGCGATTTCCTGTTCCGTGGAGCCGGAGCCGCCGTGGAACACAAGGTCGAACGGGTTTTCCTTGCCGATCTTGGCGCCAACCTCAGCCTGGATCTGCTTGAGCAGTTCGGGGCGGAGCTTCACGTTGCCCGGCTTGTACACACCGTGCACGTTGCCGAAGGTCAGTGCGGTCAGGTAGCGGCCGTTTTCGCCGGCACCCAGGGCCTCGATGGTTGCGAGGGCATCCTCGGTGGTGGTGTAGAGCTTCTCGTTGATCTCGTTCTCAACGCCGTCTTCTTCGCCACCAACGGTGCCGATTTCAACCTCGAGGATGATCTTGGCAGCAGCTGCGCGCTCCAGCAGTTCACGGCCGATGCGCAGGTTCTCGGAGAGGGTCTCGTGCGAGCCGTCCCACATGTGCGAGTTGAAGATCGGGTCCTTGCCGGCCTTGACGGCTTCCTCGGAAGCGGCCAGCAGCGGCAGAACGAAGTCCGCCAGCTTGTCCTGCGGGCAGTGGTCCGTGTGCAGGGCGATGTTGACGTTGTAGTTCTTGGCAACTTCGCGGGCGAACGCGGCGAAGCCGAGGGAACCGGCAACCATGTCCTTGACCGAAGCGCCGGACCAGTAGGCTGCGCCACCGGTGGAAACCTGGATGATGCCGTCCGATTCGGCCTCGGCGAAACCGCGGATCGCAGCGTTCAGAGTCTGCGACGACGTCACGTTGACCGCAGGGAAAGCGAATCCGCCAGCCTTTGCGCGGTCGATCATCTCGGAGTAAATCTCTGGGGTTGCAATGGGCATGGTGACTCCTATGCTGAATTCGTCTGTGGGTTGGTAACCCTGGAGTAGACCGCTTACGGCTAGCACCCATCCTAGCGATATCCGCGGGGGCGCCGTGTTTCGGGTCACTGGGGCTCTTAACACTTCCGCCGAGGTGGCATTTAATGACAATCCGGAGCAGGCGGTTTCAGCTTGCTAGTGCAACACCATCGATTAGTTTGGTCAGTCTTTCAGTTGGGGTGTCCCATTGGAGTGTTTGACGCGGTCGGATGTTGAGCAGGTGCTGGGTGTGGGCGAGTTCTTCGTCGCTGACCTGGTTGAAGTTCGTGCCTTTGGGGTGGATATCGCGGACCAGTCCGTTGGTGTTCTCGTTCGTGCCGCGTTGCCAGGGTGAGTGCGGGTCACAGAAGAACAGCTGGCAGCCGGTCGCTACTGTGAACTTGGCGTGTTGAGCCATTTCCGTGCCTTGGTCCCAGGTGATCGTTTTAAGGATCGCCTGGGGCAGGGTGTGGATCATTTTCTGCATGACCTCGATGACCGTCGCGCTGTCCCTGGCTCCCGGCAGCCGGCCCAGCAAAGTGAACCGTGAGGAGCGCTCGACCAAGGTGACGATCCCGGAGTTACCGGGACCCACGACCAAATCACCTTCCCAATGGCCGGGCACGGCCCGGTCCTGGACTTCGGCGGGCCGGTCGCTCAGCCGGGCCCCTTCAAGCCAGGGCCTTACGTTCCTGGCAGGCAGCTTTGATTGGGGCTTACGACCGGTCCGGCCCGAACGTAGGGCCTTCTCCACGGCAAGTTCATGCCGCAAGGCACCCCGGCCCTGCACGTAAAGGGCTTGGTAAATTGACTCGTGGGACACGTGCATCTCCGGCTGCTCGGGGAACGTCTTCTTCAGGTCCGCAGCGCTCTGTTGAGGTGAGAAACGCTGGTTCAAGCGTGCCACGACCTCCTTCCACACCGCCGTTCCCGCAGAGAGCTTCACGGGCCGGTTCCGTCTACGGCGGACCAGTGCCCGGTGTTGGGCAACCCCGGCGTCGTAATAGCGCCGGGCCCAATGCTCGATACTGTGTCGGCGGATCTCCCGGGACACCGTTGATGGATGCACGCCCAACTCCTTGGCGATCTGTCGCATGGAACGCGGCTCCGGCAAGCCCAGACAGGCCTTGATATAAGCCCGGTCCTCCAAAGTCAGCCGCCGGTACCTTCGCTCCTTATCCCGCGAAAGCACCTCCGAAGCCATCGGAAGACGCACGCCACCACCAGGGCCGGAGATAAGTTCCATGCCCGCTAGTTTCGCCCAATGCGACACCGCTTGCCGGGACACCCCAGCCGCGGCAGCACTTCGTCCCGTGTCCTCACCCGCCAGCAAGTGCTCATACGCACACGCACGAACCGACCACGGCAACTTCTTGACCATGACACCCCTCCAACTACAGGGGTGTTGCACTAGCCACCTGAAGACGCCGCACCGGGACTGTCATTAAGTGCCAACTCGGGGAAGCTACGAAACCGGCTGTTGGAACACGTGGCGGCGCACCCACGCGTGCATGGCGATGGCCGCCGCGGAGGCCGCATTCATGGACCGGGTGGAGCCGAACTGCTCAATGGACAGGGTTGCGACGGCGGCATCGTGCACCTCAGGCGTGAGGCCGGGGCCTTCCTGCCCGAACACCAGGACGCAGTTCTTCGGGAGATCGTACGTTTCAAGCGGTACGGAATCCGGGAAGATGTCGATGCCGATCACGGCAAGCCCCTCCCCCTCGGCCCACTGGACGAAGTCCTCAACCGTGGGGTGGTGGCGGACGTGCTGGTAGCGGTCGGTGACCATGGCCCCGCGACGGTTCCACCGCCGTCGGCCAATAATGTGGACCTCCTTGGCGAGGAAGGCGTTGGCGGTCCGCACCACGGTGCCGATGTTGAGGTCGTGCTGCCAGTTCTCAATGGCGATGTGGAAATCGTGCCGCTTCGAATCGAGGTCGGCGACAATAGCTTCGTGCTTCCAGTAGCGGTACTGGTCAACCACGTTGCGCCGGTCGCCGTCACGCAGGAGGTCCGGATCCCAGTGCTCGCCAACGGGCCACTCGCCTTCCCAGGGCCCGACGCCGACCTCCGCCTTCGCTTCGGCCTCGCCTTCTGCGGTGGTCCCCTCCGGGGACGCGGCAGGGGCGGGCAGGGCTGTGTTGGGGGGAAGGTCAGTCACCCCTCAACTTTAGCCCTGCCGTTTCCCCGCTTGAGCCCGTGGCCCGATTGAGCCCGTGGCCCGTTGGAGCGCGGGTTCCTAGCCCATCTTCCACTTGTTGATGCGGTACGAGTTGGCCAGCTGCTCGAAGAGACCCGGGTGCGCGTCCCAGTAGGTCTTGTGTCCGCTGACACCGAGCATCTGCGGAGTGCCCCATGGCGTAACGGAGAACAGGTTCACTGCCTGGATGGCCTCGCCGCGGGCGTTGGTGCAGGTGAATCCGACAACCACAGCCGCGCCACGACGGAACTCACGGATCTCCGGCATGGAGGTCTTGAAGTCCGAGGCGCACTTGTGGCCTACCAGGTTCTGCGGCAGTTCAGTGGCTGTCATGCCCTTGTACCGGGCCTCGATATCTTCCAGGGCCTTCTTGATTTCCGCCGGATCCTTGCCGAACTTACCTTCCTCGGATTCAGCGAAGAAGGCATAGGCGAGCGCGATCCCGTCGCCGTCGGTCTCCACCGTGCCTTGGGCCTTCTTCTGGATCTCTTCGCCCGTGGTGGGGTCCTTGGTGATGCCGAATGATTCGTCGTGGGTCCACTCGGCCAAGTACTGGAAGGACGATTCGCCCGTGACCCATTTGCTGAACAACGGGTCGCCGTCCGCTGGAACGTTGCTGGGGCCCGCGAAGTTCTCCCATGCTGACGGCAGCGGGATGGCCCCGGCCGGGATGTCGGTGGACGCCGACGCGTCACCGGAAGGCTCAGCCTCGGCGGACGGATCCGCAGACGGCTCAGCGGCCGCATCCGACGCCTCGTCCGAGGACGTGACCGAAGGCGACGGCGAGTCAACGGCAGTCGGCTTGGTCAGGGACGGAATCAACCAGGTGAACGCAACTACCAGGGCAATGATCACGACGACGGCGACACCGCCGAGGATCAGGAACAGGGACTTCCTGTTGTGGTCACCCGGGTTCTGGCCGGGTCCAGTTGGCTGGCCCGGGTAGGGGCCGCCGGGCGGCGGGAACCCTGGCTGGTTGGCGTCGCCGGGCTGACCCGGGTAACCCGGCTGGTTTGGGTTACCGGGATGGCCCTGCTGCACAGGGAAGGCCTGGGTGGGGTCGTGCCGTGCAGGAAAAGCCTGCGTCGGAAAAGCCTGCGTCGGCGCGTCCTGCGGTTGGGCTGGCTGCGGCTGGGCTGGCTGCGGCTGGCCTTGCTGCTGGGCTTCCGGCTGGTACATGGGCTGCGCTTGCCCGGGCTGGTACTGGCGGTACTGCTCTTTGCCCGTGTCGTAGCGTGGCTGCGGTACGCCGTCCGGATTGTAGGGAGGCTGGGGTACGCCGTTGTTGTTGCTCATGGCAAGGCCCTTTCACATGCTGTGGGCACCGGATCATCCTTGCGGACACAACCGGTGGTCTATCCGGAACGAGGGACCTGCTGAAGCGGACGGCGTGGTGCTCACCGTGTCGATCCCCCGACCCACGGTGCCGGCGTGCGAGCACGCCGCAATCAGTCCAGCGCCGCATCCAGGCCGGCGCCGGAACAAGCGTAGACCAGGCCGGCGCGCCCAACGCAAGTCACGCCGTCGAAATGCCGGGGCCCAACGGGAAGCGCATCACTCAAAACGGGTGGCTGTCATGGCCGCATTTCCACGGATGAGGCCGAAGGTTCCCGCTACGGCGCAACAGGAAAGGGCAAGGCTCACCGCCAGAGCAACGAAGTAGCCGGGTTCCGGCCAGGCCACTTGATAGTTGTCGTTGATGGCCGTCACCATGAGCCAAGCGGTCAGGAAGCCGAGGCTCACGGAGAGCAGCAAAACACTAAGAAGGGGGACGACAGCTTCACGGGTGATGATCCCCCGAAGCACAGAAGCGGGCATCCCCATGAGCCGCATGAGGCCGAAGACGCGTTTGCGGTCCATGATGGCCGCAGCGGTCCCGACAGCCAGGGACAACCCGGCGACGGCAACCGCGACGAACATGCCCAGATATGCCAACGCAGCCAAACCCTGGATCAGGCGGCGGGACGATTGCAGTTGGACATCGGGGGTGGCACTCGCTGGTGTGGCCGTTGCGGCCGAGCTGTCCAATACTGTCCGGGCGCGGTCCATGGCCTCAGGCGTGCCGTCCGTCCCGAGCACCACCACCACGGGCACCAGACCCTCGAGGCTTCCGGCCGGCGCCGGTCTCAGCGACAGCGGTTGCGCGGTCCAAAAGTAGAGGAAGGTCCCGTCCACAGCGACGACCCCGGAGGAAGGGATGTCTTTGAACCCCAACTCCAAGGCGTCCTTGCTGGTGAAGACGAGCTCGGACCCAGCGCCGGCTTCAGACAACGCGGCGGGGCCGTATCCGATAACAGCACTCCGGATGCCGGGCTTTGATGTGGCCTCCGAGACGGTCCGCGCCACAGAGGCCTGCAGCTCCCCCGGCCGTTCTGTATCCCCGGAACGGACCGTCGCCTGCAGACTCGTGGGCTGAAGGAGACCGGGCCGCGCCACGGGACCCTCGTCCGACTGGACAATACTGGATGCCCCGGCAAACACGGACACGACGAAGACGGCGACAACCAAACCGGAGACCGAACGGAAAGTCGCCACCGGGGTCCTCTGGATGCGGCTGGCCGCGATGACCGCGGCTGCACTCCCGGCGTATCGCAACCCGGCACGGCTCACGGTCCTGGTCATCCAGGGGCCGATCACCACGATCCCCGCCAACACGGCCATGAAGCCAACTACCAACAAGGGCGACTCAAGCCAGGGAAGCCGGATTTTCAGGACACGGATGATAACCACAGCCGATCCCATGAAGAGCAAGCCAAGAAGCAGCGGCAATGCGCGCCAGGCCGTGGGGACTTTGTCGTGCACGGTCCTGTTCACCCCCAAGGGCCCCACGTCGGCACGGGCGGTCCTTAAAGCGGCAACCAGCGCTGAGGCTCCCACCACCATGGCCACCACCATCACTGCAGCACTCCACCCGGTGTGCAGGTCCGTGGCGAACATCCTGCTGCCGTTGACCGGTACCTCCGCCGCCAACGGGGTCAAGACGACGGCCAAACCCGCACCCACGACCGCGCCGATAAGGCCGGGAATCATAACCTCAGCGGCGGCTATCCGTGAGACCGTGCGTGTTGACGCTCCGATGAGCCGCAGTGTGGCAAAGCGTTCCCGACGCTGCGCGGCACCCAGCCCAGTGACGATGCTGATCAACAGCAGCACCGGAAAGAACACCGCGAGGGCGCCGATCATCAATACTGTGACGTAGCTGGCCGCGCTGCCCCCGTAGGGGTTGCTGGTAAAGTCCGACACGATGGCGGCGCTACCGCCTTGGCGAAGCTCAGCTTCCTGCGCACCCGTGATGACCATCAGCGAGTCCGGGCCCGGGAGTGCCGAGTCATCGATGATGCCGGCGAATTTACCGAAGCGGTCGCCCAGCTGGTCCCCGGGCGTGGATTCAATAAGGCGCTGCAGGGCCGGCGATGCGTAGTAGCTTCCTGGTTCAGGCGGCCTGCCGATCCCGGGAATTTCCATGGTGGTGGACGGCAGGGCCGCGAAGTCGCGCCGCTCGATGAGTTTGTCCCGGAAGACCTCTGCGCCCCTGGTACGCATCAGCGCGCTATCCGGCGTCAAAGGTATGGGGGCTGCGCTCCCTGAAGCGTCGAGGGTCCCGGAGACGGAGGGACTACCCGATTCGCGGAGCCACGCGCCGCGATCGTCCCGGGCCTGCAGCCCGTTTGCTCCACCCCATAGCAATAACAACAGGCAAACCCCGACGGCGACGCCTCCCGCGATTCCGGCAAGCCTGCCGTAGGCGGACCGGCTTCCAAGCACCGCGAGGCGCAACAAGCCTGTGTTCAGTCGCATCTTTCCGGCATTCACGGGGACACCCGGTAGCCGGCACCCAGGACGCCGTCGCGGACGATGACTTCCCGGTCGGCGTAAGCAGCGGTGCGCGCATCATGGGTAATCATCACTACCGTGGTTCCCGCCTGACGCACAAGTTCCAGCATCAGGGTCAGGACAGCTTCCGAGGCCAGTGAATCGAGGGCACCGGTAGGCTCGTCCGCAAACAACAAGGCAGGGGAGGTCACCAGCGCACGGGCAACCGCCACACGCTGGGCCTGGCCACCGGACAGTTCACCAGGCAACTTGGCACTCAGGCCGCCCAGCCCGAGCTGCTCCAGGAGGTCCGATGATCTACGGAGGGCCTCCTGGCGGTTGATCCCGTCCAGGAGCAACGGAAGGCTGACATTGTCGGCGGCCGAGAGCTCCGGCAGGAGCTGCCCAAACTGGAATACGAACCCAAACTCCGTCAATCTCAGGCGCGAGCGTTGGGGCTCGCGCAAGGAACTGATGTCGCTGGGGGTTCGTCCGGAAGGGCTGTAGGTGACGGAACCGGCGTCGGGCGTCAGGACGCCTGCCAGGCAGTGCAGCAGGGTGGACTTTCCGGATCCGGAAGGGCCCATGACGGCAAGAACTTCTCCCGGGTGGACATCGAGGTCGATGCCTCTCAGTGCCTCCGTTGGGCCGAAGGAGTGGCGGAGACCGCGGGCACTGAGGATGGGGGCTGTGTTGTCTGTGGTCATGCGCCCAGCAGCTCCTTCGTGAGTTGGGTCAGTCGGGCACTGGTGAGGTCCATCCACCGCAGGTCCGCTTCGATATGGAACAACCCGTGGTCACACATCAGGACCTGCAGCAAGTCCGCGTCCTTCTTGAGCCTGGTCAGTTCACGCATCCGGGCCATGTGCTCGCTGCGCTGCAGGTCAAGGAGCCGCTCAGCATCGTCGTGAAGGAGCAGGGCGATCACAGTCTTGGCGAACAGGTTGCTTTGCAGTGATTCCGAGGGGACGTCCGGGGTGAACAGCCATTCGCGGACCTTGGCCTCACCGGCCAGTGTGATTTCGTACTTTTTGCGGTCGGGACCGCCCCCGGTCTCTTCTCCCAGTGCGCGGATCAGTTCGTCGCGGACCATGCGCGCCAGAGTTGAATACACCTGCCCGAACGCCAGGGCTTTTCCGGCCCCGAAGTATCGGTCATAGGAGTGCTTGAGGTCGTAGCCGTAACTGGCTTCGCGGCTCAAGAGGCCAAGGAGGGTAAGTGAGTTGTTCACGACTCCATCTATACACTCAGTTTATAGTTAAACACCAGCACCGCTACGTGATGTCCGGCAGCCCGAATGATGAAAGACTGGGAAGCAGTGCATGACCAACCCCAGCCGGAGGCAAATATGGCAGAAGAAACCACGCCCCACCCGTCCACGTCGGTTTACCGTAATGGCCACGAGATCGAATGCTGGCTCACGGACATGGACGGCGTCCTCGTCCACGAAAACCAGGCCATCCCCGGCGCAGCCGAGCTCATCCAGCGCTGGGTGGATACGTCCAAGCGCTTCCTGGTGCTGACCAACAACTCCATCTTCACCCCGCGCGACCTCGCAGCCCGCCTCCGTGCGTCCGGCTTGGAAGTCCCCGAAGAGAACATCTGGACCTCCGCGCTCGCCACAGCCCAGTTCCTCAAGGACCAGGTGCAGTCCTCCGATTCGGGCAACCGCGCGTACACCATCGGCGAGGCCGGCCTCACCACCGCCCTGCACGAAGCCGGATTCATCCTCACGGACACCGACCCCGATTTCGTGGTCCTCGGCGAAACCCGCACCTATTCCTTCGAAGCGATCACCATGGCCGTCCGCCACATTCTGGCCGGCGCCCGCTTCATCGCCACCAACCCGGACGCCACCGGCCCTTCCAAGGACGGTCCCATGCCCGCTACAGGTGCCATCGCGGCCATGATCACCAAGGCCACGGGCCGCGAACCATACATCGTGGGCAAGCCGAACCCCATGATGTTCCGCTCCGCCATGAACCAGATCGATGCCCACTCGGAGACCACGGCCATGATCGGCGACCGCATGGACACGGACATCGTGGCCGGCATGGAAGCGGGCCTGCACACGGTCCTGGTGCTCAGCGGAATTACGCAGCGCGAGGAAATCGTGTCCTTCCCCTTCCGGCCCAACCAGATCCTGAATTCAGTGGCCGACCTCAAGAGCCAGATCTAAGAAGGAACCACCATGGCTGTGCTCAATCTGCGTCCCCTGGCCGGGGGACGGATTCTCAGGGGGAGCCAGCCGTTCGGCTTGGATGCCGCGGCAACGTCAGGGTTCCTGGTGGAACACGGCATCCAAGCCATCGTTGACCTGCGCAGCGAGCTGGAGCGCTCCCTCGTTCCGTGGTTGGTTCACGACGGCGGCGGCGGGCCGGCCGCTGCAGCCCCACCCGCCGTCGAACTCATCCATAACCCACTGGACCCCAACGCCATCGCGGGGTCGCTTCAAGCCGTGGAGACGGCCGAGGACCTGGGCGAGCTGTACCTCGGCTGGATCCGGCTGCGGCCCGAATGGGTGGCTGAGGCCCTGCGACCCGTGGCGCGTGGCAAACGCACGCTGGTGCATTGCTCGCTGGGCAAGGACCGGACGGGTGTGGTGTCCGCGGTCGGGCTCCTGGCAGCAGGCGGGACCGAGGACGACGTAGTGGCCGACTATGTGGCGACCACCGCCAACCTGCCGGACGTCCTGGAGGTCATGGCCGAAACATGGCGGCTCAGCGTCCCATCAACTCCGGCAGAGTATTTCAGCCCCGACCTCATGATCCTGCAGAGCCCGGAAGCTGCCATGCGGCACTTCCTGGCCGGATTCTCCAAGGAATTCGGCGATGTCGGCGGCTTCCTGCGTGAAGCGGGCCTCACCGCCGTCGAGGTTGAAGCGTTGCGCTGAACGCTCCAGCCACCTTACGCAGGCCTGATGATCTTCCCATTGGGCTCCTGGTACGACGGTTCCTCCGGTTCGGGCGGCAGGGGCAGGAGCTCATCCTGTACCTTTTCCAGCAATGGCCGGTATACGCCGGCGTTCCACTGCGGACTCGCGTGCGCCGGCCGTGCGCCCTCGGTACTCAGGGTGGGCAGGGCCATGTTGGCGCCGAAAACCTTGCTCCATCCCGCACGCGCCGATTCGTAGTCCACGGTGCCGTCCTTGGAGTTGCCCAGGAACGCCATCTTGGCGCCGCCGATCTTGCCCGCGAACCGCAGCCCGTCAAAGTGGTAGATGTAGGCCGACTCTGTCTGGATCAGCACACTGGAAGGCGCGATAGGCGAAAGCTGTTCCATCGTCTGATCGAGGATCTGCCGCCACGTGCGCTCGTCCTTGTGAACCACGCGCTCCCCCAGCTCATAGCCCCCGCGCAGCACCGAAGGAATGCGGAAGCCGTTCTCATAAAGGAACACAACGCCGTCGAACCAGCTCTGGTCCAGGACATCTGCGCGGCTGAACGGACTCGAATCCAGGACAATCACCTGCGTTTCCACGCCATGGAGTTCCAGCAGGCGTGCAGCAACCTGCGTCGCGAGCATTCCGCCAAAGCTGTGACCGTAAAAGTACAGCTTCTCCAGTTCCAGCTCGCGGACATGCAGGATGATTGCGCGGACTACTTCATCGACGTCCAGGCCCAGATTGGAATATCCGACGGCGGCCAGGCGGCCGCGTTGGTGCAGTGCAGGACGCAGCGAGTTGAGGATCCACTGTGCTTCTTCCCAACTGGTTTTGTACCCGGGAAAGAGGATCCAACTGGCTTTGGGAAAGTACAGGTCCGAGTACGGGTCCGGGACCCGAAGGATTTTGGTGGCCCGGCGCTCCGCCTGGACGCGCCTGGTGAATAGCATGTCCCCGGCCAGGGCTGCGGAAATGCCGGCGTAGGTCAGGAAATTACGGCGGGACGTCTTCTTGAGCCGGGCAGCGTAAGGCAGGATCCGGGCCCAGGAGCCCGGATCCCCCGCCGTTTCAGGTTCCGGAGTTACCGGCGCGGGAGGGTTTTCAGTCACCTCCGGCGGCGCCGGCAGCTTCCCTACTTGAACGTCCACGCAGCAAGCATAGGCTTCGGCGGCACTGCCTTACATCCCCGCAGTTTGCGCACAGCCGGTGCCCTTAGGATGTGCTCTTGCAATCAGTAACCGGACGGAATCTGTTTAGTCCAGGCCCAGTTCGTCCTTGCCGAAAGCGAAGAGGTACGGAACGCCGGTTTCGGCTTCGATCTTCTCTTTGGCACCGGTGTTGCGGTCCACGATCACAGCCACGGCCACCACGTTGCCGCCCGCCTTGCGGACACCTTCGACGGCGGTCAGCGCGGACCCGCCGGTGGTGGACGTGTCCTCGAGGACCACCACGTTGCGGCCTTCGACTGAGGGACCTTCCACCTGGCGGCCCATGCCGTAGGACTTCTGGGCTTTGCGGACGACGAAGGCGTCCACGGCACGGCCGGCATCGGCAGCAGCGTGCATGACAGCGGTACCGACGGGGTCGGCACCCATGGTGAGTCCGCCTGCGCACTCAACCGCAACGCCGGCGTCGTCGATCATTGCCAGCATGACCTGGCCTACCAGCTTGGAGGCCTCGTGGTGCAAGGTGATGCGGCGCAGGTCGATGTAGTAGTCCGCTTCCTTGCCGCTGGAGAGGATAACCTTGCCGCGGACCACCGCCAGCTCTTTGATGAGTTCAAGAAGGCGGGCACGGGCAGCAGCAGTGTCGACTGCAGGGAAACTGGTGGAAGTCATGGCTCCTAGTTTAGTGTGCCGGTGCAGCCGTGGTTGCCCTGATGACCAGGCGCGGATCCACGATCTGGTCCCGGGTTCCTGCTTTCCCCTCCAGCTGGTGCAGCATCTCTTCCATGGTTTTTCGCCCGAGTTCTTCGAAGTCCTGCTTGATGGTGGTCAAGGGAGGCATGAAGAACCCGGCCTCCGGCTGGTCGTCGTAGCCCACCACGCTGATATCGCCTGGTACGTGGCGGCCGGCTTCCTGGAGGGCGCGGAGGACGCCGACGGCCATCTGGTCATTCGCTACGAATACAGCGGTTACGGAGTCGTGGTCGATGAGTTCCCGTCCGGCCTGGTATCCGGATGCGGCATCCCAGGCACCCTGGAGCAGGACGCTCGCCTCGAGTCCGGCCGTGTCCATCGCCTCCCGCCAGCCCTCAATGCGCTCCGCGGCGTCGATCCAGTGCGTAGGCCCGGAAATGTGGGCGATGCTGCGATGCCCCAGACCGATCAGGTGTTCCACGGCCAGCCTGGCTCCCAAACGCTGGTTGAGGGACGCTCCGGTGAGCTGGTTTCCCGCACCGGCGCCTACGGCCACGATCGGCACAGGGACTGAAACGTCATGCAGGGCCGCAAGGACATCGGGATGCGGAACCAGGATGACGATGCCGTCCACGGATTGGCTGCGGAAGTGGCCCATGGCGTCATTGATACTGTCACTGGTCACTTCGCGAAGATTCGCGATGCTGACGAAGTATCCGGCTTCCCTGCCCGCCTGCTCGACTCCAAGCAACGTGTTCGCGGGCCCGAACTGTCCCGTTTCGCAGGCAAGGACACCAATGGTCCGCGACCGACGCGTCACCAGGCTCCGTGCTGCGGTGTTCCGGCGATAGCCGAGGCGGGCTATTGCCGCTTCCACCCGTTGCCTGGTGTTGTGGCTGACGTTCGGGTGGTTGTTCAGGACACGGGAAACCGTTTGGTGGGAAACCCCGGCCATCTTCGCCACATCCCCCATTACCGGGGGCCGGCTCGGTGAGTCGGGGGCGGCCCCGGGCAATACCCGGGGCCGCAGTGTTGGCGGTTGCTCACCGCGTGGCATCAGATGCTACTTCGCGTCGACGCCCACAGGCTCCGCCGTGGAAGCGGGTGCCGCTTCGGCAGCTGGAGGCGTGGTCTTCCACTTGAACCGGCGGCCCATGGAGGAACCTCCGCCGGCACCGGTCCGGTTCTTGTTGAAGATGTCGAAGCCGACAGCCAGCAGGAGCACCAGGCCCTTGATGAGCTGCTGGTAATCAGTGCCCAGGCCGAGAATGGACATGCCGTTGTTCAGGACGCCCATGATCAGGCCACCGATCATGGCTCCTGCCACGGTGCCGATGCCGCCCTGGACAGCTGCGCCGCCGATGAACGCTGCAGCGATGGAGTCCAGCTCGAACCCGGTACCGCCGGCAGGCTGTGCCGAGTTCAGGCGGGCCGTGAAGACCAGGCCCGCCAGCGCGGCCAGGACGCCCATGTTGACGAAGAGCCGGAAGGTGACCTTCTTGGTCTTGATGCCGGACAGCTCGGCGGCGTGGAGGTTGCCGCCAATGGCATAGGTGTGGCGGCCAAAGATGCTGTTGCTCATCAGCGCCGAGTACAGGATCACAAGGACTGCCAGGACAACCAGGACAATCGGGGTTCCACGGTAGCTGGCCAGCAGGAAGGTGATGATGAGCATCAGGAGTGCGATGAAACCGTTCTTGACGGCGAACCACGCCATCGGTTCGTTCTCCAGGTTGAACTTGCGGCGCACCCGGCGTTCCTTCAAAGCCTGGAAAAGGATGGCTGCCGTACCGCCGACACCCAGGATCACGGTCAGCCACTCAAGGACGGACGTGCCACCGGAGATGTCCGGCAGGAAGCCGCCGCCCAGGGCGCGCAGTTCGTTCGGGAACGGGGTGATCTGCTGGTTCTTGAGGGTAATCAGGGTCAGGCCACGGAAGATCAGCATGCCGGCAAGGGTGACGATGAATGCGGGGATACCAACGTAGGCAATCCAGTAACCCTGCCAGGCACCCACGAGGGCTCCCACCAAGAGGCACGCCGGGATGGCGAGCCACCAGGCCCAGCCCCAGTGCACGATCATCACACCGGCCACGGCGCCGATGAAGCCGGCAATCGAGCCGACGGAGAGGTCGATATGACCGGCAATAATGACCATCACCATGCCGATGGCAAGGATCAGGATATAGCTGTTCTGGACCACCAGGTTGGTGACGTTCTGGGGCTGAAGGAGGATGCCGTCGGTGAGGACCTGGAAGAGGATGACAATCAGGATCAGGGCGACGAAGATGCCAACCTGGCGGAGGCGGCTTGTGAGGAAGCCAAGGGATTCTCGTAGGGCGGACATGGTGGCTATTCCTTCTCTTGAGTCATGTAGTGCATGAGGGTTTCCTGGGTGGCTTCGGCGATGGGGACCTCGCCGGTGATGCGGCCCGCTGAGAGCGTGTAGATCCTGTCGCAGATGCCCAGGAGTTCCGGCAGTTCGGAGGAGATCACAATGACCGCTTTCCCCGAGGCCGCCAGCTCGGCGATGATCGTGTAGATCTCAAACTTGGCGCCCACATCGATCCCACGCGTGGGTTCGTCCAGGATGAGGACGTCGGGGTCGGAGAACATCCACTTGCTGAGCACCACTTTTTGCTGGTTCCCGCCGGAGAGCTTGCCCGTGATCGCAGCGACCGAAGGCGCTTTGATGTTCATGCTCTTGCGGTAATGGTTGGCCACCGTGGTTTCCTGGTTGCCGTCCACCCAACCTCGTTTGGCCAGCTTGTTCAGGGCCGCCATGGAGATGTTCCGCTTGATGTCTTCGATCAGGTTCAGGCCGTAGTGCTTCCGGTCCTCGGTGGCGTACGCAATTCCGTGCTCGATTGCATCCGAAACCGTGGACGTGTTGATCTCCTGGCCGTACTTGTAAACCTTGCCGGAGACCGCACGGCCGTAGGTACGGCCGAAAACGCTCATCGCGAGCTCGGTCCTGCCCGCACCCATGAGGCCGGCCAACCCAACAACCTCACCCTTACGGACCGTCAGGTTGGCGTTGCTGACCACCATCCGTGAATGGTCCTGTGGATGCTGGACCGTCCAATCCTCGATGCGGAGGACTTCTTCACCGATGTTTGGTGTCCGGTCCGGATACAGGCTTTCGAGATCGCGTCCCACCATGCCCCGGATGATGCGTTCCTGGGTGATCTGTCCCTGGTCCAGGCGCAGTGTCTCGATGGATTTGCCGTCGCGGATGATGGTGACGGCGTCGGCCACTTTGCGGATCTCGTTGAGTTTGTGGCTGATGATAATGCTGGTGACGCCCTGGCCTTTGAGGTGCAGGATGAGGTCCAGCAGGTGGTCCGAGTCTTCGTCGTTCAGCGCCGCCGTGGGCTCATCGAGGATGAGCAGCTTCACCTCCTTGGAGAGCGCCTTCGCGATCTCCACCAACTGCTGCTTACCCACGCTGATGTGCTGGATGGGCGTTACGGGATTCTCGCTGAGACCCACCCGGGCCAGCAGTTTGGCGGCCTCCAGGTTGGTCTTCCGCCAGTCCACCCAGCCGTTCTTCGCAAGCTCATTGCCCAGGTAGATGTTCTCGGCGATGGACAGATACGGGCTCAGGGCCAATTCCTGGTGGATGATCACGATGCCGCGCTTCTCGCTGTCCGTGATGCTGGAAAATTCGCAGGGTTCGTTCTCGAACAGAATGTCGCCGTCGAAGGTGTTGTGCGCGTAGACGCCGGACAACACTTTCATGAGGGTGGATTTCCCGGCTCCGTTCTCACCACAAATGGCGTGAACCTCACCTCGGTTGACGTCTAGGGTGACGTCCTGAAGGGCTTTTACACCGGGGAAGGTCTTGGTGATTCCTCGCATTTGAAGAATGGGTACGTTCATCGTCAATTCCCGCTGACTGGTTGAAACTGGGCCGGGTCGAGGACTCGACAGGCACTGGGATGCTGTGGCCCCACCGCTGCGCGCTGCAACACGGGGCGGTGGGGCCACAGATTGGGGAGGTGGTTACTTGACGTCGGCTTCGGTGTAGTAGCCCGAGTCGATGAGTTCCTTCTTGTAGTTGTCCTTGGTGATGATGACGGACTTCAGAAGGTATGCCGGAACAACCTTGACCTTGTTGTTGTAGGTCTTGGTGTCGTTGGTTTCGGGCTCACTGCCCTTGAGTACGGCGTCTACCATTTTCACGGCCTGGGCGCCGAGCTGGCGGGTGTCCTTGAAGATGGTGGAGTACTGCTCGCCGGCGATGATGGATTTCACGGAACCCTTTTCAGCGTCCTGGCCGGTCACGACCGGGAGCTTTCCGGTGGAGTAACCGCCGGTGCTGGTCAGAGCGGAAATGATGCCGATGGACAGGCCGTCATACGGGGACAGCACGCCGTCGAGCTTGGTGCCGGAGCTGTAGGCGGAGGTGAGGATGTCTTCCATGCGCTTCTGGGCAACGGGTGCCTGCCAGCGGAGGATGGCTGCCTGCTCGAACTTGGTCTGGCCACTGGGGACCTTCAAGGTGCCTGCATCCAGGTAGGGCTTGAGGGTATCCATTGCGCCGGTCCAGAAGAAGTTGGCGTTGTTGTCATCCGGGCTGCCCGCGAACAATTCGACGTTGAACGGGCCCTTGCCCTCTACCTTCTTGCCGCTGGCATCAACGAGTCCCAGACCCGTCAGCAACGACGTGGCCTGCTGGACGCCCACGGTGTAGTTGTCGAACGTGGTGTAGTAGTCCACGTTCGGCGTTCCGTTGATGAGGCGGTCGTAAGCGATGACCTTGACGTTCTGTTCCTTGGCCTTGGCCAGGACGTCCGTCAGCGTGGTGCCATCGATGGCTGCGATGATGAGTGCCTTCGCACCCTTGGTCAGCATGTTCTCGATCTGGGAAACCTGCGTGGGGATGTCATCGTTGGCGAACTGCAGGTCCGTCTTGTAGCCGAGGTCCTTCAGGGATTTCTCAACATTGGCACCGTCTGCGATCCAACGCTCCGATGTCTGCGTCGGCATCGAGATGCCTACCAGCGAATCGCTGGGCTTTGCGGTGCTGGAAGACTCCGCCGCGCCTCCACGGCTGCCGCAGCCTGTGGCTCCGACGGTCAAGGTTAGGACGACCGCTACGGCGCCCAGGAGTTTTTTCAATCTCACGATGCTCTCCTTCCGCGGCAGCAGTGCCGCGAACTCTGATGCAGCCGGAGCATCTGCGCGTCCGGCACGGTGAAGCTGGATGTGGCCTGCGTGCTGGGGGCTGCACAAGCCATTGAAAAGGTATTGCGAATGCCATTGTGAACGCTAACAATACCCGGGGTCAAGGGCTGTAGATCACGAATTGGTTGCAGGCGCCGCCCCTTCGTCAAAGTCTTGATTTACAACGTTGTTAGCGTTCACAATGACCCGCGTCACTCTCCGGAACAACAAAACCCGGCACCGCCTGGTGGGCGATGCCGGGTTTGAGGTGTTGCTCCGCGATGGCAGGGAAGGACAATGGCGCTTCAGACGCGCTCCGTTGTTGGGGTATCCAGGCCAGCCAGCGCTGAGCCCACCTCATTCACGATGTCCTCGACGGGCTGTGCGATGTCCACCACTACCCCGGCTTCGTCATTCTGCAATGGTTCCAGTGTGGCAAGTTGGGAGTCCAGCAACGAAGGCGGCATGAAGTGCCCGGGCCGCGCCTTCATGCGTGCGTCCAGCAGTTCGCGCGTCCCTTGCAGGTGCACGAAGACCACGGACGGGTCGGCGCTGCGGATGATGTCCCGATAGGAGCGCTTTAGCGCGCTGCACGCGATGACAAGAGAAGATTCCGACGCCGGGAATCGCCTGCCGATCTCGGCCAGCCATGGTGCGCGGTCGTCGTCGTTCAGCGGGGTACCCGCTGCCATCTTGTCGATGTTCGCCTGCGGGTGCAGCGAATCGCCGTCGAGGAATCCAGCGCCGAGGCGTTCGGCGAGGGCCGCACCCACGGTGCTCTTTCCGCAGCCCGCGACACCCATCACCACGATGTGGTGATGGACGCTCGCACGGGACAGAGGTTTACCAGTCATGAACGGTGCCGTCCACGAGGCGGTTGTAGGGCAGGTAGGCCTGCTGGTACGGGAACGCGGCAGCGGCTTCCTCGTTGAATTCGACGCCGATACCCGGGTTGTCGCCCGGGTGCAGGTAGCCGTCCTTGAAGGTCATGGACTGCTGGAAGACCTCGTTGGTCTTGTCCGAGTGCTGCATGTATTCCTGGATGCCGTAGTTGTGGATGGCCAGGCCCACATGCAGCTGCGCGGCGAAGCCCACCGGGGAAATGTCCGTGGGGCCGTGGAAGCCGGACTTGATCTGGTACTGCGCAGCGAAGTCCATGACCTTCTTCAGCGGTGAGATGCCACCGAAGTGGGTGGAGGCCGCCCGCACGTAGTCGATCAGCTGTTCCTTGATGAGGGTCTGGTAGTCCCACACGGTATTGAAGATTTCGCCAATGGCCAGCGGGGTGGTGGTGTGCTGCCGGACCAGGCGCAGGCCTTCCTGGTTCTCGGCAGGAGTGCAGTCCTCCAGCCAGAAAAGGTCGTAGGGCTCCAGGGCCTTGCCGAGTTTGGCGGCCTGGATGGGGGTCATGCGGTGGTGGCCGTCGTGCAGCAGCGGGATTTCCGGACCGAACTCGTTGCGCACTGCTTCAAAAACGGTGGGCAGGTGGCGGAGGTACGCGCGGGTGTCCCAGTCCTCTTCCTGCGGGAAGGCGCCGCGTCCGGCGGGCTCGTAGTCGTAACGCTCGCCTGAGGCTTGTGCCTGCGCGGCCACACCGTAGACGGCCTTGATGCCGGGTATCGCGGTCTGGATACGGATGGACTTGTAGCCCAACTCCAGGTGCTCCTGGACGGAGTCGAACAGGGAAGGAATATCTGCACCCGAGGCGTGGCCGTAAGCGCGCAGCCCATTGCGGGAAGCCCCGCCCAGCAGCTGGTAGACCGGCATCCCGGCCACCTTGCCCTTGATGTCCCACAGAGCCATGTCGACGGCGGCAATCGCCGCCATGGTGACGGGGCCACGGCGCCAGTAGGAGCTGCGGTACAGGAACTGCCAGGTGTCCTCGATCCGGTGCGGGTCCTTACCGATCAGAAGCTGCGCGACGTGTTCCTTCAGGTACGCGGCAACGGCGAGTTCACGGCCGTTGAGCGTCGCGTCCCCGATGCCCGTCACACCGTCCTCGGTGGTGATGCGCAGGGTGACGAAGTTGCGGGACGGGCTGGTCACGAAGACTTCAGCGGCAACGATTTTCATGGTGTGGCATTCCTTCCAGTGGCTATGCGTGGGTGCGGGCAGCGGCGATGGCGTCTTGCTGCCGGTGAACATGGGAAACCAAGGCACTGTCTCCGGCCAGCCCTGGGCTGAGGAGTGCCAGAAGCGCAGCGGTGCGTTGTTCGCCGTCGAGCGTCTTTGCGGTTTTGATGTCGTCTGCCAGGGGGTCCTGGAAGTCTTCAGCCGCGGACAAGTACGCGGCCCAGGCCGCGATCATGCGGGCAGCGCCGTCTCCTGAACGGCCAAGGGCACGTTCAGCGGCCAGGACAGGCAGGGCGCGCATACGCAATTTGGTGGTTCCGTCCATGGCAATCTGCGCCAGATGATGGGCAATCCGCGAGTTGCCAAAGCGGTCCAGGAGGGCCCTGCGGTATCCGGGAATATCCAGGCCTTCGCCGGGCAGATGGCGGGATGCTTCATCCCAAAATGCCTCCACGGCGGCCCTGCAGGTCCCGTCGGACAGCGCTTCTGCCACGGTTGTGTGGCCCCGGACCAAGCCAGCATAGGCAAGGATTGAGTGCGCTCCGTTGAGGAGCCAGAGCTTACGGTTTTCGTAGGGCTCAATGTCGTCCACGAAAACCGCGCCGGCATCCTCCCACCGAGGACGGCCGCCCGGAAAGTCACCGCTGAGGATCCAGTTGTGGAAGGGTTCAGCCACCACGGCGGCCTCATCCCGGTAGCCGCACTGTTCGGCCACTTCCGCAAGGTCCTCCGGAGTGGTGCGCGGCGTGATCCGGTCCACGGAGGTACCGACAAAGCTCACGTTGGCATTGATCCATTCGCCCAGGGCCGGGTCAGTCGCCTCTGCAAGGGCCCGCACCGCCTTCCCGGCAACCAGGCCGTTTTCCGCAACGTTGTCGCAGCTGACCACGGCGATCGGACCGGCGTCGGCGTCCTTGCGGGCAGCGAGCGCCGTGACCAGACGGGCCAGCGGCGTTTCCGCGCCAACCGCCGCATACGCCGCTTCCGTGATGGTCAGCGTGACCACAACCGTGGCGGGTGCGGCCAGAAGCCCGGCCAGCCGCCCGACGTCGGAACCATCCACGGCTTCCACAATGCTGCCGATGACCTCGAAGGTGTCGCCCGCGCCCGAGCGCTCCACCACAGTGAATACACCGTCCTGCCCGGCCAGCAGGTCAGCCGCGTCGGGCCTGCGTCCGGTGAAGGCCGCGATGCCCCAGTCAGCGGCATCGCCGGCGTGATGGGTGTACCAGGCCTGGTGGGAGCGGTGAAACGCCCCCAGGCCAAGGTGCACTATCCGGACCGGCGGTGTGGCTTGCCCCGGAAACGCGCTGGCGCGGCTGAGCCGGGGGGTCGTCTGGGCACTCACAGTTTGAAGACCCTTCGCGGGGAAGAATCGACGACGTCGACAATCAGCTCGTGTGCGCGGTCCTCACTGATGCGGTGCTCGGCAACCAGCCGTGCCAGGAACGAGGCCTCGATCCGTCGTGAGGCGTCGTGCCGGGCGGGGATGGAGCAGAAGGCGCGGGTGTCATCGATGAACCCGGATGACCTGGAGAAACCTGCGGTTTCCGTGACGGCTGAGCGGAACCGGAGCATGGCATCCGGGGCGTCAAGGAACCACCAGGGCGCCCCGATGTAGACCGAGGGGTAAAAGCCTGCCAGTGGTGCGAGTTCGCGGGAGAAGACGGTCTCATCGAGCGTGAACAACACCAAATGGAAGTCCTTGGCAGTGCCGAAGTCCTGCAGCAACGGCCGGACCGCTTCGGTGTAATTGACGGCGAACGGGATGTCGTGGCCCGTGTCGGCGCCGAAGGCTTCGAACGTGGGCTGGTGGTGGTTCCGGAAGGAGCCTGGATGGATGGTCATCACCAGCCCGTCCTCCACCGACATCCTTGCCATCTGGTACATCATGTGGGCTTCGAAGGCATCACGATCCAAGGCCGTGGCGAGGCCGGCACGGGCCTTGTCGAACAGGGCCTCCGCTTCGGCCTCGTCCAGTTTCAGGGTTGCCGGTGTCCTCACGCCATGATCTGCGGACACTGCCCCGTGATCCACGAAATAACGACGGCGATTCTCCAAGGCGGTGAGGTATCCCCGGTAACCTGTGCCGCCGTCGGACGCTTCGGCAATGAGCCGATCGACGTTGGCCGCCCACGCCGGGTGCGCGATGTTGATATACGCGTCCGGGCGGAAAGTCGGCAGCACGCGGCCGTGGAAGGACGGATCAGCGGCCAACGCGGCATGGCTGTCCAACGAGTCGAGGGGATCATCGGTGGTGGCCAGGACCTCAATATTGAAGTCCTTGAACAATTCCCGGGGACGGAACCCAGGCTCCACCAGCTTGGCGGAAATGGCATCGAAGCTCGCGTCCGCGGTCTCCGCGGACAACTCCCCCTGCCACCCAAAAACCGACTCGAACTGCGTCCGCAGCCAGTACCCGGAGGCGGTGCCATCGAACAAGGGCCACGCCTCACAGAAGGACCGCCAGATACTGCGCGCCCCCGCCTGCGGCTGCAGCTTTTCCAGCGGAACACCGGAAGCATGAATCAGTCGCGTCACGTAGTGGTCCGGGGTGACCAGCAATGCCGCGGGATCCGGGAACGGCGTGTTCTGTTCGATCACTGCCGCGTCCACGTGGCCATGCGGGGAAATGATGGGCAGGTCCTGGACACGCCCCAGCAAGGAACGCGCGATGCTGCGCGTCCCCGGATCCGCTGGAAGGAGGCGGTCGGGATGGGTGGCAAGGGAATGGGACATGGTCAGCCTTTCGGGATGGAACCGGCGGAGAGATCGGCGCTGGCAGGAACTGACAGTCCGGCCAGCTCTGCTACCCGGCGCAGGTACTGCAGGTTTCCGGCGGTGCGTGCAGTGAGCGGGACGTCCGTGGAGAAGTCCTCTACTGTTACCCATTCGTCGTAGCCCACCTCGGCCAAGGCTTTGAAGTAGCCAAGGACGCTCCCCTGCCCCTCGGCCAGCGGCGCCCACTCATTCACCCAAACAGCAGCTCCGGCTTCGTCACGTTCCTCCGTACGGATCCACCGGGCATTCTTGACGTGGATGTGGGCAAGATACGGGCCGAGCAACTGCAGGGCGGGCAAAGGTGATTCCCAGCCTTCGATCAACAGGTTGCCCAGGTCATGAATGACTCCAACGTGCTGCGGGTCCAGGCCTTCCAGGAGCCTGCGGGCCGATGATGCCGAGGCCGTCACCGTGCCGTGGTGCAGTTCCACGAGTGCCTTGACGCCATGGTGCGCGGCGCGTTCGGCCACCCACTCGTAGTGTTCCCGGGTGGCCGCAAACAGCTCAGGGTAGGACAGGCCGCTGGGCTCGCCGCCCCCCATGGTGGAGTTCCCGAGCGGCAGGACGTTGACCCGGACCTGGCGTGCGCCCAAAGCGGCGGTGGCGGCAAGAACGCGCTCCACGCCGTCGTGATTGTCGCAGCGGGCGTAACCGCCCAGGCCGGAGTACTCCAATCCGGCATCCGTGGTGATCCGGGCAATCTCCGGCAGCGAATCCTCAAGGCCGGTCATGGGCCAGGTGGCCATGTTCCCTGCCCAGAAGCCGGGTTCGGGCGAATCAGCCTGGTCGGTGACCCGCCATTCGATGCCGTGCCAGCCCTGGGCCGCCAGCTCCGTCGCAGCTTCCTGCGGTGACCATTCCGGTGTGGAGGCCGTGAAGACCGAGAATTTCATGCCGTGACCTCCTCAAAGTGGCCGTTGCCGGTCCGAACCTCAACGTCGTTGTACTTGCCTGCAACCACGTCGGCGATGAGCACGGGGCGGCCAAGCGTGGCCGAAACGTACAGCGCGCGTACCGTGGCCAATGCCGTGACGGCATCCTGGATGGTGACGCCTGCCGGCCGGCCGTTCCTGATGGCGTCCACCACGTCCCGGTATTGGCGGATGTGGCCCGCGGGATAGAGGGTTGGGTCCAGCTTTGCCTGCGGTGCGGGGTCCGCGAACCTGGCAAGTTCCGCCTCAGCCTGGTTGCTGGCGCCGGGCATCCCCATCGGTCCACTCTGCGTCTCTTCTTCTGAGGCCGCAGTGTGGAAGAACTGGAGGTTGTCGCTGTCGATGACGGCTGATCCCATGCTGCCCATGACCTGCAGCCTGACGCTCAGCCCCGGGTAGGCGGCGGTGGTGGCGTGAAGTACTGCGAGGGCACCCGATTCAAAGGTCACGGTGGCCACCGCGGTGTCCTCGACTTCAACGCCGGTGTGTGCCAGGAGGGCCGTTTTGGCACTGATTTCGACCGGGGTGCCCAGGAACCACAGCAGGAGATCGACGGTGTGGACGCCCTGGTTCATCACTGCCCCTCCCCCGTCCATGGCCCAGGTGCCACGCCAGGCGCCGGAGTCGTAGTAGCCCTGGCTGCGGTACCAGCTCACGGAGGCGATGGCCGATGTTAGCCGGCCGAAGCGCCCCGCACGATTGGCTTCGTCCACCACGATGCTCGCGGGATCAAAGCGGTGCTGGCTGATGACGCTGGCTACAAGTCCCTTCTCTTCCGCTGCTTTCGCTGCAGCGAGGATTTCGTCGGCGCGGTTGAGGTTCACGTCCAGGGGCTTTTCGATCACCACGTGCTTGCCGGCGTTGAGTACCTCCAGAGCCTGCTCGATGTGCAGTCCGCTGGGGGTAGCAATGATGACGAGATCGACGTCGGCACCTGCGAAAGCTTCGTCCAGACTCCGGAACGTGGCCGGCCGTGCCGCCCCCTGGTCTTCTATGTGCTGGGCCAGCGCGTCTGCAGCTTCCGCGATCTCATCCACCAGGGCCGTGACCTGCAGATCACCGATTTCGGCGACGGATGCCGCATGGGTGCGCCCGATAGTGCCGCAGCCGGCAATGGCGACGTTGAGGATGGGGTTGGACGTTTCGGTGCTCACTTGGTTTCCACTCCTGCTTCGTTAACGACTTTGGCAAAGGCCCGGGCGGCCATCCCGAAAGCGGTCGGTCCCGAAAAACCGCCCAGGCCATGGGCTCCGGCCAGATGTGGTTCAAGGCTCGCGAATCCTTCGAAGCCGTCAGCTTTCAACGCCTCCACGGTGCGGAGCAGATCGCCGTCGCCCTCACCGGCAGGAACCACGACGCCGTCCGCGAACCGTGCGTCTTTGACCTGCAGGTACTCGAGGTGGGGGCGGAGTTTGGCGTAGCCCTCGTCGAAGGGCTTGACGCCCACCTGGACGAAGTTGGCCGGATCCCACGCGACTTTCAAAGCCGGCGAGTTCACGGACTCGATGATGTCGAGCACACGATCGGGGGTGTCTCCGAAAATGTCCTTCTCGTTCTCGTGCAGGAGTACCACTCCGGAGTGTTCAGCGACGTCCGCCAGAGCACGCATCCGCTCGATGACATCGTCCCGGATGCTGTCCACGTCCACGCCTTCTTCGTAGTAGAAGGAGAAGATGCGGATGTAGCGGGAGCCGAGAACTTGCGCTGCGTTGGCTGCACGGCGAAGGCGTTCAACCTCGTGTTCCACGGGCAGCGTCACGTCCACCTTGCCGATGGGGGAAGCAATCGCCGAAACTCCCATGCCTGCCGCATCCAGGAGCTTCTTTAGTTCCGCCAACTGCTCGGGATCAAGGTCCACGATGTTGGTCCCCCAAGCACTGCGGACTTCGATGTGGTTCGCACCCAAAGCCTGGAGCACCGCGATCTGCAGGACCGGGTCGTCGTCGATCTCGTCTCCGAAGCCCGAAAGCGTCCACTGGACTGTTGCTGGACCGGTCATTGCTACTTAACTCCTCCGGCGGTGAGACCGCCCACTAGGTAACGTTGGAAAATCAGGTAGAGAATCACGACGGGCGCCGCACAAACGAGCGAGGCCGCCATCATTTGCCCGTACAGGGGAATGGCTCCACCCTCCTGCGAGGCTCCGAAGACCTGGAGGGCCACTGCTGCGGTCTGGCTGTCGGGCCGGGTCATCACCGAGGCGAATAGGACATCGTTCCAGCCGAGCAGGAAGGCAAAGATCCCCGAGACCACAATTCCGGGCCAGCTGAGTGGAAGGATGATCCGGACCAGGACGCCCAGGTTGCTGGCGCCGTCGATCCTTGCAGCCTCTTCAAGTTCGCGTGGCAGCCCACGCAGATAGGTGACCATCACCCAAGTGGAGAATGGCATCGCGAACGTCAGGTAGGTGATGAACAGTCCCCACTGCGTACCGATCACCTGTACGCCAAGGTAGCTGGCGGCCGAGGAAAAGAGCACGAAGACCGGAAGGACCATCAGGGTTCCCGGGACCGACTGCAGGGCAAGAAGTCCGCGGAGGATGGAGAGCCGGCCACGGAACTGGTAGCGGACCAGGACATAGGCAATGGAGACGGACATCGCAGCCGAAACCACCGCAGTGGCTCCCGCGACCAGGACACTGTTGCCGAGGCCCTTCGCCAGGCCCACACTGGACCAGATCTTGGTGTAGTTCTCCAGGGAGAACGTGGAAGGCCAGAACTCACCATTTGCCACGCCGATGTCAGAGTTGACCGAGGCCAGGAAGATATAGGCCACGGGGATCAGGACGATGGCGCTCAGGACTGTCAGGATGATCGCCAGCATGGGGCCGGGCAGGAGACGGGTTACTTCGTGCTGCCGCCTGGAACCGGGGCGGAACGTGGTTCCGGCCGGGACTCCGCGCGACGTGCCGCGGACCGAGGTGGTTGATGCGCTCACTTCTTGCCTCCCGGCGTCTCGGCGTCGTCCAGTTTGACGGCGCGCAGGTAGATGAACAGCGGAATGGCGATCAGCACCAAGGACACGAACGCCATGGCGGCGCTGAGGCCGAAGCGGAAGCTCTGGAAGCTGGTGACGTAGGTGAGGATCGGAAGCACTTCGACGTCGGACGGCGCCGGGACCCCGAACAGCACGAACGGGAGCGTGAAGTTGTTGATGTGATGGAGCATGCCGATCAGGAAGGCGAGTGCCAACGGCCCCTTGAGATAGGGGAAGATGACGTACCGCAGCTTCTTCCACCACAGCGCTCCGTCCAAGGCGGAGGCCTCGTGGACCTCGTGGTCCACGGATTGCAGGCCGGAAAGGGCCAGCAGGTAGATGAACGGCCAGGAAGCCCAGATCTGGACCAGGATCAGCGTCCAATACGTTTGCGGTCCGTTGAGCCACAATCCACCGTCCATGCCAAAGACACCCAGCGCCGAGTTGACCACTCCGTCCGGCTGGAACATGGTCCGCCACACCGTTGCCACCACGAAGGAGGGCAACACGTACGGGATCAGGAAGATCGAACGGACCAGTGCGCGGCCCTTGAAGGCATTCTGCGTGGCAACAGCCGCGGCAATCCCCAACGGCAACGTGACCACCATGGCGATCAGGGAGTAGCTGACGCTCAACCACACCGAGTGGAGCAGCGGTGAATCAGTCAGGGCCTCCACAAAGTTGTCGACACCAATGAACGGTGCGCTGACCCATTTGCGCAGTGAGTATTGGTCGAGGTTGAGCGCCGACATGTAGATGCCCAGGAACAGCGGGACCACGATGATGACGAACATCAGGACGCCGCCGGGGATCAGCATCCACAGTGGACGGTTGCGCTCACTCAAGCCCTTGCGACGGGCGGGTTTCCGGCCATTGCCGGCCGGCTGGGTGGCTCCTGTGCCTGCGTTTGGTGAGGCACCGGCGTCGAGCGCTGGTTCTGTCGACCCGGACCGGGCCAGCTGCCCGCGGGCAGCCGGACCAGCCACGGTTTTCATTTCCCTGAAGGAATCAGTGGACATGGGAAACCCTGCCTAGGACTTCGCGGCCCGGTCGAGGGAGGCCTGGCCCTTGGACTGTGCATCCTTCAGCCGTGTCTCCAGTGCGCCGTTGTCTACAGAGCCCTTGGCCAGGTCCGGAATGGACTGGACGGTGACGTTCAGGAGTCCCAGCTGGATATCGCCCCAGGCGCCTGTGAAGGGGGTTGCCTTCGACTTGCTCGCAGCATCGGCGATGGGCTGCAGTTTGGGATCAGTCAGGGACGCGAGTGCCTCGGCATTCGCAGGGAGCTCACCGAAGATCTTCTGGTAGTTCAGCTGTTCTTCCTTGGAAGTGATCAGCTCGATGTAGGCGAACGCCAGGTCCTTCTGCTGGGAGTAGTCGGCAACCACTACGTTGTCGCCGGAGAGGATGCTCGCGGCCTTGTCGCCGTCGCCCTTGGGGGAAGATTCCCCGGGAGCCGTAGTGGGCATGATCGAGTAGGCGTACTTGCCGGCGATGGCTGACTTGTCCAGGGTGGGGATCGAACTGGATGTGGTCATCATCAGGTATCCGGCCTTGCCGGACGCGAAGGCCGCTACGGCGTTGCTGTTGCTCCAACCGATGGCTGCCGGATCCACTACCTTGTCCTTGGTGAGCCAGCCGAAGTAGGTCTCGTACGCTTTCTTGACGGTGGGGTCATCCATCTTCAGCTTGTCGCCGTCCACCAGGGGGTTTCCTGCCTGCACGGACATGGCCCAGATGAACTTCCACGGGTCGAAGTTGTCCTTGTACCCGGTTGCCAGGCCATAGGTTCCGGTGCCTGCGTTGGTCATCTTCTTGGCCTGTTCGGCAAGCTCATCCCAAGTGGTTGCGGGCTTTTCGATGCCTGCGGCGGCGAGGAGGTCCTTGTTGTACGCCATGACAAACGGGCGGCTGACGAAGGGGATGCCGGCCTGGTGCTCGGAGTCAGGACCTGAAATGCCCAGTGCGGCCGGGTTGAAGCGGTCCTTACCGCCGACCTTCCTCCAGTCATCCTCCGACAACGTCACGAAGGCCTTGGTGGCGTAGGCGGTGGGCGTGAAGGTGGTGCCCAGGCTGTAGACGTCCGGGCCCTGGCCGGAAACAACGGAAGTCTGGATGCGGGTCAGCTCATCGTTGGCTGAAGCAAAGGTCTCGAACTCGACGTCGGCTCCGGTCTTCGCCTTGAACTTTGCGGCGATGTCCTTGAACCATTCCTTCTGCTGCTCGGGGTACTGGTTGTTGACGCCGGTCAGGACATTCAGTTTCTTGCCCGTTCCGTCAACGGCGCCCCCGGAGCTGTTGGACGTGCTGCTGTTGTCGCTCCCCCCACACGCTGTCAGTGCCAGGGCCGCCGTCAGAGCGACGGCGGCAAGTTTGGCTGATGGTGCAAACCTCATTGTTTCCTCCTTGGATACACAGCCCGTTAGTGGTCTACGTCACAGGGGCTTCGGCATCGAGTCTATGAGTCCGGCAATGGTGCGGCAAGCGGTTGCCAAAAGTTGCCATGAATGGTGCAATCTTCCTATGGCTGAGACAAACGCGCGGGGATCCGCACCCACCATCCGGGACGTCGCCGCATTGGCGGGAGTGGCCACGTCCACTGTCTCCCGGGCCCTGTCCAACCCCGACCGCGTCAACAGGGCCACCCGCGAACGCATCGAAAAGGTGGCTGCCGAGCTCAACTACGTCCCCAGTTCACAAGCCCGTGGACTCAGCTCGGGGCGCACCAACGCCATCGCGCTCCTTGTTCCCGACGTCACCAACCCGTTCTACTTCGACATCATCCGGGGCACCCAGAACCAGCTCAAGGCAGCGGGTTACACGCAGTTGCTGGTTGACACCGAAGAGTCTGCGGAAATGGAGGCCGATACGCTCCAGAAGATGCAGCGGACAGCTGACGGGTTCATCCTGGCCGCCTCCCGCCTCACCGATGCCCAGATCCTCGAAGCGGCAACGTCGCAGGCAATCGTCACCATCAACCGGTCATCAGCCAATGCCCCCACGGTCGTCATCGATACCCCGGGCGCCGTCGTCCAGGCGCTTGAACACCTGACATCACTGGGCCACACCAGGATCTGCTACGTCGGCGGCCCGGCGTCGTCATGGTCGAACGCCAAGCGTTGGAAGACCTTCGAAGACGAAAGCCGCGACAGGGGACTGACGACGTCCCGCGTCGGGCCCTTCACGCCGAAGACGACCTCCGGGGCAGCAGCAGCCGACGCTGCGGCGCGAACCGGGGCAACGGCGTGCATCGTGTTCAACGACCTGCTGGCCATCGGCATGTTGCAGCGCCTCAGGGAACGCGGGATCCGTGTGCCGGAAGACATGAGCATTGTGGGTTGCGACGACATCTTTGGCGCCGACTTCTGCAATCCGCCGCTCACCACCATGGCTTCACCGATTGAACAGGCAGGGCGGGTGGCCGTTTCGATGCTCCTGGCGCAACTCGACCCCCTGCACGCAGGCTCCAGCCGGCGCCTTGCGGTCATGCCCACCCATCTCACCGTGCGGGGATCAACGGGGCCGGTGTCCCCCAACTAGCTGACACGTGGGCTGGATGTGTGCAATATGGTTGAGCGTCCGCAGCCATGCTGACTAGTGTGGAACACATGCGCGAACTCCAGGCCAAGATCATTGAGGAAATGGGCGTCCAGCCCCGGATCGATCCTGCGGAGGAGATCCGCAAGCGGGTCACCTTCCTGAAGGATTACTTGAAGGCAACAGGAACCAAAGGCTTTGTCCTGGGCATTTCGGGCGGCATCGATTCGTCGTTGGCCGGCCGCCTCGCCCAGCTCGCAGTGGAGGAACTGGAGGCCGAAGGTGTCGATGCAAACTTCGTGGCTGTCCGCCTTCCCTACGGCGTGCAGCACGACGAGGACGACGCCCAGGCAGCACTGGACTTCATCAAGGCCAAGACCGAATGGACCTACAACATTTCCCGGGCCGTTGACGGTTTCGAGGACGAGTTCGAGAAAACCACCGGCGCTCCGATCTCCGACTTCCACAAGGGCAACACCAAGGCGCGCGCACGGATGATCGCCCAGTACGCACTAGCCGGCGAACACAACTACCTGGTGATCGGAACCGACCACGGCGCCGAGTCCGTGACGGGCTTCTTCACTAAATTCGGCGACGGCGGCGCGGACATCCTGCCGCTGTTCGGCCTCAACAAACGCCAGAACCGCGCACTCCTTGCCGAGCTCGGAGCTCCGTCGCGCGTCTGGGAGAAGGTCCCCACGGCCGACCTCCTGGATAACAAGCCCGGCCGCACCGATGAGGACGAGCTCGGCATTACCTACGACCAGATCGACGACTACCTTGAAGGCCGCGACGTCGACCAGGCGTCAGCGGAACTGATCGAGCAGAAATATCTCCGGACCCGCCACAAGCGGACGGTGCCGGTCACGATCTTCGATACCTGGTGGAAGTAGGCGCAGCCTTCCAGCGACGCCACTAAAGACATCCACGACGGCGGGTGCGGACTTAGCGATAAGTCCGCACCCGCCGTCGTTCTTTAACCCTCCCTCACCTCCCGCGCCCTTCCCCCAAACCCTCCCTCACCTCCATTGACACTGCGATAGCTACCGATATATCGTTAACTATCGCCGATACTCCTTCGGTGACAACTATCGAAAGGACGATGCTGTTATGAAAGGCATCCACAATCACGAAGAAAACTCTTTCCCGGAACGCGGCGAAGGTCCCCACGGCCGCAGCCGCTTCAACCGCAGCAAGGGCCGTCGCGGTCCGGGCGGGCACGGCGGAGGCGGCTTTGGGCCAGGGCGCGGACCAGGCTTTGGCCCGGGATTCGGCCCCGGCGGATTCGGTCCCGGCGGATTCGGGCCGAGAGGCTTCGGCCCGGGCGGCCCCCGCCGTAACCGCGGCGATGTCCGCGCGGCAATCCTCTCCCTGCTCGCTGAGGCTCCTTCCAACGGCTACGGCCTGATCAAGACCATTGCCGAGAAGACGTCCGGAGCGTGGCGCCCGAGCCCCGGCTCCGTCTACCCCACCCTCCAGCAGCTGGTTGATGAAGAGCTCATCACGGCAGTGGGCGAGGGTCGCCGGACGGAATTCACCCTCACCGATGACGGCCGCGCCTACGTTGCCGAGCATGAGGAAGAACTCGCCAACGCTTGGAATACCGAGGCCGACGGAAACATGCAGGAATTCCACCAGAGCATCGGCAAGCTGATGGGGGTCATCCACCAGTTCCGCGGCGCGGCCACGGAGGAACAGCGCCGGGCCGCAATCGAGAAACTGGACGAAACCCGCCGGGCGCTCTACCTGATCCTGGCCGACTAGTGGCAGGCACGATCCCCTTGACCTTGACGTAACGTCAACCTCTAATGTCGAAGCACAAGGAGGAGACGGAGGACAGATGGACTGGTCAATCCAGGAAATCGCAAGGATCGCAGGGACTACCAGCCGCACACTGCGTCACTACGACGACATCGGGCTGCTCAAGCCAAGCCGGACCGGCCATAACGGCTACCGCTACTATGACGGTCCGGCCTTGGTCCAGCTCCAGCGCATCCTCCTGCTCCGGGAACTGGGGCTCGGCCTGCCGGCCATCGCCGAAGTGCTCCATCGCGAGACGGACACGGTCAAAGCACTGAGCAGCCATCTGGAATGGCTCGGCCAGGAGCGGGACCGGCTTGCCCGGCAAATCGCCTCAGTCCGGCAAACAATCGACACGATGCAAGGGGATGGAAAGTACATGGCACAGGACATGTTTGATGGTTTCGACCACACACAGTACAAGGACGAAGTCGAGGAACGCTGGGGCAAGGATGCCTACGCCGCCGGCGATTCCTGGTGGCGCGGTATGAGCGCCGAAGAAAAGCAGCAATGGAAGGACCGTGTCCGGAAGCTCGGCTCGGACTGGATTGCGGCCGCCGAATCCGGCGTCGAACCGGACAGCGCTGAAGCGCAGGACCTCGCGAAACGGCACGTCGAGTGGTTGCGCGGCATCCCGGGAACCCCGACGGCGGCACCTGGCGGAGACGTCAAAGGTTACGTCTCGGGCCTGGGCGAAATGTATGTGGCAGATCCGCGTTTTGCCGCCAATTACGGCGGGGAATCAGGGGCCGCTTTTGTGCGGGATGCCCTGCGTATCTACGCGGAAAGAAACCTCTAGGCGGTCGGGATGCGCTGATCCGGGTTTGGCAATAGTCTGGCCGGATGGGTACAAGCACCGTAAAAACCGGCGAACAGGCTGACAGGCAGACACGCATCCTCGAAGCAGCCCTGGAGTTGCTGTCCCGCCACGGCATTTCGGGCATCAACATGCGTGCGGTGGCGCGCGAAGCCGGCGTGGCCCTGGGGCTTGTGAACTACTACTACGAGGACAAGTCGAGCCTGATCCGTGCGGTGCTGCACCAGATTGAGGAACACGACCTTCTGTTGGTGGAGCCTGAACCGGCTTCGACTCCCGAGGAGCAGTTGCGGGAGGCTCTTCGGCGCGTTGCCGACCCCGGACTCCTGACAACGAGGTATCTGTCCCTTCGCCTTCACTTGTGGGCCCTCGCCCAGGCCGATGAGGAGTTCGCACAAATCAACGCCGCAGCCTTTGACCGGTACCTGCAGGGGCTGGCTGCACTGATCGGAAACGCAGTTCCCGGGCTCTCCGCCGATGAATGCAAGGCCCGGGCGGACGACGTCGTCGTCGTGCAAAACGGCATGTGGCTCACCACGCTTCTGGGCATCGACAAGGCGGCCATCGAGCGGGGAATTGCGCGCACGGAAGAGATTGCGTTTGGCTCTGCCCTTCAGGGCGAGCACCGCTAGGTAGCAGGAAGGCAGTCAGGGACGTTCGCGGAGGACCGTGCTTGCCGTCTCGATGGCCCTGACCCAGCCGGCGGTGGCAGCGCAGCGCATGTCCACTAGTTCGACCACTCTCTTCAGATCGTCGGCGAGGTGTCGTTTGAAGATTGGTTCATGGTGGGCGATACGGTTCCGGAGCAGACGAATTGCATCCAAGTCTGCATAGATCTGTCCACGCAAGGCCTCTGCGGTCTTGGCTGATGCATGAGGGAACAGGGATAAAATGGCTTGATCCCAAAGGCGTTCGTCATGACGCGCGGTGAACATCTTCTGCCAGAAGACGAACTTCAATTCAGCGATGACTTTGCCCGTTGTAGGTTGGCTAGTACGGGTCGAGACCAAATCCCACCGAGGACTGTAACGTCCACGAGGCCCCCTGGGAGGCTGCCCTCGAACGTTGGGTTCCATGGCCAGTCCGGACCGTAAAGTCCGGTCAAGGCATCAGACACAGCGTTCCGAACGATAACTTCGGCGAAATGCGCTGGCAGCATCAGGGCTGCCGACGCCCGAGCATTCCATCCGTAGAGGTCCAACGCTCTTTTCGAGTCTCCAGAGGTGGCCTGAAGGTAGGTGGACATGCGGGGTCCGGACAGGGACGCGTGAATCGCGGCCTGTGCAGCTGAATTGGCATACGGCACATATTTATCCTAAAGTGATTACCACGAGTCGCGTGTTTCGTGGGCTTAGGCCTCCCCTCGCGGACAAAAGATTACGAAAGAGCCCGCTGTCCAGCGGGCTCTTTCTCTTTCCGAAACCATCTCTTGGTTCCCGGCCGCATCGTCACGGATGAGCAGACACTCCGAATAGCTCGTTGACGAGTACCCGCAGCTACTCCACCGTCACCATCACCGACGGCCAGCCCGAGGCGCCGTCAGGCACAGGATCTGCGCGCTTTTCCGTCTGGACTTCTCCGGTACCGTCGGTGGCGCGGGCCTTGACGTAATGGATCCCGGGTGTGGCATCCCATTCATAGGACCACTGGCGCCAAGTAATTGTGGATGCCTCATCGGAGAGGGTTGCTTCGACCCACTCGCCGTCGTCGATCTGCACTTCCACCTTGGTGATTCCCCGCGTCTGCGCCCATGCACTGCCACCCACGGCGACCTTGCCTGCCGGGAACTTCGCAAAGGACTTGGGTACGTCCACACGTGCCATGGTCTTGATGGGGCCGCGCTCCGACCAGCCACGCTCAGTCCAGTACGCCTTACTGTCCGCGAAGCGGGTGACTTCCAGGTCCACCACCCATTTAGTGGCTGAAACGAACCCGTACAGCCCCGGAACCACCATCCGCACAGGGTATCCGTGCTCCACCGGAAGCGGCTCCCCGTTCATGCCGATCGCCAGCATGGCATCGCGGTCATCCTGAAGGACCTCGAGCGGGGTGGAAGCACTGAAGCCGTCGATGGATTTCGAAAGCACCATGTCCGCGCCTTCCTTGGGTTTGGCCCTGGCCAGGACCTCGCGGATGGGAAGACCCAGCCACTTGGCGTTGCCTGCCAGCTTTCCGCCCACAGGGTTGGACACGCAGGTCAGCGTTACATGCGATTCGATCAGTTCGGCATCGAGCAGGTCCTGGAAGCTGAGGGTGACCTCTTCCTCGACCATTCCGTGCACCCGCAATTGCCAGTCATTGACGTTGATTTCCGGGACACTCAGGGCGGTATCAATACGGTAGAACTCGCTGTTGGGTGTCAGCCATTGCAAGACTCCCTCAACCGGGGACTGGACGCCGGCCGGCACGGGAGGCGCGGCCTTGACCGGCGCGGGGAGCTTCAGCGCGTTCCGGGCCTCGGCTATGTTGTTGCGCGCGGCTCCGAGCAACCGCCCACCGGTTGCGGCGATGCCGGCAGCCACCGCGGTGATTCCGGCAGCGGCAAAGAAACGACGGCGGCTGGTCCCGGCGGTGCCAACGCCGGCACTGCCGTTGCGGACTTCGGCGTCGGCCGCCATGTCCGCGGGAGCTTCCGGCCACGCCTTCATCCCCCACAACGGCACCATGAGGCGCCGCAGGACCAGAAGCCCGGCGATGGTTCCCAGGATCGAGGGGATGGCGTCGGCGAAACCCACCCCTGCACGGGTCAGGACGCAGGCCACGATCACTGCGCCCATGAACAGCACGCCCAGGACGCCGAGGGCCCACTTACGGTAGGCCACCACACCCAGTACGCAGGCAAGCACGGCGATGGTTACGCCCATGCCCACGAACAGGGCGGCCTTGTCGTTGGTGCCGAACGTGGCGATCGCAAAGTCCTTCATCCAGGGCGGCGTGAAGTCGATGAAGGTGGATCCCAGTGCAAACACCGGGGTTGCCCTGGCAGTGAAGAATGCGCCGATCAGTTCCGCTACGGCGAGCACGACGCCGGCCGACACCACGCCTGCCAGCGCCGCCATGCTGTCGGTACCTCTGGTCCGGGATCCAAGCTTTTTCATGCAACTGATTCGTAGCGGCCCGGGGCTTGGATGGGTTGACGAATGCCGCGTCACTGGAAGGACGAGACAGCTACCACTTTGAACATCTGTTCATGATTTTCCTTGAACAGATGTTCAAAGTGAACTAACCTGCTTCGTATGACCCAAGCCACATTTTCTGATTCCGCATCCACTCTTTTCATCAACGGATCGTGGGAGCCGGCTGCGTCCGGCGCGGTCCGCGACATTCACAACCCAGCCGACGGCGAGTTGGTCGCCACGGTATCCGAGGGCGGCCGCGAAGACGCCGAGCGCGCTATTGCCGCAGCCCGCGCGGCCTTCGACTCCGGAGTCTGGTCCTCCGTCCCGGCACCCGAGCGGGGCGCATTCCTGCTCAAAGTCGCCGCGGAACTGCGCGAACGCCGCGAGAAGTTCGCCCGCGCAGAATCCCTGGACACCGGCAAGCGCATTATCGAGAGCCGGATCGACATGGACGACATCGCGGCCTGCTTCGAATACTTCGGCAGGCTCGCGGGCCAGCAGCCGGGCCGCGTTGTGGACGCCGGAAATCCCGACGTCGTCAGCCGGATCGTCTACGAACCCGTAGGCGTCTGCGGCCTGATCACACCGTGGAACTACCCACTGCTGCAAGCAGCCTGGAAGATCGCCCCGGCACTGGCCGCCGGCTGCTCTTTCGTCCTCAAGCCCGCCGAGCTGACGCCGTCCACCGCCATTCTCACCATGCAGCTGCTGAAGGATCTTGGCCTGCCCGACGGCGTCGCGAACCTTCTCACCGGACCCGGCCGCAAGGTGGGCGCACCGCTGACGGAACATCCCGACGTCGACCTCGTTTCCTTCACCGGCGGACTGGAAACCGGCAAGAGCATCGCCGCGGCCGCAGCCGCCACCGTCAAGAAGGTGGCGCTGGAACTCGGTGGCAAGAACCCCAACGTTGTCTTCGCCGACGCCGACTTCGATGCCGCCGTCGACAACGCCCTCAACGGAGCCTTCGTCCACTCCGGGCAGGTTTGCTCCGCAGGTGCCCGCCTGGTGGTGGAGGAGTCCATCGCAGAGCGTTTTGTCGACGAGCTTGTCCGCCGCGCCGAAACCATCCGCCTGGGCGGGCCGTTCGATGAGGACGCCGAAACCGGCCCCCTGATCTCCGCCGAACACCGCGACAAAGTCCACGAGTACGTCCAGCGCGGCATCGCGGAAGGCGCCCGGCTGCGGACCGGCGGCTCGGCGCCTGAAGGACAGAAGTACGACGCCGGGTTCTACTACCAGCCGACCATCCTGGACCGCGTCACCCGGGGAATGTCGGTGGTGGTCGACGAGGCGTTCGGCCCGGTAGTAACCGTTGAGACCTTCCGGACCGAGGACGAAGCCGTGGCCATCGCCAACGACACCATCTACGGACTGGCTGGAGCTGTCTGGACGCAGGACGCCGGCAAGGCACAGCGCGTGGCCGGCCGGTTGCGTCACGGCACCATCTGGATCAACGACTACCACCCCTACCTCCCCCAGGCGGAGTGGGGCGGCTTTGGCCAATCGGGAGTGGGCCGCGAGCTCGGCCCCACCGGCCTGGCTGAGTACCAGGAAGCCAAGCACATCTACCAGAACACCAGCCCCCAGGTGACCGGCTGGTTCGCTGACCACGGCAAGGAGAACTAGATGCACAGCGACAACATCGAAACCCTCGGCGAGCGCGCGTTCGACTACGTCGTCATCGGCGGCGGGTCCGCAGGGGCCGCGGTTGCCGCCCGGTTGAGCGAGGATCCGGACGTGACGGTGGCCCTCGTTGAAGCCGGTCCGGATGACCGCAACCTGCCCGAAATCCTGCAGCTGGACCGCTGGATGGAACTGCTGGAGTCGGGGTACGACTGGGACTACCCGGTGGAACCACAGGAGAACGGCAACTCCTTCATGCGTCACGCCCGCGCCAAGGTCATGGGCGGCTGCTCCAGCCACAACTCCTGCATAGCTTTCTGGGCTCCCCGCGAGGACCTGGACGAATGGGAATCCAAGTACGGGGCCACGGGATGGAACGCCGACGCCGCCTGGCCGCTGTACAAAAGGCTCGAAACGAACGAGGACGCCGGCCCGGACGCTCCCCACCACGGCGATTCCGGCCCGGTCCACTTGATGAATGTCCCCCCGGCGGACCCTGCCGGAGTGGCCTTGCTTGATGCCTGCGAGCAGACAGGGATCCCCCGGGCCAAGTTCAATACGGGCACCACTGTTGTGAACGGAGCCAATTTCTTCCAGATCAACCGCCGCTCGGACGGAACCCGCTCGTCCAGCTCGGTGTCTTACATCCACCCGATCATTGACCGCCCCAACTTCACGCTCCTCACGGGCCTCCGGGCCCGCCAACTGGTGTTCGACGCGGACAAGCGCTGCACCGGCGTCGACGTGGTTGATTCAGCCTTCGGCCGCACCCACCGCCTCTCGGCACATCGCGAGGTGATCCTCTCCACCGGCGCCATTGATTCCCCGAAGCTCCTCATGCTCTCCGGCATCGGCCCCGCCGACCACCTGGCGGCCCATGGCATCGAGGTGCTGGTGGATTCGCCCGGCGTGGGCGAGCACCTGCAGGACCACCCGGAAGGCGTCGTCCAGTTCGAAGCCAAGCAGCCGATGGTGCAGACCTCCACCCAATGGTGGGAAATCGGCATCTTCACCCCCACCGAGGAGGGCTTGGACCGTCCGGACCTGATGATGCACTACGGCTCGGTCCCCTTCGACATGAACACCCTGCGCTACGGCTACCCCACCACGGAGAACGGCTTCAGCCTCACCCCGAACGTCACCCATGCCCGTTCCCGCGGGACTGTGCGGCTCCGCAGCCGGGACTTCCGCGACAAGCCCATGGTGGATCCCCGGTACTTCACCGATCCGGAAGGCCACGACATGCGCGTCATGGTGGCCGGCATCCGCAAAGCCCGGGAAATCGCGGCCCAGCCGGCCATGGCTGAATGGGCCGGCCGGGAGCTCTCCCCCGGCATCGAAGCGCAGACCGACGAGGAACTGCAGGATTACATCCGCAAGACGCACAACACCGTCTACCATCCCGTCGGGACAGTCCGCATGGGCCCGGTGAGCGACGACATGTCGCCCCTGGATCCCGAACTGCGCGTCAAGGGCGTAACGGGCCTTCGCGTGGCCGACGCCTCCGTTATGCCCGAGCACGTCACGGTAAACCCCAACATCACCGTGATGATGATTGGCGAGCGGTGCGCAGACCTCATCCGCGCCGGCCGGTCGGGCGAAACGACGACGGCGGAGGCGGACTTCAGTTTGTCCCTTGCCTGAGCGGGCACGGGACATCATCCGAAACCAGCGGTGAAGAGGGCGCGCCTTCACCGGCGCTTCCGCGCACCCCCAGGGGCGCGGCGGTGAACGGAAAGGCGCGCATTATTCTTGAACATTTGTTCATTCACAAGTCTTGAACGCATGTTCAAACTAAACTAACCTGCTTCTTATGACCCACGCCACACTTAAACGGAAGTGGCTTGGCGGACCGGCCCGGACATCGACCACCTCGAACGTCCCGGCCAGCCACGCAACATCAACGGGGGAAACAGCCTGAGGCACGCAGATGTGCCCGGCCTTTTGATTTCGACTGCGACCAATGGCGGCCGCAGGTCATCACCATTCGTGCATGTCTGAGTTAGGAGTTCGAATGTCAGAACCCAGCAAATTAGGACCCTGCAAGAGCGATGCAAGCGGTATGGACGAGTTTGGCTATGCCCAAACCCTGGACCGCAGCATCGGAAAGTTTGCCAGCTTCGCAGCCGGCGTCAGTTACATCTCCATCCTCACCGGCGTTTTCCAACTGTTCTACTTCGGCTTCTCCACGGCCGGTCCCGCGTACGCGTGGTCATGGCCCATCGTGTTCGTCGGCCAACTCATGGTTGCCCTGTGCTTTGCGGAATTGGCCGGACGCTACCCCGTGGCCGGCTCGGTCTACAACTGGGCCAAGCGGCTCTCAACAGGAACCTGGGCGTGGCTGGCCGGATGGCTGCTGCTGCTCTCGTCCATCATGGCGCTGGGATCTGTTGCCCTGGCCCTTCAAATCACCTTGCCGCAGATCTGGAGCGGTTTCCAACTGGTCGGCGACGGTACCGGCCCGTACGACTTCGCCGTCAACGGGGTCATCCTTGCCAGCATCATGATCGGCATCTCCACGCTCATCAATGCGTTCGGCGTAAAGCTCATGACCATGATCAACAGCGTGGGCGTGTTCGTGGAACTGGTGGCGGCCGTCCTGCTCATCGTGGCCCTCATCTGGCACTCCGTGCGCGGACCGGAAGTTCTCCTGGACACCGCCGGGTTCGGCGAGGAACACCCCTTGGGCTTCTTCGGCGTGTTCCTCATCGCCGCAATGGCTTCCGGCTACGTCATGTACGGATTCGATACCGCCAGTTCACTCGGTGAAGAAACCAAGGACCCCAAGCGCACGGCCCCCAAAGCGATCCTGCGTGCCGTCACAGCATCCTTCCTGCTGGGCGGGCTGCTCCTCCTGGGCGGAATCCTGGCAGCCCCGGATCTTTCCGATCCCAAAATCGGAGCGGCCGATGGCGGCTTGCAGTACATCGTACTTTCGGTGCTGGGCGGCCCCTTCGGCAAGGCCTTCCTTGTCTGCATCGTCGTGGCCGTCGTCGTCTGCACCCTGGCCGTCCACGCAGCCGCCATCCGGATGATGTTCGCCATGGCGAGGGACAACAACCTTCCCTTCAGCCGCCAGCTCAGCAAAGTGCATCCCACCCGGAAAACCCCCACGGTGGCCGCCATCGTCATCGGCGTCGTGGCAGTGATCCCGCTGATCGTCAACATCTCGCAGCCTGCAATCTTCACTATTCTCTCCAGCATCAGCATCGTCCTGATCTACCTCTCCTACCTGCTGGTCACCGTGCCGATGCTGCGGCGCCGGTTCCTCAAAAAGTGGCCACTGAAGGACGACGGATCAGAACCCGGATTCAGCCTCGGCAAGTGGGGGCTGCCCGTGAACATCCTGGCAGTCCTGTGGGGCGGCGCGATGACGCTGAACCTGGTGTGGCCGCGACCGGAGATCTACAACTCAGTCCCGCCCTTCGAGTGGTACCTGCAATGGGGCGGTGTGATGTTCGTTGCCGCAGTGGTGGTGGGCGGAGCCCTCCTCTACCGCCTCCGCATCAGGCACAAGACAGGGGTCCTGGCCGAACACGCTGCCGTGCCGGCTGCCGCGCCGGAAGACCAGGCAGACCCGGCAAAGGCCGACCCCTCCCTCGCCGCGGCCCGCAATTCCTAGCAAGCACACCCCTGGCAATCACACCCCATAGCAAGCACGACAAGGGCATCCCTTCGCTGGTTCCGCACCAGCGAAGGGATGCCCTTTCCACTTTTAGACGAACGCCGATTTCCCCGTCACCGCGCGGGCCACGATCATCGAGTTGATCTCGTAGCTGCCCTCGTAGGTGTAGAGGATTTCGGCGTCACCGAACAGCTTTCCCATCTCGTAATCGGTGGTGATTCCGTTCCCGCCCAGGAGGGACCGGCCCATGGCCACCGATGAACGCGCCAGGCGTGTGGTGGTGGCCTTGCACATGGCGGCCTGCACCATCTGGAGCTTTCCCGCCTGCTGGATCCGCGCCAGTTCAACCATCATGGACAGGGAAGCATTGGCGTTGCCCAGGATGTCGGCGAGCTGCTGTTGCACCAGCTGGAAGCGGGCGAGTTCCTTGCCGAACTGCTTCCGCTCCAAGGCGTAGGACCGCGCAATATCAAAAGCGGCCAACTGGATGCCCGCAGCCTGCCAGCCCACCCACGCACGGGAATCCCGCAGGAGATCGTTCGCCCGGGAGAACTCTGTTGCGCCCGGCAGGAGGTTCGACGCCGGGATCCGGACCTCCTCCAGGACAATATCGGCATTCTGCATGATGCGGAGGCCGATTTTGTTGGAGATTTTCGTCGCAGAATAGCCTGGCCGGTCCGTTTCAACAATGAAGCCCTTGACGTGGCCGTCGGAAACATCACGCGCCCAGACCAAAGCGAAGTCGGCGATGGTGCCGGCCCCGATCCAGCGCTTGGCACCGCTGATGACCCATTCGCCGCCGTCGCGCCGCGCCGTCGTCGAGAGTCCGCCGGCGATATCCGAACCGTGGTCCGGTTCCGTCAACGCGAAGGCGCCCAGCTGGGTGAAAGCCTGCAGGCCGGGCAGCCACTTGCGCTTCTGCTCCGGGGAGCCGAGCTCGTTGATCATGCCGACGATGAGTTCATTGTGGATGCCCACCAACGCGGAAAGGGACACGTCGGCGCGTGCAACTTCGGTGTACATGAGCCCCTTGAACAGCTGCGAGGAGCCGTCCGTTTGCAGCCCACCCAGCCCGAACCCCGCCATCTCCGCGAGCAGTCCGAAGGGAAATTCTTCCCGGTTCCAGTAATCGATACTGGCTGCACGGATGTGTGACTGCAGGAACTCCCTGATCTGCACGTACCGCTCCCGTTCCCCGTCGGGGAGCAGGTCGACCACGTGCATGAGGTCCGCCTCCGGGTAAGGAGGGAGGACGCGTTCTGAAGCTGGACCGCTGGTAACGGTGCCGGCAGCTTTTTGCTCGAGCATTAGACCCCTTCGTCATGTCCCGGAAGGCTCTTCCAAACCCTTGGATGTCCTAGTATATTGCAAGGTGATGTGGATCACTAGGCGGGATGCCGGGCAAGGGTGCCCTGGCAATCCCACAGCGAAAGGCGGACTATGACAGTCACAGAAGACTTCCGTGCGGCCCGCGACCGGCTGCTGGCATTGCGCGAGGACTACGCGACCGCGCACGCAGAATTTCAGTGGCCCCGCTTCGACGAGTTCAACTTCGCCCTGGATTGGTTCGACCAACTCGCAGCGGACGGGGAACGGGGCAACAAGCCCGCGCTCATCATCGTGGAGCAGGACGGCAGCTCCACGCGGCGCACGTTCAAGGAACTGTCGGACAGGTCGTCACAGCTCGCCACTTGGCTCCGTGGCCAGGGGGTACGGCGCGGCGACCACATGATCATCATGCTCGGCAACCAGGTGGAGCTCTGGGAACTCATGCTGGCGGGCATCAAGCTGGGCATCGTCATGATCCCCACCACCACGCTCATGGGAGCCAGGGATCTCCAGGACCGTGTCGAGCGGGGCGGCGCAGCCTGGGTGGCGGTCGGCAGTGCCAACATCGGCAAGTTCGCCGACGTCGAGGGCAACTACCAACTCATTGAGGTCGGCGCGGAGCGCACCAACGCGGACGCCAAACAGTACACGGATTCCTACGACGCCGGCACGGACTTCACGCCCGACGCCCCCACCCGCGCCGACGAAACCCTTCTGCTCTACTTCACGTCCGGCACCACATCCCGCGCCAAGCTGGTGGAGCACACCCACACTTCCTACCCAGTGGGCCACCTTTCCACCATGTACTGGATCGGCTTGGAACCGGGCGACGTGCACCTGAACGTCGCCTCCCCGGGCTGGGCCAAGCACGCGTGGTCCAACGTCTTCACGCCATGGATCGCCGAGGCCACGGTCTTCATCTACAACTATGAACGCTTCGACGCGGCCGCCCTCATGGCACAAATGGGCCGGGAAGGCGTGACAAGTTTCTGCGCCCCGCCCACCGTGTGGCGCATGCTCATCCAGGCCGACCTCACGCAGCTGGCCACCCCGCCACGGAAGGTAGTCTCGGCAGGCGAACCGCTCAACGCGGAGGTCATCGGCCAGGTGGAGCAAGCCTGGGGCGTCACCATCCGCGACGGCTTCGGCCAAACCGAATCGACAGTCCAGATCGCCAACACCCCCGCCCAGCCGGTCAAGATCGGCTCCATGGGCCGGCCGCTGCCCGGGTACGACGTGGTCCTGGTGGACCCGGTCACCGGAGAGGAAGCCGACGACGGCGAACTTTGCCTGCGCTTGGACCCCAGGCCCGTGGGGCTGATGAAAGGCTACTTCGGCGATGCAGCCAAGACGGCCGATGCCTTCCGCAACGGTTATTACCACACCGGCGATATGGCCAGCCGGGACGCCGACGGGGTGATCACCTACGTCGGCCGGGATGATGACGTCTTCAAGTCCTCCGACTACCGGTTGTCCCCCTTCGAGCTCGAAAGCGTCCTGATCGAGCATCCCGCAGTGGCGGAGGCCGCCGTCGTGCCTTCGCCTGATGCCGTGAAATTGTCGGTGCCGAAAGCTTTTGTGGTGCTGGCCGCGGGCTACGAGCCCGGCCCTGCCGTGGCGGAGGACATCCTGAAATACTGCAGGGAACAACTTGCACCCTTCAAGCGGATCAGGCGCCTGGAGTTCGGCGAATTGCCCAAAACGATTTCAGGCAAGATCCGGCGGGTGGAGCTCCGGGGAACGGAAGTTGCCCGGCATGGAGACGGTCCGCTTCCCACAGGTTTAGGGGTGGAATACACCGAAGAAGAGTTCCCGAATCTGAAAGACTAAGCACCCGAGCAACCAAGGAGGCCCATGGGCACCCCACTCCCCCGCGATCCCATCGCCGATGCCCAGCGGAACTGGGAACGGCATGGTTGGGGCGATGTCGCCGCGCCCATGGCAGCCATCACCGCGATCATGCGCACGCAACAGATCCTGCTTGCGCGGATCGAAACCGTCCTCAAACCGTTCGGGCTGACGTTCGCAAGGTACGAGCTCCTGGCGCTGCTGAGTTTCGCCCGCAGCGGCGCGCTGCCCATGAACAAAGCCAGTGCGCTCCTGCAAGTGCACCCCACCTCGGTAACCAACGCCGTCGACCGCTTGGAAAAGGCCGCCCTGGTGGCGCGTTCACCGCACCCCACTGATGGCCGCACCACGCTCATTGAGCTGACTGCTGAGGGCCGCACCCTCGCGAAAAAGGCGACGGCGGCTCTCAACTCGGAGGTGTTTGGCAAGTCGGGTTTCGGGGACGACGACGTCGACCACCTCATCCGCGTACTCGGCGCCTTCCGCAGGGATGCCGGAGACTTCACGGAAGAATAACGCCCACGTCAACGCCGAGGGCAATGAGGGCCCTACGTTCTGGAGGGTCGGTATCCAGGTAGTGGCGGGGCCTTTGACCGGTAGCTGTGTCCTGTGGGGGTTCTGATTTCGAGCGTATGCACGTCACCGTGGATGGCTCTGGCGGACCAGCCGGGGTTTTCCTTGGTGTGATTGCAGGCTTCGCACAGTCCTGCGCCGTTGGCGAGGTTGGTCTCGCCTCCGGAACGCCAAGGCACAATGTGGTCGATATGCCGGATGGGTGCATCGCAATACGGTGTCCGGCAGGTATCGTCGCGGGTTCCGATGAATCGCCGAAGTCGACCAGTAAAGAGCCGCGCTTTGGAATCGGTGGCAAGCAGCTCTCCCGTGGACGGCGCGGTGTATAGCCGGCGAAGCCAGACAGTGAGCTCGTTGGCATGGTTCTCATCAGGTTGATCCTGCTCAACTTGGCCCTCGGCGACCATTGATCTGGCCCACTCGGCAGGGACGATTCCGTAGCCGTTGAGGCGTGCTGGTTCGCTATCGCCCTGAAAAAGGGTCCGGTCGGTCATGACGAGGTCCAGATTGATCCCGGAGATTCCGCCCGGGGTACCAGTGACGCGCTCAACCAGAGTATCGGCCATGAGCTGGCCGCGTGTCGGGACGACCCCGGCAGATACGGCATCCCCACCAGCCAGTTCACTGTGGCAGCGGGCCGAATCAGCAGCCTTGGTCAGGGCTGCGTAGACCGCCACTCCTTGGGCGACGGGAAGCAGCGCGGTCAGGTACGTCATGGTGTCCGGCGCAGGACGCAGGCTCACGGTTCGTTCGGCCGCGGCACGGCTGGCACGCCCGACCACCGACCTCGGATCCCGTCGATACGCCGCCGCCTTCGCAGCTGCAATGATCGCCCGGTCGCCCTTGCCCGCAAAGGTCCCGGTATCGGGCGCGAGTTCCTCATCCACTGCGCACCGATCCTCAACAGACAGACACGCAGTCTCCTTCACCAGCAGTGTGGCCCGCCACTCATTCAGCTGCCCGGACTGCAGCGCTGCCAAAGTCCGCGGCATCTCCATAACAAGGGCTTTCGCCAAACCAAGCAGCCGGGAACCACGGTTCGGTGACTCCCGCCGGGCCAACGCAACCTGGGCACCTACTCCTTGGCCACGCTTCGATGCGGGGACGTTGGCCTCGGCTTGTTCGGCGCGCTGGGCAAGGTCAAAGGCGACGGCAACCCGCGCCTGCAATCCGCAGATGGCTGACTTCATCTCCTCCAGGACACGCAACTGCTCGATCAAGTCCGCGCTGACGGTGCTGGCCGGAAGTACGCCGACACCGGGCGGAAGGAAGCCCGGTTGACCAGCATCCGGCGCGGAGCGACCACGCCCAAGCGCCACTGCTGCGCCCGGTCCACTCTCCCCAATCAGCCCCATGTCCCAACTCTGGCAGCAGGCACCGACAATATAACGAAGGAAGTCGCAGGGGCCTTGGACCTCCATAGAGGAGGGGGCAGAGCCCCGCTGCTAAGCTCCGAGGGCCGACAACTCAGGAGGAAACAGCGTGAGCTTTGCCAATGAACTCAGGAACCAGCACGCCGAGGACTGGGACGCCGCCGTCAACCATCCGTTCGTGGACCAGTTGTTGGACGGTTCCCTCCCCGATGAAAACCTGCGCCACTACCTCGTGCAGGACTATCAGTTCTGTGATGCCTTCACAGCCCTGCTGGGCCAAGCGGTGGCCTCAGCGCCGTCGTTGCCCTCCCGGTTGGTCTTCGCCGGTGTACTGGGAGGCTTTGCCTCCGATGAGAACACCTACTTCCAGGATTGCTTTGCCGAGCTCGACGTTCCCGAGGCAGATCGCGCGGCGCCCGCACTCCACAGGGTGACCCGCGACTTCGATGCCCTCATGCGCAGCGCCCTGGCAACCCGCTCCTACCCTGAGGTCCTGGCGGTCCTTCTGGTGGCAGAGTGGCTGTACGGCGATTGGGCAGCCCGCGCCGGCGACCCCGGTCAGTGGCCCACCTCGGCAAAGCACGCCGAGTGGATCCGTCTCCACAACAACCCGGAGTACAACGCATGGGTGACCTGGCTGCGCGACGAGTTCGACGCCGTCGAGCCTAAAGACGCCGCAGCCCGGGGGCGCGTGGCAACCACCTTCGCCGAAGCCGTGCGGCTGGAGCGCGCGTTCTTTGACGCGGCGCTGGTCCCGGCGGAGGTCCGGGGGATGGAACGTGAGCCGGGCCCCGCTGCATTGCGGAAGTAAACGCGGAGAACAGCCGCTGCGTGTCGGCCGGCCCGGTTTGAGCGATCTCCTACCGGTGCTTGAACTCCGGCTCCCGTTTTCCGCTGAACGCGGCCATGCCTTCCTTCTGGTCTTCGGTGGCGAAGAGCGAGTGGAAGATCCTGCGCTCGAAAAGTACCCCTTGGGCCAGCCCGGTTTCGAAGGCCGCGTTGACGGCTTCCTTTGCCATCATCGCCACGGGCTTGGACTTGGATGCGATGACTTCGGCCGCTTTGACAGCTTCCTCAATGACCTCCGCAGCCGGCACCACCCGGGACACCAGCCCGGAACGCTCAGCCTCTTCAGCATCCATGTACCGTCCGGTCAGCACCATGTCCATCGCTTTGGCCTTGCCGACGGCGCGTGTCAGCCGCTGCGAACCGCCCATGCCCGGAATGACGCCCAGGTTGATTTCGGGCTGGCCGAACCGTGCGTTGTCACCGGCGATGATGAAGTCAGCCATCATGGCGAGCTCGCACCCTCCACCCAGGGCAAAACCGGAAACGGCTGCGATGACGGGGATCCTCAATCGGGTGAGGTCCTCCCAGTGCCGGAACCAGTCCGCCGCGTACATTTCCATATAGCTGTTGGAAGACATTTCCTTGATGTCGGCGCCTGCCGCGAAGGCCTTGGCCGATCCCGTGATCACTACCGCCCCAACATCGGGATCGGTGTCCATGGCGGACACGGCTTCCACGAGTTCGTTCATGAGAGCAGTGTTCAGCGCGTTCAGCGCCGACGGCCGGTCCAACGTCACCAAGCCAACCCTGCCCCGCCGTTCCACCACAATGTTCTGGTACTGCTCCGTCATGCTCTCCCTCTCGTCAAAACCCTCATGGACACAGCTCAAACTCTCACACGGATTTGTCCCGGATCTCGGTGATGATTCCGGAGAAGTCCCTCCCCGCGCCCTCGCCTGCCGCGAAAGCGTCGTAGATCCGGGAGGCCAGCGGACCCATCTCGGCGGCAACGCCTGTGCTTTCCAAGGCGTTCACGGCCAACCGCAGATCCTTGGCCATCAAAGCGCCGGCGAACCCGGGCTGGTAGTCACGGTTGGCGGGGCTGGTGGGTACCGGCCCTGGGACCGGGCAGTTGGTGGTCAGTGCCCAGCACTGGCCGGAGGCATTGGAGGCGACGTCGAACAGCGCCTGGTGCGTGAGGCCCAGCTTCTCGCCGAGTACGAAGGCTTCCGCAACTGCGATCATGGACACCCCCAGGATCATGTTGTTGCACACCTTTGCGGCCTGCCCGGCACCGTGGTCACCGCAATGGACAATCCTCTTCCCCATCAGTTCAAGGATCGGCTTTACGGTTTCGAAGTCCTCCGGCAAAGCACCCACCATGAAGGTCAGCGTGCCTGCCTCGGCCCCCACCACACCACCGGAAACCGGCGCGTCCACGGACCGGTGGCCTGCTTCCACGGCAATGACGGCGGCCTGCCGGGCCTCGTCAACGTTGATGGTGGAACAATCCAGGAACAAGGTGTCCGGCTTGGCGACGGAAAGCAGTCCCGGCCCGTCCACACCCCGGTACGCATCCAGCACGTGCTTGCCGCTGGGCAGCATGGTCAACACCACCGCGGCTTCAGCTGCAGCCTCGTGTGCCGAGGCAGCCATGGGAATCCCGTGCGCTTCCGCAGCTTCAACGGCTGCGGGGACGGGGTCATAGCCAATCACCTGGTGGCCGGCCTTGATCAGGTTGGCGGCCATGGGTCCGCCCATATGACCCAGGCCGAGGAAAGCGATGAGTCCCGTTGCGGATGCTGCGTTCTCTGTCATGTCGTCTCCTTCGACTGGCTGCTGAATAGCTGCTGACTGCAGGTCATGTGGTTTTCGCGCCCAAGGAGGCGAGGCCCAACTCCCGTTCGCCGAGCGGCGCAAAGTAGCCCTCGACGTCGGATGCCTGGACGTCCGCGAGGGTTGCCGGCTTCCATTGCGGATTTCGGTCCTTGTCCACCACCTGGGCCCGGATGCCCTCCCGGAAATCGGGCCCGGCCAGGCAACGCAGCCCCACACGGTATTCCTGGTCCAGCGCTTCCTCCAGCGTCACTCCCCGGACGCGGCGCAAGGACTCCAAGGCCACCTTCACGGACGTGGGCGATTTTGCCTCGATCGTGTCCGCCGCGGACGCTGCCTCTCCCCCAGCTTCGCGCAGGCTCCGCACGATTTCCTCCGCGTCGTCATACGCGTAGGCGGGATCGATCCACCCCCGCTGTGCCGCAAGCGCCGAGTCCGGCGCGGCTTGCGCAAAGCGCTCGACGGCGGCCTCCGCCGTCGAGCTTTCCAGCGCTTCTGCCAGCGCGGGGAGGCTGTCGGACGGCACAAAGTGATCGGCGAGCCCAAGGAACAGGGCATCCCCACCGGATAGGTGGGCGCCGGTGAGTGCAGCGTGGGTGCCCGCTTCACCAGGTGCGCGGGACAGCAGGAGCGTGCCACCGACGTCGGGCACGAAACCGATGGTGGTTTCCGGCATCCCGGTGCGGGTCCGTTCGGTGACCACACGGACCGAGCCATGGGCCGAAACGCCAACGCCCCCGCCCAAAACCAGCCCATCCATGAAAGCCACATAGGGCTTGGGGTATTGCGAAATGAGCAGGTTCAGCCGGTACTCGTCAGCCCAGAACGCAGCCGTTTCCGTGCCGCCGTGCAGCATGTCCTTGTAGATGGCCACGATGTCGCCGCCGGCGCAGAGCCCACGGTCTCCGGCACCGCGCACCAAGACAGTTTGCACCGAATCGTCATCAGCCCAGGCAACCAGTTGTCGAAGCATGGCTTTGACCATGCCGTGATTCAGGGCGTTGACCGCTTTGGGACGGTTGAGCGTGACAACCCCCAAGTGTCCGCGACGCTCAAACAGGACTTCGTCTTCCTCCTGCGGATCTCCCATCAGCTGCCTGCCGGCATCACGAAGCTGGCGCCCTGGCGGATGCCGGAGGGCCACCGCGAGGTGACGGTCTTGGTCTTGGTGTAGAAGCGGAAAGCGTCGGCGCCGTGCTGGTTCAGGTCGCCAAACCCGGAGGCCTTCCAGCCACCGAAGGTGTAGTAGGCAATCGGGACGGGAATCGGCACATTGATCCCCACCATGCCCACCTCGACGCGGCTGGCGAAGTCGCGTGCGGAGTCGCCGTCGCGGGTGAAGATTGCGACGCCGTTGCCAAACTCGTGCTCGCTGCAGAGCCTCAGCGCTTCGTCGTAGTCAGCTGCCCGCAGCACGCTGAGGACGGGGCCGAAGATCTCTTCCTTGTAGATCTTCATGTCCTTGGTGACGTTGTCGAAGAGTGTGGGGCCAACCCAGAACCCGCCGTCGTAGCCTTCCACGGTGAGGCCGCGACCATCCGTGACCAACGTTGCGCCTTCGTCCACGCCGGACTGGATGTAGCCCTCGATCCGTTCCTTCGCGGAAGCTGCCACCACGGGCCCGAAGTCGGAGTCCTTGTCCAGGCTGTGGCCCACCTTCAGGTCCTTCACGCGCTCGGTCAGCTTGGCCACCAACGCGTCGGCGGTTTCCTGGCCAACGGGCACCGCCACGGAGATGGCCATGCAGCGTTCGCCCGCGGAACCGTACCCGGCACCAATCAGGGCGTCGGCAGCCATGTCGAGGTCGGCGTCGGGCATGATCACCATGTGGTTCTTCGCCCCGCCGAAGCACTGCGCACGCTTGCCGTGGGCGGCGGCCGTGGCATAGATGTACTGGGCAATCGGCGTGGAGCCAACAAAGCCGATCGCCTTCACCCGAGGGTCCTCCAGCAGTGCGTCCACGGCTTCCTTGTCACCGTTGATGACGTTGAAGACGCCGTTCGGCACGCCGGCTTCGCTGTACAGCTCGGCGAGGCGCAGCGGAACCGAGGGGTCCCGCTCCGAAGGCTTCAGGATGAAGGCGTTGCCTGCTGCGAGCGCCGGGCCGGACTTCCACAACGGGATCATGGCCGGGAAGTTGAACGGCGTGATCCCTGCGACGACGCCCAGCGGCTGGCGCAGCGAATGGACGTCGATGCCCTGTCCGGCGTTGTCCGAGAACTCGCCCTTGAGCAGATGCGGGGCACCCGCGGAGAATTCAACGACTTCGATGCCGCGCTGGATGTCTCCTTTGGCATCGGCAAAGGTTTTGCCGTGTTCGGAGGACAGGAGCCGGGCGAGTTCGTCCATGTTCTCGTTGACGAGGTCCACGAACTTGAGCAGGATGCGTCCCCGACGCTGCGGGTTCATGGCTGCCCATTCGAGCTGGCCCTTTTCGGCATTTGCGACGGCGTTGCGAACCTCGTCGGCGCTGGCCAGCGGCAGCCTGGCCTGGACTTCGCCCGTGCAGGGATCGTAGACGTCGCTGAACCGGCCCGATGTGCCGTCAACCCTCTGGCCGTCTACGTAGTGTGAAAGCTCGCGCACCATAGTGGAATGCTCCTTTGCATCGTGAATGACTACCGTGCCGCTCAGTGCTGGGAACACGGCGGGAACACGTGACCAACTGTGATCCAGGTCATCTCTGAATCCGAATATACTCGGACTTCCTACTAATTTCCAGAGGGCTGTTTTTCGGATCCGGCAGCGCCGCCCACCGCCTCCGTCCGGGCGGGCCAGTGCCCGGTGACCTGATGAAAGTCGATGGCGCGCAAGAGCGGTGTCATGTCGTAGGCCCTGATATTCAGGCTGAGCTTGACGCCGTTTACCGACTTGACCGTCAGGTACGGCTGCCCCTTCAAGGTCTGGAAGCTGTAGTGCGCAATGTCGCTGTAGTGAAGAATGTGCTCTTTGCCGAGAACACTGCGGAAAGCCACCTCAAAGTCGCGGGGTGCCACATAGAAGTTGCGGTACATGAGAACGAATACCACTCCACCCACCACGATCGCCACCGAAGCGATACGGAAGGCCAGAGGGTCCCGTGCATGGTCGGAGGTGAAGGCGACGAGTCCCATCAGGAGGCCCACAACAAGGAAAAGCCAACCAACTCCCGGCACGACCTTTGGCATGCGAACCCGCTCCGGGTACTCCTTGGACCGGTTGGGATGCTTACGGGCCCACCAGGCAACCGCAGCGATGAACATGGCCGCGAACGCCATGATGAGGACCTTCAGGATGGACTCCGTCGACATGGACCCAGCCTATAGCCGGGCCTGCGGGACCTGCGGGACCTCCTTAGTGGACTTCCCTCATCTCCTTGTAAGCCTCCAGCGCTTCGGCGCGGGTGGTCTTCAGATCAACGATCTCCTCCGGATATTCGGGAGTGCCGAACTCGGGAATCCAATGGGCAATGTACTTCCCCTGGGGATCGAACTTCACGCGTTGGGCCTCCGGGTTGAAAATCCTGAAGAACGGCGAGGCGTCAGCCCCGGACCCTGCCACCCACTGCCAGTTGGCGGGGTTCGACGCCGGATCGGCGTCCACCAGGGTGTCCCAGAACCACTGCTCACCGAGCTGCCAATGGATGCCAAGGTTCTTCACCAGGAAGCTGGCAGCGACCATGCGGACACGGTTGTGCATCCAGCCTGAGTGCCACAGCTGGCGCTGGCCCGCGTCCACCATGGGGAAGCCGGTGCGGCCCTGCTGCCAGGCGCGGAACTCCTCGGGTGCCGACTCATGGCCGGGATGTTTGCCATTGCCGTTATTGCTGCCCGGCCACGCCCAGGGGAAACGGTCAAACTCGGGACGAAGGTTGGCTGTGGCCAGGTTCGGATTGTGAAAGTACTGGTGCCAGCAAAACTCCCGCCACCCCAGCTCCGAGGCGAAAATGCCCGCACTTTCGGAGCGCTTGGACCCCAGCGCGTGCCACACCTCGAACGGGCTGAGCTCACCCCAGCGCAGGTAGGGCGAGAGGCAGCTGCTGCCATCGGTGTCCGGACGGTTTCGGCCCTCGCTGTAGTTGGAGAGACCGTCAGCCACGAAAGCGTCCAACCGCTTGTGCCCCGCGGCAGCACCAGGAGTCCACATCTCCGCCAGCCCGCCCGACCAGTCAGGCTTGCCGGGCAGGAGGTTCCAGGAATCCAGCTCGTCATAAGCCGGGAGCTTGCCGGTGAATCCGTGGCCTTTTTCCGGTACGGCCAACGGCTCCCGGAAGTCCTGCGCGGACACCGTCCGCCAGAAAGGCGTGAAGACCTTGTACTGGCCACCGGTCTTGGTGGTGACCTCCCAGGGTTCATGAAGGAGGGAGGCCTGGAAGCTGGCAACATGCAGACCGGCCTCACCCGCCCAGGCCTTGATCCCGGCGTCGACGGTGCGCTCGGCCGCACCATAGCGCCGGTTCCAGTACAAACCGCCGGCACCGAGCGCCGTCGTGGTTTTTTGGACAACGGAGGCAGCGTCGCCGCGCCGCAGAAGCAGGGGGATGCCAAGGGCCGCGAGGTCCTCGCGAAGGGACACCAGCGAATGATGCAGCCACCAGCGGGAAGCGCCACCGTGAGGTCTGAGGCCTTCCGATTCCTCGTCAAGGACGTACAGGGCCACCGCAGCACCGTCGTCGACGGCGGCCCGCAAGGCCGGGTTGTCGGCAACCCTGAGGTCATCCCGGAACCACACAATGGAAGGCTTCACGTATTTCCCTTCAGAAGACAGCCCGGACATGGAAACAGCCCATGCCCCTATCAAATCCTAGGTGCATGGGCTGTAGAAGCGACGTGATATCAGGCGATGGACGGAACCGCATCCTCCACAGCCTCGGAAAGTGCATAGGCGCTGGCTGCGGAGTCGTTCCACATGGGAACGCTGTTGACTACGTAGTCCCTTGCGGCCGGGCCGACCATGCTCATGCCAGGGTAGATCCGCTGGCCATTCAGCTTGATGGTTTTGAGGCCCTCCCGCTCAAGGGCGGTCTTGAAGGCGGAGTCGGGGATGGGGATTTTTCGTCCGAGAACGCACCAGCTGATGTACAGGCCGTAGAAAGTGTCAAATTCCAAGCCGTTCTCAGTGTCGTCCTCAAACACCACACAGTCGCGGATAAAGCTACTAATTTGGGTGTCGGTCATTACGGGGCCTCCGGCGTCGGAAGAAAAAGCGGGCCGCCGGGCTGCATCAGCGAATGTCCTGTTCTCTCACTATAGACCCCTTCTGGTTTCCCGGACGAGGAAATGAGATTAACTCTGGATGACGGGCCGGCACCTCCTTGCGCCGGGAAGTCATATAGAGGGTGTGGAGAGCGGCCGGGATCTGGCGCCGATCCTTCCGTCGGCGTAGCGTCGACTTCATCTCCACAAGCGGCCGGACAGGCGGCATCGGCTGCAGCTCAAGCGGATCGATAAGGAGCGTCTCGTGGCTGGATGGAACGCTGATACAGCAGCTGGACCCCTTGGTGCCGGGACCGTGACCCTGGTGGAAGGCTCATCCTTCTGCATCTCCTCCGCCAACGGAGACATCCACCCCGAATTGCCCCAGGGCGTCTTCCATCTGGACACCCGGATCCTCTCCAAATGGGAGCTCACTGTCAACGGACAAGTCATCGAACCCTTGGCAGCAGAAACCAGGGAACCGTACCGGGCGTCATTCGTCGGCAGGGTTCCCCGCCCGGATGGGTACGCCGACAGCCCCTTGTTGGTGGAGCGGCTTCGGGAGGTAGGAAACGGAATCCGCGAAGAAATCACCGTTCGGAATTATTCAAACCAGGCAACACAATGCCGCATCCTGCTTTCTGCCGAATCGGATTTCGCTGATCTTTTCGAAGTCAAGGAAGCACGGATCACGCGGCAATGGACCGAAACCCACCTGCCGGATGGTGATTCCCTGGAAATCCGCGGAAAATGGGAGGACATTCGGAAAAGCGTCCTGATACGGGCCGACGGCGCCGGTGCAGGTGCCAGGGCATTGGGTTTCACGGCCAAAATTCCCGCGTTCGGGAGCTGGAGTACGCGGGCCAGCGTGGTGCCAAAGCAACCAAGTGCCGGGGCCGCTTTCACCCACCAGGATCCGGTCGGGCTCTCACCCAGCGATCAGCGCAGGCAGGATTGGGTAGCCCGGATCCCCGTTGTGCAGCTCAGCAACCGGTCAATCGAAGACACCCTCCGCCGCAGCTACGAGGACCTTGGGGCGCTCCGCATCCAGGATCCGGACCACCCCGAAAGGGTGGTGGTGGCCGCCGGCGCCCCGTGGTTCATGACGCTGTTCGGCCGGGATTCCCTGTGGGCGTCCGAAATGGCCCTTCCCGTGGACCCCTCCCTGGCCCTGGGCACCCTGCGAACGCTGGCCGACCGCCAGGGCACGGTGGTGGATCCCGCCACCGAAGAAGAACCCGGGAAGATCCTGCATGAGGTCCGGCTGGGCGTCTCCGGCGGCCTGGCGTTGGGCGGAAAGTCCGCTTATTACGGAAGCGTGGACGCCACCCCGCTGTTTGTGGTGGTCCTTGGCTCGGTGAGCCGCTGGGGTTTCGGCAAAGACGCGATCTCGGGCCTGCTCCCCCACGCGGACCGCGCCTTGGAATGGATCCGGACCTACGGCGACCGTGACGGCGACGGTTTCGTGGAGTACGGGCGGCCCAACGAGCACGGACTCATCAACCAGGGCTGGAAAGACTCCTGGGACGGCATCAATTTTGCGGACGGCACCCTCGCTGAACCGCCCCTGGCGCTGTGCGAGGTCCAGGCGTATGTGCACGGGGCCTATGTGGCGCGCGCCTGGATGGCGTACGACGACGGCGACCTCACCTTGGCGGAAAGCCTGCGGGAACGTGCCGAGGACCTGAAGAAGCGGTTCAACGAACAGTTCTGGATGCCGGACAAGGGCTACTACGCTGTGGCGCTGGACCGCAACAAGCGGCCCGTGGACGCTTGTGCTTCCAACATGGGCCATTGCCTGTGGTTTGGTCTGATTGACGAAGACAAGGCCCCTGCGGTGGTGGAGCGGCTGATGTCCCCCGAAATGTTCAGTGGATGGGGTGTCCGGACGCTGGCCAGGAACATGGGCGCCTACAACCCGGCCAGCTATCACAACGGCTCCGTGTGGCCCCATGACAATGCGCTGATCGTGTCCGGACTCCTCCGCTATGGCTTCGTGGAGGAAGCCCAACGGATAGCAACCGCAATGCTTGAAGCCGCCGAGATCTCTGGCGACCGATTGCCCGAACTCTTCTGCGGATTCGACCGCACGCAATTCCGGGAACCCGTCCCTTATCCCACGGCTTGCTCACCCCAGGCGTGGGCCGCCACGACGCCCATCCACCTGGTCATGAGCCTGTTGCGCTACGACACGCACATCTCCTTGGGCGGCATCTGGCTGGATCCGGTGCTGCCGCCGTCGTTCGGGGACCTGCACATCCGCAATGCGCCCATGGGCGGCGGGCGGATCACCATTGACGCTTCCGGCACGGAAGCGACGGTTCAGGGCATCCCCGACGGCCTCACGGTCCATCACGGGCAACGGCCGTGGATGTCGGAACTTGTTGAGCGGGCGCACCACCGGACTCCCGACAAAACCTAGGCACGGAAGCCTGTTACTGGATGGCTGCTTTGAGTTCCTTCGCAGCCAGTTCAGGATCAGCGGCACTGTAGATGGCGCTTCCGGCCACTGCTACGTCGGCACCTGCCAACTGCACGGCCGCAATGGTGGATGCGTTGACGCCTCCGGCCACGGAGAACGGCACGCGGGCTTCTTCTCCGGCATTGAGGAGTCCGCGCAGGTCATAGCCCGGCTGTGCCTGCTCGTCGAGGCCCGCGTGGAATTCGATGAACCTGGCTCCGAGGGAACGGGCTTGCTTGGCGCGGGAGACCTTGTCGGCCACGCCAATGAGATCCACCACGATGCCCTTGTTGTGGGACTGAGCGGCCTTGACGGCACCGGCGATGGTGGAGTCATCCGCAGTTCCCAGGACGGACACAAGATCGGCACCCGCCTTGAAAGCGATGTCCGCTTCGAGTTCACCGGCGTCCATGGTCTTCATGTCGGCAAACACGATCTTGTTGGGGTGGGCTTCCTTGATGGCCGTCACGGCGGCGAGACCCTCAGCCTTGATCAGCGGAGTACCGAGCTCGATGATGTCCACGTGCTCGGCAACTTTGCCGGCGAGTTCCAGGGCATCTTCGATGGTGAGGAGGTCAAGGGCGACTTGCAGTTTCATGGTGTATCGCTTTCTTCTGTTTGGGGTGGCTTTGGAGGACGGGTTTGCGGTCTATTCGAGGTTTGCGTGACGCAGCCAGAGCTTCTCGGCGGGCTCTGCAGTGGCTTCCCACAGAGTTTGGAAAACCGACTCCGTCACCAGGAAAAGGGATTGTTCAAAGAGGCTGCCCGAGTATTGCCGGGACAGGTCGGAGCCGTGGTCTGTCTTCCGCGCGGCGGGAATGACCACCAGCGCGTCGGCGAAGCCCGCAACAGCGGACGAGGGGTTGGTGGTTACTGCTGCCACCCGCGCCCCAGCGGACAGTGCTGTCTGGGCTGCTTTGACCACGCCGGAGGTGGTCCCGGAACCGGATGCCACCAGCAACAAATCGCCGGCAGTGATGGCCGGTGTTGTGGTGTCGCCGGCTACGTGGACCGTCAGGCCCAGATGCATCAAGCGCATCGCGGCCATGCGGAGCACCAGCCCGCTCCGGCCGGCTCCGGCCAGGAAGACGCGCTCCGCTGCGCCAACTTCCTCTGCAAGGCGGGCAACCTGGCCGTAGTCCAGTTCGGAAGCAATGCCCCCAAGCTCTGCGAGGATCAGGGAGGCGTTGCCGGCTACGTCTTCAGCTGTGGCTGTCGCGGTGTCCGCAAAGACGTTCACGGTTCACTCCGTTCGTGGGTGGTTGATAGCGGCCTTCCGACCTTGTAACTATTCTTCCGGCTGGCAGGGGTGACTGAAACGCCGAAAAAGGACAGTCTTGGCCACCCTTTCGGGTAGGTAAGAAGGTAGCTGCTCGTCTACGCTTGGGATATGCCCCAGCAACCGTCCGTGCCCTGGCAGCTCCTCAAAGCCATTGAAGACATCGCCCAAGCGCCCCTCGCGCGTATCGCGGAGAGCCTGCGGACGGCCCTCTCGCCGTTGGTCCCCTCCAGCGCCTTGGTGATTTTCACGGAAGAATGCACGGGCCGGCCCCAGAAAAAGGCTGGTGCCGAGGGCATTGTCAGCCGCGTTTCCATCCCCGAGCTTGATGGGATCCGGGCATCCATGGAGGCGAAAGGGCCGTGGCGGACGCGAGCGTGGATTGCGGGGCAGGAGCGCGACATTCTGGCCTTCACCTACCCGCCCAGCAACGCCCTCCTGGTCCTCACCGACCCGGAGTTGCCGGAAGACGATGAACCACTGCGCCTCGCCTCCTACCTTTGGGGACTCACAGCGGCCCGTATCCAGGAGAAGGTCAGTGACGCGCCGCCGTCGTATCTTTTGGAGTCCCGGGCAGCATCAGCTGAACGGATCCGCGTAACCGCGGAGCTGGTGGACCAGCACTCCACTACCCTCGAAACCCTGCTGGCCGCACTGCGGTCCAACTCCTTGGACGATCACGCGGCCCGGGTCTCCGTGACCGACCTCGCCGTCAAGGCACTGATCGGCCTCAGGACCCTGAACGACCGCACCAGCGATCTCGTGGAAGAACCTGTGAGCACCGCCTTCCAAAGGCTCCGGGAGGACCTCCGTCCATTGATGCACTTCAGCAACATCGACATCCAGTTCATCGAGCCACCCGCCAACGGACGTGCCCTGCCCGGAGAGGTAGCCCACGCTGCCAGGGCCGTCGTCCGGGGCCTGGTCCTGGCGATCGCCGAGCAACCCGATGTGCACCGCGTACGCGCCCAATGGGACTGCGACGGGGAAAGCCTGCTGATCAATGTCAGGGATGACGGACGCGGGGAACTGTCCCCGGATGCCCCGAACATGGAACGGCTTCGACAGAAGGTGCAGGCCCTTGACGGCAAAATGAGCGTCGACGTCATGCACGGGTGGGGAGCAGACATCTCAGTGGCGCTTCCCTTGGACCCGCCGGCAGCGCCCGTGGGGGATGTCGCGGCGTGGGGCCTGGCCACCAGGGAATTGGAAGTTCTTCAGGCATTGGCCGCCGGGCAACGCAACCGGGCCATCGCCGCAGAGCTGAACATCAGTGAAAACACGGTCAAATTCCATCTGCGGAACCTGTTCCGGAAGCTGGACGTCCGGTCCCGCACTGAGGCCATTGCGCTGGCCCACAGTGCGGGACTCCGGTAACAGCTAGGCGTCGATCACCATATCGGTGCGCGCCGTGGAGCAGCAGGGCAGGAACTTGCCGGCGTCGATTTCCCGCGAGCGGATTCCGCCCTGGTGGTTCATTTCCACCTCGCCGGAAAGCTTGACCACCTTGCAGGAACCGCACATGCCCTCTTTGCAGTTGGCACCGATCCTGACACCGGCCCGCTGGGCCACGCCCAGGATGTGCTCATCGGGGTCAATGCGGACATTGACGCCGGTGCGCAGGAAGGACAGGGTGAGGCTTCCCGTTCCTACGGTCTCGAAGCTCGAGGCATCAGGCGTTGCAGCCTCGGGCGCTTGGCTTGGACCGCCGTCGGAAGCTTGCTGACCTGAGGCGTCCGGTTCGGAGGTTTCCAGCGGGAGGCCCGTGGCTTCCAAAGTCCCGTCCGCGTCGTAACCCGGCTCGTAGAGCCCGAACGCTGCCGGCTGGCTTTCGTAGTAGTCCTCGGCGGAATCGGCGATTTCCTCGGCGATTTCCTCCGCAATATCTGCCGCGAGCGCGAGCTCTGCCTGGTATTCGAGGAGGGTCTGGCGGTCACCGGTGAAGAACTCCATGTAAATGGAGGTGTCGTCAACGCCTACCTTTTTCAGCAGCTCAGTGGCCGTGTTCAGGTAGCCTTCCGGGCCGCAGGCATAGACCTGCCTGCCGTTGGCGTCAGGGGCCACCTCTTCGAGCATGGCCGCTGTGAGCCGTCCGCTGAACCCTTCCCATCCTTCCGGTTTGCTGCGGTCGCCCAGGGAGTAGAAGACCTTCACGCGTGAGTCCACGGAGGCGATGTATGCCAGCTCCCGGTGGAACGCGAAGCCGCCGGCCTCCGCTCCGTGGTACAGCACCACGACGTCGGCATGGCCGGGCAGGGAGTGGATGGTCCGCACCATCGACATGATGGGGGTGATCCCGGCACCGGCGGCCAACAGGAGGTACCTGGCGCGCCGGTCGGCGTCTGGCAGGTGGAAAGCCCCCACCGGTCCGAGCATGTCCAGCACAGTGCCGGGCTTGACGTTCTCATGAACCCATGGCGACACAAGGCCTGTGGGATCGCTCTTGACAGTGATGTTGAAGGTCCAGGGCTCCGTGGGCGAACTGGACAGCGAGTAGCTGCGGTCCACCGGGTCCTGGTCCTCGCCGTTTACCGGAAAAGCGATGTTGACATACTGGCCGGCACGGAACGCCAGGGGCGCCCCGTCGCAACGGCGGAAGACGAAGGTCATCATTCCGCCGGCCTCGGGAACAGTCTCAACACATTCGGCCATGAACTCCTGCGGATGCCAGGGACCCAGGGCGCGTGCGGCACGCGCGGGTGCCTCGCTGCTGCCCATCACCCGGTTCCACGGCATCTCAAGACCCCGGATGCGCTGCGGCTCCCGGATTGCCGTTTCAGTGAGGAGTTCAATCATGCCAAGTGCTCCTGCACGCGCTGGACGTACCAGTTGATGAATGCCTCCACCTGGTATTCGCTCTTCATGTAGGGGCCGGGCTCGTAGGCGGGGCTGCCGGCACCCGTCTGGCACAGCTCAACGAACGCCTTGTCCTGCAGGTTCGTCTGCTTCCAGGTGTAGGTGAGTTTTTCCAGGTCGTAGTCGACGCCTTCCACGGCGTCGTCAGCCACCAGCCAGGTGGTGCGGACCAGCGACTGGTGTTCGTTGATGGGGAAGACGCCGAACGTGATGACGTGGTCGCTCTGGAAGTGGAACCAGCTGTTGGGCTGCAGGTGCATGGAGCAGCGGCCGAGGCGGAAGTCGCGCAGATCGCCCAGGAGCTTCTTGGAAAGCCTGCGCCCGTCGGGCGAGAACGATTCGCCTTCACCGTCCAGGGATTCGCGAGAGATGCGGATGCCGGCGATGCGCGTGTCGAGTTCCTCCACTACCTCGTAGGGGAGGCCATAGCGGCGGCAGCGCTCCTCGAGGGAGGACTGGGCTTCCTTGTTGCGGTCCCAGACTTCCTCAAGGTGGGCCGGAATCAGGCCCTCGGTGAGTCCCCACGTGGGAAAGAGCGAGCAGGCGAGTTCCGGGTGCCCATCGCAGTGGTAGCACTCACGGTTGTTCTCCATGACGAGCTTCCAGTTGCCCTCTTCGATGATGTTCTGCTGGTAGGCGATTTTTGTCTTCGCCAGATCGTGGGGCGCGAGGTAGGGCTCGAAGATCTTGGAGGTTTCATCGAAGTCGGCCGGCGGCTCGCTCGCGATGCAGACGAAAATGAGCCCCGCGACGACACGGCTGTGGGCGCGCTTGAGGGCGAAGCAGTTCTTGTCGAACTTCGTCTCCCCCGGTGCCGAGGCGTGGATCAGGTTGCCCTCGGGCGAGTAGGTCCAGGAGTGGTAGCCGCACACCAGGTTTCCGGTGGAGCCTGCGGCTTCGGTCAGCACCCGGGCACCGCGGTGGCGGCAGACGTTGTGCAGGACGTTGACGTCGCCGTCGTCGTTGCGCAGGACGATCAGGGAGTACGGGCCGTAGTCCACCGTGATGTAGTCACCCGGTTCCGGCAGTTCGGCGACGCTTCCGGCAAAGATCCAGTGCGCACCGAAGATGGCTTCCATGTCGATCTTGAAGATCGTGGGATCGGTGTAGAAGGGGGCGTCCAAGGAGTAGCCGGTGCGCCGGAACTCGAACAGGGCACTGATCTCGGCCAGCTGCTCGGCAGGCAATGTTGAGGCGAGTTTTCCGCGTGAATTCAGGGGCACGTTCACTTGAGCAGTCATGGGTTTCCTCCCGGGAGGCTGGGTAAGTTGGGGGATCTTGGGGGCCGCGGGTGCATCGTCGCAAGCGGCGTTATCGAAGTCTTCGTAGTACGAGATTAGGGACGAATGCACTGCAACAAAAGCGCAATATTTAGGAGATAACCATGCGCAATGGGTGCATGATTGGTCCATGATCGATCAGAGGCTGATAACACTTCGGGTGTTTGCCCGATGTGGCACCGTGGGGGCGACGGCCGAGCTCACGGGATATTCCCCTTCCGCCGTCTCGGCGCAGCTGCGCGAGCTCCAGCGCGTCCTCGGCATGCAACTGCTGACCAAGGACGGCCGGGGCGTGCGGCTGACCGCCACAGGACGCTTCCTCGTGGCGGGTTCGGACAGCCTTATCGCCGAATGGGAGAGCCTGAGAGCCGCGGCAATGGAGGCCGGCGACCAGGTGCAGTCACATTTCGGCCTGGGCGGATTCTCGACGGCGGCCGCGCAGCTTCTCGCGCCACTGGCCGCAACGCTGCGCTCCACGCGGCCCCTGCTGGAGGTGCAGGTGCTGGAGGCAAATCCATCACGTTGCTTCGACCTGCTTGTGGCAGAACGCATCGACCTCGCCGTCATTGTGGCCATGCAGTCCGACACCTACGGCGAGGACGATCCCCGCTTCGAGCAGACGGTCCTGCTGGACGATCCACTGGACGTCATCATTCCCGCGGACCATCCCCTGGCTTCACGGCAGACGGTGACGCTCGAGGAACTGGCGTCGGAGCCGTGGATCACGGAGGCAGCGGGGTCCACCTACCATTCCTTGTTCACCGCAGCATTTACGGCAGTGGGAGTGACGCCGCGGATCGCGCATGAGGCAGTTGAATGGGAGACCCAGATCGCGTTCGTAGGGGCCGGGCTTGGCGTAGGCCTGCTGCCCCGGCTGGCGCCACTGCACAGCGCGGAGAACGTGGTGCGGCTGCGCATTACGGGCAAGGGGAAACCTGCGCGCCGCATTGTCGCAGCGGTCCGCAGGGGCAGCATCGCCTCGCCCCTGATCCAGGAGTCACTGGGCATCCTGCAGGCCAGCGCCAAACGGATTCTGGCGGCGCGGCCCGAAGACGACCTCTGAGCCCCACGGCAACAAAACCGGCCCGGCCGGCAACAGCGCTCCGGCTAAGCCCAGACCTGGTAGCCGGTGGACTTGTCAAAGAGCCGCCGGGTGTCGGCTCCCGCCGCCGCGATCCACAAGACGGAGTCGTCATCCGCCGCCTGCTCCACCACGCCCGTCATGACGTGGTCTTCGAAAAGCCAAACCTCCACGGTGTGGCCGGTCAGCTTGGCCCAATCCATCCGCAGTCCCCGGCCGTCCGCCGTCCTCACCGGCCTCACGTCCAGCACCCCGGCCTACCAGCCGCGTTCTGCGAGGCGGTGGGGCTGCGGGATTTCGTCGACGTTGATGCCGACCATCGCTTCGCCCAGGCCGCGGGAGACTTTGGCAATAACGTCAGGATCGTCGTAGTAGGCAGTAGCGTTCACGACGGCGGCCGCACGCTCTGCCGGGTTGCCGGACTTGAAGATACCCGAACCGACGAACACCCCATCGGCGCCGAGCTGCATCATCATCGCAGCATCAGCCGGGGTCGCGATGCCACCGGCAGTGAACAACACCACCGGAAGCTTGCCCGTGGCAGCGATTTCCTTGACCAGCTCGTACGGGGCCTGCAGCTCCTTGGCCGCAACATACAGCTCATCCTCGGGCAGGGCGGCGAGCTTGGCGATCTCCGAACGGATCTTGCGCATGTGACCGGTGGCGTTGGAAACATCCCCGGTACCGGCTTCGCCCTTGGACCGGATCATCGCCGCGCCCTCGTTGATACGGCGCAAAGCCTCACCAAGGTTGGTGGCACCACACACGAACGGAACAGTGAAGTTCCACTTGTCGATGTGGTTGATGTAGTCCGCCGGGGTCAGGACCTCGGACTCATCGGTGTAGTCAACACCGAGGGACTGCAGGACCTGGGCTTCGACGAAGTGGCCGATACGGGCCTTGGCCATCACCGGGATGGACACGGCAGCGATGATCTGATCGATCATGTCCGGATCCGACATGCGGGACACGCCACCCTGGGCGCGGATATCAGCCGGGACACGCTCAAGCGCCATCACGGCGACCGCACCGGCATCCTCGGCGATGCGGGCCTGCTCGACATTAACGACGTCCATGATGACGCCGCCCTTGAGCATCTCAGCCATGCCCCGCTTAACGCGGCTGCTGCCCGTGAGCGGAATGTGTTCGAAAAGAGGGTGTCGTGTAGTCACGTGGTACTCCAGGGACGTGGGGGCCGTGATTGCATCACGAGCACAGGACCAGGATGGGCCAGGTAGGCCGCGCCTAATATCCGAGTGATATATTAGTAAGAAGTCCAGTATGCAAGTGACCCGTCGCCGAGTCAACCACTTTGGCGGCAGACGCCCTTAGGCGGCGAACAGCGCCTGACGAACAGCCTGCTCAAATCCGCTGACATGGACGCGGGCGAGTTCGGCGGCCTCTTCTTCGTTGCCGTCAATCACAGCCCGCAGAAGATCCAGGTGCTCGCGCACGTGGTGCTCGAGGTCCGGAAGCCTGTCAAGTACCATGCACCAGATCCGCGTGGCCAGATTGTCATAGCGGATCAGCACGTCCTCCAGGTGCGGATTCGCTGCAGCCGAATAGATGCCCTGATGCACGCTCGCGTCAAGACGCAGGGTTTCCACCACGGACGCCGCGCTGACATCGAAGTCCTCCACGGCCCGCATCACGTTCCGCAGATGTTCCCTGGTGGCAGCTGAAGCCACCCGCGCTGCGCGGGCCGCGGCAAGCGGTTCAAGCTGGGCGCGGATTTCGGAGATGAAGGCGAGGTCGGTTACCTCCACACGGGTGGCGAACGTTCCGCGCCGGGGGTAGGTAATCACCAGCCGATCCAGCTCCAGCCGTTTCAAAGCTTCACGGACGGGAGTCCGCCCCACTTCCAGCTCCTTGGCGAGCTGTTCGTCATTAAGGATGTCCCCTGGCTTGATTTCAAGCATCAACAAGCGGTCGCGCAGCCGTTCGTAGGCCACGTCGGCCAGTGATTTCCTGGTGGCGTCGCCAATGCTTGCGAGAGTTCCAGTAGCCACAGCGTGAGCTCCTTCTTCAAAACCGGGAAATCTATTGACCTGCCCCGGACACCAGTATACGCTGATTTCCAATCCTAATATATCAGTTTGTATTTCAGGAATATATCTAGGCACACACCTAAGGAGGACACATGACCCTCGTGGCTTCAGACTCACACCTCAGCACCCTTCCGGCAGAACGCGGCCAGCTCAAGGACGAGCAGGCGCAGAAGTTCGTACTCACACTGTCGTGCGTCGAACAGCCGGGCATCGTGCAGGCAGTCACCACTTTCCTCTTCGAGCGCGGCTTCAACATCGAAGAGCACCAGCAGTTCGATGACAGCCTGCGCCAGACATTGCACCTGCGCACTGCCTTCTCCGGCGGCCAGACTTACTCACCGGATCAGCTGGAGGATGAGTTCCGTTCCATCGCGGACCGCTTCGATATGAAATTCAGCTTCCACGACCAGACCAAGCAACGCGTCCTGGTGATGGTCTCCAAGTTTGGCCACTGCCTCAACGACCTCATCTTCCGCTGGCGCGGAGGCAGCCTCGGCGGCGAGCTCGTCGCCGTCGTCTCCAACCATGAGACCCACCGCGCCATGGCCGAGGCAGCCGGGCTGCCCTTCATCCACATCCCCGTAACCCCGGACACCAAGGCCGAGGCGGAGCAAAAGCTCCTGGAACTTGTGGACGAATACAAGGCCGACCTCGTGGTCCTGGCCCGCTACATGCAGGTCCTTTCGAACGACCTGTGCCGCAAGCTGGAAGGACGCGCGATCAACATCCACCATTCCTTCCTCCCCGGCTTCAAGGGTGCCCGCCCCTACCACCAGGCCTACGACCGCGGCGTGAAGCAGGTGGGTGCTACCGCCCACTACGTCACCGCCGACCTGGACGAGGGCCCGATCATCGAGCAGGAAGTCATCCGCGTGGACCACAGCTACGGCCCCAACGCGCTTTCCACTGTGGGCCAGGACGCAGAAGCACTGGCACTTTCCCGTGCCGTCCGCTGGCACTGCGAACACCGCGTCCTCCTGGACCGGACCAGCACGGTCGTCTTCCGCTAACCAGCCCGTTCAAGCCCGCCCCACACGAACTTCCGCAGGAGAATTTTCATGGCATCCACGCCTCGCATTGTCATCATCGGAGCCGGGATCGTCGGCACCAATCTCGCCGACGAACTGGTCACCCGTGGCTGGAACAACATCACCGTCCTGGACCAGGGCCCCCTGAACATGCCCGGCGGTTCCACCTCGCATGCACCGGGACTGGTGTTCCAGACCAACCCTTCAAAGTCCATGGCGTTGTTCGCCAAGTACACGGTGGAAAAGCTCCTCTCGCTGACCGAGGACGGCCAAAGCTGCTTCAACCAGGTGGGCGGCCTTGAAGTAGCCACCACGGAAACCCGCTTGGCGGACCTCAAGCGCAAGCTGGGTTACGCGCAGTCGTGGGGCATCGACGGCAAGATCCTCTCCCGCGAAGAGTGCAAGGCGCTGTACCCCCTCATCAACGAGGAAGACATCCTCGGAGGCCTGCACGTTCCCACGGATGGCCTGGCCCTGGCCGCCCGCGCGGTCCAGCTGCTCATCAAGCGCACCGAGGCCGCCGGCGTCAAGTACATCGGCAACACCGAGGTGACCGGGATCGAGCAGTCCAACCGCCGCGTCACCGGCGTCGAGACCGCCGACGGCGTGATCCCCGCGGACATCGTGGTTTCCTGCGCCGGCTTCTGGGGCGCCAAGGTAGGCGAGCTGATCGGGATGTCCGTCCCGCTCCTGCCGCTGGCCCACCAGTACGTCAAGACCACACCGGTCCCTGCACAGAAGGGCAAGAACGAACTGCCCAACGGCGCACAGCTGCCCATCCTGCGCCACCAGGACCAGGACCTTTACTACCGCGAGCACGGCGAACGCTACGGCATCGGCTCCTACGCGCACCGCCCCATGCCCGTGGACCTGGACGAACTGGGCAGCTACGAGCCCAGCAGCATCAGCGAACACAACATGCCTTCCCGCCTGGACTTCACCCTGGAAGACTTCCTTCCCGCGTGGGAAGCTACCAAGCAGATCCTCCCGGCACTGCGTGAAAGCGAGATCGAGGACGGCTTCAACGGGATCTTCTCCTTCACCCCGGACGGCGGCTCCCTGGTGGGCGAGTCCAAGGAAGTGGATGGCTTCTTCGTAGCCGAGGCCGTGTGGGTTACCCACTCCGCCGGCATCGCCCGCGCCGTGGCAGAGCTGCTGGTGGACGGAAAGTCGAAGATCGACCTTGGCGACTGCGACATCCACCGCTTCGAAGAGGTCCAGCTGACGCCCGAGTATGTCAGCGAAACGTCCCAGCAGAACTTCGTGGAGATCTACGACGTCCTGCACCCGCTCCAGCCCAAGCTGTCCCCCCGCAACCTTCGCGTCAGCCCCTTCCACGCCCGCCACAAGCAGCTGGGCGGCTACTTCCTGGAAGGTGCCGGTTGGGAACGCCCCTACTGGTTCGAAGCGAACGCCGAGTTGCTGAAGGAAATGCCGGACGAGTGGCAGCCGCCGGCCCGCGACGCCTGGTCCGGGATGTTCAGCTCCCCCATCGCTGCGGCGGAGGCGTGGAAGACCCGCACGGCAGTTGCCATGTACGACATGACGCCGCTGAAGCGCCTGGAAGTTTCCGGCCCCGGCGCCTTGAAGCTCCTGCAGGAACTGACCACCGGCGATCTCGCCAAGAAGCCCGGTGCCGTTACCTACACCCTGCTCCTGGACGAAGCCGGCGGAATCCGAAGCGACATCACGGTGGCACGCCTGAGCGAAGACACCTTCCAGCTGGGCGCCAACGGCAACATCGACACCGCCTACTTTGAGCGCGCGGCCCGCCACCAGACCGAAAACGGCAGCGCAGGCGACTGGGTCCAGGTCCGCGACACCACCGGCGGCACCTGCTGCATCGGCTTGTGGGGCCCTCTTGCCCGCGACCTCATCAGCACCATCAGCAACGACGACTTCAGCAACGATGGCCTGAAGTACTTCCGCGCCAAGAAGGTCACCATCGGCGGGGTCACGGTGACCGCGATGCGCTTGTCCTACGTCGGCGAACTCGGTTGGGAGCTCTACACCAGCGCAGACAACGGCCAGCGCCTCTGGGATGCCCTGTGGAAGGCCGGCCAGCCGTTCGGCGTCATCGCAGCCGGTCGCGCTGCCTTCAGCTCGCTGCGCCTCGAAAAGGGCTACCGCTCCTGGGGCACGGACATGACCACCGAACACGACCCCTACGAAGCCGGCCTCGGTTTCGCCGTGAAGATGACCAAAGAGAACTTCGTCGGCAAGGCCGCCCTGGAAGGACGCAGCGAGGAAAGCTCGGCCCGCCGCCTGCGCTGCTTGACGGTCGACGACGGCAGGAGCCTGGTGCTGGGCAAGGAACCGGTGTTTTATAAGGACCAGGCGGTGGGTTATGTCACCAGCGCCGCCTACGGTTACTCGGTCCGCAAGCCGATCGCGTACGCCTACCTGCCGGCAGCGGTCTCGCTGGGAGACTCCGTAGAGATCGAGTACTTCGGCCGCCGCATCCAGGCAACGGTCACCGAGGATCCGCTGTACGACCCCACGATGAGCCGGCTCCGCGGCTGACCCCGCACACTGCGGGTCCGTCAACGACCCGCAGCCAGGACATGCGGCCCGGGCCCTTCCCCTCTCCCGACAGACCGGGGTCCGGGCCGCTGTTTCCGGCCTTCACATCCAGTTCAGCGTCTTACCCAGTTCAGCCAGGACGGCACATGATCAGCTCTGAAACCATCAATGATTACCTCTCCAGGCTGGCCTCCCGCCAGCCCACACCGGGCGGCGGTGCTGCCGCTGCGCTGCACGCGGCACAAGGAGCCGCGTTGGTTGCCATGGTGGCCCGGTACACCACAGGCGCGAAGTTTGAGCAGCATGCCGCGCTCGTAGCCCGGATCACCAGCGCCGCCGACCACCTGATAGTGGAAGCCTTGCGCCTGGCCGACGCCGATGAGCACGCCTTCCAGACCGTCATTGACTCCTACAAACTCCCGTCGGACACGGACGAACTCAAGAGTGCCCGCAGCGCAGCCATCCAGGATGCCCTGGTCCAGGCAGCCCAAACTCCCGCGCAACTCATCCGGGTCGCCGGCGAGGTCGTCAGCCTCGCCACCGATCTCCTGGATGCGGCAAACCCCAACGTCATCAGCGATGTCGCCGCGGCTGCAGATGCCGCCCGCGCTGCCGCCACGACAGCGCGCGTGAACATCGACATCAATGTCGTGGCCATCAAGGACAGCGCCGCCCGCAGCCGCCTGGCGGGGCAGACGGACGGACTTGAGGACAAAGTGGTCCTCGCAGCCGATTCCCTGGTCAAGCGCGTCCGCGAAAGGATCCTCTCGTGAACACCCAAGTGCTTTCCGGCAAGCAACTGGCAACCCTCATTCAACAGCGCGCCGGGGAAGAAGTCCGCGCCCTGGAGAACAGCGGGCGCCATCCCGTCCTGGCCGTGGTGGTTGCCACCGATGACGAGTCGACGCTTTGGTACGTCCGCTCCATCGAACGTGCAGCCGAACGGCTGGGCATCGGTTGCAGGATCGTGGACCTGGGACCCGAGGCCACCGAGCAGGTACTGGCAAGCGTCCTCGGGGATCTCAGCACTGAACCTTCGGTCAACGGAATCATCCTGCAGACGCCGTTGCCGGTGGGCGTAAAGGCTGATTCGCTGGTGGGCCTCATCGCCCCGGAAAAGGACATCGACGGCGCCAATCCCCTCAGCCTCGGCCGCTTGGCTGTAGGCCAACCCGCCTTCGCCCCCGCAACAGCGCAAGCCGTGGTGGAACTGCTGGACCACTTCGACGTGCCCGTCGCGGGACGCAACGTGGTCGTCGTCGGACGTTCCGCAGTAGTGGGCAAGCCGCTGGCCTTGCTCCTCCTGGAGCGGGACGCGACTGTCACCATCTGCCATTCCAGGTCGGGGCCGCTGGAGCGCTATACCCGGCCGGCCGACGTCGTGGTTGTTGCCGCTGGAAGGACGGGCCTGCTTAAAGGCAGCCACATCTCACCGGAGACGGTAGTGGTCGACGTCGGAACCAACGTCCTGCCCGACGGCTCACTGGTGGGGGACGTTGACGAGGCGAGCGTCACCGGTATCGCGGCCGGGTTGACCCCGGTGCCCGGCGGCGTAGGCTCAGTCACCACAGCCCTGTTGCTCCTGCACACGGTTGAAGCCGCACGGCAGCAGGAGCCGGCCCACTTGGCCACCGCCACCTCCTCCGCCCGGATCTGAAGGGAAACCTCATGGCTACCAAAGCCCCCGACGGAAACATTGATGAGTCAAAGCTGACCGTCACCAAACCCAAAACCAAGGCGGTGGGCATCCCGGCCGTCGCCAACGCGTTGAAAATCTCGCTGGAACAGATGGGTCCGGTGCGCAGCGTCCAGACCCTGCTCGCCGTAAACCAGCTGGACGGTTTCGACTGCATGGGCTGTGCCTGGCCCGAACATGAAAAGCGGAACGCGGCGGAGTTCTGCGAGAACGGCGCCAAAGCCGTTGCTGAGGAAGCCACCCGCCGGCGCGTCACTCCCGAATTCTTCGCCAAGTACTCAGTGGAAGAACTGAAGACCCGCGACGACTACTGGCTGGGCCAACAGGGGCGCCTGACGCATCCCATGGTCCTTGAAGAAGGAGCCACCCACTACACCCCGATCGAGTGGGACGACGCTTACGAGCTGATGGCGCGGGAACTCAGGGAGCTGGAAAACCCGGACCAAGCGGTGTTCTACACCTCGGGCCGGACGTCCAACGAAGCAGCTTTCGTGTATCAGCTCCTGGTCCGCGGAATCGGCACGAACAACCTGCCCGACTGTTCCAACATGTGCCACGAATCCTCCGGTTCCGCCTTGGTGGAAACGATCGGTATCGGTAAAGGCTCCGTCAGCCTCACCGATCTGGAGACGGCGTCCCTGATCTTCGTCGCCGGGCAAAATCCCGGAACCAACCACCCTCGCATGCTCAGTGCGCTGGAGAAGGCCAAGAAGAACGGTGCGGTCATCGTGTCCGTCAATCCGCTTCCCGAAGCCGGACTCCTGCACTTCGAAAACCCGCAGCATGTGGCAGGAATGATCCAAGGAACGCAGCTGACGGACGATTTCCTGCAGATCCGTGCCGGTGGCGACCAGGCTCTCTTCCAGGGCCTGGGTAAATACCTCCTGGAAGCCGAAGCCGAGGGCCGCAAGACCCCGGGTCTGGAAACCGTTCTTGACCATGCGTTCATCAATGACCACACCGTGGGCATCGACGACTATCTCCGTTTCCTGGAGAAGGTGGAATGGGATGACATCGTGGAGGCAACGGGGCTCACCCTGCAACAGATCCACGCCACCGGTGAACGGCTTCTGGCTTCCAGCGCCACCATTGTCTGCTGGGCCATGGGCCTCACGCAGCACAAGCACTCCGTGCCCACGCTCCGCGACGTTGTGAACGTCCTGCTGCTCCAAGGAAACATCGGCAAGCCCGGCGCCGGCGTCTGCCCTGTGCGTGGCCACTCGAATGTCCAGGGCGACCGCACCATGGGCATCTTCGAGAAGATGCCGGAAGCATTCCACGACCGACTGGACCAGGAATTCGAATTCCGTTCGCCCCGGGACCACGGCTATGACACTGTTGCGGCCATCCGTGCCATGCGGGACGGGAAAGTCCGTTTCTTCATGGGAATGGGCGGCAATTTCGTGCGGGCCGCCCCCGACTCGGAGGTCACCGAGCACGCCTTGGCCAACACCCGGTTGACCGTCCAGATCTCCACCAAGCTGAACCACTCGCACCTGTCCACCGGCCGGCGGGCACTGATCCTGCCGACCCTCGGCCGCACCGAAAAGGACACCCAGCGAACCGGCGACCAGCGGGTCACGGTGGAAGATTCCATGAGTGCCGTCCACGCCTCACGTGGCCGCCTGAAGCCTGCAAGCGAGCACCTCCACTCCGAAGTCGCGATCGTCTGCAACCTCGCGGACAAGCTTTTCACCGACGGGTACCAACGCTTGCCCAACACCCCCAGGGCTTCCTGGCTCGCCATGAGGGACGACTACACCCTGATCAGGAAACACATCGAGGCGGTCTTCGACGGTTTCGAAGACTTCGAAGCCCGGATCCAGCATCCCGGCGGCTTCGTGCTGCCCCACCCGCCCCGCGACGCCAGGAAGTTCGACACGGCCTCCGGGAAAGCGCACTTCACGGGCAATGAACTGGAGTTCATCAAAGTCCCGCCGGGCAAGCTGGTCCTCCAAACCCTGCGCTCCCACGACCAGTACAACACCACCATTTACGGCAAGGACGACCGGTACCGCGGCATCCACGGCGGGCGTCGGGTGGTGCTGATCAACGCAGGGGACATCAGCGAGCTCGGCTTTGCCGATGGGGACATGGTCCACCTGGTCTCAGAGTTCCACGGGACAGAGCGACGGGCCGAAAACTTCCGCATCGTTTCCTATTCGACGCCGAAAGGCTGCGCCGCCGCGTACTACCCCGAAACCAACGTCCTGGTGCCGCTGGATTCCGTCGCCGACACCAGCGGCACCCCGACCTCGAAGTCCGTGATCATCCGGCTGGAAAAGGCCTAGCCGCACCACAACTGTCCATTTGTCCGTTTATCGATATGTCCAACTGTCCGTGAATGGTGCTTCGGTGGCCTGAAACCTGGGGAGGTATTCCTCATCGAAGCACCGCTTTCGGACCGTTGGACAGCTCAGTTCAACAACAGCAAGGAACAGGGAGTAACCATGTCAGGAAACAGAGCAGTCGCCTACAAGGAACCCGGTGTCGTCGAAATCATCGACACCGACTACCCAACGTTTGAACTCAAGGACGGACCGGGCGTCAACCCGGCCAACGTCGGCAGGAAGGTCCCGCATGGGGCCATCCTGCGGACAGTGACCACCAACATCTGCGGTTCGGACCAGCACATGGTCCGCGGACGCACCACCGCACCGCAGAACCTTGTCCTTGGCCACGAAATCACCGGTGAAGTGGTGGAGGTGGGACCCGACGTCGAATTCATCAAGGTAGGTGACATCGTCTCGGTACCGTTCAACATCTCCTGTGGCCGCTGCCGGAACTGCAAGGAACAGAAGACCGGCATCTGCCTCAACGTCAACCCCGACCGCCCCGGCAGCGCCTACGGCTACGTGGACATGGGAGGCTGGGTCGGCGGACAGGCGGAGTATGTCCTGGTCCCGTACGCGGATTGGAACCTCCTGCGCTTCCCGGACCGCGACCAGGCCCTGGAGAAGATCATGGACCTGACCATGCTCTCGGACATTTTCCCCACCGGCTTCCACGGCGCAGTCACAGCCGGTGTCGGCGTCGGTTCCACCGTGTACGTTGCCGGTGCCGGCCCCGTGGGCATCGCTGCCGCGGTCGGCGCCCAACTGCTGGGGGCCGCCGTCGTGATTGTGGGCGACATGAACGAGGACCGCCTCGCCCAGGCCCGATCCTTCGGCTGCGAAACCGTCAACGTCTCCCAAGGCGATCCCAAGGACCAGATCGAGCAGATCCTGGGCGTTCCCGAAGTGGACTGCGGCGTTGACGCTGTGGGCTTCGAAGCCCGGGGACACGGAAAGGACGCCTCGCACGAAGCCCCGGCCACCGTGCTGAACTCACTCATGGACATCACCGCGGCCGGCGGTGCCCTGGGCATCCCGGGCCTCTACGTGACCGGCGATCCGGGCGGAATCGACGACGCCGCCAAGCACGGTTCGCTCTCCCTGTCGTTGGGGACAGGCTGGGCCAAGTCCTTGTCCTTCACCACCGGTCAATGCCCCGTGATGAAGTACAACCGCCAGTTGATGATGGCAATCCTCCACGACAAGGTCCAGATCGCCAAGGCGGTCAACGCCCAGGCCATCCCGCTCGAAGACGCGCCCCGCGGCTACGCCGAATTCGACGCCGGAGCCGCAACCAAGTTCGTACTGAACCCCAACGGCTACGTGAAGGCCTGACAACAGCTACCGGGGACTGCGCGGCAGTAATTACGGGAAGGCCGTGCATTCCCCGGTGCCTTCCACACCGGAAGCACCACCCAGGAAACGGACACCCATGCTTGCACAAGAGGAGTTAACAGCCGGCCTCCAGCGGAACCATGCCATGACGTGGGCCGAAGCCCGGCAACTGGCGTACCACTGCGCAGCTCCCCTCCCCTCCGCACCAACAAGCCTCGACGCGGCGATCGGCTGCACTTTGGCCCGCGATGTTGTTGCCCGGCAGGACCTTCCCCATTACGCGTCATCAGCCATGGACGGCTGGGCCATCAGCGGTGAAGGACCCTGGGCACTCACCGGGCCCGGGCGGCGCCTTTCTGCCGGAGAAGCCAGTGTCATTGCCACCGGAGGCCTCATTCCTGCCGGAGCCACCACCGTGCTCCGCAAGGAAAGCGGACAGCTGTCCGACGACGGGCACCTCACCTTGGGGCCGGAGGTGAAACCGGGCGAAACACTTCCCGGCCGCCACATCCGCCCGGCCGGCGAAGAAGCCACCGCAGGCGACATCCTCATACCCGCCGGCACCCTCCTCAATCCGGCACACCTTGCCCTGGCCGCGGTGGCCGGCCACGATCAGCTGCAGGTACAGCGCAAGCCGAGGGTCGCCGTCGTCATGACCGGTTCTGAAGTGGTCACCTCAGGTGACCCCGCGCCCGGACAGGTGCGCGATGCTTTTGGTCCGCAGCTCAATGCCGTCATCCCGCAATTGGGCGGAGTGCCGGACGGGCAGCTACGGATCGGCGACTGGTACGGAGAGTGGCTGGCGGCACTGGACGGCGCCGGTGACGGGCGGCGTCCCGAGGTGACGATCACCACCGGAGGCACCGGAAAATCCGGTACAGACCACTTCCGTGCCGCCGTTGCGGCGCTCGGCGGGCGGCTCCTGCTGGACGGGGTAGCCATGCGCCCCGGACATCCCGCCGTCATGGCCGAACTGCCGGACGGTCACTTCATCATCGGGCTGCCGGGCAATCCGCTGGCAGCCATGCTGGCCCTCATGACCCTGGGCGAACCCCTGCTCGCCGCCCTGGGAAACCGCCCCTTCCAGGAGGCCACTCCGCTGCTTTCCGGCGCCGACATAGAACCCGTTCAGGGAAAGACGCGCCTCATACCCTGCCGGCTCATCCACGGGCTGGTGTTCCCGGCCGCCCACGCTGGTCCCGGGATGATGCGCGGGCTCGCGTGGGCCGACGCGTATATGGCGGTGCCTCCGGAAGGAGCAGTGGCCGGCGAGCCGGTTCCCGTGCTGCCCCTGCCGTGGACAGCGCCCATCGGTAACCCGGGCCAGAACCAGCCAGGAAGGCCCTCCGTATGGCCCGCATGACGCAGCGCAGGAAAATCCACCGTTTCCAACTCGATGGGACGGGCGGCGAGCACCCTGTTCGTCACAAAGAGGACGTCCTGGCTGCCGAGGAGCCACTGGAAATCAGGATCGGTGGGACCTCCTTCGCAGTGACAATGCGGACACCCGGGGACGACTTCGATCTTGTGGCCGGGTTCCTGGTGTCCGAGGGGATCATCCGGAACCCATCGGAACTGCTCTCCCTGCGGTTCTGTGCCGGCGAAAAGGGCGGGACACAGACCTTCAATGTCGTCGACGCCCAGCTGCGCCCGGACGTGCCTCTGCCGGACACCAAACGCCACGTCTACACGTCCAGCTCGTGCGGCATCTGCGGAACCGACTCGATCGACGCCGTGCGCAAGACCATCCACTACGACGCGTCCCTGGATGGGCTGCGGGTTCCCGTTGATCTCCTGGCCGGGCTGCCGGACCGCCTCCGTGAGGCCCAGGCCGTTTTCGACAGGACCGGCGGTGTCCATGCTGCGGGACTCTTCAGGGTGGATGGTTCCGAGCCGGAGCTCCTGTGCCTTCGCGAGGACGTGGGGCGCCACAACGCCGTCGACAAGGTGGTGGGGTGGGCACTCCGCCAGGACCTGTTGCCGCTGACGGGCCTGGTCCTGCAGGTCTCCGGCAGGGCATCGTTCGAACTCGTCCAGAAGGCCGCGCTGGCCGGAATACCGGTCTTGTCAGCGGTCAGCGCACCCTCGAGCCTGGCGGCCGATCTTGCAGTGGGGACCGGCCTGACCCTGGTGGGCTTCAGCCGTGGCCACAGCCTGAACGTCTATGCAGGAAGGGAACGACTCATCGATTCTCGGGCCAACGTCCAGGAGGTGGCCGTCAGCGCATAAGTTACGAGTGCCCCATGATGTGAAAGAGTCCGTGTAAAACTCCGTCTAGGATGAGGAAAGACGAGGGTGCAGGCCGTTCAGGGCTACCAGGCCTAGGGCCGCCTGCCTGGACAACGACACGAGGCAGCATGGCCGCACGCAACAACCCGGACTTCGACAAGGACGCGGACGCCCAGGGCGGAGGCGTCCAGTCAGTGGACCGCGCCCTCCAGATCCTGGAAATCCTGGCCCGGGAAGGCGACGCCGGAGTGAGCGAAATCGCCGAGGAGATGGGCGTCCACAAATCCACCGTGTCCCGGCTTGTGGGCTCCCTGGTTGGCCGCGACCTCGTCCGGCAAAACAGCGAACGTGGCAAGTACCAGCTGGGCTTCGGCATCCTCCGCCTGGCGTCATCCATTCCCGGCAGGCTGAGTGTTGTCCACGAGGCACGGGAAGTGCTGGAGGCCCTGGCTCACGAGTACAAGGAGACGGTCAATCTGGCTGTCCTGAGGTCCAACTATGCGGTCAACGTGGACCAGGCGATGGGACCGTCGACTTTGGCCACCTATGACTGGGTGGGGAGCCTGACGCCGTTGCATGCCACGTCGAGCGGCAAGGTTCTCCTGGCAGCACTGACGGCAGACGAAAGAACCCAGGTTTTCAAGGCGGTTGGGCTGCCTGCACGAACGCCCCGCACGGTGACGAACCGCGGAGAGCTGGAGAAGCAACTGCTGGACGTGGCCCGCAACGGATACGCCACGGTCCACGAAGAGTTTGAGATCGGCCTCACCGCCGTGGCTGTGCCCATTTTCAACCACACCGGCAGTGTCATTGCCGCCGTGAGCATCTCCGGTCCGGCGTTCCGTTTCTCGCCAGAAGAGCAGCCGGGCCTCATCGATGGACTGCGCGAGGCCGGGCTGAGTATCAGCGCCAGGATGGGCTACAGGCCCCGTTAGTCCGGACCCGTAACCAGCTCTTCCCCCGCGGCGCTCTTGGCGCAACGGTCATCATGATAGGCAACACCCCACGTCAAGGCCAATTGATATATCAAGTGGCCGTCAAAGACGGGAAAAGCCTTGACTTTGATGTGTGACGGGGCGCACTCTGTTGCTTAGCGCGAATGTTGTTGATTCATGCGGAACGTTCCTAACCTTCTCCGAACGCACAGTCCAAGGCCGTGCATCAACGCAAAACCCATGACTCGCCGAGCAAAGGACCCGCTCATGGCTACAAACAGTGACATAAAACCGTTAACACCTGAGGAGTTGCCTGCCGACGATCGTCCGGCAGGCAGTCCAGCAACCCGACCCGCCCACGTGGAGCTTCCTGAAGAAGTCATCAGCAGCTCCCCCGATGCAACAAACCCGGCAGCCCTCAACGACGAGGATGGAGGCGCAGAGACTCTCCCCGATTCTGAAGAATACGATCAGATCCTGGTGGAACTGCGCAACGCCAAGACCGAGCAGGCCGTCTCCGCCCGCCGGAACCAGAAACTTACCCTCGACAAAGTCACCTTCGGGATCACGGGCGCCATCGCCGTCGCCTTCGTGGTCTGGGGCTTTGTCGGACGCGACAGCCTTTCGGAAACATCCAAAGGTGCCCTGAACTGGGTCATGGAATACACAGGCTGGCTCTTCATGGTCCTCGCCTCCTTGTTCGTCGTCTTTGTCCTGTGGCTGGCCCTGGGCAAATTCGGCAACATCCCGCTGGGCAAGGACGGCGAGAAGCCCGAATTCCGCACCGTCTCCTGGGTGGCCATGATGTTCGCCGCGGGCATGGGCATCGGCCTCATGTTCTACGGCGTGGCTGAGCCTCTCTACCACTACATCTCGCCCCCGCCAGGGACCGTGGACGGCCGCACGCCCGCCGCCATCCAGACCGCCATGGCCACCTCGATCTTCCACTGGACCCTCCACCCGTGGGCCATGTACGCAGTGGTTGGCATCGCCATGGCCTACGGGACCTACCGCCTCGGCCGCAAACAGCTGGTCTCCGCAGCGTTCACTTCGCTGTTCGGCATCCGGATGGTCGAAGGGCCGATCGGAAAGTTCATCAACATCCTTGCCATCTTTGCCACCCTCTTCGGAACCGCTGCTTCCCTGGGCCTCGGCGCCCTGCAAATCGGCAGCGGCATGACGTCCAACGGCTGGGTGGGTGAGATCGGCACTCCCGTGCTGGTGGTCATCGTCGCCGTCCTGACGTTCTGCTTCGTAGCATCAGCGGTTTCCGGCATCAGCCGCGGAATCCAGTGGCTGTCCAACATCAACATGGTCCTGGCCGTGGTGCTTGCACTCATCGTCTTCGTTGCCGGCCCCACCCTGTTCATCCTCAACCTGATCCCCTCGGCCATCGGCGACTACGCCCGCGACCTCGCGGAGATGTCGTCCAGGACAGAAGCCGTGGGCGACGACGCGTTGCGCAGCTGGATGACCAGCTGGACCATCTTCTACTGGGCCTGGTGGATCTCCTGGACGCCCTTCGTTGGCCTCTTTATCGCGCGCATCAGCCGCGGCCGCACCATCCGCCAATTCGTTACCGGCGTGCTTCTGGTCCCCAGCGTTGTCAGCGTGATCTGGTTCGGCATCTTCGGCGGAGCCGCATTCCACGTCCAGCAGGAAGCGGACAAGGCCGGTACGCCCGGCCTGGTGACCACGACCAACGGGGTCCCTTCAGTCAACTTCGACGGCGCACTCTTCGACCTCGTCAAGAACCTGGGAATGCCCGGCTGGGCCACGGCCGCTGTCATTGTCCTGGCCATGGTGCTCGTGGCGATCTTCTTCATCACCGGTGCCGACGCGGCCTCCATCGTCATGGGCTCACTCAGCTCCAACGGTGCTGAGCACCCCCGCCGTGCCGTGGTCATCTTCTGGGGAAGCCTCACCGGTGCTGTTGCAGCGGTCATGCTGCTGGCTGGTGGTGATGAACCATCCGAAGCCCTGTCCGGATTGCAAAGAGTCACCATCGTGGCGGCGCTGCCGTTCGTGATCGTCATGCTGCTGCTCTGTTTCGCCCTGACCAAGGACCTGCGGCGCGATCCCCTGTCGCTGCATAAGCGACTTGCCACCTCGGTGGTTGAACGAGCCATCCGGACCGGTGTCGAGCAACACGGCGGCGTCCAGTTCGACCTCGTCACCAAGCATGAGTGCGCCGGGAAATGTAACGAGTCCGATTGCCCCGGAGGAACGGCCACAGGGACCATACCGCTCGTCGGCAAACCCCAGCTGAACTCCGAAGACAAGTGACCGGCTCCGCCCCAAGCACTTCACCTGCACAGTTCTTTACCTGCACAGTTCATCCCACATAGTTAGGGCCCGCATGTCTTACATCTCAACCACCGACGGAACCCTCCGGCTCAGCCACCAGGCAAACGACGTGACCCTCACCTTGGACGCCTCCAAGCCCATGACGCTGCGCATCGAGGTTGACCGTTGTCCCTGCGGCTCGGAACACAGCCGCCCCGGTTCCTACGTCGACAGCGACTTGAACAACTAGCACCGCAACTTAACAGCAAAGCAGGCGCCGGATTCTTCCGGCGCCTGCTTTTGTTTGTACTGCTGTGGAGCTGTTTGTACCGCTGTGGGGCCTGGGCCTACTTGGGCATCAGCACCGAGTCAACCAGGTACACCGTCGCGTTGGCGGTCTGGACGCCACCGCAGATGACGTTGGCACCATTCACGGTGAGGGCGTCCTTGGTGCCTGCAACAGTCACTTCGCCGCCCTCTACAGTCTTGTGGGTGCCTACGATCTTGTCCGGGGACAGCTGGCCGGGGACTACGTGGTAGGTGAGGATCTTGCTCAGCAGGGCGTCATCGGTCTTGAGCGTTTCGATGGTGGCCGGGTCGATCTTGGCGAAAGCGTCATCAACCGGTGCGAAGACCGTGAATTCGCTGCCGTTCAGGGTGGAGACCAGGTCAACCTTGGGGTTGAGCTTGCCCGAGACGGCGGCGGTGAGGGTCTTGAGCAGCGGGTTGTTGGAAGCAGCGGTTGCTACCGGGTCCTTGGCCATTCCTGAGACCGAACCGGCACCGTCCGGAACCTGTGCGGCGTAGCCGGCGCAGCCGGGGCCTACAAGGTTGGCGGCGGGATCCATGGCGGCGCTGCTCATGGGGGACGACGACGGCGACGGTGCCATCGACGACGGAGCCGCGGAGGAACTCATCGGGGCGGGTGACGAAGAAGAGGGCGAGCTGGAGGTGCTGGATCCACCACAGGCAGTGAGCCCGAGAAGGGTGGCTGCAGTGAGGCCAACGAAGGCGAGGGCGGGGCGCTTTGTGGACAACATGTCATTCTCCTTGTTTTTGGAACCAGGGCGTTGGGTCCATTGGGTGGTGGGACACGGGCTGCAGGTACCGCTTTTGCTGTACCTCCGGTTTGTGTCTCACCAACTATTCGGAGGATGGGGCAGGGTGGATGGGTGCGGATTGAAAAAGTTTTTCGAACACTTTGAAACCGGGTCCACTTATGGCCCGCGGTGAGGCCATGCCGGGCCATAAGTGAACCCCGTTCTTACAAGTACGGCCGCGTGATGAGTTCGAGCGCGTGGCCCGAAGGGTCTTTGAAGTAGACGCCCCGGCCGCCGTGCTCGGTGTTCGTCTCACCCGGGCGGGTCATCTGCGGATCGGCCCAATGTTCGACGCCGGCACTCAGCAACCGCTGATAGGCGCGGTCGAAGTGTGCGTCGTCCACGAGGAACGCATAGTGCTGCATCTGGATCTCCACCGGCGGCTCAGCGAACTGGAGCATCACTCCTCCAGCCAAAGTGAGGTTGCTGAATGGCCCCCAGCCGGGAGCTTCGTCGGCCTCGAGGATGGACCGGTAGAACCTGGCAGAAATTTCGCGGTCAAGGGACGCGATGATGGTGTGGTTGAAAAGCGCTGGCATTCATGACTCCTTTTATGTGGGTTCGTTTCGATGGGTTGCTGGGTCATCGATCCACAAGGCGGAGCACGCTGGCGCGTCAGAGGTCGGCCGGGTAGCCGATCCGTGCAGGGCAGAAGCCCGATCCGGTCATCACGACCGCAAGCCTACCTGAGCCTCGCGGCAGTCCTGGCATATTTCCCGCCGTCGCCCCAAAACCCGTCCACCCGCCGTCGTCCGTTGCCCACCACCGGCCCGGGTGACAGGATGGGCGGCATGGCTATCGAGGTGAGACCGGCGACGGTGTTCGATGACGTGAAGACCATGGTCGGTCCCAAGCGCCCCGATTCCAACGTGTGCTGGTGCCTGAGTTACAGGATCCCGTCCAGGCTGAACCAAAGCCTCCAAAGACAGGAGCGCGGGAAGTACGTCGAGAAGCTGGTCGCCGAAGACCCGCCTCCCGGGGTGTTGGCGTACGACGGCGACGAAGTAGTTGGGTGGGCAGCGGTGCACCCGCGCGCGGACACCAGTTTCGCGACGAACCGAAAGATCCCGCAGGTGGACGATGCCAAGGTGTGGTCCGTGTGGTGCATCCGTGTGCGGCCCGGGCATCGCGGCAAGGGCATCTCCCACGAGTTGCTGCGCGGAGCCATCGAATTCGCCAAGAGTCATGGCGCCCCGTTCATCGAGGGCTATCCCGTGGACAACCAGGGCGGCAAAGTGGACCTGACCATGGCTTATGTGGGTACGCGAAAGCTCTTCGAGAAGGCCGGCTTCAAGAAGGTGGCCGAGACGACGTCCGTGCTCAACGGTTTCCCCCGGGTACTCATGCGCCTGGACCTGCGCTGAAAACCATCCAACTAGGTGCCCTGTAACCGCGCCGTCATCCGGTGCGCTTCCTCGAGCAGCAGCTTGCCCAGGAACTCCTGCCGGTCAGGGCGGAACCGTGGCTCGATCCCCGTCAGGGACAAAGCCCACGCCGGCCGGCCCTGGGGGTCAAACACCGCAGCCCCCATGCCCCAGCTGCCTTCAAGAATCAGTCCGGGATTCACGGAGTAGCCGGTCAAACGGGTCTGCTCCAGGTTGTCCCGCACCACGTCCGCGGGGTGTCCTGAAGCGAAGTCTCCCGCATGTGCCGGCCAATCCGCCAGGAGGGACTCTTGCTCCTCAAGAGGCAGGAAAGCCATGATCGCCGTTCCTGCCGAAGCGATGCCCAGCGGAAAGCGGACGCCCTCGTGCAGCACGAACGACCTCACAGGGAACGAACCTTCTTCACGCAGCACGCACACTGTTTCATTGCCCCGGCGGATGGAGAAGAACGCGCTCTCCCCGGTTTCGGCTGCCAAGCGGCGCAATGACGGGCGGGCAATGTCTTCCATGGGAAAACGGGCCGCCGCCACCGACCCTAACAGAAAGACTTCCGGCCCCAACACCCATTTACCGGAGCTTGAATCGTGTTCCAGCAGGCCCTCCGCAGCCAGCGAGGTCAGTAGCCGGTGCACAGTTGGCCTGGTCAGCCCGGATTCACGAACCAAACCCGCCAACGAGGTGCCCTCGGGTTTCCGTCCCACCAGCCGAAGCAGCAGCGCTACGCGCCCCACCACTTGCGCTCCCTGTACCGTCACCACGACCTCCTGAAGATTTCATCCACAATATGGACAGCTTCCACCATAGCGTCCATAGGGTGAGTAGCCAACGGGAGAGAGCATTGACCCGTCCCCCCAATAAACCTAGGCTCCAAGGAAAGACCGCATTGTCCACAAAGTGGATGCCACTCAGCAACACTCAACATCACTCAACGAGGAGTCCACCATGTCCAAGATCCACGCGAGCGCAGCCCAAGCGCTCCATGACCTGATGGCAGACGGCCTGACCATCGCCGTCGGAGGTTTTGGCCTCAGCGGCATCCCCGCCGACCTGATCGACGCCGTTCGCGCGTCGGGCGCCAAGGATCTGACCATTGTTTCCAACAACATGGGCGTGGACGGCAAGGGACTGGGCGTGCTGATCGAGGCGGGCCAGGTCCGGAAGGTCATCGCATCCTACGTGGGCGAGAACAAGCTCTTCGCCGAGCAGTATTTGGCCGGCCAGCTGGAGGTCGAGTTCACCCCGCAAGGCACCCTGGCCGAACGCCTTCGTGCCGGCGGCGCCGGAATTCCCGCTTTCTACACGCGGACGGGCGTGGGCACCCTGGTTGCCGAAGGCAAGCCGCTGGAAGAGTTCGACGGCGTCACGTACGTCCGCGAGCGCGCCATCACTGCCGACGTCGCACTGGTCCACGCCCACACCGCGGACACGGACGGCAACCTGGTGTACCGCTACACCGCACGGAACTTCAACCCGGTGGTGGCCACGGCAGGCACCGTAACTATTGCCGAGGCGGAGGTCATCGTTGAACCGGGCGAGCTGGACCCTAACCACATTGTCACCCCGGGCGTCTACGTCCAACGGCTTGTCCAGGCAAGCAACCGGGTCAAGGACATCGAACAGCGCACAGTCCGCCAGCGTGCTGAAGCGCACCACGCCGAACCCCTCACGGTCTGAAGCAGAAGGAGCAAACCATGGCTTGGACACGAGACCAGATGGCCGCGATTGCGGCAGAAGAACTGAACGACGGCGACTACGTCAACCTCGGCATCGGCATTCCCACGCTGGTGGCCAACAACCTGCCCGATGGCGTGCGGGTAGTCCTCCAGAGCGAGAACGGGCTACTGGGCATGGGTCCGTTCCCTTATGAGGGCGAGGAAGACGCCGACCTTATCAACGCAGGCAAGCAAACAGTCACCATCACCCCCGGCGGGAGCATCTTCGACTCCGCAACCTCGTTCGGCATGATCCGTGGCGGGCACGTGAAGGTAGCCATCCTTGGCGCCATGCAGGTGTCCGGCAGCGGCGACCTCGCCAACTGGACCATCCCCGGCAAGATGGTGAAGGGCATGGGCGGTGCCATGGACCTGGTGGCCGGGACCCCACGCGTCGTGGTCCTGACCGAGCACAACGCCAAGGACGGTTCGGCCAAGATCGTCACCGAATGCACCCTCCCCCTCACGGGGCTCCGCTGCGTGGACCGGATCATCACGGACCTGGCCGTCTTCGACATCGTGCCGGTTACGGAAGGGCACGACGGCGGCACCCGCCTGCTGCTGACCCGTCTCGCCCCGGGCGTCACCGTGGAAGAGCTCCGCGACAAGACCGGGGCCGGGTTCGCGGTAGCGCTCGCCTCTGTTGAACACACCCTCGAAGGAGCCAACGCATGAGCCTCAAAGACCAGTTCGGCAAAGACATCCTGCTCACGGGATGGGGCCACAGCAAGTTCGGGAAGTTGACCGATGAGACGCTGGAATCCCTGGTGGTCCAGGTGGCCGGGGAGGCCATCAGCAACTCCGGGCTGGACCCCAAGGACATCGACGAGATCTACCTCGGCCAGTTCAACTCCGGCATGCAGCCGCTGGGTTTCACGTCATCCCTGGCACTCCAGCTCTCCGCGGACCTGGCCAACGTCCCCGCGACCCGGACGGAGAACGCCTGCGCTTCCGGGTCCGCCGCCTTCCAGCAGGGCGTCAAAGCCGTGCTGGCCGGGACTGCCCGGAACGTGCTGGTGATCGGTGCGGAGAAGATGACCGATGCCGGAGCCGACGTCGTGGGGGCAGCGTTGCTCGGCGCTTCCTACGAAATGGCTGGTAAAGCCTCCAGCACCGGATTCACGGGCCTCTTCGCGGAGGTCGCCAAGCATTATGACAAGCGCTACGGGGCGGGCATCACCGGTCCCGGTGTCCAAGGCCTCGGCGACGTCCTGGGTTCCATCGCCGCCAAGAACCACCGCAACGGCATGGACAACCCTTACGCTCAGATGCACCGCGACTTCGGCGAGGAATTCTGCCGGACCATTTCGGACAAGAACCCCATGGTGGCCGAACCCTTGCGCCGCACCGACTGTTCGCCGGTCTCGGACGGAGCTGCCGCCGTCGTGCTGTCATCGTCGGCGACCGGGGGCGCAACCGCCCCCGTGCGCCTGGCTGGGTTCGGTCACGCGAACGATTTCTTCCCCGCAGAACGCCGCGATCCCACCGAATTCGCCGCCACCAGGGCGTCGTGGGAGCGCGCCTTCGCCATGGCCGGCGTCGGCATTGAGGGGCTGGACTTCGCCGAGGTTCACGACTGCTTCACCATCGCCGAACTCATCATGTACGAGGCCATGGGCCTGGTTCCCCGCGGTGAAGGATCGCGGGCCATCACGGAGGGTTGGGTCTACAAGGACGGCAAGCTCCCCATCAACGTCTCCGGCGGCCTGAAGGCGAAGGGCCATCCTGTGGGCGCCACCGGTGTGTCGCAGCATGTCATCGCCGCGATGCAGCTCAGCGGCACAGCCGGCGACATGCAGTTGCCCCACGCCCGTCGTGGAGCCGTCCAAAACATGGGCGGCGTGGGAATCGCCAATTACGTGAGCGTGCTGGAAGCCGTCTAGCCCATCTACGTCAGCGGGACCGGATCAGCGCCGCGATCTCCGTAAACCCGAGCCGCTCTGCATTTTGCAGGGCGGTTCGGCCTTGCGGATCGCGGATGTCCGGGTTGGCTCCGGCCGCGAGGAGTTGCCGGACCACGTCCTGCTGCTTGGGGCCGCCGTTATTGAGGAGGATGGCTTCCTGCATGGCGGTCCAGCCCAGGTTGTTGACGTGGTCCACGGGCACGCCGGCTGCGATAAGGATCCGAACAGTGTCCGTGTGTCCGTGTTCGCTCGCCGGGATCAGGGCAGTGCCGCCGTAGCGGTTGGTGCTGCGCACGTCCGCCCCCGCTGCCAAAGTCAGCTCCAGGACTTCGTTGAAGCCCTCCGCGCCGGCATACAGGAACGCGGAGTCCTGGATGTCGTCCTTGGCGTTCACGTTTCCGCCGGCCGCGATCAGCTCCCGGACCCTGGCAACGTCGTTGGCCTTCGCGGCGAGGATCAGGAGTCGGTCGGTTTCCATTTGGGCCTCCGGTGTCAGTGTGGGCGGCACGGCAGCCGACGACGTCGGGCCGGGACCCGCGCTCGACGGCGCGGCTGAAGTGGGGGCTGCCTGTGTCGGCGCTTGGTCGGACGGTGAGGCGCCGGACGGTGAGGCGCCGGACGGTGAGGCGGCCGCCGTCGAGCTCTGTGTAGTTGACGGCCCGGGCGACGACGGCGCGCACCCGGCCACGAGCCCGACCAGCACCAACCCCGCCCCCACCACCCGAGTTTTTGTCCAGATATCGCCCTTAAGACGCTCCCATAAGGGCATCACGTGTACAAAAACGCGGGCGCGGGTGGTCATGGGTCGAGGCTACTTCGCCGCTGCGGCCAAGGCTTCTGCACCGGCGGTGGCGCAGGCCTCGTCGAGGGCACCGTCGGGAGCGCCGCCAACACCGATGCCGGCAACAGAAACGCCGTTGACCTTCAGCGGAACTCCACCGGCCAGGAACAGTGTGCCGGGGAGGTCGGCGATCGAGGGACCGTTGCCGTTGATGCGCTTGGCCAGCTCGCTCGTGGGAGCACCGAACGCGGCAGCCGTGTAGGCCTTCTGCTTGGCAGCTTCGATGGTGTGCTCGGCGGCGTTGTCACCGCGGAGGACCGCCTGGACGGTGCCGAAGCGGTCCACCAAAGCGACGGTAACGAATGGCAGCTTGTCCGCTTGGCACTTGGCCAGTGCGGCATTCACGGCTTTGCTGGAAGCGCCCACGGTGATGCGGTTCTGCGCCACGACGTTCTCGGGGGCGGGCTGCACATCAGCGGCAACCTTTGCAGGCGCGGCCTCAGGTGCCGCGACAGGTGCCACGGCGTTGGCCACAGCCGTGATTCCGCCGGTGAGCAACAGCGCTCCGGCAGCAGCGGCGGCAATCATCTTGTTGGACTTCTTCACGGGGGTTCTCCTTCGGGACTGCATGGACATTCCGGGTACACATCCATGCTTCCCGGACGGCCCCGTTGCCACATCGGCCCGAAGCAGGCCCCGGGCTCATCCTTTCCGCACGCTGTATCAGCCAAAAGGTGGAGAGACCAATAACCGCCCGGGACCTAGCATGGAAAGATCGCCCGCCACGCACGAAACCGCCACAGCCAGGAACGGAACCGGGAACCATCCATGCCAACTGCTCCTCCACAGCCAGGGCCAAGCAGCCGCTTCGACGGCCGCATCGATGCCGTGGTGCACGTGGGCTTCGCCGTGCTGATGGTGGCCTCCGGGGTCCGGTACGTCATGCGGCACTCCCCCGCGGACAACCTGTGGACGGTGGCTTTGGCGGCGGCAGTGTGCGGGCTCTACGCCGTCACCGCCCTCCTGGCACATCGACGCCCGGCCCGGGGCAGCCACTGGATCCCGTGGATGATCGCCCTTGTGGCAGCATGGGCCGCCCTGGTGATCGTGGCTCCGAGCTTTGCGTGGTGCTCGTTCGCCATCTTCTTCCTTGCGCGCAGGGCTTTCCGCGGCTGGGCCGGATACGCGGCCAGCAGCCTGACCGCAGCGGCCACCGCCGTCGGGCTCTTCCGGATGAGCGGCTGGACGGACGTTGCCATGCTGCTTGGCCCGCTCGCCGCGGGGGCCCTCCTGACCTTGATCTACGACAAGATCGAACGCGACCAGGAGCAGTTGGCCGCCACCGAACGGCAGGCCGGGATCGCCACCGAACGCGAGCGCGTCTCCCGGGAAATCCACGACACCGTGACCCAGGGCCTGGCAAGCAGCCTGCTTCTGCTGGAGGCGGCGCAGCGCTCCTGGCCGGATGGTTCGGCACAGCGGGACGTTGCCAAGGCGTCCGGCCTGTTGAGGCGGAACCTCGCCGACACCCGCAGCCTGGTGCACGAACTTTCCGCGCCGGGTCTCGAATCAGGCCCGCTTCCGGAAGCCCTGCAGCACGCCGCGAGCCAATATGTGGATACCATCCAGGTCCACGTCACCGGCGATGAACGGCCGCTCCCCGCAGAGGTCCGCCATGCCCTGATCCGGGTGACCCAAAGCGCAGCGGCCAACATCAAGCTCCACGCGCACGCGGACCACTCCAGCGTGACGCTCGGGTACCTCCCGGAGTCGGTCACCTTGGACGTGTACGACGACGGACGCGGCTTTGATCCCGCAGCGGTACCTGCGCCGTCGGAAACCGGAGGGTACGGCCTGCGGGCCATGCGGCAACGGGTTGAGCAGCTGGGTGGAGAATTGTCAGTGGAGAGCTCGCCGGGTGAAGGCACCATCATCGCGGCGCAGCTGCCGCTCAGCCAGCCTGCCCGGTCGTCCAAGGAGGGCCTGTGACCGCCATTTCCGTTCTGCTCGTTGACGACCACACCGTGGTCCGCAGCGGACTCAAGGCGCTGTTGGGCACCCAGGCGGATATCGCCGTCGTCGGTGAAGCCTCCTCCGGCGAAGACGCTCTGGAAGCGGCCCGGGTGCACTCGCCGGCGGTTGTGCTGATGGATCTGGCCATGGGAGCCGGGATGGACGGCATCGAAGCCATCAAGCAGCTCCGGCAACACAACCCGCAGCAAGCGGTGATCGTGTTCACCACCTACGACTCCGACGCCGACATCGTCCGCGCCGTGGACGCCGGAGCCATGGGGTACCTGCTCAAGGATGCCGCGCCGGAGGAAATCTTCGCAGCCGTCCGTGGTGCTGTGCAGGGCAAGAGCGTGATGAGCGCACCGGTCGCCTCACGGCTGTTCCAGCAAATGCGGAATCCGGACGACATCCTTACTCCGAGGGAAGCCGAGCTGCTCAGCCTGCTGACCGAGGGACTCAGCAACCGGGACCTCGGAAAACGCCTCTTCATCTCCGAGGCCACGGTCAAAACACACCTGGCACACATCTACGCCAAACTCGGTGTCGAGACGCGTGCAGCAGCCATCGCAACAGCCATCCGGCGCGAGGGGATGCGGTAAAGGCACACGGTTGGTTACGCTGACCATATGTCGGACACAACGGGTCGCAGAATGTTCACAACTCCAGGGACAGCTTTGTTGGTCCGGGGAGCCCTCGCCATCGTTTTCGGACTGCTGGTCCTGGTCTTGCCCAGCGCCACGGCGTTTGCAGTGGTGGTGGTGTTCGGCTTCTTCGCCATCATCGACGGCATCACCAGCGTGGCCCACTACTTCTACGACCCCGCCGGCCGCTCACGCTGGAGCGTTGTGGGTGGATTCATCTCCATCGCCGCCGGCATCCTGGCCATCGCCTGGCCCGGCATTACCGCTGCCGTCATTGGCGTGATCATCGGCTTGTGGGCCCTGGTACTGGGGATCTCGCAGATCATCCTGGCCCTTGCCGCCCGCAGCTTCATCCGCAGCTGGGGACTATGGCTGCTCACCGGCCTCATCACCACGGTGTTCGGAATTGTGGTCCTGGTCAATCCGGGCATCGGGCTCCTCGGCCTGATGGGAATGCTCGCAGCTTTCGCCATTGTGACCGGCCTGCTCCTGATCGCTTCGGGCATCGGTCTCCGCAAGCTGGCCAACACCCAGCCGCTGTATGGCCACTAGCTTCGGCGCGGTAAAAAGCCGTAGGGGGATGCGCTCAGCCCCAAGTTCGGTAAGTTAGTGGCTGTGAAGATAGCTACCTGGAATGTGAACTCCCTCCGTGCCCGAGCCGACCGTGTTGAAGCGTGGCTTGAGCGCAGCGACTGCGATGTCCTGGCCATCCAGGAAACCAAGTGCAAGGACGAGAACTTCCCCTGGGAACTCTTTGAACGCATGGGATACGAGGTAGCGCACTTCGGCGTGAACCAGTGGAACGGCGTGGCCATTGCCTCCCGTGTGGGCCTGGAAGACGTTGAGCGCACCTTCGTGGACCAGCCTGCCTTCGGCAAAGCCGGCAAGGACCCCGCCCAGGAAGCCCGCGCGATCGCTGCCACCTGCGGCGGAATCCGCGTCTGGAGCCTCTACGTTCCGAACGGCCGCTCCCTGGACGACGAACACATGCCCTACAAGATCAAGTGGCTCGAAGTCCTGCGGGACCAGGCCGCCGAATGGGTCAAGGCCGACCCCAACGCGCAGATCGCCCTCATGGGTGACTGGAACATCGCCCCGTTCGACGACGACGTCTGGGACATCCAGCTTTTCCGCGACAACAACTACACGCACGTCAGCGAACCCGAGCGCGCAGCGTTCCACGCGTTCGAAACCGCCGGATTTACCGACGTCGCACGTCCCTATACGCCGGGGCCGGGGGTCTACACGTACTGGGACTACACGCAGCTGCGGTTCCCCAAGAAGGAGGGCATGCGGATCGACTTCTGTCTGGCCTCCCCGGCACTGGCTTCCCGCGTCACGGGTGCGTCCATTGACCGCGAGGAACGCAAGGGGAAGGGCGCCTCGGATCACGCTCCCGTGATCGTGGAGCTCACCGACTGAGCACTGCACCTGATGACTCATTGACGAAAGGGGTGGCTGGACATGGCGGGTAGTCTGTACCGGGGCCAGGCGGGACTGCCGTTCTCTTCGTCGCTGCGCATTTACGAGCCGCTTGAGGCGTTCCCTCCCGAGCAACAGCGCCAACTTGTGGCGGAGGGCAGCAAGGCAGGTTCCCGGGCCGCCGTCGAAAATGCCGAGCTCCAGGCCTCGCTGGGACGCATCACCCGCTCCGGCGGCGATCCGTTCCCCACCGGCCGCACCGATCTGGTCCGCATGACGCGGGTCCCCATGGGACGGCACGCCGCTCCCGGCAATGATGAGGACGACGCCGGACGGCTGCTTTACTGCCCCAGCCAACTGGTGATTCGGGCCGGCTTGGCGGCCAACGCGCTCATGGACGGAGTCCACAGTCCGCTGGCCGACCTGCTCATTCCGGTTTCGCAAAGGGACAAACACCAGATGCGGATCGACCGGATCAACGCCCGCGAAGACGCCAAACGCGTCCACACCCGGGCCTCAACCTGGGGTATCCCGTTCAGCTGGTTCTCGCTGTTTGCCGAATCGGACCGCAAAGACGTCGTCGAATCCGACGGCCGCATCCTGACGGTGCGGGTATGGACCCCACTGACTGAAGCCTTGGAAAGGGCCCGGTTTTCCGTGGCCCATCTGGCGCTGGCCGCTCCGGACCTGGACATGCTGGATGACCTGACGCAGCTCACTGAGTGGCTTGAGCTGTTCCACGTCCAGTCGATGGTGGAGCTCGATTACGGCGCCGTTGCAGACAAGGTGTACCCGGACGACTCCCCCATGGATGTCCGCTTGGGCATCGAGTGCCTGGCCGAAGGCGACATGACAGGCGCCGCGGCCGCGTACCGGCGCCTGGCTTCCCGCTGGATTCCCATCCGGCAGTTGGCGCGCGCTTCGTAGCTTCACGGTTTCCAGGTTCCCGCTTGTGCGGGCTCCTGCGTCCTTAGTTGGGGCTGTTGGTGAATTTCCCGTTCGGCGGCGCTGTAGTCTCGCGGACAATCAACTGGTGGGGAGCCACGGCGGAGTGCACCGCTCCGACGTTGCCGTCGAGTTCGTCCAACAGCATCTTGGTCGCAAGTTCGGCTTGGTTGTCCGGGCGCTGGCCGACAGTGGTCAGGCCCAGCGAGGACGAGAAATCGTGGTCATCGATACCGATCACGGAGAGGTCCTCCGGGACCCGCACCCCGTGGCGGCCGGCTTCAAAAATCACGCCCATCGCCATCTCATCGGAGGAACAGAAGATCGCGGTCGGTTTCCGGCCGGGCTGGCTCCACAGCCGGTTGAAGGCCTGCTGCCCGCTGGCGACGGTGAAGTCACCCCACTGGTCCCACTCAGGGCGGACTTCCAGCCCGGCGTCGGACATGACTTCCTGGAACGCCTGGATCCGCACCCGGGGGACGTCGAAGTTCAGATCCGTTTCGTCATCGCCGTGCAGCAGGGCAATGTCCTTGTGTCCCAGATCCAGCAGGTGCTTCACGGCGGTGGATGCGGCGTCGTAGTCATTGATGCCGATGTAGGGGCAGTCCTCAACGTGGCCACCCACCACCACCAACGGAATGTCGATCTTGTGAAGATGCTCCAGTTCGTCCTCAGTCAAGGACATGCAGAGCACCAGCAGGGCGTCGATCTGCTTGTACACCATGGTGGAACTGAAGAGGCGTTCACGGTTACTGCCGTGGCCGCCTAGGTTGAACAAGGAGAGGTTGTATTTCCTTGAGTGCAGCTCACGGTCGGCGCCTTCGATGGCTTTCGAGAAGAACCACCGGCTGACGAAAGGAGCCAAGACGCCTATGGTCCGGGTGCGGCCCGTCGCCAGCCCGGAGGCCGACGACGACGCCACATATCCCAATGAACTTGCTACTTCGAGGATCTTCTCGCGGGTTGCGGGAGATACCCGCGGCAGTCCCCGCACTGCACGGGAGACGGTCGCCGTCGAGACTCCCGCTGCTGCGGCAACGTCCTCGATGCTGACGCCGGTGTGGCCGCCGCGTTGGGACCGCTCGTTCGTCTTTGCCACTCAAGCCCCCTTTTTTGGTGCATGCCGAAAGCCGAGGGCTCGTTCCCGGACGGCACCTTCCAGCCTATTCCGCCTGCCTGCTGTTCGCCGATTTCGCACAAGTTATTGCGACGCCGGTCAGGTACTGGTGTTCTCCATGGGCCGCCTCAACCAATCCGCCGTGTCGTACGGCGCGGTAGCTTGCGCCGCAAGCGGAGCATTCCCCAGAGGGCGAGGACAACGGCCAGGAGCCCCAACGCCCAGCCGAGGGCGGGCTGGCCGGTGACCTCCATCGAGATGGTGGCCACCAGGAGCACCAGGCCCCAGAAGGCGAGGAACCCGATGATGATGTCGAAGTCCTCCGCGGACCGTACCCGCTTGGTGCCCGGGTCGGGCTTCGCTGCGGGGGACTCCCGACGTCGATTTCCATAACTTGTCACTTGACAGCGCCTGCCGTAAGGCCGGCCACGATCTTGCGCTGGAAGATCAGCACAAGGACAACCAGCGGAATGGTCACCACGGTACCTGCGGCCATAACGGCTGTGTACGGTTCCTGGTGCGGCTGCGCACCGGCAAAGTACGCGATGGCTACCGTGACGGTCTTGGTGGCGTCATTCGACAACTGGCTGGCGATGAGGAATTCATTCCAGGAGGCAATGAACGCCAGGATCGCCGTGGTGAACGTTGCCGGGGCTGCCAGCGGAAGGATCACTTTCCGGAACGCCTGTCCCTGCGTGCAGCCATCGATCCTTGCGGCTTCTTCGAGCTCCCACGGCATCTCGCGGAAGAAGGAGGTCAGCGTGTAGACCGTGAGCGGGAGAACGAAGGAGATGTTCGGAATGATCAGCGCCTGGTAGGTGCCGAACCAGCCGATGTTGGTGAACAACTGGAACAGCGGGGTTACCAAGGCAACGCCGGGGAACATCGATGCGCCCAGGATGAAGCCGAGGACCACGAACTTGAACCGGAAATTCAACCGGGCCAGGGCGTAGGCCGCAAACACACCGACCAGCAGCGCTACGACTGTCGTCACGGCGCCAACGATCAGGCTGTTCAACAGGTTGCGGCCGAAGTGGTTGCCAAGGCTCTCGTCGAACACCGTCGCGAAGTTGTCCCACGTGAAGTGGGTGAAGAACGGCGTGGTGTCGAACGTGTATCCGACGTCGCGGAAAGCGGTGACCAGCATCCAGTAGAAGGGTGCCATGCACCAGACGAGGATGATGGCGGCGCTGATGTAGGTGCGCAGCGACCCCCAGTTGAAGGGCCGTTTGGGCCGTTCCACGGAGTCGGCGGAGGTCTTCGAAGCTGTGGCTGTGCTCATCTCACTTGGCCTTTCCGGAAGATGTGGCCGCGTCCACGGCATTCGCCCCGAGGAAGCGGACGAAGATAAACGCCACGAGGAAGATCACCAGGAATGTAATGGTCGATAGCGCCGCCGCTGTATTGAACCCTTGCCTGATTTGTTGGACAACAAGGATGGACAGCGTGGTGGTGCCGTTCGCGCCCTGGGTCATGATGGCGGGGAGATCGTACATGCGCAGTGCGTCGAGGACACGGAACAGGATGGCCACCATCAGCGCCGGCTTCACCAGCGGCAGGGTGATCAGGCGGAACCGCTGCCAGGTGGACGCGCCGTCAACCTTGGCGGCTTCGTAGACTTCGTCCGGAATCAGCTGCAGGCCCGCCAGGATCAGGAGGGCCATGAACGGCGTGGTCTTCCAGACGTCGGCAATGATGATTGCCCACTTGGCCGGCCATTCCGAGCCGGTCCACAGGATCTGGGTACCGAACAGCTTGTTGGCGATGCCTTCGAAGGCGAAGATGAAGAACCAGAGCTTGGCGGTAACGGCCGTCGGGATGGCCCACGGAACCAGGACGGCTGCGCGGATCAGGCTGCGTCCGCGGAAGGCGCGGGCCATGATGATTGCCATCCAGAAGCCAAGAACGGTCTCGAAGGCCACGGTAACCACCGTGAAGAAGAAGGTAGTGCCCATGGAGTCCCAGAACTGGGCTCCGAGTGTGCCCGGAGGGCAGGCCAGCGAGCCGCCGCCGGGGGCCGTGCATTGCTGCAGCAGCCAGTGCGTGTAGTTTTCAAAGCCGGCCGGGCCGCCCTCGGAGAAGAACCCCGTGGCCGGGTCGAGGCCGGAGTCCTTCTGGAAGGACATGATGATGGCGTTGAGCACCGGGTAGATGATGACGATCGCCAGCAGGATGAGCGACGGCGCCAGGAGGGTGTATGCCCAACGGCCCTGCGTAAGCTGCTTCCGGTCGGCGCTTTCGCGGCTGGGCATCGTGTGTCCGGAAGCCGCCGTCGCGTCTGGTTTTTGTAGTTCTGTTGACATGTCAAGACTCCTGTCAGGGAGAAGGCCGTGGCCGGCAGTCCGGCTGCCCGCCCCTCAGGGACAGGCAGCCGGACTGTAGCCCGGGTGGTTACTTAGCTCCGGCCGACTCAATAGCCGCTTGCATGTCGGAGATTGCCGCATCCACGGTCTTCTCTCCCTTGAGGGCAGCGTAGGCGTTGTCCTGCACAGCCTTGGTGACGGCGGGGTAGAACGGCGTCACGGGACGCGGAACCGCGTTCTCGATGGACGTCTTCAGCACCGGGAGGTACGGCAGCTTGGTCACGAGTTCCTGATCGTCATACAGCTTGGTCAGGACCGGGGCCAGCGAACCCTGGGTAGCGTAGAAGCGCTGGGTTTCCTCGCTGGTGATGTACTTGATGAAGTCCGCAACAGTTGCCTTGTTCTTGGAGTAGACGCTCATGGCGATGTTGTGGCCACCAAGCGAGGAGGCACCGGGGCCGTCCTTGCCCGGGAGGGGTGCCATCTTGAACGTGTCCTTCACAGTGGAGGAACCGTCGGTCTTGGCCAGGTTGTACACGTACGGCCAGTTGCGGTGGAACAGCAGCTTGCCGGCTTCGAAGGCCTGACGTCCCTGCTCTTCCTGGAAGGTGATTGCTTCGGTGGGGATGTTGCCATCTTTGTAGGCGTTCACCAGGTTGGTGAGGCCGGCCTTGGCTTCGCTGGAGTTCACGGCAGCCTTGCCGGAATCATCAACGATCTTGCCGCCTGCCGAGTTGATGGCTTCAGCAGCGTTGACCGTCAGGCCCTCATACTTCTGGAACTGGCCTGCGTAGCAGCCGATGTTGTTCTGCTTGGCGATCTCGCACATTCCCATCATCTCGTCCCAGGTCTTGGGCGGGTTGGGAACAAGGTCACCACGGTAGTAGAGGATGCCGCCATCCGAACTCTGGGGGGCTGCATAGAGGGTGTTGTTGTAGGTGGCGCTCTTGACAGTGGACTCGAGCATCCCGTCCGTGGAGATTGCGGTCTTGTCCTTGAGCGGCTGCAGCCAGCCCTTGGCAGCGAACTCAGCAACCCAGATGAGGTCGACGCTCATGACGTCGTAGTTGGTGTTCTTGGCCTGGAAGTTCTGGACCAGGTCATCGTGCTGCTGGTCGGCCTGGTCCGACTGCTCCTTGAACGTTACTTTCTCGTCCGGATGGGCGGCGTTCCACTTTTCGATGAGGGGCCGGACAACGTTGCTGTTGTCCTTGCCCTGGACGTAGGTGATCGGCCCGCGGCCGTCAAGGTTGTTGGCTGCGTCGCCGCTGGCACCTCCGGAACTGGTGCCGCCGCCACCCCCGCCGCCACCACAGGCGGTCAGGGACAGAGCCAGGACTCCGGCTACAGCTGCCGGAAGCAGGAACTTTTTGGATTTCATGCTGGGAACTCCTCGGTGAGTGGACCAGGTTTTTCCGCGGTGCGGTTGATGTGGTGAGGCTCACAATAGTCACGGGAGGAAGCAAAATGCAAGCGCTTACACGCGTCGTGACCACAACGATACAAAGTAGCCTGATTATTCACGCCCACCACCCTGGAAGCGGGGGCTCTTTCCGCCGACATGGATGCGTTTTGGTATGGTCGCGGCCTTGAGTCGATTTGATTGCCCACTATTGCCTATGGAACAGTGGGAAGCGTGGATGAACTCGAAGCACTGCAGACCATTGGACGGCTCATCAAGGAAGAGCGTCTCGCGCAAGGTCTCAGTCAGGTGCAGCTGGCCAAACAAGCAGGAACCGCCATCAAGACAGTGCGGACACTGGAGTCGGGCACGCGACGCACGCAGGAAATCAACCAACGCAAACTCGAGCATGCCCTGGGTTGGCGTGCAGGATCGGTGTCCGAAGTCCTCAAGGGAAAATCGAACTTCGCACCGGACATGATCACGCCGGACGACATGCGCTCAGGGGACGACTCACGGCAAGGACCACCCCGCATTGCCGTTCCCGCGGCACCCGTCGCCCGGGCCTCACATCTTTCCGACGAGGAACTCCTCGCAGAGCTCACCTACCGGATGATGCACCGCAACAGGGGCTGAATGCCCTGTTCTTCGCCGGTGCTCCTTCAGTTCCGGCGCATCGGACGTTTGGCCAGTTGCTGCAGATATTCGTTGTAGGCGTCCAGCTCAGGGTCTCCGGCCACGGCGGACTTACGGGCGGCCGCAGCCCATCCCCGGGCCTCGTCCCGCTGCCAGCGCACCAGAATGAACATGAGCAGCAGCACTCCCGGCAGTTCCCCGTATGACCAGGCCAAGCCTCCGGCCATGCCCTGGTCCGCCATGGGGTCGAGGCTCCAACTTGCCGGTGGGGTGGCAAAGAATTTAACCATCGGAGCCGTTGCCATCATGATGACCACGCCGAAAAAGGCGTGCAGCGGCATCTCGGCAAAGATGTCGAGCATACGACCGAAGTGCGTCTGCCGGGTGGGCAGCGGGTCTGCCGAGATCAGCGGCACGGTGAACAGGACGCCCGCAGCGAGGAACAGCAGTTCCAGCCCCACATGCCCGTACCAATTCGGCAGCAGCAGGTCCCCGAGGCCGGAAAAATAGACGCCGTAGAAGCTCAGCAGGAACAGGGGCACCATGAAAGCCGGGTGGATGGCCAATCTGCCCCAGCGTGAACGCAGCCCCCACATGGCCATCCTCAAGACGGGCCGGCCGAAGCGGCCATGAGGGGTTGCCCGCAACAGCAAGGTGCCCGGAGAGCCGATGACCAGCAGCGGAGGCACGGCCATCATCAGGGTCAGCTGTTGGAACATGAAGACGGAGAACATCCGCAGTCCGTAGCCCTCGATCCCGGCGCCCATCACAACGATAATGGCCACGCAGCCGAGCAGGAACGACGCCGTCCTGACCGGCGACCAGTGCCGGCCCTTGCGCCAGAGGCTGATGGCACCGGCGAGGTAGAACACCGCCGCCAGCAGTGTCATGGCTGGAATCAGCGGAACCGGCTGAAGGTTCGGCGCGAGGTACTCACCCAGCGAGGGTGGCAGCGAGGGAAGCCAGACGGGGCCCTCGATTCCAGGCTCGCCCATCTCAGCACGCCCACTTGGTGAACGCGCCGTGTACCGGGGTGCTGTTTAGCCGTTGCTGACCGCTTGGAGCCTGTCCTGGCCCGCGTGTCCGACGTGCGTGAGCCCGAGGTCGAGCAACATCCGCACATGCGAATCCGCCAGGGAGTAATACGCCATCCGGCCGGCCCGACGGACCTGCACTACACGCGGTCCGCGCAGCAGCCGCAGCGCATGGGAGACTCCTGATTCGCTCAGCCCGGTGGTGGCAGCTAGATCGCACACGCACATTTCCCCATCGAGGAGGGCAATGAGGATCCGCACCCGGCCCGGGTCCGAAAGCAGCCCGAAGATCACGGCCAGATCGTTCACGTCCGACTCGGCAGGCATCCGCGCCCTGACCTCCTCGACCCGGTCGGCGTCGACCACACGGACTGCACAATCGCTGCCGGCCCGACGGGGCGTCGCCTGCCGTGCCCGTGCTGTTCCAGTCATCCATCAAGACTACCCCTACCTGCGAATGCGTCGCATTTGTCTTGCCCTAAGCGGCCGTCGAAAGGATGACGGACACAGAGTCCGGCCGTGCTTGGTGTGGCCACAAATTAACGTCTGAACAACTCTACATATATTCTGAAGAGGTGCCGGAATGCCTGGCACCTCCCGGCCCCGGGCTGAGGGACCGGGCCGGGGATCAGCACCTAGGAGCCATCGTGACTTTGAAAGCCGCACTTGCAGGAGGCAGCCCGGCCATTTCCCCGGGACTGCCGTTCCTGATCGCGTCGGGCGGGACGGCTGTGATGGCGGACGGTGCTGCTGTCCTGCCCGCCATCCGGCAGGCCCGCGCATGAGCGGTCACGATCACGCTTCCGAAGCGACTGTTCGGCGCAGCAAACTCATCACGGTCTTCGCCATCACCTTCACTGTGATGATTGCCGAAATCATCGGCTCCGCACTTACCGGGAGCCTGGCGCTGTTGGCGGATGCCGGGCACATGTTCACCGATTCCGCCGGGCTGCTGATAGCCCTCGTCGCCGCGTCGCTGGCCATGAAGCCCGCCACGCTGAAATGGACCTGGGGCTATAAACGCGCCGAGATCATCGCCGCGGCCGGACAGGCGGCATTGCTGCTCGCCGTCGGCGGCTTCGTCATCGTCGAGGGCATCCGCAGGCTCTTCGAACCACCCGAAATCGGCGGGTCCACGATGCTCTGGTTCGGCGTTATTGGCCTGGCCGGCAACGCCGTAGGCCTGATAATTCTGGCCTCCGGCCGGAACCACAACTTCAACATGAAGGCCGCCTTTCTTGAGGTCCTCAACGACGCCCTCGGATCGGTAGCGGTCATCACGGCGGCCATCGTCATAGCCGTCACCGGCTGGCTTCAGGCCGACGCCGTCGTGTCCTTGATCATCGGCGTCCTGATCATCCCGCGGACCCTGAAGCTGCTCCGCGACACCGTGAACGTGCTGATGGAATCCACTCCCGAAGGACTGGACCTGGCCAAGGTGCGCGACCACATCCTGGCTCTCCCGCACGTCATCGATGTGCACGACCTTCATGCTTCGCTTGTGGCCTCCGGAACTCCGGTGCTCTCGGCGCACGTTGCAGTGGAAGACAGCTGTATGACCGACGGCCACGCGGCCGGCATCCTCGCTCAGCTGCAGGCATGCCTCGCCCAGGACTTCGACATCAGCGTCGAACATTCCACCTTCCAGATCGAACCAGCATCCCACCGCGACCAGGAAAGCATCCACCACTGATGACGCACAGCAAAACACTGCCCCAGCCCATGGACAAGGCAAAGAAGGTCCGGGTATTCATCTGGGTCCTGCTGGCTGTCCTCGTCGCCGTTGGAGTGATCTGGTACACCGTATTTACGCTGAACAAACCCGCTCCGACAGAACCTACGCCTGCTGCTGAAGCCCAAGTGGTCCGTGACGACAGCCATCGAGTCACCTCCCCGGCTGTCGAAAAGGCACAACTGGTGGAGTTCCTGGACTTCGAGTGCGAAGCCTGCCTCGCCGCGCAGCCGGTGGTCGAGGAACTGAAGAAGGAATTCGGAGACCGCGTCACCTTCGTCCACCGCTACTTCCCATTGCCGGCACACCGCAATTCGGCCACGGCAGCCCTCGCTGTAGAAGCAGCCGCCCAGCAGGGCAAATATGAGCAAATGTACGCAAAAATGTTCGAAACCCAGGCGCAGTGGGGCGAGAAGACGGAGTCCCAAGCACCCCTGTTCCGCACATTCGCCGGGGAACTGGGCCTCGATCTGAGTGCCTACGACGCTGCTGTGGCGGACGACAAGACCAAGGAACGGATCAAGAAGGACATCGCGGACGGTACAACCCTGGGAGTGAAAGGAACACCGACGTTCTTCCTCAACGGTGAGATGCTCACCCTGGACACCGAGGCACAATTCCGTCAGCTCGTAGCCGATGCCGTGAAATAGCTGACCACCCGCCAAGCGGCCCGTTATCATTGCCCCGGAGTGCCCCGGGCAGACGCCCGGGAGCGGCTTAGGCGCCTACCTGTCCCTGGCAAACCAGCAGAATTGCAGAACACTTCGATGAAACTCTTTACAACGCGACTCCTGCGCATCCGCTTGGTGATTGCCGCCGTCGTCCTTTCCCCTGCGGTCGCCGCAGCTCCGGCGCAGGCACACGCCGCCGCGGAAGCGGTGTTTCCGGCCAGGGAGAGCATCACCGTCCAATACCCTGCCCAAGCCCGGACCGCGACACCATCGCCGACGCCCGAAGCGACTTCGCCGTCCAGCACCCCTGCCCCGGCGACTGAAACCACACCGGAACAGGTCAAACCCAACGATGACAACGCTCCCATGGCCGTAGGCATTGCTGCCGCGATCCTGGTTGTCGCCGCCCTTGTCCTCTACATCGCCCAAAAGCGCAGGGACAAGACATCCGGGGCATAGGCACCCGAAGCTGCCCGGGCATTAGTTTCCGGCTTGGCGCCTGACCATTTCATTGATCCAGGCCGGGGCGAACGGAGAAGTGCAGTTGGGTGGCGTTGGATAGTCCTTCAGCACTTCCAACCGCTCTCCGATGTCCAGGGCACGCGGACGGTACTCCGGGTGTTCAATCCCAATTTGCGCCAGACAGTTATTCATTGCCCACTGCAGGCGGTCCGGGGCGTCCTTCATTTCTGCTTCGATAATGTCCAGCAGTCTTCCGAGGTCCAGGCCTTCGGGGCGTTTGGCCACACGCTCGGCGGTCAGTGCCCAGCCAGCACTGGACACCACAGGATCAGGGTCGGCAAACCATGCCACCCTCAAATCCTCAGCAAACGGGCTTTTCTTGACGACGTAATTGACGAACCAGTCATGTACTTTGGGTCGCTTGGCTTCCCGGAGCATGGAGTCGAGTTCATTCTTTCCGAAGTCTTTGGGACGGCAGATCAGAAGTGACAGAAGACGCGCAGCGGTGTCGCCCGTGGACCACAGTTCGCGGGACAGATCCTGCTGGATTTTGAGCCTCTTGGCTACAGCACGAAGCTTGCTGAGATTCACCCCGTGATCGTCGCCGTGCTTCTCATTGACCTCGCGGGCCCGGGGATCCTCCAAGGCGGCAAGCTCCGCCAGGACCGCGTCCAGGGAAGATTCGGGCGCCATTGATCCTGCCACTGCTGTCTCCTGTCCTCCGATGGCAGAAACTACTGCTGCTTGCCGTCCTTGAACAGTCCGGCAATCTTAGCGCCGAGGTCCTTCACGTTTTCGGCTACGTCCCCGGCAATTTCCTTTGACTTCTCCGCGACGTCACCGGCCAATTCCTTGGCATTCTCTCCAACGTCACCGGAGAAGAACTCCTTCACGTTCTCTGCGGCTTCACCAGCGAATTCCTTGACATTCTCCACAGCGTCACCAGCCAATTCCTTGGCATTTTCAAGTGCGTCGCCTGCGGCGTTCTTCGCGTTCGATGCCCCGTCATTCACGGCGTCGGCTCCAGTGTTTTCCTCAGTCATGACGAACTCCTCTGTCGGGTTGTGGCTTTGCGCATCAAAGGAGGTTTCCCCCTCTGGCTTCAAACTATTTGCAGCAGCGGAATTCCGCAACGTCAGCGCACCCGTTCGGCTTTCGTGAATCTTGAGCGCGCCCCCGAAACCATGTGCACCAGCACCGGCGTCTTTTGTCCGATGACGAGGTCCAGTGCTTCGACCAGTTGTGAGACCTCCGCAGCCAGGAGGTGGGGTGCCACGCCCTGGCGCGGTTGGATGCGTATCCGCAGACCCGGTTGCCCCTTGAACTCATAGGTTGCCACTGACACCCCGGCAAGGTCGGTTCTTTCCGTCAACGCAGCCCTCAGTGCCTGTTCGGCGACGCCACCGCCAATCCTGACTTCGCCGTCGACATTGCTGTCATCATCACTGGCGACCAGGAGGTTGGCCCGTCCTTTGCCCTGCTGTGACAGCCACGCAATCATGGCGACGATGAGGGCCACCAGGATCACACCCGCCACAATCCACAGCCAGCTCTCTTCGCGTCCGGGAAACCGCGTCTGCCGGAAGGCATTCTCAGCTCCGGCCCAGACGCCGGCGGCCCATCCATGCCACCAGGCGGCCACTGCAGGGACAGTCGCCAGCAGCAGGAGCAGAAGACCCACCGCCAGGAGTTTGATCCCGATGATAAAGAGCAAGACGCGGTTGAGTGCCCGGGGTGTTCCGTTCACGCCCCAATCACCCCCGACGACGCCAGGTTGACCCGGACCGTGGGCATGGGAACCGGCGACATCTCTTCAAGTTCAGCCTGCACAGCCGCGAGCACGGCGTCGTGGCTAACGCGGCTCCCGGATGTTGGCCGCACATTGACCACCACTGTCTGTCTGGAAACCACCACCATCACCTGCTCCTGGGTAACGTTCGCTGCCATCCGGGCACGACGGGCAAGTGCGGAGGCCAGGACTTCGTCGTCAACCACGACGGCGGTCCGCGGGTCCCGGAGCAGATGGCGGGCCCGCCTGCCAGGCAGCACTGCGTGGAGCAGGAAGAACAGCCCCACCATGGCGACCACGGCACCGCTCGCTCCCAGCAGGAGGGGTGAAATGCCCTCAGGTAGGGCGATGATGCGTTCGGCAGCAGTGGTGGGATCAACCAGCCAAGGAGGCTGGCCGACCGCACGGACTCCGGCTTCCAGCAACGCGTATACGCAGAGAATGATGACGAGCACCGCAGCAATGACGGCGGCGCCGGCCCGTGATGAATGGGTCTCGCGACGGAGGATACGGCTCATCGCCGGGTCCTCCCCCGCCACCGGCGCAGCGTCGTTGTCCAGGCCCACGGCCATGAACTTCCCGGTTTCCTGGTCCTGTGTCATTGAACGCGGCCTCCCTCCCTGACCTGGGCCCCACTGATCCTGATATCCACCCTGCTCAGCTGGGAACCACTGAGCCGGGTCACCGTCTCGAGGACTCTGGATTTGGCAGCTACGGTGCGGTCCCAGATGGAGCCACCGAAACCCTGGACACGCCTGGGATCCCGGAGTACTTCCGTCAAAGCCGGAACGCTGATGGGTGCGACAATCGACAAAGCCAGCAGGCCGTCGTCGTCTGCCCAATCCGCGCGGATGTCGCTGGCCTCAACGCCGAGCGCCTCGGCGGCAGCGGCGCGGGCCAGGGAAGTCAAAGCCTGGGTACTGATCCGGTTATGGCCGGCCAGGCTGGTGGTGGTGTACTCCACAGCCTCAGCCACGCTCATGACGAAGAGCGCCGGCCCGTAATGGCGTCAAGGACACTTCTAAGATCCAGTTTCCCTTCGGCGGCCCGCCCCAACAGCGCTCCGATTCCCATGAAAAGCAGTGAGATGAGGAAACCCCACAGCCCGAACGAGAACGACATGAACGCCACGAAGGCTCCGATCGCGATTCCCACTACGGTCATGCTCACTGGAGTGCCTCCCTTTCCACCACGACGGTCTTGGCCCCGGGCTGTTTTGCCGGCGGCGCGATGAAAACGTCGGTAATCTCTATGTTCACTTCGATTACCTGAAGGCCAACCAGTTCTTCGACAGCGCGGTACACCGCCGCCCGGACCTGATTGGCGACGCCATGCAAAGGATGGCCGTAGAGGGCAACCAAGGTGATGTCCACTGCCACTTGGGTTTCGCCCACCTCGGCGCGGACGCCCGCTGCGTGGTCTGAACTGCCGACAGCGTCACGGATCGCGCCAAGAGCGCGGGAAGGACCTGAACCAAGAGAGTAGACACCGGGCACTGTGCGGGCGGCGATACCAGCCACCTTCGCCACCGCGGCCTCGGAGATGATGGTGCGTCCGGTACCGGGAATCTCGCCCCCAGGCACAGGATCCGGCTGCACGTTCTGGACTTCCATGGAGCACTCCCCTTCTCTTGAGTACCACCCTAGCGTCTAGCTACGACGCTTTGGAGACAAGGGGTGCGCGCGGCGGTGCCCTAGGAGCAGTTCTTCTCTGTCCACGTCTGGATGGGCTTCATGAGTTCCTCGAACTGGCCATCGCCGTACTTGCTGAAATCCGACCCCGCGGACTCAGTGAAGGCCCGCAGTTTCTCGAACGACGGCTTCAGCTCTTCCGGCACCTTGCCCTGCATTTTCGACAACTCATCCTTGGCCTTCTGGATGTCTTCAGCATTTCCGCCGGTCATGGCTGCCAGGGGGAGAATGGTGACGCTCAGCATGGTGGCGCTGACAGACAGGCAAGCCTCTGACATTGAGGTGAATTGGCCGTATACACCGTCGGTTCCTGCCGAGCCGTCCGGGCTGGGCGCGCTGGCGGAAGCGGAGCTTGAACCCACTTCCGCGGCGGGGGTTTCGGACGCCGCCGCGGGGGTGTCTTGAGCTGCCGGCGATGGTGAGGAGCAGGCGCTGAGCGTCAGCATTGCGACGAGACCGGCAGCTGCTGCCAGGCGGCCGGAAAAGGACAGGCGTGAACGTTCGATGGCGACCATGAATTCCCCCAAAAAGATGCGTGCGATGACAAGCTGGCAGGCCAAGAATACTTCGGCCATCGCCCCGAGGCCAGAGACGAGTTATCCACAAGGCCCGTTTCCAGACTGGGAGGCGACTGGAAACCCTGCCTAGACTGGCCGACACATCACCTGAAACAGCTGCTGGGGAGCTCGCCATGCCACGCCTTACGTATGCCGCTTTGTTGCCTCTCCGTGCGCGACCGGCGGCAATCGTCGTTGTTGCAGCGGTGCTTCTCAGCGGCTGCCAGGGCGGGTCACCCACTGCGGGCAACTCGGAAACACACACGACGACGGCGTCGCCCACCTCAAGTGTTTCGTCGCCTGTTGCTTCGGCTGCTCCGCCTTCGTCAGGTGCATACAAGCCGGCGGATGCTAGCGGGAAGGCGCAGAACGTGCCGGTGCCTGTGATGCCCGAGTTGGCGAAGGAGAACTCCAAGGCGGGGCTGGAGGCGTTTATTGGGTACTGGTACGCGACGTACTCTTATGCGATTGAAACTGGGGACCTTACGGCGTGGTCAAAGGTCACCGACACGACACTCCCTGTGGCCATCGCCCACAGGGACTCAGTGAAACTGAATTACGTTGAGGGCAGATGGATGGCTGGAGGCCGGCTTACGGTCCCAGTTGTTGAAGTCTCGTGGAACAGCGGATCAGATCAGATCCACTCGTCCAGGGTGCAAGTGCTGCAAGAACCAATCCGGTATTACGATGCTGGCGGCACCAAGGGACAAGAGGATTCAGCCGCGACCAACACAGCCGATGCCGTCTTCGCAAAGTACGTTGCCGGCTCCTGGCAGGTCACCGACTATGGATCGATAGTCGGTTAAACATGGGCCGCTTCACGTCTTATGGCGCCATTCTGCTTCTTCTCATCCTTCAAGTCCTGCTCGTCTCCCGGGTGGCAGCAGCCGCAGACGAACCACGCGTCACCGCCGATCGACACGAACGGCAAATAGAAGTCGGGGCCACATTTATCTTCAACCCCGAGACCGGCATATCTGAGCCGAGCCCTGGCGCGTCCCCGGCCGCCGAGGACCCCAACCAGTACATGGCCGATACCCACTGCCGTGCCGACGGACCCGACACCAAAGACCCCGGCTGCGACGCCCTCGACTGCCCCGCCACCACACCCGGTGGCCCAGAAGGCACCCCCGTCATCTGGAAAGAAGCCCCCAAAGCCATCACCAACCCCGGCTGGACCAACTGGATCCCCATCACCGGCCCCACCTGCCTCTACGACCCCCAACCCGCAAACGTCCTCGCTGACATCGCCGCCCGCATCCTCAACGACTTCCGCCAACTCCCCATCAACCCAGGAAACCTCCAAGCCCAACCCTTCCCCCACACCCTCAAAGGCGGACCCACCAACTTCTACACCACCGCCACCGAACAAACCTTCGACGTCACCATCCTCGGCCAAGCCATCCACCTCACCGCTACCCCGGCCAACCACACCTACACCTTCGGAGACGGCACCACCCTGGGCCCCCCCCCCCCCCCCGGCTACCCCATCCCCCAAACCGAATGGCTCACCACCGAAACCCGCACCAGCCACAGCTACACCCAAACCGGCAACTACCCCGCCACCATCACCACCACCTTCACCGGCACCTACTCCGTCAACAACGGCCCACCACTACCCATCAACGGAACCCTGGACCTGACCACACCAGCCACAACCATCCACGTCTGGAAAACACAAAGAGCACTCGTCGCCGACACCTGCCAACAAAACCCCAACTCCTGGGGCTGCCCCACCACCGAACCAACGCACTAAGGCCTCGGAACAGTAGCTTCCTGACCCGTTTTGAACCCGAAACAGCTCGAAACCGCGGGAAAAGCGCACTCAACGGCCTCAAACAAGGTCACAAAGCCACACCACCCAGGTGCCGACGTCGAATCTTGCGGAAACCCCTGTACCCCCACCATCCAATTTGAGGGCGGACAGCCCGGCAACACATCCAACACGGTGTATTGGATCCCTCACAGTGTCAAAGTGGGTGGCGGCGGTACGCGGGGACGAAGAAGCCGCGTCTTCAACGGAGATCCTGGGCCTTAAAAGAAGAAAAGCACCAGTTCCAAAGAACTGATGCTTCCCAGTGGTGGCTCCGACCGGCGTCGATCCGGTGACCTTTCGATTTTCAGTCGAACGCTCTACCAACTGAGCTACAGAGCCTAGGTGACATGTCACCTTGAGAACCGAATTTCTTCGGCGCTCAGAGCGACCCTGACGGGACTTGAACCCGCGACCTCCGCCGTGACAGGGCGGCGCGCTAACCAACTGCGCTACAGGGCCTTGCGTTTGCAGTATCTCTACCGCGTTTTTTTCAAGGCTTCTAGCTTACCAGACTTTTTCAGTCCGATTTACCACTTCCTTGCGTACCCCCAACGGGATTCGAACCCGTGCCGCCGCCGTGAAAGGGCGGTGTCCTAGGCCGCTAGACGATGGGGGCCTGAACTCAATTCGGATTTTGCAAAGAAAAGGGACGCTTTACGCGTTCTTTCCGTGTCTCGCTCGTCCGAACTGGACTCTAAAACTTTAGAGCATAGATGCCGATATTCCCAAATCGAGGTTGGAGGGGCATTACGGGCCCCCGCTTGCGAACGCGCCGAGGGGTTGGATCCCACCCCTTTGGAGGCTTCCTAAGAGTCGAAAGGTAACCCCTCGCGAGACCCGAGAAGGGAAGCCCGCGAACATTGGCAGGATCTTGCCCTGACGCGTCCGAAAACCGCCAGCCGTCCCGGCCGATGCCCCGATAGATTTGGCACATGACAACCACTTCCCCGGCCGAACCCGGCCAGCCATCCCCGAGCCTCCCCCCGCGCACCACCCCCGCGCCGGGAGCGGCCATCAGCAAACTGGGCATCGCTGCGGTCATCGTTACCGTTGTCCTGTGGGCATCCGCATTCGTGGGCATCCGGGCGGTCGGCCCCAGCTTCTCCCCCGGGTCGTTGACGCTCGGGCGTTTGGCGGTTGCCGCCGTCGTTCTTGGCATTGTGGTGCTGCCGACGCTGAAGGTCTGGCCGAAAGGCCGGGAGTGGCTTCCGATCGTGGCCTACGGCGTGATGTGGTTCGGCGGCTACAACGTCGCCCTGAACGCCGCGGAACACATGCTCGACGCCGGCACCAGCGCCATGCTGATCAACGTCTCGCCCATCCTCATCGCCATCCTGGCGGGAATCTTCCTCAAGGAGGGCTTCCCGCGGTGGCTGCTGATCGGCAGCGGGGTGGCTTTCTGCGGTGTGGCGATGATCGCCTTGGGTTCGGGGCAACGTTCGACGGCGGATGTCGCCGGAGTGCTGTTGTGCCTCCTCGCTGCTGTGCTCGCCTCAGTGAGCGCAATCCTGCAAAAGCCCGTGCTCCGGAAATTCTCAGCAGGCCAGGCAACGTGGTTCGGCATCATGGTCGGAGCGCTTTGCTGCCTGCCGTGGGCAGGTCAGTTGGTGACCGAAGTCCAGGCAGCGCCTCTTCCGGCCACGCTCGGCCTGGTGTACTTGGGCATCTTCCCCACCGCCATCGCCTTCACCACGTGGGCGTACGCCCTCTCGCTGATCTCGGCCGGCAAACTCGCTGCCACGACATACCTGGTGCCGGGAACAACGATCCTGATCTCCTGGGCCGTCCTTCAGGAAGTACCAACCATCTGGGGCCTGATCGGTGGAGTGGTGTGCCTGGTGGGCGTTGGGCTCACGCGGCGTCGGACCAGCTGAACCTGCCGCTAGCGGGCCATCTCTGCCAGGAGTTCACGGTGCGTGGGCGGGTTGGCCCCCGGACGCCCGACAGTGATGGCGGCTGCCATCGACGCGATGCTGCCGATCCGCTCCAGCACGGTTGGCGCCAGCCCGTCGCTGCCACGCAACAAAAGGCCCATGATGAGCGCCGACATGTAGGAATCGCCCGCGCCAATGGTGTCCGCCACGGTGGACGGCACGGCGCGGACCCGGAGCTGAAAGTGGCGCGTGGCCATCAACGAGCCCTTCGCACCCTCAGTCATGACCGAGAGGGTGGTACCCAGCGTCAGAAGATGGCTCGCGATATCCTCCAGTGCCTTGCCCGGGTAGAGCCAGTGGGCGTCCGAGGCACTCATCCTCACGACATCCGTCAGCGGCACAATTTCCTCAAAGAGGGCAAGTGCTTCGTGATGGCTGCCCAGGAGATCGGTGCGGATGTTGGGATCGTAGGTGACCATGCAGCCTCCCTGCGCCTGCTCCAACAAGCTCCGGACCACTCCGGCGCCGGGCTCAAGGAACGTAGCAATGGAACCGGTGTGCAGGATGCGCGGCGCATACGGCAGTGCCAAAGGGGCCAGCGCCCACTCAATGTCGAAGGTGTAAGCGGCCGAACCGTCGGCAGCGATCCTGGCTGTCGCCGTCGCGGTCTTTCCCATGGACTGGGACCCGGGCAACAGCACCACTCCCGCGCTCTGGAGGTGCGCTGCGATGGCGTCGCCCCGGGGATCCCGGCCGATCGCCGTCAAAAGACCGGCTTTCACGTCCAGCCGGCCCAACCCGTAAGCAACATTGGTCGGCGAACCGCCGGGGTATTCGGCCTGGCCGTCGGGCGACTGCACGATGTCGATCAGCGCCTCGCCCACAACGACGACGTCGAGGGGTTCAGACATGGGGGAAGCGGTGGAAGTCATGCGGTTCCTGTGTCTATCGGAAAGGGACTGAGATCAGTATCCCTCATGACATGGGGCGCCAATACAGCCGTGGCGGACTAAAGTCGAGTCATGCCCGCGAATCTTCCTCCCGGACTTCCCATCGTTCCCGACGGCGAGCGTCCCTCTTCGCCGCTGCCGGAGCGGAACGCGCCGCACAGGCCGCCCTTCCAAATGTCACCCGAGGAGTTTGAAGAAGCCGTCAGCGACGCCCTGCAGCTGATTCCGGCCAAAGCCGCCCGTGCCATGGACAACGTGGCAATTTTCATTGAGGACGACTACACCCCGCAGCCGGGGGAAAACCCGGACACAGTGTTGTTGGGACTGTACGAGGGCGTGCCGCTGACGGAACGGGATTCCTGGTGGGATGCGGGCTCCCTGCCGGACCGCATCACAATCTTCCGCCAGCCCATCCTGGATATCTGCGGCAGCCGCCAGGAAGTCATCGATGAGGTTGCCATCACCGTGGTCCACGAGATCGCACACCACTTCGGGATAGATGACGATCGCTTGCACGAGCTCGGCTGGGGCTAGCCTTGTATGCATGGGGCATGATCACAACCACTCGCACGGCGTTACCGCAACCGGAAAGCACCGCAAACGCCTGATCGCCGTCCTGGGCATCACCTTGGGCGTCGTGGGCATCCAAGTGGTCGGTGCCGTCGTTTCCGGTTCCCTGGCGCTGCTGGCGGATGCCGGGCACATGCTCTCCGACGCTGCAGGTGTCTTCATTGCGCTCATGGCCGCATGGATCGCCACCCGCCCGGCCAGCGATCTGCGGACCTACGGATACCAGCGCGCAGAGGTTTTGGCTGCCTTGGCCAACGCTCTGATCCTCATTGTGATCGCCGTAGTGATCATGATCGAAGCGATCCGTCGGTTCGGCGAAGCCACCGAAATCCAGACCGGCGTAATGCTGTGGGCTGCAGTCCTGGGCGCCGTCGCCAACCTGGTTTCCCTCCTCATCCTGCAGGGAGCGCAAAAGGAAAGCCTCAACGTCCGCGGCGCCTACCTTGAGGTGCTGGGCGACCTCCTGGGCTCCATCGCGGTCATCGTGGCAGCAATCGTGATCATGACCACCGGGTTCTCGGCTGCCGACCCCATCGCCTCGGTCCTCATCGCCCTGATGATTATTCCCCGTGCATGGCATCTGCTCCGCGACGTGGTGGACGTACTTCTTGAAGCCACCCCCAAGGGCGTGGACGTGAACATGATCCGCGAGCACATCATGGCCGTGGACGGTGTAGTGGAAGCACACGACATCCACATCTGGACCATCACTTCCGGCGTACCGGTGTTCTCCGCCCACGTGGTGGTGCAGGACGAGGTGCTCAATGCCACTGGCGCGGACAGCATCCTGGACCAGCTGGGCTCCTGCCTTGGCCGGCACTTCGACACCGAGCACTGCACGTTCCAATTGGAGCCCGTCAGCCATTCCGAGCACGAATCGCACCAGCACGCCTGAAAAGCTCAGCCGTCCGGGTCTTCCGTACTGACTGTCCCCGCTGCACCGTCCACGGTGATGCGCTGGCCCGTACGTAGCCGGATGGTTGCGTCCGGGACGCCGACGACCGCAGGGATCCCGTACTCGCGTGCCACCACGGCGCCGTGCGAGTTTGGCCCGCCCATCTCCATGACCAGGCCTCCCGCTGTGAGGAACAGCGGAGTCCACCCGGGATCCGTGGACGGAGCCACGAGGATCTCACCCGGCTCCAGATGTGCCCCGACCGGGTCCATGATGACGCGCGCAGGCGCGCTCACCAGACCCGTCGACGCCGGGCTGCCGGACAATGTTCCCGGGCGCGGATCGGCGTCGCCCGCAGCCGTCGCTTCCGGCTCCGTGCCGTCGGAGAGCAGCACCCGGGGAATGTGCCTGCGCCGGAGTTCGTGTTCGTAGGCCGCCCTGTGTTGTGCAATTACCTCGCGGAAATCCTGCCCCGCAAGCGCATTTTCCACCCCGTCCAGATCCAGGAAGAAGATGTCCTCCGGGCGCTCGATCCGATGTGATGCTGCCAGTTCGCTTCCCACCAAAAGCAGTTGTTGCCGGGCCACGGCGAGGCCCAGCACGAGGTTGTATTTGGGCAACTCGCGCAGACCAGCGAACCTGCGCGTTCGGTCCAGCGCTGCGCGGACCACCACTGCGTGGAGCGGACTGATGGCCCGGGCCCGGGCGATGAACTTCGTCACCTGTTCTTCGGCCTCTTCAGCTGCCCTGCGGAACTGCTCGTCGGGAGCCCCCGCACCGGGCTGCAGTCTCAGGTAATTGGCCAGGACGCCAAGAATGTGGGTGGGATCGTCTCCCCACCGGGGCATGCCAAGGTCGATTTCAGCCACGGCCCGGTGCCCGTAGGCGCGCAGGAACCCATCGAGGCCGGATTGGGCAATGGCAGGCAACCCCTCGTCCCTGTACCGTTCCAGCAGCGCTTCCGCCGTTTGGCCAGCCATGGAGGCAGCGGCGTCGTCATCTTCCCTGATCTGCGAGGCGAGCTGCCACAGGGCCAGGTCCATTTCAGTGGTGACGTTGTTGGGCAGCCCGCGGATCACGGTCTGCAGTTCAGCGTAGGATGCTTGGTCGCCGAGTATCCGGCCTACGAGCGCCAGCAGGGCAAAGCCGAGCGCCGGCAACGGCAGGATTTGCGGGACGGTGGCGAAGAGCTCCGAACCCAGGATTCTTTGCATGTGGGTTACCCGTTGATGGGCGGTGGCTTCCCCGGGGACGGCTATGGCTTTGCGGAGTTCAGAACTGTGGCGCTCTACCCGTTCCAAGGCCGCCTCCGGACGGAACAGACCCCGGAGCAACGACTCGGGGACGCGGTATTTTGCAGCAACTGGAGCCACGTGGCGGATGAGTTTCAGCGGCGTTTTGATGGTCACCGAAAAGCGGGGGTCATCGAACAAACTCCGCATCAGCATGGCGGACCGGGCTTCCATGACATCGAAGACCCGGGGCACGATCTTCCGCCCGATCCGGCTCCGCAATACCGGGGTGAGATCAAAGAAGATGCGCTGGCCGGCCTCGTAATAGGGCGACGGTCCTGACCGGGGATCCGGGACGGCAAAGCCCGCCGTTTTGGCAACACAGGAGGCTATGAGGCGGATCCCGGCCAAACCCATGGGCGTCAGCGGCCGTGTGAGGCCCTGCGCGAGGCTGAAATTCAGAAAGGCGTGGATGCCAGGGACCTGTGGGGTGCGGGTGGTTTGCGGGTAAAGGGTGGTGATGGGCCTGGCCTGGGTCAGCCACAGTTTTCCGTTGGGATCCATGGCCCACTCGGTGTCCTGTGGAGCTCCATAGTGTCTCTCCACCAAGCGGCCAAGTTCGGCCAGCTCCTTGATCTGCCGGTCACTAAGACACGGTTGAACAGCTGCATCCCGGGCGCCTTCCGGGTCCCCCGGACTTTCGTTGCGCGACCGTTGGGTCCGTTGCGTGCCGCCGCCCGGCACGGCATGGATCTCCACCCGCCGGTCCCCCAGGGTGCGTTTCACAATTGCACCGCCGGCCATATCAACAACGTACTGATCCGGATTCACGGCGCCGGACACCACGGCCTCCCCCAGACCGGGGCTCGCGTCGATCACTGTCTCGTGCCTCTTGCCCGTCACGGGATTGGCCGTGAACATAACACCGGCAGCCGTCGAATCGACCATCTCCTGGACAACGACAGCCAGGGCGGCACCAGCATGCTCAATGCCGTTGGTAGCCCGGTAAGTCACCGCCCTGTCAGTCCATAAGGAAGCCCAGCAGCGGCTCACGGCATCCAGGACAGAGTCCGCGCCCACCACGTTCAGGAAAGTGTCCTGTTGGCCGGCGAAACTCGCGAAGGGAAGGTCTTCGGCTGTTGCCGAAGACCTGACAGCGACGGGGACGTTGCTGCCCAGAGCTTCGTAGGCGGACCGCACTGCTTCAGCGATGTCGGCCGGGACCCCGGCGTCGAGGACCAGGGAACGGGCCCGCCCGGCCAACCGGTTCAGCCCTGTAAGGTCAACCGTGCTTGTCGATTCCAGGGCCGCACAAATGTCATCCAGGCCGCTCGATGACAGCGCACGCCGATAAGCATCCGTGGTCAGGCAAAAGCCTGGCGGCACGGGTAGGCCGGCGCCTGCAAGCTCGCCGAGGTTCGCTGCTTTGCCACCCACCTCGGGAAGCATGGGTCCACGAATATCCGTGAGCTGCAGCGTGAACACCGGCATCCCTTTTCCTGCGCCTTTTCCTACACCGCGCCGAGCATCGGACCAAACTTGTCGCGGTCTGCCAGACGGGGATCCTCGCGGTCCGGAACAACCAACACGGGTCCTTTCGCATGGTGCAGGACGCCATCCGATGTGGATCCCAACAGCATGCCCGCAAACCCACCGCGGCCACGGGTGCCCAAAACCACCAATTCCACGCTGCGGCTGGTTTCCACCAGAACGTCAACAGGCGAGCCGTCCCTGAGGTCCGTCTCGATGGTCAGTTGCGGGAAATGGCTCTGCAGCCAGGCAACCCCCGCGTCCAGCTGAACCTTGATATCGGCAAACAAGGCGTCCCGGTCCAAGGGAGCGGGGACCCAGGCCAGGGAACCGCTGTACTGCGGGACGGCGCAAATGACGCGGAGCTTGGCTCCCATGCGTTGGGCCTGCTCAGCTGCTTCGAGCACAGCGACCCGCGCCTGCTCCGAGCCGTCCACGCCCACTGCAACCACGTTTTCCACGATGCGGGGGCCGGCCTTGGCGTGCTCGGCCTTGATGTGTTTGTCCTCGGTATTCTCGCCGAGGCGGTCAGCACAATAGAGCGGGACAGTTACTGTGGGGCACTTGGCATGGGCGGGCAAGGCGCTGCTGACTGAGCCCAGCAGACGACCTACGAAACCGCCGCGGCCACGGCTTCCGAAAACCAGCAGCGCTGCCTCTGCGGAAAGATCCAGCAGCACGCCTGCTGCGTCACCGTTTTCGACGGAAGCATCAACGTCGATGGAGTATCGGGCGACCTTGTCCATGGCCTGCTTGACAATGGCTTCCGCGCCCTCGCGAATGACCGAATCGTCCACGGTGGCGTATCCGCCGTCGAGTCCTGAGGCGGCGAAAATAGGAACCGAGTACGCCGTGACGATGTGCAGCGGAAGCTGCCTGCGTTCGGCCTCACGTGCTGCCCACACCAGGGCGCACTGCCCGTGTTCCGAGCCGTCCACTCCCACGACGATGCCGCCCGGTGCCACTGTCAGGCCCTCGCCGTCCTGTGGCTCTTCACTGTGTCTGCCGTGCTGGTCCATTTGGGGCCCGCCTCTCCACCTACTGCTTGATGTTCCGGCCATTCTGCCAGAGGTTTTCCGCATCGGATTCCTCGAGGGCTCGATTGTCAATGGCCAGGGGCAGGGAAATCCGGAATTTCCCTGTCCAATGCCCACTATTCTCGGTCGGCAGGGCCGAATCAAGGTGGCTCGGCTGTATGTGTATAACGGTCGGGGCTCGGTTTCCTGACCCCGTTTTTGTGCTGCTGATGAACACACGGAACACGCTGTCAGGGAAGGCTATCCATGCGCGAAAAAGTTCGGTAGTGTTCGAGTCACCGAATGGCCGGCGAACGTGTCCTACAGCACACTCCGGCCATTTATTTGCGGCCGCTTGGGGAACTCGGACGCGATCCCACGCGATGCCGCAAGGCACACACGTCAAGGAGGAACCAAGCAGTGTCACACGCGCCTGATTCCGGCACGGAACGCACCACCACCGTGGTCATAGGAACCGGCTTGTCCGGCCTGGCAGTTGCCAGTGAACTCAGCCGCTACGGCGTGGGCTCCATAGTGGTGGATGGTTTCGGTGCCCTGTCAGCCACCGGCCCGGCGGTCCACACAGGCATGCTTCAACGCTGCGAGGTCACCGATCCCGCGTCCATCCAGGAACGTAACGAAATCCTCCGCCACTTACGCAATTACGCGGCCAGCCACCATCTGGACGTACGCAGCACCACCAGAGCCGTCCGCCTGGATTTCCTGGGCGCGGACCCAACCCAGCACATCGGGTACGGTCTCGCCGCGAGCATGACCCGGAGCGGTCTCCATGCCTCTGGCCCCCTCGAATCCGCCCCGCGCCAGTGGGCAGTCCACACCGCCAACGGGATTCTCCTGGCAGACCATATTGTGGTCACACGCTGCGCCCAGAGCCAGCTGCGCCGCATGCTGGCCGAACTTGGAATCGCCGTCGGGCAGAACCTGGTCTCCGCGATGCGGGCAGTGGGAATGCACCTGGTGGGCGTGGGCGAGCTCATTACGCCCAGCCCCAAGGAAGTCCTGCGGCAAGCCAAGGCAGTGGGCCAGGCAATCTCCACCAAAGTGGCGCTCCCTGGCGGCCCGGGCATCGCCATCGCCTAGCCGGCATCATTCACGGCAGCCGCAACACGAATTTTAAACGCCAAAGGCCGGTGTCCTCGAAGATGATCTTCGGAGACACCGGCCTTTGCGTTGAAGCGTGAGGCTTATGCGCCAGCGCGTACGTACGTGATGGGACCAGTAGCGGTCAACCAGCTGATCGGGTGGATGCCCGTCTGGTTGCCGTTGATTCCACCGCTGATTGCCTGGCCGTTGCCGATGTAGATGGCGACGTGGCCGGACTGGACGATCATGTCGCCCGGCTGCGGGTCGCTGACAACCTTGCCGTAGTTCATGAACTGCATGGGAGCGAGGTCGCCAACCGGAATGCCGGCGGAACCGAGGGCCCGCTCAACCATGGCGGTGCAGTCCTGCATGATGCCGATCTGGGCGTAAGCCGAGGCAACCATGGCAGCGTTGACGCCACCGGCAGCGGGAGCAGCAGCTACAGGAGCAGCAGCAGGTGCAACAGCGGCCGGAGCTGCAACTGCAGCCTGGGCAGCTACGGGAGCCGCCGCTGCAGCAGCGGTAACGGCAGCCGGCTTGGCAGCGGGGGCTTCAACTACAGGAGCCGGCTTTTCGATGACCGGAGCTGCAACGGAAGCAACAGCCGGACGCTCGAAGTTGACGGTAGCCGTAGAAAGAGCGGTAACAACCTTGGTGGGGGCCTCGGAAGCGGTCTCGGCGACCGTGGCGGGGCTGGCATCGCGCTGGACCGGAGCCTCTGCAGCGTGTGCAGCGACAGAGCCGGTCAGAACGAGTCCGGAAGCTGCTGCGATAACAGCTGCCTGGCGGCCAGCGCCGGAAGCGTTGCTGGCAACTGCCTTGGAGATGGAGATGAACGGATTAGGACGTACGCTGTCCGCCTTACGACGGCCGCGAAGAATGCGTGAAGACATGAAAGAGCCTCTCCCGATGCCTGCGAGGTTAGCTGTCGGATTCGGATGGGAGTCACCCGGCCACTATCCCCCGCTGTTCAGCGGAAGCTTCGTGACTTCACCCCAAGGCACGCTCGAAAGCGGCCCAAAATGGGTTCCCCGTCTCTGCCGTAGGTTTGTCTGCGAACGGATTCCGGACTGCGGCAGAGCTAGGCAATCAGGCCGGAAGTGCCCGCTACGTGGAACAGGCACAGGTACTACCGTACGCGATGATCCCGTCGAAGTCACATTTAAGTAACGAGGACTGCGGCTTTGGCGTGTCGCGGTAACCGAACCGAGATATTCGCAGCTACGTAGAAAAGCCCGCTATTCTGCGGCTTCCGGGCGGTTTTCGTCGTCCGATCCGGCAAGTTTCCTGCGGGCTGTAACAGCGAGGAAGATCACGAGGGCAACCGCAACAACCGCAATGACAACAATGCTCCAGGGGAACGGCTGGGACGCATCTGCGGCGGGCGCACTGCCAACTGTTCCCGGAGGAGCCGTACCTGCGGACGGCACCGATCCCGAGGTGGCCGAAGCGGACGCCGAGGGGGCGGCCGAGCCGCTTGCCGCCGTCGTGCTTCCCGCTGTGGCCGTGAACTTGAAGGTGCCCTCAATCGGGTGCGAATCGGAGCTGACAACGCGCCACACCACCGTGTACTCCCCCGCCGGCGCGCCGGCCCGGAGCTTCTGCACGGCCTGGCTGTCGATGATCTCGACCGGCCCGTCTGCCCAGTTCTCGCCGCCGGAGGTTACGGAGACGCCCGATCCGATGGCCAGCGGCCGGTTGTTGAACGTAATGGAGACCGACGCCGGCACTTCAGCCACGGTTGCACCGTTCGCCGGCGCTGTGGATTCCGCGACGTCGTGCGCGGACGCCGGAGCCGCGGAAAACAGCAGGGCAGACGCGAAGGCAAGGGCGGCGACGACGGCGGCCAGAAGCGGGCGGATGGTACGCATGGGGCGGTTTCTCCTAGTGTTGGCTTCCTTACAGACTAGGGGAATGGTCCGAAGCTCCCACATTCAACGGCATAGGATTTGAGAGCACACTCCCCCCAATACCCGGAGACCTTCATGCTTAAACAAGGTTCTGCAGTGGACCGCTATTTCAAGATTTCCGAACGTGGCTCCACGTACTCAAGGGAAATCCGTGGCGGCTTCGCGACATTCTTCGCCATGAGCTACATCGTTGTGCTGAACCCGCTGATCCTCTCGGGGGCAGACTCCAGCGGAGCTTCCCTGGGCTTCACCGCGGTCGCAGCCACCACGGCGTTCGTCGCCGGCATCCTGACCATCCTCATGGGCGCCTGGGCCAAGCACCCCTTCGCTGTGGCCACTGGGCTGGGCGTGAATGCGTTCGTCGCGGTTACCGTGGCCTCGCACCCGCAGCTGACCTGGCCCGACATGATGGGCCTTGTTGTCCTCTCCGGCGTCACGATGCTCATCCTTGTGCTCACCGGCTTCCGCACCGCGGTTTTCAAGGCTGTGCCGGAGGCGTTGAAGACGGCGATCGTGGTGGGCATCGGCTTGTTCATTGCCCTGATCGGCCTGGTGAACGCCGGTTTCGTCCGGCGCATCCCGGACGCTGCGGGCACGACGGTTCCGCTGGGACTCGGTGTTGACGGGAAGCTCATGGGCTGGCCCACTTTGGTGTTTGCCGTCGGTCTGATCCTGACCATCGCCCTGGTGGTCCGCAAGGTCCGAGGCGCCATCCTGATCGGCATCGTGGTCTCCACCGCTCTGGCTGCGATCCTCGAATTCACGCTCCACATCGGCCCCAGCTTCGATGGCAAGAACGTCAACCCCCGTGGCTGGTCCCTGGTGGCCCCCACTTTGTCGGAGTGGGGCGCTCCGGATCTCTCCCTGATCGGCAAGGCCAACCCCTTCGGGGCCTTCGAACACCTCGGCTTCATCGCCGCGGCGCTGCTGGCATTCGTGATCCTGCTGAGCATCTTCTTCGACGCCATGGGCACCATGGTGGGCCTGGCCAATGAGGCCGGAACGGTGGACAAGGACGGCAACATCCCGAACGTGGACCGCGTGCTGCAGGTGGACGCCCTTGGTGCCATCGTCGGCGGCGGGGCCTCGGTTTCCTCCAACCAGATCTTCGTTGAATCCGGCGCGGGCATCGGCGAGGGTGCCCGCACCGGCTTGGCCTCGATCGTGACCGGCGTTCTCTTCCTTATTGCCATGTTCTTCACACCGCTGATCAACCTGGTGCCGTTCGAAGCCGTGGCCCCCGCGCTGGTGGTCGTGGGCTTCATGATGGTTTCCCAGGTGGGGAAGATCGACTGGCAGGACTGGGGAGTCGGGATTCCCGCGTTCCTGACCATCGCCTTGATGCCGTTCACGTACTCCATCGCCAACGGCCTGGGTGCCGGGTTCATCTCGTTCGTGCTGATCCGTACCTTCCAGGGCCGCGCCCGCGAAGTCCACCCCTTGATGTGGGCTGTGGCCGCTGCGTTCCTGCTCTTCTTCGGCATCGGAACCGTTGAGGAACTCCTGGGCGTCAAGTAGGCATTCCGGTATTTCAGACACCCCGGACCCGGAACTGCTGGTATTGGCAGTCCGGGTCCGGTCTGCTTAAAGCATGGAAACACGCGCCGTAATTGTAGATGTCAGCCCCGCCCCGTGGACCGGCCGTTTCGACGGCGACGGCGTTGCGCACCGCCGCTGGTGGCAGGCCGTCACCCCGCACACGCCCGCAGCGGCCAGCACCGCCTCGCGTCCCGCCGTCGTGCTTGGATTCTGCAGTGACGCCGGCGTTCGACGCAACAAGGGCCGCACGGGTGCCGCCGCGGCGCCGGCCGCCATCCGTTCGGTACTGGGACCGCTGGCTTACCACCTGGAACGGGACGTGTTCGACGCCGGCGATGTGGTTGTGGAGGGCGACTCGCTGGAGGCGGGCCAGGAGCGCGCCGGCCGCGCCATCTCGGGATTGCTCGACGCCGGTAACCTCACCGTGGTGCTGGGCGGAGGCCACGAGACCGCGTTTGCCAGCTACTTGGGCGTCGCCGGCTCGGACGTGGTCCAGGGCAAGCGGCTGGGTGTGCTGAACCTTGATGCCCACTTTGACCTGAGGGATGAGCCCACACCGAGCTCGGGCACGCCGTTCCTTCAGATGGCCCGGGCGGAGGCCGCCGCCGGGCGCGAACTGCAGTACGCCGTCGTCGGAATTTCCGAGCCCAACAACACCCGGACCCTTTTTGACACGGCGCAACGCCTGGGCGTGAAGTATCTGCTGGACGAGCAATGCTCACCGGAAGCCGTGGAGGTTTTTGTAGCGGATTTCCTGGCTGGCGTGGATGTCCTGTATCTCACGATCGACCTCGACGTGATGCCGGCCTCGGTGGCACCCGGGGTGAGCGCTCCTGCGGCCTATGGCGTCCCGCTGCCCGTGATCAGCGCGGTATGCCGGCAGGTTGCCGCCAGCGGGAAGTTGCTGCACGTTGATGTCGCCGAACTGAATCCGGAATTCGACATTGATTCCCGGACTGCGAAAGTTGCAGCACGTTTGGTGAACACGCTCCTGGGATAGTCGCCCGCCCCTTTTCCCTCCGGCCTTCGCCGCTTAGCCTGTGTGGAGGGAAGGATGGCGATGCGCGCAGTTCCTGTGCAGGACAAGTGGGCCTGGGTCTCCGGGCTGCTGGCCGTCGGCCTGGGACTGGCGGCGCACCTGACGGCGGGCGGCAGCGCTCCGGCCCTTCCCGTTCTGCTTGGCTTCGCCGCACTGTGCTGCCTGGGGGCCCAACTCCTGGCCCGCTGGGTCCACGGGCCATTGATCCTGCTGCTGGTGTCAGGTGTGGCGCAGCAACTGCTGCACTTTGGGTTCGCTGCATTCGGCGGTTACTACCCCGGGAGTGGATGGGTGGAGCACCTCCACAGCGCCGCACCAGGTCCAGGTGATCCGCCGGCAGCGGCTGGCTTCAGCGGCGGTTCGCCACACATCATGCTCTATACGCACATGGCCGCAGCCATCCTGACTCTCGTGGTTGCTGCCGGGGTCACAGGACTACTCAAACGCGTGTCATTGACGGCAACCAAGGGCAATACTGCGTAGCCGCGCGAAAGCCCGCGTAGCCCTGCGAAAGCCTGCGCAACGAATGTTGTAAGCCCCTGGCCCACGCACCTAGTGTCGACTGCACGTGGTGTACCCAAGAGGCCAGGGAGCTGCCTGCAAAGCAGCGTACGCGGGTTCGAATCCCGCCACCACGTCCAATCGGTCCCGGCGATCGTCCGCCGAGTTGGCAGTTAATGAGGGTGTTTAGTCGGCAAAGTCATAGGGTCGTTGCAACGCTCTGATTGATGGAGCGTTTTATGGTCAAGTTGTTCCCCAAGGCTGCGCGTACTGAGTTTCTTGATTTGGTGTGTGCGGGGATGCCTGTTCGTACTGCTGCCCGGCGTGTCGGGGCGGTGCACGCTACCGGGCACAATTGGTGGGTTCAGTCTGGCCTAATGATGACCGTGAACCGGGGTGCTACCGGAGGTCTTGCCGATCCTGCTCCTTCAGTCGGGGGCCCTGGCCGTGCGTTGGGTCTGGAAGAGCGAGGCATGATCCAGATGGGTGTGCGGATGGGCCTCAGTTACGCGAAGATCGGCGCATTGATCGGGCGGGATAAGTCCGTAGTTTGGCGGGAGGTCAAACGCCACACGAGCGCGGACGGGAAGTACTACGCCTCGGTCGCTCACGCCAAAGCGCATCAGGACAGGCGCCGTCCCAAACCCTTCAGGCTGGCCAAGGACGAGGGTTTGTGCCGGCTGATCGGCGTCTGGATGGATGACGGGTGGAGTCCGAAGCTGATCTCCTCGATGTTGGCGTATTACTTCGGTGACGATCAGACTATGCAGGTGAGCCACGAGACGATCTACCAGGCCCTTTACGTCCAAACCCGCGGGAACCTGCGGGCGGACCTGGCCGAAAAGCTCAGCCTGAAACGCAAACAACGCATCCCCCACGGCACTGACCGGCGCGCCAACAGCCCCTATAAAGAGGCCTTCAAGATCAGCCAACGTCCCGCCGAGGTCCAGGACCGGGCAGTGCCCGGGCATTGGGAAGGTGACCTCATCATCGGCGCCAACGGGACAGCGATCGGAACCTTGGTGGAACGCTCAACCCGGTTCACGATCCTGCTGCACCTGCCAGGGGACCACACCGCGGAAACCGTTGCCGCCGCGATGATCCGGGAGATGGCCTCCCTCCCGGATCACCTGCGCCGGTCGATCACCTGGGACCGCGGCACCGAACTGGCCGACTACGCAAAAATCCAGACCGCTCTCGATACGACGATGTACTTCTGCGACCCGCACTCGCCCTGGCAGCGCGGCACCAACGAAAACACCAACCGGCTCCTGCGGTTCTGGTTCGAGAAAGGCACTGACCTTTCAGTGCACACCCCCGAGGACATCCGCCTGGTCGCAGCGAAACTCAACCGCCGCCCCAGACCAACACTGAACCTCGAGACCCCAGCCAACCGGCTAAACCAGCTGCTACAAGCGGCCTAACCCCCAGCGTTGCTCCCACCAATTGACTTTGCCGTCCAAACATTGGCATTAACTGCCGCCTCGGCGCGCCTGAGACCCAGGTCACTCCACTGCCAGTCATCTTACAAATAATGGGCAAGCTCCGACTATGATTGATGGGTCGCCCTCGCATGCGGCAAGTAATAGGAGGCCCCCAAATGACCCCTGCAATGACTGCAGAACGCGAAATCCGCCTGTCCTTTTCCAGGGCGGACGAAATCCACGACGGACTCGAGCAGGCCGTGGATGCATTGATCAAGAACGCAGCGGCAGACGCCAACTGCGGCATTCTGGTGACCAGGCACGAGCCCGGCACCTACACCGTGGCGCTGGACGAATCCGTTCCCTTCGGTCAGACCCACGAAGTACTCGCTGCCTGATTGCCACCCCTGACGGCATCACTGGCAGCGACGCCAAAAACCGGGGCTCGTCCCCTTCCGCATCTACTACCCGCGGAAGGGGACGAGCCCCGGTTTCTGTTTAAGCTACGCCCGGCGGAGAGTGACGCCGTCGGACTTCATGAACAATTCCTTGCCCTCTTCGGTGACGCCGGGCCCTGAGTGCTCAAGCCACACAACGTTTCCGCTGCTGGAAACCTCCTCAACCCGACCGGCTGCGATGACGTGGGCGTACTTGACCACTTCCACCGTGTCGCCGGCCTTCAGCGTCTTCCAATCGGAAACCGTAGCCGAGTGAGCGTTTCGCCTGGACAGGACTGCTCCGCGTGCCTTCATTGAACTTCTACCCCTTTGTGGATGTTCTCTGTTGTGTATTGAGTTGTGAACGGTTGACCGTCAAGCCCACGACATCTTCGGCGTGGACGTGACGTACACCATAAGTTCTACTACATTTGCCACGCCCCGGTGCCTGCGTTGCGAACAAAGACCGGGGCGTGACAAATCTGCCCATGAAATGAGCATTTTATTCGACGTCAGGCCAAAATCCCGACGGCGGATTCGGCGGCCGCACGGACCGCGCCGGAGCCAACCAAACGGTCAGCCGCTTCGAGTTCGGGCGACAGGAACCGGTCGGTTCCCGGTCCCTGCACCACTTCGCGAAGCACCTCAAGTACTGCCGTGCCGGCAGGACCCGGGGTGAGTTCGCCGTCGGACATCTGCGTACGCATATCAATGGCGCGTGCGCTGGTGACGAGTTCGACGGCGAGCACGCGGCGAAGGTTCTCAACGGCCTTGCGAAGCTTCCGGGCTGCGTGCCAGCCCATGGACACGTGGTCTTCCTGCATCGCGGAGCTCGGGATGGAGTCCACCGATGCCGGTACGGCCAGGCGCTTGTTGTCCGAGACCAGGCCTGCCTGCGTGTACTGGGCGATCATCAGGCCGGAGTCCACTCCGGGGTCTCCGGCGAGGAAGGCCGGGAGTCCGTGCGAGCGGGCCGGGTCCAGCATGCGGTCCGTGCGGCGCTCGGCGATGGAGCTGAGGTCCGCAACAGCGATGGCCAGGAAGTCCAGGACGTACGCCACCGGGGCGCCGTGGAAGTTGCCGTTGGAGGTGACGCGGCCGTCGGGCAGGACCACGGGGTTGTCGATGGCGGCAGCAAGTTCGCGGGACGCCACCAGCGCGGCGTGGTCCACGGTGTCGCGGACGGCGCCGGCAACCTGTGGGGCACAACGAAGCGAGTAGGCGTCCTGCACCTTGGTGTCGTTGATCCTGTGGGAGGCAACGATTGGCGAGTTGGACAGCACACGGAGCATGTTGTCGGCGCTGGCGGCCTGGCCGGGGTGCGGACGCAGTGCTGCGTGGAGTTCCGGCAGGAACACCTGGTCGGTGCCCAGCAGTGCCTCGACGCTGAGCGCTGCGGTGACGTCCGCCGTCGCGAGCAACAGGCGGATGTCGGCGATGGCCATCAGCAGCATGCCAAGCATGCCTTCGGTGCCGTTGACGAGGGCCAGGCCCTCCTTCTCAGCCAGCGTGACGGGCTCGATGCCGTGCTGGGCGAGCAGCTCAGCAACGGGCGCCTTTCCGGCAACGCCGTAGAGCTCGCCGTCGGGGCCCGTTGCTTCACCTTCACCCATGAGGACCAGCGCGCAGTGGGACAGCGGTGCGAGGTCGCCGGAGCAACCGAGCGAACCGAACTCGCGGACCAGCGGGGTGATGCCTGCATTGAGGACGTCCACCATGGTCTGCAGGACCACCGGACGGACGCCGGTGCGGCCCGATGCCAGGGTCTTGGCGCGGAGGAACATGATGCCGCGGACCACTTCCCGTTCCACGGCCGGGCCCATGCCGGCGGCGTGGCTGCGGATCAGCGACTTCTGCAGCTGCGTGCGGAGGTCGTTGGGGATGTGGCGGTTAGCCAGGGCGCCGAAGCCCGTGGAAATGCCGTAGGCGGGGACATCGCTGGTAGCGAGGTCATCGATGTGGGCGCGGACCTTGGCGACGTTGTCCAGGGCTTCCTGGGAGATGGTCACCTTGGCGTCATGGCGCGCGACGGCGACCACGTCTTCCGGGGTCACGCCGCTGGAGCCGAGGGTGACGGTCAGGGGTTCGTGGGTAGTAATAGTCACTTTTGTTGCCTACTTCTCGTTCATGGGGATGCGGACGCCGCGTTCGTTGGCGACCTCGATGGCGCGGTCGTAGCCGGCGTCGACGTGGCGGATGACGCCCATGCCGGGGTCGTTGGTCAGGAGCCGTTCCAGTTTCTGGGCTGCCAGTTCCGTGCCGTCAGCGACGGAAACCTGGCCAGTGTGGATGGACCGGCCAATACCGACACCACCACCGTGGTGGATGGACACCCAGGTAGCGCCCGAGGATGCAGCAGTCAGTGCGTTCAGCAGCGGCCAGTCAGCGACCGCGTCCGAGCCATCCTTCATCGACTCGGTCTCACGGTACGGGGACGCCACGGACCCTGAATCCAGGTGGTCACGACCGATCACGATCGGGGCCTTGACCTTGCCCTCGGCGACGAGCTGGTTGAACAACAACCCGGCCTTGGCGCGTTCGCCGTACCCGAGCCAGCAAATACGTGCCGGCAGGCCCTCGAACTCCACCCGCTCCGCCGCGGCGTCGATCCACTTGTGGAGGTGCTTGTTCTCCGGGAACAACTCCTTGATCGCAGCGTCCGTCACCGCGATGTCTTCCGGATCGCCCGAGAGCGCGACCCAGCGGAACGGGCCCAAACCCTCGCAGAACAACGGACGAATGTACGCGGGGACGAAACCGGGGAATTCGAACGCACGGTCGTACCCGCCCTTACGGGCCTCGTCACGGATCGAGTTTCCGTAATCAAAGACCTCAGCTCCGGCGTCCTGGAACTCCACCATCGCCTGCACATGGCGGGCCATGGAAGCCTGGGCCTTCTTGGTGAACCCTTCCGGATCCGCTTCGGCTTCGGTGTGCCACTCGGCCACGGTGATGCCCTCCGGCAGGTAGGACAACGGGTCATGCGCACTGGTCTGGTCCGTGACCACATCAAAAGTGACTTCGCCGGCCTTGTGGCGGCGCAGCAATTCGGGGAAGACTTCAGCGGCGTTGCCCACGTAACCGACGGACCAGCCGCGGCGCTCGTCCTTGGCGGCCTGGACTTTGGCGATCGCGGTGTCCAGATCGGTTTCGACCTCGTCCAGGTACCGCTTACCCACACGCCGACGCAGACGGGACTCGTCCACATCAACAATCAAGCACGCGCCATCATTCAACGTCACGGCCAGCGGCTGGGCACCGCCCATGCCACCACACCCACCAGTCAAGGTCAGAGTCCCCGCCAAAGGCCCCTCCGAGGAACCCTCCGCAGCCGGGGCCGGGTGCCGGCCCTCCGCAGCGAGCTTATTTCCGACGGCGGCAAAGGTTTCGTAGGTGCCCTGCAGGATGCCCTGGGTGCCGATGTAGATCCAGGACCCGGCCGTCATCTGGCCGTACATCATCAGGCCCTCAGCCTCGAGCCGGCGGAACTCAGGCCACGTAGCCCAATCCCCCACCAGATTCGAGTTCGCCAACAACACCCGCGGCGCCCACTCATTCGTGCGGAAGACACCTACCGGCTTACCCGACTGCACCAGCAGGGTCTCGTCCTTCTCCATGGTTTCCAGGGTCCGGGTAATCGCATCGAACGCAGCCCAGGAACGCGCTGCGCGTCCCGTACCCCCGTAAACGACCAGGTCGTCCGGACGCTCGGCGACCTCGGGGTCGAGGTTGTTCATCAGCATGCGCAACGGCGCCTCGGTCTGCCACGACTTGGCAGTAAGTTCAGTACCCCGGGCGGCCTTGACCGGACGGGCACCAGTAGTGAAATCGGCGGGTGCCATGGTGACTCCTTCGTCTGTGGGAAGTGTGTGGTGGAAAGATCTTCTGCTTCTACTAAAGCCCCTTTACCAAGCGGCCGGAACGGCTTTTCGGGCGGTGCTGTCCGGGATTACAGACATGCGGATGCTCTCGCTTTCGCGCCCGGATGCGCGCATGCTGGACCCATGGCAACGTATCGAGTGTCCACCTTGGTCGCCGCGCCGCCGGAGCGGGTTTTCGACACCTGGACGGATCCTGACAGGTTTACTGAGTGGATCGGCGGCGTCACACGCGTGACCGATCTCGTTGGCTCCACCGACCAGGCCGGCAGCAGCTATACGGTGTGGTTCGGCCGGATGGCGAGTCCCACGGAAGTCATCGCTGCGGAACGGCCGCGGCACATCCGCACCCGCTTCGGCAACGCGATCCTCAAAGGGGAATCGGATGTCACGTTCACCTCGGAAAGTGGTGGCACGCGCATCCAGCAGCTGTTCGAAACACGCGGACTGGTGTCCACGGTGGTGGGACGACTCTTCGCCACGGGATCCTACCGGGGCAGTTTCCGGGGCGAGCTGGAAGCTTTCCGCGCCATGGTTGAACGCGACTCCCCCGGGCCGGGCAGCCGCTAGGGTGCATCGGCGCTTACTAAGCGTCAGCCCGCCGTCGGGCGACCATGGATCCGGACCGACAGTTCGTCGGCGGCTTTCCTGATCCGCGCGGCCAGTACGGGCCATTGCTCAGCCGGCACTTTGTCCTCCAGGAACGTGACGGCGACTGCCGCCGTCGGCCATCCAACGTGGTCAGTCACGGCGACGGCGATGGAGCCGAACCCGGGAGTGATTTCGCCGTTTTCCGTGGCGTAGCCACGCTGGCGCACCTGGTCCAAATGGGACGACAAGGCGGAGTACTTCATGATGGGAAACTCGACATCGTGCCGGGACGTGAAGGCCGCAGCGTTCGGGTAGAGGGCGCGGACCTGCGACTTGGGCAAGGCGGCGAGGATTGCCCGACCGGACGCGGTGAGGTGGCTGGGAAGTCGAACCCCGACGTCGGTCACCAGGCTTGGGCGGTTCTTGGCACGTTCTTCCACGATGTAAAGGACATCGCGGCCATGGAGCACAGCCAGGTGTGCGCTCTCGCCGATGACGTCAACCAGCGACGCCAGCATGGGGCGACCCAGCCGGGACAACGGCTCCTGCCGCGAATAGGCGGAGCTGAGTTCGAAGGCACTGATGCCGAGCCCGTAGCGCTGCTCCTCATGCAGATGGAGGACGAAGCCGTTCGCCTCCATAACGCCCAGAAGGTGGTAGACACTGGACCGCGGCAGGCCCAGTGCCGTGGCGATATTCGACGCCGCCATCGGCCCTCGCCGCGAAGCCAACAGTTTCAGGATGCGCAAGGTGTTTTCGGCAGCCGGGACTTTGGACGTGGCCTTGCCGGGCGCGGTGGGCGTGGTGGTCATGGTTCCTCGCTGCTGGGGGATCTTGAGGGGCGCCGGAGCATACTGTCCGGTATCCCGTACTCAAGCGTGCACCTTTCACAAGGCATTGACCAGCACCGGGCCGCCGGGAGTGTCCGGTATACCGGACACTCTGACGACGTTTTCCGACTGCCCGGAGGCGTTGCCGGCTATCCCTCGGCTGGGGAGGGACCCTTGCGGCGCAACAGGAACGTGATGGCTCCAGCTGCTGCCAGGACCAGTGCCACGATGAGGCCGATGGTCCAGCCACTCATGCCCGCAGAAGAAGCAGCCATCGGAGCAGCCGCCTCCTGTGACTGGGAATCCACCGATGTGGAGCCCTTTGCTGCCGAGGTCGTCGGCGGCACGGAAATGCTCGGTGTGGCGGACGGTGTTGCTGCGGGCTTTTCTACGGACTCCGTGACAGCTCCGGTCTCAGCAAGTCCGACGGCGGGAGCGTACTCGCGCGGCCACGGAATGACGATCGGGGCTGCTCCTGTTCCCGATTGCTGCGATGCATCAACGCTGCCGGCCGCAAGCTGCCCACCAGCGGCTTCAGCCTGGCGTGCGGCTTCAGCGGCCTTCGCAGCGTCAGCCGCCCTACCGGCGTCGAGGATTGCCTGGTCAGTGAGCCGCGACAGCTCTGCGAGAGCGGTGTTTACGGCGGCGGTATGCCGGGCATTCGCCGCGTCCTTTTCGGCAGCAGTGAACTGTTCGCTTGATGCAAATGCCTGAAGTTCCGCTCGCCCGCCCGCCATCGCTACGCCAGCAGCAGTCTGGAGCTCCGGAGAATCGAGCCTTATGAGACCGTCGGCCAATTCCGAGTTATCCAAGTACTGCGCGTCGGAGTGTCCGTACTCGAGGAAGTACCGGACATCTGCATGGTTGACGGACTTAACAGCGTCCTTAGCAGCCTGGACCACGTGCACGCCGCCCGCGGCCATGTGCTGGAAAGCACGCTGCCTGTCGTTAACAAAGGCTGCACTGTCCTGTTCGCTCGCGAGACCGTGACCATCGGCAATGAAGTCCTTGACGGCAGAGTTCCCACCCAGCAGAGCAGCCTCAGCTGCCTTCCGCACTTCAGGCGTACCCACCAATGCGAGGTCCAGTGTGGCCTGGCGGGCTTCCATGATCAAAGGATCAAGATCAGCTCCAGGGGCCGTTAGCGTCGACAGCAAAGCCGGAAGCTCGGCGGCGGCCTTTTTGAATGCAGCCTTGGCGGGCTCTTGGGATGCGAGCCGGGCTTTGTCTATGGCCTGCTTGGGCCAAGCCTGCGAGAAGCGATAGTCCCGCTCTTCCAGCAAGCGCCTCAGGTCGGTCTTCTTGGGGCCATCAACGGCGTGTCGCGCGTTCTCCAGAGCAGTCTTCGCGCGATCCGCCACGGCTGCCGAGCCAGCAGGGTTGGCTGCGATATCTGCCCTCACAGCGTCGAGTGATTTGGTGACCGTAGTCAATTTTTGGTCCTGCGCTGCGGCAACGAACTGACCGTAGCGCAGGTATGTAGCAAGGACTTCAGGGTCGTAGGTGTCCAGAGCAGCCTGCGCTCCGCGAGTGACGGCGGCAATGGGCGAATTGGTCAGGTAGGTTACTGCCTCACGATCCTGGCCCTGAGCGGTCTTTTGCCAGCCTTCGAGAACGAACTTCTCGACAGCCTCACTGCCGTTGTCCAGGCTCTTGGAAGCAGCCATCCGGATGGGACCCGAGTAGTTGAGGAACCGAGTGGCCGTTATCCGCAGGTCGAGATCCCAGGCGCCGGCCCAGCCCTTTGACAGGAAGCTAGTCATCACGCTGGGGTCGTTAGTGGCCAGTACCCTGACCGCGCTCTCCCTGACATTCTCGCTCCCCCGTGTCGTCAGCTCGGTGACCAGCTGCTTCCGGTCAGCTGCCAGCGCGACGTCCTGGCCGCCGTCGAGGAATGCCTGGACCGCGTCCGGCCCACCCACCAAGGCGGCAGCGGCGGCGGTGCGGATTGCGGGACCGCCGGTCTTCCAGAGCTCAACCACGCCAGCGGCGTCACTCACCCGTTCCACGAAAGGCACGGGAGCTTGCGAGGCGTTCGGAACCTCAAAATTCGGCACGTCATAGGCCTGCGCGGGTGCGGCAAAGAGCAAGGATGCCCCGGCCACTACGGCAACAACGGCAGCTGCCCAACGGCGTCGGGTAGCGCGGATTACGGAAATCATGAGTCCCCCAAGTAACAGATGCAAGAGTCAGCACAGAGTTCAAAGGGGGCGACGCGAAATGCGAGGGATGCCTGACCGTGTTGAAGAGCTGTCCGCGGTCATCATATCCGACCGGGAACTATGACTTTTACCACCCTCTGATGAGACCCACAGCATGGTGTCTGCGATCAAAGACACCAATCCCTCGTGAGTCCGATCACAAGGCCGTCAAAAGTGATCTGCTGGATAGCGATCCCCTCCCAAAGACGAGAAGGTTTTACTATGCAACAAACCAAGCTGGCTGTGGAGAGCTCTGTCCTCCAGGCCGCAGGTACGGCGCTCAGCCGAGGCCTCAACGTCCGTCACATCCGCTTCATGGCACTCGGATCCGCGATCGGCACCGGCCTGTTCTACGGCTCGGCATCCGCCATCCAAAAGGCCGGACCGGCCGTCCTGCTTGCCTACATCATCGGCGGCGCGGCCGTGTTCATGGTGATGCGCGCCCTCGGCGAAATGGCCGTCCGACACCCCGTGTCCGGCTCGTTCGGCCAATACGCGAGCCGCTACCTGGGGCCTTTCGCCGGTTTCGTAACCGGGTGGACCTACGTGTTCGAAATGGCGATCGTGGCAATCGCCGACGTCACGGCCTTCAGTATCTACATGGGCTTCTGGTTCCCACAGGTGGACAGATGGATCTGGGTGCTGGCGATCATCCTGTTCCTGGGCGCCATGAACCTGCTCAGCGTGAAGGTGTTTGGTGAGCTTGAGTTCTGGTTCTCGCTGATCAAGGTGGTGGCGATTATCGCCATGATCGTGGGCGGTGCGGCGATCATCGTGTTCGGTTTCCAAACGGGCGACGGCGGTGGCGTGGCACCGGGGCTGGGGAACCTCGTGAACCACGGCGGTTTGTTCCCCAACGGGTTCGAAGGGCTCCTGGCAGCGTTCGCCGTCGTGATGTTTGCGTTTGGCGGGATCGAAACGATCGGCATCACCGCAGGCGAAGCCGCCGACCCCAAAAAGGTCATCCCGCAGGCCGTCAACACCGTGCCCGTGCGGGTGCTCCTGTTCTACGTGCTGACTTTGGGCGTGCTGATGAGCATCTTCCCGTGGAACGAGATCGGCAGCAGCGGCAGCCCGTTCGTGCAGATCTTCGACGGACTGGGCATCCCGGCCGCTCCGCACATCCTCAACGCCGTGGTCATCACCGCCGCGCTCTCGGCGATCAACAGCGACATTTTCGGGGCCGGGCGCATCCTGTTTGGTCTGGCACAGCAGGGCCACGCACCCAAGAGCTTCAGCAAGATTTCCCGCCACGGCGTTCCGTGGATGACCGTGGTGATGATGGGTTGCATCCTGCTGGTGGGCGTCGTTTTGAACGCCGTCATCCCCGAAGACGTGTTCGTGCTCATTGCCTCGATCGCCACCTTCGCCACCGTGTGGGTCTGGGTGATGATCCTGGTTTCGCACGTCGCGATGAAGCGGGAGATCAAGCGCAAGGGCCTGCCGGCGTCGGAATTCGGCTCGCCGCTCTGGCCTGCTGCGTCCATCCTGACCATGGCGTTCATGGCGATGGTCATCGTGATCCTTGGAGTCTTCGAGGACACCCGGGTTGCGCTGTACGTTGGCGGAACCTGGCTGGTACTCCTGTTCGTGGCCTACAAACTGTGGGTCCGCGGTGGTGGCCTTCGCCGGGCCGAATTGGTGGACGAAACCGCCTGATTTTCCACGCCCGTATGACAGTTAATGCCAATGTTCGCGCGGCAAAGTCATAGGGTCGTTGCAACGCTCTGATTGATGGAGCGTTTTATGGTCAAGTTGTTCCCCAAGGCTGCGCGTACTGAGTTTCTTGATTTGGTGTGTGCGGGGATGCCTGTTCGTACTGCTGCCCGGCGTGTCGGGGCGGTGCACGCTACCGGGCACAATTGGTGGGTTCAGTCTGGCCTAATGATGACCGTGAACCGGGGTGCTACCGGAGGTCTTGCCGATCCTGCTCCTTCAGTCGGGGGCCCTGGCCGTGCGTTGGGTCTGGAAGAGCGAGGCATGATCCAGATGGGTGTGCGGATGGGCCTCAGTTACGCGAAGATCGGCGCATTGATCGGGCGGGATAAGTCCGTAGTTTGGCGGGAGGTCAAACGCCACACGAGCGCGGACGGGAAGTACTACGCCTCGGTCGCTCACGCCAAAGCGCATCAGGACAGGCGCCGTCCCAAACCCTTCAGGCTGGCCAAGGACGAGGGTTTGTGCCGGCTGATCGGCGTCTGGATGGATGACGGGTGGAGTCCGAAGCTGATCTCCTCGATGTTGGCGTATTACTTCGGTGACGATCAGACTATGCAGGTGAGCCACGAGACGATCTACCAGGCCCTTTACGTCCAAACCCGCGGGAACCTGCGGGCGGACCTGGCCGAAAAGCTCAGCCTGAAACGCAAACAACGCATCCCCCACGGCACTGACCGGCGCGCCAACAGCCCCTATAAAGAGGCCTTCAAGATCAGCCAACGTCCCGCCGAGGTCCAGGACCGGGCAGTGCCCGGGCATTGGGAAGGTGACCTCATCATCGGCGCCAACGGGACAGCGATCGGAACCTTGGTGGAACGCTCAACCCGGTTCACGATCCTGCTGCACCTGCCAGGGGACCACACCGCGGAAACCGTTGCCGCCGCGATGATCCGGGAGATGGCCTCCCTCCCGGATCACCTGCGCCGGTCGATCACCTGGGACCGCGGCACCGAACTGGCCGACTACGCAAAAATCCAGACCGCTCTCGATACGACGATGTACTTCTGCGACCCGCACTCGCCCTGGCAGCGCGGCACCAACGAAAACACCAACCGGCTCCTGCGGTTCTGGTTCGAGAAAGGCACTGACCTTTCAGTGCACACCCCCGAGGACATCCGCCTGGTCGCAGCGAAACTCAACCGCCGCCCCAGACCCACACTGAACCTCGAGACCCCAGCCAACCGGCTAAACCAGCTGCTACAAGCGGCCTAACCCCCAGCGTTGCTCCCACCAATTGACTTTGCCGGGGCTACCTGGCCGACCACCCGCCGTCCATGGTGTAGCTCGCGCCGGTGACCATACCGGCGTCGTCGGAGGCCATCCAAGCTGCCAACGACGCAACTTCCTCCGGCTCCACCAACCGCTTCACCGCCGACTCCGTGAGCATCACCTTGGCCAGGACTTCGGCCTCGGGGATGCCATGGAGCCGGGCCTGGTCCGCGATCTGCTTCTCAACAAGGGGCGTGCGGACGTAGCCGGGGTTGATGCAGTTGGACGTGACACCGTGCTCACCGCCTTCCAAAGCAGTGACCTTGCTGAGTCCCTCAAGACCGTGCTTGGCGGACACGTACGCGCTCTTGTAGGCCGAGGCCCGGAGCCCGTGGACCGAGGAGATGTTGATGATCCGGCCGAAGTTGTTGGCGTACATGTGCGGGAGGGCGGCACGGATCAGGAGGAACGGCGCCTCCAGCATCAGGGCCAGGATCCGTCGGAACTCCGCTGGTTCGAACTCCTCGATCGGCGCGACCTTTTGGATGCCGGCGTTGTTGACCAGAATGTCGCAGTCAAGGCTCAGTGCGGCCAACGCCTCAGTATCCAGCAGGTCCACCGTCCAGGCCGTGCCGCCCAGCTCGTCGGCAAGGGCCGCAGCTCCGGAGGCATCGACGTCGGCCACTACTACCTTCGCGCCACGGGCGGCGAGCGCACGGGCACAGGCAGCCCCGATACCGCTCGCGCCTCCGGTTATCAGCGCTTTGCGTCCGTTCAAGGAGTTGTCCATCAGATCAGCCCTTCGAGGTAGCGGGTGCGGTGGTGAGTCCGTGCCTTACTGCGTCGGCCTCGTCCACCTCCTGGAGTGCGATGCCCTTGGTTTCCTTGAGTGAAATAACCGCGACGGCGGTAATCGCGCAGGCGACCACGAGGTAGATCGCTGTGGGAACCCATGAGCCGGTGTCCTTGAGCCACTGGGTTGCCAGCAGCGGAGCGAGTGATCCGGCGAAGATGGACGTGACCTGCGAGCCCAGTGAGACGCCGGAGTAGCGCATGCGGGTGGGGAAGAGCTCGGACATGATGGCCGGCTGACCGGCGTACATGAAGGCGTGCAGGCAGAGGCCGATGGTCACGGCGAGCACGATGATCACGGCGTTCTTGGTGTCGAACATGGGGAAGGCGAAGAACGGCCAGGTTGCACCGGTAATGGCGCCGATGAGGTACACGGGCTTGCGGCCCCACGAATCAACAAGCCGGCCGACCTGCGGAATGACCAGGAAGTGGATGACGTGGGCGATCAGGAGTGCCAGCAGGAGCGAGGACGTGTCGTACTTGTGGACGCTCTTGAGGTAGACGATCGCGAAGCTCACCACGAGGTAGTACATGATGTTCTCCGCGAAACGGAGTCCCATGGCCTGCAGGATGCCCTTGGGGTACTTGCGGATGACCTCGCCGACGCCGTAGCTGATGGCCTTGGACTCTTCCACCTGTGCCTTGGCTTCGAGGAAGATCGGGGCTTCGGTGACGTGGGTTCGGATGTAGTAGCCAACGAACACGATCACCGCGGAGAGCCAGAATGCAACGCGCCAGCCCCAGCCGAGGAACGCTTCGCTGCTCAGGGTGGTGGACATAACGAACAGGACCAGTGTGGCCAGGAGGTTGCCCACCGGCACAGCGGCCTGCGGCCACGAGGACCAGAAACCACGCGACTTGTTGGGGCTGTGCTCAGCTACCAGCAACACAGCGCCACCCCACTCGCCGCCGAGCGCGAAGCCCTGGATGAAGCGAAGTGCCACCAGCATGGCCGGCGCCCAGTACCCGATGTCCATGAAGCCGGGGAGGCAGCCCATCAGGAACGTCGAGACGCCCACGATCACGATGGTCAGCTGCAGCGTCGGTTTGCGGCCGAGCTTGTCGCCGATCTGGCCGAACACGATGCCACCCAGCGGCCGCGCGACGAAACCCACGGCGTAGGTGATGAAGGCCTGGATGATGCCGTCCAGTTCGTTTCCTGTGCTCGGGAAGAAGTACTTGCCGAAAACGAGCGTGGCGGCCGTGGCGTACAGGAAGAACTCGTACCATTCCACGACGGTGCCCACCATCGAGGCCGCGACGATCTTCTTCAGGCCGGAGCCTTTGCCGGCGCCTTTCCCTGCTCTTGATGCGGAGCGCTGCTCTACGCTCATATCCATCTCCTCAGTGTCCTCTTTGACCCTTTTGAACGTGATGTGATCCACAACACGAAATGCTCCACTGAGTATTGCCGCAGATTTGTTATGCCTCAATGACCAAAGAGGCACCACGTGTGTGCAAAATTGCAGATATGAAGCCGAACCCCGATGACCTCCTCATCTTCCTTGCCGTCTCACGTTCAGGGAAGTTCACGACGGCGGCACAAGCCTTGGGGCTGAACCACACCACCGTTTCGCGCAGGATAGCGGCGCTGGAGAAGGCATTGGGCGGCAGGATCCTGGCGCGTGCGGCCGGCGGATGGGAGGTGACGGAGTTGGGCGCCGAAGCGGTTCTGGTGGCAGAGCGGATCGAAGCTGCGGTGGGTGCGCTGGGACCCAGCGACCGCGCACCCGACCCCATTACCGGCGTCGTACGCATGACCGCGACGGATGGTTTCAGCGCCTATATCGCGGCACCAGCGGTGGCCCGGCTGCGGCGCTCGCACCCTGGTCTCAGCGTGGAGATTGTGACGGTGACGCGTCGGGCGTTGCAGCAGCGCTCGGGCCTGGACATCGAGGTGGTGGTCGGGACGCCGCAAGTGCACCGGGCTGAAGCGATCCGGCTCGGAGAGTACCGGCTGGGAATGTACGCCTCCCGTGCCTATCTGAAAGACAACGGGACGCCTTCCAGCATCGAGGAACTGACGCAACACCAGCTGGTGTACTTCGTGGATTCCATGCTTCAGGTGGATGACCTGGACGCTCCCCGGAGGCTGGTTCCGACCATGCGCGACGGGCTGAGTTCAACGAACGTCTTTGTCCACGTCGAAGCAACCAGGGCCGGCGCCGGGGTGGGGTTCCTGCCGTGCTTCATGGCTGACCGGCACGCGGATCTGGTGAGGTTGCTGCCATCGGACTTCGCGGAGCTGCTCCCCTACTGGATGGTCCTCCGCCCGGACTCCATGCGCCGCCCCGCGGTAGCCGCCGTCGTGCAGGCTTTGCGGGAGGAGACGGAGAGCCGGCGGGAGGAGCTGCTGGGGGCGGGATGACTCTCCGAGGTGGCAGTTAATGGCAATGTTTTCGCGGCGGTTTCAGCTTGCTAGTGCAACACCATCGATTAGTTTGGTCAGTCTTTCAGTTGGGGTGTCCCATTGGAGTGTTTGACGCGGTCGGATGTTGAGCAGGTGCTGGGTGTGGGCGAGTTCTTCGTCGCTGACCTGGTTGAAGTTCGTGCCTTTGGGGTGGATATCGCGGACCAGTCCGTTGGTGTTCTCGTTCGTGCCGCGTTGCCAGGGTGAGTGCGGGTCACAGAAGAACAGCTGGCAGCCGGTCGCTACTGTGAACTTGGCGTGTTGAGCCATTTCCGTGCCTTGGTCCCAGGTGATCGTTTTAAGGATCGCCTGGGGCAGGGTGTGGATCATTTTCTGCATGACCTCGATGACCGTCGCGCTGTCCCTGGCTCCCGGCAGCCGGCCCAGCAAAGTGAACCGTGAGGAGCGCTCGACCAAGGTGACGATCCCGGAGTTACCGGGACCCACGACCAAATCACCTTCCCAATGGCCGGGCACGGCCCGGTCCTGGACTTCGGCGGGCCGGTCGCTCAGCCGGGCCCCTTCAAGCCAGGGCCTTACGTTCCTGGCAGGCAGCTTTGATTGGGGCTTACGACCGGTCCGGCCCGAACGTAGGGCCTTCTCCACGGCAAGTTCATGCCGCAAGGCACCCCGGCCCTGCACGTAAAGGGCTTGGTAAATTGACTCGTGGGACACGTGCATCTCCGGCTGCTCGGGGAACGTCTTCTTCAGGTCCGCAGCGCTCTGTTGAGGTGAGAAACGCTGGTTCAAGCGTGCCACGACCTCCTTCCACACCGCCGTTCCCGCAGAGAGCTTCACGGGCCGGTTCCGTCTTCGGCGGACCAGTGCCCGGTGTTGGGCAACCCCGGCGTCGTAATAGCGCCGGGCCCAATGCTCGATACTGTGTCGGCGGATCTCCCGGGACACCGTTGATGGATGCACGCCCAACTCCTTGGCGATCTGTCGCATGGAACGCGGCTCCGGCAAGCCCAGACAGGCCTTGATATAAGCCCGGTCCTCCAAAGTCAGCCGCCGGTACCTTCGCTCCTTATCCCGCGAAAGCACCTCCGAAGCCATCGGAAGACGCACGCCACCACCAGGGCCGGAGATAAGTTCCATGCCCGCTAGTTTCGCCCAATGCGACACCGCTTGCCGGGACACCCCAGCCGCGGCAGCACTTCGTCCCGTGTCCTCACCCGCCAGCAAGTGCTCATACGCACACGCACGAACCGACCACGGCAACTTCTTGACCATGACACCCCTCCAACTACAGGGGTGTTGCACTAGCCACCTGAAGACGCCCGCAAAACACTGTCATTAACTGCCACTTCGCGGGTCGGGGGAATCAGGACCCAAGCGGGATCACCAGCGGAGTGTGGCTCACGGGGTCGTCGATCACGAGGCACGGCAGGCCGAAAACGTGCTCCACCAGCTCGGCTGTCACTACATCGGCGGGCCGGCCCTCGGCAACCACGGCGCCGTCCTTCATGGCGATGAGGTGCGTGGCGTAGCGGCAGGCGTGATTGAGGTCGTGAAGGACAGCTACCAGGGTGTTGCCTTCCCCGTTCAACCGCCGGAACAGTTCCAGGAGCTCGATCTGGTGCGCGATGTCCAGGAACGTGGTGGGTTCGTCCAGCAGGAGCAACGGGGTTTGCTGCGCCAACACCATGGCCACCCACACGCGTTGCCGCTGCCCGCCGGAGAGTTCGTCCACCAAGCGCCCGGACAGTCCTTCAACATTCGTCGCTTCCAACGCCTGAACCACCGCGGCCTCGTCAGCCTCAGACCACTGGCGCAGCAGCTTCTGGTGCGGGTACCGGCCACGGGCTACGAGGTCCGCCACGGTGATTCCGTCGGGTGCAATGGAGGTCTGCGGCAACAAACCGAGGCGGCGCGCGACTTCCTTGGCCCCATAGGAGGAGATGCTCTTGCCATCCAAAAGCACCGACCCGGACGTCGGCTCCAGCAGCCTGGACAACGCCCGCAGCAACGTCGACTTACCGCAGGCATTCGGGCCCACGATCACCGTGAACCCGCCGTCCGGAATCCGCACGTCAAGCGCCTCGGACACCGGGCGTCCCGCGTAGCCGAGACTCACGCTCTCGGCGCTGAGGCGCGAAGCGAAGGGGCGGGCATCCGGCGCAAAACCAGAAACGGGATCAACCAACACATCAGTCACAACAGACTCCTTCGGTTCTTCGCTCATTGCCGCTTCACCTCACGGGCAAGGAGCCACACGAGGTAGCAGCCGCCGATGCTGACAGTCACTACGCCTACCGGCAATTGCGTGGGCGCAAAGAGGTTCTGCGCCGCGACGTCGCTGGCCACCAACAGGAAAGCGCCCATGGCAGCCGAAGGGAACAGGCCCACAGAGGCCGAGCGGGTGAGACGGCGCGCGAGTTGCGGCGCTGCCAGCGATACGAAGGCGATTGGCCCCGCGGCGGCGGTGACCATCGCCGTCAAAGCCACGCCAACCACTGCCAGAACCAGCCGCGAGCCTTCCAGCCGAACACCCAAGGCGCGGGCGGCGTCGTCGCCCATTTCCAACAGGCCCAGCCGCCTGCCGTAGAAAGACAGCACCAGCAGCAGCGCCCCGAACACGATCATCACCGGCAACACCTGGTCCCAGGTGATCTTGTTCAAGGAACCTGCACCCCAGACGGCTGCCGACATTGCCTGCTCCAGCGAGGCTTTGAGAATGAGCCAGGTATTTACCGAGGCCAACATGGCGCTCACAGCGATGCCCGCGATGATGAGTCGGAAGCCCTGGATGCCCTTCTTGTAAGCGAACACGTACACCAGCGCGGCAGTCACCAGACCACCCACCAGAGCACCGGCCGACACCGCAAAGTACCCGCCACCCATCAGCAGGATGACCACCAGCGCACCCGTATAGGCGCCCGTGTTGAAGCCGATCACATCGGGGCTTCCCAGCGCGTTGCGGGTCAGCGACTGGAAGATTGCCCCGCTGACCCCCATGGCCGCCCCCAATAACAGGGCCAGGAGGACACGGGGCAATCTCCACTCCACCACCACCATGTGCACGGCGCCGCTGGATTGGCCCAGCAGCGCCGAAACAACGTCCGGCACCGCAACGCTGAACTCACCCAGGCCAAGGGCGACGACGGCGAGCGCCAGGGCGGCGGTAAACAGGACGGCGGTGACAACCAAGGTCCGGACGTCGAGACGAAGTGAGACGCGTCCGCCAAAGCGGCGGATGGCGATGGTCCGCCGGCCGAAGTCGACGGACGTCGCCTTCTCAAGGGGAAGCGCCTGGTCAAGGGATGTCACAGGGTGCTCACTTTCCGGCGCCGGATGAGCCAGATGAGGACGGGAGCGCCCACAAAAGCAGTAATGATTCCCACCTGCATTTCGCCGGGCCGGAGGACCAGCCTGCCAAGAATGTCGGACACCAGCAGCAGCACAGGCGAGAGCACCAAAGTGTAGGCCAGGATCCAGCGTTGGTCCGGACCAACGATCCAGCGGGCGACGTGTGGCACCATGAGCCCCACGAAGCCGATAGGTCCGGCGGCAGCGGTGGCGGCTCCGCAGAGCAGCGTGACCGCGATGATGGTCCAGATCCGGGTGCGCACGATGTTGGCACCGAGGGATCTGGCGGTGTCATCGCCCATGGCCACAGCGTTGAGGGGACGGGCCATGCACAGCGCTATCAGCGTTCCCAGCAGGATGAACGGCGCCACGGAAGCCAATACTTCCCACGTGCGATTGCTCAACGTTCCTGCACTCCAACTGCGCATACTGTCGAACACGGCCGGACGCAGGAGCGTGATGCCGGACGAAATGCCGCCGAGGACCGCGCCCAGGGCAACCCCGGCAAGGGTAAGGCGGAGCGGAGTGGTCCCACCCCTTCCCCGCGAACCGATGAAGTACACGGCCACCGTGGCAACGACCGCGCCAAGGAAGGAGAACCAGATGTACTGCTGGATGCTGGTGACGCCGAGGAGCGCTACCCCGAGGACCACGAAGAAGCCGGCGCCCGCGTTGACGCCCAGGATGCCGGGGTCCGCCAACGGGTTGCGCGTCAGGGCCTGGATCAGCGCGCCGGACAGGCCCAGGGCTACGCCCACCAGCACGCCGGTGACCGTCCGGGGCAGGCGAAGGTCGTGGATAATCACGTGTTCCGGCGAGCCGTCGTACGCGGTGATGGCGGGCCATAGACTCCCCGGGTCCACGTCCTTGGATCCCACCACAAGGCTCAGCCACAGGACCAGCGCCAGTGCACCGACTGCGGAAAGCAGCCCCAGGAGCCGATGCTTGTTCACAGCCGCCAAAGCCGCCGGCCGCAACGTGCCCGCTGAAACCGGAGCGGTTTCAGCGGGGGCTGATCGCAACTCCATGGTCCCGGCCGCCACTTAGAGCCCCAGCAATTCGAACCTGGCGTCCTGCAGGTCCGCGATTTCCTCGTGATCACGATTCCCGTTGGACCAGAGCTCGTCGAACCAGCGGCGGGTTTCGGCGTCGAGGTTTTCCCAGCGCTGTTCCCAAGCCTCGCTCTTGTCCGTCCAGTAGCCAATCAGCTTGTAGGACTCGGGCGTGAGCTTCTTCTCGTGTCGAAGATACTTGCGGATCCCCCGCAGCACCTTGGTCTCGCCTGCCACCCAGATGTAGCCGACACCGCCGGGCAGTTCCATCGACCGCAGGACCTCCTCCAGGCGGGATTGGCTGTGGCCGTTCCCGCCGTGGATCCAAGCGAGTTCGGTCCCGGCACCGAGGGTGATCTCCTGCTGGTGCGTGGCATGCTCAACCTCGATCAGCACCCGCGTTCGAACGCCGGGCGGCGTCTGCTCCACAAGCCGGGCCACGGCCGGAAGTCCGGTGGCGTCTGCCAGCAGGATCTGCCACTGCAGCCCTGCCGGCGGTTCGTACAGACCGGTCGGAGAGTTGAGTCCGACGACGTCCCCCACCTGGGCGCGCTGCGCCCAGGAAGCTGCCAGTCCGCCGTCGTGAACTACAAAATCAATGTCGACGGTGCCGGCGGCAGTATCCACTGACCGGACCGTGTAGGTCCGCATGGCGGACGGCTCGACGCCGGGCTCCCAGTCCCAGGAGTCGCCGGTGGAGATGGGAAGCCGCGCTTCCCGGGCACCCGGGTCGGGCAGGAAGACGCGGAGGTATTCGTCGCCGATTCCTGTGGTGTCAAAGCCGGCAAGGGCGGGTCCGCCGAAGGTAATCCGGATCATTCCGGGCGTGAGAAAGCGGGTTCCGACTACCTCGGCGCGGTAGATCCGCATCATGGCAGGAGGGCCTTTTCGATCTTCTCAAGCAGCGCATACTGGCCGCTGGGTGAGCCGTAAATCATTTCGAGGTCGTACGTATGGATCTCTTTGTTGGCCACAAACGGCAGCGAGGTCCAGAGCTTGTTTCCGGCAAGCGGAGCGAAAGCGTCCGGGTTGGCACCGTCCTTTTCGGGAACCTCGGTGGTGATGGCGACATCGATTCCCTTGAGCTGCTCCAGCTGCTCGGCGCTCAACTTGCTGCCCTCGCCATCAGCCAGGGGTGAGATCTTCAGGCCCAGGTCCTTGATCACCAGGCAGGGCGTTCCGTAGCAGCTGACGGAGACTTGGTCCTCGTAGTAGTCCACGGGGCCGACCACCAGGTTGTCCTTGCCGGCCGCAGCGAGACGCTTCTTCACGTCGTCAACCTTGGCCTGGTACTTGTCCGTCCAAGCCTGGTACTGAGCCGTCTTGCCGAAGGCTTCGGCTACGGTCTTGAACTTGGTGCGCCAGTCGCTGCCGTCGAAACCGTTGAAGGTATAGGTCGGCGCGATGTCGGAGAGCTTCCCGTCCAGTTCCTTGTCGTAACCCAGGCCGTTCAGGATAACGTCGGGCTGGGCCTTGAGGATGGCCTCGAAATTGAACTCCGGGTAGTTGGTGAACGGCGTGATGCCCTCCAAAGCTTTCTGGTCGAAGAAGTACGGGAAGCCCTTGTAGCCGCTGTCCCGGATGGGCTGCTGGCTGGCCAGCGGAATGCCGAGGGTGATCAGCATGTCCAAGTCTGTGGTGTACATGCCCAGCGCCTTCTTGGGCTCGGCGGGCATGACGACTTCTTTGACCTCGCTTTGGACCGTCCGGGTCTCCGATGACGCGCTGGCGTTGGCATCGGTGGTGGCGCAACCGCTCAGGAGCAAAGCTGCGGATGCCAGTGCCGCAACGGCGGCAGACATGGTTTTAGGGCGTGAAATCACTGCGGTCCTCTTGATTCTCAGGGGAGGCGGAGAGCTCCCGGTAGCGGCGCTGCTTTGTCATCCGGCCGCCGAAGTTAGGTATACCTACCCTAACAATGCACTCCTCGAAGAGACCGCCGGATTCTATTCGGAACCGGCCAAAGGCTGATGATTTCCGGCCTTCAGCGACGCCACGTACCAGCCAGGAGTGTGCCCCATCACCTTTCGGAACACCTGCACGAACGCGCTTGGATTGTTGTAACCCACACGCCTGCTGACCGACGACACCGGGTAGCCGGCCGCCAGCAAACCCAACGCCACGCGCACCCGGGCGTGGATCCGCCACTGGGCAAAGGTCATCCCGGTTTCCTTATGGAACAGCCGGGACAAGTTACGCACGCTGACGGCAACCACAACGCTCCACTCCTCCAATGAACGATCCAGGGCCGGATCATCAAGAAGCGCCCTGGCCATCAGTTCCAGCCGCGGATCGGCGGGCATGGGCAGCAGCATCGGCCGGGAATCAACGACCTCGAGCAGCCCCACCACAACATGCTCGGATCTCCGCCGGATGGAATCGTCCATGTCAAAGGTGCTCATGTGGCGCAGCAACTCCTGCGCGGCCGCGGGCACCGTGACAGCCACGGTTCGATGTGCCAGCGCGGGAGCCACCTGCGCATCAATGTGCGAGCAGTAAAAGCCCGTACCTTGGGTCGATTTCACCGCGTGCGCCACGCCCGCCGGGATCCATAGGCCCAGCGTCGAGGGGACCGCGAAGAACCCGTCGTCGGCTTCCACCGTGAGCACGCCGCGGGCACCCCAGAGCAGTTCATGGGTTTCGTGGACGTGTTCAGTCCAGGTAGCCGGCGTCGCGCACTCGAAGTATCCCGTATGGACACCACGGACATGCGGCGTGGAAAGGCTGCTGCCTGCTTCCACCGGCGGCGTATGTCCGGATTGCGATATAGCTTGGCGGGTCATCTGGCCTTCTCGAAGTTAGGTGAGCCTTACTATGGTAAGCATGCCTTCCAGTTCCGCTCTTCAGACCTGCCCGCCCGGGCGCAACAAGCAAGCACCGTGGAAGGTATCCCGGATCTTCACGTTCGCCCTGTTTGCGAACGGCCGATGGAAGTTGCTGCTGGGAGGCTGTGCCGGGCTCGCGCTGCACCAGGTCAGCGAGGCTTTGGTGCCGGCCACCATTGGCGCGGCGGTGGACAACGCCATCCAACCGAACGACGTCGCCGCCCTCCTTGGGTGGCTGGGCGCCCTGGCCGTGGTCTTCGTGGTCCTGGCGCTCTCGTGGCGGCTCGGGACGCTGGTCACTGAGCGCTCCTTCAACTACGGCTCCCACGACCTCCGCCAACTCGTCGTGGAACGAAACCTTCACCCCCGCGGCATGGCCAGCCGGCGAGCGCCCGGCGAAATCGTCGCCATCGCGTCCTCCGACGCCGACAGGGTTGCAGGACTGTCCTGGCTGATCAGTGGTGGCCTGGCTGCCGTGGCCGGGCTGGTCACCTCCGCCGTCACGTTGCTGCTGATCTCCGTGCCCTTGGGGCTTGCCGTCCTCCTGGCGACCCCGGTGATGCTGCTCGTCATGCATCACCTCACCAAACCGCTGGAAAACCGCAGCGACGCTGAACAGTCCACGGCCGCGCGGGCAGGAGCCCTGGCGACGGACTTCATTACCGGTTCCCGCCCCTTGAAGGGCCTCGGCGCCGAGGATGCAGCCATCACCCGCTACCGCTCCGCGAGCCGGGTCTCGTTGGCTTCGGCGCTGAAAGCCATCCGCGCCAAGTCCGCCTACACAGGCGCCGGCACCGCCCTCTCTGCGGCGTTCCTGGCCGGCATCGCCTTCTTCGCGGCCTGGTTTGCCCTCCAGGGGACAATCTCCGTGGGTCAATTGGTGGCGGTTGTTGGCGTGGCCCAATTCGTCCAGGGACCCATGACCTGGCTCGGGTTCCTGAGTGTGGAACTGGCTCAAAAGCGCGCCTCCGCGGCGCGGATCGCGGCCGTATTGGAGGAACCGGCCGCAGTGCCGGCCCCCGAACAGTCCCGCTCACGTGAGCCGAAAGAGCGCACGACGCCGGACGACCGGTCCGCGGCGACCAGCGCCCCGCTGCTCGAAATCCACAGCGGCGCAGCTGACAGCACCTTGCCCGCCTTCACAGCGTCAGCCGGAGAAATCGTGGGGATCGTCCTCCCCGACAGCACGCAGGCGAGGCAGTTGGTGGACACCCTTGGCGTCCGCGTACCCACCCCGCCTGGCCTCATCTCCATTGATGGCCAGGATGCCGCAGGGCTCGACCCCGGCCACATCCGCTCGCAGGTGTTTGCCGACAACCACGATGGTGTCCTGTTCCGGGGCAGTGTCCGCGAAAACGTCGCGGCACCCGCCGCCTTACTGGAGGAACGCGCCATGGCCGCTGCCGCCGTCGGGGACTTTGTGTCCGGGCTGCCCGACGGCACCGAAACCGTCCTGACCGGTCATGGCCAGAGCCTCTCCGGCGGCCAGCGGCAACGGCTGGTACTGGGCCGCTCACTGCACCAGCCGCAACCGGTACTGGTCCTGCACGACCCCACCACCGCCGTCGACACCGCCACGGAAGCCGTGATCGCCGACGGCCTGCGGAACTTCCCCGACAAGGCGCTGGTGCTGGTAACAACCAGTCCCACGCTGCTGGCGGCGTGCCACCGCGTGGTCATTGCGGGTGCGGGCGGTCCGGCGGAAACAGGCACCCACCGCGAGCTTCTTGCCACCTCCGCCGGCTACCGCGAAGTGGTGGGTTCATGAGCATCGAAATTCTTCCCATAGCCTCTCCCCGTGAAACACGGAAGGCCATGTGGCGCCTGTTGGCTCAGCGTCCGGGCAGGCTCACGTTGACCATCCTGGTGTTGCTGGCAGCGTCCTGCTGCGGGCTCGCGGCTCCGGCAATCCTGGGCACGATGGTCAATATTGCGGCGACGGGTGGAGACGTCCTGTCTTTGCTGTGGCTGGCCGTTTCCTTGTTGGTGGCCGGTGGCTTGGGAGCACTCCTGGGGATTCTGGGACAGAATCTCCTGGCCCGGATCTGCGAGGAAGCGTTGGCAGGACTGCGCGAGGACGTGTTCGCAGCAGCAGTCCGCAAGCCGCTGGCACAACTGGAAAAGGCAGGGATTGGCGACGTCGTTGCGCGGGTTTCCGGCGACGTGGAGGCCGTCAGCGAGGCCATCTCCCGCGTGCTGCCCGCGTTTACCAGCGCAGCGTTCACCATTGCCGTGACACTGTTTGGCCTGGGCGTGATCGACTGGCGGTTCGCCGTCGCCGTGCTGGTTGCGGCACCCTTGCAGGTCATCACGTTGCGCTGGTTCCTCAAACGGACCGCCCCCATCTATCGGACGGTCCGGATCACCGAGGCCAACCGGACCGAGCAGATCATCGAGACCGTCCACGGTTCGGCGTCTGTCGTGGCGCTGGGACTGGCAGAACGCCATGCCGATCTTGTGGCGGCAGCCTCCCGGGAAAACATCGGCCATTCGTTGCGCGGGGTTGGCTACCTGACCCGCTTCTACAACCGCCTCAACCTGGCCGAGCTCATTGGACTGTCCGCCGTTTTGCTGGTGGGGTTCTGGCTACACGCCGAGGGCGCGGTAACCATTGGGGCAGCGACGGCAGCGGCACTGTATTTCTACCGGTTATTCGATCCGATTGGCCTGGTCCTGGGGCAGTTCGACGAGCTCCAGAAGGCAGCCGCGGGCCTGGGCCGGATGTTCGGGCTGACGCAATCCGCGGGGCCGGCTGCTCCCCCGGACCGGACCAAGCCTGACGGCACCGCCCCGGGTGGCACCGCCCCGGAAAAGGACGCCGGAATCGTCTTGGACGATGTCTCCTTCGCCTACCCCGGCCAGCGTCCCGCGCTCAACGGAGTGTCCCTCACAATCAAACCCGGCGAACGTGTGGCCATCGTGGGAACGTCAGGGGCAGGCAAGACCACACTGGCCAAGGTCATCATGGGTTTGGAACAACCCCAACGCGGGACCGCCCTGGTGGGGGGCCTCAATTCCGCCAGCGCCCACCCCGCGGAGCTGCATCAACGCATTGCCATGGTGAGCCAGGAAGTGCATGTCTTCTCCGGCACCCTCGCCGAGGACCTCAGGCTCGCCAAGCCGAACGCTTCCCCTGCGGAATTGCGGCAGGTCCTGCACACGGTAGGGGCCACTTGGAGTGAAACGCTCGACGACGGACTGGAGACTCCCGTAGGTGCCGGAGGCCACCAGCTCACCCCCGAGCAGGCGCAACAAGTGGCCCTCGCACGGCTCCTGCTCAAGGACCCGCCGATCGCCGTTCTGGACGAAGCGACGGCGGAGGCAGGAACGGGTTCGGCAACCATGCTTGACCAGGCCGCGGAAGCCGCCTTGGCCGGCAGGACGTCCGTAGTGATCGCGCACCGGCTGTCGCAGGCCGCCTCCGCGGATACGGTGGTGGTGATGGAGCACGGAAGGCTTGTTGAGTCCGGTCCGCACCAGGAATTGTTGGCCCGCGGCGGCCGGTATGCCACCCTATGGGAGGCTTGGAACAGCTCCTTGAGCCGGGGGTAACGTCACTCGGCAGGAGGATCGTGCCGCACCGGGGTTCCGGCTGCGAAGGCCCGAACCTTGGCATCGTCCCAGATGTGGGCCGGCACGCCGCCGCCCAGCAACCTGCGCGCCAGGGTGGGGTCATCGCCGAAAGGAACGTGGCTGCCGGCCATGATCATGTTGCCGTACCGGCGCCCTTTGAGCATGGCCGGATCAGCAATGATCATGGTGTGCTCGAAGGTGTCTGCGATAGTAGCGGCGTCTGCCCGGGCATTCTTCAGGTCCGGCGCATCCCCTGAGTTGACCACATACAGTCCGTCAGCGGCGAGTACGGCATCGGCATGGGCCGTGAACTCCCGAGTGGTCAGGGCACGTGGCGTGAAGGCTCCGGCAAAAACATCGCGGATGATGAGGTCGCGGGTATCCGGAGTGAGGGACTCTGTGACTTCCCGGGCTTCTCCCACGCGGATCCTCAGCAACGGCGCCTTGGGCAGATCGAACCAGCCACGGACGTAGTCGGCCAGCTTGCCGTCAAGCTCCACAACCACCTGCCGCGCTTCGGGGTACGCCGAGTGGAAATACCGCGCCATGGAGCACGCCCCACCGCCCAGATGGAGTGCACGCAGCTTGGGCTTGTACTCCCTGGGCCATCGGGATTCCACCAGGGCCGCAATCCACCGCATGTACTCGAAGTCCAGGAACAGGGGGTCCGCGAGGTCGATATGGGAGCTCATGACGCCGTTGATTTTCAGCAGCCAGCCGTTGGAGTTGTCCTGGTCCTGCAGCAATTCGCAGTCGCCGGTATCGATGTAATAGACGCCTGCCACCGGGCCGTCAGGACGGGTGCCGGAAGGCACCTCGACGACTCCCGCCGTCGACCTTTTTCCGCGTTTCGCCACTATTGCCGCCCTGCCTGATCCATGGTTCCAGCCTAGTGGAGTGCAGTGTTACCCGATTCAGTCACATCAGTAGTAAGGATACTTACAATTTTGCTCCGCTGAGCCATATGATCGCTACATGGAACTTGGAGCATCGGTATGGGCGGAGGTACTGACGGCAGCAGTGGCGTGGCTGACGGTGGTCTGCCTCCTGCTCGCGCGGGTGCCCAAACCGCCGGGCCTGCTCGACTCGCCGCTGGACATGGACCAGCCCGAGGAGAGCGAGCGCTGACTCAGGATCAGACGCCGGGGCGTACCATCCGATGCTCCGGGAGCGAGTACCACGATGGGTCGCACAACTGGCGCTTGCCGTCAGGGACGAACCCGTTGCGGCGGTAGAAAGCCTGGGCCCGCGGATTGTCGTCCAGGACCCACAGGTAAGCCGGAGCGTCCCCGATCAAGGCGTCCACCAGCGCCTGTCCAACTCCCCTCCCGTGGATCCGTTCCAAGGTGTAAAGCATGAACAATTCCGTATCGCACGGGCGGTCCTCGTCGTTGCCCTGACCAGCTGCTCCGAGCCCCACCAGGTCGCCATCGGGACCGAAAGCCAGCATCCTTGCATGGCCCGCGGCGATTGACTCCCTGTACTTGTCGATGCGTTGGGGCAATCCTGCTTCCTGTTTGGCAAAGAACTCATCGGGCAGGAGCCGTCCATAGCTCTCGCGCCATGACTGGAGGTGCATCACAGCCATGGCCCGGGCATCGTCCACCGTTGCAGGGCGAAGCGTGAAGTCCACCTACCGCACCCGCGCGATCGCGAAGCCGTCCCAGCCCTTGCTCCCTACCGTCTGAATGGCCGTGGCATCCAGACGCGGATCCTGCCCCATCATTTCCAACGCCTTTACGATTCCGGGAGCGTTCGTCTCGTCCCGCCCGGGCTCCAGGATGGCACCGTCCCAGATCACGTTGTCCATCACGATCACCGTGCCGGGGTGACCCAGCCGGATGGCCCAGTCGAGGTAATTGGCGTCGTTTTCCTTGTCCGCATCAATAAAGACAAAGTCGAACGCCTCCTGGCCGGCAAGAGTCGGAAGCGTGTCCAGGGCCGCACCCACCCTGATGTCCACCTTGTGGCCAACGCCGGCAGCATCCAGGTTGGCGCGTGCAACCTCGGCGTGCTTCCGGAGGTATTCACACGTAACGATCCCGCCGTCATCAGGCAGCCCCTGGGCCATCCACATACTGCTGAACCCAGCCAGCGTTCCGATCTCCAGCACGCGCCTGGCCCCCGACATCTGCACCAGCATCCTCAGCAGCTTGCCAGCGTTTGGCGCGACCTCGATGGCCGGCATCCCGGCCTCCATGGCGGAAGCCACCGCGCGCTGGTGGGCAGGTTCGGGATGCACGACGACGTCCGTCAGGTACCGTTCGACGTCCACCCAGCCGGGCTCGGTCACGTGTTCAATCATGGCCCCCAGTCTGGCACTGACCGCCCGCCGGGGAAAGCATCTACTCCGAAGCGGAGATGGCGTCTTCCAGGCGCTCCACCTTGCCGGTCAGCTCGCCGCTGTAACCAGGGCGGATGTCCGCCTTGATGACCAGCGAGACGCGGCTGCCATAGCGCCCGACCGCCTCGGTGGCCCGTTTGACTACGTCGAAAACTTCGTCCCATTCGCCTTCGATGGTGGTGAACATGGAGTCCGTCTGGTTGGGCAATCCGGACTCGCGGACGATCTTCACGGCGGCAGCAACGGCGTCGTGCACGGAGGCGTCAGGGGTGGGTCCACCATTGGCGGCGGAAGCGGGCTGGCCCGAAGGGGCAACTGAGAATGCAAGCAACATGAATCCAGTGTTTCATGTGCCGGTTTGTCATATAACAACCTACTCCCGCGTAACAACAGGCCTGAACGCCTGCGTTGCTACCCTGACAAGCATGGAACAGCCCTCTGAACGCAAGCCCCTCAGGGCAGACGCCGCACGCAACGTAGACAAGATCATTACCGCCGCCCGGCAGTGCTTCCGTGAATTCGGCCCTGACGTGCCCCTGCAGACCATTGCCGCCACCGCTGGAGTTGGCCCCGCAACGTTGTTCCGCAACTTCTCCGACAAAGAGCAATTGGTCCTCGCCGCACTGTCGCGTCAATTGCGCCAGCACGTGGACCCCGTGGCCGCTGCGGCAGCGGACGGCATGGACGCCGCCGAAGGCCTCATCAACGTCATCGACGCCGTGATGCGGGTTGCCAGCGAAGATGCCAATCTGCTTGACGCCGTCGCCGGCCGCCGTGGGCTCCTCATGGGCATCACGGGCGGGCTCATCGGGTCCATGGCCACACTCTTGGAACGCGGCCAGGGCCAGGGATCGCTGCGCAAAGACATCACTATCGAAGACATGGTCAGGCTGGTGGCCATGCTGATAGGGGCAGTGGACACCATGGAACCGGGATCCGAAGCCTGGAAGCGTCCTGTGGCCCTAATCGAGGACGCTATCCGGACAGAACGCCCCTCGCGTCCCCTGCCGGAACAGTCGGGCATCCCCGGAGTGACGCTCACCGAAGGCGCCTGAAGCCCCTCCGCGGCTTCCAGGGCCGGGCCCGATCCTTGGCCCATGGTGAGTCCTGCCCATCGCGGAGCCGAAGACGTGCCCGTATCGTCTACCGTATGAATATTCCCCTAAGCTCATACTCTTCCAGCGGAGCAGGATCCGCTGCCACGGCCGGCCTCGCCCTGCTGTTCATGCTGATCTACTTCGCCGTGATCTTCGCGATCGTTGGTGTGCTCTACATGGGAATCTTCACCAAGTCCGGCCGACCGGCCTGGGCCGCCTTCGTCCCTGTCTACAACGGGATCAAACTGCTCGAGATCGCCGGGCGCCCCTGGTACTGGTACTTGCTGTTCCTCATCCCGTTCGCCGGGATCTACTTCAGCATCGTGGCCCTGAACGACCTCGCCAAGAGCTTCGGGAAAGACGCCGGCTACACGGTGGGGCTTGTCCTGCTTCCGGTGGTCTTCGTGCCCATGCTTTCGTACGGCTCAGCTCAATACCTCGGACCGGCAGCCGGCCGGCAGTTCATGGCGTACCCGCCGGCATATCCCCCGGTTTACGGCCAGCAGCAGGGCTACGGCCAAGTACCGGGTTACGGACAGCCGCCTGTCCAGGGTCATCCCGGACAACACCCAACGGACCAGCAGTACCGCTAGCCCCAGCCCAGCAGCCGCAGCAATGCAGCGGCTGCTGCGCCCGAAATGACAACAACCAGGAACGGCGCACGAAGCAGTAGTGCGACGGCGGCGGCCACCAGGGCGCCGATCCGCGCGTCGAGAACCAGGCCCTGGCCGGACGCCACGGCGTTCACCACCGTGAGGGACGCGAGCAGCCCGATGGTCATGGTTCCGGTCACGTGCATGATGCGGGGGTTGTCCAACAGCTTGGCGGGCACAAAGTAGCCCACCAGTTTGGTGAGATAAGCCAAGGCGCAGGCGATGAGGATCCACAGCCAGAGGTTCACTACGCACCCCCATTTCCGTGATGATCTTTGCTGTGCTGATTCTTATCTCGCCGGCGAGTCTCCGCGTAGGGATCCAGATCCGGCTCAAGCCCTTCATCCATACGCGAGTGGCTGAACCAGCCGATCACGCCTGCCACCACGGCCGCAACAAGAATCGGGACGCCGGAAGGCACGAAGGGCACGGCCAGCACTGTAGCCAAGGCGCACGCTGCGGCAATCGCCCAGGGTTGGCGCCCTTTGAGCCGTGGCCACAGCAGCGCCAGGAAGGCCGCAACGGCAGCACCATCCAAACCCCACTGCTTCGGGTCGCCCATGGCATCGCCTGCCAACGCTCCAACCGCCGTGAAGATATTCCACAAGATGAATATGCCAATACCCGCAGTCCAGAACCCGCGGGCTTGTTCGCCGGGATCGGACTGGCCGGAAGCTGTGGCAGTCGATTCGTCAATGGTGATGTGGGCGGAGACGTAACGCTTCCAGCCCCCTGGACGCAGCATGGCGTTGATCTGCATTCCGTAGATTCCGTTGCGCAACCCCAGCAGGGCGCTGGCAGTCATCGCGGCAACACCTGAGCCTCCACCCGCCACCACGCCGATGAACGCAAACTGGGATCCACCGCTGAACAGCAGAAGGCTCAAGACCATGGTTTGCCAGAAATCAAAACCTGATGCCACGGAGAGGGCCCCGAAAGATACGCCATACAAGCCCGTCGCAATGCTCAGGGACAGCGCGATCTTGAAGGCCGGTGACTCCTTCAGCTTCGCGGGAGCGGAACCGCCACTCATTTCCGGAGACTCCACGACCAAAGGATGAGGGGAAGTTGCAGCGGCAGGCGGAGTGTGTGGATACGGCGCTCTTTCTTCGTGCCAGTCGGACCGTAGGCGCGACGCAAGGCATCAATATGTCCTGCAAGGAATGCAGTGAACATGGCGGTAGTCGTGTCGGCGGCAACCTTGCGCGTGGCAGGGACCAGCAGTCCGACGGCGACTGCGGCCTCCAGCAGGCCGGAAGACGCAATCCATTCCTCGCGGGACATAACTGCCAGGGGGCCGTTCGGGCGGCTCCCCGGCTCATCCTTGCGGCACAAGTAATCCGGCACCACAGGCTTGTAGAACGAAGGCGTGCGGAAGTGCTTCACAGCGCTGGTCAGGAGCAGGGCGCTCAGGGCGACTGCGGAAGTGGTACGGGTTGCTTGGGCTGACCAGCGAAAAGGCATGAGACCACTCAATCACAAGCGGAGTGGCCCCCAAAGCCGGAGCTACGCCGGTCTAGTTGGACACCATCAACTGGGCAAGTACCTGCGCCGGCTTGTTGGTGGTGATCTCCTGGATGCCGAGGCCTTGGCACAGGGCAACATCCTTTTCGGAGTCCACAGTCCACACCCTGAACGTGCGCCCGGCTTCCAACCAGCGCTGAACGTTCCGTGCGTGCTCGCGCACATAGTCGATCCCCGGACCGGCGATGCCCACCTGTCCTTCGTCCAGGACACGTTCGGCATCCTCCTGGGCTGCTTTCATGACATTGGCCACGGCACCGCCGGTAAGGAAGCCCAGCCCGAGTTCCTGCCGTATTTCCTGCACTGTGAAGTCATCCACCAACTGGCAAATGTGGCGCCCTGCAACCGATTGGAGCAACCGCTGCACGGAGTCGGAGTCAAAGCTCATGAACGAGATCTGTATATTCTCAAGCCGTGATTCTTCGGCGGACCAGCCTTCCTGCTCCAGGACTGCGATGACCCGCTCCTCCAGCTTGAGCCCGTAAGGACTGGGATGCTTGAGTTCGATTGCCAGACCAATTTCCCGTCCCGCTCCCCGGAGGATGTCCAGCAGTTCTGGCAGGGTAAGGAACTGGTCTGCCACTCCCCCATAGGCGTCCGGAATGCGCGCGCCTTTCCAGGAAGAGAAGTCCAAGGACCTGAGCTCCTCCAAGGTGTGTTCCGAGACAGGTCCCGTGCCTGTGGAGGTGCGGTCGAGGTTGGCGTCATGCAGGAGGACCACGTGTTGGTCACGGGTCAGGTGGACGTCGCACTCCACACCGTCGGCGCCGTCGGCGATGGCCTTCAAGTACGCCGCACGGGTGTGCTCGGCGAACGCGGCACTGGCACCCCGGTGGGCGTAGACCTTCGGGCGGAACGGGGTGAAGTCGTCGCTAGTCATGCAGACACGGTAGCCCACACCGCCGTCCCAACGGGGGCTACGCTGGGCTAATGCAGGTGAACTCTGAGCGAATCCCAACTGAAGACGTCACCACCCCGGACCCGCTGCCCACGCAGCCAGGTTCGACGACGACGCGCGGACGTACCGCCGTCGTCGATCTTTCCGCTGGTGAAAGGGAAAAGGCAGCCGCGCTGCTGCGGATGAAGCGCTTGGCGCTGGCCCTCCTCATTGCCATGGCAGTGATTTTCACGGTCGCTTTCGCGTTCCAGAAGCAATATCCGTGGCTGGAATATGTGCGTGCTGCGGCCGAAGGCGGCATGGTGGGTGCTTTGGCGGACTGGTTTGCCGTGACCGCGCTCTTCAAGTACCCAATGGGCCTGCGGATTCCGCACACGGCCATCATTCCGCGGCGCAAGGACCAGATCGGCGAATCGCTCAGTGAGTTCGTGGAGAGCAACTTCCTTTCACAGGAGGTTGTGCAGGAGAAACTGGCGAGCATCGATATCGCCCGTAAAGCCGGGCACTGGTTGTCCGCTCCCGGCGGCGCCGAACGCGTGGCCAAAGAGGGCGGCGCGGTGATCCGCGGCGCGTTTACGGTCCTTAACGACGACGACGTACAGGCGGTCATCGAAGGAATGGTCCGCAAGCACCTCCTCACTCCCCCGTGGGGGCCGCCCGTGGGCCGGATGGCGGAAAGGATCTTCGCTGATGGACACCACCACACGCTGGTGGACCTGCTGGTTGACCGCGCCGCAGACTGGGTTGATGCCAACCATTCAACTGTGAACCGGCTGGTGTCGGACCGCTCGCCCCTGTGGGTGCCGACTTTCGTTGACGGGTTGGTGGGAGACCGCGTGCACGTGGAACTTTCCAAGTTTGTCCGCGCAGTCCAGGCCGACCAGAATCACCAGGTCCGCCAGTCGATCGACGCTTACCTCACCGACCTTGCCCAGGATCTCCAGCATGATCCGGCAATGATAGAACGGGCGGAGAGCATCAAGGCGCAGATCCTGGGTGACCCCGAGGTCCGCGAACTTGCCTCCCGCACGTGGGGGACGGTCAAGACGGCACTGCTCAACGCCGTCGACGATCCCGACAGCGAACTGAGCCAGCGCTTCAAGAGCGCCGTCCGCGACTTCGGTACGCGCCTGGTCAACGACGACGAACTGGCGGGCAAGGTCAACACGTGGATCGGCGACGCCGCCGCTTACCTGGTGAACACGTACCGCTCAGACATAGCAGGCGTCATTTCGGACACCGTGGCGCGGTGGGATGCCGAGGAAACCTCGCAGAAGATCGAACTCCAAGTGGGCAAGGACCTTCAGTACATCCGCATCAATGGAACCGTTGTGGGCGCGCTGGCAGGCCTGGCGATCTTCACCGTGGCCCATCTGCTCTTCGGCTAAGGACCCTTCGGCCTGAATGGGCGGCTCTGGAGCTATCCAGCGCGCCTTGGTACGTTCAACGCATGCCTATCAAACTTGAAAACGTCGGGATTGCCGTCCGGGATCTTGAAGCAACAATCGCATTCTTCACTGACCTTGGCCTCACGGTGTTGGGCCGCGACACAGTCAGCGGCGAATGGGCCGACACCGCCGTGGGGCTCGACGGCAACCACGCCAAGATCGCGGTACTCCAAACCCCCGACGGCCATGGCCAGTTGGAGCTTTTCGAATACCTCCACCCGGATGCGATCGAAACGAGCCCGACCCTTCCCAACGAGATCGGCATGCACCGGGTCGCCTTCTCCGTTGACGACATCGATGCCTCCCTTGAAATCGCGGCCAAGCACGGATGCACGCCTTTACGCGGTGTTGCCAACTACCAGGACATCTACAAATTGACGTACCTCCGTGGGCCCAGCGGCATCCTCGTCATGCTGGCCCAGCAAGTGAAGAAGGACTGACGCTCGGGCACGTTGTTGGATGTCTCGTCACCGCGGGCCCCGATCCGCTAACCCAGCAGATGCACCATCTGCCCCGGCCTGGCTTGGCCTATCAGGTCAATATCCTCATCCCGCACGACGGCAATAACAGGGGACTTAGCGGTGGCGGGCCGGTCGGCAAGTGCAATCACCGGAAGGCCCGACGCCGGCAGCACCACCGAGCCTGCCGTCAACGGTTGGGCCTCGGGTGCCGGAGCCGAAGCCACCTCGAGTGGCCGGCCCGCCAGCCGCGCACCGACCCGGTCCGACTCAGGCGAGAGAATCCACGGTTCCGTGGTCAGGCGATGCCACAACCCGGCGTCGTAGTTGGGGACGCGGGGTCCGCGGCTGATCCGGGCGACCACCGGGCGTTCCGGATCCAAAGCGCGGCGGGCTGTCTGGTGGATGTGTGGGAAACCATGTCCCTGTGCCTTGCCAAATGACAGTGCGGCGCCGGCTTGGAGTGCCCCGCGGCCCGTGAATCCGCCCTGCACGGCAACGTAGTACCGGATTCCGAAGTTGGCCGGACCGAAGGACAGCACTGCTCCGGGAGCCACCCGGACGGGCTTGTTCAGCGGCAGCTCTTCGCCGTTGAGGGTCACGACGCCCTCGGCGCCAGTCACTGCAACGGCGGAGCCTGTCACGAAGCGGAGTTTGAGCCCACCCACCAGCACCTCCAGACCGGGCGCTGTGGCGGCATTACCCAACAAGGCGTTGGCAAGGTTCATGGACGCGCGGTCCAGGACGTGCTCCGGCTCAAGCATCAGGCTTGAGGACCCGGGATCCACCACTACTGCGCCCATGCAACCTCCCAACCCATGAATTCTGCCGTCCAACCAGAATCAGGCGAACGCCTCAATGCCCACGCCGGCGCTTTCAAGGCCCTCGCGAACCGCGGTCGCCATCGTTACCGCTCCCGGCGTATCGCCGTGGATGCACAGCGAATCCGCTTGGACAGGCACAACCGAGCCGTCAATGGCCACTACTTCCCGACGTGTTGCCAGCCGCACGGCCTGTGCCACGACCGCAGCGGTGTCGTGCAGCACGGCGCCTTCCTGCGTGCGGGGAACCAGCGTTCCGTCCGGCAAGTACGCCCGGTCCACGAACGCTTCGCGGAAGACAGGGTGTCCTGCTTCCTCGGCCAGGGTGATCCAGGCCGAGTCCGGCAGGCCCAATACGGGAAGCCCGGGATCGTAGGCGTGGACGGCCGCGACCACGGCCTCGGCCTGCTCGGCGTCCCGGACGATTCTGTTGTACAGGGCGCCATGCGGCTTCACGTAGTCCACCGAGGCTCCTACCGCGTGGGCCATGCCGTCCAGGGCTCCCAGCTGGTACAGCACATCGCCGAACAGTTCGTCGAAGGTCATGTCCAGGGAACGCCGGCCGAACCCTGCCAGGTCCCGGTATCCGACGTGCGCTCCTACGCGCACATCGAGTTCAAACGCCGCACGGCAGCTGTCCAGCATGGTGAGGGGGTCGCCGGCATGGAATCCGCAAGCGACATTCGCGCTGCTCACGATGCGGAACATCGAGGCGTCGTCGCCCATGGTCCAGGAGCCGAAAGACTCCCCCAGATCAGCGTTCAGATCCACTATTGCCGCCTTCCAGTATCGGGTTCTCCGCAGGGGTCGATTTCCCGGCAATGTTTTTGGGTGCGTTGGGAAGCAGTTCACCTGGAATGGTGTCCGGCAAGGGGCCAAATGCTTCCTTGGCAGTTGACACCACGGCCCGCCCCATCATCATGTTTCCGGCACCGCCCACCACTGCGCCAATGCCAAACGGCAGTGCGCGGCCAAGGAACGCAGACCCTTGCCGCTTTATCAGGTTCTTGAGGAACGCCCGCTGGATGGCGTCCCGGACGACTCCAAAGCCGCTGCCCGGGATCTTCTTGGTCAGGGTTTTCCCCCAGGCATTTGTGACGCCCATTCCCCGCCCCAGTGAATGCCCGCTGAGCGCGCCGAGCATGGACGTGCCTTCTTCACCCAACATGATGGCCATGACCATGGTCTGGGCCCGGACAGGGTCAGTGAGCCGGATGCCATGGAGTTCTGCCAAGGACGACGCGTACAGCGCGGTGGTTTCCAGGAAACCCACGGTCGCCAGGGCTGAGAGTCCCAGCGATGCCGCAGTTCCAATTCCAGGCACGACGGCGGTGGCGCCCACCGCTGCACCGCCACCTGAAATGGCGAACAGGTAGTGGCGCTCGAGTTTGGCGGCAAGCTGCGCCGGGGAATCGTTGGGGTGCCTTCTCTGAAGCCTGCGAAGGTTCGCCAGGACTAGGGGACGCTGGACCTCCACTGCCTTCAGGAGCACGTTGTGCACTCCTGGCTTGGTGTTGCCTTCGGCATCGAAGACTGCGTTGTGTGCTGTCTCCTGGGCGATTTTCACCGCCGGGTTGGGTCGCTTGGGCATGTTCACCTCTCCTTGGCAGCTCTGATTGTTCAGGGAACTGATGGTTTCAGCCTATGCCACACTCCAACGTTGCATGGGCCGTTTTGGGCCGTTTGTGGATACTATTCCGCGCAGAGCGGACCCCGTTTTCAGGCTTCCGCGGCGTAGACTGAGTTCACTCACGGAAGCAGTCCAAGAAGGACAGGGAGTATCCGTCATGACCGCCCCGGACAAGAACGAGCACCTCGACCGGCACCACACCGACGCCCCGGCAGAGGGTGAAACCGAAGGCTGGGTTCCGCACGACACCGGCCTGCACAGCCAGGAGCCGGCGGAGGGTCCGGACATCGACGACGACGTCCCGCCGTCGGGCGCTTCTTGACCTGACGTCTCCCCTCGCCGGCGGCTGGACCGCCTTACGCAGCGTCCCGACACAGGTTTAGGCTGGTGAAATGGCCGCCCTGAGAGCGCTGCGCCCCTTTGCACACCGGGAATTCCGGGTGTTGATCTCTGCTTTGTCGATTTCCATTTTCGGATCCGGCATGTGGGCCGTGGCGATGGTCTACGAGGTCATCCATCTGGGAGGCGGCCCGCTGGAATTGTCGTTGGTGGCCACTGCCGCCAGCATCGGACTGGTGGGATTTGTGCTGGCAGGTGGCATCGCCGCCGACCGCTTTCCCCAGCGGCTGCTCATCATCGGCGTGGAGGGGGCCAATCTGGCTGTGATCGCCACGGTGACGTTGCTGGCGATGCTCAATGTCCTGCAACTCTGGCATCTGGCCCTCGGTGCGTTCGTCCTGGGCGTGGGGCAGGCCTTTTTCTTTCCGGCATATTCGGCGATCCTTCCGCGCATCCTGCCGGCAGAGGACCTCCTCGCGGCCAACGGGATGGAAGGTACCGTCCGGCCGATCCTCCAGCAAGCGGCCGGTCCGGCGATTGCGGGCATCCTGGTGGCGGCATTTTCACCGGCGCACGCCGTTGCCGGGGTTGCTGCATGCCATTTCCTGGCCTTCGGGATCCTGAACTTCCTCAACAGACATACTTTGGGCGGCCCCGATGCCGGCGTGGCGTTCTCCGACGCGTCGGCTGGGAGGTCCTTCCTGAGGGACCTCCGAGAAGGGTTCAGCTACACCGTCCGCACCCCTTGGCTGCTGTGGACACTGCTGTGGGCGTGCCTGTCCGTGTTGTTCCTGATCGGGCCGATTGAGGTCCTGCTGCCCTTCGTCGTCCGGGACCAGCTCGGTGGCGATTCAAGGATGTTTGGTTTCCTGCTGGCGGTCATGGGCGTGGGGAGTGCCGTCGCCGCGCTGGCCACCGCTTCTTTCCCCCTCCCCCGCCGCTACCTGACAGTGATGGTAGTGACATGGGGCCTCGGAAGCCTGCCCGTCGCAGCCATTGGTTTCATGGACAGCGTGTGGCTGCTCGGAGGTGCGATGCTGATCTTCGGAGTCACCGAGGGCATGGGAACGGTCATCTGGGGCACACTCCTGCAGCGAAGGGTCCCACGGCATTTACTGGGCCGGATTTCGAGCCTGGACTTCTTTGTCTCCCTGGCCCTGATGCCTGTGTCCATGGCCCTCGCCGGTCCCGTGGCCGAGGTGGTTCCCATCTGGCTGATCTTCCTGGTGGCCGGACTGGTGTGCCCGTTCATGGCGTTCGTGGCCGTCTTCGCAGCGCACATGATGACTGACGAGATCGACAATCCCTTGACGCCGGCCGTTTCCGAATCCGCGGACTCACAGTCCGACTCCGTTTAGCGCGGTAGCCCGGTCCTGCCGCGGGCCTTACCCAGGCACGGGCCCTGTGGTGCGGCGCGCCACCAGGTGCGGTGTCCGCACCAGGTGGGTGGCCGGCGTCGTCCCCTCCAAACGGTCGACGGCGCGGTCCACTGCGGCCTGCGCCAGGAGCGGCGCGTCCTGGCTGACGGAGGACAGCTGGACGTAGCTGAGACGTGCAAATTGACTGTCGTCGTAGCCAAGGACGGACACGTCTTCCGGCACGCGAAGGCCAGCAGCCTTGAAGCTCTCCCAGACGCCCAGGGCGCAGCGGTCGTTGAAAGCCACGACGGCGGTGGGCAGCTCCTCCTGCAGCTTCCGTCCGGCGCGCAAACCGTCTTCTTCCGTGGGGCCACCCGGGACTACGCGGCCATCCAGTCCGCGGCGCTCCATTTCTTCCCGGAAGGCCGCCCTGCGCTGCGGACCGGAGATGGCCTCACCGCCGTCAACGTGGGCTATGCTGCGGTGGCCCAGCGAGGTCAAGTGCTCGATCGCGAGGTGCATGCCGGCCCGGTCGTCGCTGCTCACGGAGTCCACGGAGTCCCCAACGTCGTCCCGGAGCAGGCTGACTACAGGCACCCGGGCCGCGTATTCGGCCAACTGCTGTTCTTCGAGGGTCGGGGAAATCATGATCAGGGCTTCGCATCCGAGATCCAGCAGCGAGTCCGCTGCACGTTCTTCGGACCGTCCGTTGGCCACCGCACTGAGCGCGATATCGTAGCCCCGCAGTGTGGCTCCGGCGTAGGCGGCATCAACGATTTCGGCGTGAAAAGCATGGGCAGTGGAGAAACTGACGCCAAGGAGCCTCGTGCGGCTGCTTCGGAGCAGGCGGGCACGACTGTCCGGCCTGTAGCCAAGTGCCCGGGCAGCTTCCTGCACTTTTGCCCGGGTGGCGTCCGATGCGCCTGGAACATCCCGCATGACGATGGAAACGAGGGCGCGTGATACACCTGCTGCTTCCGCTACGTCCATCAACGTAGGCCGTTTGCCCGTCATGGCGCTCCTCTGTTCGGGAGCCAGTCTATAGAACGATCCAACCGCCGGGCTTCGAACGAGTCGTGCGGTCGGTCGCGACTCAGACGACCGACCGCACTAGCCCGTTCATGCAACGATGGCGCCCCGGGCGGGCCCCAGAACCCGCCACACCCATCGCTGCCTACTGTGCCGATGACACGCGACGCAGCCGAAAAGGGCAACGGCGCGAAACGCGGTCAATGACATGGGCACTGGATATGTAGTCCGAGTCCCTCAAACATGACGCGGAGTTCCGAAGATTATTTCCGGGAAGAGGTTTTTTGTTTGAAGTCCGGGACCCCTTAGACCTCTTTTTGGGCGTCTCTCCGAATCCGACGCCATCTTTACGGCCTCCCAAGAAACCCACTAGAACGATCTAGACACGCACTCACACAGCATGCAACCATGGGAGCGACTAGAACGATCTAGAAATCTGAAGAGGAGCCCCAATGACGTATCTCCAGCACCCGGTCCAGGCAGAGCAGCCTGTCCGCATCGCCCTCATCGGCGCTGGCTGGATCGGCAAATTCCACGCCGAGACCATAGCCCGCCGCATTCCGAACGCACGCCTGGAATCAATCGCCGACCCCGTCCTGCCCGCCGTCGAAGAACTCGCAAACAAGCTTGGCGTGGCCAAAATCAGTACGGACGCCGCCGATGTGCTGGCCGACCCGGAGGTTGATGCTGTCCTCATCGCCTCTCCCATGCGTTTCCACGCCGGGCTGATCACAGCCGCAGCGTCAGCCGGCAAGGATGTTTTCTGCGAAAAGCCCGGCGGGCGGACCATCGATGAACTCGACGCCGCCATCGATGCCGCCGCGAGCGCCGGCGTCGTTCTCCGGTTTGGCTTCAACCGCCGTTACTCCAGCGATTTCGCAGCCGCCCGCAAACTGGTGGACGACGGCGCCGTAGGCACACCGCAGCTGCTGCGCTCCCTCACCCGGGACCCCGGAACCGAAGCCGGAATCAGCAACCCGGAGCGCATTGCTCCAGGCACGATCTTCCTGGAAACCCTCATCCACGACTTCGACACCCTCAACTGGCTCAACCCCGGGGCCGTCCCGGTCAAAGTCCACGCGGTCGCTGATGCCCTGGTAGCGCCCGAGGCGAGGTCGGGCGGCCTGCTGGACACCGCCGTCGTGACCGTCACGTACAGCAATGGCGCCATCGCTGTGGCCGAAGCGAACTTCAATGCGCTCTACGGCTACGATGTCCGCGGCGAAGTGTTCGGCTCCGCAGGCATGGTCACCGCCGGAACACCGCAGGCCACCAACGCCACCAGCTACACCGCCGCAGGCATCGTCACGGAGACTTCGCACCTGAACATCCACCTCTTCCACGACGCCTACACCGCCGAGCTCGCGGCCTTCGCGGACGACGTCGCGGCACGCCGCGGATACCCGGAGCAACGCACGACGGCGGCCGTCCCGCCGGCCCCCGTGGCAGCTCCGGGTGGGGTGGACGCACGGAACGCGTTGGCCGTAGCACTGGCCGCCTTCAGGTCCGCGGAAACAGGCTTGCCCGTGGAGATTTCGGACATCGCGGAACTGCAGGCCGCAGAGCCCGCTGTGCAGCCCGCCCCGGCCGGGGTCCCCGCATGAGCTTCCGCCTGGCCGTCTGCGCGGAAATGGTCTACGGCGAACTGCCCCTGATTGACCGGGTTCGTCGGATCCACGAGCAAGGCTTCGAGGTAGAGCTATGGGACACCCGAGGCCGGGACATTCCGGCTTTGGCCGCCACCGGGGCATCGTTCTCCTCCATGAGCGGATACTTCGGGGGCAGCGTCATCGACGCCGCCAATGCCCACGAGGTCCTTGCGTCGGCAGAAAAGCTGGTTCCCACTGCGCTGGAACTGGGCGTGGAGCGCATGGTGGTCCATCCTGCCGAACTCGGCGAGGGAGGAAGGGCCGTGAGGCCCACCCACCGCTCAACGGGCGACATGTGGCTGACAGGGCTCCGGACTCTGGAAAAACTTGGCGAACTGGGCGAAAAACACGGCATCACGTTCGCCTTGGAGAACCTCAACACGATCCTGGACCACCCGGGCATTCCGCTGGCCAGAGCCAAGGACACCCTGGCCCTGGTGCAGGCCGTCAATCATCCCAACGTGAAGATGATGCTGGATCTGTATCACGCGCAAATCGGCGAGGGGAACCTGATCGAGCTCGTCCGTGCGGCGCAGCCATTCACCGGCGAGATCCAGGTAGCCGACGTGCCCGGGCGCTTCGAACCCGGAACCGGCGAGATCAACTATCCGGCGATCGCGAAGGCTCTCAACGAGGCCGGCTATACGGGTGTGGTCGGCATGGAAGCCGGCGCGATCGGTGGCCAGGGAATAGACGCGGGCGATGCCGCCCTGGCCGCCTTCCGTGCCGCGTTCTCTCCCAACTGAGTCCCAGCAGCGCGCGTTATGGGCACAGGAACCGCCCGCCCACAACGCGCGCTGCTGCTTGCACCGTTGCTACCCGTCCGGGTCAGTACTTGACTGGCTCCATGCGGCCGGAGCGCAAGGAAAGCACAGCAGCCTCGGCGATGGCTTGGGCCTTCAGCCCGTCTTCCAGCGACGGCGCGGGAGCCACGCCGCTTTCCAGCGCAGAAACGAACGCCGAAAGGGCCGAGGCATACGTCGGTTGCACGCGTTCGAACCAGCCGGGGTGCAGCCCGTCGTCCACCACTGACGTGCCGGAGTAGCGGGACACTGCCCCGTTCCGGTGTCGTCTGGCTTCCACCATTCCCTCGGAACCCATGACCTCGATGCGTTCGTCGTACCCGTAACCGGTGCGGCGCACACTGTCGATCTGGACCAACGCCCCTCCGGGGAGCCGCAACGTGACGGCGGAGGTGTCGACGTCGTCGTGATCCGCCACGCCGGGTTCCGCCAACGCTGATCCAGTGGCGAAAACCTCCACCGGATCCACGTTGGAAAGCCAGCGGGCCAAGTCGAAGAAGTGGACAGTCTGGTCGCGCATCTGGCCGCCGGAGACGGCGACGTAGGACAACGGGGGCATGGATGGGCCACGGGAGGTGAGTTGGATCAGTTCCACCGTGCCGATCCCGCCGGAATCGACCACACGTTTGAGTTCGGCGTAGTCGCGGTCGAACCGGCGGTTGAAATCCACCATCACGGGGACGCCGCATTCCTGCACGAATGTGGCGGTTTCGCGGGCGCGGTCCAGGTCCAGGTCGATCGGCTTCTCGCACAGGGCTGCAATTCCGACGGCGGCCGCGCGCTGCAAGTGCCCGGCGTGTGTGTCGGTGGAGGAGGCGATGAAGACAGCGTCGATCAGGGATGGGTCGAACACCTCCTCCAACACCCCGGCGACGGCAGCACCGTGGGCCGCGGCGAGGGTTTGCGCGCGCCGCTGGTCGACGTCGTAAACGAGCCGGAACTCGACCCCGGGATGTGCGGCGAGGTTTGCCGCGTGGACGGTGCCGATGAAACCGGCACCAATGAGTGCGAAGCGGATCATGTCAGGCTGCTGCTTTCTGGTGTGCTGATGCGGGGATTATCCACGCGGAATCGTCGTGGTGCGAGGCTGCGACTGCTTCCACGAACTGGACGCCGATCAATCCATCGATCCCGGTAGGGAAAGACAGCCCGCGTTCCGGGAGCGGCGTGGAGTCGCGGCGTGCGCGGAGGACCTCGGCGAGGTCGGAATAAAAGTTTGCGAAGGCCCCAAGGAAGCCCTCCGGATGGCCGAGGCCGACGCGGGTGAGCCGGGACGCGTCGTCGTGCAGGGTGCTGAGCCCCTGTGTGAGGACGGTAGTGGCTCCTGCCGGATCCTGGACCTTGAGGTAATGGGGGTCTTCATGCTGCCACTCCAGGCTGCCCTTCTCCCCGTAGACGCGGATGCGGAGTCCATGGTTGTGGCCAGTGGCGGCCATGCTTGCCCAGACGCGGGCCGGGACATCGCCGGTCAGTTCGAGTTCCACGGTGGCGTTGTCGAAGACCCGGCGCCCTGGCACCAACGTCTGCAGCCGGCCGGAGAGACGCTGGGCTTCCAGTCCCGTGATGTAGCGCAACAGGTGGAAGGCGTGCGTGCCGAGGTCGCCCACGACGCTCGGAAAGCCCGCAATGTCCGGATTGGTGCGCCACGAAGCCTGCTTGTGGCCCTCGTTTTCCAGCGGGGTGGCCGCCCATCCGGAAGCATGTTCGACGTCGACAAAGCGTATGGCGCCCAGCTCCCCGTTGCGGACCATGCGGGCAGCCTGGCGAACCATGGCGTAGGCGGAATAGCAGTGCGGCACCGCAAGGATGGCGTCATTGGCGGCGGCGATGCGTACGAGTTCGGCGGCGGAAACCGAGTCCTGCGTGAGCGGCTTCTCGCAGACCACAGAAATGCCGCTGCTGAGGAACGTGCGGGCGATCTCGAAGTGGCTGTCGTTGGGCGTCGCCACCACCACGACGTCCACACCGTCTTCGCGAACGGCCTCGGCCTCAGCCATTTCGCGGACGTCCCCATAATTGCGGTCCGCCGGCACACCGAGTCCGGCACCGATGGCACGGGAACTGCTCGGATCCCGCCCGAAGATTCCGGCCTGGAGGTCGTAATGGCCGTCAAGCCTCATGGCGAAGCGGTGGGTCTTGCCGATGTCGGCGCCTTTGCCGCCTCCGACCATGCCGGCTATCAGTTGCCGGGTATGTGGTTCACTCATGAAAAATCCTCAAGGACTCTCTTTGGAATTTACTTGGACCGGTCCATAATGGCGGTGGGGAGGCGAAGGCGTCAAGCCCTCTAAGCTTGGATGGGATCTGCCGGAGTGAAAGGAGACATGCGTGACTGACGCGTCCAGCCTGCCCGGAAGCAAGCCCACCATCCGCGATGTCGCCAGCGCCGCGGGCGTCTCGAAATCCTTGGTCTCCCTGGTCCTGCAGGGCTCTGCCAATGTCAGCGACGGGCGCCGTCGCGCGGTCCTCGAAGCGATGGAACAGCTCGGTTACCGGCCCAACCGACTGGCCCAACGCCTCTCCGGACCGCGCAGTGGCACCATCGGGGTGATGCTTAATGACATCCGGAACCCATGGTTTGTGGAACTGCTGGAAGGGCTCACCGCGTCACTGCACGCGGCCGGCATCTCACCGGTCCTGGCTGACTCCTACACCGACAACCGCGTAGGCCGCAGTTCCGTGGAAACCCTGCTGGAGCAGCGGATCGACGGCCTGGTAGTGGTAGGAACCACCACGGAATCGGCTGCGATCGAAAACGCCTCACGAAACATCCCTGTGGTCCTGGCCGGGACGCGCGAACCGGAACTTCCCGGCGTTGACATCGTGGTCAATGACGACGACGCCGGCGCGCGGCAAGCGACCGGGCACCTGCTCTCACTGGGGCATCAGCGCATTGCGCATCTTCAAGGCCCGGGCGAAGTCGGCAAGTTGCGACGGTTGTCATTCGAACGGACCATGCTCGACGCCGGGTTGGAACCTTTGGTGGTAACGGGCGGGGTGAGCGAGGAGAGTGCCTATGCTGCCGCGAGCCGTCTCCTGGCCGGACCCCAACGGCCGACCGCGATCTTCGCCTACAACGACATCGCATGCATCGGGGCACTCTCCGCGGCCGACGACCTTGGACTGTCCGTGCCCGAGGATCTCTCGCTGGTTGGCTACGACAACACCTACCTCGCGAGGATCCGGCATCTGTCGCTGACCTCCGTGGACAACGGCAATCTCGCCGTGGGGGTGGAAGCCGGGAAGTTCATCCTTGAGCGGCTCACAGCCCCGGAACTTCCTGCCCGCCTGCACCAGGTTCCGTCGCAGCTGCAGGTGCGGGGGTCCTCTGGGGATGCCCCGTCGTAGCTACCGTTTCACTCGGCCCAGCAACAGCACTCCTGCGTTGGCTCCGACGATCAGGACGATTCCCGCCCACTGCGCTGGTGCAAGTTCCTGACGCAGAATGAGGGCTCCGATGACGGCCGCGAAAACGGGGTTGATGCTCATCAGCACGCCGAACAGATTCGCCGGAACCCTCCGCAGCGCGATCAGATCCGCCACATATGGCAGCACTGAAGCCATGATGCCGGCACCCACGGCACAGAGCACCGCAAAGCCATCGATGGGTTGGGTCAGGAAAACTACGACGGCAACCGGCAGGAAGAGGGTCGCCGACACCCCCGTGGCGGCCGCTGTGCCCTGGATTCCTTGGATTCGTTGGCCCACTATCCGGTTCAGGAGGATGTACGCAGCCCAACTGCACGCGGCAATTAGTCCAAAGCTGATGCCGGGAAGATCTGTGGACGCCTCCGGACCGGTGATCGCCACAACGCCCACTGCGGCGGCGAGCGCGCACAGGGCACTTCCCTTCCCTCGGGAACCCGCAAGGGCCACGGCCAGCGGGCCCAGGAACTCCAGCGTCACTGCCAGCCCCAGGCCAATGCGCTGAATGGATGCATAGAGCCCGAGGTTCATGGTCCCAAACGACACGGCCAGGAGAAGCACCGGCCACCATTGGTGCCAGTTCAACTCGCGCAGCCTCGGCCGCACGACCGGAAGCAGGACAGCCGCGGCCACAAGTTGTCGAACAGCAACGACGCCCACAGGTCCCATGGCAGGAAAAGCGAGCGAACCGCTGGCGGCCCCCAGTTGGTTGGAGAGCGCACTGGCGACAAGGGTTGCGGCTCCCCCGGCCTTGCCCGCTGCGGCGTTGGTCTGTTCCATGAGGAGATTCTGCACGCCGGGGGTTCAGGGGCTAAATGCATGAATTGGCGTATTTATGCGCTGCGTGCATGAATAAGATGAGGACATGGACGTGGAACTGCGCCAATTGCGCTGTCTTATCGCGGTAGTGGAGCAAGGCACGTTCACCGACGCCGCCATCGAGCTTCGAATGTCCCAGGCCGCCGTGTCGCGAAGCATCGCAGCCCTTGAGCAAGCACTGGGGACACGCATCGTGGAGCGAACCACCCGCAGCGTGGGGCTGACAGCCGCCGGTGAGCGCGCACTGGGCAAGGCCCGCAGGATCATCGCGCTCCTGGCCGATCTTGAACGGGATGCCCGGGCCGGAACGGGGCAGATCCGCATGGGTTACGCGTGGTCGGCTCTGGGTGAGCACACAACCGAATTCCAACACCGCTGGAAATTGCGCTTCCCGCACACCGGGCTTCAACTCACCCGTTCCAACACCCCAAGCGGCGGCCTGCTGGATGGAACCACCGATTACGCAATCCTTCGACGACTCCCGCAGGCCGCCGCCGTCGAGCATGTGCGCGTCGGGGAGGAAAAGCGCTACTGCGCCATGTCCACTGACGATCCGCTGGCCCCAAGGAGGTCAGTGTCTTTGGCGCAAATCGCCACATTGCCCGTGGCAATGGACCTGCGCACAGGCAGCACAACACTGGACCTATGGCCGGAGCAGGGTAAGCCCCCGGAGGTTATCCCTATCCACGACATCGACGATTGGCTGACCGTGATCGGCAGCGGGGCCGCGCGGGGCATCACTGCAGCCTCCACGGCACATCAATATCGACGCCGGGGAGTCGCCTACCGGCCGGTGCGTGACGCACCCATGGTTCCGGTGTACGTGGCGTGGCTGAAGAACGACCCGCCCCAGGATCAGCAGGCTGTGGTTGCATTGCTGGCCGAGCTCTATCGGTAGGCCGCCTTTGACAGTCGCCCGCCATGGCCGTGAAGGCTGGCGGTCTATGTCCGCAGCGGTGCGTGGTGATGGTTCCGTCGGGCGGCTTGGCTGGGATCGACGTGCGCCGGCGGGATGAACCACGGGATGCCGTTTCTGCTCGCAATCATCCACTGTTCCTTGTGGATGACGTGATGATGGTGTGAGCACAAGAGCACGCCGTTGTCGGTGTTGGTGGGGCCACCTTGCGACCAGTAGGTGATGTGGTGGGCTTCGCACCAAGGCGCCGGCATGGTGCAGTCCGGGAAAGCACATCCTTGGTCGCGGGCCTGGAGGGCCTTGCGGATGTGGGGCGGGAAGATCCGGCTGGTCCGGCCAATTCCGAGGACCTGGCCTTCGGTGCCGAGCAAGACCGGGAGGATATCGGCGTCGCAGGCGATCTTCCGGATGACGTTCGGGTGGATGGGTCCTTGGAAGGTTGATACCGCGCTGCTGAGCCTGGGTCGCAGGCCGCCTGTGCCTGTTGTGCCGTTGCCTGCCGCTCTTGTGCCCGGGTCGGTTTCACCGGTGCCCACAGGGTTGCCGGTTTGTTGATTGGCAGCGTGGCTCTGGAGCTGGTCAAAGAGATCCCGGTAGTCGATGGTGACCATGACTTGGGGTTTCAAGCCGCCATTGGCTGGTAGCTGACCGGTTCTCAGGGCCAACGCGCAGCCACCGACCAGACCGTCGAGGAGTTTCTGGGCGCGGGAGCGGCGACCCGGTTCCGGAATCGGGTTCCTCCCGTTCGCGGGCTCCATGCGAACGGTGGCGGCTACCCTGCCCTCTGGGGTGCGGACCTGGGCGGCTGAACTCCGACCCCTGGTGTCCGCGCCGCGCTGGGTGGTATGGACAGCCGTGCGGCTTGGGCCATTTCTCCCTCCCGGGCCGCCAGAACTGCCAGTATTGCGCACCCCGCCCTCAACGAGGCGGGGGTTCGTGGCGGCGTTCATGACGGTGGTGAGGGTCTCGAATTGCTCGGCCGTTGCGAAGATTTCGAGATGATTCAGGCCAAAGCGTGGCTTTCGAATGAACGCACCTTGGAGTTGCCGAAGCACTTCTTCCGTGGGTTCGGCACCGTCTTGGTCAATGAAATCCATCCAGCGGCGGGCCGTCGTGGAAACGAAATCCGTGTCGGACTGGATGGCTGTGGACGTGAGGTCCTTCTCCATCCTGGTGATGGTGTCCTGATCGGTCAGAAGATGGACGCGGTCCAGTGCTGTGCTGATCAGGGTGGCCGAGCCGCCGGATACCAGTGCGTCGGCCACAGCGGAGGCCAGCTGTTCGCGCTGCGGCGGGACCGGCTCTCCGGCAATGCCGACGCCGGGCAGGACGGCGTCCGCAAGGGCCAGGCGACGCCGGGCTTCCTTGGCTGTGATCCGCAGCCGTGCACGGAGGAAATCCCCAGCGTTCCGGTACCCGTCATCGAGCACCGCGGCAGTTCCGGCTTCCTTGCGGGTTCGCTCCACGGCCCGGGCTGCGACGAGCTGAAGGTACTCCACGGTCCGGGCAATATCCTCGACTCTGCCGGCGAAAGCGCTCGCCTCGCCGAAATCGAACATCGAGGCTTGAGCAAGGATCGACGCCCTCACACCATCCAGGGCATCAATACCGTCTTCGAGGCAGTCCACCGCGGAGTCTGATGAAGACTCCGCCTGCCCTTCAGCCACCTGCCCTCCGATCCCCATAAAGCAAGCCTGTCACGGCCCCAATCCCCAGTAACCACGCCAATCTGTGTATGTGGATAACGCATCAACCGCAGTTAAGCAGAAAAAGGCCGCCTGCCGCCGTCGTGCGTTGTAAAAGCACGACGGCGGCAGGCGGCCCGGGCGCAAAAGGCGCGGCGCTAGGCCTTAGAGGTTTTCCACCAGCGAGACGTCCCGGACGGCGCCCTTGTCAGCGGAGAGTGCCATGGCCGCGTAGGCGCGGAGAGCCGGCGACACCTGGCGGTCGCGGTTCTTGGGCTTATACCCGCCGTTGACTTCGAGCTTCTCGCGGCGTTCGGCGAGGATCTCGTCCGAAACCTGCAACTGGAGCGAGCGCTGGGTGATATCGATGCTGATGATGTCACCGTTCTCCACCAAGGCGATGGCGCCGCCGGAGGCAGCTTCCGGGGAAATGTGCCCGATCGACAGCCCGGAGGTGCCGCCGGAGAAGCGACCGTCGGTGATGAGGGCACACTTCTTGCCCAATCCCCGGCCCTTAAGGAACGACGTCGGGTAGAGCATTTCCTGCATGCCCGGGCCACCGCGGGGGCCTTCGTAGCGGATGACCACCACGTCGCCTTCCTTGATGGTTTTGTTCAGGATCATTTCCACGGCTTCGTCCTGCGACTCGCACACAACGGCAGGGCCCTCGAAGGTCCAGATGGACTCGTCCACGCCTGCGGTCTTCACCACGGCACCGTCCACCGCCACGTTGCCGCGCAGCACAGCGAGGCCGCCGTCCTTGGAGAACGCGTGCTCCACGGAACGGATGCAGCCACCCTCGGCGTCGGTGTCCAGGGAGGTCCACTCATTCGATTGCGAGAACGCTGTTGAGGAACGGACGCCGCCGGGAGCCGCGTGCCACAGTGCCTGCGCCTCTTCCGTTGCCTTGCCGCCGCGGATGTCCCAGTCGTCCAGCCAGCCTTCGAGGTCGGCGGAGTGCACTGAGTGGACGTTCTTGTGCAGGAGGCCGCCGCGGTTCAGCTCACCCAGCAGGGCGGGGATGCCACCGGCGCGGTGCACGTCTTCCATGTAGTAGGTCTTGTTTCCGGCGACGTTCGGGGCCACCTTGGCCAGGCAGGGCACCTGGCGGGACTTGGCGTCCATTTCGGCCAGTCCGTACTCCACGCCGGCTTCCTGGGCCGCAGCCAGCAGGTGCAGGATGGTGTTGGTGGAGCCGCCCATGGAGATGTCCAGCGCCATGGCGTTGTCAAAGGCCTCAGCGGTGGCGATGGAGCGCGGCAACACGGAGTCGTCGTCGCCGTCGTAATAGCGCTTCACGAGCTCGACGACGGTGGCACCGGCCTTCTCATACAGCGCCTTGCGGGCGGTGTGGGTCGCGAGGACCGAGCCGTTGCCCGGCAGGGCCAGGCCGATGGCCTCGGCGAGGCAGTTCATGGAGTTGGCCGTGAACATGCCCGAGCATGAACCGCAGGTGGGGCAGGCGTTCTCTTCGATGAGGTTGATGTCCTCGTCGGAGATGGATTCGTCCACGGCGTCGGCGATGGCGTTCACCAGGTCCAGGGAACGCACGGAACCGTCGGTCAGGGTCACGCGGCCGGCCTCCATGGGACCGCCGGAGACGAAGACCACCGGGATGTTCAGGCGCAGCGCTGCCATGAGCATGCCCGGAGTGATCTTGTCGCAGTTGGAGATGCATACGAGGGCGTCCGCGCAGTGTGCGTTGACCATGTACTCAACGGAGTCGGCGATCAGGTCGCGGGACGGCAGGGAGTAGAGCATCCCGGAGTGGCCCATGGCGATGCCGTCGTCGACGGCGATGGTGTTGAATTCGCGCGGTACTGCGCCGGCGGCGAGGATCGCGTCCGAGACGATCCGGCCCACGGGGGCAAGGTGGGTGTGACCGGGGACGAACTCGGTGAAGGAGTTCGCCACGGCAATGATCGGCTTGCCGATGTCCGTGTTGGCGACGCCGGAGGCGCGCAGCAGTGCGCGGGCGCCGGCCATATTGCGGCCGTGGGTGACTGTTCGTGAGCGTAGTGCAGGCATAAGTACCATCCTGCTGGGGTTTTGTTACCCCTGGAAGACGGTGCTGCTACTAGTAGTGAAAGTACCAGAGTAATAGTGTTGTCAGTGTGAAAGATGAGAGGCGCAAGGAACTGGGGCTTTACCTCAGGACCCGCCGCAACCAGGCCCTGCGCTCCGACTACGGGCTGCCCCCGGTGGGGCGGTCCCGCGAGCGCGGACTGCGCCGGGAGGAGATCGCGTTCCTGTCCGGGGTGAGCGTCACCTGGTACACCTGGCTCGAACAAGGCCGGGACATCAGCCCTTCCCGGCAGGTCCTTGAGTCCATCGCACGGGCCCTGCACCTTTCGGATACCGGGCTCGGCTACGTGCTCTCCTTGGGCGGATACGCCTCCACCATTCCCAAGGGTCCGGTTGCCGCCGATGCACCGGCGCATGTCCAGCGCCTGTTGGACGCCTTGGATCCCAATCCCTCGTATGCGCTTTCACCGGACTGGGGCGTGGCCGGGTGGAACCGCGCCTACGAGGCGCTGTACCCGAACATTGGAACTTTCGACGCCGCCGACAGGAACCTTTTGTGGCTCGTCTTCACCGACCCCTACGTCCGGGACCTGCTCCCGGACTGGGACGTCACCAGCAAGAGGTTCCTCGCCGAATTTCGTGCAGAGACGGGTCAGCGGCTGGGTGATCCGGATGTCGCTTATCAGGTGGAACGACTCAAGGAGGCCAGCCCGGAATTCCAGGAAAGCTGGGACCGCTACGACATCCTTGGCTTTGAGTCCCGAGAGCGCCTTTTCCACCATCCCGCAGTGGGAGTGCTGCAGCTGGAGCACCACCAGGTATCGCCGTCGGACCGGCCGGACCTGCACATTGTGGTTTACACCCCGGCACCAGGCAGTGACGCCGGTGAGCAGATGGAGCGGCTGCTGGAGACCGGGCGGTCGTAACCCGGCGTTCCTACAACTGCAGGGACGATTCGTCCGGGGTGGCAAGCGTCAGCACTGCTTCCTCCACAGTCTCGTGGTCCTCCAACTCCCTCTCGATCCTGCGCAGCACCACGGCAACCTCGTGTTCCGGGTGGTCGCCTTGCAAGTCCACGGCCGCTACAAGATAGAGCTTGCGGGGGCCCACGAATTCCAGGTGGAGGTACGTGAGCCGTGCAATGTCCCGGTGTTCCAGGAGCTGCCGCCCCATGGACCGTTCTATGTCCGGCGTGACCCCCTGCCCTACCAGGAACCGGCGGTTGCGGTCGATCAGAACGACGGCAACAACCGCCAAGAGGACACCGACGACAATCGATCCGACAGCATCGGGCAAGGGCGAACCCGTGACCTGATGGAGGAAGACGCCAGTGAATGCGATCACCAGCCCAACCAGGGCTGCGGCATCCTCCGAAAAGACGGCACGCAGCGTGGGATCCGAGCTGACAAGAACCTGTTCCAAGGTCCGCCGTTCCAGCTTCCTGGCCGCCTTTCGGGTCTGGCGGAAGGCCTGGACGAAGGAAAACCCTTCCAGGACAAAGGCCACTGCCAGAACCACGTACGCAATCAGGAAGTCGGATGCAGGCTCCGGCTCAATGATCTGCTGGATCCCGTGCATGATGGAAACCACGGCGCCGGCAGTGAACAGCCCGAAAGCGGCAAACATGGACCAGACGTACGCTTCGCGGCCGTAACCCATGGGATGTCCCGTATCGCGCGGACGTTGGGAGCGGCGTTCGGCCAGGAACAGGAACACCTGGTTGCCGGTGTCGGCCCAGGAGTGCGCCGCCTCAGCAGTCATGGACGCCGAACCGGTGAGCGCGGCGGCCACTGATTTGGCCGCTGCAACCAGGGCGTTCGCCGCGAAAGCGATGACGACGGTCAGCAGGGTGGAGCTGGAGTCCGATCGCTTTCGTGAGGCAGCCATAGGCTTACCGTACCCAACAGCGCACGAAATGGACGGCGGACCGAGGTTCCGCAGCTGAATAAAAGAATTCCCGTTTCAGCACACATTTTCAGGATGTGGCGCACTATGGAGGGATGGACGCTCCTGATGCCGGCGGTTTGGCGCAGGACGGTTCCGGTAGCTTCCGGGCTGGACTGCACCCGTGGAGCCGTTATGTGGCATTGGGGGACTCGTTCACGGAGGGTCTGGGCGACCCCGAACCCCGCAGCCCGGGCGGACTCCGGGGATGGGCGGACCGTGTAGCGGAAGAGTTGAGTACGGACCACCACGATTTCGCCTATGCCAACCTGGCGATCAGCGGGAAGCTCCTCCATCAGATCCTGGAGGAGCAAGTGGGTCCGGCATTGGACCTCAAACCCGATCTCATTACTCTCAACGCCGGCGGCAACGACCTGCTCTTTCATAGGAGCGACCCCGACAAGCTGGCACTGGAACTGGATCGTGGCGTGGAAACGCTGGCCTCAACGGGCGCCACCATCGTCCTCTTCACCGGCCCGGACTGGGGCGCGACCCCGGTGCTTGGCAGGACCCGCGGCAAAGTGGCTGTTTTCAACGAGAACATCCGCGTGGTGGCCGCCCGTCATGATGCCGTGATTGCCGATCTCTGGGCTTTGCGCCAACTCACCGATCCCCGGATGTGGGATCCGGACCGGCTTCATTTCTCTCCGCTCGGCCAGCACATCATCGCCATCATGGTCCTGGAGTCATTGAACGTCCCGCATTCCCTTGAACCGCTGGCTCCGCGGCCGCTTCCCGAGCGCCGTTGGCGCGAGGCCCGCGCGGATGACATCGTGTGGGCCCGGGAGCACCTTTTTCCTTGGGTTGTGCGGAGGTTGACGCAGCGGAACGCCGACGGCGGTCGGCACCCCAAGCGTCCACAGCCCGGGCCGGTTTTCGGTGCGGCGATGCCGCCAGGCAGCTATGTCGGGAACGATCCCCGCCGTATAACGGACTGAACAACTGACTGACCGGCCGCCGAACAACTGACCGGCCACGCGGCCTGCCGCCTGGCACCCCGGGCGAGGACCGGCGTCGTCGATTCAACGACGGTCAGCTGGCAGGCTGCGGTTCCGTTTGCGCCCGGACGCTCCAGGCCGACCAATCAAGCGGGTGCACCGAGGGACGGCCCAAAAGGTATCCCTGCGCAGCGGTGACCTTCAAGGCGGTGACTTCGTGCAGTTCTTCGGCCGTTTCGATGCCTTGCGCGTGGACATCTGCCCCGATCTCACGGGCCAGCTCAACGATGGCCTTGGCGCGGAGCTTCTGGCCGTCGTTTCCGGCGATTCCTTCAATCAGGTGGCGGTCCAGTTTGATGATGTCGGGGCGCAATTGCTCGATCCTGTCCAGCGAGACCAATGCGGCACCCGAGGCGCTGATCGCCACCCGCAACCCCAAGGCCCGCAGTTGTTCGAGGCCTTCGCCGTCCGGCTGGGCCGCCATGGATTCCAGGCTGCCCGTCAGCTCAACGATGATCCTCTCGGGGGCCAAGGCGGCAGCGGCCAGAAGGTTCCGCACCCGGGGATCGTGCGAGGTGGCCGGGGTGAGATTCAGAGTGACAAACATGTTTTCCGGGACGTCGTGCGCAGCCATCAGGGCGCAATGCAGCGCTGCAATCTCCAGCTCAGTTCCCAGACCGGCAGCAGCAGCTTCACTGAACCACACGTCGGCGCCCGCACCGTCCTCACCGATGAACCTTGTCAGGGCCTCGACGCCGATTGGGTCGCCCTTGGGAAGGGAGTGGATCGGCTGGAACGCCGTCAGGAGAAGCTTGTCGGCCAGGATCGATTGGATGCCGGCGCGGACGTCGTGGCTGACAGGGACCAGCACGGTTCGTGACGCGTCGGACGATTCCAGATGCAGGCTGGCGTGTTCCAAGTGAACAGGCACGTTGGACGCCGGCTGTGATGTTTTCCGGGTGAGGAGCAGGTGCTTCAGCAATGCACCCTCGGGGTCGTCCGGCCGCGCGTCAAGAAGCTCACGGAGCTTGTTCCTGGCCCCCTCACTGCGCGGTTCAGCGTCCTCAAGAATGGACTCGATGATGTCCAGGACCTGTGCCCGCATGGTCACTTCATCCGCGAACGGCGTGTCCCCTGCGCCGTCGTGGTTGCTGCTGTCCGCGTCGTCACCCGGTGATAGAGAGCCCGCTTCTTGAGCCATCAATTATTCCTTTGTGTATCCCCCGCTGGCCAGGCCAGACAACTGCCGGCCCGCCGCATGAGGGCCTTGCCTCGAATCTTACAGAGAAAAGTGTCACTTGGCTCACACTTATCATTCGAATCACAGGAAGCTTTCAGCGTGGAGCCGCAGCCCAGGGCTCGTCCGCCACTTCGATCTCCCGCGCCATGTCATCGAGGAACCGCATCACGGCCACGCGCTCGTCGGGAGTGAGGCGTGCGGCCGCCAGGAACCGCTTCGCCTGTTGCTTGCCCACAGTACGCATCGCGGCTTCGTGCGTTTCCGGGGTAATGGCGATCGCGAGGGCCCGTCGGTCGGAGGGGTGCGCCTGCCGGGTGACGTGGCCGGCGCGTTCCAGCCGGTCCAGCAATTTGGTGGTTGACGCCGTCGAGATGTTCAGGTGGGAAGCTATGGCTCCGGGCGTGGCTATGACGCCATGGTTGGCACAGACGATCAGGTAATGCAGCGCCCGCATGTCCGATTGGTTCAGTTTCATATACCGGAGTGAAGCCTCCGCCAAGCGCTGTTCGGCGTCGCGGAGCCTCCCGAGCGCTGCCATGAGTTCGCTGATCTGTTCGATGTCGGCTTCGGAGAACCGGGAGCGGTCAATCAACTGTTGATGGGGATCGTTGGCGTCCAGATGATAGAGGCCGGATGAGACCGGGAACCCGGCTTCATCAGGCATTTCTTCAAGACTGGACATGCTGAGTATGTTACACCTAACTTCCTACATGGTAGCCTTTCTTCTAGCTTGTCTAGCAATATTCGGGCTGCTGTAAAGACTCAGGTTGCAGGAGGAAGGCGCAGTATGAACGCTACAGAGATGGTTGTCCTCCTTGACGACGCCGGCACACCCATAGGCGAAGCCCCCAAAGCAGGGGTCCACACACAGGAAACGCCCCTCCACCTCGCATTCTCCTGCTACCTCCTCAACGATGACGGCGAGGTTCTCCTGACCCGCCGCTCGCCGGAGAAGAAAACCTGGCCCGGAGTGTGGACCAACAGCTTTTGCGGACACCCGGCACCCGGCGAGGACCCCTTGGACGCAGTAGCCCGCCGGGCGCAATTCGAACTCGGGGTGGATGCCAACCAGGTTGAAATGGCGCTCCCCCACTTCCGGTACAGGGCCGTGGACCCCACGGGAATTGTGGAAAACGAAATCTGCCCGGTCTACGTAGCCAGGATCGCCGGCGATCTAAAACCCAATCCTTCAGAGGTAGCGGACTGGGCCTGGATGTCACCGGCCCTGCTGGCCAACTCCCTGGAGCGCACCCCCTCCGCTTTCAGCCCGTGGTTGGGACTCCAGTTCCCTCAGCTGCTTGAAGCGCGGGTACTCCCCCTCGGGACCGGAGCCAAAGCATGACCGTCACCTCCGGTGCTTTACGCAGCCGCACCGACCTTTGCACGGCGATTGAGAACGAGCTCAGCGGGCTCATCGGCAAGCGGGCCGCCGCCGCAACAACGTATGGGCCGCATTTCACCAGGCTCTGGGAACTGGCCGGCCACAACGTCCTGGGTGGAAAGTTCGTGCGTCCCTTGCTGCTCATGGAGACCTACGATGCCCTCAGGGGGCGCGGCACGGACGGCACAGGCCAGCCCCGCACCAACCAGCCCCAAGCCAGCCCGCCGGACACGGGCCACCGCGAAACGGCCATCAGCATTGCGGCCGCGATCGAACTCCTCCACTACTCTTTCCTGCTCCACGACGACGTGATCGACGGAGACCTGGTCCGGCGCGGGCACCCGAACCTCATCGGCTCCCTCCTCGCAGAAGCAAAGTCGCTTTCAGAAACCCAGTCACTTCCCCGGACCAACAGTGGTGAAGGCGCCCGGGAAGGCAGCGACCTCCACTGGGCCCAAACCGGCGGCATCCTCATGGGGGACATGCTCCTCGCCGCCACCCACCAGGCCTTCGCCAGGGCTGACCTCCCGCATGCACTGAGGCTGCGGCTCCTGGATCTCCTGGAACACACCATCAATGAAACAGTGGCCGGTGAGCAGCTGGACGTGGGCCTCGGGGACGGCATCATCGACCCCCACCTCGAGACCATCCTGGTGATGTGCGGCTACAAAACCGCCACCTACACCTTCGAACTTCCCCTGCGGGCCGCAGCCGCGCTGGCAGGCGCGGACTTCGCCGTCGAAAATGCGCTCGCCACGGCCGGCCGCCATCTGGGCCTCGCCTTCCAACTCCAGGACGACCTCCTGTCAACGTTCGGGGACCCCCGCCGGCACGGCAAGGATCCCTTTTCGGATCTGCGGGAGGGAAAAGAAACGGCCATCATCGCCCATGCACGAACCACGGCGGCATGGCCGGACATTGAGCCTTTCTTCGGCAGGCCGGAGCTGAACGGCTCGGAATGCGAATACGTTCGCCGGCACTTGGCCGATTGCGGGGCGGAAACGTTCGTCAACGGACTCATCGAGGAGCAGATGCGGGCCTTCAACGAGCTGCTGACCAGCACCATCCCGCAGGGCGTGTGCAATGTGTTGCTGGACCTTGCCGGGCAATTGGAAGGACGGCAGTCATGAGCCTCGCCTCAGACACCTCATTCACCCATTTCACCCGGACGGCCGAGCGGGCCGCCAACCAGGTGATCGCCGCATATTCCACCTCGTTCGGGCTGGCGTGCAAGCTGCTCGGGCGGCGGCACCGCCAACATGTCCGGAACATCTACGCCTTGGTGCGCGTCGCGGACGAACTCGTGGATGGTGTCACCGCGGAGGCCGGCCTCAGCTACCAGGAACAGTGCGATGCCCTGGCCCACTTCATCGACGAGACCCACCGGGCCGTCAAGCTGGGCTACAGCAGCGACCTCATCATCCATGCCTTCGCGCAGACTGCCCGCGCGGCCCGTATTGACGAGTCGCTCATTGATCCGTTCTTCGACTCCATGCGCACGGACCTCGGCGAGCGCACCGGGACCCCGGAGACCCCCCTGCGTTTCGACGCCGACGCCCACCAGGGTTACGTCCACGGCTCCGCCGAGGTTGTAGGGCTGATGTGCCTGCGCGTTTTCATGCGGGATGAAAACATCGACGACGGCGACGCCGCGGCTTTGCAGCATGGCGCCAGCCGGCTGGGGGCTGCTTTCCAGAACATCAATTTCCTGCGCGACCTGGCCGATGACACCACCCGTCTGGGACGCAATTACCTGGGCACCTCCGAGCACCTTGAGGACCACGACCGCGTGGAATGGGTACGCACCATCCGCGCCCAGTTGGCCGACGCCGACGCCGTCATCCCTTTGCTGCCGCGCGATGCCCGGGCCGCTGTCCGCAGCGCCCTTTCCCTCTTCACAGCCCTGACGGACAGGATCGAGCAGACCACCGTGGACGAGCTCTACCGTTCACGGGTGCGCGTCCCGGATGCCGTGAAGGCCGGCCTTGCCGCGCGGGCAGTCACCTCAACCTGGATGGAGCTGCACCGATGACCCGGACAGTAGTGATCGGCGGTGGCATCGCTGGGCTTGCCACCGCCGCCCTCCTCGCCCACGAAGGACACGAAGTCCAACTCCTTGAGCAGCGTGACCGCGTTGGCGGGCGCGCCGGCAGCCTTGAGCGCGACGGCTTCCGCTTTGATACGGGCCCCTCCTGGTACCTGATGCCCGGCGTCTTCGACCATTTTTTCGAGCTTCTGGGCACCAGCACCGCGGAACAGTTGGATCTCCGCACGCTTAGTCCCGCGTACCGCGTGTTCAGCGAACCAAACCTCGACGGCGTCCGGCCGGACACGCTGACCGTCCCCTTGGGCAGCGAACAGGTTTTGGAAACGTTCGAGGACGTGGAACCCGGCAGCGCCAGGAAGCTGGCCACCTATCTGGCATCGGCGCGGCACACCACCGACATGGCGGAGCGCTTCTTCCTCTACAACCCCTTCACCAGGTTGCAAGGACTGCTCCAACCCGAGGTGCTGCGCAGCCTGCCCAAGCTTGCGCAGCTTCTGCTGACGCCCCTGGACAAATACGTTGCCCGGCGTTTCCAGCATCCTGTGCTGCGGCAGGTCCTGGGTTATCCGGCCGTCTTCCTGGGCACCAGCCCTTCCGATGCTCCTGCCATGTACCACTTGATGAGTGCGCTGGACCTCGGTGACGGGGTGCAATACCCAATGGGCGGCTTCTGGGAGCTCGTGGGCCGGCTTGAGGATCTGGCAGTCCAGGCCGGGGTTCGGATCCACACCGGCGCCGAGGCCCTCAAGATCACCACCCGCGCCGTCAGCAGGACCAAGAAGGTGGGACGGTTCGACGGCGTCAAGCTTCCGGCCGCCTTGACCGGCAGGGACAGCCGTGAAGTCACCGGCGTGACCTGGCGTGACACCTCCGGGAACGAGCACTACAGCGTGGCGGACCTCGTGGTCTCCGGCGCCGATCTGCACCACACCGAAACCCAACTGCTGGGCGTGCGGGACCGCAGCTACCCCGGTTCCTGGTGGCAGCGGCGTACCAGCGGTCCGGGAGCAGTCCTGGTGATGCTGGGAGTCAAGGGCAAGCTCCCTGAATTGCCGCACCACTCTTTGTTCTTCACCCGTGATTGGGAGGCAAACTTCGCCTCCATCTTCGGTGAAAACCCGGCCATTCCGGACCCGGCGTCAATCTATGTCTGCAAACCCAGCGCAACCGATCCCGCCGTAGCGCCCACAGACCACGAGAACCTCTTCGTCCTGGTTCCCATCCCGGCCGATCCCGCACTGGGAGCCGGCGGGCCGGACGGGGCGGGAGACGTGCTCATAGAACGAACCGCCGACGCGGCGATCGACCAGATCGCCCAATGGGCAGGCATCCCGGACCTTCGCGACAGGATCGTGGTCCGGCAGACAACAGGACCAGCGGACTTCGCCCGTGACTACAACTCATGGCGCGGAGGCATGCTGGGACCGGCCCACACACTGGGACAAAGCGCCATGTTCCGGCCCCAGAATGCCTCCAAGCGCGTGCAGGGCCTCTACTACGCCGGCGCCACAACGGCCCCTGGCGTGGGGGTGCCCATGTGCCTGATCAGCGCCGAGCTGGTGCTGAAGAGGATCCGCGGCGATCACAGCACCGGCCCTGTCACCGTGAGGCCTGTAGCCAGCAGGATTGGCTGATGGGAGTCCTCTACTTGGCCTCGTTGCTGCTCGGCATCACCTGCATGCTGCTGCTGGATCACAGATTCCGCCTGTTCTTCTGGCATGACGCGAAGGCAGCGGCGATCGTAACCGCCGTCGGGGTTTTGTTCTTCCTCGGCTGGGACGCAGCCGGAATCGGACTGGGGATTTTCCTCCGCGGCGAAGGAACCATAGCCACGGGCCTGTTGATCGCTCCCGAACTGCCCATTGAGGAGCCCGTGTTCCTGCTCTTCCTGACCCTGTGCACCATGGTCCTGTACACGGGCGCCCGGCGGTTGCTGGAACGGTCTCCCGCGAGGCAAGCGGAGCGGGAGCGGGAGAACGCATGACGTACCTGTGGCTCGCACTTGCCTTCATCGCCGCGGCAGCCGTCGCCGGCGTGATCTTTGCCCGCCGGGGTGCCCGGCAGGGCGAAGCCTCCAGGCATTGGAAAGCCGTGGGGCTGGCGTTCGCCGCCCTGGCTGTGCTGACCGCGGTGTTCGACTCCGTGATGATCGGCATGGAGCTTTTCCACTACGACGCCTCGCACATTCTTGGCTTGAAGGCCGGGCTGGCACCCATCGAGGATTTCGCCTATCCGCTGGCAGGGGTCGTGGTGCTTCCCGGGCTGTGGATGTGGCTGACCCGCCGTCGGAGTGCCGGAGCAAAATCCGACCTCACAGGCCTGGTTCCGCAGGCAATACTGGCGTCCCGGCCGGTCAGTTGGATCAACACCGCGTATCCGTTTGCCGCGGCCATGCTCCTGACCACCCGCGAAATCGACTGGGTCCTGATCGTGGGCACGTTCTACTTCCTGATCCCCTACAACCTGGCCATGTACGGCATCAACGACGTCTTTGATTACGAATCGGACCTCAAGAATCCGCGCAAGGGCGGCATCGAAGGCGCACTCCTCCGGCCCCAGCTGCACCGGCCAATGCTGTGGCTCGCCGCCGTCACCAACGTGCCGTTCCTGCTGGTCCTCGCCTTCGCCGGCGGACCGGCAGTGTGGCTGAGCCTGGCCGTGAGTGCCTTCGCCGTGGTGGCCTACTCCGTGGCGGGACTCCGCTTCAAGGAACGCCCCGTCCTGGACTCGCTGACGTCGAGTACGCACTTCGTGAGTCCCGCCGTCGTCGGTTTGGCCCTCGCCGGTGCCGAGGTGACGCCCGGTCTCCTCCTTCTGTTGACCGCGTTCTTCCTCTGGGGCATGGCTGCCCACGCCTTCGGTGCCGTACAGGACATCGAGCCCGACCGGCAGGCCGGCATCGGCTCCATCGCAACGGTCATCGGTGCCCGCCGGACGGTGCGGCTCGCCGTCGTCCTGTGGTTTGTTGCGGGACTCTCGATGCTGGCCACGCCGTGGCCCGGGCCGCTGGCGGCGATCATCGCCGTCCCGTACATCGTTAATTGCGCACCGTACTGGAACGTCACGGATACGACGGCGGCACGCACCAATGTGGCATGGCGGCGGTTTATCTGGCTCAACTACGGTTCAGGATTCCTGGTGACCCTGATCTTCATCCTGCAGTGGAGCCTGACGTCATGACCCGGACGGTTCTCCGGGCTCTTCGTCGATGGTGTCCAAGGCCTCCCGCATATGCTGCAGGAAATCCACCACGACCCGTGACTCGTCCGGGCTCAGCGCAGACGCTGCGTCCAACATCCGGCGGTGCATTCCGCCCAGGGTGTGCCGGACTTCCTGGTCCGATCCCGGGGTGGCCTTCAGGATCAGCGCGCGACGATCGGTGGGATGGGGTTCACGGCGGATGTGGCCTGACTCCACCAGACGGTCAATCAAGGTGGTCATGGACGCCGACGTTATTCCCAGCTTGTCGCCCAGGTCCTTCGGCTTCATCACTTTGCCGTCGGCTTCCGCCTCAAAAAGGTACCGCAGGGCCAGCAAGTCTTTCTCGCCCATCCCCATGGACGAGCGGGTCCTGCGGCGCATCGCTTGTTCGGAGGCTCGATAGTCCCGCAGCGCGTTCAGGACATCGATGGCGATGGCCTTCTGCCCGGGGTCTTTCCCGTACCAATAGCCCTTTGCGTGGCCTTCCGAATCCATCCGATGTTCCTTCGATAAGCATAAAGCTCGCTTCACTAGCAATTTGATACTAAGTCACGGACACCCCGAATGCATGAAACCGCACATCCCATCAGGAAAGAGGCGCAGCATATGGCAACCGGAAGCCCCGATCCCACACGACAGATCGCTGTAACGGCGAGTCTGGTTGTCTGCATTGTTGGCTCGATGATCGGAGTCGGAGTCTTTGGCGGCACACCCATTGCCCAGGCCGCGGGCGGTGCCTTGGCCGCTGATTCCACCCTCCTGGCGCCGGCCACGCCCGCGTTCTCCATCTGGTCCGTGGTTTACACCGGACTGGTTGCCTACACCGTGTGGCAGTGGTTGCCGTCCCAGCGTTCCAGTATCCGGCAGCGGGCGTTGGGCTGGGTGGTTGCCGCGTCGATGATCCTGAATGCGGCATGGATCTTGTCAGTGCAGGCGGGATGGCTTTTTGTCAGCGTCCTGGTGATCCTGGCACTCCTTGCGACCCTCGTCCTGGCGTTTCTCCGCTACAGCCGGACCCGCGCGTCCTCATGGGTGGAGGCCGTTGTGGTGGACGGAACTTTGAGCCTCTATCTTGGGTGGACCAGCGTGGCGGTGTGCGCCAATATCGCTGCCGCTTTGAAGGCTGCCGGATTCTCCGGATTCGGCCTGCAACCCGAGGTGTGGTCCGTTGCCGTGCTGGTGGTGGTGGCGGTCATTGGCGTCGCGTTGGCCTTCAAAGGCCATGGCCGTCTCGCCCTCGCTGCGGCCATCGCGTGGGGCCTGGTATGGATCACGGTTGGCCGCAGCTCGGACGCACCTGAGTCATTTCCGACGGCGGTCGCGGCCGCCGTCGCAGCTGCACTGGTCCTGGGTGCTGCGATCGCGATGAGGACGCGGGTGGCCTTGGCCGGGGCAGGTACCCGGAGTTCGTCCTCCCCGCTGCAATAGCCCGGCGGCCTTGGCACGGGTTGCTTCAGCCTGCGATGAGCTCCTTCACCGGGCCTTCGTGCAACGCCAGATAGACATCGTCCCGGACTTGGTTGGCTTCCGGATCCGTCATCGTGCGGCCGAGAGGCCGCAAGACGAGCCGGATCAGCGCGTTGGCCTGCCCGTCGAGGATCTGCAAACGGTCACGCGCTCTGGCAGGAAGCTCGTGGTACGCAGTCAAGGCCATCAGTTCGACGCTTTCCAGGTCCTCCGCCCGGTAACCCAGAGCCGTCCGCACCCGGTCTCCGAGCACTTCGCCATCCATATCCGCGGCAACGACGATTGAGATGTCCCTGCTGATGGACGGCATGTGGGACACCGGTCTCCACGGTGAGAGGTCCAGCATCTGCTGTTGAATCCGGGGATCGTCCGAGCTGAGCAATCTGATGTCGGGAACGCCCTTGCGGAGCATCAGGGCCCGGTCCAAGCCCATCCCGAGAGCCAGTCCCGACCAGTGACCGGGGTTCAATCCGGCATCCAGGAACAGCTGCGGGGCCATCAGCCCGCACTCCGCAAGCTCCAGCCACTCACCGTTCATACGCACATCGAGCTGCAGGCCGTTGTGCGTGTAGGGATGGGTTGCCGGAACCGTCCGCCAGTCCGCGCCCGGCAGCACAGCGTTCACCAGCGAGCCAACCATTTCCCCTAGATGGGAGGCCGTCAGCGTCTCCTTGGAAGAGACGCGCCACAAATCCACTTGGTGCGGCGTCCCTACATGGGTCCGGTCAATGGCGTCCCGACGATAAACCACGCCGGGGATTGCCCAGAGCTCGTCGAGGGACCCATCCGGATCCAGCGAACGCAGCAACGACGGGATGGACGCGGAGGTATGACTCCGCAGCATGACGGTAGGGCTGATGTAGCGGGAGTACTTCTGGTCGCGCGTGACGTCCGCGGCGCTGAACCCGAGCCGATCGTAATTGTCGGAAACGCTGACCAACGGACTATGGCGGATGATCCGTTCCGACACGTTCCACTGCCCGCGCAGGCCGCGCACGGTGTCATGGAGGAGTTGCTGCATGGCGTGCGGGCCTTGGTCCGGATTGGAGAGGTCCCGGATGGTCAGGGCTTCATGGAGTTCTGTGGGTTTGAGATATGAAGGCATGGCTGGTCCTTGGATTCGGTGTGGGTGGAGGCTTCCTCCCCCGACCCTCTCCGTGCCAGGACCTAGGCGCGCGCCAAACAGCCCTCGCGACCGGAGACCGGTCGGGGGCAAGTAAATCGACGCAATGAAGGCATGGGCCGACTATACCCGGGTCCGTGGCGACTGCACAGGGCACCGGACCTATGGCAAGGCCCGGAAGCCTTACTGCAGACCGCTTGACAGGCCCGCACCCGGACAACCCGTGATGGGCTTGGTCAGAGCCAGGTTGACCCTAACGGTGCACGAGCCGGTACACCGACACGTGGCTCCTGGACTCGGCCGTGAAGTCGCTGCGGTCCCAGTCCGCCCACCTGGATTCGAGCTGGAACCCGGCTATCCGCGCCATGAGGTCCAGTTCGCTGGGCCAGATGTAGCGGTGTGGCGTCCGGCTGATGCGCGCATCCCTGCCGTCGGACAGGCCCGGGCCGAAGCGCACGTGGTGGGAGATGACATGCTGGCGAAGAACGTCATAGCTGTCCACCAAGAGGTAACCAGGCTGGCTCACTTCAACTGTTCCACCGTGTCCGGGCGGCAGTGAGCGCAGCTGCGGCACCCACAGCTCAATGACGAAACGACCGCCTGGCGCCAGATGCCTGGCCGCGTTCTGGAAGCAGCGGACCTGCTCCTCCTGGGTCAGGAGGTTGGCGATGGTGTTGAACACCAGGTACGCCAACGTGAACTCGCCCTGCACCTGCGCTTCGGCCATGTCGCCCTGAACCACCGGGATGGTGGCCGCGTCTGCCTTCGACCGCAGCCGCCGGATCATCGCGTGGGAAAGTTCTATGCCACTCACGGGCACGCCGGCTTCGACGAGCGGCACCGCCACCCTGCCGGTACCGATCGCGAATTCGACGGCGGCACCGTCACCGGCGAGTTCCGACAACACCTGAACGGTGGGACCCAGCACGTCGGGCGAGAACATGCCTTCACCGGGGGTGTCGTACTGCTGCGCGGTTTCTTCGTTCCAGAGCTCCTGCTGGTCGGTCATCCTGCCACTATTGCAGGTCCCGGCAACCGCGCGTAACGATTGACATGACATAACTCACATTCTGTAAGCTGGATTCAGAGTCACGCAGTCGGCTTTCATCGCTCTCATCAGGGAGGTCCTCATGGCCCCCAATTCCTTCAAAGCCAACATTCTTCTCACCCATGGTGTCGCAGCTTCCGCGGCCTCCGTTGCTCGACGAAGAGCAGCAGTCACTCAAGGAAGCCATGGTGCAGCCAACAAACCCGACGCCCTGCTGGGCGCCATAGCCGTAAGGCAGCTTTTTCACCGCTGGCCGCTGGTGCCCTCCCGCGAACTGGAGAGGATCCGCCACGTCCTCCTTCACTGCGACCAGCTGGGTTCCCCGGACACCCACCACCTGTCCGAGCCGGCCCAAGCGCTGTTGGAACTGATCAACAGCGAGTTGGACCGGCGTCGAACCGCGGAAGGCCGCCCGCAGGCGCCCGCAGCAGAGGCACCCGCCACCAGGAAGGGGGCGGCGTAAATGGCCGGCCACTTTGAACTGTTCGACGAATCAGGCGGTGATTGCCGGGTCCGCCTCGTCGATGCCGACGGGACTGAACTCGCGCTCTCCATCTGTTTCCAGGACAGGGCCACGGCAGCCAAAGCCATTTATTCGCTACGGGAAATCGCGGCGAGTGGCCTGATTGAAGACCACACGTCGCGGGCTTCCTGAACGGGTTACCGGATGATCGGAAGACCCGCCGTCGGGAAAACGCTGGGGAAGATCGACGGCGGCGGGACGGGAACGTCCTCCAGCGGCACCTGGACGGTGGCGGTACCAACGGTGACGTCGTAGTCCCGCACTTTCACCTGCAACGGCTCCTCGCTGTAGTCGGGTCCAGGCACGAGGGTCAACGCAATGGACCCTTGTTCCAGCTCGACGGCCAGCAGGCGGCCCTGCACCTTGAGCCGGAAGGACAAGCCGTCCCATTCAACAGGCAGCCGGGGATCGAAGCGCAGCACCTCGCCCTGGTCCCGCATTCCCGCGAAACCACAGACTAAGGAGCTCCAGATGCCGCCGGTGGAGGCAATGTGGACGCCGTCAATGGTGTTGCCGTGCGAGTTGTCGAGGTCTATGAACAAGGCCTCGGTGAAGTGCTGCAACGCGACGTCCCCGTAACCGACCTCGGCCGCCATGATGCCCTGCACGCACGCGGACAGGGTGGAGTCGCCGGTCGTGATGGGATCGTAGAAGTCGAAAGCGCGCTGCTTCTCTTCAGCGGTGAAGTCCTGCCACTGGAGGAACATGGCCAGCACCGTGTCAGCCTGCTTGAGGACCTGGTGGCGGTAAATCACCAGCGGGTGGAAGTTCAGCAGCAACGGGTACTTGGACTTGGGCGTATTCCAGTCCCAGGGTTCCAGGGTCATGAAGTCGTTGTCCTGGCTGAAGACCTGGAGATGGGGGTCGTACGGGAGGGACATCCGTTCAGCGGCCTGCCTCCACACCATGCGCTCGGTTTCGGCGATGCCCTCGTGTTCCAGCGCGGCCGCTGCCCGGAGGTTAAAGCGTGCCATGACGTTGGTGTACAGGTTGTCGTTCACCACAGCCGTGTACTCGTCCGGCCCGGTGACGCCGTGGATGTGGAACATTCCGTCCTTGCCGAAGAACCCCAGCGAGGCCCACATGCGGGCCGTCTCGATCAGCAGGTCGGCACCCAGCTCTGCGCTGAACGTGTCATCGCCGCTGGCCCACTGGTAGCGGTTGGCAGCGAACGCAATGGCGGCGGCGATGTGGAACTGGGCAGTTCCCGCCGCATAGTAGGCACTCGCTTCCAGGCCGTTGATGGTGCGCCACGGGAACAACGCACCGTCCACGCTGAGTTCCTTGGCCCGTACCCTCGCATCCGGCAGCATCGCGTGCCGTGATTCGAGCACCTTCCGGGCGCCGCAGGGGTTGGTGTAGGTCAGGTAAGGCAGGAGGTAGATCTCCTGGTCCCAGAAGTAGTGGCCCTCGTAGCCGGAGCCGCTGACCCCCTTCGCGGGAATGCCGGCCACACCGGCACGGGCAGTGGCTTGCGCGAGTTGGAACAGACCCCAGCGCACTGCCTGCTGCATCTCGGCCTGGCCGCCGATCGATACATCAGCAGTGGTCCAGTACTCGTCGTAATGCGCTTTGCTCTGGGCCAGGATCTCGGAGAACGGCACCAGGTTGGCCTCCGCCTCAGCGGCCAGGCTCTCGCCACGGTCCTCGGCATCCCCGGCTGACCCGGCCACGACGTAACTGACCGTCTTCTCCAAACGGAAAGTGTCGCCGTCGTGGATTGCCAGAACGTAACGGACGGAGGACTCGTCCTCCGCCACCAGCGTTTCGAACGGCTGGCCTTCGGCCGAAATCCAGTGGTCGACGGCCATCGCCACGCGCTGGCGCGACTCCGACGTTTCCCAGGCAAGGCGGAGCGAACCATCGGCGCCTTGGAGGTGAAGTGGCAGCAGTACCCGCCCGGCGTGCCGCCCCGAACGCCGCGGGTCATGGACCGAGTGGTCCTCCACAGGCTGGTCCTGGCGGTTCACGACGCCGGAGGTGATGTCCGCGGACACGTCGCGGTCCGCTGACAACGACAGTTCAAGGCCGAGGCATCCGCGGGAATCGAAGCCGACCGCGCGGCGCTCCACTGTGGTGACGGTCGCGCCGGACCGGCAGGACCACACGATGCGTTCCTCGTAAACGCCTGTGGAGAAGTCGACGCTGCGGTGATAGTCCAACACCGTGGACTCGGCAAGGCTCAGGGCTTCGCCATCAATGGAAACCGTGAAGTTGTTGGCATCCGGTACGTACACGATCCGTTGGCCCGTCCGTGCGAATCCATAGGCGTTTTCGGCATGCTTGATGTCCCAGATCTCATGGAAACCGTTGATGAACGTGCCGGGAAGCTCGCTGTCTCCCGCCGTGGAATGGGATCCACGGATGCCGAGGTGGCCGTTGCCTAGCGCGAACAGCGTTTCCAACGTTCCCTCGTCACCGGGTACGTGGATGTTTTCCACAAGCTTCCAGGGCTCGCAGGGGAAACGCAGCCGATCGGAGCTGATGAGTGCCATGGGCTGTTGAAGTCCTTCGAAAAAGTAGGGTCAGAGAAGTTCGTTGAGGTCGTCGACCACCAGCGTGGCGCCGGCATCGAGCAAGGTCTGGCGGCCCGCACCACGGTCCACGCCGATCACGGCGTAGAAGGGAGCTCCCGCGCCGGCCTGCACCCCGGACACGGCGTCTTCCACCACGATGCATTCCTCCACGGGTACGCCCAGCAGGCCTGCTCCATACACGTAGGTGGCCGGGTCCGGCTTGCCGGGAAGTCCGACGGCGGCGGCCACCTGGCCGTCGACGACTACCTCGAAGTTGTGGTCGAGTCCCGCTGCCTTCAGCACGGCAGGAGCGTTCCTTGACGAGGAGACGACTGCGATCTTGAGTCCCCGTTCCAAGGCCGCATTGATGAATTTGACGGAACCTTCGTAGGGCTCCACTCCCCGAGTGTCCACGATTTCGTTGAAGATGGCGTTCTTGCGGTTGCCGAGCCCCTGGACGGTCTGGTTCGTGGGTGAGTCGTCCGTTGGGCCTTCCGGGAGCGTGATGCCCCGGGAGGTCAGGAAGTCCCGGACGCCGTCAAAGCGCGGCTTGCCATCGATGTGGTCGAAGTAATCGCTCTCCTGGTAACCCTCCCGGTGCCCGATCCGGGCCAGGTAACCGTCGAACAGTTCCTGCCATGCCTGCTCGTGCACCACGGCAGTGGGCGTCAGCACGCCGTCGAGATCGAACAGGAGCGCCGAGGCGCCGGTCCAGGCATTACGAAGGTCAGTCATGTGCATAGTTCCGTTCAGCGCTTGTGGCGCGTGGTTTTGCGTTCGATGAGCTTGGTATCGAGCAAGTGGTTGGAGGGTTGGTGGGGGGATTCGTTATTCAGGAGTCGTTCGCACAGCAGGTTCGCAGCGAAGGCGCCCTGGTCAGCTACCGGCTGCGCCACGGTGCTGAGACCCAGGAACCAGCTCATCGGGTGGTCATCTATTCCGATCACGGACACGTTTTTCGGCACGGACAAGCCGTATTCCCGGAGCGCGGTCAATGCACCGAACGCGGCCTCGTCACAGTGGGCGAACACTGCCGTGGGCTTCGCGCCGCGGGTGATGAGCTCAGTCATGGCCCGCCGCCCGTCGTCGATACCTGGCCCTGAAGCCACCACAAGGTCCGGGTGAACGGTGAGGTGGTGTTCATCCAGCGCACGCCGGAAGCCACGGAACCGAGGAGTCTCAGTCACAACGGAGTGTTCATTGCTCGAGAGAACGGCCAAGTTCCAATGGCCCAGCCCCAGCAGGTGTTGGGTTGCCTGCCAGGCAGCGTGTTCGTCATCGATACCTACATTGTCCCACGGAACATTTCGCATGCCCACGCTGGCCACTGCCAGTCCGCAGGCTTCCAACGCTTCCAGTTCTCCGGGCTCGAGGTCAATATTGAGCAACAGCAGTCCGTCGACCCTCTGCGCGAGGTTTTCAAGGTCCGCGAAGAACTGCTTCCGGACAGTGGCCTTGTTGCGAAGGCTGATCAGGACCGTGTCGTAGCCACTGTCGCCCAGAACCTCCTCTGCGGCTTCCACGGCCTGGGAGAAGAACCACGATGTGGCGGTGGGGGCGACGATCGCCACCGCCCCTGTGTTTCCGCCAGCCAACCTGGAGGCGGCGGCCGAGGCTTTATAGCCGAGCTTGCTGGCAGCTTCAGCCACCCGCGACTGGGCCTTTTCAGAAACGTTGGGGAGCTTCCTGAGTGCCCGCGATACCGTGCAAATCGACAACCCGGAAAGGACGGCTACGTCCTGGATTGTCACCCTGTGAGTCCTAACCATGCAACACGGCCTCAACCCTTTCCATGCTCGCCTGACGCCTTGGCGTGTGTCCCGGACCGGGTCACCAGCCAAAAGTGTAAGCGCTTACAATTTTGTCATTCAATAGAGTGTGCTTGAATGCGAAATTGTGACGCGAATCTCACCAACAGGTTTGATTCCGGGGTGGGAATGCCTTCTAATCCAGCCCTAGCCCAGCACGTAGTACTTCAGGAAAGCACTGACATCCACCAATTCGACAGGGTCTATCCGGTGCCCCATCCCGGGATAAGTACGTGCCGTCAACGCCGTGTTGGCGTTCAACCACTCCTCCGTGTGGGCGATCGCGTCCTCGTTGATCACGGGGTCCGCTTTGTCCCTCCCCCAAAAGAACGGCGGCGGGGTGTCGAATGATTCACTCAGGGCAAGCAGGTCGTTGTCCAGGACAAATCCGGACAAGCCGACGGTGGCTTTGAACGACGCGGGCCGCAACCGCAGAAGCGTGCTGGCCATGGCCATGCCCTGTGAGTAGCCGAGCAAACTCACGCTGCTGTGGTTGTCTTTCACGGAGTTGATCCAGTCGAACACCGCATTTGTGGAGGCAATCACATCCGCGAAGTCGTTGGTCAGGAAGTAGTCCAGCAGGAACCACCCGTAATCGTCGCCGATAACCTTGGGCCCCCGCAACGCAGCACAGGTGAACTCCGTGGGCAGTTGGTCAAAAAGGTTGACCATGCGCTGCTCGCTGGTGCCGTAACCATGCAGCATCACCAGCAAAGGAGTGCCCTTGCGCTGGTTTTCGGGCTTTGACCAGACCACTGATTCCATGGGCATGAGCCTAGTAGACTGACGCCATGACACCGCAGGAATTGGCCAACCTGGCCCATCTGCGGCGCGCCCGCGACTTCATAGACCGCGAGTACGCGCGTCCTTTGGACGTGCCCACCATGGCAGCCGGCGCCCTAATGTCACCGGCGCACTTCTCCCGCCAGTTCAAGGCCGCATACGGCGAATCGCCCTACAACTACCTGATGACCCGGCGGATAGAACGGGCCATGGCCCTCCTTCGTGCCGGGACCAGCGTTACGGATGCCTGCATGGAAGTCGGCTGTACCTCCCTGGGCTCCTTCAGCAGCCGCTTCACTGAAATCGTAGGGATCACGCCCAGCGAGTACCGCTCCCGGGAGCACCACGCCGTGAAAGCCATGCCGAACTGCATCGCCAAACAGCACACTCGTCCCGACAGGAAGGGCAACACCAACCTGAGCAGGATTGAAGAAGCGCAGGCTCCCAAGCTGCAATAGCGTGTGGTTCATGAACATTTCATTGAAGTACGCACACGTCACTGTCAACGATGTCGATGAGTCGCTCGCCTTCTACCGCGACGCGCTCGGCCTGGAGGTCCGCAACGACGTCGGCTCGGATGGCCAGCGCTGGGTGACCTTGGGCAGCGACGCCCAGCCCGACCTCGAACTGGTCCTCTCCCCGCCGCACGCCGGCCGCTCCCAGGCTGACGGTGACGCCATCCAGGAACTCCTCACCAAGGGCGTCATGCCGATGCTCGTCTTCAGCACGGACGACCTCGACGCCACCTTCGAGAAACTCCGGGCGTCCGGCGCAGAGGTCCTCCAGGAACCGATCGACCAGCCGTGGGGACCTCGCGACTGCGCCTTCCGCGACCCCTCCGGCAACATGATCCGCATCAACCAGGGCTGACCGTCCGGGCACTTCATCGGAGGCTACGGCCCGCACAAGGCGCGACGACGGCGGCTCACCGGCCCGCCGTCGTCGGGCCTTCGACTGCTAGTGGCTGAGCAGCCCGGCGTCCGAAAGTTCCCCGTACTCGTGCGTGGAGGCGATGGCTGCGGTCACGACGTCGGACAGCCGCCGCCGGCGCGCGTACGCCTGGCGCTGCAGCCGCTCGCCTGAACCGCGGCGGAGGATGCCGGTCACCCCGGCCCGCGCCAGCGACAGGTCTCCGGCCCTGCCCAGGGCAGGCTTGATGTGGCGCAGCAAGGCGCCGGCAACTTCCGGAGCAGCAACCGGGCTCTGGTCCTGCGGGTGAAGCAGCTCGCGGTTGATGCCAAAGCGGCTCGCCTTCCAGTTGGCCATGCGGATGACCTGGGTCAAAGCACTCGACGGCGGATCGCCCCGCCGCCATTCAGCGGCCGAGGTTTCCACCAGGGCACGCGCGATCACCGCCAGGGTGAGCGCGTCTTCTGCGTAGAGGCAAACATCCGCGATCCGGAGTTCGACAGTTGGATGGCCCCTGGAAAGGCGGGCGTCGAAGTAGATCATGCCCTCGTCCATGGGAACTCCGGTGCCCAGCAGCGCCCCCAGGACTGCGCGGTATCCATCGGCCGAACCAAATACGTCCATGGGACCGGCAGTAGGCCACCGGTTCCAGATCTGTGTTCGATAGCTCGCGAAGCCGGTGTCGGCCCCCATCCAGAAGGGAGAGTTGGCGCTGAGGGCAAGCAGCACGGGGAGCCAGTGCCGCATGCGGTCCAGGACTCCAACGCCTTCCTCAGGCGACTCGATGGATACGTGGACATGAAAACCGCATGTGAGTTGCTCACGCGAAATCAAGCCGAATTCCGTGCCCATGGCAGCGTAGCGCTGATTGCCCAAGGTGGGCGTCGCATGGAATACCGGCGGGGTAGCCAGCGCGGCCACCCGCGCACCCACGGCTCTGGCCGCCTTGTCGGACAAGGCCCGGCCGGCACGGATTTCAGCCCTGAGCTCAGCAGCCGTCCGGCAAGGGCGGGAGTTGACCTCGATCTGCTCCTGCTTGAATTCGGACTTCAGGGAAGCGGCGTCACCGTCAACATCCCCGCCGTGGGCAGCCGCCACGTCCAGAATGTCTGTGGCGAGGGCCAATGGCATGCCGTCCGAAGGATCGGCAATCAGAAGTTCCTCCTCAACACCAAACGTGCGCACAGACCCACCCCTCCCGCTATGGACTATTCAGAGACGGTGGTTACCCAACGTGGCGCGGAACCTCCATTTGGAAACCACAACGGCAATGCAGGACCTGGGTCTGCAAGTAGACCTCAAGGAGATTGGGGCTTTCAGGATCTTCTGTGCTCCGGGGGGCCGCAATCACGCGTTCAGTAGGACGTCCCAGCGTCATGGGGTCGCCGCAATGCGTGCAGCTGAACCACAGTCCTGCTGCTGCAGTGGAAAGGAATTCCTGTTGGATCTCCGGCACCAGCGTTGCCAGGCGGACGGGGTGGGCGTAGAAGGTATCGCATTCGCTGCAGGTGTAGCTGACGTCGACCACTTCCGTCTGGTGTGGTTCGGCTTCCACCACGGTCTCAACAAAAATGTAGGAATCGGTGCCGCAGACAGTGCACCATGGCCGTACTTCGGCCTGGGCAGGTTCGGGCCCTTGTGAAGGTTTCGGGACAGGAAGGGAACCAAGCGTCATTGCCATTCTCCTTTTACAACTCCAAGGAGCCGCATGCATTGACGCTGCGAGCCGGCCGATGATGGCCACGGCTGAAAGTGCAGTTCTTGGACCATCCGGGATGGCACCACGTCATGAGGCTCCAAGGGCTATCTGCTTAACCCACCTAAAATGTAGTTCACCAGTGGCTTGCGTCACAAGTCATCGGCTGGCCGCAGACCCTCGGGGCGCTGTCCCTCAGGGTTCGAAATGAGCCACGGGTGACTCTTTCGCAACGCTCTTGATCAGCGACTCGGCGACGTCACGCAGCTTCTGGTTCCGGGCGCTTGAGGCCTTTTTGAGGATCTGGAAGGCGTCGTCCTGGCTGCACCTGTTCTGCCCCATGATGATGCCGCACGCGAGGTCGATCACGGTGCGGGACTGCATCGCATCCTGGAGGTCATCGGCGTGCTGCTGCTTTACTCCGATCCGGACTGCCAGGCGCAAAGAGCGTTCGGCCTGGCTGGCATAGAGCTCACAGTCCCGGATGGTGGCCGCGTCAAAAGCGTCGATCCGCGGAGCGAAGAAGTTAAGGGCCGCGGTTGCACCTTCGTCCAGCTCCAAAGGGACACAGAGTGCCGAAAGATGGCCACGGTCCGCGATGACCTTGCAGTAGTCGGGCCAGCGCCCCTCGGTGGAGGTGTCGGGCACATGCACGGTGGCATGGCTACGCATTGCTTCCAGGCATGGGCCGTCCCCGTACGCCTGCTGTACTTCGTCAATCAATCTGGCTTCCGGGGTGCTTCCGGCCACCGTGGCCGTCCGCCTCCGCCTGCTCAATGTGATGCCACAATGCACGTTCACACCCACCGCGTTGGACACTGCCGCCGCGGAAAACACAGCAAGCTCTCCGAGGAATCCACCGACGTCTTCGCTATCGATAACGAGGTCCTGAAGCTGCTCGGGCACCGAAACTTCGTCGGGCGCCGAGGCGGCATCAGGCAGCGCCAATTCAACGTTCATTTCGTCCATGCCTTAGTTTACGATCGCCGGGTCACTGCCTGTCACCCCTTTGGGGAATGACAACAGAATCCTTGCATATGCCGTGCACCTATGTGCACAATCTAGCTACAGTCCCGCATTTTCAGGACCAGGCTTTACAGCTCATGCAGACGGGCGACCCGCATTTTTTGATGTCGAGGTAGACACCCATGCCGGCCCAGCCAGCGTCCAGAGTCCCGGACGAAGCCCACCAACCGCCCGATGAGCGTCTTTGGTGTACCCGGTGCAATACGGACAAGCACCTCTTGGTGAATTCGATCCAGTCCCACTATCCGCCCGCGCCCAACTTGGTGGACGTGGCGTACGAGTGCCATGTCTGCAGGTATTCCTACCAGCAGATCGCGTCCGTCCAGAGGGTTGCCGCGGTACTCAACCGACCCGGTATTTCCCAGGGGGTACTTCAGTTCGGCGGTCAGTATCTTCACTGCGGCGAACCCATGAAGACCAGCAGCTGCGAGCTCCGGAGGATTCAAACTCCCCTCGTCCTGAAACCGGGTGGGCAGCTGCGGATGTACGAGGTTCTCATCAACACGAGGATTCTTGGATGCCGCTGCGGCTTCCGGATGGAAATTCCGGACTGAACGTGACGGGCGCAGCCATGAGGAGCAGCACCAATTCTGAAGCTACAGGAAGGGACAGCATGCACGCAGAATCACAGAAAAGAGAGTCTTCCACTGCCACCCGGGGGCTTGGCCAGCATAACCAGCATGGTCAACCCGGCAAGCACAAGCTGCCGGATCCACCTGACCCGGACAACCTGCCCATCGACTACATGGGGTCCGGATGGGATTCCAGCCGGTACCCTTCCAGCACGCCGCAAAGCCTCCGCCCGACGCATTCGTCCCGGAGAAGGAGCGCTTGATGATGAGCGGTTTCCCCACGGATCCCTCACACCCCGATCCAACCCGGGAACCCGGGCCTACGCCTGAGCCCGTACCGTTGCCGGAACCGGGCCCGCCGCCCGTCCCGGAACCCACCCCGGGACCGGCAGTCCCACCGCCCCCGGGACCAGGGGACCCCCCTTCGCTTTAGGGCTGTTCCGCACCCAACAAGACCGGATCCCGGCATATCCCCCAGTCAGGATCCGATAGAAGGGCATGTCGCGCTACAGGGAGCGCGACATGCCCTTTCGTCGTCTCCGGAGCCCTCCCGGTCCGCGCCCGGACCACCTCGGACGCAGCAGTGATCTTTGTTTATGTTGGTTTCTATTGACTTACCAACATAAACAAAGATAGAGTCAAGCAATTCCACATCGTTGTGACAGCAGTCACGGAAGTGGCCGCAACGAACTTGGCTTTACCGCAATGGAGGGTAAGTGTTCGCAGAAGAACGCCAGCAACTGATCTCCGCACTCGTCGCAGAGCGCGGACGCGTGAGCGTCACGGACCTCGCAGACCGTTTCAGCATCACCACCGAAACCATCCGCCGCGACCTCGCGGCCCTTGAAGTTTCCGGAAATCTCCGCCGCGTCCACGGCGGCGCAGTCCCCTCCGACCGCCTGAGCACCCGCGAGGAAAGCATCCTGGAGCGGGCAGTGCAGCGCCAGGCCGAAAAACTCCGTATCGCGAACGCCGCTCTTGCACTGATCCCGGAACCCACCACCGGCAGCATCCTGCTCGACGCCGGTTCCACCACTGAAACCCTGGCGGACCTGCTGGCCCAGCGGACTCCGTCCACCAATGGGAACGACGAGCTCGTGGTCATCACCCACGCGATTCCGATTGCCGGCAAGCTCTCCTCCACGCAGGGCGTCGCACTCCAGATCCTCGGCGGCCGTGTCCGCGGACTCACGCAGGCCGCCGTCGGGCAGTCCACCGTGGAGGCCGCTTACAGGCTTCGTCCGGACATCGCCTTCGTGGGCGCCAACGGGATCCACGCCGTCTTCGGGCTGAGCACGCCGGATCCCGAGGAAGCCGCGGTGAAAGCCGCTTTCGTCCAGTCTGCCCGCCGCGTTGTAGCCCTGGCCGACTCGTCCAAGCTGGATGCCGAAACACTGGTCCAGTTCGCCACCCTGAAGGATGTTGACACCTTGATTACTGACCAGCAGCCCTCGGCTGAACTTGCGGCGGCTTTGGCCGACGCCGGCGTCGACGTAGTGATCGCATGATCGTCACGCTCACCGCCAACCCCAGCCTGGACCGCACGGTGGAACTCCCGGGCGCCCTGGCCCGCGGCGAAGTTCAGCGCGCGGTGGCCGTCCACCAGGAATCCGGCGGAAAGGGCGTCAACGTTTCCCGGGCGCTCGTGGCCTCCGGCCTCGAAACGTTGGCAGTCCTTCCCGGCGCGGATTCAGACCCCGTCCTGTCCGGACTGCACGACGGCGGCGTGCCCTTTGCGGCGCTGCCAATCGGTCAGGCGCTACGCAGCAACGTCACGCTCACCGAACCGGATGGGGTCACCACCAAGATCAACGAACCCGGCCCGGAGCTGAGTGGCGAACAGCAGGAAGCCCTGATCGGGCTGCTGCTGGAGCGCTCCCGTGGCGCCAGCTGGGTGGTTCTCGCAGGCTCGCTCCCACCAGGAGTACCCGCGGATTTCTACGCCACAATCGCGCGTCGGCTCCGGTCGAACGCTGATGGAACGGCCGCCCCCGGCATCGCCATCGACTCCTCCGGAGCTCCGCTTGCGGCGGCCCTGGTGGGCGATGCCGCAGGAAAGCCCGACCTCCTCAAGCCGAATGCGGAAGAGCTTGCCGAGCTCGCCGCCGCAGCCGGTTTCACCAACGTCTACACAGCTGACGAACTGGAAGCGGACCCGGCCAAAGCCGCCCAAGCCGCTGCCGCCGTCGTCGCCAGCGGTGTAGGCGCCGTTCTCGCAACACTCGGGTCCAAGGGCGCAGTCCTGGTGACCGCAGACGGAGCGTGGTTCGCCACGCATCCGCCGATCAAGGCAGTCAGCACAGTGGGCGCAGGGGATTCTTCCCTTGCCGGCTACCTGCTGGCCGCAACCCAGGGCGGTTCCGCGCAGGACTGCCTCCGTCAAGCCGTGGCACATGGTGCCGCAGCTGCTTCGCTACCGGGCTCCACTGTCCCGGCAGTCCACCAGACAACCCCCGACGCCGTATCCATCACGGCCCTCCAGAAGGAATCACAGTGACCCAGCTGATCACCCCACAATTGGTCACCCTCGACCAAAACCTGGGCGACTCCCCCGCCGACGTCATCCGCGTCCTGGCAGGCAAAGTTGCCGCCTCCGGCCGAGCTTCCGAGGTTGAAGGGCTCTTCGCCGACGCCTTCGCCCGCGAGCAGAAGACGGCGACCGGCGTCCCCGGCGGCATCGCCATCCCGCACTGCCGCTCGGCCGCCGTCTCGGAGCCTGCCCTCGCTATGGCCCGCCTCTCCCACAAGGTGGACTTCGGCGCCAAGGACGGCCCGGCTGACCTCATCTTCTTTATCGCAGCCCCGGACGGCGCAGACCAGGAACACCTGAAGCTGCTCTCCAAGCTGGCACGTTCACTGATTAAGAAGGACTTCACCGCAGCACTCAGGGCGGCAGCCACCGAGCAGGACATTGTGGACCTCGTCGATGGAGCGCTGGCAGACAAGCCGGCTGCTGCGCCCGCCGCTGCGGCTGCTCCCGCAGAAAACACGACGACGACTGCCGCACCCAAGCGCATCGTCGCAGTGACCGCCTGCCCAACCGGCATCGCACACACGTACATGGCGGCTGATTCGCTGGTTGCCGCTGCCAAGGAAATGGGCGTTGACCTGCAGGTTGAGACCCAGGGCTCCTCAGGCGCCAAGCCGCTGGATCCGGCAGTGATTGCTGCGGCCGACGCCGTGATCTTCGCCGTCGACGTCGACGTCCGCGGCAAGGAGCGCTTCGCCGGCAAGCCGGTCATCAACGCTCCGGTCAAGCGTGGCATCGATGAGCCCACCAGGATGGTCGAGGAAGCCCTGGCTGCCGCCATCGACCCCCACGCACGCCGTGTTCCGCACTTCGGTGCCGAAGAGCAGGCTGAGCGTGCCGAGGAGGAAAAGGGCGAGCACATCGGCCAGAAGCTGAAGCGCGCACTCCTCACCGGCGTCAGCTACATGATTCCGTTCGTTGCGGGTGGCGGCCTTTTGATCGCCCTTGGCTTCCTCATGGGCGGTTATCTCATCACCAACTTCGCCGACAAGATCGTTGTTGAAAACAGCATCTTCAACCTTCCCACCGATTTCCCCGAGAACGCCTGGGGTCCGCTGGGTGCCTACATCGGCGCAGTCCTGTTCAAGATCGGCGCCCTGTCCCTCGGGTTCCTGGTTCCCGCACTGGCCGGTTACATTGCCTACGCCATCGCTGACCGCCCGGGTATCGCCCCCGGCTTTGTAGCCGGTGCTGTGTCCGGCTTCATGGGCGCCGGCTTCCTGGGAGGCATCGTTGGTGGTCTCCTGGCCGGCTACGTGGCCTACCAGATCGGCAAGCTGGACGTCCCGCGCTGGCTTCGCGGCCTGATGCCCGTGGTGATCATCCCTCTGCTCGCGTCCCTGGTGGCGTCCGGTTTGATGTTCCTGATCCTCGGCCGTCCGATCGTGGATCTGACCAACGCCCTCAATGCCGGACTTTCCAGCCTCACGGGAGCCGGAGCTGTGGTCCTCGGCATCATCCTGGGCCTCATGATGTGCTTCGACCTCGGTGGTCCCGTCAACAAGGTTGCGTACGCATTTGCCGTTGCGGGCCTCGGTGCTGCGAGTGTCAGCAACCAGGCTCCCTGGCAGATCATGGCAGCCGTCATGGCTGCAGGCATGGTTCCGCCGCTGGCCATGGCCCTCGCCACTGTGCTCGACAAGAAGCTGTTCTCCCTGGCAGAGCGTGAAAACGGCAAGGCAGCCTGGCTCCTCGGTGCATCCTTCATCTCCGAAGGCGCCATCCCGTTCGCCGCAGCCGACCCCCTGCGCGTCATCCCGGCCAGCATGGTGGGCGGCGCCGTCACCGGTGCCCTGTCGATGGCCTTCGGTGTCACCTCCAAGGCTCCACACGGCGGTTTGTTCGTCTTCTTCGCCATCGACAACTTCCTGCTGTTCTTCCTCTCGATCGCCGTCGGCGTGGTCATCACTGCGCTGCTGGTCATCGCCCTCAAGCGTTGGGCCGTGAAGAAGCCGGTAGAGGCAGAAACCACCCCGGCAACCGTCAGCGTTTAGACTTCCCACAAAGCCACCCACCACCACAAAGGAGCACCAATGCCTGAACGTACAGCCACCATCGCTAGCCGCGTCGGCCTCCACGCCCGCCCGGCAGCCATCTTCGCCGAGGCTGCGGGAGACCTGGATATCGATGTCACCATCGCCCGCCCGGGAGAGCCAGCCGACGACGCCATGGACGCCGCCAGCATCCTTTCCCTGATGAGCCTGGGCGCTGCCCACGGTGACGTGGTGGTGCTGCGTGCCGAAGGTGAAGGTGCGGACGCAGCACTGGACAGCCTGGTGAAGATCCTCGAAACGGACCACGACGCCGAGTAGGGACACCCAAACCCCTCAGCGACACGCAAAGAGCCTGGTGCCACCCGGATATGGGTGGCGCCAGGCTCTTTGCATGTCCGAAGTACTTTTGCGCGTCCGGGGTGCTCTGCTTGCCTAAGGTGCTAGGGACCCGCGAGCTCGTCGAGATGGCGCGAGAGCACCCGGAGCATCGGACCCGCCTCCGGGAGTTCACCGCTCCACAATCCGTGCATCGCGATCCCGTCAAGGAGCGCACGCAAGCGCTGGGCTTCATAGCCGGGGTCGCGCCCCGGGTTGAACTGTCCCGCTTCGGCCAGGAGCTGGAGGGCAACGTGACACACGCGGTCCACTCCCTCGCTGAGCCTGATCGCGGCAGGACGTAGTGCACTATCCGTCAGTGAGAGGACACCAAGCTGGACCTGCGCCACGAGTTCCAGCCGCCGTTCCTTGTCGAGAGGAAGCAACTGCAGGAGCAAGCCATCAACCAACGCCCGGCCAGTGAGCTCAAGGGCGGCGATTCGGGCGGTGACCCGGTCCTCAATGAGTTGCAGGCAGAACTCCCGCAGGGCATGTTGCGTGGCAAACGCACGCCGTAGCGAAGCGGCTGCGATGCCCGCTTCCGCTGCCACCCCGCGCACTGAAAGGCCCGAAAGGCCATCACGTTCGAGGACACGCAGGGAAGCTTCCGCAATTGCTGCACTGCGTGCCTCTGCATCGATTCTCCGGGGCATGGAATCAGCGCGACGGCGTAGCAGCGGGCAAGGCGCGGGCAGCCTTCTTCGGCCAGATCGTGTAGCTCAAAGCCCAGAGGAAGTCGATGGCGAAGATGATGCCCAGGATGCGGAAGAAGTCCGAGAGCGCTGCGGTTCTTTCGGCGTCGTTGACGAGGAAGATAATCGCGCCAAGGGTCGCCGCTGCGATGGCAACCGCCAACCCGGTAAGGAGCACATCCCGCCAGCATTTGATGGTGTAGCGGGTTCCAGTGAGACGTTCCGGCGCAGGTCCGCCCGCGAACCGGTGCTGGAAGTGCGCATCGGCCCAAGCCACCATGCGCTTGCCGTACGAGACAGAAACACCGATGTAGACCGCGGCGAGTCCGTGGTGCCATGAGGCTGTACCGCCGCCCAGCAAATCGACGGCGACCAAGGCAAGCAGGATGGCATCAATAACCGGAGCAAGGATCAGGAGGGCTCCGCCCAGGCGGGGACGACGCAGCAGATACCGTGCTGCGAGCCCGGCAAGGATCGCCACCCAGAACGCAACTTCACACACCACGATTGCCAACAGAATCACTTACGGCCCCCAGACGCCACGTCCCATCAATCTTTATTAGTACGAGTGTACTCACAAAAACGACAGGCCTTCTCGAGAGGCACGGTTTAACTCGATGTTTCGCCGTTCAAGTAGGCGGCAACCGACGCTTCCGTTGGCTTGACGTCCTTGAGCTCCTCCGAGAGGTAGCCCTCGATAATCCGCGGATCCACATAGGAGGAACGCGCCACAGAGGGCGTGTTGCCCAAGAGTTCGGACGCCTCTTTGATGGCCCGCACAATGGCTTGCCTGGGGGTTCCCTTATGCCCGGACTTGATGAGGCAGAGGGCGGCGGCCGCAGTGCCTTTCCAGGTCCGGAAATCCTTGGAGGTGTACGCCTCCCCTGAGATGCCCCTGAGGTATTCATTGATCATGGACGCATCCACCGACACCCAGGTGCCGTTGGCCTGGTAAGCAAGCAGCCGCTCCTTGCCGGGACGGTCCGCCAGCGGCTCCAAGAAGGCCGCCAAAGCGGGATCGTGGATGGAGGTATCCCAGAGCTGGCCGCTCTTGCCGGGGAACTTAAGGAAGACGTCAGGGCCCTCCACCCGCGCGTGGCGGCATCGGAGGGTGGTGAGTCCGTAGGAACCGTTCTGCTTCATGTAGACCTCGGAACCTACGCGCAGCGCGCCAAGGTCCATGAACCGTACAGCTGCTGCGAGCGTCTGCTGCCGGGGATCCGCGGCGTCCTGGAGATGGACCGTCACGTTGCGGCGGACCGTTGGCAGCACCAGGCCAAGTTTGGCTGCACGGATGAACTTCTCGGTGTCCTTACGTTCCCGCCACCCAGGGTGATAGATGTACTGGCTCCGTCCGGCAGCATCCACTCCCGTGGCCAGGATGTGGCCATGCTCGTAGGGACTGATCCACACATCGGTCCATGCAGGCGGGATCGCCAGCGCGTTGATGCGCTGGCGATCCTCCTTGCTGACCAGACTGCCGTCAGGGTGGCGGTAGCTGAACCCCGTACCAACCTTCCGGCGGACGATGCCGGGCTTGGAAAGGTCGCTTCTCTTCAGCCGCGGCATGGTCGGCGGGTCTCTCTGTCTTCAGCCGGTCCGGTTGATGCTCAGGCTTCGTCCGGATCGGTAACGGCAGCGCCGGCGTTCATGATCTCTGCGTTGATCATCCAGACCAGCTGCTCAAGGCGGGCGATAAACGCGTGCAGCAGGTCCGCCGTCGTGGGATCTTCCTCGTCCACCTCGTCATGGACGTCGCGCATGGTCTGGACAGCGCGTTCCACGCGGTCGGTAACCAGCTTGACGGCGTTCTTGGTGTTGACCAGGCCTGCCGGGAATTCCTCCAGGCGGGTGCCCTTGGCGATGGTCGCGCTGCGGCCGTCCGGCAGGGCATGGAGGGCACGCATGCGCTCGGCGGTGTCGTCAGCGAACTGGCGGGTGGCCAGGACGAGTTCGTCCAGCTGGAGGTGAAGATCGCGGAAGTTCGGTCCCACGATGTTCCAGTGTGCCTGCTTTCCCTGGAGCTGCAGCTCGATGAGGTCTGTCAGGACGATTTGAAGGTTGTCTGCAAGCTGCTGTGACGCTTTCATGTGTTCCTCTCATGGACTTTCATGTGAGCCAAAAACGCGCCGCAAGATTTCTGCGGCGACTGCCCAATCATCAGGTGACGACTGCAATAAGCCTTTCATAAGGGTGCTTAGTAGTACAATGAGGAGTGTTACTGTTCACAGCTGGCGAACTTCATCATCCGATGAAACCCCGGCTGACAGGGGCAAAGGCACTTCGAGGCGGCGGAACGCCTCCAAGTACCGGCATAACTAAATCGAAGTAAAACCGGAATGCATAGTTGGGAATCGGCGATTATTCAATGATTTCCCCGGAAAGGAATGTGCTGACCATGAATACGCTTCTGATCATTGCTGGTGTAGTAGCAATTGTTCTTCTTCTTGTGGGCGGCTTCTCGCAGGCCCTGAACTGGTTGCTGTGGGTAGGCGTTGTCCTTCTCGTCATCGCGGCCATCGGGTGGCTGCTGAGCTTCATGTCGGGACGCCGGGGCCATACGGTATAACCACCACCGAGGACTTCCGACAGGTCAACGAGGGCTGTACCTGCGCCCATCATTTGCACGCAGGGACGGCCCTCAGGCGCCCTTACCCTCCCTCAGGCTCCTGCCCTGTAGCCTCTGACGGCGGCGCAGCATCCGGATCCTTGGGCGTGGGGAACTCGTCACCCGGCACTTCGGGAACTCCTTCAGCCGGCCGCTCCGGCGTTTCGCGCCCGTCGCCGCTGCCGGGCATCTCCTGTTCGGGAGTCGGCGTACCGTAGCCGCCGGGCTCGCTGTCCGGGTCCACGCGGTGCTCGTCCTGACTCATTTTCTTCCTCCTTGGAAATCCGTTGAGGCCCCGATAAGAGTTCGAGGAATGCTGACAGTCCGACCGTAGTCCGGCACATCCCCGGCGTCCACCACACAGCTGCGGAGGCATGCGAATGGCAGAACAGGAACAAGTTCCCAGAATCGGCAGGAACGAGTCCACGGAAGAACGCATGGACCGCAACTGGATGGAACTCATCCAGGAGCTGCGGGTACTGCAAACGGGCGTCCAGATCCTGGGTGGCTTCCTGTTGACACTGCCGTTCCAGTCACGCTTCGGGGAACTGGACGACTGGCAGCGCGGCCTTTACCTGTTCAACGTGATGGTGGCTGCCCTCACTACAGTGCTCATCGTCATTCCGGTCAGCGTTCATCGGCGGCTCTTCCGCCGCGGGCTCAAGGCCACACTCGTCTCCAGCGCCGACATTGTCACCAAATGGGCCTTGGGAGGCGTCGCGCTACTGATCGTGGGGTCCGCCACGCTGGTCTTCGATTTCACAGCCGGAAGGACCGCAGGCATTGTGGCCGGCGGCTTCATCGTCCTGACGTTGCTGTTGCTGGTGGTCGGCATGCCCCTGTGGCTCTACCGCCGGGGAATGAGCAGCAACGGACACAACAAGGAGGAGTGAGTCGCCCTGGAAGCTGCCACGAACTCCGAAGTATCACATGACCACAAACTCAGGGAAAGGAACCTGAACATGCCGGAAAAGAAGAACCCAAGCATCAAAGACCCTGAACTCTATGAGGAACTGCGCGACGACGGAGCCTCCAAGGAAAAAGCAGCCCGGATCTCCAACGCAGCGGCAGCCCGGGGACGCAAGGACGTGGGTCGTAAGGGAGGCAAATCAGGGGACTATGACGATTGGACCGTCGACAAACTGAAAGCCCGCGCCAAAGAACTCGGCCTGAAGGGTTACTCGGACAAGAAGAAGTCCGAACTCATTTCAATGCTGCGGAACCACTGACCCCGTCGCCCAGCCCCGGCCATGGCAACGTCAGAGCCGGGGCTCCGGCCTTAGTTTCCTGAGCCAGGTCTCCGTCTGGGCGATATGTGCGGCCGTCGCTGTCGCCGCCATGGTGGGATCACGCCGGGCGATCGCAGCCACGATCGCACTATGGCCTGCAGTGCTGTCCCTGCGCACGGCCGCGCCGTCCTCGCCGTCGAAAATGTGGAAATGCCCGCCTCGGGAGCGGAAAAGCCTGACCAGCGCATTCAGCGTCGAGTTGCCGCCCGCACGGCAGATTTCCTCATGGAACTCTGAATCCAGCTCGGAGTATTCGCCGGGGTCGACCGTGGCCTCCATGCTCTCCACAAGCGCGGTCAACTTCGCCAGGACTTCAGGAGTGGCATTGGCAGCCGCCGCCGCAGCGGCATGGGATTCCATGAGACGGCGGATCTCGAAGAGTTCCAGCAGACCGTCCAACGGCAACAGGTCCACCAGCAGGGCAAAGTTCTGAAGGATCACCGTGGGCTCCAGGGACGAGACGTACGTTCCCGAGCCATGCCTGGATTCCATGACGCCCAGTGCCGACATCGCCCTCACTGCCTCCCTGAGGGAACTCCGCGATACGCCCAGCTGCGCCGCCAACTCCGCTTCCGGAGGACATTTCTGACCAGCCGCGAGTTCACCCGAGGCAATTTTGTTCCTCAGGCCCTGCATCGCCGTTTCGACAGCACCCAATACGTCGCCTCCTCCAGATTCCGGTATCACGCTACCGCACCGGGGCGTCCGGGCAGCTGAGTGAGGGCATTGTCATGCCTTCTGTTCAAGACATCGTACCTTTAGACTCAAACATGGGCTGATGAGGCAGGAATATCACCAGAAAACGACAGAGTCATCTTATGACTATTTTGGATTGTCCGTTGTCTTGGTCAAAGCTGTGATGTAACTTACAGAGCGTTGACCCATTCCTCCGACGAAGGACGCCGTGTTCCCAGCACCCCTCACAGTCCCCCGCCCGATGTTGACCCCAGAGGGCCAGCCCGCAATGGCCGACTGGAGCCTTACACCGTCCAAGGTCCACCTCAACCACGGTTCATATGGGTCCGTTCCCCGCGCTGCCCAGGCACATCAGTTGAAGCTCAAGGAGCTTATGGACCAGAACCCCTGTCCGTGGTTCATGGGCCAATTCGAGCTGGTAGCCACGGCGCGACGGGAGATTGCAGAGTTCCTCAGGGTCGATCCGCAACACGTGGCGCTGGTCCACAACGCCAGCGCGGGCGTCAGTGCCGTCTACAACTCACTGGACTTCGCTCCCGGCGCCGAAATCGTGACCACCAACCACGCCTACGGAGCGGTGCTGCAGGGCGCGGAGCGGGTAGCCCGCAGGTGCGGCGGCCAGGTCCGGATTGCAGAGATACCCCTCAAGGCGGATGCGGAGGCAGTTTGCGCCCTGGTCATGGCGGAAGTAACTCCCAGGACAGCTCTGATCGTGGTGGACCACATCACCTCCGCAACTGCCCGGGCCTTCCCCGTCGAGGGAATCGCCCGCGCGGCTTCCCGTCTGGGTGTACCTGTGCTGGTGGACGCCGCCCACGCTCCGGGAGTTCTGGAGTTCCCGGTCCCCGATTTTGAGGGCTTTTGGGTTGGTAACCTGCACAAATTCGCTTGTGCGCCACGAGGCACCGCAGCGTTGGTGGCGCGCGGACCAGAAGCACAGGCACTGGAACCGTTGATCGATTCGTGGGGGTTCCCGTACAGCTTCCCGGAGAACTTCGACCACGTGGGAACCCAGGACGTGACCTCGTGGATGGCGGCCCGGACCGCCTTCGACACCATAGAGGAGCGATACGGCTGGGCAGCTTTCCGCAGCTACGCCAAGGAGTTGTGCGACTATGGCCAATCACTGATCAGCGAGGCATTTGCCAGTGCCACAGGGCAGAACCCGGCAGTGGACGTCGGCATGCCGGTGGGACCCCTGCGCCTGATCCGCCTGCCGGAGGGGCTCGCCACTACCCACGAGGATTCCCACGCGGTCCGCGGCTACATCTCAGACCACCTGGACATCGAAACTGCCATCACCACGTTCAACGGACAAGGTTTCCTGCGGCTTTCGGCCCATTTGTACAACTCCCCCAAGGACTACGAGATATTCGCGGAAAAGGCAGTCCCGGAACTCGTCCGGCTTGCCCGTTCCCTCTAGACCCCACCCGCACCCGCTCAGCCGGTGCAAATCACTTAACCAATCAACGGAGGACCCACGTGAAATCCAGAATTATGGCGTCTGCGGCAGCAGGCCTGGCGGCAGTTCTTGCACTTGCCGGGTGTGGAGGCGGCCAGTCAGCGGCCGATGGCAAGGTCACCTTGAAGATGGTGGAAAGCCTGACGAACCCCACCCGGACGGAAACCCTGAAGAAGCTCATTTCCGGTTTCGAACAGGCCAACCCCGACATCAAGGTGGAGCTCATTTCGCCTCCCACCGATCAGGCGGACCAGAAAATCCAGCAGATGCTCCAGTCCGGCAAGGGCATCGATGTGGTGGAGGCCCGTGACATCACAGTGGGTTCCTTCGGCGCCAACAACTGGCTCTACGACATGACCAAGGACCTCGATGGCTGGGACGGCTGGAACAACCTGACAGACAACGCGGTCACGTACTCGAAGCAAAACGGCAAGACGTACTACATCCCGTACGGTTTCTACGGCCTTTCCCTTTTCTACCGTTCGGACCTGGTCAAGGAGGCCGGATTCGACGGCCCTCCGAACAGTTGGGAAGAGATGGCGAAGCAGGCCGAGGCACTCAACAAACCGGCCGAAAACAAGTTCGGTTACGCCTTCCGTGGCGGCACCAATGCCAACTCCAACGCCGTCGCCATCATCGAGGCATACGTGGCAGACGAGATCGACCGGGAAAACGCCTTCAAGCTGACGAACGGCATGACGATCTTCTCCTCCCCCAAGGCCCAGCAAGCCATGGATCTGTACATTGACCTGTTCAAGAAGGGTTCCCCGCCGTCGTCGGTAGCCTGGGGCTACCCCGAAATGGTGCAGGGCTTCAGCAACGGCTCCACGGCTTTCCTGCTCCAGGACCCCGAAGTCATTGCCACCGTCAAAGAGTCACAGTCCATCAAGCAGGACCAATGGAACGTCGCACCCTTGCTGGTAGGACCAGGCGGCAAGGCAATCCAGCCCGTGGCTTCGGCGGGTTGGGGCATCGCTGAGTCATCCAAGTCCAAGCCCGAGGCAGTCAAGCTCATCAAGTACCTGGCACAGGGAGATGCTGCCACTACGTTCAGCAAGGACAACAGCCTGGTGCCCACACTGAAGTCCGCAGCGCAGGACACCTTCTACAGCACCGGACCATGGGCTGCCTACGTCAAGATGACTGAGAACCCTGATACGTACGTCTCGGCGATCCAGCCCCGCAGCGTCTCCTGGTGGACTGAATGGATCAAGAAGTCCGACGGTGAACTTCAGCGCGTCCTCACGGGCCAGATGTCCACGTCTGACCTGCTGTCCAGTTGGGACAGTTACTGGACCGAAAAGATGAAGGGATAGCTTCCGGTGACTCTCGACGTCAAGCAGGCCGCACCGCCCCCTTCCGGGCGGAAAGCCGCGCGGTCGGAACCGGGCAGGGGCAACCCGTCCAAGCGACGGTTCAGCGGCCGGACAGCGCTGACCCTGCTGGCTTTCCTGGCTCCGGCTGCGGTCTTCGTGGGGATCTTCACGTACTACCCCATGATTGCCGGCAGCCAGATGGCGTTCCGGAACTGGAACCTGAACGACCTTTCCGATACCTCCTGGGTAGGTTTGGGGAACTTCCAGAGCCTGTTCGATGCCCCCGAGTTCGGGACGATTGTCCGCAATACGGTGGTGTGGGTTGTTGGCTCCCTGGTTCCGCAGGTGGTCATTGGCTTCGCGGTGGCACTGTTCCTGAAGCGCCGGTTCCGGATGCGCGGGGCGTACCAGGCCATGATCTTCTTCCCGTGGGCGGTGTCGGGTTTCCTGATCGGCATGCTGTTCCGGTGGATGTTCAATGCGGAGTTCGGGGTGGTCAACGACCTCCTGATGAAGGCGGGGCTCATCAGTTCGCCTATTCCGTGGCTGTCCGACCCCGGCTTCGCGATGACAGCGATCATCATTGCCAACATCTGGTACGGCGTGACGTTCTTCGCCATCATGATCCTCGCGGCGCTGCAGTCGGTGTCCGACGAAATGTATGAGGCAGCCGCTTTGGATGGTGCGGGCAAGGTACGGACGTTCTTCAGCATCACGCTGCCAAGCATTTCGACGACACTGGCGCTGACCATCCTGTTGCGGGTGATCTGGATCTTCAACTTCCCGGACATCATCTTCGCCATGACAGGCGGCGGACCGGCCGACCAGACCCACATCATCACCACGTACATGATCAAAATTACCCAGGAGGGCGACTACGGAAAGGCGTCCGCCCTGGGGTTGATCGTGATGGTCACCCTCATGCTGTTTGCAGCCTTCTACCTCATGGCTGTCCGTTTCCGAAAGGCAGACCGATGATCAACACTCCCTCGCTCTTCGGCCGGGTTTCAAAGGTCGTCTTTTTGGGCCTGTGCCTGATCGTCACCGTCTTTCCGCTGTATTGGATCGTGGTGACATCCCTCAAGGAGCCGGGGGCCATCTATTCGCTGCCCTTGGATTATTGGCCACGGCAGTTGTCGCTGGACAACTACATCGGTCTTTTCACGAAGTCCGACTTTGGCCAGTACATGCTGAACAGCCTGGTGGTAGCACTGGTGGCGTCGTCGGTGGCCACGCTCATCTCGTTGCTCTCCGCGTATGTCCTGGCGAGGTTCCAGTTCTCCGGACGAGGGGCTGTGCTTGGCGCGTTCCTCATCACGCAGATGATTCCCGGGTTCATTGCCTTGGGCCCGCTGTACCTGATGATGACCGACTTCGGGCTGGTGGATTCCAAGACCGGCCTGATCCTGATCTACATCGCCATCTGCATCCCGTTCTGCACCATCATGCTCCGCGGCTTCTTCGAGAACGTCCCCGACGCTTTGGAAGAGGCCGCCATGATTGATGGCTGTTCGCGGCTGAGTGCGCTCTTCAGGGTGATCGTTCCGGTGATGCTTCCGGGCATTGCGGCAAGTTTCGTCTTCAACTTCGTCAACTGCTGGAACGAGTTGTTCCTGTCCGTGACACTCATGAACAGCGACAGCAACAAGACCATCCCGACGGCGTTGGCCGGCTTTATCTCCAGCTTCAACATTGACTGGGGTTCCATGTCCGCTGCCGCGGTTTTGACAGTGGTACCCACGCTGGTGATTTTCGCGTTCGCCAGCAAGTTCATTGTCCAGGGGCTCACTGCGGGCTCAGTCAAGGGCTGAGCCAGGCACGCAAGAAGAAAGCAGCGCCGGTACCTTCCGGCGCTGCTTTCCTCTTGCGTATCAAGCGATTAAATGCCCGACGCCGGACTCACGCCTTTTTCTTCGCCCGCGCCTTTGGCTTGCCGGCAGTTTTGCTGGCGGCAGCGTCGTCGTCGGACGCTTTTTCCTTGCCGCGTTTCTTGTCGAGGCTGCGTTTCAGGGCCTCCATGAGGTCGATGACGTCGCCGCCTTCTCCTTCGCCTTCGACGTTGCCGAAGGTGGCCTCCGTGTCCAGGGCCTCACCCTTTTCGAGCTTGGCTTCGATGAGTGTCTTCAACTGGGCCTGGTAGTCGTCGGTGTATTCATCCGGGTCGAAGTCGTGGGCCATGGATTCCACCAGTGCGGAGGACATTTCCAGTTCCTTGTCGGAAATCTTGATGTCTGTTTCCAAGGACGGGAACTTGGCTTCGCGGACTTCGTCACCCCATAGGAGCGCCTGCAGCAGCAGCACGTCTCCACGCACGCGAAGGGCCCCCAATCGGGTCTTTTGGCGCAGCGCATACTGGACGATCGCGATCCTGTCGGTGTCCTCCAGCGTCTGCCGCAGCAGCATGTAGGCCTTGGGCGATTTGGAATCAGGCTCCAGGAAATAGCTGCGCTCGTACATGATCGGGTCCAGCTGCTCGGCGGGGATGAACTCCACCACCTCTATTTCGCGGCTGTTCTCCTCCGGCAGGGACTTCAACTCGGCGGCGGTGAGGACCACGGTGCGGCCCTCTTCCTCGTAGGCCTTGTCGATGTCCTCGTAAGCTACGACTTCGCTGCAAATTTCGCATTTACGCTGGTACCTGATGCGTCCGCCGTCCTTATTGTGGACTTGGTGCAGGCCAATGTCGTGATCCTCCGTGGCACTGTAGAGCTTCACTGGTACGTTGACCAGACCGAACGCGATAGATCCCTTCCATATAGCCCTCATGCACCCAGTCAACAGCACAACACAGCGGAGGAGAAGAGGTGGCAGGCAAGCAGCAGGAGCGGGTGACCGTGGAAGGCCACGAACTCACCCTCACCAACCTGGGCAAAATCATTTACCCGGAAACCGGGACCACCAAGGCTGAGGTCCTTGAGTACTACGCCACCGTGGCCCCCTTCCTCATCCCCGCCGCGGCCAACCGGCCCGTCACGCGCAAACGCTGGGTCAACGGCGTGGGCACGGCCGAACATCCCGGTGAGGTGTTCTTCCAGAAGAACCTGGAGGACTCAGCGCCACGCTGGATCCCCCGGGCCGCCATCCAGCATTCGGACCACACCAACGTCTATCCGATGGTGAACAACCTGGCCACGCTCACGTGGATGGCCCAGATCGCGTCCCTGGAAATCCACGTTCCGCAATGGCAGGTGGATGCTGCGGGCAAGCCCCTCAGGCCGGACCGCTTCGTCCTGGATCTGGACCCCGGTCCCGGCGCCGGACTGCCCGAGTGCGTGGAAGTGGCCACCCTGGCCCGTTCCATCCTGCAGGACATGGGCATGGAACCTGTCCCCGTCACCAGCGGAAGCAAAGGCATCCATCTCTATGCAGGGCTCGACGGCACGTTGAAATCCGAGCAAGTGTCCGCGTTCGCCCATGAGCTCGCGCGCGCCCTGGAAGCCGATCACCCTGGCCTCGTGGTCAGCGATATGAAGAAGTCCCTGCGCAAGGGCAAGGTCCTGGTGGACTGGAGCCAGAACAGCGGGAACAAGACAACGATCGTGCCGTACTCCTTGCGTGGCAGGGCCCAACCAACGGTGGCGGCTCCCCGGACGTGGCAGGAGCTGGCCTCTCCTTCCCTTGACCAGTTGGACTACACGGAAGTGATGGAACGAGTCAGTTCGGGCAAGGACCACTTCGCGCCCATCTCGGACCGGCACCTGCCGCCCCATGGCGAGGACGACAATGACGACGCCGGCGCGTCCGCTGTGTCGGGCGGTGGCCGCGAGAGCGTGGTGACGGTCGGGAATCGTCTCGCCAAATACGTCGGGATGCGCGATCCGGGCAAAACCCCGGAGCCGTTTCCGTCGTCGTCGGCTGCTTCTGCGGTGTCGCAGGGCCCCGCTTCCTCCGCGCAGCCCAAGCCGGGCGATCCTGCGCCGGCCGGCGGAATCTTCGTGATCCAGGAGCACCACGCCCGCCGCTACCATCTTGACCTGCGCCTGGAGCACAACGGCGTCCTGGCTTCCTGGGCGCTGCCCCGCGGTGTCCCGGAAACGTCCGAGCGGAACAACCTGGCCGTGCACACCGAGGACCACCCCATGGAGTACGCAACGTTCGCCGGGGTCATTCCGAAGGGCGAGTACGGGGCGGGAACCATGACCATTTGGGACCGCGGCGAGTTCACGTGCGAGAAGTGGCGCGATGGCAAGGAAGTCATCGCGACGCTCACGGGCGAGCCGGGTGGTGGGCTGGGCGGCACCAAACGCCTGGCCCTGATCAATACGGGCGACCGCTGGCTGATCCACCTGATGAAGGAACAGCCGGGCGCCAGGCGGACCGCCGCAACCGCGCCCGCAGCGAAGCGCCAGGCCCCGCCGGAACCGGAGTCAGCGCCCGAGCCCAAGCAGGAGCCACAGCCCTTGCGCGACTACGCTCCGATGCTTGCCACGTCCGGGACCACCGCTGATCTTCGCGGCGACAACTGGCTGTATGAGCTCAAGTGGGACGGTATCCGGGCCATCATCACCGGATCCGAGGGCCGGATCCGCCTGATGAGCCGCAACGGGAACGACCTCACTGCGGCCTACCCTGAACTGACGGACCGCGCGTGCTGGCCCGAAGGTGACTTCGTGGCGGACGGCGAAATCGTGGCACTCGGCAAGGGGGCCAGGCCGGATTTCGGCCGGCTGCAGCTCCGTATGAACCTGGTGAAGACGGCCGACATCGAGCGTGCCCGGGTCTCGGTGCCGGTACAGCTCATGCTCTTTGATTTGCTGTACGACGCCGGCGCGGACTTGAGCGGGCTGCCTTTCGTCGAGCGTCGCGAAAGGCTGGACGCGTTCGCCGGACGCATGCCCGGCGGCTGCCCGGTTCACGTTTCCGCCGTGTTGGATCACGACGTCGACGACCTCATGACCAGCGCCGCGGATCTGGGCCTGGAGGGCGTGATGGCCAAGAAAGCCGACAGCCGCTATGTGGTCGGCCGCCGCAGTGCTTCATGGATCAAGCTCAAGCTGGAGCAGAGCCAGGAAATAGTGGTGGGCGGCTGGCGGCCCGGCGCGGGCGCCCGAAGCGGAACTTTCGGGGCGTTGCTGCTGGGCATTCCCGACGGCGACACCTTGCACTACGTGGGAAGGGTGGGCACGGGGTTCAAGGACTGGCAGCTGCGGGACATCATGGAGCAGTTGGAGCCCTTGATGGTGGACGACTCCCCGTTCAAAGACATTCCGAGGGAGGACGCAGCCGGAGCGCACTGGGTGAAGCCGGTGCTGGTGGCCGAGGTGACTTTCGGCAACTGGACAGGCCCTGGCAGGCTTCGTCATCCGGTGTGGCGGGGCTGGCGTCCGGACAAGTCCCCCTCAGACGTCAGCCAGCCCAACCAGGGGGATCGATAACGCTGTACTGACGGGTCAATACGACGTTTGTTGTCCTCCGGTTGGGCTGGCTGTGCTGCTTGGTGCGGCTAGGAGGAGTGTGGCATCTGCGGGCGGCTGGTCCGGTGGATCGCCGTCACGGCTGCTCCCTGGCCCATGCGTCCGTGGGCCTGGTCGCGTTCCTTCGGGTGGCGGCGTTTGCCGTTTCCGTCAGGCCACTGCTTGCTTTGGTCCGCGCCCAAGGCCACGGCAATGGTTGTTGGCTCGGGCATGGGAGCCATGTCCATGGACTCCACCAAGTGGCTTGCAACCTCAGGATCGATGCTCTCAGTATTGTGATTCGCAGTCATGGTTCTTCCTTTCCAGTGCGCCTGTCCGCTGGACTTACCAGCGGACCTTTTTCTCGGTCTTGGCCTGCTTACCGCTCGCGGCCGTGGGTTTGTGCCCCTTACCGGTGCTTTGCCAGCCGGCTGGTGCGCCACCGCCGGACTTACTGGCCAGCATCGCCCTCTGGGCGTCGGTCAGCTTGGATTTGATACCGCCGGCAGCGGGGGTTTTGTTGTTATCTGTCGGGTTGGCAGTCATATGGACTCCTGGAAGTAAGTGAGTCCTGAAGAGACACGTATCCCGTGGCGTTCGGTTCGAGAAAAGGCGTCGACAACGGGAACGGCATGGAGGCAAGCCTCAACAGGCGTGGATTTTTGTCTTCTGTCAGGCAGGGCGTGCTCACAGCAGAGCACGGGCCTGTCTACTCAAAAATCAGTGTTCCCATGCGTCATACCCTAACCGCGATCCTCCATATTTGTGAACCCCTCGGCTAGCATGACTCTCGTGATCCGGACTACGTCGATCGTCGCTGCCCTTCGCGATGCCGGTTGTGTTTTTGCCGAGGACGAGGCCCGTCTCCTGATCGATGCCGCCACCCATCCGGAGGAGCTCAACCGGATGGTGGACCTGCGCGTCGCCGGACTGCCACTGGAGCACATTCTCGGATGGGTGGATTTCTGCGGGACCCGGATAGCTGTTGATCCGGGGGTGTTCGTGCCCCGGCGTCGCACCGGGTTCCTGGTGCGGCAAGCGGCTCTCAAAGCCTGTCGGTCAATCGTTGGGCGCCGTGCCGTCGTCGTGGATCTCTGCTGCGGGTCCGGAGCGATAGGTGCCGCCCTCAACGACATCCTGGGCGGCTGCGAACTGCACGCCGCGGATATCGATCCTGCCGCGGTGGCGTGCGCCAGGCGCAACCTGGAGCCTCGTGGCGGCACTGCTTATCTGGGCGATCTCTTCGATCCGCTCCCCCGCCGGCTGCTGGGCCGGGTTGACGTGCTCCTGGTCAATGCTCCCTATGTCCCCACGGAGTCGATCAGCCTGATGCCTCCGGAAGCGCGGCTGCACGAGCCCGCTGTGGCGCTCGACGGCGGCGCTGACGGTTTGGATGTGCAGCGTCGGGTGGCGCTTGGGGCGCCTGGGTGGTTGGCGCCGGGCGGGTGGCTCCTGATCGAGACGTCGCGGCAGCAGTCCGTCGATACGGCCGCCCTTCTGAGCGCCTCGGGGTTGGTGGCCGACGTGGTGACGGATGAGGATCTCGATGCCACACTGGTGGTGGGGGCTGCACTCGGCCAGGGATGATTCGTCACTTTTAGGGCCGGAAATGGCCCTGTTAAGTGGGCATAGCTAAACAATTTGGTAACAACGCGCCTCGCGGGGCAAAAACCACCCGACTTCCGCGTCCTTACAGGGCAAAAGCCGGTAATGAGATGCAACACACCTAGGCAATTTGCACCCTCTCAGGGGCCAAAAATGGGATCTCAACTCGGGTTTTGGGGCTGAACCGCGTAAAATTGAAACCCTGCCCAGAGCGGGGCAGCAGAAGTCGCAAGCAAATGACCTCCCTAGGAGAAGCCCAAATGCCCACAGACCAAAGCAACACCGTCTCTCCGGATGGCGCAAGGAACGCCACCGGGAACCAGGTATCGGCAGGCCACACCCCGGCCGCCACGAACGCAGCAAACGCAGTAAAGAACGCCGTCAAGAAGACCAAACTTCGCCCGAAGCGCCGACTCAAAGAGTCCGACGTCAACGTGGTAGATAAGCCGATGCTGCGCAAAGCACTCGGCGGCACCATCGTCGGCAACACCATGGAATGGTACGACGTCGGCGTCTTCGGCTACCTCATCACCACCATGGGCCCTGTCTTCCTGCCCGAAGCAGACCCGTCGGTCCAAACACTCTTCCTTCTGGGCACCTTCGCCGCAACCTTCATCGCCCGCCCCCTCGGCGGCATCGTGTTTGGTTGGCTTGGCGACAAGGTGGGCCGTCAGAAGGTCCTCGCAGCAACACTGATGCTCATGGCGGCTAGTACGTTCGCCGTCGGCCTCCTTCCCGGCTACGCGCAGATCGGCATCTGGGCCGCCGCGTTGCTGGTCATCCTGAAGCTGATCCAGGGCTTCTCCACCGGTGGCGAGTACGCCGGTGCCACAACCTTCGTCAGTGAGTACGCTCCGGATAAGCGCCGCGGATTCTTCGCCAGCTTCCTTGATATGGGCAGCTACATCGGCTTCGCCTTGGGCGCCGCCCTGGTTTCGGTCCTGCAGCTCACGCTGGGACAGGCAGCCATGGAGGAATGGGGCTGGAGGATTCCGTTCCTGATTGCCGGCCCTCTGGGCCTCATCGCGGTGTACTTCCGCAGCAAGATCGAGGAGTCCCCCCAGTTCCAGGCCACCCTTGATGCCCAGGAGGCATCGGCCAAGGACGCAACAGCGCAGGATGCCGCTGCTGCCAAGGGCCCCATCGGCATCGTCAAGGCTTACTGGCGCCAGATCCTCCTGGCCATGATCCTGGCTGCTGCAGCAAACATCGTCGGCTACGCGCTGACGTCCTACATGCCGACGTACCTGACGGACTCCAAGGGCTACGACCCCGTCCACGGCACCCTGCTGACCATCCCGGTCCTGGTGGTCATGGCCATCTGCATTCCGCTCACCGGCCGCCTCTCGGACCGTATTGGCCGGCGACCGGTCCTGTGGGTCGGCGCGGGCAGCACCGTGGTGTTCTCCATTCCGGCCTTCATGCTCATTGGCATCGGCGAGATCTGGTCCACGCTTGCCGGCCTCGCACTGATCGCTTTCCCGGTGACGTTCTACGTGGCAAACCTGGCCTCGGCACTGCCGGCCCTGTTCCCCACCTCCAGCCGCTACGGCGGAATGGGCATTGCGTACAACTTCTCCGTTGCGATCTTCGGTGGCACCACCCCGTTCATTGTTCAGGGACTCATTGAAGGCACCGGCAACGACATGATGCCCGCCTACTACCTGATGGGTACCTCGATCATCGGCGCCATTGCCATCTTCTTCCTGCCGGAATCCGCCCGACGCCCGCTGCCGGGCTCCATGCCCAGCGTGGACACCCAAGCAGAAGCCCGCGAACTGGTGGAAACCCAGGACACCAACCCGCTCATCAACCTGGATCAGATGCCGTTCGACGGCCAGCCGACCGATGATGCAGCGTTTGGTAAAGGCAAGTCGGATCTGACCCCCGCGTAGGCCCACTTTGCCTGCAACTTCTGCATAGCGACGCTCACTCCAAGCGTCACGGATAGTTCGCGGCAGCTGCCGCCCACCGCAGCCACCAGCCCCAAGGCGCTCTCCTTGAGGTTGGTGGCTGCGGCTGTTAAAGCCCCGATTGTGCAGCCACTGCCTCGCCGATAATCCGTGCCCCCTCAGGGAATCGACCGGGATTCGGACCGGCGTAGTTGAGCCGGATGTAGGGGCCTTCCGGTTCTGCCGGGAACCACTCGGTCCCGGCCGCAATCAGGACGCCGGCCGCTTCGCAATCCTTGGTGAGCTGCTCGACGTCGAACCCGTCCGGCATCCGCAGCCACAGGTTCAAACCGCCCTTGGGAAGGTGGCTCAGGTGCGCCTGCGGTACGTGCTCGCGGAGGCTGGTGACCAGGAGGTCGCGTCGCGACTGCAGCTGATGACTGAGTCCGCGAAGGTGCGTTTGCCACGCGGGCTGGGTGACGACGTCGAGCGCTGCCGCCTGCAGCAGCCCGCTGACGTACATCGACTCGGCGGCCTGGACGCCCATGATCCGTTCACGGGCGGGGCCGCGGGCGATGATCGCAGCCACCCGGATGGATGGCGAGACGCTTTTGGTCAGGGAGCGGATGTAGACGACGTGCCCGGAGTCGTCCTTTGCCGCGACGGGCACCGACGGCGCCGTGATGCCAAAATCGTGGGCCCAGTCGTCCTCCACAAGGAAAGCCCCGTGGCGCTGAACGATCCGCAGCACTTCCTCGCCGCGTTCCGCGGACCACTGGGCGCCCGTGGGATTGGCGAAGTTGGGCTGCGCATAGAAGAGCCTCGCCCCGGATTCCTCGAAAGCCCTGTCCAGTTCGTCCGGGTCCGGCCCCTCCGGGCCACTGGGGACAGGAATGACGTTCACGCCCGCCTGCCCGGCGGCAAGCAGCGCTCCCCAGTAGCTTGGCGACTCCACCAGCAGCGGCTGCCCATGGCCCACCAGGCCGCGGAAAATCGAGCTCAGTCCGCTTTGGCTCCCGGGAAGAATGACGACGTCGCTCGGCTGGGGAGGCGTGACGCCCACCGGCGTTGAGGTACTGAGCTCCTGCGCGAACCAGGATTGGAGTTCCGGAAAACCCTGCGCCGGGGGCCGCGACAACGCGGCATCGCCCCGGGCTGCGCGGGTCAGCGCGGCGCGGACCTGCCGCTCCGGGAGGAGTTCCCGAGCGGGATAGCCGGAATGGAAAGCGATGACGTCGTTGGAGGCGCTGCGCATGGCGGCGGAGTTCAATGGCCTGGCGGTTTGGGCCGATCGCAGGGCGGCTGTCTGCCAGCCGTAGTCGGAGGGCCTGGCCGTGCGGTAGGCGCGAACGAACGTCCCCACGCCCGGCCGGCTCTCGATCAGGCCTTGCGCAGTGAGGGTTCGCAGCGCTTTTTGCACCGTTACGGGGCTCGCCTGGTACTCCGCGACGAGCTGCCTGGTAGATGGCAGTTTTGCTCCCGGAGCGGCTCCGGCGATCCACTCTTTTACTCGCGAGACGATCCGGGAACTGCTATCGTTGTTCATGAGTCACAATAGTAGCGCTACTACACTTTCGCGGCCAGTGATATCCACCAAGACCTCGACCGGCATCTGGTGGGGGCTGCTCGGCGTCTTGGCATTTTCCTTCACGGTCCCACTGACCCGCGTGGCTGTAGAGGGCATGTCTCCCCTCTTCATCGGAGCCGGAAGGGCAGTGGTTGCGGCCCTCCTTGCCGCGCTGGCACTGGGCTTGACCCGTCAACGCTTCCCCCGCGTCCGTCAATGGTTCCGCTTGGCCGTAGTAGCGGGCGGGATCGTGGCAGGTTTCCCCTTGCTGACGACCTTCGCCCTCACCAGCACCTCCGCAAGCCACGGCGCTGTCGTGATCGCGCTACTGCCCGCCGCCACCGCCACGATAGCGGTGATCCGCGGCCGGGAACGCCCCCGTCCATTGTTCTGGATCCTCACGGCAGTAGGTGTCGTAGCCGCCCTGGTTTTCGCCCTGGTCCAGTCCGGCGGATTCGGCTCCCTGCACTGGGCTGATCTCCTGCTGCTCGGTGCTGTCCTGGCTGCAGCCATCGGCTACGCAGAGGGCGGACTGCTGGCCCGTGAATTGGGCGCCTGGCAGACCATCTCCTGGGCATTGGTGGTGGCCTCCCCCGTCATGATCGTGCTGACACTGGTCTCGCTGGGTTCCGGAATGCCCGCCGCGTCACCCGTCCAGTGGTTGTGTTTCGCCTACCTGGGGGTCGTGAGCATGTTCCTGGGCTTCTTCGCCTGGTACCACGGACTCGCGATCGGCCCCATGGCCCAGGTCAGCCAGATCCAACTGGTCCAACCCGTCATGAGCATCGCGTGGGCCGGGCTGTTGCTGGGCGAGCCGATGACGTGGACCACCGTTGTGGGCGGACTGGCGGTGGTCCTCTGCGCAGGAGCCGCTGTCCGCGTAAGGCTCAACCCGCCGTCGAAATCCTGAACGCACTGAAAGGAAGAAAACATGTACACCCCAGCGCATTTCGCGGCATCCGATGAGGCCATGGCCCATCTGCTCAACCACAGCGGGGCCGCCAACCTTGTCACCATGACGCCGCACGGGCTGCTCGCCACCCTCCTGCCCTTCGTGTACGAACCGGTGGTCGGTGAGCTCGGGGCGCTGCAGGCCCACATGGCCCGGAACAACACCCAATGGTCCTCCCCCGTTACCGGTGAAGCCCTGATGATCGTCCAAGGCGCGGACGCGTACATTTCGCCCTCGTGGTACGCGTCGAAGGCCGAGCACGGCCGTGTGGTGCCAACCTGGAACTACTCCACAGCGCACGTCTACGGTGAGCTTGTTGTTCATGACGACGCCGAATGGCTGGGCCGGCATGTCCGTCGCCTCTCCGGGCAGCACGAGGCCGGCATGCCCCGGCCGTGGACGGTGGATGAAGCACCCGAGCGGTTCATTGCCGGACAACTGAGGGCGATTGTCGGCGTCGAACTCGTGATTACCCGGGTGGAGGCGAAGACCAAACTCAGCCAGAACCGTACTCCAGCGGATGTTGACGGCGTGATTGCCGGGCTCCGTGCCTCCGGCGACGCGGCGAGCGCGGCGGATGTGGAACGGGCGCGGACCTCGTAGACTCGGCGCATGCGCGAGGAAACTGCACAATCCCGGGGGCCTGTCGGCTCGATCCACCATCTGGAAATCTGGGTGCCGTTCCTTGAACGCGCCAGGGAAGAGTGGGGTTGGCTCCTGGGCCAGCTCGGCTACGAGCCGTTCCAGCAGTGGCCCACCGGGTGCAGTTGGAAGCTCGGCGGGACGTACGTGGTGGTGGAACAGACCGATGCCATCACGGGTACGGCCCACCGCCGGACCGATCCCGGGGTCAACCACGTGGCCTTTCACGCAGGCACGCGGGAGAACGTGGACAGGATCCGGTCGCTCGGCGCGGACGCGGGCTGGTACGAGATGTTCGAGTCCAAGTATCCGCATGCCGGTGGTCCGGACCACTACGCCGCCTACCTGCTCAACACCGACAGCTACGAGGTTGAACTCGTAGCTGAATAATTACACCGGAGGAACTGCAGGACGCCACATCGCCACCCGCGGCCAACGGGTCAGTCCCAACTGTGCCTCGTGTTCCATGAGGTGAGTGAGCTCCGGACCCCAGCTGCCGGCGTCGAGCACTTCAAAACCAAGCCGACGATAGTACGGAGCGTTCCAGGGCACATCCCGGAACGTGCTCAATGTTTGCCGTTGCATGCCGTGGCCGCGCGTCCAGATCCGCGCGGCGTGCAGCAGTTCGTGGCCGATGCCCTGATGTGCGTAGTCGGGGTGGACGCTGACCTGCTCCACGTGGCCGTTTCCATCGACGACGTCGGCCAGCAAGTACGCCACCGGATAGTCGAGTCCGTCGACGTACACCCAAGCACGTCCGGCTGCCGCGTAGGCGCCCAACGTTTCCACGGGAAAAGGCTCGTCGTCCGCGATCTGGTCCATGCCGAGCTGCCGGAAAGTCTCCCCCGCGGCGCGCTCGATGTCCTGCATCATCTGCAGGTCGTCCGAGTGGGCCAGCCGGATCATTGCCGTGCGTCCAGCGCGGGAGGAGCCACCAGGAATTTATTACGTTCTTCAATGAGGTTCTGCATGTACCGGGCGAGGACCAGCTTTTCCGCCAGCCGGCCCAGCGGTCCGAACGGCGCCGCGAATTCGATGGTGTCCACCACCAGTGTCCCGCTGCCCTCGGGCCGGAACTCATGCGTGTGGCGGAGGTACTTGAAGGGGCCCTTCACCTGTTCGTCAGAGAACGACGCCGGAGCCTCCATCCGCACGATGCGGCTGGTCATGCGGAACCGGACTCCCAGGTGCCAGGCCTGCCAGGTGACGGTCTCGCCTTCCGAGATCAACCCGGACGTCACCCCGGCGATGGCTTTCTCACGACTCTTGGTCATCGACCCCACGTGGGCGTCGATGTTCCGTGACAGGTCGAACAGCTCCTGCGGCGACATGCTGGAGCGGGTGCGGCAAACGAAGGCGACAGGCATACCTCGATCTTCCCAGACGTTCCCGGTTCGGCATGCCCCGGTTCACTACGGGTTGTGACCGGGCTTATGGCGGCGTACGGACAGCCCTGATAATTTCGAAAGCAAACCCTGAATGATTGGTGGTGTTCCCTGTGCCCGCGCTTCTGATGCACGCCCGCGAACTCCACCGTCTTGGCCCGGCGAACAACGATCGTCTTTCCGCCGTAAGGGTCGCCCTGAGCGTTGCGCTGCCTGGGCTCTTCCTGATCCTCGTCGGCCGCCCCGACCTCATGCTGTACGCAGTTTTCGGTGCGCTCACGGGGATGTACGGCCGCAACGAGCCCCACCAACTCCGGCTCAAGCACCAGGCACAGGCCGCGTTGATCCTGGTGGGCGGACTTACGATCGGTGTTTTCCTGTCCGTGAACCACATCCATTCTTGGTGGCTGGTGCTGGTGGCTACCCTGTTTGCCGGTGCCGGGTCCCTGTACTCGGACCGCGTCCGCCTCAAACCGATCGGACCGTTCTTCGGCATCCTCGCGTTGGGCGCCTGCGCTTCCGTCCCCACCAGCGTGCCCTTCACGACGGCGATACTCATCGGAGCTGCCTCGGCTGCCTTCTCCTTGGTGGTCGGTTTCGCCGGCTGGTTCCGGCGCCGCACCTGGGTGGCCGGTGCTGCGCGGGAAGCCCCTGCCCTCCGGGGCCCGCTTCGCCATGCAGCCCTGGTCCATGCCGCGCGCTACTCCTTGGCGGTGAGCGCGGCCGGCGCCATCGGTGTTCTGAGCGGCAGCGGCCACCCGCACTGGGCCATGGCTGCAGCCGCAGTGCCGCTGGCCGGTGCCGACCTCCCAAGCCGCGTCCACCGGGGCATCCACCGCATTGTGGGGACGTTCCTCGGGTTGGCGGTGGTCGCCGTCGTCCTCTTCCCTGGTCCGTTTTCGCCACTGCAGTACTTCCCCGGCCATTCCGCCCTGGTCCTGGCCGTCGTGGTGATGCTCTGCCAGTTCCCCACGGAGCTGTTCATGGCCCGGCATTACGGCTGGGCGATGGTGTTCTTCACGCCGGTAGTCCTGCTGATCGCGCAGCTTGCGGCTCCGATGGACCCGGGTGTGCTGGTGATGGAACGCGCCATTGAGACGTTCATAGGTGCAGTGGTCGGAATCTCGGTGGCGGTGTTCGTGCGGAAGCCGCGCACCAAGGCACTCCCGGCCTGACATCCACGGGCCCCGTCTTCAGCTGCCTGCGGCATACTGGTTCAATGCAGGCGCCGACTGTCCTGGTCGAAGGCGAAAGCGACCGGCTCGCGGTCGAGATGCTCGCGCGCCGTCGCGGATATGACCTGGACGCGGCGCATGTATCGGTGGTCCCCATGGGAGGCGCCACCAGCATTGTCCGTTACCTCGATATTTACGGCCCGGCCGGCGCAAACCACCGGCTCCTTGGGCTGTGCGACGAGGGCGAGTCCCGTGGCGTTGCCCGCGCGCTGGGCCGGGCCCCACTCGGCGCGGGCCCCTTGGACGAACTCGGATTCCAGATTTGCCGTGCTGATCTTGAGGACGAACTCATACGCTGCCTCGGCATTGATGCCGTGCTCGGTGTCATCGACGCCCAGGGTGAGCTGGCGTCGTTCCGGCTGCTCCAACGCCAGCCTTCGCAACGAGGACAACCGGTTCCGTCGCAACTACGCCGTTTCTTTGGTGGACGCAGCGGGAACAAGATCCGCTACGCGCCCCTGTTGGTGGCAGCCCTGCCAGCGGGCCAAGCTCCGGATCCACTCGCGCGGCTTGTCGACGCGTTGGCGAACGGGAGTTAGGGCTCCAGCGGCCGGCGCGGTGGTCCGGCGGTCAGCTTTGCCGGAAGAACGCGAGCGAAGAAGCTGACCACTTTGTACCGTTTGGTGGGGATGGAAACGCCCTTCCCCTTGGCGTTGTCCGCCAAGCCTTCCCGCACCACACGCTCGGCGGTGAGCCACAGGAAGCGGGGGGCCACCGATTTGTCCATGCCCATGCGGTCGTGGAATTCGGTGTGGGTGAAGCCCGGGCAGACGGCAGTGACCAGCACTCCGGACTTGGCATAGGTCGTGTTAGCCCAACGGCTGAACGTCACCTGCCATGCCTTGGCTGCGGAGTAGGTGCCCCGGTTGGCGAAGGCGGCAACACTGGCCACATTGATGATCCGGCCCTTGCCGCGGGCCAGCATCACTTCCAGCGCAGCATGGCACAGTTCCATGGGCGTTTGGACGTGCAGCCTCAAATGGCGGCGTTCCTCGGCCAATTCGTTGTCCTCGAACGACTTCAAGAGCCCCACTCCGGCGTTGTTGATCAGCACATCCACCGGCCTCGCAGCGTCCCGGAGGCGGTCCGCCACAGCCGCAACGCCGACGTCGGTGGTCAGGTCCGCGGGCAGCACCTCTGCCAGGATGCTGAAGTCGCGTTCAAGCTCCGCGGCTTTTTCCTTCAACCGCTGCTCGTCCCTTGCCACCAAAACCAGGTGGTGTCCCGACTCGGCGAGCTGACGGGCGAACTCGGCACCGAGCCCGGCAGTTGCTCCAGTAACAAGTGCGGTGAGTTCATTGGCTCGATTGGTCATGCGCCCAGACTAGTCTCCGCTTCAGCCCTCGCCGAGAGGGCACTTGATGACAATGCCCGCGAGTGGGATTGCCACTATCTGTCATCTCGGTGCGTAGGATGGATTTTGAAACGATGCAACGCCGCAGAGGATTCCCATGGACAACCACGCCCCATCCCCGCAAGAGCCACTAGTCCTCAACAACAATGGGGCTTGGTGCTGGTTCCAGGATGAGCGGGCACTGATCGATCCCACCAACAACACCCTGCTGCTCGGGTCAGTCGCTTCCCCGGAGGGACCGGGAGGGCTGGACCGCGGAGGGAACATCGAGATCACGGTCCTGGACCTGGCAACGGGCGAGCGAAAAATCAACGTTCTCCATGAACGCCTGGAGTCGGATGACCACAACGCCCCGGCACTCCTGATCCGGCCGGACGGGCGATATGTGGCCATGTACGCCAAGCACAAAACGGACAATTACTCACGGTGGCGGATTTCCGTTCGCCCGCACGATGCTTCCGAGTGGGAGCCTGAGCAGCAGTTCGATTGGACAGAGCTGGCCAATGGCCGCGGCGCGACGTACTCCAACCTTCACGCTCTAACGGCGGAGAATCGGGTCTACAACTTTGTCCGCGCCATCAACGACGACCCCACCCTGATGGTCTCCGACGACGACGGCAGCACCTGGAACTACGGCGGTAAACTCTTCACGCGCCCCAAGATTGGCTACGTCAACGGGTACACGCGGTACGTCTCCAATGGCATTGACCGTATCGACCTCATCACCACGGACCACCACCCGCGCGACTTCAACAACAGCATTTACCACGGCTACATCCAAAGCGATGCGCTCCACGACGCCGAAGGCAACGTGGTCAGCAAACCCGTGATCGGAGCGGCCGGCATCAACCAGACCTCCCTCACCACCGTTTTCGAGGCCGGGTCAACGCTCGACGGCGATACCCTCACCCACGGCTGGACTACCGACCTTCGCAGGCAGGGCACGGAACTCGCCGCGATCGTCACTTGCCGGGCCAACGACGTGAACGGTCCGCTGCGGCGGGAGCAAATGCTCGACGTCGACGATCACCGCCTGCTGTACGCGCGCTTTGATGGCGCGGGCTGGAAGCTGCATCCACTCGCCGTCGCCGGTCCCGGCTTGCTGCCGCACGAGCAGGACTACACAGGGCTGGGCGCCGTGGATCCCAACAACCTGGACAGCGTGTACATCTCCACACCCGTGGATCCGCGGACAGGCTCGGCAACACCGCATTACGAGATCTACCGGGGCACCACGGCTGATTCCGGGGCCAGCTGGCGGTGGAAGGCAATCACCGAAGGGTCCATCGTGGACAACCTCAGGCCCATGGTGGTGCCCGGTGATCCGGCGGTGCATGCGGTGTGTTGGTTCCGAGGATCAATGAAGTCCTCGCAGGCGTACGAAACAGAGGTTGTTGTCCGCCGAGGTGACACTTAATACCAATGTCTGCGCGGCAAAGTCATAGGGTCGTTGCAACGCTCTGATTGATGGAGCGTTTTATGGTCAAGTTGTTCCCCAAGGCTGCGCGTACTGAGTTTCTTGATTTGGTGTGTGCGGGGATGCCTGTTCGTACTGCTGCCCGGCGTGTCGGGGCGGTGCACGCTACCGGGCACAATTGGTGGGTTCAGTCTGGCCTAATGATGACCGTGAACCGGGGTGCTACCGGAGGTCTTGCCGATCCTGCTCCTTCAGTCGGGGGCCCTGGCCGTGCGTTGGGTCTGGAAGAGCGAGGCATGATCCAGATGGGTGTGCGGATGGGCCTCAGTTACGCGAAGATCGGCGCATTGATCGGGCGGGATAAGTCCGTAGTTTGGCGGGAGGTCAAACGCCACACGAGCGCGGACGGGAAGTACTACGCCTCGGTCGCTCACGCCAAAGCGCATCAGGACAGGCGCCGTCCCAAACCCTTCAGGCTGGCCAAGGACGAGGGTTTGTGCCGGCTGATCGGCGTCTGGATGGATGACGGGTGGAGTCCGAAGCTGATCTCCTCGATGTTGGCGTATTACTTCGGTGACGATCAGACTATGCAGGTGAGCCACGAGACGATCTACCAGGCCCTTTACGTCCAAACCCGCGGGAACCTGCGGGCGGACCTGGCCGAAAAGCTCAGCCTGAAACGCAAACAACGCATCCCCCACGGCACTGACCGGCGCGCCAACAGCCCCTATAAAGAGGCCTTCAAGATCAGCCAACGTCCCGCCGAGGTCCAGGACCGGGCAGTGCCCGGGCATTGGGAAGGTGACCTCATCATCGGCGCCAACGGGACAGCGATCGGAACCTTGGTGGAACGCTCAACCCGGTTCACGATCCTGCTGCACCTGCCAGGGGACCACACCGCGGAAACCGTTGCCGCCGCGATGATCCGGGAGATGGCCTCCCTCCCGGATCACCTGCGCCGGTCGATCACCTGGGACCGCGGCACCGAACTGGCCGACTACGCAAAAATCCAGACCGCTCTCGATACGACGATGTACTTCTGCGACCCGCACTCGCCCTGGCAGCGCGGCACCAACGAAAACACCAACCGGCTCCTGCGGTTCTGGTTCGAGAAAGGCACTGACCTTTCAGTGCACACCCCCGAGGACATCCGCCTGGTCGCAGCGAAACTCAACCGCCGCCCCAGACCAACACTGAACCTCGAGACCCCAGCCAACCGGCTAAACCAGCTGCTACAAGCGGCCTAACCCCCAGCGTTGCTCCCACCAACTGACTTTGCCCGACCACGATTGGCATTAACTGTCACCTCGGCCGGACCTGACTACGCGAACTTGGCCAAGGGGTTGGTCAAGCGGCCGGCCATTTGCAGCCCTCCGGAGGGGTCCGAGATGTCGAGCATCTGCTGGTTGTTCCGGAGCTGGAGACGGTTGAGGCAGGACAGCTCGAAATCCGCCGCGAACAGGTCGTGCATGGCGAACTGGTCTGCAAGCTCCGGGTGGCGCTGTTGGTATTCGCGAAGCACGGAAGCCGCGGTCTCCCAGAATTCGTCCTCGGCCAGTGTCCCGTCCTCCACGAGAACCGCGGACAGGAAACGGAAGATGCAGTCAAAGACGTCCGTGAAGATGGCCAGGACCATTTCCTCGGCAGGGATCTCGGCCTTGATGCGCGAGACTTCTTCCGGCAGCTCCAGCCGGTCCCCCATGACAACGATTTCCTCGGCGATGTCCTTCATGATCGCCCGGACCGGCACGCCGTTTTCGAGGATCAGGATCACGTTCTCCCCGTGTGGCATGAAGGCGAGCTCGTACTCGTAGAGGCAGTGGACCAGCGGCACCAGGTAGGCCTCGAAGTAGCGGCCAAGCCATTCGGTGGGCGCCAGGCCGGACCGGGAAATCAGGGCCGAAACCACGGAGTTCCCGGACGAATCCACGTGCAGCAAGGACGCCATGGTGGCCAGCTGTTGCCCGTCCTTAAGCAACGGCAGCGGACTCTCCCTCCACAGGGCCGAGAGCATCTTGCGGTAGGGCGAACCCTTGGCGGAAGCCGCCTCGTAGTAGTGGTTGTGGTAGCCGATGGCAGCGGTTTCACGGATCATGGCCAGGCCCCGGCTCTGGAGCTCCTGGTCATTGCCGATCAATTCCTGAAGCCAGTCGTTGATGGCTGGCGTTGCCTTCATGTACTGCGGAGAAAGGCCACGCATGAAGCCCATGTTCAGCACGGACATGGCCGTCTTCACGTACGCCTTCTCCGGTGAGGTGGTGTTGAAGAAGGTACGGATGGACTGTTGCGCCTGGTAGTTGTCCTCCCCCGTACCCAGGTTCACGATGTGTCGCTGGGCGATTTCTGCCGCGAACGTCACGGTGAGCTTGTTGTCCCACTGCCACGGATGGACCGGCATGAGGAGATAGTCCTCGGGATCCAGGCCGGACGCGGATAGCTCTGCGTTGAACCACGCCAAGGTGGCCGGCCCGAGTTCAGCTTCGAAGTGTGTCCGGTAGTCCAGCCCCGCGCTCGAGGTGAAAACTGCCTTGCTGCGGTGCACTGCGATCCATTGAAGCTTTACGGTTGCCCCGGTTTCCGGCGCGAACGCATGGTAGTCCGCGATCCCGAAACCAAGCCGGCCGTTGTTGGCCACGAAACAGGGGTGGCCTTCGGTCATGCTGTGTTCAATGGCCTGGAAGTCAGCGGCCGGGTCGGTCCCGCCCGTGATGCCCGCTGCCAGTTCGGCCGAGCTGAACGGCTTGCCCTGCTTATACGCGTGGCTGGCCAGCGTGCTGCTGATCTCCTCGAGGTACACCGGCAGCATTTCCATCCGGATGGCCAGTGCCTCGTGAAACTCGGCGATGAAGTCCAAGGCGTCAATGGGCAATTCCCCGCCGTCGCGCAGGCGCACTATGGAATCGGCGAAAACAGACCAGTGCTCAAGCTGCAGCAGCCGTGCACGGAAACGGTATTCGGTGGCGTCATCGTCGCTCATTACGCGGTAAAGCCCAATGCCGGCGCCTTCATCGCGAATAAGCTCCGGCACCAGGATGCGTTCGTGCGAGAACTCCGCGATTGCCTTGCGAACCAGATGGCGGTTTGCTGCCGCCCAGCGTTCAGGGGTCAAGTGCGACACGGAATCAACGGCGGTGGTCGTCGCTTTGTCGGCAGTGGTGGTCACAGGGATTCTCCTCTGGTCGCCGCGGCAGACGCGGCCAGAATCGGGGTCAGGGTGGCGAGGAAATCCTCGCGGGCGCAGAAGCTCAACAGAGCCTTTTTGTGGTCTTCGGCAGGGTCGACGGCGGGCAGGGTCACCACGCCGCGCGGGCGGAAGCCCACCTTTTCGTTGAGGACATGGATCTTGTGGTTGCGGGCGTCAGGCTCGACGACGATCCGCCGGGTTGCGGGGTCCGCCAACAGTTCCGTCATCACGGACTGCATAATGGCCGTGGTGTAGCCCGGTTGCGGCTCACCGACCGGCGGCGACACCAGCAGGTGCATGCCAACATCGCCGGGCTGGACGTCGTAAACGTCCGCCAGCGGCGAAGACTCCGGACGGTACCGCTCCATCAGGAAGGCGGGGACGCCGTCGTCGAGTCCCAGGAACGCTTGGTGGTGACCCGAGGCGGCAATCTTTGAGTATTCCTCCACAACGTCCTGCTCAGTGGCCGAAACCATTCCCCAGAAGCGGGCATACTCCTGGCTCACCCAGCTGTGAAGGACAGGTGCGTCGGCTACGGGGTCCACAGCGCGGAAGGTGAAGCTCATGCCGTCACCCCGGCGTTCTCCGGGACGCCGGCCGGCACGGGAGCGGGCGCTCCAAACTGCTGGAAGGCGATGCTGCGCTCGATCGGGTAGACCTCGCGTCCGGTGATTTCGCGCAGGATGCAGGAGTTGCGGTAGGCGGCCATGCCAAGGTCCGGAGTCACGAAACCGTGAGTGTGGAGCTCCGCGTTCTGGACGAAGATCTCGCCGGGTTCGACGCCGGTTCCATAGTTGCGCTCGACCTCGAAGCGGCCCTTGGAGTCGCGGCGGATGCGGTCGTGGATGCCGCCCAGGAAGGTAGGTTCCTTGTAGCTGTAGCCGGTCGCCAGGACCACGGCTTCGGACTCGAGGCTGTAGTCGCGGCTGTGTTCCTCGTGGTGCAGCTGGAGAGTGTGGGTGCCCGTCGCCGCGTCCCACGCCGCTGCGGTCAGTGTCGAATGGGTGTGCAGCTGCGTGTCCACCATGCCGGAGAGGCTCTTGGTATAGAGGAGGTCGTAGATGTCGTCGATCAGGTCCGAGTTAATGCCCTTGTACAGGTTCTTCTGGCTCTTGATCAGTGAATCGCGCTGCTCGCCCGGCAGCGAATGGAAGTAGTCGACGTACTCCGGCGACGTCATCTCGAGCGTGAGCTTGGTGTACTCCAGCGGGAAGAAGCGCCCGGAGCGGGTGACCCAGTTCAGCTGGTAGCCGTAGACGTCGATTTCCTGAAGGAGTTCGTAGTAGAGCTCCGCAGCGCTCTGGCCGCTGCCCACGATGGTGATGCTGCGCTTGGACTGCAGCTCACTCTTCCTCGACAGGTAGTCGGCGTTGTGGAGGACGAGTCCCCCGGCGTGCACTATTCCTGCACAGGAGTCCGGAATGTACGGGGACGTTCCGGTGCCAAGGACCAGTCGACGGGCGCGAAGCACCTCAGCGCCATCCGGTCCCTGCACCGAAAGGCGGTACACGCCGTCGTCGTAGCTGATATCCAGCACATCCGTGCTAAAACGAACGGACTCAAGCTGGCCCGCGACCCACTGGCAGTACTGGTTGTACTCGGCGCGCAACGGGTAGAAATTCTCCCGGATGTAGAAGCGGTACAAACGGCCCGTCTGCTTCAGGAAGTTCAGGAAAGAGAAAGGCGACGTCGGGTCGGCAAGGGTGACGAGGTCAGCCATGAAAGGAACCTGCAAGTGCGCCGGCTCAAGCATCATGCCCGGGTGCCAGTCGAAGGACTCACGGCGGTCCAGGAACACGCAGTCCAAGTCTTCCAGCGGCTCACTCAGCGCGGCCAGCCCCAGGTTGAAGGGCCCGACGCCGATGCCTGCGACGTCGTAGATCCTGCCGTTGTCAGGGGTGCTCATGCTGCTTCCTCCGTGGTGTTTGCGAGGAGGCTGGCGCCGGTCCTGCGGATCAGTTCGATGATTTCGTGGATGTCCCCCAGGCTGGCTTCAGCGTTGAGGAGGGTGAATTTCAGGTAGTGGCGGCCAGCCACCTTGGTGCCGGCAACAACAGCCTCCCCCGAGGCGAAGATGGCTGCACGGATGGCTGGGTTGAGGATGTCTGCCGCGTCTTCGGCCAGTCGTGAACCCTCAACCTCGGGGCGGTACCGGAACACGAGGGTGCTCAGCTGCGGTGCTGCCGCGAGCTCGAATTCAGGGTCGTCAGCCAGCAGCATGCCCACGCGGCCCGTCAGGTCAATGGCCTCGTCGAAGAGCGCACCAATGGCGTCCGCACCCATGATGCGCAGCGTGAGCCATAGCTTCAGGGCATCGAAACGGCGTGTGGTCTGGATGCTCTTGTCCACCTGGTTGGGGATCTCGGCCTTCGCGGCGCTCTCAGGGTTGAGGTAGTCCGCGTAGTAGGTGACGTGGCCAAGCATGGAACCGTTACGGACCAGGACTGCACTGGAGCTGACCGGCTGGAAGAAGGTCTTATGGAAGTCCACAGTGACGGAATCGGCCAGGTGGATACCGTCCAAAAGGTGCCGGTAACGCCCGGAAACGATCAGGCCTCCGCCGTAGGCCGCATCGACATGCAGCCAGGAATCGTAGGCGCGGACCAGCGCGGCGAGCTCGGAGAGCGGGTCAACCGAGCCGAAGTCCGTGGTCCCGGCGGTGGCCACGACGGCCATGGGTACCAGACCGGCGTCGTGAGCTTCCGCCAAAGCGGCCGCAAGCGCGGCGGGGTCCATGCGGTGGTCTTCGGCAGTAGGAATCGCGATGACGGCGTCAAAACCGAGGCCCAGCATGGAAGCCGACTTCTGGATGCTGAAGTGGCTGTCCGCGGAGGTGAAGATCCGGAGCCGGTCCAGGAGGTGCGGCAGGCGGGCGTCCCCGTTCGCGGCCCGCAGCTTGGAGACGGCGTGGTTGCGGGCGATCAGCAAGGCCTGGAAGTTGGACTGGCTGCCACCTGAGGTGAAGACGCCATCAGCCTCCGCGTTGAAGCCGATGCGCTCAGCGGTCCAATCGATAAGGCGACGCTCGATCATGGTGGCGCCCGCGCTCTGGTCCCAGGTGTCCATGGAAGAGTTCACGGCCGAGAGCACTGCTTCACCCACCAAGGCGGGGATGACCACGGGGCAGTTCAAGTGCGCTGCGTAGCGGGAGTCGTGGAAGTAGACAGCGTCCTTGAGGTAAAGCTCATCGAGTTCCTCAAGGGCGGCAGCGGTGTCAGGCAACGGACGCTCAAGGTCAACCGCGCCGACCTTCGCTTTGAGATCTGCATGCCCCACACCAGTGAAGGGCCGGGCGGTCCGTTGGACCTTGGTGGAGACGGCGTTGACTCCCTGAAGCACCTGCGCCACGTAGCTGGGCGAATTGCGGGCGTTGAACAGCTGGTTTGTGGCAGCGAGGGCCAGCTCCACCTTGGAACCAAAATCCGGTTCCTGAGCGATCCGCTCTTCGACACTGGGTGACGTCACGTCAGCTTCCTTCCGTTTGCGTTGGGGCGCTTGTTAGCAAGGTAAGCCTTACTTAGGTAAGCCTTTCCGTCAAACTTTTGTGACCTATTTCGCTCGGAAGGCGGTTTCTGGGTCCACAACTGCAAGATCGCTCCGTCATTGACTTTTACGGACGGGGTTTTGCGTGGAGAATAGGGCCGCTTTCGGCGGAGACGGCGGGTATTTAGGTCCTTCAGGAGCCGGTACCCCAACCTCGGATCTACGGGGAGTAGAGTGCAGGAACAAGGACATTCCGCGGTTGGGGGACCCATGAAAGACCACGTTCACGAGCGGATCGGTTTCCGCGAAATCGACGAGCATGGCAATGCCGTACAGGCAGTCAGCCCGCATGTTCCGGAGACAGCAGGCCCGCCGCCCAGGCGCCTGTCCGTGAACCCCTTCATCATCGCCCTCTGGGTTCTTGACGCAGGCTTGCTGTGGGTGGGGATCTGGGCCATTGCCACCGCTGCCGCGGCATTGGTCGGGCCCGCTCCGGCGCCGTATCAATCTGCCTCAACGGCCCAGTTCACGTACATGATGTTGTCGAACGCTCCTTACGCGCTCCTGGGCGGCGTTCTGCTCACGGCAGGGCTTCTCTTTTGGCATGCCATCCAGTGGCAAAAAAAGCGGCCAACCGGGTAGTGGATACCTGGTTGGCCGCTTCTCCAAAGGAACAGCGGTCCCGGCTGCTTGAGACCGGCTGCTGGAGCCGCGCGCTAGAGCACCGTGGCCCCGAGGACGCACTTGACGTCCACCCCTGGCTTGGAGACTTCTGCGTTGATGGTCCAGTCGAGAGCTTTGTCTGCTGCGGCATCCTTGAAGGTCTGCTCTCCACGGGCAAGCACGGCAGAAGTCTTTGAATCCACCCAGCTGACGGTGATCTTGACTGCTCCTTTGGCACGGGCCGGAGGAGTCACCGTCCCTTTGGCCGTCACCTTCCCGGGCGCCGTGTCACAGGAGGTCATGGAGGTTGCCTCGATGATGCCAGTGCCCGGGTTCGCCGGCTTTGCCTCGCCTGTGGTGGCGGCTTGGGTTGTGGTCGACGACGGCGGATTGCCCGCTTCGCTGCTTTGCGGCGAAGAGCAAGCGGACAGTGCCGAGACTGCAACCAGCACGCCCACGAGGCCCGCGACTGATTTCTTCATGTGATGGCTACCTGGATCTTTCGTGATGTGTAAATGAACGGACGTGTGCGTGGCAGCCGGGCTGTGAACCCGGCTGCCACGCACACTGCTACCTAGGCCTCGGAACGCTTGCGGCGCCCAGCGAGGAACAGGAAGAGACCCGCGCCAACCACCAGAAGGCTGATGGGCAGCACTGTGAGAACAACACCAGTGCTGGCCAGCGACCCTCCGGACTGATCCGACGCCGACGGCGCGGCCGGCGGGACGGTCGGTGGGAAGGTCACTTCAGCCGTTGCAGGTGGCGTGCTCACCGGCGGTCCCGCGGGCGGAATGCCGGTGGCAGTTGCCGTGTTGGCCACATTGCCTGCGTTGATATCCGCCTGCGTGATGGCGTACGTCGCCGTAGCCGTCACCGTCTGGCCGGGGAGCAGGACTCCCGCATCACCGGGCCAGGCGTAGTTCAAAGCAGACAGACCAGGCATGGAGTCGTTGACCACAACGCCCTTCAGCGGAACGTTTCCGGTGTTCTTCACCGTGAACGTGTAAGTGATCAGATCACCCACATGGGTGGGATCACCTACCGCAGAAGCGTCAGCCGTCTTGGTGAACTCCAAACCTGCCGCCGGGGTCAACGGAGTGTCCGTGGTACCCGGAGGAGGCGTCACCGAGGGACCGGTGGGAGGAGTTCCCGTGGTGGTGGCCGAGTTGGCGACGTGACCGGCATTGATGTCCGCCTGGGTGATGGCATACGTTGCCGTAGCCGTCACCGTTTGACCCGGAAGAAGGGTTCCTGCTGCACCGGGCCACGTGTAGCTCAGCGCAGAGAGTCCAGCCAGGGGGTCGTCGATGGAGACGTTGGTCAACGTGACGTTCCCTGTGTTCTTCGCCGTGAAGGTGTAAGTGATCAGGTCACCGACCTTGGAAGGCGAGTGAACAGCGGAGGCGTCAGCCGTCTTGGTGAACTCCATGCCCGGAGCCGGGGTCAAGGGAGTGTCCGTTTCACCCGGAGGCGGCGTTACCGGCGGACCAACGGGAGGAGTGCCCGTGGTCGTGGCCGAGTTGGCGACGTGGCCGGCGTCGATGTCCGCCTGGGTGATGGCGTACGTTGCCGTAGCCGTCACTGTCTCACCGGGAAGCAGGGTTCCTGCTGCACCGGGCCAGCTGTACGTCAAAGCCGAGAGGCCAGCCAGGGGATCATCAATGACCACATTCTTCAACGTGACGTTGCCGGTGTTCTTCGCCGTGAAGGTGTAAGTGATCAGGTCACCGGCCTTCGACGGGTCATGAACTGCGGAATCATCGGCAGACTTGGTGAACTCCATTGCCGGAGCCGGGGTCAACGGGGTATCCGTCGTTCCCGGAGGAGGCGTCACCGGAGGACCGGACGGAGGAGTGCCCGTCGTCGTGGCGCTGTTAGCCACGTGACCGGCGTCGATATCCGCCTGGGTGATGGCATACGTTGCCGTAGCCGTCACCGTCTGACCCGGAAGCAGCTCACCCGGAGTACCCGGCCAGTTGTAGCTCAGAGCCGACAACCCAGCCAGCTGATCCGTGATGGTCACGTTCTTCAACGTGACGTTGCCCGTGTTCTTCGCCGTGAATGCGTACTTGACGATGTCACCCACCTTGGTGGGGTTCTGGACCCCCGAGGCGTCCGCCGTCTTGGTGAACTCCATCGCCGGAGCCGGGGTCAACGGGGTGTCCGTCGTTCCCGGAGGGGGCGTGACCGGAGGACCGGACGGCGGAGTGCCCGTCGTCGTGGCGCTGTTGGCGACATGGCCGGCGTCGATATCCGCCTGCGTCACCGCGTAGGTTGCCGTAGCCGTCACCGTCTCACCGGGCAGCAGGATTCCTGCAGCACCGGGCCAGGTGTACGTCAACGCCGACAAGCCAGCCAACGGATCCGTGATTGCCACGTTCTTCAGCGTGACGTTGCCACTGTTCTTCGCCGTGAACGTGTAAGTGATCACGTCGCCCACTTCGGCGGGGTTCTGAACAGCCGAGGCATCCGCCGACTTGGTGAACTCCATCGCCGGAGCAGGGGTCAACGGGGTATCCGTCGTTCCCGGAGGAGGCGTCACCGGAGGACCGGTGGGAGGAGTACCAGTAGTGGTGGCCGAGTTCGCAACGTGGCCCGCCTCGATATCCGCCTGCGTCACCGCGTACGTTGCCGTAGCCGTCACGGTCTGGCCCGGAAGCAGCTCGCCTGCGGTGCCCGGCCAGGAGTAGACCAAAGCCGAGAGACCAGCCAACTGATCCGTGATGGTCACGTTCTTCAGCGTGACGTTGCCCGTGTTCTTCGCGGAGAAGGAATACGTGATCACGTCGCCCACCTTGGTGGGGTTCTGGATTGCCGAGGCATCCGCCGTCTTGGTGAACTCCATGCCCGGCTCGGGGGTCAACGGAGTGTCCGTCGTTCCCGGAGGAGGCGTGACCGGAGGACCGGACGGCGGAGTACCAGTGGTGGTGGCGCTGTTGGCGACATGACCGGCGTCGATATCCGACTGGGTGATGGCGTACGTTGCCGTAGCCGTGACGGTCTGGCCCGGAAGCAGCTCGCCCGGAGTACCCGGCCAAACGTAGTTCAGGGCGGACAACCCAGCCAGGGGATCCGTGATGGAAACGTTGCTCAGGTTCACGTTGCCGGTGTTCTTCGCCGTGAAGGTATACGTGATCACGTCACCGACCATGGAAGGATCCTTGACGGCCGACGTATCAGCTGACTTGGTGAACTGCATGGCCGGAGCCGGGGTCAACGGAGTGTCCGTCGTTCCCGGAGGAGGCGTCACCGGAGGACCAACAGGCGGGGTGCCCGTCGTCGTGGCCGAGTTCACCACATGACCTGCATTGATGTCAGCCTGGGTAATGGCATACGTTGCCGTAGCCGTCACCGTCTGACCCGGAAGCAGCTCGCCCGGAGTGCCCGGCCAAACGTAGCTCAGGGCAGACAACCCAGCCAACGGGTCAGTGATGGAAACGTTCTTCAACGTGACGTTGCCGGTGTTCTTGGCCGTGAACGTGTAGGTGATGATGTCACCCACAACCGACGGATCCTGGATCGCCGAGGAGTCAGCAGACTTGGTGAACTCCATCGCCGGAGCCGGGGTCAACGGGGTGTCCGTCGTTCCCGGAGGAGGCGTCACCGGAGGACCGGATGGCGGAGTACCAGTGGTGGTGGCACTGTTGGCGACATGGCCGGCGTCGATATCCGCCTGCGTGATGGCGTACGTTGCCGTAGCCGTGACGGTCTGGCCCGGGAGCAACTCGCCGGGAGTTCCCGGCCAGGTGTAAGCCAGAGCCGACAGACCAGCCAGCGGGTCAGTGATGGAAACGTTGCTCAACTTCACGTTGCCGGTGTTCTTCGCCGTGAAGGTGTAGATGATGCGGTCACCTACTACGGACGGGTTCTGGATACCGGAGGCGTCCGCCGTCTTGGTGAACTGCATGGCCGGAGCCGGGGTCAACGGGGTGTCCGTCGTTCCCGGAGGAGGCGTGACCGGAGGACCAACAGGCGGGGTGCCCGTCGTCGTGGCGCTGTTGGCGACATGACCGGCGTCGATATCAGCCTGGGTGATTGCATACGTTGCCGTAGCCGTGACGGTCTGGCCCGGAAGCAACTCACCGGCAGTACCCGGCCAGGTGTAAGCCAAAGCTGACAGACCAGCCAGCGGGTCAGTGATGGAAACGTTGCTCAACTTCACGTTGCCCGTGTTCTTCGCCGTGAACGTGTAGGTGATGCGGTCACCTACTACGGACGGGTTCTGGATGCCGGAGGCATCCGCCGACTTGGTGAACTCCATCGCCGGAGCCGGGGTCAACGGGGTGTCCGTCGTCCCCGGAGGAGGCGTGACCGGAGGACCGGACGGAGGAGTACCAGTGGTGGTGGCGCTGTTGGCGACATGGCCGGCGTCGATATCCGCCTGCGTCACCGCGTAGGTTGCCGTAGCCGTCACGGTCTGGCCCGGAAGCAGTTCACCCGGGGTGCCCGGCCAGTTGTATGCCAGGGCAGACAAACCAGCCAGCGGATCCGAGATGGAGACGTTCTTCAGCGTGACGTTGCCCGTGTTCTTCGCGGAGAAGGAGTACGTGATCACGTCACCCACCTTGGTGGGGTTCTGAACAGCTGAGGAGTCAGCCGACTTGGTGAACTCCATGGCCGGACCCGGGGTCAACGGAGTGTCCGTCGTTCCCGGAGGAGGCGTCACCGGAGGACCGGACGGAGGAGTACCCGTCGTCGTGGCGCTGTTAGCCACGTGACCGGCGTCGATATCCGCCTGGGTGATGGCATACGTTGCCGTAGCCGTCACCGTCTGACCGGGAAGCAGTTCACCCGGGGTGCCCGGCCAGTTGTAGGCCAAAGCCGAAAGACCAGCCAGCGGATCCGTGATTGAGACGTTGCTCAACTTCACATTGCCGGTGTTCTTCGCCGTGAACGTGTAGGTGATCTTGTCGCCAACTACCGAAGGCGACTGGACCTCGGATGCGTCCGCCGTCTTGGTGAACTCCATGGCCGGGCCAGGGGTCAGCGGTGTATCGGTGCCCGCAGGGGGCGGGGTCACGGCAGGACCTGTGGGAGGGGTACCGGTGGTGGTTGCCGTGTTCGCAACGTGACCGGCCTCGATGTCCGCCTGGGTCACTGCGTAGCTTGCCGTAGCCGTCACGGTCTGCCCCGGAAGCAGTTCACCCGCGGTGCCCGGCCAGGTGTAAGCCAAAGCCGACAAACCAGCCAGCGGATCCGTGATGGAGACGTTGGTCAACTTCACGTTGCCGGTGTTCTTCGCCGTGAAGGTGTAAGTGATCACGTCGCCCACCTTGGTGGGGTTCTGAACAGCTGAGGCATCCGCCGTTTTGGTGAGCTCCATGGCCGGAGCCGGGGTCAACGGGGTGTCCGTCGTTCCCGGAGGAGGCGTCACCGGAGGACCAACGGGCGGGGTGCCCGTGGTGGTTGCCGCGTTGGCCACGTGGCCGGCCTCGATGTCGGCCTGGGTGATGGCGTACGTTGCCGTAGCCGTCACTGTCTGGCCCGGGAGCAACTCGCCCGGAGTGCCCGGCCAGGTGTAAGCCAAAGCCGACAGACCAGCCAACGGATCCGTGATGGAAACGTTCTTCAACGTCACGTTGCCGGTGTTCTTCGCCGTGAACGTGTAGGTGATGACGTCACCCACGACGGAGGGGTTCCGGATAGCCGAAGCGTCCGCCGTCTTGGTGAACTCCATGGCCGGGCCAGGAGTCAGCGGTGTATCGGTGCCCGCAGGGGGCGGGGTCACGGCAGGACCTGTGGGAGGGGTTCCCGTGGTGGTTGCCGTGTTCGCAACGTGACCGGCGTCGATATCCGCCTGGGTGATGGCATACGTTGCCGTAGCCGTGACGGTCTGGCCCGGGAGCAACTCGCCCGGAGTGCCCGGCCAGGAGTAAGCCAGAGCCGACAGACCAGCCAGCGGGTCATCGATGGAAACGTTGCTCAACTTCACGTTGCCCGTGTTCTTCGCCGTGAAGGTGTAGGTGATGATGTCGCCGACGACGGACGGGTTCTGGATGTCGGATGCATCGGCCGACTTGCTGAATTCCATGGCGGGGCCAGGAGTCAGCGGAGTGTCGGTGGTGCCGGGCGGCGGGATGACGGGCGGACCGGTCGGAGGATTACCCGAGGTGGTGGCCGAGTTGGCTACGTGTCCTGCGTCGATGTCCGCCTGCGTGATGGAGTAGGTTGCCATGGCGGTGACAGTCTCGCCCGGAAGCAGAGTACCCGGGGTGCCGGGCCAGCTGTACGTCAGGGTGGAGAGGCCAGCCAGCGGATCGGTGATGACAACATCCGTCAACGCCACATTTCCGGTGTTCGTAGCCGTGAACGTGTAGGTGATCTTGTCGCCCACTACAGCCGGCGACTGAATCCCGGACGCGTCCGCGCTCTTGGTGAACGTCATCGAAGGAGCCGACTGCGCGGTGTTGGTCAGCACGCAGTCAATGTCGGCGCCGGCCACAGGTACCAGCGCCAGGGATCCCTCAAATGCAACGCCGCTTGGCAGATTGGCCTGCAGTCCGTTGGCATCTGTACAGGTGATGGTCTTCGCGTAATCGGACAAGTTGGAGCCACCCGACTCGGTCAGGTAGTAGCTGGCACCAGTGTCAGCGACGTACTTCCCCGTGGTGCCGGTTCCGGTCGAAACGGTGGAGCCGGAACCACTGGTGGTGGAGTTGACGGGGTTGCTGACAACCTGCCCGGTGGCAGAGCCCGAACGGATCTCCATGGTGAACTGATCAGCATCAGACAATCGCGGAGCGTCCAGGGCCTTGCTCAAGGTAATCCGGGGAGCGCGGACAATGAGCGTCGCGTCTGCCGGCGGGTTCAGGTTGGTGACGATGTTTCCCGGACCATTGATGTACGTTCCCTCGGTATCCGAAGTGACGTCAACCGTGATGGTGCATGACTCCATGCCGGCCGCGAGGTCGCCGCCGGTGACGGAGATGGAATTGCCGCCGGCGACCGCCGTCTTGACGAACGGCGCAGTGCCCGCAGCCTGAACACAGGTCCCGCCAATATTGGGGGTAGCTGCGACAACCAGCCCGGCCGGAAGGGTATCCGTAATGGACCAGTCGCTCTTGGCCTTGACGTCGTCAGTGTTGGTTACGGTCAGGGTAACCGTGGAGGTTCCACCCGGCCCGATGAGGGCAGGCGTGAAAGCTTTGTCCAGCTGCGGCGTTACATCCACGATCTGGGGAAGGTCGAAGGTCACATCGTTGCCCGACCCGGTGGTTGCTTCGTTGCGAAGCTCCAAGCCCAACGACGGCGAGGTGCCCTCGGGAATCTTGAACGCGCCGGACTGCAGCTTGGTGACCTGGACTTCCGGCGAGGTGCTGCCGCCGCAGGGGTCAAGACCCGTCCCCAGCACGATCGGTGTGCCGTTGACCAGGAGGCTGAAAGTCTCGCTGGCGTGCGCCGCGTGGCAGTTAACCTCCGCAAAGTACGCCGAGACAGCGTAGTAGTGGCCGGATACGGCTGGGATGGAATTCTTTGTCGTCCGGAACATCACGCCGGGATCGATCACGCCGGAGCTTGCGTTGGTGTACTCGGAGAGAGCCTGGTTGCTGGCGGCTTGGGCAGCAGTTTGGCCTTGAGCGAGGCCAAGCGCCTGAGCCATGGACCGGATCTGGTTCCAGCCTGCCGGTTGGTTCCTGTAGCAACCCAGGTCGGTTGGCGGCGTTGGTGTTGAAGAGTTGAGGATCCATCCGTCGCACTGCCCGCCGGCGGGCGTATACGGGGTATCGGCCGTGTACGTCTCATTGGCGGCGGCGGCGCCTCCGGTGTAGTTCAGGAGGCTGATGGCATTACTTGTCGCGTTCTGGTTGGAGAAATCCTCCGTGTAGACCGGCGTCCCTGGCTGGGTGACGCCCGGGGTTCCCGGCGTGGTTGCCAGGGCTGGCGGCGCCATGGCACCACCCACTCCCAGGGAAATTATGGCTGTAGCGAGCGCACCCGCCAACAGCTTTCTTGGATATGAATGTTTCATTGGCTCTCTTGCCTGTCTGGACCACGCCTGGGATCCGGTCGAGCTTGGAATCCTCGCGTGATGGCTGTGAAATGCGGAAGGCTACTCCCAGTTGCCTTGTGCGCTTCCATAACCATTCGTGACGCAGAAAAGCGCCAAATTTTCCTGACAGCACCAGGGCATAGAGCACCCAACTTCTTAGTGGGCGAAACTCACGAATCGTGACGCGAAATCAGCAAGAATTTTTTCAAGCCGCCAAGAACAGCCCTTTCGGGCGCCTTAATGACTTTCGGGCGCCTTAATGAAAGGTATTGGTGAACGTCTTCGGCACGATTCCTTGCCCGCTGAACTGGTAGTCCAGGGTTCCGCTCTCCGCACCGTCAGGCAGGGTCACGGCGACGACAAAGGTCAACTGCTGCGGGTCCAGCGTGGCTGTGGTGCACCGGATCCGGCGAGCCTCGGATGCGCTGCACTCCCAGCCCTCCGGCACCACTGTCTTCCCTGCTATGAAAGTAGCGTCCGCCGGCAGGGCAAAGACCACTTCTCCGGATGTCGGCGAACCATCCCCGGCCAGGGAAAACTGGACGCCAAGGTCGCGTTCAAGGGGGCTTGGTCCCTGGCTGGCCGAGAACGTCGCCTCAACCGTTTGCGTCAAGGGTGCCGCCGAAGCGGTGGCCTGCGGCGCCGTCGTCGAATAGATGACGCCCGGGTCTACCACAACAGCGCGCCTTCCCGACGGCTCTTCCGGCGGAATCACGACGGCGGGAGGTTGACTGGGGGCCAAAGATGGCACAGCCGTTGGGGCAACGACAGGGAGGAGGGGCGGCTCCACAATGGCACTGGGTTCAGGCGACGCACTGCTGCTTGGAACCGGGGCCGGCGCCGTTTCCTCGGCCGTCGGAATACTGGCAGGAGATTCTGCAACAACTACAGAAGCGGGACCGGGTTCGGGTTGCAGGAACCAGGTGATGACCCCCGCCAGAGCTGCGGCACCCACCACCATGGCCGCCGGGATTTTCCAGGATTGGCTGACTCCGTGAAGGCCAACGACGGCGGCCTTGCCGCCGCCCGCTGCGACACCGCCTCCCGCTGCGACACCGGCGCCTGGCCACCCGACCGCTGCGGCAGCTGCCGGGGTAAAGGCAACGCCCGCAACCAAGGGGAAAAGGATGGCACGCATGCCGCCCTGGACGTCATTGAGTTCCATCAACAACGCGGTGCACTTGGCACAGTCTTCCAGGTGGGCACCCACTTTTTCCTTGGACGTGCGTTTGAGGGCGTTGCGCACATACTTGCCGAGCTGGCTGGCAAATTCGTCGCAGGCCTGGTCAACGCTGCGGCTGATGTGGTGTTGCAGGTAGGCCTGACGCAAACCTTCCCTGGCCCGGATGGCCAAGGATGAGACGCCGTTCGGCGTGAGACCCACCAGTGGCGCAACAGCAGCCGGCTTCAATCCCTCGATATCAAGGTGGAAGAGAACGGCCTGCCAACGTTCCGGCAGCGATTTGAAGGCATTGGCCATGATGCTCGACTCAAGATCGCCAACCACGGGATCGTCATCATGGACGGCCGCGTCCAGGATGGCGTCGTCCGCGGCGGTTTGCGTGAGCCTGGCTTTTCGGTTGCGTTCATGCGCCGTACGCCGCACCACCGTCAGGAGGTAGGAACGGAAAAACTCCTTGGGGCCTTTGCCGTCCTTCAAGGACTGGAAGATGGTGGCAAAGGCCTCTGCGACGACATCATCGGCGTCGCTGGGGTTGTCGGACTGTGTACGCGCGACGTAGTGGGCGATCTGAACGTGCCGCTTGTAGAGGGTGTCAAAGGCGTCCGTGACGCCCTGGCGGACAAGGTTCAGGATATGGGGATCGCTGTCATTTTCGGCAGCCAAAGTTGGGGACGCCCCACCGGCCCCGGACACTAATACTTGATCCATAAACAATAGTGTGACACCAGATTGCATCTTGACTTGAATCACAGGTTACTTAGGACTATAAGGGGCGAAAAGTTTCGTCGAATAAGCGACATAAAACTGTTCCCGCCACCACGAATAAGCGACATAAAACTGTTCCCGCCACCACTAATCAGGCATGAAGTTTCACAACTCCGGCGAAGTGCGACGAGTAGCGCGTTTCAAAGGGCGGTCGTCATTGTCGAGGGCGGTCCGGAGTGTCTCCGCGGGCACCGCAATCCACTCGCGAAGTGCGAAAACACCGTTTTCGCACTTCCGGCATCACGGCAACCGGCCGCTGGTTGCGCAAGCGAAATGCATCACATTGATCCACGGCGCGGACAAGTGCACGGCCGTCCCCGGTGAGACGGTGATCTTCACGGCATGGATCATGAACGACTCCACGTGCCATCTCCGTAACATTCGTCTTATTCCGCGGTCCTTCACGAACGAGGCCATGGAGCCCCTGGTTTATACCTCCAGCCCGGACCGTCGCCATCTGTCAGTCGGCTCCCTGGCCCCGGGCGAAGGCGTCATGCGGAGTTTCTCCTACCGCGTCACGGAGTCGGACCATGTCCACGGCGGCAGCCTGGTAAGTGCCATGCAGGTCAGGGCGTGGTGCCGCGGCCAGGAAGTTGTTGACGAACACGACGCCATCGTGGCGCTCTCGGATGCGCGGCTGGATTGGCTTCCACGGTCATCGCGACCAGGCCTGGGCTACTGGGCTTCAGCAACGGTCACGTCAGTCTCGCCGCGACGAAGGCCGCATTCGCCGAGAGGGCGGACCGACTGACCCGGCGCGGTCAGTTGTTGTCAGGCTCCGCGTCAACCGTAGGCTTTTCTTTCGGCCAGTCGACGTCCTGTTCATATCCCTCGTGCCTTTTCAGGTAACCGGCAATGAACGGGCAATGCGGAATGATGCGCTTCCCCGACGCCACGACGTCATCCAGGGCGAAGTGTGCCAGAACGTTCGCCAGTCCTTGGCCCTTGAATTGGGGTTTCGTCTCCGTGTGGATGAAGTCGATGTGACCGGGCCTGTCCAGGAACTGTGAAATCACCGCCAACTCCCCGTCTACGTGTAACTCGTAGCGGTGGAACTTGTCGTTGCGCAATGTAGTAACGCCGGGGCGGAACGACTCGGCCAGTGAATCCGTATTCTCGGTCATGGTTCGAGATTGGCACGTAAATCGTGTGCTGGCAACGTGGCCGGGGTCGCCTGCCGCGCTTCCGCAGGTTCTGCCTCCGCCGCCGGGGGGACCGGCGTCGGAACCCTGCCCAAAAGCAGGACAGACAGCGCGAAGCACGCCGCTCCCCCACCCAGCAACGCGAGCGTCAGTCCGTTGAAGGCGGCGTCCGCCACTGGGATAAAGACCACGACGGCGGCCGTCACCACGGCGGCCCGCCCCGGGCCTCGAGCATGGCTTGCTGCCATGGGACGATCCTCAAGCCGGCCGAAAAGCATCGTCACCGGGACGAGCAGTGCAACCACGGCGATGAAGACGGGAATGCGGGCCCACCACCACTCTGCGGTCTCGGCCACCGGCCTGGGCACGTCGGTGAGCAACAACAAACCGGCCATGCCAACCAGGAGGGGGAGATGCCATAGATAAACGGTCATGGAGCGGCGTCCCGCCACAGCGATCCCGGCACGGATCCACCGGACGTCAGCGAGCCACCGCAGCCCTGGACCCAGCAGTTGCAGGGTGGCTGTCTGGGAAATGCCCAGCAGAAGCAGGCACAAGTTGGGCGGGTTGATGTTCACCACCATGTTCCCCGGATACACAGCGACTCCGGTGACAAGTCCCAGGAGGAGATTGCTGCAGATGATGGCGCCCACCAGCCAGGTGCGGCTCCGGTGTTCGAAGAAGCCATCGGCCTTGAAGAAGCCCAGCTGCTGCACGGCGCACCATACGAAAATCATGTTGGTAAACGCCAGCACGGGAATGGCGCCGCGGAGGGAATCGACGGCGATGATGAAGGCCACCAGAACCCCGAAAGTCAGCAGCGGTGCACGTTCATGGAATCTTGCCAAGAGGGGGATGCTCAGCTGGGCCGTGAGGTACGCGGCGAGGAACCACAACGGCATCGCAGCTCCGGCAGTCATCAGCTGGATGACTTGCGGATGGACACCCAGCAGCAGCGCGATCCACAACCCTCCCCACATGACGGCGAGCAGGGCCATGGCGGGACGCACCAATCGCAGGAGGCGCAGCTGGGCGAAGTCGAATCCTGTCCCGCCGGCCGTTCTCAACCGCCGCCACGACTGGAGGCCGGTAACACCGCCAAGGACAAAGAAGAGCGGAACGATCATCAGGACCCAGAGCACAGGCGTGAACCAGGCTTGCTCCATGAGGACGTTGCGGGTCTCGACTGTCCCATCCTTGTGCAAAACGGGGCTCACCATCATGCAGTGGGCTGCGACCACCAGCAGCAGGCACGTGAAGCGGACAAGGTCGATCACCGGATCCCTCTGCGCAGCCGTTGGGCTGACCGCAGGAAACGCCTCCCGCTCCATGGCTCTCCCTACCGGGCCGGCACCTGCGTGCTGACTCCCAGTGTGCTGACTCCATTGTCCGCCTCGCGGAGCGGCGGAGCCAGCAGGGTGGCTTCCGCCCTGTCCACATGGTCGCATTCCATGTCTGGACGGGACGCCGAAACAACGGCAGGATCAGACGCATGACTACGTCCATATTCGTGAATCTTCCTGTCAGCGACCTCGAGGCATCCAAGGCTTTCTACACAGCACTTGGCTACACGATCAACCCGAACTTCACCGACGAAACCGCGGCATGCGTGGTTTTCAGCGACACGATCTACACAATGCTGCTTACGCACGACAAGTTCAGCCAGTTCACCAAGCAGCCCATAGCGGATACCAGGAATTCGACGGCGGCCATCGTCGCCATTTCGGCCGACAGCCGGGAAGACGTGGATGCTTTGGCGGGCAAAGCCCTGGAAGCCGGCGGCTCAGAAACCTATGACCCGCAGGATCTCGGTTTCATGTACAGCCGGGCCTTCAGGGACCTCGACGGCCACCACTGGGAAGTGCTGTGGATGGACGACGCCGCAGCCCAGGCAGGGCCGCCGGAACACTAGCCCAGCGTTACAGCCAGGATTCCAAGCACGACGGCGAGCAGCGGCGTCGTGCCTTGGATGGTCGCTGCCCGGAGGTACTTCTTACCGCTCGCCACGAGGACCAGAGACGCAAGAAGCATCGAGCCACAGCTGCTGAAGACGAGGGTCCAACCGACCTGGGGTGCACCCATGGCCACTGCGACAATCCCGACCAATGCACCGATGGCGAGGAAGAGGTTGTAGAAGCCCTGGTTGTACGCCATGGACTTGGTGGTATCCGCTTCGGCCTGGGACGTGATGCTGAATGTCTTCCACGTAGCGGGCTTGGTCCAGGTGATGGACTCCATGGTGAAGATGTAGACGTGAAGAAGGGCGGCAATCGTCGCGAAAATCAGGGAGGCCAGGATCATGGTCTGATCCTAGCCTCCCCGTGTTCCTGCGCTGGGTGTCAGGCGCTGAGCAACTCAAGCGTGGCGCCGGCAAAGGATGCTGCCGAACCGTTCCACCGGGCCAGCAATCCCTGGAGATTCTCGCCGTCTGCCCGGTACGCCGCTGTTTCCGACTCCAACGTGGCCAGGATCCCGGTCCGCAGCTCCGTGTTGAAGTTCACTTTGCCTACCTGCATTCCGGAAGCTTTGGCAAGCTCACTGGCCGGGATTCCGGAGGCGCCGTGGAGCACCAGAGGGACCTCTGTCCGTGCGGCGACATCCTGCAACACATCCCACCGAATGTTGGGCTCACCCGTGTACTTGCCGTGGACGTTTCCCACGGCAACAGCGAGCAATTGCGCACCCGTTTGCTCCACGAAGCCGGCCACCTGCTCCGGGTCGGTGAGACCGGGGACGGAAGCACCGGCGTCGGGCGTTGATGACCCGAACGCGCGGTCCTCGTCGCCTGCCAGTCCGCCCAACTCCGCTTCGATCACGACGTCGGCATGGCCCGCCGCGTCCAGCGCGGCACGGACCTCGCGGACCAGGTGGATGTTGTCCTTGAGCGGCTTGGATGATCCATCGGCCAGGACGGCATCAGCTCCGGCAGCCACAGCTTCCAGGATGACGTTCAGATCCGAAGCATGGTCCAGCTGGACGGACACCGGGACGCTCGCGGAGTCCGCCAGGCCCCGGAGGGCAGTAATGAGCCGTAGGCCGTTGGCGGTGGACGCGGTTTTCGGCGCCACCAACAGGATTACGCCAAGGCGGGCCTCCTCCGCAGCTGACACGACGGCGAGCGCGGTGGTGAAGTCGTAGCAGGTGAAGGCTGGAACAGCGGAGCCGGTGGCCAACGCGGAATTGACCAGGTGGTCGAGTTTCGTGCGCATCAGTGGGCCAGGCCTCCTACCAGGATCCAGGCAACGTACGTCAGGACGAAGCCGGCCAGGCCCAGGATGGTGGTCAGGACGGTCCAGGTCTTGAGGCCGTCGGAGACCGTGAGGCCGTAGTAGCGGATCACGGTCCAGAAGCCGGCATCGGTCACGTGGGACAGGCCGAGCGCGCCGAAACCTATGGCAATCACGATCACTGCGATCTGCGCCGGCGAGTAGCCGCCTTCCATGACCGCTGAGGTGAGCAGGCCCGTCGTCGTGACGATTGCAACCGTCGCCGAACCCTGTGCTGCGCGCAAGGCCAGCGAGATGATGAAGCCGAGCACGATCACGGGCAGGCCCAGGCTGTCCAAGGTGTGGGAGAGCGCGGCTCCGATGCCGGAAGTGCGGAGGACTTCACCGAAGACGCCACCGGCAGCAACCACCATCAGGATGGAAGCGATGGGCGGCAGGGCACCCTCGAAAATCTCGCCTGTTTCCTTGAGGGACCAGTTGCGGCGGACCGCCAGCAGGAAGAACGACAACGCAACGGCGACGAGGAGGGCGAAGAACGGATTGCCGATGAACGAAGCCACGCCGTACCAGTAGTTGTCCTTGGCGATGGTCAGTGTGCCGACGGTGCCGAGAAGGATCTGCACGATGGGCGCTGCGATCAGGAACATGATCAGGCCCGGACGCGGCGGGGCGATTGCGCGGGCACCCGGACCGTCGTGGCCCACGTGGACCAGGGAATCGGAACCGAATTCCTCAACCTGCTGCTTCACGCCGGGGAGGAGTTCGTAGTCCTTGCGGTTCATGATGCTGGCAACCCAGTAGGACAGGAAGCCCAAGGGAATGCAGATGATCAGGGAGATCATAGTGATCAGGCCGATGTCGGCACCGAATACGCCGGCGCCGGCAACGATGCCCGGGTGCGGCGGAACAGCCACATGGATGGACAGCATGATTCCAGCCATGGGCAGGCCGAACTTGATGGGGTGGACCTTGGCGATTTTGGCGAAGGCGTAAACGATCGGAACGAGGACGATCACTCCCACCTCGAAGAACACCGGAATCGCGACCAGGAAGCCGACGGCCGTCAACGCGACAGCAACGCGCTTGGCACCGAGCTTCTCCGTGAAGTGCGTGGCCAAGGACTGCACGCCGCCGGAGACCTCGATCATGCGACCAAGGATGGCGCCGAGGGCAATCAACAAGGCGACCTTGCCCATGGTGCTTCCAACACCGTTGGTCACCACCGTGAAGATGTCCTTGAGCGGAATCTGCGCAGCCACGCCCACCAGGATGCTGACGGCGAGCAGGGCAACGAATGCCTGGATCTTGAAGCGGATGATCAGGACCAGCAGCAAGGCGATGCCTGCCGCGGCGATGGTCAGCAGAAGCGGTGTTCCCAGCTCCACTGCGGGTTTGATGGCAGGGGCATCTGCGGCCCCGGCCATGAGGGAGTTGACGAGGGGGTTCATTGGGGCGGTGTCTCCTTTGACAAACCGGTGCGCACAGCAGACCGGCGGGAGGTGGCGGCGACGGCGAAGGGGGGATCGCCGTCGTCGCGCGTTCTGGGGTGGGTGGAGTTTTTGTACAGCTAATGACCTTTAGGGCGCCCCATGAGGGCGTTAGGTGTACAAAAACTCCCAGGGGTTAAGCGGTGCGCTTGGCGGGCGCTACTACCTTGATGACGGCGGAGTCATCAGCGGCGGCGAGGCCTTGGGCCTGGCCGAGCAGGTAGAGTTGCTCGGCGGCAGCGGCAACGGGTGCGGCGAGTCCGGCGGCCCGGGTTGCCTTGCCTACGATGCCCATGTCCTTGACGAAAATGTCCAGGCGGCTGAGGACCTCGGCGCCGTCTTCGGTGTAGGCCTCGAGGATGCGCGGGCCACGGTTGGAGAGCATGAAGGAACCGGCGGCTCCGGCTTCGAGGGCGGCGAGGGTCTTGGCCTGGTCGAGGCCGAGGGCGTCCGCGAGGGCCATGGCCTCGGCGGCGGCAGCGATGTGGACTCCGCAGAGCAACTGGTTGACGGTCTTCAGGGCCTGGCCGTCGCCGGGCTTGTCGCCCACGATGCTCAATGTGGAGGCCAGCAATTCCAAGGCAGGGCGCGCCTTCTCCAGCGCCTCCGGCTCGGCTCCGACCACGATCAATAGATCGCCTTCACCGGCACGCTTGGGGCCGCCGGACAGCGGAGCGTCAACCAGCGAAACACCGTACTCGGCAAGCTTGGCGACCGTCGCCGGGATGGCTTCAGTTCCCACCGTGCTGCCCAGGATTACGACGGCGCCCGGCTTCAGAACGGCAGCGACACCGTTTTCGCCAAACAGGACGTCGTTGAGCTGCTCACCGTTGCGGACGGCGAGCAGCAGCGCATCTGCGTCCTGCGAAGCTTCGCGGGCCGAGGCGAAGGTCTTGATACCGGCCGCGGCGGCGAGTTCCAGACGGGGCTCGGCAATGTCGAAGCCGTGCACAGTCAGCTCGGACGCGAGCCGGGTTGCCATGGGCAGGCCCATGGCACCAAGGCCCAGGACGGTGACGGTGTAGTTGCTGCTGGTCATGGTGTTCTCCATTGAATTTTGGCTGTTAGAAGGTTGCGCTGAGCTTGCGGGTGACCTGGGTCAGGGATTGGTCGTCGCCCACGTTGCCGGCGAAGACGATGTACGGGATGCCTTTTGCAGGGCCGTCCACCGGCTCCCACAGGGAGACGATGCCCGGGAGCATGGGGCCGCGGACTATCGCGTGGCGGATTTCCAGGCCATGGGCGGCCACGTCCGAGGATGTGATGCCGCCCTTGGCGATGACGAAGCGCGGCGGGAAACTCTTGAGCGTGCGGTTCACGACAGCCACGACGGCGGCGGAGACGGTGCGGGCGATCTTCAGGCTGGCTGCGGCGTCGTCGGTCTTGATGAGCAGGCGGCTGGTGTGGACGATCACGTCACCGCTGCGGAGGGCATCCACGACGTCGGCCACTACCGTTCCGATGTACGCTTCGGCTTCTGCTTCGCCCTGGGTTTTGGTGCCGGCAATGAGCTTCTCGACGTCGATTTCGATGGTCCTCGCCGAGCTGTGCTGTGCCGTGAGGTCGTTGAGTTGCCGCGTGGTGACGCCCACGTGGGAACCCACGACGATCAAGCCTCCGCCCGTGGAGGGAGTGTTGCCCGCAAAGGCCTCTTCGGAGGTCAGCGCGGTGCGGATCTCCTGGCCGATGCGTCCACGGACGAAAGGCGGACCCACGCGGTAGAGGAGCTTCTTGCCGCGGCGTTCTGCTTCCTCCAGGCCCATAGCAAGGGCGCGGAAGTCATTCTCGGTGACGATGTCGGCCACGATCGGGGTGGAGTTGGTGGCGGATTCCAGGGCGTCCGCGATGGCCTTCGCGGAGATGGTGGGGTCCTGGGCGAAAGCACCGGCGCGGATGATGTTCAGGTCCAAGACGATCACGTCGCTGGCGGGGAACCGCCCCTGCGACTTCTCCTCCACATATTTGGCCATCTCTGAATTTGCGAAGCCGAAGCTCGCGTCCTTGGCGAACTCCGTCTCGGCAACGGGGGTGAGGGAACCGGCATCTTCTCCGGTCCCACGCATGTAGTGCACACCGCCGATGGTGACGCGACCGGCGTCGGGGAACGCGGGGACGATCACCACGCCGTCGGTGGTTTCGCCGGTTTCAGCAGCCACGGTGGCGGCGATGACGTCCGGCTCCAGCGGGTAGTGGCCGCGGAGGGTGGAGTCGCTCCGGCTGACGAAACCCAGGCGCAGTCCGTCGGCAGAAGCGGCTGCCGCGAGCGCATTCCGGACGATTTCCTCGTTGCGGGCTGCGGCTTCTGCGGGGTCCAGGCTACGGGTGTTGGTCAGCACATAGACGGCGGGCTTGGTCTGGTTGTCACGGATGTGGGCGAAGGCCCAGGTGAAGTCAGCGACATCCCAGCTGGTCAGCACTGCGAGATCTGCCACGGATTGGGTGCCTGTGGGGTCGTCGTCGAGGACCACCAGGACGCGGGGGCTGCTTGCCGAGGACACGGCAACGGCATCGGCCACGAGCTGAGCAGGAATCTGGACTTCCGCCGGGAAAGCGGCCAGAACGTCGGCTTCAAGGGTCACTGTTCACTCCATCGTGGGAAATCTTTGCTGCGGTTTATGAATGTAAGATGTCAGACATCTAACATTTGAATTAGTGTGACACAACGCTCCCGGCCTGCGCAAGGAGACCAGCGTCACTAGGCTGGGTGCATGGCTGGCAGCGAAGCACCGTTCACATCCGTGGATATCCGCACGCCTGTTGTTTCCGCAGGTGAAACGGCGCCGGCGGTCCTGATCCACGGCTGGGCCTCAACATCCGCCTACTGGGAACCATTGGCCGGAAAGCTGCTCGACGCCGGATACCCGGCATGGATTGCGGACCTCCCCGGCTATCACCCCGGCGAGGTACTCTCCCCGGAGTTCGAATGGACCCTGGAGTCTGCGGCAGCCTCCTTGGCGGCGACCCTCGAAGCCAAACACAGCGGTCCCGCTCACCTGGTGGGGCACTCCCTGGGTGGCAGCGTGGCCCTGACGCTTGCCGCCGGCTTCCCGCAGCTGACGGCAACCCTAACGCTGGTTGGCATGGTTCCGGCGCCGCCCAACGAAGGCTTCCGGTCCATGCTGCAAGCGCAATGGAAACAAGGTTTCATCGACGCCGGAACCAAGGCCCGATGCATGGCAGCCTGGTACGGCGACCCGCCGTACCAGGACGAAGAACTGCTCAGCCGCGGGTTCGATATCCCGTTCGAAGTCCTGGGCCCGAGCGGCGAGGCGGCCATGACCGGCGTCGAACCTTCAGTACCTGGGCGCGTCCACGCTCCGCTGCTGGTGCTGGCCGGAACAGCGGACCGCGTGCGGTCCATGGAACAGATGGCCGCGTTTGTGGACGCGGACCCGCGACGCCGGCTGAAGGCCATTCCCGGGGCGGGCCACAGTGTCCACTGGGAGCAACCGCAACAATGTGCGGAAGCGTTGCAGGAGTTTTGGAAAACCAGCTGGCCACCGCCAGCGTAAGATGTCTGACATCCATCCCGCCCCGGGGAAGCCGGGCGCAGGATGGGCGGATACAGGAATGGGGTTACATGGCACGCAAGTCGCTGGTTGGCGTCGTCGCTGATGAGTTGCTGGACCGGATCATCGCGGGCGAATTTCCACCCGGCACGGTTGTCCCGGGCGAGCTGGAGCTCAGCGCCAAGCACGAGGTGAGCCGCATGACCGTGCGTGAAGCCATGAAGACCCTGGAAGCGCAGCGGATCCTCAGCGTCGAACGAGGCCGGGGCACGTTCGTGAATCCGCTGAATCAGTGGGCATCCCTGGAGGCCGTGCTGCGCGCAGCGTCGGAGGGCACCAAGGATGCCGCGGCGGCCATCCAGTTGATCGAACTCCGCCGCATGCTGGAGACGGGCGCCTGCGAACTGGCCGCCGAGCGTATCTCAGACGACGAACTCATCACGCTCAAAGAGCATGTGGCAAAGATGCAGTCCTCCCACGAGGACAATGACCTGGCCGGTTTCGTTGAAGCCGACCTGGCCTTCCATGACGTGATTCTGCACGCCTCCGGCAACGTCTTCGTGGCCGTACTGTTCGAACCCCTGCACCGCGTCCTGGAGGCACGCCGCCGGGAGACGTCCGCTTTCGCGGAGATCCAGGAACACGCCATCGGACACCATCGGAAGATTGCCGCGGCGCTGGAATCCCGCAACCCCAACGAGGCGCGGCTCGCGATGGACGCGCACATGCAGCAGACGCTGGACGACCTGAAAACATACGTCCTGGAGGCGTAGCTAGCGGCGCAGTGTTTCCGACGGCAACTCCCCGAAGGTCTTCAGATACAGCGCCGAGAACCGCCCCTGGTGCGTGAAGCCGCACGACTCCGCAACCGCCGTCACGCTTTGCTCACGCGGGCCGGCTTCCAGGAGCATTTCGCGGGCGCGATCCAACCGGATGCTCCGCAGCAGGTCCGACGGCGTCGCCCCGGTTTCGGCGCGCAGTGCCGTCTGCAGGGTCCGGACCGAAACGCCAAGGCACTCGGCGATATCGGGCACCGTGAGTTCCTCTGTGGCGTGACGTTCCAGCAGTTCGCGGCATTCCCGGACCAGCCGGCCCTCCGCTTCCGTGTTCCGGGCCTCCTCCGCAGGCGGTTGCATCGCCATCAGCAGCCGGGACACCATGCTGTCCGCCAACAAGCCTTGAACGAACACCGGCGCGGCGGTCTGCGGCCGGCTGATCAGGTCGTCATGAAGCTCGACGACGGACCTCAAGAAGGCGCGACCGGCGGCGCCTGACAGGTCCATGCCGTAGCCAAGCTCCACAGCGCCGTCCCCGTACAGTTGCCCGGCAACCCGTTCCAGCGCCGTTCGCCGCACATAGACGATCAGGTGCGGGCTGCCGCCGTCCCAACTCATGGAGAATGGCCTGTCGATCGGCGGAACAGTGGCCATGTGCGGGCTGGAATCCACTGTGCTGTTCCCCACCCGCATGGACGCATGCCCGGCGAGCGGGATCTGCACCAGATGGAAATCCTGCAGTCCTTCAGGCTCAATGCGGACGTCGGCGCCGTAGTCCAGGAACTCGATGCCCACGTCGCCCCGATGCAGGGAACGCAGCTTCATATCCACTGCCGAGGTCCGGGTCCGCGGTGCGAGCTCGTGGCTGCAGAACAGCTCGGCGATCCTGGCGTGGGCTTCGTCCACGTCAGTTGTGGCCATCGTCGGCCGCCCCCGCAGGACATCGCGGGGAAGAATTTTCACCATTTGGGCACCCACTCCACAGTTCTGCGCTTTTCGGATGATCCCCGCGCTACGTGGATATTCCGGATTTCAACGGCCGCCTAGAGTCGCTTTCAGAACCAGTATGACGCAGCTCACATCACGATAACAGCACTGAAAGCGAGGTGGGACCAGTGAAGAACATCAAGCTCGTGCATGACCGGCGGGACGAGTGGGATCGACACCATTTCGAACTCTGGGCGGCGGAACTTCAAGCCAAGGACGCTCAGCTCACCTCAGCGGCGTGGGTTGGTTGGCACGAAGAAGAGGAAGACCCTGCGTAATCCGGATGACTTTTGCGCTTAGTGGATAGTCCGGCCAACGGCGACTGCCTAGAGTCGCTTATGGATCAACCATGACGGACGTCACATTTCTTCAACATTACAAATACGGGAAAGGTTTGGGCCATGTCAGGACTCGACGGCAGGACAGCAATTGTCACCGGTGGGGCAACCAAGGTGGGACAAGGCGTGGTGACCTCGTTGCGGGACGCCGGAGCCACGGTGGTGGTTGCGGATATAGCTCCCGACGGCGGCACCCTCACCAAAGCACTCGGGGAAGGAATCCACTATTCCCACACGGACATCACCGATGACGCCGCAGTGCGCGAACTCGTGGAGGAAACCGTAGCCCTCCACGGCGGTCTCGACATCCTGGTCAACCTGGCCTGCACCTACAAGGACGATGGCCCGGCATCCGGTCGCAGCGACTGGCTCGAGGCCCTCAACGTCAACCTCGTGAGTGCAGTGGTGGCAAGCAACACCGCGCGCCCACACCTCAAAGCGTCAGGGCACGGCGCCATCATCAACTTCACCTCGATCTCCAGTTCCATCGCCCAAACCGGCCGCTGGCTCTACCCGGCCAGCAAAGCGGCCCTCGTCCAGCTCACGCGCAGCATGGCCGTGGACTTCGCGGCGGACGGCATCCGGGTGAACTCCGTCAGCCCCGGATGGGTGTGGAGCAACATCATGGACACCCTCAGCAACGGTGATCTTGCCAAGACCGATTCCGTGGCCGCCCCTTTCCACGCTCTCAAGCGCGTCGGCCGGCCGCACGAGGTGGGGGACGTCGTCGCGTTTCTCGCCGGCGACCAGGCAAGTTTCGTGACCGGCGCCGATTGGGCGGTCGACGGCGGCTACTCCGCCTTGGGTCCTGAACGCGCCGAAGAAACCATCCCCCTGCTGGCCGCCAAATGACGCCAGGCTCCACCACACTCCATAGAAGGGCAACACCATGACGCAACGCCACATCACCATCGTCGGAGCCGGCCAGTCCGGGCTTCAGCTGGGCATCGGACTGCTGGACGCCGGCTACTCCGTGACCACCATTTCCAACCGCACACCCGAAGAAATCCGGGACGGCAAGGTCGCCTCCAGCCAATGCATCTTCCACAACGCACTGGAGCACGAGCGGGCGCTGGGGTTGGACTTCTGGCCCGATGCCCCCACGGTCGACGGCATTTCCTTCACCATCCCCCACCCCGAACTCCCGGGCGAGAAGGCCATCAGCTGGGCATCCCGCCTGGACAACCATGCCAAGTCCATCGACCAGCGCGTGAAGTTCCCGCGGTTCATGGAAGAGTTCACGGCACGCGGCGGGGAACTAGTTTTCGAAGACGCAGGCGTGGCCGAGCTGGAGAAGTACGCGCAGAACTCGGATCTGGTGATTGTCGCCGCAGGCAAGGGAGACATCGCCCAACTGTTCACCCGCGACGCCGAACGGAGCACCTACGACGCCCCGCAGCGTGCCCTGGCGCTGACCTACGTGAAGGGCCTCAAGCCCCGCGAAGAGTACTCTGCGGTTTCTTTCAACCTCATTCCCGGCGTCGGCGAATACTTCGTGTTCCCCGCACTCACCACCAGCGGCCCCTGCGAAATTATGGTCTTCGAGGGCGTTCCCGGCGGTCCCATGGACACCTGGAAGGGCCTCTCCCCGGAGGAACATCTGGAGAATTCCACGAACATCCTCAAGACCTTCCTGCCATGGGAAGCCGAGCGGGCAACGGATGTGGAACTCACCGACCCCAACGGCGTCCTCCAGGGCAGGTTTGCGCCCACTGTCCGCCACCCGATCGCCACGTTGCCGAGCGGCCGGCAGGTACTGGGCCTGGCCGACGTCGTGGTGTTGAACGATCCCATCACCGGCCAAGGTTCCAACAACGCCAGCAAGTGCGCGGCGTCCTACCTGGACAGCATCATCCGGCACGGCGAACAGCCGTTCGGCGCTGAGTTCATGCAGGCCACATTCGAGCGCTATTGGGATTACGCACAGCACGTTGCACACTGGACCAATGCCCTCCTGGCCCCGCCGCCGCCCCACGTCCTTGAACTCCTGGGCGCCGCCAACAGCGAGCCGGACATCGCCCGCAGGTTCGCCAACGGCTTCAACCATCCGCCGGAATTCCAGGAGTGGTTCATGTCTCCCGACAAGGCAGCCGGCTACTTGGCGAGCCTTTCCGCAGCCAAAGTCTCCTAGCCACGTTTTTTTGGCACAGACAAGCTAAAAAGGACCCATAATGCGAAAGATAGCAATCGTGGGCGCCGGTGAATCCGGTGCCCAACTGGCCCTGGGCCTGCAACGGGAAGGCTACACAGTGACACTGCTGTCCGACCGTTCCGCAGCCCAGATCCGCACCGGGAAAGTCATGTCCAGCCAGTGCATGTTCTCCACGGCCCTGGATGCCGAGGCACAGATGGGGACCGCCCTCACCGAATACTACGAATCCGGAGCAGTCCCGGCCATCACCTCCATCCAGCTCCGGGTGGACGCGGAAGAACCCATCGAATGGGCAGCCCCCTTGGACGGGACTGCCCGCTCCATCGACCAACGGATCAAAAGCGCCCTGTGGATTGAGACGTTCGTCGCTGCCGGTGGCGATTTCCGCATCGAGAAGGTCACCCCGCGCATGCTCGAGGAACTCGCCCGCGACTACGAGCTGGTCATTGTGAGCACGGGCAAAGGCGAAATCGGGCAGATCTTCCCGCGGGACAAGGCAAAATCGCCTTTCGACCGCCCGCAGCGCGTCCTTGCACTGAACTACGTCAAGCCCGACGCCGGTGCTGCCGCCGGCGCAGTGGGTGACGGCGCAGTAGTAGGCGACGCCATCCGCATGTCCATGGCCCCCGGCGTCGGCGAGTTTTTCACCTTCCCGGGCCTGACCGTGTCCGGCCCGTGCCGCATGATGGTGTTCGAGGGCGTGGTGGGTGGCCCCATGGACCGGTGGACCGACGTCGGAAGTCCTAAAGAGCAGCTAGCGCGATCGCTGGCGATCCTGCGCGAGCACTTTCCGCACGAAGCCGGGAACTTCGCCGGAGCCGAACTGACGGATGACGGCGCCACGCTTCTGGGACGCATCACGCCTACGGTGAGGTCCGCCGTCGGGGAACTCGGCAACGGAAAGCTGGTGTTCGGGCTGGGTGATGCCGTGGTCCTCAACGATCCCCTCACCGGTCAGGGTTCCAACAATGCAACCCTGGCTGCAAAGTACTACCTGGACTCGATCGTCCGCCGTGGCCAGCAACCGTTCGACCGCCACTGGATGGAGCGCACTTTCGATGAATTCTGGCGGGGCTGGGGGCAGTGGGCCGTTGAATGGACCAACGATCTCCTGAAACCGCGCCGGGACCACCAGAAAACGCTCCTCAGCGAAGCCGCTGAACATCCCGCGTTGGCGGCGAGCATCGTGAACGGTTTCGACGACCCCCGAACGTCCTACCCGTGGTGGTTTGATCCCACCGCTGCTGCTGACTTCATGCAGGCCAGGAAGGAAGAAGACACCTCGGCCTTCGACGTCCGTGACTTCCGGAGCGCCCTGGGACAATTCGCCACCGGCGTCACAGTGGTCACCACCGTTTCCGCGGACGGCAGGAAGGTGGGCATGACAGCGAACTCCTTCACTTCGGTCTCCATGGATCCCCCGCTGGTGCTGTGGTGCCCCAGCAAACGGGCACCCAGCCTGGGCGATTTCGAGGAAGCCACGCACTTTGCCATCAATATCCTGGCAAGCGACCAGCACGTCCTTTCCCGCCAATTCGCTACCCCGGCCACGGACAAGTTCGCCGGAGTGGAAACCGTGGAAGGCATCGCCGGTGTGCCGCTGCTGGACGGCGCGGTGGCGACCTTCCAATGCCGGACCGTCTCGCGACATGACGCCGGGGATCACGTCATCTATGTGGGTGAGGTGGAAAGCTACAACCACGACGGCGGCGCTCCCCTGGTGTTCCACGGCGGCAAGTACCACGCCACTGCCAGCCACCCTGATTTCTGAGCACTCTTGAAAGGAACGGTTATGGACGAATCCTGTGAGGTCGCGATCATTGGCTCGGGAATCAACTCCCTGGTGGCGGCAGCCGAGCTTGCCCTGGACGGAAAGCGCGTGTGCATCATCGAGCGCTCGGACCGGCTGGGTGGGTTCATCGACTCCTCCGAACGGACCTTGCCGGGCTTCATCCACGACACGTTCTCCTCCTGGCATCCGCTGTTCGTGTCCGGCGGCGCCTATGAAGTGCTGGGCAAGGAACTGCACGCCCGGGGCCTCGAGTATTGCAATACCACCGGGCCCGTGACGGCGAGCGTAGCGGCGGACCCGGCGACGGGGGCGCACCGCGTAGTCATTGCGCACCGGGATCCAGCCGAGACAAGCGCTGCATTCAAGGAGCCCCGGGACCAGGCCGCTTACCTGGCGATGCTCGATGACCTGGGCCGGAACGCCGGAACGGTTTTCGGGGCCTTCGGCGCCGAGCTGCGGTCCTTTCCTGAGGTTGCAAAGATCGCCTTTGGTGCCCTGCGGCGTGGGCGCCTGGGCGCAAACGAGTCATTCATCCGGGACTCCGTGATGAGCGGCCGCAACTACGTCCGCAGCCGCTTTGACGGCTGGGAAACGGACCAGTTGTGGTCGCCGTGGCTCCTGCACGCCGGGCTGGGACCGGACCAAGCCACGGGCGGGGTGATGCTGCCCGTCATGGCCATGAGCATGCACGGTTTTGGGCTGCCCGTCGTGAAGGGCGGGGCATCGCGGTTCGTCGCAGCGTTCGAGTCGCTCCTGAGGGACAACGGCGTCAGGATCATGCTCGGTGCCGAAGCCGAGGAGATCCTGGTTTCAGGCACAGCGGTCACGGGTGTCCGGACGTCACAGGGCAGTGTTTCGGCCGACACCGTGCTGGCCAACGTCTCCCCGCAGGCCCTTTACACGTCATTGCTTCACGAGCCCCCGGCCGCGGCTGCCCAGGCCGCTGAAAAGTACCAGAACGGCCGCGGAGCCATGCAGATCCACTTGGCCTTGGACAAGCCCGTTGAGTGGCTCGATCCCCGGCTCAACACCGTGCCGCTGGTGCACCTCAGCAATGGTTCGGACAGCACGGGAGTTGCCTGCGCCCAGGCCGAAGCGGGACTGCTGCCGGCCGAACCAACGGTTGTGGTGGGGCAGCAATACGTGCTGGATCCGTCGCGGGCACCGGAGGGGAAGGCCACGCTGTGGTTGCAGCTGCAGGAGGTGCCGTTCGCGCCTGTGGGCGATGCCGCAGGTGAACTGGACGTCAGCAATGGGTGGAGTGGCGAACTTAAAGCCGGCTACCTGGAGCGGGTCCTGGCAAGGTTGGAACAGTTTGCTCCGGGGACCCGTGCGAGTGTCCTCGCCTCCGACATCCTGGCACCGACGGACCTGGCCTTGGCCAATCCCAATGCCGTCAATGGGGATCCCTACGGCGGCTCGGCTGAGTTCTTCCAGAACCTTCTGTGGCGGCCTTTCCCGGAGGCCGCCGGACACCGCACGGCCATCCAAGGTCTCTGGCACATCGGGGCTTCAACCCACCCCGGTCCTGGACTTTCGGGCGGCTCCGGACACCTGGTGGCGCAGAAACTGACCGCACCGCCGTCACGATTTTCCCGTATCCAAGAAGCACTGAAACCACGTAAGCGATAGGAGAACAATGTCTGTTCTGGCCGGGCTCACTGCAGCCCTTTCGAATGGTTCGGTGGAGATCATCGACCTCACCACTCCCCTCAGCTCCGAGACGCCCATTTTGAACCTGCCGCAGCCTTTCGCGAACACGGTGGGGCTTTCCGTCTCGCCGGTGAGCAATTTCGACGACGCCGGACCCGCCTGGGCCTGGAACGACGTCACGGTGGGCGAGCACGCAGGAACACACCTGGACGCACCGGTGCACTGGATCACCGGCAAGGACGGCAAGTCCGTGGACCAGATCGAACCGCACCGCCTGGTAGGTCCCCTCGTGGTGATCGACAAATCCGCCGAGGCGGCGCAGGACCCTGATTTTCTCCTGGAACCGGAGCACTTTGAGCAATGGCAGGAAGAGCACGGCGCGTTCCCGGAGAACTGCTGGGTCATCTTCCGGACCGGTTGGGCGGCCCGCGGCGCTGACGCTGACGCTTTCGTCAACGCGGACGACGCCGGACCCCACACTCCCGGGGTCTCTGCTGCAGGTGCCAAGTGGCTCGCCGGAAACGCCTCGATCAGCGGTTTCGGCGTGGAAACCGTGGGCATCGACGCAGGCCAGGCCGGTACCCTCGATCCGATGTTCCCGGTCCACTCGTTCCTGCTCGGGGCGGACAAGTACGGCGTCACGTCGCTGCGGAATGTGGACCGGCTTCCTATCACCGGTGCCACGCTGGTGGTTGCTCCCCTGCCGATCGTTGGTGGCACCGGAAGCCCCAGCCGCGTGTATGCGCTGGTTGAAAAAGACGCGGTGGAGAAGGCATGAGCGGGCAGGTTCGGGTTTCCGCGCTGGTCGGCAGGACCTTGGCGAAGCTCGGTGTCGGACACGTTTTCGGGGTGGTGGGCTCCGGAAACTTCGATGTCACCGGAACGCTCATGGCCGAAGGCATCCCGTTCACCGCGGCCCGGCATGAGGGTGGAGCGGCGACCATGGCGGACGCCTACACCCGGATGTCGGGCAAGGTGGGCGTGGTCACCACACATCAAGGCTGCGGGCTGAGCAACGCCATCACCGGGATCGGGGAGGCCGCGAAAAGCCGGACACCCATGATCGTTCTGACCGCCGACACCCAGGCCGCAGCCATCCGCTCCAACTTCAAGATCGACCAGGACGCCCTGGCCCGCAGCGTGGGCGCTGTAGCCGAGCGGATCCACTCCCCGGCCACGGCGGTCGCTGACACGGTCAGGGCTTTCCGGACGGCTGTGAACGAGCGCCGCACGGTGGTTCTGAGCTTGCCGTTGGACATCCAAAGTGCCACCGCAGCGGACGAGGTGGGTGCCGCCGTCGTGCCTCAACCGCCCAAGGTGCGCCCCGACGCTGGCGCCGTTGAGCAACTGGTGGCACTGATTTCCGCGGCTGAACGACCCGTGTTCGTGGCCGGACGCGGAGGGCGCGGCGCCAGGGACGAAATCCTCGCGCTGGCGCGCCATGCCGGAGCCCTCGTGGCGACGTCCGCAGTGGCGAGCGGGCTGTTCAACGGTGACGCCCACAACTTGGGCATTTCCGGCGGGTTCTCTTCGCCCGCAACGGCGGAGTTCATCAGCGGCGCCGACCTGATCGTGGGCTGGGGCTGCGCGCTGAACATGTGGACCATGCGGCACGGGCGGCTCATTTCGTCCGGCACCAAGGTGGTCCAGGTCGACGTCGAAGACTCCGCCCTGGGTGCCAACCGTCCCATCACTCTGGGGGTGCTGGGCGATTCGGCGCTGACCGCCGGGGATGCCCTGTCCGTACTGGCCCTTTCACAGCCGGAGCCTGTGGAGAAGTACCGTACAGAGGCCAACGCCCTGACCATCAAACAGAGCTCACGGTGGCGGGACGTGGACACTGAAGACCTGTCCACCGCGACCTCCATCGACCCGCGCGTCCTCACCCGCGAACTCGATTCGATGCTCCCTGCCGAGCGGATCGTTGCCGTGGATTCGGGCAACTTCATGGGCTACCCCAGCCAATACCTTGCCGTGCCGGACGAGTTCGGGTTCTGCTTCACGCAGGCTTTCCAGGCGATCGGACTGGGCCTGTACACGGCCATCGGTGCCGCCCTGGCCCAGCCGCATCGCCTGCCGGTCCTGGGTGCAGGAGACGGCGGGTTCCTCATGGGTATCAGCGAACTCGAGACCGCGGCGAGACTGAAGCTGCCGCTGGTGTGCATTGTCTACAACGACGCCGCGTACGGAGCCGAGGTGCACCATTTCGCTTCAGGGCACTCCGAAGCCGAGTTGTCCAGCGTCGTGTTCCCGGCCACCGACATTGCCGCGATTGCCCGGGGATTCGGCGCGGAAGGGGTGACAGTGCGGACCGTAGCTGACCTCGAAGCTGTTCGCCCGTGGATAGCTGCTTACGAAGCCGGGACGCAGGACCGGCCGCTGGTCATCGATGCCAAGATCGCCTCCGACGGCGGTTCCTGGTGGCTGGCCGAAGCCTTCCAGGGCCACTAAGTGCCGGTGTCGTTTTCCGAAGTCGTCTGCACACGCTGCCCTGAAAGTACTGAACTTGTGCAGACGGGTATGGAAATCAGAGTGTCCAAAGTCCCCTGCACGAGGCGTCACACTTTGGTCGAGAGTCCTCTGCACGAAGGCTCCCGGCAGTGCGTTCACTGCCGGGAAGCGATCACGTGGTCGGCGCGGCGCGCTGGATGGCCCGGTAGACGGTGGAGCGAGCGACGCCGAAGAGTTCAGCAAACTCCGTTGTCGTGTGTGTTCCACCCTGATGAAGGCTCAGGAGGTGGGCCTCCTGCCTTTTGGAGAGCTGGGGCTGTCGACCCCGAAGCTTGCCCTTCGACTTCGCCACCGCCATGCCTTCACGGGTCCGGGCGCGAATAGGGGCGGATTCAAATTCCGCGACCATGCCCAGGATGTTGAACCGCAGCTTTCCAACCGGGTCATGGGGATCGTAGATCCTGCCTCCGATGTTGAGGATTACGCCCTTGCGTGTGAGTTCGTCGGCAATATCCCTTGCGTCCGGCAGGGACCTTGCCAACCGGTCAAGTTTGGTGACAACGGAGGTGTCGCCGTTGCGGCACACAGCCACGGCCTTTTCCAGACCGGGACGGTCTCGTTTAGCGCCGGTAAATCCGTGGTCGACGTGGACCATCTCGTCGTCAACTCCCAAGGCATGGAGAGCATGACGCTGGGCGGTGAGGTCCTGACTGCTGGTCGAGCAGCGGGCATAACCGATGGGCATGATTGGGCTGTAGCGTATAAGGCCCCTTCACCGGGCATTAATTCGGGCGGGGTATACGGGAATCCGGCCTTGGCGGAAACACGCAGATTTGGAGAGAGCCGATGGGCAGCGCCGGCACGTCCGGTGGACGACCGGCTAAAGGGCGCCCCCTGTGTAGCCAAGCGTAAAGAGGATGGAGTGCACGGGTAGTCTGAAGCGATGTCCTATGACTTGGCAGTTTTTGGTTCCGAGGCACTCCTAAGCGGAGATGTAGCTACGCGTATCACGAACATCCGCGGCCTGACCGCTGACTTGGACCCCGACATGACGGCTTCTTGCTGGAGTTTCCGCGTCTTTAGAGGTCCCAAGCGAATTTACAGCTTCACGGTCGAAGGACCGTATGAAGATAGCGGCGAAGACACTCCGGAAACGTATGCCGAGATGGTCGTGTTTGGCATCAAGTATCGATACGACATTCTCATCGAAGGGGACGGAGATGCGTCGGGCGTCCCTTCTGCTCAGGCCTTCGCCAAGAAATTGGCCAAATCAGTCAGCGGGTTCGCTATGGATCTGCAGACTGACGAAGTATGGCCGAAGCCGAGGAAGCCTGCGCCCTCCACTGATTGGTATGACTCGCCCGATTGGAGCGATGAGGCAAAGGCGGAGTTCGAGGAAAAGCTCCGCAGCGTCCCTGGCACGGGTTCCGGATACCTGCACAGCAAAGCGATCCGACTCCAAATGGCCGGCGAGCTGAAGGGTGCCAGCGAACTTTGGTTACGGGTGCTGGATGACACGGACGAGTTCGTGGCCATGTCGTCCCATAACGCTGCGCTGGAAGGCTTGGGTGATATTTACGCCAAAGAGAACCCCGAGTTGTCCGCGCACTACTACCGTCGATTGCTGGCAAAAGACAGTCTCCAAATGACAACGGGCATGCAGGCAGTCAAACTTGCCCAAGTCCTCATAACCCGAGGCGAGACCTCCGACCTCGAAGAGGCAGCAGCGCTGCTCGAACGCTGGGCCGAGGGGCCAGATGACCCCTTTGCCGTCAACAACTTCAGATGGAACATGGCTGTTATCCATTTGGCCCAAGCCATCGGCGACCAGGACGCTGCACGCAAGGCTGCACGTCGTGGCTTGGACCTCCTTGGAGTGGGCCCTCAGTTCCCGGCTCAGTTGTGCAGTCAGAAGTGCAGGGATGTGCACGTGAACGACGAAACGGTGGACTGGCTGCAGCAAATAGCTGAATAGATCCCGTGCCAACGGTGGCATAAATTCGTGGCGGACACGCCCGTTAAAGGATCCTTTACCGGACACCCTTCTAGGGCCGGGGCCCGTCGTGGCTAGAGTCGAGACCTAGCTTGGGCCGACCATAGACTTACGGCATGCCGATGCGAATACTTACCCGGGAATGGTTCTCCCAGGCCCCTTACGACGAAGAACGTGAGGACGCGGGGCGCCAGTGGTTAGAGGCCCGACAGTCGGTCCGGCCCGCGCTCCACTCCGGAGCCGAGAAGCTTATTGACGTCGATGTCCATGACGGTGTGATCGACCTACTCCGCCAGGTCGAATGGGGTGTCGTCGAGCTCCGGGCGCTGATTGGCGACAGTCAAGTGGGCTATGAGTGGCTTTATGCCCGCTACCTTGGTGCCACCCTTTCCGTTGTCGAGACGGGTTTTGGCGAGGCCGGCACCGCGTTCGAGATGCTCGGCGACGAACTGACGTCTCAGGATGAGTCTTTCGTTCACAGCGTGATCACGTGGCCGCGAGGCGAGTTCGACATTGAGTTCGCTGCTGTGGACCTGACATTCACTCCCGCGGGTGGTGAGGATCGCATGGCGCTCATCACACGCGAAGAGCCGCCAAACGCGTCTATCAACCAATGAAGAAAAAGTCCGACACTCATGTGTCCAGAAAAGGATCCCTTTGCGGACACCTGATGACGCCGGTCGAGGGTAGGAGGGTCCAGGGGTCTACCAGATGTCCCAGACCACGCCCACGAACCAGTCCGCTGTGTCAGTCCGGGCGTTCTCGTCCCCGAGGGGTTCCAAGATGCATAACAGTGCTCGGGCAAACTTGGGGCCTGGTTCGATGAGATGCGTGTGCGGCTCGAATTCGTTCAGATAGCTCCGGCAGCTGACTTGGGCCAGCTGGAGAGCCTCCGGAGTTCCCCTTCCCAACAACCAGTACGACTCTGCCGTGGCCAAGATCGGCTGCAGCTCAAGAGGTGCCTTTATTTCTTTGATGTAGTGGAGCAGCACCAACATCAAGCCTTTCCATCTGTCTGTTCCCTGGGCGGCCGCGACCTGCTCGCCAGCGGACTGTAGCTCCCGTGAAGTCATTGGTCTGTTCAGATCGGGCATACCGTGGGGTGTTGGGCGGCCGAGGATCTTATCTAGTTCTTTATTGACGATCTGGGCTGCACTGGAGTCCCCGTCATAGTAGTCCTCCCAGAACCCGGGCACTAACCAGCGTGGTGGCGCAAATTCGAGCACGCCACCGTCACCGACTCTGGCCTCCCAGCTCTCTGGAATTGTTTCGTCGATGGTCTTAACGGCTCTTGAATCAAGCCAAGCCAAGTTTCTTTGGTCATCTGCCACTACTTGGATCTCGACCCGCCCGCTGGGGTACGCCAGAATGGAAGTCACCGTATATTCGGTGTCAAGCTTCAGCCAGCCGCTGCCTTCGAAAGGCAGAGCGGCAGCTGACTGGGAGATCTGCGCGTAGATGACTTTCATGACTTTGACTGAGCAGCCGCTAATTCTCGTGGTGTGAGCGGGCTGGTCGGGTGCCCGCCTTTCCAAGCTGCGGATCCTGCTACTTCGTCTGGATCGGACAGGTCTCCTCTGAACGTCTCTTGGGGTAACGACTGCGCTGACATGCCGACAGTCTACGGCCGGTCGATCATCCGGTGGGGATCCTTTACCGGGCCCTGCTGCCTTCGGCGCCCCGCCCGGTAAAGGATCCCTTGCCGGACGTTCCAGTTCAAAGAAGTAAGCCGTCTATTGGCCGGCATCTGCAACGCGGTTTCGCGCCTGTGCGAGCAGCTCGTTGTAATTTGCTTCAAAGGGCGCGACAAGAACTGACTCAAGGTCAGATTGCATGTCCCACAGGACGCGCTGTTCCGCTTGATGACTAACAACTGGGGCCTGACCGTTGTTCAAATGACATAACCATTCGAACAACACCAGTGCCTGGTCTTCGTTGAGTTCAATCCTCACCGGCTCAGACATGTCCTCGTCTCCCTTTCCATCCCGGGACGGTCAGTTTATCGCCGCTGAAACCTACTCATCGAGCGGGCTAACGCCCGGTGAGGGATCCTTCACCGGGCACTCCCACCGAAGCCCCGCAGCGGCTGGAGGGGCAACCCTGTACGAGCGCCAGCAAGCAACCGCCGCCCGGCGGTGGCAGGATGAGAAAGCGCTCGTGAAAGCCTCGCCAGTGAGTGTTTGTTGCTCACTACAGAAGGAAATCTGCAAGGAGGTGGGGTTCCGGATTCCCGGAACCCCACCTCCTTGGATCTCTAACCCTTAGCGAAGATCCTTCTTTGATCGAACTGCTAGGTAGTAGCTCTGCACACAGACAGCGGTCAGCAGGAGCGGCGCCAGGATGATTAGGGACCATTCCTCGAAGGAGAAAGGCGAGCCGTAGCCTCGTTCATCAATGAGCTCGAATCCCAGGCCAATGACTGCCCGTGCCGCTACGAAGATGAACACTATGGTCAAGACCACTGTGGTGACTGAGATGAACTTCTTTAACATAGGACTCTCTCCTTACGTACCTGGCCTCCAGTTACACTGGTGGTTTGCTACTCCGCCGATACTCACCGGGTCGGAATTTGTTCCTCGGAAGCCTTCCAGGTCCCAAGTAGTATTGCCTCCGAATATGCCACTTGCCGAAGGCGCATAGATGGCGTGGCACGCGAATTGTTGCATGTATGTTGGCTGGTCTACTTCTGCTCCAGCTTTGGCTTTCAGTTCATTCCAACCCTCATTGGCCAAATTAAAATGGTCCATACGGTGTCGCCCACAGGATTCCGGCCATCGGCGTGACGTGAATCGTGATGCCACGGTCGTAGCCAACCACGCCCTACCACTGAAAATGATCAATTAAGTCAACGCCGAGCCATGGGTCAGCCAGGACCGGATATGCAACCCCTGGAGCCTGGTGTTCTACAGTCTGGGTGAGAACGCTGCCGTTCAGCTGATAGTGAGTTTTTACGTTTTCCCCTGCGGCATCCTTTGCCCAGGGCGGCGCGACCACCGATCCTCAACCGGACGCCTTCGCTTAGCTCACCAATTTGTGGCCGGCAGCTCGCAGAACATCCCCTAACCACACGAGAGCGTAAGAAATGGCGTGTTCGGGATCTGCCGCGACGCTTCTGATGTTGTCCAGGGATTCAGTGAGCTGACCAATGGTGAGTTCGCTCGGCTGGTCATAGACGTTGTAGATCTCATCAGGTGGGATCGACCAGAAATAGTCCGCATCCACCTCTATGGTCGAGCCATGACGTTCCTCGACCTGCCGCATCAGGACATCGAACGCCTCGCGCAATTCCTGCGTTGTGAATCTCGTTGGATAGTCGGTCATTGAGGTCCTTCGTTCATCAACAAAGCTTCCGCGAGCTGCAGATCTCCAAGCCCCACAAGCATGACACCAATCGTCCTGGACCATGATGTGAGCCGTATTGCCCGGTAAAGGATCGGCTTACGGTCAACGCTTCGTGCCTCCGTCCGGCGGGTGCGGGGCTTGCTTTACTGGGGGCATGGAAATATCCGATAGCGAAGACCGCGCGCTGCATGCTGACGGGCTGACCAACGGTCGCGATCTCGGGGGGCTAAAGCGTAATGATGGGACCTTCACTCCACGCGGGGTCTTTTTCCGCAGTGAAAATATCGATTTGCTCACCCGGAACGGGTGGCAAGGCCTCTACGATACCGGGATCCGCACAGTCGTCGACCTGCGGCAACAACAGGAGCGGGAGTTGGATATCCAGGAGCGTCCTCCGTGGCTCACAACTGTCCACATCGATCTCGACGGCTTGGAGAACACCGGGTTCTGGGGGGGGCTTCTGGGACAACGGCTTGGTAGGCACCGCCCTCTATTTCCTGCCGCACCTCACTGCAATGCCAGAACATGCAGGCTCCGCCCTTTCTGCCATCTTGAACGCGCCGCCGGGCGGCGTCCTCTTCCATTGCATGGGTGGCAGGGACAGAACCGGGATCATTGCAATGCTCCTGCTCTCTGCGGTAGGCGTCCAGCAGGAGGCCATCGTCCACGACTATATGGAAACAGTCCGAGTTGGCGATCTTCGAGCCGCCAGCAGCAACAGGAACAGTGCGGAAGCTCAGCTCAATGAACTCTGTGTGCGCTACGGAACGACCACAGAGGGAGCGTTCCGAGCCGCCCTGACTGGCCTGGACTTGGACGGTTTCATTGTGGCCGCTGGGCTTAGTGAGAAAGACCGCGCCGTGCTTGCCTCTTGGCGCGGGAGTATCGACTGCCGTCCTTCAGGACGCGGAATCTGAAGCTGGACCTACTGTCACACGAATTGCGCGGAGGTGGAGGGCCCCCTTGTGACCGATGGCTATTTCACTCATAAGCTGCAGAAAGGCCAGGAACCGTCACAGAGGGATCATAGATGTTTTGTTCCAAATCTCCTTCGAGGTGCCCGGTGAAGGATCCTCATTTGGGATAGGCATGCGCAATGGAAGGCCGCGCACTGCGTACGCTCATTGAATGGGTGATTTCATTCGATACCAAAGTGCAGTCCCAAACCGGAGGGGACATTTCCCAGGCGTTTTCGCGATGGCCAACGGGCTTCGAAATGAAGGGTTTCTCAGCGAAGCAGACAGGCGATGGCTCGAAATTGCCAATGCCCTTGCGACCGAGAGCTACACGGATCCCACGACACTGACGGCGGATTGCTACGACCCGGAGGTAAACCCCGGCGCCCGCTCTTGGTTCAAAGCCGAGTCCTCACAACTTCTGGAAATGACAACTGGATACTTGCATCTCCTCGACAGGTACGGCGTCCCCTGGATGACACTTCGCACCCGCAGTCCCGGCCGCCTTGTTTACGAGGACGCAGTGCAAGTAGTTGCAGTTCCTCACACTTATCCAGAGCATTGGCCCTTCCAACCCGCCCGATAAAGGATCCCTCAGCGGGGCAGCTATCCCTTCCGAGGCCGCCAACAAAATCCAAGACGGCGATCGCTATGATGTTAGGTCTATACCATGACGAAATCATTAGCTCAGTCGACAAGAATCATCGACGAGTACGCCCATCGCTTGAAGCGACCTACACGCTCGCTTTATGATCCGGGGGCTTCCATTAAGGCCATTGTGGATCCACTGAGGCAGAGGGGTTTGCACGTAAGTGATGAATTGATTGCCCTCTACAGTTGGCACAACGGCACTCATGCAGACGAGGAGACCGTCCTGGGAGACATGCACATTATGCCCGGGTACTACTTTCTTAGCCTGGAAGAAGCCCTTGCAACCTACGACGAGTTTGTCAATACTCTCAACAAGAACCCGGCCTGGTTTCCTTTGCTCTCGGACGGTGCCGGCGGCTACGCTTTCCTAGACTGCTCAGCTTCAGAAACGCAGCCCATCTATGACTTCATGTTCGACGAACCAGATCATAAGGTCATTTTCTGCTCCATCGAAGATATGCTTCGAACATTCGCCGAAGCATACGTTCGCGGGGTCTTTTTCGTGGGTGAAGATGGTTTCCTCGACATGGATTCATCCGAATATGATGAGCTCGCGGCTGAAATGAACCCAAATGCAAACTATTGGTCAGCTATATAGTCGCTTTCCTGCTAAAGACTGCTGACAGCCTTAGCTACAGGAAATTCATGCAGCGAGATCCATATATGGGGCGCACCATCAGGCTAGCCGGCGCGGACTAGCTCGACCGTCAGCATTTCGTCGAGATCTTGGAAGAACTAAAACGGAAGCGGCGAAGACGCAGCAGCCCCTGTAGGCAACGTCCGTACGACGATCCCTTTACGGGCGGGAGGCCGCCTCAACACGACTACCCTTGAGGCTCGGTCACAGTTGTTTGGTACAGGGCTTTTACGAACAGGTACCCAAGGTAAATCCAATCGTCTGCTGATGCTTGCTCGTCGGCAATTTGATTTAGACAGGCGGCGATCGGCATATCCGCAAAGGCGGGCAATAGGTGCGGAACGGAGTGGTCCGCCCATGCGGCGATAACGCCGCGTCGGCTTGCCGACTTTTCCATGCCAGCCCAGATCTCCGGCCCGGCCTCTGGCACGCGTACGTTCGCGAAGTCTCCCGCTCTGGGCCACGACTCCCAGGCACTGTTCAAAGCCGTCTCGAACGCAGGCCTTTCGTTGGGCAGTCGGTTTACGCCGTAGGCCAGGACACCAAGTGCCAAGCCCTCGGCTATCCGCTTGGTCTGTTGACGCGTCGTGACGGATCCCGTCCCTGTGGCATTCTCACCCGCCCCCATTGGCAGCAGCACCGCGGTCGGCTCCAACTGTGGGCGCACCGGCACCCTCCAACTGGCTGGTGGAGGGAAGAGCGGCTTTGCCCACTCTGAATCGCTTTCCGGAGACTCGCCCGTTGAAGGCCCGTTCTCGGGCCAGTTTCTACTGCCACCCATCTTGCGTTGGATCGCTCTGAGGATCCTTATGGTTTCGTCGTCTTGATAGCCGGTGACGATAGACCAGTCCAGCCCAACCCCAACTGTGTTGCTAGCGAAAGCAATCTCGGTTGCCAGCAGGGCCCGGCGCCATTCAGCCTTCGTCAAGGGTCGGCCGGCCCGAATGAACCCACTGATTCGATCGCCTTCGGCAATCAAATCAGCAACGTCACGAAAGCCCATAGCCAAGGCCATGGCCTCCGTGGGGGCCGCTGGCCCCGCCCAGTCGGTCAGTCCTCGCCTCAGTACCTCACGCTCGTCCTCATCGAGGTCGAACTGAACCCTTTCATGCGCACTCACAGCTCATCTTCCATCACTTCGACATACTGCGGCCACCGTCTCCCCGTAACAAGTCCCGGCACCTCAGGCGAATCCCGAATGTGAGATTGAGCCGTCCGGGTCAGCTTCCCTCAATATTCAACAACGACTCGTCAAACCAGACATCTTCGTAGCCAGGTGCCAAGAGGAATCGCCACCCCGCGGGCAGAGCGAGATAGGGAACGGCTTCAGGACACCAGGTCGTCAGATGCTCGACGTGCAACGGATCGAAGAAGTCATCCGCCGTTCCGAGATCTTCACCCCGCCAGATGAACCAGCCACTCGTACCAGCAGCGGCTGAATGCCTCAGCCCGTTGAGGGGATGAACATCTGGCGACCGCACGTTCTTGGAGACTCCCACCTTCACGCCCTGCAACGGCGGTGTAGGGACAGCCGCGAACCTGGCGGTCAGCTGCATCTGGATGAAAAGGATCGAATCGTGCATATCTAGCATCTTCGCCTATGAAAGCGCGCATAGCCCTGCCCGGTGAAGGATCGTTTAGCGGACACCGAATGGCTGGTGGCCGTAGCCAATTAGACTGCAGCTTGAATGGACGTTCTAAGGACGGACCCTTCTACCTGCGGCCGCCTGTGGCCGTCGGTCGCCCCTTTGGCCTGGCCTCTCGGTCATGCCCGGCAGCTGCTTTCTAACTGGCTGTCGCCCTTTGCGAATGGAATACGAATCTCGGGATGGAAACTTCCATAGCAGCTGGGTTGGTCGACGGACCCACCGCGTTCATCTTGTGGCGGTGGCGATACCGTTTCACAACAATAACGGTTGGGTCCTGCGGCGTTTTAGCCGTCCTGAGTCGATCAGGCGTACCCCAAACCTGGTACGTCAACGTACTTGGCGTGGTGATGATGCTAGGCGGGCTTGGCGTAATAGTTCTCATCAACTGGTGTGCGGTGCGGAACCGCGCGGAGAAAAAAGCTGGTTACACAACTGTCCGTCTCGGCAATAGGAAGCTGATGCAGCGAGATCCCTACATGGGGCACATTATCCGGCTAGCTGACGCGAACTACCTCGACCGTCAGCACTTCTCCGGGATCTTGGAAAGAACTAAGGCCGAAGCGAAACGCAGCAGCCCCTCTCGGCAACGTCCGTAAGACGGTGGCTTTCCGAACGCTCCAAGCGTCCGGTGGAGGATCCCTCAACGGGCGGTTGTGCAGACGACTTCGGAAACTGACAGCCGGAGGACCCATCCGGGTAGCAGAAGAGGCCGTTTTGAATGCTCAAAACGGCCTCTTTGCTTGCTTGAGTGTTACGCGTCCACTTCCGTGTTCACGATGTACACGTCGCACGGAGCGCCGTGTGCCACGCTGTTGGCGATGCTGCCCAGGACGCGGCCCAAGCCCTTCATGCGCTTGTTACCCACGACGATCAGCGAGGCGTTGTTGGTCTCGGCGTAGTTGATCAGGGCGTTGGCCGGGTTGCCACGGGCAGCGTAGTACTTGACGCTGCCGGCCGGAACGTCAAGTTCTTCGGAGACCTTACGGGCCACGTATTCCGCGGAGTCGGCCGAAGAGACCGTGATGCGGTCGCTGCCGCTGCCGAATTCTTCAATTCGGTCGTCCGAGAAGCCGCTGATGACGTGCAGTTCGGCACCGAGGGCGGTGGCGAGCTTCGCTGCCGCCATTGCTGCACGCTTGGCCGTTTCACTGTTGTCGACGCCGACGACAATAACTTCTGACATGAGAACTCCTGGTTGTGGGGATTCGCGGGGTGCTGCTGCAAGAAATCTACACTCCATGGCTGCACACCGGGGTGACCCTTTTGTGCCGGGAGTGTTTACTGCATGCGCCAGGGGGTAGGGATAAATCATCGGCACCACCACTTCACTGAAAGGCAGGACCATGAGCGACGCATCATTCGCCCCACAGACCGCCATCGTCACAGGCTCGGATTCAGGGATCGGGCGGGCCACGGCGGTGGCGCTGGCAAAAGCCGGCATGGACGTGGGAATCACCTGGCACTCGGACCAGCAGGGTGCCGAGGAAACCGCCGAGGAGGTCCGCCGCCTGGGACGCAAGGCGGTGGTCCACCAACTGGACACCACCGATGCCCGCGGAACGGCGGCCGCCGTGGACACCCTTGCCAAGGAACTCGGGGGCGTGGATGTCTTCGTGAACAACTCCGGAACCGGCGACGGCACCAAGTTCCTGGATCTCGACTACGAAACCTGGATGACCACGCTGGACACCAACCTCAATGGGGCCTTCGTGGCCATGCAGACGGCGGCCAAGCGCATGGTGAAGGCGGGCCGAGGGGGGCGCATCATCGCCGTCACCAGCGTCCACGAATTCCAGCCCCGCGTTGGGGCCTCGGCCTACGACGCCTCCAAGCACGGCCTGGGTGGGCTCATTAAAACCATGGCGCTGGAACTCGCCGAGCACGGGATTACCGCCAACAACGTGGCGCCCGGCGAAATCGCGACCCCCATGACGGGCCAGGAGGACGAGGATCCCACCCAGAAGGAGCGGCCCGGAGTGCCTCTGGGACGCCCCGGAGACGCACGCGAAATCGCCGCCGTCATCGCTTTCCTTGCCTCCCCGGCGTCAAGCTACGTCAACGGCGCGTCGTGGGCGGTAGACGGCGGAATGCTGCAAATGGGACCCCAGGCCGGCTCGCACATCACCAGCAACGACTGGCGTGAAAGCTAAGCTGCGGGACCTCTGGCCGCACAGGGATCCGTGGGCTAGTCTGCATGGACAGCCCGCCCTGCGGGTCTGATTTCTTTTCCAAAGATTCGTATGACGTTGATGAGGAGCACCATGGCTGGCCACACGTATAGCGTTTCCGAAATTGTAGGAACTTCCACCGAGGGCGTGGACGACGCCATCAAGAACGGCATCGCGACAGCGTCCCAAACGTTGCGGAACCTCGATTGGTTTGAGGTCAAGGAAATCCGCGGTCACCTCGAGGACGGCGCGGTTGCCGACTGGCAGGTCACTATTAAGCTCGGTTTCCGCCTGGAGCGCTGACCGACCTCACCGCGAGCTGACAGTCGATGCCAATGTTTTTGGAAACATTGGCATCAACTGTCATCCCGGCGGGCAGGGGCGGGTTCGGGCACGGCGGCCTCGGCATGGGTGCCCACGTCTCCAAAGTTCAGCAGTGTCAAAGCGTCCGACGACGGCGACCCGGCTTTGGCGGAATAGATCCTCAGCAGCTGGTCGGGGTCGTCCGGGAGACTCAGCGTCTCAAAGTTCAGTTCCAGGTCCCCCACCACTGGGTGGTGCAACCTGACGGTCCCTGCGGCGCGGGTGGCGACCCTGTGCCCGGCCCACCACTGACGAAAGTGTTCGCTGTGGACGGCCAGTTCGCCCACGAGCTGGTTTGTTTCGGGGTCATTCGGGTGCCGGCCCACGTCCATGCGCAAGGCACCGACGGCTTCAGCGGCAACGGTCTTCCAGTCGCGGAACAAAGAACCGGCCGCAGGGTCCAGGATGAGCCAACGGGTGAGGTTGCGCTCAGCGGCCGGCAGCAGGCTGAAATCCGTGAACAAAAGGTGTGCCATCCGGTTGCCTGCCAGGACATCTGCACGCCTGCCAAGGACCATGGCCGGGACGTCACCCACTGCATCGAGCAACTGTTGGAGAGCCGGACGTACCTTTTGGACGGGGCCGGGGCTGCCTGCGGAGCTGGCGCAATGCTCCAGCAGATCCATCATGTGTGCCTGCTCCCCCGCATCCAGCCGCAACGCACGGGCAACTGCGTCGAGGACCGCCCTGGACGGGTGGATATTGCGGCCCTGTTCAAGGCGGGTGTAATAGTCCGTGCTCACTCCGGAGAGCCGCGCCACCTCTTCGCGGCGAAGCCCGGGTACCCTGCGGGAACCGCTGGATTCCTGCGCGCCGGCGTCCTCCGGCTGGAGACGGGCACGCATGATTTTGAGGAACTTACCGAACTCGGCGCTTTGACCCATTGGTCCATTCTGCCGTCCGGGGTGTGTGAAAGGCCACCGTTATGGGTAGGACTACCAGACCTAGGAAAAACAGGATCAGGCTGTATTGCTGACTCTGCCGCCAAAACTGCATAGGCTCAGTACTGAGCCTCCGAAAACGCTTTCTGGAAACCGACTTACGGCCTTAGCCAGAAACCGGAGCGCCACGGCCATAACCATCCCGTCGAAGGAGACCGTCATGCCAGAGCTGACACTGAACAACGGCGTCACCATCCCCCAGCTGGGTTTTGGTGTTTTCCAAGTGCCTGCCGACGAAACGCAGAAGGTGGTGGAAGATGCCCTGGAAACCGGCTACCGCCACATCGATACCGCTGCCGCCTACCGGAACGAGGCAGGAGTCGGCGCCGCAATCAAAGCCTCGGGCATTCCCCGCGAAGAACTCTTCATCACCACCAAGCTCCGCAACGGCGAACAAGGCGAAGCCTATGACGCCTTCCAGCGAAGCAGGGACGCCTTGGGCCTGGAAGTCGTTGACCTCTACCTGATCCACTGGCCGGTCCCGTCACAGGGCCTCTTCACCAAGGCCTGGAAGGAAATGGAGAAGCTGTACCAGGACAAGCAGATCCGGGCCATCGGCATTTCCAACTTCCTGGCCGATCATGTGGACACGCTGCTCCGGGAAGCCGAGGTAGTGCCCGCCGTGAACCAGATCGAGCTCCACCCCACGTTCCAGCAGGCAGAACTGGCCAACAAGTGCCGTGACCTTGGCATTGCCGTTGAGGCATACAGCCCGTTGGGACAGGGAAAAGACCTGAACGCCGAGCAGGTGGCCCTTGTCGCGGCAGCACACGGCACTACCCCTGCACAGGTGATCCTCGCCTGGCACCTCGCGCAGGGAACCATCGTGATCCCAAAGTCCGCAGACTCGTCCCGTATGCGGGAGAACTTCGGTGCGGCGGATTTGAGCCTCACTGAATCCGAACTGGCCGCCATCACCGCTCTTGAAGCAGGCGCGCGGATCGGTTCCGATCCCGCCGTCGCCGCTTTCACCCAGCTCTAAGACCGCAAGCCAAGCACAAAGGACCCAACAGACATGCAGTACACCCACCTGGGCCGTTCCGGCCTGAAAGTTTCACGCCTCTGCCTTGGAACCATGAACTTCGGCCCGCAGACGGACGAGGAAACAGCGCATTCCATCATGGACTCCGCGTTGGACTCCGGCATCAACTTCTTCGACACCGCCAATGTTTACGGGGGCGTGGAGCACCGGGGCTGGACCGAAGAAATCATCGGCCGCTGGTTCGCCAAGGGCGGCGAGCGCCGCGAAAGGACCGTGCTGGCCACCAAGCTGTACGGCACCATGACGGACCGCCCCAACGAGTCCAAGTTGTCCGCGCTGAACATACGGCGCGCACTTGATGCGAGCCTTAAGCGCCTGCAAACGGACTACATCGACATTTACCAGTTCCACCACATCGACCGGGATACGCCGTGGGATGAGATCTGGCAGGCGATTGAGATTGCAGTCCAGCAGGGCAAGATCCTCTACTCGGGCAGCAGCAACTTTGCCGGCTGGCACATCGCCCAGGCGCAGGAAGCAGCGCGCCGCCGGAACTACACCGGCTTGGTGAGCGAGCAGTCCATCTACAACCTTTTCAAGCGCGAATTGGAGCTTGAGGTCATCCCGGCCGCGCAGCAGTATGGCTTGGGCCTGATCCCGTGGTCGCCGTTGCAGGGAGGGCTGCTGGGTGGCGTGCTGAAGAAGGAAGAGCAAGGCGTCCGCCGCACTGAGGGCCGGGCACTTGAGACCCTGAAGAAGCATGAGGACCAGATCCGCCAGTACGAGGATTTCGCTGACGAACTCGGCCATGCACCCGGAGACGTCGCGCTGGCATGGCTCCTCCACCAGCCTGCCGTGACTGCACCGATTGTTGGGCCGCGTACGCAGGAGCAATTGGACGCAGCCATCCGCGCGCTGGATGTCTCCCTGAACGAGGACGCCCTCAAGCGCCTCGATGACATCTTCCCGGGCCACCGCCCCGCCCCCGAAGACTACGCCTGGTGAGCAGCCTCCTTCCGGACAGCCTCGGAGCGGCGGCGGACACGGTCTCGCCGCGGAACATCCTGTTCATCGGCGGGACCGGGGTCATTAGTGCGTCGGCGGCTGAACGCGCCGTCGCGCTGGGCCACCGGCTGACCATCCTTAACCGGGGACGGTCGGCCGGTCGGCCGGTCCCCGATGGGGCGGAGGTGCTGCACGCGGACGTCCGCGATCCGCAGGCTGTGCGTGAGGTACTTCAGGGAAGGGAGTTCGACGCCGTTGCGGACTTCATTTCCTTCACGCCGGATCAGGCGCGGGCCGGCTTGGAGATGTTCCGTGGCAGGACGGGTCAGTACGTCTTCATCAGTTCGGCGTCGGCGTACCAAAAGCCGCCAACCACGCTGCCCATCCGGGAATCCACTCCGTTGAAGAATCCGTTCTGGAAGTACTCGCAGGACAAGATTGCCTGTGAAGAGCTGCTGTTCGAGGCGTACCGCGATCAGGATTTCCCTTTGACGGTGGTTCGCCCATCCCACACCTATGACCGAACGAAGATTGCCATGGTGGGCGGCTGGACTGACATCCACCGGATGCGCGCCGGGATGCCGGTCATGGTGCATGGTGACGGAACCTCGCTCTGGACATTGACCCACAGCCGGGACTTTGCCAAGGCCTTCGTTGGTCTCCTGGGCAGGCCTCAGGCCGTTGGCGAAAGCTACACGATCACCTCGGATGAGTTCCTGCCGTGGAACCAGATTTACCGCTTGTTCGCGCGTGCTGCAGGCGCGGAGGAGCCGGAGTTGTTCCACGTTTCCTCGGAGACCATTGCAGCTCACAGTGCGGAGCTCGGTCCCAACTTGCTGGGCGACCGCTCGCACTCGGTGGTGTTCGACAATTCCAAGATCAAGGCGCTCGTTCCCGAATACCGGGCAACAATCCCGTTTGCGGACGGAGCCCGGGAGATCGTGGCGTGGCATGATGCCCACCCGGAACTGCAGGTGGTGAGTGAGGACTACATGGAGCTGAGCGACAAACTCCATGACTGGTCGCGTCGGTAGCTGTTGCCAAGCAGCAAGCGGCCAGCGTAGAAACGAAGAAACCCGGAGGAGACCCAGCCCATGACACGTGCACCGCTTATCGAACTCAACGACGGCCACAAGATCCCGCAACTGGGCCTCGGCACTTGGCCCTTGAATGACGCCCAGGTTGCCGATGCCGTGGTGGAGGCGGTGAGCCACGGCTACCGGCACATCGATACCGCGGTGAAGTACGGGAACGAGAAGGGCGTGGGCAACGGTATCCGCACATCCGGGGTGGACCGTGGGGAACTGTTCATCACCACCAAGCTCGACGGCGAGTACCAGGGTTCCGGGAGGGCTGTTGCCGGCTTGGAGGGTTCACTGGAACGTCTGGGATTGGACTACGTGGACCTGCTGCTGATTCACTGGCCGCTCCCCCGGCGCGACGAGTTCGTCTCAACCTGGAGAACCTTTGAGGAACTTCAAGCGTCGGGGAAAGCGCGCTCCATCGGAGTTTCCAACTTCAAGCCGGCGCACCTCGACCGCCTGTTCCGGGAAACGGACGTGGTTCCGGCCGTGAACCAGATCCAGCTGAGTCCTTCCGTCCCGAGGTCGGCTGCCCGGGCCTTCAACGAACGCAACGGAATCGTCACAGAGTCCTACAGCCCGCTGGGTGCCAGCAGCGACCTTTTGAATGCCCCGGTCCTGGCGACGGTTGGTGAAAAGTATGGAAAGACGCCGGGACAGGTTGTGCTCCGCTGGCACGTCCAGCAGGGCCTGGTTGCCATACCCAAAACCGCCAACCCCCAGCGCATGAAAGAGAACCTGGACGTTTTCGACTTCGAGCTGGACCAGGACGACCTCACCACGCTTCAGACTCTCGACGGCGGACCAGACGCCGGCGTCGACTCGGACGTGCAGGGGCATTGAGATGACAACGCACGAATCATTGCTCTGGGTTGGCTCCTACACGGCCGACAGGAACGGCCACGGCAAGGGCATCACGGCGCTCTCGGCGGACAGTGAAGGTGGGCTGACGGCCATTGGCTTGGCCGTCGAAGCCAATTCGCCGTCCTTCCTGGCGCTGCACCCGACGCTTCCCGTGGTTTACGCCGTAGCGGAGGAAGGCAAGACGGTGCGGGCTTATCGCCGGAGTGGCGACACTGCGTTGGAGGCTTTCGGCGATCCTTGGCCCGCGGGCGATGCCACGTGCCACGTCGCTGCGGATCCGCAGGGCCGCTTCATCGTGGCCACCTGTTGGGGCGACGGTCAGGTCATCCTCTACCAACTGGACGACGACGGCGCCATCACCTCGCGCAGGAGCGCGGCGGCCGCCGTCGATCCCCACTCTGCTGCAGCCCCCGGAGGTGAGCGGCCAAGCCGCGCGCATTCGAGCTTGATGCTTCCTGACGGCCGGGTAATGACCACGGATTTGGGGCATGACTTGGTCCGTGTGTGGAGGTACGTGCCGGGTGAAGGCCTGCAGCCCGACCACCAGGTGGTCCTGCCTATGGGTTCGGGTCCCCGCCACATGGCGCGCCACCGGAGCGGGACGGTCTTTGTCGACACGGAGTATTCGGTGGAGGTGGCAGCGGTCCGGATGGAACCGGACGGCACTTACGAGCTCGCATCCGTGGTCCCGGCAAGCGCCACGGGAGCCAAGGACGGCGATGCCGGTGCAGAGATCGCTCTCTCCCCGGATGGACGCTTCGCCTATGTGGGCGTGCGGGGTACCAACCGCATCTGCGTCCTGGAGGTCTCGGGCGAAGGCACCGGGGTTGAGCCGCGCGGAGAGGTACCGTGCGGCGGCGAGTGGCCCCGCCATCATCTGGTTCGCGAAGGCTGGCTGTATGTAGCGAACGAAGGTTCGGACGACGTCGTCAGTTTCAGGCTTGACCCGGAAACCGGGCTGCCGGACGGCCCTGTGGGGCGTGCGGAGATTGGTTCACCCAGCATGTTGCTCGTCGCGGGCTAATTGACACCGGGACAGCACTTGGTACCTATGATCCGCTCAGACATTGGTATCAAGCGCCATCCCGGCGGGTCTTCAGGCTGACCAGACCTCGACGTCGTCCGTGCCGCAAATGAGTTTGCGCCCGGTCGGTTCGAGGACTACCCAGAGCAATTCCTGGTGTTTGGACACGTCGTCCACGCGGCCCGTGCCGGCACCCCAAGCGACGTCGTAAATCCACACGGGATCGCCGGCGCTGAGCTCGGCCCATTCGGCCGCAGGCACGTGGCGGTAGCCGGCCGGCCTGTTCAGGATGGAGCTGGTCATGCCGAAACTTCAGCGGCAGCCTGCCGCCGCCATACCGTGGCCACGCCGTTGTGGGCCGGCAGCACATGGCCTTCAGCAAAAACCTGGACGACATCCGGCTCGCAGTCCGGGCTCCACAGTCCCGATGCCGGGCAGTGGGAACCGGTGGGCATGACGCGGGTGGCTCGTTCGCGCAAGAGGGCGATGCTCTTCATCGTTGAAACTCATCCTTGGGTAGTTCGCGGTACTTTGTGAAGCAGATCTCTTCAACCCTATGCAAGCGAGTGACGCTTTGTTATGGACGGCCGCACAACATTCTGAATTATGGATGGGCAAAGGCACAGCAGCCTGAAGCATCAATCCAGACCGACCATTCTGCAAACGCTTCCAGATTTCCTGCAATCAGGGGACTAATCCGACGAATCAACGGCCGCCCACTCTGGATTAACATCACGCAAGCGCTTACAGTTGTGACTTGTCCCACAGCACTGTCGCTAGAGGAAGGCTTCACTTGTCACTCCGCAGCTCCGGATCCCCCAACAACACGTCCTTCAAGAGAAGGGCGGCTGTCGTCCTCATGACGACGGCCGTCCTCACCGCATCTGCGGTACTCCCGGCAGGCGCCGCGCCCGGCGTCTCCGCGAAGAACCCTGACCCCACGGCCCAACACTCCATCCGGGGCGGTGTCAGCAACCAGAACTTCTACTTCGTCATGGCCGACCGCTTCAAGAACGGAACCGCCGGCAATGACGACGGGGGCCTGGGTTCCGATCCCATGGTGTCCGGCTTCGATCCCACCCGCAAAGGCTTCTACAACGGGGGCGATCTGAAGGGCCTGCAGGACCAGCTGGACTACATCCAGGGCTTGGGCACCAACGCCCTCTGGCTCACTCCCAGTTTCAAGAACAAGGCCGTACAAGGTGACGGAACGCCGGCGAACAGCTCCGCCGGGTATCACGGGTATTGGGTCACCGACTTCACCCAGATCGACCCCCACCTGGGCACCAACGCCGAGCTCAAGACGCTCATAGACGCCGCCCACGCCCGCGGCATGAAGGTGTACTTCGACATCATCACCAACCACACGGCCGATGTGATCCAGTACCAGGAGACGTCCTCAGCTCCGTACATTTCCAAGGAAACCGAGCCCTACCGCGCCGCCACGGGCGAGGTCTTCGATGACCGCGATTACGCCGGGACGCAGGACTTCCCTGCCCTGGACGCGGCAACGTCGTTCCCCTATACGCCCGTAGTCCCCGCGGCTGAGAAGGACGTCAAGGTTCCTTCCTGGCTGAACGACCCCACGCTCTACCACAACCGCGGCAACACCAACTTTGCCGGCGAAGACTCCCTGTACGGCGACTTCTTCGGGCTGGATGACCTTTTCACCGAGAACCCCAAGGTGGTCAACGGGATGATGGACGTCTACAAAACGTGGATCAGGGACTTCGGAGTGGACGGCTTCCGCATTGACACCATGAAACACGTCAATGACGAGTTTTGGCAGCAGTTCGGCCCACAAGTGCTCAGCTATGCCAAGGAGCAGGGCAAGGACGAGTTCTTCATGTTCGGGGAGGTCTTCGATACCTCCAAGACCGTCACGTCCAAGTTCACCACCAAGAACAAGATGCAAGCCGTCCTGGACTTCGGCTTCCAAGGTGCAGCCCGCAGCTTCGCATCACAAGGCAGCAAGGCCACCGGCCTGGCAGACTTCTTCAACGGTGATGACTGGTACACGGATGCCGATTCCAACGTCTACCAACTGCCCACATTCCTGGGTAACCATGACATGGGCCGCATCGGCACCTTTATCGCCCAGGACAACCCGGGAGCATCCGACGCGGAACTGTTGGAGCGCGACGAGCTGGCCCATGAGCTGATGTACTTCTCGCGCGGCAACCCGGTGATCTATTACGGCGATGAGCAGGGCTTTACCGGCGCCGGCGGGGACCAGGACTCGAGGCAAACCATGTTCGCCAGCAAGGTCCAGGAGTATTTGGATGATGACCTTTTGGGAACCAACGCCACGCATGCCACGGACAACTTCAACACCGGGCACCCGCTGTACAAAAAGATCAGCGAGCTCGCGGCCCTCGCAGCGGACCACCCCACGCTCCGTACCGGTGCCCAGCAAGACCGCTACGCCGCTGATGGGGCCGGGATCTACGCCTTCTCACGCATCGACGCCAAGGAACAGCGTGAATACATCGTGGCTGTGAACAACAGCGAGACCGCACAGACCGCGGCGATCCCAACGTACGAAGCGAAACAGCCGTTCAAGCTGGTTTACGGTGAGGCCGCCAAGAACGCCAAGTCCGGTCAGGATGCGAAGCTGGCTGTCACCGTCCCGCCGCTTTCCGCGGTGGTTTATGAAGCAGCGGGGCGACTCGCCAAATCGAAGGCCGCACCCGCCGTCGTACTCAAGAAGCCGGTCACGGCGGCTGGGGACGCCACCCGCCAGAAGGTGACGGCCGACGTCGACGGTAACTCGTTCTATGAGGTCACCTTCCAGGCGCGTACTGCAGGTGGCGACTGGGCGTCGATCGGCACGGACGACAACGCGCCGTACCAGGTGTTCCACGACGTCTCGTCGCTGGAGTCCGGCACGTCCGTGGAGTACCGCGCTGTGGTGCTGGACAACCGCGGGCAGACGTCCGCCAGTGAGCCCCGCAGCGGTGTGGTGGGAGAACCGACACAGCCCGAGACCGTCACGGTGGCCGGCAGCCTCAACACCGAACTGGGTTGCACCGAAGACTGGCAGCCGGCCTGCGGGCAGGGGCTCATGAGCTACGAGCCGACGCACCGACTGTGGCAGCTGAATGTCCCCAACCTGCCCGCGGGCACGTATGAATTCAAGGCCGCACTCAACGGCACGTGGGACGAAAACTACGGCGCGGGTGGCGAGTTGAATGGCCCGAACGTCGTGTTCAGGCACCCCGGCGGCGCCGTCACATTCCTTTACGACCACTCCACCAACGTGATCAGCGCGGTCACCGCGGGCCCGCAGCCGGCGGCCGTTTCGGTACCCGGCAGCCTGAATTCCGAGCTTGGCTGCTCGGGCGACTGGATGCCGGACTGCGCCCAGGCGCAGCTGCAGCTGGACCCGGCGGATGGGATCTGGAAGCTGTCAGTGCCCAACCTGGCCGCCGGCAGTTACGAGTTCAAGGCCGCCATCAATGGCTCCTGGGCTGAGAACTACGGTCTCGGCGGCGCGCCGAACGGCAGCAACATCGCCTTGAAGCACGACGGCGGCCCGGTCACCTTCCGGTACGACCCCGCCGGACATCTGGTCACCGTCCGCTAACCCAAAGGAGGGGACAGCAAACGTCGCTCCGGGCTGCCAACTGCCGGGCGGGGTGCCCGGCGCATTGAATGGACAGTGGGCCCACCCGGAATCACAGTGGTGTCCGTGACAACGAAACCAAGGCGTCCGTAAAGGCGCACGTTACGCTCGTCCGAGGTTTCAAGCACCACGGCACCTGCCTCTCGATCTATTCGCGTGAGACCCTCCGAGGCCACGGCCGTACCCAGCCCTTTGCCTTGATGTGCCGGGTCTACGCCCACGGTGGCCAAGGTCCACGCCGGCCCCTTGGGCTGGGGCAAGCTCAGATCAATCAACGCGGTCGCTCGAGAACCCAGCAGTTCCAGAACTTCGATCTGCATATCGGGACCGGGCTCGGGCGCATCAGGAGGAAGGAATGCAGCGACGGAGCGCAGTTGTTCATCCACCAGGACCAATCCATGGGTAAGCGCATGTCCCAGGTAGAGGTACTGCAGCCGTTCGAGTCTCTGTTCATAATCAACGTCAGGAATCGACCATCTCGTCCAAGGGTAAGTCTCAAAGGCAAGGCCAAGTACTCGGGCAGCAACCCCGAGGTCTGCGCCGGTTGCCTGGCGAACCATATCTGTCATGAGAAATGCTCCTAGCGAATAAAGGCCTTCTGCCAAAGTACCTGAGATTACGGCAGCGCCAGTCAAGGTCCCTTCAGGGGATAGCAAACGTCGCTCCGGGCTGCCAGAGCGACGTTTGCTATCCCCCGGATGGGGCTATTTGTAGCTCACGCTCAGAAGCATCGACTTCAACTGGGCGTACTGCGTTGTGTTCATCCAGGCCTTGGCCGCTTCCGGGGTGGCAAAGGTGGGCCGTTTGTTGATGTCAAACTTCACGTAGGCCATCATGAACCCGTTGGGCATCTTGATCTGGTTTGTGCCGGAAGAAGCCTGCCCGGATTGAAGCTCAGAGGACAGCCGGATGTCCATGACGTACGCCGGGGGAGTGTCGGAACGCCCAGTAGCCGTGGGCATTCCACCGTTACCGGAGTTGTAGTCGAAGTTCATGAAGTAGTTCAAGGAGAAACCGAATTCCACCTGGTTTCCTGCTGTATCCGTTACCCCGGGAACCACGGCACGGTCCAGAACTGTGCGGTCCACCAGTCCGGCAGTACCGTCGCCGTAGAAACCGCTGCTCATGAAAGCGACCTCGGCGCCGGTGCTGTCCAAAACGGTGACTCCGTCGGAAGGACCTTGTTCCGGGCGAACGGTCCAGCCCACGGGGTAGGTGAAGGAAACGTGTCCATCCGGGAAAGTGAACGTCTGCGCTGTGTCCACGGGAGCAGGCGGCTGCGTTGGAGCCGTTGTCGGTGCAACCGCCGGAACAGTCGGAGCCGCCGGCGGAGTGGTGACCGGAACAGTCGCCTCGGGAGTGGCCGAGGGCGTGGGTGTGGCTGTGGGAGTAGGGGTGGGGGTAACGGAAGCACTCGGCGTAGGTGCCGGCTCAGTCGGGCTGACGGTCACTGCCGGCGCGGGAGCCACTGTGAGCGGGCCAAAGTTGGCCGCAACCAGGACACCCGCGGTGACAGCCGCAGCACCAAGCAACAACCCGCCCGCGATCCGGGCTTTGCGGCGCTTGCGGTCTTCAAGGGACACCACTCCGGCTGCCGGGTTGCTGTCGCTGAAAACCCGAGGGCCTGTGAGCATGCGCGCCAAAGCTTCTTCAGAGTTGACCTCGGTGCGCTCGTCCGCAAGCGGGTCAATCGCTGATATCTGGTTCTTGATCGGATCCATTGTCTTCAGACCCCCATCTTTTGTGTAGTCGTTTCGGCGCCGGAGGGCAGCTGTTTCCGGAACGCGGTCCGGGCCCGGTGCAGACGGACCTTGGCTGCTGATTCACTGCACTGCAGCACTCCGGCGATGTCAGTGGTACCCAGTCCGTCCCAGTAGGCCAGCTGCAGAATTTCGCGGTCCTGCACCCGCAAGCGGTCCATCGCATCCTGTACCGCGACGTTCCCGGAGTCATCCCCGAAACGCTCCACCGCCGTCGTGCGCAGCTTTTCCTGCAGAGCCTGCTGCCGGTCGCGGCTGCGGTAGGCATTACCCACAAGGTTGCGCGCTATGGCGAGCAAGTATCCGAGTTCCGGCCGGGTATCATCCGACCATTTTTGCCATACGACCCGAAAAACGTCGGCGGCGATCTCTTCAGCAATCTCCGCCGACTCGACGCGTCGGCGCACGAACCTGAAGACGGATGGATAGCTGTCTTTGTGAATGGCGATGAACGCCAATTCGCGCTCGGAAAGCACGATTTCCCCCTGAAAAGTAGAGCCCTGAACTGCAGGATACTTGTATAGTTTCCGGCCAGGCCGCCGGGGTTACACGTGGCGGTAGGTTTCTTCTCAACGCCATCACGATAGATTCAAGACACCGAATCCCGAGCGAAAGCGTGGCACAGCAATGGTGCAGACAGGACCCGCGGCAGAATGGGCCCGCAAACAGGTTGAGCTCGGGCGCGTGCCCGTTGCCGTGCTGGGGATCGCCTCCAGCCAGGGCATCGAGGACATTGTGGCGTTCGGGACCGACGGCGGCAGGCAGGCAACAGCCGAGGACCACTTTGCGCTGTTCTCGGTGACAAAGCCGGTCACTGCCCTGACCGTCATGCGGCAGGTTGAGCTTGGGAAGTTGTCACTGGGCAACACGCTGGGTAACGTCCTCCCGGACTTCGGCGCAGGCCGCACGGACACCGTAACGCTGGAGCACCTTCTCAGCCACCGCTCCGGGATTGCTGATCCGGCGCTCGACGGCGGCGCTCCCCTCCGCGAGGACCTCACCTCCGCCGAACAGGCCTTCTATGCGGGTTCCCTTGTCCAGTATTGCAATATCGCTTTCGAGGGCGCCGCGGCCATGACCGAGTGGGCTGACGGACGCCCGTTCGAGGAGCAACTCCTGTCCCTGGCCGGTGACACAGGTGCCGGCGGCCTGACGTTCGGCACCGACTGCAACCCGCACAGAATCCACGGCACCGATGCCGCGGGTTTGAACGTGGATGCCATGTATCGGAAGAGGCATCCGGGTGCGGGGCTGTTCGGTACGGCAACGGACCTGCTCAACCTGGGTTCCGAGCTTCTGGGGCAGACCGGGAAGGCCGTTCACCCCGCCACGCTGGCTGCGATGCGCCGTCCACGGACCACTGAGGTTTCCCACATCACCACCCGGCCCAAGCCCCTCCGCCACACCGGGCTGGGATTCCAGCTGCCCGCCAACGAGTCTGAGCTGCTGGCACAGGGAATCTACGGCCATCCCGGGTGGGCCGGGACGGAGTGGTGGATGCTCCCCGAACAGGACCGCTGCGTCGTGTTTCTGACCAACGTGCTGGACACCCCGGATCTCGGCGTGGACACCACCGAGCTGTTCAACGCGGTAGCGGTTTCCTAGGACCCGGCCGTGACGCTCCGGCCACGCCAGGCGGACACGGCCCACACCAGCACGAACAGGCCCACCAGGATCAGGCCTGCGTCGCCGAGGTCGATCTCCCCCAGCCAGGTTGTCAGGGGATCCTCCAACCCGAACGCGGAATCGACGAAGCCGCCGAGCGTGATCACGGAGATGAACAGCGCCGAGACGGCCGAAATGCCCGTGATGACAGCGTTGAAACCGAGCTTGCGCTGCGGGTTACGGATGGCGGTTTTGTACATCTTCATCATGGCCACGCCGTTGGCGGAATCGCACAGGGTCATGGCTGCTGTGAACGCGAGCGGGAGGGCCATCAAGGCCAGCGGCGAGACTCCGGCGAGTGACGCCGTCGTCGTGAGGACCAGCAGCCCGATGGTGGTGGCGGTGTCGAAGCCCAAGCCGAACAGGAAGCCGATCACGTAAATGTTCCGCGGCCGCTCCACCTTCGACAAGGGCTTGGCGAGCAGCCGGGCCACCAGGCCTTTTGCTTCCAGGTCTTCTGGGCGCACGTCCCCGCCGGCCTGGACTTTCCGGTATGCCTGCGTGGCGCGAACAAATGCGGAGCCGTTGAACAGTCCCATGGTCAGCAGGAACAACCCGGACACACCGCTGCCGATGAGGCCCAGGATCTTGTTGCCCGTGGTGCCGTCTTCCATGAACTGGCCGATCAGCGTCGCCCCGGCCACTACCAGCACTCCCGCGAGGATCACCACGGAGCTGTGCCCCAGGCTGAACGCGAATCCCACGCTCACGGGGTCCTTGTGCTGCGCCACGAATTTGCGGGTGGAGTTGTCGATCGCGGCGATGTGGTCCCAGTCGTAGCTGTGCTTGATGCCGGCCACGTACGCGGTAATCACCAACCCGAGCGCCAGCGGCTGGGCGCCACCGGCGGAACCAAACAACAAAAGCACGACGGCGGCAACGTGCAAAGCGGCCACGGCACCAAAAGTGAACAGCAGCCGGGTCCGCAGGGACAACGTTTCCCGCTCCCGGTACATGGTGGCGAATTCGGTCAGCGCAGTCATCAGTACTTCCTCAGGTTCAAGGGCGCCTGTCCGTACCACCGGTCGCGCAGAACGCCCGTACAAGCACCCAGCAATGTGTTGAGTTCCTCGGTGCTGTTCGACAACGATCGCAGCACAAGCCCGGTGGTCCCGGCAATAGTCGCGGTCAAAGAAACTCCGGTATACGCGTCAAAATCTCGGGCAATTCGGGCCAGTTCATCAGCAAGCTCCTGGTTCACCCGCGGATTTACTACCACCAACGATCCCAGGTGGCTGAAACCCTCCATGAACCCCATCCCGGTCACATCCCCCAGGGGCGGCCGGATCAGGAGATTATCCAGGGCCAGCAGTTCGTGGTGCTCCCCCGTTCGGACGTGGATCTCGTTCCGCAGTCTCACTTCTTCGAACTTGAAGGATGCCCCGTCCGGCGACCACCCCGGAGTGACCACCTCAGCCATGACAAGGCACGACGCCGGGTGGAGACTGATGCGCGAATTCTGCCGATAGCTCGCCTCTCGATAGGCGATCAACTGATCGGGCACCAACTCCAGCCGCGCGCCTTCCCCCAGTTTGATACTCATCCGCTGCTCAGCGAACGACCCCGGAGTCCGGTACACCTTGGTGGCCGACTGCGTGGTCAACAACAGATCAGCCCCCGCCTCAACCTCCACGTCAATGACGAACACATCCGCCCCCAGATACGCCCCGCCGGGATTGACCATGACGTAGCAAACCTGCCCGGACCCATCCAAGTAATGCGGCCTGAGCACCCTCAAAGCGCCCTCATGAAACTGCCGCGAAGCAACGGACCGCCCACCCCGCACACTAACGCCCAGCTCCAACCGCCCCCGCACAGGGCGCTCCGGGAAAGCCAACCCAGCGTGGGGCCCCAGGTTCCCCACAACGTCTGAGCCGAAATCGACCTGCGTCGTCGTGTTCATACGCGTATCTCGCGTGGTGTCGTAACCACCGAGGCGGCGGAGCCGGGGATAAGGAACTGGCCTTTTGCCGCGGCAATGCGGGTGGGGCGATCCGCGAACGCGGATGAAGGGGGCCGCGGCGTGGCGGGCATCGCGGAGCGGGCACGGCCCCCTTCATCCGCGGGCGCCGCCCAAGGTGACTTAACCGCCAACTCGCATCGGTTCATTGGGCCAAGTCGAGCATCAGGACATCGCGTCGGATCCAGTTCAGGACGTCCTCGAGCCCTTCATCCGTCTTGAGGTTCGTGAAGCAGAACGGTTTGTTGCCACGGAATTCCTTGGAGTCGCGCTCCATGATGGAGAGGTCTGCTCCGACGTGGGGTGCCAGGTCCGTTTTGTTGATGATGAAGAGGTCGGACTTGATCATGCCTTGGCCGGCTTTGCGCGGGATCTTTTCGCCTTGGGCGACGTCGATGATGTAGATGGAGAAGTCGACGAGTTCGGGGCTGAAGGTGGCGGAGAGGTTGTCGCCGCCGGATTCGACGAAGATGACCTGGAGCTCCGGGTGCCGGGCTTTGAGTTCTTCGATGGCCGCAGTGTTCATGGAGGTGTCTTCGCGGATGGCGGTGTGAGGGCAACCGCCTGTTTCGACGCCGATGATCCGGTCCTCGGGGAGGATGCCGTTGGCGGCGAGGATTTTGGCGTCTTCGATGGTGTAGATGTCGTTGGTGATGGCGGCCATGGAGATGTCCCGGCTCATGTGGCGGGTGATGCGTTCGACGAGCTGTGTCTTGCCTGCTCCGACGGGTCCGCCGATTCCGATTTTGATGGGTTCAGTCATGTCTTCTGTCCTTTGCACTAACTAGCTCATGAACATGCGGGCGCGTTGCCGTTCGTGCCGCATTTGTGAAATTTCCAGTCCGGGGCTGACTGCCCCAAAGTCGTCCCAGCACAGCTGTGCTACATCCCGGCCGGCGGCAGCAACGGCGTCGTGTGCTTGGCGAAGTACCCGCTGACCGGCGTTCTGCCCGAGCGGTATGGCGCGCACGGCGTTCTGCGTCAACGAAGTAACCGTGGCAAACAAATAAGCGGAAAGCGCCGCTTCAAAAGGAACGCCGAGCGACCGCGCAATAACCCCAAAAGCCAAAGGCTGATGCCCCATGGCGCCGCCCTCACGAACGAGCCCCCGATAAGCCTCCAACTCCCCTGACGGAAACACCTCCCCGCCAATCTCAAGCAACCGTCCGCCCATCTTCAAAGAAGCCTCCCGAACCTCCCGAGCCAAGAGCTGCCCGGTAAGAACAGAATCCAACAGGCCCACATCCACCCCCTCATAAAGGAAACGCAGAGCCAACCCATCCGAATAAACCAACTGCTGCCCCACAAAAGCGCTCAACCAAGTACCGAAAGTGACCTCATCCCCCACAAGCCCCCGATCGATATAGCTCTCAAACCCCAAAGAATGAGCAAACGCCCCCGTCGGCAAAGCCGAGTCGGTCAACTGTTGAAGAGCCAGCTGATACGTCGCGCTCATCGAGTGCCGTCAAGGGTGAGACGACAGCCAGCCGCGCCGGATTTTTGGGCCGCGGCGTGGAGGGCATCGCGAAGCGGGCACGGCCCAAAATCCGGGGCGGCGCCCCAGCCGCCACCGGCTTCGGGCAAATGATTAGTGCGAGTGCTCAGCATGGCGGAAGGGCACCGGCATGACCCGCTCTTGCCTGTCGTAGGGGACGCCGACGCTCTTCAGATAGTCCTCTACGGTGTGGTCGTACTGGCACACCATGACTTCGGCTTCATATTCGGATGCGGCATCAAAGAATTGCGCCTGCAGATGCCGGTTGCCGAGCGAGTGCGCAACCACGCCCATTTCGTGGATGCTCCTTGGCGCTATCACCAGGACGTCCGTTGGCAGCACGGAGATGACGATGACGTTGTGGTCGTCGACTGCCAGGATGTCGCCGTCGCGGAGGTCGCCGGAGCCGCTGGGCAGACGGATGCCGAGTTCGTTGCCGTGGTCGGTGGTGACCCGTTGGATCCTTTTGACGAGGAGGCTGCTGGGGAGGACGACTTTTTCCGTGTGCCTGCCCGCGTAGCTGCCTGCGGGCTGTTCGTGGACGTTGCCCAGGATTTGTTCGATGATCATCGGGCTCCTAAAAGAGGAAGTAGCGCTGCGCCATGGGCAGGACGTCGGAGGGCTGGGAGGTGACTTCTTCGCCGTCGACCGTCACCTTGTAGGTTTCGGGGTCGACGGCGATGTCCGGGGTTTCGCCGTTGTATTTCAGGTCCGCTTTGGTGAGGTTGCGGATGCCGGACACGGGCTTGATGATGCGTTCGAGGCCGAGTTCGGCGGGCACTCCGGCGTCGATGGCTGCCTGGGACAGGAAGGTGATGGACGTTTGCTGGAGAGCCTTCCCGTAGGTGGCGAACATGGGCCGCATGGTACGGGGTTGGGGCGTGGGGATGGAGGCGTTGGAGTCTCCCATCAGCGCGTAGGCGATCTGGCCGCCTTTGATGACGAGTTCGGGTTTCACGCCGAAGAACGCGGGGTCCCAGAGGACGAGGTCCGCGAATTTGCCTTCTTCGACGGAACCGATCACGTCTGACATTCCTTGGGCGATGGCCGCGTTGATGGTGTATTTGGCGACGTAGCGTTTGAGGCGGAAGTTGTCGGAGCCGACGGAGCCGTGGGTGGTCCCGGTTGGATCCGTCAGCACTCCCCGTTGCCGTTTCATGGCGTCGGCTACCTGCCAGGTGCGCGTCACTACTTCGCCTACCCGGCCCATGGCCTGGGAGTCCGATGACGTGATGGCGAAGATGCCGAGGTCGTGCAGGACGTCTTCGGCGGCGATGGTTTCGGCCCGGATCCGGGAGTCGGCGAAGGCCACGTCTTCGGGAATGTCCGGGTTGAGGTGGTGGCAGACCATGAGCATGTCCAAGTGCTCTTCGATGGTGTTGCGCGTGTACGGCAGCGTGGGGTTGGTGGAGGCGGGAAGTACGTTGGGCAGCCCGGCGATTTTGATGATGTCCGGGGCGTGGCCGCCGCCTGCGCCTTCGGTGTGGAAGGTGTGGATGACCCGGCCGTCGATCGCCCGGATGGTGTCTTCGACGAAGCCGCACTCGTTGAGGGTGTCGGTGTGGATGGCCACCTGGATGTCGTATTCGTCGGCGACGCGCAGCGACATGTCAATGGATGAGGTGGTGGAGCCCCAGTCCTCGTGGACTTTCAGTCCTACGGCACCTGCTCGGATCTGCTCTGCGAGGGGCTCGACGGCGGACGCGTGGCCTTTGCCGAACAGGCCGATGTTCACGGGGAGCCCTTCGGCGGCCTGGAGCATCCGCGAGATGTGCCAGGCTCCGGGGGTGATGGTGGTGGCTTTGGTTCCTTCGGCGGGGCCGGTGCCGCCGCCGACCATCGTGGTGATGCCGTTGCAGAGGGCCGCAGGGACCTGTTCCGGGGAGATGAAGTGGATGTGGGTGTCGATGCCGCCGGCTGTGAGGATCTTCCGTTCGCCGGCGATGATCTCCGTGCTGGCGCCGATCACGATGTCCACGCCGTCAGTGATCTGCGGGTTCCCGGCCTTGCCGATCTTGAAAATATGCCCGTCTTTGAGCGCGACGTCGGCTTTGTAGATCCCGGTGTAATCCAGGACCACCACGTTGGTGATCACGGTGTCCGGGATGTCTTCAACGCGGGTCAGTTGGCCGTTTTGGCCCATGCCGTCGCGGATTACTTTTCCACCGCCGAACACTACTTCTTCGCCGTGGACCGTGAAGTCCTTCTCGATCTCAAGGAACAGTTCGGTGTCCGCCAGACGGATGGCATCCCCGGTGGTGGGTCCGTACAGTTCGGAGTATTGCTTGCGGGAAATCTCGAAGCTCACTGGTGGTCCCTTTCCGCTGCGACGCCCGGGCGGGGTTCACCGGCAACGTCAGTGCCGCCGTCGAGCTTTCCGTTGACTGCGTTGCTGAGGCCGAACACTTCGCGTGACCCGGCGAGTTCAATCAGCCGGACCGTTTTCCTGTCCCCGGGTTCGAAACGCGCGGCGGTGCCCGCCGGGATGTCCAGGCGGCGGCCGTACGCGGCGTCGCGGTCGAATTCCAAGGCGCGGTTTGCTTCGGCGAAGTGGTAGTGCGAACCGATCTGAACGGGCCGGTCGCCGCGGTTTACTACCTCGACGGCGATCGCCTCACGGCCGCTGTTGCAGGCGATGGAACCTGGCTGGAGCCTGTATTCACCGGGGATCATGGGGGCTCCTAACGGATGGGGTTGTGGACGGTGACGAGCTTGGTGCCGTCAGGGAAGGTGGCTTCGATCTGGACGTCATGGATCATCTCCGGCACGCCTTCCATCACGTCGTCCCGGCTGAGGAGGGTGGTTCCGTAGCTCATGAGTTCGGCCACGGTTTTGCCGTCGCGGGCGCCCTCAATGAGCTCATAGCTGATGACAGCCACAGCTTCGGGGTAGTTCAGCTTGAGCCCTCGGCCTTGTCGGCGCCGTGCAAGGTCGGCGGCCACCACGATCATGAGTTTTTCCTGCTCACGGGGCAAAAGGTGCACGGCATCTCCTTGTGGCTGGGCACAGCTGGGACTGATGTGACCAGCGTAGGGAGTGGAAGTTTCAGGCACGTTTCCAATCCGTCTCAGGCGGGGGTCGAATAGGACCGAATTGACCTCAACTATTGTTGAGGTTCTAGCATCGGATACTGTGCGCCCAGCGGCGTCATTCCGAGCAAGTTCCACCAAAGGTATAGCGATGACCCACCACAATCCCCTGCCGTCCCCGGCCGTCGGCGAGCTCTTCAGGTCCGCGTTCCGCGCGCACCCGGCGGGAGTCGCGATCGTCACTGCCTCCGGTCCCGAGGGCGCGGTAGGGCTCACGGCGTCTTCGGTGGCATCCGTCGCGGTGGATCCGCCAACGCTCGCGTTCTCAGTCACCGGCGGCCGGTCGGCGTCGGTTATCGCGGCCGCGCAGTCGATCGTGGTGCACCTTGTGGGGGCCGGCCAGTTGGAACTGGCGCGCACCTTCGCAGACCCCGCAGCCCCGCGCTTCACACAGGACATGGACTGGGAGTTGCTGCCTACCGGCGAGCCCTTCCTCCGGGAAGCCCAGTGGGCGCTGCGCTGCGACATCATCCACCGGGCACCGCTGGGAGGCTCTGTGCTTCTGGCCGCGACGGTCCTGGACATCAGGGCTAACCCCGGCGCCTCAGCCCCGTTGGTTTACCACAACCGCGAGTTCCACACGCTGCTCGAAAGCTTCTCTGCGTTGCGCTTGTAACCGGCCCAACGCCTTGGGTCGAGAGCGTACTCTACTGCTTCTTTTGAATTGGACGAGCCAAGCGGTGCTTCATCCCGACAGCACCGCCTGGCCCCTGTCGACCCGATGGAAGACTCGTCGCTCCCAGGGCCTTATGGTCCTACTTGTACCAGACTGCTACGCCACCGTGGTGGGAACACGTGCCCCGGTGGGTAGCTGAAAACGACAATGTTCCGTCGTTGCACAAAGCCGTAGCACCTCCACCCGGTACCTGGGCCGGCGCCGGGGCAGGAGCGGCCGGAACCGGAGCAGGGGCTGCAGGCGCTGGCACAACCGGGGCTGGCACTGCGGGCGCGGCAGGAACAGCGGCTTGAGCAGGTGCGGGCTCCACAGTTACCGGCACGGCAGCCTTCGCGGGCTCCGACTCAGCGACCACTGTCGTTGCAGGGGTGGCGGTTGGTGGCGCTTTCTCGTTGGTGGGCGCAATCTGGTTCGTGCAGTTCTCCAGCACCTTGGCCATGGCGTCGTGTTCGGCCTGGGTGACCCACAGGTTGTAGGTGGCCTTGACCGAAATCTGACGAGCTACATAATCGCACCGGAACGGTTTGTTCGGGGGAAGCCATGTCGCGGCATCGCCGTCGCTCTTTTGGGCATTTGTTGGACCGTCAGTGGATTGGAGGTTCATAGGGTCGTTAGCGAAGGCGGTCCGCTGTTCAGGGGTGAGCTGCTGGGCACCCTTTTGCCAGGCATCCCCGAGGGCCACGACATGGTCGATCTGCACGGCGGCGCTCGTGCTCGATCCTCGTACGAAGCTGATCGTCTTTGACGTGTAGGGGTCGCTCAGTACGCCTGACTGGATCTTGCAGGGGACACTGTTAGTGAACGTGACTTGTGTGAGGTCGCGTTTGAGGATGTCGTTACGCGTATCGCAACCATTTCGATCCACATCAGCCCATGCCTGACCGAACTGATTGCGGTCAAAGCCTGTCTTTGGCGCCCTTCCCTTGACCGGAAGCGTTGCCAGAAGGTCGAGGGCTTTTGTGGCGTAAGTCGGCTGGGAACGGGGTGGCGTGTACGTGGCTGTAGCCGCGACCGCAGTTGTCGTGTCAGGGTCCAAGGGCGCCCCAGCGTCCTGTGGCGTCGGAGACGGAGTGGGCGTAGACGATGGGCTTTCGTTGGTTGAGGCGAGTTTCTGCGCCTCCTCAAGGCCTTGAGAAGCTTCGAGTGATGCAGACGACTTGACGGGAGTGATCGCTGCACCGACGAACATAAGGACGAGTGCGGATACGAGAACGATGGCGCCGGCCTTTCGGCCGCCCCGGACCAGAGCCCACGAACGGCGGCCGGTGACCAAGACATACAGTCCAGTCCCAAGGCCGAAGAGAGCCAGCATGACCATGACTCCGCCAAAGCCGGATGAAAACGCCGCGCTGACAATGAAGACTAAGGCGAGGATGCCCACAATAATGGTGGACTTAGGCAGCCGGAACGAACTCGTTCCCGGCGGTTTGTGGTTGGACACTAAAGAGAGACCCCATTTCAAAATCGGGCAGCGTACCTCGCCGCCCCGGCTCGGAGCAATGCCCGAGCCCAAAGGGATCCTAGTATTGGAATTACCAGATTAATATTCGCCGCAGAACTATGACATCTGCAGTGACAAACAGTCAGGCAGCCAGCAAGAGTGGGCCTTCCTCCGGCCTAGTTGTTGCGCCCCCGCGCCGCCACGGCCCACGTCTCCACGACGGACCCATCGCGCACCACCGTGACCTCGTCCACGAGGTTCATCGCCAGGCACACGTGGTTCGGAATCACCCTGAGCCTCGTACCCAGAGCCGGAAGATCCGACGAGTCCGGCCAAACGACCGTGGCGTGGTGCTCGGACAGTGCGGTTACCTTCGCTTCGGGGTACTCCGGGAGCCGGCCGTATCCGGTGGCCCAGTCCGGACGGTCACTGCCCAGGACCTTGCTGCCCGCGTCCACCACAACCCGGCGCACATTTCCGCCGGCTGCCTCGTGGCGGCTGACCACAGTTGCTGCCACGGTCAGGGAGATGTCCTCCCAGGCACACCGTTCGAGTTCCAGTTGCTGGGCGTCGCCGAAAACGTAGACGCCTGGACGAAGCTCGGTCGCCACAGTTTCACCGTCAATCAATGCAGTGGGCGTGGAACCGCCGCTGATGGTGGTCACCTCGAAACCTGCGGACGTCAGGGCCGTCGCGGCCAGGCCGAGCGCCTCATTCTCGTTGCTTGCCGCGCCGGTCGGCATGCCCGGCTTGTAGCTGTGTCCGGGGAACGTGAAGACGCCCTGAACGCTCAGTCCGGCTGCAGCCGCGGCCTTGGCAACATCCACCACTTCGTCAGGCAGCACGCCGCTGCGATGGTGTCCGCTGTCCACTTCGATCAGCACCTCCACGCTCGCCGCATCGGCTCCGAGGTGGTGCCCCATCGCCGTCGCGCTTTCCGCTGAATCGACGCCGACAGCAAGGCGGCATGCGGCCGTCAGGGCCCGAAGACGGTCCGCGTGGGAGGCTTCGACCCAGAGCGGGTAGGCGATGAAGATGTCCTTGACTCCATCCGCCGCGAAGACTTCGGCCTCGCCGATAGTCGCCACCGTGATTCCAATGGCGCCCGCCGCAAGCTGCTTGCGCGCGATTTCCAACGTCTTGTGCGTCTTCACGTGCGGGCGGAGGTTGAGTCCTCTGCTGAGCATGGCGGCAGCCATCCGCTGGATATTCCGGTCAAGGATGTCGGCATCGATCATGACGGCAGGGGTGACGACTTCAGCGGGAATCACGTTCATTCCTCAAACACTAACGGCCTACGGCGCGGACTGCCTGACCCGCAGCTCGAACGCCGCCTCCGGCTGCTGCACGGCGGGAGCGGCCAGGTTGCTTTCGATCCGCTCGATCAGAAGTTCGACGGCGCGCTCCGCGATTTCCGTACGACCGGGCGCCACCGTTGTCAGCGACGGCGAGGCAAACCGGGCCTCCTCGATGTCATCGAAACCGGCTACGGCAATCTCCCCGGGAACTTTCCGGCCGCGAAGCAGGAGTTCGTGGAGCGCTCCCAAAGCAATAACGTCGTTGAGGCCGAAAACGGCGTCGAATTCCGCGCCCTCGTTCAACAGCTTCGCCACCGCCTCAGCGCCCCCGTCCCGCCGCCACTCGCACCGCACCACCAAGGCGGGGTCGTACTCCACCCCGGCATCAGCGAGCGCAGCCTTGTAGCCGCTGAGGCGCAGGCCGGCACTGCCGGTTGTGTCGCCGTCGTCGGCGCCCAGGACAGCTATACGACGGCGACCACCCGCCAACAGGTGCGAGGTCACCGCCGCGGCGGCCTCGTAGTTCCGGATGAGGACCATGTCCAGGCGCGGGTCCTGCACGAATTCGCCCAGGAGGACCAACGGCTTCTTGCCGGCAGCGGCGATGATCTGCTCGGCGTCGAGCGCGAGCGGGATGAACAGGAGGCCGTCGGTGAGGCTGCGGAACTGCCCTTGGAGTGCCGCCTTCTCGTGTTCTGCCTCGTTGCCGGACTGCTCCACCAGCACCCGGTAACCGCGGGCCCACGCCGCCTTCATGATGTCCGATGCCAGTTCCGCGTAGTACGGGATGGAGAGGTCTGCCAGGACCAGGCCGAGCATGCTGGTCTTGCCCGACCGGAGGCTGCGGGCTGTGAGGTTGGTTTCGTAGCCGAGTTCCTCGATCGCATCAAGGACGCGTTGCTTGGTGGCAGCGCGGATGAACTCGTAGTTGTTGATGACGTTGGAGACCGTCTTCAACGAGACTCCGGCGGCGCGTGCGACGTCGTTCATGGTGACGGCCATGCAGGGGCTCCTTCGTTGCGTTTTCATACATCGTTGCAGATGGAGCGGCTTCCGGGCTTTGACCGACCACGAGTGCAATGCCTCTTGTTCCGTCACACATCGCTCATCCCCTTGCAACGCCCCTGCAACAAACATGCGCAATGCTGGGGCGAATGGAAGGCGACAGCCGAGGGGAGCAGACATGAGCATCGCAAACAGGGACTTGTTCCAGGCCCTGAAGACACAGGCAAGCCTGGCGCAGGCATTCGGAACCATGCCGGGCAGCCAGGAGGAACCGCACCCGTTGAGCCCGGGCAGCTACGTCGAGGCATGGCACAACGGACGGCTCTACCACCGGGGAACCGTGGTCAAGACAGTGGCAGGAACGGACCTCTTCTGGCTCAATGACCACACCGGAAGCCGGCGGCTGCTGGACATGGAGTCCATGGAGATCGTGACCGTCGACGAGCCGGCTCCGGAGCCCGCAGCGCAGGCACCGGAACCAGCCACCGTCACACCTATTTCCGCGTACCCCATGTTCCACGACGGTACGCAGCAGATCGCCTAGTTTCCCACTGTTCAGGACGCCCCGTGGTGTCCTGGCCGCCCTGTGTTGCCCTAGGACTCCAGCGTTGCCCTAGGACTCGAGGGACAACCTGATCATGGTCCAGCTCACGGGCGGAAGCCCGGCGGTGAGGCGGCCGCCGTCGAGCTTGACGCTGACGTTTTCGGACGGCAGGACCGACGTCGAATCGTCCGCCGTCGCCTGCCAGTACGGGTCCTTGTTCGTGTACGTGATGGCCTCGATAACCTTCTGCGCGTTGAGGCTTCCGACGGCGGCGTCCAGGGTCAGCGCGTCAGTCGCCGAGCGGTTCACGGCGAAGACGACGGCCTCCTTGGCATCGGCGTCATGCGTTGCCACCGCTGACAACGCGCTGAAGGCGGGCGTCTTTTCGCTGCCCAGCTGCGGCGATTCGACGGCGAGGTTCAGCACATCGCCCGAGGCATGTTGCGACGTGAGCGCGAACGGGTGGAACGTTGTCTGCTTCCAGGCACGGCCACCGGGCTCGGTCATGATGGGCGCGATCACGTTGACCAGTTGAGCAAGGCTGGCTGAATGGACGCGGTCCGTGTTGCGAAGCAGCGTTATCAGGAGGTCACCCACCACCACGGCGTCCGCCACTGTGTAGCGGTCCTCCAGCAGTACCGGGGCGACCGGCCAGTCATCACCGGTGGGTGCCTTGGATTCGTCCCGGGACATGTGCCAGACGTTCCACTCGTCGAAGGAAATATTGACCTGCTTGCCGGATTTCGTTGCAGATTTCACGTGGTCGATGTGGGACACCAGGTCCTTGATGAAGGCCTCCATCCTGTGCCCGGCGGACAGGTGTTCCTGCAGATCTCCGAAGTCCTCGAAGTACTGGTGGGCTGAGATCAGGTCCACGAGTTCGTAGGTTTCGTTGAGGACCACACGCTCCCATTCGCCGAATGTGGGGAGGTCCGGGCCGGAACTTCCACACGCCACCAGTTCCAGGTCCGGGTTCACCATGCGCATGGCCCGGGCTGTTTCAGCCGCAACCCGGGCGTACTCTGCGGCCGTTTTGTGGCCGATCTGCCAGAAACCATCCATCTCGTTGCCCAAGCACCACATGTTGATGTTGTGGGGCTCGACGGCGCCATTGGCCTTGCGCTGTTCGGACAGGGCCGTACCGCCCTTGATGTTGGAGTATTCCAGCAGGTCCAGGGCTTCCTGCGTTCCCCTGGTGCCCAGGTTCACTGCCATCATGGGCTCGACACCGGCCTTTTCGGACCATTTGGCGAACTCGTCCACGCCCACCAGGTTGGGGTCGCTGGAGTGCCAGGCGAGATCCAGGCGGGTGGGGCGGTCTTCCTTGGGACCCACCCCGTCCTCCCAGCGGTAGCCCGAAACGAAATTCCCTCCGGGGTAGCGGACGGTGGAGACGCCGAGTTCCCTGGTGAGCTCCAGGACGTCGGTACGGAATCCGTCCTCGTCAGCCTGCGGGTGCTCCGGTTCGAAGATTCCTGTGTAGACGCAGCGGCCCAGGTGCTCGACGAAGGCCCCAAAGGTTTTTCTCCGTACCGGACCGATGACAAATGCGGGGTCGATGGTGATTTTGGCGGTGTTGTTCTGGTCTCCCAAGGCATGGGTCCTTGTCTGCTGGGTTGTTCGGGGCTTACGAGTCAATTTACAACGTTATAGAACCATGCTGTCGATGTATCGATGCCGAGTCAAGGACTTTCTTTGCTTTGCGCGGCGCTTGCGCCGTTCTGCATCGGGAATTCGCACCGAGCGGGTTGGGAGCGGCCTAGGCTGGAGTCCATGTCATCCGGGATCACTGCGTCCGCCTATTCCGCCCGCGCGGCCGAGTACACCTCGCTGTTCGGGTCCATCAGCAGCACCAACACCGACGATCGCGCGCTCGTCCAGGACTGGGCCGGCAGCCTTGACGGGAAAGTCCTCGACGCCGGCTGCGGCCCAGGCCAGTGGACGCACTTCATGCACTCGATTGGCGTGGATGCCGAGGGCGTGGACCTGGTGCCTGAGTTCATCGAGACCGCCCGGCAGCGCTACCCGGACATCCCCTTCACGGTGGGTGACCTCCAGGTTCTGCCGACTCCGGACCAGTCACTCGCCGGGATCCTCGCCTGGTACTCCCTGATTCACACTCCCCCCGAAGACATCGGCGCGGTCCTGGACGAATTTGCCCGATGCCTCAGGCCCGACGGCGGCCTCCTGCTGGGATTCTTCGAGGGAGTCACCCTGGTGGTCTTCCCGCATGCCGTGACGCCCGCCTATTTTTGGCCCGTGGAGGAGATGGCCGCCCGGCTCCAGGATGCGGGCTTTACCGTGACCAGCACACACTCCCGCGCAGACCCCGGAGTCCGTCCGCATGCCGCCATGGTTGCTCGGCGGGCGAAACCCTGACGCCCATGCTGTCCTTTGCGCCGTTCACTGCTGCGGAACGGGAGTGAGGGCCAAGACCGCCAGGCCGTGGGCGGACAACAAAAAACAGGCCGGAGACTCAGCGTCTCCGGCCTGTTTTGGAGGGTGGGCCCTGTGGGGATCGAACCCACGACCCACGGATTAAAAGTCCGATGCTCTACCAACTGAGCTAAAGGCCCTCCAGCTGTTGAAACAGCCATAAATACTGTACCCCAAGGTCAAGGCAGGTATGGAACCGAAGGCGCGCTGCGGCGTCGTTACCTTCTTTGTGCGGGAAGTCGACGACGACGCGCGGCAGCTGCGGCGTGTCGGTCTCAGGGCGGCGGCAAAGCGGGTAGCGAAGGCCCGCCCCGGCAACAGCGGCCCAAGGAACCGTTACTCGACCCCACCAGAGCACAGGAGTACGGTGAACTCATGAGCGAACAGCCAGGATCACGTGCGTACGGCGGAGCAAACAGGCACCACAAGCCCAAGCCCTTCGCCCCCATCGATTTCGAACCGTTCGCCGGTGGGGCAGACCCGGCACGCGTTTCCGAGGCAGCGCACCTGGCTGCCCAGGCGCTGGTGAAGCGCGGCCGCGACAGCGACGACCCCAAAGTCACCCGCAGGCTGGTGAAGCTGGCCGATGAGCAAGGCCTCGAAGCCATCGCCGAGATGTGGGCTGAAAGCCCTGCCCGAAGCCTGCCGGGCGCCCTCTGGCGGCTGTATGCCCTCCGCGCCGCAACCATCCAGAACCCGGAGCGCATCTCCGTGTACTTCCGCGCCGGTCGCGATACCGCGCAGGTTTCGAACGTGGTGGCAGGGGCGGCTGAGCCGCCGGGAGCCGACGAGATGAAGACCATGGCTGACGCGATTTTGTCGGGCGCCTTCGACGGCGAGTTCGACGTCGCGCTGGAACGTTCGGCTGCGTTCTGCCGCGTGGTGGCACTCGGCCAGGCGACACTTGCCGACGGCGCCGAACACACCAATGAGGGCCACGCGAGCAAGCTCACCCGAAACTCCCACCAGCTGGTGAAAACCGCGGAAGACCTCGAACATGCCGCAAACGCGTGGCGGCTTGGAGAGCTGGACTAACGCAGCAGAAGGGCGAAACGTACCCACGCCCGGCCCGGACTGTCAATGTTGACTTAGCCAGCCAGACGGGGAAAACTAAAACTGGTGTCGAACCGCGAAACCCCCGGGCTTCAACTTATAGCCGCTTCGAGCGGCCTACCGCCGAGAGGCGTATCCGGTTCGGCACCATTTTTATGCCCGAACGCAGTTTGCCCGGGCCTGTCCTGAAACGGGCCCGGGCAAACGCGGCAGGAACTACTTCAAAGTGACCGTAGTTTCGGCGGTTTCCTTCTTGTCGTGATCCAGGTCGCCGGCCGCGTCCTGCGGCGTCATGGTGGCCTTGATCTCGGTTTCCTTGCCTGCGGTGTAGGCGAAGTTCTCGGCGATGTTGAACGACTCACCCGGCTTCAGCACGAACGGGTCCTTTTCCTTCAGCTTGATGCCTGAGCTGGTGAGGCCGTGCTTCTTGAAACCGTCGCTGCTGGAATCGGACGGCATGCCGCCAAGGTACTTCCAGTCCGTGTACTTCGCAGAGGGCGTCACCAGCGAGTGGCTCAGGGGGATATCCGCCGAAGAGGTGTTGGTGACCACGTAGTTCACGTAAACAATCGGAGCGCCCTTCTTCAGCAGGTTCTCCTTGGTTTCCTTGTCCACGAACATGCTGTCCTTGGATGCGACGTCCGTGGCCACCTGGAAGACATCCACGGAGAAGCTGTCACCCTTCATGCTGCCCAGCTTCTCGCCGGCGTCCGAGATGGGAAGCGCCCAGGCGGCAACCTTGTAGTCTCCCGAGGAAGTGCCTTCGGAGGCAGCAGAAGAAGCAGAGGACGACGACGACGCTGAAGGCGAAGCGGACGACGACGAGGACGACGATTCGGAGCCGGCCGGCGTCGGGCTCGACGCAGCGGGTCCACAGGCACTCAAGGCGAGCATCCCGGCAGCCGCCAAGCCGGTGATCTTCACAACATTGTTGAAACGCATAATTCCCCCATTGATTGGATTAAATATTTGTCTTGCCAAGTGTTGCATGGATGTGCAGCACCTCGCGATGGGGACAACTTCCCGCAACGTTCCCGCGCGCATCCCGCAGCTCGCCGCCGGACCGGTAAAGTTGGGAGCGAAACGGGTCGCGTCAAGTCAAGCGGCCTGCGCCCACCCGTCCCCAGCCCGGAAGCGACATGAAGCTGCGCCTTTTCCCCCAGGAACCTGCCGGGCTCGTACTGCTCGCACAGATGGCCGGCGTCATCGTGGCAGCCACCGGAACCCTGTCCGAGATTCTCGGCGCCCCCGCCGGCGAGCACGACCGCCTTGCCGAGGAACTGCACGAGCATGAGTCGAAATCCCTGGACCTGCACTTCGCACTCCTGACGCACATGCGCACCAGTTTCGTGAACCCCCTCCCCCGCGAGGACATGTACACCTTGTCGCGCCACCTCAACGAGGCCATGGAGAAGCTGGATGCCGCCGGCGACCTCGTCGCGATCTACAAGCTGGACCGGCTCCCCAAACGCGCCGCCGACCAGCTGGAGATCATCAGCCGGCAGGCCGAGCTGACGGTGGACGCAATGAGGAAGCTCGAGGACCTTGATGAACTCGAGGACTACTGGATTGAAATCCTCCGGCTCACCAAGCGTGCAGAACGCACCCATCGGATCTGGGTGGCCGAGATGCTCAAGGACATGAAGTCCGCGCAGTACGCGCGGCACCGGGACATCGCCAACCAGTTGGTGGAAGTGACCAAAGACATGCGGAAGGTCGCCACGCAGGTAGGCAGCATCATCGTCAAGGAATCATGACGTGACCATCGCCGCCCTGGTCCTGGTAGTTGCCTTGGCTGCCGGGTTCGCATTCCTCAACGGCTTCCGGGATGTCTCCAACGCCGTCGCGCTTTCCACCCGGACCCGGGCCCTTACGCCGTCCATCGCCGTGCTCCTGGCTGCCGTCTTCAACTTCGTGGGCGCCATGCTCAGCGGCACGTTCGTCCTCGCCTTCACGCAGTCATGGATCACCCTGCCCGATGGCACCAGCGGCCTCACCATGCTCGCCTCAGCCTTGGCGGCATCAATACTGTGGGGAGTTTATGCGTGGTGGCGTGGCATTCCTTTGTCTTCCACGAACTCGCTGGTGGGCGGCCTGATCGGCGCAGGCAGCGCGAGCATCCTGGTGGGCGGAAACTCCATCGGGGGCGTGGACGGCATCGTTGTCACACAGGTGGTCCTCCCCCTGGTGCTGTCGCCGTTGATAGCCTTCGGGGCGGCTTACCTCCTGGTGTGGCCGGTGACATGGGCCGCCCGCTACACGCAGCCGAACGTCGTCAACAGGCGCTTCCGGCGTGCGCAAGCCGTTTCCAGTGCGGCTGTTGCGTTCGGCCATGGCCTCCAGGACGGGCAGCGAACGGCCGCGGTCATTCTTCTGGCAATCGTGGCTGCCGGGTTCTCGGGCGGGGACGACGTCCCTCTGTGGATCCTGCTCCTCACCGCCGTCATGCTCACGGCGGGAACCCTGTTGGGTGGCTGGCGGATCTCCCACACGTTGGGGCACAAGCTCATCCGGGTTGATCCGCTGCGTGGATTCGTGGCCCAGACCCTGACGTCGGTGATGCTGTTTATCGGCGCGATCGGATTTCAGCTGCCGCTTTCCACCACGCACACACTCACGGCCTCGGTACTGGGCGGCGGCGTCAACCAACGCTTCCACACCGTCAACCGGCGCCTGGTCCGCAGGATCCTGCTGTTCTGGGTAGCAACGCCACTGGTCACCGCAATAGCGGCGTTCATCCTGGAGCTTGCGCTCTCCCCGCTCACACGCCTGTAACCCCAACTGGGAAGGACAACGGCCCAGTGAGCAGTCATTGGGTCGATATCTGCCCCCTCAGTTGGGCAACAAAAAACGACGGCGGCCGTACCCCCAAGGCGACGGCCGCCGTCGTTCTGTGCCGACTCCCCCCATAGAAAGCCGGAACCCGCGGAACCCTTATCCGAAGCGGCCGGACACGTAGTCTTCCGTGGCCTTCTGGGACGGGTTGTTGAAGATGCTGGTCGTATCGGCGAACTCGATCAGCTTGCCGGGCTTGCCGGTGCCTGCGATGTTGAAGAACGCGGTCTTGTCGGACACGCGGGCGGCCTGCTGCATATTGTGGGTCACGATCACCACGGTGTACTGGTCCTTGAGCTCGTTGATGAGGTCTTCGACGGCCAGCGTGGAGATGGGGTCAAGGGCGGAGCAGGGCTCATCCATGAGGATCACCTGAGGCTCAACGGCGATGGCGCGGGCGATGCACAGACGCTGCTGCTGGCCACCGGAAAGACCGGACCCCGGCTTGTCCAGGCGGTCCTTGACCTCGTTCCAAAGGTTGGCACCCACAAGGGACTTCTCAACGAGTGCATCGGCTGCTCCCTTGGAGATCTTCTTGTTGTTCAGCTTCACGCCCGCCAGCACGTTGTCGCGGATGGACATGGTGGGGAACGGGTTGGGGCGCTGGAAGACCATGCCCACCTGGGTACGGACGGTCACGGGGTCCACGCCGGGACCGTAAAGGTTGTCGCCGTCCAGCAGCACCTCGCCCTCGACGCGGGCGCCGGGAAGGACCTCGTGCATGCGGTTCAGCGTGCGGAGGAAGGTGGACTTGCCGCAGCCGGAAGGGCCAATGAAAGCCGTGACGGACTTGGCTTGGATGTTGATGTTGACGTCCTCGACGGCCAGGAAATTGCCGTAGTAGACATTCAGGTCTTTGACGTCGATGCGCTTGGACATGGTGTTCCTTTGTTCCTTGGGGGTTCTGGAAGTTTTGAGTGCCGGGCGTCCCGGCAGACCCGGCTAGCGGCCCGTCTTGGGCGCGAACATGCGGGCGATGAGGCGGGCTCCGAGGTTCAGGAGCATCACCAGGATGATCAGCACCAGCGCGGCGCCCCAAGCACGCTGGTCCGAGGGACCAGGGTTGGACGGCGACGTCGGGTTGAGGATCTGCGTGTAGATGAACGTGGGCAGCGAGGCCATCCAACCGCCGAACACGTTGTTGTTGATGGTGGTGGCGAACCCGGCGGTCACCAGGATGGGGGCGGTTTCACCGATCACTCGGGCGATCGCCAAGGTGACGCCGGAAGCGATGCCGGAGATCGCCGTCGGGATGACCACTTTGGTGATGGTGCGCCACTTGCGCACGCCCAACGCGTAGGAGGCCTCGCGGAGCTCGTTCGGGACGATCTTCAGCATTTCCTCGCTGGAGCGGACCACCACCGGGATCATCAGGACGGAAAGCGCGACGGCGGCCACCGCACCGGTCTTGGTGCCCGGGCCGACGATGGCGAAGAAGAACGCTGCCGCGAAGAGGCCGGCCACGATCGAGGGAATGCCTGTCATGACATCCACAAAGAACGTGATGGCGCGGGCCAGCGGACGGTCGTTGCCGTATTCCACGAGGTAGATCGAGGTGAGCAGGCCCACCGGCACCGAGATGACAGTGGCCAGGAGGGTTATCTGGATGGTGCCCATCAGGGCGTGGTAGATGCCGCCCAGCACGGGGGCGCCTTCTTCTGCCGCCTTGTTGTCGAACGCTCCGGTGACACCGTTCATGGAGGTGCCCAGGAATCCGGGTGTGATGAGCCCCGGGATGCCGTTGATCAGCACCGTGACGATCACCGAAATCAAGGGCAGGAGCGCGATCAGGAACGCACCCACCACCAGGCAGGTGGCCAGCTTGTCCTTGGCTTTGCGGGCGCCTTCAACAGCGCCGCTCCAGGAAACCAGGCCGACAGCGAAGAGGATCGCGGCGACAATGCCCCAGCCGAAGGCGTTGAAGCCGATCAGTGGCATGATGGCCGCTGCTACGACGAGTGCGACGGCCAGCACGATGTAGGGCGCGAACTTTGGCAGTTGGCCCTTGGTGAGTGCGGAGCGCTTGCGGGCTACTGTGGCGGTCATTTAGTTGGCTCCCGAGAATTCTTTGTGCCGTGTGATGATCCAGCGGGCGATCATGTTCACGCCGAGGGTGATGACGAAGAGCACCAGGCCGGCAGCGATCAGGGTGTTGACCTTCAGGCCGCTGGCTTCGGGGAAGTTCAGGGCGATCTCCGCGGCAATGGTCTGGTTGCCGGACTGGATGAGGCTCGCGGTGAGGACGCCCGAGGACAGCACCAGGGCAACAGCCATGGTCTCCCCCAGGGCCCGGCCAAGCCCGAGCATGATGGCGCTGATGATGCCGGGGCGACCGAACGGCAGCACAGCCATCTTGATCATTTCCCAGCGGGTGGCTCCCAGGGCCAGTGCTGCTTCTTCGTGCAGCTTGGGGGTCTGCAGGAAGATTTCGCGTGACAGGGAGGTGATGATGGGAAGGACCATGACGGACAGGACAATGCCGGCGGTGAGGATGGTCTTGCCGGTGGCCGAAGCGGGACCTTCGAAGATCGGGATCCAGCCGAGGTAGGTGGCCAGCCAGTCATAGGCGGGCGAGATTTCCTTGGCCAGAAAAGCCGCGCCCCAAGCGCCGTAAACAACGGAAGGGATGGCGGCCAGGAGGTCCACCACGTAGCCCAGGCCGGCGGCGAGCCTGCGCGGGGCGTAGTGCGAGATGAACAGGGCAACGCCGATTGCCACGGGGGTGGCGATGACCAATGCGATCACGGCGGCGATCAACGTGCCCACCACGATCGGGGCGATGTAGGCGAAGAAGCCGTGTCCGCCCTGGATGTCGGCGGGCGGTGCGGTGAGCGCGGGGATCGCCTGCACCACGAGGAACAACGCGACTCCGAAGAGAACCGCAAGAATAAGGCACCCTGCGGCCATTGCGGCCCCGGAGAAAACCTTGTCCCCGGCGCGTCCTGCGCCTTGGGAGGTTGTCAGGGAGTTGGTGGTCACTTCACGATCCTTCAGTCTGGAGTGAACTGGTCATACATGGCTAAGTTCCCTGCCCCGCCCGGGCGGCTCTGCGGCCACTCCGTGCGGGACAGGGAACTTCAGTGTTCAGCCGGGTTCAGCGAACCCGCCGGGAACCTTAGGCCTTGGCCTTGATGGATTCGATGGCGGTCTTTGCCTTGTCCTGCAGGGTCTTGGAGAGCGGTGCGGACTTCGCGGCGTCGGCAGCGGTCTTCTGTCCCTCATCCGAAACTACGTAGGTTTCGAAGGCCTTGACCAGGTCAGCAACTTCCTTGGTCTCGTAGGTGGTGCAGACAACGTGGTACGAGACGAGGACTACCGGGTAGGCACCCGATGCGGTGGTCTTGCGGTCCAGCTTGATGGCAACGTCGTTGCTGGCGCGGCCGTCAACGGGCTTGCCTGCTTCGACAGCCTTGGCAGCAGCGTCGGCAGAGATCTTGACGAACTCTTCGCCCACCTTGATGGAGGCGGTGCCCAGCTTGCCGGAAACTGCGGAGTCATCGGCGTAGGTCACGGCACCCGGGGTGTCGGTGACGGTCTTGACGACGCCGGAGGTTCCCTTGGCGTTTTCGCCCTTCAGGGATGCGGGCCATACGCCGGCAGCCTTGTCGGTCCAGACCTCGGGAGCAGCGGCTGCGAGGTAGTCGGTGAAGTTGGTGGTGGTGCCGGAGTCATCGGAGCGGTTCACCGGGGTGACCTTGAGGTCCGGGAGGGTGACGCCTGCATTGAGGGCTGCGATGGCGGGATCGTTCCAGTTGGCGATTTCGCCGCGGAAGATCTTGGCGACCGTTGCGGCGTCGAGCTTCAGTTCCTTGACGTCAGGGATGTTGAAGGCGACGGCGATCGGGGAGATGTAGACCGGGATGTTGATGGCACCCTCGGGGCCGCACTTGGCCTTGGAAGCCTTGAGCTCGTCATCCTTCAGGTAGGCATCCGAGCCGGCGAACTGTGCCGAGCCGTCGATGATTGCCTTGCGGCCCGCGCCGGAACCGTCCGGGGAGTACTGGACAGTGGCGCCCTGGTTTGCGGAGGCGAAACCGGCCTTCCAAGCGTCCATTGCTGCGCCGGTGGAGGAGGCGCCGATACCGGTCAGGGTGCCGGTTACCTTGGTGCCGGCTGCTGCGGACTGGGTGCCGCCAGTGGTGCCGGTTGCGTTGTCAGAACCGCAAGCGGTGAGCGCGAGTGCGCCTGCTGCGATGACCGCGATTGCCGCGTTGCGGCCGAAGCGAGTTGCCTTCACTTGGATGTACCCCTTCCAGGGATTTCTCAGATGCGTTCCGAACGGAGATTTCGGCGTGCGCGAGCTGTGGACCTTTTTGTTCCTTTACTGAAGGTAAGGAGCGCAGGTAACGGGATCTGCGGTGGCAGGTGAACGGAAGGTGAACGACGGCGGACCATTGGGTTATGTGGCGCGCGCCACCTTGAGTGGTTCCCCGGTTGCGCTCGTCGCTCCCCGGCAGATGGCGGGCGGGGAAATAGACTGAAGGACATGGCTGCCGCTAAGGGACTGAACGCAAGCAAGAGGTTTCTGCGGGCCAGAGTCAGGACCGGCCTGGTCCGGAGCCGGAACTCGTTGACGCCGGCCATCCAAATGACGGTTTGCGCGGTTGGCGCCTACGCTTTCGCCGAATACGTGTTGGGCCACCAGGGGCCTCTGTTCGCCGCAACGTCTTCCCTGATTGCCTTGGGTTTCTCACGCGATCCCAGGCTGCGCCGGGTGATAGAGGTAGGCCTGGGCTGCACACTGGGCATCGTGGTTGGTGATTTGCTGCTTCACTGGCTGGGCGCCGGGATCTGGCAGGCCGCCGTCGTACTTCTCTTCTCGATCCTGTTGGCCAGGTTCCTGGACAGCGGGACTATTTTCACCACCCAGCTGGGGCTGCAGTCGCTTCTGGTGGTGTTGCTTCCGGCGCCGGCCGGCGGGCCTTTTACGCGCAGCCTGGATGCCGTGGTGGGTGGCGTGTTTGCGCTGCTGGTGACCATCTTGGTGCCCAAGGATCCACGCCGGGAACCGCGGAAGGACATCCAGAAGATCCTGCACGAGCTCGCCGAGGTTCTTCGTGAGTGTGCCACGGCCATGATCGAAAGCGACTCCACCACTGCCTGGCACGCCCTGATCCGTGGCCGCAACTGCCAGCCTTTAGTGGACCGGATGCGGCAAACGCTGCGCGCTTCCGGTGAGGTGGCGACGCTGGCCCCGGCGCATCGCCGGCACCGCGATGAACTCGCCGGCCTGGAGCATTCGCTGGAGTACATCGACCTCGCACTGCGCAACAGCCGGGTGTTCGCACGCCGCCTCACCAGTGCCATCAACCACGCGGCTTTGTCCGACGAGGCGATCGAGAGCATCTCGGAGGTCCTGCAGGAAACTGCGGCCGCCATCGACGAAATGACCATCGGGTTGTCCGAGCAGAGCGAAGGTACGCGCAGGGTGCATCTGCGGCGGGCCAGGAACGACCTCTCGGACATCGCCGCCCGGCTGCACCCGAAGATGCTTGACGTCCAGCGGCTTGAAGGCGAAACCGTGGTGATGCTGTTCCGGCCGCTCATGGTGGACCTGCTGGAGGCCAGCGGGATGGAACCTGAGGAAGCCCGGGCGGTACTGCCCGCGCTGTAGCTTTCGCCCGGCGTTCCCAGCCAAGTCCCATTTACGCTGTGGATAATGGGCCGATGCTTTCTGCACCTTCTGCGCGTCTGGCCCTGCGCCCAAAACCTGCCCCTGCCCTTCGGGTGCGGCAGCGGGTCCTGTTCCTGTGGGCGGGCGGGTTGTTTGTTGCCGGGGACGTGGTCTTCTGGTTGATGTTCGCTTCCGTGTTGTCCTCGAGCGGCCTGGCGACGCTCGACGGAGCCGTTCACTCGGTGGTTGTCGATTCCCGCAACGCTTTGGCAACGGCCTTCCTGGCCGGCGTCTCGGAAGCCACCTCACCCACCATGATGTCCATCATCGGCGGCCTGGTCGCCGTGGCATGGGCCGTATGGAAGAAGGAACTGTGGCGTCCGGCCATCCTGATGGGCGCGATGGTGCTTTCCGTGGTGCTCGCGGCGGTCATCAAGCTGGACGTTTCCCGGTCGCGGCCGTCGTCGTCGGACTTCCTCCTGGGTCCCGATGACGCCCTGTCCTTCCCCTCCGGCCACACGCTCGGCGCCGCCGTCTTCACGCTTGTCCTGGCCTACTTGCTGGTGTCCCGTTCAGGAACACGCACGACGGCGGTGGCCGCCTACGCAGGGGCCGCCCTGCTGACGCTGCTGGTCGCCTACAGCCGGCTCTACCTTGGCTACCACTGGCTCACCGACGTGGTGGCGTCGATGGGTGTGGCACTGGGCGTGTTTGGCCTGGCAGTGTTCGTTGACGCGGTGCGCTACGGACGGGCTAATACTGTCAGTCCCCACGACTAGTCTGGAACGCATGGCTTCAAAGACATCGCGCGCATCCAAGACACCCGCCTACAAGTGCGCAGAATGCGGCTGGACAGCCATCAAGTGGGTGGGGCGCTGCGGTGAGTGCCAGGCCTGGGGAACCGTCGAGGAATACGGCGCCACTGTTGCGCGCACGACGGCGGCCGCCACCGTTTTGGAGCCGGCCCGCCGCATCGCCGAGGTCGACGGGACTACCGCCGCGTTCCTGCCCACCGGCGTGGACGAACTGGACCGCGTCCTGGGAGGCGGGCTTGTTCCCGGTGCCGTCATCCTGCTCGCCGGGGAACCCGGCGTCGGGAAATCCACTCTGCTGCTGGACGTCGCGGCCAAGTTCGCGCGGACCGGGCAGGACGTCCTTTACATCACGGGCGAGGAGTCGGCAGCCCAGGTGAAGCTGCGCGCTGAGCGGATCGACGCCGTCGCCCACACCCTTTACTTGTCAGCGGAGACCGACCTGGGGCAGGCGCTGGGCCAGGTGGAGAAGCTAGAGCCCAAGCTGCTGATTGTTGACTCCGTGCAAACGTTGAGCAGCGCGGATGTGGAGGGCGGCGCCGGCGGTGTTTCGCAGGTACGCGAGGTTGCGGCCTCCATCATTGCCGCGGCCAAAAAGCGCAACATGACCACCTTGCTGGTGGGCCACGTGACCAAGGAAGGCACCATCGCCGGTCCGCGTTTGCTGGAGCACCTGGTGGACGTCGTGTGCCAGTTCGAAGGCGAGCGCCATTCGCGTCTCCGCCTGCTGCGGGCCGTCAAGAACCGGTACGGCGCCACGGACGATGTCGGGTGTTTCGACCTCAACGAAACAGGCATCGAAGGACTGGCTGATCCCAGCGGACTGTTCGTTTCACGCACCCGTGAGCCGGTGTCCGGGACGTGCATCACGGTCACCATGGAAGGCCGCCGGCCTTTGCTCGCCGAGGTCCAGTCGCTCCTTGCCGAGAGCCCCAACTCCCAACCACGCCGCGCCACCAGCGGCCTGGAAAGCTCCCGCGTGGCAATGCTGCTGGCAGTCCTGCAGCAACGTGCGGGCTGCATGCTCCATAAGGACGATTCCTACGTGGCAACGGTGGGCGGCGTGAAACTTACGGAGCCCGCCACGGACCTGGCGGTGGCGCTGGCCGTTGCGTCGGCAAAGTCGCGGAAGGCCCTCCCCCAGCGGCTCATTGCGTTCGGCGAAGTGGGCCTGGCGGGCGAGGTCCGCCCTGTTCCCGGGATCAACCAGCGCATCCAGGAGGCCCACCGGCTCGGGTTCACCCACGCGATCGTTCCGGCGAGTCCTGCCGGGGCCGGGGTCATCCCGGATGGCTTCTCCGTGCGCGAGGTGGGGCACCTTGCAGAGGCACTGGAACTGCTGATCACTTAACACTTTCGGGGTGTCGGGCCACCCACCGACTTCCTTTGGGCAAGGATTGGCCCATGACCAAGAGAAATGTGCTTGTCGGGGGACGCTTCTTCTTTGGCCTTTTGACCTTGATAGCGGTGGGTACACAGCTGACGGTTCATTTGGGCATGGGCTACGACCTCTGGAACTTCTTCAGCTACTTCACCAATCTGTCCAACATCTTTGCTGCGTTGGTGCTCCTCATCAGCGGCTACCGGGTCCTGATCCGGAAACGCCCCTCGGAGGCCGACGACGTGACCCGCGGGACCGCCACCATCGCCATGGCGGTGGTGGGGCTGGTGTTCGGTGCCCTGCTTGCCGGCGAGGACCTCGGGTCCCTGCTCCCGTGGGTGAACTTCGTGGTCCACTACCTGATGCCTGTGGTGATGGTGGCGGATTGGCTGTTCCAGCCGCCCCGGACCACCCTCAAGCCCAAGCACATCTGGTATTGGCTTCTCTACCCCATCGGTTACCTGGTCTACAGCCTGATCCGGGGAGCCTTTGTGAACTGGTATCCCTACTGGTTCATCGACCCGGCGCGTGCTGGTGGCTGGACGGGTGTGGTGGTCTTCGCTCTGGCCATATCAGTCGGCTTCCTCGTAGTGAGCCTTGCGATGCTGTGGCTGGGAAACAAGCTCAAGCGGCAGGTTGAATACTGAGACCCATGGATGCACGGGCAGCTTCGGTCTCAGCCGGGCAATAAATACACCAACTTGTTATATGAGCCCACGTCAACGGGCCTCGTTCGTAAAGTGCGCCTGCCGGGCGTCGTCGAAAACCCGCCTCCGGAGCACTGCCGAACATAACGAAATGGCCCACTTTGGGGCTTGCTGGTGCGGTTAAGGGTGCGATGAAGCCCTATCATTGAGCTTGTCGTCACAAGGCCATTTTTCGGATGCGCCAACTGACACCGCATTCAGCATGTCTGCGAGCCATGGGCTTGCACCTTCGAAGGGAAACCCTATGGCCCGGAGCCCGGAAGAGTCGCTCAAGGCGACCCTGGCCAGAGTCGCACCCGGAACTCCGTTGCGTGACGGCCTGGAGCGCATCCTCCGAGGGCGCACAGGCGCTTTGATCGTGCTGGGATATGACCGCACCATCGATTCCATCTGCTCGGGTGGATTCGACATCGGCATCGATTTCTCCCCCACACGGCTTCGCGAGCTGGCAAAGATGGATGGGGCCATCATCTGCGACAAGGACGCCAGCAACATCGTCCGCGCCGCCGTGCAACTGGTCCCGGACTCGAGCATCGAAACCCAGGAATCCGGTACCCGGCACCGCACGGCCGAACGCGTCGCGATTCAAACAGGTGTTCCCGTCATCTCGGTGAGTCAATCCATGCAGATCATCGCGTTGTACGTGAACGGCCTGCGCCACGTCCTGGAAGGGTCGGAGAAGGTCCTGGCCCGCGCCAACCAGGCACTGGCGACCCTGGAGCGTTACAGCGCCAGGTTGGACCAGGTCACCAGTTCGCTTTCAGCCTTGGAGATCGAGGCTTTGGTCACGGTCAGGGACGTTGCCGTGACCCTGCAGCGCCAGGAAATGGTCCGGCGCATCTCTGAGGAAATTGCCCAGTACGTCCTGGAACTTGGCGAAGACGGCCGCTTGTTGTCCCTGCAGGTTGAGGAACTCACTGTGGGCCGCGGACCTGGCAGTGAAGTGATCATCCGGGATTACTCGGACCCCAACACCACACCCGAGGAGATTGAGGAAGCCGTGCAGGCGCTGCTCAACCTCGGACCCACGGAATTGATCGACCTCAGCCGCATCGCCCACATCATCGGGTTTGCCGGTGGCGTTGAGCAGTTGGACGCGGTGGTCCAGCCGCGCGGCTACCGTTTGCTGTCCGGTTTGAAGTCCGTGCCCAAGGCTGTCGCCGACCGTCTGGTGGACTACTTCGGCGGGCTGCAGAACCTGATGGCCGCCACTATTGACGATCTCATGACCGTGGACGGCATCGGCGATCAGCGTGCCCGTACGGTCCGCGAGGGTTTGAGCCGCATGGCCGAGGCGAGCCTGCTGGACCGGTTCCTCTAAGCCGCCGGCCGCCGTCGGACGCTTTCCGGCGGGTGTCAGTTCAGCTGGAAAACCGCTTTGGGACTGGCCTTGTTTCCCAGCCGCGCCTCAAATGTGTAGTAGGCGCCCCCGGCGCCGGGTTTGGCGTCGATCACGCCGCAGCCTTCCAGCGACCTGTTCCGCTGCCAGGGGAAGTTCGCAGTCTCGCTCTTGCCCGGTTGGATGGTCTTCACCAGGTCCTCCCCGCCGGTCTGGCAGTCCTTGGAGGAGAAAATGCGGTCGGATCCGCTCATCACCACGTATTCCATCTGGGACGTGCCCACGTTGACTTCGCAAGGTGCAGTGCCGCCGTTGGTGATTGTCATGGTGAGCAGCGGCTTTTCTTCCGCACCGTAGGCGGGCTTGTCGGTTTTCGCGGCGACGGTCATCAGGTTAAAGTCGCATACGGGACTGGGCGAAGCCGACGGCGACGGCGTCGTGGACGCTGCGCTCCCCTGCGTAGGCGCTTGCGCGGGTTCGGAGGTGGACACCGCTTGCGGCTCAGGACTCCCGGCGAAAGTCCCGGCAACAGCCAGCACCCCCACAACCACCAGGGCGATCACCAGCAGCAGGCCGCCGAAAACAACCTGCCGACGACGGCGGTACACGGCAGGGCTGGGCCGCCTCTTTTTCGCCGGGGTTCCGGAGGAGCCGCGGGCAGCACCCTTCGCCGGCGCTGTTGAGCGCGCGGTCGACTGCTGCTTACCGTTGGAGGCCATGCTTCTAGGCTAGGCTCGCGGTTGTCAGGGCACCTAACCTACACGCCGCAGGGCAGCAATCCGGGGCTGTGTGACGTCGGCCATGGGCGGGTGCGCGCGGTCGTTTCCACTACAGTGGATGGCAGTATGACACTTCCCGATTCCGTCCAGCTCGCCGGCCTCCACGACGCCCTGGACCAGTGGTTTTCCCGGACAGCCAGGGACCTCCCATGGCGCGAGCCCGACTGCAGCCCCTGGGGCATTCTGGTCAGCGAAGTCATGCTCCAGCAAACCCCCGTGGTCCGGGTCCTGCCCGTGTGGCTCGACTGGATGGAGCGCTGGCCCACACCCGCCCGGTTGGCCGCGGAGCCCTCCGGTGAGGCGGTCCGCCACTGGGGGCGCCTGGGTTATCCGCGCCGTGCGCTCCGGCTGCACGCTGCCGCCGTCGCCATCCGCGAGCAGCACGACGGCAGGGTTCCCGATACTTATCCGGAGCTCCTGGGGCTGCCGGGTGTTGGCAGCTACACAGCTGCCGCCGTCGCCGCTTTTGCCTTCGAGCGGCGGGAGACCGTGGTGGACACCAACATCCGCCGCGTCCACGCACGGCTGATCTCGGGGAATGCCCTGCCGGCGCCTGCGCTCACTGCGGCGGAAATGCGCCTCGCGGACTCGCTCCTCCCCGACGACCAGGCCATGTCCGTCCGCTGGAACGCCTCCGTCATGGAGTTGGGAGCGATGGTCTGCACGGCCCGCAATCCCAAATGCGCGGACTGTCCCGTCCGCTCCAGCTGCGCGTGGCTCGCGGCCGGTGAGCCGCCGCCGTCGTATACGCCCAAGGGGCAGTCCTGGCACGGCACCGACCGCCAGGTTCGCGGCGCCGTGATGGCCGTCCTGCGCGAAGCGTCACACCCCGTTCCGCGCGACATGTTTGAGCGGGCGCCCGCGGACCTTGGATTCGAGGCCTCGGGCATCGGCATTCCGCTGGCCGCCCTGCACCGGCTGAACTCGGCACCTGAGCAGCTTGAGCGGGCACTGGACGGGCTGTTGGCCGACGGCCTGGCGGAGATGCACGACGACGGCTTGCGGCTTCCGGCGTAGCGGTGCGGCCACCGCCGTCCTACTCTGAAGCATGGGGAAGATCGGAGTGGCTTTCACGCTGGCGGGGGCCGTGGCCCTGCTGACCGGCTGCGTTGCCGAGCCGGTCGCCTGCCCGGCGATTGGCCATGTGGCGGGAGTGTCCCTCACTGTGGTTGCCGAGTACGCGGACCAGGTCGGCTCCCTGCGGCTGAAGGCCTGCCAGGACGCCGCGTGCACGGAGAAGGACATCATGCTGAACCCAGGCGCCGTGACAGCGGACGAAAGCTGCACGCCGGACGGGGTGTGCTCGGCTACCTCATCTCCGGATGGCACCCTGCAGGGCTTCCTCGAGTTGCCGGCCCTGAGTGAGTCTCCCCTCGAAGTGACGGTGAACGGCACTTCCAAGACCGGCGCCCCGCTGCCCACCCGCACACTGGAGTTCACACCGAAGGGCGACTACCCGTACGGCGAGAAGTGCGGAAGGGTCATTGCGGCCGGCGTGTGGCTGGATGCGGCGGGGCTGCGGCAGCGCTGAGTCGGATTCAAATTGGGTTTCCGCATTGTGGAAACTTGCTTCCGATATTAAACATAGCGGGACCTTGGAATTAGCATCCCGGAAACAAGCCTTCCATAGCGTCTTATGTGATCCCGGACCGTGACCTTGCGCGGCCGTTTGCATAGATAGGCGCCATTGTGAAGATTCCAACATCCGCCACGGCTGTGAGCCCCGCGGCAAAGAAGCCCTTGTACAAATCCTTGTTCTTCCAGATCCTGGTGGCCGTGGTGTTGGGGATCGCCATCGGCTATCTCTGGCCGGACCTTGGTTCCGCTCTCCGCCCACTGGGCGACGGCTTCATCCAGCTCATCAAAATGATCATCGCCCCGCTGATTTTCCTGGTTATCGTCACAGGTATCTCCGCTGTGGGTGACGTGAAAGCCGTGGGCCGGGTAGGAGTGAAAGCGCTGATCTACTTCACTGCCGCCACGCTGTTCGCGCTGGCATTCGGCCTTGTAGTAGCCAACATCGTGCAGCCGGGTGCGGGCCTGAACATCGATCCCGCCACCTTGTCAGCGGATGCGGTGAACGCCAAGACCACCGCTGCTCCGCCCAAAGACGCGGGCCAATTCCTGCTCGGAATCATCCCCACCAGCGTGGTCGGGGCGTTCGCGTCCAACTCCTTGCTTCAGGTCCTGTGCTTCGCTGTGTTCTTTGGCGCCGCCATCGTGGTTGTCGGGCGCGAGAAGTGCAAGCCCGTCGTCGATGTCATGGAGACCACCCTGGAGCTCTTCTTCAAGATCATGGGCTGGGTCATGCGGGTTGCGCCAGTGGGGGCTTTCGGTGCCATGGCCTTCATCATCGGCCAGTACGGTCTCAGCTCGCTCAGTACCTACGCCCTGCTGATTGCGGCTTGCTATGGCTCAGCCGTGGTCTTCATAGCCTTGCTGTTCGTCGTCGCCTGGGTCTACCCTCGCGTCCCGCTGTGGCAGTTCATCAAGTACACCCGCGAAGAGTTCCTGCTGGCCCTGGGTACGGCCTCCACCGAATCGGTGCTGCCCCGCATCATGACCAAGCTGACCAACGCCGGCTGCTCCCGGGCGACTACAGGCCTGGTGGTTCCCACCGGATACTCCTTCAACCTCGACGGCGCCGCGCTCTACCTCTCAATCTCCCTCCTGTTCCTGGCGCAGGCCTTCGGACACAATCTGGACCTCGGGCAGCAGCTGGCCGCCCTCGGCATCCTGATGCTCACGTCCAAAGGCATGGCCGGCGTTCCCGGATCGGCCTTCCTGGCCCTCTCCGCGACGGCAGGCGCCCTGGGGATCTTCCCGGTAGCGGGAGTGGCCCTGCTTCTGGGTGCCGACCGGCTGATGGACTCCATGCGCGTCGTGGTCAACCTCCTAGGCAATTGTGTTGCCACGTTCGTCGTCTCCAAGTGGGAGGGGCAGTTCGATCGCGAGGCCATGCTGGCGGCATTCCGCGGCGAAACAACCAATACAGAGGTCAGTGAAGCCGCCGCTGAACCTTCCGTCCCGGCACTCACGACTCCCCGGCTGACCTCCGATACGTACTCGGCGTAAAGCCCAGATATTTCCGGAAGTCGTTCGTCAGGTGCGCATGGTCTGCGTAACCAAGTTCGACGGCGATCGCCGCAAGGTCCGCTGTTGGATCGGACCTTGCGCGCTCGGCGGCATCCTGCAGCCTGCGACGCCGGATAAGGGCCGAGGGGCTCAGGCCAACGTACTTCCTGGCAAGTCTTTGCAGGGTCCTCGGCGATACTGCCAGGCGGCGTGCTGCATCCTCAATCAGGAGCACGTCCGGTTCGGATGCGATGATGTCCACCATCCGGTTGGCGAGCAACGCCTCGTCGGACGGGACCACGTCCCGGGAAGCCAGCCAGCGAGCGAAAGCAGCCGCCGCACGCTCACGGCGGGCGCCGCCGTCGGGCTGAGCCTTTCCGGTAGGCGGCTCCATCGCTGCTGAGACAGCGGAGACAAGATCTTCCAGTGGCAAGGCCACTTCCTGGTCGCGCAAAGTCCCGGGATCGTCGGTGAAGAGCGGGACCGCAGCCGGGCGGAGCAGGGCGCCAACGGCCCAACCCTTGCCGGTGAGGTCCCGGAATGCCGCCCGGGTGGTGGGACCCGAAAACCCCGCAGCTCCGCTTTGCACCACCAGATTGGAGGCGGGGTAGGCGATCAGGTGCTGCCGGGAGGACCGGCCGGGCTCGATATCCCATTCGGGGATCCAGAACCACTGCACCAGATGGGACACCGCCTCGGGCGCTGGAACGCGATGGAAGGTGGGCAACCGCGCCGGATAGAGGACGCCCTTGAAGGAGCTCTCCACAGGACCTCCGTTCGGTGTGCTGCCGTCAGCGACGAATATACCGCCCCCGGCTGCCGACTGCAGGGGCCACCAGTGGTACTGCCATGGTGGAGCGCCAGAGTCCCGTCCCTCAAGACTGGAATTGCTGCTAGATTATTGCCGGAACTTTGGTACCAAGCGGCGGCCTGGGTGCTTTGCATCCCACGACTCTCCCGCACCGGAGTGTCCCGGGCTTCAGCGGGGAGGCCCCTGGTGCTTTGTTCTTGTTTGCGAAGGGCGGGTGGTTTTGTGCGTTCCGGGACCGCGGAGGACTGGTCGGATGACGCCAACAAGCTGGCTGATCTGATTGCCAGTGCCGAAGACATCAGGGCGTTCCTGAACGGGCTTACTGAACTGGGCGCGGCGGTAGCGTCCCGGTCCACAGGAACGGCAATTGAGTGTGCGGTGACGTTGGGTCGACGCAAACGTACTGCGACGATTGGAGGCAGCAGCGAACAGGCGATGCTGCTGGACCGGATCGAGCAGTCGCTGGAGCAAGGTCCCTGCATCGACGCCCTGGAGAGCGGGCGCCCCGTCCTTCTCGATGACGCGTTGTCCTCGCCGCAGTGGGACAAATACTGCCAGGAGCTGGCCGCCGTCGGAATGCGGAGCACTCTTGGCGTGCCGATGGAGCTGGAGCATGACTCTGCAGCTGTCCTGAACTTCTTTGCTCCCAAGCCCGGAACATTTACCCGCGAGGCCGTTGCTGACACGCTGACCTTCGCGGGAATCGCAGGCAAGGCCTTGCGGGTAGCAATCCGGATAACCACCCTGAACGAAACAGCGGAGAACCTTGACGCCGCCATGGAAACCCGGTCGGTCATCGACACTGCCAGCGGTGTGATTATTTCGCAGAACAGGTGCACCCCGGATGAAGCATTCCAGATCCTGAAGAAGGCCTCCAACGACCGGAACCAAAAACTGCATGAATTGGCCCGGGCCCTTGTCAACGGCGTCTCCGGCCGTCGACCATAGCCAGGACTGGACCCGCCGTGCACGGCGTCCTCAGCCGCCCTGCAGCCTCTCCGTGGCCCATCCAAGAAGAGTGAGCTCGAAGGCGGGAGGCCTGAGGGCTTCATGCACGTAGGCATCCAGCTCCAGGAGATCCGCGCTTCCACCTTCTGCCCAATACCGGATCCATAACCGCTCAATCGTCACGATATCCAGCTCAAGAAGATTCCGAGCTGATTGCCGTGGATCGTTCATCACTGTTCCCCCTAGGTCCGCGCGTATCGATCGTCGGTTCCGTCCTGCCGGCACCCGCAGGCGTGAAGCTGTCGCGAATCTGCAAGCGTCTCTGCCCGGCTGGCGCGTAGCGTCGTAGCCATGACCGACACAACAAGCACAGAACCAGCTACCGCAGCCAACGGCCATTACACCACCCATGGCGTACCCAACGGCCTGACCAGCCTCACGCCGTTCCTGGCCGTAACCAACGCGAGGGAAGCCATACGGTTCTATCGCGATGTCTTCGGAGCCCGTGTGGTGGGCGAGACGGAGATGGGTGGTGTTGTTGTCCACGCGGAGTTGGACTTCGGCCACGGCCATCTCCAACTCGGCGAGCCAAACCCCGACTACCACTTGGTACCGGCTCCGAATGGCGAGGACGATTGCTACTCCCTGGGCCTGTACTGCGCCGACGCGGACGGCCTGGTCAGAAAGGCCGAGCAAGCGGGCGCAACCGTCCGGGAACCGCTGGCCACCTTTCCTTCAGGTGACCGGTACGCCAGCATCCGGGACCCCTTCGGCGTTCGCTGGTCCATCATGACCCGTGTTGAGGACCTCTCCGAGGAGGAGAGCAACCGCCGGGTAGAGCAGTGGGCGGCCCGGCAGGGTTAGCTAAGGCAGAGGCAGAACGGGTGTCCGGCCGGGTCAAGGAGCACCCGGAATGTTTCCCCTGGCTGGTGATCCGCCTTGCTGGCACCGAGGGAGAGTGCAACTTCCTCGCTCTTGTCCAGGTCCTCCACAATCATGTCCAGGTGCATTTGCTGCGGGATGGTCTGACCGGGCCACACGGGAGCCTGGTACACGTCCACCTGCTGGAAAGAGATGCAGTTGCTGCCGTCACTTGGCCGGATATCGAACCACCCGCCCTTGTCCTCGACTTCCCAGCCGAAGAGTTCGGCGTAGAAGGCAGCCAGTGCGGCCGCATCGGGACAATCGATGACAACACTCGGGAATTTAGCTATAGCCATGGTTAAACCTCGTCAGCTGTCTTTTTCATGCGGGCCAGGGCACTCTTCGTGCCCCGTTGGGTGAGGACGTGGACAACTGCGCCAACGCCGGCGGACACAATGGCGAACACCAGGACGCCAGGCAAAGAGTCATTGAGGTCCGTGCCGTCCTTGGGCGCGGGCTTGCCGGTTTTCTTCTCCCAGAGGCCTTCCAGCGTCTTGTTGGCGAGCGCGCCAGCGCCCAGGCTCACGGCGAGTCCAAACAGCTTTACCAGTATGTTCACGAAGATCCTCCATCAAGTCAGCTCACTGCCGGAGCAGTATCTCGCACAACAAGACGGGGCCGCTGCAACAGCAGCGGCCCCGTCCACATTCCTAGTCCTTCTTGAAGGCGTCTTTCACCTTTTCGCCGGCACCCTTGAGGTCTGCCTTGACCTGGTCGCCTTTGCCTTCAGCTTCGAGGCCCTTGTCGTCAGTCAGCTTGCCGGCAGCTTCCTTGGCCTTGCCGCCGAGCTTCTCGCCGGCATTTTCCATCTTGTCGTCTGCACCCATGTCGCACCTCTTTCGTCGTAGGAACCTTGTACCTCTACAACATCACTAATCAGCATACTTAGCAATATTTGGCGGAAAATCCGCGCAAACTAAAGCTCACCGAAGCCCTCTTTCACCAGGCGGCCCACGTACTCGACCGCCTTCGAAGCATCCTTCCCCCGGGCTTCTACGTGGAGGCTGGAGCCCTGCCCCGCCGCGAGCGCCATGAGCGCCATGATGGACATGCCGTCAGCGCCGTTCACCGTCACCTCGGCGTCCAGCCCGGACAGTCCGCCTGCAATCTTTGCCGCCGGACGCGCGTGCATTCCCAGGGGGTTGATGAGTTCGAAGTCGCCGGTTGCATCCGGGTCGCCCAGGCCGCTGGCTTCGGCCGGCCCGTCGCGCCGGTCCGGCCCAGCCCCGCCGCCGCCGAAGCTGACCGCCTCGGCGGCCTTGCGCACATCGTCGACGCCGGCACCTCCTTGCGCAGCGACTGCAGCCGCCACGAGCCCTTCCACCAGCGGCGCATCCGCCAGCTGGACAGCGTCCGGATTGCTGGCGAACTCCATTGCCGACTCAGCCGTCATTACCGCCGAACCGAGGTCCGTCAGCACCACCACACCGTCACCACCGGAATCCACCAGGGACTGTTCGACGGCGGCCAGCACCTTCTCCAGGCTGGTCCCGATCCGGTCGTCGTCAGTGCCCCCGGCGGCGGCGAGCTCGACGTCGGGCGCCATCTGGGCGGCGAGTTCAACGGCCCCTTCAGCGATCTTGCTGCTGTGCGAAACAACCACGATCCCAACCGTCATCCGTCACCTGCTCCCGCGCCGTCGACTGGACCGGCCGCTGCTTCAGCGGCTGCCCGCAGCAGCAGCGCGGTTGACGCCGCGCCGGGATCACGATGACCGGCACTGCGGTCGCCCAGGTAGCTTGCCCGGCCTTTACGCGCCACCAGAGGGTCCGTTGCCTTGGCCCCGGCCTCCGCTGCGTCCGCGGCAGCTTCCAGCACAGCCAATGCTTCCAGGCCGCTGGCCGCAGCGTTACTTGCTGCCTCCACGGCAGGAGTCCAGGCATCGATCATTGTCTTGTCGCCAACTTCTGCCTTGCCGCGTGCCACGATGCCATCCCGCGCAGCGATGAGGGCCGCTGCGAGCGCGTCGGGATCGACGTCGGTGGCCTCACCCAGCGAGGTGGCCGCACGCAGGTACGCGGTGCCATAGAGCGGGCCGGCAGCACCGCCCACCTTGGACATGAGAGCCATGGCCGCAGCCTTCAACGCAGCTCCGGCGGTTTCGGGCGGGCTTTCATCGAGCTTCTGCAGCACGGCTTGGAAGCCGCGGTCCATGTTTTCGCCATGATCCGAATCGCCAATGGGCCGGTCCAGCTCAATCAGCTCCACCCTGTGCTCCGCCATCGCTTTCGCGGACAGCCTCAACCATTCCTGCGCCCATTTGACGTCAAGGCCCATGCTCAGGCTCCCCATCGCAGGGCGGCGGTGTGAACAGGGGCGTCCCAGAGCCTGGTCATTTCATCGTCAAGGCGCAGCACCGAGACGGAACAGCCCTGCATTTCCAGGGACGTCACATAGTTGCCCACCAAGGAGCGCTCCACGGTGGCACCACGCTCGGCGAGGACGTGCGCCGCCCGCCGGTAGACGATGTACAACTCACTCAGCGGCGTCCCGCCCATGCCGTTGACGAACAACAACACCTTGTCGCCGGAGGCCAGGGAAAGGTCCTCCAACACAGGTTCAAGCAAGCGGTCCGTGATGGCGTCGGCGCTTTCCATGGCGATCCTGTGCCGGCCGGGCTCCCCGTGGATGCCGATGCCGATCTCGATCTCGTCATCGGCCAGTTCGAAGCTCGGCGTTCCCGCGTGGGGCACCGTGCAACCGGACAGGGCGACGCCCATGGTACGGACGTTGGCAACGACACGTTCGGCGATGGCCGTCACGGCGTCGAGGTCGTCTCCGCGTTGCGCGGAAGCTCCCGCGATCTTCTCCACCAGGACGGTTCCGCCAACACCGCGGCGCCCGGCCGTGTACAGCGAGTCCTCCACGGCAACGTCGTCGTTGACCAGCACCGACCGGACGCGCACACCTTCGGCCTGCGCCATTTCGGCTGCGGTTTCAAAGTTCAGGACGTCACCGGTGTAGTTCTTCACGATATGCACGACGCCGGCACCCGAGTCGACGGCGACGGTCGCCGGAATGATCTGGTCCGGTGTTGGTGAGGTGAAGACAGCGCCGGGGACAGCGGCGTCGAGCATGCCGAGTCCGACGAAGCCTGCGTGGAGGGGCTCGTGGCCGCTGCCACCGCCGGAGACGAGGGCAACTTTGCCCGCAACCGGTGCACCTTTCCGGACGACGAACTTGGGGTCGGGGTGGACGTCCACGATGTCGGCATGCGCCATGCCGAACCCGTCAACGGACTCGTCCACCACGGCGCGTGGATCATTGATGAGCTTTTTCATTGGATGCTCCTGGCGTGCTGTGGCTGGTGCTCTGACCCTACTACCGGCAGCCGGGGCCCCGGTAGGCCTTACCGGGTGGGAAACAGTACTTAAATAGCGGCAGGAACAGCCCTGATAGCTGTCCCTGCCGCTGTCGATGACGAGCCCCTAGTCCTTGGTGGGCGGAGCCGTCACTCCGTCCGCCTCCGGCCTGGGATTGAACTCGGGCCAGAACGCCGAGTAGAGGTCCGGGTCCGAATTCCTGTCGCCGGTCCAGTGGACTTCATGCGGCCACGGCCCGTGGGGGAGGTCGATCTGGAAGGCGGAGAAATCCGGGAACGTGACCCTATGGTCCATTGTCCGCATCCCCTTCAGCTGTTCAGAACGGCGTCGCCGCCGGTGGCAACGTCTTCCAGCAGGACGGTCTGGTCGATGACCGGCAGCCCTACGACGTGCCCAAAGCTGAACATGTTGTGCGGATCCAATTCGGCCTTGGCCTTGCGGAGACGCTCACGGACGCTTGGTCCCCACGGACGCTCCCTGTCCTCGGCGTCCACGAAGTGTCCGTGCAGGTTGACGAACGTCCCGCCGCTGGAGGCGTCGCGCAGGTCCTCGCGAACGGCGTCGAACACGCCCGGAAGCAGCTCCGCCACAGGCGGGACAGCCATGCCCGCCATGAAGAAACTGAACGCGGCGTCGCGGGCTCCCACCATGTCTTCCCCGTCAGCGCAGACAGCCAAAGCCCCACCCAGGAGCCGGATTTCGGCCATCAGCACGGGACTTGGGACGTCGGGACCGAAGTGCCGCAGGATGGCATCCTTGGCGCCCTGGTCCAGTCGGTCCAGCAGGAAGCCCCGTTCCCGCACGGGCACTGGCTGCTCCGGATCCTGATGGACCATGTCCATTTGGGTGGATTCCAGGGGGCCCGTTCCGTCCATCATGAACGGAGCGCTCTTGCGCATTGGCTCCAGGAGCTGCGTGGCCACAGCGGCATCGCCTTGGTAGGCGTAGCGAAGGTGCACGACGAACTTGCCGCGCAGGGGCTCGGGGACGATGTCCATATCCGGCAGCCGCAGGAACGCCAACGACGCCGATGCTTCCGGTGGCAGCTCCGGTACCCATTCGCTGAACTGCTGCAAGACAGCGGCTGCATGGGCGCCGTCGTAGTAGAGGCCGCCGGCAAAGAGGTCCGAACTTGGGAACAAATGGAATTCCATGGCAGTGACGATGCCGAGATTCCCTTTGCCTCCGCGCAAGAGGTAGAAGAGTTCGGAGTTCTCGTCCTTGGTCACCCTGCGCTGGGTGCCATCGGCGGTGACGAGCTCAAAGGCAATGACGTGGTCCGAGGCGAAACCGTACTTGCGGCCGAGGATCGGCAAGCCGCCGCCCAGCGTGTAACCCACCACGCCGACGTCGGTGGTGGAACCGCAGAGTCCCATCAATCCGAAGGTCGCGGCGTGGTCCACCACCGCCCTCCAGCGGACGCCCGCACCCACGCGGGCCGTCTTCTCGATGGGATCGATGCTGAGTTCCAGCATGCGGCGGGTGCTGATCAGCAGCCCGCCTTCAATGGCGTTGGTTGCGCCGTGCCCGGTGGACTGTACGGAAACGGGCATTCTGCGTTCTGCAGCCCAACGGACCGCCGCCGCAACGTCCTCTGCGTCGAGGGCGCCGAAGGCAAGATCCGGTTGGTGCTGGGTGGACAAATTAAAGGCCGCTACTTCTGCGGCGAAGCCGGGATCGGCAGGCGTGAACACTGGACCGCGCACGCTGAGTTGGAGTTCTGAAACATCTGAAAAGGACGCGTGGGACTGCATGATCTTCTCTCAAATTGACCGAGTGGTGGAAGCTTCCCCAGCAAGCCTTGACCAGTTTATCCATCAACTGGATATATGAGAAGAGTTAATAAATCACCCATAATCGGGCAGGGTTGATCGCACGCCAAGTTGCGTGGATTTTTTTGTGGATCTTTTCGCCTGGATTTTTTCGGGAAGTGCCCCGTACGCCCTAAAGCTGCTTGATCATGCGGGTGTTGCCCAGGGTATTGGGCTTGACCCGGGCGAGGTCCAGGAATTCTGCCACACCTTCGTCATGCGAGCGCAGCAACTCGGAGTAGACCTGCGGGTCAACGGCCGACTGGTCCGCCATGACTTCGAATCCATGGCGCTTGAAGAAGTCCACTTCAAAGGTCAGGCAGAACACCCGGCTGACACCCAGCGCCTTCGCCTCTTCCAGCAGGTTCTCCACCAGCACATGACCCACGCCGCGGCCACGCCAGGAGTCAGCTGCGGCCAGAGTGCGGATCTCTGCCAGATCCTCCCACATCACGTGCAGGGCTCCGCAGCCGATGACCTCGCCGGCATCGGACTCGGCAATCCGGAATTCCTGGAGACTCTCGTAGTAAGCCACAGTCTCCTTGGCCATCAGGATCCGCTCCTCGGCCAAGGGTGCCACCAACCTCTTGATGGCTGCCACATCGCTGGTGCGGGCAGGGCGAAGGCTGAAGGACGAATTCACTCCCCCATCCTAACGAGGTGCGCGGAAGTGGGAGCTTCGTGACCACAAACGTGGGCGCCGCGGTCCTGCGCCAAGACTTATTGGCCTAAGAGTTGGTACGACAGCAATCCTCTTACGCACGGAATCGGCTTCCAGTCCGCAAAGTTCATCCAACGCCAGGCCACGGCCGCAAGCGCATCTGGCAGCACGGCGGAATACTGGAGATTCCCGACGCCTATGCCCCCGGCATCCGGCGGTTGCGCGGAAGCTGATCCGTCAAGCTGCCGGCCTGCATCAGACCCCCAGCTCCTCCGGCAGCGCAACGTCCTCACCCAGCACCTGCTTGGCCAGGAAGTGTTCCACCACGCCGTACCAGACCTTCGCGTGCTGCGGCTGCAGCACCCAGTGGTTTTCGTCCGGGAAGTACAGGAAGCGGTGCGGGCTCTGGCCATTCTCATCAGCGGGCAGCTGGGAGGAGGACAGGAGCTCGTACCAAAGACGCAGGCCTTCACCGATCGGCACCCGGTAATCCTTGTCTCCATGGATCACCAGCATGGGCGTTTTGATGTTGCCCACGTTCAGGTGCGGGGAATTGGCCATGGCCATCTCCACGGTCATTTCCTTCAGCCAGTACTGGGCCGCATCGGTGGTGGGGCCGAACTGGTCCAGCGCCCACAGGCTGGCGTGGGTGACGATCGCCTTGAACCGATCCGTCTGGCCGGCCACCCAGTTGGCCATGTAGCCGCCGAACGAGCCGCCCATGGCCGCAGTCCTTGTTTCGTCAATGTCCTGCCTGGCCACCACTGCGTCAGTGATGGCCATCAGGTCCGTGAAGGGCTTCTTTCCCCATTCACCCCAGCCGCGCTGGATGAATTCCTGCCCGTAGCCCGTGGACAGGGCGGGATCCGGCAGCAGGACGGCGTAGCCCTTGGCAACCAACAGCCACGGGTTCCAGCGCCAGGTCCAGGCGTTCCACGAGCCCAGGGGGCCGCCATGGATCCAAAGGAGCAGCGGTGCGGGGCTGTCTGCGGAGGCCTTGTCCGGGAGCGCCAGATAAGCGGGCACGCGTGAGCCGTCTTCCGCCGTCGTCTCCACACGCTCCAGCCTGCCCTTGTAGGCGGGACGTTCCGCCGGCGCCGGCAGCCGGACCACTTCTCCGGTGGCGAGGTCGATCCGCACGGCCTCGGGCGGGAACCCGTACGAGCTGCGCAACGCATACGCTGTGGTTCCGTCGGGTGAAACCACGACGTCGGTGTACGCCGCACCGTCCTTCGTCACCTGGGTAACGCCACCGTCGGCGACGTTGATCCTGAAAATCGGCGACGCGCCGTCGTCGTCCGCTTTGGCAAGGATGGCAGAGCCGTCCGGCAGCCAGGCGAGCGCAGTTGCCCATCGGTCCCACTGGTGGGCGAGGGGCTCCAGATCACTGGTTTCTCCGCCCGCAACGTTCAGCAGGTGAAGCTTTACCTGGGGCGCCTGGGTGGGCGTCGTGTCGCTTTCGCTCTCCACCACCAGCGTGCGGTTGTCCGGGCCGACCGGCCCAGGGAAGTAGCTCATGCCCTCATGGTCCAGCAGCACCTTGATGGCGCCCGTGGCGACGTCGACGGCGGCGAGCACCTCGCGGCTGTCTGCTTTCGCAAGCGCTTTGGTCATGCTTGTGTAGATGGTCTTGCCGTCGGGACTCACCACGGTTTTGGCCTCACGCAGCGAACCGCCGACACCGGGCGTCAAGTTGCGAAGCGTGAGCGGCGCGCTGGCATCCACGGTGGAAGGTTTGCCGGGCTCCTTCGCCTCGCCCGGCTCCACGGCGAAGAGCCGCGGCTCTGCGGGACCGAGGTCAGCATCCCAGTAGCGTACGGGGTAGCCCGTGTGCAGAATGGCGGAAACTTTTTTATCCTTGCGGGCCTTGCGGCGTTCTTCGTCGTTGTCCTCGTCCGTGGAACCGGCCAGGACCTCGGCATTGACGAAGGTCGCGTCTGCGTCCTTCGCGGCCATGACGGAACTGATCCCGCCGGCCCGGGAGTGCACCACGCGGGCTTCTCCTCCGTCCGCGGGGAGCAGCCATAGTGCGTTGACGGGGTCGGCGTCCGGGCTTTCCGGATCCGGGCGCGCCGAGGTGAAGTACAGGTCGCCATTGGCGGCGAAGACGGCGCCGGCCTCACCTTTGGCGCTTCGGGTGATGCGGCGTGCGTGGTTCCGGCCGCTGGGGTCGAGCTCCCAGAGGGCCGTAGCGAATTCTGTCGCCTTGCCGTTCAGCGTCGTCACGGTGGTGACAAGGCGCTTGCCGTCCGGGCTTAGGGTGAGGCCGGCAACCCGTGGAATGGAGAGGTAGTGGTCCAGATCGTGGAACGGTGTTTCGGGCTGTTCGCCCGAGGCATGAGTGTCAGCAGAGTCCATGCTCTGATTCAACACGAAATGTGCTCCTGATCACACATGTTTTCACTCAGAGTGAAACAGTACTTTCAGATATTCCCCAAGGTCTCAGAGGCGCCGCAAAGCCTCGACTACTGCGACGGTTCCATCTTCGGTAGCTATGCGCGCCGCGAGTTCCTCCGCCCGCTGTGCATACGACGGGGTGTTCACGGCTAGATTGATGGCCTCTCCGAGCCGTTCTGCAGTGAGCTTCTTGTACGGGATTGGCCCGGGTCCGGCACCGAGGGCGGCCACCCGGGAAGCCCAGAGAGGCTGGTCCGTGTAAACGGGCACGCCCACGGTCGGCATACCGGCACGCAAGCCGGCGGCGGTGGTTCCCGCCCCTGCGTGATGAACCACGGCAGCCATGCGCGGGAACAACCACTCATGCGGAACACTTCCGATGCCGATCGCGTCCGGACCCAGGGAACCCTCCACACCCTGCACCACAGCCCTCACCCCGGCGCGGCGCGTGGCTTCGAGGATGAACTCCGGGTCAATGCGTGCACTGCTGCCAAAGCCCACGAAAACAGGCGGCGGACCGTCGGCCAGGAAATCCACCAGGCCAGCAGGCGGTTGCCAATCCTGTTTGACGGCGGGCCACCAATACCCGGCCATCACCAAGCCGGAATGCCAATCGGCGGGCCTCGGGAGAACGGTCGGGCTGACGCCGTGCAGGACAGTGGCCGACGCCTTCCTCCGCCTCCGCTCTCCGGCCGCACGGCTTTCCTTTTTCAGCCCCAGCGCCTTTCGAAGGCGGGCGCTGGGGGCGTCATAGGGCGCCGGGCCAGCGGATGCGCGCTCACCAATGATCCTGTTCCCCAGCGAACCAAGACTGCGTGCCGAGTTCATCAGCACAGGCGGATAGGCGGCGCTTGGTTCGGTCGGCTGCAGGTGTGCCCCGAGGGCGGGAATGCCGAATGCCTCCGCAACGTCATACGCGTAGGGCGCCACCGAATTGGCCAGAATCACGTCGGCCCCAGCCTCGGCCGCCGCGAGAGTGCCGGTGGCGGCATCGTCCATGTACTCCCGGAGGTTTCTCCAGAAATCGAGCACGCTTGCACCCGGGGCCTTTGCCCCCGGGGTCGGGTGCCTGATCAAAGCCGCCAGGTCACCGGGCAGGAGCCTGAATTCGCACCCCGAATCCACCACCAAAGGCGCATAGGCAGGGTTGGCCGCAATCGCAACCTCGAAGCCCAGGCCCTGCAAGCGGCTACCTAGCCCGGCCATGGGGGCAACGTCACCCCGCGTGCCCGGAGCCACCATCAAAACGCGCATGAATTCCTTTCTCGGATTGCACAAAGCCCCGCCTGCTCCTTGCGGAGCGGGCGGGGCTTTGTGCTGTGAGGCTATGTGCCTTACGCGGTGGGAGCGATCTCCGGGATGCGCGGCTTGGCGTTCCCTTCGAACGTGAACTTGGCGTCGTCACCTTCGCCATCCACATCCACCACGACGATGTCGCCGGAGTGGATCTCACCGAACAGGATCTTCTCGGACAGCTGGTCCTCGATCTCGCGCTGGATGGTCCGGCGCAGCGGTCGGGCACCCATGGCGGGATCGTAACCACGCGTGGCCAAAAGTACCTTGGCTGCGGGCGTGAGCTCGATGCCCATGTCCTTGTCCTTGAGGCGGCGCTCCAGGCGGGTGACGAACAGGTCCACGATCTCGATGATCTCGTCCTGGGTCAGCTGCGGGAACACCACGACGTCGTCAACGCGGTTGAGGAACTCGGGGCGGAAGTGCTGCTTGAGCTCTTCCGTGACCCGGGCACGCATCCGGTTGTAGCCCGTCTGGGTGTCCGTGCCGGACTGGAAGCCCGTGGCCACGCTCTTGGAGATGTCGCGGGTACCAAGGTTGGTGGTCATGATGATCACGGTGTTCTTGAAGTCCACCACGCGGCCCTGGGAGTCGGTCAAGCGGCCGTCTTCCAGAATCTGCAGCAGGGAGTTGAAAAGGTCCGCGTGGGCCTTCTCTACTTCATCGAACAGGACCACGGAGAACGGACGCCTGCGGACCTTCTCGGTGAGCTGGCCGCCTTCTTCGTAGCCGACGTAGCCCGGAGGAGCACCGAAGAGACGCGAAACCGTGTGCTTCTCGGAGTACTCGGACATGTCCAGCGTGATGAGGGCGTCCTCTTCACCGAACAGGAACTCGGCAAGAGCCTTGGCGAGTTCGGTCTTTCCGACGCCGGTCGGGCCGGCGAAGATGAACGAGCCACCGGGACGCTTGGGGTCCTTCAGGCCTGCACGGGTGCGGCGGATGGCCTGCGACAGAGCCTTGATGGCCTCGTCCTGGCCGACGACGCGCTTGTGCAGTTCGTCTTCCATCTTGAGCAGTCGAGAGGACTCTTCCTCGGTGAGCTTGAAGACAGGGATGCCGGTGGAGTTCGCAAGAACTTCGGCAATCAGGTCTTCGTCAACCTCGGAAATGTCGTCCATGCCGCCGGACTTCCAGTTGCGTTCCTTCTCCGCGCGCTCGGCAATGAGCTTCTGCTCCTTGTCGCGCAGTGAGGCAGCACCCTCAAAGTCCTGGGCGTCGATGGCGGATTCCTTCTCCATCTTCACTTCGGCAATGCGCTCGTCCATGGCCTTGAGCTCCGGCGGAGCCGTCATCCGACGGATGCGAAGGCGTGCACCGGCTTCATCGATAAGGTCGATCGCCTTGTCCGGCAGGAAGCGGTCCGAAATGTAGCGTTCGGCCAGCTGCGCGGCTGAGGCGAGGGCGCCGTCGGTGATCGTGACGCGGTGGTGTGCCTCGTAACGGTCGCGAAGGCCCTTGAGGATCTCGATCGCGTGCGCGACTGAGGGTTCCTTGACCTGGATCGGCTGGAAGCGGCGCTCAAGAGCGGCGTCCTTCTCGATGTGCTTGCGGTACTCGTCCAGGGTGGTGGCACCAATGGTCTGGAGTTCGCCACGGGCAAGCATCGGCTTCAGGATGGACGCAGCATCAATGGCGCCTTCGGCAGCACCTGCACCAACGAGGGTGTGGATCTCGTCGATGAACAGGATGATGTCGCCGCGGGTGCGGATTTCCTTGAGGACCTTCTTCAGGCGCTCTTCGAAGTCACCGCGGTAGCGGGAGCCGGCAACCAGTGAGCCAAGGTCCAGCGTGTAGAGCTGCTTGTCCTTGATGGTCTCCGGGACATCGCCGCGGACAATCGCCTGGGCGAGGCCTTCGACGACGGCGGTCTTGCCGACGCCCGGCTCACCGATCAGCACGGGGTTGTTCTTGGTGCGGCGGGAGAGGACCTGCATGACGCGTTCCATCTCCTGCTCGCGGCCGATCACAGGATCGAGCTTGTTTTCGCGGGCAGCCTGCGTCAGGTTGCGGCCGAACTGGTCCAGCACCACTGAGCCGGCGGGGGTACCTTCGGGCTGGCCCTGACCGGAGCCGCTGCCTGCGGTCTCCTTGCCCTGGTAGCCGGAGAGCAGCTGGATGACCTGCTGGCGGACCCGGTTGAGGTCTGCACCAAGCTTGACCAGCACCTGTGCGGCAACGCCTTCGCCTTCGCGAATGAGGCCGAGCAGGATGTGCTCAGTACCGATGTAGTTGTGGCCGAGCTGCAGTGCCTCGCGGAGCGAAAGCTCAAGCACCTTCTTGGCGCGCGGCGTGAAGGGGATGTGACCGGACGGGGCCTGCTGGCCCTGGCCGATGATCTCCTGCACCTGCTCGCGAACGCCATCGAGCGAAATGCTCAGGGACTCGAGCGCCTTGGCTGCAACGCCTTCACCCTCGTGGATCAGACCCAAGAGGATGTGCTCGGTACCGATGTAATTGTGGTTGAGCATCCGTGCCTCTTCTTGGGCAAGGACGACCACGCGACGGGCACGGTCCGTAAATCTCTCAAACATTTCGCCACACTCCTAGCTACGACGTACTTTGATGCTACGTGCCCGGGCAACACTTTTGGAGCGTGTTCGCCACAGGGGAAACATGACGTCGTTGCGGAATAAATCCAGTTAGCAGCCTTGACCGGAAGCGCCGGCGGTGACACCCTGCCGCCCTGCCCGCAGGAGGAACCCGGGCTGTGGGTTTTCGGACCCGGGCCCCTTGGAATCGCGGTGAATCAAAAATGGGCTCTAAGGAGCCTTTCCACCCGGGCAGGGGATTCACAGAATATTCCCAGCCATGGGCTCGCCGGAGCCTAAACAAACCCCGCTTAAACAACGAATGCCCCGGCAGCATCTGCCGGGGCATTGAAGTGATGAATCAGGAATTGGCCTTTTGGTAAGCTTCCTGAATTTCTGCCTGAATACGACCACGGCTGTTGACCGTGTAACCGTTGTCACGGGCCCATTGCCGGATCTGCGCGGAATCCTGGTTACGGGCTGCAGTAGCGCGGCCCCGCGTTGCACGACCGGAAGTCTTCCGGGCCTTGGCTACGTATGGTTCCAGGGCCTTCCGGAGGGAAGCTGCGTTAGCGGTGGACAGGTCCATCTCGTAGCTCACGCCGTCCAGGCCAAAGCGGACAGTTTCGTCCGCGGCCCCTTCATCCAGGTCATCGACGAGGATGATTTTTACTTTCTGTGCCATGAGTTGCCTCTCATTCGGAGGGTTGGATAATCAGAAATTCCCCGGGTTTCTTTCTTGATTATCTGTCACGGCAAGCATGCACGTCAAAGCACAATTGGATTCCTCCGTTAGCGGAAGCCAATTGCGGGCTTATTTAGCCGCTGGACCTTCCGGAGCCGGACCCTGATTTCTCAAATTGGCCTCCTCCTGCGCGCGGGCTTCCGCTTGGCGCTCGGATTTATCCGCGTTGAAGATCGACTTCATGGCGAACCAGAAAATCAAACCGACCACCACGGACGGCGCCAGGACTGCGATGTACTCCATGATCAGTGCCCTTCAGGCTTCAACAAGGGGAAAAGAATGGTTTCGCGGATTCCGGCACCGGTGAACAACATGACCAGGCGGTCGATGCCAAGTCCGATTCCACCCATGGGCGGCGCGCCATATTCGAGTGCGCGGAGGAAGTCCTCGTCCAGCTGCATGGCTTCTTCATCGCCGGCGGCAGACCTGCGGGATTGCTCCGTAAGGCGTTCGCGCTGGATAACAGGGTCAATCAACTCGGAGAATGCAGTACCGCGCTCCATTCCGCCAATAATGAGGTCCCAGGCCTCAATCAGGCGGCCATCCTCGCGGTGCGGGCGGGCCAGGGGCTGGGCCGACGGCGGGTAGTCATAGACAAAAGTCGGGTTAAGGAGCGTGGGCTCGACGATTTCGCCGAAGAGTTCCACCACGATCTTCTCGGCATCCCATTTCGGGTCCACCTTGACGTCGTGCTTGGCGGCAATCGCCAACAACTCCTCCACGGTGGTATCCGGCGTAATTTCCACGCCCACTGCTTCGGAAATACCGGGGTATACCGCAAGCCAGGCCCACTCGCCGTCGAGGTTTATTTCCCCGGCTTCGGTCTGGATGGTGCGGGTACCCACAACATCTGCCACATTCAGGATGATTTCCTTCATGCGATCGGCCATGACGAACTGGTCAGCCCATGCCTCGTAGCATTCAAGCGTGGTGAATTCCGGACTGTGGGTGGAGTCCACGCCCTCGTTGCGGAAGACCCTGCCCATGTCGTAAACACGATCAATTCCGCCCACCACTGCGCGCTTAAGGAAAAGCTCCGTGGCAATGCGGAGGGTCATTTTCTGGTCGAATGCATTCATGTGCGTTTCGAACGGACGGGCCGTGGCGCCGCCGTGGACCAGCTGCAGGATGGGGGTTTCCACCTCCACGTATCCGTGGCGGTCAAGGGTGTCGCGGACCGAACGGGTGATGGCGGCACGCTTGTAAACCATCTCGCGGGCTTCGTCACGGACCATGAGGTCCACGTAGCGCTGGCGGACGCGGGTTTCTTCGTTCAACTCTGCGTGCAGCACGGGAAGCGGGCGCAGGGCCTTGGAAGCCATGGACCAGGAATCGGCCATCACGGACAGCTCACCGCGGCGGGAGGAGATGACCTCGCCCTTGATGAATACGTGGTCGCCGAGGTCGACCAGGGCCTTCCAATCGGCCAGTGCTTCTTCGCCTACGTTCGCGAGGCTCAGCATGGCCTGCACACGCACGCCCTTACCGTCCACGCCGCCTTCCTGGAGGGTGGCGAAGCAGAGCTTGCCGGTGTTGCGCACAAAGACCACGCGGCCGGTGATGCCTACGACGTCTCCGGTGGTCTCGTCGGCCTGGAGGTGCCCGTATTTCTCGCGGATTTCGCCGAGGGAATGGGTCCGTTCGACACCCACCGGATAAGCCTCTGTGCCCCGCTCGATCAGCTTGGCGCGCTTCTCCATGCGGATGCGCATTTGCTCGCTGGCATCGACGGGCTCTGCTGGGGTGTTCGGGGCTGGGGTGTTTGCGGAAGTCACAGTCCTTAAGTTTACCGGTGATTGCGGACCTTCATTTCCGGACTTCGCCCGACGGTGAAAAGCATAGACTCGGACGGTGGAGACATGGACAGTTGAAACGAACGACGGCGGCGGGCACCTTGAGGTGCACAGCTTCAGGCCCGCGTCGGCTGCCACAATCCCCGGTTCCAAAGCGCCCGCGGAAACGGCCGGCGTCGTGCTTGTCCACGGCACCCTGGTGACCGACGCCCTCTACTGGCCGTTCGCGCGTACCCTCAGCGTGATGCTGGGCCGCCCGGTCCACAGCTACAACCGCCGCGGCCGTGGCCATTCGGCCCCGCAGCCCCCGGGCTATTCCGTCGACACTGAGATCGCGGACCTCCAGGCAGTCATGGAAAAGAGCGGATCCACCGACGTCGTAGCGCACAGCTACGGTGGGTTCGTGGCGCTCCAGGCCGCACGGCGGACCACCATCAACCGGTTGGTCACCTACGACGCCGCGGTGTCGTTGTCCGGCAACCTGAGCAGCCGGTGGCGGCCGGAGCTGGAGGAAGCAGTCACCGCGGGCCAATTGGACCAGGCCTGGGCACACCTTGTACAGGGGTTGGGAACGGCCGGCCCGATTTCCTATCTTCCGATGCGGGCCCTGCGGACTTTGAGCGTGCTGTCCGCCCAAACCAGGCTGGGACTGGAGATGCGTTCCCTGCTGCCCACCGCCGTCGTGGAAATGCGGGCGGTCCTTGACGCCGACGCGCACATTGGGGACTTCACAAAAATCTCCACTCCAACCCTCATGCTCAGCGGCGGCTGGAGTCCGTCATACTTCGCCGAAACGGCCCGGGCGCTGGCCGGCGCGGTGCCCGCGATCGCATTCGCGCAGGTACCGCTGCAATTCCACGAAGGCCCGCTGCGCCCGGGACGGCGGCTTGCCGCACGGGTGGCCCGGTTCCTCTCGGGGAACCACCTCCCCGTAGGACAGGCAGAAGCCACCTAAGATGTTCCGGTGAAGGAACGCGGGATCAGGACACACGACGGCGGCAGGCTCGCCTTGTACAGCTACGGCGCCGAAGAGGCGCCCGGGGAGCGCAGGGTGGTGCTGATCGGGGGTGCGTTTCTGACGGCCCTCATCTACCGGCCGTTTTCCATCGCTTTGGCCAAGGGCCTGGGTGACGGCTGGGCCGTGGACGTCTACGACCGTCGTGGCCGGGGAAAGTCCACAGGGCAGCCGGACAACTACTCCATGGCGACGGAAGTAGAGGATGTCCGCACCGTCATGGACGCCACCGGTGCACGGAACATCCTTGGCCACAGCCTGGGCGGATCCGTCGCGCTAAATGCGGCACAGGACTTCGCCGGGACCGGCCACGAACCCGGCAAACTCGCTGTCTACGATGCCGCCGTCAACATCGACGGAAGCATGGACCTGGATTGGCTGCCCGGCTTCGCGGACGCTGTGGACAAGGGCGACATCAACCGCGCGATGGCACGGATGCGGCGTGGAATGGAGCCCGGAACAGCCTTGGCACGAGTACCCGAGCCCATCCTGGCAGGACTCATGGCAGTGGTTTCACGCACCAAGGTGAACAAGGTCTTCCGGGAACTCCTGCCCTCCGGTGTCGGCGAGCTGAAGGCCGCCTTCGAGGACGCTGACACGCCCCGGGACTTCGCTGTGCTGCCGTCGAACACACATTTCATGGTGGGCAAGAAGAGCCCGCAGTTCTACAAAGTCGCCGCAGCCAGGTTGAACAGGGCCGTCCCCGGGAGCACGTTGGAAGTCTCCCCCAAAGGCTTCCATGGCTCAGTACCCGCGGCAGTGAATGAACTGGTTTCGGATATCTCGGAGTACTTCAAGAGCTGATTCGGTATCCACATACGGGGTTGCCATGCGGCCGGCTGTCGGGTGGCTCGGCTAGGCTCAAGACATGACGCGCGACATCATCATGACCCACGACGGCGGACACCTCGAACTCCTCACCACAGGTGGTGACCTGGCAGCGGCAGGCTCCGGCGTAGTCGTCGTTCCTGCCTCCATGGTGACCGCCTCCGATTACACGCGTTTCGCCCAGAAGCTCAGTGAGGCGCTCGGCCGGCCGGTCCACACGTTCAATCGGCGTGGCAGGGGCGACTCATCGCCCCAAGCCGAGGACTACACGTTGGAAGCCGATATCCGGGACCTTCAAACGGTTATGGAGCACACGTCCAGCACCGACGTGTTCGGCCATAGCTTCGGCGGTGCGGTGGCGCTGCATGCAGCACGCACGCTCCCGGTGGAGCGGCTGGCCGTCTACGATCCCGCCGTGTCGGTCAACCACAGCGTCAAAGCCGACTGGACGCCCGATTATGAACGCGCGACGGCGGCAGGAGACTACGACCGCGCCCTCGCCGTCCTCATCAAGGGAGTTGAGACAGGCGGCGCTTTCGCGCGAATGCCGCTCTCGATGCTGACGCTGGCCAACAAGCTGGCCGCCGGCACCCCTGTCGGCAAGCAGATGCGGGAGCTCATGACCTGTGGCGTCCGGGAAATCAAGGCCGTCATTGCTGCCGACATGCCCGCCGAGCCGTTCCTGGCACTGCCGCTGGAGACCTTGATCGTGGTGGGTGAAAAGAGCCCCGCCTACTTCGGTGTTGCCTGCGGACAGATCCACGATGTCCTGTCCGGGTCCAGCTACACCATCCTTCCCGGCTTCGGGCACGACGGCCCCAACAAAGCCCCGGACAAGCTGATCTCAGAATTGTCCGAGTTCTTCTCCGGCTAGTTTCAGCGGGCAGTCCGGCTGCAGCCCCGTTGGGGCCTGGCTGGTGTGTTAAATGGAAGAGCCCCAACCGTGGTTGGGGCTCTTCGTTAATGGTTGTCCGGCGGTGTCCTACTCTCCCACACCCTCCCGGGTGCAGTACCATCGGCGCTGTGGGTCTTAGCTTCCGGGTTCGGAATGGGACCGGGCGTTTCCCCCACGCTATGACCGCCGTAACTCTGTTACCCGTCCCGACCCCCTGGTGTGGGGGTGGGTGGGAAGCTTTGTGGTTACAACTGTGGTGTTATGTAGTTGTTGTTGTTGTTGGTTCCTGGAACGGTTGTTGTTCGGGAACCACATAGTGGACGCGTGCAGTGTTTTGTGTGTGGTGTAAGTTGTTGGCCTATTAGTACCGGTCAGCTTCACGAGTCTTTAGTCCTCGCTTCCACATCCGGCCTATCAACCCAGTGGTCTGGCTGGGGGCCTCTCACACGTAATGTGTATGGAAATCTCATCTTGAAGCGAGCTTCCCGCTTAGATGCTTTCAGCGGTTATCCCATCCGAACGTAGCTAATCAGCGATGCACTTGGCAGTACAACTGACACACCAGAGGTTCGTCCGTCCCGGTCCTCTCGTACTAAGGACAGCCCTTCTCAAATTTCCTGCGCGCGCAGCGGATAGGGACCGAACTGTCTCACGACGTTCTAAACCCAGCTCGCGTACCGCTTTAATGGGCGAACAGCCCAACCCTTGGGACCTACTCCAGCCCCAGGATGCGACGAGCCGACATCGAGGTGCCAAACCATGCCGTCGATATGGACTCTTGGGCAAGATCAGCCTGTTATCCCCGAGGTACCTTTTATCCGTTGAGCGACGGCCATTCCACAATGTACCGCCGGATCACTAGTCCCGACTTTCGTCCCTGCTCGAGATGTCTCTCTCACAGTCAAGCTCCCTTGTGCACTTACACTCGACACCTGATTGCCAACCAGGCTGAGGGAACCTTTGGGCGCCTCCGTTACTTTTTAGGAGGCAACCGCCCCAGTTAAACTACCCATCAGGCACTGTCCCTGACCCGGATCACGGGCCGAAGTTAGATGTCCAAAGTGACCAGAGTGGTATTTCAACGATGACTCCACCCGAACTGGCGTCCGGGTTTCAACGTCTCCCACCTATCCTACACAAGCCACTCCGAACACCAATACCAAACTATAGTAAAGGTCTCGGGGTCTTTCCGTCCTGCTGCGCGTAACGAGCATCTTTACTCGTACTGCAATTTCGCCGAGTTTATGGTTGAGACAGCGGGGAAGTCGTTACTCCATTCGTGCAGGTCGGAACTTACCCGACAAGGAATTTCGCTACCTTAGGATGGTTATAGTTACCACCGCCGTTTACTGGGGCTTAAATTCTCAGCTTCGCCACAAGTGGCTAACCGGTCCTCTTAACCTTCCAGCACCGGGCAGGAGTCAGTCCGTATACATCGTCTTGCGACTTCGCACGGACCTGTGTTTTTAGTAAACAGTCGCTTCCCCCTGGTCTCTGCGGCCCACACCCGCTCACGGAGAGCAAGTCTCCATCACGGGGCAGGCCCCCCTTCTCCCGAAGTTACGGGGGCATTTTGCCGAGTTCCTTAACCATAATTCTCTCGATCGCCTTGGTATTCTCTACCTGATCACCTGTGTCGGTTTGGGGTACGGGCGGCTAAAACCTCGCGTCGATGCTTTTCTTGGCAGCATAGGATCACCGGATCCCCCCTTACGGGAGTCCCATCAGATCTCAGGAACGTGCTCGAAGCACACAGGAACGGATTTGCCTATCCCTGACCCTACATCCTTAGACCGGGGCAACCATCGCCCGGCCCGGCTACCTTCCTGCGTCACACCTGTTAATACGCTTACCTCCCGGGATCAGGTCCCGCGCTCGGCCAAAACCCACAACACCACAAGGGTGAGCGGGCAGGCTCCGGGCGGTTAGTATCCCCCGCTTGGCATGGGCGGTTTTTCGCCGGTACGGGAATATCAACCCGTTGTCCATCGACTACGCCTGTCGGCCTCGCCTTAGGTCCCGACTTACCCAGGGCAGATTAGCTTGACCCTGGAACCCTTGATCATTCGGCGGACGGGTTTCTCACCCGTCTTTCGCTACTCATGCCTGCATTCTCACTCGTGTAGGCTCCACCGCTGGTTTCCACCGCGACTTCACTGCCCACACGACGCTCCCCTACCACTCCACACCCCTGAACCACGAAGGCTAGGGTACTGTGTGAAATCCACAACTTCGGCGGTGTACTTGAGCCCCGCTACATTGTCGGCGCGGAATCACTTGACCAGTGAGCTATTACGCACTCTTTCAAGGATGGCTGCTTCTAAGCCAACCTCCTGGTTGTCTTCGCAACTCCACATCCTTTCCCACTTAGCACACGCTTAGGGGCCTTAGTTGGTGGTCTGGGCTGTTTCCCTCTCGACTATGAAGCTTATCCCCCACAGTCTCACTGCTGCGCTCTGACTTACCGGCATTCGGAGTTTGGCTGACGTCAGTAACCTTGTAGGGCCCATCGGCCATCCAGTAGCTCTACCTCCGGCAAGAAACACGCAACGCTGCACCTAAATGCATTTCGGGGAGAACCAGCTATCACGGAGTTTGATTGGCCTTTCACCCCTACCCACAGCTCATCCCCTCCATTTTCAACTGAAGTGGGTTCGGTCCTCCACGACGTCTTACCGTCGCTTCAACCTGGCCATGGGTAGATCACTCCGCTTCGGGTCTAGATCACGCCACTACACTCGCCCTATTCAGACTCGCTTTCGCTACGGCTACCCCACACGGGTTAACCTCGCGACGTAACACTAACTCGCAGGCTCATTCTTCAAAAGGCACGCCGTCACAGTAACAAGACTGCTCCGACGGATTGTAAGCACACGGTTTCAGGTACTGTTTCACTCCCCTCCCGGGGTACTTTTCACCTTTCCCTCACGGTACTGGTCCGCTATCGGTCATTAGGAAGTATTTAGGCTTATCAGGTGGTCCTGACAGATTCGCACGGGATTTCTCGGGCCCCGTGCTACTTGGGATACTCTCCAGGCGGCACACAACATTACGGTTACGGGGCTCACACCCTCTCTGGCCGGCCTTTCAAGACCGTTCACCTATGCACGCACTCTCACCTCACTGGCCCGGCAGAACCAGAACGGAAAGTCCCACAACCCCGCCCATGCAACGCCCGCCGGCTATCACACATGGAAACGGTTTAGCCTGATCCGCGTTCGCTCGCCACTACTAACGGAATCACTCTTGTTTTCTCTTCCTGCGGGTACTGAGATGTTTCACTTCCCCGCGTTCCCCCCACGCACCCTATGTGTTCAGATGCGGGTCACACAATCACCATGACAGCGTTGTGCGGGGTTTCCCCATTCGGACATCCTGGGATCAACGCTCGGTTATCAACTCCCCCAGGCTTATCGCAGATTCCTACGTCCTTCTTCGGCTCCTAATGCCAAGGCATCCACCGTGTGCCCTTAAAAACTTGACCACACAAACATGATCAAAAACTTACTCGAGAGAACCACGAGCCACTACGGCCCAAGGTTCATTCATAAGAAATTGCTGTATGGAACACACACACCAAAGCGTGTATGTCCCAGATGCTCGCGTCCACTATGTAGTTCTCAAACAACAACCCCATCAACCAACCCCCCAACCCGCCACAACCCACACACGCAGGCCGCAACACAAAGACCGGAGGAACCGGCTGCAGGAACAAAAGAAACACCAGAAGTGCCCCCCTGCATTGCTGCAAAAAGGTCCTGTTGCCTCAGGACCCAACAGTGCGCCAAACACAACCCCCACCAGCCGCACCCCGGACACGTTCCCAACAACCCACACCCCCACACAAAGCAGGAGCACGAACCGCCGTACTAGCACCAGGACACAACCACGAAAGCCATGCCAAAAAAATGATTCGTTGATATTCCACCCATGAGCACCCACCGCAGAACAAACGCCTGCGCAATGGGCAACACTGACAACAACCAGACACCCCATGCAGGGCACCAATCATTGCAAGCAGCTCCTTAGAAAGGAGGTGATCCAGCCGCACCTTCCGGTACGGCTACCTTGTTACGACTTAGTCCCAATCGCCGGTCCCACCTTCGACGGCTCCCCCCACAAGGGTTAGGCCACCGGCTTCGGGTGTTACCAACTTTCGTGACTTGACGGGCGGTGTGTACAAGGCCCGGGAACGTATTCACCGCAGCGTTGCTGATCTGCGATTACTAGCGACTCCGACTTCATGGGGTCGAGTTGCAGACCCCAATCCGAACTGAGACCGGCTTTTTGGGATTAGCTCCACCTCACAGTATCGCAACCCTTTGTACCGGCCATTGTAGCATGCGTGAAGCCCAAGACATAAGGGGCATGATGATTTGACGTCGTCCCCACCTTCCTCCGAGTTGACCCCGGCAGTCTCCTATGAGTCCCCGGCCGAACCGCTGGCAACATAGAACGAGGGTTGCGCTCGTTGCGGGACTTAACCCAACATCTCACGACACGAGCTGACGACAACCATGCACCACCTGTAAACCGACCGCAAGCGGGGCACCTGTTTCCAGGTCTTTCCGGTTCATGTCAAGCCTTGGTAAGGTTCTTCGCGTTGCATCGAATTAATCCGCATGCTCCGCCGCTTGTGCGGGCCCCCGTCAATTCCTTTGAGTTTTAGCCTTGCGGCCGTACTCCCCAGGCGGGGCACTTAATGCGTTAGCTACGGCGCGGAAAACGTGGAATGTCCCCCACACCTAGTGCCCAACGTTTACGGCATGGACTACCAGGGTATCTAATCCTGTTCGCTCCCCATGCTTTCGCTCCTCAGCGTCAGTTACAGCCCAGAGACCTGCCTTCGCCATCGGTGTTCCTCCTGATATCTGCGCATTTCACCGCTACACCAGGAATTCCAGTCTCCCCTACTGCACTCTAGTCTGCCCGTACCCACTGCAGAACCGGAGTTGAGCCCCGGTCTTTCACAGCAGACGCGACAAACCGCCTACGAGCTCTTTACGCCCAATAATTCCGGATAACGCTTGCGCCCTACGTATTACCGCGGCTGCTGGCACGTAGTTAGCCGGCGCTTCTTCTGCAGGTACCGTCACTTACGCTTCTTCCCTACTGAAAGAGGTTTACAACCCGAAGGCCGTCATCCCTCACGCGGCGTCGCTGCATCAGGCTTGCGCCCATTGTGCAATATTCCCCACTGCTGCCTCCCGTAGGAGTCTGGGCCGTGTCTCAGTCCCAGTGTGGCCGGTCACCCTCTCAGGCCGGCTACCCGTCGTCGCCTTGGTAGGCCATTACCCCACCAACAAGCTGATAGGCCGCGAGTCCATCCAAAACCACAAAAGCTTTCCACCCCCCACCATGCGATGAGGAGTCATATCCGGTATTAGACCCAGTTTCCCAGGCTTATCCCAGAGTCAAGGGCAGGTTACTCACGTGTTACTCACCCGTTCGCCACTAATCCCCCAGCAAGCTGGGATCATCGTTCGACTTGCATGTGTTAAGCACGCCGCCAGCGTTCATCCTGAGCCAGGATCAAACTCTCCGTTGAAGTGAAACAAAATCAAACAGACACAACCACACCCACCGGAAATAACGGCAAACACGGCTGCACAAAATTCGAAACCAGCTGAAAACCAGACCACCACACACGGGGGTGCGCAGCAACCTGGCAAAAATTCAACCAATCAATAAAACAATCGGTATCAACAAACTTGGCACACTATTGAGTTCTCAAACAACAGACCCCCCAAAACATCACCCCACCGGAACACCACACAAAGCAGCGCACCACAACAGGGCCATTGGAAAAGAAGAGTTATTTTTGGCCGCCTACCGAACCGTACACACCTTCCGGCTTTCCGTTTCGCACCCGGCGACTCAGAAAACAATACACGCCCCACAACCCCAACGCAAATCCACCACCCAACACCCCCACACCAACCCCCAAAACCCCACCAAACCGCCGTCGAACACCACCTACAACACGGCCGTGACGACACCGCCGGTGGGTGGGAGGATGGGACGCATGGAACTCCACATCACAGGCGAAGACGCCGCCGACCAGCTGCTCAGTCAAGACGCCTTTGCATTGTTGACGGGCATGCTGCTCGATCAACAGGTCACCATGGAATCGGCCTTTGCCGGCCCGGAGAAGATCCGTACGCGTCTGGGCACCCTCGATCCGGGCGTCATCGCTGGCCAGGATCCGGCCGGCTTCGTGGAGCTCTTCAAAGAGAGGCCCGCCGTCCACCGCTTTCCGGGCTCCATGGCAGGCAGGGTCCAGGCCCTCGCTGCCACGGTGCACAGTGACTGGGACGGAGATGCAGCAGCGATCTGGACGAAGGGTAACCCTGACGGCCCCGAAGTGCTCCGCAGGCTCAAGGCACTGCCCGGTTACGGAGAACAAAAGGCGAAGATCTTCCTGGCGCTTTTGGGCAAGCAATGCGGTCTCAAAGCCACCGGATGGCGTGAGGCCGCCGGCCACTACGGAGAAGACGGCTCCTACTTATCCGTGGCCGACATCGTAGACCCTGCATCCCTGGCCAAGGTCCGCGCCAGCAAGCAAGCAGCGAAAGCCGCAGCAAAGGCTGCAAAGACAAGCGGCTCCTGAACCCGCCGCCCGCCCGGCATATTCAATGTCGGGTGGGTTGTGTGGGTGGCCGTCTACGGCATTGCCATAGATTACGTTGACGCACGCCCGACTCTCCGCAGCAATAGCGGCCTCCGAGTTGGTGACGCGAAGCTCCCAGGCAACCGCAGGCGTGAGCCAGGAACGACTCCCGGCAATGCCCTAACGCGCATACTGCCATGAGAGGGCAGGGCCGGGTCCTGGCTTCCCGGTTGGCCGGCTTCTGGGCTGCGCGTTAGCGTTACGTGCTTTGTTAAATGGAAGAGCCCCAACCGTGGTTGGGGCTCTTCGTTAATGGTTGTCCGGCGGTGTCCTACTCTCCCACACCCTCCCGGGTGCAGTACCATCGGCGCTGTGGGTCTTAGCTTCCGGGTTCGGAATGGGACCGGGCGTTTCCCCCACGCTATGACCGCCGTAACTCTGTTACCCGTCCCGACCCCGCGTTGGTGTGGGGGTGGGTGGGAAGCTTGTGGTTACAACTGTGGTGTTATGTAGTTGTTGTTGTTGTTGGTTCCTGGAACGGTTGTTGTTCGGGAACCACATAGTGGACGCGTGCAGTGTTTTGTGTGTGGTGTAAGTTGTTGGCCTATTAGTACCGGTCAGCTTCACGAGTCTTTAGTCCTCGCTTCCACATCCGGCCTATCAACCCAGTGGTCTGGCTGGGGGCCTCTCACACGTAATGTGTATGGAAATCTCATCTTGAAGCGAGCTTCCCGCTTAGATGCTTTCAGCGGTTATCCCATCCGAACGTAGCTAATCAGCGATGCACTTGGCAGTACAACTGACACACCAGAGGTTCGTCCGTCCCGGTCCTCTCGTACTAAGGACAGCCCTTCTCAAATTTCCTGCGCGCGCAGCGGATAGGGACCGAACTGTCTCACGACGTTCTAAACCCAGCTCGCGTACCGCTTTAATGGGCGAACAGCCCAACCCTTGGGACCTACTCCAGCCCCAGGATGCGACGAGCCGACATCGAGGTGCCAAACCATGCCGTCGATATGGACTCTTGGGCAAGATCAGCCTGTTATCCCCGAGGTACCTTTTATCCGTTGAGCGACGGCCATTCCACAATGTACCGCCGGATCACTAGTCCCGACTTTCGTCCCTGCTCGAGATGTCTCTCTCACAGTCAAGCTCCCTTGTGCACTTACACTCGACACCTGATTGCCAACCAGGCTGAGGGAACCTTTGGGCGCCTCCGTTACTTTTTAGGAGGCAACCGCCCCAGTTAAACTACCCATCAGGCACTGTCCCTGACCCGGATCACGGGCCGAAGTTAGATGTCCAAAGTGACCAGAGTGGTATTTCAACGATGACTCCACCCGAACTGGCGTCCGGGTTTCAACGTCTCCCACCTATCCTACACAAGCCACTCCGAACACCAATACCAAACTATAGTAAAGGTCTCGGGGTCTTTCCGTCCTGCTGCGCGTAACGAGCATCTTTACTCGTACTGCAATTTCGCCGAGTTTATGGTTGAGACAGCGGGGAAGTCGTTACTCCATTCGTGCAGGTCGGAACTTACCCGACAAGGAATTTCGCTACCTTAGGATGGTTATAGTTACCACCGCCGTTTACTGGGGCTTAAATTCTCAGCTTCGCCACAAGTGGCTAACCGGTCCTCTTAACCTTCCAGCACCGGGCAGGAGTCAGTCCGTATACATCGTCTTGCGACTTCGCACGGACCTGATGTCCCCGGAATACTGCCATGGCGGCGAGCCTCTCCGGCACGGTGAGGTCATCAACGCGGGGGGAGTGGAAATCCGTGTGCTGGCAACGCCCGGCCATACCTCGGATTCGGTGTGTTTCCATCTCCCCGACGACGGTCCCCGAGGATCGGTCCTTACGGGTGACACCATTCTGGGCCGGGGCACCACTGTGTTGGACTACCCGGATGGCCGGCTGGGGGACTACCTTGCCAGCTTGGATAAGCTTGAGGCCCTTGGCGGGGCAACACTGCTCCCCGCCCACGGCCCTGTTCTTCCAGCACTGGACGGGAAGTGCCGCGAGTACCGTGAACATCGGCTGCAGCGTCTTGCGCAGATCAGGGCAGCCCTGGAACAGGTGGGCCAGGACGCAACGATCGCCCAGGTTACGGACGTGGTGTACGCCGACGTCGACCCCTCCGTCAGGTGGGCCGCTGAGACCTCCGTGGCCGCGCAGCTGGAATACCTTCGAAGCTAAGCCGTGACGGTAGGCTTGGGCCCATGCGTATCGCCCGGTTTGTAGTTGATTCTGATCCCCTTTACGGCGTTGTCGAAGGCGAGCCCGGCAGTGAGGAAATCACTGTCATCAACGGCGACCCTTTCTTCAACGGCGTTGAACGTACCCATGTGAAGCACAAGCTGGAGGACGTGCGGCTCCTTGCCCCCATCATTCCCCGCAGCAAGGTCATTGGCGTGGGCAGGAACTTCGCAGAACACGCTGCGGAACTCGGCAATGAAGTGCCGCAGCAGCCGCTGCTTTTCCTCAAGCCGAACACCTCGGTGATCGGTCCGAACGATCCCATCATTCTCCCTGAGTTCTCCGAGGAGGTCTCGTTCGAGGCTGAGCTGTGCGTCGTCATTGGCCGCATCTGCAAGGACGTTCCCGAGGACCGCGCGGATGACGTCATCTTCGGCTACACCTGCGGCAACGACCTCACTGCCCGCGATGTCCAGAAAACGGATCTCCAGTGGGCCCGCGCCAAGGGCTTCGATACCTCCGCGCCGCTGGGACCGTGGATCGAAACCGAACTGGATCATGAGGACCTCTCCATCCAGGGGCGCCTCAACGGTGAGCTCCGGCAGGACGGCAGCACCAACCAAATGATCCGTGGCGTTCGTGAGCTCGTATCGATCGTTTCCCACGCGTTCACGCTTCTTCCTGGCGACGTCATCATGACCGGTACCCCGGCAGGTGTCGGTCTCGTCAGCGAAGGCGACCGTTTTGACGTCGAGATCGAAGGCATCGGACGCCTCTCCAACCCCGTCGTTCGCCGCTAGGCGAGCGGACTGAGCAAAACCACGACGGCGGTGCTTGCCTTTCGCACGAAAGGCAAGCGCCGCCGTCGTGCGTCTTCGCCCGGGAAACCGAAGCAGTGGCAAGCGGTAAAGTTGGAACTACTATGACTACTGCTTCTGCGTCCACCGCTGCCTCCAGCGCCATTCCTGCCGTCAACGCCGAGACTCCGGTCCGAGTCCGTTTCTGCCCGTCACCCACAGGCACCCCGCACGTTGGCCTGATCCGCACGGCCTTGTTCAACTGGGCTTACGCGCGCCACACCGGCGGCAAGCTGATCTTCCGGATCGAGGACACCGACTCTGCCCGCGACAGCGAAGAGAGCTACCACCAGCTGCTGGATGCGCTCAAGTGGCTCGGCATCAACTGGGATGAAGGTGTGGAGGTCGGCGGCCCGCACGAACCCTACCGCCAGTCGCAGCGCGGCGACATTTACCAGGACGTCATCGCCAAGCTCAAGGCCGGCGGACACGTCTACGAGTCGTACTCCACCCCGGATGAGATCGAAGCCCGCCACCGGGCCGCAGGACGCGATCCCAAGCTGGGCTATGACGGATTCGACCGCCACCTCACGGAAGAGCAGCTCGCGCAGTTCAAGGCCGAGGGCAGGGAAGCCGTCCTGCGCCTCCGCATGCCGGACGAGGACCTGACGTTCAACGACCTGGTTCGCGGCGAGATCACGTTCAAAGCCGGTTCCGTCCCGGACTTCGCAGTGGTCCGCGCCAATGGTGCCCCGCTGTACACATTGGTGAACCCGGTGGACGACGCGCTCATGGGAATCACCCACGTCCTGCGTGGCGAGGACCTGCTGAGCTCCACCCCGCGGCAGATCGCCTTGTACCGGGCGCTGTACGCCATCGGTGTCGCCGAGTACATGCCGGAGTTCGGCCACCTGCCCTACGTCATGGGCCAGGGGAACAAGAAGCTGTCCAAGCGCGACCCCGAGTCGAGCCTGTTCCTCCACCGCGAACGCGGCTTCATTCCTGAGGGCCTGCTGAACTACCTGTCCCTTCTTGGCTGGTCCCTGAGCGCTGACGAAGACATCTTCACGGTGGAGCAGCTGGTGGCCAACTTCGACATCCACGATGTCCTTGGCAACCCTGCGCGCTTCGACATCAAGAAAGCCGAAGCCATCAACGGCACGCACGTCCGGATGCTTGCCCCCGCGGACTTCGAAGAGCGCTTGGTTCCGTACCTTCGTGCAGCCGGTTTCGTGGGGGAGATCCTTACTCCGCGCCAGGAAGAGATCCTCGCCGAGGCAGCCCCGTTGGTCCAGGAACGCATCACCCTGCTGGGCGAGGCTCCGGAGATGCTTGCCTTCCTGTTCAAGGCCGACGACGCCATCGACATTGCGGACGACGCCCGCAAGGGCCTCCCTGCCAACCTGGAGGAAGTTCTGGACGCGGCCCTCGCCGCTCTGGAACCCATCGAAGAGTGGACGGCGGAGAACATCCAGACCGCGCTCAAGCAGGCTTTGGTGGAGGACCTGGGCATCAAGCCCAGGGCTGCGTTCGGACCTGTCCGCACGGCCATCTCCGGTCGTCGTATTTCCCCTCCGCTGTTCGAGTCGATGGTGATCCTGGGCAAGGATTCCTCGTTGGCCCGCGTTCGCGCTTTCCGCGGCTAGGAGAGGCTCCTGTCATGGCGATTGCAACTGCTTTCGGCGCTATCCGCGGTGTCTTGTTCGACATTGACGACACTCTGGTGGACCTGGAATACGCCATGACGACAGCTTTGCGTGACGTCAGCGAACATCTCCTGCCCGGCCTTGACCAGGCCGGGTGGGTGAAGTTCGGCCGGATCTTCACGCACGAAACAACGCATTTCTACGACCGGTACCTTGCCGGTGAGCTGACCTTCAATGAGCAGCGGCTGCTGCGGGGCAGGGCCGCCCTGGGTCACTTTGGCGTGGAACTCGACGACGGCGAGGACGCGCAAGCGTGGGTGGCCGAGTATCACCAACGCCAGACAGCGTACGTTCGCGCCTTCTCTGATGTTGAAGGCGTGCTGGACGCGCTCGATGCTGCCGGGATCCCTTATGGGGCTGTCAGCAACAACGTGCACGATTACCAGCGTGCCAAGTTGGACGGCGCCGGCCTGTCGCGGATCGGGATCCTGGTGGGGACGGACACTGTGGGTGTCGCCAAACCTGACCCGGCAATCTACCTTGAGGGCGTGCGCCTTCTCGGCACGGAACCGGGGGAGACACTCTACGTAGGCGACAACCGGCTGCTTGATGCCGATGGTGCCGACGCAGCAGGGCTGGTGGGAGTCTGGCTCAACAGGACCGGCGAAGTGGTGGAAGAGTTCACCGGGCGCCAGGTGGATTCCCTCGCGCAATTGCTGGCCAAGACCCCGACGGCCGCCTGAGTTTTCCGTGTGATGCAGGTAACGGCCCGCCGATTTGTGCAGGTGGCGAGACTCCGGTAGAGTCATTACTCGTGCTGAGGGGCACGGAGGGAAAAGCTGAGGGAAACCAAGGCAAGGAACTCCGGTCCGAAAGTCACTTTGGGATATGGTGTAATTGGCAACACTACGGTTTCTGGTACCGTCATTCTAGGTTCGAGTCCTGGTATCCCAGCTCTGAAATTCCGCGTAAATACAAGGAAAATTCGGAACCTCCGATCCGCGAAAGCGATTTGGAGCGAAGCTGAAAGTATGAAATACTCATTCAGCTTGATCGCCGGAAACGGTGACAAAAAAGTGCAAGGCCCCATCGTATAGCGGCCTAGTACGCCGCCCTCTCACGGCGGTAACGCGGGTTCGAATCCCGCTGGGGTCACAATGAATCCCCCGGAACATGTGTTCCGGGGGATTTCTTTTTGCCCATTGAGCCTGCCCGGCGCTCGTGAACGGGACGGGGCTGGCATGATGATGCTGTGACCGAACACGCAGACCCGCCGGCAGCCCGGAGCAGCCCTGTGCCCCCGAGTGCGGCAGCCGCCGTCGAAACCCTTGAAGCTGCACGCGCCGGACTTGCGGCCACCACCCTTCCTTTGGCGGTGCCCGAAGTGCAGGAGGCCCGCCGATGGATACGGGAGTCCCTGGCGCAGCTCGATGATTACATCATTCCCCGCTACCGCAGCCTGGACGCGCCGCTGCTGGCCGTCGTCGGCGGTTCAACCGGGGCCGGAAAGTCGACGTTGGTCAATGCCCTGGTGGGGTTTCCGGTGACCCGCTCGGGAGCGATCAGGCCTACAACGCGCCAACCGATCCTTCTGCACCACCCCAACGATGCGGAATGGTTCGAAGGACAGAGGATCCTTCCGAACTTGCAGAGGATCCGGGGAACGGTCTCGTCAGTCCCCGTCCCGGCGAACCAGGCCGGCGCGGCCCCCGACGCCCAGGCGATCACCTCGCTGGTATTGCTGGGGCACCCTGCTGTGGCGCAGGGCATTGCCCTGTTGGATGCCCCGGATGTCGACTCCATTTCCGACGACAACCGCAGACTCGCGGGGCAGCTGCTCGCCGCGGCCGACCTTTGGATCTTCGTCACCACCGCCAACCGCTACGCCGACGCCGTTCCATGGCGTCTGCTCCTTGATGCGGCTTCGCGGGACATCACCGTGGCCGTGGTCCTGGACCGTGTGCCGCCGGCAGCTGAGGACGAAGTCCGGACCGACCTGCAGGCGATGCTGGACCGGCAGGGACTTGGGGAGGCGAAACTCTTTGTCGTGTCCGAAAGCGCGTTGGACGGGCTGGGAATGTTGCCGGAGGGAGCGGTGGAGCCCTTGCGCCTGTGGCTCGGTGCCTTGGCCGCCAATGCCGCCGGCCGTGCCGAGGTTGCCCGACGGACACTCAACGGTGCCGTCAAGGCCGTGAGTCTTCGCCTGGAGGCTGTAGCGGTCGCCACGGCGGCACAGGACGCTGCAGCCCGTGACCTGGAGGGCTCGTGCTCCGAGGAATACGGGCACGCACTGACCCGCATCCTGGAAGCCACCAAGGACGGGGCACTCCTCCGCGGAGAAGTATTGGCCCGTTGGCAGGATTTCGTGGGAACGGGGGAGTTCTTTCGGGCCCTGGAGCAGAACATCGGCCGGATGAGGGACCGCATGGGCGCCTTTTTCCGAGGCGAACCGGCACCGGCTGTAAAGGTGGAGACGGCGATCGAAACAGGGCTGCAGGCAGTGATCCTCGATGAAGCGGCCACTGCTGCTGAAAACGTTGACAGGCGCTGGCGGGCGGACCCGGCTGGCCGCCAACTACTGGGCCACGACGACCTCTCCGGAACCAGCGAAGGCTTCGATGCCAAGGCGGCCGCGGCAATCCGTACTTGGCAGGAAGGCCTGATGGAGATGATCCGGACCCAAGGACAGGGGAAGCGGACCCAGGCCAGGTGGCTGTCCTTCGGGGTCAACGGGCTTGGTGCTGCGCTCATGGTGGTGGTCTTCTCCATGACGGCTGGCCTGAGTGGTCTGGAAATCGGCATCGCGGGCGGCACAGCGGTGGTTGGGCAGAAGCTGCTCGAAGCGGTATTCGGCGAGGATGCTGTCCGTCGCCTTGCCCAGCAGGCCAGGCAGGACCTGCACACGCAGTGCCAGCGCCTGCTGGATGAAGAACGGCTCCGCTTCCTCACCAGGCTCGAGACCGTTCAGCCGGTCTCGGGTCCTGATCTCGCTCTGCACGCCAAGGCCCTCCGCCGGCTGGCAGGGACTGCATGAGCCGCCACAGTCTGGTCCGTGAGTCGTCCGCATTGCAGCGCAGGCTCGAAGCCCTCAATACCGCACGCGAGCTGGCCGAAGGCGTTCTTCCCGATCAGGAACTCCAGTCCGTCTACGACGTTCTGGAGCGGGCAACTTCCCGGCGCTCGTTGTCGGCAGGACATACCGTGGTGGGCTTTTTCGGAGCCACCGGGAGCGGCAAGTCATCCCTGTTCAACGCAGTTTCCGGCAGCGAATTGGCCACCGCGACTGCGCGGCGGCCCACCACCTCCGAGCCTTTGGCGGGTATCTGGGGTGAGGACGGCAGCGGACCCCTGCTTGATTGGTTGGACGTGAAGGACCGTCATGTACTTCCGCCGGTTACCGGCTTTGCCGAAGAGGACAGTGGGCTGGTGCTTCTGGACCTGCCGGACTTCGATTCCACCCGGGTGGAGAACCGGGAGATTGTCCAACGGATGGTTGGCATGGTGGATGTCCTGGTGTGGGTGATGGACCCGCAGAAATACGCCGATGCCGCGGTGCACAACGACTTCCTCCGGCCCATGGCTACCCACGGCGCCGTCACCTTGGTTGTCCTGAACCAGATCGACAAACTGGGCGCACCGGACGCCGCCGCGGTTCTGGACTCCTTGGAAGGGATCCTTGCACGCGACGGCCTGGGGACCGTCCGCGTGCTGGGCGCGTCGGCGCTGACGGGCGACGGCGTCTCCGCCGTCCGCGGGGCCATCAGGAACGTCGTGGTCCAGCGGGCAGCGACCACGCAGCGCTTGGCAGCCGACGTCGCCAAAGCTGCTGCCGGGTTGTCGAAAGCGTCGGGCGACGGTGAAGCACGCGGGATCAAGGCAAACGCACGGGCCCGCCTTGCATCGGAACTGGCGACGGCGGCGAACGTCCCTGTGGTGGTGGACGCGGTCCAGCGTTCGTTCCAAAGGGAGTCGGCGCGCAGGACGGGGTGGCCGGTCACACGGTGGTTGTTGCGATTCCGTCCCGATCCCCTGCGGAGGCTGAATCTGGGGCGGAGCGACACCAGGCCCGAATTGAGCCGCACGTCCTTGCCTCCGGCCGGTGCCCCTGAGCGTGCCCGCACGGATGCCGCCGTCCGGGAGTTCGCCGATGAGGCCTCGGCCGGCGCTCCGGGTCCTTGGCGGGCAGCCATTCGCGGGGCAGCGAGGGATGGCCGGGACCAATTGCCCGATGCCTTGGACCAGGCCATTGCCGGAGCGGACCTGAAAACGGCTAAACGTCCCCTCTGGTGGTTGTTGTTCAACACCCTGCAATGGTTGGCCCTCCTCTTGGCGGTCGGCGGGCTGGGCTGGCTCGGAGTCCTGGCAGTCTTGGGCTACTTCCAGATGCCCGTGCCTGAGGTTCCGCGCACGGAGGGGTGGCCGTGGCCCACGTTGATGGTGGCCGGGGGAGTGGCGTTGGGAGTGCTGTTGGCCATTACCGGCCGCATTTTGGGCGGCTGGGCGGCACGCATCAGGGCAGCCGGCGCGGCGAAGCGTCTGAAAGCGGCCGTGGCCGTGGTGGCGGAGCAAAGGATCGTGGAGCCCGTGGGAGTGGAAATCACGCGGTTGAAAGCCTTCAACGCTGCACTGAAAGCCGCGCGCCCGGACTAAGGTGCGCCCGGACTAAGAAGCGCCCGGACTAAGATGCGCCCGGCTAGAGAGCGGCCGCGGCGTCCCTGACTTTGACCAGCGTACGGAGGTTCCGGGTGGTGGTGCTTGCCTTGTAGCGTGGCTTGGCGGAGAGCTTGCTGAACGGGCTGTCCAGGGTGCCGCCTGCAGGTGCCAACCAGGCGGAGGCTTCAGGGCCCAGGCGCACTTGCGTCACGCCCCCCAGTTCTTCGGCTGCTGCAAAGAGCTCGTCAAGCATCGCGGTGTTCGAGGCCAAGGTGATGTAGCTGTGCGTCGACTTGTCATCCGCGGGGTACGGGCAGGCCTCCACAAGTTCGGCGACCCTCTGCGCTGTCAGGACCACCACCCAGGCGTCGTAGCCGAAGGAGTCCCGCAGGCACTGTTCGAACCGGGCCTTGACGTCCTTGGCGCTGAGGTCGCTTTGCAGCACCACGTTTCCGCTTGCCAACAGGGTCTTGACCTTGGTGAACGGGTAGTCGTGGAGCGCTGCCTTGAGGTCGGCCATCTTGATGTTGATGCCGCCCACATTGATTCCGCGCAGGAATACTGCGTAGCTTTCCATGGCTAGTCGTTGTTCTTCCGCAGCGCCTCAGTCAGGACCCGTGCGGCATTGCACACGACTTCGGCGTGCAGGCGTCCGGGCTGGCGGGTGAGTCGTTCTATCGGACCCGAGATGGACACTGCGGCGATGACCCTGCCGGAGGGTCCGCGCACCGGCGCGGAAACCGAGGCGACTCCGGGCTCGCGTTCGCCGAGGCTCTGACCCCAGCCCCGGCGTCGTACTCCTGCCAGGACGGTGGGCGTGAAGCGGGCGTTCTGCAGTCCCTCAAGGAGCCGGTCGTGGTCTTCCCACGCCAGCAGTACTTGCGCTGCGGAACCGGCTTTCATGGACAGCTGCGTGCCGACGGGAATGGTGTCGCGCAGGCCGATGGGACGTTCTGCCGAAGCCACGCATACGCGCCAGTCACCTTGGCGGCGGAAGATCTGTGCGCTTTCGCCTGTGGCGTCGCGAAGCTGGATGAGGACCGGGCCGGCCGAAGCAATCAACCGGTCTTCGCCGGCGGCGGAAGCAAGCTCGACGAGCCTGCTGCCCAGGACAAAGCGCCCTTGGATGTCGCGGCTGACGAGCCTGTGGTGAACCAGTGCCAGGGCGAGCCGGTGAACCGTGGGGCGGGCGAGCCCGGTGGCTGCTACAAGCTGGGCAAGTGTCGTTGGCCCGGCCTCGAGGGCATCGAGTACCTGGGCCGCTTTATCAATGACACCGACTCCACTAGAATTGTCCATGTAATGATATTGCCGTCTCAATATCTGAGATGCAAGTTGTTTCACTGGCCTATTTCGCAAGCGTGCTGGTTCAGTGGATGAAGAACAGTTCAGTGGATGTAAACCATCCGACCGCAGTGAAGGGAGCAAGGCCGTGGGAAAGACACTGGCCGAGAAAGTCTGGGACGCGCACGTTGTGCGCAAGGGTGAAGGCGAAGGAGCCAATGCCCAGCCCGATCTTCTCTTCATCGACCTTCACCTGGTTCACGAGGTAACATCCCCGCAGGCATTCGAGGGCCTGCGCCTGGCCGGCCGCAAGCTGCGCCGCGTGGACCTGACCATCGCCACGGAGGACCACAACACTCCCACGCTGGACATCGACAAACCGATCGCCGACCTCACCAGCCGCACCCAGATCGAAACCCTGCGCGCCAACTGCAAGGAATTCGGTGTGCGCCTGCACTCCCTGGGTGACAAGGAACAAGGCATCGTCCACGTCGTGGGTCCGCAGCTGGGCCTGACCCAGCCCGGCATGACCGTGGTCTGCGGCGACTCGCACACCTCCACCCATGGCGCTTTCGGTGCACTGGCCATGGGTATCGGCACGTCGGAAGTGGAGCACGTCATGGCCACCCAGACACTGTCCTTGAAGCCGTTCAAGACCATGGCCATCAACGTCGAGGGCACCTTGCGTCCGGGCGTCACTGCCAAGGACATCATCCTCGCAGTCATCGCCAAGATCGGTACCGGCGGTGGCCAGGGCTACGTCCTGGAATACCGTGGTTCGGCTATCCGTGCCCTGTCCATGGACGCCCGCATGACCATCTGCAACATGTCCATCGAGGCCGGCGCACGTGCCGGCATGGTCGCGCCGGACCAGACCACGTACGACTACATGCAGGGCCGCCCCCACGCGCCGGAAGGCGCGGACTGGGATGCCGCCGTCGAGTACTGGAACACGCTGCACACCGACGCCGACGCGACCTTCGACGTCGAGGTGGACCTGGACGCTGACACGCTTGAGCCGTTCGTGACCTGGGGTACCAACCCGGGGCAAGGTGTTTCCCTCTCGGCCAAGGTTCCGTCTCCCGAAGACTTCGGTGACGAGAACGCCAAGGCTGCCGCTGAGCGTGCCTTGCAGTACATGGGCCTGGAAGCCGGAACGCCCATGAAGGACATCCGCGTGGACACCGTGTTCCTGGGGTCCTGCACGAACTCCCGCATCGAGGACCTGCGCGCCGCAGCGGATATCATCCGGGGCCGGGAGAAGGATCCGAAGGTACGGATGCTGGTGGTTCCCGGATCGGCGCGCGTCCGCCTGGAAGCCGAGGCCGAGGGCCTGGACAAGGTCTTCAAGGACTTCGGTGCCGAATGGCGCTTTGCCGGCTGCTCCATGTGCCTGGGCATGAACCCGGACCAGCTGGAACCGGGGGAGCGTTGCGCCTCAACGTCCAACCGCAACTTCGAGGGCCGCCAAGGCAAGGGCGGCCGCACACACCTGGTCTCGCCCGTGGTGGCTGCAGCGACTGCCGTCCGCGGCACGCTGAGCTCGCCGTCGGACCTTGAGTCCGCCGCCACAGGCACTTTGACCGGAATCGCAGTCTAGGAGGATCCCATGGAAGCTTTCACAACCCACACCGGCATCGGGGTCCCGCTGCGCCAAAGCAACGTGGACACCGACCAGATCATCCCCGCCGTGTACCTCAAGCGAATCACCCGTACCGGGTTCGAGGACGCCCTGTTCGCCGCGTGGCGCAAGGACGAGTCCTTCATCCTGAACCAGGCCCCGTTCAACGCCGGTTCCGTGCTGGTGGCAGGCCCGGACTTCGGTACCGGCTCATCACGTGAACACGCCGTTTGGGCCTTGAAGGACTACGGCTTCAAAGCGGTCCTCTCGTCCCGTTTCGCCGATATCTTCCGCGGCAACTCCGGCAAGCAAGGACTCCTCGCAGCGCAGCTTGCGCAGGACGACATTGAACTGATCTGGAAGGTCCTGGAGAACGCTCCCGGTACCGAGGTGAAGGTGGACCTGGTCAGCAAGACGGTCGAGTGCGGCAATGTGGTGGCGCCGTTCGACATTGACGACTACACCCGCTGGCGCCTGCTGGAAGGCCTGGACGACATCGGCCTGACCCTCCAGCACGAAGAAGACATCACTGCGTACGAAGCCACCCGGCCGTCGTTCAAACCCCGGACGATCCCGGCAAAAGTCGATGCCCGTTAGCCGCTGACCCTTCATCGGAATTTCCGCTGGCAGAGGACCGCCGGACCCCCTTGTGAGGGTCCGGCGGTCCTTTTTTGCGGGAGTTCGGCCTGGGCCGGATCCGTACGGCGTGGGGCGGGTCCATTTCGGTTCGGTTACGTGAGCTTCTATGCTTAGCTGGAGCCTTTGTAAGTTTGGGGGGCGAGTAGTCGTGAGGAAACCGGTATAGATGAGTAGTGTTCTGACAATCCGCGGTGGGGTCCCGTTAACTGGACGAGTGACCGTTCGCGGTGCCAAGAACCTGGTGCCCAAGGCGATGGTGGCCGCGTTGCTGGGCAGCGAGCCATCGGTGCTGAGGAACGTGCCGGAAATCAAGGACGTCGAGGTCGTCACCAGCCTTCTGAAGCTGCATGGTGTGACTGTCGTCAAAGATCCGGAGTCGGGTGACCTCACCCTGGATCCGAAGGACGCCAAGACGGCCTCCAGCACTGCAATCGACGCACACGCCGGCGATTCAAGGATCCCCATTTTGCTGTGCGGACCGCTGATCCATGCGATCGGTGAGGCCTTCATCCCGGATCTCGGTGGTTGCAAGATCGGTGACCGGCCCATTGACTACCACCTGAATGTCCTTCGCCAGTTTGGTGCCGTGGTGGAAAAACGCCCCGGCGGCATCCACATTTCGGCCCCCCACGGCCTGCACGGCGCCAAGATTTCCTTGCCCTACCCGTCCGTGGGGGCTACGGAGCAGGTTCTGCTCAGTGCAACGCGGGCCGAAGGCATCACGGAGCTTATTGGTGCGGCAACCGAGCCGGAGATCATTGACCTCATCGCTGTCCTCCAAAAGATGGGCGCCATCATCAGCGTCCAGACTGACCGGACCATCCGCATCGAGGGCGTCAAGGACCTGCGCGGGTACAACCACCGTGCACTCCCTGACCGCAACGAGTCGGCTTCCTGGGCCTCGGCTGCGTTGGTAACCCGCGGCGATATCTTCGTTGAAGGTGCTTCCCAGCGGGACATGATGACGTTCCTGAACACCTACCGAAAAGTGGGCGGCGGAATGGACATCGGCGACGACGGCATCCGTTTCTACCACCAGGGTGGAAAGCTCAGCCCGCTTGTCCTGGAGACGGACGTGCACCCGGGCTTCATGACCGACTGGCAGCAGCCGCTGGTGGTCGCGCTGACCCAGGCCGATGGCGTGTCAATTGTCCATGAGACCGTTTACGAGAACCGGTTTGGTTTCACCGAGGCTTTGGCCCGCATGGGGGCAAACATCCAGGTGCACCGCGAATGCCTTGGCAGCGTGCCCTGCCGCTTCGGCCAGCGGAACTTCCTCCACTCCGCGGTGATCTCCGGCCCCACGCCCCTGAGGGGCACCGACATTGACATCCCGGACCTTCGCGGCGGCTTCAGCCACCTCATTGCAGCGCTGGCAGCAACAGGAACCTCCAAGGTCACCGGGATCGATATCATCAACCGCGGTTACGAGCGCTTCACCGAAAAGCTGGCCGCCCTGGGCGCCGATTTCGACATCACCACCATCAAGTAGCGGGGGATCCTTTGAAGGAATCGGCCACGAGCCGTGCCATGTTCATATTGCTGGCGGGCCTTGCCCGTCCGGCGATGAATATGTTGATGGCAAAGAAGTGGGAAGGCATCGGGAAACTTCCCGCGGGCGGTTTCATCGCCGTGCCCAACCACTGCACCGAGATTGATCCCATTGTTGTGGGGCACCTGGTGTACAACCAGAAGCGGCCACCCCACTTCCTGGCAAAAGCGGGGCTCTTCAAGGTGCCCGTATTGGGCAGCCTGCTGCGGGCCACGAAACAAATCCCGGTTGAACGCTCGACGGCGGGTGCGAACCGCTCGCTGCAACTGGCCAAGGAGGTGGTGGACGCCGGTGGCGCCATCATCATCTATCCCGAGGGAACCCTGACCAGGGATCCCGACCTGTGGCCGATGAAGGGCCACACCGGGGCGGCCCGCCTTGCCCTGCAAACAGGAGCACCGGTAGTACCCATGGCCCATTGGGGCGCACAGGAGGTCTTCCCCCGGTACGCCAAGCGCTTCCATGTCTTTCCCCGGAAGACCGTCCGCGTGCTGGTGGGTGAACCTGTGGACTTGAGTTCCTTCGCCGACCGGCCACTCGACCGGGCCACGCTTACCGAGGCCACGGACGTGATCATGGACGCCATCACAGCCCTCCTGGAGACGCTTCGTGGCGAAAAAGCGCCGGCTGAACGCTGGGACCCCGCGCTCCACAAACAAAGCAAGCATGGCCGTTTCGTTGAGGGGGCACCCTCCGAGACCCAGGATCCGGAGGCCGGCAAGTGACCGTGATCGAAAGCGCCGGTTTCGTTCCCGGCACTGTGGCCGTTCTGGGTGCAGGGTCCTGGGGTACTACGTTCGCGAAGATCCTGGCTGACGCAGCCATTGCGGCCGGTGTCGAGCGCAGCATCCGCATCTGGGGGCGCCGCGCCGAAGTAGTGGAGCAGATCAATACACTTCACCGCAACGAGCAGTACCTGAAGGACATTGACCTCCCGGCCTCCATCACGGCGTCCACGGATGTGGCGGAGGTGCTGAAGGATGCCACCCTCGTGGTGCTCGCTGTACCTGCACAGTCGTTGAGGCCGCAGTTGGGTGACTGGAAACCGCTGTTGTCGTCCGACGCCGTGGTTGTTTCCCTCATGAAGGGCCTGGAACTGGGCACGGACGCCCGCATGAGCGAAGTCATTGCGCAGGAACTTGGACTTTCGGATACCCGCGTCGCTGTGGTTTCCGGACCCAACCTCGCCATGGAAATTGCCAGGGAACAACCGACTGCCTCCGTTGTTGCTTGCAGCGACGCCGATACGGCGGCTGCTATTGCCCTGTGCTGCACAGCGCCCTACTTCCGCCCCTACACCAGCACGGACGTGGTGGGCGTCGAGATCGGCGGCATCGTCAAGAACGTGATTGCCCTGGCGGTCGGAATCTGCGAGGGCCGGCAAATGGGCGACAACACCAAGGCGTCAGTGATAACCCGTGGACTCGCGGAAACGTCCCGGCTGGCTCTCGCCCTGGGCGGCGAAGCCCACACCATGGCCGGACTTGCCGGACTCGGAGACCTCGTGGCCACGTGCTCGTCTGCGCTCTCCCGGAATCACACTGCCGGCCGCCTGCTGGGTGAAGGCCTCAGCCTGGTGCAAGTGGCCGAACAGATGACCCAGACCGCTGAAGGCATCAAGTCCGGCCCCGCCGTGCATGAACTGGCGGGGAAACTGAATGTAGAAATGCCCATCACCGCAGCCGTAGTGGCCGTGCTTGAAGGCAGAATGTCCGTTGATGACCTGGGGCCGCGCTTGCTGGCCCGGGCACTGAAGTCCGAAGGCGACTACTGATGGTGACTGAAGAACCCACACCCGTGAAGGCGAAACCCCGCGTGGCGATCCTCTTTGGGGGCCGCTCAAGTGAACACGCTGTCAGCTGCGTCACGGCAGCTGGCGTCATGGGAGCCATCGACACCAACAAGTACGAGGTCATCCCTATCGGCATCGCGAAGTCGGGCCAGTGGGTTTTGGCTTCGGGAGATACCAGCCAGTGGTCCTTGAGCTCCAGGTCGCTTCCCGAGGTGGCAGCGTCAGGGCAGACTGTGACGTTGGCCGAAGTCGGCGGTGAGCACCAATTGATCGTCACAGAGCCCAACGCCGTCCCCCGGGAGCTGGGCTCCGTTGACGTCGTGTTCCCATTGCTGCATGGCCCGTGGGGTGAGGACGGAACAATCCAGGGCCTCTTGGAGTTGTCCGACACGCGCTACGTAGGCGCAGGCGTACTGGCCTCCGCAGTGGGCATGGACAAGCACTTCATGAAGGTTGTCTTCGAAGCCGCCGGGCTGAAGGTGGGTCCCTACGTAGCCGTGACGGACCGCGAATGGGTGACCGACGCCGAGGCCGTGCGCAAACGCGTGGACAAGCTTGGTTTCCCGGTCTTCGTCAAGCCCGCCCGTGCGGGTTCTTCCATGGGAATTTCGAAGGTTGACTCCCTGGACGGCTTGGATGCCGCCGTCGAGGAAGCCCGCCGCCATGACCTGAAGCTCGTTATCGAAGCCGGGATCGTGGGACGCGAAATCGAGTGTGCCGTCCTGCAAGGACGCGGCACCGACGCTCCCCGCACGTCAATGCCCGGTGAAATTGCCGTGGCGGCCGGGGAACACGATTTCTACGACTTCGCTGCCAAGTATGTGGAGGACGGGGCCGCCGCACTCAGCTGCCCGGCCGACATGCCCGACGAAGCCATTGCCCGCGTCAGGGAACTGGCCGCCGTCGCTTTCGACGCCGTAGGCGCGGAAGGCCTCAGCCGTGTGGACTTTTTCTACACCCCGTCCGGCGAGCTGATCATCAACGAGATCAACACCATGCCTGGCTTCACTCCCAAGAGCATGTACCCGCAGATGTGGGCAGCCTCCGGACTGTCCTACGCCGAATTGATCGATGAACTGATCCACTTGGCGCTGACCCGGAAGACGGGCCTGCGCTAAGCTCACGATGCTTGGGCACTGCCTGCCTCGGCAGGCGGCGCCCAAGCATCGGCTATTTGCCTGTCGGCAGGTTCTGCAGGTCTTCCTGGCCTACGCACTTGCCGCTGGCCTTGATTTTTCCGACGGCGGCGGCGAGCTCGGTCAGGACAGTTGCGGAGCTGATGTTGGCAGCCTCCAGTTTGACCGGGTCGACCAGGATTTCCGTGGCGGGCTCGCGGCCGAACGTGGTCAGCGTGTACACGGGGTCGCCTTCCTTAATGACCCAATCGATGTTATTGACGCTGACACAGCGGTCCGTCGTGGGTCCGGGGACATTCACACCACAGCGCAGGATGATCTGGGACGGATCGCCCCATGCTGCCGTCGCCTGGCTGTTGGTCTTGCGGAGGGCGGCATCGCCGATCTTGTCGGGCAGGGCCACCATCATGGGGGCGCAGGCAGGGTTGGCGGCGTCCGCGGCAGCAGTGACGTCAACGGCAGGTGAACAGGCCGACAAAGCGAGCACGGATGCAGAGGCCAGGGAAATGGCCATGGCAGTCCTGTGGAGGGTCTTTCGATGCATCCTTCCAGCCTATCCCGCATGGACTGCCTGCCCGACGTGGGTAGCGCGGGTCACATTCCCGCGAAGCCGCCGCAGGGGCAGCCCGTCATTATTGTGTCGGTGGATCGCGATAGCGTAGAACCGTGCCCGCAGAACAAGTGACCGTCCAAGACCTTTCGGAGTCCGAGCTCCTCGCCCGGATCTTTCCCCGGCTGAATAGCAGCCCCGGCGTCCTGCTGGGACCCGGTGATGATGCAGCCCTCGTAGCGGCCCCGGACGGCCGCACCCTGATTTCCATAGATACCCAAACGCAGGACCAGGACTTCAGGCTGCAGTGGAACAACGGCTACAGGACAAGCGGATACGACGTCGGCTGGAAGGCCGCGGCGCAGAACCTCAGTGACATCAATGCCATGGGAGGCACTGCCACCTCGCTGGTGGTGAGCCTGACCATGCCGCCGTCCACTCCCGTCGATTGGGTGGAGGCTTTTGCGGACGGCCTCACTGCAGCCATCGTCGAGCTGGGGGCACCGGACTGCTCTGTTGCCGGAGGGGACCTCGGCCGGGGCCGGGAACTCGCCGTGACGGTCGCCGTCGTCGGAACTCTTGCCGGAATGGCGCCGGTGCTGCGCTCCGGCGCCCGGCCAGGGGATGTGGCGGCGGTTGCCGGCACGCTCGGCCGGGCAGCCGCAGGCTGGGCGTTGCTTGAAAGCGATGTCCCGCTTGAGAAGCTTGACGAGGAGCTGAGGGGCTTCGTGGGGAACCAGTGCAGGCCTCTGCCGCCGCTGGCAGCAGGACCGCTTGCTGCGAGGGCCGGCGCCACTGCAATGCTGGACATCTCCGACGGTCTGTTGCGCGACGGCGCCCGGCTGGCCACCGCCAGTGGTGCCGTGCTGGACTTCGATCCCATCGCGTTGAAAAAGTATGCCGCCGTGCTGGAACCGGCAGCTGCCTTGCTGGGTGCCGACGCCATGGCATGGGTCCTTGGCGGGGGAGAAGACCATGGCTTGCTGGCCACGTTCCCAGCCGGTATTCAGCTGCCGCAGGGCTTCACTGCGATAGGCTCAGTTCAAGCCGTTGTCGAGCCGCCAGGCAGCGGCGTCCGGATTGCCGGGCATGCTGCTGACACCGTTGGATGGGATCACTTTGCAGACTAAGATCGCCGCGAATGCGCACGCCATGAAACGTTGGCTCGGCAAGGCGGAGGTGGTCCTCGGAAACCACAGCGACCGCCTTAATGCGATCAACATCTTTCCCGTCGCCGACGGCGACACGGGCACAAACCTGTATCTCACGGTCCGTGCTGCCGTTTCTGCGTTGGATGGACCCACCGTTGCGGCGTCAGAATCAGGCCACGATGTTGGCGCGGTTCTGTCAAAGGCCGGCCAGGCAGCCATGGAGCAAGCGCGGGGGAATTCGGGAACGTTGTTCGCGGTCTTCCTGTGCGCGGCCGCTGAACCTTTGGCAGGCAAAACACGCCTTAGTGCCCCGCTCCTGGCTACCGCACTGAACAGGGCCCAGATACGTGCCTGGTCCGCGCTCAGCGAGCCCGTGGCCGGAACCATGCTTTCAGTCCTGGAAGCCGCCGCCCATGCCGCACAGCGGGTCGACGCAGAGCAGGACGGCGACGACAGCAACCATGCGCTGGGGTTGTCGCTCGATGCCGTGGTGGAAGCTGCCTACCAAGCCGTTCTTCGCACCGAGGATGAGCTCGCCCAGTTGCAGGAAGCGCACGTGGTCGACGCCGGCGGCGTGGGCATGCTCCTGGTATTGGACTGTCTTCGTTCCGCAGTGCTCGGCGAGGAACTGCAGGACGAAATGCTGGACAACCTGCACGGCTACAAGCTGCAGGATCCACACATCCATGAGCACATGCCGGCAGATGACGGCGTGGAGGTCATGTGCACCATCAGCCTTTCCCCGCTCAACGCTGCCATCCTGCGGCAAAGGCTGGATGAGATAGGCGACTCCGTCATCATGAGCCAGGTCGGGGGTGCCCGGAACGACGACGACGATGACGAGGAATCGCCGATGGAGGCCAGTTACCGTTGGCGTGTCCACGTCCACGTTCCGGATCCCGCTCCGGCCGTGGAACTGATCCGTTCGCTCGGGGAACCGAGCGATATCGCCGTCAGCCAGCTTGCCCTGCCCCGGCATGATTCAGACCAGCCACGGCATGATTACTGAACTGGAACTGCCCCTCGAACGCAGGATCGGTAAGCGGTCCGCGGCAGTTATCGATAAACACCTGGGCCTCAAATCAACCGGCGCCCTGCTGAACTACTTCCCGCGGCGTTACCTGAGCCGCGGAGAGCTGACGCCCATCAGCAACCTGCCGTTGGACGAGGAAGTCACGCTCATCGCCCGCGTCCTGTCCAACAGCACCCGCCAGATGCGCGCCCGCCGTGGTTCCATCACAGATGTCGTCGTCACCGATGAGGCCGGCGGAAGCGGTGTCGCGGGGACCCTGAAGGTGAGTTTCTTCAACGGGTTCCGCGCCAAGGCGGAGCTGCTGGCCGGTCGCCGGGCCATGTTTTCGGGGAAGGTGACACGCTACGGTGGGGCTCTTGGCCTGACCAACCCCGACTTCCTGTTGCTCGATGAGGACCCTGAAGCCGAAGGCTCCGTGGACCCTGCGAAGCTGGCCGCCATGCCTATTCCGGTGTACCCGGCGACAGCCAAACTGACCAGTTGGTCCATTCACAAAGTGATCACTGCGCTCCTGCAGACCATGGACCTTGACGGGCTGGAGGACCCGATCCCGGCGCATCTTGCCGGGAGGGACGGTTTGCTGAGCGTCGCTGAGGCGTATCGGCTGATCCACTCGCCGGAGACCCCCAAGGACTGGCAACGGGCGCAGGAACGATTCCGATACCAGGAAGCTTTGGTCCTGCAGACTGCCTTGGCGAGGAGGCGCGCCCAGCTTGCGGCCGAGGAAGCCACAGCCAGGCGACCGCTGCCCGGGGGCCTCCTCAGCACCTTCGACCGGAACCTTCCGTTCACGCTGACCGCCGGCCAGTCCGCCGTCGGAAAGACCCTGGCCGAGGAGCTGGGCCGGGATACGCCCATGAACCGGCTCCTGCAAGGCGAAGTGGGTTCCGGCAAAACAATCGTTGCCCTGCGCGCCATGCTCCAAGTCGTGGATGCCGGAGGCCAGGCCGCGCTCCTCGCACCCACCGAGGTCCTTGCCGCCCAGCATTTCGATTCAATCCGCCGGACCCTGGGCCCACTTGCCCGCGACCATATTTTTGGCGGGGCAGGCATGCTCGGCGGAGACTCCGGGCAGCAAGCCGTCCAGGTAACCTTGCTGACCGGTTCCATGCCCACCGCGGCACGAAAGCAGGCAATGCTTGATGCGGCGTCCGGAAATGCCGGGATCGTCATCGGCACGCATGCCCTGCTGAGTGACAAGACGAGTTTCCAGGATCTCGGCCTGATTGTGGTCGATGAGCAGCACCGCTTCGGGGTGGAGCAGCGCGATGCCCTCCGGGCAAAAGCACAACGTCCTCCCCACTTGCTGGTGATGACGGCAACTCCCATTCCGCGTACCGTCGCCATGACTGTGTTCGGTGACCTTGAGACCTCCATCCTCGACGAGCTTCCCGCCGGACGAGCCCCTATCTCCACGCATGTGGTGGGGCTCTCGGAAAACCCGGGTTGGGCTGACCGCATCTGGAAGCGGTCGCGCGAGGAAGTCGACGCGGGACACCAGGTCTATGTGGTGTGCCCCAAGATCGGATCGGACGACGACGGCGACTTCAGTCCCGGCGAATCGGAACCGAGCGAAGCGGAACTCCAGGACGAGGGCGGGGCGAGGGAGCTCGCGTCGGTGACTGCCGTCGTCGAGGGCCTCCTGCAGGAGCCGTCCCTGGCTGGTGTTCCAGTGGCACCCCTGCACGGAAGGCAGGACCCGCAAATGAAGTCTGAAACCATGGCCTCATTTGCGTCCAATGAGACCAAGGTCCTGGTTTCCACCACTGTCATCGAAGTGGGCGTGGATGTCCACAATGCCACGTTGATGGTGATCCTTGATGCTGACCGTTTCGGCATTTCCCAGCTCCACCAATTGCGGGGACGTGTGGGGCGCGGCGGGCTTCCGGGCACGTGCCTGCTGGTGACCACCCTGGAGCCCGGGCATCCGAGCCGGCGCCGCCTGGAGGCGGTTGCGTCCACTACCGACGGTTTTGAATTGTCGCAGGAGGACCTCAAGCTGCGCCGTGAAGGTGACATCCTGGGGGCTTCACAGTCCGGCGGACGCTCCACTTTGAAGCTGCTCCGGGTCCTTGAGCACGAGGACATCATTGCCCGTGCAAGGGCCGACGCCCAGTCCCTGGTGGCGGACGATCCCGCGTTGGCGGACCAGCCCGCGCTTGCCGCCGCGATAGATCAGTACCTGAACCCTGAGAAGGAGGCGTTCCTTGAACGCGGTTAGAAGCCCCGGCAAAGGCCCGCAAGGAGTATGCCTGTGAGCCGCATCATCGCCGGAGTTGCCGGCGGAAACCCTCTGGCAAGCGTCCCCGGCAATGCCACCAGACCCACGACGGACCGCGTCAAGGAGGCCCTGTTTTCGCGTCTGGAATCGTTGGCGGTGATCGACGGCGCGCGGGTCCTGGATCTCTACGCGGGCTCGGGTTCGCTGGGTGTCGAGAGCGCCAGCCGGGGCGCGCGCAGCGTGGACCTGGTGGAGTTCGATGCCAAGGCAAGCGACGTCTGCCAACGGAACGCGGACCTGGTCAACCAGACCCTGGGGTCCAAGAAGGTTTCCGTCCACCGTTCCAAGGTGGAATCGTTCCTGGAGCGTGCAGGCGATGCTTCGGTGTGGGACCTGGTCTTCCTTGACCCGCCCTACCCCCTGGACGAACCGGCGCTGGCTGCGGTGCTCGAAAAGCTGGCACTGCACCTGGACGATGCCGCCGTTGTGGTGGTGGAGCGCAGTTCCCGCAGCCCCGAACCGTCGTGGCCGGATGCCTTGGAGTGTTTCGCCGACAAAAAGTACGGGGAGACCAAGCTGTGGTTCGCTGAACCGGCGTGAGCACTGGTTCCGTTTAGCCGGTGATCCGGTCCAGGTCCACGCCCGTCAGGACGGCAGCCGGGTGGGGGCCGCGGGCCAATAGTTCAGCTGTCCATTCCGCGGGCCATGGCGTACGTGTGCCGACCAAAATTATGTTGCCCGGATAGCGGCCTTCAAACATGCCGGCCTCCGCGAACGCAGCAACATCCGGCATGGCCTCGCGCAGCGCTGAGACCTGGCTGCGGACAAGCGTGAGCGCCGGCTCGTCGCCCACATTGACGATGAGGACGCCATCGGGAGCCAGCCGGGCTGCTGCCTCTTCATAGAACTCCCGGCAGGCGATATGGGAAGGGGCCTCGGGCCCGGAAAAGATGTCAAGGATGACGACGTCGAACCCTGCCTCGGCGGGAAGCTGCGCCAATGCGTCGCGCGCGTCGCCGATATGGGAGGTCAGCCTTGTACCGTCGGGCATCGGCAGTTTCTGGAGGACAAAGTCCAGGAGTTCACGTTCCAGTTCAACGGCGTACTGTTCGGAGCCCGGTCGGGTGGCCTGGATGTAGCGGGCCAGTGTAAGTGCTCCGGCGCCCAGATGAAGGGCCCGGATGGGGCGGCCAGGTTCTGCGGCCAGGTCCACCACGTGCCCGATCCTGCGGAGGTATTCATAGAAGATCTCACCGGGCGCCGCCAGGTTCACGTGTGACTGTTCGGCTCCGCCGATGCTCAGGATGAAGCTGCCCTCCACGAGGGGGTCTGTATCGATCGTGGCGTGCTGGCCGCTGGTGCGGAGGAAGCGGGCGGCATGGCCGGAATCCAGGGAATTCACAGGCGTTCCTTGAGCGTAGCCAGGCGCCCGGCAGCTTCTTCCAGGACGTCGATCTTCTTGCAGAAGGCAAAACGCAGCAGGCTGCGGGTGCGTTCGGCGCCTTCCGGATGACAGAAGACCGGAACAGGGATGGCAGCCACTCCGACGAGTCCGGGCAGGTGCCTGGCGAGATCAACGGAATCCCTGATGCCCAGCGGCGCGGTATCGACGTTGATGAAATACGTGCCGCTGGGGTTGAAAACGCCGAAGCCCGCGGCGCGGAGGCCTTCGGCGAGGATGTCGCGCTTTTGCCGGAGGGTATCGGCAATGCCCTGGTAAAACGCGTCGGGAAGGCCCAGTCCGACCGCGATGGCGCCCTGGAAGGGCGTGCCGGAGCTGTAGGTCAGGAATTGCTTCACGGTGCGTACAGCTGCCACCAGGTGTGCCGGTCCGGTGAGCCAGCCGATTTTCCATCCGGTTAAGGAGAACGTCTTGCCGGCGGAGGAGATGGTGATGGTTCGTTCGGCGGCGCCGGGCAAGGTGGTCACCGGGATGTGCGGCACTCCGAAGGTGAGATGCTCATACACTTCGTCGCTGAGGATGATGGCATCGTATTTGACGGCCAATTCCACGATCCTGGCGAGGACGCTCTGCGGAAATACGGCACCCGTGGGGTTGTGCGGGTTGTTCAGTAGGACAATTTTGGTGCTGCTGCTGAAGGCTTCTTCCAACGTTTCGAGGTCCGGCAGGAAATCAGGGGCCAGCAGGGGAGCGGTGACATGCTTGGCGCCGGACATCCCGATGATGGCACCGTACGAGTCGTAGAAAGGCTCGAAGGTCAGGACCTCGTCGCCGGGTTGGACGAAGGCGAGCAGCGCCGCTGCGATGGCCTCGGTTGCTCCCGTAGTGACAAGGACTTCATTGTCGGGATCCGGGTCCAGGCCGTAAAACCGTTGCTGGTGGGTCGACACGGCTTCCCGCAATGCGGCAACCCCCTTGCCTGGCGCATACTGGTTCGCTCCTGCCGCAATGGCCGCCTGCGCTGCGTCCTTGATCTCTACGGGGCCGTCCTCATCGGGAAAGCCCTGACCGAGGTTGATGGCTCCGGTGGACACAGCCAGTGTGGTCATTTCTTCGAAGATGGTGACTCCCAGGTCCCCGGCAGGTGAGAGCAGGTTGGCTCCCATAGCGGCCCGTTTCCAAGGTGCCGGAGCGTCGGCTGAAGTTCCAATAAGGGGAGCGCTGCTGCCTGCTGATGCCATGGCAGCCATGGTATCCCGGCGAAGCCATGGGGTAGGTTCGTCTCATGAGACGCGCGGTATGCCCTGGATCCTTTGACCCCATCCACAATGGACATCTCGAAGTCATTGCCCGGGCCGCCGGCCTGTTCGATGAAGTCATCGTTGCCGTGTCCACCAATTACGCCAAAAAATACCGGTTCAGCCTCGAAGACCGGATGGAGATGGCACGCGAAACGTTGGCTTCCCTGCGCGGAATCATCGTGGAGCCCATGGGTGAAGGCCTGCTGGCCGAGTATTGCCGCCACAGGGGCGTTTCGGCGATCGTCAAAGGCCTGCGCTCGTCCTCGGACTTCGACTACGAGTTGCCGATGGCCACGATGAACCGCCAGTTGACCGGCGTCGAAACCGTCTTCCTGCCCGCCGAAGCGCACTACGTCCACCTGTCCTCCACCCTGATCAAGGAAGTCAATGTCCTGGGCGGGGACATCTCTGATTACGTCCCCAAATCTGTGTTGAAGCGGCTCCTTGCAGGCGAGCCGCCCACTGAAGCGCCCCGCAAGGGGTAGGCTTGTCGGGTACCTGCGCCCTCACGCAGAGTTCCCCAAGCTTAAACCAGCGTGCTTCTGTGCGCGCCCGGTGCCGGTTTGAGTCCTCAAGCGTGATCAGGCTAAGATGGTACGTCGGTCATATGTTCTACAGGAGTTCTCATTAAGCGAGATGCAAGTTCGCCCTTGGCGCTGGTAGTCAAGGACCTTGGACGCAGTCCAGGGACCATGCGGACACTCAACGAGCATGTACCTGCGCCAAGTGACCTTGGTGTGGCGCTCATTGGCGTAAAGGAAGGCTCGGATATCGAGCTGGATCTTCGTCTTGAGGCCGTACACGAAGGAATTCTGGTATCCGGATCCGCGATCGTCGAAGTAACCGGCGAGTGTGGGCGATGCCTGGATCCCCTTGCGTATGACCTTGAGGTCAATGTGCAAGAACTTTTCTTCTACGAAGGTGCTGAGCTTTCGGCCGAAGAAGACGATGAAGAGCAACGTCGAGTCGAGTACGATCTGATCGATCTTGAGCCGGTGTTGCGGGACGCAGTTGTCACTATGCTGCCGTTCCAGCCGGTGTGCCGGGAAGACTGCCAGGGTCTGTGCTCCGAATGTGGAGCGCGCCTGGAAGACGAGCCGGGGCACCACCACGAGGTCATTGACCCTCGCTGGGCTGCCCTAGCTGATCTGGCTAAGACTGACCGGCAAACCGATTAGTAAGTGTTCGTCTAAGAGAGAAATGAGATAGCCGTGGCTGTTCCCAAGCGGAAAATGTCTCGCGCAAATACACGCGCCCGCCGTGCCCAGTGGAAGGCAACTGCCCCCAACTTGGTCAAGACCATCGAAAACGGTCAGGTTACCTACAGCCTGCCGCACCAGGCAAAGGTCATTACTGACTCTGCCGGCACCGCGCTGTTCCTTGAATACAAGGGCCGCAAGGTCGCAGACGCCTAATCTGCCGTAGAGGCTGACTAAGGATGTCTTCAACTGAAGAGCTTCTGAAGCGTCTCGGTGTCTCCATTGACACCGAGACGCTTCGTCTTGCTCTCACACATCGCTCATACGCGTATGAGAACGGCGGGATCCCCACCAACGAGCGCCTTGAGTTCCTCGGCGACTCCATCCTGGGTTTCTCCGTGACCGATTCCCTTTACCGTGAGAACCCCACGCTGCCTGAAGGCGAGCTTGCCAAGCGCCGCTCCGCCGTCGTCAGTACGCGCGCCCTGGCCGGAATCGGCCGTGAGATCGGCGTCGGCGAGTTCATCTACCTCGGCCAAGGCGAAAAGCTTACTGACGGCAAGAACAAAGCCTCCATCCTGGCTGACACCATGGAGGCGCTGATCGGTGCCACTTATCTGTCAAACGACATCGAAACCGCACGCCAGCTGGTCATGCGGCTCGTGGGACCCCTCCTGAAGGACGCAGGTGCCCTGGGCGCCGGCACGGACTGGAAGACCAGCATCCAGGAGCTCACCGCCAGCCGGCAATTGGGCGCCATCCACTATGCGGTGGAAGGCTCCGGGCCGGATCACGCGCGAACTTTCGAAGCCGTACTGAACATTGGCGGAACACCCTACGGACGCGGTTCCGGGCACTCCAAGAAGGAAGCAGAGCAGGAAGCGGCCGCCGATGCCTGGCGTGCCCTGACTGCCCTGGACACGACCCCGACTGGTCCGGCGTCCGCTTGATCCATGCCTGAGCTTCCCGAAGTAGAAGTGGTGCGCCGTGGCCTTGCCCGATGGGTCAGGGGCCGGACCATCACAGCCGTCGAGGTGCTGGACCCACGCTCGATCAGGCGCCACGCCCTTGGGACCGAAGACTTCGTGGGGAATCTGGAACACGCCACGGTGCTTGACGTCGTGCGGCGGGGAAAGTTCCTGTGGATGCCTCTCTCCATGGACGGTGTGTCCGCCACCGGTGACGGGACCCTTCCCGAGGTCGCGACCCTGCCCAAGGTCGCGCTTATGGCCCATCTGGGAATGAGCGGACAACTTCTCATGCAGGATCCGGACGTGCCGGACGAAAAACACCTTAAGGTCAGGATCTCGCTGAGCCCGGTGGAGGGCATGCCGGAACAACTCAGGTTTGTGGACCAGAGGATCTTCGGCGGACTCTTCGTGACCTCCCTTGTGCCCACCCCGGACTCCGGGCCCGGTGGCCTGGGCGAGACGCCGCTGCCGGAGATCGCCGAGGAAGCCTCGCACATAGCAAGGGATCCGTTGGATCCGTGGTTCTCATTCGACGCGTTCTACCGGAACGTCAAGAAGCGGAAGACGGGCCTGAAGCGTGCCCTGCTGGACCAGGGAGTTATCTCCGGTATCGGCAACATCTACGCCGACGAGGCCCTGTGGAAGGCGCAGCTCCACTACGCACGGCCCACCGATACCTTGCGACGGGCAGATGCCGAGCGGCTCATCTCGGCCGTTAAGGATGTCATGGACGCCGCCTTGGCCGCCGGCGGGACCAGCTTCGACTCCCTCTACGTTAACGTCAACGGCGATTCCGGCTACTTCGCGCGCTCCCTCAACGCCTACGGGCGGGCCGGTGAATACTGCCTGCGTTGTGCCGGGAAGGGGCTTCAGAGTGTCATCAAACGGGAACAATTCATGAACCGTTCCTCCTACACCTGCCCGGTTTGCCAGCCCCGCCCACGGAATGGGCGCTGGTAGCGCCAAAACTGTTCCGGAATCGTGGCGTGAATGGCAGACTGTCCCCATGAAACGCTTGGTGCGGTACATCGCCATCGCACGGCCGAACGCCACCTCGTCGCAGGTGGCGTCACTTCTACCCGCCGCCCCTGAGTCCCACGCCGTAAATCCGCGGCCGGGCGGGGCTGTTCTTCCGGTCATGCCATGATGGCGCGGCGGCTGGTCATCGCAGGCATATGCCTTGCCGTGCTGATCGCCGCCGTCGCAATACTCTTTGACCAACTGGCGGTGAAGCCGGCCCCTTCGGCGCAGACGACGTCCTCGTCGTCGCCAAGCCCGGGCTCGACTGTCCCCGGGTCAACAGCTTCGGCGGGAACCACGTCGCAAGGCGCCGAGGTAACCGGCTCCGGTAGTTCGCCGTCGGATGCTTCAGCAAGCGGAGGTACTGAAAACGGTGACGACGGCGGTTCGTCACCGTCCGCCGGCCAGCCACTGGAAGTCCTTCCCCCTGTGACGGCAACACCGACAGGGCTGCCCGCGCCAACTGCTCCCGCTCCACTGATCACCGGAGCCTTGCCGGAGCCTGGTACCGCAGCCGGTGAAATGGTGGACGGCTGGCCCGCAGGGATCCTCACCTTGCCAGCGGGCTCGACCATCGGTTCAACCTCCGTGTCGACCTCGAGCAACACGCTCCAGGTCGCAGCTGACGGCATCATCGACAAGCCCCGTGCAGAGGTGCTTGGTTCCTTCCGGGACTCTTTGGTGTCCCATGGATTCTGGTCCGAAGACGCTCCGGCAGCGGAAGGATCCTCGGCTGCCCGGTTCGTACGGGGAACGGATACGGTCACTGTTTCGGTATCAACCACAGGGACCGGCAGCTCGCGGTTCCAGCTTCTGGGCAGCCTGCACACGGCGGCGGATTAGGGCACCCATGTATATTTCCCTTTCTGACCGCAGCGGCGGTAAGCGGGATAAACCGCAGGGCATGGGGACGGCACTATCCAGCGAGGTGCCGTTCCGCTTGTCCCCGGTGATCCTGTGGCTGGGCATTGTCAGTATGGTCACCGATGTGTCCTCGGAGTCGGTGTCGGCCATCCTGCCCCTGTACGTGACAGGTTTCCTGGGTTTGTCCACCATCGCCTTCGGCGTCATTGACGGCATCAACCAGGGTGCCAGTGCCATCGTCAGGATCGCAGCCGGCTGGGCTGCCGACCGCACCGGCCACCCTAAGCGGATAGCTGTGGCGGGCTATGGCTTGTCTATGCTTGCCAGGATCGGATTCCTTGTCGCCGGGAGTTTTTGGGCGATCGCGGCAATCGTCACAGCCGACCGCATCGGCAAGGGCATCAGGACGGCTCCGCGTGATGCGCTGATTTCAGTTTCGGCGCAGCCGCAGCATCTGGCGAGATCGTTCGGCGTGCACCGGATGCTGGACAACATCGGCGCGGCAGCGGGTCCGTTGATCGCCTTCTTTGTGCTGTTGATGATTCCCAACGGATTCAGCACAGTGTTCGTGGTGTCACTGGCTTTCGCGGTGATCGGTGTTGCCGTTCTTGCCTTGGTGGTGCCCGATGTCCAGGCCAAGGCCTTGAGAGGGGCCAGCGAACGGAAGGACCGCAGGCTTTTCGCATTTTCCTGGAGCCATTTGAGGGAACCGGGTTTGGGCAAGCTGCTGATCGCGGCGGGGATGTTGGGCCTGATCACGATTGGCGACGGTTTCATCTACCTGGTCCTGCAGGACAGGGATTCGTTCGCGGTCCAATGGTTCCCGCTGCTTTTTGTGGGCACCAACGTGGTGTTTCTTGCTTTGGCCATTCCGCTGGGACGGCTGGCGGACCGGGTGGGGAAGATCCCGGTGTTCGTCGCCGGGCATGTTGCCCTGCTTGCCACGTATTTGCTGGCGGCGGCACCTTTTGGCGGCCTGTGGGCGACGGTGGGCTGTTTGGTCCTGCTGGGTGCCTTTTACGCAGGCACTGACGGGGTCCTGGCCGCGCTGGCAAGCCAGCTGACGCCGTCGGGAAAGCTCGCCACGGGAATCGCCTCCGCGCAGACTGTGGTGGCTCTGACCCGCATGCTGGCCTCGGCCGGATTCGGTGTGTTGTGGTACGCCGTTGGTGCTTCCACCGCGATGCTCTTGGCAGGGGCGCTTTTGGCCTGTGCCGTTGTGGCTGTGGTTTTCATCCTCCGAGGTGCCAAGCGCGATGTCCCGGCCGACGTGAGCGACGGAGCATGAGGGAACGCGCCTCCGGGGGAGCTGCCGCGGGGAAGGTGCGGTGGGGTGTCCTCCTGATGGTCACTGTACTGGTCCTGGTCGCAGCGGGCGTCTACGCGGTGGGGGCCTACCAACGCTTTGAAGAAAGCCGGACGGCGGCCTCGTCCGTGGGGACCTCAGCCGGCGGACAGCTCCCCGGTGCTCCGTTCGTGCTGTTCCGGAACACCGCGTCAGGGCAGGGGTACGGGAACGCCGCAACTGTTCCGTTGTCGGATCCCGGCGGTAGCCGGGCCGTGAGCGGCCAGGAATGCGACCGGGTCTACGGCTCGCCGGAGCAGGTGGTGTGTTTGCGCACCAACCGAGGGCTGGTGACCTCTTTTGAAGCCGAGGTGTTCAACCGTAACTGGGAGCAGCAACGGGCCTGGCCGCTTCCCGGGATCCCCAGCCGGACCCGGATCAGCCCCGACGGCTCCAATATCGCCACTACGGTGTTCGTCACCGGCCACTCCTATGCGACAGCAGGATTTTCCACCGCCACCGAAATCAGCCTCCCAGGCGGTTCCACCGGCAACCTCGAGGACTTCGCCCTGCTGGTCAACGGCGAACGGTTGCAGGCTACCGACCGCAACATCTGGGGGGTGACCTTCGCACCGGAGCAGGCTGATGTTTTCTATGCCACTGCGGCCGCCTCCGGACGCATCTGGCTGGTGCGGGGGAGCCTGTCAGCAAGGACTTTGACGGCTGTCCATGACAACGTGGAGTGTCCTTCGATTTCCCCGGACGGGACCCGGATCGCGTACAAGAAGAACGACGGCGGCGCGCTGGCAGCGCACTGGAACGTCGCGGTTCTTGACCTCGCCAGCGGACGCGAGACCGTCCTTGCCGAAAAGCGCAGCGTGGATGACCAGATCGAGTGGCTCGATGACCGGAGCCTTCTCTACGGCTTGCCGGACGAGACAACGGACGGGGACAGCAACATCTGGAAGCTGGAAACGGAACCGGGCGCCCAACCAAGCATGTTCATTGCCCATGGTTGGTCGCCCAGCGTCGTTCGCTGACGTTGTTGCTTCAGCAGATCCTGAGCAAGCCGCAGACGAGTCCAGTCTGGGTCGGGCTGGGTGATGGACTCGGTGACGGGGTCGCTGTCGGTGACGGGGTCGGGGTCGCTGTCGCTGTTGCTGTTGCTGTTGGGGTTGCTGTCGGCGTGGCAGTAGGTGATGGTGACGGCGCCGCCTGCTGCTGGGCTGGAGCTGCGGTGGAGTACACCACATCCACGAAGTAGTTCGTGGCGTTCCAGGAACTGGTGGGCATCACGCCGCCTGAGCCGTACCGGTAGCGTCCGTTGTTGGGGCCCGAGGCCGTGAACACTCCGCTCGTCCATGTCTGGTTAAAGAATCCCTGCGTTGAGGAGTAGCGGCCGTTTGGCGCCCGGTAGGAGACCACATAGGTCTGTCCGGTAGACAAGGCAACCGGGGTTGCCAAGGTGGCGGTTTGCCAGCCGGTGGCCGTTTCGTTGGTGAAGGTCACCTGTGCCAGCCTGGTGCCTGCGGCGTTCCACAGCGAACCAACATGGGTGCCTGTGTTCCCGGTTCCCTTGTAGAAGCGGATCCCTGTGACGTTCCCCGCCTGGGACACCGTGAAGGCAGTTCCGAGCTCCACCGAAAGCGGGTCGGAGTTGGCGGCAACCTGGGGAAGCAACGAACCGAAGATCGTCGATTGCTGGACCGCTGCCGCCGCCGTGGTGAACTGCCAGGTGGTCGGGGGCAGGGATTGCCCCTGCGGGGTGGCCACGCCCGAGACGTTGGCGGATATCTGGGTGTTGGCGGGAAGGGCGGCCGTCGGCGTGAACGTGATGGTGCGGGCGTCAGCTGACAGTGCTGCCGTTCCTGCGACAGAGGATCCGTTCGCGGTCAAAGTGAACGTGGCGCCCGGATTGATGGCGGTGGAGAACGTGATGGATGGTTTCACGTCCGTGGGAATGGCGGCGGCTCCTGGAGCGGGCACCTGGGCACTGATGGACAGGGGAGGTGCGGCTACGGTGAAGACCAAGTCCACCAGGTAGCTGGCCGTGGACGCCGTACTCGGGAAGTCACTGGTGTAGGAGTACGCCCCCGAATCCGGCTGGGTCTTCAGCGGTCCCCTCGTGAAGCCTTCACCGAAGCCACCGGAGGTGTAGGAGTACTTGCCTGTGGGCGTCTTGTAGGCAGCTACATACTCGGTGTCCGCCTGGATGTTCACGGGCTGGCTGAACGTAGCAGTCTGCCAGCCGGTGCTGGATTCGTTCGTGAACGTCACGGTCGCCAGGACCTGGCCGCCCACCGTGTAGAGGTATCCGGTGTGGGTCCCGGTGTTGCCGGCCGACTTGTAGAAGCGCACACCGGTCACCTGGCCCGCAGTGTCGCTGGTGAAGCGGACACCCAAGGTCAAGGGCACGCCATCATCTACTTCGAGGGTCGTTGGCGTCACCGTGTCCTCGTACAGGGTGCACGGGCACGAACCGGGTGTGCCCGCGGCCTGTACTGTGGTGAACTGCCACGTCCCACCGGATGACATTGGTTGTCCGGAAACGGCCGTAGCAGTCACCGTGGCCGTGTAGGAAGTAGCCGCCGCCAAAGGTGCCGAGGGCGTGAAGGTCACCTTGCGGGTGTTGCTGTCATAGACAGTGGTCCCGGCAACGGCGGCACCTGCGGCCGTCTTGAGTGACAGAGCGACGCTTGAGGACACGGCTGCTTCCGAAAGAACCGCGCTGACCGTTGTGTTGAGCGGAACGCTCGAGGCGTTCGGAATGGGGGAGTGGCCACCAACGGTGAACGGAGGCGCCGAGACCACCACCACTACGTCCACCAGGTAACTGGTGGAGGACCTCGAAGCAGGGAAGTCCCCGCTGTAGCTGTAGGCCCCCGCGTCCGACACAGTCCGCAACGGTCCAACGCTCAGTCCGGCCCCAAAGCCGTTGGCGGTTGCCGAATATGCGCCCGTGGTTGACTTGTAGCTAGCTATGTACTCGGTATTGGCAGCCATTTGGACCGGCTGGCTGAACATGGCCGTCTGCCACCCGGAACTGCTCTCATTGGCAAAGGTGACCGTTGCCAGCTGCTGCCCGCCCGCTGTGTAGAGCGCGCCTGTATGGGTGCCGGTGTTGCCGGCTGACTTGTAGAAGCGGACCCCGGTCACCTGACCGGCGGAGACACTGGTGAACCGTACTCCCAAGGTCAGCGGGACTCCGTCCTGGATTTCCGCGATGCCGGGAGTGACGGAGTCGTCATAGAGGCTGCACGGGCACGATCCCGGCACGGACGCCGTGGCAGCGGTGGTGAAGGTCCACGTGCCGCCCGAGGTGACCTGGCCTCCCGTGCTGTCAGTGCCTGACAACGTTGCCGTGTACACGGTGCTGAAGGCCAGCTGGGATGCCGGAGTGAACGTTGCCTTGCGCGTGGTCGCGTCATAGCTCGTAGTGCCCGTTACCGTTCCGGCAGAAGACTTCAGGACCAGCTGGACGCTGGCTGGGGTCACTGGCTTGGAGAAGGAGGCGCTGACCTTGGTGGTCACGGGGACGCTGGACGATGACGGAATGGGGGACTGCCCGGACACCGTCAGCGGCGAAGTATCCACGGTGCTGAAAACTGCATCAACGAAGTAGTTGCCACCGTTGAAACTGGTGGTCGGGAAGCCTTGCGAGGTGTTGTACACGCCCGCAGGCTCCGCCCCGAAACCACCGGTGACCTTCAACGGCGGATCATTGAATCCAAAGCTCGCCCACTGGTAGTCCTTGGTGGCATAGTGCCCCCTGGGTGCCCAGTACGAGACCGTGTACTTTTGGCCCGCGGAAACTGCTACCGGCTGGCTGAACAGCACGCTCTGCCAGCCCGAGGCGGTTTCATTGGCAAAAGTGGCGGTAGCCAGGCGGGTGCCGGTGGAGCTCCACAACGAACCCGTGTGGGTTCCGGTATTGGCCGAGCTCTTGTAGAACCGGACCCCCGTCACGAAGCCATTCACTGAGGGCGTGAACCGCAGGCCCATTTCGTAGGCTCCGCCGTCTCCGGAGTCGGTGATGGCAGGGACAGTTTGGCCAAAGACGCTGTAGGGTCCGGTGAGGCCAAGGTTCCTCGTAGCCACGGCTCCGATGTTGGCGCTGTCATCCACGGCCCGAACCTGGATCGCGGCGGTGTCCAGGCCCTTCTGGATGTAGGTGTAGGTCCAGGAAGCCTTGCCCTGGGCCGGGTGCCAGGTAGTACCGCCGTCGGTGGAAACCTCGACGCCGGCCACAACACCGCCGGTGTCCGTGGCAGTTCCGGTGACCGTCACGCTGCTTCCGTGCGCGATGGTTGCGCCGTTGGCTGGAGCGGTGATGGTCGCCGTGGGGCCGGTCAGATCCGAGCTCGCGCTCGCAGCAACAAGCCCGGCCGCGCGGGTTGCCGGCTGAACGCCCATGTCCGCAAACAGGTTCACTTGAGCCTGCCGCATGCGCATATCGGCAGCGGCGCCGTCGCCGTCGTGCTCCTGATCCAGGCCCCAGGTCCACTGGACGCTGCCGGCCGAGAAGACAAGAGCCCCGCTGGCCGCCCGGTACAGGGTGATGTGATGCGTGGTTGTGCCGGGCTTGACCGTATTTCCGTAATCCTGGAGGTACTCGCTGACGCTGCCGACTGTTGTGGACAGCTGGATCAGACCTGACGGCCGGAAACCGTTATCGAGGTCCTCGTCGGATTCATAGCCCACTGTGTGCGGCGCCAAGGCAGCAGTGGAACCTGCGGGCAGGGAAGCCAGTGAGGTATTGCGCCACAACCGCGACTTTCCTTCAGCGGCTGACACCGTCACTGGAAGGTCGGTGTAGTTGGACATATACAGCGTGCCCGTCAATCCGTTTTCGGGCAGACCACCGCCATTGGCCTGGGATGCGTAGCGCGGATCCCGCCATGTTCCGGTCCATTGGCTGGTGGGGTCGATCTTTCCGTTGCTCCACGTCTCCTTGTAGCAGGTCAAGGTGCGGCCCGCGGCGCCGTCCACGGAGGAGGGCTCGAACCGCGTACGCCAGTACATTTCATTGCCCGAAAGGAACTGGAGGTTGACGCCCGCGTCGCGGGCCGCAGTAACGTTGGCCCTTTGGGGGCCGGACCAGTATTCGTCGTGGCCGACGGAAAGAAATACCTTGTGGTTCAGCAGCTCCGCACCATTGCGGTCAACGTCAAGGCCGCTGACGTAGCTGACGTCATAGCCGTTTTGTTCCAGGAACCGCACCATCGGATATTCGTTGGCGAAGTAGAAGTCCCGGCCTCCGATGCCGCCCCGGGTGTTCACGGGGCGGTTGTAGCTCACTTTGTAGGCGCGCCCGTTGACGGCCCCCTGGTAGAAGTCGGCGCCGCCATACGTGTTGTAGGCCTGCCAGGTCTGGTCCGCTGTTTGGAAAACGATCGATGAACGGTTTCCGTCGTTCCTGACGATGAAGGTGATGTGGCTCTGGCCGCCCGTATCCGGTCGAGTGAGAAGGGCGATATAGACCCCGGAGACCGCGGTCGCAGGTACCTGCCAGGTGGCCGAAACAGCCCAGGTACCGCAGTCATAGAGTTCGGTTGTCAGATCGTTCCTGCATGCGGGCTGCGTCTGGCGCAGGACCGATGGAGTGACGTCGGCAATCTTCCGCGCACCGTTGCCTCCATACCAGCCCGTGCGGTAGATCGCGATGGTGTAGCTGGGGGCCTTCGTGTCGATCTTGAAGCGGATGGGTTGTCCGGCATTGACGCTGATCTCGGTGGAGAAACCCTGGATTGTGTCATCCCCGGCCCCGTCAATGTCCCATTCCGAGGGCGGGCTGCCCGGTTTGGAATTCTCACACGCCACAGCGTTCACTATGGGGTCGCAGGGGCCCGCCGCCACAGCCGCGGGGGCGGTCAGGGGCAGCAACGCTGCCACCATTGCCAGCACCAAAGTGAAGAGCAGCCCCTTGAGGGCCCGCTGAGGTGGGGTTGCTGAAGGACCGGGCATGAGAACTCCTGGAGTGGTACGCCAATTGCTACGACGGGTCTGCGTCTTCACACAGCCCCTGCTTGCCGCTCCCCAGCCAGGGTCAAACCAAGATCTTCAGTTATGGAAACCACGGTGCCTTGTGGATAGGCGTTCCTACTACGGGACCGGATCCAGCCAAAGCCGAACAGAAGTTCAAGCCGAGGCCGGATCACCGGAACGAATCCACCAAGTAACCCTTGGCAGGAGTGTAGGGGTGCGGCATCCCTGCCGCAAGGCTTTCCCGCTGCAGATCCGCGGATTTCACGTAAACGGCAGTAGATTTAGGGGGACACAAACACCCGGGCCACCCAGGAGAACCGAAGCGCCTTGCATTTGAAAAGTTTGACCGTCCGCGGATTCAAGTCGTTTGCGTCGGCCACGACGTTCGACTTCGAGCCCGGCGTCACTGCCGTCGTCGGTCCCAATGGATCCGGCAAATCCAACGTGGTGGACGCGCTGGCCTGGGTCATGGGCGAGCAGGGCGCAAAAACACTGCGCGGCGGAAAAATGGAAGACGTCATCTTCGCCGGAACCTCGGGCCGCCCGCCACTTGGCAGGGCACATGTGTCGTTGACCATCGACAACGCGGACAACGCGCTTCCCATCGAGTACAGCGAAGTAACCATTTCCCGCACCCTCTTTCGCACCGGTGGTTCCGAATACGCCATCAACGGTGCGCCGTGCCGGCTGCTGGACATCCAGGAACTCCTCTCGGATTCCGGTCTCGGCCGGGAAATGCACGTGATTGTTGGCCAAGGCCAACTGGACCGCGTCCTGCACGCTACGCCCGAAGACCGCCGGGGCTTCATCGAAGAAGCCGCAGGCATCCTCAAGCACCGGCGGCGCAAAGAAAAAACAGCGCGCAAGCTGGAGGCCATGCAGGCCAACCTGGCACGGCTCAGTGACCTCACCGCCGAAATCCGTCGGCAACTGACCCCCTTGGGGAAACAGGCCGAAATCGCCCGCCGCGCACAAACCGTCCAGTTCGACGTACGCGACGCCCGCGCCCGTCTCCTTGCCGACGACCTCGTACAACTGACAACAACCCTGGAACAGGACGTCGCCGACGAAGCCGCGCTCAAGGAACGCCGCCAGGTAGTCGAAGCCGGGCTGGGCGTGGGACGGCGACGGCAAGCAGAGCTGGAACAGCACGCCGCAGAAGCAACCCCCCGCCTCAATGCCGCCCGCGATACCTGGTACCAGCTCTCCGCCGGCAGGGAGCGTCTGCGTTCGCTGGGTTCGCTGGCCGCTGAACGGCGGCGCCTGCTGGGCTCCTCCGAAACCGCACCCGAATCGGGGCGCGATCCGGAACACCTCGCGCGCCAGGCCGCCAGGGTCCGCGAGGAACAAGCAGCCCTGGAACACGACATCCTGGCAAAACAGGCCGCACTGCTTGAAGCCACTGTCGCCAAGGACGCAGCCGAAGCGCTCGCAGCCGCCGAAGACAAGCGCCTCACAGTCATGTTGCGAGCTGCAGCCGACCGCCGCGAGGGGCTTGCCCGTCTCGCCGGCCAGCTTGCTGCCGCACGGTCCCGGGCAGAGGCAGCCGAGGCCGAGCGCGGCAGGTTGCGGGAGTCGCTGGGGGCCGGAGATGAGCGGCGTAGAAAGGCGCAAAGCGAGTTCGCCGCCCTTGAAGCGCAAGTAGCCGGCGTCGAGGACGGCGAGGAAAGCCTGGATGCCGAATACGAGGAAGCAAGCGCGGCGCTGGACGGAGTACTTGCTGAAATTGAGGAACTCAAGGCTTCCGAGCGGGAGGCAGTCCGTGAGCGGGACGCCCTGACGGCCCGGCGGGATGCGCTTCAGCTCGGACTCAACCGCAAAGATGGCTCCGGGCACCTGCTGACGACCGAAGGAGTACTCGGTCCGCTGGCGGGTTTGATCAGCATCGAGCCCGGCTGCGAGGCCGCCATTGCCGCGGCCCTGGGCAGCGCCTCGGATGCCCTGGTGGTTGCCGGTGCCGACGCCGCCGTTGCGGCCTTGGGTCTGTTGAAGAAGGACGACGCCGGTCGTGCGGCGTTGCTCTTGGCCGGCGGTTTCGCCGAAGAAGACGACGCCCGGACCGCCGTCGAACTGCCTGCGGGATGCCGCCGGGCTGTCGACGTCGTAAAAATAGCCGACCCGGCGGGCCACGGTGCCCTCGGACTCCTGGCCAATACCGTCGTGGTTGATGACCTCCGCACGGCGGCGGCGCTGGTCGCGGACCACCCTGAAGTGAAGGCAGTCACCATCGACGGTGACGTTTTTACGGCCGTGACTGTCCTTGGCGGCTCAGCCACCGCACCATCGCTTCTTGAAGTCCAGGCCGCAGTGGACGACGCCGATGCCCGCCTTCATGAGGTCACCGCCCGGCTGGAGCGTGGCCGTTTCGCCCTCGCCGGGGCCCAGGCCCGCCGCGCCGAAGCGCAGGAACGTGCCGATGCCGCACTGGAAAGACTGCATGAGTCCGACGCGCGGCTTGCTGCTGTCGCCGAACGCCTGGGCCACCTGAATTCTGTTCTGCGCAGCGCAGTGGGCGAAAGCGATCGTCTGGCGGCCTCCATGGCCAAGGCTGAAGCAAATATTGCGGAGGCGCAGCTGGATCTGGAAGTTGCTGCCGAGCGCCTTGCTGCCGCCCAGGAAGTCCCTGACGAGGAACCCTCCACCGACCAGCGGGATGAACTTGCCGCTGAGGCGAGGACGGCCCGCGCCCTGGAGACGGAAGCCCGGCTGGCGCTTCGCACTGCCGAAGAGCAACTGGGCGCGGTCAGCAACCGGGCTGCCTCCCTGGAGCGGGCTGCAGCCACCGAACGCCGTGCGCGTGAGGAGGCTGCACGACGGGCCCAGCGTCGCAGGTCACAGGCCCAGCGTGCTGCCGCTGTTGTTTCGGCGGTCGAACAGACTCTGCGCTACGTGGACGTCTCGGTGGAGGTGGCTGCCGATGAACGGGACCAGGCCGAGCAGAAACGCGAACTCCTTGAAAAAGAGCTTTCGGACGTCCGCTCGGGCAACGAGGCCCTGGCACGCGAGCTTGCCGAACTGACCGATTCGGTGCATCGGGATGAGATGGCACGGACACAACAGCGGCTGCGGATCGAGGCCTTGGAAAGCCGGGCAATCGAGGAACTGGGACTTTCCGCTGAGCAGCTCATTGCCGACTACGGCCCGGACCGGCCGGTTCCGCTTCCCGCCGGATCCACCACGGACAAATGGGCCGAACTGCGGGCCCCCGTCGACGAAAACGGCGAACCTGTGGTGGAAGGTGTTCCCTTTGTCCGGGCGGAGCAGGAGAAGCGGCTGAAGAAGGCCGAGCGCGAGCTGGCAGCCCTGGGCAAAGTGAACCCGCTGGCGCTCGAGGAGTTTGCAGCCCTGGAAGAGCGGCACCAGTTCCTCAGCTCGCAGTTGGAAGATCTCAAGTCCAGCCGGAAAGACCTGCTGGACATCATCAAAGAGGTGGACAAACGCGTCCAGCAGGTCTTCACGGAAGCTTTCGCGGACACCTCAGCCCAGTTCGACCACGTCTTTGCCAGGCTCTTCCCCGGTGGCGAGGGAAAGCTGGTGCTTACTGATCCGGATGACATGTTGACCACGGGCATCGAGGTAGAGGCCCGTCCCGCCGGGAAGAAGATCAAGAGGCTTTCACTGCTTTCAGGTGGTGAGCGCTCCCTGACTGCTGTCGCACTGCTGGTTGCCATCTTCAAGGCGAGGCCTTCACCGTTCTATGTCATGGACGAAGTCGAAGCGGCGCTGGATGACACCAACCTGGGCCGGCTCATCACCATCTTTGAAGAATTGCGGGAGTCCAGCCAGCTCATCGTGATCACCCACCAAAAGCGCACCATGGAAGTGGCCGATGCCCTCTACGGTGTGACGATGCGCGGTGATGGCGTGTCAACCGTCATCAGCCAGAGGCTCGGTGCCGGGGCTTAGCTTTATGAGAAGGTAGGGGAGTGAACGATTTCCTACCCATAATTCTGTCCATTCTCGCTGCGCTCGTAGTGGTCGGCGGACTCGTGCCGGTATTGATGAAGGCCCGCAAATCGGGCGCAAAATACCCCGGAACGCGAGATGCGAACGATCCTTTGCAGTCGTCGGCAGCAGGCGGCGGAACCCTTGTGGAGGACCGCCCGGATGCGGCGAAGGCACCGGCCCCGACCTTTGACGGAACAGTCGAAGGCACGGATGTTCCGGACGACGCCGCAGGGCTCGAAACCATCGCCATCGACACCCCGGCGCCGGTCGAAGGGCGCCTGACCCGCCTGCGCGCCCGCCTGGTCAAGTCCAACAACATCCTCGGCAAGGGCCTGCTGGCCTTGCTGTCCGGCGACAAGATCGACGAGAACGTCTGGGATGAGGTGGAGGAAACCCTTCTCCTGGCCGATCTCGGCACCGAGCCCACCATGCAGTTGGTTGATGCATTGCGTGAGCGTGTCAAAGTCCTGGGCACCCGCAGCCCCGAAGACGTCAAGGCAATGCTCAGGGAAGAGCTCATCAAGCTGGTTGATCCCGGGATGGACCGTTCACTGAACGTCGAACGCAAAGGCGACCGTCCCGCCGTCGTGCTTGTTGTCGGTGTGAACGGCGTCGGCAAGACCACCACCGTGGGCAAGCTGGCGCGTGTCCTGGTGGCCGAAGACAAGGACGTGCTGCTCGGTGCTGCTGACACCTTCCGTGCCGCCGCGGCTGAGCAGCTGGCCACGTGGGGACAGCGCGTGGGTGTGCCCACGGTCAAGTCCGACATCGACGGCGCGGACCCTGCCTCGGTTGCCTACGAGGCCGTGAAGGCAGGCATCGACCAGGAGGTCGATGTTGTCATGGTGGACACGGCAGGACGCCTGCAAAACAAGACCGGCCTCATGGATGAGCTGGGCAAGGTGAAGCGGGTCATCGAGAAGCTGGCGGAGGTGGACGAGGTCCTGCTGGTACTGGACGCCACCACCGGCCAGAACGGACTCAACCAGGCACGGGTTTTTGCTGAAGTGGTCAACATCACCGGCATCGTGCTGACCAAGCTCGACGGCACGGCCAAGGGCGGCATCGTTGTCGCCATCCAGAAGTCCCTCGGCGTTCCGGTGAAGCTGATCGGCCTGGGTGAAGGCCCGGACGACCTTGCACCCTTCGAAGCGGAAAGTTTCGTTGACGCACTGCTCAACTAAACAGCGGAACAGCTGAAGAGCTCCAGCCAAACAGAACTCCCACTGGACTGGCCGGCAGCAGTGGTTGACCCGAAACCGGGCAACCTCGGCCGCCGGTCAGTTCCTGGGTTTAAGGGGTTCCCTTGCAGGCAGCCACGCTGCCGCGGTGACCAACAGCACCGCACCCGTCAGGCCGAACGCCCAGCCATAGCCCAAGCGGTCGGCGATCAGGCCGGCAACCACCGGGCCGATGATTGCGCCAGTATCGGCAGCCATCTGGAAGACGGCAAGCACCTTGCCGCCCGAGCGTCCCCTTCCAATGACATCGGCGACGGCGGCCTGCTGCGCCGGCCCCAGCAATCCGGAGCCGAAGCCTGCTATGGCGGAGGCGATGAAGAAAGCAGCCAGATCCGTGGTCAGGCCGATGAGCCCTGTGGCCAGTCCAGTGATGACCAGGCCAGGGATCAGCAGGCGTTTTCGTCCCCAGGCATCTGCCAGGCGGCCGGAGAACGTCAGGGCAAGTGCATTTCCGACGGCGAACACGGCCAGTGCCCATGCCGCGGTTTCCGGACGTGAATCCAGGACGGCCACAGCAAAGAGCGGGATGGTAGCCATGCGGACGCCGAACGTAACCCAGCCGTTGCCGAAGCTGGAAAAAACCGCGGCGCGGTAGGCGGAGTCGGACAGCGCCTCCTTCAACGCCATTGCGGGTGCCGGTCCGGCCTCCTGGGCGGCATTGCCGTCACCTCGGAGCATTGTCCTGACCACCAGGGCAGCAACAAGGAGCGCTCCGGCATAGGCCAGGAAGGGAACCCTCAGCCCGAAACCTGCCAGCAGGCCACCCACCACCGGCCCCAGGACGCTGCCAATCAGGAACGCCGAAGCATAGGCGCCGGATACCCGGCCACGCCGTTCCGGCGGGGCCAGCCGGATGAGCAGTCCCATGGCCGCAACGGTAAACATCACCGAGCCGGCCCCGCCGAGTCCGCGGAAAATCAGCAACTGCCAGTAGTCCTGGGCGAAGGCGCAGGCCGCCGTGGATACGGCAACGATCAAAAGGCCGGAGACGTACACGTTCCGTTCCCCGAACCGTCCGATCAATGCCCCGCCCGCCGGTGCGAAGACCAGCCGCATGAAAGCGAAGATGCTCACGATCACGGCAGCCGCGGTGGCACCGACGTCGAAGGTCGTGGCGAATTGCGGCAGAACGGGAGCGACCAGCCCGAATCCCAAGGCGATCAGGAACGCGGCAGCCAACATCACCTTGATGTCCCGTGGCAAGGGCGCCTTTTCCTGCCGGATCCTTGGAACTTTGGTGGATCGGGACGACTGGGTCATTCGGGGCTGGTCCTTCTGGTGGGTTTTTGGCACTTCTGCGCTGCGACGGGGTTGAGCTGGGCAATTCCTGTGAAGTCTGACGCCTGAAACATATCCGTAACATCGGAGATATGCACCATTTACGTTGGGGAGGTTGTTGTAACCGGCCCGCAATATAAATCCAGCGCAGGTGAAACACGGCGGCACAAAACTCTTAAGCAGGACGCAAAAGGCGTCAGGACAGCGGTTGAACCGCAGATCTAGCAAGAGAGGAACGTGCACCATGGAACTTACCGCAGGTCACGTATGGGTCATGGTGGCGGCGGCGCTTGTGCTGTTCATGACACCTGGTCTGGCATTTTTCTACGGCGGCATGACACGCGCCAAGGCAGCCTTGAACATGATGATGATGAGCTTCATCTCCATCGGCATCGTCGGGGTCGTCTGGGTGATGTGGGGCGCATCGATGAGCTCCGGGGAAGGTTTCCTGGAGATCGTGGGCAACCCGTTCGCTTCGTTCGGTCTTATCGGAGTTGAAACCACCCCGGACGCGATGATCAAGATTGGCTACGCAGCTACCTTCGCCATCATCACCGTCGCCCTCATCAGCGGTGCGATCGCAGACCGTGCCAAGTTTGGTGCCTGGAGCATCTTCGTTCCGGTCTGGGTCACCTTGGTCTACTGCCCGCTGGCCTACATGGTCTGGGGTGGAGGCTTGTTCGGCCCCGAAGGCGCAATCGGCAAGGCCCTCGGCCCGGCCATCGACTTCGCCGGCGGCACCGTGGTTCACATCAACGCCGGTGTAGCAGCTCTCGTCCTGGTCCTCATCATTGGCAACCGCCGCGGTTTCGGCAAGGACCCCAACCACCGTCCCCACAACATCCCGTTCGTCATGCTCGGTGCTGCAGTTCTGTGGTTTGGCTGGTTCGGCTTCAATGGCGGCGCAGCTACCACTGCGGAACAGGCGGGCCTGATCTGGATCAACACCCTGGCAGCACCCGCGGCAGCCATGATCGGCTGGCTCATCACGGAACGTATCCGCGACGGCCACCCGACATCGCTCGGCGCAGCGTCCGGTGTAGTCGCCGGTTTGGTAGCTATCACCCCTGCCTGCGCAAACGTTGATCCCATCGGCGCCCTGGCGCTCGGTGTGGTTGCCGGTGTGGCCTCTGCCCTTGCTGTCGGCCTGAAGTTCCGCTGGGGCTTCGACGACTCTTTGGACGTCGTGGGAGTCCACCTCGTCTCCGGAATCATCGGCACCGTGGCCCTGGGCTTCATCGCCAAGTCCGTGGACGGAGTTGGAGGCGGCCTCTTCTACGGCGGAGGATGGACCCAGATGTGGGCACAGCTTGCTGCGGCCGGCATTGCCATCGCGTTCTCGGCTGTCATGACGGCCATCATCGCCTTCGCCATCCACAAGACCATGGGCTTCCGGGTTTCCACGGAACAGGAGAACGTGGGCGTTGACCTCAGCCTCCACGCTGAGACCGCTTACGAGTTCGGCATCAACGGCCACGGCGGCAGCTTCCAGCCGCTGCACGAGGCCATGACCGGCAAGTCGGAAACCACCGCAACCAAGGCACCCGCAGAGGGCAAGGAGAGTGTCCAGGCATGAAGCTCATCACAGCGATCGTTCGTCCCGAAAAGCTTGAAGCGGTCCGTGAAGGCCTCGAAGCCTACGGAGTCCAGGGCCTGACGGTCAGCGCGGCCAGTGGTTATGGCCGGCAGCGCGGCTATACCGAGGTATACCGCGGAGCTGAGTACAACGTGGATTTGCTGCCCAAGATCCGGATCGAGGTTCTCGCCACCGACGAGCAGGCGGACGACATCCTGGATGTCCTCATTGCCAGCTCGAATACCGGACGCGCAGGTGACGGCAAGGTATGGACCGTGGACGTTTATGAAGCGGTCCGGGTTCGCACCGGCGAACGTGGCGCGGCCGCAATCTAGGACAACAACACAGTAGCCAGGACAGCAGGACCGTCCAGGTGATGGCAAAGCGGGCCGGGTACCCTTCAAGGTATCCGGCCCGCTTTGCGCTGCGCTGACCTAGTTGTCGACGGCGGTGGGCCAGCCCGCCGGCCCCTCGCTCCCGGCGTCGTATTCTTCCAGCGGCACCTCGCCGTCCGCCCAGGCCCGAAGGACCGGCTCGATGATCCGCCAGCAGTCTTCGGCGGTGTCGCCGCGGACGGACAGCAGGGGATCGCCGGTGAGGATTCCTTCCAGGACTTCACCGTAGGGCAGCATTCCCGCTGCGCTCAGTTCTGCCATGAGGGTCGCGCGGTCCAGCGTGAAGATGTTTCCGGGCCCATTGACATCGACATGGAGCTCCAAGGTGTCCGGCCCGAAACCAATCCGTAGTTGGTTGGGGGAGTCCACGCCCGTAAAGCCCACCGGCAGCTGGGGAACCGGCCGGAAGGTGATGACAGCCTCCTTCCGGCGTTCTCCCATGGCTTTTCCGGACCGGAGGATGAACGGGACACCCTTCCACCGCCAGTTATCAATGTCCACCTGGACTTCGGCCAGGGTTTCGGTGTTGCGCCCGGGATCCACGCCTTGTTCAGTGGCGTAGTCGGGGACTGTACGTTCGCCGAGGGTTCCGGCGGTGTACCTGGCCCGCCGTGTGGAGGCATCGAAGGGGGCTTTGACGCTGCTGGCGCGCAGCACGGTAGCCACAGCGTCACGGAGATCGCGTTCTTCGATGGTGGCCGGGGCATCGATGGCCAGGAAAGCCATGATGTGCAGGAGATGGCTTTGGATCATGTCACGCAGGGCTCCGGCAGCGTCGTAGTAACGCGCCCGTCCTTCGAGGGCCAGGTCTTCGTCGAAGACGATTTCCACCTTTTCGACGTGCTCACGGTTCCAGACGGGTTCCAGGAATCTGTTGGCGAAGCGTAGGCCCAGGATATTCAGGACTGTCGCCTTGCCCAGGAAGTGGTCCACGCGGTGGATGTGGTCCTCGGGCACCAGGGCCGCCAGGGTCTTGTTCAGTTCACGCGCTGATTCAGTGCCCGAGCCGAAGGGCTTCTCCATCACCAGGCGCGTGCCGGCCGGCACCTGCTCACGCCGCAGTATTTCGCAGGCCTTCTGGCTGACGTGGGGAGGCAGTGCAAAGTACACGGCGACCGGCCCCTCCAGCTGCGCCAGCAGTTCGGCCAAGGGGCCATCCGCTGTCACATCCACCTGGTGGTATTCGGTACTTTCGGCAACTGCGGCCAACGCCGCGCGTCCGGCAGTATCGGCGGACTCCGACGCCGCCTCGAAGGCGCCCTTGACCCGTTCCTGCCATTGATCCGGTGACCACGGGTCCGAACCGGCGCCCACCAGCCTCAGTCCGGGGGCACGGCCGGCCGCCAGGAGTCCGGCTAGTCCGGGCAGGAGCAGCCTGCCTGTCAGGTCCCCGGACGCGCCGAGGATGAGCAACGTTTTTACAGTTGTTTTACTGGTCACTGTGCCAGCATGCCACCTTGCCAGCGTGACTTGGTACCCTAGATAGTCGAGTCCCGTGGTTAACGCCGGACCGGCCACCATTCGTAGACCATCGAAAGAAGTGCGCGGCGCGTGTTCAATTCACTCTCTGACCGGTTGACAGCAACCTTCAAGAACCTCCGTGGCAAGGGCCGCCTCACCGAGGCTGACGTCGATGCCACCGTCCGGGAGATCCGCCGTGCCCTCCTGGACGCGGACGTCGCAGTGTCCGTGGTCCGCGAGTTCACAGGCCGCATCCGTGAACGCGCCCTGGGTGCCGAGGTTTCGGGAGCGCTGAACCCGAGCCAGCAGATCGTCAAGATCGTCAATGAGGAACTCAAAGAGATCCTCGGCGGCGAGACCCGCCGCATCCGTCTGGCCAAAACCGGCCCCACCATCATCATGCTGGCCGGCCTTCAGGGTGCCGGTAAGACCACCCTCGCAGGCAAGCTTTCCAAGTGGCTCAAGGCCCAGGGCCACAGCCCCATGCTGGTGGCGTGCGACCTTCAGCGCCCTAATGCAGTGACCCAGCTCCAGGTAGTTGGCCAGCGCGCCGGTGTCCCGGTGTTCGCCCCGCACCCGGGTGCCACCTCCGAACTTGAGCACCCCGCCGGTGACCCGGTTGCGGTAGCCAAGGCCGGCGTCGAGGAAGCCCGCCAGAAGCTTCACGACGTCGTGATCGTGGACACCGCCGGCCGCCTCGGCGTGGACGCCGAGATGATGGACCAGGCCCGTCGCATCCGCCAGGCGATCATTCCCAACGAAGTCCTTTTTGTCATCGACTCCATGATCGGCCAGGACGCCGTCAACACGGCGATGGCGTTCGATGAAGGCGTCAACTTCACCGGCATCGTGCTCTCGAAGCTCGACGGCGACGCCCGCGGTGGTGCCGCACTTTCCGTTGCGTCGGTCACCGGTAAGCCGGTCATGTTCGCGTCAACGGGCGAAGGCCTTGACGATTTCGAACTCTTCCACCCGGACCGGATGGCTTCCCGCATCCTGGACATGGGTGACGTACTTACCCTGATCGAACAGGCTGAGAAGGCGTGGGACAAGGACGAAGCAGCCCGGATGGCGAAGAAATTCGCCGACCAGGAAGACTTCACCCTTGACGACTTCCTGGCCCAGATGCAGCAGATCCGCAACATGGGCTCCATGAAGAAGATGCTCATGATGATGCCGGGTGCGCAGAACATCCGCCAGCAGCTTGAGAACTTCGACGAAAAAGAGATCGACCGCGTCGAAGCGATCGTCCGTTCCATGACCCCGCACGAGCGTGTGGCTCCCAAGATCATCAACGGCTCACGCCGCGCCCGTATCGCCAAGGGTTCAGGTGTCCATGTTTCCGAGGTCAACGGCCTGCTGGAGCGTTTCGCCCAGGCCCAGAAGATGATGAAGAAGCTGGCCCAGGGCGGCGGCATGCCGGGCATGCCCGGAATGCCCGGCCTCGGTGGTCCCGGTGGAGGACGAAAGAACGGGAAGAACGCGCCCAAGAAGAAGGCACGGTCGGGCAACCCGGCCAAGGCTGCCCAGGAGCTGCGTGACGCAGAGGCCAAGCGGGCCAATGCGGCCTCGGCGGCTCCCACAGGCGCGGCCTTCGGCCAGGGCGCAGCGGACTTCGACCCGTCCTCGCTCAACCTTCCCAAGGGTTTCGACAAGTTCCTCGGTAAATAACCGTGCCGACATCCCGGCCCCGCGTCGGAGCCGGGATGTCAGAGCCGTCGAATAGGCTGAACCAATGCATAAGCAGCGCGTAGTCTTCCTTCACGGCCTGGGCAGTTTTGGTGCTGCGGCCTGGCCGAAGCAGCACGGCATGGCGCTTGGCTATGATGCACTTTTTCTCCGGAGGCACGGTTTTGATCCGGTCGCGGAACCGGCGGAATCCAACGTCGCTGCCGACGTCGCCATCGTGATTGGTGCCTTGGCTGATTCAGGGGGCGGCCACGTCGTAGCGCACGAGCAAGGCGCGATCTCCGCCATGTTGGCGGCCGTTGAGCGCCCTGATCTTGTGCATTCGCTTTCCTTGGTGGAGCCCGCCTGTTTGTCCTTGACTGCTGAGCTTCCCGCTACCGCTTCATATCGGGCGCTGATGGAACCGCTGTTTGAGGTGCGGGGCCAGCTCAACGACGCCGATTACCAGCGTGAGTTTTTCCTCCGCGCGTTTTCCGCCGAAACGGGAGGGCTCGACTCTCCCGAGGCCCGGCGTTCTGCCCGCAGGCTCCGGCTCCAAGCTCCGCCGTGGGAAGCTCCGCTGCACATTGTTCCTGGTGTTCCCACCTTGGTTCTTACTGGTGGTTGGGAGCCGCTGTACGAGGAAATCGCCGCGTACCTCCAGGAGACCGGTGCCCTCCGCCGTGTGGCAGCAGGCGGGCACCGGCCCCAGGACTCACCCGACGGCGATCACATCATCCGTTCGTTCGTCGCAGAGGTGCGACGGGCCAGGTCAGTTCAGGCTTCCTGACTGCGTGGTCCCATCGATCGGCTCCGGCGTCCGTGCGGAGGCCACCTGGAGCTCCGGCAGGTAGACCTTTCCACCGGAGGCGAGGAACTCCGCACTTTTTTCCCGCATCCCGCTGTACATTCCTGCGATCGCCGCTTGGGATTCTGCTGAACCGTATTCGTCGCGGATGTCCTGGCTGATGCGCATCGAACAGAACTTGGGCCCGCACATTGAGCAGAAGTGCGCCGTTTTGGCGGGTTCGGCCGGCAGCGTTTCATCGTGGAACGACTCGGCCGTCACAGGATCGAGGGACAGGGCAAACTGGTCCCTCCACCGGAACTCGAAGCGCGCCTTGGAAAGTGCGTCGTCGCGCTCGTGTGCGCCGGGGTGCCCCTTGGCAAGGTCCGCCGCGTGCGCCGCGATCTTATACGTGATCACCCCTGTTTTGACATCGTCTTTGTTGGGTAGGCCCAAGTGTTCCTTGGGCGTGACGTAGCAGAGCATGGCCGTACCGTAGCGGGCGATCTCCGTGGCACCGATGGCTGAGGTGATGTGGTCGTAGCCGGGGGCGACGTCGGTGACCAGCGGACCCAGGGTGTAGAACGGTGCCCCTTTGCAGAGTTCCTGCTGCCGTTCCACATTTTCGCGGACCAGGTGGAACGGGATATGCCCGGGACCTTCCACCATCACCTGCACGTCGAATTCCCAGGCGCGCTGTGTGAGTTCGGCCAGGGTGTCCAGTTCCGCGAATTGTGCGGCGTCGTTGGCGTCAGCGGTAGCGCCGGGACGCAGGCCGTCGCCGAGGGAAAACGCGACGTCGTACTTGGCAAAAATTTCGCACAACTCGTCGAAGTGCGTGTACAGGAAGTTCTCCTGGTGGTGGGCCAGGCACCACCCCGCCATGATGGACCCGCCACGGGAGACTATGCCTGTCACGCGGTTGGCGGTCAGCGGTACGTACCTGAGCAGTACACCGGCATGGATCGTCATGTAGTCCACGCCTTGCTCGCACTGTTCGATCACTGTGTCACGGAAGATTTCCCACGTGAGCTTGTTGGCTTCTCCATTGACCTTTTCCAGCGCCTGGTAGATGGGAACGGTGCCGATCGGAACAGGGGAGTTGCGGATCAGCCACTCGCGGGTGGTGTGGATGTCGTCGCCGGTTGACAAGTCCATGACGGTGTCCGCGCCCCACTGCGTAGCCCACTGAAGCTTGTCCACTTCTTCGGCAATTGAACTGGTGACGGCCGAATTGCCGATGTTGGCGTTGATCTTCACCAGGAAGGCCTTGCCGATAATCATGGGCTCGGATTCGGGGTGGTTGATGTTGTTGGGAATGATCGCGCGGCCGGCGGCGACTTCGCTGCGGACCAGTTCGACATCGCAATTCTCGCGCAGCGCCACGAAGCGCATCTCAGGCGTCACCAGGCCTTGCCGTGCGTAGTGCATCTGGGTGACGGTCTTACCCTCGACGGCGCGGCGAGGCACCGGTTGCGCGCCCTTCCACTCGGCTGAGGCGGCCCCGCGGCGAACAGCCGACTTGCCGTCGTCGAGCAGGTTCCGTTCGCGGCCGGAATAGGCCTCAGTGTCGCCGCGGGACTCGATCCATGCGGCCCGGAACGGTTCCAAGCCCACGACGGGATCGCTGCCCGGGCCTGCCGTCCGGTACACCTGCAGTGGTGCGTTGGCTTGGCCATTGGGGGAGGGCTCCAGCGCGATTTCCGTCACGGGGACGCGGATTCCGGCGTCATGGTCTTCAAGCCATGCCAGCGAATGGGACCTCAGGGACTGCGTAACAGGCTCGTTTTGGGCAGGGCTGGACTCGCTTTGGGCAGGGCTGTGCTGTGTTTTGGTGGTGCTCAAAGGATTACTCACTTCCTTCGCCGGCATTACCCGGACAGGTTCAACGGTCGCAGGCTGCCTCAGCCCGATCTCAGCCCCTGCAAGGGCACCCGTGTGGTCGTAGACGAAGCTACCACAGCTGGCAGGGGGCGCCCAGTCACATCAGTCCGCCGAAGCCTGCCGCCCCCCAGCGGATTAGGCTTTTGCCATGGCCAACATCATTGAATTCAGCGGACCCGTGCTCGTGGCAGCAGATGACGTGCGCCAAGGAATGTGGTCTGTTGGGGGAGCGCTGACGTTTGAAAAGCCGTCGTCCCCTCCAGACAAGGTACTGGACGGTTGGGTCCTGCCGGGTTTCGTGGATGCCCACTGCCATATCGGCTTGGGCGCCGGTGGGGCCGTGGACGACGCCACCACCCTCGCGCATGCCCAGGCCGACCTCGCTTCGGGAACCCTGCTGATCCGCGACTGCGGATCTCCCAGCGACACACGTTGGGTGCAGCAGCGGACGGACTTGCCCCGCCTTATCAGGTCCGGCCGCCACATCGCCCGAAGCCGTCGGTACCTGCGCGGATTGGGCCATGAGATTGAACCGGAACAGCTGGTGGAGACCGTCCGTAAGGAGGCCCGCGACGGCGACGGTTGGGTGAAGCTCGTAGGCGACTGGATCGACCGGGGCATTGGCGACCTGGCGCCCTCTTTTCCGGCAAAGCTGGTCAAGGACGCCGTAGCTGCCGCCCACGAGGAAGGTGCCAGGGTCACGGCGCACTGCTTTGCGGAGGACACAATCGACGACATGCTGGATGCCAACATCGACTGCATCGAACATGCCACTGGCCTTCTGACCCGGCACATCCCACGGCTGGTGGAGCAGTCAGTGCCGATCGTTCCCACGTTGGTGAACATTGCGACCTTTCCGGAGATCGCCGCCCAGGCGGCGCCAAAGTTCCCCGGGTACGCGGACCACATGACGCGGTTGTGGGAGCGCCGGCGTGAGCGGGTCCTTGAGGCTTTCGAGGCCGGGGTGGCGATCTACGCGGGAACGGATGCGGGCAGCGTGATCAAGCACGGCCGCATCGCGGACGAAATGCATGAACTGCACGATGCCGGCCTGCCGCCCGCCGCGGTCCTGGATGCCGCTGCGTGGGGCGCCCGGAAGTGGCTGGGAGCCGACGCCATCAGCGAAGGCGCCAGTGCCGACGTCGTTCTCTGCCATGACGATCCCCGGCACGACCTACGGACGGTATCCGGGCTCAAGCACGTGGTCCTTCGCGGTGAACTCATGGGATGAGCGTCAAATGGTTGGGAATAAATTGAAGCTTCAAGTAATTTAGAGAAGTAGAACCTGCCGAAAGGCGGACACTTCAACACCGGGAGCTTCACATGTCCACATCATCCGCACGGGACCTTCTTCCTGCCGACCTCGCCATGGGCACTGTCATGCTCAAGGTCGGCGACATGAAAGTCATGAGTGACTACTACCAGCGTGCTTTGGGCCTTGTGGTCGTGGCCGAACAGGACGGCGGCCTCTACCTGGGCCGGGCAGGCAAGCCCGTGGTTCACTTGGCGCCGGCTGCGGGGCTCCAGATTCCGGGGCGGGGGGAAGCCGGGTTGTTCCACACCGCCATACTGTTCCAGGATCAGCCCTCACTGGCGGCCACCATCGCCACCGCTGCCGGATACGAACCCCGGGCGTTCGTGGGCAGCGCAGACCACCTGGTCAGCGAAGCGTTCTACTTCACCGACCCGGAAGGCAACGGCATCGAGCTTTACTACGACAAGCCCCGTGAAACCTGGCAGTGGGACGGCAAGAACGTCGTCATGGACAACGTGGCCCTCCCGCCGCAACGTTTCCTTCAGCAGCACCTGAGCGAAGAAGCCGTCACTGGCCAGCATCAGGCAGCGGCCGGTGTCGGGCACGTCCACCTTCAGGTAGGTGACGTCGCCACCGCCCAGGACTTCTACGTCGGGACCCTGGGCTTCGAGCGGACCGCGGGCTGGCACGGCCAAGCACTGTTCGTATCCGCCGGCGGCTATCACCATCACATGGCCATGAATGTCTGGAACAGCCGGGGTGCCGGCCCCCGCAAGGACACTCTTGGGCTGGGGGAAGTGTTGATCGAGGTTCCATCCAGCGAGGATGTCGGGGCCTTGGCGGACCGTTTGCGCGTTGCCGGGGTGCAGAACCATCACACCGGCGCTGAACTGCAGTTCGAAGATCCGTGGCGGAACAAGCTGCGGGTGGCTGTTCGCTAGGCAGCATCCCGCCGGAGTGCCCGTCGGTGCCCCATGCTGCACTAGGCTGGGCAGTGACGGTTCGGGACCCTGGGGGGCCTGCGCCGGACGTCCCGTCAGCACGAAGGATTGAGAGTACTTTCCATGGGCTTTGCCGAAATTTTTGTAGCCACCCACGATGAAGCACTCAAGCGGGCGGCAGCCCTGGGTAAAGGTGCCGATGCCGCAGGCCCTGCAGTCCGCATCAACGGCATAACGGACTTCGAGGTGGAACAACTGGGCGACCTCGCCGGCCAGGCCGTCCATGCCGCAGGCGCTGACTACGAACTCGCGCTGGTGGACGTCACCAGTGACGCGCTGCTTGGCGTTCCCGAAGCGATGGTGAGGGCCTTGGCCGAGTTGCTCACGTATGAGAGCGAAGGTGAAGCCAATGTCCTGGATGACGTTGCTTCCGCCTGGGCGGAACAAGAAGACATGCCGTTCGACGCCGCCCAGTCCCGGCAGTACGTTCAGCAACTTGCCGCTCTGGCCACGGACGCGGAAAAAACGGAGCGCGCCGGGCTTTACGTCTGGTCCGAATAGCCACCTCTCCGGCTGGGTCCTGTCACTGACCGGGCCTTGGTGTGACCAAGAACTCACCGACCCGGAGGGCTTGAGTCGTAATCTACCCGGGCATCTGGCACAATAGACAGGTACTCGATCGGTGCGGCCCCTCTCTCCGTGCTCGTATCTTGTCCTTCGAACCGTCTAGTATGGCCCGCCCCACGGGTGCAAAACGTCGGGTTCAACCCCGTTTCAGAAACAGGAGTGACCACAAAAGTGGCCGTAAAGATTCGCCTTAAGCGCTTCGGTAAGATGCGCGCACCGTACTACCGCATTGTCGTCATGGATGCCCGCGCCAAGCGCGATGGCCGTGCCATTGAAGAAATCGGCAAGTACCACCCCACCGAAGAGCCGTCGTACATCGAGGTCGCTTCCGAGCGCGCCCAGTACTGGCTTTCCGTTGGCGCCCAGCCGACTGAGCAGGTTGCTGCGATCCTCAAGATCACCGGTGACTGGCAGAAGTTCAAGGGCCTCCCGGGCCAGGAAGGCACCCTGAAGACGAAAGCTCCCAAGGAAGCTTTCGTAGCACCGGAGAAGGGTTCCGTCATCATCCCGGAAGCCATCACCAAGAAGGCCAAGAAGGACGACGCTGCCGAGGCTCCGGCCGAGGCTGAAGCAGAGACCACCGAGGCTGAGTAAGTTGCTGGCAGAAGCGCTCGAGCACTTGGTTCGTGGGATCGTTGACAGCCCTGAGGATGTCAAGGTCAGTGCCAAGAACAACCGCCGCGGGGAATCCCTTGAGGTGCGCGTTCACCAGGAGGACCTCGGACGGGTGATCGGCCGTCAAGGACGGACCGCACGCGCACTGCGCACTGTGGTTGCCGCCTTGGCTGGTGGCGAGCAGGTCAGGGTCGACGTCGTCGACACCGACCGCCGCCGGTAACGCGCTCAGCACTGCTTGTCTTAGATCCGGCCCCTTCACCGAATATGGTGGAGGGGCCGGATTGCTTTGTCCAACACTTCACACCGTGGCTGCCCGGCGGCGCGGAACAACAGGAATTCAGAGGAACCCATGCAGCTCCAGGTGGCCCGGATCGGTAAACCCCATGGCATTCGCGGCGAGGTAACGGTGCAGGTACTCACTGACGCACCCGCAGAGCGCTTCGTCGCCGGAACCGAGTTCGTCGTGGAGCCGGCGTCCGCCGGACCCCTGACCGTCCGCAGTGCCAGGTGGAACAAGGACATCCTGCTGCTCGGATTCGAGGAGATCGCGGACCGAAATGCCGCCGAGGCCATCCGCGGCGCCAAGCTGTACATCGAAACCGAGGAACTCGACGACGAAGACGACGACGAGGGCTGGTACGAACACGAACTCGTTGGGCTGGAAGCGCGCGTTGGATCCCAGGTCGTGGGCAAGGTGGCAGCGCTGACGACGTTGCCTGTCCAGGACCTGCTGACAATCACCACGGACGAGGGAAAGGAAATCCTTGTTCCCTTCGTGGATGAAATCGTTCCCGAGGTCAACATCGAGGACGGATACGTCCTCATCACCCCGCCTGCGGGACTCTTTGAGCTCAATGACGACTCCTCTGACGACGCAAAGGATGCAGCGGGGGATGACGCCTGAATGAGGATTGATGTCGTCAGTATTTTCCCCGAATACCTGGCCCCCCTTGAGCTCTCCCTCATAGGTAAGGCCCGGCAGGACGGATTGCTGGAGCTCAACGTCCACGATCTCCGCAGCTTCACCACCGACAAGCACCGGACGGTGGACGATACCCCGTACGGCGGGGGTGCCGGGATGGTCATGAAGCCTGAACCCTGGGCCCAGGCCCTTGAGTCGCTGGCGCCTGCGCACGAAGGTGCCAAGCCCGTATTGATCGTTCCGTCACCGGCAGGACAACGCTTCAACCAGGCGCTGGCCTACGAACTCGCTGAAGAAGAGCAGCTGGTCTTCGCCTGCGGCCGATACGAAGGCATCGACGAACGCGTCATGGACTGGGCCCGGGACCACTTCACGGTGCGCCCCGTCAGCCTCGGGGACTACGTTCTCAATGGTGGCGAGGTAGCTGTCCTTGCCATGGTTGAGGCAATCGGCCGCCTGCTTCCCGGGGTGGTCGGAAACCCGGAATCCCTGATCGAGGAGTCGCACTCCGACGGCCTCCTGGAGTATCCCGTCTACACCAAGCCCTCGTCGTGGCGGAACCACGATGTTCCGGAAATCCTGCTCAGCGGCAACCACGGAAAAATTGCCCAGTGGCGCCGCCACGAGCAGTTCCGCCGCACCGCAGAGCGCCGGCCTGACCTCTTGGCGGATTTCGACGCCGGTGCTTTGAGCCGCGCCGACCGCAACGCGCTGACGGAACTCGGCTACGACGTGGTGGATGGACGCCTGCAGGCCAGGCACGGCGGCGACGCCGCCAAGTAGCGCTGCCCGCCGCCGTCGGGAGTTCCAGTCCCGCCAGTTGGCTGGATGGCTGCGCTTATGGCAGAATTAACCCTTGTGTCTGCTGGGCTGACACCTGCCACAGGGGGAGTTCAGCCAACAGTCGGACAACCCGGTGACGCCAATCAGTGGCGGAACCGGACACTAATAAAACTTCGGCGGAGATTTCCGGTAGGCCTTCGGGCTGCGGGCTTGTTCGCCGTAACCCAAAGTGAATGACCTGTGGCGTTCACCAGGAGTGGATTAATGCATATCCTCGATAGCGTAGATGCAGCCTCGCTGCGTAACGATGTTCCTGAGTTCCGCGCGGGTGACACCCTCAAGGTTCACGTCAACATCATCGAAGGCAAGAACTCCCGTGTCCAGGTTTTCCAGGGCTTCGTCCTTGGCCGCCAGGGCGACGGCGTTCGCGAAACCTTCACCGTGCGCAAGGTTTCCTTCGGTGTCGGCGTAGAGCGTACCTTCCCGGTACACTCCCCGATCATCGACAAGATCGAGGTCGTCACCAAGGGTGACGTCCGCCGCGCCAAGCTTTACTACATGCGCGCACTGCGCGGTAAGGCTGCGAAGATCAAGGAAAAGCGCGACTTCGCCAAGTAAGTCCTGCGACTTACGCAACGGGTCCAGGATTCGTGCCCGGTTGTATCCGGAGCAATCCGCAACGCAACAGGGATACGAGTCATGGACACATCAGAACGCCAGCCCCGGAAACAGGGATGGCGTTTTGTTTTGCTCGCACTGGTCCTCGCGATCGCCATCAGCGGATTGGTCCGTTCCCTGTGGCTTGATGTCTACTACATTCCCTCGGAATCGATGGAGCCGCTCCTGATGACGGGCGACCGGATCCTGGTATCGCGGACCGACTTCAGTGCCGAGCCGATCCGCCGGGGCGATGTTGTGGTCTTTGATGGGCGGGGTTCGTTTGCTCCGCGGAGCAGCGGGCGCGGTCCATTCGTTGACGCCGCCTCTGCAGCAGCCCAGTGGTTCGGGCTGACGGGCAGCGACACCACGTACGTCAAGAGGGTCATCGGGGTGCCGGGTGACCATGTCCAGTGTTGTGATGCCGGCGGCCGCCTCACAGTGAACGGTCAGGTACTTGAGGAACCCTATCTGTACCCGGGAGACGAACCCAGCAAGCAGAAGTTCGACGTCGTGGTGCCTCCGGACCGGCTCTGGTTGATGGGCGACCATCGCTCGCGGTCTGCTGACTCCCGTGGCTTGCTTGGTGCGCCCGGCGGAGGAATGGTTCCGATGGACCGGGTTATCGGCCGGCCGGTCCAGATCATCTGGCCACTTGATAGATTTGCAGAGATGCCTCGCTCCACGCAGGCCGAAACACCATCGAAGAACGGACAGTAGATGCCGGACAAAGCTCCTGGGAACCCCGAGCGGTACGACGACGACTCGCGGCTCCCGGACGGAACGGCAAGTGCCGCTGGTGTAGCGGAGCCGGATGCTGGTGCAGCAGAGCCTGAAGAGGATCAAAAGAAGCCCCGCAAGAATCCCGCCCTGGTGTGGATCAAGGAAATCGCCACTGTCGTGGCCATTGCACTGGTGTTGTCCTTCCTGCTGAAAACCTTCCTCTTCAAGGCTTTCTATATTCCCTCGGAGTCCATGGAGAGCACCCTGGACGTTTACGACCGCATCTTCATCAATTTGCTCGTTCCCGGACCCTTTGACCTTTCGCGGGGAGACGTCGTGGTCTTCAAGGACACGCAGGCCTGGCTGCCGCCCGTGGCACAGAAACCCGCCGGCCCCATGGACTGGGTAGGGGACACGCTCGAGTTCGTGGGCTTGGCTCCGGATGCCAGTGAGCAGCACCTGGTGAAGCGCGTCATCGGACTGCCGGGCGATCATGTCACGTGCTGTGACGCCCAAGGCCGCGTCAGCGTCAATGGCGTCGCGCTCAATGAAAGCTATATCAACCCCGCGGAACTGCCTTCCCCGCAGTCGTTCGACGTCGTCGTGCCGGAAGGTAAAGTGTGGGTTATGGGCGATAACCGCAACCACTCGGCTGACTCGCGGGCCCACCAGGAAGTCAACGGTGGATTCGTCAACATAGAGGACGTCGAAGGCAAGGCAACCGTCATCGCGTGGCCGATCAACCGGTGGACCGTCCTCGATAACTATCCGGACGTTTTCCGTAATGTCCCTCAAGGCACCCCGGCGAAGTAATGGCTACCGCAACAGCCCGGAAGAAGACCCCCGCCACGGCGAAGGCCAAAGCCAAGGCCCAGGCAGGTTTTCCCACCCTCGACGTTGAGCGTTCCTTTCTGTCCTCCGGGGTGCGCTTGCTGGCCGGTGTCGACGAGGTGGGCCGTGGAGCCTTGGCTGGCCCGGTCAGCGTTGGCATCACAGTGGTCGACCTTGCCGATCACGGCCTGCTGGCTGATGTCCGCGACAGTAAACTCCTCAAACCAGAGGACAGGGACAGACTGGAACCCCTGGTCCGTGAATGGGCCCTGGCGTCAGCTGTAGGTCATGCCTCGTCCCGGGAAATCGACGAGATCGGCATTATTGCGGCTTTGCGCCTGGCCGGCACGCGTGCGTGGTGTGACATCCTGGACGGCGGAGTCAGGCCTGACCTGGTCCTGTTGGATGGGAGCCATAACTGGCTCTCACCCGAGGTCCAAGCATCTCTTTTTGATCCTGCCCCGGCGGGCGCCGGCTGCGAGGCACCGGTCCACACCAGGGTAAAGGCGGACATGAGTTGCCTGAGTGTTGCTGCGGCCAGCGTATTGGCCAAGGTGGCTCGTGACCGCATCATGGTGGACCTTCACTCCGAGCTGCCGGCTTACGGCTGGAACGTGAACAAGGGGTATGCCACCGCCGCACACAGGGACGTCATCCGCCTGCACGGTCCCAGCGCGTACCACCGGACCAGCTGGCACCTGACCGGGCCCGACCACGAGTAGAGCGATCCTGTAGCTTTCTGTTGCAGGTCTGGCGCATGGCACCTTGCAGATGGTGCAAGATGGAACCATGAGTGCCGAGGACCTTGAGAACTATGAAACCGACATGGAGCTGCAGCTCTACCGTGAGTACCGGGATGTAGTCGGTCTGTTCAGCTACGTTGTAGAGACGGAGCGGCGGTTCTATTTGGCCAACCATGTTGATCTCCAGGCCCGCAGCGCAGACGGGGAAGTTTACTTCGATTTGACCCTGCAGGACGCCTGGGTCTGGGACGTTTACCGTTCGGCCCGTTTCGTCAAGAACGTCCGCGTGATTACGTTCAAGGACGTCAACGTCGAGGAACTGCCCCGCAGCGAAGACCTGGCCTTGCCGAAGGACGGCGGCCTGGGCGATCTCGGAGATCTCGGCAACTAGTCCGCTTCACTGCACTGTTCCTCCACAGCGCTGATTCCGGCAGGTTTACGCACATAGCCTCCTAAGCCCCTGCCGCTCACCCCCTCCAGCCGGAAGGCTGGACAGCGGAGGTGATGGTCATGAGAGCAAAAGACCGGCTTGGCCAAAATGGCGAGGCATTGGCTGCGGATTTCCTGACGGATCAGGGGATGCGGATCATTGATCGCAATTGGCGGTGTGCGGAGGGTGAGATAGACATCGTCGCGATCGACGGTGACACCTTGGTGGTTGCCGAGGTCAAAACCCGGAGCAGCCTGGACTACGGGCACCCCTTCGAGGCTGTTGGAGCGGCAAAGCTCGCCCGTTTACACCGGCTCCTTTCCTGTTGGTGCCGGACCCACGAGTTCAAAGCGTCGCGTCAGCGTGTCGATGTCGTCTCGGTGGTGGACGGCGGCGTCGGTGATCCTGTGCTTGAGCACCTGCGGGGTGTCGGCTAGGTGGGGGTGGGTCGCAGCTACTGTGTTGCCCTTGTGGGCCTGAACGGTTACATCGTGGAAGTGGAGGCCGACATTGGGCAGACGCTTCCGAACTTTGTGATCCTGGGGCTCCCTGACGCCGCCTTGAACGAGGCCAAGGAACGTATCCGATCAGCCGCGCAGAACTCCGGAATACCTTTGAGCCGCCGGAAGATCACGGCCAACCTGATCCCAGCGTCACTGCCTAAACGGGGATCGGGCTTCGACCTCGCCATCACAATGGCAGTGCTTCGTGCTGCCGAGGACATCCGTTCCATCGATGGAACAGTCTTTATCGCCGAGCTTGGCCTGGACGGCAGGCTGAGGCCGGTCCGGGGAATGCTGCCCGCCGTCATGGCTGCCGTGCAAGCCGGGTATCCGGACATCGTGGTGGCGGAGGCGAATGTTGCCGAGGCTGCCTTGGTGCCCGGCGCGAACGTCCGAGGCTATAAGACGCTGGCACGGCTCGCCTATGATTTTGGCGCAGACCCGAAGGACCTAGCCCTGGACTACGATCCCATGGACGAGGATGTCCCGGAGATTGACGCCGTTGAAGTGCCGGTGGTGCCGGACCTTTGCGACGTTTCAGGGCAGGAGGAAGCCCGGCAAGCGTTGGAAGTCGCTGCTGCCGGCGGACACCATATGCTGCTGACGGGGCCGCCGGGAGCCGGAAAGACCATGTTGGCCGAGAGGTTGCCTGGTTTACTTCCGGATTTGGCGGAGACAGCAGCAATGGAAGTGACGGCCATCCATTCCTTGGCAGCCGTCCAGGCATCCGCCGTGCGGCTCATTCACAGGCCGCCTTTTGAGAATCCCCACCACAGCGCCACTGCCGCGGCGATCATCGGCGGCGGCTCGGGACTTCCCCGGCCGGGCGCGGCATCGAGGGCGCATCGGGGAGTGCTGTTCCTGGATGAGGCTCCCGAGTACGAGCGACGGGTCCTGGATGCCCTTCGCCAGCCCCTTGAAAGCGGTGAGCTTGTCATCCACCGGTCGGCCGGCACGGCGGCGTACCCCGCGCGCTTCCAACTCATTCTGGCGGCGAATCCCTGTCCCTGTGGCAAAGCAACCGGCAAAGGCCTGGACTGCACGTGTACGGCGATGATGCGGCGTCGCTACATCGGCAGAATGTCCGGCCCGTTGCTGGACCGCGTTGACATTCAACTGAACGTGGAACGGGTGTCCTTGGCGGATTTCGGCCATGCCGGGCAGGAGGAGGACACACGAACCGTAGCGGAACGGGTGCTGGCGGCCAGGGAGCGGCAGTTGATGCGCCTGAAGAACACCGGGCTCGAAACCAACTCCCAAGTACCGGGAAGAATCCTGCGAGGACAGCTGCGGTTGCCTCCGGGAACCACGAGGATCCTGGACACCGCACTCGAGCGGGGAGTGCTGACCGCTCGCGGCTACGATCGCGTCCTTCGCCTCGCGTGGACACTCGCTGACTTGGACCGCAGCGAGCGACCGGATGCTGACCATATTGGGCAAGCGCTCGGCCTGAGGCAGGCCGCGGCGGCGACATGAGCGAACGACACGAACGCAATGAACGGAAAACGGCAGGAGTGGCAGGAATGAGCGTGCACGACAAAGAACGGGTAGCCCGGGCCGCGTTGGCCCGGCTGATGGAGCCGCAGGACTCAGTGGGACTGGCCCTGGTGCAGGTGGTCGGCGCTGTGGATGCGTTGGGGGTTGCCACGGGGGAGCTCGGGACCGGTCCTGGTATGGAGCAGGAGATTTCTGCGGTCCTCCGCGACGGGGGCGGACCCGCAACGTGGGCAGGTATGCAGGATAGCCTCAGGCGCTGGGCTCCGCGTGTTGCTGACCTGGCCCCTGACCGGGACCTGGAGACCATGCGGCGGTTGGGTGGCCGGTTGATTGTTCCCGGAGATGATTTGTGGCCGGCACAACTTTCGGATCTGGGCCTTCAGGAACCGCTGTGCTTGTGGTGGAGGGGGCACGAACAGGAGTTGCCGTCGGCAGGTCGGGCCATTGCACTTGTGGGTTCAAGGGACAGTACAAGCTACGGCGCGTCCGTCACGGGCGACTTCGCCTTCGGGCTTGCCCAGCGGGGCTTCAGTGTGGTCTCAGGCGGCGCCTACGGCATCGACGCGCACGCGCACCGCGGAGCACTCAATGGAGGCGTAGCCGGGCTGCCTACCATCGCCGTGATGGCAGGGGGAGTAGACCGCTTTTATCCCTCCGGCAACGAGGATCTCCTTCGGGCGGTGGCCGCGCAGGGAGCGGTGATCTCCGAAGTTCCTCCGGGGTCCGCGCCCACGCGTTACAGATTCCTGCAAAGAAACCGCCTCATTGCAGCCTTGTCCTCGGTCACTGTTGTGGTGGAGGCGCGTTGGCGCTCCGGCGCCCTGAATACCGCCCATCACGCCGAGTCGATAGGCCGGGTCGTGGCTGCGGTTCCAGGATCCGTTCACAGCGCCAATTCCGCCGGTTGCCACCGCCTGCTCAGGGACGGGGGAGCCGTTTGCGTCACGGATGTCGGTGAGGTCGCTGAGCTTGCGGGGGCCATCGGTGCATCCGGCGCCCAGGACGAGGGGAACCAGCAATACCAGGAACGCGGCGCAAACCAGGAATCCAGCGCCGCGGTGCACGATGGATTGTCCCTGGAGGATTTGATTCTCCTGGACGCATTGCCCCTTCGATCCACCAGTTCGGTGGAGAAGCTCACGGTGGTGGCAGGTTTGAGTCCGGAGTCCGTTCGCGCTGGACTCGGCCGGCTGGGGCTGCTGGGACTGGCAGTCTCGGACCGGGGCGCCTGGAAGCGTGGAAAGAATGCCTGACCCTCCCGCGAAAAGCATGTTGGTGCGGGCGCTGGGGGACGACTGCTGGCACAGTTGGAAAGATGGACGGACAATCACTACCTACAGCGCTGGCCGGCGCCGTCGAGGGCTTCCGGCGCTACTTGGAGGGGGAACGGGCGCGGTCCACCCATACCGTTCGTGCCTATATCGCGGACGTCGAGAGCCTGCTGGGTTTTGCTGTCCGGGAGGGGGTTGAAGAACTCCCGCAATTGGAGCTCGGATCGCTTCGGCGTTGGCTCGGCGCGCAGAGCGAAGCGGGGATGTCCCGGGCCACCTTGGCCAGACGCGCAGCAACTGCCCGGGCTTTCACCGGCTGGGCACTCCGGGAAGAACTGATCCCAACAGACCCGGCAATACGTCTGCAAGCGCCCAAACGCAGCAAGTCACTTCCCGGGGTCCTTCAGCAACAGCAGGTCACCCGCATGGTGGAGGACCTGAACATCGCTGCGGAGGATGGCGGCCCGATGGCTATCCGCAACCGGGCAATGGTTGAGCTTCTCTATGCCACAGGAGTCCGGGTCGGCGAGCTTGCCGGGCTGGACATCGATGACCTGGATCCGGACCGAAGGACCCTGCGCGTGTTGGGCAAGGGAAACAAAGAACGCACGGTGCCGTTCGGGGTCCCGGCTGCCGTGGCTGTGGACGACTGGCTCAGGCGTGGCCGCCCGGCCGTCGTGACCGCAGGCAGCGGCCCCGCCTTGTTTCTGGGTGTCAGGGGCAACCGCGTGGATCCGCGACAGATCCGCGCCGTGGTGAGCGATCTGCTGCATGCCTTGGGCGATACCTCAGCCACCGGACCACATGCGCTAAGGCACAGTGCGGCTACGCATCTGCTGGACGGCGGGGCAGACCTTCGCGCAGTCCAGGAGATCCTCGGTCACAGCAGCCTCGCCACTACCCAGATCTACACCCACGTTTCCGTTGACCGGCTCCGCAATAGCTATCAACAGGCGCACCCACGGGCTTGATCATGACCCTTACAAACCCCGCACTGGCGGAAACCGGCAGCGTACGGCAAAATGAAAGCACCACGGGGAAACCTTCAATGCACGCTTGAGGGTTACTTCTGTGCCAAGATCGTCAAAAGGACCTACACAACTGAATAGCCTGTCAGGGCCATCATGAGATTCATGACATCCGGCAGCACAGGCAGACCATCCAAGCAGAGGTCGTTGGGGAAGACGTACCTACAGCTATGGAGGATGGAATGTCTGTTGCAACAACCCGCGGTGTCCTGTTCGTGCACTCGGCCCCTACGGCGCTTTGCCCGCACGTCGAGTGGGCCATTGGATCGGTCGTGGATAAGCGGACCGATCTTGAGTGGACCCCTCAACCCGCCGCGCCCGGAATGTTCAGGGCCGAGCTTTCGTGGACGGGCGCCCCTGGAACCGGTGCCCAGTTGGCGTCGGCCCTGAGGGGCTGGGCCCACTTGCGCTACGAAGTCACCGAAGAACCAAGCCAGGGGGTGGATGGCGCCCGTTGGTCCCATACCCCTGAACTCGGTATTTTCCACGCCGTCACGGACGTGCACGGAAACATCATGGTGACCGAGGACCGCATCCGCTATGCCTATGAGTCCGGCGCCGGGGATCCCTCAGCGGTCTACCACGAGCTGTCATTGGCCCTTGGCGAGGCGTGGGACGAAGAACTCGAGCCGTTCCGCCACGCCGCAGAAGGTGCTCCGGTGCGCTGGCTGCACCAGGTCGGCTGACAGCGACCCACGACAAATACCCCATAGCAATGAAGAGGGCCCCACCAACTGGTGGGGCCCTCTTCATGTCGCACGTTGCGGCAGCTGCAGATCCTGCTTAGACGTTGCGTACCGCGATGACTGCGTTGTGTCCGCCGAAACCGAAGGAGTTGCTCAGCGCGACGATATCGCCGGCGGGCAGGTCCCTGACGGAAGTTACGACGTCGAGCGGGATCTCCGGATCCTGGTTCTCGAGGTTGATGGTGACCGGTGCCTTGCGCTCGTAGACGGCCAGGACCGTCAGAACGGCTTCAACTGCGCCTGAAGCACCCAGGAGGTGTCCCATCTGGGACTTGGTGGCGGAGACCGCTACGTTGTCCACGTGGGTCCCCAGGGCGGCACGGAGGGCCGTGTACTCGGGCTTGTCACCAACGGGGGTGGACGTAGCGTGTGCGTTGACGTGCACCACGTCCTCAGCCTGGATCCGGCCGTCGAACATGGCAGCCTTCAGCGCCCTGGTGGCACCCAGGCCTTCGGGGTCCGGTGCTGTGATGTGGTAGGCATCCGCGGTCACCGATGTGCCGGCAAGCTCGGCGTAGATGCGCGCACCACGGGCGATCGCGTGCTCCTCGGCTTCAAGGACAAGGGCACCGGCGCCTTCACCCATGACAAAGCCGTCGCGGTCGATGTCGTACGGGCGGGATGCGCGTTCCGGTTCATCGTTGCGGCGGGAGAGGGCCTGCATCGAGGAGAACGCTGCCAGGGGCATCGGGTGGATTGCTGCTTCCGCGCCACCACACACCACAACGTCAGCCTTGCCGGACCGGATAAGATCCAGTCCCAGGTGAAGTGCTTCGGTGCCGGATGCACAGGCAGAAACCGGCGTATGCGCTCCGGCACGTGCGCCGAGGTCGAGGCTGACCGCGGCAGCAACGCCATTGGGCATGAGCATGGGAACCGTCATGGGCAGGACCCTGCGGGGGCCCTTGTCCCTGAGGGTGTCCCACGCATCCAGGAGGGTCCAGACGCCGCCAATGCCGGTGGCGAAGGCCACAGCCAGCCGGTCGTGGTCGATGTCCTCAATCCCGGAGTCGGCCCAGGCCTCGCGGGCGGCGATGACGCCAAACTGCGTGGACGGGTCCATGCGCTTGGCCTCAACGCGGCTCAGTACCTCAAGTGCCGGGGTGGAGCACCGGGCAGCAAAGTGGACGGGGAGGTCGTACTTGGCCACCCACTCGTCGTCGAGCGTGTGGGCGCCGGAGACGCCTTTCAGCGCGTTCTGCCACATTGTGGGTACGTCGCCGCCGATGGGAGTGGTGGCCCCCAGACCGGTTATGACTACTTTGCGTGCCATGCGATCACTCTCTGTCGGATCAGCCATCCCGCCTGCAGGGTTCACAGGGGTAGGCAGGAAAATCTTTGGGCGTTATTGCGGCTGTGCCGGGCGCAGGGACTAGCGCCCTGGCCCGGCACAGCTGGTGTCAGGACTAGGCCTGTGCGTTGGCGATGAAGCTGACGGCGTCGCCGACGGTCTTGAGGTTCTTGACCTCTTCGTCGGGGATGCGGACGCCGAACTTCTCTTCAGCGTTGACAACGATGGTCATCATCGAGATGGAGTCGATGTCCAGGTCCTCGGTGAAGGACTTGTCGAGCTCTACGGCTTCGGTGGCGAGGCCCGTCTCTTCGTTGACGATTTCAGCCAGGCCGGCCAGGATCTCTTCGTTGCTAGCCATTGTTGGCTCCTTTTCTTGTTGTACCGGCTGCTGCCGGAAAGGGGGCAAACCGCGGTTACGGTTTGGGTTTTCAAGTCATATTCAGTTGGCTGGAGGCCACCGGGGCCGGTCCAGGTCTATGGCAGGACGACAACCTGGGCGCCGAAGACCAAGCCCGCGCCGAAGCCGATCTGCAGGGCAAGGCCGCCGCTCAGGCCAGGGTTCTCCTGGAGCAAGCGATGGGTTGCGAGAGGGATGGAGGCCGCAGACGTGTTTCCGGCCTGCGCAATATCGCGGCCGATCACAACAGACTCGGGAAGCTTCAGCTTCTTCACCATCTCGTCGATGATGCGCATGTTCGCCTGGTGGGGAACGAACGCAGCGAGGTCACTGGCTTCGATGCCGGCAGCATCCAACGCCTGCTGGGCCACCTTGGCCATCTCCCAGACCGCCCAACGGAAGACGGTCTGGCCGTCCTGGCGCAAGGTCGGCCAAACATCCTGTGTTGCGGAAAGGATGGCGGGGTCGTCAATTTCGTCGGAATGCCTGGCGGATTCGCCAAGCTTCTTGACGTCTTCCAGCGAGTGGGTCATGCCGATTGCATCCCACTTGCTGCCGTCGGAGCCCCACACGGACGGGCCGATGCCCGGCGTGTCAGACGGACCCACTACGACTGCGCCGGCTCCATCGCCCAAGAGGAAGGAAATGGTGCGCTCGTGGTTGTCGATGACGTCCGAGAGCTTCTCAGCGCCGACTACCAGGACGTACTCGGCCGCGCCGGAGCGGACCAGCGCATCAGCCTGGGCCACGCCGTAGCAGTACCCTGCGCAGGCGGCGGAGATATCAAAGGCCGGTGCCGGCGTCGCGCCGAGGCGTTCGGTGAGTGCAGCGGCGGCGGATGGCGTCGCGTAGGGGTGCGTGACGGTGGAGACGATCACGGCACCCAGCTGGGACGGTTCGATGCCGGCCTGCTGGATGGCCTCCCTCGCCGCGCCTTCGGCCATGTCGATGACGCTCACATCGGCGGCTGCGCGGTGGCGGGTGATGATGCCGGTCCGCTGGCGGATCCATTCATCCGAGGAATCGATCCACTGGCAGACGTCCTCATTGGTGACGATGACGTCCGGGCGGTAGGCCCCGATGCCGAGAATGCGGGCATTCTCGTTGACGGTGGCTTTCTTCAGTACCGGCGTGCTCATGCCTGTCCCTCCAGTTCAGCAAAGAGTGCGAGTGCCGCGGACAGGTCATCCGGGGTTTTGACTGCAACAGTCTTCACGCCGGGCATGCCGCGTTTTGCCAGACCCGCAAGGGTTCCGGCGGGAGCAAGTTCGATGACGCCGGTGACGCCGCGCGCCACCAATGTCTCCATGCACAGGTCCCAACGGACGGGCCGGGAAACCTGGGCGATCAAGCTATCGACGGCGGCAGGGCCGTCGGTGACTTCCTGGCCGTCGTAGTTGGACAACAGCGGGACTGTCGGTTTTTGGGGCGACAGTGACGGCTTCAGCGCTTCCAGTGCGCTGACTGCAGGGGCCATATGCGAAGTGTGGAATGCGCCCGCAACCTTGAGCGGAATGACACGTGCCTTTGCCGGCGGGTTCTCTGCAAGGGCCTTGAGCTGTTCGAAGGTACCCGCGGCGACGGTCTGGCCGGCACCGTTGACGTTGGCCGGCGTTGCGCCGGCAGCTTCGATGGCTGCCAGGACCTCAGCTGGGTCGCCGCCAACCACGGCGCTCATTCCGGTGGGGGTGACGGCAGCCGCTGCTGCCATGCTGTTTGCACGCTCCCGCACGAAGGTCATGGCCTCGGACTCGGTGAGGACGCCGGCAAGGGCGGAGGCGGTGATCTCGCCGACGGAATGGCCGGCGAGGATAACGAGAAGGGTGCTCAGCTCAACGTCGAACAGGGACTTCGCGGCCACAAGGCCGGCAGCAACAATCAGGGGCTGCGCAACCGCGGTGTCCTTGATGGTCTCTTCGTCCGAGGTGGTGCCGTGGGCCTTGAGGTCAATGCCTGCGATCTCGCTCAGGGCGGCCAGTTGGCCTTCGACGGAGGGGAGTTCCAGCCAAGGGGCCAAAAATCCGGGGGTCTGGGAGCCCTGTCCAGGGCAGACGATTGCAAGCACGTATCCAGCTTTCCAAATTGCCACGTGATCCACTGGTGTTTTGGTACACCAAGCTCACTGGGTCAGTTTGTAGGAAGTCTACAACGGTTCAGCTCTGCGAACGTGACGCATGACGTTCCGGAACGGCTTTCGGCGGAGCCGAAAGGCGGCCCACCACCAGGGCGGTTTGCAGAACAAACGCCTCCCGCGGAAGGAGGGGATCCCAGCCTGTCACGTCGCAGACACGCTTCAAACGGTAGCGCACCGTATTGGCATGGACGAACAGTTCCCGGGCCGTAGCCTCCAGTGAATGACCCAGTTCAAGGTAGGTGCCCAAGGTCTCCACGAGGCCGTTTGAGGCGGCCAGGAGCGGCCTGTAGATGTTCTTGATCAACGATCGCCTGGCTGCGTCATCGCCCGAGACCACGCGCTCCGGTAGCAGATCGTCTGCTGCGACGGGGCGGGGCGCCGAGGGCCACGCACGGGCGGCCGTGAGGCCGGCGAAGGCGGCCTGGGCGGAACTGCTCGCTTCCAGCAAAGATCCGGCCTCCGGACCGTAAACCACGGCACCGGGGGCAAAGAGTTCACTGAGTTTGAGGTAAGCGGTGTCCCGGTCCTGGACGCCACCAAGGATCAGGATGAGCCGGTCGCCTTGGATTCCCACCAGCGCATCCTCGGCAAATCGCCCGGCAGTACGGCGCAGTTCGCTGACGTAGCTTGCACTGGGTTCCGACGGAGAGTTGCCCACCATCACGGTGAAGCGTTCCTGTGCTTTCCAGCCCAGCGCCGCGATCCGTGACCGCAAGGCATCTGTATTTTCCCCACGGAGGATGGCATCCACGATCAGCGCTTCCAGCCTGGTGTCCCACGACCCGCGGGACTCGGCGGCACGTGCGTAAACATCGGCAGCGGCAAATGCGACCTCGCGCGAATAGCGCAGGACGGCTTCGCGCAACGACGGCTGGTCGGACTCCGGGGCGATCACCGGTACCTGGTCCTCCACCACTTCCACCACGATGCGGATCAGCTGCAGGGCCTTTTGGAGGCTGATTGAGCGGGTGAGCTCGGTGGGGGCATTGCCGAAGACGTCCGTGAGGATCCAGGACGGTGAACTGGGGCGCTCATACCAGGTCACGAACGCCGCGATGCCGTTTTGTGCCACGAGGCCGAGCGCCGATCGTTCATCGGAGCTCAGGCGGCTGTACCAGGGGAGCGATTTCTCCAGTTGGCGCATGGTGCTGGTGGACAGTTGCCCTACGTTCGCGCGGAGCTGCCGGAGAGTTTCCGCCTTTTCCGGCGACAATGCCGGGGTTGCTGCCTTGCGCTTTGACGTTGTTTTGGTGGGCTCTGCCATGGAATGAGCATACGGCCCAGCCCGGGGAACCTCCATTTGTGCGAAGGCTACAACTAGCCTTGTTGCCCGTCACGTCCCGTCGAGCGCCTGCGTACAGCTTTAAACGCCCGACGGCGGCCCCCACCTTTTGGTGAGGACCGCCGTCGCGGATGGTGCTGGTGACGCGTGACGTCCCGGAAGAAGCCTAGGCGTCGCCGCCTGCTCCGCCGGTGGTGCCGGCGTTGACATCCAGGAGCCGGTACTTCTCGATCGCCTTTTCCAGTGCGCCTTCTTCAACCTCGCCCTTGGCGGCGAGGAGTTGGAGGGTTTTGGCGACGATGGAGTGGGTGTCGTTTTTGAAGTAGCGGCGTGCGGCTTGGCGGGTGTCGGAGAAGCCGAAGCCGTCTGCTCCGAGGGAGGCGAAGTCGTTGGGGATGAATTGTCGGATTTGGTCGGGGACGGCTTTCATGTAGTCGGAGACTGCGATGACTGGTCCGGTGTGGCCGTGGAGTTGTTCGGTGATGAAGGGTGTGCGGGTGGGTTGGCCGGGGTTGAGGAAGGCGTGTTCTTCGGCGTCGAGTCCGTCGCGTCGGAGTTCGTTCCAGGAGGTCACGGACCAGACGGTCGCGGCGACGCCCCAGTCGTCGTTGAGGATTTTTTGGGCTTCGAGGGCCCAGGGGACGGACACGCCGGAGGCGAGGATGTTCGCGGTGGGGCGGTTTCCGTTTCCGGTGGTGGCCTCGGGGGCGTCGGCGAGTTGGTAGATGCCTTTGAGGAGCCCGTTGGTGTCGAGGTTTTCGGGTTCGGCGGGTTGGGTGATGGGCTCGTTGTAGACGGTGAGGTAGTACATGACGTTTTTATCGTCACTGGCCTCGCCGTACATTTGTTCGAGGCCGTGGCGGATGATGTGGCCGATTTCGTAGCCGTAGGCGGGGTCGTAGGTGCGGACGGCGGGGTTGGTGGAGGCCAGGATGGGGGAGTGCCCGTCGGCGTGTTGGAGTCCTTCGCCGGTGAGGGTGGTTCGTCCTGCGGTCGCGCCGATGATGAAGCCGCGGGTCATTTGGTCCGCGGCGGCCCAGAAGGAATCTCCGGTGCGTTGGAAGCCGAACATGGAGTAGAAGACGTAGATCGGGACCAGGGGTTCGCCGTGGGTGGCGTAGGCGGTGCCGGCGGCGGTGAATGCTGCGACGGCGCCGGCTTCGTTGATGCCGGGGTGGATCAGTTGGCCTGCGGGTGATTCTTTGTAGGCCAGGACGAGGTCGCGGTCCACGGAGAGGTAGTTCTGGCCTTTGGGGTTGTAGATTTTCGCGGTCGGGAAGAACGCGTCCATGCCGAAGGTGCGGGATTCGTCCGGGACGACGGGCACGAACCGGGCGCCGAAGTTCTTGTCGCGCATGAGGTCTTTGAGGAGCCGGACGAAGGCCATGGTGGTCGCGGCTTGTTGTTTGCCGGATCCGCGTTTGGCGACGTCGTAGGATTTGGCTTCGGGCAGGGTGACCGGGGTGTGGGTGCGGCGCCGTTCGGGCACGAACCCGCCGAGTTCGGCGCGGCGGTCCATGAGGTATTTGATTTCCGGGGCGTCCATGCCGGGGTGGTAGTACGGGGGCCGGTAAAGGTCGGCGTCGAGCTGGTCATCGCTGATCGGGATGCGCAGGTGGTCACGGAAGGCTTTGAGGTCTTCCATGGTCAGTTTCTTCATCTGGTGGGTCGCGTTGCGGCCCTCGAAGTGCGGGCCCAAGCCGTAGCCCTTGACCGTTTTGGCCAGGATCACGGTGGGTTTGCCCTTGAACTCGGTCGCTGCCTTGTACGCGGCGTAGACCTTGCGGTAGTCGTGACCGCCGCGTTTGAGGCCCCAGATCTGCTCATCGTCCAGGTCCGCGACCATGTCCTTGGTCTGCGGGGATTTACCGAAGAAGTGCTCACGGACGAACCCGCCGGACTCGGCCTTGTAGGTCTGGTAGTCACCATCGGGGGTTTCGTTCATGATTTTCACCAACGCCCCGTCCTTGTCCGCTTCCAGCAGGGAGTCCCATTCCCGGCCCCAGACGACCTTGATCACGTTCCAGCCCGCACCGCGGAAGAACGCTTCGAGTTCCTGCATGATCTTGCCGTTGCCACGCACCGGCCCGTCCAGGCGCTGGAGGTTGCAGTTGATCACGAAGTTCAGGTTGTCCAGGTTCTCGTTCGCTGCCAGCTGCAGCAGACCACGGGACTCGGGCTCGTCCATTTCCCCGTCACCAAGGAACGCCCAGACCTGCTGGTCCGAGGTGTCCTTGATCCCACGGTTCTGCAGGTACCGGTTGGACTGGGCCTGGTAAATCGCGTTCATCGGGCCGATACCCATCGACACGGTCGGGAATTCCCAGAAATCAGGCATCAACCGCGGGTGCGGGTACGAGGACAACGCATGCCCGGCCTTGGACTTCTCCTGACGGAACCCGTCCAAATCCTCTTCGCTCAACCGGCCTTCCATGAACGCCCTGGCGTACATCCCCGGAGACGCGTGACCCTGGAAAAACACCTGGTCCCCGCCACTGGGGTGGTCCTTGCCGCGGAAGAAATGGTTGAAGCCCACCTCATACAACGTCGCAGCACCGGCATAAGTGGAAATATGCCCACCCACACCAATATCGGAGCGCTGCGCACGATGGACCATCACCGCAGCGTTCCACCGCATATACGCCCGATACCGGCGCTCGAACTCCTCGTTCCCCGGGAACGGCGCTTCCTGATCCACCGGGATCGTGTTCACATAATCAGTGGTCGTCACCATCGGCACACCCACCGACCGGGCACCAGCACGCTGCAACAACGAACGCATAATGTACTGAGCCCGCTCGGTACCCTGCTCAGCGATCAACGCATCAAGGGACTCAATCCACTCCGCGGTCTCTTCCGGATCACGATCAGGCAGCTGGGCAGTCAACCCGCTGAGGATGTGTGAGGTCTCTTCTCCTGCAGCCACGTCCAACCTTCCTTTAGGCGCATGCATCGGCGCCTCAGGTCTGGCAGGGTGACTGCCCGTCGTGAACGCGTCGTGTGCGACATCTCGGTTTCAACAGCCCGGTCGGATGCGCCGGGCAGGTCTTGTGAGCGCTTGGCTGCCCAGTAGAATTCTGCGGGGCGATCGCCCTGCAGCCAGAGCGCTCATGGCCACTCTAGCTTTCGCGGCGCTGCTATGCGTAGCCGCAGCCCCCGCAGGGCGTTGTATGTCACATCTGAACGGCTTCCGTGACGTAAAGCACGCATGTGCCACGGGCCCGAAACACCCCAGGTGGTGCGGAATGTGCCTCGGTGCAGGGAGAATGGCTTGAAGCAGGCGCCCAAAGGGTGTTGGCTGTTAGTAATGGAAGTCACTTCAAAAGGAGGAAACGTGAGCGAGGCCGACGCCGCCACATCGGTAAATGTGGCGGAACGAATGGGTTTCAAAGATGGGGATCTGATTCAGGAGCGCGGCTACGACGATGACGTCGACTTCGACTTGCGTGATGATATTGAAGATGTCACCGGCTCGGAATTGCTCGATGAAGACGATCATGACGTCGTTGATGCGGTCATCTTCTGGTGGCGCGACGGCGACGGTGACCTCGTTGACGGGCTCATGGATTCGCTCACTACGCTGAAGGAAGGCGGAGTTGTCTGGGTACTGACGCCCAAGTCAGGAAGGGATAACTACGTGTCTCCGGCCGATATCCAGGACGCAGCCCCTACTTCGGGACTTCACCTGACTACCTCCGCCGGGGTATCCAAAGACTGGAGCGCCACACGGCTGGTGCCCAAGAAGAACAAATGACGGAAGTCCAGCAGGCACCTGCTGCGGTCCAGGGCCCCCGTACAGGTGAGCCTGCACCTGATTTCGAACTTCTGAACCAATACGGTGAGCCTGTCCGGTTGTCGGACTATCGCGGCCGAAACGTCGTCGTTGTCTTTTTCCCTTTTGCCTTCTCAGGCATCTGCACCGGCGAGTTATGTGAGATCCGCGACAACATGGCGCAGTTCAACGACGCTGATGCAACGGTGCTGGCAATTTCCGTCGACAGCAAATTCGCTCAACGGGCCTACGCCGAACATGAGGGCTTCGACTTCGATCTCCTGGCGGACTTCTGGCCGCATGGAGCTGTTGCCCGGGATTACGGAGTCTTCGATGAAGCCAGCGGAATGGCCCTGCGGGGAACTTTCATCATCGATGCGGCGGGCGTTATCCGTTACGTCGTGGTCAATCCGCGGGGCCAGGCGAGGGACTTCAACGAGTACCGGAGGGCCCTATCGGCCTTGGTGGAACAACAGCCATGAGCAACCGGGGGCCAGGCGTGGGGATGACGGGGTTCGCCAGCATGGCACCTGCGGCCGCAGTGCAGCTTGAACCCTCGGAGCTGGAAGCCTTGGATCCTGCGGTGCGCGTCCTGCAGGGCCAGCGCCTGGCTGTCCTCACGGGAGCCGGATTGAGTACCGACTCCGGGATACCGGATTACCGGGGACCGGGTTCTGCGCCACGAAACCCCATGACTTACCAGGAGTTTATTGGGAGCGAGGCGAACAGGAGGCGTTACTGGGCCCGCAACCACATCGGCTGGTCCCACCTCCGGCATGCCGACCCCAATGCCGGCCATGCCGCCGTCGCGCTGATGGAACGGCGAGGCCTCCTGACGGGGCTCATCACCCAGAACGTGGACAGGCTCCACGAGGATGCCGGAAGCGTCAACGTGGTGGATCTGCACGGGCGCTTCGACCAGGTGATCTGTCTTTCCCACGGACACACCTTCAGCAGGCAGCTGATCGCGGCCATCCTGGAAGAGATCAACCCAGGCTTCGTTGAAGCTGCCGTGGAGTCCGGCCTGGTGGAGATGGCGCCGGACGCCGATGCCACGGTGGAAGACCCCGAACTCATCACGTCGTTTGTCATGGCAGTGTGCCCGATCTGCGGCGGAATCCTGAAGCCTGATTTCGTGTACTTCGGGGAGAACGTCCCCAAGGACCGCGTAGCCCGTGCCTACGGCATGGTTGATGACGCGGAAGCTCTGTTGGTTGCAGGCTCGTCGCTGACGGTGCAGAGTGGCCTGAGGTTCGTCCGCCATGCGTCAAAAGCTGGCAAGCCTGTGGTCATCATCAACAGGGGGATCACCCGCGGGGACGAACTTGCTTCAGTGAAACTTGAGCTGGGCGTCAGCGGTGCATTGGACTACCTTGCGCGGGCTTTGCCTGATCTTCCGGCCGTTCCAGACTCGATTGGTGTTTCCGGCAGTTGATCATGTAGAGTCATTGTTCGTTGGTTGAAGCGCTGAGGAAGTCAGAGGCTGCTGAAACCGTAATATGGGTCTTTAGCTCAGCTGGTAGAGCGCCACGTTTACACCGTGGATGTCATCGGTTCGATCCCGGTAGGACCCACCAGGAAGCCCCGTCACTCACGGCCGCAAGGTTCGAGAGGGCGGGGCTTTTTCGTACTCAATTCACGTTGTTGTTTCACGCCCGGAGCCTTTGTCCCCTCGGTGCCGTCACTTGGAGTCTGGTGATCTGCCGTCAGTGCCTCCTTCCGCCGGTAGCGACCTCTCATTGTCGTAGCCTCCTCCTACGGTTGACTCCATGGAGCACGTTTACATCCGCACAACCGCCCAAGGCGAGCCGGCCGTCGTCGTGAGAGGAGGCCGGGAGTGGAAGATCGCAGTGGAGCCCGTCCGATGGTTCGAAAGGGTTGCCTGGTGGGAGGTATCGAAGCGGATGCCGCGCGGAACCGGCCGCGTGGATGTTGAGGTCCTGCAGGTCCAGGTGCGCTTGGGGAACAACGCCCGTTCCGCTCTCGCCACATGGCAACTGGTGCGCGATGGATCAGGAGGGGGCTGGTGCCTTCGGGGTGAGGACGCCGCGGCAGCATAGGGAGCCTGTGCCGGCAATCAGCAGCAGACAGGAAATGGATGAGCTCTCCACCGCGACTATTGGGGGATGCCGCGGTGGAGAGCTCGAAAATGAATATACAGCCAACTTTTGGGTTTGGAAAGCCGGACAGGTCAGCGACACCTGCTTGCCACTATGATGGGTATTGTTCAGCAGATTGAACACTGAGTTGCAATGACGAAGGAGAATCATGGCCGATTCCCGCACCACCCGCTCCGAAGGGTTGGGCGCTTCGTCGCCGGCCCCCGCCGTCACGCGCGCCGCCGCCGTCCTGGAAGCCCTGGCTGATTCCCCGTCCGGCCGCTTGACCCTCAGCGATTTGTCCCGTGAGCTGGGCATACCGAAGTCATCAACATCGAACCTGCTGCTGGCGCTCGAGGAAGCGCGCCTCATCACCAGGCAGGGCGCAGATTTTGCGCTCGGGCGGAAGCTGGTGGAACTCGGAGCTGCGTACCTCAGCCGCCTCGACGAAGTGCAGGAGTTCTACAAGTACTGCGAGCAGGCTCCAACGCTCTCCGGCGAAACGGTCCGCATTGCGATGCTCGACGGCGACCACGTCATCTACCTGGCGCGTTACGAAGGGCATCCTGCCGTGCGGTTGACGTCCAATATCGGTGACAAGATGCCGGTCTCGCTGTGCAGTGTGGGCAAGGCGTTGCTGGCACAGCTGCATGACCACGACATCGAGGCCATGTTCCCGGACGGTATGGAATTGCCCACGATGACTGCCAACTCACTCCGGACGGCCGAGGAACTCAAGGCCCAGATCACCACCATCCGCCAGCAAGGCTTTGCTTTCGAGGATGAGGAGTCCACGGTAGGTGTCGTTTGCCTGGCCGTCCCTGTACCCACCCACGGCGCGCATGGGCCCAGCCTTGGTCTCTCCGTGACCGCATTGAAGGCCACATATTCTGAAGAGCAGGGAGCTCTCATGGTGAAAGAGCTCAAGGAGTTGGCGCGTTCGCTGGGCAACCCTATGGGCTGATTTTCATAAATCTGATTTTAACCTTGGCATTGCGTTCAGCAAGCTGTACTCTGTTCATCATAGTGATCTTGGCGGTGCTGCCATCACTATCTCACTGGGCCAACGGGGGCCCGGGGTGATTTTGAGGGAGTGCTTGTGACAACTCGTACTAAAACAAACTTCGCGGCGGAAGCTGACGAGGCCGTCGTTGAACCGGAGCAGCTCCGGCGGGCGACGCTGGCCAGTTCCGTGGGCTCCGCCCTGGAATACTACGATTTCTACATCTACGGCCTCGCTTCGGCGCTGATCTTCGGGCCACTGTTCTTCTCGCCGCTCGGTCCGGACGGGGCATTGATCGCCTCCTTTGCCACGTATGGTGTCGGATTTGCTGCCCGTCCCTTCGGCGGCTTGATCTTCGGCTACATCGGTGACCGGTTCGGCCGCAAGATGGTCCTGATCCTGACGATTGCCTTGATGGGCACGGCAAGCTTCGCCATTGGCCTCCTGCCGACCTTTGAGCAGGCCGGGATGCTGGGTGCGGTGCTGCTCGTGACCCTGCGTATCATTCAGGGGCTCGGTGCCGGTGCCGAGCAGGCCGGCGCAACCACGCTGATTTCCGAAGTCGCGCCGCGTCGTCGTCGTGGTTTCTTCGCTTCCCTGCCGTTCGTCGGCATTCAGCTCGGTACCCTGCTTGGCGCCGGCACGTTCGCGCTGATCACCATGGCGGACAAGTCGGTCCTGCAGGGCTGGTTGTGGCGGGTACCGTTCCTCGCCAGCTTCATCCTGATCGTGATTGCCATCTTCATCCGGCTCAAGCTCAAGGAAACTCCTGCCTTCCAGGAACTCGAAAAGCACAAGAACGTAGTCAAGAACCCCATTGGCGCTTTGTGGAAGCACTCCAAGAAGAACGCATTGATCGGCATTGGCCTCCGCATGGGCGAAAACGGGAACTCGTCAATCTACTCTGCCCTGCTTGTCTCGTTCATGAGCATGCCCGCAGGAGTCTTCGCGGGCAACAACTCCATCGGTCCTGTCGGTCTGTTGATCGCCGCTGGATTCGCAGCAGTCATGGTGGTGACCTTCGGTGCGTTGTCCGACAGGTACGGTCGTGTTCCGGTTTACCGCTACGGCGCGTTGTTCCAGGCGATCATTGCCGTACCCGCCTTCTACCTGGTCACACTGGGCAACGTCACCTTGGTATGGGTAGTCATGGCCGTGGGAATCGCCATCGGCGTCCAGTCGATGCTTGGTCCGCAGTGCCCCCTGCTGCCTGAGCTGTTCGGATCGCAGTACCGGTTCACCGGTGTGGCCATGAGCCGTGAAATTTCAGCGGTCCTCGCCGGTGGCCTTGCGCCGCTGCTCGGAGCGCTGATGCTGGCCGCCACCAACCACTCCTGGCTGGTGCTCGCCATCTACTCCTTGGTCCTCGCGCTCATCTCCTTCGTGACCACCTTCTTCACCCCCGAGACGGCAGGCCGCGACCTCGTCAGCACGGAAGACGCCAAGTAGTCGCCGAAACCGCTGCTACAACACGCCTCAGGACGGCGTCCCTCCACAGGAGGGGCGCCGTCCTGTTTTCTTTGCGGCGTCCAACCCCGGAGTGCTGGAAATTCGCGGACCGCGGTGCAGAATTGGTGCAGCGATAGAGGAGCGTGTCCATGACGGCAACCAAGGGCGTGGCATCGCCGGAAAGCCCCGGCCAAATCCGGGGCTCCAGAGGCACCAGATTTCGGCCCGAGATCCAGGGGCTCCGTTCACTGGCCGTGCTCATGGTGGTGTCGTATCACATCTGGTTTGGCAGGGTTTCGGGAGGCGTGGACGTCTTCCTGCTGATTTCGGCTTTCCTGATGACCCTCCAGTTCGTCAGTCGGTATGAGGAGTCCCGGCCGGTGTCGCTGGTCCGGCACTGGCTGCACCTGTTCTGGCGGCTGCTTCCCGCCGTCGTCGTAGTGCTGACGGGTACATTGGCAGCAACGTTCGTTATCGTCCCCCGGACAAGGTGGACTGAGATCGTCAACCAGGCCTGGGCTTCCCTGTTCTACGTACAGAACTGGCTGCTGCAAAAGCAGGTGGTCAATTACTACGCCGCTGACCACAGCCTGGCGAGCCCCATGCAACACTTCTGGTCGTTGTCTATCCAGGGGCAGGTCTTCATCCTCTGGCCGGCGATCTTCGTCACTACCGCGTTGGTGTGCCGGAGGTTCGGCTTGCGATACCGGTCAATGTTGCTGGGAATCTTCGGGCTGATCTTCGTCGCGTCGCTGAGCTACTCGATCTACTTCACCAGCGCCCACCAGGAACTGGCCTACTTCGACACTCTTGCCCGGCTGTGGGAGTTTGCGCTGGGTACCCTGGTTGCCCTGCTGCTTCCCTTCCTGCGCCCAGGGCGTGGCCTGGGTACCGTACTGGGTTGGGTGGGAGTTGCTGCGATGCTCAGTTGCGGTGTGCTCCTCCAGGTCCGCTCGGCGTTCCCGGGCTTCGTGGCGCTGTGGCCCACCCTCGCGGCTGTGGCTGTCATCGTGGCAGGACAGACGGGAAGCCGTTTCGGGGTGGACCGTATTCTTTCCTCCAGGTTGCTGGTGGGGCTCGGGTCTACCTCATATGCCCTGTACCTGTGGCACTGGCCGCTGTTGGTCATCACCCTTGTGTGGATCGGCGAAGACCACGCGGACGCACTGACGGGCGCGGCGATCGTGGGTGTTTCGTTGCTGCTGGCCTACCTCACCACCAGGTTCGTGGAGCAGCCGCTGCGGTCATGGCGCTGGCCGGAGGCAAAGCGTCGCCGTCTGGCCGTAGCGGTATTGGTTTGCCTTGCTGTGGGAGCGACGCCGATGACGGTGTTCGGGTTCCAGCAGCAGCAAGAGAAGAACGCCATTGCCGGCCAGGACATGGATGACAACCCGGGCGCAAGGGCGTTGCTGCCAGGCTATGTCAACCGGGTGGGCAAGGACGCCAGGACGCTCCCGACGCCTGAGCAGCTTCCGGCGGACTGGGGCAAGCTTGACGGCCCCTGTACCGGGGAGCTGCGTCCCCAGGACCCGGTCCTGTTCGCGGAGTGCCAGCAGAACGACGTCGGCGCGGATGCCGCCAAGACCATCTTCGTTGTCGGGCAGTCACATTCCCTGCAGTGGCTCGGCGCCATCGGCCCCATGGCGAAAGAGCGCAACTGGCGGGTGCAGGCCATTACGTTTGGAGCCTGTCCATTCATGACTCAGACGGACGAGGTTGGCGACGAATGCAATGCCTTCAACCGGAATGTCCGCGAACACATTCGGCGCTACCGCCCGGATGCTGTTTTCCTTGTCGGGACCGCGGCTGTCCCGGATTCTCCGGATGAGGACCTTACGTGGGGACTTGATGAACTGGTGGGGGAGATCACCGATCAAGGTGTGGAGGTCATCGCCATGCGGGACAACCCACGGTTCTCCTTCAGCCCCAGCGAATGCGCCATGGCTTCGGGCGTCGACGATCCCCGTTGCCGTCCCGCCCTGTCCTCTGTGCTGGCCGCCGACAATCCGCTGGATCAGCTGGAAGGAAACTTCACCGGCCTGTCCATCCTGGATATGACCGACCTGATCTGTGATGGTGCCAGCTGTCCGGGGATCATTGGCAACGTCTACGTGTACCTGGACGACAACCACCTCTCGAGCACATACACCGGGAGCATGGCCGATGCATTGTCCGAGAGGTGGCTCAGCGCCACAGGTTGGTAGTCCGGTTTAGTAGAAGTGGACCGGGTCCACCAGGTGGGGGAGTTCGCCACCGTCCAGGAAAATGCGCAGGTTGTTGCGGAATCGTTCGGCGATGAGCCTGTTTTCCGCCGCGCTCAATGCCGAGGTGTGCGGCGACACCAGGACCTTGGGGTGGTTCCACAAAGGGCTGTCCTGAGGCAAGGGCTCCACTGCAAACACGTCCAGGCATGCGTATCCAACCTGTCCGTTGTCCAGTGCCGCGAGCAAGGCCTCCTCGTCCACTACCGTGCCGCGCCCCACGTTGACGAAAACTGTTCCTGGCCTCATGGCAGAGAAGATGTCCTTGTTGAACAGCTTTTCCGTGTACGGCGTGCCGGGCAGCGTGTTGACCACGGCGTCGGCGTCGGCGAGGAGGCCGGCCAAGCCGTCGTTGTTGGTGACTTCGTCGATTCCCTCGATGGCTTCGACGTTGCGTTTGGTTCCGCTGACCCTCATGCCCAGGGCGCGCGCGATGCGGGCCGTTTCCATGCCGATTTCACCGAGGCCCGCGATGACAACCTTGGAACCGTTGGCCAGCTTGGTGGGCGTCCGCAGTTCCGGCCAGAACCTGGCGGCCTGGTCCTGTGCCATCTCGGCGCTGCGCTTGAAGCCGTTGAGGATACCGAATGCCGAGAATTCCGCCAGCGGCAGGGCGTGGACGCCGGCAGAGGTGGTGACATGGAACTTCCGGAGCGTTTCGGTGTCCAGGCCTGAGGCCTTGACCGCTCCACCGGCACCGGCTGCCATGGCGTGGATCCACTGCAGGTGCGGGTTGCTTTTTGCGATGCGCGCAAGGCCGGCGGGACTTTCGTTGGGGAAGCCATAGAGGACCTGTGCGCGGTTCAGCATGGCCCAATAGCGTTCTTCCTGTTCCGGCGACCTTTTGAACGCGGGGTCGCCCGCGTGGTCTGCCGGGAACCGTTCCGGAGGAAGCAGCTCCGGTTCGTAGAGAACTGTTACGGAGGGATCTACAGCGCGGATCTGCTCTACGTGCTCAGCTTCGAGCGGTACAGCGATGGCGATGGTAAGTTCATCAGTCGTCATGGTGTTCATCATACTGAATGGCGGCTAGGATATTGAACAGAATTTACGTAAATGACCACGACGAAGTGAGGTGTTACCTGCCATGACCACCAAACGCGTGGGTTTTGTCGGGCTGGGTCTGATGGGCGCGCCGATGGCCTCCAACCTGGCCGGCGCCGGATGGAACGTCACCGCCTGGAACCGCTCCGACGCCGCGTTCGAAGCTCTCCCCGGCATCAACCGGGCCGCCAGCGTGGCCGCGTTGCGTGACGAGGACGCCATCATTTTCATGCTTCCCGACCTTCCGTTCATCGAAGAAGCGGCAGCGGAGCTGCTCGAATCCTGGGGGAGTTCGGCGCCGCGCCCGGGGACCGCCGTCGTCGTCATGAGCAGTGTCTCCCCAACGGGTGTCCAGCGGTTCGGCGAACTGGTGCACCAGGCAAGCGGCGGCAACGCCGTGGTAGTGGACGCGCCGGTGAGCGGCGGAACTGCCGGTGCACAAAGCGGAACCCTTGCCATCATGGTGGGGGCCGATGAAGGAACCTTCGAGCAGCTTGGGCCGCTCTTCCAGGCCATGGGCACCACCGTGCGTCGGATGGGACCCCTGGGGTCGGGGTCGCTCGCCAAGGCGTGCAACCAACTGATTGTCGGAACCACGACGGCGGCCCTCGCCGAAGCTGCGGAACTCGCCGAACGCTCCGGGATGGATGTAGGGGCTCTTTTCGAGGTGCTGTCCGGAGGACTGGCGGGAAGCCGGGTGCTGGACAACGTCGGTCCGCGCTTGGCAGCCAAGGACTACACACCAACTGGACCGGCAAAATTCATGCACAAAGACCTCGGGTTCGTACTCGCCAGCGCTGCGGCAGCCGGCTCCGCCACGCCGATCGCTTCGGCGGCACATGACCTGTACGCCGAACTCAAACGCCAAGGGCTCGGCGACCGGGACCTCGCCGTCGTCCGGCAGGCCATCGCAAACCTGGGCCGGACGCCTGTCCCCATCACGTCCAACAGCAACTGAACCGTCGCAACTGAAGAAGGAATGACGAACAAACCATGAGTGCACTTTTCGATCTGACCGGGCGGGTTGCCTTGGTCACTGGTTCAAGCCGGGGGATAGGCAACGCCCTTGCCCGCGGCCTCGCCGATGCCGGCGCCACGGTTGTGCTGAACGGCATCAACACTGAACGGCTTGAGGCATCACACCGGGCGATGGCCGCAGAGTATCCGGATGGGAGAGTCCACAGCCGGGCTTTCGACGTGACGGACGCCGACTCTGCCGCTGAAGGGGTCGCCTGGGTGGAGCAAAACGTTGGGCCTCTGGACATCCTGGTGAACAACGCCGGCATCCAGCACCGGGTGCCCATGCTGGACCTTGATGTCAAGGACTGGGACCGGGTCATCACCACGGACCTCACCAGCGCTTTTCTTGTGGGCCGGGAAGCCGCCCGGCACATGATCCCCAGGGGCCACGGCAAGATCATCAACATCTGTTCTGTCCAGACGGACCTGGCCCGTCCCACCATCGCGCCGTATGTTGCCGCGAAAGGCGGCTTGCGCAACCTCACCCGGGCCATGACCGCCGAGTGGGCCGCATCCGGCTTGCAGATCAACGGAATCGCCCCAGGCTACATCCACACCGAAATGACGCAGAACCTGGTCGATGACGCCGACTTCAACTCCTGGATCCTGGGCCGCACCCCGGCCAACAGGTGGGGAACCACTGCGGACCTTGCCGGCCCCACGGTATGGCTCGCATCGCAGGCATCGAACTTCGTGAACGGCCAGACGATTTTCGTCGACGGCGGAATGACGGTGGTGGTCTGATGAGCATCATCCTCCCTGCATCCGGTCCGGCAGTTGTAGCCCATGGCAAAGGCGATCTTCGCATCGAGGACATCCCCCTGCCAGCACCGCAACCCAACGAGTCCATCGTGGAGATTGCCTATGGCGGGATCTGTGGTTCGGACCTCCATTACTGGCTGCACGGCGCCGCGGGCGAGTCCATTCTCAAAGAACCGATGGTCCTCGGCCACGAGATCGTTGGTGTTGTCCTCCAGCAGGCAGCCGATGGTACGGGTCCTGCAGCGGGCACGCCTGTGGCTGTCCACCCTGCCACCCCGGCACCTGGCGACGTCCGGTACCCCGAGGACCGGCCAAATCTCTCGCCGGGGTGCACCTACCTTGGAAGCGCGGCACGCTATCCGCACACCGACGGCGCCTTCAGCCGCTACGCCAATCTGCCCGCCAGGATGCTCCGTCCCTTGCCGGAAAATCTGGACCTTCGCACGGCGGCGCTTGTGGAACCGGCCAGCGTCGCATGGCACGCGGTCTCCCGCGCCGGCGACGTTCGGGGGAAAACGGCACTCGTGATCGGCAGCGGTCCGATCGGAGCCCTGGCGGTGGCCGTGCTGAAGCGCGCCGGCGCTGCCCGGATTGTCGCCGTCGACATGCATGACAAGCCGTTGGAGATCGCCCGGTCTGTCGGTGCCGACGCCGTCCTCAAGGGTGATGACGCGGACGCCATCGCGGCGGTGGACGCCGACGTCGTCATTGAATCCTCAGGGAGCCACTACGGATTGGCCTCGGCCATCAAGGGTGCCACCCGTGGCGGCAAGGTGGTGATGGTGGGTCTTTTGCCGTCGGGACCCCAACCGGTGTTCATTTCCCTCGCCATAACCCGCGAGCTGGAGCTCCTGGGCTCATTCCGCTTCAACGACGAGATTGACGAAGTCATCGCGGCCCTGGCTGACGGATCCCTGTTTGCCGACCCCGTTGTGACGCACGAATTCGATCTCGCCCACGGCCTGGAGGCTTTCGAAGTGGCGAAGAATTCGGCCGAGTCCGGCAAAGTTTTGCTGAACTTCCGGAACGGCTAATTCCTGGCCACAGGGACGAAGACGCGGGGCTGGTCGTCCCAGCTGGGTGCCAGCTCCGCGATCGTCTGGCGCATGATCCTGGCAGCGGCGTCGCGGGCTACCGCACCGTCGCCGGCGTCGATGGCGTGGGCCACGTCCATGTGCCATTGGAGGGCTTCCTTCTGGGGATGCTCGGGCATGAGGCCGTGGACGGTCCGGCCCGTGAGGGTTTCGGTGACCTGGCCAATGAGGTTGGCGAACATCTCGTTGCCCGATCCGGACAACACCAGGGCATGGAAGCGGATGTCGAGGTCAAGGAATCTTGCCATGTCCCCGGCGTCTCCCGCTTCCTTCATGGCGAGGGAAATGCCCACCAGTTCCTGCCGCAGGCTCTCGGGTGCGTTGCCGGCGGCGAGTTCGGCGGCTACGGGTTCGACGGCGGAGCGCAGCTCGGCCAACGACCGCAACTGCGCGCCGCGGCCTTCGCCCGCGAGGCGCCACCGGATGACCAGGGGATCGAAGGGATTCCAGCGATGGGCAGGAAGGACACGGATGCCCACCCGCTTGATCGTTTCCACAAGCCCGAGTGATTGGAGGACACGCACGGCTTCACGCACCACGGAACGGGAGACGTTGAGTTCGTCTTCCAAATGCTCAGCCAACATCACGTGTCCCGTGGGAAGGGCGCCACCCACAATCCGGGTCCCCAAATGCTCAACGGCGCGGTGGTGAAGGCTGGTTGACATAGAGGTAAGCATAGTGGCGCGGGGCGACCGGGGATGCCGGTATCCGTGCCGGGAACGCATTCCGCGCCGCCTCAGCAGCCGCCGGGCATCATAGACTGTTTATGACGCGGCAGCTTCCACAACGTGGGCGCCGCTTTCCCGCCCAAGGTTTATATACGTATGGTTTATTACAGCCCCTGGTTTTGAAATCGCTTCCCGCGTGCCCCCATGGCTACGTCGGGACTGTTTGCACACGAACGAATTGGAGTTTTGATGTCAGCACACATCGGTGTCACCGGCCTTGCGGTGATGGGCGCCAACCTGGCCCGCAACCTCGCACGCAACGGCTTCACCGTGGCTCTCCACAACCGCTCCGTGGAAAAGACTGACGCCCTGCTGGAAAAGCACGGCACGGAAGGCGACTTCATCCGCACGGAAACGCTGCAGGAACTCGTCGACTCCCTCGAAAAGCCCCGCCGCGTCCTCATCATGGTCAAGGCAGGCGCCCCCGTCGACAACGTCATCGAGCAGCTGGAACCGCTGCTCGAGGCCGGCGACATCATCATCGACGCCGGCAACTCGCACTACGAGGACACCCGCCGCCGCGAAGCAGCGCTGGCCAAGAAGGACCTTCACTTCGTCGGTGTCGGTGTCTCCGGTGGTGAAGAAGGCGCGCTGAACGGCCCCTCCATCATGCCCGGCGGCTCCCGTGAGTCCTACGACGCGCTCGGCCCGCTCCTGGAAAAGATTTCCGCCAAGGTCGACGGCGAACCCTGCTGTGCTTGGATCGGCACCGATGGCGCCGGCCACTTCGTCAAGATGGTCCACAACGGCATCGAATACGCCGACATGCAGGTCATCGGCGAAGCATTCGACCTTCTCCGCTCCGGTGCAGGCATTGAGCCCGCCGAACAGTCCAAGATCTTCGCTGAGTGGAACAAGGGCGATCTGTCCTCGTTCCTGATCGAAATCTCCGCTGAGGTTCTCGGCCACGTCGATGCCAAGACCGGCAAGCCGTTCGTTGATGTCGTCGTTGACGCTGCCGGCCAGAAGGGCACCGGCCGTTGGACGGTCATCTCCGCCCTTGAACTCGGCTCACCGGTCTCCGGCATTGCAGAGTCCGTGTTTGCCCGCGCACTGTCCTCCCAGACCGAGCAGCGCAAGCTCGGCCAGGAGCTGCTCGCCGGTGAAGAGGCTTCCGTGGAAATCCCGGAGACGTTCGTCGAGGACGTCCGCCAGGCACTCTACGCCTCCAAGCTTGTGTCCTACGCACAGGGCCTGGACATGCTGACCTCCGCAGCCAAGGAATACGGTTGGGACCTCAAGCTGGACGAGATCGCTTCCCTGTGGCGTGCAGGCTGCATCATCCGTGCAGAGCTGCTCAAGGACATCACCAAGGCCTACGCTGCCGATGAGAAGCCCGCGAACCTGCTGTTCGCACCGGCCTTCACGAAGGCCATCGCAGAGGCACTCCCGGCCTGGCGCCGCGTTGTGGCCACCGCCGTGCAGCTGGGCATTCCGGTACCGGTGTTCTCCTCCTCCCTTGCTTACTACGACGGCCTCCGCCGCAAGCGGGTCGCCGCCGCCCTGATCCAGGGACAGCGCGACCTCTTCGGTGCACACACCTACGGCCGAGTAGACACCGAGGGCACGTTCCACACCCTGTGGGGCGAAGACAAGTCCGAGATCTCGGCTGTCGACACCCACTAGCGGCCACGTGGGTCAGTAACACCACCGCGCAAAGGCCGGTTCCTTCCTATTACGCTGGAAGGAGCCGGCCTTTGCCGTAACGGAGCTCCCGTTCAGGTGCTGGGCCACCAGCAAAGGACAGACAATGCCAGCCAGCATCGCACTTGTTACAGGCGCCTCCACGGGTATCGGATTCGCGACGGCCCTTGCCCTGGCAGGGGCGGGCTTTACTGTCTACGCAGGTGCGCGTCGCGTCGACATGATGGAGCCCCTGAAGGACCACGGGATAACCGTACTGTCGCTCGACGTGACCTCCGAGGAATCGATGATGTCAGCGGTGGCGCAAGTGGAAGCCGCCCACGGACGCGTGGACGTGCTGGTCAACAACGCAGGCTATGGTTCCTACGGCTCCCTTGAAGAGGTCCCCCTGGCCGAGGGGAGGCGGCAATTCGACGTCAATGTCCTGGGCCTTGCAAGGATGACCCAGCTGGTTCTTCCGCAGATGCGGGCGGCAGGGAAAGGCAGGATCATCAATGTCACATCCATCGGGGGAAAGATCTACGAGCCCCTGGGCGCTTGGTACCACGGCACCAAGTTTGCCGTGGAGGGGATGAGCGACTCGCTGCGCCTGGAACTGAAGCCGCACGGCATCGACGTCGTCATCATCGAACCGTCAGGGACCGACACCGAATGGGGCACCATCGCCGGCGAGGGGCTGCTGGCCACGTCAGGCGATGGCCCGTACGCCGATCAAGCGCATATTGTTGCCGCAGCGCTGGCATCCACCTCGGGTGACGGCCACGTGCTTTCCACTCCGGCAACGGTGGTGGCAAAAGCCATCGTCCGGGCAGCAAAGGCAAAACGCCCCAGGACCCGCTACCCGGTAGGGCGGGGGGCCTGGAGCGTTCTGGCAATGCGAAGGATTCTTCCGGACAGGGCGTTCGACGCCGTGTTCCTGAACTTCTACAAAGGACTGGCCGGCTAGATGCGGTATTCGATGTAATACTCGGCCGGATCCACTGCAGGCTTCGTCTCTGACCTGGCGTCCCGGTGCCGCCAGGTCGCCGGAATTCCAGTGATGATCGACTCTGGTGGAGCGTCCTTCACTACTACGGCATTCGCACCAACAGCACTGTCTGCTCCGATGGTGATGGGGCCCAATACCTTCGCGCCGGCACCAATGGTCACCCTGTCACCGATGGTGGGGTGGCGCTTGACCTTGGCCAGGGAGCGGCCGCCGAGCGTGACACCGTGGTAGATCATCACGTCATCGCCGATTTCCGATGTCTCACCGATGACGACGCCCATGCCGTGGTCGATAAAGAACCTGCGGCCAATCGTGGCCCCGGGGTGGATCTCGATGCCCGTCAGGAACCTCGCGAGCTGCGAAATCAGGCGCGCCGGAAAACGGAGCGCCGGGTTTTGCCAGAGCTTGTGGGTCAGGCGGTGCGCCCAGATGGCATGCAATCCGGAGTAGGCGAAAAAGTTCTCAAAAGAACCTCGCGCCGCCGGGTCGTGGGACCGGGCGGCGTCGAGGTCTTCCTTAAGTCTTGCGAAGAAGCTCACAAAGACCTTTCTACAGGAAATGAAGGTGTGCAGGCGTTGTGTTAGCCGCGGATGTCATCGAACAGCACGGTGGAGATGTAACGCTCCCCGAAGTCACAGACGACGGCCACGATCAGCTTGCCGGCATTCTCCGGACGCTTTGCGAGTTCGAGCGCGGCCCACACGATGGCACCGGAGGAGATGCCGCCGAGGATGCCTTCGCGGGCACCGAGGTCCCGGGCAACCCGCACGGAGTCCTCAAGGGTGGCGTCAAGGACTTCGTCGTAGACGTTGGTGTCCAGGATCTCCGGCACGAAGTTGGCGCCGATGCCCTGGATCTTGTGGGGACCGGGAGCGCCACCGTTGAGGATGGCCGAATCCTTGGGTTCGACGGCAACAATCTGGACTCCGGGCTTGCGTTCCTTGAGGACTTGGCCCACGCCGGTGATGGTGCCACCGGTTCCTACGCCTGCTACGAAGATGTCAACTTCGCCGTCGGTGTCGTTCCAGACTTCCTCGGCCGTGGTGGCGCGGTGGATCGCCGGGTTGGCCTCGTTGGCGAACTGCTGGGCCCAGATGGAGTTCTCCGTGTTGGCGACGATCTCCTGGGCCTTCTCGACGGCCCCACGCATGCCTTCGGAACCCGGGGTCAGGACGATTTCGGCACCGTAAGCGCGCAGCATGACACGGCGTTCGGTGGACATGGTTTCGGGCATGGTCAGGATGACCTTGTAGCCGCGTGCCGCGCCCACGAGTGCGAGGGCAATGCCCGTGTTGCCTGAGGTACCCTCGACGATCGTTCCGCCCGGCTTCAAGGCACCGGACTTTTCGGCGGCGTCAATGATGGCTACACCAATGCGGTCCTTGACGCTGTTGGCGGGGTTGTAGAACTCAAGCTTGACGGCAACCTGGGCGTCAAGGCCCTCGGTGAGCCGGTTCAATCGAACCAGCGGGGTGCGGCCGACCAGCTGAGTAACGTCGTCGTAGATCCTTGCCATGAAAATTTACGCCTATCTCTGAAGAGGGATTGCTGAGGTCAGCCTAACCAGCCGGATCGAAACCCTGCTAAGCAGTAAGCCATGCAGAGTAATATTTCCTGGCCTTTGCCAGCTTGGGGTTAATGATCACCTGGCAGTATCCCTGGTACGGAAACTTTGCATAGTAATTCTGGTGGACTTCCTCGGCCTCGTAGAAGTCCGGGAGCGGCACCACTTCAGTCACAATCGGGTCGGACCACAAGGCCTGGGCGCGTTCGATGGCTTCCTCGAACAAGACCTTCTCCTCGGTGGTGGTGTAGAACATCGAGGACCGGTACTGGGTCCCGACGTCGTAGCCCTGCCGGTTCAGGGTGGTGGGGTCGTGCAGGGCGAAGAACATGTCCAGGATGACTTCTTCCGGAACAACAGTTTCATCGAATGTCACCGCAACCACCTCCGCGTGACCGGTGGTCCCGGAGCACACTTCGTAGTAATCGGGATTGCGGACGTGGCCGCCGGTGTAGCCGGAGACAACCGAGCTGACCCCGCGGGTTTTCTGGTAAACGGCATCCAGGCACCAGAAGCAGCCGCCGCCAAGTACGAAAGTTTTCATGTTCTCTTCAATGGTTGGGATGGCCTGATGATTCCCGCTTCACCTTACGGGAGAATTACGGCACCGGGCAGCTGCACAAGTGACCGGGACTGCCTGAACCGGCCCGGTAGTGAAGAATAGGGATATGGAAGCAGTGAACACTGGCATTTCTGATGCGGATTCCGTCGAAGATGACGAAACAGAACACGAAGAAACAGTTGGGGCCAGCGGCGAACCTACCCTCGGCCAGGTGTTGTTGGCTGTTGAAGAACTCTGGCCCGAGTCCCTCGCCGAGGATTGGGACGAAGTCGGCCTGGTTGTCGGGCGACCCACGGCCCCGGTGACCAAAGTCCTCTTTGCCGTGGATCCCACCCTGGCCGTTATCGATGAAGCCATCGAATGGGGTGCCGGGCTCCTTATTACCCATCACCCCCTGTTGCTCAAAGGGGTGAACTCCGTTGCCGCAACGTCGGCCAAGGGCCTCGCTGTCCACCGATTGATTGAAGCGGGCACCGGCCTGCTAACCGTGCACACGAATGGTGACTCAGCCGTTGGCGGAGTGTCGGACGTCCTGGCAGATGCCTTCGGGCTGGAGAACGTGGCGCCCCTGACCCAGGCATCCAACGGATTGCCGGAAGAAGGAATCGGCAGGGTGGGCGATCTTCCGGAGCTTGAAACCCTGGGCGACTTTGCGGCCCGTGTCTTTGAAATGCTGCCCGCCGTGGCGGGCGGGGTCCGGGTTGCCGGCGACAAAGACGGCCTGGTGCGGCGTGTTGCCGTCTGCGGCGGCGCCGGGGACAGTTTGTTCGACGCCGTCCGGGCCAACCATGCCGATGTGTACGTCACAGCGGACATGCGGCATCATCCGGCCTCCGAAGCGCGTGAGGGGGCCACCAACGGGCGGCCGTACCTGATTGACGTATCGCACTTTGCGAGTGAATGGCTGTGGCTTCCAGCCGCCGCAGAAGCGTTGGGCAACGTGCTCGCTGACCAGGGCTACGACGTCGATATCCGCGTCAGCAGTACCAACAGTGACCCTTGGGACTTCATACTGACTCCCGGCGGCGACTAGAGTCTAGGAAAGGGGCCGGACCTGATCTCCAGGACCGGCGGCGACAAGCGGAGGTAAGCGTGGCGAAAGCAGCACCGGCAGAACAATTGAAATTGCTTGAACTGCAGGGGCTGGATGCCAAGCTCAAGTCGTTGGCGGGCCGCCGGAAGGTGCTGGAAAACGATCCCCGCATTACTGACCTGACGGACGCCCTCAGTGTGGCCAACGGTGAACTCGGGGCGGCCAAAATCGCTGTCCATGACGCCGAAGCCGAACTGCGCCGCGCGGAAGCCGACGTCGAACAGGTTGCGTCCCGCATCGAGCGCGATGAAACCCGGCTGAACAGCGGAACCGGGTTGTCCAAGGACCTGGTGGCGCTGCAGAACGACATCGCCTCGCTGAACAAGCGCCGTTCGGACCTTGAAGACGTTGAGCTTGAGATCCTGGAGCGCCTGGACACCCTGCGTGAACGCCAGGCTGCCCAGCAAGCCATTGTTGACGACATCCAGGGTTCGTTCGGCAGCATCCGCTCTGAACTGGACGAAGCGATCGCGGAGATCGCGGCCGAGGAGACAGTGGTTCGCGGGCAACGGGCTGTATTCGCCGAGGCGCTGGACCCGGGGATGCTCGCGGTGTACGAAAAGACCATCGCCAAGCGTGGAGTCGGTGCTGCCCGGCTGTTCCACGGAAAGTCCGAAGGCTCGGGGATGATGCTCAGCCCAGGTGACCTTGCCGAGGTCAAAGCCGCAGCGGAGGACGACATCGTTTTCTGCCCGGACTCCGGCGTCATCCTGGTCCGTTCAGCGGAGTGGAACTGACCTGACCCGGGCACGGCCTTAGTTGGACAGAATGATGTTCAGGGCGTGTGGCTTCCGGGCGGTGCCCTCAACCAGTTCGGCGGTCCGGATTTCGCTGGCGGCCTTCAGGAGCTGATCCGGAGTTTCCGGAGCCTTGCCGCGCCTGGTCAGCAGATGCCGTGCCAACTCACCCCTGGTGTGCTTGGCGAAGTGGCTCACCACGGTGCGCTTGCCGTTCGCCTCGTTGAACACATTGACGTTCACCGTCTGTGCGGCCGGGGGAGCCCACGCTGCGGCGTAGGTGCTGGAGCGGCAGTCCACCAGCAGTTCGCCGTCGACCCGCTGGGCGAGGGCGGCGTTCAGCTGCGGCTTCCAATAGGAGGCGAGGCGTCCGACGTCGGGCAGTGCGGTTCCCATCGACAGACGGTAGGCGGGCACGTGGTCACCAAAGCCAATGGCTCCCCACAAAGCGGAAACAACCAGGATGGACTCCGTCGCCTTGCGGCGCTGGGCCGGCGTCATGGTCTTGAAGCCGAGGGCGTCGTACAGGACTCCCGAATAGACCTGGTGCGCGGGAGCCGCGGGTTCGGCGTGCAGCCGGGTATTACGTTCGACGTCGTCCCGCAGCGAGGCGCCGACGCCCAGTAACGCCAGGGCGTCCTCGTGCGCGCTCACTGTCCCCAGAGCTTCAAGGACCTTGGCCCGGTACGGGTTCAGTTCCGGGAAGCTCAGCGACTCCCATTCGATGGCAGGTCCTTTGAGGGCGGGGGTTTTGCCTTCTGAGGGCGGCAGGAGAATCAGCACCAGTCGATATTACCGGTGACTTGGGCCGTCCTGGACGCCGGTAGACTGTACGGCGGATGGGTTGACCAGGCGGCCGCGCGTCACGAAAGTGGCTCGAGGAACGTCCGGGCTCCACAGAGCAGGGTGGTGGGTAACGCCCACTCGGGGTAACCCGCAGGCCAGTGCCACAGAGAACAGACCGCCTGCGTCCCGGTATTGCACCGGGGCAGCAGGTAAGGGTGAAACGGTGGTGTAAGAGACCACCAGCTCCCTGGGTGACCGGGGAGGCTAGGTAAACCCCACCCGGAGCAAGGCCAGACAGGACACGTTCGAGGGCTGCTCGCCCGAGTGTCCGGGTAGGCTGCTGGAGGGCGTCGGCAACGGCGTTCGTAGATGGATGGCCGCCTCTCCCTTTCCGGTAACGGAAGGGGATGACAGAACCCGGCGTATCGGTCAACCCATCCATTTATGACTCCCTGAATGACGGGCGTGTGAGTGATTTCACGCCTCCGGGACGACCATGCCCCGGCCTTCCCGCCTAGAATGGTTACTGAACGTAGATGTTCTGCCGCCGGGACTGCGTTCGCAGCCGGCGGATTTTCTTTGCTCTCGTTCAAGGCGCTGTGGGTGGACCGAAGCCCGCCGGCGCATGTGCCGCAGGACTACTCCGGGCGGCCGCCGCCATCCGCATACGAGGACGTATGTGGTTGACCCAAGGAAGGTAGTTCTGTGAGCCAGACGTCAGATTCTTGTCTTGATAAGTGGATGGGCCGGGAGGCTCTCGCCGAGGCCATGATTCCGGTGATCGGCCGGTTGTACCGGGAAAACAACGTGGTCACCAGCATCCACGGCCGGAGCTTGATCAACAAGTCCACCATGAACATCCTCAAGGCCCACCGCTTTGCACGCCGGATGAGCAACCACGAGCTCCTGCTCGAGGAGACGGCACCCCTGCTGAACGCCCTTTCCGAGCTGGAGCTCGGCGCAGCAGCCATTGATATTGCACGTTTGACCGAAAAGTACCGGGCAGAAGGCAATGGCGCCTCCCTGGACGAGTACTTGCGCTCCGAGCTCGCCGAGATCGTTGGCAAGCGCGGCGCTGACGACCGCACCAGCACCGACGTCGTTCTTTACGGTTTCGGGCGTATCGGCCGTCTGCTGGCCCGCATCCTGATCGAAAAGGCCGGTGGCGGCCACGGCCTGCGCTTGCGCGCCATCGTGGTCCGCAAGGGCGCCGACAACGACCTCGTGAAGCGCGCGAGCCTGCTGCGTCGCGACTCCGTTCACGGTTCCTTCGAAGGCACCATCCGCGTGGATGAGGAAGCCAACACCATCACCGCCAACGGCGTCCAGGTACAGGTCATCTACTCGGACAACCCCGCAACTGTTGATTACACCGAGTACGGAATCAAGGACGCCCTGGTGGTCGACAACACCGGACGCTGGCGCGACGCCGAAGGCCTCTCCCAGCACCTGCAGAGCAAGGGCGTTGCCCGCGTCCTGCTGACGGCGCCGGGCAAGGGTGACCTCAAGAATATTGTTCACGGCATCAACCACCGCGACATCAGTGACGACGACAAGATCGTCACCGCCGCATCCTGCACCACGAACGCCATCACTCCGGTGCTGAAGGCCATCAACGACAAGTTCGGCATCATTCACGGCCACGTCGAGACGGTTCACTCGTTCACCAACGACCAGAACCTGATCGACAACTTCCACAAGGGTGACCGCCGCGGACGCTCCGCTGCGCTGAATATGGTGATCACGGAGACCGGTGCCGCCAAGGCAGTGGCCAAGGCCCTTCCCGAACTCCAGGGAAAGCTGACAGGCAACGCCATCCGTGTACCCACCCCGGACGTCTCCATGGCCATCCTGAACCTCAACCTGGAGAAGGGCACCACGCGCGACGAGGTCAACGACTTCCTGCGTGAAATGTCGCTGCATTCCGATCTCCGCAAGCAGATCGATTACATCGATTCTCCCGATGTAGTCTCGACGGACTTCGTCGGCTCCCGTCGGGCCGGCATCGTCGATGGCCTCGCCACGATCTCCAACGACAAGAACCTCGTGCTGTACGTCTGGTACGACAACGAGTTCGGCTACTCCTGCCAGGTTGTCCGTGTGATGGAAGAAATGGCCGGCGTGAACCCGCCGTCGTTCCCGGCCCGGGATGTCATCGCTCCCATTGCCGTACTCGAAACGGCCGGCGCCTAGGTCCGCAGCAGTTAACACGGGTTTCCCGGCCGGGTCACTGGAAACGGCCGGGAAACCTGACCAGAATGGGTCTCATGGAAAACGAATCAACGATGGAACATGAGACCACCCTGGAGCACGCCCTGGACGTCGCCAAGGCCAACCATAAGCAAGCCCAGAAGCTTCTGGACCAAGCTGTTGCGGCCAATGCTGCCGGGGACGTCACCGACGAGCGCGTGGAACAACTGCGGGGCCTGCTGGCTCTTGCCGCCGAGGACCTCCAACGCGTGACGCGCGAGCAATAACCGGCTCTTTCACCCTCTGTGTAGTGTGACTTCTCCTACACATTGTGGATACCGACTCTGACTGTCGGGGCCGTGTCCTACGCTCGTAAGACACTGCCTGCCCCGTTGGATGGAGTCCCTTGAGCATCACCTGGTCCGCCTATAAACGCGCCCGCCGCCGTTCCCGTCAAGCGTGGGCGGTTCTGGCACTGGCTGCCGCTACCATTGTCGCCGGGCTGTCCTGGTTCTTCACCGTGGGCCAGTTTGAAGCAGCTCAACCTCCGCAGTCCGGCCCCAGCGAAGCTCCGGTTTACAACCCCGAATGGATGAAGCCTGTGCGCGGCGCGGCGGCGGTCGTACCCGAAAAGGCCTCCGAGGCCCTGGACCATCTGCCGGTCAAAGGGCGGGCACCGAAAACGGACTATGACAGGGCCGCCTTTGGACAAGCGTGGGCCGATGCGGACCGGAACGGTTGCGACACCCGCAACGACATCCTCCGGCGCGACCTGAGTGCAGTCAAGTTCATGGACGGCTCCTCCTGCAAGGTGGCCTCCGGAACGTTGGACGAACCCTACACGGGAAGGCAAATATCCTTCACTAGGGGCCAGGACACCAGCTCCGCCGTGCAAATCGACCATGTGGTGGCGCTGGCCGACGCGTGGCAAAAAGGCGCCCAGCAGCTGACCATCCAGCAGAGGCAGACCCTCGCCAACGACCCGCTGAATTTGATTGCGGCGGATGGTCCGGCAAACGTCAAGAAAGGGGCCGGCGACGCCGCGACGTGGCTGCCGGCCAACAAGAACTTCCGCTGCCACTACATTGCCCGGCAGATCTCGGTGAAGACGGCCTACCGGTTGTGGGTCACCCAAGCGGAGAAAGACGCCATGAAGAGCGTTCTATCTTCCTGCCCGGATCAGCAGACGATCTACAACGCCAGGTGACCATGCCCGAGTTGCCAAGTGCCGCCGTCGTCGATTCTCTCCAGAACTACGCGCTGAAGTGACGTTTCCCGCGGGAGCTTCTCCAGGTCGTGCATGCCGCGCTGCCGGAAGGTGAAGTACACGGCATCCGTGGCTGCGTCCGTGCAGCGGTCCACGGTAAAGCGGCGGGCAAATGAGGCGATGTTGCTCTCTGGCAGCTGCTTTGCCAGATAGGGATCGAGCATCCACGAGTCACAGGTGGCCACTGCCACCGGCTTGTCAGGAAAGTGGCGTGCGAAGAAATCCCGGGCCTCTGCGAAACTCTCGTCCACCAAAGCGGGGGAGAGCCCGCCGTCTTCGGGGATATGCACACCCAGCACCCAGCCCGAGGCGTAACCCTCATCAGGCACCAGATGGAACTGCAGCCTGCCGAGCCTGAAAAGATTGCCGGCCATGTGCAGCGTCAGCCAGGACCAGGTGTCGAGCCCAAAACGCCCATGGACCCGGCGGTTGATCCGCATTTGCAGTCCGACGTCTGCCAGGGACGCAGCGGAGACGTCCACGCCGATTCCCAGGCCGGCATGATAGTCGTGGACCGACGGGGCGAAGCGAAGCAGTGCTTCTATCCAGGTCGCTTCCGATGCACCCTCTGCCGTGATGCTGTGCAGCGGAAAAGTTCCCAGCCTGCCCTGCAGGGCGTCCAACGCGCGGACGACGTCCGCGGCCGGGGGAGTGGCCAGCAGACGGGCGCACTCCGGCGCGTCCTCGGCGCTGATGTCCAGGAGTTTGAACAGCTCGGCGTGCGCGCTGGTGTCCATGGCCCTAGTGTCCGAAGGGATCGGGATCGACGCCGGGCATCCAGGTCAGGCCGGGCTTGCCCCAACCGTTCTTCTTGGCCTGCTTCATCGCTTTCCTGGCATAGCGGTCCACCAGGCGGTTGACGTAGAGCTTGCCGTCCAAGTGATCGTATTCATGTTGAAGAATCCGGGCGAACCAACCGGTCGCTTCAAATTCCACGGGGTTGCCGTCGCCATCAAAACCCTGGACCCGGGTCCAATCAGCACGTTGCAAAGGGTAGTACTCGCCAGGGAAGGACAAGCAGCCTTCAACGTCCTCGTCAGGATCCGGAAGGGCACCGGAAACTTTGGAAAGCGTCAGGACCGGGTTCACTACGACGCCTTGAGGCGGGACGTCGTCGTCGTTCTCGTACTTGTAGACGAAGATGCGTTTGCCAACGCCGATCTGAGGGGCGGCGAGGCCCACACCGTTGGCGGCATCGTTCGTCTCGAACATGTCAGCGATCAGGGTGCGCAGTTCGTCGTCGAAAATTTCGACTTCGCTGGCCCGGCGGTGCAAAACAGGTTCGCCCCAGATAGTGACTGGCAGGACGGTCATGTCAGTTCTTCCTTAGTGATCGCTATGGTCCGGGGCGTACCGGATCGGGTTAAAAGCAAAGGCCGCACCGGGTTACCGGTGCGGCCTTTGTGGAAACCGGCTCTGCAGCCAATCTCGGTGGGGTGAGCTACGGGGGTTGAACCCGCGACCTCCTGGACCACAACCAGGCGCTCTGCCAACTGAGCTAAGCCCACCATGTGCCTTTTCGGGCTAGTCCGTTGGACCGGCTTTCCTCGAAGGCAACGACAAATAGCTTACCTGCTGTTTTGGGGTGCAAAGTCCACTTTTGCCGGTTTTGGCGAAAAAACCTTCAAAAATGGCGCAGATCACACCGGATTGCTGGATCCCAGGGTTTCGGCGCTGGCCATGATGTCCTTGGAAATGCGCTGCGCCGTTGCGGTATCGGGCCCCGGAGCGGCGACGAACACTGCCTCGCGGTAGTAGCGGAGTTCGTCGATGGAGTCCTTGATGTCACCCAACGCGCGGTGCCCACCGTGTTTTGCGGGCGACTGGAAGTAGGCGCGCGGGAACCAACGCCGGGAGAGTTCCTTGATGGTGCTGACATCGATAACTCGGTAGTGGAGGTGCTCAACAATGTTCGGCATGTCCCGGGCCAGGAACATCCGGTCCGTTCCCACGGAGTTTCCACCCAAGGGGGCTTTGCGGGGATCCGGGACCCACTTCTCGATGTACTCCAGAACCTGGGCTTCGGCCTCAGCCATGGTCTTTCCGTGCGGGAGCTCATCAAGGAGCTTGGATCGGGTATGCATGTCCCGCACAAAGTCATTCATTTGTTCCAGTGCGGCATCATCCGGCTTGATCACGACGTCCACGCCGTCGCCAAGGATGTTGAGCTCGGAATCCGTCACCAGGGCGGCAACCTCGATCAGGGCGTCGTTCTTGAGGTCCAGGCCGGTCATTTCGCAGTCGATCCAGACGATGCGTTCATTAGTAATAGGCACGCGCCTAGCCTATCCTTCAGCCGGTTCCAAGTGCTCCGATGGTACGATTTTTGAGCGCAGCAGTGTCGTTTCTTCCTGCTGCGGAAGCCCCGAAGACGCAGAACTTTTGTCCCGAATTTACCGGGCGAACGATTGGATGACGACTACATGACGGTGCCCGTACCCGCCGCCCAGAAGGCAGGGACAGCAGCGCCGACGGCGGATGCTGCAGCCAGCGAGGTAGATAACGCACGTTCGCCGCTGATTGCCGGGTTCATCGGTTCGATGTTCATGGTGTTCGGTTCCTTGGGCGTTGGTTGGCTGGCTCCGGTATCCGAACTCAGGCGACTGCCGCTTTTTATTTGGATGCGTACCGAAGGCGCGGGCGTCGCTCTCTCCATCGTTCTGCTCGCCATTGGTGGAATGCTGCTGGTCCGGGCCTGGCTGCGTCTGGGCCAACGGGTCCGGGTGTGGGGGCTGGAAGCGCGCAAGGCCACGCTCCAGGCCGTTGTGGCGTGGGGACTGCCCATGATGTTCACGGTTCCGCTTTTCAGCAGGGACGTGTACGCCTACATCGGCCAGGGGCGTCTGATGGTGGAAGGCATGAATCCGTACAAGAACGGGATCTCGGCCCTCCCTAATTATTTCCAACTGGGTGCCGACAAGATGTGGACGGAAGCGCCGGTCCCTTATGGGCAGCTGTTCTTGTGGATCGAGCAGTTCGTGGTGTGGGTGACCAATGTCCAGCCCGAAGCCAGCATCATGCTTTTCCGGATGGTGGCTTTGGTGGGCATCGTGCTCTGCATCATCTACGTACCCAAGCTGGCTGAACTCCACGGTGTAAATCCGCATCGGGCACTGTGGCTGACAGCGGCGAATCCGCTCTTCCTGACCAACTTCATTGCCAGCGTCCACAACGACGCCCTGATGATCGGTCTCGCGCTGGCAGGTCTCTACTACTGCGCTACGCGTCGTGTGATTCTTGGCATCGTGCTGGTCACGCTCTCGATTTCGGTCAAACCGATAACCATTGTTTTCCTGCCGTTCATTGGACTCTTGTGGGCCGGCAAGGGCGCCTCCTGGCCGCGGAAATTCCTGTACTGGTTCCTGACGGCCGGCATCAGCTTCGGGCTGCTGTACGCCCTCAGCCTGGTCAACGGTTTCGGATTCGGCTGGATCAACGGTCTTTCCGCTCCTGGCAGCATCTGGATCTGGTACGCCCCAGTGGGGCTGATCGGCTTGGTTGTGGCCTCGATTTTCAATGTCTTCGGCCTGGACGGTTGGGGCATGGCGAAATGGGTTTACGACGCCGGCAAGGTCCTGATGGTTGGAGCCGTCGCCTGGCAGATCTTCCGCGGCGACTACGACCGCTTGATGCGTCGCCTCACGCTGGCGTTTGCAGCCATCGTTATCCTGGCACCCATGATCCAGTCCTGGTACGTGGTGTGGTTGATACCGCTCTTTGCCGTTACGGGTATCCGCAACGACTGGCAGGTCAAGGCCGTCTACTTTATCGTGTCGTTCTTCATGGTCTACGCCATCTCCGACCAATTGGACGTCTTCCCCTACCTGCAAAGCGAAGACCTGGGCCTGGCGCTCACGCTGGCCAGGAATGCGGCGGCCATTATTGCGCTCCTCTTTGCCGTCTACCTGATCTTTGTTGACCCGAAGACCAAGAGCCTGTTCCGCAAGCGCGACGAGCCGGGGCTGCGCCCCATCATTTGAGCAGCCGAGTGGCCTCCCTGGCGGACAAGGGGCTCAGGGCTTGCGCGTTCTCCTGGACGAATCCACGGACCCAGTCCGCATCGGTCTTGCTGAACTCCCGTAGTGCCCAGCCGATGGCCTTGCGAACGAAGAATTCTTTGTCCGCCAGGTTTGCCGTGATGGCTTGTGCCAGCAGGACCCGGTCAGTAGCTGATTTCGCGCCGAGCTGGGAAGTGATGGCTGCTCTGCGGATCCACATGTCTCCGTCTTCGGCCCACCTAAGCAGCACCGGGGTCATGGTGTCCCGATGGGCCAACAGCAGGGCGCAGATCCGGTGCGATACGCCATCAACGAGGTCCCACCAGGCACCCGTCCGGATGATTTCTTCGTACACGGGCAGCATGAGCAGATCTTCCTTGACCATCCGCAAACCGGTGAGGTCAATGGCCGCGTAGCGCTCCTCACGTGCCTCTGCTTCCCGCCACAGTGTCAGGGCAGCACTGCGCAAGTCTTCCGGTGACGTCGGTGGGAATGCCTTGGCAGCCGCTTTTACGATTCTGCGCACCCCAGGCACTGTGACGCCGTATGAGGGCATTTCTGACTTCATGTACGCCTGTGCGCCACGTGCGCGCTCCGGGTCGGCCTCGGAACGCAGCTTTAAGCGAATGGACTCAACGAGTTCAGTAGTGGACATGCCCCAACTTTAGGGTCGTTGGCGGCAAGGGCGAACCTTTGGTACCAACCCCGCAGGTTCAGTACAACCAGTACCACCACGACCGGTACCGGCACTGTCGGGGCCCGCCCTTGTCCGGAGCACTTGGCCGGCATCCGCCTGGACGGCCGGATGCCGGGCGGACATTTCAAGCGCCGGCACCCACCAGTTCGCCGGTTGTTGTGTTGACCAACAGGGAACTGTCGCCACCCGTACCGTCAAGCCCTGCGGGTACAGTTTCTTCCTCCGGGGGAGACTGCTCCTCGTCTTCGCCCTCCCAGTCGCTGCGATTCGCGGGATTGCCGGAGTCATCCACGGAGGGACCCGAATCTACAGGTGCCGAGGCTCCGTTCATCCGGGTGAAGTTGGCAGAGCCCCACATGAGGTCGTGGCCAACAGATTCGGCATCGATCTCGGCCACATGGTAGACGCGGCCCTCGTGCTCCCACTGCCGTAGCCGCAGCTTCCCGACGACCAAGACCCGCTGGCCTTTCTTGATGCTGCAGCCCACGTGGCCGGCAAGGTAACGGAACGACTGCACTGTGTACCAGTTGGTGTTGCCGTCCACCCAGGTGTTGCTCGCGCGGTCGTATCGGCGCTCAGTGGTTCCGAGGCGGAACGACGCAGTAGCGGTACCACGGGTAGTCGTGGAACTTTTCACGTCCGAGGCCACAAAGCCCCTGACGGTGATCATGTCATTCATTGGTGGTCCTTCACGATGTAGGGAAGTGCCTGTCCGGCATCTATAGCCTTGTCCAGCGACGTTCCGGATGGGAGTGCGGTCCTGCGCTATGTGAATAACTTCGGGCCCAGGCCCGTTGTTGAGGAATGGAGGCAGCCAGCGTGGAGATGGCGGATGACCCAGCGATCGCATGTAAACTCTTTGTGGCGCGAGCGGCCCGGGTGGTCATCGAGCCAGTGCGCCCCAGTAGCTCAGGGGATAGAGCAGCGGCCTTCTAATCCGCCGGTCGGGGGTTCGATTCCCTCCTGGGGCACCATTCACCCTCCTTGGATACTTTCCAGGGAGGGTGTTTTTTCAGGGGGTGGACTCCAGGAACTCCTTGAGGTTTCCCAGCACCAGTTGCCAGGTGGCGGTGGAAGACGCCACTTCTTCTTCGCTTGAGTTGTTCCCCTGGGTGATGGTCACGGTGGTTCCATCCGGTGTTCCCGCCAGGAGGTACTCAACGGTGTGGTGGTTTTCCGGTATATCGGCAAGTCCGGAGGCGGGACTGAAGTGCGTAGTCTTGAGCCTGACAGGAGGGTCGAAGACCAGGATGGTTCCTTTGTCTTCGTAGGTCTTGCCGTTGTACTCGCCTTCGTAGGTAATCGGCTCGCCCACGCGCCAGGACGTAGTGACGTTGGTCCCCAGGAAGTACTGCCTGATGAGGGCCGGATCAGTCAGGGCGTCCCAGACCTTTTCAAGCGGCGCGTCGATCGTGGCAGACGCAACGGCCTCTGAAGCTTGTCCGCTCATAATGTGCACTCCATTTCCGCGTCCCGCCGTCGGGAACCCTTCCGGTGCACACGGTACGCCCGTCGAGGTCGCCTGTGAATGGCACAATGACTAGGTGATAAGCAGGGGAAGCACTTCGAAGTATCGCGGGCCGGCGCCGGCGTCCACCACCAAGGTCCGTCTGGCGGGGTGGTCAATGCTGGTCGCCGCTCTTGTCCTGGTTACAGGCTGCACGGCCACACCCGGGCCTCCAACCACCCCGGTGGGGTCCACCGCTCCGGGCGCCAGCAGTGGCGCAAGCTCGCCCGTCAGCCCTGGATCCAGCGCGTCCGCCAGCGCCGCGGAGGCCCCTTCCAACACTGCAGATCCAGCTGTGGCTGCAACGACATCAACCGTCGAGTCCACGCTTAAGAACCTTGTGGCCGGGAATCCCAAACCGGACAGGGAGGCGCTGCGTGCCGCATTGGTATCTGCAGGAATTCCCCAGGAGAATATCGAGGTATCAGTCAGCCGCACACCCACCGGCCTTGACGTTGACGCCATGGAAGCGGCCACCCTGGCCGGGAAATCCTGCGTTATGGGGCAGATACGCGATGGCGGCGTTGTGGTCACGGTGTTGCCCGTGCTCTCAACCGGAAAATGCTTCGTAGGAGACGCCCGCTAGCCCGGCCTCAGGCAGCGAATGTGAGTTATGTACGCCTACCCATTAGATTTAAGGGCATGGCGGAATTCATTTACACGATGACCAAGGCTCGCAAGGCCGTTGGCGACAAACTTATTCTGGACGACGTCAGCATGTCGTTCTACCCTGGCGCGAAGATCGGCGTCGTGGGCCCGAACGGTGCTGGCAAGTCCACCATCCTGAAGATCATGGCCGGTTTGGACACCCCTTCCAACGGCGAGGCCCGCCTGAGCCCCGGTTACACCGTGGGCATCCTCCTGCAGGAACCGCCGCTGAACGAGGAGAAGACCGTCCTGGGCAACGTCCAGGAAGGCGTTGGCGAGATCTACGGCAAGATCCAGCGCTTCAACGAAATCTCGGAAGAGATGGCCAACCCGGACGCGGACTACGACACGCTGCTTGATGAAATGGGCAAGCTCCAGGAAGCCATTGACGCTGCTGACGCCTGGGATATCGATTCCCAGCTTGAGCAGGCTATGGACGCCTTGCGTTGCCCGCCTGCAGACGCCGACGTCACCGTCCTTTCCGGTGGTGAGCGCCGCCGCGTAGCACTGTGCAAGCTCCTGTTGCAGAAGCCGGACCTCCTGCTCCTTGACGAGCCCACCAACCACCTGGACGCCGAGAGTGTGCTGTGGTTGGAGCAGCACCTTTCCCAGTACCCCGGCGCAGTACTTGCCGTCACCCACGACCGGTACTTCCTGGACCACGTGGCTGAATGGATCGCGGAAGTGGACCGTGGCCACCTTTACCCCTACGAGGGCAACTACTCCACCTACCTGGAGAAGAAAAAGGCCCGCCTCGAGGTCCAGGGCAAGAAGGACGCGAAGCTCTCCAAGCGTCTTAGCGAAGAACTTGAGTGGGTGCGCTCCAACGCCAAGGGCCGCCAGACCAAGTCCAAGGCCCGTCTTGCACGTTACGAGGAAATGGCCGCAGAAGCGGAGCGGACCCGCAAGCTGGACTTCGAAGAGATCCAGATTCCGCCGGGACCGCGCCTGGGCTCTTTGGTCATCGAGGCTAAGGACCTGAAGAAGGGCTTCGACGACCGTGTCCTGATTGAAGACCTCTCCTTCTCCCTTCCGCGCAACGGCATCGTCGGTGTGATCGGTCCCAACGGTGTGGGCAAGTCCACGCTCTTCAAGACGATCGTCGGCATGGAACCCCTGGACGGCGGTGAGCTCAAGATCGGCGAGTCCGTGAAGATCTCCTACGTTGACCAGTCCCGTGGCGGCATCGATCCCAACAAGTCACTGTGGGAAGTAGTCTCCGAAGGCCACGACTTCATCCAAGTCGGCCAGGTGGAAATGCCCTCACGCGCCTACGTTTCGGCGTTTGGTTTCAAGGGCCCGGACCAGCAGAAGAAGGCCGGTGTCCTCTCCGGTGGTGAGCGCAACCGCCTCAATCTGGCACTGACGCTCAAGCAGGGTGGCAACCTCCTGCTCCTTGACGAACCCACTAACGACCTCGACGTCGAAACCCTCAGCAGCCTGGAAAACGCGCTTCTCGAATTCCCGGGCTGCGCCGTGGTGGTCTCGCACGACCGCTGGTTCCTGGACAGGGTGGCAACGCACATCCTCGCCTACGAAGGTGACGATGAGAACCCGTCCAAGTGGTACTGGTTCGAGGGCAACTTCGACTCTTACGAGGAGAACAAGGTGGAGCGCCTGGGCCCGGATGCCGCCAAGCCGCACCGCGTGACGCACCGCCGCCTGACCCGCGACTAACCACCGCCGCTGGCAGTACAGAACAGCTGGCAGTACAGAACACAGGAAGGCCGGTCCCACGGGACCGGCCTTCCTGCGTGTGATTCCGAACTGCGTGAGCGTCCGAACGCTATGGAATCCGCACCATACCCTCCTGCGCCACGGTGGCAACATGCACGCCGTCGCGGTTGAAGATCCTGCCCGTGGCCAAACCCCGGGCACCCTGGGCGCTGGGGGACTCCTGCACGTAAAGCATCCATTCGTCCACCTTGACCGGCCGGTGCCACCACATGGCGTGGTCCAGGCTGGCTACGCTCATGCCCGGCGTCATCCAGGACAGACCGTGTTTGCGGAGGATGGGCTCCAACAGTGTGTAGTCGCTGGCGTAGGCCAGGGCTGCGATGTGCAGTTTGGGGTCGTCAGGGAGCGGACCCATGGTCTTCATCCACACCGCATTGGTGGCCACATGCTCGCTTGGCGGGGATACGTAAAGCGCGGGGTCGATGTGGCGGACGTCGAAGGGCCGCTCGGAGGACATGTGCCGGGCCAGCGGGTGGTCGAAGTGGGACAAGAGCTCGGCCGTGCTTGGGAGGGTTTCCGGATCCGGGATGCCTTCGGGCATGGTTGCCTGATGGTCCAGGCCGTTGTCCTCCACCTGGAACGAGGCGATCATCGAAAGGATCGGGACGCCGTCCTGGTAGGCGTGCACGCGGCGGGCGGAGAAGGAACGGCCATCACGCAGCCGTTCAACGCCGAAGGTGATGGGCTTGTTGGCATCCCCGGGACGCAGGAAGTAGCCGTGCATGGAGTGCGCCACCCTGTCCGGCTCCACGGTGCGCATGCCGGCCATCATCGACTGCGCCAGCACCTGGCCCCCAAAAACACGGTGCCGGGGCTGCTTTTGGGACGGACCAAGGAAGATGTCCTCATTGGTCCGGGCTCCGTCGAAGTCACCGAGGTCCAGCAGGCCGATAAGCACTTCCATGGGGTCTTCTGCGGGTGCTGCCACCTGGAGGCCAGTGTTCGTCTCAGTCATGGTTCGACTTTAGACGCCACCCCGACCCCTCTCAACCGGGGACATGCCGGTAGAGTCGATCATGTGACAGACGTCTTGACCCAGTCCTTCCGCTTCGCCGATCCCCGTGACCTCGCCGATTTGCGGACCTTCGCCACCCGGGCAAAAAGCATCGACGACGGCGCTATCCGCCTCCAGGCGGCAGGCAACGTCCTCGCTGCCTATGTATGCGTCCTGCGGCCGCGCATCCTGGGTGAATCCACGCCGACGATCCTTGGCTTGAGGACAATGGCGCTGGCTGAACCGGCTCACGCGGATGTCACCGTAACGCTCGCGTCCGTCATGGACCGTTTGGCCCGCTCCGGTGCCGATGATGTGGAACTTCCCATCCCGCCGTCGACCGTTTCGGAGTCATGGGCCGGAGTTGGTGCGCCACGCAGCGGCTGGGAGGCGCTGGGGACATTGTCCGACGCCGACCTCAAGTCAGCCGCGGAAGCAGGCATCGCGGAGGTGGCCGGCGTCATTCCGACCGCGGCAGGTGCTGCGGTGGTCAATACTGCAAGGGCTGCTGTCTGGGGCCGTGAGCTTCCCGACGGCGGGGGCCTGCCTGCCGGGTCCGCGTTTGCGGCCTTCGCCCTTGGATTCCTGGGCGATGGTGCGCAGCAGGTCTTCAGGAATGGTCGGTGGTACCGGCTCAGCGGACCCCGCGGCCATGTGCTGGTACGCACAGGCGCGGGGCTCGGCCTCGGTTTTCCGGGCTAGTTCCGGGGAGCTGCCGAAGGGCTGTTGACCATGGTCAGTGCGGCCCGTTCCATGTAGTCCCACAGGGTTCCCTCATGAAGGGGCGACAGGTCCAGAGCGTCCACGGCCGTCCGCATGTGGAACAGCCAACGGTCCTTGGCTTCGGGCGTCACTTGGAAGGGCATGTGGCGCATGCGAAGACGCGGGTGGCCGCGCTCCTCGCCGTAGGTGGTGGGCCCACCCCAGTACTGTTCGAGGAACATCAGGAAGCGGCGCTTCGCCGGCCCAAGATCCTCTTCCGGGTACATGGGGCGCAGGAGCGGATCAGTGGCCACACCGTCGTAGAACACGTCGATGAGCTTCACGAACGTTTCATGGCCGCCGACGGCGGCATAGAAACTGTCCGTGTACGCAGGCTGGCTGAAAGGGTCGTTTTGCATCAACTGGCGTCGGGGACCCGCCTGCGCCGGCTGGGGCTCCCCGCCTGCAGTGTTACTCATTGGACTTCTCCTCGGCTTTGGTGACGCGCGATGCGCCAGCTGTGACGGGCGCTGCTGAGGCGCCTGGTTCGTCGCTGTTGTCGGGTGACTCCAGCGGCACGTAGTCCCCTTGGGAACGGTTTCCGACCCTCAGGATCTCACCGTTCCGCAGGTACCAGATGGCTCCGTCTTCCGCGCGGACGCGGGTGATCCTCAGTCCAACCGACTCAACGGTACCAACCACTTCGCTGGTGACGATCACGTCGCCGATCCCGTACTGGTCCTCGATGGTGATGAAGATGCCGGCGAGGAAGTCGCGGATGAGCTGTTGGGCGCCGAAGCCGATGGCGACACCCAGGATCCCCACGCTGGTCAGCAGGGGCGCGACGTCCACATTCATGAACTTGAGGACGTAGATGATGACGATCACCACCACCACGACGCTTACCAGGCTGGTGAGCAGCGAGCCGATGGTCTCGGCGCGCTGGGAACGCCGCTCATGGTCCAGGGCGCGGATGGCGGGCTGGACCCATTTGAAATGCGGCTTCTTGAAGAAGGAACTGCCGGCAGATACGCGCCGCGTGATGCGCAGGATGATGAAGCGCGCCACGATCCACACCAGCAGGCCGATGCCTACGGTAATGAGGATCGAAACGAGGTCGATCTTTTCGGGTTCGATGTTGATGGCTTCCGCAAGGGGGATAAAGGTCAAAGTGGAATAACTCCTTGTGGTCGGCCCGTGTTCGCCGGGCGCGGAACACTCTGTCCACGTTTAACCCTAGCGCCGTAGCGTGACGGTATGCGCATCCTGGTCCTGGGCGGCACCGCCTTCCTGTCAGCAGAAATCGCCCGGCAGGCCGTTGCCGCCGGTCATGACGTCACCTGTTTTGCCCGGGGTACTTCATCCAACCCGCCCGATGGCGCCACGTGGCTGCGGGGGGATCGCACCTTGGGTGCCGCGGCCTATGCGGAGGTGGCAGACAGCTGGGACGCGGTGGTGGACGTTTCCAGGGATCCGGTCCAGGCACGCGAGGCCTTGGAGGTGCTGGGACCTGTCGCGGAGCACTGGACGTTCGTCTCCAGCTGTTCGGTGTATGCGAACCACTCAGTACCTGGCGCGGATGAAAGCGCGGCCCTGCTGGAGCCGCTGCCAGAGGGGCATACGGCCGGCCCGGAAAGTTATGGCGAGTCCAAATCAGCCATCGAGCACCTGACACTGGGCCTGGTGGGGGAGAAGGCGCACATCGTCCGGTCCGGACTCATCGGCGGCCCAGGGGACGGTACGGACAGATATGGCTACTGGCCGGCCAGATTCGCTGCGTACAGTGACACGGTGTTGGTTCCGGACATTCCCACCGCCGCAACCCAGATCATTGACGTCCGGGATCTCGCAACCTGGATCCTGCGTTCGGCCGAAGGCGGGCTGACGGGAACGTACAACGCCTTGGGCGATGTTGTTCGCTTCGGTGACTACATCACCGAATCCCAACGGATTGCCGGGGCCGAAGAGAGTGATGTTATCCGTCCCTCCGAGCACTGGCTCGTTGAGCAGGGCGTGGACTACTGGGCGGGACCGGACTCACTGCCCTTGTGGCTTCCCCCGGGGCACGATGGCTTCCAAGCCCGCTCCAACCGTGCGGCACGGGATGCGGGAATGACCTTGCGCCCATGGCAGGAAACCCTGGCCGCGACGCTTGACGACGAGCGGATGCGGGGACTGGACAGAGAGCGAAAAGCAGGCCTTGGCCGCGCGACCGAACAAAGGCTCGTGGCGCTCTGGCGGGAGCTGCAGCGTTAGGCCGCGACCGCCGTCGTGATCGGTTCATGGAGGACCGGGAAGTTGACGCTTCGCGCAATGAAGCAGACCTGGTTGGCCTCATGGTGAAGCTGCGGCATCAAAGCAGTGTGCGCGGCATCCACGATGGTGACATGGGGCCGGAGCGTCACATTCTCGAATTGCCCGCTGCCGTCACGGTTGAGTTTCATGAGCCCTTCGGCGTTGTCCTCATAGCCGGTAACCACCACTCCGTGCTTGACGGCCACGTGCAGGAAGGACAGCATGTGGCACTGCGAGAGCGCAGCAAGCAGCAGTTGCTCCGGGTTGTAGCGCGTCCGGTCGCCATGAAACGTGGGATCGGCCGACCCCTTGAGTGTGGGAAGTCCGCGGATCTCGACGTCGTGGTCCCGTGAATATGAGCGGTAGCCCGCTGTGCCCTCTCCGAGGTTCCCGGTCCAGCGGACAGTCAGCGCGTAGTGGTGTTCGTTCAGGCCCATGCGGACAGTCTAGTCAGGCACAACCGACTGTCCGCATGGACCCCGCGGGCTGGTCCTAGACGTCGGCCGCCCTGGCGCGAAGGGCGCGTGCCACTCCGTCACGGTTTTCCAGCATCATGCGGCGCAGGGCTGCGTTTTCTTCGGGAAGTCCGGCCAGGAACGCGTCGGTGCGGTCCACCGTAGCCTGCGTGGTGAGCTGGGCCGGGTAAAGCCCCACCACGATCTGCTGGGCCAGTGCGTGGGTGCGTTCCTTGACGATCCCGGGCACGGCCTGGAAGTACTTCTCCGCGTAGGGTTCCAGCAGGGAAGTGTCCGGGACGCGCATGAAGCCCGCCACCGCTGACGACTGAAGTGCGTTGGAAAGTTCTCCCTTGACCACGATCGACTCCCAGGCCGCTGCCTTGGCTTCCGGGGTGGGAATGGCCGCCTTGGCCTGCGCGGCAGCGTTCTGGCCGTTGGAGGTGTTGTCGCGGGCGAGTTCTTCGTCGATGCGTTCCTGGCCTTGGCGTCCGCCAGCCACCAGCGCGGTCAGGAGCTCCCAGCGCATGTCCTGGTCCACGGTGAGCCCTTCCAAGGTTTCGATCCCGTCCAGGAGGGCTTGGAGACGGTCCAGTTGTGCCTCGCTGCGTGCCAACTGGGCGTAGGACTTGGCGAATTGCAGCTGGGCGTCGGAGCCGGCTTCCACGCTCGAAGCAAGTTCCCAGAGCCTGTCCGCTGCTGCGATGGTGGTCGCGGCTTTATGTTCTGCGGCGACGTAGTAGGTCAGGGTGGTGGCGAGCTGGCGGAGCTGGACCAGGATGACCGAAGAGTCGGTCTCGTGGGCAATATTGGCCAGGATCAGGTCCACATAGCCGCGGGCCGGGGTCTCACCGTCGCGGGCTGCATCCCAGGCTGAGCCCCACACCAGGGTGCGGGGCAGGCTGGCTGCGAAGTCCTTCAGGTGTTCCTTGGCTGTGGCGAGGGAGTGCTGGTCCAGGCGCACCTTTGCATAGGCGAGATCGTCGTCGTTGAGCAGGATCAGGTCCGGGCGAGCTTTGCCCACCAGTGCGGGCACGTCGGTCCTGGGGCCGTCGACGTCGAGTTCTTCGCGATGGGTGCGTTCCAGCTTGCCTTCGCCGGAGAGCGTGTAGAAGCCGACGGCGAGGCGGTGCGGACGCAGGGTGGGTTGCTCATCGATGGCGGTCTGCTGGATGGAGAAAGCAGTGATGGTGCCTTCAGCATCGATGGTTACCTCGGGTGCGAGGGTGTTCACGCCTGCCGTTTCGAGCCAGAGCTTGCCCCATTGGTCGAGGTCACGGCCCGAAGCGGCTTCCAGTTCCACCATGAGGTCTGCGAGCTCGGTGTTTTTCCAGGCGTGCTTGGCGAAGTAGGTCCGGACACCGGCCATGAACTGTTCCGGGCCTACCCAGGCCACCAGCTGGCGAAGTACAGATGCGCCCTTGGCGTAGGTGATGCCGTCAAAGTTGACCTCGACGTCTTCGAGGTTGTTGATCTCGGCGAAGATCGGGTGCGTGGTGGGCAGCTGGTCCTGCTTGTAGGCCCAGGACTTCTCCACCGAAGCGAACGTGGTCCAGGCCCGGTCGAATTCGGTGTTCTCCACGGCAGCTAGGTGCGACATGTATTCGGCGAAGGACTCGTTGAGCCAGAGGTCGTTCCACCAGCGCATGGTCACCAGGTCACCGAACCACATGTGGGCCAGTTCGTGCAGGACAGTGATGGCGCGCCGTTCGATCTGCGCGCCGGTGACCTTCCCGCGGAAGACGTAGCCTTCGAGGATGGTGACGGCGCCGGCGTTTTCCATGGCGCCGGCGTTGAATTCCGGCACAAACAACTGATCGTACTTCTCGAACGGGTAGGGGCAGCCGAACTGGGCCTCGAAGAACTCGAAACCCTGGCGGGTCAGTTCAAAGATGTTGTCGGCGTCGAGGTACTGCATCAGGGATTTGCGGGCGAACACTCCCAGGGGAATGACCCGGCCGTCGGAGCTGGTGACCTCTGAACGGACCGACTGGTAAGGCCCTGCGATCAAGGCAGTGACGTAGGAGGAGAGCCGGGGAGTCGGCGCGAATTTCCATACGGAGCGGGCGCTGCCATCTTCCGCGGCAGGAGCCTCAACGGGAACAGGAGTGGGGGAGTTGGAAACTACGTCCCAGTGCGACGGCGCCGTGACCGTGAACGTGAAAGCCGCTTTCAGGTCGGGCTGCTCAAAGACGGCGAACATGCGCCGGGAATCCGGAACCTCGAACTGCGTGTAGAGGTACGCTTCCCCATCCACGGGGTCCACGAAGCGGTGGAGGCCCTCGCCGGTGTTCATGTAGGGCGCATCTGCCACGATCGTCAGTTCATTCTCAGCAGCAAGCGCCGGCAGCTGGATGCGGACGCCGTCGGAGACCTCCGCTGGGTCCAGGTCAGTGCCGTTCAACGTCACGCTGTGGACGGTGTGCGTGATGGCATCGATGAACGTCGAGGATCCCGCCTCGGCAGAAAACCTGACCACGGTGGTGGAGCCGAAAACCTCCGGGCCGCGGGTCAGGTCCAAGGTGACGTCGTAGGAGTCGACAGTGAGCAGTTCGGCGCGGTTCGCGGCTTCATCGCGCGTGAGGTTCAGGCCTGGCAAAGTAGTGCCTCCGGAGATCGGGATGACCGGCCGGTGCGCCGGCCGCTGGTATGAAGTTATTCTTTCACTCCCACGACGGAAGGCAAGGAGTGGACACCACAGTGTCGCTCCCACGGAGTAGCGTTGGAATATGGGATCGATCCGGGAAAACCTCGACGTCCGCGCCTTAAGGTTCGCGGTGGCCTTTCCTCTGCTGCTTGCCATCGGCTTCGTGGTGTGCGCCCAAATGCTCCGCAATGATCTCCCCAACCCCGTGGCGGTCATGTGGAGTGCCGACGGCGGCACGTCCTTCGCGCCGTTCGGCGCCTATGTGGCAGTCGGCGCGGCGCTCATCACCTTGTGCGGTTGGGCAGTGTTCCTGCAGGCTGTCCCGATTTCCCGGCCCGTGATCATGCGGCGCGTCATGATGGGTATCGGCCTGATGGTCAGCCTGTTCATCACCACGGTCCTGGCGGCCGGCCTGGTGGGCCAAAGCGGGGCTGCCGACGCCCACGAGTCCCATGTCGACCCGATCGTGCTGGCTATGGGCAGCGGAGCCGCGTTGGCCCTTGGAGTCGTCATGATGTTCGCTTTCAAACCGGACCCCCGGTGGACGCGGGAAGATGACGTGGCCCTCCAGAAAGAGCTGCGCCTCCTGGCGGATCCGGAGCTGGCCCACGACAGCCTCAGGATGTGGGTCCACGCCCGAAGTTCGGTGTTCGTCATGATCATCGTTTCGGCAGTGTTCCCTGCTGCTTTGATTGCGGTCGCAGTGCCATGGCTCGGCGCCCTCGTGGCCGCGGCGGCGCTGGTTGGGGCCTGTTTCCTGTTTGCCAGGGTGCGGGCGGACAGGGGAGGCCTGCAGGTCTTCGCAGGAGGCATCGTACGGGTCCTGACCGTTCCCGCCGTCGAGATCGCTGCGGCTGCTGCCGCGGAGGTCAAAGCCGCCGACTACGGCGGCTGGGGCTGGCGGCACCATGACGACGCCACCGCCATGCTGGTGGGAAGCGGCCCGGCCGTGGTGGTAAAGAAACTTAACGGTGGCCGCGTCGCTTTAAGCGCAGGTACGCGTGCCTCAGCCGACAAACTTGCCGGAATTCTCAACAGGGCTGCCCGTCGGGCCCACGATGACGGGCAGGCCCAACAACCGCGGTAGCGGTAACCTAGGTAGCGCATCCCTCAACGCCGCGCCCCGGCATGTGCTGTGCCGCTGCCCAGTGCCGAACCGGCGCGCCAGATAAGAATGGACTTCCCGTGACTACACCCCGCGTCCACATCGCTACGGACCACGCTGGAATGGAACTGAGCGCCCACTTGGTCAACCACCTCACTGCGAAGGGCTACGAACTAGTGGATCACGGGCCCAAGGAATACGACGCACTGGATGACTACCCGTCGTTCTGCATCAACGCCGCCCTTGCGGTCGTCGCTGACCAGGAGGCCGGGGTTCACGCGCTTGGCATTGTCCTGGGTGGTTCGGGAAATGGTGAGCAGATTGCCGCCAACAAAGTGAAGGGTGTCCGCGCAGCCTTGGCCTGGAACCTCTCCACCGCAAAACTGGCCCGGGAACACAACGACGCCAACGTCGTTGCCGTCGGCGGCCGCCAGCACACTGTGGAAGAGGCCACGGAGCTTATTGAAGCCTTCCTGCAGGAACCGTTCAGCAACGACGAGCGCCATGTCCGCCGCATCGGCAAGATCGCTGTGTACGAAACCACCGGCGAAATCGTCCAGTAGTGCCGGAAGGACATTCGGTCCATCGGCTGGCCCGCCAATTCCAGGATGTTTTTGGCGGGCAGCGCCTGGAAGTCTCCAGTCCCCAAGGACGTTTCGTGGCCGGCGCAAGCCTGTTGACGGGACACACCTTGGAGGAAGCTACGGCCCACGGGAAGCAGTTCTTCCTCCGCTTCGACCACGGCCTGTTCCTCCACGTGCACCTGGGCCTGTACGGAGCCTGGAGTTTTGGCGGAGACAGCACATTCACTGGTTCCTCAAGCATTGGAGCTCCGCGCCGCATCGGGGAGCGGGAGAGCGGTTCAGGCGCGGACGGTGGTGACTACGCCGGTCCGCCGGAGCCCGTGGGTGCCGTCCGAGTCAGGCTTGTCTCAAAACACGGCTGGGCTGATCTTCGTGGTGCCACCACATGCGCGGCGATCACTGCTGCCGAGGCGGAAGCCGTGCTGGACCGCCTGGGGCCCGACCCCCTCCAAAACCGGCCCGGGGACCGCGAGGAGTTCATCGCGCGCCTGCGCCGGCGCAAGACCGCTGTAGCACTGCTGCTGATGGACCAGTCCGTGTTGGCCGGGGTGGGAAACATCTACCGCGCCGAAGTGCTGTTCCGGCAGGCGGTGGACCCATGGACGCCCGGAACAGGTGTTGATGTCGAGACCGCAGGCCGGCTGTGGGACGACACAGTGGCAACCATGTCCGATGGCGTCCGCGATGGCCGGATTGTTACGACACCCCCGTCACTCTGGACCGGCGGCGGCGTCTTGGCGCCCGACGCCGATGCCCACTTTGTCTATAAGCGCGAGGGAATGCCCTGCCGCGCTTGCGGGACGCTGGTGGGTGTGACGGAAATCGGTGCCCGCAAACTCTATTGGTGCCCCGGCTGCCAGGTCTAGGTTTCTGCCGGATCCGGACAGAAACAAAGCTGCACAGAAACGATCCGGAACAGAAACGACTCTGAACAGAAGAAAGCGCCCCCGATCCGTGGATCGGGGGCGCTTTGCCTGGAGGGGACGACGGGAATCGAACCCGCGTAATCAGTTTGGAAGACTGAGGCTTTACCATTAAGCTACGTCCCCAGGAGGAATATCCTGCTCGAGGACAACTTCCCGGTGGCTGTTGAAGCCGGGTACAACTAAACCTAATTCCGGCGGCGGTGTCAAATGTGCATTCCCGGCCCGCTTGCCCGTAGACTGTCCTGTGCGTTCGGGGTGTAGCTCAGCTTGGCTAGAGCGCCTGCTTTGGGAGCAGGAAGTCGCAGGTTCAAATCCTGTCACCCCGACTCTGTGTTTTGTGTCCGATTCCGGGACACGACAGAACCCCATACCCACAAAATCAGGAGTACTTAGACTGTGAAGAGCGCTGTCGAGAACCTCACCGCAACGCGGGTCAAGCTCAACGTTGAGGTTCCCTTTGAGGAACTGAAGCCGAGCATCGATGCCGCGTACAAGACCGTTGCTTCGCAGATCCAGGTTCCCGGATTCCGCAAGGGCAAAGTTCCCTCCAAGCTCATCGACCAGCGTGTCGGCCGAGGCTACGTCCTGGAGACGGCCATCAACGATGGCCTCAACGGCTGGTACCAGGCTGCAGTCCAGGAAACCGGCGTCCGCCCGCTGAGCCGTCCTGAGGTTGAAATCACCGAGGTTCCGGATCCGTCCGCAACCGACGGCGAGCTCAAGTTCCAGGTGGAGATCGATGTCCGCCCCGAGATCGAACTGCCGGACTACGCCGGCATCAAGGTTGAGGTTGCTGCTGCTGAGTCCTCCGACGCCGACGTTGACAAGTCCCTCGACGAACTGCGCGGCCGCTTCGGCACGCTGAAGACCGTTGAGCGCCCTGCCAAGAACGATGACTTCCTCACCATCGACATCACCGCCACCATTGACGGCGAAGAGATCGATTCCGCTGCCGGCCTGTCCTATCAGGTAGGCGCCGGCACCATGCTCGAAGGCCTGGACGAAGCCGTTACCGGTCTGTCCGCCGACGAAGAAGCCATCTTCGACACCACGCTTGTTGGCGGCGACCACGCCGGCGAAGCTGCCCAGGTGAAGGTCGTTGTCAAGGCCGTCAAGGAGCGCGAGCTTCCCGAGGCCGACGACGACTTTGCCCAGCTCGCTTCCGAGTTCGACACCCTTGCAGAGCTCCGCGAGGACCTCGCCAAGCAGGCAGCCGACTCCAAGGTTGTGGAGCAGGGCGTCGAGGCCCGCGACAAGGTCCTGGACAAGCTCGTTGAGCTCGTTGAGGTTCCGGTTCCGGACTCTGTCGTCGAAGAGCAGATCGAGGCCCACTTCAACCCGGAGAACGCCCACGGCGAAGGTGACCACGACACCGAGGAGCACCGCGCCGAGGTCAAGGCCAACACCGAGCGCGCCTTCCAGAACGAAATCATCCTTGACGCCATTGCCGACAAGGAAGAAGTAGAAGTCAGCCAGAACGAGCTGATCGACTACATCGTCACCACGGCAAGCCAGTACGGCATGGACCCCAACCAGTTCGCCCAGATCATTGATCAGAGCGGCCAGGTGCCCATGATGGTTTCCGAGGTTCGCCGCCGCAAGGCCCTGGCCGTTGTACTGGGCCAGGCCGAGGTAGTCGACACCGAGGGCAACAAGGTTGACCTGACGGACTTCGTCCGCCCCGCCGGAGAAGCTGCAGCTGTTGAAGCTTCGGAAGAAGCAGACGCTCCTGCCAGCGACGACCCCGCAGCAGTGAAGTTCTAATTCACGACGCAGGCCGACCCCGGATCAGTTGATCCGGGGTCGGTTTTCTTTAAGGCCGAACAGTGGCGCTGAAAGCAAACGTGCGCCGTCAGCGAACAGCGTGATTCCGGCGAACAAATCACCCCGGAAAACGGTTAGTGTCCAAGTAGTGAAGTTCAGTGAGGTCACTGGCACCAGCGAGAGGTAAGTACTTATGTCACAGCAATCAGAGGCTCCCCGGATGGCAACTGTCGATCCCGCAGCCCAGGACAACTACATCTACAACCGCCTGCTGAAAGAGCGCATTATCTGGCTCGGCTCTGAAGTGCGTGACGAGAACGCCAACGCCATTTGCTCCCAGCTCCTCCTTCTCTCGGCCGAAGACCCGGAGAAGGACATCTACCTGTACATCAACTCGCCGGGTGGTTCCGTGACGGCCGGTATGGCCATCTACGACACCATGCAGTTCATTCCGAACGATGTTGTTACCGTGGCCACCGGCCTGGCAGCTTCAATGGGCCAGTTCCTCCTTTCCTCCGGAACCAAGGGCAAGCGTTACGCAACCCCCAACGCCCGCATCCTGATGCACCAGCCTTCCGGCGGCATCGGCGGAACGGCCTCGGACATCAAGATCCAGGCGGAACTGATCCTGCACATGAAGAAGGTCATGGCGGAGCTTACGGCCGAGCAGACCGGACAGACCGTGGAGACGATCCTCAAGGACAACGACCGCGACAAGTGGTTTACGGCCCCAGAGGCATTGGAATACGGCTTCTTCGACAAGATCTCGGCGCACGCCGGTTCTGTGGCCGGTGGCGGCGGTACGGCCAACCAGTCGAACTCCGAAAACTAATCCGGCACCAAAGAACCACTGAAACCCCAGGAGTAAGAACATGAACTACAACTTCGGATGGTCTGCCGGTAACCTCCCGTCCAGCCGCTACGTCCTGCCCCAGTTCGAAGAGCGCACGCCCTACGGCTTCAAGCGCCAGGATCCGTACACCAAGCTGTTCGAGGACCGCATCATCTTCCTCGGCGTGCAGGTTGACGACGCATCTGCCGACGACATCATGGCCCAGCTGCTGGTCCTTGAGTCGACGGATCCGGACCGCGATATCACCTTGTACATCAACTCGCCGGGCGGCTCCTTCACGGCCATGACGGCCATCTACGACACCATGCAGTACATCCGTCCGGAGATCCAGACGGTCTGCCTGGGCCAGGCAGCCAGCGCCGCCGCGGTCCTACTCGCGGCCGGAACTCCCGGCAAGCGTCTTGCATTGCCGAACGCCCGGGTCCTGATCCACCAGCCTGCCCTCTCCGGCGGCCAGGGCGGCCAGGCCTCGGACCTCGAGATCCAGGCTGCGGAGGTCATGCGCATGAGGACCTGGCTTGAAGACACGCTGGCCCACCACTCGGGCCGCACCTCCGAGCAGGTCAATAACGACATCGAGCGTGACAAGATCCTGACGGCGGCCGAAGCCATGAACTACGGCCTGATCGACCAGGTTCTTGACTCCAGGAAGATCAAGCCGCAGGCAATCGCCCGGTAGCACACGGAATACGACGCCGGTGCGGTTCGCGAAATATGGACCGCACCGGCGTTCTGTTTCCACGCAAGCAGCCCATTGTGACCTAGAGTGGATGGTGTCACGGTGGTGTCAACCGCGGCTTGGCCGCACACTTGAGTACGGCGCGGAGCCGCATCACCCGCATGCAACGAAGGGATTCCCACATGGCTCGGATTGGTGAGAGCACGGATCTGCTGAAGTGTTCTTTCTGCGGAAAGAGCCAGAAGCAGGTGCGGAAGCTGATTGCCGGGCCCGGTGTGTACATCTGCGACGAATGCATCGAGCTGTGCAACGAAATCATCGAAGAGGAACTGGCCGAGGTCTCCGATCTCGGAAGCTTCGAGTTGCCCAAGCCCCGCGAAATCTTTGATTTCCTGCAGGAATATGTCATCGGCCAGGAACCCGCCAAACGGTCGCTCGCGGTAGCGGTATACAACCACTACAAGCGCATCCAGGCCGGGCATGCACCCAAGACCGGCAGTTTGGGCGAAGGGCCCCATCACGAGGATGTGGAGATCGCCAAATCCAACATTTTGCTGATCGGTCCCACCGGCTGCGGTAAAACCTATTTGGCCCAAACCCTGGCCCGCCGGCTGAACGTCCCGTTCGCTGTCGCAGACGCCACGGCCTTGACCGAAGCAGGCTACGTCGGCGAGGACGTTGAAAACATCCTGCTCAAGCTCATCCAGGCCGCCGACTACGACGTCAAGAAGGCCGAGCAGGGCATTATTTACATCGACGAGATCGACAAGATCTCGCGAAAGAGCGAGAACCCTTCGATCACCCGGGATGTGTCCGGTGAGGGTGTGCAGCAGGCCCTCCTGAAAATCCTGGAAGGCACTGTGGCCTCTGTACCTCCCCAGGGTGGCCGAAAACACCCGCATCAGGAGTTCATCCAGATCGACACAACCAATGTTCTCTTCATTGTGGCGGGCGCCTTTGCCGGCCTGGAGGACATTATCGGCTCCCGGTCCGGCCGGAAGGGCATTGGCTTCGGTGCACCACTGAACGAAGCCAGGGACAATGTGGACACCTACGGGGAAGTCATGCCCGAGGACTTGCTGAAGTTTGGACTTATTCCGGAATTCATTGGCCGGTTGCCTGTCATCACCACCGTGTCCAGCCTTGATCGTCCGGCGCTGATCCAGATCCTTTCCACGCCCAAAAACGCGCTCGTGAAGCAATACCAGAAGATGTTCCAGCTGGACGGCGTGGAATTGCAGTTCGACCAGGACGCCCTGGACGCCATAGCGGACCAGGCGCTCGAACGGGGCACCGGCGCCCGTGGTTTGCGGGCCATCATGGAAGAAGTGCTTCTCCCGGTCATGTTCGATCTGCCCAGCCGGGACGACATCGCGACGGTGGTCATCACAGCGGATGCAGTATCCAAGAAAGCCCAGCCCACCATGATCGCCCATGACGTGGTGGCAAAGCGGCGGAATAAGTCTGCCTAAACTGCCGTTGGCAAAAAGGAGCGGCTTGGTTGCGAGCCGCCTTGAAAAGCCACGTTTCCACTCTTCCGAGGAGTTCCCCTGTGTCCGAACAGCTTGTGTCTGAAGTGACCGCGTCCGACAACACCGTCAACAAGGCAGATTTCTGGTTCGACCCGGTCTGCCCGTTCGCGTGGATTACGTCGCGCTGGATCGGGGAAGTCGAACAGGTGCGCGGTATCGAGACCGAATGGCACGTAATGAGCCTTTCCGTCCTGAACGAAGGCCGCGATCTACCTGCCGACTACAGGGCCATGATGGACGACAGCTGGGGACCGGTCCGCGTGATCATTGCTGCGCAGGAGCTTCATGGCAGCAGCTACGTCAAGCCCCTCTACGACGCCATGGGGGAGCAGATCCACCATGAGGGCAATAAGGACCGCGCATCCGTGATCCAGAAAGCCCTGGCCGACACCGGGCTTCCCGCGGACCTGGCACGTTTTGCCACTTCCGATGAATACGATTCCAAGCTGCGGGCCAGCCACGAGTCCGGAATCTCGTTGGTAGGGCAGGACGTCGGAACCCCCGTGGTCGCTGTCAACGGCACTGCGTTCTTCGGCCCCGTACTCACCCGCATTCCGCGTGGTGAGGAAGCCGGGAAGATCTGGGATGCAACCGTGACCCTGGCCGGCTACCCGCACTTCTTCGAGTTGAAGCGCAGCCGCACCGAAAGCCCTGAATTCAACTAACCGCTTGTTGCCCTCCAGAGGACACGGCCGGGCTACTTGAGGAATCGTGAGGTCCGGCGGTCGGCCAGGATCTTACCGTTGGTCTGGCAGTGGGGACAGTATTGGAGGGAGGTGTCCGCGAAGGACACCTCCCTTACTGTTTCTCCGCACACAGGACACGGCAGGCCCGTCCGGGCGTGTACGCGGAAGTTGCTGCGCTTGGTGTCCTTGAGTTCGCTGGATGGCTTCCCGGCTGCCGCGTTGACGGCGCCGACCAGGACCTCCTGCAGTGACTGATACAGCCGCGCCACGGTCTCTTGGTCCAGCGACTTCGCTATGGCGAAAGGGGAGATCCTGGCGGCGTGGAGGATCTCGTCACTGTAGGCGTTGCCGATTCCGGCTATGACACTTTGGCTGCGCAACAGACCTTTGATCTGCTGTGGACTGGACTTCAGAATCGCGGCGAATGCAGCCTCATCGAAGTCCGGGCTCAGCGGCTCGGGACCGAGTGTTGCGATGCCTGGAACTTCCTGTGGGTCCCTGACCACATAGATGGCCAGGCTTTTCTTCGTCCCGGCTTCGGTGAGGTCCATTCCGATGTGGGCGTCGTCGCTGGCGCGGTGGAACAGCAACCTTGCCGAAATGTTGCTCTTGCCCATCCGCAACCCTGCCGAAGACGGGTGCTCCGTGTAGCGGACCCAGCCCGCCTTGGCCAGGTGGAACACGAAAAACAGTCCGTCCAGGTCAACGCAAACGAACTTTCCGATCCGTTGCACCCCCTGGACTGTCCTGCCTTCGAGGGCGGTGTAGGGCGGGTCGGCGGTCTTGAGTGCCGAGAAGGAGTTGATGCGGACCTCAGTCAGCGTGGCTCCGTGGAGTTGGGTGTCCAGGTACATGCACAGGCCGTGCACTTCGGGCAGTTCCGGCATGGACATTACTTTGCCACAGGTGGTTCCGGATCGGCAGGATAACTACAGGATTGTAGTTATCCCGGAGCCCTTGCGTGTTGTCATTTGCGGTACAACAATGGTTCTTACCCACTTCGAAAGAAGAGGGACACGGAAACCAAAGATTCAGTGATATGCAACCAACGCAGCCTTTGGCACAGTTGGAAGCAAGCTACCAGTGACGAGGTAGGAAGACCTGAAATTCCAAGGATTCCGCCAGACTGTCAAGTCGTCACCAGACAGCCGAAAAGTCGAAGCCCCACCAACGGCAAAACGCTGATGGGGCTTCCCCTTTGCCCGGATACTGCCGGGCTCACCTTGGCCTTAAGAGGCTGGAGTCTCCTCGGCAGGTGCCAGGACAACGTCGCTGACTGTCAGTTCACCTTCGCCGGACTGCAGCGTGATTTCCTGCGCGTTAGCGGCCGCCTTCAAGTCGCCCAGACCCGCCTTCAGCTGCGGGACCAGAATCTCCGAAGCTGTAATGGATGCTGAGAGAACCTCGGTGCGCTGCTTGACCTTGGCCTCGGACTTTGCCTTGCGGATGCCGCTCAAAGCGATTCCGACCGTGCCCAGCATGGTGGTGTCGCCGTCGGTGATTTCCAGGGCGGCGGGCCATTCGGCGCGGTGGACCGACCCTGTCCGCCACCAACCCCACACTTCTTCAGTGGCGAAGGGCAGGAAGGGGGCGAAGAGACGAAGCAGGGAGTCCAGGGCCGTTGCCAGCGCGGCCAGTACGGAAGCCTGCTCGGACTCGCCGGCCGCCCCGTAGGCGCGGTCCTTGATCAGTTCGACGTAGTCGTCCGTGAACTGCCAGAAGAACGATTCCGTGATCTGGAGCGCCCGGGCGTAGTCGTAGTTGTCGAACGCCTTGGTGGACTGCGCGACGACGTCGGACAGCTGCGCCAGCAGCGCACGGTCCAGGGGGTTCGTCAGCACCGCGAGATCGGTGGTCACCACGGAGTTCTCGGTGGCCCCGAGGTTCAGCACGAACTTGGAGGCGTTCAGCAGCTTGATGGCCAGACGGCGACCAATCTTCATCTGGGCAATCTCGTATGCCGTGTCGGCGCCGAGCTTTGCCGAAGCGGCCCAGTAACGCACAGCATCCGAACCGTACTCGTTCAGCACGTCCGTGGGGACAACGACGTTGCCCTTGGACTTGGACATCTTCTTCCGGTCCGGATCCAGGATCCAGCCGGAGATCGCTGCGTGCTTCCACGGTGCGCTCTTCTGCAGGGCGTCAGCACGCACTGCCGAGGAGAACAGCCAGGTACGGATGATGTCGTGGCCCTGGGGGCGCAGGTCGAAGGGGTAGACCTTGGAGAACAGTTCCTCGTCACGGCTCCAGCCGCCCACGATCTGCGGTGTCAGCGATGACGTTGCCCAGGTGTCCAGGACGTCCGCATCGCCGGTAAAGCCGTTGGCCTGGTCGCGCTGCGACTCGTCGAAACCGGGTGCGGCGTCGGCTGCCGGATCCACGGGGAGCATGTCGTCCGAGGGCAGGATCGGGTGGTCGTAGTCCGGGTTGCCTTGCGCGTCCAACGGGTACCAGACGGGGATGGGCACACCGAAGAAGCGCTGGCGCGATACGAGCCAGTCGCCGTTCAGGCCGGCGATCCAGTTTTCGTAGCGGGAGCGCATGAAGGACGGGTGGAAGTTGATTTCCTGGCCGCGTGCGATCAGGCGCTCACGGCGTTCCTCGTCGCGGCCACCGTTGCGGATGTACCACTGGCGGGAGGTGACAACTTCGAGTGGCTTGTCGCCCTTTTCGAAGAAGTTCACCGGGTGGGTGATCTTCTTCGGTTCGCCATCGAGCAGGTCTGCTGCCTTGAGCAGTTCTACTACGGCTTCCTTGGCGGAGAAGGCCGTCTTGCCCGCGATCGCGGCATACGCTTCCTTGCCGGCGTCGGTAGTGATCCATTCCGGGGTGTCGGCGATGATGCGGCCGTCGCGGCCCATGATGGCGCGTGTGGGCAGCTGGAGTTCGCGCCACCAGGTGACGTCGGTCAGGTCACCGAACGTACACACCATGGCGATGCCGGAACCCTTGTCCGCCTTGGCGAGCGGGTGGGCCTTGACCTCAAGTTCCACGTCGAAGACCGGGGACTTCACGGTCTTGCCGAAGAGCGGCTGGTAGCGCTCGTCGTCGGGGTTGGCCACCAACGCGGCGCAGGCAGCCAGCAGTTCCGGACGGGTGGTCTCGATGAAGATCTTTTCGCCGTCTTCGGTGAAGAACGGGTAGCGGTAGTAGGCGCCGGCGACTTCGCGGTCCTCGAGCTCGGCCTGCGCCACAGCGGTACGGAAGGTCACGTCCCACAGGGTGGGTGCCTCGGCCATGTAGGCGTCGCCCGCAGCCAGGTTGGCCAGGAAGGCGCGCTGGGACACGGCACGGGAGGTGTCGTCAATGGTGCGGTAGGTCAGGTCCCAGTCCACGGACAAGCCGAGGGTCTGGAACAGGTTCTCGAAGACCTTCTCGTCCTCAACGGCGAGTTCCTCGCACAGTTCGATGAAGTTCTGGCGCGAAACGACGTCGAAATCGCGCTGGTTCTTGGCCGGCTGTGCCGGGGGAGTGTAGTCCGCCTTGTAAGGGATGGCGGGATCGCAGCGCACACCGTAGTAGTTCTGGACGCGGCGCTCGGTCGGCAGCCCGTTGTCATCCCAGCCCATGGGGTAGAAGACGTTCTTGCCCGTCATCCGCATGTAACGGGCCTGGACGTCGGTCTGGGTGAAGGAGAACATGTGGCCCACGTGGAGCGAGCCTGAAGCCGTCGGCGGGGGAGTGTCGATCGAGTAGACCTGCTCCCGGGTGGTGTCCGGATTGAACTTGTAGGTTCCCTCTTCAAGCCAGCGCTGCGTCAAGGCAGCCTCAAGGCCTTCGAGGGCCGGCTTGTCGGGAACGTTAATGGGGGCGGTGGCGGGCGTGTCTGTACCCTGCGTTGATTCAGCCATGGACCAATTGTTTCATGGCCTGGCGTTACAACCCGCCGCCCCGGAACCTTGCACCCCGGATAGGGTAGTGCCATGACTTTGGCAGCGCACAATATCCCCGCAGGACAGAACAAGACGGCCGTGGTAACCGGAGCCAGCACCGGCATCGGCGAGGCCACCGTGAGGGCCCTGGCCGCCACGGGATGGAAGGTCTTCGCCGTAGCGCGCAGGGCTGACAGGCTTGGTGCCCTGGGTGCCGAAACCGGCGCCGTGCCGTTCCCGGCAGACATCACCGACGACGACGACGTCGCCGCCTTGCTTGCGGCTGTCACGAAAGCCGGGGGTGCTGACACGCTCATCAATATCGCCGGCGGTGCGCGGGGCGCTGACACCATTGCGAATGCCGATACCGAAGACTGGGAGTGGATGTACCAGGTGAACGTCCTGGGCACCATGAAAATCACCCGCGCCTTCCTGCCGATGCTGCGCGAAAACGGCGAAGGAACGGTGCTCAATCTCACCTCGACGGCCGGGCTGTCCGCCTATGAAGGCGGCGGAGGGTACAACGCGGCGAAGTTCGCCCAGCACGCCATGACCAATGCGCTCCGCCTTGAAGAGGTGGGCAATAACGTCCGGGTCATCGAAGTGGCTCCCGGCCTGGTGTACACAGAGGAATTCGCACTGAACAGGCTTGGAGACAAGGAGGCGGCAGCCAAGGTCTACGCCGGCGTGGAGAAGCCCCTGACAGCCGACGACGTTGCGGACGTCGTCAAATACGCGGTCTCACTGCCGCACCACATCAACCTGGACCAAATCGTGGTTCGTCCGGTGGCCCAGGCAGCCAACCACAAACTGGTCCGCAAGCAGGACTAGCCCGCAGGGACCTCCAACGTGGCGAGCACAGCTGCGTGGTCCGAACCGGGAACTTTGCGAACCAGGTAGCCGCTGCTGCCGATCCGTGGTGATGTGACCACATGGTCCAACACCGTTCCCGGGAGCTGCGGCCCTTCCATAGGCCAGGTGGGGGATAACCGCCCCGCCGCTGCCGTTCCCACGTCCACCAGCTTCGCTCCGTCCCTTCCGGAATCCAGCATCGCCCGGAACTCCGGGTGGTCGTAGGAGGAATTGAAGTCGCCCATGAGCAGATGGTTTCCCGGAGTCGAGGCCTGACGGCCGATCTTCCCAAGATCGCTCCGCCATTGTTCGATCCTTTCGTCCACCGGGGGCAGCGCATGGACGTTAGTGAGGTTCAAAGCCGACCTGGCACCGGAGGCCTGGTCCGACACGAGGACCCTCGTGACGGCCATGCGGAACGGGGTATCCGGCAGGAGACCATCCGGTTCAAGCGGGAACACGGAGTAGACGGCGCCGCCCGACGCGTCGTCGCTGGGCTCGCTGACACGGTGTTGAAGGATCGCCTCCAAGCCTTCCGCGCGGAGGCGGTCCTCCAAACCCTGGGTATGTTCCTGCAACGCCAGGATCTGGATGCCGTTCTCACGGACCAACTGCACAATGGTCGACGCATCGGCCTCGCCATACTCGGTGTTCAGGCTCATGACCTTCACCGGAACTGTGACCGTTCCCGCGGGCAGTTCCATGGGCTTCCCGGCGTCCAGCGGAAAAAGCCAGAACAGCTGGACCGCCAGCAGGGCCGTCGTCGTGATGATGACCCAAATCCGCCGCCCCACCACAGCGAAAAGCAGCGCCACGGCAGCCGGGATGACAAGCCATGGAGTGAACGACAACAGCTGGACCACCGGCAGGGGCCACTCGGCAGGAATCGCGCGGAACAGTGAGCTGCCTGCCGTTGGCACCGCTAAGAGAAGTGCGAATACGGTCCATGCAAGGGAAGGCCGACGATGTGCTTTGCTGGCAGCCGGGACGGCAGGAGCGGGGTTGGACATGGACCCGAGTCTATGCAGCCCTCCCGCCCGGGCCCGTCCTCCCCAGGGATGACTCTGCGAGTGGAGCAGGAGCCCCGGCTGCCGCTAGACTGTATGGACCAGCATTGACCCGGCCATCACCGGTGAGCTTCCGGAAGAAAAGCACCGAATGCCCTCAACGGCAAACAGTGCCCAGTAGAACCGGGCGGGTAAGCCCGTCACAGCAGTAATGAGAGGCCGGAACATCACGTTCCGGTAAGTGAGGTGGTACCGCGGTACCTGCGCAGCCGACAGGCAGCACAGAAGCCGTCCTCGCATCCTGACAGTCAACCAGCTATCACAGGATATGAGATGACCCACTACCCCAAGGCCTCAGCGTCTTCGTCCGGCACGCATGGCGTGTCCGCTTCCGTGAAGTTCCCGGAAATCGAAGAGCGCATCCTCAAATACTGGGATGAAGACGGCACCTTCCAAGCCAGCATCGACCAACGGGATGCGGGCACGGACGGCAGCAACGAGTTCGTCTTCTACGACGGCCCTCCCTTCGCCAACGGACTGCCGCACTACGGCCACCTGCTGACCGGCTACGCCAAGGACCTCGTCGGCCGCTACCAGACCCAGCGCGGCAAGCGCGTGGAGCGCCGCTTCGGTTGGGACACGCACGGCCTGCCGGCTGAACTCGAAGCCATGAAGCAACTGGGAATGACCGACAAAACCCAGATCGAAGCCATGGGCATCGACAAGTTCAACGACGCCTGCCGTGCCTCCGTCATGAAGTACGCCAACGAGTGGAAGGCCTACGTCACCCGCCAGGCCCGCTGGGTGGACTTCGAGAATGACTACAAGACGCTCAACGTCGAGTACATGGAGTCGGTCCTCTGGGCCTTCAAGCAGCTGCATGAAAAAGGCCTGACCTACAACGGCTACCGCGTGCTCCCGTACTGCTGGAAGGACGAGACGCCGCTGTCCAACCACGAACTCCGCATGGACGACGACGTCTACAAGAACCGCCAGGACCAGACCGTCACAGTCACCTTCCCCATCAAGGCCGGTGCCTCCGAACTCTCCAAGGAGCTCGAAGGCGTCCAGGCGCTCGCCTGGACCACCACACCCTGGACGCTGCCCACCAACCTGGCGCTCGCCGTAGGGCCGGAGATCTCCTACGCCGTCCTGCCAGCTGGACCCAACGGCGTGAAGGCCGCTTCCGCGGAAGCTCCGGTGAGGGGCAGCTTCCTGCTGGCAGCAGACCTTCTGGGTTCGTACGCCAAGGACCTGGGATACGACGACGCCGCTGCCGCGACTGCCGCAGTGGTGTCCACCCACAGCGGTGCCGAGCTGGAAGGCCTCGAGTACCAGCCTCTGTGGAACGACTTTGCCGATGCTGAGAAGTATGGGACGCAGAACGCCTGGCGTTTCCTGGTGGCCGATTACGTGACCACCACCGACGGCACGGGCATTGTCCACCAGGCTCCTGCCTACGGTGAAGATGACCAGAAGGTCTGTGAAGAGGCCGGCATCCCGGTGGTCCTGTCCGTGGACGAGGGGGCCAAGTTCCTGCCGCTGTTCGCCCATGGCGAGCTGGCATCCATCGTCGGCCTGCAAGTCTTCGATGCCAACAAGCCCATCACGCAGGTTCTGCGCGCCGACGGCCGCCTTGTCCGCCAAGCCAGTTACGAACACAGCTACCCGCACTGCTGGCGCTGCCGTAACCCGCTGATCTACCGCGCTGTCTCCTCCTGGTACGTCGAGGTCACCAAGTTCAAGGACCGCATGTCCGAGCTGAACCAGGAGATCAACTGGATCCCGGGCAACGTCAAGGACGGCCAGTTCGGTAAGTGGCTGGACAACGCCCGCGACTGGTCCATCAGCCGCAACCGTTACTGGGGCTCACCCATCCCGGTGTGGCAGTCGGACGACCCCGAGTACCCGCGCACCGACGTTTACGGTTCGCTGGCCGACCTCGAAGCCGATTTCGGCCGCCTGCCTGTCAACAACGAAGGACAGGTGGACCTGCACAGGCCCTTCATCGATGAACTGACCCGTCCCAACCCGGACGATCCCACGGGCAAGTCCACCATGCGCCGCGTCGAAGACGTGTTGGATGTCTGGTTCGACTCCGGTTCCATGCCGTACGGGCAGGTGCACTATCCGTTCCAAAACCAGGAATGGTTCGACACCCACAACCCCGCCGACTTCATCGTGGAGTACATCGGCCAGACGCGTGGCTGGTTCTACATGCTCCACATCCTGTCCACGGCCCTGTTCGACCGCCCGGCGTTCCGCAATGTCATCAGCCACGGCATCGTCCTGGGCTCCGACGGACAGAAGATGTCCAAGAGCCTGCGCAATTACCCGGACGTCTCCGAGGTCCTGGACCGCGACGGTTCTGACGCCATGCGCTGGTTCCTCATGTCCAGCCCCATCCTCCGTGGCGGGAACCTGATCGTCACCGAGCAGGGCATCCGCGACGGCGTCCGCCAGGTCATCCTGCCGTTGTGGAACGTGTACAGCTTCTTCACGCTGTACACGAATGCCGCCAACGGAGGGGAGGGATACGAGGCCAAGCTGCGCTATGACGGTTACGCCGACACCCTTGACCAGTACCTGATGGCGAACACAGGTGACCTGGTCCGCAAGGTCACCGCCAGCCTGGACAGCTACGACATCTCCGGTGCCTGCGACGAGCTGCGCAGCTACCTGGACATGCTCACCAACTGGTACGTCCGGCGCAGCCGCCAGCGCTTCTTTGACGAGAACGTCGACGCCTTCGATGCGTTGTACACCGCCCTCGAAGCTGTGTGCCGCGTGTCGGCATCGTTGCTGCCGCTGGTGACCGAAGAGATCTGGCGCGGCCTGACCGGTGGCCGTTCCGTGCACCTGGCCGACTGGCCTGAGGCTTCGCTGTTCCCGTCCAACCCCGGCCTGGTCGAGTCCATGGACCGCGTGCAGCAGATCTGCTCGACCGGTTCCAGCCTCCGCAAGGCAGCGAACCTGCGTGTCCGCCTGCCCTTGCAGGAGCTGACTGTCGTGGCACCCGGCGCGGACGCGCTGGAAGGATTTGCCGCCGTCGTCGCTGATGAACTGAACCTGCGGTCGGTGCGGCTGCTGGATGCCGCCACGGCTTCGCCCGAGGAGTTCGGCATCGAGCAGAAGCTCGTGGTCAACGCCCGGGCCGCCGGCCCGCGGCTCGGCAAGAATGTCCAGCAGGCCATCAAGGGTTCCAAATCGGGGGATTGGTCGGTCAACGACGGCGTCGTTGTGGCCGGTGGCTTGGAACTTGAGCCGCAGGAATACACGCTGGAAACCGTGGTTTCGGAATCGGCCGACGGCGGTTCAGCATCGGTTGCAGTGCTGCCGGGCGGCGGATTCGTGGTCCTGAACACCGAAGTGACTCCCGAGCTGGCCGCCGAAGGACTGGCCCGCGACATGGTCCGCGCCATCCAGCAGGCCCGCAAGGATGCCGGATTCAACGTCAGTGACCGCATCCGGACCACTGTGTCAGCTGCCCAGGATGTCGTGGACGCGCTGGAAGCCAACGCTGAATTGGTGAAGACCGAAACACTCACCCTGGAACTGGAGGTTCTTCCGGCCAGCGTCGATGAACCGCAGGTTACCGTTGCAAAGGCAGGGGCCTGAACCATGACTGACGAATTTTCCGTTGAGAGCGTCTACGCCGAACTCCTTGGCAGGGCGCCGGAAAACAAGATGGAACCGCGCCTTGCGCCGCTTTTCCGTGCCATGGACGTGCTGGGGGAGCCGAACAAGGCTTTCCCGATCATCCACATCACGGGCACCAACGGCAAGACTTCCACTGCCCGCATGATCGAAGCCGGTTTGCGCGCCCACGGACTCAGCACGGGCCGCTACACCAGCCCGCACCTGTCAAAGGTCACTGAGCGCATCAGTATTGATGGCGAGCCGGTACCGGACGCGACGTTCGTACGCATCTGGGATGAGATCCGCCCGTACCTGGAAATCGTTGACAACGAGCTCGTTGCGGAGAACCAGCCGCGCCTGACGTACTTCGAATGCCTGACCATTCTTGGCTTCGCGGTGTTCGCGGACCAGCCCGTGGATGTCGCAGTGATTGAAGTCGGCCTGGGAGGCATCACCGATGCCACCAACGTCGGAGACGGCCAGGTCTCGGTCATCACGCCGATCTCGCTGGACCACACGGACCTCCTGGGCGACACCACCGAGGACATTGCCTACGAGAAGGCCGGAATCATCAAAGCCGGCGGCTTCCTGGTAAGTGCGGCCCAGCCGGTGGACGCGGCCCAGGTCCTGCTGGAAAAGGCCCGTGAAGTGGACGTGCCCTTCCGCTTCGAGGGCGTCGAGTTCGGCGTCGAGTCCCGCAGTGTGGCCGTGGGTGGCCAGGTCCTGACCATCCAGGGACTCGCCGGGCGCTACGAGGATCTTCTGCTGCCGTTGCACGGTGCCCACCAGGCCGAGAACGCCGCTGTTGCCGTGGCCGCCCTTGAGGCATTCTTCGGCGGGGGAGAGAAGGAACTGGACGCCGAGGTGCTGAAGGAAGCATTCGGCACCGTGACATCTCCCGGCCGGTTGGAAGTCGTGAGGACCGCACCAACGGTAGTGGTTGACGCGGCCCACAACCCGGACGGCATTCGTGTCACGGCAGAAGCAATCCAGGAGGCATTCACCTTCAGCAAACTGGTGGTGGTGGTTGGGGTCCTGCGCGAGAAAGACGCGGAGGAAATCCTGAAGACCCTCAAGGAATCCCTCGGCGGACTCGCCGAGGAGTTCTGTTTCACGCAGTCCAACTCGGCGCGCGCCGTTCCGGCAGCGGAACTGGCTGAACTCGCCATCGACCTTGGCTTTGGCGAGGACAACGTGCATATCGCCGAGAAGCTCGACGACGCCATTGAGTGGGCTGTCGAGCGTGCCGAATCCAACGATGACCTGGCGGGCGGTGTCCTGGTGACGGGTTCCATCACGGTGGTGGCCGAGGCCCGGATCCTGCTGGGAAAGGCGAGTGCCTAGCATGGCGAAAATGACCAAAGCGCAGCGCGAATGGCGTCCCGGCATGCCGAAGAAGCGCCGGTCCACCAAAGTGATGTTTGCGTCCACGGTGCTGCTGCTCGAAGCCTTCGTGGCTTTCTTCGGCACCTTGGCTGTGTTCGGCCTGAAGCGCGGCGAAGTCGATCCGGGCATCATCCTGGGCGTCGGAATTGCCCTGAGCGTGGTGCTGGTCCTTGCCTGTGCCGTGCTGTCCAGGCCGTGGGGCATCGGACTGGGATGGGTGCTGCAGGTAGTGCTGATCCTGACGGGATTGGCCGAGCCCATGATGTTCATTGTCGGCATCCTCTTTGCCATCTGCTGGTGGTACGGGATCCGTGCCGGCATGAGGATCGACCGTGAGGTGGCCCAGCGCGACCGTGAACAGGCGGAATGGGACGCTGCCCACGGTGAAGAAGCCGGCCCGCAAACCCCGTAAACTGGCTGGGAAAACCACCGAACGTAAGTCACTGAACACATCACATTGGAGCAACTGTGAGCATTGAACGGACCCTCGTCCTGGTCAAGCCCGACGGCGTCGCCCGCAACCTGGGCGGGAGCATCCTCGCCCGCATCGAGGCCAAGGGCTACACCCTGGCCGAACTGAAGAAGGTCAACGCCACCCGTGAGCTGCTGGAGCAGCACTACGAGGAACACGTGGGTAAGCCCTTCTACGAGCCGCTGGTTGAGTTCATGCTGAGCGGACCGGTCATCGCTGCCGTCTTCGAGGGCCACCGCGTCATCGAAGGCTTCCGCTCACTGGCCGGAACGACGGATCCGACGACGGCGGCTCCGGGCACCATCCGTGGCGACTTCGGTCGCGACTGGGGCCTGGCGGTCCAGCAGAACCTCGTCCACGGCTCCGACTCCGTTGAATCGGCCGAGCGCGAGATCAAGATCTGGTTCGCCGGCTAACCACGCCGCACCGACCTGACAGCTAAGGCCAATGTTCGAGTCGAACATTGGCCTTAGCTGTCACCCCGCGGAGGGGTTTAGTAGCCGGACGTCCCAGCGAAAACGTGGATGAAGGCGAAGAAGATCGTGGCGATGACCGCGACATACAGCAGGGCCACAATGATCCACCCGGAATCGCCCAGCAACTTGGTCAAGCCCGGCGGTGCCTTGATGACGCCGTGGGAGATGTTCCGGATGGTCACCCAGACAAAGAGGGGGATCATGACGGCCCACACCACCATGCAGAACGGGCACAGTACATTGATGACGTACAGGGCCTGGGACCACAGCCAGACAACGAACACGAAACCGAGGGTCACGCCCGCCTGCAGTCCAAGCCAGTAGCCGCGCGAGAACCGGGCGCCGGCGAGAAGGCCCATGGCCGTGGTGATGATGACGGCAAAGGCCACAATGCCGATGAACATGTTGGGGAATCCGAACACGGAGCTCTGTGGTGTTTGCATCACGGCGCCGCAGGAAATCCACGGGTTCACATCGCAGACCGTTACATGGTTTGGGTCCTTGAGGACTTCCAGTTTCTCCAGGACCAACGCCCCGGACGCCAGCCAACCGATGACGCCGGTGACCAGGAGGAGCCAGGCGAAGGGCTTGTCGCGGACAGTCCTCGGCAACTTCTCCTGTTGTGCGGACGACTCTCCCGCAGTGGTGGAGGTATTGATGGCCAGGTTTTCCCTGGCGGTGCTCGGCATCGCGGATCGGATCCTTTTCGACGTTGTGCCCCGGCGGGCCGGGAAGGGTTCTTGGGAGGATTCTAACGCCGCTGGCTGTGGGCTGCGCCCAGCTTGTGCCGATCCGGACGACACAGCGTCCTAACGGGCGATGTCGCGCGGGTGTGAGAGAATGAACATGGCTGGAAGCCGACCCACATTCGGATTCCGGTCCGGTGACTTGTTCCCAAGACCGCCAGTATGAGCTGGGCATGCCCGGATCACGTCGATCCTCGGTAGGCCCGCCATAACAATGGACGGCACCTGGTTGTGGCAGCAGAACAACGGGTTTCAGAACTAAGCCGCCGGCCTTCCAGGGCTGCCGCACCCCAATGATGGTGCGAACCGGAAGGCATACTACCGACTTCTGTCAACGCCTGCGGGTTTTGACAATATTTGCCCCTCTGGGCGCCGGATGTGGCGGTGTCGCTGGGGCAGGAGTGTTGCCACATATGGATAATGACCAGGTTGTAGCCGTTAATGATGAGGCAGCTCCCGCGGAAACTGCGGAAGCGCCCAAGAAAACCACCCGGACCCGGCGCAAGGCTGCGCCCAAGGCAGTTGCTGAGGCAGAGGCAACTGAGGCCCCTGCCACTGGGACGCCCGCAGTTGCGGAAACTCCCGAGGCTGACGCCAAGCCCGTACGCCGCACCCGGTCCCGCAAGAAGGTTGAGCCAACCGAGCCCTTGCCCGGCCTCGGCGATGAAACCGCCGCAGGCCAGGAGCCTGCCGCCGAAACCCAGCCCGAAGCCGTCCCTGAAGCTGCCCCCGAAAAGCCGGTCCGCCGTCGTCGTGCTGCCAAGCCCAAGGTGGAGGCAGAAGAGACGCCCGCAGCTGCTGAAGTTGTTGAAGAAACCACGACGCCGGAGGCCGGCACCCAGCCGGAAGAACCTGCCGCTGAGGAAGAGGCTCCGGCCGAGGAAGCTGCTCCTGCCGCTGCCACCTCGCTGTTCATGGAGCCGGTTTCCATCACGTCGATGATCTTCCAGGCCCCTGACCTCACCACTGTCCCGCGCGTTGCGGCCGTGGAAGAGACGGACGACGAGCCGGAAGACGACGCTGAAGCAGCCGCAGACGGTGAGCTGGACGAGGGTGGCAGTCGTCGCCGTCGCCGGAGCCGTGGCCGCCGCGGGCGCCGTGGCACTGAACGCGACGAGAACGACACCGAAGACGGCAATGACTCCGGCGACGAAGAAACTCCCGCAGCTGAAGCCCTCGAGGAAGGCGTCACGTCGCGTCGCCGTCGTCGTCGGCGTCGTGGAGACCAGGACCTTGAACTGACGGGCGGCTCGGATGACGACCCGCCCAACACGGTAACCCGCGTTCGCGCCCCCCGGCCCATCACGGAAACGGCTCCTTCCAACCGGGTCGCAAGCGTCAAGGGCTCCACCCGGCTCGAGGCCAAGAAGCAGCGTCGCCGCGAGTCCCGCGAGACCGGACGTCGCCGCCAGGTGATTACCGAAGCCGAGTTCCTGGCACGCCGCGAATCCGTGGACCGGCAAATGATCGTCCGCCAGCGCGACGACAGAATCCAGATCGCAGTCCTTGAAGATGGCGTCCTGGCCGAGCACTTCGTGTCCAAGACCCAGCAGGACTCCCTGATCGGCAACGTCTATCTCGGCAAGGTCCAGAACGTACTGCCATCCATGGAAGCTGCATTCGTTGATATCGGACGCGGCCGCAACGCGGTGCTGTACGCCGGTGAAGTCAACTGGGATGCAGTGAACCTGGAGGGCCAGCCGCGCCGGATCGAGAATGCGCTGAAGTCCGGCGACTCCGTCCTGGTCCAGGTGACCAAGGATCCGGTGGGTCACAAGGGTGCCCGCCTCACAAGCCAGATCTCACTTCCGGGCCGCTACCTTGTGTACGTGCCGGGTGGATCCATGACCGGCATCTCCCGCAAGCTGCCCGACGTCGAACGCAACCGCCTCAAGCGGATCCTGAAGGACCGCCTGCCGGAAAACGCCGGAGTCATCGTCCGTACGGCCGCTGAAGGTGCCTCGGAAGAAGAACTGACCCACGACATCAACCGTCTGCGCGCGCAGTGGGAAGGTATCGAAGGGCAAGCTTCCTCCACGAAGGTGCTGGCACCGGAACTGCTTTACGGCGAACCGGACCTCACCATCAAGGTTGTCCGTGACGTCTTCAACGAGGACTTCTCCAAGCTGATCGTCTCCGGTGACGACGCCTGGGACACCATCGAGGCCTATGTAACCTATGTTGCCCCCGACCTCGTGGGCCGCCTTGAAAAATGGACCAAGGATCAAGACATCTTCGCTGCCTGGCGCATCGATGAGCAGATCCACAAGGCCCTGGAACGCAAGGTCTTCCTGCCATCCGGTGGCTCGCTGGTCATTGACCGCACCGAAGCCATGACGGTGGTGGACGTCAACACAGGTAAGTTCACCGGCAGTGGTGGAAACCTGGAAGAGACAGTTACCAAGAACAACCTTGAAGCTGCCGAGGAAGTCGTTCGCCAGCTTCGCCTGCGTGACATCGGCGGCATCATCGTCATCGACTTCATCGACATGGTCCTGGAATCCAACCGCGACCTCGTTCTCCGCCGCATGGTGGAGTGCCTGGGCCGTGACCGTACCAAGCACCAGGTTGCTGAAGTAACGTCACTGGGCCTTGTCCAGATGACCCGCAAGCGCATGGGCACCGGTCTCCTTGAAGTCTTCGGTGAGCAGTGCGAGCACTGCGCAGGCCGCGGTGTCGTGACGCATGACGAGCCCGTGGAGCACCGCCGCGCCAACACCGTGGCAGCCGAGCAGCACCGTCCGCACACCGAGGCACAGCAGTCCACGGCCCGCACCGAGCGCAAGCGTCGCCGCGGCAAGGGCGGCGCCCAGGGAACGGTCGAAGCGCCGGCCCAGGTCCATTCGACGCCGTCCGCCCCTGTTGCGGCACCGGCAGCACACCCGGAAGCCCAGGACCCTGCCCGTCAGGCAAAAGCCGAAGCAACCCGGGCTGCACTGGCGACGATTGCAGCGGCCGCGCATGCCGCCCACCTTCACGATGACGAGCTCCACAAGGCAGAGGAGCAAACCCGGGCGGCCGGGGAGCATGGTCCCGACGCCGGTTCGGTCTCCGCTGCCCCGACGGCCCGGGAAGCCGCGGCGCACGACGCCGCTGTCCGCGAAGGCCGGGCTACTCCAGTGCTGCGTTTTGGCGGCGAAGAGGTTGCCTTGCCTTTCGTTGAACACCACGATGAGCCGCAGGCAGCCCAGCCGGCCATGAGCCTGGATCGTCTGGCCGAAGCTTTCTCCCACCTTGGCGCGGCACCGTCGCCTGAGGATCAGAAAGCCAAGGAAGCTGTCGAAGCCCCGAAGGCTGCGGACACCCCGACGACTGAAGCTCCGGCTCCGGCCGGAGACGAAGCCCCCTCAGCATCGCGGGGTCGTCGTAGCCGCCGGAACCGCAGTGCAAGCAGGGCCCAAGGCGCGGCCAACGAGACCACTGTTGAGCACCACGACGTGACCGCTACGGCCGCGAAGGGATCGGCGCACGAGTCCAAGGCGCCTGCGGAGCCGGTCAGGAGAGCGGCCCCGGACGAACCCATCATCCTGGGCGTCGGCGTACCGGCCTCCGAACTCTAACCGTTTGTGACCGCACCAAGGCCCCGCAGTTCCGCTACCAGCGGCAACTGCGGGGCCTTTTGCTGTCTGCCGGTGCGCTAGGCTGGGGGACTGACACGGGGTGCCAGGCGATGGGCCAGGCTGAGATCCAAACCCGTTGAACCTGTCCGGTTAGCACCGGCGAAGGGATGTCCTCATGGCCGCATTGTCATCTTCTGCTGTTTATCCGCTGGCGGAGGACCGCAGACGAACCCCCCGGGTACTGAGCATCGCGGGCTCAGACCCGTCCGGAGGAGCCGGAATCCAGGCTGATTTGAAGAGCATCGCCGCCCACGGTGGATATGGCATGGCTGCCATTACGGCTTTGACGGCCCAGAACACCCTGGGTGTCAGCGGTGTGCACGTACCACCCGTGGAGTTCCTGCGCCAGCAACTGGACGCCGTCAGTACCGATATCGTCATCGACGCGGTGAAGATCGGGATGCTCGGCGACGCGGCTGTTATTGACGAGGTGCGCAGTTGGCTCGAATCGGTGCGCCCCGCCGTCGTGGTTCTTGATCCCGTGATGGTGGCCACCAGCGGTGACCGCCTGCTGACCGAATCCGCAGGGGAGGCCCTTCGTTCCCTGCTTCCATTGGCGGACCTGATCACGCCGAACCTGCCCGAGCTTGCCATTTTGCTGGGGGAAACCGAGGCTGCTGATTGGGCATCGGCATTGGAGCAGGGCAAGCGACTGGCAGCTGAGTGCGGAAACACGGTCTTGGTCAAGGGCGGTCATCTGGCCGGCTCGGAATGCCCCGATGCCTTGATCAACACCAGCGGGCTGTTGCGGCAGGACGTCATCGAAGTGGCAGGTCCAAGGATTGCGACCCGGAACAGCCATGGCACTGGATGCTCGTTGTCGTCCGCCTTGGCTACCGTCCAGGCGCGCACGGGCGACTGGGAGGCCTCACTGCGCGAAGCGAAACCGTGGCTGCTCCAGGCCCTGAGGAGCGCAGGGGAGCTGGAAGTGGGCCGGGGCAACGGGCCTGTGGACCACTTCCACCACCAGCGCGTCCTCCAGCCTGGCGGATTTGCTGCCACTTTGTGGAAGGAAGCCATCCCGGAGCTTGAAAAAATCCACGGCCTCAACTTCATCCAGGAACTGCAGTCGGGGCATTTGCCGGAGCCGGCGTTCAGCTACTACCTTGCGCAGGACGCCATCTATCTCAATGGCTATTCCAGGGTCCTTGCCCGTGCAGGTGCGTTGGCGCCCACCGAGGAAGAACAGCTGTTCTGGGTCAAGAGCTCACGGCAGTGCCTGGAAGTTGAATCGGAACTGCACAGGAACTGGTTGAGCTCCCGTGAGGCTTCGGGCGTCACCGGACCGGTCACCAAAGCCTATGTGGACCATCTGCTGGCAACGTCGGCATCCGGCAGCTATGCGGTGGTCCTCGCGGCGATCCTGCCCTGCTACTGGTTGTATGCGGAAGTGGGTCAAAAGCTCCACGCCGCGTTCGTCGATGCCGGGGCCTCCGGCGGGCATCCCTATGCGGACTGGCTGCGGACGTACGCCGACGAGGACTTTGCCTCCGCCACAAGGATGGCGATCAACTTCACAGACGCGGCGGCCGTTGCCGCTTCCGGGCGTGAACGTGCGGAGATGCTTGAGGCTTTCAGGCAGTCCTGCCGCTACGAGACGGCGTTCTTTGATGCTCCGCGGCTCTACGCCCAGGGTGGCCCGGCCTGTTGAATCGGGACTGAACCGGGATGAAAAGCATGGCTTGTCCCGCGCGTCGCGGGCGTGATCACGTTAATCGCCGCCAAACCCTGTAGGCTGTATGGGCACGGTGCCGGGAGAGTCCGTTACACCTCGTGATGCAAGTCACGGGGCAGCCTCCGGTCCCGGCCTCATTTGCAGCTGAGGGTCAAACTAGCGTAATCTTGATCTTCGGTGCTTACGCCAACACTTGGGTTATGCCCCTTGGAATTGTTCATGGGATGACTCGCGGACTTCGAACAGAAGTCCACGGCGTTGAGGCACAGCGCGAACCAAGCCTGATTCCGGTGACAGGTTCCGCACGCAAATTTAGTTATAAACGTCGAGAGAAGTGAGTACCCAAGTGGTGTACGCGATTGTCCGCGCAGGCGGCCGCCAAGAAAAAGTTTCCGTTGGAGACTACGTAACGCTTAACCGCGTCCCCGGTGGAGCCGGTAGCACGCTTGAGCTGCCCGCCTTGCTCCTGGTTGACGGCGACAAGGTCACCTCCGCAGCAGCGGAACTGGCCAACGTCAAGGTTACGGCTGAGATCCTCGAAGACCTCCGTGGTCCGAAGATCGTCATCCAGAAGTTCAAGAACAAGACCGGCTACCGGAAGCGTCAGGGTCACCGTCAGGAACTGACCAAGATCAAGATCACCAGCATCGCGTAACTTTCGTTACCCGCTGTTCAGGTTTTTCAGTTTCCCCAGAAATTTAGAGGCAGGCATTTCACATGGCACACAAAAAAGGCGCGAGTTCCACTCGCAACGGTCGTGACTCCAACGCACAGTACCTGGGCGTCAAGCGCTTCGGTGGTCAGGTAGTCTCCGCCGGCGAAATCATCGTTCGCCAGCGCGGCACCCACTTCCACCCGGGTGCAGGCGTCGGTCGCGGTGGCGACGACACCCTGTTCGCCCTGCAGGCCGGTGCGGTTGAGTTTGGTACTCGCCGCGGCCGTCGCGTAGTGAACATCGTTGCTGCTGGAGCTGCAGAGTAACAACAAGTTCTGAACCGGTGGAGCGGGCCAAGCGGCCCGCTCCACCGTTCTTTTAACCGCATTACAATCGACTAGGGCGCCCTCAGGCGCGCTGGTTTTTGCAACAGCGCTGGCAACAGCAATAGAGGAGATCCACGTGGCGAGCTTTGTAGACCGGGTAGTCCTGCACGTATCCGGCGGAACCGGCGGCCACGGCTGTGTCTCCGTTAAGCGGGAAAAGTTCAAGCCGCTCGGCGGTCCCGACGGCGGCAACGGCGGCAACGGCGGCGACGTCATCCTCCGCGTGTCAGCCCAGACCACCACTTTGCTTGATTACCACCACGCACCCCACAGGCACGCCACCAATGGTGGCCCCGGCATGGGCGACTGGCGTGGAGGCAAGAACGGCGAGACCCTGATTCTTCCGGTCCCTGACGGCACCGTGGTCAAGACCAAGGACGGCGAAGTCCTGGCAGACCTGGTGGGCGAAGGTACTGAATACATTGCGGCCGCCGGCGGCCAGGGTGGCCTCGGCAACGCTTCCCTTTCTTCGCAAAAGCGACGCGCCCCGGGCTTTGCGCTCCTCGGCATCGAAGGCGAATCCAGTGACATCGTCCTGGAACTGAAGTCCATTGCCGATATTGCCTTGGTCGGCTTCCCCTCCGCGGGCAAGTCCAGCTTGATTGCTGCCATGTCCGCTGCCCGGCCGAAGATCGCCGACTACCCGTTCACCACCCTCATCCCCAACCTGGGCGTGGTCCAGGCAGGAGACGTCCGCTTCACCATTGCCGACGTTCCGGGCCTCATCGAAGGCGCCAGCGAGGGCAAGGGCCTTGGTCATAACTTCCTCCGCCACGTGGAGCGCTGTGCTGCCCTGGTCCACGTGCTTGACTGCGGAACCCTGGAATCGGACCGCGATCCGCTCTCCGACCTCGCCATCATTGAGGCCGAACTGGAGAAGTACGCCGTCGATATGAGCTACGCCGGCGTTGACGGTGAAGTTGTCCCGTTGAACGAGCGCCCCAAGCTGGTAGTCCTGAACAAGGTCGACCTCCCCGACGGCAAGGATATGGCCGAGTTCGTACGTCCGGACCTGGAGGCGCGGGGCTACCGTGTCTTCGAAGTGTCGGCAACCAGCCACGAAGGCTTGCGCCAGCTCGGCTTTGCCATGGCAGAAATCGTCAAGGCTGCGCGCGACGCCGTCCAGGCTGCACCCCCCAAGGTGGCTCCGCCGGTCCTTCGCCCGCGCGCCGTCAACGAGTCCGGTTTCAAGATCCGCCGTGAAGAGAAGAACCTCGAGCCGCTGTTCCGCGTACTGGGCGAAAAGCCCGTGCGCTGGGTCAAGCAGACCGACTTCACGAACGAGGAAGCCATCGGCTACCTTGCAGACCGCCTCGCCAAGCTTGGTGTTGAGACGGAACTGTTCAAGGTTGGCGCCAAGCCCGGCGATACCGTCGTCATTGGCGAGGATGACGGCGTCGTCTTCGACTGGGAGCCCACCATGATGGCCGGTGCCGAACTTTTGGCAACTCCGCGAGGCACCGATATCCGTGTTGCTGACATCGGTGACCGTCCCACGCGTTCGCAGAAGCGCGAAGAGCAGATCGAGCGCCGCGAGGCCAAGGCTGCTGCGCGCGCCGAACTCGAAGCCGAGCGCAAGGCGGGCATCTGGACAGAGTCCGTCAGCGGGCGCCGCGCCCAGACGGTGAGGGAAAGCACCCTGGATTCCGGTGATGACGACTAGGACCATTGACGTTTCCGAGGACGCTGCCGGACTGGAGCGCCAGGGGATAGCCACCGCCAAACGGATCGTGGTCAAGGTGGGTTCATCCTCCCTGACCAGCATCAAGGGTGGCATCTCCGAGAAGTCCCTGACACAACTCGTCAACGCACTCGCCGGAAAGCGAAACGCCGGAACCGAGATTATCCTCGTTTCTTCGGGCGCCATTGCGGCCGGGCTGGCACCGTTGGGCCTGGCAAAGCGGCCCAAGGATCTTGCCACCCAGCAGGCGGCAGCAAGTGTTGGCCAGGGTCTCCTGATGGCCCGCTATACGCAGGCGTTCAATGCACACGGGGTAACTGTGAGCCAGGTCCTGCTGACCGCCGACGACCTCATGCGCCGGACCCAGCACACCAATGCCTTCCGGGCCTTGGACCGGCTGCTGAATCTTGGCGTGGTGCCGGTGGTCAATGAGAACGACACCGTGGCAACCCATGAAATCCGTTTTGGCGACAACGACCGCTTGGCTGCCTTGGTGGCGCACTTGGTCCGCGCCGATGCGCTGGTGCTGCTGTCCGACGTCGACGCCGTTTATGACGGTCCGCCGTCCCAAGGCGCCCGGCGCATCCCGCTGGTGCGCGGACCCCAGGACCTGGAGGACGTCACCATCGGCAAGGCCGGCAAGGCCGGTGTGGGAACGGGCGGCATGATGACCAAGGTCGAGGCCGCGTCGATTGCCGCAAGTTCCGGGATCCATGCTTTGGTCACTTCCACGGCCAATGCCGCAGCAGCACTGGCGGGGGAGGACGTGGGAACCTGGTTCGCCGTGAACGGCAACCGCAAACCCGTCCGCCTCTTGTGGCTCGCGCACCTGGCGACCGTGCAGGGACGATTGGTGCTCGACGACGGCGCCGTCAAGGCTGTGCGCGACAGGCACCGCTCATTGCTTCCCGCCGGCATCTCGGAGGTCGGGGGCGAATTCGAAGCCGGTGATCCGGTGGAGATGGTGGCATTGGACGGAAGCATCGTGGCCCGTGGCTTGGTGAACTACTCGTCGGAGGAACTTCCCCGCATGCTGGGCCGCACTACCCAGGAGCTTGGTCAGTCGCTGGGGCGGGGCTATGACCGCGAAGTTGTTCATGTTGACGATCTGGTGCTTCTGCGCGGGCCGCGCTCATCTAAACTGGGTGCATGACTGAAGCGCTGACCCCTGACGCCCCTGTGATTTCCGACGCTACCGGCACTGCCGGCACCGCGCCGGAGAACCCTGCGGCAGGACGCGTTCCATTGACTCCGGAGGAACTCGAAGCTGCTGTCCACGCCATTGCCGACCGTTCCCGGAAAGCAGCACGCCGCCTGGGACAGGCCAACCGTGCGTGGAAAGACCGTGCGCTTCGTGCAATCGGGGCAGCTTTGCTTGAGAACCGGAAGCATGTCCTTGAAGCCAATGCCAAGGATGTTGCCGTAGGCCGCGCCAACGGCACGTCTGCAGCTCTCCTGGACCGGCTCACCCTTACTCCGGAGCGCATCGACGGCCTGGTGGCCGCATTGGAGAACCTGGCCGGCTTGCCGGACCCCGTGGGCAACGTGGTCCGTGGGCAGACCCTGCCCAACGGTCTGCGCCTGCGCCAGGTCAATGTGCCGATGGGTGTTGTTGCCGCCATCTACGAAGCGCGCCCCAACGTCACTGTGGACATTGCCGGCCTCGCCCTCAAGAGTGGCAACGCCGTGATCCTCCGCGGCGGTTCCGCTGCCGCGAACACCAACGAGGCCTTGGTCCGGATCCTGCGCGACGCCTTGGACTCGGTGGGACTTCCTGCTGATGCCGTGCAGACAGTTGACCAGTATGGCCGCGAAGGTGCCAATGTCCTGATGCGTGCCCGCGGGCGGGTGGACGTCCTCATTCCCCGGGGCGGACGCGAGCTTATCCAGACTGTCGTGACCAACTCCTCGGTGCCGGTTATCGAAACAGGTGAGGGCAATGTCCACATCTTCATTGATGAGTCGGCGGGTGAAGAGATGGCCGTGGAGATCCTCCTCAATGCCAAGACCCAACGTCCGAGTGTCTGCAATACCGTGGAGACACTCCTGGTGCATTCAGGGTCGACGGCCTTGCCCGCAGTAGCGGCCGCACTGCGCAAGGCGGGCGTGACACTTCACGTCGATGACAGGATCGCGGCTGCCCTCGGCAGCGCAGTCGAGACTGTTCCCGCGGACGACGACGACTGGGCCACTGAGTACATGGACCTCGACCTGGCTGTGGCCATGGTGGACAGCCTGGATGACGCGGTGAAGCACATCCGCAAGTGGACCACCGGGCACACAGAAGCCATCCTGACGAACAACCTCGCCAACGCGGAGAGGTTCATCGCCGAGATTGACTCGGCGGCTGTGATTGTCAACGCTTCAACACGGTTCACCGACGGCGGTGAGCTTGGGCTTGGTGCTGAGGTTGGTATCTCCACCCAGAAGCTCCACGCCCGAGGTCCCATGGGCCTCACCGAACTGACCACTACAAAGTGGATCGTGCAGGGTGAAGGCCAAGTCCGCAGCTAGCAACGCGGTAACATAGAACAGAAGTCCGGAACGGCGGGGAGTCCCGCCGTCGAAATCCTTTGAGAACCAACTAGGGGAGAAGATGCTGTTTCAGCAGATCGCCACGTCCATTGCCGCCGAGACAGAAGGCGGCCACGAGGAACTCGCCCCGCTGTGGGCCGAGCCGTGGGTCTTCGGCGTCTCGATGTTTGCCCTGCTGCTGGTTCTCATGTTCGTAACCCTGTCCTACACCAACCTGGGTAACCGCCACGAGGCAGTGGAGGAGCACGCTGACCCGCACCGCCAGCACCCGAACAAGCACACCCACGGCCAGGGCCACTAACATTATTGCCGCAACACCTCGCGGGGAGTCGGAGCGCAGGCTTCGGCTGGGCGTGATGGGTGGAACCTTTGACCCCATCCATCACGGCCACCTTGTGGCTGCAAGCGAAGTCGCAGCCAAGTTCGACCTCGACGAAGTTGTTTTCGTGCCCACCGGTCAACCGTGGCAGAAGTCGCACAAGCTGGTCAGTGAACCCGAACACAGGTACCTGATGACCGTCATCGCGACGGCATCGAACCCACGGTTTACTGTCAGCCGCGTTGACGTGGACCGGCCCGGCCCGACTTTCACCATCGATACCCTTCGGGATCTTCGGGCCCAGCGCCCCGACGCCGACCTCTTCTTCATCACCGGCGCGGATGCCCTGGCCCAGATCCTGTCCTGGAAAGACGTGGACGAGCTCTGGTCCTTGGCCCACTTTGTTGGGGTGACCCGCCCCGGACACGAGCTGAACGACCTCGGCCGGACTGACGACGTAAGCTTGCTCGAAGTCCCGGCCATGGCCATATCCTCCACGGATTGCCGTATCCGCGTGGGTGCAGGCAACCCGGTGTGGTACCTGGTCCCTGACGGTGTGGTGCAGTACATCGCAAAGTATGGACTGTATGCACCTGACGCTGTACCAGGAGAACTGTCGCCGGCACTATCCGGATCAGACGACCAAGCACGTACTGAATGAGTTTGTAAAATGAGCAGCCAGGAACAGCGACCCATCCGCAGCAGGCGTGAGCTTCGCCGTGCCCGGGAACAGAACCCGGAAGTCCAGGCGGAGCCTACGGCCCCGCAGGAGACAGAGCCTGCTGACGGTGCAGAGCGCTCCAACGGACGCAACCGTCGCGCGGCGGATGCGCCTGTGGATGCGGTGGGTGCTGCGGCCCAGGAACGCTCGTCCCAGATCCGGGCGCGTGACCGCGCCGCACTGCGCACCATCAAGGAGCTCGCCGATAAGGAAGAGCAACTCTCAGGTGGCGGTCCGCCCACCCGGCGCCAGCTTCGGCTTCAGCAGCTTCAGGCAGAAGTCGCCACGTCCATGAACCCGGTTGTTCCCATGCCCGGCGCCAAGCCGAAGGCTGCGGACAAAGACGGGGAAAAGCCGCCGACGCGGGATGAGCCACAAGAATCCCCTCAGTCGAAAACACCGGCACCCACCGGGTCTGGCGGTGTGCCAGCGGCCGAATCAGAGATGTCCGTGGAACAGGCCCTTGCTGTTCGCGAACTGATTGCCGCGCAGGTCCAAAACCAGACTTCCAAGCTCGAACACATTGCCGAGCAGGATCCGCTTGCTGTTGATCCCGAGGTCCTGGCCCAGCAGATCGCCCTGGCCGAACGCGCCGCGGTGCTGAACAAGCGCGCTGCTGCCAAGCAAAAGCTGGCAGAGCAGAATCAGGCCGAACGGAACCAACCCGGGCAGAGCGGGCCTGGCCAGAACCAGCCCGGGCTGAACCATCCCGGGCAGGGTAAGGAGCCTTCTACATCGGCCGGTCCTTCGACGGCGAACAACCTCGCCATGGTGACTCCGTTGGAGTTCGTCAAGGTTCCCGGCGTCGAACGCCCGGTGATGAAGCGTCCCAGCACTACCTTTGTCCCGTTGGTCACCTCGTCCGGCCCCAAGCTTGATCCGGTACAGGCACCGGCGAAGGAACGTGCTCCGCGTGGGCGTGCGGGGGTTCTTGCCCGCGCCGAGGCGGTTGCCCGGTCATCCAGGAACAAAGCCACCTCCACGGCAGAAACAAGCGAAGAAACACAGCGGCCTCCTGTGTCTGCCAGTACCGCCTATGGACTGGATCCGCTGGATGCCAGTACTGCCGGCCTGGCCAGGGCCCAACGGAGCCGCTTGCTGCAATACGGCGTCCTGGCATTGGGCCTGTTTGCCCTGATCGTCGGCATCATCATGATTACCAGCGGATAGTTCCGCCCCAACGGCTCACGCCATTTCCCGGCCACACGCCATAACTAGGAGTTCCCTTGTCTGCACATGAACAATCCATCACCCTCGCCCGTCACGCTGCCCGTGCCGCGGCGGACAAGCTCGCAGAAGACATCGTCGCGCTGGATGTCAGCGAGCGTTTGGCGCTGACCGACGTCTTCCTGATCGCATCAGCTCCCACGGAGCGCCAGGTCAACGCAATCGTGGACGGGATCGAAGAGGAACTGCTGAAGCAGGACCTTCGGCCCGTGCGCCGCGAAGGCCGCTCCGAAGGCCGCTGGGTCCTCCTGGATTACGCCGACATTGTCATCCACGTCCAGCACGCGGAAGACCGCGTCTTCTATGCATTGGAGCGCCTCTGGAAGGACTGCCCCGTGGTAGATCTTGAACTCGGTGATGACGCTTCCGCCAAGGCTGCAACCTCGGAGGATTCCGAGGCCTAGGACGCTGCGGCAAGCGAATATGCCCGATTTGGAATTATCGGAAATGCTGTTCTAAGATATTTGAGTTGCTTCGGCGCGGATGGCTTCCAAAGCTAAGCGTGAAGCAGCAAGAATATGGGGCTGTGGCGCAGCTGGTAGCGCACCTGCATGGCATGCAGGGGGTCAGGGGTTCGAGTCCCCTCAGCTCCACCCTATGAGGCTCCGCTTCTCTTCCTGGATCATCCGGTGAGGGAGGCGGGGCCTTTTTCGTGTCCGGATTCCCGGCACGAAGCTGCCGACCCTGGGGTGGGCTGAAAGACCCGCCCGGTGCCGGGCTAGTCCGGTGAGCCCGGTCGGACGGGAGACAGAGCCGGCAGCATGAATTCCCACATTTGCTCTATGCGCTGCAACACGTCGTCACGTCCGGTCAGTACGTCGGAAACCAATTGGACGCCGGTGAAGGAGGCCACCAGGTACCGGCCGAAGGCGGCGGCATCCAGGTCCGCGCGGACCGCGCCCTCAACCTTGGCCTGCCCCAGAAGGCCCTCTACCGTGGCGATCCAGTCCTCGTAAGGCCCGGACACATCTGCCTCGAACGCTGAAGCTTCAAAGGTAAGGCGTATGCCGGCCCGGACGATCGGTTCGTCCAGGAGTTGCCGGCCAAACATCCTGCAGAGCGCGATGATCTTGTCCAACGCAGGTGCGCTGGTGCCCAGGATGTCGGAACCTGCAGCCAGGACCTTGGAATGTTGTTCTTCGATCACTGCAAGCGCCAGGTCCCGCTTGGACGTGAAGTGAAAGTACAGTGCCCCCTTTGTCACCTCGGCGTGCGCGATGATGTCAGCCAGGCTCGCCTTCGCATAACCGATCCCGGCGAAGACCGATGCCGCCCCTTCGATGACGGCCAGCCGGGTTTCCTGCGCGCGTTGCTGCATCCGTTGTGAGGACCTCTCATGGTGGGCTGGCGGCGGAAGTAGCCGCCGTCGGGATTTCACAACGCTATCACCGCGCAAGTGCGGAAAGGCAGGGAAACCGACTGGACGGTTTTGTTTTCTGGCGCGGGGATCCTAGACTCCTTGGAGCACGTCATTTTGGGAGACTCCGCACGGCCCGTTTTTGGGGGGAGGTGCAGTGGTTCGTTCCACGCACCTCGGTCGTGCGGGTCTCCCGAAGGACGGGCGCCCGACGTGATGCACCTCACCTTCCGGCGATTTCTCTTCCGCTGGGATTGTGGTTAGTATTGACGAGTTGCTTCGACGGGAAGAGAAATACTTCCTGATGAAGTCAGCAAATCCGGGGCTGTGGCGCAGCTGGTAGCGCACCTGCATGGCATGCAGGGGGTCAGGGGTTCGAGTCCCCTCAGCTCCACTCCGGTAGAAAGACCCCGCTCAATCGAGCGGGGTCTTTTGCTTTCGGTCTGAACCGCAGCTCCAGCCCGGACGCCTACTTGAGGGCTTCGGCAAATTCGGCTCCGCTGACGAACTCGATGCCCTGGAATGGCTGATCTCCTACCACCCGGGCATTGTGTCCAGGAGGGATGGAGTAGGAGGATCCCGGGGAAATGCTGATCTTGCCGCCGTCGTTTGTTTCGACTTCCAAGGAACCGGAAACGCAGAACCCGACGTGGCTTAACTGGCACGAATCGGTGCCAGCGGCAGGCTTGATGCAGTCTGCCCACGTCCAGCCTGGTTCAAACGTCATACGGGCGATGGTGTAATCTCCCACAGTGACCAGGTCCACTACGGTTTTGTCCGCACGCCGGGTTTCGTCGGGAGAGTTGTGGGACTTTGCGTCCAGGTTCGTGACAACATTGACGCTCATGGCTTCTCGCAAGGGAAAGGGGAGCCCAGTGACGGGTGGTCCCGGCGCCTGGCTCCTGGGGTCGCCGTGACGAATGCCGGCCACCTTCGGGGTCTTCTCACCGCGCGGAGGAGGGCAGGTGTTTGCGTAGTGCCAGCTTAAGCTTCCTCCGAAGCACCCATAAAGTCGAGACGCCGGCAGCGGCCGGTTATTGAAGCAAAGAAAGCGGGAACCTCCTAGTGGCGGTATTGGATCTTGGGGCGCTCTTTGACTCATTGAGCAGGTTGCCGGACGTAGAGGCCGACAACTTGCAGGCCTACGACGCCACGGACAAGCTGCTCTTGGAAACCGCCGTCGAATTCAGCTCTCCCGATACCAGGATTGCCGTCATCGGCGACCGGTACGGTGCGTTGACCCTCGGCGCTTTGGCGGGGCTCGGCGTCGAACATGTCCGCGTCCACCAGGACCTTTTCTCCGGGAGGCTGGCCCTAAGGCGCAATGCGCAGGGGACCGGTGCCGAGGGGAAATTCAGCCCGCTGGAGCTCGGCAGGGAACTGCTTGAGGATGCGGAGCTGGTGCTGCTGCAGTTGCCTAAAGCCCTGGCGGAGTTGGAGGAGATCGCCGACGCCGTTGCACGGTTTGCTGCCCCGGGTGCTGTTTTGCTCGCCGGTGGTCGCGTAAAGCACATGACAATCGGCATGAACAGTGTGCTGGAAAAGTATTTTGGCTCCGTCCAGCCACAGTTGGCCCGCCAAAAGTCCCGGGTCCTGGTGGCGCGGGACGCCAGGCCGGTCAATGCTGCCCCGCCCTTTCCTGTGGTTGAGCCCTTGCCCGAACTGGGAATCACCGTCAGTGCCCAAGGTGCAGTCTTTGCGGGGGCACGCCTCGATATTGGGACGCGCTATCTGCTGACATTCCTTGACCGCATGCCCCAGGCACGGTGTGTGGTGGACCTGGGGTGCGGGACGGGTATCCTCGCCACCATGGTTGCCTCGCGGCAAAAGAAAGCACGGGTTATCGCCACCGACCAATCTGCCGCGGCCGCTGCCTCGGCAAGGGGCACCGCTATGGCAAACGGACTGGGGGAGCGGATCACCGTACTCCACGACGACGCCATGTCGTCGCTCCCACCGGCCAGCGCCGATCTCATCTTGCTGAATCCTCCCTTCCACTTGGGCGCCAGCGTGCATGCCGGTGCCGCGATGCGGATGTTTGAAGCAGCCGCCCGTGTCCTGGCGCCGGGCGGGGAGTTGTGGACGGTGTACAACAGTCACCTGCGCTACCGGCCGACGCTTGAACGGCTGATCGGTCCCACCGTGGAAGAAGGCCGGAATCCAAAGTTCACGGTGACGCGCAGCAGGAAGCCTTGAGGGCTGTTCGTGACGTGTCAATGAACTGTGCTCGCATACAATGCAGTGTCATCGTTACCAACCCCTGACTTCCGAGCCAGCGTGTGCTCGTATCCGTGGGAGCAGTGGTGTCGTACGATGCACACAGAGACCAAATTCGACGAAGATTTTCCGAATGACTAGGGGCATCAGTGACTGAGATCCGGCAGCCGACACCGAGGCGCGGAACCAACCTACCCCGCATGGGGGACTTCAACCTGACCGTCATTCTGGAGGCGATCCGGCGGTCTTCGGGCGGACTCAGCCGTGTGGAACTGGCGCAGATCGTGGGGCTGTCGCCGCAAACGATTTCGAATATCTCCCGACGACTCCTTGACCAGCAGCTCATCGTCGAGGCAGGCAAAGAAGGGTCCGGTCCGGGAAAGCCGCGCACTATCCTCCGCCTCAACCCTGCGGGAATGTACGCCGTGGGAGTGCACCTGGACCCTGCAGTCATCACTTTCGTCGTACTGGACCTGCTGGGCGATGTCGTCAAGCACTCCCGGATGGCTACTCCCGGTGGCGACCCCGCGGGGGTGATCACCAGCATCGCCGAACAGATCCAGTCACTCATCGAGGAGTCGGGTGTCGACGCGTCAAAGATTGCCGGGCTGGGTGTTGCAGTTCCGGGTCCGATCGACCTCGACGAAGGTTCCGTGGTGGAGCCGCCACTGCTGACGCGTTGGAACAGGGTGCGGATCCGGGAAGCGTTGGCAGATGCCACGGGCCTGGAAACGCTGGTGGACAAGGACGTCACCAGTGCGGCGGTGGCCGAGACCTGGGCCGGCGGCGCGAGCGGCGCGGGAAGCTTCGTTTTCATGTACATGGGAACCGGCATCGGTTGCGGCATCGTCCTCAACGATGAGGTAGTGCGCGGGACCTCCGGCAACGCCGGCGAAATAGGCCACATCGTCGTTGACCCGGGAGGGCCGCAATGTGATTGCGGGCTTCAGGGTTGCGTCAAGTCATCCTGTATTCCGCAGGTGTTGGTGGCGGAAGCCGAAGCGGCAGGCGTCCTGGACGGGAACCGCCACGGGGCGGACGGTCCTGAAGTGCAGGAACGTTACGCGGAGTTGTGCGACAAGGCCGACGCCGGCGATGAACGCGCCATAGCGATTCTGGATAAGTCGGCAACGCTCGTGGCGCGGGCGGTCTCCGTGGTGACCAACACCCTGGACGTGGAGCGTGTGGTCTTCGGGGGACCGTTCTGGGGCCGCATGTCACCTTATTTCCTGGATCGCGTTCCCAGCCTCCTGGACAAAAACAACGCCGCCCGCATGATCCACGGGCTCGAAGTCGTGGGGACCGGCGTAGGCGAAGACGTCGGTGCCATCGGTGCTGCTTGCCTGGTCCTGGAGCACATGCTTGCCCCCCGCGCCCAACGGCTTCTGCTGGAGGGCTGACCCAGCAGCGCACGTTTGACTGATTGGAGCACCATGCGCCCAATGAAGACCATGCGATCCATGAAGATGGTGGCCGCAATTGCCGTAGCTGCCATTCTTGCCGGGGTGACGTCGTGTTCGTCCACGCCGGACGCAGCCGGGAAAACGACCCTGAAGATCGTGTACCAAAAGACCGATGCTTTCACAGCGCTCGATGCCGTGATGCAGGATGCCAAGAAGGAATTCGAGGCGGCCAATTCCGGCGTGACGGTTGACCTCCAGCCCATCCAGGCCAACGATGACGACTACGGGACGAAACTCGCCCTGGCGCAGCGGTCCCCGGACACAGCACCGGATGTCTTCTACGAAGACACCTTCAAAGTACGCTCCGACGTCGACGCCGGCTACTTGCTCAAGTTGGACAGTTACCTTGGGAAATGGGAAGACTGGGCGAAATTCAGCGAAGCCGCGAAGGCGGCCGGCCGTGCAGACGACGGGGGAATCTACGCAGTGCCGCTGGGCACGGATACGCGTGCGATCTGGTACAACAAAGCCGTGCTGCAGAAGGCCGGGATTGCTGTTCCGTGGCAACCGGAAAGCTGGGACGACATTCTGGCGATGGCCCGGAAGGTCAAAGCCGCCGATTCCACAGTGATTCCCTTCACCATGTACGCCGGCAAGGGTACGGGCGAAGGCACAGTGATGCAGAGCTTCTATGAGCTCCTCTACGGGACCGGCAGCACCCTCTACGACGAGGACCAAAGGAAGTGGGTGGTCGGTTCCCAGGGTTTCACTGACTCCCTGGCGTTCCTGAAGACCCTCTATGACGAGAAACTCGCCGTCAGTCCTGCGGAAGCACTGGATGCCAATGTCTGGAAGAAAGTCTTCGGAGAGTGGTTCCCGCAGGGCAAACTGGCGGCCACCGTGGAAGGTTCCTACGCGCCGTCGTGCTGGAAAAAAGGCGGCGCATACGAGTGGGCCGGCTATGAACAGGACATGGCTGTGGCCGCCTTCCCCACCCAGAAGGGCCAGGAACCAGGCAGCGTCAGCATGTCGGGCGGTTGGACTTTGGCTGTGGGTGCTGGGACCAAGAGCCCCGAGCTTTCCTTCCAGTTCCTCGCCACCGCGCTGAACAAGAAAAACGCCTTGGCGTACGACATCAATAACTCGCAGATCGCCGTTCGAACGGACGTGGCCGCTGAGGCGGGTTATCTTGCAGCGAATCCTTTCGTCAAGGACGTGTCCGCCTTGGTGGACGTGACGCGCTACAGGCCGGCGACTGCTGACTATCCGCGGATTTCCACCGCTGTCCAGGTCGCCACGGAATCGGTCATCACAGGCAGGCAGAGCCCCCAGGAGGCCGCCGCGGAGTACGATGCCACTGTCCGCAAACTGGTAGGTGAGGACAAGGTCCTGCAGCGATGAAGATTTGCCGCCTCTCGCGGCTCCTGCCAGTAGCCCCGGCCATTCTGCTCCTCCTGGTTTTCCTGCTCGCTCCCGTGGCCTGGTCGTTCTACGCCTCCTTCACGGACGCGGCCCTGACCGGAAAAGCGGCAAGGGAGCCGCAATGGGTGGGCGCGGAGAACTACGTCCGGATGTTTACCGACGACGCCTTTCCCATGGCTACGTGGCTCACCGTCGTTTTCGTTGCTGCTTCGGCCGTGCTGGGCCAGAATCTCCTCGGCCTGCTGATCGCCCTGCTCATGACACGCTCACGCAAAACCGTGTCGGACTGGGTGGGCACAGCCGTGGTGGCTGCCTGGGTTCTCCCTGAAATCGTGGCTGCGTTCGCGGCATACGCGTACTTCAACCGCGACGGCACTTTGAACCAGATACTGGCTGCACTGGGAACCCACGGCTTGGATTGGCTGTATTCGTTCCCGCTGGTGGCCATCATCCTGGCCAACACCTGGCGCGGTACGGCCTTCTCCATGCTCGTGTACCGTGCAGCGCTGGGGAATGTTCCCCGGGATGTCTCCGAGGCCGCGCTCATGGATGGTGCCCGGGGGTGGCAGCGGCTCACGTTCATCACCCTTCCGCTGATCAGGAACAGCATCGCCACCAATCTGATGTTGATCACCCTGCAGACACTGGCCGTGTTTACCCTCATCTGGGTAATGACAGCGGGGGGACCCGCCAACGCCAGCACAACCTTGCCTGTTCTCGCCTACCAGGAAGCATTCAAGTTCGGGGACATCGGTTATGGCACAGCGGTAGCATCGGTCCTCATCCTGCTGGGAATGGTCTTTGGTGCGGTGTACGTGTGGCTGCTGCGGGAGCGGCGCGCATGAAGGGCTCCAGGGCCAGGCTTGGTGCCGACGTCGCTTTGCTGGTGATTGGCCTGTGCTTTGCGGCGCCGCTGCTGTGGTTGGTGCTGGCCGCCGTCGACCCTCAAGCGGGGTACCAGACCAAGGTGCCATCGGCGCCGTCGATGATTAACTTCAGCGCCGTCCTGACACCAGAGCTCTTGGGCCGTCCGCTGCTCAACAGCTTCGTCTTATCGGCCGGTACTGCCCTGGTGAACGTACTTGCAGCCGTCCTGGCCGCCTACCCGCTGTCCAGATACCAGTCCCGGTTCAACAAGCCCTTCATGTACACGGTGCTGTTCGGCACTTCACTGCCAGTGACCGCCATCATGGTCCCGGTCTACGGCTTGTTCGTTCAATTGCAGCTCCTGGACTCCATGGCTGCGACCATCTTCTTCATGGCCACCACGACGTTGCCCATGGCGATCTGGATGGCCAAGAACTTCATGGACTCGGTTCCCCTGGAATTGGAAGAGGCGGCGTGGATGGACGGGGCATCGAACCTGACGACGTTACGGACCATCGTTCTGCCGCTCATGGGACAGGGGCTTGGAGTGGTGTTCATCTTTGTGTTCATCCAGGCGTGGGGGAACTTCTTCGTCCCCTTCATCCTGCTGCTGTCCACGGCAAAGCAACCGGCGGCCGTGTCCATCTTCAGCTTCTTCGGCCAGCATGGCGCCATCGCCTACGGCCAGCTGGCTGCGTTCTCCATCCTCTATTCCGTCCCGGTGTTGGTTCTTTACGCGGTGGTATCACGGGGCATGGGGAACTCGTTTGCGATGTCCGGGGCCATGAAGGGCTGACCCGCGGGTAAGTGCGACGGTTCAGTCGATGTCTTCGATGATCTCGCCGAAGGGAATTGACTCGTCCACGTGAGCCTGGTGCCCAGTAGGTCCCCGGTTGAAGGTGATGCGGACACCGTGCCGCTGGTCGGCTGCTGACTGGAGGAGAACGGGACGTACGGCATCGATGACGTGCTGGTCCTGCGATGCCAGATAATTCTGATAGGCGGCTGGTAGCTGATGCATGGCAAAAGGATAGACCTCCGGCGCCCCCATGGGGAGGGGTACCCATTGCGGCCTTGACCGGGGGCCGTTTGGATAGAGTGGCCGATGCAGGCGGAAACACAAAGCCCACCGCTTGCGGCACGACTCATAACGCCAGCGAGGGGACCCCAGTGCACCAGACCACAGCCACGGCCGGAATCGATGCACCGGACATGGCACGCGCCCAGCAACTAGTGGGCAGCATAGTCCGGAGCTTCGAAAACAAGGTAGTGGGCCAAACCCGGCTGCGTGAGACCCTGGTGATCGGCTTGCTCACCGGAGGGCATGTGCTGTTGGAGAGCGTTCCCGGACTGGCCAAGACCACGGCAGCCCAGGCCATCGCGGAATCGGTCAGTGCCGACTTCCGCCGGATCCAGTGCACGCCGGACCTGCTTCCCAGCGACATCGCGGGAACCCAGATTTTCGACGCCGCCAAGGGCACCTTCGTCACGCAGCTGGGGCCGGTCCACGCCAACATCGTCCTGCTGGATGAGATCAACCGATCCAGCGCGAAAACCCAAAGTGCCATGCTCGAGGCCATGCAGGAACGGCAGACCTCGATCGGCGGGGAATCCTATCCGCTGCCGCAGCCGTTCCTGGTGCTCGCTACGCAAAACCCGATTGAGCAGGAGGGCACCTACCGCCTTCCCGAAGCGCAGATGGACAGGTTCATGCTCAAGGATGTCCTGGACTATCCCAGCCCTGCCGAAGAAGCCGAGGTCATCCGCCGGATCGACGCCGGCGTGTTCAGTGCCGGGCAGAAACCGCCGGCGGCCGCGTCCCTCGATGCGGTGGTTCAGGTCCAGGAACTCGTGCGTCGGGTCTACATCGACCCGGCCATCGTCCGGTACATCGTTGGTCTGGCCTATGTCACCCGCAACGCGTCACAGTACCTGGAACCCCACCTTGCCAACCTCGTGGAGTTCGGGGCCAGCCCGCGGGCCAGTATCGCCTTCAGCCAGGCGGCACGCGCCTTGGCCCTGCTCAACGGACGCGACCACGTCATCCCCGAGGACGTGAAGAACCTCGCCCACCGCGTCCTGCGCCACCGCATCATCCTCGGCTTCGACGCCGTCGTGGAGGGCGTTGCCGTGGAGACCGTCATCGATGCCGTCCTGGCGTCCGTGCAGACGCCGTAACGGGGCGGCAGGTGCCCAGCCTCCTCAGACGCGTTAAGTCGAAGATGTTCATCTTCGCCCACCGCAGGACCCTCACCCTGCTCGACGGCGAGTACGGTTCGGTTTTCAAAGGCCGAAGCCTGGATTTCGATGAGCTGCGCGCCTACGTCCCCGGCGACGAAGTCAGGGACATTGACTGGAAAGCCACAGCAAGGCATGGCTCGCCCCTCGTCAAGCGCTACGTGGCCATTCGACGCCACTCAGTGCTGTTGCTGGTGGACACCGGCAGGAACATGGCAGCAGAAGCTCTTTCCGGGGAGAACAAAAGGGACATCGCTGTTCATGCGGCGGGAGTCATTGGGTACCTCGCCTGCCGTCACGGCGACGACGTAGGCCTCGTGCACGGAAATGAGGGCGGCTCCCGGTACAGGCCTCCCAAAAGCGGCGAGGAACACCTGGAGAGGCTGCTGCGGGAGATCGACTCAAGCATCAGTCCGGACGCCCGTCCCAGTGACATAGCAGAGCAGATGGACTACGTCCTGCGGTTCATCAAAGGACGGATGCTGGTGGTGGTTGTTGCCGACGAGGTTCTGCCTGATGCCCGTACCGCGGACCTGATGCGCAGGCTACGGGCACGGCATGAACTTCTTTGGCTCACGGTCCGCGACGCCGACCTCGCACCAGGGCCGGATGCACCGGGTCAAGAGGACAGGATGGACATCGGTACCGGCTCCGGCATACCGCTCCCGCTTGCCGCAGACCGGGCAGTACGGGCCGCTTACAAGCGGGCGATGACCCAGCGTGCGGACCAGCGCAGGGACCTTTTCCGCCGCTTGGGTATAGCCGAACAACAAACTACCGGCAGCGATGACGTCGTAACGACGGTCTTCGCCCTCCTGGAAAAGCACCGCCAGGGAGCACTCGCTTCCCGGGGCGGGCCGAAAAGGGGTCAGGGTGCCGGCTGAAACCACGTTCTACGCACCATTTCAATACCAGGCCCAGTGGATGTGGCTGGGGATCCTCCTCCTTGTGCTGGTCGCAGGATGGTACGGATGGCTTTTCCGGCCACGACGGGCACCCGGGCCCGCCGGGCAGACGGGTGGACAACCGGACCTGGAAGCACTGCGGTCATCCTGCCTGGACGCGATAGAGGCAACCGCAAGGGATGCCGACGCCGGGCGGGTGCCGGTGCGCGACGCCCACCAGAGGCTCAGCTTCCTCGTGAGGGAGTTCGCGGGAGCTGCCACAGCACTGCCCGTCACCTCAATGACCCTGGCTGAGCTGCGCCGTCAGGGCTTGCATGGCCTGGCCGACGGGATCGCGGAAATCTATCCCAGTGAATTTTCGGCCCTGCCGGTTCAATCAGTAAGCCACTCTGCCGATATTGCCCGCCAGGTGGTTCAGGCATGGAACTGACCTACTGGTGGATCCTGCCGCTGGCAGCCGCAGCGGTGGCGGTCAGTACCCTGCTGTACCTCCGGCGCCGGCGGCCAGTGCTGACCCGGGCTATTGCCCATGGCGACCGGCTCACCGGCCTGCCCGAATACCAGCATGCCCTCCGCCGCTACCGGGTCCGGCTGGTCCTCGCCGCACTGCTGGCAGGCCTGTTCCTGGCAGCAGCGGCGATCACTGCCGCCCGCCCGGCCCAGCGCTCCACCGAACAACCGGAGATCCGCAACAGGGACATCGTCCTGTGTCTGGATGTCTCCGGATCAATGACCAGCACCGATGCGGCCTTGGCAGCTGTGTTCAAGGACCTCGCCAAGGAGTTCGACGGGGAGAGGATCGGCATGGTCATCTTCGACAGCAGCAGTGTCCAGCTGTTTCCCCTCACCGATGATTACGACTATGCCGAGGAGCAGCTCACCCAAGCCGAAAAAGCCTTGGCGGACGGTGCGGGCTCGTTCTTCGACGGCACCTGGAACGGGGAAGGCTCATCACTCATCGGTGATGGACTCGCCTCCTGTGTCCAGAGCTTCCCGGACACAGCCGGCAATGGCGTCACCGCGGAGGACACCAAGCGCTCGCGGTCCGTGGTGCTAGCCACCGATAACTTTGTTTCCGGTGCGTCGATCTTCTCCCTGTCCGAAGCGGGCGCCTTGGCCGCCGGCAAGAACGTGAAGGTTCACGCCCTCAATCCCAGCGACATGGACTACGGGGATGATTCCGGACAACCTGGTGCGCAACTCAAGGCGACCGCGGAGGCGACAGGCGGCACCTATTCCACCCTGGATAGCCCAGATGCCGTGCCGCGTATCGTCCGGCAGGTCCAGGAGACCGAGGCCACCGCCTACTTGTCGGCCCCGCGCTCCGTTGTTGCCGATGCACCCGCCTGGCCCCTGGGCGTCGCGCTGTTGGCCGGGCTGGGAATGCTGGTACTGGGAAGGAGGCTCGATCGATGATGAACAACGCCCTGACCTTGGCCCCGATCCTGCCCTGGCCTGTCCTCGCAGCCCTCGGCCTGGGCGCCATCGCGTTCACTGTCTGGACGGCCTTCCCCCTTATCAGGGACAACGGCGGCAGCCCGGTGCAAAGCCGGTCACGGCGCGCCGTGCGCCAGGCGGTGATCCGGTGCGTCGTCGTCGTGCTCCTCCTGCTTGCCGCCCTGCGGCCGGGCTGGGCCGGCGGGCAGGCCAACACCACGTCCGCGGACCTGGACGTCTTCTTTGTCGTGGACAGCAGCACCAGCATGGCAGCCGAAGACTACAACGGAACCGGCACCCGGCTGGCGGGAGTCCGCCAGGACGTCATGGCGATCGCAGAGGAGCTCGCCGGAGCCAAATTCTCCCTGATCACCTTCGATGACAAAGCCACCGTCCGCATGCCGTTGTCCCAGGATGCCAGTGCACTGCAAACCAGCATGGCTACGCTCCAGCCCCAGAATCCCCGCTACGCCAAGGGCAGCAGCGTGAGCGGAGCCGGTCAACTCCTCAAGGAAAGGCTCGCCGCCGCGCAGGAACAGCACCCGGGGCGGCCAGCCCTGGTCTTCTATGCAGGCGACGGCGAGAACACCAGTAATACGGCTCCGTCGCCCATGGATGGAGCCAACGTGGCCGGGGGAGCAGTCCTTGGATACGGGACTGCCGCCGGAGGGCGCATGAAGGACTCCTCAAAGAGCGCCCCCACCTACGTAAAGGATCGAGGCTCCGGCGGAGGCCAGGACGCGATCTCGACAATCGACGAAACGCAGCTGCGCACCATCGCAGGTCAACTCAATGTCCCCTACACCCACCGGACTGGCACCGGACCCGTATCCGACATGCTCGAAAAAGCGCAGCCCGGAGCTGTCTCCGCGGGTGACGCGGATGTGCCGGGCAGGATCGAGCTCTACTGGCTGCTCGCACTGGCGGCTTTCGTCCTGGCCCTCCCGGAACCATTCAGGCACCTGGGCGCGCTTCGGGCGGCCAGGAGTCCGCAGTCGAAAGAGCAAAGCTGATGACCGCCATGAATTCACGACGCCGAAACCGTCGCCTCGCGCTCTGGTCGGCTCCTGTTGCCCTCCTGGCGTTCGCAGCCGCTGCGAAACTCCTGAGCGTGGGCATATTGGGTGGCGCGGCGGAAAGCTCCTTCACGGCAGGAATGCAGGGCGGGGTGGCGCAGGCGGCATCGTGGCTTGGGGTGGCCAACGTGCTTGAATCCCATAAGGCCCCGTTCGCTGCCGGAGATGCAAAGGTCCTGGCCGGCGACTTTGCTGCTGCACGGGCGGACTTCGAGGCTGCGTTGAGGGCCGGCGGCGGAGTGGACGAGTGCAGGATCCGCGTGAACCTCGTGCTGAGTGTGGAGAAGCTCGCGGATTCGGCACCTGATCCGCAGGCCAAGGACAGGCTTGTCCGCGAAGCCTTGGCGGTGATCGACGCAGCGCCCGCCCAATGCCAGCAGCCCGGACCTGCGAATGCGGCGGGGGAGGGGGACGCCCTTGCGGCAGCCAAGGACCGGCTTAACGGACAGAAGGACCGAGGCGACGAGTCGAAGGACAACGCACCGCAACAGTCCACGCCGCAATCGTCCGCGCCGCCGCAGGACAAGCAACTCCAGCAGCTCGAAGAGAGTGCCCGGAAGGCCCAACTCGAGCGGGGAGAGGGCCAGGAGCGTGACGAGTATCTGCGCGGACCCGACGACAGTACCGGTGTGGAGAAGCCCTGGTGACCGATCCGGCGTCGAGGATTCACCATCCGCAGGACCGGTGTCGTTAAACTGCCATCGGCTCCTACCCGCCGTCGGGCGTCAAACGCCTCGTGCTACTCCCACAAAATCTCGTCGTCCACCACGCCGTCTTCGTCCGCGGCGGCCACCAGCAGTTCGTCCGTGAAATGCGAGCCGAGGGTGAAATCGAGGACGAAATAGCGCTCGGGCTGTCCAGGATAGATGGCTACATGGCCGAGCTTGAGGGCTTTAAGGAAGACATCGTTGGTGAGCTGGTCCTTTTCCCGGACACCAAAGACTGACTCGAGCTGTTCCTCTTTGAGCTGGGAACAGTGGAAATGGAGGAACTGCTGGGGATTGGTACCGTCCTGGTCAAGTTCGTCGGCGATCATCTCGCGCACCTGGTCCACCAGTTCGGGCAGGAAACGCAAACGGTAGTCCACCTTGCGCAGGGCCGCCTCGTCGAAGTGGTCATGCGCAGTGACATTCAGGTCCAGTTCCAGCTGGTTGCCGCCGAGCTCATGTCTGGCGACGAAGCAATGGTCGCGCCCGTGATTGAGTTCTATCTCCCCAAAATGTTTGCTCGCTACCTTGCCCATGTGATCAATCTAACCCCTACATCCAGTGCGTTCCAGCACTTGGGGATATTTCACGTGCGCCGTTGCGGGCCCTTGACAGGAGTGGTTTTCAGGGGGTGGAGACCGCTCTTGCCTGCCGTGCCACGGAGGGTATCAGCCAGTAGCTGGGTGAAGAGTTGGACCTGGGCAGTCCGCTTTTCGTTGATCAACAAGGCGAAGACGTTTCGTGCCAGCCGGATGTCCGGAACATCAAGAACCACGACGCCGGCCGGCCGGTTCCGCAGTGCCAGTTCCGGTACCAGCGAGGCACCAAGCCCCGCCGCGGTCATTTCAAGGCTCGCGTGGAAGTCGTCGCTGTAGGCCACCACCCGGGGATGCAGGTTGCAGCTGGCGAACAGGCGCTCAATGACCAATGCATCGCTGGTGCCGGGGTGGTGGACGATCCACGGCATGTCGGAGAGGTGGGCGGCTTCGATCTCTGCATCCTCGCGGATTTTCCAGGAGGCCGGCAGGACCACGCGGAAGTCGTCGTCGCCGATCCACTGCCGTTCGAGCGAATGCGGCCACGCCAAACCGGACTGTCCCACCTGGTACACGAGGGCCACGTCGAGCTCGCCACCGCTCCGGAGTCCCTGGATGGTTTGCGCCGGTTCGGCTACGGACACTTTGAGTTCGATGCCCAGCCCGTTCCATCTTTCATTCCTGAGGATGTCCGGCAAGACATAGGTTGCCAGGCTGGGGAAGATGCCCAGGCGCAGTTCCTGGGCGGGGGAGTCGTTGGTCCGGGACGCTGCAGCCATGAGGGCTTCCACGTCTGTCAGCACCTTCGAGGCGTGCCGCGTCATGGTCACTGCGGCTTCCGTCGGCACCACGCTTCGTGCTGAGCGCTGGAAGAGCTCGACGCCGGTATCGCGTTCCAGCGCGGCCATCTGTTGGGAGACTGCCGAGGCTGTGTAGCCCAGTTGGGCGGCGGCGGCTGCGAAGGAACCCAGCCGGGTTACCTCCATCAGCGTCCGGAGGTGGAGAAGGTTGACCATCAGCAGATTTTAGCTGTTCGCCACGCCACATTTTCAAAGTGTCACGACACGCCGGACGGGGGCGACACGCTGAAGATTAAATGTGGCTAAGTAGTCCACAGGGTGTGGATGACATCTCTCAGTTTGGCGGAATTGCGGACATTTTGAACCCCTTGCCCTGTGGACGAGCGGTGGATTGAATGACATACTTGTAATACATCATCTTGGGGTTCCGGCGAGGCGCTTGCACTACATGTAGTATCGATTTACGGATTGAGCGGGAAACCAGCACAAGACTAAATAAGAGCGTGTTGGCTGTCACGGCAGCCTGCGGGCCGGTATCGGATTCAGTAGTTAGTTCCGGTTGAGCCCGCCAGATACGAAGAGAATCAGACTTCAACTTAGGGGACAGGGATCATGACCGTAACGGTTTACACGAAGCCGGCCTGTGTTCAGTGCAACGCAACCTACCGGGCACTCGACAAGAAGGGCATCGCCTACCAGAGTGTCGATATCTCCCAGGACGCCGAGGCCCTTGAACGCCTCAAGGCGCTGGGTTACATGCAGGCCCCGGTTGTCGTAACCGAGCAGGACCACTGGTCCGGTTTCCGCCCGGACAAGATCGAGGAACTGGCCCAGGCCGTTTCCTCCGTGGCCTAAGTTTCCATTCAAACTTCGCCACCACGCCACACCAAGAATTCCTATGTAGTTGAGGTGACTCCCATGGCACCGCTGGCCGCGGCTACCGCACGCAGAGCTGTGGAAGCTGTCACCACGAGGAGTCACCTCATCTACTTTTCCTCAACCTCCGAGAACACCAAACGATTCGTCCAAAAACTGGGCAGGGACGCAGCCCGCATCCCGCTTTATGCCCAGGACGCTCCGCTTCAGGCGCTGGAGCCCTTCGTCCTGGTACTTCCGACGTATGGAGGTACCAACGGTGAAGGTTCCGTACCGAAGCAGGTCATCAGGTTTCTGAACGATCCCCGGAACAGGGAACTGATCCGCGGTGTTATCGGAGCAGGGAACACCAATTTCGCGGACAACTACTGCGCAGCCGGAGACATCATCTCCGTGAAATGCAAAGTGCCGCATCTCTACAAATTTGAACTCATGGGGACGCCGGAAGACGTCCAACGGGTCAACGAAGGGCTGGAAAAGTTTTGGACACAACTGTCGCAGAAACAGAAGTAACCGGGGGCGCTGTGGACACGGCCAAGAAGCCGCTGCCTGAGGCCTATAAGGGCCTGGGCTATCACGAGCTCAACGCCATGCTCAATCTGTATGGTCCGAACGGTGAGATCCAGTTCGAAGCCGACCGCGAAGCTGCGCACCAGTACTTCCTGCAGCACGTGAACAACAACACCGTGTTCTTCCACGATCTCGAAGAGAAGCTCGACTACCTGGTCAAGAACCAGTACTACGAGCGCGAGACCCTCGACCAGTACACGATGAACTTCATCCGCGAGCTCTTCAACCGCGCCTACAAGAAGAAGTTCCGCTTCGAGACCTTCCTTGGCGCGTTCAAGTTCTACACGTCCTACACGCTGAAGACTTTTGACGGCAAGCGTTTCCTGGAGCGCTACGAGGACCGTGTCTGCATGGTTGCCCTGCACCTTGCCCGCGGCAATGAAGAGCTGGCCAACCGCCTCGTCGACGAAATCATCGACGGCCGCTTCCAGCCTGCTACCCCGACGTTCCTGAACGCCGGCAAGGCCCAGCGTGGCGAGCTCGTCTCCTGCTTCCTGCTCCGCATCGAAGACAACATGGAGTCGATCGCCCGCGCCATCAACTCCGCCCTTCAGCTGTCCAAGCGTGGCGGCGGTGTAGCACTCTCGCTCACCAACATCCGTGAGCACGGTGCCCCGATCAAGCAGATCGAAAACCAGTCCTCCGGTGTCATCCCCGTCATGAAGCTCCTCGAAGACAGCTTCTCCTACGCCAACCAGCTCGGCGCCCGCCAGGGTGCAGGTGCCGTGTACCTGCACGCGCACCACCCGGACATCCACCGCTTCCTGGACACCAAGCGCGAGAACGCTGACGAGAAGATCCGCATCAAGACGCTCTCCTTGGGCGTCGTCGTTCCGGATATCACGTTCGAGCTCGCAAAGAAGAACGAGGACATGTACCTCTTCTCGCCGTACGACGTCGAGAAGGTTTACGGTGTTCCGTTCTCCGACATCTCGGTGACCGAGAAGTACTACGAGATGGTCGACGATTCCCGGATCAAGAAGACCAAGATCAGCGCCCGCGAGTTCTTCCAGACCCTCGCGGAGATCCAGTTCGAGTCCGGCTACCCGTACATCATGTTCGAGGACACCGTGAACCGGGCCAACCCGATCGACGGCAAGATCACCATGAGCAACCTGTGCTCGGAGATCCTGCAGGTTTCCTCGCCGTCCATCTACGCCGAGGACCTCAGCTACGAGACCGTGGGCAAGGACATCTCCTGCAACCTGGGCTCGATGAACATTGCCAAGACCATGGATTCGCCGGACTTCGGTCTTTCCATCGAGACGTCCATCCGCGCCCTCAGCGCTGTGTCGGACATGTCGTACATCAACTCGGTGCCTTCGATCGCCCAGGGCAACGCCCAGAGCCACGCGATTGGCCTCGGCCAGATGAACCTCCACGGCTACCTTGCCCGTGAGCACGTCCACTACGGTTCCGAAGAGGGCCTGGACTTCACCAACATCTACTTCTACACGGTGCTGTTCCACGCCCTGCGCGCGTCCAACCGCCTGGCCATCGAGACCGGCCAGAAGTTCGGCGGTTTCGAGAAGTCCACCTACGCAAGCGGCGAGTTCTTCGACAAGTACACCGAGCAGGAATGGGTTCCGGCAACGGAGCGTGTCCGCGAGCTCTTCGCCGGCCACCACATCCCCACCCAGGATGACTGGCGCGAGCTGAAGGCATCCGTCATGGAGCACGGTATCTACAACCAGAACCTCCAGGCCGTTCCGCCTACCGGTTCCATCAGCTACATCAACAACTCCACCTCGTCGATCCACCCGGTGGCCGCCAAGATCGAAATCCGCAAGGAAGGCAAGATCGGCCGCGTCTACTACCCGGCTCCGTACCTGACCAACGACAACCTGGAGTACTACCAGGATGCCTATGAAATCGGCTACGAGAAGATCATCGACACCTACGCCGCTGCCACGCAGCACGTGGACCAGGGTTTGTCCCTGACGCTGTTCTTCAAGGACACCGCCACCACGCGTGACATCAACAAGGCTCAGATCTACGCATGGCGCAAGGGCATCAAGACGCTCTACTACATCCGTCTCCGCCAGCTCGCGCTGGAAGGGACCGAGGTTGAGGGTTGCGTCAGCTGCATGCTGTGATCGACCTTCAACGGTTGATAAATTGCGGCAGTTGCCGCGCTCATAACTGAAAAGCACGACGGCGGGTCACCACCCGCCGTCGTACGCTTACCTTAAGAACCCAACGCTAAAAGGGGATGAAATGACCGAAAAGGTCAAGCTGCTGACACACGTCGAGGCCATCAACTGGAACAAGATCCAGGACGACAAGGACGTGGAAGTCTGGAACCGGCTGGTCAACAACTTCTGGCTTCCGGAGAAGGTGCCGCTGTCCAACGACGTCCAGTCGTGGCACACGCTCACGCCGGATGAGCAGCAGCTCACCATGCGTGTTTTCACCGGCCTCACCCTGCTGGACACCATCCAGGGCACGGTGGGCGCTGTCTCGCTGATCCCGGATGCGATCACTCCTCATGAAGAAGCCGTGTACACCAACATCGCTTTCATGGAATCCGTGCACGCGAAGTCCTACTCGTCCATCTTCTCCACCCTGTGCTCCACCAAGGAGATTGACGACGCTTTCCGCTGGTCGCTCGAAAACGAGAACCTGCAGAAGAAGGCGCAGATCGTCATGGATTACTACCAGGGCGACGATCCCCTGAAGCGCAAGGTGGCGTCCACACTGCTGGAAAGCTTCCTGTTCTACTCGGGCTTCTACCTCCCGATGTACTGGTCTTCACGCGCCAAGCTGACGAACACGGCCGACCTCATCCGCCTCATCATCCGTGACGAGGCCGTGCACGGTTACTACATCGGCTACAAGTTCCAGAAGGGCTTGGAGAAGGTTTCCGAGGCCCGCAAGCAGGAAATCAAGGACTACACCTTCGAACTGCTCTTTGAGCTGTACGAGAACGAAGTCCAGTACACCCACGACCTCTACGACGGTGTTGGCCTGGCCGAGGACGTCAAGAAATTCCTGCACTACAACGCCAACAAGGCCCTCATGAACCTTGGCTACGAGGCCATGTTCCCGGCTTCGGTCACCGACGTGAACCCGGCCATCCTGTCGGCCCTGTCCCCGAACGCTGACGAGAACCACGACTTCTTCTCCGGCTCGGGCTCTTCCTATGTGATCGGCAAGGCCGTCAACACGGAAGATGAGGACTGGGAGTTCTAGTTCGTCCAAGTGATCGGAAATCTGCTCGGGATCAGCTGCGGAAGCGGCTGGTCCCGAGTCTTTTTGTGCTCTGAGCGGCCCGGTGACCGCCAAGCGTTTGAAGTATTAGGTCATGTAAGACTTGCGTAATTATGGTGATACTGATCACTTTTAGGCCATCCGGCTTTGCAGGTAGGCAAGCCTTACCTACTCTTACAGAAGCGCGCCTTCCCAACACTCAGGCCTGCACGGACGAAGGTCCCCCAAGAGTTTTTGTTCGCAGAAAGAAGTCCCCCAATGAACATCCCCAAGAAAGCGCTGGCCGGAATCGCCCTCGCGGCAACCGCAGCACTTGGCCTCAGCGCCTGCGGCTCCAACGCCGGCAGTGCCCCCGCTTCTTCCGGTTCCGCCTCCGGAGGCACAGTCTCCGGTGAAATCACCGTGTACAACGCCCAGCACGACACCCTGACCAAGGAATGGGTGGATGCCTTCACCAAGGAGACCGGCGTTAAGGTCACCATCCGACAGGGCTCGGACACGGAATTGTCCAACCAGATCGTCCAGGAAGGCCAGGCTTCCCCGGCTGACGTCTTCCTGACTGAGAACTCTCCGGCAATGGCGCAGGTAGAGAACGCAGGGCTTTTCGCCGACGTGGACAAGGCAACCCTTGACCAGGTCCCCGCTGAATTCCGTCCGTCCACCGGCAAATGGACCGGCATCGCTGCCCGCTCCACCGTCCTGGTGTACGACAAGAACAAGATCAGCGACGACCAGCTGCCCAAATCGATGCTCGATTTGGCCAAGCCGGAGTGGAAGGGCAAGTGGGCAGCGTCGCCGTCCGGCGCCGACTTCCAGGCTATTGTTGCCGCGCTGCTTGAGCTAAAGGGCGAAGCAGCAACCGAGGAATGGCTCAAGGGCATGAAGGAAAACTTCAAGGCCTACAAGGGCAACAGCACGGCCATGAAGGCAGTCAATGCCGGTGAAGTCGACGCCGCGCTGATCTACCACTATTACTACTACGGCGACCAGGCCAAGACCGGCGAAAACTCAAAGAACGTAACCCCGTACTTCTTCAAGAACCAGGACCCGGGAGCTTTCCTTTCCGTCTCCGGTGGCGGCGTCCTCAAGTCCGCCAAGAACGCGGCCGCTGCCCAGGCATTCCTGAAGTTCATCACCGGCAAGCAAGGCCAGGAAGTCCTGAAGAACGGCACGTCCTTCGAGTACGCCATCGCCTCTCAGGTGGATGCCAACGCCAAGCTCGTCCCGATCAAGGACCTGCAGGCTCCCACCGTGGACCCGGCCAAGCTGAACTCCGCCAAGGTCACCGAGCTGATGACCAAGGCAGGGCTCCTCTAGTTCTGTGATCACCGACCTCCCGGCTTCCCGACCACAAGGAACGGAAAGCACGACGACGGCGGGCAAGGGCAAACGCCCTCGCCCGCCTTTCGGCGTTTCCACCGTGTCCATCCTGGCAGTGCTGATAGCCCTGTTTTCGCTTCTTCCGCTGGGCTACGTCGTCTACATGACCGTCGCGACCGGCTGGGACACCGCCGTCCAGCTCATCGTCCGCCCGCGCGTGGGTGAGCTGCTGCTCAACACGATCCTGCTGACCGTCATCACCATCCCGCTGTGCTTGCTGCTGGGGGTCGGTGGTGCGTGGCTGGTGGAGCGGACAACGCTCCGGGGGCGCCGCTGGTGGGCCGTTGCATTGGCTGCCCCGTTGGCTATCCCTGCATTCGTCAACAGCTACGCCTGGGTTTCGGCCGTGCCGTCCCTTGAGGGGCTGTGGTCCGGGGTGCTGATAGCGACCCTTTCCTACTTCCCGCTGGTGTACATACCCGCCGCTGCCACGCTTGGCCGCCTGGACCCGGCGATCGAGCAATCCGCCGCCTCCCTTGGGCTGGGTCCGTGGGCAGTGTTCTTCCGGGTGGTCGTGCCCCAGCTCCGCATTGCCATGACGGGCGGGGCCCTGCTCGTTGGACTGCACCTCCTGGCCGAGTACGGCGCCTTCGCCATGATCCGCTTCGACACCTTCACGACGGCGATCATGGTCCAGTTCCAGTCGACGTTCAACGGTGCCGCCGGCAACATGCTGGCCAGCGTCCTGGTGGTGCTCTGCCTGTTCCTGCTCCTTGCTGAAGTGAAGAGCCGCGGGACGGCGCGCTATGCACGCATCGGATCGGGTGCCCAAGGCAAGACCACGCAGCTGCCGCTGGGTGGTTACCAGCTGCCGGCCCAACTGAGCCTCTTGGCGCTCACTGCGCTGGCGTTCGGTTTGCCGCTCTGGTTTGTCCTGAAGTGGGTGATCGCAGGAGGCGCCGAGGTCTGGGAGGCGGAGGAATTCCTTCCGGCACTTCTTCAGACCCTCCTGTACGGGGCTGTTGGAGCGGCTGTGACCACTGTGGTTGCCTTCCCCATGGCTTATCTGGCTGTCCGGCACCCCAGCTGGTTCAGCAAGCTGCTTGAACTCTCCAACTACGTCACCAGTTCCCTTCCGGGAATTGTCGTTGGCCTGGCCTTTGTGACCGTCAGCATCCGGGTGGTGCCAGGTGTCTACCAGACGGCAGGAGTCCTCGTTGCGGCCTACGTGTTGCTGTTCCTTCCCCGGGCGTTGGTCAACCTGCGCTCCGGCCTCGCGCAGGCTCCCAAGGAACTCGACGAAGCTGCGCAATCCCTGGGCAAGGCCCCCTTGGTGTCGTTCTTCAAGGTGACGCTGCGGCTCACGGCCCCGGCCGCTGCCGGGGGAGCGGCCCTGGTATTCCTGGCCATTGTCAATGAACTGACGGCCACGCTGCTCCTGGCGCCCAACGGTACACGGACCCTGGCCACCGAATTCTGGAGCAAAAGCAGCGAGATCGACTACACCGGGGCAGCTCCCTATGCCTTGCTGATGATCCTGCTCTCGGCTCCCATGACGTACCTGCTTTTCCAACAGTCCAAGAAAGTAGCCGGACAGTGACAGAACAAGCCCCTTCCCGACTTCCGTCGCCCCGGGTGGCACCCTCCGTGGCCCCGACCACGAACTCACACCTGGACATTTCCGAGGTCACCAAGAATTTCGGTTCCCAGGCTGTCCTTAAAGGAGTGAACCTCTCGGTCGCCCGCGGCGGGACCACCGCCATCGTTGGCCCGTCCGGCTCCGGTAAAACCACGTTGCTTCGGCTCATCGCGGGCTTCGAACATCCGAACACCGGTTCCATCAGCTTGAACGGCCTTCCCGTGGCGGGAGAAGGAGTCAAGGTCCCGGCGCATAAACGCCACGTCGGGTACGTTGCCCAGGACGGTGCACTGTTCCCGCACCTGACCGTTGGACAGAACGTCGCCTTCGGTTTGGATGCCGGCAAGCTCGACGGCGGCCGCCGGGCTGTGCGGGCCCGTGTGGAAGAACTGTTGGACATGGTCTCCTTGGACCCCGCCATGGCAAAGCGACGTCCGCATCAGCTCTCCGGCGGGCAGCAGCAACGCGTCGCCTTGGCCCGTGCGCTGGCTCGTGAACCGGAACTGATGCTCCTGGACGAGCCCTTCTCGGCCCTCGACGCAGGCCTGAGGGTGGCCACCCGCCGTGCCGTGGCGAAAGTTCTCAACGCCGCAGGAGTGACCACCATCCTGGTCACCCACGATCAGGCAGAGGCCTTGTCCTTCGCCGACCAAGTGGCCATCATGCGTGGCGGGCGGCTGGCCCAGATCGGCAACCCCTTCGTGGTGTACACCCGTCCGGCAGACCGGGCCACGGCAGAATTCCTGGGCGAAGCAGTCATTCTCGACGCTTGGATGGAGGGCTCCCTGGCGACGTGTTCCCTCGGTGGCATTGCCGTCCGGCGACCACCGGCCCAGGGGAAGGTCCAGCTCATGCTGCGCCCGGAACAAATCCGGATTGCCCCGGATGGCCCGATCCGTGGCGTTGTGGTCGATACCGACTACTTCGGCCCCGAAACAACGGTGCGAATCAAGCTGGGCGCTTACACGGCCCTGGATGGGGCCGGGCAGGGCCAAAGCCATCGCTACCCGGGCGGTGGCGAGATCATTACCATCCGGCACTGGAACGCGTCGATCACCAGGCCGGGCACGGAACTTTGCCTCCGTGTGGTGGGTGAAGGAGTGGCTTTCCCTGTAGGGGAGTAGCCAGCTCAGGTGCCAGCTGCCGTGACACGCAGGTGGCCCGGCAGGGGAGGAGCCTGGGAACGGTAGCTATGCCCGGTGGGCGTCCGGACTTCCAAGGTATGGACGGAGTCGGTGTCGTTCCGGCCCGGCTCTGTTTTGCTGCTCCAACCCGGGTTTTCTTTAGTGTGGTTGCAAGCCTCGCAAAGTCCGGCGCCGTTGTCCAACGAGGTGGATCCGCCACGACGCCAGGGGACTATGTGGTCGATGTGCCGAATGGGCGCGTCGCAGTACGGTGTCCGGCACAGGTTGTCACGAACCTCTCGGCGCATTCCCTGCGGAAAGAAGCGGGACCTCGAGTCCTCGGCGATGAGCTCCCCGGTGCCGGGGGCTGTGTAGAGGCGGCGAAGCCAAACATGGAAATCACTGTCGGGATCGCCGAGGGTCTTCGTTGTGGATACAAGGTCTCTGGCCCACTGGGCGGGGACAACCCCATAGCCGGTCAGCCGCGCCGGTTCTGAGTCGTTGGCCAGGAGGGTGCGGTCTGTCATCACCAGCTGCAGGTCAATCCCGGAATAGCCGGCGGATGAACCTGTGATCCGCTCAACCAGGGTGTCGGCCATAACTTGGCCCCGACCGCGTTGCTCACCACCAGGACGGGACCGGGCTGAGTCGGCGGCCCGCGTGAGTGCCGCGTAGGCTGCGACGCCTTGGGCTACCGGAAGCAGGGCGGTCAGGATGGTCATCGTGTCAGGTGCCGACCGCAGACTCACGGTCCTCTCATTCGCGGCACGTGCAGCCCGCTGGGTTACCGAACGCGGATCACGGCGATAGGCTGCGGCTTTAGCAGCGGCAATGATGGCCTTGTCCCCGGCGCCTTCGAAGGTTCCGGTATCCGGCGCGAGCTCTTCATCCACGGCCGCCCGATCCTCAACGGACAAGCAGGCGGTCTCCTTGACGAGTAGGGTGGCTCTCCACTCATTCAACAGTCCCGCATCCACGGCGGCCATGGTGTGCGGCATCTCCGTGACCAATGCCCGGGCCAAGCCAAGGAGTCGGGAGCCACGGTTTGGGGATTCCCGCCGGGCGAGCGCCACTTGCGCGGCTACACCCTTGCCACGCTCGGAAGCCGGGACTCCGGCCTCAGCCTGCTCAGCGCGTTGGGCAAGGTCGAAGGCCACAGTGATTTTGGCCTGAAGTCCCGAGATGGCCGACTTCATGTCTGCCAGTACCCGCAGTTGGTTGATCAGATCCCTGCTTATCGAGCTGGGAGTGGCTGAGCCTGGAACGGCGGGAAACTCCCGGTCAGACGGAACCGGCATCAGCGCGGCGCTGACTCCTGCACCCACTGGTCTCTCCGGCTTTCGTCCCACGTTCCTACTTTGACAGGAGGCTCCGACATTATTAGCCGACGGGCTAACCCCGTAGCCGGGCAGCCTCACTCGCCAGCTCGGCTTCCAAGGCCTCAATGCTGGGCAGGCTCGCAACCAACTCCTCGGGCAACGAGTCGGCCAGGGAAGTCCGCCACTCCGCGATGCCCACAGGTGCGTTGAAGCCGCGTAAGGCGTACTCGGCCACGACGCTGTTCTTCTCCTTGCACAACAGCAACCCGATCGTGGGTTTGTCGTCAGGGTGCGCCATGAGGTCATCCACCGCTGCCATGTACATACCCAACTGGCCGAGGAAGCCGGGCTCGAACTTCACGGCCTTCAGCTCGATCACCATGTAGCAGCGCAGTTTCAGGTGGTAGAACAGCAAGTCGGCGAAGAACTCGTCGCCGGCAATCTCCAGCCGGACTTGCTCGCCCACAAAAGCAAAACCCTGGCCCAGTTCCAAAAGGAATTTCTCCACGTGCTTCACCAACTGCAGCTCCAGGTCCCGTTCGGTGTGACGGTCAGTCATGGATAGGAAGTCAAAGACGTAGGGGTCCTTGGTTGCCTGCTGGGCGAGGTCCGAGTCGGCGGGGACCATGGTGGCCTTGAAGTTGGTGATCGCTTGCCCTGACCGCTCGTGCAGGCGGGTGGAGATCTGGTGCGTCAGCACGTTGCGCGACCAGCCATGCCGGGCAGCCGCCGCTGCGTACCAAAGCCGCGTTGCGGCGTCGTCGAGCTTTTCGAGCAAGGCGATCTGGTGGTACCAGGGCAATGTTGCAAGCGGCGCTTGCAACATTGGAAAGTCGGGCCATGCCTGGGCGAAGCTCTTCATGTAGCGCAGGTTCCTGGGGGAGAAGCCCTTGGCTTCAGGGAATCTGGTGCGGATGTCGGCGGACAAGCGGGTGACCACCTTTGCTCCCCAGCCTTGCTCGGATTCACGCTCGGCGAGCTGGCGTCCGATGCTCCAGTACGAGTTCAGCAACTCCGAGTTGGCAGCGGCCTGGGCGCGGGTCCTGCCCACCCGGATTTCCCGGGCCACGGTGTTGAGCAGCGTGGGGTACCAATCGGGCATGGAGGACGCAGCCGGCACGCCTGGAAACGAGGCCTCGGTTGCGAGCTCTTTGGACGGCATGTTGCTCCTGTCGATTGCTGGTGTCATCACGCTAAGACCGGGCACTGACAAAATAGACGGGTGAGTGAAGCTGGCGAATTCGTGGACTACACACTGCAGATGGAATCGACGTGGGAGCGGGCAGAAGAGGCCAGTGCGCGTCTCGGCGAAGCCTTGAAAGTGTATGGCGCCTCCGTGGGGGCTGTTCGCGGGACAATCCGGGATGCGCTGAAGCGTTACAAGAACCTCGGGCATGACGAGATCACGGCGCTCAGCTCTGAATTGTGGGAACAGCCGGTCTTTGAGCGCCGTCTGGCCGCGGTGGTGTTGCTGCAGAGCAAAGTCGGTGTCCTCATTAACACAGACCTCACCCGGATCGAAGGCTTTATCAGGCAGTCCGGCACCAGGGAGCTGGTGAACCCGCTTGCCACTGATGTGGTGGGTCCGCTGCTGGCACGGCTGGAAGGCCGGGCAAGGGAACGCGCTGAACGCGTGCTGGAGCGTTGGGCTGAAGATCCCGACCCTGAGCTTCGGCGAGCAGCGGCATTGGCCTCAGGTGCTGCCACCCCTTGATAAGCATCAGAGACCGGCCTAGCGTTTCCCTACCGCGTACCAGCGGAATCGAGAGGCAGGTCGATCCATGAAATCGCTGTGGTTGGACAGGGAGTCCCGCTTCACATCCGATGCCGTCCCCGAAGAAAAGCACTTTGACACGATAGTTGTGGGTGCCGGGTTGACGGGCATGGTGGCGGCATTGTTGTTGTCCCGTTCCGGTCAGCGCGTGGTGGTCTTCGAGGCGCGCACCTTGGGGGCGGTGACCACCGGCAACACCACGGGCAAAGTGAGCCTCCTGCAAGGTGGGGCGTTGTCGGCCCTGCGCGGCCAATATCCGCTCAAAGTGGTCCGGGCCTATGTCGAAGCCAACAAGACGGGGCAGGCGTGGCTCACCCAGTACATGGAGCAGCAGGGCGTCCCCTTCCAGCGCCGGACCGCGGTCACCTTCGCCACCACGGACGACGGCGGCCAGCGGCTCCGGAAGGAAGCTGCCGTTTCGAGGGACGCGGGTTTGGATGTCCATTTCAGCCGCGATCCCGGATTGCCGTTCCCGGTCGTGGAGGCGCTGGAGCTGGAAGACCAGGCCCAGATCCATCCCATGGATGTCCTGGAGACCCTCGCCAATGATATCCGGGAACACGGTGGCCTGATCGTCGAAGGCGTGCAGGTCCGGAATGTGGGCTCAGAACTGCCCCTTGGGGTTTCCACCAGCCGGGGCACGTTTACGGCCGACACTGTTGTGGTGGCCACGGGAACGCCCATCCTTGACCGCGGCCTGTACTTCGCCAAGCTGGAACCCAACCGTTCCTACGCGGCCGCCCTTCGCATGCCAGGCCACATACCCCAAGGGATGTACCTGTCCGTCGACGCGCCCACCCGGTCCCAGCGTACCTATCCCGCTCCTGACGGCGAGTTGCTCCTGGTAGGCGGGTACGGCCACACCGCGGGCCGCGCGATGTCGCCGCAGTCGCATCTCGATGACCTGCTGGGATGGGCCAACCAGCACTACCCCGGCGCCGAGGTCACCCACAGGTGGTCGGCACAGGATTATCAGGCAACCAACCTCATGCCGTTCTTCGGCAAGCTGCCCCGGGGGCGCGGAAGGATCTTCTTCGGCACCGGCTACAACAAGTGGGGGATGAGCAACGGCGTCGCCGCAGCGTTGTCCATCACCTCTGACATTCTGGGCGGCCAGTCCGACTGGGCCACCACCATCCATCACCGGGTGACGTCACCCCAAGGGGCCTTTCAAGCCGTGAGGCTCAACGCCAGTACCGCGAAACGAATGATCGAAGATAAGGCGAAAGTCAGGAAGAACCCCGAAATTACAGACGAGACGCATCCACCCGAAGGGACCGGCGTCGTCGGGTTGTACAAAGGCGAACCCGCCGCGGTTTCCACCGTCGACGGCAAGGTCTGCATGGTCTCCGCCAGCTGTGCCCACTTGGGCGGCCTGCTGACCTGGAACGACGCCGAGAAATCATGGGACTGCCCGCTTCACGGTTCAAGGTTCACGCCCGAAGGGACATATCTTGAGGGGCCGGCAACCCATGACCTGGACAAGACGGTGGGCAAGAAAGCGAAGGACTAGCCAAGCCGGTCGACGCGGCGCTGGGCCTGGTCTGCGCTGCGTCGGAGTTGGGTTGCTGTCCTGACTGCGAGCTTCTTGCCGGACTCCGCGGAGTCCGCATCACGCGCAAGGCCAATGAGGTCGGCTTCCAGCGACGCCAGGCGTTTCTTCACCTCGGCAATTTCCGCCTCGACGTCCGAGCGGCGGCGAGCCAGTTCGTTAACGGCCTCCCAAGCCTCGGAAGCTTTCTTCTCGGCGTCCTGTGCCTCCCTGTCGGCGGCCTGGAATTCGTCCTGGGCCTGCTTCAAGGCAGCCTGACGTTTTGCCGCGCGGCGATCGGCCAGGGAAGTTGCTTGTTCCTTGGTTGCTTGTTCCTTGGGTGCTTGTTCCTTCGGTTCCTTTTCCTTGTTTGCCGCTTCCTTGGCAGCAGCTGCTTTCTTCCGGACTGGCTCCGCGGCCGGCCCTGCTTCGGTCCCCGCCGCGCTGCCGGAGCCAGCGATGTCCTCCGCAGAGGCCGCTGCGACGGCGTCCGTCAGGTCTACGGACTCGAAGCCACTTCCGCTCAGCCCCCGCACCAGTCTCCCCGTGCCTACGGCCCGCGCAGCTCCGGCGTCGGCCATGGCTGCCCTGAGCGTTTGTTCCACGTCCGATGCCGCGGCCGCGCTCAGTGGCGCGCCCAATTCACCGGCAAGATCCTTTGCGGCGTGGACGGCGGACGTCAATTGCCCCTGCCGCTGCTGGCTGAGTTCTCGGAACGCCGCGGCATCCGATTCTTCCTGGGCGGCGCGCAGGGATGCGCCGAAACGCACGACGCCGTCAATCACCTCCGGCCTGTGGGCCGCCAGCATGTTGATGGCCCAGGCGCCGGCGGCCGGCTTGGGCAGGCGGCCAATCTCTTGTGCGAGTTCCTTATTACCGTCTTCTTTGGCCGCGCGCACCAACGACGTTCGTGCGGAGGTGAAGTCGCGAGGCAGCACGGCGTACAGCTCCTGGGCGGCCTCATGGAGATCCATGGATCCATCCTAGGGTTCCGTTACTGCCGTTGCCGTGAGCGAATCTTCAAAGCGCCGGGGCTTAGGGTAGCCTAAGTCGAGTGGACCAGATCATGAGTTTGCCCTTCGGCGTCGCCTTGGCAGCGCTGTTCGCCATCGTCATGATCCGTGTCAATGTCACGTACTGGATTGGTCGTGGGGCAGTTACCGGCTTTTCCCATACCCGTTTGGGGGCATCGCTGGAGCGGCCCAAAGCGGCCCGCGCCCAAGTCCTCATACAGCGATGGGGACCCTACGCCGTCGTGCTTTCTTTCCTGACCATCGGCCTGCAGACGGCCATCAACCTGGCCGCCGGAGTGGCGCGCATGCCACTGAGGCGTTACCTGCCGGCCGCCATAGCGGGATCGGTGATCTGGGCTTTCCTCTATGCGACCATTGGGCTCGCAGCGCTTGAGGCATGGCTGGCTGTCGCCGCAACATCGCCGCTTGGAGCGGCCATCGGCTTGGTTGTGGTGGCTGCCGCGGTTGTCTGGGTAGTTGTGATCCGCAGGCGTCGGGCAGCACGCAAATCAGCGGATACAGTGGTCTGAGTTCTACTGCTGGATCGGCGAAAGGCTCGGATTGACTACTGCATTACCGGAACTGGCGGACGGTGATTTCTACTACGAATCATTGGGTGATGGCCGTTTCCGCTCGACGATCCACGCCCAAGGCGCCTGGAATCCGCACGAACAACACATGGCACCGGCCTCGGGCATCCTCGCCGATGCCCTGGTTCGGCATGAGCCCAGGGGCGATGTCCGTCTTGCCCGGATCAGCTATGAAATCCTGGGCCTCATCCCCGGTGGCGAGTTTCAGGTCACCACCTCGACGCTGAGGCCGGGAAAGACCATCGAACTGATTCAGGCTGAACTTTCAGCAGCCGGTCGCGTGGCCATTCGGGCTGCGGCCTGGCGGATGATCACCAGCGATACCAGCGCGGTTGCGGCGGTGGAGGACGAACCCCTGCCTGCTCCGGACGAATGCAAGCCCTGGGATGGTGCCAGCGTTTGGCCAGGCGGGTATATCCGGTCCCTGGAGATGCGTCTTGCCGAGGGGCACCGACCGGGCTCGGGAAAGGTCTGGATCCGGACGTCCCATCCGCTGACGGACCAGGCGGACAGCACGGACCTGGCCAGGCTGATGGGCCTCGTGGATACTGCCAACGGTATTGCGGCACGTGTTCCGCCGGGCGAAGACAGCTACATCTTCCCGAACGTTGACCTGCAGATCCACATGTATCGCTCGCCCTCCGGCGAATGGCTGGGCCTGGACAACAAGGTCTCGTTTGGCGCCGATGGAATCGGGTTGACCTCCACGGTCCTTCATGACGTCCACGGGCCCTTCGGCAGGGCCGAGCAGATCCTGACGCTGAGGAAAAGCTGATGCAGGCAGCCGCCGAAACCCGCAAGCAGCTCACGGTTTACCGGCAACAGGAATCCCTCGGAGCTGCCGGCGACCTCGATTTTGCCCTGGAACTGTTGAAGCGTGCCCGCGGTGGCCAGCTGGGCCCTTCCCTTCGCTTGTACCGTCCCGAACCCACGGTCGCGTTCGGTCAGCGGGACGCCAACCTGCCGGGATTCGCCGCTGCGGAAACAGCCTGCCGGGAGCTGGGTTTCGAACCACTCATACGCAAGGCAGGCGGCCGTGCTGCCGCGTATCACCAAGGCAGCCTGGTGATAGACCACATCGAGCCGCATCCGGACGCCATTGTCCGTGCAAAGGCGCGCTTCGCGGAGTTCGGGGAGCTGCTGGCCAGTGCCCTTCGCAGCGTTGGCGTCCATGCCGCCGTCGGCGAGATCCCGGGGGAGTACTGCCCGGGTGAGTTCAGCGTGCACGGCGAGGACCCTGATTTTCCCGCCCACCGGATCAAGCTCATCGGCACCGCCCAGCGGGTGGTCTCCGGCGGCTGGTTGTTCAGTTCGGTGATCGTGGTGGAAAACTCCGGGCCCATCCGGGACGTGCTCACAGCCAGTTACGGCGCACTCGGCCTGGAGTGGGACCCGGCAACTGCCGGCGCTGCCAATGATCTGGTGCCGCATCTGGATGTCACCACCGTGGAGGCCGCCGTCGTCGAGGCTTACCGCGGTTATGCGGACGTGGTCGACGGCGACTTCCGCAGTCTTGCGGGTTGACCGCCTCAGCTTCGTTGAGCCTGTTGCACGCCGGGTTTAGGCTGGGGTGATCAGTTACCCAATCACGCGAATCGCGGTGTAGCGATGGGCCGGAAACAGCATCCCATAGAGGATTCCGACGCGGAACTCAGCGTCGGTCCACCCAAACGGTCCGCTGGTGGTTTGCCGAGCTTGACTGAGACACTGCCGCACGCCATGTCGTCCATGGGGCCGGTGAGGGCCTGGAAGACACTCCGGGCTGTCAACCAAAAAGACGGCTTTGACTGCATGAGCTGTGCGTGGCCCGATCCCCCCGAACGCAAACGTGCTGAATTTTGTGAGAATGGCGCCAAAGCCATCGGCTGGGAGGCGGAGCCGCTCAGGATCCCTGCCGCTTTCTGGGCGGAAAATACCTTGGCTTCTTTGGCGCACCGGCCGGAGTATTGGCTCGGCCAGCAGGGCCGTCTGGTGGAACCGGTGTACAAAGCTGCAGGCGCGGACCGGTATGTGCCCATTGGCTGGGACGAGGCGTTCGGAATCATCGCACAGGAGTTGAACGCCCTTGAGTCGCCGGACCAGGCTACGTTCTATACGAGCGGGCGGACCAGCAACGAGGCCGCCTTCCTCTACCAACTGTTCGTACGGGCTTTCGGGACGAACAACCTTCCCGACTGCTCAAATATGTGCCACGAGTCCACTGGCGTTGCCATGGGCGAGACGATCGGTGTAGGCAAATCAGCGATTACGTACAAGGACTTCGCGGCATCGGACTTGATCATCATCATGGGACAGAACCCGGGCACCTGCCATCCACGGATGCTGACCGCGTTGGAAGAGGCCAAACAGGCGGGCGCGAAGATCGTGGCCGTGAATCCCCTGCCGGAAGCGGGCCTGATCAATTTCCGGAACCCCCAGCGTCCCCGGGGCCTGGTTGGAAAGGGCACGGACCTGGCGGATCAGTTCCTGCAGATCCGCTTGGCCGGCGACATGGCGTTATTGCAAGCAGTATCCAAGCGGGTCCTTGATGCTGAAAGCGCGGCGCCCGGGACAGTCCTGGACAGGGCCTTCATCGATACCCAATGCCAGGGTTTCGTGGGTTTTGCCGCGCACCTGGCAACACTGGGCGAAAGCGAAGTCCTTGCCGCGACAGGGCTGAGCAGCGACGAAATCGATGAACTCGCTGAAAGCTACCTTCACGCCGGAAAAGTCATCATCACCTGGGCCATGGGGCTGACCCAGCATAAGAAGGCCGTGTCCACCATCAAGGAGATCATTAACCTCCTGCTGCTGCGCGGTAACATCGGCAAGCCGGGAGCCGGTCCGTCTCCCATCAGGGGCCACAGCAATGTCCAGGGCGACCGGACCATGGGCATTTGGGAAAAGATGCCACCACGGTTCCTTGCCGCCCTGCGGGATGAGTTCGGCTTCGATCCGCCCCGGAATCCCGGCGTTGACGCAGTGGACAGTATCCGCGGTATGCGGGACGGCAGGATCAAAGTGTTGGTGGCGCTCGGTGGCAACCTCGTCCACGCGATTTCGGACACCGCAGTGGCGGAGGAAGCCGTCAGGCGGACGCGCTTGTCCGTGCAGATCTCCACCAAGCTGAACCGGTCACATGTGGTGGTTGGTGAGCAGGCGCTGATCCTGCCCGCTTTGGGACGCACGGAGATAGACCGGCAGGGTGGGGTTGCACAGTTCGTCACTGTGGAGGACACGGTATGCGCGGTGCACAGCTCCGCCGGTACGTTGGAGCCGATCGCTGCCGGCGTGATGTCCGAGGTCGCCATTGTTACCCGTTTGGCTGAAGCGGTCCTTGGCGCCAAGGTGCCGGTTGATTGGTCGGGTTTGCGGTCCGACTACGACGCCATCCGCGACCATATCGCGCACGTTGTGCCAGGTTTTGACGGCTTCAATGACCGTATTCGCCAGAAAGATGGCTTTGTTCTGCCGCACGGACCCAGGGACAGCCGGACGTTCCCGACCCCCTCCGGAAAGGCCATGTTCACGGTCAATGATCTGGAGACCATCGAGCTGCCGAAAGGGCGGCTGATTTTGCAGACCATCCGGTCCCATGACCAGTTCAACACCACGATGTATTCGTTGAACGACCGCTACAGGGGTATCAGGAAGGGGCGCATGGTTCTGTTCGTCAATCCCCAGGACCTTGGGGAGTTGAGTCATGAGGACGGTTCCTACGTGGACGTTCACAGCGAGGCCGACGACGGCGTGGACCGGGTTCTGCGTCAACTGCGGGTGGTTGCGTACCCGACCGCCAGGGGCTGCGCGGCTGCGTACTACCCCGAAGCGAACGTTCTCGTCCCGCTGGACTCGACAGCAGACGAAAGCAACACACCTGCTTCGAAGTCGGTGATTATTCGCCTTGAGCCGGCCGCCGCCCCGGAGTTCGAGGGGGCGGCTGGCAAGGAGGGTTGAGGCGCAGGGTCAGTGGCCGCGAGCTATCCATTCATCCAGGTGCGGTTTCTCCGCGCCGATGGTGGTGGTGTCGCCATGGCCCGTGCGGACAACGGTCTCTTCGGGCAGTGTCAGGAGTTTGGTCCTGATGGACTCGATGATGGTGGGGAAGTCGCTGTAGGAACGCCCTGTTGCACCTGGTCCGCCCTGGAAAAGGGTGTCTCCGCTGAAGAGCGTGCCTTCGCTGGGCAGGTGGAAGGACACCGAGCCGGGTGAATGACCGGGCGTATGGATTGCCGTGAGCTGTGTACCGGCCACAGTGAACTCCTGGCCGTCCGTGATGGCAGCGTCAGGGTTCTGCCCGGGGAACACCGTTTCCCACAGCATCCAGTCGTCCTGGTGCAGGTGGATGGGTGCTTTGACCAGTTCGCGGAATTCGCCTGCCGAGCTGATGTGGTCGTCGTGTCCGTGCGTGAGCAGGATTGCTGTGACCGTGCGGCCATTCACGGCGTCCAAGATCGCGGCAGGGTTGTGGGCGGGGTCTATGACGATGCATTCGGAGTCGTCGCCGATGATCCAGACGTTGTTGTCCACGTCCCAGGTGCCACCGTCCAGGGAGAAGGTTCCGGAAGTGACGACGTTGCTGATGCTGAGGCTATCGGTGCTCACAGTTCAACCACCGATCGCAGGACGGCGCCGTGGTGCATTTTGTCGAAGGCCTCTTCCACCTGGTCGATGGTGATGCGTTCGGTGACGAAGGCGTCCAGGTCCAGCTTGCCTTGTTTGTAGAGGTCCACCAGCATGGGGAAATCGCGGGACGGCAGGCAGTCGCCGTACCAGGAGGATTTGAGGGACCCGCCGCGGCCGAAAACGTCCAGCAAGGGCAGTTCGAGGGTCATCTCCGGCGTGGGAACGCCGACAAGGACGACGGTGCCGGCCAGGTCGCGTGCGTAGAAGGCCTGCTTGTAGGTTTCGGGACGTCCGACGGCGTCGATCACCACATCTGCGCCGAAGCCGCCGGTGAGAGCACGGATTTCCTCGACGGGGTCCCCTGCGGAGGAATCAACGGTATGCGTGGCGCCCAGGTCCTTGGCGCGTTCGAGCTTCTTGGCGTCGATGTCCACGGCGATGATGGTGGTGGCGCCGGCGAGCGCGGCGCCGGCGATGGCTGCGACACCCACGCCACCGCAACCGATGACGGCGACTGAATCGCCGCGTTTGACTCCGCCGGTGTTCAGGGCTGCGCCGAGCCCTGCCATGACACCGCAGCCGAGCAGTCCAACGGCGGCAGCGTCAGCGTCGGGGTCTACTTTGGTGCACTGGCCCGCGGCGACCAAGGTCTTTTCGATGAAGGCTCCGATGCCCAGCGCCGGGGAGAGTTCGGTGCCGTCTTCGAGTGTCATCTTCTGGGTGGCGTTGTGGGTGTTGAAGCAGTACTGGGCCTGACCGCGTTTGCAGGCGCGGCAGTTGCCGCAGACGGCACGCCAGTTCAGGACAACGCGGTCGCCGGGGGCTACTTCCGTGACGTCAGGGCCGACCGCGCTGACCACGCCGGTTGCTTCGTGGCCCAGCAGGAAGGGGAAGTCGTCGCTGATGCCGCCGAGCTTGTAGTGCAGATCGGTGTGGCAGACGCCGCTGGTGAGGATGTCCACCAGGGCTTCGCCGGGGCCGGGTTCGGGCACAAGGATGGTTTCGAGGGTTGCGGGTGCGCCTTTGGATCGGACGACGACGCCTTTGACTGCGTGGACCATTGGAGTGGTTCCCTTCGGGCTCGCGGAGGGCGGGCCCGGTTAATGCAGCAGGGCCCGCTACGGATTCCCATTCTGTCTATCACAGGTGGCAGACAGTGTGCGGATTGTTCCGAGCGGGCCCAGCGGCCGTATGCGGATGGACCTAGGCGGCGAGGCGGCTTTCCACCTCGGACGCCGAGGGGTTGGTCGCGGCCGTGCCGTCCGGGAAGAGGACGGTGGGTACCGTGCGGTTGCCTCCGTTGAGCTGCTCGACGAGTTCGGCCGTGCCATCTACTTCTTCGATGTTGATCTCGGTGTAGCCGATGCCCTTGGCGTCCAGCTGCTTCTTCAAGCGGTTGCAGTAGCCGCACCAGGTGGTCGAGAACATGGTGATGGTGCCGGAGTCGGGAGTGAAATCCACAGAGCTCTCCTCAGTATTTGTCGTTTGCACGGAGTGGTTCGTTCGTAACAACGGTAACCCGGTGCCGAATAATTCCCGTCCGGCGACGAAGACGGGTTGCCTCACACGCCCACGCTGGTGCGTTTTCCCGGGAAAGGGCAGACTGTTGCCATGTGTGGACGTTACGTAATGGCCCGTGCGGTGGGAGACCTGCTCGCCGATTTTGATGCCGAACTTGAGAACGAGATCGCCCTGGAGAAGTCCTGGAATGTTGCCCCGACGGACGCGGTTCCGATCGTTTTGGAGCGGTTGGTCGATGACAACGTCAAGAGGCAGCTCCATGTAGCCAAGTGGGGGCTGGTGCCTTCTTGGGCAAAGGATCCCAAGGGCGGGGCACGGCTCATCAATGCCCGCAGCGAGACCCTTCTGGAAAAGCCTTCCTTCAAGAAGGCTGCTGTGGCCCGCCGGTGTGCGGTGCCGGCTGACGGCTACTACGAGTGGAAGAAGGGCGAGGGAAAGAACAAGCAGCCCTATTATGTTCATCCGGGCGACGCGCACGGTCTGGTGTTTGCCGGTTTGTATGAGTGGTGGCGGGACCAGGCGGCACCGGCGGACGATCCCGGCCGCTGGCTACTGTCGATGTCCATCCTCACCGCAGACACTCCGACGGCGGACTCGGCCCGAACACGGCGCAGCGCCTCCGTGTTCGACGAACTCACTGCGCTCCATGACCGTGTTCCGTTGCCGATGAGCACAGAGACAATGGAGGCATGGCTGGATCCGCGGGAGAAGGACGCCGCAGGGCTGGTGGACATGGTCCGTTCGAGGGCGCACGATGCTGCTGCTGACTGGACGCTGGACCCGGTGGGGACCGCCGTCGGAAATGTCCGCAACAACTCACCGGAACTTATCGAACCGGTGGAAGGACTCTTCTGAGAGTCAGAGTGCTTCGTTCACCGGTACGCCGGACTGGAATTCCCGGCCGTCAGCTTCGCTGAAGGCGGTCATGACGTGGCCTTTGCTGAGTCCGTGGATGGCGGACATGGGGAAGTTCCCGGTGATGACGTTGCCGGAATGCTCCACGCCTTTGATGTCGTAGTTTTCCTCCGCGCTGAGCGAGTGGTTGAAGGAATAGAACGAAATCGCTTCGCCGTTCATGAACTCGATGCCGAGCCGGCGCTGTGAGGAGTAGTCTTCGCTGGCAGCAACAAGGCCCACGACGTAAGCGCCGGAGCCTGGTATGTTGCCGTCAATTTCGAATCGGGCCACGAGGTGGTCGTCCGCGGCGGAGATGTTGACCTGCTTCAGGAGTGCGTCATTGGTGCTCATGCCACAATCCTGCTCTGCGGACCGGCTGCCGTCCACCCCTCCGGGTCATCCAGGGCCGCTCACCCTTCCAGGAGCAGTTGGATGTTTTTGGCGACAGCTGCCTTGTCGACGCCTTTGCCCTTGCGTGCGGTGAGCAGGTGCAAGGCCAGGCCGTCGCTGTAATCGGATACCGCTTCGGCGCGGGCCCGGGGATCGGATAATCCCAGGCGTTCGAGCAGCTGCGCCAAAGCGGAGACCAGCCGCTCATGACCGGCGGCCACTGTTTCGGGCTGGTCGAGGGCGAAGACGAATCGCGCCCTGGTGAGCGGGGCGTTCGTATCGGTGAGTCCCATGACCGCAGCGGCGAGCTGCTCCGCCAAGGCCGCCGTCGTCGTCGGAAGCTCCCTGTGGTCACCTTGCAGCAGGAGGCTGTCCAGTTCTTCAACGCGGTCGACGGCGGCACCCACCAGGGCCGCGCGGTTGCGGAAGTAGTTCGACGTGGTTCCGAGGGCGACGCCGGCCCGGGCATCGACGGCACGGTGGGTCAGTCCTTTGAGGCCCTGCTCGGCGACGACGGCGAGCGCGGCGTCGGCTAGCTGGGTTCGTCGGTCGGCCATGGCCAAAGTCTAGCTTCACTCCCTGTTGTTACTACAAATGTAGTAGTACAGTGTGGGCATGAAAAAGGTGAACATCATCGGTGGGGGCATTGCCGGCCTGGCGCTCGCAGCAAGACTGGACCCGGGCGCGTTCGACGTCACGGTGTACGAACAAAGGCCCCAGCTGCCAACCGTGGGGACAACACTGGCCATGTGGCCCGGAGCCCAGGATGCCTTGTCGAAAATCGGAATCCTCGGTCCTGTGCGGAGCCGGGGATCCGTCATCACAGCCGGAGCCCTGCGCAGCCCCCAGGGAGAAGCGGTGCTGTCCATGGAAGGGGGAGGGCTGGTGGGCATATCCCGGCCCGAGCTGCTGAGGCTGTTGAACACGGCGGTGCCGTCATCGGTAAGCCGCGTGGTGGGCAGGGTTGACAGTGTTCCGGGTGGAGCGTGGCTGACCGTGGGTGCGGACGGGGTCAACAGTGTGGTCCGGCGAAGCCATTGGGGCCAACGGATCGCCGCCAGGCCAACCCCGTACCTGGCCGTCAGGGGAGTGGTCCCAAGCATGCCCCAGGCCGGTGATGTCGGCGAGTACTGGGGCAGGGGAGAGATCTTCGGCCTGGCACCAGCGGTAGGCGGAACCAACTGGTATGCCTCCTACCGGTCGGATCTTGGACCGGACAAGGTGGATGTCCTCGAAGCCCTGGACGTTACCCGGCGCCGCTATGCCGGATACTCGGAGGCCGTAAAGGCTGTTCTTGCCCAGGCGTCACCGGAAACCTCCCTGGCCCAACGCATCTGGACAACCCCGCCATTGGCCCGCTACTCCCGGGGCAACGTGGTGTTGGTGGGGGATGCTGCCCACGCCATGACACCAAACCTGGGCAGGGGCGCCTGCGAAGCGCTCATCGATGCCGTGACGTTAGGGGACCTGCTCAACGAACAACCCCTGGATTCCGCGCTCGCCGCCTATGGCAGAAAGCGCGTCCTCCGCACCCAGCAGCTAAGGCTCGCCTCGGCCCTTATGGGAAGAGTCGCGCTGGCGCAAGGAATGCAACCGTGGCGTGATGGCTTGCTGAGGCGGGTTGGAAAGCGTGTCTCCAAGGCTTCTGCACAGGCGGGAACTTCGAAGTAGGTTTTGCCCGTACGTCGGCGTAAACTGGAATTATTCGAACATACTTTCGAATCAAACCGGACCGGCGTAACGAGGTGTGAAATGGGGCTGTTCAGCGAGTCCGTCGGAGTGATCTGCACGGAAACAGGCCAGCCACAGGAAGTTCAATGGAAAGGGGCGCATTACACCGTCACCAACGAGCCCGTCCGTTGGTTCGAACGCCGCCAATGGTGGGTCGAAGAAAACCGTGCACCCATCGGCGCCGGCGCAGGCCTGGTCGACCACGAGATCTGGCGGGTCCAGCTTCAACCACAACAGAGCGGCCAAGCCATCACACTGGACCTGGTTCGGCACCTCGGCAGCGGCCGGTGGAGACTGCTCCGCATCCACGACGCCGCCCCGGCCCGATCCGTCGAACCAGACGAAGCAGCGTGAACCTTGAGCTTTACCCACCTGCACGTCTCAACCGCCTTCAGCGCGCACTACGGCGTCTCCTGGCCTGACGAACTAGCCCAAACAGCCGCAGCCGACGGAGCAACGGCGCTCGCCTGCACAGACAGGGACGGCCTCTATGGCACCGTCAAACACCTCAAAGCCTGCATGGACGCAGGCATCGACCCCATCGTCGGCGTTGACCTGGCAGTCTTCGACGACGACGGCGACCACCGCACCCAGGTCGCGGGCCGCGTCGTCGTACTGGCCCACGGCCATAACAACGGTGCCGGATACCGGGCACTGTGCCGCTTGGTATCGGATGCCCACGCACGCACCTCGGGAAAAGCCGGAGGAGCAGTCCCCGTAGCAGTAACCAGGGGAGAACTTGCCTCCAGGACCCTGGACCCCACAACCCTCAAACCCGTCCTCACGGTCATGATCGGACCGGACTCCGATGTCGGAAGAGCCATGGGCGGACGAAAATACCTGAGGCCCAGAACCCTCTTCAAACAATGGATCGACGCCATGCCACCAGGCACCATCGTCGCTGAAACCGTGTCCCACCTCAGCGCACCGGGCGAACCCCTCAGCACAGCCCATGCCGTCCGCATGCTCAAACTCGCCCTCGAATACAACGTCCCGGCCATCCTCAGCAACGCCGTGCGCTATTGCGCCCAGGACGGCGCGGCAACCGCCGACGTCCTCGACTCAGCACGCACCCTGAAATCCCTCCCCGAGCTCTCCACCGCGCCCATGCTCCAACCCACCGGGCAGGGATGGCTGAAAAACCGCCACCACATGCTCCAGCTCGGCAAAGAAATCATGAACGCAGCAGGCCTTGGGCAAGCAGACTTGAACAAACTGCTCACCAACACTGAAGCGCTCGCCGACAAATGCCGGATTGACCCCGTTCCGGACATGGGATGGAAACAACCCGTCGTGCCCGAGGCCTCCATCATTGGCATCGACAACCACCCCATGGTGGAACTGACCCAACGCTGCGAAGCAGGAATCACCAGACGTTTCCCCGGCCTCAGCACGGAAGCGGAGAACCGGGTGCGCTCGCGGTTGGAGCACGAACTCGGGATCATTGGCAGGCTCGGCTTCGGGTCCTACTTCCTTACCGTGGCAGAGGTTTCCAAGATGATCCTGGACATGGGCGTCAGGGTTGCCGCACGTGGCTCAGGGGCCTCCAGCCTGGTCAATTACCTGATCGACATCAGCCAGGTTGATCCCATCCGCCACGACCTCATTTTTGAACGGTTTCTGTCCGGACGCCGGTCAACACTTCCTGACATTGACATCGACGTCGAGAGCGCGGAACGCCACAACGTGTACCGGAAGATTTTTGATCGGTTCGGGTCTGAACGGGTGACCCTCATGAGCATGCAGAACGGGTACAGGGCGCGTGGTGCTGTCAGGGATGCCGGTATGGCGCTGGGGATGGATGAGGGCGAAGTCAGCGATATCGCCAAGCAGCTCTGGAGATTCTCCGCAAGGAAATTCCGCGAAGCGCTGGTGGAAAAGCCTGAGCTTCGTGACTTTGCCGGCCGGGTGGAACGCGGAGGAATGGAGGAGAACCAGCAACTCGACCTCCTGGTGGACCTGACCGAAAGGCTGGACCGGCTGCCCCGGCACATTTCCATGCACCCTTGTGGCGTCATCCTGGGAGATGCCACCCTCCTTGACCGGACCCCTGTCCAGCCCAGCGGCCTTGGTTTGCCCATGAGCCAGTTCGACAAACACGACATGGATCCCATGGGCATGCTCAAACTGGATGTCCTGGGGGTACGGATGCAAAGCGCAATGGCCTTCGCCGTAAGGGAGGTAATCCGGCTGCATCCTTCCAAAGCCGAAGTGGTTGCTGCAGGAAGGCACCCGGCAGGACCGGAAGGCTCAGGGCCGGACTTCATTGACGAGGACGGGAGGATTGAGCTCAACGCCGTTCCTTTCGACGACGAGCCAACGTTTGAACTGATCCGCAGCACCCACACATTGGGGTGTTTCCAGATCGAGTCGCCGGGTCAACGGGAACTCATCGGGAAGATGGCCCCGCGTGAATTCAACGACCTCATCATTGATATTTCTTTGTTCCGGCCCGGGCCCATGAAGTCGGATATGGTGCGTCCCTTCCTGGAGCACAGGCACGGTTTTGCACCTGAGGTGTACCCGCATCAGGACCTCAAACCAGTTTTGGAGGAAACCCATGGTGTGACGGTGTTCCATGAGCAGATCCTGAAGACCTTCGATGTCATGACCGGGTGCGGACTGGCAAGGGCTGATGAATTCCGGCGGGCACTCGGTGATGAAGTCCGTGAACCCGAGGTGGAGAAGTACTTCCGTAGGGAAGCGATCAGGAACTACACCCCTGAAGTGGTGGACAAGGTCTGGGGCACGCTCAAGGCCTTTGGCAGCTTTGGGTTCTGCAAGGCACACGGGGCTGCCTTTGCTGTTCCTACCTACCAGTCGGCCTGGCTGAAAGCCCATCACCCCGAAGCCTTCCTGGCGGGCCTGTGGGAGCATGATCCCGGGATGTACCCCAAGCGGCTATTGGTGGCTGAAGCCCGCAGGCTCGGTATTCCCATCCTGCCGCTGGACATCAACCGGAGCCAGGCTGAGTACAGGGTTGAGAAAATCGTGGGAGGCCCGGACAACGGCAAACTCGGCATCCGGTTGAGCCTGTCGGGTATTTACGGGCTCTCAAAGGCTGAGCTGAAGAGGATCGTTGCCGGGCAGCCCTTCGATTCTTTGGCCGATCTGAGGACCCGGGCCAGGGTGAGCAAGCCAAACATCAAAAGACTGGCCCAACTCGGCGCCTTTGATGCCCTGCACAAAGACTCCGGTGGAAAGGCGAACCGTGCTGACCTTGTTCAGCATCTCCAAGCCATGCAGAACAATCCCTCAAAGAAACCGAACGGTGTCATCGAAGGGCAGTTGTCGTTTGCACTGGGAGATGTCGAGCTGAAGAACCTCGCCCCGGAACTTCCTCCCACCACAATGATTGAAAATGTCAGGGCAGAGCTTGACCTCATGGCCGTGGATGTCAGCGAACACTTGATGGAAAGCCACCGGCCCCTCCTGGCGAAATTGGGAGTGACGACGGCCGACCAACTCCTTGGCTTGCGCAACGGAACGGAGGTCCTGGTGGCCGGGGTGCGCGTTGCCACCCAAACCCCTCCCATGCGCGGTGGGCGGCGGGTGGTCTTCATCAGTATCGATGACGGCACTGGATGTGTGGATTCGGTTTTCTTTCACGAAGCCCAGGAAGAATCGGGACCGTTGCTGTTCGGCACACGCTTGCTGCTGATCCGGGGAACCACCAGGAGGACAGGTCCCAGGGGAATCAGCCTGAGCGCGAGCAAGGCCTGGGACCTTGGCCGGCCCGAATCGCTTCCTTATCCGGAACTCATCCGCGGCGGTGAAGTGCCGACGGACGAATACACGATTCCCGGCCCCCTCCACGGCATTTCACGGAACCTTGCCATTACCGGGCTGGGAAGCTGAACACCCTGAATCCCGGCCCGGCGTGCTGCTTTGGCCGCCCTCGCCGGAGCGGATACGATTGACGGTGGCTGGCTGTGGTCCCCGTACGCCACAAGCTATGAAGCCTTAACTATGAATAGGAGACACCCGTGTCAGATGCCCAACAGATCACCCTCATCGTCGATGGCGAAGAGACAAAGGTGACGGAAGGGACTACCGGCGCGGAACTCTTCTTCGAGCGCCGCGACGTCGTTGTAGCCCGTGTCAACGGCGAACTCAAGGACCTCGACCAGGTCCTCCCCCCCGACGCCGACGTCGAAGGTGTCACCATCGAATCTCCCGATGGCCTCAACGTCCTCCGTCACTCCACCGCGCACGTCATGGCCCAGGCCGTGCAGCAACTGCGCCCTGATGCCAAGCTTGGCATCGGCCCGTACATCACTGACGGCTTCTATTTCGATTTCGATGTCTCCGAGCCCTTCACTCCGGAAGACCTGCGCCAGCTGGAAAAGATGATGCAGAAGATCATCAACCAGAACCAGAAGTTCGTCCGCCGCGTGGTCACCGAAGACGAAGCGCGCGAAGCCATGGCCGGCGAACCCTACAAGCTGGAACTACTCGGCAAGAAGAACGACGCCTCCGACGCCGCTGAAGGCGTCAACGTCGAAGTCGGCGCCGGTGACATCACCATCTACGACAACGTGGACAGGAAGAGCGGCGAAAGCGTTTGGTGCGATCTGTGCCGCGGTCCGCACCTTCCGAACACCAAGATCATCGCCAACGCTTTTGCGCTGACGCGTTCTTCGGCCGCCTACTGGCTGGGCAACCAGAACAACCAGCAATTGCAGCGTATCTACGGAACCGCGTGGCCTACCAAGGAAGCACTGAAGGCCTACCAGGAGCGCATCGCCGAAGCTGAGCGCCGCGACCACCGCAAGCTCGGTGTCGAGTTGGATCTGTTCTCCTTCCCGGATGAACTGGGCTCAGGCCTCCCGGTGTTCCACCCCAAGGGCGGGATCATCCGCAAGGCGATGGAGGACTACTCCCGCCAACGCCACGTGGACGCCGGCTACGAATTTGTCTACACACCCCACATCACCAAGGGTCACCTGTACGAGGTCTCAGGCCACCTGGACTGGTACAAGGACGGTATGTTCCCTGCCATGCAGGTGGACGCCGAATTCAACGAGGACGGCACGGTGCGCAAGCCGGCCCAGGACTACTACCTGAAGCCGATGAACTGCCCCATGCACAACCTGATCTTCCGCTCTCGCGGCCGGTCATACCGTGAACTTCCGTTGCGCCTGTTCGAGTTCGGTTCGGTGTACCGGTACGAGAAGTCCGGCGTTGTGCATGGACTGACACGTGTTCGCGGCATGACACAGGACGATGCCCACATTTACTGCACCCGCGAGCAGATGAAGGACGAGCTCACTACCACGCTGAACTTCGTCCTCGGCCTGCTCAAGGACTACGGCCTGGACGATTTCTACCTGGAACTGTCCACCAAGAACGAAGAGAAGTTCGTTGGTGACGACGCCGCCTGGGAAGAAGCCACCCGTACTCTTTCCGAGGTTGCAGCCGCTTCCGGGCTGGAACTCGTGCCGGATCCGGGTGGAGCCGCGTTCTACGGCCCGAAGATTTCGGTTCAGGCGAAGGACGCGCTGGGCCGGACCTGGCAAATGTCCACCATCCAGCTGGACTTCAATCTTCCCGAACGCTTCGAACTGGAATACCAGGCGGCCGACGGAACGCGCCAGCGTCCCGTCATGATCCACCGGGCGCTCTTCGGTTCTGTTGAACGCTTCATGGGTGTGCTCACCGAACACTATGCCGGGGCCTTCCCGGCCTGGCTTGCTCCGGTCCAGGTAGTTGGCATTCCCGTGGCCGAGGCATTCAACGACTACATGTTTGACGTCGTCGGGCAGTTGAAGGCTGCAGGCATCCGTGCCGAGGTGGACATTTCCTCGGATCGCTTCCCGAAGAAGATCCGTACAGCCAGCAAGGACAAGATTCCCTTTGTATTGATTGCCGGCGGTGAGGATGCCGAAGCGGGCGCCGTGTCATTCCGGTTCAGGGACGGCAGCCAGGATAACGGTGTTCCCGTGGAAGAAGCGGTCCGCAGGATAGTCGACGCCGTAAAGAACCGCGAGAGCTGACGGAACGGAAAAGTGACGGTGCAGGAGAACACAGGCGCGGCAGCTGACCTTCCGGGCGACGCAGACGTAACCGATGATTTCGGACTCGCAGGCGTTCCGGATGCGTTTCAGCGCCTGTGGACTCCCCACCGCATGGCCTACATCAAGGGCGGGCAGGATCAATTCAAGAACAAGGATGACTGCCCGTTCTGTGTAGGGCCGACCCGCTCTGACGAGGAATCGCTCATCGTCCACCGGGGAAAGACCTGCTACGTGGTGCTCAACCTGTTCCCGTACAACCCGGGCCACCTGCTGATTTGCCCCTACCGCCACGTCCCCGACTACACGGATATTACGGTGGAAGAGACAGCGGAGTTCGCTGATCTTACCCAGACCGCCATGCGTGTGCTCCGGAAGGTTTCGAATCCCAGCGGTTTCAACCTGGGCATGAACCAAGGTGTTACCGGCGGGGCGGGCATCGCTGCCCATCTTCACCAGCACGTAGTTCCGCGCTGGGGCGGGGACGGCAATTTCTTCCCCATCATCGCCCAGACCAAAGCCATCACGCAGACCTTGGACGAGGTCCGGAAACTAGTGGCCGAAGCCTGGCCGGGGGAGTCGAATGCTCAATAGGCATGCGCGCGGCTTCTTCACTTCACTCTTTACCCCTTTGGCGCGCTGGCTCCTGAGGATCGGCGTGTCACCTGACGCGGTCACTATTGCGGGCACCGCCGGCGTCATCCTGGGCGGACTCATCCTCTACCCCTTGGGCCACTTGTGGTGGGGTTCTGTGGTGGTTGCGTTCTTCGCTTTCTCGGACGTCGTGGACGGCATCATGGCCCGGCTGCAAGGCAGAAGCGGCGGTTGGGGAAACTTTCTTGATTCCACGTTGGACCGCCTGGCCGACGGCGCCATTTTCGCGGGCCTCACTATCTGGTTCTTCACCGGAGGCAAGGACACCGCAATCGGGACGGCCGCCGTCGTCTGCCTTGTCCTCGGCATGGTTGTCTCTTACGCGAGGGCCAAAGCCGAATCACTTGGCTACCACGCCAGCGTTGGGATTGCAGAACGGGCCGAACGACTCGCATCGGTCCTGTTGATTGCCGGGCTCACGGGCCTGGGACTTCCACCCGTGGTGCTGTTTGCAACCCTGGTCCTGCTGGCACTGGCCAGCGTTGTCACGGTAGTCCAAAGAATGGCTACAGTCCGCAAGCAGGCCATGGCAGAGGCCGAGGGAACTGGCATCTGACCAGAGTCGGCTCCCGCCGATTGTGCAGGTGTCCTACCACACCCCTGTTTGTTGCCCTGCAAGGCGGTAATGAATGTACTGCCGCCATGCAACGTGCGACTACTATTACTAGTACTTGGTCACCTTGACCTGAAACCCGGTGTGCGCTGAACGCGGTCGTGTGCTGCGCGTGCCTCCGGCAAGAAGGTCGTTTATCTACCCATAGGGGTTTTTGTGTCTACACCAGATGTAAGCAACGAAGCCGGTTCGTCCGCGAACAGCGTCACGGGCAGCAGCCGCGTTAAGCGGGGCATGGCTGAGATGCTCAAGGGCGGCGTCATCATGGACGTCGTTAACGTCGAGCAGGCCCGCATCGCCGAGGATGCCGGTGCGGTCGCCGTGATGGCGCTTGAGCGTGTCCCGGCTGATATCCGCGCCCAGGGTGGCGTGTCCCGCATGTCCGATCCGGACATGATCGATCAGATCATCGCTGCCGTGTCCATCCCGGTGATGGCCAAGGCCCGTATCGGCCACTTCGTCGAAGCCCAGGTCCTGCAGTCCCTCGGTGTTGACTACATCGATGAGTCCGAGGTCCTGACCCCGGCGGACTACATCAACCACATCGACAAGTGGAACTTCACTGTTCCGTTCGTCTGTGGTGCCACCAACCTGGGTGAGGCGTTGCGTCGCATCAACGAGGGCGCGGCGATGATCCGGTCCAAGGGCGAAGCCGGTACCGGGGATGTTTCCAACGCCACCGGTCACATGCGCAAGATCCGTTCGGAGATCGCCAAGCTCGCCGCCCTTCCCGAGGACGAGCTGTATGTTGCGGCCAAGGAACTTCAGGCCCCGTACGAGCTGGTCAAGGAGATCGCTGCCACGGGCAAGCTTCCGGTGGTGTTGTTCACTGCCGGTGGCATCGCGACTCCGGCTGATGCTGCGATGATGATGCAGCTCGGCGCCGATGGCGTGTTCGTCGGTTCGGGTATCTTCAAGTCCGGCAACCCGGCAGAGCGTGCCGCCGCCGTCGTCAAGGCCACCACGTTCTACGATGACCCCGATGTTATTGCCAAGGTCTCCCGCGGCCTGGGCGAAGCGATGGTGGGCATCAACGTCGACGAAATCCCGCAGCCCCACCGCCTCGCAGAGCGCGGCTGGTAACAGCTAACCGTACGGCGGCGGCCGGCCACCCCCCAAGGGTGGTCGGCCGCCGTCGTTCCTAGTCGAGGCCGCGGCGCTTCAGGAGTGGTGCCAGTTCGGCGTCGCGTCCGCGGAACAAGCGGAATGACTCCAGAGGGTCACGGCTGTTGCCCCGGGAGAGCAGTTCGGACCTGAACCGGTCACCGTTGGCGCGGGTCAACCCGCCGTTTTCCTTGAACCATTCCACCGTGTCCGCATCGAGGACCTCACTCCAGATGTACGAGTAGTACCCGGCTGCGTAGCCCGCTCCGGCGAAGATGTGCTGGAAATAGCCGCTGCGGTAACGCGGCGGGATCAAAGGGTGGGCAATGGATGCCTCGGCAAGAGCCTTGGCTTCGAACGCCAGGACATCCCCGGGTACGTCGGCTTGGGAAAGCACATGCCAGGAAAGGTCAAGCAAAGCGGCGCCCAGGTATTCTGTCGTCGCGAAGCCTTCGCCCCACAACAATGAGTCGTTGAGCTTATCCACGATGACTTGGGGGAGCGCTTCCCCGCTGCTGTGGTGCCGGGCGTAGTTGGCCAGGACCTCTGGCCACATGATCCACATTTCGTTGACCTGCGACGGGTATTCCACAAAGTCCCGGGGCACGGATGTCCCGGAGAAGCGTGAGTACGTAACACTGGAGAACAGGCCGTGCAGCGCATGGCCGAATTCGTGGAACACTGTCCGGACCTCATCCAGCGACAACAGCGTGGGCTCGCCTGGAGCGGGCTTGGTGATGTTGAGGTTGTTGATCACCACGGGGCGCGTACCCAGGAGGCTGGATTGTTCAACGAGGGAGTTCATCCACGCCCCGCCACGTTTGCTCTCCCTGGTGTAGTAGTCGCCAAGGAAGAGGCCGAGGCCAGTCCCGTCTTCGTCGCGGACTTCCCACACGCGCACGTCGGGATGGTATCCCTCGAGGTCTTCGCGTTCATGGAACGTAATGCCATACAACTGGGTGGCAGCGTGGAAGACGCCGTCGTTCAGCACGCTTTCCAGGGCGAAGTAGGGGCGGATCGCCTGCTCGTCCACCTGGAATTTTTCCTTCCGGACCCGGGCTGAGTAGTAGGCCCAGTCCCACGGCTCGAGGTGATGTCCCGCGGTTCCGGCCAGGGCGTCGGCCTCGGCTTGTGCGTTGCGGACGGCTGCGGGTGCCAACCGGCGCAGCATGGCCTGGACATCGCTGAAGTCCGGCGCGGTCTGTTGGTCCACCACGAGTTCGGCAAAGTTGGCGAAGCCGAGCAGGGCCGCCTTTTCCGCACGCAACCGCACGGTCGCCGTCACAATTTCCCGCACGTCCAGTGGTCCGCCATCAGTGCCGCGCGACAGGGACGCTTCAAACAAACGACGGCGGATGGTCCGGTTTTCGAGGGACGCGAGAGCGGGCTGGTTGCTGGGTTGGATCAAGGTGAGGAGGTACTTGCCGTCGTGACCGGCGGCCTTCGCAGCTTCAGCGGCTCCTGCGACGTCCTCTTCCGGCAGACCGGCAAGGTCGGCCGGGTTGTCGAGAAGCAGGGCGGAGGCTTTCATGGCTTCCTTGGTCCGCTGGCCGAATTCAGTGCCCAGCCGGGAGAGTTCGGCGTTGACTGTACGGAGCCGGTCCTGTCCGGCGTCATCGAGCTGGATGCCGGATTGGCGGAACTCCTTGAGGTATTCCTGCACAAGCCGGACGGACTCAGCATCGAGGCCGTCGACGTCGATGGCAGAGAAGCGTTCGTAGAGGCCGCGGTTCATGTATACGGCGTCCTGGTGGGCCGAAAACCTGGGGGAAAGTTCAGTTTCAAGCGCCTTGATGTCATCGCCCGCATCCGCTGAGACGAGGGTGAAGAAGGCCGCTGCTGCCCTGTTCAGGAGAAGGCCGGAGCGCTCCATTGCCACCGCTGTGTTCAGGAAGGTGGCAGGGTCCGGATTGCCGGTGATCGCGTCTATCTCCTCGAGGTGAGCTGCTAGCCCGGCCTCCACTGCCTCGGCATAGTGGGCCGCAGAGATGTGCGCAAAGGGCGGCAGTCCGTACGGCAGGGGGCTGGGGTCAAGCAGGGGATTGGTCATGAAGTGACTCTTTCACGTAAGAATCGTGTCCTCAAGAGCGGCACGCCTGCTTCGGCACGACTTCGCCGTAGGATGAAAATCATGGGGAATCTCACATCTGCGACGAGATGGATCCGGCTTCGCCGATTGGCAGCGCCTGCCATAGTGGTCGCCCTTGCGATGACCCTTGGCGCCTGTGGCGTCGTAGCCGAGAACACAGATCCGGACCGGAGCACCGCAGCAACGTCGCCCGCGGCGGAGTCGCCGATGCCCACACGTACGCCCGCTCCGAATCCAACTCCAGGCAAGGGACCTGCCTGCCCTGAACTCCGCTGTACCTCCATCACCGTGACGGGCGACATGCTGGTCCACACCCAGTTATGGCAGCAGGCAAGGGCAGACGCCGCCGCCGCTGGCTTGCCCGGCTACACCTTCGTCCCGCTCCTCGAAGGACAGCGGCGCTACGTCAACAGCAGCGACCTCGCCATCTGCCACCAGGAGACTCCGGTGGCAACGCCCGAAGGGCCTTTCTCGGCCTACCCGTCGTTCAATGTACCGCCGCAGATTGTCACCGCTTCGAAGGACATTGGCTACCAGGCCTGCACCACCGCGAGCAACCACACCATTGACCGCGGCACTGAGGGTCTGCTCAGGACCCTTGATGCCCTCGATGCCGCAGGGCTGAAGCACACCGGTTCCTACCGGACGGAGGCTGCCTCCAAGGATATCCTGATGCTCCAGACCGACGCGGCCAAGGTCGCGGTCATCATCGGAACCTATGGCCACAACGGACAGATTCCGGAATACCCCTGGCTTGTGGACGAACTCGACCCTGCAACCATGATTGCCAAGGCAACCCAAGCCAGGGCCCTCGGTGCTGACATTGTCCTGGGAGTCATGCACGCGGGTGACGAATACGCGAGCGAACCCAATGCCCAACAGCAGGATGTGGCGCATGCACTCGTGGACAGCGGGCAGTTCACCATGATCTATGGGCATCACACCCACTCCGTGCTGCCCATCGAGAACTACAAAGGCACCTGGATCGTGTACGGGCTAGGCAACGGCATCACGGAATTGTCACCGTGGTACGTGGTCAACAACGAAGGGCTGCTGGTCAGGGCACAGTTCAGCCAAAACGCTGCAGGCACCTGGACTGCCTCCGACCTCGCGTGGGCGCCCTCGGTGATTGTCCGGGACCCCTACCGTTGGTGTTCAGTGGCCAGCGATGCCCCGCAAGGCGTGTGTGCCACACCCGCGGCCGACGCCGAAACCCGCCAGAGGACCCAAACCGTTGTCGAATCCATGGGCGCAGCCAGTGCAGGTGCACATGAACTGCTGATCACCAAGGAGAAATAGCCCCTAGCGGGGACGGCGGGCGGCGTGTTCCCGCGCGAGGCGGGCGTAGTCGTCGTCGGGCGATCCCGGCACGAAAGTGCCGAACTTGCGCTCCGCAGCCGTGCGGATCAGGAAGTCGGCGATGGCCGGGTTCTTTGGCAGCAATGAACCGTGCAGGTAGCTGGCCACGACGTTGTTGTACCTGGCGCCCTCATGGCCGTCCTTGCTGTTGTTGCCCGCACCTTTGGTCACTGTCCCCAGAGGTTGTACGCCAGGACCCAAGGTGGTCTGACCGCTGTGGTTCTCGTAGCCCATGATGTCGCCGAATTCGGCGGACTTCATGATCACGTTGCCGATGAGGCGTTCATCCGTACCCTGGGTTTCGACATCCAGAATCCCGATCCCGGGGATAGTGGGTCCGGTGCTGGTCTTGAAGAACTTTCCAAAGAGCTGGTAAAGGCCGCAGATCACCAACATTGGGGCGCCGTTGTCGGCCAGCTCCCTCAACTGCTCCGCGCGCGCCTGAAGGTCATCCTGGATGACAAGTTGGCCGCTGTCCTGCCCGCCGCCGCCCACAATGATGTCGACGTCGTCCGGGAAATCATCTCCCACGTTGTACTCCAGCAGCTCCGGCGTGTAGCCATGCCACTTGATCCGTTGCTTCAGCACCAGGGCGTTGCCCCAGTCGCCGTAGATGTTCATTTCGCGCGGGTACAGCTGGAGGACGCGGATAGTGCCCTTGGTGGACTGGACGCTCTCCTCCGGTGAATGGGCGGTGGGCTGGGTTTCCGAGGTCATGAGACCACCTCAACTATGGTGATTTTGGCGAGTTCGCGGCGGATGGCCAGCATTGATGTGTACGTGCAGAAAATGCGCTTGGGCTTGCCGCGGGAGCCGTCGATAAAGGTCCGAAGTGCTGCTGTTATATCCGGCTCCACGGCGCCGAAGGGCACGTCGTCGTACTGCAGCCGGAGGGCCATGTCGTAGGCCCTGACCCCCGTAAGAACCTCTACTCCGCCTTCGCGCAGGGACTCGAACTCCACGTCCCACAGCCACGACATGTCCCTGCCGTCGGCATAGTTGTCGTTGATCGCGATCATGGTTGCGTAGCCGCCGGCCGGGAACGACTTCAGGCCGAGCCGGAAACCGCTGGGATTCTTTACCAGCACGAGTTCGAGCGGTTGGCCATCCACCGTGAGGCTTTCACCGCGTCCGAATGCAGGGGCGACGTCGCCAAGGGCTTTGACGAGCTTTGGGGTGTCAATGGGGCCGGTTCCCAGAACTGCGCGGGTCAGCGACAACGCCGCGGCAGCGTTGAAGATGTTGTAAACGCCGCGCAGCTTCATGGTTGTGGTCACGGTCTTGCCGTCGAACTCAAAGTCTGCGTCCTGGGCACCTACCCGGCGAAGCACGACGTCGGCATCCGGCAAGTCGACTGCCTCACCGGACGCTGCGGCCACGGACGTGCCGGACGGGGAGGGCCCACTGCCTGTTCGCATTTCGTCGTCGTTCGGGAAGGTGCTGCGGAGTGACTCGTCCAGACCGAAGTACCGCACCTCGGGGTGATGAACGGCATCGAGGCTGTTGACGATGTTGGCTATCCGCGCAACGCGGGGGTCTTCCCGGTTCAGGACGACGGTGTCGGTGGTCTTGGATGCAATGTGCTCCAGGAGTCGGGCCGTTTTGTCGATCTCGCCGAACCGGTCCAGCTGATCCCTGAGGACATTCAGCAGCAGGCTGTAACGGGGAGGAACCTTGTTAACGAAGTGGACGGCATGTGCTTCGTCGAGTTCAAGAATGGCGATATCGGCGTCAAGCCGTCCCCGCCAATCGACCTCTCCGAGCAGGGACGCAGCTACTCCGCGGGTGAAGTTGCTGCCCGAACGGTTCGTGAAGACCTTCAGGCCCTGGCTTTCGAGGAGTTCCACCACCATCTTGGTAGTTGTGGTCTTGCCATTGGTGCCGCTGACAACGGCGACACCGTGCGGCAGTGACGCCAGCGTTCGCTGCATGAACCGGGGGTCGATCTTCTCGACCACAAGCCCGGGAAACGCCGACCCGCCGCCCCGCAGCCGGGACAGAGTGCGGACCAGCTTGCCGAGGGGAACGCTGAAGGAAAGCATGCTCTGTAATATATCCCAGACGCGGCATGGAACCCGGGTCGCCTCAGGTCGCAGAGCACTGACCGAAGCCGGCTGTGCGGGCGGGAGCACTATGATGGTCCAATGACCAACCCCCTTTCCGACGCTTCGTCACGCGTGGGTACAGGCCTCCGGATCGGCGTCCTGGCACTCCAGGGCGATTTCCGTGAGCACATTCATGCCGTCGAGTCCGCTGGAGCTGTAGGCGTGGGTATCCGCCGGCCTGCCGAGCTGGACGGGATCGACGGCCTGATCATCCCCGGTGGCGAATCCACCACCATCGACAAACTGTCCCGGATCTTTGAACTCCGTGATCCCATCCAAAAGCGGATAGCCGACGGCCTTCCGGTCTACGGGTCCTGCGCGGGCATGATTCTGCTGGCCGAAGAGATCGCAGACCCTGCCACCGACCTGCAGGGAAACCCGCAACAGACGTTCGGCGGCCTGGATATCACCGTTCGCCGCAACGCTTTCGGACGGCAACGGGAATCCTTCGAAACGGACCTCGATTTCAAGGGACTGGAGTTCAGCGCCGACGAGGACGGAGTGGACCCTGTCCATGCCGTGTTCATCCGCGGACCTTGGGTTGAGCGGGTAGGTCCTGGAGTAGACGTCCTGGCACAGGTCGATCCTGACCATGCCGGCCACACCGCCGCTTTGCATGGAGTGGCTAGAATTGTTGCAGTGCGCTCCGGCCATTTGCTGGCCACCTCCTTCCACCCGGAAGTGACAGGGGAGAAGCGTGTGCATGAACTCTTTATTCGAATGATCAGAGGAGAAGCGTAAAGCATGTCAGGCCACTCCAAATGGGCGACCACCAAGCACAAAAAAGCCATCATTGACAGCAGGCGTGCAAAGTCGTTCGCAAAACTGATCAAGAACATCGAAGTTGCTGCCCGCATGGGTGGACCGGACCTGGCCGGCAACCCGGGCCTGGAACTCGCCGTTACCAAGGCCAAGAAGACATCGGTGCCCAACGACAACATCGACCGCGCCATCAAGCGTGGCGCCGGCCTCACCGGCGAGGTCGTCGACTACACCGAGATCATGTACGAAGCCCGCGGACCGCAGGGCTCGGCCTTGTTGATCGAGTGCCTTACCGACAACAAGAACCGTGCGGCCTCCGAGGTGCGCCTGGCCATCTCGCGCAACGGCGGGACCATCGCAGACCCGGGATCCGTCAGCTACTTGTTCGCCCGCAAGGGCGTGGTGGTTCTGCCGAAGAACGGTCTCAGCGAAGACGACATCCTGATGGCCGTCCTGGACGCCGGTGCGGAGGAGGTCAAGGACAGCGGGGACAACTGGGAGATCCATTCCGAACCCTCGGACCTCCAGGCCATCCGTGATGCCCTCAAGGAAGCCGGGATCGACTACGAAACCGACGAAGCAGAGTTCGTTCCCTCCATGCAGGTGGAGCTGGACGTCGATGGTGCCAAGAAGTTCATGAAGCTCGTCGACGCGCTCGAGGACCTGGACGATGTCCAGAACGTCTACAGCAACGCGGACTTCAGCGAGGAAGTGCAGGCTGCCCTCGACGCCGAGTAGGCGTGGCAGCACTCGATTTTGATGACAAACAGGAAGGCCCGGACTTGACTCTTCGCGTATTGGGAGTCGATCCGGGCCTTACCCGTTGCGGTATCGGTGTAGTAGACATCGAGCGGAACCGGCGGGCCACCATGGTCGCCGTCGGAGTGGTGGGTACGTCCGCTGAACTAACGCTGGACAAGCGCCTGCTGGTCATAGCCCACGCCATCGATGAGTGGCTTGACCTGCACAAGCCGGACGTCGTCGCCGTCGAACGGGTTTTCTCCCAGATGAACGTCAGCACTGTCATGGGCGTTGCGCAGGCCTCCGGGGTCGTCATTGCCGCCGCGGCCCGCCGCGGCATCCCTGTGGCGTTGCACACCCCGTCGGAAGTAAAAGCCGCGGTGACCGGCAGCGGTACAGCCAACAAGGACGCAGTGACCAAGCTGGTGACCAAGATCCTGCGTCTGGACGCCCCGCCCAAGCCGGCAGACGCCGCGGACGCACTCGCGTTGGCTTTGACGCATGCCTGGCGTGCAGGCAACGGAATGGGTGCTGCGTCCGGCACCGGATCCCTGACGCCGGCGCAAAAAGCATGGGCAGACGCCGAAGCGAAAGCGCGCCGCAAGCGGTGATTGCCGGCTGCGCTTGCTAGGGTATTCGTAGATATGTTCGGATAGTCCGCTTTAGCCGCAATAACGCCGCAATAACTCAGGAGCCGGGTCTTGATCAGTTTTCTTCGTGGAACCGTTGCCCACGTTGGTTTGTCCACCGCCGTCATTGACCTCAACGGTGCCGGCATGAGCGTCTACGCCACACCACAGACCTTGAGCCACCTCCACGTGGGCACTGAAGCCAAACTTTTTACCTCCATGATCGTCCGGGAAGACTCCCTCACGTTGTTCGGCTTCGCGGACGACGACGAACGCGAAGTTTTCGATGTCCTGCTTAGTGTCAGCGGGGTCGGCCCGCGTTTGGCCCTCGCTGTTCTGGCGGTGCACGAGCCCGAAGCCATCCGCGTCGCGGCGCATACCGGCGACAGCAAGGCCTTCACCAAGGTGCCGGGCATCGGACCCAAGGTTGCGGGCAGGATTGTCCTTGAACTTGCCGGGAAGCTGGTCCCGCACGGTACCGGAAGTGGTGCTGCTCCGGAATCCGCCATCAAGGCTGAGTGGAAGCCGCAGGTTGTTGCTGCGATGACCAGCCTGGGATGGTCGGAGAAGGACGCCACCGGAAGCATCGACAAAGCCATGGCTGATTCGCCCGAACTTGTGGAGGCCGGCAACGTCGCGCAGATCCTCCGGGCCACCCTGCGTTGGCTTGGCCAGGACGGCGCACGCGCCGGTAACCGCGTAGGCTCCCGTGGCTGAGCAGTCACTGGTCAGCGGGGGAGAGGAGCCGGAAGAGCGGGTCATTGAGGCCGCGCTCCGTCCGAAGAACCTGCATGACTTCGTGGGCCAGCACCGGGTCCGCAAACAACTTGCCTTGGTACTCGAGGCGTCCAAAATGCGTGGACGCAGTGCCGATCACGTGCTCATGTCCGGTCCACCGGGCCTGGGCAAGACCACCTTGGCCATGATCATCGCGGCGGAAATGAACGCGCCGCTGCGTATCAGCAGCGGTCCGGCCATTCAGCATGCAGGTGACCTGGCGGCCATCCTTTCCTCCTTGTCGGAGGGCGAGGTGCTGTTCCTTGACGAAATCCACCGTATGTCCAGGCCGGCAGAAGAAATGCTCTACATGGCCATGGAGGATTTTCGTGTGGACATCGTGGTCGGAAAGGGTGCCGGCGCTACCGCCATCCCTCTGGAGCTGCCGCCCTTCACCCTGGTGGGTGCCACCACGCGGGCAGGGCTTCTCCCCGGCCCGTTGAGGGACCGTTTCGGTTTCACCGGGCACCTCGAGTTCTATTCCGTGGCTGAACTTGAGCTTGTCCTCCGCCGGTCGGCCGGTTTGCTGGACCTCAAGGTCAATTCGGCCGGGTTCACGGAAATAGCAGGCAGGTCACGCGGTACACCGCGTATCGCCAACCGGCTGCTTCGCCGGGTCCGCGACTGGGCTTTGGTCCACGGTATTGATCAGATCGACGCCCGGTCAGCGTCCGCTGCATTGGATATGTATGAGGTGGACCAGCGCGGCCTCGACCGCTTGGACCGTTCCGTCCTGGAAGCCCTGATCACCAAGTTCAACGGCGGCCCCGTGGGACTATCCACCCTGGCGATCGCTGTTGGTGAAGAACCGGAGACTGTCGAGACAGTGGCGGAGCCGTTCCTGGTGCGGGAAGGGCTGCTGGGGCGGACGCCGAGGGGCCGGATCGCCATGGCTTCGGCCTGGACCCACCTGGGGTACGCGGTACCGACCGGCGTGTTCGGACAAGAGACGCTTGCGCTCTTTGACGAGGACGAAAACCACGCCGAAAGCATCGATACAGCCGGTTAACACGCTGTGTTCAGCTTTTCCCTCTAGACTGGTATGACGCTCGGCACGTTCGAGTCCTTGATCCATGCGCCAGCCTCGCGGATCTGCCAGGGACGTTGCCGTGGACCAAAACGTAAGTACAGAACGGAACTTCCCTGTGGATCCAATGACCATATTGCTGTTCGTCATGGTTGGACTTTTTGTCTTCATGATGTTCCGCCGCAACAAGAAGACCCAGCAGCAGCAGGCTGAGATGCAGTCCAAGTTCGCTCCGGGCGTCGACGTCATGACCAGCTTCGGCCTTTTCGGCCGGATCGTGTCCATCGACGAAGCGGAAAACAAGGTCGTTATCGAGCTTTCGCCGGGCAACCAGGCCACAGTCCACCGCCAGGCTGTCACCAAGGTGGTTGAGGCTGCTCCTGAGGAAGCCCCGGTGGTTCCTGATGACGCTTCTTCCTTGACCGTTGCGGGTACTGAAACCCCTTCGGCAGTCGAGACTCCGGAAGAGACCATCGCGCGCCTCAACAAAGAGGACAAGAAGGACAACTAGCACCGTCAGTCGCGGCATCACCGCGCAAGGAAACTTCTACGGCAGCGGAGAGCCGCCGGCAGACGCTTACCAGCTTCCGCCGGCGGCTGTCCGGCGATAACAGGAAGATCGATAATGGCACGGACCGGCCCCAAAAACTCAGCCCGCAGGGTGCTGACCTGGCTTGGAGCAATTTTCGTTGTACTCACCGCTGTCCTGGCTGGCGGGGTGATGACCGGCCATGCGAGCTGGGCGCCCAAGCTCGCATTGGACCTCGAAGGTGGAACCCAGATGATCCTGGCACCCCGGGTGGAGGGTGCAAGCGACATCAATGAGGAGCAGCTGAACCAGGCTGTGGCGATCATCCGCCAGCGTGTTGACGGTTCCGGCGTCGCCGAGGCCGAGATCAGCACGCAGTCCGGCCGCAATGTGGTGGTCAGCCTGCCGGGCACTCCCTCAAAGGAGACCCGGGACCTCATCCAGGCATCCGCGGACATGAACTTCCGCCCCGTTATCGCCGCTGGTGACCCCGCCGCCGTTCCCGCAGAACAGCGGACACCGGATGACAAGCTGCCCAAGCCGACCGCAGAGCCGGCCAACGCCAGCGACAACAACTGGGTCACGGGCGATGTCGTCAAGGAATTCGAAGCGCTGGATTGCGTCAATCCCTCCACGGAGAAGCGCGACCGCTCCGATCCAGCCAAGCCGCTGGTGGCCTGTGAGCCTGCCACGGATAAGACTCCCGCCGTCAAGTACATTCTTGGCCCGGTAGAGGTCAAGGGCCAGGACATCAGCGATTCCACCTTCTCCCAGGTTCAGGGTGCACAGGGTTCGGTGACCAACTCCTGGGGTGTGAACATCGTCTTCAACGGTGACGCCACTGCGAAGTTCAAGGCAGTCACCGAACGACTCAACCAGTTCTATGTGGCCGCACAGGCGCAAGGCACGGAAGACCCGAAGTCCCAGTTCGCCATTGTCCTCGATGACAAAGTGATTTCAGCACCGCGTGCCCTTGCCGTCATCACCGACGGAAAGCCGCAGATCACCGGCAACTTCACCCAAGCCAGTGCCAAGGCCCTGTCCGACCAGCTGCGCTACGGTGCCCTCCCGATCAGTTTCGAGATCCAGTCCCAGGAGCAAATCTCGGCCACCCTTGGCGGGGACCAGCTCCGTCTTGGCTTGCTTGCCGGCATGATCGGCTTGCTGCTGGTGGTTGTCTACTCGCTCTTCCAGTACCGGGCTTTGGGACTCGTTACCATCGCTTCCCTGGTAGTGGCCGGGTTGCTGACGTACCTTGCCATCGCAATCCTCGGCTGGACCGAGAACTACAGGTTGTCCCTGGCAGGTGTCGCAGGTCTGATTGTGGCTATCGGTCAGACCGCCGACTCGTTCATCGTCTACTTCGAACGTATCCGTGACGAACTGCGCGACGGGCGCGGACTGGTGTCCGCCGTCGAGAACGGCTGGAAGCGCGCCAAGCGCACGGTCCTGGCTTCCAAAGCCGTCAACCTTCTGGCCGCGCTGGTCCTGTACTTCGTGGCTGTCGGAAACGTCCGTGGCTTTGCCTTTACCTTGGGCCTGACGGCCCTTGCCGACCTCCTTGTTGTGTTCATGTTCACGCACCCGATGCTGCAGGTCCTGGCCCGTACCAAGTTCTTCGGCGAAGGACACCGGTTCTCCGGACTGTCGCCCGACCGTCTGGGTGCGGTACCGCTGTACCGGGGGGCCGGACGGCTCCGGACCCCGGATGACAAGCCGACGCCGGTCCGCCCCCGCAACGCCGGGGCGGCCGCTGAAGCGGAACGACGCATGACCATCGCCGAACGGCGGCTTGCCGCGAAGGGCCAACTGACTGGTTCTTCCAACGGCAGCAAGGAGGAGAAGTAATGACTACGAGCTTCGCAACCTTCGGCCATGAGCTCTACACGGGCAAACGTTCCTACAACTTTGTCAATTCAAAGAAGATCTGGTTCATCATCGCGGCCGTCGCCGTGGCGTTGTCCATCCTGATCCCGGTGGTCAAGGGTGGCTTCAACCTCGGTATCGAATTCCGCGGCGGTTCGGAGTTCACGGTTTCAAACGTGAGCACCACAGACGCAGCGCTGGGGGAGCGGGCAGTCCACGAGGTCGTGCCTGATGCCATTCCGCGTGTCGCAAACGTGGCCGGCAACACCATGCGCATCCAGACGGACCAGCTGACCGATGACGAGACCAACCGCATCAAGGACGGGCTCACAAGCGCCTATGGTGTGACGGAGAACGAAGTCACCTCCAACTTCGTCGGACCGACCTGGGGCCAGGATGTGACCCGTCAGGCCCTCATCGGCCTGGTGGTCTTCGTCGGTTTGGCCGCGGTCCTCATGGCCCTGTATTTCAGGACCTGGAAGATGTCCTTGTCGGCCCTCGTCGGCATGCTCGTCACGATGTTCACCACTGCGGGCGTCTACGCCCTGAGCGATTTCGAAGTGACGCCGTCGGCGATTATCGGCTTCCTCACCGTCCTGAGCTACTCGCTCTACGACACCGTCGTGGTCTTCGACAAGATCCGCGAAAACACGTCGGACATCACAACGTCCACCCGCCGTACCTTCGGCGAAGAGGTCAACCTGGCCGTCAACCAAACCCTGGTCCGATCCATCAACACCATGATGGTGGCTGTCCTTCCGGTGGCCGCGATCCTCTTCATTGGGGCAGGACTCCTGGGCGCGGGCACCCTGCGCGACCTGTCGCTGGCCTTGTTTGTGGGTATCCTCATTGGCACCGCGGCAACCATCTTCATCGCGGCCCCGCTCTACGCCTGGCTGCGCCAGGGTGAGCCCGAGCTCGTCAAGCAGGCCAAGAAGGTAGCCCACCGACGCGCCGAAGCCACCGTTTAGGCGGCAACGGAGCTGTATTTGTCCAAGGGAGCCGGTCACCGCCACAGTGCGGTGGCCGGCTCTTTGACTTGCCGGCCCGATCGTCATGTGCTGTCCAGTTGCAGAAGCATTCGCTTCCGGGAATAGACTGGGAGAATTAAATCGGTTGTGAGGGGTACTTCTGTGGAAGAACGTGCGACGTCGGCACCACCGGCGGGCGGGGAAGACGACCGCAAAGCTGTGGCGGTCCCTGTAACGGGCGTGCCCGCCCGGGCCTCCGGAGCAGTGCCGGTGGACATGCCGGGAGCCCGTCCCACGTTTCCGGGCCGGCGGGAACGCACGCGTTCGCGCCTCGCGCGCCTGACCGGGCGGGGCGTAGCTCCGTACTCTCCGATCCTCGAGCCGCTGTTGCGGACCGTCAGGGCCAACAACCCCAAAGAAGATTTTGACCTGATCCAACGGGCGTTCGCAGTCGCCGAGCGCAGCCACCAGGGACAGAAGCGCAAGAGCGGTGATCCTTACATCACCCACCCGGTGGCCGTGGCGACCATCCTGGCTGAACTTGGCATGACAGGCACCACGTTGGCCGCTGCCCTCCTCCATGACACCGTGGAGGACACTCCATACACCCTGGCGGACCTGACACGGGATTTTGGCCCTGAGGTTGCCATGCTGGTGGACGGCGTTACCAAGTTGGACAAGGTCAGCTTTGGCGAGGCAGCCCAGTCTGAGACCGTCCGCAAAATGGTCGTGGCCATGGCCAAGGACATTCGGGTCCTCATGATCAAGCTGGCCGACCGCCTGCACAATGCACGCACTTGGCGCTTCGTTTCAGCCGAGTCTTCCTCCCGCAAGGCACGTGAAACGCTGGAGATCTTTGCCCCGCTGGCTCATCGCCTGGGCATGAACACCATCAAGTGGGAGCTTGAGGACCTGTCGTTCGCAGCCCTCTACCCCAAGGTGTACGAGGAAATCGTCCGGATGGTGGGGGACCGCACGCCGGAGCGCGAGAAGAGCCTGAGCGTCATCCGGAACCAGATCGCCGACGATCTCCGGACTGCCAGGATCAAAGCGACCATCACGGGCCGTCCCAAGCACTACTACTCCATCTACCAGAAGATGATCGTCAGGGATAAGGATTTCGACGACATCAACGACCTCATGGGCGTCCGGGTGCTGGTGGACTCCGTCCGCGACTGTTACGCGGCCCTTGGCACCCTGCATTCGCGCTGGAACCCGCTGCCAGGCAGGTTCAAGGACTACATCGCGATGCCGAAGTTCAACATGTACCAATCTCTGCACACCACGGTGATCGGTCCGGGCGGCAAGCCTGTTGAGATCCAGATCCGCACGCACGAGATGCACCGCCGCGCAGAGTATGGCGTGGCCGCCCACTGGAAGTACAAGGACCAGCCCAACCGGACGGCACAGGGCCCGGGCAGCCCGCGCGACGGCGACATGGGCTGGCTTCGTTCCCTGGTGGACTGGCAGCAGGAGACCTCCGATCCGGGCGAGTTCCTGGATTCCCTGCGTTACGAGATCAACGCCCGCGAAGTCTTCGTTTTCACACCCAAGGGCGAAGTCATGGCGCTGCCAGCGGGTTCAACCCCTGTGGACTTTGCGTACGCCGTCCACACGGAAGTGGGACACCGCACCATCGGTGCACGGGTTAACGGCAAACTGGTGCCGCTGAACAGTGAACTGAACCATGGCGACTGGGTGGAGATCTTCACCTCCAAGGCCGAAGGTGCCGGTCCGAGCCAGGATTGGCAGCACTTCGTCAAATCCGCGCGTGCCCGCAACAAGATCAGGCAGTGGTTCACCAAGGAGCGTCGCGAAGAAGCGATCGACCGCGGCAAGGACATGCTCACCCGCGCCATGCGGAAGCAGAACCTTCCCCTGCAAAGGCTCATGACCCATGATGCTTTGTCTTCCGTCGCCGAGGATTTCCACTACGTCGACATCTCCGGACTGTATGCGGGCGTTGGTGACGGTCATACCTCGGCCCAGTCAGTCATGGAAAAGCTCATGGAGCAGTTGGGCGGCCATGAGACTCCGGATGAGGATCTTGACGAAGTCAGCATCCCGACCCAGGTAGCGAAGTCCAAATTCTCGGACTCTGGCGTCATCGTCAGGGGCGTGGGCGACGTATGGGTCAAGCTGGCCCGGTGCTGCACACCTGTGCCTCCGGATCCCATCCTTGGCTTCGTGACGCGCGGTTCCGGTGTCTCCGTGCACCGGACAGACTGCACCAATGTCTCGGGGCTGCGTGACCAGCCTGACAGGATCGTCGACGTCGAATGGGCACCTACGCAGTCCAGCGTGTTCCTGGTGGAGATCCAGGTCGAAGCACTGGACCGCAAATCGCTCCTTTCGGATGTGACGCGGATCCTCTCGGAGAACCACGTCAACATCCTTGCTGCATCGGTCCACACGTCCAGCGACAGGGTGGCGATCTCGAAGTTTGCCTTCGAGATGGGTGATCCCAAGTACCTTCACCACGTGTTGAATGCTGTGCGCCGCATTGACGGTGTTTTCGACGTCTACCGCACCACGGGTAACCGCCGCCGGAGCTAGCGGTTTGCTGCTAGCCGATAGCATTTGCCGGCATCAACTGTGCCAGGGTGGCCAGGGCGCGCTTCTTGTGGGGGACCCGGGGAGCTGCCTCGACTGCCAGGACAAGAAGTCTTAGCCGTACGCCCAGTTCCTGTCTGTCCAGGAGCCGACGCAGCACCGGCAGGGCACGTTCAGACTCGACGTGGAGCGCAATGTCCGCCGCGGTACGCAGCGGGGTGCTCACCAGCATCCCGCCGAGACTGACGACATCCATCTGCCCCAGCCGTACTTCATGGAGGCTGCAGGGCAGGGTGCCGCGAAGGCTGGAAATGCGGTGCTTGGCATCCACAAGCAGGGACAACTTCTCCGGCGGTTTGGCACAGCCATAGATCCAGGCGGCAGTGAGCCTGCCGGCCACAACTTTGGTGCGGATACGTTCAGGCACGCTCAGTGCGGCTGCGCGGGCGCGCAGCCGGTGGGTGATGGCCACACCAGGGGAGGAATAGTTCTTGCCGTAGAGGGGCATCAGGATGCCGTCGAACGCCATGCCCTGCAGTTCATTCCACGTGAAGATGCGGCCAGGGGCATAGAGCTCCGGAATAACCGGGTCCAGCAATTGCGGGGATGTGAGAGCGGGGACCATCCACCGATCATTTCGTGGGGCCCCCTACGAGTACAGGCTCCGATCCGGCTATGTGGATAACCGGATCGGAGCCTGCAACAGCGTCAGAAGGAATTATGCGAGGTCGCTGGCCGAACGCTGGATCTGGTCGAGCCAGGCCTGGCGTGCTTCCAAAGCTTCACGAGCAGCCTTGATGCGTCGCTGGTCGCCGGCCTTTTCAGCCTTGTCAAGGTCGTCCTTGAGGCCCGCGATGGCTGCTTCGAGCTGCGTCAGGGCACTGTTCGTGCGTGCCTTGGTTTCCGGGTTGCTCCGGCGCCACTTCTCTTCCTCGGCTTCACGGACAGCATCCTCCACCTTGCGAAGGCCTGCCTCGATCCGGCCCATGTCAGCACGCGGGACCTTGCCGGCATCTTCCCAGCGATCACGGATGGACTGGAGGGCCTTCTTGGCGGCGTTGAGGTCCTTGATGGGCAGCAAGCCCTGGGCCTCGACCACGAGTTGTTCCTTGACGGCCAGATTCGCTGTGTATTCCTGGTCAATCTGGTCATTGGCGGCCTGGCGATTGCTGAAGAAGACATCCTGGGCGGCACGGAAGCGGCCCCACAAGGCGTCGTCATCCTTGCGGCTGGCGCGCGGGGTGGCCTTCCACTGGTCCATCAGCCTGCGGTATTCACCGGCGGCGTAGCCCCAGTCAGTGGACGAGGAAAGAGCCTCGGCCTCTGCGATCAGGGCCTCTTTGGCGGACTTGGCAGCAGAATTGTTGCTGTCCAGCTGGGAGAAGTAGGCGCGGCGGTGGCGGTCGAAAACGGTGCGGGCCGAGCGGAAGCGCTTCCAAAGTGCGTCCTCGTTGCTGCGGCCGAGCCGGACGCCGCTCTTCTGTGCGGACTTCCAGGATTCGAACAGCTCGTTCATCCGCGCGCTGGAGGTCTTCCATTGGATCTGCGCAGGATCCTGACCGGCAATGGTCTCCGCCTCGGCCACGATGGCCTCCCGCGCGGCAAGCTCACTGGCCCGAACGGCCTCGTGGGCAGCCTTCTCAGACTTCTCCAATTCCACGATCTGCGTTGACAGGGCATCCAGGCGGGCCTCGGCGGAACGGATATCGCCCACCATGTTGCGCTCGGCCAATTGCTCGCGCAGGTGCGTGACCGTCTTCTGCATGTCTGTTGCCGGCGCCTTGGACTCCACCCGGTGCTCCAGGAGGACTACCTGGGCGATGACGTCGTCGAACTTCCGGGCGAAATAGCCCAGGGCTTCGTCAGGGCTGACTCCCGGGTACTGTCCGACGGCGATTTCCTCACCATCGAGCGTGAGGAAGACGTGGCCGTCGCCTTCTGCCCGTCCCCACTTTGCTGCTTCTGCCAGCGACGCGGCAGATACTGCGGGTGCGGCAGGAACAACAGCAGCGGGTGCCTTGGGGCGTGCCGCAAAAGCCGCGGGCGACGGCGCTGCCGACGGCGCGGGGCGGGGTGCCGCGGGTTCATTGGGAGCCGAAGCGGGGGTTGCTTCGGGGGAAGCGCCGGCATCCGTGGCTTCGATCACCTCGACCGCTTCATCGTTGGCCACTGCTGCTGTTTCGTCGGATTTCTGACTGTCTGTCACCGCTAAAAGTCTTTCGCTTGGAGGGACTGCTAAGGCAATGCACCCCGGGCCTGGGCCCGGGGCTGGTTACTTCAGAGAAAACGAGTCTATCGTGACAGGTGCCACAGGGGCGCCGTCGCTGCTGTTTCCGCCGGCTTTGAGGCCGGCAGCGGCGATCTTCGTCACGACGTCCAACCCGCTGGTGACCTTGCCAACAACGGTGTATCCGCCAGCCGTGTCGGCTGGGATGGTGGTGTCCTTATAGACAATGAAGAACTGGTGCCCGTTGCCGTAGGCATTGTTGCCCGTACGGGCGACGGCGATGGTTCCGGCAGGGTACTTGTTGTCTGCCGGCGTGTTTTCGAGTGGACCCCAGCGATAGTTGGGGTCGTCTGCGCCGTCCTCTGATTTAGCGCCGCACTGCAGGAGGCCAAAGGTCTCGGAAGTGGTCAGCCGGTGGCAGTTGGCCCCTGTGTAGTAACCGGCATCAGCGAGCGACTTCAGGACAGCAGCCGCCTGCGGTGCCGCTGTACCGTTCAATTCGACTCCCACGACGCCGCTGTTCAAGGCAAGCTCGCCCGTGAACGTTTTGCCGGCTGCTGTATCCGGGCTGGGAATGTCGGCACCGTTGGACGCTGCCGGGGATGCCGACGGCGAATTCAGGCCCGCCTCTGCGGCAGCGAACTCGTCTTCCGTGGGGTTGGAGCTGAAGACGGTCAGCTGGAGCACCACGGCAAGGACCACGGAGGCAGCACCGGCGCCGATGGCAATGATGTTGTCGCGTTTGCGGCGCTTTCCCTGTTCCTGCCGCAGGGCGCGCTTGGCTTCCATTTGCCTGATGCGACGTTTCGCTTCGCGGTCATCCCGCGACCTTGTTGCCAAGAGTCCTCCTGATTGTGTCCGCTTCGGATGGCTGCCGACAGGAACCCGGCATGCTGCATTAGATGTGCACGCGCGGAAAGCATAAACTGGCTGCCGCACATAGTTTATGCATGACCGGCTGGACGCCCGCCCTCTAAACGCCGAACGGGCGTTTAAAGCATGGCGCCGAGGCCCGGGTCAGCTTTCTTCGAGGAGACAATTCCACCATGGCACGTACCGCCTCCCTGTCCGGATTCCCCGAGTGGCTTCCCCAGGAACGGTTGGTGGAACTCCATGTGCTGGATACGCTCCGGAAGACATTCGAGTTGCATGGTTTCTCTTCCATTGAGACACGCGCGGTCGAAACGGTCGGCCAGTTGCTCCGCAAGGGCGAGATCGATAAAGAGGTCTATGGCCTGAGCCGTCTCCAGGATGATGAGGGCGAGGCTGCGAAGCAGGGCAGTTCCGATAAGTCCGACCCCAACGCGCTTGCACTGCACTTCGATCTGACCGTTCCGTTTGCGCGCTATGTCGTGGAAAACGCCGGGTATCTGGCTTTCCCGTTCCGCCGCTACCAGATCCAGAAAGTGTGGCGCGGTGAACGCCCCCAGGAAGGCAGGGCCCGCGAGTTCACCCAGGCTGATATCGATGTGGTAGGCGACGGCGAACTGCCGTTCCGCTATGACGTTGAGATTGCGCTGGTCATCGCTGAGGCCCTGAGCGCCCTTCCCATTCCGGACTTCCGGCTCCGGATCAACAACAGGAAGCTGGCCGAGGGTTTCTATCGCGGCATTGGCCTGACGGACACCGCCGGCGTGCTGCGCAGCATCGACAAACTGGAAAAAATCGGTGCCGACAAGGTAGCCGGTTTGCTCAAGTCTGAGCTCGGCGCCACGGATGAGCAGGCGGCCCTGGCCCTGCAACTCGCCACGATCCGCACCGAGGACACCTCCTTCGTCGAACAGGTCCGCGCACTCGGGGTGAAGGATGACCTCCTCGAAGAAGGCCTGAGCGAGCTTCAACAGGTCATCGAAGCAGCCGTTCAGCGTGCCCCGGGCAAGGTGGTCGCTGACCTGAGCATTGCCCGTGGCCTGGATTACTACACCGGCACCGTCGTCGAGACCGTCCTTGTGGGACACGAGCAGCTCGGTTCGATCTGTTCCGGCGGCCGATATGATGCCCTGGCGAGCAAGGGCAACCGCAAGTTCCCCGGCGTCGGGCTTTCGATCGGCGTGACGCGCCTGGTGTCCCGCATCCTCAGCCAGGAACTTGCCACGGCCTCACGCGCTGCGCCGACTGCAGTGCTGGTTGCTTTGAATAGCGACGACAGCTGGTCTGCGGCCCAGGACATCGCGGCCCAGTTGCGTGGCCGCGGCATCGCTACCGAGGTCGCAGCCAAGGCCGAGAAGTTCGGCAAGCAGATCAAGTTCGCCGACCGGCGCGGCATCCCCTTCGTCTGGTTCACCGATAACGACGGAAAACATCAGGTCAAGGACATCCGTTCCGGCGAGCAGGTTGATGCCGATCCCACGACCTGGACTCCTCCGGAGGAAGACCTCCATGTCCGGGTGACCACGGCCTGATCCGACCATAGCTTCTCCCGCCCTTGGCGGGAGCCGCGGCCGGGGCGGGTAAACTCGGACGGGACCGCCTTTGCAGCGGTCCTTCTAAATTTCATGCTGAAAGGAATGCTGTGCTGCGCACACATGACCTCGGATCACTTCGTTCCGAGCACATTGGACAAACCGTTACCCTTGCCGGCTGGGTGGGCCGGCGCCGTGATCACGGTGGCGTTGCATTCGTTGACCTGCGCGACGCGTCCGGCGTTGCCCAAGTGGTTGTCCGTGAGGAGGAGGTCTTCCACGGCCTCCGGAACGAGTACGTCCTCCAGGTGACGGGCACGGTCAACAAGCGTCCCGAAGGCAACGAAAACCCTGCCCTGGCGACGGGTGAAATTGAGGTCATCGCCGACAACGTGGTTATCCTCAACACTTCCGAGCCCCTTCCGTTCCAGATCGACGAGCACGTTGAGGTTGGCGAGGAAGCACGTCTCAAGCACCGCTACCTCGACCTCCGCCGCCCCGGCCCCGCACGCAACATGCGCCTCCGTTCGGAAGCCAACCGCGTAGCGCGTGAGCTCCTCCACCAGCGGGGTTACGTCGAGATCGAAACACCCACGCTGACGCGTTCGACGCCGGAAGGCGCCCGTGACTTCGTTGTTCCGGCCCGCTTGGCCCCGGGTTCCTGGTACGCCCTCCCGCAGTCGCCGCAGCTTTTCAAACAGCTTCTCCAGGTGGGTGGCTTCGAGAAGTACTACCAAATCGCCCGCTGTTACCGCGATGAGGACTTCCGCGCAGACCGCCAGCCGGAGTTCACCCAGCTGGACATCGAAGCCAGCTTCGTGGACCAGGACGACGTCATTGAACTCGGCGAAGCAATCGTCAAAGCACTGTGGCAGCTGATCGACGTCGAAATCCCTACGCCGATCCGCCGCATGACGTACCTGGACGCCATGGCCAAGTACGGCTCCGACAAGCCGGACCTGCGTTTCGGTGTTGAGCTGACTGAACTGACCGACTTCTTCAAGGACACCAACTTCGGCGTCTTCAAGGCCCCTTACGTTGGTGCTGTCGTGATGCCGGGCGGCGCGTCCCAGCCACGCCGTACCCTGGACGGCTGGCAGGAATTTGCCAAGCAGCGCGGTCACAAGGGCTTGGCCTACGTGCTCTACAAGGAAGACGGCGAACTGGCCGGTCCGGTCGCCAAGAACCTCACCGAAACCGAGCGTGCAGGCCTGGCGGACGCTGTTGGTGCGAAACCGGGAGACTGCATCTTCTTCGCAGCCGGCGAGAAGTCTGCCGCCCGGGCACTGCTCGGTGCCGCGCGCGTTGAGATCGGGCACCGTACCGGCCTCATCGATCCCAACGACTGGGCCTTCGTATGGATCGTGGACGCCCCGATGTTCGAGCCGGCCGCCGCTGCTGTCGCTTCCGGTGACGTGGCAGTTGGCGGTGGCCAGTGGACAGCAGTGCACCACGCCTTCACCTCGCCCAAGCCCGAATTCCTGGACACGTTCGACAAGGACCCGGAGTCGGCCCTGTCCTACGCCTACGACATCGTCTGCAACGGCAACGAAATCGGCGGCGGTTCCATCCGTATCCACGACCGGGCCGTGCAGGAACGGGTGTTCCAGCTCATGGGCCTGGACAAGGAAGACGCTGAGACGAAGTTCGGCTTCCTCCTGGAGGGCTTCAAGTACGGCGCACCTCCCCACGGCGGAATGGCGCTCGGCTGGGACCGCGTCGTCGCGTTGCTCGCCGGTGTGGAGTCCATCCGCGACGTCATCGCCTTCCCGAAGTCGGGCAACGGCTATGACCCGCTGACTGCTGCGCCTGCTCCGATCACGGCGCAGCAGCGCAAGGAAGCAGGCGTCGACTTCAAGCCGGAGGCCAAACCTGCGGCCAAGCCGGCAACCGCGTCCGAGTAAAGTCCTGGCCAAAAGGCTCTCCACCATGGTGGGGGGCCTTTTGGTGTTCGTGCCACAATTTCCCGCATATGAGAGGTGCCGCAGATGATGGAGCAAGCACTCCTTGAAGACCTCATGGATAAGGCCTGGCCTGCCCTTGACCGGGAGGAGACGGGGGAGTGGGTGCTGCGCGCTTCGGAGGGAGTGACGCAACGGGCAAACTCAGTGTGGCCCAGGGTGTCCGTCCAGACCGGACACGACGGCATTAGCCGGTCGGTCCAGGCCGCCGCGCGCTGGTACCGGGACCGGCGGCTTCCCCTGATCTTCCAGGTCTTCAACGATCCCCGCAGCGAAGCCCTCAATACCGTCCTGGACGAGCAGCGCTTCACCCGGCAGTCAGAAACCAGGATCATGGTCAGGGACGCTGCCGGGACATCCGCGGCTGCCCCCGGGCCCGCCGTGGAACTCAACGACCATCCCACCCGGGAATGGTTGGACCTGTGGTGGTCGGTGGATGGCCGCGGCGGCGAGGCAGAGCTGTCGGTCGCCCACAGAATCCTTGCCGCCTGCCCCTCGCTCTACGCCCTGCTGAGGGACGACGACGGCGTTCCCGCCGCCGTCGGGCGTCTCGCCTTGGTGGACGGCTGGGGCGGTATCTACAGCATGGCGACATCGCCGGCGCACCGCAGGCGTGGATACGCGACAAGGATTCTGGATGCGTTGTTGCGCGCCGGAAGCCAACGGCGACTCGAAGGGTTCTGGCTGCTGGTTACCGCGGCCAATCAGGGAGCCCGGGACCTCTACTTGCAGGCGGGTTTTACTGACCAGGGTGGCTATCTTTATCGTCAGGCGCCGCTGAAACGAGCGCCCGGCGGCTGCTGAGGCGGTTGCTGAACAGGTGCATCCGACACCGTAATCCGGACGGAGCAGGCGTCAGCTGCAGCTTTTGGCAGTACGGCTGACTTCGGTTCCTGTACATCCAGGAAGGTGAGCCTTGTCCGGCCGGCAACTGCCTTGAGGGATGCGTGGGCGAGGACCTGGTCCACCAATGTCCGGTCACCGCCGGGAACGATGTACTCAATCCTGTGGCCGGAGAAGATCCGTGCGGCGTGTTCCGCCGTGGTTTTGGCGTCGATAAAGCGCGAACCGCTTTTCGAGGCCAAGATGGTGGAACCGCTGGCAGCAGCCAGGGCGTAGCCACCCCTCCGGACCAGCAGCAGCCCGAGACCGCGCTCCTGGGTTGCGAGCGAGGCGAGCCGGTCCAGCTCTGTCGCCCCGCGCCCCGGCCTGCCGTCAGCCGGCCACGGCGGTCGCAGCAGGGCCTCACTTCCGTCGGCCGCCCGCAGCAGCAAGCCGCCGTCGTCCAGGTCTTCCTCAACCGGGCCGTGGCTTGAGGCGAACCGGGCCACCCACCCCTGCAGCCTTTCCCCGGGCACTAAGGCGGTCCTGCTGCCGCCCCTGCGTTGCGGGGCCGATGCTGGGCGGTGCACGTCGATGTCTCCTTTGCTGGAACTATGAGTAGCCTATCCATGTGGAAGATCTCTTTGGTGCCGGCGCAGTGGACGACGACGAGTCGGAGGAGCAGCCTGCCGCAGGGGGACCCTCGGACGCCAACTGGATGGCGTCCCAACGCAGTCCGCTGGCGGTGCGGATGCGGCCACGGACCTTGGACGACGTTGTGGGACAGCAGCACCTGCTCGGGCATGGTTCCCCGCTCCGGCAACTGGCGGCCGGCGCGGAGGCTGCCGGTCCGGCCGGCCCCAGCTCGGTGATCCTTTGGGGGCCGCCTGGAACAGGAAAGACCACCCTGGCGCATGTGATCGCCCGCGGTCCCGGCCGGAAGTTTGTTGAGTTGTCTGCGATCACCGCCGGCGTCAAAGACGTACGCCGGGTCATGGACGAGGCCCTGACGGCCCGTGACCTGTACAAGAAGACCACTGTCCTGTTCCTGGACGAGATCCACCGCTTCAACAAGGCCCAACAGGATGCCCTCCTGCCGGGGGTTGAGAACCGCTGGGTCGTGCTGGTGGCAGCAACCACGGAAAACCCGTCCTTCTCGGTGGTCTCGCCCCTGTTGTCGCGTTCGCTGCTGCTGACGCTGAAGCCGCTGACTGACGATGACATCTCGGGACTGCTGCAGAGGGCAGTGTCCGACGCCCGCGGACTCGCAGGCCGCGTTGAGCTCAGCCCGGAAGCGCTGGATCATCTCGTGCGGCTGTCCGGAGGCGACGCCCGGCGTGCGTTGACGGCATTGGAAGCCGCTGCCGGGGTAGCTTTCGGTGACTCAACCGCCGTCGACGACCCGGCCGCCGTCGAAGGCGAAGCGCCGGACGCCGCGGTGCTGGTGGAACTCCGCCACACGGAACGGGCCTTGGACGCTGCGGCGGTGCGCTATGACCGCGCGGGGGACCAGCACTATGACGTCGCCAGCGCGTTCATCAAGTCCATCCGCGGCTCGGATGTGGATGCGGCACTGCACTATCTGGCCCGGATGCTCGAAGCCGGGGAGGACCCGCGCTTCGTGGCCCGACGGATCGTGATCTCCGCCGCCGAGGACATCGGCATGGCCGACCCCACCGCATTGCAGACCGCCGTGGCAGCGGCGCAGGCAGTGCAGTTGATCGGCATGCCTGAGGGCCGCATTGTGCTGGCCGAGGCCGTGGTGCACCTTGCAACGGCGCCTAAATCCAACGCCGCCTACATGGGCTTGAACAAAGCGGTGGCGGATGTGCGTGCAGGCTATGGCGGCGGCATTCCGATGCATTTGCGGGATGCCCACTATCCCGGTGCCAAGCAACTGGGCCACGGCACCAGCTACAAATACGCCCACGATGAGCCGCACGGGATAGCCACCCAGCAGTACCCGCCGGACGACCTCGTCGGCAAGGACTACTACCAGCCCACCAACAACGGCGCGGAGCGGGATATTGCGGCCAGGTTGGAGCGGCTCCGGAAGATCGTCCGCGGCGAGTAGCGGAGGCGGGGCGGTTCCAACGCCCGTGGTAGGATTGATCCTTGTCTGGCATGACCCGACGCCAAATCCCTTGAAGATTTCTTCAACGGTGCTGCGCGCCCGGGCCAGTAGCAAGAGGCAGCGGTTGGCCGATGCTCTCCCTGATGGAGGCCAGTAACACAGATACACCGCAGTAATTGGAAGGACACAAGTGGCTAACAACACTCGTGCTCGCCGTACCGCACGCCTTTCGCGTGCACTCGGCATTGCTCTGACCCCTAAGGCCGCCAAGTACATGGAGCGCCGCCCGTACGGCCCCGGTGAGCACGGCCGTGCCCGCAAGAAGCAGGACTCCGACTACGCCGTACGTCTGCGCGAAAAGCAGCGTCTGCGCGCCCAGTACGGTATCCGCGAAGCCCAGATGACCCGTGCCTTCGAAGAAGCACGCCGCACCAAGGGCCTGACCGGTGAAAACCTGGTCGAGCTGCTCGAAATGCGTCTGGACGCCCTCGTGCTCCGTGCAGGCTTTGCCCGCACCATCGCACAGGCACGCCAGCTCGTCGTGCACCGCCACATCATGGTTGACGGCGTCCGCGTGGACCGCCCGTCCTTCCGCGTTGGCGAAGGCCAGCTCATCCACGTTCACAGCCGCTCCGAGGTCATGGCACCGTTCCAGGTCGCCGCTGCGGGTGCACACGTCCTGAACAACGTGCCCGCATACCTGGACGTCAAGATCGACGCCCTGCAGGCACGCCTGGTTCGTCGCCCGAAGCGCTCTGAGGTCCCCGTGATCTGCGAAGAGCAGCTCGTCGTCGAATTCTACGCTCGCTAAATTCAAGCAGCACAGACAAAGAAGCCCGTGGCAACCGCCGCGGGCTTCTTTGTCTATAAGGTACCGGGCCACTATAGGTAAGGTACTGGGGGAGGCCTTGGCCAAAGCCGCGATGCGGCTGGTGCAAGGCAGCGCAACGATCCTAGGAGAAGTGTTCTATGTCTGGTGGCGACATTGCCGGTCTCATCGCAGCAGGAGTCTTCGCGCTCCTGGTTCTGCTGTTGGCTGTGCCCATTCTGAAGTTGGGCGGCGTTTTCGATGAGGTCCGCACCTCCATCCGTTCCATCAGCGACGGCGCCACGCCTTTGATGGACGAAGTGACTGCCACGGTCACTACCACCAACCAGCAGCTGAAGAAGGTCGATGGCATCGCCTCCAACGTCTCGGACGCGTCAGCCAACATCTCCGCGCTGTCCTCGCTCGTGGCCGCCACGGTTGGGTCGCCGCTGATCAAGGTGGCTGCTTTCAGCTACGGAGTCCGCTCGGCTTTCGCCGCACGCCGGACCCCTTCCTCCGGCCGTCGCAGCCGCTGAATCAACGGGAGACCATAAACCGATGAAGAGAATTGTTTGGATGGGCATTGGCGTCGCAATCGGCGTCATCGCCTTCCGTAAGATCACCGAGGCACAGGCAAACCTGGGCCCCGAAGGTTTGAACCGTGCGGTTGGCCGGATGGCTGACGGGCTGTTCGACTTCGCCGACGCAGTGCGGACCGGCATGCACCAGCGGGAAGAGGATCTCCGCGCAGCGCTTGGAATTGACGACGCCGTAGCAGGCGGACGGTAGCGGAGCGGTTCGCTCCCAGGCCCTCAACAGGGCAGAATGGAAAGCTGCGGAACGGCACCAGCCGGTACCGCGCACATCGTGTGCAGTGAATTGAGAAGGGTAAGTAATCAGCTAATGAAGTCGCAGGAGATCACCAAGCGCTGGGTGGACTTTTTTGTCAGCAAGGGCCACACCGCCGTTCCCTCCGCGTCGCTCGTTTCCAGCGACCCGTCACTTCTCTTCACTGTGGCCGGAATGGTGCCGTTCATTCCCTACCTGACCGCCCGCGAAGAGCCGCCCTACAGCCGTGCCACGAGCGTCCAGAAGTGCATCCGCACCGGTGACATCGAGGAGGTAGGCAAGACTGCCCGCCACGGAACGTTCTTCCAGATGTGCGGCAACTTTTCCTTTGGTGATTACTTCAAGGAAGATGCCATCAAGTTCGCCTTCGAACTGCTCACCACCAGCGTGGACGACGGCGGTTACGGACTGCCTGCCGAGCGCCTCTGGGTGACGGTCTACGAAGAGGACGACGAAGCCAAGGAACTGTGGCTCAAGAACACCGGCATCCCGGCTGAGCGTATCCAGCGCATGGGCAAGGCTGACAACTACTGGTCCACCGGGCAGCCCGGCCCCGCCGGCCCATGCTCGGAAATCTACTACGACCGCGGCCCGGCGTACGGCATCGAAGGCGGCCCGCTGGCCGACGAAACCCGGTACATCGAAATCTGGAACCTTGTGTTCATGCAGTACCAGATCGAAAACGTCCGTTCCAAGGTGGACTTCGACATCGTCGGCGAGCTGCCGAAGAAGAACATCGACACCGGCCTGGGCATGGAGCGCCTGGCGATGATCCTCCAGGGCGTCGAGAACATGTACGAGACCGACCAGGTCCGCCCGGTCATCGACAAAGCTGCCGAACTGTCCGGCCGCGAGTACACCTCGGCCGAGTCGCCGGAGGACCCGCACCACACCGATGACGTCCGCATGCGCGTCGTCGCGGACCACATCCGGTCCGCCCTGATGCTCATTGCCGATGGTGTGGCGCCGTCCAACGAAGGCCGTGGCTACGTGCTGCGCCGCCTCATCCGCCGGGCTGTGCGCGCCATGCGCCTCCTCGGTGTCGAGAAGGCATGCCTTCCTGACCTTCTTCCCGCCTCCCGCGACGCCATGAAGGGCGTTTACCCGGTGGTGGAAACCGACTTCGCGCGCATCAGCCGCATTGCTTACGCCGAGGAGAAGGCCTTCCTCCGCACCATTGCTTCGGGAACGGCCCGCCTGGAAGACGCTGTGGCCGAATCGAAAGCTGCAGGAGTTCCGTTGTCCGGCGCCGATGCCTTCGCGCTGCACGACACCTACGGCTTCCCGATCGACCTGACCTTGGAAATGGCCGAAGAAGCCGGCCTCAAGGTTGATGAGGCAGGCTTCCGCGCGCTCATGCTTGAACAGCGCCAGCGCGCACAGGCTGATGCCAAGGGCAAGAAGGGCGGCCACGCCGACCTCAGCGCCTACCAGGAGCTTCTCGGCAAGGGTGAGACCGTCTTTACGGGCTACGACGAACTTGAGGGCGAAGCAAAGGTCCGGGGCATCGTCAGCGCAGGCCGTGCTGTCGCACATGCCTCCACGGGTGACGAAATTGAGCTTGTCCTCAACGAAACCCCGTTCTACGCCGAAGCAGGCGGCCAGTCAGCAGACACCGGCCTCATCACCGGTGACGGCTTCGTGGTGGAGGTCCTTGACGTCCAGCGTCCCATCAAGGGCCTGAGCGTCCACAAGGCCATCGTCCGCGAGGGTGAGATTGCCTCCGACGCACTGGTGCGGGCCGCCGTCGACCGTGAACGCCGCCACGCCGCAGAGCAGGCCCACACCGGAACGCATATTGTCCATGCCGCCCTCCACCAGATCCTTGGGCCCGAAGCTACCCAGCGCGGCTCCTACAACAAGGCCGGCTACCTGCGCTTCGACTTCGCCTGGGGTGAGGGCCTCAGCCCCGCCACGCGTTCCGAGATTGAAGAAGTCTCCAACATCGCCATCCGGAACAACTACCGCGTTGACACCAAGGTGATGGGCCTGGCAGAGGCCAAGGCGCTGGGCGCCATGGCCCTCTTCGGCGAGAACTACGGCAGCGAGGTACGGGTCGTCGAGATCGACGGCGCCTGGTCACGTGAGTTGTGCGGTGGCACCCACGTATCCAACACCTCCCTCATCGGCAGCCTTTCGCTGCTGGGCGAGCAGTCCGTTGGTTCGGGAAACCGGCGCGTCGAGGCCTTCGTGGGCCTGGACGCGTTCCGTCACCTTGCCGCGGAGCGCGCACTGGTGACTGAACTGACCGAGCTTTTGAAGGTCCCGTCCGGCCAGCTTGCCGATCGCATCTCGAGCACGCTGAACAAGCTCAAGGCCACGGAGAAGGAACTCGACCGCCTCCGCAAGGAACAGCTCACGGCAGCGGCCGCCAACCTCGTCGGAACGGCAAAGGACGCAGCCGGCGTGCGCGTAGTTGCCCATGACGCCGGCCAGGTGGGCGGCGCAGATGACCTGCGGAACCTTGCCCTGGACCTGCGCAGCCGTCTCGGTTCGGACGCCGCGGCAGTGGCCGTTGCCGGGGTCAGTAACGATCGCCCGGTCATCCTCATCGCCACCAACGAAGCCGCCCGCGAGGCCGGAGTGAAGGCCGGTGCGCTGGTCCGCCTGGCTGCAGGCATCCTCGGTGGCGGTGGTGGCGGCAAGGACGACGTCGCTCAAGGCGGTGGCACCGACGCTGCGAAGGTCTCTGAGGCCCTCACAGCGGTGGTGGACGCGATTGCCAAGCGCTGACGGTGTCCGCCCGTACTAACGATGACGTCTACCCCCGGGGTATCAAGCTGGGGGTAGACGTCGGTACCGTCAGGGTCGGCCTTGCCCAGTGCGATCCTGACGGCATTCTCGCCACGCCGTTCAAGACGGTAGGGCGCGATGCCAAAAAGAACTCCGATGTCCGTTTGGTGGTCAAACACGCCGCTGAGCTGCCTGCGGTGCAAATATTTGTGGGCCTTCCCCGCACCATGAAGGGGGAGGAGCGCGGCTCCGCGGCCATGGCTGCCGAGTACGCATTGCTCCTTGTGGAAGAGCTGGCCCGCGCCGGTCTGGACATTCCCGTGAACCTCGTCGATGAGCGGCTTTCCACTGTTACGGCACACCGCAACCTGCACGAAGCTGGCATGAGCAGCAGGAATCACCGTAAAGTGGTTGATCAGGTTGCTGCTGCTGGAATACTCCAGCACGCGATCGACATGCAAAAAGCCAGAGGAACGGACATCGGCCGCCGAGTGCAGGCACCGGCGGAGTCCGAAAAGCCCAGCAGTGCCCCAACGCTGCAGGCTGCCTCAGGCAGTGAACCCGATACTTCAACGAGGGGACTGCAACTGTGAGCCCGGTCAACAACGACCCCTCCAGCGGTACCGCCGGCGGCGGCATGCCGCTGACCCGCAAAGAGCTGCGGGCGCGGGAACGATTCCTCGCCACGCAGAACCACAACGTCGTACCCGTTCCCGAAGCGACCCCCGGCGAAGATTCCTTGTCGGTCGAAACAGAGGCGGAACTTCCACGTCCCGTTCCTGCTGTTCCAGCTCCACGCGTCCCCGAAGCGCCGCCGGCATCTGCAGCCCCGCCTGCCGCCAACCCTCCGGCTGCAGCCGCCCCGCCGGCAGCACCTGCCGCCCCGCCGGTACCCGCCCAGAAGCCGGTAGCCGAGCTTCAGAATGAGCGCGGGAATGCCGAGCATGATGACGTGGTGCACGCGCCGGTCACCCCCGAAGCAGCCCCTGCGCCCCAAGAACACGCACCGGACCATGAGCCTGCACAGGACCACGAGCCTGCGCCGGACCATGAGCCTGGGTCGATCGACCATGACGGGTTCGACCACCCCCATGCCGGGCATGGTGAAGGGGAACTGGTCCACGCTGAGCATTCCGCGTTACCCCTCGAGGCCCATGAGTACGCCGAGCATGACGCGCACTACGGCGTAGCAGCCCATGATGGCTTTCACGACGGGCTGCACCCGGATGAGCTCCATCACGACGTACTCCATCACGACGAGCTCCACCACGATGAACTCCACCACGACGATCATCCCCACGAGTTGTTGGCGCCTGCAGTGACCACGGCGGCGGCCAAAGCCGCCGCGAAGAAGGCGCGCCGCCGTCGTCGTGTCCTTGCCCTCCTCCTGACGCTGGGAGTGTTCGTCGCTGCCATCGCCGTTGGCGCGCAGTTCCTGAAGCCCTTGCTGGGAATGGACAAGGTTACCGACTACCCGGGACCCGGCACGGGTTCCGTCGTCGTCACGGTGCCCCAAGGCTCTGGACCCAAAGCTGTAGCCAACGACCTCGTGCAGAAACATGTTGTGGCGGACGCCGATTCGTTCGTCAAGGAGTTCGCGAGCCAGGGCGGCGAGTTGTCGCCAGGTGACTTTACGTTCCGGACTGAGATGAAGAACTCGGACGCCGTTGCGGTCCTGGTGAACAAGGACACGTCCAAGGTCATGTACTTCGCGTTGAGCGCTGGATTGCGTATCACCGAGTCCCTGGAAGCCATTTCCAAGGGCTCAGGCATTCCGATGGAGCAGCTCAACGCCCTCAACCAGGCTCCTGGACAGTTCGGCGTTCCGGCCAAGGCCAAGAACCTCGAAGGCTTCCTGGCACCGGGGGAGTATCGCTTTGAACTCGGCACTTCCGCCAAGGACATCATCCAAAAGCTTGTCACCACCACTTTGGATGAACTCAAAGCCCAAGGAATCACCGATCCCGCCAAGCAGTACGACACCGTGACCATCGCCAGCATCGTGCAGGCGGAGGGCGGACAGGCGGACTACGGAAACGTCGCGGGCGCCATCTACAACAGGCTCAAGCCCAACAACGTCGAAACCAGCGGGCTCATCCAATCCGACGCCACGGTAACCTACGGGCTGGGCAGGAAGTCCTTCCATGTCACGGAAGAAGAAAAGGCTGACAAGTCCAACCCGTACAACACGTACGCAAATGTGGGTCTGCCGGTGGGTCCCATCGGTTCTCCGGGCAAGACCGCGATCGATGCCGCGGCCAAGCCGACGCCCAACGACTACATGTACTGGGTAACGATCAACCTGGATACCAAGGAGACCAAGTTCTCCAAGACGCTGGCTGAGCACAACACCTATGTTGAGCAATACAACGCATGGTGCCAGGCCAACGCGGGACGGTGTGTGTGAGTCGTCGGGCTGCGGTCCTTGGCCATCCGATCTCCCACTCGAAGTCTCCGGCGCTGCATACTGCTGCCTACGCCAAGCTGGGTGTGGACATCGGGTACTCTGCCATCGATGTCACCGTTGCCGGCCTTCCGGCCTTCATGGAATCGCTCCGTGCAGAAGACTCCTGGTGTGGCCTGTCCGTAACCATGCCGCTGAAGTCGGCCATGGTCCGTGAAGTCGATGAGGTCCGGGGCGCCGGCGCCCTGTTGGGCGTCATCAACACAGTCGTTTTCGAGTACGACGGCGGCGCGGTGCGTCGGGCGGGATACAACACAGACGTCGCGGGCATCGTGGAGTCGGTCAGGTATGCCGGCGTAGCCACCACCCCGCACGCCGCCATCCTCGGTGGTGGCGGTACTTCCGCTGCTGCGGTCGCCGCCGTCCATGAACTTGGCGCGGACCACGTGGACGTCTTCGTCCGCGACGCCGGTCGTGCCGGTGACGCCGAAGCCGCCGCGGCCGCCGTCGGGATCTCCCTCTCCGTCAGGCCGCTGACGGAGGCCGCCACGGCTGTAGCGGGCACGGACCTGGTGATATCGACCTTCCCGCCCCGCGCAGCTGACGATTTGGCCGAGGAACTGGCGGCACTGCCGGGAACCGGGGCCGGTGTCCTGCTGGATGTCGCCTACGATCCTTGGCCAAGCCGCATTGCGGAAGCCTGGCGCGGCCACGGGGGAGCGGTAGTCCCGGGGCTGGAGATGCTGATGTACCAGGCGGCAGAGCAGATACGGCTCTTCAGCGGCTGTGACGTTGATACCGCCGTCATAGATGTGATGTGCGACTCAGTCGGGCTTCCCCGGCGGGTGTTCTAGAGGCCCTACATGGCAGGATTGGTTATATGTTGCGTTGGTTGACTGCCGGTGAATCCCACGGTCCGGCTCTGATCGGAATTGTTGAAGGCGTGCCTGCCGGTGTTGAACTCACCAGCGGGCAAATTCGTGACGCGCTGGCGCGTCGCCGCCTCGGCTACGGACGTGGCGCCCGCATGAAGTTTGAACAGGACGAGGTCACCATCATGGGTGGCGTCCGGCACGGGCTCACCCAGGGTGGGCCGGTAGCCATCCAGGTTGGAAACACCGAATGGCCCAAGTGGGAGCAGATCATGTCTGCCGATCCGGTGGACCCGGAGGTCCTCGCCGACCAGGCCCGTAACGCCCCTTTGACCCGTCCCCGCCCCGGGCACGCGGACTTCACGGGTATGCAGAAGTACGGCTTCGACGAAGCCCGTCCGGTGCTTGAACGCGCCAGTGCACGGGAGACTGCCACCCGCGTTGCCCTCGGCACCGTCGCTGCGCAGTTCCTGAAGCAGCTGGGCGTGGAACTGGTGAGCCACACTGTGTCGATTGCCAGCGTCACCGTTCCTGAAGGCAAGCCGTTGCCCGGACCCCGGGACGTGCTGGCCCTCGACGCCGACCCCCTTCGTTGTTTTGACCGCGAGACATCCAACGCGATGGTCGCCGAGGTGGATGCAGCCCACAAGGAAGGCGAAACCCTCGGCGGCGTGGTTGAAGTACTTGCGTACGGCCTGCCGCCCGGACTGGGCAGCTACGTCCACTGGGACCGCCGTCTTGACTCGCGGCTTGCTGCTGCGCTTATGGGCATCCAGGCCATCAAGGGCGTTGAAGTCGGCGACGGGTTCCTTACGGCTGCCCGCCGCGGCTCGGCAGCCCACGATGAAATCGTCAAGGACGACGACGGCCGGATTGTCCGCCAGACCAACCGTGCCGGTGGCATCGAAGGCGGCATGAGTATCGGGGAAGTGCTGCGTGTTCGTGCAGCCATGAAACCGATCGCTACTGTTCCGCGCGCACTGCGCACCATCGACGTGAGCACGGGCGAGCCTGCCAAGGCGCACCACCAGCGTTCCGATGTTTGTGCTGTTCCCGCCGCCGGTGTCGTTGCCGAAGCCATGGTTGCCCTGGTTCTCGCGGAGGCTGTTGCCGAGAAGTTCGGTGGCGATTCCGTGGCGGAGACCCAGCGGAACCTGCAAAGCTATCTTGACAGCATTCCGGCCACCTTGGACTCGGTCGGCCGGTAGTGGTCCGCTCTGTCCTGGATGGCTGCTCCGCCCGTCCCGTTGTTTTGGTGGGGCCCATGGCTGTTGGCAAGTCGGCCATAGGCCAGCAGTTGGCCCAGCAGCTTGGTCTTCCGTTCGTGGACACCGACGCAGTGGTGGTTGCTGCCCATGGGAGCATTGCGGACATCTTCGCAGGACGCGGCGAGCACGCCTTCCGGGAAATCGAAGCCAGGGCAGTGGCGAAATCGATCGAGTCCGCCAAAGCACAGCCAGCGATCATTTCCCTGGGCGGCGGAGCAGTCCTTGATTCCGGAACCCAGCAACTGCTGGGGGAGTGCACCGTGGTTTACCTGGAATGCGACGCGGAAACCGTGGCGGACCGGATCGCGCGAAACACGGGAAGGCCCTTGCTGCAGGGGGACGCAATGGCCCGGTGGGAAGCACTCTTTGCCACCAGGCGTCCCGTCTACGAACGGCTCGCAGACATCGTCATGGATGTGCGTTCAGGATCCGTGGCGGAAATCGGCCTCCATTTGGAGGAACGGCTGCGCCAGCATGCAGCCTTGAAAGAGGAAGTTGAAAAGTGAGCAACGAAGCAACTGTCATCAAGGTGACCGGCCAGTCAGTCAACGAAAACTACGACGTCGTGGTGGGCCGTGGCCTGTTGCAGACCCTTCCCGAAAAACTCGGTGAACGCGTCCGACGGGTCCTGGTCATCCACCCGCGGGCCCTTCGGCTGACGGGCGACACCGTTCGCGACGAGCTGGAGAGCGCCGGATTCACCGCGCTTACGGCCGAAATCCCGGACGCGGAGGAAGGCAAGCACATCCAGGTTGCCGCGTTCTGCTGGCAAGTGCTGGGCCAGAATGACTTCACCCGTTCGGACGCCATTGTGGCTGTCGGCGGCGGCGCTGTCACCGATCTCGCGGGCTTCGTGGCAGCCACCTGGCTGCGCGGTGTCAAGGTCATCCACATGCCCACGAGCCTCCTGGGAATGGTGGACGCCTCGGTTGGAGGCAAGACGGGCATCAACACCGCCGAGGGCAAGAACCTCGTGGGGTCATTCCACCCGCCGGCTGCCGTCCTGGCCGATCTGGATACTCTCCAGACTTTGCCGAAGAACGAGCTCATCTCCGGCATGGCGGAAGTCATCAAATGCGGATTCATCGCCGATCCCGCGATCCTCGAACTGATCGAGAAGAACACGGACGCCGTGATGGATCCCGGTTCCGATGTCGTCCGCGAACTCATTGAACGCGCCATCGCTGTCAAGGCCAATGTCGTATCCCAGGACCTCAAGGAATCCGGCCTGCGCGAAATCCTGAACTACGGCCACACCCTTGGCCATGCCATCGAACTGGTGGAGCGGTATTCCTGGCGCCACGGTGCTGCCGTTGCCGTGGGCATGATGTTCGCTGCCGAGTTGTCCCGCAGTGTCGGCCGTCTGTCGGATGCCGATGCCGACCGGCACCGCACCATCCTCGAAAGCCTTGGCCTGCCCATTACCTACCGAAGGGACCGCTGGCAGGGTTTGCTGGACGGTATGCGCCGGGATAAAAAGTCCCGTGGTGACCTCCTCCGCTTTGTCGTCCTCGACGGAGTGGCCAAGCCCGGCATCCTGGATGTCCCCGATACTTCCCTTCTCTTTGCTGCCTATCAGGAGATCGCATCATGACGATTGCCTTGCGCGAAGGGGTCAGTGACTGGCCAACAGCCGGGTTCCCCGGTGTCCGGATGAACCCGGACACACTCCTGCCCGTGGTGGTCAATGAGGAAGTCATGGAGACTGCTCTCGCGGCTTCGGATGATCCCGCGGACCGGATCATGGCCCTCCTGCTTGAAAACCAGCCAAAAGAGGCAGCTGAACTTCTGGCAGAGGCCCGCTATAAGGATCCTGAGTCCTTCCGGCTCAGGATCTTTGAGGCCGAAGTCCACCGTGCCACCAACCGCCATGACCGTGCCGTCCAACTGTTCCGCCACCTGCTGCACGAGGTCCAGGGAACGTCCAAGGAAGCAGTAGTACGCCAGTATCTTGGCCGCGCCTACTTCGTGGGCGGCAACGCGTTGGCCGCAGCCGAGGAGTTCTCCAGGGCACTTGACCTGAGGGTGGCCATGGCCGCCGATGCGGCACTGATCTACTCGTCCGCTGTGGCCCTGCAACGGGCCCGGGATGTCCTGGAAGTTGCTTCCTGAGAGCTGCCTGTAACGCTGCCCGCAAGGTCATGCCGCATTTGCCGGTAGAATGGTTTTTGGATTTTTGATAAATACGCGCTGGCGCGCCGAAAGGCACGCCTGCTTGGCATAGATAGCTGGCAGCTAGAACCAGTGCGATTAACCAGAGGATACGAGTGGCAACCACAAACGACATCAAGAACGGGACCGTACTGAAGCTCGAGGGCCAGCTCTGGAACATCATCGAGTTCCAGCACGTCAAGCCGGGCAAGGGCGGTGCCTTTGTCCGCACCAAAATGCGCAACGTCATGTCCGGCAAGGTGGTCGACAAGACCTTCAACGCCGGCCTGAAGATCGAAACCGCAACGGTTGACCGCCGCGACTACCAGTACCTGTACCAGGATGGCGAAGACTTCGTCTTCATGGACACCCAGGACTACGACCAGATCACCGTTTCCGGTGCAACAGTCGGCGACGCCACCAACTTCATGCTCGAGAACCAGATGGTGAACATCGCCATCCACGAAGGCACTCCGCTGTACATCGAGCTGCCCCCGAGTGTCGTTCTCGAAATCACCTACACCGAGCCCGGCCTGCAGGGCGACCGCTCCTCCGCCGGAACCAAGCCGGCTACGGTGGAAACCGGCTACGAGATCCAGGTGCCGCTGTTCGTTGAGCAGGGAACCAAGGTCAAGGTCGACACCCGCGATGGCAGCTACCTGGGCCGGGTCAACGACTAGTGAGCGCACGCGGTAAAGCCCGTAGCAGGGCCTTGGAAGTACTTTTCGAAGCGGAGCAGCGCTCAGTTTCGGCTTTCGATGCAATGACAGCGCGTCGGGAGAAGACAGACCTCGTCATCAACCCCTACACGGTGGAAATAGTGGAGGGTGTTGTCTCCATGCAGGCAACCATTGATGAGTTCCTGGAGACCTACGCACAAGGCTGGACCTTGGAGCGCATGCCCTCCGTTGACCGCATCATTCTTCGTATCGGTGCGTGGGAACTTCTCTACAATGATGAAGTTCCGGACGGAGTGGCCGTAAGCGAAGCCGTGGCCCTCGCCAAGACGATGTCCACTGATGAGTCCCCGGCCTTCATCAATGGCTTGCTGGGCCGTCTGCAGAAGCTCAAGCCGTCGCTGCTGGCCTAGCCGGTAGGGCAGTATTCGAAAATGGACCCTCCTCCCCGGAAAACCGGAGAGGAGGGTCCATTTTTTCGGGCAAATACCGGAACTGCCCCGGGACCTAATGGAGGACAGCGGCCCTCAGTGCGGGGATGAGCCGGAGGTGTTCGATTTCGTCGTGTTGGTGCACGGGGACGTCGCGGCCACTGAGTATCCGTTGGCGTGTGAAAGCCAACGCGGTTGCCCCCTTGATGAATGCCTTCATCTGCCCGCCCCGGCCCCTCGATGCAGCCCAGCGAAGTGCCTGGCGCCTGCCCCGGGAGGTAGCCAGCATCTCCACCTCTGCCGGCGTGAACCAGCCGGCGCGGGCGTATTCCAGAAGCCGTTGACGGGTCAGCTTTCCCTCGGCGACGCGAAGCAGGATCACGCCGACGACGGCAACCAGGAAGATTGGTACCTGCACTGCGAAGTACTCCACCAGGAAGTTCTGCCCCATGCTGTTCCAGCGGTTGTGCAGGAACATTGCCGGCAGCAGGCCGATGAAGAAGGCCAGGACCGCATATCCTGAGTGCCATTTCCTGGCAGCGAATCCCATGATCAAACCGGTCGTGCCCGTGAATACTGCGTGGGCAAAGGGAGACATGACGCCACGAAGGATGAAAATGCGTACCAAATCGGTCCCGGGATCAGTGGAAGAAGCGATTTCGCGCCCGAAGTAGAGGATGTTCTCAGTGAAAGCGAACCCCGCCGCAATGGTGAACGCGAACACCACGCCATCCACGGGACCGTCGAAGTACTTGCGGGCTGCCAGGATCAGGACCAGGAGTCCCAGTGACTTCGTGAATTCCTCCACGATCGGGGCCTGGACCGTCGCCATGAAATAGGCGAAGGCCTCTTCGCTCCCGGTGGGAGCGGCAAGCGCGAAAAGCGGTTGGATCAACAGCGTGCCGGCTATGGAAACGGCCGCACCCCACGTAAAGGCGAACCAGAGCAGCCGCGGCGGTTCGGGCTCCCACCGGTCTATGACGCGCACCGTCAACAGGACGATGGACAGTGGGATCAATGAGACCAGGAAGCCGATGATGAACCCTGCGATCCCCGTATTTCCCAAGAGGAACGGCACTACCAACAGAAGACTACCCAGGGCCAGGACGGTGCCGACGATCAGCAAGGGAAGGGTGCCCCAGCTCCGGCGTGCAGGCCGTGCCGGTGGCGTGGCCCAGTTTTGCTGTGGCAGGGACGCCGGGTTTCCCGGGGCTGCCTGGTAGTTTCCCGGCTGAACGCGACCGATCCACGTGGGGTTGGCACCTGGCTCCAGGTAAGGCCTTGGATAAGGATGTCCGCCGTGCTGACCGGGCTGGTTCATGCTCATGAGAAAGAGCCTATTCCACGCTCGGAAATGTGAGCTTAAACTCACCCACCTGCCAAGGACCCGCGCGGTCGTCCCATGGCCGCTGTGATACTTTTGGAGAGCAAATATTCCTTTTTTAATTCCGTCCCGTGAGGCGGGGAAAGGGGAGACGAGCGATGACTGAAGTCACTTCTGCGCACGTGCCGTCGCGGGTTGTCCTCAACCAGGCGGATATCGATCGTGCGCTTACTCGTATCGCCCACGAGATCCTCGAAGCCAACAAAGGCTCGCAGGACCTGGTTCTGTTGGGCATTCCCAGCCGCGGTTATCCGCTGGCCGTGCGGCTCGCCAATAAGATCGCCGCAGCCGACCCCACGGTTAACGCCGGGGCCATTGTCGGCCAGCTGGACGTCACCATGTTCCGTGACGACCTCTCCCACCAGCCCACCCGGCCTCCGCACCACACCCGGCTTCCGCTGTCCGGCATCGACAACAAGGTTGTTGTGCTCATTGACGACGTCCTCTACTCGGGACGCACCATCCGTGCAGCCCTGGACGCCCTTGTCGATCTCGGCCGTCCACGCATCGTCCGCCTTGCGGTCCTGGTAGACAGGGGCCACCGCGAACTTCCCATCCGCGCCGACCACGTGGGTAAGAACCTGCCGACCTCCTCTGCGGAAAAAGTCCGGGTACACCTCGAGGAAACTGATTCCGTAGATGGCACACCCGTCAACGAGGTAGTAATCGAGGCGGGCAAGTGAAGCACCTTCTTTCCACGGAAAACCTGGTCGCATCCGACGCCATCCGCATCCTGGACACCGCGGAAGAGATGTCCGAAGTGGGGGACCGCGAGGTCAAGAAGCTCCCCGCGCTCCGCGGCCGCACCGTAGTGAACCTATTCTTCGAGGACTCCACGCGAACCCGGATCTCCTTTGAAGCGGCGGCCAAGCGCTTGTCCGCCGATGTCATCAACTTCGCAGCCAAGGGATCCTCCGTATCCAAGGGCGAGTCCCTCAAGGACACCGCGCAGACCCTCGCGGCCATGGGCGCGGACGCCGTCGTCATCCGCCACTGGGCTTCGGGCGCGCCGCACCGCCTGGCCGCTACGGACTGGATCGATGCCGCGGTGATCAACGCCGGCGACGGTACTCACGAGCACCCGACACAGGCACTTTTGGACGCCTTCACCATGCGCAGGCACTGGTCGAAGCTCAACGGAGTCGCATCCACGGGAGCGGACCTGGCAGGCATGCGGGTCGCCATTGCGGGGGACGTGCTGCACTCGCGCGTGGCCCGCTCCAACGTCTGGCTGCTGAAGACCCTGGGTGCCGAGGTCACCTTGGTTGCGCCACCCACCCTGCTGCCCATCGGCGTCGAGCACTGGCCCTGCAAGGTCAGCTACAACCTGGACGAAACGCTCCAGTCCGGTATTGACGCCATGATGATGCTGCGCGTCCAGGGTGAGCGGATGAACGCCTCGTTCTTCCCGTCCACCCGTGAATATTCGCGCCGCTGGGGCTTCGACGACGCCCGCCTCCGCGCCTTGGATGACCTGGGCATGAAGGACACCATCATCATGCACCCCGGCCCCATGAACCGTGGCCTGGAGATTTCATCCGCCGCCGCCGACTCGCCCCGTTCCACCGTGCTTGCGCAGGTACGAAACGGCGTTTCGGTCCGCATGGCGGCCCTGTACCTGCTGCTGTCCGGAGATACCCGCGAAGCAGCCCCACTGAACATTGTCACACCGGCTTTCGCAAGCCCGTCCAGCAAGGAGAGCAACTGATGGCCGAGAACACTTACTTGATCCGCGGGGCCGCCGTCCTCGGTGGCGAGGCCCAGGACCTGCTGATCCGAGACGGCGTAATTGCCGCCCGGGGTGCGGACCTTTCCGATGAGGGCGCCACCGTGATCGACGGCAAGGGCCTGGTGGCCCTGCCGGGCATGGTGGACGTCCACACGCACCTGCGTGAACCCGGTCGCGAGGACGCCGAAACAGTGGAGACCGGCACCCGGGCTGCTGCCCTCGGTGGCTTTACGGCCGTCCACGCCATGGCCAACAGCAACCCCGTGGCTGACACCGCCGGTGTCGTCGAGCAGGTCCACAGCCTGGGCCGTGCGTCCGGCTGGGTCGATGTGCGTCCTGTCGGCGCAGTCACCGTGGGTTTGGCCGGCGAGCAGCTCGCCGAGCTTGGCGCCATGGCCGACTCCCGCGCGCAGGTGCGGATGTTCTCCGACGACGGCATCTGCGTTCACGACCCGGTACTCATGCGCCGCGCGCTTGAGTACGTCAAAGCGTTCGACGGCGTCGTGGCCCAGCACGCGCAGGAACCCCGCCTTACCGCCGGGGCACAGATGAACGAGGGCACAGTCTCCGCAGTCCTGGGACTGACCGGCTGGCCGGCCGTTGCCGAGGAAAGCATCATTGCCCGAGACGTCCTGCTTACCCAGCACGTCGGGTCCCGGCTGCATGTGTGCCACGTTTCCACTGCCGGGTCTGTTGAGATCGTGCGCTGGGCGAAGGCCCGTGGCATCAACGTCACCGCCGAAGTGACCCCGCACCACTTGCTCCTGACGGACGAATTGGTCCGCAGCTACGACCCCGTCTACAAGGTCAACCCGCCGCTGCGCACGGATGCCGATGTGCAGGCCCTGCGTGAAGGACTGGCCGACGGCACCATCGACGTCGTCGGAACCGACCACGCCCCGCACCCCAGCGAGCACAAGGAGTGCGAGTGGGCGCAGGCGGCCATGGGCATGACGGGCCTTGAAACGGCGCTCTCGGTGGTTCAGGAAACCATGATCGAAACCGGCCTCATGACCTGGGCCGACTTCGCAAGGGTCACCTCGTTCACCCCCGCCGTCATCGGCCGCGTGGCCGACCAAGGCCGTCCGCTGGAAGTTGGCGAGCCGGCCAACGTCATCCTGGTGGACCCGGCTGCGCGTTGGACGGTCGACCCCCATAAGATGGCAACCATGGGCCGCAATTCACCGTTCAAGGGCAAAGAGCTGCCCGGATCCGTGGTGGCTACCTTCTTCAAGGGCCACCCCACGGTCCTCGACGGCCGGCTCAACACGCCCTACCAGCACCCGGCAGTCAGCAACTGATGAGCAACCAGACATTGACTGTGCTCACCACGGTGCCGCTGATCGTTGCCGTACTGGTGATGATCTGGCTCGGGTGGCGGAACCGGCTGAGGCGACAAGCCGACGTCGAACGTCTGCCTGCGGTGCCGGAACAGCTGACGCCGGCGAGCGTCGTCGCTGATGGCCAGTACGTGACCACCACGACGGCGGGCGACTGGCTCGACCGCATAGCGGCCCAGGGCCTGGGCATCCGGACCAACGCGGAACTGAGCATCCACGCCGAAGGCGTGTTGTTCGACCGCTCCGGTGCCGCCCCCGTCTTCATCCCGCGGCGGTCCCTCGTGGACAGCCGCGAAGCCAACGGCATGGCCGGGAAGTTCGTCGAAAAAGACGGCCTCCTTGTCATCAGCTGGAGGCTTGGCGCCCGGGAACTCGATACCGGATTCCGGTCCCGGCACTCAGCCGACAAGAAGCTCCTCCTTGAAGCCCTCCAGGAATTGATCTCCGCAGCCCCTCAGGCAGATGCCGATAGTGGAAAGTAATAAAGTGACGGAAAGTAACGCAGCCACCAAAACCACCCCCTCCGCAGCAGTACTGGTGCTCGAAGACGGCCGCATGTTCCGCGGCCGCAGCTACGGCGCCCAGGGAACCGCACTGGGAGAGGCCGTCTTCGCCACCGGCATGACCGGCTACCAGGAGACCATCACCGACCCCTCGTACGCCCGCCAGCTGGTCGTCCAGACTGCGCCGCACATCGGCAACACCGGGGTCAACAGCGAAGACGCTGAATCCCGCCGCATCTGGGTGGCCGGGTACATTGTCCGTGATGCCGCGCGCCGGCCTTCCAACTGGCGCTCGGAGCGAAGCCTGGACGAGGAACTCGTCGAACAGGGCATCGTGGGCATCCAGGGCGTGGACACCCGTGCCATCACGCGCCACCTCCGCGAGCACAAGACCATGCGGGCCGGTATCTTCTCCGGCGAGGCCGCCCGGGCCACCGACAAGGAATTGTTGGACGCCGTCCTGGCCAGCGCGCCCATGGAGGGCGCAGCCCTTGCCGAGGAAGTCTCCATCGACGAGGCCTACGTGGTCGAACCCAAGGACCACGGCTGGGAAGGCGAACCCCGCTTCTCCATCGCCGCTGTGGACCTCGGCATCAAGGCAATGACTCCCGTGCGTTTCGCCGAGCGCGGCGTGCGCGTGCACGTCCTGCCTGCCACGTCCACGCTTGAGGACGTGAACGCGGTCAAGCCCGATGGCTTCTTCATGTCCAACGGCCCCGGCGACCCCGCCACTGCCGACCACCAGGTTTCCCTGCTGCGTTCGGTGCTGGACGAGAAGCTGCCGTACTTCGGAATCTGCTTCGGCAACCAGATCCTGGGCCGCGCCCTGGGCTTTGGCACGTACAAGCTCCGCTATGGCCACCGCGGCATCAACCAGCCCGTGATGGACCGCCGTACCGGGAAGGTGGAAATCACCTCCCAGAACCACGGCTTCGCAGTGGACGCGCCGCTGAACGGATCCACGGTGGCGCCGGAGGAGCGTTACGGCCGTGTGGAGGTCAGCCACGTCTCGCTGAACGACGACGTCGTCGAAGGCCTCGCCTGCCTCGACATCCCGGCCTTCTCGGTCCAGTACCACCCGGAGGCAGCCGCCGGCCCGCACGACGCCGCGTACCTCTTCGACCGCTTCATCGACCTCATGGCCGATACCAAAGCCGCCGCTCCCGCAAAGAACAACGACTCCAAGACTGAGGACAAGAAGTAATGCCCAAGCGTACAGATCTCAAGAGCGTCCTTGTCATCGGTTCCGGTCCTATCGTCATTGGCCAGGCGGCCGAGTTCGACTACTCCGGCACCCAGGCCCTCCGGGTCCTGAAGGAGGAGGGCCTCCGGGTCATCCTGGTCAACTCGAACCCGGCCACCATCATGACGGACCCCGAGTTCGCCGATGCCACCTACGTTGAACCCATCACCCCTGAGGTGGTGGAGAAGATCATCGCCAAGGAGCGCCCGGACGCCATCCTGCCCACCCTTGGTGGCCAGACGGCCCTGAACACGGCCATCGCCCTGGATAAGAACGGCGTACTGGAGAAGTACAACGTCGAACTCATCGGTGCCAACATCGCCGCCATCGAACTCGGCGAGGACCGCGAGAAGTTCAAGGGCGTCGTGGAGCGTTGCGGCGCCGAGTCGGCACGCAGCCACATCATCCACACCATGGATGAAGCTTTCAAGGCAGCCGAAGACCTGGGCTACCCCATGGTGGTCCGGCCGTCCTTCACCATGGGCGGGCTGGGTTCCGGCCTCGCGTACAACGAGGACGACCTCCGCCGCATCGTCGGCCAGGGCCTCCAGTACAGCCCCACCACCGAGGTCCTGCTTGAGGAGAGCATCCTCGGCTGGAAAGAATACGAACTCGAGATGATGCGCGACAAGAACGACAACGTCGTTGTCGTCTGTTCCATCGAGAACTTCGACCCCGTCGGTGTGCACACCGGCGACTCCATCACGGTTGCTCCTGCCTTGACCCTGACGGACCGCGAGTACCAGAAGCTGCGCGACGTCTCCATCGCGGTTATCCGCGAAGTCGGCGTCGACACCGGTGGCTGCAACATCCAGTTCGCCATCGACCCCGCCACGGGCCGTGTGGTGGTCATCGAAATGAACCCGCGCGTTTCCCGCTCCTCGGCGCTGGCCTCGAAGGCAACCGGTTTTGCCATCGCCAAGATCGCCACGAAGCTCTCCCTGGGATACACCCTGGACGAGATTCCGAACGACATCACCCAGAAGACCCCGGCTTCCTTCGAGCCGACCCTTGACTACGTGGTAGTCAAGGTTCCGCGCTTCGCTTTCGAGAAGTTCCCGGCAGCAGACAACACGCTGACCACCACCATGAAGTCGGTGGGCGAAGCGATGGCCATGGGACGCAACTTCACCGAGGCCCTGCAGAAGGCCCTGCGTTCATTGGAGCAGAAGGGCTCCCAGCTGGACTTCAGCTCCGTCCCGGAATACGAAGTGGCAGAGCTCATCGAGAAGGCCAAGCGGCCTACCACGGAGCGTCTGCACCAGGTACAGCGGGCCCTCCTTGGCGGTGCCACCGTTGAGGACCTTTTCGAAGCCACCAAGATCGACCCCTGGTTCCTGGACCAGCTCCAGCTGCTCAATGAGACTGCCCAGGAAATCCGCAAGGCCGGCGTTCTCACCGAGGAAATGCTGCGCAACGCCAAGCGCCACGGCTTCTCCGACGAGCAGATCGGTGCCTTGACGCACAACAACGAGGCCGTGGTCCGCGGTGTTCGCCAGGCCCTGGGCATCCGCCCGGTCTACAAGACGGTGGACACCTGCGCCGCCGAATTCGCCGCCTACACCCCGTACCACTACTCCTCCTACGATGAGGAGGACGAAGTAGGCCTGCACTCCAAGCCCTCCGTCATCATCCTCGGCTCCGGCCCCAACCGCATCGGCCAGGGCATCGAGTTCGACTACTCCTGCGTCCACGCTTCCATGGCCTTGCGCAAGGCCGGCTACGAGACCGTCATGGTCAACTGCAACCCGGAGACTGTGTCCACGGACTACGACGTTTCCACGCGTCTGTACTTCGAACCGCTGACCCTTGAGGACGTCCTCGAGGTCATCGCTGCGGAGGAGCGCACGGGCGGCGTCATGGGCGTCTTCGTGCAGCTTGGCGGCCAAACCCCCTTGAAGCTGGCACAGCAGCTTGCCGACGCAGGTGTTCCCATCCTGGGCACCTCGCCGGAAGCGATCGACCTCGCCGAACACCGTGGCGCCTTCGCCCGGGTCCTGGACGAGGCCGGCCTGACCTCCCCGAAGAACGGCACCGCCGTTTCCTTCGAGGACGCCAAGAAGATCGCCGACGAAATCGGCTACCCCGTGCTGGTCCGCCCGTCCTACGTGCTGGGCGGCCGCGGCATGGAGATCGTCTACGACGAAGCAAACCTTTCCCGCTACATCGCGAACGCCACCGAGATCACCCCGGATCACCCGGTCTTGATCGACCGCTTCCTTGAAGACGCGGTGGAGATCGATGTCGATGCCCTCTTCGACGGCACCGACATGTACCTCGGCGGCATCATGGAGCACATCGAAGAGGCCGGTATCCACTCCGGTGACTCCGCGTGTGTCCTGCCTCCGATCACCCTTGGCAACAACGTGATCGAGCGCGTCCGGACGGCAACCCGTGCGATCGCCGAAGGCGTGGGCGTACGTGGCCTCATCAACATCCAGTTCGCCCTTGCCTCCGACGTCCTGTACGTCCTGGAAGCAAACCCCCGCGCCTCCCGTACCGTTCCGTTCGTCTCCAAGGCAACGGGCGTGCAGATGGCCAAGGCCGCTGCCTTGATCGGTACCGGCGTCACCATCAACCAGCTCCGCAGCGCGTACAAGATGCTGCCGGAAAGCGGCGACGGCTCAACGCTGCCGCTGGATGCTCCGGTTGCCGTGAAGGAAGCCGTGCTGCCGTTCAGCCGCTTCCGTACGCCGGAAGGCAAGGTCGTCGACTCCTTGCTCGGCCCGGAAATGCGCTCCACCGGTGAAGTCATGGGTATCGACAAGCACTTCGATACCGCCTTCGCCAAGAGCCAGGCAGCAGCCAACAACGCGCTGCCTACCGAAGGCAAGATCTTCGTTTCCGTGGCCAACCGGGACAAGCGTTCGGTGATCATGGGCGTCAAGCGGCTCTCGGACCTTGGCTTCGAGATCGTCTCCACCGGTGGCACCGCCGACGTCCTGCGCCGCAACGGCATCCAGGCGACTCCGGTCCGCAAGGTTGCCGAGGGAAGCAGCGCCGAAGGTGAGGGAACCATCGCGGACCTCGTAATCGCCGGTGAGATCGACATGGTCTTCAACACGCCTTCCGGTGGCGAAGCCCGCAGCGATGGATACGAACTCCGCGCCGCAGCGACCTCCATCGGCATTCCATGCATCACCACCGTTGCTGAGTTCAACGCGGCAGTTCAGGCGATCGAGGCCCTGCGGACCTATGAATGGTCGGTGACCAGCCTGCAGGAGCACGCAGCCAACCTGTCGGCAGCCATGGAAGCCGCACATGCCTGAGACTGCAGCATCACAGCAGGCGCAGCAGCCGGTCCGGGAGTCTTTCGGCTCCCGGCTGGCTGCCGCCATGGCCTCCCGCGGTCCGCTGTGCGTCGGGATTGATCCGCACCCGCAGCTCCTGGCGGACTGGGGTTTGAACGACGACGTCGAGGGGCTGGAGCGCTTCTCGCTCTCGGTGGTTGAGGCGGTGGCTTCCCTCGCTGCCGCGGTGAAGCCGCAGGTGGCGCTGTACGAACGCCACGGTTCGGCCGGCATGGCTGTGCTGGAACGAACGCTTGCGGCCTCAGCGGACGCCGGGGTGCTCAGCATTGCTGATGCCAAGCGTGGCGATATCGGTTCCACCATGGCGGCCTACGCGGATGCCTGGCTGCGGGATGGGTCGTCGTTGGCTGCGGATTCGGTGACGTTGAGTCCGTACCTGGGATTTGAGTCGCTGCGTCCCGCCCTGGATCTTGCAGCCCGGAACGGCCGGGGGGTGTTCGTGCTTGCGCTGACATCGAACCCCGAGGGAAAGTCGGTTCAGCACGTCGGAGGCGAACACTCCGTGGCCCGCAGGATCGTGGCCGCAGCCGCTGCGGAGAACCAGCGTTATGAGGGTGCACTGGGATCGGTGGGCCTGGTGGTCGGTGCCACTATCGGCTCGGCCCTGACAGATCTGGGCATCGAGCTTGGCCCGGTCCGCGGAGCTATCCTTGCGCCGGGACTCGGAGCCCAGGGCGCGACGCCTGCCGACCTCCGTGCGACCTTCGCTGACGCGTATCCGCAGGTCCTGGCCACCTCCAGCCGGGGAATCCTGGCAGCAGGTCCGTCCATTCCGGCTTTGCGCGCCGCAGCCGGGGAGACCCTGGCCGGGCTTCGTTCCTGAGGCAACGCGGGGTCACTTTTGGCCCATGATGGGGCTGACTACCGGCCATAAGTGACCCCGCGTTGGTCCAACGCATTGCGCAACTGCGCCCCTGGCGGTAGGTTCAGGATCAGTCGCGTGATCTGCATCACAAACTCGATCTGACAGGGGTTCGGCAGTGGGCCTGAAAGAGCTGACACCGCAAGAGCGTGCCGATGCGTTGGAAAAGGCTGCCAAGGCCCGGGCCGTGCGGGCCGCGGCCAAGGAGCGGCTGAAGCGTGGAGAAGTGAGCATCGCGGAGTTGATCTCCTCAGGCGCCACTGACGAAGCGATCGCGCGCATGCGTGTGGTGGAGTTGCTGGAAGCCCTGCCGGGGATTGGTCCCGTCCGGGCGGCCGGGATCATGGCGGATATCGGCATTGCCGGATCCCGGCGTATCAGGGGGTTGGGAATCCACCAGGCCCGGGCGCTGGTAGATTTTATGGATACCCAACAAAGCGTTTGACGCATCTCCCCGAAGGAATCCGTGAGCAAGAATCCTGGACTGACCGTCCTTGCAGGCCCCACTGCCGTTGGCAAAGGAACCGTATCCACGTACATCAGGGACAACTATCCAGAGGTTTGGCTTTCGGTTTCAGCCACCACCAGGGCCGCCCGTCCGGGTGAAAAGGATGGTGTCCATTACTTCTTCAAGTCAGCCGAAGAGTTCGATGCCCTGGTAGCCGACGGCGAACTGCTGGAGTGGGCCGTAGTTCACGGCCAGAACCGCTACGGCACCCTTCGCAGCACCGTCAACGCTGCGATCGCCGAAGGTAAGTCCGTCCTCCTCGAGATCGACCTCCAGGGGGCGCGGCAGGTCAAGGCGGCTGTGCCCGACGCCAACTTCGTCTTCCTGGCCCCGCCCAGCTGGGACGAAATGGTCCGCCGGCTGGTTGGCCGCGGCACGGAAACCGCGGAGGAACAGCAGCGGAGGCTGGAAACCGCTAAACTGGAACTTGCTGCTGAACCGGAGTTTGACCACACCGTCATTAATGACGACGTTCGCCGGGCAGCGGACGAGCTTGTTTCACTCATGGGGCTTACCCCGCACGGGCGCTAAAGCGCCTGTTTGTTGGCCCGCTAGAATTTGGAGAATTCGTGTCCACGAACCTTGAAGGCATCATCAACCCGCCGATCGATTCGCTGCTTGAGGCTGCCGATTCCAAGTACGGCCTGGTGATCTTCGGCGCCAAGCGTGCCCGCCAGATCAACGCTTACTACGCCCAGCTGCACGAGGGCCTGTTCGAGTACGTCGGTCCCTTGGTTGACACCAAGCTGAACGAGAAGTCGCTCTCGATCGCCCTCCGCGAGATCAACGAAGGCCTTCTGGTTTCCACGCCGATCGAGCCCGCAGAATAAAGCAGACTGCCTGTTGACGGAGGTCACGTGCGCATAGTCCTCGGAGTCGGGGGAGGGATTGCAGCCTACAAGGTTGCATCGCTCCTCCGGCTTTTTACTGAAGCCGGCCATCAGGTGACGGTCATTCCCACGGAAGCAGCCACCCGTTTTGTCGGGGTTGCCACGTGGGAGGCCCTCTCCGGCAACCCGGTGAGCAACAGCGTCTTCGACGACGTCGACAAGGTCAACCATGTGCGCCTGGGGCACCAAGCCGACCTGATTGTCATTGCTCCCGCCACCGCCGATCTCCTGGCCCGGGCGGCCACCGGGCAAGCAAACGACCTCCTCACCAACACCCTGCTGATGGCCCATGGCCCGGTACTCTTCGCGCCCGCGATGCACACCGAAATGTGGCAGCACGCGGCGACCCAAGCCAATGTGGAAACGTTGCGCAGCCGGGGAGCAACGGTTCTGGAACCTGCTTCCGGGCGACTCACGGGTGCCGATTCGGGTCCGGGCAGGCTCCCGGAGCCGGACGCCATCTTTGCTGCGGCCATTGCCTTGGCAGAGGCCTCCGGTACGTCGGATAGTGCCCCACCGACGTCGGCGACGCACGCATCACTCGTGGGCAGGACAGTTACGATTTCCGCCGGTGGAACCAGGGAAGCCCTGGACCCGGTCAGGTTCCTGGGCAACCGTTCCTCGGGCAAGCAGGGCGCTGCCTTGGCCGCCGCTGCCTTGGCCGCCGGCGCCAAAGTCCGTTTCCTGGCCGCGCACATGGACGTAGAGCCGCCGGCCGGCGTCGAGCTTGTCCGCGTTGAGTCAGCCCTGGAACTGCGCGAGGCCGCGCTGAAAGCAGCAGTGGATTCCGACGTCGTCATCATGGCTGCGGCGGTTGCGGATTTCCGTCCGGCTGAGGTTTCGGACACAAAAATCAAGAAGGTCGACGGCGAGGACGCACCTGTTGTGCGCCTGGTCCGGAATCCTGACATCCTGCGCGAGCTTGTCCAGAGGCGGACCGCTGAAGGCGGCCGGCAGTTGATTGTCGGCTTTGCGGCGGAAACCGGGGACGCGCAGGGCGATGTACTGGAGCATGCGGCAGCCAAACTCAAACGCAAGGGCTGCGACCTCCTCGTTGTCAATCAGGTGGGTGTTGGCCGGGTCTTCGGGCAGGACGACAACTCTGTGGTCATCCTTTCCGGCCATGGCGCTGAGCCGCAGTCCGCTGCCGGGTCCAAGACAGACGTCGCCGCCGCAGTGATTGACCGGGTTGGCGCCGAACTCGCACAGGTCTTCCCGGCCATGTGACTGAGCCCACGCCTGAATTCTTCGCAAAGGGACACACGGCAGATCACGTGATCCCGCAACCCAGTAAGGTGGTCGAGTGACTTTACCGCTGCACCATGAACACCATGGCACCCCGTCCAAGCTCCGCCTCTTCACTTCCGAGTCGGTTACTGAAGGGCACCCGGACAAGATCTGCGACCAGATCAGCGACTCCATTCTTGACGCGTTGCTGGCCGCGGATCCTGAATCCCGCGTGGCCGTTGAGACCATGGCCACAACCGGCTTGGTGCATGTGGCCGGCGAGGTCACCACTGATGCTTACGTCGAAATTCCGCAGATCGTCCGTGAGACCATACTCGGAATCGGCTATGACTCCTCGGCCAACGGTTTCGACGGCGCCCGCTGTGGCGTTTCGGTCTCGATCGGCCAGCAGTCCAACGACATCGCGGGCGGGGTCTTCAACTCGCTTGAGGCCCGTGAAGGACGCCAGGAGGACGACTACGACCTCCAGGGTGCCGGCGACCAAGGCATCATGTTCGGTTACGCCAGCGATGAAACGGCGTCCTACATGCCGACTCCCATCTGGTTGGCGCACCGCCTTTCGGAGCGTCTGACCGAAGTCCGCAAGAACGGCGAACTTGCCTACCTGCGGCCCGACGGCAAGACCCAGGTGACGGTAGGGTACGACGGCGACCGGCCGGTTTCCGTTGAAACCGTTGTGATCTCCAGCCAGCACGCTGAGGAAGCAAGCCTAGATCAGCTCCGCGCGGACCTCGCAAGCTACGTCATCGAACCCGTGCTGGCAGCGTCAAACCTTGACCTCTCCCGCACGGCCAACATCCTGAACCCTGCAGGCGCTTTCGTCATCGGCGGCCCCGTCGGGGATGCCGGTCTGACCGGGCGCAAGATCATCGTGGACACCTACGGCGGATTCTCCCGCCACGGTGGCGGTGCGTTCTCCGGCAAGGATCCGTCGAAGGTGGACCGTTCTGCTGCCTACGCCATGCGTTGGGTCGCCAAGAACGTCGTGGCTGCCGGTCTTGCCAAGCGCGCCGAGATCCAGATCGCCTACGCCATTGGCCAGGCCCGGCCCGTGGGTACCTACGTTGAGACCTTCGGCACGGAGACTGTGGACCCTGCCCGCATCAGCGAAGCGATCGACGAACTCTTTGATCTCCGTCCCCGCGCCATCATCGATGCCCTGGACCTCAAGCGGCCCATCTACGCCAAGACTGCTGCACACGGCCACTTCGGACGGGATGAGCCCGACTTCACCTGGGAGCGGCTGGACCGCGTTGCGGACCTGAAGGAATACTTCAACGCCTGATGTGTCCCGCGGACTGCCTCGATGTTGTTTTGTCGGTGGTTCGTGATTGGCTTTAGCCAGAGAGATGCCCGCAGCGGGTCAATCCCGCTGCGGGCATCTCTCGTTGACAGTGAAGCGGTCTTCCGTGTGATGAGTTGGAGGTGACGGGCATGGCAGCACACGATGTCCAGCCATCGTTGCTCCAACCCTCGCTGTTGCAGGGTTTCCCCGACCGGATGCCGGCCAATGGACCTCCGCTGGCTGCGTCGAATCCGGTAGCGCGCGTCATCCTGGAGTCATCCCTGCCCCATTTGGACAGGCCCTTTGACTACAGCGTTCCCGCCGAACTCGCTGATGCGGCTTCTCCAGGCGTCCGGGTGAAGGTGAAGTTCAACGGCCAGGAACTCAACGGCTACATCATCGAGCGCCGGGGGTCCTCGGATGCGGCCCACCCGCTCATAGCCTTGCATAAGGTTGTGTCCCCGGTAGCGGTCCTGACCCCAGCCGTCTCCGAGTTGGCGGCCACCGTGGCTGCACGCTACGCAGGTACCCTGAGCGACGTTCTCCGGACAGCTGTGCCTCCCCGTGTGGCCAAGGTGGAGAAGGAACTTCTGGCCGGGGATTTGGACGCCGATGTCGCGGAGCTGAAGCCGTTCACGGACGCTCACGCCTGGGCGGCGTACTCCAACGGCAAGTCCTATCTGCAGCACCTCGCCAGTGGCGGTTCGCCCAAGGCTGTCCTGACGGCCCTCCAGGGTTTCGGAGCGGCTGGCTGGGCGGCCCTGGTCGCATCAGCTGTAGCCACAGTCCGCTCCTCCGGACGGGGCGCGGTGGTGGTGGTTCCGGACTACCGCGACCTTGAGCAGTTGGAGTCCGCCCTGGCCAAGGTCCTGCCGTCGTCTGACGTAGCCAGGCTCACCGCGGACGATGGGCAAACGCCCCGTTACCGGAATTTCCTGCGGCTCCTGAGCGGTGCGGCCGGGGTGGCTATCGGCACCCGCTCTGCTGCCTACGCACCGGTCAAGGATCTGGGCCTGGTGGTGTGCTGGGATGACGGCGACGACCTCCACATCGAGCAACGCGCTCCCTACGCCCATTCCCGTGAGGTGTTGTTGCTCCGGGCCGAGCAGGAGGGCGCGGCTTGCCTCATGGCCTCCCACAGCCGCAGCACAGAGTTGCAGCGACTGGTGGAAATGCAGTGGGCGGCGCCGATCGAAGCGCCCCGCACCACAGTCCGCTCCACGGTGCCGCGCGTCCTCAACACCGCTGACAGCTTTGAGCAGGAACGCGACCCCCTGGCCCGGATCGCCCGTTTGCCGGGTGCGGCATGGCGGGCGGCCAAAGAAGGCCTGGAGCGCGGCCCCGTCCTGGTGCAAGTGGCCCGCGCGGGATACGCGCCGTCCTTGGTGTGTGAGACATGCCGTGAGCTGGCCCGCTGCAACGCCTGCCAGGGGCCGTTGGCGGTCTCCAGCAGTTCGGCCATGCCGGCGTGCCGCTGGTGCTCCACACCGGCTCCTCAGTGGCGCTGCACGCACTGCAACGGAACCAGGCTGCGCCGGGGAGCCGCAGGTGTCATGAGGACCGCGGAGGAGCTGGGCCGGGCGTTCCCCGGCAAGCCGGTGGTCACCTCGTCCGGCGAGAACATCAAAGCCATGGTCCCCGATACTCCTGCCTTGGTGGTGGCCACGGTCGGCGCAGAGCCGGTTGCTCCCGCCGGATATGCCGCAGCCCTGTTGCTCGACGGCAATTCCTTGCTTCGACGGGAAAACCTGCGTGCGGGGGAGGACACCGTTCGCCGCTGGTTCAATGCCGCTTCCCTCGTGAAGCCTTCCGGCCAAGGCGGACTGGTAGTGATCACCGCGGATGACACCGCGGCCACGGGCGCACTTTTGCGCTGGGACGCTGCAGGATATGCCTCCAGGGAGCTCGCGTTGCGCAGAGAGCTCCAGCTACCGCCCGCGGTCCGAGTGGCTTCCGTCACCGGCTCAAGGGCCGACGTCGGGCATTTCTCCGAGGCTTTCGAGGCCAGCGCTCCGCTGGCCTCCGGCGCCAAACTCCGCAGCGCTGGACCGGCCCCGGTGCAATTGTTCACCGGCACGTCCCCCTCTGCGGCCGAAGAAGCCGATGCTGATGTCAGGACGCTGTACTTCATTCCGTATGCCGAAGCCGCAGAAACGACTCGCGCCATGCGTGCTGTCAAAGCCGCGAACGCTGCCAAGCGCACGGCCGGGCCGGTGCAGCTGCGCCTGGACGGTGTCGACGTCCTCTAGGCGCCAAGGTGCCGGACTCAGTACAACCGAGACTTGCGCCGGCGCAGGTTGACGACTTCTTCAGCCGCGGCGAGAAGTTGCCGTGCCGACTCGTCCCAGTTGAACTTCGATGCCCGTTCCACCGAAATGCGGGACCGCTGCTGCCACAATTCCCCGTCACCGAGGGCGGTTACTGCAGCAGAGAAGTCAGTGGGCGATTCAGGATCAACGTAACTGACGGCCTCGCCACCGACCTCCCTGAAGATCGGGATATCGCTGGCAATCACCGGGGTACCGAGGGCCATGGCCTCCACCAGCGGCAGCCCGTATCCTTCAGCGCGCGAAAGGCTGATCAGTGCGGTTGCCCGGAGCAGGAGGTCGTCGTATTCGGCGTCGGTTACACCGTTGTGGAAGATGACCTTGGCGCCGGCGGGAACGATGGCTTCCAGTTCTGCCCGGCGGTCCGCAGTGATGCGGCTCAACAGGTGCAACGTAAATTCCGGCAACCCGGCCATTCCCCGGATCATGGTTTCCACGTTCTTGTAGGGCATGAACGAGCCCATGTACAGCAGGGTCTTGTCGGCACCTGCTGCCGGATCCCGTGGTGTTTGTCCTGGCTGCGGAGCATTACCCACAATCCGGACCGGCCGCTTGGTCAGCCTGTATTTGGCCATCAGGGCTTCGGTGGTGTGGCTGATGGTGGCGACGATATCGGCCCGGTTCAAGAGCAACCGTTGGGGCCAGAAAGCCTTGTGGTACAGCCGCCACAGGAGGCGGACCGGGGCGGGAAGGAAACCCGGGGGAGCGGGGTGTTCGTAGTAGATGAGGTCGTGGAGGGTGAGAACCAGTCCGTACTTGCGCCCCAACGTGCCCATGGTCTGCATCGGGCAGACCACCACATCGGCGCCCAGGGGGTTGACCTTCCGGGCAACGAACAGCTCCAGTGGGGAAAGGGGGCTGTTGACCATCACATACGGAACGTCAGGCAGCAGGGCGAGTTGGCGCTTGTCGCTGACCAGCATGGTGACGTCCGCGAGTTTTGACGTGGCGGCTATGAGGCTGGAACCGTAGCGGCTGATGCCATCGTGGTGGTCCGTTCTGGTAAAGCGGGCGTCGATGACAATTTTCACGCGGGGTGTTCCTCCAGGAAGGTGCGGATCGCTGCTGCTGCGGGGGCCGGGGTTTCGTAGTGGATCAAATGCCCGACGTCGGGAATCACTTCCAGCGTTGCGTCCGGCAGCCGCTCCATCAGCTTGTGCTGGTTCGGAAGGGTGGCGATCTCATCCTTTTCCCCGGCGACGAGAAGGACCGGGAGCTTCAGTTGTTCGGCTACTTCTGCTACGTTGCCCGAGACCGACGCCTTGAAGGATTCGAGCAGGCTTTTCCTGTCCGCGAAGGCGCTGAAGTAGGCATCGTGCTGGCCGTGGATGAAGCGGCGGAGTGCTTTGTCCTTGGTCTTTGCCATGGTGATGCTCATGACGCGGACGATCAAGCGGTTTCGGAGGACAGCGAGTCCCACTCGGCGGGGAAGCCTGGCGGATGCCTGGTAGTACAGCACGGCAAGCTTGGTCATGATGCCCTTGGGACCTTCCAGGGCCGGAGCGGCAATGGGGTTGATCAGGATCAACGGGTAGATGGCTTCGGGATGCGAAGCAGCGAAGTGGCTGGCCACGATCGAACCGAAGGAGTGGCCCAGCAGGACGGTCCTGGGACCCAAGCCGAGCGCGGTCATGAAGCTGGAGATGAATTGCCCGTAGCGCTCAACGGTGTGTTCATCATCCACGAACGGCTCCGAGCTTCCGAACGCCGGCAGGTCGGGCATAATGATGCGCATTTCCGGAAGCTGGTCCACTACGCGCAATAGACCGTGATGGTCTCCCCTGAAGCCATGGATGACCAGGATGGTGCGGGTCGTGGACGTGGCCTTGGCTGGTTCGTACGTCCAGTAGGCGACCGTGCTGCCGTCGACTTCGATATCCGAAGCGGTAGTCCGTCCGGCGAGGGCTTCACTGAAGAATCCATTGGGGGCCTGCGAGCCCTCGGGGGAGTGCGCGGTGTCCACTTTTTGCATGGAGGTATTCCCTAGTTCACGTTGTCCGGGTGTGAGCCGGTTCGATGGTGTCGTTCGAGTCCTGCCATGCCGTCCATGTCGGAGGGATCCAGCTCAAAATCGAATACGTTGAAGTTTTCCTTGATCCGTCCCGCAGAGCTCGCTTTGGGGATGACGAGGTTTCCCAGTTGGAGATGCCACCGGATGATGACCTGGGCAGGAGTTTTTCCATGCTTTTCGGCGAGCGAGATGATGGCAGGGTCGGCCAGGACCTGCCCGCGGCCGAGGGGACTCCACGCCTCAGTGGCTATTCCCAGCTGCTGGTGGAGTGTCCGTAATCTGCTTTGCTGCAGCCAGGGGTGCAGCTCGATCTGGTTTACTGCCGGGACGACTTCGGCTTTTTGCATCAGTTCGTCGAGATGGCCGGGCTGGAAGTTCGATACCCCGATCGCCCTTACTTTGCCCTCGCGATAGCGGGTTTCCAACGCCTTGTATGTCTCCGTAAAAAGTCCGCGTCCGGCGCACGGCCAGTGGATGAGGTAAAGATCCACGTAGTCAAGCCCGAGGTTCGCAATCGAGGTGTCGAAGGCCCGGAGTGTGGACTCATAGCCTTGGTCGTCGTTCCAGACCTTGGTGGTCACGAACAGGTCCTCACGGGAAAGGGCGTGCACGGATTCCCCTGAACCACCCGTGCCGCCGTTCGCCCGGGCAGCATCGCCAATGGCGCCGCCGAGCGCTCGGCCGACGCCCACCTCATTGCCGTACATCGCTGCTGTGTCGAAACGCCGGTAGCCCTCGCCCAGAGCGGTCGCAACCAAAGCTTCGGCGTCTTTGGGCGGTACCTTGTAGAGCCCGTATCCCAAGCGTTCCATTTGTACGCCGTTGTTCAATGTCAGCCGGACCGGGAATCTCATAGCAAAGACTCTACCCATTTCCTGCACGAATGCTTCAGGAGTGGCCATTGAAACTGACCAGGCGTCGCGCGGAAGCTTCGTCCAGGATGAGGTCGGTGGCCAAACCCGCAGCCAGGGCTCCCTGCAATCCGTTGATCTTGGAGGCGCCCGACACCACGCAGATCCTGCGCCGGACCTGCCGCAACTGTTCGTGGCTGGGTCCTGTGGAGCGCTCGTTCAGCGTGATGCCGTCCGAGGAGCCGTCACTCCGGAAGAACACAGTCGCCACGTCGCCCACCACGTCGTCCGCTGCCAGCATGGAGAGGTCGCGTTCATCCAGGTAGCCGCCGGCATACACGTGGCTCGGGTAGTCCGAATCAACGGATCCGACTCCGAAAATAGCTATGCTCATGCGTGCCTGCAGATCAAGGATTCTTTGAACGCTGCGCTCATTCCACATGGCGGTCTTCGTGGCGGCGTGGTCGAAAAAGGCGGGAACCGGGAACTGTTCAACCCTCGCTCCGTAGGCACTGCCGAAGCGCCGCATGATGTCGCTGGCGTAGGTAATGCCGGTCGTTTGCATGTTTCCGGCACCGTTGAGCTGGACCACGATACTGTCATGGGTCACCTTGCGGGTGAGGTGACGGCTGACGGCGCTGAGCGTGGCGCCCCAGGCAACGCCGATGATTGCATTCGAATCCACCAAGGGCCCTATGGTCCTGGCAGCCTGCATGGCGACGCGGTCCAAGGTCTCCGCTTCATTCAAGGTGTCCAGCACCGGAACGACGTGGACGTCCACGCCGTACTGGTTCCTGATCTGGCTCTCAAGCTCAGGACCGGTATCGAACGGACTTCGAATCTGGACCTGCACCAGGCCTGTCTCGCGGGCTGAGGACAACAGCCGGGACACTGTGGACCGGGACGTCCGCAGCTCGCGGGCGATCGCATCCATGGTCAGATCCTGCAGGTAGTACATCTGTGCAGCCCGGAGCGCATCCGAGTGACGTGATCGTGCCATCTCATTTCCTTACTGCACGTTTGTGCAAATAGCTTGACTCCATTTTCCACCTTCGCAAGATTAGTGGTGAACGGTGCAGCAGCGAGTGGCGCGGCGCACGAACCAAGCCCAAGGGAGCAGTTTTGGGACACAACAGGAATTCCGGTACTTCACAGCACGCACAGCAGCGTGACTCCGTCGTTGCACTGCAGGAGCGGCCCACGGCGAAGGTCCTCATTATCGGCGGTGGCATCAATGGTGTCGGAACGTTCCGCGACCTCGCGCTCCAGGGCGTCGACGTCGCCCTTGTTGAACGCGGTGATTTCTGCCAAGGCGCCAGCGGCGCTTCCTCCCACATGATCCACGGCGGCATCCGCTATCTCGAGAACGGCGAATTCCGCCTGGTCCAGGAATCCGTGGTCGAACGCAACCGACTCCTGCGCATCGCCCCGCACTACGTCAAGCCGTTGCAGACCACCATCCCGATCTTCAGCACTTTCTCCGGCATCCTTTCCGCGCCCACGCGTTTCCTTACCCACAAACAGGGCAAGCCCAAGGAGCGCGGCGCGTTCCTCATCAAGGTGGGCCTGAGCATGTACGACTTCTTCTCCCGCGACGGTGGCAGCGTTCCGCGCCACCAGTTCCGCGGCCGGACAAAGGCCTTGGCTGAACTTCCCAAGCTGCACTCCGGAATCAAGTACGCAGCCACCTACTTTGATGCATCAGTCCACAACCCCGAGCGTCTGACCCTGGACGTCCTGCAGGACGGCGAGAAGGCCGGCCGCGGGGGTGGGCTTCCCGGAGGCACTGCCCGCGCCAGCAACTACGTCTCGCTCGTATCCATGGGTACCAACGGGGTCCGGCTCCGTGACGAGCTGACCGGCAAGGAATTCGACTTCCAGGCAGACGTCATCGTCAACACCACCGGCGCATGGGTTGACCTCACCAACCAGGCCATGGGCGCTGTGAGCAAGTTCATGGGCGGCACCAAGGGTTCCCACATTGTCCTGGACCACCCCGAACTCCTTGCCGCGTGCAACGGCCGGGAGATCTTCTTCGAGCACACCGACGGCCGCATTGTGCTGATCTACCCGATGGGAGACCGCGTGCTGGTCGGTACCACCGATGTCGACGCCGACATGTCCGAAGACGCCGTCTGCACGGAAGAAGAAATCGACTACTTCTTCGACCTCGTTGGCCATGTGTTCCCCACCATCAAGGTGGAGCGTGACCAGATCGTCTACAGCTTCGCCGGCGTTCGTCCCTTGCCCCGCCACGATGAAACCCAGCCGGGTTTCGTTTCCCGGGACTACCGCATCGAACGTAACGTCCGCACCGGTGACGACGCCGTGACAACACCAGGCGGCAAGGCCGCCGTCGTACTCAGCCTGGTAGGCGGCAAGTGGACAACCTTCCGTGCGTTGGCTGAACACATGACCAATGATGTCCTCCGCGAACTGGGCATGGAGCGCAAAGTCTCGACGGCGAAACTCGCCATCGGCGGAGGTGCCGGCTTCCCGGATACGGAACAGGGCGAACAGGAATGGATCAAGAATCACATGGGCCCGGGCCTGGATGCCGACCGGGTTGCCGTCCTGCTGACCCGTTACGGGACTCGTGCGGAAGAGGTCATTGAGTACCTCAACGCCGGCCAGGATCAGCCGCTGCGGTCAACCCGCGAACTCAGCGTTCGCGAACTGGCCTTCATGGCCGAGCACGAGCAGATCGGGCACCTGGTCGATGTCCTGATCCGACGGACGTCACTTGCCTTCCGTGGCCTGGTGACCGGGGAGCTTCTCAATGAGATCGCCGCGGCCCTTGCCGAGCCGCTTGGCTGGGATGCAGCAACCCGTGAAGCCGAAATCCAGCACGCGCAGGATGTCCTGCAACGCTTCCACAAGGTTGACGTCCACAGCCTGGTGGCCTGAGGCCGGCAGCGGAAACAGCTTGACCGTCCCGGAGCGCGGCAGGGACGGAATGGGGTAGGTGGGCCCGACAGGGGCCCACCACACCGGGGCGGTTCCGGAGACAACGGAACCGTCCCAACAGCCTCTTCACCCGCGATGAGGCTGACAACAGAAAATAGAGGAGTCAAAGATGTCTCTTGGAATTGTTTTCCTTTCCGAAGTATTCGGAACCATGATGCTCACCCTGCTGGGTTGTGGCGTCGTGGCCAACGTTGCGCTCAAAGGCACCAAGGGCAACAACGCTGGATTCTTGATGGTGACGTGGGGCTGGGGTATTGCGGTCTTCGCGGGCGTTTTCGTGGCCGCCAAGTCCGGTGCGCACCTGAACCCGGCAGTCACCTTGGGCCTGTTGGTCAATGGAAAGGCGGAGTACGCGCCCGACGTGGCCGTAACGTTCGGCTCGACCCTGACCTATTTCGGCGGTGAACTGCTTGGTGCTTTCCTTGGCGCGGTGGTCTGCTGGCTCGCCTACAAGCAGCACTTCGATGAAGAGCCCTTGGCGGCAAACAAGTTGGGCACTTTCTCCACCGGCCCGGCCATCCGCTCCACCCCCTGGAACCTCATCACCGAAATCATCGGCACGTTCGTCCTGGTCTTTGTCATCCTGACCTTCGGAGGAACCCCCTCCGGCCTCGGCCCGCTGGCCGTAGCGCTGCTCGTTGTTGGTATCGGCGTGTCCCTCGGCGGTCCCACCGGTTACGCCATCAACCCCGCACGTGACCTCGGCCCCCGCATCGCACACGCCGTCCTTCCCATCAAGGGCAAGGGCTCCAGCGACTGGGCGTACTCCTGGATTCCGGTGGTTGGACCGTTGGTTGGCGGTACCTTGGCCGGGCTCGTTGGGCTGCTGGTACCCGGCATCATGCCTGCGCTTGCAGGCTGACCCTGCCCACAACAATCTCCCTTATCCGCACACTTCAGACCATCACTGATTAACCAACAACACCAGACAAGGACGTCACCATGAATCAATACGTCATCGCCATTGATCAGGGCACCACCAGCTCGCGCGCCATCGTCTTCGACCACTCGGGCAACATTGTGTCCACCGGCCAAATGGAACACGAGCAGATCTTCCCGCAGGCGGGCTGGGTTGAGCACAACCCCGCAGAGATCTGGAACAACACGCGCGAGGTCATCGCCTCAGCACTGTCAAAGGCGAACCTGACGCGGCACGACATTGCCGCCGTCGGCATTACCAACCAGCGTGAAACCGCGGTTGTCTGGGACAAAAACACCGGTGAGGCCGTCTACAATGCGATTGTCTGGCAGGACACCCGCACCCAGCCGATCGTTGACGAGCTGGCACAGGACGGCGGGCTTGAGCGGTTCAAGCAGAAGGTTGGCCTTCCCCTGGCCACATACTTCTCCGGAACCAAGATCAAGTGGATTCTGGACAACGTCGACGGTGCCCGTGAAAAAGCCGAGGCAGGCGACCTTCTCTTCGGGAACACCGACGCGTGGGTCCTCTGGAACCTGACCGGCGGTGTCGACGGCGGCGTGCACGTCACGGACGTCACCAACGCTTCCCGGACCCTGTTCATGGACCTTGAAACATTGCAGTGGGACCAGGAGATCCTGGACGTCTTCGGTGTTCCGGCTTCCATGATGCCCACCATCAAGTCCTCCTCCGAGGTCTACGGCCATGTCCACACCTCGCAGTTGCTCCGCGAGACCCCCGTGGCCGGAATCCTGGGCGACCAGCAGGCAGCTACCTTCGGTCAGGCGGCATTCCAGGCCGGTGAAGCGAAGAACACCTACGGCACGGGCTGCTTCCTGATCTTCAACACCGGCGAGGACATTGTCCACTCCAAGAACGGTCTTCTCACCACCCTCGGCTACAAGCTGGGTGACGCCAAGCCGCACTACGCCCTCGAGGGTTCCATCGCCGTCACCGGTTCCTTGATCCAGTGGCTTCGCGACAACCTGGGCATGATCAGCTCCGCGCCGGAAGTTGAGGAACTCGCCGCCGCGGTGAAGGACAACGGAGGCGTCTACATCGTTCCTGCGTTCTCCGGCCTCTTCGCCCCCTACTGGCGTGCGGATGCGCGTGGCGCCATCGTTGGCCTGACACGTTTCGCCAACAAGGGCCACATCGCCCGTGCGGCGCTGGAAGCCACCGCCTTCCAGACCCGTGAGGTGCTCGACGCCGTCAACGCCGACTCGGGCGTTCCGCTCACCGAGCTTAAGGTCGACGGCGGCATGGTCGCCAACGAGGCACTCATGCAGTTCCAGGCGGACATTCTCGGCGTGCCTGTGGTTCGCCCGAAGGTCGTCGAAACCACGGCTCTCGGTGCTGCCTATGCGGCCGGTCTGGCTGTCGGCTTCTGGAAGGACCTGGGCGAACTGAGCGCCAACTGGAACGAAGACAAGCGCTGGGAGCCGCAGTTGCCGGCAGAGGAGCAGGAGCGCCAGCTGCGTCTCTGGAAGAAGGCAGTCACCAAGTCCATGGACTGGGTCGACGAGGACGTTAAGTAGCCTGACCTGACGTTGACGGCAGCCGCGCCTGCCCCGCCCGCTTCGCGGTGCCCACCACACCCGGGCGAGGCGCGGCTGCCGTCAACTCAACCATCAGTCCTGTAAGCCGCTCGATGCGACTTGGGAGTTTGATCGTGCGCTATTGTAGATCTATGCGTGCGATCCTTCTGCTTAGCTAGCCGCCCGGCTTTCAACAGCCGTGCGGCCGCCCCTCCATTGTTGAGGGGCTTTTGTGTGTCCGGGGGTATCCGGGACCGCAGCAGGAGGTAATACCGCCATCGAAGAACAGAAGAGGGCAGCAGTGAGCGTTCAGCCGGAGACAGAGACCGGAACAGCACAGACAGCCGCAGCCGAAGCGCCTGAAGAAGGCGTCTACAGCTTCGCTGCGATGGAAGCCAAGTGGCCGCAGGTCTGGGAAGACCTCAAAGTCTTCACGCCTGCCGACGACGGCTCGCGTGAACGCCGCTACGTTCTGGACATGTTCCCCTACCCCTCGGGCGACCTTCACATGGGCCACGCCGAAGCGTTCGCCATGGGCGACGTCGTCGCCCGTTACCTGCGCCAGAAGGGCTTCGACGTCCTGCACCCGATCGGTTGGGACTCCTTCGGCCTGCCCGCCGAGAATGCGGCCATCAAGCGCAACGCGCACCCCAGCGAGTGGACGTACGCGAACATTGAGACCCAGGCGGCGTCGTTCAAGCGATACGCCATCTCGGCTGACTGGTCGCGGCGCATCCACACCTCCGACCCTGAGTACTACCGGTGGACCCAGTGGCTGTTCAAGCGCTTCTACGAGCGCGGCCTGGCATACCGCAAGGACTCTCCGGTCAACTGGTGCCCCAAGGACCTCACTGTCCTGGCCAACGAGCAGGTCGTCAATGGCGCTTGTGAACGTTGCGGCACGCCGGTCACCAAGAAGTCCCTGAATCAGTGGTACTTCAAGATCACCGACTACGCCGACCGCCTGCTGGAAGACATGGACCAGTTGCAGGGCCATTGGCCCGAGCGCGTGCTGGCCATGCAGCGCAACTGGATCGGCCGGTCCGAAGGCGCACATGTCAGGTTCGTCATCGAAGCCACGGACGACCGGGCTGAGCGCGAAGTCACCGTGTTCACCACCCGTCCCGATACTCTCTACGGCGCAACGTTCTTCGTCGTTGCAGCTGACGCGCATCTGGCGCTGGATCTGGTGACCCCGGAACAGCACGACGAACTCATGGCCTACCGCGAGAAGGTCAAGGCCCTGTCCGAAATCGAGCGCCAGTCCACCGAGCGTGAGAAGACCGGCGTCTTCACAGGCCGTTACGCGATCAACCCGCTCAACGGTGAGAAGCTCCCTGTCTGGGCTGCGGACTACGTGCTGGCCGACTACGGCACCGGGGCGATCATGGCCGTGCCCGCGCACGATCAGCGTGACCTCGACTTCGCCAAGGCCTTCAACCTCCCGGTGCGCGCCGTCCTGGAAACCGGGGGCGAAGACCCCGCTGAGACCGGTGTGGCCACCGCCGGCGAAGGCAAGCTCAAGAATTCGGGTGAGCTGGATGGGCTCTCCAAGGCCGAAGCCATCCCCGCTGCCATCCAGATCCTGGAAAAGCTGGGAACCGGCGAAAAGTTCGTCAACTTCCGGTTGCGTGACTGGCTGCTGAGTCGCCAGCGTTTCTGGGGCACGCCCATCCCGATCATCCACTGTGGTGAATGCGGCGAGGTACCCGTGCCCGATGACCAGCTGCCGGTCAGGCTGCCCGATAACCTGCGAGGCGAAGCTCTGGCCCCGAAGGGGACCTCTCCGCTGGCCGCCGCCGTCGAATGGGTCAACGTTGAATGCCCCAACTGCGGCCGCGCCGCCCAGCGTGACACTGACACCATGGACACTTTCGTGGATTCGTCCTGGTACTTCCTGCGCTTCGTTTCCCCCGACTACACCGAGGGCCCGTTTGATCCCGAGAAGATCAACGAGTGGATGCCCGTGGGCCAGTACGTGGGCGGTGTGGAGCACGCCATCCTGCACCTGCTGTACGCCAGGTTCTTCACCAAGGTCATCAAGGACATTGGACTGATCGAGGCCAACGAGCCGTTCTCTGCGCTGCTGAACCAGGGCCAGGTGCTCAACGGCGGCAAAGCCATGAGCAAGTCGCTCGGCAACGGCGTGGACCTGGGCGAGCAATTGGACAAGTTCGGTGTCGACGCCGTCCGCCTCACCATGGTCTTTGCCTCCCCACCAGAAGACGACGTCGACTGGGCGGATGTTTCGCCGTCAGGCTCAGCGAAGTTCCTGGCCCGCGCCTGGCGCCTCGGCCAGGACGTCAGCAGCGAGCCCGGCGTCGACCCGGCCACTGGTGACCGCTCCCTGCGGACCGTGACGCACAAGACCATCGCCGATGCCGCTGAACTGCTGGACAACAACAAGTTCAACGTCGTTGTGGCCCGCCTGATGGAGTTGGTCAATGCCACGCGCAAGACCATTGACTCCGGTGCAGGCGCTGCGGACCCCGCTGTCCGGGAGGCCGTGGAGGCTGTTGCTGTCATTCTGAGCCTGTTCGCTCCGTACACCGCCGAGGACCTCTGGAACACCCTGGGACACCCGGCATCCGTGGCGAACGCCGGTTGGCCCGCCCACGACGAAGCACTGCTGGTGCAGGACACCGTCACCGCCGTGGTCCAGGTCCAGGGCAAGGTCCGGGACCGCTTGGAAGTCTCCCCGGACATTGCCGAAGACGAGCTGCGTGAACTGGCCTTGGCTTCGGAGAATGTTCAGCGGGCATTGGACGGCCGCGGCATCCGTACTGTGATTGTGCGTGCACCTAAACTGGTGAACATCGTTCCTGCCTAGCAGGGACTGTGAGGCCGCCGGCACTGTGCCGGCGGCCGGCCATCATCTATGGAGGTTGCGTGCCTGAGCGAGAACCACCGGCTTGGATATGGCTCAAGGAAAGAGTGGCGCGTCTTCGGCAACCGGCGGCGCCGGTTACCGCCGTCGATCAGCCGCTTGCCGCCGTCGTCAGGACTGCTGTCGTCACCGATTCCGCGGCCGCGTTGCCCGCCGAGTGGGTTTCCGCTTTTACCGCTGACGGTCGTTTGGCTGTTGTTCCCATGCCTGTGATGGTCGGCAATGAAATTTACGGCGAGGGCGAAGACGACATCACCCGGACATTGTCGCTGGCACTTGCTTCGGGAGCTTCCGTCAAAACCTCCCGGCCATCACCGGGCCAGTTCGAGCAGGCGTACTTGGCAGCCCAGCGGCGCGGTTTTGAGGCTGTGGTCTCCATTCACATTTCGTCCGAACTCTCGGGGACGGTGGACGCCGCCAAGCTGGCCGCTGAACGTGTCTCGATACCGGTCGAAATTGTGGACTCCCGCACTGTCGGCATGGCTCAGGGAATGGGCGTCCAAAGCGCGGTCGTTGCCGCAGCGGACGGGCGCGGACCGGCCGAAGTCCGCGGCTTCGCGGAACAGCGCATGGAACGCACCAAGGTGTACTTCTACGTTCCAAGCCTGGAACAGCTGCGGCGGGGTGGCCGTATAGGGGCGGCAGCGTCCCTCTTGGGGACAGTTCTGGCTATCAAACCCATCCTGGCGGTCGACGGCGGCAAGATCGTGCCGCTCGAAAAAGTACGTTCCGCCGTTCGCGCCATAGCCCGCCTCGAAGAAATTGTCGCCGCCGACGTAGCGTCCAGGCCGGCCGGACAGCAACGTTTGGCGGTCCACCACTTTGGAAACCAGATCGAGGCCGAAGGCTTGGCAGCCCGTCTGAACGAGACCTGCCCGGACTGCCCGGCACCCCAAATCAGTGCTTTGCCGGCTGTCTTGGCCGCGCATGCCGGGCTCGGAGTTCTTGCGGTCATCGTGGGGGAGAGCAGTACTCCGGCGGGCTGAGCCTGGACCTCCGGATTCAGCCTCATGGACTGGATGAGGGTAGTGCGCCGGCGTGCCTGGTCTGCTTGCATCTGAGCGCAGCCACTTATCCACATAGCCATGGAAGCTCGTCCACGTGCCGCGCCGCCGACCGTAGGCTCGATTCATGCCACGCCGGAGCCGGGACCTGTCCCCAGATGCCGCAGCGCAGGCCGCGCGGGAACGGTTCGCCGCACGGATGATCCCAGACCACAGCAGTCGGCCGCTGCTGGATCTATCCGGTGATTCAGGCGCAGAAACAGATGATCTGGCGTCACTCTTCGCAGGCGAGGCAAATTCGCTTCCGGCTGTCGCCCGGCTGCGTTGGCGGACATCGTGGAGGGTAGCTGCGCTGGTTGCCGTGGTGGCGGCCGTGCTCATGGCGTGGTTTCTCTGGCGACTCGCGGACGGTCGGGCAACGTCTGAGCCCCTGGGTCCCTCCGTATCCGCCGGCCGCTCAGATGGTCCTGATGCCGTAGATCCTCCGGCCGAAGGCGTGCAGCCCGCAGAAGTTGCTGCTCCGCCTGCGCAAGGTGGGCCAGGAGTGGTCATGGTGCACGTTGCCGGTGCGGTGGGTAAGCCCGGTGTCGTCTCATTGCCTCAGGGGAGTCGCGTCTTCCAAGCCATCGATGCGGCTGGCGGGGCGGCGCCCGGCGCCGACCTTACCGCCCTCAATCTGGCGGAAGTCCTCACCGACGGAATCAAGGTGTACATACCCGTTGTCGGAGAGACACCCCCTCAGAGCTCGCCGGTTGCGGGTGCTGGCGCAGTTTCCGGAGCGGCCAGTGGAACAGCCGGTCCTGCCGCGGCAGGTGCCAAGGTCAACATCAACACAGCCTCGCTGGAGGAACTCGGGACATTGCCCAGGGTCGGACCGGTAACAGCCCAACGCATCCTGGACTGGCGGAAAGAGCACGGAGCATTCACGTCCGTGGATGAACTTGACGCTGTGGACGGCATAGGGCCCAAGCTTATGGAGTCACTGAAGGATCTTGTGACGGTGCAAGGTGGCTGACGCCGGCGCCGGAGCGGGGTCGGCCGGACGTACTGACCTCAGGTTGGTTCCTACTGCAGCCACTGCGTGGGGAGCGGCGTTCGCAGGCACCTTCAATGAGGCTGTTTCGTCCTGGGCTGCGGCAGGTTTCCTGTTGATCGCAGGCGCGGTCTTGCTGTTCAGTGGGCGGCAGCGGCGGTGCGCCGGGGTGCGGGCCCGGACAATGCCCGCCACTTTTGCTTTGGCATGTTTCTTCGGGGCCACAGTTGCGGTCCATTGTGCAGCCATGGCAGTCCAACGGGAGGAGGGACCGCTGGCGCAGGCGGCTGCGGACCATGACGGAGTCGCCATCGAGATACGGATTACGGGAAGCCCGGCCGCATCGATGGCACCTGGCCAGTCCGGAGGGAACAGGTGGACTGTGACAGCCGAATTGTTGGCCGTAACGGCGAAGAGCACTGTTGCGCGGGGGACGGCGGATGTCCTGATCGCCGGCGGCGATGGTTGGGACAAGGTACAAGCGGGCCAAGTGGTCAGAACCACCGGGACCCTCAAGGAAGCCCGCGACGGCCAGGGCCAGGATGCGCTCCTGTCGGCGTCCTCGTGGCCGGTGGTGCTCGACTCCCAACCCGATGTCCGGCAATCCGCCAGCGAGCTTAAGCATGGCTTCAGTGCCGCGACAAGGTGGTTGCCTCCCGATGCAGCCGGGCTGTTGCCAGGCATGGTCACGGGAGACACAAGTGCCTTGCCGGAGAGTCTCGAAACAGACATGAAAACGACAGGGATGACACATCTGACAGCTGTCAGTGGTGCCAATTGCAGCCTCGTTCTGGGAGCATTCATTCTGCTGGCCCGGTCACTTCGGCTATCTCGCCCGTTGGCGGCCGCCATTGCTGCATGTGGCCTGGCTGGGTTCGTCCTCATGGTCGGTCCTGACCCGAGCGTCGTGCGTGCCGCCGTCATGGGAGCTGTAGGGTTGGCCGCCATGGTGGGCGGCCTTCGGGGGCGTTCCCTGACGTTCCTTTGCGTCGCCACAGCGATTCTGTTGCTTCTTGACCCGACCATGGCAGCGAACGCGGGATTTCTCCTGTCCGTACTGGCAACGCTCGGGATAGTACTCCTGGCCAGCCGCCTTGCTTCCTGGATACCCTCGCGCGTTCCCCGATGGATGGCTGCCGGAGTGGCCGTTCCGTTCTCCGCCCAGCTGCTATGCGGGCCCGTCATTGTGGCACTTCAGCCACAATTTACTCCGTATGCCCTCATCGCCAATGTCGTGGCCGGTCCTTTGGTTGCCCCAGTGACCATCATGGGAACGCTCGCTGTGCCGTTGGCGGTGATGGCGCCTTGGTTGGCAGTGGTGCCCGTCGCGGTGGCTGGCGGATGTGCGGCCACTGTTGCGGGAGTGGCCAGGTTCTTCGCGGGTTTGCCCGGCGCAACAATGCCTTGGGCCGAAGGCCAGGCCGGTGTCGCCGCCATGGTGCTGTGCTCGGGCGTCAGCATTACGCTGGTCTGGATGGTCCTGCAATCGGAACGGGTTCTGGTGCGGGTTGTGGCTTTGCATGCCGGGGTGGAGCTGTTCCTGGACCGCATGTCAGGGCGCAGGCATGGCAGACTTGATATCTGCAAGGAATCATCCGGAAGGAAACACCAGTGGCTGCTGCCCAAAACACCCGGGCCAAGAACGCCGCGGCGAACACCGTCAGCTGGCGGGACGCAAGCCCGGCCGCCGTAGTACTGATCACCGGGCCGGAAGAATACCTTGGTATCCGTGCCATGGATCGGATCCGCACGCAGGTGCGGACTGCCACGCCGGACGTGGAACTCAGCCGTCTCAACGCCGGCTCCTACGAGGCAGGGACGCTGGCGATGACAGTGACTCCGTCCCTCTTCGGGGAAGGCAAGCTCATTGAGGTCGAGGGCCTCGAAGCCATGAATGACGCGTTCCTGGCGGATGGCCTAACGTATCTTCAGCACCCTGACCAGGACGTCGTCCTTGTTCTTCGCCACGGCGGTGGAGTACGCGGTAAGAAGCTGCTTGATGCCGCGAAGGCCGGGGGATGGCCCGTCATCGACTGCCAGCCCCTGAAGAAGGACTCGGACAAGACCGCCTTCGTTGTCTCGGAGTTCAAGGCGGGCGGACGCCGCATTGAAGGCGAAGCCGTCCAGGCCCTGGTAAACGCGGTCGGTGCCAATCTTTCAGAGCTCGCATCAGCGTGCGGCCAGCTCATTGCCGATGCTACTACTGCCGTGACGGCAGAGACCGTGGAACGTTACTACGGAGGGCGGGTTGAAGCCACAGCCTTTAAGGTGGCAGATGCTGCCATGGCAGGCAACGGGCCAGTAGCACTTTCCACTCTCCGGCATGCCCTGGCCACCGGCGTCGATCCCGTTCCTCTCGTAGCTGCCCTGGCAGCCAAACTTCGGACCCTCGCCAAAGTAGCCGGGGCCAACGGGTCTTCAGCCACCATCGCCAGGAATCTGGGAATGCAGCCATGGCTGGTGGAACAGGCCCAACGTGACGTTCGCCGGTGGACCCCCGAAGGCCTCATCCGTTCCATCCAGGTCATTGCCGAGGCGGATGCCCAGGTGAAGGGCGAATCGCGTGATCCCGTGTACGCAGTGGAGCATGCGGTAACGGTAATCGCCACGTCAGCCAGTCGTCGCTGAAGTCGGCCTAAGAAGTACCCGCCGGAGAAATGCCGGCCGTTAAACCCAAAGGCCGGCACCCAATGGGTGCCGGCCTTTTGATCAGCTCAGTCGAACTGGAAAAACCTTAGAGTGCGTTGACCTTCTTGGAGATCGCCGACTTGCGGTTTGCAGCGTTGTTCTTGTGAATAACGCCCTTGCTGACAGCCTTGTCCAGCTTGCGGCTGGCAGCAACAAGTGCAGTTCCAGCAGCATCCTTGTCAGCAGACTCAACGGCGGTGTTGACGGCGCGGATGGCCGTCTTCAGCTCGGACTTGACAGCGTTGTTACGCAGGCGAGCCTTCTCGTTGGTGAGGATGCGCTTCTTCTGGGACTTGATATTAGCCACGTATGAACTCTCTTTTTAATGCGGAAATGGTCTAGAGGGTTTTCAGGTTGGCCATCGACTGAGCGGCGTGGGGATGCCTATGGCAGCCAACCATGAGTGGCCGTCGACCTGCACGGACACACAGCTATAAAGGATAGCAGATACTCACGGATAACGGAGACCCGCAGTTCAGCGCACGCTTTGATAGGCCCTGAGGCTCCGTGAAACGTCCTGGAATTGCCGCTTGCCCAAGACCGCGCCTTCACGCCGCACGGCCCGGGGGTCCAAGCGGATGATGCGCTGTACATTGACCTCGCTGGGCCGGCCCTGTCGGTCCCAAGGGCCGGCGCCAATGTCGACGTAGCCATCCGCGCGTGCTCCGTTGTCGTGGTCTTTCGAGGTCAACATCAACCCAAGCAACCATTCTCCGTCCCGCCCGATAAGAAGAACGGGGCGGTCTTTGCCCTGCGAGTGGTCCTCTTCATAGGGGACCCAGCCCCACACAATTTCGCCAGGATCCGGCCTGCCGTCCGGCTTGGGGGAGTAGCTGGGCTTGACGGCTCCGCGGAAGTCGCCGGGGTAGCGGCCCGGTGACTGCCCGACGGCGGTACGCCGGGTGGGTTTGCCCGCCGTCGCCGATGGCGCGGCCGGCTTGGAGCTGCCGCCTCGCAGCGCCTTGAGTGAACGCAATAGAAATTTCCCCAGGGGGCGCACGTCAAAAGCCATAGGAACACGCTACATCCGACGTCGCCGGACAGCAGGGCGCGCGATGTACGGCGAAGCGCCGGTTCGTGGGAGACTAGAGGATCAGATGCGCGGCATGTTCGGGCTGGCTTATGCCCAGTCCGGGTAATTGCCGTGTGAGTGTCGACAGTAAGGATCCTGCGTGTCTCCCATGGCCCGCACCGCACCGGTGCCCGCCGCAACAGATCCGGCCATCATCCGGAACTTCTGCATCATTGCCCACATTGACCACGGTAAATCCACCCTGGCCGACCGCATGCTGCAGTTCACCGGCGTCGTTAAGCAACGCGACATGAAGGCCCAGTATCTGGATCGCATGGATATTGAGCGCGAACGCGGTATCACCATCAAGTCCCAGGCTGTCCGCATGCCTTGGGAACTGGACGGCACCAGCTATGCCCTGAACATGATCGACACTCCGGGTCACGTCGACTTCACCTACGAGGTTTCCCGGTCCCTGGCAGCCTGCGAGGGCGCGGTTCTGCTGGTCGACGCGGCACAGGGCATCGAGGCCCAAACCCTTGCCAACCTGTACCTGGCGATGGAAAACAACCTGACCATCATTCCGGTCCTGAACAAGATCGACCTCCCTGCGGCCCAGCCCGAGAAATACGCGGCTGAGCTCGCCAACCTCATCGGTGGGGACCCGGAGGACGTTCTGAAGGTTTCCGGCAAGACGGGCGTGGGCGTCGAAGCGCTCCTGGACAAGATCGTCCGCGATTTGCCTTCCCCCGTAGGCGATCCTGACGCTCCCGCCCGGGCCATGATCTTCGACTCGGTCTATGACACCTACCGGGGCGTCGTGACTTATGTCCGTGTTGTGGATGGCATGCTGCATCCCCGCGAACGTATCCAGATGATGTCTACCCGTGCAACGCACGAGCTTCTCGAAATCGGTGTGAGTTCCCCGGAGCCCACGCCCTCCAAGGGCTTGGGCGTTGGCGAAGTGGGCTACCTGATCACCGGCGTGAAAGATGTCCGTCAATCCAAGGTCGGCGACACCGTCACCAACCTGGCCAAGCCGGCGTCGGAATCCCTCAGCGGTTACGCAGATGCCAAGCCGATGGTCTTCTCGGGCCTGTACCCCTTGGATGGCACGGATTATCCGGTCCTTCGCGATGCGCTCGAAAAGCTCATGCTCAACGACGCAGCCCTGGTGTACGAGCCCGAGACCTCCGCTGCGCTGGGCTTCGGTTTCCGTGTGGGCTTCCTGGGGCTTCTGCACCTTGAAATCACGCGTGAGCGCCTCGAGCGTGAATACAACCTGGACCTCATTTCCACTGCTCCGAACGTGGAGTACGAGGTCACTCTGGAAGACAAGCGCGTCGTCCACGTCACCAACCCCAGCGAGTACCCCACAGGCAAGATCTCCGAGGTCCGCGAGCCGATGGTCTCTGCCACGGTCCTGGCGCCCAACGAGTTCGTTGGCGCAATCATGGAACTGTGCCAGAGCCGCCGCGGCCAGATGAAGGGCATGGATTACCTGTCCGAGGACCGCGTGGAGCTCCGATACTGGATCCCGCTGGCCGAGATCGTGTTCGACTTCTTCGACCTCCTGAAGTCCAAGACCCGCGGTTACGCCTCGCTGGACTGGAAGGCCGACGGCGAACAGGTCGCCGACCTCGTCAAGGTCGACATCCTGCTACAAGGTGAACAAGTGGATGCGTTCAGCGCCATCACCCACCGAGACAAGGCCTACGCCTACGGTGTGATGATGACCGGAAAGCTCCGCGAACTTATTCCCAGGCAGCAGTTCGAAGTGCCCATCCAGGCAGCCATTGGCTCCCGCATCATCGCCCGTGAGAGCATCCGTGCCATCCGCAAGGACGTTCTTGCCAAGTGCTACGGCGGTGACATCACGCGTAAGCGCAAGCTGCTCGAAAAGCAAAAAGAAGGCAAGAAGCGCATGAAGATGGTGGGCCGCGTTGAGGTTCCCCAGGAGGCCTTCATCGCAGCACTGACGACCGACGAGTCCAAGGACAAGGCCAAGAAGTAAATGCCCAGCGTCCTTCCTTTGGGCGATCCGGCACCTGCGGATGGATTATTGCCACCGCAGGTGCTGGACGACGTCGAACAACGCAAATTCGGGCTCTACGTGCACATTCCGTTTTGTGCCGTACGGTGTGGCTATTGCGACTTCAACACGTACACCGCCACGGAGCTCGGCGGGGGAGCGTCGCAGGATGCCTATGCTTCCACGGCTGTTTCCGAAGTCGCTTTCGCGGCGACGACCCTTGAGGCCTCTGGCCTTCCGCATCGTCCACTAAGCACAGTATTTTTTGGTGGCGGTACGCCCACGCTCCTGCCTGCGGAGGATCTCGCAGAGATCCTGCGCGCCGCCGTCGGCTACTGGGGCCTGGAGCCCGGCGCTGAGGTGACCACCGAGGCCAATCCCGACTCTGTAACACCCGAATCCTTGAAGGTGCTTGCCGACGCGGGCTTCACCCGCGTGTCCTTCGGCATGCAGTCTGCGGTTCCGCACGTGCTGAAAGTGCTGGACCGCACCCACACTCCCAGCCGGGTGCCGCTGGTGGTGCAATGGGCCCGCGAAGCAGGCCTCTCCGTCAGCCTGGACCTTATCTACGGGACACCAGGGGAGTCCATGGAGGACTGGGAGTTCTCACTCAAGACGGCGCTCTCGTACGGGCCGGACCACATCAGCGCCTACGCATTGATAGTCGAGGATGGCACCAAACTTGCCGCGCAGATCAAGCGTGGCCAGGTGCCCGGAATCGACGACGACGACCACGCCGCAAAGTATGAACTGGCGGACAAGATGATCTCCTCGGCCGGCTTGAACTGGTACGAAGTCAGCAACTGGTCGAGGACTCCGGATCAGGCGTGCAAGCACAACCTCGCGTATTGGCGCGGAGACGATTGGTGGGGAATCGGCCCCGGCGCGCACTCACACGTGGGCGGTGTCCGGTGGTGGAACGTCAAACAACCCACGGCCTACGCATCACGATTGGGGGCAGGGACCTCACCTGCCGCAGGGCGCGAAACCCTCGACGCCGGCACCCGGGAAGTCGAGCGGATCATGCTGGAGGCGCGGCTCGGAACGGGCCTTGCCGTAGATGCCCTGGATGCGATTGGGCGCCACGCGATGGCGGGCCTCATTGCTGACGAACTGGTTGATCCGGTTCAGGCATTCAAGGGACGACTGGTTCTTACCCTTAAGGGCAGGTTGCTCGCAGATGCCGTAGTCCGCAGGATCCTGCCGGACTGACCTTCGCCTGGGACTGACAGCCCGGTACCGTACCCCCCGGACCCCCCGGATTCATCGGGCGGATCGGGGTCCTACTTGATCCAGCGCAGGTTGAAACGGTAGCGGTGGGGCTGGCCGTGGTTGACCCGGATGCCCGCTGAAACAGAGAAGCACGTCAGTGCCACCCAGATACCCGTGGCAATGACGGCAAAAATGTTTCCCACCACCGGCAGCAGGACAAGGATGTTGGCCAAGACGGCGGCAATGGTGGGAGGCAACGTGAAATTCAGTGCCTCCTTGGATTCCTGCGCTGTGAACGGCCCGCGGTCGCGGAAAATCAGGTAGATCAGGAGAGCCGGCAAGCATCCAAGGATGCCGCCGAAGTGGGCCAAAGTGGCCCACTGCCTGTCCTCGCTGGCTGTCAACGGGAGTGCGTTGGCAGGGGCGCCATGGTACTGGGGCCGGCCTGCGGCGCTGCCCGGTTCTTCAGGAGCGTTATCTGCCACGGTGTCTTCCCTTTGCTTTAAATGCTTTAAAGATGCTGCTGTGTTGCTGTCCAAGAATACCGGGCCGCGCGTCCTTCCCGGGACCAACGCCCCGGAAGCATGCCGGATCCTGATGATCCGGACCGTGGACTACGGGACGGTGAGGAAGTCGATGACTTCTTCCACACGCCCCAACAACGATGCCTCAAGGTCCGCATAGCTGTGCACTGCGCCCAGCAGGCGCTGCCAGCCCAGCCCGATGTCCTCCGCTGTTTCGTGGGGCCAACCGAAGGCCGTGAGAATCCCGGTCTTCCAATCAGTGCCGCGGGCAACGGCAGGCCATTGCTCGATGCCCAGGACCTTCGGCCGGATGGCCTGCCACACGTCCACATAAGGGTGGCCCACGATCAGGACGTTGCCTGCAGCGCCGGGGACAGTCATGGCCTCGGCTGCGATCCGGGACTCCTTTGAGCCCGCCACGAGGTGGTCCACCAGGATGCCAAGGCGGCGGCCGGGACCGGGTCGGAAGTCGGCAATGGCGGACTTGAGGTCGTCCACGCCGTGGAGCGGTTCCACCACAATTCCTTCAACACGGAGGTCGTCACCCCAGACTTTCTCCACGAGTTCAGCGTCGTGCTTGCCCTCCACCCAGATGCGGCTGGCCTTCGCGACCTGCGCCCGTTGCCCCTGGACCTTTACCGAACCCGAGGCCGTGCGATTCGCCTGAACCGCTGAAGCGGGCCGGCGAGGGGCCGGAGGCATCAACCTGATCGCTTGTCCTTCGAGAAGGAATCCGTACCCGAGTTGGAACGACTTCGTTTTACCGCGCCTGTCCTCGAGCGACACGATGTGCATGCCACCGGTCTTTTCCACCCGGGTGACTTCGCCCACCCATCCTGACTGGACGTCTTCGAGGACCATGCCGCGTTGCACCGGCACCTCAGGGAGCTGGCGTTTGGCTGGAGCGGTCAGGTCCTGCGGGCCCCAATTGTCGAAAGCCAAGGAATTCCTACCTCTGTGGTGATGTGAAAGGGGACAGGGGCGGGTTGCCGTCCGCCGGTATCGGGACGCCGCCCTGGATGCAGTCCTCGGACGGTTTCAATGCTAACAACGTGGTGGCTCATACTAGACTTGTTAGCACTTGGGCATGTTGAGTGCTAAGTGTGCGGTGATCCATTGGAGGTCCCGCGGGGACCGGTCCCATGGACCATGGCAGTCGTCAGGAGGTGTAGCAATGAGTGAGCCACGCAAATTGGAAGTGCTGCGTGCCATCGTTGAGGATTACGTGCATTCCCGGGAGCCGGTGGGATCGAAAGCCCTCGTTGAGCGTCATCACCTGGGTGTTTCCAGTGCCACCATCCGCAATGACATGGCTGTCCTGGAAGAAGAAGGTCTCATTGCCGCCCCGCATACCAGCGCCGGCCGAATCCCCACTGACAAGGGCTATCGCCTGTTCGTTGACCGCATCTCCCAGGTCAAGCCGTTGTCCGCCGCCGAGCGTCGGGCAATTCATTCGCTGCTTGAAGGACCCGACGACGTCGATGACATTCTTGAGCGCACAGTACGGCTCCTCTCCCAGCTGACCAACCAGGTCGCCGTCGTGCAGTATCCCCACTCGCACCGCGCATTGGTCCGCCACGCGGAGTTCGTTCTGCTGGCCCCCAAACAGGTGCTGGTGGTCCTCATTGCGGACACCGGGAGCGTCGTGCAAAAAGTCATCGACGCCGGTTCGGACGTGGGGAACGAGGCTTTGATGTTGTTGAGGTCACGATTCCTTGGCAGCATCGCCGGCACCCAGCTGGCACTCCTGCCGCAGGTGTTACCGTCGGTGGTGGCCCTTTGCCCGCCGGATCTTCGTGCCCTCGCCCAAAGGCTGGCCAATGGCTTGGAATCCCTGAGCGACACCAGCCGTGAGGAACGCATTCTGATGGCCGGTACGGCCAACCTCGCACGTTCCAACGTTGACTTCCCGCTAAGCATCGGTCCCGTGCTTGAGGCCCTTGAGGAACAAGTTGTCATGCTCCGGTTGTTGTCGGACATGGGAGACGATCCCCGGGGCGTGACAGTCAGCATTGGCCGGGAGAATCCGTACGACGGCCTGGCCGAGGCCTCTGTAGTGGCCACCGGCTACGGTTCCGGCGCCAAGGTGGGAATCCTTGGACCGACCCGCATGGACTATCCCACCACCATGGCAGCAGTTCGTGCCGTGGCCCGTTACCTTTCCCGCATTCTCGGCGGCTGAACACCGGCCCGGGAAAACATCCGCAGTACAACCAGGAAGAGATACCGACTTTGAGCAGCCACTATGACGTTTTGGGAGTCTCGCCGGAAGCCACCGGGGAAGAGATCAAAAAGGCGTACCGCAAGTTGGCGCGGAAACTCCACCCGGACGTAAACCCGGGTGAAGATGTCGCGGAGCAGTTCAAGGCCGTGACGCACGCTTACGAAGTGTTGTCAGATCCCCAGAAGCGCCGCGTCTACGATGCCACGGGCAACGAGAACGGCACTGATAACGGCTTCGGCGGCGGCTACGCCGGCCAGGGCTTCGCCTTCCAGGACATCTTCGACACGTTCTTTGGCGGCGGCGGTGGACACGGAGGGCCCGCCTCCCGCGTACGACGTGGCCAGGACGCCCTTATCAGCGTTCGGATCGACCTCAAGGATGCCGTGTTCGGCGTCAACAAGAAGCTTGAAGTGGACACAGCCGTGGTCTGCCCCACCTGCGACGGCAGCTGCTGCCGCCCGGGAACCCACCCTGAACGCTGCGACATCTGTGGTGGCAGCGGCCAGGTTCAGCGCGCCGTCCGCTCCATCCTGGGGCAGGTCATGACCACCGCCCCCTGTGGTTCCTGTGAAGGCTTCGGCACCGTCATCAAGGATCCCTGCAACGAATGCAACGGCCAGGGACGCATCAGGAGCCGCCGTTCGCTCACCATCAAGGTTCCCGCCGGCGTCGCTACCGGTACGCGAATCCAGCTGTCCGGCCAGGGCGAAGCAGGACCCGCAGGTGGTCCGGCCGGTGATCTCTACGTGGAGATCCGCGTCAACAACGATTCCACGTTCGTACGCGAAGGCGACGACCTCCACGCCACCCTCAGCGTGCCCATGACGGCTGCTGCCTTGGGGACCGACGTGCAGCTTGAGACGTTCGACGGCGCACAAGACATCGAAGTGAAGGCAGGCACGCAGTCCGGAGAGGTCATCACCCTTCGTGGCCTCGGCGTAACGCACCTGCGGGGCTACGGCCGCGGCGATCTGAAGGTTCACCTGCATGTGGAAACACCTACCAAACTGGACCATGCACAGGAAGAACTCCTCCAGCAGCTTGCCAAGCTCCGCGGCGAGCAGTTCACCGAAGGAAAACTGGTGGCCAGTGGTGGCATGTTCGCAAAGCTCCGGGACAAGCTCGGTAACCTGTAGCAGTGAGCAACCCCGTTTTCTTTACGCCGGCCGGCAGCCTCAGCCACGTAGCGCCCGGTACTGATTTTGTCTTGCAGGGTCCGGAGGCCCGCCACGCAGTGACGGTGAAGCGCTTGGCCGTCGGTGAATCCGTTGACATCGCCGACGGCGCAGGTGCCCGTCTCACTGGAGTGGTCGCCGAAGCGGCGCCCGGTGCCCTGACGGTCACCGCCACCGACATCGTCTTCGAAGCCCAGCCGGACGTTCGATTGGTACTGGTTCAGGCGTTGGCCAAGGGTGATCGCGACGAGCTCGCAATCGAGACGGCAACGGAACTCGGCATTGATGCCGTGATTCCCTGGCAGTCGGAGCGATCCATCGTGCGCTGGAAAGCGGAGCGGGCAGCCAAGGCGCATGCGAAATGGGAGTCAGTGGTCACCGCGGCTGCAAAACAGGCGCGCAGGGCCTGGGTACCACCAGTCCGCCCGATCGTCGACTCCAGCGGTTTGGTGAAAGCCGTTGCCGAGGCCGACTTGGCCGTCATTCTTCACGAGGACGCCAAAAACCCTCTACGGGAGGTCCTGGAGAGGCTGGATGTCAACGGCGCTTCACCCAGTGAGGTTCTGTTGATCGTGGGGCCTGAGGGCGGGATCTCGCCGCGTGAAGTGACGCGGCTTAGCGATGCAGGGGCCGTGACGGCCCTCTTGGGTCACCATGTCCTGCGGTCGTCGACGGCGGGACCCGCCGCCGTCGTCCTGGCCAGCGACGTCCTCGGTCGCTGGTAGCCGGCGAACGTCGAATCAGGCCACGGTGAACAACCGGGTGTCCGTGCTCGATTCGATGGCCTTGCCGGCATCGTCGACCTCGGTTACCCGCAATTCATATTTTCCGGGTTTCAGTGTCGCGCCGAAGCTGAACAGACCATACTGCCCGGGTTCGCCGGTTGCTTTGGTCTGGCCCGTGAGCAGGCTCGACTTCTCACCCTTGCCGTTGTCCTGAAGGATCTGCCAGCTGATGGGCCGTGAATTGTCCGTGGTGCGCCCGTTGAACTTGATCAAACCAGGGGGCAGGGACACGTCCTCCTGCGGATCGATGATCCACAGCGGCGCCACCAAGGAAGCATCACGCGTCATGGGTTCGCCAAGTTTCACTTGCCCGAACGCCATGTAGTCCTTGTGTCCGTCAACGAGAATGACCACTTGGATCTGCTGTCCGGAGTTGATGAGTCCGGAGGACGATGCCGCGGCCGACGCGGTGTAAACCAGCTGCTGGATGGCCCGTTGCGCCATCCCGGCATCGAGGTTTGAGTTGAAGGCGTCGCGGGACACATCAACGGTGATCACGTTTTTCCCCGAGATGGAGGTCGCCAGGCTTCCTGGTTCCTGCCAGGGCGTGAAGAAGTCGTGATCCAGGGGCTTTTCCGCCATCATGATCCGCAGGGCCGTCGTCACAGGATTGCCGTCACCGGAAATGTCCCGGAACTCACGGTAGAGGTAGACCTCCTCCTTGCTCCGCCCGATCCAGTAGACGGGAATCTTGGTGGACGCCTGCGTCGTTTCCAGTGGTGCGTTGCTCGCAGGGGCGTCCTGGACCGTCATCGGAGGCGAGCTCTGTGTCGCCTGACTGCCCCCTCCGCCGTTGGCGATGCAACCAGTGAGCAGCATGACAGCAAGCATCGCCGGCGCAACGACGGCGGACTTGGTCCGCTTGCGTGCGCCGCTTCCGTTGCTCGCTGGCTCGGTGATGGCGTTTCCTGTCTGACGATGCAAAACGCGGCCGCCTATGGGGCGGGCCGCTGGGGTCGGAACTGCGGGGGCTCGACCACCCGCTATGCCAGCTTGGCACATCGTCGACGGCGTCCGGCCGGGTTTCTGCGGACGCCGGCCAACTGAAACATGATTGATACCGGCTTGATGCCGAGTTGAGACAAAATGTCAGCAGTGCAGCGGCGGCAGTGATCCGGACCATTGGCGAGGTTCATCCCGGGCCGCGCTGGCGTAGGATTGCGTCATACGATCAACCGGAGGAGAACAGGCCGTACGGCCAGCACTATGAGTGAATCTTTGAACGGGCGGCTCAGGACCGGAAACGGGAACCAGTCGACCACCGAGTTCCCGCACACCTTACCGGGCACGCGCACGGAGGTTGTCACCTTCGACAACTCCGACCAGATGGTTCACTCGCTGGGCAGCCACGATGAAGCCCTGCGGTACATCGAGGAACAGTTCCAGGACGTCAACTTCCACGTCCGGGGCAACGAGCTTTCCATGACCGGTCCCGCAACCGTCATTCCCCGCATCATGCGCCTCCTTGAGGAAGTGCGCGGTCTTGTGGCGAAGGGGACATTGGTAACGCCTGATGTGCTCCAGCAGTTGGTGTCCCTCCTGCGGACCCAGTCTGTGCAAAACCCCGCGGACGTCCTGACCCACAACATTCTTTCCAGCCGTGGCAAGACCATCAGGCCCAAGACGCTGAACCAGAAAAACTATGTTGACGCCATTGACGACAACACGGTGATTTTCGGAATTGGCCCTGCAGGTACGGGCAAGACCTACCTGGCCATGGCCAAGGCCGTCCAGGCGCTCCAAATGAAGGAAGTCAGCCGGATCATCCTGACGCGGCCCGCCGTTGAAGCGGGGGAGAGGCTGGGATTCCTTCCAGGCACTCTGAGCGACAAGATCGACCCCTATCTGCGCCCCCTTTACGATGCCCTGCACGACATGATGGATCCGGAATCCATCCCGCGATTGATGGCGGCGGGCACCATCGAAGTGGCTCCGTTGGCCTACATGCGTGGTCGGACCCTCAACGACGCCTTCATCATCCTTGATGAAGCCCAGAACACCACTCCGGAACAGATGAAGATGTTCCTGACCCGGCTTGGCTTTGGCTCCAAAATGGTGGTCACCGGTGACGTCACGCAGATCGACCTGCCCTTCGGAGCAACGTCCGGGCTGCGTATTGTCCGGGAAATCCTGACCGGGATCGACGACGTGAATTTCTCCATCCTCGAGGCCGCAGACGTAGTACGGCACCGCCTGGTGGGCGATATCGTCTCCGCCTACAGCGCGTGGGATGATGCCCACCGCGCAGAGGCAGCACACACACCTAAACGTGGAGAACGTAAATGAGCATTGAAGTCAACAACGAGTCCGGCGTGGCAGTGGATGAAGCGCAGCTGGTGACGTTGTCCCGCTTCATCTTTGAGCGCCTGTATATCCACCCCCAGGCAGAGCTGTCCATCTTGCTGGTGGACGAACCCGCCATGGAGAAACTGCACATTGAGCTGATGGACGAGCCGGGAGCCACCGATGTGCTGTCCGTGCCCATGGACGAACTGACGCCCGGCACCCCGGACAAGCCAACTCCGCAGGGCATGCTTGGAGACATCGCGATCTGCCCGCAGGTGGCTGAAGTGCAGGCCCGCAACGCGGGCCACCCTACGCAGGATGAAATGCTGTTGCTGACCACGCACGGAATCCTCCACCTGCTGGGCTTTGACCACGCCGAGCCCGATGAAAAAGAAGAAATGTTTGGCTTGCAGCGGGAACTGCTGTCTGAATTCCTGGGCAAGGATGCCCCCATGGAGACCATGCAGTGACGTCGATCATTCTGGTCGGCATGGCGCTGGTATTCCTCAGCTTTGTTGCACTGCTGACTGCGGCCGAGGCTGCGTTCAACTTCCTGCCGCGGCATGAGGCCGAACAATCCATTGGCCGGAGCAAAGGCAAGGCCCTGGCCGGCATCCTTGAAAACCCGATCGCCCACATGCGGGCCCTGCGCTTTTGGCGTGTGTGGTTTGAAATGGCAGCGGCAGTGGCCGTCGCGGTTGTCCTCCACAGCCTGCTGGACAACGTCTGGCTCGCCGGGCTTGCGGCAACAGGGATCATGGCCGTGATCGGCTTTGTGCTCGTCGGCGTTTCACCCCGGCAATTGGGACGCGCGCACTCCGGACCCGTGGTGCGTTTCACGGCACCGCTGATCAGGTTCCTGTGCTGGATCCTGGGCCCGATCCCAGGATGGCTGGTGGCGCTTGGCCAAGCAGTAGCCCCGGGCGCTCCCAGCGGTGACGACGCTTTTGTCAGTGAGGAAGAGTTCCGCGAGTTTGTCGACCGTGCGGCAGAGTCGGACATGATCGAAGACAACGAAGCGGAGCTCATCCATTCGGTCTTTGACTTTGGCGACACTTTGGTGCGTTCCGTCATGGTTCCCCGCACGGACATCGTCAGCATCGCTACCGGCGCGGACCTTGAAACTGCCATGGGCTTGTTCCTGAGGTCGGGGTACTCGCGAATCCCTGTCATAGGTGAGAACACGGATCAGATCCGAGGCATTCTGTACCTCAAGGATGTTGCCGCAGCGATGTACCGCGGCGAACCGGGCTTGCAGGCGCACGACGTCGATTCGCTGGCCCGCGATGTCCGATACGTCCCCGAGTCCAAGCCGGTGAGTGATTTGCTGAGGGAACTCCAGCAGGAGTCCACCCACGTGGCCATTGTCATTGATGAATACGGCGGAACCGCCGGCCTGGTGACTTTGGAAGACCTCATTGAGGAAATCGTGGGTGAAATCGTTGACGAATACGATGCCGCAGCGGAGGAAGCCGTCGACCTGGGCGATGGGCAGTACCGGGTGAGTGCGCGAATGAGCATCGATGACCTTGGGGAACTGTTCGATATTGACCTCGACGACGACGAGGTGGACACCGTTGGCGGCCTCCTCGCAAAGGCGCTTGGCCAGGTTCCGATTGTTGGAAGCTCGGTTGAAGTGAACGGCGTGTTCCTTAAGGCAGATAGGCTGGAGGGTCGCCGAAACAGGGTCAGCCATATCATTGCGGCCGCCATGCCAAAGGAAGACACTGACCTTGAAGACCTTCTCGACGACGCCGACTCAACGCAACAGGGAGTTCCACGTGAGCAAGCAAAATAAGAAATTCGACGCCGATAGCGACTTCGGCGGCTTTCACGCGGGGTTCTCGGTGCTGGTGGGCCGGCCGAATGCGGGCAAGTCGACCCTGACCAATGCCTTGGTGGGCCAGAAGGTGGCCATTACCTCGGCCAAACCGCAGACCACGCGTCACACCATCCGCGGTATCGTCCACCGCGAGGACGCACAATTGATCCTCGTGGACACCCCGGGACTTCACCGTCCCCGGACCCTTTTGGGAAAGCGCCTCAACGAGCTTGTCGCCGATACCCTGGCCGAAGTTGATGCCATCGGTTTCTGCTTGCCCGCCAACGAAAAGATCGGCCCCGGCGACAAATTCATCGCAGCCCAGCTGGCCGCCGTCGGGCGCAAGCCGATCGTTGCTTTGGTGACCAAGACAGATCTTGTCGACCGGCAGGCTCTCACGGAGCAGCTGCTCGCTGTCGCAGCGCTCGGCCGTGAGGTTCTGGGTGAACAAGGTTGGGCCGACATCGTTCCGGTGTCAGCTGCTGATGGTTTCCAGGTTTCCACCGTCGCCGACGTCCTGATCAGCCACATGCCTTCCTCCCCGCCGCTTTATCCGGATGGTGAGCTGACAGATGAGCCGGAAGCGGTCATGATCGCTGAGCTCATCCGTGAAGCCGCCTTGGAGGGTGTCCGGGACGAGCTTCCGCACTCCTTGGCAGTTGTGGTGGAGGAAATCGTTCCGCGTGAAGGCCGGTCCGAGGACAACCCGCTCCTGGATGTCCGGGTGAACCTCTATGTCGAGCGTCCCTCGCAGAAGGCCATCATTATTGGCAAGGGCGGAAGCCGTCTGCGCGAAGTGGGAACCAATGCCCGCAAGGGTATTGAAACCTTGCTCGGCACGCGGATCTACCTCGATCTGCACGTTAAAGTCGCCAAGGACTGGCAGCGGGACCCCAAGCAATTGGTCAAACTAGGATTCTAGCCAGCAATGCTGGTTCCGGCGTGGCTCCCGGCCCGATAAGGAACTTCCCAGAAACGGCAACTATGATTGCGGGGATCGAGCTGTTTAAGGAAAGGTAAACCGAATAGTGCGACGTCGTGACGCCCGCCCAGAGGGCACCGGCACCGCAGGCCCCGTTGCGGCACGCCATGGAGCGGATGCTGACGGCACTCCGCGCCATATGAATGAACGCAAGGGACTGCCGCTCTGGTTGAAGATTGTCACCGGTGTGGTCTCGGTTGCCTTGGTTGCCGGCGTCGCCTTCGCTGCTTTCTGGTTCATCCGGCTGCAGACCAACATCACCAAGGCGCCGCTTAGCGCCGCGGAGTCACGTAACGCCGGCGATGCCCTGGCCAACGACAAGACAGACCGCCTGCAGATCCTGATCCTTGGCTCCGATACCCGTGACGGGAAGAACGCCGAGTACGGAAGTACCGAAGACTCCACAGGCTATGGCCACTCGGACGTCATGATGCTGCTGGACATTTCCGCTGACAACAAGCGGGTCAATGTCCTCAGCTTTCCCCGGGATTTGTTGGTGGATGTTCCCCAGTGCACGGACCGCACCAACAACCAGACCTTTCCTGCCCGCAGCGGCGTGATGATCAACGAAGCCATGGCAGAGGCCGGCATCGGCTGTGCCGTGGATACCGTCAATAAACTGACCGGCTTGGAAATCGACCACTTTATGATGGCCGACTTCAACGCCGTCAAGGAACTCTCCCACGCTGTGGGCGGCGTCAATGTGTGCGTGAGTGACCCCGTCTTTGATCCGGACTCCCGGCTCCGCCTGCAGAAGGGCGACTCACTGGTCGAAGGCGAACAGGCCCTGGCTTTCCTGCGCACCAGGCATGCGTTCGGCGATGGCGGAGACCTGGGCCGCATCAAGGGCCAACAGGCATTCCTTTCTTCCCTGACGCGAAAGCTGAAGAGTGAAGGCACTCTGGGCAATCCGCAGCGGCTCCTCCAGATCGCAGACGTTGTCACCCAAAACCTGACTGTTGACGAAGGCCTGGCCTCTGTCCCGTCGCTGCTGACGATTGGTGGCCGCCTCAAAGACATTGATGTGTCCAAGGTGGCTTTTGTGGCCGTTCCCACGCAAGCTGCAGCAGTGGATCCAAACCGGCTGGAACTCGTTGAACCTCAAGCGTCCCAACTCTTCGCAGCACTGCGCGCGGACCTGGACCTGACCACGCCCGGGGCTACATCAACACCCACGCCTTCGGAAACCCCGGCACCCCAGCCCACGGCCACCACGCCTCCGGCGCCCGCCTACGACAAAGCCATCCAGCCTGTCTCTGTGGCCAACGGCAGTGGCGTGGGAACCAGGGCGCAGGAATTGATGACTGTTCTCACGGGCGCTGGATTTACCCAGGCAGTGAGCTACCTGGCCAACCCGGTGGACCAAACCGTGCTCTACTACGGGCAGGGATTTGCCGATGTGGCTGCAGATGTGGCCAAGCTCTACGGCATCCCGGCTGCCCAGGTGCAGGAGGCCCCCGGAGTGGCTGGCGTGCAGCTCTATGTGGGTACCGACTTCACTACCGGTACCGCCTACGGAGCAGCTTCGGTCCCGTCCAACGTGGTCAACCAGACGGCCAGCGACGCCGTGTGCCAGCAGGTGAACCCGCTCTACATCGATCAGTAAGCGAGGATCAGTACCTCAAGAGCCATTGCCGGTTCAAAGCGAAGGCCGGGCCAGTTGCGTAACTGGCCCGGCCGTCGTCGTCCTGCTTCCTACCAGATGCTGACGCGTTCCCCGGGTTCCGCCCACATGCCGTCCGACTCAGCCACTTCGAATGCTTCATGGAATGCATCGAGGTTCTTGGCGATTGCGTTGGTCCGGAACTCGTTGGGGGAGTGGGGGTCCGTGGCAAGCCTGCGGATTGCTTCCTCGGTCCGGATTACCTGACGCCACCCGGCCGCCCAGGACATGAAGAACCGTTGCGGACCGGTGAAGCCATCTATAACTTCCGGTTCCTTGCCATCAAGGCTGAGAAGGTATGCCTTGTAGGCGATGGTGAGGCCGCCCAGATCGCCAATGTTCTCACCCAGGGTGAGTTTGCCGTTCACCTTGTGCTCTGGGGCGGCATACGGTGAGAGAGCATCGAATTGCGCTACCAGCTTGGCGGTGAGTGCTTCGAATGCTGTGCGATCCTCCTCGGTCCACCAATTTCGCAACGCACCGCTGCCATCGAACTGCGATCCCTGGTCGTCGAAGCCATGGCCGATTTCGTGTCCGATCACTGCCCCGATTCCACCGTAGTTCACGGCGTCGTCCGCCTCGGCGGTAAAGAACGGCGGCTGGAGGATTGCCGCCGGGAACACAATCTCATTCAACATCGGGTGGTAGTAGGCGTTGACCGTCTGGGGCGTCATCAGCCACTTCGTCAGGTCGACGGGCTTGCCGATTTCGTCCAGATGGCGGTCAACGTCGGCGTCATGCGCGCGTTCAACATTTCCGAGAAGGTCATTGGGGTCAATCTCCACTGCGGAATAGTCGATCCACTTTTCCGGGAAGCCAATCTTGGGACGGAACGCATCCAACTTCTTGAGGGCTTCCTTCTTCGTCTCCTCACCCATCCAAGCCAAGGAAGAGATGCTCTCGCGGTAGGCCGCAATCAGGTTGGCCACCAAGGATTCCATCCGGGCTTTGTGACCGGGAGGGAAGTGCCGTTCGACGTAGATCTGACCGACTGCCTCACCCAGCGCAGCTTCCACGACGGCGACTCCGCGCTTCCAGCGTTCTTTGTTTTGCGGGGTACCGCTCAGGGTGGTGCCGTAGAAATCGAAGTTTGTGTTCACGAACGCAGACGACAAATAGGGGGCGGCCGAACTGAGGACGCGGAGTGTCAGCCATTCCTTCCAGGCCTGCAATGGTTCGGACTCCAGCAGCCCGGCGGCGCCAGTGAAGAAGTCAGGGGTGCTGACAACGATCTCCCGCCGTTTCGCCGCGTCGACCCGAGCTGCGTTGAACCACGTGTCGAGCAAGGGGAACAACTCTGTGGCCTCTTCCGCAGATTTGAGGTTGTACGTCTTCTGGGGATCCCGGAGCGTGACGTTGTCCCAGTGATGCGACGCCAGTGCCGTCTCAAGCGCGACGACGCGCTGTGCAGCCTCGGCGGCATCGGGAATGGAAGCGAGCGTGAAGAGTTTTTCGATGTAGCTGCTGTACGCCGACACAATGCCGGCGAACTTGTCCTCGCGGTAGTAGGACTCGTCGGGCAAACCCAAGCCGCCCTGCCCGATGTACAGCAGGATTCGTTCCGGGTTCCCGGCATCCGGCGCGGGATAGATGGAGAAGAGGCCGGACACATCCGAACGGAAAAGACGGCCGATCAAAGCCGCCAGGTCCTTGGGAGAGCTCACTGCGCTGACCTCGTCAAGGCGGCCCCGCACGGGTTCGAGTCCCTTTACCTCTGCCGCAGCCTCGTCCATGAAGCTGGCGTAGAGGCCGCCAACCTTTTGTTCAATACCGGTGGCCGATTCGCCCTTGCCGGCGGCTTCTTCGATGATTGCCTTGACTGCGAGTTCGGCCCCATCGCGCAGCGCGGTGAACGTACCTTCCAGCGGCCTGTCATCGGGAATCGTAGTGCTGTTGAGCCACGCGCCGTTGACGTGCTGATAGAGGTCGTCCTGGGGCCGGACGCTGTGGTCGATATTCGAAAGAGTGATCCCCGACTGTGGCACTGTGGCTCCTTGTGTGGACGCTGCAGCTGGTGTTGCCACCGCCGCGGCGTCTGCATAGTGGACGTTGCATGAGGTGTTGCACTGTCATCATACGCACCGTGTTACTGTAATTTTGTGCGTGCGGAAATGCTTCTTCTTAGCTGCCGCGGCGAGGCCTGAAAGCTATCTGACGCTGGGCCATCCTCGCCGCGGAGTTTCGTTGTGTCCGGCTAAGCTTTCATTCAGTTCTTAGAGAAAAGGCCACACGTCATGCGTAATGCACAAAAGCCCTCCGGTATGCCCACCCACCGTTACCTGCCGTTCCAGGACCAGATCACGGTCGAGGTCCCGGACCGCACTTGGCCGGACAAGGTCATCACCAAAGCTCCGCGCTGGTGCGCCGTTGACCTGCGGGACGGCAACCAGGCGCTGATCGACCCGATGAGCCCGGCACGCAAGCTGAAGATGTTCCAGCTGCTGGTCAAGATGGGCTACAAGGAAATCGAGGTCGGCTTCCCGTCGGCATCGCAGACGGACTTCGATTTCGTCCGCCAGCTCATCGAGGGCGGCCACATTCCGGACGACGTCACGATCCAGGTATTGACCCAGGCGCGTGAGCACCTGATTGAACGGACCTACGAGTCATTGGTAGGTGCCAAGCAGGCGATCGTCCACCTGTACAACTCCACCTCCGTATTGCAGCGCCGAGTGGTCTTCAACCAGGACGAAGACGGCATCCTGGATATCGCGCTGCAGGGTGCGCGTTTGTGCAAGAAGTACGAAGAGACGCTGACCGACACGCACATCACCTACGAGTACTCGCCGGAGTCCTTCACGGGAACCGAGCTCGAGTATGCTGCACGCGTTTGCAACGCCATCGCCGACGTCTTTGAGGCCTCAGCCGATAAGCAGGTCATCATCAACCTGCCTGCCACGGTGGAAATGGCTACGCCGAACGTCTATGCCGACTCGATCGAGTGGATGCACCGTAATCTGCACCCGCGCGAAGGCATCATCATTTCGCTCCACCCGCACAATGACCGCGGCACGGGAGTTGCTGCAGCCGAACTCGGTTACCTGGCCGGTGCGGACCGTATTGAGGGGTGCCTCTTCGGCAACGGCGAACGCACTGGCAACGTTGACCTGGTCACGCTGGGGTTGAACATGTTCGTGCAAGGCGTTGACCCCATGATCGATTTCTCCGACATTGATGAAATCCGCCGGACAGTGGAGTACTGCAACCAGTTGCCTGTGCCGGAGCGCTCTCCCTACGGTGGCGATCTCGTCTTCACAGCGTTCTCGGGTTCGCACCAGGACGCCATCAAGAAAGGCTTCGAGGCTCTGGAGAAGGACGCCGCCGCTGCCGGCAAGCCCGTGGATGATTTCACCTGGCAGGTGCCCTACCTGCCGATCGATCCCAAGGACCTGGGTCGCAGCTACGAGGCTGTCATCCGCGTCAACTCCCAGTCCGGCAAGGGTGGCGTTGCCTACTTGCTGAAGAACGAGCACAATTTGGACCTGCCGCGGCGTGCCCAGATCGAGTTCTCGGGAGTTATCCAGCGACGCACGGACGCCGTGGGTGGCGAAGTCAGCGGGTCCCAGTTGTGGCAGATCTTCCAGGATGAGTACCTGCCCTCGGACGAAGAGCAGGCCCAGTGGGGCCGTTATACCTTGGGCAGCGTGAGCACCGAGACCGACGAGTCCGGCGCAATGACCATGAATGCGAACCTGCGGATCGAGGGTACTGAGGTTCGGCGCACCGGGCATGGCAACGGTCCCATTGCGGCCCTGTTGGACATACTGCACCAGGACGGCGTCGATGTCCGGGTTCTCGACTACAGCGAGCACGCGTTGTCGGAAGGCGGCAGCGCCAGTGCCGCCGCGTATGTTGAATGCGCCGTCGGAGAGCGTGTCCTGTGGGGAGTGGGAATTGACCCGAGCACCACAACGTCGTCCCTCAAGGCACTGATCTCGGCTGTGAACAGGGCCGTTCGGGACGCCCAGGCCTAGGCCCCGGCCGTGTGGTGACAGGAAACTCTGTCACCACACGGTCCGGCAACCGTCCCGGGTCCAGGCATAGTGCGAAGATTAGATGTGGCCAATCCATCGTTTGCAGCCCGGTCCTACCGGGACGATGCCGTGGTTCTCCGTACCCACAAGCTGGGCGAGGCGGATCGCATTATTACCTTGCTGACCAAGCACCATGGGCAGGTCCGTGCCGTGGCAAAAGGGGTCCGCAGGACCAGCAGCCGTTTCGGCGCGAGGCTTGAGCCCTTCATGGTGGCCGACCTTCAGCTGGTATCCGGCCGCACGTTGGACATCGTCACCCAAGCAGTGGCGAAAGGTGCCTACGGAAGCAGCATTGCTGCCGACTACGGCAGATTTACGGTGGCTGCCGCCATGACGGAGACAGCAGAAAAGCTGACCGACGCAGACACGGAATCGGGCACGGCCCAATACAACCTTCTGGTAGGTGCGCTGGCGGCCCTGAGCCGTTCGGACCACCCTCCGGAGTTGATCCTGGATTCCTATCTTCTGCGCGCGTTGGCCACGGGAGGCTGGGCCCCCAGCTTCACGGCCTGTGCACGGTGCGGTAAACCGGGACCCCACACAGCATTTGCTGCTCCGGTGGGCGGAATGGTCTGCGGCGACTGCAGGCCACCCGGATCACCGGCGCCGGCGGCTGAGACCGTGGTACTCCTGGGCGCTTTGTTGACAGGCAACTGGGAGGTCGCGGACGTTTCCGACCCGCGGCACCGCAGGGAAGCCGCCGGGCTGGTGGCGAGTTACCTGCAATGGCATTTGGAACGGGCCTTGAAATCACTCAAACACGTGGAGCGAAGCTGACAGTGGCACTTGGAAAGAAAAGCAAGACAACAGCGGCGGTCGTCGCTCCTTACGGGCATCCATCCGGAGCGGTGCCGCCAGCAATTCCAAGTGAGCTTATCCCGCAGCACGTGGCCATCGTCATGGATGGCAATGGCCGATGGGCGAACCAGCGTGGATTGCCACGGATCGAGGGCCACAAGGCCGGCGAACCTGCCCTCCTTGATGTGATGGCCGGAGCCATCGAACTGGGGATCAAGTACGTCAGCGTCTACGCTTTTTCTACAGAGAACTGGCGCCGTTCGCCCGAGGAAGTCCGCTTCCTCATGGGATTTAACAAGGACGTGTTAAGGCGGCAGCGGAACCAGCTGGACGACTGGGGCGTCCGGATCCGGTGGGCCGGCCGGCGGCCGCGGCTTTGGGGTTCGGTCATCAAGGAACTCGAAGAGGCCGAGGAATACACCAAGGGCAATGACACCTGTACCTTGACCATGTGTGTTAATTACGGCGGGCGGGCCGAGATTGCCGATGCCGTATCGGCCATTGCGCAGGACGTCGCAGCCGGCCGCTTGAAGCCTGGCTCTGTCTCGGAGAAGACCATACAGAGGTATCTGGACGAGCCCGATCTCCCGGACGTGGATCTCTTCCTCCGGAGTTCGGGGGAGCAGCGACTGTCCAACTTCCTGCTCTGGCAGTCCGCCTACGCGGAGTTCGTCTTCATGGACACCCTGTGGCCTGATGTGGACCGGCTCACCTTGTGGGACGCCGTCGAAATCTACGCCAAACGGGACAGGCGCTACGGCGGGGCCGTCGATGCTGCCCCGGCAGCGGAATAGCACACGTGGGCTAAATCAATACGGGTAGGCAGCCAGCCAGACGGCGACATCCCGGTACGCCTGCTGCCGGACAGTGCGACGGGACAGGAAGACGTCGTGGAGCGCACCCGGATACCGGAACACTGCTGTCCGCCGGGCAAGGCCGAGAGCACGCCGGGAGGTCTGTTCGACGTCGATGACGGCGTCTGCGCGCATAAGGTCCGAGGTCCATTCCGCCTGAATCCTGGTGCGACCAGACAGGAGAACCAGGACAGGTGCGTCAATGTTCAGCTTGCGCTCCACTGCCGCGTGCCCCGCCAGTACTGCCTTGGTCCAACCGGCGCGAATGGGGAAGGACGTGCGCGGACGCCAGACCGGGTCCAACATCCATTCGCCGTGTGCCTCATTGCTGACGCTCTCCCAGTACGCCGGCATTTCCGGGAAGCGGAAGGGTCGTTTCGGGTCCGTGCGGGCAAAAGGTTCCACCAGGTGCATGGCGATGCTGCGGACGAGGCTGCTGCCCTGGAGTTCCAGCCAGGGGGAGTTAAGTACGAGGGTGCCGACCTTGCCCGGGTTGCGGTCGGCCCAGAGTGCCGCGATCAGCCCGCCAAGGGAGTGGGCAATCACGTGGATCGTAGGCGGAACAGGGTTGTTGGTCCGTTCTGCCACATCTGCTTCAATCGCCCGGAGGGCCGCGGACAGGTCTTCGTCGTAGACACCGAGATCCGAGGTGTAGCCGGGGGTTTGTCCCGGGAGCAGGCTTCTGCCGAATTTGCGGAGGTCCAGGGCATAGAACATAAAACCAGACGCGGTAAGGTACTCGGCCAGCTCGGTTTGGAGGAAGTAGTCTGCCCACCCGTGGAGGTAGAGCACCGCTCGCGGCGCCCCGCCGGACTCGGGCGGAGTACGGCGCTTTCTTTTTGCGAAGGTCGTCAGGAAGTCGAGGATTCCGTGCGGGGCGGTGTCCCCGGTGGGTGGCGAGTGCCGCACCAAGGTGGCTTTGACCGGGCCCTCTTCGTCAGTCCCCAAGGGTAAATCCAGGCTCTCGTAGTTGTGGCCCAGTACATCCTGCCCCCACTGTGTTCCGGCGTTACCTGTAGCCGTCATGCATCCCCCTTCTGTTGGTGTTCCCTGCTGTGGTGTTCCTGGGCCGGGTGTTCCGGCACGGTGGTTTCCGGCACGCTGCCTTGCGGGCCGCCATAGCGCATGTATCCACTGATCCAGCGGCCCAGCCTCGCATAAGCGTCCTGCCGCACTGCAGGTGCCGAAAGGAAGACATCGTGGAGCCCGCCATCAATGCGTTCCAGGGTGACTGTCCGGCCCAGTGCCATGGCCCGGAGGGCGATAATGCCGACATCCAAGACGGCATCGGAGCGACGCATCGATTCCTGCCACACCATGCCATTGGCGCTGGCCGCAGATGTAAGGACCAAGACCGGCATCTGCAGGTTCAACCCTTGCGATACCAGCGCATGGCCCGCGAAGACGGCGCTGAGCCAGCCTGCCCGGACAGGGAAGGCAAGCGGGGGCCGGTACTTCTCGTCCAGCGCCCATTCACCCTCGGCGCTGCTGCTGATGCTCCGGAAGTAGAAGCCTCTCTCCGGCAGCCTCAGTATGGTTTCAGGACGAAGTTTGGCCAAGGGAGCCAGCACAGTGTGGACGGCACGACGAACCAACGAATGACCGTGCATTTCCAGCCATGGACTGTCGAGGACCAGGAACTGAAGTTCGTCCTGGTGCCGGCTTGCCCACAGCGCTGCAATCAATCCGCCGGTTGAGTGTCCCATCAAGGTCAGACTGCCCGGAGGGACGCCGGCACGGTCAGCACGGATGAGTTCCAGGGCTCCGTCGATTTCGGCGTCGTAGTAGGCCAAGTCAGCCACGTAGCCACCCGGGCTGTCCGATCGAAGACTTCGTCCGTGGTTGTGCATGTCAAGGGCATAGAAGTCGTAACCCTGGCCCGCCCAGAACCGGGCCAACTCCGTATTGAAGAAGTAGTCGCTCCAACCGTGCAGGAACAGGACGGCACCATAGGGGGCGTTTCCAGCCCCCGGACCTTCGTGCGGCCGGGCAGGCAGTTCCGCCCTGTGACGGATCAGAGTGGCGCGGCGGACGACGCCGTCAGGCCCTGCCGCCTCAAAACTGCAGGATTGAAAGTCCTTTCCCAGGATGTCAGGGGTCCACTCCATGGCCCTAGCTTAGACACTGGCGGCGGCTTCCCGCCCCGCGGCCCTCCCGCTGAAGAGACAGCCGCCGAGGAAGGTGCCTTCCAGGGCACGGTACCCGTGGATGCCGCCTCCGCCGAACCCCGCCGCCTCGCCGGCAGCGTAGAGGCCCGCTATGGCATGACCGTCATCGTTGAGCACCCTGGACTTCAGATCCGTCTGGAGGCCGCCAAGGCTCTTTCTGGTGAGGACGGACAGGCGGATGGCTATCAAGGGGCCGTGAGTCGGGTCCGTCAGACGGTGCGGGGGCGCGACGCGCATCAATTTATCCGTGGCAAATCGCCGTGCAGCCCTGATTGCCGCGAGTTGGGGGTCCTTTCCCAAGCCGCTGGACACTTGGCGGTCACGTGCTTGGACCAGGGCCTCAAGGGACCCGGCATTGATCAGCTGGTTGCCGGTTAGTTTGTTCATCCCTGCAGCGAGTTCCCGCACCGAGGCGGCCTGGATGAAGTCTTCGCCCTTGTCCAGGAAACGCTGGATGGGGGAGTCGGCGCCGGGTTTCAGGCGTGAAGCCAACAGACGGACATCCTTGCCTGTCAGATCCGGGTTCTGTTCCGATCCGGACAGGGCAAGCTCCTTGAGCGCGATGGTCCGATTAAGGACAAACCAGGAATACCCGTGGTTGGTCGCGACAATGTGGCGCAAAGCGCCCAGCGAATCGAAGCCGGGAAACAGCGGGGCGGGCAGCTGGGCTCCGGTGGCGTCCAGCCACAGGGACGACGGGCCCGGAAGGATGCGGATGCCGTGCTGTGGCCAGACGGGATCATAATTGCGGATTCCCTCCGGGTAGTGCCACATCCTGTCACCGTTGATCAACGAGCCACCCGCTGTCGCTACCGCCGGAAGGAACCCGCCGTCCACTGACGCGGGCACACCGCTGAGCATCTCCGCAGGCGCCTTTCCCCCCGGCCATTGCCGCCTGACAACCTCATGGTTGCCGCCGATCCCTCCGGTGGTCACCACCACCGCCCCCGCATTCACTTCGAAGTCTCCGACGGTGACCCGGGACGATGCCTGACCCCGCACCGCCGTCGACTGTTCCAGGACCTGGCCGGCCACGCCGGTGACCTTTCCCGCCGTCGTCGTCAGGGCTGCGGCGCGGTGCCTGAAGCACATCCGCACCTTTCCCGCGGCCACACCCTCCTGCACTTTGGCCAGGAAGGGTTGGACGAGCGCCGGACCTGTTCCCCACGTGACGTGGAAGCGGGGCACCGTATTGCCATGACCCTGTGGTCCGTAGCCTCCCCGCTCCGCCCACTGGACCAATGGAAAGATGCCGACGCCCAGGCTCCTGAGCCAACTCCTCTTCTCGCCGGCTGCGAAGTTGACATAGGCCTCGGCCCAGGCCCGCGCCTGCGTATCGGCGGGCCGGTCGAAAGCGGCGGAGGCGAACCAGTCAGACAACGCGAGCTCGGTACTGTCCTTGACGCCGAGCCTGCGCTGTTCCGGGGTGTCGACCATGAAGAGGCCGCCGAAGGACCAGTGGGCCTGACCGCCGAGCGAGGCTTCCGGCTCTTGGTCCAGCACGATGACGCTCTTTCCGGCGGCATACGCTGTGGCAGCGGCCACGAGCCCCGACAGGCCGGCGCCGACTACTGCGATGTCGGCAGTCATTGGCTGATGTTCATGATGTGCGTCACTATCTACCGGCGGCATGCGTACATGCTAGCGGCTTCCATGGTCACGGGTTTGGCGAGTTGTCCCGGAACGGCAAAACTAGGATCATGCGTGTTTACCCCACATTCTTCAAGTTGGCCTTTTCCTGGATGGATGCCGAGAAGGCCCACAAGATCGGTTTCCAGGGAATCCGGCTTGCCCACCGTTCGGGCGCCGGTCGGATCCTGGCAAAGCTGACTGCGCCTGATGCCTCCTTGAGGACGGAGGCGTTGGGCCTCACTTTTCCGTCGCCGTTCGGTTTGGCCGCCGGCTTCGACAAGGAAGGCCACGGCATTGAGGCCCTGTCCGAGCTCGGTTTCGGCCATGTGGAAGTTGGCACCATCACCGGTCAAGCTCAGCCGGGCAACGAGAAGCCCCGGCTGTTCCGCCTGATCGAGGACCGCGCTGTTATCAACCGCATGGGATTCAACAACGACGGCGCCGCGGCAGTTGCGCCGCGGCTTAAGTCGGCACGGGCTGCTTTGCAAAGGCAGTACCGTGACACACGGCCAATCATCGGGGTCAACATCGGCAAGACCAAGGTAGTGGAGCTGGAGGACGCCACTGAGGACTACCTGGTGAGTGCAAGGACCCTGGCTCCGGCGGCGGATTATCTGGTGGTCAATGTCAGCTCACCGAACACGCCTGGCCTCCGTCTGTTGCAGAACGTCGAAACCCTCCGCCCGCTCCTGAGGGCCGTCGGCGACGCCGCCGATGAGTCCGCGGGGCGGCATGTGCCGCTGCTCGTCAAGATTGCTCCGGACCTGTCCGATGAAGACATTGACGATGTCGCCCGCCTGGCGCTGGACCTTAAGCTTGATGGCATCATTGCCACCAACACCACGATTTCCAGGGGCGGCCTCATGTCTGATCCCGCAAAGGTTGATGCCCTCGGTGCCGGTGGATTGTCCGGGGCGCCCCTCAAGCAGCGCTCCCTGGAGGTTCTGCGCCGCCTCAAGGAAGCGGTCGGCGATCAGCTCGTTCTCATCGCTGTTGGTGGCGTAGAGACACCCCGCGATGTGCAGGACCGGCTGGATGCCGGAGCAACCTTGGTGCAGGGATACACGGCCTTCCTCTATGAAGGTCCGTTCTGGGTTTCCCGCATCAACAAGGGCCTGGTAAAGCTCCGCAAGCGGTCATCCCGCTAAAGCGCAAAAGCAGGAGACCCCGGACCAATGGTCCGGGGTCTCCTTTTGAATGGTGTGGCTACTAGGCCGGGTACTGCCCGCGCTTCACCTGTGGCTTGGGCAGGCGAAGCTTGCGGAACTGGAGCGCACGCATGCAGCCGTACCAAACGGATCCGCGCTCAACCTCGCCGAATTTTGCTGTCAGCTGTTTGCGGAGCTTGCGCGACAGGATGAACACGTCAACGAAGACTGCGAGGAACATGATCCAGAAGCCGACAAGGACGTAGCTGATGCCGGCGCTGGTGGGCGGAATGATCAGCGAGATCACGACGAACAGCAAAGCTCCGAACATGAGGTATTCGCCCAGGCTGAAACGGGCATCGACGTAGTCGCGCACGTACCGCTTCTGGGGTCCCTTGTCCCGTAGGGGGAGGAACTTCTCGTCACCGGTGTCCAGGGCCTGGCGCATTTTCTGGCGCTGGTCCTGAATTGCCACCCTTTCCGCAGCCTTCGAGGCCTTGCGGTCGGTGGGCACCAGGGGGCGTTTCCGGGCTGCTTCCTGGGCCTTCCGCTTGGGCGTAGGGGTGCCCTTACCGGCACCCGGTCCCGGGGCGGTGGCGTAGGCCTGGTCTACTACTGACTGAGCGCTGGGCTCTTCCTTTTTACGTCCGAACACCCATACAGAATACCCTCGGCGAGGTGGCGCACGTTACCTCGTGGGAGGTTGGCCGGGGTTATGGGTCCGGTCAGCCCGGCCTTGCATCCCGCGGGGGCTTGTTACCCGGAGGTAAAGTGTGGGCCATGACTTCAGCGCATGCGGAGAACCCGCAGAACAAGCAACAGCACTCCGGCGACATCCCGGTCGAGGAACTGGAGAAGGCGGTCAACGAGGCCTTCAACTCCACCATGGATTCCCTGAAGAACCTGGTGTCCATTCCCGGCATTGCATGGCTCAGCTTCGACCCCAATGAACTCGATCGAAGTGCCGAGGCCGTATCTTCCCTGGTACAGGCCGCCGGCATGCCGGACGTCCGTATCCTGAGGTGCAACAAAGCCGACGGTACCCCCGGCGGCCCTGCCGTCGTCGCCCGTCGACCCGCCGCGGACGGCAAGCCCACCATCCTTCTGTACGCCCACCACGACGTACAGCCGCCGGGTAACCGGGATCTGTGGACCTCTGAGCCCTTTATGGCGGAAGAACGGGACGGCCGTCTGTACGGGCGCGGTGCGGCCGATGACAAAGCAGGCATCATGGCCCACCTGGCTGCTTACAGCGCCGTCAGCGAAGTTCTTGGCGAAAAGTTCGGCCTCGGCGTGACCTTCTTCTTCGAGGGCGAGGAAGAGGCGGGCTCGCCCACTTTCCGCACCTTCCTTGAGGAACACCAGGAGCTGCTCCGTTCGGACGTCATCGTGGTGGCCGATTCGAGCAACTGGAAAGTGGGTGTTCCGGCCCTGACTACCAGCCTCCGTGGCTTGGTGGACGGCACGTTCGAAGTCCGCGTCCTGGACCACGCCGTCCACTCAGGGATGTTCGGTGGGCCGGTTCTGGACGCTCCTACGCTTCTGTCACGCCTGATCGCCACACTCCACGACGACGACGGCAACGTGGCAGTCGCCGGGCTGGTGGGGCGTGATGACGTGGTGGTCGACCTCACCGAAGAGGACTACCGCGCCGACGCGTCAGTGCTCGACGGCGTGCGGCTCGCCGGGAGCGGGACCATCGGTTCGCGCCTCTGGACCAAGCCGGCGTTGTCCATCATCGGCATGGATGTACCGGCCGTCGACGTGGCCTCCAACACCTTGATTCCCGCAGCACGTGCCAAATTCAGCATGCGCCTGGCCCCTGGCCAGGACCCCGAAGCTGCCATGGACGCTTTGAAGAACCACGTTGAGTCGAGGGCGCCATTCGGAGCCAAGGTGACATTTACGCCGGGGGAGCGCGGGAACGCCTTCAGCACCGACACGACCTCATCTGCCGCCCGTGTCGCTTTGTGGGCCTTGGAACAGTCCTGGGGCGTGCAGCCGGTGGAAATGGGAATCGGCGGGTCCATTCCCTTCATTGCCGACCTCCTGGAAATGTATCCGGACGTCCAGATCCTGGTGACAGGGGTGGAAGATCCCGATTCCCGCGCGCATAGCGCCAACGAATCCCTCCACATCGGCGACTTCCGCCACGCAGTGTTGGCTGAAGCGTTGATGCTTGCACGTCTGAATGCCGAGGGGCTGGGGGCTTAGTCCCTGTTTAGCCGGGAACAAGGAAATGCTGTCAGTGGTTACGTCTGGAGTTATAGCAAAGCGTCTGCGCGACGTAGCATTAGCTATAACCCGTATGTAATTGGGTAAGGGCAGGCAGCGTCCCGGCGCCGCCTCCAGAAGCTTCATAAGAAGGTAGGCCAATGAGCACTGCAACCAACGAAAACAGCACCGGAACACAGGTCGTCACCAGTGACGAACTGCCCACGCACGAGGTCAATCTGACCGACGTCGCAGCAGGCAAGGTCCGCAGCCTCCTCGAACAGGAAGGGCGCACCGATCTTCGGCTGCGCGTTGCAGTCCAGCCTGGCGGATGCTCCGGCTTGATCTACCAGCTCTACTTTGACGAGCGCATGCTCGACGGAGACGCTGTGCGTGACTACGACGGTGTCGAGGTCATCGTGGACAAGATGAGTGTCCCTTACCTCAGCGGTGCAAGCATCGACTTTGAAGACACCATTTCGAAGCAGGGCTTCACCATTGACAACCCGAACGCCGGCGGGTCTTGCGCCTGCGGTGATTCGTTCCACTGATGTGAGCCATCGCCGCATGTCGGCGCCCCTCCGGGCCGCTTCAAAAGCGTTCGGAGCCACGGCGCTGACATGTGCGCGAAAACCGCCTGATAGCGGTAAGCTCTACATCGGGTAGTAAAACTTTTAGTGTGCCCGGTGAGCCTTCGGCCTGCCGGGAGACAGCAACAAGAGGAAGGGCCGTCTGTGAGTTCGCAGAACCGAACCGGCAGCCGACGCATAAAGATCACCTCGATCACTGGCTTGGCACTCGCCGGCGCGTTGGTTTTGACCGGATGTTCACCAGAGGTAGAGAAGGGTTGGCTGCCTACAGAGCGCGGCACGACCAACCACACTGACCGGATCATGGACCTCTGGGTCAACTCATGGATCGCCGCCTTGGCAGTCGGTATCATCACGTGGGGCCTCCTGGTCTGGTGCATCATTGCTTACCGTCGCCGTAAGGGCACCACGGGATTCCCCAAGCAGCTCAGCTATAACCTGCCGCTCGAGGTCTTCTACTTGACCATCCCGCTGTTCATGGTGCTGGTGTTCTTCTACTTCACCGACCAGGACCAGCGCGCGATCGACGATCGTTCACAGCCTGCAGATGTCGTTGTTGATGTCCGCGGAAAGCAGTGGGCCTGGGACTTCAACTACAAGCAGGGCCAGGTCATCTCCGAGGACCTCCACGAAGCCGGCGTTCAGGCTCACCTGACGGGCGCCGAAGTGGACAAGGAACTGCTCCCCACCCTGTACTTGCCGGTTGGCAAGTCCGTGGACCTGGAGCTGAACTCCCGCGATGTCATTCACTCCTTCTGGGTTCCCGCCTTCCTTCAGAAGCGCGACATGATCCCCGGCAAGACGAACTACATCCGGTTCACTCCCACCAAGGAGGGCACCTTCGATGGAAAGTGCGCCGAACTCTGCGGTGAATATCACTCCGAAATGCTCTTCCGCGTCAAGGTTGTCTCCGAGTCTGAGTTCAAGGCCCACATGGACAAGCTCCGCCAGGATGGCAACACGGGCCTGCTCGGTGCGGAATACGACCGCAATCCGAACCTGAACGAAAAGTAAGGGGAGCGACGTGGCTACTTACACTCAATCCGCCGGGACCCTTGAGGCTCCCGTAGTTCCTAAATCCAAGGGACGCATTGTCGTCAACTGGATCACCTCCACGGACCACAAGACCATCGGGTACATGTACCTCATTGCGTCGTTCGTGTTCTTCTGCCTCGGTGGCGTCATGGCGCTCCTGATCCGTGCAGAACTGTTCGAGCCGGGCATGCAGATCCTGCAGACCAAAGAGCAGTACAACCAGATGTTCACGATGCACGGCACCGTGATGCTGCTGATGTTCGCAACCCCGCTGTTCGCCGGCTTCGCCAACGTCATCATGCCGTTGCAGATTGGTGCCCCGGACGTTGCGTTCCCGCGTCTGAACGCCCTGGCGTTCTGGTTCTTCCTCTTCGGCTCCACCATCGCCGTATCCGGCTTCATCACCCCGCAGGGTGCTGCCAGCTTCGGTTGGTTCGCTTACGCACCGTTGTCGAATACGACATTCAGTCCGGGTGTCGGTGGTGACCTGTGGGTCTTCGGGCTCGCGCTCTCCGGTTTCGGAACCATCCTTGGTGCCGTCAACTTCATCACCACCATCATCTGCATGCGCGCTCCGGGCATGACCATGTGGCGTATGCCGATCTTCACCTGGAACACCCTGGTGACGGCAATCCTCGTCCTCATGGCCTTCCCGCCGCTTGCAGCTGCACTCTTCGCCCTTGGCGCTGACCGCCGCTTTGGTGCCCACATCTTCGATCCCGAAAACGGCGGTGCCGTCCTCTGGCAGCACCTGTTCTGGTTCTTCGGCCACCCCGAGGTGTACATCATCGCCCTGCCGTTCTTCGGTATCGTTTCCGAGATCTTCCCGGTCTTCAGCCGGAAGCCGATTTTCGGTTACAAGGGCCTTGTCTACGCAACCATCGCCATTGCAGCTCTGTCCGTGACCGTGTGGGCCCACCACATGTACGTGACCGGTTCCGTCCTGCTTCCGTTCTTCGCTTTCATGACGATGCTGATCGCAGTACCGACGGGCGTGAAGTTCTTCAACTGGATCGGCACCTTGTGGCAAGGATCCATCACGTTCGAGACGCCTATGCTCTGGAGCATCGGCTTCCTGGTGACGTTCCTCTTCGGTGGCCTGACCGGCATCATCCTGGCATCGCCGCCGCTGGACTTCCACGTTTCCGACTCCTACTTCGTGGTCGCCCACTTCCACTACGTGGTCTTCGGTACCGTCGTGTTCGCCATGTTCGCCGGCTTCTATTTCTGGTGGCCCAAGTGGACCGGCAAGATGCTGAACGAACGTCTCGGGAAGATCCACTTCTGGCTGCTGTTCCTCGGCTTCCACGGCACGTTCCTGATCCAGCACTGGCTGGGTGTTGAAGGTATGCCGCGTCGCTACGCCGACTACATGCCGCAGGACAACTTCACGTGGATGAACCAGTTCTCCACTATTTCCTCCTTCGTCCTGGGCGCTTCGCTGCTGCCGTTCTTCTGGAACGTCTACATCACGTGGCGCAGCAACAAGAAGGTTGAAGTAGATGACCCGTGGGGCTTTGGTGCTTCGCTGGAATGGGCAACCTCGTGCCCGCCGCCGCGCCACAACTTCACTTCCTTGCCCCGTATTCGCTCCGAACGCCCGGCCCTGGATCTCCACCACCCGGAGTTGGCCCAGGTGCACACCGCCGAGGCTCCGTCACCCGCAGCAGCAGTTCTGGGTAACGCCGACCAGAGGGACGTCAGCAAATGAAAATTGAATCGTGGCTCTTCGGAGCCGGAGTCTTCTTCTTCGTACCCGTAGCGATTGCGTACGGCTTCCTGACCGAATGGTCCGAGTGGGTTGGCGTGCTCGGCATCCTGCTCGTAGGTGGCCTCGCAGGCATGATCGGTGCTTACCTTGGCTTCACAGGCAAGCGCATCGGAATGCGCCCGGAGGACCGTCCTGACGCAGAGATCCACGAGGGTGCGGGGGAGCAGGGTCACTTCAGCCCCTGGAGCTGGTGGCCCCTGGTTCTTGGCCTCTCGTGTGCAGGTGGATTCCTCGGCTTGGCCGTAGGTTTCTGGGTAACCTACGTGGCCGGTGGCCTGGCCATCGTTGCCTTGATCGGCTGGGTCTTCGAATACAGCCGCGGCGACCACGCCCACTAGCAGTTCCAGAACGGCAATAAGGATGGGCCCTACCGAAAGGTGGGGCCCATCCTTATTTGTGTATTCAGGGTTCTTTTCCGCGTGCGGCATCCCCGTGTGATGGGTGGTCCGCGCGCAACGTAGCCTCAGCGGGCCTCAGGAGCCTCCAGGACGGAGGAAAGAGCAGCAAGGGCATTCCGTGCCGTCCAGAGAGTCTGAGAGTCCGTGAGCGCATCGGGGGCGACCTCAAGAAGAACTTCACATCCGTGGCCGAAGTCCTCTGTCATGACCTCGAGCAGAGATCGGGCGTCGACTGGCTTGCCGTCTGTCTTCCGGATTGTCACGGGCAGTCCTGTCTCCGTGACGGCACGGACAAAGACTGCTGCCGCGCGGGCATGAAGGCCGATCTCAGCGGCGACTAAGGCTTTCTGCTGCGGCAAGCCAGCTCCTTTGCTACGGCGGTTTACTCCGCCAGGAAATGATCCATACAAGAGTAGCCGCCATCCCGTGAAGCCCACCAGTTCAATGCCCGCTGGTCTAGACCTGTGGCTGTCTGTCTTATCCTTGAAACATGACTCAATTGCTGGATTTCTGCTGTGGCTGACGCAGCCGGCATTGCTGGCGAGATTGACCGTTCCAGCAGCACGCCCATCTATATTCAATTGCGTGAAATCCTTCGTACCTTCATTGGGCAGTCGTGTCCGCCGGGTTCGGCCCTTCCTTCCGAACGGGATCTCTCGGAGCGCTTTGGCCTTGCACGCATGACTGTTCGACAGGCAATCGATGCGCTGGTCGGCGAAGAAGTCATAGAGCGCGTCGTAGGCTTGGGAACTTTCGTGAGGAAGCCCAAGCTGGACCTTCAGGTGAAGCTGACCTCCTACAGTGAGGAAATGCAGCGGCGCGGCATGGTCCCGGCCGCCAAGGTTCTGAGTTTTGAACAGATTGGAGCCAGTGCGTTTCTGGCGCGGGAACTGCAGCTCGACGAGGGAACGCCCCTGGTTCGGTTCCGGCGGCTTCTCCTGGCCGATAACGAGCCCATGAGCGTGGACGAGAACTTTATTCCGGCACACCGCGTTCCAGGACTTCTCGATGAGGCCCCGCCAACGTCGCTGTACAACGTTCTGAGCGAACGGTATGGCCTGGTCATGGAGTGGGGCGAGGACATGATCGAGGCAACGGCTGCGTCACCGTCCACTGCAAGGTTGCTGAACGTGGACGTCGGATCGCCGCTGCTGAAGATCCAGCGCCATGCCTTCGTTGCGCGCGCAATGGTGGACTATTCCGTCTCCTACTACCGTGCGGACAGGTACAAGCTGTGGGTTCCCTTGCAGCGGCCCGGAGTGCGTCCTACGCGCAACTATGCATCGGGATACCGGACCACTCAGTAGAGCTTGCCCGGCGCGCCGTCGGGTGGCTGTCGGGTGGGCCTCGGGTGGCTGTCGGGTGGGCCTCCGCACCATCGGTGTGGGACTGGACATCCGACCCCTTCCAGCGTTCTTTGAGATCCAACAACAGAAGGGGCACAGTCCGCATGGACTGTGCCCCTTCTGTTGTCGAGGTCCGGGCCGTTAGTGGCTCAGGCTCTTTTGCTCGTCGGCCGCTTCGATGGCCTCGTGGTGGCCATGTGCGTGCGCGGCTTCAAGTTCCGCAGGCGTTGCCGGAGCAACGCGGTCTTCGAAGAACCAGCGGGAAAGCGCTGCACGGCGCTTTTCCTTGCGGGTTACTACGCCATGCTCGTTCGGCTGCGCCGGCAGGGGAGCCGGTGATTCGAAGCCTACGAGCTTGTAGCGCTTGTACTCGTCCAGGGGTGCGTGGACTTCGATGAACTCGCCGTGCGGGAGCCGAACGATACGTCCGGTTTCGCGACCGTGGAGTGCAATTTCGCGGTCCTTGCGCTGGAGAGCCAGGGCAATTCGCTTGGTGACGATGAAGGCGATGATCGGGCCGATGAAGAACAGCGTCCGCAACCAGTACGTCACGTCATTCAGTGACACGTGGAAGTGAGTGGCAATGAGGTCCGAGCCGGCCGCGGCCCACATAACGCAGTACCAAGTGAAACCGGCCACGCCGATCGCAGTGCGGGTGGGTGCATTGCGGGGGCGGTCCAGAACGTGGTGTTCACGGTTGTCCTTGGTGACCCAGCGTTCGATCCATGGGTACATGAACAGAACGGTGAAGATGATTCCCGCAGGAACCAGGGCCGGAAGAAGCACGTTCAGCGTGAGCGTGTGTCCAAAGACGATCCACTCGAAGTGGAAGTTGTTGATGACACCCGGCATAAGGCGAAGGGCGCCGTCGACGAATCCGATGTACCAGTCAGGCTGGGTGCCGGCCGAGACAGGGGAGGGGTCGTAAGGCCCGTAGTTCCAGATCGGGTTGATGGTGAACGCAGCCGCCATGAGCGCCAGAACACCGAACACGATGAAGAAGAAGCCACCGGCCTTGGCCGCGTAAACCGGGCCGAGGGGGTAACCGACGACGTTGCCGTCGTTGCGGCCCGGGCCAGGGTACTGCGTGTGCTTGTGGACAACCACCATGAAGAGGTGGATCACGATCATCAGCAGGATGAGGGCGGGCACCAGGAGGATGTGAAGCACATACAGGCGGCCGATGATGGCCGTACCCGGGAACTCCCCACCGAAGAGGAAGAAGGAGATGTACGTTCCGATGACCGGAATCGACTTGATCACGCCGTCGATGATGCGCAGGCCGTTACCGGACAGCAGGTCATCGGGGAGGGAGTAACCGGTGAAGCCGGCAGCCATGGCGAGGATCAGCAGGACGCCGCCTACAACCCAGTTCATTTCGCGGGGCTTGCGGAAAGCGCCCGTGAAGAAGACACGCAGCATGTGAACGCCGAGGGATGCCACGAACAGCAGTGCTGCCCAGTGGTGTACTTGGCGCATGAAGAGACCGCCACGGACATCAAACGAGATGTTCAGCGACGAGTTGTAGGCAACAGACATTTCGACGTTGTACAACGGCGTGTAGGAACCCTGGTAGTGGGTTTCTGCCATGGACGGATCGAAGAAGAAGGTCAGGAAGGTACCCGACATCAGCAGGATGACGAAGGAATACAGCGCCACCTCACCGAACATGAACGACCAGTGGTCAGGGAAGACCTTCCGGCCGAACTCGCGCAAGATGCCGGAGCCGCCAACACGCTCGTCTACAAAGTTGGTGAAACTACCAACCTTGGTCTTCGGAACGAAGGGGGCTTCAGCTGTTGATGAGGCGCTCATGCTCGTCACGCTCCCAGTAACTCGGTCCTACAGGTTCTCTGAAGTCGCTGGTAGCGACGAGGTAGCCCTCTGCATCAACCGCGATAGGCAGCTGGGGAAGCGGACGGCTGGCCGGCCCGAAGATGACCTTGCATTCCTGCGTGAGGTCAAAGGTGGACTGGTGGCACGGGCACAGAAGGTGGTGCGTCTGCTGCTCGTAAAGAGCGACAGGGCATCCGACGTGCGTGCAGATCTTGGAGTAAGCAACGATTCCGTTGTAGCTCCAGCTCTCGCGTCCCTCGGAAGGATTCAGCGAGTTCGGGTCCAGACGCATCAAGAGGACAACGGCCTTGGCCTTCTCGTTCAACTTGCCCTCGTGGAGCTCGTTGAGGCCCTCGGGGATAACGTGGAAGGCCGAGCCGATGGTGACATCCGAGGCCTTGATGGGTGTGCCATCGGGGTCGCGGGTCAGGCGCTTGAGCTTGCCGCCCTCCGGAGCCCACATGGTGTGCGCCAGAGCCTTGTCAGGACGTGGACCCAAGTCGCCAAAGATGGCAAGAGCGGGCAGGGGAGCCAAAGCGACAGCACCAAGAAGGGTGTTGCGGATCAGCGGGCGGCGCTTGATGCCGGTCTCCTCGACGATGTCGTCGACGATGCGCACAGCTGCCTGGCGGTCCTCTTCGGTACGGATAGCGTGGCGCTCTTCAGAGACTTCGTGATCGGGCATCAGGGCCTTGGCCCAGTGCACGATGCCGGTGCCGATACCGAGCATCGCGAAGGCCGTGCCGAGGCCCAGAAGAAGGTTCTGGGTGCGGATGGTTGCAATGGTGGTGTCGTCGCCAAGGTCAATGGCGAAGTACGCCACCAGGAAGACCAGCGTTCCGATGACGGAGGTGCCAAACAGAATGGCTACCTGACGCTCGGCGCGCTTTGCGGCTACCGGGTCCGTGTCAGCCAGGCGCAAACGATGCGGAGGGAGTCCAGGATCCTGGAACTTCTCCACCTCATTCTGACCAGCCGTAGCTACGGTGCCCGAGTGGTTCGGACTGCCGTCACTATGGTTGCCCATAATTCGCCTCATCCTTCTCTCGTTGTCTCGGCCGGGGCCGAGTTATTTTCAGTTTCAAACTGCTGATCGTGCAGCAGAAGTTTTCGTTGCTTCGCGATCAGGACGTGCGGGACGTCAGCCAGATCGTGAATGCGATGATGACACCCAAGCCGGCAACCCACACGAACAGGCCTTCGGAGACCGGGCCGAGGGATCCAAGGTCAGCGCCACCCGGCGAACCATTGGCTTCAATGGTCTTCAGGAAGGTGATGATGTCGCGCTTGTCTTCAGGGGTGACGTTCGAGTCGTTGAACACGGGCATGTTCTGCGGGCCCGTGGCCATTGCCTCATAAATGTGCTGTGAGCTGACGCCTGCAAGAGCCGGAGCGAACTTGCCTCGTGTCAGGGCTCCACCAGCAGCAGCTGCGTTGTGGCACATGGCGCAGTTGACGCGGAAGAGTTCGCCACCCTTGGCAGCGTCTCCCTTGCCATCGAGGAGGTGTTCCTCGGGAATGGCCGGACCTGCGCCGAGGGATGCAACGTAGGCAGAGAGCTGCTTGGTCTGCTCTTCATTGAACTGGGCGGGCTTCTGCTGGGCCTGCGGGCCGTTCATCTGCATGGGCATACGACCGGTACCAACCTGGAAGTCAACCGCAGCAGCACCCACGCCGACCAGCGAGGGGCCGTCCTGGGTTCCGCTGGCACCCATGCCGTGGCAGGTGGCGCAGTTGGCGGCGAAAAGCTTGCCGCCTTCTTCTACGTCACTGGCGCTGTAGCTTGTGGTGTCGGCCTTGGCCTGGTTGACAGATGTGGCAACGGCGTACAGCCCACCAGTGAGGAGGAGGCCCATCAATAGCAGCGCTATGGCTGCCAGTGGGTGACGTCGCTTCTGCGAGAGTGCCTTCACGTGGTGGTTCCTTTATTCGATCCTGCGTCGGCTCCGTGAGCCGCTTCTTGAAATTCTGCCTCTTGTAGAAAAAGAGTCAAGCCGGGCTTACTTGAGGACGTAGATGACCAGGAAGAGGCCAATCCAAACAACGTCAACGAAGTGCCAGTAGTACGAGGTGACGATTGCCGACGTCGCTTCAAAGTGTCCGAACTTCTTGGCCGCAAACGCACGGCCGATGATGAACAGGAAAGCGATCAGGCCGCCGATGACGTGGAGGCCGTGGAAGCCCGTGGTCATGTAGAAGGCGGAGCCGTAGGCATTGGAGGACAGGGATACGTGCTCGGATACGAGCATGGCGTATTCCGTCGTCTGCCCGGCAACGAAGAAGGCACCCATGATGAAGGTGAGGGTAAACCATTCGGTCATGCCCCAGCGGGTGAACTGCAAGAGCCCGCCGGTGCGGCGGGGTTCGAGCCGCTCGGCGGCAAAGACGCCCATCTGGCAAGTAAAGGAACTTGCCACAAGGACGATGGTGTTGACGAGCGCAAACGGGAAGTTGAGCTTGGCCGTCTCCTCGGCCCACATCAGTCCTGATGTGGAGCGCAGGGTGAAGTACATGGCAAAGAGGCCGGCGAAGAACATCAACTCACTGGACAGCCAAACTACGGTTCCAACAGAAACCAAGTTAGGGCGGTTCAGCGTCGGGTGCGCCGGGGTACTGGGGGCATGGGTCGCAGATGTCACAAGGACATTATGTCTGTAAAAGTCCAGAGTTCCCAATGCAAACCACCGATTCGGGAGACTTTTTCTACAAAGACGCGAAATCGCGCGGAAAAGTTCCCGGCGTGGTTCACATTGGTCATCGGCGTGGCTGGCTCGATAGCATCAGGGAGTGACTTCTCCGGCATCGGCACCTGCAGCCAGCAATACCTGGCCAGGGCTCATCTCAGCACTGATCAACGGCGACGACCTTGCAGTGGACAACACAGCGTGGGCCATGAACACGATCATGTCCGGAGAAGCTACTCCATCGCAGATTGCAGGCTTCCTGGTGGCCTTGCGGGCCAAGGGCGAGACCGTTGAGGAGCTTGCTGGTCTGGTGGAGGCCATGGTCCAGCATGCCAATCCCATTTCGATCTCGGGTGAAAAGCTGGACATCGTTGGAACCGGCGGGGACCGCCTCAACACTGTGAATATCTCCACAATGGCGGCACTGGTGGCTGCGGGCGCCGGAGCCAAGGTTGTAAAGCACGGCAACCGGGCTGCTTCATCGACCTCGGGCTCGGCGGATGTCCTGGAGGCACTCGGTGTGCGCCTGGATCTGTCCATCGACCAGGTGGCGCGCAACGCGGAAGAGGCCGGAATCACGTTCTGCTTTGCTCAAGTCTTCCACCCCTCGTTCAGGCACACGGCAGTCCCTCGGCGGGAATTGGCCGTTCCTACGGCGTTCAACTTCCTGGGTCCCATGACCAACCCCGCACATGTCCAGGCATCTGCCGTGGGCGTGGCAAATGCGCGGATGGCGCCCCTTGTTGCCGGCGTGCTGGCCCGCCGCGGTAGCCGCGGCCTTGTCTTCCGTGGAGATGACGGGCTTGATGAACTTACGCCAACGGGGCCATCCACGGTGTGGGAGATCAGGGACGGTTCCGTGACAGAAGAGGTGTTCACACCTGCCGAGCTCGGTATCAAACCGTCCACCGTAGCGGACCTCCGTGGTGGGGACGCCACGGTGAATGCTGGCGTCGTCCGGGAAGTGCTTGACGGCAAGCCCGGTCCCGTCAGGGACGCGGTGCTCCTCAACGCAGCTGCAGGGTTGGTGGCATTCGATCTCCACGCTGACGGAAGCCTGCTGGACCGGATGCGGGCTGCCTTCGGCAGGGCAACTGAGTCGATTGATTCCGGGTTGGCTGCCGGAGTGCTGGCCAAATGGACGGCCCTCAGCCAAAGCTGATTTGGCTCACGTTCTTCCCGTGCGCAGGCTCAGTCCTTATTCGAAGCCGAGGGCAAATGCGGCGTCAAGGTCATGCTGTGAGTAGGCGCGGAACGCGATGTGCGTGGTGGTATGGACCACTGAAGGCACCTTGGACAAGCGATCTGCAATGACGTCCGCGAGATCCTCGTGCTTGGACACCCGGGCAACAGCGATGAGGTCCCATTCGCCGGTGACTGAATAGACCTCGCTGATGCCTTGGATGGCCGAGATTTGTTCGGCGGTTTCCGGGATGCGCGAGGCATCGGTCTTGATCAGGACAAAAGCGGTGATCACGTGGGGCCTTTCCGGAAAAGCATCGTTGCGGACGCTCCCCAGCCTAGTGCATGTGCTGGTTGGAGGATCGGATCAGGCTCGGCGTTGCCGGCTTGCCGACACCCGACGGACCAACGCACTCACCGCACGGAAGCCAAGCAGGAAAACACCCAGGCTGATCAGCGCAACAATGACAAACGGCAGGACGACGGTTTGTCCCGTCACGGCCCTCAACATCATGCCGACGATCACGGCCGCGAGCCACACTGCCACGCCGGATGGCCAGACGGCGAACGGCGCACGCCACACCCGCAGGACAAGCCAGCCGAGCAACGCGCCTACCAGGAACGGCCATGCTGTGATGAAGGCGCCGGAAATAATGTCTCCGCGGGCATGGGCGTCACGGCCGATCGCAGCGAACACGAGAATCAGCAGAAGATCGGCGGCCGCGGCTGTAAGCCAGGATTTCGAGGTTGAAAGCATGATCCTGACAATATCGGGGGAGGAGGGCCACCGCGAAGTTGAGCGTTCCCCGAAAGTCGGTGTGCGGTGGACACTTGCGTGTAGTGCACCGCTGAGGCGACGATGACCGGGAGGGGCCGACAGCAGCCCCCGCTCCGGGAGGTCGAATGAAACTGCTCCAGGTGGCCCAGCACGCCGGCGATCTGCAGCGGGCAGCTGCCTTCTACTCGGCACTGTTGGGCTCGGAACCGAAGGCGCTGTTCGACCCTCCCGGACTTCTGTTTTTCGATGTTGGCGGCGTGCGGCTGCTTTTGGAGGAGGCCGCGCCCTCATCCCTCTTGTATCTGGAGGTAGGTGACCTCCACGGCTTGGTGTCAGGTCTTAAGGAGCGCGGCGTCCGGGTCATATCTGAACCCCACATGATTTTCGCCCACGAAGACGACCTTTTGGGTCCTGCGGAGTCGGAGGAGTGGATGGCGTTCATCGAGGACAGCGAAGGCAATACGGTCGGGCTGGTCAGTCGGGTCAGGCCGGCGGGCGACTGACCTGGATTGGATGGTGCGCCCCCTGTTGCGACACTGTGCGTTGGGCGTGCCAGTCTCCACCCGCCGTCGGGCATTGTTTGGACGAAACGGGGCTATTAGCCTCGTGTGGGGACGATCGGTTCCCAAGACCTTTGGAAGGTTGGCAGGATGCAGAAGATTTCCACTTGTTTGTGGTTCGACGGCCAAGCGGGGGAGGCAGCGGAGTTCTACACGTCGACGTTCGCAAATGCGTCCATGGGGCAGCCAACGCCGGGTCCCGATGGCACGGTCATCATGGTCGGATTCGAAATCGGGGGCCGGGAGTTCATGGCATTGAACGGAAGGCCGGGACTTGGCTTCACCGAGGCCATCTCCTTGGTTGTGAACTGCGAAAACCAAGATGAGGTGGATCGATACTGGGACGCGCTGGTTGATGGGGGAGAGGAGGGCCGGTGCGGGTGGCTCAAAGACAAGTTCGGTGTCTCCTGGCAAATCATCCCGACCGCAATGCCCGAGTTTTTGAACGGTCAGGATGAGGCCGGATCCCGCCGTGCCATGGAGGCCATGATGACGATGGGAAAACTTGACCTGGCGGTGCTGAAAAAGGCCTACGACGGCGACTAGAAAGTTTGGGGGACAGGCGCCTCTGGGCGCTGTTAGCATTGCCGCACGGTGACGTGCGCACCCTTCATAACCATGAGGAGAACTGACTGATGACCACCCGCCTCAATCCATACATCTCGTTCCTCGACAACGCCAGGGACGCAATCAATTTCTATGAGTCTGTCTTCGGCGGCGAATTGACTCTTAGCACCTTCGGGGACTTCCAGGCCAGCCAAGACCCTGCGGAAGCCGATAAGGTCATGCACGCCCAATTGACGACGCCGAACGGCCTGACGCTGATGGCGGCAGATACGCCCAACGGCATGGAGTACAACCCGGGTAACAACATGTCTGTCTCCTTGAGTGGTGAAGCTGCGGACGAAGCGGAGCTGCGCGGCTACTGGGAGAAACTTGTCGACGGCGGCACGGTCACCGTGCCGCTCGAGAGCGCTCCGTGGGGCGACACCTTCGGCATGTGCGTGGACAGGTTTGGCATCGCATGGTTGGTCAACATCGCCGGGGAACAACAGGCCCAATAGCGCCACTCTCCATGCCCGCTACGGCCATGCCGTAGCGGGACGCGACAGGGATGCCCGTCCGGATAACCGGACGGGCATCCTTTTTGATTGCTGCTCCGGATGCGACTGACTCGCTTGTCACATAGTCAGTTGATAAAGTCACGAAAGTCGCAGGGTTGTCATAAACGAGACAACACTGTCAAGTAAATAACGGGCTAACTCCTTGTAACTGAGGCACCTGAAGCTTGTTTGGATAGTCCCGCGGTGATAGCGTTTCGCTGGCTGGACATATGGGGGATTCGGCAAGCATTTGGCTAAGACTTTTAGCGGCCCAATCATCACTTGAAATTCTTCATTAACCCAGGGGAAGCAAATGAGAAGAACTATTGCGACAATTGTGCTCGCAGGAACTGTCATGTTCGCTGGAGCCACGTCCTCCATGGCCAGTACCTACCCGGCGCCCGGCAATGAGCAGGGAACCGTTTCGGACGGCACGATCGATCGTGGTGAAACGATCACCTTTTCCGGCGGCGGATACATCCCAGGCGAGACTGTCAACGTTAGTTTCGAGAAGAGAGGTGGCCCGCGGGGGAGCGCCCCAGCCAACTTCGGCGTCATCGCCGACGGCAATGGCACCATCTCCACAAACATAACCTTCGACAACGCCGGCAATTACATGATTTCCGCCGTCGGTGCCACATCCGGCAATATTCGTTCGGCGCGCGTGGCAGTGAATAACGGCAACCACGGACGCGGAAATAATGGCAATGGCAAGGGCGGCTCTGATTTCGTTGCTGTCTCCAGTGTTACTGATGCTGGAGCGGCAGTTGGTGTGGCGGACTCGAGTGCCGACTCCGGCATGGTCATATGGGGGCTGGTTGGTGCCGGTGTGCTGGCGGCGGGCGCGGCGTCCGTGGTGGTCGTGCGTCGTCGTGCGGGTACCGGTACGACAGATTAGAAGACTTTCATAACGCGGGGTGGGTGTTCCTTGAGGGATCACCCACCCTGATCACTTTCAACATTGGAGTGAATTCCCGTTTTGATTTTTTTTGCGTTCATGCGAAGACCATCGCTGCGCATTCTTTGTTATTACTAATTTCGTCAATATAACCGGATGACTGTAGTGCCGGGCGACCCTCTGGTTTCCAAGTGGCGACTCGATGTGGCGCATCGTGGCGGTAACCGCGGAGGTGCGGCACGGGGGAAGATCGGTGTAGGCGGGGAGCGGAGAATCATCCGTCTAGCCGGGCTCTCTGAGACTTTAGTGGCGTCCCTGCGGATTGGATGTGGACGTATTCCTCGTTGTGAGGTGAACCGTTCGGCTACTTCGGTGGCCAGGGCCCGTCGAGGAGCTTCTTTGCTTCGTCGACAATCAGCTGACCTATTTGGTGTCGGTCAATGGTCCAAGATGGTGTCCAATCGTCCCACTCGCTTACTTGGCCGACGAGTGGTCTGAGTGATTCGGGATATCCGAGTTCGTCCCACCCCTCCCACCAGATGAGGCGACCCGCATACTCGGGCTTAAGGTCCCCGTCTACCAGCGCCTGGCACAGCCATCTGACCAAGTTCCAGCGTTCGGGCGCCGTCTTCGCGGGCGTTGGCGGTGCGATGTTCAACTCGTTTACGACTGCGTTGAATAGATCATGCGCGTCGCCTTCCTCCCGTCGCGTAAGGCCAGCTAGGAGCGGCAGCGATGGAGAATCTACGCCATCCAACAGAGCGTTTAGAGCTGTTGCAATCAGCACGTCGGCGCCCACAATTTCCTCGTAAAGGGCTTCCCGGATGGCAAGCACGCGGAGATCGTTTCTATGCGTCATAGGACGAGTTTCGCAGAGGGCACGACGGCGTCGATCTTCGTCAGTGCGGACGTCTCCATGCTGGAGAATATCCCATGTGGATAGAACGAAAATGGTCGAGTCGGCCTGCGCTGGCGCTTTCAAGTTGCGCGGGTTCCGGAAACGGGGTCGGAACTGGTTCCGAACGACATCAGCCGGCGAGTATCAGGTGGTTAACCTTCAAAAGTCCCCGTGGGGGAGCGGAGACTACTATCTGAACCTTGGTTGGGACCCATCGGTCCCTAGTGGGGAGTTCCGTTCAGAAAACTTCTGCCTTCTGAGCCTTCGAGCCGAATCAACTGGCGTAATCCCTACGATCGATTTTGCTCGACCTGATGGCTTGGTCGCACGAGACCTTCCGGGAACCATCCTGCTCGACGCCGAAATGGGTGGTCGCATCCCCGAGGATTCGTTCCTCAAGCAGCTCACTGACGTTGTCATCAACCCGGTCGCAGACTTTATGGACAGTACCCCGTCCGTGGTCGATCTGGTTCCGCTGCTTTCTGCCAAGCCCCAGTTCGCTTTCGTTCCCGTGCGGGAAGAACTTAGCCGCCGAGGATGTGAGCGGCCCCAGCGCTAGGACACGGCGGGATTCATGGCAACCAGAAATCGTGGTCGTCCACAACCCGATTATCGGCGAGAGCCGTGGTGCCAGAGGCCTAGACCCTCAGCAGGGGCAGCGGCACGACGTAGTATTCCTTTGCTTTCCTGTTTGTTACGAAGGTGCGGCACCGGGACTGGGCTTCCTCTTCGGAATTGAACCGTAGTGCCTGGTTTTCTCTGGGGGTCCATTCGTCGCCGGGCCGGTTGGGATGCAGGTAGTAATAGAACGTCTGTCCCGTGTCCAAGCGCACGACTATGCCCCAAGCGGCGGGTTTACGCTTTCCCATTCCGGTCCTTTCGCTTGTTGTCTCTCAGCTTTTCCGGAGTGTGGTTCGTCCGCCGGCTGACGTAGCGGGTCCATGCGTCGCCGGCGTTGTCGGCGTGGATGAATGCTACTTGGTGGCTGTAGCCCAGGGCGTCGGCGACCAGCGGTGGCGGTGTGATCGTGAGGAGCTCATCGAGGGCGGTGTTTCGGGCGCCACGCAGGTCGATGCCGAGGCTCCGGAGTCTGTCCATGATGGTGTTCGGGTGAAGGTGTTGTCCTGCCCTGGTGCCTGGGAAAAGCCATGGGCTTTGGGTGTTTGATCCGGTTCTGAGGTTGGGCCGGCTTGCCAGGTGCTGGCGGATCAAGTCTGCTACGGGGGTGGGGACGGGCACTGGGTGAAGGCCCAGGGTGATTCTTATGTTGCCGGTGGTTTCGTTGGTCTCTATGGCGTCGGTCCGGAGTCTGGCGACTTTCACGAGCGGTTGGGCGTAGAGAAGCAGAAGGGCGCCGGCGACTCGGTAGGGCAGGGATTCGCTGGTGCCGGTGAGCAGTTCCCGCAGCCAGGCCAGGCGCTGGTCCTGGGTGATTGTTGGTCGTGTTTTCGGGGTGTAGTAGCCCAGTTCGACGCGGTGGTTTGTGCCGGTGTTCTTGATGAAGACGATGAACGTGCGGATTTGTTTTCTGGTTGTGGGTCCGGCGGCGAGCCAGGCTTCGATGTCTTGCTGGGTGCAGGTCGCTCCTGTTCGTTGGTGCGTTTCCCAGAGCCAGAGAAGGAATTTGATGGTTTCGGTGATCTCTTGTTTGGCAGAGTGCACCGGGCCGCGGGCGTTCTTCTCCGGTGTTGTGGTGGTCCGGATGCGTCGGAGGTGGTGCCAGGTCGCGAAGTGCTCGACTGGTTTAGCCACCTGCTCGGGCAGGGGGTCGAGTTTGGCTTTGATCCAGGCTTCGAACCGGGCCAGGTATGGGTCCTGGTAGGGGAGCAGGCCGTGGTGGACGAGCAGGGCGCGTAGGTGGTTTGTTGCTCGTTCGGCCGTTTCGGCGTAGGTATCGAGGCCTTCGTGGGTCAGGGGTGTTGTCCCGTTGGTGAGGGATCTCAGGAGGGCTTGGACTGTGGCGGAGCGTTTCCAGGTGATGATGCTCTCGGGGCGCTCGGCTTGGCAGAGAATGTCGATAAGCCGGGCAGCTGTTGCAGGTTCAGCGGGGTTTGTGGGGAGTAGCTGGGTGAGGTCGTCGCGGAGGGCGCAGCGGGCGCAGATGCCCGTTCGGTAGAACTCGCCTTCGTGGTTGCAGCGGGTGCAGTGGAAGTCGTGGGTGATTCCGGCGCAGGGTGCGCATCGTGGTCCGCCGCTGGTTTCGGGTGGGCCTGGCAGGAGCCTCTGTTGTCCGCAGTCGGGACAGGTCCCGTGGGTTCGGGTTGCAGTGGTGAAGCAGGGGCCGCAGATTTTCCCTTCGGGCCAAGTGGCGCGTGTTCGTCCGGCGCTGCGGCTGCAGCGGGCGCAGGTGGCGGTGCCGGTGGTGCGTGGCCTGCCGCGGGTGGTGTTGCGGGCAGTCAGGCCGGTGGGTTGGTCAGTTGTCATCGTCGATGATGCGGGCCCGGCGTGGGCGGACGGTACGGTTCAGGTCGACGACGTTGGGGGAGTTGGTGCCGGTTTTGCGGGCGCGGATGTCTGCGGCTGTGACGGTGATGAGGTCCTCGGGTCCGCAGGAGAAGATGTCGCAGATCGCTGCGATGACCTGTAAGGCGACGCGTTCGGGTTTCTGGTTGACCAGCCGATAGACCTGGGGCCGTGACAAGGTGATGCCGCGTTCGGCGAGCAGGGGGATGAGGTCGGTGGTGTTGTGCAGTCCCCGTGCTGCCATGAGCTCGGCGAGCCGCCATCTGTACTGGACTTCCCGTTTCACCATTGGCCTCGCATCTGCATGCCGAGGACGTCGTTCATGGTGCCGTCCAAGGCTGCCCGGAGGGCGGTGTTGCGGAAGTCGTCGCTGACGAACTGGTAGATCCCGGTGGTGGAGGCGTGTTCGTGGCCCATTTGATATTGCACGAATCTAGAATCCCACCCATCCTCGAGCAAGTGCGTCGCATAGGAGCGTCTGAGCGAGTGAAGGTCCAGCCCGTCCATCGGCATACCCAGTTCTTTCAGGTAGCGCCGCAGCCGTCGCAGCAGGGTCGATTCGCAGATCACTCCGCCCCGCTCACTGTGAAACAGGTCGAGGGTGTCGAGGGTTCCGCGGCCGTTGGCGAGCCAGTCGTCGATGACGCCGGAGGTCCAATCGAAAACTGTCAGGACGCTGCGGGATTTGAAGGTTGAGCCCTTGAGGGACTTACCGAAACGGACTTTGCAGATTCCTGTTTTCCCGAACCTTCGTGCTTGCGGGTTGGTCGCGAAATCGACAGTTTGCAGGTGTCGCAGCTCGTTGAACCGGAGTCCGTAGGAGTACGTGACTTTCAACATCACGGAGTCTCTGTAGGCTGCTTGCCAGCCCTTCTTGCCGGAGGCGGCGATGAGTTCAACCTGGTCATCTGCGTGGTCAAATAGCCGTTGCAGCTCAGCCCTGGTGAACGGCCTCTTCGAAGGCCGGCCTTCGTACTCCTGGGTGTGGGAAGCGGTATTCCAGTCGAAGAAAACCTGGGACGGGTGGGTGCCGAAACGTTCCTCGCAGACCCGGTCCCAGCCGTAGTCGGGGTTGGACACGTAGGAGCAGAACCGGCGAAGGGAGGACTGGTAACCGCGGATGGTCGACTGCTTCAACTGGTAGATCGAGCGCAGGTCACCGAAATACTCCTCGACATGCTCCGGCCCCCAGTTCCACGGAAACTCGTTCACATGTTTCACGAACCTCTTGACGCAGGCGATGCCCTTATCGATCGTGTCGAACTGCAGGTTCCTGGAGAGCTGCTGGTTGCGCCACCCGGTGAACATGTCCTCGAGCGTCTGCTCCTCGGGATGCAACAGGCGAACAGCACTCAGCTGCAGCACACGCCCGGAACCATCGACCGCCATTATTCGCCTCCAAAATCACCCGAGAAAACATGTCCAAAACTTGAATCAATGATTCATCAACTGCATCATCAAGACAAAACCGCAGTTCAGAGGCGCTTCTTGTGTCGTCATCCACGCGCAAAGCATCACGCCAGGTCACCAAAAGGATCTCAGGGTGAGAGCACGAGATCGCCTAGATTCAGCGGAACTACGGGGTGTTTGGGCAGATCCCGGCAGGATCAGGGGATAGGGCGAATTGATTCATCTGATGAGATACGCAGAGTACTACTTTACATAATGTAGATTATCGGCGTTCTAGACTATGGAGTAGGAGTAGCTTCGAGAACTCCGACTCTGGATGATTCCTAGTGCCTGCCTGCAACACAAACCCCGTCACTGCTGCACTAACTCTTCGGCGGTATCGCTGTGGTCACGTTGAGGAGATAAGTACGGTGGAAAGACAGCTGGTCAGAGACGCTCTGCGCATCGGGGTGTTGGTTCCCAGATGACTCGAGTTCTGGAATCAGGTCCACGAAGCGAACTACGCGTTCGGCTCAGTGAATCGGTGGGTGCATTGCTTTGGCTGTTGTGGCGGCCTTCTTCCATGACGATCCTCTTGGCATTGCTGGCGGTGCTGCTTCGCGTCTACGGCGTCCAGCAAGCCAATGACCTGTTCATTGACGAAGTAACGTATGCGGAAATGGCCAGGCAGATGGCGGAGGGCCAACTTCCGTCTATTCTGGGGTCTCCTTTCTTCCTTCATCCCCCGGGGCTGTTTGCGCTCGACGGAATGGTCATTGGAGTGTTGGGGCTAGGTGGCGGCCCCATGGACCTGGCCCTGCAGTTGCGGTGGGTCAACGCAATTGTGGGCGTCATGACGGTAGCCGTCTGCGTTCTGCTGGTGCGCCGGCTCGTCGGCCTGGTACCTGCAGTTTTCGCCGGTGCGATCCTGGCAAGTGACCCGTTTGTGCTGCGGATGGACGGCCGCTTGATGATGGAGACCCCAGCGGGACTGGCCGTACTTGCAGGTTGGCTGCTTGTCCTGATGGCTCTGGGTCAAGCGCCAGGTCGCCGGCGTGTGCTGCTGGAAGTTGCCGGCGGATTCGCTTTTGGACTGGCTTTGGTGACCAAGGACATGACTGTCATGTTCACGGTGGTTCCTCTCCTGTCTGCCGTGCTGTGGCGTCAAACGCTCCGAGCAATGACCGCCATGAGGATCTTTGCCTGTGCACTGGTCCCCTACCTGGTGTATCTCTGCGTGATTGCCTCTGCAGGTTTGCTTCCTGCGTTCGTGGACCAGAAGACAGTAGGTGTCCTCAGGATTACCGGTGTTATGCAAATGACCGGCTTCAATTCAGTGACGGGCACGGACCTTACCGGACGTCTCATGGAACTCGCCGGCCGGTTTGGCACCAGTTACATACTCCTTGGACTTTCGCTGGTGTCCGGCGCACTGGCGTCCTTGTCCCGGGTCCAAATTCGCCGCATCATCGGCGTGTACTCGTTCATCAGCGGCATCGTTGGCGCATATTCCGTCTTCTTCGGGGCTGCCGAGGAGCAGTTCGGCTATTGTGTGGTGCTTGCCTCCCTGATTTCCACTCCTGTCGCCGCGACCATGGTGCTCGAACGGCGACCCGCAGCCCGAACTTTTCTCGTTACTGCCGCGGCGCTGATGAGTGTCATCAGCCTTGCCCTCGGATTGCAGGCAAGGCTGACTGTTGATGACGGGCTGGTGCGCGCACGCGACTTTCTGACCACCCGGCTGCCTTCCGACTCACAGGTGGGCCTGACCACCGTGACTGAAGAATTCGCGCTGCTGCCACACAGTAACTGGGAGGTCCTGCCTTCCTTGAAGTCGCTAAGCGACCGGGGCGCTGAATATGTCCTGACCCAGGGCAGGCAATTGCGCGAGGGGTACGGCTACGCAGCTCCTGAGCTCGTGGAGTGGCTGAAGGCAAACGCTGAACCGGTCTACTCCTTTACCGGACCCACCTCGGGCGAGACTGTTGTCTGGCGCCTTGACCGATCGAAGCTGGACGCAGCAGTCGAAGCCGGGCACACGATCCCGCCTGCGACCGGCGGCTATCCGTAGAACGCCAGGTCAAACGACAGAGGTCATGCGCCTACGTAAGCGGCCAAGTGTTTGCCGGTCAGTGTTGCTTTTCCAGCCACAAGCTCAGCCGGCGTTCCTGCGAAAACTATCCTGCCGCCGTCGTGACCCGCACCAGGGCCAAGGTCGATGATCCAGTCGGCATGAGCCATGACCGCCTGATGGTGTTCGATCACAATGACGGATTTCCCGGACTCGACCAAGCGGTCCAACATGCCCAGCAGGTTTTGGACATCCGCCAGGTGCAAACCCGTGGTGGGCTCGTCGAGGATGTAGATGTCGCCCTTCTCGGACATCTGCGTGGCCAGTTTGAGCCGTTGCCGCTCACCACCTGACAACGTGGTCAATGGCTGGCCCAAGGTCAGATAGCCAAGCCCGACATCGGCGAGCCGGTCCAGGATCTTGTGGGCCGCAGGCGTCCGCGCTTCCCCCTCGCTGAAGAAGCCCTCAGCCTCGTTGACCGACATTGCAAGCACTTCTGCAATATTGCGCTCCCCCAGCTTGTACTCAAGAACGGAGGCCTGAAAGCGCTTTCCTTCACATTCCTCACAAGTCGATTCGACTGTCGCCATGACGCCGAGATCCGTATAGATGACGCCGGCGCCATTGCACGTTGGGCAGGCGCCCTCGGAGTTCGAACTGAAGAGGGCCGGCTTCACGCCGTTGGCCTTGGCAAAGGCCTTGCGGATGGGTTCGAGCAGGCCGGTGTAGGTCGCAGGATTGCTCCTTCGGGATCCTCGGATGGCACCTTGATCGATGACCAGTACGCCATCGCGCTTGGCCACCGATCCGTGGATCAGTGAACTCTTTCCGGATCCCGCAACCCCGGTCAGGACGCACAGGACACCAAGGGGAATATCCGCGTCCACGCTCTGAAGGTTGTTGGTTGAAGCGCCGCGGACTTCCAATTGTCCTTTGGCCTTACGGAACGTGGCCTTTATGGAGGCGCGGTCGTCAAGATGCCTCCCGGTAGTGGTGTCACTCCCCCGCAGCCCGTCCAGGTCGCCCTCGTAGCAGACCGTGCCGCCGCCGGTACCAGCCCCCGGACCAAGGTCGATGATGTGGTCCGCGATGGCGATGCTTTCCGGCTTGTGTTCGACCACCAGTACGGTGTTGCCCTTGTCCCGCAGTTGGAGCAGCAACTGGTTCATCCGCTCAATGTCGTGGGGGTGTAGTCCGATGGTTGGCTCGTCGAACACATAAGTGATGTCGGTCAGGGACGAACCCAGATGCCGGATCATCTTGGTGCGCTGGGCCTCACCCCCGGACAGGGTGCCGGCCGGCCGGTCCAGCGAAAGGTAACCCAGGCCGATGTCCGCGAAGGAGTCAAGGAGGTGCTGCAGTCCCTTGAGCAGGGGCGCGACTGAGGGCTCATCGAGCTGGCGGATCCACTCAGCGAGATCGGTGATCTGCATTGTGCACACGTCAGCGATGCTCTTGCCTTTGATCTTGGAAGACCTGGCCTCCGGACTCAGCCTGGTGCCCTCGCACTCAGGACAGGTGGTGAACGTGATGGCCCTCTCCACAAAGGCGCGGACGTGGGGCTGCAGAGCGTCAACGTCCTTGGAAAGCATCGACTTTTGGATCTTCGGGATCACGCCCTCGTAGGTGAGGTTGATTCCTTCCACCTTGACCTTGGTGGGCTCCCGGTAGAGAAGGTCGTGGAGTTCCTTTTTGGTGAATTTGGCGATCGGCTTGTCCATGTTGAAGTAGCCTGTACCGCTGAAGATGCGTCCGTACCAGCCGTCCATGCTGTAGCCGGGAATCGTGAGCGCGCCTTCGCTGAGCGATTTGCTCTCATCGTAAAGAGCAGTGAGGTCGAAGTCGTTGACCGAGCCCATGCCTTCGCAGCGTGAGCACATTCCACCGAGGCGGTTGAAGGAGGCTTTCTCCGTTTTGGTCTTGCCCTCGCCGCGATCCACAGTGATCGCCCCGCTCGCCTTTACCGTGGGGACATTGAAGGAATACGCGTTGGGAGATCCAATGTGGGGCTGTCCGAGGCGGCTGAAGAGAATGCGGAGCATGGCGTTGGCATCTGTGGCCGTGCCCACCGTTGAACGGGGGTTGGAGCCCATTCTCTCCTGGTCCACGATGATCGCCGTCGTCAGTCCTTCAAGCACGTCCACATCAGGTCGTGCCAAAGACGGCATGAAGCCCTGGACAAACGCGCTGTAGGTTTCATTGATCATGCGCTGCGATTCTGCAGCAATGGTGGCGAAAACCAGGGAGCTCTTGCCGGATCCCGAGACGCCGGTAAACACCGTCAGCCGTCGCTTCGGAATTTCGACGCTGACATCCTTCAGGTTGTTTTCGCGGGCGCCCTGGACCCTGATGAGGTCGTGGGTATCGGCAATGTTCATCGCGGGAGATTGCGTGTCCGAACCGGCAGCAATAGTCATGGTTTCTCCGTCCGTTGGGCGACACTGTCCAACAGTCCCCCGTCGGCGTCGCCTGGCTCTCCTTGACCGACCTCGGTCAATACGATTGATTCTGCCATTGTCTTCCCGGCTTTACTCACTAAGAATGAAGCATGCCGGTATACATGAGGTCCCTCGAAACCGCAGTTCCCCCTACGATTCTGGTCCAGGAGCAGGCGCGCGAGGTGTTTGCCGCCCAGCCGGGCCTGACGCGGCTGGGTACCCGGCTTGTCACCACATGCTTTGATTCGGCCGCTATCGACACCCGTTTCACCGCCGTTGAGGAGTTGAGCCTCGATGCCAACCCCGAAAATCCGAAGTTCTTCGATCCTGAAACCAACAGGGTCCTGAGCCCCAGCACCAAGGTCCGCAACGAAATCTTCGCCACCGAAGCAACCAAGCTGTTCGTCGAGGCCGGCAAGACAGCGGTCGCGCAGGCCCAGGGCATCGATCTGGATGACATCACGCACGTGATCACCGTGTCCTGTACCGGCTTCTTCAACCCTGGACCCGACTACAAGGTGGTCAGGGCGCTGGGCCTGAATCCGGCAGTTCAGCGCTACCACCTGGGCTTTATGGGCTGTTATGCCGCATTCCCCGCCATGAAGGCGGCAAAGCAGTTCTGCCTTGCTGACCCGGAGGCGGTTGTCCTGGTGATCTGTGTTGAACTCTGCTCGCTCCATGTCAGGACATCGAACGACCCGGACACCATCATGGGTTCGGCCATCTTCGGCGATGGCGCGGCAGCGGCGGTCATTTCCGCCAGGGAGCCGGAGGGCGAAGAGCCAGTGATCCGGCTGGACCACTTCGAAACGGTTCTGACGCCGGTCGGTGAGGAAGCCATGGCATGGAACATCGGAGACGAAGGTTTTGAGATGGTCCTGGGCTCCTATGTGCCCCACATCATCGAAGAACACATCACCGGCGCGCTGGAGCCCTTGCTGGCCAAGGAACCGGAACTGGCCGGTTCGCCCTACAGGGACATCACCCACTGGGCCATCCATCCCGGCGGGCGCAGCATCCTTGACAAGGTCGAGTCCAAACTGGAATTGACGCAAGAACAGTTGGTACCTGCACGGGAGACTCTCAGGGAATACGGCAACATGAGCAGTGCCACAGTGTTGTTCGTCCTGAAGTACATGATGGGACAGGCGGCCAGCCAACGCGAGGAGCGGATCTGCTCCATGGCGTTCGGCCCCGGCCTCACGGTGGAGACGGGCCTCTTCACGCTGGTCTCCCCCGCTCTGTGAGTCCCTGGGGGTCCCTCAGGGAAAGGGACCTGGACAGCATTGAGGACATGGACAGGCCGGACTGCGATCCGCTGCTGCTCAGCCGAACCTATGCCAGGTTTCCCGTCATCAACAGGCTGCTTTCAGGATGGCGCCGGACGTACAAGCGCCGCATCCGTCCGCTGCTGGCGGAGACGGGTCATGCATCCTTGCTGGACATAGGAAGCGGCAGCGGTGACGTGGCCCGCAGTCTGGCGCGATGGGCGCGCCAGGATGGATTCACGCTGGACGTGACTGCCGTCGATCCGGATCAACGGGCCCATGCTTTTGCGACGCACTTACCCGGGGACGAAAGGGTTACATATCGTCTGGCCCACAGTTCCGAGCTGGTTGCGGAGGGGCTGGCATTCGATGTCGTGATCTCCAACCACATCCTTCACCACCTGGATGCCCGGCAGTTCGCCGCGGTCCTGCACGATTCGGAACTGCTGTGCACGCGACTGGCGCTGCACAACGATCTGCAACGAAGCAACGTCGCCTACGTTTTGTTCCTGGCCGGATTTTGGCCTCTGGGCTGGGGCTCGTACATCGTCAGGGACGGCTTGCTGTCCATCAGGCGGAGCTACACGATGGCTGAATTGCAATCCGCCATCCCGCCCGCATGGACAGTCGAAAGCAACGGACCATGGCACAATATGCTGGTCCACCAGCACCAAGGATCGGGGAACCGCAACCGTGCTTGATGTGGTGATTGTCGGAGCGGGTCCGGTGGGCTTGTTTATGGGCCTGCGGCTGCTCCGGAGCGGCCACAGGATCCGTATCCTGGAACGCAGGAGTGCCGGAAGCGCACGTTCCCGCGCCATCGGGATCCATCCTCCGGCCCTGGCAGCGTTGGAGCGCGCGGGAGTCTCCGGGCAGCTGATGCAGGCCGGGGTCAGGATCAAACGGGGCGTTGCCTACAGCCGGGGTCGTAAAGTTGCCGAACTTCCCTTCACCGGGGACTCCGCGTTTCCTTTCATTCTGGCCGTTCCGCAGGCGACCACGGAGAAGGTGCTGGAGGATGCGGTGCTGGCAGCCGACCCGGCAGCGATCGTCCGAGGCATCGACGTCCGGGAAACCCGCGACGACGGAATTGCTGTTCGCGTCCTGGCCCACCCGACGCCGGGGAGCCGGGAGTACCGGGCCCGGCTGGTGATTGCTGCTGACGGCGCGCATTCATCACTCCGACGGCGTCTTGTCCCGGACATCGCACCACGGACTTATCCGGACTCGTACCTTATGGGAGACTTCCCTGACGCCACTGGGCATGGTGCTGATGCGGTGCTGTATCTCGAGCCGGAAGGGATCGTTGAATCATTCCCCCTGCCGGCAGGTGTCCGCAGATGGGTGGTGAGGCTCGGTGCGCCGGCAACGGATGCGACGGCGGCCGGGCTGGCTCGGTTGGTCGAAGCCAGGACGGGTGAGGTGCTGGAGGTAGCCGGCAATACGATGCTCAGCGCTTTTGACGTCCAGTCGCGCTTGGTCCGTCAGATGGTGCACGGGCGGGTGGTCCTCCTTGGAGACGCCGCCCACGAAATCAGCCCCATCGGCGGCCAGGGCATGAACCTAGGGTGGCTGGATGCTGCGGCCTTGGCTCCCATCGTCGATGCCGCATTGGCCGGAAACGGTGTCGGGAAGGCGCTGCAGGTCTTCGAAGGGGTCCGGAGGAAAGCCGCGGTCCGGGCGTCGCGGCAGGCCGGGCTCAACATGGCCTTGGGCCGGCCACTGCCACCAGCTGCCATGGCGGCGAGGAACAGGGTGTTTGCGGGTCTTTTGGAGATGCCCGGCGTGGCCGCGGTGGTGGAGCGGCGCTTCACCATGCGGTAACTATTCCGGTGCCGTGTAGTAGCAGTCGTAGGTGTCTTGGCTGATGATCAGGCCATCCCGTAGCTGGAAGATGGCCGTGCTCCTGGCGCGGATGGTGTCGCCGCGGTCCCAGTGCGGGAGATCCAGGAGCAGCGTTGCCGACCAATTCATCTCAAGGACGACACGGTCTTCCTCAGTGGTGGTGCGGACAATCTCGAAGCGCTGGTCCGCCACGATGTCCTGGCTGTGGTCAGCGCCGGAGAGGGTTTCCGCAAGGTTCCGTGTGGAACCTGTCTTGGACAGCGCGTGGGGCCATTCGGTGAGCTTGAAGTCCTCAGCCAGGAAAGGCCGCAACGCAGCTGAGCCACCGCCGGCTTCAACTGTTCGGACGAACCCGAGCACGTGTTCCAAAGGCGTGGGATTGGTCATTCTTCGAGCCTAGCCCACTGACAAAGACACCCACGGATATAGGCTCGTTCCATGACGCATCAACCCCATCCCGGAGCTTCAAGCCCCGCTGCAGATTTCAATCCCCTCCAGATCCGGGATGCCGTCCGACGGTTGCTCGATAGTGAGGAACTCCCCGCCATCGTCCAGGCGGGGCACCCGGTGTTGCGTCAGCATGCCGCGCCGTACGACGGCCAGCTCGACGACGTCGAACTGCTGGCGTTCATTGACCGGATGCGCGATGCCATGCATGCAGCCCCAGGGGTCGGCCTCGCCGCGCCCCAGGTGGGCATCCCTTTGCAGTTGGCGGTCCTGGAGGACAAATACGAGATTGATCCGGTGTCCGCCTCCGTGCGGCACAGGGAACCGCTGGAGTTCTTCGCCATTGTCAACCCGAAGTACCGTCCGTTGGGCACGGAAACCTCGGCATTTTACGAGGGATGCCTCTCAGTCCAGGGCTACCAGGCGGTTGTGGACCGACACAGCAATGTTGAGTTGTCCTTTGTGACCCCCGCCGGCGAGCCTGTGGAGGAATGGTTCTCCGGATGGCAGGCCCGCATTGTGCAGCACGAGACCGACCACCTTCATGGCGTCCTCTACCTGGACCGTGCCGAGATCCGCTCCCTGGCCAGCAACGCCGAACACACCGCGCGTTGGGCCTCGCCCGACATTGATGAGGCACGCCGGTCGCTCGGCTTCCTTCCCTGAAGCCTGGCGCCCCGCCGGTTCCCTACTCCGCAGCTTTGTTTCCGGCGGTCGGGAGGTACTTGGCCCACCAGCTGAGGATGTGCTCAAAGCGTTGTCGGCGGTGGTGCGGTGTACCCGAACGGGACAACTCGTGGTCCTCACCCGGAAAGACCAGCAGGGCGGTCTCAACCCCTTGCGCCTTCAACTGTGCATAGTAGCGCTGGCCTTGTTCGATAGGGCAGCGAAGGTCATTTTCGCTGTGCACCACCAGCGTCGGTGTTTGCACATCCGCGATGAAGGCCATGGGACTTTGGGCCAGCATCTGCTCCATTGACCCCCCGGTGTATTCCCTGCCAAAGAACCAACCAATGTCCGAAGAACCCGCAAAGCTGACCGGGTCCAGGAAACCCCGCTCCACGATCGCAGCCTTGAAGCGATGATGATGCGCGATGATCCACGCAGTCAGGTAACCGCCGTAGGAGCCGCCCATGATGCCCACATTCCCGGGGTCCAGGGATTTCCGCGATGCCAGGGCAGCGTCGAGGAAGGCCATCACATCCTGCATGTCCAGGGTGCCCATGCGCCCCTTGATGGCTCGCCCGTGCTCCTGGCCATAGCCGGACGACCCGCGGGGATTGCACATCACCACCGCGTATCCGGCCGCGGCATAAACCTGGGCCTCGTCGAAGAGCGCTCCCGTGTACTGGGCGAACGGTCCGCCGTGGATGTTCAGAAGGACCGGATGCGGTCCCGGGCCCTCCGGTATGACGAGCCAACCGTGGACAGCATGTCCGTCGCTGGATTCAGCCTCGAAATCCAGGGGCTCAATGACCGTGGAGTTGTTCCGAAGGGCTCCTGAGAAATCCGTCAGGAGGCGAAGCTCACCACGCTCCAGCGTTGCGACATCTCCAGCAGTGGACGCGTCGGAGAGGCTTACCGCGATTTCTCCGTTTGCGGCAACTGAAGCCCCGATGACAACCCGGGCGCCGTGCACCAGCGGGGTGATGTCGCCGTTCGCGATGACTTCAAGGAGTTCAACGCTGCCCAAAGCCGTGTTGAGGACCAGGACACGGTCCGGTCCGCTTGGTTCCAGGGGCCCGGAAACATCCAGGTGCTCCACATCAGTCAGGGCTACAGCCTCTCCCCCGGCCGACGGCATCACATAGAGCACGGAGTTCCGCGCCACAAAGTCCCGGCCGGTATCACCCAGTTCCTGGGCGATGTAGAACAACCACTTGCCGTCCGCGGAGGGGCGCACATCGGTGACGGTCTGCGGTGTCCGGTTGGCGGGTTCGACGACGACCGGCTCGCCGCCGGCAGCATCAACCCTGTAAACAGAGGTGACCAGATCGTCGTCGTGTCCTTCATGCAGTGCCGCTACGAAGTAGAGCCGGCCACCGTCCGCAGAAAACGCCGGCGATGTGTGGTCGGCGTCCCCAAAAGTGAGCTGCAGGGCGGCGGGCAGGCCGGGCAGCTCCAGAGTTGGCTGCTCGTGGGCCGCCCTGCCGCGCGGAAGGACTGCAGGTTCGCCGCCCAATTCGGGGACCTCGACGACAAACAGCTGTTGGCGCTGGTCGGCGGTGTATCCAACACCGTTCATCATGTAATGGTTTGCGGTGATGAGGCGGGCATCTTCGGCACCAGGGGCCACGTCGGCGACCGTTCCGTAGCGTCCCCGTTCGGGGACCCGCGCCAGGAAGGCGATTCGGTGCGAATCCGGCGCCCAAACGAAGCTGTCAACCCCCGCAGCTTGGTTCGTGATCCGCTGTGGTTCCCCGCCGGCCGATTCCACCACGAACAGCTGGGGTTTACCGCCGGGGTCGCTGCGCAGGAAGGCCAGGACCAGCCCATCCGGTGAGAATGACGGTGCAGTGTCGCGGAACCCCCGGGTGATGCGGCGCGGGTACTTGGCGTTGTCCAAAGGCACTGACCAAAGCTGGCCTACATAAGTGTCAGCGTCAAAATCCGGCCTCGTGACGGACACCACCGCCTTGGTCCCGTCGGGGTGGATCGCAGGGGCGGACACGGAGTTCAACAGGGGCAGCTGCTCGGGTTTCACGTTGGTGAGCCTAGCCCGGCGCCTCGTCCCGCGGCTCCAGACACTCCGTCCCACCGTAGGATTGAAGCCATGTTGTCCGACGCCGTCCCCGCCTTGCGCTGTCCCGTGTGCCAAGGACTTTTCGAGTTAAGGGAAGGTCGGCCGGCCACGCTTGCCTGCCGGAACGGACACCTGTTCGATGCCGCCAAGCAGGGCTACTTCAATTTCCTGACCGGGAAAGGCACCGTCTTCGAAGCCGATACGGCGGAGATGGTCGCTGCCAGGTTCCGGTTCCTGGAAGGCGGGCACTATGCGGGTCTGGCCACGGCGTTGGCCGGCATGGCGGCTGAGGCGCTTCAGGGGCCGGAGACACTGGTTCTCGACGCCGGAACGGGCACCGGACACTACTTGCGCAGCGTTATTGAAGCGACAGGCGCAACCGCCGTCGGCATGGATATTTCCAAATTCGCGCTTCGTCGTGCAGCCCGCCTCAACCCGCAAGCGGCCAATGTTGTATGGGACATCTGGCGTCCATTGCCCATGGCGGACAACTCGGTGGACGTGGTGACGGTTGTGTTCGCCCCGCGGAACCCTTCGGAGTTCGCGCGGGTGCTTCGGCCCGGAGGAAGCCTCCTGGTGGTGACTCCACGGCCCGGCCACCTGCAGGAGATCGCAGCCAGGACGGGAATGCTCAGCATCGAAGAAGGCAAGGAGGAACGGCTGGCGGAGTCGATGAGCGGGTATTTCGATTCTTCCGCGAGCCACTGCCTTGACTTGCCCTTGGTGCTGGATGGAAACGAGGTAGCCGACCTCGCCTTCATGGGCCCTGCCGGCCACCATTTGCAGCAGGAACAGTTGTCAGGGCTTGCAGCTTCCGAGGAGCCGGTGCCCGCCACCGCGAAGTTCCGGATCAGCGTGTTCACTGCGTCCTGACGCCCGACGACACGTCGGGCTAGGATGGAGGAACAGCGACTGTGATCCCGCTCGCGGGATCCGGGACCAAGGGGGAACGATGTTTGAATGGCTCGGCGAGAATTGGTGGGCTCTCTGGCTCACGGTCTTCCTCGCGTTCGCAGTGGTGGAGATGCTGACTCTCGACCTCTTCTTCATCATGCTGGGCGGCGGTGCGCTGGCAGGCCTGATAGCCGACTTCGCCGGCGCCGACTTCTGGCTGCAGATCGTCATTTTCTGCGTGGTTTCCCTTTTGATGATCGTTTTCGTGCGGCCAGTGGCTTTGAACCACCTGCGCAAGGGACCCACAGAACAGCTTTCCAACATAGACCGGCTCATCGGCCAGCCTGCCCTCGTCATTGAAGCCGTGAGCAGCACCAGCGGGCTGGTAAAAATCGGCGGCGACGTGTGGAGCGCGCGCAGCGCCGCCGGCGTCATTGACGCCGGGGCCACGGTCCAGGTCACCAAGATTGACGGAGCGACGGCGGTGGTTGCTTCGGCTGCCGACAACAGCTCCCGCTGACGCTTAGTCGCACTCGGAATTCAGGCCGTTGCCGGACCGGGGCAACCTGCCCGCGCACAGCCTCATCAAACCACGCAATTGGGGAACGAAGGAGATGTATGGACGGCTTAGGAGGAACAGCAGCGGCAATTGTGCTGATTGTTCTCGTTATTTTTGTCATCATCGTGTTGGTCCGTTCGGTAAGGATCATCCCGCAGGCACGTGCCGGCGTCGTTGAACGGCTCGGAAAGTACCAGCGCACGCTCAACCCGGGACTGACAATCCTGATTCCGTTTGTCGACCGGCTCCTGCCGCTGCTCGACCTGCGCGAACAGGTAGTCTCCTTCCCGCCGCAGCCGGTCATTACCGAGGACAACCTGGTGGTCTCGATTGACACCGTGGTCTACTTCCAGGTCACTGATCCCAGGGCCGCGACATATGAGATCGCCAACTACATCCAGGCCGTTGAACAGCTGACAACCACCACGCTTCGTAACGTGGTGGGTGGACTGAACCTTGAGGAAGCACTCACATCCCGCGACCAGATCAATGGTCAGCTGCGTGGCGTACTGGACGAAGCAACAGGCCGCTGGGGAATCCGGGTGTCCCGGGTGGAACTGAAGGCGATCGACCCGCCCCACTCCATCCAGGACTCGATGGAAAAGCAGATGCGTGCAGAGCGTGACCGCCGCGCGGCCATCCTGACCGCCGAAGGTACCAAGCAGTCGCAGATCCTCACCGCGGAAGGCCAGCGCCAGGCTGCCATCCTCGCAGCTGAGGGTGACGCCAAAGCCGCCATCCTCCGGGCAGACGGTGAAGCACAGGCCATCCAGAAGGTCTTCGATGCCATCCACAAGGGCAACCCGGACCAAAAGCTGCTCGCCTACCAGTACCTTCAGACGCTTCCGAAGATCGCAGAGGGCAGTTCGAACAAACTCTGGATCATCCCGAGCGAAGTTGGCGAGGCCCTCAAGGGCATCGGCGGTGCGCTTGGTGGGAACAGCCCCGACTCCCCTGTCGCGGGCCTCTTCGACGGAGGCTCGAAGACCCCGGAGCCGGTAGGGACAGTGGAACCACCACGTCCCGCCGAGTAGTTCCTGTCCCTTAGGGACAACGCGAGCGGCCAGCCATTCCGGCTGGCCGCTCGCGGCGTCTCCGGGCTTTTGAGTACTCAGCGAAGATCAGCGTATAATGGGATATTTGTCCGGCTGGTTCAGCGTGGACGGAACATTAAAGCTTGGCCAGGCGTTGCAATTAGTGATGCAAGGTGTGCAGAAGTAGTCCGTAGGGATCGTGAAAACGGCTTACGGCTAGCGCGGAGTTCCTGCTCCGCGAACAGACAGAGGGAGTAATCATGAGCGATCGCAGCCTGCGGGGTATGCGTCTTGGCGCCCAAAGCATGGAAACTGAATCCGGCGTTGAACCGGCACCGCGTCAGCGGGTCGAGTACCGTTGCGAGGATGGCGAGCAGGTCTTCGTAACCTTCTCCTCCGAAGCAGAGATCCCTCCCGTTTGGGTTTCCAAAACGGGGAAGGAAGCGCTCCTGGTCGATGGCGAGCGTCCCGTGGACGCCAACGAGAAAGCCGTCCGTACCCACTGGGACATGCTGCTGGAACGCCGCAGCCTTCCTGAGCTGGAGCAGATCCTCGAGGACCGCCTCAATATCCTTCGAGAGCGCCGTGGAGAACGCCGCTCCGCATAGCCGCTAAACGGCAAGCCTTTTGGGCATAGTCTCCAAGACAACAGCAAAGGCCGGGTCTGGTTCCTGATGGAACCGGACCCGGCCTTTCTTGTGCCTGCTACTTCGCGGCTTCGGGTGACTTGCGGGTGATTTTCGCCCAGCGTGCAGCCAGGCCCCACTTGGTGACGTTGATCATGGCTTCCACCACGATGTTGCCACTCATCTTCGAGGCTCCGAGCTCCCGTTCCACGAACGTAATGGGGCGCTCCTCGATGCGAAGGCCAAGCTTGGCCACTCGCCAAGCCAGGTCAACCTGAAAGCCGTAGCCTACTGACTCGACCTCGTCCAGGTTCAGTGCCTCGAGGGTGCTGCGGCGGAACGCCCGGTATCCACCGGTGACGTCCTTGATCTTGACGCCAAGCATGATGCGGGCGTAGGTGCTGCCGATGCGGGAGATGGCCTGGCGGTAGAGGGGCCAGTTCACGACACTTCCGCCAGGAACCCAGCGGGAACCCATGGCGAGATCCGCACCGTCCCGCACGGCGTCGAGGAGGAGGGGAAGCTGCTCGGGCTTGTGCGAACCATCCGCGTCCATTTCGACGAGGACGTCGTAACCGGCGGCCAGACCCCACTTGAAGCCTGCGATGTAGGCGGCCCCCAAGCCTTCCTTGCCCTTGCGGTGCAGGACATGAACCTGGCTGTCCTCAGCGGCGAAGTCGTCGGCAAGCTTTCCCGTGCCGTCAGGGCTGTTGTCGTCGACCACCAGGACGTCGGAGTCGGGTACCGCTGCGCGCAGCCGTCCCAGCGTCACGGGGAGCGATTCCAGCTCGTTGTAGGTGGGAATGATCGTCAGGACACGCAAGAAGAGGCCTTTCCTTGATGGAGCGGTCAGTGTGCCGGACCAGCCTGGCAGCTGGCGTTCTGGCGCAACTCTCCATTATAGGACGACGGCGGCCATGACTTTTGCGGCTGTGGTGCCGGCCACAGGGCACAGTGGCAGTCCCTGTTCTTGGCTTGCAGACGGAACGACTAGACACGAAGGGATTCGTGGGCGAACAGTTCATGTCCCTCACGGACAGTTTGGAGGCAGCGGGGGTCCGACCCTGTGTCGAGGGCGGGCAGGAGCGGTGTCCGTGCGCGGGGATCCGTGCTCCATGACTGTACCCGGCTGTCAGCAACCTGGACCATCAGCTCTTCCACTTCCCACACGGCGAAACTGGCCGGTGCGCCAGGTACGAGTTGCCCCATTAGGGGGTTCCTGTGCTTTGCCGCCCGCCATCCTGCGCGCGTGTGCCCCAGAAACGCCGCACGCGCCGAGATGCGTTGTTCCGGGTTGCTGTGCTCGAGGCAAGCGCGCACACTGGACCAGGGCCGGAGTGCAGTGACAGGGCTGTCGCTGCCAAAAGCAATCGGTACGCCACTGGAGTAGAAGGACGCGAACGGGTTCATGCCGGCGCTCCGGCTGCCAAGGCGTTGCTCGTACAAGCCACCAGCTGCGCCCCAGGCGGCGTCAAAGCCGGGTTGGACGCTGACTGTCACGGAGTACTTCGCCAGCCTGTCTATGGCGGACTGGTCAGCCAGCTCCACGTGTTCAAGCCTGTGCCCCGCTGCCCGGATGCGCTGCTCCCCCACTTCTGCCGCCGCGGCGTCCAGTGCATCCAGTACCGCCGCCAGGCCGGCGTCGCCGATCACATGGAATCCTGCCTGCACGCCCAGTGCCGACGTGGCGGCGAGATGTTTGCTTGCCTCCTCGACCGAAAGGTAGAGGCTGCCGCGTTGCCCGGCGGCATCGGAGTAGTCGTCCAACAGGGCGGCTGTGCGCGAACCGATGGAGCCGTCAATGTTGAGGTCCCCGGCGAGGCCAAGGACGTTGGTGCCCAAGCCGTCCAGAATGGATGTGGCGTGCTCCTGCGAGGACGCCAGCTCACCCCAGTAAGGGAGCACCTCCGGTTGGTCCCCGCCGTCGTTCCAGGACACGGCGGTCCTGAGGTCCTCGGGACCGCAAATATGTGGCGCGGACATCTCGGCCATGGCTACATAGCCGTGCGCAGCGGCTTCCCGCAGCGCTTGTTCCTGGTACCGGCGCCGTTCTTGCTCCGGGAAGTTCCGCGCAGTCAGGCGGGCCGCTGTATGCGCTGCCCGCACCACACGAGCAGTGCCTGTGAAGCCGTCGAGTCCTTCGAGTCCGGCGGCCGCGGCAAGTGAGGGTGAAACCAGTGCAGAGTGAACGTCGACGCGCGACAAATATACGTGCCGGTCACCTGCCGCCCGGGAAATTTGTTCAAGGCTGGGCAGTGTGGGGTTGTCCCACTTCGTCTCATCCCAACCATGGCCAAGGATGGTGCCCGTACCACCCGCGGTGGCAACGGCGTCGAGCAGTTCCACAGCGGAACGGACGGTGCCGAGCTGGAGGCCTGCGAGGGCCACTCCGGTTTCCGTCAAATGGACGTGGGAGTCCACAAACCCGGGGGCCAGCAGGGCGCCCCGAAGATCGATGATCTCCATGGACGAATCGGCAATGGAGGTCGCAGCTTGTTCGGAGCCCACCCAAGCCACGGTGTCTCCGTCCACCACCATGGCCGTTGCAAAGGGATCCGCCGCCGTATAGATAGAACCATTGCGGTACATGGTGACCTTGCGGCCGGATCCGTTGGGGTGCTGGCCGGCAGACGCGCCTGGCTGGTTCATGCTGTGGGCTCCTTGAGCGTTGTCAACAAATCAATCATGGGACGGCCGGCTAGGCCACAGTGGAGTATGCCACCACGCCGCGGCGGACCAAATCGATCGCCTCACGGCAAATCCTGGCCAAGCGGGGGTCGAGCTGCGGGATTTTGGCGAGCTGGTCCAGGAGGTCCACTACCTGCTTGGCCCAGCGGACGAAATCTCCGGCCGCCAGGTCTGTTCCGCTGAGCACCTCCTGGAGATGGCGGCCCTTGGCCCACTTGTACATGGGCCACATCAAACCGAGTTCCGGCTCGCCGGTCAGCGGGAGCCGGTGTTGCTCCTCGGTGTCCTCCAGTCGAGACCACTCACGGACAACCACGTCAACGGCCGTTTCCAGCGAGACGGTTGGCATCTTCGGGCGAAGCCCGCGGTCTTCACGCTTGGCCTGGTAGACCAGCGTGCTGGCGAAGGAAGCCAGTTCTGCCGCATCGAGGTCGTTGATGGCACCCTGCCGGATGGACTGGGAAATGAGCAGGTCTTTCTCCCCGTAGATCCGGCGAAGGCGCTGCCCGTCGGCACTGATGGTGACGTCGCCGGCGTCGTTTGTTTCCAGGTACCCGTAAACGGAGAGGACCTCACACACACGGTCGAAGGTTTTCGCGATGGTGTTGGTACGGCCTTGAATCTGGCGCACCAGCCCGTCGGTCTCCTTGCGGAGCTTCCACCAGCGCTCGGACCACCGCGCATGGTCCTCCCGCTCGCTGCAGCCATGGCAGGGGTGGGCCCGGAGTGCGCGCCGGAGATCCGCAATCTTCTTCTCCTGATCCGGCAGGCGGGCCCCCAGGCCGAAGTCCTCATGCCGGCTGTTCCGGTGGCGTTGGGGCGCGTCCTCACTGATGGCATGGCGCATGGACGAGGCGAGGTCGCGGCGGGACTTTGGCACCTTGGCATTGAACGACTTGGGAATGCGGATCCGGGTTACCGGTGACACGGGACCGTCGAGGTCGTGGACGCCGATCCGGCGGAGCTGGTTGTCCTGGGTCAGTACCGAGGGCCGTGGTTCGCGGGCGTTGGGGTCAACATCAAGGACCACCGCGTGCCCCGCGAGCCTGCCGCTGTAGACGCTGATGACGTCACCCGGGATCAGCCGTGCCAGCGAATCAGCGACGCGTGATTTGCGCGCACGTTGGTGGTCGCGGGCGGCATGGTTTTCCGCGTCGCTGAGTTCGCGCCGGAGCTTGGCGTACTCGGTGAAATCGCCCAGATGGCAGCTCATGGACTTGGCGTATCCCGCCAGTGACTCTTCCCGCCCACGGACCTGTCGGGCAAGGCCCACTACGGATCGGTCGGCCTGGAACTGCGCGAAGGAGGACTCCAGGATCTCCCGTGCCCTCACGCGTCCGAACTGGGCAATGAGGTTGATGCTCATGTTGTACGTGGGCCTGAAGCTGGAGTTCAGGGGGTAGGTGCGCCTGGATGCCAGGCCGGCTACTGCCGCGGGATCCGTCCCGGGTTGCCACAACACAACGGCATGGCCTTCGACGTCGATCCCCCGCCTTCCGGCGCGACCCGTCAGCTGGGTGTACTCACCCGCTGTGATGTTGACGTGAGCTTCGCCGTTGAACTTCTCAAGCTTTTCCAGGACCACGCACCGGGCGGGCATGTTGACCCCCAAAGCGAGCGTTTCCGTGGCGAAGACCGCTTTGACCAGGCCGTCGGCGAAGAGCTTTTCCACCACTTCCTTGAAAGTGGGGAGCATACCGGCATGGTGGGCGGCGAAGCCTCTGACCAACCCGTCACGCCAGCCCCAGAAGCCGAGGACATCGAGGTCGTCGGCAGGGATTTCGTGGCTCGCTTCGTCCACGCGCTGGGCGATGATCTGTTGCTCCCGCTCAGTGGTGAGCCACAGGCCGGACGCTGCGCACTGGGCCACGGCACCATCACAGCCTGCGCGGGAGAAGATGAAGGTGATGGCAGGCAGGAGGTCCTGCCGCCGGAGGCTTTCGATGACCTGCGGGCGGCTCGCCTTGCGTACAGGACTGCGTTGTTCGGACTGCTGGCGCTCGTCACGGTTCCGGTCCTGACGACGGCGGCTGCGGCCACCGTGGCCGAACCGTCCGTTCATGTTCATCCGGCTCTCTGAACGTGCCATGGCCAGGAGGTCAGGATTGACCTCGAATTCGGGTCCGGTCACTGCCTGGCGCACCTTCGTGGCGGACGTTTGCTTGGAAGAGACGCGGCGGCCATTGCTCGGTTCGCTGGATACCTCGCCGGCTTCCGAGAGATCGGGCGCGTCGGTTTCCTGGGCTCCCGGGGCAACCGGCGCGATTTCGTCGAAAGTGGTATCGCCAGCGAAGAGATCCACGATTTCCCGGCCCACCATGACGTGCTGCCACAGAGGCACGGGACGATGCTCGGACACGATCACGTCAGTATCGCCCCGCACAGTGTCCAGCCACGCACCGAACTCTTCGGCGTTGGATACGGTGGCACTCAGTGATGCCACCTGGACCTCGCTGGGCAGGTGGATGATCACCTCTTCCCAGACTGCACCGCGGAAGCGGTCGGCCAGGTAGTGGACTTCGTCCATCACGACGAAACCGAGGTCGCTGAGCGTCTCGGAATCCGCGTACAGCATGTTCCGGAGGACTTCGGTGGTCATCACCACTACCGGTGCTTCACCGTTGATGGTGGTGTCGCCTGTCAGCAGACCGACGTTGGCCGCACCGTACTTTTCTGCCAGTTCCGAGTACTTCTGGTTGCTCAGGGCCTTGATGGGAGTGGTATAGAAAGCCTTGAGCCCCCGCTGAAGGGCCAGGAAGATGGCGAATTCCCCGACGATCGTCTTGCCGGCACCGGTTGGGGCTGCCACCAATACTCCCCGGCCCTCCTGCAGGGACTTGCAGGCTTCGCGCTGGAAATCATCCAGCTCGAAGTTGAGCGAGCCGGCGAAAGCACCGAGATAGGTTTTAGCCTCGGCCGCCCTCTGGGCTGCAGCCTGGTAACGCTCTGATGGAGAAGGAGACCCGGGAAACGAAGACATGCATCAAGCCTAGTGGCCCAAGGTCTAGAGATTCTCCAGATCGGAGGCCGGGGTGGCGATATCCGCAGTGGCCTCCGTCTCGGCAGCCCGCTTGATGGCGCGGCGTTCACGACGGCGGTCGTTGAGGAGGCAAACCCCAATGGCTGCGAAAAACAGCAACAGCATGGGTGCTGCCAGGTAGAACATGCTCATGGCATCCGCGCCCGGGGCGGCCATGGCGGCGAACAAGCACACCAGGAAAATGGTGATGCGCCAGCTCTTGACGAGCTGCTTTCCTTTGACGATGCCGGCCAGGTTCAGACCAACAAGCACCACCGGAACCAGGAAGGCAATGCCGAACGCCAACAGGAGCCGGAGGACGAACGCAAGGTAAATTTCGGCGCTGATGAAGTTTGAACCGCCAATGGGGGTGAAATCCGTCAGGACCCGCACGGCGTTGGGCAGGACAAGCCAGGCAAGAAGAACGCCACCGATAAACAACGGGACCGCCGCAGCCACGAATGACAACGCGAGTCGACGTTCTTTCTTGTGCAGGCCGGGCACAATGAAAGCCCAGAGTTGATAGATCCATACCGGGCTCGAAAGCAGCACGCCGAGGAATACCGAGACCTGGACCATGAGGTCGAACGAACTGGCTACGCCATCGAAGTTCAGTGTCGCAGCGCGACCCTCTTTTTCATTGAGGTCTTTGATCGGCTTGATCAGCGCCTCCAGGAGCGGCTGGTAGACAATGAAGCCCACCACTGTCCCGAGGATGACGCCGATTGCAGCCTTGAAGAGCCGGTTCTTCAGCTCCTTGAGATGGTCAAGAAGCGCCATCCGGGCTTCGGGGTTGGCCTTGCGCCCCTTCGTCTCTACCACTTCTCTTTAGACGCGGTTGGAGGGCGGAACGTCGGTCTCGCCGGTGTTCTGTGCCTTCACGTTCTGTGTCTTGGCGTCCGGGTGGCCCACGACCTTGCCTTCAACGGCGTCGGAACCGTCCTGGGAGTCCTTCGCCTCTGAAGAACCGTCCTTCTTCATTTCCCGGACTTCAGACTTGAAAATACGCATCGACTGCCCAATGCTGCGCGCCATGGACGGCAGCTTCGGTGCGGCAAAAAGCACCAGAGCCAGGACGATGATGATGATGAGATGCCAGCCTTCGAGCCTCATGTGGGGAGGTCCTTTCCTTTTGGATACATCCTACGTCTATCTGAATTCAATGTCGTGCAGGGATTGCGGCTGACCCCGCTCCGCTTTGCGTTGGACACGCTTTTGGCGGCGAACTTCCTGCCGGAAGGCTTTGGCCGTCAGGTAATCATGACGCATCTGATCCGGGGAGGCAAAAATTGCGGATCCCGGTGCGGCGCGGTCTTCGGCGACCTCCACATCGGAGGTTTCCGCGGCAGGAGAAAGGTTGCTGAAACGTTTCCCGGCGTCGCCCAAATCATGAACAGTGGCCATGAATTTCCTGAACAAGCGATAACCCAAGGTCAAGTGAAGGAGCAGGGCAAGAGCTACGAGTGCGATCCACAACAGGATCCAGAACCACCAAGGCATCTGAGTAGTCTAGCCAGCCTGGGCGTCGGAAGCAGAGTCGTACTGCGCCAGGGCAGCCCTCACCCAGGCGAGGGCCTTGTCTTGCAGGGCCTTTGGCTGGAGGATCCGTACCGTTCCACCATGCTGTGCCACGAACATGGGCAACCACCCTGCGTCACCGAACCGTACCTCGGCGAGCAGGCCGCCGTCGGGCAGTTGGGCGGTGCGTTCCGCGTAGTAGTCATCGGCAAGCCCGGCACCCTGGCGGGTCAGCTGGAGCACCACCTGGAGGTCGTCGTCGCTGGGGGTAAACAGCCGCGCGGGGAAGTCCTGGCCGGTCGGTGCGGGGCCCGCCACGGCCCGGCCATTCGGTTCCAGCGACTCCACCCTGTCCAACCTGAAATTCCTGATTCCGGCCTTGCTGTGGCAGTAGGCCTCGAAATACCAGGTGTTGTCCATCGAATAGAGCCGCAAAGGGTCGACGTCCCGCTCGGTTACCTCATCGCGCTGCAGCGACAAATACCGCAGACGCAGCTGTTGCCCGTCCCTGATCGCCTGCGTGATGGTGGCAAAGGCCTCGGACTGTTCCGGTGCCACCGACTGGCCGGCCACTGAACCGGCCAAGCGGCCGGCCTGCCCTGCAGCGCCGGTCAGCTTGATGGTGACAGATTCCAGTGCACTGCCGGCTTCGTCGCCGGCCACGCCAGCCAGTACGGGCAGATCCCCCAGCATGGCCAGGCCGGTCAGCAACGCGGCGGCCTCGTCCTCACTGAAACGGACCGGCCTGTTCAGGTCCAGATGCTCCGAGATATACACATGATCGTTTTCCCACTGTATGTCCAGCAGATCATCCGGGTAACCCTCGGGAAGGCCCGAACAGATGAGGATTTTGAGGTCATCGATCAGATCCTTGCGGGAGACGCCGAAACGGTCAGCGACCTCCTGGATATGCAGGCCCTGGTGATGGACCAGGAACGGCACCAACTGCAGCATCCTTGCCAACTGGTCTTCCGAAGTGCGCTTCCGGGCGCGCGGTGCGCGTCCCGCTTCGGGGAACCCCACCTCCACTGCCGGTGCGGCGCCAAAGTCCTCTGCAGCCTTCAGGCGTCGGACGACGGCGGTGCGCAAGTCGGCCGGTTCTGACACCTTCACCTGCGGGCCGTAGGACGCCAGCTCCTCGGCGAGTTGTTCGGGATCCCTGAAATCAACCTGGATCCGGTCACGGACTCCCCCGTCAGCGGACTGTCCAGTGGCGATTGCCCTCTTGCGCAGCGCCAGCAAGCGGTCTTTGTCCACATCCAGGATGGCCTTTTGAAGTGGCAGCTCGTTGAGCGCAGCGAGCTCAGCCTTGGCGTTGAAGCCTGCCGGAGGTTCAAAACTGCTGCCCGCCACCAAGGTCAGTGCGGTGGTCATCCGCGAGAGCCGGAAGATTCTCTTTGCGCCTCTCCCCCTGTCGAAGCCCACCAGGTACCACTGGCCGAAGCGGCTGCCGAGCCCCCATGGCTCCACCTCGCGGGTTTCCTCGCGGCCGGTGCTGATGGCGAGGTAGCCGAAACGGACGGGATGCCTGCCATGCATGGCGGCAACGACGTCGTCGAAAGCCTGTCCGGCCGGTTTGATCCGCGGCTGAACCCCCGCAGGAAGTTCGACGTCGGTGAATCCGCCGGCGGCCTGCAACTTACGGACGGCATTGGCGGCAGCATTTCCCAGGGCAGCGCGCTCCCACAGTTGGGCGGCCAGCAGGAGGACCGTGCACTCTGCCGGAGTCAGCTTCACTTCCGGCAGCCTGTTGGAGTCCTTACCGATCCTGTAGCGCGCTGAGGCAGGGTCATCGGCGCCGAAGCTGCTGGGGTCCATCAATGTCTCTACCTCGAAGCCGAACTGCTTGAGGTCGGCCTTGTCACGCTCAAACATGCGCCCAAAGGAGACATCGTTTCCGGCGGTATCGTGGTAGACCTTTTCGCGCAGCACGGAGCGTGAGAGCCCCACCTTGGTGTTGAGCAAAGCAAGGAGAAGGTTCAGGAGTCGTTCAGTGCGGGATGCGGACACGGTTGCTACGTTACTAAAGTCCAGCGGGAAAACAGCAAGGCGCGTCACCTGCCGGTTGAACCGGGAGATGACGCGCCCTGCAGAACAGCTGGTTCCTAGCGGACAGCTACGAGGTCAACCACGAAGATCAGTGCTTCGTTCGGCTTGATGGCCCCACTGGCGCCGCGGGAGCCGTAGGCCAGCTCCGAGGGGATTTCCAGGCGACGGCGGCCGCCAACCTTCATGCCCAGGAGGCCCTGGTCCCAGCCCTGGATGACCTGGCCGACTCCGACGCGGAAGTCAAGGGGAGCTCCACGGCCCCAGGAAGCGTCGAACTCTTCGCCGGTGGACCAGGCAACGCCAACATAGTGGGTGGACACGGTGTCTCCGGCCTTGGCTTCAGGACCCGTGCCCTCGATGAGGTCCGTGATGACGAGGTCCGTGGGGACGTCGCCTTCGGGGAAATCGATCTCCGGCTTGGTGCGGTCGAAGTCACGCTGACCAAATGACATGGGTACTCCTTGGTGTCAGTGATGAATTGGTGTCAGGAACCAGCCTAAGCCAGTGCCTGCATTTTCCGCTGGGGTTACTTAACGCCCAGGATGTCCACGACGAAGACGAGGTCGCCCTTGGCTTCGCCCTGGCCGGCTGCGCCGTAGGCGAGGTCCTGCGGAATCACCAAGAGCACTCGGGAGCCGACAGTCTTGCCCTCCAGCCCCTGGGTCCAGCCCTTGATTACGCCGGTGAGCGGGAAACTGGTGGACTTTCCGCGGTCGTAACTGGAATCGAACTTGGTACCGCCCACGAGGTTCACGCCTACGTAGTTCACGGTCAAGGTGTCGGTTGCCTTGACGACTGCACCCTTGCCCTTGATGAGATCCTGGGCAATAAGTTCCTTGGGCGCAGCAACACCGTCAACGGAGATCTGCGGGATTCCCTTGTCGTCTTCCTTCACCGTCGGCAGACCGGCGGGAGGAGTGACAGTATCGCCTTCGGGCTTGTCCAGCACGGGGGCCGGATCCTTGGCCGAGAGCAGCTTGAAGACGACCAGCTGCGTAGAGGCGGCCGGTGAAGCCGAGGCGTTGCCGGGAGCTGCGAAGGCAATCTGTGAGCCGATCTTGGCTCCGACGATTGCGTTGTAGATCTGCTGGTTGCCGGACTTCAGTTCGTCCGTCAAGTCGATCGGCTGAGGCCCGTTGGTGTAGGCGTCTTCCACCGTCTTGCCGTCGTTGCCGTCGACGGCCACGTAGACAAGCTCAGCCGTCTGGCCGGCCTTTACGCGCTCTCCGTCACCTTCGACAACCACCTTGACGGTGGGCTCGGTGACGCTCAGCGGCTTCGAGAACTCAACGCCGGGGGCCTTGTCGTTACCGTTATCCGTCACTTTCACGGAGTCGAGCTTGGAGGGGTCACCGGCGGACTGGCTGGTGGGCTCGGCGGCCGGGTTGCTTCCGCCGCACGCGGTAATGAGCAGCAGGGCAGGAAGGAGAATTGCTAGGAGTCGGCGCACAAAAAAGACACTTTCGTCGGGGCAAGGGACACTCGGAACAGCGCAAGGCGCCTCCAAGCAGGTTGTCTCCTGGAAAGAGACCACTATCCAGAATAGCCCGGAAAGCTGGGAGCCAGCTTATAGGGACGTTCAGCCCATGGAGTCCAGGAGGGCGTCCACCCGCTCATCTTCGCTCCGGAAGGGATCCTTGCAGAGGATGGTCTGGTGTGCGCGGTCGTTGAGCTTCAGGTGGACCCAGTCGACGGTGTAGTCTCGGCCGAGCTCTTGTGCCCGACGGACAAAATCCCCGCGCAACTTTGCACGGGTGGTCTGCGGTGGTGCGTCCACGGCGTCCTTGACGTCGGTCTCCGTGACCAGCCTGCGCGCAGCTCCCCTGGACTGGAGCAGGAAGAACAGTCCCCGCTGCCTTGAGATGTCATGGTAGGTCAGGTCCAGTTGCGCGATCCGCGGCGAATCCAGGCTGAGTCCATGCCGCCGCATATAGCTGTCCATGAGCTTCTTCTTGATGGCCCAGTCAACCTCGGTGTCGATGGTGCTGGTGTCACCGGACTCGATGGCGTCCAGCGTTCGCTTCCACAAGTCAAGGATGAGCGGAACATGCTGATTGTGGGCGCCGTTGGCCGCCACGAACTCCGTGACTTTGGTCAGGTACTCGCGCTGGATATCAAGGGCCGTGAGTTGCCTGCCGTTGGCGAGCCGGACGAGCGCCCGGCCTGTGAGGTCGTGGGAGATCTCGCGGATGCTGCGGATGGGGTTTTCCATGCGCATGTCCCGCATGATGACACCGGACTCGATCATGCGGAGGATCAGGTCGACGGTGCCGACCTTGAGCAGAGCCGAGGTTTCGGACATGTTTGAGTCCCCCACGATCACGTGAAGGCGGCGGTAGAACTCGGCATCCGCATGGGGCTCGTCGCGCGTGTTGATGATGGGACGTGATCGGGTGGTTGCCGATGACACGCCTTCCCAGATGTGGTCGGCGCGTTGGGAGAAGGCAAAGGTGGCTCCGTGCGGAGTCTTCAGGACCTTGCCCGCCCCTGCGATCAACTGACGGGTGACCAGGAACGGAATCAGGATCTCCGCCAAGCGGGAGAATTCCCCGCGGCGCGGAATCAGGTAGTTCTCATGGCTGCCGTAGGAGTTGCCGGCCGAATCCGTATTGTTCTTGAAGAGATAGACGGTTCCGTTGAATCCCTCTGCGGCGAGCCTTGTCTGGGCTTCGTCCACGAGGTCGTCGAGAATGAGCTCGCCGGCCCGGTCGTGCGCGATGAGCTGGGCAAGGTCATCGCACTCGGCTGTGGCATATTCCGGGTGCGAGCCTACGTCCAGGTAAAGCCGCGAGCCGTTCGTCAGGAAGACGTTCGAAGACCTTCCCCAGCTGACGACCTTCCTGAAGAGGTACCGGGCCACTTCCTCAGGCGCCAGCGGGCGTGAATCCGGGCTGGAATAGGAAATCCCGAACTCTGTTTCGATGCCGAATATTCGTTTGTCCATCTCAGGCCTCCTCGTTGAGCAACCGGGTCATGTCCTCGGGCAGCAGGCGCCGGAACGCCCTGCGTGATCCGCGGTGGCTCTCCGACGCGCGGTAGAGGACTGCCGCCTCGACGGCGGTGGCCGGAAGGGCTTCCACTTCCTTGTCGACTGCCAGCGCGCGCAGGGCCAGACGCATGGCGCCGGCCAAACTGAGCTCGGACTCCCAAGCCCCGCGGACGACGTCGGAAATTTGGTCTGCCAGGCCGCCCATGACCACGAAACCGTTCTCATCGGCGATGGAACCGTCGAAGGTCAGCCGGTAGAGGTGGTCCTGCTCCTGTGCCGCACCGACCTCCGCCACCGCCAATTCCACCTCGAAAGGCTTTTGTTCTGCAGTGAACACAGCTCCCAGGCTTTGTGCGTACACGCTGGCCAGCCCGCGGGCCGTGACGTCTTCGCGGTCGTAGGAGTAACCGCGGACGTCGGCATAGCGGACCCCGGCTTGCCGCAGGCTCTCGAACTCGTTGTACTTGCCCACCGCTGCGAAGGCAATTTTGTCGTAGATCTCCCCGATCTTATGCAGGGATGGTGACGGGTTCTCCGCGATCAGGGCGATGCCGTCGGCGCAGCTGATGACCACTACGGACCGGCCACGGGCGATGCCCTTCCGGGCAAAGTCCGCGCGGTCCTTCATCAGTTGTTCCGGAGAAACATAGAACTGCTGCGTCATGTCAGGCCTCCCGTCCGGCGATGGCGCGCGATTCAACGATTGCTCCGGCGATTGCTGCGAGGTCGCGCTCCGGGACCCTTCGGTTACCGGCTCTGTTCACGGTATAGACCACCGGCCAAAGTTGGCGGACAGGGTCCGGACCGCCGGTCGCGGAATCGTCGTCCGCGGCGTCGTACAGGGCTTCGACTGCAACAGCGACCGCGTCTTCCTCGGAGAGGTTGGGCTTCCACAGCTTCTTCAGGGCGCCCCTGGCAAACACCGATCCTGAGCCTACTGAGTGGTGTTCCTGTTCTTCATAGCGGCCGCCCGTGACGTCGTAGGAGAACAGCCGGCCAATACCGCTGACGTGGTCGAATCCGGCGAACAGCGGGATAACGGCCATCCCCTGCATCGCCATCGGGAGATTTCCGCGGATCATGGCCCCCAGGCGGTTGGCCTTGCCCACCAGGCTCAGGAGCGTTCCCTCTATTTTTTCGTAATGCTCCAGCTCCACTTGGAACAGCCTGGTGATGTCGATGGCCAGGCCGGCCGTGCCGGCGATGCCCAGCACCGAATATTCATCGGCCGGAAAAACTTTCTCGATGTGCCGGCTGGCGATGACATTGCCCATCGTGGCGCGGCGATCGCCCGCCATCAGCACGCCGCCCGCATACGTCAGTGCGACGATCGTGGTGGCGTGCGGCGATGACGGCACGGTGCCGGCGGGAAGCGCCTGGCTGAAGGGAAGGAGTTCAGGACGAGAGCGTTGGAGATGCTCGGTAAATGAAGACGTTGCCTGGGTGGCCAGGGGGCCGTTTGATGGGTCCTGCATTGCTGCACTCCTTCGACTCTGCGTTCCGGTGCCCGGCGGCCTCACGCCGTCCGGGTTGTGAATCCTTGTACGGGCCGGTTACTGGCCGCCCTTTTGGACGAAAGCCCTGACGAATTCTTCGGCATTGGATTCCAGCACGCCGTCGATTTCGTCGAGGAGATCATCCACGCCCTGTGTTGCCTCGGATGCCTGGGCTTCGGGCGCTGCAGGCGGAGCCTCCGGGACGTCCACTTCTGCTTCGGTTTCCCGTGACTGTGGTTGTTGCTGTTCCTGAGCTGCCATTTTCTTTCTCCCTACTGTCAGTCCCCTGAAATTGGGGACTTCCTACTGCCATATTGCCACGCTGCGGGCCGCTTCGTACGGCTTTGGACAAGTACGAATGTTGCTGTGCCGGACACGTTCTCAGGCCCTTGCCGCCGGCGGATTCTGGCCCAGCAATTCGGCCAGGAACGCACCGGCATCCTGGTGGCGGTCGAACAGTGCGCCGGTCAGGGCCTGCGTCCCCCGCAAGGGCTCGCGGGTTGGTACCCGTTGGAGCTTTCCCAGCCCTGGAACGTCGAAAATGACCGAGTCCCAGCTGGCGCCGACAACGTCCCGGCCGAACCTCGAAACGCACCGGCCGCGGAAATATGCGCGGGTGTCCGACGGCGGCTCCGTCACCGCCCGGGCGATGTCGGCGTCGTCCACCACGCGCGTCATGCGGTTGTTGGACAGCAGCCGGTAGTACAGCCCTTTCTCGGGCCGGATATCGGACCACTGCAGGTCCACCAGGCCAAGCCTGGCATCGTCCCAGCCCAGTCCGTCCCTGTTCCGGTACCCTTCCAGGATCGATTTCTTGGCCACCCACTCCACGGAAGACGCCGCAGATCCGACATCGGATCCCAGAGCAGTCAAAGTGGATTCCCAGCGCAGGAGGACGTCGTGGGTGTGGCCGTCTCCGGTCACCGAATCAGCCACGCCGGTTTCCTGGGCAAGCTTTGCCGCGGCCTCGTAGTACATCCATTGAAGGTCCAGGGCCGTCACCCTGCGTCCATCCAGCAGCCGGACTGTAGCAGCAAGCGTTGTGTCATGGCTGACGGCCTGAAGCGCCTGGACGGGCTCGTGGACCTCGATTTTGGGCGCCTGACCGGCTTCAATGAGGCTCAGGACCATGGCTGTGGTCCCGAACTTGAGGTAGTTGGAGGCCTGGCTGAGGTTCGCGTCCCCGATGATGACGTGCAAGCGGCGATACTTGTCCGCCGTGGCGTGCGGTTCGTCCCGGGTGTTGATGATGGGACGGCGGATCGTGGTCTCCAGCCCCACCTCCGCTTCGAAGAAATCGGCCCGTTGGCTGATCTGGTAACCGGGGGTGGAACTGTCCTGCCCCAAGCCAACGCGACCAGCACCGCAGGTCACCTGCCGGGACACGAAGAACGGCGTCAGGCCCCGGATGATGTCACCGAATGGAACCGAACGTGGCATGAGGTAGTTCTCGTGTGAGCCATAGGAGACCGACTTGTTGTCGGTGTTGTTCTTGTAGAGGTTTATGGCAGGCAGGCTGGTATCAGCAGCAACCTTCCGGACTGTGGCAAGCGCTACGACGTCGCCGGCTGCATCCCAGGTCACGGCATCCCTGGGGTTGGTGACCTCCGGGCTGGAATACTCCGGGTGCGCATGGTCCACGTAGAGACGCGCACCGTTGCCCAGGACCATGTTCATCAGCAGCGAACCGGATTCATCCGCGCCATCCAGTTCCAGTTCCTGCCGGCCGTACGCCAAGGCGACGGCTTCGGCGTCGAGAACCGGTGGCTGGTCGGTGAGCTGGCTGGGGTCGGCAGCCGCGCGGTCCACGGTCCAGCCCCGGGCGTCGTGCAGCGGCTCTTCGTCGGTGTAGTCCCAACGCGTCTCCGCTCCTCCTGCCGCCCGTTGCCGGGTCACAGCGGCGTAGGCCTGGATGATCCTGGCGGACATCATGGTGGCGTTCGCGCCGGGTGCCGACGGCGCGTGGATACCGTATTCCGTTTCCGAGCCCATGACACGCATGGCACCGCCTGCAGGCAAGCTTCCGGCCTGTGTACCTTCGGGTCTTGCTGTCACAGGTACTGGCCCGTGTTGGCTGTGGTTTCGATGGACTTGCCCGGTTCCTGACCGGCCTTGCCCTGGACGATGGTACGGATGTAAGTGATCCGTTCACCCTTCTTGCCCGAAATCCGTGCCCAGTCATCCGGGTTCGTGGTGTTCGGCATGTCCTCGTGCTCGCGGAACTCATCCACCACCGCGCGCAGCAGGTGCTCGATCCGAAGACCCTTCTGGTTGTTGGTCAGAAGGTCCTTAATGGCGTACTTCTTGGCTCTGTCCACCACGTTCTGGACGACGGCGCCCGAATTGAAGTCCTTGAAGTAGAGCATCTCGGTGTCACCGTTGGCGTACGTGACCTCGAGGTATTCATTGGACTTCTCGGTGGAATACATGGCTTCCACGGTGCGCTGGACCATGGCATCCACTGTGGCCTGGACGTCTCCCCCGTACTCGGCGAGGTCCTGGGCATGGAACGGCAGGTCCGTGGTGATGTACTTGCCGAAAATGTCCGCCGCTGCTTCGGCATCAGGCCGCTGGATCTTTACTTTTACGTCCAGCCGTCCCGGACGGAGGATGGCTGGATCGATCATGTCCTCGCGGTTGGAGGCGCCAATGACGATCACGTTGTCCAAACGCTCCACGCCGTCGATTTCGCTGAGCAGCTGCGGCACGATGGTGGTTTCGACGTCGGATGAGACCCCGGTGCCGCGGGTGCGGAAGAGGGAGTCCATCTCATCGAAGAAAACTACGACGGGGCTGCCGTCCGAGGCCTTTTCGCGGGCCCGCGCAAAAATCAGGCGGATGTGGCGCTCAGTCTCGCCCACGTACTTGTCCAGGAGCTCGGGGCCCTTGATGTTCAGGAAGTAGCTCTTGAGGTCGGTGTTGCCGGCGCGTTCTGCCGCGCGGGCCGCAAGGGAGTTTGCCACCGCTTTGGCGATGAGGGTCTTGCCGCAACCCGGAGGGCCGTAGAGCAGGATTCCCTTGGGGGCCTTCAGGCCATGTTCGCGGTAAAGGTCCGGATGCAGGAACGGCAGTTCGACGGCGTCGCGGATCTGTTCGATCTGGGGACCAAGTCCGCCGATGTCCTGGTAGGTGATGTCCGGGACTTCCTCCAGGACCAGGTTCTCCACTTCGGCGCGCGGGACCTTCTCCAAGGCGTAACCCGTCCGCGAGTCCAGTGACAAGGCGTCGCCGACCTTCAAGTGAAGTTCCTGGAGGGCACCGGAGAGCCGGACCACCCGTTCTTCGTCGGCGCGGCCGACCACCAAGGCGCGGTCCTTGCCCAGCATTTCCTTCAGGGTGACCAGCTCGCCGGCCCGCTCGTATCCGAGCCCTGCCACGATAAGGAGCGCCTCATTGAGCAGGACTTCCTGGCCGACAGCCAGCTGGTTGAGGTTCACCAGCGGGCTGACGCCCACCCGCATCTTTCGGCCCGCATTGAAGATGTCCACTGACTCTTCGGTGGCCGCCTGCCCGGAGTTACCGGGGGCCGGCTGCTTCCGGGGGTTGATCTGGAGCACCGTGCCGAAGCTGTAGGGCGGCTGTCCTTCTTGCTCCAGTGCCCCTTTGAGACGAAGTATTTCGGCCTTGGCAGTTTCCAGCATGCTGACAAGCTTGCTGTTGTTCTGCGTGGCGGCAGCCAGCTGGCGGTCAATGTGGCGGAGTTTGTCCCGAAGGATGTTGATCTGCCGTTCGGCAACAGTCAGGTCCGTCGAAGGTTCCTGCGGTTGAACCGGGGCGGGACCCCGGTCCGCCCTCTCCTCTGCCGCTGTGTTTGCATCCTCCGGCGTCGGCCGTCCAAGGTCGTTGTTTGGCGTATCCACGATTCATCAGCCCCTTCCTGCGCTTAACAAGACCTTAGTCCCGAAAAGCGCAGGGTGCTGGGTGACATCCGGAATACGGACCCTATTGTGACCTTTTCAGTTTGTGACCGTGGGGTCGTCCTGGACGTTGGTGCCGGCGATGGCGTCACGGGCGGCCCGGCGGAGCTTTTTGTCCGATACGGAGCGTTCCCCGACTGCGCCGGGGGTCCAGGCGTTGAGGTCCTCTTCGCTGAATTCGGTCTTGGAAGGACGACGCTTCACGGAAATCCCGGTTACGCCATCAGCCAGCCGGCGGGTGACGAGCAGGAAGCCGGTGTGGGCCACCATGCGGTGGTCGGGACGGACGGCCAGGCCTTCGAGGTGCCAGCCGCGGACCATGGACTCCCAGGCGTCAGGCTCGGTAAAGCGTCCATCAGCGCGGATGGCCTCAGCTGTGCGGGACAACTGGGTGACAGTGGCTACGTAGTTGATCCAGACGCCGCCAGGGGCCAGGACCGTTGCCACCGCGTCCAAGCACTCCCACGGGGCAAGCATGTCCAGGACGACCCGGTCCACGGACCCGGGTGCTTCGGCCTTGACGACTTCCTCCTGGAAATCACCGAGGGAAATCTGCCACGCGGGGTGGGGGCCGCCGAAGATTGTCTCGACGTTGCCCCTGGCAATGTCCGCGAATTCTTCGCGGCGTTCGAAGGAGTGCAGGTAGCCACCATCGCCAACTGCACGGAGCAGGGAAATGGACAGCGCGCCGGATCCAACGCCTGCTTCCACAACCCGTGCGCCGGGGAAGATATCGGCCATGGTGACAATCTGGCCGGCGTCTTTGGGGTAGACAACTGCGGCCCCACGCGGCATGGACAAGACGAAGTCGGACAACAGCGGGCGCAGAGTCTGGTACTGCTGGCCGACGTTGTTGCTGACCACGGAACCGTCCACTTTGCCGATGATTTCATCGTGGTTCAGGAAACCGCGGTGGGTGTGGAACGCCCCGCCGACTTCCAGGGTGATGGTGTTCATGCGGCCGCGTTCGTCAGTGAGCTGGACCCGCTCGCCCACACGGAACGGCCCGCGACGCCGCGCAGCGCCCGTCGGCTGCGGGGCGGAGCCTGTGGCTGCCTCGTCAGGGCCTGCGCTGGCCTCGGGGGCGGCGGTTTCGCTGCTCATGTGGTTTTCCTCGCTCTTGTACGGCTGGGCCGCGACGTGTTGCTGGCTGGTGGCGCCAGGCAGAATGGGTTCTTTGCTTTGACGACCGGCATGTAACTCTACCGGGCGCATGGTCAGGGGCGACCGCTCCTGCGGGCTTCCTTACCTGTTATGGCTGTCACTACGGCCTCCTGGCGGAGAAGGCCGGTGACGATTCCGTTATGGTCCACCACAGCGTATTCGCCGCCCTCCAGGCGAGCCAAGTACTGGATCAGTTCCTGCCCCTTTGACCATTCCGGGACGTAAGCCCCTGCTGCCAGGGCGTGGGCAACCGCGGTGACGGGCGTCGTCGTCGTGGCTTCCGGCGGGACGCTGGCGGTGGCACCGCTGTCCACCACTCCTTGCGGCCTGCCATCGGGGCCGCAGATCACGACGGCGGGACTCCCTGCGGGTGCGATGGCCAGGACATCAGCCACGGTAGCCGTGTTCGGCACGCCGACAGCGGGCTCTGCCAGACCGGCGGCACTGACCAGATACAGCCTGCTGCGCAGCTTCGCGTGATGGATGGAGCTCGAAGCGCTCATCCACAGGAAACCGCAGACGAGGACAGTAATAACCGTGTACATCAGGTTGGGCAGCTGCCCTTGCAGGAAGGGCACAACGATGAACCAGATGACCAGGGCAACCACGATGATCCGACCCGACCAGCCGGCTGCAATGGTTCCCTTGTCCTGGCTGCCGGTGGCTTTCCATACAGCGGATTCCACCAGCCGGCCGCCGTCCAGCGGCATACCGGGCAGGACGTTGAAGATACCGATCACCAGGTTTGCCAGTCGCAGGATGTCCGCGAGCATGGCGGGTACGCCGGTCAGGGTGTCCGTTGACAGAATCGCCCACATCACTCCGGCGATGACGAAGTTTGAAGCCGGTCCCGCCAGGGCAACGGTGACGGAGCGGCCCGGGGAAGCCGTGAAGTTCTCGAACTGCGTGTGCCCGCCCCAGAGATTGAGGACGATTTTCTCGCTGGGCCACCCGAACGCCCGGGCGCTCAGCGCGTGTGCCAGTTCGTGGATCAGCACCGACACAGCAAGCAGCAATGCGATGGCCAGCCCAACCAGGTATCCCCAGTTGCCAATGCCCGGGAACAAGTCGATGACAACCGGGCCGTAGAAGACAACGGTGATGGCGGCGATAACGAACCACGAATATGCCAGGTACACAGGAACGCCGGCGATCCTGCCCAGTGGGATGCCTTCCCGCTTTGTCACAACATGGTGCGGAGTGGTGGGACTGCTCACCTAGTTGGCCCCTTCAACGAGGTTGACTGACGGGAAGCGGTCGAAAACCAGCTGCTCGACGTCCGAGGTGGTCCGGCCCGCGAGAGTGGGCCACGTGATCATGCGGGGGTCCTCCGGCAGGGGTACCTGATGTGGAATTCCCACCGTTACTACGCCTGAAGCGATGGCGGCAGTAGCGCCGGGTACGGAATCTTCCAAGGCCACGCAATGGTGGATGGTCAGGGAGGGGTCGTCCAGCCTAAGGCGTTCAACCGCCGTCAGGTAGGCCTCCGGGTGCGGCTTGCCGTTGGTGACGGTGTCGCCTGTGACCATGAACTCGAAGTAGGGCTTGGGTAGGCTCTCCACCACCACGCCGGCGAGGGGGCCTTCCGACATGGTCACCAGCGCGCAACGGATGCCCGCGGTGTGAAGCTCATCCAGCAGTTCACGCGCGCCTGGCCGCCACGGGACTTCCCGGCGAACCTCGGCGATGACTTGCGCGCTGAGGGTGTCCACGATTTCACGGGCCTCAAGCCCGACACCGGCGGCCTGCAGAACGGCAGCCGAATGAAGCAGGGACTGTCCCACCAGCTGCATGGCCTGCTGGTGCGACCAGGTGCCGCCATACGACTCCACCAAGGCTCGTTCGGCAGCGATCCAATAGGGTTCGGTATCCACGAGTGTGCCATCCATATCCCAGAGCACGGCTTTGAGGAGGGGCTGGCTGGGTAACGAATGCATGGTTTCCAGTCTACGTGGAACCTGGTGGTCGACAGTCCTGGCGTTGTGCTGTGGGCGAATATGGGACACGCGTTGACACGAAATGCCATGCAACCATCAGGGTCTTCGACGTAGGGTGAGTGGATGAACAGTGTGGACGGGACCCCCGAAGGGCAGGACATCACCGCGGAGCCCGAGCGTTTCCTGAAGGAACCCGCGGAAGGCCAGCGTGTCACCGTAATGATCGCTGCATTTGAGGGCTGGAACGACGCCGGTGAAGCTGCCAGCGATGCCCTGCACTACCTGAACAAACTATGGGACGGCAAGAAGGTTGCCACCGTGGACGCCGAGGAATATTACGATTTCCAGTTCACCAGGCCCACCGTGCGGCGCACTTCTTCAGGTGCCCGCAAAGTTAAATGGCCATCGACCCGGATCTATAAGGCAGCCGTTCCCGACAGCAACGTGGACGTCGTTTTTGTCCTCGGAACTGAGCCTTCCTACCGGTGGCGCGCCTACACAACCGAACTTTTGGTGCACGCTGAAGCGCTGAAGGTGGACGCCGTCATCCTGGTGGGCGCGTTGCTTGCGGACGTTCCGCACAGCCGGCCCATTCCGGTCAGCACCACCACCGAAGACAACTCCTTGCGGGAACGCCTCAACCTGGAAGCATCACAGTACGAGGGTCCCGTAGGCATCGTGGGGGTCCTTGCCGAATTCGCCTTGCTGGCGGGCCTGCCGACGGTATCCCTTTGGGCCGCAGTCCCGCACTACGTTGCGCAGCCGCCCTCCCCCAAAGCCCAGCTTGCTATCCTGCACCGGATCGAGGATCTGCTCCAGGTACCGCTGGACAGCCATGCACTCGCCGAGGAGTCTGAGGCATGGGAACGCGGGGTGGATGAACTTGCAACGGAAGACCCTGAAATTGCCGCGTATGTGCGCCAGTTGGAGGAAGCGAAGGACACAGCAGACCTTCCGGAAGCCTCCGGTGAGTCCATTGCCCGGGAATTCGAGCGTTACCTTAAGCGACGCGGTAAAGAGCGCCCGTAAGGACCCCGTACCGCAAAAGGAACGGCCCCGACACTCGTCGGGGCCGTTCTTTTTGCCGGGGTTCGGGACTTAGAGTTCCACCCCGAGTAAAGCGTCGATGGCGTCGGAAACCAGTGCCGCGTCCTGGGCGGACGCTTCCGCCCCGTTGCTTACGGCGTCCTTGGCCCACTGGTCGACGGCGGCCAGCGCGCCGGGGGCGTTGAGGTCGTTGGCCAGTTCCTCCCGCATGGCGGAAACGAGGTTGCCTGCCGAACCGGCCGTGGCCTGTTCCAGGGCTGCCCGCCAGAGTGCGAGCCTGTCCTTGGCTGCAGCAAAACCCTCATTGGTCCAGGACCAGTCGGAGCGGTAGTGGTTGGCAAGGATTGCCAGGCGGATGGCGGCAGGTTCTTCACCGGCTGCGCGGAGTTTGGAAACGAGCACCAGGTTTCCCTTTGACTTGCTCATCTTCTCGCCGTCCAGACCCACCATGCCGGCGTGGCAGTAGTGGCGGGCCAGCGGAAGGCCGGAGAGTGAATAGGCGTGGCCGGCTCCCATTTCGTGGTGGGGGAAAATCAGGTCCGATCCCCCACCCTGCACTGTGAATGGCGCAGGGAGGTACTTCTGCGCGATCACGGTACATTCGATGTGCCATCCGGGCCTGCCGGCTCCGAGACCTGCTCCCGGCCAGCTGGGCTCACCGTCACGGGCGACCCGCCACAGCAGGGGGTCCAGCGCGTTTCGCTTGCCTGGCCGGGTGGGGTCTCCCCCGCGCTCGGCGAACAACGTGAGCATTTCGGTTTCGCCCAGGCCGGAGATCTCACCCAGCTTCCAGGCGTCAGTGGCGCTGGAGCGCTTTCCGGCGGTTTCGACGTCGTAGTAGACGTCGCCGTCGGGCTCGCCGTCGCTGCCCTGGACGCGATAGGCGACACCGTCGGCGATGAGTTTCTCGATGGCGGGCACGATGTCGGGGATGGCCTCGACGGCACCGATGTAGTGATTTGGTGCGAGAACGTTCAGGGCGTCCATGTCGGTTTGGAACAGGTCGATCTGGCTTTGTGCCAGATCACGCCAGTCAACGCCAGTTGCGGTGGCCCGCTCCAGGAGGGGGTCGTCGACGTCAGTAACGTTCTGGACGTAGGAGACCCGGACGCCCGCGTCGCGCCACGCCCGGTTCAGCAGATCGAACGACACATAGCTTGCAGCATGGCCCATGTGCGTAGCGTCGTAGGGCGTGATGCCACAGACGTACATGGATTGTTCCGCCTGCCGCTCCACCTCCACGACACGGCCGACGGCGGTGTCGTACAGCCGGATGGGCGGCATGCTGCCGGGCAGCTCAGGTACAGGGCGGGAGATCCACGATTTCACGACTCAACCTTAGTGCTAGGCACTGATCACACCGAAACCGAGCAAGACATACAAGGCCAGCCCGAGAAGGATGCGGTACCAAACGAAGAGCCGGTAACTCCGCGTGGACACGAATTTCAGGAACCAGCCAATGATGACGTAACCCACAACGAAGGCAATGACGGTGGCCAGGGCCGTTTCGGGCAGGCCGTAAGGTCCAGCCAAACCTTCATTCGAGACTGTCTTGTACAGCTGGTAGAGCCCACTGCCGAACACGGCCGGTATGGCGAGCAGGAAGGAATAGCGTGCTGCTGCTTCACGGGTATAGCCCATGAGCAGGCCGGCGGTGATCGTGCCGCCGGAGCGTGAGACGCCCGGGATCAGGGCCATGGCCTGCGCGAAGCCATAGAGAATGCCGTGCTTGTAGCTCAATTGCGTCAGGTCGCGCTCCTGCCGCCCCACGGCGTCGGCGACGGCCAGAATCATGCCGAAGACAATCAGCATGGTGGCCACAATCCACATGCTGCGGAGCACAGACTCGATCTGGTCCTGGAACAACAATCCAAGAACGATGATGGGCAGGCTGCCAAGAATGACCAGCCAACCCATGCGGGCATCGGGGTCGTTTCTTTCCACCTTGCCCGTCAGCGAGCCAAACCAGGCCCGCACAATACGGACGATGTCGCGCCAGAAATAGACGATCACGGCGGTCTCGGTTCCCAACTGCGTAATGGCAGTAAATGCCGCCCCGGGATCGGCTGCATTCGGAAGGAATGAGCCGACGATCCGCAGATGCGCGCTCGAGGAAATCGGGAGGAATTCGGTGAGGCCCTGCACAAGGCCCAGCAAGGCTGCTTCTATCCAGTTCACGTGAATAGACCCTACGTCATGAAGACTGGTAACTGCCCGTAAGCTAGCAGCTATGCAGCAGCGTTATGTCGGGAACAGTGGGTTCCGCGTGTCCTCCTTGTCCCTCGGAACCATGTCATGGGCCCAGGAGACCGATGAGCAAGACGCTGCCGAATTGCTCCTCGCATTCGTTGCCGCCGGAGGGACGGTTGTGGATACGGCAGCTTCCTACGCGCAGGGCCAGGCCGAGGCAATGCTGGGTTCCATGCTCGGCGATGTTGTAGCCCGTTCCGAGGTGGTGATCTCCACGAAGGCCGGCGTGTCGTCATCAGAAAAACGCCGCAGCATCAACGCTTCCCGGGGCGCGTTGCTTTCTGCCCTGGATGCGAGCCTGGCGAGGCTCGGAACGGACTATATCGACATCTGGTTCGCCCAGGAATGGGACCCGAACGTGCCCCTGGAGGAGACCCTCTCCGCCCTGGAATTGGCCCAGCGGAGCGGGCGGGCGCGCTACGTGGGCATTTCCAACTACAACGGCTGGCAGACGGCCAAGGCAGCGGCCGTGGCCGGATTCACGCTGGTGGCCAACCAGTCCGAATACTCACTGGTCAACCGCAAAGCCGAAGAAGAACTGATCCCTGCCGTGGAGGACGCAGGCCTTGGCTTGATGGCCTGGGCCCCGCTGGGACGTGGTGTGCTCAGCGGAAAGTACCGCGGACAGATTCCCGCTGATTCCCGCGCAGCGCAGGGCAGGCTTGCCGGTTACGTTGAGCCTTATCTGGAACCCCGGGAGTCCCGGGTCGTGGAAGCGGTGTCAATGGCCGCACGTGGTCTGGGCCGGTCACCGCTGGATGTCTCATTGAGCTGGCTGCTTTCCCGGCCGGGGGTTTCCTCCGCGGTCGTGGGACCCAGGAACGCTGTCCAGCTCAAGGAATTGCTGGACGCGCAATTGTCCGTGCTCCCAACGGAGATTGCCAGGGCCCTGGAGGACGTTTCGGCAGCCTAGCGCTGTCAGCGCCGGTCCAGGATGTCCAACAGGTAGCTGCCGTAGCCGCTTTTGGCCAGTTTCGCGGCTTGCCGGCGCAGTTCGTCGTCGGTCAGGTATCCCATCCGCCACGCCACCTCTTCCGGGGCCCCGATTTTCAAGCCCTGCCTGTTCTCGGTGGTCCGGACGTAGTTGGATGCATCGTTGAGGTCGCTGAAGGTTCCCGTGTCCAGCCAAGCTGTACCCCTCGGGAACTTCTGCACATGCAACCGTCCAAGTTCCATGTACTTGCGGTTGATGTCAGTGATTTCCAGCTCTCCGCGCGGAGACGGCTGAAGGTCTTTTGCCATGGCCACCACATTGTTGTCATAAAAGTAAAGGCCGGGAACCGCGTAGTTGCTTTTGGGCACGGCAGGCTTCTCTTCAATGGAAACAGCCAGGCCGTCGTCGTCGAATTCCACCACGCCGTAAGCGGACGGGTCCTTGACCCAATAGCCGAAAATTGCACCGCCGTCGACATCGGCATAATGCCGGAGCTGGTTGCCCATGCCGGGGCCATTGAAGATATTGTCGCCGAGGATGAGCGCCACTTTGCCGCTGCCGATGTGTTCCTCGCCCAGGATGAACGCCTGGGCGAGTCCATCGGGAGTGGGCTGACGGGCGTAACTCAGATTTACGCCGAATTGCGAGCCATCCCCCAGGAGATTTTCGAATTGATGGCCGTCGGCAGGCGTAGTGATGATCAGGATGTCCCGGATTCCCGCCAGCATCAGGGTGCACAGCGGGTAGTAAATCATCGGTTTATCAAAAACCGGAACCAATTGTTTACTGATGGCGAGCGTAATCGGATGAAGCCGGGATCCTGTGCCACCGGCAAGAATAATTCCGCGCATCTAGCTGTCCTCTCCCGCTGCACATCACCGTCCATGACGGTTACGCTATGGCCATGCAGAGAATCCTTGTCACCGGCGGGGCCGGATTCATCGGATGCAATTTTGTTCACTTCATCATGGAGCACACCGGCCTCCATGTCACGGTCCTGGACAAATTGACCTACGCCGGCAACATGGAATCCCTGTCGGGGCTGCCGTCCGGCCGTTTCGATTTTCAAAAAGGCGATATCTGCGATGCCGGCGTTGTGGACGCGCTGACATCCTCGGTGGACGCCGTCGTCCACTTCGCTGCAGAATCGCACAACGACAACTCCCTGGCGGATCCACGTCCGTTCATGGATACCAACCTGGCGGGAACCTTTACTCTCATCGAGGCTGCCCGCCGGCATGGAACACGCTTCCATCACATCTCCACGGATGAAGTGTATGGAGACCTGGCCTTGGACGAACGCCGCAAGTTCACTGAAGACTCCGTTTACCGCCCGACGAGCCCCTACTCGGCCACCAAGGCAGGCTCGGATATGTTGGTGCGGGCATGGGTGCGTTCGTTCGGCCTGAAGGCGACCATCAGCAATTGCTCCAACAATTACGGTCCCTATCAGCATGTTGAGAAGTTCATTCCGCGGCAGATCACGAACATCCTGGACGGCGTGCGCCCGCGGTTGTACGGCCAAGGATTGAACGTCCGGGACTGGATCCATGTGGAAGACCATTCCTCCGCGGTTTTGACCATCCTTGAACGTGGCCGGGTGGGTGAAACCTACCTGGTCGGGGCAGATGGCGAGCGATCGAACCGCGAGGTAGTGGAAATGCTCCTCGCCCTCGATGGACAACAACCTGACGCCTACGACCTCGTCAAGGACCGGCCCGGGCACGATCTGCGTTACGCCATCGACTCCACCAAGCTGCGCAGGGAACTCGGCTGGACGCCCCGGTTCTCCGACTTTGCCTCCGGCCTGGCAGAGACCGTGCAGTGGTACAGAAGCAACGAAGACTGGTGGCGTCCTCAGAAAGCGGTCACGGAGTCAAAATATGCAGGTCAAGGGCACTAGGCCGTGGACCCGCGGGAACTGGCTTCCACTCCGACTCCGATCCCGGGGTTGGTGCTTTTCGAACTCCCGGTCCATACCGACAGCCGCGGTTGGTTCAAGGAGAACTGGCACCGCAGGAAAATGCTGGCTGCCGGACTGCCGGACTTCGGGCCCGTGCAGAACAACATATCCTTCAACGCCGTACGCGGCACTACGCGGGGCATCCATGCCGAGCCGTGGGATAAGTTCGTCTCCTTGGCCTCCGGTCGTATTTTCGGGGCCTGGGTGGACCTCCGGAAAGGACCGACTTTCGGTGTCCTGTTCACGGCGGAGTTGACGCCTGGCCAAGCCGTGTTCGTGCCCCGTGGCGTGGGCAACGCCTTCCAGACCCTGGACGCCGACACCGCCTACACCTATCTCGTGAACGACCATTGGAGCCCTGAGGCCCAGCAGAACTACACCTTCCTGAATCTTGCCGACGAACAGGTCGCTGTTCCCTGGCCGATACCCCTCAGCGAGGCCATCCTTTCGGACCAGGACAAGAACCACCCGCGGCTGGCCGGCGTCAGTCCGATGGAGAAGCGGCGCACGCTCGTGCTGGGGGCCGGCGGCCAATTGGGCACCGCGCTCCGGCAAGCATTCGACGGCGACACCACCGTGGACTTCGCCGGCCGCCGGGACTTTGACATCACCAGCGAGGATTCCTACCGGTCAGTGAACTGGCGCGATTACTCCACGATCATCAACGCCGCGGCATTTACCGCGGTTGACGCTGCCGAAAGCCCTGAAGGCCGTGCAGCTGCCTGGACAATCAACGCAGCCGCCGTATCCCGGTTGGCGGCCACCGCCGTCGACCATTCTCTAACCCTGGTCCATGTATCCAGCGATTACGTCTTTGACGGGACCGTCAAGCCTCACCGGGAGGACGAACCCTTCTCACCTTTGGGTGTGTACGGACAGAGCAAGGCCGCCGGTGACATCGCCGCGGGTACCGTGCCGCGGCACTACATCGTCAGGACCAGTTGGGTGGTCGGCGACGGAAAGAACTTTGTTCGGACCATGGCCGGCCTTGCTGCAAAAGGTGCATCACCTGCAGTGGTCGATGACCAGTTCGGACGCTTGAGCTTTGCCGAGGACCTCGCCGCAGGGATCCGGCACCTGCTCGACTCCCGGGCCCCGCATGGAACCTACAACCTCAGCAACAGCGGCGGCAATCAGAGCTGGGCAGATGTTGCTGCGGACGTCTACCGGCTGTGCGGAGCGGACCCGCGCCTGGTGCGCCCGATCAGTACAGCCGAGTACAACAAACCGGAGATGGCACCGCGGCCGGCCAACAGTGTCCTGGACCTCGGCAAAATTTCGGCAGTGGGCTTCGCTCCCCCGGACGCCTCACAGCGGCTGGCCGATTATCTCCAACACACGACTCGGCAAAGGCCCTCCTGAACGCGGCCCGCACCAGGAGCAATTGACGACGGCGGGTTACGGATTCGCGAAGCTGGTGCCATCCTTTGAGGTACTCATCATTGGGTTGCGGAAGAAGATGACGCTATGCGGGTTCGCTACTTCACCACGATGGCCTTGACGTTTGGCCTGCTGTTCTGGGCGAGCACGATACCTGGCACCGTACCCAGGACAGCTGCTCTTCCGCAGCCGGACCCCACGGCAGCCCCCGTGGAAGCAGCGGACGCTCTCCACGAGCTGCCCAGGATTCCATGGGAAGGCGGACCGGCGTACTGGCGACAGTTTGCCAAGGCAACCGCAGCCGGCTGGAGCGATCCGTCCTTCTTTCCCATCGCGATCTGGTACGGGTCCCCTGGCAGCGATGCGCAACTGGCCTACGACAAATCGCTGGGCATCAACACTTACGTCCAAGGGAACCCGGACGCGTCCAGTGCAGCCATCTCCGCGCACGGCATGTTCACTCTTTTCGCGACCAAGGACGCACCGGCCGGCTGGGACCGGCAGGTGGGGAGCGTCCTGGACGACGAAGTGGACGGCAGGTATGACCCCGTAGCCGGGCTCGCCCACATGAAGCAGTTGGCAGCCCAGCATGATCCCGCAGCCACGGGCAGGTTCACCTACGCGAACTGGACCTCGGGGATCATCACCTATGACGTGCCCATGCAGTTGTCGATGGACTACTTCAGCACTGCGAACGTGAACTCCGTGGACCAGTACTTCTACGCCGTCCCTCAATGCGATTGGGGCGACGGGACGCTCAGGTGGCGGACGCCCAAGGAACAGAATCCCATCGCCCCGGTGATCTGCCGCACGGCCTCGAGCTACGGCAAAATCATGCAGCTCCAGCAGGAAATCAATGCCGCGCGGGGCGTACAGGCCCCGCTCTGGGCTCTGCCCACTGTGATCAGCACCGGCGGTTCCACAGGCGGTTACAAGCAGTTGGGCCCCGAGCAAGTCCAAGCCCAGGTGTGGGCGTCGATCATCCATGAGGCCCGGGGCATCGTGTGGTTCAGCCAGTCCCCGGACCAGCAAAACGTCAACGATTGCATCAGCGGCGACGCTTTCCAGGACGCCCGGATACACAGCGCTGCCTGCTTGAAGGACCAAGTGGCTGCAGCGGGGGTCGTGAACCATGCCATCACTTCATTGGCGCCAGTCATCAACACCCAGTCCTACGTTTGGGATTTTGGCGAGGGGACCGACACGATGCTCAAAGCCAAGGACGGAAGTGCCTATATCTTCGCGATGACGGACGACGGGCTCACCGGAAGCAGGACCTTCACGCTCCCGGGCGGGATCACCGGGTCCACCGTGGAGGTGTTGGGCGAGAACCGGTCGATTCACATCCAGGGCGGGAAATTCACGGATGCTTTCCCGAACGAATACACGCACCACGTCTACCGCATCGCGCTTTAAGGCGCGTACTGTCCCGGCAAAGGCCGCCCAGGGCTCTGGCGGACTCCGGAAAATCGTCCTAAAGTAGCCCTACGGCAGCCTCTGGCAGGAGGCCGGGAGACAACTCAAGTGAACATGTCGATGTGGCGGCGTTTGTCCGCCATCCACGATCCTGGCAGTGCAGCAGCCACGGATCGTGGGCCACATGGTTATGCCTTGAGCTTGACCCGAGCCTGGAGCCAAGAATGCTGCTACCCAAAGTCCTGCCCACCCGAAGTGCCCTCCACGGTGCAGTCCGCCACCGCCCCCTGACAAGCGGGCTCAGTGGCCGCAGCCTCCTGCTACAGAGGCCGATGGACGACGGCGGGACGCCCGCCGCCACGTCCCCGGAGCGCTGGGTCAATCTTGGCGGCGTCCCCGTAAAGCTCATGGAGTTCGACCCGGCAATTCAGGAGATCCTGGGCAGGGCTGGCGATACCGGCGCACGGCCCCTGGGAGTGTGCTCAGCCAATTTGGACCACATACGTCATTTCGGCTCCGGGAGCCGGTGGGAGGAGACCCTGGAACGGTCCCGGTCCCTGGAGTGGTTGACGCTTATCGACGGCGCCCCGCTGGCTACCGAGGCCCGGCGCCTCACCGCACGGACATGGCCGAGGCTGGCGGGCAGCGATCTCGTGGACCCTTTGTTGGATGAGGCAGAACGAAGGGGCCTCAGTATCGGGTTCCTTGGCGGGTCGGTTCAGACCCAGGAACGGATACGGGCCAAATTCGAGGTGGAACGGCCAAAGCTTGCGGTCACTGGATGGTGGGCACCGCCACGGAGCACTCTTGGGGATGACCACGCTTCCCGGGAGCTGGCAGCAATGATCGCGTTGACAGCCCCTGACATCCTGATCGTCGGCTTGGGAAAACCCCGGCAGGAACTTTGGATATCAGAGTACGGAGCCCTGACCGGAGCCAAGGTACTGCTGGCTTTCGGAGCGGTGGTGGACTTTCTGGCAGGCCACATCCGGCGGGCCCCTTCATGGGTGAGTTCCAACAGCCTTGAGTGGGCTTGGCGGCTTGCGTTGGAACCACGCCGGCTTGCCCGGCGGTACCTCGTGGAAGGCCCGGAAGCCTATGTGCGGTTGCGCAGGGACAGCGGCTTATCCCTGCCGTCCAACAGGTCCTTGCCTTCCAGGGATGTCCCGGAGCGTGCGCCCAGCCGCGCTCCGGGGTCTTTCCTCCCTGCCAGGGCTGCAGCCGATGTCGCCGTCGTCGTCGTCACTTACAACAACGAGGACGATATCGGGCCCTTGGTCCGGGGCCTGCGGAAGGAGGCCTTGGGCCAGTCGATCAAGGTGGTGGTGGCCGACAACTCCCCCAACGACCACACGCTTGAGGCGCTGGCACAATTTCCCGACGTCATTGCCATAAAAACCGGAGGGAACCTCGGATACGCCGGGGGCATCAACGCCGCACTTTCAGAAGCCGGAGAAGCGGCCACCTACCTCATCCTCAATCCCGATCTCCGTATCGAGGAGGGTGCCATCAGTGCAATGCGCAGACGCATGGTACGGTCCGGCGCCGGGATGGTGGTGCCTGTCCTGCTGGACGACGACGGGAGCGTCTACCCTTCGCTGCGCCGTGAGCCGGGAATCCTGCGAGCGCTGGGTGACGCCGCGCTGGGCAGCCATGTGAGGAAACGCCCTGGGTGGTTGTCCGAGATGGACTTTGATGAAGAGAGCTATTTGCACGGGCATCGGGTTGAGTGGGCAACGGGTGCGGCGCTTTTGCTGGATGCCGGTGCGGCTAAGGCCGTGGGAGCCTGGGATGAACGGTTTTTCCTGTATTCGGAAGAGACGGACTACTGCCACCGTATGCGGGAGGCGGGGTATTCCATCTGGTTTGAGCCTTCCGCGCGGATGTGGCATCAACGCGGTGGGTCCGGGGCTTCGCCGCAGTTGACTGCCTTGATGTCTGTGAACAGGGTCCGTTATGCGGAGAAGTATCTTGGGCCGGGTCGGGTCATGGCGTTTCGCGGTGCCGTTCTCGCCGCTGAGGTGGCCCGGTTGGGAAAGCCGGGTCATCTGGAAGCTGCCTGGGCAGTGGCCAGCCGACGGCGGTGGGATCGCCTGCCGCATGCCGTACGCAATGTTGGCGGGGTCCTCTGATGGTGGGGGCTTTCCCCTCGGGCGCTGTGATTATCCCCGCCCATAATGAGGCTGCCGTCATCGGGCGTACCCTTGGGTCGCTGCGGGAGGTCATTGGGTGGGGCACGGTGGATGTTGTGGTGGCCTGCAACGGCTGTAGCGATGGGACGGAGGCGATCGCGTCCCAGTGGCAGGGGGTTTCGGTACTTCAGGTGCCGGAGGCGTCAAAGACGGCAGCGCTCAATGCCGGCGACCAATGCACCCGGTTGTGGCCCCGCCTCTATCTGGACGCGGACATTGAGGTCAGCGCCACGGCCCTTGCTGAGGTATTTGCAGCGTTGCAGGATGGGACCTTGTTGGCTGCCCGGCCGGCCTTCCGATACGACACACAGGGCGCTTCTGCGCCTGTCCGGGCTTACTACCGTGCCCGCAGCAGGATCCCGGGCAATGTGCAGGGTCTGTGGGGTGCTGGTGCCTATGCCCTGAGCCGCTCAGGGCATCTCCGTATGGGGGTCTTTCCTGCGCTCACGGGTGATGACTATTTCGTGGACAGGCTCTTTGATGAGCAGGAGAAGGCGGTTCTTGCTACGGAGCCGGTGGTCGTCCGGACGCCCAGGACCTCTGGCGCCTTGTTGGCTGTCCTGCGGCGAACGTATCGGGGAAATGCCGAGCAGGATGTGGTGACTGGTGGGGCGTCGTTGTCACGGACCGTGCGGCAGTTGCTTGCCTCGGTGCGTGGACCGCGGACGGCTTTCGATGCGGCCGTCTATGCGGTGTTCGCGGTGGCGGGTCGTCGTCGTGCCGGGGTCTCCGGCACCTCTGCTCCTGTGTGGGAGCGGGATGAGAGCCGCCGATAGACGGTTGCCCTGCCTTGAACCTGTCCCAGCTGTCTCCTGTCTCAGCTGTCCCCTGAGGTTGCGGCTTTCTCCTGGATCTGTGCCTCCGTTGTTTCCCTGCGCGATATGCGCCATAGCGCCCCGGAGATGCCCAGCATAAGGAACAGGAGGCTGGCTGCCATGGGGAAGGCGAAGGCGTCGAAGAATCCGAAGGCCAATGCGGCTGCGGCGACGCTTGCAAGGACTGACTGGCTCGTTTGGCGCAGTTCGTTGTCCCTGGCCGACTTCCTGGCCTGCCAGGCGCAGAGGATGCCGGCAAAGACCAGCAGCAGGAAGGCGATCAGGCCTGCTACGCCGAGTTCGACCAGGAGCCCCAGGTATTGGTTGTCAACGATGACGTACGCGGGGAGGAAGGTGCCGAAGCCACGGCCCAACAGCAAGTTCTGGCTCGCCATTCCGAAGGCGGTGGAGTAGCCGTTGGTTCTTGAACTGATGCTGGGGTCGTCGGTCCCTATGGTGAAAAGGCCCAAGAGTGTTCCGATCATGCCTGGCGTCACTACGTAGATCACTGCCACCAGGAGGGCTGAAACCATCACGGCCTTCCGCCGGAGCTGTTTGGGCCATACCGGCAGGAGGATGAGGAAAGCCAACGCCATGCAGATCAGTGCGGCCCGGGAGACGGAGAGCATGGCAGCTACGGATATCAGGCCAACGGGGAGCCACCACAGCAGCCGGCGCTTGGTGGTGTCGTTGAGGGCGAGGGTGATTGCTATCGGCAGCGAGGTGGAGAGGACTACCCCGTATTCAAGGGGATGCAACGACATGCCGGCCGCGCGGACAAAGCCTCCCCGGGAATCGATGTTTGCCAGCTCCGAGCTGACGCTGAGGCCCGGTATCCTGATCCATTCGATGAGGGACGAGCCGGTGGCGAACTGGAGCAGGCCCAGCAATGCTGTCAGTCCCCCGGCCAGGGCGATCCTGCGGAGCAGCGTCCTGACGCTTTCGCGGGTTGTCAGGCCGTCAGTTGCTATGAGCAGGATCCCGGCCCATCCTGCGAGCCGTAGGAGGCCCGCGTCTGCGGGGCTGGCTTCGCTTTCCGGCAATCCCCTGACCATGGCGTAGGCGTAACTGGATGCTGCGACGAGGAGGAAGGCTGCCAGTGCCACCCGCAAGGGATGCCACCGCCTGATTGATGGTGTCGTGCGGCGCAGCTGGTGCAGGATCCACCACGCGAGGGCCAGGAGGGCGAAGAGCGTGCTTGGCCGGCCGATGGACCCCAGGGACGCTATCACCATGTTTGACGGCAGCGCACATGTGAGCACCAGGTAGATGGTGAGGAACAGGGGCGCATCGGACTTCCGGGCCACCCCCTGGATGCCGTCTCGATGTAGTAACCCGTTAGCCCGGTACACGGGAGGTCACCTTTGCGTGCGGGATGTCGGGACGTTGGACGCTTGAGCCGCCCTTGTGCAGGATTCTGCGGCGACGGGGCCGTGAATCAACAATGACTGCGGCCAGGATGGAAAGTGTGGCGGCTAGGCCAACCCAGAATACTGCGCCTTTGACGCGGTTGAGTTGGGTGCCTCCGCCGAACACGATCTCAGGGCTGGACGGCGACGTGAGGGTGGTGATGAGGGCTTGTTGGACACCTGCCTCCTGCTGGAGGGCCAGGGAAGCGTCATTGATGCCGTCGACAACGTTTTGGAGCACGTCCTTCACCTTTTGTGCGCTGGAGTCGACCACCTGCACGGATAGGACCGGCCATCGGAAGCTCTTGGCCCATTGGCCGCCGCTGTTGAGCAGGGTCACTGAGTAGCCGTGCCGGACCCCGGCACCATAAAGGGTTCCGCTGGAGAGCGTGAGATCCACAGATGCTGAGTCGTAGTTGACACGTCGCTCCACCATGGCCGCGAAGTCCACCAGCGACGCGTAGTCGTCACCGGGTATCCAGTAGGCCGGTTCGCGGTCCGGAGCGACGAACGTGACTTCCGCCTTGGTCCAGTAGACAGGCTCAGCGGACCGGACCGCGCCCAGGGACGCCAGTCCGATGGCTATCCCGATGGCGACGATGTACCAGCGCCTGCCCAGGATACGGAGAAGGATGGCTGCGGTCATGGTTATCCCGGCCTGTAAGAACTGGGTACGACACTGGCAGTTTCACCCGCGAGGTGTGCCGGTTCGTCCGTTGTGGGCCGGTTGCTTGAAAACCGTTCCGTCGAGGAAGGTTTCCTTTGCCTGGTAGCCGGCGGCGTGGGCGGTTTGGATCCGGCGGGCTTGTCGGTGGGTTCTGTGCTCTTGCGGTGTTTCCGGGACAGGAGCAACCCGTCGATGAGTACGGTAAGCATGATGCTGAACGCCACGCCGCCGGCAGCGGTGACCAGGAGCAGTTGCGTCCGGGCTTTGACCTCGGGAACTGCTTTGCTGTCCTCAAGCAGTTTCATCGTGGAAATGCGGGAAGTTGTTGGCACGTTGAGGACGTCCTGCAGCTCGGTCAGGGCCACGGGTGCCTGGTTCATCACAGTATCCAGGATCTTGAGGGCCTGGCCGGAGTCGGGTGAGGAGGCTGTGATGAGGAGGATGGCCCCGCTTGTTCCTTTGTCGGCTTCAGCTGTGAAGGTGCTGGCCCCGCTTTGTTCACGGATGGTCTCCTTGAACTCCTCGGAGGACATCTTGCGGGTGAGGATATCCAGGGCCTCGCTCATGCCGCCCAGCCCCAGATATGGATTGCCGGCTTCTCCGACGCTCTTGGTGGAGGGCAGGAGGACCAGGCTCGCCTGAGCTTTGTAGTTGTCGGGCGCGTTCTGCTGGAGGAAGAAGCAGGCGCCTGCGGTCACGGCAAGACCCAACACGACGATGAACCATCGGCGTATCAGGCTTTTCAGTATCTTTTGTACCTGCATGTCCTGCTCTTACCTTTCGTTGAGTGTCTTTGGGTTTGGACCAGTCGTACGGCTCAGGTCCTGGACACTGTGCTTCTCCGGTTGGCAAGCAGCGTCTTGACGCGATCGATGCCCTGGGTTCCAAGCAGCGCGATGGTCACGGCCTTGGCAGCCTTCCGGGCGAGCTCCCGCAACGCCCGGAGGGGAGACTCAAAGACCCGATCCACGAAGATGGAACTTGCAGTGGGGATGGGAGCATCCGCCAGAAGGGCCGGGAAAAGTGCCCTGTAAGGCTTGGGGGAAACGCGCCGGCCGCGGATTCTGTTGCTGACATTGTGGTCGTGGACCAGCTGCAACCACCCAGGTGCACCGCGCAGCGATGTGACCTTCATGGATTGGCCCAGCCGGTTGTGCCATGCAGCCCAGCACGTCACAGGAGCGGACCAGGGGGCGCTGACGGAGCAAAACGCGTTATGGGGGTCGTTCCTTAGGAAAACAGAACCCTTTCCCATCACCAGGCCGGATACGAGGTAGATCGCTGAGTTTCCAGCATCGTGGGCCGCTTTTTGCACCCGGTCCACGAAATCGATGGCCAACCCGTCGTCGTTGTCCAAGTTGGTGGTGAGCAGTGTGCCACGTCCGCCCCCTGTGACTGTCCTGATGTCCTCAAGCAGTTCGGACGGGCTGACTTCTGTCCTGAACAGGGCCACGAAGGTCCCTTCACGGTTCAGCCCAAGCACGCGGTCCAGCAGCCAGGCCGGACTCTCCGGATCAAAGTAGATGATCCACCGGAAGTCCCGGTTGGTCTGCGCCTTCACGGAGGGTAGACAGTAGCGCTCGAACAAAGCAATCCGGTCCCTCAGCCAGCCTTCCTGGGCCCGGACCAGGCTCTCAAAGCCCCGGGAAGGAAGATTGAACCTAGTGAGCAACACGTGGTCAATACCCGACGGCGGGTTCCCCGGCTTATCAACGTTCACGGCTTGCTCCTCGAACGGATTGAACTGTGGTGCGCAACTTGGTGTTGCGCCCGCCTCCCGGTTGCCGGCACAGATCCCTGATACTGGCGGCCCGTACGTCCCAGGAGTTCGCCTCCGCGACGCGCCGCATCTCTTCACGTTGCTCCCGGTCCGGAGGCTCCTGCAGGGCAGCCCTGACCAGATCCACGAATGCCGCACGGCTGCTTGCCACAGCTAAAGCGCTGCACCGCAGCGATCGCACGGAAGGCAGGTCCGTGGCGACCACGGGCAAGCCCGACGACAGGTACTCCAACGTTTTCAGGGGGAAGCTGGATCTATTGAATTCCGTGTCGGCATAAGGGGTGATCCCGACGGCTGCGGTCTGAAGCAGCCGCCGTACGTCATCAGGGGCCAGAGGTCCACGCCAATCCACGTTGCTTCGCTCCAGAAAGGCGTCCAGCCTCTGCCTGGTTACGGGGTTGGACTCAGTCCGCGGACCAACGACCAGAAGGCTGAGCCCGGCGTCGGCCAACGACTCCAGCACGTCAAGGTCCAATCGTTCGTTGAGTTGTCCCACCAGGACCGCGACCGGCCTCCGGTTCTCGTCTGTGGACGGGCCGGCCGGTGGACGGCACCCATTGGGAAGAACCTGCACGGGCCGTCCCGAGAAATGGGACATCTTGGCGGCCAGGCCTGCTGAGACAGCGGTGATGACATCGGCCGTCCCGATGTTGCGTTCCAGGGAGCACCTCAGATAGCCGGAGGGAAATCCGATCAATTCAGCTGCGGCCAGCCAGTCATCCGTCAGATGCAGCAGCCGCACGCCGCTGCCACGGTCAGGGAACGCTACAACCGGGGAGGCATTGACGACCGCCGACACTGGACCGCCTGCGGTCTTCATGGCGTTGTCCATGCAGTGACGTGCAATGGCTTCGGTCAGGGGACGGCCAAGCGCGCTGCTGAAGAACGGCGGAGCAGGAAGCCGCAAGCGCGACAAATGCGGTGTCATGGTCTCCGGGATCCCGCGGAGACTCCTCACCGTGTGGTTCCGGACATCTGCGAACCGGAAGACAGGGGCGGGCTGGTCAACCCAGAGGACCGGGCCTGTCTCTGCCAAGGACTCAGCCAGCAGCCGATCAGTTCCGGGCAGGCCATCCCATTGGCCACCGGAGATGTACATGATCGTGTCCATCACGCCTCCCCTGAGACGAGTTGCCCGGCCGCGGCAGCACGGACGGCGACAGGACGGGCGTTGAAGTCTTCTGCGGGCTGGTGGCCACGGAGGCGCTGATAACGTCGGCGAACCACATAGGAGGAGTACTGCACCCCGGCGATGGTTTCAGCCCACAAACGGGACCACGTCGCGGGAGCACCGGCCAGGAAGCGCTGGTACAACTCGGTTTGGTGTTGCGCCGCGGAAGTCAGTGAAAACCTGTCTTCCACCACCGATCGGCCGAAAGAGCCCAACGACTTCCTCAGCAGCTCGTCCGTGCGGAGAGCCCTCAAGATGGTTACCAGCGCGTCGGTCCCGGTACCGGTCGAACCCGGACCGGAACCATACCAGCCCTGCCAAAGGAACACCGGCAGGGACTCTGGAGTGAGAAGTTCCCAGAAGCCTCCTTCGCCCTGGACAACGAGCGGTTTGGCGAACGATAGCCCCCGGAGGGCGGAGCCGCCCATGCCCAGGACGACGTCGGCAGCAGCGTAGGCCGGCCTGGGGTCAGCAAGTTCACCGGTGAGAATAACCGTGTTTTCCCCTGTCGCCGCGTTGACGCGTTCGGCCTGGGCTCTGACCACGGATTCCGCCGGGCCTGAACCTGTGACCAGCAGATGCACCTGGAGATCCCGGGCGAGTTGTCCCGCGGCATCAATCGCCGACAGGATGCCTTCAAGCTTGAGTTCCTTGGCCAAGCGGGAGACGCAAACCATCGTGAAAAAGTCGCCATGCAGTCCCCACCGTGCGCGAAACCCTTCCAGGTCCGCGTCATCGACCACGCGGTTAGCCATGATGTCCACGGGCGGTTCCAGCAAATGGACACGGTGGCGTCCGGAGGACAGCTCGCCCTGCCGGATCTGTTCAGTGCCCACCATCAGCGGCATGGACTTCGGGATAAACGGAGCCACTGCCATGGACATCACCGTGGCCACCGCGGTGGTGTCCGGCACCAGCCTGGAGGCCGCCAGGCACTCCAGCGCCGGGGGCCATTCGTAGCCGTGAACGACGTCGATCCGGCGCTCGCGGACGGTGCGCACCAAAGTTTTGATGACCGATGGGGAAGGTCGCTTCCCTGGTGCCGGTGCGGGGATAAACTCCAACCCAAGCTCTGCTCCCCTTTCGACGAGGGGCCCGGGCTGTCCAAAGAGAATGACCTCATGGCCCAGTTGCCTGATTGCGGCACCGAGTTCGATGGCGTTCAATTGGCTGCCGCCCATGCGCAGATCGTGCGGGTAGATCAGGATCCTCATGTCGCGGCCACCTCCCGTCCACGCCCCCACATCCGCACGTCCCGCAGGTCCTGCCGTCGAAGCCCCATGATTGCCGCCATCGCGACGACTCCCAGTCCCGTGGAAACGAGGACAGCGACCACAGGGGAATCCAGGAACCGGGTGATTGCGTAGCAGCCGGCTGCAGTCAGTGCTGCCATGGCCGTGGGAAGTCCCAAGCGTTTTCCCACGGCCAGGAGCGGCACACCTGCCTTCCGGAGAGCCCGGAGATACAGCGGCGAGGTCACCAGCAGGGCCACCAGCACAGGAGCCGCTGCCAGCCCAGGCATCCCTGCGAGCGCACCGCCTGCCAGCAGCGCCGGAACGAGCGCGATCAGAGCCACGAGCTGCACATTCAAGATGGACAGGGACGAACCCAGGACCACGAGGTAGTCGTACAGCAGCTCATGGAGGATCCGGAGGACCGTGAGGGGCGCCAACCACATCAGCGCCATGCCCGCCGGGGCCCAGGCTTCACCGTAGACGACTTTGACAAGGGGAAGGGCGCACCCCACCATCACCGCCGAGACGGGCAACACCATGGCCGACACTGCTCCGATCATCGCCAGCAAGGCCGCCCTCATGTCATCCGGCCGGTCCTGGAGCCTGGCGAAGGTCGGCGGCGCCACGCTTCGCAGGGGTTGGGACAACAAACTCGAGGGCCACCCGGCCATGTTGAAGGCCATGACATAGAAGCCGAGGACCACCGGGCCAAACAGCCGCCCGGCGATGAGTTGGTCGACGTAACCCACGGCAAAGACCACAGCGCTCGCACCTGCCAGGGGAAGTCCGAAAGCCAGGAGCTGTTTCGCGGACAGCGGTGAGAATCCGAACCGGTACGGCAGGGGCGAGTAAACAAGGAACAGGACGGCCGCTACGAGGCTGGCCAGGACCCGGCCCACTGCCAGGCTCATGGCTCCCATTCCGGCGATCACCAGGATCAACGAAACGCCCGCCCCGAGCCACACATTGACTTGGTCGATGACCATCCGTTGTCCCTGGCGGAAGTTGCGCTGCAACAGGGCCGCGGGCGTGGCCACCAGCCCGTTGAGCACGATGCAGAAGGCCAAGGCCCTGACCACGTCCGTTGCTGCCTCGTTTCCCATGGCCGCTGTGAAGAGGGGTGCAACCGCGTACGAGAGCCCGAACAACAGGACACTGCAGACTACGGAGATGGTGGTGACGGTGGCGGCTATTTCCTTGGGGTCCCCCGGCCAGCGTACGATCGCCAGGCTGACGCCCAATTCGTTGAAGCTCAGGACGGCGACGAGTGCAATGAACGCCACTGCGTAGGTCCCGAATTCCTCAGGCCCCAGCAGCCGCGCCAACGCTATACCGATTCCAATGGTCCCCAGCTTGGTGATGAAGGCGTTGACGACGCTGATCACGAACGCCCTTGTGGGGGTTGGTCCCTTCCGCTGGGTAACCGGGCTCTTGAGCGTCACTGGGCCCCCTCCAGCGCAGGCGTATTGCCGCGCCTGATCACCCGGGCCGGGACACCGGCCCAGGTCTCGTCGTCGGGAACATCGTTCAGGACGGCCGCTCCCATGCCAATGGTCGCTTTGGCCCCGATGGACCGGCCCTCCCGGACACTGGCGTTCATGCCGATGTAGGCCGCCCGGCCGACCCGAACGTTGCCGCCCAGGGAAACGCCTGATGCGAATGTGGCGAAGTCACTGATGACGTCGTCGTGGGTGAAGGTGACCCCAGGCATGGCGACAACGTGATTGCCGATGGTCACTGACGCCGTCATGCTGACGTGGGCCAGGATGATGCTCCCCCGGCCGATCACGCACCCCTCCGGAACGTTGACTGAGGGATCTATGGCTGTGGCGTAGCGTTCTTCGTCAAGCCCGAGGCTTCGTAGCCGCATCACCACACCCTCGCGGCCGCTTCCTGATCCGATGCAGACCAGCAGCAACGCGTGGGGGAACTTCAGGGCGTCACGGATGGGCCCAAGGACGTGTGCGCCGTCGACCACCCGGCCGGCTTTGTCCTCGTCGTCGTCGAGGATTCCGATGACGTCGAACGGGCCGCTGCTGCGGACCATGGCCAGTACCTCACGGGCAAGGCCGCTGGCAGCGATGAGGAGAAGTTCGCTCATTATGGGTGCCTCGATGCCCGCAGGACCGAGTCGATGACCCGGACCTGGTCGTGGAGGGCCAGCTGGTGGTACAGCGGCAGGATGAGCGTGTGGTCAGTCAGCCAGTTCGTGACCTCAAGGGACGCCCCGCCGGTGTCCTTGCCCGCGTAGGCGGGTTGGCGGTGGGCTGCCATGATGCCCCGCCGGGCTGAAATGCCGTCCTGTGCAAGGTGGCCCATCAGTCCGTCCCTCCCGAGGGGAAACGCCGGCCCGATTTCCAGCCAGCAGGATTGGAAGTTGCCGGTCCCGTAGTCCGGGTCGCCGACCAGGCGGAGGCCTTCGACGCCGGCAAACGCGTTCGCGTAGTTTGCGGCCAGTTCACGACGCCGTTGGACGGCTTCCCGGAGGCGGCCCAGTTGGACGAGTCCGACGGCGGCCTGAAGGTCGGTCATGCGGTAGTTGAACCCGACTTCGAGGTACTCTTCGGCCGGTGCGAGGATGCTGGCGTGCCGGTCCGAGGCCGAAACGCTCATGGCATGTTCCCGGAGGCGTCGTGCCCTGTCCGCGAAGTCCTGCCGTGGAGTTGAGAGCATGCCGCCCTCTCCCGTCGTGAGGATCTTGCGCGGGTGGAAGGACCAGGCTGCCACCTCCGCGCCGGCACCGACAGGGCGGCCGTGGTAGCGGGAGCCAATGGCGCAGGCCGCGTCTTCCACCACGATGATCCCGCGGGCCTCACACAGGGCCCTGATGGGATCCAGGTCAACGGGCACCCCGCCTTGGTCCACGGCGATGACTGCCTTGGTGTCCTGAGTCAGGGCTCTTTCCACGGTCTCGGCTGTCACGCACCCTGTCTGGAGGTCGACGTCGGCGAACACAGGGCGTGCTCCCATGTACGTAGCCGCGTTCGCTGTGGCAATGAAGGAAAATGACGGGACAACGACGTCATCACCCGGTCCAACGCCGGCGACCGCGAGCGCCAGGTGCAGGGCTGAAGTGCAGCTGGAGGTAGCCACTGCGTGACCTGCCAATTGCTCCGCCGCGAAGGCTTCTTCGAACTGGCGGACCTTGGGTCCTTGGGCCACCCACCCGGAGGCAATCACTTCGGCCACTGCTTGGGCTTCCTCTTCGCCAAGCCAGGGTTTCATGACGTCGATACGGGCCAGGCGCGTCTCGGAGGTGGTCATCGCGCACCTGCTGCGGGGACGGCGGGGTGGGCCACCAGGCGGGCGGCTGCTATTTCCGCACGGAGAGGCCGCCACCATGAGACCAAAGTACGCAGACCGTCCTCCAGTCCAATGGCTGCTTCGAAACCCAGGTCTTTGCGTGCTGCGGTGGTGTCCGCCAGGCGCCGGGCCACGCCGTTGACGGCACGCTCCGGACCGTGCTCGAGATGCAGGCTTGAACCCATGACATTCAGGAGGGTCTGCGCCAGCTCAGCCAGGCTGGTTTCGGTTCCGCTGGCGACGTTGTAGACGCCTTCACGCACATCGCTGACAGCTGCCAGGATGTTGGCCCGGGCGACGTCGTGGGTGTGGACGAAGTCCATGGTTTGGTCACCGCTGCCGAAGATCATGGGTGGCTGGCCGTCGTCGATCCGTTCCATCCAGCGCACGAGGACTTCGGTGTAGAGCCCATGGACGTCCATGCGGGGTCCGTAGACGTTGAAGTAGCGCAGCAGGACGTAGTCCAGGCCGGACATGGCCCGGAAGCTCCTGGCCATCCCTTCGTTGAAGGACTTTGCCGCGCCGTAGAAGGTGTCGTTGTTGTGGTGGTGATGGTTTTCCCTGGTGGGAAACTGTTCAGCCATCCCGTACACGGACGCGCTTGACGCGGAGACGAGTTTGCCTACTTTGTGGTCCGCGGCTGCTTCGTAGACGTTGAAAGTGCCGTCCACCAGCACTTCGAGTGCCAGGCGTGGTTCTTCTGCGCACTGGGTGATGCGGATGGCGGCCTGGTGGAACACGAGGTCTTTGCCGCGGGTGAGGTCGTTGACAAGGTCACGGTCCCGCAGGTCGCCTTCGACCAGGGAGACGCGCTCGCTGCCCAAAGCCTGGTCCAGGTTCGCGCGTCTGCCGCGCACCAGGTTGTCCAAAACGTCGACGTGGGCCACGCCGGCGTCGAGCAGTTGGTCCACCACGGTGGAGCCGATGGTTCCGGCGCCTCCGGTGACCAGCACGTTGGCGCCCAAGAGCTCTTTCATCGCACAACCTGGAGATTCGTCTCATTGCCGGCCACGATGGTGGACCGTCCATCCGTGCCGAGGCTTTGCGTCACGGCCTCCAGGACGGACAAGACCCTGAGCCCGGATTCGCCGCTGGTGCGGGGCATCGTGTGGTTCCGGATGGAGGTAGCGAGTTCAGCCACCACTTGTCCCAGGGGTTCGCGCTCCTGGAGGGCCGGTGACCACGTGTCGCCAAGACGGTAAGAGATGGCCGAAGCTTTCTTGTCTGCAGCCGATCGGGGTTGTTGCTCCAGGCTGACGCCGCGGTCGTATACGCTGAGCCGTTGCTGCGGATTCAAGTCATCCCAGACGAGGGTCCTCTTTGACCCTCCGATGATCATCTGCCGGATTTTGGTGGGGCTGAGCCAGTTGACGTGGATGTGGACCATGGCGTCATTGGGCAGTCCGAAGGTCAAGTGCCCGACGCAGTCGCGGCCGGTACCGAGGGGATCCGCGCCGTGGGCCGAAATTTCGGTGGGGTGCAGGCCACCCGGCAGGACAAAGTCGAGGATGGAGAGGTCGTGGGGCGCCAAGTCCCAGAACACGTTGACATCGGGTTGGACGAGCCCGAGGTTGATCCGGACCGAGTCAACATAGAGGATGTCGCCCAAGGCGCCGCTGGCCACCAGTTCCTGGATTTTGAGGACCGCCGGGGTAAAGCAGTAAGTGTGGTCGGCCATCAGCACCAGTCCCCTGGCTTTGGCTTCGTCCACCATTTCCAGTCCCTTGGCGCGGCTGTCAGCCAGCGGTTTCTCCACCAGGACGTGCTTGCCCGCGCGCAGGGCCGTCATCACTACGCCGTGGTGCGTGTGCGCCGGGGTTGCGACGGCCACGGCGTCCAGGTTGTAGTCGTCCAGCAGTTCGTCCAAAGACTCGACGACGGCCACCCCACCCACCGATTCGGCGAGCTTCATGCCGCGCTCAACGTCCAGGTCGCAGATCGCTACGAGATCCCAGTCCGGGCTGGCTTTGAGGTTCCGTGCGAGGTTGGGACCCCAATAACCGGCGCCGACCACCGCAATGCGCAGCTTGGGCCGGTGACCGTTGCCGTTGAGTTGTCCAGATGGAATAGTTCGTATGCTCATTTCCCACTCGGATTCTGTATAGGTAGCAGGTTTCTTGTTGCCTTGCCTTGCGGGCGGTGGCTAATAGGCACCCGATGGCCGGATCATGGCCCGGAAAGTGCGCCACATGATCATCAAGTCCCCCGCGATGGACCAGTTCTCCACGTAGTAGAGATCGAGCCGGACAGCCTCATCCCAGGGGAGGTCGGACCGTCCGTTGATTTGCCAGAGCCCGGTGATGCCGGGCTTGATCAGGAGCCGGCGATGGGTGTGTCGTTCATACCCATTCACTTCCCGCGCCAGCGGTGGCCGTGGGCCGACCAGGCTCATGTCGCCTGCAAGGACGTTCCAGAACTGCGGCAGTTCGTCCAAGGAGTACTTGCGCATCCACCGGCCACATGTCGTGACACGTGGGTCACCGCGGATTTTGAAAAGTACGCCCGCTCCTTCGTCCTGGTTGTCCAGTTCCTCCAGGCGCGCTTCGGCGTCAACCACCATGGAACGGAATTTGAGCATCTGGAACGTGGTGCCTTGTTTGCCTATGCGTTGCTGGCGGAAGAGTACAGGACCGGGACTGTCCGCTTTGACGATCATGGCAAGGGCCAACAGGACGGGTGAGAGGACAACCAGTGCCAGGGAAGAAACGGCGATATCCATCAATCGCTTGAGGGTGTGCTTGCCTCCGGAGTAGTGCGGAATGTCCACGTGCATGAGTGGCAGGCCTTCCACGGGCCGCCAGTGGATCCGGGGGCCGGCCACATTGGTCAGCGTTGCGGCCAGGACGAGTTCGGCGGCGTCTTCTTCCAAGCGCCAGCCGAGTTCCTGGATGAATTGGTTTCCGCCGGGCAAGGGTCCGGCGACGATGACGGCATTCGCTCCGGTTTGGCGGACCGTGTGCGCTATCCCGTAGATGGATGACAGAACGGGGACACGGACCTGGTCTACGACCAGCACCGCCCCACGCCTGGCCCCCGGGAGGCATGCGCCGAGGATGTCGTAGGGGGCACCTGACTTCCGGTTGATCTGCTTGATCACGTACCGGACGTCCTGTGGTTCTCCCACCACGATGGCGCGGGTCAGGCAGCGCCCCCGTGATTTTTCGCGGGTCAGCCACCTACGGAAGCCCCATCTGCTGCCTGTCAGCGCCACGATGCCCAGTGGCAGGGAGACAAGAACGTAGGAGCTTACCGATTCAACACGGAAAACCACTGCGACGATTGCCAGGAAGCCGAACACCCTGAAGCTCGCTGAGAGCACCCGTTTGTATTCTTCCGGTCCAACTCCCAGTACTTTCGGATCCCTGGTCCGGTAGACCTCCAGGGCGGCGAGCCAGATGATGCCCAGGATCACCACCAGGGTCAGTTGGCGCGGCAACCCGGAAGTTCCGTCTGTGAAGGGCAGTCCCCCGGTATTGAGTGCATAGCCGGCTGAGACGGCGGCTGAGACCAGTATGGTGTCGGAGACTGTCAGGGAGGTGGTCAGGAAGCGCGTCCAGCCCAGCCGGTTCCGCTGCGGGGGCTTGACGCGTGAGTGGCGGTGGGTGACTGGCGGCACGAGGTCCAGGGTGACATCCGGCCTGGGCGCCGCCAGTCCCGCCTTTTTAGTCCGTTGTGCAGCAACGGACTTGTCAATCCAGGGAGACACCGGCGGATTGACGTGGGCAGTGACCGGGTCCACTGGGAAGGCTGGTCCCACGGCAGCATGGCCCGCACCCTTGGGTGCTGCCGCCTTGCCTAAACGTACGACTGGAACTTTCACCTTGTCAGCCTTCTTTGCAGACCGTCCATTGCCTACATATCAGTGAAGCTTTGGCCGCAAGGGGGCGCACCAGTAGTCGGTACTCAAGTTTGCGCAGTATTGCCCAAGGGTCCTACGTGCGAGTACCTAGCTGGCCGTCGGGGCACTACGTGTTTTGCTTGACCGCGAGTACAGGGAAAAGCCCGGAAATCCGCACCGTTTCACCAACGCCGAACCCGCGAAAAGGGCACAAAAAACCGGCCGCCGTGTGGCGGCCGGTACAACGGAAAATCAGTCGTCTACGCTCTCGAGCGCCTCGTCTTCGTCGTCCTCTTCCTCATCTTCATCCTCATCCTCGAAAACCTGGAGAGGCGTGACCTCTGAAAATGACTCGTAGAGGGCGTCTTCGTAGACTTCGAAGGCGTCAGCAACGGCGAAGAAGGCGGCTTCGACGGTGGGGTCGCCCTCACCGCGTCGTGCCGATGCAGCGGCGAGATGTTCTTCCAAGGCGGCGGTAAATGATTGAAGCGCGACACGCGGATCGATGCTCATGACTTCACGTTAGCCGGAAAAAGACGAAAATGGAGAGGGATGAGAGAACAATTTCCAGGCAGCTCCGTGGAGCGCCAACGAGACTACGCACGTCAGTACGAATACCTCGTACTGACGGTGGGGCCTGATGATTCACTGCCCGACGCCCGGCGCCGGCTGGCCGAGCACTCAGAGTACGGCAAGTGGGAACTGGAGCGCAGCGTCCTCTATCTCGGTGGCGGACGACGATTCTGGCTGCGCCGCAAGGTCTACTCCGTGCAGCGCACCGTCTAGGTGCCCAAGCTCCTTCGACGCACGCAGTTCGTTCGACTAGCCCTCGAGTGGTCCCAGCCAGGCGCTGGCAACCGTGTTGTGGGCTGATTCGTCGTTGGATGGATGGAAGATTCCCGCCAGGACGTCCCTGTACAGCCGCTCCATCTCCGAGCCACGGAAGTAGCTTGATCCTCCGGTGACCCGGATGGCCAGGTCCACCACATGCCGGGCGTTTTCGGTGGCGCGGGACTTGATCCCTACAAGCTTGGGGAACCATTGGGCCCCGTGGTCCACCATGGTGTCGACGTCGCGGGCCACCGCTGAGATCTGAGGGTAGATCCCGTCCATCGCCAAAGCAGCGTCGGCCACTTTCCACCGGATGTCCGGGTCCTGCGCGTAACTGCGGCCACCGTATTTCGCCGACACGCGACGCTTCACATTCTCCACCGCAAGCGTGAACGCCCTCTCGGCAACGCCCGTATAGACGGCGGCAAGCAACGTCTCAAAGCACGCGAAGATGGCGAAGATCAGCAAGTCCTTGTTGGGACCCACAGGCAGTTTCCGGAAGATGCGTTCGGCCGGGATGACCGCTCCATGCAGCAGCGTCGTGTTCGAAGCACTGGCCCGCATGCCCAGGGTGTCCCAGTCGCTGAGGGTCTCATGCCCGGGTTCGTCACGGCGGAGGAAGCCGAACACCAATTCGCCCTCACCCTCCCTGGCTTCCGGGTCCTTGCCGAACGTCCCCAGCCGCGTCCAGCCACGCGAGAGGCTGGTGAAGATCTTCCGGCCGGTGAAGCGGTAACTGCCGTCAGCCAAAGGTTCGGCAACGGTGCCCGAATCAAACAGCATGGAATCATTGCCGGCCTCCGAAATACCGAAGGCGAAGATTTCGCCCTTCCCGGCTTCCTTGAGGACGAAGTCCAGGGAATCGTCACCCCTGGCCGCCATGACGCGCGCGACGCCGGTCCACACCAAGTGCATGTTCACCGCCAGGGCGGTGGCCGGGGCAGCCGTTGCGAGCCGCTGCTGCAGCGCAGCTACCGCTTCGAGACCAAGCCCCAAGCCGCCGTCGTGCTCCGGCACGAACAGCTTGAGGTAACCGGCGGCTGCCAGTTCTTCCAGGTCCTCATGGAAGAACTGGTTGTTGTGGTCGTACCCGGCAGCACGGCCCCGCAGTCTTTCCAGCAGGGCGTCGGGAAGGATTTCTTCGGGAGTCAAAGCAGGGCCTCCTTGTGGTGGGTGCCGTTTAGTAGTTGCTCAGCAGCGTATTCAGGACGCGGGCGCCGAACTGGAGTGACTCTGCGGGCACCCGCTCGTCAACACCATGGAACATTCCGGTGAAATCGAGCTCGTCCGGCAGCATCAGGGGCGCAAAGCCGTACCCGGTGATGCCGATCTTGCTCAGTGACTTGTTGTCCGTGCCGCCGGAGAGGGTGTAGGGCAGGACCTTGGCCCCAGGGTCCTCGGAGTGGAGGGCATCGATCATGGAATCGACAAGGTTGCCGGCAAAAGGCACTTCCAAGGAAACGTCCTTGTTGACGTAGCTGATGTCGATTCCGTCGCCGGCAAGTTGCTTGATGGTCTCGAACACCAACTCCTGCTGCCCAGGCAGGGTACGGCAGTCGACGAAGGCCTCGGCGGACTCGGGAATGACGTTGTGCTTGTAGCCCGAACGCAGGAAGGTGGGGTTGGACGTATTCTGCAAGGTGGCACCCACGAAGCGTGAGACCGTGCCGAGCTCCTTGAGGAGGATGTCAGGGTTGTCAGCGTCGAACTCGACGCCGGTCAGTTCAGTCACGCCGTCCAGGAATTGCCGGGTGGTAGGGGTCAGCTCAACAGGCCATTTGTATTCGCCAATACGGGTAACCGCGGCTGCCAGCCTGGTCACAGCGTTGTCAGTGTTGATCTGGGAACCGTGTCCCGCCCTTCCGTGGGCCACCAGCCGCAACCAGGACAGGCCCTTCTCGGCAGTTTGGAGCAGGTAGGTCCGCTGCCCGCCGATGGTCGCGGAGAAACCACCCACTTCGGAGATGGCTTCCGTGGCCCCGTCGAACAGCTCACGGCGGTGCTCCACCGCGTACCTGGCACCGTAGGTGCCGCCGGCCTCTTCATCGGCGAAGAAAGCGAAAATGATATCCCGCTTTGGCTTGCGGCCGGTCCGGGCGAAGTCACGCATGACGGACAGGATCATCGCGTCCATGTCCTTCATGTCCACGGCTCCGCGGCCCCACACCAGCCCGTCCTTCAATTCGCCGCTGAAGGGATCCACGCTCCATTGGTCCTTCAGCGCGGGCACGACGTCCAGGTGTCCGTGCACAACCAACGCGTCCGCACCGGGATCTTCGCCTGCCATGCGGGTTACGACGTTGGCGCGGCCAGGGGCCGATTCGAAAATTTCCGCTTCCAGGCCTACTTCAGTGATGAGTCCGGCCGTGTATTCGGCTGCTGCCCGCTCCCCGGGACCGGTGTCGTCGCCGTAGTTCGAGGAATCGATGCGGATGAGCTCCTGGCAGATCCTGACAACTTCGTCTTCAGGGCGGATGGCAGACATGGAAACTCTCCTTGCGTGGCTGGGCTGCAGGTTCCGGCGACGCGGACTGCTTCATCCGCAGCCCGTCCCGTGTACCTTTAGCCTACTCACCAGTTGCGCCCCGAGTCAGGAACTCCACGGCCCCAAGGGTCCCCGGGGCCTCACCCGTGCCTGGCGGCTCCTGCCGATTTTTCAGGCACCTGAAACCGTGTTAGAGTTTTTCTCGCTGCTTCGGAGGAATATGAAGCGCCGCAAGGTGCTTACTGCTCCTGCTGAACACCACCTGCGCGGGTGGCGGAATGGCAGACGCGCTAGCTTGAGGTGCTAGTCCTCGAAAGGGGGTGGGGGTTCAAGTCCCCCTCCGCGCACAATACCAAGGCCTGGAATCCACGGATTCCAGGCCTTGTTTGTTTCCATCACGAACTGCTGCGAGCCGTAGTCGAGGCCGCCTCTGCGACGTTGGTCACTATTGTTTCTTCATTTGTCGATCCGGTAAGCGGCGCCCACCGAAGGGGCCGCCGCTTACCGGACTTGGTTCACGACAATGCTGAAACGGAGCCCAGGAAATGGCGCCTACCGCTGCGCGGATTCCAAGCGATGTACTCCGAGCGCTCCCACGCCCCCGACGCGGACTGGACTGTCGCAATATCCAAGGCCACCCGTGCAGGAAGGAAAACAGGAGCCTCGAACGTGACCTTCCAGGTAAAAGCCTCCGACTTGGCAGCTCCAACGTCTGCCAACGCCCGGGAGGCCAGATACATCCCATGGGCAATCGAGCCCCTCATGCCCAGTGCTTTCGCTGACAGGACGCTCAGGTGGATTGGATTGAAGTCACCCGACACCGCGGCATAGCTCCGCCCGATGTCCAGGCCAAGCTGCCAGAGGGCTGTGGGATCCGGAGGTGAAAAATCGGCTGGGGCGGAAGATCCATGTGCGGTTCCCGCCTTATCGATGCCCGGCAGGAAAACGCCTTTGGCGAGGTAGGTGGACACCCCGCGCCACAGCAGCGTCCCATTGGAATTGGAACGGACTTCAGCAACAACGTCCAGCTGGGTCCCTGAGCGATGCCCGGTCATGTTCTCCGCCCAGGACTTGATGTCCAGGGTTTCGGTGAAGTGGATGGGCATGTGCTGCTCCACATGGTTCCTGAGGTGGATCATGCCAAGGAGCGGTAAAGGGAAATCGTCCCGGTTCATCACACTCATGGACACCGGGAACGCCAGTGCATGGACATAGCCGGCCGGGAGGGTGTCGCTGGCCGTCTCCCCCACCAAGTGCTGGTAGGCGGTCAGGTTTTCGACGTCGGCCCTGACGTCCCGGACCTCGTGGCTGACCGCCGGCAACCTGGTTCCGCCTGAATTTGCGCCCAGTACGCGCCGGCGGGCCGCCGTCGTCGCTGCGTTGACGTAAAGCCGGGACAGCGACGGAAGCTCCTCAAGAACCACCGCTTGCGGCGTGTTCATGCTCCCACCAACTGTTGCCCGCAGACCCGCAGCACTCCTCCGGAGATGCCGCCGGCGGCGTCGCTGGCGAGGAAGGCAATTGCTTCGGCTACGTCCTGTGGTTGGCCGCCTTGTTTAAGGGAGTTCAGCCGCCTTGCCGCTTCGCGGATGGCCAAAGGCATCTTGGCCGTCATCTCGGTTTCAATGAATCCAGGTGCGACGGCATTGATGGTGCCGCCGTATGGCTCCAGCAGGGCCGCCGTCGACCTGACCATACCGATCACACCACCTTTGGACGCCCCGTAGTTGGTCTGGCCCCTGTTGCCGGCGATTCCGCTGGTGGAGGCCACTGAAACGATGCGCGGAGAGGTCCTGAAGTGCTCCGATGCCAGAAGGGCCTCATTGATCCTCAGTTGCGCCGCGATGTTGACCGCCATCACGGACTGCCACCGGCCCTCGTCCATGTTGGCCAGGAGCCTGTCGCGCGTGATTCCGGCGTTGTGCACCACGATGTCCAGCCGGCCGTAGCGTTCCACGGCGTGTTCTATGATCCGATGCCCTGCGTCATCACGGCTGATGTCGAGCTGGAGCGCGGTGCCCATGACGTCATTGGCGACGGCGGCCAGATGGTCGCCGGCCGCCGGAATGTCCACCAGGACCACTTTCGCCCCATCGCGGTGCAGGGTGCGGGCAATGGCAGCACCGATGCCCCTGGCAGCTCCGGTAACAACTGCGACCTTGCCGGCCAGCGGCTTGTCGGAGTCCGTAGGCAGCGCCCCCGACGTCGAGGAGACCGTCAGGAACTGTCCGTCAACGTACGCCGAGCGGCCCGACAGGAAGAAGCGCAGGGCACCGAGCGCAGACGGACTGGTTGTTGCCAGCTCGTCGTCGAGGAGTATTCCGTTGGCTGTCGCCCCGGCCCGCAGCTCCTTGGCCAGGGAGCGCAGGAGTCCGTCAATGCCTTGGCGGGCGGCCGCCGACGCCGGTGACGGTGCGGACTGGGGGGTCCGCGAAATCGTCACCACCCGGGCGTTGGGAGCGAGGTCCCGCAGGGAGGCGGCCGCCTTGAGGACAGGCTTGCCAAGGTCCTCCGGGTGCTGCACAGCATCCAGCACAAGGATGATGGCGCCCAGCTTTTCCTTGGGGAGCGCATTCCGGCGGACGTCCAGGCCCCAGCCGAGAAGGGTGGTGGCGATGTCGTCGCTTCCGGCGCTGTCACCGCTGACCAGTACGGGGCCGGTTATCAGCGGTGCTCCGGGTTGGTAGCGTCGAAGCTCCACCGGCTGTGGCAGTCCCAGTTTCCGGGCGACGTTCCTGCCCAGTCCGTGGCTGACGATCTGTGTGTACTTGTCTGTCATGGAGTTCCCCCTAGGCTGCTTCCAGAATCGCGACGACGCCCTGGCCGCCTGCGGCGCATACGGAGATCAGGCCGCGCGCAGGGCGCCCGTCCACGGATCCCTTTTCGTGCAGCATCTTTGCGAGGGAGGCGACGATCCGTCCGCCGGTAGCGGCAAAGGGATGCCCTGCGGCCAGGGATGAACCGTTGACGTTGAGCTTGGCCCGGTCGACCTTGCCGAGGGCGCCGTCAAGCCCAAGGCGCGTGCGGCCGAATTCCTCATCCTCCCAGGCAGCCAGGGTACTCAGGACGGTTCCGGCGAAGGCCTCATGGATTTCGAAGAAGTCAATGTCCTCGAACGTCAGGCCGTGGCGGGCCAGCAAGCGCGGGACGGCGAAGACCGGAGCCATCAGGAGCCCGTCCTTGCCATGGACGAAATCGACGGCGGCCGCCTCGCCGTCCAACACGGTGGCCAGCTTGGGCAGGCTGTGCTCATCGGCCCATTCTTCGGTGGCCAGCAGTACTGTTGATGCGCCATCGGTCAGCGGCGTGGAGTTGCCGGCGGTCATTGTTGCCTCGGACCCAAGGTTCTTGCCAAACACGGGTTTCAGCGTTGAAAGCTTCTCGAGCGTGGTGTCCGGGCGGAGGTTGGAGTCACGGCTGAGGCCCCGGTACGGGGTCAGGAGGTCATCGAAGAAGCCCCGTTCGTAGGCGGCTGCGAGGTTGCGGTGGCTGTTGAAGGCCAGCTCATCCTGTGCCTCGCGGCTGATGTTCCACTGGGCTGTGGTGAGGGCCTGGTGTTCTCCCATGGACAGGCCCGTGCGGGGCTCTCCGGTGTTGGGGGCATCGGGAGCCAGATCCTTGGGGCGGATGCGGCCGATGATCTTCAGCTTCTGAACGGGAGTCTTGGCGCGGTTAAGGTCCAGCAGGATCTCCCTGAGGCCTTCACTGACCGCGATGGGCGCATCGGACGCCGAGTCGACGCCACCGGCAATGCCGGACTCTATCTGGCCCAGCTTGATCTTGTTCGACAACCCCAGCACGGTCTCCAGGCCTGTTGCGCAGGCCTGCTGGAGGTCGTAGGCAGGGGTTTCCGGTGACAGGGCCGAGCCCAGCACGGCTTCGCGGGTGAGGTTGAAGTCCCGTGAATGCTTCAGCACCGCCCCGGCCGCTACCTCGCCGATGCGTTCGTCCTGCAGCCCGAACCGTGCGATCAGCCCCTCAAGTGCTGCTGTGAGCATGTCCTGGTTGGAGGACTTCACGTAGGCTCCGCCGGTGCGGGCGAACGGGATGCGGTTGCCGCCCACAATGAAAGCGCGGCGCGTTGCCGCGGGTGTCGTAGTGCGCTCGGGGTTCTCGCCCGGGGTCACGTCTGCTGCAGCCATGCTTGTCTCCTTCGATCAATGCCAGTTACTGATACCCAGCGTACCTGATACGCTGGGTATCGTGAACAGCCACCGTCAGGAAATCCCCACCGCCCCCGAGGTTCTCCCGGGAGAGGCTCCCTCCGCCGTAGACGGCAGGGCCGCGCGATGGCAATCCCACCGCGAGGAACGTCGTCGCGAACTCATCAAGGCAGCCCGCAGGGCCGTCCACCGGCTGGGAAGCGATGCCTCGATGGAGGACATCGCCGGCGCGGCGGGCACTTCCAAATCCGTGTTCTACCGCTATTTCGGTGACAAGGCAGGGCTGCAACAGGCCATGGGAGAAGTAGTCCTGGGCCAGATGCAGCGCCGGATGAAGGAAGCTGCGCAACTGGCCCAAACCCCCCGGGAGGGACTGTATGCGATGGTTTCGGCCTATTTGCAGATGGCTGAGTCCAGTCCCAACGTTTATGCCTTCATCACGCGCCTGTCTCCTGGCGAAGCTTCCGCGCAGGACGCGATTGCGGCTTCGGGAGCCCTGGGCAACTTCTTTGAGCAGATCACGGAGATGATCGCCACCCCCATGCGTGAGCACCTGGGTGAAGAAAAACAATCGGTGATCGTCTACTGGCCCACTGCCGCCATCGGGCTGGTACGAAACGCCGGAGAGATGTGGCTGGGGAGCCCCGCAGGCGCCGGCAAGCCCGACCAGGCGGCCATGGCCGGGCAGATTACCGACTGGCTTTGCCTTGGCATCGCACCGCAACTCAAGACCACCACCTGACACCAGCAAATGACTCATCAGTTATCGGAACCAAAGAAGGAAACAACATGACTGAAGTAGTGGACCGGGCCTCATCGGCCAACAAGCCGGCAAGCCGCGACGTTGCTGCCGCCGAACCCGTGGTCGATGTCGCGGCGCTCGGCGAGCAACTCCTGGGTAAATGGGCTCACATACGGCATCAGGCCCGTGAGGTGGCGGGCAACCCCGCTGTGCAAAAAATCGAGGGGCTGCACCACACGGAGCACCGCGCCCGCGTTTTCGAGCAATTGAAGTTCCTGGTGGACAACAATGCTGTCCACCGTGCCTTCCCCACGCGTTTGGGTGGCTCGGACGACCACGGCGGCAACATCGCCGGCTTCGAGGAACTGGTCACCGCCGACCCCTCGCTGCAGATCAAGGCCGGTGTGCAGTGGGGCCTCTTCGGCTCTGCCGTCATGCACCTGGGCACGTCCGAGCATCACGACAAATGGCTTCCTGGCATCATGAGCCTGGACATTCCCGGCTGCTTTGCGATGACGGAGACCGGCCACGGCTCCGATGTTGCAAGCATCGCCACTACGGCCACCTACGACGACAGCACCCAGGAGTTCGTCATCAACACCCCCTTCCGTGCAGCATGGAAGGACTACATCGGCAACGCGGCCAATGACGGCCTGGCAGCCGTGGTGTTCGCCCAGCTGATCACCCGGAACGTCAACCACGGCGTCCACGCTTTCTATGTGGAACTCCGGGATCCCGCCACCAAGGAGTTCCTGCCGGGCATCGGCGGTGAGGATGATGGCATCAAGGGTGGACTGAACGGCATCGACAACGGACGCCTCCATTTCACCAACGTCCGGATCCCGCGCACCAACCTGCTAAACCGCTACGGCGATGTCGCAGTGGACGGCACGTACACCTCCACTATCGCCAGCCCCGGCCGTCGTTTCTTCACGATGCTGGGAACCCTGGTCCAGGGGCGTGTCTCCCTCGATGGTGCAGCCGTTGCCGCCAGCAAGGTAGCCCTCAAGACGGCCATCCAATACGCCACTGAGCGCCGGCAGTTCAACGCCTCCTCCCCCACGGATGAAGAAGTGCTGCTGGACTACCAGCGGCACCAGCGCCGGCTCTTCACGCGATTGGCCACCACCTACGCGGCCAGCTTTGCGCACGAGCAGTTGCTCCAGAAGTTCGACGACGTGTTCTCCGGCGCCCATGACACCGACGCCGACCGGCAGGACCTCGAGACGCTGGCAGCTGCACTCAAGCCGCTGAGCACCTGGCACGCACTGGACACACTGCAGGAATGCCGTGAAGCATGCGGCGGCGCGGGCTTCCTGATCGAGAACCGCTTTGCTTCCCTGCGTGCGGACCTCGACGTCTACGTGACGTTCGAAGGTGACAACACCGTCCTGCTCCAACTGGTCGCCAAGCGCCTCCTGGCCGATTACGCCAAGGAATTCCGCAGTGCCGACTTTGGCGTGCTGGCCCGCTACGTCGTGGACCAGGCCGCGGGTGTCGCCCTGCACCGGACAGGCCTGAGGCAGGTTGCCCAGTTCGTGGCCGACACCGGCTCGGTGCAGAAAGCCGCCCTGGCCTTGCGCGACGAAGAAGGCCAGCGCACACTGCTCGCGGACCGTGTCCAGTCCATGGTTGCCGAGGTCGGCGCGGCGTTGAAGGGAGCCAATAAGCTCCCCCAGCACCAGGCGGCGGCCCTCTTCAACCAGCACCAGGACGAACTGATCGAAGCAGCCCAGGCCCATGCCGAACTGCTCCAGTGGGAGGCCTTCACCGAGGCCCTGGCCCGCACGCCTGACGAGGGAACCAAGCGGGTGCTCACCTGGTTGCGCGATCTCTTCGGCCTGTCCCTCATTGAGAAGCACCTCTCCTGGTACCTCATGAACGGCCGGCTTTCCATGCAGCGCGGCAGGACCGTGGGTACCTACATCAACCGCCTCCTGGTGAAGATCCGTCCGCACGCGGTCGACCTCGTTGATGCGTTCGGCTACGGCCCCGAGCACCTCCGGGCCAGGATCGCCAGCGGCGCAGAAGCGGAACGCCAGGATGAGGCGCGCCGGCATTTCCGCGAAATGCGTGCCAGCGGCAGCGCACCCTCGGACGAGAAGGCGCTGCTGGCATTGAAAGCGGCAAAATCCCGCCCGTCGAAGTGACGCACCTTCCGGCAAACAGCCTGGGAAGTTAAACCGCGACGGCGCCGTCCCCACCAAGGGGGCGGCGCCGTCGTGGTTTGGCGTGCTTTCGGGACGGACCCGGGAAGCTGGGCGTCAGCGCAGCACTGAGCGGTACACCTCGAGGGTTGTCTCCGTAATGGACTCCCAGGAGAAGTGGTCCTCGGCCCGCCGCCGTCCAGCGATACCCATCTCCCGGGCGCGCGCGGGATCCGACACCACCTGGTTGAGGGCGGCGGCGAAATCACTGACGAACTTCTCAGGGTCCAGCGGAGTGCCGGTGCCGTCGGTGACCTGCTCCAAGGGAACCAGCAGGCCGGTTTCACCGTGCTGGACCACTTCCGGAATGCCGCCGGTGGCGCTGGCCACGACGGCTGCGCCGCAAGCCATCGCTTCCAGGTTCACGATGCCCAGGGGTTCGTAGATGGAAGGGCAGGCAAAAGCCGTGGCATGGCTCAGGACCTGGATCAGCTCCCGGCGCGGGAGCATCCGTTCGATGAGAACCACACCCTGCCGCTTGGTCTGCAGCTCCTCGATGAGCCGTGCCGTTTCAGCGGCAAGCTCGGGAGTGTCCGCCGCGCCGAGGCACAGCACCAACTGGACATCGTCGGGGAGGCTCGACGCCGCGCGAAGCAGGTACGGAACGCCCTTTTGGCGGGTGTTGCGGCCAACAAACACCACGCTGGGCTTGGCGGGATCAATGCCCAACGCCCGGATGGCATCATCTTCCTCGTCGCGCTCCCACAGGGAGACGTCAATGCCGTTGTGGACCACGCGCACCTTGTCGGGATCGACGTCGGGATAGCTGCGGAGGATGTCCTGGCGCATGCCATCGGAGACGGCAATGATGGCGGCGGCAGCTTCGTAGGCTGTCTTTTCGACCCATGACGACAAGGCATACCCGCCGCCGAGCTGCTCGGCTTTCCACGGGCGCAGCGGTTCCAGGCTGTGGGCGCTGAGTACATGGGGTATGCCATGCAGCAGCGATGCCAGGTGACCGGCCATGTTGGCGTACCAGGTGTGCGAGTGGACAAGGTCCGCTCCCGCAATGTCCGGAACGATCCTGAGATCAACGCCCAGGGTCTGGAGTGCAGCGTTGGCACCACCGAGGTCTTCGGGAGTGGCGTAGGAGGCCACGGTTGCCCCGTGGTAGTCGGCATCACGGGGCGCGCCGAACGCCCTGACATGAAGGTCGACGTGCTTCGCCAGCACCCGGCTGAGCTCGGCAACGTGGACACCGGCACCGCCATAAATTTCCGGAGGGAATTCTTTAGTCACAATGTCTATTCGCACGCTAACCAACGTAGTCGTTCCGGCGTATGTGTTCTAGTGTGAAAGGGTCCGGAAAATCGGACTTTTGGGGGATACGAAGACGTACGGGGAGCTGTGACCATGGCGTTGAAGAAAGTTTTGGCAATCGTATTGGCAGGCGGCGAAGGCAACCGACTCATGCCGCTGACGGCGGATCGGGCCAAGCCGGCCGTTCCGTTTGCTGGCGGCTACAGGTTAATTGACTTTGCGCTGTCGAATCTCGTTAATTCGGGATATTTGAAAATCGTGGTATTGACTCAGTACAAATCACACAGTCTTGACCGGCACATCTCGGAAACGTGGCGCATGTCCACGCAGCTGGGCCGTTACGTGGCTTCCGTTCCGGCGCAGCAGCGCGTGGGCAAGAGCTGGTTCCTTGGCAGTGCCAATGCCATCTACCAATCGCTGAACCTCATCCATGATGACGCCCCGGACATCGTGGTAGTGGTCGGCGCGGACCACGTTTACCGGATGGACTTCTCCCAGATGGTGGAGCAGCACATCGCAAGCGGCGCGAAGGCCACGGTAGCGGCGGTACGCCAACCGCTCAACATGGCCAATCAGTTCGGTGTCATCGAAGTGGACCAGAACGACCCGCAGAAGATCGCCGCCTTCGTGGAGAAACCTGCCAGCACCCCCGGACTGGCAGCCGATCCCTCGCAGTTCCTGGCGTCCATGGGCAACTACGTCTTCAATGCCGATGCCCTGGTTGAGGCGCTGCATGTCGACGCTGAGCGGCTCGATACCAAACATGACATGGGTGGCGACATCATCCCCTACTTCGTCGATCAAGGCGAAGCTGGGGTTTACGACTTCACGCTCAACGACATTCCCGGTGCCACCGACCGTGACCGTACCTACTGGCGTGATGTCGGTACCATCGACTCGTTCTATGACGCGCACATGGACCTGATCTCCCCTGTTCCGGTGTTCAACCTTTACAACTCCGAGTGGCCGATCTACACCCGTCAGAGCATCTCTCCGCCGGCCAAGTTTGTCCGCGGCGGGAACAACACGGTGGGAACGGCCCTGGACTCCATCGTGGCCAGCGGCGTCGTTATTTCCGGTGGCATCGTGGAAGGCTCCGTCCTGTCCAACGATGCCTACGTTGCGGCAGGCAGCCGTGTCCAGGACTCGGTGTTGATGGACAAGGTCTATGTCGGTGAAGGGGCTGTGATCAAGCGGGCCATCCTGGACAAGAACGTCAAGGTGCCCGCGGGTGCGGCAATCGGGCTTGACCCCGCCTTGGATAAAGCCCGCGGGTACAAGGTGACGGAGTCGGGCATCACCGTCCTCGCCAAGGGACAGCTGGTTCCGGAACCCGGTGAGGCGGAGCTCGCGTTGTCTGCCCAGTACCGCCGCGGGCTGCCTGAGGCCGTCAAGGCAGCCACTCACCACGACCCCGACATTCGCGACTCCGCAGAAAAGGTGGCCGCAGGGATCCAGTCCCGCGTGGCCGGGCCGGCATCGCAGGGTGCCGCGAACTAGGCTGCGCCCATCGCGCTGACCCGGACAGAACCCGAGGCAGGCCGGACACTCCCAAGGCTGTAAAATCAGGTCAATGAGCTCCACCGATCTGACGCCTGAAGAGATCCAGGCCTGCCTCAAGGTTCTGACCACGATCCACGTCTACGACGAGGAGCACCCGGACTACGTTGCTGTCCGGCGTGCCACCGGCAAGATGTTCAAAGCCGTCAAGCGCCATCGCCGCGTCACCAAACGCGATTCCATTGCCGAGGCCGACCGGGCAGTCATCGCTTTGACGGCAACAGCCGCCCCGGACCGGATCGACGACGAGACCCGGGGCAACAAGCTGGCCCCGTCCGCAACCGGTGAGATTGCCGGACACTTGATCCGCTCGCGGCCCTGTTACATCTGCAAGAAGCACTACACCCAGGTGGATGCCTTCTACCACCAGCTGTGCCCTGAATGTGCAGCATTCAGCCACAGCAAGCGGGACGCCCGCACGGACCTCACGGGTCGCCGGGCCTTGCTAACAGGCGGCCGCGCGAAAATCGGCATGTACATTGCCCTGCGCCTTCTCCGGGATGGCGCGCACACCACCATCACCACCCGCTTCCCGAAGGACGCAGCGCGCCGGTTCGCGGCGATGGAGGACAGTGGCGAGTGGCTGCACCGTCTCAGGATTGTTGGCATCGACCTCCGCGATCCGGCACAGGTCATGGCGTTGACGGACTCCCTCAACGAAGCCGGTCCCCTGGACATCATCATCAATAACGCAGCCCAGACCGTGCGGCGGTCAGGAAATGCCTACAAGCCCCTGGTCGACGCCGAAGATGAGCCGCTGCCTGCCGAGCTTGACGCTGCCAATGGTGGCCCTGAGCTGGTGACGTTCGGACATGCCCACGACAAGCATCCATTGGCGCTGGCCAGCAGCGTCACCGAGCACCCGGTCCTGGCAGGCGACGCCATTACCTCGCTGGCGCTTTCCACTGGTTCGGCGTCTCTGGAACGGATTGAATCAGGGACGGCGATCGACGCCGGCGGCCTGGTCCCCGACCTCGCCTCCATCAACAGCTGGACCCAGGTTGTCGATGAAGTGGATCCCTTGGAGATGCTGGAAGTCCAGCTCTGCAATGTCACGGCGCCCTTTCTGCTGGTCAGCCGGTTGCGGGACGCGATGAAGCGCTCCACGGCCCACAGGAAATACATAGTGAACGTATCGGCCATGGAAGGCCAGTTCTCCCGGGCCTACAAGGGACCGGGGCACCCCCACACCAACATGGCCAAGGCTGCCCTGAACATGATGACCCGCACCAGTGCCCAGGAAATGCTGGACACTGACGGCATCCTGATGACGGCTGTGGACACCGGATGGATCACTGACGAGCGTCCCCACTACACCAAGGTCCGGCTCATGGAAGAGGGGTTCCACGCTCCCTTGGACCTGGTGGACGGTGCGGCCCGCGTGTATGACCCTATCGTCATGGGTGAAAAGGGCGAGGACCAGTACGGCGTCTTCCTCAAGGATTACAAACCGTCTCCCTGGTAAAAATGTTTGTAGACAAGCAAGGCCCTTAAGAATGCTTCTTAAGGGCCTTGCTTGTCTTTGGATTCCTATGCGAGCCGGGTGATCTCCACGGACACGGAGAGCCCGGATCCGCCGCCGCCGGAGAGGATGCCCTTCAAGGGTGGCACATCCCTGTAGTCGCGTCCCCTGGCAACAGTGACGTGGTAGTCGCCCGCGGGCTTGTGGTTGGTGGGGTCCCAGCTGCGCCATTCCCCGTCCCACCATTCCAGCCAGGCGTGTGACTGGCCGGCCACCGTCTCCCCGATGTCTGCCGAGGACCGGGGATGGATGTAGCCGGAAACGTAACGCGCCGGGATGCCACTGCAACGCAAGGCTCCGATGGCAAGGTGGGCCAGGTCCTGGCATACCCCCTGCCGTTGTGACCACGCCTGTTCTGCGTTTGTCGTCACCCCGGTGGTGCCCTTCATATAGGTCATCTCGCCGGCCATCCATGCGAAAACCGCCAGTGCGGCTTCGTGGGGATTCTTGCCGTCGACAATCCCGGGAACGATGCCGAGGACTTCCTCCCCCGGCCCGCTGAGCCGTGACTGCGGAAGCCAATCGCTGAATTCGTCCTGGATTTTTTCGGAAGCCATGACGTCCCATCCCACGATGTCGTCCTCCACGGCGACCCGCTCTGTGCGGTGCACTTCCACGGTGGCCGTGGCAAGGACCTCCAGGCTCTCGTGGGGCATCTGCATGTCGAAAGCGGTGACGCGGGTTCCCCAATAGTCGCGGTATGTGCTGACCGAGGCCTGGTTGGGAGAGACCTTGAGTGAGGACTCCAGGACCACCTGCTGGCCGTCGGTCAGCGGTGTCATCCGAGCCTCGTTGTAGGACAACGTCACGCGGCGGTTGTACTTGTAAGCCGTCTTGTGGACGATGCTCAGCCGGGTCATGAAACTTCTCCCACCCAGGCGTGCTCATCAGCCTGATTGAAGTACTTACGGGAAATCGCGTCCGATGCCTGCGTCACGGCCTTCTGCACACGTTCCATGTGCTCAGGCAGTTCCGACATGAGGTCATCGGTGCGGTGGAACTCAAGGAAGGTGCGGGCCTGTCCCACAATGCGGCGGGCATCGTTGATGAAGCCGACGCGCTGTGCCGAGGGGTCCAGTTTTGCGAGGCACTCATCGGCATCGCGCAATGCGTACACGATGGAGCGCGGGAACAGGCGGTCCAGGAGCAGGAATTCGGCAGCGTGCTGGTCGCCGAACGCCGCCCGCCTGGTGCGGATGAAGGATTCGTACGCGCCTGCGCAGCGCAGCATGTTCACCCAGGACATACCAGCGGACTGGACATCGCGGGTGGACAGCATGCGGGCAGTCATGTCCGCACGTTCCAGGGAACGGCCCAGCACCATGAACAGCCAGCTTTCGTCGTGGCTGACCGTTGTGTCGGCAAGGCCGCGCACCATGGCGGTCCGTTCCAGGACCCAGTTGCAGAAACGATACGTTCCCACCACGTCCTTGCGATGCTGGTTCAAGCCGTAATAGGTAGTGTTCAGGCTCTCCCAAAGGGATTGGGACACCGTTTCCCTGGCACGACGTGCGTTCTCACGGGCTGCCCCGAGGGACCCTGCAATGGACGAGGCACTCTGCTTGTCATAGGCCAGGGCATGAAGCAGTTCCGGCAGGCCGAAATCGTCGCTCTGGGGCTTGGCACCCATGACAGCGAGGAGTTCCCTGGCTACGCTGCGCTGCTCCTCAAGGGGCAGGTGGTTCAGGCGTTCCAGGTGCACATCCAGGATCCGGGCAGTACCGTCGGCCCGCTCTACGTAGCGGCCGATCCAAAAGAGTGACTCAGCAATACGGCTCAGCATGCGGCTGTGCCTCCTTCGCGTGGTGCATGTCGAAGTTCAAGTGGTGGTTGGAACGGGTTCACTGCTGCTGCTCCGTTTGGCGGTCGCGCCAGTTACTTTCGACCGGCCATACGGAAACCTGTTCACGCAGGGTGACAGACTGCCGCGGGATCACCTCGGCCGGCATCTGGGGCGAGTTCGCCAGAACCCAGGTGTCTTTGGAACCACCGCCCTGGCTGGAATTGACGATCAGCGAGCCCTCCTTGAGGGCAACCCGGGTGAGGCCGCCGGGCAGAACCCAGACGTCGTCGCCGTCGTTCACTGCGAAAGGCCGCAAGTCGACGTGGCGGGGCCCGAACTTGTCTCCGGAGAGTGTCGGAACCGTGGAAAGCTGGAGCACTGGCTGGGCAATCCAGCCGCGGGGATCGGCGATGACGCGCTTGCGCAAGGCGTCCAGTTCTTCCTTGGAAGCGTCGGGACCGATGACCAGCCCCTTTCCACCCGAACCGTCGACGGGTTTGACCACCAGTTCCTCGAGGCGGTCCAGGACATGTTCCCTGGCTTCCTTTTCCTCAAGCCGGAAAGTGTCGACGTTGGCGATGATGGGTTCCTCGTGGAGGTAGTACCGGATCAGGTCAGGCACATAGCTGTAGACGAGCTTGTCATCGGCCACCCCGTTGCCCACCGCGTTGGCGATGGTCACTCCCCCGGCACGGGCGGCGTTGACCAGGCCAGGGCAGCCGAGCATCGAATCCGAGCGGAACTGCAGGGGATCGAGGAAATCGTCATCGATGCGTTTGTAGATGACGTCCACACGCTGTTCGCCGGCCGTGGTCCGCATGTAGACGCGGTTGCCGCGGCAAATGAGGTCCCGGCCTTCCACCAGCTCCACGCCCATCAGCCCGGCCAGGAGTGTGTGTTCGAAATATGCGCTGTTGAAGACACCCGGGGTCAGGACAACCACTGTCGGATCATCGACGCCGGCGGGTGCGGTCTTGCGCAGCGCCGACAGTAGCCGCCGCGGATACTCTTCAACCGGCCTGATGTGCTGCTGCCCGAAGGCTTCGGGCAAGCCTTTCGCCATGGCCCTGCGGTTTTCCAGCACGTAGCTGACGCCGGACGGGACACGAACATTGTCCTCGAGTACCCGGAACGTGCCGGCAGCGTCACGGACGACGTCGATGCCCGAAACATGGACGCGGACGCCGCCGGAGGGTTCAAAACCGTGGACCGCCCGGTGGAAATGGGCGCTGGTGGTGACGAGCTGGCGTGGAATCACGCCATCGGCCACTACGGCCATCCGCCCGTAAACGTCGTTGAGGAATGCTTCAAGTGCTTTGACCCGCTGGGCAACTCCGCGTTCGAGCACATCCCACTCGTCAGCCGGGATGACACGCGGGACGATGTCCAGGGGGAAGGGACGCTCCTCCCCCGCGTAGTCGAAAGTGACGCCACGGTCCAGGAAGGTCCGTGCCATGGAGTCGGCACGGGCGGTGACATCTGCGAGGGAAAGCTCGCGGAGCGCACCGGAGACCTGACCGTAGGATTTTCTGGCAACGTGGCCGGGGGCAAACATCTCGTCGTAGGCTCCACCGCGTGCAGCGGCCTCGGAGTAATCCTGGAATAGGTCAGACATGGGATTCAGACAATCACCTTTTTGAGTCGAGCGCATTACGCACTGATTGTGTCGCGGTTTCCGGGTGCTCCCGGTTTCGCCTTCCGTGCCCCCATCCGGCAGGGTTGAGGCATGCCCTTCAACAGACTCGCGTCCCAGCTGTCACGGCTGGGGCCAGGGTTGGTCCTGAGCGTTGCCGCGACCGGCCTTGCCTTCGCCATGCACGCATTGCTGCCTGCGGTTTCAGTCATACCGGTCATGACGCTTGCTGTTGCTTTGGGTTTGCTCTCAGCAAATATACCGGGCACGGCGGTGGTCGTTGCGGGGCGCGCCCGGCCCGGCCTGGACTTCGCCGGAAAGCACCTGATGCGTGCGGGCATTGTGTTGCTCGGCCTCAAAGTCAGTGTGGGTGATGTGTTGGGACTCGGCTGGTTGTCCCTGCTCCTGATAGCCGGGGTGGTCCTGGCCAGTTTCGCCGGAACCTACGGCCTGGCGAGATTGCTGCGCCTGCCCGGTGAGGCTTCCTTGCTGATTGCTACGGGCTTCTCCATTTGCGGGGCCTCAGCCATCGGCGCCATGGCCGCAGTGCGGCGCATCAAACACCAGGACACGGTGCTGCCCGTCGCACTGGTCACCCTTTGCGGGACCTTGGCCATTGGCGTCCTGCCCCTGCTGATGCATCCGTTGATGCTGAGTCCGGAGCAGTTCGGGGCATGGACGGGCGCTTCCGTGCACGATGTCGGCCAGGTGGTGGCCACAGCGCAAACGGCAGGAACAGCGGCCCTGGCGATCGCCGTCGTCGTTAAGCTGACGCGGGTGATCCTCCTGGCCCCCATTGTGGCTGCGGCAGGACTGCATCAGCGGGTCCAGCATGTCCGTCAACGCGCCAACGGTTCAGCGGATGCGGACAATGCGGACGGCCGTTTCCCGCCCATCGTGCCGCTTTTCGTGGTCGCCTTCATCGCCATGGTCGCGGTCCGCTCGCTCGGATGGACGCCTCCGGAACTCCTGGAAGCGGCGGCGGTGGCACAGGACATTTTGCTGGCGTCGGCGCTTTTCGGTCTGGGCTCTGCCGTGCGTGTCAGGACGCTGATCCATACCGGGGGACGTGCTGCCGTGGTGGCACTGGGGTCCTGGCTGATCATCGCTTCACTGGGCCTGGGGGCTGCCTGGATCATGATTAGATAGCTGTGTGTCGAATCACAATCTGTCGCGCGATGAAGCCGCTACCCGTTCAGCCCTGATTACCACCCACAGTTACGACGTCACCCTTGATGTCCGGGACGCGGCGGATCCCGCAGTCAGCGGATATCCAAGCTCCAGCACCATCACTTTTTCGGCCCGGGCCGGCTCCGACACCTTCCTCGATTTCATCAGTGGGGGCGTGCAGTCCGTGGTGTTGAACGGACGCGCCTTGGATGTAGGAACAGTGGTGGACCAGGACAGAATCATCCTGGAGGGCCTCGCAACGGAGAACACCGTGACGGTTACAGGGACAGCCCTTTACAGCCGTTCCGGTGAGGGAATGCACCGTTTCGTGGACCCTGCCGACGGGCAGTGCTACCTATACACCCAGTACGAACCGGCGGACTGCCGGCGTGTTTTCGCCAACTTCGAACAGCCCGACCTCAAAGCGGAGTTCACGTTCCACGTCATTGCGCCGTCGGGCTGGGAAGTCGCGTCCAACGGCTCGGAGGCCGCCCGGTTGCCGGTGCCGGGCTCTGAGGACGTTTCCCAGTGGGACTTTGCCACCACTGAACGGATGTCCACCTACATCACCACTGTGCTGGCGGGCCCCTACTTCAAAGCCACCGACCACTGGGATGCAACGCTCGACGACGGCACCCGCCTGGATGTTCCGCTGGCACTTTACTGCCGCGCATCCTTGGCGCCGTCCTTCGATGCCGAGGAACTGTTCCGGCTCACCAAGAGCGGCCTGGCCTTCTTCAACAAGCTTTTCGACTATCCGTACCCCTGGGGCAAATATGATCAGGCCTTCGTGCCCGAGTACAACCTGGGCGCCATGGAAAACCCCGGGTTGGTGACCTTCACCGAAAAGTACGTCTATGCCTCACGTGCCACCGATGCCCAGTACCAGGCCAGGGCAAACACCCTCATGCACGAGATGGCGCACATGTGGTTCGGCGATCTCGTGACCATGACCTGGTGGGACGATCTGTGGCTGAAGGAATCGTTCGCCGATTTCATGGGAACCCTGGGTGTGGACCGGGCCACCGACTGGGACACAGCCTGGATAAACTTCGCCAGCAAACGCAAAGCGTGGGCCTACGTCCAGGACCAACTGCCCACGACGCACCCGATTGTGGCGGATATTCCGGATCTTGAGGCCGCAAAACAGAACTTTGACGGAATCACCTATGCCAAGGGTGCCTCAGTGCTGAAGCAACTGGTGGCTTACGTGGGCTTCGATGCCTTCATTGCCGGATCCCGGCAGTACTTCCGCGAGCATGCCTTCGGTAATACGTCCCTGCAGGATCTGCTGAAGGCCCTCAGCGAAGCCTCGGGACGGGACCTCGGCGATTGGGCCAGGCAGTGGCTGCAGACCTCCGGTATCTCGACCATCACGGCCGACATCGTGGAGGACGACGGTGTGATGGGCGCGGTGATGCTGGAGCAGGAAGCCATCGATCCCTTGACCGGCCACCAGGAACTCCGGCCCCACCGTATGCGCCTTGGACTGTACGACGCCGACCAGACCGGCGCTTTGCTCAGGTTGGAAAGCCTGGAAGTGGATGTCGCAGGTCCCAGCACCCTCGTCTCCGGGCTTGCAGGCAAGAAGCGTCCGGCTTTGCTGCTGGTCAATGATGACGACCTGAGCTACGCCAAGGTACGGCTTGATCCTGTCTCCGAGCGCACGGTGCGTACCTCGCTGGATAAAATCCAGGACCCCATGGCCCGGGCGTTGTGCTGGACGGCACTGTGGGATTCTGCCCGGGACGGCGTGAGGCCTGCTGCACGGTACGTGAGCGCGGTGGAGCAGTTCGCTCCGGCAGAATCCGGCATCGGAGTCCTCCAAAATGTGCTCGGAAACGCCTCCGGCGCCATTGAACGCTTCGTACCCGCACGGTCCAGGGACAGCGTTCGCACGGATTTCCTGGCTGTCGCGGCTCATCAACTGCGGGCTTCGGCTCCCGGCTCCGACGCGCAGCTGGCGTGGGCCAGAACGTTGGCAGAGGTCTCACGCCACGGTGACAGTCAGCTCCCTTTGCTGCGCAGCATCCTTGACGGCACCACAGTAGTGGAGGGCTTGACTGTCGACGCAGAGCTGCGATGGAGCTTCTGGCAGGCCCTGGCCGCGCACGGCGAGGCATCCCAGGCCGAGCTGGACAGGCAACTCGAAGCGGATAAGACAGCGTCAGGCAAGGAAGGGCACGCGTTGGCGTCCGCTGCCCGCCCGGATGCTGCCGTGAAGGCGGCAGCCTGGGACCTGGCCGTCAACACCACGGGCCTCTCCAACGAGATCCTCAGCGCCACAATTGCCGGCTTCGCCACTGCGCCCAGTGACATGCTGGCGTCCTATGTCGAGCCCTATTTCGAATGCCTTGAGCGTGTATGGGCCGAGCGGAGCATTGAAATTGCCGGCAGGATCGTCAGGGGCCTCTTCCCGGCGGCCCAGGACCTCGCGGAGGGAATGGAGCCCTCCGGCCACCCGGTCGTGCTCAGGACGGATGAATGGCTCCACCACCACTCTGATGCCCCGCGCGCGTTACGGCGCATCATCATTGAGCAGCGGAGCCACCTCCTGCGGTCCCTCACAGCGCAGTCGGCAAACACAGCACAGTCGGCACAGGTTTAGCTGTCATTCAGGACCGGACCCAAGCCCGTTCCTGCTCCTGCAGGCTGCGCAGGCTCTCCGCGCCGGCGGTCCAGGAATGCTCTTCAGTTGTTCCGGGTAGCTTCTGACTGAATGGCCCTGGCGAGGTCGCGGGGACGGCTCCACATGGGCCAGTGCCCCGTGGGGAGGTCAAGAACGTCGAGGTTCTCGATGTGCGCGACTTCGGCAAACATGCCATGGCCTGAGTGGGCGAGCTCCAACACGGTCGTGCCGGGTATCGAGCAGCACACCAGTGTGGTGGGGACCTTGCGGCGGGCATCGTTCGTGAGCTCGACGGGCTGACGAAGCACGGGGCCGGGTTCCGGGACGGCCCTGGCCTGGAAGCGCTCAAGGTCCCCGGTGTTCAGGCCTTCCAGGCTCGCTTGGCTTGCGAGGACATCGATGGACGGCAACGGAAGCTCCGCCAAGCCGTCCGGAAAGTCCGGGGCGAAGATACTTCCCGGCGCCAGAGGGCCCGAGTCTACCCAGACCATTCGGTGGATGAGCTCTGGGCGTCGGTCCAGAACGAGGCTGGCAGGTGCGTTTGCACCACTGTGGGCGACGAGGACCGCCGGCTGGTCTTCGGATACCCCGAGTCGCGCCATGGCGTCCAGAATCGCTGCTGCCTGATCGTCGAGGGTCCTCGCGGCACGGTCGGGGTCGTCGGGATCGAGGCCGGGCAAGGTCAATGCCGTCGCGCGTGAGTCATGGGACCCCAAATGTTCCAGGACCTCGTCCCAGGCCCAAGCGCCCAACCAGTGGCCGGCGAGGAGAATGATGGTTGGGCGGTTAGTGGAAGTTGTCATGACACCACCCTCGCAGGCGCCGTGGACAAGGGTATGTCACTATTTGTGTCATGAATTTGGGAAGATTCGAACAGTGAGAAGAGTCGAACGGCTCCATGCCCTCTCTGAGATGTTGCGCCGCAGCGGAGCCCGGGGGGTCTCCGCCGAAATGCTGGCCAGGGAGTTCGCGGTATCCGTACGCACCGTCAAGAGAGACCTTGATGCCCTGGAGAACAGCGGGGCGCCCATCTGGTCCCGCCCAGGTCCCGGCGGTGGTTACGGACTGGCCGCAGGGTCCTCCCTGCCGCCCGTCACCCTGTCACCGGCGCAGGCCGTGGCCCTCATGGCGGCTGTGTCCGCAGCGCCCGATGCGCCGTACGCAGACCTGGCCGCAGCGGGTATCCACAAAATCCTGGACGTCCTCGATCCCGGAACCAAGGCTAGAGCACACGAACTGGCCGGTCGCATCTGGGTCAATGAGGTTCGCTCCCCGTCGCGCAAAACCAGGTCAGCGCTGGAGGAAGCGATGGCCGCGCAGCGAGTGGTCCGTATCAGTTACACCTCGGCAGACGGGACTACGACCATCCGCGACGTGGAACCTGTGCTTTTCGCCTCCACGAACGGCCGGTGGTACCTGGTGGGGTGGTGCCGGCTGCGCGACGCGATGAGATGGTTTACCGTTTCCCGCGTCGAAGGGGCCAGCGTCACCACAACTGCCTGCAGCGGCCATACCATCGACGAAGTTGGCGAGCCCCCGGTGAACGCCCGGCCGGTGCATGGGCGTGCGCAGTGAACCCGACAGTATCCAGAACCCGGCAGTTTCCAACTCTGGTCAATCCAACTCCGGTCATGATGGTCAGGGAACCCGGTTCAACCATTCACTGGTACCGAACTTGGAGTCCACGCGTTTCCTGGCTTCTGCAAGCTCTGCTTCAGTGAGCACGGACTCTGAGGCACCGTATCGCTCGGTAAAGACCTCCTGCATGGCCTGCAGGATTGCGGCCCGCGCCATGCCGGTCTGGCGACGCAAGGGGTCCACGCGTTTCTTGGCGCTGCGGGTGCCCTTGTCCGAAAGCTTCTCCTTGCCGATCCGCAGCACTTCGACCATTTTGTCGGCGTCGATGTCGTAGCTCATGGTGACGTGATGGAGCATGCCGCCGTTGGCAAGCCGCTTCTGGGCGGCTCCGCCGATCTTGCCCTGGTCCGTTGCGATGTCATTGAGGGGCACATAAAAAGCGGTGATTCCCAGCTTCTCGAGTGCTGCCATGACCCAGGCATCCAGGAACGCGTATGAGTCGGCGAAGCTGATGCCGTCCACCAGGGTCTGTGGCAGGTACAGGGAATACGTGATGCAGTTGCCGGCCTCCATGAACATGGCTCCGCCGCCGCTGATCCGGCGGACCACGGTAATGCCGTGGCGGGCAACGCCCTCAGGATCAACCTCGTTCTTGACCGATTGGAAGCTGCCGATGACTACTGATGGCTCCTCCCAGTCCCAGAACCTTAGCGTGGGATTACGCAACCCTGCGCCGACTTCTTCGGTCAGTACTTCGTCCAGTGCGACGTTCACATGGGTCGGGAGAACTGACGGCGGGATGACGTCCCACTGGTGGTCGTCCCAGCTGGTGGCTTTGGACAATGCGCGTCGGACTGTAATGGCCACAGCCTCTGCGGAGAAACCGAACAGCGTTGCGCCGGCGGGCAATCCGGCGCTGACCGCCGCGGCAATATCTGCTGCTGTTGTGTTCCCGGGAAGTCCTGTCAGTGCCCCATTGATGTCCTGCAGGGCTTCATCGGGTTCGAGGAAGAAGTCGCCGCTCAGCGAAACGTTGGCAAACAGGCCGTCCACCACATCCAGGTCCACCACCACCAGTTTGCCGCCGGGAACTTTATATTCGCCGTGAAGGCGGGTCCCGGCGTCGTCGTTATCGGTTTCAGGTGTCGGCTGGGAAGTCATGGTTTCCATCTTGCCGGAAAACGCAAAAGCCCGCATTGCCGGAGAATCCGGTAATGCGGGCTTTTGAAAGCCTTGGGGTGAAGTGGTTACTTCTTGCCGCCGAAGCCCTTGAAGCGGGCGTTGAAGCGCTCGACGCGGCCAGCGGAGTCCATGATGCGCTGCTTGCCCGTGTAGAACGGATGGGACTCCGAGGAGATTTCGACGTCGATAACCGGGTAGGTGTTTCCGTCTTCCCACTCGATGGTCTTCGAGGAAGACACGGTGGACTTGGTCAGGAACTGCGTACCGGAAGCAAGGTCGTTGAATACAACAGCTTCGTACTTCGGGTGGATATCAGACTTCATAATGGGACCTTTTGTTCACGCAACTGGATTTTGCCAGCTGCCAGGTATGAATGGAGGTGGTCCGTGGACTGCAATGCAACATTCCAGCTTCCGGGCCAACAACCAATCATAGCCGAAACGAACACGCCATACGAACCGGCGTCAGCCCCGCGGACGGAGTTCCCAGAATGCCACGGCGGAGGCAGCTGCCACGTTGAGGGAATCGACGCCGGCGCGCATGGGGATCTTGACGGCGAGGTCGACGGCGGCAAGGGTCTCTGCGCTCATGCCGGCACCTTCGGTTCCCAGCACCAGCGCCAGTTTCGGGAGCTCCCTGGCGGCGAGGTCGTCAAGGTCCAGGGCGTCGTCTGTCAGTTCCATGGCTGCCACGGTGAAGCCCTGTTCCTTGAGGCGGCCCAGGTCCTGTGGCCAGCTCTCCAAACGTGCCCAGGGGACCTGGAAGACCGTGCCCATGCTGACGCGCGCGCTGCGGCGGTACAAAGGGTCGCCGCACCGTGGCGAGACCAGGACGGCATCCACCCCCAGTGCAGCCGCCGACCGGAAAATAGCCCCCACATTGGTGTGGTCCACGATGTCTTCGAGCACGGCGACGCGCCTGGCGGATGCCAGGAGCTCCTCCAGCGGGACGGGAGCCGGGCGGTGCATGGCGGCCATGGCTCCCCGGTGGAGGTGGAAGCCCGTGATTTCCTCCAGGAGTGCCGCTTTCCCAATGAAGACCGGCACCTCCGGATAGGCCTGGAAGACGTCGGTGAGGTCCTCCAGCCACTTCTCGGCCAGGAAGAAGGAACGCGGCTGGTGGCCGGCGGCCAACGCCCTGCGCAGGACCCTGGAGGACTCGGCGATATACATGCCCTCGCGAGGCTCCCGGAGCTTCCGGAGGTGCACATCGGTAAGTGTTGTGTAGTCACTGACGCGTGGATCGTCAGCGGACTCAAGGTAGTGGAATGTCACCCCGGGATCACTTCAGGAGGTTGGCGATCATGAAGCCAAGCGCCACAATACCGAGGGTGAAGATGACGCCGCGCAGCACCTTGGGCGACAACTTCCGGCCAACCTTCGACCCAAGCAGCCCGCCGATCGTGGAGCTGACGGCAATGAGCAGGACGACCCACCAGTTAATTCTGTCGAAGGCGAAGATGAGATAGGAAACAGCGGCAACCATGTTCACCGTCAGGGTGAGGATGTTCTTCATGGCGTTGGCATTTTGCATGGTGCCGGAGAGGAAAACTCCGAGGATCCCCACCAGGAGGATTCCTTGCGCGGCCACAAAGTAACCGCCGTAAACCCCGGCGAGGTAGATCAGGACCACCAGGAGGATGCCGTGGCTCTTGTCCTTGATGGCATGCTCGGGGTTCTGTTCCCTGTTGCGGATCCATGCCTGGAGCTTGGGCTGGAACAGCACCATGAGCAAGGCTGCGACCAGCAGCACAGGTGCCACGTAGCCAAACACCTTTTCCGGCAGGTGGAGGAGCAGCCATGCGCCGGTGATGCCACCCAACAGCGATGCCGGCATCAGCTTGAGCAGCTGCCTGCCGCGGCCGGCCAGTTCGCGGCGGTAACCCCAGGCGCCAGCGGCCGTACCGGCTACGAGACCCATCGCGTTGCTCATGGAAGCGACGACGGGCGCCACACCCAGGGCGATCAGCACGGGGAAGGTCACCAAGGTGCCCGAGCCGACTACTGCGTTGATGGTGCCGGCCCACAAGCCCGCAAAAAAGACCAGGATGCTGCTAAGAATCTCCACGTTTGTCCCGGACCGCCCTAGCGCCGTGCGGTGGCTGTGTAGCGCCCGGCGTTTTCGGAAACGTCCAGCGCCAGGCCAAAGGTGTTGCCGAGGTGCTCGTCAGTGAGGACGTCCTTGATGGGACCGGCAGCCACCACGCCCCCTTCCCGGAGCAGCATGGCGTGGGTGAATCCCGGAGGTACTTCTTCAAGGTGGTGGGTTACCAGGACCATGGCCGGTGCGGCCGGGTCGCTGGCGAGTTCGCCAAGTTTGTGAACCAGCTCTTCGCGGCCGCCAAGATCAAGGCCGGCGGCAGGCTCATCCAGCAAGAGCAGTTCGGGGTCGGTCATCAGGGCGCGGGCGATCTGTACCCTCTTCCGCTCACCTTCAGACAATGTTGCGAAGGTGCGGTTGAGAAGGGGGCCCATCCCCCAGTCGTTCAGGAGGCCAAAGGCGCGCCGTTCGTCGTCGCGCTCATAGCCTTCCCGCCAGCGGCCGGTGACGCCGTACGCTGCAGTGACCACTACGTTCAGGACGTTCTCATGCTCGGGGATCTGGGTAGCCAGCGCTGCGGAGGAGAGTCCGATCCGGGGCCGGAGTTCGAAGACATCGACACGACCCAGGGTTTCGTCGAGGATCCCGGCCTTGCCGCTGCTGGGATGGAGTCGCGCGGCCGCAATCTGGAGAAGAGTCGTCTTGCCCGCGCCGTTCGGGCCAAGGATGACCCAACGTTCGCCTTCGTTGACCTGCCAGTCTACCTTGTCCAGCAGGGTCTTCTTGCCGCGGACAACGCTGACGGAGGCCAATTCCAGAACATCACTCATAGCAGTAGACACTAGGACAAAACTGCACATGACTGATAACTGATGTTTCTGCTCGTATATGAGTCGAAACAGTTTCGGGTGGACGGAGCGCCCTCAGTAGGATTGAAGCCATGACTTCGAACTTGGCTGCGGTCAGCTATGGCGTGAAACTTTCCCCCGATTCGCTTGAGGGCGTGCACAAGGTACTGGCCGACGCAGGCGCAGAAGTGTCAGCGGAATCACACAGCAGCGATGACAGGTTCGGCGTCTTTACGTCTGAATTGAACGTGCGGCTTGATTCCCCCGCCGAGCTGTCCAATCTTCGACGCCGGGTGGCCGAAGCTGCCGTCGAGGGCGCCGATACCGCCCTGGTGCCTGCAAGCCTTCGGCAGGCAGGGCGCAAGCTGCTCATCATGGATGTGGATTCAACGCTCATCCAGCAGGAAGTCATCGAGCTGCTCGCAGCATATGCGGGCAAGCGCGAAGAGGTCGCTGCCGTCACCGAAGCTGCCATGCGGGGTGAATTGGATTTTGCGCAGAGCCTCCATGCCCGTGTGGCCGTGTTGGCGGGCCTGCCGGCCGACGTCGTGAATTCCGTCCGCGACGAGGTACGCCTCAGCTTGGGGGCGGCAGAACTCGTGGCCGCGTTCAAGGCGGCCGGCCACGTGGTGGCTGTTGTTTCCGGTGGCTTCAACCAGATCCTTGGGCCCATCGCAGAAGATCTGGGCCTTGATTACTGGATTGCCAATGAGCTTGAAATCGTCGACGGCGCGTTGACCGGCAAAGTCCTGGGGGCCGTCATCGATCGGGCTGCCAAGGAGAAGTACTTGAGGCAGTGGGCTGCGGCCGAGGGAATCGAGTTGGCGCACACGATCGCTGTCGGTGACGGCGCGAACGACCTCGACATGCTGGGCGCGGCCGGGATCGGTGTGGCATTCAACGCCAAGCCCGCGGTCCGTGCAGTGGCGGACGCCGCGATCAATATGCCCTACCTCGACGCTGTGCGGCACATCGCCAACGTCTGACCCGGCTCTACGGACTTCCCGGTTTTTTCGCGACACGATCGACGCTGCTGTCCCACCTATTGGTGACTCACAGCAACCAGATCCCCAGGAGCGAAAGATGGTTATTCAGCAAACACACGTGGGAGCGTCCGTTGGCATGGCCGGCCTTGACGCGACGATTGTCCAGATCGGCCTCATGGCCATACTCATTCTTGGTGCGGCGATAGCCGCCCTTATCGGGTCCTTCGCCGTGCTTGTCCTGGTGCCGCTGGCGGCAGTCGTGGTTCGGAGGCACCACGGAAGACGCGCACAGCCCTCCCGCGGGCCAGGGACGACGGACGAAACCGTTCCTTTTCGGCGTGTCGGACCCCGGCATGCGAATGTCACAAGAAACACGTGACTCGATTTCGTGACGCAAGAAATCGAATACGTAATTTGATTGTGACCCTCGATGGGTCCAGAGCGGATTATTCACGAAATCTTGGAATCGAGCTGCTTTTTAATCGGCAAATGTGCCTACCCTGTTGGAGGAATCGAGGGGAAATGTCCATCTCCCGTATTCCACTGAAGTCATTACCAAACAGGAAGAATGCAACATGAGCACGCTTGATGAAGCCATAAAGCAACTGCTGTCCATTGAAGGCGCTACTGGCGCGGCCGTCGTCGACTATTCCAGTGGCATGGCACTCGCGCAGGGAGGAAATTCCGGATTCGATCTCGGGGTAGCGGCGGCCGGAAACTCGAATGTGGTGAGCGCAAAGCTGCGCACCATGGCTGACCTCAGCCTGGACGGAGATATCGAAGACATTCTCATCACCCTGGGTGGGCAGTACCACCTCATCAACGTCCTGAATTCACGTGACTCCAAGGGATTGTTTGTGTACTTGGTGCTCGATCGTACCTACGCAAACCTCGCCCTGGCCCGTCACAAACTCAACAACGTAGCCAAGGGAATCACCATCTGATCAAGGTCGTCAGCATGGGGACGGCCGCTTGACCGCGGCCGTCCCTTATCAGTGGCTGTCCCCTGTTAGTGGCCGTCTTCGGACACTGTCTCCAGGCGCTGGCTCTTCACCCTCCGGGCACCACTGTTTGCCGAGGCGACGGCTTTGCCCAGCATGTGGTAGACCAAAACGTCCTCATTGGTGTTGGCGTTTGCCTCGATGGTGACAAGCTCACCATCGCGGACTACTCCTATCCGGTGGCACCAGTTGACCAGTTCCGTGAGATCCGAGGACAGCAGAATGATCGCGACACCTGTCTCCCTCAGTTCGTTGAGCATCTGGTACACAACGTCCTTCGCCCCAATGTCGATGCCGCGGCTCGGATGACTCAGGATCAACACGTCACAGCCGCTCGTCATCCATTTGGCGAGGGAGACCTTCTGGCGGTCCCCGCCTGACAGGTTTGTAACAGCACCGTGGATGTTCGTCGTGCTGATGCGCATGCGGCGCACAAGGTCTATCACTCCACGGAGCCCGGCAATCTCGTCCTGCAATCCTGCTTCGACAGAATCCTCACGCAGGCCGGTGGCAATGCTGGTTGTTGTTTCCACGTGTCCGGCGTCGTCCGAGAGGTAACCGATCCTGTGCCGCAGGGCGTCCTCAGGACCCTGGATGTCAATGGACTGTCCATGCAGGAAAAGCTCTCCCGAGGTGCGGGGCCTCCTACCCACCAATGATTCGAGCAAATGATAGACACCCGATTGATGGGTTCCGAGCAGTCCGAAAATTTCGCCTTTGCCGACGCTGAAGGTCACGTCCCGGACAGAGTCCTCAACATTGAGGTTCATGACCCGCAGCACCTCGTCATCGCCGGCCGGCTCCGCAGGCCGCTGGCCGCCCGCTGGTTTGTGCTGCAGCAAGAGGAAAGCCAGTTCATCGGCGTCGGTCTGGCTGGCCTCAACGACTCTGTGGACCCTGCCATCACGCAACACGGCAATGCGGTGCGCGATTGAATGGACTTCATCGAGGCGGTGGGTGATGTAGATGATCGCCCGCCCTTGGCTGATCAGCATTCGGAGGACCTGGTGCAGGGCGGCGACGTCGTGATCAGGAAGGGAAGCAGCCACTTCATCCATAATGACCAGTTGTGCTTCCTCAGCCACCATCCGCAGGACTTCAACGAGCGTTTGTTCGGCCCGGACCAGGGTGCCCACCGTCGCGTCAGGATCCAGGTCCAAGCCGGCGTCCTTGATGAGTTTCAGGGCGGGACCCCGAAGTTCCGTATGGGGCTTTCCGGATTGGAAGGTGCCCCGGTACACGGCCTCGGCCACTGTCTTACCGGGATCGAGGCGGAAGTTCTGCGGAACAATCCCCACGCCACAGGCCTGCGCTTCTTCGCGCGAATCGGGACCGTATTTTTCTCCCGCCAACGTCATGGATCCGGACTCGTGCCTGAGCGATCCCGACAGGACATCCATCAGGGTGGTCTTCCCTGCCCCGTTGGTTCCGATCAGTCCAAGTATCTCGCCTCGATGCAATGAGAAATCGATACCCTTGAGGATGCGGCGCTGGTCATGTGAGGCATGAATACCATCCGCATGCAATAGCAGGTCCACAGAAGCTCCTAATCCGCACTAATGCGTGAACGGCTGTCGAAAGGCCGTAATGCGCAAAGCATCCAGAAAAGCACTGACGAAATAAGGGGTCCGGATGCAGTGCTGAGTCAATCAGAAGACCTAACAAAAGGCAAAAAAGGATAACAAAACCATCACTGGCAATTTGTGACGCGAGATTTATCAGAATTTATCAAAATGTCATCATCTGCTGCTTAAAAGGAAGCGGCCCGGGACAAGTCCCGGGCCGCAACGAAACAAGCCGCAGTTACTCGGCGTTTTTGCTGAAGTAGTCTGCGCCGCCGACATACTCGGTGTGTCCGGATTCGACATCGGCTGTCACCATCTTGGCGACCTCAGCGGCGAACTCTTCCACGGAGTACAACTTGCCCGCTTCTGCGCGGCGGGCCTCGATGGCTCCCGGGTTGGACCGGTCAAGAAGGGTTGCCGTTACGGTCCCCTCGATCATGTCGCCGGAAACCACTACAAGAGAGATGCCCTTGTCTGCGAGGCTGGGCAGCAACGCACGGAGGGCGTCTTCACCAGCGCGCTTGCTCTTGGCCACGGGCTCGTACTCAGGCATGGTGGGAACGGTCTCCACGAAGTGAGCCTGGTGACTGGTCACGAAGACCACCCGCGAGCCTTCCGGCATGAGGGGCACGGCAGCGTTGAGCATGTTGATCTGGGCGTCGCGGTTCAGTTTGAGCGCGTAGCCCTCCTCCATGCCGCTTTCCATGCCTCCTGAGGCATTGAGCACGAGCACGTCGAGGGAGCCGAACTGCTCCATGGCTGTGCTGGCCAGGGCATGCACGCCTTCGTCGGTGGTGAGGTCTGCGCCAACCGCAGCTGCACGACCGCCGGCCGCCTGGATTTCGGCCACCACCTTGTTGGCACGGGGTGCCTTCTGGCGGTAATTAACGACGACGGCGGCACCCTCGCCAGCGAGGATCTTGGCAACTTCAGCGCCGATTCCGCGGGAAGACCCCGTGACGATGGCGGTCTTGTTATCCAGCGTTCCCATTCGTGCTCCTTTTGTTCAGTTCATCCAAATTCCGTGGGCTCGGATTCCATCATGCCAGCGGCAACGATGAAATCCGTTGTCGGCCCCGGACAAAAACTACCGTTTGCGGTAGTGGGTCAGTGGCCCATTCCCAAGCCGCCATCAACGGGGATCACGGCGCCCGAGATGTAGGCGGCCTCATCACTGGCCACCCAGCGGACAACGTTGGCCACTTCGGATGCCTCAGCGAAACGCCCGGCCGGGACGTTGGCGAGGTAGGACTTCTGTGTGTCCTCCGGCAGTTCGGCTGTCATATCCGTGTTGATGAACCCGGGTGCCACTACGTTGGCGGTGATGCCACGGCTTCCCAGCTCGCGCGTCAGGGACCGTGCGATACCCACCATTCCGGCTTTGGAAGCGGAGTAGTTGATCTGTCCGGGAGCTCCGTAGAGGCCGGATACGGAGGAGATAAGCACCACACGGCCCTTGCGGAGCCTGATCATGCCCTTGCTGGCGCGCTTGATAACCCGGAATGCGCCCGTCAAGTTGGTGTCGAGAACCGAGGTGAAGTCGTCTTCGCTCATCCGCAGCAGGAGCGTGTCCTTGGTGATGCCTGCGTTCGCCACCAGAACCTCAACCGGCCCGTGCGCCTCTTCGACAACCTTGAACGCCGCATCGATCGAAGCTTCATCAGTGACATCGGCCTTTACGCCCAGGATTCCCTCAGGGAGTTCTGTTTCACTGCGGTAGGTAACAGCCACCTTGTCGCCGTTGGCAAGGAATGATTCCGCGATGGCCAGGCCGATGCCGCGGTTACCGCCAGTGATCAGGACGCTGCGACCGGTGGATACTGCTTCAGACATGCTTTTGCTCCAGGTTCTGCGGTCATCGAATGCCGCGTGAAGAGGGATTTTCCTGTCTCGATCTTATCCGCCGCCTGCAGCAACCCGCGGGTAACCGGCACGCTGCGCGGTTTGGGCGGGCTATGGCCTTGGTGAGAGAATTGGAAGAGGCCTTTGGAGCGTGATGATTCAGCTGTGACACGAGAGAACAGCCCCCTGCAGCAAGTGCCCGGGGAACCGGACGCGGTCTCCAGCGACCCCGAAGTCCACAGCATCACCGATGCCGCTGCCGCGCACTCCGAGGACATGCGCGAACGAATGATCAAGTACGCCGTCGCCATGGGGATCCGCATGGTCTGCATCGTCCTGATTTTCGTCGTTGACGGCTGGTTCAAGATCATTGCCATTGCAGGCGCGGTCTTTCTACCCTGGATCGCCGTGGTCATCGCCAACGGCAACGACAAAGCCGAGGACCACAGCGATTCACTGCTGGACTATGTGGCAGTTCCGGAACTCGAGCGGTCGGACCTGCCTGACGATGACCAGGATGGCGACGCGCCCACGGTGCTTCAGGGCGAACTGGTGGACGACCCACCGGCCGAGGGAGACGCAGACCCCGGAACGAATGACCACGCAGGAGAAGCCGGCAACCCCGGCGACGGACGGACGGCTTCATGAATATCTTTAATCTTGGCAGCGCAGGCTTGGGCAGCCCGGACTCCGGTCGCGCCACAGCAGCGGCCACATGCTCCCGGAAGGGATGCCGCCAGGATGCCGGGTGGCAGCTCCTGTGGAACAATCCTCGCATCCACACGCCGGAGCGTCGAAAGGTGTGGCTTGCGTGCGATGAGCACCGTGAATGGCTTGAAGACTACTTGCAGACCCGGGGCCTCTGGAAAGAGACGGTGCCGTTTACCGATGATCCGGCAGTGAACGAGGCCCGCTGAATGTACCGTTTCCTCTTCTCCAGCAAGTGGCTGGGGTACTTCGTTTTGGCCGTGATTTTCGCGACTGCCTGTGTGTTTTTGGGGCGCTGGCAGATGGACCGCAGGGCTGAGACGCTCGCCGAAATCAATCGCGTTGTCAGCAACTATTCCGCGACGCCCATCCCCTATTCCGAGATCAAGGACCAGTTCAACGCGCTGGATCCCGAACGGGAATGGACGCAGGTCCAACTCCGCGGCAGCTACGACATAGAGGGGCAGCGCGTTGTCCGCAACCGCCCGTTGAACGGCCAGCCAGGCTACGACGTCGTGGTTCCTTTCCGCCTCACCACCGGCGAGGCGGTGGTGATCGACCGCGGCTGGCTGCCGATCGGCAACAACACACCGGGCCGTCCCGACGTCGTTCCGGCGCCTCCCACAGGCGAGGTCACCGTTGTTGCGCGCCTGAAGCCTGCCGAGCCGAAGCTTGACCGCGGGGCGGTGGATGGGCAGCTTGCCTCCATTGACCTGGCAAGCTTTGCCACTGAACTTTCCTACCCCATCGCCACCGGAGCCTACGGACAGCTGGCCAGCGAGGACCCTGCCGTGCAGCCCATGCCGACACCGTTCCCCAAACCGGCCACCGAAGAAGGAACCCACCTCTCCTACTCCCTTCAATGGTTCGCCTTTGGAGTCCTGATGTTCATTGGGTTCGGCTACGCCGCGCGCCAACAGGCCCGCAACGCTGCCATCGACGCCGAAGACGAAGAGGACGAGCAGATCATGGCCGCCGGCGGAAGCCCGAAGCGCCGTGCCCCTGCCCCGCGCAAGAACAAGCGGCCCACAGCCGAAGAAGAGGAAGACGCAATCCTGGATGCACAAGGCTACTGAACCGGCTACTGATCCCGTGGACAACGTGCGGTCGGCCCTGATAGACGGCGGCGCCAAGGACACAGTCCAAGTATTCGATGACGAGGTGCCTACGGCCGCAGCCGCAGCGGCGGTCCTTGGCTGCGAGGTGGCAGCTATTACCAACAGCCTGATATTCGATGTCGATGGCGAACCGCTGCTGATCCTTGCCAGCGGCGCTGCCAAGGTTGACACCGCACTCGTGGCAGATCAGCTTGGGACCGGCAGGATCCGGCGCGCCAAGCCTGCATTCGTGCTGGAGCACACGGGTCAGGAAGTGGGTGGAGTGGCCCCGCTGGGCCACCCCGGCAGGATCCGGACCATCCTGGATGCCTCGCTGGAACAGCACCCCGTCCTCTGGGCCGGCGCCGGCGACCACAACTCCATGTTCTCCATCAGTTATGAAGAACTCCGCAGGATCACGAACGCCGAGGAACTCCTGGTTCGTTAGCGCGATGCATGCGGGGAACCGCCGGCCCTTAGGCCAGGGTGATGAGGTCCAGGTAGTCCTCGTTCCAGTGGTCCTCGACACCGTCCGGGAGCAGCACTACCCGCTCCGGGTTCAAGGCTGACACTGCGCCTTCATCGTGGCTGACCATGACGACGGCGCCGCTGTAGTTCTTCAGCGCACCCAGGATTTCGGCACGGCTGGCAGGGTCAAGGTTGTTCGTGGGCTCGTCAAGGAGCAGCACATTGGCGCTCGAAGCCACAATCGTGGCAAGCGCCAGGCGTGTCTTCTCGCCACCGGAAAGCACTCCCGCGGGCTTGTCGACGTCGTCTCCGGAGAACAGGAACGAACCCAGGATCCCGCGGACCTCAGCGTCCTTCATGTCCGGAGCCGAGGACCTCATGTTTTCCAGCACAGTACGTTCGTGGTCCAGCGTTTCGTGCTCCTGGGCGTAATAACCCACCTTGAGTCCATGGCCCGGGATGATGTCGCCGGTATCAGGCTTGTCGACGCCGGCCAGCATACGCAGGAGGGTGGTCTTGCCGGCACCGTTGAGGCCGAGGATGACCACTTTGGAGCCGCGGTCGATGGCCAGATCCACATCCGTGAAGATTTCCAGGGAACCGTAGGACTTGCTCAGGCCCTCCGCGGTGAGCGGGGTCTTGCCGCACGGTGAAGGATCCGGGAAGCGCAGGGCGGCCACGCGATCGTTTTCACGAACCGCTTCAAGCCCGCCGAGAAGGCGTTCCGCACGTTTGGCCATGTTCTGAGCGGCAACGGCTTTGGTGGCCTTGGCGCGCATCTTGTTTGCCTGGTCGATCAGGACCTGGGCCTTCTTCTCTGCGTTGGCACGCTCGCGCTTACGGGCGCGCTCATCGGTCTCGCGCTGCTGGAGGTAACGCTTCCAGCCCATGTTGTAGTAATCGATCTGGGCGCGGTTGGCGTCCAGATGGTAGACCTTGTTGACCGTGGCCTCAAGCAGCTCCACATCGTGGCTGATCACGATCAAGCCGCCTTGGTGGTCTTTCAGGAAGTCCCGCAGCCAGGTGATGGAGTCGGCGTCGAGGTGGTTGGTCGGTTCGTCAAGCAGCAGCGTTTCGGCCGAGGAATACAGGATGCGGGCCAGTTCCACACGGCGGCGCTGGCCACCGGACAGTGTCTTGAGCGGCTGGTTGAGGATGCGCTCCGGAAGGGCCAGGTTCGAGGAAATGGCGGCAGCCTCTGCCTCCGCGGCGTACCCGCCACCGGCCAGGAACTCCGACTCCAAGCGGTCGTACCGGTTCATGGCCTTCCGTTGAATGGACGCGTCTTCGCTGGCCATCTCCTGCTGTGCCTTCTTCAGCTTTCCGACCACCACATCCAGGCCGCGGGCCGAGAGGATACGGTCGCGGGCGAGCTGTTCCATGTCAGGCGTCCGGGGATCCTGGGGCAGGTAGCCGATCTCGCCACTGCGCGTCACTTTGCCGCCTGCGGGAAGACCCTCCCCTGCCAGGACGCGCGTCAGGGTCGTCTTGCCGGCACCGTTGCGGCCGACCAGCCCGATCTTGTCCCCTTTGTCCACCCTGAAGTTGACCTGGTCCATGAGCAGGCGTGCGCCGGCGCGGAGTTCGAGTTCCTGGACGGTAATCAATTCGGGTGATGCCTTTCAATGGGGAACGCCTGCGGGGGCCGGTGGGCCCGATGAGTGCGGCGGGGTGCGGCCGTGAGAACAGCCTGTTCAAGTCTACCGGCACCCAGGGCACGGACTGACATCCTCTTCCAACAGCGGAAACTGTGCCAACGACCAAAGATTCCCCGAGCACCCTTGTAGGGAGGCTCCAAAATCCACGTCGCCCCGCATCCGTATTGTCGAAGCCAGGGGAAACAAGTACTTTCATCGCACCCATCTCATCCGTTAGGACCCGTCATGAGCAAGACCGATGCTGTCACTGTGCAGCGGCCCACCACCTCACGCAAACGCTGGAACGCAACCGATATCGGTCTCATCGCCGTCTTTGCAGCCCTCGTGGCCGCGTCGTCGATCGTACCCGGCATTCCGGTGGGCGCCCTTGGTGTGCCCATCACTTTGGTGACCCTGACCGTGATGCTCAGCGGACTGGTACTTGGCGCCGGTCGCGGCTTCGCCGCCGTCGGACTCTATGTCTTGTTGGGCCTGGCAGGTTTGCCCATCTTCAGCGGAGGCCGCAGCGGCCTGGGTATCCTCGCGAGCCCTTCGGCCGGGTACATCATCGCTTTCCCGCTGGCGGCGGCGGCCACAGGCTACCTTGCCGCCGTAGTGATCCGCAGGACCATCAAATACCGGGGACTTTGGCTGTTCGCTGCCACCATGGCCAGCAGTCTCGTTGTTGTCCATGGCCTGGGCATCCTCGGCATGATGGTCAACGCCAAACTCGACTTCAGCAAGGCACTGCTCGCTGACCTGCCGTTCCTTCCCGGGGACACCCTCAAGAACGTCCTGGCCGTGATCATCGCACTGGCAATTCACAAGGCATTCCCGGATGTCCTGGTACGTCGGGTTAAGCAGGGAAGTTGAACAGCATCAGTTTCAACGGGGTCTCGGTGCGCGTGGCTGTGGACACCGGCGACGCACCCAAGACACTGCTGCACCGGTTTTCCCTGGAGCTCACGGAGCGTCGTATCGGTGTGATCGGTGCCAATGGCTCCGGCAAGTCCACCTTTCTCCGGCTCTTCAACGGTCTGGTGGCTCCCACTGATGGAACAGTCGTGGTGCATGGCCGCAGCACGGATTCAGATGTCCGCCGCGTGCGGGCTAACGTAGGTTTCGTTTTCACAGATCCGTTGTCCCAACTGGTGATGCCGACAGGGCGGGAAGATGTTGAGTTGTCCCTGCGGCGTTCCGTCAGGAACTCCAAGGAACGTACTGCCAGGGCTGAAGCCGTCCTCGACCGCTTCGGGCTCCTCCGCGTGGCCGACCAGAGCATCTATGAACTCTCCGGCGGAGAACGCCAACTGCTCGCACTGGCCGCGGTGCTGGCCGTCAACCCCGGGGTTCTGGTCCTTGATGAACCGTCCACCCTGCTGGATCTGCGCAACCGTGAGCTCTTGCGCCGAACCATTGCGGGGCTGGACCAACAGGTCATCATGTCCACGCATGACCTCGACCTGGTTCTCGACATGGACCGCGTCCTGGTGGTGGAGGACGGTCGCATAGTGTTCGACGGCGGCGCAGCCGAAGCCGTGGCCCATTACCGTGCGCTGTGCGAAGGTACAGCAGTCGAAATGCCCGTGGAAGGATTACCGAGGTGAGGGGCCACGGCCACCTGCTCGCACAGCACGTCCCTGGCAGTTCCCTGATACACCGCACTCCCCTGTGGCTGAAATTCCTTGTGGTGGCGGCCTGCGGAACGGCGTCGTTCCTGATCGTCGACTGGGCAGTATCCCTGGCCGTCTTCATCGTCATGTGCGGGCTTTTCCTGCTCAGCGGTGCCGGGATCAAACGACTCCTGGGATCCCTCTGGATGGTCACGCCCATCCTTCTGGCCATCGGTCTTTTCCAGTGGTGGCAGTTGGGCGGACCAACAGCGGCGCGCATCGTGCTGAATGTACTGGTATGCGTCGTGGCCGCTTCAGTGCTGACCGCCACCACCCCCGTGCAGGATTTGCTGGATGGCGTGGTGTCCATCTCCAAACCATTCCGCCGGTTCGGCGCCGATCCCGAACGTTTCGCACTGACCATTGCCGTGATGCTCCGCAGCATCCCGTTTATCGCCGGCGCCTTCGCCGATGTCCGCGATTCCGCGCGCGCCCGGGGCCTTGAACGGAACCCCAGGGCCTTGGTCCTGCCCGTGTTCATCTCGACCGTGGCCTATGCACGACAGACCGGCGACGCCCTCGCTGCCAGGGGGCTGGGCGAAGCCGACGAAGCACCCTTGAGTCAGAGCCGCGAGTAACGCAAAAGGCTGGCGGTGCCCATGCCGCCGGCGATGCTGATCATCGCCAGCCCGAGGGCCCCGGACCCTGTCTCGCGGTACCGTCTCCTGGCCTGCGCCAAGAGCCGCGTCACCAGAACCGCCCCCGATGCACCGTACCCATGACCCAACGCCAGGGCACCGCCTTCACGGTTCGCCCGGGCAGGATCCAGGCCCAAGTGTTCCAGGCATGCGATTGTTTGCGATGCGAACGCCTCGTTGAACTCGATGAGGTCCAGCGTGTTTGCTGCCACACCACGACTGGCGAGCAATCGTTCGGCAGCATGGGCGGCACCAATACCCAGCAGATCCGGATCAACGCCTGCCGTGTCGTTGCCAAGCACCTCGAGTCCGTCCACCGCACCCATCGCGACTGCCCGCGCCATGGAGGTCACCACGACGGCGGACGCGGCGTCCGCGTCGAAGCACGAGTTCGCTGCCGTGACTGTTCCACCGGTCACGAAGGCGGCCGGGAAACGGGCCATCAAAGCGGGTCGCAGCGAAGGCCTGGGACCGTCATCGGACATCACGGGCCCTTCAGTGCCGCTCAGCGGGACGATTTCGTCGAAATATCGGCCCGCAGCGGCAGCCTCCACTGCGCGGCGGTGGCTGCGGAGGGCATACTCGTCCTGCCTCTCCCTGGTCACGCCGAAAGTCCTGGCAACATTTTCCGCAGCGACTCCCATGTCCGGGTCTCCGAACTGTGGCGGCACGAAGGTGGCCCGGGAGTAGAACTCCAGTCCGCCGTCGTGATCCTTGTTGGCCCTGGCCGGGGCCGTACTGATGCTTTCGACGCCGCCGGCCAGGAACAGCGGATCACCACCGGCGGCAACCAGCCGGGATGCCAGCGCTATGGCGTCCAGTCCAGAGCCGCACTGACGGTCAACCGTTAGCCCCGGGACGGTGACAGGCAAGCCGGCCTGGAGCGCGGCGTACCGGGCGAGGTTTCCACCCCCGCCCACTGCGTTGCCGATGATGACGTCGTCCACGTCCGAGGGTTCCACCGCCGTGGACTCCAGCAGCGAAGCCAGGACCGGTGCCAGGAGATCCGGCGCGCGGAGATGCTTGAGCTGCCCGTTGGCGCGGCAAACCGGCGATCGAAGGGCCGCAATGATGACAGGTTGCCGGGCGGGATCCGTTTGCGTCGCCGTGCTAACCAAGGGGCTGTGCCCTGGAATCATGGTTCTTGATCCAATCCAGCAGCACCTTACGGCTGACTTTGCCACGATCCGTCATTGGCAGTTCGGAGAGCAGGTAGAACTGCAGCGGCCACTTATCCCGCGCCAGCAGGCCGTCGAGCCCGGTGCGGAGCTGCGTCGCCGTGACGGCGCCATAGGCAGGAACGACGCCGGCAATCACCTTTTGACCGCGGATGTCGTCAGGTGCGCCGGCGGCGACCGCCACCTCGATGCCCGGCACACAGGCCATGGCCAGTTCCACCTCGTGCGGGTACACGTTCTTCCCTGAAGTGACGATCATGTCCGAACGCCGGCCGAGAATGTGGAGGACTCCCCCTCGGAGGTAGCCCTGGTCCCCTACCGTGTACCAGCCGTTGAGGCAGCGCAGGGCGTGCCCGTCGTCGCCCCACAAGTAGCCATTGCTGACCATTCCGCTGCGCACGCTGATGTTGCCGTGGGTGCCTTCGGGCAAAACGTTGCCGGCGTCGTCGAGAATGCTGAGCTCCACGCCCGGGAAAGGGGTTCCGATGCCCGTGCCCCCCACATCCAGCGGTTCACCGGCGGCCAGCCGGGTACCCGAGACGAAACTCAACTCCGAAGCGCCATAGTACTCATAAATGGCAGCATGCGGTGCCCAGCGCCTGGCAGCTTCCAGGGTCCGTGCGTCCAGCTTCGAACCGGCGCAGATGATACTGCGGATACCGGAGGCGTCCACGTCGCCCGCCAAGCCCCGTTCGCTCAGCAACCGCAGCATGGTGGGGGCAAGGACCAAGCGGGTGATGCCGTCATGGCTGATGGACGCGTGGGCGTCTCCGACATCGAATGATTCGAGGGTGTGGAACGCGGCCCCCGCGTAAAGGCACTCGGAGAGGGCATAAAGGTTCAGGCTCGCGGAAAGCGGGCCCGGCGCCAGCGTGTGGTCATCCTGCGAGAGTCCGAAGAATTCGATGGAAGCCTCGAACGAGACCTGCCACGAGCGGCGGGAACGGGTGAAGGCTTTGGGAACAGAAGTAGTACCCGAGGTCAGGCCAACCAGGAACGTGCTTGAAGGATCTCCGTCCTGCAGACCGCTCCCCATTGCGGTTCCGGCTGTTCCGGCAGTTTCGGCTGCGCCGCAGTTGCGGGATTCAACAAGGCGCGAGGCTACGTCTTCAATCATTGGAGCAGGCCAGAGGGGGTCAAGGACTGCGCAGCGTCGCTCCCCCGCGACGGCGGCAGCGTACCGCTCAACGAAGTCAACGGAGTTTGGTTCGGCCAGCACCGTCGTGGAGCCGGAGGCGGCCAGCAGTCCTGCTGCGCCGTCGCGAAGTCCGGCCCACGTGATCCGGCTGCTGCCCACGACGACGGCGGTGTCGTGCGGGCGCTCATCAGCCCAGATGTGAAGTTTGTCCAGGAAAGGCATCCAGCCAATTTTACGGCAGTGTCCGCACCCTGGCATCAAAAGTGACGTCTATTCTGTCAGTATGAGTTTCAACGATGGCGCGCAGCTTGACCCGTCCCAAGTCGAGGACCGACGTGGCGGTGGTATGGGCAGAGGGACCAAAATCGGTGGTGGCATCGGTGGTGGCATCGTGGTGCTGCTGCTCGCCCTCTTCGGTATCAATCCCAACATCCTCGGAGACCTGAGCGGTGGCGGGAGCCCGCCTCCCGCCGTCGAAAGCGGTACCGGAGCAGGGGGCGTGCAGGAGTGCCAGACCGGGGCTGACGCGGACAAGCGCCTCGACTGCCGCATCACCGGAACAGTTAACAGCCTCAACGCTTTCTGGCCCGACTACCTGGCCCAATACAATGTGAAATACTCTCGGCCAGGAACGGTCATCTTTGACCAGGCCACCAACACCGGATGCGGTCCGGCCACCACGGCTGTTGGACCATTCTACTGCCCCGCCGACGTGAAGGCCTATTTCGACCCCGGGTTCTTCGATGAACTGGTGACACGGTTTGGCTCGTCGGGCGGCCCGCTCGCCCAGGAATATGTGGTGGCCCATGAATTCGGTCACCATGTCCAGAACATCCTGGGCAACCTCGACCGGGCACAGCAGGATCCGCAAGGACCCCAGTCGGGAGGCGTTCGGGTGGAACTGCAGGCCGATTGCTATGCAGGGCTGTGGGTTCGCCACGCCACCACGCAGACTGATGCCAGCGGCAAGCCGTTCCTTGATCCCCTCACCGAGCAGGACCTGCAGGACGCGCTGTCGGCTGCCTCCGCCGTCGGAGATGACCGGATCCAGGAAGCGGCCACTGGACGGGTCTCTCCCGAATCGTGGACGCACGGATCCAGCCAACAACGGCAGAAGTGGTTCTATCAGGGCTACAGCACAGGTGATATCAACAAGTGCGACACCTTCGGAGTGGCAACCCCATAGCTTTCACGCTTAAAGAGCAGAAGGGTTCCGGGCATATAGCCCGGAACCCTTCTTTATGCCCGCATTAGCGGGCGGAAATCCCAGATCAGATGTTGAAGCCGAGAGCCCGCATCTGGTCCTTGCCGTCGTCGGTGATCCGCTCCGGACCCCACGGCGGCATCCATACCCAGTTCAGGCGCCAATCGTCAACAACTCCGTCGAGGGACTTGCCTACCTGTTCTTCAAGCACATCCGTCAGCGGGCAGGCCGCCGTGGTCAGTGTCATGTCGATCAGGAGGGCACCGTCCTCGTCCGAGTACTTGAGGCCATAGAGGAGGCCAAGGTCCACCACGTTGACTCCGAGTTCGGGGTCAATGACGTCCTTGAGCGCTTCCTCGACGTCCTCGAGGCTGGTGCGCGCCGCGTTGATTTCGGTCATGGAACGATCCTAACTAGGCCTGCACAGCAGGAGCAACGGCAACGCCGGCGCCTGGCGCGTAGCGGTCGTAGCCCTCTTCTTCAAGGCGGTCGGCAAGCTCGGGGCCACCTTCCTCGACAACCTTGCCGTCCACGAATACGTGGACGAATTCCGGCTTGATGTAGCGCAGGATGCGGGTGTAGTGGGTGATGAGCAGGGTGCCCATGTTACCGGCGTCGTGCGCACGGTTCACACCTTCGGAGACAACCTTCAAAGCATCGACGTCGAGGCCGGAGTCGGTCTCGTCCAGGATGGCGAACTTCGGCTTGAAGAGTTCCAGCTGCAGGATCTCCACGCGCTTCTTCTCACCACCGGAGAAGCCTTCGTTGACGTTGCGCTGGGCGAAGTCGGCGTCGATGCGCAGCTGCTGCATGGCAGCCTTGACGTCCTTGGTCCAGGTACGAAGTGCCGGTGCTTCGCCGTCGATCGCGGTCTTGGCGGTGCGCAGGAAGTTGGTCATGGTCACACCGGGGACCTCCACCGGGTACTGCATGGCCAGGAAGAGGCCGGCGCGGGCGCGCTCGTCAACGCTCATGTCCAGCACGTTCTCGCCGTCCAGCGTGATGGTGCCGCTGGTGACCGTGTAGCGCGGGTGGCCGGCGATCGTGGAGGCGAGGGTGGACTTGCCCGAGCCGTTGGGGCCCATGATGGCGTGGGTTTCGCCGGTCCTGATGGTCAGGCTGACGCCCTTCAGGATCTCCTTGGTGCCCTGCTCCGTCTCAATGCTGACGTGCAGGTCGTTGATCTCAAGAGTAGACATGCTCTTCTTTCTTTTCGTTCGTAAGTCTGGCGGTACTGGGCGCTCAGTAGTTCTCTACCGAAGCGCCGTTCACAACGTTGGTCACGTCCACGTAGACGTCATCGCCGTCGAGGGTGACGGCGAACACGGGCACGGGATCGTAGGCGGGCAGCTGGAGGGGTTGTCCGCTGCGGAGGTCGAACTGGGAACCGTGTCCCCAGCATTCGATTGCGCAACCTTCAACTTCGCCTTCGGACAACGAGATATCCGCATGCGAGCAGGTATCGCCAATGGCGTGGATCTCGCCCATGGAATCCCTGACGATCGCTACGGGATAGTCGTCAATGAGAACCCGCAGGGCCTGCTTGACCTGGATGTCATTGGCGTTGCATACCAGTTCGCCCTTGGTTTGTTCACTCATGCTTGTCCGGACTGCCTGTCTTTGTTGGGTTCGTCGTTAGTTCTCGGTCGCCGCGAGCTCGCGCTCAACAGCGTCCGTCAGGCGATCTTCGATGGCCGGTACGTTGATCTTCTGGATGATCTCGTTGAGGAAGCCGCGGACTACGAGCCTGCGGGCAACTTCTTCCGGAATACCGCGGGCCATGAGGTAGAAGAGGTGCTCGTCGTCGAAACGTCCGGTAGCGCTGGCGTGGCCTGCACCGGCAATGAGACCCGTCTCGATCTCCAGGTTCGGCACGGAGTCGGCGCGGCAGCCATCGGTCAGAACCAGGTTCTGGTTCTTCTCGTAGCTGTCGGTTCCTTCGGCATTCTTCTGGATCAGGACATCGCCCACCCATACGGTGTGTGCACCCTTGCCTTGCAAAGCACCCTTGTACAGCACGTTGGACACGCAGTTCGCCTGACCGTGGTCAACGAACGTGCGGTGCTCAAGGTGCTGGCCGGCGTCTGCGAAGTACAGGCCGAAGAGTTCAACCTCGCCACCCGGAGCAGCAAAGCGTGCAGTCGGGGTGACACGGACGAGGTCTCCACCGAGGCTGACCACGATGTGCTTGAACTTGGCATCGCGGCCGATCTTCGCCTGCTGGGACGAAGCATGAACGGAGTCATCGTTCCATTCCTGCAGGGACACGACGGTCAGCTCTGCGCCATCCTCAAGAACGATTTCCACGTTCTCCGACACAACGGCAGAACCTTCGTGGCCGAGGACCAGGACACCCTTGGAGAACTTCTCCGCCACCACAACGATGTGCTGGGCAGCGGCATCGGTACCGGCGCCGGTCAAGGTAACCGTGATTTCCGACTCGAGCGTGGTCTCCGAGGGAACCGTGATCACAGTGGCTTCCTTGAAGCCGGACCAGGCGTTGGCAGAAACACGGTCTTCCGGAATGCCGGCCAAGCCGATGCGGCGGTCATCACGGCCGACAGTTTCGACAGTGACGCCGGCGGGTGCGGAAACCGTGACAGCCGGTGCCGCGCCGATAAGGGCTTCGGAGTGCAGCCCACGGAGACGACGAAGCGGAGTAAACCGCCAGTCCTCTTCGAGTCCGGTCAGTGCCTTGAAATCGTCAAGGTTGTACGAGGTGAGACGGCCGGCGCGGGAGCTGTCCGGGACGCCTACCCCGCCACCGTGGGAGTGGCTCTTGGACGAAGCGCCCGCGAGCGGACCCGCCGACGGCTTTGCCGCCGTCGAACCGTCAGCGTTGATGGGCGAGAGGTTCTCGCCTTCCTCCGTGAAGCCGTCGATAAAGGGCTGTGCTGAAGGCGCGCCGATGCGGGCCTTTTCAGTAGTGATATCAGTCATTATTAACCGACGGATCCTTCCATCTGAAGTTCAATCAAGCGGTTCAGCTCAAGGGCATATTCCATGGGCAGCTCGCGGGCGATCGGCTCGATAAAGCCGCGCACGATCATGGCCATGGCCTCGTCCTCCGGCATTCCGCGGGACATCAGGTAGAAGAGCTGTTCTTCGCTGACACGGGAAACGGTGGCCTCGTGGCCGAGTACGACGTCATCCTCACGGATGTCGATGTACGGGTACGTGTCCGACCGCGAAATGGTGTCCACCAGCAGCGCGTCACAGCGGACCGTGTTGGCAGAGTGCTTGGCACCCTCGCGGACCTGGACCAAGCCGCGGTAGGCAGCGCGACCACCACCACGGGCGACAGATTTGGAAATGATGGAACTCTTGGTGTTCGGCGCGATGTGGACCATCTTTGAGCCGGTGTCCTGGTGCTGGCCCTCGCCTGCGAAAGCGATGGACAGCGTCTCGCCCTTGGCGTGCTCGCCAACGAGGTAGACGGCCGGGTACTTCATGGTCACCTTGGAGCCGATGTTGCCATCGACCCACTCCATGGTGGCGCCCTCTTCGCAGAGGGCACGCTTGGTGACCAGGTTGTACACGTTGTTGGACCAGTTCTGGATGGTCGTGTAGCGGACGCGTGCGCCCTTCTTCACGATGATCTCCACGACCGCGGAGTGCAGCGAGTCCGAGGTGTAGATCGGAGCCGTGCAACCTTCGATGTAGTGAACGTAGGAGTCCTCATCGGCGATGATCAAGGTGCGCTCGAACTGGCCCATGTTCTCCGTGTTGATACGGAAGTAGGCCTGGAGCGGGATGTCGACGTGCACACCCTTGGGCACATACACGAATGATCCGCCGGACCAAACAGCTGTGTTCAGCGATGCGAACTTGTTGTCGCCCACGGGGATGATGGTGCCGAAGTACTCCTGGAAGATCTCAGGGTGCTCACGCAGCGCGGTGTCGGTGTCCAGGAAGATGACGCCCTGGGCTTCCAGGTCCTCACGGATCTGGTGGTAGACAACCTCGGACTCGTACTGGGCGGCCACGCCCGAGACGAGGCGGCTGCGCTCAGCTTCCGGAATACCCAGTTTCTCGTAGGTGTTCCGGATGTCCTCGGGAAGGTCTTCCCAGGTTGCCGCCTGCTTTTCGGTGGAGCGCACGAAGTACTTGATGTTATCGAAATCGATGCCCGAGAGGTCCGCACCCCAGGTAGGCATGGGTTTGCGGTCGAAGTACTTCAGGCCTTTGAGGCGCAGATCGAGCATCCATTCGGGCTCGTTCTTCTTCGAGGAGATGTCGCGGACGACCTCCTCGTTGAGGCCACGACGGGCATTGGCGCCTACGTCGTTCTTGTCGGCCCAGCCGTACTCGTAGTTTCCGATACCGTGCAGTTCGGGATTCTTCTCCAGAATCTCCGAGATCACAGTGCCGTCGGCTACCGCTTTCTCTGCTATTTGGTCCGTCATCACGGCCTTTCTTGCTGGTTGTTAGATTCCTGATACGGGCTCTTGGGTTGCACTTCGGCGCCTGGGGGCACCGTGGCAGCCAATCGCCCGGTAGGTATGTGGGTGGTGCAAACATGTCCGCCCTGCGCGAGCGTCGAGAGGCGCCGGACGTCGACTCCCACCAAACGGGAGAAGACCTTGGTCTCGGCATCGCAGAACACCGGGAACTCCGCGGCGAGACGTTGAATGGGGCAATGCCCTTGGCACAGCTGAACGCTGGACAACGCTGCGGGCAACGGCGCCTTGGCTTCGATGGAATGGGCGGAGGCAACAAAGCCGTCGCGGCTCAATGCCTTGGATAGTGCCATGGCCCTGGCGGTGATGTCGTCCCCTGCGGCCTGGACTTCCGGTGCATAGCGCCTTTCCATGTCCGCGAAACGCTCTTCCGCATACTCCCGGACAGCATCCTCGCCGGCAAGTTCCTGGAGGCGACGCAGGGCCGAGCTTGCGATGTTCAGGTAGTCATCGCCCAGCTTGGACTGCCCCTGTGAACTCAGGACATAGCGACGCGCGGGCCGACCGGCGCCTGAACCGGCCTTGGCAACACGCTTGACCTCAATGACGCCACTGCGTTCAAGATGGTCAAGGTGCCTGCGAACGGCGGCGGGGGTAAATCCGAGGAGATCTCCCAGCTCGGCTGCGCTGACAGGACCATTCTCGAGCACGGCGCTGAGGACGCGGTCACGGGTGCGGTCATCCGCGTCCGGCAGCGAGGGTGAGGCAACAAGGGCCTCTCCCTCTGCAGCATGCCGCTTTTGGGGCATGGATACTGGACTGCTCATGGAATACACAACACAATCATGTCGTAATTTGTTTCACGCATCCAGTAAGGCAAGACTGACCTTGGCTCCGCGCCAAGTGTGACCGTACTACTTCACGTAGAATACTTTGGTGCGCTCACCCGAATCTCCTGTCCTCACCATAGACGGACTCATCAAGGATGTAGGCCCTTTGGCCTCCCTCGACGGCAAAATGTTACGGGTGGTCAGTGGACTGTCCCTGGTGGCAGAGCGTGGCCAGGTAACCGCACTTCTTGGTGCGAACGGGGCCGGCAAGACCACCACGCTGGAGTGTGCCCAGGGCCTGCAGAAGCGAACCGGTGGCTCCATCACCCTTCTGGGGGCGGATCCGGATACTGCAGGTGCTGAACTGCGCGCCCGGGTAGGCGTGATGCTCCAGGACGGTGGCCTGCCGCCGTCGGCCCGTCCGATCCCGCTGTTGCGCCACGTGGCCGGCATGTACAAGAACCCCATGAACGTCGATGCCCTGGTGGAGCGGCTGGGCATCAACCAGTTCAGCAGGACCGGGGTGCGGCGTCTTTCCGGGGGTCAAAAGCAACGGCTGGCGTTGGCGGCAGCCCTCGTTGGAAACCCGGAGATCCTGTTCCTTGATGAGCCCAGTGCCGGGCTCGATCCGCAGTCGCGGCAAATGGTGTTCGAACTTATTGCCGAACTGCGGGACGCGGGCATGGGAATCGTTCTCACCACGCATCTGATGGACGACGCCGAGCGGCTGGCGGACTACGTCTACATCATCGACGGCGGACACAACGTGGCGGAAGGGACAGTGGCTGAACTCCTCAGGCATGACCACTCCGCCGAATCCGGAGCGTCAGACCGGACTCTGTACTTCGATGCTCCTGCAGGTCTCGACTTCGCAGGCGTAGTGGGAGCCGGGCTCCGCATTACCGAGTCCCGCTCCGGAAGTTACGCCATTGCCGGCGCCATAACTCCCGCTGACCTCGCCGGGCTGACTGCCTGGTGGGCAGAACGGAACATCATGCCTGCATCGCTGCGCCTGGAATCACGAAGCCTCGAGGACGTCTTCCTCGACATCTCCGGAAGGGACCTCCGATGACCGGCCTACTCGCTCCCAACGCAGGTCCGGCGTCCCTGCCCCGCCGCATCATGCAGCAGGGACGATACGAAACCATCACCATGCTGCGCAACGGTGAGCAGCTCATCCTCGCCATCGTCCTTCCGTTGATGGCCTTGGTGGGCCTGGTGGTGACCCCGCTGCTGGACGGTCTCGGTCCCTCGCGGGTAGATACCGCTACGCCGGGCATCCTGGCTCTTTGCGCCATGTCCACCGCGTTTACCGGACAAGGCATTGCCACAGGATTTGATCGCCGCTACGGGGTGCTCCGCTTCCTCTCCACCACCCCGCTTGGCAGGGGCGGCCTCATTGCAGGGAAGATCCTTGCCGTGCTGGTGGTCCTTGCCCTCCAGGTCCTGGTGGTTGGCGCCGTGGCAGGTTTCCTTGGATGGCAGCCACGCCCGGAAGCCTGGCTTCCCGGGCTGGGCCTGCTCGTCCTTGGGGCAGCAGCTTTCACGGCTCTCGGTTTGCTGGTGGCCGGCACTGTGCGGCCCGAGGCTACGCTCGCCATTACCAATTTGCTCTGGATCCTGCTGGGTGCGCTGGGCGGAATCGTCGTACCGGCCGATCGCCTGCCGGCGGTTCTGCAGGGCATTGTGCATTTCCTGCCTTCCGGGGCACTTGGGCAAGGACTGAGGGATGCCTTCCTTCAGGGCACCATTCCCTTGTCTGCCGTTGTGATCCTGCTGCTGTGGACCGTGCTGGCAGGCGGCGCGGCCATCCGCTGGTTCAAATGGAACTAAGCAAATCCGAGCAAAACTGATCCGAGCAGAACTAAGAAGTGAGAAAACTGTGAGCACGGCATCCCGCCTCCCGAAAACCGTCCAGCAATGGACATCCAAACTGCCCACCGAGGTCAACTCGGCCGTACGTCGCTTGGCGTTGCTGTCGCTCATCGGGCAGACCATCCTGGTGGTGACAGGGGGCGCCGTACGGCTTACGGCATCCGGTTTGGGCTGCCCTACGTGGCCCCGCTGCACCAACGACTCCTTGGTCAATACCCCCGAAATGGGTATCCACGGTTTCATTGAGTTCGGCAACCGCCTGCTCACCTTCGCCCTGGCCGCCGTCGCCGCGCTCATGCTGGTGTACCTGTGGAACCTCCGCAAGCAGCGCCGGGACCTCTTCCTGCTGGCACTTGGCCTTCTTGCCAGCATCCCGGCGCAGGCCATTATTGGCGGGATCACCGTGCTCTCCAACCTCAACCCCTGGGTTGTGGGCCTGCATTTCCTTGTCTCGATGGCACTCGTTGTCTTCGCAACTTTGCTGGTCAACAGGGCCTACGGGCGAACGGGCCGATTCATGAACAGGACCCTGCCGGCACTACCTTCAGTAACTCGTCCCCTGATGATGGCGGTTGCCGTGTTCTCCGCCATCGCTGTCATGCTCGGCGTCGTGGTCACAGGAGCCGGCCCGCACGCCGGGGACGCCGATGCTCCGAGGAATGACCTCGATTGGGATCTCTTCTCACACATCCACGCCATTCCCGCCTACCTCATCACGGCCGGCACCCTCCTCGCCGTGTTCCTGGTGGTCCGGCGCAGGATCAGTGGTCCGTTCCGCACTGCTGCCTTCCTCTTGCTGGGCGTGACGTTGCTGCAGGCAGTCATTGGCTTCACCCAGTACTACAACGGCATTCCGGCGCTTCTGGTGGGCGCGCACATGCTGGGCGCTGCGCTGCTGATGAGCGCTGCCACGAATGCAGCGGACGTCGCCAAACACAGTCCGGTCGGCTAGGCGTACTTGTCGGGTTGGGAACAGGCCCTCGGGTAACGCGCTTCTGGTAGCTGGTTACCTGCCAGTAGCTAGAGGCGAATCAACTGGGCTGGGTCGGCCCTGGATGCAACGAGGGCAGGGTACGCGGCAGCGATGGTGCCGCTCAGGGTGCCTGCGCCGATTCCCCAGAATGCGGCAAACCCTGGAATGGCCGGCACCCAGCCCTCACTCGCCGCATAGCTAAGGACAGCGGCCATTCCAATGGCGGCCCCTGCTGCGCCGCCGATCGCCCCGACGATGGCCCCTTCCAGGAGAAACATGCAGCCCAGCGGCCAGCGCCGCATACCGAGGGCCCGCCTCAAGGCGATCTCATTGAACCTCGCTGTCACTCCGAGATACATCGTCGTGCCTGCGCTGAGGCACGCGATGGCCAACAGGACGACGGAGACGATCGCTACCAGTCGGCCGAGATCCGAATTGATTCCTTGCTTGAGTTCGCGTAGGTCAGCCACGGTCTCAACCTTGACGGCGCCCGTTTCGGTGGGATTTAGCGCCTTGGGGATTGCCTCGGCAATTGCGGCAGGCATTCCGGGGTCCGTGCGCAAAACCAGGCTGGCCGCCATTCTGTCTGTGACGGAATAGGATCCGAGTCCCACCACCACAGCTTCGGTCAGAATGGGGTCCCGTCCCGGGTCCGTAATGAGGCCGACCACCGGAACAGGTTGCCCAAAGAGCCAGACGACGGCGCCGGGCCCAGGGGTGCCGATGCCCAGATCCTGCGCTGCTCCTCGACCGATAAATGCCACTGGACCACCAAATGATTGATCGAGCAGGGCCGGGTCACCGAACGAAACCGTTGCGCCTTGTATCGCCAGATAGCCGGAGTCCGCCACTCTGACTGCCCCACCAAATACGGGTTGATCAGGAAAAGTGCCTGGGCGGAAGGTTGACGGGAGGACAACCGAAGCCGATAGCTCGGCGACAATTCCGCCTCCCCGGACTCCCTTAAGCTGCTTTGCTCGTCCGAGGTCGGATCGGACCGCATCCCAGGATGGGTACCCGCCGTCGCGGTTTACTCGGACTTCATCGCTGGCGGCGTCGTCAATGCGGTCCGCGACCTTGACGGCGGCGCTTTCGCTAAGACCGATGGCTGCGACCAAGCCACCGCTGCCGATGAGAAAAGCCAGAACCAAGAGCAGTGCCTTCCCGGGTCGTCCGGTAAGGGCGGAGAGTGCCTCGGCAACGAGGTCGGTGAACTCACTTATGCGCTGACGCTTGAGGGCGGACGCGGATGGGGAAACCTGTGCGTCCGTCGCCGTCGCTTGACGGATCGCCGCTCCTGTATCGCTGATCACCTGGCCGTCCCGCATCGTGATGACTCTGTCTGCGGAGCCGGCAATGCCCGGATCATGAGTGACCATGATGACGGTGGTCCCGCCCTCGCGAAGCTCGCGTAAGTGCTGCAGCACAATCGCGCCGTTGGCTGTGTCGAGGCTTCCAGTGGGCTCGTCAGCGAGGATAACGTCTGGATCACCGACGACAGCGCGGGCGATTGCGAGCCGTTGCCGTTCACCGCCAGAGAGCATCGCCGCCGGTGTGCCCACGCGATGGTCGAGGCCAAAACGATGTAATTGCGGCCAGACCAGCGATTTCTGAAGCGCCGCCTTTATCCCCCGGGCGCGAAGACCCAGCGTGGCGTTGCGTGCTGTTGAGTCGCGTCCCACCACATGGGAGTCCTGAAAGACAAAGCCAAATGTACGGGCCCTGCTTTCAGCGCGTTGGCCCTCGTTGAATCCTGCCGTGTTCGCGCCGCTAAGGAGGTAGGTGCCGCTGGTCGCCGTATCCAAAAGGCCCAGGATGTTGAGGAGCGTCGACTTGCCGGAACCTGAAAGTCCCACGATCGCTACAAATTCCCCCGCATGGATATCCAGGTCGATGCTTCTGAGCGCTTCCGTTCCCGAAAAGGAGCGGGTGACCCCACGCAGGCTTAGGAGCGCCGGCCGACCGTTCGGGTCGCACTTTGCTGGTTCAGGCACAGTTGTTCGATCATGGGAGTCGGACATGATCCCCTTCCGCAATGGACGGGACATCTGCCAGGGCAGCCCACCCGTCGGCTTGGCCCGTCACAGAGACATCCACGCGTCGGACATCTGGGCCGGCCTCAACCTCAACGAAGGCACTGCCCCGCTCCTGACGGATTGCGATCAGAGGGACCGCCAAGGTTTCAGGGGCCGCGGTGATGGCAGTGACCGTTAGTGTCTGCCCGGACGAAAACCCTGCACTGCCGGCCGTCAGCGGCAGCGTTATGTCCTTTCCCGGAATGTCGCTGCTGTCTTTTCCTCCTGCGATGAAAGCACTTACTCCGGCAACCTTTGTGTCAAGGGTTGCCGATCCGGCACGGACTGTCACAGCTGCACCCACGGGGAATGACTCCGCCTGCAGCACGTCGGCACGCGCGACGATGGTGTCAGGGGCGATGGTTACGTTGGCGACGATGCCGTCCTCTCCGAGGACAGTTCCCGGTTGTGCAATAGTTGCGATCTTTCCAACATCGCCAGGGATCTGGACGAATTCCTGCCAGCGGAAGATGACAGCCGAAGTGTTGGTATCGTCGCCGTGATTATCGGCCGACACCTCCGTGGGCGCCTTTGAGCCAGCAGCCAGGTACCAATTGGAGAGTGCCAGCTGGGTTCCGTGGTCGAATACACCGCTGGCGGGCACAGGAAATCCAAAATTGGTGAGCGCCTCCTGGAGACCTTTGACGTCAGGCCCGGACTGACCCGGTGAAATGTCCCGGTAGAGCGGGACGGCGGACGGCATGACAAGGAGTGGGCGGCCGGAGACGACGGCCACAAGTTGCCCAGGCAGGAGCTCGTCGCCAGGTGACTTGGCAGCAGACGTCACCACCAGGCGGGCAATTCCGCTGGAGGCGGCAGCCTTGATGGCTGACTGTGTCCCAGGGACGACCTTGCCGGACAAGACGACCTGCTTTATGACGGCGCGCCTCTCCACAGTGGCGGATACAGGAACCGTTTGCTGGGAGGCCTGAGGTGACTCGGCACTCTCCGCCGCGCTGATACCTGCCCAGTAGGCGGCCCCCAGCCCGCCCACTACCAGCACCAAGACGCACGGGAGGAGCCACCATCGCGGAATGCGCCGCATTGCAGAGTTGAGCTGGGTTTCAGGGTTCTGCATGGTTTCAGAGCTTGGCATCGGCCACCCCGTGGTCCCTCAGCACCTGCTTGGCCCGTTCGACGGATGCAGCTTTCTGGCTAGCGACTTCATTGAGCTCGGCCTGATGGTCTTTCATTTGCGCGGCCTCGTACTGGGCGAGGATGTCATACGGAAGCTGTGCCCCTCCGCTAGAGTCCTTGCATTCGACATCAAGCAATGCCATCCGAACTTCCTCTTCTTTGGACGCTGCGCCTTGGAAAGACCACGAATCCGAGCCGGCGAGCTTCAAACCCTTGGCCGCCACGCAGTCCTCCCATGCCCGCCGATATGACAGGTAATCCGGGTCTCGATCAGTTAAGGCCAAGGAAGTCTGAACTATCCTGTTCTGAACCGACTGATCGACGGCCAATCCTTCGAGGAGCTCCGGAAACCCCGCCCGTCCAACAGAGTTGTAGCATTTGGTTTCGGCTTCCTGTTGTCGTGCAGTGACGGGAGATCGCTCGGGCTGCGCGTCCAGCACGCCCGGGATTTTGCGGATTTCCGGGCTGAACCCGTTCCTCGCGGCAAGGGCCCGGGACCACTGACCGTAACTGCGGTCCTGCAGTGCCTTACCGGCTCCACCCCGCGGAGCCCCGCCGAAGCCCGCATCTTCGACGCAATCGTAGATAAGGAATGCGACCGCGGTGTTGACGATGAGGTTCTCTCGATCCGAGTACCAATAGCTGCTCATGGGGAGGAGGACTTCGCCGGTGATCTCGTTGAGAGAAGCCCTTGCCCCCGCTCCGTCAGAACGGTCGACGATCGGAAGCCTGCCATTGGAACCGCGGTCTGGCGGTGAAGCTGGAGGTGCTGAACAAGCTGCTCCCAACAGAGCCACTATCGTGACGATGACAGCAAAAACCGCGGCGAGACCACCGGCCCGGGTCCTCAAGAACTCAGCCCCAAACACTTGAGATTTCGTCATCCCAATTCACGCCGGGAATCATGGCACTGCCACGCAGATCATTCATTGCGTTGCCGCCCCGGGAGATTATGGCGTGGCCGTCATGGTTGGCATCCCGATAGAAGTACACGTAGGGCGAGGCCCAGTCTGACGGCGGCCCAACTACCAAGGAACTGGCTTGGTCATTTGCGGCGTTGCCGACGTAGGAAGTTACCCAGCCGAAGGTGCGTTGGGTTCCTGTGAACCAATAGTTGTCATAGAGGCACACCCTGGCCGTTGAGCAAGCTGGGGCGGCTTGGGCTGCGCTCACTCCTGTCAGGCCCGAGGCTGACGCTACTGCCAAAACACCCGCTGTGCGAAGTACCGCTTTCATGATTTGCCCAATGCTCGAGTGGAATCGGAACAACTTGTTCCTCTAGGAACCGTAGGTCTCCAAAGGCACCACCTAGACGCAAAAGAGGCTTATCTAGGTGGTGATTTCATCAACTTTGAGTGGTCAGATCGCCAAAATAGGTGGTGTGAGCACTCCATCTAGGTGCTCAGCGGTGGGTCCAAGCGGTCGGGATGTGAGCGAGCGATGGCCTCAAGCGGTAGGGATGTGAGCGAGCGATGGGGGAAACGGAACGACGTCGGCACTCAGGTGAGTGCCGACGTCGTCGGATATTGCTGCGGGACGGAGGGGTGGAATCAGCCGCCGATGATCGGGGAACCGATGAACGGATCCACAGCCAAGGCGATGAAAAGGAGTGTCAGGTAGCTGATGGAGCCGTGGAAGACCTTCATGGCGCCCTTGTTGGAGACATCGCCGCCCTGCGCACGCTTGTAGAGGGCGTGGCTTTCGTAGAGGAACCATGCACCGGCCGCCACAGCAACGATCGTGTAGACCCAGCCCGCGCCTCCGACCGGAATCATCAGCAGCGAACAGGCAACCATGGCCCAGGCGTAGAGGACTACCTGCACCGAAACGACCTTGGCACCGGCGATCGCACCGAGCATGGGTACCTTGGCGTTGCGGTAATCCTCGCCGTAACGCATGGACAGGGGCCAGTAGTGCGGAGGCGTCCACAGGAAGATGACCATGAAGAGGACGATTGCGGGCCATTCGACAGTGTTGGTGACCGCGGCCCAGGCAATGAGGACCGGGAAGCAGCCCGCCGCGCCGCCCCAAACAATGTTCTGGGCTGTGCGGCGCTTGAGGATCATCGTGTAGATGACCACGTAGAACACGATGGCGCCAAGTCCAAGCCAGGCGGAAAGCGGGTTTGCGCCGAACCACAGGATGACGATGGACGCGGCACCAAGGATCCAAGCGAAAACGAGGGCTTCCCGGGGGGAGACTTCGCCTGTCACCAGCGGGCGCTTTTCGGTGCGGTGCATCAGTTTGTCGATGTCGCGGTCGATGTAGCAGTTGAACACACCGGCGCTGCCGGCTGCGAAGGCGCCGCCGACGAGGGTTGCCAGGATCAGGCCGATGGAGGGGAAGCCGCGCTGCGCAAAGATCATGGTGGGCAGGGTGCTGACCAGGAGCAGCTCGATGACACGGGGTTTGGTCAGAGCCAGATACGCCTTTAATTTACGGGAAGTTCCGATGCTTCCCCGGGCCGGGGAAGCGTTGACGGGCGTATCAGTTGTGCTCACGGCGGCAGTCACTCTGTTCTATGCTCTGGGGTTCTCGCAGCGGATGTCGTCCCGGCTTTCGAAAGCAAACACGGGCGCATGAACCGCTGGTGGCCTCCAAATATCATACCGTGGCCGGAAGAGGCCCGATGTCCGCAAAATACGCCAATGTTTCCGAATCTTCACTGCTCCCGGGGGCAATCGTGATTCATATAAGGGAATTTCTGTCCAGTTAGTGGGATTCCCTGAGTTCCATGACACGTTTGGGGCTAAGCTGTTGAGCAGAACAGCACACGTTGATCATCCGGGAAACCGTATTCTCGGATATCCGTGGGTCTGGATGAGAGATCAACGTTTCAATGGTGAACGGCTGGTAGACACATTGCAGCGGGCGCCATCCTGTGCTTCCTGCGTGCCGTGTCCATACGCCTGCCGTCAGCACAGAGAGGGGCTCGGTTTTCGTGCCACATTTGGAAGAGCAAGAACTGTCATGGACCGATCTGGACAAGAAGGCTGTTGACACCGTTCGCGTGTTGGCTGCTGATGCCGTGGAGAAGGTCGGAAACGGCCACCCCGGCACGGCGATGAGCTTGGCTCCGGCAGCATACCTGCTGTTCCAGAAGCTGATGCGCCACGATCCGAAGAACCCGGACTGGCTGGGCCGCGACCGCTTCGTGCTGTCCCCCGGTCACACGTCGCTGACCCTTTACATCCAGCTGTTCCTTTCCGGCTACGGCCTGGAGCTGAAGGACCTTGAAGCACTGCGCACCTGGGGTTCGCTGACCCCGGGCCACCCGGAGTACAAGCACACCGCCGGCGTGGAAATCACCACCGGCCCGCTGGGCCAGGGCCTGGCTTCGGCCGTCGGCTTCGCCTACTCGCAGCGTCGCCAGCGTGGATTGTTCGACGCCGATGCTCCCGCCGGCGAGTCGCCGTTCGACCACACCATCTGGGTCATCGCTTCCGACGGCGACCTGCAGGAAGGTGTCACTTCCGAGGCATCCTCGCTTGCCGGACACCAGGAACTGGGCAACCTCGTTGTGATCTACGACGAGAACCACATCTCCATCGAAGACGACACCGACATCGCCTTCACCGAAGACGTCCTCAAGCGCTACGAGGCCTACGGCTGGCACACCCAGCGCGTTGACTGGACCAAGACCGGCGAATACGTCGAAGACGTGCAGGAACTGTACTCGGCTCTTCTGGCTGCCAAGGCCGAGACGAACAAGCCGTCCATCATCTCGCTGCGCACCATCATTGGCTACCCGGCCCCGAAGAAGCAGAACACGGGCAAGATCCACGGCTCTGCCCTGGGTGCCGAAGAAGTCGCTGCACTGAAGAGCGTGCTCGGCTTCGATCCGGCCAAGTCCTTCGACGTTGACGAAGAAGTCCTGGCCCACGCCCGCAAGGTCCTTGACCGCGGTGCCGAGTCCCGGGCCGCATGGCAGGCATCGTTCGAGGCATGGCAGTCTGCCAACCCGGATGCCGCTGCCCTGCTCGAGCGCGTCGAAGCGAAGAAGTTGCCGGCCGAGCTTGACGCTGCGCTTCCTGTCTTCGAAGCCGGCAAGGACGTTTCCACCCGTGCGGCATCGGGCAAGGTCCTCAACGCCATCGGTCCGGTCCTTCCTGAGCTTTGGGGCGGTTCGGCCGACCTCGCCGAGTCGAACAACACCACCATCGAAGGCTCGCCGTCGTTCATCCCGACCTCGCGCTCCACGGATGCCTGGAAGGGCAACCCGTACGGACGTGTCCTGCACTTCGGTATCCGTGAGCACGCTGCCGCCTCGATCGTCAACGGCATTTCCCTGCACGGACGCACCCGCGCGTTCTCCGGCACGTTCCTGATCTTCAGCGACTACCAGCGTCCGGCTATCCGTCTCGGCGCACTGATGGGCGTTCCGTCCCTGTATGTGTGGACGCACGACTCCATCGGTTTGGGCGAAGACGGACCTACCCACCAGCCGGTGGAGCAGCTTGCTTCCTTGCGTGCCATCCCGGGCCTGGACGTTGTCCGCCCGGGCGATGCCAACGAGGTCTCCGCTGCATGGAAGGCCATGCTGGAGAACCACGAAAACCCCGCCGGCATTGTGCTGACCCGCCAGAACATCCCCACCTACGCCCGCGGCGAAGGTGAAGCCGCCGGTGACACCTTCGCTTCCACCGCAGGCGTTGCCAAGGGTGGTTACGTCCTGGCCGAAGCCTCCAAGGACGGCGAGACCGTTGACGCACAGGTCATCCTGATCGGCACCGGCTCGGAAGTCCAGCTCGCAGTCCAGGCCCGCGAAGCCCTCCAAGCAGAAGGCATCGCAGCTCGCGTCGTGTCCATGCCCTGCGTTGAATGGTTCAACAAGCAGGACGAGGCCTACCGCGAATCCGTGCTGCCGGCGGCCGTCAGGGCCCGTGTTTCCGTCGAAGCCGGCCTCGCCCTTGGATGGCGCGAATTCGTCGGCGACGCCGGCCGTTCGATCTCCCTGGAGCACTTCGGCGCCTCGGCTGACTACAAGCGGCTTTTCAACGAATTCGGCATCACCGCCGAAGCCGTCGCCGCCGCAGCCAAGGACTCCCTCGCAGACGCCAACGCGTAACAGCCTGATACCTCACAACAGGAGAAACCACATGTCTACAACTCCCACGCAGCAGCTTTCCGACGCCGGCGTTTCGATCTGGCTCGACGACCTCTCCCGCACCCGCCTGGAAACGGGCACCCTGCAGAAGCTCATCGACGAAAAGAACGTTGTTGGTGTCACCACCAACCCGTCCATCTTCCACGCCGCAATCACCTCCGGCACGGACTATGACGCAACCATCGCGGCCAAGGCGGAAGCCGGGGCCAGCGTCGAAGAGACCATCTTCGAAATCACCACGACCGATGTCGCCGATGCCTGCGATCTCTTCGCCCCGATTGCCGCGGCCACCAACGGTGTCGACGGCCGCGTTTCCATCGAGGTGGACCCCCGCCTTGCCTGGGACACCGAGGGCACCATCGCCGAGGCCAAGCACCTCTACGCTAAGGTCAACAAGGACAACGTCCACATCAAGATCCCGGCTACCTTGGAAGGCCTCGAGGCCATCACGGCTACCCTGGCCGAAGGCATCAGCGTCAATGTCACGCTGATCTTCTCCTTGGAGCGCTACCGCGCCGTCATCAACGCTTTCCAGTCCGGCCTGGAGCAGGCCAAGGAAAACGGCCACGACCTCTCCAAGATCCACTCCGTTGCCTCGTTCTTCGTCTCCCGGGTGGACAGCGAGATCGACAAGCGCCTGGATGCCATCGGAACCGAAGAAGCCAAAGCACTCAAGGGCAAGGCCGGCGTTGCCAATGCACGCCTGGCCTACCAGGTCTACGAAGAGCTCTTCTCCACCGAGCGCTGGGCAGTGCTGGCTGAGGCCGGCGCACTCCCCCAGCGTCCTCTGTGGGCTTCCACCGGCGTGAAGGACCCCGCTTACCCGGACACCCTCTACGTCACGGAGCTCGTTGCTGCGGGCGTGGTGAACACCATGCCCGAAAAGACCCTCGATGCCACGTTCGACCACGGCGTGGTCACCGGCGACACCATCACCGGGACGTACGACGAAGCGAACGAGACCCTCAACGCCCTCGAAGCGCTGGGCGTCTCCTACAACGACGTCGTGACCCTTCTTGAGACCGAAGGCCTCGAGAAGTTCGTGGGCTCCTGGAAGGAACTCCTCGCCGACGTCGAAGGCGCACTCGTCACCGCACGGAAGGCCTCCTAAGCGACCATGAGCACACTCAGTTACGACGCCAGCGGTGCTGCGCAGCAAGCCATCGCCAAGCACATTGACGGCCTGGTCGAAGACAGGATCGCCACCCGCATCTTTGCCAAGGACCACACACTGTGGGGTCCCGACGCGGAGTCCGAGGCGGCCATCCGTCTCGGTTGGGTAGAAGCGGCCACGGTTTCCCAGTCCCTGGTTGGCGACATCCTGGAGCTTCGTGATGCCCTTCGGGCCGAAGGCGTCTCGCGCATTGTCCTGTGTGGCATGGGTGGGTCCTCTTTGGCTCCCGAGGTCATTGCCGGCACCGCTGGCGTCGAGCTGACTGTGCTGGACAGCACCGACCCTGAACAGGTCAGTGCTGCGCTGGCGGACCGTTTGGCTGAAACTGCCATCGTTGTCTCTTCCAAATCCGGTTCCACCGTGGAGACCGATTCGCAGCGCAGGGTCTTCGAGAAGGCGTTCAACGACGCCGGCATCGACGCCAAGAGCCGCATCATTATCGTCACCGACCCCGGTTCGCCGTTGGACAAAGCATCCCGTGAGGCCGGCTACCGTGCCGTTTTCAACGCGGATCCCAACGTAGGCGGCCGCTTCTCGGCCCTGACCGCTTTCGGCCTTGTCCCTTGTGGCCTGGCTGGCGTGGATATCCAGGCGTTCCTGGATGAAGCAGAAGAAGCAGCCGAGATCCTGAACGAGGATTCGACCGACAACATCGGTCTTGCCCTCGGCATTGCCCTGGGTGGTACCTCTCCCTTGCGCAATAAGATCGTCATCGCCGAGGACGGCTCCGGCATTGTTGGCTTTGCTGACTGGGCTGAACAGCTCATCGCAGAGTCCACGGGCAAGCTGGGCACCGGTGTCCTGCCCGTGGTTGCCGGCCCGGACTCCCCCGAAGCCCTTGGCGGCGCCGAGGATGTCCTGGTGGTCCGTCTGGTAAGTGCCGATGCCGACATCGAACTTCGCGAAAACGAGGTGGCGATTGCCGGCGGGCTTGCCTCCCAGATGTTTGTGTGGGAGTTTGCCACGTCCGTGGCGGGCCGTCTGCTTGGCATCAACCCGTTCGACCAGCCCGACGTCGAGGCAGCCAAGGTGGCTGCACGCGGCTTGCTGGATGCCCGCCCGGAACCCACGCCTGCAGCGTTTACCGACGGTGCCGTGGAAGTACGCGGAGGCGAATGGCTCGGCTCTGCGGATTCGGTAACTGATGCCGTGCAGGCCCTGCTAGGCCAGCTTGGCGCGGATGGCTACCTTAGCGTCCAGGCCTACCTTGACCGCATCACCCATGCTCCGCTTGAGGGTATCCGGGATGAACTCGCAGCTGTATCGGGCCGTCCGGTGACCTTCGGCTGGGGACCGCGGTTCCTGCACTCGACCGGCCAGTTCCACAAGGGCGGACCGGCCATCGGTGTATTCCTGCAGATCACCGCGGCCTCGTCCACTGACCTCGAAATCCCAGAGCGTCCGTTCACCTTCGGCCAGCTCATCGCTGCCCAGGCGTCCGGTGACGCCCAGGTCCTGGAAGGCCATGGCCGCCCTGTGCTTCGCCTGCACCTCACCGAGCGCGCTGCCGGCGTAGCTCAGCTTCAGGAAGTCGTCGCTGCGTTGGCCGGCCAGGCCAGCTCACTCGAAAGCTAAGGCACATAGAAAAACATGCCAGAAACTGAAAACGGCAGGAAGAACGGCGGCCTGCGGAACCCTTTGCGGGATCCGCGGGACCGCCGCCTGAACCGCATCGCCGGGCCGTCGTCGTTGGTCTTCTTCGGAGTGACCGGCGACCTCGCCCGCAAGAAACTCATGCCGGCGGTCTACGACCTCGCCAACCGGGGCCTGTTGCCCCCGAGCTTTGCACTGGTGGGATTCGGGCGCCGGGACTGGGACAACGCCGATTTCGCGGCTGAGGTCAAGGAAAACGTCAAGGCCCACGCCCGTACCAAGTTCGACGAAGGTGTCTGGGAGCAGCTCGCTTCCGGTATCCGTTTTGTTCAGGGCGAGTTCGACGACGACGACGCTTTCGAGCGTCTGGGCGATGTCCTGGACGAATTGGACGAAACCCGCGGCACCCGTGGCAACCACGGCTTCTACCTGTCGATCCCGCCGAAGGCGTTCGAGCAGGTATGTCGTCAGCTTTCCAAGCACGGCTTGGCGCAGGCCCAGCCTGGCCAATGGCGCCGTGTGGTGATCGAGAAGCCGTTCGGCCACGACCTCGAATCAGCCCGCCAGCTCAACGACATCGTGGAGTCCGTGTTCCCGCCTGATGCGGTGTTCAGGATTGACCACTACCTGGGCAAGGAGACGGTCCAGAACATCCTGGCTCTTCGCTTCGCGAACCAGCTGTTCGAACCCCTCTGGAATGCCAACTACGTGGACCACGTCCAGATCACCATGGCCGAAGACATCGGCACCGGTGGCCGCGCAGGCTATTACGACGGTGTCGGTGCAGCCCGCGACGTCATCCAGAACCACCTGTTGCAGCTTCTGGCGTTGACTGCCATGGAAGAGCCGATCTCATTCAACGCAGATGACCTGCGTGCAGAGAAGGAAAAAGTCCTCGCAGCTGTTAAATTGCCAGAGGACCTCTCCACGCACTCCGCCCGCGGCCAGTTCACCGGCGGTTGGCAAGGCGGCGAGAAAGTCCTCGGTTACCTGGACGAGGACGGCATCCCGGCAGATTCGAAAACCGAGACGTACGCCGCGATCCGCGTGGACATCAATACCCGCCGGTGGAACGGGGTTCCGTTCTACCTGCGCGCCGGAAAGCGCCTGGGCCGCCGCGTCACCGAAATCGCAGTGGTCTTCAAGAGGGCACCCAACCTGCTCTTCCGTGACCACGGCGAGGACGACTTCGGCCAGAACGCCGTAGTTATCCGTGTCCAACCCGACGAGGGCGCCACGATCCGCTTCGGCTCCAAGGTGCCGGGCACGCAGATGGAAGTCCGCGATGTCACCATGGACTTCGGCTACGGGCACTCGTTCACAGAGTCCAGCCCCGAAGCGTACGAGCGTCTGATTCTGGACGTGCTGCTCGGCGAGCCGCCGCTCTTCCCGCGCCATCAGGAAGTGGAACTATCCTGGAAGATCCTGGATCCGTTCGAGGACTACTGGGCCGGGCTTGATGAGCAACCGCAACCCTACGCACCCGGTAGCTGGGGACCGGCATCGGCCGATGCCCTGCTGGCCCGTGACGGACGAACCTGGAGAAGGCCATGATCGTAGATCTTCCCGATACCACTACTTCCAAGATCTCCAAGAAGATCATGTCGCTGCGCGAACAGGGTGGCGTGATTGCCTTGGGCCGGGTCCTGACGCTGGTTGTGGTGACCAAGTCCGGGCAGGAAGAAGAAGCCATCGAAGCGGCCAATGAAGCCAGCCGGGAACACCCCTGCCGCATCATTGTGCTCGCCGACGCCGGGTCTGAAGGCCCCGATCGTCTGGACGCCCAGATCCGCGTCGGTGGAGACGCCGGCGCGTCGGAAGTCATCGTCCTGCGCGGCCACGGGCACATGGCCCACGAGAGCGAATCCCTGGTTTCGGCTCTCCTCCTGCCGGACGCTCCGATCGTGGCCTGGTGGCCGCACGGAGCCCCGGAGAGCGCCTGTGAAACCTCGATAGGCCGGATTGCGCACCGCCGCATCACCGACTCCGCCAACGAGCCCGATCCCCGCCTGGCATTGGAGAACATCCGTGCTACGTACAAGGCCGGCGATACCGACCTCGCGTGGACGCGCCTGACCAATTGGCGCATGCAGCTCGCTGCAGTCTTCGACCAAGTGGATGGTGACCCTGTCTCCGCCGTCGCTGTGGAGGGTGCCTCGGACTCCCCCAGCACCTTGCTCTTGGCGGCATGGCTGAGCTTGGCCCTGCAGGCGCCTGTCACGATTGTGGCGGACCCCGCGGGCACCGGCATTCGCCGCGTTCGTCTCACCCGCGCCAGTGGTGACGTGCAGCTTTTCCGTCCGGGCTTGTCCGTCGCGGAGCTGACGCAGCCGGGACAGCCGGCGCAGCGTATCACGCTTCCCCGGCGAAGCCTCAAGGATTGCCTCGCTGAGGAACTCCGGCGGCTGGATCCGGACGAAGTCTTCGGAGAAGTGATTACGATGGGACTGCCACTTACCAGCCAGAGGAGAGTCCAAACCAGTGCACGCTGAGCCAAGAGTAAGCATCCACCCGGATTCAAAGGTGTTGATGGCCGCAATCGCGGCGCGACTCATCACCAAACTAGTGGATGTCCAGGACAAGCACGGCGAGGCCACAGTGGTGCTCACCGGTGGCACGGTGGGCATCGGTACCCTGAAGGCCGTTGCCGACTCCGCCGCGGCTCCGGCCGTGGACTGGTCGAGGGTCAACTTCTGGTGGGGAGATGAACGGTTCGTTGCCGCTGACAGCGACGACAGGAACACCCGGCAGGCCCATCAGGCGCTCTTGTCCCACCTGCAGGTGGACCCGGCCAGGGTGCATGAGCCCGGCTCAACAGATCAATTCGCTACGGCGGATGAAGCTGCAACGGCCTACGAAGCCGAGCTCAAGGCGGCTGCGGAGGCGGAGCACGCCGCGGACATGTCGGACGACAGGCCTGAACAGCCTGGAAACCTGCCGCGTTTCGATGTCCTGCTGCTCGGTGTAGGACCGGATGCGCACATTGCCTCGCTCTTCCCCGAGCAGGCGGGCATCCGCGAGAAGAGCCGCGCCGTTGTTGGCGTCGAAAACTCGCCCAAGCCCCCGCCGTCGCGTATTTCTTTGACGTTGCCGGCGATCAATACCGCTCAGGAAATCTGGATGGTGGTGGCGGGTGAGGACAAGGCCGGCGCCGTGGGCTTGGCTTTGGCCGGTGCCAATCCGGTCCAGGTTCCCGCAGCGGGGCCGGCAGGACGCACCAGGACTCTATGGCTCATTGACGAGAACGCAGCCTCACGTGTCCCCCAGCAGTTGGTCCGAAAGGATCCCGCGGGCGCGTAGTCTTTCCAACGCTCCGGCCAGGACAATTTCAGCGTCCTGGCTGGAGCGTCTTTCTTTAACGTAGTCCAGATGGGATTTGAAGAGTTCGTCTTCCGGTCGTGGATTGGCTGGACTCTCAGGATCACGTGACGCGGGCATTCCGCACTTGGGGCAGTCCCAGGTCTTCGGGATCTGCTCGTCGGGAAGCTTAAGAAAAACAAGCCGCGTTTCGTGTCCCTTGGCACACCAGTAGGGAACCCGAATACGCGGCAGTTGCTCGCCTTGGCCGTGGTCGCTGTGATTTCTGGGTTCAGACCCCTGGGCCACACCCACGCGGGTGCCCCGATAACCTGGCGTGCCATGAACCATTTTCGAACCCCTAGCGACTCGGTGGTCGGCCGTCACGGCCCTGGAAGCTTTACAGCCAACAGGGCCAGTCTAATGCGAGGGGCCCGACGGCGGCACTGGTAGTTGCGTGCCGATCCGGACACAAAAATGGGGAGGCTCCCGTCAAGGAACCTCCCCACCCGGTGGCTGCTAGGAGTCGCCGCCCGAGGTGAAGCGCATAATGAGCCCCAACCCGATGATGACAACGCCCCAAGTGACGCCAAGAATGATGGTGAAGCGGTTCAGGTTGCGCTCGGCAACACCGGAGGAGCTCAACCCCGAACTCATTCCGCCACCGAACATGTCGGACAAACCGCCGCCACGTCCCTTGTGCAGGAGGATAAGCAGCGTCAGCAGAAGGCTGGTGATAGCCAGCAGAATCTGCAAAATGACTTGAAGAACGTCCACGACGGCCTTTCGAAGAAGCGGAAAACGGGAGCCGGACTAGTCCGTGACGAGGTGGCTCTCGAACCTGACAATGTTAGCAAATTCTGCGGGGTCCAGGCTGGCGCCACCCACAAGCAGTCCATCAACGTCGCTTCCAGCCATAATGGCGGCGGCGTTGTTGGCCTTGACGGAGCCTCCGTAGAGCAAGCGGGTCTTGGCCGCAACAGCGTCATTAAAAAGCACTGCGAGTTCTGCGCGGATGGCTGCGCACATTTCCTGCGCGTCCTCCGGGCCCGCTACCTCACCGGTACCGATGGCCCAGACGGGCTCATAAGCCACGACGAGATCCGCGGCTTGTTCGTCAGTCAGTCCATCAACCCCCGCACGCAGCTGCGCGAGAGTGTGCTCAACGTGGGTGCCTGCTTGGCGGATTTCGAGGCCTTCGCCCACGCAGAGGACGGGAGTGACCTCGTGGCGGAAGGCTGCCTTGACCTTGGCGTTGAGGACCTCGTCCGATTCGTTGTGGATGGTCCGTCGCTCGCTGTGACCCACCAAAACATAGGAACATCCCAGCTTGTTAAGGAACTGGCCGGAAATGTCGCCCGTGTAGGCTCCCGAGTCGAACTGCGAAAGATCCTGGCCGCCATAGACGATGTCGAGCTCGTCGCCCTGGACGAGGGTTTGGACTCCGCGCAGATCGGTGAAGGGGGGGAACACGGCGACCTCAACGCGGTTGTAGTCGTGCTTGGCGTCGGAGAGGGTCCACGCGAGCTTCTGCAGCAAGGTGATGCCTTGCACGTGGTCCATGTTCATCTTCCAGTTACCGGCGATGAAGGGCTTACGGACGAAGTTGCCGTTGGCGGAGGTAGTCACATGTACTCCAAAAGAATGCGTTGGGATGTGGAACGGCCGGCAGGACGCAGTGGCGTCCTGCCGGCCGGTTTGTTGCTTTAGCGGTCCAGGACGCTCAGGCCGGGAAGTTCCTTGCCTTCAAGGTATTCAAGGCTGGCGCCGCCACCTGTGGAGATGTGGCCGAACTGCGAATCCTCGAACCCGAGGGTACGGACTGCGGCAGCAGAATCGCCGCCACCCACCACGGTGAAGGCCACGGTGTCCGTCAGCGCCTGGGCGATGGCCCGGGTGCCATTGGCGAACGCTTCGAATTCGAAAACGCCCATGGGGCCGTTCCAGAAGACAGTCTTGGCGCCCTCAATCTGGGCAGCGAAAGCCGACGCTGATTCAGGTCCGATATCCAGGCCGATGCCGGAAGCGCCAAAGGTGCTCTCCTCGATGGCATCTGCTTTGACGACCTCATGCTCAGCATCCGCTGCGAAACGGCTGGCCACAACAACGTCAGTTGGAATGACGAAGGAGGTGCCTGCATCGGCGGCACGCTTGAGGTAATCCTGGACAACCGGAATCTGGTCTTCTTCAAGGAGGCTGCCGGCAACCTTATGCCCTGCTGCTGCAAGGAAGGTGAACAGCATGCCGCCACCCACAAGGATGGTGTCGGCCTTGCCCAGCAGGTTGTCGATGACGGCCAGTTTGTCGGAGACCTTGGACCCGCCAAGAACCACGACATACGGGCGCTGGGTGTCAGTGGTCAGTTTCCGCAGAACTTCCACCTCGGTGTGGACAAGATCACCGAGGTACGACGGAAGCCGTGTGGCGACGTCGTAGACGCTGGCGTGCTTGCGGTGGACTGCACCGAATGCGTCGTCCACGTACGCTCCATTGCTGCCCGTCAGGGCAACCAGCTCATCAGCGAAGGCGCCGCGTTCGGCGTCGTCTTTGCTGGTTTCGCGGGCGTCAAAGCGGACGTTCTCCAGGACAAGCACGTCGCCGTCCTGCAGCGCAGCGGCATGCTCCTTGGCGGAGTCACCGACTGTATCCGCAGCAAGCTGGACCTTGAAGTCAGCGAGTTCGGCAAGGCGCTCCACTGCGGGCTTCAATGAGAACTTGGCTTCAGGCGCGCCCTTGGGGCGTCCGAGGTGGGCTGTCACGAGCACACGGGCACCGGCGTCCGAGAGCTTCTTGAGGACCGGGAGGGAGGCCTTGATGCGGCCGTCGTCGGTCACTGTAGAGCCGTCGAGCGGCACATTCAGGTCACTTCTGACCAGAATGTACCGCCCGCGGACACCTTCAGCGATGAGTTCGTTGAGGGTGTGAGATGTCATGTGTCTACCCTAGCCCAGCTTGGATGCAACGAGCTCCGTGAGGTCTACGAGGCGGTTGGAGTAACCCCACTCGTTGTCATACCAGGAAACAACCTTGACCTGGTTGCCGATGACCTTGGTCAGGCCGGAGTCGAAGATGGACGACGCCGGGTCCCCGACGATGTCCGACGAAACGATCGGCGCATCCGTGTAGGACAGGATACCGGCCCACTGCTCGGACTCGGCTGCTGCCTTGACGGCTGCGTTGACTTCCTCAACCGTGACTTCGCGGGAAACGGTGACCGTGAGGTCCGTGGCCGAGCCGGTGGGGACCGGTACGCGGATGGCGTAGCCGTCGAGCTTGCCCTTGAGCTCCGGCAGGACCAGGCCAATTGCCTTGGCTGCACCGGTTGAGGTGGGAACCATGTTGATGGCTGCGGCGCGTGCGCGGCGAAGATCGCCGTGCGGGCCGTCCTGCAGGTTCTGGTCAGCCGTGTAGGCGTGGACCGTAGTCATGAGGCCACGCTCGATGCCGAACGCGTCGTTTACGACCTTGGCCAGCGGGCCGAGGCAGTTGGTGGTGCAGGAGGCGTTGGAGATGATGTTGTGCGCCGCGGGGTCGTAAAGCTCGTCGTTGACGCCCATGACGATGGTGATGTCTTCGTCGCTGGCAGGTGCGGAGATGAGGACCTTCTTGGCCCCGGCATCAATGTGCTTCTGCGCTGCTGCGGCCTTGGTGAAGAAGCCGGTGGATTCGATCACGATGTCGACGCCGAGATCGCCCCAAGGGAGGTTCGCGGGATCGCGCTCGGCAAGAACCTTGATGGACTTGCCGTCGACTACCAGGTTTCCATCGACAACTTCCACGGTCTGGGCGAGGCGTCCACCGACGGAGTCATACTTCAGGAGGTGGGCGAGGGTTTCAGGGCTGGTGAGGTCGTTGACTGCGACGATCTCAAGGTCTGCGCCCTGGGCCAGTGCTGCGCGGAAGTAGTTACGGCCGATGCGGCCGAAGCCGTTGATACCAATACGGGTGGTCACTATGTGTCAATCTCCTTGGTGCTCTTGCAAGCACGCCTAGTGAGTCGGATCAAATATTTCCAACTAACAGACCCCGCACGTCGTTGGGCAGAGGTGATTATCAGATCGGAGGGCGACCAGCCACGTTGCTGAAGGCTAACCGCCTTCCGTGATCCATCTTACGTTTAATTGAGCCTGCCCCCGCAACTGCGGAGGCAGGCTTTTCAGCATTTCGCTTCAATTCACGCCAAAAGTGACTTTTGTTACATCGGCGTGAACCGAAGCTCACCAGCTACAGGACGATGAGGCCCGTGGCGTTGGTGCGTGCGGCTTCGAAGCGCTTGGCGACATCGGCCCAGTTGACGATGTTCCAGAAGGCCTTGACGTAGTCAGCCTTGACGTTGACGTAGTCCAGGTAGAACGCGTGCTCCCACATGTCCAACATCAGCAGCGGGGTGGTGCCAACGGCTACGTTGCCCTGCTGGTCGTAGAGCTGCTCGATGAGGAGGTTCCCACCGATGGGCTCGTAGGCCAGGAAGGCCCAGCCGGAGCCCTGCAGGCCCAGAGCGGCTGCAGTGAACTGGGCGCGGAAAGCGTCAAAGGAGCCGAAGGCGTCATCGATGGCTGCGGCCAGCTCGCCCTCGGGCTTGTCGCCGCCGTCCGGGGAGATGTTGTTCCAGAACACGGAGTGGTTGATGTGGCCGCCGGTGTGGAACGCGAGATCCTTGGAGAGACGGTTGATGTTGGCGAAGTCACCCTTGTCGCGGGCCTCGGCCAGCTGGGCAAGGGCGTTGTTGGCGCCTGCAACGTAGGCAGCGTGGTGCTTGCTGTGGTGCAGCTCCATGATCTTTGCCGAAATGTGCGGCTCAAGTGCTGCGTAGTCGTAGCCGAGCTCGGGCAGAACGTACTCTGTCACGAAATCCTCCAATGTAATGGACTAACGTCCGGTTTGGTAACTCTCGTTATGTTCATCCGACCGGCGGACCAGCCGGAAATCCTTGGGGAAGATAACTGCTCTTGCCTCCACCGGGGTCAACCAGCAGTTGCCTCGCAGTATTTCCTCCACACTTTCCCGATTCTATGGGTGCTTACTACTCGTCCATCATTTCGGGAGTCACATTTGCCTCAGTCCCGGGAATTCCGAGGTCCAAAGCACGCTTGTCGGCCATGGCGAGAAGACGGCGGATGCGCCCGGCAATGGCGTCCTTGGTCATGGGCGGGTCTGCAAGCCGGCCCAGTTCATCCAGGCTGGCCTGCTTGTGGGCCACGCGCAGCTCCCCCGCGTACTTGAGGTGGTCCGGGACGTCGTCGCCCAGAATCTCAAGGGCCCGGTCCACCCTGGCACCGGCCGCCACTGCAGCCTGGGCCGAGCGGCGCAGGTTGGCGTCATCAAAGTTCGCCAGCCTGTTGGCGGTAGCCCTGACTTCCTTCCGCATCCGGCGTTCCTCCCAGACCATGAGCGCGTCATGGGCACCCATCCTGGTCAGCAGGGCAGCGATGGTGTCTCCGTCGCGGATGACCACCCTGTCCACGCCGCGGACCTCGCGTGCCTTGGCCTGGATGCCCAGACGGCGGGCAGCGCCCACCAGCGCAAGCGCGGATTCAGGACCCGGGCATGTCACCTCCAGGGACGAGGACCGCCCTGGCTCGGTGAGGGAACCATGGGCAAGGAATGCTCCGCGCCACACGGCTTCAGCGTCCGCGGCAGAACCGTTGACCACTACCGACGGCAGCCCGCGCACCGGCCGTCCACGGCCATCCAGGAGGCCTGTCTGACGTGCCAAAGCCTCTCCGTCGCGTACGACGCGGACCACATAGCGGCTCCCGCGGCGCAGGCCTCCCCCGGATACCACGATGATTTCGCTCTGATGTCCGTAGACCTCGGCGATCGCGGCGCGCAGGCGCCGGGCGGTCGAGGCGAGGTCGACTTCTGCCTCGATGACGATCCGGCCGGAGATGATGTGCAAGCCACCAGCGAAGCGCAACATTGCAGAGACCTCTGCCTTGCGGACCGAAGATTTCTTGATGTCCAGCCGGGACAGTTCGTCCTTGACCGACGCAGTAAGTGCCATCGCGTATTCCTAACTGTTCCCGAAAATATCGTGGTAAGCCGCTGCCAGCAGCAATGGGTCATGGACTGGGCGGCGCCTCGACGCCCCTACTCTACCCAACACCACTTCGGCTCCGATCATCCCGGCGGCCTTTTCAAAGGCCTTGAGGTCCTGGATCGCAGCCGGGTCGGCAAGCACGACGTCCACACTGAACTCCGGGGCGTAGCGCCGAAGGACGTCCAGGTGGTCTGCGGCGGTCATGCCGGAGGTCTCTTTGGTCTCCACGTCCAGATTCATGGTCAAGCAACGCTTGGCGGCGGTGTCACCGAGCGCTTGGCGCAGCTCGGGAAGCAGCAAGTGGGGCAGCACGGAGGTGTACCAGGAGCCAGGTCCAAGGATCACCCAGTCTGCGAGCTCTATTGCCGTCAGGGTTTCCGTGCATGCCGGGGCATCCTCGGGAAACAGCTTGACCTCTTCCAGTTTGCCCGCGACAGCGCACTTCGCTTGCCCGCGCACAGTCTGCAGTTGGTGGCTCCCGTCGGGAAGTTCCGTGCGTGCCTTGCCCTCGATGGTCAACGGAATGCTGGACATCGGAAGCACCTGGCCGCGGGCGCCCAGAAGGGCACCGGCCCATTTGAGGCCGGCAACCGTATCCCCCAGAAGCTCCCACAGCGTGACGATGAGGAGGTTGCCCATGGCGTGGTTGTCCAACGAGCCACCCTTGGCCTTGCCTCCGGCGTCGAAACGATGCTGCATGACATCACGCCAGGTGCGGCCCCAGTCGGTGTCGTCACAGAGGGCGCTCAGCGCCATCCGCAGATCGCCGGGCGGGAGGACGCCGTACTCCTCACGCAAACGCCCGGACGATCCGCCGTCGTCTGCCACCGTGACAATGGCAGTCAGCTCCGAGGTAAGCAGCCGGAGGGCCGAAAGTGACGCTGCCAGGCCGTGCCCACCGCCGAGAGCCACCACGGACGGGCTCTTCTTCTGCTGGCTGCCGGGGACTCCCTTGGGCGGTATGAGGGGCAGCGGGCCCGTCAGGACACCCACTACTCACGTCCCAGGTCGCGGTGGGTGGTGGTTACGGTCACGCGGGGAAACTGGGCCAGGCGCTTGGAAAGCTCGACGGCGACAGCCACCGAACGATGCTTTCCTCCTGTGCAGCCAACGGCAAGGGTTGCATAGTGCTTGTTCTCCTGGCGGTAGCCGTCCAGAACAGGCTCCAGGGCCCGGACGTAACGATCCACGAATTCCTGCACGCCCTCTGCGCCGAGCACGTAGTCACTTACGTCCTCGTCCAGGCCGGTGTGGGGACGGAGTTGCGGCACCCAGTGGGGATTGGGGATAAAGCGGGCGTCGGCCACGAAGTTTGCGTCGACAGGCAGTCCGTATTTGAAGCCGAAGCTCATGACATTGAGCCGCAGAGTCACAGGTCCCGTGTCGCTGAAGAGCTCGGTGATGGCGGTAGCCAGGCCGTGGACGTTGAACTCCGAGGTGTCCAGCACTACATCGGCGTGTTCGCGCAGTTCGCGCAGGACCTCCCGCTCGATGCCGATCCCGTCGAGGATCCGGCCTCCGCCTTGCAGCGGGTGCGGACGCCGGCCCTGCTCGAAGCGGCGGACGAGGACATCATCATTGGCATCGAGGAACAGCACGCGGAAAGTAATCCCGCTGGCGCTCAACGCACCCAGTGCCGTTTGGATGTCCGTGAAGAGATCCTTGCTTCGGACATCCACCACGACTGCCAGTTTGGGAATGGACTTGGGAGCATGCGAGACAATCTCAGCCAAGGTGCCCAGCATCTGGGGAGGCAGGTTGTCCACCACATACCAGCCGTGGTCCTCAAGGGCATCGGACGCAGTGCTGCGCCCCGCTCCCGACATGCCGGTGACGACCAGGAGCTCCGCCTCCGGTGGCTTGACTGGCGTCAGGCCGTCCTGCTCCGTGCCGGACCCAGCCATTGCCTCATCCATCAGTTGTCCCCGTTTCCTCGGAAGTGTCATAGCTGCCGGTGCCACCCGCCGGACACGGCGGAGCACCCCTTGACCGCAGCGCCGGAAATTGCCGCAGCGGCCAAGTTCTTACCCTAGCTAAGATTCGATGATTTCGCCGGTTGTCATGTTCACTGCGGGAGCGGTCTCCCCATCCGCGGCAGTGGAACCCAAGTGCTGGACCACTGCGGCGGCCAGGGCTGGACCGATGCCCTTGGCGGACGTCAGTTCCTCGACCGAGGCTGCCTTGATTTTCTTAAGCGACCCAAAGTGCGACACGAGGGCCTTCCGCTTGGCCTCACCGAGGCCAGGCACTCCGTCCAGTACCGACACCGTCATTGCCTTGCCGCGTTTTTGCCGGTGGAAGGTGATGGCGAACCTGTGCGCTTCATCGCGGATACGCTGAAGGAGGTACAGCCCTTGGGAAGTCCGCGGCAGGATAACCGGGAAGTCGCTGTCGGGAAGCCAGACCTCTTCCAGTCTCTTGGCGAGTCCCACGACGTAGACGTCGTCGATGCCAAGTTCGGCGAGGGCTCGCGCGGCTGCGTTCACCTGCGGCTGACCGCCGTCGACCACCACGAGGTTGGGCGGGTAGGCAAACTTGGCCTTGGGCGCCGGGATCGTGGCATCCGACGTCGATGGGTCCGTCATGCCGCTGGACACGGACCGGGTGGGGTTGACGATCTCGCCCGAAACGACCGGTACCTGGGCGGCCTTGTCCGTCAGGTAGTGCTTGAACCGCCGCGTGAGGACGTCGTGCATCGCCGCGGTGTCATCGGCAGCGGCCGCGCCCGTGATGGAGAACTTACGGTAGTCGGCCTTCTTGGGAAGCCCGTCTTCGACCACCACCATGGAAGCCACTACGTTGGTGCCCTGGACATGGGAAATATCGAAACACTCGATGCGCAGCAAGGGAACCGGAATGTCCAGGGCTTCCTGGAGTTCCTGGAGCGCGAGGGACCGGACGGTGATGTCTCCCGCGCGCCGCGTCTTGTGGAGTTTGAGGGCTTGTTCGGCATTTTCACGGACCGTGGACATCAATGCGGCCTTGTCCCCGCGCTGCGGAACCCGGATGTCCACTTTGGCGCCACGGAGTCCGCCAAGCCATTCAGTCAGTTCGGCATGGTTGCTGGGGTTCTCCGGAACCAGGACTTCCCGGGGGATCCTGCCTTGAACCTCGCTGTCTTCGCCGTAGACCTGCTGGAGAAGATGTTCAATCAGTTCCGGGGTGGTGGCATCTTCCACCTTCTCCACCACCCAGCCGCGCTGGCCGCGGACCCGGCCTCCACGGACGTGGAACACCTGGACCGATGCTTCCAGTTCGTCATCGTGCAGTGCGAAGACGTCGGCATCAGTATCCTCTGCAAGGACCACGGCGTTGCGCTCGAAGACCTTGCGCAAAGCAATGATGTCATCACGGAGCCCGGCAGCACGCTCGTAATCGAGTTCCGCCACGGCTGCTGCCATGTCTTTTTCCAAACGGCTGATGAAGCGCTTGGCCTCGCCGCCCATGAAGGAACAAAAATCCTCGGCCAGCCCCCGATGCTCGTCAGGAGTCACACGGCCTACGCAGGGCGCGGAGCATTTGTCGATATACCCCAGCAGGCAGGGCCGTCCGCTGGCTTCGGCCCGCTTGAAGACTCCCGGGCTGCAGCTTCGGACCGGGAAAACCCTGAGGAGCGTATCCATGGTTTCCCTAATGGCCCCCGCCGTATAGGGACCGAAATAGCGGGTGCCCTTCCTGCGTTCGCCACGCATGACCTGTACCCGGGGGAACTTCTCCCCCATGGTCACGGCCAGGTAAGGATAGGTCTTGTCGTCGCGGAAAACAACATTGAACCGAGGCTTGAATTCCTTGATCCAGGTGTACTCAAGCTGCAGGGACTCCAGCTCGCTGCCCACCACGGTCCATTCAACGCTGCTGGCTGCATGGACCATCGCATGGGTCTTGGGGAGCAGCCCCGCAGGGTTGGCAAAGTAAGAGTTCAGCCTTGAACGGAGGTTCTTCGCTTTGCCCACGTAGATGACCCGGCCATGGGGGTCACGGAAGCGGTAGACACCCGGGGTAGTGGGGATTTCACCGGTCCGGGGTCGGTAAGTTGATGGATCTGCCACACGTCCAGTCTAGTGAACCGGACTGGCTGCTAAACGCCAGTGCAGTGCGCCGGAAGCCTAGTCCACCGACTTGCTCTGGTTGTAGCTGCCAGAACGTTCCTGCCCGCTGAGCAGTGCAATCGCGTCCATGATCTTGTCAGTGACCTCCCGGCGGGCCGGGAGGGAATGGTCAGGGCCCGTCTTCTCGAAATAGAGCGGTTCGCCGACCTTCATGGTGAAGTGCTGCGGTCGGACGGCGTTCTTGTCCGCAGGTTGCAGCTTTTCCGTGCCGATGAGGCCGACGGGTATCACCGGGGCGCCCGTGGTCAAGGCCAGCCAGCCTACTCCTGTTCGGCCGCGGTAAAGGATCCCGTCCCGGGAGCGGGTACCCTCGGGGTAGATGCCGATGCCCTTCCCGGCTTCAAGGATGTCCAGGAGGGTCTTGAGTGCCTGCACACTGGCCGCCTGCTCCCCGCGCTCCACGGGAATTGAACCCACGGCTTCAAAGAACGACTTCATCACGGCGCCCTTGACACCTTTGGTGGTGAAGTACTCGGCCTTGGCAAAGAACGCAACGGGCCGCGGCATCAAGGCCTGGACGATCACGCTGTCCAGAAAGGAAAGGTGGTTTGGTGCCACGATGAAAGGTCCGCTTTTGGGGACATTTTCAAGTCCGATGACTGTTGGCCGGCATGTGGACGAGATCAGTCCGCGGGTTGTCCACCGGATCGCATCAAAGACTGCCATCGTTTTGTACCTCGCTAAGGGCCGCCGCACGGACAGCATCAAGTTCTTCAATTCGCGTACGCAGTTCAAGGGCCGTGCTGACAACAGTCACGGCGCCCGCTTCTTCAAGTTCGCCGTCAGGTGCGAAACCCCAGCTGACGCCGATGCAGTCCAATCCGTTGGCCATCGCCCCGGCGACGTCCTGATGCCTGTCCCCCACCATGACCGCTGGTTGGGAATGCAGATCGGCGAGGGCTGCCCCGACGATCGCGACCTTCCCCGGTGCCGTGTTTGCCTTCGCGGACTCGTCATCAGCAGCACCACGGATTGAAACAAAGAAGTCCGCGATCCGGTGGTGGTCGAGGACGAGCCGCGCAATGGACTGTGGCTTTTGCGTGGCTACCGCTACGGGGCGGCCGCTTTCGGCAAAGAACTCCAGGAGGTCGAAGACTCCCGGATAAAGCCGGCTTTGACCAATACCGGTTTCCTTGTAGTGACGCCGATAACGGTGAATGGTCTCATCCACCAATTCGCCGGGAACGCCAGCCAAATGCAGAAGGGAATCACTGAGCTTGGGACCCACCATGGAATTCAGTACGGCTTGTTCCGGAACAGGAAGGCCCATTTCCTGGAGGGCGAGCGAAATGCCTCCGGTGATACCGCCGGCAGGATCGACAAGGGTGCCGTCCAGATCGAATATTACGGGCACCTTTGTTTGAGTCACCGGGTTAGTTTCTCACGAGTAGCGGCATGCCTGAAACTCGCATGCCGCTACCGGAATACTTCTAACCCAGAATCTCAGCCAGGAAGGTGGCAGTGTGGCTCTCTGTGGATTTCGCTACTTGCTCCGGGGTTCCGGTCGCGACGATTCGTCCGCCGCCGGAACCACCATTGGGGCCAAGGTCCACGATCCAGTCCGCCGACTTGATGACGTCCAGGTTGTGCTCGATGGTAATGACGGTGTTGCCCTTGTCCACAAGGCCCTGGAGGACCATCAGCAATTTCCTGATGTCTTCGAAATGCAATCCCGTGGTGGGCTCGTCCAGCACGTAGATGCTGCGGCCGTTGGAACGCTTCTGGAGCTCCGCAGCCAGCTTCACGCGCTGGGCCTCGCCGCCGGAAAGTGTCGTGGCAGGCTGGCCGAGCCGGACGTAGCCAAGTCCAACGTCCACAAGGGTGTTCAAATGCCGTGCGATCGGGGTGAAGGCGGCGAAGAACTCCGCACCTTCTTCAATGGGCATGTTGAGGACGTCCGCGATGGTCTTGCCCTTGTAGTGGACCTCCAGCGTCTCGCGGTTGTACCGGGCCCCATGGCAGACCTCGCACGGAACGTAGACGTCAGGCAGGAAGTTCATTTCGATCTTCAGCGTGCCGTCGCCGGAACAGGCTTCGCAGCGGCCACCCTTGACGTTGAAGGAGAAACGACCGGGCTGGTACCCGCGCACCTTGGCTTCGGTGGTCTCCGCAAACAGCTTGCGGATGTTGTCGAACACGCCCGTGTAGGTGGCGGGGTTGGAGCGCGGCGTACGGCCAATGGGGCTCTGGTCGACGTGCACTACCTTGTCCAGGTGCTCCAGGCCGGCCACGGAGCGGTGGCGTCCGGCTACCTGCTTGGCTCCGTTGAGCTTATTGGCGAGGACCTTGTACAGGATCTCGTTGACCAAGGTGGACTTGCCCGAACCACTGACACCCGTGACCGCAGTGAACAGACCGAGGGGGAACGTAGCGTCAACGTTGTTGAGGTTGTTCTCCCTGGCGCCGACAACCTTAAGCTCCCGCTTCTTGTCGTACTTGCGGCGCTTGGCAGGAATATCGATCTTCCGGCGCCCGGCCAGATAGTCACCGGTGAGGGACTGCGTGTTTTCGAGGAGTTCCTTGTAGGTACCGGAGTGGACGACCTGGCCACCGTGCTCGCCGGCGCCGGGTCCGATGTCCACCACCCAGTCGGCCTCGTGGATGGTGTCTTCGTCGTGTTCGACCACAATGAGCGTATTGCCCAGGTCCCGAAGCCGTGTGAGGGTCTCGATAAGGCGTCGGTTATCGCGCTGGTGCAAGCCGATAGAGGGCTCATCCAGGACGTACAGGACGCCGACTAGGCCGGAGCCAATTTGCGTGGCCAGCCGGATGCGCTGGGCCTCGCCGCCTGACAGCGTGCCGGAAGGGCGCTCGAGATTGAGGTACTCCAGGCCAACGTCCAGAAGGAACGTCAGGCGGGCCTGGATCTCCTTGAGAACCTGGTTGGCGATCTGGGCTTCCCGGTTGGTCAGCGTCAGGCTTCCGAGGAACTCTGCGCATTCCCGCATCGGGAGCGCGGCCACCTCGGCGATGGACTTCCCGTTGATCAGTACGGACAGCGATGCCGGGTTCAGGCGGGCTCCGTTGCACTCGGGGCAAGGAATTTGGCGCATGTACTCTTCGTACCGGTCGCGGGCCCAGTCAGAGTCCGTTTCACCGTGCTTCCGGTGAACGTACTGGATGGCTCCTTCGAAGCCGGTGCTGTACTTGCGCTCACGTCCGAAACGGTTCTTGTACTGGACTACGACCTTGTGGTCCTTGCCGTGAAGTACCGTGTTCCGGACATCCTTGGGGAGCTTCTCCCACGGGGTCTTCATGGAGAAGCCGAGTTCGTGTGCGAGGCCTTCAAGGAGGCGGTTCCAGTACTCCGTGGTCGCTGTACCCAGGGACCACGGAGCAATCGCGCCTTCGCCCAGCGAAAGTTCCGGGTTGGGAACGATCAGTTCCTCATCGACTTCCAACTTGGTGCCGATGCCGCTGCAGGCAGAGCAGGCACCGAACGGGTTGTTGAAGGAGAAGGATCGCGGCTCGATCTCGTCGATGGCCAGAGGGTGCTCGTTGGGGCACGCCAGATTCTCGGAGTAGGCACGGATACGTGCGGGATCTTCAGTGTCCAGGTCCACGAATTCAACCAGCACACGGCCTTCGGCCAGGCCCAGTGCGGTCTCCACGGAATCCGTGAGCCGTTGGCTGATCTCTTCCTTCACCACCAGGCGGTCAACAACGACTTCGATGGCGTGTTTGTACTGCTTGCCCAACTTGGGCGGATCGTTCAACTGGACCAGTTCGCCGTCAACCCGGGCACGGGAGTAACCCTTGGCCGTCAGCTCCTTGAAGAGGTCAACGAATTCACCCTTCCGGCCGCGGACGACCGGAGCGAGGACCTGGAAGCGGGTGCCGGTTTCCAACTCCAGGAGTTGGTCGACGATTTGCTGGGGTGTTTGCCGCGTAATCGGCTCACCGCAGACCGGGCAGTGCGGGCGGCCAACGCGCGCCCACAGCAAGCGCATGTAGTCGTAGATTTCGGTGATGGTGCCCACAGTGGAACGCGGGTTCTTGCTGGTGGACTTCTGGTCGATGGACACCGCAGGCGAGAGACCTTCGATGAAGTCAACGTCGGGCTTGTCGACCTGACCAAGGAACTGGCGTGCATACGCCGACAATGATTCGACGTACCGGCGCTGGCCTTCGGCGAAGATGGTGTCGAAAGCCAGGGAGGACTTACCGGAACCAGAGAGTCCGGTGAAGACGATCATGGCGTCGCGTGGGAGGTCGAGATCCACGTTGCGCAGATTGTGTTCCCGGGCTCCCTTGACCACCAGGCGGGACAGATCCGGCTTGGCTGGCTTGTTATCAGAAACGACGGAAGCGCTGTTCAGGGAATCGATGGCTGTATCTTCAGCTAAGGCTTTGGGCACCCACCAATGCTAATCGAAAACTTCTTCGAATTTCCATGTCGTGCCTCACATGCTACCGATCGGTATCAATCGGCGTCGTAAGCGGCAGCGAAAAGCTGCACTGCCTCGGCGAAGGAAGCGCCTTGGGCCTTGGCAGAAGCTGCGTACTGGGCGGCAACTTCGGCCAGTGCCCCCCAACGGTCATCGCGGGCACACACTACTGTCCCGTTGCGTCCACGGGTAGCGACAACGCCGGCTGCTTCGAGCTCCTTATATGCGCGGGCGACTGTATGGGGTGCCACGTCCAGTACACCTGCCAGGTTCCGGACGGGCGGCAGTTTCGACCCCACGGCGAGAACGCCTGAATCTGCGAGTTCGATGATGCGGAGCCTCAACTGTTCAAAGAGCGCCACAGCACTGCCGGCGTTGGGTCGCCAGCTCCCGGGGAAATCCCCTGCGGGCGTCATGATGAGCTCCTGGCAGGCACGTGCGCCACCGTCGGCGGCAGATCCGGATTGCATCCATGGTCCATGCCGAGAATTAGACCAGCGGCACCACCATGGGACAAGACATGAGGGTGCGTGTTCCTCTGGCCCGTCATAAATGTATGTCGGCTCACGCGTGCTTCCTCGCCACCGCAAAAATACGACGGAACGGAAACACCGTACCGTGGGCCGTCGACGGGTAGGCCTGGCGCAGCATGGCTGCGTATTCCTTTTCGAAGGCGTCGGCTTCGGGCGCGGGCAGGGCGGAAAGGACGGGTCGCAGTCCTGTGCCCCGGACCCATTCCAGCACCGGATCCTCCCCCGTAAGTACCTGCTGGTAGGTGGTCTCCCACGCGTCAGCCGAGCATCCGGCGTCGAGCATTATGCCCAAGTAGTCCGCGGGGCTGCCCACCGCGCCATCGTGCCGCAGAACCCCATCCAGTCGCGTCCGCCATCGCGGCGAACCGGCGAGTTCACGCATCAATGCGTGGGAGGGCGACGAAAAGTTGCCCGGGACCTGCAGGGCAAACCAAGCGCCTGGCCTTAGCGCTTCGAGCCAGGCGGCGAGCATCTCCTGGTGCCCGGGGACCCACTGGAGGGCAGCGTTCGTCACCACGACGTCAACATCGTTGTCCGGCATCCACTCAGCAATGTCGCCCTGGTTGAAGGACAGCCCACTGTAATGACCCGTCAATGACGCGGCTTTGGCCAGCATTTCCTGCGACGAGTCAATCCCAACAACGTGTGCCGCGGGCCAGCGGTCCGCCAAAGTGGCAGTCATGTTGCCAGGGCCGCAGCCCAGGTCCACCACGTGGCCGGGCTTAGCGGCTTGGATTCTCGCCACCAGGTCATGAAACGGACGGTCCCGATGATTGCCGAACTCGGCGTACTTGGATGGATTCCACTTCATAAAAGCCTCCTGGAGCCGGGCAACACTGCTGGGCTGAGCCTAAACTGTCCGGGCACTAAGCTGGAAACCAATGAAACTTCTTGAGCAGCTTCCTGGTTCCACCGCCACAGGTCCCCTGGACCCGGATGACATTTACACGCGGTTTGTCGAGTGGACTGAAAGCCGTGGCCTGCAGTTGTACCCGGCCCAGGATGAAGCGATCATGGAACTCGCCTCCGGCGCCAACGTCATCCTTGCTACGCCCACAGGTTCCGGTAAGTCCCTGGTGGCCATCGCCGCCCACTTCGAAGCCATGGCCCGTGGCCAGCGCAGCTACTACACGGCGCCCATCAAGGCACTGGTATCGGAAAAGTTCTTTGCCCTGTGCGACATCTTCGGTGCGGAAAACGTGGGAATGATCACCGGCGATTCCGGCGTCAACCAGGATGCACCCATCATCTGCTGCACAGCGGAAATCCTGGCCAACATAGCCCTCCGCGAAGGGTCAGCGGCCGAACTCGGCTCTGTGGTCATGGACGAATTCCACTTCTACTCCGATCCCCAGCGCGGCTGGGCGTGGCAAGTGCCGCTCCTGGAACTCCCCCAGGCCCAGTTCCTCCTCATGTCCGCCACCCTTGGCGACGTCTCCCGCTTCGAAACAGGCCTCACGGAACTGACCGGCCGGACTACGACAACGGTAAGTTCCGCGGAGCGGCCTATTCCGCTGCACTACTACTACCAGCTGACCCCGGTCCACGAGAGCCTGGAAGAGCTGCTCTCCACCAAGCAGGTTCCCGTGTACGTGGTGCACTTCAGCCAGGCCGAAGCCATCGAACGTGCCCAGAACCTCATGAGCATCAACATGTGCAGCAGAGCCGAGAAGGATCGCATCGCCGAACTGATCGCAGGCTTCCGGTTCGCGGCAGGCTTTGGAAAGACACTCAACCGGCTGGTGCGCCACGGCATCGGAGTCCACCACGCGGGCATGCTGCCCAAATACCGCCGCTTGGTGGAACAGCTTGCCCAGGCCGGGCTGCTTAAGGTCATCTGTGGCACGGACACCCTGGGCGTGGGCATCAACGTTCCGATCAGGACGGTGCTCTTGACGGCCTTGAGCAAGTACGACGGCGTACGCACCAGGTCTCTTAACTCGAGGGAGTTCCACCAGATTGCCGGTCGTGCCGGCCGCGCCGGTTACGACACCGCAGGCACCGTTGTGGTGCAGGCGCCGGATCACGTGGTGGAGAACACCAAGGCCATGGCCAAGGCCACTGCCAAGTTCGGTGATGACCAGAAGAAGCTGCGGCAAGTCGTCAAGAAGAAGCCCCCGGAAGGATTCGTGTCCTGGGGCGAACCCACGTTCAAGAAGCTCGTCGAGTCCATTCCTGAGCCGCTGACGTCCAGTTTCACCGTTACGCACGCGATGCTGCTCAACCTGATGGAGCGTCCGGGCGACCCCTTCCAAGCCACCCGGCGGTTGCTCAGCGAGAACCACGAGAGCCGCCCTGCACAACTTCGGCTGATGAAGAAAGCACTGGGGATCTACCGGGAGCTGTTGGCTGCCGGGGTTGTTGAACGAATCCCCGAGGACGAGCAGGAAGCTGAAGGACGGTCGGTTCGGCTGACGGTTCACCTCCAAGCCAACTTCGCCCTCAACCAGCCGCTGTCCCCCTTCGCTCTAGCAGCCTTGGAACTGCTTGATCCGGAGTCGCCTTCCTACGCACTGGATGTCGTTTCAGTCATTGAGTCGACCTTGGAGAAGCCGCGCCAGATTCTTTCCGCACAGCAGAAGAAGGCCCGCGGGGAAGCTGTTGCCGCCATGAAGGCGGACGGCATCGAATATGAGCAGCGCATGGCCATGCTGGACGAAGTGACCTATCCCATGCCGTTGGCCGGGATTCTTGGTGAGGCGTTCGAGGTCTATCGAAAAGCTGCGCCGTGGGTTGGCGACTTCGAACTCGCACCAAAATCGATCATCCGGGACATGTATGAGCGCGCCATGAACTTTGGCGAGTTCGTGCAGTTCTACGGCCTGGCACGCTCGGAGGGCATCGTCCTGCGATACCTTGCAGACGGTTTCCGGGCACTTCGGCAGACCGTTCCCCAGGACCTGCTGCGCGAGGATCTTGAAGACCTCATTGCCTGGCTCGGAGAACTCGTGCGTCAGGTTGACTCGAGCCTGCTGGACGAATGGGAGGAACTGACCTCCGGGCTGGCTCCGACACCGCACGATGCGCCTCCTCCCCCGCCGCCACTGTTGACCTCGAACATCCGGGCCTTCCGGGTGATGGTCCGGAATGAGATGTTCCGCAGAGTTGAACTTTTCGCAGACGAGGATTCCAGTGCCTTGGGAGAACTCGACGCCGACGCCGGCTGGGACGCCGGGCGGTGGGAAGAAGTTCTGGACGACTACTTCGACGAACACGATGACATCGGGACCGGCCCGGACGCGCGTGGACCCGGTTTGCTGATTATCACGGAGGAGCCGGGCCTGTGGAAGGTCCGACAGATTTTCGACGACCCCGCGGGAAACCATGACTGGGGTATCTCGGCCGAAGTGGATCTGGCGGCGTCCGATGAGAGTGGCACAGCCGTAGTCCGCGTGACCGACGTCAACAGGCTCTAGCCCGAAGAAGCCATGGAACCCGTCCCCGACCTGACCAGCAGCCTGCGCAGCCTGGAGGCCTTGCGCTCGGTAACCCCCGTGACCCCGATGATCCTGCCGGGTTTGAGAAGCTGGTGGGAAGGTGCGCTGGATGTCGAGGGCCTTGCATTGGGTTCAGTGTTGGCAGCAGCCACTGCCCTGGAAGCCCTGACAGGCTGTGCGGGCAGGTATTCAGCGTCATCTGAGCCGGTGGCTGCTTCGTTCGATTCGCTGACGCACCTGCGGATCGCGGGCACCAAACCCCAGGGCTTCGCACCGGCGTCGGGTTTTCGGCGGACCTCGGACGGCTGGATCCGCCTTCACGCGAACTACCCTCACCACGCAGCGCGGCTGATGGAAGCGATGGGCGCGAACAGCGCCCAGGACGTGGACGACGCACTCCTGACCATGACCTCCCTGGACGCCGAGGATGCCATCAACGCCAACCGGGGCGTGGCAACGGCGGTCCGACGCCGTGGCGAATGGGTCTCCTCCGCCATGCACCGCGCGCTCTCTGATGAACCGTGGATCCGGTTTCTCCCACCAACCGCCCTGCAGATGTCGTCAACCACCTCACCAGTTTCTTCTGCCTCAGCCGCGTGGAAGCCATCCAAGGACCCTGAACGGCCACTCACCGGCCTGCGGGTTCTGGACCTGACCCGCGTCATTGCAGGCCCGACGGCGACCCGGCTCCTCGGAGCGCTCGGAGCCGATGTCCTGCGGATCGATCCTCCGGGCCTCCCGGAATTGGAGGAGGCTTTCGTGGATGGCGGTTTCGATAAGCGATCTGCCGTGGCCGACCTGGGGAACGCTGCCGGACTGGAGACCGTCAAAGACCTGATCTCCACCGCGGACGTCGTCGTGACGGGTTACCGCAACGGCGGTCTGGACAGATTTGGCCTGGGAGCTGAAACCCTGTTGGCCGGGAAGCCGGACCTCGTGGTGGCGACCCTGTCGGCTTGGGGAAGCGCGGGGCCGTGGAGACAACGGCGCGGTTTCGACAGCCTGGTACAGGCGGCCTGCGGCATCGCCGAAGAATACGGGCATCTGGACGACGACGGGTGGAAGCCAGGTGCGCTGCCGGTGCAGGCCCTGGACCACGCCACAGGCTACGGAGTGGCGGCTGCCGTACTGGCCCTGTTGGCAGAGAGGTTGAGGACAGGGGCAGGAGGAATGGCGGCTTTGTCGCTGGCACGCACCGCCGAGGAACTGTTCAGGTTGCCGGCCCGTCAAGCTGACGTAAAGGCCGCCAGTCTGCCCCAACCTGCGTATCGGGAGACCCCGAGTGCGTATGGCCAGCTGCGGTTCGTGGGGCCGCCGCTGTTGGTGGACGGCGTGCAACTGCAGTATCGCCGGCCGCCTGTGCGGTATGGAACATCCCCTGTGGCGTGGAGCCAGTAAGGCGGGCTTCCTTTAGTAAGCTCGAATGCATGAGTGTTATCCGCCAAGCCACTGTTGACGATGTCCCCGCGATCCTGCGCATGATCCACGATCTGGCGATCTATGAAAAGGAGCCGGACGCCGTCAAGAACACCCCGGAAAGGCTCACGGAGGTGCTGTTTGGCGAGAACCCGCGGGTCTTTGCCACGATCGCGGAAAACGCTGCCGGCACCGTGCAGGGGTTCGCGCTGTGGTTCTTGAACTACTCCACCTGGGAAGGCGTCCACGGCATCTACCTGGAGGACCTTTACGTCGAACCCGACGCCCGTGGTGAGGGCCATGGGAAGGCGCTTCTTCAGTACTTGGCAGCGACCGCCGTCGAACGTGGTTACGCCCGTGTGGAATGGAGCGTCCTGAACTGGAACGAACCATCCATCAATTTCTATAAAAAACTCGGCGCGTTCCCCATGGAGGAATGGTCCACTTTCCGCCTCACCGGAGAGGCCCTGGAAGCTTTCGGCACGAAGGCCGGACAGTCAGAGGAATCGTTTGCCCGTGGCTGAAACGTACTCCTCAATGCCGGAACACACCGTCCTGAACCGCCACGAATTCCGTGGCGTACGCACGGTTGAACACTACTTCACCGTCCCCCTGGTGCATTCCCCCGGTGCCAACGAAGCCACCAGTGAAACGATCACCGTTTTTGCCCGGGAGTACTCCTCTGCGGCGCATACCGCGGAAGAAGCGTCCAAGCTGCCGTGGCTGCTGTTCCTGCAGGGAGGTCCGGGTGGACGCGGGAACCGGGTCACCTCCCTGGCCGGCTGGATGAAGGCAGCCGCGCGGGATTTCCGTATCCTGATGCTCGACCAACGCGGCACCGGTCTTTCCACCCCCGTTGAACGGCAAACGCTGGAGCTTCGTGGCGACGCTGCTGCCCAGGCTGAGTACCTGACGCACTTCCGGGCCGATTCGATTGTTGCCGATGCAGAATTTATCCGTGGCGTCCTGGGCTCGGGCCCTTGGACCGTCATGGGCCAATCCTTCGGCGGGTTCTGTGCCTTGACCTATCTGTCCTTCGCGCCGGAGGGTTTGCGCGAGGTCCTGATCACCGGAGGCCTGGCTCCCTTGGAAGGACCCGCTGACCGGGTCTACCAGGCGACCTTCAAGCGCGTTGCTGCACGGAACGCCGAATACTTCGGTTGGTACCCGGAAGACCGTGAACGGGTCACCCGGATCGTCCGGCACTTGGAAAAGACTCCCGAGTTCCTGGCAAGCGGTGAGCGGTTGACCCCGGAACGGTTCCAAATGGTCGGATCGTTCCTGGGAGGCAACACCCGCGTGGATTCGCTCCACTATCTGCTGGAGGATGCGTTCATCGACACCTTGGACGGGGAGCGACTCTCAGAAGTGTTCCTCGAGCAAGTACGAAGCCTGGTCAGCAGGGCTGCCAACCCCCTTTACGCTGTGCTGCATGAATCAATCTATGGCCAGGGCGAGGCAACCAACTGGGCGGCGTGGCGGGTCCTGGAGGATTATCCGGAGTTCGAGCCAGGCGCCGAACAGCCGCTGCTCACCGGGGAAATGGTTTATCCCTGGTATTTCGAACAGGACCCCTCCCTTGCACCCCTGCGCGACGTAGCGGAAATCCTTGCCGCCCGCAAAGACTGGAAGCCGCTGTACGACACCGCCGCCTTGGCCGCGAACCCGGTTCCCGTGGCTGCGGCAGTGTACAAGGATGACATCTACGTGGACCACGATTTGTCACTTGAAACCGCTGCGGCCGTTCGCGGGCTCCAGGCATGGGTTACGTCCGATTTCCACCACGACGGTATCGCGGAGGATGGTGAAGGCATCTTCAAACGGCTTTTGGGCATGGTCCGTGGCGCACGCTGACCGCTTGGCTGAGCTTCAGCGGCTGCTCACGCCCGGGCGGCGCCGAAGAGCCATGGCCAGAGTCAGGGCAAGGACTGCTGCAGCCACTAAGCTGGACGCCACGTTGAGGCCCTGGTAGCCAATCCACGCGAGGAGAAGGCCGGAGGTGGCACCCCCGATTGCCCCCGCAGCGCCCATCAAGGTGTCCGAGACTCCTTGGACGGTGACCCGCTCATCCTGGCTGACGCTCTCAGCCAGCATCGTCGAACCAGCGATGGTGGCTGCGGACCAACCCAGGCCCAGAAGGATCAATCCTGCAGTGACAAGCGCGGGTTCGTGCTGCCCGAAGCCGGCGATGAACACGGCCACCAGCAGCAGGCCGTGCCCGATGGCAATGGTCTGCGGCCGGCCGGCCTTGTCCGTCAGCCATCCCCACACCGGCGACAAGGCGAACATGCCGGCAATATGAAGCGAAATGGTGACCCCGATAATCACCAGAGCATCCGTACTGTCGGTGGTTCCCCCGTGGTGGCCGGCATGGGATCCGTCCACCAGCTGCTGGAGGTGAAGAGGCGTCATGGACATGACCGCCACCATGACCCCGTGGGCGGCGATAACAGCGGCCAGTGCCAGAAGGGCCTGCGGGGAGGAACGAACGGCCCGTAGGCCGGACCTGACAGTGCCCCTGACGGGGATGCTCCCGGTACCGCCCGAATCGTGGGCGCTTGATGCCAGCCGCCTGGCAAGCAACAAGGGATCCGGCCTGAGCCCGAGGAACAGAAGCAGCGCCGCCAGCAAGAGCCCTGCCGCGGAAAAGACAAAGGGGCCCGCAATGGGCGGCAACCCAAGAGCCTGTCCCACCAAGGCACCTGGCTGGATGAGGTTCGGCCCGGCAACCGCTCCGATGGTGATGGCCCAGACCACTGTGGACAGGGACCTGCCGCGATGTTCGGGCTCGGCGAGGTCTACGGCAGCAAACCGCGCCTGGAGGTTTGCCGCAGTGCCCAGGCCCAGGAAGGCTGCCCCCAGTATCAGGACGGGGAATGACCTGGCCATCACGGCGACTATGAACAGGAGTGCCCCGATCATGGCAGCTACCAAGCCGGTGACCAGACCCACCCGGCGTCCACGTGCTTCGGCCAGCCGCGCCAGCGGAAGGGCGGCAATGGCGGCCGCCAGGGTCAACACGGTAGTGATGGAACCTGCCCATGCCTCGGAGCCGGACAGATCAACAGCCAGCAGGGAGCCAATGGAAAGCGTCGCTCCATTGCCAACTCCGCTGAGGAGCTGGGACGCACTGAGCAGGAAAACACTACGGCGCTGAACCCGTTGTGGGTCCAGCGCCGTAGTTGGGGAGGTAGTCACCCCATGAGACTACAACTTTCGATGAAGTTACTCTGCTTCGCTCAAGCTCTTTCGTGCGTCTTCCTCAAGCCGGGCATCAATCTTGGCCTGGCGTGCTGCGGGGCTGAGAAGGCTGGCCACTACGGCCACGACGATGGTACCGACGATGACCGCCAGCGACACGTACGTGGGGATCTCCGGAGCCCACTCGATGTGGTGGCCGCCGTTGATGAAGGGAAGTTCGTTGACATGCATGGCGTGCAGGACAAGCTTGACGCCGATGAACGCCAGGATTACCGACAAGGCGTGCTTCAGATAGACCAAGCGGGTCATGAGTCCGCCCAACAGGAAGTAGAGCTGACGAAGGCCCATCAACGCGAAAATGTTGGCTGTGAAAACGATGAAGGCACTTTGGGTCAGGCCGAAGATCGCGGGGATGGAGTCCACGGCGAACAAGAGGTCGGTCAGGCCGATGGTCACGAAGACGATCAGCATGGGGGTGAAGACCTTCTTGCCGTTGACAGTGGTCCGCAACTTGCCGCCGTCGAACTTCTCAGACATGGGAAGCACCCTGCGAAGGCGGGCAATCAAGGGGTTCTCGGCCCCTTCTTCCTCATCCTCACCGGAGTCCTTGGCTTGCTTCCAGGCGGTCCACAGAAGGAAAGCGCCGAAGATGTAGAACACCCAGCTGAACTGTTCGATCACCACGGCGCCCAGGGCGATGAAGATACCTCGGAGCACCAAGGCGATGATGATGCCCACCATCAGCACTTCCTGCTGGTACTTACGGGGCACAGCGAACCGGGCCATGATGATGATGAACACGAACAGGTTGTCGATGCTGAGGCTGTATTCAGTCACCCAGCCCGCAATGAACTGGCTTCCGTACTCGGGGCCCGTGAAATAGAACATGGCTCCGGCGAACACCATGGCCAAGGCCACGTAGAAAGCGACCCACAGGCCGGCTTCCTTCATCGAGGGTTCGTGGGGGCGCTTGACGACCAACAGCAGGTCGACAGCGAGGATAATTCCGAGGACGACAAACGAGCCGACCTCGAACCAGACAGGGAGCTCCATTAAAGGGCCTTTCGCAGGGTACGGGAAAACGGTGTAAGTCTCTCCGGCCGCCTTGGAGCGTTTGATGCTCTGACATGGCGACCCGCTAGGCCCGGCGAGGCAACCATGCCTTGCGTGCTGACGAACCTAGCGCTTGGGATACTCCCCTACGTGGCTTAAACCTTACCCTAGGCGTGACCGGCGGACTGCATCTGCCGTAATTCGCGCTTCAACTCCTTGACTTCGTCACGGATCCTTGCCGCGACCTCGAACTGGAGTTCGGCGGCTGCACCATGCATTTGTTCCGTGAGCTGTTCGATGAGGCCCACCAAATCCTCCGCCGGCGCTGCTGCAAGGCCGTCCTGCCGGACAGTTGCGGCACCCTTCGCGGAGGTCTTACCGCGTTTGCCGCCCTTGGCCAGCCGGTTGTTGTTGAGCAGCTCCTGGGTGTCTGCGTCTTCCTTGGCCAACTGGTCGGTGATGTCAGCGATTTTTTTGCGCAAGGGCTGCGGGTCGATGCCGTGCTCAGTGTTGTACTTGACCTGGATGGCGCGGCGCCGGTTGGTCTCATCAATCGCGTGCGCCATGGAGTCCGTGATCCGGTCGGCGTACATGTGGACCTGGCCCGACACGTTACGGGCGGCACGGCCGATGGTCTGGATCAGCGACGTGGAGGAACGCAGGAAGCCTTCCTTATCGGCGTCGAGGATACTCACCAAGGAGACCTCCGGAAGGTCAAGGCCTTCCCGGAGCAGGTTGATGCCCACCAGGACATCGAAGACACCCATGCGCAGTTCCCGGAGCAGCTCCACACGCCTCAAGGTGTCGACGTCCGAGTGCAGGTACTCCACCTTGATGCCGTGTCCCACAAGGTAATCGGTCAGGTCCTCGGCCATCCGCTTGGTCAAGGTGGTCACAAGAACGCGCTCGTTCTTCTCCGTGCGGATTCGGATCTCCCCCAGCAGGTCGTCGATCTGGCCCTTGGTGGGTTTGACCACCACCTCGGGGTCGATGAGGCCCGTGGGTCGGATAATCTGTTGCACATAGCCATCGGCCTTGCCGAGCTCGTACTTTCCGGGAGTGGCCGAGAGGTAGACCGTCTGGCCGATGCGCTCAAGGAATTCGTCCCATTTCAGGGGCCGGTTATCCATGGCAGAGGGCAACCGGAAGCCGAAGTCCACGAGGTTTCGCTTCCGGGACATGTCGCCTTCGTACATGGCGCCGATCTGCGGAATGGTCACGTGCGATTCATCGACCACCAGCAGGAAGTCATCCGGGAAGTAGTCCAGGAGGCAGTGAGGTGCCGTCCCGGGCTCGCGGCCGTCGATGTGCACCGAGTAGTTCTCGATGCCGTTGCAGAACCCCATCTGCTGCATCATTTCAAGGTCATAGGTGGTCCGCATGCGGAGCCGCTGGGCTTCCACCAGCTTGTTCTGGGCCTCGAGGACCTTCAGGCGGTCCGCCAGTTCGTCTTCAATCCGCTTGATGGCCCGCGCCATCCGTTCGGGGCCGGCCACGTAGTGCGAGGCCGGGAAGACGTACATCTCTTCCTCCTCCCGGATGACCTCGCCAGTCAGCGGATGGAGCGTCTGGATGTTCTCGATCTCATCGCCGAAGAACTCAATCCTGATGGCGAGTTCCTCGTACATGGGAATGATTTCCACGGTGTCGCCGCGGACCCGGAAGGTTCCCCGGTGAAAGTCCATGTCGTTGCGGGCGTACTGCATGGAGACAAACTTCCGCAGGAGATGGTCGCGGTTCATTTCCGCTCCCTTCCGGAGTGTCACCATCCCGGCGATGTACTCTTCGGGCGTGCCCAAGCCGTAGATGCAGGAAACGGTTGCCACCACGATGACATCGCGGCGGGTCAGCAATGCGTTGGTGGCAGAGTGGCGCAGCCGTTCGACTTCCTCGTTGATGGAGGAGTCCTTCTCGATGAAGGTGTCCGTCTGGGCCACATACGCTTCCGGCTGGTAGTAGTCGTAATACGAAACGAAGTACTCAACCGCGTTGTTCGGCAGGAGCTCCCGGAACTCGTTGGCCAGCTGCGCCGCCAGGGTCTTGTTCTGCACCATCACCAAGGTAGGCCGCTGGACCTGCTCGATGAGCCATGCCGTGGTGGCGCTCTTGCCCGTACCCGTGGCACCAAGGAGGACTACGTCCTTCTCACCGTTGTTGATGCGTTCGGTCAACTCTGCGATGGCGGTTGGCTGGTCGCCTGCGGGCTTATAGTCACTGACAACTTCAAAGGGTGCGACGACACGGTTGATTTCCTGGGCAAGGCTCATACATCAAATCTACCCCCGACCCCGGACAGCTACTGTCCGCGTTTGCGCTCAGCGGAAGATGAATACGACGGCGGTGCCCAGCCGGTGCGTTTGGCCCACTCCTCCATCTGCGGCCACGCCACGTCAGTGAACCACGGCTCTTTGGCTTCGGCATAGGCTGCACTGTCCTTGTCCCCCGCATGGGCCCCGGCCAGGCCGCGTTTGTGGGCCTCATACTCAGCGCGGGCTGCAGGGTCGGCGCGCAGCCAGTCCCGGAACAACAGGGCGTAATACCAGCCGGGCGATCCAGCCTTCCGAACGTGAAGGTTCACAGCCCTGCCGGGATCGGCGTTGGCATGGAAGCGCTTTTGCCAGGATTCCGGAGAAGGGTGGGAGGGCTTCGGGGTGTCCCCGCGAACGTGCTGCACTGCTGGGAATCCGGCTGCGCCAAGCAGGGGCGAGATCCGGTCGGCCGTCTCGAGATCGCACACTGTCAGTTGAAGGTCGATGACATCCTTCGCGGCCAGGCCCGGCACAGAGGTTGAGCCGATATGGTCAACGGCCAGAATCGCATCCGGAGCGGCCAGGGCGACGCGGGCTGCCAGCCGTTCGGCCTGCCGTGCCCATTCCCCATTCGGGGCAACAAGGACGGGGCCATCTGTCCGGGGCGCGCGGACACCACTCTTGATGTTTTCCGCAAAAGGCACCAGACGCCGCTCCCACAGTGCATCAACCGCGGCAAGTAGATCCTCCCGACTGCCGGAATTGTCCAGGATGACGTCGGCTGCAGCTTGGCGCTCCGCCCTGGAGGCCTGCGCGGCCATGCGGGAACGCGCGTCCTCCGGCGTCATGCCTCGAAGCTCCACCATCCGTTGGACACGCAGCTCATCAGGCGCATCCACTACCAGCACCAGGTGGAAGGTGCTGCCCTGTCCGGTTTCCACCAGCAGCGGGATGTCCTGCACCACGATGTCACCCGCACCGGCGCTGTTCATGACGGCGGTCGCGGACTTGCGGACGAGCGGGTGGACGATGGCGTTCAGGATTTCGCGCTGAGCCGGTTCGCGGAACACGATGGAACCCAGCTTCGGCCGGTCGAGCCCGCCGTCGTGATCCAGGATGCCAGGACCGAAGGCTTCAACAACCTGTTCCAGCCCCGGTGTCCCGGGTTCCACTACTTGCCGGGCGATAACATCCGCGTCTATGAGCAGTGCCCCCAGCTCTCGGAGCCTGGATGCCACCAACGATTTGCCTGAGGCGATGCCGCCCGTCAGTCCGATTTTCAGCACCCCTCAACACTAGACTGAAGCGGTGGAAATTGAGGAAGAAAGCCGTGCGACCCGGTACACGACGCTCCGGGCAGGGCCCGACTTCCGCCACGAACTGGAAATCCGGCGGTCGCGTTTCATCACCGTGCTCCGCAGGGTGCCGGATGAGGATTCCGCGCGCGCGTTGGTGGCCGGGCTGCGGCGCGAGTTCCACGACGCCCGCCACCACTGCTCGGCGTTCGTCATCGGACCGGACCGGATGATCCAGCGATCGAACGACGACGGCGAACCCTCCGGTACCGCGGGCATACCGATGCTCGAAGCCCTTATCAAACGTGAGTCGGCGCCCGGGGTGACCGACCTCAGCGACGTCGCTGCCGTCGTCGTACGCTATTTCGGCGGAATTCTGCTGGGGGCGGGCGGGCTGGTCCGCGCCTATTCGGAATCGGTCTCGACGGCCCTGGACCTGGCTCCCCTGGTTCAGCGACGGCGTCTGCGGCTCTGCGCCGTAGAGGTCGCCCATGCCGAAGCCGGGCGTTTGGAGAACGAACTCCGGAATGCCGGATATGTCATGGCTGAAACCTCGTATGAAGCACGGCATGCGGTCCTGCGCATAGCGTTGGAGGACTCAGCCACTGAGATTGGCGATGCCCACGCCCGGGTGGCGGCACTAACCGCAGGCAGCTCACTGCTCCGTCCCGAGGGTACCGAATGGATTGACGTTCCGGCCTAAGAATGCGCCAACAGATTGACCGCAAAACAGAAGGACCCCCGCCCGGAGGCAGGGGTCCTTCTTTGGCTATTCAGCACATCCCGTGAGGGCGGCGGAATTAGTTGCCGGTCAGCTTCTCGCGCAGTGCGGCGAGTGCTTCGTCGGACGCCAGGGTGCCAGCGTTGGACTCAGCAGCAGCCGGCTCCGAGGAGTAGCTGGTGGTGCCGGAATCGCTCTCACCGGACGTTGCAGCAGCAGCGTCGTCGGCAGCGTGCTGGGCAACCTGCTTCTTGTGGGCTTCCCAACGGGTCTGGGCGTCAGCGTACTGCTGCTCCCAAGCGGCGCGCTGGGTCTCGTAGCCTTCGAGCCATTCGTTCGACTCGGGGTCGAAGCCCTCAGGGTACTTGTAGTTGCCCTCTTCGTCGTACTCAGCGGCCATGCCGTACAGAGCGGGATCGAACTCGGTGCTGTCAGCGTCCACGCCCTCGTTGGCCTGCTTGAGGGAGAGGGAGATGCGACGACGCTCGAGGTCGATGTCGATGACCTTGACGAACAGTTCGTCGCCAACGGAGACAACCTGCTCGGCGAGCTCCACGTGGCGGACAGCCAGCTCGGAGATGTGGACGAGGCCTTCGATGCCGTCTTCGACGCGAACGAACGCACCGAACGGAACCAGCTTGGTGACCTTACCCGGAACAACCTGGCCGAGGGCGTGGGTGCGGGCGAAGGTCTGCCACGGATCTTCCTGCGTAGCCTTGAGCGACAGGGAGACACGCTCGCGGTCCAGATCCACTTCGAGGACCTCGACGGTGACTTCCTGGCCAACCTCGACAACCTCGGACGGGTGGTCGATGTGCTTCCAGGACAGCTCGGAAACGTGAACGAGGCCGTCTACGCCGCCCAGGTCCACGAATGCACCGAAGTTGACGATGGAGGAAACAACGCCCGGACGAACCTGGCCCTTTTCCAGCTTGTTGAGGAACGTGGAGCGAACCTCGGACTGGGTCTGCTCGAGCCATGCACGGCGGGACAGAACAACGTTGTTGCGGTTCTTGTCGAGCTCGATGATCTTGGCTTCGATCTGCTGACCGATGTACGGAGCGAGGTCGCGGACGCGACGCATCTCGACGAGGGATGCGGGCAGGAAGCCGCGCAGGCCGATGTCCAGGATGAGGCCACCCTTGACAACCTCGATGACGGTACCGGTAACGACGCCGTCTTCTTCCTTGACCTTCTCGATGTCGCCCCAGGCACGCTCGTACTGAGCACGCTTCTTGGAGAGGATCAGACGGCCTTCTTTGTCTTCCTTGGTGAGAACCAAAGCTTCGACCTGATCGCCAACGGCGACAACGTCACCGGGATCAACATCGTGCTTGATGGAAAGCTCGCGGGAAGGGATGACACCTTCGGTCTTGTAACCGATGTCGAGCAGAACTTCGTCGCGGTCGACCTTGACGACGGTACCTTCGACGAGGTCTCCGTCGTTGAAGTACTTGATGGTGGCGTCGACAGCTGCGAGGAAGTCCTCAGCGGTACCGATGTCGTTAATGGCGACTACGGGGGTACCGGGCTTCTCGGTGGAGGTGATGGTCATGTAGTAGGGGCTCCGTTGTGGATAGTTAGTCGGTCAGGCAAACCGCTGCCGCCCGGGTCCGGACGGCAGAACACGGCAAAGCGCCGGGTCATCCTGATTTGTGGATTAGTACAAAATGGATGCATGCACGTAGTACACGCCCGTTTATTCTAGTCGTATTGGCAAAGCAGGGTCAAAAGCGGTGTTATGGCTTCAGGACATCCCCGAGCCGCGCGAAGGAAATACCCTTGTCCAGCAACCGCGGCAAGGCGCGCCCATAGCCTTCCGCCGTTGCTCCCGCCGGCTTGTTGAAGTGCGAAATGACAATGTCTCCGGGCCCGACCCGGCCCACCTCGGTGGCGACGGTGGCCGCCGGAAAGGTCGCGCCGCCGTCGCCGTTGACAGTAAAGTTGACCGGCAGCATGCCGAGCCTGCGCGTCATGGCGGCCGTGACGTCGTCGTAAAAGGCCGTTCCCGGACGGAAGAACCGCGGGGACTTCCCGAAAGTGTCCTGCATGATTGCCTGGTTGCCCATGAGTTCGTCGTACGCCGCGGACGCTGTGGCCGTTCCGGTGATCCCATAGGCTGACTTGCCGCTGACCGACAACGGAAGGTGTGATGTCCCGTGGTTGGCCAGTTCGAACAGCGGGTCCGCTGCCAGCTCCGCGGAAAGTCCGGGATTGGCCTGGATCCAGCGGCTGTTGACGAAGAGTGTGGCGGGTACGTGGAGCTTGCGCAGGGTCTGCAGCAGTTCATGGTCGCACCCTGAACCCCCCGGCCCGCCGCACGCATCGAACGTCAAGGCCACTTGCTTGGCCGGAGAGTCGTTGACGACTCCGGTGACATGCAGTCCCCATTCCTTGGGCTGCCTGCCTGCAAACTCAGCAAGGATTTTTTGTTTGTCCGGCACCGCCGGGGGCTTCATGGTCGGCTGCGCGAGGGCGGCTGCAGCCTGTTCGCTCGACTTGGCAGAGACGGACGGAGGCGGCGTGGCGGGACCGGTTGGCCGCAATTGCTCCGTTGCCACATCCTTTTCAGGAGCGCCCGTCAAGGACCCGGTCCCGCTGTCTGCACATCCTGCCAGGACAGCAGTTGCCAAACCTGCCATTCCAAGCAGCACTGATCGCCGGCCAGCCAATGGCCGCCGCTTGGAATCCCCCATGGATGTCCTTACTGACGTTGTAACTATGTGGTTGTAGTGAAGTGGTACTGCCTAGAAGTGTGTCAGACAGTGAGCGGAACGTTCCACTGTGAACAACTGCTGGGCCAGGAACGCGGCGCCCGGGGTGTTCTCGCGGATGCGGCCGGCGGCTGCCAGCGTCACCGGCGATACCGCACCCAGGTAAATGGAGGCGAGGCCTGCGGCGTCCATGCTGAGGTCCGGCGTCTCACCCGAAGCATCCTTGACGACGGCGGCAGCACCGCCGTCGGATTCCAGAAGCCAGGTGCCGCCCGCCAAGCCCAAGGAGTCGGTGACCTCAATAACCAGGCGGCCGGCTGCAGGGAACTTCCGGGCCTCCAAAGCGGCCTGGGTATCCAGGATCCTGAGCCACAGCATGTCACGGACTTCGGAAGCCTCAATGCATCTCTGGTCCTCGAGCGCCCATGCCAGCGGATCATCCACGGGGGCCTCGGCCCACGTGACTTCGTCGATGAGGTCGATGCTGCCCAGGAAGCGCCACAAGTCGCGGTAGCCGGCGTTGGTTGCGGCAACGAGGTCCACGATTTCCATGGTGTACGGCTTGTGGTCCCAGCCCTTGAAGCGGTAGGAAACGTAGCCATCCAATGTTCCGGAGGGGTCGTAATGCAAGGCGCAACGCACGGAGGCATCGGGCTTGCCGTCATGGCCGATTGAACCGGATGCCACCAAGCGGTAGTACTCCTGCCTGTCGACCGAACCCGGAGAAAGCCGCTGGACCCGCTCAAAGACCTCTGGCGCAACGTCCAGGAGGACTGAAGGATCGGCGACTTCGACGACGCCTTCAGGCTGTCCCTTGAGCCGGAATCGCGGACCGGTGTCGACTTTGATGCTGCGTTCAAAAGTGGCCACACCAAAGCCGAATCGTCCGTAAATGGAACCTTCGGAGGCCGTGAGCGCCGCCATGGCGAGGCCGTCGTCCTTGGCGCCCTGCAGGTCGGCAGTGATCATGCCGCGGAGGATTCCGTTGCGCCTGTGGGTTCCACGGACGGTTACGGCAGTAATCAGGTTGGACTCCAGCTGGCGCCCGTAGCCGATGTTGAGAGATTTGCGCATGGTGGCATAGGTGGCCACCGGGACATCCGCGCCGAGCGAATGATCGGGAACGTCCGCGTTGACATAGACACCGGTCAGCTCGCGCTTGTCGGTCCGGTAGGCAGCCAAGGTTTTGGCCAGGTATTCGTCGTCCCGCCGCTCCTGGTGGAAGCCGTGCGAGACGGCCTGCACCCAGGTGGTGCAACGGCTGTAGCCTTCGTCAGTCTTGTCGGCGACAACAGGGAATCGTTGGACAGAGTACTTTTCGGAGTTTCTTTCATTGGGATCAGCCACGCCTTCGAGCCTAGCCAGACGCCTGAGGGCGCGCCACCACCACGGCGGCGCGCCCTCAAGCGGTTACTCGAAAGCTAGTGTCCGGCCTCGTACCAGCTTGATCCGACGCCGATCTGGACATCGAGCGGAACTGACAGGTCCGCGGCAGAGCCCATTTGTTCGATGACCAGTTTCTCCACGGCTTCGCGCTCCCCCGGCGCTACTTCCAGGACGAGTTCGTCGTGGACCTGCAGCAGCATGCGGGACTTCAGGCCCTGGCTGGCGAGCTCGGCCGATACCCCCAGCATGGCCCGCTTGATGAGGTCGGCAGCGGAGCCCTGGATCGGCGAGTTCAAGGCGATCCGCTCTGCTGCTTCCCTGGCCTGGCGGTTGGTGCTGGTCAGATCCGGCAGGTAGCGGCGGCGGCCTTCGATGGTGGCGGTGTAGCCGTCGGTCCTGGCCTGGTCCACGACGCCCCTCAGGTAGTCCCGGACACCACCGAAGCGGTCAAAGTAGTCCTTCATGAGCGTCCGGGCCTCATCGACGGAAATCTCCAATTGCTTGGACAGGCCGAAGGAGGTGAGGCCGTAGGCCAGCCCGTACGACATTGCCTTGACCTTGGAGCGCATGGCGCTGGTGACTTCTGCCGGCGCGACGTTGAAGATCCGCGAGCCCACAAAGCGGTGAAGGTCTTCGCCGTCCCGGTACGCCTGGATCAATGCCTCATCGCCCGAAAGGTGGGCCATGATCCGCATTTCGATCTGCGAATAGTCAGCGGACAACAAGCACTCGTAACCTTCGCCCACCACGAAAATACCGCGGACCCGGCGCCCCTCTTCGCTGCGGACCGGGATGTTCTGCAGATTCGGGTTGTTGGACGAGATACGGCCGGTGGCGGCGATGTTCTGCGCGTAGGTGGTGTGGATTCGCCCATCGTCAGCGACGGACTTCTTCAGCGTCTCCACCATCTGTGCCAGCTTGGACGACTCTCGGTGCGCCATGAGCTGGACCAGGAACTCGTGGCCGGTCTTTTCAAGCAGAGCCTTGAGCGAGGCAGCGTCCGTGGTGTAGCCGGACTTGATCTTCTTGGTCTTGGGCAGGCCCAGTTCCTCGAACAGGACTGTCTGCAGCTGCTTGGGCGAACCGAGGTTCACCTCATGCCCGATAGCCGCAAACGCCTGTTCCTGGGCGGTCTGGATCACCTTGGTGAGGTCCGCCAGCTGTTCATCCATGCGGTCCGTGGAGACGAAGATGCCCGTCAGTTCCATTTGGGCCAGGACGCGCGCCACTGGAAGTTCCAGCGTGGTCAGCAGGGCGTCGGCTTTGCGGTCTGCAAGCTCCTTTTCGAAGTGCTTGCTGAGCGCGTGCACGACGGCGGCATGCTGGACGAGCGCGGCAGCGGCAGCCTGGTCCGTATCACCGGAGAGGTCGAGTTCCAGCTGTCCGGACTGGGAAGCGGCCGTGGCCAGGGAGATTTTGAGATGGACCTGTGCGAGTTCGGCGAGGTCGTAGCTGCGGCGGTCGGGCTGGATGAGGTACCCGGAGATGGACGTGTCATCCACGACCCCTTCCAGGCCGAGGCCACGGTTGTGTAGGGCCTTAAGTGCCGCCTTGAACTCGTGCAGCACTTTGGCTTCTTCGGGGTCGCGCAGCCAGCGGGCCAACACTCCCTCGGCCTCGGCGTCCAGGCCCGTCAGTTCAATGAAGGCTGCACCGTTGGCGCGGACGACGGCCAAGGCACTGGCGTCCTCACCCACCCGGCCGGGGACCATCTGCACGGCCAGGGCCGAACGCATGCCGGATCCGGCGGTGAAAAAGGCTTCCAGCCCGGAAGCATCCGTGAGTGAGTCGAACTCGGGGGCATCGATGGTGTCCGGAGCAGCCCCCGCTGTGTCGTCACCATAGAGGTCGAAAAGGCGCGTGCGGAGGGTCCGGAATTCGAGCTCTTCAAAAAGCTCTTCGATGGCCTGCCGGTCAGGACGCGGTTCGTGGAGATCCTCCAATGTGATGGGCAGCTCCAGGTCCGTGAGCAACTGGTTCAGCCTGCGGTTGCGCTTGACGTTTTCCAGGTTCTCCTTGAGCGCGCCGCCCACCTTGCCTCCAATGGAGTCAAGGTTCTCCAGGATGCCTTCCAGGCCGCCATAGAGGTTGATCCACTTGGCCGCAGTCTTGGGGCCAACGCCTGGAACGCCGGGCAGGTTGTCGGCGGATTCGCCGACAAGTGCGGCGAGGTCGGAGTACAAACCGGGCTTAACGAAGTACTTCTCCTCGATGGCGGCCGCGTCCATCTTGGGAATGTTGCTGACACCCTGCTTCGGATAAAGCACAAAAACGTTGTCGTTGATGAGCTGGAAGGCGTCCCGGTCACCGGAAACCAGCAGCACCTCGAAACCGGCAGCATCAGCCTGCGAGGCCAGCGTCGCAAGGACATCGTCAGCCTCGTATCCGGGCATGGCGATGGTTTTGATGCCCCATGCCTCCATCACCCGCGCAATGAGGCCTATCTGGCCGGCGAACTCAGCCGGAGTGGCGTTTCGGCCGCCCTTGTACTCGCTGTACTCCGCCTTGCGGAACGTCGTGTCGTCGGAAACGTCGAAAGCGACAGCCACATGCGTGGGCTTCTGGTCCTTGATCAAGTTGATCAGCATGGACGTAAAACCGTGCACCGCGTTGGTGTACTGACCCCGGGCCGTGGAGAAATTCTCGGCAGGAAGGGCGTAGAAAGCCCTAAACGCCATGGAGTGGCCATCCAGGACCAGCAACCTTGGCCGGCCCTCCCCCGCGGAGACGCTGGAAGTAGTGGCAGAAGGGGCGGGTGCTGTTGCAATGGCAGCAGCTTGGGCCGTTGGAACCTGGTCCGGTTTGGTTGTTTCACTCACAGGTGCCAGCCTAGTTGGCATGATGGACAATTTCACGCCGAACAGCTTTGTCGACCAACTCAATGAGGCCGGGGTGCCCGAAGAATTCCACGATTGGCTTTCCGCGCACGGCGTGGGAACCCTGGTGGTGAAAATGGGTATCCGTTTCACGGAGATGAGTGCGGAACGGATGGTGGCCACCATGCCTGTGGAGGGAAACACCCAGGTAGCAGGCATTCTCCATGGTGGAGCCCACGTTGTGCTGGCGGAGACCCTTGGCTCCTTTGCGGCATCGTTGCACGCCGGAAGGGGACGCCACGCCGTCGGCATTGAAGTGGGCGCAACCCATCACCGTTCAGTGGCAACGGGTACCGTCACCGGCACGTGCACCGCGATCCACCTCGGCGGCACTTTGGCCACGCATGAAATCGTCATCACTGACGAGAAAGGCCGGAGGCTCTCAACAGCCCGCATCACCAACATGATCCGGGACAACCGCCACTGATTCCGCTCGGGCCGGAAACCCGCCATTACCGTGCGGATTGCTGCAGCCGGTAGCGCAATTCCACCGCAGCCCCACCAAGCGTCCTCGACGAGACCAACTCGAGTGGCGCCGTCGGGCCCTTCAACGGCAACAGCGGCTTTCCGGCGCCCAGTATCACAGGCACGATGGTGACAATCATTTCGTCGAGCAGTCCGGCGTTGGCAAATTGGGCCACCAAGTCACCTCCACCGACCAACCAGACGTTCTTGCCGTCGGCGGCCTTGACCAGGTCGGGAGCGAATTCGCTGACCTCGCCGCGGACGAAGGTGATATCCGATCCCGCGGGTGCGGAGTACTCGTGGTGGGTGAATACCCAGCACGGGATGTCCGGATACGGCCAGGTGCCGGGTTCGTGCTCAACGAGCCACCTGTAGGTGTCTCCGCCCATGGCGATGCAACCAACGCCGGCCATGAACGAGCCAATGCCCTCGTTGACTTCGTCGACGCTGTCGAACTGCAGGAGCCAGCCGAGGTCGTCGTCAGGCGAAGCGATGAAGCCGTCGATGGTGGAAGCTACGTAGTACTGGAACGTCGACATGGCCTCAGACTAGTCAGTCCGAAGCAGGGTTCCCATACTCCACGCGGACACTCCCGTTATCCGGCAGGACCACCACCCTGCCGCGGTCCAGCGACCATCCGTCGTTCAGCAGGAAGATCCGTCCACCGCTGACCACCAGCAAGCGCAGGCCGGTGTAACGGTACAGGGGTGCCGCCTCCGAGCCGGCCGACTCCTCCTTGACGTTAGGCACGGTAACGGCCAACCGTTCCTTGCTGTAAACGACGGCGGTGGGCAGCAGGTGGGAGCGCTCCTGGTAGTCGACCGCGGCGCCCCGCCCCAGCGCCTGGGCGTAGTCGGAGGTTCCCCAGAACAGCAGGAGCGTCACCAGGACAAATACCAGCCACCCTTCGAGGGCGCCCTTGCCGGAGCGCGGGGCCTGCGCTGAAAGCCCGGTAGCCCGGCGTCGGACCCGCAGGCCCCACGCGCCGACAACGAGCCCCGCCGCGATGAGGAACGGCGCATAGAGGACAGTCTGTTCAGGGCGCGCCGTCACCGCAAGCCACATCACGGCGGCATAGGCGAAAGCTAGGAAAAGAACTACCGTGGCGGTCAACTGCACCCGCCTCCGCTGCCCGGGAAATTCGAGGACGCGCGCCACTGCCCGGTCCAGCATCAACCACAACAAAGCGATGACCACCAGCCACGCCAGGGGCTGGAACAACGACTGGATACTCCGCAGCATGAAGTCCTGGACCGTGTAGCCGAACAGGCTGACGTCCAAGCCCATCGCCTTCGCCTGGGCATCGGTGCGTGCCCATCCGAAATAGACCAGCAACGCCGTGACAACCGTCAACGGCGGACCGACGACCGAGAGCACCTCGAGGGTCCGTTGCCATCGGGTGTTGCTTCGGTCTGGAGCCGCCGTTTCTTCGCTCACGGTGAGGCCGTGGGGGTTGCTTCAACGGACACCGTGGGGGTCCCGGTAGCGGTAGATGGACCTCCTCCGGTTGCCTTAGGGCTGGGGGTAACTCCGGCGTCGTCGTAGAAGAACGTCACTGAACCGGCGATATCCACGGTGTCCGTGACCGATATCCGGACTGACTTCCGCCCTTGGGCGGGCGGCATCCGCAAGTAGAGCGTCCCGTAGTCTTCCCTGTCCCCCACGAATTCGACGTCTGCCGGAACGCCGTCGAACATGACCTCGCCAACGCGGACGTAGTAGCCGTCGAGGCGGACAATGGTGCCGCCGGAACTTGGGCCGGAGGCCCGGGGCGTCCCCGGCACCGGCCTGAGCTGTTCGTCCACTACCGTCAAGCCCAGCAACTGGCGCGGACATGCCTCGCCCAGCCCGGGTTCCACCTTGAAGGCAGCATCAGGGTTACTGCGACGTTGGGCCACCAAAGAGGCCGACATGGCTGCAACCCTGAACTCCAGGCACTGACTCTGCGGAATCCGCGGCACGGCCGAAACCGCGTTGGACGCCCTTTCCCAGTCCCCCCGGCTGCCGCTTAGCACGGCGCGGCAGACAGCGGCACCGGCCACCCAAACGGCCGCGTCCTCCGCCCCTTCGATGCTGCGGTCCAGGGCGTCGCACTGGAATTGCTGCAGAAGGAGGTATCGCTGACCGGAGGTGGGATCGTTGGGCCCGACTGGCCCTATGGGAATCCATCGCACGACTGGCGCGTCTGCCTGCGGCGCTGCGGGACCGGCAGGGCCGGCAGGTTGTGCCGCCGTCGGATCGCCGGCCGTTGGACTGGCCTGTCCGGAGGTTGCGGTCGTTTGCGCCCCGGACCCCGGCTGCGGGGAAAGGCCTTCAGAGGACGGCGGCAAGCAGGCTGAAAGGACCAGCAGCAGGACCGGGACCAGGGCAAGTCCTGCCGGGCGGCTTCGGGATTGGCACTTCATGACAGCCCCATATCTGCCGGATCACGACCACGCAGTCATATTCATGGCTACACTGCCGATTATTCTCCCGAATGGACGAAGCTGCCAGAGTAGTTGCTACCCGCAGTTGCTACTTTCCGAAGTACGGAACAATCAGGTAGATGCCGAACAGGACGGCCGCCCCGCAGAAGCCAAAGCAAATGTAGGCCAGGGACCGCATCAGGACCGGGGACTTCTGCTGGGCGTCGCCGGCAATGGCAGTAAGCCGCACGCCGAGGGAGTACAGGACCACGAGCGTCACAGCGGCAAGGAGGGTAACGCCGGCTACCTGCAGCAGTTCCAACCATTTCATCGCTGCACGTCCTTGCTCGGGGTGTTCTTTCGGGACTTCTTCTTCTTGCGGAACCGGACGGCGTGGCCGGCCTCTTCAACCTCGACGGCGTTGTGGTGCCCAACGTGCGATTTCCGGGATACAACGAACATGAAGACGATGGCTGCCGTTCCGGCTACTGCGGCGATCACGACACCCACGACGCCGACCCCAACAAGCAGGGCGGTCAGGGCACCAACGATCGCCGATGCCGGGAGGGTAAACAGCCATCCCAAGGCGATCTTGCCTGCGGTGCCCCAGCGGACGGAGGTGCCTTTGCGGCCCAGGCCGGAACCGATGACGGAGCCGGAAGCAACCTGCGTGGTGGACAGGGCGAAACCCAGGTGCGAGGAAGCAAGGATTGCGGAGGCTGTGCTGGTTTCAGCTGAGAAACCCTGGGCGGGCTTGACCTCGGTCAAACCGGATCCCATGGTGCGGATGATGCGCCAGCCACCGGCGTAGGTTCCGATGGCAATGGCAAAGGCACAGGCGGCGATGACCCAGAACTGCGGTCCGCTGCCAGGTGTCTGGGTGCCCCCGGCGATCAGGACCAGCGTGATGATGCCCATGGTTTTCTGCGCGTCGTTGGTACCGTGCGCGAGGGCCACCAGGCTGGACGTGAAGATCTGGCCCGTGCGGAAGCCGCCTCGCTTTTGCGTGAGCTTGTCGCCGGTTTCGGGATCATGCCGTGAGGTGAGCGCGTAGGCCAGGCGGGTACAGATGTACGCCACCACGCCAGCGATCAGCGGCGCGAAGAGCGCAGGAAGGATGACCTTCTGCAGAACGGTTTCGAAGTTGATGGAGTGGAATCCGATGCCCACAACCGCGGCGCCGATCAGACCGCCGAAAAGCGCATGCGAGGAACTCGACGGCAGGCCCTTGAGCCAGGTGATCATGTTCCAGAGGACGGCACCCATCAGCCCGGCAAAGATAATGTCAGGAGTGATGTGGATGCCGTCGGAGCCTTCGCGGATCAGGCCACCGGAAATGGTCTTGGCCACTTCAGTGGACAGGAATGCGCCCACAAGGTTGAGTACCGCGGCCAAGGCAACGGCCGTCTTGGGCTTGATCGCCCCCGTAGCGATAGGCGTGGCCATCGCATTGGCTGTGTCGTGAAACCCGTTGGTGAAGTCAAAGAATAGGGCCAACGCTATTACCAGCGCGACCATGAAGGTGATATCCACCTGTTGCCCAATCTGCAGAGTCGACGTTCAGCAGTTTCACTTCCCCATACCTGCCATCCACAGCATAGTTCAGCAATTGTTCAACTGACCCTGCTTGCGGGATTCACTCTGGCGGGCTTGAAACCTTAAGAATCCTACGTGCCATCCACTGAGCAGCCAAACGTATGGGATCCCCGGTTCACCCCAGATACCTGCGCACGGCCGCGAGTTCGCCCCGGCTCAACCCTTTGCGGGGATCCGGTGAGATGCAAAGCACACGATCCTGCTGGTATTCGGCCCACGAGCGGGCATCCGACTCCTGGCTGAGCTGGTCGTCAAGCCAGATAATACGTTCACTCCCGGTCGCTGCCAGGTCCTTCTGCAGGGCTACCAGCTTCCACCATTCCGGCCCCTCATCCCAGCCTTGGCTTGAAAGTACCGGCCAGTCCTGGCCGTTCAAGCCGATAGCGGGGCACAGGAACTCCGGCGCGAGGCGCTCCCACGTCGTCAGCCACACGAACCTGGCGGAGGGATGTTCAGCGAGGTCGTTGAGCTCGGCCACGGCTTCAGGCGCAAAGGCAACCTCCAGGATGCCGGCGTCGGCGATGCTCCATTCGCCGCCCCAGTCCGTGGTTCCCATCGGACTGAAGGGGTTCACCACGCCGTCGACGTCAAGGTAGATGGACACGGGCCTCACGGCGTCCCCCATGGAATCCACAATCGTCCCCTCCCCAATAGATGGAAGCCAGCCTACGGGAACGGGGTTTGTTCGGATGCAGCGAGCCAATAATCAATCTCTTGACGTGCGTCATGAAAATGATAATCTCGAGTCATGGAAAAGCCCCCAGTCCACTCCGCCCAGAGCGTCCGCGACATCGAGGACACCGTCCGCACCGATTTCCGGCACGCCATGTCCTACGGCGGGTATCTGGACCTTGATCGTTTGCTTAGCTCCCAACACCCGCTCAGCAAGCCGGAACACCACGACGAATTGCTGTTCATCATCCAGCACCAGACCAGCGAACTCTGGTTGAAGCTGGTGCTGCACGAGTTGTTGGAGGCCAGGCGGCTTTTCGACGCTGACAACCTCGGCAAAGCGCTCAAATGCATTGCCCGAGTGAAGGCAATCCAGCGCACGATGACGGAGCAGTGGTCCGTCCTGGGCACCCTTACGCCGCGCGAGTACGCCCAGTTCCGCGGGTTCCTGGGCAGCTCCTCAGGCTTCCAGTCCTACCAATATCGCGGAGTCGAGTTCCTGCTGGGCAACAAGAACCGCGGGATGCTGCGCGTCTTTGAAAGCGAACCCGAAGCCCACGCCCTGCTGAGCACCCTCCTGGAGGAGCCCACGCTGTACGACGCGTTCCTCGGGGTCCTTTCCCGTGCTGGCTATGACATCCCGGCGGACATCTTGAACCGTGACACGAGCGAGCCGTGGATCTTCCGCAAGGATCTGGTTCCCATCTTCCAGAAGATCTATGAGTCGGATGACACTCAGTGGGGACTCTACGAAGCCTGCGAGGACCTTGTGGACATCGAAGACAACTTCCAGGCCTGGCGCTTCCGTCACCTCCGGACCGTCCAACGCACCATCGGCTTCAAGGTCGGTACCGGCGGATCCTCCGGCGTGGACTTCCTCAAACGCGCCCTGGACCTGACGTTCTTCCCCGAGCTCTACGCCGTCCGCACCGAAATCGGCAACTAAGCACACCACCCCGGGCAGTGCCGCCCAGAACTTCCGCAGGAGAAGCCATGACCACCCCACAGCAGACCCAAAGCCCACTGCAGACGTCGGCCGAACTGGACGCCGCTGATCCCCTCGCCGCCCAGCGTGATGCCTTTTACGCCCCCGACGCCGATCAGCTCACCTCGTACCTGGACGGCAACTCGCTCGGACGCCCCCTGAAGGCAACAGCGGCGAACCTCGCCTCCTTCGTCCACGACGCCTGGGGCAGCCGCCTCATCCGCGGCTGGGACGAGCAATGGATGGACGAGCCCACCGCTGTGGGCGACCGCATCGGCGAAGTGACCCTCGGAGCGGCCCCAGGCCAGACCATGGTGGGTGACTCCACCTCCGTAATGCTCTACAAGATGATCCGCGCCGCTGTCGACGCTCAGCCAGGCCGCGACGAGATCATCATCGACCGTGACAACTTTCCTACTGACCGCTTCATCATCGAAGGGATCGCCAAGGAACGTGGGGCAACGATCAAATGGATCGCGGCCAACCCTGCCAGCGGCGTCCGCGCCGCGGACCTCGACGGGCTCCTCGGTGAGCGGACCGCCGTCGTGGTCCTCAGCCATGTCGCCTACCGCTCAGGGTTCCTGGCGGACGCTAAGGGAATCACCGCCAAGGTGCACCAAGCCGGTGCCCTCATGCTCTGGGACCTCTGCCACTCTGTGGGCTCCGTACCCATGGAACTGGATGCGTGGGGCGTGGACCTTGCCGTCGGCTGCACCTACAAGTACCTCAACGGCGGACCCGGCTCCCCTGCCTTCGCTTACGTCAACTCCTCGCAGCAGGACCGCCTGCAGCAGCCCATCTGGGGCTGGATGGGCGCCGACAACCCCTTCGGCATGACCGAGGCCTACCGTCCGGCGCAGGGCATCCGCCGCTTCATAACCGGCACACCCCCGGTCCTGGCCATGCAACCCCTCAAGGACATGGTCGAACTTATCGCCACTGTGGGAATGGACGCCATACGGGAGAAGTCCATCAAACTCACGGAGTACGCCATCGCGTTGTCCGAGGAACTCCTGGTCCCGCTCGGAGCAGAGATTGTCAGCCCCCGGGACCCGGCAGAACGCGGTTCTCACATCACCGTGGACCACCCGCTCTTCGCCGACGTCACAGCCAAGCTGTGGGAAAAGGGAGTCATCCCCGACTTCCGCCCCCCGCACGGCCTCCGCATCGGCCTCTCCCCGCTCAGCACCAGCTACGCCGAGGTTGAGCTGGGAGTGGCAGCTATCCGCAACGCCCTCGCCGAATTGCGGTGAGCCGGGAATGAGCGCCGTCCTCGATGACATGGACTCCCGTCCAGGGAGCACAACCTCATTGCTGCGCACCGTCATCGGCCTGTACTTGCGCGACGCGGGCGGATGGATGTCCACCAAGGACATTGTGTTGTTCATGGACGCCCTGGGGACATCGGGAACAGTCACGCGGACGGCATTGGGCCGCTTGCGGAAGAAGGACGTGCTAGTGCAGGAGAACCGGGAGGGCATTCCAGGCTTCACCCTGACAGAAGGTGCGGCCACCATGCTTGCCCGCGGCGACCGGCGGATCTACAACCCGCGGACCATGTCGCCCACGGATCCCTGGTGCCTGATTTCGTTTTCGATCCCTGAGACCGAACGTGAGAAACGTCATCAACTGCGGCGCAGATTGCACTGGATCGGCTGCGGGACAGTGGCCGCCGGCCTGTGGATCTGCCCGGATTCCCTCCGGGTGGAAGTGGAGGAAATACTGTCGGACCTGGGGCTGCGCAACGTAACCACAGTCTTCGTGGCCGGTACACCCATGGTGGGTGGCAGCCTTCGGGAAGCGGCGTCCAAATGGTGGGACTTGGAAGCAGTTGCTGAACTCCATAGGGACTTCATCCGCGAACATGCAGCTGCGGTCATTGATGCCGCACCGGAAGTCGAACCCGGCGCCTCCGCCTTCGCTGCCTACGTCCGGTGCATCGACCGGTGGCGCATCATTCCCTACCTCGACCCCGGGTTGCCGCAGGCATTCCTGCCCGCCGACTGGCCCGGGGCCGAAGGTGCCGAGTTGTTCAAACGGATCCTCGCAGCTTATGCGGAACCCAGCTCGGAGTTCGTCCGGCGTTCCCTCCAGGACACCGTGACGGTCACGGCTTCCTGACAGCAGTTCCCCGCCAGTAGGGCTCCCCCAGCTCTCCTATGGGAGTCCTGGCCGTTTCCCGGGAGAAGAAGGCGGAAACTCCGGCGATGGCCATGCACAGTACCGCGAAACCCGCTACGGGAAGCCAGCCGTCGTGGCCCTTGCCCAGGAGCAGTCCTGCGATGAGGGGAGCAAAACCAGCCACCACCAAACCCAACTGGTTCCCCAAGGCCATGCCCGAATACCGGACCGGTGCCGCGAACAGTTCGGCAAAGTAGGCAGGCCAGATCCCGTTGAAGCAGGAGTAAAGCAACGTCATGTTGATGAACGCTGCGGCGAAGACCAGGAAGATGTTGCCCGTGGACAAAGCCGCGAAGTAGGCGAAAATCGTCACCGAGCAGCCGATGGCCGCAGTCAGTAGCAGCGGCCTGCGTCCCAACCTGTCGGAGAGTTTCGCAGTCAGGGGCATCACGAACATGGACAGGCCAATGGCTACCGCATTCACAGTGAGGATGGGTGCCTTGTCGAACCCTGCTGCACCGGTGGCGTAGGACAAACCGAAGACCGTGAAGATCGTCTGCATCACTGACATGATGGACATGCCGATCACCCTCACCACATCCGCAGATTGGAAACGCAGGACTTCCCGTAACGGCAAAGGAGCCACAGCCTTGCGGTCCTTTGCTTCTTCAAAGACCGGAGTCTCATCCAGGTGCGTACGCACCCAGTAGGCGATGCCCAGCACCACAATGGACAACCAGAAAGGGATGCGCCAACCCCAACTCATCAGCGCCTCAGTGGGCAGAGCGGACACAGGAATAAAGACAATCGTCGCGAGCACCATGCCGGAGGCATAGCCGGTCATGACGAAGCTGGTAAAGAAGCCACGTCGCCCTTCCGGTGAATGCTCCAGGGTCAAGGTGGACGCGCCTGCCGATTCTGCCCCTGCGGAGAAACCCTGTGCCAGCCGGCCAATGACCAGCAGAACCGGAGCCCAGACGCCGATCTGGCTGTAACCCGGCAGGAACCCGATGCCAAGGGACGACAGTCCCATCACGGCCAGGGTGATGAGCAGGATCCTCTTCCGGCCCAGCTTGTCACCGAAATGTCCCATGACCAGGCCGCCGACCGGCCGTGCCACGTAGGCCACGCCAAACGTGGCGAAAGCCCCGATCAGGCCAACTGCGGGATCATCGGAAGGGAAGAACAGCGGGCCGAAGACCAGTGCAGCGGCTGAGCCGTAGATGAAAAAGTCGTAGTACTCGAGGGTGCTTCCCAGAAACGAGGCCAAAGCGGCTTTTCCGGGGGTTTTGCGCAGCGTCGTTGGCTGCGAGGCAGTTGTATGCATGGCTGTTCTCCTTTGAACGGCGTCCAGGCGTTGATTCAGAGGTGGAAATCGACGGCGATGATGTGTTCGCTGTTGGGAAACGAATACTTCTTGAGGGGCTCGTGCAGCGGGTGGGTGTTGTAGACCTCGATGTCTTCCGCCGCGGCGAAGTCGGCAACGATCGCGTAGTCGAAGGAGCGTTCCTGCTGCAAGATGTCAGCGCCGTGGGTCAGTTTCAGGAGGCCGGGAATGTTGCCGTCCATGGCATCCAGTCCCGCCATCCACGCGGCTTTGTCGGCTGTGGGAAAATCCGGCTTGAACTTGAACAGCACTGCATGGCGGATCATGCTTCCACCCCTGTCATGACGCTTTCACCCGCGTATTCGGCCGGCTGGCCCGCAATGGTCCGGCCCGCCAGGTACCCCATGGTCATGATGGGACCCAGGGTGGCACCGGCACCCGGGTACCCAGCGGCGTAGGCATTTTCGGTGGTGTTACCGGCAGCGAAAAGGCCCGGAATGGGTTGTCCGTCGACGTCCAGGACGCGTGCCCGTCCGTCCGTGGCTATGCCTCCATTGCTCCCAAAGGCACCATTGACCACTTCCATCGCGTAAAACGGGCCGGTCACCAGCGGGCCGAGCGATGGGTTGGGCCAAGGGCAGTCGTCGTCGCCCCAGTACTTGTCGTAGGCGCTTTCACCCCGGCCGAAGTCCGGGTCCTCGCCTTTGACGGCGAATTCGTTGAAGCGGCTGACCGTAGCCCTCAGTTCCCCGGCAGGAACACCGATCTTTGCGGCCAGTCCCTCCAGCGTGGGTGCTTCCACGAGGTATTCGGGCGTGGGCTGGCCGGCCCGGTGTGCAAGGACGCCGTAGCGCTCCAAGTAGGCGTGGTCGAAGACCACATGTGCCGGTGTATTCAAGGTCTGGTTGTTGGGCGAATCCCAGGACTGAAGGCAGCGCGCAAGGTCGTTGTAGTTCTGTGACTCGTTGGCGAAGCGGCGTCCGTGCCGGTTGACCATGAGCGAGCCGGGCCCTTGCCGTTCGAACCTCAGCAGTGTGCCCACGGGTGCCCCGTCCCGGGTGTCTCCCGTTATTGACATGGGGGCCCACCAGGCTTCGCGGGTTCCGCGGGTCTGTGCCCCGATGCGTTGTGCCATCCTGAGCCCGTCGCCTGTGTTGGAGGGCGGTGAGCACATAATGTAGAGGCGCGAGGCCAGCAACGAATCGGCCAGGGCCTTGTCCCATTCGAATCCGCCGGTAGCCAGTACGACACCATCGTTGGCAAGGAACGTTTCTCCCGATTCGAGTTCGACGCCCGCGACCCGGCCGCCGTCGAGCAGCAATCGTTGACCACGGGCGCCAACCACCAGCGCAGCGCCGTCCCGGACCAGGCTTGCGAGCAGCATGCCAATCAAGGCGTGCCCCTTGGCCACGAGCCCTTGGTCCTGGCGCTGGTTGAGTTGAGCCCACGGAAATTTGGTGAAGGCGCCCCAGTTCTCATACTCCTGCATAGTGAATGGTGCCCTGCCATCGGAGCGGACGTGGCGGGCGAGGTCGCCGAGCGCCTCCCGGATATTGAATAGTTCAGGTTCAACAGTGCGCCCGCCTTCAACGGAACCGGGTAGGTCCTGGCGGTAGTCCGGAAAGTTATCCAGGAAGATGAAGCGGAGCCCGCATTCGTCCTCGGCAAAACGGAGCATGGTGTCTCCAAAATCAAGGGCAGCGTCAAGGAGCTCTTCGCGGCTGCGTCCACGCGCCACGGCCCGGATGTACCGGGCGGCCGCTTCCTTGGAGTCGTCCAGGCCCGCTTGGCGGGCATGGTGGTTGTCAGCCACCCAGAGCATGCCGCCCGAGACGGCAGTGGTTCCGCCGAGAAGTTCGGTCTTTTCGAGCACGACGACGGACTTGCCCGCCCGTGCGGCGGTGGCCGCTGCTGTCAGTGCCCCTGCGCCAGAGCCGACGACGACGACGTCGTAGGTACCGGCCTGTGTGCCGTTGAGAAATTTCACGAAGAATGCCTTTCAGAGGGGAATTGTGGTTCAGTTGCGGATGCTTGGGCTCAGACAGCGGTGTAGCCGCCGTCGATCACCAGCTCGGATCCCGTGGTGAAGCGGGACTCATCGCAGGCAAGGTAAAGAACGCCGTAGGCGATTTCGTCCGGTTCCCCCTGCCTGGGGAGGGGGCTGTTGCCGACCAATTGCCGGTAGTAGGCCTCTGCCCCGATCGCGGACTGTTCCGCTGAACGGCGGCTCATCCTGGTGTTCATGGAACCGGGGTGTATCGAGTTCACGCGGACACCGTGAATCCCGTAGGTAGCGGCGTCGGACTTGCTGAGGAGCCTGACGGCACCCTTCGTTGCGTGGTAGAGGGGCACGTTGCTTCCACCTGTTAGTCCATGAATGGACGAAAAGTTGATGATGCTCCCGGACTGCTTTTCGATCATCCCCGGAACGATGTATTTGGTCATGAGCCAAACCCCCTTGACGTTGACGTCAAAGATGGCATTGAAGTCATCCATGGAGGCGGTGTGGCTTGCTCCGGCGGCACCGATGATTCCGGCTGCGTTGACCAGGATGTCCGGGGTGCCGAGTTCTTTGCTGAGTCTCCCGATCGCTGATGCGACGCTGGACTCATCGGTGACATCGACGTCGTATTCGGTGATGCCCGGGCGGCCGCCTCCGGACGGTGCCCCGGCGCGGTCCAACGACGCCACCAAGGCTCCATGGTCCGCCAACAGCCGGGCAGTCGCGCTCCCCAGGTCGCCCCTGCCGCCGGTAACCACGGCCACTTTCCCGGCCACGCGCCGGGCCGCATCGGCCGGCTTTCCGCGTCTTTCTGAATCCATGATCAAACTCCTCCTGCCGCGGCATTGCGGCGTTCAAACATCACTGCGGCGCAGGGCAGCACGGAAGAGAGCCTCAAGGGGCTGATCGTGAACTTGGGCGAAATGCCGTGAGGGTCTGAGTCCTCTTGGATGGCTCCGGACGGTGGTCCTGTCCGCAGTGCCCTGCTGTGCCCTCCACTTTGCCAGCGGCCCTGTGAGTAGAGCCACAGCGTTACCGATGAACGGGAATCAGATGCTTCCGTTGCTTTGGCGAAGAGCGCCCTTGAGTTCGCCGCGCCAACCGAGGGCACGCGAAATACCCCTTGCTGCCGTCATTAAAACGGGCACACGGACGGCGGCGTTTTCTTCATTCCTGGGCACCACCACACTCAAGGCCGCCACGACGGCGTTGGTGCGGTCGAAGACAGGCACGGCGATCCCACTCGACTCCGGCACGATGATCCCAGGCATGGACGCGAATCCCCGCTGGCGGATCGCTGCCAGGTGGCGGCGCAGTTCGGCTGGATCGGTCAGCGTGGCGTCAGTGAACTTTTCAAGCGTCCGGGAGAGGAAGAGCTCCTGATAGGCGGCTGAGGAATACGCCAGCAGGACAAGCCCGGAGGATGTGCCGTGCACGGGCAGACGTCCGGCCACCTTGGTGATGTCCACCATCGAATCCCTGAAACCAATCCGCTCGATGTAAAGGACTTCATCGGACTCCAAAATTCCCAGCGTTGTTGAATGCCGGACCACAGACTGCACGTCTTCCATGAAGGGCAGCGCGGCCTCACGCAGGCCAACCATCCGGGAGCTTCTGGACACAAGCTCCCACAACCTCGTGCCAATGCGGACCTCGGCATTGGCTTCCCGTTCTAGAAGGCCCTCGGCAAGCATCTCGTCCACCAAACGGTAGGTGGTGGTTACGGGCAGCCCCGAGCGGCGGGCCAGCGTGGCGACGCTCATGGTCCGATGGGAGTCGTCGAACGCGCCGACAAGCCGGACAACCCGACGGATGACGGACTCGCCGGAAGTCGAGTTGGCCACGCTATTCCCCTGATTTCACGCGCGAGACAAACCTGAACCGGTCACCGCGGAAGGTACTGTGAGTCCACTCAACGGGCGCCCCTTTCCCGTCGCGCGCCAGCCTGTTGACCACCAGAAGAGGGGCCCCCATTTCAATCCCCAATATCCGGGCGTCACCCGGGCCGGCCAACGCAGTTTCCACCGTATCCTCGACCTCGGCAATGCTTATCCCGTAAGTGTCCCGGAGAGCGGCATACAGCGAACCCGCCTTGGCAAGGCTGGCCTTGAACCGTGGAAGCCTTCCCGGAAGCCATGCGACCTCATGGGCCAGTGGTGCACCATCGATCAGCCTGATGCGTTCCAGTCTGGTTACCAAGCCACCCTCCGCGAGCCCGAGGTGCGCAGCGACCTCCTGGCTGGCCTTGGTGACATCCAGGGCCACCAGCGTCGAACCAGGTTTCAGTCCCTGCATCCGGGCGTCGTCGGAAAATGAGGTCAACTGCCGCACATGGGTCACCTTGGGGGGTGCGACAAAAGTGCCATGCCCCTGGATCCTCCCCAGCTTCCCCTCGGCAACAAGCTCACTGATGGCCAGGCGCACCGTAGTGCGGGACGTTGCATACGTCTGCGCAAGAGCCCTCTCGGTGGGAATGAGGGTACCGGGCTTCAACCCCGTGATGCGGGCAAGGATTTCGGTCTTGACCATGTAGTACTTGGGTGTTGCCGGAGCTGTATCAGCGGACATACGGACAAACTACCTGTAGACAAGGGGATTGGTCTATGCCAATCTAGGCGGAGTGCCAAACTTGGCGTGAGACGAAGGGATGTCACTTGGAGGAAATGCAGCAGTCCGGGAGCAACAGCGCCACAAACGCTGCCCCGGGTGTCCTCGGGCTCCACATCGGCGGTTCGAAAACCCACGCGGTTCTCGCCGACGACACCCGCTTCTCCGGGGCGGACAATGATGCCCGCCTGGAGATCACCGAAGCACGTGCAAACCTGTCTTCCGTGGGGCACCAGGGCGCGGACGCAGTGCTGCGGCGGATTGCGGCACGTGTGGGCGGTAGTGTCGCAGCAGTCTGTGCGGGAGCGGCCGGCGCCGACACCCCTGCGAGCCGGGCCGTTCTGTCGGCCCTCCTCTCGGAACATTTTCCCGGTGCCAAAATCGAGGTGGTCCATGACACACGCATCATCCTCGCCGCGGCCGGTCTCGAAGCAGGCGTGGTCCTGGTGGCCGGAACCGGCTCTGTGGCCTGGGGCAGGAACCGTGAGGGGCGGGAAGCCCGCAGTGGAGGATACGGCTATCTCCTCGGCGACGAGGGTGGTGGATACTCGGTAGTCCGGGACGCCGTTCGCGAGGCCTTACGGGAGTACTACGCCGGACTTGAACCCGGCCCGCTGGTCCAATCGCTGATGGCAGCCACGGCCAGTGTGGACGCCCTGCAGCTCATGGACTTCTTCTATGCAAAGCCGGAACCCGACCATTGGGCTGGACTGGCCCCGCTCGTCCTTGAGATGGCGCAGGACGGCGACCCTGCGGCGCTGCGGATCCAGGCCGAGGCCGCCCACTCCCTGGCGTCCTTGGCCAGGCAAGTACTGGGCGAACTCGGATTGGATCTTCCCTTGGTGATGGCCGGCGCTTTGCTGGTCAACCAGGACCAACTCGCTGCGGCTGTAGCGCGCAAAGTGTCCTTGGAGGATCCGTCGCTGGTCCGGATACTCCCCCAAGCCCCCGTTTTCGGCGCAGTCAAACTTGCGCGGCAACTGATCCAGCAGTAACGAACCACGAGTGATCCCGACGGCCAACGGGAGTAATCTGGACTCATGCCTTTGATGTGCGGTGGCCGGTAGCAATGACCCGGGCCAGGCGGCGGTGGCTGCCGGCGCTCCTGATAAGCCTTGCCATGGGCATGGCCGTGCTGTTTGGTGCAGTCCAAGCGGGCGCAAGCGGCTCCCTGCCACCCAAAACCGCAGACGAGATCCTGGCCATGATCGCGCGCACCCAGGTCCGGGAGCTGTCCGGAACACTCGAACAAAACGCCGAGCTGGGACTTCCCGAAGTTCCAACGGCCGGCCCCGGGGTTGCGCCCGGAACCGCCTCCGCCTTGGAGTTCCTGACAGGCTCGCACACTGCGAGGGTCTACATTGATGGTCCTTCCAAAGCACGCGTACAGATCCTGGACCGGATGGCCGAGCGCGATCTTGTACTGAACGGCGAGGACGCGTGGTTCTATGACTCCTCGGACAACAGTGCTACGCATGTGAGCATCCCCCGTCCGCCGGTGGGAGCACCCACCGAGTCCCGGGTACCAGAATCACCGCGCCCCACCTTCCCCACTCCCGAGGCTTTAGCGTCGCGCTTCCTGACAGCCATTGACGCCAGCACTGAAGTAAGCGTCGGGAATTCGTCCTCGGTGGCCGGGCGCAGCGCCTACAAACTCCTCCTGAAACCCCGCACGGCGGGCACCTTGGTGGACGCTGTGGCGATTGATGTGGATGCCGAAACCGGCCTCCCCCTCGGCATCGAACTGAGGGCCAAAGGGCAGGCCGGGCCTGCCTATTCACTGGAGTACACGCAGCTGGACCTGACTGCCCCGGACGCCTCGCTGTTTGAATTCGTACCGCCGCAGGGCGCATCGGTCAGCGAAAAGACGATCCCCGCAGCACCCGTTCCTTCCATGACACTGCCTGCGCCCTCCGGCCCAACGACCCAGCCACATCCGACCCAGCCACATCATGGTGCAACGGTTACAGGCGCCGGCTGGGACGCCGTTATCTCCCTTCCGGCGGGAACCGCTCCGGCCGGACTCACCGCCAGCCCGCAACTCACGCAAGCGCTCCAAGCTGTTCCGGGCGGACGCGCACTGACGACATCGGTGATCAGCGTGCTGATTCTCGACGACGGCCGCGTCTATGCGGGCATGGTGCCGTTGGAGCGGCTTCAGGCAGTCGCCCAACAGTTAAACGTCCCTGCCCCGTGACCGACCCAGCGACCAGCCCGCTGACCGGCCCTGCCGTCCTGGCAAGCCATCCAGGCACCGGCGACAATCTTGCCATCGAAACACGTGGACTGGTGAAGCGCTTCGGCCGCCGCGCCGCCGTCGACGGCATTGATCTGGCCGTTCCCCAGGGGGCGGTCTACGGCTTCCTGGGGCCTAACGGCTCGGGAAAGACCACCACCATCCGGTTGCTGCTTGGCCTCGCCACGGCGAATAGCGGCGACATCAGCGTTTTGGGCAAGGAGATGCCACAATCCTTGACCTCCGTGTTGCCGCACGTGGGCGCTTTGGTTGAGGGCCCCGGTTTCTACCCGTTCCTCACCGGCGAGGCAAACCTGATGCGCCTGGACTCGGCCGACCGCCACGCACCCTCAGCCACCAGGCGGCAACGTGCCCACGAGGCCCTGGACCGTGTGGGGCTCGGCCATGCTGCCGGAAAGAAGGTCCGCGCCTACTCATTAGGCATGAAACAGCGCCTCGGCCTGGCCAACGCGATGCTGCGTCCCCGTGAACTGCTTGTCCTCGATGAACCGACCAATGGACTTGACCCCCAAGGGACGCGCGAAGTGCGCGCCCTGGTTCGTTCCCTTGCCGCAGGTGGCACGACGGTCTTTGTCTCGAGCCACCTGTTGGCCGAGGTCGAGCAGATGTGCACGCACGCGGGCATTATGAGCGCGGGAAAACTGGTGGCCCAAGGGCCACTGGATGAGCTGCGCTCCTCCGGGGAGTCGCACGTCCTGATCCACACACCCGACGTCGGCGTGGCCGCAGGCGTCCTGTCCCGCCTTGGCGTGGTTCCAAGTGATGCGACAGGCAGGGGCGACGACACGCTCATGGGCACCGGACTCAACGGCCTTGCCCCGGAGACGATTGTGGCCGCGCTGGTTGCAGGAGGCGTGCGCGTCCGCGGATTCACTGTTGGGCACGCAAGCCTGGAAGAACGGTTCGTGTCCCTTACTGGAGAGGGGTTTGACGTTGCCGGCTGAAACCGCTGCTGGTATTCCATCTGCCACCGAGCGGTCCGGGGCAGGGTGGGCACTCCTTGCCTCTGAACTGTCGGTACTCTTCCGCAGGCTCCGCACTTGGGCCATGCTGGTCGCGTTGGCCGCCGTGCCCATCCTGATTGCAGTCGCGGTGAGGTTGTCGTCGAGGCCCGCAACTCCTGGCCGCGGCCCGCTGTTCCTGGACAGGATCACCCAGAACGGGCTCTTCGTGGCGGTCACGGCGCTGGTGGTATGCGTGCCATTGTTCCTTCCCCTCACCATAGGTGTGGTGGCAGGAGACACGATCGCAGGGGAAGCGAACCTCGGAACCTTGCGGTACCTGCTGTTGGCACCTGCGGGACGCATTCGCCTGCTGTTGGTCAAGTACGCGGGAACGGTCGCCTTCTGTTGTGCCGCGACGGCAACTGTGGCAGCGTCAGGCACCCTGGCCGGCGTCGTCCTCTTTCCCGTGGGGCCGGTCACCCTGCTGTCCGGCGACACCGTCAGCGTGGGCGATTCCGCACTGCGGTCGCTGCTGATCGCTGCCTACATCACGGTGTCCCTAATGGGGGTGGGGGCGATCGGCCTTTTGATCTCGACCTTCACCGATGCGCCTGTTGGTGCCATGGCAGCCACGATTGTCCTGTCCGTCGTGTCGCAGGTCCTCGACAACCTGCCACAGCTGGAGTGGCTACATCCGTGGCTTTTCAGCCACCACTGGCTGGACTTCGCTGATCTGCTCAGGCAGCCCATCGCCTGGACATCGTTTGGTGCGAACGCGCTGCTGCAGTCCGGCTACATAGTGGTGTGCGGCGCCTTGGCGTATGCGAAATTCTCCAACAAGGACGTGTTGTCATAGCTTTGTCGTAGGCTCTTTGCATGGCCAGATTCTTTGATGTGCACCCGGAAGACCCTCAACCACGCGCCATCGGCCAAGTGGTCAATATGCTGCGGGACGGCGGCTTGATCGCCTACCCTACCGACTCCTGCTATGCCTTGGGCGCCCAGATCGGAAACAGGGAAGCGCTGGACCGGATACGCGCCATCCGGCATCTGGACGGCAAACACCACTTCACTCTGGTCTGCAAGGACTTCGCCCAGATGGGCCAGTTCGTCATGCTGGACAACGACATCTTCAGGAGCATCAAAGCTGTAACCCCCGGCAGCTACACGTTCATCCTTCCGGCCACCCGGGAGGTTCCGAAGCGGCTTCTGCACCCCAAGAAGAAAACAGTCGGCGTCCGCATCCCGGACCACAAGGTGGTGCAGGCACTTCTCGCCGAATTGGGAGAGCCTCTGCTGTCCAGCACGCTCCTGCTGCCGGATGAGGAAGAACCGTTGACCCAGGGCTGGGAAATCAAGGAGCGTTTGGACAACCAGGTGGACGGCGTGATCGATGCCGGAGACACAGGTTCGGAACCAACCACGGTGATCGACTTTTCGAGTGGGGTGGCCGAGGTGGTACGTCGCGGTACGGGCGATCCTTCCCGCTTCGAATAACGGTCAAGGCCGACGGCGGTGGCGTACTATTCCGGCTTTCGCGCCCGGCTTGGCTGTACCCGCATGGGTTCACCGGGCATTTTGGGAAACTCCGGCGGGAAAGGCATCTCGCCCTGGCCGTTCTCGACGTCGCGTTCCCACCATGTGAGCAGGACGTCAATGTCACCTGGATGATCGTGCATGGCCGCCCAAGGATCCCCCACCTTTTTCAACCGGTCGGGAACGGTGGTGATGGTGTACTTACCGGGGTCCGCATTCTCCAGTTCCTCCCAGGTCAAAGGGCAGGACACCTGCGCTGTCGGTACAGCCCGGGGGCTGTAGGCGCCAGCGATGGTCCGGTCCCGGTTGGCTTGGTTGAAATCCACGAAGATCCGCTTTCCGCGTTCTTCCTTCCACCACGCCGTGGTGACCTTGTCGGGCATGCGGCGCTCAAGTTCGCGTCCGGCAGCGATCACGGCGTGGCGGACTTCGAGGAACTCGTGCTTGGGATGGATGGGGGCGTAAACATGCAGACCGCGGTTACCCGATGTCTTGATGAACGCCGTCAGCCCGGCCTCCTCCAGGACAGAGCGAAGCTCAATCGCAGCCGGGATGGCGTCGTCGAAATCCGTCCCGGGCTGGGGATCCAAATCGATCCGTAGCTGGTCCGGGTTATCGGGATCGTTGGCACGGGAAGCCCAGGGGTGGAATACCACTGTGTTCATCTGGGCTGCCCACACCGCTGCCGCAGGTTCGTCGATGACCAGTTGGGGGTGTGACCGCGCGCTCGGGTAGGTAACAGTGACGGCGCGAACGTACTCAGGGGCGCCCTTGGGAGGGTTCTTGGAGAAAAACATCTCTCCATCGATGTTTCCTGAGTACCGTTGAAGGCTCACAGGCCTGTTGCCGTTGGCGGCGACAAACGGCTCGCCGACATCGATCAGGTAGTTGGCGAGATCGAGCTTGGTAAGCCCCGCGTCCGGCCACATGACCCGGCCCGGACTGGAAATCCTGACCTCACGTGGGCCGTTGGGACCGGGAACGGTTACAGTGGTTGCTTCACTCGCCATGGGCACAAGCTACCCCGTAAAGGTGCGCCGCGTCAGCACCTTGTGCCTGATGCCCGAGGGCGTGTTTCGTGATGGGCTCTTCTCCTGCCGCTCTGGTAGGTAATGATGTTCATATGCCCACCGTCGAGACATCCCTGACCGTCGCCGTCGCTGATACCCGTGTTTCCGCCCTCCATGTCCAGCCTGAGGACAGTTTTGCCACCTTGGTGGTGGCCCATGGCGCCGGGGCCGGGATGGAACATCCCTTCCTGCAGGGCTTCGCCTCGGCCATGGCGCAGGAGGGTGTGGCTACACTCCGTTTCAACTTTCCCTACCGCGAAGCCGGGCGTCGCTTCCCGGACCGTCCGCCACTTGCCATCGCAACGTGGCGGACCGTGATGGAGGCAGCTGCAGAGTTGTCGGACGGCAATCCGTTATGGGCCGCAGGCAAATCGTTCGGGGGGCGCATGGCGTCCATGGCGGTGGCCGAAGGCATGCCCGCGCAGGGACTCGTCTACCTTGGTTATCCGCTACATGCCCCCGGGAAGCCTGAGAAGCTCCGGGATGAACACCTTTACGGAATAACCGTGCCGATGCTGTTCCTGCAGGGCACCCGGGACACCTTCTCCACTCCTGAAATCCTGGAAGGCGTGGTGTCCAGGATCGGCCCGACGGCGAGGCTCCAGTGGTGCGAGGGCGGTGACCATTCATTTGCGGTCAAGGGCCTGAAGCGGACCGCCTCTGAAACAGGTGCTTCGCTGGCACCCGAGGTAGCTGCGTTCTTGAAAACGGGTGCCTGAACCTACTTGGGCAGTGGCTCGTGGCGAAGGTACGATCTCCGGAAATGTCCTGTGCCGGCCGTGAGTGCGCGGAGGTCGATGGCGTAACGCAGGAGTTCCTGGTCCGGCACTTCCGCAAGGATCTCGGTACCCTCGTTGTCGGTGGCATTGGTGCCGTTCACCCGCCCTCGTCGCCCGGAGAGGTCGCTCATGACAGCTCCGACGTATTCGTCGGGCACGCTGATCACCACGGAGGAGACAGGTTCAAGGAGTTGGATTTTCGCGGCGGCGGCAGCCTCCCGCAGCGCCAAGGCGCCTGCTGCCTGGAACGCGGCATCGGAGGAATCCACGCTGTGGGTCTTGCCACCCACCAGCGTTACCTTGATGTCCACCACCGGGAATCCTGCAGACACCCCCTTGAGCATTTGGGCCCGGACCCCCTTTTCCACGGACGTGACAAACGTTCCCGGAATGACCCCGCCAACGATCTTGTCCGTGAACGCAAACCCGTCGCCGCGTGCCAGCGGTTCCACCTCGATGTCGCAGATGGCGAACTGGCCATGGCCGCCTGATTGCTTGACGTGGCGGCCGTGTCCGGTTGCCTTGCTGGCGAACGTCTCCCGAAGGGGAGTAATGATATCCACGGTCTGCAGCTTCACGCCTTGGTTTCGCAAGCGGTCCATGATCACCTCGGCGTGCGCTTCTCCCATGCACCACAAGATGAGCTGATGGGTGTCCGGGTTGCGCTCAAGCCTGAGTGTTGGATCGGCGGCCGCTACCTTTCCAATGCTCTTCGCCAACGCGTCTTCGTCGCTTCGTGATGCGCCCTCCACGGCGATCGGCATCAAGGGTTCGGGGATGTTCCAGGTCTCGATCAGGAGCGGGGCTTCGCGGTCCGAGACGGTATCGCCTGTTTCGGCACTTGCCAGTTTGCTGATGGCACAGATGTCACCCGCGATGCACTCCGGGACGGCTTTGAGGCCGGATCCCACCGGGGAGTACAGGTGTGTGATGCGCTCATCCGCGTCGTGGTCCTCATGTCCCCTGTCCGCCAGTCCCCTGCCGCCGATGTGAATGGACGAATCCTCGCGCAGCGTTCCCGAGAAGACCCGAACCAGGCACACCCGGCCGAGGAAAGGGTCTACGGTGGTCCGCACGACTTCGGCGGCGAGACGGCCCGCGGGATCGCAGTGCAACGTCTTCAGCGATGAACCGTCGAGCGTCATGGCTGCAGGTGGCGTCCGTTCAAGGGGCGATGGCATAGCGTCGGTGAGCAGGGCCATCAGTTCCGGCAACCCAAGGCCCGTTTCGGCCGAGGTGGGCATCACGGGAAAGAAACTGCCGCGTGACACGGCGGTTTCAAGGTCGTTGATGAGGTCGGGCAACGGCAGTTCTTCACCGCCCAGGTACCTGTCCATGAGGGTTTCGTCTTCGCTTTCGGCAATGATTCCTTCCAGCAGGGCATCCCTTACTGATTCCACATCGGCCGTGGGGGTCAACTCCTCCGCGGCTCCGTGAAGGACACCGATGAGGCCGGCGTTACCCACTGCCGGAACATACAGCGGGAGGACAGATTCTCCGAAGGCTTCCCGGCAGCGCTCGACGGCGGCGCTGAAGTCTGCGCGGGGATGGTCCAGTTTGCTGATCACTACTGCGCGGGGCAACCGGATCTTTTCGCATTCGCTCCACAGCGCGACGGTGGCACCGTCGATTCCCTCCACGGCGGACACAACAAAAAGGGCCGCGTCGGCGGCCCGCAAACCAGCCCGCAACTCGCCTGTGAAGTCGGTGTAGCCGGGGGTGTCGATCAGATTGACCTTGATGTCGCCAATGAGGATCGGTGCGACGGACAGAGTTACCGAGCGTTGTTGATGGATGGCTGAAGGATCAGCATCGCTGACAGTCGTGCCTTCGCTGATGGAGCCCATCCTGGTAATGGCTCCCGTTGCCGCGAGCAGCGCTTCGACCAGCATCGATTTGCCGGAGCCCGAATGCCCGACCAGTGCCACGTTGCGTATCCTGGCGGGGTCTCGGTGTGCAGAAACCACGCCGTTCCCACTGCGCCTGGTTTCATTCGCGGTGGGGCTTGTAGCTTTTCCTGCATCCCGCGTGCCCTTTGCAGACATGGCATCTCCTGAGGTTCTCCCGCCGCGGAGCCCGAACGCTCATGGTTCGCATCCAGAGCTCCGAATCTTTAAGAGGATTGGACACCCTGAGGCGACCACACGGCAAGTGCCTGCAGCCACTGAACCAAAGCCCGCGGCGTCGCACGTCCCCCGCCGTCCCTGATGCCGGGCTAAACGGTGAGCAGCCCCCATAGCAACCACGCTGACGCCGCCACGCAGCCGGCAATGACGACCGTGAACCCGGAGAGCCACACAAACCCGGGCACGCCAGTGGTCCGGCCCAGAATGAAAGCGTCTGACGAAGCGAGGCGTTCACGGCGTTTTGTGTGAACGCCGGCCAGCTTGAAGAGGTCACGCACCCCTCCTACGGTCAGGGCTACGCCTAGGGCCAACACGACGTAGTTGACTACGTCGGGAGTGGCGAAAAGGAGCAAAACCTGGGCAATCCCTGCGCTGGCCAGAGCCACCAGTATCCCCGTGAGGTTGCGCAGGAAGACCAGGGAAACCAACAGGATCAAGGCCCCGACCGACATGGCAGCGCCCGACCGCCCGGCGCTGACCGCCGCAATCAGGCACAGTCCCACGACGGCCGGGGCAGGATAACCCCAGAAACCGGACCACGCCGCACCGAAGGCGCTCCTGCCACTGCTGACCAGGCGGCCGGAGTGATCGAGCCCGATCCGGAGTCCATGGACGAATCTTCCCGTCATGAGGGCTGCGTAGGCATGGCCCAGTTCGTGGACGAAGGTGACGTACAGGCCGAACCATCGCCACGTCGCGCGCGGGATGCTGAGGACCACAGCACAGGCGAGGATGCCAACGAGGACAGGCATGGGTACGGCAGTGGTGTGGGTCTGGGTGAAACCACGGACCACCGCCTCCCACCACATTTGCAGAAAGTTCACTGAACCGCGGTCCGCAGCCGGGAATGCAAGCCCGCGATGAGGATTTCCAAACCGAATTCGAAGGCCGCTTCGCCCCGCTCATCGGCAGGTCCCGCGTTGGCCAAGGCGCCGCTGAGGGCCGGGAAGCCCTGCTGTGGAGGTGCCCAGACAACGTCCGGGGCTGCCAGATCCAAGGCAAAACCCAGTGCGAAGCTGTCGATGGTGGAGATCGCGGACAATACGTCGCGGCCGCGGAAACCGGCGGCTTCCAGGGCCAGTGCCAGGTCCTCGTAGAGCCCAAGGACCTGGTGGTCCTGCACCGTCTGCAGTACCAGCAGCGGAGCGAGCCTGGGGTGCCGGGCAAAGGCATCCCGGTAGCTGCGGACAATCGCGCGAAGGGCGGCCTCCCAATCCTGCCGGGCGTCGAGTTCGTAAGTGCTTTCGGAGATGATGCGGCCCCGCATGAGTTCAAGGATCTCTTCGCGTCCACTGACGTGGTTGTAGATGGAGGACTGGCTGACGCCGATCCGTTTGGCCAGTTTGGGCAGGCTGAAGTCCCCGGCCTCGTCCACCAACTCCAGGGCGGCGGTGACGAGTGCGTCGATGGATATCAGCGGGACCAGCGGGCGTGCCATACGGGGTACTCCATTCAAGGTTGTTGTTACGACTCTAGCCAGAAGTTGCCCGATGGGTATTGTGCTGCGGATCACAAGACCTTACGATAAACGAAAGGCTTTCGCTTAAGTCTCCCTCCCCCAGTTTTCCCCTTCACCCCATAGGATCCCCATGTCTGATCTGGAAACCCGACCGCCAGCAGCCGATGCTGGAAACGGGCTCAAACGGAACGCCATCGGCACCGGCGGCATCGCCTTCCTGGTGATCTCCGCAGCGGCCCCACTTACCGTCATGGCCGGCGTGGCCCCCGTAGCCATTGGAATCGGGGGCATCGGCGCCCCCATGGGCTACGTCGTCGCCGGCGCGGTGCTGTTGGTATTCGCCGTCGCTTTCATGGCAATGACCAAGCACGTCAAAGCCGCCGGCGGCTTCTACACCTACATCACCTTGGCCATGGGCAGGACGGTGGGACTTGCCTCGGCAATCCTCGCGATCGTGTCCTACAACTGTCTGCAAATCGGGGTCTACGGGCTGTTCGCGGTCCAGACCCAAGCCATGCTTCGAACGCTTTTCGGCCTGGAAGTCCCTTGGCCGCTGGTAGCCCTGGCCGCGATAGCGGCTGTTTGGTTCCTCGGCTACCGCGGAATTGACGTCGGCGCCAAGGTGCTGGGCGTCTTGCTCATCGCTGAGACCGCGATCCTCGCCATCATGGGTGTTGGCATCCTGGCCCGCGGAGGTGCCGAAGGTATCAGTTTCGCTTCCTTCTCCCCCGAAAACGCCTTCACTCCCGGAGTCCTGGCCATTCTCGCTATCTGCTTCGCGGCGTTCATGGGCTTCGAATCAACGGTCCTGTACCGGCGTGAAGCACGTAATCCGGACAAGTCCGTCCCCAGGGCGACCTACATCGCCGTGGGATTCATGTCCGTGTTCTACGCCTTCATCGTGTGGACGGTCATCCAGGCATTCGGCAACGGGAACGTCGTGGCTGCTGCCGGTGAACTCGCCGACGGGATGTTCTTCGCCACCATTAACCAGTACGTAGGCCCCTGGGCCGAGGTCGTCATGTATGTGCTGATCGTGACAAGCGTTTATGCCTCCCAGCTGGCCTTCCACAACGCCATCAACCGCTATGTCTACATGCTGGCCAAGGACGGGATCCTTCCCGCCTTCCTGGGCAGGACACACCCGAAATACAAGTCACCGCACCGTGCGGGACAGATCCAGACGGTGCTGGCCGCCGTCGTCATCCTGATCTGTGCCGTGGCCAATGCCGACCCCTACAAGCACCTGCTCATTTGGGTCAACACACCAGGCATCGTGGGGATCGTGGCGTTGCAGGGGCTTGTTTCGGTGGCCGCGTTCATCTACCTGCGCCGGAACCCCGCCGCAGTGACCAACCGAGTGCTCATTCCAGTGAGCATTGCATCGGCCGTCCTGCTCTTCGGGGTCGTGGCGCTCATCGCCGTCAACATCGAACTGCTGACCTTTGCCGATGCCGTCACCAACGCCATTCTCCTGTCTGTCACACCCATCGTTTTCCTCGCAGGCCTGCTGATCGCCCGCCGCCTGCGCACTGCCCGCCCCGACGTCTTCGCCCGGATTGGAAGCTTTGAAACCCATGATTCCTGACCTCATCGTCCTCGCCGATACCATCCATACCCTGGACAAGCACCCACAGCGTGGGCCCGTCCAAGCAGTCGCGGTCAGCGACGGCACCGTGACCGCCGTCGGAAGCCGCGCTGACGCCCACGACTGGCGACAGGCGGGCACAAACGTGGTGGACTTCGGCAGCGCGACACTCACGCCGGGCCTGGTTGACTGCCACATCCATCCGGTATTCGGCCTGGACCTCACCGTCGGTGTGGACCTTTCCGGTGCGTCGACGCTTGATGAAGTCCGGGCGCTCCTCCGCGCCCAGGCAGCACACGACGACGAGTGGTTGCGTGGCTGGGGCCTGAATCCGAACGCGTTCGGCACGGCGCCCTTGCACCGCAGCATGCTGGACGATGTCAGCGGCGGCAAACCGGCACTGATCCGGTTGTTTGACGGGCACTCGGCCGTGGCCAACAGCCGCGCCCTGGAGGTGGCCGGCGTCCGTGGCAGGTACGCCTTCGAGCAAGCCTCGGAAGTGGTCTGTGACGCCGAAGGAGTTCCTACCGGCCTCTTGCTAGAAGCCGCCGCCATGGAGCTCGTGCAGCGGCACATCCCCCAGGAGTCCTTTGCCCGGCGCAAGACGAGGCTGGCCGCATTGCTCCGGGATTTTGCGAGGTCGGGACTCACCGGCGGCCACATCATGGACCACAGTGCAGAATCCGCAGCGCTCTTCCACGCACTCGAGGCCGACGGTGAGCTGCCGCTCCGGCTGCGCTCTGCGCCGTGGTGCATGCCTGGCACCGGAGAGGACGACTGGAAGGAACTCGCCCGTACCTTGGGCAAGGGTGGGCGCCGCTGGTCCGTTGAAGCCATCAAGCTGTTCGTAGATGGAACGGTGGATAACGGAACGGCCTGGCTCTACGAACCCGATCTGTACGGCGAATCCACGGCGCCCTTCTGGCCGCGGCCCGAAGAATACTCAGCCGCCGTCCGCTACTTCGCCACCCGCGGAATCCCGACGGCGACCCACGCGATCGGTGACGCCGGAGTGCAACACGTGCTGGAGGCGATGGAGTCCCTCCGCGATGTTGTGCCGTCGGATGTCCTCCGCCGGACTGTCCACAGGATCGAGCACCTCGAAACCGTTCCGGACGAACTCGTGGCGCGCTTCAAGGATGCGGGGGTGGTGGCGAGCATGCAACCGACCCATTGCACTCACTACTCCCTGGCCGACCATAGCGACAACTGGTCCACCAGGCTCGGTCCCGAGAGGGCCGACAGGGCGTGGCGCTGCCGGGATCTTCGTGAAGCCGGTGTCGCCCTGGGGATTGGCTCCGATTGGCCCATCGCTCCTTTCCCGCCGTTGCCCATCATGGCGGACGCACGCCTGCGGCGCCGTTCGGGCCACCCGGAGCAGGACCCCATCGCTCCCGCCCAGGCACTTACGGCGCTTCAAGCGCTTGAGGGCTACACCTCACACGCAGCAAAAGCCGCAGGGCTATGGGATGTTTCGGGGTCCATTTCCAAGGGCAAGCGGGCGGACTTCACTGTCCTTGAACTGGACCCTCTTAGCGCAGCGCCGGACGAGCTGGCCGCAAGCCGCGTCCTGGGAACGTTCGTGGACGGGGAAATCCAGTTCATGCTGGACCGTTCGGCCTAGCAGGCCGCCCTACATCCGGTTCTTGGTCCTGGCGGTAGCCGGTGCGGTCCACGGGTCTTCGGGCCAGGGATGCTTGGGATAACGTCCCCGCATCTCTGCCCGGACCTGTGCGTAGGGGCCGGACCAGAAAGACGAGAGATCATCCGTGACGGCCAGGGGACGCCCTGCCGGGGACAGCAAGTGAAAGAGCACGGGCACCCTGCCGTCCACCAGCCGGGGCGTGCTGTCCCAGCCGAAGCACTCCTGCAACTTGACCGCCACGACGGGACGACCGCCGTCGTCATCCACGTCCGGATAGTCAAGGCGCACCAGCGAACCGCTGGGCACCGCAAGGCGTTCGGGAACAAGAACGTCCAAACGGCCGGCATCCGGCCATGGAAGGAGGCGGCGCAGCGGATCGGCAAGATTCACGGCACTGGCAGCAGTGCCAGTGGCCATCGCCTCCAACTCGGGGGCCAACCATTCTTCCAACCTGGCCAACAGGCCTGATTCCGTGACATCGGGCCAAGGGTCACCGAGCTCACGGTGGAGCAGGGCCAAACGCCGCCGGAACGCATCGGCGTTGCTGGACCAATGCAGCATGGATAGTCCGTTCTTGCCCAGGGACTCTGCTACTGCCCTTCGTCCAGACGCGACGCTGGGACGTACCGGCGTTGAGGACAGCACAATCGCCCCAAGCCTCCGTTCCAGGCGGGCGGTCACGCGACCTTGGTCAAAGGTGGCGTACTCCTTCCCGGTCAAGAGGTGGGGGGCCGCGGCCTCGGCCAGTTCCGCCGAAAGCGGCGCGGCCGAGCGAATAACCGCACCTGTCCCGGCAGCGTCGCGGCCCTGCGCGCGTGAGACCTCAGCAACCGCCAGCCAATCGTGCCCTGACAACGGACTCCCGGCCGGCAGTCCCGCCCGCGTACCCGAGGTCAGCAGGTAGCTGTCCGGGCCATTCCCCGTAACGCGTTTGGCCATACGGTCCGGGAACGCCAGCGCCACAACGAAGCCGGGCGCCTCAGCCGCCGTGATGTGGCGGGCATTTGATAAGGGCACGACGGCGGCCGCCTCCTGCCGCGCGATGCTCTCCATCCGCTTCACGTCTTCGGCGAAACGCCGCGCTGCGGGATCTGATCCGGAACGCAGGTAGCCCAGTAACTTGGTCAAGTCCGCCCCGGGAGCACGCTGATCGCCGGCCACCATGGCCACCGTCTCGGCCGCGACGCGTCGGCCCACAACTGCTGATCCGTCCAGCAGGGCCCGGGCCAGACGCGGATCGGCGGGTACGCGCGAAAGAGTTTTGCCCAGGGCGGTGGCTGTTCCGTCTTCCGTCACGGCGCCCAGTTCCCTGAGCAGTTCCATAGCGTCGTCCATGGCCGCAGAGGGCGGGGTATCCGGCAACGCCAGCCCCTTGCCGCGGGGCGCCCCCCAGCACGAGAGCATCAACGCCGCTCCAGTCAGGTCAGAGGCCAGGATCTCCGGGGTTTGATGGGCAGGGGCGGAAGCAAAGTCCCGTTGGTCGTAGCAGCGGACCACGGTACCCGAGCCCTGCCGCGCCGCGCGCCCCGCACGCTGATCCGCCGATGCACGTGAGCAGGAGACGGTAACGAGACCGGACATGCCGCGGCCGGCATCCCTGCGCGGTTCGCGGGACAGCCCCGAGTCGACGACCAACCGGACTCCCGGAACGGTGAGTGACGACTCAGCCAGAGACGTGGACACGATGATCCGTGCTGCGCCTCCCGGCTCCCGCCCGGATACTGCGCGGTCTTGGGCGTCAGGACCTACTTGGCCGTGCAACTCAAGAACCTCAACGTTCCCCGACACCTCCGCCCGTAGGCGGGAAGCGACGTCGGACACCTCACGGACGCCCGGGAGGAACACCAAGGCATCCACGTCGGGGTTCCCGGCCACGGCGGCTGCGTGGGCCTCCGCCGTGGTGCGGGCAACGTGATCGAGGAAGGCACGGGCCACTCCCCGTTCGTCCAAACGGTGTTCCCGGAACGGACGCCACTGAACGTCCAAAGGGTGCATTGCGGAAGGGCAGTCGATAACGGGAGCCGGCCCGCCGCCGTCGTCCCCGGTTCCCAACAACGCGGCGAACCGCCGGGCATCAAGGGTTGCCGACATGGCGACCAGTGTGAGGTCCTCGCGGAGTTCGTGGACCTCGGCGAGCATCCCCACCAGAAGATCAGACTCAAGGCCCCGCTCATGGACCTCGTCCAGGACCACCGCCTGGACGCCCTCCAAACCGGGGTCCTTGAGGAGTCGCCGGATGAGTATCCCGGGAGTAACGAACTCCACCATCGTGTCCGGACCCGTCCTGGACTCGCCACGGACGGTGTAGCCCACCTTGCTGCCCAACCGGGTTCCGTCCAAGGAAGCGAGCCGCCGTGCGGCGGAACGTGCTGCGACCCTCCGGGGTTGGGTCACGACGACGCGTGGCTGCCCGGAATGCCACTGACCAATGAGGTTCGCCAGCAGCGGCGGCACCAGCGTGGTCTTTCCCGTACCTGGCGGTGCCTGCACGACCGCCGTGCCGCCGTCGCCCTGCTGCGACAGGGCCGCTGCAAGGTCCTGGATGGAGTCGGCGAAGACCAGTCCCCTACCAATGGTGTCCAGTCTGAAAGTCACCAAACCATTGTCGCTGTTTTTTGGCAGCGTCCCGGCAGCCGAAAGGCCGCGCCCTTTTGGAGGGCGCGGCCTTTCGAGACGTTCGGTCTAGCCGATGGTGGAGGCGTCGATGACGAAGCGGTAGCGGACGTCCGAGGCGAGAACTCGTTCGTAAGCGTCATTGATCTTGCTGGCAGGAATGACCTCGATCTCCGCACCAAGGCCGTGCTCGGCACAGAAGTTCAACATCTCCTGCGTTTCGCGGATGCCACCGATCATGGAGCCGGCGAAACGACGGCGACCGCCGATCAAGGCAAAGGCGTTCACCGGGAGCGGTTCAGCGGGCGCGCCGACGTTGACGAGCGTTCCGTCGAGCGTCAACAACTGGAGGTAGGCGCTGATGTCGATTGAAGCGCTGACCGTGTTGATGATCAGGTCGAACGTACCGCCGAGCTGTTCGAAGGTGGCGGGGTCACTGGTCGCGTAATAGTGGTCCGCGCCCAACTGCAGGCCATCTTCCATCTTCTTCAGGGACTGCGACAGAACCGTCACCTCGGCGCCCATGGCGTGGGCAATCTTGACGCCCATGTGTCCGAGACCGCCCAGCCCGACAATCGCTACCTTCTTGCCCGGACCCGCGCCCCAGTGATGCAGCGGGGAAAAGGTGGTGATACCGGCGCAAAGCAACGGAGCAGCAACATCGAGGTCCAGCCCTTCCGGAATGGTCACCACGAAGTCTTCATTCACCACGACGTTGCTGGAGTAGCCACCCTGGGTGATGGTGCCGTCGCGGTCCACCGCGCCATAGGTGCCCACGTTGCCCTTCAGGCAATACTGTTCCTCGCCGGCCAGGCAGTTCTTGCATTCCTTGCAGGAGTTGACCATGCAGCCGACGCCGACGCGGTCGCCGACCTTGTGTTTGGTCACCTCGGCGCCAACCTCGGTAACGATGCCGGCGATTTCGTGGCCCGGCACCAAGGGGTACTGCTGGGGACCCCAGTCACCGCGAACGGTGTGGATGTCCGAGTGGCAGATACCCGCAAACTTGATATCAATATGGACGTCGTTCGGGCCAACTTCGCGGCGTTCAATGGTGGTCAGGGTCAGGTCGCCCGTGGCCGAGGGTGAGGCAAATGCGGAAGCGGTAGGCATGTTTCTCCAACGTGTCTGTCTTTAGTGGATGTTTCCATCTAACACGCTTTGGCTGAGTGTAAGCAGTCACTGCTGTTACGGGTACTGGCAGAAACCCTCTCGGCATGATGAGGATGTTGCCGTTGGAGGCTCTGTCAGCAGGAGCCGCATGGGTGGATTTTCGGCTTCCAAGACCGGCGTAGTCACGGACTTTTCCACATAGCCCGTGAGGGGGCTAATCGCCGGCGTCGGGCCATGACAGGCTCGTTGCATGGACACAAACGGGCAGGTTCTCAGTCGGCCGGGCGAACCGTCCGACGTTTCCTTCCGTTCAGGGAATCCGCAATCCGAGCAATCAGGCTCCAGCGATTTGTCCCCGAGCGATCACAACAGTAAGCGGCTTCCTGTCAGCTGCGGACCCACGTCCGGCTCTGGAGGTGGTCCGTCAGAACAGGCACAGTTGCTTGACGATGCTTCCGAGGCGTTGGTCGAGCTGTGTGGTTCGGTCGCTGCCGATGCCCGGTTGTTTGGTTTTGGGGAGGCTGCTGATTTTGCGGGCCGGGTAGAGGATCTGTCTCGGCAGCTGGAGTACGTGCAGGTCGTTGCGGCGCAGGCTGTGGAGCGGACCCGGACGGAGGCGCAGCGTGCGGTGCCGGCACAGCAGCCCGGACAGTCCCCGGCGTCCGGCGCCCAGGAATGGCGGACGGGGTGGACCGAACCAGCCGGTGGCTCAGGGGACGGTGGTGGTGCTTCCGGTGGTCGTACGGGTGAAGCGGCCCCCGGAAGCACCGTCAAAGCGGGTACTGCTGATGGTGCTGGTGCTGGTGGTGGTGGCAGTGTTTTGGATGATGGGTACCGGAACGCGGCGGAGTTCCTCCGGGCCCGGTTGAGGATCGGGATCGGCGAAGCACGGCGCAGGCTCGCCCTCGCGAACGATGTCCTGCCCGGGGCCGGAATGACCGGCCAGGAAATCCCGGCCCGTCGTCAAAGACTCGCCGAGGGCCTCCACACCGGACAGGTCCCGTCCCGGTCCGCGACGATCATCAGCACCGCCCTGGACAAAGCCCAACACTTCACCGACCCGGACACCCTCACCGGCATGGAACACGCCCTCACCACCACCGCCACACAGTCCGACCCCGACTTCGTCACCACAATGGCCAACCGCTGGATCGACCACATCGACCAAAACGGCCCCGAACCCACCGAAGAAGCCCTCCGCCACGTCCAAGGCGCGTTCCTCCGACGCCGACGCCGCCACGGACTCCACCACCTGGAAATCTTCGCCACCACCGAACAATACGAAACCCTCACCACCGCCATGAACGCCGCCACCAACCCACGACTCACCAACACCACAAACACCCAAACCGGCACCACCGGCCCTCAGCTGGACCGGCGCTCCCGCGCCCAGAAACTCCTCGACGGCCTCATCGGAGCCTGCGCCGTGGCCATGACCACCGGGAAACTGCCCAGCAACGGCGGACTCCGACCCCAACTCACCGTCACCATCGACCACCACGACCTCTTCCAACACCTCACCCACACCACCACGAGCGCCACAAAAGAAACCAACACCACGAAGCAGCCGCGCCTCCGGAACACTGTCAGTACCGGCACCGCGACCTTTACCGGCCCGATCCACCCCAACACCATCCGCAAAATCGCCTGCGACGCCGACATCCTGCCCGTCCTGCTCGGCACCGACTCCCAAATACTCGACATCGGCCGCACCACCCGGATCTTCCCACCCCACATCCGCAAAGCCATCACCGCCCGCGACGGCGGCTGCGCGTTCCCCGACTGCACCCTCCCCGCACCCTGGTGCGAAGCCCACCACATCACCTACTGGTCACAAGGCGGCACCACAGGAACAAACAACGCCACCCTGCTCTGCTCCCACCACCACCACCTCATCCACAAAGAACACTGGCGCATCACCATCCAAAACGGCGTCCCCTGGTTCATCCCCCCACCCCACATCGACCCCCACCAAACACCCCGACGCAACCACCACCACACACCACCCAAAACATAAGCACGGGCGGGAAAACCAGCATGCTGCCCATCACACGACGTGACTATGCCGTGCATTAGACCTGGCTGGGACGTCCCTGCCTCTAGACCCGGCTGGAATTTCATTCTCCTGAGAATCCGGGACTGCGTCGGCCGGCAACACGGAATGATTCATCAATCCCGTGACTTCGGTCAGCTCTTACCGAGTTGCGCGATCTTTCGCTCCAGGGCAGTCCGTTCGGCTGCGTTCGTGCAGCGGTCGAGGGCCAGTTTCAGTGATTCTTCGGCGTCTGCGTAGCACCCAAGCCGTGCCAGCAACTCTCCCTTCACTGTTGGCAGAAGGTGAGATCCTTCCAACTCGCCCCTGGCTGCGAGCGAATCCACGAGCTTCAGGCCGGCAGCCGGCCCTGCGGCCATGGCCACGGCCACCGCGCGATTGAGTTCAACGACAGGCGACCCGGTGAGCCGCCCCAGCGCTTCATACAGGACGACAATGCGTTGCCAATCTGTCTCGTCCGCAGTGCGGGCGATGGCATGGCATTCGGCGATCGATGCCTGCAACCCGTACGTACCAAGACCCCGTCCAGTGCTCACCGCAGTCGCGAGTGCCGCCCTGCCGCGTCGTATCGCTGACTGGTCCCAGCGCCGTCGATCCTGGTCGGCAAGGAGTACCGGGTTCCCGGCCGCGTCGATCCTCGCCGGGAATCGGGCGGCCGTTAGTTCCATCAGCGCGAGTAGCCCGAATACTTCGGGTTCAGGCGCCAGCCGGACAAGGACCCGGGCCAGCCGCTGTGCTTCGCCAGCGAGTTCCGTCCGCATCCACGAGTCCCCCGCAGAAGCGAAGGACCCCTCAGTGAAGATGAGGTAGATGACGTGAAGCACGGATCCAAGCCGTTCGGGGATCTCGTCGCGCTCCGGCACGGCAAACGGTATATGGGCGGCCGCGAGGGTCTTCTTGGCGCGGGTGATGCGGGCCTGGACGGTAGGTAGCGGAACCAGGAACGCCTTGGCGATTTCATCGGACCCCATGCCACCAACCACCCTCAGTGTCAGGGCGATTCGCGCTTCCTTCGAGAGGACCGGATGGCAGGAGATGAACATCAAGGCCAGGACGTCGTCATCTATCGCATCCGTGGTGAACAGCGCGTCCGCTCCTGCCGCCTCTTCAGTCAGCTCGCGGGCCAACAGCGCGTACTTTTCGTCCTGGGCGGAACGTCGGCGGAAGGTGTCAATGGCCCGGCGTCGTCCGGCAGTCAGCAGCCAGCCCGCAGGTTCCAACGGAATACCCTTGACGGACCACGACACGATCGCTTCTGCGAGGGCTTCCTGGGCAAGGTCCTCGGCCAGCGGGAAATCGCCCGTATAGCGGGCAAGGGCGCCGACGATGCGGGCAGATTCGCTCCGCCACACTGCCTCGACGGCGGCCCTTGCCTCGTTGCTGCTCACGCGCGATGCCGCTTCCAGGGAAAAACCGGTCGAAGTTTCAGAGTTGGCCGGTCTGCTCGCGCCATGCACGTTCCTTTTGAATCCATTCGTTGTCCTGGGGGAACTCGTCGATGCTGGTTACGCGGCGGATTTCGGTTTTGGTGCCTGCTGTCATGGGCGCCCTCTTGGCCCATTCGACGGCCTCCTGCTTCGAGGCGACATCAAGGATGTAGAAGCCACCGAAGAGCTCCTTTGTTTCACCGTAAGGACCATCAGTGACTACGGGCGTTTCGCCGGTGAAATCAACCACTACGGTCTCCTTCGGATCCTCCAGACCTTCGGCGGCCAGCAATACTCCCGCCCGGATCAGTTCGTCATTGAATTTACCCATGGCTTCGAGGATGTCGTTGAAGTCGATGTTCTCGAACTTGGCGTAGGAATCGTCGTCTGCCCGCATGATCAACATGTACTTTGCCATTTGGCTCAATCTCCTATGTTGTGGAAGGTCGCCCTTCGACCTTCTCACCCATAGGTCGAACGGTGCGAGGTCAAATCGACAAGGGTTCTAAAAAAACTTCCAGCGGCACGAAAAAGGATCCCCCGGACAACTCCAGGGGACCCTTTTAGTGCCACAAAAAGGGCTTGTCACGGCGTACTAGCGCCCGCCACCTCCGATAACGCCTGCCTCAACGGCCTTGGTTACGGCGTCGGCTTCGGCCTGCGTCAGCTTTCCGTCCGTCACGGCCTTGTCGAGCCGGGTTTTCAGTGCGGCAGCACGCTGGGCCTGCCCCTCAGAACGGATCTCTTCCAACGCCGTGGTGACCTTGGCTTCGTCAACGCCGAGCGCCGAAGCGAGGGACTTCGCCAACGCGGCATCGCGGGCCGAGGGATCCGGCTTAGTGCCCTCTGTTCCCTCGGCAGGCGGGGTGGTGGGCTTGTTCGCTTCGCGGAAGGCCTTCAGCGCGTCGGAGACTTTAGTCTCGTCCACACCCAGCTTGGTTGCCAGTTCGGACGCAATCTTGCCGCCGTCCCGTCCGTGTCCATGCCCGCCGGGCCTTCCACCCTGGTCCGATGGAGTGGTCGCATCAGCGGAAGATGTAGCACTCGGCGTCGGCGTGGTCGCTGCTGTGGCGATGCTGGTCACACCCAATCCGGCACCCAACGCAAGCGCTCCGGCTGCGACCCCCAGGGTTATTCTCTTGGTTTTCGACATATGCCTCTCCTCAATCCCTTGCTACGGGTGTTGTCTGAGGGACGGTCCAATGTGCCGTCCTCCTAACACGATGAGGGGCCAACCCCAGACCATCCTGTCCCGTACCTATGACGAAGCTGTGAATGCATGTTGGTTCGGTTATCGGGCGGTAACGTCAGCGGACCCGGTCCAGCGCATCGAGGAGTCTTTTGACGGAACCACCCAGGTTCCAGTCGTTGGCCAGCTGCTCCAGCTCAGAGCGGGCAGCGCCCGCTACAGGTGAAAGTTCCGCGCCCGCTTCCTCCAAGGACGGCAGCTGCAGGTCGCGGACAACATTGACGACGGCGGGCGCAACCTTGAGGTAGTCCGCGGCACCTGACAGTTTGGCGCGGACGGAAGCCGACAAACCGCCGTCGGGATCCTCTGCCGCCTCCAGCAGCCCCTGCAGGGTGCCGTGCTCGCCGAGCAAACCAGCTGCGGTTTTTTCGCCGATGCCGGCCACTCCGGGAAGCCCGTCGGAAGCGTCGCCGCGGAGGGTGGCAAAGTCTGCGTACTGCTGCGGCAGAACCTTGTATTTGCCGACAACTACTACCTCGGTGACCAATTCCAGGTTCTTCATCCCGCGCGCTGTGTAGATTACCCGTACACCGCGCTGGTCATCGACGAGTTGGAAGAGGTCGCGATCGCCGGTCACGACGTCAGTGGGGAACGCTGCCTGGCTGGCGTAGGTACCCACCACGTCATCAGCCTCATGCTCATCGGCGCCCACCACGGCTATCCCGGCGAGCTCCAGTACTTTGCGGATCATGGGGATCTGCGCTTCGAGCGGATCCGGGACGACCTCGACGTCGGGGCCGTTCGGAACGATTTCCGCGACACGGTGGGACTTGTAGCTGGGAATCAGGTCAACACGCCATTGAGGACGCCAATCGTTGTCCCAACAGGCCACCACGTGTGTGGCCTCGTAGTCCGTAACGAGGCGGGCGATCATGTCCATCAGGCCGCGCACGGCGTTGACCGGAGTCCCGTCCGAACGCCGGATGGAATCAGGCACACCGTAGAAGGCGCGGAAGTACAGGGAGGCTGTGTCCAGGAGCATCAGTCGAGGCATACCTGATCCTGACATGCCCCGGGCAAAAACCACAGGAACCCGTCTCCTTCCAGCCCTCTCCGTCAGATGACTTGAAGAGCACTGTGACCCGCATTACGATATAACGAGCGATAATAGAACAGCATGTTCTATTATCGAACACCAAGTCGTTCCACCAGCCCACAAAGAAGTGAGGAAAGCCCGTGCAGTTCCACCACCACGGTTATGTATCAGGTGACCCGCGGGTCGAGCCGGCCGCCGGCGTCGGAATCAACCGGCCGTCAGCACTTCCGGATGAAGTCGATGTCCTCATCGTGGGCACCGGTCCCGCCGGGATGTTGACGGCGGCCCAGTTGGCCCAGTTCCCCGGAGTCACTACGCGCATCATCGAACGCCGCCCTGGCAGGCTCGCCATTGGCCAGGCCGACGGCATCCAGGCCCGGAGTGTTGAGACCTTCCAGGCCTTCGGGTTTGCAGAGCGGATCACAGCCGAGGCATACCGCATCACCGAGATGGCCTTTTGGAAGCCGGACCCGGCCGATCACTCTCGCATCGTCAGGGCAGCCAGGGCGGTGGATGATCCCGCCGGGATCAGCGAGTTCCCGCACTTGATCGTCAACCAGGCCCGTGTCCTGGACTATTTTGCGGAGTTCATGGCGAACTCCCCCACGCGCATGGTCCCTGACTTTGGCTACGAGTTCCGCAGCCTGAAGGTCACCGGCGACGGGGACTACCCGGTTGAGGTGACCCTCGGCCACACCGCCGGTGCCGATGAGGGCCAGGAGCGGGTTATCCGCGCCAAGTACGTAGTTGGTGCCGACGGCGCCCGCAGCAAGGTCCGCGAATCGATTGGCTGCCATCTGGCCGGTGATCAAGCGAACCATGCCTGGGGCGTCATGGACGTCTTGGCGGTCACCGATTTCCCGGACATCCGGACGAAATGCGCTATCCAGTCCGGCAACGGCGGCAGTATCCTGCTGATTCCCCGTGAGGGCGGGCACCTGTTCCGCATGTACGTGGACCTCGGCGAGGTCGCAGCGGATGACCACGGGGCGGTGCGGAAGACCACCATCGAACAGATCATCCAGAAGGCCAACGACATCCTCCACCCGTACACCTTGGATGTTCGCAACGTCGCGTGGCACAGCGTTTACGAGGTCGGCCACCGCCTGACAGACAGGTTCGACGACGTCCTGCCGGAGGAGCGCGGAACGCGTACCCCACGGGTGTTCATCACCGGCGACGCCTGTCACACCCACAGCGCCAAGGCCGGCCAGGGAATGAACGTCTCCATGCAGGACGGCTTCAACATAGGCTGGAAGCTCGGTCACGTCCTCGAAGGCCGCAGCCCCGAAAGCCTGCTGGACACGTATTCCGCGGAGCGCCAGGTGGTCGCGAAGAACCTAATCGACTTCGACAAGCAATGGTCCACCCTCATGGCCAAGAAGCCCGAAGAGTTTGAAGACCCCACGGAGCTGGAGAACTTCTACACCGGCACCGCAGAGTTCCCCGCAGGTTTCATGACCCAATACGCGCCCTCCCTGGTCGTATCGGAGCCGCGGCACCAGGAACTCGCAACCGGCTTCCCGGTAGGCAAACGCTTCAAGTCCGCCCCTGTCCAGCGGGTCTGCGACACCAACCCCATGCAGCTGGGCCACCACGCAAAGGCGGACGGCCGCTGGCGGATCTACGTCTTTGCCGATACCGCCCAAGCAGGCGCCGAAGGCCCGGTTGCCGACTTTGCCGAGTGGATCGCGAACGCGCCGGACTCGCCGCTGGCTGCGACGCCGTCGAACCTTGACCGGGACGCTTGGTTCGATGTCAAAGTGATCTACCAGCAGGACCACACCAACGTGGACATCAACGCCGTCCCTGCGGCATTCAAGCCGACCGTGGGACCGTTCAAACTGACGTACCTCGAAAAAGTGTTCGGCACCGATCCCGCCAACGACATCTTTGAGCTGCGCGGCCTCAGCCGTGACGGCGTCGTGGTCGTCGTCCGCCCGGACCAGTATGTTGCCAACGTCCTGCCGTTGACGGCGACGGCGGAACTTGCGGCGTTCTTCGCTCCGCTCCTTTCTGCGCGGCGCCCCGGGATTGCGAAGGCGGATGCAGGGCTGGTGAGCAACCCGGCCTAGGGTGACGATAAGTGCCAGGGACCCCCACAGGGTCCCTGGCACTTATCGTTTAACGCCCGCCCATGCCCTCGGGTGGAACTTTTACATACCTGTAACGCAAACCACTAGCTGCAAACGAAATTGCAGAGTATGTTAATTGCAATCGAGATTGCCAAGTGATCTGCGTTACAAGGAGTTTGAGTAGTGACAAGCAAGCCAGACGAATCGGGTCCCAGCACTGTGGCGCGGGAGCCTGTGGACCACGCCTGGCTGGGAGACGCGCTTCCCGACGTCGCATTATCCAAGTCCCAGGCACGGGTGGTGGAGGTCATTGCACGCAATCCGCAGTTGTCCTCCTACGCTGACATCGCCGAAATTGCGCAGCGCTCAGACGTCAACAACTCCACAGTTGTACGCACCGCCCAGCGTCTGGGCTACCGGGGCTGGCCTGACCTCCAACGCGAACTTCGCTCCCGGTACTTGGTGATGATCTCCACCGAGGACACCCTCCTCGAGCACGGTGAACACCACAGCCCCCTCCACGACGCACTGAACCACGACATCGAAAACCTGCGGCTCACCCTTGACTCGAACACTTCCGAGGACGTGGAAGCCGCCATCGCCGCCCTGGCCTCGGCAAAGTCCATCACCACCATCGGCATCGGCTCTTTCGCCGGACCGGCAAGTGTCATGGCGCACCTCGGTTCCACCATGGGGTACCCCATCACCTTGGAAAACCGTGGCGGTGTACACCTCGCTTCCGCAGCCAACAGCCTCGGCCCCGGCGACGTGCTGGTGGTGGTCAATATGTGGCGGTCGGTCCAGCAGATCATCGTCACTGCCGAAGCCGCCAAACAGTCCGGAGCCACCGTCGTCGCCATCAGCGATATGCGTCGCGGGCGCCTGGCCGCCGCGGCTGACCACCTGCTGATCGTTGCCTCCGAGGGGATCTCCTTCTTCCAGTCCGTGACGGCGGCAAATTCCATGGTCTACGGCCTTTTGGCCGGCATGGAAGCGGCGCACCCCGAACGGAGTCGATCAGCCATCCGGCGCACCCAGCAACTCTGGAAAGACCTGGACATCTACCTGGACTGACCCGCCCTGCGGCCACCACATTCTTCTTCCACCACAATCCCCACCTAGGAGCATTCATGAGCAACACCCGCCGCATCGCCGTCGTCGGCCTCGGATCCATGGGAGGTGCGATGGCGTCCACGCTGCACCGCGCAGGCTGGGACGTCACCGGCTTCGACCCCTCGGACGTTGCCCGGAACGCGGCTGCCGCAACCGGAATTTCCACCACGGCAGAACTCCGGGATCTAGCCGGCATCCCATATGCTGTGCTGTCCCTGCCCTCGGCCCACATTGTGGAGGCAACAGCGCCGGTGCTCCTCTCGGGACCCGGGACCATCGCAATCATTGACACCACTACCTCCGAGCCGGGCACGAGTACGTCCATGGCAGCGCTGGCGGAATCCCACGGCGCATGCTTTGTGGACGCGCCGGTCTCCGGTGGACGCGAAGGCGCAGCCACCGGGACTCTGAGCGCGTTCGTTGGAGCAACGGACACAGCTGCCGCGGCTGCACAGCCCGTCCTCGAAGCCCTCACCGGCGGAAAGTATGCCCGCATCGGCGGGCCTGGCAGCGGAAACGTCGTGAAGCTGTTGAACAACATCCTGGCCGCCGCCAATCTGGTGTCAGTGGGCGAGGCGCTCGGCGTTGCAAAGGCCTACGGAATCGATCCCGCAGTGGCCGCCGCGAGCATCAGCAATGCCTCCGGGGGCAGCAAAGTCTCCTCCGCGATGTACCCGAACTGGATCCTGTCCGGCACTCACGACTCCGGCTTCTCCCTCGGCCTGATGGCACGGGACGCATCCCTGGCCGTCGACATCGCCCGGCAGATCGGCGAACAGCCGGAACTCCTGGCTGCCGCGGCCGATCAGTGGCAGGCCGCCCTGGCATCCCTCGGCCCGGCCGCCGACTTCACCGAAATCGCCAGGACCGTAGCGCCCGCTGTTACCCCCGCCGGCGCCCCCGGCACCACGCACATCGCATAGCGCCCCCAGCAACAGAAGGACATTACCTTGAGCATCACCACAGCCCCCGCGGCTTCCTCCACCGCAACAGCCCGGACCGTCCTGGACTCCGCCTTCCCTTCAGGGCTTGGCGCGTTCGTCGACGGCGAAGTGGCCGCCGGCTCCGGCGCTTCCGTCACCCTGACGTCAGCGGCCACGGGCGAAGCCTTTGCCACCTATGCCGACCCTGGCACCGAGGGCGCCGATGCCATCCTGCAGAGCTCCGTCCGGGGCGCAGCGGCGTGGGGATCGCTGAACGGCTTCGATCGCGCCGCCATCCTCCGCAACGTCAGCAGGATGGTCGAAGCACACACCGAAGAACTGGCGATCCTCGAATCGGCCACCACGGGAAAGCCCATCCGCGACGCCCGCGTTGAAGCGTCCAAGGTAGCTGAAATGTTCGGCTACTACGCAGGCTGGGCCGACAAACTCACCGGCCAGACCATACCCGTGCCCGGCCCGTGGCACACCTACACGGAGCGGGTTCCGTGGGGCGTCGTCGTCGCCATCACGCCATGGAACGCCCCGCTGTTCACGGCCGGTTGGAACTCAGCCGCGCCGCTGGCGGCGGGCAACGCCGTCATCATCAAGCCCAGCGAATTCACCCCGGCTACAACCGTGCGGCTCGCACAGCTGGCCCACGAAGCCGGCCTTCCCGACGGCGCGTTCAACGTAGCCGTGGGACTCGGGCAGACAGTCGGAGCCACTCTCACGTCCGATCGCCGGGTCGGCAAAGTCAGCTTCATCGGTTCGGTTCCCACGGGCCGCCGGGTTGCCGTAGCCGCCGCGGAAGCCGGAATTCCAGCCCTGTTGGAGCTTGGCGGCAAGAGTGCCAATATCGTCTTCGCCGACGCCGACCTCGAGCGCGCCGCCGACGGCGCCATCTCCGCCATCTTCTCCGGCGCCGGGCAATCCTGCGTCGCAGGGTCGCGCCTACTGGTCGAACGCAGCGTTCACGCCCGGTTTATTGACATGGTGGCCGAACGTGCTGCCCGGCTTCGGGTCGGGGATCCACTGGACGCCGCCACCGAGGTGGGGCCGATTATCACCGCGCCCCAGTTCGCGACCGTCACTTCGCTGATTGAACAGGGAATGAACGACGGCGGCCGCAGGCTCACGGGCGGAACGTTGCCTGAGTCCTTGGCCGGGTCGTCTCTGGCTGGCGGCCACTGGGTCATGCCGACGCTGTTGGATGGCGTGACACCGGCAAACCGCCTGGAGACCACTGAAGTCTTCGGACCAGTAGTCGGTGCCGACGCCTTTGACACGGAAGCCGAAGCAATCGCCCGTGCCAACAACACCAACTTCGGACTGGCCGGCGCTGTGTGGACCTCGGACGTTTCCCGGGCCCACCACATCGCCCGTGAGGTGAAGGCAGGGACGTTCTGGATCAACTCGTACAAGACCATCCACGTTGCCGTTCCCTTTGGCGGTTTCGGCGATTCCGGCCACGGCCGATCCTCAGGGCCCGGCGTATTGGACGAGTACACGCAGACCAAGGCGGTTTGGGTTCCCACCCGGGCAGCCGGATCCCCCTTCCCGTCCCTGTCCTACTAGCAGGAAGAATCATGGAAATCACCACTACGGCCTCATCACTTCCGCTGCGTCAAGCCTTGGCGGACGGCGTCACGGCCTGGAAACCCCGGGTTCAGGCACTCTCGCAGGGTCTGCATGCCAACCCCGAGATCTCCTTCCAAGAAGTCCAGGCCGCAGAGTCAATAACCTCCCTGCTCGCCGAAGGCGGCTTTGACGTCACCCAAGGAACGTCCGGGCTTCCAACAGCCTTCACCGCCACCGCGGGAACCGGTGAACTCACCGTTGCCCTGTGCGTGGAATACGATGCCCTGCCCTCAGTGGGTCACGCTTGTGGCCACAACCTCATCGCGGGAGCATCGATAGCTGCGGCACTGGCCCTGCTCCCCCATGTGGACGAACTCGGCATCACGTTGAAGGCGATCGGCACGCCGGCCGAGGAACACGGAGGCGGCAAAGTGCTGATGCTGGAGCGGGGCGCCTTCGACGGCGTCGGCCTTGCTTTGATGGTCCACCCGGTCCAGGACGGCGTCACGTACAACCCCGCCGGGACAACGGCTCAAGCAGTGGGCCGTTACGAGGCCGTGTTCACCGGAAAGGCTGCCCACGCGGCTGCCGCCCCGCATCTGGGCGTCAACGCCGGGGACGCAGCCGTGCTCAGCCAGGTGGCGATCGGCTTGCTCCGCCAGCAAATTCCGGGAGACCACCGTATTGCCTGTTACGTGGCGGAAGCCGGACACGTCACCAACATCATTCCGGACCATGCCGTGGTTCCGTTCGAATGCAGGGCCTTCACGCTCGCGGAGTACGAGGCACTGCTCGAACGGGTCAAGCGCTGCTTCGAAGGCGCCGCACTTGCAACCGGGACCACCCTTGAGATCACGGCGGCGGAACCGCTCTATGAGCCGCTGATCCAGGACGGCGAACTTGCCGCACACTGGACCGAAGCCATGGACGCGTTCGGCAAGGACACTTCCCCGGCGGCAGGAATGGGCGGCGGCTCCACGGACATGGGCAACATCTCCCAAGTAATTCCCTCCTTGCACCCGTGGCTGAGCATTCCAGGAGCCAACGTCCCCATCCACTCGCACGGCTTTGCAGCTCTTGCGAACACACCCGAGGCATACGCCGTGATGTTCGAGGCAGCCACCGCGCTGGCTTGGACTGTGGCGGGTGCCGCAACCAATCCCCAGCAGAGAGAACGCTTCGTCAATGCGGCCTACCGCAGTGAAGCCCCGATCCAGGAAGCAACATCATGAGCACCAGCACCGAAACCGCGCGGACGGACAAAGCCGGAACACGGCTTACGCTTCCCATTGCCGCGCTGGCGTTTGTCATCGCCCTTGCGGTCCAGTTCATTGGCCAGGCCAAGATTGATCTTGGCATTGGCGCGATCATCATCTTCCCCATGGTGTGGGGACTTATCCTCGGCCTGTTGGTCTCCATCCAGAAGTTCAAGCCGCTCGGCCTCGACCTCCAGCGCGTCGCGGCGGCCCTGGTCGGCGTCGCGGTTCTGCTCCTGGTGGCCAGGCTCGCCTTCAACATCGGGCCGAGCCTGCCGAGCCTCATCAAGGCCGGCCCCGCACTGCTGCTGCAGGAAGTGGGCCACTTGTTGGGAACCATCGTGTTGGCGCTGCCCCTGGCCGTACTGCTTCGCATGGGTAAGGCAACCGTGGGCGCAACGTTCTCCCTTGACCGCGAGCCCTCCTTCGCCATGGTCTCGGAGAAGTACGGCCCGGATTCCGATCAGTACCGCGGCGTCCTGGCCATGTACGTCTTCGGCACCCTGTTCGGTGCCATCTTCATCACCTTGCTGACCTCGTTGGTGGCCAACTGGAAGATCTTCGATCCCCTGGCCCTGGCCATGGGTGCGGGCGTTGGTTCCGGCTCCATGATGGCGGCCTCGGCGGCGAGCATCATCGCAGCCTACCCGGGCGACCAGGAAGCCATCCTAGGCATGGCCGCCGTCTCCAACCTCATCACCACCATCCTGGGTGTCTACGTTGGCATCTACATTGCCTTGCCCGTGGCCGACCGCTTCTACAAACTGCTCACGCGCAACAAGGAACCGCAGAAGGTTGCCGCCGGCACGGCTGTGGCTCCCCAAACCCGCACCGCAGCTGAGGTCGAGCAGGACGAGGTCCAAGCAGAAGAGAACCGCCGCTTCCGCGAAGAAGTCGCTAAGTCCTCGGCTGCCATCAAGTTGCCGTTGTGGCTTTCGCTGTCCGTCCTGACAGTGCTGGGCATCGGTACCGCATCGGTGGCCGCCAAGGGCCTGAGCCTGTCAATCATTGCCGGCTACGGCATCATGCTCGCCTTGGTGCTCGTCAGCTTGTTCCTGGCAAAGGTCACCAGGAAAATCTCTGCCATAGTCTTCATCACCACCATCGGCGCCTACATTTCCAGCCCGTGGTTCTTCGGTGCCGGCGTCTTGAATGAGGCTGTGAAGTCCGTGGACTTCCTGTCCATCGCCACAGTGATGCTGACGTTGGCCGGGCTCTCCCTCGGTAAGGACATTCCCCTCCTGCGCAACATCGGCTGGAAGATCATCCCCGTGGGCCTGGTCGCCATCACTGCGTCGTTCATCCTCTCCACAGTCATCGCCGAGTTCGCCTTGGGACTCTGGCACTGACAAACGGCTTCGGCCCGGATCCCGCCTCGTGCGGGGATCCGGGCCGCTTCTGTCAGCGGCCGAAAGCTGACTGCAGACGGATCTGGCGGAGCGAAGCAAACGGGGCGAGAATAGGCACGTGGCCCCTCCACGCGCCCGCGGGACCGGCGACACCCTGAACCAGGACGCCCGCAAAATCCAACGCGTCTACCTCACATTGACGCTCGGCAATACGGTTGCGGCGTCTTTCATCTGGGGCATCAATACCCTGTTCCTGCTGGACGCCGGGCTGAGTAACCTTGAGGCCTTCGCCGCCAATGCTTTCTTCACAGCCGGCATGGTCCTCTTCGAAATACCCACTGGCGTAGTGGCCGATGGCTGGGGACGGCGCACGTCGTTCCTTCTGGGGACCGTCACGCTGGCGGCATCCACCTACTTGTACTACCTTCTGTGGCAGATCTCGGGTGCTTTCTGGATGTGGGCTGTGGTCTCCGTCCTCCTGGGCCTGGGATTCACGTTCTTCTCCGGGGCCGTTGAGGCATGGCTTGTTGATGCCCTTCGTTTCTCCGGCTATGAAGGCGGACTTGAATCCGTACTTGGCCGGGGCCAGATGGTCCAGGGCGTGGCGATGCTTCTGGGTTCCGTGGCCGGCGGCGTGATCGCCCAGGCCACCAACCTTGGGGTGCCGTTCCTGCTCCGCGTCGCGGTGCTGCTTGCCATGTTCGCCGTCGCCTTCGGACTCATGCACGACGTCGGCTTCTCACCGGAGCGTTCGACGCACCCGCTACGGGCTACCCGTGCCGTACTGACGGCGTCGATCGAGAACGGGCTGAAAAACCCGCCCGTACGATTCGTGATGCTGGCCGCGCCCTTCAGTGCCGGCGTCGGCATCTATGTCTTTTATGCGTTGCAGCCCTATCTTCTTGACCTCTTCGGCGACCCGCAGGCCTATTCAATCGCCGGTCTTGCCGCCGCGATCGTGGCCGGCTCGCAAATCCTTGGCGGTTGGTTGGCACCTCACGCCCGGAGCCTTTTCCACAAACGCACTTCTGTACTGATCCTGGGCGGGACGGGTGGCTGCGTGATCCTGCTGGTCGTAGGGATCACCCACAGTTTTTGGATCGCCTTGGTACTGTTGGCGCTATGGGGCGTGGTGGGATCTGCCGTCACCCCGGTCCGGCAGGCGTACGTGAACGACATGATCCCTTCCAAACAGCGGGCAACTGTCCTCAGCTTCGATTCTCTGATGGGCTCGAGCGGTGGCGTCGTCATTCAGCCATTGTTGGGCCGTGGCGCAGACCTGTACGGATATCCGGCGTCGCTGGCCATGGCCGGAGTCATCGAACTGCTTTCCGTGCCGTTCCTGTTGGCGAGCCGCAAGCAGGGCGCAGCGGCAGACCGGTCCAGCACTCCCGATTCCAACCCGAACAATGAAAGCGCGGACACTACGTGATCTCACTGCACCAGGACGCCCAAGGCTTCATCCGCATGAAGCGGCACTTCCCATCAAGCGTCACTGTGGCCATCGAGTTCACCGACGGAACTCGGGAAATCTTCGCCGCAAGCCGACTCAACGGGATCTTTGATGAGGCGTTGGCGGCCTACAGGGCTGGAAACCACCTCGACGCCAAAGGCTTCAAGCGCGGGCCCGTCAAAAAGCAGCAACAGGGAATCGAATTTGTCCAGGTCTCGCCGGGAATGGGCCAACCTCTACCTTCGCCCTGAGGCATGGTCAACGCAGAACGGCGTCCATGGCCTGGCTTCAAGCCGGCCTTCCGGGATGTCCACCCCACAGACTTCACAGCGGCCATAGGTGCCGGCGGCGATCCTCGCCAGGGCCGCATCGATGTGCTGGAGGCCCTCCTTGCTTTGGTCAAGGAGGGCGGACGCCTGCGACAGCTCGAAGGCTATGGTGCTGCCCTCCGGATCATGTTCGTCGTCCACATTGGAGTCCTGGCGGGCGGCATTGACCGACGTGATGTCGCTCCGGAGATCTGAGAGCAGCAATAGCCTGCGTTCTCGTTCTTGCTCAAGGACAAGCCGGAACCGTTCCGCGTCAACCATGTCGGCTCACAGTTCCACGGTGTCACTTTCGCCCACGCTGAAGCGTGAGTTGGTTACTTTGGACTTGACCCACTGGAGTACCGTGGCTGCGGTACCACCGGGGCTGGTCCAGTATTCAGCGGAATCTGAATCCACGTGCAGGAGGCAAACCTCGGGAGTGTCAGGGCCGTCAGGGAACCACGCCTCCACAACCTGGTTCCAGAGCTCATGGATTTTTGCGCGGTCCGTGACAACCTCGGCAGTTCCGGCGACGGAGACCCACTCCGTATTCTTGCCGAAGGAAACGTTGACGCGGGAATCCCGGCGTATGTGGGCAACCTGGGAGGTGCCCAGTCCTGTGAAGAACCACATGTCGCCGTCGTCCTTGACGTCCTGGACAGCCAGCGGCCGGCTGACCAATGCGCCTTCTTCATTGATGGTGGTCAACATCCCGATCCTGGAATCGTTGATGATGCCGGTGACTTTGCTGATGCCCTGCTCTTCAGTCATATTCCGCTTCACTTCCTTTTCCTCCGGGGACTTTCCCCACTCGGACAGCCTATTAGTAAGTTTCCTTATTTACTAGGCGGCCGTGTAAAAGCCGGCACGGAGAACAAGGAAGGGGACTTCTTGGGAATCATGACGGCGCCCCATCCGTTCTGTTGATAAGAGGCGTGCCGATCGCAAGCCTGCCCGGCATCGGGCGAACATCGTACGAGGAAGTTTGGGGACTGCCATGATGTTGAATGAAACCATTGCCCACCTCCGTGCCGCGCACCTGATGGTCCGGGACGCCGAGGAATGGGACGCCTTGTCGACAGCCCTCACGGACGCCTACAGCGCCAACGATGAAGACCTCATAGAGCAGCTCCAATCCCCGTTTCTGCAATCATGGCGGACGGTCACGCGATATGTCCTCCGAGACACCTTCGACAACGCCGGCATCTCTGTTGCCGAGCCCAACGACCCATGGGGCATCGCGATTCTGACTTCACGCGGAGTGACTGCCGAACCCGTTCTCTGCACAAAGGCGCCGACAGGACGCCACAGCGCTTTCGAAGCGCCGGCCAGTCCGGTCGCCGGGGCTCTCTCAGGCCTGCGCCTGATGACATTCCCGGAGACCATGGACCACTACGCCGAGTCCTTAAGGCCTTTGTTCAGCGAACTGGATGCCCGGCAGGTCGGTTAGCCTCCACCACCTCTGCCGAGTGGAGTATCGATAACGCGGGGAACGTACTCCAACATTTGAAGCCGGCCATCAAACGTCCGGCTCTCCACCAAGTCCAAAGCAACATCCGGGTAGCCGTCGTAGATCCGCTCGCGGCCGGTCTTGCCAGTGATCACCGGGAAGACCACCAGACGGTATCTGTCCACCAACCCGGCTGACAGCAAGGATCTGCACAGACTCAAACTGCCCAGGGTGCTTAAGGTACCGGTACGGGTCTGCTTCATTTCCCTTACCGCTTCCACGGCGTCCCCGGAGACGAGTTCGGAATTCGGCCAGGCCAAGGGCTCTTTCAAGGTGGAGGAGAAAATGACCTTGGGCACGGCCGCCAGGCCCGCCAGGCTGTCGCCTTCTTCCTTGGAAAATCCGGAGTCCGCCTCGCCCGCCTGCCCGGACATGCCCGACATGAGCCGATAGGTGTTCGCTCCCATGAGAGTGGTGACGTCCTTCCTGGCCTCTTCATCGAGCCAGGCAAGGTATTCCGGACCCTCAAGGCCCCACCATCCCGGCCACCCCTCGGCCGAGGCATAGCCGTCCAGGGAAATAATCAGATCCACCAGCAGGGTTGCAGTCTGATCGCTCATGGCAGTCCTCCCGGTACGGCGGTCAACGAAAGCACGCGAGCGAAAGCCCGCGCGCAAATGCTAGCCCCGCGCCGGACAGCTGTTCAAGGGGGAACGCTAAAGCGCCACCAGCACGAGTCCTCCGAGCGTGTTGACAATTCCAATGCCCGTGAGGATCCACCCCAGAATCAACACTGTATGGTCGAACCGCGGCGGCTCCAGCGAGCACCGTGAAGGATGGCAGGCATCGTAGTGAACCACCACGGGACCGGAATCAACCCCGCCCTCCGTGGCCGCAACGTCCAGCAGGACCTTCCGCTCCTCCTGGTCCTGGTCCATCCACTGCAGCCCCAGGTAGCCTCCGGCAGCGAACCGCTCGCCGTCGGCAGTGACCCATGTGCACCGGCGTCGGGCGATGATCCATGCCCAGACCAGCAAGGGCACGCCGGGGACGAACCCCACCCACGTCATCATCTCCAGGATGGGGCCCAGAAAATCCACGGGCCCGGTCATGACTCGATCCTAGAGGGGGCAAGTGAACATCGGGTATTCGGCGGGGTGGAAGTCCGGGCCCGGGCAGACGTGCAAGGCTTGTTCAATGGACCTGGAAATCTCCCCATCCCTGACGATTCCTTCATGGGAGCTGAGCTGGCGGTTCTCGCGTTCTTCAGGGCCGGGCGGCCAGCACGTCAACACCACTGACACCCGGGCCGAGCTGACGTGGGATGTTGCTGCTTCTGCTACTTTGACCGACGAGCAGCGGCAGTTACTGCTCAAAAGCCTGGCAAAGCGTCTCGTGGCCGGCGCTGTTACTGTGACCGCTTCCGAGGACAGATCACAGTTGCGGAACCGTGAGCTCGCGCTCGCCAAGCTGGCCGGGCTCATCAGGGCTGGATTGGTTCCCGCGACGGTCCGGCGTGCGTCCAAGCCCACCCGCGGTTCGGCACGCCGTCACCGGGTGGCCAAAGAGCACCGATCCGCAACCAAGCAACAACGACGGCGGCCTGCCGCAGATTAGTGCGAACTCCCCTGTTGGTGAACGGATCCTGGTGGGACCATACAGTCATGGCACCCATACAGCGCATCCGTCCCGAGGGGCTTGTCTCAAGCCCGGCCTTCAGCCACGTTGCCGTGGTTCCGCCGGGCGCGACCACCATCTACATCGGTGGGCAGAACGCCGTTGACGCCAGTGGAAGGCTCATTGGCGAAGGGGACGCGGCCATCCAGTCCGCGCACGCCCTCGACAATGCTGAAACTGCCCTGCAAGCGGCAGGTGCCAGCCTTGGTGATGTCATCCAGTGGAATGTCCTGTTCGTTGAAGGAGCCGACCTCGCGGCAGGATACGGGGCAATTGCGTCCAGGCTTGCCTCAGACGAACCACCCTTGGTGACCGCGGCCTTTGTCGCCGGCCTGGGTGTACCCGGCGCCTTGGTTGAGATCAGCGCTGTGGCCGCCATCGAGCGCGACGACTAAGACCGGCGGCCGGCTATGCCCCCGGCTGCGCCCCAGGCCGCATGGGCCGCACAGTCCGTCAGGCCGATAGAGTCGTACCAATGGACAGTAAACTGACAATCGCCAGCGGGACCGAAGCCGCCCAACCGCCCCTGAACTCCGGCGACCTTGACGGTGGTTTCGTCCAGGTGCGCGGAGCCAAGGAGAACAACCTCCGCAACGTGGACGTCGATGTTCCCCGCGACGCTATCGTGGCCTTCACTGGAGTGTCGGGATCCGGAAAGTCCTCCTTGGCTTTCGGCACAATCTTCGCCGAGGCCCAGCGACGCTATTTCGAATCCGTCGCCCCCTACGCCCGACGCCTGATCCAACAGGGCCACAACCCCAAGGTTGAGTCAATCACGGGGCTGCCGCCCGCCGTCGCGCTTCAACAACGCAGGGGAACGGCAACCGCCCGGTCAAGCGTCGGCACGCTGACAACACTGTCCAACTCGCTGCGGATGCTCTTCTCACGTGCAGGCAGGTACCCGGAAGGGGCAAGCCAGCTCGACTCCGACGCTTTCTCGCCGAACACGGCCGCCGGCGCCTGCCCCGAATGCCACGGCCTGGGCGTGGCCCACACCGTAAGCGAGGAATCCCTCGTCCCCGATACGTCCCTGAGCATCAGGGACGGTGCCATCGCAGCGTGGCCGGGAGCCTGGCAGGGCAAGAATCTCCGCGACATCCTCAGCCACTTGGGATACGACGTCGATACGCCGTGGAAGAAGCTCCCCAAAAAGGACCGCGACTGGATCCTCTTCACTGACGAACAACCGGTGGTGGAAGTGACGCCGCAAAGGGATCGTGTGGCCAAGCCGTACAAGGGCCGTTTCTGGAGCGCGAAAAGCTACGTCCTGCACACCCTCGCGGATTCCAAGAGCAGCACGATGCGAGACCGCGTACTTCGTTTCATGGAGACGGGACGGTGTCCCATGTGCGGAGGCAGCGGACTCAGGCCGGAAGCGTTGGCGGTAACTTTCGCAGGCAAGACCATCGCCGAACTCAACGCGTTGCCCATGACCGAACTGGCCCGTCTCATCCGTCCCATCACGGAGGCCACCTCGGCCACCACAGCATCCCGTACGCAGACCTCCGGCGAGACCAACGAGGTAGCAATCGCCATAACCCGCGATCTCCTCAACCGCATCACCGTGCTGCTGGATCTGGGCCTGGGGTACCTCGCCTTGGGCCGTCCGACGCCCACCCTCTCCCCCGGCGAAATGCAACGCCTCCGGATCGCCACACAGCTCCGCTCCGGCCTTTTCGGCGTGATCTACGTCCTGGACGAGCCCTCCGCAGGCCTCCACCCGGCCGATGCCGAACCGCTCCTCGCCGTGCTGGACACGCTCAAAAGCTCCGGTAATTCGGTGTTTGTGGTCGAACACAACATGGACTTCGTTCGCGCCGCTGACTGGTTGGTGGACGTGGGGCCGCACGCCGGCGAAGGAGGTGGCCAGATACTTTACAGTGGCCCTGTGGCGGGGCTGGAGGCCGTGGCGGATTCCGTCACCCGCCCGTTCCTTTTCCCTGACGGCGCCAGCGGCGACCGAGCCAAAGAAGCGGCCGACGACGGCCATGTCGCCACCGGGACCGGACACACGCCCCGGGAAGCAAAGGAAGCCCGGGCAGCCAGGGAAACCACCAACTGGCTGCAGCTCAAGAACGTCCACCGGCACAATCTGCGGAACCTGGACGTGGATTTCCCGCTGGGCGTGATGACGGCGGTAACGGGCGTCTCGGGATCCGGGAAGTCCACCCTGGTCAGCCGGGTACTCGCAGACGTGGTGGGCGCCGGGCTCCATCCGGAGTCACCCGGCGACGCCGGTGCTGGTGGCATCGAAAACCTGGCCGTGGACGCCGGGGCCGCGGACGCACGGGCCGCGGACGCGCCGGCATTGGTGTCAGGCCTTCACCAGCTCGACCGGCTGGTCCAGGTCGACCAAAAACCCATCGGCCGGACCCCGCGTTCCAACCTGGCCACCTATACCGGGCTGTTCGATGGGGTCCGGAAGGAATTCGCGGCCACCGACGACGCACGCGCCCGCGGCTTCGGAGCCGGCCGGTTCTCTTTCAACGTAGCTGGTGGCCGCTGCGAAACCTGCCAAGGCGAAGGGTTCGTGGCGGTGGAGCTCCTGTTCCTCCCCGGCAGTTACGGCCCGTGCCCGGAATGCCACGGTTCGCGGTTCAACCCCGAAACACTCGAGGTCACCTACCGTGGGAAGAACATCGCCGACGTCCTGGGCATGACCGTCAATGCCGCAGCTGCCTTCTTGTCCGATCTGCCGTCCGTGTCCCGCAGCCTGCAGACCCTCAAGGAAGTTGGCTTGGGATACCTGCGGTTGGGTCAGCCCGCAACGGAACTCTCCGGCGGTGAAGCCCAACGCATCAAACTGGCCACCGAGCTCCAACGCGTCCAACGCGGCCACACCCTGTACCTGTTGGATGAGCCCACCACCGGCCTGCATCCCGCCGACGTCCAACTCTTGATGGCGCAGCTTCACAGACTGGTCGATGCCGGCAACACGGTAGTGGTGGTCGAACACGAGATGGACGTGGTGGTCGGGGCGGATTGGGTCATCGACTTGGGCCCCGGGGGCGGCGACGCCGGCGGGGAGATCATGATCGCAGGGCCGCCGGCCGTCGTCGCGCGTTCCACTTCGGGACGCACGGCACCCTACCTCGCCGCCGCCCTGGGCCAATAGGCTAACGCCGGGGAATGTTCCGGAGATTGCTGCGTGCCATGCTCACAGCTTCTCCGGCGCCCCGGTTCAGGACCACCTTGGACATGGCCGTGGCGAATCCAATGACCTGGGATCCGGAAATCTTCGGCGGAATGGACAGCGCATTGGGGTCGGTGATGAGTTCCACCAAGGCTGGCCCGGGATGGGCGAACGCGGCGCGGTAGGCACCTTCAATGTCGGCGGGGTCCGTGACCCGCACGGCGTGGAAGCCCAGGGCCTTGGCCACCGCGGCATAATTGGCGTCGGGAACATCCACGCCGAAGTCCGGCAGCCCATCCACCAGCATCTCCAGCTTCACCATGCCCAAGGTGGAGTTATTGAACACAACCACCTTCACAGGCAACTGGTGTGCGGCCACGGTCACGAGCTCGCCGAGCAGCATTGAAAGGCCTCCGTCACCGGAGACAGACACCACCTGTCGCTCCGGATAGGCCACCTGGGCGCCGATGGCATGCGGAAGCGCGTTGGCCATGGACCCATGGAGGTAGGAGCCAATGAGGCGACGGGTCCCCAGGGGATTGATGTAGCGCGCCGTCCAGACGTTGCACATGCCGGTATCGGCGGTGAAAACCGCGTCTTCGGCCGCTACCTGGTCCAAGAGCGAAGCGGCATATTCCGGGTGGATGGGTTGTTTCTTTTCCACTTTGCGGGTGTAGGCCCCCACCGCCTTGTTCATCAGGCGATCGTGCTTCTTGAGCATCTGGTCGAGGAAGCGGCGGTTCTTCTTGGGCCGGACCAGTGGCAGGAGGGCGTTCAGGGTGGGCAGCACGTCACCGTGAACGGCAATGTCGACGTCGGTGCGTCGCCCCAGGCGCTGCGCCGCCCGGTCCACTTGGGCTGTCCGGGTGTCCGGAAGGAACTGGTCGTACGGGAAGTCCGTCCCGAGAAGGATCAACAGATCCGCGTCCTCGATGCCTTCCGCCGCAGCTCCGTAACCCAGCAAGCCCGTCATGCCGATATCGAACGGGTTGTCGTACTGGACAAAGTCCTTGCCCCGCAACGAGTGCCCAATGGGCGCGTTGATCAGCTCAGCCAGTGAGATCAATTCGTCGTGGGCGCCCGCAACGCCTGCTCCGGCGAAAATGGCCACCTTTCCGGCGTCGTTAATGGCATCCGCCAGCTCGCGGACACTCGCCTGGTCAGGCACCAGACTGGCGGGACGGAACGTCGCCGGAAGGGGCGTCGGTGCTCCCGCCTCAAGATCTGCAATGTCGCCGGGAAGCGTCACGACGGCCACTCCCCCCAGGCCAACCGCATTCTGGATGGCGCTATGCATGACACGTGGAGCTTGCTCGGGGGTGCTGATGAGCTCGGAGTACACGGAGCACTCGTTGAAGAGCCGGTCCGGGTGGGTCTCCTGGAAGAAGCCGCTGCCAATCTGCCTGCTCGGAATATGTGACGCAATGGCCAGGACCGGAGCGCCGGTGCGGTTAGCGTCGTACAGGCCGTTGATCAGGTGAAGGTTGCCTGGACCACAAGATCCTGCGCAGACGGCCAGCTTTCCCGTTAGTTGCGCTTCAGCCGCAGCAGCAAATGCAGCCGCCTCCTCGTGGCGGACGTGGATCCAGTCAATGCCCCCGTTTTTCGAGCCGCCTGTCTGACGGACAGCGTCAACAATTGGATTGAGGCTGTCGCCCACGATTCCATAAATCCGCTGCACGCCCGCAGCTTGGAGTTGTTCAATGAGTTGGGTGGCAAGTTCTTTGGCCATGCTGTGCAAGCTCCCTCAATTGTGGTGGTGGGCTGACATGGCCAATATAGTCGGCCAGCCTCATCAACGCCTGGGAGCAGGTCCGGCCTACGCCGCCAGCCGGACCTCGAACAGGCGCTCCGCCAGGCCCACGAGGTAGTCGGGGACGTCCTTCTCCAATCCCCCGGTTCCGTGTCCCAGGAACACGGCATTGCCGCTGACGGTGTCTTCCAAGGACGTGCCCGCTTCACGCATCAGGACCTCTGCGCGCGGATTCAGGGGCAAAGGAATATGAATTGCCTGGTCGTTCAGAAGGACATGCCAGCCTTGCCCGTCTATTGCTTCAACATTTCCTTCGACGATTGACTGGCACGCTTCCACTGTTTGTCCGATTTCCTCCAGGCGAACCCGCTCAGCCAAGCGGGCAGGCACAATCAAGGCAACTATCTTGGGCAAAATCTGGTTTTCCATTGCTGCAACTCTCAATTCCAAGCGACAGTAACTGTTCTCTATGAAGCCCGCCGAGGCATGGCGCCACCTGCTAACTGCCGAGGCCCCACGCCATTGTGGGCGGCCTCGGCACGGCTTATCGTTGGTTTTTCCTGGGCTTGGAAAAGACGGTTTCGCTTGTTTCAGCCTTTGCCCGCTTTTCCGCCCGCTTTTCCAGAATGGTCTTGCCCTGCTTTTTCGTTTTTGCACCATTGGGTGATTTACCGGACATTTCCATCTCCTTGTTCTTTGCTTATGACAACACCATACCCACTTATATTTTTAAAGCCAGTCCGCGGATTCTCCCTACGCAGCAGACAGCCAAGGTTTCAATTTTTCCTTCCCCGCGCTCTGGTTGGATCCGCTGTTCATTGCTAGCGTGACCGCATGAGCCCCTCCAAGACACCGGCGGAGATACTCGACATTGGCGGCGCCGAAGTCCGTATCTCCAACCCGGACAAAGTGGTCTTTCGCGAGCCAGGGTTGAGCAAGCTCGATCTTGTCCGCTATTACCTGGACGTTGCCGAAGGTGCACTCCGAGGGGCCGCCGGCAGGCCGATGGTGCTGAAGCGCTTCCCAAAAGGCATTGACGAGGAGCCTTTCTTCCAAAAACGGGTCCCGGAAAACCACCCCGGCTTCATCGACACTGCAACGCTGCACTATTCATCCGGGACGTCTGCGGAGGAGACCGTCATACGTGATGCCGCGGGCCTGGCGTGGGTGGTCAACCTGGGGTGCCTGGACCTCAACCCCCACCCGGTCAGGGCAGAAGACCTGGAACACCCCGACGAACTCCGTGTCGATCTCGACCCCATGCCTGGGGTGGACTGGTCGCAGATAGTGGACACCGCGTATGTTGCGCGTGAGGTGCTCGGCGATGTCGGGCTGGTTGGCTGGCCCAAGACAAGCGGTTCACGCGGACTTCACGTCCTGGTCCGGATTGCGCCCCGATGGACCTTCAGGGACGTTCGGTTGGCCGCCGAGACCCTCGCACGCGAGGTGGAGAACCGGGCGCCAGGGCTCGCCACCGCAAGGTGGTGGAAGGAAGAACGGGGTGAGAGCGTCTTCGTGGACTTCAACCAAAATGCCAAGGACCGCACGGTGGCATCCGCCTACTCCATTCGGTCGCGGCCCGACGCCCGGGTCTCCATGCCGCTCACCTGGGATGAAGTCCGCTCCGCGCGCCCGGAACAGTTCACGGTACTAACTGTTCCGGAACGATTCGCCGCGATAGGTGATCCGCATTCCGGAATCGATGACGCGGCCGGCTCGCTGGACGGGCTGCTTGCCTTGGCCGCAGAACTCGGCCCGGCTGAGAAGGCACCGCGTGCCGGTGATGGTTCCGGCCGACGGACATCCTCAATGCCTCTGATCGAGGTAGCGCGGACCAAGACCAAGCCTGAAGCGCTTAAAGCCCTCGAGCAATGGAAGGAACTTCACGAAGGCGTCGTTCCCAAACTGCATCCGGCAGACGTTCTGATCGACGGCATGCGCGGATCGAGCTCGCTGTGGTACCGGGTCCGGGTCAACCTGCAGCACGTTCCGGAACCGGACCGTCCCCTACAGCAGGAGCTTATTGCCGATTACGACCCCTGGGCCGGCCGGGAATGGCCCGGAAAACCCTGACACGCCACGTCCCACGGTGGGAGTAGAGCTGTGCGCCAACATCACCCGAAGCGGTCCGGAAATCGAAGGGACCCGTGATGCAAAGCTTGTCCGTGTCCCTGGTCCTCATCGCGGCCACGGCCGTCGCAGCACCCCTCGCCGCACGCTTCGTGGAGCGCGCGGTGAAAGTGCCAATCGTGGTTTTCGAGATCGTCCTTGGCATGCTCCTCGGACCCAGCCTGCTGGGTTGGGTCCAGTCCACCCAGTTCACGGATACTTTGGCCGACTTCGGGCTGGCCATGCTGTTCTTCGTCGCCGGCAACGAAATCGACTTCAGGGCGATACGCGGCCGTCCCCTTGGCCGGGCTTCCGCCGGCTGGGTCATCTCCCTGGCGGCCGGCGTGGCTGCCGGCTTTGCTCTGACGTCCGCCGCCGAGCCGGCGGTGATTATCGGCGTCGCGCTCTGTTCCACCGCGTTGGGCACCCTGCTGCCCATCCTGCGGGACGCCGGCCAGGCGAAGACGCCGACTGGCATCGCCGTCACCGCTTTGGGAGCCGTGGGCGAGTTTGGCCCTCTGGTCGCCATCTCGCTCTTCTTCAGCGGCAGGCAGCTGGGAGCAGCATCCGCAGTGCTTCTTGGATTCGTTCTCCTGACGGCAGCAGCGATATTCCTGGCCTCGCGCTCACGGCACGTACTGTTCCATTCGCACATCACCCGGACACTCCACACCAGCGGACAGTTCGCCGTACGGTCCATCATGCTTATCCTCAGCTTGCTGGTGGTCCTAAGTACGCTGCTGGGTCTTGACATGTTGCTGGGGGCTTTCGCGGCGGGGGTGCTGTGGAAAGTTGCCATCGCCCGGGCGCCGGAGGCGGAGCGGACCGTCATCGAGAGGAAAGTCGACGCGATCGCCTTCGGGTTCTTGGTCCCGGTCTTCTTTATCGACACGGGCATTGACTTCGAGCTGGCTTCCTTGACGTCGAGTCCCCTGGCCTTGGCGATGGTTCCGTTGTTCCTCGGCTTGCTCCTCCTGGTCCGTGGATTGCCCTGCGTGCTGGCAGCGCCGGTGGGCGCCACGGCGGCCGCGAAGCGCGCGATCGTTCTTTTTGGTGCCACGGGTTTGCCGGTCATCGTGGCTGTCACGGCCATTGGCAGGGATCACGATCTGATCTCCAGTGGCATCGCATCAGCGTTGGTCGGCGCAGGAATGCTCTCCGTCCTGCTGTTTCCGTTGCTGGCTCTTCGCCAGCTTCAGGGCACCTCATTGCCACGTCCGGCCCCGGAAAAAGAGAAACCCTGACCGTCGGGCTATTGCACCTCGGTGAGCGCGGAACCCTTATGGGCCGCCCGCGCTCCGGTTTTGTCCGATTCCACCACGTATTGCGGCTCGTCTTCGCTGGCACGGTGGGTGTTGCCATCCAGCTGGAAGTCGCTGGTCTTCTTTTCAATGATTTTGCCGTGTGTCTTGCCCTGGGGAGTGTTCCACTCAACGTGGGTTCCAGCTTTCAGTGCCATGTCAGCCCTTTCGGTAGAGGTTCAGCGTCATGTCCAAGGCGGCGCTCCCGCAGCTGCCCTGCTTGCAGCCCCGCCCCTTCCCTGCCCGTAATACTCCGCAAGCCTGGCCAACCCCTCGTCGAGGGACACCTCCGGCGACCAATCGAGGAGCCGGCGGGTTTCACACTGGTCAAACCAGTGGGCTGTTGAAAGCTGCTCGGCAAGGAACCTGGTCATGGGAGGTTCCTCCTTACGGGCTGCCCACGTCCACAGTTTCTCAACCACGGCTCCTGCCGCCCTCGCTGCAACACCCGGCACTGTCCACGACGGCGCCTGCACGCCACCCGCAGCACAGATCCCTGCCAGCAGCTCGCCGATGGGTCGCGGCTCACCGTTGCTGACCACCACGGCCCTGCCATGAACAGCATCCATCCGGTGCAGGGCAGCAACAATCGCAGACGCAGCATTGTCCACGTAGGTAGTGTCGATGAGGGCTGCACCGGCATCCAGGAGGGGCAAGCGGTTGCTATTGGCCCGCGCCAGGACGCGCTCCACCAGCTGCGTATCGCCGGGACCCCACACAATGTGTGGCCGGACGGCGGCAACCCGGAAGCCCGGAGAATCCGCGGCCAAGGCAAGCAGCTCTGCTTCCGCCTTGGTGCGTGAGTAGTGACCGTGGGCGCGCAACGGGTCGGCCGTTTCCGCACCGAGACCGGCGATCGCCTGCCCGGAGTTCGCAACCGATGGAGAAGAGACAAACACGGTGTCCCCCACTCCGGCCGCCCGCGCGGCGTCAATCAGACGCTGGGTTCCTTCGACGTTGATGGCATGGAAGTCCTCGGCACGGCCGGCGAACGAGACCTTCGCAGCCAGGTGGATGATCCCTTCCGTGCCGTCCACGGCGCGCATGACGGCGGATCCATCCGTCACAGATCCGCAAACATCCACAGCGCCGACAACTCCGGAAGGCCGTCTCTGGAAGGTGGTCACGTCATGGCCCTGCCGGACCAGCAAGCGGGCTACTTCGCCCCCGAGCAGCCCGCTGGCACCGGTGATAAGGACCCTCATGGCGTTCCCGGACGGCCGCCGGCCAGGACGCGCGAAGCCCATCGGGCCAAGCGGGCCCTGTCGATCTTCGCGTTGTGCCGGATATCGGTCGGCTGGGCAGGTACCGCCAGGACGGCCGACACCTGGACGCCGGCATCATGCGCCGCGCGCCTGACGTGGCCGGCAAGCTGCGGCGTGGCCGGACCCGCTTTGCGGACAGGCGGGACAGTTTCGACGACGGCGGCAACAGCCTGGGTGCCGACCGGCCCCACTCCCACGATCGCAGCCAGGCGGATGCTATCCAACCGTTCAATGGCTTGCTCAGCGCCCACCGGTGTCACCACAGCGCCGGGCGCGGTCACGACGTGGGCGAGGCGGCCTTCCACCCAAAGCCGCCCAACGGCGTCGAAATGGCCTACGTCACCGGTGCGGTGCCATCCAGCAGGATTGACGCTCACCTGCTGGGTGAGCCAAAGCCTGTCATAGGCTTCCTTGACGTGCGGCGCGCTCACCAGGATTTCGCCGGTTACGCCCGGGCTTGTGACGGGAACCGACCCGGACGCCGTACCGTCCGCTTCCAAGGGGATGATCGCCAAGCGGGCACCCTGCACCGGCGTTCCGACGCACACGCCGTTCCCGGCACCGGGAACAGATCCGGCTGCCGCTTCCGCTTCTGCCGCCTGGATTTCCTCGAGGCTGATGTCCGTGACCGGGAGTGCCTCCGTCATGCCATAGGGGGTGTGCAACGACGCTCCCGGCAGGATCTTCTGCACGTCAACAAGCAATGGTTCGGGCACCGGCGCCCCGGCGGACAAGAGCAAGCTGACACGGCCCAACGCCGCACGCCCTGTTTCGTCCAAGGCGTCGCCGGTGGCCACGACATTGTGGAGGGCCGCAGGCGCCGCGAAGACCACCGTAGCGTCGATGGCAGTCACAGCATCAGCCAAGGCCCGCGCCGTCAGGGTCCGGGGGGCCGTAACATCCATGTCCGGAGTGACGGAAACCGCGCCAAGCGCCGGGCCCAAGAGGGCAAACGGTGCGAACCCCGCAACGAGCCGGGACCCTTCCTTGATGCCGAACGACCCGGCTACGGTATCCCGCATTGCCGTCAATTGGCGGTGCGTGTAGAGGACCCCTTTCGCGGGGCCGGTGGAACCGGAGGTGAAAAGCACTGCGGCCGGCGCATCGGGATCGCTTGATTCCGGTGATTGTGCTGCCGGTCTCTCGGCGCCCCGCCGCATTAGGGCGTCCAGTGAGGTTTCCACCCCGAAGGTACGACGCCGCACGGCCGGCAGGTCGCGCACGCTGATCCGCCGTCCGGGCCACCCGAGCAGCGATGCCGCGAGCAGGGCCTTGTCGATACCGACGATGAAGTCCGCGGTTGCACCCTTCACCGCCCGGCTCAGGCCTTTGGTTCCCAGACCCGCATCAGCAACCACTACCACGGCGCCGAGGCGCAAACAGGCATACAGGGTGACCGTGAGATCCACACCGGGAGGGACCATCAGGCTCACGCGACTTCCCTTACCGACGCCCATGTCCCGCAGTCCGGCCTCGAGGTCCAGGATGTTCCGGTGCAGCTGGTGCCATGTCAGCGAGCGGCTGACAGTGCCGTCCGGACCCATTTCGGCCACAGCAGTTTCTGCACTGGCCGTTCCCGTTGCCAACACGTCAACAGAATCCCAGAACGGACGGAACCGGGGCGGGCCGTTCCCCTCGGCACTTTGCTGGCCTGGGTCGGGCAGGCTTGAGTGGCTGGAAAGCGCCTGTTGGCTGGAAGGGGTCGGTTCATTCGCGCCGAGCCACTGAAAGAGTGGTGACGCAATGTCCCGGTCCTCGGCCACCAGGTGGCCAGCACCTTCAAAGCGGTGTACGTCAGAGTGCGGGAGCCGATCGATGAGGTCCTTGAGGTACCTGTCGGAGAAGATGGGATCCCTTGGGCCCCACATCATGAGTGCCGGGACCTTCAGGCCACGGAGGCCCTCTGCGATACTATGCAGAGCCGGGAAACTGGGGTGCGTTGCATCTACCGGGATGTCGGCTACGAAGTTACCCACCCCGGCCCGTCGTTGCACGCCACGATAGGGCGCCATGTAGGCCTTGCGAATATCGGCAGCCAGTGGTGGGTGCGCGAGGGAATGGGTGACACGCAAAAAGGCGTCCGATGTCGTGGTTCCCCAACGGTGCACCGCAGGGTGCAAAGCGAGGCGAAGTGCCGGCGGGATGGGCGAACCGGACGGCTGATGGACCGCGGTATTCGTCAGGACCACGCCGGCCAGCTGTTCCTGGTGCGCCAGCGCCCAGCCCAGGCTGATAACTCCACCCCAGTCGTGACCTACTGTGGTGACCGGTCCTTGGAGCTCCAAGGCATCGCTCAAGTCGCCAAGATCGTTGATCCGGTCCTGCAAGCGGCGGAAGGTGCCGGTCCGCTCGGAAAACCCCATGTCCAGTTGATCAACAGCCACTACCCGCCACGGATGGGCCGGGTTGGATCCGGCAGACAACAGAGTCCGCCACAAATAGGACCAGGTTGGGTTGCCATGAACGCACAGCAGCGTGCCAATGGGGGTCAGTCCCCGTCTGGCAAGCTGGGCACCGTTGTCCAGAATGTGCCAGCGCCGCGTGGTGCCGGGAGCATCCACCGCCGATGTTGACGTGACGTCGATCGACCGGGACCATGCAGGATCCACGCCTGGCCAGCTGGTGGCTACCAAACGATCTCCACCATCCCCGCGTTAAGACCGGAACCCACACCCATGCACAAGATCCGGTCACCGGAACTCAGCGACTGGGCCTCAGCAGCGAGGGTCATGGGGAGGGAGGCAGGGCCAACGTTGCCCCAGTGCGGGAAGGTGATGGGGACTTTGTCGGGATCGAGATCGATGGCATTGATGATGGCCTGTGTATAGGCGTTGCTGACCTGATGGGTCACGTAGCGGTCCATGGCAGCCCAGTCCCAGTCGGGCATGGCCTCGTGCCAGGCATCCACCACCAGTTGTAGGCCGCCGTCAAGCAGGCCCTTCGTATCGGTGCTCATGCCGTCAATGCCGCCCACACACAATTCGTGGTGTTCGGTGCCGGCCCTCATCACTCCGCCCACTAGCCGATGCGCACCCGGGTGCTCGTTCGCGGGGCCGAGGACAGCGGCGGCGGCGCCGGATCCCAGTGTCAGTGTGGCGAATTCGCGGTTGAAATCGTCCCGGGTGGTCTCCGGCCGCTGCAGGCGCGCCAAGGTAGCTTCCTGGGTGCTTTGGGCATCTTCACCATTGACGATCACGGCGTACTTAATCTGGCCGGAGTCGATCATGTTGGCCGCAAGGATCAAGCCGTTCACGAAACCCAGGCAGGCATTGGCCAGGTCAAAGTTCATGGCCGACGACGGCAGGCCCAGCTCGTGGTGGATCTTCACGGCAACAGAGGGTTCCAGGTTGCGCCTTGTCACCGAGGTGTTGATGAGCAGGCCGACTTCGGAAGCTTCGACGCCGGCCTCGGCCAAGGCTTTTGCCCCGGCATCCACTGCTGCATCGTCGAAGGACGTACCGGCTGCCCACCACCTTCGATGCGTCACTCCGGCCACGCGCTCAAGCAACCGCGGCGGAAACTTCAGCCGTTTCAGCGTGGCAGCCAACCTATGGTCGAAATCCGTCGAACTCACAATTCTGGGAGCTTCAACGCTGCTCACCGAGAGCAATGCGGTATTGCTGTGCCGGAAGGTTGCATTCCCTGCCAAGTCGAGCCCCTGTTCGTTTCCGTCTTGCATTCTTGCGGTGACTGTACCCATCGATGCAAGCCCAAGACATTAACTATGCAGGTGAAAACCCCGTCGCGCATATTTGGCACCCGTTTTCATGCGTGACGATCCCCACGGCGCCCCTTCCACGAGGACTTTCTGCTGGCATAGTGTGGGCAGACGCCCAGGGAGGAGAAGCCATGTTGATCTGCGCAGCGTGCGCTGTCGAACGCGAGGAACCCGTACCCGATCTGTGCCCCATCTGCACCGACGAACGGCAATACGTGCCCGAAGCCGGACAGCAGTGGCTTTCCCTGGAGGGGCTGGCCACTGCCGGCCAGCAATCAGTCTTGGTAGATAACGAACCAGGACTAATGGGAATCGGAACGCAACCGAAAGTCGGTATCGGCCAGACGGCCCAACTCGTCGTGACTCCCGCCGGTTCGCTGTTGTGGGATCCACCCGGATACCTGGACGACCACGCGGTGAACATGGTCCTGGGACGCGGGCCGGTCCTGGCCGTCGCGGCCAGCCATCCGCATATGTACGGAGTACAGGTGGAATGGTCACAACGGCTGGGCGGAATTCCGGTTCTGGTGCCAGAAGCGGATAGGGAGTGGCTGGGACGTCAGGACCCCGCGGTCTCCTTCTGGTCCGGAACTTTCGACATTGCCGACGGGCTGACACTCCACCAAACCGGAGGCCATTTTCGCGGCAGCGCCGTGGTGCACTGGGCAGCCGGGGCCGAAGGTCGAGGAGTCCTGCTGACCGGCGACAGTGTCTTTCCCAATCCGGACCGCCGATCCGTTTCCTTCATGCGGAGCTACCCCAACCACTTGCCGCTGTCAGGTTCTGTGGCGTTGCGGATCGCCGCCCAGCTGGACGAACTGACCTTTGACCGGATCTACGGCAACTTCAACAACGTCATCCGGTCCGACGCAAAAGCTGTTCTTCGGAACTCCGCCGCGCGGCATGCCGCGTGGGCGCGGGGCGACTTTGACCACCTGAGCTGACAACGCGGTTGCACCAAAGCATTGCACGAATGATGTGTCGCATGTCATACTTTTTTCGATACGCATCGACGATACGTATCGACAACATCATTTTTGTTCACTGCACATCACCGTTCAACAGAGCTTGAGGAGGCCTGGCAATGCCCACCAGCAAGGACGTTGCCCAGGCCGCCGGCGTTGCACAGAGTACGGTGTCGTACGTCCTGAGCGGCAAGCGCCCCATATCCGAAAAGACCCGGAAAAAAGTCGAAGCTGCCATCGAAGAGCTGACGTACCAGCCGAACGCCGGGGCCCGCGCCTTGGCCGGGCGCAGGACGCGCGTGATCGGCTTGGTCATCCCCTTCATTCCAGAGCTGGAAATGGCTTCCCTCATGGAATTCGTTTCCGTGATTGCCTCAACAGCAAGGCAGTTCGATCACGACATCCTGCTGGTCACCGAGGACGAAGGCGCTGCAGGACTCCGCAGGGTGGTGGGCCAGCAGATCTGTGATGGTTTGATCCTGATGCAGGTGGAGGACGAGGACGAACGACTTCCCGTAGCGAGGACACTCAATGTCCCCGTGCTGCTCATCGGCATCCCCCGGGATCCCTCCGGACTGGTCTGCATCGATGCGGATTTCGAGATGGCAGGCAGCCAATGCGTCCGTGACCTGGCAGCCGCAGGACACTCAGTCATCTCGATGATCGAATGGCAGCCGGCGGTCGTCAACCGCCACGTGAATTACGTTGACCGGTTCATGCGCGGAGTTGACCGAGCAGCCGAATCCGTGGGGGTATCCGTACAGCACTTCCCGGGAGGGGCTGACGTGGCAACCATCACGGATTCCGTGGACAAAGCGCTGGCCGCCGCGGAGGGTGTGCCGGCCTTCATTGCGCCTGACCGCACCATCCAGGACATCCTCCGCCGCGCACTGGCAGCGCGTGGCCTAACGCCCGGCAAGGACGTTTCCATCATCGGCAGCGCTTCTCCCACCCTTGCCGAACTGCAGCCCGTGCCACTTTCGACCATCGATCTGCGCCCGAAGGAAGTATCCCGGCGCGCTGTACAAATTATTTGCGAACTCCTCGAAACCGGAACTCCGGGACCACACGAATCCCTGGAACTGGTACCCACGGTGGTTACGCACCGTGGCAGCACGCTCCGTCCACCCCACGGCAGCTAGCATTTCCCCGCATTAACCCTGCCCCATTCCAGTATCAACAACTTTATCGATACGCATCGTCGATACGCATCGATGATGCCGCAACTACCTTTATCACCCGAAGAAAAAGGAACAGACAATGAAGTCAGCACATAGGAAAACCCGCCCCACCGCCCTGGCCGTCGCTGCCTTGGTCGGATTGCCGCTTGCCCTCTCCGGCTGCGGATCCTCCTCCGCAGCATCATCCTCGGAAGCCGTCACCGAGGTCTCGGTCATGGACTACTACAACAACGAACCGGACAAGTCATTCATCGGCGACGCCCTCACTGCTTGTGGTACCAAAGCAGGGGTCACCATCAAGCGTGAGACCGTCCCCGGTAAATCACTCATATCCAAAGTGCTCCAGCAGTCGTCGTCCAAGACCCTGCCGGATGTACTGATGCTGGATAACCCTGATTTGCAGCAGATAGCCGCGACGGGTGCCCTGGCTCCCTTGGCGGACTTCAAGATCAGTACCGACAACTTTGCCGAAGGCGTCCTGAGTGCCGGAACGTACAAGGACAAGGTCTACGGACTGGCTCCCACGGTGAACACGATCGCCCTGTTCTACAACAAGGACATTCTGGACAAGGCCGGCGTTACGCCTCCCACCACTTGGGACGAACTCAAGGCCGCCGCGGCGAAACTCACCGCGGGAGACCAGTACGGGCTGGCCTTCAACGCCAACCCCACCTACGAGGGCACCTGGCAGTTCCTTCCGGTCATGTGGTCCAACGGCGGCGACGAGAAGAAGATCGACACCAAGGAGACGGAGCAGGCGCTCCAGCTGTGGACCGACCTGGTCAAGAGCGGCTCAGTATCGTCATCGGCACTGAACTGGACCCAGGCGGATGTGAAGGACCAGTTCATGGCAGGAAAGGCGGCCATGATGGTCAACGGTCCGTGGCAGATCCCGGCCCTGGACAAGCAGCCAACCCTGCAATACGGCGTCGTGAAGATCCCCGTCCGTGAAGCCGGGCAGACCGCGGTTGCCCCTCTCGGCGGTGAAGTATGGACCGTGCCCCAGACAGGAAACAAAGCCCGCCAGGCCAAGGCTGCCGAAGTGGTTGCCTGCCTGAACAGCGACGAGAACCAGTTGGCAATGGCCAAGGTCCGTAACACGATTCCGTCCAAGACCACCTTGGCCGACAAGTTCGCCAGCGAAAACCCCAAGCTCGCAACGTTTACTGAACTGATCAAGACAGCCCGCGCACGAACCGGAGAACTCGGCGAAGAATGGCCGGCGCAAGCCACCAAGATCTACACCGCCATCCAAACCGCACTGACCGGCAATGCCTCCCCCGCTGATGCCCTCAAGCAAGCCCAAGGCCAGTAAGCAGCCGGCCATGTCATTGACAACGGATGTATCTGAAACAGCGGGACTCCCCCCGGGGAGCCCGCCCAAGGAGCACTCACGGGTGACCCCACGGGGTCCGCGGCGGTTTGGCCGTCAACGCAAGGAACGTTTTTTCCAGTGGCTGTTCCTCGTACCGGCCGTCATCTACATGGCATTGTTCTTCGGCTACCCCGTGGTCAAGAACGTCGTCATGAGTTTCCAGGACTACACCACGGCCACGTTCTTCACGGGTGAAGCCCCGTGGGTGGGGTTCGCCAACTACGTGACGGTACTGTCGTCGTCGTTATTCTCCACGTCGTTGCTGAATACCGCACTGTTCACCATCGGCTCCATCCTTGGGCAGTTCGTGATCGGGCTCGCATTGGCGATCTTCTTCCAGCGCAAGTTTCCGCTCAACGGCATCCTGAGGTCCCTGCTTCTTCTCCCCTGGCTGCTGCCGCTGATTGTCTCCAGCGCCGTGTGGCGCTGGATCCTGGACAAAGACAGCGGAGCACTGAACCGCTTCCTGGGAGACATCGGCATCATTGATACCGGCGTTCCATGGCTGACCAGTACGTCACTGGCCCTGGTTGCAGTGGTGGGTGTGAATATCTGGATTGGTATCCCGTTCAACCTGACCATTCTTTACGGAGGTCTTCAGGAGATCCCGGATGAGCTCTACGAGGCCGGATCCCTTGATGGTGCCACCGGATGGAAATCGTTCCGGCACATCACCTGGCCCATGCTCCGCCCGGTGGTCAGCGTGGTCTTGGTACTGGGGGTCGTGTACACACTCAAGGTGCTGGACATCATCCTGGGCCTGACCAACGGGGGCCCGGCCAACTCCACCCAAACCATCGCCACGCAGTCCTACGATCTGTCCTTCCACGAGTTCAAGTTCGGTGAAGGTGCGGCTTTGGGCAACGTGCTGGTAATCATTTCCCTGGTCTTCGCGGTCTTGTACCTGCGGGCCAGCCGACGCGCCGTGGACGAGTGAGGACCCCATGACAACCGCACTGCATGCACCCATACGCCGCAAGGCAGCAAGCACCCCGGGCCGCAGGAACTGGGGCTACACGGCGCTGGCCCTGTTCTTCCTGGCCATCATGCTCTTCCCCGTGTACTGGATGGTCAACGCTTCGCTCCAGCCCAACGGCACCACCCTGGAGACCTCCTGGATCCCGTTGAAACCCGATTTCACCGGCTACGCCACGGCCATCAGCGAACAGGCAGGGAACCTCGGGACGAGCCTGATCATCTCGCTGGGCAGCGTGGCATTAAGCCTTGCCATCGCGGCCCCGGCCGCGTACGCCTTGGCCTATTTCAAAGTCCGCGGCGCCGGAATAGTCCTTTTCGCGATCCTGATCAGCCAGATGATTCCGGGGATCGTGGTGGCCAACGCCCTGTACACCGCGTACAACGACCTCGGTTTGCTCAACTCCATCCCCGGCCTGATACTCGCGGATTCGGCGCACGGCATTCCCTTCGCGATCCTCATTATCCGCGCCTTCATGAACGGCATGCCGTCCTCGGTGATCGAAGCGGCAAGGGTGGACGGCGCCGGACATCTCCGGGCGTTCTGGTCGATCGTCCTTCCGCTGAGCCGAAACTCGCTGATTACCGCGGGCCTGTTCACGTTCCTGTTCGCCTGGAGCGATTTCCTGTTCGCCCTCACCCTGACCACCACGGAGGCCGTCCGGCCGGTCACGTTGGGCATCTTCCAGTACATCGGCGCGTATGTGAACGACTGGAGTTCGGTCATGGCGACGGCGGTACTCGCCTCCATCCCGGCCATCGTCCTTTTGGTCGCGGCCCAGAAATACATCGCCGCGGGGACCACCGGCGGCGCGGTCAAGTAGACCGCCCCTCATCACTAACAAGGAGCATCACCATGTCTGACATCAAGCCCATCCGCGTCACCGTGTGGAGCGAGAACCGGCACGAGAAGCGCGACGAACTGGTCGCGAAGCTCTACCCCGAGGGAATGCACGGCGCCATCAAGGCAGGTATCGAGGAGAACCTGGGCTCCGACGTCGAGGTCCGGACAGCGACGCTGGACGAAGCGGAACACGGCCTCACCGAAGAAGTGCTGGCCTCCACCGATGTCCTCACCTGGTGGGGCCACATGTCCCATGCAGACGTCGACGACGACATCGTCGAACGCGTCCACCGGCACGTCCTGGCCGGCATGGGGCTGATCGTGCTGCACTCGGGCCACTGGTCCAAGATCTTCACCAAGCTCATGGGCACCACCTGCACACTGCGGTGGCGCTCCGAGCAGGACCGTGAACTCGTGTGGACCGTCGACCCCACCCACCCCATCGCCAAGGGAATTCCGCACCCCATCGAGATACCCCAGCAGGAAATGTATGGCGAGTTCTTCGACATCCCCACCCCCGAGGAACTCGTGTTCATCAGCTCGTTCAGCGGCGGCGAGGTGTTCCGTTCCGGGTGCACGTTCCGTCGGGGCCACGGCAAGATCTTCTTCTTCAGCCCCGGTGACCAGGACTACCCCGTCTACCACCACAAGGACATCCGAAAGGTGATCGCCAACGCCGTCGACTGGGCCGTCACCGATCGCCCGGAACGCGCCGTCCCGGAACTGCTCCGCTACGACACCAACGACTTCTTCAACGGCAAGAGCTACCAGGGAGCCAACGCGTGAACACCCCCTTTGCCACCATCCCAGACGACGGGAACCGCCTTCGCGTCATCGTTGTCGGCGCCGGAGGGATGGGCCAGGCATGGCTCCGTACCGTGGAGGAATCGACCCTGGTGGAGCTCGCCGGCATCGTTGACCTGGACCTTGAAGCCGCGCGTGCGGCTGCCGTGTCCTTGGGCCGTCCCGACCTCCCGGTCGGTGCACGCACCGCACAGTTGGCGTTCGACGTCGGCGCCCAGGCAGTCATCAACGTCACCGTCCCGGCGGCCCATCACCCGGTCACCACCGAAGCGCTGGCTGCCGGACTGCCGGTCCTCGGCGAAAAGCCCGTGGCGTCCACCGTGGCGCAGGGTCTTTCCCTGGCAGCGGCCGCGGAACTGCATGGCCAGTTGTTCATGGTCAGCCAGTCACGCCGCTACAACAAGCACCTGTTTGAGGCCAAGCATCTGTCATCGTCCGTGGGGCCGGTCGGCATCGTCTCAGCCGAGTTCTTCAAGGCACCGCACTTCGGCGGGTTCCGTGACGCGATGGACCATCCGCTCCTGCTCGACATGGCCATCCACCAATTCGACATGGCCCGCTTCCTCCTCGACGCCGATCCCGTTTCGGTGTTCTGCGAGGAATATAACCCTTCCTGGAGCTGGTATCGCGGCGATGCCGGGGCCACCGCCATCTTCGAAATGAGCGGCGGCGAGCGTTTCGTGTTCACCGGCAGCTGGTGCAGCCCGGGACAGGAAACGTCCTGGAACGCCTCGTGGCGGATCAGCGGCGAACACGGAACTGTGCTCTGGGACGGTGACACGCACCCAACTTCCTCGCTTCCCGGCACCTTCGAACCAAAACAGGATCCGGGACAGGAAATCGCTGGGTCATTGCGCGACTTCGTCTCTGCTGTCCGCACTGGAAGCAACCCCATGGGACGCGTCCACCGGAACATCATGAGCCTGGCCATGGTCGAAGCAGCCATCCTCAGCGCTTCTTCGGGTGCCCGCATCTCCGTGGATGAACTGCTGGAAGACTCCTACCAACAGGCGCTCCGCGCCGAACTGAATTGCGACGTCCGGGGGGTCCTGCAATCGTGGCCCTCGGTACGCAACGCGTTGACGGGTCAAAGCGTCAGGCTGTAGGCGGTCGACGCACGACGGCGGCAGGTCGCCGTCGTGCGTCGACGGCGGCTCGCCAGATGCGTTGACGGCAGCTCGACAGGGCGACCGGAACCCGTCAGAGGTACTCGCCGGCCCGCTCGCGGGCGATCTCAAGAAGCGTGGTGTGGAACGCCACTTCCGCCGGTGCGTACACCTTGTCCTGACGTTGGGCCAGCAGTACGCGTCGCAGGGGCGCGCCGGCGCCAAGGCCCAGGACCCTGACGTCGGGATGCTGCAGCGCCACAGCTGTCTTGGGCACCATGGCTACGCCCATTCCGACGCTCACCATGGCTTGGGCTTCCTGGTAGTCATTGGCCAGGAAACCAATGGTGGGTTCAAAGCCGGCGTCGTGTGCGGACCGCTGGAGAACCTCCACTACGGGGTGGGCATCAGCGCGGACAATCCACGACTCTTTCCTGAGTTCGCCCATGGTTACTTCGTCACGATCGGCCAACGGATGTCCTTTGGCGACGAGGATGACGGTGCTCTCCTGGAAAACCTCGGTGGTCCTGATGGAGTCGTCTTCGAAGGGGTTCCAAGGGTAGTCCCAGAGCAGGCAGAGGCCTGTTACTCCGGACTCGAGGTCCGAAACCAACTCATCGAACCGGGCACTTCGAACCGACAGGCTGATGGCCGGGTACCTCTTCTTGAAGGCGCGGATCACCACGGGGAGGAAAGATCCCGCGAGCGTGGGAAAGGTACCAATCGTCAGGGACCCCCGCCGCAGACCCGCGATCTGGTCCAGGTCCGACTGTGCTGCCCGGATCTGCCCGACGATCTTCCGCGCATGGCCTGCCAGTACTTGGCCGGCTTCGGTGGGAACCACACCACGGGAGCGTCGGTTCAGCAGCGGCTGCCCCACCTCTTGCTCGAGCTTGCGCAATTGCTGCGATACTGCCGACGGGGTGTACATCATGGTGTCTGCCGCGGCAGTGATGGATCCCTGCTCCACAACCTCCACGAGCAAGGCGAGCCTGCGGAGATCATATAAATCTCGGGCTTCATCGTTAAGCATTTCTGCACCCTTCTGAATGATTGGTTCATTCTATACACGCCCCTGCCTCAGCGCGCGGCAGGAAGCCCGATCAACTGTCCCATCTCCGATGAAGATCATCGATTCAGCCATGCTCCGTCAGTGAATGAAGCAATGCTACATACTCCTTCAGATATTGCACATTGTCTTCATGTGTGATCCGGCTCATGCTGATTGAAGAGCCCGCCGGGTAACGGCAGAAGGAGTGCAGGACAGATGAAGATAGAAGCGGAATGGATGCGTGGAGGCACCAGCAAGTGCTGGGTCTTCGAGACCGAAACCCTGAACGAAACGAGCATCGACCTTGACGAATTGCTTCCACGCCTTTTTGGAAGCCCCGATTCACGGCAAATCGACGGGGTAGGCGGCGCTACCTCCACCACCAGCAAGGCGATGATCCTTCGCCGCCCTTCAGACCCCTCCGTTGACGTGGAATTCACTTTCGCCCAGGTAGGGATCGAAGAAGCCACCGTGGACTGGGGCAGCAACTGCGGAAACTGCTCAGCAGTAGTGGGTCTCTATGCCATCGAAAAGGGCTGGGTCACCCCAAAGGGAGACACCACTCGAATTGTCACCCGCAATACCAACACCGGGCAGCTCATCATCCAACAGGTGGCCACTCCCTCCGGAGCCTTGCCCATCGTTCCGGACGCGCACATGCCAGGCGTTGCCTTTCCCGGTTTCAAAGTGGGCCTCGGCTTCCAGGACCCGGCAGGTAAGACCACCGGAGAGCTGCTACCCACGGGGACGGCAAGCGAAACGGTTCTTGCCGGCGGGAAATCCTGGACAGTATCGATGGTGGATGCCGGCGCCCCGGTCGTCATCGTCCGTGCCGAAGACCTCGGACTCGACATATCCCGCTACGACACGTGGACGGAACACGTGGAGCAGCATCTGGAAACACTGGACGCCATTCGCCGCCAGGCAGCAGTGCGCATGGGGATGGCAGCGACTCCTGCGCAAGCAGCCCGCGCCGTACCCAAATTGGCAATCGTCGGCGCTCCCGGCGATTCAGGTCCGGACTGCGACGTCAACGTCATGATGCTCTCCATGGGCAAGCCGCATCCAGCCTTGGCCATCACCGGCAGCATCGCCCTGACGCTCGCCGCACGCACACCCGGAACAGTACTCAACGCCATAACCGGCAACGCAGTCCATCCAACGCTGAAGCTCCGCACACCTGCCGGTGTCATCGAAACCTGGAGCGAGGAGCACCAAGGCTCCATCCTGGTAGGCGTTGACCGGACAGCCCGCACCATCGCCACCAGCATCATCCACCTCCCGGAGACTCTCGGCAACGCCGTCGAAGCCTCACTGGAAACAGCCACTCGATGAGGAGAGAACACCATGGCTAAGACTATTTACCAACCAGCTCCCGACGCCGAGAGCGATATCAAGGACGAGAGTTCCAAGCGTCCCACTACGCGCCGCCGTATCCTGCTGGTAACGGTTGCCGCTTCCGTCATCCTGGGTCTGGTCGCCATCCTGTTCGGGGGTGCCCTGTTCAACCCGGCGGCCACCCCTGAATCGGAGCCGACCATGACCGCCACGCAGATCATCCCGCTGGTCATACTCGTGGTGATGTTCGTCGTCGCCACGAAGTGGCCTTTGAACATCGGAGTGATGGGGCTGGTAGCCTCCTTCGGCGTCGGCTACTTCATGCTTGGCATGAGCGACAAGGAAATCCTTGCTGACTTCCCCGCCAACATCGTCATCACCATCATTGGCGTGACGTACTTCTTCAGCATGGCCCAGCGCAACGGCACCGTTGACATCATCGTCCAGACCTGCGTCCGGCTGGTCCGGGGCAAAACCCTGCTGCTGCCCTGGGTGTTCTTCCTTCTGGCCGCAGCCCTGACGTCACTGGGCACCTTCTCCCCCGCCGCCGTCGCCCTGCTGGCCCCCGCAGCGATCGGACTGGCCTACGAATCACGCATCCACCCCGTCCTGATGGGCGCCTTCATCATCAACGGCGCCCACGCGGGTGGATTCTCCCCGCTGTCCGTGGCCGGCGTCCTGGTTCACGACATCGCAGTGAAGAACGGCTTCCCCATCTCGCAGGGTGCGCTCTTCGGGGCAAGCTTCGCGCTCAACCTCATCCTTTCCATCCTCACCGTGGTTCTGTTCGCCCTGCTCGGAAAGCTCCGCGACGGCGCGGCCGGCCAGCACGCCGACCTCGACACGACGCGCACTGCACGCCCCCACGGCCAGCAGCTCCTCACACTTGCACTGATTGCCGCCATGCTCGTCTGCGCCTTGGGCTTCCACATGCCCATCGGCTTCGTGGCGCTTTCCGCCGGACTTCTGCTGGCCCTGGTCAACATCAAGGAACACCGGACCTTCATCGGCGGGGTCTCCTGGTCGACCGTTCTTCTGGTCGCAGGCATGATCACCTACGTCTCACTGCTCCAGCACGTGGGTGTCATTGACACCCTCGCCGAACAAGCGCTCGCGCTCGGGGCACCGCTGCTCATCGCACTGGTCCTCTGCTACGTGATCGGCGTCGGTTCAGCTTTCGCCTCTTCCACCGCCCTCCTCACGGCTTTCATTCCTTTGGCCGGACCACTCCTGGCAACAAGCTCGCTCAGCGCCTCAGGGACGGTGGCAGCCCTTGCCATTGCGGCAACCGTGGTGGACGTGTCCCCCTTCTCCACTGACGGAGCACTGGTTGTGGCCAACGCCCGTGAAGACGACCGCCAGCGCGTCTACAAGCAGCTCATGGCCTACGCGGGCGGCGTGGTCCTCGTCGCCCCGGCCCTGGCCTGGGCACTGCTGGTACCGACCGGAATCATGTAGGGGACTCCGGCGGCACCGAGCCTCCAAGACCCGCCGAAACCAACACGCCCGGCGGGCGTTCGGAATCACATCCTGCACACCATCGCAACAGGTAGCCCGAAGGACGGGCGCAGGACTGGATGCCAACGCACCTTTGGCAGGGCCACCACACGGTGGCCCTGCCAAAGGCATGTTCAACCCCGCTCAGCTCTCCCTGGCCTTCCGTGTGGCCGCGTCATTGGCCTTCTGCAGCGCCTGCACGAGTTCGTCCTTGGACATCTTCGAACGGCCATTGATCCCAAGCTGTTGCGCCAGTTGGTATAGGTGGCCCTTGGAAGCATTGGCATCAACTCCCCCTGCCGTTGGCATGGGCGAATCGACGCCCCCTTCGGCGTGGGCGTCCGAAGGACCTCGCTCTTCCTTGGGCTCCCAGTGGTCCCCCACCTTCTCGTAACCAAGCATGCTTGGTACTTCTCGACAAGCGTCCACGGACGGCCTCTGCTCATCCCGGTGCTGCCTGTCCTGGCTGTCCTGTTCTCCGTCAGTTGATGATCTCGCCGCGCTCGTCGGCAAGGATTGCTGCCAAGCGGTCCTTCCAGGCTTGCAGGGCCTCCGGCGCGAGCCGCGTCCAGTCCGTGACCTCACCGACCACCTTCAGCGGTGCAGTGCTCCGATAGGACCTGGTGGGATTTCCCGGAAATTTCTTGTCCGTGACGTTTGGATCGTCCTCGAACGTCCCGGTCGGCTCCACCTCGTACACCCGCGGCTCACCCTCACCGGCCGCGAGTTCCGCAGCGAGACCTGCCCCGTCCCGCAGCGCCGTGAAATAGATATGGTTCATCACTACTTCGGGACGGTAGTTCGACCTGAAGCCCGCCCGCAGCAGGTCTCCTGTGCGGAGCTTGGCTTTAGTGCCGTGAAAAAAGGGGCCAGTATCCGGAAGCTCGTTCACAGCTACAGCCTATTGGGTGGCCGGAAGGGGCGAAAAGCGCGCTTCTTTGGTCGTTTCGTCATGCCGGACGAGCGTTTTGTACCTAGGGAACTGACACTCCCGGGTTAGAGGCTTGAGGAACAGCATTACCGCCCTATCAAGGAGATCACTGTGACGACGTACAACCTGGCCCTGATTGGTTTCGGAGGCGTGAACCGCGCCTTGGCCGAGCTGATCCGCGATAAACCCGGACGATTCGCTTCCCTCGGCTTCGAGCTCCGCGTCGTAGCGATCACCGACCTGGCTTTTGGTTCGCTTGTCCAAGGTGAGGGCATCGATCTGGCCTCGGTTCTGGCCATGCCGCGAGGCTCGACCTTCGAGGGTCTCCCCGGCGGCAGCCCGGACCCGCGAAACGAGGACGTCATCAAGAACAGCCCGGCCGACATCGTCGTCGAAGCAACTTTCACCAGTCCCGTTGACGGGGAACCCGCCGTTTCGCATGTGAAGTGGGCGCTTGAGTCGGGCAAGCACGTGGTGACCACCAACAAGGGTCCCGTGGCCTTGCACGGCCAGGAACTTCGCACACTAGCAGCGGAGAACGGCGTCCGCTTCGAGTACGAAGGCGCTGTCATGAGCGGAACACCCGTCATCCGTCTGGCGCACAAGATGCTCGGAGGTCTGGAACTGAACGCCGTTCAGGGGATCCTGAACGGGACCAGCAACTACGTGCTTGGCCGCATGGAAGCCGGATTGGGCCTGGATGAAGCCATTTCCGAAGCCCAGGCTCTCGGATATGCCGAGGCTGATCCAACCGCCGACATTGGAGGCTCCGATGTCCGGTTGAAGGTCGCGATCCTGGCCAACGAATTGCTGGGGGCAAGCATCCGCCCCGGCGATGTGGGGACCACCGGAATCCAGGACATCACCAGCGACGACGTTACCCAGGCCCTGGCGGGCGGCTCCCGGTGGAAGCTGATCGGCGAGGCACGCCGTGAAGAAGATGGCCGCATCGTCGCTACCGTCCAGCCCGTAGCCCTCCCGGCGGATCACCCGTTGGCTGGCATTTCCGGTGCCACCAATGCCGTGTCCTTCACCACCGACCTGCTCGGTGCAGTTACCGTGTCCGGCCCGGGCGCTGGTCGCGTCGAAACCGCCTACGCCCTCATTTCCGACATCATCGCCGTCGACGAATTCGCCAAAGGAGCCGTCCGTGCCTGAGACAGCCATTGCCGAGTCTCCCGTGAAAGCCGTCGCCGAGCACTTGGTGGTGCGTAACAAGTTCGACGGCGGCCCCCTGGCCACCCTGCCCCAGTGCACTGAGGCGGAGGTACGTGTCGAGCTCATCCGTGCCGCGGCCTCCGCTCCGGCAGCGGCGGCCATGCCACGCCACGAGCGTGGCAGGATTCTGGATTCCGCTGCGGAACTGTTGCAGCAGCGGTCGCAAGAGGTCGCGGAGCTGATTGTCGCCGAGGCAGGAAAAACCATAAAGCAGGCCCGCAAGGAAGTCTCCCGCGCGGTGAACACGCTCAAGCTTTCAGCGGCGGAAACCCGCCGGAACGTCGGCGAAGTCGTCCCGTTCGATTCCTTCGCAGGTTCGGAGAACCGACAAGGCTGGTTCACCCGTGAACCACTTGGGCTCATCGCGGCGATTACGCCCTACAACGACGCGTTGAACCTGGTGGCCCACAAGCTCGGCCCTGCTATCGCCGGCGGCAACACGGTCATCCTCAAGCCCTCCCAACTGACACCCTTGACCGCCATTTTCCTGGTGGACCTGCTGCGTGAGGCCGGTCTTCCCTCAGACTTCGTCACCGTTGTCCTCGGTGACCGGACAGTCGCGCAAACCATCATCTCCTCCAAGCTGGTCCGCATGGTCTCGTTCACCGGAGGATTCGCCACGGGCCGGGCCATCGCCGCGAACGCCGGAATCAAGCGCCTTTCCATGGAACTTGGTGGTAATGCCCCCGTCATCGTCTTCGACGACGCCGACATCCCAGCAGCCGTCGAGGCCAGTGTGTCCGGTTCGTTCTGGGCAGCCGGCCAGAACTGCATCGGCGCGCAGCGGATCCTTGTCCAACGCCCAGTGTTCGAGACCTTCCTGGAGGCCTTTGTCACCCAAACCGCCGCGCTGAAAACCGGCGACCCCCGCAACGAACACACCGATGTCGGACCGATGATCAGCCACGACTCCGCCGCCGAAGCGAAACGGAAGATCGATGAGGCCGTAGCGGCCGGGGCGAAACTGCTGACCGGGGGGACCCTTAACGGGCCGGTCCTCACCCCTGCCGTGCTCACCGGGGTGCCCCGGACCTGCGAGGCCTGGAGCGAGGAACTGTTCGCACCGGTCGTCCTTGTTGAAGCGTTCGACACCGCTGAGGAAGCCATCGAACTGGCCAACGACAGCGAGTACGCGCTGCAGGCCGGCGTGTTCACCAAGGACCTCAACCGCGCCTTGCAGACCGCCAAAGCCATCGACGCCGGCGGTGTCATGATCAACGATTCCTCCGACTACCGACACGATGCCATGCCGTTCGGCGGCTCGAAGTACGGCAGCATGGGCCGCGAAGGCGTCCACTTCGCCTACGAGGAAATGACGCAACCCAAAGTCATTGCGATCGCCTCATGAGCACCAGCACAGGACATGAAACCAGGATCAGGATCGAACGGGACAGCCTGGGCTCCTTGGCCGTTCCTACATCCGCCCTCTGGGGCATCCACACCGAACGGGCGATCCTCAATTTCCCCATCAGCGGCATCCAGCTCGGAACCCACCGTCACCTCGTCCGCGCCCTCGCGGTTGTGAAGAAGGCCGCGGCCCTGACCAACACCGAGCTGGGCCTGATCCCGGACGATATTGGCCTGGCGATCGCCTCGGCCTGCGACACAGTAGCCTCCGGTGAGGTCGACGATGCGTTCCCCGTGGACGTCATCCAGGGCGGGGCAGGAACCTCGACGAACATGAACGCCAACGAGGTCATCGCCAACCTGGCCCTGGAGTCCCTGGGTCACCCCCGGGGGTCCTACGAAGTGATCGACCCGATCGGGCACGTCAACAAATGCCAGTCCACCAACGACGTCTACCCGACAGCCGTGCGCTTGGCCCTCGTGTTCGCACTCGAAGACCTGCTGAAACAACTGGCCCTGTTGTCCGAATCGTTCGCCGAACGCGGCCACGCGTTCGCGGACATCCCCAAAATCGGACGCACGCAATTGCAGGACGCGGTGCCCATGACGCTCGGGCAGGAATTCACTGCCTTTGCTGTCACGCTCGAGGAAGACCAGCGCCGCCTTCGCGAAGCAGCCGCCCTGCTGCGCGAATGCAGCTTGGGCGCCACAGCGATCGGCACCGGCATCACCGCGGACCCGCGGTATGTGGAGCGGGTCATCGACAAGCTTTCTGCGGTCAGCGGGGTCCAGTTGACCCGTGCCCATGATTTTGTTGAGGCAACCTGGGATACCGGGGCGTTCATGACGTTCTCCGGGGCGCTCAAACGCACTGCCATCAAGCTCTCCAAAATCTGCAGTGACCTGCGCCTGCTATCCAGCGGACCCCAGACAGGGCTCGCTGAGATCCGGCTGCCTCCGCGGCAAGCGGGCTCCTCGATCATGCCTGGAAAGGTCAACCCGGTCATCCCCGAGGTCATCAACCAGATTGCGTTCTTAGTCGCTGGCGCCGATGTCACTGTCACCATGGCAGCTGACAACGGACAGCTTCAGCTGAACGCGTTCGAGCCGGTCATCGCCCATGCCTTGCTGCAGTCACTGAGTTGGCTGACCAACGGCTGCGACGTCCTGCGCGAGCTATGCGTCTCCGGCGTCGAAGCCAACGAAGCGCTGCTTCGGTCCAGGGCACGCGCGTCCACGGCCCAGGCCACGGCGCTGCTGCCCGTCCTGGGGTACGCGGTGGCAGCCGGGGTCGCCCACAGGGCACTCGTCTCGGGGCAGAGTGTCTTCGACATCGCTGTCAGTGAGGGCCTGCTCCAGCCCGAGCAGGCGGAAAGATTGATGGCCGCCGATTCCTGCGGGGATGCGATCAGCGTGGTGACTGCCTGTCAATGACCGTCGAGAGTGACAACGCGGTAGTGATGTCACGGACTCCGGGGAACTCAGAAACCTGCCTCCAGATCTCCTGGATCCTTGCAGCGTCCGGAGCCTCGACCCGGACGATGAGATCGAGTTCGCCGCTTACCACGTCACAGGTAGCGATTTCGGGAATGGCCCGCAGGCCAGCGATGACATCACTGCCGCGCATGCGGTCATGCCGTTGGATCATCAACACGGCATTCACGGTCCGGGTGGCCTCAGCTGCAGACTCCCTGATGGTGTAGCCCTTGATGAAGCCATCACGCTCCATCCGCTCGATCCGCTGCCGCACGGCATTGCGGGACAGGAGTACCTTCTCGCCCAGCTGCGCCAGGCTGATGCGGGCGTTGCGCCGAAGCTCCGCCAGAATCTGGGCATCTATGCCATCACGTGGGCTTCCGGGCACGGGTACTCCTGACTCAGGGTTTTGCATGTCGCAGGCCGGATCCCCACGTGCGTTGGCGACGAGGGCGGCGCACAACAACATATCCCATCCGGGCAGCCCGGCCGTGCCGCCCCTTCCTGATACCACCGGACAGAACGCAACGCTGTCAGTGGTGCAGTTGCATGCGTTGGAGGACGGTGGCAGAAATTTCCTCCACGGACATGGAAGCGGAGTTCACATAGGGAATGTTGTTGGCCCGGTACATGTCTTCGGCGTTGCGCAACTCAAAGGTGCATTGGTTCAGCGATGCGTAGCTGCTGCCCGGCCGGCGTTCCTGACGGATCTGGCTCAGCCGGACGGGTTGCGACGTCAGTCCAAAGCACTTGCTCGCGAAAGGCAGCAGGGGCGCAGGTAGTGACATGTTGTCGAAATCTTCCTCGACCAAGGGGAAGTTCGCGGCAAGGATGCCGTGCTGCAGGGCCAGGTACATGGTGGTCGGAGTCTTACCGCAACGGGAAGGAGCGATAAGAATCAGCTCGGCGCGTTCGAGCGCCCGAAGTGATTGGCCGTCGTCGTGTTCGATGGCATATTCGACGGCGGCCATGCGGGACTGATAGCGGACGGCATCCCCCACGCCGTGGGCCTGGCCCGGTTTTCCGTTGGCCGTTGCGCCGAGGGTCTGTTCAAGTTTCCCGATGTGCGCACCGAACAGGTCGAAAAACTGCCCGCGGCTTTTGGAGAGAACCGCACGGATGTCCTGCCCGACGGCCGTGGAAAAGATGATCGGGTCAGGACCTGTGGCCGCAACCCGGTCGATCAGCGCAACGACCTCGCGCGCCTGCTCGATGGTAGTGATGAAGGGGATGGTGCGCCGCTCGAGCCGTTGGCCAGGAAACTGGGTGAGCAGCGTATTGCCGAGCGTCTCGGCCGTAATCCCGGTGCTGTCGGAGAGAAAGAACACCGTGGGGGAAGGCACGGAGCCTGCCCCCACGGTTTGATGCTCGGTCATTTAGACGGTGGGGCTGGTGACGTTGGTTGAGCGGGCCAGGCGCAGCCAGGTCTCAGTCACCGCGTCCGGGTTCAACGAGATGGAGCTGATGCCTTGCCCCAGGAGCCACTCGGCAAAGTCCGGGTGGTCGCTGGGTCCCTGACCACAGATCCCGACGTACCGTCCCTTGGCCCGGCAGGCGGCAATGGCCATTTCCAGCAGTTTGGTCACGGCCGGATTGCGCTCATCGAAGCCTTCGGCCACAAGAGCGGAGTCACGGTCGAGGCCCAAGGTGAGCTGGGTCAGGTCGTTGGAACCGATCGAGAAGCCGTCAAAGTACTCCAGGAACTCATCGGCCAGGAGCGCGTTCGCGGGCAGTTCGCACATCATCACGATCTCCAGCCCGTTTTCTCCCCGCCTCAGCCCGTTGGCCGCGAGCAGCTCGGTCACGCCGCGTGCCTCGTCGAGGGTCCGCACGAACGGAACCATGAGCTTGATATTCGTCAGGCCCATCTCGTTGCGCACAAACTTCAGTGCTTCGCATTCGAGTTCGAAGGCCTGCCGGAAGGCCGCAGAGAGATACCGGGAGGCGCCCCGGTAGCCGATCATCGGGTTTTCTTCTTCGGGTTCGAAGGCCGGACCGCCCACCAGGTTGGCGTATTCGTTCGATTTGAAGTCCGAGAGCCGGATGATCACCGGCTCCGGTGCGAAGGCTGCGGCGATGGTCGAGATGCCCTCGGCCAGGCGCTTGACGTAGTAATCGCGGGGGCCGTCGTAGGCGGCGATCTTTTCCTGGATGAGACGGACGGTGTAATCGTCCAGTGTTGCCGGGCGCTCGATCTCTCCGGCCACTGCCAGCAAGGCGTTGGGGTGGACACCGATCTGGCGGTTGATGATGAACTCCAGCCGGGCCAGGCCGACGCCGTGGTTGGGGAGCTTGGCAAAACTGAATGCCTGCTCCGGGGTTCCGACGTTCATCATGATCTTCACCGGAGCCTCCGGCATGGTCTCCAGGCTGGTCTCCTGGAGCGTGTAATCCAGCAGGCCTTCATACACGAGCCCCGCTTCGCCCTCGGCACAGGACACCGTCACCGGGGCGCCGTCCTTGAGGATCTGCGAGGCGTATCCTGTGCCGACGACCGCAGGGATGCCCAGTTCGCGGGCGATGATCGCAGCGTGGCAAGTCCGCCCGCCACGGTCCGTGACGATCGCAGCAGCCTTCTTCATGATCGGTTCCCAGTCGGGGTCCGTCATGTTCGCGACAAGAACGTCGCCCTCCTGGAACGAGGCCATCTGGTCAATCGAAGAAAGTACCCGGACCTGGCCGGCGCCTATGCGCTGACCGATCGCGCGCCCCTCGACCAAGACTGTGGACCGCTCGGTGAGCGTGTAGCGGGACGTGACGCCCGCTGCCTTGCGTGACTCAACCGTTTCCGGGCGGGCCTGCAGGATGTAGAGCTCCCCATCCACACCGTCCTTGCCCCACTCGATGTCCATGGGACGGCCATAGTGCCGCTCGATCGCCACGGCATGGCGGGCAAGCTGCTCGACCTCCGCGTCGGTCAGGCTGAACCGGCTCCGGGAATCCTGCGGCACGGGGATGAAGTCGACGGTCCGGCCGACCTCTTCGGATTCGGTGTACACCATCTGCACGGCCTTCCCGCCCAGACCGCGCTTGAGAACTGCCGGCCGGCCTGCCGCCAAGGCAGGCTTGTAGACATAGAACTCGTCAGGGTTCACTGCCCCCTGGACCACAGCTTCCCCCAGTCCGTAAGACGACGTGATGAACACGGCGTCGGTGAAGCCGGTTTCGGTGTCCATGGTGAACATGACGCCGGAGGCGCCGACGTCGGAACGAACCATCCGCTGGATACCGGCAGAGAGCGCTACTTCCGAATGCGTGAATCCATGGTGGACCCGGTAGGCAATCGCCCTGTCGTTGTACAGCGACGCGAAGACGTCCTTGATCGCGTGCAGGATGTTTCCGATTCCACGGATGTTCAGGAATGTCTCCTGTTGCCCGGCAAAGGAAGCATCGGGGAGGTCCTCGGCCGTGGCGCTGGAACGCACCGCCCACGACACGTCCGCACCATGCTCCCCGGTCAGGCGCTCATAGGCGGTCCGGATGTCTTCTTCCAAACCCGCGGGGAACGGGGTCTCCCGGATCAGGGTACGGATTTCCTGGCCAACCTTGGCCAAAGCGGCGACGTCGCCGCTGTCCAGGCCCTCAAGAATCTGTTCAATCCTCGCATCCAGCTTCGACTCCGCCAGGAAACGGCGGTAAGCGTCCGCCGTCGTCGCGAAACCGCCCGGAACCTTCACCCCTGCAGAGGCGAGATTTCGAACCATTTCCCCAAGCGATGCATTTTTGCCGCCAACCTGGTCAAGGTCGGACAAGCCAAGCTCAGAAAACCAAAGAACGTTAGTCATAAATTGTGTCCTCCATTGGGCACGCTCTGACAAGCGCTAAAAAAACTAGGTCTTGCAAGGATCAGGGTCGCTGGGGCTGGATGCAAACAAATGTGACACGTTCAACAGAAATGGACGGTAACGGGAGATCGCCCACCCATGACGTCAAGGGAAACCGGCTTGCGGCCCCTTCTGTCGGTTCCAGGGAGCCCATTTGGACCAGGGCGTAGTGTTGGCGGTGGACGAAAGGAGCACTTCATGAAGAAAATCCTCATGGTACTGACCAGCGTTTCCGAGCTCGGTGATACGGGCGAAAAGACCGGCTACAACGTGGCCGAAGCCGCACATCCGTGGAAGGTCTTCAAGGATTCGGGCCACTTCGTCGATTTTGCTTCCATCAAGGGCGGCCAGCCTCCCAGCGACGTAGTAGACACCGATGATCCCGTCCAGGTTGCTTTCACGCAGGACGAGACGACGCGCGCCGGGCTCTACAACACTGCCCGCGTCGACGTCATAGACCCGGAGCAATATGATGCCGTCTACCTCGTGGGAGGTCACGGCACCATGTGGGATTTCCCCGACAGTGAAGGACTGCAGCGGCTGGTAGCGAGCGTTTACGACGCCGGTGGCTTGGTGGGCGCTGTCTGTCATGGTCCCGCCGGGCTGCTGAATGTGGAATTGAAGGATGGTTTCCGGCTCGTCCAGGGTCGGGACGTGGCCGCATTCACCAACGACGAAGAAGTTGCCGCCGGGAAGGACAAGGTCATCCCGTTCTTTCTTGCCGACCGTTTGGAAGAACAGGGAGCGCACCATGTCTCCGCAGGTGTCTTTGAAGAGAAAGTCGTCGTGGATGAACGGCTGGTAACCGGACAGAATCCTGCCTCGGCAGCTGGTGTGGCGAAGGAAATGGAGAAGCTCTTCGCCGAGGTTATCCACCATGAAAAAGCTGAGGAGCAGCACGAGGCGGAAGCGCTGCGCGCTGAGAAGGACGCGGAAAAGGACGCCAAAAAGAAAGCGGCGGCCGACGCCGGACACTAGGTAGCAGCATTCGACCGAACGGCCCTCCCAAGTGGGGGCCGTTCCGTCTGCCGAAGTTGCTGTCGCTCACTGCAGGACGCACTCGGCGGCCGGGCAGTTGGCCGTAAATCTGAAGGCGGCGTTGCCTTCAGCGACCGTGAACTGACCGCGGTGACAGCCGCCGTCGGGTATCTCTTCACCCGTCGGGTTTAAGGTTGGGGTAACAGTCAGAGCGCGATTGTCTTGAAAATGACTGTCTTGAAAAAACAGGAATGGTTGTCCTTGGTGCAGCCGAGCCATCACATGAGAGGTGACACAGCGTGCCTGAAGTGACCTCAGCGCCAGGGCACGGTCCCCACGGCGACCTGTGTTCTGCATTCCTCGAGGAACTGCCCATCGCCGGAGCGTCAGTGTCGATATTCGGAGGTTCTGCGGCCGAAACCCTGATGTGCGCATCCGACGCTACAGCTGCGCGGCTTGATGAGCTTCAGTACGATCTTGGAGACGGACCACGGTGGGATGTTTTCCGTACCCATCTGCCGGTCATGATCAACGATCTGAGCCACGCTGGAGTCCGCTCGTGGCCCGCCTTTGCAGAAGCAGCAAGCAGTACTGATGCAGAGGCGCTCTTCGTGTTCCCCTTGCTGGCCGGCGACCTGGTTATCGGCGTCGTGGAACTTTACTGCACCTCACCGCGCGAACTCAGCACTGAGCAGGGCGCCCGTGCCGCCCGGATTGCCAACCGGACGGCATGGACATTGCTGCGGGGATTACTGCCGGACGGTGACACCGGGACTGCCACCGTTCCGCTGGCACGGCGGGAAATCCACCAGGCTACCGGGATGGTGCTGGTCCAGACAGGAAGCACCGCCGACGAAGCGTTGCTGCTGCTGCGAGGCCACGCCTTCGCCAGCGGACGTTCTTTGCAGGACACCGCAATGGACGTCGTGAACAGGCGGCTTGATTTCACGCCGGCAGCGGGCGCCAGTGATACCGGCCCACAGTAAAATGCTGACATGGTAATAAAAAGCAGAGCCGAGCGTCTTAGCGACACATTCGTGAAGCTTACCGACACGCTCGTTGCCGACTACGACGTCCTGGATCTGCTTCACACACTCGTGGAAGACGCCGTCGATTTGCTCGATGCTGCCCAGGCAGGGCTGTTGCTCTCTGACGCTGACGGGAACCTGCAGCTGCTGGCTTCAACCAGCGAGCAAAGCCAGCTGGTGGAGTTGCTCCAACTTGAAGCCGGCGCAGGTCCCTGCGTGGAGTGCTACCGGACTGGAGCTGTCGTCACCGTCGACGACATCAGGGACCTTGGCGAACGCTGGCCAGCCTTCCAGCAAATCGCCCTGGACATGGGTTTCCGGTCAGTGCATGCAGTACCAATGCGCGTCCATACAAGGGTTATCGGTGCCATGGGTCTGTTTGGCGCCGAAACGGGTGCCTTGAGTCCCGAAGACGCGGCCATAGCCCAGGCCATGGCCGACGTAGCAACCATCAGCCTTCTGCAGGAACGGACTATTCGGGAAGCGGGCATCCTTAACGATCAACTGCAACGGGCTCTGACCACCCGGGTGCTCATCGAGCAGGCCAAGGGTGTCATTGCGCAGACCAAGAACCTGGACATGGACAGTGCCTTCAACGTGCTGCGCGCACATGCACGCTCCACCCGGCAAAATCTCCATGACGTTGCTGAAAGTATCGTCAAGCGCACCCTGATGATCTAGCACTCCCGTTGGGACAATTCGCAATGGATCGCGCGCCGTAGTCCATTTCCTATGGACTCACGGAACCTTCCGTGCCTACGCTTGAGTTGTTGCCCCAGACCTCGGCATTGCTTGCCAGCGCACCGCTTTTCCAGCGCATCCGAGGAGGCAACACCTTGTCGCTCATTAACCAGCCGCCGCCGGTGGTTCCCCCACGTTCGCCTTCCCCCGCGCAGGCATCGTCGGGAGTCCGGGTCAACAAAGTCACCAGCAGCTATGCGGGGCTCTTGACATTGATCAAGGAAGCCGGATTGCTTGAGCGCTCGCGGCGTTACTACCTGGTGCTGCTGACGCTGCTTGCCGTTTCGGGCGCCGGCGCCTGGGTGGCGTTCTTCCTCCTGCGCGACTCCTGGCTCCAGCTCGCCATCGCCGGCGCGCTCGGCGTCGTTTTCACGCAGTTCGCGTTGCTCGGCCATGAAGCAGCGCATCTTCAGGTGTTCTCGTCCCGCGCGGCAAACGAATGGACCGCCCGTCTGCTCGCCACCCTGATGGTGGGCATGAGCTACGCCTACTGGACAGACAAACACTCACGGCACCATGCACGGCCGAACGTGGTCAACAAGGACCCGGACATCGCTCCAGGCGCCATCATCTTCCACAACGAATTGCCGGGCAACCGTGGTCGGTTCTCCAGGGCCTACGGCAAACGACAGGGCTATCTCCTGTTACCCCTGCTTTTGTTCCTTGGCTGGACTCTGCACATCGATTCGCTGAAGTATTTGCTGCGTCGAGGGCCGGTCAAGTTCCGGTGGCTTGAGCTGGGCCTGCTGGGTCTGCGTTTCGGCACCTATCTCGGAATATTGTTCCTCGTCCTGTCCCCGGGTGTTGCCGCTGCGTTCATCGCGGTTCAAGTCGCGGTCTTTGGTTTGTACATGGGCGGGACCTTCGCGCCAAACCACAAAGGGATGCCGATCCTTCCTGAAAACAGCCGTGCCGACTTCCTGACCCGGCAGGTGCTCACTTCCCGCAACATCACGGGCGGGAAGTTTGTGACGTTCTTCATGGGTGGCCTCAACTACCAAATCGAACACCACCTCTTTCCGGATATGCCCCGCAGGCACCTTCGCGAGGCGAGCAACATCGTCAAAGCGCACTGCCTTCTCCTGGATATTCCCTATACCGAGACCGGGCTGATGCGCTCATATTCAATCGTCATCCAGTACCTGAATAAGGTTGGCCTCGCCGCTGCCGACCCCTTCACCTGTCCCCTCGCCGGCCAACACAGGCCATAACGGTGCGACACCATTGACCCTGCCAAAGCCAAGACTTCACGACTCAAGCAATCCATTACCGGACCCCTCCTCTTCCTCTTCATCCTCGGCGATGTGTTGGGTGCAGGGATCTACGCACTGGTGGGCAAGGTCGCGGGCGAGGTGGGAGGGCCATCTGGATTCCCCTTGCCCTGGCGCTTTTCCTCGCAATGCTGAAGGCGGGGTCCTACGCAGAGTTGGTCACAAATTACCCCAAGGCCGGCGGAGCAGCCGTCTTTGCTGAACGGGCCTTCAAAGTACCGCTGATTTCGTTCCTCGTTGGTTTTTCCATGCTGCCTGATCCACACCATCCACGGGCAGATGGTTAGGCTGGGTGGATGGCGACACTTATCCTCGTGCGGCACGGCCGCACCACTGCCAATGCCTCCGGTCTGTTGGCCGGTCGCGCCGACGGAGTCAGCCTGGACCAGGTCGGGCGTGACCAGGCGGCCCAGACCGGAGACCGGCTCGCCGCCCTTCCCTTGGCGGGGGTGGTATCGAGCCCCCTTGAGCGTTGCCGGCAGACCGCCCAACTCATCCTCGACCGACAGTCCAGCGCGCCGTACGCGCCGGTCGAGTCCGATCTTACTGAGTGTGACTACGGCCAGTGGCAAGGCCGGAGGCTTAGTGATCTCGCGACTGAGGACCTATGGTCTTTGGTGCAGTCCCAACCATCCGCCGTCGTCTTTCCCGGCGGTGAGTCCATGGCCGCCATGCAGGCCCGGTCGGTGGCGGCGATCCGACGCCACGATGCGGCCTTCGAGGCCGAGTTCGGGCCGGCGGCCGTATGGGCTGCCGTCAGTCATGGCGATGTGATCAAGTCAATCCTCGCCGACGCCCTCGGCATGCACCTCGATCTGTTCCAGCGCATTAACGTCAATCCCGCCTCCGTATCAATCGTCCACTACGGTGCTGACCGGCCAAGCGTCTACGCAACCAACACGGAAGCCGGGGATCTGTCCTGGCTCTCGAATGGCATCCGTTCCGGCGACGCGCCGGTGGGGGGCGGGGCCGGTCAGAAGACGCCATGAACCGCATGTGCCTAAGATACTGACATGCCTACACGTGTTCACGAGTTTGCCTGGCCCGATCGGGTTGTCATCGGCACCATTGGCCTTCCGGGAGCCCGCACGTTCTACTTGCAGGTACGCGCAGGGGCAGAAATCGTCAGTATTGCCCTCGAGAAGCAACAATCGGCCCAACTCGCGGAGAAAATAGACGAAATTCTCGACCAGCTCAGCACCATCGAAGGCAACCCCTTCAGCATTCCCACAAGTACTCCCATGGAACTGGTCGACAACGACCCGCTTGAGGCCCCTCACGAGCAGTTCCGCGCCGGTGCCATGACCCTGGATTGGGACCCGACCACGGCACAGATAGTCGTCGAGGCCTACCCCATCATCGACGTCGATACCGACGACGAACCGCTTGAAGACAGCGCCGGCGACACCGAAATGATGCTGGTACGAATGCCGGTGGGTACAGCACGCGCGTTTGCCAAGCGCACCCGTGAGATCGTGGATGCCGGGCGTCCGATGTGCCCGCTCTGCGGGTACCCCATGGATGCAGATGGGCACACCTGCACCGTTCCCGAGGTCTGATGCCGACGCCGGATCTCGCGACCGCCGAACTGAAACTCACGGGCCGCATCACCACGGCCTCAAACGCCACTTTCCTGGGGAGCATCGGCGACACCCAAGTGGTCTACAAGCCCATAGCCGGTGAAAGTCCACTGTGGGATTTTCCCCACGGCACCCTCGCTCACCGGGAGATGGCCGCCTACCTGGTTTCGCAGGTGCTGGGCTGGAACATCGTCCCGAAGACCTGGCTGCGCGATGGTCCCCTGGGGGAAGGAATGGTACAGCTCTGGCAGGAGCAGGACCCGACCCAAAGCCCCGTGGACCTGGTGTCAATGGACGAAGTACCGGAGTCGGGCTGGAAACAAGTTCTCGAAGGCCAGGATGAGAACGGACAGATGGTTGCCCTCATCCACGAAGATTCCCCGGCCCTGCGGCGCATGGCCGTGTTCGACCTCGTGGTCAACAACGCTGACCGAAAGGGCAACCACATACTGCCCATGCCGGACAGACACCGGCACGGCGTTGACCATGGGCTCACCTTCCATAGCGACCACAAGCTGCGGACCGTGCTGTGGGGCTGGCTGGGAGATGCACTGACCGTAGAGGAACTCGACGGCATTGATCGTGTCAGCGATGAACTGCCGGGTACCTTGGGCCAAGAGCTGGCAGAGTTGCTCAGCGACGAGGAATTGGAAGCGCTGGTTGCGCGCTGCACCCGGTTGCGCTTGGCAGGGCGTTTTCCTCCGCCAAGCGGTGACATGCCTGCGGTGCCCTGGCCCCTGTTCTAGAAGAGTTGTCCAAAGGAATCAGGCGTGCTGCTGCCGGGCCGGTCAGGCCAGCCAGCGCCACCAGCGCGGCCGTTCCACCTCATCGGCTTGTTCCGGCTCCGGCTCTTCGCCCAAAGCCAGTGCCGCCTCGACGATGTCATCAGCGGTGAGCGTCATGACGGCCTCCCGGTCAAGAGCATCCAGGCTTTGTCCTTCGTCCAAGGACAGCCGCAATGCCTGCCGGTTCAGTGCCTGCTCGAACAGCGTGCGGGCGAACCGTGCGTTACCGGAGTCCTCGCCCGCATGAAGCCCGGCGAGAATGCGACGCAGCATCTGGTCCGCACCCGGCTCCAACATGTACTGGTGCTGGGCAAGCATTTGGTGAAAAATCGTTTCGAGTTCGTCCACCGAGTAGTCAGGGAATATGATCTCCCGGGCGAACCGGGAGCGCAATCCAGGGTTGGAGAGCAAAAAGGCTTCCATTAACCGGGGGTAACCGGCGACGATCACGACCAGCCGATGCCGATGGTCCTCCATCCGCTTGAGCAGGACTTCAATGGCCTCCGGGCCGAAGTCCGTCCGCCCGTCCTCCGGGGCCAGCGCATAAGCCTCGTCGATGAAGAGGACACCGTCCAGCGCGCGCCGGATCACCCGGTCCGTCTTGATGGCGGTCGCTCCGACGTATTGCCCCACCAGGCCCGAACGGTCGACCTCAACCAGGTGTCCCTTCTGCAGCAGACCGACCGCGCGGTACATCTCCGCCAAAAGCCGCGCCACTGTGGTCTTGCCCGTGCCCGGGTTTCCGAGGAACACCAGGTGCTGGGAGGTGGCCACTTCCGGCAGGCCGTGCGCCTTTCGGCGGGCCTGGACACGGAGCATGGCAACCAGGGCACGAACCTGTTCCTTCACGGTCTCCAGTCCGACCAGCGCATCGAGTTCGGCCTGCACTTCGGACAGCGGCCGGGCCGGCCCCGGCTTGACTCCGATGAGGTCGCCGACCAGGTCGTCGACGCGCTCCGAACCGGGCAGCTTGAGCTGATTGGCCAGATGGCCAATGGTCTCACGCAGGTCATCGAGCGGATTGCGGCTGGCAGCCATACACCCACTGTAGACCCCGTACCGCTTGCTGGTTATGGTGACGGGTCGCCACGAGTTGGCGTAGGCTTTTCGCCGTCGTTGTCCTCCTCTGAAACACCTGACTGCGGAAGGGCGGCCAACAGCCTCCCAAGCAGCTCCAATTGTTCGCTGTTGATCGCCATCAGCCGGTCGATCTCCGCTTTGGCCTGCACGTCTGTGTCGAAGTCGTGCTGTGCCATTGCTGCCGCTATGGCATCCTGCCGTTTCGCTGCGATCAGCAAAATGGCACCTTGAAGGCCGGCAAGCATCGACAAGAACAGGTTCAACAGGATGAACGGGTAAGGGTCCCAGGCGTTCCCGGCCAGAAGGTAGGAATTGATGGCGGCCCAAACCACCATCGCCAAGACGAAACACCCGACGAAAGTCCAGCTGCCCATGCCGTTGCGGAGGTAGTCCGCTGCTCGCTCACCCTTGCTCAGGCCCGCGAGGTGCTGACCGTGCCAGGTCTTATCGTGTTCACTCATGAGCACAGTGGACGAGGTTGAGCTACTGCTGCGTCCATACCCAGTCCCGGATTTCCGGAAGGTCTTCAAAGTGCTCCCGGATGTAGTTGGCGTGGGCTTCCAGTTGGCTCTGGCAATGCTCCAGGAGGTGCCCGGCTCCTGCGAATTCTCCCTTGGCCCGGTGCAGTGCTTCCATCACCAGGTGATACCGGCTGACTTTGTTCAGGACCACCATGTCGAAAGGCGTGGTGGTGGTTCCTTGCTCGTTGTATCCACGGACGTGGAAGCGCTCGGGCTCCGGGCGGCCGTGCAGAAGTTGGTGCAGGGCCCGCGCATAACCGTGCCAGGCCATCACGACGTCCACGTCGGCAGTGAAGAGTTCCTGGAACTTAGCACTCGAAAGCCCGTGCGGATGGGTACCCGGAGGCGGCAGGACCATGGCATCCATGACGTTGACGACACGGACGGACATGTCCGGGACATGTTTTTTGAGGAGCCAGGCAGCCGCCAAAGTCTCTTGCGTGGGTACATCACCGGCGCAGGCCAGGACGATGTCAGGTTCCCTGCCGCTTGGGGTCCCCGGGATCTCATTACCGGCCCAGTCCCATGCCGATGCGCCCACAGCTGCGTGCTGCCTCGCCTCTTCGAGCGACAAGTACTGCGGATGTTCCTGTTTGTCGATCACCACCAGATTCACGTAGTCCTTGCTCTTGAGGACGTGTTCCGCCGTGACCAGCAGGGTGTTTGCATCCGGCGGGAAGTAGACCCTGACGACCGTGCTTGACAGTGAAATCACGGCATCGATGAGCCCTGGTCCTTGATGGCTGAATCCGTTGTGGTCGTTGCGCCAGCAGGTGGAAGTCAACAGGATGTTCAAGCTGGGTACGGGTTCCCGCCATTCCAGGTCCCGGGAATGCTGGAGCCATTTGGCGTGCTGGATGGTCATGGAAGCGCTCACCATCGCAAATGCCTCGTAACTGGCAAACAGGCCATGCCTGCCTGTCAGCAAGTACCCTTCCAGCCAGCCCTGGCACAGATGTTCGGACAGGACTTCCATCACCCGCCCGTTGACGGACACGTGGTCCGCTGCAAGCGCGGCAGCACTGCTCGCGGCCGGCTCCATGAGGCACCTGTCGGCGGCTTCGAAGACCGCGCCGAGTCTGTTGCTGTTGGTCTCGTCGGGGCAGAAGAGCCGGAACCTTGGATCGTCGGCGGTGTCGAGGTAAATGTCCCGCAGCATCTCCCCCAACGGTTTGGTGCTCTCATGCATCACTGCGCCGCGGGGAACCGGCTCTATGGCGTATTGCTTGAGCTCGGGCGTGGCGAGGTCGCGGCCCCCTTTCCCACGGCTGGCGGGCAGCGACCCCATGCGCAGATCGCCCTCGGGGGCCAGCCCGGACAGTTCGGCGATCAGCCGCCCATCGGCGTCGAAAAGTTCTTCCGGCCTGTAGGAGCGCATCCATTCCTCAAGTTGCCTTAGGTGCCCGGGGTTGTCCCTGACCCCGGCCAGCGGGACCTGGTGGGAGCGGTGGGTTCCCTCCACGGCTTTCCCGTCCACGGTCGCCGGCCCGGTCCATCCTTTGGGCGTCCGCAGGATGATGGCCGGCCACCGTGCGGGGCCGGTGACTCCCTCCTTACGCGCATGGGATTGGATGGCGCGAATGGAGGCGTAGGCGGCATCCATCGCTGAGGCGAGAGCGGGGTGGACCAAGGCGGGGTCATCGCCGGACACAATGACGGGATCCCAGCCGTGTGCTTCCAAGAGGGAGGCTACGGCAAGGTTTGAGCGTCTGCCCAGCACAGTGGGTCCGGAGATCTTGTGCCCGTTGAGGTGGAGGATGGGAAGTACCGCCCCGTCCCTGAGCGGGTTGATGAACGATGGCGCTTTCCAGGATCCCTCCAGCGGCCCGGTTTCAGCTTCCCCGTCGCCGACGACGCAGGCAACAATCAGGTCCGGGTTGTCCATTGCCGCACCGGTGGCATGCATCAGCGAGTAGCCCAGCTCACCGCCTTCATGGATGGATCCGGGCGTCGCCGGACCGACGTGGCTGGCGATGCCTCCCGGCGTCGAGAACTGCCGGACCAGGGACCGGAGCCCTTCCAGGCCTCTGCCGACGGCGGGATAAACCTCCGAGTAACTGCCTTCCAAGTAGGTATTGGCGACGACGGCGGGGCCACCGTGGCCGGGTCCGGTCACCATCAGGACCTGGGCACCCGTGCGGCGGATGACGCGATTGAGGTGAGCATAGATCAGGGATAGGCCCGGGCTGGTGCCCCAATGGCCCAGGAGCCGGGGCTTGATGTGCCGTGGTTCCAGTGGTTCCTGCAGCAAGGGATTTTCCTGGAGGTAGATTTGGGCCACCGTCAGGTAGTTCGCCGCGGACCAGTACCGGTGCAGGAGGTCAAAGTTCTCTTCTTCAGGCTTAGGATCGGTATCGGTGGTGTTCAAGTCCCGGCTCATGTCGCGATCAACCTTCCTCAGTTGGCATGGCGAGCAAAGCCGCCGTCGATTCTGCAATGGCACGTTCTTCGTCGCTGGGCACTACGAGCACCGGAAATGTGGAGTCCATGGTGCTGATCACGCGGATGCCGTCCCGGGCGGCCGTATTCAGGGCCTTGTTATTCGGGGCCTTGTTATTCAGGGCCGCGTCGATGCCAAGGCCAAGTGGTCCCAACCAGGCGACCACCTTCTCCCGGAACAGCGCAGAGTTCTCGCCCACTCCCCCGGTAAACACCAGGGCGTCGGGTCCGCCAACCACCATGGAATACGCGGCTACGTATTTGGCGAGGCGGTAGGCAGCTATGTCGATGGCCAGACGGGCCCGGGGCTCGCCGTTGCGGGCAGCCATCCCAACAGTCCTCATGTCCGCGGATCCAGCAACTGCAAGCAGCCCCGATTGGTGGTTCAGGATGTGGTCGACTTCATCCGCGGTTGCTCCGTCCTGCTGCAACAGCAGGACCACGGATGGATCCAGGTCTCCGGAGCGCGTGCCCATGACGAGCCCCTCCAAAGGTGTCATTCCCATGGAGGTATCCACACTGAGTCCATGCCTGACGGCGGTGACGGACGCTCCGTTGCCGACGTGGGCCACCACAGCGCTCAGGGTGGAAACAGGCCCGTCGAGAAACGCGGCTGTGTCCTGGCAGGCCATCTCGACGGAGATTCCGTGAAAGCCGTATCGCCGCACGGGATAATCCCGGTATAGATCCTCCGGAATGGCATAACGGGCGGCAAAGTCCGGAATGGAGCGATGGAAGGCCGTGTCAAAGACCGCAACCTGTGGCAGATCGGGCCATCGTTGGCCGGCCGCCTCGATACAGGCAACGCTGGCCCTATTGTGGAGCGGCGCCAAGGGACTGAGCCCATCAATGGCCGCTGTTACTTCCGCGGTGACACGAACCGGAGTGCTGAACTGTGCGCCGCCGTGGACAACGCGGTGTCCGATTGCTTCCGGCGCGGATCCAACGCTTTTGATGGTGGCCTCCAGTTCGTCAAAAGCGGCCTCCAGGCGATCCGGGCTGGAGCGCTCCCCCGGTGGCCAGTCAACCTGTCCTGACAGCAGGATGCCCGCAGCCCGGCCGGCATCGACGGTCTCCCGAAGGTGGTACTTCAGCGATGAGGAACCTGGGTTCAGTACAAGGACGCGCATGTTCTCCTCTCGTCACCGGTACTGCAACGGATCGTGCCCTCCCTGTGGACCCTAACGCACTGTGCCGCACAGTGGGAGGGCCTTCCGGCCCTTGCGACGGCGGCCTGTGCCACCGATAGTGGAGACCATCACCGTTGGCAACCGAAGGGAACTCCGTTCGTGAAGAATCAGATCCTGGTTGCGCTGGACGGTTCCCGGGCCGGTGGACATGTTGCGGACTGGGCTGCTGCCCGGGCGGATTCGATGGGTTCCGGCCTGGTCTTGGTGCATGTTGTTCCCGGAGAATGGCTCTATCCCAAGGAACGCGACCGGCAGCTGGCGCAGCGACGTGGCGATGACCTTCTTGAAAGTGAAGCGGCCCGCTTGACGTCGGCCTTCCCGCGCTTGAGCGTCGTCCACCGCCGGTTATCAGGTGAACCTGCCGAAACGATCGCCGCGTTGTCGGCCGACTACGAGTTGGTGGTGGTGGGAACGGACCGTGGACCAGGCACAGAAGGGCAAGGGTACGGTTCGGTCAGTTTCCAGGTGGCTGTCACAGGCAAGGGCAACGTCGCCGTTGTTCCTGCCGACCACCCGCAGGGTCGGTCCGGCGTGGTGGTAGGTGTTGACGGTTCGGCTGAATCTCTCTCCGCCGTGGAGTTCGGCGCTGCGGAAGCTGCAAGGCTGGGTCAGGAGTTGATCCTTGTCCACGCCACGGGCCCCGATGCGGCGTCTTCCGTGGACGCGGATGTCCTCCGCGCCTCCGCCCAGCACGCCGGCCGGCAGTTCCCGGACATCATTGTCAAGGAAAGTTCCGACGCCGGAAAAGGCCCCGGGGATGCGCTCGTGGACGCGGCCCGGCATGCGCAAGTGCTGGTCATGGGGCGCAAAGGCCGCGGAGGATTGCGCGTACTCCTCGGCTCCGTCGCCCAGCATGTGCTGCTGCACGTTCAGTGCCCCACCATCCTGACGCGCCCCGGAGAAAAGGGACCTGACGGCAGTTAGCGGGTATCGTCGTCGTGCCCGTCGGCAGCGGAGGGATCCAGCGGCGGCCACCATTTGGACGGTGGGCTGATGACGAACCGGCGTCCGCTGATCTCTGTTGGCGTGACCCTGACCAGGACGTCCTTGGCACCAGGCTGCCACGGGGAAAGACCGGCTTCGACGGCCTCCTGGATGTCCTCTGGCTGGGTGACAAATTCGGGGCTTCCTTTGAGGATGACGCTCCAGGCGACGGTTCCGTAGCGGTTGAATCCATCGGCTTCCAAGGAAAGGGCGGATCCCTCCCGGAGGGCGTCGAGTTTCGTTCCCGGTCCGGTCCTGAAAAGGACGGTTCCAAACTTCGGGACAAAGTTCACCGGGAAAATCTCCGGCAACCCGTCATTGATGAGGGCGATCCTGGCGATGGACACCGACTGCAGATACTTCCAGCAGTCGTGGACGCTGAGTTCCTTGGTGTCCTCTGCCGTTGATGTGTTCTCCATGGCGCCGAGCCTAGCGCCTTCGAACCGGCACGTGTAGGGCATAAGGTCCTCAGCGCCGACGGTCGTCCGGGCTTCTCCCAAGGACTGCCCGGGCGCCAGAGCCGAAGGTCACGGTGCAAGGGCCGCGGGACCTTCGGCCCTGTCGTGGCCGATGTGCCCGCCATAGGATCACGTTCATCAGCTCTCAGCTGCCCACCCGGCGCTGTGGCCCCTACATCACGCAGGAGAAACACCGTGGAAAACGACGAACGACCAGGCACCGTCCTCTCCGAAGCAGACTCGTGGAAGGTGCTCGAACGGAACCAGCATGGTCGCCTGGCCGTCAGTGTCCTGGGAGAGCCGGACATCTATCCGTTGAACTTTGTCGCCCACGAAGGTCGATTGCTCCTCAGGACGAATCCGGGAACAAAGCTGGCCGAACTGACCGTCAACGAGAAAGTTGCCTTCGAGGTCGAGGAGATCGTCGGGTCCGAGGCCTGGAGTGTTGTCCTCAAAGGCAAGGCAAGGGTGATCGAATCCCAGACAGAAATCGACGAGGCGGACAGACTTCCGCTCAAACCGTGGATCCCCACCCGCAAATACACCTACGTGGAGATCACCCCTACAAGGGTCCACGGCCGCTACTTTGAACTTGGTGACGAGCCTGAGCGGTACTGACGCCTTGGCCCTGCCGCACGCGGGACATCTTTGAGGCACGCGGACCCAGTGCCCTGAGCGCGTTCAGGATCGTCGCCAGATCCACGAACTCCTGGAGCAACGCCCCTGCTACCGCCGGGATGACCCCCACCATTGCCACCACCATCAAGCCAAGACTGAGCACGATGCCCGTCCAGATGCTGGTGCGAGCGATCCGCATGGTGTGTTGGCCGATATCCACGGCCAGCGCGGCCCGTGACAAGTCATCGAGCATGATGACCACATCCGCGGACTCGCTTGCCGCAGTGGCACCTTTGGCACCCATGGCAATGCCGACGTCGGCTGCCGCCAAAACGGGGGCGTCGTTGACGCCGTCGCCGACCATCATCACCGGCCGCAGCGTCAGCGCCTTGACGGCCGCGACCTTGTCCGGCGGCAGGCACTCGGCCACCACGTCGTCAATGCCGGCACTTTGGCCGATGTGGCGGGCCGTGGACGAGGCGTCCCCGGTCAGGAGCATGGTGTGCCGCACACCCAACCGGCCAAGTTCCGCCAGGGTCTCAACGGCATTGGACCGTAAGGGATCGCTCATGATGAGCGTTCCGGCGAACTTTCCCCCGACCCCCGCGTAAACGGCGAGCTGTCCGCCTTCCAGCGTTGCGCTCTCAAAGCCGGTGGTGTTCTCTTCCACGAACGCGGGCTTTCCCACAACGACCGGCACCGACCCGACCTCGGCGCGCACGCCATTGGTGGCGTGTTCGCTGGCACCTGTCGCCGGCAGCAGCGACAAACCGCGTCCGCGGGCCGCCGCAATGACGGAGGCGGCGAAAATGTGCGATGAATACTGCTCGGCAGATGCCACCAGCTGCAGGAGATCATCTTCTGACAGCCCTGTCCCCGGAGCGAGACGAATCCCGGCCAGGACGGGTTTTCCCTGCGTGAGTGTCCCTGTCTTGTCGAAGACCGCCGACCTCACCCGGCTGAGCTGCTCCAGCGTGCCTGCGTTCTTGATGATGATCCCCGCCTTGGCGGCCCGGCTGGTCCCGGCCAGGAAGGCCACTGGCGCGGCGATCAGCAGGGGGCACGGTGTGGCCACCACCAGTACCTGGACAAAACGGACCGGATCCTGGCTGAGCCACCAGGCCACGCCCGCCATGACGAAGGCAACCAGGGTGAAAGGCACAGCGTACCTGTCAGCCAGGCGGACAGTCGGGGCGCGGCTTGCTGCGGCCTCCCTCACCAGGCCGATGATCTGGTTGTACTGGGAATCGATCGCGGATGCCGTGGCCACCATGCGGATTGCGTCGGCCCCGTTGACGGAGCCGCTGAGCAGCAAGTCACCGGTCAGCCGCTCTGCCGGAAGGCTTTCGCCGGTCAGTGCGGACTCGTCGAAAGTCCCGACGTCGGACAGCAGCCTTCCGTCGACCGGGACGGTTTCAGCCGGCTTGACAAGAAGGACGTCTCCGGGCGCGACCAGGTCAACGCCGATATCCTCCACCCGGCCATCCGCCTCGCGGTGGGCGTGGCGTGGTGTGCGTTCGAGGAGGGCACGGAGCTCCTTGGTGGCACGGCCCTGGGCGAAGTCCTCCAGGGCTTCACCCCCGGTCAACATGAGGACAATGACCAAGGAGGCGATGTACTCTCCCACTGCGGCTGTCGCGCCGATGGCGGTGACAGCGAGCAGGTCGATGCCCCACCTGCCGTGGAAAAGGCCCTTGACCATTGTCCCGGCGCGGTAAAGCGCCACGGAGAGGGCGTAGATGGTCGCTGTGCCCTGTGCTGCGGCGCCGTTTCCGTTGAGCAGCAGTGCCCCCACGGCGAGCATGGCCAGTACGGTACCGGCGACCAGCGGGAACCGTGCGAGCAGTGTCACTGGGCGTGCCCCCGCGGCGGGCGGTCACCCACGGTGATTCCTGCTGAGGACCACTTTCAACGCTTCGGTCTCGGTGGCCCGGGAGAAGGTGTCGTAGGCGTCCATGAATCCGTCGAGGGGGAAATGGTGGGTAGCGAACTTGTCGGCCGGCAGTTTGTGCTGGGCCACCAGCCGGAGCAGCATCGGGGTGGTGTTCGTGTTGACCAGACCCATGCTGATGTTGATGTTGCGGATCCACAGGTCCTGGAGAGGCAACTCGACCGGTTTTCCGTGGACGCCGATGTTCGCTACGCTGCCGCCGGGGCGCACCAGGCGCAGGGCCATCTCGAAGGTCTCCGGAAGCCCTACCGCTTCCATGGCGACGTCCACGCCGGCTCCGTCGGTGAGAGCCAGGACGTCGCTGGCCCATTGCGGGTTCCCTGGGTTGACGGTGTGGGTTGCCCCGAAATCGGCTGCCCGGGCCAGGCGGCTGTCATTCGGATCAATGGCGATGATCGTTGATGCTCCGCAGAGCCCCGCCGTCGCCATTGCCGCAAGGCCGATGGGCCCGGCGCCCACCACGGCGATGATGTCCCCAGGGGCCACCCGGCCGTCGAGTACGCCGATTTCAAAGGCAGTGGGAAGAATGTCTGACAGCATGACCGCCTCGTCGTCGCCGACGCCGGCCGGCAGCTTGTGCAGGGAGTTGTCCGCGTAGGGTACGCGGACGTATTCAGCCTGGGTTCCGTCGATGAGGTGACCGAAGATCCAGCCCGTGCCCACCTGCCCTTCGCTGCCCAGACAATGCGAGAAGAGTCCCTTCCGGCAGTTGATGCAGTGCCCGCAGGACTTGATGCAGGAGATGATGACACGGTCACCCTGGCTGATGCCGCTGACGGAACTACCGGTTTCGGTGACCGTACCAACAGCTTCGTGTCCAAGGATGCGGCCGGGTTGAACGGCGGGGACGTCGCCCTTGAGGATATGCAGATCCGTCCCGCAGATCGTGGTTGTATCAACGCGAACAATGGCATCGCCGGGCCTGGTGATGACCGGATCCGGAACATCCTTCCAGGCTTTGACGCCTGGGCCGCCGTAGACGAGGGCTTTCATGACATGAGGTCCGTCCTGTGTGAGGCCCCGCTACAGCCCTTAACCCGGGTGCGGGGCGGTTTGGAGAAGGGGTCAGCGGAATACCTGGGCGCGTGCGTCGTTCAAGGGGGTTCCCCAGAGGTCCGGCCGTTTGGTCTTGAATCTCCGGCCGGTGAGTGCTTCAGGCGCCAGGCGCAGGTAGTTGTCCTTGGTGCCCGGCTGCCAGGGATCAAGTCCGAGTGCGTCGACGACGGCCTTCTCCCGGCGGTCCAGGATCACGTGTGCCCGTCCACGGGCCACCACGCTCCATGCCTTTTCGCTGACGGGCTCGTAGCCGTCGATCTCCAAGGCACACGAGGTCGTCATGGTGCTCCAGAACTTGGTGCCCGCACCTGTGCGGAAGACAATGCTGTCGCCGTCCAGGACGTAGTTCACCGGAAAGACATCAGGATGCCCGTCCACGAGTACGGCCAGCCGGCCCACGTTGGTTTGGTCCAAAAGGTCCCAGCAGTCGTCCGGGGCAAGCCGCTCAACGGCGGCAGGAGGCTTTGTGTTCATGCCCTTGACGCTAACGGCGGCAGGCCGCCGTCGTTAGGGCCGTTGGTCCCGGCTTCCCCCACATGCCGGCTACTCCAATGACGCCCGGGTAGCGTCGTCCAAGGGACTCCACCAGGTCAGTGGCGGCGTGACCTTGAAGCGTCGTCCGGTCATGGCCGTCGGAACGATACGGACAAAATGGTCCTTCCGGCCGGCCTGCCAAGGGAAGAGCAACAAACCGACGGTGTCCAGCACTTCCTGCGTCAGTTTGATGCTTTCCGCTGTTCCCTTGACGACGACGCTCCACGCGACACCAGTGTCGGAATCCACGCCATCTGCTTCGATGGCCACAGGTGTTGCGCCGAGGGCCGCGTGCAGCTTGGTGCCTTCTCCTGTTCGGAAAACCAAGGTTCCGTGATCCACCTTGAAGTTGACGGGGAAAATGTCGGGATGATCGACTGCCCATACTGCCAGGCGCCCAACTGAGACACTGCGGAGAAGCTGCCAGCATTGGTTGGCGTCGAGCTTCTCCGCCTCGGGAATTGCAGGTTTGTTCATCATGCGACGACACTAGGACGGCCGACGGTTCCGTGACAGGGCACAAAGACCCCCTGCCTGATCGACTGATGGGGCGTCCGCTGATGGAGGCCTAACGAGTCCCGGAGTAGGCTGGCACCCAAGGAGCCGGGATGCCTCGGAGAGGGTCGCCGGCCTTGGTGAAAGGCAGCGATGAACGACACTCCGGACCCACACGGCACACCACCGGGCGTACCCGGCGTACCGCTGGAGGAACTCCTCAAGGACTTCGTGGCGAGGGCCGGAGAGTTGCTCCAGGCCCAGGAAAGAACGCGAGGTCTCCTGGAAGCCGTGGTGGCGGTGGCCGAAGACCTGGGCCTGGAGTCCGTGCTGGAACGCGTGGTCGCCTCAGCCTGCGACCTGCTCCGGGCGCGCTACGGCGCTCTGGGAGTAATAGGCGAAGATGGCGGGCTCAGCCACTTCATCACAGTCGGCATCGACGAAGACCTGGCAAGCCGCATCGGCCCTCTCCCCACCGGGCACGGAGTCCTGGGGCTGCTGATCACCGATCCCCTGCCGCTGCGGCTCCACGATCTCAGCCGGCATCCGAACGCTTACGGTTTTCCAAAGCATCATCCGCCGATGAAGTCATTTCTCGGAGTGCCTGTCCGGGTCCGCGACAAGGTCTTCGGGAACCTCTATTTGACGGAGAAGGACGGTGGAGAAGACTTTACCCCCGAAGACGAGGATCTCGCCGTCGCCCTCGCCGCGGCAGCCGGGGTGGCAATAGAGAATGCCCGCCTCTACGAAGACGCCCGCAGGCGGACCTCGTGGCTCGAAGCCTGCATGGACATCACCGGCAGGATGCTCGACGACGGCCGGCCTGAAGGTGCCTCCCTTGACCTGATCGCGGAAAGGGCAATGCGCGAATCCGGAGCAGAACTGGCCTTGGTGCTGCTGCCTTCAGCGGAGCAGGCCGGGGAATACACCGTTGAAGGCCACGCCGGCAGAGATGATGGCATGGCCGATGCCGCCCCGGTTAAGGGACGTGTCCTTTCCGTGGCCTCCACCGGCATTCAAGGCCGCAACGATGGATCGTCCTCAACCGTCCAGGACCCATGGCGCCTCTTCCCCGTCGACCGGGCCGGGCAGCCGGGAACCCTGCTGGCAATGGACCTCAGCGCCCAGGGCGACCATCAGGGGATCCTGGTCCTTGGCCGATCATCCGGAAAGGGGGCTTTCTCCACAACCGACGTAGAGATGGCTTCGGTGTACGGCTCACACATCGCGTTGGCCCTCGCCCTTGACCGTATCCACCGCCTGCGTGAACAACAGGTGGTCTTTTCTGATCGGGACAGAATTGCGCGGGACCTCCACGACCTGGTCATCCAACGGCTTTTTGCCGCAGGACTCAGCATCCAAAGTTTGCGGCGCTTTGGCGCAGCACCGTCGGTCGAGGGACGCATCAACGCCATCACGGACGAGCTGGACACCAGCATCAGGGACCTCCGCAATACCATCTACTCGCTCCGGGCCACCGGAGACGATCGAGAGCTCCTGAGCACCCGCATCATGCAGACCATCCAAACAGGAGCCAAAGCGCTCACGCACGCACCGCACCTGACGTTGACAGGCGCGATCGATTCCCTTGAAGACGACGTGCTGGTCGAGCACCTCCTGGCGGTCCTGACCGAAAGCCTCAGCAATGCCGTGCGCCATTCCGGCGCGGAAACAATCACCGTCTCCGTTGCTGTGGAAGATGACGCCTTGACGATGGAGTTGGCGGACGATGGCTGCGGCTTCAGCGAAACAGGTTCCGGCAACGGACTGGACAATATGGTCCGCAGGGCGGCGGAACTAAACGGTTCATGCATCATCACCAGTACGCCGGGCAAGGGGACATCCCTGACGTGGACCGTCCCGCTGCGCTGAGCGGGACCGGTATCAGCGGCCCTTGCCGGCATTCTCCCCTGGCGCATTGGCCATGAAGACGGCGGCTTGGGTCCTGCGCTCGAATCCCAGCTTTGCCAACAACGACGACACATAATTCTTGACGGTCTTCTCCGCCAGCAGCATCTCCTCGCCGATCTGACGGTTGGTCAGGCCCTGCCCCACGAATTCCAGGACCCGCCGTTCTTGTGGAGTCAGGGACGCAATCCTGGGATCAAGCTTCTTTGGTTCAGTAAGTCCGCGGATAATCCGCGCTTTGACGTCTTCATTGAACAAGGATTCACCCTTCGCTGCCCGCCGCAGCGCACCCAGAAGGTCAGTTCCCCCGATTTCCTTGAGGATGTAGCCCGCCGCGCCGGCCAGCACTGCACCCCGCAGCGCCTGCTCGTCGTCGTAACTGGTCAGGATGAGGCAGTTCAGCGTGGGGTCGACGGACCGGACGTCCCGGCATACCTCAATTCCGGTGCCGTCAGGCAGCCGCGCGTCCAGGACGGCGACATCGGGATGGAGGGCCGGTATCCTGCGCGTCGCTTCCTCCGCCGACCCGGACATACCAACGACTTCGAAACCTTCACTTTCCAACAGTTCCTGCAGCCCCCGACGAACCAGTTCGTGGTCATCGAGGATGAACACGCGGATGGGCTTCGCCGTGACGCCTGTCGGGCCGGGTTCCTCAAAACGATTCATGGTTTCCTCTCCGGCGGGGGCGGCACCGCACATGCCGATCTTTGAACACCTCCAAATTGTTGCCGACGTGTTCGTCGGGTTACAAGGGCCAAATGACCCTGCACAACCTTCGTGACTTTTGGCCCTGTTGCCGTTCGGCGATTAAACGGACGCTGGAACTACGGGAAGACCGGACGCCACCTTGCAGGAGCTTGGTGGTTCCATCAAAGAAAAAGGAGCAGTATCACCATGAAGAAATGGACGCGATGGCAGGACTGGACAGTGGTCGCCGCTGGAGCCTACGCGGCCCTCTCAGTGCTGTGGACCACGCAAACTGGATCCTCGACGGCGGTAATGGTCACCTTGGGCATTCTTCTGGTCATCGGAGGAGTCGTTAACCTGGCCGCCCCGGGAATGCCCGCCGCGGAATGGGCGCAGGCCATTATTGCTGTGGCTTTGCTGCTGGCCCCGTGGGTTGCCGGTTTTACCTCCGCTACGGCCACTGCGTGGAGTGCATGGATACCAGGGGCGGTGGCTTTGGTAGTTACCGCGCTGGCCATAAAACCAAGCACGGAGGAATACCGGCACCACCACGTCATGCCCTCGGCATAACCAATCCGGAATCTGGCGCCTGAGCACCGCTCGGCGCCAGATGTTTACCCGATTACTTTCCCCTTTTCCAGCCGGCCCGAATGAGTGGACAGGTCACCATGCAGAACAAGCACGCAGCCAGGCTTCAGTTCCTCGGCGCAACAGACTCCGTCACGGGTTCGCGGTATCTCATTGAGTTCATGGGCTCACGGGTACTGGTGGACTGTGGCCTCTTTCAAGGCTACAAGCGGCTCCGGGAACGCAACCGGCGGCCCTTCCCGGTCTCACCGTCTTCCGTTGACGCCGTTGTCCTGACCCATGCCCACTTGGACCATACCGGCTACGTCCCTGCCCTGGTCCGCGACGGTTTCCGAGGCCCCGTTTACGCCACGCACGGAACGGAGCAGCTCTGCAAACTCCTGCTGCCCGACAGCGGGCACCTGCAGGAAGAAGAAGCCCGCTATGCAGTCCGGACCGGTTCATCAGTGCACAAACCTGCCCTTCCCCTCTACACCGCGGCTGAGGCCGTCAAGTCGCTTAACAGCTTCAGGCCCGTCGACTTTGACACAGCCATCGAAGTTGCCCCCGGAGTCCGGGCCACGTTCGTCCCGGCCGGACACATCCTGGGGGCAGCCCAAATACAGCTCGAGGTGGGAGGGCGGTCAGCCCATTTCACTGGAGACCTGGGCAGGACGGATGATCCGTTCATGTACCCGCCGCGCCAACTTGGGACGGTAGACGTCCTGGTAACAGAGTCCACCTACGGCAACCGGCTCCATCCAAAGGGCAGCCCGGAGCACGAACTGGCTGATGTGGTCAACAGGGTCGTCAAACGAGGAGGCGTGATTCTGATAGCGGCGTTCGCTGTGGGCCGCGCAGAGACACTGATGCTCCAACTGTCCCGGCTTCGCCACAAGGGACTCATTCCGGATGTGCCGGTCTACCTTAACAGCCCCATGGCCATCGATGCCTCCTACATGTACCAACAGCATCCTGAGGAGCACAGGCTGCGTCCTGAAGAATTCACCAGCATGTACCAGCTGGCCAAAATGACCCGCAGCGTAGATGACTCGAAACTTCTCAACCTCCGCGGAGGCCCGATGATCATCATTTCGGCCAGCGGGATGCTCACGGGCGGCCGGATTCTCCACCACGTCGAAGGCTACGGTTCCGATCCCAGAAATGCCCTTGTCCTGAGCGGCTACCAAGCGGCTGGAACACGGGGGGCGGCCCTTGCCGCCGGTTCCCGCGAAATCAGGATCTATGGAAAGGATGTCCCGCTGCGGGCCGAGGTAGTTCAGCTCGAGGGGTTCAGTGCCCACGCCGATGCGGACGGGATCATCCAGTGGATGCGCTCCGCTTCCCAGGCACCGGCAATGACTTACATCACCCATGGGGAACCGGAAGCCTCCGACGCCTTGCGTTTACGCATCAAGCACGAACTCGGGTGGAACGCACGAGTCCCGGAATACTTGGAAGAGGTCAGTCTGGATGCCCCGGACTAGCTGCACAGCCAGGGACGTTGGGGTAATCAACGTCCAACAGCGGGACTTCCGGCCCTAACTCCCGGAGACGGGACACAGGAAACTGGACATGCAACCCCCGGACCCATCGCTCCGGGACATATCCAAGAAGAACGGGACAACCATGAAGGAAGCAATTGTCGTTGGTGTCAACGATTCGCCCAGCAGTGACGCCGCAGTTCGGTGGGCCATGCAGAGGGCTGCGGCCCTGAAGCTGCCCGTACAACTTGTCCACGCCGTCGACGACCGCTGGGCCTATGACGCCGTCGGATATAACGAATGGATCCGGGAGTCCGGCGAGACTCTTCTCGCCGCCGCGAAAGACCACGCCAGCAAGCTAAAACCAACTGTGGAAATCTCCACCGACCTGGTCTCAGGGGGGTCGGGCTACGCTCTTGGCAAGAAGTCCAAGAAGGCCTCCATGGTAGTGGTCGGCTCCGGGCACGGTTGGGTTGGTGGTTCGCTGACGGACCGGGCCTTGCAGGTAGCCACGGTGGCCCAGTGCCCGGTAGCGGTCATCGGCGAGCATGACATGTCGAACCGGCACGGCGTCCTGGTCGGTGTTGACGGTTCGGAAGAATCCACGCAGGCGGTCGCGTTCGCCGCCGCAGAGGCGGATCGGACAGGCCAGGAGCTGACGGTGCTGCATGCCTTCCATTTACCGGAACCAGTGGTGAGCCGCGGCATGCCCCCCGGTAACTACTCCGAACTCGTTGCCGAACAAGAGCGCGTGGTCTTGTCGGAAACAGTTGCGGGTCTGGCGGATACCTATCCCGACCTCGCGATCCACCAGGTCCTCGAAACCCGCATGCGACCGGCGGAAGCACTGCTCGCATATGCGGCCACCGCGCGCCTGCTGGTTGTCGGCAGCAAGGGCCATGGCGCCTTCAAGCGACTGCTGCTCGGATCCACGGCGCATGCGGTGCTCGGCAAGATTCCCTGTCCGACCATCATTACGCGTCTTCATACAGTGAAGCACTCCGAATAGGACGGGCGGCCCTGGCGCAGTGGTCCGGCCATTGTGATCCAGGGCCTCCGTACTGTTCTTCGCCGGACATCACGTCATTCCCTGCCATCAGGCCGGCGGGTGCCTGACGACTATCACCGGACAACCGGCGTGATGGAGAACCGCATGGGCGGTTGAGCCAAAGCTGCCACTGACTGCACCTTGAGCAGAGGTGCCCACGACCACAACCTGGGCACCCCCCGCTGCCCCCACCAGCGTCCCCGCCACGGAGGTTCCCGGCAGGAGGCGGTCCCGGACCTCCAGACCCGGCCAGGTGTTGCGTACTGACCGCAAGGCCGAGTCGAGCATCTCCCGCTTTTCGGTTGCACCCGCTTCGTAGAAAGCGTCTTGGTGAAATCCGTGGTGTCTGTGGACGTGCACGATTTTGAGCACAGAGTGCGCCAAAGAGGCGAAGTTCGCCGCATAGCGGAGAGTGGCCTCCCAGCCTTCGTCAGCTATGCCGACGACGACCGGCCCATGGGGTCGTTCCGAACCTCCGATGACGGCCACAGGGCAGGCTGCCGTGGAAGCCAATTCGAGGCTGACCGACCCAATCAACAATCCTGGAAATCCTTGCGCACCACGGGTGCCGACGACCAAGAGGGAAGCTGTTGCCCCCAGCTTGCGGAGGTTCTCAGCCGGCCACCCATAGACCAGGCTTGTTGCGATTTGCGCGTCTGCAAACACTTCGCGGGCGAGAGCCACCCCATCGGAAACAATTGATTCCGCTGCGTGCCTCAGACCGCTGCCTGCTATACCCGGAACCGGCCCCATGTTGTGGGTAAACACCGGCCAGAGCGAACAATGCACCACATTGAGGATGAAGCCGCTCCTGCGCGCCTGCATGGCAGCCCACCGCACAGCTTTGCCCGCCGCGTCGGAACCGTCGTACCCGACAACGATCCGTTCCTTCTCATTCATCGCCGCGTCCCTGGCACTTCATAGTGGAAGGCAGCCCCTCTCAGGCCAGGAAGACGTGCTTGCCCGTGACCTCTGCGGGCTGAATCCGGACGAAAAGGTCACGCCCTCCACCTGCCCATGGTTCAACCAGGGCCTTTCCCCAAAGTTGGGTGAGCAACGCGGGCTCGACTACCCGGGAAAACGGTCCGCTGAACAGCACGGACCATCCTTCGCTACGATCCGACCGGAAATCATCCACCTGGAACGAAACCTGAAGTCTGGCGACGGGCGTGCCGATCATGCCATCCGCAGAGGTGCGGAAGTAGATGCTGTTCTCATGGACCAGGTAATTGACCGGCAGGATCATGACCCTGCCATGGTGCACAAAACCAACCCTGCCGGTTGTCCGTGAACGCAGGAGCTCCCAGCATTCCTCTTCCCCGAGATCCTCATTGACGTGCCGGGCTCCATCTATCCGGCCTGGTTCCATGCTGGGCAGGGTCATCGCTCATCCTTTCGTGGGGTGCGCCTTGGCTCTCTTCTTTGATTGAGAGCCTATGAAGCCCCACCCGGGAGGCGTAGGGCCAAAAGGCCCCAAGCTACGGTTCGCTCTGCCCCGATGCATCCTTATCCGGGTTGTGGACCACGAGCACCGGGCAATGGGCATGGGCCACACACGCCGAGCTGACCGAACCGAGCAGCAACCCTCCGAAACCCCCATGTCCGCGGCGTCCAACCACGATCATGTCCGCTTCGCGGCTGGCCTCAATCAAACCTTGCCTGGGATGATTCCGGACAAGGCGGGAGACAACGTTGTCCGGAAGCGCGGGCCCGAACGCCTTTTCGACAGCCTTGCCAAGGATCTCTCCTGCGGCTTTCTCGAAGTCCGTTATGCCCATGGCCACGTAGCCGTCGTAAACACGCGGATACTCCCAAAATGCTGTGGCTACCACCTCGGCGCCCAGGGGCCCGGCGAGCTGTTGGGCCACGCGGAGAGCCGTGATGGATGCCTCGGAGCCGTCAACTCCAACGATGATCTTTCCCGTCGAATCCTCGCGGTCCATGACCGTCCCTTTCGCCGAACCAACCTTCCTGTCTGCTGCAAAATACCCTTGAATTGCCGACGTCGACCAGAGTCTTAGGTCACGATGCTGCGGTCTGGTTGTCCCGGGAGCCTTCCGAGCGAAGCTGCTCAATCGTCCGGCGAAGGGTGCGAATGATGTCATCGAGCTCCGACGTCAAATTTTCCATCCGGTCCAAAGCCGAGGGGTCGCCCATGAAGCGTCGCAGGTTCTGGATCCCCAGACCGGCAGCGAACAAACGCTGGATCACCAAATCGTGCAGGTCGCGGGCGATCCGTTCCCGGTCAGTCAGCAGCAACGACTGTTCCCGAAGCGCACTCACGCGTGCCAGATCCAAGGCAAGCCCGACCCTGCTGCCAAAAAGCTCACTTGATTCAATATCCGTACGCGTGAACAGCCGCCCTCCGGCGGGACGGGCCAGCAGCAGGACCCCGTTCTCGGTTCCCCTGTGCCCGAGCGCGAAAATCAACACCGGTCCCAGCTTGTCCGACACTTCGGTCCCGAACACCTCAACAGGGTCCCGCACGATGTCGGATTCCCCTGTGGCCAGTACCGAGGCCACGGCATCTGTCACCGGAAGTTCTTCCCCCTTGTAGACGCCTTGCACCCCGACTGCGGACCGGCAACGCAATACTCTGCCGCCCGCAGGCACCGCGACCACGCCCAATGCTGAGTCGGAGGCCCGCAGCGCCGCTTCCGCTACACGATCCAGATTGCCGCGGTCTTCGTCGAACTGGCTGGCAATCAAGCGGCTGCCCAAGTCAATTCCAGCCTCCAGCCATCGTTGCCGGCAGCGGCTCTCATCGAACAGGCGGGCGTTTTGGATAGCTACGCCGGCCGCCGCTGCCAAGGCGATCGCCAGCTCCTGATCTGCGGCCGAGAAATCCTGCCCGTTGCTTTTTTCCGTCAGGTACAAGTTGCCGAAAACGACATCACGCACCCGGATGGGCACGCCGAGGAAGGTCTTCATGGGTGGGTGGTTCTCCGGAAAGCCCACAGCCATGGGATGCCGACGCAAATCATGGAGCCGAAGGGGCTCCGGCTCCCGGATAAGGTGGCCCAGTACGCCGTGCCCCGTGGGAAGTTCACCGATGGACCTGATGCCGTCGTCGTCGATGCCTACCGTAATGAAATGGCTCAAACGCTGGTCTTCGCCGACGACGCCCAAGGCACCATACCGTGCATCCACCAGGACGCACGCAGACTTGACCACCCGGTCCAGGACAGCCTCCAGGCTGAGGTCCTCGGCAATCGACACGACTGCTGCCAGCAAATCGTTCATTTGCTCCTGGGCGTGCAACAACTCGTCGGCACGCTCCACGAATTGCCGGAGGAGAGTATCCAGGCGTTCATCGGCCGGAGGTTTCCAGTGGTGCTTGTCGCTCGTCATAGCCGGACTCCCTTGCAACGATCCGCCAGTGTCCTGTGGTTGAGTCTAGGGGAACTGGCCGAAGTGGGCAGGTAACCTTCGGCTTTGTTCGGTGCCTGTCTTGCGTGCCAACCTGGCGACGTTCCCTGTCTGTGTCATGGCAAAGACAGATCCCAAGGAGTGGGCACTCCAACAGAAGGCTCACATGCTGATTGCATGCCTTGCTCCCGCACTGGCGGACACGGCTGAGCCGGGCCTTCCAGCTCCCGGCCCGCTGTGACTTTTGGCCCTGTTTGAAGGACCGTCGGCCGCCCATGCTGGGACTGGAGGACAGGAGGCAAACCATGGAACTTTCCAACTTCGAGAAACTTGAATTGGACAAGATCGCCAAGGGACTCGAGGAAGAGGATCCCAAGCTGGCTGCGCTCATGAGCTTGGAGGACTTGGGACGAATCCGCTGGACGCAGGCCGTGCGTGGAGTCCTCGTCGGACTGGCCGGACTCGGCTTGTTGCTCACCGGCGTCGCCCTCAGTGAACCGGTACTGGGAATAACAGGCTTCATGGTGATGGGCGGTGGCACCTTCTGGGCGACCCTCTTCGTGGATGCCCGTCCCGGCCGCAGGAAGACAACTGCCTCCAAGCAACGTCAGGGAAAAGATAAGGAAACACCATGAAAGCACTGATTGTTTACGATTCCGCTTACGGAAATACCAAGGCAATCGCGGAAGCGGTGGCTTCGGGTCTTGGCACCGCCAACGCCAGCACAGTACCAGTTGCCCGGTTCCGGCGTGCTGATGTCTCGGTAGGAGACCTGCTGGTAGTAGGAAGCCCTATTAATGGCTGGCGCCCCACTCCAAAGACCATGGAAACACTGACCGCCGTCGAGTCCGAGGGACTCACGGGGGTGTTGGCTGCTGCTTTCGACACCCGGGTCAAGCTGTTCATCCACGGTGACGCTGCCGGGAAGATTTCGAGGCACTTGAAAAAGGCGGGAGCCACTCCCGTCAGCAAGCCCATGCCTTTCTATGTCGGAGGCACTGAGGGACCCCTCCTTCCCGGCGAAACCGATCGCGCGAAAACCTGGGGCGCGCAGCTGCTGTCCCTGATGAAGTCCCAGGCCGCGAAGAGGAGCCAGTGATGGCCGGGCGTTTGGATCCCAGCAAGGTGATCGTAGGGGTCGACGGGTCTCCCGCTTCAGTTGAAGCCCTGCGTCAGGGCCAACATCTGGCCATGGCCCTCAATGCGCCTTTGGAAGCCTGGGCCTGTTGGGAATTGCCCGTTGGCTACGAAGCCTACCTGGCAATGGGGATCGACGGTTTTGCCCACGACGCCGAGCAGAACATGGAGGAGGCCCTCGCGAAGGCCTTCGGGGCGGACCTGCCGAAGAATGTGAGCAGGCGTCTCGTTCAGGGATCCGCACGCGCCGCTTTGGTGGAGGGAAGCAAGCATGCAGCGCTCGTCGTCGTCGGCCGCCGCGGACACGGGGGCTTTGGCGGACTCCTTTTGGGCTCAGTGAGTTCGGCCGTCGTCGCCCATGCGCATTGCCCGGTAGTCGTGGTTCATACACACGAAACCACCCCCTGAGATGGAACCGGACCAGGCGACGCGGCTCACGGCAGCCGGCACGACCTGCCGGCGTTGGCGGCAACGGCAGCGGGACTTTGGGCCCTGTCGAGGCGGATCGCACCGCCATAGGATCGCGGCATGACAGACAACAATATAGTGCCTGAGGCAGAAGTCCTCGGAGCCGACGATTGCTGGAGGCTTCTGGGCGAAACACACGTTGGCCGTCTCTCGGTCATCGTGGACGGACACCCGGACATCTTTCCGGTGAACTTTGCGGTAGACAACCAGACGATTGTCTTTCGAACCGGGATGGGGACCAAACAGCAGGCCATGGAAGCCGACTCCGTGGTGGCGCTGGAATCGGATTCGGTGAGCGGGGAGTTCGGCATCGCCTGGAGCGTTGTGGTGAAAGGTGCCGCCGAAGCAGCCGGGCCGGGCAGCCCCACCATGGACGAATTGCGGCGGGCCCTCTTCCCTTGGCAAGGAATTGGCCAGGACTTCCTCTATCGGATAGTTCCCCGGTCCATCACCGGCAGGCGCTTTGATCTTTCAGCACCGATGTCCCTGCAAACCCCGCTCGACGACGCCACGCGGGCAGGCTTGGAATAAGTCCCGGCCGTCCGCTGTGCCCCTTCCTCTCAAGAAGCAGGCGACGTCCGGGCCGGTTCTTCCTTTGACGCGGCTTCCCCTGCGCACAAGCGTTCGGTGCACTGCAGTTAGCCCGCGCGTCGGTTGGTCCGGTTGTCTTTATTGGCTCTCCATGCGACTCCGAGGGGAGGCATGGATGGTGCCTGGGGTGCATGGCTCCGAACGTTCGCTCAGGGCCGTTGCCCGCGCTGCTGCCGAGTCAGACGAGGAAGGGCAAGAGCTCACAGTGAATATCGGGTGACCGCCGGGTCCCGCTCTTCACTGCCGGTGGAGGTCGCCACGGCTGAGGCTCCCGGTCTGTTCATGCACATTTTTGCTAGATAGACTTGCATCTTCAGATTAGAAGTAACTGAGGTGCGTGATGAACGGCTTCGACCAGCAGGCGCTGACGAGGGCAGCCATTGATCTGCTCGCCCTCAGTCCCGACGACGTTTGGGTCGCACAACTCGCCAACGGGGGCAATGCGAGCAGGGGGGAGATCGCCGCATATTGCGCTGCAGAGGCCGCGCTCAGCGGTGACGCCAGGGACGCAGTGTCTCAGGCCGTCAACGAACTGATCATGGATTTCGACCTGCCCCTGCGGGTTCCTTATAGCTTCGACCCGGAAACGGGAAGCGTCGAACCCCGGGAGTAGTTGCAGGCAGCCGGCTGTGGATGTGCCTTTTGTAGCGTCCGGACATCTGATGATCTGCCAGCACATGTGGGGCCTTCTGATCAACCAAGGATCTGCGCACCGGTAGTTCCTGCACCCGGTACTTGGAGGCTGAGGTACTAGGGCGCCGGTGGTGGTTTGGTGGCCCGCTTGTGGCGCAGTTCGATGTTGAGGGTTTCCTTTTCCACGAAGTCCAGGGCACTTCGCACCGCACCCATGGTCACCACGGAATCGCCCAAAGGCGACACTACCAGCGACGGGACCGTAGCGGGAATTCGCGGGGAGCCGCACTGAAATTGGTTCGAGCAGGGCGCCGGCCGACCTGGCAACTGCACCACCTATCACCATAAGTTCGGGGTTGTGGATGGCGGCGACCGCTCCTTACGTCCCTCGCCATCCGGTCGGCCAGCCGTTCAAGAATCCACCGTGCCACGGCGTCGCGTTGGAGCGCGGCGGCGAAGACGTGTTCAGCCTCGACAGCTCCGGGACCAAAGCGCTCGCTGGCCAGAATAACGACGACGACATCCACCCCGACTGCCGAACCTTGCCAGCGCTCGCCCAAGGCCGCAAGGTTTCCGTCGTTGGCCAACAAAGTCGTTGGCCAACAAAACGGTCCCCCCGTGGAGTTCCTTAAGGGCCCGATATCAGACCGACGTCAAAAAGGGCCCAAAAAGGTTGAGCCACCAGAACATCACCGTTCCGGTCTACCGGAGCCGCGATTCCTGCGGAGTGGACACGGAGGGCTCTGCGCTTATTGGCTCTTGACCTCCCTCCCGCTCAGGTCACATACTGCTTCAGGCACTAAATTTTGATCCCAAATAAACTTCGGAGACACAAAATGAATGCAAGCCCCGACCACTCAGGCAGCCACGCCATCGATGCCACGACAGATCGCTGGACCTCACTCTGGGAGCCGGCCGCCCGCCGCTACCAGCCTCTCGTCGACCAGACGACGCCGACTGTACCTCCTGCGGCCTCCCCGCTACCCGGCGCGGCAGCCCAGGCTTAGTCCGGACGCAACATTCCGGGCCACCCGGCGTCGTACGACCTTGGCTGCGACGGTGGGCTGCTTGTCCTCGCCGAGCCTCGCCCTCAGTGCGCCAGCTCTACCTTTTGGTTCGCCTACAAACGCTTCCCGTCGAAGCCATTTGCTATTGCTTGATGATCCCCCTCCGCCTCTCTTGATGGATCGCCGTCATCGTGATGCGGCCGCCCAAGTCCCGCGGCGACGCCGGCAGGTGTCGGGATTCCCGGCCTGCAGCCGCCCATCCACGCTTGTGGCCGAAACGCCTTTTTGGGGTCGCCGCCCCACCATCCATCACGGCGAACACCTGTGGACGCGTCGTTCTTCGCGCGCTTGCCCTTCTTCACTATTAATGATTCAGTAATACCATGTCCAGAATTCAGGCCCAACAGGACGCCCAGATGCTTCGGGCCGTCCTGCCCCTACTGACCCTCACTTTGATCGGCGAGAACGAATCTTATGGCTATCAACTTGTCGAACGGCTGGCCGGCCTGGGGCTGGACGTATCAACCGGATTGGTCTACCCCGTACTTAGCAGACTTGAGCGCGATGGCCTGGTCAGCACGAGAAAAGTCACGTCCAGCAACGGGCCGCCCCGCAAGTACTTTGCACTCACTGCGGCCGGCACAAAAGCCAGGTCGGCCGCGAAAGAGCAGTGGCTCCTGGTAGCCGCGGCGGTCCACCAAGCAACCGAGAAGGAGCACCTCCAGCCATGACCAGCAGCACCCTGCAGACAGAGGATCCCCGCCCATCGTTTCCTGCCCGCCTACGTACGGAGACGTATCTTGCCCGTGTCGACTGGCACCTTGAGGCCGTCATGAACGGCAAGCACCGCAGGTCGACAATCAGGGAACTACGGCAAGCAATACTCTCCGATCCCCGCGGCATCGACGTAAGCCTCGATGACCTCGGATCGCCCAAGTCGCTAGCCCGGCAATATGGCGACGATGAAGACCTCCAACCTCTATGGTCAATCGGCGTCATCTCAGCAGGGTCGATGTTGTTCGCTTACTGGGTCCTCTTCCTGACCTTTGCTTTTGGCATGCTGGCAGCGACGGACTCAAGCACACCCATGAAGGCGCACGCGGAGTTCCTGTTCGTCGATGTCACCACCTTCTCTACAGCCGAGGCGGTTGGCATTGAATGGACCAGCGGTTGGGCATGGCTGATCGTACCGGCGATCATCGGCGTCGTTTCTTTCTTGCTGGGCGCGCGCTGCTGGCGTCTTTTCGGCCGTTCGGGAAGACGTACGCCCTAGCGCCGCCACTGCGAGGTTCAGGACAACGGCGCCCGCACTGTCCGGCTTCCACGACGAGCCCGACATTGGTCACTGGTCCCGGCCCCTCACCAGTGAAGCCAGGACTAACCGCCCCCCTGGAAGCGCGATACCCCTTGGCGGCACTGGTCCAGCCAGTCGACGTCCAGCCGAAGGCGGAACCGGAGCCTACAGCGGACGACCCCTCCACGATTCCTCGTCGACGCGTCTGACTTGCCCAGCCGGAAACCACTCCACATGATAAACGCGCCGGTCATCCACCCACTCAACAAGCCCAAAGGTCCTCGTATATTTGATCGCCCGGCCATAGATCTCCCCCACCCGGACCAGCGGCTGACTGCCAGGCTCCAACTCGATGATCTTCCCGTCATCAGGCCTGGGGTGGCTGTTATCGGCATCTATCTGCGCCAACATCCGGGCAAAGGCGGCGGAGTCTTGCTTCGGTCTCATGACAACAAGACTAGAACATATATTCGAATCAGGAATCCCTTCCCCGTACCGCACGACATCGGCGTGGTTGGGTTCGACAATTGGGAACTCTTCAGCACCACGCCCCAACCCCCGCTGACAACAGTGGACATGAACCTCGAGGACATGGGCCGCGCCGTGGCGGAGGAACTCCAGGAGGCCATCTCGGTCAAGCCCCGGCCAAGTCGCCGTCGTCCGTACTCCGCCGTCCGAAGCTGTCCCGCAAAACGGCAGTTACCCGTGGAATATATTCTGAGCACACTCAGTTATGAGTACAGTCACCCGGGATCCCAAGGCGGCACTTGCCAAACCTCTCCCGGAACCGTCCAGCCAGCTGGCCACGACGGTAACCACAACAGAAAGTTCGTGAAAATGTACTCACTCAAGGGAGCAGTTGTCCTCGTCACCGGCGCGAACGGCGGGATCGGAACCCACTTCGTCCACACCGCCCTGGCGCGGGGCGCCAGCAAGGTCTACGCCACCGCGCGAACCCCGCGCACCTGGGACGACAACCGAATCGTTCCGCTGACTTTGGACATCACGGACCCGTCGTCCATACAGGCCGCAGTCGAGGCTGCGCCCGATGCAACCGTCCTGATCAACAACGCTGGAGCATCCGTGGCCACCTCGGGCATTCTCAGCCACACTGATGCGGAGATCCGGGCCAATGTGGAGACGAACTTCCTGGGCCCGCTCTTCCTCGCCCGCGCGTTCGCGCCGATCCTGTCGGCCAAGGACAATGCTGCGATCGTCGATATCCACTCCGCCATGAGCTGGTACGCCGTCGGTGGCATTTACAGCGCAACCAAGGCCGCCCTGTGGTCGGCCACGAATTCGCTGCGCCTGGAGCTCGCGCCCGAGGGCGTCCATGTGGTGGGCGTCCATGTGGGGTATGTGGACACGGCGATGGCCGCACACACCACCGACCCCAAGATGGACCCGGCCGAACTGGTCAACAAGGTGCTGGACGCCGTGGAGGCCGGTGAATACGAGGTACTCGCCGACGAGACATCGGTCCAACTCAAGGCCGGGCTCAGCGCGCCAATAGAGGCGCTCTACCCCCAGCTCTCCCCCAGCAAGTCCCGGTAACAACAGCCGCGCCGTGGTGATGGATCAGCCCCATCGCCACGGCGCTTTCTCCCTTCACGCTTGACTACAAAACTGAGTCCACTCATAATTGAGTTAAATCACTTAGTAAAGGAGTACCGCGACATGCGCGCATTTGTTGTCACCAAATACAAGGAACCCCTCCAGGAAGCCGACGTCGCCGAACCTGTCATAGGCGACCGTGACGTGCTGGTGCAGGTCCACGCTGCCGGGCTGAACCAGCTGGACGAAAAGATCCGATTGGGCGAGTTCAAGCAGATCCTTCCCTACAAACTCCAGCTGATCCTCGGCAACGACGTTGCAGGCACAGTACTTCGCGTGGGACAAAGCGTGAAGGGATTCAAGCCCGGCGACGAGGTGTACGCCCGACCCCACCAAGACCGCATCGGCACCTTCGCCGAACGGATAGCAATCGCGGAGGAAGACCTCGCGCTCAAGCCCGTAGCGGCCACCATGGAGGAAGCCGGCTCGCTGCCACTTGTAGCGCTGACGGCATGGCAGGCCCTCGTAGAACAGGGCAATGTGCAACCAGGGCAGAAAGTTCTTATCCATGCCGGCGCTGGCGGGGTGGGATCCATCGCCATCCAGCTCGCCAAACATCTCGGTGCGACCGTTGCTACCACCGCCAGCAGCTCCAACGCCGGATTCGTCCGCGACCTCGGCGCCGACGTCGTCATCGACTACCGCAACCAGGACTTCGAAAAGCTTCTGAGCGGATACGATCTGGTGCTCGATAGCCTCGGAGGCGAAAACCTCCAGAAATCACTGCGCATCCTCAAACCAGGCGGGAAGGCTATAGGGATCGCCGGCCCGCCCGATCCGGCCTTCGCCCGCAGGGCAGGCCTCAACCCCGTGCTGCTCCTTGCGACCACTGCACTCAGCAGCAAGATCCGCCGGAAAGCAAGGAAGCTCGGCGTCAGCTATGAATTCCTCTTCATGCGGGCCAGCGGCGATCAACTTCGCCGAATCAGTGCCTTGGTGGACGACGGCGCACTGCGCCCCATCGTAGGGAGAGTCTTCACCTTCGGCCAAGCTCCGGAGGCACTGCAATCCCTGGCCGCAGGTGGCTTCCGAGGCAAAGCAGTCCTCAGCGTCACCGCCTGATCCACCGCTGCTATCCGCCCAGGAATTAATCCAATAACCCAGGAGAACCGTCATCATGGACTACACCAACGCACCCAACGAGCCGGTCATCACCTCATATGCGGAGGCACCGGCCAGAACCATCACCGCCGGCGGCATCAGCTTCGCCTACCGCGAGCTTGGGCCCAGGGGCGGGATCCCCGTCATCTTCTTCGTGCATCTCGCCGCCACGTTGGACAACTGGGATCCCAGGATCATTGACCCCATTGCCAGGAACCGCCACGTCATCACCTTCGACCAGCCCGGAGTCGGCGCCTCCACAGGACACGTTCCCACCAGCATCGAAGCAATGGCCGACGACGCCTACACCTTCATCAAGGCCCTGGGCTTCACAACCATTGATGTCTTCTCCTTCTCATTGGGCGGCATGATCGCCCAGGACCTCATCTCCAAACACCCCACCCTTGTCCGCAAACTGGTCCTGACCGGAACCGGTCCCCGCGGTGGGAAGAACATCGACAAGGTGGTCCGTACCACCTACTGGGACATCCTGCGCGCGACCTTCACCCGTTCCGACCCCAAGGAATTCCTCTTCTTCAACCGCAACGTCGCCGGCAAGACCGCTGCGAAAGCCTTCATTAACCGCCTGCAGGAGCGGACCGGGAACCGTGACCAACCAATCACCACCCGCGCGTTCCAAACACAGCTCAAAGCAATCCGGAAGTACGGCCGCTCGGCCCCGTCGGACCTGTCCTTGCTCACCCAGCCCACGCTGATCGCCAACGGCGACAACGATCGAATGGTGCCTTCCAGGCTCTCCGAGGACCTTCACCGCCGCATCAAAGGTTCCCAACTGATCATCTACCCAGACTCCGGCCACGGCGGTATCTTCCAGAACCACGCCACGTTCGCACCCGCCGTCGTCGAATTCCTCACCCCCTGACCAGTACGCCGGCCAAGGCACTTGGCCCGCACTTCGATACACTCATTAGTGAGTCGAGTCATTTTGATTTCGGAGGAGCCCCTTGCCTGTCACATCCAAGCCTCTCGGACGGCGCGAGCGGAACAAGCAGGAGAAGCTGGACCGGATCACCGCCGCAGCCTCTGAACTCTTCGCCCAATATGGGGTGGAGGAGGTTACCACCCAGCAGATCGCCGACAAAGCGGACATCGGCACCGGAACCCTGTTCCTCTACGCCAAAACCAAAGGCGAACTGCTCCTCCTCGTTCAGAACGCCAACTACGCCGCAGCCCTCGAACGCGGCCGGGCCGCAGCGGAAGAAACTCCCGGCGTGCTGGATGCGGTGATGTCCATCGTGAAGCCGATCGTGGAGTGCAACCGAACCCAGGTCGACAACGGACGCTTCTACCTGCGCGAAATGGTATTCGGAGACCCCACAGAGCCACACCACAGCGCAGCCCTGGCGATCGTTGGGGAAACCGAAGAAGCCATCGCCACCGTATTCACCCGGGATGGACTGGCTGATGCCCAGGACGCCGCGACGACAGCACGGGTTGTGTCTGCGGTCATGTTCATGACCATGGCGGCAAGTGACAACACCGGCATTGACATCGAGGCCCTGGTGCAGGAAATCAGGACCCAGATTCGGCTGTTGATACCACGCTGAAACGGGCCGGGTCCCCTGCTTCCCGCTAGAGCGCCGCCCGGATCTTCTTCAGGTGCAGCCCCCGGCAAGGGATGGCTGCTGAGACGAGGTCTTGGCTGTGCTGGTGCTGCGGATCGGCGAAGAACTTCTGGGTGTCCGTGAGTTCAACCAGACGGCCTTGGAAGAGGACGGCGACCCGCTGGCACATGTGCCGGACCACGTCCATGTCGTGGGTGATGACCACAAGGGTCATGCCGCGCTCCCGGTGGAGGCGTTTGAGCAGGTCCAGGATGGTTCGCTGGGTCAGCGCATCCAGGGCCGAGGTGGCTTCATCGCAGATGAGCACCTCGGGTTCCAGCAGCAGTGCCCTGGCAATCGTGATGCGCTGCAACTGGCCGCCGGAGCACTGGCTTGGGCGCCTGTCCAGCAGGTCAGGGTCCAGCTCGACCTCCTCCATGGCTTCCCTGAGCAGCTGGCTCCGTTCGGCAGATGTCAGTTGTTTGCGGGGTTGAAGCGGGGCTTCCAGGCTGGCGCGCAGCGTCATCCGGGGATCGAAAGAATCGTGCGGTTCCTGGAACACCAACTGCACGGCGGTGGGGGCACTCGTTCCCCCTGCAAGCGTCCTGTCGATGCTCCCGCTGCTGATCTCTTCCAGCCCAACGATCGCCCGGGCAAGGGTGCTCTTCCCGGACCCGGATTGGCCAAGGACGCCCAGGATCTCCCCCTGCTTCACATCGAGTGAAACGGAGTCCAGCGCCGGGTGGTCAACGCCACCCCCGCCCCAGCGTCGTCCGGAGCCGAAGTTTTTGACCACGTTTTTCAATGTCAGAACGGTCCGCTCGGGTACCCGGGCATCTGAGGTGCTGGTGGGCGACAGGTTGGACGCATCACGGAGGCTGCGTGCATAGGCAGTCCGGGGACTCCCAAGCACAGCTTCGGTGGTGCCGGACTCCACGATCACTCCGGCTTCCATCACCAGCACCCGGTCAGCGAAGGCGGCCACGGAAGCAAGGTTGTGCGTGATGTAGAGGATGCCAAGCCCGCGCTGGATCCGTTGCCGGTCGAGCAACTCCAGGATTTGCTGCTCCAGCACCTTGTCCAGTGCGGAGGTCGGCTCGTCAGCGAGGAGGATGTCTGGCTGACCTGCCAGGGCCATGGCTGTCATTGCCCGTTGCGCCATCCCGCCGGACAACTGGTGCGGGTACGCCCGCGCGCCCCGGGCCGGATCCTCAAAGCCGACTTCGGCAAGCAATTCGTGCACCTTCGCATCGGCCGCCCTGCCTCGCAAACCACCGTGAAGCTTCAGTGGTTCCTTCAGATGCCTGCGGATGGTTCTGTTCGGGTTGAACATCCTTTTGGGTTGCTGGAAGAGCATCCCCAGCCGACCGCCCCGGATTCGGTTAAGTTCAGTCTCCGGGGCGCGGGCCACGTCCACAGCGCCGAGCCTGATGGAGCCGGAGGCCATCTCCAGTTGCCCGGGCAGTAGCCGCAGAATGGACTTGGCAGTCATGGTTTTGCCGGAGCCCGAACCACCCACCAAGGCGACGAACTCGCCCGGCTTAACCGAAAGACTGACCCCCGACAGCACATTCCGTTCGGTACCGGCGTTGCGAACCGTCAGATCTTCGATCACGAGCTCAGGCATGCTGACCCTCCACCACAAGAGCGTCCACGGGATCCGCGGCCCGGCGGGATGCCCGCTGGCCAATAAGGGTGACGCACAGAGCCACCAGGAAGATGGCAAGACCAGGTGCGATGATGCCCCACGGAGCCCTCTCCGCGTACGGCTGGGCCGCAGCAAGCATGGATCCCCAATCAGATTGCGGCGGCTGGACGCCAAGCCCCAGGTAGGACAATGCACCCACGCTGATCAGCAGCTGCCCGAACCGAAGGGTCGCCTGCCCCAGCATCGGTGCGGCCAGGTGCGGCAGGATGTGTCGGAAAATAATGAACGACGGCGGACACCCCACCACACGCGCCGCTTCAATGAAGCCGCGTGAGGACACGTCATAGGCAAGAGTCCGGGCAAGCCGGGCAAAGGGCGTCCATCCAGTGACGGTCAGGGCCACCAACAACGACGTGAAGCCGGTACCCATCGCAGCCACAATGAAGAGCGCTACTACCATCTCCGGCAGGGCCAGCAGGACGTCGTTGGTGCGCGTAAAGAATTCATCCAGCCAACCCTTGCGGCGCGCACTAAGCACACCGATCGCCAAGCCAATGACCCCGGTCAGCACGGTTGCCAGTGCCGCCACCACCAAAGAAAAGCGACCGCCGTCGAGCAAGCGGCTTAGTGTGTCCCGGCCCAAATGGTCCGTTCCCAACCAGTGGTCGCCGCTGGGCGGCGCCAGGCGCGCAGCAAGGTTTTGCGCATCCGGCGGGAAGGGCACCAGCCATGGGGCGGCCGCTATCGCTGCCACAATCAGGGCGAGGACGACGACGGCGGCACGGTCGATCACTGAACTCCTACGCAAGGGCGCCACTCACCTTGGGGCTGAGAATGCGGTGGACGAAGTCAGCGAGCGTCGTGATCGCTACTGCGAGGGCCACCACAACCACTACGCCTCCCTGAGCCAACGGAATGTCACTGTTGACCACAGCGTCGTACAGGAGACGCCCCATGCCCGGGATGGCAAAAATGACCTCAACAATTGCCGACCCTCCCAAAAGTCCGGCGAACCAGACGGCGAAAAGTGTGGACAACGGAACCAGTCCGTTGGGAATCACATGCCGCCAGACTGTTTGCACGCGGCTCAGGCCACGGGCCCTTGCAGCCTGGATGTGTTCGGCGTCAAGGGCGTCGATCATGCCTGCACGGACAGCCGAGGTGAAGAAGCTGATGGGCCGCAATGCCAGCGTTACCGCCGGCAGGACAACGGACGATGCTGTGTTCCATCCTGCGGACGGGAACATTGACAATCTAAGCGCGAATACCAGGACCAAAAGCGGCGCCAACCAGTATTCCGGCATCGCGATGAAGGATTGGGTAACTGTGGTGATGAGCTTGTCGGTCTTGCCGCCCTGCTTCAGCGCCGCAACAATCCCCAGCGGAAGCGAGACCACCACGGCGGTCCCCAAGGCCACCAGCACGAGGCTGAGCGTGATGCCCAGCGCCGGCATGACCTGATCAACCACGGGCGTGCGGCTGATATGTGAGAGCCCCATGTCTCCGGTGAGGAAGTCTCCCAGCCAGCGCAGATACTGAACGGGAAGAGGGTCCTGGAGCCCAAGGCTTGAACTCAGTGCGTGAACGGTCGAGTCGTCCACGACGTCGCCGGCGACGCGGGACCTGATGATCTTTCGGACAGGATCGCCAGGCGTGACGTAGGGAATAAGGAAAACGGCGAAAGACGACAGCAGGACGGCGGCCACGAGGGTCGCCGTCCGCTTCGCGAGGAACGTGATCATGCGTTTTGGTTCGCTGGTCCCGGATCCTCAGGAGCCGGACTTGGCTGTATCGGCCGTCAGAACGTAGCGGGACAGGGGGTCCTGCACATAGGAAAGCACGTTGCTGCGGACGGCATCCGTCGCTTGTTCGTTGACGAGCCAAAGGTTGACGGCCTGGTCGTCCAGGATCCCCCCGGCCTGGGCATACAGCTTGTAGCGTTCTTCGGTGTTGGCTGTTTGGGCCGCCTTCGCGATGAGCTGGTCGTACCCGTCGTCGCAGAAGTGGCTGAGGTTGTACGTACCCTTGCAGGTGTAATCGGCCGTCAGGAATCCAATGGGGTCCGCAATGTCGATCAGCCTATTGCGTTGGCTGAGGATCATGTCGTAGTTGCCGGCAAGAACGTCCGGCTCGGCTGCGGCGTATTCCTTGGCCTGGATGCTCACCGGGACACCGATGTTCTTCAGGTTGTCCTGGATGACCGTAGCGACGTCCGCGAACTCTGCCCGCTCCACGATGGCGATGATTTCCAAGGGGCGGTCCGCGGAGTACCCGGCGTCCGCCAGGAGCTTCCTGGCTTCCTCCACGTTCTGCTTGGGCGAACTTGCCTCGGGTGAGGCCCACGGTTCGGAGGACGCGAAGGGACCCGCTGCGGGAAGTGCCGCACCCTCGTAGACGCTGGCGGACAGTGCTTCGAGGTCCAGGGCGGACCGAAGTGCCTTGCGGAACCCGAGGTTATTGAACGGTGCCCGACCGTTGTTCATGTAGAGCGTGGCCGTCCGGGGAGAGTCTGCCTTGAGGACAGAAACCCCGGGCGCGTTCTGCAGGGAGGACAGGGAGGCGGCAGGGATGGAGAGCGAAATATCGGCTTCCCCTGTTTGGACTTGGGCCGCGCGCGTGGCGCCGTTGGTAATGAACCGGACCTCTGCCCCGGCGAGTTTGACCTCGCCGCCCCAATAATCGGGGTTGCGGTCGAGGGTCAGGGACTGCTTGGCCTTCTCCGAGACGGGAGTGAACGGGCCGGTGCAGTGACCGAAGGGATCGACCGTCGCGCCCTGGTATGCAGCCGGTGCGAGGATGCCGGTGTTGACGCTGGCGAGGCGGAACGGGACGAGCGGACTTTCCGCCGGCGTGGTCACCCGGACGGTTCTGGCGTCCATGGCTTGGACGCTGCTCACGGTGCTGGGGCCGAACGCCCTGGCGGGCACCTTCGCTTTGAGCACGGAGTTCAAGGACGCTGCCACTGACTCGGCTGTGAGTTCGGTACCGTCCTGGAATTTGACGCCGTCGCGGATGGTGAAGTCCCACTCAAGGGGTGAGACCTGCTTCCACTCCTTGGCGAGGAACGGCATCACTTTGCCCTGGGCGGCATCATACTTGGTCAACGTTTCCAGGCAGCCGGACAGCGAGAGGATGTAAGCAGCGTCGGATTCCAATGCCCAATTGGCTACAGGGGCACGAAAGTTGTCCACCACGATGCGCTGGTTCGTGTCGGCCACCTTACCCTCAGTGCCGGGCTGGCCTCCGCTCAGGCCGCAACCTGTAAGGGTAAGGAGGGCGGCAAGCCCTGTCACGGAGAATCGGCTGAGTTTGCGCAAAGGAACCGCCTGCTGAGAACGCCCGAACGGGTGGGCTTGAGGAAAATGAAGACTATTTAGGTTAGCCTTACCTCTTTCTACCGCGAAAATGACGCGCCCGTTCCTCCGTAACAATGTGCGCAAGCCCACAGGCTGTTGTCAGAGCGTGCCGGCGTCTATGACGAAACGGTAGCGGACGTCGCTCGCCAGCACCCGCTCGAAGGCTTCGTTGATCTGTCCGGCGCGGATGACTTCCACCTCTGCTCCGAGTCCATTGGCGGCACAGAATTCCAGCATTTCCTGAGTTTGGCGGATGCCGCCCATCTTGGAGCCCGAGAGGTTGCGCCGCATTCCAATGAGGGACCAGGCGCGTTGACTCAATGGTTTCGAAGGCAGGCCTACCAAAACCATGGTGCCGCCGAGGGAAAGCAATGAAAGGTAGGCGTCAACATCGATGTCCGCAGAAACAGTGTTAATGACCAGATCCAGTTGCCCCTCGAGGTACTTGAACGTTTCGGGTTCCGATGTTGCGTAGTACTGCTGGGCGCCGAGCCGGAGCGCGTCCTCCCTCTTCTTCAGCGACTGGCTGAGGACGGTCACCTCGGCTCCCATGGCGGCGGCAATCTTGACGCCGATATGGCCAAGGCCGCCCATGCCGATGATGGCTACGCGTTTCCCTGGTCCTGCCCGCCAGTGACGCAGCGGGGAATACATGGTGATGCCCGCGCACATCAGGGGTGCGGCATCCTGAAGGGAAATGCCGTCGGGAATGTTCAGGACGTATTTCTCGTCCACAACGATGCTGGTGCTGTATCCACCGGCGGTGGGGAGCCCGTCACGTCCGAACGAGTTGTAGGTGCTGGTGGAGCCTTGCAAGCAGTACTGTTCCTCGCCCGCACGGCAATTGGCGCATTCCCTGCAGGAATCAACAAAGCAACCCACGCCAACCCGGTCTCCCACGAGGTGGCGGGTGACTCTTCGTCCGACCGCTTCCACCACGCCAGCTATCTCGTGACCGACTACCAGTGGGTACCGAACCCCTGACCACTCTCCGCGGGCAGCGTGGATGTCTGAATGGCAGATCCCGGTGTACTTGATGGAAATTCGAACGTCATAGTCACCGGGATCCCGCCGTTCCACGGTGCCGGGCTCAAGGCCGGATGTTGGAGAAGAAGCTACATAAGCCTGGGCAATGGTGGGCATACCAGCGGCGTCTTTCAGTATCGGGTCAGGTGGAGGGAAAGTCGCAGAACTCAGGGGTACGGGACGAACCCGAGCTTTTTGTCCACAATGTTCTGCAGTGGCAGGCCACGGCTGAACCGCCAGAGGTTCTCCACGAACAGCTGGCCGAGATCGTCGAGGTAGTCCTCGGTATCGCCACTCATGTGCGGAGTAAGAATGACGTTGTCCATGCTCCACAACGGATGCCCGGCAGGCAGTGGTTCGGGATGAACCACATCCAAGGCCGCCCCGGCAATGGACCCGGAGGTCAGTGCCTGCACCAAGGCATCAGTGCGGACCAGTTCGCCGCGGCCGACATTGATGAGCTGGGCGGTAGGTTTCATGGCCGCGAGCACATCGGCGTCCACCAAGCCCCTGGTGTCTTCCGTCAGCGGTGCGGCCAGCACGAGGTAGTCGAAGCCGGGAACAACCAGGGCAAGGTCTTCCGAGGAATGGATCTCATCGAAAGACGCGTCCCCGGGTCGGCTGCTGCGGCCGGCACCGCTGACACGCAGGCCCACGGCACGGAACAGGGACGCGATCTCACGCCCGATGGATCCGGTCCCAACCACCAGTACGCGCTGGCCCTGAATCTTGCGAGTGACGCGGTGCTGCCAGCGCCCGGCCTGCTGGAGCCTCAGCGAACCCTGCGAGTCCTTTGCGATGTCCAGGACGAATCCCAGCGCGAACTCGGCAATCGCGCGGCTCAGGACCCCACGCGAATTCGTGTAGACAACCCCGCTGTTGATCAGGTCATCGAAGAGGAGCTGGCTGATGCCGGCCGCCGACACATGGACCCATTTCAGCGACGAGGCCGCGGCCCAGTTCTCGCGCAGTGCCGGGGAGAATGAATGCCATTGGTACAGCACGTCCGCGCCGTCAAGCGCCTCGGCCAAACCGTCCGCCTTGGTCAGGCGGAGCTCAGCCAGCTCCTGGACTTCGTCCAGCCGGGGCGGCAGGTCCTCCCGGTACAGCACAGCGACGACCGGCCTTTTGGGTTCGGCGACCGTCATGACGACGACGCCGCTGCTGCCGCCGGCTTTCCGGAAGTCCCCGTATCCAGGGAGTCAGCGGCGTACAAGTCGTCGATGGCGGCCAGGACCGCCGCCGTGAACTCCGACGTCGACGATGGTCCCCCGACATCGCGGGTGCCAAGGCCTTCGCGCAGTACCGACTCGAACGCCAGCTGCAAGTGCCCTGCAGCCTCAGGATGGCCCAGGTGCTGAAGCATCATCGCTCCGGACCAGATCTGACCCACCGGGTTTGCCAGCCCCTTGCCTGCAATATCCGGAGCTGATCCGTGCACGGGTTCAAAAAGCGACGGGTAGTCCCCGTCCGGGTTCAGGTTGGCACTGGGGGCCACGCCAATGGACCCGGTAACGGAGCTGCCGAGGTCAGAGAGGATGTCTCCCAGCAGGTTGGAGGCGACAATGACGTCATAGGTCCACGGCTTCAGGACCAAGTGCGCAGCAAGCGCGTCCACCAGTTCGCTGCTGAGCGTCACATCAGGGTAGAGCCGGGTGGTTTCCTCCACCACTTCGTCCCAGAAGGGCATGGTGTGGATAATGCCGTTGCTCTTGGTTGCCGAGGTCAGGTGACCGCTCCGCGAGGATGCCAGCGATGCAGCGTAGTGTGCTGCCCGCGATACGCCCAGCCGGGTGAAAATCGTTTCCTGGACCGCCGTCTCGTGCGGCAGCCCGCGGTAGGTGCGGCCACCAACCTCCGAGTACTCCCCTTCGTTGTTTTCACGCACGATGAGCACATCGATCGGCGTCTTGTTGGCCAGGGGCGACTTCACGCCGTCGAGCGTTTTGACCGGACGGAGGTTGATGTACTGCTGGAATTCGCGCCGGATGGGGATCAACAGCCCCCACAGCGATTCGGCGTCCGGGACCTCAGGTGAGCCGACGGCGCCATGGAAGATGGCGTCGTGCTTCGCGAGCACTTCCAAACCGTCAACGGGCATCATCCGTCCGTGTTCGCCGTAGTAGTCCGATCCCCAGGGCAGGTAGGTGAATTCACAACGAATTGAGTGAAGCTGCGCGATCCGTTCGAGGCATTCGATGGCTGCGGGAACAACTTCCTTACCGATTCCGTCGCCGGCGATGACTGCGATTTTATGGGTAGTCATGATGCATTCCGTTCTGAGGTGGCGGTGAGCTGCTGCCATCGGGTGGCGGATCCGGCCAATTTGATGATGGTGCTTTTTGGTTCGGTCATCTCGCGTACTGCGTGCTTTACGCCTTCACGGCCCACACCGGACTTCTTGAAACCGCCAAAGGGCATGGAGTCAATCCGGACATCGCTGGTCTCGTTGATGACCACAGCCCCCACATGCAGCTTGTCGGCAATGGCCAAGGCCAAGCCGATCGACTCAGTAAACACCCCGGCCTGAAGCCCGTACTCTGAAGCATTGGCGGCGTGGATGGCGTCATTGACCTGGATGAAGGGCGCGATGCTGACGACCGGGCCAAACACTTCCTCCCGGATGACCCTGGCGTCTGCAGGTACATCGCTGAGAACGGTCGGCTGGTAAAAAGCGCCGCGGCGCTGACCGCCCACGTGCACAGTGGCGCCGGCTGCCTTGGCCTCCTCCACCCAGTCCTCCACCCGACGGGCCTCCGCTTCGGTAATCAGCGGTCCGATGTCCGTAGCCCGGTCAAATTTCGCTCCGGTTCGGAGGGCGCTGGTCCCGGCGACCACTTTTTCAAGGACTTCTTCGAACAGGGAGATGTGCACATAGACCCGCTGCACGGACAGGCAGTTCTGACCGGCCACGCCGAAGGCACCGGACACGATTGCCTTGGCAGCGGCCCCCGCGTCAGCGTCTGCGCAGACGATTGTGGCGTTGTTGCCGCCGAGCTCAGAAAGGATCTTCTTTGATCCCGCGGCGGCAGCAATACGATCCGCCGTCTTTGGTCCGCCGGTGAAGGAAATGAGGTCCACGTGGGGGTCGGTCACGATCGCCTCGGAGACGCCCGGCCCCGAGACGACAGCGGCGAGCCTGCCGGCCGGGACGCCCGCGTCCAGCAACAGCTGGACGAAGGCAAGTCCCGTCAGGGGCGTACGGCCGGAAGGTTTAAGCACGACGCCGTTGCCTCCGATCAGCGCCGGACCCAACTTGTGTGCCACGAGGTTCAGCGGATCATTGAACGGGGTGATGGCCGCGATGATTCCCACGGGTTTCCGGTTGTACCAGCCGATCTTGTTGGCCCCGGCCATGCTGTCTTCAAAGGCGAGTGTTTCTCCAACGAGTTCGCTGGACGCCGCAGCGGAAAGACGTAACGTCTCGATGCACCGGCGCACTTCACGCTCAGCTTCGGTGATGGTCTTGCTGCTTTCGGCTGCAATGATCTCCGCGAAACGCCCGTCCTGCTCGGCAAGCAGCGCTGCGGCCCGCTCCAAGGCCTCCCGGCGGTCCCGGAGAGCCCAATCATCTTCCTGGAGGTGACGATGAATGAAGGCAACGGCCCTGCGGACATCCTGCGGGGACGATGAACACACTTCCCCCAGCAAGAGTCCATCTTCGGGATCCCGGACCTCTACGGTCATCCCGGCTGTCTCCCAACGGCCTTCGATGAACGCGCCACCTGGCAGTGCGGCGATGCTTGCCCGCCTGTAGGCGGTCTCCTGAGCCGGTTTTGGGCGCTCTCCAGCGACTTTCGTTGATGAACTCATGGATACCTTTGTCCTGCCTACTTGATCCGGTCGATGACTTTTGCCGCTGCCCCGATGAAGGGCAGGAACCATGGCGGCCCGAAGTGGCCGGGCACTGGCGGGTTCTTCAGGTCTTCCCAGACGTTCGCTTGCTTGTCCCCGGCCATGTAGTGGGCCATCCGCTTGCCCATGTGGGCTGCCATCTGCACGCCGTGGCCGCTGTAGCAGAGCGAGTAGAAGAGACCGTCGTGAACGCCTGCGTGGACCATCTGGTCCATGGAGAGGTCAACCAGGCCGCCCCAGATGTAGTCCACCTCCACGTTCGCCAGGTACGGAAAGAGTTCCGTCATGGCCTTATGCAGAATCCCGGCACTCTTGACATCGGAGTCCGGGCTGGAGAGTGCAAAGCGTGCCCGGCCACCGAACAGCAACCTGTTGTCTGGAGTGATCCGGAAGTAGTAGGTCAGCATCTTGCTGTCGGACGCCTGGCGCCTGTTCGGAAGAATCCGGTTGACCACGTCTTCGGGCAAAGGCTCGGTGACGATGATGAAGCTGCCCACCGGGATGACTCGGCGCTGAAGCCACGGAGTGACATTGCCTGTGTAGCCGCTGGTGGCAACCAGCACCTGCTTGGCCCTGGTGATCCCCCGGGTGGTGTGGACATCGTGGACTGTCCCCGCAACCTTCTTCAGCTCGGTAACACCCGCGTTTTCGCAGATCGATGCTCCGTTGTCAGCGGCCACCTTGGCCAGCCCTTGAACGAACTTCCCCACATGCAGGCCCGCACCCAGGGGATCCATCATGGCGCCCTGGTAAAAGTCCGTTCCAATTTCGCTGTGGATTTCCGACTTCGGGATGACGTTCACGTGGTGGTCAACAAGGTTGGCGAGCAGTTCCTGGGACTTCAGGAATCCGTCGTAGTGCGACTTATGGAACGCAAGCGAGAGCTTGCCGAATCGCTGAAAATCACAATCGATGCCGTTGTCGTGTACCAGCTTCTCGATGGTTTCGATGGCGTCGTTGTATTCGCGGAACATCTCTACCGCGCGCGGCGCCCCGTATCGCTTTACGGCCGTACTAAAGCCAATGGCCAAACCAGTGGTTGCCATGCCCCCGTTGCGGCCCGATGCGCCCCAGCCGACAGTGTGGCGTTCGAACACAGCAACACTGGCGCCTTGCTTGGCGAATTCAAGGGCAGCGGACAGTCCGGTAAAGCCGGCGCCGATAATCGCAACATCAACGTTCTCGGGGACCGGAGTGCGGCGGTAGTCGCCGGAGGGCTCTGCAGTATCTAGCCAGTAGGGAACAAGTTTCACGGTTTGGCCTTTCGCCTCGACGTCGGTTCAGAGACCGAGGTATGTGTTGATCTCATCCAGGGACTTGGCCGTGCGGAGGTCGTAGCCATCACCGATGGGGTCGTAGCCGCGGTCCAGCATCCAGAGGTTCCGGAAACCCATGTCGTGCATGGGATGCATGTCGTAACGGGTGTGGGAGGAGATGTGCAGGAAGTCCTCCGGCTTGGCATTCAGGGTGTCCAGCATGTATTCGAAGGCCTGGTAGCGCGGCTTATACGCCTGGGCTTGCTCGGCGGTAAGGACGGAGTGGAAGTTTGCGCCGAGCCTGGGAATGCTGATGTCCAGGAAGCTGTCGTCGGCGTTTGACAGGGCCACGAGCTGGAAGTTGTCGCCCATGAGTTTGAGTGGGGCCGGCACGTCGTCGTGGGCACCCCAGCCGCGGACCGCCTCGGCAAACGCTGCGCCTGCTCCTTCGGTGGGCCCAATGCCCCAACGCTTGCACACGCGATCAAAAGAATCCTGAAGGATCTGCTCATAGGGCTTGAAGTCCCCCAGGACCTCGTCAAACCTGTATCCGCGGAACTGCTTCTTGAACGTTGGCCACTGCTCTTCAGAGATACGTCCGTCGAGCAAGCGCCGGGTAGTGGGATCGATGTCGAAGTTGATCAGCGTGCCGTAGATATCAAAGGAGATGTACTTCGGCCGGAAGTTGCTCTCTGCCATGTCGATTCCGTTTCTTGTCGGGAGATTGAAGCGGGCGGGCCGCTGGTGAAGGTGTCGGGCGAGGCTGGATTCCGCCGCAATTGCAGGGCGGGCGGGGTGCGGGCTGCTCGACCGATGACTCGACTCTAGGGCGTTAAATTGTCAATTGTCAACAGTTTCTCACGGCAAATCAGAACGGTTCTCATCGGGCAGATTTCAGGAAAAACTTTCTGTAAATTGTTGACAATCTACTTTTGAGAGGGTTGCATTGCTGTAGATGACGGAGAGATCCGGATCACATTTCAACTTAAAGACTCCCCCTCCCCCACCGCCCGACCCCTCGAAGGGAAGCACTATGAAGATTCGCACGAAAGCTCAGACGGCCGCTGCCGGACTCGCCGTTCTGCTGGCGCTGAGCGCATGTGGCGGCACCGCCAACAGCGACTCTGCAGACAGCAGCAAGACAGCCAACACCACCGACATTTCCGAGGGCGTCCAGCCTGACGAAAAGGCCGTGAGCCTCTTGCCCGCATCCTATAAGGAGAAGGGCGAACTGACGGTGGCAATGGACCTTCATTACCCGCCGACAACCTTCCTCGCCGAAGACAACTCCACTGCGATCGGCCTGAACCCGGACATCGCCCGCTTGGTAGCCAAGAAGCTCGGCTTGAAACTGAAGTTCCAGGACACGAAGTTCGACACCATCGTTCCCGGCTTGGATGGCGGACGCTACGACTTCACCGCCACGACCATGTCCAAAACGGATGAGCGCCTTAAGGTCCTGGACATGATCGACTATTTCAAGGCCGGAAACTCAGTAGCCGTAAGCGCGGGAAATCCCCTGAAGCTCACCAACGAGACCCTTTGCGGTAAGAACATTGCCGTCACGCAGGGTTCGACCGGCCAGCTCAAGCGCCTCCCGGCCCTGAACGAGCAGACCTGCACGTCCAAGGGACAGCCGGCGATCAATGCAGTCACGCTGCCCAATGTCCAGGAAGCCTTGACCCAGCTGGCATCCAAGCGCATCGATGGCATCTTCTACGACACCACATCCCTCGCATGGGCCGGAAAGCAGCAGCCCAACGCCTTCACTCTCCTGACCCCGCAGGTTAACGTCGGCTCGAGCGACCTTACCGCCATCGGCGTCAAGAAGGGCTCGCCCCTGACCCCCGCCCTTCAGGCAGCCATCCAGTCAGTCCTGAACAGCCCTGAGTACAAGAAATCACTGGAGACCTGGGGACTTGAATCCGGCGCCATCACTGACGCCAAGTTGAACTAGCGGGTCACCGATGAGACAAGCAACTATTGAGAGAAGCAAACCGGCAATGAACGGGATGGACGCGACACTCAAACCTCGAATCCGTCGCAGGAGCACCTTTGAATACGTCGCATGGGTCCTCTGCATTGTGCTTGGCCTGGGCATCCTGGCCTCCGTAGCGACGAACCCGAATTTCAAATGGGACGTCGTGGCGAAGTACTTCACCCACGAGGCGATCCTTCGCGGGCTGATGCTCACCATCTTCCTCACCGTGGCCAGCATGGTGCTGGGTACCCTCCTGGGCCTGGTCATCGCCATCATGAGGTCCTCGAAAATCAAGCCGATCGCGGCCACGGCAGGTCTCTTCATTACCTTGTTCCGCGGCACCCCTGTCCTGGTCCAACTGATTTTCTGGTTCAACATCGCAGCCCTCTACCCGAACCTGACCATCGGTATCCCGTTCACCAACATCGGCACTGCGATCGATACCAACGCCCTCATGGGCCCGATCACCGCAGCCCTGATCGGCCTGACCTTGAACGAAGCGGCCTACATGGCGGAGATTATCCGCGGCGGATTCTCTTCGGTGGGCAAAGGACAAATTGAAGCGGCCGACTCCCTGGGCATGAGCGCATCCATGAAAATGCGTAAGGTCATCATTCCCCAAGCAATGCCCTCCATCATCCCCGCTACAGGCAACCAGGTCATCGGAATGTTCAAGGAAACCTCCCTGGTCTCCGTCCTGGGTGTGGCCGAACTCCTCCAGAGCGCCCAGCTCATCTACGCCCGCACCTACGAAACCATCCCGCTGCTGATCGTCGCGAGCCTCTGGTACCTCGTCATGACCCTGCTGCTGAGCTACCCCCAATCCAAGCTCGAGCAGAAATACTCCCACACCTCCGTACGGGTCCCCCGCAAGGCCCGCAAGGTGACACTCACCGCACCGGAAGGCATCGCACGATGAACGCTGACGGCACCATCCACGCCCGCCGAATCCGCAAATCCTTCGGACCCAAAACGGTCCTTCACGATATCGACCTCGACATCGCCAGCGGTGAAATCTGCTGCATCATCGGCCCCAGCGGCTCCGGCAAGTCCACCCTCCTGCGCTGCATCAACGGCCTCGAGACCGTCGACTCCGGAGTGCTCAAAGTCAACGGCGACGACTTTGGGTACTACGAAACCGAGAACGCCTACCACGCTCTGCCACCCAGGAAACTGGCCGAACAGCGCACCCGTGTCGGCATGGTGTTCCAACAATTCAACCTCTTCCCCAACATGACAGCCCGCCAGAATGTCATGTCCGGACCGGTCCTGGTCAAAGGTGCCGACAAGAAGCAATCCGCCAAACGCGCCCAGGAGCTGCTCACCAGCGTCGGCCTTGGAGCCTTCGGCGACCGCTACCCTGCGGAACTCTCCGGCGGCCAGCAGCAACGCGTGGCCATCGCCCGCTCACTGGCGATGGATCCCGAAATCATCCTCTTCGACGAACCCACCAGCGCCCTGGACCCCGAAAAGGTCGGGGAAGTCCTCAGTGTCATGCAGGACCTCGCCAAGAAGGGCATGACCATGGTCGTTGTCACCCACGAAATGGGCTTCGCCCGCGAAGTAGCAAACACCCTGCTTTTCATGGACGAAGGTTTCGTCGTAGAACGCGGCGACGCACGCGAGATACTTACCGATCCAAAAGAACCCCGTACCCAAACCTTCCTGAAGCAGGTGCTCTAAACCATGGATGGAAAACTTGCAGTCATCGGCCTGGGCAGCATCGGAAGCATGGCCCTGTGGCAGGCCTCGCGGTTGTCCGATTCTGTAGTGGGTTTCGAAGCGCAAGCCCCTGCCCACGCGCGCAGTGCAGCCGGCGGAGACACCCGACTCTTCCGCATGATCTACCGCGGCAACCCTGCCTACTATCCCATCCTGGCTCGTTCCCGCGAACTATGGGCAGAACTTGAAGCGGAGACCGGGCAGAGCATCCTCACCCGCTGTGGTGGTCTCTCCATCGGCACCAACGACGGACCATACCTCCGCAGCCTGCTCGAGACGACACGAGAAACGGGCGCTGCCCACCACGTCCTCACCCGTGAGGACATGGCTGCACGCTACCCCCAGCACAACCTCCGCGCCGACGACATCGCCATCCATGACCCCAACGCAGGCGCCCTGCGAACCGACCGCGCCATCACCGCGGCCATCACAGCAGCGGAAGCCAACGGCGCATCCGTCAACACCAACACTCCTATCGAGAGCATCACTGACACCGACGACGGCGTCGTTGTCACTTCCGGTGCAAACTCCTGGACTTTCGAACGGGTCATCGTCGCCTCGGGCGCCTGGTCCAAGCAGCTCATGCCGGAATATCTCAAACGCCATACGGAAACCAGGCGGATCTTCCTCTCGTGGTTCGTCGCCCGGGACGCGGAGCAGTTCGCCCCGGAGAAATTCCCCGTCTTCATCAGGATTTCGGGTGATCGTTCCATGTACGGCGCTCCCGCAGTGGATGGTGTCACCGTCAAAGCCACTCTGGACGGTCGCGGGGCACCCACACCCGCTGCCGATTCCGTGCCCCGCGACCTCAGCACAGCAGAGATCAAGGAAACCACGGAGACGGTTTCGGAATTCTTCCCGGGTTTGATCCCAAGCATCGTGCGTTCGGATGCGTACCCGGACCTCTTCACCTCCGATTCCCACCCGCTGATGGGTTTCCTCGGCGGGTCCAGCAGGATCTACTCGGCCACTGGATATTCGGGAGCCGGCTTCAAGATGGCCTCCGGCTACGGAGAAATCGCGGCCAGCGAAGCACTCGGTAAGCGCTGGTTCGAAGATCTGGACTTCCTGCGCCCCCAGAGGTTTCAGCAGACCCAGTGAGTATCGCGCCGATCAGGACATTCGTTCGGATCGCGTATTGTTGACAATCTACAGTTCCTAAGAAAGTATGAAGCCATGGCAACACTTAGCCCGATCCTGAAGCAGGCGACCCCCGTGGTTGTCGATCACGCCGCAGGTAGCTGGATCCACGCGACCGACGGGAAAAAATACCTCGATTTCACCACCGGGATCGGCGTCACCAGCACCGGTCACTGCCATCCCGATGTTGTGGCCGCCGCCCGCGAACAGGTGGGCAGGATTGTCCACGCGCAATACACCACCGTCATGCACAAGCCCCTGTTGGAACTCACCGAGCTCCTCGGCACCGTATTGCCGCAGGGTCTGGACAGCGTCTTTTACGCAACGTCGGGCTCGGAAGCAGTGGAAGCCTCCATCCGGTTGGCCCGCATGGCCACCGGCAGGCCAAACATCATCTCCTTCCAGGGTGGTTTCCACGGCCGGACCGTCGCCGCGGCCTCCCTGACCACTGCGGGAACAAAGTTCCGCTCAGGATTCTCGCCCATCATGGGCGGCGTCCACGTAGCCCCGTTCCCGCATTGGTACCGGTACGGCTGGGACGAAGCCACCGCCGTCGAATTCGCACTGAAGGAACTGGACCACCTCCTGCTGACCATCAGCGCCCCGAGCGACACGGCCGGCTTCATCATCGAACCCGTCCTCGGCGACGGCGGCTACATTCCCACCCCTATTGCCTTCCTCCAAGGGCTGCGCGAGCGCGCGGACAAGCACGGCATCGTGCTGATCCTTGATGAAGTCCAGGCCGGAGTCGGCCGCACCGGCAAGTTCTGGGGACACGACTGGGCGGGCATAACGCCCGACGTCGTCATCACCGCCAAGGGCCTCGCCAGCGGCTTCCCCATCTCGGCAATCGCCGCCTCCAAGGAACTCATGGGTAAGGCCTGGCCTGGCTCCCAGGGCGGAACCTACGGAGGGAACGCCGTCGCGGCAGCAGCCGGTGTCGCCACTCTCGGCGTCATCAAGCGCGAAAACCTCGTGGAAAACGCTCGTCTCCGCGGCGAGGAACTACGGGCAGGGCTGGAGGCGATCCAAGCCGGATTCAGCGGAATCGGCAACGTCCGCGGCCGGGGCCTGATGCAGGGTGTCGAATTCACAGCAGCGGACAAGACCCCCGATGCCGCTACTGCACTGGCTGTCCAACAGGCAGCCATCAAGGAAGAACTCCTGCTCCTCACCTGCGGTCCGCACGGCAACGTCATCCGCCTCATCCCAGCGTTGAACGTCAGCAGCGACGAGATCCAAGTTGCTTTGTCAAGGTTCTCGCAAGCGCTCAAGTCGGCCACCTCCTAGTCCCCCTTGATTACTGAAAGAGCCACGATGTCCCACACACTTGATCCAAGCTCACTGCAGACAGATCTCTTCATCGACGGTCACTGGCAGCCGGCCGCAAATGGCGCCACGTTTGCCGTGGAGAACCCCGCAACGAACGAAGTCATCGCCCACGTCGCCGACGGAGGCCCCGACGATGCCGCCCTGGCCATTGAGGCCGCCGGAAGGGCACAGGCAGCGTGGGGCAAATCCACTCCCCGCGAACGGGCGGACATCCTTCGCCGGGCGTTCGACCTCGTCATCGCCAATACGGAGCAATTAGCGGCAATCATGACCGCCGAGATGGGAAAGCCGCTCGCGGAGGCAAAAGGCGAGGTCGCCTATGGCGCCGAGATGCTCCGGTGGTTCTCTGAGGAAGCAGTCAGGATCGGGGGCGACAACGCCACCTCCGTGGATGGCAACACCCGCATCCTCATTACTAAAGAACCAGTAGGGCCTTCGGTCCTGGTGACTCCATGGAACTTCCCGCTTGCCATGGGTGCGCGGAAAATCGCTCCTGCCATCGCTGCCGGATGCACCATGGTGTTCAAACCGGCGGAGCTGACGCCCCTCACGTCGTTGGCGCTCGTTGAGATCTTCAAGGAAGCAGGACTTCCCGACGGCGTGCTGAACGTCGTGACGACGTCGGGCGCTTCCAGCGTGGTCCGGACCTGGACGGACAGTGGGATCGCACGCAAGATCAGCTTCACTGGTTCAACTGAGGTGGGAAAGATCCTGCTGCGGCAAGCTGCCGACAACGTGATGCGTTCCTCCATGGAGCTCGGCGGAAACGCACCCTTCATCGTGCTGGCCGACGCGGATATCGAGAAGGCCGTCGATGGAGCCATGAAGGCCAAGATGCGGAATATGGGAGAGGCCTGCACGGCCGCCAACCGCTTCTTTGTCCACCGCTCCGTCGTGGAAGAGTTTGGCGGGAAGTTCGCCAAAAAAATGTCAGAATTGCAGGTAGGCAATGGCGCTGTAGCGGGGACCGACGTCGGACCCCTTATTGAGCAGAAGGGTCTGGATAAGGTCGAAAGCCTGGTTGCAGATGCCGTATCCAAGGGCGCGCGGGTCTTGACCGGGGGAAGCCGTCCGGAAGGTCCGGGGTACTTCTACTCCCCCACCGTACTGATGGACGTGCCCACGGAGGCCGCCCTGATGTCAACGGAAATCTTCGGACCGGTAGCGGCGATCACGCCGTTTGACAGCGAAGACGAAGTCCTCCGCCTGGCCAACGATACCGAGTGGGGCCTGGTGGGGTACGTGTTCACGGAGAGTATGGAGAAAGCAATGCGGTTCTCCGCCGACCTGGAGGTGGGAATGGTTGGCCTGAACACTGGCCTGGTGTCCAATCCCGCCGCACCATTCGGCGGTGTCAAGCAGTCCGGATTGGGTCGCGAAGGCGGCAAAATTGGGATTGACGAGTTTTTGGAATACAAGTACACCGCAGCAGCGGTCTAATAGGTTCAACTTGCCGAAGCATGGAATGAGGGGATGTCAATGGCGGCACCGGAGGGAATGTTCGTGTTGGAGGGCCGGCCCACGGCGCAGCTGATTGCTGACCAATTACGTGAGCTGATTGTGCAGGGAGCTTTCACGCCTGGACAACAGGTCAACGAATCAGCGCTGGCCAGCCAGCTCAGCACGTCCAGGGGCCCGCTCAGGGAAGCGCTACAGCGGCTGTGCCAGGAAGGCATTCTGGTCAGCAAGCGCAATCGTGGCGTTTTCGTTCTGGAGCTCTCTACGGAAGACATCCGGGAAATCTACGCCGTCCGCGAGGCGGTGGAGCTGGCGGCCGCCAATACACTGCTGGACTCGGAGCCGGATCAGGTCACTGATACCTGCAGGGAACTGAAGGGCATCATCCGAGGCATGGCCAAACAGGTCGCTGCGTCTGACTGGCAAGCTATCGCGCGGCTGGATATGCAGTTCCACACGGCCTTCGTTTCAGGAACCGGCAATACGCGTTTGATCCGGATCTATGAAACCCTCGCAGCGGAATCCCGCATGTGCATTTTGAGCCTTGAGGTGGCCTACCCCCGCATCGATGCCCTGGTGCAGGAACACCAGATGATCCTGGACCTGCTCGAGGCCCGTGACCGAAGTGGTCTTCAGGATGCCATCAAACGGCACATGCAAAAGGCCGTCGAGGACCTCACTTCCAAGCCTGAAGTAACGGAAATTACCGCTTAGGCTTTTGAACTGCTTCGCATTAAGAAGGGCCCGGTTCGCATGCGAACCGGGCCCTTCCTTTCTGCCTCTAATTGGTCGGGACGTCAGTCACGACCCACATTTTCCGCAGCGTCTCATGAATGGTCCACGTACCCGTCCAGCCGGCCGGCGTGACGAACAATGTGCCAGGACCAATCTCAAAGCTGCTCCCGTCTTCTTCAGTGATTGTCCCTTTGCCACTGAGGATCTGGCAGATTTCGTCGTAGCCGGGACGAGTGCTCTTGAATACTCCTGGCGTGACCTCCCAGATGCCTGTCTTGTGTCCCTCCCTTGCCCACAGCCGGAACGAGACCTCGGTCTGCCCTGGTGTGCTGCTGGTTGCCTTGGGTATGTGCTCCCCGGGGTTGGCGGTTAATGCATCGTTCATCACAGTGGCCTTGACCATTGCTGCTCCTTCCGGGCCTGGGCCCGACGTCAATGGGCCCGCCATCTTTGGCAGGCCGATTTCCATTTTAGCAATTGTCAACAATTGACGATATGTTTTGCCGGAAGTGACCACAGGGCGGACGCCCCACACCAGGGCGGAGACCCATTCACCGAGGAACAAGCGAGACCTTCATCGCCGGCTGAAACCGCCCCGACCCCGGGTCTGGCCCACGACGCCGAGCAGGAGTAGCGTCGCTCTGAGCAGGTAGCAGAACAGCCAAAGGAGCCAGACATGGCTGGATGGAATGCCGATACCGCCGCCGGCCCCCTGGGCGCGGGGACCGTCACGCTGGTGGAGGGTACTTCCTTCTGCATCTCCCTGCCCAGCGGCGACATTGGTCCGGATCATCCGCACGGCCTGTTCTTCCAGGACACGCGCATCCTGTCCACCTGGAGCTTGACGGTGAACGGTCAGCCCGTGGAACCCCTGACAGCCCAAACGAGGGAACCGTACAGAGCCATCTTCGCCGGCCGCATCACCATGTCCGACGGATATGCGGACACACCGCTGATCGTGGAACGTGTCCGCGAATTGGGCGTAGGAATGGTGGAACGCATGACCGTTTGGAATTATTCGATGAAACCCGCGGACTGCCTGATGGAAATCACGGTCGGTGCGGATTTCGCCGACGTCTTCGAAGTCAAGGAAGCGCGGGTTCTGACGCAGTGGGAGGAAAGCTGCGAAGCCGATGCCAACACACTGATCCTTCGCGCCCGCTGGCGGGACATCCGGAAGTCCGTCGTCGTACGTTCCGATGTTGCCCAAGCGAGCCGTGAAGGTTTTAGCTACAGGACCACTATTCCGCCCAGGGGCTCTTGGAGCACCGAGCTGACCGTGATGCCCGGACTTGAAGGGTCGGCGCCGTCAGCGCCGGTGGTGCATCCCGCCGTCGGCGAATTATCCCGAAGCGATCAACGCCGACAGGAATGGGTGGCCAAGATTCCCGTCCTGCATATGGGCAACCACTCAATAGAGAGGACCTTGAGGCGGAGTTACGACGATCTGGGAGCCCTCCGCATCGAGGACCCAGCCCACCCGGAGAGGGTGGTTGTGGCGGCGGGAGCCCCGTGGTTCATGACCCTGTTTGGCCGGGACTCGTTGTGGGCATCGGAAATGGCCATGCCGGTCGATCCCTCGCTGGCCTTGGGAACCTTGCAAACATTGGCTGAGAGGCAGGGTTCGGTAGTCGACCCCGTGAGCGAGGAGGAACCGGGCAAGATTTTGCATGAGGTCCGCCTGGATGTCTCCAGCAGCCTGGCCTTGGGTGGCAAGTCAATCTATTACGGCAGTGTCGATGCCACTCCGCTGTTCGTGGTGGTTCTGGGTTCGGTCAGCCGTTGGGGTTTCGCCAAGGACACCATTGCCGCGCTGCTGCCCCACGCAGACCGCGCCCTCGACTGGATCCGGGACTACGGCGACAGGGACGGCGATGGGTTCGTCGAGTATGAGCGGCTCAACGATCGCGGGCTGATCAACCAGGGCTGGAAGGACTCATGGGACGGGATCAACTTCGCGGACGGAAGGCCCGCTGAGCCGCCTATCGCGCTGTGCGAGGTCCAGGCATACGTCTATGACGCGTACATGGCCCGCGCCTGGATGGCATACGACGCCGGCGACTCACCCCTGGCGCGCGAACTCGCCGATCGTGCCTCGCAATTGAAAGCCAGGTTCAATGAGGAATTCTGGATGCCGGATCGTGGCTATTATGCGATCGCATTGGACGGAAGGAAGCGGCAGGTGGATGCCTGCGCATCCAATATGGGGCATTGCCTCTGGGTTGGCCTGGTGGACGAGGACAAGGCGCCCCTCGTAGCTGAGCGGCTTATGTCACCGGAGATGTTCAGCGGCTGGGGCGTACGGACGCTGGCAACCGATATGGGCGCCTACAACCCCGCCAGCTACCACAACGGTTCCGTCTGGCCGCACGATAACGCAGTCATCGCAGCAGGTCTGATGCGCTACGGGTTCGTGGAGGAGGCTCAACGGATTGCCACAGCTTTGCTTGATGCAGCCGACTACTCCGAGGGCCGTCTTCCCGAGCTGTTTTGCGGGTTCAGCCGGGAGCAGTACAGCGAACCAGTCCCCTACCCCACCGCCTGCTCACCCCAAGCCTGGGCAGCCACCTCGCCCATCCAACTGATCACGAGCCTGATGAGATATGACGCCCACGTGTCGCGCGGCGGCTTCTGGATGGATCCCCGGTTGCCTGCCTCCTACGGCGACCTGCACATCACCAACGCGCCCATGGCGGGCGGCCGGGTGACCATCGACATCGCCGATTCAATTCCCAGGGTGCAGGGATTGCCGGATGGCATGAAGTTCCACCGGGGACACCGGCCCTGGTTGACCGAACTCGTGGGGCAGGCGGGCTTGTGGAACGACCTCGATGCCAACAGTCGATCGCATGGCGGCCCGGGCAGGGACCCCCAAAGGAGCTAACGTTCTAGAACGCCGCGCGCAAGGATGTCGCAACGAAACGGCCGCGGCCGGCCGCCTCGCGCAGAATCCAAACAGCCGGAACTCCGCCCACGGCGGGCATCACCTGGCCCTCGGCAATGAACATCGGGGCAGCTTCATGACCTACGGACCACCACCCCGCCTGCGGGCAATGGTGACCAGTGCTCGCCGTCTCGGACTCGTTAGGGGCTGGGGCAGCAGGGCGGCGCTTCTTCATGGTAATTCCTTCTCCGGGTAACGCCCCGCGGATGGGGCGAGGACATGAATAGAGCCTAGCAATTGTCAACAATCTACGAAAGGGTGAGGGTCTGTAATTTTTGGGCCCACCCTGGTGCTGCTTTCCCGACCTCCTTAATCTTGTTGACAATCCGACTCGAGCAAGCGTATTGTCGACAATCGACGAAGACGTAAGCGTGTTTCGTCGACAATCGACATCGCTAGAACCGGAGGAAACATGGCATTCGCAACCAAGCCAAAATTCGTTACGTTCGACATGAACGGAACATTGATCAAATTCAGCATCAACGATGCGATCCGTGACGTCCTGGCTGACCGGCTTCCGGCCGACATCGCTGATCACTACCTGCGGGCCTGCAAGGCATACCGCATCGACGAATGCATGGGCGACTACAAGCCGTTCCACCAAATCATCGCCGACTCCATGGAACGGGCTTCCCGCAGGGTTGGCATCGATTACAAATCCGCCGACGCCCGCGCTGTCTACGAGACCGTCCCCGAGTGGGGCCCCTACCCGGGCGTCACCGAGGCGCTGAACAAGCTGGCTGAGGCCGTTCCGCTGGTCATCATCACCAACAGCGACACTGCGCACGCTACTCGCCTTTCCGAAAACCTGAAGGCACCGTTCGAAGCTGTTATCAGCGCCGAACAAATGGGCATGTACAAGCCCCGGCTCGGCGCATTCGAGTACATGTTCGACAAGCTCGGCGTGACGCCGCACGAGATCGTGCACGTTTCCGCGAGCCCGATGTACGACCTGCGACCCGCAGCCACCTTGGGTATCAGCAACAAGGTCTACGTCGACCGCGGCTTTGAGCACGACGAGCACTGGCTCGGCTACGAACGAATCACTGAAATCGCCGACCTGCCGGTCCTCTTTGGCCTGCAGCGTCCAGCAGCCACATGAGAAAGCCCGCATACAGATGAGCGCCACAAAGACCGGGCCGGCTATCACCAGGCTCCAGGCTCTTGGCCTGGATCTTCCCACCCTCGCCGACAACCCCCATTACGTGGATCACCGGGCCGTTCATTCGAGCATTCACATTTCCGGCCAGCTGCCATTCAAGAACGGCGTCCTCCTGGGGCAAGGCATTGTTGGACGGGACGTGGAGCTGGAGGCAGCGCGGGAACTCGCACGACACGCCGCACTGAACTGCCTCGCCGCCGCGGAACAAGCAGTGGGAGATCTGAACCGGGTCCGGATAATCCAGATGCTGGTCTTCGTCGCCAGTGCACCCGACTTCGGACTGCAATCGCGGGTGGCCAATGCGGCCAGCGACTTGCTCCTGGAGGTGCTGGGCGAGAACGGACGACATGCACGCACCGCTATCGGCGTCGCAGGGCTGCCGCTCAACGCACCAGTCGAGATCCAAATGGTCTGCACGGCCGTTGACGAATAAGGAGAACACCGTGAACCGGCTTCAACAAGCCTTGGACAGCTTGCAGGATCGGATCGACACCCCGGCCCCGATCGTGTTGATCGATGTCATGCAGGACAACATCGATCGCATGCAGGCCTTTGCCACTCATCGGAACCTCGACGTCAGACCGCATGTGAAAACGCACAAATGCTTGGAAATAGGCCGTCGCCAGGTAAAAGCCGGCGCGGTGGGCATCACCGCAGGCAACGTGGGTGAGGCCGAAGTGTTTGCCGCGGCCGGCTTCGACGACATCTTCATCGCCTACCCGATCTGGCCTTCAGTGACGAAAGGCCTGAGGATCCGAAAGCTTGCCGCCACCACCCGGCTGCGGGTCGGCGTTGACAACTTTGCGGCAGTCGACGCTCTTGCCGACGCGATGGGCTCTGAGGCCGATCGGCTGGAAGTCGTAATCGAAGTCGACTGCGGTGCCCGTCGTTCCGGAGCACCTCCGGAGGCAGCAGGCTCCCTCGGGTCGGCCGCCCGCAAGCGAGGCCTGGTGCCGGTGGGCGTGTTCACCTACCCAGGCCACGGCAGTCTGAGTCCGGACGCCCGCAAGCGTGCCGCAATGGACCAGGAGGCCGCGCTCACCACCGCCGTGCGCAGCTTCAATGCCGTAGGGATCAGAGCCGACGTGGTCAGTGCAGGATCGACACCCACCATCGAATTTGCAAGCAACAGCATCATTACCGAAATCCGGCCTGGCGAGTACGTTTTCAACGACCTCAACAACAGTAGGCTGGGCGCCTGCACCGAGGAACAGATCGCGCTTTTTGTTGCCGGGACCGTGGTGAGCGACTGGGTATCCGATCAGGTCATACTCGACGTAGGCACCAAAGTGCTGAGCCGTGAAGGCAGTCCTGAAACCGGCTACGGCGCCGTCGCCGGCACACAGGCAGTCCTGTCCAAACTCAACGAATACCACGGCTTCCTCGCCGTGCCCCCAGGCGATTTCCATCCCGGCATCGGCGCTGTGCTTCCGATCGTCCCCAATCACGTCTGCCCGGTAGTCATCAATTTTGACGAGCTGATAGTCACCGACAGCGCTGGCGCTTTCCTGGAGCGCTGGACAGTGGATGCCCGCGGATTCCTCGGCTGAACCGCCGCCAGCGGGCCGAAGGCATATCCCGTCCCAACAATCACCGACTTCACGGAGATAGACACCATGAGACTCGAAAACAAGACTGCTGTAGTAACCGGAGCAAGCAGCGGAATCGGCGAGAGAGTGAGTTCGCACTTCCGCCGCGAAGGCGCCCGTCTCATCCTCACTGGCCGGAGGGAACAGCTCGATAGCACCCTGCCCGAGGACCTGTACGTTCCCGGCGACCTCAACGACGAAGCGTTTGTCGAAAGCCTGGCCCGTCAAGCGGCAGAGTCGTTCGGCACCGTAGACGTGGTTGTCCTAAACCATGGACTGCAGGTCAGCGGTCCCCTGGCAGAGATGAGCTACGACGACGCCAAGAACGTGCTTCACAGCAACCTGCTCAGCTCGTTCCTGATGATGAAACACTTTGCGCCCTTGATGCCGGCTGCCGGAGGTTCATTCGTCTTGGTCAGCTCACGGCTGGGTATGGTCGGAAAGCCTGACGAGGTCCTGTATTCCGCAGCCAAAGGGGGCCTCATCATGCTGGCCAGGGGCGCAGCGATAGAGTGGGCTCCCCGAAACATCCGGGTCAACGTCGTAGCTCCAGGACTGACGGCAACCCCTGTCATCGAAGCATCGTTCCGCCGCAGGGAGGATCCCCTGGCCTATCGTCGGGAGCGGGAAGCACAGATCCCGCTACAACGCCTCGCTTCCCCCGAAGAGATTGCTGACGCCATCCTCTTCATGGCGTCATCGGAATCTTCTTACGTCACCGGCGCGGTTCTCCCTGTCGACGGCGGTTACACCGCCTTCTGACCACCACGTCCCCCAATGCACGACATCACACACAAAGCAGGACCAAAATGAATGCCCTTTCAGCAACCCCCCGCAACGGAGACCTCGGCTTCTGGATGGCCGGCCGCACAGACAATAAACCCACTTGCCCGCAATTCACGGGGCAGGACACTGTAGACCTGGCCATCATAGGTGGCGGTTACACAGGCCTGTGGGCGGCCTATTTTGCCAAGAAACTCGAACCCTCACTCAAGGTAGCGGTATTCGAGGCAGAGCAGGTCGGCTATGGCGCCTCCGGTCGAAACGGCGGCTGGCTCTCAGCAATGCCTCCGGGAAACCGGGCAACGTTCGCCCGCGCATCAGCAGGTGGCTTGGAAGCGAGCAGGGCTTTGCAGCAGGAGTTTGTGGCGGGCGTCGATTCCGTGCTGGACATTCTCCAGGCCGAAGGCATCAACGCGGACCAGCACAAGGGTGGTGCCCTGGTGGCTGCCCACACCAGGGCGGGGCAGGGCCGACTGGTGGCCCGCCGCGATGCCGACCTGAAATACGGCCTGACCGAAGACGAAATCCAGATGTTGGACCGCGATGACTTTCAAAGCCGTATTAATATCTCCACGGTCCACGGAGGGCTTTACTACAAACACTGCGCCCGGTTCCACCCTGCGAAGCTGGTTCACGGGCTGACAGACACCCTGCAGTCCATGGGGGTCAGCATCTACGAGGACAGTCGAGTAGACAGTGTCGGGCAGGACACCCTCACCCTGGCGGACGGGCGGGTCAGCGCCGCCAAGACCTTCATCTGCACGGAAGGGTACTCGGGCCCGCTGCTTGGAACCCGAACCCTTATACCGATCAATTCCTCCATGATCGTGACTAAGCCGCTCCCGGACGAAGCCTGGCAGCACATCGGATGGAAGGGACTCCAGTGCCTCAGCGACTCAGCACACACATTCATCTACGCCCAGCGAACAGCGGACGGCCGTATCACCATGGGAGGGCGAGGAGTCCCCTACCGCTACAGCTCCGGCACTGGAGGAAGCGGTTCAACAGCACAGTCCACCGTAAATCTGCTTGCGGAGAAGCTCCGGACATTCTTCCCGGATGTCCCCTTCGAGGTGGACCATGCCTGGTCCGGTGTTCTTGGTGTAACCCGTGACTGGAACGGCGGTGTCCACTGGGATCCAACGGCCGGCGTCGGCTCTTCAACGGGTTATGCGGGACACGGCGTCACGGCAGCCTATGTCGGTGGGCGAACCCTCGCCGAGCTGGCGTTCGAACGCGAGACTGAACGGACTTCACTTCCCTGGGTGGGCTACCGCGCGCGGAAGTGGGAACCGGAGCCCATCCGCTGGTTGGGTGTTCATCGCATGTACCGTCTCTTCGGACTGGCTGACCAATGGGAAGAGCGCCGGGATTCAACCAAAACTTCACTCTTGGCCAAATTCGGCAGCAGGCTCGCCGGACTCCATGAATAGCGCATCTGCCAACGCTCTGGCTAAACCCTCGAAGGGAAGCATCATGAAAACCGGTTCCAGACGCCGGCATGGGCCTGAAACAGGGCGCGGCGCCAATACCAGCCCGGCAAAAAACCAATCTTCAGGGAGGGCCTGACCATGGATGGAAGACTCGCAGTCATTGGACTCGGCAGTATCGGCAGTATGGCGTTGTGGCAGGCCTCCCGGATGGCCGGCCCGGTCACTGGGTTCGAGGCACAATCCCCTGCTCACGGGAGAAGCGCCGTGGGCGGTGACACCCGCTTGTTTCGCATGATCTACCTCGGGACCCCCAGCCTCTACCCGATCCTCGAACGCTCCCGTGATCTTTGGGCTGAGTTGGAAACAGAAAACGGGCAGGACATTCTCACACGGACCGGAGGACTGTCCATAGGCACCGCCGGCGGCCCGTACATCAGCGGCCTCTTGGAAACCGCACGACTCAACGGGGCTGCCCACGAAGTCCTCAGCCGCGAAGATCTCGCCGAACGCTATCCACAGCACAACCTCCGCGCAGACGATGTCGCCGTTTACGATCCGAATGCGGGGGTCCTGCGCACGGACCGCGCCGTCACAGCCGCCATAGGCGCAGCACGGGCCAATGGAGCTACGGTGCACATCAACACCCCTATCGACAGCATCTCCGAAACCGACGACGGCGTTGTTGTCACCTCAGGTGGGAATTCGTGGAGCTTCGAGAACGTCATTCTCGCCTCGGGCGGTTGGTCGAAACGACTCATGCCTGAGAATCTGAAGTCGCATGTTGAGACGCGCCGGGTGTTCCTGTCGTGGTTCGTGGCCCGCGACGCAGCCCGCTTCACCCCGGAAACGTTCCCCGTTTTTAGCCGCATGTACGACGACCGCGCCATGTACGGCGCGCCCGCCGTCGATGGGGTAACGGTCAAAGCCACCTTGGATGGGCGGGGAACAGTGGTCACCGACGCCGACCGTTTTCCCAGGGAACTCTCGGAAGCCGAAACCACCGAGACCTTGAAGACAGTCTCGGACTTCATCCCGGGCCTGGTTCCGTCGATCGTCCGCTCAGACGCCTTTCCGGAGCTGTACACCAAGGACCGGAACCCTCTGTTGGGATGGCTCAGCGAATCGAGCCGGATCTACTGTGCGACGGGGTTCTCCGGAGGCGGTTTTAAGAACGCCACAGGGTACGGTCACATCGCCGCGCATGAAGCGCTTGGCAAACAACCAATCGAAGGCCTGGATTTCGTGCGTCCGGAGCGGTTCACCACCGGCGCCTGATGAGGGCACCCCAGCTCAGAAACCTTCCCTGAGTAGAGCCCACCACGGACGAAATCAACACCCCCTGTATAATCGACAATCGACGAGGAGGCCCAGGGTGGATCGCAGGTTTGAGTGGCAAGAGCAGCGAACGACCACGCCTGACGGCGTCTACCGGGTGCTCCGCACCGCCATCTTGGACGGAACCGTCTCTCCCGGGGAACAGCTGCGGGAAACGCATATCGCTACGGATCTCGGCATCAGTCGTTCGCCACTGCGTGAGGCGTTGACCAAGCTTGAAGAGGAAGGCCTCGTGGTGAAAGTCCCCTTCCGTGGTTCCTTCGTTGTGGAGGTAAGCGATCGGGACGTCTCCGAGATCGCATCCATCCGCCTGCTGGTGGAGCCTTATGCCGCCGAGCTCGCTGCCCCGACACTGCGGGATGCGAAACGGCCTCTTCTCAAGCAGACCATCGAGGAACTCTACCGGGCAACCGATGCGAACGATATCCCGGCGAGCATTGATGCCCACCTTAGGTTCCACCGGCTCTTCTACGAACACTCCGGTAACGCGGCGCTTTACAGTCTGTGGAACGGTTGGGAGAACAAGTTGCGTCTTTACTTCGCGGCGGACCATCCTACGTACAGCGATCTTCATCAAGTTGCCGTCGAACATGAAAAGCTGGCGGAGCTTGCTTTGAACGGTGACATCGAGGGCTACCGCAAGGAAACGCTCAGCCAGTTCCAGAACGCTTTAGGCGCCGAAACCGCAGACCCGGCCTGACGTCAACTCCGGAAAAGCCCGCCGGCAACGCCGGCGGGCTTTTCGCGCTACGGCGTGACCTTGAGTTCCCGGATGGTCAGTTCCCGGAACGTGGCCGCACCTTCGTGGGCGTAGAGGCGGATGCCGTCATCGCCGTCGAGCGGGAAGACCCGGTGCGAATGGACCACGCGCCCGTCGCCGACGAACATCTCTACACTTGTCCGATCCACCAGGATGCGTAGCGTGAGTCTTCCGGCGGCGGGGTCCACCGGGGTTTGGGATTCCCCGGCCGTGGGGTTGACGGTGGGACGGCGGTTGACGTAGGCGAAGGGCCCGCGCAGGTAGACGCCTGCGGCAACGTGTCTGCCTCCTCCTGGTGCGCGGCATAGCTCGAAACCGAGATTGGCCGGTGGCGCAGCCGGATCCCACACCACCTCGCAGCTCAGATCGTACGCGTTCGAGCGGACCTTCAAGTCGTATGTACCGGCAACTGCCACATCACCCAGCCGATGTGTGCGCTTCACGTGGTTACCCAGCGCGGACGTGGGGGTGGAGGAAAGGTAGTAGGCGCCATTTCCACGCTTGAGCCGGACGTCACGCACGATCATGTCGTCGCCGTTGTAACCGTCAGCGGCAAGGGTGGGCGTGTTGTGGGGGTAGTCCCAGAAATTAGCCCATCCGATCGCCCGCCGCAGGGTTGGGTCCTCCGCACCCGATTCTGTGTGATGCGGGTAGGTCACAGCGCCATAGAAATCGAAGCCGTAATCGAGCCATTCCGGCTCGGCATGGTCGGGCGTAAAGGAACTGCCGTCGAAGGCGCCGGTCCAATACGCATACGTCGCGGGCAATCCGCGGCCCTTGCCGTTCGCGCTGGTGCCCAAGACCCAATGGGAGGTGCCGTCGTCGGCTGTCATCCGAAAGAGGTCAGGGCACTCAAGAAGCCCAAGGTCGGTGCGGACAAACTCCCCAACACGCTTCCAGGTCCGCAGGTCCGGTGAGGCGTAGAACCCGAGCTTCTGCCCCTCGGCGTTGGCCATGAACCACCGCCCACGGTCCGCGTCCCGGATCACCTTGGGATCACGGAAATCGTGCACGCCGGGGTTGGGCAGCACCGGCGCCGCGCTACCGGGCTTGAACGAACGCCCCCTGTCAGTCGAGTACCAAAGGTACTGCGCCTGGCGCCCTTCCGGTGCCTGGGTGACGAGTGCTATGACCGCCCCCGCACCGTATCCCGCAGTATTTCGCTCATCCACCACCAGGCATCCGGACCAACAGTCACCGTTGCCGTTGCTGAACTTCGGGATCGCGACACCCCGGTCCCGGAACGCTACGTGATCGGTTGTAGTGGCCCGGCGCCAGGACGTGCCGCCCCCGCCGGTGATGTAATCGGCGTTGTAAAGGTAGTAGTAGTGGTACTCCCCGTCCAGGTAGATGGGTCGTTGGGGATCGTTCTTCCAGTTGTCGCTGACGCTGAAGTGATAGTCGGGGCGCATCCGGGTTGGTCCTTTCGAGGGGCTGCCTGCCGCCGACGCGGGGCCGGACAGCGCCAGGGATCCGCCCAAAGCAACCGCACCGGCGCCTGTCAGTAGTCCGCGGCGGGAGAATGATGATGAATTCTTCATGGGTTTCACTTCCGTTCCGGCAGGAGGCTGCGGGTTTCTTCGAACACCCCGGCCATGGTCCAAGCATCAAAGGAGAGGAGCCGCACCGTACCTTCGGTGGCGGCCAGTGTTACGCGCCCGCCGCCTTGGGTCGGGTAGACGCGGGCAGTCAGCGGCTTGCCGTTGGCGAAAATTTCGACGGCGGACCGGTCCACCAGAATGCGTAGGCGAACCCAGCCGTCCGTCATGGGAAGGGGGCCGGACTTCTCCTCCACATCAACGGCCAGGTCCAGGCTGCTGCGCGTGCGGTCCAGATGCAGCATGCCGGTGGCGCCTCCGTCGGCCGAGCGGCCCAGAATGACCACCGTCTCTTCAGCGCCGTCCACAGATCCAAGCAGTCCGAGTCGCAGCTCCGCACCTGCGGAGAGCTGCAACTCCACCTCAAGGTCGAGTTGGTTGCCGGAAACACCGGTATCCATGGCCGTTCCGGCCACCAGTACCTGGGCAGGCACATGGGTGTGACTCCTGCGCAGCTTCCCGATTTCGGGCACTGGTGCGAACTCCAGGTTTCCGTCGTTGCCCAACGTGGCGACCCGCGGCAGACTCATGACCCCGGACCACCCGGCTTCCACCATGGCTGCGTCGCTTCGCCCTTCCTGCATCCAGCCGAACATGACCCGCCGGCCGGATTCATCCTGGAAAGACTGGGGTGCGTAGAAGAAGCGGCCGCCGAAATCCAGCCGGTGCAGCGACTCGGGTTCGAAGGTGTCGCCGGCGTAACGACCCGTCCAGTACAGCGGGTGGCGGGTTTCGCCGTCGTTCCACGCGGAAAAGACCAACACATCCGTCGAGTCACCGGCATGTGGAGATCCCAACGATCCTTGTCCTGCACGGAAAAGATCAACACATTCCCACATGGTCCCTGTCCAGTCAGGGCCTTCAGGATCACCTTGGGAGGCATCCCCGATGAACAGTGGCCCGAGATAATCCCAGGTGCGCAGGTCCGAGGACTCATAAAGAAACGCCGTGCCGCCGACGTCGCGGATCCCCGAACCGACCAGCTGCCGCCAAACGCTTCCCTCCCGCCATACGCAATGATCGCGGAAGGCCGTGATGTCCACACCGGCCGGCGGTGCGCCAATGACCGGGTTTCGGGGGTCCTTGGTCCAGTCCTGCAGGTCCGGAGTTCCTGCGGCGACGCAGGGCAACTCCTTGCCGCCGGACCGCCCGGAGTACACCAAGGTGGGCGTGCCGCCGTCGTTCACCAACACCCCTGACCAGCAGCCCTCTGCGTCCGGTCCCGCGGACGGTTCCAGAGCTACGGGTTGGTCACTCCAGGAGACCAGATCGGTGCTGGTGGCGTGGCCCCACTGGATGCGGTGGTGGAAGGCACCCTCCGGGTTGTACTGATAGAAGAGATGGTAAGTACCGTTCCATTGGCTGACACCGTTGGGATCGTTGAGCCAACCGGCCGGCGAGACGAAGTGGAAACGCGGCCTTAGTGGATCTGCCTCGGCACGGGCCACTAATTCATCCTGCGGAACCGTGGCGAGCGGATGGGTCACTTCAGTCATGCGGAAGCCTCATCTTGAGCGGTCGACGCCGGGTGGCCGGGTTGGATTGGTTCACTCGCCAGGGCGTGGACGCCGGCAGCGGCCCATGGACGGTACAGGTGGCAGCGCACCCAGTGACGGTTTTCGGGGTCCCCCACCCGATGGCGGACGGGTTCCTCAGCCGAGCAGGCCTGGTCCGGGTCGCCGTCGAACATGCAGTACGTCGAGGCCATGACCGCCTGCCTCAGTTCGGCCCGACGGACGGGATCGTACGAGCCGGCCCTGGCCGGATCCGGCACGGCCGAGACCAGCAGTTGGGTGTAGGGGTGCGCAGGGTTGGCCAACAGATCCAGGGACTCGCCCTCTTCAACGAGCTCTCCGGCGAACATGACGGCCGTCCGGTCCGCCAGGTAGCGGGCGGAGGCGAGGTCGTGGGTGATGTACAGCATGGAGATGCCTTGCTCGTCGCGGAGCTTGCGCATCAGGTTCAGCACGCCGATCCGGACGGAGACGTCCAGCATGGACGTCGGCTCGTCGGCCAGGATGACCTGCGGTTCAACGGCCAGGGCCCGGGCGATCGCAACGCGTTGGCGCTGACCTCCCGAGAGCTCGTGCGGGTACGAGTTCAGCATGTCAGGTTCCAAGCCGACGGTGGTCATAAGTTCTTCCAGGCGGTGCCGGGTCTGCTCCTCGGAACCGCCCTTGCCGTGGATCGCCAGGGAACGCCGCAGGAAATGCTCGATCCTGTGGGCCGGGTTCAAGGAGCCGAAGGGGTCCTGGAACACCATCTGCAATTGGGACCGGAAGGCCCGGGACGCTTGGAACCGATCCCGTTTGAGGACATCGACGCCGTCAATGAGGATCTCCCCCGAACTCGGCTTCTCGAGCCGCGCCACACAGCGGGCCAGGGTGCTCTTGCCGGAACCGGACTCTCCCACGAGGGCTACGATTTCGCCCTTGCCAATGGTCAGATCGATGTCGTGCAGGGCGCGGACGGAGTCGCGGGAGAACAAACCGCCAATCGGGAACGACTTTCCCAGTCCACGGATTTCAAGGGCAGGGGTACTGGTTTTGGACGCGGCCGAGGGGGTCATCAGGGAGTGGCTCATCGTGCAGCTCCTTCGAAGTCAGTCGAATCAATCACCGAAGCGTCGGCACCAAACGGGGCCACAAAATGGCCGGGTGCTGCCTCGGTGAGGTCCGGGATGTTCCGGAACTTCACGCCGTCGGGCAGTCCCGTCAACGGAACGCGGGGACCGGTAAGGGGCGGAAACGCGCCCATCAGTGCCTGGGTGTAAGGGTGACGGGGATCGGCATATACGTCCTGGGCTTTCGCGGTTTCCACGATCCGGCCGCCGTACATGACGGCCATGCGGTGCGAGAGTTCCACCATGAGGGACATATCGTGCGTGATGAAAAGGACGGAGAAGCCGAGCTCGCGTTGAAGTTCCTTGATTTGGGCCATGATTTCCTGTTGCACCACCACGTCCAGTGCTGTGGTGGGTTCGTCCAGGATCAGCAGTGACGGCTTGAGCGCCACGGCCATGGCAATGACGGCACGCTGACGCATTCCGCCGGAGAGCTGGTGCGGGTAGGACTTCAGCCGGGCGGGGTCGATCCTCACAAGCTCCAGCAGTTCACCGGCACGTCGCAACGATTCCTTCCGGGAGTAACCGGCGTGGGTAGTGAAGATGTCCACGATCTGGTCGCCGATGGTCATCACCGGATTGAGCGAATTCATGGCCGACTGGAACACCATCGCCACGTCCTGCCACCGGAAGCGCCGCAGCTCCTCGGCGCTCATGGCCAGGACGTCCTTGCCGCCGAAGGAAATGCTGCCGCCGGCGATCTTTGCGGGATCCTTCAGGAGCCTCATGATCGAGTTGGCAATGGTGGACTTGCCGCAGCCGGACTCCCCCGCCAGACCAAACACCTCGCCGGTGCCGATGCTGAAGGAAACGCGGTCGACGGCGGTGGTGGAGCGGGTATCTCCGATGTACTTGACGGTGAGGTTCTTGACGTCGAGGACGGGTTCGTGGGAGCCGAAGGAGACTTGGGAGATGGTCATTTGGCGGTGCTCGTTTCGGCTTTCGTGGGTGTTGTTTTGGGCGTCTTGATCTTTCGCAGCCGCGGATTGGTGACTTCGTCCACGGCGTAGTTGATCAGGGCAAGGGCGAACGCGACCAGTGCGATGCACACACCGGATGGTACGAACACCCACCAGCTCCCGGTCAGCAGGGCACCTTCGTTACCGGCCCAGAAGAGGTTGTTGCCCCACGAGACCGTGCTGACGTCACCAAGCCCCAGGAACTCCAGGCCCGCTTGGGCTCCGATGCCGTAGATGACGCAGGCCAGCAGCGTGCCCATGACGATCGAGGCCATGTTGGGCAGGATCTCGCGGAACATGATCCGTCCTGCCCGTTCGCCGGACACGACGGCCGCAGCGACGAAGTCCTTGGACCGGATCGACAGTGCCTGGGAGCGCAGGACGCGGGCCGAACCGGCCCATCCCGTGACCACAAGAACCAGGATCACAGTCCCCAGGCCCGGCGGAAGGAACGCCGCCAGGATGACCAGCAGGGGCAGTCCGGGCAGAAGCAGGAAGACGTTTGTGACCAGGGACAAGGCTTCGTCAATGAACTTGCCGAAGTACGCCGAGGCCAGGCCCACGAGAATGCCGATGAAAGTGGACGCCAGACCCACCGTCAGTCCCACGAACAGGGAACTCCGTGAGCCGTGGACAGTCAGCGCCAGCACGTCCTGTCCCTTGGCGGTAGTCCCCAGCCAGTGCTCTGCATCCGGTTCCAGGGACGCCATCGCGGTGATACGTGACGGATCGCCGGGGAACAACACCGGCGCCAGGAGGGCCAGCGCAATGAATACGATCATCACGGTCATGCCCAGCAAGGCTTTCTTGTTCGTGAGAAGTCCGTGGACGAAGCTGCGGTTGGGTTTGCGGGCAGCCGGAGCTTGAGTGGGCTGCTTCAGAAGTGCGGTTGTCATGATCAGTCCTCTAGTTGCTGCGCACGCGCGGGTCGAGGCGGACGTAGAGGATGTCCACCAGGAAGTTGGCTAGCAGCACGGCGGCGGTGATGGTCAGGAACAAGCCCTGCATCAGTGGATAGTCGAGGCCCTGGACGGCGTTCAGCAGTTGGTAGCCGACGCCCGGATAGGCGAAAACCACTTCAGTGAGCAGCGCACCGCCCACCACGAATCCCAGTCCCATCCCGAAGCTCGTCACCGAGGGCAGCATGGCGTTGCGTGCTGCGTAGCGAAGCATGATGCGGCCCGGGCGGAGTCCCTTGGCTTCGGCCATGGTGATGTAGTCCTCCGAATTCGTGGCGATCATGGTGTTGCGCATTCCCAGCATCCAGCCGCCAATGGAGACCAGCACGATCGTCAGCGCCGGCAACACCAGGTGAGCCCCGACGTCGCCGATGAACTCCCAAGTGAACGCGGGCTCCAAACCATCGGTGAACGCATGCCGGATCGGGAACCAACCCAGCACCACCCCGAACAGGTACAGCGCACCCATCGCGAGCCAGAAGTACGGGAACGAGCCGATGAAAACCAGCACCGGCGGGAGCGCAGAGTCGATCGCTCCGCCGCGCCGCCATGCGGCCAGGACGCCCAGCAGGTTACCCACGACGGCGGCAATCACCAGCGCGGTTCCGCCCAGTAGCAGCGTCCAGCCGATCTGGGACGAAATGACTTCGGTGACCGGCGTGGGGAATCGGGAGATGGAGACCCCCATCTGGCCGGTGAAGATGTTGTGCAGGTAGTCGATGTATTGCTCCCAGATGGGCCGGTCGTCAACGCCCAACAGCTTTCGCAGGGCCTCGATCTGCTCCGGTTGCATTCGGTCCTGGGAGCGGGCAAACATGCGGGATACGGGGTCTCCCGGCATGAAGCGCGGGAGCAGGAAATTCAGGGTGATGGATGCCCAGAAGGCGATCAGGTAGAAACCAAGGCGGCGCAGGATGAAGCGCACGGTTTCCCTCCATTCGGGAATTGCGGGGATTGCGGAAAGTGAAGAGGGCACGCCCGGCGGCAGTGGCCGGTTCAGCGGCAAGGTGGCGGCGTCGTGGCAGCGGGCAACCGCCGGGCGTGCACTGAGAAGAGTTGCGGGGATTTACTTCCGCGGTTCCAGGGTGGTCAGGACCAGCACCGTCGTAGGTGATCGGACGGACAGCGTGGCGTACGGGTTGCCCTCAGTGGGCCAGCCGGTGAAGCGGGTGTCATTGAAGGCACCCCATTCAGGGCCTGAGAACAGCGGCACCAGCGGTGCTGCGTCGTTGTACTCTTCCTGCAGCTTGTTGGCGATGTCCTTTTGCTTGGATTCATCCGTCTCCGCAACGAAGTCGGCCAACAGGGCATCGGCCTTCGTGTCGCCGAAGCGGTGGTAGTTATCGAACGTCTTCGTGCCTACCGGTTTGACCGTTGCGGTGCCCATGGAGGTGTTGAAGTACTTGTACGGGCTGGGATCGTTGGCGCTCCAAACGATGCCGGAATCGAAGTCGCCGGTCTCATAGCCCGCGACCACAGCGGCCCAGTCCGGGGACTCGACCTTGGCCGTGACGCCCACCTCGGCCAGGTTCTGCGAGATGACGTTGGCCACGGAAAGCCAGTCAGAGGATGTGGCACCTACGGAGATCTTGAATTCGAAAGGCTTGCCGTCTTTGAGGGTGCGCTTGCCGTCTGCTCCCTTGGGGTATCCCGCCTTGTCCAGAAGCTCGTTGGCCTTCTGCACATCGTGGTTGGTCCACGTGCAGTTGTCCTTCACCTGGGCGTTCTTCCAGGTCTCATAATTACCGGAGAGCCCGGTGCAGTCAGCCGGCTTGGCGTAACCGCTCATGCCGATCTTGGTGACCTGGTCACGGTCCACGGCCATGCTCAGCGCTTTGCGGACGTCGACATCGTTGAACGGCGCCTTGGTGGTGTTGAGCTGCCAGTTGATCATGGCACCGGTGGCAGGGAACCAGTATTGGCGGTGTTCCTTGTCCTTTGAAACAAAGGTCTTTTCGATGTTGGGAATGTACTGCGGAGCCCAGTCCACGTCCCCGTTCGCTGCGGCGAGGTTGGCGCCGTCGTTTCCTGCGAAAGCGAGCATCTTGATGCCGGCGATCTTCTGCTTTTCAGGCTGCCAGTAATTGGGGTTCTTCTTCAGCACGAAGGACTGGGCCTGGAAAGTATCAACCTCGGTGTACGGCCCGGTACCTACCGGCTTGGCATTCGCATCCTTCTCCGGGTCCGGCAAAGCGGACCAGATGTGCTTGGGCAGGATGCTGAGTTGGCCGACGTCGTAGAGGGCCGGCGACCACGGCTTATTGAAGTTGAAAGTGACCTTGTTGCCCTCGGCGGTGACGGTGTCCAGGTACTCAAAGCCGCCCTTGATCTTCTTCTGGAGTTCGAAGGTGTAGGCAACGTCATCAGCCACGAAGGGCTGCCCGTCGGACCATTTCACACCGTCACGGAGCGTGAAGGTGACCGATTTGCCGTCCTCGGCTGCTTTCCACTCCGTGGCCAGCCACGGCACCGTGTCCCCCTTGGCCGGGTTGAAAATGAGGAGGGATTCATAGATGGACTGCTGGACCATCGGGTTCACCGTGGGAGCGAACGGGTTGAAATTCTGCACGAATGTGCCCATGTCCTCCCGCGGGATGGTGAGGAACGCGCCGGCGTTCGCTCCGGCGTCGGAGGTGCCTGTTTTAGAGACGTTTGCCGTGCAGCCGGTGAGCAGCATCGCGCCCACTGCAAGGCTCGCCGCCGTGATCCGGGCAGCCCGGAAGTATCGGGGTTGTGTCATGATGGTTATCTCTTTCCTATCTTCATCGTCCAAGGTGAAGGGGTGGGTAAGGGTTGCTCTTCGGCATTGATTTCGCGGTCAGACCGAAGAGCGTTCTAGCAGCGGACAGTCGACCAATTGCTGGTCGGCAAGGATCGGCTGTCCTGCTGTAAGAGCGGCAAGCGTTTGGACGCCCAGGGCGCCCATTTTTTCGAACGGCAACGCAACCGTGGTCAATTTGGGCCGCAGGTAGGCCGCAATGAGTTCCTGGTTGTCGAAGCCGATCACGGCGATGTCCCCGGGGATGGTCAGGCCCCGTTCCTTAATGGCGTCATAAGCGCCCATCGCCATGCGGTCATTGAGGCAGAACAGCGCCGTCGGTCTCTCTTGTGGCGGGTAGCGGTCCAGGATGTGGCACGCGGCATCGTAACCGCCGTCGGCCGTTGCATACCCGGACACCACCAGTTCGGGGTCCAGCTCCAGTCCGGCGACGGCGAGTGCTTCGCGGGCACCCTCCAAACGCCCTACTGCCGCAGGAATGGCCGGGTCCAGGTTGATGACACCGATCCGGGTATGGCCTGCTTGGAGCAAGCGTTCGACGGCCACCCGTCCCCCCGCCCGCTCATCCGGGACGATCGAGGGCAGCTTCCCGTCCGCGTCGAAGCAGTTGATCAGGACTGTGGGGACTTCGTTTGCACTTTCGGGGACGTGAACGCCCCGGTGAAAGGTGGCTGCGTAGAGGAGTCCTTCCACCCGTTGTTCCAATAGCTTCTCAGTAGCAGCATCTTCCAGGCCCTCGTTGGGTCCCACGGCATCGGCCTGGTCGGAGGGCGCGATGAGCAGGAACCGGCGGTCAAGCCAGGCTTGGTCCTGGGCTCCTTTGATGATGTCGACGGCGAACGGAGCCGTGACGATCTCCGTCACGATCCCGTACCAGTCACTACGGCGGGATGCCAGCGCACGGGCGCCGGCGTTCGGGCGGTAGCCCAATTCCTGCACGGCGTCGTTGATCCTGGCGCGGGTTTCTTCGGAGATGCTTGCGTTCTCCCGGTTGCTGAGCACAAACGAAACAGCTGTCCGGGAAACGCCGGCGTGTTTGGCTACGTCTTTCATGGTGACTCCCCGCTGCTTCACAGCCACGGGGGTGTCTGGGTTGGTGCTTTTCGCCATCGAATGCTCCGGTGTTCTTCGCTCATCCAGGTCTGCGCCCAACGTTGTTGTTCGGCCGGCCCGGGGTGGAAAGCAGCGTTGGTAACGCGCGTTACTTTCCGGACATGTGACTCAGGTTACCCACGTTACTTGAACTCTGTCAACACTCTTTCTTCGGCGTAGGGTCGCGCCCTGTATCCCGCGGATTCGCGGCATGAACCTGACGCGCGCAGCCGTAAAGGCACGACGGCGGGGCGCCGCCCCTGCCGCCGTCGTCCACTGTTCCCGGACTACTTCGAGAGTGCCTCCTCCAACCAGGACCTCAACACCGGCGCGGGAGCCGCGCCGGCCTGCCTCGCCACGATATTGCCGTCAACGATGACCATCAACGTCGGCACCGCCTGGATGGCGAACCTGGCAGAGAGCTGCGGCGAGTGATCCACATCGACCTTCACGAGTTTGATGCGACCGGCGCGTTCGTGTGCCAGTTGGTCGAGCACGGGGCTCACCATCCGGCAGGGTCCGCACCACACAGCCCAAAAGTCCACCAACACCGGAACGCTGGACCGTTCGGCGATCGCGCTGAAGTCGTCGTCGCCCGCTTCAACCACCCAAGGCAGGTCCTTGTGGCAGCTCCCGCAGCGCGGCCGGCCGTCGGCGGCGGCCGGAACGCGGTTCGACTTGCCGCAGTGAGGACATTTGATGATGGCTTTGTTCATGTGATTGAGGCCTCCGTGAGCTCCGTAGTGCTGTATTCAAGCGCGGGATTCGAGGCCAAAAAACGGCCTTCGTGATCACGCTGGCCCGCGCGATACTACCCGGCAGCAGTGCCTTGCACCAGGGCCTCCCCCCCCGGCGACCGCCTGCCACCACAAGAGATGATTCATCATGAAAACTTGGACCCGCCTTGGGTTCGCCGCTTGTCCACGGGCGCCTAAGGCGATGGTCAACTTGCCGATTGCGTCGTGTTGCTCGTTGAACCCTCCCGTACTCAGTTGTTCGGCGAAGGATCCGGGCGTCAGGGTACACATCCCGCCATTGGCTCATGAGACCTGTTGGCGTCGGGTTCATTAGGGTGGAAGTAAACCCGCAGTAAGGACCACATGCACACCGTCACCAGCAGCACCGCCGTAGATGGCCACTATGACTTGGTCATCATTGGCACCGGCTCCGGGAACTCCATTCCCGGGCCCGGTTTCGAAGACCATTCGATCGCGATCATTGAGGAGGCATCGTTCGGAGGCACCTGCCTGAACGCCGGATGCATCCCAACAAAAATGTTCGTGCACACAGCGGACACCGCACTCGAGACCCGCGAGTCAGCACGGCTGGGCCTTAACGCCTCCGTCAACTCCGTGGACTGGCCCGGCATCGTCCGCCGCATTTTCGAGGACCGCGTAGACCCAATCTCCGTCGCTGGCGAGGAATACCGGCGCAGCCAGCGGAGCCCGAACACGGACGTCTACGACCAACACGCCGTTTTCACCGGAGAACGCACCTTGCGCACCGGCCAAGGGGCCCACCAGAGGACCATCTCCGGTGACCGGATCGTCATCGCTGCAGGCTCCCGCCCCGTCGTCCCCGACGTCATCTCCGCCTCAGGCGTTCACTACTACACCAGCGAAGACATCATGCGGCTTCCGCAGTTGCCTAAATCCTTGGTCATCATCGGCGGTGGCTACATCGCCATGGAGTTCGCCCACATCTTTGATGCCCTCGGCACGGATGTCACGATCATTGCCCGCTCCACCCTCCTGCGGAACCTCGACGACGACCTGCACGACCCGTTCAACGACCTCGCCGCAGAGCGTTTCGATGTCCGGGCCGGCCGGACTACCGTCAGCGCCGAACAGAATGACCGCGGCATCACCATACGGCTCGACGACGGCTCAACCGCCACCGGGGAGGTACTTCTGGTAGCGACCGGACGTACCCCCAACGGAGACCTGATGGACCTGTCCGCCGCCGGGATCGAGACCATAGGCGGCGGGCGCATCAAAGTAGATGAGTATGGCCGGTCGACCTCCGCCGCAGGTGTATGGGCGCTCGGCGACGTCTCCTCCCCCTACATGCTCAAACACGTCGCCAACGCCGAAATGCGCGCCGTGCGCCACAACCTGCTGAACCCGGGAAACCTGCAGAAAATGCCGCACGACAACGTCCCTGCCGCTACCTTCACACACCCCCAGATCGCCACCGTCGGAATGACCGAGTCCCAGGCCCGCGAAAAGGGTCACAACGTGACCGTCAAAATCCAGGCCTACGGCGACGTCGCGTACGGCTGGGCAATGGAAGACACAACCGGCATATGCAAACTCATCGCTGACAAGGACACCGGCAAACTCCTGGGCGCCCACTACATGGGCCCCCAGGCTTCAACGCTGATCCAGCAAATGATCACCGTCCTGGCCTTCGACCTCGACGTCCGCGAGTTTGCCGCGAAGCAGTACTGGATCCACCCCGCACTACCGGAGGTCACCGAAAACGCCCTGCTCGGCCTGACGTTCGACCAGACGTAGACGCACGCGCGGCTCTCCCTCGATGCGCCGGGCGGCCGGGACGCGGGTTCCCCACTTCCGGAAGCGTCACGGTAACGCCTTTGATTGCACTACTAGATAGCGATCCAGCAAGGTTCCCGCGCCGAAGATAGAGTCGATGCCGCTCGTCAAACGGCCTCTTGGTTCCGATGTTGGTGCGGTGGCATCGGGAACGGAGATCGAGCAGATTCGAGGGAAAGATTGAATCGTGAGAACGTGTTGTTGCACGGCTTGGGTTTGGTTCTTGTTTCTGGCCTGAGGGCGCCCGTACCGGCGATGGCTGCCACCCATCAGAGCGTATCTGCCGGGAATTTCCGGGCCAAGGCCCCTGACAATGCTGGAGGCGTCGACGACAAGTTGCCGTTTACGATGTCAACGCACCACGAACAGGCCGACGGACAATTCCAGCCCGCCGCTGGCTATAACGGTTTTAACTTTCCAGGAACCAAGAGTGCAACCAGCTGCTAAGACGCCCGACCGCCACACGACCTCAACGAAGCACCGGATCTACTGGCCTGGACTCGGGCTGCTTGTGGGGCTGACAACCCTTGGGATCAGAGGCCTGCTCGGAGATTCCCAGAACATTCTCAGCGCGACACTAACTGTGTTGATCCCGGTGGTTGCTGCAATCTTAGCGTCGTTCATCGTGAAGAACAACAGGCAGTGAGGTCGCTGCGCTCCTGAATCACGTCGGCAACTGTAAGGATCTCGTTCCGTGTCAACAGATTTGCGGGTTGCGATAACAAACACTGGGAAGTGGCGGAAACCTCCGGAATCCGGGGCAGTCCGGCGGAAGAACGGGGCAATCCGTGGTGGAAAGGGTGGACATTGTCCCCACTGCTCATTTACATCCGATTAGCCCGGGGTCTGGTAGCAGGGCACGGCAACTTCGTATGTCTTGCATCAAACGAAGCCGTCCCCGTCGCACTGCGCACGGCCCGACCGCGACGAGGTGGCGCCCCTTAGCGTTTCGACTAAGAGACGCCACCGGTCAACCTCCGGGAATCAGGCTTCCAGCGTCACCGTCGTGGCGCCGGGAACCCGCGCAGCCTGGAGTTCCAGCAGTTCGGCCCGGAGTGAGGTATCCAGAGCCGCATCCAGAACCGTGAGTGCCAGGACGGTGGCGCCGTCGAGTATGGCTTCGTCCGCCTCCGGTGAGATGGCGGCGGCGGTGAAGTCCGGGTGGTGCGGGACCGCGGTGCTGTTGCGGACCACCACCATGCCGTGCACGGACGGGACTACCTGGGAAACGTTGCCCATGTCGGAGGAACCGCCCCCGAAGATGGGCGTCGTGTCCACGGGCCTTCCGACGGTTTCCATGTTGGCGTCCCATGCTTCGCCCAGCCCGACGTGGGTATTGAGCGGGGCGTAGGGGTGTTCGGTCTGCCGGTGGGTCCAGGTGCAGCCGGTGGCGATGGCCGCACCTTCGAAGCACGCGAGGACGCGCCGCTTGAGGTCCCGCCAAACATCAACGTCTCCCGCGCGGACTTCCACCTGAACCGTGGAGTCGCCGGCGATGACGTTGGTGGCGCCGCCGCCGTGCGAGATGAACGCGTTGGTGTTTGCGTTCTCCGGCAGGTGCTGCCGCAGGACGGCCATGTTCATCAGCGCCAGACTCGCCGCCGCGCCTGCGTTGATGGCCTTGTCCGGGGCTCCGGCTGCGTGGGCTTCGCTGCCTTTGAACTGCACTTCGAAGCGCTCGACGGCGGCCATACCAATGGCCGCCGCACTCCGCTCAGCGCCCGTCATGCCATGCACCATAAGGGAGAACGCTGCGTCCTCCCACGCTCCGGCCTGAAGCAGCGAGACTTTTCCGCCGCCGTGTTCCTCCGCGGGAGTGCCGAGGAGTTTGATCCGCAGTCCGGCGGCGTCGGCCACGGGCTTAAGGGCCAGCGCAGCGCCGACGCCGGCTGCGGCGATCATGTTGTGCCCGCACGCATGGCCGACTTCGGGAAGGGCATCGTATTCGGCACAGATGACCACGGTCAGTTCGCCGGTGCCGTAGACGGCCTCGATCGCCGTCGGAACATCATAGGCGCGTTCGGTCACCTCGAAGCCGCCGTCGCGGAGGACAGCGGCCACGGCCGCAGCTGAGTCGTGTTCCTCCCAGGAGATCTCTGCCAGTGCATGGACCTTGTGGCTAAGTTCAAGGATGGAAGGCCCGACGGCGGCAGCGGACTCGCGTACGGTGTCGCGCAAGGTGTCCTGGGAGGTGGTGTCGATGGAAACGGTCATTGTTGATCCTTCGTGTCGAGGTGGATTAGTTGGCAGGTTCGAGGACGTCGTCTGCATTCGATGACGATGTGGTTGATTCGACCGGTGTGGCCCGGGCAGGCCGGATGAACAGAACGGCCACGGCGAAGAGGACGCAGACTGCGGCGCAGATCCACCAAACGGCGTGAAAGGACAGTTCGGTGGCCGCCCGCGTTCCGGCGGCTGTTGGTGTGGTGAGTGCTGCCATCAGCAGCGCGAAAAGAGCACCGGCGACTCCTCCGGCGGCGGTGCGGGCTGTGTTGTACAACCCCGAGGCGATCCCCACTGAATCGGCTGCTGCCCGCTGGACCACCAAAGTGGGGAGCGTGCCGCTGACCAGCCCCGCGCCGAGTCCGGCCATGACGAGCCACGCCGCGAAGGTCACCAGGGTACCCGGCTCCAGAATCATGAGGACGTACGCGATGGCGCTGAGCCCTCCCCCAAGGGCAACACTCCGTGGGCCGCCGATCAGCCGGGATGCCCGGTCGCTGAGCGAGGCACCCAGGAAGGCCGCAAGAGCCATGATGCTGAGCATTGTTCCCGCGGCAGAGGCAGCAGCGCCGAAGCCGAATCCAAGCGTGGCCGGATCGGAGCGCAGGTAGACGGAGATGGGTGCTTGGGCGCCGAACAGTTGCGCGCCGTAAAGGAAGGCGACGACAATCGGAAGGCCAATGCCGCCACGAAGGAGCATGGTGAGGTCCACCAGGGGGTGTTCTGTCCTGCGGGCTGAAACCACCCAGCCGGCCAGGAGGGCGATGCCGACCGCCATCGCGAGGGCCGTGGTCAGCGGCGGCCACGTTGAGAGATTCGAAGCGCCTCCCAGGAGAGCAGCCAAGCCACCGCCAAGCAGTGCAGCACCGAGATAATCCACCCGCCCTTCGCTCCGCAGCGGGCTTTCCTTGACGAAGAACGCGATGCCAGGAACGCACAGGGCCATGAAGATCGCCGGCATCAGCAGAGTGATGGAAAGGCTCTCAGTCGCGTCGAGGACAATTCCGGCCAGGAGACCGCCGATGGTTGCGCCGAGGGTCAACGCCGCCACGAGCCTGCCGATGCTTCGCCCGGAGCGTTCAGAGTCGCGTTGATGGACGATGGCGAATTCCAAGGGGAGGAAAACGGCCAGCGGGGCTTGGATAGCACGTCCCAGAAGGAACAGTTCATAGTTTGGGGCGAAGGCAACCAAAACGGAAGCCGCGGCAACGATAGCCGTGGAGATCATGAGTATCCGCTTGTGGCCGTGGATGTCACCCAGCTTGGACAGCAAAGGGACCACCAGCACTGTCGCCAGCAAGTAGGCGGCGCTGATCCAATTCAGCGATGCTGCCGAAACTCCATGGTGTTCACCTATGGAAGAGAAGAGAGGATTCAGCCAGCCCTGAAGTATGCCACTGCCAAGCTCCATGACCACCAGGAAACCGACGGCTCCTGCCGCCGTAGTGGATTTCTGCGCCGTTGTACGCATGTGCGCTCCGATGTGATGAGAAGTGAACGGGATCACAACATCATGGAAGTGCCGTGTTTCCAATTGATGAAATTGCAGCTTTCCGTGGCTATTCTGTCTTCTATGCCGGAAAACATGCTTGATCCACTCGAGGAGCGCCTCATCCATGCTCTTCAGATCGAAGGTCGGGCGCCGTGGAGTGAACTGGCCCCCCTGATCGGAGTCGACGCCGTAACCCTCGCCAGGCGCTGGGACTCGCTGCGGGAACGCGGGCTCGCGTGGGTCACCGGCATCTTCCCCGACGGAGCATCGGCCCTGGTGGACATCACCTGCAAACCCCAGCAAACGGGCGACGTGGCCCGCCAATTGGCGCAGATCCCGGAAGTGATGACCCTCGACCACACCTCCGGCGGACGGGATCTGTTGGCTACGGTCCTCGCCGACACCCCGCTCTCCATCTGGGACACAGTCACCAACCGCATCGGCGGCTTGGAAGGCGTCAGGAACACCCAGACCCATCTCGTTACCGAAGTAGTCATGGAGGCCTCCGATTGGAGACTCCGCGCCCTCACACCGCAGGAGGCAGCCAGGGTCCCCCGCCCCCGCCCACCACGGGCACGGGCGCCGCGGACCGTGCACCCTGATGTCGAAGCAGCGCTCCGCCATTGCCTGGCCGAAGATGGGCGGCGCCCCGTCAGCCGCATTGCCGCAGAACATGGACTCAGCGAACAGCGCGTCGCGGATGGGCTGGCCCGCATGCGCGCCGATGGCATGCTGCGGATACGCACGGACGTCGCACGCACGGTCACGGGTTGGCCTGTCTACGCCTGGTACTTCATGCGGACCGCCGCCAAGCACGTTCAGCAGATGAAGGGGCTCATGGCTAAGATTCCTGAAGCCCGAACGGCGCTGGCCGTCGCAAGCCAGTACAACTTGGTGGTGGCGGTCTGGCTGAAGGAAATGTCCGATGTCATGCGCTTCGAGGCTGCCATGGAAGCTGCCGTGCCGAGCGCCCGCATCGTTGACCGCAGCGTGGTGTTCAGGATGAGCAAGCACCTCGGCCGGCTCATCGATGAACAAGGGGCCGCGACGCTGGGATTCGTCCACCCGTCGTCGGAAAGTAGCTGAGACCGCAGTTCTGAGGTTAAGTGGTCCTAAACTCTGGGAGGTCCCGTGCTCGATATCCGACGCCTGCAAATCCTCAAGACCCTTGAGGTTGAGGGAACCATGACGGCCGTTGCCGCCAAGCTCCATATGACAACCTCCGCGGTCAGCCAGCAGTTGGCCGTGCTTGAACGGGAGGCCGGGCTGGCGCTCCTGATCCGTGCCGGCCGGAAAGTGCGGCTGACGGAAGCCGGAGTCATGCTGGTGAAGCATTTTGGCCGGATAGCTGCTGAAGTTGAGGCGGCCGAGGCGAACTTAAAGAAGCTCCAGACAGATGTCCGTGGACACCTCGCCATCAGCGCTTTCCCCAGCTTTTGCAGCACGGTGCTCCCCGCCGCCGTCATGTCCCTTCAGGCCAGCTACCCGCGACTCGACATCACCGTGTCCGACCTCGAACCATTCGAAAGTGTGGCCCAGTTGAGGGAAGGGCACATCGATGTCGCAGTGCTGGATGACCTGCACGACATCCAGGATGAGGGGCTCGTAAAGACTATTCTGGCCCGCGATGAAATCATCCTCTGTCTCCCCCAGGACCGGGAGGCACCGGACGCTGCGACGCTGGCCGACTACGCCGATGAACGGTGGATCCTGGACCAGGAAGGCAGCATTTTTGAGCAATTCGTCCTGCAAACCTGCCGTGACGCTGGATTCGAGCCGAACGTCATAGCCCACTGTCGAAACCTGATGGCCACCCTGGGATTGGTCCGTGGTGGCCTCGGGGTCGCCCTGATGAGTGAACTGAACCTTGGCCGGGAAACGGACGACCTGGTGGTGCGTCGCGTAGATCCAAGCTGCGGCCGCAACATCATTGTCTTGCACCGGGCGGCCAGCCGGGAATCGCCGGCAGTAGCGGCCGTCGTCGACGAACTGCGGAAAGCGACTGACGCCCGCCCCAAAGCGTGACGCGCGCGGGAGTCCAGGCGAATTGTTAAGTTCTGCTTGACGTTCTGTTCAAAAGTTTCCGATAGACGCTGACCGCATTCGCACCCAAGCTGGTAGCAGACCCCACACCAAATCTGCACCGGAGGTATGCCATGGCTTTAAGTGCCCTTGACCTTTTCTCAATCGGAATCGGCCCCTCGTCGTCCCACACCGTGGGGCCGATGCGCGCGGCCCGCGCGTTCGTCGAAGTACTGGAGAGGGAAGGAAAGTTCGACGCCGTTGATCGCCTTCATGCTGGGCTGTTCGGTTCGCTGGGGGCTACCGGACGCGGGCACGGCTCGGATAAGGCGGTCATCCTGGGATTCATGGGCGAGTCGCCGGAAACCGTTGACACAACCACGGCAGACACTGTGGTCAACGAAGCCACTGAGGCCGGGAAGATATTGCTTGCAGGGCGCCGAATGATCACCTTCAACAGAAGCAAGGACGTGGTGCTCCATCTGCGCAAGTCATTGCCTGCGCATCCAAACGGCATGCGGTTCCAAGCCTTCGACAATCTGGGGAGAGTGCTGAGCGAACGCGTCTACTACTCAGTGGGCGGCGGCTTCGTCGTTGATGAGCATGACGTTGGGAACTCGCGTCCCGAGACGATACAACTCCCCTATCCGTTCTCCGACGCCGAGGAACTGTTGGCCCACTGCAAGCGTGAAGGCCTTTCCATCAGCGACGTCATGCTCGCCAACGAAAGCGCTTGGCGCAGCGAGGCGGAAACCCGCGCGCAGTTGATGCACATCTGGGAAACCATGAAAGAGTGCGTGTCACGCGGCTGTAGCCGAACGGAAGAACACTTGCCCGGGAACCTGATGGTCCGCCGTCGTGCGCCGCGGCTGCTGGCGGACTTGCAAGCGAAAGACGACACCAGCGATCCCTTGCGTGCAGTGGACTGGGTGAACCTGTTTGCCCTGGCGGTGAACGAAGAGAACGCCACGGGTGGACGCGTCGTCACCGCCCCCACCAACGGCGCTGCCGGAATCATTCCAGCGGTGCTGCACTACTACATGATGTTCACACCCGGAGCCAACGAAGAAGCAGTGATCCGATTCCTCCTCACCGCAGCTGCCATAGGTGTCCTGTTTAAGCAGAACGCCTCCATCTCCGGCGCCGAAGTCGGCTGCCAAGGGGAAGTCGGCTCAGCCTGTTCCATGGCAGCGGGCGCGCTGTGCGAAATTCTGGGGGGCACACCCCAGCAGGTAGAGAACGCCGCCGAGATTGGTATCGAACACAACCTCGGGCTGACCTGCGACCCCGTTGGTGGCCTGGTCCAGATCCCGTGCATCGAACGCAACGCCATGGCCAGCAACAAAGCCATCAACGCTGCGCGGATCAGCCTGCGCGGAGACGGCGTCCACCACGTCTCGCTTGACACAGCCATCAAGACGATGCGCGAGACAGGAGCAGACATGAAAAGCAAGTACAAAGAAACGTCCCGCGGCGGCCTCGCTGTTAACGTGATCGCTTGCTAAGGCCCGCAGCGGCCTCCCCTGATTGATCGACAGCAGGCGGAGGATCTTGGGTCAGAGCCCTGATGCCCACCACGGGTGACGGGATTTCCGGCTGGAACTTCTCCACGTCAGACCAGCACGCCCAGCCACGGGCTGTTCACTCTGCGCTGCTCAACCCGTGCTTGTGGGCTCCGAAAGGTTCCGGCTTTCAAAGGTCGACGCCCAGGGCTGAGTCAGGGATTTAGTCCGTTCCGGATCTATATCGAATCTTTCCTTGACAGAGCCATCCCGCGGCCCTAAATTTAGTGCAACCGATCTCAGCAACCGATCTCAGTCCTACTTCTGAAAATGCAACCGATCTCAAAGGAGAGATTCGATGAACCAATCGGCTTCTCCCTACCGTCGAAGTCCCGCATTTAGCCCGCGTCGCTTGAGCACGGCATGCTCCCACATCAGCACACCCATTCACAGGAGAAATTCATGATCAAAAAGCGATGGGGCTTGGCGCTCGTAACAGCCGTTGTGGCCGGCCTTGCCCTCAGCGGCTGTTCACCCTCAGCTTCGGAACCCAAAGGTCCCGTGACTCTGAACTACTGGGACTTCCTCGATCCCAGCCAGGCTAATCCGCGTTCAAAGGCACTGAAGGAAAACATTGCCAAGTTTGAGGCGGCCAACCCGGACATCAAGATCAACCTCTCCGTCGTTTCGTTGGGCGACATGTTGAACAGACTCCCTCAGGCCGCGGCAGCAGGTCAGGCCCCTGATGTCTTCAAGATGTTCACTCCCGTCGTTCCCCAGATGGCATCTGCCGGCGTCTACTCCCCTCTGCCGGACGCCGCCTCGAAGGTAACTGATTGGCTGCGTCCCACAGACACTCTTGCGGGGCCCGACGGCAAGCCTGTTGCAGTGCCGTACGAATACCGAACCTGTGCCCTCTACTACAACCAAAAGATCCTTAGCCAGATCGGCGCGGCCGTCCCGACCACATACAACGAGGTTGTCGAAGTCGCCAAGAAAGCTGCTGCCGCTGGCTTTACCGGGTTCGGGACGGGCTTCTCGGACACAGATAACTCGGCCATCATCAGTACCTTCTTTAACTGCTTCATGTCCCAGGTGGATCAGGAAATCTGGAACAAGGATGGTCAAGCTGATTTCGCGACGGACAAAGGCAACGAGTTTGGTGACTTCCTGGCCAAGCTCAGGGACGCAAAGGCTCTTGGTAGCAACGTCGTATCCGACACGTACGGCACGGTAGCTGACGGCATGGCGAGCGGCACTGTCGCGATGGCGGTCCTGGGCACAGAACGAGCGGTTTCCTTCGGCTCGCAGAACAAGGACCTCAAATGGACGGCCCTGCCGAAGGCGAGTACCGGCGACACGACAGGTACCACCATTGGATGGACCCTGGGGATCGGAAACGGCAGTAAAAACACCGAGGCTGCCTGGAAGTTTATCGAGTACATGACCGGGCCGGAAGCCGGTGCGCTGATGGCAACCGGCGGTGAGGTACCCACCCGTGCCGCCACCTACCAGCAACCGTTCTTCTCCACTCCAGAGGCAAAGACCGTCAACGACATCGCGGCCTACGTCAAGACCAACAGTGAACCACGCACGTATTCCAACACATGGACCGCGCTTGCCACTGGCCTCTCCCAAGCCGGGCAGAAGCTGACTCTCAACGGCTCATCAGGCAACGACTTTATTCGTTCCGCCCAGGACGCGGCCAACAAGAAGTAGCCGCCCGAAATAGGGGGAGCCTGGGAAACCAGGCTCCCCCTGGAAGGGACAGATAATGTCAACCAAAAGCCCCATCCGCAGCCCACGCAAGACCCCAACGTCGCCCTTAGGCACCCAGACCCTCCGCCGAGTCCGTAGGGATCGAATGGTATGGCTCTACGTCCTCCCGGTCAGCGCCGTCTTCCTCTTTGTATTTGTGGGGCCGCTCATCTACACAGCGTGGACGGCCCTGCACGAGACGTCGTATTACCAGATTGGCAAATTCTCGGGTTTGAATTCCTTTGCCCGATTGTTCTCAGACTCCGACCTGCCGAGCCGCATATGGACAACCTTGGTGTTCTCGCTCGGGGCCTTGGTTATCGCTTTGCCGGCAGGGCTGCTATCTGCAATCGTGCTCAACAACCTTCACCGCTTCAAGCGTTCGGTCCGGAGCCTCTTCCTCCTTCCCTGGCTGATGTCCCAGGCCACTGCAGGAACAATCTGGCTGTGGTTCCTCAACCCCAACTACGGCCCAGCATCAGCGATCACCAAGTCCCTCGGGTTCGGTCCCACGGACGTATTCTCAACACCGACCAGTGCGCTGGTTGCAGTAACACTGATGACAGCCTGGTGGTCCTACCCGCAAGCGATGCTCCTCTTCCTGGGCGCCCTTCAAACGATTCCTGAGGAGCTCCGCGAAAGCCTCAAAGTGGACGGCGGCGGTATTTGGCACCAGTTCGTGAACATCACGCTGCCCTACTTGCGCAACACCATCGTCTCCGTCGTGGTCGTCCTTCTCATGCTCTATGTGCAGATGGTCACCATCATCCTCGTCACCACAAGAGGAGGCCCCATCGGTTCTACAGAAACCCTGTCCATGCGGGTCTACAACCAGATGTTCGACAAGTTTGATCTCTCCGGAGCATCAGCAACGGCAATCCTGCTCTTCGCCGTCAACATCGTCCTGACCCTCGTCGCCATTCGCTTCCGACGGAAGGAAAGCCTGTGAGTATCACAACCCCGCGCCGCCAGCGGCGCCTGGGCAGTTTCATCCGGGCGGTCCCCGCCTGGGCGTACATCATCCTCTCCGCAACGGTCGTACTCCCGCCGGTCGCATGGATTGTGTCCACGTCACTGAAGACCGGTTCAGGCACACTGGAATTCCCGCCAAAATGGATACCGGCCCCATTCTCATCCGAGGGCTATGTCGGCCTTCTGACCTCGACCAACATCCGATTCTTCGTAAATTCCCTCATCTATGCCGGCGGCTCTATCGTCCTGGCTCTGGCCATCTGTATCCCTGCGGCATATGTGGCCACAAGGTATCGGAGCCGCCGCATGGAAACTCTGATGACGGGGATTCTGGTCCTGTCCATGGTCCCGGCCATCGTAGTCTTTATCGCGCTGTACTCGATGTTCGTCAAGACCGCATTAATCAACACTTACCCCATGATGATCATCGTCTACACGGCAATCATCTGCGGACAAACCATCCTGTTCTTACGTAATTTCATCGAGAATATTCCTGTGGAAATCGAGGAAGCGGCCGCCATCGATGGCTGCTCCCGCATGCAGATCCTGTGGCGCATCATCCTCCCTCTCATCCGTCCTGGTATCGCTGCCGTCGCCATCTTCATTTTCGTGTTCGTTTGGAACGACTTCCTTGTCGGCACTGTCCTCGCCACCACTGAAGACATGAAGACCGTGCAGAACGGCATAGTGCGTTACATAACCACCGGCTTCGGTAGCTTCTGGGGACTCTTCGCCGCCTTCATCGTCGTTGCCTTCATCCCTGTTCTCTCAATCTTCCTGGCGTTCCAGCGCTGGTTTGTGGCCGGCATGACCTCCGGTGGTGTCAAGGGGTAAGTCGGCGCACCAACCAGCCGCACTCTCCCGCAACACACAAAAAGCAGGCCCTGTGACCGTCGCCGACGGCTCACGGGGCCTGCTTTTGCGCAACATTGAGCGGAGCCCTTGCACCCCCGAATCAGTCGGGGGTGGCGGGGCCGGCGCGTCATTCAGCCGGCGGGCGCCTTACGTGTCCTGGCTTGGGCGCCAGTCCGGCGGCTGAATCAGCTCCACACGATTTCCGTCAGGATCGAGGAGGTAAACCAACCACCCGCCGGCAATGGGGCCCGAGGTCGGGGCAACGGGTTCAGACACCGCGCTGTAACCCAGCGCTGTCATCCTGGCGTAAACCTCTCGAACGTCAATGTCTGTAAAGGCCAGGTGAGCTGTGCCCGGTTGCGCCCGTGATGGATCAACTGCTGGCAGTAGCGGCTCGGCATGTGCTATTTCCAGCCGGAAGGATCCGTCGCTGGTAGCGAGAAGCATGGCTCTAACGGTCACGTCAGGACGGCCGTAAAGTTCTCCGATATATGGTCCCGACGTCCAGGCATCCAAACGCGCCAGTCCGAGGCCATCCACATAGAATCGCTCGCTCCGCTCCATATCCGTGACGTGCAGGGCAGTGTGGTGATGTCGCATTATGTGTCTCCTTCGTAGGTCAGGGACCCGTCTCTGACTGCTCAATGACCTTCCTGGATGAGGGCAGCCCTATGGCGTTGATGTTGCTCCGGGTGGGTCAAGGGCACACAGCCACGGGCCGCCAATGGACAAGCTCTGTCGGGTGTCTCAGGTTCCTATTCCCAGATGTGCCCCGCCGGCCACATCCAAGGACACCCCCGTGATGTAGCGGTTGTCGGGATCTGAAAGGAACAGGATGGCCCGGGCTACTTCATCGGGTTCAGCGAAGCGGCGCATCGGCAGCTGCGCTGCCCTCTTCGCTCGGTTGGCTGCAGCGTCCGGACCGGAATCCCGGGCAAATTGTGCCCACATGGGTGTGTTCACCGGTCCTGGTGCGATCGCGTTTACAGAGATTCCATTGGGTCCGAGCAGTTCGGCAAAGGACCACATGATGTGGAGGACGGCGAGCTTGCTCGCGTTGTAGGGCAGGTAGTTGAGGCGTGATTCTTTGGCCGCAACTGAGGACAGGACCACGATGGAGCCGGCCGTGCCGGTCTCAAGCATGGATTTTGCGGTCTCCCGGACCATGGTGAAGGTCGCGGTGGCGTTGATCCTCAGGATGGAGTCGAACTCTTCGGTGGTTGTTTCCATGATGTCCGGGGTTGGGCCGAGCACTCCTGCTGCATGGATGAGGACATCAACACGGCCGTGTTGGGCTTGGATGTCCTGGATGACCGTAGCGCATTGTTTTTCCGAGGTGATGTCGAGGGGGTAAAACGCCTCCAAGGACTGGTCCTCTTTGGGGGAACGATCGGCGCCGATGACCCTGGCTCCGGCGGCTATGAGTGCGGTGACAGCGGCGTCGCCGATTCCTCCGCTTGATCCGGTTACCAGGACCACTTGGTCTTTGAGGCTCATCGGTTCTCTCCGTTCCGGGTGCAGCTCGAGCGCAGTGCTCGTGCGGTCGGAGTGTGAGGTGCTGGTTTCATGTTCATTTTCCTTACTCGATAATGCTCGGTTCGGCGGGTCGACCTTTGATCGGTTCGATTGGTGCTTAGGGGGCTGGCACCTCCGGAGCGCCGGAGGCCGAGGCCGCCTGAACGGCGTCGGCGATTTCCGTGGCGCGGAGCGCCTGGGCAAAAGTAACGGCAGGTGCGTCACCCCTGCAGAACCTCACGGCTGCTGCTGCCTGGCGCAGGAAGAGGTCCGAGGGCTCGAAGTTTTTCTCCTGTTGTCCGCCGTCACGGTTCCACACGTGAAGGGAATCGTTTGACCACAGCATACGGCCGCCAGTGGCCAGAACATCCACGGTGAGGCTCCAATCTCCTTGGTTGAGCCCTTGGGGTTCCTGCCAGGGAGACCAGTAAGTCTGCAGAGTGAACACCACGCCAGACGGGAATTCGAGCGTGGAAATGACGTGTTCCGGTACCGGAGACCCGTACAGGCTGCTGCTGACGCTTGTGGCAAGGACTTTTGGGTCACCCTCGAACCACGAAGAGACCAGTTCGATGGCATGGATACCGTTTACCACCGCAGCGCCGCCCTCACCCGGATCAGCGCGCCATGAGTCGATGGTCTCCTTGTGGGCGACTGATCGAACGTTGACAGCGATCACGTCGTTGTCTCGGATCCACTCGGAGAGGAGTTCGACGGCGGGATGCTGATGGAGTGTATACCCCACCATGAGTCGTTCGTTCACTCCTGTAGCGGCGGACACGACGGCGGCACCTGCTGTATCTGCCGCCACGGGCTTTTCCGTCAGCACCCGGAATCCCCTGTTCAGCAAATCTGCACAGATTTCCGGTTGCAGAGTGGTGGGTAGCGCTACCACGACCAAGTCCAGTTGATCAGAATGAAGGTCCTGGATGCCGGGCACCACCCGCGCGCCCAGCTGGTCAGCCAATGAAACCGCCCGTTCGTCCTTCTCCACAAGGTGGGTGACGTTGGCGCCCACCTGGGCGAAAGCCCGGGCATGACGGGATCCTGCCCACCCGGCCGCGCCCACCACGGCGACGCGCGGGGGCTGTGTCGCCGTCGTCATGATGTCGGACGCGCAAAGGTCAGGCCCAGGGCCATAAGCGGTGCTCATGTAATCTCTCCTTTGAGTTGCTTCGAAAATTAATGAATCGGTTGCTTGGAACGGCGGCACCAGACTGTGGTGTCATCAAGCATGCGTGGTTTGTTGACCATGATGGCCCCTGCCACAAGCACCAGGAGCCAGACACCGAGCATGCCGAACGAGGGCAGCCAACCATCCCCGGGAATGTGCAGGAGCGCGAAAAGGAACGGGCCGACGCTTGCGAGGGCATAGCCGGTTCCTTGGGAAAACGCAGACAGACTTCCTGAACCGGACTGCGTTCGTGTTCGCTTATTGATCATGATGAATGCAAAGGAATAGGCGCCCTGGCCCAGCCCGGCAATGACGACCCACAAGGCTGCCGAAGCTGGCGGCGCCATCATGATTCCGCCGTAGCCTAAGGCGAAAGCTACGACAAACAGGACGGCAACAGGTAGTGGCCGGGACATCCTCACAACAACCATGGGCACAATCAAAGCGACCGGCAGAGCAAGAATTGAATAGAGCGCCAGCATGGATCCGGCAGTTTCCTGGCTCAGTCCTCTGTCAACGAGGACAGCCGGGAGCCAAGTGAGCGCCGCAAAAGTATTGCTGGAACAACCAGCAAAAACCAATGCCGTGCCCCAGCCGATAGCTGATCGCCACGGTCTGACTCCATTCGCAGAAGGCAACTGCCTGCCCTCCGCTGCATGATCCCCCGAGCGGGCAACGGTCCTTCTGGCCACAAGAAGAATCAGCCACGGGACCGCAGCCAACGCGCTGAGGGCAGCCCAAATACCGATGGAGAACCGCCAGCCATAAAGTGCATCCAAGGGAATGGCGAATTGGGCGGCTACTGCCGTGCTGACACCCAGGAGTGTGACGTGGATCGCTGCGAGCAGCCCGATTCTGTCTGGGAAGTACTTCGCCAGGAGAGGTGGAGCCACGACATTGACCAGACCAATCCCGAGCATGGCGACACAGGTGAACACCAGGAATGCCAGGACATTCCATCCCACTGCGCGGCCTAGCTGACCCAATGTTGTTAGCAGGATCGCAATCACCAGGAGGTGCTCCAGCTGGAGGCGCCGCAGGAGCGGAAGGGCAGCGAAGCCCACCACTGCGAAGCTGGCGGTCGGCAGCATTCCGAGAATTCCTGTGGTCAGGGCGTCAAAGGGAAGGTCCGTGCCAATTCGGCCCAAGAGCGGAGACGCCGCCGAAACCGCTTCGCGAGCGCTAAAGGCAACCAGCAGGATGCCGGCAAGGGCGGTGAAACGCCCACGAAGTGGCCGCTTCCCCGCTCCGAAGACTTCCGATGCATCCCTACGAGCACGAAGGAGAGCGATGGTGACACCTCCTTACGTGAGTAAAGATTCAGCTTGCGTTGACTGCGTGGCTCGCCCATTCGCGCCCCGTTTGCTCCTCTGTGGGCAGGCCGGCCGCGGCGAGGATCTCGTCCAGCAGGCGCTGGGTGCGTACTGCTTCGCGGCCTGAAGTCAACGGCTGGGCCCTGTCGGCCACCCGGTCCAGGAAATGGTGAACGGCGGCTGAGAATCCGAGGGTGTCTGTCGCAGTAGCCCAGCCGTACGCTTCGGCGCTGAGCTCCCGTGAGGTAGTGACGCCGTTGATGGTGGTGGAAACTGTTTCGGGCGCCCTGACTTCGACGGTCTTCCCGTCACCGTAGGCGTCCAGTTTCTCGTTCCATGCTCCCGCTGTCCGGGCTGCCATCAGGACGCCGGTGTTACCGGTGCTGAAGCGGATAGTCGCTGCGATTCCGTCTTCTTCCCAAGGATCTTCACCAGCAGCGTGGGCGGCCACGTGCTCAGGTTCGCCCCCGCAGTACCAGCGCAGGAGATCGACCATGTGGATGGCGTTCTCGAACGTTGCACGGTATTCGGATCCAGGGCGGTTCTTTTGGGCAACGCAGAAGGTGGCGCCTTTGTCGCCAAAAGCCTCCCGGCCGGCCGTGTAGACGGGTGCATAGCGCCGGTTGAAGTCAACCATGAGTATCCGTCCCCGCTCGTCGGCGAGGTCTGCCAAATGTTCTGCCTCAGCTGTCGCTGGGGCAAGCGGTTTCTCGCAGAACACGTCCACGTCGCGGTTGAGGCAAAGCTCGACGGCGTGGGCGTGCTCGGAGCGCGGGGTCAGCACGAACACTGCATCCAGTTCCTGCGCGGCCAGCATCTCCTCCACTGTCTTGTAGGCGGCGTTGAAGCCCCAGCGCCGGACCAGGCTGCTGGGATCTTCGCGCCGGGAAACCAAGGCGGCCAGCTCGACGTCGTCCCGTTGGACGAGGGTGGGCAGTTGCGCGATGGTGGCGATGTTGCCGGCGCCGATAACTCCGACACGGAGACGATTGGTGTTCATCAGGCGTTCCTTACTTCGGCCAAATCAGTGAGCATTGAGCGCAGGACTGCGGCGGATTCCCGGAATCCATCCTCGGGGGTGGGCAGATCTTGCGGGTGCCAGCGGTATTCGAGTTCGATGCTCAGGACATCGTCGTAGCCGTGCTTCAGCAGAGCGGCGAGAATCGGGGACCACGGTACAACGCCGCTTCCGACCACACGTGACCGGACTGCACGCTCTGAGGCGTTGACCCTGGCCGTCTCCGAGGCTCGGAAGGTCGCCGTCGGGTCGGTGAAGACAAGGTCTTTGACGTGGACGTGGCCGATCAGGTCACCTTGGACGGCGAAGGCTTCTTCGTAGCTTTCGTCGTGCGTGAAAGTCAGGTTGGCCTGGTCGTAGAGCACGCGGACGGAGGGCTGGGCAATTTCCCGGACGAGTGCCGCGGTGTCCGCTGCGGTCTGGGTCATCGTGCCGAAGTGGTTCTCTACGCAAAGGCGGACGCCGGCTTGATGGGCTTCGGGCGCGAGGGTCTCCAAGGCTTTGCGCAACTGCCCCCACCGCGCAGCGTGGTCGGTGTCTCCGGGGTGCCAGGAGCCGGCGTAGACGCGGACCCTGTCAGCCCCGAGCAGTTGTGCGGTATCTATGGCTCCACGAAATTCGTCGACGGCTTTGCGCCATTCGGCATCGTCCAGTGAGTTGATGGCGGTGGTGTACGGCGTTAGTCCCACGATGGGTATGCCTTCGCCTTCGGACGCTTTGAGTGCCTCCGCCGCGGAGTGCCGGTCCCCTAGGGGCAAGCCGGACTTGTAGTCGTCCTGGTAGATGACTTCTGCCGCATCGAGCCCTGCGGCCCGGAAGAGACTAAGTGCTTGGGGAACCGTGTGGTTCGGGGTGCCTAGTGTGTGACCCGCTAGCCGCATTGTTCTATGTCCTTTCTGAAGTGTGTGGAGCTGCTGCCCAGTCCGTGGGACCGACCAGTCGGGGAGGGGCCGGGACGCGGGATCGATCCACGATTTCCATCAGCAGGCCCCAGGGGGTTACGAAATAGGTCCAACGGTTGCCGGCTACGCGCGGGCTATCGCCGGCAACTTCCTTGCGCTCACCAAGCACACGTACTCCAGGCGTTTCCTGCAGCACGGCAATGGCTTCATCGACGTCATCCACAACGAAGCACAGGTGGTGCCCTCCGGCGTCGCAATGCCTCGGTGGCGTCTCGCGCCGCTCGGCACTGCTCCACTCGAAAAGCTCGATATTGAGATTCGGTGGCAGCCGCAACATGGCGAGCGTGAGCTTGGCATCTGCCGGGACTTCAAAGTTCGGGGGCATGAACTCTTCGTCCGGCCCGCGTTCGGAGCGGTATAGCTCTTCAGCTCCAAGAACGTCGACGAAGAAGCGAATGCCTTCTTCAAGGTTGGGAACCGTCAAACCGACGTGGTCCGTGTGCTGGAGCCCCGGCAGAGGCCGAAGTTTCTGCTCCTGCGCCCCGCTCATTTGCGGAGCTCCGAGGTGGAGCCACGGACCAGAAGTTCGGGTTCGAGGACGATATGGTCCACGGAACCGTCAACATTTTGCTTTTCAGCCAGTTCGATGGCGATGTGTCCCATGTCAGCGATCGGCTGCCGCACGGTTGTCAGTGGTGGGTTGAATCGGGCACCTAGAGCGAGCCCATCAAACCCGATGACCGACACGTCTTCCGGTACCCGAAGGCCACTTCGGCCGAGCGCCGAAATCACCGCGAAAGCCACCATGTCGTTGGCTGCAATGATCGCTGTGGGTGGATTGTCCATAGCCAGGAAATGCTCCGCACCGCGCGTGCCCGCATCGAGGTCTGACCCGCTGTCGAGCACGACAGGTGTGCTGCCGCTTTGGGCGGTGAGCTCCAGATAGGCGTCCATCCGGTCCTGGGCCGTGTGTGTCCCGGCGATACCGGATACGTATCCGATCGAGGTATGCCCCAGGGAATGCAGGTGATCCAACGCCAGCATGATTCCTTTGCGGCTGTCGACGGTAACCGTTGGAACGGAGTCGTCGCCTTCCACGCGGTCAATCACCACAACCTTGTGGCCGAAGGCGAAACGCTTCAGCGCCTCGGTGTCCACCTTTGTGGAGGGTGCCACAATCCCGAACGGGGCATACATCGCCTGCATGGCCGTGAAGTATCCATCAGATTTGGCAGGGTCGCCGTTGGTGACGCAGAGCATGAGCTGGTAGCCGCGCTCGTCAGCTGCTTGTGTCATCGTTTTGGCAAGTTCCGCGAAGAACGGGTTCGTAATGTCAGGGACGATCAGAGGAATGATGTTGCTGGTCTTGCGACGAAGCGCCTGTGCCAGCGGACTCATGGTGTAGCCAAGTCCCTCGGCAACCCGAAGGATATGCTCGCGCGTTTCACTCTTCACAGCCTCAGGGCGTGAGAACGCCCGGGATACGGTTGACCGGTGAACCCCGGCGGCTTTAGCGACGACGTCGATACTCAAGTCAGGCATGTTCTCTTCCTCCGTGCTGATCGTCATAGGCCCGCCAAATGGGGCGCATGACATCTTCGAGCTGGGCCAGCGTTGTCAGGCCCTGGAATCCATCTTCCAGCGTCCGGGCGACACTTCGGACAAACGGATCGTAGAGTGGGTCGCTGTCGACATTAATCTTGTCGACTTCCGTGGTGCCGTCCGTCGACGTGAAAGTAGCTGTGCCGTCGGAATCAACGGCGGCAAATCCCGCTTCGCCGACCGATGTGAAGCTGCAGTAACGCTTCAGCGGCGAGCCCGGGAATGCGTAGCCGACTTCCACGATGGTTTCGCGGCCCTCGGGCGTAGTGAGGATAAGGCTCGCGTGATCCTCAATATCTTGGCCGTGAAGAACCGATGAGAGCCGGGATTGCACCTGCAGCTCTGATTCGCCGGTGCCCCGTAGAAACAGGTCAACAAAATGAGGGGCCAGGTTGGCCAGGCAGCCTCCCCCAGCCTTGGAAGGATCGAGCATCCAGGGATTGGCATTGTGGAGGTACCGGGATGGCGGACCAGCAATGAACGAGGACCGTTGATAACTTGGCCGGCCTGCCTTGGCGAGCCATTGGTCCGTCGGGCCGCCACGCTGCACCAAGGGCACCGTGGCCGGTACGCCAGCTGCTTCGGCGGCCTGACGCACGGTGACCAGTTCGCCAAGGGAGGTGCCCAATGGCTTTTCCACGACGAACGGAATATTCCGCTCGATCAGGGCCATGCACTTTTCTGCCATTCCCTCGTGGGGACCAAACACATAGGCGAGTCCGACGTCGGGCAAATCCACCAGTTTCTGCCAGTCAGCTTCAACCGGCGCTCCCCAGCCGTCTGCCAGTTTCTGCACCTGCACACGGGAGACATCATCGTCGCCTACCGCGACCATGTCGTGTTCTTCGGCCATGGCCTGTGCGCAGAGTGGAACATGCCAATGGGATGCACCAAGAATAATTGTTCGTACTTTAGTCAACCGCAATACCCCCTTGTATGAGATCGGTTGCTGAGATCGGTTGCAATAACACTATGGATGGTGGGAGAGTTTGTCAACGAAACATCAATAGAGCCGGGTTTGGCTGGAGCAAAAGAGCCACCCGGCCAGAGAGAGGCCATCATGAATAAGAAACTTCGTACCCTGCAGACCATCGACGAGTCCGGGGCTGTCCTCATTGTGCGGCTTGAGAGCGCCGAGGTTGCCGAGAAGGTCGCGGAGGCTGCCATCGAGGGTGGCTTCCGGGCATTGGAGATCACCCTGTCGATTCCCGGGGCCGTCGAGGTGATCCGGCGCCTGGCCGCAAAGCATGGACCAAGCGGAGTGGCGGTTGGCGCGGGAACGGTTCTTGACGAGCACTCCGCCTACGAATGCATCCGCGCTGGCGCCGAGTTCCTCGTCAGCCCCCAGTTGAACCCTGCGATGATCCGGACCGCGAACCGCTATCAGGTGCCAACCATCAGCGGAGCCTTCACACCCACGGAATTCGTTGAGTCCGCCGAGGCAGGAGCTGACATCCTCAAGCTCTTCCCCACCGAGGCCGGCGGGGTGGCCTACGCAAAGGCAGTGCTCGCACCTCTGGCGCACCTGCCGATCATGCCTGCAGGTGGCGTCACACTGGAAAATGTTGGCGAGTGGTTCGCCGCAGGCGTGGCGGGCGTCGGCGTGGGCAGTTACGTTACCAAGGCATGGCAGCCTGACGGGGACTTCACCCGCGTCACCGAAGCAGCCCGGGCCTTCCTCGCAGCAGTAGCAGAGGCACGCGGATAATGTCTCCCCAGGTCTTCATCGTCATTGGACCAGCCGGCTCAGGGAAAACAACCATCGCGCAACAAACGGCTGAGAAGCATCAAGCGGCTTACCTGGACAAGGACCGGGTGAGCGGCCGCTTCGTCGAATTCGCACTGACCGCCACGGGGCATGACCCAACCGACCGCGAGTCAAACGACTACTATCGCGCCAATCTGCTGCCCCTTGAGTACGAGACCCTCATGGATGTGGCTGGAGTAAACCTGCGCCTCGGCCGCTCCGTAGTCCTCGATGCCCCCTTCGGGGCCTATTTTGACGATCCGGGCTACCTGACCCGTGCGGTAAATGACTTCCACTGGCCCTCTCCCGAGATCACCGTGATACGAGTCCGGGTACCCCAAGACGTCCTGCGTTCGCGACTCATCAAGCGTGCTTTGGAGCGCGATAACTGGAAGCTCGCACACTGGGATGACTACTGGGCCACTTACGGCCGCCTCGAATGCACCTGGTCAGGTGTGCAGTTTCAGGACTTCGACAACGAGGCACCGCTTTCCCTCGATTGATGCAGCCTAGCGACGGGCCGTGAGTGGCGTTGGCATGGGACGAAACGTCGCTATTGTGCATTGACAAAGATCACATTCCATCCGTATTGTTGAATGCAACCGATCTCAGCAACCGATCTCATTCGGAGCCTGGAGGTTTGTGAAAGCTTTCTTCGCTTATTGGCAAGCAGCGCCGCCCGCCCCGCACCGGCCGCCTCCCCTGGCATTTCGTCAACCGGTCGGACGCACAAACAGGCGGCCCGGCCCCGCACACCAGGTGCCCAGATCCAGCACTATAACCACAGCGCTAAACGTGAAAACATGGAGAGTTCAATGAAGACCTCAAAAGAAGCAGTCGGCAGTCCCGACACTTCGGGACGTCCCGAAACGTCCAAACATCCGCGCCGCACCCTGAACCTGATTGCAGGCACGATCGGCCACTTCGTTGAGTGGTACGACTGGTACATCTATGGGCTGCTCGCAGCGGTATTCTCGTCGCAGATATTCCCCAGCGACTCCCCGTTCGCCTCCCTGATAGCCGCACTCCTGACGTACGCCGTCGGGTTTGTTGTACGGCCACTTAGCGGCATCATCATCTCGCCACTGGCTGATCGTTTTGGACGGCGGCTCATCCTGACTCTATCCGTCTCCGGGATGGCGCTCGGCTCACTCATCATCGGCCTCACACCATCATTTGCGAGCATCGGCTATGCGGCACCCGTCCTCTTCCTGGTTGCCCGCGTCATCCAGGGCATTTCGGCCGGCAGCGAAGGCCAAAGTGCCATCGCGTTCATGGTCGAACACGCTCCAGCGAACAGGCGAGGCTTGTTCGGTTCCTTCACCAACATGGCAAGTGGCCTTGCAACCCTGGCAGCTACGGGCGCCGCAGCGATGGTAACGTCATCGTTCTCCACCGCCGATCTCGCCGCATGGGGATGGCGCATCCCCTTCGTTGTGGGCGGCTTCCTCGGCATCGTCGGCCTGATCCTGAGGGCCCGGGCTGAAGAGACCCCCGAATTCGAAGCAGAAGCCCTTGTCGACCAGAAGTCCGCTGCGGCGCGCCTGATGGATCTGCTTCGCGAGCACCCGAAGGCCCTGCTTCAGGCAGCTGCACTCTCCGCACCAGCCGTGGCCTACTACACCTGGGCCACCTTCCTTCCCACGTACGCCAAACTCACCAGCGGCCGGGACCTCTCCTCCACACTCGCCGGAAGTGTTATCGGGCTGGCCCTGCTGGTGGTTATCGTGCCGACATGCGGCGCACTCTCTGATCGACTCGGCCGGCGCAAAATCTTCCCAATCATCGGCGCCATCGGCATGATCGTTCTCTTCTACCCCTTGCTCCTGCTCCTCAACCAGCCGGGATTCTGGGTATACGTCCTGGTATCGGCCTCCGGGTGGGTAGTTCTCGGCATCTGGCAGTCGGTCTATCCGACCATCCAGGCCGAATTGTTCCCGGCTTCCGTCCGGGTATCAGGCATCGGTTTCGCGCATCAGATCGTGATTGCCGTCTTTGGTGGAACCGCACCTCTGATCGCTGCCGCATTTGTCGGAGCCGGGCAGCCGATGCTCGTCGCTGTCTACATGATCGTCGTCGTCGCATTGTGCCTCGTCGTCTACTTCACGCTGCCGGAGACCGGCAACCGCGGTGACCGTTCCACTGTGGCACTGGCAGACCCTGAGGTACTCGAAGGCGAAAAGTTGGTTTCGGGCACGACCTCGATGGTCGACGTCTCCCGGCACTCCAAATAGACGGTCGGTTCGGAGCTGCGGCAGTTCGGCCGCAGCTCCGCGGCAGCTCAGAATTTATAGTGCGTTATGAAGGGAAGCTTCTTTCTCCATGGCGCGGAACTGAGAGGACTTCTCCTACGTGAACAACATGATTATCAATACGTTTTCATATCTTTGGTCAGCGACGGCGATCGATGCGATAGCCGAGCTTGTCGACAACGGCTACAAAACGTTCGAGGTTCCAGTCAGTTCTCCGCACTGCTGGCCGGATGAGTTAGCAACCTCCGAACGCACGGCCATCCAAGACAGGCTCAGCCGGTACGGTGCGGAAATACGGTCCTTGAACGCTGGCGGATATGACATCAACCTGGCCAGCCCCGGGGCCAGCATGCGCCGCAAAAGTATTGATCACATCAAGTCGGTAATTGACTTGGCGGCCGCTTGGGACGTCGCTGAGGTCGTGATCTCCCCCGGCACCCGCCGTCCTATGATCTCGCCCTCGCTCGAAAGCGTCCACGGATGGATGTATGAAAGCCTGGAAAGTCTCATCCCGGTGGCCAAACAGGCTGGCACACGATTGCTCTTCGAAAACACCCCCTACTGCTTCACTCCCACAATCCAGGACTTGGCAGGTGTCGTCAGCACGATCAACGACGATTCTGTCAAGATCGTCTACGACGTCGCCAACGCCGCCTTCATCGGAGAAGATCCCGTCGCCAGTCTGCGGGAGCATCACCAGGCCATCGGACTGGTGCACATTTCCGACACCGGCGTGGACACTTGGGGTCACGACCCCATCGGCACGGGAGTCATTGACTGGGCTGGGCTGGGCGACGCCGTCAAGGACACATGCGGCGTCGGGAATGTCGTTCTGGAGATCATCCGTGAGGATAATCCAGTCCACGAATTTGCGAAAGCGATGCAGGACCTCAAGAACCACGGATGGGAACTGGAGAGTTAACTCCTTCCGCCGGAAACCGGGCTCCACCAAGAATTTATTCGAGCACGGAAGAAACCAGCATTATAGAGGTCTAATTTATCAATGCGAAAAAACCTGAAAGAGGAGTTTGTGTAATGAGGGCTTTGGTCAGTGGCGGAAGCAGCGGAATCGGCGCTGCAGCATCCCTGAGACTCGCGGAGGCAGCCCTTGCGCGCGGGGAGCAGCCAATGATTGCAGTCTGCGGACACGAATCAAACAGCAGCCAAGAGCAGGTTGTTCGTTCAATCCAGGCTGTGGGAGGCACCGCCATCGCACTGGCAGGTGATCTCGGCGACCCCAACGTGCCGAGCCAGCTGGTCAAAGCTGCAGTTGCAGAATTCGGTGGCCTGGACGCGTTGGTAGCCAATGCCGGAATCGCCAACCCCGGACCCATATGCGACGTCTCCCTTGAAGACTGGGACGCAATGTTCTCCGTCAACCTGCGCGGCCCATGGCTTCTCGCCAAAGCAAGCTACCAGCACTTGAAGGACAGCCACGGCGCCGCCTGCTTCACCTCGTCCATGTCCGGTCAACAACCACACGCGGGATCCGGCGCCTACAGCCCAAGCAAGGCCGCGCTGACAATGTTGGCCCAGACACTGGCATTGGAATGGGCACCCGACGGCATCCGCGTCAACGTAGTCTCCCCCGGCATGACCCATACCCGGATGACCGAAAAAATGTATGAGGATCCCAAAATCAAGAATGCACGGGAGGAAATTATCCCGCTCGCAAGAATAGGAGATCCGATGGACATCGCCAACGTGATCGAATTTCTCGTAAGCCCACTATCCGGCTACGTCACCGGTCAGGATATCTGCGTCGATGGCGGCTTCTCCAAGTCCATTCTTAGCCATATCCCCGGACGACCCAGCTCGAAATAGCAGGCCTGAAGGCGGTCATGGGCCCGCAGCGGCTACCTGCGGCCCATGACCTTCAGACGACCGAATCGTCTCCAGAACAAACACGGCAGGCAATGAGGCGCCGAAACTTACCCCGCCCCGGCCGGTGACTGACAGTGGCTCGCGGGATACCGGCGTTCGCGAGGTGGCCGGCGGCGGAGCTTATTGATGGCCGTTCGAACTTCAGTTAGCAATACACGAGGAGGCACCTTGTATATGGCAAAAAGCATATTGGATGGCACGGAATGGACCGCAACAGAATTTGCCGGGCTTCTTCCGGAAGAGCAGAATGCCACCCGTCAGGAATTGGCATGCCTTTCTTGTGACGGACGGGCCGTGTTCCGAGCGGGACAGCAGCGTCAGCCGTCGTTCGCAGCCCGGCACCGGCAGGACTGCCGATTGGTTTCCAGGCCTTGGAGCGCCTTTAGATTCCTTGCAGAAGCAGGACGAGGTACCTAGCGTGCCGAACGCATGGTTCCACAGATTGATCACCACACTTCGCCGGCTGTTTCGAGCACTGATGGCGTGTCACGGACACCATGACGAGTTTGAGCCTGGGCTCGAGCAAACCCTATTCGCCTAGATCAATTCAGCTTCGTTGATTTGTGGCGCCAACAGCTTGGGGCTGCCAAGCGGGTTGTCCCGGCCTTCGGTCCCTACCGTCAGCGCGTTCGCCTTTCACAGGGCTTGCACTCGCAGTTTTTCACTGTCCATTGCAGCTAGCCGCTGACCTTGCATAGGCGCTCAACACATTTGTGCACATCGCAAACAAACGAATACGGCTTGAATACAGCCGACAGCCGCAGTCGGTACACCGCCATGGCCTTGAACAGAGCACCCACTCAGGAGCGAGGCCGTGGTTGGTGTCCTTGACGTAGGTTCTCGAAGTCATGTTGCCCTCAGTCCCTCTATCCATGAAGAGGTGTAGGCCAGCCAAGCCCCTGAACCCGCTCCCCCACAACCAAACAGGCGACCCGCGGCGCCAGGCACACCCCGCGGCCCGTGTCAGAGGGACCTGACCGAACAGAATGTACACACATTAAAGCAAAAACCCCCTCTGACGAGGGGGTTTGCTGTGCCCGAGGTGGGACTCGAACCCACACACCTTTCGATACCGCATTTTGAGTGCGGCGCGTCTGCCAATTCCGCCACTCGGGCCCGGAATACTGGGAGTTCAGCTGCTCTCATTCCTGTGAGCAACGCGATCCTTTCCCAGCACGCGAAACTACTCTACATGCAGATAGGCTGATTCAAAGAACCGGACGCGCTGATGCAACAAAACCTGCCATCAAAGAGTCCACACTAAGATGGACATGAACCCGCCGAACCTTTTCAAGGAGATCCCGTGACCGAACAGACGGAGTCCACGTCTACAGCCCAGCCGGCCCGACGCGTTGTCGTAGCCGAGGATGAAACCCTCATCCGCTTGGACATTATCGAGATCCTGAAGGGCGAAGGGTATGACGTCGTAGGCGAGGCGGACAACGGCGAGAAGGCCGTGCAGCTGGCTGAGGAACTCAAGCCCGACCTTGTCCTCATGGATGTGAAGATGCCCGTCATGGATGGCATCTCGGCAGCCGAGAAGATCGTCAAGGCCCGCATTGCTCCCGTCGTCCTGCTGACCGCGTTCAGCCAGAAGGAATTGGTGGAGCGCGCCCGCGACGCCGGCGCAATGGCTTACGTCGTCAAGCCGTTCTCCCCCGCGGACCTGATTCCGGCCATTGAGATCGCCCTCTCGCGCCACGAGGAAATCAAGGCCCTGGAAAACGAGGTGTCCGACCTCCAGGAGCAGTTCGCCACGCGCAAGCTTGTAGAGCGCGCCAAGAGCCTCCTGACCACCAAGATGGGCCTGACGGAACCGGAAGCTTTCCGCTGGATCCAGAAGACCTCCATGGACCGCCGCCTCAGCATGCGTGAGGTTGCCGAGACCATCATCAACCAGGTCAACTAACTAAACGCAACGCACGGCCGCGTACCTCGCATGAGGTGCGCGGCCGCCGTCGTACTCACCACGGATTAAAGAAACCCAAGACAAAACACAGCCGGCCCCGCCAAATGGCGGGGCCGGCTGTGTCAAAGCTGAGGCTTAGTTCTTGGCCTTGGACTTCTTTTCGGGCCAAGGACCAACAGGTTCCTTACGCGAACCGTCGTCGGTCTTGGAGGTGTCGGCGAGGTCGCCTACCTTGTGGACCTTCAGCGAGTTCGTGGAACCGGCCTGTCCTGGAGGGGAACCGGCTGCGATGACAACCAGGTCGCCTTCGTCCACGAGATCCATTTCCAACAGGCTCTTGTCCACCTGTGCGGTCATCTCGTCGGTGTGGCCCACGGAGGGAACCAGTACCGGCTGGATGCCCCAGGTGAGGGCCAGCTGGTTCCAGACGTGCTCCACCGGCGTGAACGCGAAGACCGGCTTGACCGGGCGGAGGCGCGAAAGGCGGCGTGCCGAGTCACCGGACTGGGTGAAAGTACAGATGTACTTTGCATCCAGCTGGTCGGCAATTTCGACGGCGGCACGGGTGATGGCGCCACCGCGGGTCTTGGGCTTGGTACCCAGCGGGGGTACGCGCTCAAGGCCGTGGACTTCGGTGGACTCGATGATCCGTGCCATGACCTTGACGGTCTCGATGGGGTACTGGCCCACGGAGGTTTCGCCGGAGAGCATGACCGCGTCGGCGCCGTCGAGAACTGCGTTGGCGCAGTCGGAAGCCTCGGCGCGGGTCGGACGCGGGTTGTCGATCATGGATTCGAGGACCTGGGTGGCCACGATGACCGGCTTGGCCCAGCGGCGTGCCAGTTCGATGGCACGCTTCTGGACGATCGGCACCTCTTCGAGCGGCAGTTCGACGCCGAGGTCGCCACGGGCAACCATGATGGCGTCGAACGCGTCGATGATTTCGTGGAGCTGCTCCACGGCCTGCGGCTTTTCGATCTTGGCGATTACCGGTACGCGGCGGCCTTCTTCGTCCATGATCTCGTGGACGCGCTTGATGTCGGAGGCATCACGCACGAACGAGAGGGCGATGAGGTCAGCACCGCGCTTGAGGGCCCAACGGAGGTCGTCCTCGTCCTTTTCGCTCAACGCCGGAACGTTGACGGCAACACCGGGAAGGTTGATGCCCTTGTTGTTGGACACCTTGCCGCCGACGGTGACCGTGGCGACAACCTTGACGTCGTCAACTTCGATGGCGCGCAGCGCCACCTTGCCGTCGTCGATCAACAGTGCGTCGCCGACGTTGACGTCCTCGGTGAGGCTCTTGAGCGTGGTGGAGCAGATGTCCTTGGTGCCGGGAACGTCTTCAGTGGTGATGGTGAAGGTGTCGCCGACAGCCAGCTCGTGCGGGCCGTCAACAAAACGTCCAAGGCGGATCTTGGGTCCCTGGAGGTCGGCCATGATGGCCACGGGCTTGCCCAACTGGGCCGCAGCCTTGCGGACGTTCTCGTAGGTGTTGTCGTGCACGGAGTAGTCGCCGTGGCTCATGTTCATGCGAGCAACGTCGACGCCGGCCTCCAGCACCGCGAGGGTGTTGTCGAAGCTGGAGATAGCCGGGCCGAAAGTTGCCACAATTTTCGCGCGTCTCATATACCTACCCTAAGTAGTTCATGCTGATTGAGTAAAAGATCAGTTCCTGCCGGCGCTATAAGACCGCTATCGCCCGGTCGGTGGGGGCGACCGGTGCCGGGAGAATGGTGCTTCCCATCAGGAACCTGTCCACTGCGGCCGCGCACGCACGGCCTTCCGCAATGGCCCACACAATCAGTGACTGGCCACGTCCGGCATCGCCGGCAACAAATACTCCCTCGGTATTTGTCATGTAGTAGCCGTCGCGGGCTACGTTGCCCCGACCGTCGAATTCTGCACTGACCTGCTCGGTGATACCTGCCGGCTCAGCGCCGGTAAAGCCGAGGCTCAGGAACACCAGGTCAGCCGGAATAATCCGCTCCGTGCCTGCCTTGGGCAGTCGCTTGCCGTCCACGAACTCGGTTTCGGCAACCTTGACGCCGGTGAGCTTGCCATTTTCACCAACGAACTCAACGGTGGACGCAAGGTACGTACGCTCGCCGCCTTCTTCGTGGGCGCTGGCCATCTCGAACAAAGTGGGGAACGTCGGCCACGGCTGGTGGGCTGCGCGTTCCGACGGCGGCTGCTTGCCGATCGCCAGCGTCGTCACCGACGCTGCCTGGTGGCGGTGGGCGGTTCCGATGCAGTCAGCACCGGTATCGCCACCACCGAGAATGACAACGTGCTTGCCGCGGGCGTCGATGTGGTTCTCCGGGGTCTCCCCCGCCACTACGCGGTTGGCCGGCACGAGGTAATCCATGGCGAAGTGCACGCCTTCAAGCTCGCGGCCCGGGATCGGCAGGTCGCGCGGGACGGTAGCCCCGGTGGCGACAACGACGGCGTCGTAACGGCGGCGCAGCTGCTCCCAGGTGACATCCGTTCCGACGGCGACGCCGGTCCGGAAGCGTGTGCCTTCGGCCTTCATCTGCTCAAGGCGGCGGTCGACCTGTTCCTTCTCCATTTTGAAGTCGGGGATGCCGTACCGGAGCAGGCCACCGATCTTGTCGTCGCGTTCGTACACGGCAACGGTGTGGCCAACACGCGTCAGCTGCTGCGCCACGGCCAGGCCGGCGGGGCCGGAACCGACGACGGCGACCGTCTTGCCGGTGAGGCGCGTCGGCGGAAGGGGCTGGACCCAGTCGTTGTCGAACGCCTGGTCGATGATGGAAACCTCGACCTGCTTGATGGTCACGGCAGGCTGGTTGATGCCCAGCACACAGGACGCTTCACAGGGTGCAGGACACAGGCGGCCGGTGAACTCCGGGAAATTGTTCGTGGCGTGAAGGCGCTCAATCGCTTCCTCACCCTTGTCCCGCCAAACGAGGTCGTTCCATTCCGGAATCAGGTTGCCCAGCGGGCAGCCCTGGTGGCAGAAGGGAACACCGCAGTCCATGCAGCGCCCGGCCTGGCTCTTCAGGACGCCCTTCTCCTGGGCTTCGTACACTTCTTTCCAGTCCATGATGCGGACGGGAACGGGACGGCGTGGCTGCGTCTCGCGCTGCCGGACTTTCAGAAATCCGCGTGGATCAGCCACCGGTTACCTCCAGGATTCGAGACCATACTTCTTCGCCATCAGGGTCCAGGCCCTCTTCGATGGCGTCGAGACGGGTTTGCAGGACTGCGGCGTAATCGCGCGGCAGTACTTTGGTGATGCGGGCGGCAGTGTCGTCGAAGTTTTCGAGCAGACGGCCGGCCAGGACGGATTCGGTTTCCTCAACGTGCTTGGTGAGCAGGCCGTGGACAATGTCACGATCCTCAGCGTCGAGCTCCAGGAGCTGGAGTTCACCCGTGTCCAGGGCGAGCTTGTTGACGCGCTCAGGCTGCAGGTCCAGCACGTAGGCGGTACCACCGGACATGCCGGCGCCGAAGTTGCGGCCGGTACGGCCGATGATCAGCGTCTGGCCACCGGTCATGTATTCACAACCGTGGTCGCCAATGCCTTCGACGACGGCGGTGGCACCGGAGTTGCGGACCAGGAACCGTTCGCCGACCTGGCCACGCAGGAACATCTCGCCGCTGGTCGCACCGTAGCCGATGACGTTGCCGGCGATGACGTTGCGTTCCGCCTGGAAGACGTTGGTACGGTCCGGGCGGACAATGATGCGCCCACCGGAAAGTCCCTTGCCCACGTAGTCGTTGGAGTCTCCGAACATGCGCAGCGTGATGCCGGCAGGCAGGAAAGCACCCAGTGACTGGCCCGCGGTGCCATTGAGCGTGATGTCGATGGTGTCCGTCGCCAGTACATCGGTACCGAACGTCTTGGTCACCACGTGGCCGAGCATCGTGCCCACGGAACGGTCCGTGTTGATGACGTCCAAGGTGATCTTGACAGGCATGCGGTCGCTGAGAGCTTCCTGGGCCATGGTGATCAGGCGCTGGTCGAAGTGCTTGTCCAGCTCGTGGTTCTGGCCGGTCATGTTGCGCAGCGGCACGTCGTCGTCGAACTCGAGACCGTGCAGGATCGGGTCCAGGTCCAGGCCTTCGGCCTTCCAGTGGTCGATGGCCTCCCGGGTGTCCAGCATCTCGGCGTGGCCAATGGCCTCTTCGAGGCTGCGGAAGCCAAGCCCGGCAAGGATTTCACGGACTTCTTCAGCGAGGAACTCAAAGAAGTTGACCACGAACTCGGGCTTGCCATTGAACCGGGACCGAAGTTCAGGGTTCTGCGTGGCAACACCCACGGGGCAGGTGTCCAGGTGGCAGACACGCATCATGATGCAGCCGGAAACCACCAGCGGAGCAGTCGCGAAACCATACTCCTCGCCACCCAGCAGGGCAGCAATGACGACGTCGCGGCCGGTCTTGAGCTGACCGTCCACCTGTACCACCACGCGGTCGCGGAGGCCGTTAAGCATGAGGGTCTGCTGGGTCTCGGCCAGTCCGAGTTCCCACGGCACGCCCGCGTGCTTGAGCGAGTTCAGCGGCGAGGCGCCGGTACCGCCGTCGTGACCTGAAACAAGCACGACGTCGGCCTTGGCCTTCGTGACGCCGGACGCCACAGTGCCGATCCCGACTTCCGAAACCAGCTTCACGTGCACCCGGGCCGAAGGGTTGGCGCGCTTGGCATCGTAGATGAGCTGCGCGAGGTCTTCGATCGAGTAGATGTCGTGGTGCGGGGGCGGGGAAATCAGCCCGACGCCGGGAGTGGAGTGACGGGTCCGGGCTACCCAGGGGTAGACCTTCTGCGCCATCAACTGGCCACCTTCGCCGGGCTTGGCGCCCTGTGCCATCTTGATCTGGATGTCGTCGGCGTTGGTGAGGTAGAGGCTGGTGACTCCGAATCGGCCTGAAGCGATCTGCTTGATGGCAGAACGGCGTTCCGGATCCAGCAGGCGGTCCACGTCCTCGCCGCCTTCGCCCGTGTTGGACTTGGCGCCCAGACGGTTCATGGCGATGGCCAGTGTCTCGTGCGCTTCCTTGGAGATGGAGCCGTAGCTCATCGCACCAGTGGAGAAACGCTTCACGATGCTGGAAACGGACTCCACTTCTTCCAGCGGCACAGGCGGACGGACGCCGTCCTTGAACTTGAGGAGCCCACGCAGGGTCATCAGGTTCTCGGACTGGTCGTCAACGCCCTTTGTGTAGGACTTGAAGATGTCGTAGCGGCGTTCGCGGGTAGCGTGCTGCAGGCGGAACACCGTCTCCGGGTTGAAGAGGTGCGGTTCCCCGTCGCGGCGCCACTGGTACTCGCCGCCGCCGAGCAACGGCTGGTGCGGGTGCTCGATGCCACCTTCGGGGTACGCCATCTGATGGCGTGCCGAAACCTCCGCGGCGATGACATCCAGGCCAACGCCACCGAGCTGGGAGTGTGTGCCGGAGAAGAATTCGTCCACGAGTTCCTGGGACAAGCCCAGCGCTTCGAAGGTCTGGGCACCCGTGTAGGAAGCCACAGTGGAGATGCCCATCTTGGACATGATCTTCAGGACACCCTTGCCCAGGCCCTTGATGAGGTTGTAGACGCCGTCTTCCGGGGTCACGCCCGTCACGTCACCGTTGGAGATCAGCTGTTCCACCGATTCCATGGCCAGGTACGGGTTGACAGCGGAGGCTCCATAACCGATGAGCACGGCAACGTGGTGCGTCTCGCGGACGTCACCGGCTTCGACAACCAGGGCGGTCTTGGTGCGGTTGGCGCTGCGAAGCAGGTGGTGGTGGACCGCGCTGACCAGCAGGAGCGAGGGAATCGGTGCCCACTGGGCGTTCGAGTCGCGGTCGGACAGCACCACGTACTGGACGCCACGGTTGATCGCGCCGGATACCTGCTCGCAGATCTCCGTCAGGCGGGCACGGAGTGCCGCTTCCCCACCCTCGGGGCGGTAAAGGCCACGAACCTTCATGGCGATGCGGTCGCCGTCGGGGCTTTCAATGTTCGCGATCTTGGCGAGCTGGTCGTTATTGATCACGGGGAACGGCAGCGAGATCTGCGGTTGGCGGACTTGCTTGCCGTCCAGGAGGTTGCCGTTGGGACCGATGGCGCACTTCAGGGAAGTCACCAATTCTTCGCGGATGGCATCCAGCGGCGGGTTGGTGACCTGGGCGAAGGACTGCACAAAGTAGTCGAACAGCAGACGCGGCCGCTTGGACAGCACAGCTACCGGCGTGTCCGAACCCATGGCGCCCAGGGGCTCGGCACCGGTGCGGGCCATCGGTCCAAGCAGGATCTTCAACTCTTCAGTGGTGTAGCCGAAGGTACGCTGGCGGATGTTCACCGATGCTGCCGTGTGGAGCACGTGCTCACGCTCGGGAAGCTCGTTGATATCGATCAGGTTGTCCTTGAGCCACTCGGCCCAGGGGTTGGCAGCAGCTACCTCGGCCTTGACCTCGGCGTCGTCAATGATGCGGCCGGCTTCAGTGTCCACCAGGAACATCTTGCCGGGAGCAACGCGACCCTTCTTCACCACGTTGGAGGGCTCGACCTCGATCACGCCAACTTCGGAGGCGAAGATGATCAGGCCGTCTTCGGTGATCCAGTAGCGTCCCGGTCGCAGGCCGTTGCGGTCCAGCGTGGCGCCAACGAGGCTGCCATCGGTGAAGGACACTGCAGCGGGACCATCCCACGGCTCCATGAGGAGGGAGTGGTACTCGTAGAAGGCACGGCGTGCCGGATCCATGGTGGCGTGGTTCTCCCACGCCTCCGGGATCATCATCATGATGGAGTGCGTGATGGGGCGCCCTGAGAGCCACAGCAGCTCGGCTACCTCATCGAAGGAGGCGGAGTCAGAGGCACCCGGGGTGCAGATCGGGTACAGCTCTTCCGGGACCGAGCCCAGCAAGGGGCTGGCCAGCTGCGACTGGCGGGCACGCATCCAGTTCCGGTTGCCCTTGACTGTGTTGATCTCACCGTTGTGCGCGATAGTGCGGAACGGCTGTGCCAGCGGCCAGGACGGGAACGTGTTGGTGGAGAAGCGCGAGTGGACGATGGCCAGCTTGGTCTTGAAGCGCTTGTCCGAAAGATCGGGGTAGAACGGCTCCAGCTGGGCCGTTGTCAGCATGCCCTTGTACACGATGGTGCGCGAGGACAGCGAGGGGAAGTACACGCCGAACTTGTTCTGGGCGCGCTTGCGGATCCGCCAGGCGCGGGAGTCCAGCTCGTTGTGTTCAAGCTGCTCACCGTTGGCAGAGGCGAAGAACGGCTGGGAGAAGTAGGGCATGCATGCCCGTGCCATGGCTCCCACGAGGTCCGCGACCACAGGAACCTCACGCCAGCCGAGGACTGTAAGGCCTTCGTCGGCGGCAAGTGCCTCGATGCCGGCTTTCGCTGTCGCAGCTTCGCGGGCTTCAGCCGGAAGGAACGCGGTACCCACCACGTACTGTCCGGGTGCCGGCAGTTCAAATTCGGTGACGGCGCGGAAGAACTCGTCGGGGATCTGCATCAGCAGGCCCGCTCCGTCGCCGGTTCCTTCGTCGGCGCCCACGGCGCCGCGGTGTTCGAGATTGCGGAGGGCGGTCAGTGCCGCTTCCACGATGTCGTATCCCGGTTCCCCGCGGAGCGTGGCAATGATAGCCAGGCCGCAGGCGTCCTTCTCCTTATCAGGGTTGTAAAGACCCTGGGCCTCCGGGAGCGCAGCAAAACGCTTGAACGGAGACATGGCACCCTGCGGTTCGATATTTTCGGACCAACCGGGGTTATGAAGATGGGTCATGGGAGACGTCCTTCCTCGAGATCGTGCGTATGGAAGGGACAACGTTGGCCCCACCTTGCCTGCCCTGTGACGGGCACAACAAAGCGCTAGTTATTGGAATTGTAGGCCAGTCGATCCAGCGCAACGAACAGTTACGCAGACCTCTGGCCCCGGCTTGACCAGTGAACATCGGTATGCTGCGATCCGGTTTCCGGGGTGCCACGACGCTGTGGACTGGGCCCTACGAGCGGTGACTCTGTTGCCCCTTTACCTTCGGCGACTACTTGGTGTCGTCAGCCCCAGGCGAGGATCCGGATGTTTTCCTGGCGGCGGTGGCATCAGATGACGGCTCCGTTGTGGACGTGGTGTCCTGGACGGTCTTCACTGATGCATCCCGCGGCCCGTCGACGTTGCCCGGATCACTTTGGTTATCTGGGAGATTATCACGCGAACCACTATCCGAGACAGGTGCGTCCACATCATGACTGGTGACGCTCGTCACCGTAGCGGGGTCCTTGATGGCCTCTTTTTCCGGCTCGCGCCCTGGCAGATAAGGAGTGTCCGGCACAGGTCGGCCGCGCCGGGCGAGCACCAGGAAGATGACCAAGGCCGCGATGAAGACAAAGATGCTGGTCCACACATTGAGACGGGTCGTGATTCCGAAGAGGGTGATCTGCTCGGCGTCGTCGATGCGGAGGGCTTCGATCCATACGCGGCCCAGCGTGTAGTACATGGCGTAGAGCCAGAACAGCCGGCCCCAGCGGAAGGCGAATTTCTTGTCCAGCACCAGGAGGAGCGCTACGCCGGCGAGGTTCCACAGCATCTCGTAGAGGAACGTCGGGTGGAAGAGGGTTCCGGCGGCCATATCGGGCGGGAAGTTCGCGTTGGAAGGATCGATCTCCAGGCCCCATGGCAAAGTGGTGGGCGCGCCGAAAAGTTCCTGGTTGAACCAGTTCCCCAGTCGTCCTATGGCCTGTGCAAGAAGCAGGCCAGGTGCAGCGGCGTCCAGGAAGGCCGTCAGCCGGACACCGGCACGACGGCATCCGATCCATGCGCCCACGACGCCGAGGACCACCGCGCCCCAGATGCCCAGCCCGCCGCGCTGGATCTGGGGAATCAGCGAGAGGTCGCCGGTGCCGTCGAAGCCCGGGCCAAAGTAGGCATCGGGCGAAGAGAGGACGTGGTACAGGCGACCGCCGATAATTCCGAATGGAATCGCCCAGATGGCGATGTCCCACAGGCTGCCTTCGGGCGCGCCGCGCTGCTTCCACCGGGCAGACGTCAGCCAAAGGCCAACAATGATGCCCGCCAGGATGCACAAGGCGTAGGCGTGGATACGCAACGTCCCCCACGGCAGCGGAATGTCGAAACCGGACCAGGATGGGCTCGGGATACTCAAGGGGACCATTGCCGCTGCGTGGAGGACCGTCTGCATGCGCTTCGCTGTTTCCTTTTCTAGGCTTCTGCAGCTGCGCGGCCCAAGCCGGCGCTGAGGTTCTTGGTGAGTTGCCCGACGGCGTCCACCCCGCCATCGCGGAGGGCTGCCACCAGGGCGGTGCCTACGATGACACCGTCGGCATAGGCAGCAATTTCACGGACATGGTCGGGACTGGAGACACCCAGGCCTACACATACCCGATCCGCACCGGCTGCGTGGGCACGGGCCACCACCTCTTCGGCAGCGCTGCTGACGGAGGTGCGGGCTCCGGTGACACCCATGATCGAAACAGCGTAGACAAAACCGCGGCTGGCCTTGACCGTCATGTCCAGACGTTCAGGAGTGGACGACGGGGCCACGAGGAACACCCTGTCCAAGCCGTACCTGTCCGAGGCCTCGAACCATTCTGCAGCCTCATCGGGGACGAGGTCGGGAGTAATGAGACCTGCTCCCCCGGCTTCTGCCAGACGGCGCGAGAACTCGTCCACGCCCATGCGCATGACCGGGTTCCAGTACGTCATCACCAGGACGGCGGCATCCGTAACTGCGGTAATCCCTGCAACGACTTCGAAGACGTCGGCTACGCGGAAACCGTTCGAAATCGCTTCGGTAGTGGCCGCCTGGATGACAGGACCGTCCATCACGGGATCGGAGTACGGGATTCCGATCTCAATGAGATCGGCGCCGTTCCGGGCAAGCGCGATGCCGGCCTCGATGCTTTCCTTGACCGTGGGGTAGCCGGCGGGCAGGTAACCCACCAAAGCGGCGCGACCCTCGGCCCTGGCCTTGTCAATGGCCGCAGCGGACTTGCTGGCTGTTGATTCGTTCATCAGTTCTGGTCCTCGTTGTCATCCGCGGATGCTTCAGAGGCTCGCTCTGAAGGGCCCTTGGGCTTACGGGTGGACAGGGTGGTCCCCTTGACGTGCCCCTCGTCATCCAACATGTTGAACCATGCGGCGGCGGTTTCCACGTCCTTGTCGCCTCGCCCGGACAAGTTCACGATGATAGTGACTTCCGAGGGATCTTCCTTGCCTTCCGTGAGGCGGTGGCCGATCTTGATGGCACCGGCCAGGGCATGCGAGGACTCGATGGCGGGGATGATGCCCTCTGTCCGGCAGAGCAGGCTGAAGGCGTCCATGGCTTCGGTGTCCGTGACGGCCTCGTAGGTGACGCGGCCGATGTCGGCGAGGTATGAGTGCTCGGGGCCAACGCTGGGGTAGTCAAGACCTGCAGAGATTGAGTGCGACTCGATGGTCTGGCCGTCTTCGTCCTGCATGAGGTAGGAACGGGCGCCGTGCAGCACACCCGGCCGGCCAAGGGAGATGGCCGCAGCGTGACGGCCGGTTTCCACACCCTCGCCACCGGCTTCAAAGCCGTAGATCTTCACGGAAGCATCATCGAGGAATGCGTGGAACAAGCCGATGGCGTTGGAACCGCCACCGATGCACGCACAGATGGCATCAGGAAGCTTGCCCGTCTGCTCCAGGATCTGGCTGCGCGCCTCTTCGCCGATGACCTCGTGGAAGTAGCGGACCATGGCCGGGAACGGGTGCGCTCCGGCGGCAGTACCCAGGAGGTAGTGCGTGTCCTCGACGTTGGAGACCCAATCGCGTAGGGCGTCGTTGATGGCGTCCTTGAGTGTCTGCGAACCGTTGGTCACGGGCACGACTGTGGCACCAAGAAGCTGCATGCGGGCGACGTTGAGTGCCTGGCGGCGGCAGTCTTCGGCACCCATGTAGACCACGCACTCAAGTCCCAGCAGCGCTGCAGCCGTGGCACTTGCGACGCCGTGCTGTCCGGCTCCGGTTTCGGCAATGACGCGGGTCTTGCCCATCCGCTTCGCCAGGAGCGCCTGGCCCAGGACGTTGTTGATCTTGTGGGAACCAGTGTGGTTGAGGTCCTCACGCTTGAGGAAGATGCGGGCGCCACCGGCATGCGCCGAGAAGCGCTTGGCCTCGGTCAACAGCGAAGGCCTGCCCGAGTAGTTCTTGTTGAGGTCCTTCAGCTCGGCGATGAAATCGGGATCGGCCTTGGCTTTTTCGAAGGTGTCCTGGACTTCATCCAAGGCGGCAATGAGAGACTCCGGCATCCAGCGTCCGCCGTAGCTGCCGAAGTAGGGTCCCGATGCGTTGCGCAGCGAAGGGCCACCTTGCAGGAATGCGTCTGCCGCATTCTCTTCTGAGCCGGCTGTTGGCGCGTCGACCATCAGTCTCACCGTCCTGTTCCAGTTAGTTCTTTGGGTAGTTCCACGTGCCACAAGGCAGCCACGGGCTGGTGCCCGGGCTGCCTCATGACTGCTCGCCGTAATTCAGTAACTGCCTCAGTTCCTGACGGCGATGGCGGCAGCTCCTGCTGCCTTGAATTCGGTAATTCGTTCACGCGGGGTTGAATCGCTGACCAGCGCTTCGCCCACCAGGATGGCATTGGCGCCATTGGCTGCGTAATGCGCGACGTCGTCGGCACCCCTGACGCCAGACTCCGCGACCACGACTGCCCCGGCCGGAATCAAACCGGCCAGCGAACCGAAAACCGAGCGGTCGACGTCGAGCGTCTTCAAATTGCGCACGTTGATGCCGATGATCCTGGCGCCGGCCGCAACCGCCCGCTCGATCTCTTCTTCGGTATGGGTCTCCACGAGCACGCTCATGCCCAGTTCATGGCTCAAGGCACTAAACCGGACGAGTTCGGCGTCGGTCAGCGCTGCGACGATGAGCAGGATGAGGTCGGCACCGTGGGCACGGGCTTCCCAGATCTGGTACTCGTCAACTGTGAAGTCCTTGCGGAGCAACGGCGTTTCGACGGCGGCACGCACGGCATCGAGGTCGGCCAGCGAGCCGCCGAAGCGGCGCTGTTCGGTCAGCACGCTGATGACGGAGGCGCCGCCGTCCGCGTACTGCACTGCGAGCGACGCGGGGTCTGCGATGGAAGCGAGGTCGCCCTTCGACGGACTGCGGCGCTTGATCTCTGCGATGACTTTGAGGTCGTTGCGGTCGGATGCGGGTCCGCCCAGGGCTGCCCAAGCATCCCGTGCAGGTGCAGCACCGGCCACGCGGTCCTTTAGCTCCTCAAGGGACACCTGAGCCCGGCGGGCCTCCATGTCCTCCTTGACGCCAACGATGATGTCATCAAGAACGGTCACGATTAGTGGCCGTTGTTCTGCAGCTTGCTGCCGCCCACTCCGTAGCCCGCCTTGCGCATAACCAGGCCAACAATCAGGCCGATAACCATGACAACCAGGCCGCCGACGAAGATCGGGGTGCTGGCGATGACGAAAGCGATGGAGGAAATCAAGGCACCAACCAGCATGACAATCACGCAGGTCCAGGCAGCCGGGCTGTTTCCGTGACCGATGGCGTCAGCGTGGCTGGCCATGGTGGATTCAGTTTGGTTTGCGGACACTGTGGTTTTGCTCATGTGAAATCTCCTCAGGATGAATACTGCTTACATTCTGCCATTTATTGACGTCAGCCGGGGACATGGACCGACGTCCGGGGCAACGGTGGCGGCAAAGTCGCAATGAAGCTGCGCGAAACCCGCTCCCGGCTGCCTACGTAGGGTCCTCGCCGCGCGACAGGCTGTCCCAGCTGTCGATCTCATCCACCGGTTCGCCGTCATTCCTGACGGCATTGGTGTCGTACTTGGTGCGGGTCTTCCAGTAACGCCCGGCCACCGGCAAGCCCACCGCAACCACTGCCAGCAGCGCGCCGGCAACTATGGCTACTACGGGGAAGGCCGTCGCAGCGACACTCGCCTGTCCACCCGCAAGGCCCGTCGCAGCTGCAATGGCACCCTGCGCTGCGCCGAGCGGATCAGTCAGCACGGTAGTGGCCGCCAGGATGATCCCTACCGCGGACAAAGCAATGATGACCGCAATGATCCAGCGTGCCACCTTGCCTGCAATGGATGCCGCCAGGCCACCGGCCAGGGCCACCAGGGCCAGAGCCGTGACTGCGGTAGCAGCCTTGTTTCCGGGAACCTGGAGGTTGCTGCTGGATACACCGGAGGGGTCAAGCTGCACTTCAATCCAGGTCTGGGTGGTGGTTCCGAAGACAGCGAGGGCCAGCACGACCGCGGTGAGCACGAGTGTGGATTTACGGGCCCAGCGGGGTGAAGTCCTGGCGGGAAGTGCGGATGCGGCGGCGCTCACGAGGCAGGCGTCCCGTCGTCGGGAACTTCGGCCCGGCCGGCGTCCACCGCAATGTTCTGCAACGAGCCTGCGGTGTGCACGGCGCGAAGCGGCGCAGCTGCCTTGTTTACCGTTTCAAGCGCTTCCGAAGGCTTGTGCGAATCGGCCACGATTCCACCGCCGGCCTGCACATAGGCGCGGCCCTCACGGAGCAGTGCCGAACGGATGGCAATGGCCATGTCCATGTCACCGGCGAAGTCCAGGTAGCCCACCACGCCACCGTAGATGCCGCGGCGGTGCGGTTCGAGTTCATCGAGGAGCCGCAGCGCACGGGGCTTCGGGGCGCCGGACAACGTACCTGCCGGGAAGGTTGCCCTGAGGACGTCGTATGCCTTGGCGTGAGGAGCAAGCTGCCCCACCACAGTGGAAACGAGGTGCATGATGTGGCTGAAGCGCTCCACTTCCATGAACTGGGTGACATCGACTGTCCCGGCCACGCACACTTTGGAAAGGTCGTTACGGGACAAGTCCACCAGCATCAGGTGTTCCGCGCGTTCCTTCTGGTCCGCGAGCAACTCTGTAGCCAAGGCTTTGTCGGCCTCTACGGTCTTCCCGCGGGGACGTGAACCGGCGATGGGGTGCGTGATGACTTCCTCACCGGTCACCGTCACCAACGCTTCCGGCGAGGACCCGACAATCGAGTACTCGCGGCCGTCTGCATCTTCGAGGCTGAAGAGGTACATGTAGGGGCTCGGGTTGGTGTTGCGCAGAACGCGGTAGACATCCAGGGGATCTACGGCGCATTCCATCTCGAAGCGGCGCGAAATCACCACCTGGAACACTTCGCCGTCAACAATCGCTTCCTTGCCACGGTCGATGGCTTCCAGGTACTTCGCTTCCTCCCAGCGTTCCTGCACGCTTGAGGCAAAGTCCAGGGCTGCCGTGTCCAAAACGGAAACAGGCTGGGGAACGGGCGTGCTGATCTGGTCCAGGAGCGCTTGCACTCGGGCCACGGCATCGTGCCAGGCATCATCGACGCGTTCGCTGCTGCCGTCGAAGTTGATGGCATTGGCAATGAGCAGGACAGTGCCGTCGACGTTGTCATGAACCGCCATGTCGGTGACCAGGTTCAGCGCCATCTCCGGCAACTGCAGGTCGTCCTCGGGCGGAGAGGTCAGGCGTTCCCAGTGGCGCACGGATTCCCAGCCAAGGAAGCCGACCAGGCCGGAGGTGAAGGGCGGAAGGCCCTCGAAACGATCGGTCTGCAGTGCGGCAATCGTGTCGCGGACGGCCTCCACCGGGTTCCCGGAAACTGGCACGCCGACGGGCGGCTCACCGATCCAGTGTGCCTGGCCGTCCTTGGTGGTCAAGGTTGCGCGGGACTTTGAACCGATGAACGAATAACGCGACCAGGCCCCGCCTACTGCTGCTGATTCCAGGAGGAAGGAGCCGGGCTGTCCCTTGGCGAGCTTCCGGTAAAGGCCAATGGGGGTTTCTGCATCGGCCAGGACTTTAAGCCGCACGGGGATGACACGGCTGTGGACGGCGAGTTCCCGGAACTCTTCCAGGCCCGGGCTGATGATTCCAAGGTCCTGCATGGCTATTGTTCTCCGCCTTTTGGTATGAGGTGGTGCGTCAGTGGTAAGTGCTGGGTGCCTTAGTCGCGGTAGCCCGTAACGACTGTAAAGTCGCGACCGTCGAAGCAGGTCCGGGTTCCGGTGTGGCAGGCTGCGCCGATCTGGTCCACGCGGATCAGGAGGGCATCGCCGTCGCAATCAAGGGCGACGGACTTCACGAACTGTACGTGTCCGGAAGTGTCGCCCTTACGCCAGTATTCCTGGCGGGAGCGGGAGTAGAACGTGACGCGCCCGGTGGTCATGGTGCGGTGCAGTGCCTCGTCATCCATCCATCCGAGCATGAGGACCTCGTTGGTGTCGTGCTGCTGCACAATAGCAGCAACCAGGCCGGCGGAATCGCGCTTGAGAGCGTCCGCGATCTCCTGCGGCAACGGACCCGCGGGGTCGCTGGAAAGCTCCACGGCGGGAGAGGGGCTGGGGGCGGACTGCTCTGACATCAGATCAAGTCTAGTGCCTTTGACGGGACTGGCGGTTCTGCGGCGGTTCCACTGCGCAAGAGCGCTCCGATCGTGCTAGTTTCACAAGTGATGCATTTCGTCGATCCCTCCCGAGAAGTACTGGCCGAAACCCTGCTGGCGGCCGGGCCTGACTCCCCCACGCTCTGCGAAGGCTGGCGGACCCGTGACCTTGCCGCGCATTTGTACTTGCGGGAGCGGAAAATCGCTGTCGGTCTTGGCCTGTTGATTCCCAGTCTTGGCAAGGCATCGGAAAAAGCCACCTCCAAGCTGGCCTCCCAGCTGAAGACCACGGACGCGTACGCGGACCTCGTCAAGACGTTCCGCTCCGGGCCTCCCGCTTTCTCTCCTTTGAAGATCAAGGCGCTGGACGAGACCTCCAACCTCATCGAGTACTTCGTGCACACCGAGGATATCCGCCGCGCCGGCGACAGGTGGGCGCCGAGGGCACTGGACGAAGCCTATTCGGATGCACTCTGGAATGACCTCATCAAGCGTGCAGCGTTCCTGTACCGCGGCGTGGACCTTGGCATCGTCCTTGTCAGGCCCACGGGGCCGCGGCATGTGGCCAAGCGCGCACCCGTGTCCGTCGCCATCGTTGGCGAGCCGGGCGAGCTTCTCATGCACGCCCACGGCCGCACCAACCAGGCCCTGGTCACCTTCGAAGGCCAGCCGGACGCCGTCGCGCTCTTGCAGTCAGCGGACATCGGCCTGTAACCAAGCAACGCGGGGTCGCTGATGGCCCATCCCGCAAGGGATGATGGCCATCAGCGACCCCGCGTTTGCGTTGCCTAGCGGACTTCGAAGCCGGCCTCGCGGATCGCGGCCTTGACCTGAGCGATCATGTCATTCGGACCGAAGTGGAACACCGAGGCGGCCAGCACAGCGTCAGCCCCAGCCTGTACAGCGGGCGGGAAGTGCTCCGGGGCACCGGCACCGCCCGAGGCGATAATCGGGATATTCACGGCTGCCCGAACCAAACGGATCAGCTCAAGGTCGAAGCCGTCCTTGGTGCCGTCGGCGTCAATGGAGTTGAGCAGGATCTCCCCCACTCCCCTGTCCGCGGCTTCCTTCGCCCAGGCAATGGCATCGATTCCGGTACCGGTCCGGCCGCCGTGCGTGGTGACTTCAAACCCGGACGACGTCGGGGCGTCGCCTTCCCGGGTCCGGCGCGCGTCGACGGAGAGCACCAGGACCTGGGAGCCGAAGTGGCGGGTAATTTCATCGATGACATCGGGCCTGGCGACGGCGGCTGTGTTGATGGACGCCTTGTCCGCACCAAAGCGCAGGAGCTTGTCCACCTCGGCCACCCCGCGGACGCCACCACCCACGGTGAGGGGAATAAACACTTCCTCTGCGGTGCGGCGAACGACGTCGAACGTTGTTTCGCGGTTCCCTGACGACGCCGTGACGTCCAGGAACGTCAGTTCGTCTGCCCCGCCGTTGTCGTACCGGTGGGCGAGTTCCACAGGGTCTCCGGCGTCGCGAAGGCCTTCAAAGTTGACACCCTTGACGACGCGGCCGGCGTCCACGTCCAGGCATGGAATGACGCGTACGGCTACAGCCATGTGCTGCTCCTCAGTTCTGCTGGGCTCTAGTCGGTCAGTGTGGGTCAGATCCGGCAGGCGTGGATGCTGCTGACCAGGATGGCGCGCGCGCCGAGGTCGTAAAGCTCATCCATGATGCGGTTGGTTTCCTTCTTGGGGACCATGGACCGCACGGCTACCCACTCGGAATCGCGAAGCGGCGAGACCGTGGGCGATTCAAGTCCGGGAGTCAGCGCCGCGGCGTCTTCCACGAGGTCCTTGCGGATGTCGTAGTCCATGAGCACGTACTGGCGCGCAACCAGAACGCCTTGAAGGCGGCGGATGAGGATGTCGATTTCCTTCGCGGTCCCGTTGGCTGCGCCAGCGGAGCCCGTACGACGGATCAGGACGGCTTCGGACTTCAGGATGGGGTCGCCGAAGATCTCCATGCCGGCGGCCTTGAGGGTATTGCCGGTTTCCACGACATCGGCAATGGCGTCGGCCACGCCCAAGCGGACGGATGATTCCACGGCCCCATCGAGACGGACCACTGTGGCGTTGACGCCGCGTTCAGCGAGGTAGTCACGCAGGAGGCCGTCATAGCTTGTGGCCAGCCGCTTGCCTTCAAGCTGCTCGACGCCGGTGAAGTCACCAACAGGGCCGGCGAAACGGAAAGTCGAAGGCGCGAAGCCCAAGGGCAGCAACTCTTCGGCTTCCACCTTCGCGTCAAGCAGGAGGTCCCTGCCGGTGATGCCGACGTCCAGGGTTCCCTGGCCTACATAGACGGCGATGTCACGGGGACGGAGGAAGAAGAACTCAATGTCGTTGTCAGGATCAACCATCACCAGTTCGCGGGAGTCGCGGCGCTGGCGGTAGCCGGCCTCGGAGAGCATTGCCGAGGCGGCTTCGGACAGGGATCCCTTGTTGGGGACTGCTACACGGAGCATTGGGAGAGACTTTCTTTTTGGAATGGAGGTTTCAGGCACATCGGCCACGCGGCTGACTCCGCTTGCAAAGCGTGCGGAGGGGCGTGGCTAGAGATGCTTGTAAACGTCTTCCAGGCTGAGGCCCTTGGCGAGCATGAGGACCTGCAGGTGGTACAGCAGCTGGGAGATTTCCTCAGCAGCGGCCTCGTCCGATTCGTACTCCGCGGCCATCCAGACTTCGGCGGCCTCTTCGACCACCTTCTTGCCGATGCCGTGGATTCCGGAGTCCAGCTCGGCTACCGTGCGCGAGCCTGCCGGACGGGTCGCTGCTTTCTCACTCAGTTCTGCGAACAGCGTCTCGAAATTCTTCACGCCCTCCAGACTACTTGCTCCGGGCCCGGCGCCGCTTGTTGGGGCGTTGCATGACGAAGGGGATGTGAGTGAACACACACTCACATCCCCTCCGTTCGCGCTGGAATCAGCTGTATTGCTTGAGCGTCACAGCGGTGGCCAGGGCAGCGGTGACCGCCTCGTGGCCCTTATCCTCCTGGGAACCCGGGAGGCCGGCCCGGTCAAGGCCCTGTTGTTCCGTATCGCAGGTGAGTACGCCGAAGCCGACCGGCACGCCGGTGCGGACGCTGACATCGGTGAGTCCCGACGTCGCGGCCTGGCAAACGTAGTCAAAGTGCGGGGTTCCGCCACGGATAACAACGCCCAGGGCCACGACGGCGTCAAAGTGCGGTGCCAGCCGGGCGGCTGCAACCGGCAATTCAAAACTGCCCGGAACCCGCACCAGGGTGGGTTCGGCGATGCCTGCTTCCTTCGCGGCACGCAGGGCACCATCCACCAGGCCGTCCATGATCTGGGTGTGCCAGCTCGCGGCCACGATGGCGAGCTTGAGCTGCGAGGTTTCTTCAGGGTTGAGGGTAGTGAGGTCGATTGTGGGCGCGCCGTGTCCGCTCATGGTGTGCTGGGGATCCGTTCAGTCTTGGTTGCTGTTTGAGGTTTGGGGTGAAGCTGTCTTCTTGCCGTTGCTGACCGGCTCGACGTCGAGCGTCAGCCGGTGGTCCATACGGTCCTTCTTGGTTTGCAGGTACCGAAGGTTCTGCTCCCGGGACGGCACCTCCGTAGGCACCATCTCCACGACAGTCACCCCGGCTTTGTCCAGACGGTGCTGTTTGTCCGGGTTGTTGCTCAACAGCCGGACTTCGTTGAGACCCATTTCGGCAAGGATCTGACCCGCTGCGCTGTAGGAACGGGCATCGACCGGCAGGCCCAGTTGCTCGTTGGCCTCGACAGTGTCAAAACCGGCTTCCTGCAGGGCGTAGGCCTTGATCTTGTTGGCGAGTCCGATGCCGCGCCCTTCCTGTCCACGCAGGTAGAGCAGCGTGCCGCCTTCCCTGTGGATGAGCTCCAGGGCGAAGGCAAGCTGTTCACCGCAATCGCAGCGGTAGGAACCGAACACATCTCCGGTCAGGCATTCAGAGTGCAGCCTGACCAAGGGTGCCTGGCCGCCCTTGGGCGGATTGGGCGAGCTGACCGCGAGATGTTCGACCCCCGTGACATGATCCGTCCACGCCTGCGCCACAAATTCACCAAAGGCCGTCGGCAACTGGACGATCGGTCCCCCGCTTACGGGGTGCGGACCGGGCTCCGTGTGCTCACTGCTGCGTGTTGTCGATGCGGTCATCGCTTCTCCTCGTCTACCCGTGAAATCTGCGCCGCCCGGGACTCCGTCGCCTCAACATACGACACCAGATCCTCGATGGAGATGAGGGGGCATCCATGTTCAGCGGCGAACCCGCGCAGGCTGTCCAAGCGCATCATTTCACCGTCGTCATGTACCAACTCTGCGATTACACCCACCGGGGCGAGCCCGGCCAGGCGACACAAGTCCACGGCAGCTTCCGTGTGTCCCGGACGTTCTCGCACTCCCCCCTTAACGGCCCGAAGCGGAAAAATATGCCCGGGGCGGGTGAGTGACGCCGGAGTGCTGCTCGGGTCCGCCAGGATCCGGGCCGTCAGGGCCCGGTCCGTGGCAGAAATACCCGTGCTGACTCCTACCGCAGCGTCACAGGAAACAGTATAGGCAGTACCCTTAGCATCTTCGTTGATTTCGACCATCGGGGGCAGAATCAGCGCGTCGGCCCGCTGGCCTTCCAACGGAACACAGATGACGCCGGAGGAATATCGGATGGTCCAACCCATCAGGGCCGGGGTGGCATGTTCAGCGGCAAAAATGATGTCGCCTTCGTTTTCCCTGTCCTCGTTGTCCACCACAATGACGGCCCGCCCGGCCGCCATGGCTGCGATGGCGGATTCCACGGAGTCCAGGCCCGGACGCTGCGACGTCGCCGGTTGCGGGGTCGTGGGGGCGCTCATCGGGTGCCCTCCTGCCGCGGAGCGAACGACAGAAGCCGTTCGGTGTATTTTGCCAGGACATCCACTTCCAGGTTGACGTGCCCGCCAACCGGTTTCGCTCCCAGGCCCGTCTCCTCCAGCGTGGTGGGGATGAGGCCGACTTCGAACCACGCGTCCTTTTCGGAAGCCGCGCTGACGGCGGTCACCGTGAGCGATACCCCGTCGACGGCGATGGAACCTTTTTCGGCGATGTAGCGTGCCAGCGGGGCGGGGACGCCGAACCGCAAGCGGTCCCAGTTACCCAGCGCTTCGCGCTCGAGCAGCTCCCCCACGCCGTCAACATGGCCTTGCACGACGTGGCCATCCAGCCGTCCGCCGGCAGGAACACACCGTTCCAGGTTCACGGTGTCGCCCGCAGCCAATTCCCCGATGGTGGTGCGCGTCAGGGTCTCGCCCATGACATCGACGCTGAAGTCCTGTCCATCAATGCGGGTGGCCGTGAGGCAGACACCGTTGACGGCAATGGAGCCGCCCAACGGCAGGTCCCCGGTAGTGGTGGGGGCCTTCAAGCGCAGCGTTGCGCTGGCATCGCCGTCATGCTCGATACCCAGGACAGTGCCTTGTTCTGCAACGATTCCGGTAAACATCAGTGTCCTCCTGTGACATATTCCGCGGCGTCACTGCGTGAAACCATATTCTTCTGCGGAATCGAATTCTTAGTGGTGTTGGCAGCACGTCCGGCCGGACGGAGATGGAGCCGCAGGTCGTTGCCGAGGGTCCGTACCGGACCCCCTGATGCCTCGTCCCACGCCCAGTGCTGGGCTTCGGCGAGCGTGCCGATACCCAAGTCGTTCAGCGCCGGAGTGCCGGACCCCAGCAGGGTCGGCGCCAGGTAGACAATCAACTCGTCCACCAACTCCGCCGCAAGGAAGGTACTCAGAATGCTCGAACCCCCTTCGACCATCACATGCCGGACACCCTCTTCGAAGAGCATGCCCAGGGCCTCTGCTGGATCCCGGGTTGGCAGATGCCTGAAGCGGCCGTCGGTTCCCCGTACCGCTGCCCCCTCCGGGACATCCCGCAGGCCCATGACTGCCCGAACGGGCTGGCGTTGGGAAAGTTCACCGTCAGGAGTGCGCGCCGTCAGCCGGGGGTTGTCGATGAGCACGGTTCCGGTCCCTACGAGGATCGCGTCGATCAGGCGCCGCAAGGCGTGGTTGTCTGCCAGCGACTCTGCGCTGGAGATCCACTGGCTGGTGCCGTCAACCGCAGCGATCCGGCTGTCCAGGGTCTGTGCAATATGCAAGGTGACGAACGGGCGTTTGGCGGCAACGGCGTCGAACCATTCCCGGTTCAAGTCCAGGGATTCGTCGTAGCCGAGCCCGGACGTGACATCAATTCCTGCCGCGCGCAGCGTCTTGGCACCGCCGGCGGCGGGGTCGTGCGGATCGTCGACGGCGTAGATCACCTTTGCGATGCCGGCTGCAATGATCGCCTGGGCACAGGGACCTGTCCGGCCTACATGGTTGCAAGGCTCCAGGGTGACCACCATGGTGGTGCCCTTGGTGTCGATTCCCTGGCGCCGGGCTTCGGAGATGGCGTCGGCCTCCGCATGGTCCGTTCCGGCACCGCGATGGTAGCCGGTGGCAAGTTGCTCGCCTTCCGCGCCGAGGATCACTGCACCAACCAGCGGATTCGCTCCTCGCGGGCCAGCCAGGGCGGCGGTGAGAGCTGCGTCCATGGCGGCCTTTTCAGTAGCCGAAAACTCAACGGCCTGCGCGCTCATCGCACGGCTCCTGCCGGCGCCGGAATTGGTTGAACAGCGCCACGCTCACGCTTTTCGGCCCGCCACCACACGAAGAATCCGGTCAGGGTAAAGAACCCGTAGAACAGGTACATCACAGCACTGGCGTAATAGCCGGCACTGAACAGCAGAGGCACGCCCACGATGTCCACGGCAACCCAGATCAACCAGAATTCAGTCCATCCCCGGGCCATGCCGTAAGTGGCCAGGAGGGAGCCCATGAAGGTCCAGGCATCTGCCCACACAGGCGGGTAGGAGCCGAGGGCGTCAAACAGGGGCGTCAGGGCCGCAGTACCGGCTACCATCGCGCCGATCAGAACCAGGCGCACCTTGTTACCGGCCCAGCCGGGGACCACGGCCCGGCCCTGGGTGCTCGACTGCCGGCCTTGACGCCACCGGTACCAGCCATAAAGTGCAACGGCGATGAACATCACCTGCCGGCCGGCCTGTCCCCAGAGGGTTGCGGGCGCAGCAGCACCGAATACGTTGCCGAGGAACACGGTGAGCAAAAGGATGTTGCCGATGATTCCTACCGGCCAAGCCCAGACTTTCCGGCGCATTCCGCCGAGGGCGCTGAGTAACCCAAAGATGTTTCCAAGCACTTCGCGTAAGACAAGAGCAGATCCTCCAACGGGGATCTGTGCTTCGAAGAGCCATCGCAGAAAATCCATGTCGTTCCTTCCCAGTAAGCCGCGATGACTCCGGGGGTGTACGACAGCGCAATGCCGGGCGTCACTGAAGGAACGCCCACGGCATGACTGTACGTGCTTCTCCCATCCAGACTTTAACTGTCGGTACCGGAATTCCACCGGTTCAACCGTCCGCCACCTCTATCCGGATTGCTCAGGACATCGGTGGCTCGCGGGTCGCGGACTATAACCGCCGGTTCGGACTTACACCGACCCCGGAGCACGTATGTGTGTTGTTATTGTGCCATAACCAGAGCGATGACCAGGCTATTCCCGGCCATCTTCGTAATATCCGGTGACGGCGTAAAGGCCTAGGCCGCCGTCGCGGCCCGGCCTGCTGCACGCAGCCGATCGATCGCCGCAGCCGGGTCCTCGTGACTATAGACAGCCGAACCCGCAACAAAGACGTTGGCGCCGGCCTCAGCAGCCCGGACGATGGTCTCCTCCGTAATGCCGCCGTCCACCTGGATCGCTACAGCAATGCCCGAACCCTCGATGGCAGCACGGGCGCGGCGGATCTTGGGCAGGGTGATGTCAAGGAACGATTGCCCGCCGAAGCCGGGCTCCACCGTCATGATCAACAGCATGTCCAACTCACTGAGCATGTCCAGGTAGGGCTCTACCGGTGTCGCAGGCCGTAAGGCCATGCCTGCTTTGGATCCCCGTTCCCGCAGTTCACGGGCCAGTTTCACCGGGGCCATGGCGGCCTCGGCGTGGAACGTCACGGACGCGACGCCGGCGTCTGCGTAGGCAGGCGCCCAGCGGTCGACGTCGGAAATCATCAGATGCGCGTCCAGCGGAACGGGGCTTACGGCCTGAATCCGCTGTACCACCGGCAATCCGAGCGTCAGGTTGGGCACGAAGTGGTTGTCCATGACGTCGACGTGGACGGCGTCGGCGTTGCTGATCCTCTGCAACTCCGCCTCCAGGTTGACGAAGTCCGCGGACAAGATGCTCGGGTTGATACAGCACTGAGACAAGGCAGCCCCTTCGGGTCGGTATGGGTCATGGTACGGCTGCAGCGAAAGGAATGGTTCCGCCGCAGCCAGGGGATGTAGCGGCTACGGCTTCTTTCGGATAATGGCCATGAACATGGCATCCGTCTGGTGGATGTGCGGCCACAGCTGGGCAGTGAGCTCATGTCCCGCACCCAGATTTCCGGTCAGGCTGACATGGTCGAGTGCCTGCCCGGAGTCGAGCAATTCGAGGTCGTCCCGCTTGTAGAGTACGTCGCCAACCACTGCGGTGGTCTCAGCAGGGTGGGGAGAACACGTCACGTAGGCCACGACGCCGCCGGGCTTGACGGCGTCGATCGCCGATTTCAGGAGATCCCGCTGCAGCGGACCGAGATCGCCGATGTCCTTGGGCGAGCGACGCCAACGTGACTCCGGCCTCCTGCGCAGGGCGCCAAGGCCGCTGCACGGAACATCCACCAGGACACGATCAAAAGCTTCTGGCTGCTCGGCGCCGACTTCGCGCCCGTCGCCCGTGCGCACACTCCAGGATTCCGTGGGCACAGCGGAGAGCGCCTGTTGGACAAGCTTGGCCCGGTGGGGTGCCGGTTCGTTTGCCAGGAGGGTAGCTCCGTCGCGATAGGCAAGGGCGGCCAGCAGCGCCGCCTTGCCACCGGGACCTGCGCAAAGATCCAGCCATTTCTCGCCATGGGCGGCACGCTCCCCGAGTTCCACGCCGGCCAACGCACGTGCAACAAGCTGGGATCCCACGTCCTGGACACGGGTGGTGCCCCGCCGTACTGATTCGAAACGACCAAGGTCCCCGCCTGCGGAGAGCGCCGAGCCTTCTACGAGTTCACCGGGAGTGGCTCCGTTGTCAAAGGCCTCATCCAGGTCACCCAGACCCGGTAGAGCCACCAGGTTGACCACCGGCGCCGCGTTGTCGGCTTCCAGGAGGTCGTCGATCTCAGCCTTGGGCCTGCCGTGGTTCACCAGTGACTGCCGCAGCGCGCGGACGATCCACTCAGGGTGTGCATGGCGGAGGGCAGCGATCTTGGTCTCGTCGGTTTCCTGGTCCAGCAGGATATCCAACCACTCGTCCATGCTGTGGGCGGTGACCTTGCGGAGTACCGCGTTGATCAGGGCCGATGGACCGGCGCCAATGACTGCACGGGCCAAACCTACTGTTTGGTCCAACGCGGCATGGGCAGGAACCCGCATCGACAGTAGCTGGTGCGCACCGATCCGCAGGGCATCCAGGATCGCGGGGTCCAGCTGCTCCAGGGGCCGGTCAACACAACGGGCCAGAATGGCGTCGTAAGTACCCTGGCCACGCAGTGCCCCGTAGCTCAGCTCGGTGGCGAACCCGGCATCTCGACGGTCCAGGCGGTGCTCCCGGATTCTCGCGGGGAGGACCAGGTTGGCGTAGGCGTCCTCCGAGGCGACAGCCCGGAGTACCTCGAATGCGACCAAGCGCGCAGGGTCGGCCCGGCGGGTACGCTGCGACGGCGCATTGTTGGTGAATCCGCGCTGGGGTCCCCTGTTCCGCTCCCTGCCTTGGGCGTTGCGTTGGCTACCGCCCCTGGCCCCGCGGTTGCCCTGCCCGCCGCCGTCCCGGCTCCCGCTGTTGTTGGGGCCTCGACGGCCGGACTCACTCATTCGAATACCACTCTCTCAGGTGCTGCCAAGCCGCGGGCCCAATCGGCCGGCGACATCATTTTCTTACCGGCCGGTTGAATCCGGCCAAGCTCCACGGCGTGGGAACCGGTGCCCACGAGTACGGATTTGCCATCCACCCGGATGGTTCCGGGCGCGAGATCGTCGATCCCGGGCCTCAACGTCACAGGTTCCAGTTTGACCCGCTGGCCTTCCAATGTTGTCCATGCTCCCGGTTCCGGGGTCACTCCCCTGGAACGGCGGTTCAGTGCCAGCGCCGGCTGCCGCCAGTCCAGGCGCCCGTCATCCAATGTCAGCTTGGGAGCCAATGACACCTCTCCTGACTGCGGTTGCGGAGCAGCCTGTCCGGCGTCGATGGCGGAGAGCGTCTGGCTCAGCAGCACGGCTCCGCTGATGGACAACCGCTCAAGGAGATCGCCGGCAGTATCTTCCGGCCGGACAGTTTCCGTGAGGGTTCCAAACACGGGCCCGGTATCGAGGCCCTCTTCGAGCTGGAACGTTGCGGCGCCAGTGACGTCGTCTCCGGCAATGATGGAACGCTGAACAGGAGCAGCACCGCGCCAGGCCGGCAACAATGAGAAGTGCAGATTGACCCAGCCATGCGTGGGGACGCCCAGGGCAGCGCGCGGAACAATCCCGCCGTAGGCAACGATGGCGGCCACATCAGGCGCATAACCCGCGATTCGGGCCGTGGTATCGGCGTCAACCTTGGCCGCGCGAATGACCTCGATGCCCAATTCCCCGGCGCGGGCCGCTACTGGAGAGGGAGTCATGACGCGTTTGCGGCCCAGTGGAGCGTCCGGGCGGGTCAGGACGGCAACGACGTCGAAACCGGCCTTAACCAAAGCGTCCAGCGACGGTACAGCTACGGCCGGCGTCCCCGCGAAGAGTACCCTCACTCGGGAACCCCGAAACTGCCCCCACCGAAGCTTGAACCCACACTGTTAGCACGCTTCGACGTCGTCTTTTCGGTTATGGCGTGGTAGTTGGCGTTTCTGATGGCGCGAAGGGCAGCCTTGCGGTCCTCCCCTTCCAGCCTGTCTGTGTACAGCACGCCGTCAAGGTGATCGGTCTCGTGCTGGAAACAGCGTGCCAGCATGCCTTCGGCCTCCACCGACACCGGGTTGCCGTTCAGGTCCACGCCAGTTGCCCGGGTGGCCCTGTAGCGGCGCACGGGGAATCCAAGGCCGGGAATCGAAAGGCAACCCTCTACCTCGTCAGGCTGGAAGTCTTCGCTGTTTTCCAGGACCGGATTGATGATGTGGCCCTCCACTCCGCCAATGCGGTAAGTGAAGACGCGCTGGCTGACGCCGACCTGCGGAGCGGCCAGGCCTGCGCCCTCAACGTCCTCCATGGTTTCTGTCATGTCAGCTACCAGCTTGGCGAGCTCCGGACCGAAGTCGGTGACGGGGTCGGCCACGGTGCGCAGCACCGGATCCCCGATGATTCGGATACTCAAAATTGCCATGCTTTGCCTGTCCTCACGATCGTCGAACCCGGCCCTCGCGTTGCGGAGCCTAAGCCAGTTTAGTTGAGGTCATGGCACCGCCGCTGTTGGCCGGCGCGGCACCGGCCGCAGTAAACACCGGTGGCGCAACCGGCAGCAGGGCTTGTCCGGCAGCAGTGACATCCGCCGACATCTCCCATACCCGCCGAAGGGCACAGAACTTCCACCAGTGGTGCTTGAGAATCTCCGGGTTTGCCCGCATGGGCCTCACCTCGGTTTCTCCGATGGCAACAGCCAGCAACATGGGATTGTCCCCGTACCTCCAGGGTTCCCACTCACCCGAAACGGGGTCCACCAGGCTTTCTTCGGCTTTCATCCCGGCCGTAAGCTGCATGACCACTTTGTCGTCAAGGGATTTAACCGTTCCGTCACGGGTGGTGCCCTTGGTTTTGTAGTCAATGAGACAAATACGTCCATTGATTTTGGCCACCAGGTCTAGCGTCCCCGCATAGCCCACTGTCTTGTTCCACACCGTAATCTCGGGCGCCAGCGGCTCCACCCGGTACAACTCCCACCATTCATCGAAGCGGGCCGCAAACGCCTGCTCACCGTTGGCTGCAAGTTCGTCCCTGCATTCCTGCATGCGGTGCGGGCGTCCCAGGGCCCGCAAAGCTACCTGCTCGCAGTATGTATGGACGCGATCACCACGCGCCGCAGCCGCGTCCCGGTACACCTCGGCTGCCTTGGATGCCTTATTGACTGCTTGCCGCACTTTTGCCGGACTTCCGAGGATCGCCGGGAGCTCAGGATCCGCCGCCAGGCTGCTTGCCCCCATGTAGCTGAACCAACCGTCCAGTGCATGGGCCTGTTGGCCGATCACCGTCGTGATGGATGGCACGGAGAATTGCTCTGTGGTGGAGCGGGCATACATCCGGCCGTAGTCAGTAGCGTGGGCAAGCAGTGGAGCAGTCATATAAAGACTTTGTCATAGAGGACCGACAGAATTCTCCGGCGGGAAGATCCTTAGGAGCTGCTCCGGAGAGAGCCGGGCAAGCTTGCCGGCAAGGACGGGCGCGCTCCGGGCCAGCTCCTCAAACGGCGGGCGGGGTTGCTCCGCGGTGCGAAGCTGTTCAGCATCCTCAGGTTCCTGCATGCTAAGTATGTGCTGAAGCAAGGCAATTCATGATGCTGTCGATGAGATCCTTGTGCCAAGCATGTGCCCGCTGGAGGCGACGCCTGATTCACCAGTTCAAAACTTTTTTGCGCAATCGTGAAACCCTTTGTGATCCTGCGGACACTACAGGTTATGGGGAGCTTGGAATCTCACGATGCCGGATTATGGACGCGGAGTCTGACTGGTGACGGTGCAGCATTCGGCGTACTGTTCGATCGGCACCGTGACAGGGTCTTCCGGCACGCATACCGCCTCTGCGGCAATCGCCATACATCCCAGACCAGGAAACCCGGTCACGAGTCCCGCGCAGCTACCAGGAATTTGTGGAAAGGCCCAGAAACCCAAAAGGCCCCCGGATCTCCGGGGGCCTTCTTTTGGTGGGCGATACTGGGTTCGAACCAGTGACCTCTTCGGTGTGAACGAAGCGCGCTACCACTGCGCCAATCGCCCGGGTGCATAGAAAACACTAACGGACCCGGGCCGGATTGCAAAACGAGCGGAAGGCTACCGAAGGCCGGTGAACTACAGCTGTGGAATTACAGCAGTGAAACTCGCCCGAATCCGCGTCAGTACAAGGAACCAAGGCCCGCCGCACCCGGATCCAAGCTACCGATTTGGAGAATGCAGGAACCTCCTATAGAGTTTTTACTCGTCGGAAAGCGACGGAATGCCTACAGGGTTGCCCGTCGGAACCGCACTGCGGACGTAGCTCAGCTGGTAGAGCACCACCTTGCCAAGGTGGATGTCGCGAGTTCGAATCTCGTCGTCCGCTCGCAAGGCACTGTCAAGGCAAGTATTCCCCGGAATCCTGCTTACACGGTGGGTTGGCCGAGAGGCGAGGCAGCGGCCTGCAAAGCCGTATACACGGGTTCGAATCCCGTACCCACCTCGGTGAAAACCATGTCTTCCGGCTTTTGCTGGATGCATGGGCGATTGGCGCAGCGGTAGCGCGCTTCCCTGACACGGAAGAGGTCACTGGTTCGATCCCAGTATCGCCCACCAGAACAAGGCAACTTGTTTGTTGTTGAAAGCCAGATCCAGTCTGGCAGGCAACATGTGCGGACGTAGCTCAGCTGGTAGAGCACCACCTTGCCAAGGTGGATGTCGCGAGTTCGAATCTCGTCGTCCGCTCCACGAAAAGCAGCTCCCAGGAGCTGCTTTTTTTATGCCCTCATTTACCTGCGACCCCATTCATCATGAGAAGTAACCGATACCCCTCGGAAGAAGTCGCTTTATCTAATGTGATTCCGCTCGCATAATGTACTGCGAGCTCATCACCGTTCCACGCCTACCGGCAGGAGTACCCCCCATGAATGTAAAGACGGCTTCACAGTCCGTCCTGAGGCGCAAGCCCATCGACGATATCGAGGAAGAAAGCAAGCACAGCGGGCTCTTTAAGAGTCTTGGCCTTTGGCAGCTGACGGCCATCGGCGTCGGCGGAATTATCGGCGTCGGAATTTTCTCCCTGGCGGGCCTGGTTGCCCACGGCAGCGAGAGCAACCCGGGCGTGGGCCCGGCCGTTCTGTTTTCCTTCCTGATCGCCGGACTCGCCTCCGGGGCGGCTGCCTTGTCCTATGCCGAATTTGCCGGCATGATCCCCCGTGCCGGATCGGCCTACACGTACGGCTACGTTGCGCTGGGCGAGATCATCGGCTGGTTCATCGGCTGGGACTTGCTGCTTGAATACATCGCCATCGTGGCGGTGGTAGCCATCGGCATTTCCGGCTACTTCGACGCCTTCCTCTCGGGCATTGGCATCCACATGCCAACCTGGATGACGTCCACCGCCGATGAAGGCAAGGGCGGCATCATCAATCTTCCCGCCATCCTCGTCTGCCTTCTGGTGACCTGGATCCTGAGCCGTGGAACCAAGGCGTTCGGCCGATTCGAACTGGTGGCCGTGGCCATCAAGGTCATCCTGATCCTGTTCATCATCGGGCTTGGCATCTTCTACGTGAACACCGAGAACTACAACCCGTTCATGCCCAGCGGTTTCGGCCCCGTTGTGGCTGGTGCCGCGACCGTCTTCTTCGCGGTCTTTGGTTACGACGCCATGAGTACTGCAGCGGAGGAAGCCAAGGACGGCAAGAAGCACATGCCCAAGGCCATCATCCTGTCGCTGATCATCGCCATGCTGCTCTATGTTGCCGCAACCCTCGTCCTTACAGGAATGCAGAACTACAAGGACATCAACCCCACAGCCGGCTTCGCCTCGGCGTTCACCGGCGTCGGCCTCCCGGTCATTGCCACCATCATTTCGGTGTTCGCGGTGCTGTCCATCCTGACCGTGATGCTGACGTTCCTCCTGGGTGTCACCCGCGTGTGGTTCTCCATGAGCCGCGACGGGCTGCTGCCCGGCTGGTTTGCCAAGACTGACCGCCACGGCACCCCGCAGCGTGTCACGTGGATCGCAGGCATCGCCTCGGCCTTCCTGGCTGGTGTCTTCCCAATCAAGGAAGTTGCGGACCTGACCAACATCGGCATCCTGGCAGCCTTCGTCGTGGTCTGTGTTTCGGTGATCGTCTTCCGGTACACCAAGCCGAACGCAGCGCGTACCTTCCGCCTGCCGCTCATGCCCCTTGTCCCCGCCTTCGGCGTGCTGGCATCGGCGTTCCTGATGTTCCAGCTCCACTGGGAAACCTGGGTACGGTTCGGCGTCTGGCTCATCATCGGCCTGGTGATCTATTTCGCCTACGGACGCAAGCATTCCCTGATGAACCCGGACAGCCCGCGGCACAAGGTCGCCAACGAACCGTTGGCCTAGTTATCCACAGGCCGCGTTTGAGCCCTTGGCACCTCAGGGAACTGGTGTTAGGGTCGGACGCGGAGGAGCGAACTGGCTCCGCGATGGAAGGGAGGTGCCCGTGGGTTTAATTGACGACCTGAAGGGCAAGGCTCAGGGTCTCATTCAAGGCAACGAAGAAGCCATCAAGAATGGCATCGAAAAGGCCGGGGATTTTGTGGACGAAAAGACGGGCGGCAAGTACGCCGGTCACGTCGACAAGGTCCAGAACGCCGCTTCCGACTTCGTGGCCAAGAACGACGGTCAGCCTGAGCAGGCTCCCGTCACGGATGAGCCGAAGCAGCCGTAGCTGCCTGAGCCGCCGTACCAGATACGTCAAGGGGGCACCGGTCCCGCCGAGAGGCGCCACCGGTGCCCTTGGCGTTTAACCGGTGCTGTTGGCGTTTGCAACGGCCGCCAACAGGTCAGGTATTTTGGAGCTTATGCCTTCAGCCTCCCCGACAACCACCAACAGCCGTGCCACCCGGGACGCTTTGGGACCGCCGATCACTGCAGGCATCGTGACAGCCTTGGTCGGGTTCACTTCATCATTCGCTGTCGTCCTTGCTGGACTCAGGGCAGTAGGCGCGGATCAAGGACAAGCCTCCAGCGGATTGCTGGCCCTGACCCTGACTTTTGGCCTGGGCATCCTCTGGCTGTCCTGGCAGAGCAGGATGCCGGTGACCCTCGCGTGGTCAACTCCCGGTGCGGCGCTCCTTGCGACCGCAGGAACGGTCGACGGCGGGTGGCCGGCGGCCGTGGGTGCCTTCCTGTTGGTCGGGGTGCTGATCGTCCTCACGGGGTTGGTTCCGTTGCTCGGGAGGTTGATGGCAAAGATTCCCACGGCCTTGGCCCAGGCCATGCTCGCAGGTGTCCTTCTCCCCTTGTGCCTTGCACCCTTCAAGTCGCTGGGTACGGCACCGGCGTTGATCGCCCCGGTGCTGTTGTGCTGGATTGTGCTGATGAAATTCGCGCCGCGCTGGTCCGTTCCTGCATCGCTGCTGGTGGCACTGGCGGTGATTGGGATCCACATCATGTCCTCGGGCGTACAGATCCCGGCTGAGAGCCTCCTCCCGCGGCTGGAATGGACAACGCCGGTGTTCTCCGTGGAGGCTGCCATCGGCTTGGCGCTGCCGTTGTTCGTGGTCACCATGGCGTCGCAAAACATTCCCGGCGTAGCTGTCTTGAAGTCCTTTGGATACACCACCCCGTGGCGGCCGTCCATGCTGGTGACCGGAGCCGGAACCATTGCCGGCGCACCGTTCGGCGGCCATGCGATCAACCTGGCAGCGCTGAGCGCCGCGCTTGCCGCCGGGGAGGAAGCAGGCAAGGATCACGGCCGGCGCTGGATCGCCGCCTTCGTCTCCGGTTTGGCGTATCTGGTCCTCGCGGCGGCGTCGGCAGCGCTCGTTACGGTTGTCGCGGCAGCGCCCCCGGGACTCCTTGAGGCCGTCGCGGGCCTCGCGTTGCTGGGTACTTTGGCAGCCTCGATCTCGTCTGCGCTGGCAGTGGCTGAGGAGAGGATACCGGCCTGCATCACTTTCCTGCTGGCAGCTTCAGGAATTGCTTTCGCCGGTGTCGGCGCAGCGTTCTGGGCCTTGGCAGGCGGAATCGTTATCCGCTGGGTGTTGAAGGACCGCGGACCCCGAAAAGCGGTCTGATTCAGGCAGGTTCGTGATTTTGTGCTTCGCGGGCCAGGGCGGTCAGGCGCGAAACGGCGCGGAAGTACTTCTTCATGTATCCGCCCGTCATCATCTCTTCGGTGAAGAGCTGGTCGAAGGGAACGCCACTGGCCAGAATGGGCACATCTTTGTCATAGAGCCGGTCGGCCAGCACCACGAAACGGAGCGCGACGGCCTGTTCCGTAATGGTTTCGACGTCGCTCCACACCACGGCCTCCACGCCGGAAATAAGTTGACGGTACCGGCTGGGGTGCACCGCAGCCAGATGGTTGACCAAGGTGCGGAAATCATCCACCGCCACGGTCTTCCCGTCGAACTCAGTCCGCATCCGGTGCTTGAGTTCTTCGGTCTTGAGCGGTGCCGGCGCGGCGGGAAGGCCACGGTGGCGGAAGTCCTCGCCGTCGATCCTGACGACGTCGAATTGGTCCGCGAGTACCTGGATTTCCCGCTGGAAGTCGACGGCGGCGAAGCGGCCTTCGCCCAGTGAACCAGGCAGGGTGTTCGACGTGGCAGCAAGCTTCACACCGGCGTCGGCGAGTTCCCGCATGAGGCGGGACATCAGCACCGTGTCTCCGGGATCATCGAGTTCGAATTCGTCGATGCACACCAGTTTGTAGTTGCTCAGTGCTTCCACGGTCTTGCGGAACGACAACGCCCCCACCAGGTTGGTGTATTCCACGAACGTTCCAAACGCCTTGGGGCCTGGAGACCTGTGCCAAAGGGACGCCAGGAGGTGGGTCTTACCGACGCCGAATCCGCCATCGAGGTAGATCCCGGCCCTCGTGGCCGGTGCCTTCTTGGCGAAGAGCTTCTTGAAGAGTCCAGCGTCATTGCCGTTGCCTACGCCATCGGCAAATGCCGACAGGAGTTTCACGGCGTTGGCCTGGCTTGGCTGGGAAGGATCGGGCCTGTAACTGTCGAACGACACCTCTCCGAACCGGGGAGACGGGTAGAAACCCTTGAGGAGTTCCTCCACGGAAACTGCCGGCGTGCGGGCAGCCAGTTGTTCGATCTTTACCACGGTGGTCCGTTCCTTCGGCATTGGGTCCCCAGCAAGAATACCGGCAACGGACGCCACGGTAACTGACACGTGACCAAGCCCATGTTTCACCGTATGACCACCGGGAAGCAATCCGCGCAGCCCGTGGTTAGTGTTGAAGCAGGCCGGGCCCGCACCTGCACCACCTTCCACGGCCTGGCTCCGTCCGTTGTCAGTGAAAGGCCATCATGTCCTACCCCGTTGAACAAAACGAAAAGTTTGCCTCTTACGCGAACCCTGAACGCCTCGTTTCCACCGACTGGCTCGCGGCAGCAATTGCTGACGGCGCTGTAGCCGACGGCAAGTTGGTGCTGGTCGAGTCCGACGAGGACGTCCTGCTGTACGAAACCGGGCACATCCCGGGAGCAGTCAAGATCGACTGGCACACCGACCTGAACGATGAAGTCACCCGGGACTACGTCGACGGGGCAGCCTTCGCTGCCCTCGCCGCTTCCAAGGGCATCTCGCGCGACAGCACTGTGGTGATCTACGGCGACAAGTCCAACTGGTGGGCTGCCTACGCCCTGTGGGTCTTCACGTTGTTCGGCCACCAGGATGTCCGCCTCCTTGATGGCGGACGCGACAAATGGATCGCCGAGGGCCGCGAGCTGACCACTGAGGTCTCCCGGCCTGCTGCGGGCGAATACCCCGAGGTCGAGCGCGACGACGCTCCCATCCGGGCATTCAAGGAGGATGTCCTGGCACATTTGGGCAACCCCTTGATCGACGTCCGCTCCCCCGAGGAATACACCGGCCAGCGCACCCACATGCCTGCCTACCCCGAAGAGGGCGCCTTGCGTGGCGGCCACATTCCCACGGCCGCCTCAATTCCGTGGGCCCGGGCTGCAGCGGAAGACGGCACCTACCGCAGCCGCGAAGAACTTGAGGCCCTCTACCTGGGCGAGGCGGGGCTGAAGCCGGGCGACGATGTCGTGGCGTACTGCCGCATCGGCGAGCGGTCCAGCCACACCTGGTTCGCCCTGAAGTACCTTCTGGGCTTCGACACAGTGCGCAACTACGACGGCTCGTGGACCGAGTGGGGCAACGCAGTGCGGGTTCCCATCGTCAAGGGAGCCGAACGGGGTACAGTTCCCTCCGCCTTGGTCCACAGCTAGTACCGCGCTCTCAGCACCTTTGTGCGTAAGCTGGAAGAGATGAGTACGAACACCTTGCCCACCGCCCTGGCGGAAATTGTTGACGACTTCCAGGCGTTGACGGAACCTGACCGCCTCCAGCTCCTCCTGGAGTTCTCCAGAGGCCTGCCTGAGCTGCCGGAGCGTCTGAAGGACCACCCGGAACTGCTGGAGCAAGTCGTGGAATGCCAGTCCCCGCTGTTCCTGACGATTGAGTCAGAGAAGAACGCCGACGGCGAGCGTTCATACCGTCTCTTCTTCAAAGCGCCGCCGGAAGCACCGACTACCCGGGGTTTCGCAGGGGTGCTGCATGAGGGGCTGGACGGACTGACTGCCAAGGAGATCCTTGCGGTGCCTGACGACATGCCCGAGCTCCTGGGCCTGACCCGGGCGATCACGCCCTTGCGGATGCGAGGAATGACGGCGATGCTCGGCCGCATCAAGCGGAAGGTTGCGGCCGCAAGCCGTTTGGAACACTGAAAGGCAACGCCACTCGGTATGGCAAGGAAAATGGCTTCACAGGGAACGCCGGCAACAGCAGCACTCGCTGCGGCCGGCGTTCCCTTCGTCCTGCACCCCTACGCGCATGATCCCGCTGCAAGCAGCTACGGGCTGGAAGCGGCGGAGGTCCTGGGCATTGATCCCGACCGTGTCTTCAAGACGCTGATGGTGGAGGTGGAAGGCAAGTTGGCCGTTGCCATTGTCCCCGTGTCCGGGAACCTGGACCTGAAGGCCGCAGCTGCGGCCCTCGGATCCAAGAAAGCGGCGATGGCAGATCCGAAAGCTGCTGAACGCCGCACTGGCTACGTCCTGGGCGGTATATCACCGCTGGGGCAACGCCAGCCCTCCCCCACGGTCCTGGACGAATCAGCGCTGGCTTTTGACACCATCCTGGTCTCCGGTGGCCGTCGGGGCCTGGATATAGAGCTTGCGCCTGCGGACCTGCTGCGGCTTACCAACGGCGTCACCGGGCCGATCGGCACGGGAAGCAACTGACCCTCAGGCTGCGGGCCCCGCGGCAGCACCGCCGGCTTCGCCCGATTGGCCCGGGTTCCTCCGGGGTGCGAGTTGGGCTTGGAGCCAGGAGCGCACCAGCCGCTCCCAACGCTCCGGATCGACGTTCCATTCCTTGGTGTGGCGGGCACCGTGGAACGGCTCGAATGTCACCATCTCGGGGTTCTTTTCGGCGAGACTGGCCGAGGGCCCGAAAGGAACGTAGTCGTCGTCCACACTGTGGATCAGCAACGTTGGAGTGCGCAACTCAACGGCGCGGCTGTCCCAGTCCATTGCTTTGAGGTCCACGGGTGCTGCGAGCCCAGTCAGCCTGCGTCCCAGGGGATGGCCCAGCATCAGTTGCCCGTAACGCCCCACGGTATAGGGGATCCTGTTCATTTCGGCGTGGTGGGCCATGACGTCCACCCAGTTGATCACCGGAGCATCCAAAACCAAGGCCCTGATGACTTGCCGGTATTTGGAAAGGTCCGCAGTCTGCAGGCTGATTGCACCGCCCATGGACCAACCGAAAAGCACCACTTCACGTGCGCCGTTCTCCAAGGCGTATTCGATCGCTGACTCCACGTCACGCCATTCCGTGGAGCCCAGACCGTAGCGGCCGTCCAGGGCGGAAGGTGCCAGTCCGTCGTTCCGGTAGGAGATGAGCAGGCTGTCCAGGCCAAGGTCCCGGGCGGTGCGGACTGCCCGGAGACCTTCGAGCCGGGTGGCTCCCCGGCCATGGACCATGATCGCCCAGACCGGCGCCGGCGACGAGGCATCGGCGCGGATCAACCACGCAGGCGCCTTTCCGCCGTCGACGTCGATCTCAACATCTTCGGCCGCAAGGCCGATCGCGGACGGATCGGGGTAGGTAGCGCCGCTCCACCACGCCCGGCGTGCTTCCGAAAGATCGCCGCTGTAGACCTCCTCGACTTCCCGGAGGACGGTCTGTTCGGCGGGCAGGTAGGAGACGATCCGGCCTATCCTGGCGTGTCCCTTTCCACCTGAGAAGAACAGGCTGAAGACGCCGTCGATGGTCGAGTCGGGCGTGGCAGCCAGGATGACCTGCAGGCCGTTGTCTCCCCGGATGACGGCCAGGACTTCCTGGTCCTCGTGCCGTGCGGCGGGCGTGATGACCCGGCGGGCAAAGTAGACGGCGAGCGCAGAGGAACCGGCGCCGACAAGTCCCGCAATGGTGGCGCCGGCAAGGAAACCTCCAATGGCCCACTTGGTGCGGGGGGACAGTTTTTTCTCAGCAGCGTCGCTCGCTGGCCTTGTCATTGATGCCATGGTTACATTTTGCCGTGAGTCGGCGTGGGCTGGCGCAGGCTGGGCCCGCGCGGCGAAGGTTGGGCCGAATCGGGCGCGGAAACCCTGCGGACGCCGTTCCCCGGGACTACGCTGTAGCCATGAGTGATCCCATAGTCATCCTGACTGAAGAGCCCCTTGGCCCCGACGACCGCGTGAACATCGCCAAACTGATCGACGGCGGGGACGCGCCGTTGGTAGTGCTGGTTCCTGCCAATACTGAGCGCCACCTCTTGGTGGATTTCCTCGAGAACCTTTCGTTGCTTGATGTGGCGAAGGCGTTCCGGGAACTTACTGCCCAGTCGCCGGATCCAGCGGCTGAGCGTGCGGAAGCCGCGGTGACGTTGTCGACTTCCCTGGCAGCGCTGGAAGGCCTGGGTGGCGGTGTTACCGGCGAAATCGTCGACGGCGGTGCTGTCGACGGCTTGGTGGCCAAGGTCCGGGAGGTGGATGCGGCGCAGGCAGTGGTCATTACCCGGCCCCATGCCATCTCTGACACGCTCCACACGGATTGGGCCAACAAGGCCCAGGACCAGTTGGGGCTTCCGGTGCTCCACTTGTACGCGGGTTCGGGATTTATCGGCGACTCGTGAGCGTTGCATAAGACATGAACACTCCTGAAAACATCAGCAAGACACCTTCTGTGCCCCTGGAGAAGAGCGATGCCCAGTGGCGCGAGGAGTTGACCCCTGAGGAATACCGCGTGCTGCGCCAGGCCGGCACTGAGCGCCCGTATACGGGCGAATACTGGGACACGCACACCGAGGGTGTCTACCAGTGCCGGGCCTGCGGCAGCGAGTTGTTCACCAGCAAGGAGAAGTTTGACTCGCACTGCGGGTGGCCGTCCTTCTGGGCGCCGTTGGCCGAAGGTACTGTCAGGTACCTCCATGACCGCACCATGGGCATGGACCGGGTGGAAGTACGGTGTGCCAACTGTGATTCGCACCTGGGACACGTTTTCGAGGGCGAGGGTTATGGCACGCCGACGGACCAGCGGTTCTGCATCAACTCCGTATCGCTCCGTCTGGTCGACCCGGAAGAGCGGTAGGCGGCTCTGTGTCCCCCGAACTGGATCTAAAGGTCCAAGTTCGGGGGCTATGAGCAAGAGTTTCTTATGCTCAGTCCATTCTTGAATTAGCGATGCTATTCGCTTGCTACGCTCGGCCCAGAAGCAATAACAACTTCGGAAAGGGCCGAGCACCATGACCACCACCGCCATCGCCACCCTCCCGCGTGTCACCGCCGACAACGCTGAATGGGTAGCCCTCAAAGCCGCTGCCACGTCCCTCCAGGGGTACCAGGAGCAGGACGGATCCATCGCCGATCCCTCTGTCCACGATGAGGCGGCAAGGCTCGTAGCCACCATCACCAAGTCCATCACGGCCCTCGCCCCCAGCTTCGATCACGACGCCCAGTACCTGGCGCTGCTCGTGGAGGACTTCAAGCGTTGGGCCGGCAACGGCTTCGGCGTCCCGGACTTCCTGGATTCCCTCCAGGCTTTCCAACCACAGAAGCAGCGCATCGACGGCCTCCAGCATCTGGTGGTCTTCCCCATGTACACGCAGAACGGCAGCACCAACCGCTTGGTCGAGGCTGTACTCATCGAGGTTATCTGGCCGGAATTCATTGACGGCCTGGAGGCCGGGGAGTACTCCAACAAGCTCTTCGTCCCCATCCGGTTCGTTGACTTCACCCCCGGCTATGACACCAACTCCGCAGTGCTCTTCCCGGAGACCGTGGCGGTGCGCGAGACACCCACGTTCACGTGGGGAGCCATCTTCGCCGACCGCGAGGCCGCCCGCTTCCGCCGGGTGCTCAAGGCTGCCGCGGAAACAACCTCTCTGGAACTGCCCGAGGACGCGGCCCAGCTGATCGAGGACCAGGAGCTCACCCAGCGAACGTTCGTCATGTGGGACCTGATCCACGACCGCACCCACATGCGCGGCGACCTTCCGTTTGATCCGTTCATGATCAAGCAGCGGATGCCCTTCTTCCTCTACTCCCTTGAAGAACTGCGCTGCGACCTGACCGCCTTCCGCGAATCCGTCCTGATCGAAAAGGACGAGAACGCCGACCCCGATGCCCGCAAGCACGCAAAGCTTGTCCAGTACGCAGTCATCTTCGACCGGATCTTCCGCTTCGCCATCACCGGCAACCGCGTCCGCAACTACGACGGCCTGGGCGGGCAGCTCCTGTTCGCCTGGATGCACCAGCACCACGTACTCCACTGGACCGACAGCAAGCTCTCCATCGACTGGGATGACGCAGCAGCTGTCGTGGTTGAACTCGGCGCCAAAATCGAGGAACTATACTGGCGTTCCATTGATCGTCCCAAGGCTGCCCACTGGCTGGCCGCCTATGAGCTGATCTCAAGCACCGTCACCCCGCACCCGGCTTCGGTCTGGGCAAAGGGCCCGGACGCCCTGCCCTTGGACGGCGCCCCCCGCGGGCTGACCGATCAGGTCCTGGACGATGAGTTCCCCCTGTCCATGTTCTACGAAGCCTTGGAGAAGAAGATGCGTCCCGTCATCGAATCCACCACCGGCATCACGGGCGCCACGGCGGCCTGATGTCCCCACTGACAGTTTTGGTAACGGGCGGCAGCGGCGCTTCGGGCGTCGCTGCCGCCCGGGCCTTGTCCACCGCCGGCCACCGGGTCCTGACTGTTGGTTCGGACCAGACCCGGATCGAGGCGGCCGCGCTGGAGGCCGGCGGCGCTGTGACTCCCCTCGTGTGCGATCTCGGCGACCTGGAATCCGTTCGTGGGCTGGCTTCGATGATCGCGGACCGCGGCTTTGGGGGCGTCGACGGAGTAATCCACCTCGTCGGTGGTTGGCGCGGGGCCAAGGGCATCGAAGACCAGACGGATGCTGATTGGGAGGCGCTGGAACACAGCGCGGTTACCACGCTGCGGAACGTGACCAGGGTGTTCTACAGCCAACTCGAAGCGTCGCCACATGGCCGGTTCGCCATGGTGTCGTCAACCGCGGTATCCAGCCCAACCGCGGCCGCAGCCAGTTACGCTGCTGCGAAGGCCGCTGCAGAAGCTTGGACGCTTGCGGTGGCTGACGGCTTCCGGCGCGCCCAGTCCGTCGACACAGACACCAGCGGACAGCACAGTGCCGCCGTGGTGTTCGTGGTCAAGGCGCTCGTGGACGAAACCATGAGGCGCGCACATCCCGAACGGCGGTTCCCCGGACATACCGACGTCGAAGAACTGGCCGCTGCCGCCGTCGGCCTTTTCGATCAACCTGCCTCCATCCTGAACGGCCAGCGGATCCTGCTGGCCAAATAGACTTGAAAGCGTGAATGAACAAGTGACGAGCACAACAGAGGCAATGCCCAGCACGGGCCACATTTCCGAGGGCAGCCGGCTGCACGACCCCACGGTGAGGGGTTTTGCTTCCGACAACTACTCAGGCGTGCACCCGGAGATCCTTGCGGCCTTGGCGGCCGCCAACGGTGGACACCAGGTTTCCTATGGCGAGGACGTGTACACGGCCCGGCTGCAGGCCGTCCTGGAGCAGCAGTTCGGCGAAGGCATCGAGACCTTCCCGGTTTTCAACGGCACCGGCGCCAATGTCCTGTCGCTGCAGTCGCTGCTGCCGCGCTGGGGGGCCGTCATCTGCGCCTCCACCGCACACATCAACATGGACGAGAACGGGGCCCCGGAACGTATCGGCGGGATCAAGCTCCTGCAGGTCCCCACTGAGGACGGAAAACTCACCCCGGAGCTCATCGATCGTGAGGCCTGGGGCTGGGGCGACGAGCACCGTGCACAACCCCTGGTTGTTTCCATCACGCAGACAACGGAACTCGGCACCTGCTACACGCCTGAAGAAGTTCGCGCCATTGCCGACCACGCCCACTCCAAGGGCATGAAGCTGCACATGGACGGCGCGCGGCTGGCAAACGCCGCTGCCCACATGGACGTTCCCTTGCGTGCATTTACCCGCGACGCCGGCGTGGACATCCTCTCATTCGGAGGGACCAAGAACGGTCTGCTCTTCGGCGAAGTGGTGGTGGCCCTCAACCCTGAAGCCGCCGACGGCCTGAAGTTCCTGCGGAAGATGAACATGCAGCTGGCTTCGAAGATGCGCTTCATCTCCGCCCAGTTCATCGCACTCCTGGAGGACGGGCTGTGGCTGCGGTCCGCGGCTCACGCCAACGCCATGGCCACCCGCCTGCGGAGTGCCGTTGAAGGGATCGACGGCGTCGAGCCCACCCAGGCGACGCAGTCCAACGGCGTCTTCGCCATCCTCCCGGAAGGCGCTGCCGACCGCCTGCGGAAGTCCTTCGCGTTCTACGATTGGGATGCCGCCCGGCGCGAGGTCCGCTGGATGTGCTCGTTCGACACCACCGAAGAAGACATCGACACCTTCGTTGCGGCGATCAAGCAGGAACTGGCGTAACGCTGATACGCCTGCCGTCCGGGGCGGCGAGCCTGCACAGGTTCGCCGCCCCGGACGCATAATCTGCGAGTGTGAACGCCCTCGCACAAGTTCCCCAGGACTTTCTCTTCGCCTTGGGAACGCTACGAAAAGCCCAGTGCCGCAGCGAGTTGCGGCTTGATGAGATCCCCGCCCCCGCACGTTTGGCCCCTTATGCAGTGGCCTTGGGCGCTGAAGTCTTCAGCCCCACCGCCGCCACCCGCCAGGTTCCCGTGCATGGACCGGCAGCCAAGGCCTTTGCCAAGAGCCAGGCCGGCAGCCCCTCCAGCGAAGACGAGGACGAACTGGCCACAGGCCGCTTCATCCTGCTCTACGATCCGGACGGATCGGCCGTGTGGGAGGGCGAGTTCAGGATCGTCACGTATATCCGGGCCCAAATGGATGCGGAAATGGGCAACGACTCCATGCTCGGTTCCGTGGCCTGGACGTGGCTCGTCGAAGCCCTGGAACACCGTTCAGCCCCTTACCGGGCTGCCGGCGGCACTGCTACCCGGATCCTTTCCGAAAGCTTCGGCACCCTGGCTGAGCGGCCCGACACCATCGACATAGAACTCCGGGCCTCCTGGACGCCTGACGGCGCGGATGTCCAATCGCATCTGGAAGCCTGGTCCGACATGGTGTGCACTTTCGCCGGACTGCCTCCACTGCCACCCGGGGTCACCGGCCTGCCCAACAGGAGGCGCAATTGACGGCCACCCGCGCCGTAACCGCTGCGCTGGCGAAGGCAAAAGCGCCCCGTTACGCGACAAATCGGTAAGCTTAAGCCACCATGACCCCTGAAAACCTGGAAAACACCACAGCCGGCGATCCGGTTGCTGATCCCACCACCCACATCAAGGTTGACGGCTTTGACAGCCACGTCCCTGAAGTCATTGATCTCGACACCCCACGCGAGGGCGTACCCCTGGTCATCGACACACCTGCCGGACTTGAACGATGCGCAGCCGCAATAGCAGCCGGCACCGGACCTGCCGGCGTCGATGCCGAGCGGGCTTCCGGGTTCCGCTACGGCCAGCGTGCCTTCCTGGTACAGATCCGTCGCGAAGGAGCCGGGACCTGGCTCATCGACCCCGAACCGTTCGACAACCTGGACATCGTCAACGACGCCCTGCGCGGGGTGGAATGGATCCTTCACGCCGCCACCCAGGACCTGCCTTGCCTGTCCGAGCTCGGCATGTGGCCGGACAAGCTGTTCGATACTGAACTCGCGGCGCGGCTCGCAGGGCTCCCCCGCGTCGGCCTGGCGGCTGTTATCGAACAACTGCTCGGTTTCGGTCTCGCCAAAGAACACTCTGCCGCTGACTGGTCGACTCGGCCACTGCCCGAACCCTGGTTGCGGTACGCAGCGCTCGACGTCGAAGTCCTCGCCGAGCTGCGCGAAGAACTTATTGAACTCCTGGAGGCCGACGGCAAGCTGGAGTACGCCGAACAGGAATTCGCCGGCATCCTCGCCGCAGGTGTCCCGGCACCCAGGGTCGAACCATGGCGTAAGACCTCCGGTCTCCATCAGATCCGTGACCGCCGCCAGCTGGCCGCCGTCCGGGAACTGTGGCAGGAACGCGACCAGCTGGCCCGCAAGCGCGACGTCGCACCTGGCCGGCTCATCCCTGATTCAGCCCTGGTGGCCGCTGCCAAGGCCATGCCAACCACCGTCCCCCAGCTTCTGGCCACAAAGGGGTTCCACGGCAGGTCAGCGCAACGGGAAGCTCCCCGATGGCTGCGCTGCATCACGAACGCCAGATCCATGACGGACCTTCCTCCGCTGCATCTGCCCACAAATGCCCCGCCGCCTCCCCGGGTCTGGGCAGACCGGGACCCGGAGGCAGCAGCGCGGCTGGCCACGGCAAGGCCGGCCCTCCAAGCCAAGGCTGACGAACTCAACTTGCCCGTGGAGAACCTGCTGACTCCGGACTACCTCAGGCGCATAGCCTGGCGGCCACCAACGGACGTATCGCTGGAGACCGTTTCGCAGGAACTTCGGACGCTTGGCGCAAGGGAGTGGCAAATCGCCATCGCCGCCCCCATCCTGACCGAGGCCTGCTTAAACCCGAGCCCGCTGCCAACCAAGGAATCCAAGGCCAACGAAGCACAGCAGTCCAAGGACTCCTAGTGGTCACCGCCGTCGCAATGGCCCGTTGCCCGAACGTACGTTCGTGGCGGCGGGCCATTTGCGTGCCGGATGCGGCGGGCAGAAGCCCATGGCCTTGCACGCTAAGTTACCCATGAGTAACATTGCAGTAATGCCAACCGGACCCCGCCCCGCGGGACACGGTGCCATGTCTCAACGAGGAGTAAATACATGAGTCCATCACGCACTGCCCAGCGCAACGTCCGGGACGTCGTCTTCGTGGACGGTGTCCGCACGCCTTTTGGCAAAGCTGGCGAAAAGGGTATCTACGCCGGGACCCGCGCCGATGACCTGGTAGTGAAATGCATCCGCGAACTCATGAGGCGAAACCCCTCGCTTCCCGCGGAGCGCGTCGACGAAGTAGCCATCGCCGCCACCACCCAGACCGGAGATCAAGGCCTGACCATCGGCCGCACGGCGGCCCTCCTGGCCGGCCTCCCCCGTTCCGTTCCCGGCTTCGCCATCGACCGCATGTGCGCAGGTGCCATGACCGCGGTAACGACGACGGCGAGCGGCATCGGCTTCGGCGCCTACGACGTCGTCATCGCAGGCGGCGTGGAACACATGGGCAACCACCCCATGGGCGCGGGCGCGGACCCCAACCCGCGTTTCATGTCCGAGCGACTGGTTGACCCTGCAGCCTTGAACATGGGCAACACCGCCGAAAACCTGCACGACCGCTTCCCGGCGATCACCAAGGACCGGACGGACGCTTACGCAGCAGCCTCGCAGGCCAAGCTGGCCGCCGCCTACAGCAACGAACAGATCCAGCATGACCTCGTGCCCGTCGCCACCATGAAACCCGGTCAGGGATGGGCGCTGCACACCACGGACGAACCGCCGCGTCCAGGCACCACCGTTGAGGACCTGGCTGAACTGCGCACTCCGTTCCGCGCACACGGCCGCGTCACTGCGGGAAATGCAGCAGGGTTGAACGACGGGGCCACGGCCGCCGTCCTGGCCTCAGCGGAAGCCGCCGAGGAACTCGGGCTTTCCGTCAAAATGCGCCTCGTGTCCTATGCTTTCGCCGGCGTCGAGCCCGAAGTCATGGGCATCGGCCCTGTCCCGGCCACCGAGAAGGCCCTGAAGAACGCCGGGCTGGGCATCGAGGACATCGGACTGTTCGAAATCAACGAGGCATTCGCCGTCCAGGTACTGAGCTTCCTGGACCACTTCGGGATTGCCGATGACGACCCGCGCGTCAACCGCTATGGCGGGGCGATCGCCGTCGGACATCCGCTGGCTTCCTCGGGCGTCAGGCTGATGAACCAGCTCGCGCGCCAGTTCGAAGAGGACCCGTCCGTCCGCTACGGCATCACCACCATGTGCATCGGCCTGGGAATGGGCGCAACGGTGATCTGGGAGAACCCCCACCACGCCGACTACGCATCGTCCACCCCTGAGCCGGTCACGACCGCAACCACCGCCCCCACTGAAGGAGCCGCCGCATGAGCGCCGCAGAATTCCAGAAGCTCGCCGCACTGTTCCCCGACGAGGTCGTCACACACTCCTACGTCCAGGACATCCAGCTCCCCGGCGGAGTGGGGACCTTTGCCCTCATCACCCTGGATAACGGTTTGGACCATTCCAAGCCCACCACGCTGGGACCCAACACGCTGGTTGAGCTCGGCCGCGTCCTTGACGGTCTCAAAGAACGGGCCTCGCGGGGCGAAATTGTGGGTGTCGGTGTCACAGGCAAGCCGTATTTCCTGGTTGCCGGCGCCGACCTCTCGGCCGTGAAAACCCTCAAGGAGCGCGAACACGGTCTCTGGATGGCCCAGCTCGGGCACGCCGTCTACGCAACCTTGGCCGATCTCGGCGTCCCGAGTTTCACGTTCATCAACGGCCTGGCCCTCGGCGGTGGCCTGGAGATCGCCCTCCAGTCCACGTACAGAACCGTCTCCACGGGTGCCGGCGCGCTGGCGCTTCCGGAAGCCTTCATCGGCCTGGTCCCGGGATGGGGCGGCGTCTACATCCTCCCGCGCCTGATCGGGCCGGAGAATGCGGTCAAGGTGATGATCGAGAACCCGCTGAGCAACAACAGGACGCTCACCGGGCCGCAGGCCTACGAGCTGGGAATAGCCGACGCCATCTTTGAGCCCGCCGACTTCGTGGAACAGTCCCTGGCCTGGGCTGCACGCGTCATCTCAGGTGAAGAGGCGCCGGAGCGCAAGAACGCCGTTGACGCAAGCGATGCTGCGGTGGCCGCCCGCTGGGCCGCTGCGGTCGCGGCAGGACGTGCCTTCGTTGAGGCCAAAACCTCCAACGCCTCGCCTGCACCGGCCAAGGTACTGGACGTCATGGAAGCCAACAGGACCATGACGCAGCAGGAGTCGGCAGAGCTCGAATGCGAAACCCTCGCCGGCCTCATGCAGACCGATGAGTTCCGTTCCACCGTGTACGCCTTCCTGGACCTGGTGCAGAAGCGTTCCAAGCGCCCGGCCGGAGCCCCGGACCGCAAGTTGGCACGTCCTGTCACCAAGATCGGCGTCGTGGGTGCGGGCCTCATGGCCAGCCAGTTGGCATTGCTGTTCGCGCGGCAGCTGAAGGTCCCCGTGGTCATGACGGACATCGACCAGGCGCGCGTGGACAAGGGAGTAGCGTACGTCCACTCCGAGGTGGACAAAATGCTGGCGAAGAAGCGGATCAAGCCTGACGCCGCGAACAGGACCAAAGCCCTGGTCACAGGCTCCGTCTCCAAGGAAGCCTTTGCCGACGCCGATTTCGTGATTGAAGCCGTCTTCGAAGAACTGCATATCAAGAAGCAGGTCTTCGCAGAGGTGGAAGAAATTGTCTCCCCGGAGTGCATTTTGGCGACCAATACATCGTCGCTGTCCGTGACCGCCATGGCCGAAGACCTGAAGCACCCGGAGCGCCTGGTCGGCTTCCACTTCTTCAACCCGGTGGCCGTCATGCCCCTTCTTGAGATCGTGAAGGCACCGAAGACCGACGACGCTGTCCTCGCTACAGCCTTCGAACTGGCCAAGGGACTAAAGAAGACCGCAGTGCTGGTCAAGGACGCGGCCGCCTTTGTTGTGAACCGCATCCTGCTTCGCCTCATGGGCGAGGTCATCGCAGCGTTCGACGAGGGAACCCCGGCAGAGGTTGCCGATACCGCACTGCGTCCGATGGGCTTGCCCATGTCCCCGTTCACCCTCAGCGCCATGGTGGGGCTTCCGGTGGCCCAGCACGTCCAGGAATCCTTGCACACGGCATTCGGGGACCGCTTCCCGGTTTCGCAGAACCTGCAAAAACTGATCGACAACGGCGTGAAGTCCTTGTGGGTCCCGGGATCCGATGGGAAACCGGTCATTCCCGCTGAGACGCTGGCCATCATGTCGTTCGGCAACACCCCCTCCACCGGGGAAGAAGTGCTTCGCCGCACTCAGGATGCCCTGGCCGAAGAAATCGGGCTCATGCTCGAAGAGGGCGTCGTGGCCGGCCCCGAGGACATCGACCTGTGCGTCATCATGGGTGCGGGATGGCCAATGTTCCTGGGCGGCATCACCCCTTACCTGGACCGGGTGGGTGCCTCCGAGCGGGTCAACGGCAAGCGCTTCCTGGCGCCTGGCGTAGCTTCCGCACCGGCCTAATCCAAGGAGTGGAACAGGCCAAACAGTAAAACAGGCCGGCCGCGGAGCAGTTGCTCCGGGGCCGGCCTCTTCTGTTTCGGATCAGAAGAGCGCCACCTTGGGCGACTTCGGGAAGATGTCGTCCAGCTCGTCACGGTCTTCCTGCGTCGGTACCCAGCAGACCGCTTCAGCATTCTCGCGGATCTGTTCGGGCCGCGTCGCACCAGCGATAACGCTGCTGACTCCGGGTTGGGCAGCGAGCCAGGAGAAAGCCAACTGCAACTCGCTGATGCCGCGCTCCTTGGCGAACTGGCCGAAGCGGCCCAGCTGCTCCCAGTCGGCGTCGTGCACCAGGTTGGTCCGTGTATGGCTCAGCCTGGAGCCCTCCGGCGCCTTGCCCGCCGAATACTTTCCCGTGAGCAGCCCGTTGGCGAGGGGGAAGTACGGCAACACGCCCAGGGAGAACGCCTGTGCCGCGGGCAGGACTTCGAGCTCGGCGCGGCGGTCCAGCAGGTTGTAGTGGTTCTGCGTGGAAATGAAGCGGACACCACCTGATTCGCGTCCCACATACTCGGCCTGCGCTATTTGCCAGCCGGCAAAGTTGGAATGCCCGATGTAACGGACTTTGCCGCTGGAGACCAGGTCATCCAGGGCAGCCAGGGTTTCCTCAATCGGCGTCCGGGGATCAGGCGTGTGGAACTGGTAAAGGTCGATCCAGTCAGTGTCCAGCCGGCGCAGGGAGGCTTCGACGGCCTTGACGATGTACCGCCGCGAACCACGGGCATCGAAGTCACTGCCGTTCACCCCGCGCATGTCCATGCCGAACTTCGTGCCGATCACGACATCGTCCCGGCGGCCCTTCAGAGCCTTTCCCAGCATGGTTTCGCTGAGCCCCGGCTCACGTCCGTAGACATCGGCGACGTCGAAGAACGTCACCCCTGCTTCAACGGCGGCGCGGACAACTGCGTCAGTGCCTTCCTGGGACTCCGTGGGCGTATTGGCACGCCCCAGGTTGTTGCAGCCCAGCCCTACAGCTGAGACGGTCAGTCCGGAATGGCCAAGGCGTCGGTATTCAGTCATGAATTCACCCTATCCCGCTCCCACGGGAAGATAGTCACCCCGGGCAACAAAACCCTAGCCGCCGGCAGTACCGTAGGTGATTCCCGATTCCTCCATGGCATCCTCAAGCTGGGCGATGGCCACTGGACCCATGCCGTGGAGCTTGGAAACCTGGCCCTCACCGTACTCGGCCAGCTGCTCCAATGTTTCTATGCCCTGATGGGCCAGTGCGCGCTTGGCCGGTGCTGCCAGGCCCTTGGGCAAAGGTGTATGTCCGGGCCAGTTGCTCTTGGACGACATGGGGTTCCCTCCTCGTGCATTGGGTGTTACTTAGAGACTAAAGCCCATACCTTGCTTCGGCGAGTGCTTCACCTTGAACGCTGCGGGATCTCCATGGGGCGCGGCAGCCACGGTGAGCTTCGTGAAGTCCAGGTCTTCGCCCCGGACACAGATCTTGATGGCGTTGACGGCTTTGTTGACATCCGGGCACAGGCAAAAGATGTTGAGGTGGCCGTTGCCGATCTCAGAGCGGTCCACGATCCCCAGTCCACGCCACGCCAGTTCGCCGGTAAGGGCCGCTTTCGCCTTCCTTTCCAGATGGCGGTCGCGTTCTGTGCCGTCCTTGGTCTTCAGCGCAATCTGCGCCACCACCCAGAACTGCTCGGACTCGGGAATCTCGGCGTAGCCGTCTTCCTCGCATTGGGCGGCAAAGGCGGTCATCAAACCTTCGACAGCGGACTCGTCATCCACTCCGGTTTCGTTGGTCTTGCTCTGGTGGCCAACTACCCCGTGGTTAACCACGAACTGCTGGTCTTCGTCGTCGTACCAGGCTTCGCGAAAGTGCAGTACACCCTCGTCGTCTGTCTTGTACGTCCGGATAATCCCGGTCATGCGCGTCCTTTCCTGAACCACTCGGCGCTGGGACTGTTGGACCCCAGAACGTCGAACGGTGGTTTCATGGTGTCCACTGCTTCGTATAGCGCTGCGCATTCGGTACGCATGGCGTCCACTGTTTGTCCCGGATAGCCCATGGCTGCCCGGTGTTCCTCGAACTCGTCCTCATCATCAACAAACACCCCGTGCGTGGTGGAACGGATGACGTCCAGGTCCATGTCGATCATGTGGAACTCGGTCACACCGGCTTTGATGGGAGTCCAGGCGTGGGCGGTGGCCAGGTCCACATAAATGCGGAAGTCGCCCGGGTAGCTGTCATCGTAGAACGTTGCCACGTACTCGCCTGTCCTGGGTACAAGCAAGATGGCATCAGAAGCGGTGTAGAACGCTGCCCCCGGGCGGGAACAGAACTCCCCTGCGCCCTGGAATATCCACCAGCCGTAAATGTCCTCACCAAGATAACGGCCGGGAACAACCCAGTGGGCGGTGCCGTCCCACTTCCTGTTCCGCGCCACAACAAGGTCTCCAGGCTGCAGGGCGCCCGGTCCGCGATCGTCCCTCACAGGGTGGGCAAGCTGCCTGTAGTGGGGTGCTCCTGACCCGGGAGGGGGCGTGCAAAGGGGACCTTGGTCCCCAAAACCTGGGCAACGACGTCGTGCGTTATCTTTTGCGCGGTGAGCCCGACGCGTTCCAGCACCTGGCTCCGGGAACCGTGCACCAGGAACTCCACCGGCAAGCCGACCTCGTTCAGGGCAGTATCCACGCCGGCTGCACGCATTTCCTGGCGGATGCGGGAACCAACGCCACCGGCGCGTACGCCGTCCTCGATGCAGATCACCAGGCGGTGACGGGCTGCAAGGGCGATGATTGATTTCCGGACCGGAAGGACCCACCGCGGATCCACCACTGTTGAACTGATGCCTTGGGCGCCCAGGCGGTCGGCCACGTCCAAGGCCAACTCGGACATCGCACCTACGCTGACGATCAGGACGTCGTTCTCAGTGGAGCCTGCAGGCCTGCGCGCAAGGATGTCCACGCCGTCGTGGAGCCGTTCGATGGCTTCAACTTCGGAACCGACACTGCCCTTGGAGAAGCGCACAACGGTGGGAGCATCGTTGATGGCAACAGCCTCACGGAGTTCTTCGCGGAGCCGGGTGGCATCGCGGGGGGCAGCCAAATGGAGGCCAGGAACAATCTGGACCATGGCCATATCCCACATGCCGTGGTGGCTGGGCCCGTCCGGTCCGGTCACTCCGGCGCGGTCCAGGACAATGGTGACACCGGCTTTGTGCAACGCAACGTCCATAAGGAGCTGGTCGAAGGCACGGTTCAGGAAGGTTGCGTACACGGCAACCACAGGGTGCAGGCCGCCGAAGGCCATTCCTGCGGCCGAGGTCAGGGCATGTTGCTCGGCGATGCCGACATCGATGACGCGTTCAGGGTGGCGCTCAGCGAACTTATGCAGCCCAACCGGGATGAGCATGGCGCCGGTGATGCCGACGATGTCCTCGCGCTCGTCAGCAATGTCCGCGATCTCCTCGGCGAACACCGAGGTCCACGACCTGGCACCGGGGATTTCAGTGGACTCCCCTGTTTCGGGGTCGATGATGCCCACGGCGTGGAACTGGTCCGCCTCGTTGGCGAGGGCGGGTGCGTACCCGTGCCCCTTCTCGGTCATGGCATGCACAATGACAGGCCCGCCGTAGGCTTTCGCCGTGTTGAGGGCATGCTCCATGGCCTGGAGGTTGTGTCCGTCGACGGGGCCGATGTACTTCATCCCCAGGTCCTCGAACATGCCCTGCGGGGCCCACCAGTCCTTGATGCCCTTCTTCATGGCGTGCAGGCTCTTGTAGGTGAACTGGCCGGCCGGGCCGCCGTTCTGCAGCTTCTTCTTCCACCAGTCGAGCATCCGCTCGTACGCGGGGGCAGTGCGGAGCGAATCGATCGTGGGGCGCAACGAGGCAAGGTAGTCGGCAAAACCACCGACAGTGGGCGCGTAGGAACGTCCGTTGTCGTTGACCACGATCACGACGCGTCGCCGCTTGTCAGCGGCAATATTGTTGATGGCCTCCCATGTCATGCCACCTGTCAGCGCACCATCGCCGACAACCGCGACGACGAACCGGTCACCTTCACCGGTGAGCTGGCGGGCGCGGGAGATTCCGTCGGCCCAGGACAAGGACGACGAGGCGTGGGAGCTTTCCACGATGTCGTGTTCGGACTCGGCCCGCTCCGGGTAGCCGGAGAGCCCACCCTGTTGACGGAGGGTACTGAAGTCCTGGCGACCCGTCAGAAGTTTATGGACATAGGACTGGTGGCCGGTATCAAAGACGATGCTGTCGCGCGGCGAATCGAACATCCGGTGGACTGCAAGGGTAAGTTCAACCACGCCCAGGTTCGGACCGAGGTGGCCGCCTGTCGCGGCGACGTTGGTGATCAGGAACTTCCTGATTTCGCCAGCCAATTCTTCCAGCTCTTTGCCGGACAGTTTGGCCAGGTCCTGTGGATCCTTGACGGTTTCCAAAAGTCCCAACGGCCCTCCTTAGGGTGAATGACGTGCTCGTTAACTTTAGCGCGTGCCCGGTGCCGCGCGTTCCCCCGGCCACCGCTTCGGCGGGGCGGAATTATCCCGGACGCCAGCAGCCCCGGCCGGTCAATCGACCAGCCGGGGCTGCATGGCACCGTAATCGGCTGAAACCAGCCGGATTACGTTATGCGGAGATCTGACGCAGAACGTACTGCAGGATGCCACCGTTGCGGTAGTAGTCTGCTTCGCCCGGGGTATCGATACGCAGGACAGCGTCGAAGGACTTGGACGTGCCGTCCTCAGCCGTTGCCGTGACCTTGAGCGTCTTCGGCGTGGTGCCGTTGTTCAGCTCGGTGACGCCCTCAACTGCAAAGGTTTCCGTACCGGTCAGGCCCAGCGTCGCAGCCGACTCGCCGGCCGGGAACTGGAGCGGAAGGACACCCATGCCGATCAGGTTGGAGCGGTGGATGCGCTCGTAGCTCTCGGCGATGACTGCCTTGACACCCAGGAGCGCAGTGCCCTTGGCTGCCCAGTCACGGGACGAACCGGAACCGTATTCCTTGCCTGCCAGGACAACCAGCGGCGTTCCCGCAGCCTGGTAGTTCTGGGCGGCGTCGTAGACGTAGGCCTGCGGTGCGCCTTCCTGGCTGAAGTCGCGGGTGAAGCCACCTTCGACGCCGTCCAGGAGCTGGTTCTTGATGCGGATGTTGGCGAAGGTACCGCGGATCATGACTTCGTGGTTGCCACGGCGTGAGCCGTAGGAGTTGAAGTCCTTGCGCTCCACACCGTTGGCCAGGAGGTACTGGCCGGCGGGGGTGTCCGACTTGAAGGAGCCGGCCGGGGAGATGTGGTCCGTGGTGACGGAATCGCCAAGCTTCAGGAGCACGCGGGCACCCGAGATGTCCTTGACGGGATCCGGCTGCGCCTTCATGCCCTCGAAGTATGGGGGCTTCCGCACGTAGGTGGAGTCCTCGGCCCAGGCGAAGGTGTCACCGGCAGGGGTGTCGAGTGCCTTCCAGCGGTCGTCGCCGTCGAAGACGCCTTCATAACCCTTGGCGAACATGGCCTCGTCGATGGAGGAGTCAATGACTTCCTGCACCTCGGTCGGGTTCGGCCAGATGTCCTTCAGGAACACCTCGTTGCCTTCGGAGTCGGTGCCCAGGGCATCGGTGTCGAAGTCGAAGTCCATGGAACCAGCCAGTGCGTAAGCGATGACCAGCGGCGGCGAAGCCAGGTAGTTCATCTTTACGTCCGGGTTGATGCGGCCTTCGAAGTTGCGGTTGCCCGAGAGGACTGCCGTCACGGAGAGGTCGTTGGCCTGGATTGCTTCGGAGATTTCCGGCTCAAGCGGGCCGGAGTTGCCGATGCACGTGGCGCAGCCGTAACCCACGATGTAGAAGCCGAGCTTCTCGAGGTACGGGGTCAGGCCGGACTTTTCGTAGTAGTCCGTGACCACCTTGGAGCCGGGGGCGACGGACGTCTTGACCCACGGCTTGGAGGTGAGGCCCTTGTCCACGGCGTTGCGTGCCAGGAGGGCGGCAGCCAGCATGACGGAAGGGTTGGACGTGTTGGTGCAGGACGTGATCGAGGCGATCGACACTGCGCCGTGGTCCAGTTCGAATTCGCGTCCGTCAGCGGTCTTCACGTGAACCGGCGACGACGGACGGCCGTTCGCACCATTGGCGGCGGACGCAACGCGTGCCGTCTCCGTGGTGTGCGAGTCGGCGTGCGTGAAGGACGGCGAATCGGAAGCGGGGAAGGATTCGTCCAAGGCCTCGTCCACGCTGCCGTCTTCGATGGAGACGTAGTTGTGGATGTCCTTGCGGAACTGCTCCTTGGCATCCGTGAGCTCGATGCGGTCCTGGGGACGCTTCGGGCCGGAGATCGACGGAACAACGGTGGAGAGGTCCAGCTCGAGGAACTCTGAGAAACGCAGTTCGCGGGACGGGTCGTGCCAGAGGCCCTGCTCTTTGGTGTACGCCTCCACCAGGGCGACGTTCTCTTCTGAGCGGCCCGTCAGGCGCAGGTAGTCCAAGGTGACGTCGTCGATCGGGAACATGGCGGCCGTGGAACCGAATTCCGGGCTCATGTTGCCGATGGTGGCGCGGTTGGCCAGCGGCACAGCCGCAACGCCTTCGCCGTAGAACTCGACGAACTTGCCCACAACACCGTGCTTGCGCAGCATTTCGGTGATGGTCAGGACGACGTCCGTAGCGGTTGCGCCGGCCGGAATGCTGCCGTTGAGCTTGAAGCCGACAACACGCGGAATGAGCATGGAGACCGGCTGGCCGAGCATTGCTGCCTCGGCTTCGATGCCACCGACGCCCCAACCCAGGATGCCAAGGCCGTTGACCATGGTCGTGTGGGAGTCAGTGCCCACACAGGTGTCGGGGTAGGCACGGACGACGCCGTCAACCTCGCGGGTCATCACGGTGCGTGCCAGGTACTCGATGTTGACCTGGTGGACAATACCGGTTCCCGGGGGAACGACCTTGAAGTCGTCGAACGCGGTCTGGCCCCAGCGAAGGAACTGGTAGCGCTCACCATTGCGCTGGTACTCGATCTCCATGTTGCGTTCCAGCGCGCCCGAGTTACCGAACGCGTCGATCTGGACGGAGTGGTCGATAACCATTTCCGCAGGCGCCAACGGGTTGACGCGCTTGGGGTCGCCGCCAAGTTCCTTGACGGCTTCACGCATGGTGGCCAGGTCAACAACGCAGGGAACGCCAGTGAAGTCCTGCATGATGACACGTGCCGGGGTGAACTGGATTTCCGTGTCGGGCTCCGCGTTGGGATCCCAACCGGCCAGGGCGCGGACATGGTCAGCCGTTATATTGGCGCCATCCTCAGTCCGCAGGAGGTTTTCAAGCAATACCTTGAGGCTGAACGGAAGGCTGTCTGCGCCCTCTACGGAGTTCAACCGGAAAATTTCATAGTCGGTGCCGGCTACATTCAGTACGCCTTTGGAACCGAAGCTGTCCACAGTGCTCATGGCAGGACTCCTCTCGCAACAGTTTCATCTTTGTCGCGTGGTTGGCCGCTAGCCAGTTAGGTGGACCTTACTTAGCCGGGCGGCATCTCTGTTGGTCACCCCACCCCGGGGGTGTTCATTCCTGCGGAGCGGGACTACTACGCCCATCGTAGTGGCATTGTCTCCGCCACGGGCAGCCATCCGCCAAAGCCGCCCCGTCCGCAGTCTCGCGCGGACGGGGACCGGCCCAGCTAGGCGGCCGGAACGATCAGGCCAACCGTTTCGAGATGGTGGGTGTTGGGGTAGAGATCAAAAGCCCGCAGCGACTCCAGCCGCCATCCACCCTGATGGAAGTAACCCAGATCACGCGCAAAGGAAGCGGGATCGCAGGACACATAGGCGATTGCACGCGGGCCGGTGGCCATCAATTGCTTGACCACGGTTTTGCCTGCGCCGGCCCTGGGCGGATCCAGCACCAAGGAGTCGAAGCTGCGGGACCGCTGGTGCAGGACCCGCTCCACGCGGCCCTGGACTATTTCCACCTGGGGCGCCCCATGGAGGTTCTTGCGGGCGTCCCGGCTGGTGCCCGGCGAGCCCTCGACAGAGAGGACCGAACCAGTGATCCCTACGGCGTCCGCCAGAGGGGCCGTAAACAGCCCGGCGCCGGCGTAGAGATCGGCGACAGCCGCACCGGGCTCCAGATACCCGCCGCGGGAAAGATAGTCCGTCACAGCTCCAACCAGGGTGTCCGGTGCGTCCTTATGGATTTGCCAGAAACCCTCTCCTGTTACCCGGTAGTCGTGGCCTGCGGCACTCTCCTGGACCCAGGTCCTCCCCCGCAGTTGCTGGACCTCGCCCTTGATGGGATCGAATCCCGCCACGGAGACGTCGCTTGGCAGTTGGGAGACGATGCTGTGCAAGCGTTTGGGGCTGGTGCCTTCCTCCGGAGCCAGGAGGATCAGGGGCCTGGAACCGTTGGCTGGGACAGCGACCTCCACGCGGGCTATGCCGGAAAGGTCAATGTCCCAAAGCCGGAGGTCGTTGATCCCCTGGAGGGCCAACGGCATTTCCTTGACCGGAAGCACCATGTCCGAGCGGTGGGCATGCATGCCCAAGCGTCCGTTGGAGGTCACCGCGAAGCTGGCGCGCGTACGCCAGCCGAGTCCGTCGTCGTGGTTCCCGCCGACTGCCTCCACCTCGGTGGTGAGATCCAGGCCGGCGAGCCGTTTCAGCTGTTCGGCGAGAACCTCTGCTTTCAGGCCACGCTGCCGCTCGAGCGAGATGTGCCCCAGTTCGGCGCCGCCGACCGGAGGGGCACCCCGGTTCCAGGACGCCAGGGAATCCGCCGCCTTCCAAAAGTGCGGAACGCGGTCGGGCGAAGCGTCCAGGACCTCCACGACGTCGGCGCGCCAGAAGCGCGACGAGTCACCCGAGTCGGTCAACCGGACGCGGACCTTCTCACCGGGGATGGCATGCCGGACGAAAATAACGCGGCCCTCGTGACGTGCGACGAAATGCCCGCCGTGGGCGATCGGACCGACGCTGACGACGAGTTCATCACCGTCCGCTGCCTGGGCTCCGTGGGTGTCGCTGTGCCCCGTGCGGGGCGGATTGCTGTGGGGGGTCATTGGGTATCCTGCAGTGCCTTTGCTTCTTCTGACGACTTCAGTTGCCACGGAACGCTGGCAACCATGACTCCGGGTTCAAAGTGGAGCCTCGTCTTGATTCTGAGTGCTGTCTGGTTGTGGACCAGCTGTTCCCACCACTTGCCCACCACATACTCCGGGATGTACACGACGATGAGGTCGCGTGGAGAGTCCCGGCGCATGGTTTTGATGTAATCCATGATGGGCGTGACAGTTTCACGGTAGGGGCTGGCCAAAACGGTCAAGGGAACGGGAATTTCCAGTTTTTCCCAGTCCCTGACGGTGTGCTCCGTCTCTTCGGAGTTGATGTCCACGGTCACGGCGTCCAAACGTGATGGCCTTGATGCGCGGGCATAGGCCAGCGCCCTCAGGACCGGTTTGCGCACGTGCGAGACGAGAAGTACGGCGTGGACCCGGGTAGGGAGTGCGCGGGGAGAGGAGTCTTCGTCGACTGCGAGTTCCTTGGCGACATTGTCATAGTGGGCCCGGATGCTCCACATGATGAGGAAGAGGATGAACATCGCGAGCAGGGCGATCCAGGCACCCTGTTCAAACTTTGTGATGAGGACAATCACCAGCACCAGCGCAGTCATCCCGAAGCCCATCATGTTGATGGTGCGGGATTTGATGATGCGCCGCCGGACAACCTTGTCCTTGGCCAGCTTCAGCTCACGGCCCCAGTGGCGGATCATGCCCAACTGGCTTGCGGTGAAGGAGATGAAGACGCCCACGATGTAAAGCTGGATCAGCTTGGTGACATCGGCGTTGAACGCGAGGATGAGCACCAACGCCCCGGCTGCCAAGGCCAGGACACCGTTGCTGAACGCCAACCTGTCACCCCTGGTCCGCAACTGGCGCGGAAGATAGCCGTCCTGCGCCAGGATGGAGCCCAGTACGGGAAATCCGTTGAAGGCGGTGTTGGAGGCAAACACCAGGATGATGCCGGTGGCTGCAACGACGATGTAGAAGAGGATGGAGCCGGAGCCGAAGATCGTATCGGCGATCTGGCTGATGGCCGGGGTTTGGATGTAGCCCTCGGGAAGCGGCTTGCCGTCCACCAGGAACTCCTTTGCCGGGTCCAGGACGATGTGCACCTTCGTGGCATTGGCCAGGTAGAGGATTCCAGCCAGCATCGAAGCGGCAATGACACCCAGGAGCAGCAGCGTCGTCGCTGCATTCTTGCTCTTGGGCTTCTTGAAGTTGGGTACGCCGTTGCTGATGGCTTCGACGCCGGTGAGGGCCGCGGCTCCCGAGGAGAAGGCCCGAAGCAGCAGGAAGGCGCCGGCAAGTCCCACCAGGCCTTCATCGAATCCGGGCGCGGGAACGATTGTGAAGTTGGCTGACGGGGCCTCCCCCAGCTGTCCGGTCGCCGCCTGGAAGATTCCAACAGCCGTCATGCCCAGGATGGACGCCATGAAGATGTAGGTAGGAATGGCGAAGACCGTGCCGGCTTCCTTGATTCCCCGCAGGTTGACCAACGCAAGGATGGTGACACCTATGGTGGCGATCAACGCCTGCTGGCCGTGGAGCGAGGGGATGGCGGTGGTCAGGTACGTCGCAGCCGAGGACATGGACACCGCGACGGTGAGGACGTAGTCAACCAGCAGGGCCGACGCAACCGTAAGGCCCGCATACTTGCCGAGGTTGACGTTCGCGATCTCATAGTCGCCGCCACCGGACGGGTAGGCATGGACGTTTTGGCGGTACGAGGCCACCACTGTGAGCAACACCACCATGACGGCGAGGCCAACCAGGGGCGAGAACGCCACGGCGCTGACCCCGGCCAAGGCGAGCGTAAGCAGGATTTCATCCGGGGCGTACGCCACCGACGACAGGGCGTCCGAGGCGAAGATCGGCAATGCGATGCGTTTGGGCAACAGCGTGTGGGACAGGCGGTCGTTCCGGACAGGCCGGCCCACCAGCACCCGCTTCGCGGCATTCAAAATTGTCAGCACTCCGCAAAGCTACTCTGAATACCCTGCGATGTCATGACGACGAAGGCGTGCTTAGCCAGCCGGCGACGGTAAAGTCATACCGAGCGGCAGGGACAACACACATTAGGAGACATGGTGGCTCACTTCGTGATCATGGGTTGCGGGCGTGTTGGCGCAACTCTGGCACACACTTTGGAGGATGCAGGCCATTCCGTGGCCATCATCGATCAGGACGAGCGGGCCTTCCGCCGGTTGCGGAAGTCCTTTACCGGGCGCAAGGTCACCGGAGTGGGCTTTGACCGGGACACCCTCAAGCAGGCCGGCGTGGAGGAAGCCTACGCTTTCGCAGCGGTCTCCAGCGGCGATAACTCGAACATCCTGGCCACCCGGGTGGCCCGCGAGACCTTCCACGTTGCCCACGTGGTGGCCCGCATCTACGACCCGGGACGCGCCGAAATCTACCAGCGTCTGGGCATCCCCACGGTTGCCGCCGTGCGTTGGAGTGCGGATCAGGTCCTTCGCCGCATCCTGCCCGAACAACACCTGGCGGGCGATTACCGCGAACCCTCAGGCCGTTTGGTCCTGGCTGAAGTGGACCTGCACCAGGATTGGATCGGCCACAGGCTCAGCTCCATCGAAGAGGCCGCCGGTATACGCATCGCCTTTCTTACCCGCTTCGGAGAGGGCCTGCTTCCGCAGGCCGGCACCGCCTACCAGGAAGGCGACACGGTCCACGCCATGCTGAGCCTGGACCGAACATCCGAGATCAGCCGGATCCTCGCCAAAGCACCCGCCAAGGAGTCTTAGTGAAAGTTGTCATTGTTGGCGCAGGCAGCGTCGGCTCGTCCATTGCGCGCGAGCTCCTGGCCCACCATCACCAGATCCTGCTCATCGATCTCAAACCCGAGGTCATCGGACGCAGCGGACTCCGCGGTGCCCGGTGGCTGGTGGGCGACGCCTGTGAGCTAAGCACCTTGCAGGACGCCAAACTTGACGATGCCGACGTCGTGGTTTCAGCCACAGGCGACGACAAAGTAAATCTGGTCGTGTCGCTTCTCGCCAAGACCGAGTTCGGCGTCGGACGCACCGTCGGACGGGTCAACAACCCGAAGAATGACTGGATGTTCAACGACTCCTGGGGTGTTGACGTGGCGGTCAATACTCCGCAGCTCATGACGGCCCTCGTCGAGGAAGCCGTGGAGATTGGCGACATCGTGCGCCTGCTGACCCTGCAAACGGGTGTGGCATCAATCGTGGAGTTCACGGTTCCGCACGACTCCCATGTGATTGGGAGCACCGTGGGTGCGATTGAATGGCCCGAAGACTCAACACTTGTGGCCATTTTGCGCGACCAGGCTCCCATCACCCCCACGCGGGACGACGTCCTCGATGGTGGCGACGAGCTCTTCTTCGTCACCACCATCGCGGCGGAAGATGGTCTGCGGGCACTGTTGTCGAAGAATTCAGGCGCCGGCGAAGACTCCGGCGAACACGCCGCGGAAACGGCTCAAGCGTCCGACGACGACGGCTTCGACGGCTGAACTCCGGGCTTGGTGACCAGCCACGCCACCCACAACCCCAGGATGTAGAGCGGGGCACCCATCAGGAGCCGGGTGGTGGCAAGTGCGGTCAACCCGTCCTCGCCCATGAAGTACAGGGGAACCTGCACTACCAGGCGCAGGGCGAGCACAGCCACCACGATCCAGGTGCCGAGCTTGTAAGCACGGAGCCGCTCAGGATCCTTCCGCCATTCAAGGCCCTCATTGCGGACGAACCCGAAGAGCAGGCCGGCCACGGGCCATTTGAGCACGATGGAAAGGACCATGGCGGCGATATACGCGAGGTTGGTGAAGAACCCGAGCACGTAGAAGTCCTCGGCCTTCCCGGTGGTGTTCGCGAGCCAGGCGGAAATACCGACTCCAACCACGCCTGCCAGCGCCTGCGTCAGGGGGCGCCGCTGGATCAGGCGGACGACGGTAAAGACTGCTGCAGTCGCCAGGGCGGCAACAAGCGACGGCGTCAGGTCCCGGGTGATGGTAAAGGTCACCAGGAAGACAAGCCCCGGCAGGATACTCTCGGCAATGCCTTGCACACCACCGGCCGACTTCAACATGTCCACGTGGCCGGCGCTGTTGCGGTGAAGTCCTGCTTTTTCGGCGTATCCGGCGGCGATGTCGGACATGCGCGGCTTATCCGTGTCGGGCGCCGGTGCCTCCAGACCAGGCCCCTCGCCGCGTTGGGGCGAAGACGGTCCGGTGTCCTTGGGGTCTGATCCGTTGGCGACGGTCATAGGTGCTCCTGACGGGAAAGTATTTCGTAGCGCGGGTTGAACATTGCCGGGAAGCCGTCAAGCTGCGTCACCATGCCGTTGAGGCGAAGTTCCACGCCGGCTTCGATTCCCGGTACACGTGTCCGGCCGAGCCAGATGACGCGCAGGCGGTCGTAGGGCTTCCTGGCTCCCCCGCTCGTCGCGGAGGGCTGGATTCCCGGCCTGAGGGCATCCACCACCATAGCGGAGAAAAATGGCTGTTCGCTGGGTGGCTGGTGCGTCACCGACTCGATGATCCCCGTGCATACTGCCCTTCCCCGCTCGGGAAGATCACGGATCCCCCCGTCCCCGGGGCGCTGCGACGCCACTCCCCCGCGGCCCGGCGAGTCAGCCAATCTGGGTGATCTCCGGGCCTCGCTCGGGCTGCTGAAGGGTGGAGTCCGACGGCGGCACGGCTCCCTGGGGAGCGGCGGCCTGGCCGGGAACGGCTGCATCCTTGGGCAAGCGCAGCTGCAGCAGTTCTCGTGGCGGCATCGGATTGTCGCCGCGGACCACTACTACGCGGCGGAAGAGCTCCTCCAGGCCTGCTGCGGCGTCACGTTCCAGGGCAGCCTGCCCACCGAGCACGCCGCGCAGGAACCAGCGGGGCCCGTCCACGCCCATGAAGCGGGCTGCGCGGAATCCCTTGCTTCCATCGGCGGCCTCGGCCGGCAGCTTGGCTACAAGTTCGGTACCGAAGTCTCCCTGGATTTCTTCCGTTTCGCCGCCCTGGCTTGCTACGGACTGGGTGATCTGTTCCCGGATTTCATCCCACAACCCTTCCGAACGTGGTGCAGCAAATGCCTGCAACTGCAGGCTGGAACCTGCCAGATCCAGCGTCACTGCCACCACGCGTTGGGTTGCTTCCTCCACCTCAAGGCGGAGCTGGAGACCTTCGGCAGGCGCGATCAGCAGGGCACCCAGGTCAACGTACCCCTCGCGACTGTCGATTTCATCCACGTCCAGGGGACCTTTGCCCAGACGGAAGTCACCCCGCGCCGGGGACTCACTGGTTTGGGGATCTTGCGCCTCGGCACCGGATTCCTCGACGGTGCCGGCGGTGTCAGACCGCTCGGCCTTGGACTTCTTGCCGCGCCCAAAAAGCATTGGGTTTTCTCCTTAGTAGTGGTCTGTCCCCAAGTAAACCGCAACCACGTTAATCCACGTTAACCGCGCAACAGCGTCAGAGGGCAGTCGGCAGCACGCGCCGGTTGAGTAGTCGGCTCAGGCCTTCGGTGCGTTGAATCCGCCCGTGGAACCGAAGCCGCCGGTGCCGCGGACGGAATCGGACAACTGGTCCACGGTAACGAACCGCGCGTACTCCACACGCTGAATCACCATCTGTGCAATTCTATCGCCGCGCTTGAGGCTGATGGCGCTGTTTTGATCGGTATTGAGCAGTGTCACGGCAATCTCGCCGCGGTATCCGGCATCGACGGTTCCCGGAGCATTGACGACTGTCAGCCCGTGTTTGGTGGCGAGTCCCGACCTCGGATGGATGAGCGCGACGAAGCCGTCGGGCAAGGCGATGGAGACCCCCGTCGGAACGAGCTTCCGTTCCCCCGGGGCCAGATGCACGTCCTCGCGGGCGCGGAGGTCGGCTCCGGCATCGCCTGGGTGGGCGTAGGACGGGGCTTCCAGGCCGGCGTCGAGCATTTTCAGCTGCACGTCCAGGGTCGGGGCACCGTACGCTGCGGTGGTCTCCGCATCAGGGCTGGCGGTGTCTGTACTGAATACTGCGGTCTCGTTACTCACAGTGGTTCATTCTACTGTTATTGGCGCTGCCTGCTCCGGTTGCGGCCCCGCAGGCATGCACGCAGTGGTGTCAGCCGCCGGATAAGCTGGGTACATGCCTACGCCTGACCAGTCTTCCCCCGTGCCTGCCCGGAACACCCCAGCAACTTCCGGGGTCCTGTACACGGAGAAGCTGTGGCCGTCGTTGTGGATCTGGATTGTGGTCCTGGGCCTGTCAAGCGCAGGCCTGCTGATGTTCGGACCGATCAGCCCTATGGCCGGAATTATCGCAGCCCTCGCCTTGCTGGCCATCATGACCACCATGCTGGTACTTTCCACTCCCACCATCACCGTCACCGCAGACACTGTGCGCGTGGGGCGTGCCAGCATCGACCGCGCGTTCGTGGGTTCGGTCCAGGCGTTCAAGAAAGCCGAAGCAACCGCCGAACGCGGACCGCGACTGAACGGGCTGGCCTACATGTGCTTCAGGGGTTGGATCGACCCCGTGGTCAAGATCGAAATCACGGACCCGGCCGACCGCACCCCTTACTGGCTCGCTTCCTCCCGCCGGCCCGACGAGCTCGTCGCTGCCCTCAGCACACCCCGCGCCTAGTTCCTGCCCGCGGGCACGGGCCGCCTAGCTTTCACATTCCGTGCAGTACAGGTGACCGCCCCGTTCTGCAGCGATCTGGGACCTGTGCTTGACCAGGAAGCAGTTGAAACAGGTGAACTCGTCAGGTTGCGGTGGCATGACCTGAATCAGGAGCTCTTCTCCGGAGAGGTCGGCTCCCGGGAGTTCGAACCCATCGGCAAGATCGGTCTCATCGACGTCCACTGCTGAGGACTGTTTCCCCGATTGGCGCGTCTTGAGTTCCTCCAAGGAATCCTCGCTGACGTCTTCCTCGGTCTTTCGAGGAGCATCGTAATCCGTGGCCATGGTCTTTCTTCGTCCTCCATACCTGCTCTGGGTGGGATCCGGGACGGCTCCCTGTCCGCCACCGGTGTATGGGTGCAACACCGGACGCACGGGATTTGTGCCCGATATCGGCCAGATTGTCCTCCGGCGTCCGGCAAAAGTCCATAGCCCCCCCGCCGCAGCACAGCATGGGGTCGAATCCGGCCGGTTTCTGCGGAATATCACGGCACGCCCTCGCTCCTAGTAGGAAAAGGCCCCCGCTGATGGCAGAGTTTCGAATGTCAGTTATGCCATGTGGTGGAGGGTGTTATGCAGGATCTACGGCTGGTAGGCGTCCACGACGACGGCGGGCACCTGCTCTTAAGCGGCCCGGGCGGTGCGATGTTCCAGCTGCCGATCGACGAAGCTCTGAGGGCGGCAGCGAGCCGTACCCCGGCACAGGTGGCCGCCCGCGCCTCCAACACGCCGATCGCCATGTCCCCCAGGGACATCCAGGCCAGGATCCGCAGCGGGGCAACAGCAGCCGAAGTGTCCGAGTTGTCAGGGCTCCCTCTTGCCAATGTCCAGCGTTACGAGGGACCCGTCCTCGCCGAGCGCGAGTACGTTGCCCGGCAAGCGCGTGCCATCGAAGTGGCGTCCCCCGCTCCGGGCCACGACGCCTACCGTTCGGCTTTCGGGGATGCCCCCGCCACCCTTGGTGAAATGGTGGACCACAGGCTGTCCGCCCACGGCATCGACTCATCGACGCTCAAGTGGGATTCCTGGCGCCGCCCTGATGGTTCCTGGACAGTGGTTGCCAGGTTCGAGACCGCTCCAGGATCGCACGCCAGCATTGGTGAGGAACCTCCCGCCATGTGGACGTTCAGTCCGCAACGCAAGTCACTGCAAAACGCAAACCGTTGGGCCCAGCAGCTCAGCGAACTTGAACCACTGGATGGCCCGGTGCCTGCCCGACGGCTCGCCGCCGTTTCGGACCGCCCTTTCGATTTTGAGACCGATGCCGAAACTGCCGCCCGTGCCTCGGCGAAGGAATCGGACAGCCTCTTGGAAATGCTCCGTTCACGCCGGGGACAGCGCTTGGGCGTCGACGAAGACGGCGACGACGCGTTGGCCGTCTTGTTGAGCAACGTTCCTGCGGCCCATCCCCGACCGGGCGACGACGCTACTGATGCCCCCGAGGACGACGGTCTTTCCCAGGGCGCTTCCAGTGTCCCCGTTGCCGAGGAACCCGCACGCAAGGACGGACGACCCTCAATGCTTTCCCGGCTGAGCCTTGCCCCCCGGCACGTCGAGGCTGATGACGATGACGATTCCCTGAAGCTTCACAACGGCGTCAGCACTGACACCCGCGAAATCACGGTGGTGGCCGGCCCGGTTCGTCCTGTTACTTCACTGACCGGCCGTAAGCCGGCCGGTCTCGACGAGCTCCTGGGTGGCGGCCCGGGCAGCGAAACTCCAGCCCCTGCTGCCGGGCGCCAGCAGGAGACGTCCACGGACGAAACAGCGGCGGATGAATCCACCGAGCCCGGGGCACCGCAACCCGCCGACGCCCCTGCCGAACGCCAACCAGCACGCCCCAAGAGGTCCAGCATCCCCAGCTGGGATGAGATCGTGTTCGGAGCGCGCGGAGACTAGCGCTGGGCCTGTTGTCCGGCTCCCGGCCAGAGGCACGCATCGATGTCGAACGGCAACGGCTGATCGCCGCCCGCCATGAGGTTGGCCCCGTGGGCCGTGACCCTTCGCATGTAATGGCGTCGGCACAGAGTCTCGTAACCGACGACGCCGGCATCGGCCCGGTCTTGCGCATCGGCGTCTGAGGCGGTGGGAGCGACATCACCCACCATGACCTGTTCGCCTTCCACCACCATGATGCCGTTGAGTGTGCGCGCATTCTGGGTTGCCCGGCGGCCACACCAACAGAGTGCCTCGACCTGCAGGACCTGAACCTTGTCGGCCAACTCGATGAGCCGCTGGGATCCCGGGAACAGCCTGGTGCGGAAATCGGACGTGATTCCAAAAGCGAAAACGTCGACGTCCATCTCGTCCACTACCCGCGCCAGCTGCTCCACCTGGACCGGCGAGTAGAACTGTGCTTCGTCGCAGATGAGGTAATCCACGCGAAGTCCGCTGGTGCGGCGGATCACGACTTCGTCCCAGAAGTCCGTGTCGCCCCCCACCTCCACAGCATCGGTCTGGAGCCCCAGCCTGCTGGAAATCGTGGAATCACCTGCCCTGTCGTTGCAGCTGAACCGGACTCCACCGCGGCCCCGGGCACGGTGGTTGTGGTCCATTTGGAGGGCCAACGTCGATTTTCCGCAGTCCATCGTGCCGGAGAAGAAGACCAGCTCAGCCACGTTTGCCCTGCCTGCCCGCCGCAGGGAAGCAGAGAAGCGGCACTTCGCGTTCGGCGCGGGTGAGTGAACCGTGCTGGCCCACCACCTCAAGCGAGGCTGGTCGGGCACGGCGGGTGTCGTACAGGGCCAAGGTGTCCCTGGCGGCAATCATGAGGTCACCAATGCGCGGAGCTACCTCGGGAAGGACGTCGCCAAACAAGCCGGCTGCCACTGCCTGGTCGCGGGTGAAGACCCAGATCCGTTCGCCAAAGCGCCGGCGCCAGGCATCAACCAGCGAATCGCGGTGTGCCTCTGTGGCGTCAGGTTCCAGATAGAGGTGCACCATGCGTGGTTCCCCGGCTGTGTGCCGGACACCGGCCACCAACGAGGCATCGGCCGCGTAGTCGATCCGCTGGGATGCAGGGACGTCGAGCATGCCGTGGTCACCGGTCAACAGGATGGTGGTCCCTGCCGGCAGCGTGGCGGAAAGCCGCTTCACCGTGGAATCAAGCTCTTCGAGCTGGTGCTCCCAGCGATCGGACTGGCAGCCGTAACGGTGACCGGCTTTGTCGAGTTCATTGACGTAGAAGTACATCAAGGACCGGCCACCACCGGACATGGCTTCAGCCGCAGCAGCAGTTCTTGCGTGCAAGCTGGTCCCTCCAATGAACCGGCTTCCCCGGAGCGCAGCCTGGGTCATGGGCGAATTCCCAAACTGGGGCAGGCTGACCGTGACAACGTCCAGCTCGGCGGCCACGCGTTCAAAGACCGTGGCATTGGGCTGCCAGAGAGCGGGATCCACCTGGGGGTCCCAGTTCCCAAGGAGGTTGACCACCTTGTCCTGTCCAGGGTCCAGGACGTCGTACCCCACCATCCCGTGCTGCCCGGCGGCCAGCCCCGTGCCGAGGCTGGCAAGGGAAGCGGCCGTGGTGCTCGGAAAGGCGGAGTCAATCCACTGCGGGACGCTTCTCTGGCCCGCCGCAATGACCGAACGCAGGAATGGCGTGTGGGAAGCCTTTTGCTTGAGCAGGCTCCTTCCCAAGCCGTCGGCCAGCACGACACAGACCCGGTGGGTTGACGGCAGCTGGAGCTGGTTGCTGAAACCGGGGACCCCGAGCGCCGCCGCGGAACTCGTCAGGACTTCAGCGATCGATTTTGTCCCGTAAAGGGGTGGAGCTGGAAGGTCAGCTGCCGCGGAGTCCACCGGCGCGGGGGTCTGCGCGGTGTCCCTCAACGCTGGTGCCCACGGCTCAGGCGGCTGCTGAAGACGCCCGAACGCGGCCTGGGGGCCGGAATGCCGGAGTGCTGGACCGGGGCGGGATTTCCCGTGTTGACTGCGCGCAGCGCCCTGGCGAAGAGTTTGGCGTCCTGGACGGCCTGCAGTCCATCGGCTTCTGCACTGATACGCAGAACGATGTCTTCCTGGGCGATGGTTCCGCTGTAGCCGTGGTCAGCTTCGCACTGGGGGTCTCCGCAGCTTGCAGGGCCCATGTCCAGCCGTTGTCCGCCGGACCAGGCGATGGATACCGTCAACTCGCGCACGGGATCGGATGGTTTGTAGTTTTGCGGCTGGGAGTACATGTAACTAAGGACCACCGAACGGATCTGGGCAACAGGTACCGACTCCGTGGAGATCTGGGCAACGATCTGCTCACCGGCCTCGTCCAGTTGCTGGTCATCCACATGGGTAATCACCAGCATGTCCTCCGTGAGGACAAGCACGGTGATGTGCCGGCGGACCTCCGCGCGGTCGAAGTGCGTCTCGAGGTGGACCAAGTGCGACAAGCACTCGCGGCCATCGAGGGCATCGTCAACGACGTCGGCCACCAAACGCGGGTAGAACCCGGCCTGCTGCAGGGCCTGCTCCAGGCTTTGTCCTTGGGAACTGTGGTGGTGTCCTGCGTGGTTCCCGGTGGAGGACGGGCGGGACTGAGGCGTCGGAGACTGGGTGCTCATTCCCCCATTTTCACAGATCGTATGGTGACTTCCTAACCGCGCACCGTGCCCCTGTGGCTAACTTCGCATCGCACGGCGGGCACTGTCGGTACGCTGGGCCGCGTTGCCGATCCACACCTCGGCTCCGAGGATCGTGGCGCCTGCCGGGCCTGCAAGTACGGGGTTGAACTCAACCAATGCAATCCCAGGGTGGTCGTCCTTGAGTTTGGCGAGCCGGGCTGCGATGTCTTCAAGGGCAGCGACATCAACGGCCGGGAGCCCTTGGTAACCGAAGAGCTTCCTGGAGGCACGAGGCGAACGAATGACATCGTGAAGATCCGCGGCCGAAAGTGGCGGCACCCTGTGGGCCCAGTCATCCAGGAGGTTCACCGCGTCACCGGCCAGTCCGAACGACACGACGGGCCCCAGGAGCGGGTCCTCCATGGCACGGAAGGTACACGCCTGCCCCACGGGGGCCATGGCTTGCACTTCCAGCGACGGAGAGCCGTAGGGCTCCAGGGCCCGGCGCATCTGTGCGATGTTCTGGCGCAAGGATCCGGCGTCCTGGATGTCCAGCCGCACGCCGCCCAGGTCAAGCCGGTGTCGAAGCGCCGGGTCGGTAGTTTTCAGCACCACGGGCCAGCCCGCCTTGTCCGCGGCACTGACGGCTTCCTCATCCGTGCCGAAACCGAAGCTGGGCAGCACCTCGATACCGTAGCCGGCCAGCAGGGCCGCAGCTGCACCGGCGTCGAGCTTCCTGATCTTTTCACCCGTGACACCGGCGAGCATCGCCGCGAGTGTGTCCCTGGTGCCGTCGACATCGCAGCCTTCAGGTTCAACGAAGAGTCCCTGGTCGCGGTCCCGCCACTGGGCGTACCGGACAATCGACGCCAACGCAGCTACAGCTGCCCCGGCATTGGAGTAACAGGGCAGCGGTGGCCTACCGTCAGCTCCTACCATTCCCTCGACGTGGACGGAGGGGTCCAGGATTCCCGTGAAGGCCGCGATGATGGGCTTTCCCGCCTCCGCAGCGCACTCGGCCAGGACGCTGGCCAAGGCCTCAACTGTCAGGCCGCGGGCCGGGAGGAGGGCAGCCACCACAGCATGGACGGAGGTGTCCGCGAGGCTCTCCAGCAGACTGGCCCTGAGCGCCGGCAGAGCGAGGGACATTCCGGCATCGAGGTCCACGTCGGTCACCAGGCGGTTGACGTCCAGGCCCAGTGGCACGGCACTGTCCGCCACCACCTTCGCCAGCGCAACCGAGTTCGAATACACGGCCAATCCCGGGCCCTGCGGCAGCGCTTGGGAGGAGGCGATCTGGGCGATGTCCATGAGTTGCTCGATGGTGTCCACGCGGATCACGCCCGCCTGCCGCATCATGGCATCCAGGGCCGCAGCGGGCGCCTGCGTGGTCCGGACCTCATGCCCGGGCGGCAGGCTGAGGCCAGTGACATCGGATTTGGCGACGATCACCGGCTTGTTGCGCGACAGGCGGCGCGCCAGCCGCGAAAACTTGCGCGGGTTGCCAATGGACTCAAGGTAGAGGCCCACGGCGGACGTGTCGGCGTCGTCCTCCCAGTACTGCATGACGTCGTTACCCGAAACGTCAGCGCGGTTGCCTGCGGACAGGAACGAGGACAACCCCAATCGACGGCGGCTGGCGGCCGCGTACACCGCCACACCCACGGCGGCCGACTGGCTGAACAGGCCAAGGCTTCCCCGGGGCGGCATGGCGGGGGCCATGGACGCGTTCAAGGACACGGCCGGGTGGGTGTTCAGGATCCCGAGGGACTCCGGACCGATCACGCGCATGCCGTTGGCCCGTGCCCGCCGAACCAGCTCATGCTGGCGTGCCAGGCCCCGCTCGCCGTCGTCGGCAAATCCTGCCGTGGCCACAACGATCCCCTTGACTCCTGTGGCGGCACATTCGTCCACCACCTTGGGCACTTCGTCATAGGGAACGGCGATGATGGCCAGCTGGACGGGCCCCGGAATTTCGGACAGTTTCGAAAACGAGATCATGCCGGCGAGCTCGAACGCCTCCGGATTGACTGCATAGACAGGTCCCTTGAAGCCGCCTTCAATGATGTGCTCGAGCAGTTGATAGCCGACGGTCCCCCATTTGCGGCTGGCACCGATGACAGCCACCGACGACGGCGACAACAGGTCGCGTACGCTGCGCGCCTCGGCGCGGTGCTCACGGGACTCCATGACTGCCCGCGATTTTTCCGTGGGGTCGATGTTGAACTCGACGCTCACCACGCCGTCGTCAAAGTGGCGCTTGAGGTCATACCCGGCGTCGGCGAAGACCATCAGCATCTTGCGGTTGTCCGGCAGGACCTCGGCGGTGAACCGCCGGATGCCGTTCTCCCGTGCGGCCACGGCGAGGTGCTCCAGGAGGATCGAACCGATGCCGCGCCCCTGGTGGGCGTCGGAAATGTTGAAGGCCACCTCGGCTTCGCTGGGATCATCGAGCCGGTCGTAGCGGCCTATTCCCATGATTTCGCCACCGATGGTGATTACGAACGCGACGCGGTTGATGTGGTCGACTTCGGTGAAGCGCCGCACTTCCTTGCCGGACAGTTTGGGCTTGAAGGAAAAGAACCGCATGTAGATGGACGCCTGCGACTGACCTGCGTGGAAAGCCTGCAAAGCCTCGGCGTCCTCGGGCCTGATCGGGCGGAGGTGGGCCGTTCCGCCGTCGCGCAGCACGACATCGGCCTCCCAATATTCCGGATAAATGCCGACGCCGGGCTGATCCACCATAGGCTTAGCCTAGCTAAAACATCCGCAGTACAACTCTCAAGGATCCACCGACCCCATGGCCCGCAGCCAATCTTCCGCACGCAAAGCCGAACCGCTCGGCGATTTCACCGAGAACATCGTCGATATTGACGTCACGTCCGAGATGGAAGGCTCCTTCCTGGAGTACGCCTACTCGGTGATCTATTCGCGCGCCCTTCCGGACGCGCGCGACGGCCTGAAGCCTGTCCAACGGCGCATTCTCTACATGATGTCCGACATGGGCCTGCGCCCGGACCGGGGTCACGTCAAGAGCGCCCGTGTTGTGGGCGAGGTCATGGGAAAGCTCCACCCCCACGGCGACGCGGCCATCTACGACGCCATGGTCCGCATGGCGCAGGACTTTTCGCTCCGCCTGCCGCTGATCGATGGCCACGGCAACTTCGGCTCGCTCGACGACGGCCCGGCGGCCCCGCGTTATACCGAGGCACGCCTGGCGGCTGCTGCGCTGACCATGACCGACCACCTCGATGAAGACGTGGTGGACTTCGTCCCGAACTACGACAACCAGCTCACGCAGCCCGAAGTCCTTCCTGCAGCTTTCCCCAACCTGCTGGTCAACGGCACTACCGGCATTGCCGTGGGCATGGCGACGAACATGGCTCCACACAACCTGGTGGAAGTCATTGCGGCCGCCCGGCACCTGATCGCCAACCCCGACGCCACCCTTGATGAGATCATGCGCTTCATCCCCGGTCCGGACCTGCCCACGGGCGGCCGCATCGTGGGTCTGGACGGGATCCGGGATGCCTATGCCACCGGTCGTGGATCCTTCAAGACACGTGCCAAGGTGGAGGTGGAGCAGTTGTCCGCCCGCCGCACCGGCCTGGTGGTCACGGAACTCCCCTACATGGTGGGCCCCGAAAAGGTCATCGAGAAGATCAAGGATGCCGTCAATGCCAAGAAGCTGACAGGCATCAGCGACGTCGTGGACCTCACGGACCGCAACCACGGTCTGCGTCTGGTGATCGAGCTTAAAAACGGCTTCAATCCCAATGCCGTGCTGCAGCAGTTGTACCGCTACTCGCCCATGGAAGATTCCTTCGGGATCAACAATGTCACGCTGGTGGATGGGCAACCGCAGACGCTCGGCCTGCTGGAACTGCTCCAGGTCTATGTGGCACACCGCCTCAACGTGGTCCGCCGGCGGACAGCTTTCCGCCTCGGCAAGAAGAAGGACCGCCTCCACCTGGTGGAAGGTCTGCTGATCGCGATTGTCGACATCGACGAGGTCATCCAGATCATCCGCTCCTCGGATGAGGCAGCGGCCGCCCGCGAACGGCTCATGTCCATCTACGACCTCACCGAGATCCAGGCGAACTACATCCTGGAGCTGCGGTTGCGGCAGCTGACCAAGTATTCACGGCTTGAACTGGAGAAGGAACAGGACGAACTGCGCCGGGAAATCGAGGCGCTCGAAGCCATCCTGGCCTCCGACGAATTGCTTCGCGACCTCGTGTCGGGAGAGCTGGGCGTCGTCGCCGAAAAGTACGGCACCCCACGGCGGACTGTGCTCCTGGAATCCGAGGCCGTATCCCCCACGGTTGCCGCCGCCCTGGCCGCCGCGCCAGGTCCCAAGGGGAAGGCAGCGGCCCTTCCCCTGGAGATTCCGGACGACCCTTGCTGGGCCTTGCTCAGCACCTCCGGGCAGATTGCCAGGACCTCCAACCAGGAGCCGTTGGTTGAAGCCGGTCCGCGCGTCAAGCACGATGTGTTCCGCTCCGTGGTCAAGACCACTGCCCGTGGAGAAATCGGTGCCGTGACATCGCAGGGGCGGATGCTGCGCCTGCAGGTCATGGACATGCCGGTGCTGCCGCCTGTCTCAGGCCTTCCCAACCTGGCCGGAGGCGTTCCTGCCAAGGACTTCATCACGCTTCTCAAGGGAGAAACGCTCATCGCGTTTGTCCCCTTGGACGCGGTTCTGGCCGTCGGTACGCGGCAGGGAGTGGTGAAGCGCGTTCAGCCGGACTACCCGCTGAACCGCGAGGATTGGGAGATCATCGCGCTGAAGGACAAGGACTCGGTTCTCGCCGTGGAGCCCGCCCAGGAGGACGACGTCGATCTCGTCTTCGTGACCAGGCAAGCCCAGTTGCTGCGGTTCAGTGCCTCCAACGTCCGCCCGCAGGGACGCACGGCCGGCGGCATGGCCGGTATCAAGCTTGCCGCCGGTGACGAGGTGATCCACTTCGGTGCCGTGCGCACCAACGATTCCGCCGCCGTCGTGGTGACCATCGCCGGCACCACGGGTGCGCTGCCGGGCACGGCCCCTGGTACCGCGAAGGTGACAGCTTTCGAGGAGTATCCGGCCAAGGGCCGCGCCACCGGTGGCGTCCGCGTCCACCGCTTCCTTAAGGGCGAAGACACTCTGCTTCTGGCGTGGGCCGGGCATGGACCGGCCAAGGCGTCGTCCGCGGCAGGGGTGGCACGCGCCCTCCCCCACGAGCACGGAAGGCGCGATGGCTCCGGCGTCCCGTTGTCACAGCCGGTTGAAGCCATTGGTCCGAGCATGACGTGGGCTGACGCCTCAGAATAGTGCCCGCGCCGGGCATGGCAGAGGCCGGAGGTTCCAGACGACCTCCAGCCTCTGCCTCGCAGCGGCCGCGGGGCCGCCAGCCGGGCTAGCCGTTCTGGTTGATGCTCAGTATGTTTCCTTCGCTGTCGAGGAACCACGCTGCGGCACTGCCGTCGGGCATGGTCGCCACGCCGTCTTCGGTCTTCAGTCCGGGGAAGTCGTAGTCCTCGAACGTGACTCCTTTGCCGCGCAACTCCTCCACCGTTGCCCTGACGTCACTTACGGTCCAGCCCATTTGGGTGTTCTTCGCCGTCCCCGCATTCGGCGTCTGATACACGAAGAATCCGGTCCCGTCGCCGCACCTGTATTGGAGGTTGTCGTCGGCGTCCGGATTCTCGGGTTCCAGTCCGAGCTTCTCGCTGTAGTAAGCGCGGGCCCGGGCTATGTCCTGTGCCGGGAGAACGGCACCAACCTGCTGATCCTTGAGCATTGTTTTCTCTTTCCGGCTCTCCCCCCGGAACGAACTCTACTCCTGGCCGGTATGGGAAGAAATCGCAATAGGGCAGCATATTTCCTGACCTGTAACGGGCTGTGGCCGGGATGAGCTTAGACTGGCCGCATGCCGATCATCCCTGATGAAAAGGACTGGACCTGGGTCCTCTCCGAGCCCTGCCCCGAATGTGGTTTCGACCCCTCAACGGTGACTCCTGCAACGGTGCCAGGCACCGTCCTGAACATGCTTCCGCGGTGGCGGGCCGTCCTGCGGCGGGAAGACGCAGCCGTGCGCCCGAACGACCATACGTGGTCGCCCCTGGAATACGCGTGCCACGTCCGCGACGTCTTCAGCCTTTTCGACCAGCGCCTGAACCTGATGCTCGCAGAGGACGACGCCCGTTTCGCCAACTGGGACCAGGACCAGGCCGCGATCGACGGTGAATACGATTCCGCTGATCCCCGTGCCGTGGCTGATGAACTCGAGGCGGAAGGCACCGTGATCGCCGAGTCCTTTGCGCGCGTCGTGGAGGACGACTGGCAGCGCACCGGGACCCGGAGCAACGGTTCAGCTTTTACTGTGCTGACGTTCTCCCAGTACTTCCTGCACGACGTTGTCCATCACCTTCACGACGTGGATGGGTAGCAGTCAGAGCATCTTTTCCCACGTCATGCTGCGGTTCACCGGGGCGTAGCCCATACCCAGGTACAGTTGCAGCGCTCCCGTGGGATTCGCAGAGTCAACGTCCAGGGACGCTATGTCCATCCCTGCCAGGGCGTAGCGGCGCATGGCGTCGGCGAGCAAAGCCTGGGCGATGCCACGGCCCCGGTAGGAGCGTCGGACGCCAAGGAGCTCGGTGTAGCCTTCCTTGAAGCCGCGCTCCACGGCGGACTGGGGATCATGGCTGGTCAGTTGATACCCGGCCACGGCACCCGTGGAACTATCGATCACTACGGCGCTGAGGTCGTGCCGCCCTGTGGGTTCCTCGATGGTGAAGCGCCACGATTCCTCGTCGCGTGGTTCACTCCCCCAGTGGTCCCGGAAGGCATCGTTGTGGGCCAGGCGCACTGGCTCGAAGAGGGAGGAATCCAGGGTCCGGAGTTCCAGCCCGGCGGGCAACGGCGCATCCGGGATCCGGCCAGCCAACGGTCTGTGCATTTCGTTGAACCAGCGCACGGCACCATAACCGTGCCCCATCAGGAGTTTCGCCTGGTGCTCGTGCTTCTCTTCGGTTTGGACCCGGAGCCGGGGCCGGGTTACAGGATGGCCGGCGGCCGCGTCCGCCTCGAAGCGGCTGCGCGTTTGCTCTTCCTGCCAGAGAAGGACCGCCGAGCCAATGCCACGTTGCTGCCATTCGGGGTCAACACACGCCATCCCGGTTGCTTTGTCGCCGCCGGGGTTCTTGGCGATGCGGCCGTAGGCACGCGGCACGCCCTTGGCGTCCACGCCCAGCAGGGTGTTCGCTTGGGGTGGGTTCTTGCTGGACTCCAGGATGTGGACGAGGTCGCCGCGTTTTTCATACCAGACCGGTTGTTCGACGGCGGCCGTCCTGGCGATCAGTCCGGCCCAACCGTCCAGGTCCGCCATGCTGGCAGGGCGCCACTGGAGGCCGGTGACCTCCGGGTCGGGCATGGCATGGCTTGCATCTTTGAAAGGCATGCCCTCAGGTTACTGAGCAGTAGGCCCTCCCACCAGTTCCGCCGCGCCCGGCCTGCGCACCGGTGTTCCTGCGGCGGACAGCTCAAGCCGCGCATCCGAGGGGTCTATGTCATCAGGGTTGTGGGTCACCAGGACCACGGTGACGTCCTTCAGACCCTTGCGAAGCACAGCCATCATTTCCCGCGCAGAGCCTGCGTCCAAATGTGCTGTTGGTTCGTCCAGCAACAGGACGGAGGCGCCCGTCAGCAGTGTCCTGGCCATGGCGAGACGCTGCCGCTCGCCACCGCTGAGGAAGGAACCACCCGGCCCGATGCGCGCATCCAGGCCACCCGGCAGGGCCGCCACTACGGCGTCAAGGCCGACGGCGGCCAGCGCCTTGTACATGTCCGCTTCGCCGGGCTTTTCGGCCGCTGGCCGGCCAAGAAGGAGGTTGCCCCGCACCGTGGAGTCGAAGAGGTGTGCTTCCTGCGGGCACCACGCGGCAGTACCGGTCAGCTTTGCCGTTCCTTCCGTGAGGGGAAGGAAGCCCAGCAGGACCGAGAGCAGTGTGGATTTGCCGGCCCCGGACGGTCCCGTGACGGCCAACCAGCGGCCCGGTGCGGCCACGGCGTTGAGTCCGGAGATGACGGTGGGCCCTCCTGGCCACGCTGCAGCCGCACCGCGCAACTCGAGTCCCTCCTGGCCGGGCCGGTCAGGCAAAGGCAACGGACCGTCGTCGTGGTTTTCCCGGCCCCGGGGACCGTCCGTTGAGTCCAAAGCGCCGGAGGAGGCCACCTTTCCCAGGACGGCCGCGAGCGCCGGTGCCTGACGCGTCGCGGAGACGATGCCCGCGAAGGGTTCCACCAGGGCCAGCAGCATCAGGACAATGACAGCGGCGAGCTCCGGAGCCACCGTACCGTCGAGCACGGAGGGAGCGCTGAGGGCGCCTGCCCAGAGTGCCGACAAAGAACACGCGAGGACGATCACTGCCTGGCCCAGACCCTCGGCCCATGCGGCGCGCTTGGCCGACACGGTGGCGGCCCGGTCTTTGCCCTCCAGGGATCCGATCACCGGTTCGCTGACGTTGTTGGCACTCAGTTCAGCCCGCGCATCCAGTGCCGCAGCAACTCCCCGGAGCACCACCGAACGCAGCTGTCGTTCGGCCTGTGCGGCGTTCCGGTCAGCCAGGACAGCCAGGGCAGGAGCAACCACCAGTCCCACCACGGCGGCGATCACCACGGCGGGCAACGCGGCAGGCACGACGATGGCGGTCGCTGCGATGGCCGCGCCGCCAACTCCTACCGCAGTAAGGGGTGGCAGGGCCACCCTGGGCAGGAGGTCGCGGAGTGTATCGACATCGTCCACGATCGATCCCAAAACGTTTCCGCCCTGCAGCAGGCGCCGCAGCGACAACGCCCGCTGGCTCAGGGTTGCCCAGAGCGATCCGCGAAGCCGTGTCATGGCCGCGAACACGGCGTCGTGGGTCAGGAGACGTTCGCAGTACCGCAGCACGGCCCGTCCGATGCCGAAGAACCTGACGCCAACGATGGCGCCCAGCAGGTAGAGGATGGGTGGTTGCTGACTGGCCCTGATGATGAGCCAGCCGGACAGGCCGGACAGGGCGACAGCGAACAGTGCGGCCAGCACCGCCACGACGCCGGCGGCTGCGAACTTCCAGCGGACAGGTTTGAGGATGGCCGCGAGGAGGCGAACGCTGCCGGCACGCGACCGGTCCGTGACGTTGAACGGCCCGGCGCTGCCGAGGGCCTCAGCCGGTTCCCTTGCGGTGTCCCGTGCGGTGTCCGTTACGGTCAAGGCGACCGGCTGCGCGGCGGCCGCGGCGGCTGTCCCGGCAGGTGTTGCCTTGTGTCCGATGGCTACAAGGTGGTCAGCGAGCGCACGGGTGGCGGAGTCATGGGCCACCAGGATCACGGTGGCCGTGCCGCGAAGCGATTCGATGGCGCGACGGACGGCGGCGGCCGAGTCGTCGTCCAGGTGAGCGGTGGGCTCATCGAGGAGCAGCAGCGTTGCGCCTGCCTCGACGCGGGCCAGACCGCGGGCCAAGGCCACACGGCGCAGTTCGCCCGGGCTTAGTTCAGCCGGGTGCTTCGCTGCCAGGTGTCCGGCGGATGCCCTGCTGAGGATCTTGGCCACCGCTTCGGCAGTGTTGCCTTCGAACCCGTCAAGGTAGAGCTCGATCTCCTTCTGCACGTTGTCGGCTGCCATGACGGGATGCTGCGGAACCCAGGCCACGGCTGCAGGAGCCACCCCCGCCACGGTGCCTGTGACGCGGGCTCCCGGCCCGTTGCCGATGAGTCCCGCCAGCACTCCCAGGACGGTGCTCTTTCCGGCGCCGCTGTCGCCGTCGAGGGCTGTGATGCTCCCCTGCGGGGCAGTGAAGTCGAGCGGTCCGACGGCGGCAGCGGTCCTGCCGCGGTACGTCACCGACAAGTCGCTGACGACGACGTCGGCGGGCTCCGTACGGCGCGTCGCGTCCGTGACGCGTCGGTGCCGGGGAGCTTCCAGTACGGCGTTGGTTGTTTCGAGGGCTGCCCGGCCGTCGTCGCTGGCGTGATGCGCGGTGCCGAGCTCCCGCAGTGGCAGGTAGCAGTCAGGGGCGAGGATCAAGGCCAGGAGGCCCGCTTCCAGGGCCATGTCCCCTGCTACGAGCCGGACACCGATGAATACTGCAACCACGGCTACCGAGATGGTGGCGATGAGTTCAAGGGCAAGCGCGGAGAGAAAAGCAGTGCGGAGCGTACCCATGGTCCTGCTGCGGTACTGCTCGGAGATGTCTTCCAATGCGGCGCGTTGCTCGCTGGCGCGGCCGAGCCCCACCAATACGGGCAGCCCCTTGGCCAGTTCCAGGATGTGGCCGGAGAGTTTCCGCAGGGTGGTTTGCGCATCCCGGACGCGGTCTTCGGTGTGTCGTCCGATCAACACCATGAACAGGGGCACCAACGGCACAGTCAGGACGATGACCACGGCGCTTACCCAGTCGGCGAAGAGGATCCGCGCTCCGATCAATAAGGGAACCGTGGCGCAATTGACCAAAGCGGGAAGGTACTGGGTGTAGTAGTCGTCCAGCGCATCCAGCCCGCGCGTCGCCAGTATCGCCAGGCCGCCGTCGTTCATTCCCTCAACGGGGGCCGAACCGCCGTCGTCCAGGGACCGCCTGAGCAGCCGCACGCGTAGTTCCTCTTTGACACCCAGAGCGGCATGACGTGCCGCAATTCCTTGTCCCCACACGGTCAGTGACCGCAGCACGGCCCCGGCCGCACCCCACAGCAGGTCGCTGTTCCAGTCACCGGAACCCGCTGCGAGACCGGCGAGCATGGCGGCCACAGCCTGCGCCATCAGGACAAGGGACAGCGCTTTGAGCGCGGACATCAGCCCCAGGACGTAGAGCGCCGAGCGGGTGGCCTGTCCGGAAGGAAACACCGGTTTCATGAGGCGGCTATTTTCCCGGTTGCGCGGGGTTGGAGGAGGCGCCTTCCTTGGAAACGAGTACTTTTGCCGCGATGGCGGGGAGGAAGCCGTGTGCCTCAGGAATGTGTGCCGCGCTGACACGCCGCCGGAAGACCCAGTAGGTCCAGGCCTGGTAGGCGATCACCAACGGCAGCCCCACGGCAGCCACAATGCTCATCAGGCCCAGCGTGTAGTCCGAGGAAGAAGCCGTGGAGATGGTCAGGTTGAAGGCGGGATCGATCGTGGAGGGAATAACCACCGGGAATGCCGCTCCGAAGATTGAGGCAGTGGCGCAGACAATGAATGCACCCAGGGCTCCAAAGGCCCGTCCCTCGGAGCCTGCGCGGGCCAGTGCCCAGGCCAGGACCACTGCGATGACGGCGGCAGCTACCAGAGCCCACGTCCATGGCTTGCCGCTGAGGAACTGGACTGCCACCATCCACCCGAACATCGGCAGAACCGCGGCCGGGACCAACCGCACAAACCAGCGGCGGGCACGGTGCCGCACCTCGCCGTCGGTCTTGAGGGCAAGGAATGCCAGGGCGTGCACCAGGGCGAAGGCCACCACTCCGAAGCCACCCAGAAGCGCGTAGCCGCTGAACCAGGACATCGGGCCGCCCTCCCGGTCTCCGTTGGCGTTCAGGGGCAGGCCCGTGGTGGTGAGCGCAAGTGCTGCACCGATGCCGAAAGCGGCAACGAAGGAGCCGACGGCGATCGCCCAGTCCCAGCGGTTGCGCCAGCGTTCGGAATCGACCTTGCCCCGGTATTCGAAGGCAACGGCCCGGAAAATCAAGGCAACCAGGACTGCCAGGAGCGGCAGGTAGAGGGCGGAGAACAGAGACGCGTACCAGAGCGGGAAGGCGGCGAAGGTAGCGCCGGCTGCGGTCAGCAACCACACCTCGTTTCCGTCCCAGACCGGACCGATGGTGTTCAGCAGGACCCGGCGGTCGGTGTTGTTTCGTGCGAACAGCTTCATGAGCATGCCCACGCCGAGGTCAAAGCCCTCAAGGAAGAGGTAGCCGGTCCACAGGACGGCGATGGCCACGAACCAAATGGTTGGCAACAGTTCCATTGTCAGTTTCCCCTGCTCCTAGTAAGCGAATGCCAGGACGTCGTCGCCGGACTTGTCCGGGGTGTCGTTGTCTTTGCCATCCCCGTTCGGGGACCCGTCCTTGTCTTTGCCATGCCCCAGTTCCGGCATCGCGGAAGCAACGCCACCGCGGACATATTTGACCAGCAGCTTCACTTCCACCACCAGCAGCACCGCGTAGATTGCCGTAAGCACTACCAGCGAAGTCAGGATCTCCCCTGCGCTGACCCCTGGGGACACCGCAGCGGCGGTGAACATGAAGACCTGGTCGATGCCGTTCATATCCGGATTAGGGGCAACGACGAACGGCTGCCGGCCCATTTCGGTGAAGATCCAGCCTGCGGCGTTGGCGCCAAAGGGCGCCAGGATTCCGAAGACCGCAATCCGCATGAGCCACTTGGACTCCGGGACTACGCCCTTACGCGTTACCCAGAGGGCCAGCAGCGCGGCCAGGGCTGCGACGCCGCCGAATCCGATCATCATGCGGAAGCCCCAGTAGGTCACTTCCATGACGGGAACGTATTGGATTTCCTGTCCGGCGCGGTCGCCGTAGAGCGGGTTGTCCGGCAGATTGGTGCCGTACTTCTCTTTGTACTCGCCGAGCAGGCTGTTGACTCCCTTGACCTCGGTGGTGAAGTCTCCCTTGGCCAGGAAGGAGAGGATGCCCGGCACTTCGATGACGGCCACGACATCTTCACAGTTGGAAGAGCCCACGTTTCCGACGCTCAGTATCGAGAACCCTGTTCCATCGTGGCAGGCCGCTTCCGCTGCAGCCATCTTCATGGGCTGCTGTTCGAACATGAGCTTGCCTTGGAGGTCGCCGGTGAAGGCCGTTCCTGCGAAGGAAATCATGGCCACGACGGCGCCGATGCGCAGGGACTTCATCCAGACTGTGTAGTCGGCTTTGTCCCGCCCGGGGATCTGCGGCGCATCACCGGGAATGATCCGGCCGTCCTTGCCCACGGTGTCGATCCCATCGTGGCGTCGACGCCACAGGTGGTACCAGGCGATTCCCAGGAGGAAGGCTCCGGCGACGGCCAGCGCACCAAACAGGGTGTGGGGCACCGCTACCAGGGCAGTGTTGTTGGTGAAGACGGCCCAGGCGTCGGTCATGACGGGGCGTCCGTCCACCATTTCAACTCCCACGGGGTGCTGCATCCAGGAGTTGGCCACAATGATGAAGTAGGCAGAGAAGACCGAGCCGATGACCGCGATCCACAGGCAGGCGAGGTGGACGCCGCGCTTCAGTTGCTTCCAGCCAAAGATCCAAAGCCCAAGGAACGTGGACTCCACGAAGAATGCCAGCAGCGCTTCGAGAGCGAGGGGCGCCCCGAACACGTCACCGACGAAGCGGCTGTACTCACTCCAGGCCATGCCGAACTGGAATTCCTGGACGATGCCGGTGGCCACGCCCATGATGAAGTTGATCAGGAAGAGCTTTCCCCAGAACTTGGTCATGCGCAGGTACTCGGGCTTGCCCGTGCGGTACCACATGGTCTGGATGATGGCCACGACCAAACCCAGCCCAATGGTGAGGGGCACCATCATGAAGTGGTAAACGGTAGTGATACCGAATTGCCAGCGTGCGATTTCCAAGGCGTCCATGGCTGTCCTTTGTGCGGTGGACCGAAGTACGATGACGTTAGTTCTACATGGCGTAGAAAACTTCTCTTCTACACAGTGTAGAACAAATGCCGGGCAACGAAACCCATTCTTCAAGTGGCATCGGCCACGCGCAAGAGGTCACCGGGCGTGGCGGCGCGCCGACAGTTCTACCTCACGTAGAATCAGCGTAGGAAAAGCGGTAGATTTATTGTGGAATGTTGGATCATCGCTCCCAGCGGCAGTAACCCTGCAGCAGGAAGCGGAAGGTAGGGAAGTAACGATGGCAAGTCTTGGGGAACTGGAACGGGCAGTGATGGATCTGCTCTGGGCAGGCCAGGAAGCTGCAACCGCCAATACGCTGCGCGATCTTCTGGCGCAGGACTCGGAGGCCGGCGACGGCACCGCAGGCCATCAAGGCAAAGACCTGGCAGTAACCACCGTCCTGACCGTGCTGTCACGCCTGGAAAAGAAGGGTCTGGTGGAACGCGAGCGGGGAACGCGCCCGCACCGTTACCAGGCAGTCTCCAGCCGCGCCGACCACACTGCGGAACTGATGCACGAAGTCCTGGGCTCCGCTCCGGACCGTGAGGCTGTCCTTGCCCGCTTCATTGGCTCCGTCACCGAAAGTGAAGCCGCTACCCTGCGCAAACTGCTCGGCTACAATTAGCCACTATGTTCTGGACCTCATACCTGCTTGCGGTCCTGGCATTGATTCTGGCGTGGCCGGTTCCCGTCCTGCTGTCGCGCGCACAGTGGCCGGCACGGTCGCCCTTCACCGCCATGGTGCTGTGGCAGGCCATAGCCCTTGCCGGTGGATTGTCGATGATCGGCGCCATGCTGGTCTACGGTCTGGAACCGATTGGCGACAACCTCCTTGCCGGCCTCAGGAGCCTGGCCGGAATGGTGTTCAACAATGAGCCCACCACTGCTTTGGGTTTCTGGCACCTTTTTGCCCTCTCCGCCGCCGCACTCCTGACCGCGCATCTCGTTTTCACCCTGTTGCTGACGTACTACAAGATTGAGCGCCAGCGTCGCCGGCACCGGGAACTTCTCGCGCTGCTGGCATCACCCTCCGACGACGGTCCCGGGACCGTCGTGATCAACCATGAGTCCCCGGTTGCTTACTGCCTGCCCGGCGGCGCCCGTTCGGTCACGGTCCTGTCCGATGGCCTCATGGCCGCACTCGATCCAGCCGAGCTGCGGGCCGTCCTCATCCATGAGAACGCCCATCTTTCCCAGCGGCACGATCTTTTGCTGTGGGCCTTCGCTGCCTGGCGCCAGGCCCTCCCCTGGTTTCCCACAACCCGCCTCGCCCAGACAGCCGTGAACTCCCTGATCGAGATGCTGGCGGACGACGTCGCGCTTCGGACCGAAAGCAAGGGCACGCTCATCAAGGCCATCGCCATCGTAGCCAGCGGCAGCTCCCAGCCGGCCGTCAGCGCCGCCGCGCTGAAGGGTGGTGGCGCCGTCGTCGAGGGCAACGGTGTCAGCGCCACCGGAGGTGCCGATTCACCGCGTACGACGGCGTCACGCGTCAGCCGCCTGCTCTCGCCGCAGCCGCCCCTCACCAAGGGGCTGAGGGTACTGGTCCTTGCTGCCTCGGCGATGCTGCTGGCCGTTCCCACAGCACTGTTGATTGTGCCCGGTCTGCTCGGTTAGCCGGCAGGGATGGGCTCCGCCCACAGTGCCAGCAGCGCAGCTTCCTAAGGACACCACAGCGCCTTGTTACATTTAGGGGCGTGAATCCGCCCGAAAAGACCGGCCCTGCGCGCAGGTCTCCCTACCAGCGGTGGCCCCTTTATGCTGCGGGCTTCACTACGGCTTTCGGGGCGCATGCTGTTGCCGCAGGTCTTGGCGCCGAAAGCCAGGACATCGGACTGAGCCTTCTCGGACTGGGTATTCTGCTCGCTTTGTATGACGTTGCCGAAGTCTTCCTCAAGCCTGTCTTCGGCGCACTGAGCGACCGCATCGGGCCCAAGCCGGTGATCGTGGGCGGGCTTCTGGCCTTCGCCGCCGCGTCTTTGGCGGGTCTTTGGGCTGAACAACCCGGCATGCTCGCCGCGGCCAGGCTCGGTCAAGGCGTGGCAGCATCGGCCTTTTCACCGGCTTCCTCCGCCAGTGTCGCCCGGCTCGCGGGCAACAATACCGGCCGCTATTTTGGGCGTTACGGCTCCTGGAAAGGCCTCGGCTACGCCCTGGGGCCGCTATTGGGCGCCGGTGCCATCCTGGCGGGCGGTTTCGGGCTCCTGTTCTCCGTCCTGTCCGGCGTGGCCCTTGTGGTGGCCGTATGGGTCCTCGTCTCCATGCCGCGTTTGGAACCATTGCCCAGGACCCGGTACACCCTGGCGGACGTGTGGCGGCAGAGCACCGGGAAGACGTTCCTGGGCTCCACACTGGTGCTCGCAGCGGCCACAGGGGCGCTCGGGGCTGCTGTTGGCTTCCTTCCGGCCCTTGCCGCCAGGGACGGACTGGGCACTGCCGGGAGCGTCGCCGTCGTGACTGTCCTGGCCCTTGCGTCCTCCGCAGTCCAGCCACGTATTGGCGCCCTGCGGGATCGCGGCATACTTACCGACAGGCCGGGGATGATCGCCGGACTGTCATGCATCGCCGTGGGGATCCTGATCGCGGCCACCTTGCCAGGGGCACTCTGGATCTACGCTGCGGCCTTGCTCATTGGAGTCGGGATTGGCGTGGCGACGCCGCTCGCGTTCGCCCATCTTGCAGATTCCACACCCAAGGCCAGGCTCGGCCTGACCATGGGCTCGGCCGAGCTCGGGCGGGAACTCGGCGACGCCGGGGGTCCGTTACTGGTAGGTGGTATCGCCGTTGCCGCAGGGCTGCCCTGGGGGCTGGGTGCGCTAGCAGTTCTGGTGGGAGCGGCAGCGTTCGCCGCGCCCGCCGCTGCCCCCAGCCACGCAGCGTCCGCCCGGGAGCCACGGTGATCCCCTGGTGGGGCTAAGCGTCGATACGCTCCCGGTCCAAGGTTGCTGCGCCGGCGATGATGAATTCCTTGCGTGGTGCCACATCCGAGCCCATCAGCAGGTCGAAGACTTCTTCCGCCCGCTGCGCACTGTCGATACCGACTTTCCGCAGGGTCCTGTGCCGGGGATCCATGGTGGTCTCCGCCAATTGCTGGGCGTCCATCTCGCCAAGGCCCTTGTAGCGCTGGATCGGTTCTTTATACCGTTTCCCTTCCTTGACCAGCTTCGCGAGGAGCACGTGAAGCTCGGCTTCGGAGTAGGTATAGATCATCTCGTTGGCCTTCTGGCCCGGGTTGATGACTTCCACGCGGTGCAGCGGCGGGACTGCGGCGAACACCCGGCCGGCTTCGACCATGGGCCGCATGTACCGGAAGAACAGCGTCAGCAGCAGAGTACGGATGTGGGCACCGTCAACGTCGGCATCCGTCATGAGGATGACTTTGCCATAGCGCGCCGCATCAAGGTCGAAGCTTCGGCCGGAACCGGCGCCCACCACCTGGATCAGGGCAGCGCACTCAGCGTTGGACAGCATGTCGCCCACCGACGCCTTCTGGACGTTCAGGATCTTTCCACGAATCGGCAGCAGCGCCTGGAAATCCGAGGACCGCGCAAGCTTCGCTGTTCCGAGCGCGGAGTCACCCTCCACGATGAACAATTCCGACCGTGCCACATCATCCGTGCGGCAGTCAGCCAGCTTGGTAGGCATTGACGAGGTCTCCAGCGCGTTCTTGCGGCGCTGGGTCTCCTTGTGGACGCGGGCTGAGATGCGCGATTTCATCTCGCTGACCATCTTCTCCAGCAGGAGGGCCGACTGTGCCTTGTCATTGCGGTTGGCCGAGTTCAGCCGTGCGGTGATTTCCTTTTCAACCACCTTGGCAACGATCGCCCGAACCGCTGAAGTGCCAAGAATCTCCTTGGTCTGCCCTTCGAACTGCGGCTCAGCCAGGCGAACAGTCAGGACGGCCGTCAAGCCGGCAAGAATGTCGTCCTTTTCGATCTTGTCGTTGCCCGCTTTGAGCTTGCGGGCATTGGTTTCCACGGCCTTACGGAAGGTCTTCAGGAGGGCAGCTTCAAAGCCCGACTGGTGCGTGCCACCCTTGGGCGTTGCAATGATGTTGACGTAACTGCGCATGGTGGTTTCATAGCCGATCCCCCAACGCAGTGCGATGTCGACTTCGCAGTCACGCTCCACTTCGGCGATCTTGCTGTGCCCGTTCTCATCCAGCACAGGAACGGTTTCCTTGAATTTCCCGGATCCGTGAAGCCGCCACACATCGGTAACGCCGGAGTCGGCTGCCAGGAATTCAACGAATTCACTGATACCGCCGTCGTGGTGGAACACTTCCTCGTGGACCCCGTGCTCACCGGGGGTGCCGGCGAGCTTTCGTTCGTCGCGGACCGTGATCCGCAAGCCAGGCACGAGGAAGGACGTCTGGCGGGCGCGGGCCACCAGATCGTCATAGGAGAACTTCGCGTCGGGGGTGAAAATCTGGCGGTCCGCCCAGTAGCGCACACGGGTTCCCGTGACGCCCCGCTTGGCCTTGCCCACAACGTCCAGTACCGAATTCTCAACGAATGGTTCGAACGGCGAATCAGGTCCGGTCTTGGAGCCGGCATCGAGGAAGCGGCCAGGTTCACCCCGGCGGAAGGACATCTGATAGGTCTTGCTACCGCGGTCCACCTGGACATCGAGGCGGCTGGACAGTGCATTGACCACGGAAGCGCCCACGCCATGCAGGCCACCGGACGCCGTGTAGGAGCCGCCGCCGAATTTGCCGCCCGCGTGCAGCTTGGTAAAGACGACTTCGACGCCGGACAGGCCGGTTTTGGGCTCGACGTCCACGGGAATGCCACGGCCGTCATCATGGATTTCCACTGAGTTGTCCGCGTGCAGGATCACCTTGATGTCGTGCCCAAAGCCGGCCAGGGCTTCGTCCACGGCGTTGTCGATGATTTCCCACAGGCAGTGCATGAGGCCACGTGAGTCGGTGGAGCCGATGTACATGCCCGGGCGCTTGCGGACCGCTTCCAGGCCCTCCAGGACAGACAAATGCCGGGCGTTGTATTCAGAACTCGGTGCCACGTGGGGGTGTGCTCCTTCGGGGGTATAACTCAGGGTGCTTCCCAGCCGTATGTCGCTGGTATTTCGCTGGTAATTCAAGGCAAACACTGCCCATACTAGGCTAGCCGCCGTGGCCCTTAGGTACTGGTTGCCACTCCCGGCGTCCGATGATCCGCATCGTTACGTTACGCACATGTGATACGCGGACAGCGAAAGTGACCCATCCTTGCCATGGATCTGCGTCGAATGCTGGTTATATGGATGTACAGAACTACTAAGGAGGCCGACATGACAACAGCAGTTGCAGACCGCACACTGAACGCCGCTGACCGGTGCGATCGTTGCGGAGCCCAGGCGTATGTCCGCGTTGTACTCGAGTCCTCCGGTGGTGAGCTGCTCTTCTGCGGCCACCACGCACGTGCAGTTGAAGCCACGCTCCGGCCCATGACTTCCGACTGGCATGATGAGACCGAGCGCCTCAATGAGAAGGCACCCGTACCCGTCGACTAACGTACACGTCGACTGGACAATGCAACCGGCAAGAGTCCGGAACCACATCGAGCCAAAGGACCCCTCCCCACCGGGAGGGGTCCTTTTTGCTGTATCCGTCTGCTTCCACAGGGCGCTGCTTAATGCCGGTTCCGCCGTGGATTGATGTCCGGGCGGTCAACAAGAAAGCGGCCCAGCCGGATAACCGACTGGGCCGCTTTGGTGCTGACGCACTTGCTTGGAACGTTTAGTCCAGGTAGTCCCGCAGGACCTGCGAGCGGGACGGGTGCCGCAGCTTGGACATGGTCTTGGATTCGATCTGGCGGATGCGCTCACGCGTCACTCCGTAGACCTTGCCGATTTCGTCTAAAGTCTTCGGCTGGCCATCAGTGAGGCCGAAGCGCATGGCGACCACGCCTGCTTCACGCTCTGACAAGGTGTCCAAAACTGAGTGCAACTGCTCCTGCAGGAGCGTGAAGCTCACTGCATCAGCCGGAACAACTGCTTCGGAGTCCTCGATCAGGTCACCGAACTCGGAGTCGCCGTCCTCGCCCAACGGGGTGTGGAGCGAGATGGGTTCGCGACCGTACTTCTGGACCTCGACGACCTTTTCGGGTGTCATGTCCAGTTCCAGTGCCAGCTCCTCGGGCGTGGGCTCGCGGCCCAGGTCCTGAAGCATCTGGCGCTGAACGCGGGCCAGCTTGTTGATGACTTCGACCATGTGCACCGGAATACGGATGGTGCGGGCCTGGTCAGCCATGGCACGGGTAATTGCCTGGCGGATCCACCACGTGGCGTAAGTGGAGAACTTGAAGCCCTTGGTGTAGTCGAACTTCTCCACGGCGCGGATAAGGCCCAGGTTGCCTTCCTGGATCAGGTCCAGGAACAGCATGCCTCGTCCGGTGTAACGCTTCGCGAGCGATACAACCAGGCGAAGGTTGGCCTCGAGCAGGTGGTTCTTTGCACGCTTGCCATCGTGGATGACGAACTCGAGCTCCCGCTTGAGCTTGGGATCCATGGATCCGTCATCCGCGTTGATCTTTTCCTCAGCGAAGAGCCCGGCCTCGATGCGGAGGGCCAGATCGACTTCCTGTTCGGCGTTCAGCAAGGCCACCTTGCCGATTTGCTTCAGGTAGTCCTTGACGGGGTCTGCGGTTGCACCAGCTGACATGACCTGCTGTACAGGTGCGTCGTCATCATCGGCATCCGAGTAGACAAAGCCTGAGCCGGATGGGGCGGCCTTGTCTTTGGCGGCAGTCGCGCCGTCCTCGGTGTCGTCGTCTCCGACTTCGACTTCCTCCGCTGCTGCGGGGTCGAAGTCTTCGTCCTCGGCGCTGGGCTCCTCGGCGTCGGTGGCGGAGGAGCTGTTCGCTGCTTCGGCAGCGGCCTTCGCACCGGGCTTGGGTCCACGCTTCTTCGGGGCAGGCTTGTCAGAGTCGCCCTCTGAAGCCTTGTTGGCAGCACGTGTCGCGGCGCGCTTTGCCGATGTGGCCGCCTTCTTTTCCTCAGCGGACAATTCGGCCTGGGCGGCGGGTTCCTTCTCGACGGAAGACGGGGTCACAGAAAACCTTTCTAGCGGCGGTCTGTGGAATCACCATACGGGCAACACCACTATGACCCTGTCAAGTCCGCGATCAACTTCAAATGCGATCACCGCCTGCAGAGTCTTTGATTACAACTACCGGCGACGCTGGATTGTTCCCGTCTCCGGGCCCATCCAGGCATTCAAACGCGGACCCAACCGGGTCTCGGCATCCATTGTCTCACGGTTTTGCGAAACGTACGCCTGTTGAGTGCCAAGGAAACTAGGCAGGTGCATTGCCCGGCCCCTTCCATGCGGAGTCGGGGCGGCGCGCCCACCCACATAGAACGCCCTCCCCCAGAATCTCCATGAGCAGCTCCGCCAAGCGGTAGCCTGGCTGGGCGTCTCCGGCCCGGCTCAGGCAGGCGTGTGCGAGGGAACCGTTGCCCCTGCACCAGAAAATCCACCCTTGCAGGGTCAGCGCAGCGGCTGCCACTTCTCCCAGCTCGCCCTCGATGGTCAGTAGGGCAAGGGCCTGTTGCAGCACGTCTAAGTCGCTCCAGCAGGGCACCTCCGGATGCATGCCCAACAGGACATCGCCGTAGGTGTAAACGTCGGCGGGCTCCCCGGATCCTTCAGTACGGGCGGCCCCCGACTGGTTTTCGGTGGTTGGCCCGACATCGGGCACGCCCAGTTCCCGAGAATCAAAAGGTGGGCTGTCCAGCCCATCCTCGACGAAGAGTCCGAATTCTTCAGCGCCGGACTTTGCAGCATCCGTGCCGGCTGCGGCCATCACCACCACCGCGTCCCGCCACGCCGTCACTTTCAGCGTGGTCCTAAGAAATCCGATGAGCGTCGCATCAGCGGCCGGGTCCAGGGGAGCATTCCGGAGGGCCCTGGCCATGACGTACCGCCACACAGCAAGGACAGCATCGAAGCAGGCCTCGCTGCGCCAGCTGCCAAGTATCTGTTGACCGAATTGCACCTCCGCTTCCGATACCCGGGATCCGTGCGGGCCGGACAAGGCGAGTCCCAGCCCTTCAAAGCCTTTTCGTGGGGACGGTCCGATGGCATTCCCCTGGTACACCAATTCCGCACTGAGCCGGCTGTCCTTGATCCGTTCAACGGCGAACCCGGGAAGCGGGCAACAGCCTTCATCGACGCAGTAGGCTCCCCGCCAGTAGTCGGCACCCACCAACCAAGCGTCACGCACTGAGAGATCGACGCAGTCGAGGCTGGCCCTGAGGGCATCGAGCAAGGGCGTCATCCGGCCAACCACTGAGCCGTCCTGCCAACCGCCATCGGTATACACGGCGAGGACCACGCCATTGGCAGCCTCATCGGCAATCAGATACTGGCGCACATGTTCAGCGAAACGGGCCATGGCTGCGTGGGAGGACAACGCCGGCAGGTCTACCCGGAGGGTTGCGCCCAGGAGCTTTCCCTGCATCGTGATGGCCACGAGGCTGTCCTCGGGCCAATAGCCCAGCATGTGGGGTATGTAGCCAAGGATGTCTTCGGGCTGGTGGATGTTAAGAGTTTTGTTGGTGGTCATGCCTCAAGCCTGCGCACCGGCGAAGACAAGGAACAGGCACAAACCCAGCTATGTGGAAAAGCCGTCAGGGTGCGGAGGCGGCTGCTGCGCGCCTTCTACTCCCCCGCCGCTCTAGTCCCCGCCGCCTTGGAGCGTGCCTCGCGCCGGCGCTCCAGGCGCTCACGCCGCTGCCTTGCGAGCGCGGTTGCCAATGGAGGGACGTGGATGCCCTGGCTTGCCATTTGGCGCCGGACTTTCCGCCGGGTGACCAGAATCAGGACGGTTCCGATCGCGAGCAGCAGGAACTGGACACTGAGGGCAATCCGGAACGGTGCGAGGCCGTACAACTCTCCGCCGGAGAATCCGCTGGCGTTCAGGAGGTCGAGCACCAGGCCAATGAGGTAGATGGCAATGAGGGCGGCGATGAAGCCGCCAACGTTGACGATTCCTGTTGCCGTGCCGATCCGGTGTGAAGGATTGAACGTCCGGGCGAAGTCAAAGCCGATCATGGAGCCCGGGCCACCGATGGCAAGCACCACAACCAAGAGAACCAGAAGCCAGAGTGGAGCCCGCTCAGGAAGAAGGAGCACGGCCGCCCACGCCATGGCCGTGGCGGTGGTGATGAGAAGGACCATTGCCGATCTGCGCATGGGGTGCCTGGAGACGAACCGTCCTAGTCCTGGTCCGGCAACGATGGCCGTTGCCACGAAGAGCGCCATCAGGGCGGACACCGTGCCGGCGTCCAGTCCCTGGGCTGAGAGCAGGAACGGGTATCCCCAGGTCATCGCAAAGAGGTTGCCGCTGAACTGTACGGTGAAGTGGCTCCATAGGCCCAGCCTGGTCCCGGGCTGTTTCCAGGCGCTGGACAGGGAAACGCCCGTGGCCCGCAGGCCTTGGGCCGAAGCCTTGGCGGGGTGGCCCGGAGGGGCGTCCCGCAACAGGCAAAGGACCAGGACAACTGCCAGCACCGACATCGCTGCCAGTGTCAGGAACGCCGGCGTCCATCCGGCAGAATGCAGCAACAACGCGAACGGGACCACACTGAACAGCTGGCCCAGCTGGCCGCACATGCCAGTCAACTGGGTCACCAGGGGAACCCTTGCCGGGGCGAACCACAGGGGAACAAGGCGGATTACCGAGATGAACGTCATGGCATCGCCCGCCCCTACGAGAACGCGGCCCAGGACACCGCCGGGAATGCTCTCAGCGAAAGCAAGCTGGAGTTGTCCGGCGGCCATGAGGACAGCACCGCCGGCCACCATGACCCGCGACCCGAACCGGTCCACCAGTACGCCCACCGGAATCTGCAGCCCTGCATAGACCAACAACTGAAGGACGGTGAAGAAGGAGATGGCTGAGGCGCTGGCGTGGAACCGTTCAGTTGCCTCCAAACCTGCCACGCCGAAGGAAGTCCGCTGCGCTACAGCCACGAGGTAGGCGAAGATGCCTATGGTCCAAATAAGCCAGGCGCGGGGAGAAGTCACACCTCAATTATGCCGGTCAACGGATAAAGCTGATTTATTGAGGCGTGTCTTTACGTGCCAGGTACGCTTCCACAGCTGCTCCGATGTCCTCGGCGTTGGGCAGTTCGTCGTTCTCGTCGGCAAGCAGGGAGCGGCGGACGATTCCCTCGGATTTCTCGTCGTAGCGGGTCTCCAGGTTCGCCACCACCGCCTGCACTTCTTCGGAAGCTGCGATCTGCTCAGCGATCTGCCGGCCAACCTCCCGCCCCGCTTCGCGCAGGCGGTCAGTGGGGAGCATCAGGGACGTCGCCGCCCCGAGGTATTCCAAGCCCGCCACTGCCGCGGGAGGGTACTCGGCCTCGGACAAGTAGTGCGGCACGTGGATGACGTAACCGGCGACGCTGCGTTCGGCCTCGGTGAGCCGAAGCTCGAGGATGTGGCCAATGGCTGCCGGCACCTCCACGGTGGGCTTCCAGCTGGAGATTCCTTCGATGAGCTCGGGCCTGTTGCCGTGCACCGTCACACCCACTGGCCGCGTGTGCGGCACAGGCATGGGGATTGAGTGGATCCATGTGACGAGGTTGACGTCCAGTTTCTCCACGATTCCGACCACGGCGCGGGCAAACCGCTCCCATTGCAGATCAGGTTCAAAACCGGCCAGCAGGAGGAAAGGCTGTCCCAGCCCATCCGTCAGCTTGTACAGGCCGAGCTTGGGCGCCTGGTAATCCTGCAGATGGTCCTCCACAAAGCTGATGTGGGGTCGGCGCGAGCGGTAGTCGATGAGCTGGTCGGCGTCGAACATGGCCACGACCTCGGCATCGAGCTCGTCCAACAGTTCCGCATTGATTTGCCGGACTACATGACCGGCATCGGCAAACCCCGTGAAGCCCATGACCATGTCCAGGCCGCGCAATTCGGGACTGTGGAAGGTCTCGATGTTGCTCGCGTAGAGCGCTTCAGGGTCCAGGAGGGTGCCGGATATCCGTTCAAACACGGCGTATTCCTTTCACGGGGCAAGTTCGGTTCTGTGGTTCGGGATGGTCTGTATGGTTACAACGCTGCACGCGGAGCTGGCATTCCTGCCCCCCATGTGCGGCAGCTCTCATTTAATTGCTGTCAGCGGTCGCTGAGAGACTACGATCGAAACGGGCCGACGTCCTCCAGTGACGCCCGGCCTGAAGACCAAGGCCGCCGTCGCACGTGGACGTCGGGCGCGTACCGGGGCAGGCCGCCTAACATGCGGCCCCGCCATGCAATGCAGAGAGAAGTGAGGACACATCCTCGTGGTCAAGACTACTGACATCATCCTGGGCATCATTGCCAAGGACCTGAAAAAGTCCCCCAGCGACGCACTCGTGATCGGAGTTGCACAAGGCACGGATGGGCCGGTGCTGCTTCCCAATCCGCTCAGTGCCAAGTCTGCCGAGTCTGTGGCAGGCTCCCTGAAGCTCCTGGGGATCAGCGGCGCGGCCGACCAGGTGCACCGCCTTCCCGGACTGCCCGAAACGGGCGCCGGAATTCTGGTCTTGGCGGGCGTGGGCAAACTTGCCAACGGCGGCAACCTCAGCGAAGAGGCTTTGCGCCGGGCCGCAGGATCGGCAGTGCGCCAGCTTGCAGGGCTGCCGTCGGTGACACTGGCTTTCCCGACGCCGGCACTCACGGATGTGGCAGCGGTCGCCGAAGGTGCCGCTTTGGGCGCCTATTCCTACACTGAGCACCGTTCCTCCACCGATGGCCTGAAGGCGCCGGTGGCCAAGGCACTGATCTTCTCTGACGTGGATGCAAAGACGGCCCAGCCTGCGCTCGATCGGGCAGTTGTCCTGGCCAGGGCAGTCAACGCCACCCGCACCTTGGTGAACCAACCGCCCAGCCACCTCTACCCTGAGTCGTTTGCCGAGTCCGCCAAGGAACTCGCCAAGGGCCTTCCGGTCAAGGTAACCGTCTGGGATGAGAAGCGCCTGGAGAAGGAGGGCTTTGGCGGCATCCTCGGCGTCGGCAAGGGCTCCACCCGCCAGCCGCGCCTGGTCAAGGTGGAATACGCTCCCGCCAAGGCCACCCGGAAGATTGCCCTCGTCGGAAAGGGCATCACCTTTGACACCGGTGGCATCTCCATCAAGCCCGCCCTCGGCATGGGCGACATGAAGAGCGACATGGCGGGCGCCGCCGTCGTCCTCAATACTGTCCTGGCGCTGGCTTCGCTGGGCCTGCCCATCAAGGCAACCGCCTGGCTCTGCATCGCAGAGAATATGCCGTCCGGTGCCGCAGCGCGGCCCGCCGATGTCTTCACCATCCACGGCGGCAAGACCGTGGAAGTACTGAACACCGACGCCGAGGGTCGCCTTGTGATGGCCGACGGACTCGTCGCCGCCAGCCTGGAGAAGCCGGATGTGATCATTGACGTCGCCACCCTGACGGGCGCGCAGCTGATCGCCCTGGGCCTGCGCACCGCTGGTGTGATGGGTTCGGATTCCGTCACGGCTGCACTCAAGTCCGCCGCCGACCGCGCAGGCGAACTGGTGTGGCCGATGCCGCTGCCGGAAGAACTCCGCCCAAGCCTGGACTCCCAGGTGGCAGACATCGCCAACATTGGTGAGCGCAACGGTGGCATGATGACCGCCGCGGTGTTCCTGCGCGAATTCGTGGGCAAGGACGATTCCGGCGAGCAAATCCCGTGGGCCCACGTGGACATTGCCGGCCCCTCCTTCAACAACGGCAGCCCCTACGGCTACACACCCAAGCAGGGCACCGGATGCACCGTCCGCACCCTGGTTGCCTACGCCGAGGACCTTTTGGCGGTTTCCGCCTAGCGGCACACTCCCCGCTTCCTCCGGGGTTGCGTGGTCCGGGCGATGACCCGGCAAGGACCACGCAACCCCGGAATTATGCGGCGTGTAGCGCTGTGTCACAAGTGAACGTGAGTCTCGACACAAGCGCTCCACAAACACCCGCAGAGGGTGGAGCATGGGTAGGTGGTTCGCTAAGGTGAACTCGATAGTCACAAATGCAAGAGAACTTAGGTGCTGGCATAATCACGGCAGAACAAGTTCCAAAGACCAGATGGCACGCAGTCCCGTGTCATCATTCACGCGAGGGAGCGTTTTAGTGGCCGATCAGGCAACTGCGCAAGAATTCGACATCCTGGTACTCGGTGGCGGCAGCGGCGGCTACGCCACTGCCCTGCGGGCCGTGCAGCTTGGGTTCACCGTTGGCCTTGTGGAAAAGGCAAAGCTCGGCGGAACCTGCCTGCACAATGGTTGCATCCCCACCAAGGCCCTCCTGCACTCGGCCGAACTGGCTGACCATGCACGCGATTCCGCCAAGTACGGCGTGAACGTCACGCTCGACAGCATCGACATGTCGGCCGTGAACGCCTACAAGGACGGCATCATCGCCGGCAAGTTCAAGGGCCTCCAGGGACTCATCAAGTCCAAGGGCATCACCGTTATCGAGGGTGAAGGCAAGCTCCAGGGCAACAACACCGTCGTAGTGAACGGCACGGCTTACACGGGCAAGAACATTGTCCTGGCCACCGGTTCCTACTCTCGGTCGCTCCCGGGCCTTGAAATCGGCGGCAAGGTCATCACCTCCGACCAGGCCCTCACCATGGACTACATCCCCAAGAGCGCCATCGTCCTCGGCGGCGGCGTCATCGGCGTCGAATTCGCTTCCGTATGGAAGTCCTTCGGCGTGGACGTCACCATCATCGAAGGCCTCCCCTCCTTGGTCCCCAACGAGGACGCCTCGATCGTGAAGAACCTCGAGCGTGCGTTCAAGAAGCGCGGCATCAAGTTCACCACTGGCATCTTCTTCCAGGGCGTCGAGCAGAACGACGACGGCGTCAAGGTCACCTTGGTTGATGGCCAGACCTTCGAAGCAGACCTCCTGCTCGTTGCAGTAGGCCGCGGTCCCGTGACCGCCAACCTGGGCTACGAAGAAGCCGGCATCACCATCGACCGTGGCTTCGTCATCACCAACGAGCGCCTCCACACCGGTGTCGGCAACATCTACGCCGTGGGCGACATCGTCCCGGGAGTCCAGCTCGCACACCGTGGCTACCAGCAGGGCATCTTCGTTGCCGAGGAGATCGCCGGCTTGAACCCGGCCATCGTCGAAGACATCAACATCCCCAAGGTCACGTACTGCGAACCTGAAATCGCCACGGTCGGTTACACCGAAAAGGCCGCCAAGGAGAAGTTCGGCGACGACCAGGTGCAGACCCAGGAATACAACCTTGCCGGAAACGGCAAGAGCTCCATCCTCGGCACTGGCGGCATCGTCAAGCTTGTCCGCCAGAAGGATGGCCCCGTAGTTGGTATCCACATGATTGGTTCACGTATGGGTGAACAGATCGGTGAAGCCCAGCTGATCGTGAACTGGGAAGCCTACCCGGAGGACGTGGCCCAGCTGGTCCACGCCCACCCGACCCAGAACGAAGCTTTGGGCGAAGCCCACCTCGCCCTCGCGGGCAAGCCGCTCCACGGCTAAGTCTTTACCCAAGACAAACGGGTCGGGTGCATGCGGCGGAATCTGCCGGATGCACCCGGCCCGGACCAGCAGAATTCATCCGCACAAAGATCAATAAGGAGAACGGGGACGACATGTCTGAATCCGTTAACTTGCCCGCCCTCGGTGAGAGTGTCACCGAAGGAACCGTCACCCGCTGGCTCAAGCAGGTTGGTGACCGGGTGGAGATCGACGAGCCGCTGCTCGAGGTTTCAACCGACAAAGTAGACACCGAAATCCCTTCTCCGATCTCAGGCGTCATCGAAGAAATCCTCGTCGCTGAAGACGAGACGGCTGAAGTTGGCGCACCCTTGGTCCGCATCGGCGATGGCTCCGGCTCAGCTGCAGAGGCCGCACCTGCGGCACCGGCTGAGGAAGCACCTGCCGCTCCCGCGGAAGAGGCCGCACCGGCCGCCGCAGAAGCTCCCGCCGCAGAAGAAGCTCCGGCTGCGGAAGCACCCGCCGCTTCGTCCGGCGAAGGCCACGAAGTCACCCTCCCCGCGTTGGGCGAGAGCGTCACCGAAGGCACCGTCACCCGCTGGCTCAAGGCCGTCGGTGACACCGTTGAGGTCGACGAGCCCCTTCTTGAGGTATCCACCGACAAGGTCGACACGGAGATCCCCTCCCCCGTTGCCGGTACCCTCCAGGAGATCCGCGTCAACGAGGACGAGACTGCTGAAGTCGGTTCCGTCCTGGCAATCATCGGCTCGGGCGCAGCCGCCCCGGCCGCCGCTCCGGCTCCGGCCGCCCCTGCTGCCGCTCCGGCTCCGGCCGCTCCTGCAGAAGCACCGGCAGCACCTGCCCCCGCTGCAGCAGCCCCGGCTCCCGCCGCCGCTCCGGCCGCCGCACCTGCTGCTCCTGCCGCCGAATCGGCTGGCTCCTCCGAATCCGGCTACGTCACTCCGTTGGTTCGCAAGCTTGCCAACCAGCACGGCGTTGACATTGCATCGGTCTCCGGCACCGGCGTTGGTGGACGTATCCGCAAGCAGGATGTGCTTGCCGCCGCGGAAGCCAAGCAGGCTGCCGCTGCACCGGCTGCCCCCGCTCCTGCCGCTGCGCCCGCAGCCAAGGCTGCTGCACCGGTCGTAGCGTCGTCGCTGCGCGGCACCACGGAGAAGGCTCCCCGCATCCGTCAGGTCATCGCCCGCCGCATGCGCGAGTCTCTTGAGGTCTCCACCCAGCTGACCCAGGTGCACGAGGTCGACATGACCAAGATCGCCAAGCTCCGCCTCAGGGCCAAGAACTCGTTCCAGGCCCAGAACGGCGTCAAGCTGACGTTCCTGCCGTTCATCGCCAAGGCTGTGGCCGAGGCACTGAAGCAGCACCCCAAGCTGAACGCTGCTTACGACGAGTCCAAGCAGGAAATCACCTACCACAACGCCGAACACCTGGCGATCGCCGTCGACACTGACAAGGGCCTTCTGGTTCCCGTCATCTCCGACGCCGGCAACCTGAACCTCGCCGGCCTTGCCGGGAAGATCGCTGATGTTGCAGGCCGCACCCGCGACGGCAAGATCGGCCCGGACGAGCTGTCCGGCGGTACGTTCAGCATCACCAACATCGGTTCTGTCGGTGCCCTGTTCGACACCCCGATCATCAACCAGCCGCAGGTGGGTATCCTCGGCACCGGTGCCATCGTCAAGCGCGCTGTTGTGGTTGCTGACGAAAACGGTGACGACTCGATCGCCATCCGCTCCATGATGTACCTGTCGCTGACGTACGACCACCGCCTGGTGGACGGCGCCGACGCCGGCCGGTTCCTTCAGACCCTCAAGGCACGCCTTGAAGAGGGCGCGTTCGAAGCAGACCTCGGTCTCTAAGTAGTTCCGTCTGCAGGTACTCCCGCAGATCCGGAAGGGGCAGGTTGCCGGGGAAACCCGGGGACCTGCCCCTTCCGCTTTTAACACCAGCGCGTGGCTTTGCTACAGGACGTAGAACCGACTGGATAAGCTAGGGCCATGAGTATTCTCTTCAACATTCTGGTGTTCTTGCACATCGTCGGCGCAGCCATGATCGTGGGCTACTGGATCGCCACCCTCAGGGAGCCAACCGTCCACCCGCGCCAGCGCGATGGTGCGTTCCTTCAGCTCCTGACCGGCATCGCCATGATGGGTGTGATCCCCTTCTTGCCGGACGCCGATCCCAACTACTTCAAGCTCGGCGTCAAGTTCGCCATTGCCGTGGCCGTGGCCGTGCTGGCGGTCATCGGCTCGCGCAAGGTCAAGAACGGTGAAGCTGTGTCTACCGGATTGGCTCACGGTGTGGGCGGCCTTGCCTTGGTGAACATAGCAATCGCCACTCTCTGGAACTAGCTCCCACGCCTGCATCCTGATGCAAGAGGCCGCCCCACCGTGCGCACAGCCCGGTGGGACGGCCTCCGCCGTTAAGTACGCTGCTACTCCTGGGCGATACAGAACTCGTTTCCCTCAGGATCATGCATGACGTCCCAGTGGAAATCCGCCACGTCGTGCCCCTCAATGAAGGTAGCGCCCAGGGACTCCGCCTTTCGCCGCAAGGCAGCGGCATCGGCGTCGTGAAGGTCCAGGTGAAGCCGGCGCCGTCCTTCGGTAGGTTCGTTGACCTGCTCGAACGCCAGTTGGGGAAGACCCGGTTCGGCTGGACGCAGCCAGATAAAACCTTCGTGCTCCGCTGCAACGGGCATGTCCAGCAGTTCAGACCAGAAAGCGGAGAGCCGGGCCGCATCCACGGCATTGACCATGATCGACGCGATTCTTGGGCCTCGGCGTTGCACGCCGGTTACGTGTTCTTTTGTATCCATGGCGCCAGTTTAGGGGGTCACAATCCACCGACAGCGGAATGACCGTGCAGTCCTTGGACCGAATCCCTAGGATTGAAAGCGGTGGCACGCGGCGGAGGCCGGGTGCCGGAATACAACGACCCAAGGAGTGGACATGGCAGCAACACGCACCGCACACACGGTATGGAACGGCAACCTCATTGAGGGCGCTGGAAACACCACGCTGGACAGCTCCGGCCTGGGTACGTTCGATGTCACCTGGAAGGCCCGCACGGAGCAGTCCGGCGGCAAGACCAGCCCGGAAGAACTGATCGCTGCAGCCCACTCCGCGTGCTTCTCCATGGCCTTCAGCCACGCCTTGGCCGGTGAAGGATTCACCGCCGAGGAAGTCAACACCAAGGCCGACGTGACCTTCGTTCCGGGCACCGGCATCACCGGCAGCCACCTGACGATGACCGCCAAGGTTCCGGGTCTTTCCCAAGAGGATTTCCGCCGTATCTCCGAGGACGCGAAGACGGGTTGCCCCGTTTCGGGCGCGCTGGCCAGCATCGAAATCACCTTGGACGCAACACTCGCCGAGTAGCCACAGCAAGCGCGCATTGCAGAGGGGCCAGAACCCCCGCGCTTGATGCAAAAGAACCCCGTCACCAGCTGGTGACGGGGTTCTTTGTGCTTACCGGGCTCTCTACTTCCGGGCCTGTGGCCGTGAAGGCAACGGCTCCGGCCGCAGCTTCCGGTAGCCTTCGCGCAGCGGGGGCCGGTCGGTAGGCAGCTCCTGGATCATTTCCTTGAGTGCACCGATACCGTACTCGAGCTGGGGATCCGTGCCGGCTGCGTACGCGTGCGGCGGGAAAAGTACTTCGATGTCAGGCTCAACGCCCCGGTTCTCAACGTCCCAGCCGATTCCGCCGCTGAACCAGGTGGCGTAGCGGGGCTGCGTGACGCCCGTACCGTCGGCCAGCGAGAAGCGGTTGTCGATTCCCACCACGCCACCCCAGGTCCGGGTCCCGATGACAGGCCCGATGCCCCTGAGTTTTGAGACCTGCGTGATGATGTCGCCATCGGAACCGGCAAATTCGTCGGTCAGGATGATGACAGGTCCTCGGGGTGCGTGGTCCGGGTAGGTCCGGGGCTTTTCGCCGCGCGGCATGCTCCAGCCGGTCACCTTGCGTCCAATCAGCTCGGCGACCAGTTGCGAGGTGTGTCCACCGCGGTTGCGGCGAACGTCCACTATCAGTCCGTCGAGTGCCGTTTCGGTATCCAGGTCACGGTGGAGCTGGGCCCAGCCGTTGGCCATCATGTCGGGGACGTGGAGGTAACCGAACTTGCCATTGGAAGCTTCACGGACGGTCCTGCGGTTCGCACGCACCCAGTCCTGGTAGCGGAGCCGTTCCTCATCACGGATGGGAACCACTGCCACACGTCGCTGCGCGCCAGCGGAACCGCCGTGTCCGTCACCGTTCAGAAGCGTCAGCTCCACAGTCCGTCCTGCTGCGCCCACCAGCTGCATCGCCGGCGTCAAGGCTGCCGAAAGCCCGACGCCGTCAACAGCCAGGAGCACGTCGCCCACCTTCGCGTCCACACCGGGTCGCGTTAAGGGCGAGGTAGCCAACGGATCCGATGATTCCCCTGCGAGGATCCGGGTGATTTCCCAACCCTTGCTACTGAGCTGCAGCTCGGCACCCAGCCGCCCCTGGCCATTCCGCCCCGGTTCGTTGACGGCTGCCGGACGCACGTAGGCGTGCGAGGTTCCCAACTCGCCGTGGAGCTCCCACAGCAGGTCAACGAGGTCGTCATGGGAGCCGAGGCGGTCCACGATCGGCCGGTACCTCTTGTAGACGGAGTCCCAGTCCTGGCCTGCCATGTCCGCGGTCCAGAAGAAGTCGCGCTGCAACCTCCAGGCTTCATCGAATGCCTGTCCCCAGGCCGCGACCGGGTCGAGGGTCACGCGGATCCTGTTGAGCTCCACTTTCACGTGTTCTGCCGAATCCTCCTCCACCTTGCTATCGGCGGGCACCGAGGTGACGCTCTTGTCCAGGATGTAAACCACCCGACGCAGGTCACCGGATAGCCGGTAGCTGTCCACTGCAGGAACGATGGTGGTGGACTTGCGCTTGGCGAGGTCATAACGCACCAAGGATGGCGCAGACTTCTTATCCTGGGGCGTGCCTTTGCCCTCGCCGGTAACGCCTGAAAGTTCAGTGTCCAACCACAGCAGTGCGCCCTCGCCGACGGCGAGGTGGGAATAGTTACCCTGCGGAACCGGAACGGTGATGACCCTGTGGGCCAGTCCTTCGGCATCCACGCGCACGTCCGGGATGTCGCCGTCGTCGGACTTTCCGGCATCCAGCGGCGCATCCTCAAGCGTATCTACCGAGGGTCCGAACGGCGACGGCGTATCCGCCGCCAGCGCCACCATGTACGGCTTGATGGGGCTGGGGAAGGAGAGGTCGAAGGAGTGACCGTCGTAGACGGGGTCGAAACTCCGGTTGGACAGGAATGCCAGGAATTTGCCGTCCGGGGTGAACCGGGGCCACTCGTCGCAGAAGCGGCCGTCAGTGACATCAATGATGCCCGGGCTGGCCTCGCCTGGGCGGGCAATCCTCAACTTGCTGCGTGAGCCAAAAGACGTGACCGGTTCGGACCAGGCGAGCCACTGCGAGTCGCCCGACCACGCGAACTGCTCGATGCTGCCATCGCCCACACTGACGAGCTTGACCAGCTTCCCGGTCGACGTATCAGCGACGAAAACATCACCAAAAGAGGTCCCGACGGCGATCCAGCGGCCATCAGGGCTCGGCTCCAAAGCGCTGGTTCGAGTGGGCTGCGGAAAGTCGATGCGGAGCTGGGCGGCGTCCTCGGGCGAAGGAACTGCATCAGAGGTAGAGACGCCGGCGGCCGTGTCGGGCGAGGGCGCAGCGTTGGCAGGAGTGTCGGCGTTGGCGACGGAAAGCGTTACCGGTGCGGCTGCCTCCCCGGCCGCTTTCGGTTGTCCCAAAACGTTTGAGGCGGAAACCGGCTTCGGCAGGGAATCGTCTTCCTTCGCCGGCGCCGGCGCCTCAGCGTCCTTGGATACCTCCACCGAGGCAGTCAGCCGTGCCGCAATGCGCTTGATGTAAAGCGCTTCGACTCCCCCGTGGTCCGCCACGTAGGCGATCCTGCCGTCGGTGAGCGGACGGGGCAGGCGTGCGCGGACACCGGGCGTGGCCTCCACCACCCGCGAGGGGCCGTCCTTGTGCCGAAGCCAGTGAATCGTACCGTGCGCTTCCACGGCGCTGGCCGTGCCTCCGGCATTCGGGAAGACATCGCCGAGGTGCGCGGAAGCCTTGAGGGGTGCGGGACGGCGCGCCGGTGAAGCTGAGCCGAGCGAGATCTCCAGCTTGGCCGGCTGCGCCTCAGCATCGAGGGAACGAAGGACCCACAGCTCGCCGGCAGACTCGAAGACGACCCGCTGGCCGTCCGTGCTGGCGTGCCGGACATAGAAGTCTTCGTGATCCGTGTGCCGCAGCAACCCGGAGCCATCGGGAAGGACTGAATAGAGATTGCCGTAACCTTCGTGGTCCGACAGGAAAGCGATCCTGCCCTTGACCCACAGGGGGTCGGTGACGTTTCCATCAACCTCCGGAATCAGCCGTTCAAACTCACCGTTGCCGTCGGCGTCGATCCACAGCTTGCCGGCAGTGCCGCCACGGTAACGCTTCCACCAGGCGGGTTCGCGGGAAAGAACGCTCGCCAGAACCACCGGCTTCTCGTCGCCGATCTCCGGCCCGAAAGCAACAGCCTCTACCGGACCAAAAGGAAGTTCAACGGCGGCGCCGCCGTCGAGCGGGAGGCTGTAGGCGTACGTGTGGCGGCTTTCCGCCTGCTGGAAGGCACTGGTAACTACTACGTGGCCCGCCGGAGTGAATCCCTTGACTTTCGTGGTGCTGTGCCCGAAGTAGCTCAGCTGCCGGTACCCTCCGCCGTCGACGTTGGCCGTGACGACTTCCGGGGACGTTCCCACCACGACCGTCCACACCAACCGTTTTCCATCCGGGGTGAACCGCGGGTTCCTTGCTTGAAGCTGCTGGGAGGAGACCCGCCAGGCGCGGCCCCCTTGGAGCGGTGCGACCCAGACGTCGTCTTCGGCCACGAAAGTGACCAGATCGCTGTGCACATGCGGGAAACGGAGGTAGCTGGAGGAGGTCATTGTTCGATCATAGTCAAGAGGCACCTGCCCTCGGCGGCAATGACAGGCGTTTCCGCCAGACGTTGGCCTTATGGTGAGATGGGTCATGCGCATCGTGATGTCCGGAGCTTCAGGAATGATTGGAACCGCCCTGGCCGGGCAATTGGCCGCCCAGGGCGATGAGGTTGTCCGGCTTGTGCGCCGGCCCGCCGCCACGCCCGGTGAATTCACCTGGGACCCCGCCAAGGGCGAGCTGGACGAAGCAGTCCTGGATGGCGTGGATGCTGTGGTCAACCTCTCCGGCGCCGGCATCGGGGACCGGCCATGGACGAAGAAGCGGATCGAAGTCCTCCGCGATTCCAGACTGCAAACCACGAACACGCTGACCGCGGCCATGGGGCGCCTTGCCAAGCCGCCCGCTGCCTTCATCAGCCAATCCGCCTCCGGTTATTACGGAGCGGACAGTACAGGCGTCCTCCGCGAGGATTCGCCCGCCGGCGGCGGCGTGCTGGGCCCGCTCTGCGTCGAGTGGGAAGGCGCTGCCAGGACGGCACCGGCGGGCGTCCGGGTAGTGACTCCCCGAACAGGTGTTGTGTTGAGTTCCGCGGGCGGAGCGTTGGGGCCCCTGCTCCCCCTGTTGAAGCTTGGGCTCGGGGGTCCTTTCGGGAACGGACGCCAGTACTGGCCATGGATCACCCTGCAGGACGAGGCAGCTGCCCTCGCTTTCCTCCTGAGGTCCGGACTCGAAGGTCCGGTCAACGTTTGCGCCCCGGAAAGTGCTGACGTCAACACGATCGTGAAGGCGCTGGCGAAGGCGTATCACCGGCCGGCGTTTTGCCGGGTGCCCCGCCCTGCCCTGCGTCTTGTCCTGGGGAAGCTGGCGGATGAACTCGTGCTGGCCAACCAACGTATGGAGCCCTCCCGCCTGGCCGAAGCAGGCTTCCACTGGCAACACCCGTCCCTGGCCGAAGCCATGGAGTGGCTGCGTAAGGACACTGACCACTAAGCGCAGCAGGGTTCCCGGACGGCCGGCTGTGATGCGGTCATTTGCCCGGCCCGGTTACTTCCGAAAGCCACCAGCGTCCATCCGCACGGATCAAGGTCAGGCGAAGGGCTTGGGACGCGCCGGCTGTTTGCGTCCGGACCACCGCGCCCGACGCATCACGTTCCTCATAAGCCGAGATGGCGGCCGTGACGTCTACCTGTACGCGGTCCACTTCCGGTGATGCGCCAACCGTTGCTCCCGACAGTTCAGTAGTGAACCCCCCGAACGTCGTGCCGGACAGCCGCAGCTGTTCGCGAAGCCCGTGATCCGACTCCGCAGCCGGGGAACCTTGGGCATTGACCAGGTCCAGCAGTTGGAGCCGTCCTTCCCTCAGCGCGAAGTCACGAACAGCTGAGAGGGCACCCACAGCGACCTCTGGATCATCGGCTGTGAGGGCTCCGGCGAGCCCTTCCGGAAGATCATCCGCCTTTGCAGGCTCCATGGATGGGCCGGGACCGGCAGACGGGCTGGCCGTTGGCTCAGCCTGGAAACTCCTTGGCTCGAGACCACCCCCTTGCCACAGGTTCCAAGCCATGACGCCGATCAGCGTGCCGCCCACCCCCCCCCAGAGCCACGCGGACAGCCAGGACGCTCCTGGAGGTACCGGGCCGTCGGGCTCCTGATTGTCCCTCCACCCGGGGCAACGGCAGGAGCCTGCGCATCCAAGAGTGCCCACGGCTTGCCCGGCGTGCCTGACGACCGTGCACTTCGCGCCGGGTGAGCAACTCAGGAATCACGGAATCATGCACCGCTCCGGACAGGTCAAGGGTCTCCGGGGCAGCACTCCTGAAGATAGCCGTGCCGAACTCCTTTGCCGTCGGCCGCATCTGCGGGTCCGGTGCCAACCCGGCCTCAAGGGCTGCGGCCAAGCCTTTCGGCACGTCAGGAACCAGCATTGACAATGGTGGCCTCACCTGGGGCGGCCCGGGTACGACGCCGGTCAGGCAGTACCAGCCGACTGCCGCCAAGGAGTACACGTCCCGTTGCGGCCGCAGCCCATGTTCTGAGGTCCCATGCGTGGATACCGGGCTGAACGGATCCTTGAATCCCGTGGTTCCGGCATCAAGGTTCTGATGCGTATCCCCCACCCTCACTGCAAGGCCCAGATCCGCCAGGACCGGCATGCCCACCGCTGTGAACAGGACGTTTCCCGGCGAAACGTCACCGTGCACGATACCGTTGAGGTGCAAATAGTCCAACGCCTGTGCAATGGGCGTCAGCACCGTCACTGTTTCGCCGACGCTCAACCGTTTTCTCCCCGGCACCAGGTTCGCCAGCGATCCCCCTGCGGCGTAATCCATAACGATCCCGGCCGTCCCGCCGGAACCATCATCCGCTGGGAGGACCTCGTGGATGCGCACAAGATGTTGGTGCACCAGGTGCGACAGCAGCGTGACCTCGCGGGCGGCGCTCCCCAAGGCTTCAGCCTGCACTTCTCCACGCGGACATTTGACCGCCAACAGGGCCCGGTCGCTGAGCCGGTTGACGAGCCAGACGTCGGAGCTGCTGCCCTGACCCAGGAGTCGGGAAATTTCGTAGCCCGGAAGCAGGGGTGCCACGGCATTGGCGGTTTCCAGAGTTTCCATGGATCAGGTCTACCGGACCTTGCGATTCTCTGCAGAAGTTATCCACAGCCACGGCACTTTTGCCGTTGTCGCACTTGTCGCGACAGCACGTGATGCGACTGAGAGCTTCACCACAAAACCATGGGCAATCCCCTGCTGGGTCTAAGCTTGAACGCATGACTCTTGAGTTTTCACAACTGGGTCTTGCCCCGGATTTCGTTGACTACGTACAGGGCTGGGACCTGCAGCGCGAGATCCACAACAAAGTTGTTGCGGGTGAGCAGAACAGCACCGTCCTGCTTCTGGAGCACGCCGCCGTTTACACTGCCGGCAAGCTCACGGAAGATCACGAGCGGCCCTTCGATGGAACCCCCGTGGTTCCCGTGGACCGTGGCGGCAAATTGACGTGGCACGGTCCCGGTCAGCTGATCGCTTACCCGATCCTCAAACTGAAAAACCGAGCCGGCATCCGCGACTACGTCGAGCGCCTCGAGGCCATCATGATCGCCGTCATGGTCGACTACGGAATCAAAGCCGTCACCGTCAAGGGCCGCGCTGGAGTATGGATCCTTGCCGACGACAAGGGACCGGACCGGAAGATAGCCGCAATCGGCATCCGCGTCCTGGAGGGTGTCACCATGCACGGCGTCGCCATCAACTGCAGCAATGACCTGGCACCCTACGACCAAATCATTGCCTGTGGAATCACTGACGCCAGCGTCACCACCATGACGCTGGAAACCGGCCGGACCATCAATCCCGCCGATATCGTTGACCGCTTCGTGGAAGAATTCCGCAAGCATGAAGAAGCACTCGTTTCCACCCCCGAAGGAGCACTCCAGTGACCTTGGCACCTGAAGGCCGTAAGTTGCTGCGCGTTGAGCAGCGTAATTCTGCGGTACCGGTTGAACGTAAGCCTGAGTGGATCAAGGCCAAGGTCCAGATGGGGCCTGAGTTTGTCCAGCTCAAGAACCTGGTGAAGAAGGAAGGCCTGCACACAGTCTGTGAAGAGGCCGGCTGCCCAAACATTTTCGAGTGCTGGGAAGATAAGGAAGCGACGTTCCTGATCGGCGGGTCCGAGTGCACCCGGCGCTGTGATTTCTGCCAGATCGACACCGGCAAGCCCTCCCCGGTGGACATGTTCGAACCCACCAAGGTGGCCCGGAGTGTCCAGGCGATGCAGTTGCGCTACGCCACCGTGACCGGGGTGGCCCGTGATGACCTGGCCGATGAGGGTGTCTGGTTGTACGCCGAAACGGTCCGGAAGATCCATGAACTGAACCCGGGCACCGGGGTGGAGTTGCTGATCCCGGACTTCTCCGGCAAGCCTGAGCACATCGCGGCGATCTGTGATTCCAAGCCCGAGGTGTTCGCCCACAACGTCGAGACCGTGCCGAGGATTTTCAAGCGGATCCGTCCGGCGTTCCGGTACGAGAGGTCCCTGGATGTCATTACCCAGGGCCGGGATCTGGGCATGGTGACCAAGTCGAACCTGATCCTGGGCATGGGCGAGACCCGGGAGGAAATCTCCGAGGCCCTGCGCGACCTGCACCAGGCCGGTTGTGACCTGATCACCATCACCCAGTACCTTCGCCCGTCCGAACGGCACTTGCCGGTGGACCGGTGGGTCAAGCCGCAGGAATTCGTGGACCTCCAGCACGAAGCCGAAGAGATCGGCTTCCTCGGTGTCATGTCCGGGCCGTTGGTGCGGTCCTCATACCGGGCCGGCCGCTTGTGGGCCACCGCGATGCGGAAGAAGGGCTGGGAAATCCCCGAAGCCCTGGCACACATCGAGTCCTCCGGCACCACCCGCCAGGAAGCCTCCACCATCCTCGCCGCCCACGGCTAACCCAAAACGGCACAGAAGTAACAGCAAGCAGTTCTGAAGGACCGGATGCCCCACGTAACGGCGTCCGGTCCTTCGACGTACATCACGTAGAATTAAGGCACTATGGCGAACTCCTCTGATTCCAGCAATTCGACCCCCTCGGCCGACGCACCCAAGCGTGGGCTGTTCCAGCGCAAGCCCAAGGAAGCCAAGGCCAAGAAGCCGAGCCAGCTGAAGCAGATCGCTGAAGTCTTCAAGATGACCCGGCGAAATGATCCCCAGGTTGTCTGGATCATGCTGCTGGCATTCCTCGCTGTGGTTGCCGTTGCCTTCCTTATCGGCTTCCTGTTGGAGAACTGGGTCACCGGCCTGATCATCGGTATCCCTTTGGGCCTTCTCGCAGCCGTCTTTATCCTTTCCCGCCGCGCGGAGAAAGCCGCCTTCGCGCAAATCGAGAACCAGCCCGGCGCCTCCGGTGCTGCATTGGGCACGCTTCGGCGCGGGTGGGTCACCCAGGATCAGCCGGTTGCTGTCAACCCCCGCACCCAGGATGCCGTCTTCATGGCGATCGGACGTCCCGGCGTCGTTCTCGTCAGCGAAGGACCCAGCCACCGCGTGAAGACGCTGGTGGATGCGGAGCGCAAGCGCCTTACGCGCATCCTCCCCAACGTCACCATCCACGTCCTGGAGTCAGGCCGCGGCGAGGGCCAGGTCCCTCTCAACAAACTTGCTAAGACCATGGGCAAGATGAAGAACGAACTGACCAAGGTTGAGGTCAACGCAGTTTCCAAGCGCATCAACTCCCTTGGCAACCGTCTCCCGATCCCCAAGGGCATCGACCCCTACAAAGCTCGTCCCGACCGCAAAGCCGCACGCGGCCGCTGATATTCCTGAACCAGGCACAAAACCGCCCCCGCCTCTGGGTAACAGAGGCGGGGGCGGTTTGTTTTGTCGTTGGTCCGGGGACAACCGGCGGTCTTCACCGCCCGGTCCCACAGAATCACATGCGGATAAGGATGGTGTTCATGGCTTTGTCGTGAAGACCGCGTTGGTCGGGATCGAAAACAACGGCCGGTATGACCAGGCACAGCAGGAGGGTTCGCACTACGGCGGCCAGCGGGCCTGCAGGACCGCCGCCCAAGCGGACCACATGGATACCGGCAATCCTGTGTCCCACGCTGTATCCCAACGTGCCGATCAGCAGGATCTGTTCCACGGCAAAAATGGCCAGCGTTGCCCACTGATTTCCGCCGAAGGCAAAGTTGCTGATGACCAAGGCGATGGTCCAGTCGATCACGATGCCGAGGATCCGGCGCCCGGCACGCGCCATGGAGCCAGGACCGGACTCGGGCAGGCCGAGCCTTTCACCAGGATATTTGGAGATGCCGGAAGTGTCCGGACCGCTCAACCAGGAGCCAATGTCTTTTCGATCTACCACCCTCCAAGCCTACCGCTGGAGGATGGTTGGGCATGCCGGGCGGAGGCCCCGGGACAGAGTCCGAACCGGCCGGGTGTTCGACCAGCGGACCCGCGTGGACCTGGCACCGGAAAGCAGACTACCGTTTACACAACAGATGATTCTGTAACCTGCCGGAAACAATACTGACACCCCCGGGAAATCCCACCTCCCTATGGTGGTATGAGTTGCCAGCCGCCATGGCAAGGGGACCGTTTTGTGTTTCCTGCGTCTTGGTCTGGGCTGCACCACGCGGCCTTCCGGGCCTGTTACTTGATATGCATAAGGAGCATAGATGTTCAAGACTGCGGACGAAGTCCTCAAGTTCATCAAAGACGAAGACGTCAAATTCGTCGATATCCGCTTCACCGACCTTCCTGGTGTCCAGCAGCACTTCAATGTGCCTGCCAAGAGCGTTGACCTGGACTTCTTCGTCCACGGCCAGCTCTTCGACGGATCCTCCATCCGCGGCTTCCAGGGCATTGCCGAGTCGGACATGCAGCTCATCCCGGATGTGACCTCGGCCTTCATCGACACCTTCCGCATCGAGAAGACCCTTGCCCTGAACTTCTCCATCGTGAACCCCCGCACGGGCGACCCTTACCACCGCGACCCCCGTGGCGTGGCAGAGAAGGCAGAGGCCTACCTGGCTTCCACCGGCATCGCCGACACCGCATTCTTCGCGCCGGAAGCCGAGTTCTTCGTCTTCGACAACATCCAGTACGAGTCTTCCCCGCAGGGCAGCTTCTACAAGATCGACTCTGAAGAAGCACACTGGAACACGGGCCGCAAGGAAGAAGGCGGCAACCTCGGTTACAAGACCCCCGTCAAGGGCGGTTACTTCCCGGTGTCCCCCACCGACAAGCAGGCTGACCTCCGCGACGCCATGTGCGTTGAGCTGGACAAGGCCGGCCTCGAGGTCGAGCGTTCCCACCACGAAGTTGGTTCTGCCGGCCAGGCGGAGATCAACTACAAGTTCACCACCCTGACCGCAGCTGCTGATGACCTGCAGAAGTTCAAGTACGTCATCAAGAACACCGCTGACGCCTGGGGCAAGTCCGTGACGTTCATGCCGAAGCCCGTCTTCGGCGACAACGGCTCCGGCATGCACTGCCACCAGTCGCTGTGGAGCAACGGCGATCCCCTGTTTTACGACGAGAAGGGCTACGCCGGGCTCTCCGACACCGCCCGTTGGTACATCGGCGGCCTGCTCAAGCACTCCTCGGCAGTTCTGGCGTTCACCAACCCGACCGTCAACTCCTACCGCCGCCTGGTCAAGGGCTTCGAGGCTCCCGTGAACATGGTTTACTCGCAGGGCAACCGCTCTGCCGGTATCCGCATCCCGATCACGGGCACCAACCCGAAGGCCAAGCGCATCGAGTTCCGCGCTCCGGACCCCTCGTCCAACCCGTACCTGGCGTTCGCCGCACAGCTGATGGCCGGAATCGACGGCATCCGCAACCGCATCGAACCCCCGGCTCCCATCGACAAGGACCTCTACGAGCTCCCGGCCGAAGAAGCCAAGGACATCCCCAAGGCTCCGGGTTCCTTGGAAGAAGCCCTGGAGGCCCTGCGCGAGGACAACGAGTTCCTGCAGGCCGGCGGCGTCTTCACCCAGGACCTCATCGATACTTGGATTGACTACAAGTACGAAAACGAGATCCGCCCGCTGTCGCTCCGCCCGAACCCCTACGAGTTCGAGCTCTACTACGGCGTCTAAGCCCTTGGGCACATACTGAGAAGGCCAGCCCCATCCGCGAGGATGGGGCTGGCCTTTTTCAATGCGCAGGGATTACTGCCCAGGCTTCCCCTGTTCACGGTCCCTGATGTTCCGGGTGATCTCATCCAACTTCTCTTTCACGAAGCTTGCTGCCTCGGAAAGACCCTTTTCTGCGCTTCCCAAGGGGTCGAGCTGGAGATAGACCTTGTGGTCGATCGACAGGTCGTATTCATCCTTCAGATGCGTTCCGCCGCCGACTCCGTCGAGAGACAGATAGACGAGGGCCTCAGTCCGGGCGATGCCTGCGATGGTGCCGAAGACAACTGTGAAGTCATTTGGTTGAAAGCTAACCGATTGACCCACGTGGCGCCGGTCGAGTTCTCCGGCAGGAATTGCCCTTTCAGTGGGGCTTCCGTTGTATTCCATGGACGTTCCCTCCGATTCGAGATCAGTGACACGCCAAGTCTATAAGGTTGCTTAGTTTTATGTGCAACGCGTGACTCCGGCCAGCCAACGGCGATGCATACCGCGTCACAGGAAGGACTTGAACATCGTCCTCTGCGGTCCGGAATTGCCGCCCGAATACCGCCCGGCGTCCACAAAGCCGGCCTTCTTGTAGGCGGCCAACCCTGCAGGGTTGCGCTCATTGACAGAAAGCACGACGCCGGACTGGCCGCCTCCCAGCCTCGCTGTCAGCTTGCGGGCTTCGGCCACGGCAGCGCGGGCAGCCCGGGTACCCAGACCACGCCCCTGGCTCCCGGCGTCGATAAGGAAACCCCTGAGCAGCCATGCCGAATCGTCATCTCCCCAGCCCGCCAGCGACGCCGCACCGGTCTGCAGTGTCAGCACCCCTACACCCACACCACCCGACTCAATGACAAAGGGCAGCCTGGACTCCTCCTCCAGAGCTATCAGCATCATGCGCAACGGATCCCCCACAAACTCCCGCTGCCCATCCCCAACGGACAGTTCAGCCACGGCGCCAAGCTGGATGGCACGGGCGTCGGCGTCGAGCATCTTCAGCGGAATCAACCACACATCGCCAACAGGATCTTGATCGCTTCCGATTGAAAAAGCTTTTTTTGAGTCATATTCACGCATTAAGTGCTTTCCTCCCCTTAGGGTTGTCTCAACAGTTTCCTACGGCAAAGGAACCCTTCGATGAGCCAGCCCAACGTCATCCTGATCTGCGTTGACGAATGGAGGGGCGACTGCCTGTCCTCGGACGGTCACCCTTATGTGGAGACACCCCACCTCGACGAACTCGCCAGGAACGGCGTCCGATTCTCCAAAGGCTATTCTGCTACGCCGTCGTGTGTGCCAGCCCGCGCAGCACTGTTCACCGGACAGTCCCAGGAGAGGCATGGCCGGGTTGGCTACAACGATGGCGTTCCTTTCCATGCGGTCCACCCGGTGACGGTACAGGAGGAGTTCAGAAAGGGCGGGTACCACACGCAGGCCATAGGAAAGATGCACGTGTGGCCCGAACGCTCCAGGCTCGGTTTCGACGACGTCATCCTCCACGATGGCTACCTCCACCACGCCCGCCGGGAGCACCAACAGCATTTCGCGATGTTTGATGACTACGTGCCATGGCTCCGCAGGCAACCCGGCATGGGCCCCGACGCCGAGTACTTCGACCACGGCGTCAACTGCAATTCCATCGTCGCCCGCCCGTGGGACAAGGCTGAAAGTCTGCACCCGTCGCACTGGGTCGGCACGCAAGCCATTGAATGGATGCACCGCCGGGACCCCGTGAAGCCCTTTTTCCTGTATCTGTCCTTCCACCGCCCCCATCCGCCGTACGATCCGCCGTCGTGGGCTTTCGAACAGTACCTCGGCATTCCCGCCTACGAAGCCGTGGAGGGCAACTGGGAACACCACTGGGACGCCCACCGGCAGGACAGCGACTACCAAGCCAGCTACGGCACCATTCCCGACCACGTTGTACATAGAGCCAGAGCGGGGTACTACGGCCTGATGGCCCAGATTGATCTGCAGATCAACCGGATCAAAGAGTCGCTGGCGGACTTCGGTCTCGACCTGAATACCGTGATCGCTTTTACCAGTGACCACGGGGAGATGATGGGCGATCACCATATGTTCCGCAAGGCCGTGCCCTATGAGGGGTCGGCCCGGGTCCCGTTCATCATCGCCAATGCACCCACCGCGGAGCATGCCGTCCGCGGAGCCGTGGTGGACCACGTAGTGGAACTCAGGGACATCATGCCCACTCTGCTGGAACTCGCCGGACTCCCGATCCCCGATTCCGTGGACGGCAAGTCCCTGGCATCAATCATCCGTGGTGAAAACACTGACGCCGTTCGGGAGGTACTGCACGGCGAACACGTGTACTGGGGGCAAAACCTGCACTGGCTGACGGACGGCCGTTACAAGTACATATGGGGCTCGGCCGAAGGCACTGAGGAACTGTTCGACCTCGACGCCGATCCGCAGGAACGCAACAACCTCGCCGACGACGCAACCCATCAGGCGGAATTGACGATGTGGCGCCAACGCATGGTGGAGGCACTGACAGACCGCGAAGAAGGGTACGTCGTTGACGGCGAGCTGGTCACCGGGGTGCCGGTGGTGACGATGCTGCGGCATGCCCGGGAGCTGGCCGCCTCGGCCGCTGTCACGAGGTAACCCGTAATCCCTTTGGCCTTAGGTGGCGTAGAACATCTTCTCGAAAACCGCCCTGGCCCGACGACTCAGCCGGAGGTAGTCCTCCTCAAAATGGCCGGCGTTCCCGGGCGGGTAGCCGCACCAACGCGCAACAGCTTCAAGGTCCTTGCGCGAGGAAGGCAGGACATCGGAGGCACGCCCGGTCACGATCACATTGGCCGACCGGATGCGGCTGGCCAGACGCCAAGCATCCCGCAGCAGTGACGCGTCGTCCCTGCCGATGAACCCCAACTCCCCAGCGGCAGCCAGGGCCTCAAGGGTGGAGCTGGTCCGCAAAGCGGGATGCTTCCCGGCATGCTGCAACTGAAGCAGCTGCACCAGCCACTCGACGTCGCTCAGACCACCACGGCCAAGCTTGACGTGCCTGGCGGGATCTGCGCCCCGGGGCAGCCGTTCAGACTCTACCCGCGCCTTGATCCGCCGGATCTCCCGAACATCCTGCTCCTGCAGTTTCTGCGGATACCGGATGGGATCGATCAGCTTAACGAAGTCTGCCGCCAACTCATCGGAACCAGCCATGGGACGGGCACGCAGCAGCGCCTGGGCTTCCCAGATCAAAGACCACCGGCGGTAATACTCAGCATAGGAGTCCAAGGACCGCACCATCGCACCGTTCTTGCCTTCCGGCCGGAGGTCGGCGTCCACCATCAGCACCCGCTCGGCCATGATTGCCGGCTTGAGCGGCTGTGTGAGGAAGCCGGAGACCTTGGCGACGATCGCCGTCGCCTGTTCCTGCGCCTCGGCATCGCTGAAGCCAGGGCGGGCACGGTGCACATACATCACATCCGCGTCCGAGCCGTAGCCGATCTCGCGGCCGCCCTGCCTACCCATGGCAACCACAAGTACATCGGTTTTCAACGGGCCTGAGCCAGCCACTACGGCCTCGGCCACATGCAGGGCTCCCAGTACGGCAGCGCGGTCAGTCTCGGCCAAAGCCAAACCGACGGCGTCCTGGTCAAGGAGTCCGGCGCTGTCCGCAATGGCTGTCCTGAGGATCTCGCGTCGCCGGATCAACCGGATAAGCCTCATGGCACTCTCAGGGTCAGGATGCCGGGACAGCTTGGATTGGATTTCCTGCCATTGGGCTTCGAAACGAACGGGGGCCAATTCCTTGTCGCTGCCAAGCCACGCCACGGACTCCGGTGATACTTCCAGGAGGTCCGAAATCAAACGGGAATTGGCCAGGACCTGGCATAGGCGTTCGGCGGCAGCCTGCGAATCACGGAGCAGGCCCAGGTACCAGTGCGTGGTGCCAAGGGCTTCGCTGACCCGGCGGAACGCAAGCAGGCCGGCATCGGGGTCGACGCCCTCAGCAAGCCAACCCAGAAGGATCGGCAGCAACTGCCGTTGCAAAGCAGCACGGCGGCTGACGCCCGCCGTCAAAGCTTCAATGTGTCGCAGAGCTCCCTGGGGATCCAGGTAGCCGAGAGCCGCCAGCCGGCCCTGGGCTGCCTCAGGACTGAGCTTTGCGTCTTCGCTGCTCAACTTCGCAGCAGTGTTGAGCAGCGGACGGTAGAAGATCCGTTCATGGAGTTCCCGCACGGACTTCTTGGTCTTTTGCCATGCAGCCATGAGCTGGTCCGGATGGGGGCGCTCAAGGGAAAACGGACCCAGGACAGCTTTGGCCAGGAACCGCTGGGCATCCTCAGCCACTGGCATCAGGTGGGTGCGCCGCAGCTGGAACAGCTGGATCCGATGCTCCAGCAAGCGGAGGTACCGGTAAGCGCTGTCGAAGGCAGCGGCATCGGCACGCCCGATGTAGCCACCCGCCGAAAGTGCGGCGATGGCCGACGTCGTGTCTTTGCAGCGGAGGGATTCATCGGACTTGCCGTGTACCAACTGCAGCAACTGGACGGTGAACTCGACATCCCGCAGTCCGCCACGTCCCAGCTTGATCTGCCGCCGCTCCTCGGATGCGGGGATGTAGTCGGTCACCCTGCGGCGCATCGCCTGCACGGACTCCACAAAGCCCTCACGGCCGGCAGAAGACCAGACCAACGGCTCCACGGCCTTTTCATAGCGCTGGCCAAGTTCCCGGTCGCCGGCGATGGTCCGCGCCTTGAGCAGCGCCTGGAACTCCCAGCTTTCGGCCCACCGTGCGTAGTAGCTCAGGTGGGAAGGAAGGGTGCGTACAAGAGGGCCAGATTTTCCTTCCGGGCGGAGATTCGCATCCACTTCCCAGAGGCCCGGTTCGGGAGCAAAGGAGGAAATTGCCCGGGAAATACCCGAGGCCAGGGCGGTCCCGATGGTGGACGCCCGGGCATCCTCCAGCTCTTCGGACTCGATGACATAGATGACATCGACGTCCGAAATGTAGTTCAGCTCGCGGGCTCCGCATTTGCCCATTCCGATGACGGCCAGTCCGACGTCGGCGATGTCGTCAGCGTCGTAATGGCCTGCCGCTTCAGCCCGGGATACGGCAAGGGCGGCTTCGATCGCGGCACCGGCGAGGTCGGCCAGTTCAGCTCCGGCTGCAGGCATGAAGTCCTGGGGCGAAGCTGCACACAGGTCTTTGATGGCGAGCTCAGTCAGGCCCCGGCGGTACGCCGTCCGCAATGCGGCATAGGCGGGCTGCCCGGTGATGCCTGCCACGGGCCTGTGGGCGCCGGGCTCAGCCTTGACGGAACGAAGCAGTGTGGCGCGGAGCTCGTCGCTGGAAGCCTGCAGGGGCTCCGGACTGACAGGAGCATCAAAGACATCCAGGTGCTCAGGCCGGCGCATCAGGAACTCCCCCAGCGCCTCCGAGGCCCCCAGCAAACGGTACAGGGGCTCGCAGGTGTCCGGATCCGCCGCGGCCAGCTTCTTCAGGCCAGGATTCTTCTCAATGAGCCGGACCAGTGACTGCAGGGCTGTATCGGGACTGGCCGCCATGGAAAGGCCGGCAAACAGTGCGTCCTCGTCAATACCCTCAAGCTCGGGGGCAGCAAGGAAGCGCTCCCCCTTCTCAAGGTCGCTGAATCCGGCTGAGATGAGCCGTCGTGCAAGGCTCACTGGCCCTGCCTAAAGAATGCCGAGGTTGCGCTGCAGCTCATAGGGGGTGACCTGGAGCCTGTAATCCTGCCACTCTGCCCGCTTGTTGCGGAGGAAGTGCTCAAAAACCTGCTCGCCGAGGATTTCGGCCACCAGTTCGGATTCCTCCATGGCCCGGATGGCGTCGTGGAGGCTGGCCGGAAGAGGCGCGTGCCCCATCGCCTTGCGCTCCGCGGTGGTCAGTGACCATACGTCGTCCTCAGCGGCAGCGGGAAGCTCATAGCCCTCCTCGATGCCCTTCAGGCCCGCCCCGAGCAACACGGCGTAGGCCAGGTAAGGGTTGGTGGCGGAGTCGATGCCACGGTATTCGATCCGCGCAGACTGTCCCTTGCCGGGCTTATAGAGCGGAACGCGGACCAGCGCAGACCGGTTGTTGTGTCCCCAGCTCAGGTAGCTCGGGGCCTCGCCGCCGCCCCAAAGCCGCTTGTAGGAGTTCACGAACTGGTTGGTGACAGCCGTGAATTCCGGAGCGTGCTTGAGGATGCCGGCAATGAACTGGCGTGCGGTCTTGGAGAGCTGGAACTCCGCACCGGCTTCGAAGAAAGCGTTGGTGTCGCCCTCGAACAGCGAAAAGTGCGTGTGCATGCCGGAACCGGGGTGGTCGGTGAACGGCTTGGGCATGAACGTGGCGTAGGTACCCTGCTGGAGCGCAACTTCCTTGATGACGGTACGGAACGTCATGATGTTGTCCGCGGTCTGAAGCGCATCGGCGTAACGAAGGTCGATCTCGTTCTGCCCCGGGCCGCCCTCGTGGTGGCTGAACTCCACGGAGATGCCCACGGATTCGAGCATGGTGACCGCAGTACGGCGGAAGTCCTGTGCCACACCACCGGGAACGTGGTCGAAGTAGCCGCCCTCGTCCACAGGTACCGGCGAGCCATCCGGGCCCAGGTCCTTGGACTTGAGCAGGTAGAACTCGATCTCAGGGTGGGTGTAACAGGTGAAGCCCATGTCCGCGGCCTTGGCCAAGGTCCGCTTGAGGACGTTGCGGGGGTCCGCGGCCGACGGTTCGCCGTCCGGAGTCAGGATGTCGCAGAACATCCGTGAGGTTTGTTCGGTCTCACCACGCCAGGGCAGGATCTGGAAGGTGGAGGGATCCGGCTGCGCGAGCATGTCGGATTCGAACACACGCGCCAGGCCTTCGATCGCTGAGCCATCAAAGCCAAGGCCTTCTTCAAAGGCACCCTCGACTTCGGCGGGCGCAAGCGCCACCGATTTAAGGGAACCCACGACGTCGGTGAACCACAAGCGTACGAAGCGCACGTCACGCTCTTCGATTGTCCGCAGAACGAACTCTTGCTGGCGGTCCATAGGGCCTCTTTTCCGATTCGTTGTCCATGCCGCTGGTTTCAAGGGACAGAAGCCACGGCAGCTCAGCCTTCACTCTACTAAGAGTTCCCCCCTAAAGCCGCAGCAGTAGCTGCGTGTAACACACCGTTTACAAAAGGTGACGCTGGGCACACTGCTGGCAGCCGCCGTCGGCACCGCTTAGGCTCTATCCATGGCCCCGAGCAACCTTCCTGAGTCCACCACGCCCGCCGAAGTTTCCGCCCCTTACGGAAGCGGTCCCGGAACCGGTGCGCAGGCGCCATCAGCGACCGGCAGGAAGCCGGCCGGCCGGATACGGATCCACCACCTCCAGCAGGCCAAGGACAACGGCGAACACTTCGCCATGCTGACCGCGTATGAGCAGTACGCGGCGGAGATCTTCGACCAAGCGGGAATCGAAGTGCTGCTTGTCGGCGATTCGGCGTCCAACAACGTCTTCGGCAACGAAACCAGCCTTCCCGTCACCGTGGATGAGCTTCTTCCCCTGACCCGGGCAGTGAGCCGCGCAGCCAAGCGGGCATTGGTCATTGCCGACCTGCCTTTCGGCAGTTATGAGGTCTCTCCCGGCCAGGCCGTGGCTACCGGCGTGCGCTTCCTGAAGGAAGGCCTTGCACACGCGGTCAAGATCGAGGGAACCGCGTACTACGCGGACACTGTCAAAGCGATGGTCCAGGCAGGCATCCCCGTCATGGCGCATATCGGCTTCACACCGCAAAGCGAACACTCCCTCGGCGGTTACCGCGTCCAGGGGCGTGGGGATGACGCGCAGCGGCTCGTGGACGACGCTGTGGCCCTCCAGGATGCCGGAGCGTTCAGCGTCCTGATGGAAATGGTCCCCGCGGAAACGGCCGCCATTGTGGACGCTGCGTTGCGCGTACCAACGGTGGGCATCGGAGCAGGCAAGAGCACCACGGGCCAGGTCCTCGTCTGGCAGGACATGGCGGGACTCCGGGGCGGCAAGATGGCCAAGTTCGTCAAGCAGTACGCAGACCTGCGCACAACCCTGACCGACGCAGCTGCCGCATTCGGCGAGGACGTCCGGTCCGGGCAGTTCCCCGGACCGGAACACTCCTTCTAGGCAGGCCTTGGCTAATCGTCGTCCTGGGCATCCCAGGCGTCATTGCGGGCTTTGACCTTCTCCAATGCGTGCTCGGCTTCTTCCCTGGTTTTGTAGGGGCCAATCAGCTGGGTCCAATCGGACATGGCGTCCTCTTCGATCTCGTGCGTCTTGACGTTGTACCAGTACTCCGTCACGTCTCCTCCTCATCGCCGGGGCCGTTGAACGCGTAACGTTGGCGCGGCCACAGGAGCCTTGCCGTGCATTGTTACTTACGTCTCTTGCGTGCCTTATATGATCAATCTATGCCTTCTCTTGCTTCGACTGCACCCATTGGCGCCCTCACCCCGGGAACCATCAGCCCTGAACGCCCCGTCCCCGCATCGATTCCCCGGCCGGAGTACGTCGGCAAGAAGGCGCCTGCGAAGTTCACGGGCTCCGAAGTGAAGTCGCCGGAGACGATTGAGAAGATCCGCGTAGCAGGCAGGATTGCCGCCCAGGCGATAGTAGAAGTAGGAAAGCACATCCAGCCGGGTGTCACTACCGACCAGCTGGACAAGATCGGCCACGAGTTCCTCCTGGATCACAACGCCTACCCGTCCACCCTGGGCTACCGGGGGTTCCCCAAGTCCCTCTGCTCCTCCCTCAACGAGGTGATTTGCCACGGCATCCCGGACTCCACCGTGGTCCAGGACGGCGACATTCTTAACATCGACATCACCGCCTTTATTGACGGTGTGCATGGGGATACCAACTACACTTTCCTGGTTGGCGACGTGGATGAAGAGTCCCGTCTGCTGGTTGAGCGTACGCAGGAGTCGCTCAACCGGGCCATCAAGGCCGTGGCCCCGGGCCGCGAAATCAACGTAATCGGCCGTGCCATCCAGTCCTACGCCAAGCGCTTCGGTTATGGTGTGGTCCGGGACTTCACAGGCCACGGCGTGGGTGAGGCCTTCCACACGGGCCTCATCATTCCGCATTACGACGCAGCCCCGGCATACAACACCGTGATCGAGGCGGGCATGGTGTTCACCATCGAGCCCATGCTTACCCTCGGCACCATCGAATGGGATATGTGGGCAGATGACTGGACAGTCGTCACCCGCGACCACAAACGAACGGCCCAGTTCGAACACACGCTGCTGGTCACTGAGACCGGCGCGGAAATCCTTACCCTTCCCTGAGCTCACCGGAAGGTCCAAGCAGCCCGGCCGGCTGTGCCTTGCCCATCCCCTCCTGCCATGATCGGAAATGCATTGTCCAAGAAGGATGAGAAAACCCACAAGAACGCGCCGCTGATCGGTATCGACATCGGCGGTACCGGCATCAAAGGCGGCATCGTCGACCTCAAGAAGGGGAAGCTGATCGGCGACCGCTTCCGGGTCCCCACACCGCAGCCTGCTACACCGGAAGCGGTGGCCGATGTCGTAGCCGAGATTGTCGCGGAGCTGTCCAAGCGTCCCGAGGCCCCGGCAGCGGACTCCCCGGTGGGCGTCACTTTTCCCGGCATCATCCAGCACGGCGTTGTCCACTCCGCAGCAAATGTGGACAAGTCCTGGCTCGAAACCGACATAGACAAGAAGTTCACCGAGCGCCTCGGCCGTCCGGTTGAGGTCATCAACGACGCCGATGCAGCGGGCCTCGCGGAAGCACGTTACGGAGCCGGTGAAGGTGTCGACGGTACCGTCCTGGTGATCACCCTGGGAACGGGCATCGGGTCAGCATTCATCTTCAACGGCCAGCTGGTCCCCAACGCCGAGCTCGGCCACCTTGAGGTGGACGGACATGACGCCGAAACCAAAGCATCCGCCGTGGCCCGCGAACGGGATGGCCTCAGCTGGGACGAGTACGGCGTGTTGCTCAACCGCTACCTCCAGCACGTGGAATTCCTGTTCTCCCCTGAGCTCTTCATCGTGGGCGGTGGCATCTCCAAGCGCTCGGACGAGTACTTCCCGCACCTGGACCTCCGTACCAGGATCGTGACTGCAAAGTTGAAGAACGACGCCGGCATCGTGGGCGCAGCCCTCGAAGTTGCCCTGCACCACAAACTCGCCAAGTAACCCGGACATGGCCGAGGCTACAGAAAGCGGCTCAGGCATCGCGATCGTCACCGGCGCAAGCCGCGGGATTGGCGCTGCCGTCGCCCAAGCAGCGGCCTTGGCGGGATACGGTGTCGTCGTCAATTACTCGTCTGACGCCGCGGGCGCGGATGCCGTGGTTAACAGCATCCGCGCCCGCGGCGGCGAGGCACACGCCGTCCGGGCAGACGTCAGCCAACCCGCCGACGTCGAGCGTTTGTTTGACGAAGCTGCGCGCCGCGGACCCGTGACTGCCGTTATCAACAACGCAGCCATCACGGGCGATCTGATCGGGCCGCTGGTGGACGTACCCTCGGGGACTGTTCAGCGGGTATGCGACGTTAACATCGCCGGCCTGATCTATATGTGCCAGGAAGCTGTCCGGAGGCTCTCGTTGGATTCCGGCGGACCCGGCGGTTCCATCATCAATATTTCGTCGACGGCCACCAAAGCCGGTTCTCCCGGAACCTGGGTCCACTACGCCGCAACCAAAGGCGCAGTGGACGTTCTGACCGTGGGCCTGGCTGCCGAGGTCGCCAAACAGGGAATCCGGGTTAACGCCGTAGCGCCCGGAAGCACGAACACCGGGTTGCATGCCGCAGCCGGAATGCCGGATCGTGTGGAGAGGCTCAATCCCACCATTCCCATGGGCCGCGGAGCCGAACCCGAGGAAATCGCGGCAGCTGTGACGTGGCTGATGTCCGATGACGCCGGGTACATCACGGGTGCAGTGCTGCCGGTCTCCGGCGGCCGCTGATACGGCCATGCCTTGGTGCCGGTGGCGGCTGCGGCTTCCCCTCCGCTGCCGCCACCGGAGCTAGAGTTGGCTCGCCTCGGAGCCTTTGGGTTGCTTGCTGCCCGTTTTTGCGTGAGCTTCATGCTCGTGTCGGAGCAGCGAAATAGCGGATTCGAAGTCTTCCAATGATTCGAAGGCCTGGTACACACTGGCGAAGCGGAGGTAGGCAACCTCGTCCAATTTGCGGAGCGGTCCAAGGATGGCGAGCCCGACCTCGTGGGCATCAATCTCCGCCGCGCCGGATGAGCGGATGTTTTCTTCAACTTCCTGGGCAAGCATGGCGAGGTCGTCCTCGGTCACCGGCCGCCCCTGGCAGGCCTTGCGGACGCCGCTGATGACCTTGATGCGGCTGAATGGTTCACCCACGCCGGAGCGTTTGATGACGGAGAGGCTGGTTGTCTCCACCGTGGTAAACCGGCGGCCGCATTCCGGGCATTGCCGACGGCGGCGAATGGAAGAGCCGTCGTCCGCCATGCGGCTGTCGACAACACGGGAATCGGGATTCCGGCAGAACGGACAATACACGCTGGGCCTCCCCTGACAACTCCGGCACGGGCACCACCCGGCAAGCCGCCGGATGCGCAAAAGGTGCCGGAAGATTCACTTCCGGCACCAGTTTACGTAGGTACACACCGTAATGACAAGCTTGTAATTACTACATGTAGTGGTGGTGACCCTTATATGTAGTGGTTGACCTGCTATTCGAAGCGGATCCGCACCGCATCTCCGTGACCCGGCAGGTCCTCGGCACCGGACAGGCTCACGATGTGGCTGCTGACCTCCTCCAGGGCACCGCGGTCGTAGTTGATGACCTGGACGGCCCGCAGGAAGGTGGTCACGTTCAGTCCGGAGGAGAACGCCGCCGTGCCGCTGGTGGGCAGGACGTGGTTGGATCCGGCGCAGTAGTCGCCGAGGCTGACAGGGCTGTAATCCCCCACGAAGATGGCCCCGGCGTTGTGGATGCGTCCGGCTACCGCTGCGGCATCCGCCGTCATGATTTCCAGGTGCTCCGCAGCGTAGGCGTTGCAGACTGCAATCCCCTGCTCAAGGTCATCCACGAGGACCACGCCGGACTGCGGGCCGGAGAGGGCCTCAAGAACACGGGCGCTGTGCTTGGTTGCCGCCGCCTGACGCGCCAGCTCACGCACGACGGCGTCAGCGAGTTCGGTCGAATCCGTCACCAGGACTGAGGCTGCTTTGGGATCGTGCTCTGCCTGGCTGATGAGGTCGGCCGCCACAAGCGGGGCTTGGGCAGTGGAGTCAGCGAGGATGGCGATCTCCGTAGTGCCCGCCTCCGAGTCAATACCCACCACGCCCTTGACCAGCCGCTTGGCCGTGGCCACGAAGATGTTGCCCGGGCCTGTCACGACGTCCACAGGTTCGATGGGCAGTTCGTCCCCCGAGCCCGGAATCCCGTAGGCGAAGGACACAATGGCCTGCGCACCGCCGATGGCGTAGACCTCATCAATGCCCAGAAGCTTGGCGGCCGCGAGAATAGTGGGGTGCGGAAGTCCGCCAAAGTCCTTCTGCGGCGGTGAGGCCAGGGCGATGGATTCGACGCCGGCGGCCACCGCAGGAACGACGTTCATGATGACGGAGGACGCCAACGGAGCGAGTCCCCCGGGAACGTACAGCCCCACCCGGCCCACCGGAATCCAGTTCTGGCTGACGACTGCACCGTCCCCCAGCGAAACGTCCACGTTGCGGGGTCGCTGCCGGTCGGCAAACTGCCGAGCCCTGCTGATTGACTCTTCAAGGGCGGCCCGGACGTTGGGATCAAGCCCGGCGAGAGCCTGGGTCAGGGCCTCCGCGGAAACCCTTGGATGCGACTGCTCAACGCCGTCGAACGTGCGTGCCAGCTCGGCCAAGGCACTGAACCCGCGGCTGCGAACGGCGGCAATGATGTCCTGGACCTTCTGTTCCGCATCCGCCATGGTCTGATGGCGCGCCCTGGGAACAGCTCCGCGGAGTTCCGCCAGGGTGAGGCGACGACCCCGGAAGTCAATGCTCCGGAAGTTAAGGGCGGCTGGGGCGGAAGTATCGGAGGAAGTGGTCACCCCGCTATTTTACGGGCTTCTTGGAGAGAACCCCGAATAAAGACAGGACGAAGGTGACAAACGCCGTCGCACCGGTCCATAGCAGGAGGACAGCATAGGACCGGAGCGTGAACCCATAACCAGGGCCGAGGGCCGGGTTGGCTGGAGGACCCCATAGCTGGGCGGCCAGCAAGCCGGTCAGCCATGCGAGGAGTGCACCCGCCGCACCCCCGAGAAGCGCCAACACCAAACGCCGGGAGGCGCTGGCACCCTCGAGCTTGCCATCGAGCATGAGCCCGGCAGCGCATCCCGATACCAGCATCAAGGCCGCCAGGATCAGGTCACGCGGGAGCCACGACTCAGGGTTGTCAGGATTCGACAGCTCGGGATTGCCGGAGACGAGGTTGAGGCCGCCCGGAGCCAGCAACCACCAGAGCAGCCCCACAACAATTCCGGAAGCGGCCAGGACAACCAGCCAAAGGAAGTCCCGCGCCGGGCGGGAAGCGGTGGCCGGAGCCGGTTCGGAAGCAGCTTGGAGGTTCACACTGGGCTCGGTCATGCACTCACATTAACAAAGGTTCACGCTGGCTCCGCAAAATAGGGGAACCGCTGCGTGGGAGGAATACTCTGGGAGGAGAGCATAGGCCCACCCCAGGAGAACACCACCGTGGCAAGCGAACCATCCGGCTTCGAACAGACTTTCAGGGAGATGTTCCGCAGGCACGCCGCCGGAGTCGCCATCATTACGGCCAACCTCAACGGCAAACCCTTTGGTTTCACCGCAACATCCGTGGCATCGCTGTCCGCCGAGCCGCCCCGTTTCACCTTCAACATGGCCAGGAGCTCCAGTTCCTGGCCCGCCGTCGCGAACGCGGAATATATCGGTGTCCATATGCTGGGGCTGGAGAACCAGGCGTTGGCCGACAGGTTCGCACGGACCCGCGACAGGTTCGACGGCGACCACTGGGAACCCGGCCCCCACGACGTTCCCATCCTCAAGGACGTCAGCGGCTGGCTGGTCGGCAAGATCCAGATGCGCTTGTCTTTTGAGAACAACGCAGTGGTTGTGGTCGAGGTCGTCGACGGCCAAGTGGGCGGGGAAGGGACCCCGCTGCTGTACCACGGCGGCGCTTACAGCAAGCCTGCGCCGCTCGACTACGAGATCTGACTACCGCGGGCCCGGCTGTCAGTTGTCCAGACAGGCCGGACCGAGCAGGACCTTGAGGTCTCCAAAGAGCGACGGACTGGGATTCACCCGAAGATGCACTGGCAATCCCATGACCTCCACCTTGGTATCACCCATCAGCTTCAACCGGACCTCCGAGTTCCCGCGGTGGGTGCGAAGGACGTCCCGCAGATCCGTTACCACTGCCTCCGTGGCCTTGAACGTGGGAATGGTGATCACGACTGGACCGTTGACGCTTTCGCTCAGGTCCGGCACCGACAGTTCCATGCAGTTCAATGTCACGGCGCCGTCATCCCGGCGCTGCAGGCGCCCCTTGACCACAACGATCAGGTCTTCGGCCAGCACAGAAGCAATGGGGCCGTAGACCTGGCCGAAGAACATGACCTCCATTGATGCACCGAGGTCCTCGATCTCCGCCCTGGCATAGGCATTGCCGCTGGCCTTGGCGATCCTGCGGCTCAGGGAGGTGATCATGCCTGCAATGGTGACAATGGCGCCGTCGTGTGGTCCGTCCTCGGCGATGATCGACGCAATGGACTGCTCGGCGTGCTGGCTCAGGACACCCTCCAGCCCCTGCAGGGGGTGGTCTGAAACGTACAGTCCCAACATGTCGCGCTCGAAGGAGAGTTTGTCCTTCTTTTCCCATTCAGGGAGATCGGGAATTTCCGTGGTCAGCGAAGCTTCCGGTTCCTGGTCTTCGAACCCGGCGAAGAGGTCGAACTGGCCAATGGCCTCGTTTCGCTTGAGCGTGATCACCGAATCAATGGCTTCTTCGTGGATCATCGCCAGCGCCCTGCGATGGTGGCCGAGGGAATCGAAGGCGCCCGCCTTGATCAGCGATTCAATGGTGCGCTTGTTGCACACCACCGCCGGGACCTTGAGGAGGAAGTCCTTGAAGGACGTGTAGTTTCCCTCCGTTGCCCGGGTGGACACCATCGCGTCCACCACGTTGACACCAACGTTGCGGATGGCTCCCATGCCGAAACGGATGTCCTGGCCCACCGGGGTGAAGTTCAGCGACGATTCGTTGACGTCCGGCGGAAGCACCGTGATGCCCATGCGCCGGCACTCATTGAGGTAGATCGCGGACTTGTCCTTGTCATCACCCACCGAGGTCAGCAGTGCGGCCATGTACTCCGGTGCATAGTGCGCCTTCAAGTAGGCAGTCCAGTACGAAATAACCCCGTACGCGGCCGAGTGCGCCTTGTTGAAGGCGTAGTCGGAGAACGGAAGCAGGATGTCCCAGAGCGTTTTGACCGCGGCCATGGAGTAGCCGTTGTCCTGCATGCCTTGGGAGAACCCGGCGAACTGCTTGTCCAGTTCGGATTTCTTCTTCTTACCCATCGCGCGGCGAAGGATATCTGCCTGGCCAAGCGAGTAACCGGCCAGTTTCTGGGCGACGGCCATGACTTGCTCTTGGTAGACGATCAGGCCGAAGGTGCCACCAAGGATCTCCTTGAGCGGCTCTTCCAGCTCCGGATGGATGGGAATGACTTCCTGGATGCCGTTCTTGCGCAAGGCATAGTCCGTGTGGGCGTTGGCGCCCATGGGACCCGGCCGGTACAGGGCCAGGACGGCGGAGATGTCTTCGAAGTTGTCAGGCTTCATGAGCTTGAGCAGCGACCGCATGGGTCCGCCGTCGAGCTGGAACACGCCCAGGGTGTCGCCGCGGGCCAGAAGCTCATACGACGCGGCGTCGTCCAGCGCGAGGTTTTCGAGATCCAGGTCCACGCCGCGGTTCATCTTGATGTTTTCCAGGGCGTCCGAAATGATCGTGAGGTTTCGGAGGCCCAGGAAGTCCATCTTGATCAGGCCGAGGCCTTCAGAGGTGGGGTAGTCGAACTGCGTGATGACCTGGCCGTCCTGGAACCGCCGCATGATCGGAATAACGTCGATGATGGGGTCCGAGGACATGATGACGCCGGCGGCGTGTACACCCCATTGGCGCTTCAGGCCCTCAATGCCCAGCGCCGTCTCGAAGACCTTGGCTGCCTCCGGGTCGGTGGCAATGAGCTGCCGGAAGTCCCCGGCCTCGCTGTAGCGCTTGGACTCCGGATTCTGGATGTCCGCGAGGGGAATGTCCTTGGCCATGACGGCCGGCGGCAGGGCCTTGGTCAGCTGCTCGCCCATGCTGAACGGATAGCCCAGCACGCGGGAGGAGTCCTTGAGCGCCTGCTTGGTCTTGATGGTTCCGTACGTCACGATCATCGCCACGCGCTCGTCGCCGTACTTCTTGGTGACGTAGTCGATCACTTCCGAACGGCGACGATCATCGAAGTCGACGTCGAAGTCAGGCATGGAAACGCGGTCCGGGTTGAGGAAGCGTTCGAAGATCAGACCGTGCTGGAGGGGGTCGAGGTCGGTGATGCGCATGGCGTAGGCAACCATGGAACCGGCACCGGAACCACGTCCGGGACCCACCCGGATGCCGTTGTTCTTGGCCCAGTTGATGAAGTCGGCCACCACGAGGAAGTACCCGGGGAAACCCATTGAGGTGATGACGCCAAGCTCGTAATCGGCTTGTTTGCGGACCTTGTCCGGGATGCCCTGGGGGTAGCGGTACTTCAGGCCGGCGTCGACTTCCTTCACCAGCCACGAGGTCTCGTCTTCGCCTGGCGGGCAGGGGAAGCGGGGCATGTAGTTGGCGCCGGTATTGAAGGAAACTTCGCAGCGCTCGGCGATCAGGAGCGTGTTGTCGCAGGCTTCCGGATGGTCACGGAACAGCTCCCGCATTTCCTGCGGTGATTTCAGGTAGTAGCCACTGCCGGAGAAGGCAAAGCGGGACCCGCCGTTGTCGTAGGTTGGCTCAAGCAGAGTGGAACCGGACTGGATGGCCAACAGGGCTTCGTGCGCCTTGGCATCGTGTTCGTGCGTGTAGTGGAGATCGTTGGTGGCCACCAACGGCAGGTTGAGCTCCTTGGCCAGGCGGAGCAGGTCGCCGGTGACGCGCCGCTCAATGTCCAGACCGTGGTCCATCAACTCGCAGAAGTAGTTTTCCGCGCCGAAGATGTCGCGGAACTCGGCTGCGGCTTCCACGGCCTCCCGGTAGAGTCCCAGGCGGAGCTTAGTTTGGACTTCTCCGGAGGGGCAGCCCGTGGTGGCAATGAGGCCTTCGGAATAGGTGTTGAGCAGTTCACGGTCCAGGCGCGGCCACTTACCGAAAACAGAATCCAACGACGCAATCGACGAGGCCCGGAACAGGTTCCGCATGCCCACGTTGTTGTAGCTCAGCAGGGTCATGTGGGTGTAGGAGCCACCGCCGGAAACGTCGTCCTTGCGCTGGCTCTCATCGCCCCAACGGACCCGCTCTTTGTCACCGCGGGCCGTTCCCGGGGTCACATAGGCTTCGACGCCGATGATCGGCTTGATGCCTTTATCCGTCGCCTTGCGCCAGAAGTCGAAGGCGCCAAACAAATAGCCGTGGTCTGTGGTTGCGAGGGCCGGCATGCCCAGGCGCTCAGTTTCGTCGAACAACTCCCCCAGCCGTGCCGCTCCATCCAGCATGGAGTATTCGGTGTGGGTGTGAAGGTGGACGAACGAATCATTGCTGGAAGTCACCACGACAGTCTACCGTCCCGGGTCGGGGAGGAAACGGACCGCAACGGCACCAGACTTCAGGTCAATGGAATCAGGCCGAACCTGTTTCCAACAGATCCAAGGCGTACTGGAGGTCCGCCGGATAATCGCTGGCAACTTCCACCCATTCGCCGGTGCGGGGGTGCGTGAAGCCGAGCTGGCGGGCGTGCAGCCACTGCCTGGTCAGCCCCAGCGTTGCCGCAAGACGGGGATCGGCGCCATAGGTGAGATCTCCGGCACACGGGTGGCGCAGCGCCGAGAAGTGGACACGGATCTGGTGCGTCCGTCCGGTCTCCAGATGGACTTCCACCAGGGTCGCCTTACCGAAGGCTTCCAGGACCTCGTAGTGGGTAACGGACGGACGACCGTCCTCGATGACGGCGAAGCGCCAGTCGTGGCCCGGGTGCCGGCCGATCGGTGCATCAATGGTTCCGACCAAGGGATCGGGCAGCCCTTGGACAACGGCGTGGTAAACCTTGTCCACGGTGCGCTCCTTGAAAGCCCGCTTGAGCACCGTGTACGCATGCTCGGTCTTGGCTACGACCATGACACCGGACGTGCCAACGTCGAGCCTGTGGACGATGCCGGCGCGCTCCGGCGCTCCGGACGTGGAAATCCTGTACCCCGCCCCGGCGAGACCGCCAACCACTGTGGGTCCAACCCACCCGGGAGACGGATGCGCCGCAACCCCCACAGGCTTGTCGATGACAACGAAGTCTTCGTCATCCAGCAGGATTTTCAGGCCTTCCACAACTTCCTCCACCACTTCAAGGGGGTCACGCCGGTCGGGAACCGTGACGTCCAGCACCGCACCGGCCACAAGCTTTGCCGACTTCCCCAAGGGCGCACCGGCGCTCGTAACGTTCCCTTCGGCGATCAACAGGGCCGCGGCCGAGCGGGATATGTCCAGCAGCTGGGCCAGTCCGGCATCCGCGCGGACGCCGGCCAGATGGTCAGGTACAACCACAGCGTCACTCACCGGCGGGGCCTCCGCCGGCCGGCTTGGCGTCCTTGGAAGACTTCGCGGCGGCGACATGGCGCTTGCCGTCCATGCCAATACCCCGCAAGGTCAGCAAACAGATGATGACGACGCCGGACACCACCGCGGAGTCAGCGATGTTGAAGATGGCGAAATTCGGCAGCTGGATGAAATCGACCACGTGACCCATGGCGAACGAAGGCTCCCGGAACAAGCGGTCCGTCAGGTTGCCCAGTGCTCCTCCCAGGAGAAGGCCCAAGGAGAGCGCCCACCATGCAGAGCCCAGGCGACGAAGCTGGAACAGGATGGCCACCGATACCGCCGCCATAATGATCGTGAAAATCCACGTCACATTCTCGCCAATGGAGAACGCGGCCCCGGAGTTCCTGATGAAGTACCAGTGCAGCAACGGAGGCAGGACCGGAATGCGCTCCCCCTCGGTCATGGTGCTCGTAACCCAGAGCTTGGTGAGCTGGTCAAACGCGTAAGCGAACGCAGCGAAGCCGGCAAAAAGCCACAGCATGGCCGGACGCCACTTACGTTGCACGGTGGGTGCCGGCTGTGAGGCGTCGTCAGTTAGGTCGTCGGTCATAGTGCTTTCATTCGGGAGGCGTGGCGGTCTGTTATTGGTCTTTAACAGCAAAGGCCGGTGGCCGAGGAGTCCTCAGCCACCGGCTTTCAGAATACTTGCTAAACGTCTGCGGTTGCTTCGCCGACCTCGGGGGCAGCAACGGAACCACGGGCATCGAGATCGCGCAGCTGGCCTTCGATGTAAGCCTTCAGGCGTGAACGGTAGTCACGCTCGAAGCCACGGAGCTGCTCAACCTTGCGCTCCAGGACGGAACGCTGCTGCTCGAGTGCACCAAGGATCTTGCGGGACTTTTCCTGGGCATCGTTCACGAGGCTGGAAGCCTCGATCTGAGCCTCGGCAATGATCTTTTCCTTCTGCTGCGCACCGTCGGAGACGTGCTTGTCGTGCATCTGCTGCGCCATGGCGAGCAGGCCTGCAGCGGATTCAGCGGAGGGGGTAACGCTGTTGCTGGCGGCCGGGGCCTTGGCAGCGGCGGCAGCCTGCTCAGCTTCCTTCTTCTTGGCAGCTTCGGCGGCCTTCGCTTCAGCCTCGGCCTTCGCCTCGGCTTCCTTGTCGACCTTGACGGGAGCCGGAACCTTCTCGACGACCGGAGCCGCAGCAGTTGCAGCGGGCACAGCCGAACCAGCCTCGCCGAGCTTCTTGCGGAGCTCGTCATTTTCCTGGTTCAAGCGGCGCAGTTCCACCACGATCTCGTCCAGGAAGTCATCGACCTCGTCCTGGTCGTAGCCTTCGCGGAACTTGGTCGGCTGAAAGCGCTTGTTGACAACGTCTTCTGGCGTCAAAGCCATCTGGTCACCTCGTTGGTCTAGTTAGTCAGTAGGCCTTCCGGCCGTTCAAAACTACGGTACCTAAATAACATCTTGTTCCTCCAATTCAACACCATCGTGTTGATTTGGAGAATTTGCGGCCTGTGAACCATCGGTGGTCCAGGTTCCGCGGGCAATCAGGCCAGGCTGAAGGTCACTGCCATGGCGATGCTCACGGCAATGATCAGGATCAGGAAGCCCAAATCCAGGGATATTCCACCCAGCTGCAATGGCGGTATCAGTCGACGAAGCCTTCCCAGGGGAGGATCCGTGACGGAGTAGACCACATGTGCTGTAACCAACGCCACACCCCTGGGGCGCCACTGGCGCGCAAACATCTGCACCCATTCAAAGACCAGGCGGATGATCAGGGTGATGAAGAACAGAAACAACACAATATGGATAAGGCCGAAAACAATGCCCACGAGTTAGCTCAGATCTCCCACTTGTTCCGGAATGCGGATCGGTCCCTACTATTGCAACACAGATGCCAGGCAGGTTGACCCGCCTGGCATCCGCGAAAAGACTGTTGTCAGCTCTGATTGAAGAAGCTGGCCTGCGTTTCGCTGGCCTTCTTGTCATCTCCGATGACTTCAACGTACGACGGCGACAACAGGAAGACCTTGTTGGTAACCCGCTCGATACTGCCGTGCAGGCCGAAGACCAGGCCGGCGGAGAAGTCCACCAGGCGCTTGGCGTCCGCTTCACCCATGTCGGTGACGTTCATGATGACCGGAATGCCATCCCTGAAACTTTCACCGATGACCTTGGCATCGTTGTAGGAGCGGGGATGAACGGTGGTGATCTGCCTCAAGCCAGAGGCATCTTCGCGGCTGGACGCCGCACGCTTAATTGGTGTCACGGGTGCGCGGTATTCCTCTTCGACCTCAACAGGGGGCATTTCACGGACAACTTCCCGGACGGGAGCGGGCGCGCGTCGCTCTTCCCGATCCTGTGTCTGGGGGCGTTCTTCGTCGTGGTGCGCGGCGACGGACTGCTCAGATTCGTAGTGTTCATCGCCGTCGGCGAGCCCAAGATAGATCATTGTCTTGCGCAGAGCGCCAGCCATGGTGCACTCCTATCATTTCTGCAGTAGGCGGGCCGCCATGACTTGACATATTGGAACCCCGGCCCGTCATTCCAATACTTTGACGCTACCCCACGGCCGGACGTGAACCGAGAATATCGGAGCCAATTCTCAGGTGTGTCGCCCCGAACTTCACAGCGGCCTCCAGGTCCTGGCTCATGCCGGCGGAAATCGCCATCGCGGACGGATGGTCGGCACGCAGTGCGGCAGAAATGCCGGCCAGGTTCGCGAACGCTTCTTCGGGGTCCGCGCCGAGTGGCGCAACCGCCATGAGCCCGCACAAACGCAGGCCGGCCGCCGACTCGATCTGGGCGGCGAGGTCCCCGACCATTGCCGGAGCGGCACCGCCCCGGTGGGTACCGGCGTCGTTCTCCAAGCTGACCTGGATGAAGCAATCAAGGTCTGCCCTGCCCGTGGCGTCCTGCTCACGGGCGACAGCCTTTGCCAGGGCATCAACGAGTTGGGGCCTGTCGATCGATTGGACCGAAGACGCATATTTGGCCACGGATTTGGCCTTGTTGCTTTGAAGCTGGCCGATGAAATGCCAGCGGATGTCCAGTTCAGTAAGCCCGGCAGCCTTTGCGGCGGCCTCCTGGTCGCGATTTTCTCCAACATCGGTGATCCCGAGGGCGGCCAACCTGCGGACATCGTCCGCGGGATGGAACTTGGTCACGACGATCAGCCGGGGAGTGTCGGAGCGGGCGGCGGCAACAGTAGCGGCCTTGATCCGGTGACTTACAGCATCGAGACGCTCCGCAAGTTCCGCAGAACGCGCGTCACCGTGCCGCGGGGCGTCGCCGTTGCCTGGGCTAGTCATGCGTCCACACCAATCCTGCGAATCGACCGGTACGGGAGTCCCGCCGGTATGAAAACAGCGAGTCGCTCTCCAACGTGCACTCCCCCAGGTACTCCACGGCAACGCCGGCAGCGTCCAACTGGGTCCGGACACCCGCAGGCAGGTCCAGGGAAGGAGTTCCCCACGACGTGGAAGACCACGTCGCAGGAACCTTTTCCGCAACCTCGGACCGCAACTGCTCCGGGACCTCATAGCAGTTTCCGCAAATTGAGGGACCCACCCATGCCTGGATATCCAGTGCACCCCGGTGCCGCATTTCGGCCACCGTGGAAGAAACGATTCCGGCGGCAACACCCGGGCGACCGGCGTGGGCCACGGCGATAACGGGGCGATCTCCGGAGTCGATCCCTACCAGAACCACCGGTACGCAATCGGCGACCATGACTGCCAACGGTTGGGGCGCACCGTTGGGCAGTACGGCCGCAGACACCATGGCATCGGCGGTGGGCCCGGAACCGTGCGAAGCGATGAACTCCACATGGTTTCCATGCACTTGGTCCATGAATTGGAATCGCTTGGAGCCCAACCCTGCCGACTGCTCCACCCCGGTACGGCGGAGCTGCACGTCGCCGGGATTGTCCCCCACGTGGAGGGCCAGGTTCCCGGCGCCCGTGTCAGTGAATGCTACGGAGACGCCGGGCCGGACCTCATCGCGCCACAAAAACACCAAGTACTTCTTCTCCGAACGGGGCTTACTTCAGGAAGTCAGGAACATCGAGATCGTCCGAGCGGCTGCCCGAAAGATCGGGCTCCACCACTGCGGGGAGGTCGACGTCGAAGCCTGAGTCCGCGGGCAACGCGGCAGGACGCTGCTGGCCCCAGTTGCTCAAGCCGGCGGCGCCGATGCCAGCCGTTGCGTGCTGCGGAGCCGCAGCGTTCGACGGCGCGCTGGACGGCGCAGCAGGGCGGTCGGCCGGTACGGGGTTCTGGGCCGGACGGGACTGATCCATGGAGGGCGAAGTGGCCTTGACGTCGTCAAAGCCTGCAGCGATGACAGTTACGCGTGCTTCGTCGCCAAGGGCGTCGTCGATAACAGCACCGAAGATGATGTTGGCCTCAGGGTGGGCAACTTCCTGGACAAGGCGTGCTGCCTCGTTGATTTCGAAGAGGCCGAGGTCCGAGCCACCCTGGATGGAGAGCAGAACACCATGCGCACCATCGATGGAAGCCTCCAGGAGCGGCGAGGCAATGGCAAGTTCCGCTGCCTTGACCGCGCGGTCCTCGCCGCGGGCCGAGCCAATGCCCATCAGGGCCGAGCCGGCACCCTGCATGACCGACTTGACGTCGGCGAAGTCCAGGTTGATGAGGCCGGGGGTGGTGATGAGGTCCGTGATGCCCTGGACACCTGAGAGGAGCACCTGGTCCGCGGAACGGAAGGCGTCAAGGACAGAGACATTGCGGTCGCTGATGGACAGGAGGCGATCGTTGGGGATCACGATCAAAGTGTCGACTTCATCGCGGAGGGCGTCGATTCCGGCCTCGGCAGAACCTGCACGGCGACGGCCCTCGAACGTGAACGGACGGGTGACCACACCAATGGTCAGCGCGCCCAGGGAGCGGGCGATGCGTGCAACAACGGGGGCGCCACCGGTTCCGGTGCCACCGCCCTCGCCGGCGGTTACGAAGACCATGTCAGCGCCGCGGAGAACTTCTTCGATCTCATCAGCGTGGTCCTCGGCGGCCTGCTTGCCGACCTCAGGGTTTGCGCCGGCGCCAAGGCCGCGCGTCAGCTCGCGGCCGACGTCAAGCTTGACATCGGCGTCGCTCATGAGCAGCGCCTGCGCGTCAGTATTGATGGCGATGAACTCGACTCCCCGAAGGCCGACCTCGATCATGCGGTTGACTGCGTTCACGCCACCGCCGCCGATGCCGACGACCTTGATGACGGCCAGGTAATTCTGCGGTGCTGCCACGTTTCGTGCCCCTTGCTTGTGTCCTATAGCGAAACTGATCGAGTCCAACTTGAATCCTTGGACCTTAACCCTCTAGTTGAAGGTTATAGTTATGTCAAGTAACTCTACTGCGACGGTATTTCCTATGGTTCGCACATGCAATGACCGCTTGCGCGTGTCGTGGGAATGTCGCAAATTAAGGGCTACCGGCGGCAGTGGATTTACATCGGCAAAGCTGCCTATTTGGTGAATGGATGCCGTGGAACACTGACGTCATAGACGCTGACGGGAACCTTCGGATCGGCAGGCATCTTGAGCAGTGCCTCAAGTGCCTTCGCCTTCAGCTCCCTGTCCTCGGCATTGCCCCACACTACAGTCTTTCCGTCCACGAGTTTGAGTTCCACGGCGTCGACCGAAGCCGCAGACGCCGTCGACATCCGGGCCCGAACATCCGCAGGCAAGGTATCCAGGACCGCGGCGATCGCCTTGAACAATTCCGTATTGGTCGATCCGGCACCAGCATCGATCAACGGCAGTGCCACGGCAGAGGGATCCTGCGTCGCACCTAACTGGACCCCATCAACGTCAACCATGATGTAGGAATCGCCCTGCTTCAACAGCGCCACCGGAACACGCTCATTGATGTGCACCAACAGCCCCGACGGCGGCCGGGCCTCCATCGTTGCCGATCGGACCTGGACCAGGGGTTTGAGCAGCTCATTGATGTCCTGCTCAGTGACCTGCGGCAGCGGCTTGCCCTCGAGGCCGGACAACGCCTTCTGCACGGCGTCGGGCGTCAGCAGGGTGGTGCCGTCAACCGTGATGGTCCGTACTGCCAATACCGGCGAGAAGATGGCCCCGGCAATAAGCACGGCAATAAATGCGGTCACCACGGAAACCGTCCACCACACGATGCGGCGTTGGCGCCTGCGCTTGGGTTCGGGGAACGCAATGATGTTGTCCCCGGATGACGCAGCAGACTTGGTTGCCGTCGCGCCTGCCTTCCCGCCGGACTTCCCGGCAGGTTTTCCGGGGGCTTTGTCAGCAGTCTTCTCAGGCAACTTGCGGCCGGCTTTATCTGCCGGTTTCACGTCAGGTTCAAGATCCCGTTGCGCACTGATGATGGCGCCGGAGTCACGGCCCCCGGGCTTGGCCGAACGGCCCGCCGCAGGTTCCGGTTGGCGGGCAGCCGGCTTGAAAGTGGGCTTCCGGGTGCTAGCCACCCAACGCCTCCACAATGGCGGGACCATAGGCTGTAACGTCCCCGGCCCCCACCGTGATCACCACGTCGCCCTCCGTTGCAACCGCCGCAATGGCGTCCACGGCCTCGGCCCCGGTCACAATGCGCCCATTCGACAGCCGGTCGGAGATCAGCGAACTGGTCACGCCGGGAATCGGGTCCTCGCGCGCCGGATAAATATCCAGGACCAGCGCTGTATCTGCCGCCCCGAGTGCCGAGGCAAACTCCCCGGCGAATTCCCGCGTGCGCGAGAAGAGGTGCGGCTGGAAGAGAACGTGGACTTTGTGGCCGCCGGCTACCGAACGGGCAGCAGACAGGGCGGCACGGACTTCCGTGGGGTGGTGAGCGTAGTCGTCGTAGACCCGCACGCTCCTCCCCTGCCCCTTCAGCTCGAACCGGCGCGAGGCTCCAGTGAAGTGTCCCAGCGCTGCCGCGGCAGCCGCAGGTGCCACCCCCAGTTCAAGCGCGACAGCGAAGGCAGCCGCTGCGTTAAGCGCGTTGTGGCGTCCGGGTACCTGGAGTTCGAGGCGGTGAATGTCGTTGCCAAGACCCACCGACACTTCTCCGGGTCCACCATCGTGGAGCCTGATGTCGGCGTCGGGTGACGTTCCGTACGTCAAGACCCGGGTGCTTTCCTTGGCCGCTGTTCGTTCGGCGAGTGCCAGCGCTCCAGGGTCGTCGGCGCACGCCAGCAGTACGCCGTCGGCGGGCAGCAGCGCTGCGAACGCGTCGAAGGAAGCAAAGACAGCTTCGGGTGTGCCGTAGTGGTCCAAATGGTCCGCTTCGACATTCGTCACGACGGAGATGAGCGGCTGGTAGTTCAGGAATGAGCCGTCTGATTCGTCCGCCTCGGCCACGAAAATATCCGAGGAGCCATGCGCTGCATTGACCCCAAGCGCGGGAACGTTCGCCCCAATGGCGAAGGACGGGTCCAGGCCGGCCTCCTTGAGCAGGACTGCAACCATGGACGTTGTGGTGGATTTCCCGTGCGTACCGGCTACGGTGACCACCCGGTGTCCCGCCATGGTGGCCGCCAGGCCTTCTGAGCGGTGCAGGACAGGCAGCCCGGCACTTCGTGCCGCCACGAGTTCAGGATTGTCGGCCCGGATGGCTGATCCAGCGACGATGGTCTGTGCGTCACCCAGGTTTGCCGCGTCGTACCCGACGGCGATGCGTGCTCCGGCAGCAGCCAGATCCTGCATGACCGGCAGATCCTTGGCGTCGCTGCCGCTTACGGTAACTCCACGGGCAACCATGATGCGTGCAACGGCGGACATGCCGACACCGCCGATACCAATGAAGTGGACCCGGCCGAGGGTCTCAAGGGGTGCGATGCTGGTGGTCATGCGGATACCGCTTCCAGGACGAGATCAGCCATGCGCTGATCGGCGTTTCTAATACCAAGGGCCTCGGATTTCCGGGCCATGTCGTTCAGTCGTTCGCGGTCCGAGAGCAGGGGAATGAGCTCGCGTTCCAGCCACTGCGGGTCAAGGTCCTGGTCCGCGATCAACAACGCACCGCCGGCTTCCACCAAGGGAGCCGCGTTCAGGGCCTGCTCCCCGTTTCCGATCGGCAACGGCACAAAGACCGCCGGCACGCCGACTGCTGCCACTTCGCTGACCGTTCCGGCTCCCGCGCGGGCCAGCAGGACGTCAGCAGCAGCGTAGACGTTCTCCATCCCGTCCACGTACTCAACCTGCCGGTAGCCTTCACCGGCCAGCAGGCCGCCGTCGTCGTTCTTGACGGCTTTGCCAACACCTGTGATGTGGAGCGTCTGGACCCCTGCAGCCCCGAAGGCAGGCAAAGCTGCGGCGATGGCACGGTTGATGCTGAGCGCTCCGGAAGAGCCTCCGGTCACGATCAGGGCCGGCCGGTCCGGATCGAGGCCGAGCATGGCTTTGGCAGCCGGACCCGCTGCGCTCCGGTCGAGAGTGGAGATGGCACGCCGCATGGGCATGCCTACATGGCGGGCGCCCCTCAGGCGGGTACCGGCAAAAGCCACGGCGACGTGGTTGCTGAACCGGGCGCCGACCCGGTTGGCCAGCCCTGCCTTCATGTTGGCTTCGTGGACCACGATCGGGATGCCGAGCTTCCGTGCTGCAAGGTACATGGGGGTGCAGACGTAGCCGCCCACACCCACCAGGACGTCGGCCCGTGCGTTCTCCAGGATCCGACGGGCTTGCTTGACTGCCCCGCCCAGGCGGCCCGGAAGCTTGAGCAGATCAACGGAAGGCCGTCGGGGGAACGGGACACGGTCAATGGTGGCGAGCTCGTAACCGGCCGCCGGGATGAGCCTGGTTTCCATTCCCGACGGCGTGCCAACAGTCAGGATGGACGCCTCCGGACGCTTTTCCCTGATGGCATCAGCAATGGCGAGCAAAGGGCTGATGTGCCCGGCAGTTCCGCCGCCTGCGAGGACGACGGACAAAGGCTTGGTCGCGTGGGAATCAGAAGTCATGAAGTGCTAGGTACGCTTTCGTGCGGGTTTGGGTGAGCGGCGCGGCAGGAATCGTGGACGTTGCTGGGGTGGCAGCTGGCCGCGGGCCAAGGACAACACTACGCCCACACCGCACAGGGACATGATCAGCGCCGAACCGCCATATGAGATGAACGGCAAAGGCACTCCCACCACTGGCAGCAACTGCGTTACCACCGCCATGTTCATGCTCGCCTGGCCCAGGAGCCACACCATGATGCCGCCGGCAAGGGTCCGTTGGAACGGGTCCGTCTGGCGGACCACGACCCGGAAAATCGCAATGCCCAGGATGGCAAACAGCACCAGGACCACAATGGTTCCCACAAGGCCGAGCTCCTCACCGATGATGGCGAAGATGAAGTCGTTGTGGGCTTCCGGAAGCCAGTTGTACTTCTGCCGGCTCTGGCCAAGGCCCAGGCCTGTCCAGCTACCCTGGGCCAGGCCGTACATGCCGTTCGTTGACTGGAAATCGAAGTCGAACTGTTCGGTGCACGTCGCGGACGCCGTTCCGAGCCATGACGTGATGCGGCAGATCCGGTTGGAGCTGCTGACGGTGGCCAGCACAGCCCCGACGATACCCACGGCGCCGGCGATGCCGAGCATGCGCCCCGGAACGCCGGCGAAGTAGAGCCCTGCGGCGGCGATGGCTGCAATGACAATGACTGTTCCGAGGTCATTACCGAGCATCACCAAACCGATGACCAGTCCGGCACCCGGCACAACCGGGATGATCACGTGCATCCATCGGTTAAGGAGCTTTTGTTTCCGGGCAAGCACGGCGGCAATCCAGACACAAAGGACCAGCTTGGACATCTCCGAAGGCTGGAGTGTGACACCGCCGATGTCGATCCAGTTCTTGTTTCCGTTGACGCTGTTGCCCATGACCTGGACCAAGGCCAGGAGGACCACGACGGCGCCAAGAGCCCACCAGGAAAGTTTCTTCATCCAGTTCACGTTGGTTCGTGAAATGACGTACATGGCGACCAGGCCGACGACGCCGAACACGGCCTGCTTCAACGCATCCGCGTAGGGGGACTTTCCCTCCGAGATGGCTTCGACGCTGGAAGCGGACAACACCATCATGATGCCAATGGCCGTCAACGCCAGGGCACAACCGAGAATGAGGTAATAAGTGGAGCTGTTGGGCGCCTTGCTTTTGCCCTCTAGGCTCTCCCAGAAGCTGCGCCAGTGCCGGCGTAACCCTTTGGGCTGCCTGGCGGCCGGGGGCGTGGCCTTGTTCTTCCCGTCCCGTGGCTCTTTGCCGCGGGTGCGGGTGGGCGTGCTGACCATTGTTACTCCTCGGTGGTCTGTGCCTGCCCTTCCACAAGCTCGCGAACTGCCTGGACGAATGCGTCGCCACGGTGAGCGTAGGAAGAGAACTGATCCATGGATGCAGCCGCTGGTGCCATGAGGACGGTATCGCCCGAGGTTGCCACTCCGGCTGCGGACGCCACGGCCTGGGCCATGATGGTCTCGCCGAAAATTGGCGAAGCGGCGTTACCGGCTGCGGTCTGCACACTCTCAGTGTCACCCTTGGCCTGGGCTATCACCGGGACATCCGGCGCGTGTCGCTGGAGGGAGGCCTCCAGCGAGGCGGTGTCGGTTCCGATGAGCACCACGGTCTTGAGCCGCCGTGCATGTTCCTTGACCAGCTCGTCGTAGTTGACGCCCTTGGACAGGCCGCCGGCAATCCACACCACGTTCTGGAAGGCCGAGAGTGCCGCCGATGCCGCATGCGGATTCGTCGCCTTCGAGTCGTTGATCCACAGGATGTCGTTGTGCTTGGCCACCAGCTGAATCCGATGCGCGCCGGGGAGGTAGTTGACCAGTCCCTGCTTCACAGCCGAGGGTTCCACACCGTAGGCCCGGACCAATGCCGCGGCGGCCAGCGCGTTCGCTACCATGTGGCGCGGGGCCACCGGGCCAAGATCTGTCATGGCGGCCAGTTCCGCTGCCGAATCCTTGCGTTCGGCGATGAAAGCGCGGTCCACCAGCAGACCGTCCACGACGCCCAGCATGCTGATGGCAGGCGTGTTGGTGGTAAAACCGATGGCCCGGCAACCCTCCACAACATCCGCATTCTCGACCATGCGCTCGGTTTCGATTTGCTCGGCGTTGTAGATCGCTGCCTTTTGGGTGTTCTCGTACACCTTGGCCTTGTCCGCGAGGTAGGACGCATAGGAACCGTGCCAGTCCACATGGTCCTCGGCGACATTGAGGCACACACTTGCCACCGGTGAGAGCGAGTGGCTCCAATGCAGTTGGAAGCTGGACAGTTCCACAGCGAAGACGTCATAGTCCACCGGGTCCCGCAGGGCGTCCAGGATCGGCGTTCCAACATTGCCGACCGCGATAGCCTTCAAGCCGGCAGCCTGCAGCATTGACTCGGTCATCCCCACCGTGGTGGTTTTGCCGTTGGTGCCGGTGATGGTTAGCCAGTCGGTGGTCTTGCGCCCTTCACGGACCCGGAGACGCCACGCCAATTCGACGTCGCCCCACACGGCGATGTGCTTGCGCTTGGCCGCCGCCAGCAGGGCCTGATCCGGCCGCCAGCCGGGAGAAGTTACCACGAGGTCGGGCAGGCTGTCCTCAATCAGCGGGAGGGTGCTGACAGCGTCCTCCCCCAGCAGGACGTCAACGGCGCCGACAATTTTCAGGGTGTCTGCCTGAGCTTTGGCTTTGTCGGTGGTTGCGGCGTCCACCACTATTACCTTGGCTCCGAGCTCAATCAGGGTGTCGGCAGCGGAAAAGCCGGACAGGCCGATACCCGTCACCACGACCCGCAGCCCGCTCCAGTTGGAATCCCAGCTGGTCAGCTCCTTGAGCCGGTCGGATGAAGAAGACATGGTTCCAGGGGCCTCGTTCACAGCAGCACCACCCATTCAGCGTAGAAAATTCCCAGGCCTGCGGCCACGAACAGCCCGGCGAGGATCCAGAAGCGGACCACCACGGTGACCTCGGCCCAGCCCTTCAGTTCGAAGTGGTGCTGGAGCGGGGCCATTTTGAACACACGTTTACCGCCTGAGAGCTTGAAGAAGCCCACTTGGATGATGACCGACAGGGTGATGAGCACGAACAGGCCGCCGATGAAAGCCAACAGCAGCTCAGTCCGGGAAAGGATGGCAAATGCTGCCACAGCTCCGCCGATGGCCAGCGAGCCGGTGTCGCCCATGAAGATCTTGGCCGGTGACGTATTCCACCAGAGGAACCCGACCAGGGCTGCGCTGAGGATGGCCGCGAGCAAGGCCAGATCCATGGGGTCGCGGACCTGGTAGCAACCGCTGCCTGCTTCCTTGGGTGAACCGCATGCTTGGTTGTTCTGCCAGATACCCATGATGGTGTAGGCGCCGAAGACCATGATGGATGCTCCGGCGGCCAGCCCGTCCAGGCCGTCTGTCAGGTTCACGCCATTGGTTGCTGCCGTGATGATCAGGTTGGACCAGACAATGAACAGGATGGCGCCCAGTACTGTCCCGCCGAAGGCGAGATCCAGCCAGGGAATATCCCGTACCAGCGAGATCTGCGTCGAGGCCGGACGGAGCCCGTCCTCATTCGGGAACTGCAGGACCAGCACGGCGAAGATGATGCCAACGGCTGCCTGGAGGATGAGTTTGGCTCGGGCGTTCAGGCCCAGGCTGCGTTTGTTCGAGATCTTGATGTAGTCATCCAGGAATCCCACGAAGCCCATGCCGACCATGAGGAACAGCAGAAGAAGACCTGACGCCGATGGCCCGGCGGACCGCGGGTTCATCATCCACATGATCAGGTGCGTCACAAAGTAGCTGATGAGCACAGCCGCCACCACGACGGTCCCGCCCATGGTGGGGGTGCCGCGCTTGGTGTGGTGCGAAGTGGGGCCGTCATCGCGGATGAACTGCCCGTAGCTCTTGGCTACCAGGAACCTGATGAAGAGGGGTGTGCCTATCAAGGCCACCAGAAGGGCGACGCCGGCGCCGATCAAAAGTGCAATCACAGCTGCTCGTTCCCTTCGCTTGCGGCAGCTTCAGCCGCGCTTTCTCCGGTGGGCTCGGCCCGTGGAGGTAATGCTATCCGATCCCCCAAGTGCCTGAGCCCCACACCATTGGAGGACTTGAACAACACGAGGTCGCCTGGTCTGAGTTCGTTCTGCAGGAGTTCGTATGCTTCCTCCACAGTCTCGGTGAAGGAACATTCATCCCCCCAGGAGCCTTCCTGGATGGCAGAGACGTAGAGGGCGCGGGCTTCGCGTCCCACCACCACCAGCCTGGAGATGTTCAGCCGGACCACCTGAGTGCCAACCGCAGTGTGTTCGCGGATGGAGTCTTCGCCCAGCTCGAGCATGGCGCCAAGGACAGCCCAGGTCCTCCTGCCTTGTCCAAGGTCTGCAAGAGTGCGCAGAGCAGCGCGCATGGATTCCGGGTTCGCGTTGTAGGCATCGTTGATGATGGTCACGCCGTCTTCACGTTCTGTTCGCTCCATGCGCCAACGGCTGGCTGCCGACTGGGAGCTGAGTGACGAGGCGATGTCGACGGCTGGGATCCCGGCCGCAAAAGCCGCTGACGCAGCTGCGAGCAGGTTGGTCATGTGGTGGCCACCGATCAGGCGGCTCCGCACCGGAACAGAAGGACCGCCGTCGGGAAGTATGAGGTCGAAGTCGGGGAAGCCCTGGTCGTTGACCACGACGTTGCGGGCTTCCACCTCTTCGGTCGTAGCGGGCGAGGCCGTGAACCCCAGGACCTTGGCCTTGGTGCGGGCGCGCATGGCAGCTACGCGGCCGTCGTCGAGGTTGATGACCGCAGTGCCGTTTTCGCTAAGGGCTTCGACCAGTTCACCCTTGGTTTTGGCGATGTTCTCCACACCGCCGAATTCGCCGGCATGGGCGGTCCCGACTACCAGGACTACACCGATGTCCGGCTTGACCATCTCCGCGAGGTACTTGATGTGGCCCAGGCCGGTGGCACCCATCTCGATGACAAGGAAGCGCGTATCGGTGTCAGCGGCAAAAACCGTGAGCGGAACACCCACCTCGCCGTTGTACGAACCCTGTGGCGCCACAGTGGCGCCTGCCGTCGACAACACGCCGGCAAGGAGATCCTTGGTGGTGGTCTTGCCGGCTGAGCCGGTGATTCCAATGACCGTGAACTGCTCGCCGCGCTGTTCGCGGTCGGCCCGGATGCGCCGGACCGCTTCAGCCGCCAGGGCGCCCATGGCCAGGACAGCGTCATCGACCACGACGGCGGGATATGGGCTGCCGTGGGCATCGGTCACCTCACGTTCGGCGAGGACCAGAACGGCGCCACGCTCAAACGCGGCGTCGACGAAGTCGTGGCCATCGGCGTGCTCGCCGGGTTTGGCCACGTACAACGAGCCGGGCGTCGCCTCCCGTGAGTCAGTAACCACAGAGGAGGGCACGATGCCCGGATCTCCGGTCAAACGGCCATGGGTGATGTCGGCGATCTCCGCCGCAGTAAGTGCAATCATCTCGGTTTAGGACTCTATCCGCTGGTCGGATGAAACGCTGAATCCCTTGGATGTCAAGGCGGCCCGCAACTCGACCCTGTCGTCCAGGGCGAGGTTTACGCCTTGTACTTCCTGCCACACCTCGTGGCCGCGTCCTGCGATGAGGATGGTGTCCTTCGCCGTCGCCAGGTCAACGGCGAGGCGGATGGCAGCATCCCTCGGGTAGGACTCGATGATCTCGCTGCCCAGGTTCTCTCCCTCCCGCGCAGCAAAGGCGCCCGCCAGCACCTCAGCGCGGATGGCGGCGGCATCCTCATCGTGGGGGTCGTCATCGCTGATAATCACGACGTCGGCCAGACGGGCCGCGATTGCGCCCATGGTAGGCCTTTTGCCTTGGTCACGTTGTCCTGTGGCGCCAAAAACCACGATGACGCGCGACTCTTCCTCCGGTGACCGGACCGCCATCAGTGCACGGGCCAGGGCATCGGGATTGTGGGCAAAATCAACAACGGCGGCGGGCTCCGTGGAGACGAGCTGCATGCGCCCGGGAACAGCAACCGTAAAAGGATCGTGGGCATCCAAGGCGTCCTGGAGCTCGGATTCATTCACCCCGGACGCCAGGACCATGACGGTAGCCAACGCCGCGTTTGCCACGTTGAAGTCGCCCGGCAAGCCGGTGTGGACCCGCAAGGTCCGGCCGTCCGTGTGGTGCAGTTCGAATTCCGAACCCAACCCGCGCGGGTTGATGGACGCGACGTGCCAGTCAGCGTCCGGGGCGCCACTGGAAGAAGCCGCTGAAAGTGTGGTGACCGGAATGTCCGCCAGGCCGGCAAGCTTGCAACCCCATTCGTCGTCGACCGTGACAACAGCCTGGCGTGCGCGTCCGGCGGTGAAGAGTTCGGCCTTGGTGTGGAAGTACTCCTCCATGCTGCCGTGGAGGTCCAGATGATCCTGGGTGAGGTTGGTGAATCCAGCGACGTCGAACATGACAGAGTCCACCCGGCGGTAGGAGATCGCGTGCGATGAAACCTCCATGGACGCCGCGTCCAGGCCCCGCTCCCGCATCAATGCGAGCAGTGCGTGGACATCCGGGGACTCCGGGGTGGTCAGGAGGCTCGGGATGGGTTCTCCCCCGGCCACTATCTCGATGGTCCCGATCAGGCCAGGCTGCTTGCCCAAGGCACGCAGCAGCGAGTTGATGAAGTAAGTGGTGGTGGTCTTGCCATTGGTCCCCGTGACGCCGAAAAGCGACGGGAAGGCCGCATCCTCCGGTTGGCTGCGATAGATCAGCGCGGACAAAGGCCCGACGGCGGCCCGCGGCTCCGCAATGATGAGGACAGGGACGGGCTGCTCGGTTGCCAGCGCAAGCTGGCGTGCACCGGCGTCGTCCGTAACCACTGCGACGGCACCGGCCTCCACGGCTTGGGGTACGAAATCGGCACCATGGCGCGTGGCGCCCGGCAGGGCCATGTAGAGGTCGCCCGGTTCAACGGCACGGGAATTGAGCGTGATGCCGGTGACGCCAAGGTCCTGGCTGCCGTCAGGGGCCGTTACTCCCAGCGCTCCCGCTATGGCCGCCAGGGGCACCGCAGCAACGGATGCGGGACGGAAAGCTGACCGTCCGGCATCCGGCGTCGCGGTATTGGAAGCTGCCTCTTTGTGCTCTGACACGTGGTTCTCCGTTGGTGCTCGTGGAACGACCGGCCGGGGGCCAGCGGCGCCCGGGCCGTTAGTGGTGGATCGAATGGTGGCCGAAACAGACGCCCAAGAAGCTTACTTGACGAACTGGGGCAGCCGCGCGGGAGTCCCGGTGGATGGGGCCACGTTGTAGGTCCTCAGGACCTGTGCCATCACTGACCGGAACACCGGGCCGTTGGTGACTCCATAGATGTTTCCCTTGGGGCGCTGCAAGACCACTTCCACGATGAACCGGGGGTCATCCATGGGGGCCATGCCAACCATCGAGGCAGTGTAGCCATCGAAGCCCGGCAGTCCGTCCTCACGGGGGGCCTGGGATGTACCGGTCTTGGCGCCGACACGGTAGCCGTCGATGGCGGCGTCCTTGATCTGTCCCTCGGTCACTGCGCTCTCCAGGATGTCCCTGACCTGTTGGGCGGTCTCCTTCGAGACCACTTGGCGCGGATCCTTGGCAGGGGCCTTCTGCTCCTGGCCGTCGGGGCCGATGTAACCGTCTATCAGCCGGGGTTGGAGCATCACGCCGTTGTTGGCGATGCTCTGGAAGGCCCGGACCGTCTGCAGCGTCGACTGCGACACGCCCTGTCCGAAGAGCACCGTGTACTGCTGGCGTTCATCCCATTGGTCTGGCGTGGCGAGGATGCCCGTCGCTTCGGCCGGCAGCCCGATGTCCGTCTGCTCTCCGATGCCGAACTTCTTCAGCCAGTCATACCGCTGCTCTTTGCTCAGGCGGCTCCCGACCATCACGGTGCCGGTGTTCATGGACCAGCCCAGGATGCCGGCGAGTGTGCGTTCTTCGGTGCCGTGCTCGAAAGCGTCCGTGAAGGTCTGCCCGTCAATGGTGTATGCGGGCGGAATGGTGAAGTGGTCCAGCGGGAAGGACTTGCCCTCCTCGATTGCCGCCGCAGCGGTGATCATCTTCTGGACGGAGCCGGGCTCGTAGGCGGCAGTCACCGAACGCACGCCACGGTCCTTGGCGTCGACTTTGCCGGGGTCGTTCGGGTCCGGGGCATTGGTGTCGGCCAGGGCGATGAGGTTGCCGGTCTTCGTGTCGATCACGACGATCGAACCCCACTCGGCATTCATTTTGTTGACCTGGCTCTGAATAGCCTGTTGAGCGAAGTACTGGATGTCGGTATTGATGGTCAGTTTGACGTCACTGCCGTCGACGGCGGGTGTGAGTTCGTCAGTGGCCACGGGAATACGGAGGCCGTCGGCACCGATCTCGAAGACGCGCTTGCCTTCAGTACCGCGGAGAATCTCGTCCTGGGTTTGCTCGATGCCCGCCTGGCCGGTGGTCCCGTCCTTGAGGAAACCCACTACCCCGCCGGCCACACTGCCATTCGGGTAGACGCGTTTGCTGATGCCTTCAGCTTTGAGTCCCGGGATGTAGAGCTTGGTAATCCGGTCCTCCAGCTCAGGCTTGATGTCCTTGGCGACCACAAAGTAGCGCTTATCCCCCGTCAGGGACTCCCGGACCTTGGCGACGTCGGTCCCGAGCAAGGCCGCAAGATCAGCAATGCCCTGGTCACGCGTGATTTCGTCGAGCTTTTCCGTTTTCTCGTTGTAGCGGTGGAACGTCTCGGTGTTCGTATTCACGGTCTGGTCTACGACGATGTTGTACCGGATGACGCTGCTGGCCAGAACAGTGCCGTTCGCGTCCAGGATCTGCCCACGCTCAGCAGGGAGGACCTGGGGGGTCAGGCGCTTGGCAAGGGCAGCCTCGGCCATCCCGCCCATGTCCAGGCCCTGGACCATGAACAACTTGCCCCCGACCACCAGCAGCAGGGTCAGCATGATGCCGAGCCCAACGCGCAGCCGCCTTCGTGCCGCCGGCGTCTTCGTTTTATTCGATGTGCCGGGGTTCTGAGCCACGTTGATTCCTTGCTGCTGGCCTTGGTTCAGTGGACGGGTGGACTACTGTCCGGGAGTCTTCTGCTGGGGGGCCGGGACCGACCCTCCATGAAGATCCACCGGCGGTTTCGCTGCCGGGGACGCCGGAGCTGCCGGCGCAGTTGCCTGCGCGGCCGACGCTGCCGGCGCCGCGGGGGTGACTGGCTTGAGGTTCTCCAACGGATCCTTGGTGGTCACCGAGGGAACAACATCCAATACGCCCCCGACGGCCGGAGGAGCAAGAACAGCCCCGGGGTTGTCGCCCTTGACTGCGGGAGTAGCCTTCCCGGTCACCGTCATGGTGTTCAGGTCGATCTGGCCTTTGACCGTGGAAGGAACCATACCCAATTCTGTAGCCTTGGCGGCCAGATTCTGGGGAGCTTCGAAGTTCTGCTTCTTCTGTGTCAGGTCCTGGTTTTCCTTGTTAAGGGTCGCGGCCTGCGCCTTGAGCTGCACCAGCTGGTACTGCGCCGTCGACACGGAGATGTTCAGCACCAGGACCGTCAGGAGCGCCGCTGCCATGGCCACGAAGCACAGAACCACGAAGGGGGTCCTCCGCCTGCCGGGAGCACTGCGTACAACGGAGAGCGGCGTGCGCGGCCGGCGGGCGACATCCGGCTTCCCTGCCGGTGTTGGAAGCGCGCGGGCAGTGTTGCCCACCACGGAGGGCAAAGTCCTCGCTGCGGCGTTGCTCATGCGTCTCTCCTCGATTTGATGCGTTCGACGGCCCTCAGCCGCGCAGAAGCCGCGCGCGGGTTCTCTGCGATTTCTGCCGCTGTAGGCACTTCCGTGCCTTTGGTGATTGTCTTCAATTCAGCTTTGTGTTCCTCAAGCTCCACCGGGAACCCGAGCGGCGCCGAGGATTTCGAGCCCTTCTGGAATACGGACTTCACGATCTTGTCTTCCAGCGAGTGATAGGACATCACCACCACGCGGCCACCCAACGCCGTGGCGGCCACCGCGGCCGGAACTGCGCGTTCCAGGACATCGAGTTCCTCGTTGACCTCGATGCGCAAAGCCTGAAAGGTCCGCTTGGCAGGGTGTCCCCCGCTTTTGGCTGCGGCGGCAGGAACCACGCTGCGAATCTGCTCCACGAGCTCACCCGTGGTGGCAAATGGCTTCTCCGCCCTCGCGTTGACGATCCTGTTGGCAATCCGTCCGGCGAACTTCTCCTCGCCCCATTTGCGGATGATGCGGACAAGATCTTCTTCGCTGTAGGTGTTCACGACGTCGGCGGCGGTCTGCCCGCGGCTTGTGTCCATGCGCATGTCCAGAGGAGCGTCATAGGAGTAGGCGAATCCACGTTCGCGTTCGTCCAACTGCAGCGAGGAAACTCCCAGGTCCATCAGGATGCCGTGGACCTCCGGAATTCCGAGGTCAGCCAGCACGTCCTCGATCTCGTCATAGACGGCGTGAACAAGGTCAGTGCGCTGCGAAAAGGGCTCCAGCCGGGCGCCGGCCAGTGAAAGTGCTTCTTCGTCCCGGTCAATGCCAACGAGGTGAAGATCGGGAAAGCGCTGCAGCATCGCTTCGGAGTGCCCACCCATGCCGAGAGTCGCATCGATGGCAACAGGAGTCTCTCCCCTGCTCCTGGCAGCTTCGAAGCCGGGAGCGAGCAGGTTGATGCAGCGGTCTTTCAGGACGGGCACGTGGCGCTCCGATGTGGGCTTTGCCGCGTCCTGCTCTTCCACGCTGCCTCCTCTTTCCTCAGTTACGTGCATGGTGATTCTTGAACCGGATCCCCATCCGCGCCTATCGTCCGCCGGCCTGGCTCAGGGGAAGTTGAGCCAGGAAGACTGTCCGATGGGCGGCTGGAGATCCCATTCAAGAAGCGGTACTGCTTCCACCGACCGGTTAGATGAACCCGGGCAGATTGTCGTCATCCGTTTCCGAGAAGGCTGCTTCCTTCTCGTTGAGGTACTCGTTCCAAGCGTCTGCATCCCAGATCTCGGCCCGGGTGCCGGCACCAATCACTGCCAGCTCCCTTCCCAAGCCTGCGTATGCACGGAGCGCCGGTGGAATGGTCACGCGCCCCTGCTTGTCAGGTACTTCGTCCGAGGCTCCGGACAGAAAGACCCGGATGTAGTCACGTGCCTGCTTGGAAGACAATGGCGCTTCCCGCATCGACTCGTGGATACGTTCGAATTCCTTCTGGCTGAAGACGTAGATGCAGCGCTCCTGGCCCCTTGTGAGGACCAGTCCCTCTGCAAGCTCCTCACGGAACTTGGCGGGAAGTATGATCCGGCCCTTTTCATCGAGACGCGGCGAGTGAGTGCCCAGAAACACTGGCCCCACCGCCCCTCAGTCAAGGTGCCCGTACATACCCAACACTGCCACTACCCTCTTATGTGCTCCACTTTACTCCACAACGCACCACAGTCAACGCACCCGTGGGCGTTTCTCCACCACTTTGAGATTCCTCGGGGCCGAATTGCCGCGGGTTTTCCGGGGGTGGAGTGAAGTGGAGGTATCGACGCATCGGCCGACGTCCAAGTCCCGCGCCGGCAAGCTGAAAGGCGCCTGGGAAGCGCTCTGCACCCCAAAACCGCTTTCGGCGGGAGGAAAGTGGAGCTGGTGGTGGGAAATGGAGGGTCCCGGCGTGGCAACCCTTAAATGCGAAAGGACCCGCTTGGCGGGTCCTTGTCAAAGCTTTGGAAGTGTTTGATCCACGAGCGGACTCAGGGGCGCGACTGACTCACGATGGCCTGCTGCCGGAGAAGTGACACGCCCTCCGTCAGTGGTCGTCGCGGCGCCGTTCATCCCAGCGCTCTTCGAGGCTGCTCATGAATGTGCTCTTGGGCTTGGCCTTGGCGGGCTTTCCCTTACCGGATTTCCCGAAAGCCGCTCCACGCAACGTCGCGAAGTACACGCCAGCACCCATGACTATGAAGCCGAGGACACCCACAGGTATCGCCTGCAGCGAGACGCCGACCAGCAGGAGAAGAATGCCGGCGATTGCCCCAAGGACGCCAATGATGACGTGCCTGGTCGACCAGCTGCGGATGGGATCCGAACCCATGGTGTTGGCAAACTTCGGATCGTCCTCATGAAGTTGCTTTTCAAGTTGCTCAAGCAGCTTCTGTTCGTGCTCCGAGAGGGGCATCGCGACCTCCTTTAGTCAGCCAGCGTCTGGACATAACGCGTCCTGTGCGTCTGTTTACCCCAACGATCGGACCAAGAATTTCGTTCCCAAAATACCCTCTTGTTCAGCGGATACCTCAGGGCCGACTGTTCAGGAAACAGTTTGTCCAGACGATCTAAATCTCTGTAATAAATAGGATAGTTTGTCCGGGGCCGTTCTGAAAGACGCCTGGGGCCGTGCGGGACCAAGGTCACAGGGTTCAGGCCTCCGAGGCAGGTTTACCGGGTTCCAGGAGCCGGGCCGGAAGCAGGGTTTTGGAACCAAATCGCTGGGAAACCCTGTCCAGGGCCTGCTCGGCTGCCCGCCAGTTGTCATCCCGGCGGTCCAGGCTCAATTGCATCGACGTCTGACCTGCCGGTTCCAATTGCTCCGCCCGCACTCCCACCAGCCTGACGCTCATGGAACGCGGACCCAAGGAGTCGAGCAGCTGCATGGCCACCTGGTAGATCAACTGGGCACTGTCTACCGGCGTTTGCACAGTGCGGCTCCGGGACACCGTGGAGAAATCGGCATACCGGAGCTTCAAGGCGACCGTCCGTGCGAGCATTCCGGAACTCCGGAGACGGCTGGCCGTCCGGTGGGACAACCTCAACAACTCCCTGTGCAGCAGTTCTTCATCTGCTGTGTCTACGGAGAAGGTCTCTTCAGCACCAATGCTCTTCTCAACCCTGGTGGGCGTCACTGGACGGGGATCAATTCCCATGGAGAGCCTGTACACATGTTCCCCGCTTGCGCCAAGAACCTTCTTCAGCGAGGACAAGGGTGTGGCGGCCACATCGGCGACCGTTCGGATGCCCATACGCGCCAGGACCTCCCCGGTCTTGCCACCCACACCCCAGAGGGCACTGACAGGAAGGCTGTGAAGGTAGGAAAGGGTGTCCTCGGCGTCGATCTGCAAAATGCCGTCGGGTTTGCACCGGGTGGAGGCGATCTTGGCAACGAACTTGGTGCCGGCAATCCCCACGGAAGCCGTGATGCCAAGCTCTGATTGGACCCTGCGCCTGATGAGGTGGCCAATTTCCAAGGGCGTGCCCAGCCGGCGGATGGCCCCGCCAACGTCCAGGAAAGCTTCGTCCACGCTCAAAGGCTCCACCAGGTCCGTAATGGACCCGAAGATCTCCATGAGCTGCGCTGAGACCTCGTAGTACAGAGTGTGGCGGGGATTGATGACAACCGCCGCTGGACAGCGCCTCATCGCAATGGACATCGGCATGGCCGACTTGACCCCTGCGGTCCGGGCTTCATAGGAAGCAGAGAGGACCACGGACCTGTCCGCGGGGAATCCCACGATCACGGGCTTGCCCCGCAGTTCGGGACGGCTGCGGAGTTCGACGGAGACAAAGAATGCGTCCATATCCACGTGCAGGATGCTGGTTCGCCTCAATTCCCGCAGGGCTTCTTCAGCGCTGCGGGCCGGTCTGTGTCCAGCGCTTGACTCGCCGCCGGGTGCTTCCTGCCTCACAACGGCAATACTATGCCCGGGCACTGACTAAACTGGAGGCAAAGTCCGGCTCAGCCCCAGGAAGGATACCCTGTGAAGCTCTTTGGAACTCCTCAATCGCGAGGGTTTGCCCTGCTCGCAGTCAGTGTCGCAGTGGCGGTCTCCGCATGCACGCCGTCCCCCAGCGGTTCGGCGGCTCCGTCATCCACCGGCGCTGCTTCATCTTCGTCAGCTTCGCCGGCGCCCTCACCCTCCGGGACAGCGTCTTCGGCGAGCAGCACCCCCTCGCCTGAAACCACCGGGTTCACCGAGTCCAGCGCACCCGACCCCAATGCCACGGCCACGGTCAATGCGCTTGTTCCCGGATTCCCTGAGAAGCTCATTCCCGTCATGCCAAAGACCTCGGTACGGTCCAGCAGCTTCGACAAGAACGCCTCCCTGGCCACCGTGGCGCTGGTAGGGACCATCAAAGCGCCTCCGCAGGGCGTGGTGGACTACTACAAGTCCTCGCTCGAGGCCCAGGGCTTTAAGCTTGTCCCCGGACCGGAAGCGGTGGGCAACGTCACCTCCCTGGACTTTGTCCGCGGTGATGGTGAAACAGTGAATGTCTCGATCATGCAAAAGGAAGGCGTCTCTACCTTCACCATCGGCGCCAATGTGGCAGCCGGGTCCATCAAGTGACGTCAACGTCCCCCGTCGCGTCCGAGCAGGCCCGATACATTGAAGGCGTCGCCGGCAGCCTCAGCAGTTTCCTGTCGGGACAGCGCGACGTCATGGCTACCGTTTCACCCGACGTCGATCCGCTCATCGGGTCGATCTCGACGTTGGTAACCGGCGGCAAGCGGCTGAGGGCGTTGATGTGCTACTGGGGTTGGCGCGGCGCAGGCGGCCCCGCCGGCGACGCGGACATTGTCACAGCCGGATGTGCCCTGGAACTTTTCCAGGCTGCGGCACTGATACACGACGACATCATCGACCGTTCCGATACTCGGCGCGGCGGCCCAAGCGTGCACAAACGGTTCAGCCAGCTTCATGAAACGAACGGCTGGGCCCTGGACAGCGAACATTTTGGAGATGCTGCCGCAATTTTGACCGGTGACCTCTGTCTCTCCTTCAGCGAAGAGGCTTTCACCGGGATTGGGCCCCGCGCCGTTTCAGGGAGCCCTGCCCGCCGCATCTTCAACGTGATGCGGGCAGAGGTGATGGCCGGTCAATACCTTGACATCCTTGAAGAGGTGGCCGGCCCCGTGCGCGATCGGGCGGGATCGGTGGACCGGGCCCGCTCCATCATCCGCTACAAGTCAGCCAAGTACTCCACGGAACATCCGTTGGCATTGGGCGGTGCCCTTGCCGGCGCTTCCACGGAACTACTTGCCGGGTACTCCGGTTTTTCGCTCCCGCTCGGTGAAGCGTTCCAAATGCGCGATGACGTTCTTGGGGTCTTTGGAGACCCAGCAACGACAGGAAAGCCGGCCGGAGATGACCTGCGGGAGGGCAAGCGCACTGTGCTGGTTGGCTTTGCCCTTAATCAGGCTTCGGCGGCCGAAGCCGATTACCTTGACCGCATGCTGGGGAACCCGGAACTCGCTGAGGAGGACGTTGCCAGGATCCGCCATCTCATGGTTGATTGCGGGGCTCTGGACGCGACGGAATCGCTGATCGCGCAGCTGAGCACTGACGCATTCGAAGCGTTGGAACGCCTGCCACTGGATGCACTCCCGCTGCAGGCTTTGGGAGAACTGGCCGAAGCGGCCGTCAGCCGCGCAGCCTGACACCGGGTGCAGGTCAGCCGCGCGGAGCAAGGCAAAGAAGACATGAGACGACGACGGCGGTTTGGGGACCGCCGTCGTCGTCGCTTTAAGTAGTTGCCGCTTTAGGAAGTGAACCGGCGCAATTACCAGGCCAGGGACTGGGCGCGGCGCCTGATCTCCGTTTTACGCCCCTCACGCAAGGCGTCAATGGGACGGCCACGCAGTGATTCATCGGGAGTAAACAGCCAGGTGATCAACTCTTCGTCGTTGTAGCCGGCGTCACTAAGGACCGCAATGGTCCCCTTCAAGCTGTCCACAACATGGCCATCCTGAATAAACAAGGCCGGGACGGAGCGGATATTCCGTTCTCCCCGCCTGACGGCGACGAGCGCACGCTCATCCAAAAGTCCATGGACTTTGGTGATGGAAACTTCCAGCAACCCGGCAACATCCGGAAGCGGCAACCACTCGGAAACAAGGCTTTCTACATTACTCACGGATCAAGGTTGCCATGCCGGCCCACCCGTCGCCTAGCCGGAGCCCGAAAGGGACCACGTCGAAGCCCTCATTACCTGCAATTCCCATACCAACAAATGGCATCAAGAATCTTCCCCCGCGGGAATTGTTGTGTCCACGGAATAAGTATGAGAGATTCACACTGATCACACTTGCACCATTGATAACATCAGTAACATTGGCAACACTGACAACAGCGTTAACAATCAACCCCCGCTGTTTGAGATGAGGACTCCTTCATGACGACGCCCCGCTCGCCGAAACGAACCATGAGCATGCCCGTTATCGCGGCAACCACGGCCGCGCTTCCCGCTGTGGTTTTGTCGTCGCTTGCGCTGGCCCAACCGTCCATCGCAGCGCCCGCACCCCAACCCCGCAAAATTCCGGCCACGCTCGCTGCCGCCATGAAGGCCCAGGCAGTCACGACCGGTACGGTGATCCCCGCGCAGGCAGTGGCCGCCACGCTTCCTGCGGCGCTCCGCCCGATGGCCCCCGCAACTCCGGACAGCTACACCGTGGTTCGAGGCGACACCATCAGCGCCATCGCCCGACGTTTCAACCTCGACACCTCCGCGGTGCTCCAGCTGAACAACCTGACTCCCACCACGCTGATCTACCCGGGGCAGAGCATCAAGCTCACCGGAACGGCTGCGTCGGCCCCGGCGCCCAGCGCCCCGCCTGCCTCCGGCACCGCGAGCACCGCCACCGTCTACACGGTTGTCTCCGGCGATACCCTCGGCGGCATTGCGGCCAAGCACGGCGTTCCGCTGTCCAGCATCTTCAGCTGGAACAACCTCAATGGCAGCTCCATCATCTACCCGGGCCAAAAAATCAAGGTCAGTGGCGGATCGGCGCCGTCCGCGCCCGCAACTCCGGCACCCGCACCAGCGCCGGCACCAGCACCTGCCCCCCTGGCAAGCACGGGTTCCTACACCATCAAGGCCGGCGACACCCTCAGCTCCATCGCCTCACGGTTGGGCGTTTCGCTTTCCGCACTCATGTCGGCCAACAACGTGAACGCCAGCACGGTCATCTACCCCGGCCAGAAGCTGACCATCCCCGGCGGCAGCCTGCAGCCTGCCGGAGAGACCACACCGCTGGTGCCCAGCACATTCCTGGGGTTCACCTATCCCCCGGCCGTGGTCAGCTCCGCGAATGAAAACAAGGCACTCCTCAACGCTTCGCCGGTGCCCAGCCGCGCTGAAATGAAGACCATTGTGGCTGACACGGCACGGCGCATGGGCGTCAGCCCGTCGCTGGCCCTCGCGTTCGCAGAGCAGGAATCCGGTTTTGACCAGCGGGCCGTTTCCCCGGCCAACGCCATTGGCACCATGCAGGTCATTCCGTCCTCCGGCCAGTGGGCCTCTGACCTGGTTGGCCGGAAACTCAACCTCCTGGACCCCTACGACAACGCCACGGCCGGCGTCGCGATCATCCGCGTCCTGGTGGCCACCAGCAAGGATCTCGATACGGCCATTGCCGGTTACTACCAGGGACAGTATTCGGTGAGCAAGTACGGTATGTACGAGGACACCAAGCGCTACGTCGAATCGATCAAGGCACGTCAGCGCACGTTCGGCTAGGCCTGTTGCAGCACCCTCGGAAGGGGCCCGCATCCCACCGGGGATTCGGGCCCCTTCCCTGTCTCGTTTAGGATCGTATGGTGCAAGAAGCAACGCAGGACCACCTCATCGGTACCACCGTGGACGGGCGCTACGTGGTCCGTTCCCGCTTGGCGAAAGGGGGAATGTCCACCGTCTACCTGGCCACTGACAGACGCCTGGAGCGCGACGTGGCCCTCAAGGTCCTGCACCCGCATCTGGCAAACGACCAGACCTTCCTGGAGCGCCTGAGCCGCGAAGCAAAAGCCGCAGCCAGCCTCTCCCACCCCCACGTTGTCGGCGTCCTGGATCAAGGCGAAGACGGCCATATCGCGTACCTGGTCATGGAGTACGTCAAGGGGCACACCCTCCGTGATGTCCTCAATACCCAAGGAGCGCTGCCCCCGCGCCTCGCCCTGGCCTTGATCGATCCCGTGATCGAAGGTCTGGCGGCCGCCCATTCATCAGGCTTGATCCACCGCGACATCAAGCCTGAGAACGTCCTGATCGCAGACGATGGGCGGATCAAGGTCGGGGATTTCGGTTTGGCCAGGGCCATCTCTGCCAACACCAGCACCGGGGCCCTGATCGGGACTGTGGCCTACTTGGCTCCGGAGCTTGTCCTTGGCCGGCCTGCCGATGCCCGCAGCGACATCTACTCGGCCGGAATCATGCTCTACGAAATGCTGACCGGCAAGCAACCGTACAACGGCGACTCCCCCATCCATGTGGCCTACCAGCACGTGAACGCCTCTGTGGGCCGCCCATCGGACGCAGCCCCCGGGTTGGCCGAAGACCTGGACGAACTGGTGCAGTGGTGCACGTCCGTTGACGCAGAGAACAGGCCCATAGACGGGTCCGCACTGCTGACTGAACTGCGCCACATCCGTACGACGCTCACCGACGAACAGCTGGATCTCAAGCAACAGTCAGCCACCGCTGTCCTCCCTGCCGCTCCCACCACAGCCATGGCAGCCTCCGGGCCGGACACGAACGCCACTGAAGCCATTGCCACCACTGCATCACCAACGGAATTCATTGCCCGGCAAAGCAACCCCACCACCATCATGGCCGCCGGTGGCGCGTCCTACCAGTCGCCAAAGGGTGCCACGGAGGTGGAGTCACGCCCGCCCGGAAAAAGGGACCTGAAACGGATCGAACGGCAGCAGGCAAAGGACCAGGCCCGGGCGGCGGCAACCCCGGTCCGACCACTGCGGGAAGGTAATCCACGCCGTCGTGGCTTGATCTGGACCGTGGTGATCGTCATTCTTGCGCTGCTCGCGGCAAGCGCCGGCTGGTTCTTCGGCATGGGGCCGGGGTCGCCAGGCACCGTTCCGGACGTCAAGAACAAGACTGTCGCCGAGGCCCAGCAATTGCTTCGCACTGCCGGCTTCCAGTCAGAACCCCAGGATGTTTTCGATGACGATATCCTCTCCGGCCTCGCTGTTGGCACCAAGCCGGAGTCAGGTGCCGAAGTCCGGAAGTTTCAGCCCATCACCCTTTTCGTGTCCAAGGGAGCCCAGCTCTTCCCTCTCGAGGACCTCACCGGCGGCACCCTGGACGAAGCCAAAACTGCCTTGAATTCAGCCCAGATGGCCCTGGGCAACGTCACTGAGGCTTTCGATGACAAAGTGCCTGCCGGCGTGGTCATCGCCCAGGATCCCGCGAAGGGCACGGAAGTCAGGCACGGCACTCCCATTGCCCTGGTCGTCTCCAAGGGTCCCCAGCCAATCCCGGTCCCGGATGTACGGGGTCTTGCGCAGGACGCGGCAGTCAAGGCCATCCAGGATGCCGGGCTGAAGGCCGTGATCGCCCCGGAGACGGTGAACGACAAGTCCGTCCCCAAAGGCTCGGTTGTCTCGCAGGCGCCCGCCAATGGCACGCTCGTCAAGGGTGAGACGGTGACGTTGACGGTCTCGAAGGGACCAAAGATGGTCAAGATACCGAGTTTCATCGGGAAGCAGGCCGCCGAAGCGGAGAAAGAACTCAAGAAGCTGGGCTTCAAGGTAGAGATCAACAAGATCCTGGGCGGCTTCTTTGGAACGGTACGGGATCAGAATCCCGTCAATACCGAGGCACCCGAAGAATCGGTCGTGACGCTGACAGTGGTGTAGTAACCCGGCCACGCAGCGACCCAGTACCCAAGAAGGCGCGGCCCGGAGAAATCCGGACCGCGCCTTCTTCTGTGGCAGCAGGGACTGTCAGCTACCGCTTGGACAGGGCGCCGGCCACCAGGAACGCCATCTCCAGCGACTGCATGTGGTTCAGGCGCGGGTCGCATACGGACTCGTAGCGGTCCAGGAATGCGTCCTGGTCGATCGGGTCTGCGCCGCCCAAGCACTCAGCGACGTCATCGCCCGTCATTTCAACGTGCAGACCACCGGGGACGGTGCCGAGCGAGTGGTGCACCTCGAAGAAGCCACGGACTTCATCGATGACGTCGTCGAAGTTGCGGGTCTTGTAGCCGTTGGGTGAGGTCACCGTGTTGCCGTGCATCGGATCGGTCACCCACAGCACCTGGGCACCGGATGCCGTGACACGCTCGACGACGGCCGGCAGCTTTTCGCGGATGTTCCTCGCGCCCATGCGGGTGATGAACGTCAGGCGGCCGGGTTCGCGGTTCGGGTCCAGCTTGTCGATGAGGCGCAGGGCGTCGTCACCGCTGGTGGTCGGCCCGAGCTTGACGCCAATGGGGTTCCGGACACGCGACAGGAAGTCCACGTGCGCGTGGTCAAGTTCCCTGGTCCGCTCCCCGATCCAGAGGAAGTGGGCGGAGGTGTCATAAGGGAGGCCGGTACGGGAGTCGATGCGGGTGAGGGCGCGCTCATAGTCCAGCAGCAATGCTTCATGGCTGGCGAAGAATTCAACACGCTTCAGTGCCTCGAAGTCTGCCCCGCAGGAATCCATGAACATAATGGCGCGGTCGATGTCACGGGCCAGCGACTCGTAGCGTGCATGGGCAGGGTTTTCAGTGAATCCCTTGTTCCACTGGTGCACCAGGCGCAGATCAGCAAAGCCGCCCTGGGTGAAAGCACGGATCAGGTTCAGGGTGGAAGCCGAGGTGTGGTAGGCCTTCAACATGCGACCGGCATCGTGTGCGCGGGACTCAGGTGTGAACTCGTAGCCGTTGACGATGTCCCCGCGGTAAGCGGGCAAAGTCACGCCGTCGCGGGTCTCGTCATTGGACGAACGCGGCTTGGCGAACTGGCCGGCCATCCGTCCCATCTTGATCACGGGCATTGCTGCGCCGTAGGTCAGCACCACGGCCATCTGCAGGATGGTTTTGACGCGTGCGCTGATCTTGTCGGCCGTGGCAGCCTCGAACGTTTCTGCGCAGTCTCCGCCCTGGAGCAGAAACGCCTTGCCCTGGGCTGCGGCAGCCAGACGTTCCCGAAGAACATCCACTTCTCCGGCAAAGACCAATGGCGGAACAACGGAGAGTTCGTTGACCGAGGCCTTGAAGACATCGGCATCCGACCACGTTGGCTGCTGCGAAATCGGCAGGTCACGCCAGGCATCCAGCCCGGGATAGTTTGCCGCTCCGCTCTGGGCGGTGCTGGCGAGGGGATCTACTGTGGAAGGTGCGGTGTTCGCGGTTAGCTCAGTCACCCTTCAAGAGTAGTAGCCTCCGGCGGGGTTGAGGCACTGCAGGCGTAACTGATGCCGCCGTCTGCGTCACAGTTTCCTCGGTGGTTCCTGGCCTTCGGGATTGGGGTCGTCCCTGTCTTCGGCGATGTCCGCGACGGCGTCTTCCGTCCCTTCGAGCTTGTGGAGGGGCTCCGGCCCCTTACCGGCCAGCCGTGCCTTGACGACGGCGGCATACTCGTCCACATATTCCTGGCCGGAGAGGCGCATCAGTTCGTACATGATTTCGTCGGTGACCGCCCTCTGGACCAGGCGGTCGTCCTCCATGCCGTAATAACGGCTGAAGTCCAAGGGTTGCCCAAAGATGATGCCAATGCGGCGAATGCTTGGAAGCCTCTTGCCGATGGGTTGGACCTTCTCCGTGCCGATCATGGCTACCGGAACCACCGGAACACGGGTCTGCAGGGCAAGCCGGGCAACGCCCACCTTGCCGCGGTAGAGCCGGGCATCGGGGCTTCGCGTGCCTTCGGGGTAGATACCCAGGAGGCCGCCCGACGTGAGGACGTCTTTGCCTGCCTGCAGCGACATCTCGGACGCGGCGCCTCCGGACCGGTCCATGGGGAGCTGGTTGCTCAGCCTGAAGAACAATGCCGTCAGGCGTCCTTTAAGCCCTTTGCCGGTGAAGTACTCCGACTTCGCCAGGAAGATCACCGGACGATGCACCATCAGGGGAAGGAAGATGGAGTCCGAAAAGGAAAGGTGGTTGGAGGCCAGGATTGCTGCGCCGTTCTCAGGGACATTGTCCAGGCCTTTGACCCAGGGGCGGAACAGGAGTTTGAGGATCGGACCCAGAAAGATCCTCTTCATGACCCAATAGAACACGTTTGTCCTCTCACGGCCGTTGGCAGGCATGCGTCCGGCAACCCGGCCGGCATTCAACTGCAACCCTACTCCAGTGTGAAATGTCCGGAACAATGACACGATGGAACGCATGACGGAACGCAAACCACCAGCCGCGGCCGCTTTCCACTACGCCGGACATGGGCCGAACGCCTCCACTGGCGTAGCGATCTGCCACGGATTTACCGGCAGCCCGTTGAGCATGCTGCCGTGGGCTGAATATCTGGCCGCGCAAGGCTTCGCTGTCACGGTCCCCCTGCTTCCAGGACACGGGACAAGTTGGCATGACCTGGCCACAACCCGCTGGCAGGACTGGTACCGGGCCTTTGAAAAGAGCTACCTGGACCTCGCTGCCACAACGGAAACCTGTTTCGTGGCGGGGCTGTCCATGGGTGGGGCCGTAGCCCTCCGTCTGGCGTCCCTCCACGATGTTCCGGGCGTCGTGCTGGTCAATCCGGGTTTGAGCTTCTATGACCGCCGTGTGAAGTACGTGGGCGCGTTGAAATACGTCATGCGCACCACGGATCCCATCGTGGAGGATTCCCCGGCACCTGAGCTCATCGAAGACAGTGACTACTCCAAGACACCCTTGAAGTCCGTGCACGAGCTCAAGAAGCTGTTCCGGTCCGCGACCCGGGGATTGACCCAGGTGAAGGCGCCGGCATTGGTCTTCAAATCGTCGGTGGATGGGGTCATTCCGCCCAGCTCGGTGGACACGATCCGCAGGCACATCGACTCGGCGCGCCTGAAAGTTGTGACCCTCCCACACAGCGGGCACGTGGCCACCCTGGACGTTGACGCACCCACCATTTTTGAAGAATCAGCAGCATTTTTCCGCCGGCACGCCAATCACAGAGTAGCCTCGGAGTCATCATGAAGATGACCCCGGATTTCTCACCGTTCCTCAGCAGCTGGAGCGGAACTGGACCGCGCGTCGGCGTGGTCATGTCCCACGGCTTCACCGGGAGCCCGCACAGCGTGCGGCCCTGGGCTGAGCATTTGGCCGCTGCCGGCTATGCCGTCCGCCTGCCGTTGCTGCCGGGCCACGGCACTACCTGGCAGGATATGGCGAAGCGATCCTGGCAGGAATGGCACAGGGCAGTGGATGATGCCTACCTTGAACTGGCTGCGGAGTGCGACTACGTCTTCGCCGCGGGCTTGTCCATGGGCGGCACCCTGGCATTGCGAATAGCAGCCACGCGGCCCGTCGCGGGGACTGTGGTGGTCAATCCCGGCCTCGTCCTGGACGATCCACGCGCCGTGATCGTCGCCGCACTCAAGTACGTGGTGAAGACGACGCCGGCCATCGCCAACGACATCCTCAAACCGGACCAGGACGAAGGTGCGTATGCACGCACCCCTGTTGCCGCGGCCCATCAGTTGAAGAAGATGTACAAGGACACGGCCGCGATCCTGCCACGCATCAGCGCCCCGGTGCGCGTCTACCGGTCAACAGTGGACAACGTCATATCGAACGCCAGCCTGGAATTTCTCCGCTCCCGCGTGAACGCTCCGGTTGACATCAGCTATCTTCACAACAGCCACCACGTGGCCACCCTCGATAACGACGCACCGGAAATCTTCTCCGGTACGGTCGATTTCATTCAACAGACACTTGCCGCCTTGGCCGGACAGGGGCCATCTCCCGATAAGGACGCAGCCCATGAACAGGCCTGATCCCAACTCCGCCGACCAAAGCGCCAATAAAGACGACGACGCGGTCTGGCAGGACCTCGTGGCCCGGCTTGAGGCAACCAGGTCCACGCCTGATGAACAAGAACCGGAGCCCACCGCCGGCCCCGGCGAGGCTCCGGCGGGTCCAGCCAGGTCTTTCCGGGATTTCGATCCCCTCGGCCTTTCCACCCCCGCTGCAGTGCCGGCCGCTGATCCCATGGCCGGAGAGGGTCAGGGGCGTGCGCCGGGACCGCGTGACTTTGAGGTGGACGACGACGACGAGTCGTTCGTCCCGGAAGAACCGCCGAGCCTGGCAGGTACCGAACCGCTGACCATGCTGGCCTGGGTAGGCGCTGTGGGCGGACCCATCGCGCTGCTCTTCACTGCCATGTTCTGGCGATCAGCGCCGCTGGCAGCCATCCTCGGAATCGTCGCCGCGTTTGTGGTCTCGGTGGTTTTCCTCATCATGAGGCTTCCGCAGGAGAAGAACGAGGACGACGACGGCGCCCGCATCTAGGTGCCGACGCTCCAGGTCCCGCTGAGGCTTAGCTGTGCGTCCGGCCGCTGACCCGTGAGAGGTCGGCGGCGCCAATCATGCCGGCACGTGGGCCCAGGGCGGCAAGTTCAATCCTGGCCATGGGCCGGAAGCCACGCCCTGTGAGGTTCTTGGCAAAAGAGTCGCGGGCAGGACCAGCCAAAAGGTCTCCGGCGTCGCAGAGTCCACCACCGATGACAAACATTCCCGGGTCCAGGGCAGCTGCAAGGTTGGCCAGGCCCAGGCCAAGCCAGTCGCCCTGGTCCGCCAGCAACTCCCGGGACGTAGCGTCCCCGGCCAGGGCGAGGGCGGTGACGACCGCCCCCGTGATGTTGTCGGCGGTGCCTCCGGCGCGATCCAGCAAGGCCCGGCCTTCGGGCGAATTTGTCCTCACCAGCTGGCGGGCTTCACGTCCCAGCGCGTTGCCCGAAGCGTATTGTTCCCAGCACCCTCGGTTCCCGCATTCGCATCGGTGGCCGCCGGGAAAAATGATCTGGTGACCGAATTCGCCGGCGACACCGTAGCGGCCCCGTTCCACCCGGCCGTCCATCACCATGGCACCGCCAATGCCAGTACCAAGGGTGATGCACACAAGCCGGCTCTCTCCTTGACCGGCCCCGAAGCGCCATTCCGCCCATGCTGCGGCATCGGCGTCGTTGGTGAGCAGGACCGGGCGCCTGAGCAGTTTCTGCAGGCTGGCCCTGAGCGGTTCGTTACGCCAGGCGAGGTGCGGGCTGAAAAGCACCGTGCCGCCGTCGAGGTCCATCCAACCGGCGGCGCCTATCCCCACGGAGGCCACCCTGTGCCCCGCACTGAGTTCGTCCACGAGTTCCACAATGGTCTGTTCAACTGCCCGCGGATCGGCGCCCGGGGTGGACCGGCGCGCCTCGGCGAGGACCCTGCCGTCGGCGTCCACCACACCGGCGGCAACTTTGGTGCCCCCGATATCGATTCCGATGGCCAGTCCCCTGCGGCCCAAGTGGCTTCGCCGGGCGGCCCAGGGGACGTCCTTCCAGGCAGCGGCCGGGGGCCTGGAGTTTACGCGGGTGCTGGACCGAAATGCGGGCATCCCATCATCCTATTCCGCCATCGGGCACGCCCCCGCATCGCCGGGTCCAGAAGTCCCCGAGTTGCTTGAAATGGGGCCTGATCCGTAAAGTTACTCGCCAGTAGGTGAAATAGAACACACCTCCGCGAGCGGGCATACTAGAGTGGAAGAAGCCCCTCGTGGCCCGTGGATATCAAAGGAGCTACCGTGCGTGAAATCAGTGTTCCTCCCCTCGTGAACATCTCCCCTGAAACCAACATCACGGACCTCGTGCTTCGGGAGGCGGGAAAGGCGTCCAATCCCCCGCTGTTCTCCAAGCTGGATGCCAGCGGGCAGTGGGCGGACGTCCGCGCCACCGACTTCCTCGCTGACGTCCGGGCTCTGGCCAAGGGCCTCATCGCCAGCGGCGTAGGACAGGGCGACCGTGTAGGCATCATGTCCCGGACACGCTACGAGTGGTCGCTGGTGGACTTCGCGATCTGGTTCGCCGGGGCCGTCTCCGTCCCGATCTACGAAACGTCGTCGCCGTCGCAGGTGGCATGGAACCTTGGTGACTCAGGCGCAGTAGCCGCCTTCGGCGAGTCAGCCCACCATGAGGACATCATCCGCCAGGCCGTCGTCGCGGAGGACATCACGTCCGTTGCCAACGTCTGGCAACTCGAAGGCGCCGGCCTCGATGCCCTGCGCACTGCGGGAGCGGGAGTTCCCGACGACGAACTCGAGTCCCGGCGGTCCGCGGCAGGCCTGCGGGACATCGCCACCATCATCTACACCTCCGGAACCACGGGCAGGCCGAAGGGCTGCGAACTGACCCACGGAAACTTCGTGGAACTTTCCGAGAATGCCCGCGCCTCGTTGCCGGAAATCATCAACGAATCCGGCAAGACCATCATGTTCCTGCCATTGGCCCACGTTTTTGCCCGCTTTATCTCTGTGCTGGCCGTGGCCGGCGGCGTCAAGGTTGCCCACACCCCGGACATCAAGAATCTGCTGGGCGACCTCCAGAGCTTCCAGCCGACGTTCATCCTCGCCGTGCCCCGCGTGTTCGAGAAGGTATACAACTCGGCGCTCACGAAGGCCGAAGACGGTGGCAAGGGCGCCATCTTCCACCGGGCGGTAGACACCGCGATCGCCTATTCCAAGGCGCGCCAGGACGGGAATCTTGGCCTGGGGCTGAAGATCAAGCATGCCGTGTTCGACAAGCTGGTCTACGGAAAGCTCCGGGCGGCGATGGGTGGCCACGTGGCCCACGCGGTATCCGGTGGCGGGCCGCTCGGCGAACGCCTGGGCCACTTCTTCCAGGGCATCGGCCTGCAAATTCTCGAAGGGTACGGGCTGACCGAAACCACGGCTCCGATCTCCGTCAACACTCCATCCATGATCCGGATCGGCTCGGTGGGCGCTCCCCTTCCGGGGAACTCAGTGAAGATCGCGGACGACGGCGAGATTCTCGCCAAGGGCGTCTGCGTGATGCGCGGCTACTACAAGCGACCTGACCTCACGGAAGAGACCTTCACGGCCGACGGATGGTTCCGAACCGGCGACATCGGAGAGCTGGACAGCAACGGCTTCCTGAAGATCACTGGCCGCAAGAAGGAGATCATCGTCACCGCAGGCGGCAAGAACGTGGTCCCTGCGCTGTTGGAGGACCAGATCCGCGCAGACGCCTTGGTGTCCCAGGTCCTGGTGGTTGGTGACAACCGTCCTTTCATCGGCGCGCTGGTGACCTTGGACGAGGAAGCCCTGCCCGGCTGGCTCGAACGCCACGGACTTCCGGCCGGCACGACTTTGGCCGAGGCCACCGAAAACTCCGTGGTCAAGGCTGCGGTGCAGGAGCTGATCAGCAAGGCGAACCAGTCCGTCTCCCAGGCAGAGGCCATCAAGGCCTTCCGTGTGGTTCCGGCTGACTTCACCGAGGCCTCCGGTCACCTGACACCGTCGTTGAAGGTCAAGCGCGCGCAGGTCATGAAGGACTTTGACGCCGTGATCGAGGAAATGTACTCGGCTCCCCGCGCCTCCTAGACCGCCTTCCGGCCAAACAGCCGGACAGCACAAAGCAAAAAGCAAAAAGTACCCCGCCCGGATGACTCCGGGCGGGGTACTTTTTCGTGGCCGCTAGCTAGCTGATGACCAGCAGCAGATCGCCACCCTGCACTTGCTCCACCGCTGAGATGGCCAGGCGCGAAACCGTGCCGGCCACCGGCGTCGTAATTGATGCCTCCATCTTCATCGCCTCAATGGTGGCCACAGTGTCACCGGCCTTCACGGCATCGCCGGCCTTGACCGTAACGGTCACGGCACCGGCGAACGGTGCTGCAACCTGTCCGGGCTGGGCGGGGTCGGCCTTTTCTGCAGCCTTGACGTTGCTGACCACGGAGCGGTCGCGGACGACCACGGGCCGGGACTGGCCGTTGAGCGTGCACATGACCGTGCGCATGCCCTTCTCGTCGGCTTCGGAAACGGCTTCGAGCTGCGCAATGAGGCGGACGCCCTTTTCCAGTTCGATGACGTGCTCGGAGCCCTGCTGGAAACCGTAGAGGTAGTCACGGGTGTCGAGAACGGAAAGGTTGCCGTAGGTGTCCACGCTCTTCAGGTAGTCCTTGGTGGGACCAGCGAACAGCAGGCGGTTCAGCGTGTGCTGGCGCGTCTTGGAGTCGCCCTTGAGGGCTGCGCTGTCTTCCGGGCTGATATCGACGTCGCGGACCTTCACGCTGCGGCCCTGGAGGGCCTTGGTGCGGAAGGGTTCGGGCCAGCCACCGGGAGGATCACCAAGTTCACCGGACAGGAAGCCGATGACGGAATCCGGAATGTCGTAGTTCTGCGGGTTCTCGTTGAAGTCCGCCGGGTCTGCGTTCAGTCCCACCAGGTGCAGGGCGAGATCGCCCACGACCTTGGAGGACGGTGTCACCTTGACGAGGCGGCCGAGGATGCGGTCTGCCGCGGTGTACATGTCCTCGATCGCTTCGAACCGCTCCCCCAGTCCCAGGGCAATGGCCTGCTGGCGCAGATTGGACAGCTGGCCGCCCGGGATCTCGTGCTGGTAGACACGGCCGGTCGGGCCCGGGAGGCCGGATTCGAAGGGTGCGTAAACGCGTCGCACAGCTTCCCAGTACGGTTCCATGGCGCCGACGTTGGCCAGGCTGAGGCCGGTGTCACGGGGAGTGTTGGCCAAAGCGGCAACCAACGCGGAGGCAGCAGGCTGGCTGGTGGTACCGGCCAGGGAAGCCGCGGCGACATCCACCGCATCCACGCCGGCGTCGACAGCTGCCAGCAGGGTGGCCAGCTGGCCGCCGGCGGTGTCGTGCGTGTGCAGGTGCACGGGCAGGTCGAAACGCTCACGGAGTGCGGTAACGAGCTTGGCCGCGGCGGCCGGGCGAAGGAGCCCGGCCATGTCCTTGATGGCGAGGATGTGCGCACCGGCATCGACGATCTTCTGGGCCAGGTCCAGGTAGTAGTCCAGCGTGTACAGGTCCTCGTTGGGATCCAGGAGGTTGCCGGTGTAACACATGGCCACTTCCGCTACAGCTGTTCCCGTGGCCCGAACCGCCCGGATGGCCGGAGCCATCTGGTTGACGTCATTGAGGGCGTCGAAGATCCTGAAGATATCGATGCCCGTAGCGGCGGCTTCCTCGACGAAAGCTTCCGTCACTTCTTCCGGGTAGGGCGTGTACCCGACGGTGTTTCGTCCGCGAAGCAGCATCTGGAGGCAGGTGTTCGGAAGGGCCTGGCGCAGTGCGGCCAAGCGGTCCCAGGGATCCTCGCCCAGGAACCGTAGGGCGACGTCGTACGTCGCGCCACCCCATGCCTCCACTGAAAGCAGCTCAGGCATCAAAGCTGTCACGGCCGGACCGGCCGCGACCAGATCGCGGGTGCGGACCCGTGTGGCAAGGAGCGACTGGTGGGCGTCACGGAACGTGGTGTCCGTGACCGCCACAGCGTTCTGCTCGCGCAGAGCCTTGGCGAAGCCCTCCGGACCGAGCTCGATCAGCTTCTGCCGCGAACCCGACGTCGGAACAGGACCGTCGACGGCGGGCAGCTTGCTTGCGGGATCGCTGTGGACCTTGAGTTCGCCGTTCGGCTTGTTGACAGTCACCTCAGCCAACCAGGTGAGCAGCTTGGTGCCACGGTCGGCGGAGATGTGCGACTTCAACAGTTCAGGACGCTTGTCGATGAAATCCGTCGCCACATTGCCGGCGTTGAAGTCCGGATCGGCCAGGACGGCCTGCAGGAACGGGATGTTGGTGGACACGCCACGGATACGGAACTCGGCGAGTCCGCGCCGGGCGCGGGCAACAGCGGCCGGGTAGTCGCGGCCGCGGCAGGTCAGCTTCACCAGCATGGAGTCAAAGTGGGGGCTGATCTCGGCACCCGAGTAGACCGTGCCGCCGTCGAGCCTTACACCGGCGCCACCGGCTGAACGGTAGCCGGTGATCTTTCCGACGTCAGGCCGGAAGCCGTTGGCGGGGTCTTCAGTGGTGATACGGCACTGCAGGGCAGCGCCCTTGATGGAGACGGTTTCCTGGCTCAATCCCAGATCCGCCAGGGTCTCCCCCGACGCAATGCGCATCTGCGCCTGCACGAGGTCGACGTCGGTGATTTCCTCCGTCACGGTGTGCTCCACCTGGATGCGGGGATTCATTTCGATGAAGACGTGCTGTCCCGCACGCTCACCTTCGGTGTCCACCAGGAACTCGACCGTTCCGGCGTTGACGTAGTTCAGTGCTTTGGCGAACGCCACGGCATCGCGGTAGAGCGCCTGGCGGATGTTCTCATCCAGGTTCGGTGCCGGGGCGATTTCAACGACCTTTTGGTGGCGGCGCTGCAGGGAACAGTCACGCTCGAAGAGGTGCATGACGTTGCCCTCGGCGTCAGCCAGGATCTGTACTTCGATGTGACGCGGACGCAGTACGGCCTGCTCAAGGAACATCGTGGGATCACCAAAGGCCGCGTCCGCCTCGCGCATGGCAGACTGCAATGCTTCGGGGAGGGCCTCGCGCGTCTCAACGCGACGCATGCCGCGACCGCCACCTCCGGCAACAGCCTTGGCGAAGATGGGGAATCCGATCTCGTCGGCTGCCGCAATGAGTTCGTCAAGATCCTTGGAGGGCTTGCTCGACTTCAGGACGGGAACACCGGCCTTGCGGGCGGCTTCCAGTGCTGCGACTTTGTTGCCGGCCAGTTCCAGGACCTCGGCGGGCGGGCCCACGAAGGTGATGCCCGCAGCCTTGGCCGCTCGCGCGAGATCCGGGTTCTCCGAAAGGAAGCCATAGCCGGGGTATATGGCGTCTGCCCCGGCTTCCTTGGCGACGCGGACAACCTCCTCGACGTCCAGGTAGGCGCGGACGGGGTGACCCACCTCGCCGATCAGGTAAGCTTCGTCGGCTTTCTGACGGTGGATCGAGTTACGGTCCTCGTGCGGAAAGACGGCTACGGTCTTGGCGCCCAGTTCATAACCAGCGCGAAACGCCCTGATCGCGATTTCGCCGCGATTGGCCACCAGAATTTTCGAAAACATACTTCTCCTGCATCATTGCGGGTGGATCGGTCGGTGGTCACAGTGTGTAGTGCCGCCAGCATCAAACACAAATCTTTGTGGCAACCATCACAAAGGAATCGTCATGTGGGCTGTATATGCGTGCGCGCGATCCAACGGCATGCTATTGCCAACTGCGATCTCCCTTGGCCGGGCGCGTAGAAAGCGGGATTCGATGCCGAAGCACCATATGATGTTGAGGGGGCTTCGGCAAGCCCCGGCTCCGGTGATTCCGGAGGCGAATGAGCGCGATACGGCAACCGGCGTTAGGTTTTGGGTTTTCAAGTGCAAGTAGTCAGCATCAGCAGCCTCAAAGGTGGAGTGGGAAAGACGTCCGTGACCACCGGTCTGGCGTCCGCGGCCCTCGCTGCCGGCATATCCACCCTGGTGGTGGATCTCGATCCCCATGCCGACGCCACGACGGCACTTGGTGTCCAGCCCGGCGGCCAGCAGGACATCGGTCGGATGCTGAAAAGCCCTCGGCGTGCCAGGCTCCAGGACAACGTCGCCGGCAGCAGCTGGGTCTCCAACGGCTCCAGCAACGGCACCCTGGACGTCGCAGTAGGCTCAGCGTTCACTGGAATCTACGACCGCCCCGACCTCGGCCGCCGCGACCTCCGCAGGCTGTCCACGGTTCTGGCCGGCACCACCAACTACGAGTTGGTACTTGTCGACTGCCCGCCGTCCCTGAATGGATTAACCCGCATGGCCTGGAGCGCCAGTGACCGCGTGGTGCTCGTGGCCGAGCCCGGGCTGTTTTCCGTAGCGGGCACCGAACGAACCATGAGGGCCATTCAGCTGTTCCGCCAGGAATTCGCCCCCAATCTGGCCCCGGCAGGTATCGTGGCCAACCGCGTGCGCAGCGGATCCGCCGAGCACACCTTCCGCTTGGCCGAAATGGAGTCCATGTTCGGAGAGCTGCTGTTGACTCCGCACATTCCGGAACAAGCCAATTGGCAGCAGATCCAGGGTGCGGCGCATTCCGTCCACCACTGGCCGGGAGATTCTGCGAAGAATGCCGCAAAACTTTTCGATGCCCTGCTGGAGAGTCTTCTTGAGGGGCAGGGTTCCACCAGGGAACGCCGCCAACGCTGACGGGCACGGGGCTCCGTCAGTGGCCCCGGTCTGCACAACAAGAAAGCCTCTTCCCTGTGGGAAGAGGCTTTCTTCATGTCCTTTGTCGGTTGCCTAGCCTATGCGGCGGGCAACGCGGCGCTTGCTCAGTTCGTCGTCGGGAAAGGATTGCTCGACGGCGTGCTCGCTCGGCAGCGCGGCCAAGCTGCCCTCAACTTCCCGCCATACGCGGCCAACGGCTATGCCGAAGACTCCTTGGCCACCCTGCACCAGGTCGATGACCTCATCTGCGGAGGTACATTCGTAAACACTGGCACCATCGCTCATGAGGGTGATCTGCGCGAGGTCCTCCACGCCACGTTCGCGGAGGTGTTCCACCGCGGTCCTGATCTGCTGGAGTGATACGCCGGTGTCAAGAAGTCGCTTGACCACTTTGAGAACCAGGATGTCGCGGAATCCGTAGAGCCGCTGTGATCCGGAGCCGGCAGCTCCACGGACAGCAGGTTCAACGAGTCCTGTGCGTGCCCAGTAGTCCAGTTGGCGGTAGGTGATGCCTGCCGCCTTGCATGCGGTGGGGCCGCGGTATCCCGCGTCCTCGTCCAGCACGGGAAGATCCTCGGTGAAGAGCAGACCTTGGGCGCCGGATGCGGGCGCAGCAATGCTGGCAGAGGACTGCTTCAGCTCGCCTGCTTCGCCTTTCGGACTCACGTGACCTCCTTGTTCTCAGCTCCCTTGGGGACGGTGCATACCCCTGACACAACAACAAAATGCAGCAGTGTAATTCCCACAAGTCGGCACCTTCCAGTGTGACTTGCGCGGGCAGTGTATGCAACGGGAACTTGATACTTCGACGTTAGGCCCGTGAAGCGCCGAGGTCAAAGACCTCGGGCCCAAAATCCAGTCGTGTCGAAACTTTCACCCTCAACTTTAGGTTGAGGGTGTTTCAACCTTCGAAATCTTCAGGTTCCACATCGTCGAGGAACTCGCGGAACCGGCGCATTTCTCGTTCTTCGTCCACCGTGGGATCCGGCTCCGAATCCTCGCCTTCATCGTGCTCGGTGATCCGGACACCCGCTTCTTCCATGACGGCGTCAGCGCACCAGATGCGGCACTTGGCCCGCAAAGCCAGGGCGAGGGCGTCCGAGGCGCGGGAACTGACCACCGTGCCGTCGTCGAACTGCAGCTGGCCATAGAAGATGTTGTCCTCGACCGCCACGATGTTCACGCTGATGATTGTGTGACCCAGCGATTCCACGACATCGATCAGGAGATCATGCGTCATGGGCCGGGGCGGGACCACGCCCTGCTGGGCGAGGGCGATGGCACTGGCTTCCGGCGTGCCGATCCAGATTGGCACATGCCGTTCACCGTTGAGTTCGCGAAGGAGCACCAATGGCTGGTTGGACGGCAATTCGATCCGCACACCGACAATTTCGACTTCGATCATCAGCTGTCCATCCGGGAGATTCGGTCGTGGACGAGGGCCCGGTGGAGGGTGAGGCACAGCTCGCTGATCTCGCGTGCCGCTTCTGCGGCCCTTGCCTGGGATGCTGCGTCGCGCCGTGAGGTCAACGGCGCGACGGCCCTTTCAACCAAGCCGAACTCCCGCTCGGCTGCAGCCTGGAAGGGACGAAGGTGCCGGGGCTCAAGGCCGTGGCCCTCCAATTGAACGCAAGCCCTGGCCACCTGGAGGGCATGTTCGTCGAACTTGCCACCGACATGGGAGATCAAGCCAAAGCTCAGGAGCGCTTCCAGCAGCGGCACGCTGGCGCCGGACTCGGCACGCAATTGCTCCTCCGTGAGGGCCCGGGCTCGTCCTTGCATCTCCGCCGCCATTTCCGGCGAGACAACCCTCGGGGAGACAGTGACCCCCGGAGGAAGATTCTCCGGCCGTTCACCGCGGTCGATGGCGTCGAGGTAGTCCTTGATGACCTTGAGCGGCAGGTACTGGTCACGCTGCAGGGCAAGGACGAAGCGCAGGCGCTCCACGTCGCTGTCCGAATACTGCCTGTATCCGGCAGGAGTCCTCTTCGGATTGATGAGGCCCTTTTCCTCCAGGAAGCGGATCTTGGACGCAGTCATTCCAGGGAAGTCATCGCTCAATTGGGCGAGGACTTCCCCGATGTTCAGGACCTGCGGCCCGCGACGGTCCGGCTGGGCAATAGCCACAGGCAGGTTCCCCGTCAGACTTGGCCTGCTGAGCGGACAGGGCTGATGTAGTAGGTCAACCGGAACTTACCGATCTGGACCTCGTTGCCGCTCTTGAGCTGCACGCGGTCAACGCGGTCGTGGTTGACATACGTACCGTTGAGGCTGCCCATGTCCACGAGCTCGAATCCCGACGCAGTGCGGATGAACTGCACGTGCTTGCGGGACACCGTGACATCGTCAAGGAAAATGTCCGCGTCAGGGTGCCGGCCGGCAGTTGTGGTGTCCGCGTCCAGCAGGAACCGGGCTCCGGCGTTGGGTCCGCTGTGTGCAATGAGCAAGGCCGAATTCGGCGGAAGAGCATCCACGGATGCACGCTCTTCAGGAGCCAACTTGGGGGCAATGCTCGGCTCGTCCCACGTTGGCGTGATGCTGATCGAGGTGGTCTCCGACGTCGGCTGTTCCTCCGCGCCGTTCCCGACATTGGCTTGATTCTGTTCGCCGCCAACCATGGAATTTCCTCCTCATCCGCTGACAGTTCCAAACCCTGCCAGCAACTTCCGCATCCCGGTACCGCCGGGCAAATCGGTTCCTGGCCCGCCCTTCCATTTCCCCTGTAATGGGAAAACAGCCTGGCGGGCCAGATAACTTTAGCCTACCTGTTGTTCGTACTCCGATGCACTGAGCAGGGAATCCACTGCGTCAGGTTCTGCGAGCTTTACTTCAATGAGCCAACCTTCGCCGTACGGGTCGGAGTTAATCAGTGCGGGATCCGTATCCAACGCGTCATTGCGATTGGTGACCTCGCCGGAAACCGGAGCATAGATGTCGCTGACGCTCTTGGTGGATTCGACTTCCCCAACAACTTCATTGCCGGTGATTTTTGTCCCCGGCTCCGGCATCTGGGCGTAGACCACGTCGCCCAGCGCGTCCTGGGCGAAGTCGGTAATGCCAATGCGCACAACGCCGTCGGCATCCGGAGCGGTGACCCACTCGTGTTCTGCAGTGTAGGAAAGTTCTTCAGGAATATTGCTCACGGGTGGCCTTTCATCGGGACAATGACGAACCTCGGCGACGGCCTGCGCAGCTGGCCGCCGCTGAAAGTATAGGCACAATTCCCCTGCGCCTGATGGGGTCTCTGCCATGATTGACCCATGACTGAACAAGCACAAGTACCAGCCGGGAAAAAGAGCAACCTGGGCGCCAAAATAATCCTGGTCCTTGTGTTTTTGCTGGTTGCTGTGGCCGCCTGGTTCATTCTTGGGGCAATTCTTCCCAGATGGTGGTCCGATGTCATCGCAGGACAAATCAGGCGTGACCTTGGTGCCAGCGTGCTGGTCGGCATGTTCTACGGCTTCGTATTTACCTTCATTCCTTTGCTGGTCGCCTGGCAGGCCACCAGGAAAGCCGTAAGCTGGCCCTGGAAAACAGCCATCGTCCTGCTGGCAGTTGCCATCGCAACTCCCAATCTGCTCACTGCCGGAATCGTCTTTGGCTCCACGGAATCAGCCCACGCCGGCCAGAGGACCCTCAGCGTGGATGCAGGCTTCTTCACCACCTGGACAGCCATCTCCGCCGTTGCCGCGGTAGTTGTCTTTATTGCGGTGACGGTCATGTGGTCGATCTGGCGGCGCCGGGGCAAACAGATGAAGGCCCTGAAGCAGGCGGAGAACGAACGCATCAAGGCTGCCGGGAACCGGAACGCCGAACCGGAACCGCAGAACCCCACGCCCACCCCGTAAGAGCCGAAAATGCCCGCCACGGACTTTCCGTGGCGGGCATTTTCCTGCCTGCGTCAGACGTGACGCTCCAGGCGTCGGGATCCAGGCCTCATGACTTAGGCGACGATGGCCCCATCAGGTTCGCGTTCGACGTCGGGAGTTGCCGTCGGGGCGGCCCCTCCCCCGCGCTTGGCGGCCGCAGCGGCAGCAATCATGACCAGCAGGGCAGCAACCGTGATCCCTGCGCCCGCCCAGATGGGCGAGGTGTAGCCGAGACCGGCGGTGATGGTGACGCCGCCCAGCCATGCGCCCAGCGCGTTGCCCAGGTTGAAGGCACCAATGTTCGCACCCGATGCCAGCGTTGGTGCCGTGGAGGCGAAGTGCATCACGCGCATCTGGAGGCCTGGAACGGTTGCGAAGCCGAATCCGCCCATCAGGGCCAGGGACACCAGGGTTGCAATGCTGCTGGCAGCCGTCAGGGCGAAGAAGACCAGAACCACCACAAGTCCGGCGAGGATCACGATGAGTGACTTGTCCAAGGCCTTATCGGCAGCCTTGCCGCCGAGGAAGTTGCCGACGAACAATCCTCCACCGAACAGCACCAGCAGCCATGGGACGGCGCCCGGCTCAAATCCGGAGACCTCGGTGAGGGTGAAGGCAATGTAGGTGAAGGCGCCGAACATGCCGCCGAAGCCGAGGATGGTCACGATGATCGACAGCCACACCTGGCCGGATGCGAAGGCGCCCAGTTCGCTGCGTAGGCCCTTCGTGGGTTCCGTGCCGGCCTTGGGGACCATGAAGGCGACGCCGAGCAGCGCCACTACGCCGATCACGGTGATAGCCCAGAACGTTGAACGCCAGCCGAAGTTCTGGCCCAGCAAGGTCCCGAAGGGAACACCCAGGACGTTGGCCGCCGTCAGGCCGGTGAACATGATCGCGATGGCGCCGGCCTTCTTGTGCGCCGGCACGAGGCTTGCGGCCACCACTGAGCCGATACCGAAGAAGGCCCCGTGGCACAGTGCGGCCACGATGCGTCCGAGCAGCATGGCCGAGTAGGTGTCGGCGATCGCGGAGAGGAAGTTGCCTGCGATAAAGAGCACGAGCAGGCCCATGAGTACAGGTTTGCGGGGCAGCCGGGTCACAGCGGCAGTCACCAGCAGGGCACCGACAGTGACGCTGAGGGCGTAACCGGAGATGAACCAACCGGCCGAAGCCTCGCTGACGTCGAAGTCGGCGGCAACCTCGGGCAAGAGGCCCATGATCACGAATTCGGTCAGTCCGATGCCGAATCCGCCGAGGGCAAGGGCAATCAACCCTGCGGGCATGTGGAACTCCTTAGATGGCCGGTTCCCCTGGGAAGTGGAAGTGCGTCGCCGGGAACCGTAGAATAATAGTTGCAGACGCTCTATATATAGTTGCATACGCTAGGTACTTGCGCAAGCAACTACTTTCGAACGTCCGCGATCGACTCAACATCAAGGCAGGAGCACAGCAGACATGGGCATCAAGGATGACGCCGTAGAAGTACGGGCACAGGGCTGGCGGACCCTTGCCGCCCTGCATGGAAGCATCGAAGCGGAGCTGGAACGAGCGCTTCAGGCCTCGAACGAGCTCTCTGTCGTGGAGTACACGGTGCTGGATGCCCTGAGCCGCCAAGACGGCTGGCACATGCGGATGCAGCAGCTGGCCCGCGCCACCGCACTCTCAAGCAGCGCCACAACGCGCCTGGTCAACCGCCTGGAAGACCGGGGGCTGCTCACCCGCATCCTCTGCGCCGACGACCGGCGAGGGATCTACACGGAGCTGACGGGCGCCGGCCAGAAGCTCCTCGAAGCGGCCAAGCCTGTCCATGACGAGACTCTGGCTGCAGCCTTGGACGCCGCGGAGGCCGTGCCGGAGCTTGAGCCCCTGGTGCGGGCGCTCGGAGCGTTGCAAAAGGCTTAGGCCGGACCCCGGGCTCGTAGGCGCAATTCCGCCCTGAATGACGGGCGTGGCGAACGAGCCCGGGAAGTCTTGCGCCTTAGCGACCCGACTTAACGACCAAAGGCCGGAATCACGCGTTTCCACGTGATTCCGGCCTTTTTGGTCGGGCTGACAGGATTTGAACCTGCGACCCCTTGACCCCCCAGTAATGAGGCCACTGTACGTTCCAGTATTTGCGAGGAATGTACCGTGCCTTCTCCCCTCTATATACAAGGGAAAGAGCACCGGGCCGTTCCGGCCTGTTTCTTTCTCTATCCGGCAGTGTGCACACACAGCTGCACACACCCAAACCAAAGGAGATCCAAGGGCCGAGCGGTATCTGCGCCCCACTCCGTTAAAGTGGTCCCTTATGTGGACAGACGTTATACAAGTCGAGATCATCGGAAAAGCCTGGTGGGATGACCCCCTGCCCATCGCGGCCATACTTATCTCGCTGGCAACATTCGCCTACACGTGGTGGTCGCGGCGCAGAGATAGGGCGAGTCTGAAAGTAAAAGCCACTTCGTTCGCGACAACAAGCGGGAGTCAGCAGTGGAACATTGGAGTGCGGGCCACGAATACTGGGCTGACGGGATCCGCTGTCGTTGACGGCGTTCATTTCAAAATCGCAAGGAAGACCTTCGTTCACGCTACGGAGAGCTTCATTCCCACCGTGACGCTTCCTGCGACCATGGCTCCTGACGCCAGCATCACTTACGTAGTCAGCTCGAAGGGCTTAGCCAAGGAACTGGTAAAGCATGGTCGCAAACCAAAGGACGCCGTCCCCGTCGTAACCACTGGCCGGAAGCACTACCAGGGAAAATGGGACGCGACTGGCAGGGAAGTTCTCGCGGGAGACTACAACCGAATCAAAGCTGAACACGACAAGAGGAATCCTAAGCCGACTCTCGGGGCCCGTCTCCGAAAGCTCTGGCCGCTATAGCCAGAAAGCCCCCGTCCGCCAGTCAAGGCAGTCGGGGGCTTCTTATTGGGCCATGCCTTGGCTTCGATGCGCCGGACTGTTATCGCCCCACCTCGGACCAACGTAAGCTGCCCCAGAGGTCAGCCTGATCACGTCAGCGCCGGCCCTGGGGCAGAACGTTCAAAACGGCCTCTGGGAGTGAACAGTTCCCTCGGGCTTGCCAGTCAACCACCACGGAGGCTAGCAAGATGTAGAAAACATACATGAACGATCGCCAATAGTTAAGTGATCGCTTATGCGTCAGCCGTCTCGTCCTTGGTAGGCTTCCGGGTCGATGATCTTCGGAGGGATTCCGAACACTGCGGCGAGAGCATCAACCCTGGCCGCGGGAAGGCGTCGCCGGCCTGCCTCGTAGCCGCTCAGAGTGGAGTGATCACAGCCTACAAGGTTACCTAATTGGTCCAGCGTCAAGCGATTCTTCTGGCGCTCCAGTTTGATGATGTGCCCGATTCGAACATTCAAGAGATCCATGGCGGCTACGTTGCCAAAAAGAGCTTCACTGCTCGAATGGGCTGCAGGATCCAGCCGAAATATGCAACATAATCCAACCTCTTGCAGCGTTCTGCATGCCCTCGTTCCTCTGGAAGCGTACGCGCACCTATTTTGTCCAGCCTTTGTGATTACTATGAGCTGCGGCACACCGCCAGCGAACAACAACCACCAAAGGGGTCAAGTGGAACGCGCAGTACCGAAAATCATGACTGCTTTCATCAGCTCAGACGGCGAGGAGTGGTACGACGAGTACGCAGAGACTCCACCTGCCGCTGGACAATTCATCTGGCGCGGAGCCAAGGGCGGCTACCAGGCATACAAGGTGGCGGAGGTCTGGAACATCGAGGAGAAGCACGGCGCAGTAACCCACGGACTCACCGCCTTTGTCGATCCGGTCGACGTCATGAAGACCCGGCTTGGCAAGCACGCACCCGACTACTACGGAGACTGAGGCTCAAATGGTAGAACCGCACCGCCAGAAAGCAATTGACCTGATGGCCCGACTCAATGAGTCCGGATACTCAGTGTTAACGGTTTCCACGGAGCACCCGAAGTGGCTCTCCGTCGCGGTCTCCCAAATCCTCGCCCTCACCGGTGAGGACGAAATCATCACGGCCGGCCACACCCTTGAGGGTTACGACATCCACAGTGTCATGGACGACGAGCAGGACACCGCGGAAGGAAAGATCCAGGTCCTCACCGAGAAGATGCTTATAGTCGCGGAGTTCGGGCCTCAAAAGGTCAAAACCATCGCCTTGCCGCTGCATGCGACGACGTCAGTGGTTGTAAACACTATCCGGGACGCAATGACCACCAGGGGCCCTGAGAACTGGCCAGACCGGGTCGCCTTCGAATTAGACGTAGCCGGAAGCACCTTCAACTTCCCTCCCGGGCAGGTATCCACATACCAGCATGACGAACTGCCACGCGCGCTAAAGGTGGTTACCTCGGCGTTGACCTCCAAGGTAAAGGAGTAGGCATGGCGAGGAAACCGCCAAACTTCGAGTGGATAGGATTCACAAAAGCGCAGGTCGAACTGCTGGATTTCCTTGACCACCTCGGCAACAACGGATGGGACCGGAACGGGCAAACGGATGAGCTAATGCCCGGCCTCTTAGCGGACTGCGCAAAAGAGGGACTGTCAATTGACCGGGTGATTGAGGCCATGATGTCCATTGGCTACGACCGGCGAACAGTGCACCAGATCAAACGCTGGGAGAACAAACGGCTCACCGGCAAATTCGGTAAGTAGGAGTCCCCACCCCCGGAAGTCGGGTGGGGACTCCGTACCGTAACATCACCGGTCTTATTTGCCCTAGTACACGGGGCCGTCCAGCACGCCTATCTCAAGCGTTGCTGCGCTGATTGTGCCAGTGAAGGTTGCTGAGACGTAGGCATGGATTTGAACTAGGGAGTCTGCTCCGAGGACAGGGCCGTAGGCGAGAGGCATCCAGGGCGTTGCGCGGAGGGCGGTGGAAGTACCCGCGAATCCAATCGCGCCAAGGGCACGGTTACTGCCCCCCCCTGCTGTGACTCGAAGACCTGCACCGTCAACGTGCCACCCGTGGTGGACGCCCTGGCGGTGAGCCGAACAAACACCGGGCGGTTACGCACATCCGGAGTTGTAAGGCTGCCAAGTGACCCAGTGACAGCGGCAGCAGAAGTGTTGGTCACGCTGGCGTTGGTTGGGACCGCCACCGTCTGCATGGTGCGGATCCGCGGCGCCCGCACCTCACGGCGAAGAACCGAGCCAATCTGAGCGACGTCAACAGTCAGGATGCCTCCCCACTGCCGGTCCCAGTTGTTGACGTTCCAATACTCCGGTCCGGGGTTATTCACGTCCGCATTTGCCTGCGAGAGCAGGAACACCAGTTCGTTGCGTTCCCGCAGTGCCCGCCCGTCGTAGGTGGGTTCGTGGTCCCGCATGTCCAGGTCACTAAGTGGAACCTCAGTGTTGGCGCCGCCTGTCACGTCGACAAGGCGTAACAGTCCGCGGAGGCTGCCAAACCTGGGCGTGCTGTAGGTGATGAGCGTACAGCCGTCGTTAGTGCAGGCGATGGTGGGGCGGGTTGTCCAGTTGGTTATGGAAAATCCGTTGCCAAGGTCGCTCACTTGGTCATTGACCCACGCTCCACCGTTCCACCACAGGTGATGGATGTTCCGGTCGGGGGTGGCGCCGTCAGCGAGCATCCGGGCAATGTGGGGGTTGTTGTTGATGTCCGTGTCCAGTCCGAACTGGTTGATGATGCCTGAGTTCGTGGCGGCAGTGTCAAGCGCCAGGGCGGTGGTGTTGGAGTGGACGAACGGCAAAGCCACGGTGGTGCAGTCAACGGACTTCCATGTGGCGCCCTTGTCCGCTGACCGGATGAAGTGAACATCGTTGTTGCTGTTAGCGTCCCCGCCGTTGGGTCGCCACGTGATCGCAAGGTTCAATGACCCGTCCCGCCCGATCACAAACCTGGACTCGTACGGGTTCTCGCTGGTGGTCTTGCCGTCTGCCAGCTTGCCCACCTGCGTCCACGCAGCCGTGCCGCCCGCGCTCTTTGTTCAGGAACAGATCACCGAAGCCGGACGCGCCGTCCCTGTACAGGAAGAACACCGTGCCATCAGGGTGCAGAGCGAACCGCGTGTAAGTCATCTGCGCTTCGTTGAGCCCGGTCATGCCAGGGGCCGTCCATGCCGTGATGTCGTGCGGGTTGGTGGAGCGCACGTAGCGCAGCACGTCGCCATGCATGTTCGCTGCGACGTGGATGTATCCGGCAGCGTCCACGATGATGGAGGCGGAATTGTGGGGGTCGTTGTCCACCGGCAGCACCAGCGGGTTGGCGGCCACGGTGGACAGGTCGAACGTGGTCCACGCGCCGTTGGGCAGGGTCCGCTTGCCGATGATCAGCGCCCCGGATTCGTTGTACCAGACCGCGTACCTCTTGCCGCCGCCCGTAGACACTGAATCCTGATTGTAGGAGGTTCCGTTGTACTGGCTCTTACCGGACAGCGAGCCCGGCAGGGAAACGAACTTCAGCGGCCATCACGATAACTTCCGACACCTATGGGCATTGGTTGGTTCTGCGGCGTCGACCGCTGCTGAGAAGGCAGCGGCTTTGGTTCCTGCGAAATCAAGTGGCGCACGCACTCTGCACATACAAGCCCCTGTTTCGAGTGGAACTTAAACAAAAACCGCCCCACCTCCGGGATACTTCCCAGTGATGGAGCGGATTTTGCTGGTCGGGCTGACAGGATTTGAACCTGCGACCCCTTGACCCCCAGTCAAGTGCGCTACCAAGCTGCGCTACAGCCCGCTGATTCCACCGTTCTCCGCCTAAGTTTTCCTCCGAAGAGTCCCACCTAAGCAGTCCGGCCGAACCACCTCCAAAAGCTTACACGAAGTTGGAGGTCGGAGACGCCATCACAGCCAAAGTGGGCTGTGATGCGCGTCTCACTTAGCGCTTCTTGCCGCGCTTTTCGCGTACGCGCATGTTGACCTCGATGGGCGTGCCCTCGAAGCCGAACGTTTCGCGCAGGCGGCGGGTGATGAAGCGACGGTATCCCGGGTCCAGGAAGCCGGTGGTGAAGAGCACGAACTTCGGCGGACGGTTGGAAGCCTGGGTACCGAAGAGAATGCGGGGCTGCTTTCCACCACGGACCGGGTGCGGGTGGGCTGCGACGAGTTCACCCAGGAACGCGTTGAGGCGTCCGGTGGGGATACGGCGGTCCCAGCTCTCCAGGGCGATGTCCAAGGCAGGAACCAATCGGTCCTTGTGCCAGCCGGTCTTGGCTGAGATGTTGACGCGGGGAGCCCATTCAACGTGGGCCAGGTCCTGCTCGATCTCACGCTCAAGGTAGCGGCGGCGCTCGTCATCCAACAGGTCCCACTTGTTGAACGCAAGCACCAGGGCGCGGCCGGACTCGATGGCCAGCTGAAGGATGCGGACGTCCTGCTCGCTGAGGACCTCGTCCACGGCTAGAAGCACGACGGCGACCTCCGCCTTTTCGAGGGCGGCCTGCGTACGCAGGGATGCGTAGAAGTCGGCGCCCTGGGCCATGTGCTGGCGGCGACGGATACCGGCGGTGTCCACGAATCGCCAGGTGCGGTCACCCAGCTCGATGAACTCGTCAACGGGATCGCGCGTGGTGCCGGCCAGCGGATCCACCACTACGCGCTCGGAACCTGCGAGCTTGTTCAGCAGCGAGGACTTGCCAACGTTCGGGCGTCCGATCAGGGCGATACGTCGCGGGCCGCCGGAGCGCTCCACTCCTTCGACCAGGGAGTACTCGGGAAGGGTGTCCATGACGTGGTCAAGGAGGTCGGCAACACCGCGTCCGTGCAGCGCGGAGACGGGGTACGGCTGACCGAAGCCCAGTCCCCACAGTGCTGCGGAATCGGCTTCCTGCGCAAAGTCGTCCACCTTGTTGGCCACCATGATGACCGGCTTCTTGCTCTTGCGGAGCATCTTCATGACGCCCTCATCCGTGGCTGTCGCGCCAACGGCGGAGTCCACCACGAAGAGAACGGCGTCAGCGAGCTCCACTGCCATCTCGGCCTGCTCGGCTACGCGGGCATGGATGCCCTTGGCGTCATGCTCCCAGCCACCGGTGTCCACCAGGGTGAAGTTGCGGCCGTTCCAGCGGGCCGAGTACATGACGCGGTCGCGGGTAACGCCGGGGGTATCTTCGACAACTGCTTCGCGGCGGCCCAGGATGCGGTTGACCAACGTGGACTTGCCGACGTTCGGACGGCCGATGATGGCCAGGACGGGGTCCAGCTTGAGGGGACCTTCGTCTCCTTCATCGCCGTACTCGCCACTGAGCAGCGCAGCATCTTCTTCATCGAGTTCGTAATCGTCCAGGCCTGCCCGGAGGGTGGCTGCGCGCAGCTCGGCCTCGTCGTCGTCCAGGGCAGCCAGGTTTTCAGCCACCTGGTCGGTGCCGGTGGGCGTGTATTCGTCGTCGCCGGCTCCGTGGAGGCCGGATTTTTGAGTCGTATCGCTCATTGCACTTTCCTTAGTGGTGGTCTGCCGGCGTCCCGGCTACTTCTGATGGGCGGTGCTGCAGAAGGGCTACCCCGGGCGCAGGCTCCGTAGGCAGGCCCTGGCCCGTGGCCCGGATGGCATCCTGGACGTGTCCGGCAAGGGCTTCACGGATCTCCGCAGCTGCCCTGTCCATTGAAACACGCCCCGGTTCGCCCTTCCGGCGCTTCACCGTGATGGGTTCGCCGAAGCTCACATGGAGCTTGCGGCGTGGTTTGGGGATATGGTCGCGGTGCTCGTCACCCTGGCGGGTTCCGAGGATGGCGACCGGAATTACTGTTGCTCCGGAATTGATGGCGAGCCATGCAACCCCGTTGCTGATGTTTTCGGCGGCGCCGCTCCCCCGGGTTCCTTCAGGAAGAATCCCGACGCAGCGGCCGTCGTCGAGCAGTTGCTTGCCGATGTGCAGCGCCGTGCGGTCGCCGGTCCGGTCCACTGGAATTTGCCCGGAGCCCCTGAGGACCTTGCCCAGGAATCCTTTGAACATCTCTTTCTTGACCAGGATGTGCATGTGACGCGGCGAAGCGCCGAACATCACCGGTCCGTCCAGAAAGCTGATGTGGTTGGCGGCGAAAATCACCGGGCCGGCAGCGGGCACGTTGGTCTTGCCCGATACCTCGGTCCGGTAGAGGACGTGGTCCAGGAACCAACCCACAGGCCGGCTCCAGAGGCGCGTCCACGCTGCCGGGAGTTGATTGCTAGTCGCCATAGATGACCTTGCTGACGATTGCCAGGGCGGTGTCGACGGTTTCCTCGAAGTTGAGGTCGGAAGAATCGAGCGTCACAACGCCGTCGGCAGCCTGGGTGAAGTTCACCACCGTGGAGTCCTTGGCATCGCGCTGGATCACCTGGGCCGCGAGCTGCTCTTTGCTCTGCGTGCCACCCAACTGGATTCCACGACGCCGGAGCCTGGCTTCCTCACTGGCGGTCAGGAGCATGCGGACCTCGGCATTGGGGACGACGACAGTGGTTATGTCCCGCCCTTCCACCACCATGCGGTGGTGGTGCTGGTCGATCAGCTCTCGCTGCCGGCGGATCAGTTCGGTGCGTGCGCCGAGGGTTGTCGCCACGGCACTGACGGAGGACGAAATCAGGGGTTCCCGGATCTCATCGGTGATGTCGGTGCCGTCAACGGCCACATAATCCTTGGCAGTACTGGTGCTGACTTCCAAGGGCATGATTTTGGAGGCATGTTCCACGGCGGCGCCGTCCTGCAGGTCCACTCCGGTTTTGAGGCAGTACCAGGTCAAGGCACGGTACATCGCACCCGTATCCAGGTAAGCCAGCTTCAAGCGGCGGGCCACTTCCTTGCTGACGCTCGATTTTCCGGAACCCGAAGGGCCGTCGATCGCAATCACCAAGGGCTTGCCGGGGCGGGCGACCGTCTCGGGGCCAAAGAATTCACGTGTCATTACTGGAGTACCCGCCATCCACGGTCGGTCAAAGCTTCAACAAGGAGGTCATGCTTGCTGGGAAGCACGGAGAGCTCCACCATGCCCACGTTCTGCCCGGACGAATGGTCGAGCCGAAGGTCTTCAAGGTTCACGCCGATTTCACCGATCTCGGTCAGGAGACGTGCGATCTGGCCTGGCTTGTCGTCCACCAGGATGGTGAGCCACGAGTAGGCCTGCGGTGGTCCGCCGTGTTTGCCTGGAATCCTTGCCTGGCCGGCGTTGCCTTCGCTGATCAGTTGGGCGAGGTCGAGCCTGGCGCCCGGCGCGGACGGTGCTTCCAACGTGCCGATCAGCCGGTTCAGGTCCTCCCGCACACCGTGCAGGATGGACACCACCTTGTCTGCGTTACCTCCCAGGATCTGCACCCAGAGGGTTGGATCACTGGCGGCAATCCGGGTGGTGTCCCGGAGCCCGTTCCCGGCCAGGGAGAGGGCATGCAGTGGCGTACCCTGCAAGCGGCTGGCCAGCAGGGACGACATGATCTGCGGCAGATGCGACACCAAGGCAACGGCTTCATCGTGCTCGTCCGCAGTGAACTGGGAGACAATCGCCCCAAGATCTCCGGCGAGCGAACGCGCTACCTGGACGGCCGCTGCCGAGGTCTCCTCGGAAGGGCAAACGACCCACGGCATGGACGTGAAGAGTTCCCCCCTTGCTGCAACGGGACCGGACTTCTCGCGCCCGGCCATGGGGTGTGTCCCCACGTACCGGGAGAGATCAACTCCGCGTTCGCGCAGCTGCGCCAGGATGGTTGCCTTGACGCTCGCGATGTCGACGACGACGGCGGACGGGTAGTCCCCCAGCGCTTTTTGCACGACGTCGGCCGTCACGTCCGGCGGGGCAGCAACGACTACCAGTTGGGGTACTTCATCCAGCTCAGACAAAGGACGGCCTGCACCGATGTCCACCGCAACCGCCTGGTTGGTGGGCGAAGGATCGAAAAGAAAGACCGGGACCCCGCGTCCGCGCAGCCCGAGGCCGATGCTGGCGCCCAGCAGGCCTGTACCGAGAACGACGACCGGGCCATCAAGATGGCCCCGGCCGTGCGTACCGAATGCCGACATGCCCTAGAGCCCCACAGATGCCAGGAGGTGTCCGACTTCCTGCCTGCCGAGGTTTCGGATGCTGCCCTGGCGCTGGTCACCCAGGCCGATGGGACCAACCTTGACGCGGACAAGCCGTTCTACCGGGAAGCCGACGGCGTCGAACATGCGGCGCACAATGCGGTTCTTACCGGAGTGGAGGACAACCTCGATCAGGACGTGGCCCGGAGTGGAGTCCACCAGCCGGAAGGAGTCCACTGCTGCTACGCCGTCTTCAAGCTCAACGCCGCTCTTCAGCTTGGCGCCGACTCCTTGCGGGAAGGGGCCACGCACCTGGACCAGGTACGTCTTGGGTACCTCGTAGGAAGGGTGGGTCAGACGGTTGGCGAGCTCGCCGTCGTTCGTCAGCAGAAGCAGTCCTTCGGTGGCGACGTCGAGGCGTCCTACGTGGAACAGGCGTTCGCCCTTGTTCTTGCTGTTCTTGAGGAAGTCGCTGATGCACGGTCGGCCCTCGGGGTCTTCCATGGTGGAGACAACGCCCTTGGGCTTGTTGAACACCATGTAGACGAGGGTCTCGTCCAGCTGGATACGGATACCGTCCACGTGGATGACTGCCGTTGCAGGGTCCACGCGCATTCCGAGCTCGGTGGTGACCACACCGTCTACTTCAACGCGGCCTTCGAGGATCATTTCCTCACAGACGCGACGGGAAGCAACTCCGGCCTGGGCCATGACCTTCTGCAGGCGTACGCCGTCGGCATCGTGAAGGTCCGACTGCGGGACCTCTTGGCGGGGCCCGCGGTTGCGGCCCGGCTTGCGCACGGGGCCAAGGTTCTGGCCGAACCGTTCGCTGCCGAAGGCCTTGGAACCGTATTGCCGGGCCGGCTTGGCCTTGGGCTTCAAAGCGCCGGGCGTGCCGGGTGCCTTGCCGAAGCCGGGCTTGTTGGAGCCGGGCTTGCGGAACGGCTTGGCAGGCCTTGCAGCCTGGCCGCGGTCGTAGTCGCCGGCCGTTGTGGGGTTGTCGGGATCGAAGGGTGCCGCTTCGCGCGGCTTCGAAGCCTTGAAGGGGCGACCCTCGCCCTGGGTGAAGTTGCGCTTTCCAGCGCCGGCGCTTCCGCCGCGGCCGGAGAAGCCGCCGGCGTTGGAGCGGCCAGTGCCGCCTCCCTTGGCCTCATTGCGTCCGGAGCTGTTGCGCCCCGAACCGTTACGTGGTGAACTCTGGCGTCCCGCCTGTGTCATGACCCGTCCTTGTGTAGTAATGGCCGGCATTGTGTGCTGCAATCAACACTAGCCAGCCGGGCAGACATCGTCTGCCCCTTGTCGCTGTGCACCTATATAAGGTGCCGAAATTCAGTATGAAGTTGTGTCGCACAGCCTATTGGAGCCCGTGGCTACATCCGGCTTGCGTCGTAGTATTCGTCGATCCCTTCCAAACCCGGAAGGTGCGGCGAGAGCTGTGGCAATTCGGCCACCGATCCAATGCCCATCCGTTCCAGGAAGTACGAGGTTGTCCGATACAGGACAGCCCCGGATTCGGGATCCGTTCCGGAGTCCTCGATCAAGCCCCTCTGTGTAAGGGTCCTGACCACGGAATCGACGTTAACGCCGCGAATGGCGGACACCCGGGCCCTGGAGACCGGTTGCCTGTAAGCAATAACCGCCAGGGTTTCGAGTGCTGCCTGAGTAAGCCTGGTGGTCTGCCCCTCGAGGACGAACCTTCCCACGATGTCGGCGAAATCCGACCGTGAATAGATCCGCCACCCTCCAGCGACGTTCCGCAATTCAAAACCCCGGGGTGCAGTGCTGGCAACGGCAAAGCCGACAGCATCCACGTCCGGGGCTTTAACAGTATAGCCGCTATACTCCCGCCGCAGGTCCTCCAGCAAATCCTCGACGACGGCGACCGTTACGTTGAGTCCGGCGGCCAGCTCTTCGGAGGTTGCCGGCTGGTCGATGACCATGAGCACGGCCTCCAGCGCAGCGCGGGCTCCGCCGGGCAAAGCCTCCAGTTCCGCAAGCCCATCCTGGACCACTTCTTGTTCACTCATTGATGCCTGCCTCGTATTCTTCACTCAGCCTTGAGCTGTCCCATTCGGCGTCGTCGCCGGTCCACCGCACCGTCAGCTCTGCCAGCGGCTCCGGCTGTTCGAATGCGATCACGCGATCCCGGAACATCTCCAGCAACGCCAGGAACCGGGCCACCACCACCAAGGTGGTTTCGGCATCGGCAATCAGCGTCTGGAAGGACAGCGGGGCACCCAGCTTCAGGCGATGGCCGATGATCGCCGCCTGCTCCTTGACGCTCACCGGCGGGGCGTGCAGGTGGCCCAACCCCACCTCTTCCGGAGTCGAGTCCTTGGGCTTGAGCGCTTTGGCCGCCAGTTCACCGAATTGTTCAGGGGTGTGCCGCCACACGAGTTCCGGCAGCAGCGCGGCGAAGTGAGCCTCAAGAGCCACTTGGCGCGGGTATCGCATGGCTTCCTGCTCCAGCGTTTCACCCATGATTCCGGCGATTTGCTTGAAGGCCTTGTACTGCAGCAGACGGGCGAACAAGAGGTCCCTTGCCTCCAGCAACGCAATGTCCTCGGCATCCTCCACCTCTCCTGCGGGCAGGAGGCGGGCGGCTTTGAGGTCAAGCAGGGTTGCTGCGATCACCAGGAATTCGCTGGCTTCGTCCAACGCCCAGTCCTCCCCCAGTTCCTGGAGGCGGCGGATGTACTTGATGAACTCATCGGTGACGGTAGCCAAGGCCACTTCGGTGATGTCCAGCTTGTGCTTGGAAATCAGTCCCAGCAGGAGGTCGAAGGGGCCGGTGAAGTTGGCCAGCCGGACCTCAAAGCCCGCTTTGGGAGCTGCGGAGGTATCGGCGTCGGGTGCTTCCCGTTCGGCGATCGCTTCCGATGCCGGGGCGAGTGACGGTGCCACCGTCGGTTACGGCGCGCCGCCGCGCGAAATCAGTTCCTTGGCAAGGCGGCGGTAGGCGTCGGCACCGATGTGGTTGCCGGCGTAGCTCGTGATGGGCTCCGCCGCCACCGTGGCGTCGGCGAATTTGATGGAGCGTTTGATGACGGTCTCGAAGACTTTGTCTCCGAAGGCTTCCACCAGGCGGGAGATGACTTCACGGCTGTGCAGGGTCCGGGCGTCGTACATCGTGGCCAGGACGCCGTCCACCTGCAGGCGCGGGTTGAGGCGGTCCTGGACTTTCTCGATGGTCTCGACAAGCAGGGCCACGGCGCGCAGGGCGAAGAATTCGCAGATCAAAGGGATGATGACGCCGTGGGCTGCCGTGAGCGCGTTGACGGTCAGAAGACCCAAAGAGGGCTGGCAGTCAATGAGCACGACGTCGTAGTCGTCTTCGACGTTCTTGAGGGCGCGGTCAAGGACCTGTTCCCGGGCTACCTCATTGACGAGCTGCACTTCAGCAGCAGAGAGGTCGATGTTGGCAGGAAGGAGATCCACGCCCTCCACCCCGGTCTGCTGGATGGCGTCACGGATATTGACCTTACGGTCCATCAGGACGTTGTAGACAGTGAGGTCGAGTTCATGCGGATTGGCGCCCAGGCCCGCCGACAAAGCGCCCTGGGGGTCAAAGTCCACCAACAGGACCCGCCGGCCGTACTCTGCGAGCGCTGCTGCAAGGTTGATGGTGGACGTCGTTTTACCGACCCCACCCTTCTGATTGACCATGGCGATGACTCGCGCCGGCCCGTGGGAGGCAAGGGGTGCGGGTTCCGGGAATTCGCGGTAAGGGCGGCCCGTAGGCCCCATGACGGCGTCTTCCAGATCGAGCTCGGTGCCTTCCAGCGTAGCTGTTCCCCGTTCGATGCTCACGTATCTAACCACTCTTTCGACGACGATCTTCCCTGCCGCTGTACCCCCGGCTGCAGCGCTACTACCCCCTTAGGCTACATGTCCCGACACGGTAATCCGGGGAACTTGACTTTGTCCGTTGTTTGAGCCTTGACCCTCTAGTTGAGGTCGAAGGTTGGGATCCGGGAGCCTGCCCGGGGATTGGAAAACGCCGAAGGCCGGCACCTGGATGGTGCCGGCCTTCGGCGTTGCTGTTCTGTTCCGGGACTTGGCTGTTAGACGACAGCCTTGCCGCGGGTTTCGGCTTCTGCGACAACCACGTCTTCTTCGCCATGGGCCATCATCGTCTGCTCGTCGAAGGGCTCGCTTCCGGAGAGGACCCGCTCGACCTGGCCGTTGTCGATTTCCTTGACCCAGGTACCGATGAGGACGGTGGCCACAGCGTTGCCGGTGAAGTTGGTCAGAGCGCGGGCCTCCGACATGAAGCGGTCGATGCCAACGATCATGCCTACCCCGCCCAGGAGTTCGGGCTTGTGCGCCTGGAGACCGGCCGCCAGGGTCGCCAGTCCGGCACCCGTTACGCCTGCGGCTCCCTTGGAGGCAATGATCATGAAGACCAGCAGCGAGATCTGCGCACCGAGGTCAAGCGGCGTACCCATGGCGTTGGCCACGAAGAGGGAGGCCATGGTCAAGTAGATGGCCGTGCCGTCCAGGTTGAAGGAGTAGCCCGTGGGAACGGTGACGCCAACGACCGGCTTGGAAACACCCAGGTGTTCCATCTTGGCGATGAGGCGGGGAAGAGCCGCTTCGGAGGACGACGTGGAGAAGATCAACAGGTATTCGCGGGCCAGGTACTTCATGAGGCGGAAGATGTTCACACCGGCCACGGCGCGGAGCAACGTACCGAGGATCACCACAATGAACAGGGCGCAGGTGATGTAGAAGGCCAGCATCAGGGTGAACATGCTCAGGATGGCCTGGGCACCCGTCGCACCGACGACGGCGGCAATCGCACCGAATGCACCTACCGGGGCCAGCCACATGATCATGATGAGGATGCGGAACACGAGTCGCTGACCGTGGCCGATGGCATTGAGGATGGGCTGGCCTTGCTTGCCCATCTTCTGCAGCGCGAAGCCGACCAGGATTGCAGCAAGCAGGGTGGGCAGGACGGGGATGTCGCCCGGAATGATGCCGAGGAGGAAGTCAACGGTGCTGTCCGTTGCCGCCTTTTTGTTGGGATCGTACGGCGTCAGCTTGAGTCCCTCACCCGGGTGGATGAGGTTGCCGACCACCAGGCCGATGGCGAGCGCGAACGTCGACATCGCCACGAAGTACCCCAAAGCGAGCCCGCCGACCTTGCCGACGGTTGCGGCCTTGGCGATGGAGCCGATGCCAAGGACAATGGTGCAGAAGATCACGGGGGCGATCATCATCTTGATGAGTTTGATGAAGCCATCACCCAGCGGTTTGAGTGACTTTCCGACCTCAGGGAACATCAGGCCGACGACAGCGCCAAGCACTACGGCCAGGATGACCGCGATGTACAGGTAGTGCGACTTGTCGAGCCCCTTGCGTCCACTTTTGGCAGCTACTGCCGACTCTCCTCGTTGAGAGGTCATGGGATTCTCCTTCTGGATACTGTGTAAGGCGCTGCGGTCCTGCACTGATGTCCAATCCGCTGCCCTTGTGTGATATCCATCATTGAGCCGCTGGTGACATACATCACCGTTGCGGTCATATTGGTCATGGAGGTCCATGTGTTTCACAGCTGGAGCATTGCCCGGCGGTTGTTTGTTGCGAACTTGCTGTTCGTCCTGGTGATGACGGCGGTCTTCGGGACCTTTTCGGTGCTGGAAGCCAGGGACCGGGCCTATGACAACGCCGGCGGGCGGATGCTTGCCCTGTCCACGTCGATTGCCAACAATCCCCTGGTGCTGGAGGCGGCCGCCACTGCCAACCCATCAGAGACGCTCCAGCCGTATGCCCTGAAGGTCATGCACGATGCCGATGCGGACTTCATTACGATCATGGCTCCGGACCGGACGCGGTGGACCCACCCCCGGGCCGAGGAGCTAGGCAAGCCTTACATCGGGACGATCGAGCCTGCCCTGCGCGGAGAGACTTTCACTGAAGTCACTGCGGGAACGCTGGGGCCTTCGGTCCGTACCATTGCACCGGTCAGGGCACCGGACGGATCCATCAAGGCTTTGGTTGCCGCAGGGGTCACGGTCCGCACGGTGGACACCGACGTTGCGGAGCGGTTGGGCGTCATTGGCAGCATTGCCTTGGTGGTGCTGGCGTTCGGGTCTTTTGCTGCCTGGCTGCTGGGCCGCTACCTCCGCTCGGTCACCCGCGGTTGGGGGCCGGAACAGCTGGCACAGCTCTTCGCCTACTACGAATCGGTCCTGCACTCAGTACGCGAGGGCCTGATTCTCATCGACACCCACGGCAAGGCCGTGATGTACAACGACCAGGCAGCCGAACTCCTGGGTTTGGAGCCTTCCGACGCCGACAGGTCACCAACGGCGGCGCCAAAGCTGGCGGAGCTGCCGATCGACGGCAGCCTGCGGGCACTGTTCGAATCCGGCAGGGCCGCCCATGACGAAATCCACCTCACCGGCTCCCGCATCCTGGTGATCAACCAGGCTCCGGCGGTCGGACCGGTTCCCGCGCGCAGCCGCCAGAAACCGGCGGTGTATGGGACCGTGGCCACCATCAGGGACCGCACGGAAATCGAATCCCTGGGCACGGAGCTGCAGACCATGAAAACCCTATCCGATGCTCTGCGCGCCCAGACCCACGAACACGCCAACCGCCTCCACATGATCGTCTCCTTGCTGGAACTGGGCCGGACACCGCAGGCCCTGGACTTCGCCACCAAGGACCTGGAACTCAGCCAGCAACTCACCGATGACATGGTGGCCTCGGTGGATGAACCCGTCATGAGCGCTCTGGTGATGGGCAAGGCCGCCGAAGCTCATGAGCGCGGCGTGGAACTGATTGTCCGGACATCAGGGAGTGGAGGTGTCCGGGGGCTGGAAATCCAGGACCTCGTCACCATCCTGGGTAACCTGCTGGACAATGCGATCGATGCCGCGGCAGCCGGGGATTTCCCCCGCCAAGTGGAAATGGACGTGGACGCCGGTCCTGCCGCTGTCGAATTCACCGTGCGCGATTCGGGCGCCGGCATCGACCCTGAATCGATCGACGACGTCCTGCAGTACGGATTCAGCACCAAGTCGTCGGAGGGAAACTCCCGTGGAGCGCACGGCCGGGGCGTGGGTCTTGCCCTGGTGCGGCAGGCCGTCCAGCGGCTGAACGGTACGATGACCATCAGCAATCCCGGCGGTGCACAGTTCCATGTTGTGCTGCCTTCGCCGGTTCCCGAGGAAGAGAAGGCATGACAGACATCCGCGTCCTGGTTGTAGAGGACGAGCCGATCGCTTCGGATGCCCACTCCGTCTACATCGGCCGCCTGGACGGATTCACCCTGGTGGGAACAGCGCCAGACGGACAATCGGCCCTCCGCATCCTTGGTGAGTTCGCAGCATCAGGCTCCCCCGTGGATCTGGTCCTGCTGGACATGAACCTCCCGGACCTGCATGGGCTGGACGTCGCCCGCCGCATGCGCTCAGCAGGTGTCTTCGCCGACATCATCGCCATCACGGCCGTCCGTGAACTGAACATTGTCCGCAGTGCCGTATCCATCGGCGTCGTGCAGTACCTCATTAAACCGTTCACGTACGCCACCTTCGCGGACAAGCTGCGCAGTTATCGGACATTCCGCGAACAGTTGGCGGGTTCACTGTCCGGGATTTCCAAAGCCGGCGCGTCACAGAGCGACGTTGACCAGGCGTTCGCGAGCCTCCGTGCCCCGACGGAACTGCCGCTGCCCAAGGGTCTGTCCGGGTCCACGCTCGAAGCGGTCAAGGAACTGGTGCGGGGGCGCGAGGATCCCATTTCCGCGAGTGAAGTCATGGACGCGCTGGGCATGTCCAGGGTGACCGCCCGCAGGTATCTGGAGTACTTGGCCGACGCCGGAACGGTCACCCGGGCACCGCGGTACGGTACTCCTGGCCGACCGGAGAACGAGTATGGCTGGAACCGCAATTGAATGAATGTATACAAAGCATCGCTCTATAGCCCTAATGCTGGCGTAGCTCGTCCTCAATGTATACACTGAGGTCATGCGCGCCAGTGATCGGGCTTACAGGGCCCTCCGGGAAGACATTCTCGAGTGGCGCCTCCGCCCCGGCACCGTCCTCGCTGAGGTCGAGCAGTCCGAACGCCTTGGAGTCTCGCGCACTCCCGTCAGGGAAGCGCTGGGGCGACTCACCGCGGAAGGTCTGACGACGGCGGCGGGCGGCCGCGGCGTCGTCGTCACCGATATCTCGCTGGACAGCATCGACGAACTGTTCGAACTGCGCGAAACCCTGGAGGTAAGGGCCGCTTCCCTCGCCGCGCAACGCGGCGAACCCGGAGTGTTCGCGGAACTGCACGCAGAACTGCTGCTGGCTCCCACGCTGCTGGGCGACGACGATCCCGCCAGGCACGAGTACTACGCCCTGGTGAGCCGTTTGGACGAAGCCATCGACGCCGCGATCTCCAATGTGTACATGGCCAACGCCATGCGAAGCCTCCGCGTCCACCTTGCCCGCGTCCGCCGCCTGGCCGCCGACGACACCGCCAGGCTCCAAGCAGCGGCCGCCGAACATGCCGCCATCGCCGAAGCAATCGCCGTCGCCAACCCGCGCCTGGCCGAAGCCGCCACGATGGTCCACCTGCACCGCAGTCTCACCCACCTCAAAGCCGCTCATTCAGCCGGCTGAACGTCCCACCAGAAGGAGCACCATGGTCAAGTCCAACCACGTCCGTGTTTACAAGTCCGAGGAGAACCTTCCCCGGGAGGAGCAGCTGGCGCACAAGATCGCCGTGGTCGCCGCCGACCCCGTCGAGGTCACCCCGGAGGTCACCGACATGGTGATTAACCGCATCATCGACAACGCTTCCGTTGCCATCGCCTCGCTGAACCGGGCACCGATCGTCGCAGCCCGTGCACAGGCCCTGACCCACGGCCCCTCCGCCAACGGCAAGGGTGCCCACGTCTTCGGCATCACAGAGCAGGTCTCTCCGGAGTGGGCTGCCTGGGCCAACGGCGTAGCCGTGCGCGAACTCGATTACCACGACACGTTCCTGGCCGCCGACTACAGCCACCCGGGCGACAACATCCCGCCGATCCTGGCCGTTGCCCAGCACGTTGGCTCCAACGGCGCTGACTTGGTCCGTGCCATCGCCACCGGCTACGAGATCCAGGTGAACCTGGTCAAGGCCATCTGCCTGCACAAGCACAAGATCGACCACGTCGCTCACCTCGGCCCATCGGCCGCCGCAGGCATCGGCACCTTGCTGGGGCTGGATGTCGAGACGATCTTCCAGTCCGTGGGCCAGGCTCTGCACACCACCACCGCCACGCGCCAGTCCCGCAAGGGCGAAATCTCCACCTGGAAAGCCCATGCCCCGGCGTTCGCAGGAAAGATGGCGATCGAAGCCGTGGACCGCTCCATGCGCGGCCAGACCTCCCCTGTGCCGATCTACGAAGGCGAAGACGGCGTGATCGCCTGGATGCTCGACGGACCGGACGCCTCCTACGAGGTCCCGCTGCCGCTGCCCGGTGAAGCCAAGCGCGCCATCCTGGACACCTACACCAAGGAACATTCCGCCGAGTACCAGGCCCAGGCCTGGATCGACCTCGCCCGCAAACTGCACCGCGAGCACCCCGAAACCACCGACCCCGCCAACGTGGAATCGGTGCTGATCAAGACCAGCCACCACACGCACTACGTGATCGGCTCCGGCGCGAACGACCCCCAGAAGTACTCCCCCACGGCATCCCGCGAAACCCTGGACCACTCCATCCCGTACATCTTCACCGTCGCCCTGCAGGACGGCGCGTGGCACCACGTGGACTCCTACGCCCCCGAGCGCGCCGCCCGCCCGGACACTGTGGAACTCTGGCACAAGGTCACCACTGTGGAGGACCCGGAATGGACCCGCCGCTACCACTCCTTGGACATCGCGGAAAAAGCCTTCGGCGGCACTGTTGTCATTACACTCACGGATGGGTCGGTTGTCACGGACGAGATCGCCGTAGCCGACGCCCACCCGCTCGGTGCCCGGCCGTTCGCCCGCGAGCAATACATCAACAAGTTCCGCACGCTTGCTGCCGGGCTCGTGGAGGAAGCCGAAATCGAAAGGTTCCTCGCCGCCGTCGAACGCGTCACCGAACTGGGCGAAGGCGAACTGGACCAGCTGAACATCACCGCAGCCCCCGGCGTGATCAACCTCAACAACGCACCCAAGGGACTGTTCTAAATGCTGTACTCCAAAGTCACCCCCGAACAGAAGCGGCTGAAACTCCGGGAACTGCTGGCCTCCGGGACCGTGCAGCAGTTCCCGGGCGCCTTCAACCCGCTCTCGGCCCGGCTCATCGAGGAAAAAGGCTTCGCCGGCGTCTACATCTCCGGCGCCGTCCTCGCCAATGACCTCGGCCTGCCGGACATCGGCCTCACCACCCTCACCGAGGTAGCCACCCGGGCAGGGCAAATCGCCCGCATGACCGATTTGCCGTCGCTGGTGGATGCCGACACCGGCTTCGGCGAACCGATGAACGTGGCACGCACCATCCAGGAACTCGAAAACGCAGGCCTGGCCGGTTGCCACATTGAGGACCAGTTCAACCCGAAACGCTGCGGACACCTGGACGGCAAGAACGTCGTCGACATCGACACCGCCACCAAACGCATCCGCGCCGCAGCAGACGCCCGCCGGGACCCGAACTTCCTCATCATGGCCCGCACCGACATCCGCGCCGTTGAAGGAATCCAGGCAGCACAGGACCGCGCCAAAGCCCTCGTAGACGCCGGCGCCGACGCAATATTCCCTGAAGCCATGGCCACCCTGGACGAATTCCAAGCCATCCGCGACGCCGTGGACGTTCCGATCCTGGCCAACATGACCGAGTTCGGCAAAAGCGAGCTCTTCACCGTCGACCAGCTCCAAGGGGTGGGCGTCAACATGGTCATTTACCCCGTCACGCTCCTCCGCATTGCCATGGGCGCTGCAGAGCGTACTCTGGAATCGATTAAGGCTGCGGGGACCCAAGAAGCGCAAGTGGAAAACATGCTCACGCGTGCGCGCCTCTACGAACTCGTCGACTACGAGGCATACAACCAATTCGATACCGGCGTTTTCAACTTCCAGGTTCCTGGCGTCCGCTAGGTTCCGGATTCATCAAGGGGAACGCAGGCGTTCCGGATCGACCCGGTGCACCTGCACAATGAACGAAGGAGAGCAGCATGGCAGCTGTTGACATCAAAAAGGGCCTTGCCGGCGTCGTGGTGGACTACACCGCCGTCTCGAAGGTCAACCCGGACACCAACTCGCTCTTGTACCGCGGATACCCGGTCCAGGAACTGGCCGCCAAATGCAGCTTCGAAGAGGTCGCCTATCTGTTGTGGAACGGAGAACTGCCCAACGAGGCACAGTTGGCCGAATTCACCGCCCGCGAGCGCGCAGGCCGCGCGCTCGACCCGGTAGTGAAGCAGGTTATCGATGCCCTGCCCACCACAGCACACCCCATGGATGTGTGCCGCACCGCCGCGTCCGTACTCGGCGCCCGGCACGAGCTGGCCGAGGATTCATCACCCGAAGCCAACATGAAGAAGGCCATCGACTTGTGGGCTGCCATGCCCGCCGTCGTCGCTTACGACCAGCGCCGCCGCCACGGCCAGGAACCCGTGGAACCCCGCGAGGACCTGGACTACTCCGCCAACTTCCTGTGGATGACCTTCGGCGAAGAACAAGTGCCCGAGGTAGTGGAGGCTTTCAACGTCTCGATGATTCTCTACGCAGAGCACTCCTTCAACGCTTCGACGTTTACCGCCCGCGTAGTCACCTCCACGCTCTCGGACCTGCACTCGGCTGTCACCGCAGCCATCGGAGCACTCAAGGGCCCGCTGCACGGCGGCGCCAATGAGGCCGTGATGCACACGTTCGACGAAATCGGCATCCGCAGCGAGGAGTCCCTCGAAGAAGCCGCCTCCCGGGCGAAGACGTGGATGGAAGACGCGCTGGCGCAGAAGAAGAAGGTCATGGGCTTCGGGCACCGCGTCTACAAGCACGGCGACTCCCGCGTTCCCACCATGAAGGCCGCCCTGGACAAGATGATCGCCCACTACGGACGACCCGAGCTCCTCGGTCTTTACAACGGCTTGGAGCAGGCCATGGACGAGGCCAAGGCCATCAAGCCCAACCTTGACTACCCTGCCGGACCCACGTACCACCTCATGGGCTTCGACACCCAAACCTTCACACCGTTGTTCGTCGCCAGCCGCATCACCGGTTGGACCGCGCACATCATGGAGCAGGTGGCTTCGAACTCCCTGATCCGCCCGCTGAGCGAATACAACGGACCCGAAGAGCGCCACGTTCCGTAAGGCTTTTTGGGCGCCAAAAAGCGGTAAGTACGACGTCGGGCCGGTCACCGAAAGGCGACCGGCCCGACGTCGTACTCTTTAGGCCTCAGGTTCCGCCCACTCCACAGTGTGGACCTCAGCGACATTCTCGTTGTCTGCCGCCAGGTCGACGCGCACGGCGATGCGCTGACCGGAAATCATGGCGGGCAACCAATGCTCGGCATCTGCCCACATCCGCTCCACCGGAAGCCGGCCAACGGGGAACCAGGCCGGAGCGATCTCCTCGCTCTCGGAGGGCTCGCCTTCCCAGGCACGGGTGAGGAAGACCGTGGTGGCCATGTTCCATTCGGGCCTGGCCGGAAAAACGAAGTCTACGGTTCCCGCGGGAATCAGGTCATGCGCATGGACCACCACGTTGATTTCTTCCATAACCTCACGGCAGGCGGCCTCGGATGCAGTCTCCCCCACTTCGACGTGTCCGCCTACGCCCACTACTTTTCCCCGGCCAAAGCCGGTCTTCTTGGTGCCGAGAAGTACGTGTCCGCCGTCCGCACCGTCGCGGAGGAGGAAGCACAAAGTCACATGGGCTGCAGTCATGCTGCCTACCTTAACCTGATCTCCCCAGCCGTTGCCGCCATTGCTACAGTGAGCCCATGAGCGAAGGTGGGGGTGAAGCGGGCGCCAAAGCGGCCGCCGTCGATGAGGTTGGCGGGATGCCGTCCACAGCGGAAAGCACCCGGGACTGGACAACAGTCAAAGACGCCGAAGCCAAAGCCGAACGGGACGCCTGGCTCCCGCGCTGGCTTGTGGCTCATCCGCTGTACGCCGGGTGGGCATGGACCCTTCTCTGGGCCGGGCTCATTGTCCTGGACGAAGTGCTGGACCTGGCCGGCTGGACCTGGTATCTGCTGGTCCTGGTTGCTGCCTTGCCGACGCTGATCTCCACGCTGGTGGTGCTGCACGCCACCCCACGGAGCCATCTCCGCGCGGTCGACGCGACCGTGCTCGGACACTTCTTTGTCCGGTTCCTGGCATTGGTGGCGGCCTTCATGGTGTGGGCTGCGTCAGTGGTGATGAGCGCGTCCATCTCCACCACAGTCCAGTCAGTAATCGGCGACTCGGAGAAGGAAGTCACTGCCCTTGGCTTCAACCTCATGCTGGCGGCCGTTCCCCTGGTGCTCTCCGTGCTCTGGATGGCCTTCATCGTGCGGTGTGCCTGGTTCCTGCGGCGGCTGCGCGGTTGGCGGCAGGTGCCGGTCAAGACCAGGGTTCCCAAGAAGTTCCTCCGGGGACGTCCACGGCTGAAGCGCGTGGTGGTGGGACTCGCCCATCCGGGTTTGCTGCTGGTGGCCGGACTGGGAACTTCTTTGTTGGCGCTGTTCGTGGACGCCGTCGAATTGACGCTGAACGTTCTGGAGTAGCCTGCTTCCGGCGGAGTGGTTCCAGTAACGGTTTCCAGCCGAGGATGGCTAGCCGAGCGCCCTGGGGTGGGCCGCTGCGTAAATCTCGCGCAGGGTGTCGGCGGTGACCAGGGTGTACACCTGTGTGGTGGTCACGGAGGCGTGGCCCAGCAGCTCCTGCACCACCCTTACATCAGCGCCACCCTCCAACAGGTGCGTGGCGAACGAGTGCCTCAGCGTGTGCGGCGAGACATCCTTGGTGATGTTCGCCCTCTCGGCCGCCGTTTTCAGAATGGTCCATGCGCTTTGCCGGCTGATCCGGCCTCCCCGGGCATTGAGGAACAGCGCCGGGGTGCCTTTGCCCTTGGAGGCAAGCAAGGGCCGACCCCGGACGACATAAGCTCCGACGGCGCGGGCACCGTATGATCCCAGCGGCACCAACCGTTCCTTGGAACCTTTGCCGAACAACCGTACGATCGCCGGACCGGCTCCAGGGTTTTCCAACGAGACATCGTCCACGTCCAGCCCGACGGCCTCGCTGATGCGGGCTCCGGTGGAGTATAGGAACTCAAGAAGCGCCCGGTCCCTGAGCCCTGTGGCCGTGTCCGAACCTGCAGCCTCCAGGATCCGCGTCACTTCTCCTACACTGATGGCTTTCGGAAGCCGTTTGCCCGGCATGGGTGGGTGGACATCGCTGGCGGGGTCCGCCGTCGTAGTCCCTTCCAAGGCCCAAAACTTGTGAAGTCCGCGGACGGCAACCACGGTGCGTGCCGCTGAACGGACGCCCAGAACGGCGCCTCCATCCGAACCGTCGGACAACGCCTGGACGAAAGCTGTCACATGATGGCGTGTGATGTCGCTTGGGCGCTCCACCCCCTGCGCTGCAAGGAAATTGGAGTATCGGGCCAGGTCCCGGCGGTAGGCAGCCAAGGTGTTCGCCGCCAGGCCGCGCTCCACGCCAACGTGCTGCAGGTAATCCGTTACCGCACGGTCAATCCCGTTGATGGGTCGGGCAGCGGCTTCGGTCATGCTCAGCGCTGGCTCGGGTGTGCCGGCCACGGCGCGTTGGCAGGGCGGAGGCTGGTGAATCCGTCGGCCTTCGCTGCTGCGGCGGCAAGGATGCCGAGCACCGCGGAGGGGTTGTGCAGACGCCCCTCCAGGACGGCCTTGACCGCATCTTCCAGCGGAACCCAGTGGAGTTCGATCTCCGCTTCCTCGTCCGTACGGACGTGGCGCTCGGCCTCGGGAACATCCCGCAGCCCGCGCGCCAGGTAGATGCGGACTGCCTCGCTGGAGGAGCCGGGCGAGTTGAAGAAATCGACCAGGACATTCCACGTCGCCGCCACAAGGTCAGCTTCCTCGGCAAGTTCCCTGGCAGCACCCACCACGAAATCCTCACCCTCCACGTCCAGCAAACCGGCCGGGATCTCCCAGAGGTCCATGCCCACAGGGTGACGGTATTGCTTCAACAGCAGGATTTCCCCGTCGACGTTCATGGGAAGCACCGCTACTGCACCTGGGTGGTCGATGTAGTCGCGGACCAGGGTGTTCGTGCCCTCACTGAGTTGGAACGAGTCACTGACCACGTCCCAGATGCGTCCTTCGTAAACCTTGCTGGTAGACAAAAGACGGCGCGGGCTCGGCATGTCCGAAACCTGCCTTGATGTGCGAGGGGTTTCAGAAATACCGGGCATCGCGCCGTCCTTCGTTAGTGCTTGCTGTTTACTTGGCTGCTACCGTGCGGTCGCCGGTCTTGGTGGCAACGGGGGCTCCTTCACGACGCTCGAGCGCAGCCTTCACCAGACCTGCGAACAGCGGGTGCGGGCGCGTCGGGCGGGAGCTGAGCTCCGGGTGCGCCTGGGTTGCCACGTAGTACGGGTGGACTTCGCGGGGAAGCTCCACGTACTCCACCAGCTTGCCGTCAGGAGAGGTACCGGAGAAGACCAGTCCTTCCGCGGCGATCTGGTCACGGTACTTGTTGTTGACCTCGTAGCGGTGGCGGTGGCGTTCGCTGACCGTTGTGGTGCCGTAGGTCTCGGCAATGACCGAGCCCTCGTCCAGCTTGGCTTCGTACAGGCCAAGGCGCATGGTGCCGCCCAGGTCTCCCTTGCCATCGACAATGTCCAGCTGCTCTTCCATGGTGGCGATGACCGGGTACTTGGAATCGGGTTCGAACTCGCTGGAGGAAGCGCCCTCAAGGCCAACCACGTTACGGGCGTACTCGATGACCATGCACTGCAGGCCGAGGCACAGGCCCAGGACCGGAAGCTTGGATTCGCGGGCGAACTTCAAAGCACCCAGCTTGCCTTCAAGCCCACGGATGCCGAAGCCGCCGGGAACACAGATGGCGTCGACGCCGGCCAAGGACTTTGTAGCACCGGCCAGGGTCTCGCACTCATCCGAAGGTACCCAGCGGATCTTGACCTTTGCCTCGTTGGCGAAACCACCGGCGCGGAGGGCTTCGGTCACCGAGAGGTACGCGTCGGGCAGGTCGATGTACTTGCCCACCAAAGCGATCTCGACTTCGTGCTTGGGGTTGTGGACAGCCTCAAGCAGCTTGTCCCACTTGCTCCAGTCGACATCCTTGAACGGCAGGTCCAGCGCGCGGACGATGTAGGAATCCAGGCCCTGGGAGTGCAGGGTCTTGGGGATGTCGTAGATGCTGGGTGCGTCTGCGGCGTTAACCACAGCGTCGATGTCGACGTCGCACATGCGGCCGATCTTCTCGCGCATGGCTTCGGGGACTTCACGGTCCGAACGGATCACGATGGCTTCAGGCTGGATACCGATCGAACGGAGGGCCGCCACGGAGTGCTGCGTCGGCTTGGTCTTCAGTTCCTGGGAGGGGCCGATGTACGGCACCAGGGAAACGTGCAGGAAGAAGACGTTGTTGCGTCCCACATCCTGGCGGACCTGGCGGGCCGATTCCAGGAACGGCTGGGATTCGATGTCGCCCACGGTGCCACCGATTTCGGTGATGATGACGGCCGGAGCGTTCTTGCCTTCGGCAGGAAGGCGCATGCGGCGCTTGATTTCATCCGTGATGTGCGGAATGACCTGGACAGTGTCTCCCAGGTATTCGCCGCGGCGTTCCTTGGCGATGACGGTGGAGTAGATCTGGCCGGTTGTGACGTTGGCCGAACCTTCGAGGTTTTCATCGAGGAAGCGCTCGTAGTGTCCGATGTCGAGGTCGGTTTCGGCGCCGTCATCCGTCACGAATACTTCGCCGTGCTGGAAGGGGTTCATCGTGCCCGGATCCACGTTCAAGTAGGGATCGAGCTTCTGCATAGTTACAGACAAACCGCGTGCCCGCAGCAGGTGGCCGAGGCTGGAAGCCGTCAGACCCTTACCGAGCGAGGACGCCACACCACCGGTGACGAAGATGTGTTTGGTCGTCTTGGACGAGCCCGGGAACCGGGAATTTACACGGGAATTTGATCGCTGCACCACGGAATTCGAGCTTATCATCAATTACGCCTTCCAAGCGTCCTGTTCGGATTCCCCAAATGGTCAATGGTTGCCCAGGACCGCGTTCCAATCAAGAGCCGGGCGGCCAAAAGCCTCTTGATGTGATGGTGCTCGCATCGCGTTTCGCACCGCACCGCTGCGGCATCAGGCACTCTGAGGCAGGAGCTTCGCATCATCCAGCAATTCCTGGGCGTGGGCTTGCGCGGATTCGGAATCTTCCTGGCCTGCCAGCATGCGCGCCAGCTCCTTGACGCGTTCGTCGTCGCTGAGGAGCTGAACGTCGCTGGAAGTGAAGCCGGTGGCCGTCTTGCCGTCCGAACCCCGCACCGAGGTCTTGGTGACACGGATGTGCTGGTCGGCGAAAGCTGCCACTTGCGGCAGATGGGTGACCACCAGCACTTGGACGTGCCGTGCCAGCATGGCGAGCCGACGGCCGATTTCGACGGCGGCGCGGCCGCCCACGCCTGCGTCCACCTCATCGAAGACGAAGGTCGGGACCGGGTCCACGGCGGCCAGGACAACCTCGATCGCCAACATGACCCGGGACAGTTCACCTCCGGAGGCTCCTTTGCCCAGCGGACGGGCAGGAGCCCCCGAGTGCGGCTGCAGGAGGAAAGCGATCTCGTCGGTTCCCCAAGGGCCCAGTGAATCGGTGCTTTCCACTTCGATCACCAGGGTTGCATCGGCCATGGCCAGTGCCTTGAGCTCCGCACTCACGCGTCCGGACAGGTCCTTGGCGGCCTTGGCACGTGCCTTGCTGATAGCCGCCGCCTGCTTGCGGAGCGCCACCTCAGTGGAGGCCACCTCGGCGTCGAGGGATTCGATACGGCTGGAGTCATCCTGAAGCTCGTCCAAGCGGGTCCGGGCTGCGGCGGCCCACTCAAGTACCTCGTCAATGCTGGGCGCATACTTGCGGATCAGCTTGGCGAGGGCCGCGCGGCGGTCCTCGATTTCGGAAAGGCGTTCAGGGCCTTCCGTATCAAGCGCTGCCTGGTAGCTGGAAAGCTCCGCTGCAATGTCGTTGAGAAGGAAGCCCACCTCGGCCAGCCGTGCAGCAGCGGAGCGCAGCTCTTCATCGTGGTCGGCAACATGCTCCAGCGTCCGCTTCGCCGCATCCACCATGGTGGTGGCATCTCCCGACTCACCGAATTCCTCGGCAATGAGCGACTCGTGGGCCGCTGCTGCAGCAAGCCTTAGTTCTTCGACGTTGGCCAGCTTCACGGCTTCGGCCTTGAGGGTCTCGTCCTCGCCCGGCTGCGGATCCACCTCGTCGATCTCCTTGAGGGCCGCGTCCAGCGATTCGGCCTCGCGCAAGCGTTCGCGGGCTTCCCTCCGCAAAGTCTCCAGCTCCGACTGGATCGCTTTCCAGTGGTTGTACTTCTCCTGGTACTCTCCCAGGATTTTGGCCAGGGGCGCTCCGGCAAAGCGGTCCAAAGCGTGACGCTGTGCCGTCGCGCTCTTCAACCGGATCTGGTCCGATTGGCCGTGGACCACCACCAGGCTCTCCCCCAGTTCGGCCAGCACCCCTACCGGTGCCGCGCGCCCGCCAACGTACGCACGGCTGCGTCCATCCGCGCCCACCGTGCGGGCCAGCAGGAGTTCAGCCACGCCGTCGAACTCCTCGGCGTCTCCCCCCGCGTCCTTGGCCCGCTGCACAGCACTGTGCGCGGGATCAAGCTTCAACACGGCCTCAGCCGACGCGGACTTGGCGCCACTCCGGACGGCCCCGGCATCCGATCGGGCACCTAGAAGGAGCCCGACGGCGGTCACCACCATGGTCTTGCCGGCACCGGTCTCGCCGGTGACGACGCTGAGGCCAGGGCCCAGCGGCAGGGCAGCGTCAGTGATGACGCCCAGGTCACGGATTCGGAGTTCTTCAAGCATGGTTCACTTCGCATTCGTGGGGTCGGAAGGTTCACCGTCCTGGGGACTGTCAACATCCCGCGGACTGGGCAAGGGAGCCGGCGACAAGGTCCGGATCACAGGGATGGGACCTGTGTGGACTTCGCCGCTCCGGGGGGCCGGACCACGCCAGCCATGGATCGGAAGCTCGAACTTACGCACGAGCCTGGCCGAGAACGGCGTCTTGTGGGTCCGGGCAAGCCGCACCGGAGTAGCTGATCGGGTTACCTCCACCCGGGCACCGGGCGGCAGATCCACTGAGCGCCGCCCATCGCACCAGAGAACACCCAGGGCATCCGTGCGGTTCATGATTTCAACGGCCAGCTTGGAGCGCGGAGACACCACCAGGGGCTTGGCGAAGAGTGCGTGTGCGCTGATGGGGACAATCACGAGCGCTTCAACTTCCGGCCACACCACGGGTCCGCCCGACGAGAAAGCGTAGGCAGTGGACCCGGTGGGGGTAGCCATCACCACGCCATCACAGCCGAAGGACGTCAGGGGACGCTCGTCCACTTCCGTCACCACCTCCAGCATCCGCTCCCGGTTGGCTTTCTCGATGGCTGCCTCGTTCAAAGCCCACGTGTGCCAGATCTTTTGACCCTTGATCCACACCTGGACATCGATGGTCATGCGCTCTTCCACCGTGTACTGGCGGCTCGCGATCCACTCCACCGTCTGGGCGAGGTCAGCCCGTTCGCTTTCGGCCAGGAAGCCCACATGCCCAAGGTTCACCCCAAGCAGAGGGACGTCGACCTCGCGGACCAGCTCAGCGGCGCGCAGGATGGTGCCATCGCCACCCAGGACCATGACAAGTTCCACGTCCTCCAAGCTGACGTGGTCGTTCAAAATCTCAATCGGGGTGTCCAAAGCACCGAAAAACCGCTCGATATCTGCAAGTTCGGACTTCTGCAGCACAGGAACCAAACCTGACGAGTGCAATTGCGTACAGGCATCCCATGCAGCGCGGAGCGATTCCTCCCGCCCAGTGTGGGCAAGGACAAGTACACGCCTGCTCATCGGGTTCTGCTTTCTAGTGGTTTGGCCAGAGGTTCTTCAACAAGGCAGCTACGTGCTGGTCCCGCTCTTCGATCTTAGGCAACGCAGCCGACATCCGGCGCGTCATCCACAGGAAGTATTCAACATTTCCGTCCTGGCCCGGCAACGGACTGGCCGCAAGGCCCCGTAGATCCAACCCCGAATCAACCGCAGCCCGGGCAACCTGGGCAACAGCCCGGCGTCGTTCATTGTCGGAAGAAACAACGCCGGTCCGGCTCAGCCGCTCCTTGCCGACCTCGAACTGGGGCTTGACCATGAGGACCAGGTCACCGCCTGGATCAGTGCAGTACGCCAGGGGCGCCACCACCAGAGTCAGCGAGATGAAGGACAGGTCCGCGACAGTCAGCGCGGCCGTGCCGCCGATCTGCTCCGGGGTCATGTACCGGACGTTGAGGCCCTCATGGACGTCCACGCGCGGATCGTCCCGAAGGTGCGGCACCAGTTGTCCGTGCCCGACGTCGACCGCCACAACCTGCGCTGCACCTTGCCGGAGCAGCACGTCGGTGAAACCACCGGTGGAGGCACCGGCGTCGAGACACCGCTTCCCTGCCACCGCGACGGCGGGAAAGGCCTCCAGCGCACCGGCCAGTTTGTGACCGGCACGGCTGGCGTAGATGTCTTCGAGATGGGCCTCGACGGAAAGCTCCGTCTCAGCGTCGACCTGCAGGGCTGCCTTGGCGAGGACGCTGCCGGAGGAGCTGACCTTGCCATCGCTGATGAGCTTGGCCGCATGGGTACGGGACCTCGCCAGCCCGCGGGTGACAAGTTCCTGATCGAGTCGTGCCATGCGTTAGCTGTCGCCTTCCGGGGTGATGGGCCTCGGCGCGGCAGGGAGTCCAGGTTCCGCGTCCAACGCCGCCAAGAGGGAGTCGTGAATTCCGGCGTACAGTTCACCGTGCTCTGCTATGGGTGCTTCCCGGACTCCTTCGAGCAAGCCGAGGGCCCTGTCGACGAGTGCGTCGCCGGTGGTCTCGGAGTCGTCAGGCCACTGGATGTCGCGGGTTTCGGGCTCGGGCGTCCCGGGCTCGGGTGAACTGTTCGGCACGGTCATCGCACCAGTCTAGTTAGTTCGCCATTCCAGCTGCGGCGCCTGCGCTGTCGACGCGTACGGGACAGCTGCCCACCATGCCGCGCACGCGGCGCGCCATGCGTCGAGATCGCCCTCTTCGCCGGTCACCGTCACCGTGCCGCCATCAGCAACCGCCGACGCCGACCCGCAACGGAACGAGCCGCCGTCGTCGATAATTCCGGGATACGGAGCGTAGAGGTCCTCGAGGTTCGCCAGCAGGTAGTCGGGACGCTCATCGGTCCTTGCAGCCAGGATGGTGTGCTTGGTGTCAACACCGGTGAGGACGGCCGCCGTCGCATATCCTGCACGGTTGCCGCCCAGGATGTCAGTGTCCAGACGGTCGCCCACCACCAGTGGCCGGTCCGCCTTGAGTCGCTTGGCTGCCGCATGGAACAACGGCGCTTCCGGCTTCCCCGCCACCAACGGGGACTTCCCTGTGGCAGCAGCGACGGCGGCAACGAGGGTTCCGTTGCCCGGCGCCATGCCGCGTGCCTGAGGAATGGACATGTCCGTGTTGGTGGCGAACCACATGGCTCCCCCGGCCACCACGTACGACGCCTCGGCCAGATCCTTCCAACCGATGTCCGGGTTGAACCCCTGGACGACAGCAACCGGAGACTCAGCGGCACTGTGCACCGGTTTGAGTCCCACCAATTCGATCTCATGGGCCAACGCCGCACTGCCTGTGATGAGGACATGCGCCCCCGCGGGAAGCATGGAAGCCAGGAGCTCCCCTGCTGCCTGCGAGGAACTGACTACCTGATGGTCCTCAGCCGGCGCACCGAGCTCACGCAGATGCGCGGCGACCTGGGCGGGGGTCCTGGATGCGTTGTTGGTGACATAACCCAGTCCAACCCCCACGGACGCCAGCCGCTGCAGCGCTTCTATGGCGCCCGGAATGGCGTGCGGTCCAGCGTAGACCACGCCATCCAGGTCCGACAGGACAGCATCAAACCTCGAGATCAGTGAATCAGCCATGCTGGGAGTCGGTACCCTCGTTGTCCGCTTCCTTGTGCTCTTCCTCGTCCTCGACGGAATCAACGTCCGACTCGGCGTCATCCGACTCGAAGTAGTCCGACTCAGCGTCATCAAGTTCAACCTCGTCGTGCTCAACATCAGCAGCTGCGGCTTCCACGATGACCGTTTCGGTTTGTGCTGTCGCGGCTTCTGCCGTTGCGACGTCGGCCTCCGGGGCCGGCGTCTTGAAGCGCGGCCTGCGTTCGGCTTCTTCTTCCTGCTCATCCCAGCCGAGGTCAAGAATCTCAGGCTCAGCGAAATCGCCAACGCCCAAAGCATTCTCGGCCACGAGGGCCTGACGGGCCCACTTGTCGGCTTCCTCAGTACGGCCAACAGCGCTCAGTGCCTCAGCGTAAGCACGGAAGAGACGGGGGCTGTAGGAGAACGCCCGGTTGATGTCCAACTGCGGGATCTCAAGCTCGCTGACAGCAGCGTCCAATTGATTCAGGTCCGTACGTGCACCGGACGCCACAATCGCCAGCTCCACCTTGCCCGGAGCGTCAAGATCCTGGGCTTCGGGCGAACGGACCATATCCAATGCACGGTCCGGGCGGCCGAGGCCACGTTCGCAGTCGGCCATCACCGGCAGGTGTACGTTGGATCCACTGATACGGCGGTAGGTACGGAATTCACGCAGTGCCTCGCCATAGTGGCCGGCAGCGTAGGCCGTCAGACCCACAGCTTCACGGACAGCCGAGAGACGGCCACCGCGGCGGCTTGCAGCCAGGGCGTGCTGGAACGCAAGCTCCGGTTCAATGTCTATCAGGCGGCCGGCCATGACCAAGTGCTTTGCAACCCAGCCTGCGCTCTGCTCTTCAAGGGTCTTGATCTGGTGACCCGTGGCACGGTCGAGTTCCTTGCCCGTGACGTCGTCATCGATCTCGGGGGAACGTTCGCGGTCAGGACGGTTTGCGCTGCGGATGTCCTTGGCGTTGGGCACCCGTGCAGGACGCTCTTCCCAGGAATTGCCGCGGTCACTGCCGAAGGAGCGACGCTCACCATCACGGGCCGGGCGCACGGGACGGTCGCCGCGGGCGGGGCGGTCACCACGGTCGGGGCGGTCGCCGAAGGGCTTGCGATCGCGGTCGCCACCGAAGGAACGACGCTCACCATCACGGGCCGGACGGTCGCCGAAAGGCTTGCGATCTCCACGATCGTTGTTGAAGGGACGGCGGTCATCGCCATCACGACGAGGACCGTCAAAGTTCCGCGGGCCGCGCTCGGGGCGGTCACCAAAGGGCTTGCGGTCACGGTCGCCACCGAAGGAACGACGCTCACCATCACGGGCCGGACGGTCGCCGTAAGGCTTGCGATCTCCACGATCGTTGTTGAAGGGACGGCGGTCATCGCCATCACGACGAGGACCGTCAAAGTTCCGCGGGCCGCGCTCGGGGCGGTCACCAAAGGGCTTGCGGTCACGGTCGCCACCGAAGGAACGACGTTCACCATCACGGGCCGGACGGTCACCGAACGGACGACGTTCGCCGTCACGGGCCGGACGGTCACCACGATCACCAAACGGCTTTCGATCACGATCCCCACCGAAGGAACGACGCTCACCATCACGGGCCGGACGGTCACCACGATCGTTGTTGAAGGGACGACGCTCACCATCACGAGCCGGACGATCGTTGCTGTCCCGGTTTTCCCTGGAACGGAATCCGCGAGGATCTCCGCCGGAATTGTTGTTGGGGCGGTACGAACCGCGGTCGTCCCGGTTCCCGCCGAAGTTTCCGCGATTGCCGCCGCGATTGCCGCCGTTGTGCTCAGCCATGGTGGATTCCTCCTGTTGCGAGCCGACCACTGGCGCGTGCGTAGTCGCTCATAACCCTTATTTCGTTGTCACGCCGCCGGCAGCCCGAAGCTCCCGACTCGTATATCTCATTCAATTCTATTCGACCCCGCCATCAGTCCCGAACGTGGAACCCCGATTTGGGGCACCCGTGGCAAGTCTCACAAGCACGAAGGCCCACAGGAACAGCCACGAGTGGGCAGGGCCGGTGCTTGTGTGGGGGTTGTGTGTGTTAAATGGAAGAGCCCCAACCGTGGTTGGGGCTCTTCGTTAATGGTTGTCCGGCGGTGTCCTACTCTCCCACACCCTCCCGGGTGCAGTACCATCGGCGCTGTGGGTCTTAGCTTCCGGGTTCGGAATGGGACCGGGCGTTTCCCCCACGCTATGACCGCCGTAACTCTGTTACCCGTCCCAACCCCGCCTTGGTGTGGGGGTGGGTGGGAAGCTTTGTGGTTACAACTGTGGTGTTATGTAGTTGTTGTTGTTGTTGGTTCCTGGAACGGTTGTTGTTCGGGAACCACATAGTGGACGCGTGCAGTGTTTTGTGTGTGGTGTAAGTTGTTGGCCTATTAGTACCGGTCAGCTTCACGAGTCTTTAGTCCTCGCTTCCACATCCGGCCTATCAACCCAGTGGTCTGGCTGGGGGCCTCTCACACGTAATGTGTATGGAAATCTCATCTTGAAGCGAGCTTCCCGCTTAGATGCTTTCAGCGGTTATCCCATCCGAACGTAGCTAATCAGCGATGCACTTGGCAGTACAACTGACACACCAGAGGTTCGTCCGTCCCGGTCCTCTCGTACTAAGGACAGCCCTTCTCAAATTTCCTGCGCGCGCAGCGGATAGGGACCGAACTGTCTCACGACGTTCTAAACCCAGCTCGCGTACCGCTTTAATGGGCGAACAGCCCAACCCTTGGGACCTACTCCAGCCCCAGGATGCGACGAGCCGACATCGAGGTGCCAAACCATGCCGTCGATATGGACTCTTGGGCAAGATCAGCCTGTTATCCCCGAGGTACCTTTTATCCGTTGAGCGACGGCCATTCCACAATGTACCGCCGGATCACTAGTCCCGACTTTCGTCCCTGCTCGAGATGTCTCTCTCACAGTCAAGCTCCCTTGTGCACTTACACTCGACACCTGATTGCCAACCAGGCTGAGGGAACCTTTGGGCGCCTCCGTTACTTTTTAGGAGGCAACCGCCCCAGTTAAACTACCCATCAGGCACTGTCCCTGACCCGGATCACGGGCCGAAGTTAGATGTCCAAAGTGACCAGAGTGGTATTTCAACGATGACTCCACCCGAACTGGCGTCCGGGTTTCAACGTCTCCCACCTATCCTACACAAGCCACTCCGAACACCAATACCAAACTATAGTAAAGGTCTCGGGGTCTTTCCGTCCTGCTGCGCGTAACGAGCATCTTTACTCGTACTGCAATTTCGCCGAGTTTATGGTTGAGACAGCGGGGAAGTCGTTACTCCATTCGTGCAGGTCGGAACTTACCCGACAAGGAATTTCGCTACCTTAGGATGGTTATAGTTACCACCGCCGTTTACTGGGGCTTAAATTCTCAGCTTCGCCACAAGTGGCTAACCGGTCCTCTTAACCTTCCAGCACCGGGCAGGAGTCAGTCCGTATACATCGTCTTGCGACTTCGCACGGACCTGTGTTTTTAGTAAACAGTCGCTTCCCCCTGGTCTCTGCGGCCCACACCCGCTCACGGAGAGCAAGTCTCCATCACGGGGCAGGCCCCCCTTCTCCCGAAGTTACGGGGGCATTTTGCCGAGTTCCTTAACCATAATTCTCTCGATCGCCTTGGTATTCTCTACCTGATCACCTGTGTCGGTTTGGGGTACGGGCGGCTAAAACCTCGCGTCGATGCTTTTCTTGGCAGCATAGGATCACCGGATCCCCCCTTACGGGAGTCCCATCAGATCTCAGGAACGTGCTCGAAGCACACAGGAACGGATTTGCCTATCCCTGACCCTACATCCTTAGACCGGGGCAACCATCGCCCGGCCCGGCTACCTTCCTGCGTCACACCTGTTAATACGCTTACCTCCCGGGATCAGGTCCCGCGCTCGGCCAAAACCCACAACACCACAAGGGTGAGCGGGCAGGCTCCGGGCGGTTAGTATCCCCCGCTTGGCATGGGCGGTTTTTCGCCGGTACGGGAATATCAACCCGTTGTCCATCGACTACGCCTGTCGGCCTCGCCTTAGGTCCCGACTTACCCAGGGCAGATTAGCTTGACCCTGGAACCCTTGATCATTCGGCGGACGGGTTTCTCACCCGTCTTTCGCTACTCATGCCTGCATTCTCACTCGTGTAGGCTCCACCGCTGGTTTCCACCGCGACTTCACTGCCCACACGACGCTCCCCTACCACTCCACACCCCTGAACCACGAAGGCTAGGGTACTGTGTGAAATCCACAACTTCGGCGGTGTACTTGAGCCCCGCTACATTGTCGGCGCGGAATCACTTGACCAGTGAGCTATTACGCACTCTTTCAAGGATGGCTGCTTCTAAGCCAACCTCCTGGTTGTCTTCGCAACTCCACATCCTTTCCCACTTAGCACACGCTTAGGGGCCTTAGTTGGTGGTCTGGGCTGTTTCCCTCTCGACTATGAAGCTTATCCCCCACAGTCTCACTGCTGCGCTCTGACTTACCGGCATTCGGAGTTTGGCTGACGTCAGTAACCTTGTAGGGCCCATCGGCCATCCAGTAGCTCTACCTCCGGCAAGAAACACGCAACGCTGCACCTAAATGCATTTCGGGGAGAACCAGCTATCACGGAGTTTGATTGGCCTTTCACCCCTACCCACAGCTCATCCCCTCCATTTTCAACTGAAGTGGGTTCGGTCCTCCACGACGTCTTACCGTCGCTTCAACCTGGCCATGGGTAGATCACTCCGCTTCGGGTCTAGATCACGCCACTACACTCGCCCTATTCAGACTCGCTTTCGCTACGGCTACCCCACACGGGTTAACCTCGCGACGTAACACTAACTCGCAGGCTCATTCTTCAAAAGGCACGCCGTCACAGTAACAAGACTGCTCCGACGGATTGTAAGCACACGGTTTCAGGTACTGTTTCACTCCCCTCCCGGGGTACTTTTCACCTTTCCCTCACGGTACTGGTCCGCTATCGGTCATTAGGAAGTATTTAGGCTTATCAGGTGGTCCTGACAGATTCGCACGGGATTTCTCGGGCCCCGTGCTACTTGGGATACTCTCCAGGCGGCACACAACATTACGGTTACGGGGCTCACACCCTCTCTGGCCGGCCTTTCAAGACCGTTCACCTATGCACGCACTCTCACCTCACTGGCCCGGCAGAACCAGAACGGAAAGTCCCACAACCCCGCCCATGCAACGCCCGCCGGCTATCACACATGGAAACGGTTTAGCCTGATCCGCGTTCGCTCGCCACTACTAACGGAATCACTCTTGTTTTCTCTTCCTGCGGGTACTGAGATGTTTCACTTCCCCGCGTTCCCCCCACGCACCCTATGTGTTCAGATGCGGGTCACACAATCACCATGACAGCGTTGTGCGGGGTTTCCCCATTCGGACATCCTGGGATCAACGCTCGGTTATCAACTCCCCCAGGCTTATCGCAGATTCCTACGTCCTTCTTCGGCTCCTAATGCCAAGGCATCCACCGTGTGCCCTTAAAAACTTGACCACACAAACATGATCAAAAACTTACTCGAGAGAACCACGAGCCACTACGGCCCAAGGTTCATTCATAAGAAATTGCTGTATGGAACACACACACCAAAGCGTGTATGTCCCAGATGCTCGCGTCCACTATGTAGTTCTCAAACAACAACCCCATCAACCAACCCCCCAACCCGCCACAACCCACACACGCAGGCCGCAACACAAAGACCGGAGGAACCGGCTGCAGGAACAAAAGAAACACCAGAAGTGCCCCCCTGCATTGCTGCAAAAAGGTCCTGTTGCCTCAGGACCCAACAGTGCGCCAAACACAACCCCCACCAGCCGCACCCCGGACACGTTCCCAACAACCCACACCCCCACACAAAGCAGGAGCACGAACCGCCGTACTAGCACCAGGACACAACCACGAAAGCCATGCCAAAAAAATGATTCGTTGATATTCCACCCATGAGCACCCACCGCAGAACAAACGCCTGCGCAATGGGCAACACTGACAACAACCAGACACCCCATGCAGGGCACCAATCATTGCAAGCAGCTCCTTAGAAAGGAGGTGATCCAGCCGCACCTTCCGGTACGGCTACCTTGTTACGACTTAGTCCCAATCGCCGGTCCCACCTTCGACGGCTCCCCCCACAAGGGTTAGGCCACCGGCTTCGGGTGTTACCAACTTTCGTGACTTGACGGGCGGTGTGTACAAGGCCCGGGAACGTATTCACCGCAGCGTTGCTGATCTGCGATTACTAGCGACTCCGACTTCATGGGGTCGAGTTGCAGACCCCAATCCGAACTGAGACCGGCTTTTTGGGATTAGCTCCACCTCACAGTATCGCAACCCTTTGTACCGGCCATTGTAGCATGCGTGAAGCCCAAGACATAAGGGGCATGATGATTTGACGTCGTCCCCACCTTCCTCCGAGTTGACCCCGGCAGTCTCCTATGAGTCCCCGGCCGAACCGCTGGCAACATAGAACGAGGGTTGCGCTCGTTGCGGGACTTAACCCAACATCTCACGACACGAGCTGACGACAACCATGCACCACCTGTAAACCGACCGCAAGCGGGGCACCTGTTTCCAGGTCTTTCCGGTTCATGTCAAGCCTTGGTAAGGTTCTTCGCGTTGCATCGAATTAATCCGCATGCTCCGCCGCTTGTGCGGGCCCCCGTCAATTCCTTTGAGTTTTAGCCTTGCGGCCGTACTCCCCAGGCGGGGCACTTAATGCGTTAGCTACGGCGCGGAAAACGTGGAATGTCCCCCACACCTAGTGCCCAACGTTTACGGCATGGACTACCAGGGTATCTAATCCTGTTCGCTCCCCATGCTTTCGCTCCTCAGCGTCAGTTACAGCCCAGAGACCTGCCTTCGCCATCGGTGTTCCTCCTGATATCTGCGCATTTCACCGCTACACCAGGAATTCCAGTCTCCCCTACTGCACTCTAGTCTGCCCGTACCCACTGCAGAACCGGAGTTGAGCCCCGGTCTTTCACAGCAGACGCGACAAACCGCCTACGAGCTCTTTACGCCCAATAATTCCGGATAACGCTTGCGCCCTACGTATTACCGCGGCTGCTGGCACGTAGTTAGCCGGCGCTTCTTCTGCAGGTACCGTCACTTACGCTTCTTCCCTACTGAAAGAGGTTTACAACCCGAAGGCCGTCATCCCTCACGCGGCGTCGCTGCATCAGGCTTGCGCCCATTGTGCAATATTCCCCACTGCTGCCTCCCGTAGGAGTCTGGGCCGTGTCTCAGTCCCAGTGTGGCCGGTCACCCTCTCAGGCCGGCTACCCGTCGTCGCCTTGGTAGGCCATTACCCCACCAACAAGCTGATAGGCCGCGAGTCCATCCAAAACCACAAAAGCTTTCCACCCCCCACCATGCGATGAGGAGTCATATCCGGTATTAGACCCAGTTTCCCAGGCTTATCCCAGAGTCAAGGGCAGGTTACTCACGTGTTACTCACCCGTTCGCCACTAATCCCCCAGCAAGCTGGGATCATCGTTCGACTTGCATGTGTTAAGCACGCCGCCAGCGTTCATCCTGAGCCAGGATCAAACTCTCCGTTGAAGTAAAACAAAATCAAACAGACACAACCACACCCACCGGAAATAACGGCAAACACGGCTGCACAAAATTCGAAACCAGCTGAAAACCAGACCACCACACACGGGGGTGCGCAGCAACCTGGCAAAAATTCAACCAATCAATAAAACAATCGGTATCAACAAACTTGGCACACTATTGAGTTCTCAAACAACAGACACTACCGGCACCACCCACACCCCACAGGGTCCAGGATCGCTCCGGAGCAACTTTCCAAACTTACCCGAACCGGCCGCACAAAGCAAACCAAACCCCGGGCCTCCCCCACCCACCAGAAGCACACAAAAGCACAACCGGAACCGGTGATTTGAAAGGGAGTCGGTCGCTATCTTTCCGCATCAGCGGCGGCGACTCGAATAACTTTACACGCGCCCCACCCCCACACCAAATCCACCCCAACACCACCCAAAAACCCCGCAAACACAACCCAAACAACCCCACCAACCCAACAAACCACCCCCAAACCCACCAAAACAACCACCGTGAACCCCATCACAACCCACCCACACCCCCCGGACACCCACGCACCCAACCCAACAACCGCCGTCGAACACCCAAAGACGACACCCGACACCAAAACAACAACGCTCCCCCACCAAAGTGAGAGAGCGTCGAAGAAAATGAGCAAGCGACCGGCTCAAACCCGCGAGGATATGAGCAAGCGACCGGTCCAAGCCCGCGGAACGTGAACAAGCGTCACACCCAAACCCTAGGGATGTGAGCGAGCGTCACACCCAAACCCGAGGGATATGAGCAAGCGTCCGGTCCAAACCCGGGGGATGTGAGCGAGGGTCAGTGGCCGCCGTGGCCTCCCGCACCTTCGGTCTTCCGCATCATGGCACTGAGCACCACGGCGGCGAGGGCAATGACGGTCGCGGCCAGGAAGGCCGCCTGCATGCCGGCAACGAGACCCGACGAAGCAGAAACCACAGCGTAAATGGACACTAGCAGCGCGGTACCGGCTGCACCTGAAACCTGCTGGGCCGTGCTGATGATCGCCGAACCGTGCGAGTAGAGGTGCGGCGGCAGCGGGTTCAGGCCCGTGGTGAATGCCGGAGTAAACAGCAGCGCAAGGCCGAAGCTCAGGGCCACGTGAAGGGCAATCACCCAACCAAGCGAACTGGCCTCATCAAGCCGCGAGAACTGCCACAAGGTCAGCACCATCAGGACCGAACCGGACAGGGTCAGGGGCAAAGGGCCCACCTTGTCGAAGATCCTGCCGATGACGGGGCCCAGCAGGCCCATGGCCAAACCGCCGGGCAGCAAGGCCAGCCCGGTCTCCAGGGGCTGCAAGTGCAAGGTGTTCTGAAGGTACAGCGGAAGCAGGATGACGCCGCCAAACAGCGCCATCATTGCCACCACCATCAACAACGTGGACACCGTGAACATGCGGAACTTGAAGGCGCGCAGGTCCAGCAGCGGAGCATCGGACTTCTGCAGCTTGAGCTGCCGGACGACAAACAGCGCCAGGCATAGAAGGCCAACCACCAGGGCGATCACCGGAACAACCCCCGCGTTGGAACCACCGATCTGGCTAAGGCCATAGACCAGTCCACCGAAGGCCGGAACCGTCAGGATCACGGACGTGACGTCGAGGGTCGTCTTCTCGCGCTCCCCCACATTGGTGAGGTACTTGGCACCAATCGCGAAAGCAGCCAAGGCGACCGGCAGCACGAATACGAACATGAAACGCCACGAGAAATGGTCAAGGATGATGCCGGAAACGGTGGGCCCCATCGCAGGCGCCACGGAAATGGCAATGCTCACGTTGCCCATGACGGCGCCGCGCTTGGACATGGGCACCAGCGTGAGGATGGTGGTCATCAGCAGCGGCAGCATGATGGCCGTTCCGCCGGCCTGGACGATGCGGGCCAGCAGCAGCACCAGGAATCCGGGTGCCAACGCCGCCAGCAAAGTGCCACCGCTGAAGAGTCCCATGGCCAGCATGAACGCGCCCCGGGTACTCATGCGTTGCAGGATGAAGCCCGTGGTGGGGATGACCACTGCCATGGTGAGCATGAACCCGGTGGCAAGCCACTGAACCGTGGAAGCACTCACCTGAAGATCCGTCATGAGGCGCTGCAAGGCAACGTTCATGATGGTCTCGTTGAGGATCACCACGAAGGTCGCCACCAGCAGCGTGACGATGACCGTCACGGACTCACGCGACATCTTTCCGGAGGCCGGAGCCTGCGTGGACGTTGTCCCTGCCGAGGCAGCGGCTCCGGAAGTGCCGGATTCGGGTTTGCCGTTAGCGTCGGACGTGACGTCGGTAGACATGAGGATTCCCCAAGGTTTGGATTTGGTGTCCGGCGAGCGGTGCCGGTGAAGACTTGAACAGTCTAAACGCCCAGCGAATTCCCGTCACGGGGGAAAAACCAAACCTTAGGAAAACAACGGGGCGTTGTCGATGAGCCGGACCGGACCGACTTTGGCCGCGATGATCGCCAGCCCTTCGCCGCGGAACGGCGTTTCCTTGCAGTTTTCGGCGAGGGGTTCCAAGGTGGCGGGGTCGACGACGTCGAAGTAGTCCAGTTCCACCAACGGCTGGGATTCAACAAGCGCGACGGCGGAATCCAGGTCAAGCGGTTCGTGCGCGTTTGCGCGCGACTCAATAAGGCGCAAAGCCCGCGACAACACCAGGGCGGCCTCGTGCTCTTCGTCCGAGAGGAACCGGTTGCGGCTGGACAGCGCCAATCCGTCGTCGCTCCGGACAATCGGCACGGGAACAATCTCCACGGGGAAGTTCAGGTCCGAGACCATCCGCTTCACCAAGGCCAGCTGCTGCGCGTCCTTCTGCCCAAAGTAGGCACGGTAGGCCGCCGTCGTGCCGTCCGCTGCCGCACCGCCGGGGAGTCCATAGTGCAGCAGCTTGGCAACCACGGTCAGGGCGCCGTCGAAATGCCCGGGACGCGAGGCGCCTTCCCACTTTTCGCCCAGCGGACCGGCGGTCACCCGCACCAACGGTTGCCCGCCCGGGTAGACCTCCTCCACGGACGGCGCGAAAACAAGGTCCACGCCTTCGGCATCGAGGAGGTCCATGTCGGCCTCAAGCGTGCGGGGATAACGGTCCAGATCCACGGCATCACCGAACTGCAGCGGGTTGACGAAAATGGTTGCCACCACAACATCGTTATCAGCCACCGCAGTGCGGGCCAACGCTGCGTGGCCCTGGTGCAGTGCGCCCATGGTGGGGACCAGGCCCTGAGAACTCCCGCGTTTTTCAGCGAGAAGCCGGGCACTTTCCGCACGCAATTCCGATGCTGTGGTGACGAGTTTGATGGCCATTGTTGTTCAGTTTCCTTCCGGCGCCTTGGGATCTGCGTCCAAAGCCTCGTCGATACCAGTCAATTGTTCCGGGCGCAGCAGTCCCCTGTTGCCTGCCCTGCGTGCGGTGGCCCGGGCCATGGCCTGGTAGGCGGCGAGGACATCGCCGCCCGCGCCGGCGTCGTACTCCTTCAACGCCTGGGCGTGCGCCGTTACCGTACCCACATCTCCGCGGGCCACCGGGCCGGTCAGTGCGGATTCGCCCGACGCGAGGGCATTTTCCAGCGTGGCGCGCAGCAGCGGACCGAGCATGGATTCCGGTGTCTCAACGCCGATTTCCCGCAGCATCTGCGAGGCCTGGGCCACCAAGGTGACCATGTGGTTCGAGCTGTGTGCAAGGGCTGCGTGATAGAGGGTGCGGTCGGCTTCGGCGATCGCCACGGGCTCGGCTCCCATCTCCACTACGAGCGCCTGGGCAATCGGCAGCATGGCAGCGTCCGCGGTGACGCCGAAAGTGCAGTCCATGAGGCGGGTCAGGTCCAGGCTCATGCCCGTGAAGGTCATGGCCGGGTGAAGGGCCAGTGGAATCGCGCCGGCGGACCGCACAGGGTTGAGGATTCCGACCCCGAACCGGCCCGAGGTGTGGGCCACCAACTGGCCGGGCTGCCAGGCTCCCAGCTTTGCCAGGCCCGCCACCAATTCGCCCAGCGAATCATCCGGCACGGCCAACAGCACCAGCTCGGAACGCTCGACGATGTCCTGGATTTCAAGGATCGGAACGCCCGGCAGCAGATTTTCGGCCCGCTCGCGGCTCGCCTCGGACACAGCGGAAACCCCGACGACGGCGTGCTCGGCCGCGCGCAAAGCCGCGCCCAGGACGGCGCCCACTTTGCCTGCACCTACGATCCCGACTCCGAGTCGTCCTGGCTTAGCCATCGTGGCGGTCCTCCTGGTTAGGTGTTTGGGGTTCTTCTGGCTGTGCTGCCGCTGCGGCAACTTCCGGGGCTTGCGGCGCCACCTGCGCCAGCCATTGTTCGCTGGTCTGCCGCTTCCGTGCCTCCCGGGCACGGGCGGCCTGCTGGTCGAAAAGCTCAACTGCCTGGGACACCCCGGCCTGGAACACGCGGGGAAGCACCGGGCCCGCTGTGGTGTGGAGGACAAGATCAGCCACACCAAAGCGCCGTGCCAGCGGCCCTTGGTGCAACGCCATGGACTGTGTGCGTTGATGCGGCACCATTACCAGGGTGCGCCACCATCGGCCGGACCGGATCAGCAGGGCGGTCCCGGTGGCCAAAAAGCCGTTCCGACGCCAGCCCAACGGAGCCAGCAACCGTGCACGGCGGGGTGTCGTAACGAATCCATCAGTGCCGGCCGGGACGCGGCCCGACGGCGCCAGTCCCTCCAAACCGGCATCAAAGACGGCCGCGGGTTCGTCCACCCCGGGATCCGGCAACACCAAGGACATCATCCGCAGGACGTCCGGTTTCAACCCCACGGGGAGCAGCATGGTGCGGGCAGCGCCGTCGGAATTCCCCGCGGCGCCGTAGCCGGCCACATTGACGTGCATCCGGTACCAACCGAAGAGCCTCCAGATGGGGGGCTGCCTGACCATCACGGCCTGGATACGCCCCGGGGGGAGCGTCTGGGCCTGCGTATCCAGGAGTCCGTAGCGGAGCCGGATGCCGTCCGGCGATATGGCCGCGGTGAAGTTGTAGCCCTTGTTGAATGAACTCCAATACGAAGCGCCGATACCAAGGATGGCGGGGATGAGGGCCAGGAAGATTGCTGTGTTGTCCAGAAGGACCGAGGTTGAGACCACCGCGGCGGCCCCGAGGAGGATGCCCACGGTCTGTTCACTCAGCAGCAGGGAACCGAGGAGGCGCGCCGGAGGCACGGACAGGACAACATGCTCCGGGGCTTCCGGGATCTCCTGCTCCGACCCGGCCCCGCTGACCACACCCGCCGCCCGCGCAAGGATCGTGGCGCGCAGCTGCTTGGCCTGGTCGATGGGAAGGTACGCCAGCCGCACGGCCGACTCGCCGGCGTCGGCCACCTCAAACTTGAGTTCTGCGAGACCGAAAATCCGCGCCAGAAGCGGCTGCACAATGTCGATGGCCTGAACGCGGTCCAGGCGCGCCTGCCGCTGCTGCTTGAACAGGAAACCCGTGTTCACCCGGACAAAGCCTTCGGCCACCTGGTAGCGGGTGAAGTACCAGCTGAGAATGAAACCGCCGACTGTCAGGAGCAGCACCACAGCGCCACCGGCCAGGAGCCACGGCACCCGGCCGCTCAGGTGCGGATCCACAAAATCCCGGCCCTGCAGCATCCGCTCGAAAGCGTCCCTGCTGAAGAAGAACCCGACGGCGGCCAACGCCACCCAGCCGCGGACGAAAGGCGAGGCAGGATGGACCCGCTTCCAGTCGCCGTCGACGGCTTTGTCCGGTAACACCACCGCAGAGTCTCCCGGGCTCACAGCCCGGCCAGCCTGGCTTCTCCGCGGGCCGAAAGCTGTTCGCGCAAGCGGGCGCCTTCCTGGGCGGGAAGGCCGGGGAGCTGGGCATTCGTACCGGTGGAAGCGGTGTGGAGTTTCAGCGTGCACAGCCCCAGGCTGCGCTCAACCGGCCCGACGGCGACGTCAACGTATTGCATGCGGCCGTACGGAACCACCATGGTGCGCTGGAAGAAGATGCCCCGGCGAATGAGCAGGTCATCGTCGCGTTCGGCGTATCCAATGGCACGCACCTGGCGCGGAATGAGGGCCAGACGCCAGAGTGCAAGCACCAGCATCACGGCAGGAACAGCAATGGCCAGCCACAACGGGGGCCACCGCCACCATCCCAGAAGCACGAAGACAAGCGGCAGGCTGAGGACGGCAACCATCAGCACATTTCCGATGGCCCACTCCACCAAGCGGACAGTGACGTACTTGGGGGAAACCCGGAGCCACTGGACGCCGGGAGGATCAATCGCCTCGGTAGGCATATTCGCCTTCGCCTTTGGTTTCGCCCCGGCGGGTTTCAGGACCGGCGGAGCCGCCTTCGATGTCCTCCGGCGGTATCCGGCAAAAACGCTCCACTACCAGGCCGACGACCACCATCACCACACCGCCACCACCCATCAGCAGTGCATTCCACAGGATGCCTTCACCGCTGCGCAGCGTGCCGATCCGCAGGAGGTCCACGCCGATACCCGCATGCCAGCCAAGGAGGAGCGTTCCAGCGTAAGCGCAGGCCTGGGCAAGGATCAGGGTCCTGGCGGCAAGAATCGGATTCAGCATGTTCTTCTTCTTGCCGTTTCGCCACCGCAGGACCCGCACGCCCATGACGAGCGTGAGTCCGGCGATGACACCCATGGTGATCAACGCGGACGTTGGCAGGACAGGGGTGGGCATGCTGAAACGGTTGGTAGAGACAGTGGCCAGCCAGCCTACGACGGCAGCGATGACGGCGATGAGCACCAAAACAACCGGGCGCATGGCTTTCACTGCGGCTCCACCGCCCCTGTGGCCGGTACGCCGGCGACGTCGCCAAAGCCGTCGAACCTGCGGATGTCCGGCATGTCGGCTGCGACGGCGGCCAGTTCAGCCACGCTGTGGCCATTCAGCCGGGCGTGTGGCTCAAGCAGCGACCAGGGGTAGAGCACGAAAGCCCGCTCGGCTGCCCTGGGATGCGGGATGGTGAGGACGGGGTCGTCGCTTGCAAGGTCCCCGAAAACGATGATGTCCACATCCAGGGTCCTGGGACCCCAACGCACTTCACGGGTTCGGTGATGCTTCTGTTCGATCTCGTGGCAATGCTTGAGCAGCTCCAAGGGAGTGAGCGTGGTCTCCACCGCCATGACCATATTCAGGAAATCAGGCTGTCCTTCCGGCCCCCCGACGGCTTTGGTCTGCACCACCGGAGAAACCCCCAGGAGGCGGACCTCCGGCGGATCAACGAGGTCGGCAACGGCCGTGGAAAGAGTGTCGTTGCGCTCCCCCAGGTTGCTGCCCAAAGCCAGAATGACCTTGGTATAGCCAGGGCTCATGATCGCTCCCTGTGGACGCTGACGGTCACATCGCCGAACGGAACCTCAATGGGCGCCTTGGGTTTGTGGACGGTAACGTCGACGGCGGTCACGCTGTAGTTCGCGAGGATGGCCTCGGCGATCCTGGCCGCGAGACCCTCGATCAGGTTCAAGGGCTCGCCCTCGATGTGCTTCGTGATCAACTCGGCGACTTCGCCGTAGTGCGCTGTGTACTGCAGGTCGTCGGTCTCGGCAGCCTTGGTGAAATCCGTGTGCAGCACGGCATCCACGACGAAGGGCTGGCCGTCACGGCGCTCGAAATCGAACACCCCGTGATAACCGACGGCGGTGACGCCGGTCAGCGTAATCCTGTCCACAGCGTTATCCAATCAGCGGGCGATACGGGCGGCAACCTTGACGGCGTCAAGGCTGGGGCCGACGTCGTGGACGCGGACAGCCCAAGCGCCTTGGGCAGCACTCAGAGCGGTGATGGCGGCGGTGGCGGAGTCGCGCTCCAACGGCGCTGCCGACTTGCCGGCCACTGTGAGGAGCGAGCCAAGGAAGCGCTTGCGTGAAGCGGCCACCATCACCTTGTGTCCCAGGACGAACAACTGGTCCAGGTTCTTCAGGAGTTCCCAGTTCTGGTTCTCGTTCTTGGAGAACCCGATACCGGGATCGACGATGATCTGCTCCGGGGCAACGCCGGCGGCATACAGCTTGTCGCGGACGCCGCTGAGCTCGGCCACCACGTCCTCGGTGACGTTGTTGTAGTCCGTCAGGCTGTCCATGGTCAGGGCGTCGCCCCGGCGGTGCGTCAGGATGTACGGGACCTTGGTGCGGGCCACGAGCTCGGGCATATCGGGCTCGATGGTCAGGCCGGACACATCGTTGATGATGGCAGCTCCGGCCTCAACAGCGGCGGCCGCCGTGGAGGTGTGCATGGTGTCGATGCTGACCAGCGCACCGGCCTTCACCAGGGCCTGGATCACCGGCAGCACGCGGCGCTGTTCTTCCTCGGGGGAAACAGGTTCCGCGCCCGAACGGGTGGACTCGCCGCCGACATCGATGATGTCAGCGCCGGCGTAGAACATCCGCAGGCCCAGCGCAATGGCTGTGTCCGGTGTGCGGTGCGTGCCGCCGTCGCTGAAGGAATCCGGGGTGACGTTGAGGATTCCCATGACGAGCGTGCGGTCCGTGGGCAAGTCCTCGAACCTGGCCGCGGGCCGCGGCTTGCGGAGAACCGGCAGCGGGCTTGTGGCCGGGCCGGTTCCGGGTGCTGCAGCGAGGGAGTCCATAAATGCTTACCTTCCGATGATGAGGCTCATGGCCTCGGCGCGGGTGGCCGGGTCATGGAGTTGACCGCGCACCGCGCTGGTGACGGTCTTCGCGCCGGGCTTGCGGATGCCGCGCATGGACATACACATGTGTTCACATTCGACGACGACAATCGCCCCGCGCGGGTTGAGGTGCTTCACCAGGGCCTCCACGATCTGCGTGGTGAGGCGCTCCTGCACCTGCGGCCGGCGGGCGTAGATATCCACCAGCCGTGCCAGCTTGCTGAGGCCGGTCACCTTGCCGTCATGTGACGGAATGTAACCGACATGCGCTACTCCGTGGAACGGCACCAGATGGTGTTCGCACGTGGAGTAGAAGGGAATGTCCTTCACCAGGACAAGCTCTTCGTGGTCGAGGTCGAAGGTGGTGGACAGGACGTCCGCGGGGTGCTGGTGCAGGCCCGCGAACACCTCGGCATAGGCTTTGGCCACGCGCTTTGGCGTGTCCTGCAGCCCGCCACGGTCAGGGTCTTCACCAATTGCCAGCAGGATCTCGCGGACAGCCGCTTCAATGCGCGGACGGTCCACCTTGGAGTGGGCCTTGGAGCCCGTGGCGGAACCGTGGGCGGCGGCGAGGTCGTCGTCGTCGAAATGAGTCACAGCAGAAAGCTTAGCCGTGATGCGGGTGGTCGTTGCCGCCGTCGGGCTGCGGCGCCTGGAAGGAGTCCTGGCTGCTGACGCCCTGTGCGTGCGGAGCTACGGTGTCCAACGGTTCGTCCAGGCGAGCCTTCTTGGCCTCCTCTTGGGCTTCCCGCTCGGCCTTTTCTGCACGGCTTTCCACCGGGGGAATGGACTGGACCGGACGGGATTCCTTGGACAACCAGATCTCGCGGAAATCGCGCTTCCGGATGTCGTGGAAGATCTCGGCGATCTCAGCCTGGTTCAGGGTTTCCCGTTCCAGGAGTTCCAGTGCCAGGCGGTCCAGGACGTCCCGGTTTTCGGTAAGGATGGCGTAGGCCTCGTCGTGTGCCTGGTCGATCAGGCGACGAACTTCCTCGTCCACGACGTACGCGATCTGGTCCGAGAAGTTGCGCTCCTGTGCGGCATCGCGGCCGAGGAACGGCTCGCCGCCACCTTGGCCCAGCTTCACGGCACCGACGCGTTCGCTCATGCCGTACTGCGTCACCATCTTGCGGGCAGTGGAGGTGGCCTTCTCGATGTCGTTGGAGGCACCCGTGGAGGGGTCATGGAACACGATCTCCTCTGCGACGCGGCCGCCCATGGCGTAGGCCATCTGATCGAGCAGCTCGTTGCGGGTGACCGAGTACTTGTCATCCTCGGGGATCACCATGGTGTAGCCGAGTGCACGGCCGCGGGGAAGGATGGTGATCTTGGTGACCGGGGCGGAATTCCGCAGTGCTGCCGCCACCAAGGCGTGGCCGCCCTCGTGGTAGGCGGTGATCTTGCGCTCGAGTTCCTTCATGACGCGGCTGCGCTTTTGCGGGCCGGCCATGACGCGGTCGATTGCCTCGTCCAACGCACGGTCATCAATGAGGTTCGCATTTGAACGGGCGGTCAGCAGCGCGGCCTCGTTCAAGACGTTGGCCAGGTCGGCACCTGTGTAGCCGGGGGTCTTCTTGGCAACAGCCCTGAGGTCGATGCCGGGAGCCATGGGCTTGCCCTTGGCGTGGACATTGAGGATCTGTTCGCGACCGATCATGTCCGGAGCTTCCACGGTGATCTGGCGGTCAAAACGGCCCGGGCGCAACAGTGCGGGGTCCAGGACGTCGGGACGGTTCGTCGCCGCGATGAGAATGACGTTGGTTTTGACGTCGAAGCCATCCATCTCCACAAGGAGCTGGTTCAGGGTTTGCTCACGCTCGTCGTTTCCGCCGCCGATGCCGGCACCGCGGTGACGGCCGACGGCGTCGATCTCATCCACGAAGATGATTGCCGGGGAACTGGCCTTGGCCTGCTCGAAGAGGTCGCGGACGCGGGAGGCACCCACACCGACGAACATCTCCACGAAGTCCGAGCCGGAGATGGAGAAGAACGGAACACCGGCTTCGCCTGCGACAGCACGGGCGAGCAGGGTCTTACCGGTACCCGGAGGGCCGTAGAGCAGCACACCCTTGGGGATCTTGGCGCCGACCGCCTGGAACTTCGCCGGTTCCTGGAGGAATTCCTTGATTTCCTGGAGCTCTTCCACGGCCTCGTCAGCACCGGCGACGTCGGAGAACGTCACCTGGGGCATGTCCTTGTTGACCAGCTTGGCTTTGGACTTGCCGAACTGCATGACCTTGGAGCCGCCGCCCTGCATGCGGGACAGCAGGAACCAGAACAGGACACCGAGCAACAGCACCGGGATAAGGAGCGAGAACAGGCCGGAGAACCAGTTGTTCTCGACGGGCTGGTCAGTAAAGCCCTTGTCCGGGTTGGCGTTGGTAACAGCCTTCACGACATCCGGACCACGATCCGTGACGTAGAAGAACTGGACGTTCTTGCCCTTGTCCTGTCCATCCAGGTTCAGGTTGTCCTTCAGCACCAAGTCGACGCGGTTCTCGGCGTCGAAGATCTTGGCCTGCTCGACCTTGCCGCTTTGCGACAGCAGATCCAGGCCTTCCTTGGTGTCAATGCGTGTGGAACCGCCCGGAGCCAGTGTTGCGAATGCCACCAGGAGCAAGCCAACGACGACAACAATCCAGATGCCCGGGCCCTTGAAGAAACTCTTAGCTTTCATCTGATCGGGGTTTTGCCCCGTCCCTCCTGGTAGTGCTGCAAGGCGCAACTTCTGCGCGCGAGTGGTGCTGCTTCGGTTTCAAGCTATACACCGTTCCCAGTAATTCACGCACTGGAAAGTCCAAAAGTTCCCTCTGGGCGTACACAGGATACTCGCGGTGGGCTCGAGTGGACAGGGTTTGTTGCTGGTTCGTTCAGGCCGCAGCGACGGGGAGGACCAGCAAGTAGCCGGTCGGGAGTCCGCTGCTCCAGCGTCGGGGCTCCCGGACCACGAACTGCGTGGCCAGCTGCTCCGGACTGAGCAGGCTGTTGGGCTCGGGCGATGGCCCCCACTGCCCGCTGCCGTATGGGTACAGCGGATCCATGACGTGAATCCCCGTTACCTTGAAGTCCGGGAACTGGGCGGGATCGCCCATCGATTCGAATCCGCTCATGACCCACGCGTGGCGGCCGCTCCACATGACCAGGCCAACCGGTCGCCCGGTACCCGCCATGGCGCGCGCAGCCGTTTGCAGGGCGCCGCCATAATCCGCGACGCTCACCACCGTGTACGGCCCCATGCCGGATTCGGTCAGCACCTGCGCCCAACCGAACGGGTTGGCACCGTTGAACGAGTCGGATGATCTGGCCCTTGCCATCTCCCACAGCTGACCCTGCTGCGCAGAGTCGGTCCAGGAAGCCCCCCCGGTGTCGTCAAGGAGGTTGTGGGCCATCTGGACGCTCGCCGCAACGCACCAATCGAAGGTGTACTGCGGTACGAAGTCACCCGCCTGGTACAGGTTGAACGCGAACGGCTGGGGAATCGCCGGAGGCGCCGCCGGGACGGGGGGCGCAGCTGGGATTGAAGCCACAGCCGGAGCGGGAGGTTGGGTGTTCGTAGACGGGACCGCGGCGGTTTCCCTTGCAGTCGGCATGGCGGAAGAGGTCACGACCGGCTGGCCGGCATCGGTCCCGGGGAGGTCGACGGCGGGAGTGCAGGCCGTGAGGAGCGTCGCCATGACGGCAAGCCAGGTCAGAAGACGGGCAGAAGCACCGGTCATGGTTCAGTTTAGCCCCGGCAAGCGGAGAGGCGGCAGGCCCGGCCAAGCCAAAGATCAACCACCCAGGCCATTCGCACCCTTTAAGCAGCAACGCCGCGCCCCTTCCGCCAAAGGCACCAGGTTGCAGGTGCGGTCGGCGGAAAGTGGCGCGGCGAAGCGGGAACCGGGTGGTTACTCGTAAACGTGCGGGGCCAGGGTGCCCACGAAGTCGAGGTTGCGGTACTTCTCGGCGTAGTCCAGGCCGTAGCCGACAACGAACTCGTTGGGAATGTCGTAGCCGACGTACTTGACGTCGATTTCCACCTTGGCGGCGGTCGGCTTCCGGAAAGCGGTGCAGATCTCGACGCTGGCGGTACCGCGGGATTCGAGGTTCGACTTCAGCCAGGAAAGAGTGAGGCCGGAATCGATGATGTCCTCAACAATGAGCACGTCTTTGCCCATGAGGTCGGTGTCGAGGTCCTTGAGGATCCGGACGACGCCGGAGGACTGGGTGCCGGAGCCATAGGACGAGACAGCCATCCAGTCCATGCTGACGTGGCTGTGCAGTGCGCGGGCAAGGTCAGCCATGACCATGACCGCACCCTTGAGGACCCCGACAATGAGGATGTCGCGGCCTTCGTAGTCCTTGTCGATCTGCGCTGCGAGTTCCGCGATACGCGTTTGGATCTGCTCTTTGGTGTAAAGAACGTGCTTGAGATCTGCCTGGACGTCGTTTGAATCCACCAATGGCTCCTGTTTTGATGCTCGGGTGCGGCTACTGCTGGGACGGTTTCTGATGCCGGAATACTAGCTTCCCACAGCGCGCGGCTTCGCGGGGACCGGCGTTGGCCGAATCACCGGTCGCATCCGCCGGCGGAGCGCCCGCGGAAACGGTCCTTTCCTGCGCCAGATCGCTGAGGGACAGACGTGAAACGCTGACGTGGCCGGGAAGCTGCACGGGCCCGGCCGACCCCTGCCTGCGCAGCAGGGCTTCCGCGGCTTGAAGCCGACCGTACCCGGGTTGTTGACCCCCGACGTCGGCTGCAGCCTTGGCGATGACCCGGAACCTTAGCGCCGGCGGAAGTCCGCGGACGGTGTCCTCCGGCAGCCAGACGCCCCCATCCTCACGATGGACGAGTGAGAGATAGGTCTCGTTGGCCAAATCCTCGAGGAAATCCGCATCCTGCTGAAGGATCGCCGCAGTCCGGGCCAGGGATTCAGCCACCCCGGGCCCAAGCTTTTCTTCGAGGACCGGCATGACTTCCACGCGTGTCCTGGAGCGGGCGAAGGCGGGATCGGCGTTGCTCGGATCGTGCCAGGGGTCCAGTTCCTCGACGTCGCAGATCTCCACTGTTTCCTGGCGGCGGAGACCGAGGAATGGGCGGAGAAGCCGGCCGCGGGCAGGGCGCATGCCCGCCAAGGAGCGTGTCCCGGAACCCCGGGCCAGGCCCAGGAGCACCTGTTCAGCCTGGTCATCCAAGGTATGGCCGAGCAGGATCGCATCACACCCCAGGTCATCGGCGGCGGATTCAAGGGCCGCATGCCGGGCGTCCCGCGCTGCGGCCTCGGGGCCATACCCGGTTGCTGCGACGTCCACTGTCCGCACTTCCACGGGAGAAAGCCCCAGCTCGCGCAAAACAGATGCGGTCCTGGCAGCTACTTCCGCCGATCCGTCCTGCAGTTGATGGTCAACCACGACGGCGGCAACGGACACCGGATGCCCATCCACGTGGCCGCGCCTGCCGAAATAGGCTGCAATGGCTGCGAGCGCCAGGGAATCCGGACCTCCGCTGCAGGCCACGAGCACCCGCGCGGGGTACCCGGCAGCGGCGAGGGCGTTCTGCAACTGTTTCCGTGCTTTGCCGACGACTGGCGCCAGTCGTCCGGGCCGGCGTCGTCCTTTGCCTGCTGAACCCACCCCGGAACCTGAACCAGCACCGGAACCGGCCGGAAGGCTCAAAGGCCCATCCGCTCTAGCCACAGCCGGGAGTTATGGATTTCTTCTTCGGTGGGCAAGTACTCTGCGGATTCCCAGACCTTGTTGAAGCCTTCCATCCCGGCCACGGCAACAACTTCGCGGACGAATTTGGCGCCGTCGGTGTACTGGCGCATCTTGGCATCCAGGCCGAGGAGGTTGCGGATGAACTTCTCCACAACGCCCCGGTCCTTGCCGCGGTCGTTAAAGCGCTGGCGGATGGTCTTCACGGAGGGGACGATGCTGGAATCGACGGCATCCATCACGACGTTGGCGTGGCCCTCGAGGAGGCTCATGACAGCGGTGATGTGGGAGAGGGACGCTTTTTCTTCGGGATTCTGCAGGAGGTCCAGAATGGCGCCACGGCCCGGAGTCTTCTCTGTGGGATTGCGGTCCCGGAGGGACTTGGCCACTGCGCCGGCCCGTTCAACGAGGGAGTCCATGTTGCCCAGGAGGTTGCCGCTGAGTTTCTCGATTTCGTCGAGCATGTGGTGCCTGAGCCAGGGTGCGGCCGCGAACTGGACGCGGTGCGTTTGCTCGTGGAGGCACACCCAAAGGCGGAAGTCGTCCGGGTGGACGTTGAGTTCGCGTTCCACGGAGATGATGTTCGGCGCCACAAGCAGGAGGCGGCCGCCCGGGGGCACAGTGGAATCGGGTGCCAGGGCAGCGAAGGGATCATACTGGCCGAGCACTTTGCTGGAGAGGAAGGCCAGTACGGCGCCGAGCTGGGTTCCGGTGATGGCCCCGCTGGTTGCAGCTGCCGCCGGTGTCATGGCAACCCCGCTGCGGCTTTCCAGCATCTTCTTCAGCGCAGGCTGGAGCATCACCGAAAAACTCTGGGTATTGGCCTTGGACCACGAGGCCCGGTCCACCACCAGGACATGGGAATCGCGCAGGTCCCGCGCGGCGTCCAGCCCTGTGATGTCGTGCACGTGGGGCACGGAGATATCCGCATTGAAGCGCAGGTTCTCTACCGCCTTGCCGATTTCCCCGGCGCTGAGCTCAGGGCCGGAGGGGGCAAGCCGGGCAGCCGTAGCGGCGGCCAGATCCCAATTGATCAGGGACTGGGCCCCTGCTGACGATTCGCGGGCAGATGACACCATACGGTCCATCACACCACACGTGGCTGACAGTGAACCCTTAAGTTCGCTGGACGCGGAGCTTTCAGCCCCGGCAGCCGCAGGAGGCCAGTACGGACGCGGATCGGTCCATGGCCACTTTGTTGCCGGCCGCACCGGGGTCCAGCCCGTTGCCGATGAAGGAGAACACCAGGAGCCGTCCGTCCGCATCCACCACATAACCGCTCAGGGCGATGACGGTGTTGAGGGTTCCGGTCTTGGCGCGGACCAGTCCCGCTCCCCCGGCGGTGCTGGCGTCGCCGTACCTGTCGTTGAGGGTGCCGGTGAGTCCTGCAACGGGAAAACCGTCCAGGGCTGAACGAAGCGCAGGATCCGGACCACTGGTGATGGCCCGGACGACCTCGGCGAACTGCCGGGCACTGACCTGGTTCTCCAACGCCAGTCCCGAAACGTCGGCCAGCTGCATTGAGTCCGTGGCGATACCCAACTCCCCCAGCCTTTGCCGCACGGCTGCAGTGGCGGCGTCGTACGTGGTTTCCTTGCCGCTGGCGGCAGCGGTCATCCGCCCCAGGGCCTCGGCCAGGAAGTTATCGGAGGTCTCCAGCATCAGGTCCACTTGCTCGCTGACCGTGGCGGATTCAGCGGTGGCCAGGACTTTGGTGGGGAGGCCTTTGGCGCGTTCGACGCCGGGACTCACCACGACGCCGGCCGCCGCCAACTGCTCCGCGAAAGCCTGGGCGGTGGTCATGGCAGAGTCCTGGGGCCTGGGACCTGTTTGAACGCCGGGTGAATAGCGTCCGGAGTTCAGCGCGAGGGAATACAAGGGAGCGGTTTCGCCGGCCGCCACGTCGTCGAGGCTCCAGGCCGGGTTCAGGGCCGGTCCGGTGAAGAGGGAGTCGTCCACCTTCACCGTGATGGGGCCCTGCACGCCCGCTGCGGCCAGGGCTGTCGCAGTGTCCGCGGCCAGGGAAGCCAGGCCGGCACGTCCAAGAATGGCGGAAGGGTCGGAAGCGGACGCACCCAGCAGCACGTCCCCGCCGCCGGTCAGGACCACTGTGGAGGGATTGTCGGATCCGAGAACCTTGGTGGTGAACCCCGCGTCAGGCCCGAGTGCCTTCAGGGCTGCGACGGCGGTCAACAATTTCATGTTGGACGCCGGGATCCTGTTGGCGTTGGCGTCGCGGTCGAACAGGACCTTCCCCGTGATGGCGTCGATGACCATGCCGCTGATGTTGCCCGCGCCATCTGGTTTCAGGGTCCCGTCCAGGAGCCGGGACACTTCGGACGTCAGGGGGACGGGCGCTTTGTCATCCAGGGGCAGCAGCGCGCTGGAGCCGGACAGTTGCGTGGGTTGCTGCTGCCACGCGGGGATCGACGGCGAAGGCCGGGGAACACTGAACAACCCGGGCGCCATTCCGGACACCACGACGGCGCCGACACAGAGCAGGACAACTGCCAACAGCACCGGCCACATCAAGCGCCCCCACACCGTGGGCACCCTCTTCCGGGAACCCCCGTTTTTAACGCCCATCATGGAAGTTGCTTGGTCCTGTCAGTCCTGAAATGTCCCCGCCGGTTCAAGAAACCCGGGCCTCTCGCTATATCCTCAATAGTAGTCGGCGGCACCGGCTGTACTTTTGCCTGCCGCCAGCCCCGGGCTAAGCAGCCTGCCTGAGGCACCGTCACCTGTGGCGGCCGCTTCGGCGGAGCAACGCCCCACCCTCACCCGTCAAGGAGCATTCCATGAAGCACGACGTGACCATCGAGATCCCCAAGGGATCGCGCGTCAAGTACGAAGTTGACCACGAAACCGGCCGTGTCCGCCTGGACCGCGTCCTGTTCACCTCCATGCAGTACCCCACGCACTACGGTTTCTTCGAGAACACCCTGGGCGAAGACGGCGACCCGCTGGACGCACTGGTGCTCCTGCAGGACTTCGACCTCCACCCGGGCGTCATCGTTGAATCCCGCCCCATCGGCGTCTTCAACATGACCGACGACGGCGGCGGAGATGCCAAGGTCCTTTGCGTTCCCGTTGACGCACGCTTCGACCACATCCAGGAAGTCAGCGACGTCAGCGAATTCCTGATCAAGGAAATCGAGCACTTCTTCACCCGTTACAAGGACCTGGAGCCCGGCAAGTGGGTCAAGGCCGAGGGTTGGGGCGACCGCGCCGCCGCCGAAGCCGAGCTGGAAGCCTCCATCAAGCGCTACGTTCCGGCCGCAGGCCACTAACGCAGACCACGACGGCGGTTGGCGGGGTTCCCTGGAACCCCACCAACCGCCGTCGTGCTTTTAAAGCAACGCGGGGTCACTTATGGCCCATTCGGGAGTCGAACATGGGCCATAAGTGACCCCGCGTTGCTTTGATGGGCATGACTACCCATCGCGGGAGCTTGCCCGGCCCCCTAGGCTGGGATGAGACTTTTCGATGCTTGCACACAGGGGGTTCCATATGGCTGGGTTTTACGGCGCGGATATCGCGCAACTTCGCAGTCTGGCGGGTGTGATGGGCAAAGCCGCCGACGCCATCAGCCTGCAAAGCACGCAGCTGTCCAACGCGATCAATTCCACGACAGCCTGGCAGGGCCGCGACGCCACGGTCTTCAAGGGTGACTGGAACAGCCAGCACCGGCAGAGCCTGGTCAAGGCCGCCAACATGCTCCGGGAAAACGCGAGCCAGCTGAAGAAGCACGCCAACCAGCAGGAATTCGCCAGCCACAATGACGGCTCGGGCACGTCGGTGGGCGTCCTCAAGGATGTCTACGACACCGCCATGGGCGCCAAAGGTGTGGCTGCTCCGCTGTGGACGGCCTTCAAGTACCTCCTTCCGGTCAAGCCGGACGCCGCCGGAAATGTCATCCCCCGGCACCTGCGGTACGGGCAGACCAAAGAGATCCTGACCAACTGGCGCGCCGGTGGCAGCGTGCTGCGGGACGGCATCACCGCGCTGCGCAACGGCGAAAAGGTCACGGACGTCATCACCGACCTCAAAGCCAACATCCCGTACAGCACGGCATTCCAGGAGGCGAGCAAGTTCTCCAAGGGGCTCCGGATCGCCGGGGCTGTCGCTGCACCACTGAACATCGTGGGCGGCATCAGCGACATGATCAGCCCCCAGCATGACGGTTGGCGCGGAACCGGCGACAGGGTTGCCGGCGGGCTGTCCGTGGTGGGCGGCGTGGGCAGCATCATGCTCATGACGGCCGGCGGCGCGGCCCTTCTGGGTCCCATCGGTGCGCCGATCGTCATTGGTGCCGGGCTGGTTGCCGGAGCGTGGGCGCTGGGCAACCTGGTGGCTGACAATTGGGATTCCATCTCCAACTTTGCCCGCAACCCCGGCAGTTACATTGCCGACGGCGCCAAGGAAGTGGGCAATTTCGCCAAGGATGTAGGCAGTAAGGTGGCAGACGGAGTCAGTAATGCCGCCAAGTCGGTCGGAAACTTTGTCGGAGGGATATTCGGATGACAACGAGCACCATGAATTGGACCGAACGGGATGTCCAGGCCGCAGCCAAGGTCCTGGCATCAGCCAGCGCCATCGGAGCGCCCCTGCCCACGCTGACCGATGAGGAAGTCGTGGCACTGGACGGCGTCCAGCACGAGCAACTGGTGGCATTGCCGTGGCTTTCAGCCCAGGACGCCAACAAGGACATCATGTGCGCCGTGGCCTTGCGCGGGCTGCTCGCCAAGGAACTCGTCTACCCGGTGATCTTTGAAGGCGAAATGGAACCCTCCCGTTTGCACGCCACGGAGGAAATCACCGGCGCCCTGACCCTTCGCCGCAGCGGCAGCAACGTTGTTTCCGTTGAACGGACCGTCTCCACCGGCAAGCGCTGGCTGTACGGCTACGTCCATGACGAAGGCGTCCTGCTGGAGGAAGTGGACGAAGGCGGCCTTCACGGCTTCACCGTTGTCACCCGGGACCAACTGGTACCGCGCCTCGCCGAATTCGTGGATCCCGAGCACGCGGCCGCCCGCGACTCGGACCCTGCGGTGTACACGGAAGCCCAGTTCGAGGCCCATGCCGCCACGGCCCTGGCCGATACGCAGGCCGCAAGCAACGTTGTTGCGTTCAACTCCGACACCAATGAATTTCCTACCGTCACCGTTTACACCGGCCCGTCCGGCGTCCACGTTCTGACGCCTCGCGTGGAGGGCTCGCAGGAGCCCGGCCTTCCGGAGCAGGGCGAGGGCGTTTCCTTCGAACTGAAGGAAACATCTGCCCCGTCCCTGGCCCGCGTCCTGGGCGGACTTGCCGGGCTGGCCTGATCTCCCGCACCCAAGCCGCAACCCGCCGTCGAACCGAAAGCCCCTCATGAGCGCTACGAAGCCCACAACCGCAACCGGCATGGTGGACCCCCTCACCGGACGTGCCGTACGCCGCCACCCCGACACGGGCGCGTACTTCGTCAAGGCATCCGGAGCAGCCCACTTTTGGGGCCGCGTGCTGGATGCGGTCGTGTTCCTGGTGGGCTACGTCATCCTGGCAGCCATCGCCGCAGTGGTCCGTGAGTCCATGATGAACAACGGCTCGACGCTCGGGTTCAATGACGGCTTCTGGCTGACCCTGTACGTCGTCCTGTGGTTCGTGGGTCTGTTCATCTACGGCATGATCTGGGGAACTGTGGGCAGCGTCGGTGACGCCGCTGCAGGCATGCGCTCGGTGCGGATCAAGAACGGCACGACGGCGGGTGCCTGGTTGGGCGGATGGCGCGCCATCTGCTGGTCGTTCTTCCCGTTCTTCGTGGTGATGGTTATCGCTGCTGCATTGAGCGGCGGCGGAGATGACACCTGGGATCCCAAGTTTGCTGCCATGGACCGGCGCTCCGGCATCGCCAAAGGCCAGCAGCCGGTCCCGGATCCCAAAGCCGTTGCCGCGGAGCAAGCGGCCTCGGCACAACAGCAAAACCTGCCCAACCTCTATGGCCAGCGCCCGGATGCGCGGCCGTAACTGGCTGGTACGACGTGTTGAGCGCCGGCTTGGACCCGGGCTGGGGCGACTCCGGTATGTCGCTTCTTCGCGGCGCATCTACTGGAAGGCGCTGATTCCATGCCTGCTGGTTGGCTTCCTCTTTGGAACCATCGCCGAGTTCGTCAGCCCGCTCCGCTCCACCCGGGAGGCCGGACATTTCGGTGATCCCCTGCTCTTTATTGCCGCCAGCGCCCTCACCGGTTTGGTGCTGTGGTCCATGACCCTGCTGGGCAGTTTCCGGAAACTCCTGGTCTTTGACGGGGGAATCGTGGCCAAGTACTCGCAAAAGAGCACCCTGCTGGTGTTTCCTTGGAACGCGATCGCGCCCGGGACGCTCAAGGCCGTGACTACCGCCGACAACACTGATCCGGACAGGCGCCTGGTGGCAAGGAACAAGGTCTCTCTGGGTGCGGGCGGCAGGAACGCAGTAGTGTTCCAGGCCCGCGATACGTTCTGGGTCTTCGCCGCGAACGAGGATCCGGCCCCGCTGGTGAAGGCCATCCAAGGAGCCATGTGGGACTCCGGCACACCCGGCGCCGGCCGTCCAGCGGCAGGTGCGCTGCCCGCCGTCGTACTGACTGGACCCACCGCCTTGGACTGAGCCGCCGGAAGTTCGCGGAGCCCGTCACGAAGCAAGTAACAGGGGAATTGTGCCCTTGCAGAGCTGCTACCAGCCGGTAGCATGTGATCCACTATGTTCACTCTCACCATCAACCAGCGCGACAGCCGCCGCGACGGCGATCTTGTGCCGCAGTTGCTCAAGGACCTGCGGCACATTCCTGCCCGCCTGGATTTCGACCGCTCGGTTGAGGATGAGGTACAGGGCATCGTGGAATCCAGCCACCAGGCCGTAGAGACCGCCTTGATCGCGCTCCGGACCGGCCAGTGGTATGTGGGAATTGGTGTTGGCCCCATCAATGAGCCGCTGCCCAACCTGGTGAAAGACGCCTCAGGCCACGGGCTGGTATATGCCAGGCGGGCCGTGGACAGGCTCCGCTCCAGCAAGGAGCGGATACCCGTCGCGGTGGACGGCCCTCTGGCCGCCCTGGCTTCCGAAGCAGAAGCCGTACTGCGGCTTCTTGGCCATATTGTTCAACACCGCAGCGCTGCGGAGTGGCGGGTGCTGGACCTGCTGACGCCCGGAGTCCGGGGCCAGCAAAAAGCCGTTGCGCAGGAACTGGGTATCACTACGCAGGCTGTGAGCAAGGCACTGGCCCGCGCGCAATGGGCCGAAGAGCATGCAGCACGCCCGGCTGCTGCGCGGCTGCTGCAAATGATCCTCGAAGTGCGCTGACACCCGGAAAGGGGACAACTTACGTCGCAATGAGGATGCACTGCGGCGTTTGCTGTCCCCTTCCCGGGTTGGCAGGCCGGCTTACTGGTTGCTGACGTTGTCCTTGGCTGTCTCTGCCCGGTCCTGGACGTCGGCGGCCGCAGCCTGGCCTTCATCCTTGACGTTGGCAGCAGCTTCCGTGGCGCTGTCCTTGACGTTCTGCATGGCGTCCTGGGCGGGCTCGCGAAGGTGCTCCGCGACTTCCTGTGCCGCGTGGCTCAGCTCATCGGTCAGCGGCTGGGCTGCTTCCTTGACTGCCTGCGCTGCTTCGCGCTCCTTTTCAGACGCGGGGAACAGCGAGGAGACCAGAAGGCCGGCGCCGAAAGCAATCAGCCCTGCGGCGACAGGGCTGCCCTGGGCCTTGCGGGTGATGGCCTGCGGGGCATCGCCGATATCCGAAACCACTCCGGACACAGTGTCCTGTGCTTGGTGGGCGGCGGTGCTTGCCCGGTCCTGGACGTCGTCGCGGGCGCCGAAAACAGCTGTCTTGATCTTGTCCACCCGGCGGTTGACGATGTGTGACGGCGTGACTTTGTCAGCCACGGCATCAACGTTGGTGCTGAGCCGGCGGCGCGTTTCTTCAATGTCCGCGCGCAGGGCGTCGGGGTTCTGCGTCATCGTGTCTCCTCAGTGTTGGGTTTCAAAGCGGGTGGTATTTCCTTGACCGTCTCAGCGGTCCGGGGCATGCCTTTGATGGTGTTCAGTTCCTTGCGGCCCTTGACCGCCAGGACAGCAGCGACGATTCCCCAGATGACCGCGACGATGACGGCGGACCACCCGAGTCCAACGAGCTGGCCCAAGGCCCACCAGAGGGCTATGGACAGGAACAGCATCGTGATGTGGCCGGCGTAGGCAGCTCCGCCCAGCAGTCCGGCGCCCTTCCCTGCCTTGGTGGCGGACTCCTTGAGTTCCACCTTGGCCAGCTCCACTTCCTGGCGCATCAACGTCGAAACGTCACGCGTCAGGTCGCCCAGCAGCTCGCCGAGTGGCAGGTTTTCCGCCTTCTCGTGGGCCGCGGTGGGGGGCAAATCGGTGGGACTGCTCATCGGTTACCTCCGTACGGGGGGTTGTCCGGATCAAGCGGGCCCGCGAGCGGATCGCCCTGGGCCTTGATCCCACCGGCTTCGGTCTCCGGGTACGGGAGCGTGGAGCCTTCGAAGCCTCCGGTGGTTCCGGCGTCGTACCCAGGCGTTCCGGGAGTTCCCACGGTGGTTGCCGAGCCGTATCCTGCAGTGGTTGCCTGCGGTCCGGGCAGATCCACGGCCGGAGGCGTTACCGCTCCGCCGGAAGAGGGGTAGTACTCTGCGCGGGGGGTGGTTGCCGGCGTCGTGCTTTGCGCCGAGGCGGCGTCGGAGGCGTTACCGGCCATGCCGCGGCCCAGTCGACCTGCAAGGACACCGGCTCCGGCGGCCAACAGGAGGAACGTCCCTGGCTTGCGGCGGGCGAAGCCCTTGACCTCGTCGAGCAGCGAACCGGGATCGCGGCCTTCCAGCCACTGCGCAACGGATGAAGACCGCTGGGCAGCCTGTTGGACGAGATCCGTGGCAACGCCGCCGTCCTGGGTGGAATTTGCCATGGTCGACAGTTCGTCAGAGATGGAGCGCAGCCCTTCGGCAACGCGCTGCTGCTGGACCTGGGCCTGGTCGGCAAGCTCACCCTTGGTCTGGGTGAGCAGCTGGCGGGCGTTCACCTTGACCTCACGGGCTACGTGGCCGGCCTCGGTTTTGGCGGTGTCCACCACTCCGCTGGCCGCGTCACCGACGGCTCCGGCCACACCCGCGGCCTCTTGCTTGGCAGTTTCAACGGTGCCGGAATCCGCAGATCCGGTACCGGAACCTGCGGAACCAGTTGTTAACGTGGCATCGGTTTCAACGTCCGGCGAGTCCAGGTAGCTTCCGGAAAAAGGCTCGGTCCCTGCGTGGGCTCCGCCTCTCGGCGCCGCGAAGCTTCCGTCCTGCGGCGATTGGCGCTCAGTCATTGTTGCTCTCTTTCCACAGTTGGCAGGCTGCGGACAGCAGCCGGAATAGTAAGCATCGTTACTATCAATGGGTGTGTACCCGGATGCCGTGGTTCTAATCACATGTATCCAGTAATCATGGTTCCGCTCACGTTCAGCGCTTTCCGCTCGACACCAGGGCACATACCTGCGACCGTTGGATTGATGAGCCCCATGCCCTCCAGGCGACGGCTGATTCCCGCGCTGCGTAAAACCGTCACACGCCATCGACTCCTGTTCGCCGCCAAAACAGCCATCGCCGCTGGATTGGCCTGGTACATCGCCCCCTTCATGCCCGGCCCCGCCGCTGAGTACCCGTACTACGCGCCCCTGGGTGCCTTGGTCAGCATGCACCCCACCGTGGCGGACTCCGCCAAGCACGGACTCCAGAGCCTGGCCGGCCTGGTGCTGGGTATCGGCATGGCCTTCGCCATCACCACGGTCACCGCACCAACAGCCTTTGCCGTCGCCCTGGTCGTGGGACTTGGCGTGCTGATCGGCGGCCTGCCCCGGCTGGGAAGTGCCTCTGAATGGATTCCCATGGCTGCGTTGTTCGTCCTGGTGTTGGGCGACTCGAACACGGAGGGGTTCTCCTTCGCGTACGTCCTGCAGATGGCACTGGGCGTCGCCGTGGGGTTCGCCGTCAACTGGCTGGTGGTTCCGCCCCTGCACCTGGACGACATCGACCCCGCGATCGCCGGCCACCAGGAAGCACTTTCACGGCAGCTCAAAGACATGGCGAAGGCCATGGAGGAGTCCTGGCCGCCCAACCACGAAGCATGGGCGAGCCGCAGCGACGAACTGTCCCTCACTGCGGCCGCGGTGCGGACAGCGGTGCACCAAGCGGAGCTGAGCGCCAAAGCGAATCCCAGGTCCCGGCGTCGTGCGACCCGCCTACCGGCCGATCTCTCAGGTTTGCGGACCCTCGAACGGCTCACTTTCCACGTCCAGGACATCACCGACGTCCTGGCAAGTGCCATCTGGGAAGAAGGCGCCGGAACAGTCATCCCGGACGCTGTGGTGGGCTACCTTTCGGAGTCTTTGGAAGCCGTGGCCTCTGTTGTGGACCATTGGCGGGACGGGGAATCCGGCGAGCTGACCAGACGCATGGCTGATGCGAAGGACAGCATCACCGCCCTGAGCAACGCCGTGGCCGAGGCTGCGGCGGGCCAGGCACCCGTGAACGCACCGGCTTCCGTGGCCATGAGCCTGCGCCGGATCCTGACCGTGGTGCTGTCGTCGGAATAGGGCTGGATCTACCTCAGCGCGGCCTCAGTGGCGGCGAACCCGACCGGCCCTTGCCCGCTCCGATTCCCTCCAGCATCTCTGCCAGGGACTCCAGCGAAGAATGCTTCGGCGACCAGCCCAGCAGGCTGTGCGCACGGGAACAATCCATGATGGGCACGTTGGCCGCCATGTCCACCCAGCCGCCGTCGGTCACCTGCAGGCGCAAACGCCACGTGGCCTCGACGACGGCGCGAAGCACCGCGAGCGGGAACGGCAGCAAACGCCTGGCCTTGAAGATCCATGCGAGCGCGTTGGGGTCTATCACCGGTTCGGCGGCAATGTTGTAGGCGCCCTCGGCCTTGTGCTCCAACACCCGCCAGTACGCATCCGCGGCGTCCGCCGTGTGTACGGCCTGGAACACCAACTCTTTGGGTAGGGCCAGCACCGGGAGCCATGGCTTACGCGGAACCAACCGGGGCAGGAGCCGGCCGAGGAAGTAGCGGCCCACTTCGCTTCCGCCTCCGGAGCTGAACATCAAAGCCGGGCGGAGGCGGGCCACCACAATGTCCGGGTTCTCTTTGGCAAACTCGTCCAGGAGGCGTTCCTGCTCCGCTTTGTCCGCGCTGTAGTGCGAGCTGCGGATACCGCCAGTGGGCCAGCCTTCCTTGGTGCGTTGGTCCTTCGGCGCCGGCGAGTAGGCTCCCACGGAGGAAGCGCAGACAAAGTGCCCCACCCCGGCTTTGCGCGCGGCGGCCAGGACGTTGGCCGTGCCCTCCACGTTGGTGCGTCGCAGCAGTTCCCTGTCGTGGTTGGGCTGGATGAGCCAGGCCAGATGAACCACGGCGTCGGCCCCGGCGAGGGCAGTTTCGAGTGCCGGTTGGTCCGTGGGCGAGCCGATGTCCAGGGTGTGCCACTCCACCCCGTGGTAGGGGGCGGCATCCGGATCCGGTTCCCGGCGTACCACGCCCACAAGTTCCAGGTCCGCGCCCTCTTCGGAACGCGCCTTCTGCAGCCGTTTGAGCAGTTCCGTTCCGCCGTGTCCGGTGGCTCCGATGATCGCAATGCGCATGCGTGGTTCCTCAGCCTTCATGGTTCTCGCCGCTTGAGCGGATGCGTTCGAGCACCGCTGTGGTGGAATGCTCGGGCACGTAGTCCAGGATGGTCACCGTGCCGCCGTAGCTTTCCACGGCTTCCGTCTCCTGGAGCATTTCCGGGGTGTAGTCCCCGCCTTTCGCGTAGACATCAGGCTGCAGGAGTTCGATGAGCGGGATCGGCGTGGGGGTATCGAAAATAGTCACATGGTCGACGCAGCTCAGGGCGGCGATGACGGCGGCCCGGTCGGCTTCGTGGTTGACCGGGCGGTCGGGACCTTTGAGTTGCCGTACTGAGGAGTCGCTGTTCAGTGCCACCACCAGCACGTCGCCCAGCTGCTTGGCCTGGTTCAGGTAGCGGGTATGGCCGCGGTGGAGGACATCGAAGCAGCCGTTGGTGAGCACTATCCTGCGTCCTTCCCTGCGGTGCTCCTGGATGTGTGCAGCCAGCTCTGTGTCCGTCAACGCCGTGTCCGCGAAGCCGCTGAGGTGTTTGGTGAGTTCGCTGGTGGTGCAGACAGAGGTTCCCGGTCTGTGGACCACGACGTCGGCGGCCGCTTGTGCCAGATCCACACTGGTGGTCAGGGGCAAGCCTGCCGCCCGGGCCAGGGTCAGGGCCGCGACGAACGTGTCGCCGGCTCCGGAGGCCTGCTTCTCCGCCTGCGGCCGGGCCCAGGTCCGGTGCGTCGCCGGTTCCGTTGGCGTGCTGTCCGGACGGATGGTCAGCGTCCCCTCCCGGTCCAGGGTCACGACGACGGCGGCCGCACCTGAGGCGCGAAGGAGCTGGTCCGTATGCGCTTCCACGAAGGGGCACCGGGCAGCACCGCCCGGGAATTCCGAACCGATCAGCCTTGCCGCTTCCTGGGCGTTGGGGGTAGCCAGGTCCGGTCTGAGTGCGGCCCAGTCGGCTGGGTTGTGGGCATCCACCACAACAAGCGTGTCCTGCCGGGGCTCCGGTATACCGCCGTCAACGCCGGGGGCCAAGTGATCCAGGATCGCACTGCGCACCGGGCCTTCCAGTGCCCCTGCGCCGTAGTCGCACAGCACCACGGCAGCGGAGCCACGAAGTGCCTCCGGCACTGCGGCGGCCATTTCCCCACGGCCCGCGTCGGGAATTTCCGTGGCGGCATCGTCCAGCCGCAACATCACTTGCCCGGCGCTGCTCACCCGGAACTTGGTAGTGGTGGTCATGGCAGGGTGCCGGACCAGATGGGAAACGTCGACTCCTGCTGCTTCGAGGGCGGCGGCCAGTGTTGCCCCGGCAGCGTCCTCGCCGATCAACGACACGAAGCGCACCTCGGCGCCCAAGGCTGCGAGGTTCATCGCGGTGTTGGCAGCACCGCCGGGAGCGAAGTCGCGGCGCTGGACCTGGACTACGGGAGCGGGGGCTTCGCGGCAGAACCTTTCGATGGTTCCCTCCCACCAACCGTCAAGGATGGAGTCGCCGATGACCGTCACGACAGGGCGTTCCTCGGCCAAACGGCCCGGCAACCAGTCAGCCAGGCCTTCTTGATTGGATAGGCGTGCCATGGGGTACCTTCCGGTAGAACGGCATGTTCCTGTTCCCGACAGGTACCCCGCGGCACGCGCTTCACACGCCGGACCCGGGAGTTTTCGCTACCTTGAAGAAAGAAACCGCTCATGGATGTTCGTTTGTGTCCCGGAATGGGGCCCGTGCTGGAAAAGTTCCGTGGAGTCCAGCGGATCGCGGTGCTCAGGGGCGGCGGACTGGGCGATTTGATCTACACCTACCCCGCCCTGAATGCACTGAAAAGCGCCTATCCGCAGGCCACCGTCACGCTGCTGGGCACGCCCGTGCACGCAGCCCTGGCCGCCGCTACGGACGGTCCGGTAGACGACGTCGAATTGCTTCCGGTGGCGCGCGGCGTCCACGACGGTCCCCGCAACGGCGAGCACTTCGAGGACGATGCTGAGGACACGGCCGCCCAGGAAGCCTTCTTTGAGGCGATGCGGGCCAGGGAGTTCGACCTTGCGCTCCAGATGCACGGTGGTGGCCGGTTTTCCAACCCCTTCCTGCTCCGGCTGGGGGCGCGGCACACGGCCGGAACGCGCACCAAGGACGCCGAACATCTGGAGCGGAACCTGGACTACGTCTACTACCAGAACGAACCGGAGCGCTGGCTGGAAGTAGCCGGCCTGGCCGGGGCACCCGGCAGTGTCCCCGCTGTCCTGCTCCCCAAGCACGGGCACCGGCAGAACATTGCCACGTTAAGGGACCCTCTGCGGTCATCGCTGGTGGTGGTCCACCCGGGTGCCACCGATCCGCGAAGGCGGTGGCCGGCGTCGAACTTTGCCGAAGCTGCGGCGGGCATCGCGGCGGAAGGGGCGCAGGTGCTGGTCGTCGGCGACAGCTCGGAAAAGGCGTTGGCCCAGGAAGTTGCCGGGCTGGCCCGGCGGCAGCTCACGGAGGCCCATCGGCAGGCCGTGACGTCCGTGGCCGGCGAGCTCGACATCGGAGATCTGGCGGCCCTGCTGGCAGAGGCGTCGGTAATGCTGGCCAGCGACAGCGGCCCACGGCACCTGGCACAAGCACTTGGCACTCCCACTGTGGGGGTCTTCTGGCTGGGCAACGCCATCAATGCCGGCCCGCGCGGGCGGGCCATGCACCGCGTCCACATGTCCTGGGTGACTCGCTGCCCCCGTTGCGGAGCGGACATCACCCAAGTCGGCTGGACGGCTCCGCACTGCGGCCACGACGACACCCTCATCAGGGGCATCGCCGTGGCCGACGTTGTTCAGGACGTGCTGGACCTTACGGCCACGAGCCTTCTTCTGCGGGGCAAATAAGGAGTTCGCGGACCTCGCTGCCGAACGGCTGCGAGAGGGCGAACACCACGGCCTGCGCCACATTGGCGGGGTCGTTGAGCTTGGAGTCGTCCTGCGGCTTGTACTGTTCGTCGCGGTCATCGAAGAAGTGGGTCTTCATGCCACCCGGGATGATGGTGGTGACCCCGATGACTCCCCCGGTTTCGGCCGCGAGTGCGCGGCTGAACCCGATCACGCCGAACTTTGACGCGCAGTACGCGGTGGCATCCGGCAGTGCCCGAAGGCCAAGGGTGGAGGCGATGGTGATGACCCGGCCACGGGATCCCTTGAGGTACGGCAGGGCTGCCCGGACCACGGAGACCGTTCCCAGGAGGTTGACTCCGATGACCTTTTCCCATTCCTCGGCCGGAACGTCGCCCAGCTTTCCGCAGCGGTCGATCCCTGCGGCAGTGACCACTCCGTCCAGGCCGCCCAGGCTTTCGGCGACTTCCTTGACGGCCGATTCCACGGCCTGCCGGTCGGAGACGTCCACTTCCAGGGCTTTGGCCCCCGAGACGTTGCTGACATCCCGGTCAAAGACGAACGGCGTACCGCCGGCGTCGCGGATGGCCTCAACGATCGCAGCGCCAAGGCCGGAGCCGCCTCCGGTGACGATGACGCGTCCAGGTGTTTGCGTGTTCATGCGGTTCCTTTCGTTGATCCTGCTGATGGTCAGCTGACCTTGGCAAGGGCTGCAGCCAGGCCGCTGGTGGAGCGTGCCGGATGGAAGGGCACTGTGACACAGCGCCCTCCCCACGCCTCAAGGACGCGGGCTTCCGGCAATTCTTCGGGGGTGTAGTCGCCACCTTTGACCCAGATATCGGGCCGGATTCCGCGGAGGCAGGCTTCGGGGGTGTCTTCGTCAAAGACCACCACCGCGTCAACGCATTCGAGCGCCAGCAGCAACTCGGCACGGTCTTCCACACTGACAATGGGCCGATGCGCGCCTTTGAGCCGCCGGACGGATTCGTCCGAGTTCAGGCACACGATCAGGCAGTCGCCCATGCTTCGCGCCGCTGCCAGCGTCCGGGCGTGGCCCGCGTGGAGGAGGTCGAAGCATCCACCCGTGGCCACTACGGTGCCTCCGGCTTCGCGGGTGGATCGGGCCAGGCGGACTCCGTCCTGGCGGAGGTCGGCGCTATCCACCAGTTCCAGACCCTTGGGTTCGACGACGGGTCCCGCCCCGGGCGCCACCTGGACCGCTGTTTCGTCCCCCACCATTGCGAGCGCCGCCGCACCGCCGGCGGCCAGGAATGCTGAAGCGTCCCCCACGGCCCGCGCGGCAGCTTCCGCCAGGCCCAGTCCTTTGCCCAGGTGAACAGCGAGGCTCCCGGCAAGACGGTCGCCGGCACCACAGGGATCGCTGACGTGGGTCTTCGGGGCCGGAATGCCCTGCGGCTGAGCGCCCGCCGCGAGCAGGACGGCGCCGTCCTCGCCCTTCGTCACCAGCACGGACGCGCTTCCCCACGCGTCCAGCAGGAACCGCCCGGCAACTTCGGCCCCAAGGTGGTTCCCCTCCAGGCCTGCGGCCTTGGCAAAGGCGAGTGCTTCGGCAAAGTTGGGTGTCACCATGGACACTCCCGCCACGGGGACCGACCCGGAAGGGTGCGGATCCCACACCACCGGAACATGCCGGGCAGCTTCCGCGAGCGACGCCCGGATAGCCGGGTTCGCGGTGATTCCCCGCCCGTAGTCTGCCACCACCACGGCGTCCGCCGACACGATGGCTCCGAGCATCTCCCCGGTGCTGGACGGGACGGGGGCTGGTGAACATCCTTGATCGAACCGGACCATCGGATGCGTTCCGATCCGCACCCGGGTCTTGGTGGGCGTGGGAGCCAGCGGGGCTCCGGCGAGCACGGAAACACCAGCCAGTGCGCGCCTGAGGTGGCTTGCGCCGTCGTCGTCCGCCAGCGCGGTGACCAGCGTGACGTCGTGGCCGTCGCGCGCCAGCACGGTGGCGACCAGCCCGGCGCCACCCGCTCGACGCCGGACGTCCGCGACGTCGACCACCGGCACCGGCGCGTCGGGGCTCAGCCGGGTGGCGGCACCGTTGATGTCGACATCCAGGAGCAGATCGCCAACAACCGTGATCTTCATGGTCGGCCACCCACCTGAGTGCCGGCACGCCGTGCGATCTCCGCGTCAAAGGCCCGGCACACGGCGTGGACCGCGATGAGGTGGCCTTCCTGCGCGTTGGCTGCGATGGCGTCCACTGTGACGGCTTGGTCGCAGGCGTCGGCGAGCGGGTTGGGGCCAGGGCCGGTGAGGGCCCAGGTAACGATGCCGCGGTCACGCGCCGCACGGACAGCTTTGAGCAGGTTGGGACTGCGTCCGCTGGTGGACAGAAGCATCAGTACGTCACCTGCCCGGCCGTGGGCCCTGACCTGGCGCGCGAACACTTCCTCATAGCCGTAGTCGTTGGACAGTGCGGTGACCGCGGATGACTCGGCGTGGAGGGAGATCGCGGAGAAGGGCGCCCGTTCGTCGTCGAACCTGCCCACCAATTCGGCCGTGAAGTGCTGGGCTTCCGCCGCTGATCCGCCGTTGCCCGCCGCCAGAAGGCGCTGCCCGGACAGCAGCCTGGCTGCCAGCTCCGTTCCCCACCCGGACAGCCGGTGCGATTGCGAGCGCAAGGACTCCAACGCGGGGAGGACGTTGTCCAAGTGCCGGGTGACTTCGGTGTTGTGGGTGGGATCGCCGGGATCGGTGGCCCAACGCGCCGGCATGGCGCCGGGTACGCGGCCCGGGAGCACGGACTCGGTAGTCACACGGCTTTCAAAGGTCACAGCGCCGTTCCTTCCAGTGGTTCCAGGACGTCATCGGCTTGCCGCGACAACCCGGCAGCCAGAACAGATCTGTACGCTTTCTCGGTGTCCGCGGCGATGCGTTCCCAGGAGTACCGGGAACGTGCCCGGCGGGCACCGGCGCGGCCCATGTCAGCACGAAGCTCCGGGTTTCCCAGCAACCTGGCCAGTGCTTCGGCAAGGGCTTCGGGATCCTTGGGCGGGACATGCAGTCCTGTCTTCTGGTCCACGACCGTTTCCCGGAGTCCGCCCACCGCTGCAGCCACCACGGGCACGCCGCAAGCCATTGCCTCGAGGGGAACGATGCCGAACGGCTCGTACCAGGGCGCGCAGACCACGGCATCCGCGCTGCGGAAAATCGCGGGCATGGAACCACGGGGCACTTGGCCGCGCATGGTCATCTTGTCCTCAACGCCGAGCTCTTTGGCCAAGGACCTGAGCCGTTGGGCTTCGGGATCCTCTTCGAGATTGAGGGCGTCCCCGGAACCACCAACAATCAGCAGCTCCACGTCGTTGAAGCCGGCCTCGGCCAGCAGGGGCAGGGCCTGGATGATCAGGTCCACTCCCTTGCGTTGCACCAGGCGACCCACGCTCAGGATCCGGTGCGTGCGGGACTTGGGCTCGGCGTCGGACGTTCCTGTGAAGAGGTTGAGGTCCACGCCGCAGGGCGCGATGGAGATTTTTGACCGGCTGATGCCCAGGGCTTTGAGTTCGAAGACCTCGTCCGGGCACGTGGCGATCACCCAGTCAGCGGTGCGGCCCACCCAGGGTTCCAGCCACTGCCGGGCGGGCGGGCTGGTGTCTGCGGCCCCCTGGTGCCTTCGTTTGACCGAGCCCAGCGCGTGGAAGGTCTGGACCACGGGCACGGGATCGGCAGCTCCCGCCCGACGCGATGCCTGGATTGCCGCGAGGCCGGACATCCAGAAGTGGGCATGGACCACGTCCGGCAGTTGGCCCGCCCAATCGGCGCAGATACCGTCCGCCAACTCGCCCATGAAAGGCAGCAGTTCGTCCTTGGGAACCCTTTTGGCCGGACCCGCGTCAACGTTGACCACGGTGAGTCCTGGACCAACCTGCACCTTTGCGGGCAGTCCGGGATCGTCACGCCTGGTGTACACCGTGACCTGATGTCCACGGTCGGCCATGGCCGAGGACAGTGCCGCAACGTGGACGTTCTGTCCTCCGGCATCAACGCCTCCCAGGGCAGCCAGCGGACTGGCGTGTTCGGAAACCATGGAGATTTTCATGGGTGCGTCCTCTCTGTGTCATGGCTGGCCGCTGTGTGGCGGCCGGCGGGCAGCCCGGCCAGGAGTTCGTCCCAGGCCCGGTGGAATTTGCCCAGACCGTACCGTTCCAAGGCAGCCTCCCTCGCGACGATCCCCATCGCGTACGCGTCCTCGGGGTCATCCAGCAACCGCTTTGCGAACCTTTGGAGTTCGCCGACGTCGTTGGAGACCAAGCCTGCTCCGCGCGGTATCGCCCGGGCCGCTTCGGTGGTGGCCAGGGCCAGTACGGGCATGCCCAGGTGCATGGCTTCCAGCAACGCCAGGCCCAGCGAGGTCCACCGCAGGGGATGCAGGTAGAGGCGGCAGCGGGCCAGCTGCCCGTGGAGTTGCCGGGCGGGCAGGTCTCCGGAGATCCGGAGTCTGTCGTTGCCGAACCCAAGGCTCTCCAGGTCCAGTTCCCGGGGCAGTGCTTCGGCGCCCATTCCGAAGACCCTCAAAGGCCCCACGCCCGCGAATCCCGGGAGCAGGTCCGTTCCGGTGACGCGGCCGCGCCGGACGGGTTCGTTGACCACCACACCCATTTCTTCCAGCTCGCCGGTGTAGAGATGGCCAGGATCCGGGATGCCGTGTTCAATGACCGTGGTGCTTGCCGAGCCCGTGTCCCAGAAAAGCTGGTTGAAGTAGGTCACGTGGACCACCGGTATGCTGCTCTGGTCCGCCAACGGATGCAGCGTGAACGGAACGTCGCCTTTGGGGGTGTTGTGTTCCAGGTACACCGCTGGAAGATCGACACCCGGCCGGCGTCCCAGAATCCGCGCCACTGCCGCGATTTCCTCGGGGCGTTGCAGGACCACTGCGTCCACACTGTCCGGATCGAGTCCGGCCAGGTCCACTTCCTGAGCCGCGGCTGGCCAGTCACGGCCACCGCGCCCCAACCCCCAGGCGCCGCCGTCGGACGTTTTCGGAAGCAGGTATTCATGCCGGCCGCGGACGAAAGCCTCCATCCACCCGCCGTGGACGTGCCACACCAGGATCCTCATGGTTTCCACACCTTTCGCCGGCTGGTCAGGGAGGAGATGCCTCCCAGGAGCCTTTCCACCGCTTCGACCACCTGTTCCGGGGTTACGGAGCTCAGGCATGGGTGGCCGGGGACGGGACAAATGCGGGCACGGGAGTTCTTGCAGGCAGCGTCCTGGTCACCCAGCAGCTCCAAGGGGACGCCGTAAGGAGCCCAACGGATGGCCGGGACCACAGGCGCGAACAAGCACACCACCGGGGTTCCAACCGCTGCCGCCAGATGGGCGGGCCCGGTATTTCCGGTCACTACGACGGCGGCCCCGGCCAGTATCGCCGCCAGCGTCCGGAGGTTGGTTCCGCCGCCGAGGTTCCTGGCAGAAGGGCCGGCCACCGTTGCCGTGAGAGACGCTTCGCTGGGGCCGCCCGTGACCACCACCCGGTGACCGTAGGCTTCGAGCAATTCCACGGTTGCCGCATGGTGCAGTGCAGGCCATGCCCTGGCCGGTGCCGCAGCGCCCGGGTGCACCACGATGTAGGGTCCCGCTTCAGCCAGTTCACCCGCCAATCCCTCATGGTCCGGGCCCGGGGTGATGCGCAGTTTGCCGTCGTCACCGTTGGGCAGGACGTAGCCGCCGGCTTCGGCGATGGTGAGGGCACGCACGGTTTCCGGCTGGTCTTCGGGGAAGTCCTCGCCAGGTTTCAGGCGGACGTCCAGGAGGGAGCCGGCGTAGTCCGTGGATGCGCCGGTGATTTTCGTGACCCCGGCGAGCCGCAGGAGCAACGCCAGCGGGAGCGGAGATTGGTGGAAGGACGTGAGGATCACGGCCTCCTGGATGCGGGAGCTGCGGACGAAATCAATGAGTCCGTTGGTCATTTCCCCGGTTACGGGCGGGGCCGGATTCACTATCCAGGGCGACGCCCACGTGTGCACCTGGGTCGCCCCTGGCAGCATCCCTGCGGCGGCTGCCCCGTCCGGGCCGCAGAGGAGGACGACGTCGTTGGGCCGGCTGCCGTCGGAACGGTTTCCGTTCGCCACAGCACGCAGGGCGGGCCCTGAGAGAAGGACGTCACCCATGCTGTCCAAACGGGCTACCAGGACGCGGCTCATGCAGGGGCGCCCTGTTCTTCCGGCGTCCCTGCGAGAAGCAGTTCCACGGCGTGGCCCAGGTCCATGGCCACCAGCCCTGCAGCGTCGATCTCCTCTTGCCGGGTCACAGGCGTGGGCACCAGCACTCCACGGGAGCCGGCAGCCGTGGCAGCCTCGATGTCGGAGCCGATATCGCCAATGAAGGCAATCTCTTCCGGCGCGATGTCCAAAGTGGTGCACGCGGCCAGGATCATTCCGGGAGCGGGCTTGCGGCACGCGCAGCCGTCTTCCGGTCCATGGGGGCAGATTTCCCACACGTCGAACGGGCCCAGCAGCTGCTCCACCTGGCGGTTCACCGATGCCACCTGGTCCAGGGTCAGCAGCCCGCGGGCCACGCCTGACTGGTTGCTTAACACTCCGGTGGCCAGGCCCGCCGCGCGGACTCTGTCCAGTGCTTCCAGGGCGCCGGCCATGGGCCGCACCAGCTGCGGATCGCCGTTGTACGGCACATCGACAACGAGTGTTCCATCGCGGTCAAACAGGACCGCCTTCAACGTTCCGGTTCCTCCCATACCCGCAACGTTCCCCAGTTCTCCTGACGCTAAACAACGCGGCAGTGAGAAGTTTCGTACCGCTAGACTCACAGCGGGAGGCCTCTATGGACATAGCTTTGGACAGTGACGGGAACCGGAACCAACCCCTGCTGCTTGCCCTGCGCGCCCTGAAACTCGGCGACCTCCTGGTGGCGGTTCCGGCCCTGCGGGGCTTGCGGCGGGCGTTTCCGGAGCACCGGATTTTGTACGCCGGGCCGGCCTGGATCGCGGGGGCCTTGGAGTTGGTGGGCGGTGTTGAACACCTGCCAACACCAGGGTTGGACGAGCCTCTCACCCTTCCGCACGGTTCGGTGGATGTGGCCGTCAACCTGCACGGAAACGGCGCGGAGAGCCGGCTCCGCATTCAGGAACTGGGCGCCAACCGCGTTGTTGCACACGCATCCGACGGAATCGCCGGACCTTCATGGATCACCGGCATTCCGGAACGTGAACGCTGGACCCGCCTGCTCACCTGGCATGGGATCGACGCCGATCCCCTCGACTACCGCCTCAACCGCCCCACCGTCTCCTCGCCACGCCCCGGCGCCACCGTGATCCATGTGGGTGCCGCGTACGGGAGCAGGTTGTGGCCCGTGGAACGGTTCGCCGACGTCGCTGTCGACCTCGCCGCTGCAGGGCACCGCATCGTCCTCACAGGGGGCGCTTCGGAGCGTGCCCGGGCGGAGGAGGTGGCCGCTTTGGCAAGGCTCAAGGGAGCAAACCTCGACGACGGCGTGCTTGCCGGGCAGCAGGGCCTCGCCGAATTCGCGGCGACCATCGCAGAAGCGCGCCTGGTGGTTTCCGCCGACACCGGCGCAGCCCACCTGGCATCCGCCTACGAGCGCCCTTCCGTGGTCCTCTTCGGGCCGGCGCCAGCGGAGGAGTGGGGACCGCCGCCGGGACCGCACGTGGTGCTGACCGCCGTCGAACTCCGCCGCGGTGATGTCTTCTCGGCCGAACCCGACCCCGCACTGTTGGCCGTCAGCGTCCGCGACGTCCTGGACGCCGTGGAGCGTCTTGGCTGCTAGGCAACAGCGGCGGTCAGGGGGCCGTCCCGTTCCGGAGCTGGGCTTCGTCGTCCAACAGTTGCTTCTGGAGGGCAACCAGAACCCTTGAGAGTTTCCGTGACACCTGCATCTGCGAGATTCCCAGGGCTTCGGCGATGGTGGACTGCGTTTCCTCCCGGTAATAGCGCCGGTAGAGCAGGTGCCGGTCTTCCGCACTCAATCCGCGGATGGCGTTCCGCAGCGCAAGAACGTCTTCGAGCCTGTCTGTCGGGCAACCGAAGGCGGACAAGGATCCGTGAAGTCCGTCGCGGCCTTCCGCGGCGGGGGCATCCAGCGAATCGGGCCGCTTGCTGGTTCCAGCCGTCAGGGCTTCCTGCACCAGGCCCGGCTCAAGCTTCAGGTCCGTTGCCACATCTTGCGGTGACGGCGTCCGCTGCAGGGTTTGGGTCATCTCTTCCGTGCGGGCCAACACTTGGCGCCGCACGTCCTGGATGGGACGCGGTGGCCGCACTACCCAGCAATGGTCGCGAAGGTACCTTTTCACCTCGCCGGCAATTGTTGGGGCTGCGTAGGCCGGGAAGCTGACGCCCTTGGCTTTGTCGTAGCCACGTGCCGCCTTGATCAGGCCCATGTAGGCAACCTGGCGGACGTCATCCAGGTCATGGGTGTGGGCGGAGTATCGGGCGGCAATGGACTTGGCCAGATTGAGATGGTCCAGGACCAGGCTGTCCTGGAAGCTTTGCCGGATGCTCCCTTCGGGTGCATTGGCGGGGGGACGTGTCAGGACGTCGGACGGTGGGATTTGTCGCATGGGGCTTCAATCCTCAAACCTGCTGGGGTGGTGAGCCCACGGCAAGACTCCTTAAAAAGAGAAGCACACTTACTATTAGCTTTCAACGGGTTTAGGCTCAAAAGGTAGCCGCGTCCACCGAATCGGAGATTTACATGGAAGAACCACAGCTCGCAGCGCCGAGCACGGTCCTGGCCGATATCCAGGACATGCTGCTCAACACCCCGGATGTGGAAGTGTTCCTCGAGGAGTTGGCACGGCACTCGGCCGGCATGTTCAGCAACTCCGATTCAGAGGTCTACTGCGGAATTACGCTGATGCGTCAGAGGACCGCGGGCACGGTGGCCAGCAGCAGCGAACGTGCGCGGCGACTCGACGAGGTTCAATACGCGTTCGCCGATGGACCTTGCCTCCACGCCTGCCGCGAGGGCACCCAGGTCCACATACCCGACTTTGAGAAAGACAACACCTGGCCGGAATACAACGAGGCCATCACTGGCCACGGCGTACGTTCAGTGTTGGCCGTTCCCTTCCCGCTCCCGGACGACACGTCCACGGCGGGCCTGAACCTGTATTCCGACCGCCCCAACGCCTTCGACGCAGCGGCCGTGCAGCGCGCCAACGACTACGTGGTGCAGGCTTCCAAGGGTCTTCAGCTGGCCATACTGCTGGCACAGCACAGCCAAACAGCGGCAAACCTGCGTGCCGCCATGGAATCCCGCACCGTTATCGACGTGGCGACCGGCATCATCATCGCCCAGAACCGTTGCACCCAGGAAGAAGCGATCGAACTGATCAAGAAGGCTTCGAGCAACCGGAACGTCAAGCTCCGGGCGGTGGCACAGGCAATCGTCGAGTCAGCCGGGGGCGGGCAGGTTCAGACGTACTTCCAGTGAGTGCGGATCCTTACAGCAGGCCGCGCAAAACCAGCGCCGCGCCGTCGTCGAGCACGGACGCGGTGACCTCGTCCGCAACGGCGAGCACCTCATCGGGGGCTTGGCCCATGGCGATGCCGCGACCGGCCCAGGTGAGCATCTCGATGTCGTTGCGGCCATCGCCCACGGCCACTGTGTTGGCCTGGTCCGTGCCGAGCCGGCGACGGAGAGCCTCCAAGGCGCTGGCCTTGGTGACACCCTCAGCGGCGATGTCCAACCAGGCCGTCCAGCCGACGGAGTAGGTCACGCCGGAAAGCCCGATGTGCCGGATGGCCTCGTTGAACTCCTCGGAAGTGTTCTCGCTGCTGAATACCACTACGCGGACAGCTGTGGCATCGAGCATCGTCTGGAAATCGACACCGATGGACTCCACGCCGAAGCTGGCATCCTGGAAACGCTCCGTGGAAAGGAAGTTGCCGTCCTCGTCCTCCAGGGCGTACTTGGCGTTGGGCAGCCGTTCCCGCAGCGCCTTCAGGGCGGGAGCGGGGTCGAACGTTGCTTTGTGGATGATCTCGTAACCGGATTCCAAGGCGGGATCCAGTCGGAGGGTCACGCCGCCGTTGCAGCACACTGCATAGCCCCGCTCCATGCCGATCTGCTGGATGATCGGCAGCGTCGCGTTGAGGGACCGGCCGGTGGCGATCATGACGTCGTGCCCCTTGGCGACCACTGCCTGGGCAGCGGAGCGAACCTCTTGAGTCATGTGGCCGTCATGGTCAACCAGGGTGCCATCGACGTCCAGGGCGATCATGAGCTTGGTGTTTTCGTTGGGCTGGTCATCGATGCCAGCAACTGGAGTATCAGTCAAAATAGTCATGCTTCCAGTAGACCAGACACCGCCGACACTCAACTAGGACCGGCGCCACAGCGGGCGATTAACGGAGCGTGAACAGTGTCATCACAGTGCGCTCCGGAGGACGGCGAGTTGCTGCGTCGCCCGGGTCATCGCCACGTACCGGTCCACGGCGCCTTCGATCCCGGCACCGAAATCGTCCGGGTCGATCAGGACCACGAGGTCGAATTCAAGGCCCTTGGACACCTCCGGGGTGAGCCGGCTGACCCGCTCCCACTGCGGGTTTTCGCCCACGACCGGCTGGCTGATGACGCAGGCGGTGCCCTCACTGTTCGCATCGAGCCACGCGTCCAGGATCGTTTCCAGGTCCTCTCTCACGCCATGGACCACCGGGATCCCGCTGCTGCGGACCGAGGTGGGTACGTTCGCGTCCGGGAGGGCGGCACGGATGACGGGTTCGGCCTCCACCATGACTTCTTCGGGAGTGCGGTAGTTGATGCTGAGGCCGGCCAGGGCAACATTTTCCATGCCCACCCGGTGAAGGCGTTCCTCCCACGATTCCGTAAACCCGTGCCGGGCCTGGGCGCGGTCCCCCACCACTGTGAAGCTACGGGACGGGCAGCGCTGCAGCAGCATCCGCCACTCTGCGTCCGTCAGCTCCTGGGCCTCGTCCACCACGATGTGCGCGAAAGGTCCGGTGAGGACATCCGGATCGGGTATTTCCACAGCGTCCTGGCCTGCCAGCTTCTCCCTCATGTCGTCGCCGCGCAGCATGTACATTTCCAGGTTCTCGGAATCATCGGCGGCAATGAGGTCGTCCACCACCCGGTCCATGAATTCGCGCTCCGCCGCCAGGACCGCCGCCTGCCGCCGGCGTCGGGTGGATGCCTCCGGGTCGCCGAGGCGCAACCGCGCCGAATCCAGCAACGGGAGGTCGGCCGTAGTCCACGCCTCCGGGTTTTCGCGATGAAGCATCTCCCGCTCCCCGGGCTGCAGGTGCGGAGCGCACAACCGGAGGTAGGCCGGCACGCGCCACAGGTCCGCCACCAGCGCCGCGTAATCGAGAAGCGGCCACGCCCTGTTGAAGGCCGACTGCAGCTCCGCGCCCTGGCTCAAAGCCCTGCGACGCATGGCCTCCGGCACATCGTGCTCGCCCAGCTTGTCCGCCAGGATCTCAAGCAAAGCATCCCAGACGTCGTCCCTCGCTTCGTTGTGCGGCGTACCGGGCTCGGCCGCTTCAAAAGCCTCCGCCCAATCGTCGCTGCCCAGCCAAATGTCGGCATAGGGGGTCTCCACTTCCATGCCCTCGGTTGGCGGCTCTTCGTAAAACCTCACACCGCGTTCAATTGCCTTGATCATCTCCACGGAAGATTTGAGCCGGGCCACCTCGGCATCGCGTTCGACGCCGGCACCGGCACCTTCGGGGACAAGGTCCCGCAACGTGCACGTTTGCACGCCCTCCTCCCCCAGGCTTGGGAGGACATCGGCCACGTACGCCAAATAGCGCTGATGCGGTCCGACGAACAGTACGTCGCTTCTTCCGTGGTTGTTGCGGTGGCTGAGCCGGGGATCGGAGTACAGAAGGTAGGCCGTGCGGTGCAGGGCAACCACCGTCTTACCGGTACCAGGACCGCCGTCGACCACCAGCGCCCCACGCGAGCCGGCACGGATGATCCGGTCCTGGTCGGATTGGATAGTCCCCAGGACATCCCGCATCCGCGGCGAGCGGCTGCTCCCAAGGCTCGCGATAAAGGCGGACTGGTCATCAAGCGCGGCATTTTCTTCCATGCCGGCAGCGGTGAAAACTTCGTCCCAGTAGTCGGTCACCCTGGCACGGGTCCAGCGGTACCGGCGCCGGCTCACCAGGCCCATCGGGTTGGCATGTGTTGCTCCGAAGAACGGTTCGGCAGCGGGTGACCGCCAATCGATCAGGAGCCTCTTCCCCTGGCTGTCGGTGAGGCCCAGCCTGCCGACGTAAACCGGTTCCGGGCTACCGGCTGTCACCATGCGGCCAAGACACAGATCCAATCCAAAGCGGCGGAGTCCCCGCAGCCGGGCAGTAAGCCTGTGGATCTCCTGGTCGCGGTCCAAGGCAGCCTGGCCACGGCCGCCGGGCTGCTTGCGGGTGACCTCCAACCGGGCGGACAGTTCAGCGATCGATTCCTCAAGGCTGGTTGCAATGGCGTCGAACTGCCGCTCATCAGCGCCGATCAGTTGCGGATCCGCTTTGCGTGCAAGGTGCCCGGGCAGGGCAAAGGCACTGGTTCCCAGGCGGTTGTTTTCAGGCATCCCACGACTCCCTTTTGCGTTGGTTATGGGGTTCGGGGATCAATTGTTCGGCACCAGGGGGGCCTTGCCGCAAGCCCCCGGGTGGGTTATACATTGAATATGGAAGGGATAATTCCCTTCCTTTTTTGTGCCCGTTTCATGCCCGGGTTGCGTGCCCGCCCCTTGCGCGTTGGGTAGGGTTGCCGGATGCGTTCACGACTGACCGGAGCCCAGCTCTCCGCACTCTACGACCTGGAAAACCGCTGGGCAGAGGACGACGATTTCTTCTTCGACTTCGTGAACGAGCAAGCGAACCGACGGGTCCTGGACCTGAGGTGCGGGACGGGGAGAATCACCTTGGCGTTGGCCGCCCAGGGGCATGACATGGTGGGCGTCGACCCGAACCCCGACTCCCTCGCGGCAGCCCGCGGCAAGCCTGGCGCTGATGGTGTCAGGTGGATCGCAGGCACATCGGCCCAGATCCCGGAGGGGGAAGTTTTCGACGTCGCAATCATGACGGCGCACGTCGCCCAGGCCATCCACGACGACGGCGAATGGTCCCGTACGCTTGCCGACGTTCACCGCGCGTTGATACCCGGGGGGCGGTTGGCCTTCGATTCCCGGGACCCTGATGCCAGGGCGTGGGAGGGCTGGACGCCGACGGCGACGCGGCGCCGGCACACGCTTCCCGACGGTACCGCGGTGGAAACGTGGATGGAGAGTGATCAGCTCCGCGAAGGACTCGTAACCCTCACCGAATACCGAGTCCTCGACGAAAGCAGCAGTGAGACAGGGACCTCGATGCTTGCGTTCCGCCCAGAGGAACAACTGCGCCGGGATCTGGGCGCAGCGAGATTCACCGTGGAAAGGATCCTCGGCGGCTGGGCCGGCGAAAGCGTGGGCAGCGGCCAAGGCGAGCTGATCGTCCTGGCGCGCAAGCCCAGCTGACTAAAGAACCGGAAGGACCTCAAGGCCACCAAGGTACTTCTGCAGCGCCTTGGGAACATTGACCGAACCATCAGGGTTCTGGTGGTGCTCAAGGATGGCCACGATCCAGCGCGTAGTGGCCAGGGTGCCGTTCAGCGTTGCAACGGCACGTGTTCCCTTGGCTACGCCTTCGTCGTTGACCACGCGTTCGCGGATGTTCAGGCGGCGGGCCTGGAACGTGGTGCAGTTGGACGTGGACGTGAGCTCACGGTAGGCGTTCTGCGTGGGGACCCAGGCTTCACAGTCGAACTTCCGGGCCGCGGACATGCCGAGATCACCGGCAGCGGTGTCGATGACGCGGTAGGGAAGCTCGCACTTGGCCAGCATCTCCTCTTCCCAGGCCAGCAGGCGCTCGTGCTCGGCGGCTGCTTCTTCAACCGTGGTGTAGATGAACATCTCCACCTTGTTGAACTGATGCACACGGATGATGCCGCGGGTGTCCTTGCCGTGCGAACCGGCCTCGCGGCGGTAGCAGGAGCTCTGGCCGGCGTAGCGGATGGGGCCTGCTGAGAGGTCCAGGATTTCGTCTGCGTGGTAGCCGGCGAGGGCCACCTCCGAGGTTCCCACCAGGTAAAGGTCGTCTTCAGCGAGACGGTAGATCTCGGCGTCGTGCTTTACGTCGAAACCGGTGCCCTGCATGGTCTCCGGACGCACCAAAGTGGGGGTGATCATGGGGACGAAGCCGGCGTCGATGGCCTGCTCCATGGCCATCTGCAGCAGTGCCATTTCCAGCCGGGCGCCCACGCCGCGGAGGAAGTAGAAGCGTGAGCCGGAAACCTTGGCGCCACGCTCCATGTCGATCGCGCCGATCAGTTCACCGATTTCCAGGTGGTCCTTCGGCTCAAAGTCGGTGAACTCACGCGGTGTACCGACGGTCTTGACCACAACGTAGTCGTCCTCGCCGCCCTCGGGAACGCCGTCCACTACCAGGTTGGGGATGACGCGCAGCAGCTCATCCTGCTTGGCCTGGGCAGCGGCTGCCTCTGCGGACGCGGCCTTCACCGAGTTGGCAAGTTCCTTGACCTCGGCCAGCAGGGCCTGCTTCTCCTCGCCCTTGGCCTGGGCCACCTTTTTGCCGAAGGCGTTCTGCTCGGCGCGGAGGGTCTCGTGGCGGATCAGCGCAGCACGGCGGTCGGAGTCAGCGGAGATGATCGCGTCCACAACGGACTCGTCGGCGCCACGGGCGCGCTGGCTGGCACGGAACTTGTCCGGATTTTCGCTGAGGTCTTTTACGTCGATCACCACACAAGACTATCGAATCAGCCACGGATTTCCGGTCCGCAGGGCCAAAAGCGGGCAGCTCTGCGGACGCGGCAAAGTCAGGGGTGCCCATGAGGATAGTGTTGGAGCACGATGAACGACTGGATCCTGTACGTGATTCTCGCTGGGGGCGTGGCTTTTGCCGTCTCGAGCTGGTGGGGCGTGCGCAGGCTGAAAGCCAGGCACATCAGGAGCGCGGTACGGGAGGAAGCACACAAGCCCGGCCCGGGAGACCAAAAGGTCGCCGTGATCCTCAACCCCGTCAAGAACAACGCCGCCGTGGCCCGCCAGGCGATCATTGATGCTTGCGACCTCGCCGGTTGGGACGCTCCGAAATTCTTCGAAACCACGGTGGAGGATCCCGGTTACGGCCAGTCGCGCCAGGCCTTGGCGGACGGGGCCGACGTCGTTCTGGCGTGCGGCGGCGACGGTACCGTACGCGTTGTGGCCGAGTCGCTGGCGCATAAGGACGTTGCCATGGGCCTGGTCCCGTTGGGCACGGGAAACCTGCTGGCACGCAACGTGGACCTGGACGTCACGAACCTCGCCGAGTGCATCCAGACAGCCTTGTTTGGCCACCAGCGCTACATCGATACTGCCACCATGGGGATCGAGAACGACATCACGGGGACCAAAGGGGAACACACTTTCCTGGTCATCGCGGGCATGGGCCTGGACGCTGAGGTCGTCGGAGACACGAAGGAAGACCTAAAGAAAAGCGTCGGCTGGCTCGCCTACACGGAGGCGGGTGTCCGGCACCTGCCCGGCCGCCGAAAACGCGTCACCATCACCATGGATGACGAGCCCGAGCAGGCACGCAAAATCCGCAGTGTCCTGTTTGCCAATTGTGGTTTGATCCCCGGCGGCATCGACTTCATCCCGCAGGCCATGATCGACGACGGCATGCTGGACATCGTGGTGATGAGCCCCCGCAGCGCCTTTGGGTGGCTGGCCATGTACACAAAGGTCCTGTTCAAGCACAACCGGAACCTACCCATGATGAGCTTCTACCGGTCCGGCAAAGTGGTGATCCGCAGCCAGGAACCCATGGCCACACAGCTCGACGGCGACCCGTCGGGTGAAGCGACGACCGTCACCGTTCAGGTGGCCCCGGGTTCCCTGCTGGTGCGGGTGCCGAAGGCAAAGTCCGTCTAGACCGAACCGGCGTCCGGCTGGGCGGCCTTCTCTCCAGCTTCCTCAGTGGCGGCTTTTGCGGCCGCGCGGGCCTCGGCCTGCTCCTTGATCATTGCTTGTTCTTCTTCAAAGCGGAGCCGGTCTGCCCGATCGGCTTCATCGCCATTCCAGTCGTCCTGGTTTTCGCCTGTGGGCTTCGGATTGACGATCATGCCCTGGCCGTCTTTGTCATCCCGGTGTACAGACATGACCGCTCCTTTCGTTGATGCATTCATCCATCGTTTGTGGATCAAGCAAGCATACGCACAGTTCTGCCAAGGGGAAAGGGCGTTGGCCGTGCCCTGTGGAGAAGGCTTACTGGCCCTTCAGGATCGAGTCGACCCAGGCGTGCGCGGACGCGAAGGCAGCGTCTGAAGTGTGTGGGGCAACCACAGCAGGCTGCTTGTCGGCCCGCGCGTAGGAGCCAAGGAAGCGCGTTGCCGGGCTGATCCGGTGAAGGCCGGCCAAGGCATCAGCCACCCGCGAATCGGAGGCGTGGCCGTCGGCGTCGATGCTGAAGAAATAGTGGCCAAGGTACTGACCCGTGGGCCGGGATTCGATGCGGCTGAGGTTCACGCCCCTGGAGGCGAACTGGTCCAGGATCTCCATGAGGGCGCCGGGGTGGTCTTCGGGCAGCGGAACAACGACGGTGGTCTTGTCGGCACCGGTCCGTTCCGGCAAAGCTCCGGGCCGGCTCACCAGGATGAACCTGGTCACGGCGTCCGGGTTGTCTCCGATGTTCCGTGCCAGGACGTTGAGGCCGGGTTGCTCGTCGGCAATCAGCGGGCCGCAGATGGCGGCTTCGTAGGGCGCATCCTCGTCCAGCAACCCCATGGCCGCCGCTGCCGTGGACGAACCCGGAACGTAATCGGCCCCCGGCAAATGCGTATCCACCCAGAGCCGGCATTGCGCCCAGGCGTGCCCGTGCGTGGAGATCCGCTTGATGTCGGACAGCCCGACGCCGGGCCTCGCCACGAGCACGAAGGTGATGGGAACAAGGGCCTCGCGGATGATCCGCAGCTCCTGTCCCGTGGCAATCGCGTCCAGGGTGGCAGTAACCCCGCCCTCCACCGAGTTTTCGATGGGAACCATGGCCGCGTCCGCTTCGCCCTGGCGCACCCGTTCGAGTGCCGTATTGACGTTGGTGCAGGGAATCCGTGTGGCGTCAGCAGCACCCGGAACCTGCAGGAGGGCCGCTTCAGTGAACGTGCCTTCAGGTCCCAGGAAGGTGTACGTAGCTGCTGGCATTGAGTATTCCTTGCTGGTTATATACGAGGTTGGTGACGGCCGGACGGGGGCTACAGCACCACGGGCTTGAGGCCGTTGTCAGAGACCATCGGCTTGCCGGCTTCGAACCACATGTCCATTCCGCCGGCGACGTTCACGGCCGAGTAGCCCTGGCCCACCAGCCACTGGACCGCGCGGAAGGACCGCCCACCGGTCCTGCAGATGACGAAGAAGTCCTCGTCCGGATCAAGTTCGTCCAAGCGCGCGGGCAACTGGTCCATGGGGATATGGCGTGCACCTTCGGCGTGCCCGGCCACCCATTCGTAGTCTTCGCGGACGTCCAGGATGCTGGCACCGGCCGGAATATCGCCCACAGGCACGGTATCGAAGTCGCTCATGGTGGATCCTTCCCATCGATTAAGGTCAGCATCCAGCCTAGTCCCCGGAGCCTGACCCCGTAACGCGGCGGACGGCTTCGCTTGCGCGCAGTGGCTTGGGCGTTAAGACTGGTGACCAAGCACTCCCCCACAACCGGCTACTAGGAGCAACCCATGGCTGCTGGGCAACCCACGATTCTGGCCACCTCCGGCGGGTACAAGCCGGGTGAGCGGACCAGGATCGAGTTCAACCACCTGATGCACTACGCCGTGGAACTGTCCGGCGTGACGGGCCGGGCGCCCCGGGTGACGCACATCGGCACGGCATCCGGTGATCAACGATGGTGGGCCGCTGAGATGGACCAGGCTGCGCGCATCGCCGGGTTCGACTTCAGCCACCTCAATCTCTTCACCATGCCCAACATCGACGATCCGGAAGCCCATCTGCTGGAGCAGGACGTGGTGTGGGTCAATGGCGGCTCTGTGGTAAACCTGCTGGCCGTTTGGCGTGCACACGGACTGGACCGGATCCTCCGCAAGGCGTGGGAGGGCGGGGTTGTCCTGGCCGGCGTTTCAGCGGGATCGATTTGTTGGTACCAGGGCGGTGTGACGGACTCCTTCGGGCCGGAGTTGCGCCCGGTCACCGACGCCCTGGGCTTCCTCCCTTACGGCAACGGTGTCCACTACGATTCCGAGCTGCGCCGGGCGCCCGCAATCCACAAGCTCGTGGCCGACGGCACGCTGGGCGAGACGCACTGCACGGACGACGGCGTGGGGCTGGTTTACCGGGGCACGGACCTTGTGGAGGTGGTGTCCGAAATCAAGAACAAGGCCGCGTTCCGCGTGACTGCGGGCGCCGGCGAGAGCGTGGATGCCGTGGCTGTGGAGGAACGGTTGGAGTCGCGTTTCCTTGGCTGATCCGTCGACGCAGGATCTTTCCGGCCTGACCGCGGTCCAGCTCCGCGACGCCCTCGCCGCCGGGAAGCTCTCCGCCCGCGAGGCAACAGCGCACTTCGTGTCCATGATCGGGCAGCGCAACCCGCACCTTGGCGCCTTTGTCACTGTTACGGCCGAGCAGGCACTCCTCGATGCCAAGACGGCCGACACCCTCCGTGCGCGGTTGGTCCGGGAGGGCCGCCTGGAAGAGCTGCCGCTGCTGCACGGCATGCCGACGGCTTTCAAGGACCTCACCGATGTTGCCGGCGTCCCCACTACTCACGGCAGCGCCGCGCTGGACCACAAACCGGCACCGGAGGATGGAGCCCTGGCGTCAACGCTGAAAGCCCAGGGTGTGGTTTCCCTGGGCAAGACCCAGGTGCCGGAATTCGGCTTGACGGCCTACAGCGAAAACCGCGTCGCACCGCCGTCGCGCAATCCGCATGCTCCGGGGCGAAGCTCCGGCGGCTCGTCGGGAGGCAGCGCTGCCGCGGTGGCCGCGGGACTTGTCCCGTTCGCACCAGGGACCGACGGCGGCGGCTCCATCCGGATTCCCGCCGCCGCCTGCGGGCTCGTGGGACTGAAACCGGGGCGGGGCCTGGTTCCTGCCGGGGTGGGCGCCGGGGATGCCGCCAAGTTGGTGGTTGCCGGGCCACTCGCACGGAATGCAGCGGACGCGGCGCTGCTCATGGACGCGCTGGTTCCCCCGGAACAAGCGCCCGACGGCGGCTTCCTCGCCAATGTCGGCCGGGCGCCGGAATCCCTGAGAATCGGCGTCAGCTTGGACAGCCCGTGGGCCGGTGTGTACCCCTTCGAGATCGGGCAGGAAGCGCGGGATGCCCTGGAACTGGGCGTGAAGCTGCTGGAAGAAGCCCGACACAGCGTAGGCGAAGCGGAAATCCGATACGACAACCGCTACCCGGAAGCGTTCACCACCGCCTGGACTGCCGGCGTCGGGAGTGCCCGGATAGCACCCCCGCGCGAGCCACTGCTGACCCCGCTGACCAGGACCTTCCGTCGTCGGGCACAACAACGCAGCGCTTCCAAAGTCAGCGAGGCCTTGGCCTTTCTCCGGCAATTCGAACACGACACCATCGCGCAGTATGCGGAATGGGATCTCATTCTGATGCCTGCCTTGGCGCAAACGCCGCGCCCCATCGGGTGGTTCACGGGCGGTGGGCACAGCGGCGAGCCCTGGCCGAGCGAGTGGGCGGGCGACGCGGATGAGGATTACAAACGGCAGTGCCAGTATGCACCGTGGTCGTCAATGGTGAACGTGTGCGGACTGCCCGCTGTCAGCATTCCTGTTCACACCACGGCGGCCGGATTGCCCATGGGAATCCAGCTCATTGGCCCGGCAGGTTCAGAACTGAAACTCCTGCAGCTTGCGTGTTCCCTGGAGGCCGCAAAAATGCCTGTCTAGTATATGGAAGGTGGTTGCCTGGGGCATTCATCGATGTGACAATGCCCGCAGTCAGTGCCAGCATTAAGAAAATGAGCACACCCCAAACCACGGCTGAGTCCGCAAAGCCAGCGGGCGATACGTCGTTCTTCGGCCACCCAAAGATGTTGGCCAGCCTCTTCTCCGTGGAAATGTGGGAGCGTTTCTCCTTCTACGGCATGCAAGGAATCCTGCTCTACTACATGTACTTCACCGCCGAGCAGGGCGGTCTCTCCATCGACCAGGGCCTCGCCGCTGGTTTGGTGGGCGCGTACGGTGGCGGCGTTTACCTGTCGACGATCCTCGGCGCCTGGCTCGCCGACCGTCTCTTCGGTTCCGAGAAAGTCCTTTTCGGTTCGGCCATCATGATCATGGCCGGGCACATTGCCCTGGCTCTCCTCCCGGGAATACCGGGCCTCATTGCCGGCCTGGTGCTGGTTGGCATTGGCTCCGGTGGCCTGAAAGCCAACGCAACGGCGCTGGTAGGTACCCTTTACGGTGAGAAGGATGAGCGCCGCGACGCCGGCTTCTCCATCTTCTACATGGGCATCAACCTGGGCGGTCTTATTGGCCCGCTGGTCACAGGATGGCTGCAGACGAGTTACGGCTTCCACATCGGCTTCGGCGCTGCAGCGGTGGGTATGGCGATCGGCCTGGTCATCTACTCCTTGGGCCGCAAGCGTCTCCCGGACGAAGCACACCGCGTTCCCAACCCGCTCCCGGCGAAGGACCGCACCAAGTACGGCCTGATCTTCCTGGGCATCCTGATTGTGGTGGCCGTCCTGCTCGGCACTGGATTGGTCAACGCCAACAACCTGGCCAGCAGCATGGCTTACGCCGCGATCGGCGCCGCAGTGATCTACCTCTTCCTGATCTTCCGTAGCCCGTTGGTGACCGGCCTGGAGCGCAAGCGCGTAGTGGCCTTCATCCCCTTGTTCATTGCATCGGCCGGGTTCTGGGCGCTGTTCCAGCAGCAGTTCACGTTCATCGCCGTGTACTCGCAGGAGAAGCTGGACCGTAACCTGTTCGGCTGGGAAATGCCCGCCGCATGGGTCCAGTCCATCAACCCCGTCTTCATCATCATCTTTGCCGGTGTGATGGCTGCCCTGTGGACGAAGCTTGGCTCCAGGCAACCGAGTTCACCGTTGAAGTTCTCCGCGGGCCTGCTCATCATGGGCCTGGCGTTCCTGGCGTTCATCCCGCTGGCCGGAGAAGGCAAGACCCCGCTGCTGGCCCTGGTGGGGATCCTGTTCCTGTTCACCCTGGCCGAGTTGTTCCTGTCTCCCATCGGCCTGTCCGTGAGCACCAAGCTCGCCCCGCAGGCATTCCACACCCAGATGGTGGCACTGTTCTTCCTGTCGGTCTCGCTCGGAACCACCTTGGCAGGCATCCTCGCGGGGCTGTACAACCCCGACGACGAGCTCCCCTACTTCCTGGGCATCGGCGGCGTGGCAGTGGTCCTGGCCGTTGGACTTGCCGCGGCATCGCCGGCAATCAAGAAGTTGATGGGCGGCGTTCGCTAAGACTTTGCCCAGCGACACGCAAACGGACCAGCGCCGCCCACATCCGGGCAGCGTTGGTCCGTTTCTCTGTCCCCGGCGAATTTGGGTGGCGTAGCCTGCGTTAACCAACGACGGCGCCCCTTGCGTCAGGCGGGATTCCCACCTGACGCAAGGGGCGCCGTCGAACGTTTTTGTTTAGTAGTTGTACCTGTTGGTGGAGGCACCGATGGCGGCGAAGAAGATGATGCCGAACACCACCGTCAGCGCGATTCCGAGGTAACCCATCACCAAACCGGCGATCGCCATGCCCTTGCCTGCAGGTTCACGCTTAAGTGCGAGGTGGCCCAGGATCACGGCAGCGATCTGCGGGAGGATGAAGAATCCGAAGCCGATGTAGACGGCGATACCGCACACCATGCTGGCGATGCTCAGGCCCTTGGGCTGGGTGGGCGTTGCGTAGTAGGCGGGCTGGCCATACGGAGACTGCGGCTGGCCGTAGGGCTGCTGGCCGAAAGCCTGCTGCTGGTACGGGCTCGGCGGCTGGCCGTACGGCGAGGCAGGCTGCTGGCTGTAGTCGCCCGGGGTGTAGGCGTCCTGGTTGCCCGGCTGGCCGTAGGTGTTCTGCTGGCCGTAAGTGTTCTGCTGGCCGTAAGCGTTCTGCTCATACGGCGGCAGCGGCTGGGTGGCGTTGCCCTGGTCGAACGACTGGGCTGGCGGCTCGAACGCCGGCGGGACGGGAGCGCCCGGGGCCGGCGGCACGGGAGCGCCCGGGGCCGGCGGCACGGGAGCGCCCGGGGCCGGCGGGTTCTGCTCGGGAGCGCTGAACTGCGCCGGAGGAACGTACTGCGGCGGCTCGTAGCCGGCCGGCTTATCCTCGTTACCCTTGGATGGCTGATCTGACATAGGAATCCCCCTGAATGTGGTCTTTGATCCCAACACTACCGCCGTCCGGGGCCGCATATAAGGTAGCGCGCATTGTGGCGGCCGGCTGTCTTGGCGGAAGGCCGGCACTAAGGTCACTTATGGTAAACGCGGAGTGAACCTTTGGCGATACCGGGAGATATCGTCCGAAGAAGTCCGCCATTCGGCGTCACAGGGGCCGGATCACGGACATTTCGTGTCAGCGGGGCCCTCGGTCTGGCATGCTGGACCCCATGGCTAGCCGAGCGGGCACAGTTGCCCTTCCCCAGGACCTTGTTGACATCACAGCCCTGCTGGACGCGTATTTCGACGTAGCTCCGGACTTGGGCGATCCCGCGCAGCGCGTGGCGTTTGGAACTTCGGGGCACCGCGGTTCCAGCTTGAAGGCGTCGTTCAATGAGCCGCATATCCTTGCCATCACACAGGCAATCGTTGAGTACCGTGGCCGTCAGGGCATCACCGGGCCGCTGTTCATTGGCCGCGACACGCATGCCTTGAGCGAGCCGGCGCAGAACTCCGCGTTGGAGGTGCTGGCCGCCAATGGTGTGACCGTTCTGGTGGATGCCCGCCACGGATACACACCCACTCCGGCCCTGAGCCACGCGATCCTCAAGTACAACCGTGAAGCTGCGCCGGGCACACCCCAGGCCGATGGCATCGTGGTTACCCCCAGCCACAACCCGCCGGGCGACGGTGGCTTCAAGTACAACCCCCCGCACGGTGGCCCGGCCGACACCGACGCCACTGGCTGGATCGCCGACCGCGCCAACCAGTTGCTCGAGAACGGGCTCCGCGGCGTCAAGCGCATGCCGCTCAACGATGCCCTGGCTGCTGACACCACCGGCAAGTTCGACTTCCTCAGCAGCTACGTCGACGACCTCCCGTCGGTGCTGAACCTCGACGCCATCCGCGAGGCCGGCGTCCGCATCGGCGCCGACCCCATGGGTGGAGCTTCCGTGGACTACTGGGGCGAGATCGGCGAGCGCCACCAGCTCAACCTGACCGTGGTGAACCCCACCGTGGACCCGCAGTGGGCCTTCATGACCCTCGACTGGGACGAGAAGATCCGCATGGACTGCTCATCGCCGTCGGCCATGGCGTCGCTGATCAAGCGGATGTCCGATTCCACCGGCTCCTCGGGCGCGGGCTCAGCGTTCGACATTGCCACGGGTAACGACGCCGACGCCGACCGCCACGGGATCGTGACGCCCGACGGTGGGCTGATGAACCCGAACCACTACCTCGCCGTCGCCATCGACTACCTGTACCGCAACCGCAGCGGCTGGAACCCGGACTCAGTAGTCGGCAAGACGCTGGTGTCTTCCTCGATCATCGACCGCGTTGCCGCCGGACTCGGCCGCAAGCTGGTCGAAGTTCCGGTCGGCTTCAAGTGGTTCGTCCCGGGCCTCCTGTCCGGCGAAGGGGCATTCGGAGGCGAAGAATCTGCCGGCGCCTCCTTCAACAAGCTTGATGGCAGCGTGTGGACCACGGACAAGGACGGAATCCTGCTGGCCTTGCTGGCGTCGGAGATCACCGCTGTGACGGGCAAGTCGCCGTCGCAGTTGTACAAGGGCCTCACCGACCAGTTCGGCGCGCCTGTCTACGCCCGCATAGACGCTGCCGCCACGCGTGAGCAGAAGGCCAAGCTGGGCAAGCTCTCCGCTGCCGACGTCACTGCCACCTCCCTTGCCGGCGAAGAGATCACTGCCAAGCTCACCGAGGCTCCCGGCAACGGCGCTTCGATCGGTGGTCTGAAGGTCGTCACCGAGAACGCCTGGTTCGCGGCCCGCCCCTCCGGCACCGAGGACGTCTACAAGATCTATGCCGAGTCGTTCAAGGGCGCAGACCACCTAAAGCAAGTTCAGGAAGAGGCCAAGGCGCTGGTGGACGGGGTCATCGCGTAGTGTCGGGGCCGCTGATCGAGGAGATGTCCCCAGCGGAGGAAGAGTGGATTCAGGATCTTCTCCGTTCATTCCAGCAAGTGGGTTCGGCGGTGGACGGCCCTGGGAGCGATCATCCACGCACTGATCTCGAGTACATCGACGCCCTGTGGCAGATGACTGTCAACCATGTCGAGGATGAGCCCGATTTCGATCCCAACGCGATGATCAACATCATGGGCGCAGCTCTTGGAGATCACCTCATCAGGGAGGTCCCCGGGCTTCGGTGGGTTCTGGGCACCTACCCGGACGGCGTAACGGAAGCCACAGTGCACCACCAGACCGGCAACATTGTGGTGCATCCGATGAACTTCATCGGCAAACGCTGGCCCGCCCGCTCGGAGGAACCGGGCACCTGGATATCGCAACAGGCAGCTGGCCTGGTCCAGGGGATTCAGGGGGCGCTTGCGGCGGCATCTGGTGGTACCAACGCCGCGCAAAACAGCTAGCGACACCCAAACGGATTGAGGACACCTGAATTTGGGTGTCCTCAATCCGTTTCTGCGTCATCAGGCGTTATGGGTGTCCTGGACGACGGCCCCGGGATGACTAGACGGTGCGGACGACATCGTCGTAAGCGAACTTCGGCTTGGCTTCGCCCCAGGCGTCCGGGCCGGGCTGTCCGATGTTGACCACGAGGAAGCTCTTCTGGTCGCCGGCCGGGAAGAACTCGGCGTCGATGGCGGCGAAGTCAGCGCCGGTCATCGGGCCAGCGGCGAAACCGAGGGAGCGCACGGCCAGGATGAAGTAGCCGGCCTGGAGGTGGGCGTTGTTGTTGCCGGTGGAGGCAGCGAAGGCGGGATCGGCGTCATACATTGCCTTGGGGGCGCCGTACTCGGGGAGGAACTTGTCCCACTGTCCCTGCCAGTCGGTGTCGTAAGACAGGATGGCGACCAGCGGAGCTGAGGCGGTCTTGGCCTGGTTGCCGCGGGACAGGTGGTCTACCAGCTTGGCCCGGGCTTCGTCGGAGCGGACGTACGTCACGCGGAGCGGCTGGGAGTTGAAGGCGGTGGGGCCGAACTTGGTGAGCTCGTAGATGGCGCGGGCCTGCTCCTCGGTGACCTCACCGGAGAAGCTGTTGGCGGTACGGGCTTCGGCAAAAATGGCGTCGACTGCTGCGGCGTCAATGACTGCTTCTTCGTGGGCAATCGTCATTTGTGAACCTTTCGCTGGGCCCTGACCCTGGGCTGGCCGGGCACTTCTGCTTTCCATGGTTGCAACTTCAACTTCCGCTGTCCTCTTCCCATGACGGCCCGTGACGTTGGGCACAGCGGGAAAATGGGTAGCATCGTTTTTACGAGCCGGCGTCCGTGTGGGTTGGCGTCTCAACTGTGGGAATGACGACACCAGAAGGGGCCTGATGCCTACCTTTCCCCTGGCGGCCCCTCGACGGGCCCTGGCAGTACTTGTCCTGCTGCTTCTGGCGTTCCTGCTCCCCTCCACGCAAGCTTGGGCCTTGGACCGGCAACCGGCCGACGGCGACGATCCCGGTCAGCGCTACTTCGGAACTTTGCTCGACTGGGACAAGGACTCAGCTGCGGACTACGCCCAGCGCCTCGGCGAGCCAGCTGCCCTGTACGGACAGAACGTATCCATGCCCATGGACGAAGGCGGTCTGGATTACCTCAGGGATTACTTCTCCCAGGTAGCCGGCCAAGGCTCCCACGCGCTGCTCACCGTACGTCCCGGAATATCCCTCCGGGACGTCAGCGACGACGCCGCGGCCACTTTTGCACGTCAAATCACGACGGCGGCTGCCGGCTTCAGGGGCAAGGTCTTCGTCCGCTTCGCACCGGAAATGAACGCCCCATGGGTGGCTTGGGGCCAGGAACCCGAAGCATACCGGGCAGCATTTGGCCGGGTTGCTGCCGCGCTCAAGAGCAGCCTGGCAGATCCCGTGATGGTGTGGTCGCCGACAGCGGAGAAGGACTACCCGTTCCAGACGGCCACGTCCACGCCACCCAAAGGCGTCCCCTTGGCCTCGCTGGACACCAACGCTAACGGCGTCTGGGACCTCGACGACTCCGCGTTTGACCCCTATTACCCGGGCGATGACGTTGTGGACTGGATAGGCCTGTCCATTTATCACGACACCACCGGTGCAGGCTCCGCCCAGAACACCCTCCCTGCGGCCGACGAGTTCAACGATTCCCTGCACGCGTCCAGTGGTGGCACCGGAACGGACAATTTTTATGGCACCTATGCACAAGCCCGGAACAAGCCGCTGCTGATCGAAACCGGGGCTTTCTACTCGCCAGGAGCCGGCGGCGCCGCAGAGATTGACGTCAAGCAGACGTGGTGGCACCAGGTCTTCGCGTCGGTGGCCCAGCCCGAGAATGGGTCCGTCCGGGCAGTGGTCTGGAACGAAACCACCGATGCACGCGATCAGAGCAAGGTGTCCATTGACTGGCGCGCCACCGCCCAACCGTTGCTGGCCGCTCCATTCCGAACCTCTTTGGACACCTCCGGCCTAAGAGTCGGTCCTGTCACCGAGAAGGGGCTGAAGGACGTTCCGGGTCTTGAGATCCCGCAAGCGAAGTCCGACACTGTGATCCGTGGATGGGCTGCATGGGCCACCGCCGGAACGGTCCTCGTGGCCGTCGCGGCACTCTGGCTTCTGTCATCGCGGGCGGCCCCCAACAAGTGGTCGTACACGGGTTCCGGCAGGCGGGATGCCAGGATCGACATGCTCCGCGGACTGGCGATCGTCTTCGTGGTGGTCAACCACGTGGGCATCAACTCGGTTTTCCAACTGCTGAGCCAGGAGACCATCGGAGTGGTCTCCGGGGCGGAACTCTTTGTCATGCTCTCCGGGGTGGTGCTGGGCATGGTCTACGGGCCGCGCATCTCCACGGAGCTGGGGGACGTGGTGGACGGGACAACCAAACGGGCGTGGAAGCTCTACTTCACCGCCCTGGCCGTGGTCCTGATTGTCTACGGTCTGAGCCTGCTCCCCTTCATTAACGCCGCTGCCGTCACCACCTTCACCGATCAAGGCACAGGCGCAGCCGGGCATTCAGCCGCCGGAACGACCTATGACCTCTACGCCGGGATGGAAGGTTTGCTGCAGTTTCCGGTCCCGCAAGGCCTGATTCCGGCCCTGCTGTTGTTGCAGGTCGGTCCGTGGCAGTTCAACATCATGGGCCTCTACGTCATCCTGTTGTTGATCAGCCCTTTGATCCTGGTGGCACTGTCCCGCGGACTCACCTGGCCGGTGCTTACGGTCAGTCTGGCGCTCTACATCGGTGGATCCGTGTTCCGGTTCCGGTTGCTTCCCTCGCAGTTCGAGGACTCCTTTCCCCTGCTCGTATGGCAGTTGCTGTTCGTCCTCGGCATGACTGCGGGGTTCCACCGCCAACGAATCATCGACTGGTTCGCCCATCCCCGTCAGCGGATTCTTCTGGGCGTGTGCGTTTTCCTGGCCGCAGCCTGCGCGCTTTTCTCGTGGAGCGGACCCTATCTGACAAACCAGTTGGATGTGCGCCTTGCCCTCATCCCGGAGACCACGTTCAGGTACCTCTACGACACCTTCTTCGGCCGCACTTATCTGGGCCCGGGCCGTGTTGTGAATGTCCTCGTCATAACCATCGCCCTTTATGCCCTCCTGAGTGCGTTCTGGAAGCCGCTCTCACGCGCTGTTGGCTGGTTCTTCATACCTCTTGGCCAAGCCACCCTGTACGTGTTCATCATGCACGTGTTCTTCATCGTGGCTATCGCCAACATCCCGGCGCTGCGGGACGGCAACCTCTGGCTGAACTCGGCCGTGTACGCAGCTTTACTCGCCATTCTGTGGGTCATGGTGAAAACGAAGTTCCTCTTCAAGCTGGTTCCACGGTAAGCAGCTTTAGCGGGGCGGCGCGGGTACTTTGGCGGTAATGTTGCACCGAATCCCAATACTCTTCTGAGGAAGGCTCCGCCATGAGCATGCTCGGCACCAAATGGAAGCTCCACGGTAATGGCAAGTCCATCCGCCCCGGTCACGTGGTGGCACCCGATGAGCGGCTCGCCTGGCCCCTGACCATCGGCATCGGCATGCAGCACGTGGTTGCCATGTTCGGCGCGACTTTCCTGGTCCCGATCATCACGGGCATGCCGCCGGCCACCACGCTGTTCTTTTCCGGTATCGGAACACTGCTGTTCCTGGTGATCACCAAGGGGCGAGTGCCCAGCTACCTGGGATCGAGCTTCGCGTTCATCGCCCCGATCATGGCGTCCCAGCAGCAGTACGGCGTTGGCGGCGCCTTGGGCGGCGTGGTGCTTGCCGGCGTCGTACTGGCGCTTATTGGTGCGGTGGTCCAGAAGTTCGGCGCCGAATGGATCAACCGGCTCATGCCGCCGATCGTCACCGGCGCCATTGTCGCGCTGATCGGCCTGAACCTGGCTCCGGCGGCGAAGGCGAACTTCGACCTCGCGCCCGTCACCGCGCTCATCACGCTGGTGACGATCATCCTGGTTTCTGTACTGTTCCGAGGCATCCTTGGGCGCCTGAGCATTCTGGTGGGCGTCGTTGTCGGCTACCTCGTGGCGATGATGCGCGGCGAGGTCAGCTACGAAAAGATGGATGCCGCAGCCTGGGTTGGCTTGCCGTTTTTCCAGACGCCCGAATTCCACATCGGCGTAGTGGGTCTGTTTGTGCCGGTGGTGCTGGTGCTGGTGGCTGAGAACGTGGGGCACGTGAAGTCGGTAGCCGCCATGACGGGCCAGAACCTCGACGGCGTCTCCGGCCGCGCGCTGATGGCCGACGGCGCCGCGACGGTACTTGCCGGGTTCGGCGGCGGTTCCGGTACCACGACGTACGCGGAGAACATCGGCGTCATGGCGGCCACCAAGGTCTATTCGACGGCGGCCTACTGGGTGGCCGGCGTCTTCGCCATCCTGCTGAGCTTCTCCCCGAAATTCGGCGAACTGATCGCGACCGTCCCGCCGGGTGTCCTGGGCGGTGCCGCGACCATGCTCTACGGCATGATCGGCGTGCTTGGCGTGAAGATCTGGGTTCAGAACAAGGTCAACTTCTCCAACCCGATCAACCTCACCACCGCTGCTGTGGCCTTGATCATCGGCATCGCGGACTACACCTGGACCATCGGTGAGCTGAAGTTCACGGGCATTGCCCTTGGCTCCGCTGCTGCGCTGGTGATCTACCACGGCATGAAGGGACTGGCTCGCTGGCGCGGGACCGTCGCTGAGCCGGAAACCGAGACGGCGGGGCTGCCGCCAGCGGTGAAGTCGGCGATGAACGCTGCGGCCAAGCGGGGCGGGAAGAAAGGGAAGTAGGCGGTAGCAAGCGAGGCGCCCGGGATTCGCCCCTGAACAAAATCGCCTCTGAACAAGGGAACGGCACCCGCTGGCTGAGTCGGTGACTTGAGTCTTCATGCCGTCGCAGGACCGGGACAACGCCTGCTCGTAGGCCTTGTCCCGGCGCTTTCAGTACCCTGCCGGCGTAGCCCCGCCTAAGAGGCGACACCCGCTGGATAGCCGTACACAGTGACCGGCATAAACATCGACGCACCGTCATCAATTCATCAGCTCGCGTCGTTGTGCGAGCAGCTGGGGTACTGATACCGCCGATCCGCAGCGGCTTACAGAGGACCACTCAGGGCTCTTGCTACCGTCGACGTGCTGACCCCCAAGGTATCCGCAATTTCACTGAGGGTCAGCTTCTTGCTTCTAAGGTTGCGCGCCGTCTCAAGCTTGTGTGGGGTCATCGCCGGAGGTCGGCCGCCAAGGCGCCCACGCGCACGTGCGGCTGCGAGCCCCACAGTTGTTCGCTCCGACAACCTGCTGCGTTCATAGTTCGCGATGGACTCGAATAGCTTGAGAATGACAGGGCCGTACTGGCCATCGGTATCCAACCAAGGTTCTCCCACTACACGGAAGCTCACGCTCCGCTGGGCCAGCAGCGCCATGATGCCCGCCAAGTCTGAGGTACTCCGCCCCAGCCTGGTCAGGTCACTCACAAGCAGCGAGTCCCCCGGCTGGAGCACCTTGTAACAGGCCCCCCATTGCTCCCTCAGCTCGGTAGCTCCGGTTGCACGCTCCTCATAGACATCCACAGCTCCGGCTGCCTTGAGCATTCGAACCTGATCCGCCAGCGACGGACCAAGCGTGCTTTCCCTGGCGTAACCAATAGAAATATTGCGCCTATCCAATTTCCCAAAAACCCCCATTTTTGAGTTGAAACTATTTGAATATCGAATTGAGTTTTGACAGATAGAGACCGGCGGATGGGCCCGGCAGGCTTACTGCGTTCACAAGTGATCGATAATGACTTTCGGGAAGCGCGCCAGCGATCCTGACCTGGCCTGAAGAACAGCATCCGCATCGCCAGTATGGCATAAGGAAATTAGAAACTAAAACAACTTTAAGAAACCCCTTGATGGCTCTTGTCACGTTCTCAACCAGAAGTGATACTCGAGTTACAACCGGCAAAGTAGCCGTGTAATTATCACCTAGGGAGGAGGGATGATGATGAAAAGCAACTATTCTGCTCCGCGTGTAGCGCGGGTGGGTTCGTTCCGTGAAGTGACAAACGGTGTTTGGTTCGGACGCTGGCGCGACATCTTCGGCGGTCGGGCATTCGTTAAGGTCGACGTCGGCTGATAGCAGTACAGAGGTACGAGCGGGAGCCTCGTCATCGCGACGAGGCTCCCGTTCTGCATCAGGCTTTCCATTCGCTCCATTACACGTCAGGTGTCAGGACACAATGCCGCAACTCTTCTTAGCCAACAGGGGCAGCGCCTCGGGATTGATCGACGAATCCTCGGCGTCGCTGTCCAGCGCCGCTGTCACGATCCTCGATTCCAGGCTCAGTGAGCGGCAAATGCGGGATTCTGTCGTCTCCCACCAACATTTGCGTGCCGCCCCAGGCGCAATCCCGGGCTACGCTCGCGACATCACCGGATCAATCTCAACCGCGGAGACACTGTACTGGACCGACATCGACGGAACACCGGTTGCCTCGATGTCGCAGGGAGCACTGCGACGCATTGCCCACAGCAAGCTCGATGACAGCAGGGTCCGGCTTGCCCTGTGCACAAATTTGCCCGGCTTCCTACGCCATCTTCCGTTCTGGGAAGGAATCAATGCAGTTAAACCAGGTTCCACGCTCACCTACCACGATGGGCGTCCCAAGGTGCTGGATCAGGCGATTGCGACGGAGCACCCCAAGCTGGATCTTTCCGAGGCGGCTGAACTGCTGCTGGCTGAACTGACACGGTCCATGGAACGCCGCATCCTGTCCTACGGGAAATTGAGCGCTGATGTGTCCGGCGGCATGGATTCAACCAGCCTGGCCTACATTCTGGATTCACTTCAGGAAGAGAGCATTTACTACCATGCGGGTACGGACGATCCCCATAACCGGGATAGCCAGTACGCGCGTCGAGCAGCATCGGAACTACGCGGGCAATTCACTGAGCTGGAGTCACTGACCGCCACATCAGGCGCGTTCAGCGAATTCGACCAGAACATCCGGAGCCTCGATGACGGTCCGCTGGCATGGGCCGGGAATTCCAAGCACCTCGGATTTTTGCTCACAGATGCCTCCCGGCGTGGCGTCAAGGCTCACCTGACGGGCGTTGGTGGCGACGAATTGTTTGATCCACTTCCCACAACCGCCCTGGATCTCCTCACGACTTCATCGTGGAGGGCCGGTCTGCGGATCATTCGGCGGTTAGGCAAAATGCAGCGGTGGTCCACGCTGGCAGTAGCCCGCGCGGTGGGATCCAACGTCAACTTTGAAACTGAGATGCTACGGCGTATTGAAGCCCGGGCGGGGAACATCGTGGGGCCGGCCGAGGCCTTCTCATGGGCGCCCGGCTTCGGCATTTCTAAATTCGCCACAGCAGAAACCCGGGAAGTAGTGGCGCAAAAAGTGAAGGATGCGCTCACACAGGGAGCCCGCCCGCACCATAAGGATCGCTTCAGGCATCAGATGACCGAGGCAGTCATGTTCCAAGGCGAAGTTGTGCGGCAAGTGGGCCATGCCTACGAACACCTCGGCGTCGCTTGGGAGGCGCCCTTCTTGGACGATGCGGTAGTCCGTCTCATTCTGAGCCTGCCTACTGACATCCTCGTTGGAACCCGCGATAGCAAACCGCTCCTGGCGCGGGCGACGGAGCCTGTTGCCCCCCGTTGGCTGTTCACCCGCGAAGACAAGGGTGAATACAGCTCCGACCTGTTCACCGAGTACAAGAAGCGCCGGCACGATCTGTCCCGCCTTTTCGACGAAAGCTATCTGGTGGACATGGGCCATATCAACGCTGACGCTGTACGCGATGCTTTGAGCATGCCGGTCGTCAGCACGGACGAGCTCTTTGAAATCGAACAACTCGCCGGCGTCGAGAGATGGGTTAGGGCCATTCAATGAGGAAGAAGACAACCCGCACCGTCGAGGCTGGAGACGTATTCCGGCCTTCACCGAAAATTACCTTCAACGTAGATGATGACGGGGTAACGGTGTTCGACGCCCGAGGCGGCACCTACTGGCGTGGAAATGCCACAGCAGCGGACGTCATGGCCGGAATCGAGCAAAATCTCAACGTCGGTGCCGTCGTTGACAGAATTTCTGAATCCTACGGAGTTGACCACCACCGCGTGCGTCAAGACGTACACGCTTTGATTGACGAGCTCCAGCAGTCAGGAATCATTCGGAGGGCCAGCTCATGAGTCTTCCCATCAGCCCGCAGCCGACCGTCATGCCACAGGGGCTGTTCCGATTGCGGACTCACGCGGTAGTCGGCGTCGCCTGGGTCATGACCTTGCTGCCACCGGCGCTGCTCCAGTCAGTTCTCCATGGCCTTTCACATTCACACCGTTCCACCAACGCCCACCAAGCGCGCCTCATGCGGGCAGCTGTATGTGCCGTCAGCGCCCGCTGCGCCGGCGAGGGGTGCCTGCAGCGGTCGATCGCAGCCTTCATGCTGTGCCGGATGGAAGGTCACTCTCCGGGATGGAAAACGGGGTACCAACTTGAGCCCTTCGCCGCCCATGCATGGATTGAAGTGGATGGGTTGCCGATCGATGAGCCCCACCGCATCCGCAGCTACGTCCCCGTCCTCACCGTGGCCCAGCCCGGAGAAGCGAGTAACAAATGAAGACCGCAGCCAATGCTTCCCGACGCGCCGGGCTGACCGAACTGTTCCGCCACGTAGCCGTTCAACGCCGGCTCGTTGCCCTCATCGTGCTCCTCAGCCTTCTGGGATCCGCGCTTTCCTTGGCGCAACCTTTGCTGGTCCGTGAAGTGATCGACCGAGTCAGTGCTTCCAAGCCGTTGGACCTCTTGCCGTGGCTTGTGGGTGGGCTCATCCTTGTGGGAGGAGTTCTTGGTGGCATCCGGCAGTACCTGATCCAGCGCACTGCTGAGACGGCCATCAGGAGGTCGCGCCACAATCTCATCGACCACATCCTTCACCTGCCGGTACCAACATTGGACCAGCGCCGTGTAGGCGATCTCGTCGCCCGTGTCACCACCGACACCACCGTGATCCGGAACATGCTCAGCCAGGGCTTTGTGGAGTCCTTCGCTGGCGTTTTCACCATCATCGGCGCGCTCGTGGCAATGCTCTTTCTGGACCCGGTTCTGGTGATCATTGCCCTGGGAGCCGCCCTGGTCTCGGTCGCAGCGGTCGTTTGGGTCACCTCCTACATCGAACGCGCCAGCCTCGGGGTTCAAACTGCCCTGGGGAAACTCTCGTCCTCAATGGACCGCGCCATCCGGGCGACACGAACTGTGCGCGCAGCCAACGCAAGTACACGTGAATCCCAACGCGTTAAGGAAGACGCGAACGGCGTCTGGACCATTGGACTGCGTGTTGCGGCCACCACAGCCTTGGTATCCCCGATTTCCTCCATCGCCATGCAAGTGACTTTCCTCGCCGTTATCGGGGTTGGCGGGCTCAGAGTGGCATCGGGCGAATTGACGGTGGCGGACCTCGTTTCCTTCATACTCTTCCTGTTCCTCCTCATCATGCCCCTCGGCCAGCTCTTCGGAACCGTGAGTGCCATCGGGGAGGCCCTTGGAGGCGTGGCGCGCATTAACGAGATCCTGCAGCTCCCCACCGAACAGGACGCGCCCGTCGTTGTGGGCAACGTGGTCCCCACCATCAGGGATTCCAGCTTGGTTTTCCGTGGGGTGAGCTTTGAGTACGACCATCCTTCCGGGGAGACGGAGGGGCCCAGTCTGCGTTCAACTTTGAGCGATGTCTCATTCCAGATCGAATCCCGTCAGCGGGTTGCAATCGTCGGCCCCTCCGGCGCCGGCAAGAGCACCATCCTGAACCTTATAGCCCGCTTCTACGATGCTTCCGATGGGCAAATCCTGTTCGGCGGAACCGACGTTGACCAAGTAGCAAGGTCGGCGGTCCGGGCCAACATTGCCTATGTGGAGCAGGACGCTCCCGCTGTTGCCGGAACCCTCCGGGACAACCTGAACATAGGGAATCCGGATGCATCCGACAAGGACATGATGGCCATTCTGGAACGGCTGAATCTCACGGCTGTCCTTCAGAGGTCAGAACTTGGCCTCGACGCGGAAGTAGGCGAGGGAGCGGTGCTCCTCTCCGGGGGAGAACGGCAGCGAATTGCTGTGGCCCGAGCCTTGCTCGCAAACCCTTCAATGCTTCTCCTGGACGAATCAACCTCCAACCTGGACGGAGTGAGCGAGGAAAAGGTGCGGGAGCTCATCGCCGACGTAACTTCGGGCTGCACCTTGGTCATCGTTGCCCACCGCCTCGCCACCGTGCAAAGCTCTGACTTGATCCTGGTGCTCGATGAAGGCAAGGTCGTGGCAAGCGGTACCCACACAGAATTGATGCAGACGTCGCCTCTTTATCGGGAACTCGCTCAGAACCAATTCCTGACAAATGAGATGGCCTATGAACCAACGACACCCGAGCACGACGCAAAGCGCTGATCCAGACAACGTTCACGTCTCCGTAGTCCGGGAAACGATCATTCCCGTTCTACTGAACGGCTTGGTCGGCATCATCGTGGTGGCAGGGCTTTGGATCACCGTGGTTCCGCCGGAATCACCGGGCAGGCTGGTCCAACTGGCTTTGGGGGGCCTTGTTGTTCTGGGACTCTGCCTTCGGTCAAGGTTTCCTTGGCTAGCTGCCGCTTGGACCGGCGTTGTGACGGCCGTTGGCTGGAGCTTGGGAATGACCGAGGATCCTTTCCTGGTGACAGGGCTCTGCCTGTACGTTGCCGCGGAACGATTCGGGACACGCCTCTTTCCTGCATGGCTGATCGTGCTGGAAATTCTTCTGTTTGCGTCCTTGCTTCTGGTCTCTGCGGAGGGCGCCGAAGCGAGCATCCGGGGCATCATCCTGGGCGCCGTCATCATCGGGGCCGCATGGGTTTTGGGAATTCGCACCCAACGCATGCGTTGCGAAACCGAGCGCAATGCCCGGGCGCAGGAACGGCTTCGCCTCGCACGGGATATCCACGACGTACTGTCCCACACCCTGGGAGGGATTGGGGTGCGGGCGGGCGTCGTGGCCCATGTAAAGTCGTCCACCCCCGACGATCTGCGATCTGCACTGCAGGGCATCGAGTCCGACGCCCGTGATGCGTTGGGCCAACTTCAGGTGTTGATGCGACAGGAACGTAGCGAAACGGCTGATGACGCTCCGCCGGGAAGCCTTCCGGAACTGGTGCGGGAGCTGTCGCAGCCGGCCATACGGGCCGGTATATCTGTCGTGATCGACGCCGACGAAAGTGCCCACGATCTTCCGGCCGCGCAGCGAACCACCGCGTATCGAATCATTCAGGAAGCCCTGACGAACGTGATCCGGCATTCCGGAGCAGGAACCTGCCGGATCACCATCAGGACTGAAGGCGACGACCTGCGGATCAGCGTCCTCGACGACGGCCCGGGGGCGGCTTTGGCCTCCAAGAACGGTCACGGACTCACAGGCATGCGTGAACGGGCTCAGTTATTGGGCGGGACCTTCGAAGCAGGACGGGAGACCAATGGATACCGTGTGGCTGTTTCACTGCCGGGAACTGCAGGGAGGGCGCACAGCCGATGAATGAAATCAGTGTGCTCATCGCAGACGACGATGCTCACATCAGGACGTCACTGCGCCTCTTGATCGACGACGAGCCGGACATGACCGTGTCCGCCGTGGCTGTGGACGGCGCGGAGGCCGTGGAGTCCATCTTGGAGCATCAACCGGATGTGGCCCTCATGGATGTTCGAATGCCACGGATGACAGGCCTTGAAGCTGCAGGCATTCTGGCCTCCCGGAAATCCAGCACCCGGTTGGTCATGCTGACCACCTTCGATATGGACGATTACGTGTACCAAGCTCTCCGACAGGGCGCCTCCGGCTTTCTCCTCAAGAATGCGCCGCTGCCGGACATCCTCAAGGCAATCCGGACCGCACATGAAGGTAACGCCCTCCTCGCCCCGGAGATCACCCGCCGCCTCATAGACCGCTTCACCCAGAGCCCGGCCGCACACGACCGCATCAGCGAACTGACAGTCCGCGAACGCGAAACCTTGACCCTCATCGGACAAGGCGCCTCCAACAACGAAATAGCGGCTGCCCTGTTTCTCACGCGAACCACGGTGCGGACCTATGTGAGTAGAATCCTGACGAAACTGGACGCGCGGGACAGAGCCCAACTTGTTGTCATCGCCTACGAAGGCGGCCTGGTGGGCCCTTCGCCCGTTTAGGAACGTGCCACGACTGTCAACACCTGCAGACAGACAAGCGATGCCGGTCCGGATTGACTTGAGTCATGCCAGCATCTTCCACAGCGACCCTCGACGTGCGGCCGGGGTTACGAACCACCATGGCCCGCGCCGTCAGGGCCGAGACCACCAAACTCCTGACGCTGCGTCTTTGCCTCAACACCATGGCGGGAACGGTGCTGCTCACGGTGTTTCTTTCCTGGATACTGACAAACCTGATCGACGCTGCCCATAAGGCAGGGAGGCCGGAGGAGGCAGCTGGCCTTGAGGGAGGTACGGCCTTTCTGGTCATCCTTCACTATGGACAAATAGGGGTCATCCTTCTTGCTGCGTGGTCGATGCACCAGGAATCGGACAGCGGCTCGCTTCGTAGCACCTTGATCAGCCTCCCGCAGCGCAGTGCCGTGTTGGCTGCCAAAGCGATCGTGATTGTCGCTGCCGTATTCATCACGGCCGTCCTGAGCGTGTTCGGGTCGGCAGGTATTCGTTGCGCGGTCATCGACTGCACCACCGAAACAAGCCAGATAGCAGCAACTCCACAAGCGGCATCAGGAATCCTATGGGGCGTGGTCCTTTACTGGATACTCATCGCCCTGTTCACCTACGCCTTGTCGGTGGTCCTTCGCAGCGGATTGGCGGCCATGGGCACGGTCTTGGCGATGGCCCTCATTGTCTCCACCTACATGGTGAACATCACCCCCCTGGCCAAGTTCCTGCCGGATCAGGCGGGCGCCCAGCTCTACCAACTGCCCCCTTCCGCGCCGGACGATTTGGGACCTGCGACGGGCGGATTGGTCCTCGTGGTGTGGGTGGTCGCAGCGTTGGTCGCTGCTCTTGTTCTGTTCCGCCGCCAACCAGTTCGCCGCTAAGTGACATCGACTACCGAGGAGATCAGACAGTGATCGAGATTAAGAATTTGAGCAAGAAATACGGGCAGTCGGACGGAATTATCGACGTCTCACTGACGGCCGAGCCCGGGAAAGTCACCGCCTTTCTCGGCCCGAACGGGGCTGGCAAGTCGACCACGTTCCGTCTGCTTCTCGGCCTCGACCGGGCGGACAGCGGGTCCGCGCTCATCGAAGGAAAGCCTTACCGGGACCTCATCGCCCCCCTCTGGACCGTTGGAGCTCAGTTCGATGGCTCAGGAGCCCACAAGGGTCGCACAGCCAAGGCCCATCTCACTTGGCTGGCTCAGTCCAATGGCATCCCGCATTCGAGGATCGGTGAAGTCCTGGAGCTCGTCGGACTTGCGGACGCCGCCCGGAAACGCGTGGGAGCGTACTCATTGGGGATGGGTCAACGGCTGGGGATCGCCGCGGCCCTCCTCGGCGATCCACGCATTATTGTTCTCGATGAGCCGACCAACGGCTTGGATCCCGAAGGTATCCGCTGGATCCGGGGGCTTCTGAGAACCCTCGCGTCCAACGGCAAGACTGTCCTTATCTCCAGCCATCTCATTAACGAGGTCCAGCACGTAGCTGACCATATCGTCGTCATTTCCGGTGGCCGCATCGTCCAGTCCGGAAACGTCGTTGATCTGGTAGCCGGTCACCATGACCTGGAAGCCGCCTACTTTGACTGGACCGGCAACGCAGCTAAGGGAAGCGCCGCATGACGACACTCGTCGACACTGCCCGAACGCCCAGTCTGTTCCGCGCCGAACTCACCAAGCTCGTCACTTTAAGGTCCGTGTGGATCACTGCCGCCCTGACGTGGCTCATCGTCGTCCTCGTCGGGTGGTCCCAGGCGGGTCCGGTGGGGGAAGCGCTCCGAACGAATGACCCCGGACTTGCCCCAGGGGCGAGTCCGGAGACGGTGGGCTTCGACTGGGTTGCGCTGGGACTGATTGGAATCATTGTTATCGGCGTCATTTCCGCATCGAGTGAGTACGTGTCGGGCCAACTGCGGACCAGCCTGGTGGCCGCGCCGAACCGCGAGCGCCTGTACTTGGCGAAATGCACTGCGTTGACAGCGTTCGTCACGCTGCTGGGCCTGGTGACCATCCCGCTGTTGAGCCTGCTGTCCCAATCCGGTCTCGGCGAACTTTCCGTGGTGAACGGAAGCGTTCCGGCAAGCCTTATTCTCCGCTGGGCTGGTGCCATCGCTTTCTGGGATGCCATAGCCCTCATTGGGTTCGCGCTGGGCATCTTGCTCAAGCAGACGCTGATACCGCTGTTTGCGCTGATTGTAGTGTCGCAACTGTCGTTGATGTTGCTCTTGCTGACTCCGTCTTTTGCCTACCTGCCCACAGTGGCCGGGGTCCTGCTGTTTGATCCCGGCTTGGTGACGGGGTCATACCCGGCCGCGGACCTGGGTGCTCTCACCGCTGCGATAGTAACCTTCACCTGGACAGCCGGCCTCGTGGGTTTTGCAGGGTTCAAGTTCAGCACGCGGGACGCCCGCGGATAGCTGAACCACGACGGCGGTCCTCACCTCAGACTGAGGCGGGGACCGCCGTCGGGCTTGGCTTAGCGACGTTCGAGGCCGGTTTTCGCTGCGACTGAATATGTCCGGTTAGGCGTATGTTCACCAACGCCATCGAAATAGTCAGCTTGCTTACTAAAGCATCCTTCCCTAGGCTGGTTCAGGTCAGACAAACAACTCTCGCAGCACCGGCACATGCCCAAAAAGCAGCCGAACAAGAGGAGGAACAATGTCAGAACACAACATCGCAGGCAAGAAGGTCGCATTCCTTTTGACGGACGGCGTGGAGCAGGTGGAACTCACCAGCCCGTGGCAGGCCATCAAGGACGCCGGAGGCGAGCCCACCCTGGTAGCCCTCGACAAAGGCAAGCTCCAGGGTTTCAACGGCGTGGACAAGGGCGACACGTTCGACGTCGATCTCGCAGTTGCGGACGCCAACGCCTCGGACTTCGACGCCCTGGTTCTCCCGGGCGGCGTCGTCAACGCGGACAACCTCCGCGTGGACAAGGACGCCCAGAACTTCACGCGCTCCTTCTTCGAGCAGCACAAGCCCGTGGCTTCGATCTGCCACGGACCGTGGATCCTCATCGAAGCCGGAGTGATCAAGGGCCGCAACGTCACCTCGTACCACACGCTCCAGACGGATCTGAAGAACGCTGGCGCCAACTGGAGCGATGAAGAAGTGGTGTGCGACCAGGGACTGGTCACCAGCCGCAACCCGGACGACCTCCCCGCCTTCAACGCCAAGGTTGTTGAAGAGATCTCGGAAGGCCAGCACGCCGGCCAGACGGCTTAGCGGCCACCAGCGTCCTTAAGGCGAGTGCCGCCGTCGTACTTTCACAAGAAGTACGACGGCGGCACTTGCGTTTAACTGCCAGGAAGGCTCGTTCGCCCGGGCACTTGAGTGATTTGCAAAATATATAGACTGGTCTATTATTTCTTCATGCCATCCAAAGGAACCCTGACAAGAGAACGGCTCTCAGAGCCCCTGCTCCAGCCCGTCCAGACCAGCGGTGTTGACGCCGAAGACGCGCGGCCGCCGGTAGCCGTTCTTGTGCCGTCGGCGGAGACTGCGACCATAGCCTCTCGCACCAGGCAGAGCACCCAACCCCTTGCTGCGGCTGCTGGTGCGGTAGCGGAGCTTGTCAACCAGCGTTGCCAGACCGCCGGGAGGACGCGATGACACCCCACGCAGACTCCCGCAACGCCCTGGTCTTCGGGGCCTCGGGAATGGTCGGCCGGCACCTCGTCCTGACCCTTGCAAAGGCTGGCGCGAACGTGACTGCGGCAGTCCGGACCGCCGAGTCCGGAGCGCGTGTGGAGCGATGGGTCAGGGAGCATGGCCTGGAACGTAGCATCAGGACGACGATCGTCGACTTCGATGCTCCCGGGATCGTCACGGGTGGACCATCGACATTGCCGTTCATCACCGAGATCCACAACTGCGCCGGGACCTACCGATTCGGGATGACCGCCCAGGAGGCACGCAGCGCAAATGTTGGCATCGTCGAGAAACTGATCGACTTCGCAAAGGACCTCCCCAACCTGCAGCGCGTCGTCCACGTGTCGGGCTACCGGGTGGGCGGACAGGACCCCGCCACTGTCCCATGGTCAGATGACCACCGCATCGCGGTCTACAAGGAACTTGGCGCCTACGAGGCGTCGAAAGTGGAATCCGACGCCATCTTCCAAGCACGTGCCTTGGAGCACGGAGTCCCCTGGACGATCGTCAATCCGTCCAGCCTGATCGGCGACAGCGTGACCGGGGAGTCCGACCAGCTCATCGGCCTGGCTACCACCATCGCGCAAATCTGGGAGGGAGCCGTGGCCGCACTGCCCGGAAACGGATCGACGTTCCTCCCGGTCGTCACGGTCGACTACTTGGCTGCCTTCATGACGGCAGCAGCGGTCGATCCCACTGCTGCGGGCAAGGCTTATTGGGTTCTCGACGACGCTACCCCGCCGCTGGCTGACCTGCTCACCCACGTCGGGCGGCACCTCGGAGTCAAGGTTCCGCGGGTACGGATGCCGGTCGGCGTCATCAAGCGACTCCCGCAGCGGATCACCAGGGCGGATCCCGAGACACTTTCCTTCATGTCCGCCGACCGCTATCCGACAGAGTCAGCCATCGAGTTCGCAAACAGACACGGGATACAGATGCCGGACGTACTGGTGTCCCTGGAACGGTGGGCCGACTACTTGGCCGCACACCGGTTTGGCGACGCCTTGGCTGACGGCCGCCGATTCGTCGACGCCGGCGGTGTAAGGACATTCGAGCTCGGAGTAGCCGGATCCAGCCGGGTGGTCCTCCCCGGCTTGCCGGTCAACGCAGACACATGGGCCGGCGTCGCTTCGGGTGTCGGCGCGCGCGTCGTCGACCTTCCCGGACTCGGCCTCAGCGGAGGAACAGGCATTCAGGACTGGGAGCGGTGGCTTCCCGATGTGCTGGGCGGTGAACCTGCTGACCTCATCGGCCATTCCATCGGCGCGGCTGCGGCAGTGGTCGCGGCGGACCGGTTCCCGGAGCGGGTCAAGTCCCTGACACTGGTCGCACCGTTCTTCCTCCAAACCCCAACGGGCGTCCCAGCCGGGCTTCGGCCGCTCGTATCCACCTACCTGCGACACACCAATCCGGCGCGGCTGTCACGCCAACTGACCGGATCAGAAGCGAACGCGGCTGCTCTCCAGTCCAGCCTCAGTGACATCAAACGAAGCAGCGCCAAGAAGGTGGCCAGGCAACTCGCCCTTGCAGGATCGAAACAGTGGCGTAGCGAACTCCAGGAGGCCCTGGGGCGATTCACCGGCCCGGTCCGCATCATTACGGGAAGCGAGGACCCAATCGCCCCGGGCATGGTTGGGCAGCTCGAATCACTTCCGAACGTTGAGCTCGTCTCGATGCCGGGCGCAGGGCACCATCCGCAGCTGACTCATATAGATCCACTCGTCACACTCATCACGCAATCCGTCGGGTGAACAGGGGCCCCCGGTCCATGTTGAGAAATACACATGCCGATTGAGATCCGTCAACGAGCTCTGACCAGGAAGATAGCCAGAGGTTCAAACTGGCTACATATTTCAAAGCCAGTTCAGGGGATGCTGAGGTGATGTTGACACGCAGAATCGCTCAATTGCTTGCCGGACTGTCGCTCTTCGGCTTTTCCATCGCAGTCCTTATCAAGGCTGGGCTTGGGATCTCCCCATGGGACATCTTCCACCAAGGTCTGGCTCGGCTGACGGGGATCAGCACCGGAATGGTCATCGTCGCAATCAGCTTTCTGGTGCTCCTTCTGTGGATCCCACTGAAGATGCGGCCAGGCTGGGGCACCCTGGCGAACGCCGTCCTGATCGGCGCTTTCGTCGACTTGTCGATGCCTCTGATTCCGCAAGCCAGCGGGCTTCTCTGGCAACTCGTCTATCTTGCCGGGGGACTGGTGCTCCTGGCCGTCGCCAGCGCCAGCTACCTTGGGGCCTCCTTCGGCCCGGGCGCACGGGACGGGTTGATGACCGGCCTGGCCCAACGGACCGGCTGGTCGATCCGCAACTGCCGCACATTGATCGAGATAACTGTCGCCGCAGCTGGCTGGCTGCTGGGCGGAACCCTCGGGATCGGCACCATAGCCGAAGCGTTTCTGATCGGACCGCTGATTCAGTGGCTCATGCCCTTGTTCAGTGTTCCTTCAAGCCGTCAAGACCTCTCATCTCCGACCATTGGCAGCCGAACCGGCCGACCAGCATCAACGACGACGACATCAAACTCGTAAACTCCTACTGGGTCCAAACGATGTGTTCGTCGTACCCCGCGGGTGTGCTCACACAAGTGTTGGTGGCGGCAAGAAAGTCCACGGAGCGCCCTTCCGTCACTGTCTTCTACTTGCGGCTTTCCTGGCTCCTCAGGTCGGAACCCTGGGTACAACACAACAATTGTTGGCCCAATCCACGTGCCGCCTGCATTGCGAATCTCCCGCTCCTTGGACCATAACTTCTGGTAGCACGACGAGCTCGGCATCGCCGCCATGATGCTTGCCCTGGCGCGAAGAAATACAAACGCACACAAGCCAACGATCTCAAGCAGCACTGTAAATCACTGATCCGCACGACGTTTTACTTCCCTGGGAGTGGGACGGTGGGGAGTTTCGGTATCTCCCATGCCGCCCAGGGGCCCGCGTAGAGTCTGAGAATGAATCCTCTGGAGCAGCCTGTACTCGTTGCGCCCCCTTACAGGCTCCGCCCATTTACGGCAGCCGATGTTCCTGTGGTCCAGGAAGCCTCGAGCGATCCACTAATTCCTGCCATCACGACAGTTCCCGCCAGCGGTTCACGCCAGGCAGCTCTGGCCTTCATCCAAAGACAACACCAACGCTTAGTTGATGGCACCGGGTACTCCTTCGCTATTGCTGATTCCTCCTCTGATCAGGCAGTTGGCCAAATCGGACTGTGGCTAAAGAACCTCAGCCAAGGCCGGGCGAGCATTGGCTATTGGGTCGCGCCAATTCATCGGGGGAAGGGAGCTGCCTCCTCTGCTTTAGGTGCCCTCGCCGCCTGGGGTCTTGCGCACGCCGGGATTCATCGACTGGAACTCTACGTCGAGCCTTGGAACGAGGGCTCCTGGCGCGCAGCCGAGCGCAACGGGTTCGTACGGGAAGGAACAATGAGGAGCTGGCTAGAAATTGGCGGCCAACGCAAGGACATGTACATGTACTCGCGCCTTCCTGCTCGCCAGGAATCACGCTAAGCGAGGCCTCCCTGCTCTGCCGCGGTTTCGCTGTCCCACTTCCTTGGAAGTGGGCCGATCAGGGAAGGGACGCGGGCCGGCACGTTCAGCCACTTCTGTGTTCGGAGATGGCTTCCAAGGCAAGGAGCATCGCGTGGGCTTCCTCAACCGAGAAGTGCGTGACAAGAGGCCACTCCCACCCGGGACCGTAGTAGTCGTCGGTCACGGCAATACGAGCGATACGGATTGCTCCCGGCAAGTCACTGACGTCCAAACCTTCCCCGCTGTCCAGTGCATCGATAAGGCTGTTGCGCTTCGAGTGGAAGGCCGCGTTATCCGCAAAGTCCAGCTTTCGAGCGAAATGGTCCGACGATGACGCTGGACCGCTCCAAACACGCAGTGCCGTTAACAGGAAATCGCATAGGTCATCGGTGGGGTTTGTCAGCACTCTGGTCACACATGAAGCTAACCATGCTCGGCTGAGGGATGTTCCAGTTCCTTAGAACTGGGACGGCGTACGGCATTGGAACAATCCTCGTGGACGTAATTGTTAGGCAGGACTTCGTTGATCACGTTTCGATGAGGCTAGGTGTCCGCAAGGGGATCCTCATCCGGACGGCGGTGAGTCGCCGCAACCGCAGGAGCAACGGGATCCTCGACGGGGCGTTGCTTTCATCCGGTACAAGGTCCACCTAAGGCGCCTTTTCGGCGTACTCCTGGCGGGTAGTGCCATTGAGCAGCCTCCCTCCCTGGTTACAGGGATCGGATGACTTGAAGCAACTCTTCTCCCGTGCGAACAAATGACACGTCCTGGTCGAGACCTTCGGGCAAGTGAAAGCGCTGCGCCTCTTCCGTGATGCACGTTGGGGATCCAACTGGAAGGATGACCCAGCCGGCCGCCCGAGCTCCTTCAACGAGTAGGTCCCAAGGCCTCTCACCTCCGACGTGGTTAGCCAACATACTGTCGCCATCGAGGTAGACGTCGACGGAACCGTCTCCGTACTCCACGAGTGCGAAATTCTGCTCAGGATTCTCACGCACGATGAATGGCTGAAGAATCTGGCGCACTATCTCCCCTCCGCCAGAGGCCTTATCGCCGTCTTTGAAGCGTTGGAAGTACACATCGAAGGACACGAACACATATGGTCACATCGGCAGGATGAAGATACTGGTCACCGTCCGGTAAAGGATCCTTTACCGTGCGCCCATCACAGTCGCCTGAGATCAACCCTCTTAGGCAAGATTTTCCAGCGTTGAAAGAACTAGAGGACGAACGTCTGATGCTTCGGAGTACGGCACACCGCTTCCAGGCGAATACAGCGAAAGAACGTACAGCAACTCTTCCGTCCGGTCGTCGCCGAAATACTCGTCGATAAGAACTCCTTCCAACGCCTGTGCAGCACGCATGGACTCGTCGCCGTAAAGGAACCGATCGGCTGATTCCTGGAGTCTTTCTGAAACGCTCATGATGCCGTTACCGTAGCAAGACTTCTGGTCATGAGGCGCTTCCCGCAAAGGGATCCTGGACCGGATACTCCGCAGTGCTGGCGATATTAGTCCCAGCCTGCAGCTCGACGAACGGCCTTCGCCAGCTCACTTGCTGGAATGTCGGACGAATCCAACACGAGGTCTTCAATGTCAGCGGATTCCAGAATGTTTGAAAGTTCCTCGACTCGATCCAAATGCCAGAGAAGCCCTTCAGGATCGTTGCGATGGCGGAAGCGCAGACGTGACTCCAGCACGTCTGAACGAGCCACGAGGCGACAAACAAACATTCCCTCAGAACTCAGTGCGTCAACGTAGCGAGCTATCTCGGCTTCTGTCTCAATGACCCCCGCGATGATGAACCGCTGTGCACCTGCAACCCGATAGTTGTCCGTGAGGCTTTGAAGATTGAGCAGCTCGAGCTCGTGGTTGAATCGGTCTGAACTTGGCGCGGGGCTCAACCTTCGAATCGCGTCCAGATCGATTACTGCATGACTGACCTTTTCAGTCGCACTAAGCGCATCCGCGAGAGTTGACTTTCCGACGCCGACGGTTCCATTCACGAAGATCGAGTCCATGCCCTGATCTTCTCAGGAACGAAGAGGCTGTGCCTGATGCGACGCCCGTAAGCCGGTCCCCCACCGGCCGCATCTGACGTGCGTCCACGCCCCAGCCGTTTCAGCGGTACGGGATTCCCGTAAGACCCGCCCGCAAAAATGCCCGGTGAAGGTGCGGCGGATTCAGGCGGTCATTGCAACAGGAGTCCTTCGATCATTTCGATCGGTTTTCTGAACTCTAGTCTTTTGCGTGGCCGGTCGTTGAGTTCCTGGGCGACCCAGTCGAGGTCTTCGGCGCTGTGGATGCTCAGGTCGGTGCCCTTCGGGAAGTACTGCCGTAGCAGGCCATTCGTGTTTTCGTTGATGCCCCGCTGCCAGGGTGAGTGCGGATCGCAGAAGTAAATGTCGATACCGGCGTCGATTTTCACGGTTTTCCAGTCCTGCATTTCGATGCCCTGGTCCCACGTGAGGGAATGCCTCAGCGCCTCGGGGAGCGTCTTGATCTTCGCGGCCAAGGCGTCGCGCATTTGTTCTGCTTTGTATCCGTCCACCAACTACACGAGCATCGTGTAGTTGGTGATTCTCTCCACGAGGGTCCCGATCGCGGACTGGTTGCCCTTGCCGATAATCAGGTCACCCTCCCAATGCCCTGGCACCGCACGGTCCTGAACCTCGGCGGGTCGCTCGGAGATATTGATCATCCCCGGGATCCGGTTCTTCCGCTGGCCGGCCTTCCTGCAGGGCTGCCTGAGCGCACGTCCGGTGCGTAAACACACGGCCAGATCACGGTTGAGCGCTCCGCGGGACTGAACGTAGAGCGATTGGTAAATGGTCTCAGGTGACACCCGCATCTCCGGCTCATCGGGAAACTCAACCCGCAGGCGTCCAGCGATCTGCTCAGGCGAGTACTTCTTTTTCAGGTCCTCTTCCACCTTCGCACGCAACACAGTGTTGGTGTGCAGTTTCGCCGGTTTCGGCCGCGAAGCCCGCTCATACGCCAGAGCGTGAGCCGACGTCGCCCGGTAAGGCAACCCAGCCACCGAATTGCGCCGCAGCTCCCTGGACACCGTCGAGGCCGACCTGCCGACCACGGCCCCGATCCGGCGCAGCGAATGTCCCTGAGCGCGCAGCACCGCGATCTCCTCACGCTGAGCGAAGGTCAGGCACCTTCCCTTCAGACCCCGGCCGCGGCGTGGCCGGACACCGCCGGCCTCGGCCAGGACCCGGCGCCCGGTCCGCCTGCTCGTATTGATCGGCGCAACAGCGTCAGTGATGAAATCACCGGCCTGCATCCCGGCCCAAAAGAGCTGCAAAAGATCCGGCCTTACGTAAATCGAGTACCTCGCCACGACAACACCCATCCGCTAAGTGTTGCAATCACCGCAAGAACCCAAGGTGCCCTAAACGCTACACGGTTAGCCGTCCCACTTCCTTGGAACCGGGACGCCCCCGGCGGGACACCGCCCATCCGCGGATTCCGGGCCGTTCGCAGCATTCCCGCCGGAGCCCTTTGCCGTACAGGCGCTGTGGGCATTCGTTCAGTCGCGCCGGGGCCTGATGAAATCCCAGTCCAGCGTCCGCGTAACACTGTCGTCCCGCATGTTGTCCCAAAACATCCCCTTCCAACAGCTGTCACAAAGACAACTTCCGGGACAGCTGGGTCGCCGACTCACGAGCGAACCCGCACCCATTCCGGGTACGCAGGGACCCGGCCAAGCGGCCTGGCTGGGGATCAAACCCGTGCCAGCTCCCGCCGTCGTAATGTTGCGCAGGTCACACCTGGCACATACGCTGGGGTGCGCTGCAGCGTGGCAGCAAGGATGAAAGGCAGAAAATTGGCCAGCGACAAGCTCTCCGTAGTTGTTCGCGTCGACGTAGACGGCGAACAGATCCAGATCGCAGCAACGGGCCGCGTCACCACCTCGAGCCTTCAGGGGCTTTACCCCGTGGTTCAGCGGACAAAGGGCCTGGGCGGCGGGCTCGGCGTGGAAATGGACCTTTCGGAAGCGACCATCGACGCAGATGCGCTGGACCAACTGAGGATCTACGCTGAACTCCATGAGGTGCCTGTCCGCCTCAACACTGCGCCCGGCAACGTCGGCAATGTGACCGCCCTGCCCTCCCGGAAACTCCAGACAGCAAGCCGGGCAGCCTAATAGGAGAACGCATGCGAAAAGTAACCGCCGGACTGTTCCATTCCGTGGATGGCGTGGTCCAGGATCCGTTCAAGTTCCAGTTCGACAGCTTCGACGAGGACCTCGGCAAGGGCCTGACCAAGATGATCAACACCGTGGATACCGTGGTGCTGGGCCGGGTCAGCTACCAGGAGTGGGCCGGATACTGGCCAAACGCCACCCAGGACGATGATTTCGCCGCCTTCATCAATCCTGTCGAAAAATTCGTGGCGTCCCGGACCCTGACCGAACCGCTGGAGTGGCAGAACTCGCACCTCATCAACGGTCCGTTGGAGGACTTCATCACCGATCTCAAGAACCGCTACGGCGGAGAGATCGCCGTATGCGGCAGCATCTCGGTGGTCCGCCAACTCCTGTTTGCGGGCCTGCTGGACGAGCTGACCCTGATGACGCACCCGGTGGTGGCGGGCAGCGGCCGCCGCCTTTTCGAGGACGGCGATCCCCAAAACCGGCTCGTCCTGGAGGACCAGTACGGCACCAGCAAAGGCAACGTTGTGAGCACCTACAGCCTGCGCAAGGACTAGGGAACGCTCGACGGCGGCAGCCGGCTGCCGTCGTCGACCCGCCTCAGCGCTCACCCCAGCAGCAACGCCGCGCCCAGCTCGCTCCGGAAGTAGAGCACACTGTGGCCGTAGCGCGTGGAAGTCACGAGCCCGGCATTCCGGAGCACCCTGAGATGCTGATTGACCGCGGACGTGGTCACGCCAAAGCGCACGCCAAGCTCGGTGGATGAGGCAGGCGCAGCGAGCGCCGTCAACAGGCTGGTTCGGACCTCGCCGAGCACCGCCACCACAGCGGCAGGGCTTCTCACTTGCTCCGCCTCCCACATGGCTCCTTGACCGCGGGCCGGGTACATCAGCATCGGCGGGTCACCGTGGTTCACGGGAGCAGAGGCCCTGCGGGTGAACATGGTGGGTACGAGTGTCAGCCCCAGGCCATCAGTCTTCTCGGTCCGTGACGCAGGGTTCTTCAACCGCACGGAGATGACCCGGCCGTCGAATTCCACGGCACCGGACAAGTCGTTGAGCATTGTGAACAGCCCGCCATGGGCGAGTTGCCTGCCGCGGTAGACGATGTCTGCTTCCAGGATGGTGCGCATGCGCAGCCAGTGCGGTGCGAAGCACGTTTCCCAAAAGTCCTTGAGGATTTGCACGAGGCGCCGGATCGCCGGGCCAACGGGTCCGGCAAAGACTGCGGGCACTTCACCATGCACCCGGATCAGGTCGCCGTGGAACTGCTCGGCTGAAATTCCCTCCAATGCCGCGAACTCGTCGTCGATCCTGGTGAGAGGGGAATCAGGCCTGGGATTCAGGAAGTCCGGCGTCCAGAGCCGGTGGTCAACCAGCGCCAGCAGACCATCCAGATCCAGGCGCGAACGGGCTTCCTCCGTGCGGCGCAACCACGGCAGCTGAAGAGGGTACTGGCTGGGATCACGGATGGCCCTCAGGGAGAGCCCCAGTTCACACATGGGCGAGATGCCGAAGCGCACCCCGCCCAGGTCGGCGCCCGACAGTACGTACTTCAACATGAAGCATAACGCTACATCACTACCGGCCATCCTCGGCGGGTGACAGAACTAGGGGGTGACCAAAACTCCGGCAGACACCATTACCCCTCCCCGGCACGGCCTCCGCGCCGCCCTTTCCGAACCCAGCCTTAGGATCCTCGCTTCGGCCATTCTGGTCTCGACGGTGGGTCGCGGCATCTTCCTTACCCTGACGGTTTTGTACTTCAGCCGCTTCGTCGGACTCAGCGCCGTGGAAATCGCCGTCATCCTCTCTGTTTCTAGCGGGGTCGGCGTCGCGACGTCGTACATTGGCGGCCGCCTTGCGGACCACTTATCCGCGCGCCGACTGCTGGTGGTGATGGTCGCCGTCGAAGGTCTCGCTATCGCAAGCTATACGTTCGCCGGGAACTTCGGCACCGCCGTCGTGATTGCCTGTATTACGGTAGGCGTGGACCGGGCCGCGAACGCCACGCGCTCAGCGATCATCGCGCGTGCCTTCGATGGCCCGAACCGCGTCAACGCCCGCGCTGTCCTCCGCACCATCACAAACCTGGGCATCGCGACGGGTGGCATGATCGCCGGATTGGCGTTGCTGGCCGGGACGGCCGACGCGTTCCGGGTGATGATGATCAGTGCCGGCGTCGTCTATGTCCTCAGCGCACTGCACCTCCGCCGCCTTCCCAGCCGCGTCGACGCGCCGCGACACGACCCCGCCAACCCTGCGCCGAAGCGTGGCATCTCCCCCTTCAAGGATCGCCGCTACGTTCTGTTGACGGTGCTTTCCGGTATTTTCGGCATGCAGTTCGGACTCGCCGAGATGGGCGTTCCACTGTGGATTTCACAGGACACCAGCGCGCCGGATGTGCTGATATCGGTGGTCCTGGTCATCAACACTGTGTGCGTCGTCCTGCTGCAGGTGCCGCTCTCCCGCGGCACAGACCATCCTGCCCGTGCCGGGAAGATCGTGCTGACCGGTGGGGTGCTCATGGCCGCGGCTTGCGCGCTCTACGCACTAGCGGGCGGAGTGCCGGTGGTCGCCGCCATCATTCTCCTGTGCGGTGCCGCACTCCTGCACTCGTTAGCGGAAATCCTTTCGCAAGCGGGGGCATGGGGACTCAGCTTCGAGCTCGCCAATCCACTCCAGGCCGGCGCTTACCAGGGAATGTTCGGCATGGGATCCGCCCTGGGGGCCATGCTCGCACCTCTCGTGGTGACGGCTACCGTCGTCGAACACGGCACGCTCGGTTGGGCCATCCTGGGCGCGGTCTTTGTTGCCTCGGCGGCGGGCGTAGCGCTGATAGCGCGGAAAGCCACGACGACGGCGGTACTCGCCTAACGGGGCGGGCGCAGGGTCCGCCGCCGCCCACCGGCGGGCTGCGCACTTGGTTCCGGCGGGGGTTCCTCGTCCGAGCATTCCGGACACTGCCCATCAGGAAACTCGCCCACTTGCGGCCAGATCCACCCCTCCAAGCACCGGTCATTCCTGCACGACTCTTGCGTCATTGACTGTCCCCCTAAGCCCCGTTCCTTTCTACTAAGGTGCACAAAAGCACTGATTCGTTACGCGAAAATCCGACCCCAGGGCGAGACCGCCGCGAGCAACATCACCACGGAGACGGAGGAATTGAGCCGCCCACCCTGAAACCATGGAAGGAACGAGTGAAGGGGAATCATGGGGGAATGGGTCTGGCCGGCGTACGTGGGCGTGTTGGGAGGAGTGGCCCTCTTTGGCATGTTCATGGTGCCGATCGTGGCCATCCAGTACAGGATGTACGGCCGGTTCACGTGGCGCCGCTTTCTGGGTGCCGCGGGGCTCAGCATCTACGGCGTTGCTCTGGTGGCTTACACGCTGCTACCCCTGCCTGACCCCACCCTGTTGAAATGCGGCCCGGGCGGAAGCAACTTCCAGGCGGTCCCCTTCCAATTCCTGGACGATATCCAACGTGAGACCTCGGGCTTGGGGATCACGGGGACACTGACCAGCCGTGCCATGTTGCAAGTTGTGTTCAACGTGGTGCTTTTCGTTCCTTGGGGTGTGATCGCGCGCCGCTACTTGTCGTGGAACATTGCCGTCTCTACGCTGACGGGCGCCCTCGCCTCGGGCCTCATCGAAGCGACTCAATTCACTGGTTTGTGGGGCATTTACGACTGTGCCTACCGCCTTGCCGATGTCGACGATCTCATCACCAACACCCTGGGTGCCCTGATCGGTGCCATGATTGCGCCTTTGGTCCTCTGGTTCATGCCGCAACGACGCGACCTCCGCGCAGCCCGTGGCCAGAGCCGCCCCGTCACTGTCCGCCGGCGCTGGCTCGGGATGATCATCGACTACGTGGCGCTAACGTTCCTTGGCTTCGGCTTCGTTGTGATTTACAGGGTGGGGTTGCTCGCGATCGGTGCGGACCTTCCCGGAGCGGACGACGCCGTCTCCCTCGTCCTCATGCATCTCGTTCCCGGGTTCCTGGTGTTCTACCTGCCGGCGCTTGTGGGTTCCGGCGCATCACTCGGCCAGCGCGCCGTGTGGCTGCAACCGCATTGGCCGGCCACCCGCCGTCGGGCGTTGCTCCGGGCCAGCACCACCGGCGGACTCTATGTTGTGTTGTCGTTCCTGACTGCCCTGATACCGGGAACGGCGTTCGGTCCGCTCTCCGGCCTGCTGCTCCTGGCCGCCTTCGTGGCGGTTCCCCTGACAAAATCGCGGGGACTTTCGGGCGTCCTGACGGGTGCGGAGATGGTTGACTCGCGTGAAATCGAACGACGCCGGGTGGCTGGCCCAGCTCCTCGACCCGCCTAGGGGCCGCACGCCACCTCGGCAGCCGGCTGGTGCGCGAGGTGCGTGTGGCCGGCTCGAGGGGGGGTCTGCTTTCGGGCCGGCCACACTGTCCACTTGGGCAAGCGGACGAGCGCACCTCCAGCTCGCCGACAAAAAGCGGCATGGATCGTTGCGCCGTGACCGGCCGAGGAGGGGGTCTCAACACCTCATAGGCCGTGGCTGCTGTTCTACATCCGGAATGCGCTCTGCAACCTGTCACTACTTAGTAGTGGCGCCACCTGATGGAACGTGTCATGGTCCAGGTCACTTTCTTTTTATTTTTTTCCGGGTCCGTCTTTCGGGACCCTCCGGCTACTTTTTCCCGGCCTTCAGATCGGAGACAACTTTGGCGATACGTCGCGCGCGGGTCTCAGCAGTCCTGGCGTCTCCGATCGGTTCTACATAACGCCGCTGGGCACTGTAGTTGAGCGTCCCGTAGAAGGCTCTGGCTTCGGGTTCGGCATCCAGGGCTGCAGCGAGATCGTCCGGGACTTCCACTACACGCGGCTGGGTGTCGACCTCCAGGCCGACCTCCACCGTGTCACCGGCAGCAGCGCCGGTAAGCTCGCGGTTCGCCGCGCTCACGCCCACCATGTACTTTCCACCCATCACCGCGATGCTGCTGCGATAGCTTTGGCCGTTGATGGTCACCACCACGGGCGGCTTCTTCCCAGCCCCCAGCGCATCAACGACATCGGCGGGAACCTCTATGCCGGCCTTGTTTCCATCGCCCACGATGGTGGTTGTGAATTGCATGACCCCAGTATGCCGTCAGCCGCCAGTAGACGCACCCGGTCAGTAGTACTAGGTTTCACATAACGCCCGGAACAGCCAACCCAAGGAGCAGGACCATGGACGAGCAGGATCTTCTGGAACGAATCCAGGCATTGGTGGAAGAAGAGCATCATCTGCGCGACTCGGCGGGATCGGAGACCGACGGTGACGACAGCCGCGCGCGTCTCTCCCAGCTGGAAGCCCAGCTGGACCAGTGCTGGGACTTGCTGCGGCAGCGCCGGGCCAAGAAGCATGCCGGGGAGAACCCGGACGACGCCGAGGCCCGCCCGATCAGCGAAGTCGAGGGCTACAGGCAGTAGTTCTGCCGGGCGAACCTAGGCGCCCTCGAGAACCTGGCTCGTCGCCCACGCCAAGTACTTGGCGGCGTTGGCGACTGCATCGGCAACATCCGGAACGCCGTCTTTGCGCTGCGCGACGTCCAGCAACTGCGCCGCAGCCACGATCCCGTGCTTCGCGAGATCCTCGGGGGTCACAGTGATACGGCCTGCCACCGCGATCACCGGAATGCCGTGCACGCTCGCCGCGTCAGCCAGTGCAATGGGCGCCTTTCCGGTGAGGGACTGTTCATCCATGGACCCCTCCCCGGTAATCACAAGATCGGCCTCGCTCAAGTGCGAGGCGAGCCCGGTGAGACCGGCCACCAGCGCGAAACCACCTTCCAGCGCAGCATCCGTAAACGCCAGGAACGACGCCGGGAACCCGCCCGCCGCTCCAGCTCCCGGAACGTTCACGTCGCGGCCGGTGGTTTCCCGAAGGAGCGATGCCCAGTTGCGGAGCCCGGCGTCGAGCTTTTCGACCGCGTCCTCATCCGCACCCTTTTGCGGACCGAAAACGTGCGCGGCACCTTCCGGCCCGTACAGCGGGTTCCGGACGTCGACGGCGATGCGGAACTTCACGGCCGACAGCCGGGGATCCAGCTCCGAGACGTCGAGGGCAACTGCGTCTGCGAGTGAGCCGCCGCCCAGCGGGACCACATTTCCTGCCGTATCGACCGGTTTGAGCCCCAGCGCACGCAAGGCTCCGCTGCCGCCGTCGGACATTGCCGAGCCGCCCACACCGAGCACGATCTCAGTGGCCCCGGCATCCAGGGCGGCGGCGATCAGTTGCCCGCAACCGTAGCTGTGGGCGCGCAGGGAGTTCTCCGGAGTCGGCTCCATATGCGCCAGACCTGAGGCCATGGCCGTTTCGATCACAGCGGTCACCCCGCCGAAGGAGTCCTTCCGGATCCCCCACGAGGCACCGACCGGCTTGAGGATGGGACCAACTACGGCGTTGTTCCGTTCCTCATAGCCCGCGGCAATGGCGGCATCCAGCGTGCCTTCGCCACCGTCGGCTACCGGGAACTGCGTGGTCACGGCATCCGGGTAAACGCGGAGCGCGCCCTCGGCCATGGCTGACGCGGCTTCGGCGGCGGTCAGGGATCCCTTGAACTTGTCCGGGGCAATGAGGATACGCATGGGACCATCTTGCCAGCTTTACCGGGAAAGCGCTTGCCCGAACGTAACGTTGCGTTGACGGCGTCGCAGTAGTTCCCGCCGCACGTCTCCCCTCGCACCAGGGGACTACCCGCCCAGCACCCGCACAGGGTCACCCGCCAACCAGGCCTTGACGTCCTCAAACGCCTCTCCGTAGAACTTCCGGTAGCTCTCGTGCGTCACGTACCCGATGTGCGGCGTGAGGACAGTCCGCCGGGAATGCAGGAGCGCGTGCCCTGCGGGAAGGGGCTCCTCCTCGAAGACATCAAGGGCGGCGCCCCGGATCCAGCCCTCCTCCAGGGCGCGGATCAGGGCAACCTCGTCAACCAAGGGGCCTCGGGCGGTATTGACCAAGACCCCGTCGGGACCCAGAAGGCGCAGTTCCTCGGAGCCCACAATGCCCTCGGTTCGCTCGGAGAGCCGCAGGTGCAGCGTCACGATGTCCGACTCGCTGAACAACTCCTCTTTACTGACCAAGCGGGCACCTGCCGCCTCAGCGGTCTCCGCGGTGAGGTTCTGGCTCCATGCGAGGACGTCCATGCCGAACGCCTTGGCGTACCCGGCCATGCGCTTGCCGATCTTCCCCAGGCCAACAATGCCAAGCGTCTTGCCTTCAAGTTCAAATCCGACGCCGGTCTGCCACTCCCCCGCCCGCAGTGAGTTCTCCTCCACAGGCAGGTTCCGTGCGAAAGCGAGCAGCAGGGCCCAGGTTAGCTCCGGCGCCGCGGCAGGTGATCCACCCGTTCCGCACACCACGATCCCCCGCTCGGATGCGGCCTCCATGTCAATCGCGGCATTGGCCATGCCGGTGGTCACCAGAAGCTTCAGATTGGGCAAGGAATCCAGGACACTTTGCGGAAAGCGGGTCCGCTCACGCATCGCGACAACGATGTCGAACGGCGTCAACGCGGCCACGGCCTGCTCCTCCGAGACGAACGGTGCGCTGAAAACGCTGACCTTCACGCCGTCGTCGGGCAGTGAATCCCAAGGCGCGTAGTCCCCGGAAACCTGCTGGTAGTCGTCAAGAATGGCTAAACGGAACTTCGTCACGGCTGTCTCCTCCCGCAGCGGCTGGTGGTACTGACCACCATCTCACGTTAGGTTTTTGAGTGTGACGCAAAATGTGACCTCCGCCATGCCCAAGCCCGAGCATCCCCGCCCGCAACTGGTCCGCGACAAGTGGATGAACCTCAACGGCACCTGGGGTTTTGAGATCGACGCCGGGGACTCCGGCGTGGAGCGCGGGCTCGCCACCCGCGAACTCAACAGTTCGATTCTGGTCCCGTTCGCCCCGGAATCGGCCCTTTCCGGGATCGAGCACGTCGATTTCATGGAAGCCGTCTGGTACCGCAGGACCGTGAGCATTCCCCCGGAGTGGTCCGGACACAACGTGCTCCTCCACTTCGGCGCTGTGGACCACGACGCGACAGTCTGGGTGAATGGCGTCGAAGTTGCGCGGCACAGGGGTGGTTTCACTCCGTTCACGGCCGATCTGGGTGGCATCGCGGAGCCTGGGACGGATGCCGTTATCGTTGTCCGCGCCAGGGACTCGCGGCACGGGATGCAGGCACGCGGCAAGCAGGCCACCTGGTACAACAACACGCATTGCCAGTACACGCGCACCACCGGAATCTGGCAGACGGTGTGGATGGAGGCCGTGCCCGAGGTTTACATCAAGCGCCTCCGGATGACCCCCAGTCTGGCCGATTCAAGCATCACGGTGGAGGTCCCGCTCAGCCGGAACCGGAGCGGGCACACAGTCACTGCCGTCCTCAGCGATAAGGAAGACCTGCGGATTGAGGCGGAGGTCAAGGCAGACCTGGACCTCACGCCGTCGCTCCGGCTCACCGTCCCAGCCGAAGCGATGCGCCCCTGGTCGCCGGAGGACCCGTTCCTTTACGACCTTGACGTGAGCGTGCGGGACGGCGCCGGCGAGGTGGTGGATCGAGTGAGCAGTTATGCCGCCATCCGCTCGATTGCCTTGGACGGCAAGGTTGTCCGCATCAATGGCAATGCGGTTTTCCAGCGGCTGGTCCTGGACCAGGGCTACTGGCCGGACTCGTTGATGACCGCCCCCGATGAGGCCGCCTTGGTCAAGGACATCGAGCTGTCCATGGCTGCGGGATTCAACGGCGCCAGGTTGCACCAGAAGGTTTTCGAAGAGCGTTTCCTGTACCACGCAGACCGTTTGGGCTATCTGGTGTGGGGCGAATTCGGTGACTGGGGCGTGTCGGGCGGCGGCACCATCGGCCACAACCAACAACCGACTGCCAGCTTTGTGGCGCAGTGGTTGGAAGTCCTGCAGCGCGACTTTAACCACCCGTCCATCGTCGGCTGGTGTCCCCTCAACGAGACCCACCAGGTGCTGCATGACCGCCTCACCGTTCTGGACGACGTCACCCAGGCCATGTTCCTGGCCACCAAGCTCGCGGACCCCACACGGCCCGTGATCGACGCATCAGGCTACTCCCACCGGATCCGGGAAACGGACATCTACGATTCCCACTCCTACGAACAAGATCCCGACCGCTTCCGCATGGAACAACAGGGCCTTGCTGACGGGAAGCCATACATTAACCGGAAGGACGACGGCGAGGAGTACTCGGTACCGTACGCCGGGCAGCCATACTTCGTCTCCGAATTCGGCGGTATCTGGTGGAACGAGGCCGAAGCGCGCCAAGCAGCAGAGGCGGCAGGCACCGACGTCGAAAGTTCCTGGGGCTACGGCCAGCGCGTCAGCAGCGAAGAGGAGCTCTATGCCCGCTTCGAGGGACTCTGTGGCGTCCTGCTGGATAATCCGGACATGTTTGGGTACTGCTACACGCAGCTGACGGATGTCTTCCAGGAGAAGAACGGCATCTTCACGTTCGATCGCAGCCCCAAGTTCGACCTCGAGAGGATCCGGGCGGCGCAAGTCCGGCCGGCAGCCATCGAAACCCGGAACTAACCCCGCCGAGTTTGGCTAGACCCACTGGCCTCGACGGACCAGGACTTTCTTGAGCAGATCCAGGCGGTCGGACACGATCCCGTCCACGCCAAGATCCAGGAGCCGCTCCATCTCGGCGGGTTCGTTGATGGTCCACACATGCACGTGACGGCCCAGGCGGTGCGCGCGGCGCAGGAACCCGGCCGTCACCACCTGCACCGGCCCGTAGCGGACAGGAACCTGGAAAACGTCGACGCCGGCAAGCAGCCTGCGTGCCAAAGGTGCCGGCAGCACGGGGCCCAGGAGGACGAACAGAGCGGTGAGGGAGCTGCCCGCCGACGAAGCAACGCGATTCGACAGCTTGGCCAGGACTGCCCTGCGGCGCCTGTCGGAAAAGCTGGTGACCAGTACGCGATCATGGATTCCGTGCCGCTCAATGGCCTCGGCCAACGGGCGCACCGAATTCCAGTCCTTGATATCCAGGTTCAACCGGGCATCCGGCAACGCGGCCACCAGCTCATCAAAGGTCGGAACAGGTTCCACACCACCGATTCGTGCCCCGGCTACCTCTGCTGCCGTCAACTCCGCGATCTTGCCGACAGAATCGGTCACGCGGTCCAAGGAGGAGTCGTGGAAGACCAGCAGCACGCCGTCCGACGTGGTGTGGACGTCCGTTTCCAGGTGCACGGTGCCGAGTTCCGCCGCGGCTTTGAAAGCCGCCATGGAGTTCTCCAGGCCATCCAACGAGAAACCGCGGTGCGCGAAGGCCAAAGGGCCCAGCGAACCGTCCTTGCGGAGGAAATAGGGCAGCGTCACACCCGTAGCGTAACCGAACGGCTCTCCCGACGGCGCGTGTGCCAGGCGCGTGCGTCACGCGCCACACGTCAGGCCTGGCGCGTCAGGCTTCGTGCGGAACTATCGCCACGCCGTCGCTGACGTGAACCAGCGTCCTGCCGCGGCCGCCGTCGAGCTCCACCCACACGGCGGTGGCATCGCCGGTGACGGCGTCAATCACTCCCGCCGACTCATACCCGGGCGTGAGCGTGACGCTGACACGGTCGCCCTGGCGCAAGGAACGCCAGTGGTGATCCGGTTCGACGCGCCGCAGCGGCGCCGTGTTGAAATCGTTGATCCTGCGCTTGGCCATGATTCCCCCTGCATTTCGACTGGTAGACACGATGCGAACGGGTCCGTGGCTGGAAGCCTACGGGCGCAAGGTGAACGCCGGTTGTATGGAGGCTGGGAAGTCGGTGACAGCCTGAAACTGCAAGACTAGGGACATGACTGTGTTGATTGCCGGATGCGGCGACCTTGGAACCGAAGCCGGACTTCGCTTCGCTGCGGCGGGCCACGAGGTTGTGGGCTTGCGGCGCTCCCCCGGGAAGCTGCCTCCGCAGATCCGTGGCGTCTACGCGGACCTTTCCGTGGAGCTCCCGGAGTTGCCGGCCGACGTGGACATTGTGGTGGTGGCCGTCGCAGCCGACGCCTCCACAGAAGAGGCCTATCGCGCGGCCTACCTGAACGGCGTGAAGAACGTCCTGGATGCGCTGGAACGGCAATCCATTGAACCGCGGCGGATCCTCTTCGTCTCCTCCACCGCTGTGTACAAGGATTCCGGTGGAGCTGTTGTGGACGAGTCAACACCCACGGAGCCCACGCGGTTCAGCGGCAAGGTCCTGCTGGAAGCGGAGGAACTGCTGTTCGCCCGGACACGCGGAACGGGCACCCGGCCAATCTCCCTCCGGCTCGGCGGGATCTACGGCCCGGGACGCACCCGGCTGATCGACCAGGTCCGGAGCGGCAAGGCCGTCATCCCCGCCCAACCCCGGCACACCAACCGCGTCCACAGGGACGACGCCGCCGCCATGATCGTCCACCTGACTACCATGGGAGCTGCCCCGGACGAGGTTTACGTGGGCGTTGACGATCACGCCGCCGAAATGGGCGACGTCATGCGGTTCCTCGCGTCCGAGCTGCAGTGCCCTGAACCCCCGACGGCGGCACCTGAGGGCCCGTCCGACGCCGGCCCCGGCGATAAGCGCTGCTCCAACAAACGGCTCCGCGCGACGGGTTTCGAGTTCACTTTCCCGAGCTACAAAGAGGGCTACCGCGCGTTGCTTTCCGGCGAGGGCGTACGCCACCCGTGAAGCCCGTGCTGCGTGCCACAGGACAGCAGGGATGGGGACGGGCCTACTTCGCAATGCAGGCGGTTGCCGGGCTGGCTTGGTGGACCCTGGTTTTCCTGGCATCCCCGGTGCGTGCAGCCACCCTGGGCACCCTTGACCCCGTCGCTGTGGCCGCCCTCGACATTCCGCTGTTCGTGCTCTGTTCGGCCCTCGCAGCTTGTGGCATCCGGTGGGCGGCCGTGGTGGCCACGGGCTGGACTGCTTTGGTGGCAGCCGCGCTGGCTGTCTACGCCACATTCACCACGGAAGCGGGCCTGGGCGTCCTGATGATGATTGCCGCTACCGCCTGCTCAGGCCTGGCGCTCTGCTTCGTCCTGCTGGGGCGGGTTCCCACGGACTGGATCATCCGCGGCCCGTTCGCGTTCCGCTCCGCCGCTTCGAACCGGCCTGCAACGGCCCACGTGAGCGCGACCATCGCGCAAATGATCCTCTTCTGGGGCTTGTTCCTTGTTGCAGTCCCGCTGGCCATCTCATGGTTGGAAGGTCGATGGCTGGTGTCCCTGCCTGTCCCGCAGTTTGCCGTCACCGCAGGTGCCGTGATCCTGGTGCTGGCGAGCATTCTCGGCGTCTCGTCCGCCGTAACCATGTCATCCAAGGGCCGCGGCACCCCGCTGCCGTCGGCCATGCCCAACCACCTCGTCATCGCCGGGCCGTATCGCTGGGTCCGCAATCCGATGGCCGTTGCCGGCATCGCCCAGGGCGTAGGGGTGGGCCTCCTCCTGGGGTCCTGGCTCGTGGTCGCCTACGCGATGATCGGCTCGTTGGTCTGGAACTACGCCGTTCGGCCGCTGGAGGAAGCAGACCTCGAAAACCGCTTCGGACCCGAATTCCGCCGCTACCGTTCGTCAGTGAGCTGTTGGCTTCCCCGCGTCGGGCGGAACTTCGGGCGGAACTAGACCCGCTGCTCCGTCAGTTTCGCCTCGAGAACCTGGGCCACGCCGTCGTCGTCGAAATGCGGCGCCTGCCGGCCGGCAGCGAGGATCGCTTCGGGGTGCCCGCTGGCCATGGCGTAACCGTGGCCAGCCCAGCGGAGCATCTCGATGTCATTGGGCATGTCCCCAAACGCCACAACATCGGCGGCTTCGATCCCCAGGGACTCTGCGTACTTGGCCAGCGTGACTGCCTTGTTGATCCCCGGCACGGACATTTCCAGCATCGCAGTCCGGGGAGCTGAGTGCGTTGTGGACACGAGGTGCGCGACAGCCGGCTGCACCTCGGCCAGGAACTCGTCCGGCGTCCCCTTGCGGGTAATGGCAAGGAACTTTACGACGGCGTCATCCGCCGTGAGCGTCTGGTCCAGCGGTTTTGGGGTGAACTCGGCAAGCAGTTCGCTGGTTTCGTTTTCGATGAACCCCGGCTCCAGCTGGAAGCCGGTGAGCGTCTCCACAGCGAACAGGGCGTCAGGCCGGATGGACTTGATGATCCGGCGGGCCTCAAACACCGACACCGCTTCCAGAGCGGACGAAGAAAGTGCCTTCTCCGATTCCAAGTCCCACACCACGGCGCCGTTGGAACAGATCACGATTCCGCTGTGCCCGAGCTGCTCCTGGAGGGGGTACAACCAGCGCGGCGGACGGCCCGTGACGAAGACGAGTTCCACTCCGGCATCGCGGCATGCCTGGAATGCCTTGATGGTCCGGTCACTGATTTTTCCGTCGTGACCGAGGATGGTGCCGTCTATATCGCTTGCTACGAGCCGCATCATGCCAGTCTACGTTGGAGCGAAACAGGCGGCTGCGCACCGGAAAGCCTCCACATTTCCAAAACCGGGAGCATAGGCTGAGTTGATGAGTGACAAGACCATGAGCGAAGAACACAGCACACGCGGCGCGTACGTCACCGGCGGTGAGTTCACCCGCGACACCAACTACATCGAGGACCGCATCACTCGCGACGGCGCTGCCGGCCCAAACGGAGAACCCGGCTGGCCCGTAGAGCCCGGGCGCTACAGGTTGATCGCGGCCCGCGCTTGTCCGTGGGCCAACCGCTCCGTAATTGTGCGGCGGCTCCTGGGACTTGAGGATGTCATCAGCCTCGGCCAGCCTGGCCCCACCCACGATGCCCGCTCCTGGACTTTCGACCTTGATCCCGGCGGCAAGGACCCCGTACTGGGGATCGAGCGCCTGCAGGAGGCGTTCTTCCGCCGCTTCCCGGACTACCCGCGAGGCATCACCGTCCCGGCCATTGTCGATATCCCCAGCGGCGAAGTAGTGACCAACAACTACCCGCAGATCACGCTCGACTTTTCCACGGAGTGGACGGAGTTCCACCGCCCCGGGGCGCCCCAGCTGTATCCGGAGCACCTCCGCGAGGAAATCGACCAGGTCAACAAGCGCGTATTTACCGAGGTCAACAACGGCGTCTACCGATGCGGCTTCGCAGGATCACAGGAAGCCTACGATGCCGCCCACGCGCGCCTGTGGACTGCTTTGGACTGGCTGGAAGAACGGCTCAGCAGCCAGCGGTATCTTGTGGGCGACTCCATCACTGAGGCTGACGTCCGGCTCTTCACCACCTTGGCACGCTTCGACGCCGTCTATCACGGACACTTCAAGTGCAACCGGAACAAGCTGAGCGAAATGCCTGCGTTGTGGGGCTACGCAAAGGACCTCTTCCAGACACCCGGCTTTGGGGACACCATCGACTTCGTCCAGATCAAGCAGCACTACTACATCGTCCACGAAGACATTAATCCCACACAGATTGTCCCCGCCGGTCCGGATCTGTCCGGCTGGCTGACGCCCCATGGACGGGAATCCCTGGGCGGCAGTCCGTTCGGAGACGGCACTCCCCCGGGTCCGGTGAAGGCCGGGGAAGAAGTAGCTCCGGGGCATGGCGCCGGCTAGCCGCTGGTGCGTGTCAGGCCAGCCCGTGGTTCAGCTCGGCACGCGTCGGCGGGTTGGCGCCCGCGCGTGAAACGGTCACGGCGGCGGCGCGACTGGCATGCTCCATGATCGCCGCGAGCATTTCTGCGGGCATGGCCCGCAGTTCCCCGCGGTTCTGCGCGCCGTCCAAACCATGATCCACAATCGCGGACAGCAGCCCTGCCATGAACGAGTCGCCGGCACCCACGGTGTCCACGACATTCACGGACGGGGCCGGAACTTCGGTTTCGCCTGCCCGGGTGATACCCCACGGGCCGCGTGAACCGCGCGTCACCACTACCAGGGCCGGTCCTTCCTCGCCGCCCAGGGACAGCCAGCGACGCGCGGATTCCGTAGGATCGACGCCGGGATACAGCCACTCAAGGTCTTCGTCGGAAGCCTTCACGACGTCGGCCAGCGCTACGAAGCGCTCGGCCTGCGTCCGCGCGTACTCAACGTCCGTAATGATGCTTGGCCGGCAGTTGGGGTCGAAGCTGATGGTGCTGTTCGGGTGGGCATGCTCGACGGCGGCAAGAACCTCCGCGGCACCAGGCTCCAGGAAGGTGGCAATGGAGCCCGTGTGCAGCAACGTGGCGCCCTGCAGCATCAGGGGCAACCTACCGGCGAGGCCGGGGAGTTCCCAGGTCAGGTCGAAGGCGTAGGTGGCGGCGCCGTCGTCGTCGATCCGGGCGGTGGCCACGCTGGTTGGCTTCTCATCCGGCGGAAGCGGCACCATCACGGAGCTTGAGCGCAGGTGCGCTGCGACGGAGTCTCCGTAGGCGTCCTTGCCGTAGCGGCCGATGAACTGCACCGGGTGGTCCAGCCTGGCCAAGCCCACGGCAACGTTGAGCGGACTGCCGCCAACGTGCGCCTCAATTCCAGAGGAGCGTTGGACGACGTCTACCAGGGCCTCACCAATGACTGTCAGCATGGGTCAACTCTGCCAGAGGTGAAGCGCAGCGGCCCAACAATTACGACAGCAGTCGCTGCACCAACTCGCGGCACTTCTTGTAGGCAACGGCCTTGGGGTCGATGAGGTCGAAATGGTCGCCCGGGACCCGCAGCAGCTGGGCGGAGCTCCCGGCCGCCGTGGCTGCGGCAACGTAGGCCTCGGACTGGCTTGCAGGAACGTCCTCGTCTTCCGTGGCGTGAACGGCGTAGACGGGGACGTTGATCGGCAGCGAGCTCATGGGGTCGGCGTATTTATGCCGTTTGGGGAATCTGGCCGAATCCCCGCCCATCAGGTTGCAGACGGCGCCGTTGCTGAGGTTGAGCTTCTCGGCTGCCGCAAGGTTCAGGAGGCCGGACTGGCTCACCACGCCCGTCAGGTGCACGGCGTTGTCCTCAGGTGCCCGCTGGAGCTGACGGTCGGCGTCGGGGGCTCCGATCGCAGAGAGGCGGTGCCTGCCCGCAGCCCATACCGCGAGGTGTCCTCCGGCGGAGTGGCCCAGTGCCACCACTTTGCCGAGCTGGAGGTCGTGGTCCCCGGCTATCTGCGACAGGTGGTCGATCCCGGCCAGGATGTCCTCGAACGTATGGGGCCATCCACCGCCGTTCCCGGCGCGCCGGTATTCAAGGTTCCAGGCGGTGATTCCGTGCGCTGCGAGGTCCCGCGCCAGCGGTTCGCCGAGCTCCGCGCCGTATTGCGAGCGCCAGTAGCCGCCATGGATCACAACGGCTACTCCACCGGCCACAGCTGATGCGCCGCGATGGTTTCCGTTGTTCGGTTCAGGTATGAAGAGTTCGCCCCACTGACTGGGGTGTTCGCCGTAGCTGTACTTGTGCCGCAACATTGCGCCCTCCTTTGTACTGAGCCTATCGTGACGGTTCCGAAGTTTGGCTAGAGGCACCCCGACGGCGGGTGGCCCGGTTCAGTGTCGCAGCCGCCACGTAAGCTGGGGGCATGGCAAGCAATTGGGACAGCCTGGACCAGGCCCAGCGGGATGCAGTGGATGCGAATGTGGCCCTCTACGAGCGTGTCCGCCCTGCTTTGAAGCGGGTCACGCGGGACGTACTGCTGACCCTGCGGGACATGTTGAACGACGCTGAAGTCACCCCGTTGTTCGTCACCGGCCGGACCAAGACCGTGGAGTCGTTCCGGGAAAAAATCTCCCGCACGGATGATCCCCTGGAACCGGGTGGTCCGCGCGTCCTGAAATTCCCGGACCCTTTCCGCACGTTGAACGACATGGTGGGCATCCGTGTCATCACCAAGCTCCCTGCGGAAAACGCAGCGGTGGCCAACATCATCAAGCGTCAGCGCCAGCTCTTCGATTGCCGGGGCGACCGCGAGAAGGACATCGGTTCCATCGAGTCCGGCACTTATGGCTACTCCAGCCGCCACCTCATCCTGCGCACCATCCAGAATGAAACGGTCAAGGAGTACCAGCACGTCTTCAATCCGGACATGCCAGCCAACGGCAGCTACTTCTTTGAATGCCAAATCCGTACTGTTTTCGCGCACGCCTGGAGCGAGATCGAGCACGACATCCGCTTCAAGGCGGAGGACCCGCGCGCATGGACCCCGCATTTCGACCGGCAGTTCACGGCCACGGCGGCCATGTTGGAGACGGTTGAGAGCGCTTTCGCGGACCTTCACGAGCGGTACGAGGAAGTCCGCGGCTACTGGGATCTGGAGGGTGAAGGCGGCTCGCCCCTGACTCCCAACCGGGTTCGTGACGTCTGGGGTACGCTCCTGCCGCACGTTGACCGTAAAGTTGATGACGACTGGGGATGGGCCGCCGAACTGCTCGCCGCCCACGGACTTACCAAGACCGTGGAACTGGCCGGGCTTCTCAGCGCCAACCGGATCACAGAGGTCCGCAAGGCCCTGGACCATCGCTACTCACCCGGTCCCGACCGCCTCCTGGATGACCTCCTCTTGTGGCAGTACGGAACCGAACACATTGATCTCACTGCTGAGGCGCCCGACGCCGTTCCGCACCCGCGGCGCGACAGCCTCCAGCGTCGTCTTAAGCAGATTGAGCGCTACCGCCAGACTGCACTGTAAGGACCCATGACTCCGGAGCAACTCATGTCATTGCGGGCGACTTTTCGCTCGCCCCGCCGGCTGCTGACGGAGTCCCTCGCGGGACTCGTGGTGGCTTTGGCCTTGATCCCGGAAGCCATCGCATTCTCGGTGATTGCCGGCGTGGATCCGCGTATTGGCTTGTTCGCATCGTTCACCATGGGCGTGGTGACGGCTCTGGTGGGTGGCCGCCCGGCCATGATCTCCGCTGCGACGGGAGCCGTGGCGTTGGTGATCGCCCCCGTCATGAAGGAGCACGGACTCGACTACCTGATCGCTACGATCATCCTGGCCGGCGTCTTCCAGGTCATGCTGGCGGTCCTCGGTGTGACGCGGCTGATGCGGTTCATTCCCCGTTCGGTGATGATCGGCTTCGTCAATGCCCTGGCCATCCTGGTGTTCATGTCCCAGATGCCGGAACTCTTCAACGTGCCCTGGATGGTCTACCCGATTGTCATTGTTGGTTTGGTGATCGTGTTCGGGCTGCCTCGGCTCACCACTGCCATTCCCGCACCGCTGGTGGCGATCGTGGCCATCACCCTGGTGACAGCCCTCGGCAACATCGATGTTCCCACCGTCAGCGACAAGGGCGAACTCCCGGACAGCCTGCCAGGATTCTTCCTGCCCAACGTTCCACTGAACCTGGAGACGTTCCGGATCATCGCTCCCTTCGCCCTTTCCATGGCGCTGGTGGGCCTGCTGGAATCACTCATGACTGCCAAACTGGTGGACGACATCACGGACACCCGCTCCGATAAGACCCGGGTGTCTTGGGGGCAGGGTGTGGCCAACATCGTCACCGGTTTCCTTGGTGGCCTGGGCGGCTGCGCGGTGATCGGGCAGACCATGATCAACGTGAAGGGCTCCGGTGCAAGGAGCCGGCTCTCGACCTTCCTGGCCGGGGTGTTCCTGCTGCTCCTGGTAGTGGTGCTCGGTGACGTGGTGGGCATGATCCCGATGGCTGCCCTGGTGGCCGTGATGATCTTCGTTTCACTGATCACGTTCGATTGGCACTCCGTACGGCCATCGACGTTGAAGCGGCTGCCCAGGTCCGAGACCGCCGTCATGATCCTGACTGTTGCCGCTGTGGTGGCGACGCACAACCTGGCGGTGGGGGTCGGCGTCGGCGTCCTGGCCGCCATGGTGCTGTTCGCCCGGCGCGTGGCGCATTTCGCGACCGTCGAACGGACCGAACTGGAGCTGAACGGCGAGAGGGTTGCGACGTACACCGTGGATGGGGAGTTGTTCTTCGCTTCCTCCAACGATCTCTATACGCAGTTCGACTACGCGAAGGATTCCTCAGACGGCATAGATCGGGTAATCATCGACCTGCATGGATCGCATATTTGGGACGCGTCCTCCGTGTCGGTGCTGGATTCGGTGACGGAGAAGTACCGGAACCATGGCCGCGAGGTGGAGTTCATTGGACTGAACGAGGCCAGCGTCCGCATGCGTGAGCGCCTGGCGGGGAAGCTCAACTCCTGACCCGGCTGGGTTCGGAAACAGCGGTCATCTGACATATACGCCTGCCTGCAAGTAAAGAATTCGTTCGGGCTGCCGGGCAGGTGTGAGCATGGATGAATGCTTGAGGCAACCAATAACGCACCAGAGTCTGAAGAAACAGCCGCGCCCGTGAACGCCGCCCTCGCCGCCGAGGCCAGGATTGCGCGGGTTGCCGTCACGGTGTTCCCGCTCCTTGTTGTGGCTGCCGGTGTCCTTGGCTTCCTCGTACCGGACCTCTTCAAACCCATGGGCGTCTCGGTCCCGTATCTGCTGGGCGTCATCATGTTCTGCATGGGCCTGACCCTGACCCCTCCGGATTTCGCCTCAGTGGCCCGGCGTCCGTGGGCCGTGGCACTCGGCATCGTGGCACACTACGTGATCATGCCCGGCGCCGGCTGGCTCATTGCCGTGCTGCTCCAGCTGCCCCCGGAGCTGGCGGTGGGCCTGATCCTGGTGGGCTGCGCGCCGTCGGGTACCGCGTCCAATGTGATGGCCTTCCTGGCCAAGGGCGACGTTGCGCTCTCTGTTGCCGTGGCATCGGTTTCAACGCTGATCGCTCCTCTGGTGACACCCGCGTTGACGCTGTTCCTGGCCGGTTCGTTCCTCCACATCGACGCCGGCGCCATGGTCCTGGACATCGTCAAGACCGTGCTGCTTCCCGTCATCGCAGGCCTCCTGGCGAGGTTGTTCCTTTCCAAGCTCGTTGCCAAGGTGCTTCCGGCACTTCCGTGGGCATCCGCCGTCGTGATTTCCCTGATCGTTGCAATTGTTGTGGCCGGCAGCGCCAGCAAGATCGTGGCAGCAGGCGGCATCGTGTTCCTGGCTGTTGTCCTCCACAACGGCTTCGGTCTTGGCCTCGGCTACCTGGCAGGCAAGCTCGGCCGCCTGGATGACAAGGCGCGCCGTGCGTTGGCGTTCGAGGTCGGAATGCAGAACTCCGGACTTGCCGCGACCCTGGCCACAGCACACTTCGGTGCTCTGGCCGCGCTGCCCTCCGCCGTGTTCTCGCTGTGGCACAACGTTTCCGGTGCGATCGTTGCAGCGTGGCTCGCGCGACGTCCGCTGAAGGACTGACTTCTGCACTCTTGGGGACTGGCTTCCGGCCTCAGTCCTTAAGGCTTCCACGAGGCCCGAAATTCGCGGGCATCGGGGTCTTGACGCCGCACTTGCATTTTGCAAGTATGACCGCATGAGCCTCTTTATTACTTGCCCGGTTGAGAGCGTCGAACGTGCCACCGCCTTCTATACCGCCCTCGGCTGGACCCTCAACACCGAGATGTCCGATCACAACGTGTCATGTTTCGCGATCGCACCCGAGCAGTACGTCATGCTCGGCAGCCGTGAGATGTACGCCAGCGTCGGTGGCGCCGAGGAGCTGGTCGGCGGACCTGACACTCCCTCGAAGGTCACGGTCTCCTTCGACCTCGGCAGCCGCGAAGCAGTGGACGAGCTCACCGAACGCGCCGGCGCCGCCGGCGGGCGGATCGGTGACACCGACGACTACCCCTTCATGTACCAGCGCCAGTTCGACGACCCCGATGGCTACCACTACTCACCGTTTTGGATGAAGCCGGACTCCGATCCGACCGCGTGAGCAACCTCGCCGCGGCCCTCGACGTCGTCGGCTCACGGTGGGCCCTGCTCATCGTGGAACGGCTGCTCGACGGGCCACAACGCTACGGCGATTTGCAGCGGGACCTCGGAGTGCCGACCAACATGCTCGCGACGCGCCTGCGTGAGCTCGAAGCCGCCGGCGTCCTGTCCCGGCTGCCCCTGCGCCACAACACCCGGGCCTACACGCTGACCGATAGAGGGCGGGCCCTGGGCGAAGCAATCAACGCGCTGGCCCGTTGGGGCGAGGAGTTGCCCGGGAACGACGCCCAGACGTAGACCTTTTTGCGCCGCGGTCGTGACGCTACTGCGCCGCCGTCTTGCTGCCGTCCACCGTGGTGGCGTCCACCGTGGTACCGCGACGGTGCAGCTTCCATGGAGAGGCGACCCGGACGCCGTCGGCGGGAGCCGTTCCCTCCAGGCGGTCGAGCAGCATCCGGACCACCTTCTCGAAAATAGGATCGGGACCCACCGTCGTCAGTGCGGGATCGAACTCCTGCCCCTCGGTGGAGTTCCCCACTCCTACGATCTGCACGTCCTCGGGCACGCGCAGGCCCAGCCGGAAGGCGGCCCGTACCGCCTGGAGCGCTTCCATGTCGTCAGTGCAGAGGATGGCCGTGGGGCGGACCGGAAGCTGCAGCAATTCAAGCGCCGACTGATACGCCTCGGCCGGGCGATGGTGAGAGGTCCGTACGAGGGACTGATCGAGCGGAATGCCCGCCTTTTCAAGCCCACTGGCGTAAGCAGCGAACCGGCTCTTGGGCCGGTCAGTGGAATCTGACCTCCGAATGCAAGCGATCCTTCGATGCGACGCCGTCAGGAAGTCCATGCAGTCCGCCAGCCCGGCGTCGGTCTCGGGCGCGAGGACGTCGAACCCGGCAGGATTCATGGTTTCCGAAATCACCACTTGGGCTACGCCGCGGCGAGCCAGTTCCGTGACGGTCTCGTCCTCCGTTTTCGCCTCCGGGAAGTACCCGATAATGACACCGTCCGCGCCGCCGGACATCATGAATTTCCGCCAGTCCTCGCCCAAGAGGATCACAGGCTGATAGCCACGTTCCGGAAGGATGTTCGCCGCTGCAGTGGCCAACGCCCGATCCCACGGCCATTCGAGGTTTCCAATCGCGACGGCCACCACGTCTGTCTTGCCGCGCCGCATCCCGCGCGCGGCCTGGTTGGGAACGTAGCCCAACTCCTTCACGGCCGACAGGACGCGGTCCTGGGTGGGCTGGCTGATCCGGGTAGTGCCTCCGTGGCGGCCGGAAAGCACGTAAGAGACGGTGGTCAGCGATACGCCCGCTGCCGTGGCAACATCCCGGATGGTGGGCTTGAGTCCCTTGCTCACGGCGGCTCCTGACAGACGATTGATTCTTGAACTCTATCTTCACCGAGGTGGACTCCCCTTGACGCACTTAGTTGTGAACGTTAACAATTGCGGGAGCCAACACGTATTCAAAAGGGAAGAATTCAATGAAGAACTGGGCAGGAAACCTTGAGTATTCGTCCGCGGGCATCCAGCGGCCCGCGTCGGTGGAGGAGCTGCGCGAGCTGGTGGCCCAGGCGACCCGGATCAAGGCCTTGGGCTCCAGGCACTCGTTCAATACGGTCGCGGACACCGAGGGCACGCACATTCTCTTGGATGCCCTCCCCCAGGAAATCGTCCTCGACCTGGAAAAGAGCACGGTAAAGGTCAGCGGCGGCATCAGCTACGGAGCCTTGGGCCGCTCGCTTGAAGAGCAGGGTTACGCCATCCACAACCTCGCCTCTCTTCCCCACATCTCCGTAGCGGGCGCCATCCAAACCGGCACGCACGGCAGTGGAGTCAATAACCCCTCCCTGGCTGCCGCCGTCGTGAGTGTCGACCTTGTGCGCGCCTCAGGCGAGCTGGTCACCCTAGCCGCCGACGACGACGAATTCCTCGCCACAGTGGTGGGCGTGGGAGCCCTGGGCATTGTGACAGGACTGGAGCTTGCCGTCCGGCCCAGCTACGAGGTCCGGCAACGCGTGCTCACGGATCTGTCCTGGGATGCGGCGTTGGCCAACTTCGAAACCATCGCTTCCAGTGCCTACAGCGTCAGTTTCTTCACGAACTACACGGGTGACACCATCGCCCAAGTGTGGCTCAAGGCGCTGGACACCGAAGCTCCCCTGGCGGAGCTGTTCGGAGCAACGCCGGCGACGGCGGCACTGCACCCGCTCCCGGACATGTCAGCCGAGAACTGCACCGAACAACTCGATGTCGCGGGAAAGTGGCTGGACCGTTTGCCGCACTTCCGCCACGAATTCACCCCAAGCAACGGGGAAGAACTGCAGAGCGAATTCCTCCTGCCGCTGGAACATGCACCCGCTGCTCTGGCCGCCGTCCGAGGTCTCGCGGACAAGCTAGCACCCCTGCTGTTCATCTCCGAAATCCGGACGATTGCCGCCGATGACTTCTGGCTCAGCCCGTTCTACCAGCAGCAAAGCGTGGCGCTGCACTTTACCTGGAAGCCGATGCAGGCCGAGGTCGAGGCCGTGCTCCCAGAACTCGAGGCAGCCCTGCGCCCGTTTGGCGCACGCCCGCACTGGGGCAAGCTCTTCACTCCCGGCGAGTACGACTTCGCCACCCTCTACCCGCGTTTCGAGGACTTCCGGGCTCTCGTTAGCGCCAACGATCCCACGGGCAAATTCCGAAACGCCCTGCTGGACACGGTGCTGGGCGTGACGGTTACTTCATAGCGCGTCGGGCCGCGGCCACGATCCCGGAGTCTGTGGCGTCCAGCGCCTGTGCCCCACCTCCAGGCCCTGCCGGGTGGGGGTCCACGTAACTCGTACGCGCTGACAAGTGCACGGCTGCGATTCCCGTTGCAAGCAGCGCGGGAATGTCTTCAACACGCACGCCTCCACCTGCCATGATCTGTACCCCGTCAGGTGCCTGGCGGACCATGTTCGCAAGCATTTCCACGCCTTGGATACTCCGGACCGCCCCGCCGGACGTGAGGACCCTGCCCACACCGGTGCCTTCCAGCCGGGCCAACTCGGCGAGGGCGTCGCTGCTCGCATCCAGGGCGCGGTGGAACGTCACCGGAAGCTCTCCCGCGGCATCGACGAATCGTTCCAACGCGGCCAGGTCAATCCGGCCATCGGGAGTGAGGGCACCCACCACCACGCCACCCACTCCAGTACCCCGGAGGGCGGCGATGTCCGCGCACATGGTGCGGACGTCGTCGTCGGAATAGACGTAACCACCGCCGCGGTTCCGCACCAGTACTTGGACGTAGCCCTCCGGGGCCACGTCGACGGCCAACTGCACAGTGCCCATGGACGGCGTCAGGCCGCCAACACCCAGGGCCGTGCACAGCTCTACCCGGGTGGCTCCACCCTCCAGTGCGGCCCGCACACCGGCAACGTCCTGAACGGCTATCTCCAGGTCAACCATCAGCGGCGGTGCACCACGGCCGACAATGCCGGTTGCGCGTCTGTGTCGGAGAAGGGAAAGACGCCCTCGGCCAAGTGGGAGTGGCCCAGCCGCAGCAGGTCCTGGTCCACGCCTCCGGGTGTCAGGAGGAGTTTCCAGCCGGCTGCGGCGTCATAGAGTTCCGGTTCCAGGTAGCCGATCTTGACCACGATGATGTCGAACGACGCCGGATCCAGCCCGAGCTGGGCGAAGTCGCCGATGTGGTGGAACGGCTTTCGGCGCTCGGTCACGATGGCGAAGACGTTGCCTACTTGTATCACTGCCTGGGTCCCCGCCACGGGGTCCCCTTCGGTGATGGAGTAGACAATGCCGTTGAGGCGGACGGGGCCGTGGACGTTGGCGTCAACGCGGGCACCAGCCTCGACGTCGATCTCACTTCCGACGCCGGCGGCCACGGCGGCTGCCACGGCATCGGCGTCGAAAATGGAGGCGTGCACCAAGCGGAACGGACCGGCAGCAAGTTCAGGACTCGTGACAAGTTGCTGCAACGTCCAGGTGACGTCCCCAGCGCCGCCCGCTGTCGGGTTATCTCCGGTGTCCGAGAGGAAGTACGGGCGCGGCGCTCCAGGGTCGAGGGCTGCGGCGAGCCCCTCGGCCAAGGTGGCGGTTTCGGCCACGAACTCGAAATCCCGGCGCGCGTCCCAGTACAACCGGGCGAGGCGTTCCGCTTCGGAGCTGATGAGCTGTTCGTCGTCGCCTGTGACCACTACATAAGCCTGGCAGCGCGGCTCGTCGGCCCATGCGTAGCCCACCCAGATGGCCGCATCCACTACGCCGTCCAGCGCGGCCACCAGCGGAACTTCCGCGTAGATGCTCCGGGCCGGTTCGATGCGCGTGCTGGTCTTTTCACCCGGCAGCAACACCGGAACGGGTACCCAGGCCTTGGCTGGACGTCGGGCTTGCACGTCAGCGCCAGTTGCGGCACGAAGGCGGGTCAGCAGGTTGAAGACCGCGCGTTCCTTGGTGTTCATGGCGTCCTCGTGAGGTGCCATCCGGTAGCACGTGATCAGGTCCACCGCGCTGAGCAGTTCGAAGGAAACGTTGCCGTGCAGGTCCATGGATGTGGAAACCAACATGTCATGCCCCAGTGCGGCGCGGACATGGCGGGCGAGGTCGCCTTCGGCATCCTCCATTCCCAGCACGCTCATGGCGCCATGGATGTCCAGGTAGAAGGCGTCGAACGGGCCCTCTTGGTGGATACGGTCAACGATCTCGTCGCGGAAGGCAGCGTAGAGGTCCGAATCCACGGCACCGCCCGGCAACGAGCGTGCGTGCATCAACGGAACCCAGTCGGCGGCCTCACCCAGGTCCCTGCCGGCATCCAGGAACGGGTAATAGGCCCGGAGCGTCGCGCCGCGACGAACCGTGAAGGCCTCAGTCCCGCTGATGTGGGGAGAAAACGTGCTTGATTCGATGGAGATCCCGGCGATGCCGATCCGCGGCCGGGCGAGCCCCTCTTCATGGAGTGGAGCCAGGGCGGGGCACCAGACCTCGGACTGTTCAGGGGCGGTGTGTAAAAGTGAAGTCATCGTGTTCCTCGTACGAATCCAGTGCGTTGTTCAAAAGTGTGAATCATGGCGCGCGCTTCCGTGGCACGCTCCTTCCAGATGTTGACGGTTTCGGCCGGGTCCGAGGACAGGTCGAAAAACTGCCCCGGACCGTGGCCGGAGTCGTCCGGCTCACCTTGGGGGGCCGAGAATCCGCCGGAACCAGTGCCGTATATGGCCTTTGCCGGACCGCTGCGGAGTACCAGGGTCCCGTCAAAAGCCTGTTGGGCCAGAAGCCGGCCCTGTTCAGCATCCCGTTCGCCGGCGAGCAGGCCTGCGAAAGACTCTCCGTCGCCGTACTCGGATTGCGCGCCGGCGGCCGCTTCCTCGGAGCCGGTGGAAGAGGGCTCGACGGCGGCGCCCGCGGCTCCGGCAGTTACGTCCGACACGGTGGCGCGAACGTCCAGGAGACTCACGAGGGAATCACAGACTCCGGCTGCGGAGCCTGCGCCAGCGACGATCAGCGGAACCCGGTGCCCTGCCTCCCAGGCGTCCGCTTTCTGGCCGCGCCACGGACCGTTGGGGAGGTGCCCCGTGAGTCCGCCATCGGCGTCGAGCATGTCTTCCGTGAACATCGTCGGTGCGCCGTTGTCGCTGGTGAAGACCACCAGCGTCCGCTCCAGGTCGTCCCCCAACGCTTCCATCAACTGCCCGACCATCCAGTCCACCAGGACCACGGCGTCGCCACGAGGACCGGCAGCCGTGGAGCCGTGCACGAAAGCTGGCGGGACGCAGGGGCGATGGGGTGCGGCCGTGGCGATGTACGCGAAGAACTCCTGGCCCGCGCGCCGCTGTTCCCCGATCCACGCGACCGCCTGCTCAGTGACAGTGGTGTCCACGGCGTCATCCCGCCAACCTGGCGATGCCAGGCCTGGACGTTGCGAGGAGACCAGGTCCGTCTTCTCCACCAACGGCGTGCCGACGGCGTGATCCTGGTCCAAGAAGCAATACGGCGGCATATCAAGTGATCCGGCGATGCCGAAGAAGCGGTCGAAACCCAAGGCCGTGGGCCCTCCCGTGAACGGCGCCGAGTAATCGATGCCACGACCGTTGCCTTGCATGTCAGGGGCGAATCCCGCCGCGAAGGCATCAGGCGCGCTGCCATCCAGCCAGGTCCACCCCAGGCCCAGATGCCATTTGCCGAATGCCCCCGTGCTGTAGCCGCGGGCTTTCAGGTCACGGGCCAGCGTTGGAGCATCGTGGGCAATGATCGCCGGATCCGCGCCGCCCAGGACGCCGCTCTTGAGCGGGCTTCGCCAGGGATAGTCGCCGGTGAGCAGCGAGTATCGGCTGGGCGTGCACACCGCTGAGGAGGCATGGGCGTCGGTAAACCGCATTCCGCGGCGGGCAAGCTCATCGATGTTGGGCGTTTGGATGGCCTCGGCGCCTTGGCAGGAGAGGTCGCCCCAACCGAGGTCATCAGCCAGGATGACCACCACGTTGGGACGGCCGTGCCCGGAAGATCCGACGTCCATCTAGGCTCCCACCTGGTCGACCAGGGACACGCTTCCGGGTACGCTGCCGGACAGCAGGTCCACCGCGTACGCCGCGGCACCAATAAAGCCGGCGTCCGGTCCAAGCTGCGCCAACCGCACCGGCGGGGTCTGTTCGCGTCCGCGCTCAGCCAGCAGCCCCGCAAGCCTCAGCTCAGTGGGGTCGGTCAAGGCGGCACCGGCAGCGCTGACGCCGCCTCCAAGCAGGAACAAGTCCGGGTCCAACAACATGGCCACTTGGCTGAGGCCATAGCCCAGCCAGTGCCCCAGTTCAGCGAAGTCTGCCTCGCTGGCCGCCGGGTGCCCCAAGGCCGTTCCGCTGGCATAGCGATCCAGGCAACCCCGGCTCCCGCAACCGCACGGGCGGCCATCCGGGACCACCGTCATGTGCCCTGCCTCCCCGGCCCAACCATGCGCCCCGGAGACCAGCTGACCGTTGACCAGCAGGCCACCGCCGATGCCCGTGCCCACGGTCAGCATGGCCACGTTGCTCACACCGCGCGCCGCGCCGAACCGGAACTCCGCCCACAGCGCGGCGTTGGCGTCATTGAGGACGACGGCGCGCACATCGGCGCGCTCTTCGATCCAGTCCGCGAGCCGCGCCTCCTTGAGGGCGAGGTTTGCCGCGTTGGCGACGCTGCGATGGTCAGTGGACACATATCCGGGGACGGCTACGCCCACTGTGGTGCCGCCGTCGGCGTCCAATTGTCCCAGCATCCACGCCACCGCAGCGGCGATATTTACGCCACCCTGGGGAGTTGCGAGCTGTTCGCGGGCAAGGATGTTTCCCTTGGAGTCGATGACACCGGCGGCGATTTTGGTACCGCCGATGTCGATGCCCACCAACCGCTGGCTCATACGGGGTGTCCCTGCTTGTTGGTGTGCGGAATGGCGAAGACGGCCACTGCCGAGTCCTTCAGGGTCTCAGGAACAACGAACTTGTCGCCCGCCTCACTGGCACCAAGCCAGTGCCCGCCGGTGGTGGGAAGCGGCAATACAGGGAGTTCCGCGGCAGGATCCATCACCAACACATAGGTGGCGCGGGCGCCAACAGTCAGCGCCACGTGTTCCCGTCCCAAAGGGTCTCCGGCGAACGGACGAGTACAGTAGATCGCTTCCCCGTTGACGTCCATCCAAGCGGCCAGGCCCTCCAGCCTGTCGCGGTAGATCGCAGGAATGGTGCCATCGGCATTAAGCCCGATATTCAACAGCAGGTTGCCGTTGCGGGACACCACAGACACCAAGTGACGGACAATCTCCGCGACGCTGAGGACGTCCGATTCGGTTTCGTTGCGGTTGACGCCAAACGAACGGCCCAGCCCCCGGCAAGACTCCCAATTCTTGTCGGACAGCGAGCCGATGTCGCTGTATTCGCGCGTCAGATACCCGTGCGACGGAACGCCCCAGCGGTCGTTGACGATGCCCTCCGGCACCGCTGCGAGGTACTTGCGGAACAGTGCGGCGACGCCGAAATCTGCGGCCGACTTGCCGGCGTCGGGCCATTCGATATCGTTCCACAAAATGTCCGGAGCAAACCGGTCCACCAGCTCACCAACCTGGTCAAAGGCGTAGCGGGCGAACTGCTCGTCGTTCCGGCGCAACCGGAAAACATCGGGATCGGAGTTGATGGCACGCAGATCGCTCACATGCCAGTCCAACGCGCCGGAGAAGTATGCACCGAACTTGAGTCCGGCGTCGCGTGCTGCCGCCGCGAATTCAGCCAGCAGGTCCCGGCCCGGGCCTCGGCGGACACTGTTGAAGCCAGTCGTCTCCGTATCCCAAAGGCAAAAACCGTCGTGGTGCTTGGCAGTAGGCACAACGTAGCGCGCGCCGGCCCGTCGAAACAGCTCGACGCATTCATTGGCGTCGAAGGACTCCGCTGTCCACAGTTCAGCGAGGTCCTCATAGCTCGTACCTGGTCCGAATGTCTCGCGCTGGTAGGCCTCGGCGCTGCTACCTGGAAGCCGGACCGTGTTGCCGTACCACTCAGCATATTTGTGATCCCTATAGGCATCCTCCACGGGGGTGGGCGCATTGCCTGTCTCGGCAAACGCCGGCACTGAATAAAGTCCCCAATGGACGAAGATTCCGAATTTGGCGTCTTTGAGCCACTGCGGGAAGGTCCAATCGGGGTATTCCGGTGCTTCCGCGCCGAAGTCGGGACCTACTCGGTCCTCAAAATAGAACATGTTCAGCCTTGGAGTTAGAAGGAATGTGGGCTAACGGCCGGCCAGGCCAACTGTTGCGATGCCCTTGACCAGGTGCTTTTGGAGTGCGACCACCAACAGCAACGTGGGCAGGATGGCAATGACCGATGCCGCCATGACCAGATTCCAGGAGCTGCCATGCTCGCCGAAGAAGGTCTGCAACCCCAGTGAGACGTTGCCTAGCTCGTTGACGTCGTTGACCACGATCAGGGGCCACAGGAAGCTGTTCCAGAACGTGATGAACGTCCACACGGCCAAGACAGCCAGTGAAGGCTTGGCCAGCGGCAGGATGATCCGGCTGAAGGTACGCCATTGGCTGCACCCGTCCATCCTGGATGCCTCCACCAGCTCATACGGGATATTCACGAAGAACTGGCGGAGCAGGAAGGCGCCGAACGCCCCGAAGGCCCACGGCAGGATCAGTGCCTGCCAGGTATTGATCCAGCCCAGCTTCTGCATGAGCAAAAACATCGGAATGACAAGGACTTCCTGCGGGATCATCATGGTTGCCAGATAGAGCAGCATGAACTTGTCACGCCCGCGCCAGCGAAGGATGCCGAAGCTGTAAGCCGCCAACGCGGATACCGCCACCACGATGACCGTGCCGATGATCGAGACCACCAGGCCGTTGAAGATGAAGCGCAGGAATGGCGTGTACTCGAAGACTTCCACAAAGTTCTGCCACCGGAACTCCGCTCCGAACAGTGACGGCGGCTGGGCGAAGATCTCGCCGTTGGACTTGAAAGCGGAGAAGAAGGTGAAAACGATCGGGAAGAGGAAGAGCAGGACCACCCCTGCAATCAAGATTTCGCTGACCAGTTTGAATGGGCGGAAGCGCCCTTTGGCCTTCTTGCCCGCACGTTCCGCCGAAACAGCGGACGCTCGCGACGTTGTCTGGTTACTGGTCATAGTGGACCCATTTCTTTTGTCCCAGCCACTGGATCATCGTGACTACAAGAATCAAGGCGAAGAGGATAATGGCAGGTGCTGCAGCGGCACCAAGCTCGCCACCCTGGAAGGCTGTTTGGTAGACGTTCATGACCACTGTGACCGTTGACGTGCCCGGACCACCGGCAGTGAGCACGAACGGTTCGGAGAACATCTGGAACGCCGAGATCATAGTGACGGTGGAAGCGAAGAAAATTGCCGGGGTCAGGAGCGGCAGCTTGATCTTCAACAGCGCTGTGAGACCCGATGCGCCGTCGAGCATGGAGGCATCAAGTACGTCCTGCGGCAATTGGTCGATGGCTGCCGAGAAGATGAGCATGTTGTAGCCGAAGCCCTGCCACAGGATCACGACGACGACGGCGAGCATGGCCGTACTGCTGTCCCCGAGCAGGTTGGGCATGTGGAGGCCGAACATGGACTGCAAGGTCGAATCCAGGATGCCGTCCGGCTGATAGATCAGCTTCCAAATGACAGCCGTAGCAACAGACGGTGTCACTACCGGCAGGAAGAACAAGACACGGTACAGCTTGGAAAACCGGCTGGTTGAAACCCAAAATGCCGTAGCGATGGTCAGGACCAGGTTGAGTGGCACCACGATGACGGTGAACAACAGCGTGTTGGTGAGTGCCGCTGGGAACTGGCTTCCCGCAGCAAACAAGTCCTTGTAGTTGTCGAGCCCGGCGAACGTGACGTCACCATACGTAGGCCAATTGAAGAAGCTCGTGGCAATGGCCAGGAGCGTGGGCAGAAGGATGAAGAGCGTCATCCCCACGGCACTGGGCGTCAAAAAGCCCAGTGCCGCGCGGGAGTCCGTCTTCTTCTTCCGTGGCACGCTCACCGGCTCCGGCGCAGGGCGCCGCGGCGGTGAAGCAATGGTGGCCGTCAAGGTGATGCCTTTCTCGTCGGGCTCGGGATTCGGAAGAAACAGCGGACGCTACTTGGCGCCGCTCTCCTGGACGTTTTTGAGGGCTTCCTCCGGGGAGATCTTGTCCGTGTAGGCCTGCTGGAACTGCTGTCCCATCAGCTTGGTGACCTTGTCCCAGTTGCCCGTGCTGATGAATGGCACCGCCTTCTCCGAGGAAGCCTTCACCACTGCGGCCACCTGGTCCGAGTAACCCGGATTGGTGGGATCGATGTCTGTCTTCAGGCCCTGGATGAATGCGTCCGTAGCGGCGAGTCGTGCCGGCTGGTTGCCGGCCTTGGCCGAGGCGGCCTGTGAGGCCGCGTCGGTCAGCACGCCAATGGCCTTGGCCGCCGCTTCCTTGTTCTTGCAGGTCTTGGAGATACCGAAGCCTGAGTTGGCCGAGAATGTACCGGCGCCGTTCGCGCCCTGCGGCAGGGCCACTACTCCCACCTTGAACCCGGCAGCATCGGTGACGTTGCTCTTGATGTTCCAGGTTCCGTCCACAGCCATCGCCGTATTGCCCGCAACAAACTGTTGTTCACCCCAGGCAACATCGGAGGAGCTGGCCGGAACTGAGCTGATCTTCTCGTCCGTCGCCAGTCCGGTGTACCAGCCGAACGCGTCGGTGACCTTATCGTCCGTCAACTGCAGGGCGCCGTCGTCGGAAACCGGTCGGGCTCCGTTGAAAGCCAGCAGCTGGGAGTACATATGCAGGTCCGAGAAGGACTCACCGAAAGCGGGCTTACCCATGGAGGCCGAAACCTTTTTGCCCGCGGCGATGAATTCGTCCGTGGTCCAGCCGCTCTTGGGCTCTTCAACACCTGCGGCCTTGAATGCATCTTTGTTGTAATACATGACCATGGTGGACAGGCCGTAGGGAAGTGCGTACTGCTTGTCCGAAGACTGCAAAGCCTTGAGAGCGCCGGGGCTCCACTCATCGGCCTTGAAGCCGGCGGCTTCGGCCAGCGGTCCCTCCATGGGCTCCATGGCTTTGGCGAAGGCGGGAAGGCGCAGGGACTGCATGCTCACAATGCAGGGAGCAGTACCGCCGGCAAGTTGGGACTGCAGCTTGGTGAAGTAATCGGCGAAGGGCGCGGTGGTCAGGTTCACCTTGATGTTCGGGTACTTCTCAGTGACCTGCGCTGCCAGTTCTTTCCAGGTCCTATTGCCCTCTTCACCCTGGGACCAGAATGACCAGTCGAGCGTGACGTCCGAGCTGGATGCGTCGGAGGAACCGGAGGTGTTTGAGGAACCGCAGGCTGCAGCGCCGAACATGACGGCGGTGCCGGCGACGACTGCGGCTAGCTTCGTTGCTAATTTCATTCTTCGTCCTTCTGAGTTTGGTGGAGGGTGCGGGAACCCGGTCCTATAATTAATTCGGTACCGAATTAACTACGGTCCGGTTAGACTATGCGGACGCTCCGGCCGGAGTCAAGAGAGAGGTGTTTCACATTTCGAGCACTCGCCCACGCGCCCGTCCGACCCCTGCCAGTGAGGTTGTCAGCCGCGCCGAGATCCTGGGACTGCTCGCCGACAGGGGCCCACTCAGCCGTGGTGAGATCGCCAAGCAACTCGGCCTCGGTGCGGCAACGGTGACAGCACAGGTACGTAACCTCATGGCCGAGGGCATGGTCCGCGACCTCCCTGCCGGACAAAGCGCCGGGGCCGGACGCCCCAAGGTGCCGGTCCAGCTGGTGCCGGATGCCGCCGTCGTCATCGGACTGGGAATCACACCCCGCAGCGTAGCTGTGGTGACTATGCTGCTGGACGGAAAGATCCTCACGTCAGACGTCGTCCCTTTCAGCCCCGATAACGACCCCGTGGACCAGCTGGCCGGCGTGGTGATGGGGCAGATGCGGGCCATGGCACACCCCGGGCGCACCGTCGCAGTGGGCATTTCGGTCTCGGGCGCTGTAGACCAGAACTCCTCCACGGTGATCATTTCCGCCACCCTCAATTGGGAGAACTTCGACCTCGGCCAACAGCTCCGACGGGCAGTGGACCTGCCCGTCTTCGTTTCCAACGACCTGTTTGCCTTGGCAACCCGGGAGATCAGTTTCGGCCTGGGCCGCCGGCACGATGACTTCCTGCTGTTGGGCCTCGGGCCCGGCGTGGGCATGGGTATCGTTAACCGCAGGTCGGTTTTCTACGGTCCCGGCGGCGCCTCCACCGAGTTCGGCCACATGTCTGTGGATCCCGAGGGGCCCCGCTGCGTTTGTGGAAACCGGGGCTGCCTCCAGGTCTACGCGGGGCTGCGGGAGCTGCTGGCAGCCGCGCCCGATCTGGCCCCCGAAGCGACACTGGAAGATCTTGCCGCCCAGGCCAGGGACCCGGGCTCTCCTGCGGGTTCATACTTGGACCGGACCGGGCGGCTGCTGGGCCGCTCCCTCGGCGGCACGGTGAACCTGCTCGGCATCTCAACCATCATCGTCACGGGCGAGACGACCGCGTTGTGGGGATATCTGCGCAACGGCTTTGAGCAAGGGCTTCAGGAGACTGTGCTGCGCTTCCACCACCCCCTGACCATCACCGTCCGGGAGTGGACCGAAGCTGAAGGTGCCATCGGGGCGGCGGGCATGGCCCTGCACAACGCCGTTGTGTTGAACCGTTCAGACCCGGCGGCGTAAGACGGTTGCATCACACCCTGTTCCCCTGCCGTTCAGCGAGGGAACAGGGTGTGGAAACGCGCTGGCGAACCCGCTACTCGATGTGGGCGAGCACTGCGCCCGCCGAGACCACTCCGCCGGGGGCCGAGAGCACTTCCGAGAGGGTGCCTGCGCGGTGTGCCGGGACCTGGGTTTCCATCTTCATGGCTTCCAGAACCACCAGGGGGTCTCCGGCAGCTACCTCGGCTCCGGGTTCCACCAGCCACTTGACGATGGTGCCGGACATGCTGGAGACGAGGGCGGATTCGGCGGGTGAATCATCGGCGCCGAGGGAACCCGGCAGCCCCGTGACATCCGTAGCGGCCGGAAGCCCTTGTCCGGAGCGCGCCCAGCCATCCAGCAAATCGGCAGGAAGTCCCACGGCAAGCCGCTTGCCGTCAACGTCAACAGTGATGGTCCGGCGTTCTCCGCCCGGCGCCACCGCGCTGTAGTCAGGGTCCACGGGGATCTGGGCGGCGAAGTCAGTCTCGATCCACCGGGTGTGTACGCGGAGTCCGGCCACTGAAGTGAAGTCGTCAGCCTCCAGGACCGCCCGGTGGAATGGCAGCACCGTGGCCAAGCCTGTGATGGTGAAATCGGCCAGGGCCCGACGCGCGCGACGAAGTGCCTGCTGCCGGTCAGCTCCGGAGACGATCAGTTTCGCCAACAGGGAATCGAACTGCGGCGGAACGTTCGACCCCGCACGCACTCCGGTATCCACCCGGATGCCCGGCCCTGTAGGCACCTCGAAAAGTCCGACCGTGCCAGGGGACGGCAGGAATCCACGGCCGACATCTTCAGCGTTGATCCGGAATTCGAAGGAGTGCCCCTTGGCGACGGGGTCCTCGGACACACTCAAAGGCAGGCCTGCAGCCACGCGGAACTGTTCCTGTACCAGGTCGATCCCCGCTGTTTCCTCGGTGATCGGGTGCTCCACCTGAAGTCGGGTATTGACTTCAAGGAACGCGACGGCACCGTCTGCCGAAACGAGGAACTCCACTGTTCCGGCACCGTAGTAGCCGGCTTCACGAATGATCGCCTTGGAACCGTCGTAGATCTTTTGCCGCTGTGCATCGCTGAGGAAGGGCGCGGGTGCCTCTTCCACGAGCTTTTGGTGGCGGCGCTGGAGGGAGCAGTCACGTGTACCCACCACAATGACGTTGCCCTGCTTGTCGGCGATGATCTGCGCTTCCACGTGCCGCGGCCGGTCCAGGTACTGCTCCACAAAGCACTCGCCACGGCCGAATGCGGCCACGGCTTCACGGACGGCGGAGTCGAAGGCTTCTTCCACTTCAGCGAGCTCGCGGACTACCTTGAGTCCCCGTCCGCCGCCACCGAAAGCAGCCTTGATGGCCATCGGGAGCCCGTGTTCCTCGGCAAAAGCGCGTGCTTCCGCCGCTGAGGACACAGGTCCGTCGCTGCCCGCGACCAACGGCGCACCGGCCCGGACGGCAATCTCGCGGGCAGTAATCTTGTTGCCCAACTGACGGATGGACTCCGGAGAGGGACCGATCCACTCCAGCCCGGCGTCGATCACTGCTTGTGCGAAGTCCGCGTTTTCGGAGAGGAAGCCGTATCCGGGGTGGACCGCGTCCGCGCCGGACTGCGCGGCGATGCCAAGCAGCTTCCCGATGTTCAGGTAGGTGTCAGCAGGGCTGTTTCCGCCCAGGCTGTAGGCTTCATCGGCTGCGCCAACGTGCATGGCGTCGGCGTCGATATCCGCGTAGACGGCTACCGACGAGATGCCGGCATCGTCGCAGGCTCGGGCGACGCGGACTGCGATTTCGCCGCGGTTCGCGATCAGGACCTTACGCATCAAATACTCACTTCTCTGGGGTTGTGCTGAAGTCTGGGGAATCGTGGACGAACCGGAATCGGATACGGCCGCCGATGGGCACCTGCGCTGCGCGGTCCAGGTGCTCATCACGCACCACGCCGATCACGGGATAGCCACCGGTAATCGGATGGTCCGCCAGGAACAGGACCGGCAGTCCGGCAGGCGGGATCTGGAGCGCACCCGCCATGGTGCCCTCACTGGGAAGCTCGCCTTCGCGGGTCCGCTTCAACGGGGTGCCGTCCAGTCGCATGCCCACACGGTTGGACTGCGGCGTGACCAGCCAGTCCTGGCTCGTGAGGGAGTCGAGCGCAGCCTGGTCGAACCAATCGGCGCGCGGGCCGGGAACGACGTCCAGCACCGTGACGCCCTCGTCCGGGAAGCCGGGTTGCAGCTCAGGGCTGCCCACCGCTGTTGATTCGGTGGCGTCACCGGCGGGAAGCTCCTGGCCGATGACCAGCGGGGCAGGCCCGATGCCGGACATCGTGTCTGCCGAACGGCTCCCAAGAACCTCGGGCACATCCACTCCGCCGCGGATTGCCACGTAGTTCCGGAATCCCGACTCGGGGGCGCCCAAGGTGAGGACTTCGCCGTCGAGCAGTGCGAAAGGTGCAGCCATGGGAACGGTCCGCTGGCCGCCGGGACTGACTTCGTCGCCGTCGTCGTCAAACCACGACGGCGACTGGACGGTCAGCGTTGTCGGCGCACCGGTGACGGCAAGGACTTGGTCTCCAACAGCTTCCACAGTCAGCCCGCCGTTGACGGACTCAATGGCCGCCGCAGAAGGGGCATTGCCCACCAGGCGGTTGGACCTGCGGAGGGAGGCCCGGTCCAGGGCACCGGCCGCGGAGACGCCGAGCGGGCCGAATCCGCGGCGGCCGAGGTCCTCTATGAGGCTCAGGGCACCTGGGTTGAGAATCCGCAGGCCCGGTCCCGTGTGGTGGTCTGAATCGGCGTCGGAATCATGGGCCGAGGCAGTGACAACCTCGCGGACGGCCCGGTATTGGACCCGGTCGCCGGGCCTCACGAGTGCCGGTTGCGGACGGTTCAGGTCCCACATCCGTGCACCGGTCCGGCCGATCAGCTGCCAGCCGCCCGGGGAACGGCGGGGGTAGACGGCCGAGTACTGGCCACCGAGGGCGACGGAACCGGCCGGGACCGCTGTGCGCGGGGACGAACGTCGAGGCACGGTAAGGACCTCGTTTTCGCCCACCATGTACCCAAAACCCGGTGCGAAGCCCGCGAAGGCAACGGTCCAGACCTGACCGGCGTGGGCCGCAATGACGCCGTCGACGCTCAGGCCGGTCAGCTCCGCGACGTCGGCGAGGTCGTCGCCGTCGTACACGGTGTCGATGACCACCAGCCCGGAGTCAGTAACCTCCGGAACGGTGAGTTCCAACTCGAGCAGCCGGGCGCCGATGGCGCGGGTAGCGGCGGCGGACTCACCCACCACCATCACTGTTTCAGCAGCGGCGAGAACGTCCACCTGTCCCGGGAGCGGGGACTTGTACAGCATGTCCTGGAGGGCCAGGACATCCTGCAGTCCGTCCAGTTCGGCCAGGACAGCACGCGTGCCAACCGGCCTGACGGAGAGTACCTTTTTTGCGGTGGTGGTGTGCATTGCGGTTTCCATGACTCGTTACACTGCCGGCTGGGACTGCGCCGCCTGCAACAAGCGCTCTTCCTCTTCAGGCTCCGGATCGCGACCCAGGAGCATGCCCACGATGGTGACAACGGATGCCACCAGAATGTAAACAGCAATCAGGTACCAGCCGTGATTCGCCGCACCGTAGAGCGCTGTGAAAATGATCGGTGCAACCGCTCCGCCGATCACGCCGGCCAGGGTGTACGCCAGCGAGCTGCCCGCATAACGGAGCCTCGCCGGGAACTGTTCGGTGATGAAAGCCGCCTGGGGACCGTACATGAAGGCATGCAATGCCAATCCGATGACCGTGCCGATGGTCAGCATGAGCACAGACCTGCCCTGGATCATCAGGAAGAACAGCGGGATGAACGCAGCGGTTGCGGCTGCAGCGATGCCATAAACCCAACGACGGTTGAAGCGGTCAGTCAGTGAGCCGGCCAGAGGGATCAGGAAGAGCTGGAAAGCTGACCCGATCAGGATGGCGGACAGTACGTTGCCGGTGGTCATGCCCAGTTCCTTGGTGGCATAAACGGCCACGAACACTGTGAACAGCGCGTAAAGGATGTCGGGGCAGACCCGGGAGAGGGCGGCTGCCACCAGGGCCTTGGGCTGTTGGGTGAAGACTTCCTTGATGGGGGCCTTCGGGCGGTCGCCTTGGGCCTGGATGGCTTTGAAGACCGGGGTTTCTTCGAGCTTGAGGCGGATGACCAGGCCAAACACCACGAGGAGTGCGGAGGCAAGGAAGGCTACGCGCCAACCCCAGGAGAGGAACGCTTCGTTGCTCAAGCTGGCGGCAAGAATGGCGAGGACGCCGTTGGCCATGAGGTTGCCTGCGGGCGGGCCGATCTGGGCTGCCGAGGACCAGAATCCGCGCTTGTTGGGATCGCCGAATTCACTGGACAGCAGTACCGCGCCTCCCCACTCACCACCTACGCCGATGCCCTGGGCGAGCCGCAGGAGGACAAGGATGGTGGGAGCCGCAACACCGATCACGGAGTAATCGGGCAGCGCACCGATGAGGACAGTGGCCACGCCAATCAGGACCAAAGTGAAGACCAGGACGTACTTGCGCCCGACCTTGTCGCCGAGGCGGCCGAAGATGATGCCACCGATCGGGCGTGCAAGATAACCAACTGCGAACGCTGAGAAGGAGAGGAGCAGCGCAACGAATTCGTCGTTGCCCGGGAAGAAGATCTTTGGGAACACGAGGGCCGAGGCCACCGAGTAGATGGCGAAGTCGTAGTACTCCAGCGAGGTGCCGGTCAGGCTTGCGACGTAGGCCTTGAGTGCGCCGGGCGGTGGCTTCCTTGTCACTGCCTTTGCTGCGTTGTTGGTGCTGGTCATGATGCCCTCCGGGGGGATGAGGTGTGTGGTGCGGAGCCCAGGTTCAAACGGATGGGAGGAACGAGCCGACGGCTACGCCGGCCTCGCCCAGTACGGACTTCACCGCGGTAGCCATAGCAACGGCTCCCGGTGAGTCACCATGCACGCAGATGCTCTCTGCGCGGATCTTGAGGATGGAACCGTCGATTGCCTTTACCGACTGTTCGGTGGCCATGCGCAGGACGTGTTCGGCCACTTCGGCCGGATCATGCAGGACGGCACCCGGCTGGGAACGGGAAACGAGGGTTCCGTCCGGGTTGTAGGCGCGGTCCGCGAAGGCTTCGGAAACGCCCCGAAGGCCGGCTTCCTCAGCGATACGCAGGACTTCGGAGCCGGGAAGGCCAAGAATCGGGAGGTTGGGGTCCACCGATTTCACAGCTTCCACTACTGCCCGCGCCTGGGCTGTGTGCTTCACGATTGCGTTGTACAGGCCACCATGGGGCTTGACGTATTCGACGCGCGCTCCCGTAGTGGCCGCCAGAGCCTGCAAGGCCCCGATCTGGTACACGACATCGTCCGCCAACTCCTTGGGATCGATATCCATGAAGCGGCGGCCGAAACCCGCGAGGTCGCGGTAGCCGACATGGGCACCAATCACGACGCCGGCCTGGACCGCCTTCGCGCAGGTGCTGCGGATGACGCTGGGGTCGCCGGCGTGGAATCCGCATGCAACGTTGGCACTGGAAACGGACTGGAACATGGCAGCGTCGTCCCCGAGTGTCCAGCGCCCGAAGGACTCGCCGACGTCGCTGTTCAGATCGATGGTTGCCATGGTGTGATCCCTGCCTCGTGATGTGCGTTACATCCAGCATGCACCAATTCGCTGGATTGTTCAACAATCCAGCGATCCGAATTTTCGGCAATCGTGTAATTTTGGAGTCATGGCCAGTGCAGATCAGGAATCAAGCGAACATGCTGGCTTCGACGGCGCGCGCGCCAGGATGCGCCTCAGGGTGCCGTCCGTGGCTGAGCGGGTCGCAGAGGAACTGCGCTATCAACTGGCCGAAGGCTTCCTTGTTCCGGGCGCCAAACTCACTGAAGCCACCATCGCAGAAGATCTGGGAGTCTCCCGGAACACCGTGCGTGAAGCGTTTGCCGAACTCGCCGGCGAGAGACTGCTCATCCGGCAGCCAAACAAGGGCGTATATGTGGCCACCCTTGAAGCCGGTGACATCCACGATGTCTACACCGTGCGCCGTGCCATCGAGGTCAGTTCCATTCGCGCAGGCGGCTCACCGGAGCGCGTCGCCGCCGTCAGGGCCGCCGTCGAAGAGGGAAAGCTGGCTGCGGCCGCCAATGACAATGAAGGTCTGGGCAGCGCCAACCAGCATTTCCATGGAGCGATCGTTGCCCTCGCGGAAAGCAACCGGCTGAACACGATCATGGCCCAGATCCTGGCCGAGATGCGGCTCTATTTCCACAAGGCCACCATGAACGCACATTTCTACAGTGACTGGCTCGCAGAAAACGAGCAGATCTGCGCTGCACTGGAGGCCGGCGAACTGGAACGTGCGGGCGACCTGCTCCTGGCCTATCTCAACCGTTCGGAACAGCAGCAGGCTGCCATCCACGGCGAGTAGTCAGCGCTTGCCCTTCTTGCGCGAACCCTTGCCCCGGCCCTTGTCAGGATTGGGAGCGTAGCGCTGTGCGACGGCAGGCTTTTTGGGGCCCCCGCCACGACGATCAGGCTTGGGTGCTTTCTTGGGCTTTTCCTGTTGGGCGGATGGTTGGCGCGAGCTCTGGGCCGTCCTGCCCCGCACGATTCCAATGAATTCCTCGATCACCGGCGAATCCGTTCCCACCGGCCACGCCAAGCCGATCTGTGTTCCGGGCGCACCCGTCAAACGCCGCATGACAGTGTCCTTGGCGTTCAAATGCCTGGCGACCGACATGGGCATGATCACCAGCCCGGCTCCGGAAGCAACCACCTGGAGGGCCATGTCCGGGCCACCCATTTCCCCTACGTCAAGGAAGTTTTCCTCCGCCAGGTCATCCAGCGCCACTTCCTCGAACACCGAGATTTCGTGGCCTTTGGGCGCCACGACCACCGGCTGCTCTTCATACAAAGGGATGACGTTCAGACCTTCGCGGTCCACGGGCAACCTGACAAAGCTGAGGTCCGCGGAACCGTCGCGCAGCACCGAAAGCTGCGCGTCGTCGTCGGACATGAACGCGTGCAGCGCGACATCCGGCATCCGTTCTTCCCACCGGCGGATCCACTTGCCGGGGGTAACGCCCGCCACGTAGGCGAAGCGAAGCCCGGGTTGGGACTCGGAGGTTTCGGCGGAATCTTCAGCATCTGGCACACACTCACAGTACCGGCCAGATACCCTTGAAGCATGACGTCCTCGAACTCCCAGTCCATGAAGCCGGCAACAGTCGCCAAGAAACTCGGCATCTACCTGCCCGCGACACCCCAGGAATTCCAGGATTCGTCCATCACCCGCGAGGAATTCGCCGAACTTCAGGCAAACCCGCCGGAGTGGCTCGCCGAACTCCGCCGCAACGGCCCGCACCCGCGTCCCGTCGTGGCACAGAAACTCAACGTCTCCATCAGCGGCCTGGCCCGCGGCGGCGTTGAAGATGCACTCACGACGGCGGAAATCACCGAGCTGCTGCAGGCTCCCCCGCAGTGGCTGGTCACCGAGCGTGCCACCCACGCCGCTGTCCGCTCCGAGGCACAGCGTGTGAAGGAAGAGGCTGCCAGGAAGGCCGCCACCAAGGAAGCCCGGGACAACGCCGCCGCAAAGCGCGACGCTCCCAAGACGTCCAAGCGCGACCACGCGTAAGTTTTCTGAAAGGTGCGGCCGGGGACCGGTGGTCTCCGGCCGCAACTCTTTTAAGCGCTAGTCCTGGTGGAGCTGGACGAAGTTGCCGCAACCGTCGTCGAAAACTGCGCTGATTCCTGACGGATCCTCGGCCGGCTCGCCCTTGAAAGTCACTCCTGCAGCCAGCAGGCGTTGGTACTCGGCCTGGACATCCGGAACGCCCAGGACAACAGCGGGCATCCCGGCTTCGTAGACGGCGTTCATGTAGTTCGCGCCGATCGGGTTGTCGCTGGGTTCCAGCAGCAGCCCGGTTGCATTGTTGTCCGCTCCGGGATTCTTGATAATGAAGAGGTTGTACTCGGGCATGGCCATCAGGGTCTCAAACCCCAGCGTCTCCGTGTAGAACGTGTGAGCTGCTGCCGGGTCCTTGACGTGGATGCTGCACATTTTCAGTCTCATGGTGCCAAGGCTACGCCGGGGGTACGACAGATGACCCCTCGCGTCCACTCACGCGCTGGCGCATACTGAATCAATAGCAGCGAAGTCGCCTGGAGGTGTCCGATGCCCGCCATGATGCTCCTGTGGGGCGTTGCCCTGGTTCTTGCAACTGCGGCAACCACGTACGTCTTGCATAAGAAACTCACGCATGGACGTGGCTCGGAGCCGGACGGGCTTTTTTGGGACGTGTTCGCCGGGCTCGTGGTCATAATGCCCGCTGTTTTGGTGCCGTCAGTGCAGTGGCCGCCAGCCGGGGTCATCATGGTTTTCGTGTGCTTTGCAACCGCTGCGACCACCTTCGCCGGCGCCCGCAAAGTGGAGCGGATCCACGCAGCTGAGCCCCGCCGTCGTGCCGGGTTTGCTGACGATGCCGCCCTCCATGCCCACATCCTTGCCCAGTGGCGCCGCTACGAACTGGACCCCGCGCAGGCCATCGATTTTCCGGCCATGACGGACGTTCGGACTGCGGAAACGGCGGCACTCACCAGGGCCATGCGGGAAGCCGAGTACTGCCGGGTGACTGCCGGCACCGACTATCGCGCCGCCGTCGAGCGCCTGGCCGAAGCCCTCGCCGCCGCCGAACTCGCCGCGGGCGTTGCCGCGGCTGGTTCACCCGCGCCCAGGTGACATCCAATAGCAATCCCACCCAACAACACGGACACTGAATACCAACTCCGCACGAGACATATGCGAATCATTCTCATTTAAGATAGTGTCGGTGCGTGATTGGACACCTCCATGACCGCTGACCTCGAACGCCCAGTCAGTGGCAACCGCCCCGCCCCAGCAGCCAGCCCCGCCCGCCCACGCAGGTCAGCGCTTGAACGATTGCTGACACCCCTGCTGGTACTCGGAATCGTGGTGCTCCTGGTGGTCTCGGGCAGCACCGGGCCACTGCAAACAACGTTCCTTGAATCGCTGCAGATCATGGCCGGACACCTGATCCCTGGCCTGCCATGGATGTCCGACGGCTCACTCACCGTGTCCCAGGACCAGGCCGTGTGGAGCTTCCGGCTCCCCCGCGCGCTCCTGGCCGGCATTGCCGGAGCCAGCCTGGCGCTGGCCGGGGCCCTCCTCCAGGCGAACGTCCGCAACCCACTTGCCGAGCCCTACATCCTGGGCGTTTCAGCCGGGGCGGGAGTGGGGGCCGTTCTGGCCATCGTGGCAGGCTCGACGGCGGTTGGCGGGCTTGGCTTGAATGCGTCGGCTTTCGCGGGAGCTGCGGCCGCGACGGCCCTGGTGTACTTGCTCGCGAAACAGGACGGGGTGATTGCACCCTCCCGGCTCATCCTGGCGGGCGTGGCGTTGGGCTCACTCCTTTCCGCAATTACCAACTTCCTGACCATCACCACCGATGCCCAGAACGTCTACAGTGTGCTGTTTTTCCTGTTGGGCAGCGTTTCCGCAGCCACCTATCCGCAACTGCTGCCGCCGGGCGTGGCACTCGTGGCCATCAGCGTCTTCGCCATGCTCCGATCCCGCGCGCTCAACGCCTTCCTGGCCGGTGACGAAACAGCCACGGCCCTGGGCGTCAATGTGGAATCGCTGCGTCGGACACTCTTGCTGGCCACGGCGTTGCTGACTGCAACTACGGTTGCCGTCTGCGGCGGCATCGGATTTGTTGGCTTGGTGGTGCCGCACGCAGCGCGCATGCTGGTGGGCTCAGATCACCGCCGCATGCTGCCCGTCACCATCTTTGGCGGGGCCCTTTTCCTCATGCTCACTGACCTGCTGGCCCGCACGGTGGCGCAACCGGCCGAGATTCCCTTGGGCATCCTCACCGCTACCGTCGGAGCACCCTTCTTCCTGTGGCTCATGCGTGGCAACGGCGCCGTACGGGGTGGCATCAAGCGATGAAAGTGGAATTCCTCAACGTCAGCATCGCCCTTGGCGGCACCCCCGTGGTTCACGACGTCACTTTTACTGCACCCAGCGGCTCCGTGGTTGGCATTCTGGGCCCCAACGGATGCGGCAAATCCACACTTCTGCGTGCCCTGTACCGGGTGAACAAACCAACCTCGGGGACCGTCACCGTAGGCGGCCAGGATGTCCGCGCCCTCAACTCCCGGCAGGCTGCGCTCCGCGTGGCCGTGATGGCCCAGGAAACCAGCCAGGACTTTCCCATGACAGCCCGCGAGGTTGTGATGCTGGGCCGAGCCCCGCATCAGCGCGGATTCGGTGCCGATTCGGACCGGGACCACCACCTCGTCCACCAAGCAATGCTCGACGTCGGAGCCTCCTCCCTGACCGACCGCTACTTTGCGGGGTTGTCCGGCGGGGAAAAGCAGCGGGTCCTCCTGGCGCGGGCACTTGTTCAGGAAGCACCGGTCCTGGTCCTGGATGAACCTACCAACCACCTCGATGTCGCCTTCCAATTGGAGCTGATGCATCTGGTCACTTCGCGGGGAAGGACTGTGCTTGCGGCCCTGCATGACATGAACCTCGCGGCGGAATTCTGTGACCAGGTGGCAGTGCTGCAGTCCGGGCGGCTGCAGGCTTTCGGGCCGCCGTCAACACTGCTGGACCCTCAACTGATCCGCGGCTGCTTCGGTGTTGAATCCCGGACGTTGGAGCATCCTTTGACCGGGCGGGCGCTGATCGCCATCGCAGCGAAGACGCCGGAACAGGCGCCCCCACCCAGCCAGGACGCGGAGTTCTCCACCGCCCGCCATTGAACCTACCCATCACCCGCTACAACCAACTGGAGGAACACCCATGAAGAAATCCACCCTGCCCAAAACCACTGCAGTCCTGAGCGTGATGACACTCAGCGGAATGCTGTTGTCCGGCTGCGGTCAAGCAGTCAGCCAAACACCCGCCAAGGAAAACGCCGGTGTCGCTGCGCAGCCCGCCGGATCAATCGAGAACTGCGGCCGCACTCTGACCTTCACCTCTGTTCCCCAGCGGGTGGTGGCCATGACTCCCGGACAGTCCGAGCTCTTGGTGAAGCTGGGCGCCGCGGACAAGGTAGTGGCCGAGGCACAGACCAAAGGCAGCGAGCTGCTGCCGGAACTGAAGGAGCGCGGTAACGTGCAGCAGCTGAGCGATCAGATGCCGCCGTCGCGCGAAGTCCTGCTGGGCGCCAACCCCGATTTCGTGTACTCCCCCACAGCATATGAATTCACTGCCGAGCAGGGCTTTGCGAGCATCGAACAACTCAAAGCCGCAGGGGCTGAGTCCTACATAGCAACAGCGGGCTGCATGGAACGACGGAGCAAGGCCGAGGTCAAGGACATTCTCACGGATATCGAGAACATCGGCGCTGTAGTTGGCGCGGGTGAGCGTACGTCAGCCGTTAGGACGGAAGCAGCTGAGGTGCTGGCTTCGGTTGAGTCAAAGGTGGAAGGCAAGGAGAAGCCCACCGTGGTGGAGCTGTTTGTTGAAGGGAACTCCATTGCGGCCATCGGGGCAGGGATCGAGTACGACATGATCAAGACTGCCGGTGGCGAGAACCTCTTCAGCCCGTCCGATGAAGCCTTCGCCAAGTTCTTCTCTGCCATGATCTCCCCTGAGACGCTGGTGCAGAAGAACCCCGAGGTCATCGTATTCACCACCTTGGACAAGGCCCACGAGGACGCCACCCGCACCTTCCTTCAGGAGAAATTCCCTGAGGTAGACGCCGTGAAGAACCAGCGATTGGTGGCCATCGATTCCGCTGACGTCATGCCCGGAACCTGGGGCAACCTCCGCGCCGTAGAGCAGATCGCCAAGGGCCTCCACCCCGACGCGTTCTAAACCCTCCAAAACCCCCGCCCGAGAGGACGGGCGGGGGAAGAGGGACGCTAGCCCAGCTGCACCCGTCGGTGACATGCGGCCAGGGTTGACTCCCTGTGGGACACCGTGATCACCGTGGTGTCGCCGGCGATCGCAGCAACAGCCTCCACCAGGGCACGCTCCGAGGCAGGATCCAGGCTGGCTGTGGTTTCATCCAGCACCAGGATCCTGGGCTTGATCAGCAGGGCCCTCGCCAAGCAGAAGCGGGCACGCTCACCCCCGGACAGGCTCACCCCTTGCTCGCCGATCACGGTATCCACGCCATCCGCCCATCGTTCGCCGGTGAGCGGAAGCCCGGCCAGGTCCAAGGCTGACAGGACGTCGGCTTCAGTTGCCGCGGGGCGGGCCAAGCGCATGTTGTCCATGACAGAACCGTGGAAAACCGGGGCGTCCTGCTCCACCAAGGTGACCATGCGCCGGAACGACGCCTCGTCCACCGCCCAAGCGTCCACGGACTCCCCGCTGGGCGACACCAAGGCGATCCTCCCCGCATCCGGCACCCACAGGCGCAACATCAGCCGGGCCAGTGTGGTCTTTCCTGCACCGGAGGGGCCACTGATCCCCACATGCTCGCCGGGCGCCACCGACAGGGACGTCGAGCGCAAAGCCGGCGCGCCGTCGTCGTAGGTGAACTGCAGGTTCCGGACCTCCAGACCCAGCGGCCCCTTGGGGTTGAAGTCAACGATGGGGCCCGAAACCATTGCGGCCGAGGGCAGGCTGATGCCCTCCCCAACGCGCCGGGCACTGGCACGGTGCGGCTGGAGCTGGGTTACGGTGGCAACGCCCTCGGCCACCGGAGCCAGGAGGGTCAAAGTGCCGGCCACCAAGGCGGGCAGCCACACAGGATCCAGCCCGGGTTGTGAGATGGCAGCAAGGAAGACCGCCACCACGGTGCCCAGGACACACAACTCGCGCAAGGACGCTGCCATCGTAAGGAAAGAGTTGAGCCTGCGCTGGCCGGCATCCACTGCCAGGCTCTGGTCCTCCAGTTGGCGTTGCGCGTGCTCCCGCAGTCCGAATCCCAGGATCTCGCGGGTGCCGGCCAGCAGGTCCACGGCGAGTACCGACACCCCGGACCTGGCCTCCTGCACCCTCACACCCAGCTCGGCGCCCCGGCGCAATCCCGGCAGTGTCACCGCTACCAGCGCCACGAACCCCAGCAGCAAGGCCCCGGCCAGGCCCGGCCCCAGCGGCCACACCACAGCTACCCCGGCCACGAACAGCACTGCGGAGCCAGCCAGCTGGGCAACCGTGTGGGCGTAGAAGAACTCCAGCTTTTCAACATCGCCCATGGCCGTGGCGGCGAGTTTTCCAGTGTGCTGGTCCGGCTTGCGGGAAGGGACACCGCGCGCGAAACCGTCAAAGAGTGCCATGCGCAGCGCGGCCAGGATCCGGTACGCAATGCTGTGCGAGATATCCATCTCATGCCACGTCAGCACCGCCCTGAGCACCACGGCCACCACCCCGGCAACCCACCATTCGGCGGCTGCGGACTCCTGCCTCATCACAGCCAGCGCCACAACGTAGGAACCCACAACCGCCAGGACAATCAGCGCCAGATTGTTCAGGACGCCCACAACGGCGGTCCAGACTATCCCTGCCCACTCGCCGGACATGTGCGGAACCAGGCCCAGGAGCGGGTTGCGGGGTGTGCGTGTGGTGAGGCTCATGACGTGGCTGCTTCCTGTTGCTGTGTTTGGAGTTGGCCTTGTGCCAGGCGGAGTACGGTGTCAGCGGCAGCGAGGGCTTCGGGCCGGTGGGCGATCATGAGCACAATCCGGCGTCCGGCTTCGCGGCGAAGCCCCTCCAACACCCGCCCAGCGAGCTCGGTGTTGAGGGCGGACGTTGGCTCGTCCAGCAGGAGAACCGGCCTGTCCACCAGGAGTGCCCGTGCAATCGAAAGCCGCTGGAGCTGGCCTCCCGAGACGGATCCGCCCCCTTCGGACAGCACAGTGTCCAGGCCTTGGGGCCACTGCCATAGTTCTTCCGCCAGGCCGGCAATCTCCACGACGCGCTGGATTTCCTCCTCCGTGGCAGCAGGCGCCACCACCCGGAAGTTCTCCCGGATGGTCCCGGGAAAGAGGTAGCTGCGTTGTGAGACCACGCTGACGTCACTGGGCCTGAGTGGTTGACCGTCCAGACGAATATGTCCGTCCCCCGCTGGGAGGAACCCCAGCAGAAGGTCGAACAACGTGCTCTTCCCCGCCCCTGACACCCCCGCCAGCGCGGTGAGGCCGCCGGGCTGGATCTCCGCCGACGCATCCCGCAGAACCCAGGGGTCCGCAGCTGAGTATCGGAAGCTCACGTTGTGCAGCGTGAGACCACCGGGAGGCACGACGCCGGGACGCACCCCAGGCGCGGAAAGGGAACCAAGCGCGGAAAGGGAACCAGGCGCGAAACGCACCTGGGCTTCGCCCGCCGGCGTACGGCCACAGCGGGTGTCCGCGCCTCCCGCTGCGTCAATGCTCCCCAGAGCCGAGAGCCCCAGATACCCGGCATGCCATTGGCGTGCCAGATCCCGCACAGGCCTGAAGACTTCCGACGAGAGCATCAGCAGGAAATACGTGGTCGCCGCACTCTCCGGTCCGGGCAGTGGCCCCTGCCCCAGCGCTGCGAATGTGGCTAGCGCGGCGGCGGCCAGCATCCCTGCCTGGATCCCGAAGTCCGCCAACGCTGTGTCCACCAGGGACGTGCGCATGGTGGAGACGGTTGCCCGGTGGAGCTCCTGCGACCTCTGATGGAGCCGCGCTCTTGTCCGGGGAACGGCGTGGAGGATCTTGAGGGTCCGCATCCCTTGAAGGGCCTCCAGGAAGTCGGCGCCAAGGGCCTCGTAACTGTCCCAGTGCTGCTGTCCGCGTTTCGCCAGGGTCTTACCCCAGAGCCTCGGCGCACCAACAGCCACGGCCACGGCAGTGGCCAGCGCAAGAGCCAACAAGGGATTCAGCCCCGCGATCCAGACAAGAAGCGTTGGCACCACTACCTGCAGTTGGAAAGCGTGGGGAATGTACTGGCTGATGTAGCTGTCCACTCCGTCCACACCTTCGCTCAGGGCCAGCCGCCGGGCTCCACCACGGTCCGAGGTATCCCTGAGCCGTTCGGGCTGGAGCAGGCTGTCGGCCAACTTTCGGCGTACCTGCAACCGCACCCCGGAGCCCAAGGAACCGGCCAGCCGGGCGTGGAACTGCTGGAGTACAAGGCGCCCCAGGCCACACGCGAGAACCCCTGCAAGGTACGGAACCAGCGGCCCGTACCTGCCGCCGTCGGGGTTTCCGGGAACCCGCACCAGAACCACCAGGGCCGCCAGGGCCTGGGCCAGGAACCACGCCTGCAACCAGTAGCTCGCCGTGGTGATGCAGAGCAGGGCTGTTACCCCAGCCAGTCGGCCGCGGTGCCCGGCCGTCATTTGGAAGAGCCTCTTATTGACCAGCATGCGCGGCCCTTTCGTGGTTTGCGGTGAGTGGTTTCCGGATTGCCATTCCCAGTCCATGGAGCGTTGTCCAGCCGCTGTGGGAGCCGGTCCAGCCACCTACCGGCCGAAATTCCAGGGGCAGGTCCGCCCCCAACGCGGTATAGAGGATGTGGGCGGCCAACGTGGCGGCCCACCACATGGCGGCCGGGGTTGGCGTTCCCGGGGTCTCGAAAACCACCAGGGCATCAAGGTTTCCTATCCAGCGCTGCCCGGCACATCGATCGGCCAGCTCCGGATCGCGGAGCGGCTCCGCGGACAGGATGCGGGCGCTGCAGGACGGAGGGGTTGGCTCCGGGAAGGAAAGGAGGGAACGCTCCAGGAGGTCCTCAGCCACCCGGCCCGCGCCGGCGGCCGGGCGGGCACGCAAACGGGAGAACTCACAGCTCCTGCGGGCAGCCAGCTGCACTTGCGAAACCCCGGCGATCCGGTCATGACGGCGCTGCAGGCACCTCTCCGCAGACACCCCCAGAGACACCGTGGCCAGCGCGAACTCCGGGACAGAGCCAGGCCAACGGACCGGTGCAACAACATCCCACCGGGCGTCCACACCTTGGGCGGCGGCATGGTGAACCAGGGCCACCGCCGCATAGGCAGCGTCCGCGATCAGCAGCGGACCCGCACGGTGGTAATACTTCGCCAGGGTGCGTTGCGGCAGCACGGTGAGCACGACGACGGCGCCCCGCGCGGGTGCCTGCGGACCCCCTTGAGGTGGGGTACCGTCGTCGTGGTTCCGCAGGCGAAGCAGGTCACCGCCGGTGCCACTAAAGCCGGAGCCGTTAAACACGTATGTTCCGGGAGGCACGTCGCAGCCTTCCCCGCAGAGGACCCGCAGTTGCACCGGGTAGCACCCGCCGGCCGACGGCACTGGGCGTTTGCGCACTTTGCCGGGCAGTCCCGTGGCGGGATTGGGGTGGAAGTCCTCGCTCCACCAGATGGCCCGGAGCATGGCGGACACTGGCAGCCCATCCTGCCTCAGGTGCTCAACCGTGCCGGGTACCGGGGCGCCTTGGGGACCGGGCGGCTGCTGGGGACCGGGAACCTCGTGGCTCCAGGCGCGGGCAAATCCAGAGGGAAGGAGCACGTGGGGTACGTCCATTACATGTGGGGAGGTGGGGTGAGGGTGAAGTCCTCCGGCAGTGCCGGCGCCGTTTCACGCCACCCGCGCTTCAAGGCCGCCGTGGTGAACCTGGGGCAGCCGAGATAGGCGAAAGCGGCCGGGGCGTTGGGAACCAGTCCTCCCACCACAGCGCGGACAACACTCAGGCCGGTCACCGCGACGTCGGGGGTGGTCAGTTCGCGGGTATATACGGTATGGCCGGCCGCTTCCAACCGCCTGTAGAGCTCCGGCATGGACACGTCATCCACGGCGGCAACGTCCACCAGCCCACCCGCAGGCTGGGTGAAGCGTTCCGCGAGGACGTGTGTCCGGGGATCAAGCCATACCTGTACATGCGCACCGAGGTCGCGGACTGCACCGAATCCGGGCCCCACGTCGTCCAGGTATTGACGGTCTTCGCGGTGTTCCAGGTACAGCCCCTTGGCCATGAGCCCTGCCTCGACTGCCTGGAAAACCCAACCATCGGCATCAGTGGCACCCTGGGAGTAGATCCAGGTGTGGACAGCCTCCAGGACTGCCTTGCGTGCCGCTTCAGCGGGATCGTTCTTGCAGGAGAACCCGGCAGCGTACAGCCCAGTGTCCGGGTCGAACACCAAGGCAGCCATGCAGGGGGCGAACTCACTGGGCATTTCCACCACCCAGTACTGCAACCGGCAACCGGCCATGTCGTCCACCAAACCGGGAACACTCTCTGGCCTGATGCCGCGGGTGGGACCGTCCAAATGCCACCACAGTTCCAGGGCGTCGCGTTCGATGGTTTCCAGCACCGCCCTGTCCGTGGCATCAGCGCGGCCCTGGCCGGTGGCGATCCCCGCGTAGTTCAGATGATGGATCCGGGGAAGGTCACGGAAGCGCCGTTGCCGCCAGTTCAGGAGGGTGAGGCTCGCCGGAAGCCACACCTCAGAGCCGTCCGATTCCCGCCTGCACGCCGTCCATAGTGCTGGAGTGTCGGCGTCGAGGTTCCGGTAGGGAAATGCCGCCCCCTCCAGCTGCCAGTCCGCGAATCGCGGCAGTTGTTCAAGCCCGACGGCGGCCCGGCCTGACGCCGTCAGCTCACGGGCCGTCCCGGTGAAGTAGTGGTGGTCCGGGAGATCTGCGGGGATGAAGTTGCCGCAGTACCTTTCCATGCCTTCGGCGACGGCCGCGATCCAGGCTTGCCGGCTGTCGCCGAAGGTGGTGCCCAGTGAGACGCGGTCGGCGGGCCAGTCACCCAGCCAGCGCGCGTTCGATACCTCCGCGGTCATGGACGTGTAGGCGGGTGGGGCGTTCTCCGGGGTGAGAACAGGACGGACCCTGCGGATGATGCCGGTCTGTTCGTCCACCAAGGTGTGCATGGGAAGCAGGCCCAGGGCTTCGGCTGTTGTGGTCATGATTCTCCGTGGTTGTTCAGGTGGTGCGGCAGCGTCCCGGGGGCGGCGGGCGCCCAGCGCCATGTGTGTGGTCGGTCGCCGGGTTCCCACTGCAGGACTGGCGGCCGCGGGTTTCCAAGGGGCTCGGGCCGGGCGCCGGGTGGATCCCAGTCGTTGGCAGCACCCAGAAAGTCCTTGATCCGGGCCATCAGGCCGCCCTGTTCGCGGAGTGCTGCGGCGGCTCCGGCGCCGAGGTCGTGGCCGAGTCGGTGTCCCCATGGTCCCCAAAGGGTTTCCACCAAGGTCCGCGGTGCTGCGCTGCCCCAGGCCCTCACCAGGTCCGCAGCTTCGGCAACAAAGAAGTCCCGTTGTCCCGAAATCATCAGGAGCGGCGTGTTCAGCTGGCCATAAAGGGCGTGGAGATCGGCTGGTGAGGCGTCCCAGAGCCGCTTCCAACCAGCGGTGGACCCCGGACCATACGTGGCGTCGTCGATGAGGTTGTGAATCGTCCAGTCCATCCCGCGTTCCTCAGCCTGCCGGTATATCCTCCGGAGCTCTGCGGCGGGTAACGGGTGGCCGGACTCCTTGCCGAAACCGTGCTGGTGCCACCAGCCAATCCTGTCCTGAAGGCGCGGTGTGCCATCGGGTTCCCTGGCCGTTTCATAGAGGCCAAGCGCCGGCACCATCGCCACCACGGCCAATGGCTTGGGTCCCGCTGCCTCCGGACGCCGTATTTCCTCCGGAACCTGCGCCGCCTCCAAGACCCGGGCCGCTTCAACTGCACAGTGCGCGTCGTAGGAGGCTCCAGCCAAAATGAGGGGCCCGTTGAGCAATCCGTTGCCGGCGAGGTACTTGGCGGTTGCAGCCCCGTCAGGGCCCTCCTTGTCATAGGGATTCCATGTGCCGGCGGACCCGTAGCGCCCACGGACGTCCTGGACCACTACGTCGTACCCGGCGCGACACCATGCGTGGGCTTGATTCGCGTACTGGGTCCGTCCATAGGGTGTCCGGATCAGGACCGTCCCTTCGACTTCCCCCTCCATTGGTGTGCGGTAGTGGTCTGCGGTAAGCCGAACGCCGTCGTCAGCGGTGATGTCCAGGTGCTCCAGCGCGGTGGCGGGTCTCATCGCAGCGGAGCCCGCAAGCCTTCGCCCAGGCTCGCGGGTTCCGGGAAGGGCAGAACGGGGTGTTCACTGTTTGCCAACGTCAGGGTGTCCAGCCGCCAGAGCGTGCGCCGGTGAGCGGCAAGTGACGGTGAATTCCTTTGCCAGGCGGTGATGATGGTGAGCAGCCTGGCCGTAAGCAGGTCCATGGCCATGCCCTGGAGAGCGAAGTCCGCGGCAGCAGCGGGGGTATCCAGCCAGGCCCGCAGTTCGGCGGCGGCCGGTGAGGCCGCGAGCCTGCGCCGGAGTACCTGCCACCCTGTTGGGTCTGCCGGTTCAAGAGACAGCGGATCTACGAAGACCAGGTCGCCTTCTCCGTAGAAGCGGAGCACGGCCGCACGGCCCGGCAGTGCGTCAAAGCGGTTCCGCTCGGCGGGCATGGTTGCCAGGTGGAGGAGGAGTCCTACGGAGCCGGGCTCCCGGTCGTCACCCACCGCCAGGTCCACCCCGGCCTCGCGGAACACGGGCAGGAGTGCGGCAGCAACGGGTTCGGGGGCTACCAGCCCGATGAGCTCCCTTCCGGGGAGGGGAAGCGCGCCAGCCTGGCGGCGTTGCAGCAGTTCATCGCTGACGCCTGTCGCCAGGTGTTGGCCACCTCCTGCCGAGGGCGGGAGATGGAAGAAGGCGCCGTCACCGCTGCGGATGGTTGATCTTCCCGCGACGTCAAAGCTGTCTATTGCGGTGCCCATGGTTCCTTCCGAAAGTTGCGGGGTGGAGCTAAGGGGGCGGGTGCGCCGGCGCACCCGCCCCCTGGCTTAGCGACTAGTCGAACGGGTTCTCGACCAGTGCATTCGAGTGCGTTGCCGACAGGTGTGCCAGCTGCTCGGTCTCTTCAACTTCAACCAGAACCGTGGTCTTTTCCATGGTTGGTCTCCTTTCGGTGGTGGTGGTTGCCTCCGCTGTTGCGGCGACAACGTCACACTATAGTTAATGAGAACCATTCTCAAATTAAGTGAAAGGGAGAGCCAATGACCTCCGAAGTTTTGGTTGTAGCCGACCAAAAAGCGGGCAATGTACAGTTCCTGAATCCAGTCACCGGGGCAGTCCAGCACCGTTTGGACTCCGTGGTCTTGGCGGAGCACGCCGGGTTCCTGCCGCTGGGAGACGGACGATGCGCGTTCATTGATGACGCCGGAGGTGCCTTGGTCATTGCCGATGCATTCACCGACACCCCGCCCTGCACCATTCCCGTAGCCATTCCGGGTGAGCACCTGGCCTGCGACCCTTCGGGTCGCTTCGTTGCCGTCACCACGGGGCTTGGTGTCTCGTGGGAACCTTGGAGCGATCTCCTCACGGTTGTGGACTTGGAGTCCGACGGCGGACCCACCTCACGCCGCATCCGCACCAGGGCGGGGGAGCCTGGCGTTGTGGTGGGCGAAACGCCGGAGGGGCCCGCCGCCGTCGTCCGTCACCGTGAACCCGGCTGCATCGAATCCTTCAGCGTGGAGCGGATCCTGTCCGAGGGAGTGCACTGCCCGCCCCTGCAAGGGCTGCGGGCCGAGGCCTCGCCCGACGGTCACGGCGACGCCTTGGATCCCGTCACGGGCACCATGTTCGTGGCCACGGGCCGGGGCCTGGAACGCTTCGATGTCCGCAAGCCGCAGCCGGAGGCCCTTGACGTTATCGCTTGGGATGCACCCGGCCGCGCCTACTTCCTGCGCTTCTGCCCGCGGCGCCGTGTCCTGGTGGCTATCCTTCGCGACGGCGGCGGTGAGCCCAGAGGATGGGCCCAGTGGGCCAACACTTTGTGGGTGCACCACGTGGATACCGGGCTGACGCGGACCACGCCGCTGGGCCATGGGTTGGTCTTCCGCTTCGCACTGACTGCCAATGGCATCGCGACCGCCCGGGTCCATCCGGACGGCGACGAGCTTTCGGTGCACCACCTTGGACCATTGGAGGCAGGCCCGCCGGTGCTGCGGGGCACATGGCACCTCCCCCGCATGGACGGCGCCCCACGGCCCGGCCATGAACCCTGGGACAACGCCGAACGACGAGCCATTGCCGCTTCGCCGGCCTCGGAACTCGTCGCCGTGACCCGCGGTGGGCACGGCGAACTGCACGTCGTCGACACCTCAGCGGCCGGTAGCCCTCTGCGCACCATCAACTTGGGCAGCCCCTTGCACGACGGCGGCCACCTCGCCTGGGTCTCTGCTGTGGACACGGTGCCGGGCGACACGGTAGGACGGTGAGCAGCATCGAGGAGGCCGTTCCGGGCATGGGGCTTCGGCCGCACTTCCGTTCCCTTCTGGAACGCTGGGACTCCACACCCCGCCAAGGGCTCCCACAGTTCGCCGGCGGACAGGCTGCTTTTCTTTGGCGCGGGCCAGACGAAGCGTTTGCGTCCTTGTACCTGGCAGCCGAGGCCGGGCTTCGGGATGCTTGGAATGTTCGCCGGGCGCATCTGGAGGTGGCCGCGCCGCCCGGTGTCCGACTCCCCACACCACCGGGCACCATCGTCCGCGGATTCACCATCTCCCCTGACGGAACGCGCGTCGCAGCCTTGCTGAGCGCCTCCGCCAGTGAACTAGCGGAGCCCTGGATACTCGCTGCCGGGACCCAGCCCGTCCACATCCCAGGGCCGACGGCCTGGTACGCTGCGCCGGTTTGGGAGCCGGACGGGGGCGGGATCTGGGTCCTGACCGGCAAACCACCCTGCCAGCAGATCATCCGCTGCCCGCTCGGCTCAGGGCAGATGCAGCAGCTCCCGCTTCCGGCGGAACTTGGCAACACCGCGGGCAGCCGTCTCGCGCTGGCACGCGTCGGAGAGCACCTTCGGCTCGCGGCGAAGAACCCAAGGACCGGCACCAAAGAGTGGGAGTTGAAATCCGGGGCCTGGCATACCGTGGCTCCGGCCGCACAAGCCGGTCGTGTGGAACTGGTCTCCGACCAACACGGCACGACGGCCACGCTGGATGGCCGCCCGGCCTACCGTTTATCCCCCGCGGAATACGTGTCAGCGTTCGCCGTCCAACCCCGCGCCGATGCCACCGACCTTTGGATCCAGACGGCCTCCCCGGAACGCCCATCGGGGGTCTTCTGCGTGGATGAACCGGTGCGCTTGAGCAACAGCTCCAGGGACTCCAGCAGCCGGATAGTCCACCGGAAAGTCACCGCGGTGGCGAGCGACGGCATCGGCATCCCCGTGATCATCTCCGCACGGGCGTCAGACCTTGGTCCTGACGGCCTCCCGGTGCAGCCGCTGCCCCTGATTCTCACGTGCTACGGCGGTTTCGGCGTCACACACAGGACCGAGGCCGAACCCAGCGTTCCGGCATGGCTGGAGAGCGGCGGGGTGTACGTGGCTGCGCAACTACGCGGCGGGGGCGAGCTGGGAGAGGATTGGCACCAGGCAGGCCGTGGGAAACGGAAGATGCGGACAATCCTGGACCTCATCGACGTGGCCGGCTACCTCGTCGATACCCGGTGGACCACGCCCGCCCAGACCGTGCCTTTCGGGGCCTCGCATGGTGGCCTCGTGGTCACGGCTGCGGCGTTCCTGTCCCCCGCCTCATTCGGCGGAGTGGTGGCCGTAGCTCCATTGCTGGACACCGTGGACCTTCACCGCCATGGTTTGGGGAAGCAATGGCTGCACGAGTTTGGCGCCGATGGGGAGTGCTCTGATCACGATCGGGCGGCCTATTCCCCGGTTCACTTGCTGCGCAGACTCGGCTCCGCCGCGCTTCCGCCCCTGCTGTGCTGCCTCATGGGGCGGGACGAACGCGTGGACAACAGTGCCGCCGTCGATGTTGTTACCGGAATCCGCGAACGCGGGGACCGGGCCTGGCTACTCCACGAGGACCGCGGCGGTCACGGCCAGCGTGCAGCGCCGGACGTGCTGGACTTCTCCGCCGCCGTACTCGCGTTCGCTGCATCCATTTCCCGCGAAGTCAGGCCCGGGTCAGGACCTTGCCCTTGAAGAACCCGGGCCGCAGCCGATACATCACCAGCATCACCACAACGCCCAGCAGGATCACACCCATCCCCAGCACAAACACCAGGCCTACCCCGCCAACGGACGAGCCCGAGCCATACGCGGGATCCATCGAGTCCATGGCTGTCTTCACGAACATCACCAGCAGGATCACCCCGCCCAGCAACGGTGCCAGGAACTTGAAGAAGAATGCCCGGACACCGCTGAAGGCTGAAGCGCGGAAGAACCAAACACAGGCCAGAGCTGTAATGCCGTAATAGAAGCAGATCATCATGCCCAGGGCGGTGATGGTGTCCCACAGGGCATTCTCGGACACAGTCCGGGTGATCACGTAGAACGCGGCTGCCGCGATGGCCGCGGCGATGGTGGCAAAGCTCGGCGACTTGAACGTGGGACTGATCCGCCCAAAGCGGGGCGAAATGGCGCGGTAGTGGCCCATGGCCAGCATGGTGCGGGCCGGTGAAACGAAGGTCGACTGCAAGGACGCGGCGGAACTGCTCAGGATGGCCAAGGACATGAGGATCGCGAACGGACCCATCACCGGACCCGCCAGAACCGCGAAGATGCTGGATTGGTTCTCCGGGTTGCCGGCGCCCAGGCCGGTCTCGCCGACGCCCGCGAAGGACAAGGTAGCCAGTGCGACGGTCATGTAGATGATCACGATGACCAGCACGGTGATGGTTGCCGCGCGGCCGGGGGTCTTTTCCGGATTCTTCGTCTCCTCGTTCATGGTCAGAGTGACGTCCCAGCCCCAGTAGATGAAGATCGAGAGCGAGACACCTGCAGCGAATGACGAGAACGAATCGACGGCGAACGGGTTGAACCAGTCAGGCGAAATGGCAGTGGCATCGAAGGCCGTGCCGTTGGCTACATGCACGAACGCCGAGACCGCGAACCATCCCAGGACCAGCAACTGGAAGGCCACCAGCACGTATTGGACGCCCTTGGTGGTTTCCATGCCGCGGTACGAAATCCAACACGCCAGCGCAATGAAAACCAGCGTGGTGGCAATGTTCAGCGGCAGGATTTTGCTGAGCTCGCCCAGCTCCGGGTTGCTGAAGATCTGCCCGAGCATCAGGTAGAAGAAGTCCACGGCAACGGCCGCCAGATTGGACAGCACAATGATGGTGGCCGCGATCAGTCCCCAGCCGCCCATCCATCCGATCCACGGACCAAACGCCCGCGTTGCCCACGTGAAGGAGGTGCCGGCGTCGGGCATGGCGTTGTTCAGTTCGCGGTAGCCGAGCGCCACCAGCAGCATGGGGATGAAGCCCACAAGGAAGATGGCCGGCAGGTGCACGCCTACCTCAGACACGGTGGGCCCCAGGGCCGCGGTCAGCGTGTACGCGGGAGCAATGCAGGAAACACCGATCACGACGGCGCCAATCAGGCCCACCGATCCGGCTTTCAGTCCCTTTTCACTCAGGGTTGATTCTTTCGACTGGACCGTCTTTGGTGCAGTAGACATGGGTATTGCCTCTCAGGCGATTGCTAGGAGCTTTGGCGCGTGTAATCGCGGGGAACCACGATCATGGGAACGGGAAGGGCGCGCAGGATCCGGTTGGCGGTGCTGCCAAGGAACGTGGCACGGTGCTGGGCGAGGCGGCTGGAGCCGATCAGCAGGATTTCGCCGTCTTCCCAGTCGAGGCGGTCCACGGCTTCTTCTATGGTCCGGCCCTGCGCCACGACGATTTCGGGCTCAGGCAGCGGTGCGTCCGGGGTTGAACTTCCAACGGCGGCAAGCCGGTCGGCGGCGTGCATCCAGGCGGCGTCTGCCAGCGTCAGCGAGTTACCGCCGTCGAGCGCCAACAGGGAAACGAGCCGAAGCGGCAGGTGCCGGTCGCGTGCGGACTCGACGGCGACGTCGAGCAGTTCGTCTGCGCCGGGACGCGTCCCGAAACCACAGCTGAGCCGGGTGATGGCATCTGTCCGCTGGTAGCCGTGGGGTGCCAGCGCCACCGGGACCGGCGACGAGTGGAGCAGTGAACCCGCCACGGAACCAATGGTGAACCGCTTGAACAAGCCGCCGTTCGTGGCGCCGATGACCAATGCCGCCGCGTCCATCTCGACGGCTGCGTCAATCAGTGCCTGGGCCTCGGAATCGCCACGGCGAATGTGTCCGCGCGCTGTGATGTCCTCCGGGACCAAGGCGAGGCCCTCATCCAGCCAGCGCTGGGCTTGCTGGTTGAGGATGTCGTCGTAGCCGGCTTCGGGTGGGTACACGGCATTGAACGGGGAGTCCTCCGGGATCACCAGGACCAGGTCCAGGCTGACATCCTGGTTCCGGGCCAAGGCGACGGCAAGGTGGACGGCGTCGTGGCCCCTTGCGTTGGCGGTGTAACCAACTACGTAGCGCATGGTGGTCCCTTTCAGTTCTTAAACAGTGCAGCCGGCAGGCCGGGAAATAGTGCTCCCCCGGCCTGCCGGTGTGGTTTCACAACGATCAGACAGTCACTGATGCCAGTTTGTTGGCTTCGACGATCCGCGCGGCGGTTGCCTGGCCCATGCGGACTGCGCCGTCAACGTGCTGGTAGCCTTCGGCGGCGAGGTCGGACGAGGACCAGTAGATCGGGCCGACGTTCGCGTGCTGGTCCTTGCCGTAGCGGTGCAGGCCTCCGAGGTCGTAGCTGGAAGCGTATGCGCCACGGGTCCACTCTTCCGAGCCCCAGTCGGACTCGTAGTAAACCTCGGGGGTGAGGGCCTTGTCGCCCAGGAATCCGGCGATGGACTCCAGGATGGCCTTCTTGCGGTCTTCGGCGCTGAGCTCGAACACGGCGTCGGCCTTCTCGTCGGACACAAAGCCAACCAGGGTTCCGCGGGTGTCGCCGTAGTTGGTGTTGTCGTAGACCTCCTGCACCAGCGCACCGGCGCTGAAGCCCGTGCCGGACAGTCCGTCTTCACGCCAGAACGGCGTGTCGTACACAGCGTGGACCTTGATGACCAGGCCCAGCGACTGGTGCTGGTGCATCTGGTGCTGGCGGCGCGGGAGCGGCGGGTCGAAGGAAACGCGTGAGTACAGGTTCGGCGGAACGGCCATGATCACGTAACGGGCGTTGACGGTGGCCTGCTCGGAAACAACGGTCACGCCGTTGTCGTCCCACTTGATGGTGCGCACCGGGCTGTTAAGGACGACATCGGCACCCAGTTCTGCTGCCTGGAGCAGTGAAACCTGCTGCATGCCGCCGATGACGCGCTTGTCCAGGATGAAGTCTTCGTCCGTGAGGTGCGTGAACGAACCGGCAGAGGCGGCCATCAGGACTGCCTGCAGTGCCGAGAAGGCGTGCGCGGGCTTGGTGAGCATGCCGCCGGCGATGAAGAGGCCGATGTTGTTGCAGGCTTCTTCATCTGTGGAGTTCCGGCGGAGCCAGTGGTGGAAGGAGATGGTGTCCAGCTCGCGTGCCTTGGGGTGTGCCCAGGGCTCGGTGGGGCCGATCTCTGCTGCGAGTTCGTCCAGGATGGCGACGAGCTTGTCCATCTCGGCCTTGGTGGTTTCGTTGACCGGGAAGGTGTCACCGGTGTACTGCGTGCGCTTGCCGTCTGCGCCGATGTAGACGGATTCGCCGTCGCGGTAGCGCGGGTACATTTTCAGGCCGAGCTCGTCCAGCAGGTCCATGAGGGCCGTCTGGTCCGGCGAAACCCACTGGCCGCCGATCTCCAGCATGGCGCCGTCGATGGTGTCGGTCCAGGTGCGGCCGCCCACGCGGTCGCGTGCTTCGAGCACTGCGACGCTGAGCCCGGCCTTCTTCAGTTCACGTGCCGCCGTCAGCCCTGACGGTCCGGCGCCGACGATCACAACGTCGCGATCAAGATTCTGCATGATGTCCTCTCCGTGGCCGTCCGTTGGTGGCTGACCAATAAATGAATGGCATTCATTTATCTCCATAGTAGCGGCTGAGTGCGCGGCTGTGAAGAGCCGATGGAATAATGCTGGGGACACAGGCAGCAGAAAGGCTCCCGATGCCCGAACCCACCCCAGCCCCATCCGCCACTTCCCGGCGCCGCGCCGGCCGACCAACGGCGGCGGTTCTGGACCAGGACGGCATCACGACGGCGGCGCTCAAGCTGATCAGCAGCAAGGGTTACGACGGACTCACCATGGCGGCGTTGGCCCGCACACTGGGAGTAGCCCCCTCCGCCTTGTACAACCACGTGTCCTCCAAGGACGACGTGCTCGTCCTGCTCGAGGACCACTTGGCCGCGATGGTTGATGTGTCGGCGTTCGGGATTGAGCCCTGGGAAGAGGCCGTTCGCAAGTGGGCATGGTCCTACAGGGATGTATTCTCCGAGCACACGCCGCTTATTCCGATCATCGCCGTCCTGCCTGTCGCCAATGCTCCCAAGACCCTGGCCATGTACGAGGCCGTGACGGCCGGCTTCCGCGACGCAGGCTTCCCGGAGGAGAAAATCATCTCCGCGATTGTGGCTATCGAGGCCTTTGTCTTCGGGGCCGCTTACGACGTCACCGCACCTGAGGACATCTTCGACGCCGGCACCCTCGCCGACCAGGTCCCCAACTTCACTGCCGCCGTGGACCGGCTGGCCTTGGAACAGCATGAGCGGCCCACTGACATTGCCTTCAGCTTGGGCTTGGAGGCTTTAATTACGGGCTTTGGGGCTCTGCGGAACTAGGCCCCCGAGGATCCGAGCTTCTTAATGCCAAGTTAGTGCATTATGCTGCACTTATGGATGACAGTGCAGAGGCCTTGGCGCGCGCAATTGGCCTGCGGGTGAAACAGGAACGCAAAGGCAGGGAGTGGACCCTCGACCAGCTTGCCGCCATGGCCGGCGTTAGCCGCAGAATGCTGGTGAGCGTCGAACAAGGCGGCGTAAATCCCAGCATCGGAACCCTCCTGCGGCTCAGCGATGCCCTAGGTGTTGGCTTGCCTGCATTGGTGGAGCCGCCCACGCTGCGTTCAGCCAAACTTACCCGCAAGGGCGAAGGCGCCGTACTGTGGACCGGCCCCCTGGGCGGCAAGGGCGAGCTGGTTGCCGGGACCGAATCTCCCGACGTTGTTGAACTGTGGGACTGGTCCCTGGCTCCCGGAGAGCTCCACGAGAGCGAAGCCCACAGCTCCGGCACCCGTGAATTGCTCCAGGTGCAGGAGGGTGCCATCACGGTGAACGTCGAGGCCGGGAGCTACGAACTGAACACCGGCGATGCCCTGACCTTCCGCAGCGATGTTGCCCACTCCTATGCAAACCACGGCGGGACAACTGCCCGATTCTCCCTCGCCGTTTTTGAACCGGGCGTTGGAGCCGGACATCGGACGGAAAGCCCCAGTGCGTAATACCTTGACCCGAACCCTCACCGCCGCTCCCCCCTGGTCGATGGCCGTCGCAGCAATGATGGCCATCCAGCTCTCCAACGCCATGTCGGTCACCGTTATCGGCCAGGTCGGCCCAGCAGGGACGGCATGGCTTCGGATGTGCTTTGGAGTGGTCTTTCTCTGGGTAATCAGCCGTCCGGCCATCCGCTCGCTGCGCCGCCGCGACCTGCCGGCTTTGATCGCCCTGGGGGTCGTGACAGGTTTCATGACCACCTTCTTCCTCGCCGCCGTCGAGCGCATCCCGCTGGGAACCGCCGTCGCGATTGAATTCCTTGGCCCCCTCACGGTGGCCGGGATCATGAACAAACGCCGGAAGGCGTTGGTCTGGCCGCTCCTCGCCTTCATCGGCGTGGTGCTGCTGACTGAGCCATGGCATGGCGTCATCGACCTTGCCGGCGTGGGATTCGCTGTGGCTGCGGGTGCCTGCTGGGGCCTGTACAACGTGCTCACCCAACATGTGGGAGACCGGTTCTCCGGCATCAGCGGCCTGTCACTCACCATCCCGATTGCCGCTCTTGCCACCATGCCGGTCGGGTTGCCGCAGGTACTGGGCGGGTCACTCGACTGGTGGGTGCTGCCCCTGGCGGCCGGGATTGCCCTCATAACGCCGGTGATCGCGTTCGGCCTCGAAATGCTGGCGCTGCGGCGCATGACCCACACGGCCTTTGGAACGCTGCTTTCGATCGAGCCCGCATTCGGTGTCCTCATCGGACTGCTTGTCCTCGCCCAGCAGCCGACACTCATGCAGGTGGCAGGGATAGCCCTGGTGGTTGTTGCCGGGACAGCCGCACAGCAAGGAGGCAAGCGCACACCCAAACCCGTACTGACAACGGATGTGCCGGCATCGCCAGCAGGGTCGTGAAGAAACAAGTCTTGTAATACAAGTACTCAGCTTGTATCTTAAGTAGCAGGCAAGGATGCCCCGCCCCTTAGGAGACCCAGTGAGTACCGTAGACCTCATCCGCCACGTCAAACTGTCCACGGCGCGGTTGCCGCTCAGCGTTCCCATCAGCGACGCCAAGGTCTTCACCGGCAGACAGAAGCCGATGACGGAAGTAGTGTTCCTCTTCGCCGAGATCACCACGGAGCAGGGACACAGCGGCCTCGGTTTCAGCTACTCCAAGCGCGCCGGCGGGCCGGCCCAGTACGCCCACGCCAAGGAGGTCGCGGAGGGCATCATTGGCGAGGACCCCAACGACATCGGCAAGATCTACACCAAGCTCCTCTGGGCCGGCGCTTCGGTGGGAAGGTCAGGCGTGGCGACGCAGGCTCTCGCCGCGATAGACATTGCCCTCTACGACCTCAAGGCCAAGCGCGCCGGACTCCCGCTGGCCAAGCTGCTGGGGTCCTACCGTGATTCCGTCCAGACCTACAACACCTCCGGCGGCTTCCTCAACGCCACCCTGGCAGAGGTCAAGGAACGCGCCACGCAGTCCATCGACGACGGCATCGGCGGCATCAAGATCAAGGTGGGCCTGCCCGACTCCAAAGAAGACCTCCGCCGCGTGGCGGGAGTCCGCGAACACATTGGCTGGGACGTTCCGCTCATGGTCGACGCGAACCAACAGTGGGACCGGGCAACGGCGCTGCGGATGGGCCGCCAACTGGAGGAATTCAACCTCATCTGGATCGAAGAACCACTCGATGCCTATGACTTCGAGGGCCACGCCCACCTCGCACAGCTCCTGGACACGCCTATCGCCACCGGTGAGATGCTTGCCTCTGTCGCCGAGCACAAGGGCCTCATCAACGCCAACGGCTGCGACATCATCCAGCCGGACGCGCCGCGCGTCGGAGGCATCACCCAGTTCCTGCGCCTGGCGGCACTGGCCAATGAAAGAGGTCTTGGCCTGGCACCGCACTTTGCCATGGAGATCCACCTCCACCTGGCCGCCGCCTACCCGCGCGAGCCGTGGGTGGAACACTTCGATTGGCTGGACCCGCTGTTCGAGGAGCGGCTGGAGACGAAGAACGGTCGCATGATCGTCCCGGACCGTCCCGGACTCGGCGTCACGTTGAGCGAACAGGCCCGTGCGTGGACCACCGAAACCGTGGAGTTCGGCGCGTAATCTGGAACGCATGAGCCGAAACCTGACTGCGGATCTCGCCGCCGACCTCCGCAACCGCATTGTCGACGGCGTCATCCAACCGGGCGAGAAGCTCCCCAGCGAGAACACCCTCATCAGCGAATTCGGGGTGAGCCGAACCGTGGTCCGCTCCGCATTGACGCGGCTGCAGGCCGAGGGCCTTGTGGAAACCGAACGTGGGCGGGGCAGCTTTGCCCTGACTCCGCCCGCCGAAGGCCCGACCCAGGCACCGGGAACCCGGCCTGTGTCCAGCATGGAAGAACGGCTGCAGATGCTCGACTTCCGGATCGGCGTCGAAGCAGAGGCAGCTGCGCTTGCTGCCCGGAACCACAGCGAACGACAACTCAAGGCCGTCCACGGTGCCTTGGAACAATTCACTGCGAACGTTTCGCATCCGGCGCACGCCATGAAAGCTGATTTCGAGTTCCATCGTGCTGTGGCTGCCGCTTCAGGCAATCCCTTTTATACAGACTGCATCGCCGCCCTCGGCCAGACCATGATCACTATGCCCCGCCCACGCCTCGTCGCCGGGGATGACCGGGAAACCCGCGAACGCTTCGATCAAGTGGTCCACGAGCATTCCTCTATCTACGCAGCAATCGCGGACGGCGATCCCGTGGCTGCCGCGGCAGCCATGCGCCTTCACCTCAGCAACTCACGACGCCGGCTGGCAGGTTCCGCCCGCAACTAGCCTCACGCGGGGCTGACCACAAAACAAAAGAGCCCCGGTCCTAAGACCGGGGCTCTTTCGATTGCGTGCGCGAGGGGGGATTTGAACCCCCACACCCTTTCGGATACTGGCACCTGAAGCCAGCGCGTCTGCCGTTCCGCCACTCGCGCGCAACTTCTTTTTCCGGACTTCGCTGGTCTCCCAGCTTCGTTTCCTTCAAAAGCAGCGAGATCAAGCATAACGGACATCCGGAGCAAAACACCAATCAAGCTGGGAGGCACCCTCCGGAAAGGCGGTGGACGGCCTGGAAACCGCAGAACTTCAAGGGATTTTCAACCCCTGCGAGCCCCGCCAGCAAGGGCCGCCGTCGAACTTTTCCGTGGCGCAGGGCGTTGTGGATTAAGGTCATTCCCAGTCAGTCCCAGTAGTATCGGGAAGAGGAAGGGCCGTGGGGCGCGCACTTTGGTGTGTGCACAGTCGGACCAATTGCAGGACTATCGGACAGGCACAGCAGGTGCCGCGGCAAGGAAAGGAGAAGGAACATGGGTTTGCTGGACAAAGTCGAGCGCGGCATTGAAAAGGCCGTCCGCAACGTCTTCTCCACGGGGTCGCGGGCACGGGTTGAGCCAGTGGAGATCGCGAGCAAGCTGAGGCGGGAACTGGACAATCAGTCCATCACCATCGCCGCCGGACGCACGCTTGCTCCCAACGTTTTTGATGTCCTGCTCAGCGATGAGGACTTCGCCCGGGCCCAGGAATGGGGAACGCCCCTCGCTGAGGAGCTGTGCGACGTCGTTATCCAACACGTTCGCAGCCAGGGTTATACGCTCCAAGGCGCGGTCAGGATCTCGTTCCGTCGCAATGACGAGGAACGGGCCGGCCACTTCGAGATCGCTTCCCGGACCGAAAAGTCCTCCGGCGACGCAGCTCCCGCTCCGCAGCCTCCGCGGGCCAACGTTCCCGCAGCCCCCGCACGGCAGCCAATTCGCCTCCAGCCTGTCCTGGACATCAGCGGTCAGCGATACTCCCTCAATGCAGCCAGCGTGGTGCTCGGCCGCTCTTCTGAAGCCGACATCCTGGTGGACGACACCGGGGTTTCACGGAAGCATCTTGAGGTACGCACCGAGAACGGGAGCACGTGGGCTGTTGACCTCGGCTCCACGAATGGCAGTTACGTCAACGGACATAAGGTAAACGGCAGCGTGGAGCTCACAGACGGCTCAACCATCACGATGGGACGTACCAAGATTATTTTCCGCCTCCTCCCCCAGACCCCGGGTGGCCACGCGTGAACGATGTCAGCGAACTGACCATTACAGCGCTTCGTTTCGGCTTCCTCCTGTTGCTGTGGGTCCTGATCTTCAGCATTGTGTCCACCATGCGCCGCGACTTCCAGATCGGACGCAAGGCAGTGACCGGTGTTCCTACGGCACGTGAAGTCCGCAAGCATCCTGAACTGGCTGCCACACCACCGCCGGCCATCCAGCATGCCCGCAACCTGGTGGTCACCGAGGGTCCCCTCAAGGGCACCACGGTTCCCCTGGCGGCCAGCCCCATCCTGCTTGGACGCGCGCAGGAAGCCACCCTGGTCCTGGAGGATGACTACGCCTCCGGCCGGCATGCGCGTCTGTTCCCGCAGGGCAGCCGATGGTTCATTGAGGACCTCGGCTCTACGAACGGCACCTACCTGGCCGATCAGCAGCTCACTCGTGCGTTGCCGGTGGAGCTCGGTGTCCCCGTGAGAATCGGCAAGACGGTCATTGAATTGAGGCCATAGTCCATGGCCTCTTCTGAGACCCCCGAGGACAAGGAAAAGCCTGCGGAGCGCCCGCTGATCATGCGCTACGCGGCCCGTTCCGACGTCGGCCGGATCCGCTCCAAGAATGACGACTCCGCTTATGTGGGCCGCCATCTCGCTGTGGTCGCCGACGGCATGGGCGGGCACGCGGGCGGCGATGTCGCCTCCGCTTCGACGGTCCTGGACATGATCCACCTGGATCATGACGACTACCCTGAAGGCGCCGACACCGTCCTGGCGGACGAGATCCAAACCGCCAATTCACTGCTCTCAGAGCTCGTCCACCAGAATCCCAAGCTGTCAGGCATGGGTACGACGGTCACGGCGTTGCTCCTTGAGGACCGCAAGCTCCACTTCGCGCATATTGGCGATTCCCGCGCTTACCGCCTGCGCAACAAGAAGTTCGAGCAGATCAGCGTGGACCACACGTTCGTCCAGCGCCTGATCGATGAGGGACGCCTCCGTCCGGAGGAAGCCGAGACCCATCCCCATAAAAACGTCCTGATGCGCGTGCTTGGCGACGTTGACGCGAGCCCTGAGCTGGACTTGGACGTCCTGGACGTCGAACCCGGCGAACGCTGGCTGCTGTGCTCTGATGGCCTGAACTACGTAGCAGGGCACGTCGTGGAGCGCATGGTCCGCGAGACCAAGGACCTTCGCGAATGCGCCGAGATCCTCGTAGACCTCACGCTCGAAGCGGGCGCCCCGGACAACGTCACGGTTGTCATGTTGGAAATCGTCGAGGAGACGGTCGACGACGTCAACACGGCCGCCGTCGACGTCGTACCGGCCGCTGCGCTTGCCGCCGTCGATGAGCCTGAAGCGGTGACGGCCACCAAGTCCCCCGATGAGGTGCCGTCCGGAGATGCGGCCAAGGGCGCCTCGAAGTCGGAAGCTGACCGGAAGCCGGACGCAGGATCGGCTTCCGACGACGGCACGAGGACGAAGGAATCGGACGAGGCGGACGAAACGTCCGGGACTTCTGATTCCTCCACCGAACCGCCGGCGACCACCGATCCCCACCTCGGTGAGCATCTGTCAGCCGAAGTCCTGCGCGAGGAACTGGCCAGCCGCCCCCATGAGCTCGTTGGCGCCGCGGCAACGGCTGCTGAAACAGGCTCCATTCCTACCGTTGCCGGCCGCACGGTGGCCCGTCGCGCTGCCACAGTCCTGACGCACAAAGCAGAGCAGGACCGCGCGGAGGCCGAAGATCCGCCAAGGCGTCGCATCCGTTGGTTGATGCCCGCCGTCGCCGCATTCCTGGTTCTGGGCGTCGTGGTCGGCCTGTGGCTTGGCTACGCCTGGACCCAGACACGCTATTACGTGGGTGAATACGATCAGCGTGTTGCCATCTTCAACGGCATCTCACAAAGGCTCGGCCCAATTCAGCTTTCCCGGCTGGAAGCCGTAACCGATGTCAGGGTGGATTCCTTGCCTGAATATGGCCAGCAGAGCGTTCGCCAGACCGTTCCTGCCGGGGACCTCGACGACGCCCAGCTCATCGTGGAAAACCTGAAACAGTACGGCAGCGCCTCGGCCAATTGCCCCAGCCCGACTCCAACCGGCACGGCGACTCCCACGCCGTCGCCGTCGGCTACGGCCACAGTGCCGGTACCCAGCACGGCAGCCGTTGCCAGCCCCACGCCATCTCCCGTTCCGACTCCCTGTGAGGGGGCAAAATGATCCAGACTGAAACCGCCCCCAAGCCCCGCCGGAACGTCGAGCTTCTGCTCATCGTGCTGGCACTTGCCGTTGGAATCGGCGCCAGCGCACTGGTCAGCCTCAACTCGGATCTGGGACTGGACAGCGACTTCTGGTTCCAATCGAGCCTGCTCGCCGTAGCCGCCTTTGCATTCCACGTGGTGCTCCGTCTCCGCGCTAAATATGCCGATCCGGTAATACTTCCCATCGTGGTGGCCCTGAATGGATTGGGCCTGGCCCTGATCCACCGCATGGACGGCCCTGGCGACGACACCGGCAACAACCAGCTCCGGTGGACGCTGATTGCCATGGCCGTTTCCATCGCCGTGATCTGGTTCCTCAAGGACCACCGCATCCTACGCCGCTTCACCTACATCTCGTTGGCGGCCAGTGCATTGCTGCTGATTCTTCCTCTGGTGCCCGGCATCTCCGCCGGTGAGGTGCTCGGTGCCAGCGTCTGGATCCGCATCGGCCCCATGACTTTCCAGCCTGGTGAAATCGCCAAGATCACCCTGGCCATATTCTTCGCGGGTTATCTGTCGTCCAACCGGGACCTCATCCTCCTGGCCGGCCGGAAGATCGGTCCCATGCAGTTCCCCCGCTTCAAGGACCTGGGCCCGATGATCACCGCCTGGCTGGTGAGCATCGGCGTCCTGGTCTTCCAGCGCGACCTCGGATCGTCCGTCCTCTTCTTCGGCCTCTTTATCGTGATGATCTACGTGGCCACCAGCCGTATCTCCTGGGTCGTTATTGGCCTGGCCCTGATCCTCGGCGGCGGTTTCATCGCATCGAAGATCTTCTCCCACGTCGCGTTCAGGATCGACAGCTGGATCAACGCCTTCACCCCGGAGGTCTTCGGCAGGTCTCCCGGCGGTAGTGGACAGATCGTCCAGGGCCTGTTCGGCATGGCCGACGGCGGCCTGGTGGGAACAGGACTGGGACAGGGCCGCCCGGACCTGGTTCCGTTCGCAAACAGCGACATGATCGTGGCGCTCATCGGCGAAGAACTGGGCCTGATCGGCCTTTTCGCCGTGGTGATGCTCTATTTGCTGCTCTTCACCCGCGGTTTCCGCGCAGCCCTGGGAACGCGCGACGCCTTCGGAAAGCTCCTGGCGTGCGGCTTGTCGTTCGCGATCGCACTGCAGTGCTTCGTGGTCATCGGCGGCGTCACCCGGCTCATCCCGTTGACCGGCCTGACCACCCCGTTCCTGGCCGCCGGAGGTTCATCCCTGCTGGCCAACTGGATCATCGTCGGGCTGCTGCTCATGATCTCCAATACGGCCCGCGGACCGGTTGACACCACACCCATGGTCAACAAACCCCCGACCACCAGCTCCCACGGGACAGTCAAGACTCCAACAGGCCAGACACCAAGCGCACCAACTGAGGCGGTGAAGCATCAATGAACCAAGCGATTCGCAGCTCGTGGATGGCCGCCGTCGCCATGTTCGCGTTGATTTTCGGCGCCATCAGCTACGTCCAGGTCATTGGCGCGGACGACCTCAACGCGAATACCTGGAACCAGCGCGCCATCCTCGCCACGTTCTGCAACGAACGCGGTGCCATCATCGTTGGCGGGAAACCGGTGGCAGAGTCCGTCCCCGGAACCGAGTCCTGCGCCTTCCAGCGTTCGTACCCCCAGCCGGAGCTTTATGCGGGCGTCACCGGCTTCTTCTCGAGGGGCTTCGGATCCACCGGGCTGGAGCAGTCGATGGGGGAAACCCTGGCGGGTAACTCGGACCAGTTGTTCCTGGACCGCATCAGCCAGATGTTCCTGGGCAAGGAACCCAAGGGCGCTTCTGTGGAGCTGACCCTTGATCCAGCCATCCAGAAGCTGGCCTACGACCTCATTCCGGACGGCCAGCGGGGTTCCATCGTGGTCACCAACCCGAAGACGGGAGCCATCCTGGCGATGGTCTCCAAGCCGTCCTACGACCCCAACCTGATTGCCACCCACGACACTGCCGCTGCAGAGGCGAACATGGCCCAGCTGAACCAGATCCCGGGTATCAACCTGAACCAGAACGTCAGCGGTCCCACCGGAAACCTGCTCTCTCCCGGCTCGGTTTTCAAGCTCATTGACACGGCCGCGGCGTTGAACTCGGGCAAGTACAACAAGGACAGTGAACTGCCGAACCCGAGCAGCCTCCCGCTTCCCGGTTCCAATGCCAGCCTTCCCAACTATGCCGGGGGCAACTGCAACGTCCGGGAGACGGCGTCGTTCGCCTTTGCCCTGGAGCAGTCCTGCAACACGCCGTTCGCGAGCATTGCCCTGGACCTCGGCCAGGACGCCATTCGTGAGCAGGCCGAGAAATTCGGTTTCGGTGAATCCTTCGGAGATCAGCTCAAGCTCCAGCAGGCCAAGAGCGTCTTCCCCAGGGACCTGGACCAGGCACAGCTCGCCCAGTCGTCCGTGGGCCAGCGCGACGTCAAAGCTACTCCACTGCAGATCAACATGATGACGGCAGCCATCGCAAACGGCGGCGTGCAGATGAAGCCGAACCTGGTGCAGACGGTACGTGCTCCTGACCTGCGCGTCATTAGCGAAACAAAGCCTGAAGCACTCCGCACCAGCACCACGCAGCCGATCGCCGGCCAGATCACCGAATGGATGACCAGCGCAGTGGACAACGGCATTGCCAAGGGCGCAGCCGTTCCCGGCATCAAGGTGGCCGGCAAGACCGGCACGGCGGAACTCGGTGATTCAGGTTTGAACAACTCATGGTTTACCGGGTTCGCCCCGGCAAACGACCCGCAAGTAGCCGTCACCATTGTCATGGAACGTGTGGACGTGCTCAGCGGTGCCCAGCTAACCAGTCCGAACGCAAAGAAGATTTTTGAGGCGGTGTTGAATAAGTGAGGCCTACTTCGGGAATCACACTCGGCGGCAGGTTCCAGCTGACCAGTCGCATTGCGATTGGCGGCATGGGCGAGGTCTGGAAGGCCAAGGACCAGATCCTTGGCCGGATCGTGGCCATCAAGGTGCTCAAGGAGGAATACACGGGTGACCCCGGCTTCCTGCAGCGCTTCCGTGCCGAAGCGCGCCACACCGCCCTCCTCAACCACGTGGGCATCGCCAACGTGTTCGATTACGGCGAGGAAGCCGGCTCGGCATACCTGGTGATGGAGCTCGTGCCGGGCCACCCCCTGAGCGGCATCCTGGAGCGCGAACAGGTGCTGTCCCCGGACATGACGCTCTCCATCATTGCCCAGACGGCCCGGGCCCTTGCCGTGGCTCACGCGCAAGGCCTGGTTCACCGCGATATCAAGCCCGGCAACCTGCTCATCACACCGGACAACCGGGTCAAGGTCACCGACTTCGGCATCGCCCGCCTGGCGGACCAGGTTCCGCTGACGCAGACCGGCCAGGTCATGGGCACCGCCCAGTACCTGGCACCTGAGCAGGCAACCGGCCAGACAGCCACCGGGTCCTCGGATATCTACTCCCTGGGCGTCATCGGCTACGAATGCCTCACAGGTCACCGTCCGTTCTCCGGGGAATCGCAGATCGCCATCGCCTTGGCGCAGGTCAATGACGCACCGCCGCCCCTGCCGGAGACGCTGCCTACGCCCGTGCGTGCCCTCTTGATGTCCATGCTTGCCAAGGACCCCAAGAACCGGCCGGCCAACGCCATCAAGCTTGCCGAAGCAGCTGAAGCCATCCGTAACGGCGACATCGCCACGGCTCATGCCGCCGTGCCGGGAATGCTGTTGTTCGAAGACTCAACCGGCCCCATCACGGCGCCGGTCGACACCGCAACGGCACCCACCGGCGTCGTCGCCTCACCTTACGGCAAGGAGCAATCCTCGACGGCGACCTCCGCACTTCCGGTGCTGGGCGCCGGCGCCGCCGGAGCTGCTGTGGGAGCCGCTGCGGCATCCGCGGACAACCCACTGACACGAGCCAACGCCCTCGAGGCGGAACGGCAACTGAACGACGACGAAGAGGTCATCTACAGCGATGACGAACGCTACGACGATCAGGAACCGGAACGCAAGAAGCGCAGCCCCTGGACGTGGCCCCTTGTTGCGTTGATCCTCCTGGTCTTGTTCGCGCTGGTCGGTTTCCTGATTTCCCAGTCGGGATTCTTCTCGCCCACCCCTTCGCCGAGCCAGTCCACTTCCGCGAGCCCGAGCCGTTCTGCCAGCCCGTCGTCCTCATCGACGTCGTCCTCGCCGACTCCGACGCCTACGGAAACCTCTGAAGCACCGTCGCCCACCCAGTCGACGCCGCAGAAGATCAACATCATCCCGGAGGAATTCCAGGGACAGCCGTTCGAGACGGTCAGTGCCAAGCTGCGTTCCCTCGGCCTCGGCGTCAACGGCCAGGAGGTCTTCGATCCGGCAACACCCGGGACGGTTCTCAGCCTCAACCCCACAGGTCCTGTTGACCCGGGGACCACCATCACGGTGACCTACTCAAAGGGACCCGAAATGGTTGCGGTCCCGAACATCGGTCAGGGAGTCTCCGAAACCCAGGTCCAGGGCGCCCTGCAGGGGGCAGGGCTTAAGTACGTGAGGGGCGAGGACGTCAACGGAAGCATCAGCCAGGGCCCGAACACGTTCGTGCGTTCCTCGCCTGCCGCCGGCACCGAGGTACCCGCAGGGTCCACGGTGACCTACTACCTGTCCAAGGAGCTCATCCCTACGGATCCCGTCACTCCCAGCGGCAACCCCAAGCCGTCCAGCTCTGCGTCCCCCACAGGCCGCTAAGCCACCATGTCTACGCCACGTCCCGGCCCCGCGCATCGAGAGGAGAGCACACCTGTGTCTTCACAGCGCATCCTCAATGGACGCTACGAACTCGGTGAGTTGATCGGTCGTGGCGGCATGGCTGACGTCTACAAGGGAACAGATACCCTCCTGGGCCGAACCATCGCCGTAAAGGTCCTGCGTGCCGACCTTGCCCGCGATCCCCAGTTCCAGGCCCGTTTCAAGCGTGAAGCCCAAGCCGTCGCGGCGCTTAACCACCCCTCCATCGTGGCTATTTTCGATACCGGAGAATATTCCGTTCCAGGTGGGCCCGGAGAGGATGTCCGCGTTCCGTACATCGTCATGGAGTTCGTCTCGGGCCGCACCCTGAGGGACATGATCAAGGCGAAGGAACTGGGCGTAGAGGACTCCGTCGGCTACACGCTGGGTGTCCTCTCAGCCCTGGAGTACAGCCACCGGGCAGGGATCGTGCACCGGGACATCAAGCCGGCCAATGTCATGGTGTGTGCGGATACCGGCGACGTCAAAGTCATGGATTTCGGAATCGCCCGGGCCATGGCAGATGCCGCGGCCACCATGACCCAAACACAGGCAGTCGTTGGCACCGCGCAGTACCTTTCCCCGGAACAAGCCCGGGGCGAAACCGTGGACGCCCGCAGCGACCTCTACTCGGCTGGATGCCTCCTGTACGAACTGCTGACCAGCAGGCCGCCGTTCGTTGGTGACAGCCCGGTGTCCGTCGCCTACCAGCACGTCCGGGAAACCCCGGAACTGCCCAGCACCCACAACCCGGATATCACAGAGGCGCTGGATTCCGTTTTGGTCAAGGCACTGCAGAAAAACCGTACTGACCGCTTCCAGGACGCAGCGGCCTTCCGTCGGGCCCTCCGGGCAGCCAGCAATGGCATTCCCGTGCCTGCACTCCCGGCAAGCGAAGCCCCCACAGATCCCAACGACCTCGTGGAACAGGAAGATCCCGCCACGCAGCTCCTGAGCACTACCGCCGTGGGGCTTTTGGACGTGGACCAGTTCAAGGACGAGACCTTGGACCACGAGCACGAGGAACCCCTTCCTTTGGGCCTCCCAGCGGAACGTGAGCGGCCCGCCCAGCAGAAGTCCCGGCGTCGAGCGTGGATCTCCACCCTGGTGATCTTCACTATCCTGGTACTGGCCGGCGGCGGGTTCTGGCTCTACAACCTCATGAACGCCAAGCCGGCCGAACCTGCACAGATCGAGGTTCCGGTGGTGGCCAACATGTCGGAATCCCAAGCGATCCAGAAGCTCTACTCGCTCAAGCTGGTACCGAAATCCGTACGCGAGCCAAGCGATACTGTGGCCAAGGACATGGCCATTGGCACCTCGCCCGCAGCGGGCGCAAAGGTGCCCCAGGACGGCGAAGTGATCCTCAAGGTCTCCAGCGGTCCGAGTTCGGTGACCATACCGGCGGATATCGTGGGCCGCACGGAAGCAAACGCGACCGACGCCCTGCGGGAACTTGGTATCACGGGCACCATCACCAGTGTCCGGACGCACAGCCCGACGGTACCCATGGGCCAGGTGATCAGCACAGCCCCGGCGCCGGGCGGACCCATAGCTACGTCCTCAAAGGTGGAACTGCAGATCTCATCGGGCAAGGTCCTGATGCCGCAACTCATTGGCCTGCCTGTGGCGGAGGCCGAAGCGGCGCTGAAGGCCAACGGCTTGACCATGCAGGTAGTGGAACAGGAAAACTCGCAGGTGGATCCGGGCAAGGTCACGGCACAAAGCGAGGTATTCAACAGCGAGGTAGATCAGGGCAAGTTGGTCACCGTTACTGTTGCGAAGGCTCCCGCGCCTGTCCCGACCCCGACCCCCACTCCAACACCCACAACGGACACGCCGACGCCGAAGCCTACGCCGACGACGACCAAGAAATAGCCTGCTGCCGGGGCGGATCCGCCGTCCCGCCGGGTAAGTCTTTACCGGCAGTTATTGCTTAATGAGCGGGCTCAGCTTGGAGGCACGTTCGGCGGCACCGGCCATGCCCAGGGATTCGAGCCAGTTCCCCAACATCTGGTACCCGCCCTCGGTGAGCACTGATTCCGGGTGGAACTGGACACCGCACAGGGGAGCGGTCCTGTGTTGAAGACCCATCACTACACCGTTCGTCGTCTCCGCTGTGACCTCCAGGACGTCCGGTATGGAGGCACGAACCGCCGCCAGTGAGTGGTACCGCGTTGCCGTGACGGGCGAGGGCAGGCCGACGAAGACGCTTTTGCCTTCATGCCGCACGGGCGATGTCTTGCCATGCATGAGTTCCGGCGCGTGGGTCACCACTCCGCCGTAGGCCTCAGCGAGGGCCTGGTGTCCCAAGCAGACACCGAACATGGGTTTGGAGGCCTCACCGCACCACTTGATCAGCTCAATGCACACGCCGGCTTCTGCAGGGGTCCCGGGTCCGGGGGAAACCAATACGCCGTCCCGCGTTGCGGCCAGTTCGATGGCTTCGGCAAGCGTGACGTCGTCGTTACGGACGACCGTTGTTTCCGCACCCAGTTCCTGAAGGTAGCCCACCAGTGTGTAGACGAAGCTGTCGTAGTTATCTATTACCAAAATCTTTGTTGTGCTCATGGCTGCTGCACTAAACCAATCGTTGAGTCAGTCAATGTGGTGAATTGGGAAAACCAGGGGAAGAGGAACTCGACCATCAAGACAAGGGCCACACCCACCAGTACCAGTGAGGTCAGGATCCGTACCCACAGCGGACCGGGCAAGTTCCGGAAAATCCATGCGTACATCTGCTACCCCTTTCCGTGGGCGCGGGCTACTTGGGCGGCTATTTCCGACGGCGGCCCTGCCGAGGCAGGTTGCCAACCATCCAGCACTGAGTACGCGATGATGCGTTCCTGTGCACCAAAGCGGGGATTGCAGCTGGTCATGGTGAGGAAACTTTCCGTGGGGGTTGCCCCCGGTTGGGTAGGCACGGGCATCAGCACGTCGGTACGGTCCGGCAGGACAATCTGATTGTTGCGGAACACGTAGGTGTAGTAGCCATCCGCGGTTTGGACGTAGATCTTGTCACCGGGAACCAACGTGTGGATGTTGTCCAGGACCGCACCGTGTGTTTGCCTGTGGCCGGCCACCGCAAAATTGCCGGGAGCTCCAGGCATGCTGGTGGTTCCGTAGTGGCCCAATCCCAAGGTGTCCAGGACGTCCGAGCCCGTGCCTTCAATGATGGGGCGGGTGTAGTCCTGGCCGAAGCGGGGGATGTACATGATCCCGATGGTTCCGCCGTTGCCGGGCGCCTTGCCCACCACGGGAGGGCCATAGTCCACCGGACCCACCGGCGCCGCCGGAGCTACCGGGCCGGTGAATTCCTGGGCGAAGCTCTTCACCGCTTCCGTTTGCTTGGCATCGGCTTCCACGTTTGTCCACCACAATTCCCAGCCAACGAACAGCAGCAGGACTATCCCGGCTGTGATGAGGAGTTCGCCGAAGATCTGGCTGATTTTACGGATAACATCCGAGGCCTGTCGACGCTTTCGGGGCCGCCGTTCCTGCCCCGGGCTGGCGGACGGCACGGCTGATGCCGCCGTCGTCTGCTGGTGCGCCACAGGGTCTCCTCATATAGGGCGCGGGCGTCGCGGGCGTATCCCGAGTTGCGGCTAGACTTGACAGCTAGAACCAACCCGGAACGCCGTGTGGCCGTTAACCGCTGGAAATTTCCTTCCTGCAGGATATCAAGGCCCGCAGGGACGGGTATCAACCGAACAGTCCAGGAGGATCCGTGCCCGAGTCCAAGCCCCGCAAGCGGCCTGCCCGCCAGGCCCCACAGACTTCGGCCACGCAGCAGTACAAGCCCAACCCGGTTTGGTACAAGGCCGTCATGTTTGGATTGATGATCCTCGGCCTCCTGTGGATCATCACCTTCTACATCACTGAAGGGCAGTTCCCGGTCCGCGACTGGGCTTCCTGGAACATCGTGGCCGGCTTCGGCATTGCAATTGTCGGGTTCCTCATGACCACGCGCTGGCGCTCCTAGGAATTCCGGACCTCACATTCCAGTGCTTGCTGGCGTCTACAGGATATGAGCAACCGGCACACCACGTTGGACTCCCCGTTGGGTCAGTTGACGCTGACAGCCCGCGGGGAGTTTTTGACGGGCATATTTTACGAAGGCCACTGTCATATGCCTCCGCCCGACTATTTCGGAGAGCCCACCACCATCGAGGACCCGGTGTTCTCCCGCACCCGGAGCGAGCTCTCCGAATACCTGGCCGGTCACCGCACCGAATTCAACGTGCCGTTCGAGGCACGCGGAAATCCCTTCCAGGAGAAGGTCTGGGCACGCCTCGAGACCATTCCTTTCGGGGAAACGGTCAGCTACGGGGAATTGGCCCAGGAACTGGGGGATCCCCACCTGGCGCAGGCAGTTGGTTCGGCTGTCGGCCGTAATCCCATCAGCATCATCATCCCCTGCCACCGGGTAGTGGGCCGGAAGGGGCAACTGACCGGCTATGCAGGCGGGCTTCGCAACAAGCGCTTCCTCCTGGAACTGGAAGAACCGGATTCCGTAAGAGAGGGCAAGCTCTTCTGATGGAAGACGGACAGGCGGCCAGCAAGAAACCGTTCGAAGCAGTTGTTCGGGAACGCGGGGCTACGGTGCTTCGTGTTTGCCGTGCAATTCTCGGCGTCCACGATGCCGACGACGCATGGTCGGACACGTTCCTGGCGGCTCTCCAGGCCTATCCCGATCTTCCCGTGGGGGCCAACGTGGAAGCCTGGCTGGTGACCATCGCTCACCGGAAGTGCATTGACCATCTGCGGGCCGGTGCGCGCCGGGCATTACCTGTGGAACAACCGCCGGAACAACCAACCCGCCTGGGCCTTCCGGGCGAACGGGACACCGAGCTTCTCGACGCCGTCGCCAAGTTGCCCTCGAAGCAGCGCCAGGCCGTGGCGTACCACTACCTCGCCGGGCTGCCTTACAAAGAGATCGGCGCCCTTCTGGGCAGTTCCCCGGAGGCCGCACGCCGGGCCGGAGCAGATGGCGTGAAGGCGCTCCGGGCAGCCGTCCACACCCCCGTTCCGCTGGTCCATTCATCGTCGAAAGGTGAAGTGCAATGACCCTCGACCCCAGCCCCGGGCACACCGAGGTGTTGTCACTCCTGGAACCACTGGACGTTGCCCTTGGGCCCGCCCTCGCGGACCTCCATGCCCGCCTGGCCCTCGACGCACAACTGACCCACACCCTGGACATCGCCTACCGAACCGTCGATTCACCGGTGGGGAAGCTCCTCTTGGCAGCCACGGACCGCGGAATCATCCGGGTAGCCTTCGAATTGGAAAACCATGACTCCGTCCTGCAGTTGCTGGCGGACACGGTCAGCCCGCGCATTCTGGAAGCGCCCACGCGCCTCGACGACGCTGCCCGGGAACTCGAAGAGTATTTCGCCGGTACACGCCGCGACTTCGACCTCATCCTCGATTTCCGGTTATCCCGCGGTTTCCGGCTCAACGTCCTCCGTCACCTGCCCCGGATTCCTTACGGCAACACGGCGAGTTATGCACAGGTGGCCCAGGCGGCCGGCAGCCCCAACGCCGTCCGTGCCGTGGGCACCGCCTGTGCCACCAACCCGCTTCCCGTGATCGTTCCCTGCCATCGGGTGGTCAAATCCGACGGCAGCTTCGGTGGCTACCTTGGAGGTCCTGAAGCCAAACGCGCGTTGCTCACGCTGGAGGCCGCGGCGTGAGCGACGACGCCCTGTTCCCGCTGGAGCTGGTTCAACCGGAAAACCACGACGCCGGTCCACGCCTGGTGCGGCCGGGTGCGGTTCACGTCCCCGGTTGGCTGACCCTGGAACAGCAACGATGGATCGTCGGGCGTTTTGGTGAATGGACCCAGGGGCCCGTTCCCTTGCGGGCTGCAACTCTGCCGGGAGGGCATCAGATGTCCGTCCGCACGGTTTGCCTGGGATGGCATTGGCAGCCGTACCGCTATTCACGGACGGCGACCGACGTGAACGGCCAACCCGTCCTCGATTTTCCTGAGTGGATGGTCCGCCTGGGGAAGCAGGCCGTTGCTGCCGCGTATTCCCCGGACCTTGGAGTCGATGAATCCTTGATTGGCCTGTCCCGGGACTACGCACCGGATGCCGCCCTGGTGAATTACTACGGCAATGGAGCCGCCATGGGCATGCACCAGGACAAGGACGAGCATTCCAACGCTCCGGTGGTGTCCCTCAGCATCGGAGACACGTGTATCTTCCGTTTCGGCAACACCGAGTCACGGACCAAGCCCTACACCGATCTGGAACTCCGTTCGGGCGATCTGTTCGTATTCGGCGGGCCCTCTCGGTTCGCCTATCACGGCATCCCCAAGGTCCTTCCGGATACGGCTCCTGAGGGCTGCGGCCTCGATCGTGGACGGATCAATATCACCATGCGTGTCACGGGTCTGTCGTAAGACCGGACCCGTGGAAACCGGCTCCGCGCTACCCGGCTGTCGACGTGACAGCTGTTAATGTCACAGGTGCCGGGAAGAATATCCCCGGCAGTTAAATGCATGTCGGCCGCTGGGCCGGCATGGTTGCGGAGGAGTGCGCATGAACCCGGATAACGGCACCATCATCGGACCGGACGGCTTGGCTCGTCCCTCATGGGCTGCCTCGGACCCGCTCATGCAGGCCTACTACGATCACGAGTGGGGCATGCCCGTGCGCGATGAACAGGGCATGTACGAACGCATCAGCCTCGAGGCGTTCCAGGCCGGCCTCTCCTGGGCCACCATCCTCCGGAAGCGCGAGGCCTTCAGAGAGGCGTTCCTAGACTTCCACCCGGAAAGCGTGGCCGCCTTCACGGAATCCGACGTGGAGCGCCTGATGCTCGACGCCGGGATAGTCCGGAACCGGCTGAAGATCCACGCCGCGATCACGAACGCCAAAGCCACCATTGCCTTGCGTGAGGAGGGCGGGCTGGTGGAATTCGTGTGGTCCTTCCAGCCGGACAGCACACCCGCTCCCCGCACATTGGCGGAAATCCCCACAACTTCGCCGGAGTCAATCGCCCTCTCCAAGGCCCTGAGGAAGAAGGGTTTCGCTTTCGTGGGACCCACCACCATGTACGCCCTGATGGAAGCAGTGGGCATCATCGATACCCATTTGGTGGACAGCCACCGGCGCGGCACGTCTGGAGTGTGGACCTAGGGGAAGCGTCCACGTTCGCTGTGGGCGGCTGAGCCGCTGTCCACAGAAGTGCGTAACTTTATCCACAAGGGTGGATAACTTCTGTGGACATCCACGTACTTAGGTCCAAAATCAGTGCCACACCGCGTGTGAAGGGGCCAAACGGCCCATGTTGCGACTTATGCCCACTGTGCATCGAGCTGTGGATAGTGGCCCAAGCTTCACCGAAAGTTCAACGTCGCAGGATTGCCTGGTTCGTCTTGGCGGAATAATCCGGCCACTACCTTGAGGCACCGGAGGCCCCGGTCGACTCTCGCCTCGCATCTTCCGAGTCCGTGCCGGTTACCCACTTAACAACAACCCCCTACCCACAAGTTATCCACAGATGGGGAAAACATGTGAGTTTCAGCGGAGGGATCGCTGTCGTGCCGGGCCTCAGCGGCCCTACGCCGGACTGAACTACACGTGTGTAAGTTATTAACATTGTTGATAAGCCTGTTGATAGCCGCTTCCACGCAGCGGAATTAACAGGCTTATCCACAGGCATCCCAAATTGGCCTTGTTTGTCCACAAATTCCGGGCTTGTGGGGACATAGTTATCCACAGGTGTGGAGAAATCCATGCCTTTCGGGGGATATCTAGCGCTTCAGGGGCTGCAACGAGGGCTTAACACGATAACTACACGTGTGTAAGTTACTCACAGTGTGGATAACGCTTGTGGATAACACGGGTGCCGCAGGGTGGGACGCCCTGGCCTGTGGGCTTAGCGTGGGTTCCATGAAGACCAACCTCAAGAAACTGATACCTGCCTACAGTGCGACCAAGGGACGGTTTTCCCTGCTTACCGTCCCGCCCATGCAGTACCTGATGATCGATGGCAAGGGTGACCCCAACACTGCCCAGGCGTACAAGGACGCGTTGTCGACCCTTTATCCGGTCGCCTACAAACTGAAGTTCCTCAGCAAGGGCGAGCTCGCGCGTGATTATGGTGTCATGCCGCTGGAGGCCCTGTGGTGGGCCGAAGACATGGATTCCTTCACCAGCGCCCGGGACAAATCACTCTGGTCGTGGACGTTGATGAACATGGTTCCCGAGTGGCTTACACAGGAACACATGGAGGCAGCGTGCAGGTCGGTCGCCGACAAGGGAGCGGCTCCTGCCGTAGATGCACTCCGTCTGGAATCGTTGGAAGAGGGTTTGAGCGTGCAGACACTTCACGTTGGCCCCTACGACGACGAAGGCCCCGTACTGGATGAGATGCACAACAGGTTCATACCGGAGCATTCACTGGCCATGGCGGGGAGGCACCATGAGATCTACCTCGGTGATCCCCGGCGTACTGCCCCGGACAGGCTCAGGACAATCCTGAGGCAGCCAGTCGTGCGCACGGCGGACTGAAGGTCGGAAAAGCAGCGAGCGTGGGGGCCAGTCCAAGCATCGGGCAGCCCGCTAGCCGGCAGTAATGCGGAACCAGGTCACCACGGCCAGCAAGCCGGCCACGAGGACCAGGCCGCCGGCTTGGAGCAGGGCCTGGTTCTTGCCCCGGGGCGCGTAGGCGATGGCTGCTGCGGCCAGGCCACCGGTAATCAGCCCGCCCAGGTGGGCCTGCCAGGCAATGTTGGGGACAAAGAATCCGATAGCGCCGTTGATGGCGATCAGGATCCACAGTTGCCGGGTGTCGCCGCCGCGGTGCCGTTGAACCACCAGCATGGCCCCGAAGAGGCCGAAGATGGCACCGGAGGCACCGACGACGCCGGACAGAGGGTAGTCAGGGGTCAGCAGGAGATAGCCAATCGAGCCACCGACAGCAGACAAGAGATAGACAGCCAGGAAGCGGATCCGCCCGAGCAGTGGCTCGAGGGCTTGTCCGAAGATCCACAGCGTGTACATGTTCAGGACTATGTGGAGCAGGAATCCCTGGGAGTGCAGGAACGCTGCGGTCAACATCCGCCAGGGTTCCGTGGCCGCAAAAGCATTCGCGAACGCGAAGTCCTGGAAAATCAGGTCGCCGGGGACAATCCACTGAAGGATGTACACCAGCACGCAAAGCCCGATGATCGTGAACGTCACCAAAGGACGGCCAACAGCCAGGGCCCCGCCATACGGGGACCGGTACGCCGGCGTCGTACGTTTTTGTTCGTTGACGCAGTCAACGCATTGGAACCCGACGGCGGCCGTCCGCTGGCACTCGGGGCACGCGGGGCGCCCGCAGCGCTGGCACCGCACATAGGAGGGCCTGTCCGGGTGCCGCGGGCACACCGGAATATCAGCGGACGGCTCTGCCGACGGGATTCCGTAACTCATGGATTCAGCTCAGTGAATGACTAGAGCTGTTCGATGTCGATGCTGTTGATGACGACGTCCTCAACAGGGCGGTCGCCCATGCCGGTGCGGACAGCCTCAATGGCGTCGACAACCTTGCGGGATTCCTCATCCGTGACTTCACCGAAGATGCTGTGCTTGCCGAACAGCCAGTCGGTGTTGACCGTGGTGATGAAGAACTGTGACCCGTTGGTGCCCTTGCCCATCTGGATGCCGGCGTTTGCCATGGCCAGCTTGTACGGAGCGTTGAAGGTCAGTTCCGGGTGGATCTCGTCATCGAACTGGTAGCCGGGGCCACCGACGCCGCGGCCCAGGGGATCGCCGCCCTGGATCATGAAATCCTTGATGATCCGGTGGAAGATCGTGCCGTTGTACAGGGGAGTTCCGGTCTTGTCCTCGCCCGTCTCGGGGTGGTTCCAGGACTTTTCGCCGGTAGCCAGGCCAATGAAGTTGGCTACGGTCTTGGGCGCGTGGTTGCCGAAGAGGTCAACCTTGATGTCGCCGAGGGTAGTGTGGATCGTTGCTTTTGCAGTTGCAATGGTCATAGGGCCATTCTTCCATGCAGGGTCAACGCCGTTGCAGTTGTAAAGCCGGTTCCGCGCTCGGTGAAATCCGGGTCGAATCCGGCAGATGAATAGCCGGTGTTCCCCAAGCGACGTAGGCTAGCAACAAACGAGCACGTGTATCGGGAGGTAGTTGTGAAGAAAACAGACCGTATTGCCCGCGAACTCGAACAATCCGTTGCGGTTGGTGTGGATAACGCACGCGACTGGGCTGCGCCCCGTGTGGAAGCAGCCGTCAATTGGGCTGTTCCGCGCATCCAGCACGGCATTGACACCGCTTCCCCCAGGATCCAAGAGGGGCTGAAGTCCGCCGCGCACAACCTTGCCGACGGCGTGGCAGTTGTTACGCCGCGGATCCAGGATGGACTTGCGCACCTCGCGCCGAAGATCCACGACGTCGTAGAGGACGCAACGCCCAAGATCCAGGAGACGCTCAACAAGGCCACTCCGGCTCTGGGTATTGCGCGGGACAAAGTCGTGGACGAGTACCTGCCCAAGCTCTCTGAGCAGTTGGGCCAGGCCTCTGTAGCCGTTCACCACGTCCTGGAGAACGCCCCCGCACAGGTTGACGCGGTTGCGCAGAAGCTTGTTGATTCAGGAGTGGTGCACAGCGTCCAGGAGCAGGCACACGCTACCGGCAAGCAGATCAAGGCCGTGGCTGACGAGGCCACCAAGGCCGTCTCCACGAAGTTGGGCAAGGAACCGAAGCCCAAGAAACGTGGATGGCTGATCTTCACCGTCATTGCCGCAGCTGCGGCCGCCGGTGTTGCCGCCTGGAAGGCTTCCAAGCCGGTTGAGGATCCGTGGAAGACGCCTTCTCCGGTCACCCCCACGCCGGCTCCGGTTCCGGCCGCCCCGGCACCGGCTCCCGCGGACACCGCAGCATCGGCAACGGCTGCGGAAGCTGCCAAGCCGGGTGCAACGGACATCACCCCGGAAGATGCAGCAGCCGAGGCCGAGCAGGCCACCAAGGACGCCTTCAAGAACGTCGAGGACTCCACCGCCAAGGTGGCAACCGACGCCAAGACGGCCGTGAAGAACCTCGCGGCCAGCTTGAACAAGGACACCGAAGGCACCGGGGCTGACGCCAAGGGTACAAACAGCTAAGTGCTTTTCAGATAGGCACCGCTTCAATACTGGAGGGACTTCGGCAGCAGCCGGGGTCCCTCCAGTGTTTGCCGGCTTGTAACCAAAGCCTCCGGCTGGGGCGAGGATGCGGGTGTTAGATTTGGAGAGATGTCAGCCGATAGCCCCTTGACGGGTGCCCTCCAGGATGCCCCGGAACCCCCCGGGGTCTCCATCGTCATCCCGGCGTATAACGAAGAAAGCGTCATCCGCCAGTGCCTCATCGCTGCCATCTACCAGTCTGTCCCTGCTGACGAGATCATCGTGGTGGACAACATGTCCACGGACCGGACAGCAAGGATTGTGCGGCAGATGCAGCAGGAATACCCCGAGAGCCCCATCATTCTCCTGCGGCAGGACGCAACGCAGGGTCTCATCCCCACACGCAACCACGGCCTGAACAGCGCTACGGGGGACGTCGTGGGCCGCATCGATGCCGACTCTGTCCTGGAACCGGATTGGGTTGAGCAGGTCCAGAAGGCGTTCACTGACAAGTCCGTGGCCGCTGCCACGGGGCCGGTGGTGTACTACGACATGCCCATGCGCCGGTTCGGGCTCAAGGCCGATGACAAGATGCGCCAACTCATGCTGCGCCTGGCCAAGCACCAATACCACTTCCTGTTCGGCTCCAACATGGCCCTTCGCCGGACTGCCTGGGAAACCATCCGCGACGAGGCATGCCTCGATGAGAAGGATGAGATGCACGAGGACATCGACCTCTCGCTGCACCTTTTTGAGCACGACCTCAAAGTCCAGTACGTGCCCCAGATGGTCTCGGGCATGTCCGCGCGCAGGCTGGAAGACTCACCGAGGGACTACCGCTACTACGTCCAACGCTTTGACCGGACCTATAAGGCACATAACGTCAAAAAGATGGCCCTGAAAGCCCCCATGGTGGTGTTCTTCTCCGTGTATTTCCCCGCCAAATTGCTGCGGGCCATCCACACAGCCAATTCGGCTCAGGGCGTCCGCCGCGGCGGTCTGTAACGCCTGTAAGCCGTCGACGTACGACGCCGGCACTTCAGTCAGTGCCTAGTTCGGCTTCCCGCCGGTCAGCTTCCGGGCGCTCCGTTCCCGGGCGCTTGCGCCTCTGTCCGGCCACCACAACGGCCAGGCCGGCGAGTATAAGTCCCAATCCGGCGTAGATACCGGGCGGCAATGTTTCGTTGAGGAAGATGGCTGCCAGAATGGCGGCCCCTGGGATCTCCAGCAGGATGATCATGGATACCAGCAGGGGACTCATCGTTGCCAGCAAGTGATTGAAGGCCGTATGGCCCACCAACTGCGCACAAACGGTGATGGCGATGATGCCCAGCCAGCCGCCGGCGTCGAATCCTGACAACGGCTGCCCACTGACCAGCGCCATCAATGCCACGAGGGCCGCGCACATGCCGTAACAGAGCGTGGTGTAGGTTCCCGTTGCCATGGACTGCCGGGCTTTGCCGCCCGCCAGGGTGTAGAGACCTGCCAGGGCCCCGCCAGCGACAGCCAGGAGATCTCCGAGCAGTGCTTCGGGGGAAGAACCCATATCGAATCCCGTGATCGCCACAACGCCCACGAAGGCGATGCCAAGGCCGGCCAGGACAGGCCAGCGGTGGCGGGTACCACGGAACATCTGGAAGACCGCGATCCACGCTGACTGCAGGCAGACCAGAGCAGTCGCCGCCGCAACGGACGTCAACTGGAGTGCGGTGATGAAGCACGCGAAGTGGAATGCCAATGCGACGGCGGCCACCGTCGACCAGCCGAACTCACGCCGGGTGATCCTGCCGAACGCTCTCGGCTCCCGGATAGCTACAGGCGCCGCCATCACCACAGCCCCGATGGCGTTCCGCCAGAAGGCGATGGCCAGTGCAGTCACCGAGGTAGCGCCCAAGGTCCCGGCAATCAGTGGTCCGGAGGAGGCAACACCCAGGACTCCCAGGGCGGCGATGAGAAGGTTCACAGACCAACCCTAGTGTGCCGGAGTTCCCTGTCCATTCGAGCTGCCGGCAAGAGCATATTCCGGATCCTGGTGTTAAACGCGAAAGTCCCGGTCATTCCTGACCGGGACTTTCCTTATGGTGGAGGCACGGGGACTCGAACCCCGAACCCCCTGCTTGCAAAGCAGGTGCGCTACCAATTGCGCCATGCCCCCATAAGAAGCAACCCGTCAATCATACCCCATCTCCGGACTGGCTTTTACCAGTTCAGAACCGGGATCCTCGGCTAATCAACCGTATCGGTTGACTTGCTCCAGACATCTTTCCGGGCTTCGGATTCCTGGTTCTTTTTATAAACCAGGACACCTGCGATTGCCGCTGCCACAACTATCAGCAACTTCTTCACAAGTACCTCATTCCGGCTCAGTTTTACCTGAACCTGTTTTGGTTCCGTGGGCGTACCAGGACTTGAACCTGGGACCTCTTCGTTATCAGCGAAGCGCTCTAACCGCCTGAGCTATACGCCCCGATGCCTCATCGGGCCGAGATATGACTGTACAGCACTTCCCGGCCCGATCTCAAATCGAGGCAATTTCGCGGAGGATTTCCGCCGAAAACGGCGAAATTCCGCGGATTTCTTCTAGTCGTCCGTCAGGGTGACGCCGACGCCGCCAACCAATGTTGCAGAAATGTTATACAGCACAGCCGACAGCATGGACAGCGCCGTCAGCAGAACAACATTCACCACGGCGATGATGGTGGCGAACGAGGCAACCTGGCCCAGCGAGGCAATCTTCTTCAGCTCGAAACCGCCACCTTCAGAACCTGCGAGAGTGCCCAGGAGGCTGTCCACCTGGTTGAAGATTCCCGTAAGGTCCAGCACAGTCCACAGAACGATTGCAGCCACGACAGTGACAATGCCCAGCGCTACGGACAGCAGGAACGCCATCTTGAGCACCGACCACGGGTCCACCTTGCTGACCAGGAGGCGTGCACGGCGCACCTTCGCCTTGGGAGCGGGCTTTACCAAGCCGGGGGCACCCTGGGCCGGACGCTGGCCCGGGGCCCCAGCAGGCCGCTGGCCGGGCTGGGCCGGACGCTGCCCGGGGGCACCCGCAGGACGCTGTCCTGCCGGGGCAGGTCGTTGTCCGGCTTGAGCGGGACGCTGTCCGGGGGCACCGGCAGGTCGCGGAGCGGAGTTGGCACCCGTCGCCGGTCGTGCGCCTGTGGCTCCTGAACCGGTGGCTCCTGCTCCGGGTCGTTGCTGGGGCCGTGCAGGCGTTCCTGCCTGTGCATTGCCCGAGGGCTGCCGGAGTCCGCCGGGGACACCTGTGCTCGGCTTGGGATATGAGTCGGAATTACTCACTCGTTACCTCCGGTATTGTCTTCGTTCAGCTCCGCGCCCGATTCACTTTCCGGGTCTGCGTCGTTTTCCGTTGCGGGCGTTGCGGTCACCGCAGCGGCGCCGTCCTCTGCAGCCAACGTTACGTCATCGTCGGCTCCGTCTTCGGATTCCTCGCCTTCCAAACCGCGTTCGCTGTTGCGGGCAACTTCAATAATGCGGTCATTCTTGTCCGGTTTGGCAAAGATGACGCCCATGGTGTCGCGGCCCTTGGCGGGAACGCCGGTCACGGCTGAGCGGACCACCTTGCCGCCCTCCATGACCACCAGGACTTCGTCTTCTTCCTGGACGATCAAAGCGCCTACAAGGTCGCCACGGTCCTCGGCCAGCTTGGCTACCTTGATACCCAAACCGCCGCGGCCCTGGAGCCGGTACTCATCCACGGCAGTCCGCTTGGCATAACCGCCTTCGGTCACGATGAACACGAACGAGCCATCTTGAACCACGTCCGCGGCCAGCAGTTCGTCGTCCTCACGGAACTTCATACCCGTAACACCTGAAGTGGCACGGCCCATGGGCCGCAGGGCGTCATCCGTGGCTGTGAAGCGGATGGACTGGCCCTTGCGTGAGACAAGCAGGAGATCGTCTGTTTCACTGACCAGCTGAGCTGAAACCAGTTCGTCACCATCGCGCAGGTTAATGGCGATGACGCCGGCGGTGCGGTTGGTGTCGTAGTCTTCCAGCCGCGTCTTCTTGACCAAGCCGTTCTTGGTGGCCAGAACCAGGTACGGAGCCTGCTGGTAATCCCTCAGGTCCAGGACCTGGGCGATGTGCTCGTCCGGCTGGAAGGCCAGAAGGTTGGCAACGTGCTGACCCTTGGCGTCGCGACCGGCTTCGGCAAGTTCGTAGGCCTTCGCGCGGTAAACACGGCCCAAGTTGGTGAAGAACAACAGCCAGTGGTGGGTGGTGGTGACGAAGAAGTGCTCAACCACGTCGTCGCCACGCAGCTGGGCACCCTTGATGCCCTTGCCGCCGCGCTGCTGCGAACGGTAGTTGTCACTGCGGGTGCGCTTGACGTAGCCGCCGCGGGTGATGGTGACAACCATTTCCTCTTCAGGAATCAGGTCTTCCATGGACATGTCGCCGTCGAAGCCCATGAGGATGTGCGTCCGCCGGTCGTCACCATGCTTGGCAACGATTTCAGCGAGTTCCTCGCTGATGATCTGGCGCTGGCGTTCTTCGGAAGCCAGGATCGAGTTGTATTCCTCGATCATCGCTTCGAGCTCGGAGTGCCGGTCCTGGATCTTCTGGCGCTCCAGGGCGGCAAGTCGGCGCAACTGCATGTCGAGGATGGCCCGGGCCTGGAGTTCGTCGATCTCCAACAGCTCCATCAGGCCTTCGCGGGCTGCTTCCGTGGTGTTGGACGCACGGATCAACGCGATGACTTCATCCAGCATGTCCAGTGCCTTGAGGAGTGCGCGCAGGATGTGCGCTTCTTCCTCGGCCTTGCGCAGGCGGTAACGGGTGCGGCGCGCAATGACGTCCATCTGGTGGGCAACCCAGTGCCGGATGAAGGCATCCAGGCTCAAGGTGCGCGGCACGCCGTCGACAATTGCCAGCATGTTCGCCGAGAAGTTGTCCTGCAGCTGCGTGTGCTTGTAGAGGTTGTTCAGGACCACCTTGGCCACGGCGTCGCGCTTGAGGACGATCACCAAGCGCTGGCCGGTGCGGCCGGAGGTCTCATCGCGGAGGTCGGCAATGCCCTGGATCTTGCCATCCTTGACCAGCTCGGCGATCTTGATCGCCAGGTTGTCCGGGTTGGCCTGGTACGGGAGCTCGGTGACTACCAGGCAGGTACGGCCCTGGAGCTCTTCAACGTTGACCACCGCGCGCATCGTGATGGAGCCGCGGCCAGTGCGGTAAGCGTCCTCGATACCCTTGTGGCCCAGGATGGTGGCCCCTGTGGGGAAGTCGGGTCCCTTGATACGCAGCAACAGGGCTTCAAGCAACTCTTCGCGCGTGGCGGTGGGGTTTTCCAGTGCCCACTGGACGCCCTCGGCAACTTCACGGAGGTTGTGCGGCGGGATATTGGTTGCCATGCCGACGGCGATGCCTGAGGAGCCATTGACCAGCAGGTTCGGGAAACGGGCCGGCAGGATGGTCGGTTCCTGGTTCTTGCCGTCGTAGTTGTCCTGGAAATCGACGGTTTCCTCGTCGATGTCCCTGACCATCTCCATGGCCAGCTGCGCCATTTTGGTTTCCGTGTAACGCGGTGCAGCAGCGCCGTCGTTGCCGGGCGAGCCGAAGTTACCCTGGCCCAGCGCCAGCGGGTAGCGCATGGTCCAGTCCTGGATCAGGCGCACCAGGGCATCGTAGATCGCCATGTCACCGTGAGGGTGGTAGGTACCCATGACGTCACCCACGACGCGGGCGCACTTGTTGAAGGAGCGGTCGGGGCGGTAGCCGCCGTCGAACATTGCGTACAAAACGCGGCGGTGAACTGGCTTGAGTCCGTCGCGGACGTCCGGGAGGGCGCGGCCGACGATCACGGCCATGGCGTAGTCCAGGTAGGACCGCTGCATCTCTGTCTGCAGGTCCACCTGCTCCACGCGGTCGGTCAGCACATCACCCTCAAGAACAACTTCCTCGGCGTCGTTCGATTCAGCCGGGACTTCGGGAGTTTCGTCACTCATAATCTAAGGTTTCCGTTTCAGGTATATGTCGGTTCTGGAATATTCAGGTGCCCTGCTGGGCCCTTAGATATCGAGGAACCTGACGTCCTTGGCGTTCTGCTGGATGAAGTTACGGCGTGATTCAACGTCCTCGCCCATCAACACGGAGAAGGTCTGGTCGGCTGCCAATGCGTCGTCCATGGTTACCTGCAGCAACGTGCGGCGACCCGGATCCATGGTGGTATCCCACAGCTCGGTGTAGTCCATTTCACCGAGGCCCTTGTAGCGCTGGATGCCGTTGTCCTTGGGGAGGCGCTTGTTCATGGCGGCACCCTTGCGGATGGTCTCGTCGCGCTCACGATCGCTGTAGACGTAGTCGTGCGCGGCATTGGACCACTTGATCCGGTACAGCGGCGGCTGGGCCAGGTACACATAACCGTTCTCGATGAGCGGGCGCATGTAGCGGAACAGCAACGTCATCAACAGGGTGGTGATGTGCTGGCCGTCAACGTCAGCATCGGCCATCAACACGATCTTGTGGTAGCGGAGCTTGGAGATGTCGAAGTCTTCGCCGATTCCCGTGCCGAATGCGGTGATCATGGACTGGACTTCAGCGTTACCCAAAGCTTTGTCCAGGCGTGCGCGCTCCACATTCAGGATCTTGCCACGCAGCGGCAGGATCGCCTGGGTTTCGGGGTTGCGCCCACGCTTGGCCGAACCGCCGGCCGAGTCACCCTCAACGAGGTAGACCTCGCAGCGCGAAGGATCCTTCGACGAGCAGTCAGAGAGCTTACCGGGCATACCGAAGGACTCAAGCGGGCTCTTTCGGCGGGCATTGTCGCGCGCCTTCCGGGCGGCCATGCGGGCCTGGGCGGCTGAAATGGCCTTGCGGATAACGTCGCGGGCCGGGCCCGGGTTCCGTTCCAGCCAGTCACCCAGCTGGTCAGTAACCACGCGCTGGACAAAGCCCTTGACCTCGGAGTTGCCCAGCTTGGTCTTGGTCTGGCCTTCGAACTGCGGTTCAGCAAGCTTTACCGAAATCACCGCAGTCAGGCCTTCGCGGATGTCATCACCGGTAAGGTTGTCTTCCTTTTCCTTGATGATGCTCTTCTCGCGCGCATAGCGGTTGATCAGCGATGTCATCGCGGCACGGAAGCCTTCTTCGTGCGTTCCGCCCTCGTGGGTGTTGATCGTGTTCGCGTACGTGTGGACACTTTCCGAATAAGCGGTGGTCCACTGCATGGCAACCTCGACGGCGATGTGCCGCTCTGTGTCCTCGGTTTCGAAAGCGATGACGTCCTCGTGGACGATCTCGACCTTCTTGTTCGAGTTGAGGTGCTTGACGTAGTCCAGCAAGCCGTCCGGGTACTCGTAGACAACCGTGCGGTGCTCGGCTGCAACTTCGCCTTCGGTGGCTACTGCGTCCAGGTCAAGGTCGTCATCGCCATCGCGGTTGACCGGACGCTCGTCAGTCAACGTGATCCGCAGGCCCTTGTTGAGGAAGGCCATCTGCTGGAAACGTGCGCGAAGAGTCTCGAAGTCGAACTCAGTGGATTCGAAGATCGTTCCGTCCGGGTAGAACGTCTGGGACGTTCCGGTACGCTCGGTTTCTTCTCCCTTGACGAGTTCGCCCTGGGGCTTGCCGCCGTCGGCGAAGGTCATCCGCCAAACGTGGCCCTGGCGGCGCACTTCCGTGTCCACACGACGGGAAAGGGCGTTCACAACCGAAATGCCGACACCGTGCAGACCACCCGAAACCGCGTACCCACCACCGCCGAACTTGCCGCCAGCGTGCAGGATGGTCATGACTACTTCAACCGTGGGCTTACCCTCGGTGGGGTGGATATCCACGGGAATGCCGCGGCCATCATCGACCACCTGCACACCGCCGTCAGCGCGGAGCGTTACTTCGATATGGCTGCAGTAACCGGCCAGGGCCTCGTCAACAGAGTTGTCCACCACTTCATAGACCAAGTGGTGCAGGCCGCGGGGACCGGTTGAACCGATGTACATACCGGGGCGTTTGCGCACGGCTTCGAGGCCTTCCAGCACGGTGATGTCGCTGGCACCGTACTCCTTGGGGGCCTCCGCAGGCGTATCAGGCGTGGGAACAGTCTCCTCTTGGGGCTCTACTGCCAAGGTCTCTGCATTGTCGTTAGCCACAGGCGCTTTCGACTCCTCTGTACTCGATGTCGGCCGTTCCCGCAGCTGCCCGCGGCGAACCGCGGCCGCCAACGGGCACGTGACTGATTGCGCCGATTACTCCGACGACGGGGGTTCCCAACTGCCACAGGAGTGGATTCGGGATCCGACGACGTTTCACCGGCGCTCAGTGATCTACGCCAATTCTATCGTGGAAACCCGTGAATCCTTGCAAATACGGGGGCAGCCCAGAGCTGAATATGCCGATGGGAGGCCGCTGGCCCTATCTGCAATGGCCCTGCGGAGGTCCCGATGGGTGCCTATACGACCCGGGGGCGTTGAAACGCCCTGCACGCCGTTCAGCCGTAGGTATCCCGGGGGCCGCGGCCGTTGACACTGCGCCCGCCTTTTCGCCAACTTGGAGCTGATGGCCCCAGTACCTGGATGCTGGTGACCACCCCTTCACCCAGCTCATTCCGGAACATCTCCAGGAGGCTGGTACTGAGCAACCGCAACTGCGTGGCCCATGCCGTTGAGTCACAGCGGACATGCAGCGTGGTGTCGGTGAAACTCTCCGGGGTGCAGTGGGCGGAGATGTCCGACCCAACCAACGCTTCCCATTCGGCCATGACGGAACCGACGGCAACAGGAGAAGTCCAACCCCGTTCCGCCACAAGCCTTCCCACAACATTGCCCAAGCCCAAGGGGTCGCGGCCGCTGCCATGAAACTGCGCAAAACCCCGGGTATCCCGCAGACCCTTGCGTTTGGGAGCAGATCCGGGCCTGGGGGCACGCAGCCTTACTTCACCACGGGCCGCGGCTGCTTCACGCATGCGGTTCAGCGCCGCCTGGGCAGCATCAATTTCGTCCGGATCCCGGCCCGGTTGCAGTCCTTCGGGACTATCCTTCGCCATCGATGCCTCCCGGAACAACGGTTACGCGCCGTCCGGCCAGCTCCTCAGGGATATCGGCATCGACGGCAGCAGTCACCAGAACCTGTTCGGCGCCGGCCACTATTGCAGCCAGTTTACGCCGCCTCTGCACGTCCAATTCGGCAAAAACATCGTCCAGAATCAGGATCGGCGCAGTTCCACCAGTCCGGGCATCGTCCAACATGACGTAGTAGGAAGCGAGGCGCAAGGACAGGCACATGGACCACGTTTCGCCGTGGGAGGCATAGCCCTTGGCTGGAGCCTGTCCCAGAACGAGTTCCAACTCGTCGCGGTGCGGGCCAACAAGCGAGATGCCCCGCTCAAGTTCCTTTTTCCGCGAGGCTGCGAAGGCCTGGACATAGCGTTCGGTGAGTTCGTCGACGGACAGCAGCCTGAGGTCCTCAACCGACGGCGAAGGTTCCGTTCTGTAGTCGGCCGGACCGCCGTCGTCGTCCAGGATGTCCTGGATGGTGGAGCGGTACACCGCCCCGGCGTCCTTGGAACCATCCGTGAGTTGGGCGTAGGCGCTGTTCAGGTGCGGACGCAACCGCTCCACCAACTCCAGCCGGGCGTGCAGCAGTTCGGCCCCGGCCTTGGCCATGTGTTGGTCCCACACATCCAGGGTTGCTTCATGACCCGCAGTGAATTTGCCTGCACGGGCCGATTTCAACAGGGCGTTCCGCTGTTTCAGGACGCGGTCGTAGTCACTGCGGGTGGCAGCATGGCGGGGTACCAAGCTGACCAGCAGTTCATCGAGGAAGCGCCGGCGGTTGGAGGGGTCCCCCTTCACCAGTGCCAGGTCCTCGGGCGCGAACAGCACCGTGTGGCAAATGCCCAGGATGTCCCGTGCGCGCACCGGGTTTCCCCGGTTGATGCGTCCCCGGTTGGCGCGCCCGGCATTGATTTCAAGCTCGATGACCGTCGCTTGCTCACCACGGACCAAACGGGCCCGGATCAATGCGCGTTCTGAACCAAAACGAAGCAATGGCGCGTCTGTGCTGACACGGTGCGAGCTCAGGGTAGCCAAATAGCCGATGGCTTCCATGAGGTTTGTCTTGCCGATGCCGTTGGAACCCACCAGCACGGTGACACCGGGACCCAGTTTCAGGTCTACCTGTGCGTAGCTGCGGAAATCAGTCAGCGAAAGATGTTCGAGGTACACGCCGTTTGCAGGACTCCTGCGGCCTAGTTGGCCGGACGGGTGGCGTGTCCGCCGAACTGGTGACGCAGGGCGGAAACCATTTTCATGGCCGGTGAGTTGTCTTCGCGCGAAGCAAAGCGTGCAAAGAGCGCAGCCGTGATGGCGGGTGCCGGAACAGCATTGGCGATGGCTTCTTCCACGGTCCAGCGGCCCTCGCCGGAATCTTCGACGTAGTCGTCAATGGAGGCCAGCCCCGGATCTTCGTCGAGTGCCTTCACCATGAGGTCCAGGAGCCAGGACCGGACAACCGTTCCCTTTTGCCATGCGCGGAATGTTCCGGGAAGGTCCTTGACGATGTCCTTTGCGGCGAGGAGTTCATATCCCTCGGCATAGGCCTGCATCAAGCCGTACTCGATACCGTTGTGCACCATCTTGGCGTAGTGGCCGGCGCCAACGCCGCCAACGTGGACGAAGCTGTCGGCCCGATCGCCTTCAGGACGAAGAGCGTCGAAGACCGGCATGGCAAGTTCGATGTCTTCGTCAGCTCCACCAGCCATGAGGCCGTAACCGTTCTGGAGACCCCAGACGCCGCCGGAAACACCGCAGTCAGCGAAGCGGATGCCCTTTTCGGCCAGCGCGGCCGCGTGCTTCTGGTCTTCGGTGAAACGTGAATTTCCGCCGTCGATCACCATATCGCCGGGGCTCAGTTTCCCGCCGAGTTCCGTTACGACCGCGTCAGTGATCTCGCCTGAGGGAACCATGACCCACACGAGCCGCGGAGTAGGAAGGGCGGCAATGAGCTCGTCGACCGAAGCGGCATCGGTGACCTCGGGATTCCGGTCGAAGCCTGTGACCTCGATGCCGCCTTTCCGCATGCGTTCCCGCATGTTGAAACCCATTTTTCCAAGGCCGATCAATCCGATGTGCACAGTGCGAACTCTTTTCTGCGAAAGCGGGGCGGGTTTTGCCGATTAGTTGGGAAGGCGGACCGGCATCACGAGGTAGCGGTAGTCGTCCTGGTCTTCGCCGTCGGCCTCAGCCTGGGCCGTGATCATGGCCGGCTTGGGAGCGGTGGTGAAGGAGAAGCGAACGTACTTGGTCTCGATGACGCTCAAACCTTCAACGAGGTAGTGCGGGTTGAAGGCCACGGTGATGTCATCGCCGGACAACTGTGCTTCGAGCTCTTCGGAAGCCTGCGCGTCTTCGCCGGTGCCGGCGTCGAGGTTCAGCAGGCCCTGCGTGAAGGCGAGGCGGACGGGAGTGTTGCGCTCTGCAACGAGGGAAACGCGACGTACAGCCTCCACCAATTCCTGGGTCTGGACTGTTGCGTGGATCGGGGTAGAGTCCGGGAAAAGTGAGCGGATCTTCGGGTAATCGCCGTCCACCAGGAGCGAAGTCGTGGTACGGCCGCCGCTCTCGAAACCAATAAGCCGGCTGTCGTCGTCCGCGAGGGCCAGGTTGATGTCACCGCTGCCGCCCAAGGTTTTGGCGACTTCGTTCAGGGTCTTGGACTTCACGAGTGCGCTGGTTGAGATGCCGGGAGTTACTGGCTTCCACGGCACTTCCCGCATGGCCAACCGGTAGCGGTCCGTAGCCAGGAGCGTGATGAGGTCATCCTCGATCTCCATGCGGACGCCGGTCAGGATCGGCAAGGTGTCGTCCTTGCTCGCAGCGATGATGACCTGGGACACGGCTTGGGCGAAAGCGTCGCCGGGCAAGGTGCCGCTGATGGCGGGAAGCGCAGGAAGGGCCGGGTACTCGGACTCAGGCATTGTGGCCAGGTGGAAGCTGCTTCGACGGCAGGTAAGAGTGACTTTGCTTCCGTCTGTTTCAACCTCGACCGGAGCCGAGGGGAGGCTGCGGCAGATGTCTGCCAGGAGGCGTCCGGAAACCAGGATGGTGCCCTCGACGGCGATATCGGCGGGGATTTCCAGGCGCGCCGATGTTTCGTAGTCGAAGCTCGAGAGGCTTACGGTTCCCGCCTCAGCTTTGAGGAGGAGGCCGGAAAGCACAGGAACGGGCGGCCGCGGAGACAACGACCGCGCGGTCCACGTAACGGCTTCTGCCAGGACGTCGCGGTCGACTCTGAACTTCACGGAGGGGTGCCGCCTTTCATTGCTGCTGCCATGTAGTAGCCGCGGATTCCTGCTTGGAAACCGCTAAATCTTCGCAGTCCGGCATCGGAACCTGCATGGTCCGCACTCAGCGAACTACAAACAAGACCCAAGGATGGGAGCGCTGCTGACAGCTTAGCCGGAAGATCCGCGATTAACCCATCCCCGATTGCTCCGACCCGTCCTATGTGGACAGCCGCAGGCTGGCCGTGGCCCGGAACTTGGCATGTCCTTCGGAGGGTCGGGTGGGTGGCAGAACGAGATTGTTATTTGAGGGATTTCAATTTTTTGGGATTCGTAGTGTTAATAACTGCTGTGGAAACTGTGGATAACCCCATCCTGCGGCGCAGATCCGGGGTTAAGCCCTGTTCATGGACTGTGCGTTAACTGGGTTTTAAACAGGGTGTGGATGGGGACAACTCCAAAGCCGGTTTTTAACGATCCACAGACGGCTTAAGGGTTTTAAGCCCATTAACCGCGCTTGTCCCCTTAAGTATCCACAGGCTTATCCACATGTGCCTGTTAATAAGGTATGTAGTGGCGGACGCGATGTGGATTTCAGGAGTCGCGTTGCTGCTGTTTGATGCGGTTGGTGAGCTCTGTGACCTGGTTGTAGATCACACGACGCTCGGCCATGAGCTCGCGGATCTTGCGGTCGGCGTGGATGACCGTGGTGTGGTCACGTCCGCCGAGCTCCTGCCCGATCTTGGGAAGCGACATATCCGTCAGTTCGCGGCAGAGGTACATCGCGATCTGGCGTGCGGTCACCAGGGTGCGGGTACGGGACTTGCTGCAGAGCTCTTCCATGCTGAGCTTGAAGTAGTCAGCAGTCTGGTCAAGGATCTGCTTCGCCGTGATCTCCTGGGCGCCGTCGTCGGTAATCAGGTCCTTGAGCACCATCTCTGCGAGGGCGACATCCACCGGTTGGCGGTTCAGGCTGGCGAAAGCCGTGACGCGGATCAGTGCGCCTTCAAGTTCGCGGATGTTGCTGGAGATCTTGGACGCGATGTACTCCAAGGCGTCATCGGGGGCCGAGAGGCCTTCGCTCAATCCCTTTTTGCGGAGGATGGCGATACGCGTTTCGAGTTCCGGCGGCTGGATGTCCGTCAGAAGGCCCCACTCGAAGCGGGAAGTCATGCGGTCTTCGAAGCCGGCCAGCATCTTGGGTGGCTGGTCCGAGGTGATGACAACCTGCTTGTTGGCGTTGTGCAGCGCGTTGAACGTGTGGAAGAACTCTTCCTGCGTCCGGTCCTTGCCTGCCAGGAACTGGATGTCATCGATCAGGAGGACATCCACGTTGCGGTACGTGGTCTTGAAGCTGGTGCCCTCGTCATCACGGATGGAGTTGATGAAGTCGTTCGTGAATTCTTCCGAGTTCACGTAGCGGACCCGGATGCCGCTGTAGAGCCTGCGTGCGTAGTGCCCGATCGCGTGCAGCAGGTGCGTCTTGCCAAGGCCCGAGTCGCCGTAGATGAAGAGCGGGTTGTACGCCTTTGCCGGCGCTTCTGCGACAGCGACGGCGGCCGCATGGGCAAACCGGTTCGAGGAACCGATCACGAAAGTGTCGAAGATGTACTTAGGATTCAGGCGGCCGAACTCATGTGAGGTGCTCGGCGGGGTTGGCTGCGGCTTCGGCTCGGCGAAGTCAGGAACGGCGGAAAGCTCGACGGCGGGTTCCGGCTCGGCATGGACGGGTACCAGATCGGTGTCGACATCGATGGCACAGCGGATGTCGTCGGAGAAGACATTGCGCAAGGCGTCATCCAGAGCATCCTTGACCTGTGTCTGGAGGACTTCGCGGGTTAGCTCATTGGGCACGGCCACCAGCAAGGTTGAACCGATAAGGCCTTGGGCCTGGGCGAGAATGACGAAACCACGCTGACGGGGTGTGACCCGGTCGTCCTGTTCCAGGAGGGTTAGCACCCTGCGCCAGGAACTTCCGACAGTGTTGGCGTGGTTGGCTTCGTCTACTGTCATCAATCAGTTCCTAAATACT